>NZ_JBIYDC010000002.1:0-4800000 GCF_044908355.1 Bradyrhizobium sp. USDA 336 | reverse complement strand
TTCCTGCCCGATTGCCACTTTATCCCGAGGCAATGTGGTGCAGGCCGGCTTAAATGGGCCCCAATGGGAGCCGGACAATTTTAGATATCGGCGAACATTCAGCCGGCATTCATGGCCGCAGGCCTATCGATGAAGCCGCGTCCAGGAGAAGTCAGATGAAATTGCACCCTGCAATTGTTACCGCCAACCTCGTGTGTCTGCCGGTTTTGCCCGCACTGCGAGAGTTACGAGAGCCGAGGGATCACGACTGCTTCGGTGCGCCGGGAAAATGCCGCTGCAGCACCGCGGTGGGCGTGGCATAGGCCTCCTGCAGATCGACGCTCCAATACTTCAGTTCGTCGAGCGGGATGCGGACGTCGGTGATCGCGCAGCGCACGAAGGTCCCCGGCGAGATCACGCGGAAATCGCCGTCGAGATATTGCACCTGCGCTTCGCCATGGCCCGAGGGGCCGAACTTGTTCAGCACGGTCGAAAGTCTCCGCGGAAGGCCTCTCCATGGAAGGCCGTGGAAGGCACGATGTGTTGGACGGGATGTAGCATAGATGGGGTGGCTTGTCCGCCCGTTAAACCCACCGGTTCGTGATGATTTGCCGCCGTTTTCGCGCGATGAGGCTTCAGTCGAAGGGGCGCTGGTTCCGGCAGCTCCTGCGGCAGACTCCGATGACCGCCCTGTTCCTGACGCTGCTGATGTCGGCCGCGCACGCCGCCCCGGCGCCGCAGCCGGTCGAGATTCCGCTGGCGTCCGGCGTGCTCCATGCGCAGCTCTACAAGCCCGCGGGCAAGGGGCCATTCCCGGCCGTGATTGCGCTGCACGGCTGCGGTGGGCTGGGTAGCCATTCCGATCCCGTGCTGCCGCCCTATCGCGACTGGGCCGAGCGCCTGCTCAAGGCCGGCAATGCCGTGCTGCTGCCCGACAGCTACGGCTCGCGCGAGCTCGGCCCGCAATGCCGCGTCAAGGAGATGCACGTCAAGGCGCGGCGCGAACGCGTCGCCGATATCGCGGCCGCGCGCGCCTGGCTGATGCAGCAGCCATTCGTGGCGCGGGACCGCATCAGCCTGATCGGCTGGGCCAATGGTGCGAGCGCGCTGCTCTGGGCCGTGCGTCCGCAGAACGCAGGCCGCGATTCCGGTCCGGATTTCCGCGCCGCCATCGCGTTCTATCCGGATTGCCGGATCTCGGCGGGCCTCGGCTGGAGCACGCGGGTGCCGACGCTGGTCTTGATCGGCGCCGATGACGAGGTGTCGTCGCCGCCGGCCTGCCGCCAGATGGTGGATGGTGCGCGCGGCCGCAGCGCGCTGGCGCGCATCGTGGTCTATCCCGGCGCGGGTCACGATTTCGACCGTGCCGGCACGCCGCTGCACGCCGCCGGCGCGCCCGAGCACGCCGATGCCGAAGCCCGCGCCGCCTCGCAGAAGGACGTCGCGCAATGGCTGGCGCGGTGATGGCGGTGCCGTAGCACGTGCCCGCGCCATCATTCGACCACGATGTCGATTAAACGCATCTCATATGCGCAACCGCATCACGCTCTTCGCGTCCGCCCTGATCGTCTTCACCGTCGCGATCCTGCTGTTCGAAGCCCACGCCGGCCCCCACCGCGCGCCGGACCATTGCGGCTTCTGGACCACGATCGAGGCGGGATTGTCGTGTCGGTAGGCGAGCTGTCTCCACCTATTTGTGGCGACGCGCGTTCCACACACGCGCTGTCATCGCCCGGCTTGACCGGGCGATCCAGTACTCCGCGGCGTTGCGATTCAATCGAGAAGCCGCGGCGTACTGGATTCCCCGCTTTCGCGGGGAATGACACCGTGGCCTGAGCCCGTCCTCCCCCTCAGAACAAGCTGCCCTGATCCACCGGCTTGGCCAGGCGCCTCGGTGCCGGCTTCGTCTCCGCCGCCGGCTTGGCCTGCGCCGGCGCGCGCCTCTCCGCGGGCGCCGGACGGTCCGCATCCGCCGTCGCGCCGACGCGGCCGTCCGCGAACTCGATCTCGACCCGCGCGCCGGGGCCGATCGTATCAGCCGCATGCACGGGATGCCCGGCCTCGTCGCGCACCAGCGCAAAGCCGCGCGCGAGCACGCTGCGATAGGACAGCGCCGAGAGCAGCTTGCCGCTGTTCTCGACCCGCGCCTCCAGCCGGTGCAGCAGCGTGACGAGCGCGCGCTGCGCCCGCTCAGTCAGACGATGGGTACGCTCGCGCTGGCGGGCAATCGCGTTGCGCTGCGCCTGCGCATTCGCAAGCTTTGAGGCGCGCAGGCGCACCTGCAAGCCCGCAAAGCGGTCGCGCCGCTGCCGCAACAGCGAGCGCGCGGACAGGCCGAGCCGCTCGCCGCAAACCGTGAGCCGATGATCGGCCTGCGAGATCTGGCCGTGCAGCACGCGCAGCGTCAGCTTCGCGCTCGCCGCGGTGAACCTGCGGAAATGCGCATGCGTGTTGGCCTTGAGGCAGCGGGGCAGGGACGCGCCCGCCGAATCCAGGCGCTGCCGCGGGATCGCGAGCAGATCGCCCGCCGCCGGCAACGCGCGCGCAGCAGCGCGCAGCTCGCTGCGGCGGCTCTCCTGGGCGCGTTGCCAATAGGCGCGGGTGCGGCGTCCGAGATCGCCCACCTCGACGAACAAGTCGCTGCGCACCGGCACCGCCATCTCGGCCGCCGCCGTCGGCGTCGGCGCGCGCTTGTCGGCGACGAAGTCGATCAGCGTGATGTCGGTCTCGTGCCCCACCGCCGAGATCAGCGGGATCATGCTCTCGGCTGCGGCGCGCACCACGATCTCCTCGTTGAACGACCAGAGGTCCTCCAGCGAGCCGCCGCCGCGCGCGACGATGAGCACATCGGGCCGCGGAATCCTGCCGCCTTCGGGCAGCGCGTTGAACCCGCGGATCGCGGCCGCGACCTGCTCGGCCGAGCCGTCGCCCTGCACCTTGACCGGCCACACCAGCACGCGGCGGGGAAAGCGGTCCTCCAGCCGATGCAGGATGTCGCGGATGACGGCGCCGGTCGGCGAGGTGACGACGCCGATCACCTCCGGCAGCCACGGCAGCAGCTGCTTGCGCGCCTCGTCGAACAGGCCCTCGGCGGCGAGCTTCTTCTTGCGCTCCTCCATCAGCGCCATCAGCGCGCCGATGCCGGCCGGCTCCAGCGCCTCGATCACGATCTGGTATTTCGAGGAGCCCGGATAGGTCGTCAGCTTGCCGGTGGCGATCACCTCGAGCCCCTCCCGGGGCTTGAACCGCATCCGGCTATGCACGCCCTTCCAGATCACCGCCTCGATCTTGGCGCTCTCGTCCTTGAGCGCGAAATAGCAATGGCCGGACGAATGCGCCCCGCGGAAGCCGGAGATCTCGCCGCGGACGCGGACATGGCCGAAGGCGTCCTCGACCGTCCGCTTCAGGGACAGGGACAGTTCGGAGACGGTGAATTCAGGCGCGTTGAGCAGTTGTTCCGCAGGCGGCATCTCGAAAACGATTCGGCATTTTGGGGTCGAGGGCGACGTTAGGGATTTTCGCAGGCCAGCGCCAATCGATTCCGGTGGCCTGGGGACTGCCCGACGGCCGTTGCTTGACATACATTTGCTTTCAGATATGAAATTCACAAATCATAAATAAAAACGAGGAAACGGCTCCTGATGACCGTCGTCACAGATCCCGACGACCCGGGCGGACGCATGTTCGGGCAGTACCAGCTCAAGCCGAATAGCGGGGTCAATCCGCCCTATTCGCCGGCATACCCGGTGGAGTGGGGCTGCACCTTGCGGACGGTCGAGATCATGACCCGTGTCGCGCCCGGCAAGGTCGCGACATTGCTCGCCGAGACGCCGTTCGAGATCGCCAGCGACCGCGTCGCCTTCCGCTTCATGCGTTCGCCCGGCCATTCCCTTGCCGTGCACGCGGGCGAGATGTTCGACCTGATGATCTCGGTGCCCGTGCGCTACAAGGGGCTGTTCACCGAAACGCATATCTTCATGTATTGCAGCGATCCGATGGGGATCTGTGCCGGGCGCGAGGTGTTCGGCTACACCAAGAAGGATGCGCATTACGCCTTCGACGAGCATCCTGACGGATCGATCACCGGATGGGTCCGGCGCCGCGGCATACCGCTCGCCGATTTCACCTTCACGCCGGATGCGTCCGCGCCGGTCGTCCGCATCGTCGACGGCGACGAGCTGCCGGCCGGCGAGATCCATGTGCGCCGTTTGCCGCATCCCGAGCGGCTCGGCACGGCCTATGCGGACATCGCCTATCGCCGCACGCCGCTGAAATACTCCAAGCCGGTGCCGGGTCGCGCCGCGATGACGCTGCACGCCAGCGCGTACGATCCGATTGCCGAGCTCGAGCCGGAAATCCTCGGCGCGCATTTCATGGTGTCTGACGTCTATGGCGGCGGATTCGAGGTCGAGGACCGCAGGCTCATCGAGCGCCTGACGCCCTGAACGACAAGGTCAGCCTGCATGCGATGTACGTGCGGGCGGCAAACATTGGGAAGAACGCACAACGCAAGGAGGGTCTGCACATGGCTGGACGATATCGGGTGAGCCGCCGCCGGCTGCTGGCCGGCGCCGGCGGATTGGCGTTGGGCATGACGGGGCTCGGCGCGCGAGCGCAGGAGACAAAGCCGCTCCGCATCGGCGTGCTGACGGACATGTCCAGCCTTTATGCCGATGTCACAGGTCCGGGCTCGGTGCTGGGGGCCAAAATGGCGGTCGAGGATTTCCAGGCTTCAGGACCCAAGATGACGCGGCCGATCGAGATCATCAGCGGCGATCACATGAACAAGGCAGATGTGGGCGCCAACATCGCGCGCGAATGGATCGATCGGCAAGGCGTCGATGTCATCGTCGACGCACCGAACTCGGCCGTCGCCCTCGCGGTGCGCAACATCGTGCAGCAGAACAACAAGACGCTGCTGGTGTCCGGCGCGTCCTCGTCGGACCTGACCGGCAAGGCGTGCTCGCCGAACCTCGTGCACTGGACCTACGACACCTATGCGCTGTCGTCGGGTGTCGCGCGCGCCGTCGTCGAGAGCGGCGGCAAGAGCTGGTTCCTGCTCACCGCGGACTATGCCTTCGGCCATGCCATGGAAGGCGACATCAAGAACGTCGTGCAGAAAGCCGGCGGCAAGGTTCTCGGCGGCGTGCGCACGCCGATCAACACGCAGGACTTCTCGTCCTTCCTGTTGCAGGCCCAGTCGTCGAAGGCGGAGATCATCGCGCTGATCAATGCCGGCGGCGACACCATCAATTCCATCAAGCAGGCGGTCGAGTTCGGCATTCCGCAAGGAGGCCAGCGCGTGGTCGCGACGGTGCTGTACCTCAGCGACGTGCATTCGCTCGGCTTGAAGATCGCGCAGGGGCTGCAGTTCACCGAAGCCTTCTACTGGGATCTGAATGACGACACGCGCGCCTGGACCAAGCGGTTCGCGCCGCGCAACAACGGCCGCTATCCGACCGCGCTGCATGCGGGCGCCTACGCCACGACGCTGCACTACCTCAAGGCCGTCGATGCGCTCGGCGCCTCCAGCGACGGCAAGGCCGTGGTCGAGCAGATGAAGAAGCTGCCGACCGATGATCCCCTGTTCGGCAAGGGCATCGTCCGTGCCGATGGCCGCAAGCTGCACAACATGTATCTGTTCGAGGTGAAGGCCCCCGCGGATTCCAGATATCCCTGGGACTATTACAAGCTGGTCAAGACCATCGCGCCGTCGGAGGCCTGGCGGCCGCTGGCGGATGGCGGCTGCGAATTCCTGAAGTCGTGAGCGGCACTGACCGGCCGCCGGTCGCGCTGGTCACCGGCGGCGGCGGCGATATCGGGCGCGCCATTGCGCTAAAGTTGGCGCGGATGAGCGCTGCGGTCGCGATCGTCGATCGCGACGAAGCGGCGGCGCGCGGCACGGCCCAACTGGTCGAGCAGGCCGGGGCGAGGGCGCTCGCCATTCGCGCGGATGTCTCGCTCGCGCAGGACACCATCGCCTTCGTCGAGGCGACCGAAGCACGCCTGGGGCCGATCGGCATCTTCGCCAACAACGCCGGCATCGAGGGCGTCGTCGCGCCTCTTCACGAGTACCCCGACGAAACCTTCGACCAGTTGCTGCAGGTGAACGTCAAGGGCGTGTTTCTCGGCCTCAAGCACGTCATCGCGAGAATGATGCAGCGCGGGACGGGCGCAATCATCAACACCGCATCGACCTCCGCGATCCGGGGGCGTGCAGGGCTCGCCGGCTATGTCGCCTCCAAGCACGCCGTGCTCGGGCTGACACGCACGGCGGCGCTCGATGTCGCCGGCACCAGGATCAGGGTCAACGCCGTTCTGCCGGGCCCGGTCGAGTCGCGCATGATCCGGGAATTGGAAGGCCAGGCGCGTGACGGCGCCATTGCGCTGCGCCGGAACGTTGCGACTGCGCATGGGCGGCCGCAGGATGTCGCCAACGTAGTTGCTTTTTTCGCCTCCGACGAGGCTGCACATGTGAATGGTGCCGCCTGGGTCGTGGACGGCGGGATGACGCTGGCGTAAGGCGAGTACGCATCAGAGCATGTCTGCCTCCGGAGGAACGAAGCGGAAATCTCGTGATCGGCCAAGCATTACCGCTTGTGACCCTGGCTGACCTTAAGCTCCGTTCACTGCCTTGAAGGGAGTGGACGGCACCAGGAACGAACCAGAGCGACACAGCGTTCTTCGGCGTTAAGCGCAGGAGAACCGAGATGCCGCTTTCGCCTGATCCATCGGGTCATTTCGAGGAGAAGCAGCCCGAAGCGGTCCTGTTCTCGATGTTCGATGGCGACGATCGTGTTGTCTGCAAAGTTGAGTGGTCCGCCTTGCCCGACCGCGCGATTGCCGATGGAGCCGAGCCGAACGACATCGCAGCCACCTTTAGGAAGCATCGACTAGTCATCGAGAAGATCGCAAGCGAACGGTACGATGCTGGCGAGGAGATGCCCGTTGTTTGGGGCTGTACCCCGCCGCAGCCGTGAGGGGAGTGGATCGAGTAGCCGGAGGCGAGCACAACATTGTTCCGTGCAGGAACCGAGTGATAGTGACCCCGGAACTGTTCACTTTGTAACACAAGTGAAAGACCCTAACCGCGGTTGCCAATCATACTGGCCGGATGGATTACCTACCCAACTATTCCTATCGCTCGCTTGAAGTGCTGTGCCGGCGGCAGGCGTCTCAAACCGGCAATCCCGAAGCCAAGCGGGAGCTTGAGACGATGGCACGCGAGTACATGCAACTGGCCGAGCTTGCAGAGCGCACACGGCGCGAGAATGAGCAAAGCCGGCCGATGGCAGACCTTAACCGGATCGGAGACGGCGATGGAAAACGTGGCTGAACCTATTTCGACGGCCGAGCCAAAAATCGTGGAGCGTTATATGCGCGCCGCGCGCGAAGAATTGGATGGCCCCAAGCTCCTCCAGTTGCTCAAAGAAATCGAGGACGAGATAAGAAGACGGACCACTGTGGTCTTTAAGGTCCTGCAATCCTGAAGGACTCAGACCCGGGGTTTAACGGGACACATGGACTTTTGATTTAGATCAAACAGCCTCTCGACCCACGTAGTTGCCTACGTTGAGCTGCACCGGAGGCGCAGGGAATGTTCAGTAATCGTCCTACGTGGATGATGATGCTATTGGCTGGGGCAATAGCCGCCATCGGTCTCCTCACGATCCTTTCGATGGCGCTAGGGCTCTCCTGAGGGGAGTAAACAACCTCGGACGCAACTTTGCCCGCTCGTATGAACTTCTTCGGAAGCCGGTACCGATCGTCTGGCACCCCGAACGACCGGTCGACGATCCACTGCCTTGAAGGGAGCGGACGATAGCAATAGCCCAAGCCCTATGGTGCTGTTGCCGCTCGCAAGCGGCAACATCTGTACAGACAATACCTTAGTGCCGTGCTAGCGTTTCGGCATCACCGCAAGGCCAGTAGCATATATCGGTGACTGAGAGCGGATATACGCTGTATGGCCCACAAAATTCCCGCGAGGCGCATGCTTGAGGTGAGGCTGGACGCTCTTCTGCCGCAGAAGTGGGAGTGGCAGGTTTGGGAAGACGACGCCCTGCTGATGAGCGGCCATGAGACTTCGCGCGAAACGGCCCAGATCGAGGGAAATAGCGCCCTATTTTACCTACTTCGTACAGCGAATTGACAATTCGAAGCGCCCCGACCGAATTTGGTCGACTCCCTGCCGAATAGGGTGTCTAGTCGCTTCATCACCGCTCGGCCCACGGCTTCTATCGGTGACTGAGAGTATTGTGCTCCCGCCCAACCGGACAGGGAGCAGCACTATGCAATCTCGGATTTTGACACTTTCAGAACGGCTTTCCCAATTTGCGCAACGCGGGCGCGATCAGGCCGAAAGACTGCGGCCTGGCAAGGACAGGGACGACTTGCTGCAGAGGGTTCGTCAGGCCGAAGTGGCTATTCACATCAACCAGTGGGTTTCGTCGCCGGGTCTGCGGGCTCCGACATGATGGGACACCTTCAATCCCGTGCACGCAATCGCGTGAAGAGAATAATCGACTTTCGAACGAGAGTGGCGAACAAGAGCGACTGGGCTATCAACGCCGTCCTGAACCACTTCCGGAGCAAGCTAAATCCAAGCACGCCTCCCATCCAGAAGAACAGGGACAGGCCCCGTCACTAGCCCCAGGGACGAAGCAGGAGCATCTCGGCTCTCGGTCACGCGATTGAAGCCACGAACTTACGGAAAGGGAGACGGCGATGGAAAGCGGGGCTGGACCTTCTTCGAAGGCTGAGCTGACGATCGTTGAGCGCTTTAAGCGCGCCGCGCTTGACGACATGGATGGTCCCGAAATCCTCAAGGTGCTCAAAGAAATCGAGGACGAGATCAGAAGACGGGGCGTCTGAAGTCCTGAAGAGAGTGAACGTCTGCTTTTGATGTGTAGCTGACCTTGTCGCTTAATCCGGCGACGCCGGCCTTGACCCAAGGCAGACATTCGAGCGCTGTTGGGCCCGTCGAAGCGTGCTGAGCACATCGATGCCGGCCTGGGCTGTTCGGCTGGCATGTGCCGCGGCTCGACTGACAGCCTCACCGGACAGCAGGAACAATGTCTCGCCGATCTGCTTGGAACGTTGGTACGCCCAATCCGGGATCAACCAGCGAGCTTCCTGGGAGGCGTCTTTATCAGGGAGGAGCCACCAATGGATGACGAACGAAAATCATCAAAGGCGGGGAAACAGGCCGCCGAAGGCTTGCGTGAAGCAACGTCCAAGGAAGAAGCGAAAAACGAGAGCAAGATGGGGCACGATCTGCCTAAGGGGGCGGATCGTTTCGAAGAGCGCTCTAAAAGCTCCGACGGAAAAAGCGCAGAACAGAAACAAAAAGGGTGAAAGCAGCCGACCCGTTTGCTGCGGGCTCGGTGCAACCTCTCCCGCTCTTGTCCGCCGAAGCCCACCTTCTGGCGAAGGCGGATGCGGGAGAGGTCGCGCCGAAGGCGCGGGTGAGGGCTATCTCCTCTAGGGGGCCATCCCATTGCGGAAACACCCTCTCCCCAGCCCTCTCCCGCAAGCGGGAGAGGGAGTGCACCACCATCGTTGCAGCAATGGAGCCTGCTCCCAGCATGCGTCAGGAAACGCCGCCGATCTTCTCGGAGACGATCCTGGCCGCGTTGCGCAGCTCGGCGGCGATGGCGCTGGCTTCCGCAGCGGGAATTTGATCCTGCCGCACCAGCGGGACGGTCATCGCGGCCACCGCGCGGCCGGAGACCTCGATGATCGGGCAGCTATAGGCGAGGATGCGCGTATAGCCGTCGTCATTGGAGAAGTTTCCTCCCTCCGCTGAAATGCGGTCGAGCGCCGCAAGTGCCTTCTTGATGCTGATCCGGTCGTTGGTCGCGATGACCTGCGCCAGCTCCTGGCGCCGGCCCTCGAGCTGAAAGGCCGCCAAAACCTTCGCCGACGCATACTGCTGGGTGAGCGGAAACACCGCGCCGACCTTGACCGACCAGCCCATCAGCCATTCCGGCTCGATCCGGGCGATCACCATGAACTGCTCGCCGTGCAGCACCGTGAGGTGACAGGATAGCTGCACGCGCGAGGCGAGCTGCTCCATCACCGGCAGCGCCGCCTTCAGCAGCCGCTCGGTCGGCGGGAATTGCGAGGCGATCCGGAACAGTTTTAGCGTCAACGTGTATTCGCCGGTTGCTGGGTCGCGCGCGACATAGCCCCGCCGCTCCAGCGCCACCAGCATCCGGAAGATCTCGCTGACCGAGCGCCCGACGCGTTCGGCGAGCTGCTTCTGGCTCATGCCGCGTGCCGCGCCCGCCAGCGCCTCCAGAAGGTCCAGCCCCTTTTCCAGGGCGGGCGCGCCCGGCTGCGGCTTTTCAGGGTTCATTCATCAGGCCTTTAAGGGTTCGCTCCTGCGGGCGTATCTCGGTTTCGTGTATCCGATCGCCAGCGCTGCGAAAAGCGTCCGCGCAGGCCCGGTACGTACGCGGTCGGCTTCTTCACCATCGGCGAAGCCTTCCCGCTCTGGATGGCATTCGTCAACGGCGGCGGCCTGATCCTCGGCGGCCTCTGGATGCGGCGGAGCTAGCAATGGCCGAGCTCGACGACGTCATCCATCAGCCGCTGCGCCTGAAGATCATGGCCGCGCTGAACGCGCTGCCTGCGGAGGTGGGGCTCGAATTCGTCCGCCTGAAAAAGCTCACCGGCGCCACCGACGGCAATCTCGGCGCGCATATCGAGACGCTGGCGAAGGCGGGGTATGTGTCCGTGGAGAAAGCGTTTGTGGGCAAGAAGCCGCAGACGACGGTGACGGCGACATCGGCGGGCCGCGGCGCCTTCGCGCGGCATGTGGCGACATTGCAGGAGATTATTGCGGGGAGGCAGGTGTAGCTCCTCCATCATAGTACCCGGTGCTCCCTCTCTCTTCGCCGTTCCTGGCGTCGCGAAGCGACGAGCTCGGAATCCATTCCGCCACCAACGCCGCCGCTCGATGGATTCCGGATTCGCGCTACGCGCGCCCCGAAATGACGGGGGGTTCAGTGCCCTCCGGTATTGATGTTGAAGGATCATCGGCGCCTATCGTTGCTCCAGCTACCGCATGGAAGCTTCCATCCGATTGCTGCTCATACTCAACGATCTGGATGCCGGGCATCGTTTCCCGTAGTTTTTCAACGTAGCGCCGCGGTGCATCGTTTGGCGGGAAGATCGACGTTAGCGCTTGTCCAACTTCCGTTAGCAGATAGGCTGGGATAGCGGCACCTGATTTATGTGGCTGGATCGGACCCGCAAAATCTGGCGATGGAAAAATACCGAGCTGCGTCTCAGCCGGAACAGAAACCGACCGCCCGTTACCAAAATCAAGTGTCAAGACGTTCTTACCACTGGATGTCACAATAAGATCAAAAGTCATGATGTGGCCAATTGCACCTGGATCGATGATCAAACCCGCCAACACAAGCTGCTTCTGCTGAACGAAAGGCAAGTTGCCGGTTAAACACTTCGGGAGAATACCCCGAAACGCATGCGCGCAAAGGGTCTCGAACAGGCGAGCAGTCTCGGCGTCCAACTCATCTACGATCCGCAACGCTTTCGCAGAAAAGGTGCCCGGCTGCTTGACCTCTGCGGAAAGCACTCGACCCCATTTTTGTCGGACCTGCTCTGATGACGCTCCTTCAGCGTAATGCTCCAGTCGATCGAGAAATTCTTCATCGAGAGGGCCAGAATTGATCGCTCCTTCGCTCCTTTCGTGCCGAAGGTCTTCAAGAGCCTCCCGTAGAACCGCATCCTTGTTCTGCTGTTTCTCGAACACGCGCGTGAAGTGGCGTTCTGCAACGCGCTGAGCGAAATCAGGATCACTTTGCAGCTTTTCAATACCGAACTTTGTGAGGGCGGCTATCATTTCGGCCTCGCTGGATGCGACAGCCCGTTGACGAGCTATCCGGCGCTCCATCGGCGCGTTCACAAGCTCCACAAGATTACCGCCGAAGCGATCGACTGCAGCCACAAATCGGCTTTGCGCCTTCGCCTCAACGCCAGCTTCAGTGAGGTCAGCCGATACAGATATTTCTCGGTCTAAGTGGTCGCTCATGTACCTATCCGCGTGCTTGGGTGCACTTAATTTTAAGGCCGTTTGCTTTGTCTTCAGGAGTGGGGGATCATGGTGACAATGCACTAATCAGTGCCAATTGATGCCTTGGCTTCGGAGTTTAGAGCACTGTCACCGTAATTCCTGGTGCTGCCGCCAGGGTGCTGATCCGTGCATTGGGGAGCCGCACCGGCTGCGCGCGATCAAGCAGCAAAGCCAACCCGGAGCTTGCACTGCTCCAACCCGCAATTCTAGGATGTTCTCGGCAGAATGAAAGGGGGCGGCGGCCTTGGGCTGGATAAATGATGACATGGTGCTGTACCATGGATGCAGTGACCAATCGCTTTTCCCGGTCAATCAGAAAGGAATTGTTGTCGGCGGCGGACCGCACAACATTTCGCACACAGCGGGGGCATTGCGACCCGATTTCGGACCTGGCTTCTATACGACAACTTGGCTCGATCAGGCCAAGAATTGGGCCAACCTCCGCGTTTTAAAAACGCGCGGGCGGTTTCCCGACGTAAAGGCCGTGGTTTTGAGCTTGCGCCTCGCGCGGAACCGCTTCGCAAACCTGCAATCGCTTATTTTCCCGAGCGATCGCGACAACTTCTACTCCTTTGTTGCATACTGTCGCGACGGCGGAGACCCGCATGCCCATCTTGCATATCGCAGTGGCCCTTACGATGTAGTGGCAGGTCCCGTGACGGTGGCGAGGCAGACCCTAGTCATTGGTCAAGCCGACCAAGTATCGTTTCACACCGCCGCTGGCACAGGAGCTATTTCAGACGTAAAAGTTCTTGCGGTCGGCAATCCAACTTTTGACGTGTCACGATGAAGGCGCTCGATCCAAATAGGGCAGAAGAACTCGCAGCCTTTGAAGCGCGTTATTGGCCTGTTCTACAAATAACACTGAGGCGTGTTTTCGATGCCGATCCTAGTATGGCGGAACACTATCGGCTCGGGTTGATGGCGGGGACGCCGTTGCAGCGCGCGCTCGCGCTTCACGACGATCCGCTCGACGTCGCGGCCACGCTCTCGGGTAAATCTCTGACGGCCGATCGTGTTGCTTTGTACGACAATCTGATTTCTTCGTTGGCTGAAGTAAGGCGCGCTCCGGAGCCTCCCGCGCTCAAGGTCACGGGACCCGGAGATATTCTCTCGTCCACTCGCCGCGATGATAGGGCCCCCTTAGTCGCCGTGATCACCCTGAACAAATTTCTAGGAGAACTCGGGTATCATCGGCTCACCGTACGCAGCGGTGTTGCGTATTTTTTGCTTGAAAGGAAGTCTTGGAAGCGGCCCCTACCCAAACGGCTGGACATGGAGACGCTTCCCGGGCTGACCGCGGATAGACAAGAAGTCTATGGCCTCGACCGAGCTCTAAATGTCTTGAATGGATTGCAAGAGTTCGCGCGACGACGGAAGCCAGGCAGTAGCATCATTGAGCGCATCGAGAAAATGAAGGCACGCCTGCTACGGACACTTGGGGCGCCTTGATAAGCGCCGGGCCTGCCGCGATAAGCGTTTGTCCGATCCGAATGGAAATGAAATCGGAATGCACGATTGCAAATACATCTAAGGGGAGCGGTCGCGTGATCCCCGCACATGTGGCGCGACCCAAAGGACGCTGACGACTATTGTGGAGGGCTGCTTGGCCTCGTAAGTCGCTTTCCTTAACAGCTCAAGCGAGACATTATACAACCCATTTGTTGCGGGGTGCTGGAACAATGGCTGGGGCGATTTTGCAGATCTTAGTGGGTGGTGCTACGCTTACGGTGCTCTTGGCACTGCTTGCGTCAGCGGGAGCTAAATACTTCGCGCGCACGTTACCATACTCGGCTGCATTCCTGATCTCGTTGGCGGCGTTCGCAGCCGTCACGATATTGTATCTGCTCTACTTCATCGTCCAGTCGGCGGCGGCTTTGCCAAACTCTATTGACGGACTGTTCGGACTAGTCGCCGTTTCGATAGCAGGCACAATCATTACGAAACTCGCCCGGAATCACGGCGTCGAAAAGACTGGATGGCTAGGCGTCGGCGCTAAGTCCATCCTAGTGGTCATCGGCCTGTCGTGGGTCCTAACCCTGATAGTGTTTCTGGGGATGCAACTGCGATGATCCTCAACAGAAAGGACCTCGGAGAAGCGGTACTCGCCGCCATTGGCGGGGCTTTCATGATCGCAACGGCATTTTGGTTTCGCGATCAGATCGAATTATTCATAGGTCAAACGGCCACAACGTGGTTACTGAACGCTGTTTTGTTTCTCTACCTGCTTTCGCTGATACCTGTTGTAGGCGGTTGGGTGGACATCGCGAGCTGGGAGCGCGGCGAACGTAAACGGAAGCAGGAAGACGAGCGCGAGCTCGCGCAACTGGAGTTCAAGGAAAAGCAGGAGCAGGCCGAGTATGATGCTTTTCGGAAGTGGGCAAAACTGAACCCAAAGACGGTCGAACAGCTACTGTCCATCGTCGAGCATGAGCAGATTGACGATCCGGAGTACTTGAGCTGGTTGAGAGAGCGCCGCGAGACAGAAGGTCCCAATCCTTTAACAGACCTTCCTCGCTTGTTTGATTGGCTCAAGGCCCGCCGCGAACTCACTAAGTTCGGTATCGATCCGCCGTTGCCTCGGCTTTAGACAGCTGAGTTTGGCCAGCCTGTATTCTTCAGGAAGGTGGATTGCGTTCCCTACGAACGTGAGGCCCGATGGAAGGCCACGCGTTGGCCTTCCACCGCGCCCTTGGCGACTTGTCAAAAATGCACATTGGAGACACAAGCTGGAACAGCAGGCGCGGCCATTTTCTTATAGACGTTGAAGAATTTTCGGGCAGCTTCACTGAAATTCTCCACAAGAGGAGATGGACAGCAGTGTTTCGGCGCGCCCCAGAATGACTGGGAGTTCGAGGCCCATCCCCCTTGAGCCCCACCCCGATTCATGCGACCTCCGCCCCAGCAAAACCCCTCATCCTGAGCCCTATATGCACATTCTCCTGCTCGGTTCCGGCGGCCGCGAACATGCTCTGGCGTGGAAGATCGCGGCCTCCCCCCTGGTGACCAAATTCTGGTGCGCGCCCGGCAATGCCGGCATCGCCAGGGAGGCGGAATGCGTGGCGCTCGATGTCGCCGACCACGCCGCGGTGATCGATTTCTGCAAGAAAAACGCGGTCGAGCTCGTGGTGGTCGGGCCGGAGACGCCGCTGGCGGCCGGCATCGTCGATGATCTCACAGCTAGCGGCATCAAGGCGTTCGGGCCGAGCAAGGCGGCGGCCCAGCTCGAAAGCTCCAAGGGCTTCACCAAGGCACTGTGCACCGAGTTCGGCATTCCGACCGGCGCCTACAAGCGCTTCACCAACGCCGATGATGCGCGCGCCTATGTGCAGAGCCAGGGCGCGCCGATCGTGGTCAAGGCCGACGGCCTCGCCGCCGGCAAGGGCGTCGTCGTCGCGAAGACCGTGCGCGAGGCCGAGGACGCCATCGCCATGATGTTCGAGGGCGCCTTCGGCGAGGCCGGCGCTGAGGTCGTGATCGAGGAGTTTCTGCCCGGCCGCGAGATCAGCTTCTTCGCCCTGTGCGACGGCGAGACGGCGATTCCGCTCGCCTCCGCACAGGACCACAAGCGCGTGTTCGACCACGATGTCGGCCCGAACACCGGCGGCATGGGCGCCTATTCGCCGACGCCTCTGGTCACGCCCGCCATCCACGATGCGATCATGGCCAAAATCATCCTGCCGACGGTCGCAGGCATGAAGCAGCGCGGCACGCCGTTCCGCGGCGTGCTCTATGCCGGCATCATGCTGACGACGCAGGGCCCAAAACTGTTCGAGTTCAACGTCCGCTTCGGCGATCCTGAATGCCAGGTCTTGATGCTGCGCATGATGAGCGACATCGTGCCGGCGCTGCTCGCCGCCTGCGACGGGGAGCTGAAGCATTTCGATCTGCGCTGGTATCCGGAATCCGCCATCACCGTGGTCATGGCCGCGAAGGGCTATCCCGGCGACTACCAGAAGGGCACGCGCATTGGCGGGCTCGAGGAGGCTGCCAAGGTCGACAATGTCGAGATCTTCCACGCCGGCACGGTGGCGAAGGACGGTGCGATCCTCGCCAATGGCGGCCGCGTGCTCAATGTCTGCGCGCTGGGGGCGACCGTGACGGAAGCGCAGGCGCGCGCCTATCAGGCCGTCGATCGCATCGACTGGCCGGACGGCTTCTGCCGCCGCGACATCGGCTGGCAGGCGGTGGAGGCTGAAAAGGCCAAAAATTAGCGTCGTCACTGCGGAGGGCGCGCCAACGCGCCGATCCGGAAATCTCGACATTGGCGTCACCGCGCCGCCACATCTGCACTCCAGAATGTGCAATCAGCAGTTGGGGTTAGTTGCCCCGATGATAATACCGGTACTGTGCATGGGGTTGTTTTCGACACTTGTTGTCGAGGCCGGCTCCCGGGACCGACCAACAAGGATGCAACAAGATGTCCGATCTCGCCGACCTCTATCCGGGCTTTGCCGCCGAGTGGATCGATACCTCGTTCGGCCGCATCTTCGCCCGCGTCGGCGGCAAGGGCCCGCCGCTGTTGCTGCTGCACGGCTTCTCCGAGACCCACGTGATGTGGCACCAGGTGGCGCCTGATCTGGCCGAGCACTTCACGCTGATCATCGCCGACTTGCCGGGCTACGGTTGGTCCGACATGCCCGCCAGCGATGCGCTGCACATCCCCTACTCTAAGCGCGCCATGGCCAAGGCCATGGTCGAGGTCATGGAGCGCCTCGGCCACGTGCATTTCGCGCTCGCCGGCCACGACCGCGGCGGGCGGGTGTCTTATCGGTTGGCCCTTGACCATCCGGGCCGGCTATCAAAACTCGCCGTGCTCGATATCCTGCCGACCTATAATTACTGGGAGCGGATGAACCGCGCCTACGCCTTGAAGATCTATCATTGGACCTTCCTGGCGCAGCCCTATCCGCTGCCGGAGACGCTGATCGCAGGCCAAGGCGAGTTCTTCCTGCGCTTCAAGATGGCGAGCCAGACCAGGTCGAAGACGCTGGATGCGATCGACCCGCGCGCGCTTGAGCACTACCTCGCCCCGTTCCGCGATCCCGCCCGCATCCACGCGATGTGCGAGGACTACCGCGCCGGCGCCTATTTCGACTACGACCTCGACAAGGCGGACTTTGGGGCCGGCAAGAAGATCACCATTCCGATGCTGGCGCTGTGGGGCAACGCCGGCATCGCCCAGGCCGCCGCGACGCCGCTCGACACCTGGAAGCAATGGGCCACGAACGTGGACGGCATGCCGGTGGATTCCGGCCATTTCCTCACCGAGGAGAATCCGGATGTCACCGCGAGGGCGCTGCGCGAGTTCTTCTCGGCTTGATCAACCTCGTCATTGCGAGGAGCCCTTGCGACGAAGCAATCCAGACTGCCACCGCGGAAAGAGTCTGGATTGCTTCGCTGCGCTCGCAATGACGGAGGCACCTACCGCCGCTCGCGAAAGAACTCCTTGAGCAGCCGCGCCGCCTCGCTCTCGCCGACGCCGGAATAGACGTCCGGCGCGTGGTGACAGGTCGGCGAGGCAAAGAACCGCACGCCCGAGTCCACCGCGCCGCCCTTCGGGTCGGCCGCGCCGTAATAGAGCCGCCTTACCCTTGCAAACGAGATCGCGCCCGCACACATGGTGCAGGGCTCCAGCGTCACGTAGAGGTCGCAGTCGACCAGCCGCTCGCTGCCGATCTTCGCCGCGGCCGCGCGCAGCGCGATGATCTCGGCATGGCCCGTCGGGTCGTGGTCGGTCAGCGTCCGGTTGGCCGCGGTGGCGATCACCTCGTAGTTGCGGACCACCACGCAGCCAACAGGAACTTCGCCCGCTTTTCCGGCATTTTCGGCCGCCAGAAGCGCCAAATCCATGAAAGAAGGGGCTTTCATGCCTCGTATCATCGCCAGAAACCTGCTACTAGCTCCGCCTTCAGCAAGAGTGGATACCGATTTTGCCTGAGCATGCGGCTCGCAGCGAGCGCGCACAATGCTCGCGCCACCCCTTAAGTGAGATTAGTCATGCCTCGCGACAGCGACAAAGACAACGATTCCCGCGGCCGGCGAGGCCCGGCCAAAGGCCGTAGCGGCAAGCCGCGCGGGCCAGAGAAGAAATTCGCCAAGCGCGGCTTCGAGGGCAAGGGTGGGGGTAAGCGCGAGCGCGACAGAAGCCCGCCCCGTGGCGACCGCGACAGCCGTCCATTCCGCCGCCGCGAGGAAGGCGACGCACCGCGCCGCGATTTCAGTGACCGTCCCCGCTTCAAGCGCGACGACCGCGGCAGTGAAGGCCGCGGTGAGCGCAGCTTCAAGCCGCGCGGCGATCGCCCGTCATTCGGCCGTGACGATCGTCCGCCCCGCAGGGATCGCGACGATGCACGCTCGGCCGGCCGCTCCAGCGACAGGAAGTTCGGCGACAAGAAGCCCTACGCGCCGCGCGGCGACCGCCCGGAGCGCAAGTTCGACGGCGAACGGAAATTTTCGCGGGGCGGGCCGGATCGCGGACGCGACCGTGGGGATCGCCAGCGCGACCGTGGGGATCGCGGACCGCGCGAGGATCGCGGCGAACGCAGCTTCAAGCCGCGCGGAGACCGCCCGAATTTCGATCGCGGTGATCGCGCGCCGCGCGGCGACCGCCCCCGCAAGAGCTTCGACAAGGATTTCGGCGGCCGCGATCGCGGCGACGAGAAGCCCTGGCGTCAGCGCGACGATCGCCGTGAGGGCGGTCGCGGCGAGGAACGTCCGCGTTTCTCTCGTTCGCGCGACGACCGCGCATCGGGTGACCGCCCGTTCCGCGAGCGGCCGAAATTCGATCGGCCCCGTGACCGCGACAGCGAACGCGGTGACCGTCCGAAGTTCGATCGCCCACGCCAGCGCCCCGAAGGCCGCATGGACTGGCAGGAGCATCCGCGCAACGAGGGTCGCTTCCGCGATCGTCCGCGCCGTGAGAATGAGGACGAGAGCAGGATTTTCGAGAAGCGTCCCGCCTTCGGGGGCCGCGGCGCCTATCGCGAGCGCGATCGTGATTTCGAGGGCCGGCCGCGCCGCGACGACGCGCCGAAGCCGAAGAAGGCCGGCGAGCGCATCGCCAAGGTGCTGGCCCGCGCCGGGCTTGCCTCGCGCCGCGACGCCGAGGAGATGGTCACGCAGGGCCGCGTCACCGTCAACGGCCGCGTCATCAATTCGCCGGCGCTCGACGTCACCAAGAACGACGTTGTCATGGTCGACGGCAAGCCGTTGCCGGAGCGCGAGCGCACGCGGCTGTTCCTCTACCACAAGCCGCGCGGGCTGATGACGACGCATGACGACCCCGAGGGCCGTCCGACCGTGTTCGACAATCTGCCCGAAGGCCTGCCGCGGCTGATCAGCGTCGGCCGGCTCGACTTCAACACCGAGGGCTTGCTGCTGCTCACCAACGACGGCGGCCTCGCGCGCACGCTCGAGCTGCCCGACACCGGCTGGCTGCGCCGCTACCGCGTCCGCGCCCATGGCGACGTCACCCAGGCACAGCTCGACGAGCTCAAGAACGGCATCGAGATCGAGGGCGTCAAGTACGGTCCGATCGAGGCCACGCTGGAGCGCGACCAGGGCGCCAATGTCTGGCTGGTGTTCGCGATTCGCGAAGGCAAGAACCGCGAGGTGCGCAATGTCTGCGCCCATCTCGGCCTCGAGGTGAACCGGCTGATCCGCGTCTCCTACGGACCGTTCCAGCTCGGCGAGATTCCGGAAGGCCAGGTCGAGGAGATCCGCGCGCGCGTGCTGCGCGAGCAGCTCGGCGATAAGGTGATCGAGAAGTCGGGCGCGCAGTTCGACGCGCCCTCGAAATCGTCCTCGCGCGGCGACGACGCAGCGAGCGAGAAGAAGCCCGCCAGCAAGCGCGCGGTGATCAACGACCGCAAGGGCCGCCGCGTGCTGGTGCAGCGCACCGGCAGCGAGGAGGCACGTGAGCGCAACGAGATGGAGGCGAGCGGCTACGGCCCGCCGCGCCGTCCCAAGCGCGGCTATCACGGCAAGCGCGACCTGACGCCGCGGGAGGATTGACGTTGCGCGTCGTCGGCGGTCGTTTGAAGGGGCGCAATCTTGCCTCACCGTCCTCGCGCGACATCCGGCCGACGGCGGACCGGTTGCGCGAGTCCGTGTTCAACATCCTCGTGCACGCCTATGACGATCCGATCCAGGACGCGCGCGTCCTCGATCTCTTCGCCGGCACCGGCGCGCTCGGCATCGAGGCGGCCTCGCGCGGCGCCAAGTTCACGCTGTTCGTCGACAATGGCGCGGAGGCGCGTGCGCTGTTGCGCAACAATGTGGAATCGCTCGGCCTCGGCGGGGTGACAAAAGTCTATCGCCGCGATGCGACCGATCTCGGCCCCGCGCATCCCGTCGAGCCGTTCTCGCTGGTGTTCCTCGATCCGCCCTATGGCAAGGGCTTTGCCGAGAAGGCGCTCGCGAGCCTGCGCGACGGCGGCTGGCTCACCCCGGGCGCGCTGCTGGTGGTGGAGGAGGCGAAGGCCGCGCAGTTCGTGACGCCGGAAGGATACGAGGAATTGGAGCGGCGAGCGTATGACGATACGGAGTTCGTGTTTCTGAAAGGGCCGTAGCGCCGCTGCCGTAGGGTGGGCAAAGCGAAGCGTGCCCACCACATTTCTTGCGACATTGGAAGATGGTGGGCACGGCGCGAAGTGCGCGCCTTTGCCCACCCTACGAGAGCATCGGATCACCTCCGCCCGAACAGCTTCTCCACGTCGCTCAGCTTCAGCTCGACATAGGTCGGCCGGCCGTGATTGCACTGGCCGGAGTTCGGGGTGTCCTCCATCTCGCGGAGCAGGGCGTTCATCTCCTCCGGCCGCAGCCGGCGGCCGGCGCGCACCGAGCCGTGGCAGGCCATGGTCGCCGCGACGTGCATCAGGCGGCGTTCGAGCGGCAGCGCCTCATCCCATTCGGCCATGTGCTCGGAAAGATCGCGTAAGAGGCCGCCGGCATTGGTCTTGCCGAGCAGCGACGGCGTCTCGCGCACCGCGACCGCGCCGGGGCCGAAGGATTCAATGGCAAGGCCGAACGACGCCAGCTCCTCGCTGCGCTCCAGCAGGCGCTCCACCGTCGCCTCGTCCATCTCGACGATCTCAGGGATCAGCAGGATCTGCCGCTGCACGCCGTTGGCAGCGAGCGAGGCCTTCAGCCGCTCGTAGACGATGCGCTCATGCGCGGCGTGCTGGTCGACGATGATCAGGCCGTCGCGGGTCTGCGAGACGATGTAGGTCTCGTGGATCTGCGTGCGCGCCGCGCCGAGCGGGCGATCGACGAGATCGCCGGCGGGTTGGCTCTCGATCCGAACGTCCGCGCTGGGCGCGCCGACGTCGAACGCAGCCTGCGCACGCTCGGCGAAGGCGGGCGCGGCGGCGCCTTCGAACGACGGCATCGGCGCCACCGGGGCGGCTGGCGAGGCGCGCCAGTCCCAGCTTGCCGGACGTGGCGGCATGAAGGCGGGCCGGAACGAGGACAGCGCGCTCTCGCCGCTATTGGCGGCGGTGCGGCGGCCCTCGCGCGCCAGCGCTTCCTTCAAGCCATGCACGATCAGCGCGCGGACGAGGCCGGCATTGCGGAAGCGCACCTCGGTCTTGGCCGGATGCACATTGGCATCGACCTCGCGCGGATTGAGCGTGACGAACAGCGCCAGCACGGGATGGCGGTCGCGCGGCAGATAGTCGGAATAGGCCGCGCGCACGGCGCCGAGAATGAGCTTGTCGCGCACCGGCCGGCCGTTGACGAAGAGATATTGGCCGAGCGCGTTGGCCTTTGTGAGCGCCGGCGCGGCGGCATAGCCGGCGACCACGACCCCCTCGCGCTCGGCATGGACCTCGATGGCGTGGCTGCGGAACTCGGCGCCGAGGATGTCGCCGAGCCGGGTCAGCCGTCCGGCCGCGCCGGGCAGCGCCGCGGTCCAGGTCACCGGTGCGCGCTCCTCGCCGGCGAGCGTGAAGGCGATGTCGGGCCGCGCCATCGCGAGGCGCCGTACCACTTCGCGGATCGCCTCCGCTTCGGTGCGGTCAGTTTTCAGAAACTTGAGCCGCGCCGGCGTCGCATAGAAGAGGTCGCCAACCTCGACGCGGGTGCCATGCGCCAACGCCGCCGGCATGATCCCGGACTTCTCGCCGCCCTCGACCGACAGCGCCCAGGCGTGCGGCTCGCTCGCGTGCCGCGTGGTGATGGAGAGGCGCGCCACCGAGCCGATCGAGGGCAGGGCCTCGCCGCGAAACCCGAGGGTGCGGATCTGCAGCAGGTCCTCGTCGTCGAGCTTGGAGGTGGCATGGCGCTCGACGGCGAGCGCAAGGTCTTTTGCGGTCATGCCGCTGCCGTCGTCGGTGATGCCGATCCGCCGCCGCCCGCCGCCGTCGGTGAAGACGTCGATGCGGCTCGCGCCGGCGTCGATCGCGTTCTCGACCAGCTCCTTGACCACGCTTGCCGGACGTTCGACCACCTCGCCGGCGGCGATGCGGTTGACGACCTGTTCTGGCAGCTGGCGGACGGGCATGAGACTCACTCGGCGAATATTCTCAAGTCTAATGCCGCGCAGCGACAAATGCATGGGTCAGGTCGAGCTTCCCACACCCGAAATGGGGGACATTTTCGACTCGCGTCGTCCGTCGGGAATGCGTGGCATGTTCCGCGCCGCCGCATATGAGGAGCACAATTCCGCGAAAGCGCCGCGAAAACCCTAAACGATCACCACACGACGCGGCTTGCATCACACCGCACCGTTCGAACTTTCAGCGCGATGAGCCGATCCGGTGCAGGCGAACGGTGCAGAAGGCAGCCGAACGGTTCATCGCGACATTCCAGGAGAAATGGATGAAGTTGGTGAAGACCTCTGCGATCGCTTGCGCTCTCGCGGCCCTCGTTGCAACGCCCGTTCTCGCCCAAGGCACCTCGTCTGGGACGAGGCCTGGCGGCACCGTACAAAGCAAGCCCATGCAAGGCGGCGCGTCAGGCAGCGAGGATGAGGATCTCGGTGCACAGCAGGGCGCAGCCGGCGAGAAGGTCGGCATGAAGTCGGGCAAAGGCACGAAGGGGTCCGTCGGAACCACCGGCAGCGCGACGCGCAAGGGCACCGCAGACGATGCGGCGACCGGCGGTGCTGCGGCCGGCAAGCGCTACTGACGCCAGCTCGCGAACGGCAAACCTCCGGTCGCTCGCGCGACCGGAGGTTTTTTTCGCATCAATCGTCGAAGCTCCGGCCGCGGCCGGCCTTGATGTCGCTGCGGCGTTTCTTGCCCTCGAGCCGCCGCTGCTTGGAGGCGAAGGTCGGCCGCGTCGCGCGGCGAGGTGTCGGCCGGACCATGGCCTCCTTGAGCATCTCGACGAGGCGATCGATGGCATCCTGGCGGTTGCGCTCCTGGGTGCGGAAGCGCTGGGCGTGGATCACGATCACGCCGTCCTTGGTCATGCGCTGGCCGGCAATGCGGGCAAGGCGCAGCGCCGCGTCCTCGGGCAAGGTCAGCTTGCGCGTGTCGAAGCGCAGCTGCGCGGAGGTCGCGACCTTGTTGACGTTCTGCCCGCCCGGGCCGGAGGCGCGGACAAAGCCGATCTCGATGTCGTCCTCGTCGATGACGAGATCGCGGGATATCCGCAGCATGCTGGCACCATTCGTGATGTCAGGACATACCGCGGACATCCGTCGTCAGCAATGGCGCTGCCGTGAAATGCAAATGGCCGGGATGGCCCCGGCCATTCAGGAAACGTCGAGAAAAGAGATCAGTTCGACTTCGGTGTGGCAGCCGCCGGTTGCGCGGCGGCCTGCGGCGCCCGGCCGACGACAACGGTCAGCAGCCCCTGGCCCCAGAGCCGCTTGGCGGCCGCCTTGGCATCGTCCAGCGTCACGGCGTCGACGATGGCGTTGCGCTTCTCGATATAGTCGATCGGCAGCTTGTCCTGCTGATATTGCAGCAGCGCCTGTGCCAGCTTGGACGAGGTGTCGAGCGCCAGCATCTGCGAGCCCTTGAGGTAGGACTTGGCCTCATCGAGCTCCTTCTGCGTCGGACCCTCCTCGGCGATGCGGCGCACCTCCTGTTCGATGGCCTCGATGGTGTCGCCGGCACGGTCTGCGCGGGTGCCGGTGTTGCCGATGAAGATCGCCGAGTGCTGCATCCAGAGCAGCGACTCGTACACCGAATAGGCGAGCCCGCGCTTTTCGCGCACCTCGCGATAGAGCCGGGATGACAAGCCGCCGCCGCCGAGGATGTGATTGACCACATAGGCCGCCATGAAGCTGGGGTCACTCCGCCTCACGCCGGGTCCGCCGAAGGTGATCACCGTCTGCGGCACGTCGAGGGTCACGAAGGCGCGTTGCGGCGGCTTTGCAGCCTCGACGTCGGGGACTGGCGTCAGATTAGCCTTGGCCGGGAGGCTTCCGAAGGTGTGGTCGAGCAGCTTTCCGAGCGTAGCCGGATCGACGTCGCCGACGACCGCAATCTTGAGGCCATCCCTGGCGAGGACACGGCCAACATAATTCCTCAGGTCGGCAATTGTGATGGTCGGCACGCTGTCGAGGTTGCCGTTGCTCTGCCGGCTGTAGGGGTGATCGCCGAACGCGAGCTCCAGAAACTTGCGGCTCGCCAGCGAGGTCGGATTGGTGGTCTCGCGGCGCAGGCTCGAGATGACCTGCGAGCGGATGCGTTCGACGTCGGCCGCGTCGAAATGCGGCGAGGTCAGCGCCATCCTGAGCAGGTCGAAGGCCTCGTCCTTGTTGTCGCGCAGCATGCGAAGGCTGCCCCGGAGGGTGTCGCGGGTGGCGTTGAAGGACAGCTCGATGGCGCGGCGGTCGAGCCGTTCATGGAACGTCTTGGAATCGAGATCGCCTGAGCCTTCGTCGAGGAGAGAGCCGACCAGATTGGCAACGCCCGGCTTGTCCTTGGGGTCCTCCGCCGAGCCCCCGGCGAAGGAATATTCCATGGCAATCAGCGGCACGGTTGCGTCCTGCACGAACCAGGCTTCGATGCCGCCCGGCGAGATCAGGTGCTGGATCTTTGCGGCGGCCTGCGAAGGCGAGGCCGCAGAGAATGCGAGGACCGCGCCGGCGGCAACGGAGAATGCAACGCGTCGAAGGAAGGAATAGGTCACGAGCGCTTCTCCTCGCGCTTGGCGGTTGCAGTGTCCTTGATCAGGTAGCCCGTCACCGAGCGCTTCTTCTCGAGCCATTTCTGGGCGACGGCGCGGACCTGTTCGGCGGTGACGGCGCGGATGCGATCGGGCCAGCTCCTGATGTCCTCGATCGACAGGCCGGTGGTCAGCGCGCCGCCGTACCAGCGCGCCAGCACAGCCTGGTTGTCCTGGGCGTAGATCGCCTCGGCAATGAGCTGGGTCTTGACCCGTTCCAGGTCCTCGGCGCGGATCGGGTTCTGCGCGACGTTGGCAAGGACCCCGTCGACCGCCTGCTCGAGCTCTGAAAAACTGACGCCGGGCTTCGGTGCAGCCGAGATCGCGAACTGGGTCGGATCGAGCGAGATGCTCGAATAGCTGGCGCTGGCGGAGACCGCGAGCGGCTTGTCGACCACGAGGGCACGGTAGAGATAGGAATTGCTGCCGCTGCCGATCAGCTGCGCCAGCACGTCGAGGGCCGCGCTCTCGCCGGCCGCGGCCGTGGTCGCGGAGGGCACGAGATAATAGCGCCGCATGTTCGGCTGCTCGACGCGCGGGTCGGCCAGCGTGACGGTGCGCGGGGCGGCGGGCTCCGGCTCCTGCGGACGAACGCGCCGCGCCGGGATCGCGGGCTGCGCGGGGATCGACCCGAAATTGCGCTCGACCAGCGGGCGGATTTCGGCGGCGTCGACGTCGCCGGCGATCACCAGGATGGCGTTGTTCGGCGCGTAGAAGCGGCGATAGAAGGCAAGCGCATCCTCGCGATCGAGCTTCTCGATCTCCTGATGCCAGCCGATCACCGGCCGCCCGTAGGGATGGTTGAGATAGAGCGCGGCCATGATCTGCTCGTTCAACCGCGCATCCGGATTGTTGGCGACGCGCATGTTGTACTCTTCGAGCACGACGTCGCGCTCGGGCAGCACGTTCTCGTCCTTGAGAACGAGGCCCGTCATGCGGTCGGCCTCGAACTCCATCATGGTCGGCAGCTGCTCTTTCGGCACGCGCTGATAATAGTTGGTGTAGTCGACCGAGGTCGAAGCGTTCTCGTTGCCGCCGACGCGCAGCACAGTCTGGGAGAATTCGCCAGCCGGATGCTTCGCGGTGCCCTTGAACATCAGGTGCTCGAGGAAATGGGCGAGGCCGGACTTGCCGGGCGTCTCGTCGGCCGAGCCGACCTTGTACCAGATCATCTCGGTGACGACGGGGGTGCGGCGGTCCGGGATCACCACGACCTGCATGCCATTGGAAAGCGTGAAGCTGGCGGGCGGAGCCGATGTCACCGTGGTCTGGGCAAGGGCGGCGCCGGCCGAAAGGACACTCGTCGAAAGCAGCGCGGCAAGGAGGCAGGCAGCCGATCGGTAAGAGGACATCATGATCCCTGGTTGTGAGGTGCCGAGCCCGGATCTCCGGCTCGGAGGGCACGGCATGCTACTCCGTGCGGCTGAGGCTTCGCGTCACGAAGCAGAGAACTCAACGCTTAGGCAAGTTACTGATAAGCAATTTTGAACGAGGTGGGCGGACATGCACCGCCGACCCTCGCTTCGCGTGGGTCAGAATGTCGCGACAGGACAGGAACGCTATTGCTCCTTCTCCTTGCCGGATCGGACGTCGAAATAGGTCCGCTTCGAATTATCCGGGCCCGCGCCGTAGGCGTAGTTCGGCGACGGCGTCTGATATCCCGGCGGCGGCTCCACCAGTGATTGGCGTGGCGGCTCCGACGTAAACTGCTTCGACTCAGGCCCGTTCCCTTTGAACAGTTTCCACAGCCCGCCGGTATATCCGAGTTCGGCAGGGCTCATCGTCGGATTGGCCACGTTGGTGCCTGGCTGGACCGGCTCATTGCTCGTCCTGTCGGCGGCGGCCGTCCGATGGGCGTTCAACTCGGCGGGCGACAGCGGCTGGGCGTTCTTCCAGTACTCCGTTGCCTTGTTGCCGGACTTCTTCCGCTGGGCGATGGCTTCCTTGCGGCGCTTCTCGTCGGGGTCCTTCGGCCAGTTCGGCGCAGCCGCGGCTTCGGCGGCGGCCGGCGGCGGCAGGTCGAGCTTAGGGGGCACGACCAGCGGCGAACGCTCGCGGTATTCGATGCCGGGTTTTTCCATGCTCCTGGCGCCAAGGCCCGTCATCAGGTTGTCGATGAGCTTCTCTTCGAAGGTCATGTCGTCGTCGTCATCATCGGCAGCACGGGCGGCGCCGGTCGACATGACAAGGCCGATGCCGAGCGCGACGGCGGCCAATTTCAGTGCCCGCCAGCCCCCGGATTGGGAGCCCCGAACCATCGAACCGCTGGTCTTCGAGCTGCGCATCACCGTACCTGTTTCATATTGTAGCAGATTGCCGCCCACACGCGGCTTGACCCTTGCAAAAGCCGGGTTCCAGCTGCCGGTCCGTATCGGCCGGGATCAGGGCGCTTTTGCGGCGGGTACCCCCAGGAAGGAATCATACAATAGCGCTGCCACCCCAGCAACGATGGCCACGTCCGCGAGGTTAAACACATACCAATTATAGGTACTTCCGGCGATCTCGATGTGGAACAGGGCGAAATCCACCACCGCGCCATAGGCCAGGCGGTCGATGCCGTTACCGATGGCGCCGCCGATGATCAGGCCGAGCGCGACGGTCGCAAGCATGGTGTGCGAGCGGGCCATCCAGATCGCCAGCGCGATCACCGCGACCGCTTTGACGGCCATCAGCGCGAGCTGCGCGGCCTGGCTGTCGTTCTGAAGCCAGCCGAAGCTGATGCCGATATTCCAGGCCAGCACCAGGTCGAAGAACGGCGTTACCCGCACCACGCCACGACGGGCAAGCTCGAACACGTTCAACAGCCAGAGCTTCGAGGCCTGGTCGGCCACGAGCGTGACCATGGCCGCGAGGATGCCGGCGCGGAGCGGAGTCATGGCCGACCGATCAGACGCTCACCCCGAGCGCCTTCCATTCGCGCAGTGCCTTGGCATCGCGCGGGGTGACGTCGGGGTATTCAGGGTCCTCGCCGACCATCGGCGAGATCTTCCAGGAGCGGGCGCATTTGGTGCCGATCGCCTTCTCCACCACGACCGCGACGCCGGGGACGGCATCGAGGCGGAACGCCGAGGCCGGCGCCTCGCCCTCCCGCACCTCGTAGTTCGAGGTGATGCAGACTTCAGCCAGATCGATGTCGAACAAGGTCGCCAGCATGCCGCGATCGGCGACATAGATCACCGGCGATGCCTCGAGCGAGGAGCCGATGTTCTTGGCGGCGCGTTCCAGCTCGAGCGCGCCGGTAACGACGCGACGCACGTTGCGGATCGTCTCCCATTTCGCGGCGAGCCTGTCGTCGCGCAAGGCTTCGAGATCGGTCGGGAACAGCGTCAGGTGCACGGACGGTTCGGCGTCGGGCCGGTACATGCGCCACGCCTCTTCCGCAGTGAAGCTGAGGATCGGGGCCAGCCATTTCAGGATCGAAGCGCACAACAGGTCGATGGTCGTCAGCGCCGCCTTGCGCGTCAGTGACGAGGGCGGATCGCAATACAGCGTATCCTTGCGGATGTCGAAGTAGAATGCGGAGAGCTCGCTGTTAAGGAAGGCCGACAGGATCGCGACCACGGTCTTGTAGTCGAACTCCCGATAGGCCTTGCCGATCGCGGCGGCGCGACCTGAGAGCTCGTGCAGCATCAAGCGCTCGAGCTCGGGCATCTCGGCCGGCGCGATTGCGTCGGCCGGCTTGTAATGATGCAGCGTGCCCAGCATCCAGCGCACCGTGTTGCGCAGCTTGCGGTAGGTCTCGACGGTGTTCTTCAGGATCTCGGGGCCGATGCGCTGGTCGTCGGTATAGTCGCTCGACGCGACCCAGAGCCTTAAGATGTCGGCGCCGGATTCCTTGATGACGGCCTGCGGCTCGATCGTGTTTCCGAGCGACTTCGACATCTTGCGGCCGTCCTCGGCCTGCGTGAAGCCGTGGGTCAGCACGATATCGTAAGGCGCGCGGCCGCGCGTGCCGCAGCTTTCCAGCAGCGAGGAATGGAACCAGCCGCGATGCTGGTCCGAGCCTTCCAGATACATCACCGTGTCGGCGCCGCCGTCGACCTTGCGCTTGATGCCGGCGAGCCCGGGAAACTGCACGGGATCTTCGAGCACGAAAGCGTGGGTCGAGCCGGAATCGAACCAGACGTCGAGAATGTCGTCGACCTTCTGCCAGTTTTCGTTCGCGCGGGGCCCGAGGAAGCGCTCGCGCGCGCCCGTCGCATACCAGGCGTCGGCGCCTTCCTTCTCGAAGGCTTCACCGATGCGCGCATTGACGGCCTCGTCCTGGAGAATCTCGGCGGAGCCGTCACCCTTCTCGCGCACGAAAACGGCGATCGGCACGCCCCAGGCGCGCTGGCGCGAGATCACCCAGTCCGGGCGCGCCTCGATCATGCCGTTGATGCGGTTTTCGCCCGACGGCGGCACCCATTGCGTCACTGAGATCGCGTGCAGCGCGCGGGCGCGCAGCGTGTCGCCGGCCTTGGTCTTGCCAGCCGTCGCGATATCCTTGTCCATCGCGATGAACCATTGCGGCGTGTTGCGGAAGATCACCGGCTTCTTGGAGCGCCAGGAATGCGGATATTGGTGCTTGAGCCGGCCGCGGGCGAGCAGCATGCCTTTCTCGACGAGCGCCTTGATCACGGCCTCGTTGGCATCGCCCTTCTCGCCCTTGTCGGTGATGACGCGCTTGCCGGCAAAGCCCGGCGCATGATCGGTGTAGGCGCCGTTCTCGTCGACGGTATAGGGGATGGCGGTGTTGATGCCGCGCGCGTCGAGATCGCGCGCCTCTGCCATCCAGACATCGAAGTCCTCGCGGCCGTGGCCGGGCGCCGTGTGCACGAAGCCGGTGCCGGTGTCGTCGGTGACATGGTCGCCAGGCAGCAGCGGCACGATGAAGTCGTAGCCACCGCCGATGCCCTTGAGCGGATGGGCACACTCGATCGCGTCCATGGTGTCGCCGGGGACGTCGCGGACCTTCTCATAAGCCGTCACGCGCGCCTGCTTGAAGACGTCTTGGGCGAGCGCATCGGCGAGGATGAGGAGGTCGCCATTTCTGGCCCAATTGTCGGCGGGGGCGTCCGTCACCTTGTAGAGGCCATAGGCGATCTTCGGCGAGAACGAGATGGCGCGGTTGCCCGGCAGCGTCCAGGGCGTGGTGGTCCAGATCACGACGCTCGCCGAGGCGAGGGCACCGTGCGCGGGCGAGGTCACCGGGAATTTCACCCAGACCGTATCGGACGTGTGGTCCTCGTATTCCACCTCGGCTTCGGCCAGCGCGGTCTTCTCGACCACGCTCCACATCACCGGCTTGGAGCCGCGATAGAGCGTGCCGTTGGCGGCAAACTTCATCAGCTCGCGCGCGATCTGGGCTTCGGCCGGATAGCTCATAGTGGCGTAGGGATGGTCCCAATCGCCGATCACGCCGAGGCGCTTGAACTCCTCGCGCTGCACGCCGAGCCAGTGCGTGGCATAGGCGCGGCACTCCTTGCGGAAATCGATCATTGCGGCGCTGTCGCGGAAGTCGGGCTTCTGCTTGCCCTTCTTGCGATAATGCTCCTCCTCGACCTTCCACTCGATCGGCAGGCCGTGGCAGTCCCAGCCCGGCACGTAGTTGGAATCGAAGCCGAGCATCTGCTGGCTCTTGGTGACGAGATCCTTCAGGATCTTGTTCAGCGCCGTGCCGATATGGATGTTGCCGTTGGCGTAGGGCGGGCCGTCATGCAACACGAACTTGGCGCGGCCGTTCGCACTCTGGCGCAGCTTCTCGTAGAGGCCGATCTCGTACCAGCGCTTGAGGATCTCCGGCTCGCGCTGTGGCAGGCCGGCGCGCATCGGGAATTCGGTCTGCGGCAGGAACAGGGTCTTCGAATAGTCCTTGGCTTCAGACTTTTGGGACTTTTGCGGCTTTTCGGACATGAGGCTGACTGGCTCGGAAGGGCGCGGGAACGGATGGCGATGCGGAATCGCGGGTGAAACGACGAAATCCCGGTCTTGCGCCGAGCCTTCAGGCTCAGGCGGAAGCCGGGCCGCTAATCCCTATGATGCGCCGCGCAAACATGGGCTCTCCATAGCAGGGGGGCGGAGGAAGCGCAAAGGTCCGGGTGGCCCGGTTTCGCCTCTCAATCGATCACGCCTAGCCGCGGAAACGCGTCCGGGGCGGCGGCGAGCAAGGCGCGGGCGCGTGCGGAATCGTCGTCCATCTGGCGGATCAGGGCCTCGATGCCCTCGAACTTCACCTCCTCGCGGATGAAGCCGATGAAGGCGCAGTCGAGCGCCTGCCCGTAGAGGTCGCCCTTGAAGTCGAACAGGAAGATTTCGAGGAGCGGGGCGCCATTGTCGAAGGTCGGGCGGCGGCCGAAGCTGGCCACGCCATCCAGACGCACTTGAGCCTTTCCCTGGCCGCGCCCGACCCGGACCGCGTAGATGCCGTGCTTGAGGCCGCAATTGGCGTCCAGGCGGATGTTGGCGGTGGGATAGCCGAGGTCGCGGCCGCGCTTTTCGCCGTGGATGACCTCGCCGGTGATGAACCAGGGCGCGCCCAGCATGGTCGTGGCCTCGTCGAGCTGGCCCTCGGCGAGGGCGATCCGGATCGCGCTGGAGGAGACCGGCCGCTCGTCGATATCGACATGCGGCTGGACGTCGACCTCGATGCCGAGCCGGGGCGCCTCGTTGACCAGGAGGCCGGGCGAGCCGACCCGTCCCTTGCCGAAATGGAAGTCGTAGCCGACCGCGATGCCGCTGACGCCGAGACGCCCGATCAGGTCATGGTGAATGAAATCTTGCGCGCTGGTTCCGGCACGGGCCTTGTCGAAGGTCATGACCACGGCGCCGGCAAGCCCGGTACCGGCCAGAAGCCGCAGCTTGGCCCGCTCGTCCGTCAGGCGGAATTGCGGGGTGTTGGGGCTGAAGAACCGTCGCGGATGCGGCTCGAAGGTCAAGGCCAGCGCAGGCCGGCCATGCGCCCTGCCCATCTCCAGGGCAGCCGCGATGACGGCGCGATGGCCGAGATGCACGCCGTCGAAATTGCCCATAGCAACGACGGCGCCCCTCGGAATCGCGGAATCCGGCGTTGTATCGCGGATGACGGTAAAAGGCGGAGCCATCAGGGGAATTCTCGAACCGGGCAGAACCGGCCGGACCGTGGCGCGACCGGCCCTACGAAGTCAAGCGGCGGGGCGGGCAGACATTGAACACGATTTCAAGCCTTCGGAGCTGACCGCAGTTAACGCGCTGTTTAAGGCCTTGGTGCTAGTCCTTGAGGCGTGGAACTGCCGGGCGCCGGCCTGGCAGGTCCGATCGTAATATTCCTGGGTTTGCGTTGGGGGAGTCGAGATGGCGGTTGATTTGTCGATGCCGGTTCTGGTGGTGGATGACTACAGCACCATGATCCGTATCATCCGGAATCTGCTGAAGCAGCTTGGCTTCGAGAACATCGATGATGCCAGCGACGGTTCGGCAGCGCTGAACAAGATGCGCGGCAAGAAGTACGGGCTCGTGATCTCCGACTGGAACATGGAGCCGATGACGGGCTACGACCTCCTGCGCGAAGTCCGCGCGGATCCGAACCTCGCCACCACGCCCTTCATCATGATCACCGCGGAATCGAAGACCGAGAACGTGATCGCGGCCAAGAAGGCCGGCGTTAACAATTACATCGTCAAGCCGTTCAATGCGGCGACGCTGAAGACCAAGATCGAGGCGGTCTTCCCGGACATGGCGAGCGCGTAAGGGCGCTCTTCGCCGGACAACAATTTTCCGTTTGGAACGTCATGCCCGGGCTTGTCCCGGGCATCCACGTTCTTGGATGCAAAAAAAGGAAGACGTGGATGGCCGGGTCATAGGCGAGCGCAAGCGACGCCGTCCTTCGGACGGCTATGCCCGGCCATGACGGCGTCTGAGGCTTGCCTCTAAGCCCATTGCAGCTGCGCGCGCTCCGCCGTCACCACTTCAATTCGCGCATCAGCGCCTTCGGCGGGTGGCCGAACAGCTCCATCACCGAATTGGGGTCGAGCTGGTCGAGGCCCTCGAACTCCTCGGCATGGATGCCGCGGGTGACGAACAGGCAGTCGATGCCGAATTCGCGGGCGCCGGTTAAGTCGGTGCGGACGGAATCGCCGATCGCCAGCACCTTTTTCCGGTCGATCTGGTAGCCTTGGCGTTCGCCGGCGAGCGCCATGGCGCGTTCGTAGATCGGCCGGTGCGGCTTGCCGTAGAAGATCACCTCGCCGCCGAGCTCGCGGTAGAGCTCGGCGATGGCGCCGGCGCAGTAGATCAACCGGTCGCCGCGTTCCACCACGATGTCGGGGTTGGCGCAGACCAGCGTCAGCTTGCGCTCGCGCGCCTGCAGCATCATGCCGCGATAGTCTTCCGCCGTCTCGGTCTCGTCGTCGTAGAGGCCGGTGCAGACGATGTAGTCGGCTTGCTCCAGCGGCGCGGTGACCGCATCGAGGCCGCGATAAATCGAGTTGTCGCGCTCGGGGCCGAGCCAGAACATCTTGCGGCCGGGATGCTCGGCGACGTAGAGCCGGGTCAGGTCGCCCGAAGATACGATCGCGTCATAGGTCTCATCGGGGACGCCGAGCTTGCGCAATTGCCGCTGCACGGAGTCGGCCGGGCGCGGTGCGTTGGTGATCAGGATTACCGTACCGCCGCGGCTGCGATAGGTGTGCAGCGCCTCGCACGCCTCGGGGAAGGATTCCAGCCCGTTATGGACCACGCCCCAGATATCGCTGAGCACGACCTCCACACCGCCCACGAGCTCGCGCAGGCCTCCGGCAAAATGCAGCGCGGTCATGACGAGCGCGGCCGATCAGATGCGGCGCGCGAGGGCTGCGTTGCCGGTGATGCGCTGGGGCGGAGGCGCCGAAGAGGTCGCGCCTGAGCTGGGTGTGGCGGAGCCATTGGATCCCTGAATGTCCTGCGTCTGGTTCGGCGAGGCCCCGCCGGTAGCAGATGCCCCCTCCGGCCGCAATGGCCGGGGCGGTGCGAACAGGAACCCTTGGCCGAAACGCACGTCATAGTCGAGCAGGTCGACCACGGCGCGCTCGCCTTCGATCCGTTCGGCGATCAGGTCGATGCCGAAGCGGCCGAGCAGGTCGGAGAGGTCGGACGGGTGGATGTCGGAGGCGGAGGCCTGCTTGGGATCGAGCAGCAGCGCGGCCGGCACCTTGATGAAGCGAACCCCGCGATCGGCCAGCTCGCGCGGCTCGATGCGCAAATCCGTGACATGGTCGATCGAGAAACGGAAACCGCGCTGGGCGAGCGCCGCGAGGTTCTCGGTCTCGACGGGACCGAGATTGCGGAAGGTCGACTGCTTGAACTCCAGCACCAGCGAGGGCGCCAGCGCGCGATTGGCTTCCAGGAAATCGAGGCATTGCGCGAAGGTAGTGGAATTGCCCAGCGTGGACGCCGCGACGTTGCAAAACACGCCGACGTCCTTGTTGCGCACCATCAGACGCCGCAGCACCTGCACGCAGCGCAGCATCACCATGTTGTCGATGCGCCCGATCAGGCCCGAGGCTTCCGCGATGCTGATGAACTCCTCGGCGGCGATGAGCTGGTCGCGCTCGTCGCGCAGGCGCGTCACCGCCTCGTAGAACCGCACCTTGCGCTGCGGCAGCGTCACCATCGGCTGCAGGAAGATATCGATGCGGTTCTCGTCGACTGCATTGCGCAGCGTCGCCAGCAATTGGGTCTGGTTGCGCCCATTGGCGGTCTGAACCGGGGGGATGGCCTGGGCCTGCACCGTCGGCGGCGCCGGCCGTGGCGGGGGCTGCGGAAGGGGAGGAGGAGCGAGCGGCTTCTCCTCGAAGCGGGCAGCCAGATCGATCGGCGTTTCCGGCTCGGGCCTTGTGATCGGGGCGGGTGCCGCCGCTGGCGCGTGGCCGGCGAGCAGATCCTCATGAGCCGCGACGGTGGTGGCGAGCTGCCTGACCAATCCGCCGAGTTCATTGATCTCGCCGATGACCGACTGGATGCGGTCGGAATTGGTCGAATTGGACGCGGCGATGCGGCTCTCGACCGCAGCCAGCCGGCGGCCGAACTCGGCCACCTGGCGGGCGAGGTCGGCAGTGCCGCGCGAGAGGTCGGCGATCTGGCCGCCGACGTCGCTGCGGTCGCGCAGCCGCATCGACACAGCGTTGTAGAGGATCAGGAAGGTCAGCGCGGTCAGCGCCACGATCGCCGATTCCGTTCCGCTGATGCCGGCGACCGAATAGAGCACGAGCCCGAGCGAGGCCGCGACCAGGACCATGCAGATGGCGATGAAGATCGTCGAAATGCGAATCATGCCGCGCGTTATGCCTTTAAGAGCTGACTGCCTCACCCGGGAAAAACACGGGTCGCGCTCGACTCCGTCACGCCTCATGCGCCCCAAGCATCGATGAGCCTAACATCATTGTTGATTCGAGGGGATAGTGACTGTTTCGCAGCCCGGTCCGCCGCCGAAGGCTTTTCCATGCAGCGGCTGCGAAACCTCGCACGGCCTCCGCGGCTCCAATGCGGAAATCAAGACGCTCTCAGCGGAAAATCATGCCGCCCTCAAGGCCAGCGCGCCGCATGCGCTCTATCGTCCCGGCGTTTTCAACCGCAGGAGATTGCCATGTCGACATCCGCCGCGCTCAAGCAAGCCGCCCCCCAGCCCGATCTTGCCGCCGTCAAGCAGCGCCAGCACGGCGCCTGGTCGTCCGGCGATTATGCCGTGGTCGGCACCACCTTGCAGATCGTCGGGGAACAGCTCTGCGAGGCCATTGACTTGCGTGCCGGCAGCAAGGTGCTGGACGTCGCCGCCGGCAATGGCAATGCGACGCTGGCGGCGGCGCGGCGCTGGTGTGACGTCACATCCACCGACTATGTGCCGGCGCTGCTCAAGCGCGGGCGGGAGCGCGCCATGGCCGAACACCTCACTGTTGAGTTCCGCGAGGCGGATGCCGAGGCGCTGCCGTTTGCGGATGCCGCTTTCGACGTCGTGCTCTCCACTTTCGGCGTGATGTTCACGCCGGATCAGGACAGGGCGGCCTCCGAGCTCGCGCGGGTCTGCAGATCCGGCGGTAAGATCGGTCTCGCCAACTGGACGCCGCAAGGCTTTATCGGCCAGCTGTTCAAGACCATCGGCAAGCATTTGCCGCCGCCGGCCGGGGTGAAATCGCCCGCCATGTGGGGGACACCGGCACGGCTCGAGGAGATGTTCGGCGGCGTGGCCGCGGAGATCGCCGCCGAGCCGCGCATGTTCGTGTTCCGCTATCGGTCGCCGGACCACTGGCTCGACATCTTCAAGACCTTCTACGGCCCCACGCTGAAGGCGTTTGCCGCGCTCGACGCGAACGGGCAAGCCGCGCTGGCGCGCGATCTCCTGGCGCTGCTCGAAGAGTTCAACCACGCCGATGACGGCACGATCGTGGTGCACAGCGAATATCTGGAAGCCGTGATCACCAAGCGCTGATCGCGCCCGGGATGCGGTCGGGCCAGCTTCGGCCCGACCGCCACCGATCAAAATGGCGCGGTGGCGCCGACCGTGTCGGCGGAGACGGCGTCCCGGGTGCCGAGCGGCTTCGCCCGCCCGGTGGTGGTATCGCGCAGCGTCTGCCGCTCGATCTCCGAATTCAGCTCGGCGCCAAACATGATGACGATCGCCGACATCCACATCCACGTCATCAGGCCGATCGCCGCGCCCAGCGAGCCGTAGGTCGCGTTGTAATTGGCGAATTCCGAGAGATACCAGGACAGCAGGGCAGAGCCTGCGATCCAGAGAATCGCGGCAATCACGGCGCCGAGGCTCAGCCATTGCCAGCGCGGCGCATCGCGGCTCGGCGCGAAGCGATAGAGGATGGCGAGTGCGACCAGCAGGATGATGAACAGCAGCGGCCATCGTGCCAGCGCCACGATCAGCTTGCTTTCGGGCGCCATGCCGAGATGATTGAGCGCAAGCGGGAAGGCGACGACGGCTCCCACCATCAACAGCAGCGCCACGATGCCGCCAACGGTGAAGGCCAGCGAGACCATGTTCAGCCGGATGAAGCTGCGCTTCTCGCGCTCCTCATAGGCGACGTTGAGGGCGTCGAAGATCGCCTTGACGCCGGCATTGGCGCTCCAGATCGCAAGCAGCAGGCCGACCAGGAAGGTGACGCCGAGCGTCGCATTGCCGTTCGACACCACGCGCGCGACCTGCTCCTCGACGATCTGGAACGAGCCCTCGGGCAGCATGGTCGCAAGCGTGTGCAGATTGGCGCTGATCGTGGCGGGATCGGCGAACAGGGCATAGGAGGAGACGAGCGCGGTGACTGCGGGGAAGAGTGCGAGCAGCCCGAAGAAGACGACGCCGCCCGCGGTCGCGAGCAGGCGATCCTCGTCGATGCGCTGATAGGTCCGCCAGAAAATGTCCTTCCAGCCCGCCCAGGGGATCTCGAACGGGCTTTTCGCCCGGCGGCCGCGGCCCGGCTGCATCGCCGCACCGGCCGGGTGAGTTTCCGGGGAATTCGCTTCGCCCTTGCGGTGGTCTTGCGGAGGCCCCGGCCTCGCCAGGCCGGAATCCTGAAAGTAGCGCTCCGCCGTCAGCACGAACACGGCCGTTGCCGCCACCAGCAACCAGGAGTCGATCTGATCGGAGCGCCGCGCCAGCATCACGCCTCCAGACTGTGCCTGTTGCGTCGCCGCCGGGCGGCAGTCAGCCCGACCAGGCCGACCGCCGCGAGCATCAGGCCCAGCTGCACGGGACGGTTGGCGCGGGCCGGCCAGGTCTTGATGCCGCCGCGCTCGCCCGGTGCGAGCGGCGCGAGGGGAATCGTCGTTGCGACCTCCTTCACCGCCTCCTTGACCGTTCCACGCGGGATCCGGGGCGTGGCAACCGCCACGCGCAGACGGCTCGCGAGCGGGACGACCGGCTTGGCCTTGCGTTTCATCTGGGCCATAGCCACCCCGGCACAGACCGCAGCCAGCACCAGCAGCACTGCGGCGACGGCGCCAAATCCCCAGAACTGCCCGTAGGTGATCCCGACCCAGCGGTACAAGGCGATCAGTCCGACGAAAAATGCCGCGACAACGAACAGGCCGGCGACCGCGAACAGCCCGCCGGCCACGGCGTAGGATGTCACCTTGCCGGTTGCCTGGCTGGTCTGGTCGCGCAGATAGGATTGAGCAGCGCGTTTGACGTGATTGAGCTTGAGCGCCATCCCGGCGCGCAGCAATTCGCCCGATGGCGCGAGCATGCGGACATCCTCCAAAGACTAGAAAATTCGTCGTGGGATGAACGTGGCGATATTTGACTTGTTCCGACGGAGCGTGATCGGCCGCGATGAATCAGCCGAGATCGGCGGCTGCGATCCAGAACACCTCGCCCTCGGAATCTTCGGTGTCCAGCCAGAGCAGCGGCAGTTCCGGGAAAGCCGCGTCGACCAGCTCGCGGCCGCGGCCGATCTCGCAAATCAGCCCGCCATCCGCCGTCAGGTGGTCGGGCGCATCGCGCAGGATCCGGCGCACCACGTCGAGACCGTCGGCGCCGCCATCGAAGGCGAGCTTCGGCTCGGCGCGGCATTCCGGCGGCAATGCCGCCATGCCCTCGGCGTCGACGTAGGGCGGGTTGGTGATGATCAGGTCGTATCTGTTGCCGCCGAGCGGGGCGAACAGATCGCCGCGATGGAGACTGATGCGGTCCTCGAGCCCATATTCGCCGACATTGCGCGCAGCGACCTCGAGCGCGCCCTTGGAGATGTCGACGGCGTCGATGGCGGCGTTCGGGAAATGATGCGCGGCGAGGATGGCGAGGCATCCCGAGCCGGTGCAGAGATCGAGCACGCGCTCGACCGCCGTCGGGTCGTCGATCAGCGATCCGGCCTCGCCGTCGGCGCCGAAATGCGACTCCAGGAGCTCGCCGATGAAGGAGCGCGGAACGATGACGCGCTCGTCGACATAGAACGAGAGGCCGCGCATGTAGATCTTGTTGACGAGATAGGCGGCCGGTTTGCGCGTCGTGACGCGCTGATGGATGAGATCGAGGAGGGTCTTGCCTTCCGCGGCGCTGACGCGCGCGTTGGCGAAGATCTCGAACTGGTCGGGATTGAGATGCAGCGCCTCGCAGACCAGGAACGCGGCTTCAGAGACGGGGTCGGTCGTGCCGTGGGCAAAGGCGAGCTTCGCCTCGACGAAGCGGCTCACGGCGTAGCGGACGAAGTCGAGCAGCGTGAGAAGCTCGCCGGGTCCCACCTTGGCGAGGTCAGGCGCGGCGCGGCCGCGCGCGGTCTTTTTCGTTGGCTTAGCCATCAGGATTTGGTCCAGCGTGCGGCGGCTTCGTCGTCACGGGCATGGGCCTCGACCCAGTCGGTGCCGGTGGCGCTCTCTTCCTTCTTCCAGAACGGCGCGCTGGTCTTGAGATAGTCCATCAGGAACTCGGCCGCCTCGAACGCCGCCTGTCGGTGCTGCGAGGCGGCCACCACCAGCACGATGTTCTGGCCCGGCATCAAGCGGCCGACGCGGTGGATCACCGTGATGCCGTTGAGCGGCCAGCGCGAGACGGCCTCGTCAGCGTGGCGCCTGATCTCTTCCTCCGCCATGCCGGGGTAATGTTCGAGCGTCAGCGCGGCGACCTTGGCGCTGTCATCGTCGGCGCGGCAGATGCCGGAAAATGTCACCACAGCGCCGATATCGGTCCGGCTGCTCGTCAGGACCGAGATCTCGCGCGCAATGTCGAAATCGTCTTCCTGGATACGGATGGTGACGGGGCAGGTCATGAGGCTAGCCGCCGGTCATGGGCGGGAAGAACGCGATCTCGCGGGCGCCTGCGATGGCGGTGTCCTGCTTGACGTGAGCGCGGTCGATCGCGGCGCGGATCACCTTCGGCTTCTCGAACGCGTGCGCATAGGCTTCGCTCTGGCCGGAGAGCCAGGCGATCAGCTCCTCGACGGTGCGCACGCTCGCGGGAGGCTCGATCGTCTCTTCGGCCTTGCCGACGCGCTCGCGTACCCAGGCGAAATACTTCACCTTCATCCCTCGTCCTCCTTAATGAGGTGATGGATGCCGGCGCGGAAATAGTCGTAGCCGGTGTACATGGTGAGGATCGCCGAAGCCCACAGCAGTGCGAGCCCAATCATCGAGACCACCGGCACCACCTGATCGCCGGCTGGGCCGGCGATCAGGAAGCCGATCGCAACCAGCTGGACCGTGGTTTTCCACTTCGCAAGCTTGGTCACGGGCACGCTGACACGGAGCGCAGCCAGATATTCGCGCAGGCCCGAGACCAGGATCTCGCGGCACAGGATCACGATGGCGGCCCATAGCGACCAGCCGTGGATGATGCCGTCCGCGGCCAGCATCAACAGGCAGGAGGCGACCAGCAGCTTGTCGGCGATCGGATCGAGCATGCGGCCGAAAGCCGATTGCTGATTCCAGATCCGCGCGTAATAGCCGTCGAGGTAATCGGTCACCCCTGCGGCAATGAAAATGGCGACCGCGAGCCAGCGCAGCCAGAGCGGCTGATCCAGAATCGACTGCGCATAGATGCACCCGACCACGACCGGGATCGCGGCGATCCGGCCATAGGTCAGGATGTTGGGGAGGGACATCGCGCGGCTGGTGGTCCCTCGTGTGGTGGCGATGTTCATCCGTCCTACCAATACCGCTGCTGCCTGAACGTCAACCGTCCCGCGCCCCAAATGAGGTGCGGACACGACGATCATATGACTGCGGTCCCCCTTTAGTTCATCCCGGTTGGGGATGGAAATATTCGAAAATCCTGCGCGCGCTCTCGGCGCTCACCCCCGGAACCTTGCCGAGATCGGCGATCGAGGCCCGTTCGATCTCCTTCAGGGTTCCGAAATGGTGCAGCAAGGCACGTTTGCGTGACGGGCCGATGCCCGGAATCTCCTGCAAACCAGCCTCGCGGATGTCCTTCTTGCGCAGCTTGCGGTGCGAGCCGATGACGAAGCGGTGGGCTTCGTCACGCAGCCGCTGGATGAAATAGAGCACGGGATCACGTGGCTCCAGCTTGATCGCCTCGCGCTCCGGCATGAACAGGGTCTCGCGGCCGGCATCCCGGTCCGGTCCCTTGGCGACCGACATCAGCGACACCTGGGTCAGGCCGAGATTGGCGAAGATCTCGCGCACGGCATTGAGCTGGCCGCGGCCGCCGTCGATGATCACGAGGTCGGGCCATTGCGGGAAATCGTCGTCCTTGGCCTTGCTGGCGGCGTCCTCGGGCGGATTGATCAGGCGCTTGAAGCGGCGCTCCAGCACTTCGCGCATCATGGCGAAGTCGTCGCCGGGCGTGATCCCTTCCGACTTGATGTTGAACTTGCGGTACTGGTTCTTCACGAAGCCATCTGGGCCCGCGACGATCATGGCGCCGACCGCGTTGGTGCCCTGGATGTGGCTGTTGTCGTAGACCTCGATGCGCTTGGGCACGTGCGGCAGGCTCAGCGTCGCGGCCATGGCCTCGAGCAGCCGGCTTTGCGTTGCGGTGTCCGCGAGCTTGCGGCCGAGCGCCTCGCGCGCATTGGTCAGCGCGTGGGTGACCAGCTCCTTCTTCTCGCCGCGCTTGGGCGCGGTGACCTCGACCTTGTGGCCAGCCTTGATCGATAGCGCGTTGGCGAGCAGCTCGCTCTCCTCGATATCGTGCGAGAGCAGGATGTTCCTCGGCGGCGGCTTGTCGTCGTAGAACTGCGCCAGGAAGGACCCCAGCACCTCCTCCGGCGTAAAGCTCTTCTCCGCGCGCGGAAAATAGGCGCGGTTGCCCCAGTTCTGTCCGGTGCGAAAGAAGAACACCTCGACGCAGGAGAAGCCACCCTCCTGGTGGATGGCGAACACGTCGGCTTCCTCCACCGTGCGCGGATTGATGCCCTGCTGCGACTGGATCGCCGACAGCGCGGCGAGGCGGTCGCGGTACAGTGCGGCGCGCTCGAATTCCAGCTCGTTCGAGGCCTTCTCCATCTCGCCGGCGAGTTCCTGCTTCACCGCATGGCTCTTGCCGGAGAGGAAGTCGCTGGCCTCGCGCACCAGCGTCGAATAGCCGCCGAAATCGATCTCCCGGGTGCAGGGTCCGGCGCAGCGGCGGATCTGGTGGAGCAGGCAGGGCCGGGTGCGGCTCTCAAAGAAGGAATCGGTGCAGGAGCGGATCAAGAACGCGCGCTGCAGCGCCGTGATTGTGCGGTTGACCGCGCCGGCGGAGGCAAACGGGCCGAAATAGCGCCCGGGCCGGGTCTGCGCACCGCGATGTTTCAGGATCTGCGGCGCCCAATGGTCGCCGGTGATCAGGATGTAGGGGAACGACTTGTCGTCGCGAAGCTGCACGTTGAAGCGCGGCCGCAGCTGCTTGATCAGGTTGGCTTCCAGCAGCAGCGCCTCGGTCTCGGTCGTGGTCGAGACGATCTCCACGGTGACGGTGGCCGCGATCATGCGCAGGATGCGGGCCGGCAGCGGCGCACTCTGGCGCGCATAGCTGGACAGGCGCTTTTTGACGTTCTTGGCCTTGCCGACATAGAGCACGTCGGCGTTCGCATTGAGCATACGATAGACGCCAGGCGAGGTCGGTGCGAGGCGGACCGCGCGCTCGATCGCCTCGTGACCGGTCGCGAGCGGGCCTTCGCCGACGGCGCCGCTCTCTTCCAGGATGTCCGGCAGCAGGGCATCGTCCTCGTCGTCGCCCCCTGCCGCCGCGGGATCGACGTCCGGCCCGGCCAGCCGCTCGGGCGGCGTGTCGATCGCTTGAGCCGGCGGCGCCTTGCGCGCGCGGTCGTCCGGATTGTCGGGGGAATCGTGAACCATGGGACGAATTTAGGCGCTGGGGGGACTGATTTGAAGTTCCGGCCATGCGGCACGCACAGCGGATGGCGGCCAGTTTCCGGTAACGCTTCCTTAAGTCTGTTAAGCGGGCGGTAACCCGGCTTAACAGCCCTTTAACTTAAAACTCTCGATAAATCCTACGCGAAAAGTCCTTGGTTCCGTAACCATGGGGTTTTGCTCGTGCGGCGGCGCGGGCATCGCTCGGGTTGCGACAGTGGCGTTGGAGTGAGTGATGAAGAGGCTCGTTGTGGGCGCAGCCGCGTTGGTTGCAGCCGGCTGGACAGCTTCGGCAGAGGCCGCCGATCTCCAATACGGGCAGCGTGCGCCCTATACCGTCAATCAGCCGCTCAATGCCTATAGCTGGGCGGGTCCCTATCTCGGCGGCAATATCGGCTACGAATGGGGCTCGGTCGACAACAACCCCACCAAGCCGTCCGGCTTCGTCGCCGGTGTGCAGGCCGGCTACAATTTCCAGAACGGCCCGTGGGTGTTCGGCGTCGAGGGCGACATCCAGGCCGCCGGCGCCGACGACACGTTCGCGCCGTGGAAGTTCTCCAATCCGTGGTTCGGCACCCTGCGCGGCCGCGCCGGCTATGCGTTCAACAACGTGCTGTTCTACGGCACTGCCGGTCTCGCCTTCGGCGAGCTGCGGGCGCAGACCTTCGGCTGGTCTGAGTCGCACACCACCGCCGGCTGGACCATCGGCGCCGGTGCGGAAGTCGGCCTCGCGCCGAACTGGAGCGCCAAGCTCGAATATCTCTACATCGATCTGTCGACCAGCCAGTTCGCAATCACGGGCGTGTCAAACGGCTATAGCGCCAACGTTGTCCGCGCAGGCGTGAACTATCGCTTCTGACATCCAAAGAAGAAAATACCGGACCAGCCTCCCGGCCGCTCGCGGCCGGGATTTTTTCGCCAGGCTTGCTAGGAGAGGATCACCAGATTGACCGCCTTCGGTCCCTTCCCCTTCTTGTCCGGTTCGACTTCGAAAGTAATACGCTGTCCTTCGGCAAGGTCCTTCAGTCCCGCCCGCTCCACAGCAGTGATGTGAACGAAGACATCGCGACCGCCGTCGTCAGGCTTGATGAAGCCGTAGCCGCGCTCGCCGTTGAAGAACTTGACCGTTCCCGTCATGGCCATCGGGAAACTCCCCCTCATTGCTCCTCCGTCGCGACGCAGACTCACGTCGCGACATGACCGGGCCTTACGGAGCCCGGGAGCTGGCCATCCTTGGACGGACCTGATCGGTCCGGCGGGATCTTTCTTAGGGCCTTCACTCCGCCGCAACCATTCGCGGAAGCGGAACGTAAAGCCAGTCACGGAAATAGCATAATACGGTTCTTTGCAGATTGACTACCGGTCCTGCATATTTTTCCCAAGAATGCCGGAGTGTTACGGCTTGGCGTTACGGCTTGGCGTCAATGCTTGGCGTCAAGGCTTGGGCACCTCCAGCCGGAATCTGGCAGCACCGCCCTGGCCGAGCGGTATTTCCAGCTCCGGCAGAATGGTCTTGAGCTCGCCGTGCAGCGTGTAGGGCGGGTTGACGATCAAGAGACCGGTGGAGGTGAGGGCGGCGCTGTCGGCTTGCGGCGCGACGCTGAATTCGAGGCGCAGGCATTTTCCGGGCGGCTTTGCTGCAGCTGCGAGCCGCGCCACGGTTTGTGCCAGCGTGTCGGTGGCGCGCCGGTTCTTGGCGGGATACCAGATTACGTAGATACCGGTCGGCCATTTCGCGAACGCTGCCGAGAAGGCTTCGCCGAGCCGCTCGAACTCGTCCTTGGCCTCGAAGGGCGGATCGATCAGCACGAGGCCACGCCGCTCCTTCGGCGGCACGAAGGCCGGCAGCGCCACCCAGCCGTCGAGATCGACTACGCGGGCCTGCTCGTCGCGGCGCAGCGCATCGATCAGCGCTTTCCGGGCCTTCGGCTCGAGCTCGCAGGCGACGAGCCGGTCCTGCGGCCTGAGCAGGCCGCGTGCGATCAACGGCGAGCCCGGATAGGCCTTGAGCTCCCCCTTCGGATTGAAGGCGCGGACGATGTCGAGATAGGGCTTCGTCAGCGCTGCGCTCTCGTTCGACAGGCGCGCCTGCAGCAGCCGCGCGATGCCGGTCAGCCATTCGCCGCCGCGGCGCGCCTCGTCGCTGTCGAGATCGTAGAGGCCGGCGCCGGCATGGGTGTCGATGACGCGGAACGCTGCCGGCTTGTCCTGCAGATAAGTGAGGATGCGCGCCAGCACGATGTGCTTGATGACATCGGCGAAGCTGCCGGCGTGGAAAGCGTGGCGGTAGTTCATGGCAAGAGCACTACGCCACGCGATGGCTTGAGCAAAGAGGCACGATCACGTGTCCCGGACGCGGTGCAGCGTGTAACGCTGCGCCGCTGAGCCGGGACCCAGCTCTTCGCGAAAGGCCCCGGATCAGCAGCGCACCACGCCGCTGTTCGCGGCGCATTGCGCTGCATCCGGGGCACGAGAGCGTGCCTACCCGCCCCTGATCGGCGGCATCGTCACCTGGTCGCGGCCGGCAGGCGCGGCGCTCGATCTCGTCGCAGGCGCGGAATTGCAGGTCCTTGCTGAGGCAGATGCGGACCTCTGACAGCCGTGTCCGGTTGCAGGTGACCGAGACGGCGGCACTGCTGAGACCCGGATTGGCCTTGATGAAGGCCTCCTCGACCTCCGCCGGCGCGACGGTCTTGGCCTGCGCCAGATCGAGATATTCGGGCGGGATCTTGATCGCAGCGCGCGCCTTGCGGATCATCTCGAAATAGCCGCGGCCCTCGAGCCCGGAGCAGGTGCCGTGCTTGTCCCATTCGTTGAAGATCAGGCCCGGCGCCGGCATCAGGTCGAGCATCGAGGAAACGATATTGCGGTTCAGCCGCGGCGCCGGCCGCTGGCAATATTCGGGGAAGCCGTTTTCATATTGCGGCCACAGCCCATGCACCACGAAGGCGTAGGGCCGTCCGCCGCATTGCATCTGGGACCGGCCGCCCCGTTCGGCGGCTTCCTCGCAGAACGAGGGCGACCACGACAGCGCCAGCACATAGAAATCGAACTCGCCCGGGGCGTTCTGCCGCTTGTCCTGCGCCTTCGCACCGCCGGCGAGGCTGGCCAACCCCGCAGCAAGAGTGAGCGAGATCATCAAACGGGACAACGAACGCAATCTGAAGTGAAACATGGCGACGCCCCTCAACTAGACTGTGCACACACAGCCTAGCAGGCGATGGGAACATTTCAAGAACAAAATTGGGGCGGCAGTCATCGGCTGGCTGATCAGCCCGAATCCGCCGCTGTTGGGGTCAGGGCTTGGCGGCGCGGCAGGCCGGATTGTAGGCCCAGTTGCGATCCACTCCAACGACGCACCATTCGACACCATTGCCGTAGGAGGCAAAGCCGCCATCCTCGATGATCGAGAAATGCACCTTGCGCGCCTTGCCGTCATTGAGCATGGCCTCACCGGTGCAATAGCGGCGCGGAATGTTGTCGGACTGCCAGGGCCGGAACGCGGTCTCGCGAACGGCGGAGAAACCGGTGATCTGCAACGAAGAATTCCAGAACGTGTATTCCTTTTCGGCGAACTCGTGCACGATCCTCGGCAGAGCCCAGTCGCAAGGGGCGACGGCACCGTCATAGCGCGGCCCACTCAGCCAGAAATTCAGCTCCAGCGGGTTGGCGGCCCTGGCCTCGCCGAGCGACAGCGCTCCGAACATGAGGCCGAGCACGGCAGCAAAGCGGAGCGATTTCTGGGAGGGGGCGGGCATGGTCAATCCGGACAGCTAAGGTCTTGCGAAGGTCCGGACGGTGCCGCGAAGGTTGGGGGAGGTCAAGTGCAGCGCGGCAACACTTCGCAAGGACTTGACCAAGTGTCGCGGCCAACAGGGGTTCGGTTCTTTTCAGGTGCCTCCCGGCACCGTAAACTGGCGCCAGCCAATTGGAGTGACGGGAATGCGAATCATTGCGGCCGCGGGCCTTCTTGCCAGCCTGATTGTCTCGGGCATGATGGCGAGCCAGTCGGCGCGCGCCGATTACGTGCCGCCGTTCAAGGGCAACGACACCGGCGGCATCATCGCCTATTCGATGGCGACCCGGGTCGATGCGCGCCAGGTCGCGGTCGATCACTGCGCCCGCTACGGCAAGGTCGCGAAATTCCTGGCCGTGCAGGGCTATGAGGGCGGCTACATCTCGTTCTCGTGCCGCTGGGTGCCCTATGGCGCCGCCGACCGGCCGATCCGCACGCTGTACTGAGCGCTGTCGCAAGGCCGTACTTCTCTCAGCCGGGAGCTTTCCTCATGACGCGCAAACTCGCTTTGCTCGGCTCGATGCTTTGCCTCGCATTGTCAGCGAGCAGCGCCGGCGCCGACGAACTGCCGCTGCGCAAGGCCGGTCTTTGGGAGATGAAGCTGGTCACATCGGGCTCGCCCGTGCCCGAGATGACCATGCAGCACTGCACCGACGAGACCGTCGACAAGGAGATGAGCAACAACGTCTCCCCGATGGCCAAGCAGATCTGCGCCAAGCAGGAGATCAAGAAGACCGCGACCGGCTATGTCAGCGATTCCGAGTGCAGCGTCGCCGGCGTCAGCACGACCTCGCATGCCGAGATCACCGGCGACTTCAACTCGGCCTACACGGTGAAGACCACTTCGCACGCCAAAGGCGGCGTTGCCGGCACGGCCGGGCGCGACAGCACCACGACGCTGCAAGCCAAGTGGCTCGGGGCCTGCAAGCCGGATCAGAAGCCCGGTGACATCGTCATGCCCGGCGGCTTCAAGATGAACACGCGCGACATGGACAAGCTGAAGGCGCTGCTGCCGAAGTAGGTGTGCTTGCCGCGCGGCCGGTGCGCTCCCTCGCCCCGTTCTTACGGGGAGAGGGTTGGGGTGAGGGGCTCTCTCACACGTGAGATCGATGAGAGACCTGTACCCCCTCACCCGGATCGCAAGAGCGATCCGACCTCTCCCCGCAAGCGGGGAGAGGTGGAGTAAGCCACCTACACCGGTATCCGTACGCTCGCCCTCAATCCTCCCATCGGGCTGTCACCCAGCGTGATGTCGCCGCCGTGCGAGCGGGCGATGTCGCGGGCGATCGCGAGGCCAAGGCCGGTGCCGCCTTCATCCTGGTTGCGGGCGTTGTCCAGCCGCAGGAACGGCTTGAACACCTCTTCGCGCAGGTGCGCGGGAATGCCCGGACCGTCGTCATCGACGGTGACGGTCAAATAACGGTGATCGCGCTGGCCGGTGATGGCGATGTTCTTGCCGTAGCGCGCTGCGTTGGTGACGAGGTTGGCGAGGCAGCGCTTGAACGAGGCCGGCTTCACCGTCACCACGGGCAGGCCGTTGAAGGCGACGGTCGCGGTATGGCCGTGGCGCTCGGCATCGCTGCGCAGCTCTTCGAGTGCCTGCGCCATGTCGGTCGGCTGCGACTGCTCGCCGGAATCGCCGCGCGCGAAGGCGAGGTAATCCTCCAGCATCATCGACATCTCGTCGACGTCCTTGCGCATGCCTTCGAGCTCGGGGCTGTCGCCGATCAGTGCCAGCTCGAGCTTGAAGCGGGTCAGGATGGTGCGCAGATCGTGACTGACGCCGGCGAGCATCGCGGTGCGCTGCTCCATCGTGCGCTCGATGCGCGACTTCATCTCCAGGAAGGCGACCGCCGCGCGCCGCACCTCGCGCGCGCCGCGCGGTCTGAAGTTCGGCGCCTCGCGGCCTTTGCCGAAGCTTTCTGCGGCGTCGGCAAGCCGCAGGATCGGCTTGATCTGGTTGCGCAGGAACAGCACCGCGACGATCAACAGGATCGAGGACGTGCCGACCATCCAGAACAGGAAGATCTCCGAGTTCGATGCATAGGCGGCGCTGCGCTGCGCGAACACGCGCATCACGGCATCGTCGAGCTGGATGCGGATCTCGACCAGGTTGGAGCGGCCGACCGTGTCGATCCAGAACGAGCGGCCAATCTGGCGGCCGAGCTGCACCGACAGCGTCTGGTCGAGCAGCGAGAAGAACGGCTTTGGTCCCGGCGGCGGCATGTCGCCGGCAGGCAGGAAATCGACCACCAGGCCGAGCCGCTGCTGCGCGATGCGGCGGATCTCGTTGCGGTCCTTGTCCTGCGGATAGCCCTTGTAGACGTCGATGAGTGCGGCGATGTCCTGCACCACCGCGGCCGACAGGCGGCGCGTGACCGTGTTCCAGTGCCGCTCCATGAACACGAAGGCGACGACCGATTGCAGGATCACCATCGGCACGATCATGATGAGGAGCGCGCGGGCGTAGAGGCCGGTCGGCATCCAGCCCTTGAACGCGTTGCCCATCCAGCCGTTGGCGGCCGAGACGCGGCCGGCGGCGCTCTTCAGAAGCGTCAGGCCGGTATCGATCGTGCTCATCTGGCGCGCTTCACTGCGGTTCAGGGCGAGGCCACCAGGCGGTAGCCGATGCCGCGCACCGCCTGCAGGAACAGCGGATTGGCGGGATCGGTCTCGATCTTGCGCCGGAGGCGGTTGATCTGCACGTCGACGGCGCGCTCGTTGACGCTGCCATTGCCGGTCAGCGCGCTGCGCGGCACGGTCTCGCCCGGCGTCTCCGCGAGAATCCTCAGCATCTCGCGCTCGCGGTCGGTGAGGTGGATGACCTCCTCGCCCTGGCGCAATTCGCCGCGTTCGAGATGGTAGACATAGGGGCCGAAGGCGATCTTCTCGAGCGTCGTGGCCTGCGGCGGCGGCGCGGCGCGCTTGAGAATGTTGTTGATGCGCAGCGCCAGCTCGCGCGGCTCGAACGGTTTTGCGACGTAATCGTCGGCGCCGATCTGCAGGCCTTCGATGCGGGCTTCCGCCTCGTGGCGCGCCGTCAGCATCACGATCGGCACCGAGGACGAGGTGCGGATGAAGCGGGCGAGGTCGAAGCCGGTCTCGCCGGGCATCATGACGTCGAGGATCAGGAGATCGAAATGCAGGCCCATCAGCTTCGAGCGCGCATCGCCGGCGCTCGCCGCGGTGGTGACGCGGTAGCCTTCACTTGCAAGAAAGCGCGAGAGCAGGTCGCGGATGCGGCGGTCGTCGTCGACCAGCAAGAGATGCGGGGCATCGTCGGCCGGTTGCACCGGCGGGCGCGTGAGCGTGGCTGCGAGCGGCACGGTCACTCCTTGGCGTCTTGTTTGACGGAAGCGAAGATCGTCTCCAGCACCTTGTCCGGATCGTCGCGATCGATCATTGCGCGCAGGAAGCGCTTGACCGTCTCGGCATCCTGCGGACCCATCTCCGCGAGCGCCCTGGTGATCCGCGTGGTCTGCAGCCCGGCGAGCTTCTGCACCAGCGCCTCGCCCTTCGGCGTCGCGTAGAGCAGCCGCTGGCGACGATCATTGTCGCCGGTCTTCTGCACGATATAGCCCTCGTCCAGGAGCTGCTTCAGCACCCGGCCGAGCGACTGTTTGGTGATGCGCAGGACGTCGAGCAGGTCGGCGACCTTGAGCCCGGGATAGCGGTAGACGAAATGCATGACCCGGTGATGGGCCCGGCCGAAGCCGAACGCCTCCAGCTCCTGGTCGGGATCGCCGACGAAATCGCGATAGGCGAAGAACAGCAGCTCGATGATATCCCAGCGCAAATTGCCTCCATCGCCTGCGGCCGGCCGGGGCGCGGCAGCGTCTTGAGAAGGAGTCGCGAAATTTATGTCAGGCATATTGACGTATCTTGGGTTCAATGTTACAAAACGATCGACCCGCACGAAATTTTAGATCGTTTCGCGCCGGGTGGCGTCGGAGCAGGACGGCCGGAGAGAGCCGGACAGGCGGCGACGGCCGAAGCAGATCTACCGTGCAATTGTCGAGCGGCATTTCGGCAAAACATACTGGACTTCCGCCTTCCGCAAAAGCATGTCCTCGATGACATGCTGGCTGCGGAAACCGGCCGTAACATGGCTGGCGGCGGTCCAGCCAGAAACCAATCAAGCCAGCCGGGCCCGAGCGGGCAGGCGGGCGCGAGAAATAGCGCCGCCACCGGCAGCGGGAGGCAAGGACATGAGCATGACATTCGACATCCAGCCCGCATCCAATCCGACGCCCGAGAAGGACCGCGTCGCCAAGCTGGTGGATCCCGGCTTCGGGCGGATCTTCACCGATCACATGGCAATCGTCCGCTACAACCAGGCCAAGGGCGGCTGGTACGAGGCGAAAATCGAGGCGCGCGCCAACTTCCAGCTCGATCCCGCCGGCGCGGTTCTGCACTACGCCCAGGAGATCTTCGAAGGCTTGAAGGCCTACAAGCGCGACGACGGCGGGGTGAACCTGTTCCGTCCCGACGCCAATGCGCGCCGCTTCAAGGACTCGGCCGATCGCATGGCGATGGCGCAGCTGCCCGAAGACGTCTTCATCGAGGCGGTCGAGCAGGTCGTGCGCATCGACCGCGCCTGGATGCCGGGCGGCGAGGGCAGCCTTTACTTGCGCCCGTTCATGATCGCGAGCGAGACCTTCCTCGGCGTCAAGCCATCGTCCGAATACATCTTTGCGGTGATCGCCTCGCCGGTCGGCTCCTACTTCAAGGGCGGGCCCGCGCCGGTCTCGATCTGGGTGTCGGAGAACTACACGCGCGCCGCGATCGGCGGCACCGGCGCGGTCAAATGCGGCGGCAATTATGCCGCGAGCCTGCGCGCCCAGGCCGAAGCGATTCAGCACGGCTGCGACCAGGTCGTCTTCCTTGACGCGGTCGAGCGCCGCTACATCGAGGAGCTCGGCGGCATGAACGTGTTCTTCGTGTTCGACGACGGCTCGCTGTCGACGCCGCCGCTCGGCACCATCCTGCCCGGCATCACCCGCGACTCCATCATCACGCTCGCCCGCGACGCCGGCAAGACGGTGCGCGAAGAACCCTATACGCTCGAGCAGTGGCGCAAGGACGCGGCCTCAGGCAGGCTGAAGGAAGCCTTCGCCTGCGGCACCGCCGCCGTGATCTCGCCGATCGGCAAGGTGCGCTCGGTCAGCGGCGATTTCGACATCTCGGGCGGCGTCGCCGGCCCGGTCGCCATGGGCCTGCGCAAGCAGCTCGTCGACATCCAGTACGGCCGCACCAACGATCCCCACAACTGGATCCGCAAGGTGTTTTGATCACCCTCCAGCGGAGGGTAAAAAGCGCAACGTTTGTGGCTTATTGCGCACTGAACGTGCTGCTGCCGACGTGCGACAAAGCCAGGACACAACGAGCGTTCCGGACATCGCGACCATGGCAACAAAGCTCTCCCAACCCATAAAATGGGTCGTTCTCGCCGCCATCACCGGCGTTTGCGTTTTCGGCATTCTGACCATCGGCCCGACGCACGAGGTCGCAGCGCAGGACCGCTCGCCGATCGTTGACGTACGCACCACCGACCCCGAGATGAACACCGCGATCGCTCGCGCCCGCGGCTCGCTGCCGACCTTCTGGGCCTCCTATGAATCGCCCAAGCCGTCCGAGTCTGGTCACGCTTTGAAGGTGCGCTTTACGACCCGCAAGGGCGGGGAGCACATCTGGATCGGTGAGGTGAAGAAGCTGCCCGACGGGACCTTGACCGGCGTCTTCGCCAACGAGCCGCGCGATCTGCCGGGCAAGCGAGCCGGCGATAAGGTCAAGTTCGCGGAGGCCGACATCTCGGACTGGATGTTCATGCGCAACGGCAAGATCGTCGGCGGCGAGACCATCAAGTCGACGCTGAAATCGCTGCCAAAGGCCGACGCGGACGCGCTCCGGGCGCGAATGGAGCAGCCGTAGGGCAGTTGCCGCCTTGCGCCCCGGCTGGTAAACGCCGCGCATGGCCGAGAAACCCAAAAAACCCCAGAAACTGAAGGCGCGCCTGCCGCGCGGGCTCGAGGATCGCGATCCTGCCGCGATCCGGGCGACGCGCGAGATGGTCGAGAAGATCCGCGCCGTCTACGAGCTCTACGGTTTCGAACCGGTGGAGACGCCGGCGATGGAATATACCGACGCGCTCGGCAAATTCCTGCCGGATCAAGATCGTCCGAACGAGGGCGTGTTCTCGTTCCAGGACGACGACGAGCAATGGATCAGCCTGCGCTACGACCTCACCGCGCCGCTCGCCCGGTACGTCGGTGAGCGCTACGGTACAGATGGTCTGGTGCTGCCCTATCGCAGCTACCGCGTTGGCTACGTCTTCCGCAACGAGAAGCCCGGCCCCGGCCGCTTCCGCCAGTTCATGCAGTTCGATGCCGACACGGTCGGCTCGGCGACGCCGGCGGCGGATGCCGAAATCTGCATGATGGCGGCCGACACGATGGAGGCGCTCGGCATCGCGTGCGGCCAGTACGTGGTGAAGGTGAACAACCGCAAGGTGCTCGATGGCGTGCTGGAAGCCATTGGCCTCGCGGGTGAGGAAAATGCGGCGCGCCGACTGACCGTGCTGCGCGCGATCGACAAGCTCGACAAGTTTTCCGCGGATGAAGTGCGCAAGCTGCTCGGTCCCGGACGCTGGGATGGCGGCGAGGAAGGCAAGGGCGACTTCACCAAAGGCGCCAATTTGAGCGCGGCGGAAGCCGATGTTGTTCTCGCCATCACCAAGCCGCGCGAGGATTGGAAAGAAGCAATTGCCGCGGCAGAAACCTATCTCGCCAAGAGCGAAGTCGGTCAGGCCGGCGTCAGCGAGCTGGAAGAGATTGCAAAACTGGTCACGGCCTCGGGCTATGGTGCGGATCGTATCAAGATCGATCCCTCGGTCGTGCGCGGCCTCGAATACTACACCGGTCCCGTCTACGAGGTCGAACTCCTGCTCGATACCAAGGACGAGAAGGGCCGCCCGGTGCGCTTCGGCTCGGTCGGTGGCGGCGGGCGTTATGACGGCCTCGTCTCGCGCTTCCGCGGCGAGCCGGTGCCGGCGACCGGATTCTCGATCGGCGTGTCGCGGCTGCAGGCGGCGCTGACGCTGCTCGGCAAGCTCGACACGCGGCCCGAATTCGGCCCCGTTGTCGTCACCGTGTTCGACCGCGACCGCGTCGCCGACTACCAGAAGATGGTGGCGAGCTTGCGCAGCGCCGGCATCCGTGCCGAGCTCTATCTGGGCAATCCCAAGAACATGGGCAACCAGCTCAAATATGCCGATCGCCGCAACTCACCTTGCGTCATCATCCAGGGTTCGGATGAAAAGGCGCGCGGCGAGGTGCAGGTCAAGGACCTGATCGAGGGCGCCAAGGCGGCCGCCGCGATCGCCTCCAACCAGGAATGGCGCGAGAGCCGGCCGGCGCAGTTCTCGTGCAGCGAAGCCGATCTCGTCGCCAAGGTGCGCGAAGTCCTGGGCCGCCATGACGTGAAGTGGGGCTAGCTATTCGCAGGCCGCGTCATGCCCGGGCTTGTCCCGGGCATCCACGTCTTGTTTGATAGAAGAGAACGTGGATGGCCGGGACAAGCCCGGCCATGACGACAGCAGCAGGGAGAGAACAATGCCTGAGATCACCATCAGCATGGCCGAAGGCCGTACCGACGAGCAGAAGGCCGGCATGATGCGCGACATCACCCAGGCGCTGGTGAAGAATCTCGGCGTCGATGCCGATGCCGTCGTCATCCAGATCAACGAAGCCCCGCTCCGTCACAAGATGAAGGGCGGCAAGACCTTCGTGGAGCGCGCGGCGGCGGCGAAGAAGTAGCCATCGCCGTTGCGGCAAGCGCCGCTGTCGTCCCGGACAAGCGTCAGCGCAGATCCGGGAGCCATAACCACAGGAAGTGGTTTGTGGAATGAAGCGGTCACTCCGAGTCCCCGCAACCACGACGTCCTGTGATTATGGGTCCCGGATCGGCGCGCGCGGCGCGCTTGTCCGGGACGACACTGAGTGTGAGGGTCCATGGACGCACGCGACTTCATCACAACGGGCATGAGCGCCGAGCGCACGCTGGTGGTGCCGATGGAGCGCACCGTCGGGCATTTCGTATCAGGCATGCCTTTTGTCTACGCGACGCCGATGATGATCCTGGAGATGGAGATGACATCGGGCGATGCGATCCGCTCAGCGCTTCAGCCGGGCTGGGTCACTGTCGGTACCGAGGTCGACATCCGCCATCTTGCCGCCGCGCTCGTCGGCGCGACCGTGCGGACCACCGCAAAGGTGGTCGCCGTCGAGCGCCGCGTCATTCGCTTCGAGGTCGAGGCGTTCGAGGGCCCGCGCAAGCTCGGCGAAGGCCACCACGCCCGCGGGCTCGTCAATGTCGAGATGTTCAACAGGCGGTTGGCCGCGGGCACGACGCCGTAGGGTGGGCAAAGGCGCAAAGCGCCGTGCCCACCATCTCTGCTCAGACTCGTATGAAGGTGGTGGGCACGCTTCGCTTTGCCCACCCTACGGCACTGTCCTACTTCGCCAGCTCCTTCGACCGCTGCGTCGCCGCCGCGATGGCGCGGATCATGAGTTCGCGCAGGCCCGGCTCGCCCATCAGCACACTGAGCGCTGCGGCCGTGGTGCCGCCGGGCGAGGTGACGTTCTGGCGCAGGGTGGCGGAGGGAAGCTCCGATCGATGCAGCAGTTCGCCGGAGCCGGCGACGGTCTCGCGGGCGAGCTTGGTTGCCAGCGCTTCGGGCAGTCCCGCTTCGACGCCGGCGCGGGCGAGCTCCTCAGTGAGCAGGAACACATAGGCCGGGCCCGAGCCGGACACGGCGGTGACCGCGTCCATCAATCCTTCGTCCTCGACCCATTCGACCGAGCCGGTGGCGCGCAGCAGCGCATCCGCTATCGCGCGCTGCGCGGCGCTGACGTCGTTCGCCGCGACAGCGACGGTGATGCCGCGGCCGATCGCGGCCGGCGTGTTCGGCATTGCGCGCACCACGGCGCCGCCGCAGACCTCCTGGAGCGCGGCGATCGTGGTGCCCGCCATGATCGAGACCACCGACGTCTTGTCCGAGACGAACGGCTTCAGCTTGGCGCCGGCCTCGCGGAACATCTGCGGCTTCACCGCCACGACCAGCGTCTCGACGGCGCCGGCGGCGCTCACATCGGGATTGAGCACGACGCCCTTGGCGGCCAGCGCGGAGATCTCGGGCGCAATGTGCGGCTCGATCACCGCGACGCGGCGCGGATCGAGCCCGCCCGAAAGCCATCCGGTCAGCATCGCGCCGCCCATCTTGCCGGCGCCGGCGAGCAGGATGGTGCCGGTGACCTTTTCGAGGGTGCTGTTCGCCATCGGTGTCGCCAATTACTCGGTGTCGTCCCCGCGAAGGCGGGGATCCATAACCACAGGCCGTTCTAATGGACGGAGGGCAGAGCAACAAGCGTTGTGCCACAAGCGACATCACGCGGTATGGATCCCGGATCGGCGCGCGCTTTGGGCGCGCTTGTCCGGGATGACGTGGGGAGGGAGCTGCCGCCCTCGCGCCTTGGTAGGCCCTACGCCTCGCCCACCGTATCGAACATTGCCGCGTCCATCGCCTCCGCGGTGCTCTTGCCGGCCCACACCACGAACTGGAACGCGGGGAAGTAGCGCTCGCAGGCATGAATGGCGCCGGCGAGCATGACCTCGCATTGCGCCGGCGAGGCGGTGAGGCCGCCCGGCAGCACCAGGGCCTGGCGGTGCATCACCATGCCGGTGTTGGTCCACAGGTCGAAATGGCCGACCCACAGCTGCTCGTTCACGGCGGCAACGAGCCGCTGCACCTCGCCGCGGCGCGCGGGCGGAATCTTCATGTCGAAGGCGCAGGCCAGATGCAGCGCCTCGATCTCGCCCATCCAGGTGAAGGAGAGCTGGTAGTCGGTCCATTGTCCCTTGGAGACAATCGTGAGCTCGTCCTCGCCGGAGCGTTCGAACGGCCAGTTGTTGCTGGCGGCGATGTCCTCGACCACCGCGAGCGGATGGTTTCTGGAATCGATAGTGCCTTCGAGCAGGGACATGCCGTCTCGACCTCTTGCCTTCTTGTTGTCTTTGATACGCACGCGGTTGGGCCCGGCGCGCACTCCCTAAACGTCGCTGCGGCGTCCCTCGGATCGGCCTTTGCAATCCCCTCGGAGTCGCTGTTGCGATCCCTCGGATCAGCGCGGGCCTGTCGCGGATCAAGTGATGTGATTTGCGGAATCTGCGCAACGGGGTCGCGAGTCCGTCCACAAGCCAGGACTCGTTCGTCCACAGCTCATCTCCGCCACAATTCTTAACGGACGAGAACAAACCGGAATCGGATTCGGCAAAAAAGCTCGCCGCAAATTCCGTGGGGCGAGGGCCGGGCCGCCGTGCGGACATGGGACCATGCGCTTGGCCCATGCGGAACACGCTTGCCGCGACTGCCCGGCGGCGGCATATTTCCTGATAGGCCGTTCATCCCGGACGGCCGATGTTCTCAGGGCGGGGTGAAAGTCCCCACCGGCGGTAAGGGCCGACAGGCCCAAGCCCGCGAGCGCCTTCCGCAAGGGTTTATCCCGAACGGAAGGGTCAGCAGATTCGGTGCAACTCCGAAGCCGACGGTTAAAGTCCGGATGAAAGAGAACGGTCGCTGGCAGGCGCATCGAGACGATGCGGCTGTTTGTCGTTCCGTGTGCCCTGATTCTGGTCCTTAAACCGAGGAAAGCCATGAATCAGATGCTGCAAGACCCCCAAACCGAAACGTCCCAAACGCCGCCGCCGGTTCCCGTGGATCCGGCCCCTGCGCATCCGCGTTTCGCGAAGCCACAGCGGGTGGCCTTCGTGCAGGCCTGCTGGCACCGCGACGTGGTCGCGGAAGCCCGCATCGCCTTCATGAAGGAGGCGGAAGCCCGCCACCTCACCCATGTCGACGTTTTCGAGGTGCCGGGCTCGTTCGAGATCCCGCTGCACGCGCAGGTCCTCGCCAAGACGCGGCGCTACACCGCAATCGTCGCGGCCGGTCTCGTCGTCGACGGCGGCATCTACCGCCACGAATTCGTCGCCGACACCGTGATCAAGGCGCTGATGGACGTGCAGCTGCGCACGGAGGTGCCGGTGTTCTCGGCCGTGCTGACGCCGCAGCAATTCCACGAGACTGAGGTGCACTACGATTTCTTCCGCAAGCACTTTGCGATCAAGGGCGTCGAGGTCGCGACCGCCTGCGCGGAGACGTTGCACGGCCTGGAGCGCCTGCGCGGCCAGGTCGCAGCGGGGATCGTGGGGTAGGCAATGGTCATTCCGGGGCGCGCGCAGCGCGAACCCGGAATCCGTTGATCGACACGGATTGCTGCAGGATGGATTCCGGGTTCGGCGCTGGCGCGCCGCCCCGGAATGACGGTGCTAGATCAAATCAATCGAACAGGCTCGACACCGATTCTTCCGCCGCCGTGCGCGCGATCGCATCCGAGATCAGGCTGGCGATTGGCAGGGTGCGGATGTTCGGCGCCTTGGTCACCGCGTCGGTCGGCAGGATCGAATCGGTGATCACCAGCTCCTTCAGCCTGGAGCCGGCGATGCGCGCCGCCGCGCCGCCGGAGAGCACGCCGTGGGTGATGTAGGCGTAGACGTCCTTGGCGCCCTTGGCGAGCAGCGCATCGGCCGCGTTCACCAGCGTGCCGCCGGAATCGACGATGTCGTCGACGAGGATGCAGGTGTGGCCGGAGACGTCGCCGATCACGTTCATGACCTCGGACTCGCCCGGCCGCTCGCGGCGCTTGTCGACGATCGCGAGCGGGGTGTTGATGCGCTTGGCGAGGCCGCGCGCGCGGGCGACGCCGCCGACGTCGGGCGAGACCACCATCGTCTTGGTCAGGTCGAACTTGTCCTTGATGTCGCGCACCATCAGCGGCGCGGCGAACAGGTTGTCGGTCGGAATGTCGAAGAAGCCCTGGATCTGGCCGGCATGCAGGTCGAGCGTCATGACGCGGTCGACGCCGGCCTGCGTGATCATGTTGGCGACGAGCTTGGCCGAGATCGGCGTGCGTGAGCCTGACTTACGGTCCTGCCTTGCGTAGCCGAAATAGGGCAGCACCGCGGTGATGCGGCGCGCCGAGGAGCGGCGCAGCGCGTCGGTGATGATCAGCAATTCCATCAGATGGTCGTTGGCGGGGAACGAGGTCGACTGAATGACGAAGGCATCCGAGCCGCGGACGTTCTCCTGGATCTCGACGAAGATCTCCATATCGGCGAAGCGCCGTACCACCGCCTTGGTCAGCGGCAGGTCGAGCCCTTGCGCGATCGCCTGGGCGAGGGCCGGATTGGAGTTGCCGGCGACGAGCTTGATGGAGCCGTTTTTGGCCGACATGGACGCTTCCTCCCGCGCTTTGCTGGATACGACCTTCAACATCTGAGAATACCCGCTGGCAGCACGGTTACGACGGGCGAGGAAATATCAGGCGGAAGGCCGCAATGGCAACCCGGGATGCTACGTTTTCCCTTTGAAAATCCTGAGTCGGGCCAACGGCTTGGCCGCAAGTTGAGGCCGTGGTTTAGCGGGGGTTATTGCTCGGCATAGCCGAGCGCTGATGCCGGCATGTCCGGCGCGGGAGCGTCCTTGACGACGCTGGCCACCGCCGGTCCGCGCAATGCCGGAGCCGCGCCGGGTGCATCCGGCGTTCCGTTGATCATGTTGGAAAGTCCGCTGAATCCGGCCTGGGCGATCTTCCGCAGCACGAGGTCGTCGGCAGCCAACCACGCGTCGCGCCCGCCCTTGGCCGAGGTCGGTTCCTCGCCGGAGAGACGCAGCGCGCGCTGCTGGTTGGCGTCGTAGACGTCCCAGACCCAGGCGATCACGGTCTTGCCGCGCACCACCTGGGCGGAGAGGTAGCTGCGCACGCGATAGGCAGCCGTGCCCTCGCGGGAGACCACGGACAGGCTGCGCAGCTTGGATTCGCTGTCGAGCACGCCGACCATGCGGTCGAACACTTGCGGAGGTGGCCCGTCGATCGATTCGAAGGCGATAGTGGCCCCGCTGCCGGCGCTCGGCGCCATCGCATAGGAATTGACGGCACTGCCGCCGCCGCAGCCGCCCAGCGCGGCCGCCGCTGCCAGCAGCATGACCGCCAGCACGCGCGAACCCGCGCGGCGAAAGATGAATGACGCGTCCCTCATTATGGAGGGCAGCGATATCGTTAAAACGCATTAACGTCTAGGGCGGGCGAGCCGCACCCCCCACCGTCATTCCGGGGCGATGCGCAAGCATCGAACCCGGAATCCATTTCGCAGCGTGAATTGCCGCACGATGGATTCCGGGTTCTCGCTTCGCGAGCCCCGGAATGACGGGGTTGCCCTGTGTCCCGGACGCGCAGCGGCGCGCAGTGCCGCTGCGCTGAGCCGGGACCCAGATTGCCGCCGAGATTGAGATTGCAGAGACATGGGCCCCGGCTCAGCGGCGCATCACTTACGTGCTGCACCGCGTCCGGGGCGCGAGGCCTCATCCCTCCAGCGCAATCGCGTGAACGTGGCGGCCGTAATCCGGCTCCTTGCGGTGCACCGAACGGCGATAGCTGAAGAAGCGCTCGTCGGAATAGGTGTCGAGGCCGAGATCGTCGATCATCAGGATGCCGGCGGCCTCCAGCCGCTTGCGGATGAAGCCGGCGAGATCGAACATCGCGTGGCCCTCGCGCACCGAGGGGATGAAGAACACAACGTTCTCCGCATCCTGTTCGATGAAGCGCGCGACGAACTCGTTGCCGACCTCGTAGCTGTCCTGGCGGATCAACGGGCCGATCGCGGCGATGATGCCGCCGCGCGTGGCGCCGAGCTGCTCCATCGCCGCGATGGTGGATTCCAGCACGCCCGTCAGTGCGCCCTTCCACCCCGCATGCGCGCCACCGATCACGCGCGCCTGGGGATCCACGAACAACACCGGCCCGCAATCGGCGGTGGAGACGCCGAGCGCGATGCCTGGCGTCTTCGTCACCAGCGCGTCGCCTTTTGGTCGCGGCCCGCTCGGCCACGGTGCCTCGGCAACCAGCACGTCGGGCGAATGGATCTGGTGCAGGCTGAGGAAGCGCTCGGGCGCAACGCCGACATGCTCGGCCATGCGGCGGCGGTTCTCGGCGACCAGGGCCTGATCGTCGTTGGAGCCGAGCCCGCCGTTCAGCGCGGAATAAATGCCGCCGGAGACGCCGCCTTCGCGGGTGAAGAAGGCATGGCGCAGGCCGGGCACGGCCGACAGCAGCGACGAAGCTATCGTCATGAGGCCTCTCCTGCCTGTTCCAGATCGCTGAGGCCGGCAAGGCCCGTCAGCCGCGGCTCGGAGATGCCGAGCACCTTGAACATCGAACCCATGCCGCCACGCCCGGTATCGGTCAGGCGCTTGAGCGCCACCGAAATGTCGGTGGCAACATCGGGCGCAGCTTTCTGCATCAGGGCGGCGGCGCGGGTATCAATGCCGATCCGCTTGAGGAAGTCGCCTTGCGTGACCGGCCCATGCACGCGCGCGCCGACATCCTCGGCCGCGCGCGCCAGCGCCTGGAAGTCGACATGGGCGGTGACGTCGGCCTGGCCCGGCGCCTTCAAGGGATCGGCGAAGGTGTGGCGCGCAATCGCCTGGAACGTGTCGCCAGCGTCGCTGCGGAGGTGGCCGTAATCGATGATCAGCGCCGCGCCGTCCTGGTCGCGCACGCGCGTGGCGAGCTTCATGATCTCGCCGTCGGGACGCCACTCGAACACGGCGCCGATGGGCGCGGCACGCACCAATGGCGGCAGCAGCACGTCGAAGCGCGGCGTCGGCTCCGGCGCCGCGCCGAACTGAAGCTTGCCGTTGGGATCGATCTCGATCACGCGCTCGTGCCAGCCGTTCTCGAGCCGAACCATCTGGTGAATCGGCAGCACGTCGAAATATTCGTTGGCGAGGATGATGCTGGGGCCCTCCGGCACCTCGTCGATGCTGTCGTGCCAGGCGATGTTGCGCACGTTGGCGAGCGTCGCGCTCTGCCGGTCCCGCAACACGGGATTGACCTCGACCATGTGGATGTGGAGCGCCTGGTAGAGCGGGGGCAGCACGCGGAGCGCGCGCAGCGCATCCGCCATCATGGTGCCGCGGCCGGGGCCGAGCTCGATCAGCCGCAGGAATTGCGGCGAGCCCATCTGCTTCCAGACCGAGGCGGTCCACAACCCCAACAGCTCGCCGAACATCTGGCTGACTTCGGGCGCCGTGGTGAAGTCGCCCTCGCGCCCGAGCGGATCGCGCGAGACGTAATAGCCGTACCGCGGATGCATCAGGCAAAGTTCCATGTACCGCCAGACCGGCATCGGCCCGGAAGATTTGATCAGCGCCTTGATCTCGTTGAGCAGCGGCTGGTCGGTCACGGCGATCTTCTCGAAATGAATTAACGAATGGCCTCGACGGGCGTCAGCGCACCGCGCCTCACTGCCAATACAATAAGTATGAGGCCGACGATAAGCATCGGGATCGACAGCAGCATGCCCATGGTTAATCCGCCCCAGAGAAAACCGAGCTGCGCGTCCGGCTCGCGGAAATGCTCCCCGGCGATGCGGGCCAGGCCATAGACCAGGATGAAGGCGCCGAGGATCATGCCGGGGCGCTTCAAGGCGCCGAACCGGATCATGATCGCCAGCACGGTGAACAGCAGGATGCCCTCCATGCCGGCTTGGTAGAGCTGGCTTGGATGCCGCGGCAACTGCGTGGGATCGTTGGGGAAGATGATCGCCCAGGGCAGGCTCGGGTCGGTGGCGCGGCCCCACAATTCGCCGTTGATGAAATTGGCGATGCGTCCGAGCAAGAGTCCGACCGGGGCGACCGCGGTGGTGATGTCGCCGAGCGACAGGATCGAGATGCCGTTGCGGTAGGCGAACCACATCACCGCGACGACGCAACCGAGGAAGCCGCCGTGGAACGACATCCCGCCCTCCCACAACTTAAAGATCGCGGCGGGATGATCGATGAAGAAGGGCAGGTTGTAGAACAGCACGTAGCCGGCGCGGCCGCCGAGGATGATGCCGAGCGTGACCCACAGGATGAAGTCATCGATCTGAAGCAGCGAGATCGGCGCGGGTCCGCCCCACAGGCGTTCGCTCTTCAGCAGCGCGCGGGCATAAAGCCAGCCGAACACGATGCCGCAGATATAGGCCAGGGCATACCATTTGATCGCGAACGGACCGATCTCGAGCGCGATCGGGTTGAAGGCGGGGAAGTCGATGAGCAGAAAGGGCATCGCGCCTTCTGAGTCTGGACGAGATTGCGGCGAAGGAGCACCGGCAGGCGCCGTGCGATTCTTCTTATGCAGGGCAGTTGAATACGATTGCAAGGAAACCGGCCCATGACAAGGATACCGCCGCTTCGCCCTTGAACCGGCCTCGTCGGATTGCCATTGTCTTTCCGCGAGGTCGCGCAAAGTTTATCGGAGGCCCACAATGACCCAGACCAACAACCGGTTTTTCGACGAGATCGGCCGCCTGATGAACGACGCCGCCGGTGCTGCCCAGGGCGTCAAGCGTGAGTTCGATTCCGTGATGCGCAGCCAGGCCGAGAAATTCCTGCGCGACATGGACCTCGTCAAGCGCGAGGAGTTCGAGGCGGTCAAGGACATGGCGCGCCTGGCGCGCGAGGAGAACGAAGCCCTGAAGACGCGGATCGCAGCGCTGGAGGCCAAGCTGGGGGGGACCCCGACGTCTTAAAGCGCGGTCTCTCTGACCTTCCCTGGAGGGGGAGGAAACCGCCCGCCAGCCCATTCTCCTTGTCATTTCCGCAGCTTCCGGGTAAAAGCCCGCCACGTCCGCGGCCCCCGCACCCCTGGAGGCTTGCTGTGGACCATGCCATGGGCCGCCTTGCGGCCCATTAACTTTTGCAAAAACAAGGACTTAACGACATGGCGACGACCGTCAAGGAATTGAAGGCGACCGCACGTCCGAAGAGCGGCAAGGGGGCCGCCCGGGCTGAGCGTCGCGCCGGGCGAGTGCCCGGAGTGATCTACGGCAACAACCAGCCCCCGCTGACGATCTCGATCGAAGATCGTGAACTGCGCCAGCGCATCCTTGCCGGCCGGTTCCTGACCACGCTGGTCGACATCGACCTCGAGGGCAAGAAGCACCGCGTCATTCCGCGCGACTACCACCTCGACCCGGTCAAGGACTTCCCGATCCATGTCGACTTCATGCGGCTGGGCGAAGGCGCCACCATCCGCATCAGCGTTCCCCTGCACGTGGTGAAGGCGGAAACCTCTCCGGGCGTGAAGCGCGGCGGCACCGTCAACATCGTCGCGCACGCGATCGAGCTCGAATGCGGCGTCGAGAGCATCCCGCAGTACATCGAGGCCGATGTCGGCTCGCTCGAGATCGGTCACTCCCTGCATCTGGCCGACGTCAAGCTGCCGGCCGGCGTCAAGGCGCTGACCCGCGAGGACGCGACCCTCGTCACCATCGTTCCGCCGTCCGGTTACGCCGAAGAGCAGAAGGCGGCTGCTGCGGCTGCCGCTGCTGGTGCGGCCCCGGGCGCTGCGGCTGCTCCGGCCGCTGGTGCTGCGGCACCGGCTGCTGCTCCTGCCGCTGCTGCCAAGGCTCCCGCCGGCGGCGACAAGAAGAAGTAATCTCTCGAAGCTGGCGCGCGGTCCTTGACCGCGCGCCGAGCGGGGGGCGCGCCGCGTCATGCGACTCTTTGTTGGGCTCGGCAATCCCGGCGCGAAATACGCACGTAACCGGCACAATATCGGCTTCATGGCCGTCGATGAGATCGCGCGGCGTCATGGCTTTGCGCCGTGGCGCCGCCGCTTTCAGGGCGAGACCTCGGAAGGTGCGCTCGGCACCGAGCGCGTGATCCTGCTCAAGCCCACGACCTACATGAACGACTCCGGCCGCAGCGTTCAGGAAGCGGCGAGCTTCTTCAAGATCGCCGCGGGCGACACCACCGTGTTCCACGACGAGCTCGAGCTGCCGCCGGGCAAGGTGCGGGTGAAGATCGGCGGCGGCATCGCCGGCCACAACGGCCTGCGCTCGATCTCGGCGCATGTCGGCAACGATTATCGCCGGGTCCGGCTCGGCATCGGTCATCCCGGCGTCAAGGAGCTGGTGCACGGCCATGTGCTGTCGGACTTCGCCAAGGCCGACAACGAATGGGTGACGACGCTCTGCGATGCGGTGGCCGAGCACGCCGCGCTGCTTGCCAAGGGCACGGACGCGACCTTCGCCAACAGGGTGCATCTGGCCATGCAGGCGAAGGGGTTTTTGACCAAGGACGAGAACGGCAAGGAATAACACCGGTCATCGCCGGACTTGATCCGGCGATCCATCGTTCGAAGAAGATGGATGCGCGGGTCAAGCCCGCGCATGACGAGTTCGGAAGATATTGACGCGCGGAGCGCGGAGGCCAGGACCACCATGGGATTCAAATGCGGGATCGTCGGATTGCCCAATGTCGGCAAGTCGACCTTGTTCAATGCGCTGACCGAGACGGCCGCGGCGCAGGCCGCGAACTATCCGTTCTGCACCATCGAGCCGAATGTCGGCGAGGTCGCCGTGCCCGATCCCAGGCTCGACAAGCTCGCGGCCATCGCCAAGTCGGGCCAGATCATCCCGACCCGGCTGACCTTCGTCGACATCGCCGGCCTCGTGCGCGGCGCCTCCAAGGGCGAAGGCCTCGGCAACCAGTTCCTCGCCAATATCCGCGAGGTCGACGCCATCGCGCATGTGGTGCGCTGCTTTGAAGATTCCGACATCACCCATGTCGAAGGCAAGATCGCCCCGCTCGCGGACATCGAGACCATCGAGACCGAGCTGATGCTCGCCGATCTCGACAGCCTCGAGAAGCGCATCGACAATCTCACCAAGAAGGCCAAGGGCAACGACAAGGACGCCAAGGAGCAGCTCGATCTCGTGGGCCGCACCCTGGTGCTCTTGCGCGAAGGCAAGCCCGCGCGCCTCGTCGAGCGCAAGGCGGAGGAGGAGCGGGCCTTCTCGATGCTCGGCCTGCTGTCGTCCAAGCCCGTGCTCTATGTCTGCAACGTCGAGGAAGGCTCGGCCGCCACCGGCAACGCCTTCTCCAAGGCGGTCGAGGAGCAGGCGGCGAAGGAGGGCGCGGTTGCCGTCGTCATCTCCGCCAAGATCGAATCCGAGATCGCGACCATCTCGCGTGACGAGCGCGCGGACTTCCTGGAGACTTTGGGCCTCGCAGAAGCCGGCCTCGACCGCCTGATCCGCGCCGGCTACACCCTGCTCGACCTCATCACCTATTTCACCGTGGGCCCGAAGGAAGCGCGCGCCTGGACCATCTATCGCGGCACCAAGGCGCCGGCGGCGGCCGGCGTGATCCACACCGATTTCGAGAAGGGTTTTATCCGCGCCGAGACCATCGCATATGACGATTATGTCGCGCTCGGCGGCGAAGCCGGCGCCCGCGATGCCGGCAAGCTCCGCCTCGAAGGCAAGGACTACGTCGTCGCCGACGGCGACGTGATGCATTTCAGGTTCAATACGTAGGAGCTGGTCATTCCGGGGCGCGCGAAGCGCGAGCCCGGAATCCATCTATACGCTTGTTCTGTGGCTCAATGGATTCCGGGCTCGCCTCTTCGAGGCGCCCCGGAATGACGGGAATCACCGCATCCCTGATCCCTGGTCCCTGATCGCGCCGAGATGCTCGTTGATGCGGAAGACGATCAGGATCAGCTCCGCGACGATGCGCGAGAACACGATGCCGACCACGACGCTGGCGATCGACGACAGCAGCACCAGGAAGCCGCCGAACGGGCTGATCGCCATCGCAGCCAACCCTGAGAAGATGCCGGAGAGCCCGAACAGGCAGATCAGCGCGATCACCAGCCAGTAGAAGGTCTTGATGATCGTCGGCGTGATGAAGCGGTCCCATTGGAACAGGTCGCTGAATGAGAACATTGCTCTCCCCAAGGCAAATCGGGACTTCAAATCGGGCTTCGGCCGTCGATCGATCCGACTCAATCAACGCCGATCTCAAGTATGTAGCACGAGCCATGCGGGCCGGCGGGTTGAGATTGCCGCAAAGTGCGGCCACAATCTGTCATTCCCGCAAAGCTTTCCCGAGATGACCCTGACCTTCGAAGATTTCCCGCCTGGCCGGTTCGGAACGTTCGGCCCGCGCCACGTCACCCGCGACGAGATATTGGCCTTCGCCGCCGAGTTCGATCCGCAGCCGATGCATCTCGACGAGGCGGCAGCAGCTGAGAGCATGCTGCGCGGCCTGTCCGGTTCGGGCTGGCACCTGTGCTCGCTGATGATGCGGATGATGGCCGACGGCTTCATCACGCGCGCCGCGTCACTGGGATCTCCCGGCGTCGACGAGGTGCGCTGGCTGTCGCCACTGCGGCCCGGCGACGATCTCACGCTCGACGTCGATGTCCTGGAAGCGCGGGCCTCGAAGAGCCGACCTGAGCTCGGCATCGTCAAGTTCAAATGCACCGCGCGCAATGCGGCGGGGCAGGCGCTCGCCGAGATGACCTCGCCGATCCTGATCAAGCGGCGCGAAGGAGCGGCCTGATGCGGTTCTTCGAAGACATCGCGATCGGTCAGCGTCGCGAGATCGGCGCCTATACGTTCACGGCGGAAAAGATCAAGACCTTCGCCGCGAAGTTCGATCCGCAGCGCTTTCACCTCGATGAGGAGGAGGGCAAGAACTCGCTGTTCGGCGGGCTCGCGGCCTCGGGCTGGCATGTCGGCTCGGCCTGCATGAGCCTGCTTGTCGCCGACGGCCAGCGTCTGGCGCGCGAGGCCGCCTCGCGCGGCGAGGAGGTCGCGGTGTGGGGCCCGTCGCCAGGCTTTCGCGACCTGCGCTGGATCAGGCCGGTGCTCGCCGGCGATACCGTCGCTTACGTCAATGAAGTCATCGACAAGCGCGCCTCCGCCTCCCGTCCCGGCTGGGGCATTTTGACGGCCCGCACCACCGGCACCAACCAGCGCGGCGAGGAGGTCTATTCCATCACCGCCTCCGCCTTCGTGCCGCTGCGCGAGGGCGGTTAGATCTGTTCCAAGATGAACGGGCAAATGAGTGCGCGAGTGTTGCCCGCGCGCTATGGACGCGATTCCGGGTGGCTGCCATAAGCCCGCGCAACATGGTTACGGCGAAGCAGTTTCGCGGAACCAGTCAGTTGCTAACTAATTATGAACCTGTCGCTGTCTATTTGAAACGAATAGGCAGACGACAGGGGACGAGGACCATGGCTGATCGCGGCGCACTCAAATTTGTTGGATTCATCTTCGCGACCGCGACGCTGGCCGTGATGCTGGTCGCGGGCATGGTGGCGAAGGGCTACGCCGATGGCGCCTACACGCTGGAAGCCTCGACCGTGGAAGCGGCCCGGTAAGATTCGTTAACGATCGCGGCCGGCATCCGGCCGCAGCTCAGCGGCTATAGACGAACGCAAGGATGGCGATCGCAACCGCCAGCAGCCCGACAAAGCGCAGCATGATCGTGCCGAATTGATTCGGCGCGGGCCGCAACGGGATCGGGTCCGTGGTGTCGGGCCGAATGCTTTCCATCTGAAATGTCCCCCTGAGCCCGGCCGCGACGGCACGGGCGCTTGGCGTTTGTCGCCCGGGAGCGGCGGTGGGTTCAAACGGCAGTCTCGTGTCCCGGACGCGCTGCAGCGTGCAACGCTGCTGCGCAGAGCTGGGACCCAGAAGGCCGCGCTGGAGAAATGCTGTGACATGGGCCCCGGCTCTGCGACGCGTCACTGCGTGCCGCATCGCGTCCGGGGCACGAGGCCTCCCTCGAAATCAAAACCGCCGCGTCCCTTCCGGAACGCGGCGGCCGATGATGCGTTTCGTGCCGGCGATCAGCTGTTGCGCAGGCCGTCGGCGGCGCGCTTCCACTGCGCGACGTTGTCGGCGATCATGCGGGTCGACTTCATCGCGGCCTGGCTGAGCTGGGCGTAGCCGGAGATCTCGCGCTGGACGCGCTGGCCTTCGGCGTGGAGCAGGTCGCGCAGGCTCTCGAGCTCGGAGATCAAATTCTCGATCTCGGCGAGCGAGGTGCCGGCGACGCGCTGGATCAGCGAGTTGACGTTGTTGACGGTGGCTTCCGCGCTCGGGTCTAGCGGCGGGGCGTCGGTGGTGGTCGCGGCCGGACGGCGCAGATAGGCGATGTCGTTGCGGACGAAATCGCGGATGCCGGCCTCGACCTCGGTCACGGCGGCGAGGTTGGTGTCGACCGTTTCGGTCTCGGTGGCTTCGATCTTTTCGGGACGCATGGCGTTCATCGTTATTCCCCTGTTCGCGTTGAGCGCAGCGCGAGTGTCCCCCGCACGACGACGTCTGTGAGGCAGGCCGCATCAGGGCGTCCGATTTTGACCGCAAATGGGCCGAGATGCGGCAAGGCCGGACCATTCGGGGGTTTTGCCGTGGCGTATGGTTAGGGAAGGGTGAATCGCGTGCGAGGTGAATGCGCGGTCGGCCGGTGTTTCACGCCCTCGCCCCGTTCTTACGGGGAGAGGGTGGGGTGAGGGGCTGCTTCCGCGATCACGGTGAGAGTTGGACTCGCGGAGAGTCCCCCTCACCCGGAATTTGCTGTCGCAAATTCCGGCCTCTCCCCGCAGGCGGGGAGAGGCGAAGACACTACCAGCTCTTCTTGAATCCCGCCGTCACGCTCTTGTTCAGCGTGCCTTGCGAGGTTTCACCGACCGAGCCTGATACGGTGACGTTGTCGAACAGCTTCTGCTCGGCGCCGAGCTTGCGCAGCCATTTATCGTCGGTGGTCGACAGCGTCTGGCCGGCAACGATGCTGGTGCCGGTGTCGGTCACGGTGACCTTGGCGCTCTGGTCGGTCTCGTAATTGCGCGTGACGTGGCCGCCGATGCCGGGGACCGCACTGGTGCCCTGCTGGTTGACGCTGTAGCCGTTCTGCAGCGTCAGCGAGGTGTCGCCTGACAGCGGCACCGATTTGGTCAGTGACGCCCCGATCTTGCTGTGCTCGGCGCCGGGATCGACCCTGGCTTCCACCGCGGTCTTGTCCCAGATCGCGCCCGCGCCCGGCGCGGTTGCCGTCGCCCAGGCGCTGCCCGAGGATTGCGGCAGGTTGCCGCCGTTGGTGGCCTTCTGCGCCAGCAGCTCGGACATCGTCCTGGGCTCGCTCGCCAGCGTCATGTCGGCGCCGACTCGGGTATCCCAGAACGAGGACACCGATTGCTTCACGGTCACCGCCGAGGAGCCGTTGGCATTGGGGTTCGACGACCAGTCGAGGCCTTCCCTGGCGGCGGCCTGCGCGCGCTTCTTGGCGGCCATCGGGTCGATGCCGGTCCCCGCATCGACCGCGATCTGGCTCCAGTCGAGCTTGTCGACGTCGATGCCCTTCATGATGTCGGGATCATTGACGTCGGGGGCTTCGGCCGCCTCGGCCTCGTCGTCGGATGCGGGCGAGGAGAAGGGCGGAATGATCTGTGCCTGTAACGTCAGGACCGAGCCCAAGATGAATGCGGCCGCCAGCAACGGCAGCCTGGTCCAGCCAAACCCTGTCGAGAATTCCATCGTCCTGCCCACGAACCCCAGCGCATGCTGTCCGCCCCACTATAGCGGTCGCAATGACCATGCGCCATTCCGGCGCTGAAAGTGCCGGTTTATCGTTGCGGAATTGTGGCGGTTCGCAAGGGGAGGCGAACCAACGGGCCGCGCGAAAGGCGCGCGCCCGATGACAGGTTCGTGATGCGACGGCATCCGGCGGGGCTGGAGGCCAGGACGTCGCGATCGCCTCGTCATCGGTCCCGAACAGCGGGGCCCGTTGGCGTCCCCCCTGAAGCGCGATGATCATCATCGCGCTTCAGGTTGTTGTTTGCGCATGATCTTCTCGGAAAACCGCTTCGCACTATGCGCTAGCGCGGCCCTTCGGGGCCGGATCATGCGCTAGCCGACGCTGGTCATCTTCGGCAGATGAATGGCGCGGCCGAGTGCCTGCTCGACTAGGTCGAAGGTGTCGATCAGCACCCGCATGCTGATTAGCTTGCCGGCCTTGAACTGGGCGAACTGCGCCACGCGCAGGCTGATCGGCTTGTTGGAATCCAGCGCCGTCAGCGAATAGCGCACCATCGAGGCGGCGGAATCGACGCCCAGCATGATGCTCTCGCGGTCGAAGCGGCGGACCTGGAAATTGTCGGCGAGCTGGCGGATGACGTCGAGCACGGCATCCTTGCCCTGGCGCGCGCCGAGGAACGGAAACATGTCGATCGGGCCGTAGAGCGCCCATTCGACGTCCTCGTCGATCAGGACCTCGATATCAGCGAAATGCCGGTCGTTGATCGCGCGGTGCAACGCGCGCGAGAAACGCCAGAGGCTGTGCTCTGTCATTTGGGGCAGTCCTGAAGCTGGCTTTACGGAAAAAACGGCAAACAACCCCATGCGCACTCGGGCGCCGGGGCCAACTCATTTGTATACGAACAAATTAGCAGATTTCGGCCAAAACGCAATTCACGTTTTCGCAATGCACACTTGATCGCTCTTTGTGAGATTTACAATAGAACCCCGTAATTGTCCGGGTCCCGGCGCTCAGTCCGCCCCGGCGATCAGCGGCCCGATCTCCCGTTCCAGCACCTGCTGCACCAGGTCGTAGGAATCGATGATCTCGCGCATCTCCGCCACCAGTCCGCCGCGGAACGTGTAGAACACCGCCATGTCGAACTGCACGATGCGGTCGTTGCTGCGCTTCTTGAAAAAAGCGTGCATGTAGGTCGCGACGGCCTCGCCCTCGGCGACGATGTGCGGCGTCTTGTAACGAACCTCCGAATAGCGCGACCAGACCGTCTGCCACAGCTCGCGCAGCTCCTGCTTGCCGTGGCGCGGCACCATGTGCGGCAGCACGTCGATCGGCGCGTGGGTGAGGAAATAGACGTCGTCGGTGCAGCAGGCCAGCGCCGTCTCGATATCGCCGCGCGCGAAGGCATCGAGCAGGTGCACGACGCGTTGGCGATTCAGCTGCTCCACCGTCATTCCCGCCGGTCCTCGTTCCATGCCGTTGCGTTCCGCAACGCTAACGCGCGGTGTCGCGCACCGGCAATCCGCGAAATCACAGGGATGTTGCAGACGTTTTGACGCACGAGCGCAATGCTCGGTTCACGATATGCAACTGTAGGTTGAATTGCGGGATAGCTGCACGAATTCGCGCTCTATCCGGTTGCGCGGGGCGCAACGCGCATGGCGCCGTGCGCAACGTCAGCACAGGCGCACGGAAACTTCATTTGAATTAGCCAGAGGCCGTCATGCCCGGGCTTGTCCCGGGCATCCACGTTCTTCGTGCTGCGTGAAAGGCGTGGATGGCCGGGACAAGCCCGGCCATGACGACGTGGAGAGAGTCGGCGCCCATAGGCCGACAGCTCATATGCGATAGGCTTGCCGCAAGTGGAGCGAGGCGAAGCCGGCCCGTCCCGCGTGACCCATCTCACATCACCCTTCCAGCGCCGCGACTACCGTCATCGGCATGTCATCAGGGAGACGTGCCATGGCCGCCATCGCCAATGCCAGAAAGTCCCGCCTGCATAACACGCTCGAAGGCCTCGCGCTGACTGCGGCTCTGCAGAGCTTCCCGACCTTCGCCACTGCGGCCTTCCTGCTCAAGCTCGTCGGCGACCACGACCTCGTCGGCGACCCCGGCGTCGCCATCTTCATCGCATTTGCCTCGCTCGCCCACGCGACGCTGGCCGTGACCCTGGGCCCGAGTTTCCCGCACCTGTTCAAGACCGTCTACGAGCCGAAATTCTTCGAGGCCCATCTGTCGCTCTCCGACAAGATCACGGCATGGCGCACCCAGCCCGTCGCCTCGCTGCAATTGGTGACGATCGTGCTGCTGCTGTCGGTGATGGCGGTGGTGACGGCGAGCGTGGGGTGAGGGGGGTAACCACGAACGTCGCCGATAAACCTACGCGTCTACCTCTTCTTCCACCCCCCGCGCCGTCCCGGCGCGCCACCCGTCGACTTCGGCGCCGGCCCGAACTCCGGACCCGACTGCCGCGAATCCGTCGGCTGGATGATGCGGCTGGTGCTGCCGAACGGCTTTGACGGCAGCGCGCGGCTCTCTCGATAGGGCAGCGATTCCGGGCCGTGCATCTCGTCGAGATGCGGCTTGTGCACGCGGGAGCCTTTGCCGCCGCCGGCCTTCAGCGCGGTAGCGGCGCTCTTGTTCTTTATGGCGCTGACGGGGAGGTTGGCCGCATCGCCGTACTTTTTCGTGCCGGCATAGGCGCCGGCCTTGGTCGCGACGGTGCGCTGCTTGGCGGTGGGGTCGTCGACCACGGCGAGCTCGGTGGCGCGCAGGCGCTTGACTTCGTCGCGCAGGCGCGCGGCTTCCTCGAAGTTCAGATCGGCAGCGGCCTCGCGCATCCTTGTTTCGAGATCGGCGAGCACGGCCTCGAAATTGTGGCCGATCGAGATGACGTCGTCGGTCATGTCGTGGCCGCCGACCTCGACCAGCACGTGGTCGCGCTCGTAGACCGAGTTGAGGATGTCGCCGATCTGCTTCTTCACGCTCTCCGGCGTGATGCCGTTGGCGTTGTTGTACTCGACCTGCTTCTCGCGGCGGCGGTTGGTCTCGGCGATGGCGCGCTCCATCGATCCCGTCATCTGGTCAGCGTAGAGGATCACCTTGCCGTCGACGTTGCGCGCGGCGCGGCCGATGGTCTGGATCAGAGAGGTCTCGCTGCGCAGAAAACCTTCCTTGTCGGCATCGAGGATCGCGACCAGCGCGCATTCGGGGATGTCGAGGCCTTCGCGCAAGAGGTTGATGCCGACCAGTGCGTCGAAGGCACCGAGACGCAAATCGCGGATGATCTCGATGCGCTCGATCGTGTCGATGTCCGAGTGCATGTAGCGGACGCGAATGCCCTGCTCGTGCAGATATTCGGTGAGGTCCTCGGCCATCCGTTTTGTGAGAACCGTGATCAGCGAGCGATAGCCCGCTTGCGCCGTGGCGCGCACTTCGCCGACGAGATCGTCGACCTGCGTGCGGGCCGGGCGAATATCAACGGGAGGATCAATAAGTCCGGTGGGACGAATGACCTGCTCGACGAACACGCCGCCGCTCTCGTTCAGCTCCCAGCTGCCCGGGGTTGCCGACACCGCGACGGTCTGCGGCCGCATCATGTCCCATTCCTCGAAGCGGAGCGGGCGGTTGTCCATGCAGGACGGCAGGCGGAAGCCGTATTCGGCCAGCGTCGCCTTGCGGCGGAAGTCGCCGCGGAACATCGCGCCGATCTGCGGGATGGTGACGTGGCTCTCGTCGGCGAAGATCAGCGCGTTGTCGGGCACGTATTCGAACAGCGTCGGCGGCGGCTCGCCGGGGCGACGCCCGGTGAGGTAGCGCGAATAGTTCTCGATGCCGGCGCAGCTGCCCGTCGCCTCCATCATCTCGAGGTCGAAGGTGGTGCGCTGCTCCAGCCGCTGCGCCTCCAGCAGGCGGCCCTGGTTGTTGAGCTGGTCGAGCCGCTGCTTCAATTCGAACTTGATCGACTTGATCGCCTGCACCAGCGTCGGCCGTGGCGTCACGTAGTGCGAGTTGGCGTACATCTTGATGAATTCGAGCTCGTCCTGCTTGTGGCCGGTGAGCGGATCGAACTCCTCGATATTCTCGATGGTGTCGCCGAACAGGTTCACGCGCCAGGCGCGGTCTTCATAGTGCGCCGGAAAGATGTCGATGACGTCGCCGCGCACGCGAAACGTGCCGCGGGTGAAATCGGCCTGGGTGCGCTTGTACTGCAGCGCGACGAGATCGGCGATGAGCTGGCGCTGGTCGATGCGCTCGCCCTTCTTCAGCGCGAAGGTCATCGCGGTGTAGGTCTCGACCGAGCCGATACCATAGATGCAGGACACCGAGGCGACGATGATGACGTCGTCGCGTTCGAGCAGCGCGCGCGTCGCCGAGTGGCGCATGCGGTCGATCTGCTCGTTGATCGAGGAATCCTTTTCGATGTACGTGTCCGTGCGGGGCACATACGCTTCCGGCTGGTAGTAGTCGTAATAGCTGACGAAATACTCGACTGCGTTGTCGGGGAAGAAGTTCTTGAACTCGCCATAGAGCTGGGCGGCCAGCGTCTTGTTCGGCGCCAGGATCAGGGCCGGGCGCTGCGTCGCCTCGATCACCTTGGCCATGGTGTAGGTCTTGCCGGAGCCGGTGACACCGAGCAGCACCTGCGAACGGTCGTTGCGATTGATTCCTTCGACCAGCTCGGCGATTGCGGTCGGCTGGTCGCCCTTGGGCTCGTAGGACGACTTGATCTCGAAGCGGACGCCGCCTTCGGACTTTTCCGGTCGCGGCGGACGGTGCGGCGTCCACACCTTCATGGAGCCGTCGCCCTTGCGGAACTCCGGCCGGCCCTCGCGGATCAGCGATTCCAGTGCATCCGCGGTGGCCTTGACGCCGAGCGCCTCCATCTTGGACCGCGGCGGACGCGCCAGCGCCTCGGCATCGTCCTCCTCGGTGGGCAGGCCGAGCTGCCGCGCCAGCTCCGGATCGAGCGTCGGAATCGTGGCCGCGGTTCCGTAATTGGCCTGCGGCGCCTCCTCCAGCCCGGCGAGCTCACTGGACTGACGGGCGCCCGGCGGCTGCGGATTGGGCCGCAGCGGCATCGGCCGCGCCGCATCTTGTGGAAACTCCTTCGGCGTCGAAGCCCGCGCGCGATGCGCGGCGGCCTCGCCCCCGGCGCGGCGGTCGCGCGAATTGTCCGGCGGCGGCTGCAGGCCGGTGCCCGATCCCAAGCCCGCATCGCCGCGATTGATCGCGGGATTGAGCAGTTCGGCCAGCGCCGGCCCGATCGGCTGCACGTCGGGGCGATGCGCCTTCGAGTTCGGAGCCTTGGTTTTCGGAGATTTGCCGGATGTTTCGGAGGATGCAGGTTTCTTCGCCATGAGGCGAATATGGGACGAGTCCGCCCCGCAATAAAGGGTGAATGCCCGTGGTCATGCAGGCTGCTGACAGCAGGTTGGCAGCAGCCTTGCGGTTCACGCCGCCGGCAGCGGCCCCTCGTCGTCTCCGGCCGCGACATTCGGCTCGAGGATGTCGAGATGAATGCCGCCGCAATCGGTGCAGCGCATGGTCCAGTACTCGCATCCGGCGCGGCCGCCGATCACACGGAGCACCGTGAGATCGCTGTCGCATTCCGGGCAGTTGGACAGCACTGCGCGGGCGTAGATCCGCGGCTGCACTGCATCGGTTTCGATGATGGACATGACCGGTTCCCCCTTTTTTCGCCGCCCTGTCTCTGGTCGGCCTGCGGATCGCCTATTCGTCGTCGCTGCCGGCCCGCAGCCGGAAACGATCGATGTGGTGCTTGGCATCGGCAATCGCGGCATCGCGATCGGGCCAGGCGAAGCCGACTTCCATGGCCGGAAACAGCACGCCGTCGATGGCCACCGGGCTGAGATCGGCCCGGCGGATCCGCGCGTGCCACAGCCCCTTGCCAGCTTCGAAGGATTCGATGTCAAAGCCGTCGTAGAGGGTCGTCATGAGTGTAGGTCCCACGTTTCTTTTCGGAGGGTCACGAGACCACGTCTGCGGATTTTGGGATGTGAAGCTGTTCACAAGCGGGCGGCTTTTTTGCCCGCCTTCAGTTCCGCGCTGCAGCACGGCCGATCCGGCGCGGCCGGGCGGCGGGTTCCGATGCCGCCCGCATGATCCAGCGGCGGAAGGCGGCAAAGTCGCGCTGCTCGGTCTGGAAGCTGCGATAGAGCAGGTACCAGCGCATGCCCTTGGGCACTGACAGGTCGAACGGCGCCACCAGCCGGCCGGCCGCAAGATCGTCGTCGATATAGGGGCGGATGCCCATCGCGATGCCGAGCCCGTCGGCCGCGGCCTGCAGCGCCTGGCCGTAGAACTGGAACTCGGGCCCGCGCGCGCTGATCCGAGCCGTGCCCGCCGCCTTCAGCCAGATCGGCCAGTCCTCGGGTGAGTGCGCGACGCGGATCAGGCTCGGTCCTTTCAGGTCGCCCGGGCGCTTCAATCCGCCGGCAAGGCGCGGCACGCAGACGGGGGTGAGGTCGCCCGCGAACAGCGGCTCGGCGACGAGGCCGGGCCAGTCGCCGGTGCCGAGCTTGATGCCGCAGTTCCAGTCCTCGCCGAAAGGCACCGCTGCTCCGCCGGTGGTGAAGCGCACCTCGATGTCGGGCTCCTCGCTGCGAAACTCCGACAGGCGCGGGATCAGCCAGCGCATCGCAAAGGTGTGGCCGACGCCGATGGTGAGCACGCGCACGCTCGCAGGCGCCGTCACCTGCGCCGTGAGGCTCGCCAGCGCATCGAAGATCGGGGTCAGCCCGCTTTGATAGGCGCGGCCGGCCTGCGTCAGCACGAGCCTGTTGGCCTTGCGCTCGAACAAGGCGACGCCGAGCCGCTCTTCGAGCAGGTGCACCATGCGGCTGACGGCGGCCGCCGATACGCTCAGCTCCAACCCGGCCGCAGCAAAGCTTCCGGTCCGCGCCGCCGCCTCGAACGCCTTGATGCCGTTGAGAAACAGCAGTCGCCGCAAATGATCACCCTCAGGAAAGCTGATGCCAGGGCAAGATAACTCAGTTTGCGGAAAAGGCGCAAGCGAGGCACGTTCTCCTTTGCCTCTCCCCGCGAGTGGGGCGAGGGAGTGCAACAGTTCGCGTCCCTCACTCGCCCTCGGGAGATCCTTTCGTGACGCCCATCATGATCGCTGCCCTCGGATTGCTGATGGTGGCCACGGCGTTCCTGTCGGGGCTGTTCGGCATGGCGGGCGGGCTGATCCTGATCGGCGTGCTGCTGGCCCTGATGCCGCTGCCGACCGCGATGGTGCTGCATGCGATCACGCAGATGGCCTCGAACGGCTGGCGCGCGTTCCTGTGGCGGGCGCATATCCGCTGGCGGCCGGTCGCGAACTATATGGTCGGCGCGGCCGTCGCGCTCGCGGCGTGGTCGCTGACCCGCTACGTGCCAGACAAGCCGACGGCGCTGCTCTTGCTCGGCGTCACCCCGTTCATGGCGCGGCTTTTGCCGGCGAACGTCAAGCCGGATCCTGATAGCCTCTGGCAGGGCACGGTCTATGGCACGATCTGCATGGGCCTGATGCTGATGACCGGCGTCTCCGGCCCGCTGCTCGACACCTTCTTCCTCGGCGGCGATTTCGGCCGGCGCGAGAAGGTTGCGACCAAGGCGATGTGCCAGGTCGTCAGCCATTTCACCAAGCTGATCTATTTCGGCGGCATCATCGACCAGGCCGCGGGCCTCGATCCCGTGCTCGCTGCCGTCGCCATCGCAGCCTCGATGCTCGGCACCACGCTGGCGCGGCGCATCCTCGAAGCCATGACCGACCAACAGTTCATCGCCTGGTCCAACAAGCTGATCACCACCATCGCCTGCTACTACATCGTCCACGGCGGCTGGCTGTTGCTGCGTGCGCCGGTTCTGGCTGCCTTCGACAAGGGAGGTTTGCAATGAGCGAGACGGCCGATCCGCTGGTGCTGGACTTCGTCGAATGGGTGGCGCGCGAGCCGCGCGCCTATGCCGAGGTGATCGCGACCTGGAAGACCTCGTGCCCGCGCCTCACCATCTGGGAAGACGCCGCCGAGCGCGGCTACGTCGCGCGCGAGACGATTGCAGGTCTCGGGCTGGTGATCGCGGTGACGGAAGGCGGTGAGAGGCTGTTGCGCGCCAACGGGCGGTAGTTTCTTTGCCTCTCCCCGCCTGCGGGGAGAGGCCGACACGCGAAGCGTGGCGGGTGAGGGGGAGGCTCCGCGAGTCCGTCTCTCACTGTGATTGCGGAGGCAGCCCCTCACCCCAACCCTCTCCCCGTAAGAACGGGGAGAGGGAGAAGACATAGCGCAGCTCCCTCCACATCGTCATTGCGAGCGCAAGCGAAGCAATCCAGAATGTCTTTGGCGGCGGCAGCCCGGATTGCTTCGCTGCGCTCGCAATGACGGAGCACTGGTCCATGTCGCTCAAACTCTACGAACTCGTCGGCACCGATCCAGCGCGCCCCTTCAGCCCGTATTGCTGGCGCACGCGGATGGCGCTCGCGCACAAGGGCCTTGCAGCGGAATCGCTGCCCTGGCGCTTCACCGAGAAGAGCGCGATTGCGCCGCACGGCTCGGAGAAGGTCCCGGTGCTGATGCATCACGACAAGCCGATCGTCGATTCCTGGATCATCGCGAACTATCTCGAGGACCATTTTCCGGATCGCCCGTCGCTGTTCGGCGGCGAGGGCGGCCGCGCCATGGCGCGCATGATCAATGCGTGGGGCGACATCGCCATCGTGGGCGGCATCTTTCCGCTCATCATCGCCGACATCCCGAACAATCTGAATGAACTCGATGCCGCCTATTTCCGCAAGTCGCGCGAGGCGCGCTTCGGCGGCAAGACGCTCGAGGAGATCATGGCGAGCCGCGACACCGGCATCGTCGCGTTCCGCAAATCGCTCGAGATCATGCGGCAGACGTTCAAGACGCAACCTTTTCTCGGCGGGCAGGCACCGAACTACGCCGATTACATCGTGTTCGGCGGATTCCAATGGGCGCGCGTGGTCAGCCCGTTCAAGCTGCTGGATGCGGATGATCCCATCTATGCCTGGCGGGAAAAGCTGCTGGATGCGTTCGACGGCTTGGCGCGCAAATCGCCGGGGCACGAGGTATAAGCTTCGTAGTTTCGTAGGGTGGGCAAAGGCGCAAAGCGCCGTGCCCACCATCGCTTACCGATACGAAGGAAGAAGACGTGGGCACGCTTTCGCTTTGCCCACCCTACGACACGGCCTCCGCCGCCGCCTTCCGCAAGCACTCCCGGCACAGGCAGTCGTCGCCCTCGAGCGGCATCGGCAGTTTTGCCGTCTCCTCCGCGCACCAGCAATTGCCTGAGAGATCGCAGCCGAATTCGCTGCCGCAACGGGAACAGGTGAGACTGCGCGCAAGTGCCGGCGCTGACGGCATTTCTTTCGGATTTGTCATGATCTACGTCGAAGCTTCGCCGTCATTTTCATGGCGGGTTCATCTGCCGCTGCAGTATATTACGCGTCGCCCGCGTCGCAGGAAAGCACCTCGCAACACGCGAAGGACAGATCATCGATGGCCCGCGATTCGCAAGCCGCCCTCGTCGCGCTCAACCGCTTCGGCTTCGGCGCCCGCGGCGGTGCATCGGGCGATCTCGTCAACGCAAGCTCCGACCCGCGCGGCTTCGTGAAGGCCGAGCTTTCGCGTGCCAATGGCGTGCTGCTGGAAGCGCCGGGCCTGCAATCGACGCCGCAGCTCGGGCAGGCCGTGTTTGCCTATCAGGACCAGGTCAAGCAGGCGCGTGAGGCGGCGAAGGCCGCCGCGCCCGCCGAGACGCCGGCACTAGCGCCTGCCGATCAGAATCCGCCCTTGCGCCGCAATCTCTCGCTGAATGCAGCGGCAGAGATCACCGGCCAAATGGCCGATGCGAAGCCCACAGGCAGCGCACCGAAGCCGGACACGATGCAGCCGAACGCCGCGCCGCCTGCTGCCAAGCCAGCGCCGCAGCCGCTCAATGTCATCCAGAAAACCTTTCGCACCGAGGCGCTGGCGCGGCTGCAGCGCGCCACGCTCGCCGAGTGCGGCTTCACCGAGCGCCTCGTCGCGTTCTGGTCCAATCATTTCTGCATCTCCGCGAGCAAGGGCGAGCTGGCGCGGATCTGGGCCGGCGCGTTCGAGCGCGAGGCGATCCGGCCGCACGTGCTCGGTCGCTTCGCCGACATGCTGAGGGCGGTCGAGCAGCATCCGGCGATGCTGTTCTTCCTCGACAACCAGCAATCGCTTGGACCTGACTCGCGCGCGGGACAAAACCGCAAGCGCGGGCTGAACGAAAATCTCGCGCGCGAGATCATGGAGCTGCATACGCTCGGCGTCGGCGGCGGCTACACCCAAGGCGACGTCACCTCGCTCGCGCGCATCATCACCGGCTGGACCTTTGCCGGCAGGCAAGGGCAGCTCGGGGTTCCCGGCTCCTTCGTTTTCAACACCAATGCGCATCAGCCCGGGCCGCAGGTGCTGCTCGGCAAGACCTACGATCAGGCCGGCCTCGCACAGGGCGAAGCCGCGCTCGCCGATCTCGCGCGGCATCCCTCGACCGCGAATTTCATCGCCACCAAATTCGTCCGTCACTTCGTCGCGGACGAGCCGCCGCCGGCGCTCGTTGCGCGCCTGCGCGACGTCTTCGTCAAGACCGACGGCGATCTCAAGGCGATGGCGACCACGCTCGTCGATTCCGAGGAAGCATGGAAAGCGCCGCTCACGAAGCTGCGCTCGCCATACGATTTCCTGGTCGCGAGCGGCCGGCTGCTGGCGCGCGTGCCGGAGGATCCCGGCGCCTATCTCAACAACCTCAATCTGCTCGGCCAGCCGCTGTGGTCGCCGCCGGGTCCCAACGGCTTTCCCGACAGCAATGCCGCCTGGGGCGCGCCGGAAGGCATCAAGCTCAGGCTCGACATCGCGGCGCAGATCGGCGCGCGGCTTGGCAACAACATCGATCCGCTCGACCTCCTTGAGTTCGCCGCCGCCGATGCCGCCTCGGCCGAGACGCGGCGGACCATCGAGCGCGCGGAGTCGCGGCAGCAGGCGCTGGCGCTGCTGCTGATGTCGCCGGAAATGCAGAGGAGATGATGATGACCGACTGCGTCGAGAACCGGCTCCTCACCTCCCGCCGCGGTCTCCTGCTCGGCGGCGCGTCCTTTGCGGCCTGGGCCTACCTGCCGAAATTCGCCCGCGCGGCCGACGGGCGCGATCCGCGATTGATCGTGGTGATCCTGCGCGGGGCGCTGGACGGGCTCTCGACCGTCGCGCCGCTGGGCGATCCCGATTATGCCGGCCTGCATGGATCGATCGCGCTCAGCGCCGACGGTGCACATCCCGCGATCATGCTCGATTCCTTCTTTGCGTTGCATCCGGCGATGCCGGAGTTTGCGCGCATGTATCGCGACAAGCACGCGGCGGTGATCCACGCGGTGGCGACGCCCTATCGCGACCGCTCGCATTTCGACGGCCAGGACGTGCTCGAAAGCGGCTATGCCGGCCCCGGCCGCGTGCAGTCCGGCTGGCTCAACCGCGCACTGGAAGCGCTGCCGCGCGGCGAGCGCGTGTCGAGCGGGCTTGCGGTCGGGCCCACCACGCCGCTGGTGCTGCGCGGCAATGCGCCGACCGTCGGCTGGGCGCCGGTCGCGTTGCCGCAGGCCGACGACGACACCGCGATGCGCCTTGTCGAGCTCTATCGGCACCGCGATCCCGCCTTGGCCTCGGCACTGTCGCAAGGCCTTCAGCTCGACAAGGTCGCGAGCGGCGACGACATGAAAGCGACGCGCGGCAATGCGGTCGCACAGATGCGGCAGGTCGCGCGCGGCGCCGCAAAGCTGATGGCGGCCGATGATGGCCCGCGCATCGCCGCGCTCGCCTTCGACGGCTGGGACACGCATGCCAATGAAGGCGGCCCTGTCGGGCGTCTCGCCTTCCTGCTCGGCGGCCTCGACGGCGCGCTCGCCGAATTCGAAAGCGGCTTAAGGGATCGCTGGCGCGACACCGTCGTGGTCGTCGCCACCGAGTTCGGCCGCACCGCGCGCATCAACGGCACCGAGGGGACCGATCACGGCACCGGCACGATTGCCTTGCTCGCCGGCGGCGCGGTGCAAGGCGGCCGGGTGATCGCGGACTGGCCCGGCCTCAAGCTCGCGAACCTGTATGAGGGCCGTGACCTCAAGCCGACCACGGATCTGCGCTCGGTGATCAAAGGCGTGCTGCAGAACCAGTTCGGCCTGTCCGATCGCGTGCTGGCCGAGACGGTGTTCCCCGACAGCGCAAGCGCAAGGCCGATGAAGGGACTGGTGGCATGACTTAACCTCTCCCCGCCCTTCTGCGGGGAGAGGTCGGATTGCTCAGGCGCGCTGCCTGAGCAATCCGGGTGAGGGGCAAGGCACACTGTTGCGGCGAGGGAAGTCCATCCGACTCCCACATTGACCGTGCGTGCGCCGCGCACATCGCCTACAATCGAGACCGAACTCGCGGAGGCAGCCCCTCACCCCACCCTCTCCCCGTAAGAACGGGGCGAGGGAGCGATAGAACGGTGCGTCCATCACGGGTGAGGGCAGGGCAATGCGTAGCCACAACGAAAAGTCCATCAGACTCGCACGAAAGCTCCGCGTCAATCAAACGGACGCGGAGACGGTCCTCTGGAATCGCATTCGCAATCGGAGGGTCGATGGGCACAAATTCGTCAGGCAAGAGCCGATCATCGGCTACATCTGCGATTTCGTATGTCGCGAGAAGCGGATCATCATTGAGGTCGACGGCGGGCAGCACAATGAATCCGCAGCGGATGCAATGCGAGACGAGCGCTTAAGGGAGAAGGGCTACAAGGTGCTGCGCTTCTGGAACAACGATGTCCTCGGGAACACCGAAGGAGTTCTCCTCGTGATTCAGGCTGAACTCGCGATGGCGGGAGGCGGGACTTAACCTCTCCCCGCCCTTCTGCGGGGAGAGGTCGGATTGCTCAGGCGCGTGCGCCTGAGCAATCCGGGTGAGGGGCAAGGCACACTATTCCCGAGAGGTGAGTCCATCCGATTCCCACATTGACCGTGCGCGCATCGCGCACATCGCCTACAATCGAGACCGAACTCGCGGAGGCAGCCCCTCACCCCACCCTCTCCCCGTAAGAACGGGGAGAGGGAGCGAGAGAGCATCGCATCCTGACGATCGCGCCTACAGGAGACACCACCCCATGTACATCGCCATGAACCGCTTCCGCGTCGCCAAGGGCTCCGAGGCTGCCTTCGAGCAGGTCTGGCTCACGCGCGACACCCATCTCGACAAGGTGCCGGGCTTCGTCGAGTTTCACCTGCTGCGCGGGCCGGAAGCCGAGGACCACACGCTGTACGCCTCGCACACCGTGTGGGCGAATTATGCGGCGTTTGAGGCCTGGACCAAGTCGGAAGCGTTTCGCGCGGCACATCATAAAGCGGGCGACAACAAGCCGCTTTATCTCGGCCATCCCCAGTTCGAAGGTTTCGAGGTGATGCAGACCGTGGGGCGCAGCGCCAAGTAACGCTGCCAAGTAACGCTGCCAAGTAGCGCTGCCAGCAAAAAAATGCGGCCCCTGTCAGACGCGGCGACTGACGGGGACCGCTGGGGCGCATGATCGGTGACGGGGGGCCTGACCAGACGCGGGGGCAGCCTAGCCTTGCTGTGTTACGCGCGGGTGACAGGTGGAGTTATCCACAGGCTCCCGGCACGACTCAGAAGATCTTGCGATAGACGATGAAACCGGAGCGTTCCGCGACCTTGTCGTAGAGGCGCTGCGCCGTGACATTGGTCTCGTGCGTCTGCCAGTAGACGCGCGGCGATCCCGCCAGCTTCGCCCGTTCGTAGACGCCATGGATCAGCGCCGAGCCGACGCCCTTGCCGCGCGCGGCCTCTGATGTGAACAGGTCCTGCAAATAGCAGGACGGCTCGATCGCGGTGGTGCTGCGATGGAACAGATAATGCGTCAGCCCGAGCAGGCGGCCGTTGTCCTCGGCGACCAGCGCATGCATCGGCTCATAGGCATCGAAGAAGCGCTGCCACGTCATCCCAATGATCTCGGGCGCAAGCGCGGTCGGACCGGAGCGGCCGTAAAAGGCGTTGTAGCCGTCCCACAGCGGCAGCCATTGATCGTAATCCTGCCTGGTGACGGCGCGAATGATGAGCGACATGTGAATTTCCGCGATCTCGGAGCTGCGCGATGAAGGGATGCCCTTCATACGTGATGATCGTATGGCCGATCAATCGCGTGGAGATGGGGATTGGTTGAATCGGTGCCGGCTCAGAATTCGGTTCACCTCTCCCGAAGGGAGAGGTCGGATCGCATCGCAGATGCGATCCGGGTGAGGGGTTACGGTCTCAGTGAACGCCGTGGCCCCTCACCCGGATTGCTGCGCAATCCGACCTCTCCCCGCTGGGGAGAGGTGAACCTCCAGCGACCAGCAGAGCTTGAATTCAACACGCTCTACTCCGCAACGCGCAAGTACTGGATCAGCTTGCGGCCGGTCGGATCGCGCAGCGAGCGGTAGTAGTCGGCGCGCGCCGGCGCATCGGTGTGGCGCACGAGGTCGGTCACCGGCGTGTAGCTCAGCATTCGCCCGCCGTCCGCGAGTGCGGTGCAGACGAAGCGCAGCACCTCGCCGTTGCGCAGCGCGACGTTGATCGGCGTGGCATCGCCGACCCGGACCATCTCCATGCGCTGCGCGATGAACGTGCCGAGCTCGTCCTCGGGCAGCGCGAACGCGCCGGTGTCGCGGCCGTGATACATCAGCGCGATGAAGGGTGGCTTCGCCTCGGCGACCTCGTCCGGCACCGCAAAATAGTCGCGGAACGCGCGGTTGATGAATTCGGCCCGGGTCTCGGCATCGAGCAGCACGATGCCGATATCGACCTTGTCGAGCGCGGCCGACAGCCGCGCGGCAATGGCGTGGCTGCGGCGCTCGGCCGCGAAACTGCCGAGCAGCCGCTCGCGCATCAGCCCGGTGATGCCGGCGGTTCCGAAAACGGTGACGGCCAGGAGGCCGAGCGGCGCCAGATCGGCGGCGCCATGGCCGGAGACGCCGTGGCGGTTGAGGAAGAACAGCGCCGCGCCGATCACCGCGACAATCGCGGTCGTCACGGCGGAGGCGAGACCTGCGAGCGCGCCGGCGAGAGCCACGATGGCGACGAACAGCGGGGCGGGCGAGGGCGCGGGGACGAAGCGATCGAGCAGAATCGTCAGCAGCAGGGTCGCTGCCGTCAGCGCCGGACCGGAGATCGCACGCCATCCGAACCGCATGGACCTGTCTCGCTCCTTCCGAACGAGGTAAGGCCGCAACACTGGCTGATTGTTGAGTGACCGCGATGCGATTTCGTGCGGCGTGCTTAAGGCGCGCTTGCGCGCAAGCGTAAGGCTTTCGGATGATTTTAGACCAAGTGCGCGCGCTGCTGCAGCGTCGGCGCATGCAGCGTCGACGTGCCCGTGCCCTTGCGCGTGCCGACGATGATCAGCAGCGAGGCCGCGACCAGGATGGCCGCAGTCAGGGTGATTGCAACGACTACCACAGGTGATTTCATCGACGTCCTGTCGCGATGCCGGTCGGCGCGGGCCGCACGGCGCCCTTAAGGCTGGTCCAGGATGAAACGGGAATCAGACCGGCAGGCCCATCGCCATGGTCGCCTTGGTCGACAACACTGTCAGGGTGACGATCAGGCACAGCGAAAGCGCGGCGACGGCGAGCGAAGCCGCGACCGCATGGGTGAGCCGGGAAGACGCGACGGTAGCGGATGGGCTCTGAAACCCCGCTGTGCCGGACGCCCGCATCATGGTCTAAATCCTTCAACACGCGAGCGAATCACCCGCGACTTTCCAGAATTTCCCAGTTTCAACCGGCAAGATTGCGGCGGCCATAGCGCTGAAAATGGCCAGATTGCGGCAAATATTACCTTTATACCCGCTATTCGCCGGAGCGGACGCGTCGTCAGGCGCTCGCGGCGATGCTGGCGGGGTCGTCAATGTCGGCCGGGCGCCAGTCCATGGTCACGAAGCCGGGCGTGGCTTCGACGCGTTTCAGCCAGTCCCGGATCGCCGGGAAGGCCTGGAGGTCGAAGTCGCAGCGGTCGGCGAGGTGGGTGTAGCCGTACAGCGCGATGTCGGCGACCGTGAGTTGGCGCGCAGCGAAGTAGGGGGTGGTCTTGAGGTGGTTCTCCATCACCTGGAGCGCGCCATAGCCGCGCTCCATCCAGTCCTCCAGCGAATGGGTCTGCAGGTCGCGGCCGCCCTTGACCAGCGACAGCCAGAAATAGGCCGCGCCGATGTTCGGCTCGAGCGCGTGCTGCTCGAAGAACATCCATTGCAGCGCCTCGGCGCGGTCGATGCGGTTTTCCGGCGCGAGCGGCGTGCCGACGGCAACGTACCAGAGGATGGCGTTGGACTCGGCGAGATAGCGGTCCTCGCCGACCTCGAGCAGCGGCACCTGCCCCGACGGGTTCTTGGACAGGAAATCCGGCGTGCGGCTCTCGCCGCGCAGAATGTCCACCTCCACCGCTTCGTAAGGCAGGTTGAGCAGCGCCAGCGCAAGGCGGACCTTGTAGCTGTTGCCCGAGCGTTGCATCGAATAGAGCTTGTACATTCTGGCGTTCGAAATCCGAGGACGAGAAGACGCGGCGCCCGTTGCCGGGCGAGGCGGCTAAACAATGATGCCGATGCGAATCCGCCGCAAGTGCCGGCCGATAGAAAAACTCGAAAACCCTGCCGCACTGCAATGGAGGGGAAGATCATTTCCGCGACGATGCAGTTCAGTTCACATGTACGTCAATCTGCGGACACATCGCTCTACGTAGGCTACCGCATAGACGATCGAGATTAGGACGCCAGTGTTTCCGCATCGTCATGGCCGGGCTTGACCCGGCCATCCACGTCTCACTTGCCGCACGAAGAACGTGGATGCCCGGGACAAGCCCGGGCATGACGACGAGCGGTTTCCTGGAGACGTGCACCAGAATTGCTCCGAGGACAGGCCTTGTCGGATATGAGCAATTCCGGAGGCAATGTTACGGAATATTGCGGGAAACCGCGCCTCGCAGCCCTCCAAATCGTAAACTTTTCCGGGATCTGGCCGAAGTTTCTTGCGGCCCAGCGGCACACGTTTTAGGGTGGCTCATTCCCACAATTGGAGTCGTGAGGCGAAGGGCTTCACGACGCTCGCCAGGAGATGATGATGTCCTTCCTTGCCGCTGCGCTCGACCGTGTGAAGCCGTCCGCGACCATCGCGGTCACGGATAAAGCACGCGCGCTGAAAGCGGCGGGCCGCAACGTCATCGGCCTCGGTGCCGGCGAGCCCGACTTCGACACGCCCGCCAACATCAAGCTGGCGGCGATCCGCGCCATCGAGGCCGGCAAGACCAAGTACACCGCGGTCGACGGCATTCCCGAGCTGAAGGAAGCCATCATCGCGAAATTTCAGCGCGAGAACGGCGTCGCCTACAAGCCGAACCAGATCATCGTCGGCACCGGCGGCAAGCAGGTGCTCTACAACGCGTTGATGGCGACCATCAATCCGGGCGACGAGGTGATCATTCCCGCGCCCTATTGGGTCAGCTATCCCGAGATGGTCGCGCTCGCCGGCGGCGAGCCGGTGCCGGTGGTCTGCACCGCCGCGACCGGCTTCAAGCTCCAGGCCGAGGCGCTCGAGCGCGCGATCACGCCGAAGACCAAATGGGTCATCCTGTGCTCGCCGTCGAACCCGACCGGAGCTGCCTACACGCGTTCGGAACTGAAAGCGCTCACCGACGTGCTGGTGAAGCATCCCCACGTCTGGGTGATGACCGACGACATGTACGAGCATCTCGTCTATGACGACTTCCAGTTCACCACGGTCGCGCAGGTCGAGCCGAAACTCTACGACCGCACGCTCACCGTGAACGGCGTCTCGAAGGCCTATTGCATGACCGGCTGGCGCATCGGCTACGCCGGCGGTCCCGCGCAGCTCATCAAGGCGATGTCGACGATCCAGTCGCAGTCGACCTCGAACCCCTCGTCGATCGCACAATGGGCCGCGGTCGAGGCGCTGAACGGTCCGCAGGACTTCATCCCCGCCAACAACAAGGTGTTCAAGGAGCGGCGCGACCTCGTCGTCTCCATGCTCAATCAGGCCAAGGGAATCGAGTGCCCGCGTCCCGAAGGCGCGTTCTACGTCTATCCGTCCTGCGCCGGCACGATCGGCAAGACCGCGCCGTCGGGCAAGGTGATCGCCAATGACGAGGACTTCGTCACCGAGCTTTTGGAGACCGAAGGCGTCGCCGTGGTGCAGGGGTCGGCCTTCGGCCTTGGACCGGCGTTCCGCATATCCTACGCGACCAAGACTTCGGACCTCGAAGACGCCTGCAAGCGCATCCAGCGCTTCTGCGGCAATCTGCGGTAAAGCCGAAGACAGTGCCAATGAAAAGGCCCGCCGCGGCGGGCCTTTTTTGTTGTTTTTATGAGCTGAGTCGGATGGACTTTTGTTTCTGGTCGCGTTGTGCGCGGCCCCTCACCCGGATTGCTGCGCAATCCGACCTCTCCCCGCAGAAGGGCGGGGAGAGGTTAAGCAAGGCCGGCGAGTTTGCACTGTGAGGGACGTGTCGCTCTCTCACTCCCTCGCCCCGTTCTTACGGGGAGAGGGTGGGGTGAGGGGCTCTCTCCGCGAATCCGGTTTTAGTTGCACGCGATCTGGCACGGCCGCGGCTCTTGTGGCATAGACCCGCAACACGGGTGGGGCGCTCTCTCTGCTCGCATCACACTTATCGCCGGAGACATTCATGCGCCGTTCGTTCCTCTTCGCCGCACTCACCGCTGCCGGCCTCATGGCCTCCGTCGTGAACACCGGCGCGCAGCAGCGGATGGCGCGGGTCGGCGTGCTCGAATGCCGCGGCGGCGCCAGCGTCGGCTTCATCGTGGGGTCGGTGACTCATCTCGGCTGCGTGCTGCGCGCCGACGGCTTGCCCGACGACCGCTACGTCGCGACCATCCGGAAAGTGGGCCTCGACATCGGCATCACCCAGGAGACGGCTTTGGCCTGGGGCGTGTTCGCGCCGGTCGACCGGCTCGGCCCCGGCGACCTCTCCGGCAATTACGTCGGCGCGCAGGGCAGCGCCTCGGTCGGTGTCGGCTTGGGGGGCAACGTGCTGGTCGGCGGCTCAAACAATTCGATCGCGCTGCAGCCGCTGAGCGTGCAGGGCCAGGTCGGCCTCAACATCGCCGCCGGCCTCGAGAGCCTGGAACTCCGTCCGGGCCGTTGACACTTCTGCGTGTGATCGCGCCGCGCGAAGCGGCGCGATTTTGCTGACGACGCACCGCAGCGACGTTTGATGCTTGCCAAATCTCGGGGAGGGGCAGAGCATCGGCGTTTGCCGACCCAATCACGGGCCGAGCTCCACACCAAGGAGGCGGCGAAATGGGACAAGACGTCAGAAGTCCCCGAGGTCCACGGTGCATCGCGCTGGTGGGCCCTTTCCAAAGCGGTAAAACCACACTTCTGGAAGCAATATTGGCGCGAACGGGTGCAATCCCGCGCGCCGGCAGCGTCGATGCCGGAACGTCCGTCGGCGACGCCACGCCCGAGGCCCGTCATCACAAGATGACCGTCGGCCTCACTGCTGCCACCACGAGTTTCATGGGCGACAGCTACACCTTCCTCGATTGTCCCGGTTCCGTCGAGTTTGCCCACGACATGCGCGCCGCGTTGCCGGCGGTCGACGCCGCAATCGTGGTCTGCGAGGCCGACGAGAAGAAGCTGCCGCAGCTTCAGATCATCCTGCGCGAGCTGGAGGAGCTGAAGATTCCGCGTTTCCTGTTCCTCAACAAGATCGACCGCGCCAGTCAGCGCATCCGCGAGACGCTGGCGATGCTGCAGCCCGCCTCGCGCGTGCCGCTGGTGTTGCGCCAGATCCCGATCTGGAAGGGCGAGCTGATCGAGGGCTTCGTCGATCTCGCGCTGGAGCGCGCCTTCATCTATCGCGAGCACAAGGCCTCCGAGGTGATCGCGCTCGAGGGCGGCAATCTCGATCGCGAGAAGGAAGCCCGCTTTTCGATGCTGGAGAAGCTCGCCGACCACGACGATGCGCTGATGGAGCAGCTGCTCGAGGACATCCAGCCGCCGCGCGATGCCGTCTTCGACGATCTCGCCCGCGAATTGCGGGAAGGGCTGATTTGCCCGGTGCTGCTGGGCGCCGCCGTGCGCGAAAACGGCGTGTTGCGCCTGATGAAGGCGTTGCGTCACGAGGCGCCCGGCGTTGCGGAGACTGCAAAACGTCTTGGCGTATCCGAGACCAAGGACGCGCTCGGCTATGTCTTCAGGACGCTGCATTCGCAGCACGGCGGAAAGTTGTCGCTGACGCGGCTGCTCGCCGGCCATCTCGACGACGGCGCCACGCTGCAATCCTCATCCGGCGGTGCCGGGCGCATCTCCGGCATCCTCGCCGTCAACGGGGCCTACGACACCAAGCGCGCCTCGGCCGAAGCCGGCGAGACCGTGGCCCTCGCCAAGCTCGATCCGGTCAAGACCGGTGACACGGTTTCGAGCGGCAAGACGGCGCCCGCGGCATTGATCACGATCGAGCCGACGCCGCCGGTGCTCGCGATCTCGGTCGCGGCCACTGACCGCAAGGACGACGTCAAGCTCGGCCAGGCGTTGACGCGTCTGCATGAGGAGGATCCCTCGCTCATGATCGTGCAGAACGCCAAGACTCACGACACTGTGCTGTGGGGCCAGGGCGAGATGCATCTGCGCGTCGCCAGCGAGCGCTTGCGCCACCGCTTCGGCGTCAAGATCACCTCGCATCCGCCCGCGATCGGCTATCAGGAGACCATCCGCAAGCCGATCACCCAGCGCGGCCGCCACAAGAAGCAGTCCGGCGGCCACGGCCAGTTCGGCGATGTCGTGCTCGACATCACGCCGCTGCCACGCGGCGACGGCTTCAAGTTCGCCGAGAAGGTGGTGGGCGGCGCGGTGCCGCGCAATTACATCCCGGCGGTGGAGGAGGGCGTCGTCGATGGATTGGCGCGCGGTCCGCTCGGCTTCCCCGTCACCGACGTGCAGGTGACGCTGACCGACGGCTCCTATCACAGCGTCGATAGCTCCGATCTCGCCTTCCGCACGGCCGCGCGGGTCGGGCTCAACGAAGGCCTGCCGCAATGCCAGCCGGTGCTGCTGGAGCCGATCCACATGGTCGAGATCGTCTGCCCGACCGACGCCACCGCCAAGATCAACGCGATCCTGTCGGCGCGGCGCGGCCAGATTCTCGGCTTCGACACCCGTGAGGGCTGGACCGGCTGGGACTGTGTCCGCGCCATGATGCCGGAAGCGGAGATCGGCGAGCTGATCGTGGAGCTGCGCTCGGCCACCGCTGGCGCCGGCAGCTTCACGCGCCAATTCGACCACATGGCCGAAGTCACCGGCCGCGCCGCCGACCAGATCATCGCCGCACATCAGCACGCGGCGTGATCGGGTAGGCGATCTCGTGCCCCGGACGCAGCGCAGCGCTCCTTCAGCGGTGCGCTGCAGAGCCGGGGCCCATGTATCAGCGTGCTTGGAATTTCTGGGTCCCGGCTCTGCGCAGCAACGCCAAGAGCGTTGCAGCGCGTCCGGGACACGAGATTCTCGTATGCCACTGCACCACACTCCGTCGTTGCGAGCGCAGCGGAGCCATCCAGAAATCCCTCCGCGGAAAGATTCTGGATTGCTTCGCTGCGCTCGCAATGACGGAGGCTATGGACGACGCCTCCCTTGCTTTCGCCACCGTATGATGTATTCTACATCATTGTATATGTTCTAGATATCACTTATAACTGCTCGTAAGTGAGGCCAAGGTGATCACTTCGTTCCAGATGCGGGCAGCCCGCGCGTTGCTCGGCATCGACCAGAAAACCCTGGCCGAGCTCGCCGGCGTGTCGCTGCCGACCATCCAGCGGATGGAGGCCTCCACCGGCAATGTTCGTGGCGTGGTCGAGACCTTGATCAAGGTGGTCGAGGCGTTCGACCGGGCCGGCGTCGAGCTGATCGGCGAGCAGGCCCGCAGCGACAGTGGCGGACGTGGCGTTCGCTTGAAGGAGCCGGGGCCGCCGCGCCGTGTCGGAGCATGATCGCGCGTTGATCGTGCCCGGGATCAAGATGGGCTAGCGCATCGTCGCACCTTAGGACGCACGATGCTTCGGAGCATTGTGGGGCCAGCGGAGCACTTTGCTGACATGAGCATCACGAGCGATCAGGCAGGACGGCTGCACCAGCTGCGTCAGCCGACCTTTGCCGAACTGTATCTGCCGAAGCTCGTCACCGTCTTTCGCGAAGGCTACGGCCTTGCGGATTTCCGCGCCGACGTCTTCGCCGGCCTGACGGTCGCGATCGTCGCGCTGCCGCTGTCGATGGCGATCGCAATCGCCTCGGGCGTGACGCCGGACCGCGGCCTCTACACCGCCGTCGCCGGCGGCTTCATCGCCTCCATGCTCGGCGGCAGCCGGTTCCAGATCGGCGGCCCTGCCGGTGCCTTCATCGTTCTGGTCGCGGCGACCGCGGAGCGGCACGGCGTCGATGGCGTTATTCTCGCCACCATGATGGCCGGCCTGTTCCTGATCGGCGCAGGGCTGCTCAGGGTCGGCACCTACATCAAGTTCATTCCCTATCCGGTCACGGTCGGCTTCACCGCCGGCATCGCCGTCATCATCCTTGCCAGCCAGCTCCGCGATCTCTTCGGCATCACGCTCGCGGGGAAGGAGCCGAGCGAGTTCGTGCCGAAGCTCGTCGCGCTCGCCGGCGGCCTCAACACGATCAATCCATCCGCAGTGCTGGTCGCGATCGTCAGCATCGCCATCATCGCCTCGTTGCGGGTCTGGCGTCCCTCCTGGCCCGGCATCCTGATCGCGGTCGTCTTCGCCGCCTTCGTGTGCGCGATATTCTCGTTGCCGGTGGAAACGATCGGCTCGCGCTTCGGCGGCATCCCGCGCGAATTGCCCTCGCCGGCGCTGCCCGCATTCTCGCTGGAGAAGGCAAGGGCGGTGCTGCCGGATGCGATCGCGTTTGCGCTGCTGGCGGCGATCGAATCGCTGTTGTCGGCGGTGGTCGCCGACGGCATGACCGGCCGCCGTCACCGCTCCAATTGCGAGCTGGTGGCGCAAGGCGCGGCCAATATCGGCTCGGCGCTGTTCGGCGGCATCTGCGTCACCGGGCTGATCGCGCGCACCGCGACCAACATCCGCGCCGGCGCGCGCGGGCCGCTCGCCGGCATGCTGCATTCGGTGTTCCTGCTGCTGTTCATGCTGGTCGCGGCCCCGCTCGCAAGCTACATCCCTCTGGCCGCGCTCGCCGCGGTGCTGGTCGTGGTGGCCTGGACCATGGCGGAGAAGCACGAATTCGCGACGCTCTTGCGCTCGTCATGGGGCGATGCCGTGGTGCTGCTCGCGACCTTCCTGCTCACGATCTTCCGCGATCTCACCGAGGGCATCCTGGTCGGTTTCGCGCTCGGCGCGGTGCTGTTCATCCATCGCATGGCGGAGATGACCGGCATCGAGGAGCGGACGCCACTGGTTGCGGATGATCGCCCCGACGACGGCAACGGCGACCGTGTGCGTTACGATCCCGCGCTTGCGGTCGACTGCGACGTGCTGGTCTATCGCATCACCGGCGCGTTCTTCTTCGGCGCGGCCTCGGCGATCGGCAGCGTGCTCGACGGCATTGCCGACAGGCGTAAGGCCTTCGTGGTCGATTTCGCCGCGGTGCCGTTCCTGGATTCTACCGCGGCCAACGTGATCGGCCGCGTCGCCGCCAAGGCGCACCGCCAAGGCATCCGGCTGTTCATCACGGGGGCCTCGCCCGCGGTCCGCCGCGCGCTGCTCACCCATGGCGTCACGCCGCCGCGCGCGCGCTACCGCACGAGCCTCGAGCGCGCCATCTCCGACATCAAGGGCCGGGCCGCCGACGAGACCGCTGCGAGCTGACCACGCGCGCTTGACAGAGCGGGCGCGACGCGAAATGGATCGCCTCGGAAACGACCCGAGGGAAAGATGACCACGCCCAAGCCCCCTGCAGCCTGTCTGATCGGATGGCCGGCCGCGCATTCGCGCTCGCCGCTGATCCACCATCACTGGCTGCGCACGCTCGATCTCGAGGGCGGCTATGTCATCGAGGCGGTGCCGCCCGAGGATTTGCGCGATTTCGTGCTGCGACTGTCGCTGCGCGGCTTCGTCGGTGCCAACGTCACCATCCCGCATAAGGAAGCCGTGCTGGCGCTGTCGACGCCCGACGCCCGCGCCAGGGCCGTCGGCGCCGCGAACACGCTGTGGTTCGCCGACGGCGAGCTGCGCTCAACCAACACCGATGTCGAAGGCTTCATCAACAATCTCGACGCCAGCGCGCCCGGCTGGGACATGGCCGAGGCGGCGCTGGTGCTGGGCGCCGGCGGCTCCTCGCGCGCGGTCGTGTTCGGCCTGCTGGAACGCGGCATCAGCTGCGTGCATGTCGCCAATCGCTCCATGGCGCGGGCCGAGACGCTGGCACAACAGTTCGGATCGAACGTGCATCCGCTGCCGTGGGACGCGATCGGCGACGTGCTGCCGCGCGCAAAACTTCTCGTGAACACGACCTCGCTCGGCATGCATGGCCAGCCTTCACTCGACGTCGACCTCGCGCGCCTGCCGCAAGATGCCGTCGTCGGCGACCTCGTCTACGTTCCCCTGGTGACGCCGCTGCTCGCCGCGGCGACGGCGCGCGGCCTGAAGACCGCCGACGGGCTCGGCATGCTGCTGCATCAGGCGGTGCGCGGTTTCGAGCTGTGGTTCGGGCGGCGCCCCGAGGTCACCGCCGAGCTGCGCGCATTGGTTGATGCCGATCTCACGAAGTCTTGAGAGAATAGCGCAGGGTCTTTCGGAGTTCTCTATTCCTGGGGGCAACGGAGACCGTCATGACTGTTCAACGTGCAACCTTCACACGTCCACTGATCGCCGTCGCGATGGTGGTCGTCTCGACCTACTGCGCCTTCGCCCAGAGAGCGCCGGTGCCGACGCGCGTGCGCGGCACCATCGAAAGCGTCAATGGCGACACCATGCAGGTCAAGTCGCGCAGCGGTGAAGAGGTCAAGCTTCGCCTCGCCTCGGACGTGAACGTGTCGGGCGTCACGAAGATTTCACTCGCTGACATCAAGCCGGGCTCGTTCATCGGCGCCACCACCGTGCCGGGACCGGACGGCAGCCAGAACGCCGTCGAGGTGCACGTGTTTCCGGAAAGCATGCGCGGCACCGGGGAAGGTTCGCGACCTTGGGACCTCAAGCCCAACTCCAGCATGACCAATGCGACCGTCGCGGAGAGCGTCGTCGGCAATGACGGTCACACGCTGCTGGTCAAGTACAAGGACGGCGAGAAGAAGGTGTTCGTCGCCGACGACACGCCGGTCGTAACCTTCGTGCCCGGCGACAAATCCGAGCTGAAGCCCGGCGCCAAGGTGATCGCCTTCATGAAGCAATTGCCCGACGGCTCGTTCGAGACCAACCGCGTCAGCGTCGGCCGCGACGGCCTGACGCCGCCGATGTGAGGGGCTGCGAGACGCGCACCTGCCGCCTCAAACACCGCCGTCGTCCCGGACAAGCGTCAGCGCAGATCCGGACCCATAACCACAGGGAAAAGTTGTTGCGCGAAGCAGGCCACTCCGAGTCCCCATAGCCACACCTGCCTGTGGCTATGGGTCCCGGATCGGCGCGCGCTTTGGGCGCGCTTGTCCGGGACGACCGTGATTATTGCTGCGGCATCCCGGCAGACGCCCTCACACCGCAATCACGTGATCGTCGATCTCGTCCACCCGGTTGACGCCGCACAGGCCCATCGTAGTGAGCAGCTCCTTCTGGATGATGTCGATCGCCTTGGCGACGCCGGCCTGGCCGCCGGCACCTAAGCCATAGGCATAGGCGCGGCCGATCATGCAGGACTTTGCGCCGAGCGCCAGCGCGCGCATCACGTCCTGGCCGGAGCGGATGCCGCCGTCGAACATGATCTCCATCCTGTCGCCCACCGCGTCCGCGATCTCGGGCAGGACCTCGATCGAGGACGGCGCGCCGTCGAGCTGGCGGCCGCCGTGGTTGGAGACCACGAGCGCCTGCGCGCCGGTCTTGGCGGCTTCCTCGGCGTCCTCGACGTCGAGGATGCCCTTGATGATCAGCTTGCCCGGCCAGATGCTGCGGACCCACTCGACGTCCTTCCAGTTCAAGGAGGTGTCGAACTGCGAGGCGGTCCATTCGGCGAGGCGGTTGAGATCCTCGGTGTTCTTCACGTGGCCGGCGATGTTGCCGAAGGTGCGGCGCTTGCCCTGCAGCACGCCGGAGACCCAGGCCGGCTTGCTGGCGAAGTCGAGCAGCTTCGACAGCGACCATTCGGGCGGCACCGTCATGCCGTTCTTGATGTCGGCGTGGCGCTGGCCGATCACCTGCAGGTCGACCGTGAGCACCAGCGCGCTGCACTTGGCAGCGATCGCGCGCTGGATCAATTCCTTGATGAAGCCGCGGTCCTTCATGACGTAGAGCTGGAACCAGAACGGCTTCTCGACGCTGGCGGCGATGTCCTCGATTGAACAGATCGACATCGTCGATTGCGTGAACGGGATGCCGGCGGCCTGCGCGGCGCGGCAGGCGTGGATCTCGCCGTCGCCGTGCTGCATGCCGAGCAGGCCGACCGGCGCGAGGATCAGCGGCATCGTCGACGGCTCGCCGAGGATCGTGGTCGAGGTGTCGCGCTTGGAGACGTCGACCAGGATGCGCTGGCGGAACTTGATCGCCTGCATGTCCTCGCGGTTGGCGCGCAGCGTCTCCTCCGCGTAGGAGCCGCGGTCGCAATAGTCGAAGAATGCCTTCGGCACGCGGCGCCGATGCAGCGTGCGAAGATCGTCAATACAGGTAATATGCTTCATGTCGTTTCCCCGGCCCGTCACGTACCAAACAGTCTTGCATCGGAAGATTTCGGGGTCATCTAGCATGGTTGGATGCACAGCCAAATCGTTTGCAGAACGTTTTGGAAGGAGAGTGCCAAGGAGAGCGTCATGACGAAGCCGCACGCAGGACCTTCGCCGGAAGAGATCAAGGAGAAGCATGATCTCGAGGAGGCGCTCGAAGAAGGGCTGGAGGAGACCTTCCCGGGCTCCGATCCCGTTAACGTCACCCAGCCGGCGCCGAGCCGCGCGGACGGCCATGTGAAGCGCTCGGATTAAGGCGAGTTCCACCGCTTTTCGCTGGTCACGCCGGAATTGCAATGTTAACAATGTGTTATCGGGGGCGGTCGCGGCGCCGGTTCCGTAATGATTCATCATATTTTTTGAAGCCAAGTTAGCCGCGATAGCTTTATAAGACCTCGGCAAATCAGGGATGCGGGTCCCGTTGGGGCAGCCCGTGGTTGTAGAGGGGAGTCCCTGGTTGCTGCTTGGGGGACGATATGAGCCGCAAATATTTCGGGACGGACGGGATTAGGGGCCGCGCCAACGGACTGATCACGCCGGAGCTCGCGCTCAAGGTCGGCCAGGCCGCGGGCCTTGCGTTTCAGCGCGGCGACCACCGCCACCGCGTCGTGATCGGCAAGGACACCCGTCTGTCCGGCTACATGATCGAATACGCCATGGTAGCAGGCTTCACCTCGGTCGGCATGGACGTGCTGCTGGTCGGCCCGATGCCGACGCCGGCGGTCGCGATGCTGACCAAGTCGATGCGCGCCGATCTCGGCGTGATGATCTCGGCCTCGCACAATCTGTTCGAGGACAACGGCATCAAGCTGTTCGGCCCGCAGGGCTTCAAGCTCTCCGACGATGTCGAGCGGCAGATCGAGCAGCTGCTCGACGAATCCCTCGACAAGCGGCTCGCCCAGAGCGCGAGCCTCGGCCGCGCCCGCCGCATCGACGGCGTGCACGACCGCTACATCGAATTCGCCAAGCGCACGCTGCCGCGCGACCTTTCGCTCGAGGGCCTGCGCGTCGTGATCGATTGCGCCAACGGCGCCGCCTACAAGGTCGTGCCCGAGGCGCTGTGGGAATTGGGCGCCGACGTGGTGCCGATCGGCGTCGAGCCCGACGGCTTCAACATCAACAAGGATTGCGGCTCGACCTCGCCGGAGGCGCTGTCGAAGAAGGTGCGCGAGATGCGCGCCGACATCGGCATTGCGCTGGACGGCGACGCCGATCGCGTCATCCTGGTCGACGAGCGCGGCCATGTCGTCGACGGCGACCAGCTGCTCGCGGTGATCGCGCAGAGCTGGAAGGAGGATGGACGCCTCTCGCGTCCCGGCATCGTCGCCACCGTGATGTCCAATCTCGGGTTGGAGCGCTTCCTGCAAGGGCAGGGGCTCGAGCTGGTGCGCACGCCGGTCGGCGACCGCTACGTGCTCGAGCAGATGCTGAACGGCGGCTACAATCTCGGCGGCGAGCAGTCCGGCCACATCATCCTCTCCGACTACGCCACGACCGGCGACGGTTTTGTCGCCGCATTGCAGGTGCTCGCCGTGGTGCAGAAGCTGCGCCGCCCGGTGTCCGAGGTGTGCCACCGCTTCGATCCGCTACCGCAGATCCTCAAGAACGTCCGCCACAAGGGCGGCAGGCCGCTCGATGATTCCGACGTCAAGTCGGCGATCTCCGACGGCGAGAAGCGCCTCAATGGCCATGGCCGCCTCTTGATCCGCTCCTCCGGCACCGAGCCCGTGATCCGCGTCATGGGCGAAGGCGAGGACCGTCACCTCGTCGAGGACGTCGTCGACACCATCGTTTCGGCATTGGGGCAGGCCGCGGCGTAAGGCGCGATCGTAGCCCGGATGGAGCGCAGCGAAATCCGGGATTCGTGCGACGGGCGATAAAGGTCCTGGATTACGCTGCGCTCCATCCGGGCTACAAGTATCGTAGGGTGGGCAAAGCCAAGCGTGCCCACGCGTCTGTCGCCATATCGGAAAGATGGTGGGCACGGCGCAAGGGCGCCTTTGCCCACCCTACGATATCGGATTCGCGGAGAGGGTAAGATACGCATCCCAGCCATTTGCGATTGACGATGGTCCCGCCGCCGCTTGCGTCGTAATCAGCACCTCGCGGCCATCTGCCGCGCCGGATTGCCGCCTTGAACAAGCCTGTCGTTGTCTCAGAGGAAACGCTGGCCGAGCCCGTCGTCGTCGCCGACGTGGCGCCGGCCGCCGCCGCGGGGCCGGCCTATATCGTGCTCGCCGGCATCAGCGTCTCGCACTTCCTCAACGACACCATGCAGTCGCTGATCGCCTCGGTGTACCCGATCCTGAAGGACGCCTACGCGCTCGACTTCGCGCAGATCGGCATGATCACGCTGGCGTTCCAGTTCACGGCCTCGCTGTTGCAGCCGGTGGTCGGGCACTACACCGACAAGAAGGCGCAGCCCTATTCGCTCGCGGTCGGCATGGCCTCGACCTTCTTCGGCCTGCTGCTGCTCAGCGTCGCGCACCAATATCTCGTCATCCTCGTCGCCGCCGCGCTGGTCGGCCTCGGCTCGGCGGTATTTCACCCGGAGTCGGCGCGCATCGCGCGGCTCGCCTCGGGCGGACGCTACGGCTTCGCGCAATCGGTGTTCCAGCTCGGCGGCAGCTTCGGCACCTCGATGGGGCCGGTGCTCGCCGCGTTGATCGTGGTGCCGTTCGGGCAGGGCAGCATCGCCTGGTTCTCCTCGATCGCGTTCCTCGCCATCCTGATTCTCTGGCGCATTGGGCGCTGGTACGCGCCGCAGATCGCGACGAAGAAAGCGGTGCCCGTCCACAGCCAGCCCGGCGCGCCGAGCTCGCGCCGTGTCGCGGTAGCGCTCGCAGTGCTCGTCGTGCTGTTGTTCTCCAAGCAGCTCTACGTTTCGAGCCTGTCGAGCTATTACATCTTCTACCTGATCGACCGTTTCGGCGTCTCGACGCAGGCGGCCCAGATCTATCTCTTCGTCTTTCTCGCGGCGAACGCCGTGGGTGCGTTTCTCGGCGGTCCGCTGGGCGACCGCTTCGGCCGCAAGATCGTGATCTGGATCTCGATCCTCGGCGCGCTGCCGTTCACGCTGGCGCTGCCCCATGCCGGGCTCGTTGCGAGCGCGGTGCTCAGCGTCGCCATCGGCCTGATCATCTCCTCGACGACGTCGTCGATCATCGTGTTTGCGCAGGAGCTGGTGCCGCACCGCTTCGGCATGATCTCCGGCGTGTTCTTCGGCGTCGCCTTCGGCATCGGGGGCCTGGGCGCGGCCGTGCTCGGCAAGCTCGCCGACCACACCTCGATCGAGTTCGTCTACCAGGTCTGCGCCTATCTGCCGGCGATCGGGCTGCTCGCGGTGTTCCTGCCCAATCTGCCGCGAAACGCGCGTTAACGCATCCTCTCTTGCCGCGTTGCGGCTTCACACATCGTTAGGGAATGCGGCGCCGATGTCGCATTTGGCGCGGCATTTTTGCAACGCTCGCACGGCGCGCGCGTGTAGGGTGAGAAAAAATCAACCTTAAAAATTAGGGTTAAGTGGCGCTTAAACATTTGCTGGCATCGTCCCCCCGTGAGTTTCCAGAACGTGAGGCGCTCGTATTCAGCCTCACCGGCCATAAGGACGAAGCCAATGCGTAGCGTTAAGTCTCTCCTTGCCGCGGGTGCGGCAACCCTGATCTCGTCGATGGCGTTCGCCGCCGATATGCCGATCGCCGCCCCCCCTCCGATGTACGCGCCGCCGGCTCCGCCCGCCGACTTCGGCGGCTGGTATCTGCGCGGCGACATCGGCATGACCAACCAGAGCGCGAAGCGCATCGAGAGCGCCCTGCCGGCCGGGTACTCGAAGACGACGGAAGGCCTCGGCTTCGACTCCTCGCCGCTGTTCGGCCTCGGCGTCGGCTATCGCTTCAACAACTGGTTCCGCGCCGACGTCATCGGCCAGTACCGGGGCAAGGCCAATCTGCACGGTAGCGACAATGTCGTGGGACCCGGCTTCGTCGGCGTCAACAACTACAGCGGCAGCAAGTCCGAGTGGCTCGTGATGGCCAACGCCTATGTCGACCTCGGCACCTGGTGGTGCGTCACGCCGTTCATCGGCGCGGGCGTCGGCGGCTCCTACAACAAGCTCAGCGGCTTCCGCGACGACGGCGTGTCCTACAGCCCGCTGCTCAACAACAGCGTCGCCTACTTCGCCGACAACGGAAAGTGGAACCTCGCCTGGGCCGCTCACGCCGGTCTTGCCTACAAGGTCAATCCCGGCTTCACCGTCGAACTGGCCTACAGCTACATGAACCTCGGCGATGCCGCGCCCGGCAACTACCGCCTGTTCGACAACAGCGCCTCGGGCCCGACCACGATCAAGGTCAGGGACATCACCTCGCACGACGTCAAGCTCGGCGTGCGCTGGGATCTCAACAGCCCGCCGGCCTACGTGCCGCCGCCGCTGGTCACCAAGGGCTGATCGCAAGCTGATCGGTTAGGACTCCTTAACGGCGCGGGATCATCCCGCGCCGTTTTGCTTTGCGTATTTTTCATGGCGAGGTGCGCCGAAGGCGCCCGGCGCAACCATTGGTTAAGGTTAACAGGCGATGATCATCGCAACAGTTCGAGTCCGATGGAGCGTGGTGATGCGTAGGCTGGTGTTGGCAGCGGCGATGTTGGGGACGGTGTCTGCCGCACAAGCGGCCGACATGCCGGACCTGCCCGTGCTGCGCGGCGGCTTCGCCGACGGTTTGTCGAAGACCTCCGTCAATTGGAATGGCTTCTATGTCGGCGGTCATGGCGGTTATACCGCAGATGCCACGGATTTCAGCCAGAGCGTGGTCGGCCTGACCAATTACATCTTCCGCGACAGCGTACTCCAGGGGCCGACCTCGACGTGGTCGCTGCTGAACAAGACCAACACTCAAAGCACCAATTTCGGTGGCTTCGTCGGCCGCAACTGGCAATGGTATGATGCCGTTCTCAGTCTCGAGGGCACCTACAGCTACTTCAATAATATGGCGACATTGACGTCGGGATCCAACTCGCTCGTCATCGTCAACCCGCCTGGTGAGGTGCGGGCCCCCGGCATCACCAACAACTATGCCGTTACGCTGACGGGTGCCGCGGCGGCCCAGGTCAAGGACATGGTGACGCTCCGCGGCCGCGTGGGCTGGGACGGCGGCAGCTTCATGCCCTATGCCTTCATGGGCGCTGCCGTCGGGCGAATGGACGTGTCGCGCACCGTGACCAGCAGCGTGTCGATGCGACAGGACACGACGACGACGGATTTCTTCGGCAACACCACGACGACACTTGGAACGTGGGGCCCGGTTCCTGCGCAGTCGGGCACGCAAGGTCAGCACAGGACCAACACTTACGCCGTGGGTTGGACCGCCGGCCTCGGGCTCGAATACTGCGTTTGGGACGGCTTGTTCGCCCGCATCGAATATGAATATGTGAGATTCTCTCCCGTCATGAACACGCAGGTGACGCTGAACAACGCGCGCCTCGGCCTCGGCTACAAGTTCTGAGCCGTCCGCTTCTTGTTGACAGCTTCGCTTCGTCCTGATGCTCTGTCGTCCCGAAAGTGGGGCGGCAGCGATGAAGATCTACGGCGACAGCAATTCCGGCAATTGTCTCAAGGTGAAGTGGGTCTGCGACAAGTTCGCATTGCCCTACCAGTGGATCGAGGTCGACACCCGCAAGGGCGAGACGCGCACGCCGCAATTCCTGAAGATGAACGGCGCCGGCCAGGTGCCGACCGTCGCATTCGACGACGGCCGCACGCTGGCCCAGTCCAACGCCATCATCCGCTATCTCGCCCGCGACAGCGCGCTGGTTCCGCGCGACGCCTTCACGGCGGCCAAGATGGACGAATGGCTGTTCTGGGAGCAGTATAGCCACGAGCCCTATATCGCCGTGTGCCGCTTCCTCATGGTCTATCTCGGCAAGGATTCCTCCGAGCTCGATCCTGAAAAGGTCAAGCGCGGCTATGCGGCGCTCGACCGCATGGAGCAGCATCTCGCCGCCAGCCGCTTCTTCGCCGGCGACGAGGTGTCGCTAGCCGACGTGTCGCTGCTCGCCTATACGCGCCTCGCGCATGAAGGCGGCTTCGACCTCGGCCGCTATGCCTCCGTCCGCCGCTGGATCGGCGACGTCGAAGCGTTTCTCGGCCTTCCGCCGGCGCGCTGAGGTGCGGAGTCGCCTGACATGAATGCCGAAGCCGTCTCTATCCGTCCCGCGCGCCGCGAGGACGTCGCCGCGATCGTGGCGATGCTCGCGGACGATCATCTCGGCCGCGCGCGCGAGCGCGTGGAGGATCCGTTGCCGGCCGCCTATTACGACGCATTCGCGCGGATCGCGCGCGATCCGAATCTGACGCTGGTGGTTGCCGAGAGTGAGGGCAGGGTGGTCGGCTGCCTGCAGCTCGCGATCCTCCCGGGCCTGAGCTCGCAAGGCGGATCGCGCGGCCTGCTCGAGGATGTTCGCGTTGCCACCGAGTGTCGCAGCCGCGGCATCGGCGAGCAATTGGTGCAATGGGCCGTGACGGAAGCAAAGGCGCGCGGCTGCAATCTGGTCGAGTTGCTCACGCATCAGACGCGCGTCGATGCGCAGCGCTTCTACAAGCGGCTCGGCTTTGCGGCGAGTCACGTCGGCATGACTGTCCGCTTTTGAGGCAGTGCGACGCGAGCGCTGCGCAGCCGGCGAAAAGCGGGCTTTTCATTCAGTCGTGTTAAGAGCCGGTAAACTACCGCTCCGTCGTTCACATTGATGAAGGAACGAAGGGTGCTACGGGGGCATCTGACACCGGGCTCGCTCGGTTCGGGATATTTCGATGACAAGCTATTCGATGATCAAGGTCGGCAACGACTACGTCGTGCAGGCCAATGAAAAATGCATTTTGAAGGTCGGAAGCCGCCGCAAGGCGGCGCAATTGATCAGCGATGCCACGGACTTGCTGAATGCGCTCGCTGTTGTCGAATCCCCCGATATTGCACCGGAAACGCCATCACTGGCGCGTGAGGCCCCGGAACTTCCTTGACGGACCTTCCCGATTCCCGTATCAGCCGCGGCGGGACACCTCCCCCCAACGGGAGGCTTACTATCTGGAAGGGTAGATCATGACTGTAGCGAAGCCCGCTTCGCGGCCGACCGTGCCGCATTTCTCCTCCGGCCCCTGCGCCAAGCGCCCCGGCTGGAACGCCCAAAATCTCAAGGACGCAGCTCTCGGCCGCTCGCATCGCGCGAAGATCGGCAAGACCAAGCTCAAGCTCGCGATCGACCTGACGCGCGAAGTGCTTGAGGTCCCCGCCGATTACCGCATCGGCATCGTGCCGGCCTCCGATACCGGCGCGGTCGAGATGGCGCTGTGGTCGCTGCTCGGCGCACGGCCCGTCACCACGCTCGCCTGGGAATCCTTCGGCGAAGGCTGGGTCAGCGACATCGTCAAGGAATTGAAGCTCAAGGACGTCACCAAGCTCAATGCGGCCTACGGTGAGATCCCCGATCTGTCGAAGGTCGATCCCAAGAGCGACGTCGTCTTCACCTGGAACGGCACCACGTCGGGCGTGCGCGTTCCGAACGCGGACTGGATCAGCGCGAGCCGCGAAGGCCTGACCATCTGCGACGCCACCTCCGCCGCGTTTGCACAGCCGCTCGACTGGGCCAAGCTCGACGTCGTCACCTTCTCCTGGCAGAAGGCGCTCGGCGGCGAGGCCGCGCATGGCATGCTGATCCTCTCGCCCCGCGCGGTGGAGCGGCTCGAGACCTACAAGCCGGCCTGGCCGCTGCCGAAGATCTTCCGCATGACCAAGGGCGGCAAGCTCAACGAAGGCATCTTCGTCGGCGAGACCATCAACACGCCGTCGATGCTCTGCGTCGAGGATTATCTCGATGCGCTGAACTGGGCCAAGTCGATCGGCGGCCTCAAGGCGCTGATCGCGCGCGCCGACGCCAACACCAAGGTGCTGGCGGACTGGAAGGCGAAGACGCCCTGGATCGACTTCCTCGCCAAGGACGCTTCGATCCGCTCCAACACCTCCGTGTGCCTGAAGTTCACCGATCCCGCGATCACCTCGCTGTCCGAGGACGCGCAGGCGGAGTTCAGCAAGAAGCTGGTTTCCCTCGTCGAGAAGGAAGGCGCGGGCTACGACTTCGCCTATTACCGCGACGCGCCGGCGGGCCTGCGCATCTGGTGCGGCGCCACGGTGGAAGCAAAGGACGTCGAGCTGCTGACGCAGTGGATCGACTGGGCCTTCGCCGAGACCAAGGCCGCTCTGCCCAAGGCAGCGTAAGTTTCTTCTTCGCCTCTCCCCGTCCTTACGGGGAGAGGCCGGGTCGCGCAGCGATCCGGGTGAGGGGCTCTCTCCACGAGCACTTCGCCTGTGGCTGCCCCTCACCCCAACCCTCTCCCCGTAAGAACGGGGAGAGGGAGACCAACAAGCTTCCAAGTCACTCACGCATTTCCGGCCCTCGGGCCGATCCTCCCTCAGGGACGGTGAAGGACACATCCCCATGACCAAACCCAAAGTTCTCATTTCCGACGCGCTCTCGCCCGCTGCCGTGCAGATCTTTAGGGATCGCGGTGTCGAGGTCGACTTCCAGCCCAATCTCGGCAAGGACAAGGACAAGCTGGCCGAGATCATCGGAAATTACGATGGCCTTGCGATCCGCTCCGCGACCAAGGCGACCGCCAAGATCCTCGAGAAGGCGACCAGGCTGAAGGTGATCGGCCGCGCCGGCATCGGCGTCGACAATGTCGAGATCCCGGCCGCGACGGCCAAGGGCATCATCGTGATGAACACGCCGTTCGGCAATTCGATCACGACCGCCGAGCACGCCATCACCCTGATGCTCGCGCTCGCCCGCGAGATTCCGCAGGCCGACGCCTCGACGCAGGCCGGCAAGTGGGAGAAGAACCGCTTCATGGGCGTGGAGATCACCGGCAAGGTGCTTGGCGTCGTCGGCTGCGGCAATATCGGCTCGATCGTCGCCGACCGCGCGCTCGGCCTGCGCATGAAGGTGATCGCGTTCGACCCGTTCCTGTCGCCGGAGCGCGCCAAGGACATCGGCGTCGAGAAGGTCGATCTCGACGATCTGCTCAGGCGCGCCGACTTCATCACGCTGCACACGCCGCTGACCGAGAAGACCAAGAACATCATCGACGCGGCCGCGATCGCCAAGATGAAGAAGGGCGTGCGCCTGATCAATTGCGCCCGCGGCGGCCTCGTCGACGAGCAGGCGGTGGTCGATGCGCTCAACGCCAAGCACATCGCCGGCGCCGCCTTCGACGTCTTCGTCGAGGAGCCCGCGACCAAGAGCGTGCTGTTCGGCCATCCCAACGTGATCTGCACGCCGCATCTCGGCGCCTCCACCACCGAAGCGCAGGAGAACGTCGCGCTGCAGGTCGCCGAGCAGATGTCGGATTACCTGCTCACCGGCGCGATCTCGAATGCGGTCAACTTCCCCTCGATCACGGCGGAAGAAGCGCCGAAGCTGAAGCCGTTCATCGCGCTCGCCGAGAAGCTCGGCTCGTTCGCGGGACAGCTCACCGAGAGCGGCATCCTCAAGGTCGAGATCACCTATGAGGGCCACGTCGCCGAGATGAAGATCAAGGCGATCACCTCCGCGGTGCTGTCGGGCTTGCTGCGGCCGATGCTGGGCGAGGTCAACGTGGTGTCCGCGCCGGTCGTCGCAAAGGAGCGCGGCATGGTGGTGGACGAGATCGTCCGCGCCGCCCAGAGCGACTATGAGAGCCTGATCACCGTCACGGTCACCACCGAGCGGCAGGAGCGGTCGGTCTCGGGCACCGTCTACGCCGACGGCAAGCCGCGCCTCGTCGACATCAAGGGCATCCGCGTCGACGCCGAGTTCGGCAAGTCGATGATCTACGTCACCAACGAGGACAAGCCGGGCTTCATCGGCAAGTTCGCGGGGCTTCTGGGCGACGCCAAGATCAACATCGCCACGTTCCATCTCGGCCGCGTCGCGCCCGGCAGCGATGCCATTGCGCTGGTCGAGGTCGACGGTGTGGTGCCGGCCGACGTGCTCGCCAAGGTGCAGGCCCTGCCTCAGGTCAAGCAGGCAAAGGCGCTGACGTTCTGAGCTTCACCTCTCCCGAAGGGAGAGGTCGGGTCGCATCGTAAGATGCGATCCGGGTGAGGGGTTAGGCTCTCACCGATTGCTGCGGCCCCTCACCCGGATTGCTGGCGCAATCCGACCTCTCCCCGCCGGGGAGAGGTGACACAGCGAGCCGACAGAGTCGAATTCCATCGCCTTCTACAGACATATTCCGACCCGCGGAACAACGCCGCTTCCTTCACCGGAGGCGGCGTTTTATTTTCCCCGCGACCTCCTGACTTTGTGTACCAATGGCGCTAGGACGCTCCGTTCCAAATCGTTCGACAAGGGAGAAAACAATGCGTGAAGCCGTCATCGTTTCCTATGCGCGCACGGGCCTGGCGAAATCCGGCCGCGGCGGGTTCAACATCACGCCGCCGATGTCGCTCGCGGCCCACGCCATTCACCACGCGGTGGACCGCGCCGGCGTCGAGAAGGACTATGTCGAGGACTGCTATCTCGGCAATTGCGCCCATGGCGCGCCGAACATCGGCCGCCAGGCCGCGCTGCTCGCGGGGCTGCCGAAGACCACCGCCGGCGTGTCGGTGAACCGCTTCTGCTCGTCGGGCCTGCAGACCATCGCGATGGCCGCAAACTCGATCCGCTCCGACGGCGCCGATTGCATCGTCGCCGGCGGCGTCGAGAGCATCTCGATTCCCGGCGGCGGCACGCCGAAGGAATCGGTCGATCCGGAACTGCTCAAAGTCGCTCCCGACATCTTCATGGCGATGATCGACACCGCCGACATCGTCGCCGAGCGCTACAAGCTCAGCCGCGAATATCAGGACGAGTTCTCGCTGGAATCGCAGCGCCGCATGGCCGCGGCCCAGCAGGCGAACAAGTTCAAGGACGAGATCGTTCCGATGAAGACCAAGATGAAGGTCGTCGACAAGCAGACCAAGGCGGAGTCGATCGTGGACTACACCGTCGATCGCGACGAATGCAATCGCCCCGACACCACGATGGAAGGATTGGCAAAACTCGAGCCGGTGAAGGGCCCCGGCAAGTTCGTCACCGCCGGCAATGCCAGCCAGCTCTCCGACGGCGCCGCCGCCGTGGTGCTGATGGAAGCCAAGGACGCCGAGAAGCGCGGCCTCAAGCCGCTCGGCCGCTTCGTCGCCTGGGCCACCGCCGGCTGCGAGCCGGACGAGATGGGCATCGGCCCGGTGTTCGCGATTCCGAAGCTGCTCAAGCGCACCGGCCTCAAGATCGACGACATCGATCTGTGGGAGCTCAACGAGGCCTTCGCCAGCCAGTGCCTGTATTGCCGCGACCAGCTCGGCATCGATCCCGCCAAGTACAACGTCAACGGCGGCTCGATCGCGATCGGCCATCCCTTCGGCATGACCGGCGCCCGTCTCACCGGCCATCTGCTGCAGGAAGGCGCCCGCCGCAAGGCCAAGTGGGGCGTGGTGACGATGTGCATCGGCGGCGGCCAGGGCGGCGCCGGCCTGTTCGAGATCTATCACTGATCCAACGCGACTCGCATGCGAAGGCACGGCGCGATTGAAGCGCCGTGCCTTTTCAGTTCCGCGGCGTGCGAGGGTTGGCGAAGCCGGACGGCTCAGCCCGACTGCTCCCGAACATTGGGACGGAATATCCACTCGCGCCAGACCGTCAGCAAGGCGGCCATGATCACGGGACCCAGGAACAGGCCGAGGAGGCCGAAGGCGGCGAGGCCTCCGAAGATGCCGACGAAAGCGAGGAGAAACGGCAGCCGGGCCGAATCGCCGACCAGTGTGGGCCAGACGAAATGATCCCCGGCAAGCATCACGATCGAGCCCCAGCAGAACACACCTGCGGCCGCCAGCCCGCTGCCGCCACCGGACACCAGCACCAGCGCCGCGGCCGAGAAGGCCAGCCAGGCGCCGAACGGGATCATCGCAAATGCCGCAGTGAGGATCGTGAAAACGACGGCGTTCGGCACGCCCGCGACCAGATAGCCGACGCCGATCAGCAATCCCTCGCCTACGGCGACCAGCACCGTGCCGTTCACGGTGCCGCGGGTGGTCGCGACCATCTTCGCGACGAGACCTTCGCCGGCTTCGCCAAACAGCCGGTCACACGTTTCCAGAAAGCGGCTCGCGATCAGCCGGCCATGACGGAGCAGCACGAACAGAGCCAGCAGCGAAAAGAACATCATGAACAGCCGGTGGAGTAGCTGCCCGCCGAACGTTCGAAACAGATCCGATGCATTGTCGGCGCTGACCGTCTTCAGCCACTCGCTTGCCGCCTTGGGGTCGGAGAGGTTGGTGCGCCACCATTGCTCGATGCTTTCAGCGGCGACGGGCAAGCGGGCCAGCCAATCCGGGACTTCGATCCCGCTCTCGCCGGCCTTCTTCAGCGAGCTGACCAACGCCTCTCCCTGCTGCGCGATCTGGTAGATCGCGAGCGACATGGGCGCGATCAGAACGAGTGCGACCATGAGCGTAAAGGCCAGGGCGGTCAGCGTGGTCGGCCCTGCGCCGAAGCGTTGGGCGAACCTGACGTAGAGCGGCCAAAGCGCGATTGCGAGAATCGCGGCCCAGATCAGCGCGGTCAGAAATCCAGCCGCGGTCCAGAGCGCGAGCGCGACCAGCACGAGCGCGAGAACCACACGGGCATTCATGCGGGCCGAAGCGCCTGAAGGCAGCGGCTTTCGGTCGGAAACAGCATCGCTCCCCTGGGGAGGGGTCTTCTTGGATGCCCCCGATTTCAGTCGCTCGGACATTGCGGTGACGTGGCGAGTGCAAATTCGCGTTGTTGAAAATGGACGAACAGGAACGCCACGAATTCAAGCCGCGACGCGGCCTTCGGTTCCGCTCAGGAACAAGTCGCATAGCGATGCGCGGCGGCTCGCGACGCGGGACGCCGCAGCGCCGAAAACTCGCCTGGTTGACGCTACGCCCTGTCGGCGCTGGCGCGCGCACCACCCCGATCAGCGTGCCGTCTTGACCTGTGCACCGGCGGCGGCCAGGGGGCGGCCGGCCCCGGCCTGTGCATTTCACCGTGCATAGCAGCGAGCATTCTTGGAGAGTGCACGTATTAATACGTGTCCGCAAATTAACGGAAGCTTTCACCGAATATCGCTTTATGAACCGCATCGCTCACCACCAGCTTGGTTCACGATGCGGCTCCCTTCCCTGCGGCTCACTCACAAGATCACCGCGATCGGCGTCATTGGCGTCATCGGCGTCGTCCTGATCGGCGGCATTCACCTCTACGGCGAGCGGACGATGGGCGTCTATCGCGACGCGGCCGAGGATGCGCGCACCGTGTTCGAGCTGAACAACAGGATCGCGGTCGAGCTGCTCGAGGCGCGCCGCGCCGAGAAGGATTTTCTGCTGCGCAGCGATCCGGCCAGGGCGCAGCGCCAGGTCGAGATCAGCCGGCAGGTGGCGCTCGACATCGAGACGCTCCGCGGCAAGATCGCAGCGCTCGGCCAGCCTGAGCTCGCGCACAAGATCGACGCGATGAATGCGTCCTTGAAGACCTATCAGGCCCGCTTCGCCGCGGTGGTCGAGGAACGACAGCGGCTCGGCCTCGACGAGAAGTCCGGGCTCGAAGGTCGCCTGCGCACTTCCGTCCACGGTATCGAGAGCCAGGTCGACCAGTTCCAGAATTCCGAGCTCAAGGTGATCATGCTGATGATGCGCCGGCATGAGAAGGATTTCATGCTGCGTCGGAACGCCAGATATGGCGAGGAGATGAAGAAGCGCGCGTCCGAATTTGCCGCAGGCCTCGACGCGGCAGCCATCGCCGATGGCGCCAAGGCCGAGCTGCGCCAGAAGCTCGCCGACTATCAGCGCGACTTCTCCGCCTGGATGGAGACCGCGCTGAAGCTGGCGGCCGAATCGAAGGCGATGTCCGAGGCCTTCGCGTCGGTCGAGCCGGTGATCGAGCAGGTCTCGACATCGGTCGACCGCATCCGCGCCGACGCCGACCGTCTCAACGAGGCCGAGCGCACCAGCATCCAGTTCTGGATTGCGGTCGCGATCGCGCTGATTGCGACGAGCGTGCTCGGCCTCGGCATCTTCATCGGACGTTCGGTCTCGAGGCCTCTGACCGCGATGCGCGCGGCGATGATCGAGCTCGCCAACGGCAATTTCGCCGTCGTTCTTCCCGGCCTCGGCCGGCCCGATGAGATCGGCGAGATCGCGCAAGCCGTCGAGACGTTCAAGGTCAACGCCGAGCGGAAGGCGCAGGAGGAGGCCGAAGAGAAGATCAGGCAGGATAAGCTCGCCGCCGAGCGCCGCCGCGCCGACATGATCAGGATGGCGGACGATTTCGAAGGCGCGATCGGCGAGATCGTCGAGACCGTATCGTCGGCGGCCAACGAGCTCGAGGCGTCGGCGACGTCGCTGACCACGACCGCCAGCCGCTCGACCGAGCTCGCCACGCTGGTCGAGGCGGCGTCCGAGGAAGCGGCGACCAACGTGCAGTCGGTGGCGTCCGCCGCCGAGGAGCTGACCGCCTCCGTCAACGAGATCAGCCGTCAGGTGCAGGCCTCCGCGCGCATGGCGGGCGAGGCCGTCACCCAGGCCGGGCAGACCAACGATCGCGTCAGCGAATTGTCCAAGGCGGCCGCGCGCATCGGCGACGTGGTCGAGCTCATCAACGCCATCGCCGGCCAGACCAATCTGCTCGCGCTGAACGCCACCATCGAGGCCGCGCGCGCGGGCGAGGCCGGACGCGGCTTTGCCGTGGTGGCCTCGGAAGTGAAGGCGCTGGCCGAGCAGACCGCGAAGGCGACCGGCGACATCGGTCAGCAAATCTCGAGCATCCAGGTCGCGACGCAAGATTCCGTCGGTGCGATCAAGACCATCGGCGGCACCATCGAGCGTCTGTCCGAAATCTCCTCCACCATCGCGGCCGCGGTGGAAGAGCAGGGCGCCGCGACCAGCGAGATCTCGCGCAACGTCCAAAGCGCCGCCGCCGGCACCACGCAGGTCAGCGCCAACATCTCCAGCGTGCGCCAGGGCGCGACCGAGACGGGATCTGCCTCCTCGCAGGTGCTGTCCGCGGCGCAATCGCTGTCGAACGACAGCAGCCGGCTGAAGCTCGAGGTGAGCAGGTTTTTGGAGACGGTGCGGGCGGCTTAAGCGCGTCTGCAAACCGGCAGTAGGTAGGTTGATCGTGCGGCGGGCCAACCTCTCCCGCTTGCGGGAGAGGTCGACGCGAAGCGTCGGGTGAGGGCTCTTTCCTCTCGGGGATTGTCCCGTCGTGGAGACACCCTCTCCCCGACCCTCTCCCGCAAGCGGGAGAGGGAGAACACCTCACGCCCCCGCCAGCGCTGGCGCGAGCACCACCTCGATCAGCGTGCCGTGGCCGGCGCTCTTGATGTTGAACCGGGCGCGGTTGGCTTCGACCAGCGCTTTCGTCAGCGACAGGCTCAGCGCCGAGCTGTCGGCGGCATCGCCCGGCGGCGGGGTGCGGAACGGCTCCATCGCGGCGGCGACTTCGCGCTCGGAAAGGCCATGGCCGGTGTCGCGGATGCGCAGTGCGATCTCGCCGCGATCGGTCAGCGCGGTCGAGACGATGACCTGGCCGCCGGCGCTGGCGAGCCGGATCGAGTTCGAGATCAGGTTCATGGTGATCTGCCGCATCGCGCGCGCATCGACGCTCACCTGCGGCAGCGCATGGGCGAGCGAGGTGCGGATGATGATGCGCTCGCGGTTGGCCTGCGGCTGCATCACCGTCACGCAGGCCTCGACCAGGTCGTTCAGGTTCAAGTTCGCGAAATTCAGCTCGAGCTTGCCGGTCTCGATCCGCGACAGCTCCAGGAGGTCGTCGATGATGGCGATGACGCGCTCGCCGGAGGCGCGGATGTCCTTCATGTATTCGCCGTAACGCTCGTTGCCGAGCGCGCCGAAGCGCTCGGAGATCATCACCTCGGCAAAGCCGATGATGGCGTTGAGCGGCGTGCGGATCTCGTGGCTGATCCGCGCCAGCATGTCGGCCTTGGCGTTGGCCGCGCCGTCGACGAGGCGGCGGGCCTTCGTCAATTCGCTCTCGCCCTTCTTCGCGTGCGAGAGATCGCGGAACACGGCGAAGAAGTTCGGCCCGTCGGGCCGGGTGCGGCCCATGATCATCGCGAGCGGAATGACGCCGCCCTTCTTCTCGCGGCCCAGCACCTCGCGGCCGTGATCGAGCAGGCTGGAGATGTCCTGGCTCTTCAGGCTTTCCAGATAATCGGCGACGATCTGCTGGCTCTCGGGGGCGAACAGCGTCAGCAAATTCTGCTGCAGCAGCGCCTCGCCGTCATAGCCGAACAGCGCCTCCGCGCTGCGGTTGCAGGCGTGGATGTTGCCTTCGGCATCGAACATCACGATGCCCTCGGCCGTGGTGTCGAGGATGGCGGCGAGATCCTCGGCATCGGCATCGCCGGCCGCGGACTCTATGTCCGCGGCGTCAGGCTCTGCTGCGGCGACGGTCTCTGCGGCGGCAGGCGCGGCGATCGGCGCCGCCTGCGGCAGCGCGCAGATCAGCGCATGCGCGGTGTCGCCGTCCCAGTCGATGGTGTGGAGGTGCGCTTCCGTCGTCGCCAGCGGCGCTTCGCCGTTCGCGACCGTCGCGCTGATCGTCACAGGCGTGCCGCCTTGCGTGGTGCTGCTGGCCGCCGACACGCCCGGCTCGACATAGAGCGCATCCAGCCCGCCGGCATGCTCCAGCGCGTTCAGGCTGTCATAGCCGATGCGCGCGAGGAAGGCGGGATTGGCGTAGAGCAGGCGGTCGAGCCGGTAAATCAGGATGCCCGTCGGCAACAGGTCGAGCAGTGTGCGGTCGCGCGAGCTCATCCCGCGCGGCGGCGGTGCGGGCTCGGTCAGCCATTCGGCTGCGGCCTGCGGCGGCTCCGGCTCCGATGCTTCGGCGCTGATCTCCGCCACTGGTCCGGCCGCGTCGGTCGTGATGGTCTCGCGCTCGCGTTCGAGCCGCTCGGACAATTGCCGCGCGAGCTCGTTGAACGCGCTGTTCTCGACCGGCGTCAGCGTCGGCGGCCGCGTATCGCCGACGACGCGGAACGGCACGACATTGGGAGGCGTTTCCACGGGCGTGTCCAGTTCGGTTGGGTGTGAAGTCACGTCGCTTGTGGGCTCTGGCAGGTCGGGTTCGGATTGCGGTTCGGGCTCGGCTTGCGGCTCAGGCTCGGATGGCGCGATCGGCGGTGCCTCTGCTTCGCCCTCGGCCACTGTTTCCGCCGCCGCTTCAGGCTCGGCCTCCGCATCGGACGCGACGGCCTCAATGGAGCGGCCCTGGGGCGGCGCGTCGACCAGCAGCTCGAAGCGCCTGAGCGCCTCGAGCCGGTTGAGCGCGTCGAGATCGCGGCAGACGCCGAAGCCGCGGAAGCCGGCGAACTGACGGTTGCGGTCGTAGACCGGCAGGCCCGCGAGCTCGACCGGAATGTGCTCGCCGCCGTCGGCCGGCCAGTTCACTGTGATGCCGGCCCAGGTATCCTTGCTTTCCAGCGCCTTGGCCACGCGGCCCTCGGGATCGAGCGAGAATTCCGCGGCGATCTCGCGCCAGGGGCGGCCGAAGCCGGCGGCCGTGTGCATGCCCATCAGGCGGATGAATTCATCGGAGCCGAGCACAAAGCGGCCCTCTTCATCCATCTGCCAGAGGAAGCGGAGCGGATGCTGACGCGGTGCGGGCGGCTCTTGCTGGCCCGACTGCTGGTCTGAAGTCGGCTCGACCATGCCTGCATTGATCGGCGCGGGCTGCGGCGACACAATGGCTTGCGGCTGGTTTTCAACCGGAGTTTTGGCCGCCGCGGGGACGACCGGCTCGGGCGTCGGCGCAATCGTCTCGGCGGGTGGTTCGGCAGGCTCGGCGAATGCGTCGAACAGCGCGATCGCAGACGGCGCCTCGTTCGGTGCAGGCTGTGCGTCCTCCAGCACCGCGGCCGGAGGCTGCGCGGGCGTCACGTCGGGCGCGGCCTCGCGCGCCGCCGTGGCGGCGGCCGGCTCGATCAGCGCGACCAGGCCGATATCGGCGCCGCTGCCGACCCGCTGCAGCACCATCTGGCCGATGCCAACAGGCGTCGCGGCGCGGCCTTTTGCCAGCGCATCGCTGCGGGCGCGGTCGAGGCCGGCCTCGAATAGATCGCGAAAGCCGAGCAGGGAGCGCGCGGCCTCGCTCGCGCCGACGAACAGCCCGTCGGGCGCGAACGCCGCCATCGGCACCTTGGCGCCGGCGACCAGCCGATGCAGCCGCTCGACCAGCGGCATGGTGCGCAGCGTCGGGTCCATCGCGATGACCAGCACCGCATGGCCGCCATCGGCAAAGTCGAGCCGCGCGCAGCCGCAGGTCATCAGCGCCCCTAACCGGGCGCCGAAGCCGCGCAGCCGCTGCAGCCGTATTGCGCCGTTCGCCGGCAGCTGGGGGGCGAGCCTGACGATTTGGCGGCGGTGGCTGTCGGCGGGGCCGAACACCTTGTCCGCGAGGCCGGCGCTGTTGGCCGCGCCAAATAGTTTGGCGCCGACCGGATTGGCCCACAGCACGCGCGCGCCGTCGGTCGACCACAGCCAGACCGGCAGGGCAGAGGTCGCATGCACGGCCAGCCGCGGATCGCCCACCCCTCGCAACTGGAAATCCGAACGCGTCATCAGGCCAGCTGCATCTCACGCTTCACGAGTGGCGGCTGCCGGGAATGACAGCCTTAAGAAAGGGTTAGTATCGCCCGGAAGCCGCGACCAGGTCCACGGCCCAAAGCCCGCAAGCTCTTCCCAAGCGGCGATAACCTTAATCCTGCCAACCCCGCAAGCCGAGCCGACGTTGCATCCAAGGGATTCGAAGCGGAGGGCATAGGCGCGCGCAGCACTCGCGGTGCCCATCCTCCCCTGGAGGGGGAGGATCGGCTCACATGAGCGTAGCGAATGTGAGACGAGGTGGGGTGACAGCCTCTCGCCACGGGCGGTCCCCGCGGGGAGAGATCACCCCACCCCGGCTCATATTTCGCTACGCTCAATATGAGCCGACCCTCTCCCTCCAGGGGAGGGTAAAAGCTCGTTGCCCGGCGCATCCCACTACCTCAACCCCCGGTTCCCGACCTCCGGAACCTCACCCATCCCGAGATTAAATTTCGCATCGCACCGCTCTGCCGCGTTGCGATGCACAATGTTGACATGATAGGCAGCCATAGTGCTGGCGCTGGGCGAGCCATCACCTTTGTTTCGCGTTTCCAGTCTTCGTACCCGCTCAATGCGCAGGGCCCATGGTCGGGGCCGGCGGGCGCGCCAGAAAGGCTCACTCCATTTTTTCAATTAGCGTGAGGGACCAACATGACAGGTGCGACTGATCCGTTTTCTGCCTCGATCATCCCGTTCGAGGTTCCCGAGCAGGTGCGTGCGTTCGCAGAGAAGGGCGCGGCGCAGGCCCGCGAGAACTACGCCAAGTTCAAGGACGCCGCTGAGACCCACAACGGCACCGTCGAGGCCGTGTTCACTTCGGCCTCCAAGGGCGCGAGCGAGTACACCGCCAAGCTGGTCGAGTTCATGAAGGCCAATTCGAGCGCTCAGCTCGACTTCGCCCAGCAGCTGTTCGGCGCCAAGTCGCCGACCGAAGCGATGGAGCTGTGGACCGGCCACGCCCGCAAGCAGCTCGAGACCTTCCAGGCCCAGGCCAAGGAGCTGGTCGAGCTCACCCAGCGCGTCGCCAACGAGACCGCCGAGCCGATCAAGGCCAGCGCCTCCAAGTACTACCCTTCCGCCGCCTGAGCGGTCGGATCGATGTAAGCCAGCGAAACCCGGGCCCGAAAGGCCCGGGTTTTTCTTTTGGAAATGGGTCGACCGGGTCGCGCCCAGCACTCCGTCCACCTCTCCCAAAGGGAGAGGTGATCCCGCCCGGCCAATCGACCTTTCTTCGCGCTGAAGAGGGGAAATATCGGGTTCTGCGGCCTTGCCAAATCCGGCCGTTGCACCTAGTTTCCGCCCCGTCCAGCCCCCTCAGGCATCAAGCCTTTTCAGGCAGCCCAAGGCGCGGCGCGCAAGGATGCAGTTGTAGCTCAGTTGGTTAGAGCGCCTGTCTGTGGAACAGGAGGTCGGTGGTTCGAGCCCACCCAACTGTACCAACAACTTCAAGTGCTTAGCATTAGATTGTGTTTCGTCAGAATTCGCTTAGCGGAGGCTATAGCGGAGGATCGAGCCAGATATGAAAGAGCCGCGCCCACGGGGCGCGGCTCTTGGTAGGGCAAGGCTAAGCCTTACTTCAGCATGAGTTCTTTGCCGTGGACGTCCTCATCGATAAGAGTCGATGCAGGCATGAAACGGCTAAAATGTACGAGCGGATTTAGCCGTGCGTTGTATTTGGCAGGGGGATATATCTGCACAGCCGCGATCCTGCAGCGGTGGAGTACATCAAAGTCTATTTCGACGGCCAAGGAGTCCTTCTTTCCGCCGAACCGAATGAAGAAGTCACCTCGCTTGATGTCACCCTCCCTGAAGTATTCTTCGGGATCTTCGATGACAAAGACGCGTCGGTTTCTGGGGTGCAGATCTGGGCGGACATAGGTCCCGCGTAAGATCAAGGTCCAACGTATCTCCTTCGTTGCTTGGGCCCGCGCTTTATGCAGCCTGCTTTTTGCAAGGGCCAGCCGGTCAGCAAACGTCTCCCCAAAGTCTACGCAATCGACCAGTTCGAAGGCTTTGTTTGCATACCCGACGAAAGTGAATGCTGCTTCGCCCCCGAGAGTAATTTCTTCCGTCTCGCCCCGGGCTGCCCGATCGAGCAGTCGTTCTCTCTCATGAATTTGGTCGAGGAGATGATCGTAGTGCCTGTAGAACAGTGCTGCGACGATCGACGACAATACAAAGTTGCGATCCGCGCGGCTTTCCAGCTTATCCCGAAATGCCGTCCATTGTGCTGTCAGGTCTTCTTCTTCCTCAAGCGACTGCTTCAGTAGCTCTAGAACGAGGCAGCTATCTCCTGCGTGGTTAAACCGTAGTAGGTCGATCTCGCCGAGAAGCACGGCCGGCGGGTTAGCAATTCTCTCCATTTCAGAGTCCTTTCGGATGCGGAAGGCGACATGCCTCCCAAAAGAGTCATACGAGCGCTCTCTGCGGTATTTCCGAATCAACGGTATAATAGTAAAGAGGAGAATTATTTTTAGGTTTGAGAAGCAAGTGACTGATAATGCTAGGTTTTTGTTTTTAAAATTCCTCCTTCTCTTTCCTCTACTCCTTGACGGAGTAATTGGCTGGCGGTAGAGAGAAACAGATTATTAGGAGGTGGCGATGGCTCAACTGACTTCGATCCAGATTGACTTCGATATTCATAAGGCCATTGAGGCTGAGCGCCGCGGTTTCGAGGAGCCGCCCTATATTGCTCTGCGCCGTCTTCTTGGGCTGCCGGCCCCCAGAGAGAAGATTGAGCGTATCCGAGCGGAGGATGGGACTCCTTGGTCAGAAGATGGAATAGTCATCCCGCACGGCTCCCTCGCGCGCATGGAGTATCAGCGAGGCGCTCAGGTGTTCGAAGGAGCGTTTCTGAACGGCCGCCTAGTGGTCAACGGAAGGTCCTATGACACCCTATCTGCCGCCGCGACCGATCTTGCGAGAACAAAGAGCGGCAAAAGGACCTCTCTCAATGGGTGGTCCTATTGGAAGGTCAAGGTCCGGGGCGAAGGACCATGGAAGCTCATGCTGGATCTAAGGCGCGCTCAACACCGGGATGACATCGCTAAGCTTGCATGATTTTCGCGGCGCGGCGCCGCGCTCCGGCTGAGTTAGATCTATCTGCGAAGGTTTAGATTGAGTTTTTTCTGATACACGCCAATTCGCTTTTTTGCGCGTTCAACAACATCGCTGAAGTACAATATCTCAGAGTACGTTTCTCCGAGCTGCTGCCTAGAGTTAGGGTCGCGTAGTTCACTTGATTGAAACCACCCTTTCCCGACGGGAAAGGGCGTCCACCCGCCTCCCATCCGCAGCGGATTGACCGTGTCACCTATCAGGTAGCAGTAGAACTTTTTTAGCTTTCCACGGGATTTCGCGGCCAGCAGGTGAGCATATTCTGTCAGATCGCCGATATGGTCATCCATTGGGACACCAGGAGCCTTAAACTCGACGATAATCGCCGACCCCTCTTTGGTGAATAAGGCGATGTCTGGCCGCTTGCTGCCGTTTTCGTCAGCGCGGCGCGCAAGCAGCTCTTGAAATTCTTGATCGATGTCGCTCTCGAAAAGCTTTTCATTCTCGCTCCAGGCGATGTTTGCCAAAGGCAAATCTGAGGCGATGTAATCGTAGTAGTGATATTCCTCGCTCAATAGCCAAATATCATGGTCAGCGAAATCAGCACTGTCCTTCCGCATCGGAAAGAAGATGCTGTGAATAATCTTCTCATCCTTGCGCCGGCCTGTTTTTGCGGCTTGCATCTCAAGATTTTTTCCGCAAGCAAGATCCAGGATTTCGACTATCGCAGCTCGTCGAACGATTAGCTGCGATAAGTTGGCCATATCAAAGTTCTTCAGCGACGACGTGTACTTCCAAGATAGTTCGTTGATCTTGACTCGGAACTCTTCCGAGTCCGGTTCGGCCCTGATGATCTCTTCCTTCAGGCTGAAAATTTCTGCCGTCTCGTCAATGATCCTCTCTTGATATTTTTTCAGAACCCGCTCGACCACCGTGCGCGCCGGTTCACCGTACACGATGCGGGTGGACGTGTCGGCGAGCATGGCTGCGCTGACACCGAATTGATCAATAACTTCCTTGAGGACCTCATCTTTGTTCCAGTCCGCGGGCACGACCATCTGTTGGATTACCGGGTCGATTGCGTCATGGATTGCGCCATAAGAAAGTTTTTCAGAAGAGAACATGTCACCGGTAGGGATCTCCAGCGGAATATTCTCGAAGTCGTCCCGCTGCTCGTTGACCCTTTGATCGAGAAAATCACTTTCGATAAGAACGATGTGGTGATGCCCACTCACAGGATTATTCTGTTCTGTCCGAGTCTTGAGGTAATAAGAGGTGATGTCCTTCACAGGCGAGGATTTGGCGCAAAAGGCTATGGCATTCTTGGGCAGGTCGTATTGGGCTGCATCGAGCTTATAGTGGGAGAGCTTAAAACTCTGATGTGTCCCAAGAGGCTCCCCGGATTTCGGATCGCGCTCCTCTGCCTTAACAGTGCGTTCGAGGGTCACGGAAGGAAGATCGGACCGCTTTAGCAACTCTGTCTCTTTGCCGTTTTTCCAATGGCGCGTAACGAATTTGATTTCGAAGTCGCCAAGGCGAGCATCGAGACCAACTAGCCTTTGGAGAAAGGCCACCAACATTTCCTTTTTTAAGACGGGTGCAGAGAATAGACTGCTAAGCGCTTCACCACGAAAGCTGTGCTCGCGCGCATTCTCCTTAAGCTGAGCCAGCCTTACAGTCGTTCCGATATCATCTTCGTTTCCGACGCTGGGAATAAAATTGTCAGAGTCAATTTGCTTTTGCGGTTCCGCATATTTCATTTCCCGCTTGATGACGCTCGATCCCTGTCGATAGGTGCTCTCAATCGACAGCTGCGAGAAATGATGAAAAAATTGTATGCGGCCTGCGCCCTTGCACTTGCCAATACCGTCGATTGGAAGGTCGTCCTTGTAGGAAGTATCCTTCGTCAGAAACGCTTTGAGCTGATCGTCCCCTAGCCCGCATCCGTTGTCCGTGCAGGAAATGGCCATAGCTTCTTGATCTTCAAGCAAGTTGGCGGCAGAGAATTCGACCTCTACTCCAATCCGGAGGCTGGGAGCGGAAGCATCGTCGTGTTTGCGAATGAGGTAAGAGTCGATAGCGTTCGAAATGAGTTCTTCGAACACGACATAGCGGTTCGAACTCAGTTTCGTGTTTTTTAAGCTGCCCCTGATGTCCAGCGTCATTTTCGGTTCTATTCGATGCCCAAGGACCAACCGTCTTGATCCTTTGTGGTCGGCAATCAGATCGCAAGTCAATACCACTGACCCAGGCATCGTCATTCTCTAAAAAATCACGATGGCCAATTCGGCCAACACCCATCATCCTCATGGCTCCCGGTGCGATTAGTGCACGTCTGATCTAGCAGGCGCTGGCCAACTTTTTTCCAGATCGCGTCGGCTCCGAAAAAGCGAATCGCTTCGGCCTTCTGCATCTCGACGATGCGAGAGCAGCGCGAGCATTCGACACGCAGCATATGGCGCTGGATGTCCGCGAGGCGACATTGCTGGATTGGCTGCTTGGGCTTGCCGGCTGCGCGCGGGTCGTCCAGCAGCGATTGCCAAAGGGCATCGGGGATCGGCTCGGAGGGGGCCGGATCGGGCGCCGACGGCTGCCGCTGCCGCTCCATGATGCCGGCCAGCTTATCGACCTGCTTTCGCGAGAGCATGCGCCATTCTGCCATTCGTCTGTTGCCCATGGCAGAAATTAGAACATAACGGGAACATCAAGTCGAGTCTCTTTCAGAGGGCTGACGCCGACCCTTTAGTCGTCGTTGTCTTCAACCGGCTTCCCTAAGAAGGCCCGCATAATGCCCGCCTTGTCCGGGTTCTTCCTTTCGACCTGCCTCAGCACCGCACCATGCAAAGCGCGATCAAGCATCGTCCAAGTCGGCAGCCCGCGACTTTGCGGATTGCCCAGGGGGTTCTCTTTGGACCCATTCCAGCGGAAGCCGACGCGTCGCTGCTTATCCCACATTCCAATCGCATAGGCACAATCACCGGCCCCCTTATCCAAAACCACGTCCACGAGAGTCCAGCTTGCTTTGGGTGAAACCACTTGGTCAGGCTTAATGTATGACACGACATATCTCCGACGTTACAGCTTGGAATGGCCGTACGTATGAGGCGACGTCGATCATTTGTCAAGAGCCTCTGAAGCGCTGCGAGCCGCCGCTGGGACGCGGGACAGGGGAGCGGCGGCTCGCTGTGCCTGCCACGCCCGGAAAGGAAGAAGGGGCTGCCGGCTGTGTGCTGTTATTGGATGGCACGACCTGCACACTGCGCGCCCCGGCTGGAATGAAAGACCAAGGACCAGCCGGCATGCCCTCCCGAGACCGACAATCGGGAGGGTATTCGCTAAGCAGCCCTGACGCGCTGGGGCTTGCTGCTCTTCGTGCCGGCGAGCTGGACGCCTAGCACTGCCCGAGCATCGGCATTGATGCGGCGCATGATCGGCGCTTCCGCCGCCTCGCTGAGCGCGATCAGAGCCTCCTCTTCCATCTCGCCTTGCAGCAGCTCGGCCTCGATGCCGGCCAGCATCTCTTGCCTCTCCGCTGCTGAGAGCGCGAAGGCGTCCGGCGCCGCATCGACGGCCGCGATGAGCCTCGCCTCCAGAGTCGCAGGATCGAACCAGGCAAGGACGGCCGGCAGCTTTTTTGTGATGCCCTGATCCGACCACGTGTCATTCGCGGAAAAGATCACCTCCAAGCTCTTGCCATGCTCTGCGCTGATGCGAGGTGCGCCGCGCTGCGACAGCGACTTGACGTATTGCGATACCGCGTTCTTCAGATCCTCCTTGGGTATCGAAGCGCGCATCACCTTGATGCGCTCCTGCGTAAGCACTGCATGGCGCTGGCGCAGCCGCAGAACGGCATCGCTGATCGTCTCTCCCGTTCGAGGCGCAGCCTTCACAGGGCGAGCATCTTCTAGGGGGCTGCGGGTCTGGTTCAGCCAAAGTCGCAAAGCACTGTTCAGATCGGCGCGCGCCCGATGGCGAGCACCAAGCTCATCGCGTCGAGCCGAAAGCCGAGCAATCTCGGCTTCGATTTCAGGCGTCACATCACTCGGCGCCGTCCCGAGCGCACGGTTCAGGTCGGATAACCGGCGCTGGGTGGCATTAAGCAGGTCGAATGCCTCATTCTCGGCGTCGACGAGACGGTCCAGCTTTGATTTGGCGCGGGTTGGCAGCTCCATTGGCTCACCTCCGGTACGCCTGTTCGAGAGCCGCGCACCTCTCAGCGTACCGAGCCTCGGCGTCAGACACGCCCGCCACGGGTGCTGGCGGCGTCGTCTGGGGCGGTTTGGCGCCGGCCGGGAGCTGAGCAGGCGCCAGCTGCCTCCACCGGTCTGACAAGCTCCGCTTGCGGTTGTCATAGGCGGTCTGCCGAGCGTCCAGCTCCGCGTCGGCCAGCGGCAGCGATCCGGGTCGGTGTAGTCCGGCCGGCGCGGCGTCCATGATCATCTGCGGCACGCGAATGGTAGCGCCATCCGGGATCACATTGCCGGCAAGCGTGATGCGCTTGCCGTTCTTGTCGAACACTTCGCTCTTCATCTGATCAGTCCTCCTGAGAAGAGATACCGGGAAATCCGCCCGGCTCGGAAATCCATGTTGTCGTCGAGATGGCCGGTCCCGACCCATGCCATTGACGAGTCATAGGCGTACTTGCGCACGCCGACGCTTGTCAGAGCGCCGGCTACCGCATTGGCGATGTCGTCGTGAGCGCCGGGGCCGTGATCGATGCTGTCCTTGCCGGAGCGCGCGACGCGGCGCTCTAGGCCGACAAGCTGCTGCAAGAGCTTGGGGTGGTCGAGCAGATCGACCTTGCGTGAATTTACGAGCGGCAAGAAATCGCGATAAAGATCGGACTTTGGCTTCGCTGCATTCTCATAAGTGATGCCGTGCTCCTTGAAGCGCTCAACAGGCCACTGGCCCGCATAACGGTCGCCCCTCACTCTCGTGATGCCATAGGACTTGAGCAGCTTCGCGAATTCTCCGACAACTTGCTCCGGCGAGAAGGGCGGCTTGCGCTCCCGCAGAGCGTCGAGCGTCGCAATGCCATTCTGCTTGGAAGCGATGGCAAGGGTCATGGAGTCGGCCGAGCCCCCAGACGGGTCGCAGAAGGCCGAGTATCTGACCTTCTCAATCCGGCCGCGCTCATAGACATTCTTCGAGATGCAGGCCTCGACGGCTTCGCGGGTGATGAACGCTTCGATGTCCGCGCGGAACTGGGCGAGATACTCGGCCCGAGCGGAAGCGGCGTCTCGTTCCATCTCGGCATCGATGAAGCTCTGCGGCACGCTTGGGTTCATCCGGCGGGTCGCAGCTTGCCAGACGAGGACCGGATCATGCTCGCGGCCGAAATGCGCCCGATGCGCCTCATAGAGCACACCGCGCCGCGCATAGGGGGAGCTGGCGCATAGCAGCATGGAATTGGGGATCGTGCTCATGCCCGGCCGCAGTGCATTCAGCACTTCATAGTCGGGTTCGGTGCTGTCTTCAGCTCGCCAAAAGGCGACTTCGTCCAATAGGGCGGCAACTAAGGTATAGCCGCGCACTGAGCGGAAGGAGCAAGTCGCGACTTCGATTGATACCGAGTTGGCGAGATCGAAGCCCTCCGCCGTCTCTCGGGTAATGAGCTGAGCCAGCATCGGCACCCCTTTGAGCAGGGCCGCGATGTAACGAAGAATGACGCGGCTCTGCTTCCGGTCGGCAGCAATGACGAGGATTGTCCCGCGCTCGCCGGGAGCCAGATAAGGCCGGTAGTCGAAGAAGGAGGCTAGAAAGACGGCGACGAGGGCGAGAATGAAGCTCTTGCCGGCGCGCCGACCGCAGACAAGCCACGCCTCTCTGGCGATCTCACGCGGCGCATCATTGCGGGACGTGCAATCGCGGTAGATGTCGAGCTGGTCGACATCCATCGGCAGAGCGAAGAGGGCGCAGAGGAAAGCGAGCCATGGTTGCCAGCTCTGCCAATCGTCCTCGAACCACGACGCGAAGAGCTGCGGGTCATGGATGCAGTCGATTATCGAGCCGTCCTGCTTTGATCGGAGACGAGGTATGGGCTTCCTTTGTTCATTGGAAGCCCGATACCTCTGGATCATGCAGCCCTCACTCGATGGCTACCGTTCAGTCGATGCGGATCGTCATCGTCGATGATGCGGCTGCGCAGATAGTCGCGAGGGCTGGCCGGCGTCACGTCTCGCGGCTTCCGCTTGATGCCGAGTTCTTTGAGCAGCCGGCGCAATGAATTCGAGAGCGTCTGGTAAAGCATCAAGTCTTCATTCGACGCCTTGCCCTCGGCTAGGGCGAACTTCATCTCTAGCTGCTCCAGCGCCGTCATGTGGGTAGACGCAGTCCGCACGAGCGCCATCTCGCTCGTGCTGAGACGATCGACGCCGCCAAGATCAGCCGAAAGCAAATCGATGAGATCGCGAAATCTTCGGTAGTATAGAGTGCGCTGGTCCACTTCTTTCGGAAATAGACTTTTGCCGTTCGTGACGCGCGATCGTGCTTTAGTCTTTCGCTGAGTGATTTGCTTGCTTGCAGCCATCTGCATTCCAGATGCTTTGAGATTTTGCGCAAGCTGGGTCTATATCTCCGCTAATTGCAACCCCGTGCTGGAATGCCGCCTTTCTAAGGAGGTCTGCCGCTGTCGACCTTCTGGTCGCAAATCAGAAAATGCGCGGCACTCGCTCGTCTGGGTAAAAATATCCGGTCGGGATGTTTGTCTCTCCGGGGGGGGCAAATGCGTTGCGAATACACCGCTTTATTTGAGCATTGCGCTCAAACTGCGCGTGCACGCACCGCCGCCTCGAGCTTATTGATGAAGTCCATAATCAGGTCTGCGGTTGCCTGAACATAATCCTTTGTGAATACATTCAGCTCGTTTCCATCCTTGTCGAAACCATTTCTGTGTACGCAATCGTGCCGCAGTCTGATGTCTTTCAATAGTCTGGCTTTGTCAGAGACGAGAGTTAGGATCTTGATCTGGAGCGCGCAGCTATAGAGAAAATCCACTTTTAAGACATTGTGGTAGAGAATAGAGCGAAGGTAGCGTTCGATCGTTCGAGCGACGATGTCTGGTTCTGCCGCAATCTGGCTAATCGTAAATTTTTGCTCATTCAGGTCCTTGTCGTCCGACATGAGCCGCGACTTCGCATCATCGTCATTGAGTACGGCATTCAGCAGCGTGTCGGCAAGATAGGCTTCCATGGCCGTGATTTGGTGTGAAAAAATCATCCTATTGAGCAGTGCGTGACCTTCGTCGCTTCCTTTCTCAGCCAGCAAGGCTGATGTCTCATTGTAGGAAGCCATGAACTCGCTGTACGGATCGTCAGGAACAGCGTAGTCGCTCCAATCGTCCAAATCAGGTTCGTGTTCGAGCCCATACTCGAAGTCTTTTATGACTTTGTGTCCTTGAGCGTCCGTCTCGCGGTCATTCTCCATCCCGACTGGGTATTCCCATAGCGACCATCGAAGCATCCCCAATGCCGGGTGATCTATGACGGCTTGGTATTCCGTTTCGGGGCCCATCTGCCTTTCATCGCTGCTCACAGCGTCCCAGTCTAGCTCGTCACTTTCGATCTCGTAGATTTCACCAGTGCTCTTGTGCTGGATCCGGGCGGTGCCTTTGCATTCGACGATCATTTCCCAACCTGCGTTCGCGTTATCGGTGTCGTTTTCGGGTTGCACTACTATAGGAGTACATGATGCCGTAGTCTATCTTGTGGTCCACGCTTTCGGGGAGCTGCATGATAAGAGCCGAAGATGGATGCTCAGACTGAGCTAGATGCTGAGATTGCTGATCCCGTGTTAGCCATGTGAAGGCGTCTTTAGGGCCAGACGCAGCTCCCCATGTCAGGTGATCCTTGATCGCGAAGCGGCTATTCAGTGGCTCCAAGAGTCTAATGAGGTGTGGCTGCCGATCTTTGAAGAGCTGCACCCGCCGCTGATAGTTGCGCTCATAGAAGCCGCGTGTGCGGTCCGGGTTCGCGCTGCTATTGATGTCATCGGCAATGTGCCGCTGTAAGTCGATGATCCGGATGTGCTTGTCGAATAGCGCTCTGGGGTTCAGCCCTATCAGTTGCGATGGTAGGTGGAGGTTTTGGGCCTTAGTCGCGTCGGAGGTCTGGAAGCGCAGCTCCAGATGCGCTGTTGGCCGGCCATCGATCTTGCTCGGGAAGTCATGATACTCAGCGAGGTTGCGGTCGGGCCTGACTTCTCCAGCGTGCCACTCGGTCCAATAGAGAGTGCCTTCGATCTCGAACATAGCTTGCGGGCGGCGCCAGCGTAGGATGGCGCACTCGCGAATGACCTTGGCCATCAGCTCGATTGACATGTCGCGCGGGAAGATGTCGAAGGCGATATCGAAGCGGCTTAGGCTGCCCCCATATTTGTCGAGCGCAACGAGCAATGCCGGCGTCGGCTGATGGAGAGGGAGGCGGACGCCCCATCGATTGCCTTTGGCGTCGACGATGTCCTCGAACCATACTTTGCGGCCGAGGATGGCTCTCGCCTCAGCAAGCAAGCCTTTCGGTCGGCGAGGGTAGGTGAGTTCGATAGTGTCGATGTAAGCTTCGATGTCCGCGATAAGCGGCTCGTCCAGCGCTTCGGCAGCCGGAGCTGCTAGATCGGCAGGGCGAATGAGCTTTAGCGATGCGGACGAGCGTCTAATCGGGCCGAGCAGCGGGGTGGCGCTTGGGGGGCGCTGGGATTTATTCTTGGGCATGGGCATCGCTTTCATGGAGCGGTGTTCGAGTGCCAGCGCTCGCAAAGGCAGCCGGCGCGACGGTGGGGCGCATCCTGGTGGTCGGGGTGCGCCCCTTCTGCTTTCGGATCAGGTCTCGACCAGCGCCATAACATCGGCGCGCCGATAGAAAGCCTTGCAGGTCTTGCCGGGCTTCAGCTTCACCGGCGGTAGCTTGCCAGCCTTCTCGAGGCGGATGACAGTCGGGTATGAGATGCCGCCAAGCATCCGCATGACCTGCTTTCGCGTGAAGAGCAGACGGTCATCGGGGATGGCTACCGCGCGCTGGCGGACAATCTTTGCGGAGGACGTGGTCACGGACTCGATCCTTCATCCGACGCAGCTCTGCTGCGCAGGGATTTAGAGAAGGATCAGCCGGGTAGTGTTTTTCACGTCCGGATACTGATCGACCCATCCGCCATCCGCCGCTGACACATTTCCAGTCAACGAGGCACGGTCAAATATGCCGTGTGGGCAGGTGCAAGTCACCGTTCAGGTATCCGCATTATAGCGATCAAGCTGAAAAGATCAAAAATAAGCGATGGCCCGATTTGCGCTTTAGAAGCTCCGTCGCTCGCTGAAATTTCTGCGCTGCTCACCTAGCGGAAATCTGGAGACGCGATGACGGAGCCGCTTATTGAGCGGAAGCGGCTTCCGTGACGCGCGCCTTGCGAGCGGCAAGCGCGACCACATTTGCAGGCGCCGGCTCGACAAGCTGCTGGATGTATCCCGCAACACGCGCAAGAGCCTCAGCCTTCTGCTCGAAATAGAGAGATAAATTGTAAACGCCCTCGACGCCTTCAATCGCATGGCCAAGCACTTGCTCGGCAATGCGATCGTCGATCCGAAGGTCAGTCATGAGTGTGCGCGCGGTGCGTCGGAGATCGTGCAGAGTCCACCGAGGCATCGTCGTCGGAAGCAGCTTCCGGATTTCTTCCGCACCCTGGCTGAAGGAATTGAGCGGCTTATCGCCATATCGACCAGCGAAGACATAGGAGCACTCCGCAATCTTGGGAATGCCCTCAAGTACCGCCATGGCTAGCGGCGGCAGCCGGAGCTTGCCGGCGTTGCCCTTCTCTCGCTCTTCGCTAGGGATCGTCCACACATCCTCCTCGATATCGGCCCAGCGCATGGTGACGACCTTGTCGCGGCGCTGCGCCGTCAGAAGGAGGAGCTTGACGAGGCTGCCGTAGGGGCCGAGCTGGCCGGCCGCCTTCCAGACGAGCTTGATCTCATCCGGGGTGAGGATCCGCTTGCGGCGGCTCTTCGGGGCTGCCTTCTGCTTCCGGGCTTTGATCGGGCAAACGTAGTCGTCGTCATCGCCCTCGGCCTCGAACCAGCGCATGACTCCCCTGACAATCCCAAAGACGGTGTCCGCCATCCGGGCGCCATGGTTCTCAGCGATATCCGAGCGGAGGGTAATGACTTCGGATCGCTTGATGCCTTTGAAGGGCTTCTCTCCGAGTTCCGGGTACACGTACTTCTTGAGGCAGCGTTCCAGCTCCGACTTGGACCGGAAGCCGGCCGCATGGCGCTCAAGGTAGGCCTCGGCCACGACTTTGAAGGAGGCCTTGGCCAGGCTGTGACTCTTTGGGCTTAGGAAGGCGGAGGGCTTGGCGAAGAATTTCCGCGCTGCGTCGCGAGCCCCGGCGAGGGTCAGGTCGCGGGGCCATTCCTCTCCCCTCTCGGGATCTGGAAACTCGTCGGCGCCATCTGGATGGTAGCGGCCGAGCTTGAAGGTCTTGGTCCGATGGTTGACGTAGTAGACGGCAACGAAGGTCTTGGCGCCGCCGTAACTCACGCGAAGCATTAGGCCTGGCAGCACAGCATCGAGGTATTCGATCTGCTTACCGGCAGTCGGCTTCAGGCGATTGCAAGCCTCTTCTGTGAGGCGTTTCTTCGGCATTTCCATCCTCGATCTAGCGGAGGCTTAGCGGAGGCAAATCGGGTGATTAGCCGCGATCAGCCGCGATCAAAGATGGATAGCATGTGGAGGCTAAGTCATTGAACCGTAAACTATAATTAATGCCGAGATGAGTAAGGATGAGTAGCCCTGATCAAAGATCGGATGTGGCTGTGGAACAGGAGGTCGGTGGTTCGAGCCCACCCAACTGTACCAATGATCGCAATGATTGGCGCGCGATGCAGCATTTCTCCGATCGCTGAGTTTCGACGCATTGTTAGACTGTCCACAGTGTGGGCGGGGAGCATTGCTGACCGCGCGACTTGGCGATCGCCGGCGGGATTGTGGGGCTGAGCCCAACTGCGAGGAGGCTTGCATCCATCGCTGCCTGTGCTTAGATGCCAATTGGCCGAGTTCTTAAGGCATTTGGCACGGGCTTGCCGAGGCAGAAACCATGGGTAAGAACGAGCGCAGTGGCAAAGGCGTTGCTCGAGTTTCTTCGCGGGGCGTTCGCGCCCCCGGCTCCCTGACTAGCAAGCAGATCAAGGCGATTGCAGTGTCGGCCCTTACTCAGCGGCCTGACCATACGAGTAAATCTCCTTACAAGTCTCGCAAGTCGGCACAGCCTGAACGCCTCTCCGCGGCCGAGCCGGACCCGACCTATCAACCGCAACCCGGCGCCGTTGTCGTGCGAGGGCATTTCGATGCGGTCACGGGGCTCTCGACAATCACCGATGCGCCGTCGCTCGGGCTCGCCAGAAGCGCGGATGAAGCGCACTCCTCGGCCGAGCTGTTCGACGTCGTCATCGATGCCAACAGCCTCTTCCGCATCGAGCCCGCTGCGCTCAAACGCCTTGCCAATTACAGCGATGACGAAATCCACGCGCTCGTCGTGCCCAAGCGCACGCTCGCGCGGCGGCTGTCGGACGGCGAGCCGTTGACGGTCGAGGAGACCGACAAGGCCGTTCGGCTCGCGCGGGTCGACCGGCTCGCCGCAAACGTGTTTGGCGAGGTCGCAAAGGCGCACCGCTGGCTGCGCAAGCCGAAGAAGGCACTCGGCGGGGAGACGCCACTCGCCTATCTCGCGACGGAGGCGGGCGCGCGCGTGGTCGAGGAGATGTTGCATCGGATCGACCACGGCATCCTCGCTTGAGGATTCGGCGTGCGGATCTGGCGGATCTCTAATTTCGATGATCTTTCCGGTATTGGCGGCCTGAAGGCCGACGGCCGCTGGCACGATCGCGGCCGGCACGTTGTCTACGCCGCGGATCATCCGGCTTCGGCGCTACTCGAAGTGATGGTGCATCTGGAAATCGATGTGGAGGACTTGCCGACCAGCTACCAACTGCTTCGTATTGACGTGCCTGATAACCTGGCTGTCGAAAAGGTGAGCTTGAGCGATATTGAGAGAGTATCGCCGAATTGGGCCGGGGATCCCAGGGTGACACGTGATGTGTTGAGGCCGTGGTTCGACGAGATGCGCACGGCCGTGGTGTCGGTGCCGTCGGTCATCGTACCGTTTGCGCAGAACTATCTCCTCAATCCGAGACACGTGGATGCGGCGCGCATCCGCGTGTCTCATGTCGGGCGCTATCCTCACGACGAGCGGCTGTTTGGGCTGCGAACGGGCAAAGTCTGAGGTTGATGGTTTCCTGCTTTGCGCACGTCTGGGCAACATCCCGAGATCAGTCAACATCGCCAATCTTGGAGCTCGAGAAAATGATCTCAGCCGACTATTGCCGCCTTATGGCCCGCTACAACACTTGGCAGAACGCCTCTTTGGTAACGACCGCCGACGGGCTGACCCACGAGGATCGCTGGAAGGATCGAGGGGCGTTCTTCCGGTCGATCGCAGCGACGTTGAACCATCTCTATTGGCTGATGCCCTGATTCTGGAGCGGCTGAAGGGAAACGCGCGTCCAGAGGAAACCATCAAGCATTCCCTCACAAGTCCTTCGGATTGGGATGCCTTCAAGGCGCTCCGCTTGCAACGGAACGAGGAAATCGAAGCGTGGTCAGCGCGATTGCGCGACGCGGACCTGAACGGGATGCTTGTTTGGTATCCCGGGGACGGTTCAACGCGAATCGAGAAGCCAAAGACGCTCGTTGCTATTCAACTCTTCAATCACCAGACCCACCATCGAGGTCAGGTCCACGCGATGTTGACGGCAGCGGGTGCAGACCCGGAGCCGACTGACATTCATCTTTTGGCGTAGCGCGAGGACGCTTCAATCCATCTCATCGCGTGTCAGGAGATCATCGCCTTTACCTGCGCCGTATCCGCAAACTCGATCAGCTCAACGATCTTGCCGTCTTGAAGCCTGAATAGGTCCAGAATCTCGGTGCTGGAAACCTGGCCGGTTGGACGGTATCGAACGTCGACGCGGGAATGGATGGCGACACGGTCGCCGTCGACCAGCTCAGCCAGGATCTCGCGGCCTTCGAAGCCGAAGTCTTCGATCAATTTGCTGAAGGCACCACGCAGGTTCGGGTGTCCCTCCACGCTTCCCGTCAATTCGAGCGCATTCTTGTCGCCCATCAAGGTGAACAGACCCTTGGGATCAAACGCTGATACCAAACCCTCAGCGTCATCGTTGTCGCGTGCAGCGTAAGCGCGCCTGACGGTTGCAAGCATCTCTTCGCGTTGTGCCATGTTACCCTCCCTGACGTATCAGCGGAGCCTAGCGACCTTTGCGTGCAAAGGCAAAATGATTGGAACTGTGCTGCACGACCTTCCACCCGCCACCATCCGCACCGCCACCGGCAGCGTCATCGCCGCCCCTAGGACCACCGCGCCAGAGACGGGGTCACCAGCCGGTATTTCGGTGAAAGTGCACGAAGCTCCACAACGGGCGACGCTCTCCCGAACGCTTATATCCAAGCCGTGCGAGCGAATTGGGACTTGGCTCGGCTGGACAAATTGGCCATTTGGAGTAGCCTTTCTCAGACACGGCAACATGTTAGCGGAGGTTCTCCGTGGAACATCGCGGCGTAAGCTTCTCGATTGTTCAAATGAGCTACCCGGCTGGTTGGAAGTGGACTGTCGGAAAGGGCCGAACAGTGTCGGTCGGTGTCTGTGCGACGAGGCTCGACGCGATCCGCCAGGCTCGGACCTTCATCGACGCGATCTTGGACTGGGCTGCCTAGCCTCAAGTCAAATTGCTCGCCTTCGATTGGTCATGCCGAGCAGCGTAAACCCGGCAGCTGAATTTCTGTCGGTGCGCAGCTCTCTCCCTCCCGCCAGCACCCACACCACCACCGGCAGCGTACGCCGCAGCGTCCCCAGCGCCACTGCGCCCGAGACAGGTTCACCAGCCGCTGATACTGCACAGCATGAATGTACACATTCGCCCCTGTCGGCATCGCCGCGAACAGCACGATGACGCCGGCGGCAGGTCGAGCAATCTTGCCAGCACGAACGTAGCCGGCATTGCCGCAAGCCGGAGCGGCACGCATCACCAAAATGCTCGGCCGCTCGCTCTTCATCTCGCGCGAAACGAATAGATGCCGAGCTTGATCAGCGCCGTCGGCGAGCCCGATGCGCAAAGGATGTAATGATTGTTCGGAAGACTGCCGAGATTGCAGGTCGTGCATCAGGTAAGCCAGTCGATCTTACTCTTTGGGCGCGCCTCAAAGTCTTTTCGAGGAAAGCGACGACGGGTGTAAACTGTTTCACAGCAGCCGGGTTGCTGCACTCTTAAGATCGTTCTGCACTTCCACGTTCTTGCGCGGCTCGTCCGTACAAGATGTCGCTCTCTGTTGAAACAACGAGGAGCATGAAGATGAAGACGTTTCTTGCAACGAAATCTCCATTTCTGATCGTCGCCACTCTTGCAGTCTGCATCGGCACTGCGCGTGCCGATGTCATCATGGACTGGAATGCGAAAGCAGATGCGATTGCCGCTGAAAAGAAGGTCCTGCCTGTGCCACAGGCCCGGACGATGTCGATGCTGCACGTTGCCATGTTCGAGGCCGTCAACGCGATCGACAGGCGATACACTCCATACAAGCTGGATCTCGTGTCAGACCGCTCCACGTCCAAGGAAGCGGCGGCGGCTGCTGCGGCCTACAACATTCTTCTGACGATCTATCCGGACCAGAAATCTGCCCTTGATACCGCCCTCCATGCATCGCTTTCCGGCATTCCGGACCCGGAGGGAAAGGCGAATGGAATCGAGCTTGGAACGATGGCCGCTTCCGGCGTGATAGCGTTGCGCAGGAATGACGGCAGTGACGTTCAGGAGACTTATCGTCCCTATACAGCCCCGGGGGCCTATGTGCCGACCGTGGTGCCGATCGGCACGACGGCTGGAAGAATGACCCCTTGGGTCATGACATCGGTCTCACAATTCCGTCCAGCGCCACCACCGGCGCTCGATTCCGAGACCTGGACCAGAGACGTCAACGAAATTCGGGAGCTCGGCGCTCGCAACAGCACCACCCGAACGGCAGAGCAGACCGCGATCGGGCGAGCCTGGTTTCTGGTCGGGCCTCCCAGCTTCAATCCAATCGTCCGGCAAGTCGCATTGGCCAAGAATATGGACGTCGTGGACTGCGCTCGTCTCTTCGCCCTCGCCGAGATCGCGGGGAACGACGCAATCGTTGCCGTCCTTGATGCGAAGTATCACTACAATTTTTGGCGGCCGCTGACGGCCATACGCAACGCGGACATCACGCACAATCCGAAGACGCCACGCGAACCGTCCTGGTTGCCGCTGGGCGAAACGCCGATGCATCCCGAATACCCCTGTGCCCACTGTATCGTATCGGCGGCGGTTTCCACGGTTCTCCGGTCCATCGCCGGCGATGAAGTCGGAGAGCTAACGATGACTAGCCCCACTGCGCCAGGGGTGACTCGCAAATGGACCAAGCTCCAGGATTATAGCGATGAGGTCTCAAATTCCCGCATCTATGCCGGTTTCCATTACCGTTTCTCGACGGAGGTCGGAAAGGACATGGGCCGTAAGATCGGTGACTTGGTTGTCGGGACACAGCTTCGCGGGCTGGAAGCGCGAGCTGAACCGAAGCAGTAAGCCGGCGTGCAGGTAAACTGCGAACACACAGAGGTCGAGAAGCGCTCGACATCGAGGCATCCAGGCTTGAGATAGCAGAACAAGTCGACGTTCGAACATGGTGGGCAGGCAGCCAGTGCTCTGCCCACTTATATGGTGGCTTGCTGCCCGCTCTGAAGCAAATCGAACCTCATCGTCCGTCAGGAGATCATCGCCTTGATCTGCGCCGTATCCGCAAACTCGATCAGCTCCGCGATCTTGCCGTCCTGAAATGTGAACAGGTCCACGATCTCGGTGCTGACCGCTTTCCCGGTCGGGTGGTATCGCACGGTGACGCGGGAGTGGACGGCGACGCGATCGCCGTCGACCAGCTCGGCGAGGATCTCGCGGCCTTCGAAGCCGAAGCCCTTGGTGAATTGGCCGAAAGCTTCGCGCAGGGTCGGGTGGCCCTGCATGCGTCCTGTCAATTCGAGCGCACTCTTGTCGCCCATCAGGGTGAACGCGCCCTCGGGATGAAAGGCCGTCACCAGGCTATCGGTGTCGCCGCCGTCGCGCGCGGCGTAGCCGGCCCTGATCAATGCGAGCATGTCTTCGCGGTTCGCCATGTGCCCCCTCCCTGCAATATGTATCGGGGCAGCCTAGCGACCTTTGCGTGCAAAGGCAAAAAGATCGCGCGGCTCCAGCGCGACGAAGCAGGACGGTTCGTCTTCGTTCCCCGATTGTGGAAGAAAACGATGGCCAGCACCGGCGAACCTTTTCATAGCCCCAGGTGTTTGTAGCTGCGGCAGGACAGACAACGCTGAGGGAGCTTAGCTATGAACGGTATCATCTATATCATCGGGCTGATCGTCGTGATTGCTGCGGTGCTCTCGTTCTTCGGCCTGCGCTGATTGGCAATTCGGCGCGAAGCCGTGCGGCGTCGCCCGCCAAGCTTCCGACCCCTAGCTCGCCACCACCCACACCACCACCGGCAACGTCGCCGCCGCCAGCAGCGTCCCCAGTGCCACTGCGCCCGAGACCGGGTTCACCAGCCGCTGATACTGCACGGCAAAAATGTACGCATTCGCCCTGGTCGGCATCACTGCGAGCAGCACGATGACCCCGGCAGCCACCGGCGGCAGGTCGAGCAGCTTGGCCAGCCCGAACGCGGCTGCCGGCATCGCCGCCAGCTTCAGCGCGCACATCACCAGGATGCTCAGCTTCTCGCCCTTCACCTCGAAAGCGGGGCCGGTTGATGCCAAGCGATCAGTGCGGCTCGAAGGGGGGCATCCGCAACGTTGCTCAAAGCCGGCTTTGTCCGCGGCCACCGTAGCTCCTCCATTCGCAATGCGCTATCGGTAGCGAGCCAATGACGTTTGATGGACAAGCAAGCAGGCGGAAAAGATCGTGAGTTTTTTCGAACGTCTCAAGACGGCCGCGTCCACTGAGTGGCGGGCCTATACGGAGCATCCCTTCACGAACGGATTGGCGGACGGCTCGCTCCCCGAAGCGGCGTTTCGTCACTACCTCATTCAGGACTATTTGTTCCTCATCGAGTTTGCTCGCGCCTACGCGCTCGCGGTCTACAAGTCGCCCAGGCTTGCCGACATGCGTGAAGCCACGGCCGGCCTGTCGGCCATCCTCGATGTCGAGATGAACCTGCATGTGAAGCTCTGTGCCGAATGGGGCCTGTCCCCGAGCGACCTTGAACAAGCCCCTCCGGCGGCCGAGATGCTGGCCTATACGCGCTATGTGTTAGATGCGGGAATGCGCGGCGATCTGCTGGCGCTCAAGGTCGCGCTTGCTCCTTGCGTGATCGGGTACGCGGAGATCGCAACGAGGCTCGTCTCGCGCCCCGATGCCGACGCCGCGACGAATGCCTACCGCGTCTGGATAGACGAATACGCCGGCGGGCCGTACCAGGAGGTCGCGGCCAAAGCGCGGACGCATATGGAGCATCTCGCCGATCTCTACGCCACGCCGGCCCGCGAGGCCGAGCTGATTGCGATCTTCAAGGAAGCCACCCGCCTGGAGGCAGACTTCTGGGAGATGGCCTGGCGCGCCGGCAAGGCTGTCGCATAGCGGTGTCGGCCGCCTACTTCCCTCCTGCCACCACCCACACCACCACCGGCAACGTCAACGCCGCCAGCAGCGTCCCGAGCGCCACCGCGCCCGACACCGGGTTTACCAGGCGCTGATACTGCACCGCGAAGATGTAGGCGTTCGCGCCGGTCGGCATCGCCGCGAACAGCACGACGACGCCGGCGGCGATGGGTGGCAGGTCGAGCAGTCTGGCCAGCACGAACGCCGCGGCCGGCATGGCGAGCAGCTTGAGCGCGCACATCACCAGGATGCTCAGCTTCTCGCCCTTCACCTCGAAGCGGAACAGGTTGATGCCGAGCGCGATCAGCGCCGCCGGCGAGCCCGCCTGCGCCAGCAGCTCGATCGTCTTGTCGACGACGGGGGTGAGGCCGAGTCCGGCAAGGCGCCAGACCACGCCGAAGCCGATCGCCAGCATCAACGGGTTGCGTGCTAGGTCGGCGATCACGGGCCAGATGATCGCGAGCGGTGAGCCCGTCTGCTTGCGGCTGACCAGCTCCATCTGCAGGATGCCGCAGAGCCAGAGCAGCGGCGTGTTCACCGACAGAATCAGCGCCATGGGTCCCGCCGCCTCGTTGCCGAGCGCGGAGAGCACGAGGGGAATGCCGAGCATCACGATGTTGCCGTAGACCGAGCCGATCGCGAACACGACGCCGTCCTCGCTGCTGCCGCGCCGCCCGCGCAGGAGTGCGGAGATCATGAGCGCCGCGATCCAGGTCAGCGCCAGCGCGCCGTAATAGGCGCCCCACATTCGCCAGGGGCTGACGTCGGGGAATTCCGAGACGACGATGGTGCGGAAGAGGAGGGCAGGGATCGCGATGCTGAAGGCGAACTCGCTGATGCCCTTGTGAGCGCCCTCCGAGACGAAGCGAAACAGCACAGCGGCATAGCCGGCCGCGATCAGCGCAAACACCGGCGCGACGATCAGCAAGGTGGCCATGCGCCTCTACGACCCCAGCCCAATGATCCTCCGCGCCATCCGCACATTGGCATAGTCGATCATCTTGCCGTCCAGCGTCACCGCGCCCTGGCCTTGCGCTTCGGCTTGCTCCATCGCCTCGACCACCCGCCGCGCCTGGGCCAGCTCCCCGTCCGAGGGCGTAAACGCGCGCAGCGTCGGCTCGATCTGGTCGGGGTGGATCACCTGCTTGCCGTCAAAGCCCATCGCGGCGGCCTTTTGCGCGCTGGCCTCGGTCAGCCCAGCATCGCGGAACGCGCCGCAGGGGCCATCGATCGCCCGCAGGCCGTGCGCGCGGGCGGCGACCAGCAGGCGCATCATGGGATAGGCGAACAGGTCGAGCGGCGCTGTGGCGTAGCCGCTTTGCGCTGAGCCGACGTGGCGATAGCCATCCGGCGAGATGCCGATGTCGGAGGTGCGGGCGCCGAGCGAGGCCGCGAGGTCGCCGACACCGAGATGCAGCGCGGCCACGCTGTCGTGGCACGCGGCGAGGGCGTCGACATTGACGAGGCCAAGCGCCGTCTCGATCAGCAGCTCGAGCGTAACAGGCGCGGCGCGATCGGACGCGGCTGCGCGCAGCTGATCGGCCATGGCGACGATGTCGCTCACCCGCTCCGCCTTCGGCACGATCACAGCATCCAGCCGGGGCAGGGCCGCCAGAGCGCGGATCTCCTCTGCGATGAACGGGCTGTCGACGGCATTGAGCCTGACCGCGACATGCTTGCTGCCCCAGTCGAGCGAGGATAGCGCGCGGGCGGCCTCCGCCAGCGCAACGCCCTTCTCGGCGGGCGGCACGGCGTCCTCGAGGTCCATGAACACCGCGTCCGCCAATGATGCCGCAGCCTTGGCGACGAGACGGGCGCGATGCGCGGGAACGGCGAGATAGGCCCGCGTCGGCCGGAGCGAGACCATTGTCACGCCTCCTTGCTGAGGCCGAGTTCGCCGAGGATCGACGCGTTGTGCTCGCCGACATCAGGCACCGGGTCCATGCGCGGCGTCACGCCGGGAATGGTGAGCGCGGGCAGGAAGCTCATCACCGGACCGCACGGCGATCCCACGCTTCTCACCCGCGCGCGGGCATGCAGCTGCTCATGCTGGAGGAAGGCCTCGACCGAGTTCAGGTGCGCGTTGGCAATCGCGGCTTCGTCCAGCAGGCGCAACACCTCCGCGCTGGTCATGGCTGCAAAGCGCCGCTCGATATGCGCTTGCAGCTCGTCGCGGTTCTGCATGCGCAGCGGATTGGTGCGGAAGCGCGGGTCGTCGGCAAAGTCGGCATCATCAAGCACGATCCGGCACAGCGAGCGCCATTCCCGATCGTTCTGGATGCCGAAGAAGATCGTGTTGCCGTCGCCGACGCGGAACGGGCCGTAAGGCGCGATCGTCGCATGCTTGGCGCCGGTGCGCGGCAGCGGCCGGCCCGTGCTCTCAGTGTAGAACGCCGGATAGCTCATCCAGTCCGTGATGGAATCGAACAGCGAGGCCTGGAACGCCGTGCCCTTGCCCGTCCGCTCGCGGGCGTACAGCGCCATCAGCACGCCGTTCAGGATGTACATGCCGGTGGCGATATCGACGACTGATAGCCCGACCTTGGCCGGCTCGGCCTCGGTGCCGTTGATGGCGAGCACGCCGGCCTCGCACTGCACCAGGAGATCATAGGCCTTCTTGTCGCTGTAGGGGCCGCCGGTCCCATAGCCCGAGACGTCGCAGGCGATCAGGCGCGGGTACTTGCGCAGCAGCGAAGCGGCATCGAGGCCGAGCCGCTCCGCCGCGCCGGGCGCGAGGTTCTGGATGAACACGTCGGCTCGCGGCAGCAGCGCGTCGAGCACCTTGCGCCCCTCGGGGCTCTTGATGTCGATCGCAAGGCTTTCCTTGGAACGGTTGGTCCAGACGAACTGGCTCGACATGCCGTTCATCACATGATCGTAGTCGCGGCAGAAATCGCCGCTGCCCGGCCGCTCGATCTTGATCACCCGCGCGCCCCAATCCGCCAGGTGCCGGCTCGCCAGCGGCGCCGCGATCGCCTGCTCCAGCGAAACCACCGTTACACCCGACAGCGGCAGCTCCGCTTCATTCCCATCCATGTCGCCTCCACTCCCGCTCGCTTCTGATCAGCGCAGGAGAACGAGCACCATCCACGCGCATTTTTGACGGTGACATCATGCCCCTGTTTTGCCCGACGAGTCAAATTTGACTTCGAAAAATCCTAAAATCTGGTGGCGTGAGTGTTTACAATGACTTGGCTACTGTGCATGGGGTTGTTTTCGCGATTTGTGTTTGGAGGGCCAGACTCTCCCTCGCACAGCTGTCATCCCCCGCGCAGGCGGGGGATCCAGTACGCCGCGGCCTCTCAGGGAACGTTGAGCGGCTCTGGAATACTGGATCCCCGCCTTCGCGGGGATGACACGGTGGAGATAGGGCCCCCCACCCTGTTGCCGAGAGCGCACACGTGCCGGCTTTCGCACTTGCCCTCGGTTGCCAACGAACCGCCATTCACCCACTATTCGCGCTGACTCGTGATGTGGGGGGATCGATGCCGGCGTTTCGCTTCAAGTCCTTTGCAAAGCCCTTGGCCGTTGCAAGCCTCGCGCTTGCCCTGGCCATCCTGGCGCTGCCGCGCGCCGGCTTCGCCTACACCCAGGAGGAGCAGCAGGCCTGCACGCCGGATGCGATGCGGCTGTGCGGCGAGTTCGTCCCGAACGTCGACGCCATCACCGCCTGCATGATCAAGAAGAAGGCGCAGCTCTCGCCGCAATGCGCGGTGTTCTTCCGCCGCGGACCGGCGCCGCGCGAGCAGCGCGCCGGCAAGCCGACCCAGATCGCGCCCAAGGCTGCGAAGAAGACCGCCAAGCCGGCGCCGAAGAAGAAATCCAGCCAAGGCTGAGCGCCCAGCGACCAAAAGGCTGAGCGCCCAGTGACCAGAGGCTGAGCGCCCGGCGGTGCGCGTTCCCGGTTTGAAACTCCGCCGAAGGGGCGCAACCGCGCGCCTTCCTCGTTCCGGCCCTGACATCGGCTCTGCGGGCAGCCAGCGGACTCGTTTTGTTCGCACGACGCGCGGGCTTGCGTCGATCGACGGGGCCGCCTGAAAAGATGCGCGGGCAGATTTGCGCGGCAAGGTTGCATTCCACTTTGTCCCGCGCGTTGCTCAAAAAACGCACAGACGCGCGCACGAGCGGCATTTCGATGCGGCCCGTGTCTCCGTCCTGCGAAGCAGTGTGACTCAAAAGCCAACACGTCTTGTTATTTCGTGGCTGTCGCGCAGCTCCCGACAAATTTTTCTTTCACGAATCAGCGCACTGATTCATTTTCGCGGCCTGGGGTCAATCTGGAGGCGGAAGGTATGAACGTCATTGTTTTTGCATCACGTAAAGGCGGTTCGGGCAAGAGTACCCTCGCCGCGCATCTCGCCGCGCAGATCAAGGCGAGCAAGCAGGTCATGCTGGTTGACGCCGATCCGCAGGGCTCCCTGACGCTGTGGCACAAGCTCCGGGGCACCAACGAGCCCCCGATCAAGGCTGCCGTCAACTCCGTCAGCGGCATCGTCTCCGCAGCCAAGCGCGACGGTTATGAATGGGTGTTGATCGACACGCCGCCGAACCTGTCGGCCGTCGTCGACGACGCGATCAAGAATGCCACCATGGTGGTCATCCCGGCGCGTCCCGGCGTGTTCGACGTCAACGCCGTGCAGGAAACCATCCAGATGTGTCGCGCCGCGCGCAAGCCCTACGCGGTCGTGCTCAACGGCGCCCCGGCCAAGCGCGACGAAGCCGAAAGCCCGATCGTCACCATCGCCCGCGAAGCCCTAGCGAAATTCCGCGCTCCGGTGTGGGGCGGCCAGATCACCAATCGTTCGGATCTGCTGATGGCGCTCAGCCACGGCGAAGGCGCGCGCGAGTATCAGGCCGAGAGCCGTGCGGCTCAGGAAATCGCCAGGCTGTGGGCGGCGATCGAGCGTTCGGTGAAGGCTATCCGTGGCACCGCGTCGGCCTCCGGCGCAATGCACAAGCAGGCAGCTTAATTTTCATTGGTCATTCCGAACGGCGAAAAACGCGCGGGAATGTCCGCGCGTTTTGCGTTTCTGGGCTTGTCCTCACGCCACCATCAGCATGTAGAACACGATGACCGGCGACAGGGTCAGGATCACCGACCAGATGCCGACGGCCCAGAGAATGTCCTCGGTGCTGAAGCCCTGCTGTTCGGCGTCGAAATGCGACGCCATTTCATTCTGACTATTCACAAACGCCCCCGCGATTTCTTCGCTATGGGCGTCGGTGATAGCAGCGATGTTTTAAGATCCGGATCGCATCTGCCCGTGCATTTTGAACACAGGTGCTACCACGGATTAACCATCCGGTACGCCGGCCTCAGCCGACCAGCCAGACGCGAAACAGCAACACCGGCATCAGGCCGAGCATCACGGCCCAGAACCCGAACGACGAGACGACGAGAATTCCCTTCAAGAGATCGGCGGGCGCGAACTGGCTCGCGGCCGTTGGCCGGGTGCGATACCCCATGGTCATTTCCCCTTCGGTAACTTTGGACAGAACGATAGGCGCAGTCACGTAAACGAGACGTGGATACGGATTGCGGCAGCTGCGAAGGCCGTTGGGGCGCGGTTAACCACGCGCCGCGCTCTCTCGCACCCTCTCCCCGTTCTTACGGGGAGAGGGTGGGGTGAGGGGCTGTCTCCGCAAATGCTTTGGCGGCTGGACTCGCAGAGGCTCCCCCTCACCCGGAATTTGCGCAGGCGCAAATTCCGGCCTCTCCCCGCAAGCGGGGAGAGGCGAAAGAAGCACTACGCCGCGATCGTCATCCGTCGCTCGATCTCGCGATCGATCGTTGCCGCGAGCTCGCTGCTCACTTCCACCATCGGCAGGCGCACCTCCGGGCTGTCGATCAGGCCGGACCGCCACAGCCAATACTTCGCCGGCGCGGGGCTCGGCTCGGCGAACAACAGCCGCGTCAGCTCGGCGACCTCGTCCCAGCGCGCCTGCGCCGCATCGTGGTTGCCGCGCTTGTGCTCGCTATAAATTGCCGCGAAGGTCGCGGTCTCGACATGGGCTGAGAGCACGATGCCGCCGTCAGCGCCGTCACCGAGCGCCTCGAAATAATTGGCGTCCTCGCCGGTGAGCACGCGAAAGCCCTTCGGCCGGTCGCGCAAGAGCGCGATCGATTGCTCCCGGCTCGCGCCGCAATCCTTCAGGCCGACGATGTTCTTGTGCTCGGCAAGGCGCAGCATGGTCTGGTTGGTGATGTGGACGGCGCAGCGATAGGGAATGTTGTAGAGCGCGATCGGCCATGCGGCGTGGTCGGCGAGCGCCTCGAAATGCGCCAGCAGGCCACGCTGCGACGGCCGCACATAATAGGGGCTGGCGATCAGGTAACCGTCGATCGGCCAGTCCGCGGTCTCGTCGAGGCGCTCCTGCAGACGCGAGGTGTCCGCGCCCGACAGTCCGAGGCAGATCGGCAGGTTGCGGCCGGCGGCCGCCATCTCCTCCCGCACCACGGCGACGAGACGTTCGAGCTCGGCTGCGCGCAGCGTCATGCCTTCACCGGAGGTCGCGCCCAGGATGAGGCCGTCGATGCCGTGCGCGCAATAGTGCCGGGTCAGCCGCCGCAGCGACCTCTCGTCCAGCGCGCCGTCCTGGAACGGCGTCACCAGCGGCAACCACAGCCCGTGCAAGTGATCTCGTAGTCCGGTCATGTTTCCATCTCCTTCTCGGGAAAAATGCCTGAGACGGAGGGCACATGAAAAAACCCCGTCCAGGCGGCGGGGTTTTCGAAGATTTGCAGCGATGACGAAGTCGGCTAGCGCGCGCAAAAATCCGAGGCCCCGGGATGGGGCCCTTTTTTCGAGACGATGGCCTCGAACGAGATTGCGCACGACTTCGTGATCATAGGCCAATGATGCGGGGTAGGCGTGGAACTGTCAATACACGCGCAGGGCGAAGCAATATTTTGACGAAAAAAAGCCGGACCCGAGGGCCCGGCTTAGGTATTGGCCACGTGAGGCCGACACAATCACCTTCCAAGAGGGATTACTGAACTCCCGCGCCACTGGAGGAGGGGGACAAATGCGCAACGCGAAGGCTCAGCGTGCAAACATTATGAGCTTGCCGAGTGCCTTGCAGCAACAGCCGAGGCCGCATGTCAGTCATGCGGAAATCAGGACGGCCAGCGTTGCGCCTTGCTCACCACGAAGTCACGGAACACCTGTACGCGCGCGACCGTCTTCAACTCCTCGGGATAGACGAAGTAGGTGTCGAGCTGGATCGAATCCGACTCGCCGAACAGCTGCACGAGCTTGCTCTGCTCCTCGACGAGGTAATCGGGCAGGGCGGCAATGCCGAGGCCCTGCGCGCAGGCGCGCACGAGACCGAGGATGTTGTTGACCTTGAAATAGGCCTCGCGCGGACCCGAGCCGTTGCGCCCGGCTTCGATCAGCCAGTTGCGGTTCTGCAGGTGCGGCGCGAAGTTGCCGTCCGAGAGCGTGATGATGCGGTGGGAGTCGAGCTCCTCCAGCGTGCGCGGCGTGCCGAAGCGCTTGATGTATTCCGGCGAGCAATAGGCGTGGAAGCCCATCGCGAACAGCTTGCGCTGGATGAGATCCGGCTGCGTCGGCTTGCGGGTGCGGATCGCGACGTCAGCCTCGCGCATCGACAGATCGAGCTCCTCGTCGGTGACGATCAGCGAGATGCGGATCTCCGGATAGAGCGCGGTGAACTCGCCGAGCCGCGGGATCAGCCAGTTGATGCCGACGCCGGGCGTGGTGGTGATCTTGAGATCGCCGCTCGGCCGCTCGCGGCTGTCGGTCAGCTTGGCGCGCGCCGCCTGCAGCTGCATGAACACGTCATGCGCGGTGCGGAACAACAGGTCGCCCTGCTCGGTGAGGATCAGCCCGCGGGCGTGGCGGTGGAACAGCGAGACCGAGAGCTCCTGCTCCAGCGCCGAGACCTGGCGCGACACCGCCGATTGCGACAGGCCGAGCTGCTCGCCCGCATGCGTGAAGCTGCCCGCTTCCGCCGCGGCGTGAAACACCTTCAGCTTGTCCCAGTCCATATCCGTAAATCCGTCGCGTGTTCGGGGCATGATTCTATTCCGCTGCCGCGCGCTCGCTGGCGCGAAGGGCCAAGAAACGTTCGGCTTCGAGTGCGGCCATGCAGCCGAGGCCGGCGGCCGTCACGGCCTGGCGATAGGTTTCGTCGGCGACGTCGCCGGCGGCGAACAGGCCGGGCACCGAGGTCGCGGTCGAGTTCGGAGCGACCTCGATATAGCCGGAGGGTTTCAGCTTGACCTGATCCTTGACAAGCTCGGTCGCCGGCGCATGCCCGATGGCGATGAAGATGCCGTCGGCCTTGACGTCCGTCAGCGCGCCGGTCTTGACGTTCTTGAGCCGGACATGGGTGACCTTATTGGGGTTCTCGGTGCCGCAGATCTCGTCGACCGCGGCGTCCCAGATCACCTTGATCTTCGGATGCTTGAACAGGCGCTCCTGCAGGATACGCTCGGCCCGGAAATGATCGCGACGATGCACGATCGTGACCTGCGAGGCATGGTTGGTGAGGTACAGTGCTTCCTCGACCGCGGTGTTACCGCCGCCGACCACGATCACCTCCTTGCCACGGTAGAAGAAGCCGTCGCAGGTGGCGCAGGCCGACACGCCGCCGCCCTGGAACTTGGCTTCCGACGGCAGCCCGAGCCAGCGCGCCTGCGCGCCGGTGGCCAGGATCACGGTCTCGGCGAGATAGACGTCGCCGCTGTCGCAGGTGAGGCGGAACGGCCGCTGGGCCGTCTCCAGCTTGGTCACCAGGTCGGAGACGATCTTGGTGCCGACATGGACCGCCTGCTTCTCCATCTGCTCCATCAGCCAGGGGCCCTGGATCACGTCGGCGAAGCCTGGATAGTTCTCGACGTCGGTTGTGATGGTGAGCTGGCCGCCGGGCTGGATGCCCTGGATCAGGATCGGCTCAAGCATCGCGCGCGCGGCGTAGATCGCGGCGGTGTAGCCAGCCGGGCCGGAGCCGATGATGACGACCTTTGCATGAACAGGAGCGGACATTTCGATGGACGCCTTTCACGGGGGATTTGCAGCGCGGGCGCGGAATGTGCCGGGAGGCCTAGCGGAGGCGCTGAAATATCAGAGCTAATCTAAGCAATCTGGCGAGCCATGCAAGAATTGCATTCCCTATCGGCGGATTTTTCCAACAGGGAACAAAAGTCGATTGCGCTGCACGCGCAATAAAATTGCGCCGGCGGTGAGGATTGCGCTATGAGGATTTCGACAAATCACCCAATACCGCCGCAAAGGCCAGGAGTTCCAATCACGTGTCGCGGAACCTAGACGAGATCGACCTGAAAATTCTCACAGAGATTCAGGCCGACGGTCGAATCACCAATGTCGAGCTGGCCAAGCGCGTCGGCATCTCGCCGCCGCCCTGTCTGCGCCGCGTCCGGGCGCTGGAGGAGGAGGGTTACATCCACGGCTATCGCGGCCTCCTTGACGCACGCAAGCTGGGCTTCGACGTCACCGTTTTCGCCGCCGTGCACCTGTCCAGCCAGGCCGAAGGAGATTTGCGCGCGTTCGAGGAGTTCGTCCGCGCCGAGCCCCTGGTGCGGGAATGCTGGATGCTGTCCGGCGAGGTCGATTTCATCCTGAAATGCGTCGCCCCCGACATGGCGACCTTCCAGGATTTCGTCACGCACCTCACCGCGGCGCCGCATGTCCGCAACGTGCGCACGTCATTGGTGCTGCACAATTCGAAGTACGAGGCGGCCGTGCCGCTCGAGGTGAAGGGACGGCGGTAGGTCGCGCTAACTCGTGCCCCGGACGCAGCGCTTCTTCAGCGGTGCGCTGCAGAACCGGGGCCCATCTCACCGCGTGCCGTGCTGCCTTCTGGGTCCCGGCTCTGCGCAGCAACGCTAAGGGCGTTGCAGCGCGTCCGGGACACCAGACGCAGAAACAAAAAGGCCGCGCACTGCGCGGCCTTTTCGAAACGTCAGCAGGCGCAGCGGCAAGTCCTTACCGCCACTCCACCTTGGTGATCTCGTACGCCTTGGCGCCGCCCGGCGTGTTGACCTCGACCGTGGCGCCCTTCTTCTTGCCGATCAATGCGCGTGCGAGCGGAGAGGTGATCGAGATCCGGCCCTTCTTGGCGTCCGCCTCGACCTCGCCGACGATCTGCCACACCGTCTTCTTCTCGGTGTCCTCATCGACCAGCGTCACGGTGGCGCCGAACTTGATAGTATCGCCGGAGAGCTTGGAGATGTCGATGATGTCGGCGCGCGCGAGCTTGTCCTCGAGCTCGGCGATGCGGCCCTCATTGTGCGACTGCTCTTCCTTCGCGGCATGATATTCCGCGTTCTCCGACAGGTCTCCGTGCGAGCGCGCCTCGGCGATATGCTCGATGATCCGCGGACGGTCCACGGACTGGCGCTGCTTCAATTCTTCCCCGAGCGCGACAAAGCCGGCCTGGGTCATCGGAACCTTTTCCATCGTCTCTCTCGTCCTTCGATCGTGCGCCCCAGAATGCGGATGGGCGCCGCAACCTTGATTCGTCAGTCCTCCAGAGCCCAAAGAGGGGCTGCCGGACCTTGACAGATATGGGCTTTAGCGCCGGAACAGAACTGCCACCTGGCCGGACAGTTCCTCCGGCCATTGTGGCTTCATTGCCAATCACTTAGCGGAAGCTTCGCTGCCGCTAGCGATCAGGTTTCCGAAAAGTAGCTCTGCAGGGTACGAACCTCAAGGTCCCCGCCCAAATAGGCGCGGATGCCCTGCGCGGCCGCCACGGCCCCGGAAAGAGTGGTGTAATATGGCACTTTATGCAAGAGGGCCGCGCGCCGCAGCGAGCGGCTGTCGGCCAGCGCCTGCGGGCCTTCGGTGGTGTTGAAGACGAGCTGGACGTCGCCATTGGTGATGGCATCGACGATGTGCGGCCGCCCTTCCAGCACCTTGTTCACCTTCTCGGTCGGGATGCCCTGGTCGGTCAGGAAGCGCGCCGTGCCCGAGGTCGCCAGCACCTTGAAGCCGAGCGAATGCAATTCGCGCACGGCATCCGCGATGCGCGTCTTGTCGCTTTCGCGCACCGAGACGAACACAGTGCCCTTGCGCGGCACCCGCGTGCCGCCGCCGAGCTGACTCTTGGCGAAGGCGACCGCAAACGAGCGGTCGATCCCCATGACCTCGCCGGTCGAGCGCATCTCGGGGCCGAGCACGGTGTCGACGCCGGGGAAGCGCGCGAACGGGAAGACCGATTCCTTGACGCCGACGTGCTTGAGCGCCGCCTTCTTCAGCTTGAAATCGGCAAGTTTCTCGCCGGCCATGATGCGCGCGGCGATCTTGGCGACCGGCGTGCCGATCACCTTGGCGACGAACGGCACGGTGCGCGAGGCGCGCGGATTGACCTCGAGCACGTAGATCTCGCCGTCCTTGATGGCGTATTGCACGTTCATCAGGCCGATGACGTCGAGGCCGAGCGCGAGCTCGCGGGTCTGCCGCTCCAGCTCCCCGATCATTTCCGCATCGAGCGAGTGCGGCGGCAGCGAGCAGGCGCTGTCGCCGGAATGGATGCCGGCTTCCTCGATGTGCTCCATGATGCCGACGATGAAGGTGTCCTTGCCGTCGCACAGGCAGTCGACGTCGATTTCCGTGGCGTCGGACAAATAGCGGTCGAACAGCAGCGGGTTCTTGCCGAGCACGGTGTTGATCTGCCCGGTCTTGTCGTTCGGATAGCGTGCCTTGACGTCGGCCGGCACCAGCTCCGGCAGCGTGCCGAGCAGATAATCGTTGAGCTGGTTCTCCTCGCGGATGATCTGCATCGCGCGGCCGCCGAGCACGTAGGACGGGCGCACCACCAGCGGCAGGCCGAGATCGGCGGAGACGAGGCGGGCCTGCTCGACCGAATAGGCGATGCCGTTCTTCGGTTGCTTGAGGCGCAGCTTGTCGAGCACGCGCTTGAAGCGGTCGCGGTCCTCGGCGAGGTCGATGGCGTCGGGCGAGGTGCCGAGGATCGGCACTTCGGCGGCTTCCAGCGCACGCGCCAGCTTCAGCGGCGTCTGGCCGCCGAACTGCACGATCACGCCGTGCAGCGTGCCCTTGCTGCGCTCCTTGGCGATGATCTCCAGCACGTCCTCGGCGGTCAGCGGCTCGAAATAGAGCCGGTCGGCTGTGTCGTAGTCGGTCGACACCGTCTCCGGATTGCAGTTGACCATGATGGATTCGTAGCCGGCGTCATGCAGCGCGAAGCAGGCGTGACAGCAGCAATAGTCGAACTCGATGCCCTGGCCGATGCGGTTGGGACCGCCACCGAGAATGATGACCTTCTTCTTGTCGGACGGCGCGCTCTCGTCCGCGGGCAGGCCGGCGAACGGCGCCTCATAGGTCGAGTACATGTAGGCGGTCGGCGAGGCGAACTCGGCCGCGCAGGTATCGATGCGCTTGTACACCGGGTGAACGCCGAGCGCGTGGCGTTTCGCCTTGACTTCGGCCTCCGTCGTCTCGGCCAGCACGGCGAGCCGCGCGTCGGAGAAGCCCATGGCCTTCAGCGTGCGCATGCCGAAGGCGTTGCCAGGCAGGCCGTTCTTCCTGACCTTCTCCTCCATCTCGACGATGCCGCGCATCTCGGCGAGGAACCACGGATCGATCTTGCAGGAGTTGAAGATGTCCTCGTTCGACCAGCCGAGCCGCATGGCCTGGGCGACCTGGAGGATGCGGTTCGGCGTCGGAGTGCCGAGCGCGGCGCGGATCGCGTTCTTGTCGTCGTCGCGGCCGAGGCCCTCGATCTCGATCTCGTCGAGGCCGGTCAATCCCGTCTCGAGCCCGCGCAGCGCCTTTTGCAGGCTTTCCTGGAAGGTGCGGCCGATCGCCATGACCTCGCCGACCGATTTCATCGAGGTGGTCAGCGTGGTCGAGGCGCCCGGGAATTTCTCGAAGGCAAAACGCGGCACCTTGGTGACGACGTAGTCGATGGTCGGCTCGAACGAGGCCGGCGTCGCGCCGCCGGTAATGTCGTTGGCGATTTCGTCGAGCGTGTAGCCGACCGCGAGCTTGGCGGCGACCTTGGCGATCGGAAAACCGGTGGCTTTCGAGGCCAGCGCAGAGGAGCGCGACACGCGCGGATTCATCTCGATGACGACCATGCGGCCGTCTTCGGGATTGACGCCGAACTGAACGTTGGAGCCGCCGGTCTCGACCCCGATCTCGCGCAGCACCGCCAGCGAGGCGTCGCGCATGATCTGGTATTCCTTGTCGGTCAGCGTCAGCGCCGGCGCGACAGTGATGGAATCGCCGGTGTGCACGCCCATCGGATCGAGGTTCTCGATCGAGCAGACGATGATGCAATTGTCTTTCTTGTCGCGCACCACCTCCATCTCGTACTCTTTCCAGCCGAGCACGGACTCCTCGATCAGCACTTCGTTGGTGGGAGACGCGTCAAGGCCGCGCTCGATGATGTCGAGGAACTCTTCCTTGTTGTAGGCGATGCCGCCGCCGGTGCCACCCATCGTGAAGGAGGGGCGGATGATCGCGGGCAGGCCGATCTCGGACAGCGCCATCATGGCCTGGCCGAAGGCGTATTCCTGGTAGCGCTTGCGACGCTCGCTCTCGCCGAGCGTCCACTGCCGGTCGAGCTCTTCGAGCTCGGCGCCCGAAGCTTTTGCGCGCGCCGCCTGATACTTCTCGCGGAACGACTTCTTCAGCTCGGAGGCGTTGGCGAGCCGCGACTTCGGCGTCTCGAGCCCGATCTTGGTCATGGCCTCGCGGAACAGCTGGCGGTCTTCCGCCTTGTCGATGGCATCGGCGGTGGCGCCGATCATCTCGACGTCGAACTTCTCCAGCGTGCCCTGCCGGCGCAGCGACAGCGCGCAGTTCAGCGCGGTCTGGCCACCCATGGTCGGCAGCAGCGCGAAGCCGCCGGGGACGACGTGACGTTCCTTCTCGATGATCTTGGCGACGATCTCGGGCGTGATCGGCTCGATATAGGTCGCATCGGCCAATTCCGGGTCGGTCATGATGGTGGCCGGGTTGGAATTGACGAGGACGATGCGATAGCCCTCCTCCTTCAGCGTCTTCACCGCCTGGGTGCCCGAATAGTCGAACTCGCAGGCCTGGCCGATCACGATGGGACCGGCGCCGATGATCAGGATGGTCGAGATGTCGGTTCGTTTGGGCATCACCGCTCACGGGCTGGGATCTGGGCACAAAAAAAGGGCGCGCTTGCCGCGCGTCCCCATTTGGCGAGAGCGCGGGGGTCTCCCTCGCGCGCGGGTGGGTCTTAAACCAGTTTTTGGAGCGGCGAAACCCCGAAAAACGCCCATCAACCGCCAATTTTCAGGGGTTTGGGACTCTGCCGAGCGCGCCCGGCTTCGCCCGTTGGGCTTCGCCGCGGCAGCCTTCGCTACGAAGGGCTTGCCGAGCCGAAGCTGGCGAAGCCAGCGAAGCGTGGAGACCCGGCCTGGATTTGAACCAGGATGAAGAGCGATGCACCGCCCCCGCGTAGACATTTCCGCCACCGGGCCATCAGGATTATTCCCGATCGGCGTGCGCCAGGCCACCTCAGCTGATCGTTATGCTTAACGGATCAGAGGCGGCCTCGCGATGAAGGTCATGCGCCAGCGGTTGTGCCCGATATTGCTGTGGGCGCGCTGGACCGCGAAGCCCGCCGCCTTCAGCTTGGCCGTGATCTCGTCCTCGCTGTAGCGCTGCAGTCCGATCTTCGAGCGCAGCTGGCGATAATCCGACAGCGCGGTGCTGATCAGCCCGATCAGCGCGTCCTTCAGAAATCCGTGACGCAGGCCGAACCCGAGCAGCGCCATCACATCCCTGACCATGCCGACATTGGGCTGTAGAACGTCCCCCAGCACCAGCTTGCCGGAGGGTTTCAGGATGCGGCGGATGTTCAATAGCGCCGCATCGAGCTCGTCCGGCGTCATGTATTGTGCGACCGAGTTCATCACGACGAGATCGATCGACTGATCCTGCATCTTGCGGACGTCCTCGAGCGAGCGGACGCGGATCTTGGTGTTTGGGGCAAACCGCGCGATCAGCCGGCCGCGCACGCCCGGCGCGGGCTCGGCCAGGATCAGCATGCCGCAGGCGGCCGCCACCTGGCTCGCCGACAGCGCTTCGCCGCAGGCATAGTCCAGCACCGTCGCATCGGGCGAGGGGATGTAACCGATGATGTCCCGCGCAATGATCTGGAAGTGCAAGTCGCGATGCAGCTTGCTGACATAGATCGTATGCGTCGAGTCGTAATAATCGATCCAATGGTCCATTGGTATCCCGCCCAGGGGTTCCTATCTAGGAACCGCGCTGCCCACCTTGCGTTAGGGGTGCGGCGGCGCGCCGTCAATGTCCGCGTCCTAACAGGAAGGTCTCCCGTGAGCAAAACCAACAACAAGGTCTCGCCCGAACTCGATACCCCCACGGATTTGTCGCCCGACGGGGTCAAGAAAGTCTCTGAGGCGCTCAACGTGCTTCTGGCCGACGCGTTCGCGCTTTATCTGAAGACCAAGAATTTCCACTGGCACATCAGCGGGCGCCACTTCCGCGATTACCATCTGCTGCTCGACGAGCAGTCCGACCAGATCTTCGCCACCACCGACCAGCTCGCCGAGCGCGTCCGCAAGATCGGCGGCACCACGCTGAGGTCGATCGGCCAGGTCGCAAAGCTCCAGACCATCAAGGACAACAACGAGGACTACGTCCCGCCGCGCGAGATGCTGCGCGAACTGATGCAGGACAACAAGCACGTCGCAGCCGCGATGCGCAAGGCGCACGACGTCTGCGACGAGGCCGGCGACGTTGCCAGCGCCAGCATTTTGGAGAATTTCATCGACGAGACCGAGCGCCGCACCTGGTTCCTGTTTGAAGCGACGAGGCAGGAAGGCGGCAACGAGGCGTAGGCCGAGCTTTCGTAGGGTGGGCAAAGCGAAACGTGCCCACCAACTGGATTGTACGGATAGAGTGGTGGGCACGGCGCGCAGGGGCGCGCCTTTGCCCACACTATCGCACCGCGCTCGTAGTTACCGCCACAGCCGCATCAGCGCGCCGTCCTTCCCGGTCACGGGATCAGCCGGCGGCAGCGCCACTTGCGGAATCGTCTTCAGCGCTTTCGCATGGTTCTCCGGCGTTGCGCGCGTGATCTCCATTTTTGCGCCTGGCGGATAGGCGCCGATCACGCAGAAATCATTGCTCGGCTTGATGCATTGATGGCCGGTGCCGGCGGGCAGGATCGCGACGTCGCCGGCCTTGATGTCCAGCTCCTGGCCATGATCGCCGCCGAAACGCACGCGCGCGCTGCCGCGCGCGACGCCGAGCACCTCATGCACCGTCGCATGATAATGCAGATAATCGTAGACGCCGTTGCGCCACGTCCCGCCCCAGCCGTTCGCTTCGAACAGATTCTCGATAGTCTCTTCCGGGCGCTTTGGGTCGAGCTTCACCGCGCCCTGGTAGACCAGGAACGGAAGGATGTTGTTCGGCACGAGCCCGTCATCCTCGAAAACAATGGCGAGCGGCTCGGCCTTGTCGCGGACGACGGACATGGCTGTGCTCCTGTGTCAGGGTAGCAGGAATCAACGAGGGGAGTGAGGCGGCGTTCCTGGTTTTGTCATTCCGGGGCGACGCGCAGCGTCGAGCTATGATGCGCAATTGCGCATCAGAGAATCCATCGCGCTGCAGAGTCTGTTGCCAGATGGATTCCGGGCTCGCGCCGCGCGCGCCCCGGAATGACGAAAAGCCCGGGGCGAGCCCGGGCTTTTGTCGTGAAGTATTCGTGATGAACGCGCCTTACGCCCTCTTCTTCTGCCGCATCAGATCGGCGAAGCGCTGGAACAGATAATGCGAGTCGCGCGGGCCGGGTGAGGCCTCGGGGTGGTATTGCACGGAGAATACCGGCTTGCCGTCGAGCTGGATGCCGCAATTGGACCCATCAAACAAGGAAATGTGGGTCTGCGTCGCGCCTTTCGGCAGTGTCGTCTCGTCCACGGCAAAACCGTGGTTCATCGAGGTGATCTCGACCTTGCCGGTGGTCTCGTCCTTGACGGGATGATTGGCCCCGTGATGGCCCTGATGCATCTTCTTGGTCTTGGCGCCGACGGCAAGGCCCAGCATCTGGTGGCCGAGGCAGATGCCGAAGGTCGGCGTGCCCGATTTGATCACGTCGCGGATCACGGGCACGGCATATTTGCCGGTCGCGGCCGGATCGCCCGGACCGTTGGACAGGAACACGCCATCCGGCTTCATCGCCAGGATGTCTTCGGCCGGGGTCGTCGCCGGCACCACCGTCACCTTGCAGCCGACGCCGGCGAGCAGGCGCAGGATGTTGCGCTTGATGCCGTAGTCGATGGCGACGACGTTGAACTCGGGCTTGTCCTGCCTGCCAAACCCATTGTCCCAGGCCCAGGGCGTCTCGTCCCAGGTGAAGCGCTGGCCGCTCGTCACCATCGGCACGAGGTCCATGCCTTCGAGCCCCGGCCACTCGCGCGCTTCTTCCTTGAGGCCGTGCAGGTCGAACTCGCCGGTTCTGGAATGCGCGATCACGGCATTTGGCATGCCCTTGGAGCGGATCAGCGCGGTCAGCGCGCGGGTGTCGATGCCGGAGAGGCCGATGATGCCGCGGGCCTTGAGCCAGGCATCGAGATGCTTGGTGGCGCGGTAGTTCGAGGGATTGGTGATCGCGGTGCGCAGGATCACGCCGCGCGCGCCGGGCGTCGCGGCCATGTTCACCGTCTCGATGTCGTCCTCATTGGTGCCGACATTGCCGATATGCGGGAAGGTGAAGGTGATGAGCTGGCCGGCATAGGAGGGATCGGTCAGGATCTCCTCATAGCCGGTCATTGCGGTGTTGAAGCAGACCTCGCCGACGGCGTGGCCCTCGGCGCCGAGACCAAAGCCCTCCAGCACCGTGCCGTCGGCAAGTACGAGGAGCGCGGTCGGTTTGTGGTCCGGCCAGGCGGGATCGTTGTCATGTTGTGTCATGAGCCCGCTTCATAAGCCCCCCGCGTGTGCACGTCAAAGCGAGAGAAGGCCGATTCACATGCGTTTTTGCATATTTGACAGGCCTCCTCCCACCCTTAAGCTCGGCCGCACAATTTCCGGCAATTTCCTGGGCTCGCGAGGCAATAATGGACCAGACCACCCCCATTGTGCTGGTTCCGGGGCTGGCGTCCTCGGCCCGGATCTATGCGTCCGTGATCCCTGCGCTCTGGCGTTTCGGGCCGGTGACGGTCGCCAACCACATCCGCGACGACAGCATGGCGGCGATCGCCCGCCGCATCCTCGCCGAGGCGCCGCCGCGCTTCGCCCTCGCCGGCCATTCCATGGGTGGCTACATCGCCTTCGAGATCATGCGCCAGGCCAGCGAGCGCGTGACAAAGCTCGCGCTGATCAACACGCAGGCGCGGCCCGACACGCCGGAAGCCACCGCACGCCGCCGTGCCCAGATGGAGCGCGCCAGACGCGGCGAGCTGCGCGCCGTGCGCGAGGAGAGTTTTCCGGAGCTCGTGCATCCGTCGCGGCGTGACGATGCCGGGATTCTCGCGCTCGTGCATGCGCAGGACGAGGACGTCGGCGTCGAAGGCTATCTGCGGCAGCAGACCGCGATCATCGCACGGGTGGATTCGCGCTCCTTGCTGGCGACGATCACATGCCCGACGCTGGTGCTGACGGGCGATGCCGACAACACCATCCCCAACGCCTTCTCCAAGGAGATGGCCGAGGGGATCACCGGCGCCAGGCTCGTGATCCTCGATCGCTGTGGGCACCTGCCGCAAGCCGAACAGCCGGAGGCGACCGTTCAAGCGCTGACCGAATGGCTCCGAACCGAGGTTGTCTGAAGGCCACGAACGGCCTAGATCAAGCGTTGGATATTCGAAGGGATCACGATCATGCTGCGCGACGACATCAACAATGCGGTCAAGGAGGCCATGAAGGCCAAGGACGAGCGCAAGCTGTCCACGCTGCGCATGGTCAACTCGACCATCAAGAACGCCGACATCGACGCGCGCGGCAGCGGCAAGCCGCCGCTGTCGGATGCCGACATCCTGGCGGTGCTGCAGAAGATGATCAAGCAGCGTCAGGAGGCGGTCGAGCTCTACGACAAGGGGGGGCGCGCCGAGCTTGCCGCGCAGGAGCGCGAGGAGATCGCGGTGATCTCGGCGTATCTGCCGAAGCAGATGTCCGACGACGACGTGAAGAAGGCGATCGCGGATGCGATCGCCGAGACCGGCGCGGGCGGCATGAAGGACATGGGCAAGGTGATCGCCGCGCTGCGCGCGAAATACGCGGGACAGATGGATTTCGGCAAGGCGTCCGGTCTCGTGAAGGCAGCGCTGTCGGGCTAAGTCGTCATTCCGGGGCGTGCGGAGCACGAACCCGGAATCCATCGGGCTTCCGACTCCGTTGCGAAATGGATTCCGGGCTCGCGCTACGCGCGCCCCGGAATGACAACAAGAACAAGGGGAGGCACGATGACCACCGTCAAGCCATTTCGCATCGCCATCGGCGACGACATCCTCGCCGACCTGAAGTCACGCCTCGCCCGCACGCGCTGGCCGGATGCGGAGCTGGTCGACGACTGGAGCCAGGGCGCGCCGCTGAAATGGATCCAGGAGATCTGCACCTGTTGGGCCAACGAGTATGACTGGCGCTCGCGCGAGGCAAAGCTCAATCGCTTCGCGCAGTTCACCACCGAGATCGACGGGCTGGACATCCACTTCATTCATGCGCGCTCGAAGGAGCCTTCGGCGCTTCCGTTGATCATCACCCACGGTTGGCCCGGCTCCATCGTCGAGTTCCAGAAGGTGATCGCGCCGCTCACCGATCCTGCCGCGCATGGCGGCAATCCCGCCGACGCCTTTCACGTGATCTGTCCCTCGCTGCCGGGCTTCGGCTTCTCGGGTAAGCCAAGGACCACGGGCTGGGGCGTCGATCGCATTGCCGCGACCTGGGCCAAGCTGATGGATCGCCTAGGCTACGCGCGTTATGGCGCCCAAGGCGGCGACTGGGGCTCGGCGGTGACGACCTCGCTCGGCGCGCAGGACCCCATTCATTGCGCCGGCATCCACATCACGCTCGCATTCAACGCGGCGCCGAAGGTCGAGGGCGAGCCGACGCCAGAAGAGAAACGGGCGCTGGTGGGCCTCAAGCATTATGTCGATCTCGATTCCGGCTACTCCAAGCAGCAATCGACGCGGCCGCAGACGCTCGGTTATGGCCTGACGGATTCGCCGAGCGGACAGGCGGCCTGGATCCTGGAAAAGTTCTGGGCCTGGACCGATTGCAATGGCCACCCCGAAAACATCTTCAGCAAGGACGAGCTGCTCGACAACGTCACGCTCTATTGGGCGACGCAGACGGCGACCTCGTCGGCGCGGCTCTATTGGGAGAGCTTTGGCAAGCGCCGCACCACGCCGGTGGTGAAGGTCCCGACGGGCGTCGCGGTGTTTCCAAAGGAGATCATCACGCCGGTGCGGCGCTGGATGGAGCCGAACTTCCATGCCATCACGCATTGGAGCGAGATGGAGAAGGGCGGTCACTTCGCGGCATTCGAGCAGCCGGAGCTGTTCGTGCGCGATGTCCGGAAGTTCTTCGCAACGGTGCGGTAGCTTCCGCTGTCATTCCGGGGCGACGCGCTAGCGTCGAACCCGGAATCCATCAAGCGGCGTTTCCTGTGGCCCGATGGATTCCGGGCTCGCCCTTCGGGCGCCCCGGAATGACGGCGAGGGACTTGTCCCGTGCGCCCGCGGCCCTAGACTGAACGATAATAACAAGACACCGGAAACGACCATACCATGCTGACCGAAGCCGCAACCTACGACGAACTCGTCCGCAACTTCCGTTGGGATATCCCCGCGCGCTTCAACATCGCGGAAGCGTGCTGCGATCGCCATGCCGACGGCACCGGCCGGCTTGCGCTGATCTATGTCGACGACACCGGCGCCACCACCAGCACCACCTTCGACGAGATCGCGGAGATGTCGCGCCGCTTCGCCAATGTGCTGAAGGCGGACGGGCTTGTCCGCGGCGACCGCGTCGCGGTGTTCCTGTCGCAGTCGGTGGAATTGCCGATCGTGCATATGGCGGCGTTTCGCTCGGCCCTGATCTCGATCCCGCTGTTCGCCCTGTTCGGCGAGGACGCGCTGGAATTCCGTCTGTCGAATTCGCAGGCCAAGGCGATCGTCACCGACGAAGCCGGCTGGGAAAAGCTGTCCAAGATCCGCGACCGCCTGCCGGAGCTGAGCAACGTTTACATCGTCGGCGCACGCGTGCCCGCCCGCACGACATCGTTCTGGGATGCGGTGAAGGCCGCTTCGCCCGACTTCACGCGCGCGGACACCTCGGCCGACGATCCCGCCCTGATCATCTACACGTCGGGCACGACGGGTAACCCGAAGGGCGCGCTGCATGCGCATCGTGTCGTGCTCGGCCATCTGCCGAACGTGGAGATGTGCCACAACTTCTTGCCCAGGCCCGGCGATCTCATGTGGACGCCGGCGGATTGGGCCTGGATCGGCGGGCTCATCAACGGTCTGCTCGCGTTCTGGTACCACGGCATTCCCCTGGTCGGCCATCGCGCGCGGAAATTCGAGCCGCAGGCGGCGATGCAGATGATGGCCGATCTTGCCGTCCGCAACGTCTTCCTGCCGCCGACGGCGCTGAAGCTGATGCGGCAGGCCGGCGTCAAGCATTCCGGCGTCAAGCTACGCAGCATCTTCACCGGGGGTGAATCGCTCGGGGGTGAATTGCTCGGCTGGGTGCGCGAGACGTTTGGTGTCGACGCGCATGAGGTGTTCGGCCAGACCGAGTGCAACCTCGTGATCGGCAGCAATGCGAACCTGTTTCCGATCCGCCCGGGTTCGATGGGCAAGGCGACGCCGGGCTTCGATGTCCGCATCGTCAACGACAAGGGCGAGGAATTGCCGCGGGGTCAGCGCGGCATCATCGGCGTGCGCCAGCCGTGCCCCGTCACCATGCTCGAATATTGGCGCAATCCGGAGGCGACCGCGAAGAAATATGCCGGCGACTTCCTGCTCACCGGCGATCTCGGAGTGCAGGACGAGGACGGCTATTTCTGGTACGTCAGCCGCGAGGACGACGTCATCACCACCGCCGGCTACCGCGTCGGCCCTTCCGAGATCGAGCACACGCTGATGAAACATCCGTCGGTGGCCATGGCTGCGGTGGTCGGCATTCCCGATCCGATCCGTACCGAATCGATCAAGGCCTGGATCGTGCTGCGTCCGGGCTTTGCCGGCAGCGACGCGCTCGCGCGCGAGATTCAGGACTTCGTCAAGGTGCAGCTTGCCGCGCACGAATATCCGCGCTTCGTCGAATTCACGGCGACGCTGCCGATGACGGCGACCGGCAAGGTGCTGCGCCGCGAGCTGCGGGCGAGAGGCTAGCTTCCAATCATGGCAAAGACGGTTCAAGCCGCGGGGCTTCACCGCGCCTCGCTTGCAAAGCTGCACGAGCTCGATACGGCGCTGGAGCTCATGTATTACGGCTGGCGCGGCATGACGCTTGAGGCCGACGCATATCTGGCCAAGCAGGGCCTGTCGCGTCCGCACCATCGCATCCTCTACGTGGTGGCGCGCCGGCCCGATATCGCCATCGGCGCGCTGATCGAGATCCTCGGCATTTCCAAGCAGGCCCTCAACCGGCCGCTCAATCTGCTCCTCGAGCGCAAGCTCTTGACGTCGAAGCGTGCGCCGGAACAGCACCGCTCGAAATTGCTGCGCCTGACGGAAGCGGGGCGGCGCATCGAGCAACGCGCCTCGGACCGCGAGCGCCAGGTCATGCGCGAGGCGTTCGCGCGCGTCGGGGCGAGCGGTGCGGCGGGATGGATCGGCGTGATGGAGGCGATCGCCGACAACAACTGACCGAAATCTCAAGTCAACATAGTTGACATGAGGCGCGCGTTTTGCCACCTTCCTGGCCACAAGGGAAGGGAGGATCCGTGTCGTGAGCGGACAGGCAATGGACCGCGCGGCCGCCGCAAGCTTCGTCGCGGCATGGTGCGCGAACTGGTGCAAAGTGGACATCGACGCTGTCGTCGCCCATTTTGCCGACGATGCGCAGATGCGCAGCCCTCTCGCGCTCACCCTGACGGGGTCTCCGACCGTCACCGGCGCCGAGAACATTCGCGCCTACTGGCGGAAAGCCTACGGCCACATCGAAAGCGCCGACCTGAAGATCCTGGACTGGAGCTGGGACGAGGCGATCGCGCGACTGACGGTGTGGTGGCAATTGGGCGATACGCGCGCCAGCGAATTCATGGACTTCGACGATGCGGGCCGTGTGGTGCGCAGCGAAGCCTTCTACGGGAAATGACCATGCGATTTTCGGATATCGTCCTGCTTCTCAACGCGCTCTGGTTCGTGGGCGCGTTCATCCAGTTCAGCATCGCGCAAACCAACACGTTGAAGATCCTGCTGCCGCGGGAGGAGCGCAGCAATCCGATCGCGCCGACCCTTGCGGCAAGTGTCGCGTTCCTCGGCGGCATGAATCTGCCGATTGGGCTCTTGTCGCTCTATCTCCTGGCCGCCCGTCCGTCCTTCTTCCAGCCGGTCGAAGCGCAACTCGCGCTGTTCCTGTTCTTTGCCGCCTGCCATTTCAGCCAATTCGCCTATAACGTCCCGGTGCTGATGCGCGGTGGCCGCGTCGGGGTGGCCTATTGGCCGGTGTTGAAGGGTCCGATGCTCCGGATCTTCGTCATCGACGCGGCTCTGTTCGCGGCCAATATCGCAGTGGCGCTGCAGCTCACGATCGCGTCCTGATCTAGAGCATGATCCGGAAAAGTGTGAAGCGGTTTTCCGAACAGATCATGCTCAAACAACAATCTAAAGCGCGATGACGATTCATCCTAACCGCATCGCGCTTTAGCGCGGCGGCTCCGCAAGGGCCGCGCGCAGCATCGCGGCGAGCTCCTTGCGCCGGAACGGCTTGGTCAGAATGCGCGCGTCGATCCCCTCGGGCGTCTTGACCGGATCCTGACTGTAGCCGGACGTGAAGAGCACCTTGAGACCGGGCCGCAGTTGAACAGCCTGCCTCGCCAGCTCCGGCCCGAACATGCCGCCGGGCATCACGACGTCGGTGAACAGCAGCTGGATGTCCGCGGACTGGCGCAGCACGTCGAGCGCCGCGGGTCCGTTTGCCGTCGTGATGACGCGGTAGCCGAGCGCTTTCAGCTCGTTCTCGACATAGGCGCGCACCATGTCGTCGTCCTCGACGACGAGAATCGTCTCGTATCCCTCGGGTGCGGCGACACGCGCTGGCGGCGACGGCTCCTCGCTCGACGACGTCGGCAGGCGAGGAAAGAACAGCCGGACCACGCTGCCTTGACCCGGTTCGGACTGCATCTGCACGAGTCCGCCGGATTGCTGCGCAAACCCGTAGACCATGCTGAGGCCAAGGCCGGTCCCCTTGCCGACCTCCTTGGTGGTGAAGAACGGCTCGAACGCGCGCTGCAACACCTCGCTGCTCATGCCGGACCCGGTATCCTTCACGGCCAGCATGACGTAGTCGCCGGGCCGCGGCTCGCCGTTGACGTCGAGGTCGGATTCACGGAGCGATGCATTCCGCACCTCGACCATCAGCTTGCCGCCGTCAGGCATCGCGTCGCGCGCGTTGAGCACGAGGTTGAGCACGGCCGTCGCCAATTGGCCGGGATCGACGCTGGCGAGCCAGAGATCCGGTGCGAACGTGAAGCTGGATTCGATATGCTCGCCCAGGGTCCGCTGCAGAAGCTGCTTCATGCCGGTCACCTGCTCGGCGATGTCGATCTCGCGCGGCCGCAGCGGCTGCTTGCGCGCGAAGGCGAGCAGGCTCCGCGTCAGGTCGGAACCCCGTTCGGCGGCGGTCGCAATGTCGTCGGCGATCCGGCGCAATTCCTCGTTGCCCGCAAGCCTGTCGGCGAGGTGCTCGGAATTGCCGAGAATGACGGTCAGGAGATTGTTGAAATCGTGCGCCACGCCGCCCGTGAGCTGGCCCATGGCTTCCATCTTCTGCGACTGGCTGAGCTTGTGGCTGAGATCGGCAATGGCGGCGCGCTGCTGCTCGAGCGATTCGGCCGTGCTGTTGAGCAGCGTCATCAACCCGCCGAGCTCGCCCCCCGGGTGGGGCTCCGGAATGCGCGCGCTGAGATCGCCGTGCCCCAGGCTCTTCGCCATGGCGGCGAGCCGCCCGACTTGCCGTCCGATGCTCACCGTCGTGAGGATCCAGAGGCCGGCGAGGAGCAGCAGCGAGGCGACCGCCAGGATCGCCATGTCCTCGTAAAGCCGGCGGTTCGCTGCCGCGATCAGTCCGTCCTTGGACCGCCCCACCAAGATATAGAGTCCGGCCTTGCGGATCGCGGGCGAGCGGGCAACGCCCCAGATCTGCGTGCGGCCGTCGTGATCGGCGATCTCCCGGAATGGTTCGCCGTCGGGATCTGCCGCGAAGCGGAACAGGTCGGAGCCCGCAATGGAGCCGCCGATGGGTACGCTCCAGCCGCCGCGCTTGGGGGCGGCCAGGACCGTGCCCTTGGCGTCGACGAGCAGGATGTCCTTCTCGGCGAGCAGCCGCTTGTCGTGAAACTCCGCGAATTTGTTCAGGTTGAAGGACGCCAACAGCACGAATTTCAGCGCGCCTGTATCCGATCGCACCGGATAGGCGATCTGCAGCACCGACAGTCCGGTGAGGCGGCCGAACACCGGTTCCACCGCGACGAGGCCGTGAAGAGTCTTGACCTCTTTGAAATAGCCGCGGTCGTTCAGGTCGAGCGTGCGGTTGGTCCGCAGCGAGTCGCAGAACAGCCTGCCGTCGGGATCGATGGTCAGGATACCCGTGAACTGCGGATATTCCTCGCGGACGTCCGACAGAAACGCCGAGCATGCCGCCTTGTCGCGCGTGTCGAGGTCGCGGGCACGGGCGAGCCCGTAATGAAGCTGGGCAGTCCCCTGGATCTTCTCGCCGAGATCGCTGGCGATGTCGTCGGCGGATGCGGCGAGATTTGCCAGCGCCGCGTCGATCTCGCTCGTCCGGTTCTGCACGAAGCGCAGCCCGACCAGAATCGCCGGCACGAGCATGGCCGCGATGACGAGGATAAGTAACCGGGTACGCAGGCTCATCGGTGGGCGATCGGCTCTCGGGCGACGGTATTCTGAGGTGCAATTTGCGGCACGATCATCTGCCCCGTCCATAGCGGTCGGTGCAAAATCGCGCGAAAGGCTAACGATTTCGCCGTGCGAGCATCGTCTTTTCGCTGCCACCCTTCGCGCCGGCCGGCATCAAGTTGCGCCGCCGCGCGGCGGCGCTAATATCGCGGTATGCGCGCGACGAAGATCGCGCCGATCTGCGGAGGAAGCTGATGTCCATCTCGGGCAAGGTCGATCCGGTGGTGCGTCCCGTGGCGGCGGTCGACATCGCCGAGGCGCTGGCCCTGGGCCTGCGCGATTTCCAGGCGCTGCCGCTCTACGGTCTCTGCTTCGGCGCGCTCTATGCCGCCGGCGGCATCGTCATCATGCTCTGTCTCACGCCCTCGGCATGGTCTACCTGGTCTATCCCCTCGCTGCCGGTTTTGCGCTGATCGGACCGTTCGTTGCGATCGGCCTCTACGAAGTCAGCCGGCGCCGCGAGCGCGGCAAGCCGGTCTCGTTCGCTGCGATCTGGTCCGCGATCCGCTCGCGCAGCGAGATCGGCTGGATGGCCTTCGTGACGTTGTTCGTGTTCGTGGTCTGGATGTACCAGGTGCGGCTCCTGATCGCGCTGCTGCTCGGCCTCAACGCCTCGTTCTCGAGCTTGCAGGAGTTCATGACGGTGGTGCTGACGACCAGCGAGGGCCTCTTGTTCCTGGCCATCGGCAACGCGGTCGGGGCCGTGCTGTCGCTGATCCTGTTCTCGCTGACCGTGGTGTCGTTCCCGCTGCTGCTCGATCGCGAGGTCGATTTCGTCACGGCCATGGTGACGAGCGTGCGCGCGGTGGTGACGAGCCCGCTGCCGATGATCTCGTGGGCCGCATTGATCGTGATGCTGTTGATCGTCTCGGCGCTGCCCTATTTTCTCGGGCTGGTGGTCACGCTGCCGGTGCTCGGGCATGCGACATGGCACCTGTACCGCCGGTTGGTGGCGCCGGTGTAGGCCGTCGCCCCCGCGAAGGCGGGGGGGCCCATAACCCCAGGGAGAAGTTGGGGCGCGAAGTCGTAACCACGAGTCTTCGCCAAACTTCATCCTGTGGTTATGGGTCCCGGGCTCGCGCTTCGCGCGCCCCGGGACGACAGCGGAGATTGCCTCGCTCAAGGCACCTTGATCCCCATCGCCTTCAGCGCCTCCAGCAGCCGCACCGGCGGGGACATCTCGATATGCGGCGCCTTGCCGGTCTCCAGCAGGCTCTTCAATCCGGAGAGGATCGCGGGCCAGCCGGTGCGGCCGCCGGAAAGGATGTCGTCGCTGAGCTCGCGGTCGTGGCGTTGGCTCAGGGTGAGACGGACGGCTTCGCCGGCCTGCTCGATCTCGTAGGTAACAATGGTGGTGCCGAGCTTTTCCACGAGGTCCGGCCAATTGACGTTCCAGCTCACCGTCAGCCTCCTCGGCGGATCGTATTCGAACACTTCACCGCGGATGTGCTCGGAGCCGTCGGGCGCATGCACGACGAAACTGCCGCCGAGCTTCGGCTCCATCTCCACCGCAAAGCCGGAAAAATATTTGCGGCTGAACTCGGCGGACGTCAGCGCCTCCCACACCTTCTCCGGCGTCGAGGCGATGTAGATGGTGTAGACGATCAGCGGCTTGAATTGATCGAGGTTCATCGTTCATCAAATCCTTCGTTGAGCGGACTCACTCGTTGCCGTTCTCCAACTGACGTTTCAGCTCGTTGAGCGCGGCGAGCCTGCTGCGTTCGAACTTCCTGATCCAACGTTCGCCGATCTGATGGATCGGCACCAGGTTGAGGTAGTGCAGCTTCTCGCGTCCATGCCTGATGGTGGTGATGAGGTTCGCTTCCTCCAGGATGGCAAGGTGCTTGGTGACGGCCTGTCGCGTCATCGCAAGCCCCTCGCAGAGCTCGTTCAGTGTCTGGCCGTTCCTGGCGTGAAGCCTGTCGAGCAGCGAACGTCGCGAGCTATCCGCGAGCGCCTTGAAGACCTCATCCATGGCGGTGAGAATAGGCAACCAAATGGTTGCGTGTCAAGATGGAACGGCTCACACGACTTCCGTTCCAGCTTGGGCCATGCATTAATGCGCCCGAACCGCAGCGAGTCCTCCCATGATGTCCATGCAAGCCTACCTCGCCTTCGTCGCCGCCTGCATTGCGCTGGCGCTGCTGCCGGGGCCGATCGTCACCCTCGTCATCGCCAATGGCCTGCGCCACGGCACGCGTGCGGCGCTCATCAACGTGGCCGGCGCGCAGGCCGGGCTTGCCATCGTCATCGGCATCGTTGCGATCGGCCTGACCTCGCTGATGGCGACCATGGGCTACTGGTTCGACTGGGTGCGCTTTGCCGGCGCCGCATATCTGATCTGGCTCGGCATCAAGCTGATCTGGGAGCCGGTCGAAGGCGTCGATGTCGACGCGCCGCCTCCGCCGCCGCGCGGCGGCTTCTTCCTGCAGGGATTCCTGGTGCTGCTGTCGAACCCCAAGGTGCTGGTGTTCTTCGGCGCTTTCATCCCGCAATTCATGGACATGAGCCAGCCGCATTTCCCGCAGGTCGCGCTGCTGGGTGCCACCTTCATGGTGACGGCGGTGATGACCGACGCGCTCTACGCGATTGCCGCCGGGCGCGCCCGAAAATTCTTCTCGGCGCGGCGCACGCGAATGGTGTCGCGCATCTCAGGCGGCTTCATGATCGGCGGCGGCATCTGGCTGGCACTGACGCGGGCGAAGTGACCGCTTAACTCATTCCCTGCTCGCGTAGCGCGGCCTCGATCTCGCGCAGGATCCGCGCCAGCCGCTCGGCCCATTGCTGCTGGCCGCTCTCCTCGGCGATCAGGTCCTGGCGGATCTCGATGCCGGTGTTGACGAGGCCGCGCGCCTCGCCGTGGATTGGAATCGTGTAGTCGGTGATGTCGCTCACCGCATAAGGCTGGTTGTCGCCGACGACGAGCGCGCTCTCGCCCCGCAAATGCTGCAGCATCAGCCGCGGCAGCACGGTGTCGCGGTGATAGAGCGTGCCGATGTGCCAGGGCCGCGGCTCGCCGTAAAAGACCGGCGTGAAGCTGTGCAGCGCCACCAGCACTGTCGGCCTGCCCGCCCTGATGCGCGCATCGATCGCCGCGCCAATCCGGCCGTGATAGGGATCGAAGATCTCGCGCCGGCGCATCTCCTTGGCCACGGCCGACAGATCCTCATTGCCGGGAATGGCGGTCGCCTCGGAGATCACGGGAATCGAGCTTGCAACGCCCGGCGGTCGGTTGCAGTCGATCACCAGGCGCGAATAGCGCTGCGCGATCAGCTGCGCATCGAGCATCTCGGTGAGCCGCTCGGCGACGCCGGCGATGCCGATGTCCCACGCGATGTGCCTGTCGAGATCGCGGTCCGCGACGCCGAGATCGCCGAGCGCGCGCGGCAGCACCCGTCCGTAATGGTCCGCGGTGAGCAGGAACGGCGATGTGCCTGCCGTATTCACCTCATGCACGGGCGGAATGTCGCCCTCGCCGAGCAGCTGGTCGGTTGCGTCGGCTATGTCCAAAGCCATCCTGATTTGCCTATGGAATGACAAACTGTGTAAACGGAGTAGCGGTATCGCACCGATGCCGCAACGTTGGAACGGCATGAGCTCGGATAGACTTTTCGTTTACGGCACCCTGATGCGCGGCTTCGACCACCCCATGGCGCGGCTGCTCGCCGGCCATGCGGAATTCATCAGTGAAGCCACCTGCCGCGGCCGGCTCGTTCTGGTGAAGCACTATCCGGGATTGCTGCTCTCCGAGGCGCCGACCGACATCGTCCATGGCGAGTTGTTTCAGCTGCGCGTGCCGGACGAGCTCCTGCGCGAACTCGACATGTACGAGGCCTGCGGCGAGGGCTTTCCCGAGCCGACGGAATATCTGCGACAGATGATCGAGGTGACGCTGCCCGACGGCGCCACCGGGAAGGCCTGGACCTACGTCTACAATTGGCCCGTCACCGATCTGCCGCGCATCGCATCCGGGCGCTTCCTGGAGCATTAAAGGCTTGATGAAATTAGGTTCGATTGTTGCAACGACGGAGGTGGGCTCCCTCTCACGCTTGCGGGAGAGGGCTGGGGAGAGGGTGCTTCCGCAATGGGACAATCCCCAAGAGGAGAAAGCCCTCACCCGGCGCTTCGCGCCGACCTCTCCCGCAAGCGGGAGAGGTGAGCGAGCCGCGGCAATCGATCCAGACTAAAGCCATCCCGCTTTCAAGCCGACAGCACTTCCTTCACCACGCGCACGTCGACCTCGCGCTCGACATAGGTCCATTCCTCGGTCCGCCGCAGCATCGCCACCAGCTCCTCGAACAGCGAGGCGTTCGCGGGCGCGAATTCGAACCAAGTCAGGAAATCGAAGGGGCCGCCGAGATCACGGCAATGATAGAGCTGGCGCGCGATCGCGGGCAGAAAACGAAGACTGCTGGCAATGTGGTGCGACTTGTCCTCGAAAATCTTGCGGCGCTCTTCCTGGGTCAGCTCCCACCAGGCCTGCGATTTGCGGATCGGAATCAGCGCCGCGCTGGTGGCCTCCAGCCGGCCGAGGCCGGCCTGCACGGCGACGAGCTGCTGCTTCTCAGGCCTTTCGGTGTAGCGCAGGCTGCTGGCGACGCCGACCAGCCGCCAGGCATTGCGCGAGGGCACCAGCGGCAACGAGACGGCCTCGCTGTCGGTCACCGACAGCGCCGGCACGAAGGGCAGGGACTCGCCCGTCACAGGCGAGAGCGAGGTCACCCGCCAACCCCCGGTCTGGCCGCCCCGAAAGGTCCTGAACATGGCGGTATGGAAGCGTGGAACCGGGCGCGGTTCAAGTGCTCTATGCGGTCATTCCGGGGCGCGCGAAGCGCGAGCCCGGAATCCATTTCTCCCCGCATTCCGGCGGCGCAATGGATTCCGGGCTCGCGCCCCGGAATGACGGAGAGGGCTGTGAACAGCGCGCATAAGCCCGACAAACCTGACTTTTAGGCCCGCCGTCCCTATATCCCTGATCCTTCGCCCGACTCAAACGCTCGGCTAAACTCGCCCCATGCGCTTCACACCCCAGTTCCTCGACGAGCTTCGTGCCCGGCTTTCGGTCTCCGAGGTCGTGGGCAAGCGCGTCAAGCTGAAGAAGGCGGGGCGCGAGTGGAAGGGGCTGTCGCCGTTCCAGCAGGAGAAGACGCCGTCCTTCTACGTCAACGACCAGAAGGGCTTTTATCACGACTTCTCCTCGGGCAAGCACGGCGACATCATCACCTTCGTAATGGAGACCGACGGCCTGCCGTTCGCGGAAGCCGTGGAGCGGCTCGCCAACATGGCGGGCCTGCCGCTGCCGGCGGTGACGCCCAACGCCGCGCGCGAGGAGCAGCGGCGGCGCTCGCTGCATGACGTGATGGATCTCGCGGCGAAATTCTTCGCCGAGACGCTGGCCTCGCGCGTGGGCGCGAAGGCGCGCGGCTATCTCGCCGACCGCGCCATCTCGCCGGCGACGCAATTGCAGTTCCGCCTCGGCTATGCCCCGCCCGATCGCTTCGCGCTGAAGGAGCATCTCGGCAAGCTCGGCGTCTCCGTCGAGGACATGATCGAGACCGGCCTGTTGATCGGCGGCGACGACATCCCCGTTCCCTACGATCGCTTCCGCGATCGCGTGATGTTTCCGATCACCGATCTGCGCGGCCGTGTCATCGCCTTCGGCGGGCGTGCGCTGGAGAAGGACGTTCCGGCCAAGTACCTGAACTCGCCGGAGACGCCGCTCTTCCATAAGGGCGACAATCTCTACAATCACCAGACTGCGCGCAAAGCCACCCATGACGGCAGCCCGCTGATCGTGGTCGAAGGCTATGTCGACGTCATCGCCATGGTCACCGCCGGCTTTGCCGGCAGCGTCGCGCCGCTCGGCACCGCACTCACCGAGAGCCAGCTCGCGCTGCTCTGGAAGATGGCGGACGAGCCGATCCTCTGCTTCGACGGCGACCGCGCCGGACAGAAGGCGGCGTATCGTGCTGCGGACCTTGCCTTGCCGTTCCTCGCGCCCGGCAAGAGTCTTCGCTTTGCGCTGCTGCCGGAAGGGCAGGACCCCGACGATCTCGTGCGCTCCGGCGGGCGCGGTGCGATCGAGGAGGTGATCGGCGCTGCCCGTCCGCTCGCCGACATGATCTGGTCGCGCGAGCTCGAGGGCGGCAATTTCGCAACGCCCGAGCGGCGCGCCGCGCTTGAAGCCCGCATCAGGGAGCTCACGGGCGGCATCCGCGACGAGGTGGTGCGGCGCTATTATCGCGACGAATTCGTCGAGCGGCTGCAGCGCACCTTCGCGCCCGAAGGCGGGCGCGGCTTTGGCGGCCGGGGCAATTTCCGCCCCGGTGGCGGCCGCCCGTTCCAGCCGCGGGGCGGGGCGAATCGATTCGGCGGACAAGGGTTCGGCGGCCGTCGCGGCGCCCCGGGTCCGACCCCGCTGCCCTCCGGCCCCTACCAGGCAGCGAGCCCGCAGCTGGCGGCAAGCCCGATCCTGCGGGGCCAGCGCAGCGCCATCTCCCGCCGGGAGGCGCTGATCCTGCAATCCCTGATCAACCACCCCTGGCTGCTGCACGAGCATTTGGAGGAGGTCGCCGCCCTGGAGCTGGCCCATCCGGAGGCCCACAAGCTCCGGGCCGCCATCATCGCCGCCTTCGCCAACGACCATCACCATTCGCCGGACCCCGGCGAGCAGGCCGAAAAGATGCGCGGCGACCTCGCAAAGGGCGGATTTTCTCAAACTCTTCAAAGGGTTGAGAATGTCATCACGACCCAGGCGGTGTGGGCCGCCCGCGAGGGCGCGGCGCGGGACGACGTTCTTGCCACTTGGCACCAGCTGGTTGCCTTGCATCGGCAATGGCATTCACTACTTAGAGAGCTGAAAGACGCCGAGCTGGCCTTGGGGGAGGATCCCAGCGAGGCCAATTTGGCGTGGCTGCGTGACGTCAAGGCTCGGATAGGGGAAGTCGACGGTACCGAGGCCCTGATCGAGGGTTTTGGCGAGCTGTCGGGCCGGCTCCAGAAGAGCATGTGATGAAAGAATCATGCGGACGGCCACGGCTGGAACCGCTAAAAGACTCGCCAAATCCTAGGTTTGGCGGCAAAAACAGGGTTAATCGAGGCTTAACGGTCTTGTAGCACTTTGGCCCAGAGGCGGCCGCAGGCATAACAGACGCGTCAGGAATGAATCCGCGCAATCGCTGTTGGCACTACACCTGCATCCGCCGCGACAAAGAGGCTGACGAAGCGTTAGGCAATTCCGGCGAGAGAGAGTTGGGGGTGGCGAGAGGTTTGTGCGCCGCCCTTTCCGTGTCGAGAGCTGCCGAAGCGAGAGCGTCGAGCAACAGGTTCATGTGAATTCACGCGAAGGCGCGGGCATGCGTCTCGCATGAAGCGCGTTTAGGAGCAATGGATGGCCACCAAGGCAAAGACGCTGCAGGCGAAGGACAAGGAAAAAGACGACAAGGCAGCGGATGCGCCGGAGAAGGATTCCCAGGACGCGCCCTCGCCCTTGCTCGACCTGTCCGATGCGGCCGTGAAGAAGATGATCAAGCAGGCCAAGAAGCGCGGCTTCGTGACCTTCGATCAGCTCAACGAAGTCTTGCCGTCCGACCAGACCTCGCCCGAACAGATCGAGGACATCATGTCGATGCTCTCGGACATGGGCATCAACGTCACCGAAGCCGACGACACCGAAGGCGAGGAAGAGAAGGACGAGGGCGACGACGAGACCGATAACGAGCTCGTCGAGGTCACCCAGAAGGCCGTCACCGAGGTCAAGAAGAGCGAGCCGGGCGAGCGCACCGACGATCCCGTGCGCATGTATCTGCGCGAGATGGGCACGGTCGAGCTGCTGTCCCGCGAAGGCGAAATCGCGATTGCGAAGCGAATCGAGGCCGGCCGCGAGGCGATGATCGCGGGCCTCTGCGAAAGCCCGCTGACGTTCCAGGCCATCATCATCTGGCGCGACGAGCTCAACGAAGGCAAGATCTTCCTCCGCGACATCATCGATCTCGAAGCCACCTATGCCGGCCCGGACGCCAAGGGCGGCATGAACGCTGCGATGATCGCAGGTCCCAATGGCGAGGGCAGCGAAGCGCCCGCCGAGAGCGGCGAAGCCACGGCGTCTGCAGCCGCGCCCGCCCATGTCGCCCCGCCCGCGGCGCCCCCGTCGCCGACCCCGTTCCGCGCCGCGCCTGCAGCCGCCCCCGAGGGCGAGGAGAAGGATCCGGGCGAGGCCGCGGCCGAATCCGACATGGACGACGACGAGTTCGAGAACCAGATGTCGCTCGCGGCGATCGAGGCCGAGCTCAAGCCGAAGGTGGTCGAGATCTTCGACCGCATCGCCGACAGCTACAAGAAGCTGCGTAAGCTTCAGGAGCAGGACATCCAGAACCAGCTCCAGAACGAGTCGCTCTCGCCGCACCAGGAGCGCAAGTACAAGAAGCTGAAAGACGAGATCATCGTCGAGGTGAAGTCGCTGCGCCTCAACCAGGCGCGTATCGACAGCCTCGTCGAGCAGCTCTACGACATCAACAAGCGCCTCGTCTCGCATGAGGGCCGCCTGATGCGCCTTGCCGACAGCCACGGCGTCGCGCGCGAGGATTTTCTGCGCAACTACACCGGCTCGGAGCTCGACCCGCGCTGGCTCAACCGCGTCTCGAAATTATCGGCGAAAGGCTGGAAGAACTTCGTCCATCACGAGAAGGACCGCATCAAGGACCTCCGTCACGAGGTGCATCAGCTCGCCGCGCTGACCGGCCTCGAGATCGTCGAGTTCCGCAAGATCGTGCACTCCGTGCAGAAGGGCGAGCGCGAGGCCCGCCAGGCCAAGAAGGAGATGGTGGAAGCCAACCTCCGTCTCGTGATCTCGATCGCCAAGAAGTACACCAACCGCGGCCTGCAGTTCCTCGACCTGATCCAGGAAGGCAACATCGGCCTGATGAAGGCGGTCGACAAGTTCGAGTACCGCCGCGGCTACAAGTTCTCGACCTACGCCACTTGGTGGATCCGGCAGGCGATCACGCGTTCGATCGCCGACCAAGCCCGCACCATCCGCATCCCCGTGCACATGATCGAGACCATCAACAAGATCGTGCGCACGTCCCGCCAGATGCTCAACGAGATCGGCCGCGAGCCGACCCCGGAAGAGCTCGCCGAGAAGCTCGGCATGCCCTTGGAGAAGGTCCGCAAGGTTCTCAAGATCGCCAAGGAGCCGCTGTCGCTGGAGACGCCGGTCGGTGACGAAGAGGATTCGCATCTCGGCGATTTCATCGAGGACAAGAACGCGATCCTCCCGATCGACGCCGCGATCCAGTCCAATTTGCGCGAAACCACCACGCGCGTCCTCGCATCGCTCACCCCGCGCGAAGAACGCGTCCTGCGCATGCGCTTCGGCATCGGCATGAACACCGACCACACGCTGGAGGAAGTCGGCCAGCAATTCAGCGTCACGCGCGAGCGTATTCGTCAGATCGAAGCGAAGGCGCTGCGGAAGCTGAAGCATCCGTCGAGGTCGCGGAAGCTGCGGAGCTTCTTGGATAATTGAGAGTTTGAAGAGCCCCGCTTACGCGGGGTTTTTCTTGCCCTGTTGGCCCGCCGCTACTACCGGACCCTCAAAATACGATGCTAGACTAGCCGTATGCCGTCTCGAAATCGCTTAGAGCTTAAGGCTTACATTAGATTTCAGCTATCGCAGCTCTCCGCCCGCAATGCGCATCATGAGTTTGAAAATCTAGCATTCGAGATTGCTAGAATCCGAGTAGTTTCAAACCTTCTCCCTGCGACTGGGCCCGTGCAGGCGGGCGGCGATCAAGGTCGCGACTTCGAGAGTTATAGAACGTTTCTTGCTGGCTCGACGATAGGTACGTCGACCTTCGCGACGCGTGCGAGTCAGGGCGTTCTTGTTGGCGCTTGCTCTCTCCAAAAAAGCATAATTGAAAAGATTAAGGGCGATCTTGCAACAATCTTTGGTGCTGGTACGCGACCCAATCATGTCGTCTATTTTTGCGAAGCCGACATCCCAGTCGCGAAACGACACGAGATACTCGCGCTTTGCCAGCAGCAATATGGCGCAACGCTGGAAATATTCGACGGGCAGGCAATCGCGGACATGCTCGCAGACCGCGACACCTTTTGGATCGCGGAGCAGTTCTTGTCAGTGCCCGCGGATAAGTGGCCCGAAGAGACGACTGACGAGCGCTATAGATCGCTACGCGATCGATGGATTGTGCAAGGCGACCGACCTCAGAATTTCTCCGACTTTCTTGATATTAAGGAAGGTTTGCGGGCTGCCACATTTGAAGATGGCGCAAAACCTGATCTCACTTCGTGGCTAAGGCAGATGGGGGAGTTCTTGGCTGACGGTCTATCGGATCGTTTAGTCCAAAAAGCTCGTTACGAAATTTCAGTCGCTGAGCTGCGTGGTAGGGGTTCGTTGGATCCTGCTCGAGATATTATGACAAATTACTTTGCGAATCTTTCCGTCGAGTCTGCAGCGTCTGAGTTGCGCGATGCAGCAGTTCTCAGCGTTTATGCGTGGGGGGCGCTGGGCCATCAGCAGACCTCGATACCAACGAAAACTATAGAGTCGTGGAGTGACAGGATTCGAACTATCCTCGAGACTGCATTAGAAAATGCCAAGCGCATTGTTGATCGCTGCGTTCTACTTGAAGCCAAGGCAGTGCTCAGCCCGGTATCTTTCGTGCAGCAGCTGGATGCTCCAGAGTTTGCCAATCGCTTTTTTGCCGCTTGGGGTGCTTTGGTGCAGCAAATCAAGCAGACGCCGTACTACCCTGTGGAGCAAGTCGCGAGAGTGCTGGAGCAGGCGACTCCGATAATTGGCGCTGATCCAAGATTTCGTGCCCTTGCGGACGATGTAGACTTGCTCGTCGCTGAGCGGACAGGCGCTGGAGCCGCTGCTGATTTGGCTCGTCGAAGAGCGGTCGCTCACCTCAAAGCGGAAAGATACATTGCTGCAATCAACGAACTGCAGCGAGCAAAGATTGGATGGTTTTCGGGAGAGAGCATGGAGGGCTCAATCCTGTCCATGCTTGTGATTAGTGAATCGCTGTCAGAGCTTAATCTGCAATTTGCAGCGCGATATTATGCTGCCGGTGCGTTGTTTTTGATATTGAATCATGAAGGCGAGGACTTAAAGCGCAAGCTTGGCCCTGCGTACTTTCGTTTGGCCGAGACATACCATGCTACGGGGGAAGGGATTTCCTACCTTTATTCACTTTCGGAGGCTCTCGATGCTCATCACGCCGTTGCAAGAGATCCGCATGATTGGACAAAGCACCCGCATGTTCAAGCGTCGTTTGCGCAGGCTACGATCCTGCGAAGCATCGCGCGACATCTTGATCCAGCTTTAGTTCCGCTTATTGATCAAGCGATATCGAATTGGCCGCTGCCAGAGAGCGAGAAGAAGGCATTTATTAGCCTTTCTGAACGGCCCCCTTGGTCGGAGATGTCCCGAGAGGAAGTCGAATCGAAGGTCGCTGAGGAGTTGGGCGTACACCCATTTAGTGACGTGGGCCCCAGAGCAGCAACCTGGTCCGCACTTGGTATTGTTTGGACGGTAACGGCTACCCCGTCGCCCGAACATTGGTTGGCTGTTTGTGAGATTGCCGCGATCTTGCAACTCGCTCAAGTCGAGTTTGCTGATACTGATCTAGTTGTTATTCCCTCAAATGCGACAATTGAGGTCGAAATCTCAGCGGTACAGCGCCCTAAGGTTCAGCAGCTACCAGACAACGGGAGGCTGGCCTGGCGAGTAATCATGCCAGCGGAATACGCTCATGATCAAGTCGACGATCAATCGTTTGAACTTGCTGCGATAGCGATTACCATATTGGGACAAGCCACGGCGCTACCATTCTCTCGCTTTAAAGAGTTGACTGAAGAGCGCTTTGCCCGTGGCATGTCAGCTCGTTTTTTCTCTGTCCGCCCAATTCGTGAGTTGTTAGCGTTTGCGCAACCGGCAGGCATTCCGTGGACCGCGCTAAGCAATACCGCCCGTCAACCGATACAGGCTTATCTGGCGCCGATTGAGGCCCGGGAGCTGAGTTGGCCCGTCTTGCCAGGACCTGGGTACTCGCGCGAGCGTGCGGAAGAGTTTTTGCGAAATCGATACGAGGTAAGCCAACGCTCGATCGAGGTCACCCTTCCTAGCCTTCTTGCCGACCCGCGCTGTAGAGAATTGATTCAAGAGCTGCGGGTAGAGGGATTTCTAGATTGGCAGATCTTGGGGATTATCAGCAGCATAGTTACTCAGTTTCAAGTTGAAGCCGCGTCGCGGGGGATGGATGTGCGCCTTCTCGAAGCGGCGATGAAAGATCGCATTTACCGTGCTGAACAGGCGAGCGATCCAAAGTTTGAATTAGGAGAGTTTACCCGCGATCGTGTTTTCTTTCAAAAGAAGATCGTTGCGGTGGCGGCACTAAGGGCTTGGGGACTTGAGGTCCACCGACAGACTCCCGACTTCGATGGCGTCAAAAAGCTTTTAGATTTGCGCTACGGTCATTCAACGGACGATCTGCCGCACGACGATCCATTTGGATTGAGCAAGACGAATGATGGGCATTGATGTTCGATTTCACGGATGACGCGAGACTCCATACTTTGCCGTCTACTACAACACCCGCTGCCCCGTCTGCGACGCCAGGCATCGATTGGCAGCGCAACAAGCTGGTGGCGCTGGTGCGTGCGGGCACGGTCGAGTTCAGGGACATCAACGAGCAGCCTGATGCACTGGCGCATTTCGGCGCTTCGCTCGACGACATCAGGCGGCGCCTGCATGCTACCGATGAGGACGGGCGGCTCGTCGTCGGCGCGGATGTCGCGATTGCGCTCTGGCGGCTGACGCCGGGGGTGGGGTGGCTTGCGGCGCTGTTCGGCAATCGCGTGGCGCTGCCGGTCACGCAGTTTGCCTATGACCGGTTTGCCGATCTGCTGTTTGCCTGGAATAGATGGATCGGGCGCTGATGAGCACCTGCCTCTGCCGCCTACTTCTTCTTCGCCCCCACCCGTTCGATCCGCTTGATCTCCAGCACCGGCTTGCCGCTCTTCTCCGCGATCTCGCGGTCCTGCTCCATGATGAAGGCGCGGGCGGGTTCGTCGCCGTCGAGGCCGCCGAGCAGCTCGGCCGGCACGCGGCGGTTGGAGCGTTGGGAATCGTCTTCGTAGACGACGTTGAAGAAGGCGAATTCGCCTTTAGGGTTGGTTCCGGGTTTTTTGGCCATAGCGGCTTGTCCCCGATCAGGACGCCGCAGTCAAATGACTTTCGGGATTATGACTTTCGGAATTGTGTCTTTCGGGATCGTCGCCACGCCCTTGCCAATAAACGGCGGGCCGAAGCCCGCCGTTTATCTCTTCAGCGTCGCCCGGGGCTGGCAGGGCGACAACCTGAGATAGAAGGCTATAGAAGGCGCGCTGGGATGGCAAGGCAAATCGTGGTGGCGTCGATGTCGCAGCGAGCGCACCAGATATGCGCTGGGTGATACAGCCCCGCATCGAAACAATTGTTTGGATTGCCAAATCAGTTTGTTCATCTCGCAACGGCGGCGAGAGGCCGTGGGCGTCAACGTCTGGAGCTTGCGATATTGGCACAATAGCACTGTTTTGCCCGACGGTCAACGCTGATTCGGAAAAATAGCAAAAGGCCATCGCTTGACGTCTACTGTGCATGGGGTTGTTTTGCGGTTTTTGTTTCGGCGCCGTCGGTCGCAGGCAGCGCTATGATCGATCCGGTCGCTTTGACGCGAATCCCGTTCCCGGGCATGATCCTCAGCGCTGCTTCGCTGGGATTCCTGGGGGATTGCTCCACATGCTGAGACTGCTTCTCGCCGCCGCCGTCGTCGTGCTTCTCTCCGGCGGGTCGGCGCAGGCCGCCCGCTGCGGCGGCGACTTCAACGGCTTCATCGCCAGCATGGCGCAGGAGGCGCAGGCCGCCGGCGTCTCGGGGAGTGTGACCAATGCGGCGCTCGGTGGCGTGACACCCGACCCTGCGGTTCTCGCCTTTGACCGGCGCCAGCGCTACACCTTCAACAAGACCTTCGAGCAGTACGTCGCGACCCGCGTCGGCCCGGGCCGCATCAATGGCGGGCGCGCGATGCTGCAGCGGCATGCCGCGCTGCTGTCGCGCGTCGAGCAGAAGTTCGGCGTGCCCCGTTATATCCTCGTCGCGATCTGGGGGCTCGAGAGCGATTTCGGCAAGGGCGACACCGGCAAGCTGCCGGTGGTCCGCACGCTGGCGACGCTCGCGCATGATTGCCGCCGCACCGATCTGTTCCAGGGCGAGCTGCTGGCCGCACTCAAGATCGTACAACGCGGCGACCTGCAGCTGCGCGACATGATCGGCGCCTATGCAGGCGAGATCGGCCAGACCCAGTTCCTGCCGTCGTCCTACATCAAGTACGGCGTCGATTTCGACGGCGACGGCCATGTCGACCTCCGCCACAGCATCCCCGACGTGCTCGCCTCGACCGCGAACCTCCTGCACACGAGCGGCTTCAAGATGGGCCAGCCGTATGGCGAGGGCACCCCGAACTTCGAGGCGATGCGCGAGTGGAACAGGGCCGTGGTCTACCGCAAGACGATCGGCTATTTCGCGGACCGGCTGATGGGGCAGTGACGGCGGCACTCCGCCGGCCACATCCGTCATTGCGAGCGCAGCGAAGCAATCCAGAGTCTTTCCGCAGAGACAGTCTGGATTGCTTCGTCGCAAGGGCTCCTCGCGATGACGGCGGAGAGACAACGTCTCTCCCAGCCTACGTCCCCTTCGCCATCTTCTCCAGCTTCCGCTGCAAGGGCGCCCAATAGGTTCCCGGGCGGAAACGCTGCAGCAGGTCCATGAAACGGGCGTCGTTGCCGATCAGGATGCGCGGCTCGTTCCGCTCGATGCCCCTGATGATGCGCAGGGCCGCGTCCTTCGGCGAGGTCTTCGCCGCGTTCTCGAACCGCTCGATCGATTGGGCGCGGCGGGCATTGTCGGTGACACCGATTCCGGTGCGGGCGTTGCGCGCGATCGCGGTGGCGATGCCGCCGGGATGCACGACCGACAGCTTCACCGGGCTGCCCGCGACGCTGAGCTCGTGCCGCACGCTCTCCGAGAAGCCGCGCACCGCGAACTTCGCCGCGGCATAGGCCGATTGGCCCGGCGGGGCGATGATGCCGAAGATCGAGGAGAGGTTGACGATGTGGGCCTCGCTCATCGTCTTCAGGTGCGGCAGGAAGGCGCGTGTGCCGTGCACCACGCCCCAGAAATTGATGTCGAACAACCAGTCCATCTGGGCCTGGTCGATCTCCTCGAACGTGCCCATCAGCGCAACGCCGGCATTGTTGATGACGATGCCGAGGGAAGGATGCGCGGCGATGGCTTCGCTCGCGAACAGCGCGATGTCGCCGGCCTCGCCGACGTCGACGCGATGCAAGCTGACCTTGCGCGTTGTTCCGATCTCCGCCGCGAGCGCCTTCAATCCGCCCTCGTCGCGATCGGCCAGCGCGAGGTCGCAGCCGCGCTGCGCGAGCTCAATGGCCAGCGCCCGGCCGATGCCGCTCGCCGCTCCCGTGATGGCGGCGGCGCCTCGAATCTTCGTCATGATGTTCCCCGTCAAGCCCCTGATGCGGGAACTATGCTTTACATTTTTTCAGAATGGAACCGAACCGTATCCGGCCTCCGTTTTTAACATTCGTTATGGAGGCATGCATGAGGAGCCGCCGATGGGACAAGCGACGCCATTACGCGCGACAGCGCTGATCGTTGAAGATGACGTTATGCAGCGGGAGATGCTTTGCGTCCTGCTGGAGGAGAGCGGCTACCAGGTCATCCAGTGCGAAAGCGCCGAGGCCGCCGAGCGCGTGCTCGACAAGAACGCCGGCGCGCTCTGCCTGATGCTGACCGACGTCCAGCTTGCCGGCCGCATGAACGGCGTCGAGCTCGCACATGTCGCCAAGCACCGCAATCCCAAGCTCGACGTCGTCGTCACGTCGGGACGCCCGTTGAAGCAGCCCTTGCCCGACGGCGCCAAGTTCTGGGCCAAGCCCTGGGCGCCGCTCGACGTGCTGCGCGAGGCCGAGATCGCTCAGCTGTCCTGACGCGCCCGCTTTCTCGCAGCGCCCTGCGGTGATAAGGTCGGACCATGACCTGGTCCTTCCTGCTCACCTCGCTCATCGTCATCGCTTCCCCCGGCACCGGCGTGCTCTACACGCTCGCCGCAGCGCTGACCCGCGGTTCGCGCGCCAGCGTGGCGGCCGCCTTCGGCTGCACGCTCGGCATCGTGCCGCACATGGCGGCGGCGATGCTCGGTCTTGCCGCCGTGCTCCACACCAGCGCGCTCGCCTTCGCCGCGCTGAAATGGTGCGGCGTCGCCTATCTGCTCTATATGTCCTGGCAGGCGCTGCGCGAGACCGGGGCGCTGGCGGTTGGCGGCGACATCCGCGAGCGGTCGAGCAGCCGCGTCATCGTCACCGGCTTCCTGATCAACATCCTCAATCCAAAACTGTCGATCTTCTTTCTCGCCTTCCTGCCGCAATTCATTGCGGCAGACGAGGCCCATGTGCTGGCGCGCATGCTGGAATTGAGCGGCGCCTTCATGGCGATGACCTTTGCGGTGTTCGTCCTCTACGGCTTCTGCGCCGCCGCGGTGCGCGAGCGCGTCATCTCCCGCCCGGCCGTCATGGCCTGGCTGCGCCGCTCCTTTGCCGCCGGCTTCGCCGCGCTCGGCGCCAAGCTGGCCTTGTCGGAGCGGTAGGTCTTCGTCACCTCTCTCGCAATAAAAAAGCGGGCCTTGCGCCCGCCGCCTGCGATCGATCCGACGCCCGGGCGGAGCTCGCTCCACCCGGGCAAAGAAACAGAAGCCTCGTTACTTCTTCTTCGCCTTCTTGGCCTTTTTCGCCTTCTTCTTCGTCGCCTTCTTCGCTTTCTTAGCCATAGTATCCTCTCAAGGGTTAAATGGTGGAACGCGACACGAGGGTGCTCGGCGGAGGGCCAGCCTCGCAACATCCTCGACGACAAACTCAGCAGATTCGGAGCCGGCTGCCCCGCGTCGTCACATCCGTGTCATCCTGTTATCCACAGCTCAGATGCATTTTCGGGTGATTTTTGGCGCGAATCCGCTCCACGCGTCAGCTCGGCCATCGGCCGCGACAGCCTTAACGATCCGGCAATAGCCGCGTGCCGTTCATGAATCCAAAACCAAGGGCGCGTTTTCGCGAGCCGCAGTGAGACTCCATTAAGCGCAACCATCGCATTGTCTTCCGCAAGAAAACGGGGATGGGTCATGGACGGACGGCTGCCGGGATCGGGGGGCGGGACGCTGCGCGTGCTGTACGCGTCATGCTGAACGTACCGACATTGTGGACGGTCTTCGTCGTCAACTTCCTGGCGCTCGGCGTGATCTGGGCCTACGTGACGCGTTCCTATCCGAATTTCGTGGCTGCGCGGTTCTGGATGGCATCGGCCTTCGTCGGTGCCGCCGGCGCGATGACGGCCTTGATCCGTCTGTTCGTCGCCTCTCCCCTGCCGCTGCTGCTCGGCGCCGGCGGCGTCATCGCTGCGAGCTGCCTTGCCGCCATGGGCATTCAGCGCTTCTACGACCGTCCGGTCTCGTGGCGCCTGATGACCGCGACGGGGTGCTTGAGCCTTGTCGGCGTCGTGCTCTTCATGGTCGGCTTCGAGCACATGCAGCTGCGCATGCTGAGCTACACGTTCGGTCAGGCCCTGCCGCTGATGCTGGCGCTGCGTCTATTGTTGTCGCCGGAAGGCCGCGTCAGCCCGGGCGCCAAGCTGTCCGGCATCGTCATCCTCAGCATCATCGCGATTCTGCTCGCGCGCACCGTGGGCAATATGCTTGGCTATGATCTCTCGGCGCGCGCCGGCGGCCAGGCCCATGCGATCATGGTGCTCGGGCTGCTGTTCCTGTCGATGACCCTTAATTTCGGCTTCCTGTTGATGGCGATGGACAGCTTGCGAGGCGAGGTCGCCGACCTCGCGCTGCTCGACGATCTCACCGGCGTGGCCAACCGGCGGCATCTGCTGAAGCGTCTGTCGGAGGAATGCGCACGGTCGGAGCGCAGCGGTGAGCCGTTCTCGCTGCTGCTGATCGACCTCGACGGCTTCAAGACCATCAACGACACCCACGGCCATGCCGCCGGCGATGCCTGCCTCAGGCACTTCACCCTGACGGCGCAGACGCGACTGCGGCCCGGCGACATGCTCGCCCGCACCGGTGGCGACGAGTTCTGCATCGTGCTGCCGTCCTCGTCGCTGCGCGAGGCTGCCGCGATCGCCCGCCGCGTGCTCGAAGTCTGCCGTCAGGACGCCGCCAGCTGCAGCGGCCGCGACATTCAGATTGCGATCTCGATCGGTGTTGCGGAGTGGGACCGCGGCATCGGGCAATTCCCGGACCGCCTGATGGCCAATGCCGACCACGCCCTCTATGCCGCCAAGAAGAACGGCAAGAACGATTTTGCGGTCTATGACCCCGCCCCGCGGCTGTCGCCCGAGTCTGTCGGGACGGTGAGGACATTCGCGTAAAGCCTGTTAGGCTCGAGGTCGCATGGGACCTTGCATGATGACGTTTCGCCTGCTCGTGGCCGTCCTGGTCGCTCTCCTTCCGATCGTCCCCGCCGCTGCTGCGGATGCCGAACTCGCCAGGCTCGCGCGCGCCTCCGGCACGCCCGACATCCCCGGCTTGAAGATCGTCTGGCTGGCGCCGTGGGGCGACGTCGCTAGCGCAAGATCCTGGCGCAACATCATCGTGCACCAGACCGAGGGACCTGCGGGCTCGGCCCGCGGCGGCGCGCAGGCGCAGGCGAAGAACCCGACGCGGCGCGGCGTCACGGTCTGGGTCGAGACCGACGGCACGGTCTATTGGGCGGTCGCCGAGAACCTCGTGCCGACCCACGGCGATGGCGCCAACCGCAACGACAACAAGTACATCGACAATCGTCCGACCTATCGCCAGGTCCTGCGCGACAATTCGATCGGCGTCGAGTTCGCCGGCAATTATCCCGACGTGACGACGGGGCCGACGGCGGCACAGGTCGCGGCGTGGAAGATCCTCGTCAAGGTGCTGCGCGCGCGCTACGACATCCCGCTCGAGCGGGTCTACGCGCACAACTGGATCGACTACAAGGACGCCCGCTATTGCGAAGGCTGCACGCTCGCGACGATGGCAAGGCAATGGGGGGAATAGGCGGTGTGCCCACACGCACCGCTATCGGGCGCAGTTCGCATCACACCAACAAAAAAGCCGGCGTTGCCGCCGGCTTTTCGTCTCTCTCGATCCGCCAATCTGGGGCGCTGAACCGCCGCGCTTAGTGCGCGGCTTCCAGCGCGGCCTGTTCGGCCTTTGCGATCGTGCCCTTGACCGCGGACTGCACCTTCTCGAAGGCGCGGACCTCGATCTGGCGGACGCGCTCGCGCGACACGCCGAACTCGGCAGCAAGGTCTTCCAGCGTCATCGGCTCATCGGCGAGGCGGCGGGCCTCGAAGATGCGGCGTTCGCGCGGGTTGAGCACGCCCATGGCGCCGTTCAGCGCGTCACGGCGGTGATCATACTCCTCGTGCTCCGCCATCATGGCTTCCTGGTTGGGCGTGTTGTCGACCAGCCAGTCCTGCCATTCGCCGGCTTCGCCGTCGTCGCGGATCGGTGCGTTGAGCGACGCATCGCCACCGAGTCGGCGGTTCATGTCGATCACGTCCTGATCGGTGACGCCGAGGCGCTTGGCGATCATCTTGACCTGGTCGGGGCGGAGATCGCCTTCGTCCAGCGCGTTGATCTTGCTCTTCGCCTTGCGAAGGTTGAAGAACAGCTTCTTCTGGTTCGCGGTGGTGCCCATCTTCACGAGCGACCACGAACGCAGGATGTACTCTTGAATCGACGCCTTGATCCACCACATGGCGTAGGTGGCGAGACGGAATCCCTTCTCGGGTTCGAATCGCTTCACCGCCTGCATCAGCCCGACATTGCCTTCCGAGACGACCTCGGAGATCGGCAGGCCGTAGCCGCGATAACCCATGGCGATCTTGGCCACGAGGCGCAGATGGCTGGTGACGAGTTGGTGTGCCGCGTCGCGATCGTCATGCTCGCGCCAACGCTTGGCGAGCATGTACTCCTCCTGCGGTTCCAGCATCGGGAATTTGCGGATCTCGGCGAGGTAGCGAGAAAGGCCGGATTCTCCATTGAGGACCGGCAAAGCAGCGGTACGGGCCATAGTGCGCCCTCCAAAAGGTTCAGGCCCCCGATAGCGGCGGGCCAGGCAGACGACCGCTGTGTTAAAGCCGGCCGTAGCTGCGATGTTCCGCGTTGGTCATTTCAACGCAGACGCAATATACCCCATCGGGAGTCAAAAAGGGAAGGATTGCTGACGTCACGTCCCCGTGTGGCAGCTATAACTTTTTGTAATGTAAAGGCTTTCTGAAGCGGCCTGCGTCATAGCGCCGCCTGGAGCGCCCGTTCCAGGAGAAGCAAATCCTCCGGCAAAGGCGCCTCCCAGTGCAGTAATTCTCCCGTCCTCGGGTGCTCCAACACCAGCAGGTAAGCGTGCAAGGCCTGACGCCCCAGCGCCGCCAAAGCCGCCTGCGAGTCGGGGCCGAGCTGGTTGGCCTTGGTCTTGAAATGCGGGCCATAGACGGCATCGCCCATCAGGGGGTGGCCGATATGGGCGAGATGGACGCGGATCTGATGGGTGCGGCCGGTCTCGAGCTCGCAGGCGAGCAGGGCGGCGACGCCCTTGCCGTCGCGTCCATGAAAGCTCTCCAGGATTTCCCAATGCGTCACCGCCTCGCGGCCACCCTGGCGCACGGCCATCTTCTCGCGTGCATGCGGATGCCGGTCGATCGGCGCATCGACGGTGCCGCGGTGCCGGTTCGGCACGCCCCAGGCGAATGCCATGTAGCCGCGCCGCATCGCGCCGGTGCGGCCGTGATCGGCGAATTGCGCCGTCAATGAAGCGTGGGCGAGATCGTTCTTGGCAACCACCATCAGCCCGGTCGTGTCCTTGTCGAGCCGGTGCACGATCCCGGGCCGGCGCACGCCGCCGATGCCGGAGAGCGAGGCGCCGCAATGGGCGATCAGCGCATTCACCAGGGTGCCGGTCTCGTGACCGGCCGCGGGGTGCACGACGAGGCCCTTGGGCTTGTTGAGGACGACGATGTCGTCGTCCTCGAACACGATATCGAGGGCGATGTCCTCCCCCTTGGGCTCGGCGGGCGCCGCTTCCGGCACGTCGATTATGATCGTATCGCCGGATGCGACGTGATAAGCGGGGTCGCGGACCGCGGAGGCCTTCAGGTGCACTGCGCCCGCCAGGATCAGGGCTTTCAGCCTCGATCGCGACAGCTCCGGCAGGCGCGCCGCCAGCACGCGGTCGAGCCGGGCCGAGCCCTCGGAGCCTTCGACCACAACCTCCAACCTTTGCGCTGACCCAGGGCTTTCCATGACGACGTCTGATACCGCTGTTCCCGAACCGACCCCCGAGCAGGCCGCGCTGTTCGCGCGGGTGCGGCGGATGATGCTGATCGCGGGGTTGACCACGGCGCTGGCGTTCTGCGCCGTGCTGATCGCGGTGGGCTACCGCCTTTTCAAGTCGGAGGGAAGGGCGGTCGAAGCGGCAAGCGATGTCACTGCCACCCTGCCCAAGGGCGCGAAAATCGTCTCGACCGGGGTCGCCGGCGACCGCCTCGTAGTGACGCTGGATCTCGGCGGGGTCATCGAGATCCGCACCTTCGATGCCCTTACCCTGAAGTCGGCCGGACGGCTGAAATTCGCCAATGAGCCGTAAAAGGCCCCTCGGGGTCCTTGCGGCGGACAAATTTCGAGGCTATTGGCTAGCCCTCACGCTCCCTTCGTCTAGCGGTTAGGACGCGGCCCTCTCAAGGCTGAAACAGGGGTTCGATTCCCCTAGGGAGCGCCAGCCAAATCCTAAGCCATTGAAAACCTGCACATTCTAGGCAACCATGTGAGCCTGGAGCGGCCGCTCTGTTGCACGTAGCTCACGAGGCGGTCCGCAAATGGTGCTCGCGGCCGTGACATGGCTATCTTGATCCCGAGTCTCGGCTTCGCACGCTTCGACAGCCGTGGGGAGCTACGACTGGCGGAACGATTGAAGGACTTCCTCGAGGAGAACGCCGTCGTTTGGCACAACCTGCCCGTCGGCCCTCGCAACCGGCATCCGGATTTCATCATCATTCATCCCGCGAACGGCCTGCTCGTGCTCGAGGTGAAAGACTGGCGCCTGGAGACGATCGTTTCGGCGGACAAGACGAAGGTCGAGCTGCTGAAGAGCCGTGGTGCGGTGCGGGAAAGCAATCCGCTCGAGCAGGCTCGCAAATATACGTTCGAGGTCGTGCGAACGCTGGAGCGCGACGGGCAATTGTTGTTTCCGCCGGGGCATCGCCTCGCGGGCCGGTCCATTGTTCCGTTCGGCTTCGGGGCCGTGTTCACGAACATCACCCGCAAGCAGTTCGATCAGACCGATCTCAAGGAGGTCTTCTCCGAGCATCTCTGTCTGTTCAAGGACGAGATGACCGAGGGCGCGGACCCCGAGGAATTCCGTTCGAAATTGTGGCGCATGGTTCATCCGCGTGTCGAAGAGCCGCTGTCCATGCCGCAATTCGACCGCCTGCGCGCGCTGCTGTTTCCGGAGGTTCGGATACGACAGATTGCCCTGCCTTTGGACGATGCGCCTCGCGCCGATTCTTCGGATCGGACGCTCGCGGTCATGGACCTTCATCAGGAGCAGTTCGCGCGCAGCCTGGGCGAGGGGCATCGCATCATTCGCGGCGTCGCCGGATCGGGCAAGACCCTGATCCTCGCTTTTCGCGCCGAGTATCTGGCACGTGCGGCGGCAAAGCCGGTGCTGATCCTGTGTTACGCCAACGGCATCGCCGGCCGGCTCGAAGATGCCATGCAGAGCAGAGGCGTCGAGGACCGCGTTCAGGTTCTCACCTTCCACTCGTGGTGCTACCGGATGCTGCGGACGTACGGGATTGTCGCCCCATCCGAGCGAGACTATCCGGACTACGCGGAGCGCCTGGCTGCGAGCGTTTCAGAGGTCGTGAAGGCGGTCGATCACGGCCATATCCCGGCGGAGCAGTACGACGCGGTCCTGATCGACGAGGCGCACGACTTCGAACCGCAATGGCTCGCGCTTGCGGCCAAGATGGTGAACCCGCGCACCAAGGCGCTGATGGTCGTCTACGACGATATCCAGGCTATCTATAAGGGGCGTGAACGGCCGGTCTGGAGCCAGCTCGGCATTGAAGCAAAGGGCAGAACGACCGTACTGAAGGTGAACTATCGCAACACCGCCCAAATCGTTGCCTTCGCGAGACGCTTCGCCGCGGACGTTATCGGCGCTCCCGGCATCACGGCCGACGACGAACACGCCATCCTGCTGCCCGAAGATGCGGGTCGGCAGGGACTGGAGCCGGATGTGCGGCGGTGCGTGAGCATCGACGCAGAAGCTCACTGCGTTGCCGAGTGGTTTCTCGACCGTAAGAAAGCCGGCTACGAGTGGTCGCAGATGGCGTGTCTCTACCCGGAGCACTGGATCGGCGGACGGGTCGCGCAGATTCTCTCTGGGCATGGTGCGCCGATCGACATCGCCAAGGACAATCGCAACCGCGTTTCGGTCAAGCGGGTCGCCGTGCGATTCCTGAGCATGCACAGCGCGAAAGGGCTGGAGTTTCCCTGCGTCGCCATCACCGGCTTGGGCCTGCTCGGCCGCCACGGCGAGACCGTCGAGGAATGTGTCCGGCTGACCTATGTCGGGGTGACCCGTGCAACTCACGAGGCGCTCCTGACGTATTCGAGCGAGTCGGCATTGGTGCAGCGCTTGATCGCGTAGCCCGACGCTGTGCAGGCGCTCTTTCACGCGGCAGTGCAGTCAATCGAGCGGCGGATCGCCCGCTGCAGGCCCGCATTTGAAAGAACACATCGTGGTAGGTTGCGCGTCGCAGCGTCATCGATGATGACGTGATCGAGTGAACGGGCCCTGCATCCATTCCGGCGCAACTTGCATTCACTCCGGCGCAAAATGAGCCGCATCGCGTCGTCGCTTCTGCGCCGCGCGACGGTTGCACCACGAGCGCATGCCTCGGGCTCCCCCCAACCCTATTCGGGGGGATCGCGAGAGGAGCCGTGGCCATACGTTTTGGCGGTAACTTCAGTGATGCGCCGAAACGCTTCTGACGGTCTCGGTGAGCATGTCACCCGATGAGGAATGGCTGATGTCACCCAGGCTGATGATGCCAACCATCCGCTTGCTCTTGTTGATCACCGGCAGCCTGCGGACCTGCAGCTTCTCCATATGATGCATCGCCTTGGCGAGGTCATCGTCCTCGCGGCAGCAATGGATGCCCTCGGTCATCACGTCACGTGCCGTCGCGCGGCCGGCATCGAAGCTGTGGCTCGCGAGTCCTTTGCAGACGATGTCGCGGTCGGTCACCATTCCGACCAGCTTGTCATCCTCGCCAATCGGAATGCAGCCGATGTCATGCGCCCGCATCAGTTTGGCAATCTCGGTGATTGGCGTGTCGGGGCTGACCCAGTCGACACCCTTGTGCATCACGTCTTTGACTTTCATGGTGAGCCTCCGTTCGTGGGTTTCAAGTGCGTTGATGCAATGCAGCGGCACCCCCATCCTCCGAACTCCGACCAGAAGACAAAGCGCAGACACTCTCGCCGCCACCCTGCGGAACGGTATGACGGCGATCTTGCGGCTAGAGTTCCCGCCCAGGGCCGCAAGGACAATGGGCGGCGCACAGGATCCTCAGTCATGCGCGCTGAAGCGGCCGTGCGGTGCGTTGGCCGTCAGGCGCGCAAACTGCGCGTGACCCATGTGAAGCAGCGTCTCATGATCGCCGGCTTCCATATAGATGTCCGGCTGTGCCTCGAGGCTGTCGTCGACGATGATATCCAATCCGTAGCATTTGCCGACGGCAGGAACTGCACCGTGAGCACAGTCGCTGAACAGCCGATTGATCTCGGTTTCATCGGCCATGTGGACATTGTCGCCGAGGCTTGTCCTCAGGTCCGACAGGCGCAGGTGATGCGATGCAGGCAAGACGGCCAGCATGTATCCGCCGTCGCGCCGCAACACGATACCCTTGGCGAGGCGGTCGCCGGAGATATGGCATGCCTGCGCCGTTCGGGCGGACGTCATGCTGAGTTCGTGCGGGATCACCTCGTACTGGATGTTCTCGGCGGCGAGGTATTTCTGGAGGGTGGGAGCAATGGCCATGGCATCACCTCCGATGCTGAATGGAAACCATCCACCGTGAGGCCGATCCTGCAGTCTCTCGCCATACGATGGGCGGCTGCCTGACTAGAAACTCAGCATAGGTCTTCCATCCGCAAGCTGCAATGCAATTCCCCTGGGAGCCGCAACGGATGTGGGCAGGAGCAGGCTTTTCGCGTGGCCGGCGCAGGCGCTCTCCTACGCCGTCGTGCCGTCGATCGAGCGCCGAATCACCCGCTGCACTTCCGTATTCGACAGGAACAGATCGTGGTTGACGATGCCCCAGCCTTCCGCCGACGCATCGACCACGCGCACGCCGAGCGCGGCGATGGCGGCCTTCTCGGCCGCACCGACCCGGGTCATGCCGCCGGCGAGCTGTCCCGACAGCGCCAGTGCACGATCGTTGGTCGAGGCGATCACCGTGATCTTGCCGGCGAGTGGGCCGATGCGCTGGATCGTCGACGAGAACACGTCCATGTCGATGTCGGGGGCGGCAAACACCACCGCGCCGATCTTGCTCGTCACCGTGTCGCCGTATCGCCCATGGAGCTGGCGCAGGCTTTCGAGTGTCAGCATGGTTCCCATGCTGTGAGCGACGATGTGCACGCGCCCCGCCCCCGGTGCCGACACCAGCGCCGAGAGCACGCGCTCGAAATTATCGCGCGACCACATCGCGCTGTCGCGGTCATAGGCGTAGTCGAACAGTCCTGCCTTGGAAGGCCAGGAGAACGCCATGGTCCGGCCGCGGAACTTGATCCCATTGGAGAGGTGGGCTGCATCCAGCACCGCCGTCTCGAATGTCTGCTTGAAGCCGTGCACATAGATCAGCACGTCCCCGCCGCCGGCCTGCGCAGCGAGATCGCCCGCCTCGGCGGGCACCGGCTCGATCCGGTCGAGACGCCAATCCTCGAGGCCAACCGAGGCGAGGGAAAGTCGGCTCTCATCCGGCGCTGTCAGCTTCGCCCGTGCGATTGTCATGCTCGCGGCGCGCTCCGGCCCGAACCAGGGTTTCGCGCGGGCGCCGTTGACGGGCTTGCGCGTGGTGACGACAAGCAACGTGGGGTCAACGGAGAGCGACGAGGCGTCGTAGCGCGCGCCGGTCGCACCGAGGCCCGCGCATCCGCCGAGCGCGAGCGCACTTCCTGTCGAGACGAGCCCCCCGAGCAGAGCGCGGCGTGACATGGAATGATTGGTGTGCAGAAGACGTCGGCCTATCACTGGGAACCCATGGGAACTTTGCCCCCGACAGCCGCCCCATCTGCTCCCTGAATGACAATGGGGGCGAGAAGACGGCAGAGCCGCTCGCGCACCTCTTGGCTCAAGCGAATGCCAGGTCAGTCAATGATCCCGATGGAATGAATCTCGCACCAGTCGCGCAATGCACGCTCTTTCGCCTTGTTCCGGTAGTCATGCCAGGCATCGATCGCTGCCCGTCGGGAGAGCAGGGCCTTGAACTTCTGATAGGCGCCGCGCTTGCTGAAAATGGTGCGAACGTCGTCCAGATCGTTTGGCAAGAACTCGCGGGCGAAGGCAATCACAAGAGGCTTGCCGAGGTCGAGATCTCGTGTGTTCGGGATCTGCAAGTATTTGGTTTCGTCTTCGATATCGTCAGGCAGTTCGTCGTCCTCGATCTCCTGGAGGTCGTCCTGATCGAACTGGTAGTAGATCTTTCCTGTCTGCCTGCAGATAAAGGTGTGGCATTGCCCCATGCCGCTGTCGATGTCGGCAAACTCAAAAGCCTGGAGGATGTCTCCGAATTTCACGGGCATTGGACACCTTGCCAACGGACCGACAACGCAATGTTCGCGATGGATCCAAGAGTATAAGGGGCGCGTCCTTCGAGGCAATGAATCCTCGCCATGTCCAGAAGGCAACAGCCCCGACGCCGACGGGCAAAGTACTCCGATCCGCGGTCAACCCCCTCCCGCCAAAATATCCCACTTTACCGAAATTCTCCCAGCAAGTGACCTGCCTCGCAGCAAGCATGCCGCATCGGCGTCCGTGGCGGTGGCCGTTCTCCCCAGAATCTGCACTATGCGTCCAGCGCCTCCGAAGCTGCTGCCGGGCCTTTGGAGAATTGGGTAGTTTTGTTTTTCGGAGTGACGAGATGAGCGGTTTGGTGATCTCTGGCGGCCGGGTGGTGGATCCCGCGAGCGGGATGGACGCCGTTGGGGATGTGGCGGTGGTGGACGGCAAGATCGCCGCCGTCGGCACGGGCCTCGGCGGCGCCGAACGGGTGATCGACGCCACCGGCCTCGTGGTGGCGCCCGGCTTCATCGATCTGCATGCCCACGGCCAGTCGATCCCGGCCGATCGCATGCAGGCGTTCGACGGCGTCACGACCACCCTCGATCTCGAGGCCGGCGTGCTGCCGGTCGGGTCCTGGTATGAGCGCCAGGCGCGGAAGGGGCGCGTGCTGAATTATGGCGCGGCCACCAACTGGGCCTTCGCCCGCATCGGCGCGATGACGGGCTCAAACGCGGAGAGCTCGCTGGAGGCGTTCGGCAATGCCATGCGCGATCGCCGCTGGATGGACAACGTCGCAACCGACGCGGAGGTCGCGGGCATTCTCGAACGTCTCGGGCGCGGCCTCAACGAAGGCGGCATCGGCATCGGCATCCTCAACGCCTATGCGCCCGGCGCCGGCGTGCAGGAGCTGACCGCAGTGTGCCAGCTGGCCGCGAAGCAGGACGTCCCCACCTTTACCCATGTCGCTTTCATGTCGCGCATCGACCCCGAGAGCGCGGTGGAAGCCTATATCCGCCTGATCGGCTATGCCGGCGCCACCGGCGCGCACATGCACATCTGCCATTTCAACTCGTCGAGCAAGACCGACGTCGAGCGTTGCCGCGTGCTGATCGAGAAGGCGCAAGGACAGGGCCTGCCGATCACGGTCGAGGCCTATCCTTACGGCACCGGCTCGACCGTGCTGGCCGCGGCCTTCTTCAGCGATCCGGAGTTCGTCGAGCGCAACGGCACCGGTTACGATTCCGTGCAGCGCGTGACCGACGGCTACCGCTTCCACGACCGCGAGGAGCTCTTGAAGGCGCAGGCCGAGGAGCCGTCCTCGCTGGTGCTCTGGCACATCCTCGACACCGAGAACAATGCGCACCACCGCGACCTGCTCGACATGTCGGTGCTGTATCCCGGCGGCGCGATCGCCTCCGACGCGATGCCGTGGACGCTGTCGGACGGCTCAACCTACACCGGCGATGCCTGGCCGCTGCCGGATGATGCGACCTCGCATCCGCGCTCGGCCGGCTGCTTCACGAAGTTCATCCGTGAATGGGTGCGCGAGCGCAAAGCCGTGTCGTTGCTGGAAGGCGTGCGCAAATGCGCGCTGATCCCGGCCGAGATCCTGTCGCAGAGCACGCCGGCGATGCGGGCCAAGGGCCGGCTCGCCAAGGACGCCGATGCCGATATCGTCGTGTTCGACTACGAGAAGCTTTCGGACCGAGCGACTTTCACGGCGATGAACCGGCCCTCTGAGGGTGTACGGCATCTGGTCGTCAGCGGTCAGGTGCTGATCAGCGACGGCATTCTCGATGTGACGGCACGGCCGGGAAAACCCGTGCGGCGCCCAATCGTCGAGGGCTGATCCATGCCGGTCCCCATTCTCCTGGTGACGGGCTTTCTGGGGGCGGGCAAGACCACGGTCGTCAACCATCTGCTGGCGCATGCGGCGGGACGGCGGATCGCCGCCGTCGTCAACGATTTCGGTGCGATCAACATCGATGCGGAGCTGATCGCGGGCGCGAGCGACGGCGTGGTCAGCCTTGCCAATGGCTGCATCTGCTGCTCGCTCGAGGGCGACCTGCTCCGCACGCTTTCGACGCTGCTGCGGCGTGATCCCAAGCCCGATTGTATCGTCATCGAGACCAGTGGCGTCGCCGATCCCGCCGACATCGTGCGCAACCTGATGGACCCGGTGATCCTGCGCGAGGCACAGCTGGAGACGGTGCTTTGCGTGTTGGACGCAGGGACACCGCCTTCGGCTCTGGACGACGCGCTGATGCGGTCGCAGCTGCGCGTCGCCGATATCGTGGCATTGAGCAAGCTGGATCTGGCGGGCGCGGGCGCGGGGGTGCGGATGCGTGATGCCATCCGCGCCCAGCGCGTGCCCGCGGTGGTGGTCGATGCAGACCACGGCGAGATTCCGCCCGCGCTGCTGTTTCCCGCCGGCGCCGACCGCGCTCCGGCGTCGCGCGAGGTGGGACCGAAACGGCCGGCGGAGGAGCGCTTCGAGGCACTGAGCTGGACCTCGGATAAGCCGGTCTCGCTGCCGCGCCTGCAGCAGGCCATCAACCGCCTTGCGCCGAAGCTGGCGCGCGCCAAGGGCCTGTTCGAAACCATCGAGCAGCCCGGCCGCACGATGGTGTTTCAGTTCGCCGCCGGCCGCGCGACGCTCGCGCCAGGCGATGCGCCGGCACCGGGCGCGGCGCGGTCGCGGATCGTCTTCATTGCCGAGCTTGGCGTTCTCTCGAAGGCGGAGCTCGATGAAGTCATGGAGGCGTGCGTTGCCGGCGGCTGAGGTGAGGGGGTAGGGTCAACCGCTTCCGCCATTAGCCACCACCTCTCCTCTTGCCGAGTCGATCCGAGGCCGAACTATGCCGCCAAATATCCCACTCGCCCCCGCTGATGCTGCCTCGCGCCGCGCTGCCAAGCCGGCCATCGTCTATCCGGTCGGGACGATGCCCGGGCCGGACATGGCCGCGCTCGAAATAGTCCGCCGTGCTGCGGTCAAGACGCACGAGCTTATCGTGCCCCCACGCGATGCCCGTGCCTTTCGCGTGGCGCGCGGCCAGTTCTTCCGCATCGTCAGCATCGAAGGCCCGCAGGTCGGCGACCTCAATCTCTGGAATGCAGACGATCTCTCCGAGCGCTTCTTCAGCGGCAAGACGCGGGCGCTCCATGGCACGCATGTCGGCATCGGTGACCGGCTCTGGAGCAATATGCCCTATCTTCGGCCGATGGCGACCATCAGCCACGATACGCTTGGCTGGTACGGCTTCGACGCGGACGGTGCCGGCATTCACGATGTGATCGGCACGCGCTGCGATCCCTACACAAATCTCCTGCTGAACGGCACGGCTTACGATTTTTGCTGCCACTCCAACCTGTCCCGCGCCCTCGCCACCGAATTGAAGGCGGATCCGGCCGCAGTGGAGCATCATGTCCACGACGTGCTCAACGTCTTCATGTGCACCGGCTTCACTGGGGACACGCACCAGTATTTCATGAAGGCAAGTCCGGTCCGCCCCGGCGACTTCATCGAGTTCTTCGCGGAGATCGACCTGCTCGGCGCGCTGTCGGCCTGTCCGGGTGGAGACTGCAGCGCAACCCATTCCAGCGATGCCGCGGCATGCCATCCGCTCAAGATCGAAATCTTCGAGCCGGATCGAACCGCCTTGAAGGGCTGGACCTGGCCCTCGCCGAGCGCTTATCACCGTCACCACGGTGCGCATGCAGGACGCTGAATCTCAGTCCTCGACTGGCCATCCGTCGCCGTGCACCTCACGCGAACTGCGCGATGCCGTGACCGACGGACCAGTTCTCCTTGGGCGCGTCGAGCACGTTGACGAACACGTCCTCGGGCCTGATCCCCGGGTTCTCGCCGAGCAGGTCGGCGATCCGGCGATACAGCGCTTTCTTCTGCTCGGCCGTGCGCGAGGCGAACACGATGATCTGGATCAGCAGGGCGTCTTCGCTGCGCTCGACGCCGTAAGCATTGCCGCAGCGGAAGTTGGCCGGCTCATGCTCGGTGATGGCCATGAACGCATCGCCTTCGGGCACGTTCAGGGCCTCGCGCATCGCGCGGTAAAGTCCGTCCAGAATCGCCTGCCGGTAGCTTTGCGGCTTACCAGCGCGCATCGAAATGTGGAGGAGAGGCATCACGCGGCCCTTTGCATGCGGCTCCGGCCGACACGGCAATGTGAACGCCGCCGGCTCGGCCAATTGAGAAAAAACGGACTATCAATCTCGATCGGTTTTTGACACGATGTCGAGAAAGCATGTTCTTGACGGCATGTCAAATATTTTGCGGAGCCAAGCTTGAGACCGCGCGAGTTCGATCATGACGAGGTTCTGCGCATCGCGTTCGACCAGTTCTGGCGCAAGGGCGTGCGCGGCACCTCGCTGTCCGACATTGCGCGCGATGCGGCGGTCCAGCGCGGGAGTCTCTACAATGCCTTCGGCAGCAAGGAGGCGCTATTCCTGCAGGCCTATGAACGCTACGCGGGGGATTATCTCGCCAAGGTGCAAAAGGCGCTCGGGGCAGGTTCCTTGCGCAAGCGCCTCACCGCGTTCTTCGATCTGACCATCACCAATTTCCGCTCGGGCACGCCGCCGCGCGGCTGTCCGACGACGCGCGGGCTGATGGAACTCGGCGGCGCCGAAGGCGAGGGGCTCGACGACAACGCGCGCCAGGCTTTTGCGAACCTGATCTCGCGCATCACCGCACTGCTTCAGGACACGTTGGCCGCTGGCGCGGCGCGGGGCGAGTTCGACGGCAATCCCGCGGCTGCGGCGCTGCACATCGTCACCGTGACGCGCGGCCTCGCCGTGCTCGAGCGTGCCTTCGGGGACGAGCCCCAATTGCGCAAGATCGCCGCGCACACGATCGATCTCGTGCTCGGCAGGAATGGCGGATAGGTGTCAGCACAGCGCGAGCGCGTTGACCGCGCGTGTCGCAGCATCCTCGCCGAAGTCAACGACCTGGCCAACGGTGGATTCGAGCTCGCCCGGCTGCTTGCGGCGCGCGACCGCCAGCAGTCGCATCAATTCCGCCTCGTCCTTGGAAAGGCGCCTGCAGGACGGCGGCATGAAGCACAGCTCGCAGGGCCGCTCCTTGCGCAGGATCCTGACGAGCGCGGCCGCGCGCGCGACCAGCAGCGGACTGTCGGCAATGCCGGGCGCTTCCTCGGCAAAGCGATAGGCCGCTTCCCAGCAATCCGATGCGCCGGTCGCATAGGCCGCTCCGATGAAGCGGAGCAGCGCCAGCGCGAGGCGGGAAAAATCATCGTAGCTGTCGATGTCCGGACGGGTCGCAAGCGCGGCTTGGAGTGGACAGAGCAGCCGCTCACCCGCGTCCGACGTCGCCGCAGAATCGCAACTGGCCCGCATCTTGAACGATCGCGTCAATGCAACGTGGCGCTGCCGACGAACCAGCTCTTCATCGCCGAAATTCCGTCATGCGCGACAGGCGGCTCGTGCCGGTCGGGCAGGACGAGGCCGGCCATGCGGAAGATCGTCGCAAGCCCCAGGACCGGCGCGAGCGCCCAATCGGCGCCGATCGGCGGCAGCCAGCGCTCGAACTGCTCGCGCGCGACATCGACGCGGTCCTGCTGGGCCGCGGCAATCGCGCGCAAGATTCCGCGCTCGCTGTCGGACATGCGCGGACAGGTGGGGCAGTGCACTTCGATCGCGGTATGCGCGGTGCAGGCAAAGATCTCGATGATGGAATCCAGCGACAGCACGGCATCGCCGACGCGAAAATGGTCGTACACCTGCTGGATATCGGCCGCCGTCGGGACGGCGCTTCCGCTACGCGCCTTCGCCCGAAATCCCCAGATGAAGAGCCGCTCCGCCGCACTCAGCGCAGGAAGGTCGACGGGCCTCGTGTATGTCGATCGATGCATTGTGCCTCTGGCCTCCGGCTGCGCTCACGCCAGCGCTGGCGCGGATGATCTGCACCGATCGTTCTGCCAGAGAGCTCTCCAAGTCAACGCGCGGAGAGGCGATGTCGAGGTGTTCTAGATTGGAAGAGTTCGTAGCTCGGATGGGCGTCCATCGGCCGCCTCGCAGCCATGAGCAGCAGGGCCGCGCCGCTCACCGGACAATTGCGGGGACGCCGGCCCGAATGCTTAAAGCTTTGCTAAGGGACGGGGGATAAACTGGCATATCAGCCTTTCCAATTCCTGTGAGCACCGATGATTTTCTCCCGCATCAGTTTCAAGCTGGTCCTGATTGTCGGCATCAGCCTCCTCGGCATGATCGCGCTGGCGCCGGTGGCCCTGTCGACCCTGCGCGCGCAGATGGTCGCCGACCGGCAGGCCAAGACGCAGCAGATGGTCGATGTCGGCTACGGCATCCTGGCGCATTACCAGAAGCTCGAGAGCGAAGGAAAGCTCTCGCGCGAACAGGCGCAGGCCAGCGCGATGGCCGAGATCAAGAGCCTGCGCTACGACAAGGTCGAGTATTTCTGGATCAACGACATGACCCCCAAGATGGTCATGCATCCAATCAAGCCCGAGCTTGACGGCAAGGATCTCTCCGGGATGAAGGATCCCGCCGGCAATGCGCTGTTCATGGGTTTCGTGGACGTCGTCACCAAGCAGGGTGCGGGCTTCTACGGCTACCTCTGGCCGAAGCCCGGCTTCGACCAACCGGTCGGGAAAATCTCCTATGTGAAGGGCTTTGCGCCCTGGGGCTGGATCATCGGCACCGGCATCTATCTCGACGACGTCGACGCGGCCTTCCGCCAGAACGCGATGACATTCACCTATATTTGTCTCGCTGTGCTGGTCGTGGTGCTCGGCGCTTCCTTCCTGATCGGCCGCAGCGTCACTCGGCCGCTGGCCCGGATCACCGCGCTGACCGAGCGCCTTGCCGCCGGCGACAGCGCCTTCGATGTGCCCTACACCGACCGTCGCGACGAGGTCGGCGGCCTCGCCAAGGCACTCGCCGTGTTCAAGGACAATGCGTCGGCGGTGAGCCGGATGCATGCCGAGCAGCAGGAGCTGAAGCAGAAGGCCGACGACGAGAAGCGCAAGACCATGGCCGATCTCGCCGGCAAGTTCGAAGCGAGCGTCCAGGCCGTCGTCCGCGACGTCTTCGATGAGGCCCGCGCGATGCAGCAGGCCGCGCAGGGCATGTCGGAAACCGCGAACAAGGCGAGCGACCGTGCGAGCTTCGTCGCCACCGCCTGCCAGCAGGCCTCGAGCAACGTGCAGACGGTGGCCTCCGCCGCCGGCGAACTGTCGGCTTCGATCGCCGAGATCAGCCAGCGCGTGGCGCAGGCCGCGACGGTCGCCGACAAGGCCGCCGCCGACGGCCAGCGCACCAACGACACCGTGCAGGGCCTTGCCGCTGCCGCACACAAGATCGGCGAGGTCATCGACCTCATCAACCAGATCGCCTCGCAAACCAATCTGCTCGCGCTCAACGCCACCATCGAGGCGGCGCGCGCGGGCGAGGCCGGCAAGGGCTTTGCGGTGGTCGCGAGCGAAGTGAAGTCGCTGGCGAGCCAGACCGCGAAGGCGACCGACGAGATCGGCGCGCAGATCACCGCGATCCAGGCCGAGACCAATCAGGTCGTCGGCAACATCGAGAGCATCCGCGCCACCATCATGGAGGTCAACGAGATCTCCTCGTCGATCGCCGCCGCGGTCGAGGAGCAGGGCGCCGCGACGAAGGCGATCGCGCACAGCGTGCAGGAGGCGGCCTCCGGCACCGACCAGGTCTCGCACAACATCTCCGGCGTCACCGATGCGACGGCCGAGACCGGACAGGCCGCCGGCCTCGTACTGCAATCGAGCGGCCGGCTGACGCACAAGCTGCAATCGCTGCAGGACGAGGTCAGCGCCTTCGTTGCGGGCGTGCGGGCGGCTTAGTATAACGGGAGGATGGGCCAAAACTCCGATCGACGCGCGCGCATCCTCCTGATCAATCCGAACAGCAACGAGGCGACCACCACGATGATGGTGGCGATCGCAAGGTCCGCTGCCGCCGATGGTTTCGACATCGTCGGCGCCACGGCAACGCGTGCGCCCACGATGATCGTCTCGGCGGACGCGCTGGAGGTGGCTGCGCTGGAGGTCGAGGAGATCGCGCGTCTCTGTGGCGGCGAGTGCGACGGCGTCATCGTGTCGGCATTCGGTGATCCCGGTCTCACCGGGATCAAGGCGGCGATGAAGCTGCGCGCCGTCGGCATCGGCGAATCCGCGATGCTGGAAGCCGCCGGGAACGGTCGCCGGTTCGGCGTGGCGACCACGACGCCGTTGCTGAAAGCGAAGATCGATGCATTGCCTGATACGCTGGGCTTACGCGCGAGCTACACCGGCACGCGCTTCGCCGATGGCGATCCGCAAGAGCTGATGCGCGATCCGGCGCAGCTGCGCGCAGCGCTCGCCGGCGCGGTTGAGGCCTGCATTGTGCGAGACAGAGCGGAAGCGGTCATCATCGGCGGCGGGCCGCTGGGTGAAGCGGCGCGCGAGCTTCAGCCGATGTTCGCGGCGCCAATCATCGCCCCGATCTCATCTGCCGTGCGACGGATCATTCGTCTCGTCGCGACGTAACCTCCGGTTTTTCCGCGCCGCGGCATCGGCCGTGCTGCGGAAAACTGTTTTCCTTGACATCAACTCTGCGGTGCTCGACGTGTAACGAGGTCGAGCGATGCTGCCTTGCGTCCCTCGCGAAAAGAAAAGCACCACCGGAAGGACGTCATGAACACGGGCCTCGACGAGAATGACTACCTCGCCACCTTGCGCGGCCTGTGGGACAAAGCCTGGCCGAAGGGCCTGCCGCGTTCGCCGAACTATCTGCACGGCGAAGTTCCCCTGACGGAATATCTGCGCACCTGGGCAAAGCGGAGTCCGGAGCGGCCCGCGGTGATCTTCTACGGGCATGTGACCACTTATGCCGATCTCGATCGGCAGAGCGATCGCTTTGCGGCGCTGTTGCAGGCAAGGGGCGTGCGCAAGGGCGATCGCGTCGCCGTCTTCCTGCCGAACTGCCCGCAATTCCACGTCGTGTTCTTCGGTATCCTGAAGCTCGGCGCGGTCCACGCCCCCGTCAGCCCGCTGTCGCGCGCATTCGAATTGTCCTACCAGCTCAACGACACCCAGGCCGAGGTGATCGTCGCGCTCGACCAGCTCATGCCTATCGTTGATCAGGTCCGCGGCGAGGTGCAACTGCGCGAGATCATCGTCACCAGCTTCGCCGATGTCGTGCCAGCGGCGCCTGCCTTTCCCGCGCCGGACTCGATCCGCACGCCGCGCGTTGCGGTCTCCGGCGCAACTGATCTCCTGCCGGCGCTCGCGGCACTGCCCGCACCGACCCCGCTGCCGCCGCCTCACCTCGATGATGTCGCTGCGCTCAACTACACCGGCGGCACCACCGGCATGCCCAAGGGGTGCGTGCATACCCATCGCGACATGGTCTACACGGCTGCCGCCAATTACGGCATCTCGATTCCTTCGGACGAGAGCAGCGTGTTCCTGTCGTTCTTTCCGGAGTTCTGGATTGCGGGCGAGAATTCCGGTCTGATCTTCCCGCTGTTCTCGGGCGGCACGCTGGTTCTGCTCGCGCGCTGGGACGCTGTCGGCGCGATGGCGGCGATCGACAAGTACAAGGTCACGATGACGGCGATGCCGGTCGACAGCGCGGTCGAGATGATGGACCATCCGCGCTGGAGCGAGTTCGACCTGTCGTCGCTGCAACAAGTGCGCGTGGTCTCCTTCGTCAAGAAGCTCAACGCCGGCTATCGCAGGCGCTGGAAGGACCTCACCGGCACGATCCTGATGGAGGCGGCCTGGGGCATGACCGAGACCCACACTTCCAATACTTTCACCGCTGGCTTTCAGGACGGGGATTTCGACCTCACCAGCCAGCCGATCTTCGTCGGCCTGCCGGTCCCCGGCGCCGAGTTCAAGATCACCGATTTCGAGACCGGTGCGCTGCTGCCGCTGGGAGCCGAAGGCGAGATCCGCGTGCGTACGCCGTCGCTGCTCAAAAGCTACTGGAACAAACCGGAGGCGACGGCGGAATCGCTCGTCGATGGCTGGTTGCGCACCGGTGATATCGGCACCATCGACAAGGACGGCTTTCTGCACTTCCTCGGCCGGCGCAAGGAGATGCTGAAGGTCAAGGGCATGAGCGTGTTTCCGCCGGAGATCGAGGCGTTGCTGGGGCAGCATCCGAAGGTGCTGGGCTCGGGCGTGGTCGGCCGTGATGATCCGGACAAGGGCCAGGTGCCGGTCGCTTACATCCAGCTCAAGCCGGAAGCGATCGGCACGGTCTCAGAACAGGAACTGCGCGCCTGGTGCGCCGAGCGCATGGCCGTCTACAAGGTTCCGGAAGTCTGCATTATCGATGCGCTGCCGTTGACGGCAACGGGCAAGGTCAGGAAGCAGGACCTCAATCCAAATCCTCCTGCCGTCCAGTGAGAGAGACGATGTCGTTCAAGAAGCTCCTGATCGCCAATCGCGGCGAGATCGCCATCCGCATCGCACGCGCGGCGGCCGATGCCGGCATTGCGACGGTCGCGATTTATCCCGCCGACGATGCGTTGTCGCTGCACGTGCGCGTTGCGGACGAGGCGATCGAGATTGCCGGTCGCGGCGCACGGGCCTATCTCGACATCGAGGCCGTGGTGATGGCGGCCAAGAGCGCGGCGTGCGATGCCGTGCATCCCGGCTACGGTTTCCTCAGCGAGAACGTGGCCTTCGCGAAAGCCTGCGCCGACGCCGGAATCACCTTCGTCGGGCCGAAACCCGCTGCGCTCGAGCTGTTCGGCGACAAGGTTGCGGCACGTCAGCTGGCGAAACGCTGCGGCGTGCCGATCATTGCCGGCACCAACGGGCCGTCGAGCCTCGAGGAGATCACGGCATTCTTTACCTCGCTCGGCAGCAGCGCTGCGATCGTGATCAAGGCGATGGCGGGCGGTGGCGGCCGTGGCATGCGCGTGGTGGAGAATGCGTCCGATCTTTCGGAAGCCTATGCGCGCTGCCAATCCGAGGCCAAGGCGGCGTTCGGCTTCGAGGGCGTCTATGCCGAGCGGCTGATCCGGCAGGCGCGCCACATCGAGGTCCAGATCATCGGCGACCGCCATGGTGCGATCTCCCATCTCTGGGAACGCGAATGCACCATCCAGCGCCGGCACCAGAAGCTGATCGAGGTGGCGCCGAGCCCGTCATTGAGCGATGCCCTGCGCGGCCGCATCATTGAGGCGGCAAAGCAGCTGGCGGGTGCTGCGTCTTACGACAATCTCGGCACGTTCGAGTTTCTGGTCGACGGAACCGCCGAGGACAGCTTCGCCTTCATCGAGGCCAACCCGCGGCTCCAGGTCGAGCACACCGTCACGGAAGAGGTGCTCGGCGTCGACCTCGTCCGCGCCCAGTTCGCAGTCGCTGCGGGCAGCACGCTGGCCTCGCTTGGTCTCGCGCAGGCATCGATCCCGAAGCCGCGCGGCCATGCCATGCAGCTTCGCGTCAACATGGAGACGCTGGACGTGTCAGGCGCCACGCATCCGACCGGTGGCGTCCTAGCCGTGTTCGAGCCGCCGTCGGGACCCGGCGTCCGCGTCGATAGCTTCGGCTATGCCGGCTACAAGACCAGCGCCTCCTTCGACTCGCTGCTGGCCAAGGTGATCGTGCACACGCCGGGCGAAGCCTGGCATGACGTCGTCGCGAAAGCCTCGCGCAGCTTGCGCGAGTTCCGGATCGATGGCGTCGTCACCAACATTGCCTTCCTCCAGTCGGTGCTCGCGCATCCCGATTTCAGGACCAACCGTATCGCGACTGATTTCATCGACCGCAACATCGCCAGGCTCGTGGAAGCATCGGATGGCGCCGCCAAGCCGCTTTACTTCGCCGCGGCAGAGCGCGGCGCCGGTCACAGCGCGGAGGTGCACGTCGCGCCAGCCGTACCCGAAGGCACGGTGATGGTCGCGGCGCCCTTGCAGGGAACCATCGTCACCATCCAGGTGAAGGAAGGCGAGATCGTCCGCCCCGGCCAGCAACTCGCCGTGATCGAGTCCATGAAGATGGAGCACCTCGTCATGGCCGAGCAGGGCGGGCGGGTGACAAAACTCGTCGCCGGTGATGGCGTCACGCTGATGCATGGCGAGCCGATCCTCTATCTCGAGCCGCTCGACGTCGCCGCCGACAGCACGACGGCGGAAGCCGATGTCGATCTCGACCATATCCGCCCCGATCTCGCCGAGCTGATTGTGCGCCAGGCGAACACGCTCGACGAGAACCGCCCCGCTGCAGTCGAGCGGCGGCGCAACACCAACCAGCGCACCGCGCGCGAGAACGTCGCCCAGCTCGTCGACGACGGCTCGTTCATGGAGTACGGCAGTCTCGCGATCGCGGCGCAGCGCCGCCGTCGCAAGCTCGACGATCTCATCAAGAACACGCCGGCCGACGGCCTCGTCATGGGCGTCGCCACGGTCAATGCCGAGAAGTTCGGGCCTGAAGGCGCGCGTTGCATCGTCGTCGCCTATGACTACACCGTGCTCGCGGGCACGCAGGGCCATATGAACCACAAGAAGATCGACCGCATGCTGACGCTGGCGGAAGACTGGCGCGTGCCGCTGGTGTTCTATGCCGAGGGCGGTGGCGGCCGGCCCGGCGACACCGACCGGCTCGGCATGACCGGCCTCGACGGCCCGTCCTTCGTGCAATTCGCACGGCTCTCGGGCCTCGTGCCTGTCGTCGGCGTTGTTTCCGGCTATTGCTTCGCCGGCAACGCCGCGATGCTCGGTTGCTGCGATGTCATCATCGCCACCAAGAACGCTTCGATCGGCATGGGCGGTCCTGCCATGATCGAGGGCGGCGGCCTCGGTGTCTATCATCCGGCCGAGGTCGGCCCCGTATCATTCCAGTCGCCGAACGGCGTCATCGACATCCTGGTCGAGGACGAGGAAGAAGCGACATCTGTCGCGCAAAAATACCTGTCCTATTTCCAGGGCGCGGTGACGGAGTGGGAGGCCGCCGACCAGCGCCTGCTCCGCCGCGCCATCCCCGAGAACCGCCTGCGAGTCTACGACATCCGAAGCGTGATCGACCTCGTCGCCGACAAGGATTCCGTGCTGGAGCTGCGCCGCGACTACGGCGTCGGCATGATCACGGCGCTGATCCGCATCGAAGGCAAGCCGTTCGGCCTGATCGCCAACAACCCGCGCCATCTCGGCGGCGCCATCGATGCCGACGCCGGCGACAAGGCCGCGCGTTTCCTCCAGCTCTGCGACGCCTTCGATCTGCCTGTTGTCTCGCTGTGCGACACACCTGGCTTCATGGTCGGCCCGGAGGCGGAGAAGACCGCGATCGTGCGCCACGTCTCGCGCATGTTCGTGACCGGCGCCAGCCTCACCGTGCCGCTGTTCGGCATCGTGCTGCGCAAGGGCTACGGTCTCGGCGCGCAATCGATGATCGGCGGCGGCTTCCATGCCTCCTTCTTCACCGCGGCCTGGCCGACCGGCGAGTTCGGCGGCATGGGCCTGGAAGGCTACGTCCGCCTCGGCTTCCGCAAGGAGATGGAGGCGATCGCCGACCCCGAGCAACGCGAGACCTATTACCGCAACAAGGTCGCCGAGCTCTATGCCAACGGCAAAGCGGTCTCGATCGCCTCCGTGTTCGAGATCGACAACGTCATCGACCCGGCCGAGACGCGGCGCTGGATCATGGCGGGCTTGCGCACGGTGCCGAAGCCCGAGCCGAGGACGAAGAAGAAGCGGCCGTGCATCGACACGTGGTGAGGGCGGTGCAGCAACCCGATGCTTGAGGCAAATCCATATCAACGCCGTCATGCCCGGGCTCGTCCCGGGCATCCACGTTCTTTCGCGCGCGCTGCACTACGTGGATGGCCGGGACGAAGCCCGGCCATGACGGCGCCGAGATATCGCGACCTACAACTGCGTCCCGGTTCCCGATTGACATCCCCGCCTGTGGTGCCAGACTTTGCACAATAATACAGGGTGGAGACGTCCGCGATGGCCAGCCTCTCGGCCTCGAACCATGTCGCCCGTGTCTTGTCCGTCGCCAATCATGTGGCCGACGTCGATGCCTCTTCGCGGATTGCCGATTCCTGGCGGCGCTCCCTGATCAGCCACAAACTCGATCCGGCCCGTCGGGGCCCGCCGCAGACGCTGACCGCAGCCGAGATCCGCCGCGTCGCCCAGCCCATGGAGGCGACGATCCGGCTGGCCACGTCCGAGCTCGAGGATCTCGCCCGTGTGCTGCGCGAGGCCGGCTATTGCGTCAATCTCGCTGATGCCAACGCCACCATGCTGTTCAGCCGCTTGCCGGGCGAGGCCGACACCGAGATCTTCCTGCGCTGGAAGGTCTATACCGGCTCAAATTTTTCGGAGGCCCATGAGGGCACCAACGGGCTCGGCACCTGCCTTGCGGAACAGAAGCCGATCCTGGTTCATCGCGACGAGCATTTTCGCGAGCAATGGGGCATCTTCTCCTGTGCGGTCGCGCCGCTATTCGATCCCGTCGGCCGCCTCGCAGGCGCCGTCAACATCACGTCTTGCCGGGATGATCTCAGCCGCGCCGCGCACCAGCTCGCGCTCGCGGTCGCGATGCAGGCGACGCGTCGCATCGAGGGTGCGATCTTCCGCGACCATTTCCGCAACGCATGGATCGCCACCGTGCCTGGCGAGGGCGGCAACGGCCTGCTCGCCTATGACGACGATCACCGCGTCGTCGGCGCGTGCCGGTCCGTGCGAGCATTGCTGGGCATCACCGACGGCCTGATCGCCTCCGGCATAGACCTGTCGCGCTACGTCAAGTTCGATCACCACGCTGCGCGCGATGCAGATGAGATCGTCCAGTTGCGCCGCGCGGATGGTCGTTCGTTGGGGCCGGGGCGGATCGCGCCGCCGCAGCGCGCGCGGCCGCTGACCAAGCGCCGCAACCCCTCCGTCGACCGTTTCGACGCGCTGCATCGGCTCGCCGGCCGCGATCCCGACCTGATCAGGAGCGTGAAGCGGCTGCGGGCTGTCATCGATCATGATCTGCCGGTGGTGCTGCATGGCGAGACCGGCGTCGGCAAGGACGTGTTCGCGCGGGCTATTCACGGTGCGAGCAACCGCGCGCGCAGCAATTATGTCGCGCTGAACTGCGCGGCGATGCCCGAGAGTCTGATCGATGCCGAGCTGTTCGGCTACGAGGCCGGCGCCTTCACCGGCGCGCGGCGCGAGGGTTCGAAGGGCCTGATCGTGCAGGCCGACGGCGGCACGCTGTTCCTCGACGAGATCGGCGACATGCCGATCGGCTTGCAGACGCGCCTGTTGCGCGTTCTGGAAAACCGCGAGGTCTGGCCGCTCGGCGCGCTCAAGCCTGTCACTGTCGACATTCGCCTGATCAGCGCCACGCATCGCGACCTCGCCCGCATGGCGGAAGCGGGGGCCTTCCGCGCCGACCTCTATTTTCGCCTGCGCGGCATCGAGGTGCGTCTGCCCGCCTTGCGCGAGCGCGCCGACCGCGACGACATCATCCGCCAGATCGCGCGCGAGGAGGCGCCGAGCTGCCGGCTCTCGGAGGAAGCATGGTCGCAGCTCGCGGTCTACCCGTTTCCCGGCAACATGCGCCAGCTCCGCCACGTGCTGCGGCTCGCCGGCTGCACAGCGGAAGATGGCGTCATCACCGATGCAGATCTCGATCTGCCGCCGTTTGGCGGACGGACGGAGCCTGATCTCGAAGCGGCCGAGCGTGCGACGATTGTCGCGGCGCTACGTGAGCATGGTGGACGCGTGACGGAAGCCGCACGCGCATTGAAGCTCAGCCGCGCCACGCTGTATCGCAAGATCAAGCAGCTGAAGATCGAAACGGCACAGTAGCGCTCGATCCGCGTGCGGCAAGAAAGTTGAGAGGTCTCTGCCGCGAACGCAGATGTCGTAGGGTGGGCAAAGCGAAGCGTGCCCACCGCTCTTGTCGTGATGTTTGATCGGAGGTGGGCACGGCGCAAGTGCGCCTTTGCCCACCCTACAATGTCGGCGCAAGGCCTACGAAAAATCCGTCCAGCTCAGATGGCGTGAATCGAGGTCGCCGACTGTCACGATCTCGCGCATCTCTTGTGGCGTGTGAAAACTGCTGCGCAGGTACACCAGCGGCCGCGCCGTATCCGCATGCGACACGCTGCGGACCTCGCCGACGAAGATCGAATGCGTCGTCGTCTCGAACTCCTGCGCCAGCACGCAGTCGAACGCGGCCACCGCATCCGTCAGCACCGGCGCGCCGGTCACGCCACGCGTCCATTGCCCGAAGGCGAAGCGATCGTCGCCGTTGACGCCCTTCTGGCCGCTGAAGGTGAGGGCGAGCATCGCGTGATCCTCGTGCAGGAAGTTGATGGCGAAAGCACCTTCCTCGCGGATGCGCGCATGTGCGCTGGCGTTGCGGTTGACGCAGACGATCAGCGAGGGCGGCTTGTCAGACAACGAGCAGGCCGAGGTCACTGTCAACCCGGTGCGCTTGCCGTGTTCGGCACCGACCGTTACCAGCGCCACGGCGCCGGCGCATTGACGCATCGCCTGCTTGAAGTCCTTCGCGTCCACCGTCACGCGGAAATCTCCCAGAATTGAAGCGGGTGCGACACGATCGCGCCGCACCCGCTGAGCGTCAAGCCGCCTTCTTCGCGGAGCCGAGATGCGCAAGGCGCGGCATCACCTCGTTCTTCAGCAGCGAGAGCGAGTGGTGCCAGGCCTCGGCCTTGTGCTTGTAGTCGAAGCCGAACACGAGCAGCACGCCGAAGCCGCCGACCTCGTCGTAGATCTTCTCGATCTTCTCGGCGACCGTCGCGGGCGAGCCGACGATCCAGTTCCGCTTGGCGCAATATTCGACCGTGACGTCGCTGTCTGGCACATCGGGCGCGTGCTTCAGATAATCCTTGAAGCCGAAATGCCCGAGCAGCGGCAGGAAGTACTCGCTCATCATCCGGCCCATCATGTCGCCGGTCGAGAGCTTCCAGGCCTCCTCGTCGGTGTCGGCGACGAATACCTCGCGCACCAGGCGCCAGTCCTGGCGGTTCGGCTTGCGACCGGTCTTGGCCGCCCCGATCTCGACCGAGTCCCAGTGGCTGGAAACATAGGCCGGGTTGAGGTTGAGGCTCATCGGGATGAAGCCGCGCTCGCCAGCGAGCTTGAGCGTGTCCGAGTTCTTGGAAAGGCCCGCAACGCCGATCGGCGGATGCGGCGCCTGCAGCGGCTTGATATGAGGCTTGAGGAAGTCGAACATCGTGTCCGGCTTGGTCACCGTCCAGTACTTCCCCTTGTGGGTGAAGGGCGCCGGCTCGGTCCACAGCTTCAGGATGATCTCCAGCGCCTCGCGCGTCATGTCGCGGTTCTGCCCGCTCATGCCGTCGACGTTGAACATCGCCCAGTCGCTCGGCAGCCCGCTCGCCGCCACGCCGAAATTGAGCCGGCCCTCGGAGAGATGATCGAGCATGGCGACGCGGTTGGCGAGCTCGGCCGGGTGATGATAGGGCAGCAGGAAGCCGCCCGGACCGATGCGCAAGCGCTTGGTCTGAATCAAGGCCTGCGCGATCAGGAGGTCCGGCGTGGGATTGGGTTCCCAGGGCGCGGTGTGGTGCTCGCCGACCCAGGCCTCCTGATAGCCGAGCTCGTCGAGCCAGCGCATGACCTGCAGGTCCCAGTCGTTCCCTTCCTTGAGGCCGCACTCCGGCGGATGCGAAGGCATCGTGAAATAGCCGATCTCCATGGATTTCCTCATCTGATGTTGACGCGTCTTGTCGCGCGTTGACGGAGTTGGGTGATGAACCTTGTCGAGTGATGAACCTTGAGCAAGCGGTGTGCCAGCGCGGCGGAGCCTCAAAATGAAGAGAAAGGGCTGGTTTGCTCGCGCAATAGCCGGTATCTCGACGGAAGCCTGCTGGACATCGTCTCATGTGTAGCGAGACGGCGTCTTGACCATGAGACGAGGACGAGACCCGAAAATGACCGAACCCGCCTATGTCGCGGTGGACTGGGGCACCAGCAGCTTCCGGCTCTGGCTGGTCGACCGCGCCGGTCAGGTGCTGGCCGAGCGCCGCAGCGGTGAGGGCATGCTGGCGGCGGCGAAGACCGGCTTTCCCGCCGTGCTGCAAGCGCATCTGGCCGCGGTCGAAGCGCCCACGCATCTACCGGTTCTGGTCTGCGGCATGGCCGGCGCCAAGACCGGCTGGGTCGAGGCCGGCTACGTCGACACGCCGGCAAAGCTCTCAACCGTCCTGAAACAGGCAGTGCGCGTGCCGGGCGAGGCGCGCGACATTCGCATCCTGCCGGGCATCGCCCAGCGCGATGCCAAGGTGCCGGACGTCATGCGCGGCGAGGAGACGCAATTGCTCGGCGCGCTCGGTCTCGATGCCGCGGGCGAGGCGCTGGTCTGCATGCCCGGCACGCATTCGAAATGGGTGCGGATGAAAGACGGCACGGTCGAGCGCTTCTCCACCTTCATGACCGGCGAGCTGTTCAGCGCCGTCTCGCGCGAGACGATCCTGTCGCTCGCGGTCGCCGGCGCTGATGACGCCGAAGATATCGCGAGCTTCAAGGCAGCCGTGAAGGCCGCATTCGACGCTCCGGCCTTCGCCGCCAACTTGCTGTTCACTGCACGGTCGCGACAGCTTCTGTTCGGCGGCACGCCGGCCGCGGCGCGCGAGACGCTGTCGGGCACGTTGATCGGTGTGGAGCTCGCGGCAGGGCTCTCCGGCACCGTGCCGCAAGCGGGCGTCCAGCTGATTGCCGCGGGGCGGCTTGCGGTGCTGTATCGGCTGGCATTCGAGGCGCTCTCGGTAACCGCAAAGCCGGTCGATGCGGATGAAGCCGTCCGCCGCGGCCTGTCGATGGCGGCAGCCGCGATCTGGACGAAGTAGAAGGACTGCGAGAGATGAGCGTTCCCTTTCCGCCGATGCAGCGGCCGCTGGTCGCGATCCTGCGCGGCATCAAGCCTGAGGAGACCGAAGCGATCGTCGGCGTCTTGGTCGAGGCCGGCATGACCGCGATCGAGATCCCCCTGAATTCACCCGATCCGTTCCGCTCGATCGCGCTTGCCGTGAAGCTCGCGCCATCAGACGTGTTGATCGGCGCCGGCACGGTGCTGACGACGGCAGATGTCGATCGTCTCAACGATGTCGGCGGCAGGCTGATGGTCTCGCCCAATGTCGACACCGAAGTGCTGGCGCGCGCGCATCAGCATCGCATGGTGACCATGCCCGGCGTGTTCTCGCCGACCGAGGCGCTGCTGGCGGCGCGCTCGAGAGCCTCGAGCCTCAAATTCTTTCCGGCGAGCGTGCTCGGCGCTGCCGGTATCGCCGCGATCCGCGCCGTGTTGCCGGCAGGCGTGATGATCGCCGCCGTCGGCGGCGTCTCCGATCAGAATTTTGCCGAGTACATCAAGGGCGGGGTGACCGCATTCGGGCTCGGCTCCAGCCTCTACAAGCCAGGCATGACAGCAGCAGATGTCGCAGCCCGCGCAGAGGTGACAATTGCTGCATACGATCGGGCAATTGAGAAAGATTGAGCCGGCAATAAACTAGCCGTAATCCTGACATGGTCTATTCTGCCATATGGTGGCGCGATGCCGACATGCGCGCATCGTGGTACGCGATTGGCTGAATCAGGAGACCGACATGGCGATCAACAACGTGGCCGATCTGTTCGTGGCAACGCTCGAACAGGCCGGGGTCAAGCGCATCTACGGCATCGTCGGCGACAGCCTGAACGCGCTCACCGAGGCGCTGCGCCGCCGCGGCACGATCGAATGGATTCATGTCCGGCACGAGGAGGTCGCGGCCTTCGCGGCGGCCGGCGAAGCCGAGATGACCGGGAGCCTCGCGGTCTGCGCGGGCTCCTGCGGCCCCGGCAATCTGCATCTGATCAACGGCCTGTTCGACGCGCATCGAAGCCGCGTTCCCGTGCTGGCGATCGCGGCGCAGATCCCGACCGCCGAGATCGGCGGCGGCTATTTCCAGGAGACGCATCCGCAAAATCTGTTTCGCGAATGCAGCCATTATTGCGAGCTGGTGTCGGACCCGAGCCAGCTGCCTTACGTGCTGGAGAACGCGATTCGCGCGGCGGTGGGCTTGCGCGGCGTCGCCGTCGTCGCCATGCCCGGCGATGTTGCGTTCCGGAGTCCTCCGAAGCGCGCGTTGTCGACGACGCGCGGCCTTGCACTGGCTCCGCCGAAGGTCGTGCCGCAGCCGGACGAGCTGAAGGCGCTCGCCGATCTTCTCAACGGCGCCGAACGCATCACGCTGTTCTGCGGCCGCGGCTGCGCCGGCGCGCATGCGCCTTTGATGCAACTCGCTGAAGCGCTGAAGAGCCCGATGGTGCACGCGCTCGGCGGCAAGGAGCATGTCGAATACGACAACCCCTATGACGTCGGCATGACCGGCTTCATCGGCTTCTCCTCGGGCTACGCCGCGATGCACGGCTGCGACGCGCTGGTGATGCTCGGCACCGACTTCCCCTACAAGCAGTTCTTCCCTGATGATGCCAAGATCGCGCAGATCGACATCCGCCCGGAAAATCTGGGGCGGCGCTGCAGGATCGATCTCGGCCTCGTCGGCGACGTCAAGCTCACCATCGAGGCGCTGCTGCCGCTGCTCAAGACGAAGACGCAGCGCAAGCATCTCGACGACTCCGTCGCGCATTACAAGAGAGCCCGCGAAGGCCTCGATTCGCTAGCCAAGGGCACGCCCGGAGCCAAGCCGATCCATCCGCAATATCTCGCCAAGGTCATCAGCGACCACGCCTCCGACGATGCCGTCTTCACTGCCGATGTCGGCACCCCGACGGTGTGGGCGGCGCGCTATCTCGACATGAACGGCCGCCGCCGGCTGATCGGCTCCTTCGTGCACGGCTCGATGGCCAATGCCATGCCGCAGGCGATCGGGGCGCAGGCTACGCAGCCCGGGCGCCAGGTGATCTCGCTCTCCGGCGACGGCGGCTTCACCATGCTGATGGGCGACCTGATCACGCTAACGCAAGAGAAGCTGCCGGTGAAGGTGGTCGTCTTCAACAACGGCGTGCTCGGCTTCGTCGCGCTGGAGATGAAGGCGGCTGGCTTCGTCGACACCAATGTCGACCTGGAGAACCCGGATTTCGCCGCGATGGCGCGCGCGATGGGCATCTTTGCCAAGCGCGTCGAGGATCCCGGCGAGCTTCCGGGCGCGATTAAAGAGATGCTGGCGCACAATGGGCCGGCGCTGCTCGACGTCGTCACCGCCAAGCAGGAGCTGTCGATGCCGCCGACCATCACGGCCGAGCAGATCAAGGGCTTCAGCCTCTGGGTGCTCCGCGCGGTGATGAACGGCCGCGGCGACGAGGTGCTGGACCTCGCGAAGACGAATCTTTTGCCGCGGTGATATCAGCCGGCGCGGTGGTTCACCTCTCCTCGTCGAGGAGAGGTGAAAGTCTGCCAGTGCAGCACGATGCCGATCAGCAGCGCCGGCAGAAAGCCGAGCGCGATCAGGAAATGCGGCAGCTGCTTTGGCGAGATGAGGGCGATGGCGATATCGGAGATCAGCCACAGCGCTGCGAACATCACCGCAAAATCCGTTCGCGGGCAGCGCAGGTAATAGAACACGGCGGTGATGACGATGGCCGGGCCAATCGCGATGCCGATCATGACCGCGGTCAGCTCCTTCGGCGTCAGCGTGTCGAGCACCATCGATGCCAGCAGCCAGAGTGCGGCGAACATGGCAACGATGTCGAGCGGATGCCGCAATCCAATTCCTCTGGCGAAAGGCGCGCTATCGTTGGGGCCGGAGCTGCGGCCGTCAAGTCAAAATGGGCTTATTCCTCGTCACTTCCAGGCGTCGGGCGCAGCATGAAGTGACCGAAAGCGGTGGCGATCGGCTTCGCAGCATCGTCCTGCCAGGCCCGCGCCTCGAAGGCGACGATACGTCGGCCCTGCTTCACGATCGAGACGTCGGCAAACGTGTCGAGCGCGCGTCCGGAGCGCAAGTAGTTGACGGTGAGGCCGATCGGCTTGGGCGGTGCGGCAGCGCCGAGCTCCCGCGCCACCCCGATGATGGCGGTGGTTTCGAGGAACGCGCCCGTCATGCCGCCGTGAATCGCGGGCAGGATCGGATTGCCGATGATCTGCGGCGAGAACGGCATCGTCAGCGTGCCGTCATCGTTGACGCGGATGCCGAGCGCGCGCGCGAACGGGCTGCGCGCAAAGGGACCGTCCGGATCCGCCGGCGCCTCCAGCGTCGGGATGCTGCGTGCATCCATCCGGCGGTCGGCGAGCATGTTGGTGCGGTTGGCGCCGATCATGAAACAGGCGGTTGCAGTCGCGACCGGATCTTCTTCGGACTCCTGGTAGGCGGTGGAGCGCACGAAGGCGATCGAGCGCGTGGTGCGGTAGCACACCGAATGCGCCTTGATGTCGAGGCCGGGCGTCGCCGGCTTCTGATAGTCGATGCGCAGATCGAGAGTCGCGATCGCGCGGGTGCCGTCGAGCGCAAGTTGCACCGCCATGCCGCAGCTCTCGTCCAGCATCGCGGTGACGACGCCGCCATGCAGCACGCCGGTCTCGGTGTCGCCGACGAAGACCGGTCGATAGGGCAGGCTGGACCACGCCTCGCCAGGTGCGAAGCGGTCGAGCTGGAGCCCGCTGATATGGCCGTAATCGGAGCGGCGGCCCTTGATGGCCTCGGCGAGTTCCTCGAAGGCAAGCGTGGTCGGCGTGGTGCTCATGGGGACCTTCTAGACCAGTGTCGGCCCTCGCGCAAAACCCCGAATGAGCCCCGCACCGGGCGGTTAGGTCTCGACAGGGCGCGCCGAAGCGCCGATGGTGGGCGCTTCGTTCGTCGATGAACTGCAAGGAGCGCCCATGGCCGACCCCGAAACGCCCTCGACCGCCCAGGGGCCCGTCACCATTTCCACCTCCAGCGCCGAGCGGGCGCCGATCATCTATTTCGACGGCGCATCCTGCTTCGGCCACCACAACGGCGCGATCCAGATCGAGCTTGCCGCAAACCTGTTGATGCCGGTCGGCGCCGCCGTCAGGGTCGACGTGGTCCAGACCGCGCACTTACGTTGCAGTGTCGCCGCGGCGCTGGCGTTGCGCGAAGCCCTCGACAAGGCGCTCGCAATGTATCAGCAAGGTCAGAAGCAGCCGGTGGCGGAGGAGATACCGGCGGTGAAGAACTGAGATCGCACGCCCGATGATTTTGATTGACTCGGTCTGACGGCGAAACGCGATCACCTTCCCGCATTGACCTGTTATCTCACGCCTTCGTCACATGCACCTTCGCGGTCTTGCCGCCGTTCCACTTGCCGTCGAGCGCGCGCTCGATCTGGGCGGCGAGCTGCAGCAACAGACCGTCATTGGCCTGCTTGGCGATCGCCTGGATGCCGAGTGGCAGGCCGTGGTCTTGCGCTGCCATCGGCAGCGAGATCGCCGGCATGCCGCAGAGATTGGCGAGCGGCGTGAAGGCGAAGAAGCGCCACAGATTGTCGAACCAGTCGCGCACATCAGGGTTGTCGGAGATGGTGAGATATTCCCTGGTGCCGACCTTCGGCGTCGGCAGCGCCGTGATCGGCGTCAGGATCACGTCCCATTGCTCGAAGAAGCTGCCGAAGCCGCGCGAGGTCGTGTTGAACACGGCCTGCATCTTCGCCCGCTCGGCAAAGCTGGTGTGGCGCCCGGCTTCCCAGATGCGGATGTTCATGGGCTCGATCAGATCCTCCGGCGGCTTTTCCAGTCCGCGCGCAGCGAGCATGTTGGAGATCGCCACCGCGAAGTTCGAGATGTAGCAGGTGGTCTGCGCCTCGAAGGCGGCGGGGAAGGTCGATCTCCGGCAGTGCATAGTCGACGTGATGGCCGAGGCCTTCGAGGAAGCGTCCGGCCTTCTCCAGCTCGGCAGCGAGCTCGGGCGTCGCGGTGTAATTGCCCCATGTGTGCGACAGCGCGATGCGAAGCTTGCCGGGATCGCGCTTGATCATCTCGGTGTAAGGCTGCGCCGTGGTCCAGAACGGCATGAACTCGCCGGGCGCAGGCCCGCGCGCATGATCGACGAAGGCGGCAGTGTCGCGCACCGAGCGCGACTGGCAGCCCTGTATCGAGACGAGGCCGGTGAGGTCCGACATGTGCGGGGCCAGTGAGAACACGCCACGCGAGACCTTCAGGCCGATATTGCCGTTGACGCCGGCGGGAATGCGGATCGAGCCGCCGCCGTCGGTCGCATGCGCGATCGGCACCACGCCCGCGGCGACCATCGCGGCGCTGCCCGCCGACGAGCCGCAGGTGGTATAGTCGGTATTCCAGGGATTGCGCGTGACGTAGACCGCCGGATTATCGGCCGACGAGCACACGCCGAACTCCGGCGTCGTGGTGCGTCCGATCAGGTTGAGCCCCGCCTGGCGGAATTTGCCGGTGAGGAACGTATCGGCGCTCGCGCGATTGCCGCGCATCAGCAGCGAGCCCATCTCCTGCAGCCGGCCCTTCATGGTCGGCCCGAGGTCCTTCATCAGGAAAGGCAGGCCGGCGAACGGGCCTGCGAGATTTGCGCCGTCCTTGGCGGGATCGGCGATCACGTCCTCGAACAGCTCGACCACGCCGGACAGCGCCGGATTGACCTTGGCGACGCCCGCGGCGGCCTGGCGTGCCAACTCCTTCGCCGTCAGCTCGCCCTTGCGGACGCGCCCTGCCAGCGCAACGCCGTCGTGCTGCGCCCATTCATTCCAGCTCATCGGCAAAGTCATGAAGTCAAATCCCCTCAAGATCGCGGCGTCACCTTTTTCGCAACGGCCCGCGTGAATCAACCGAGGCGCCACGAGGGGCAGGGTTGCGCCCGGCGGAGAGGTCGGGCTGCCGGCTATCAATCCGACAGTCGTGCGATCGCTGCAACCGGGCCGCCGCCGGCCGGCCCCTGATGCTCGGCGCCGCCGGACACGTAGACCGCGCCGGTGCCGGCAAGGCCCGCGATCAGGCCGCCGACCGCTGCGCGGGCGTGGCGTGTCGAGCTGATGTCGGTGTCTTCAAGCATGGTGTGGCGGAAGCCGCGCACGGCGCCATCAGGCGAGGCCTCCGCCTTGGCGAAGATGTTGACGAGCGTGCGGCACGCTGTGGTTTGCGGCGCAGCGCCGAGCCCGACACTATTCAATGCCGATAGCACCGCCGAGGCGTCGATCGCATCCTCCATCACGGCATGCCCGATCACACACGCGCTTACCGATGACGCCGAATTGCCGAGCACGATGACGACGTTGTGCATCAGCTCGATCCCCGACGAGGTCGAGGCCACCTTGGAGAAGAGATCATAGCGCCGCAGCACGTCCTCATCGCCGACGTCGGCGCCGATCTCGTCGAGCGCGACCGCAACGCCCAGCGCGGACGCACCGCGCGAATAGGCCATCGAGCTGTAAGCGTTTGTCGTCGCCGTTGTGTTGCCGCGGGCGTTTGCCGCCGCAACGCGCTCGCTGGTCAGCAGCGGGCACTTGATCTGAACGAAATGAACGTCCGCGGGATCGTTGATGCCGGCATCGGCCATGGCGGCTTGCACGGCCTTGGCCGTCTCCGCGATTTGCGCGGAGCGGCCGAGCTCCTCGGGCAGAAAATCCCGCGTCTGCGCCATGCCGATGCCGAGGCGCTTGCCGGACAGGCCTGCCGGGCGCTCGGCCTCGCTCCGTGTGAACACCGTAAGATGCGGACTGAGCACGCCCTCGGTGCCGCCGGACATCACGAATGCGATACGCTGCTCGACCGCCTCCGCCGACAGGCCGAGCTTGGGCGCCAGCGCCGTGCAGAGCGCGGCCACCGCGTACTCCCGGGTAAAATCGTTGACGCCGCCATTGCCCTCGGTCTTGCCGAGAATAGCCAGGATCGAGTTGGGATCGATCGCGCCTGAAACGATCAAGTCCATCAGGCCGGAGACGTCGCCGGGTCCCGTGGTGGCGATCCTGAAGACGCCGACCGATGTGGTACGCATGATTGGTCCTCGTGCGGAGAGTTCATTGGCCCGGCGGGAGCAAGCAGGCGCGGAACGCGGGGCCGATGTCAAGTCGCCGCGCCCCCACGAATGTGGCGAGATCGCATCGGTCGGGCAAAAAATCCTCTGTCGACGGTTGCGTACCGCACCTTGATGAATCAACCTTGGTTGGTCCATAAGCGGCGTCCCGCGGCCGGTGGTTCGCCCCTGCGCCCGCGTGCTTGGATTAGAGGGAATCTCGCGTGGCCAACATCAACCAGAAAATTGCGCAGGAGCTTGGGGTTCGCGCCGAGCAGGTCGAGGCGGCGGTAACGCTGCTCGACGGCGGCGCCACGGTTCCCTTCATCGCCCGCTACCGCAAGGAAGCGACCGGTGCGCTCGACGACGCGCAATTGCGCACTCTGGAGGAGCGCCTGGTTTACCTGCGCGAGCTCGAGGATCGCCGCAAGGCGATTCTCGAATCGGTCCGCGAGCAGGGCAAGCTCGATGCGGCGCTCGAGGCCTCGATCATGGCCGCTGACAGCAAGGCCCGCCTGGAGGACATCTATCTGCCGTTCAAGCCGAAGCGCCGCACCAAGGCGGAGATCGCCAAGGAAGCCGGCCTCGAGCCGCTCGCCAATCAGCTTATGGCTGAACCCGGCAATGATCCGAAGGTCGTGGCGGAAGGCTTCATCAACGCCGAGAAGGGCGTCGCTGACGCCGCTGCCGCTCTCGACGGCGCCCGCGCCATCCTGGTCGAGCGGTTCGACGAGGACGCCGATCTGATCGGCGCCCTGCGCGAAGAGATGTGGACCAATGCGCGCATGGCCTCCAAGGTGCGCGACGGCAAGAAGACCGAGGGCGAGAAGTTCGCCGACTATTTCGATTTCTCCGAGCCGCTGACAAAACTGCCCTCGCACCGCATCCTCGCGATGTTCCGCGGCGAGAAAGAAGAAATTCTCGACCTGCAAATTCAGCCCGAGGCCGAGGCGCCGCCGCCGGGCGTGCCGAGCGCCTATGAATTGAAGATCATGAAGCGGTTCGGCATTGCCGATCTCAAGCGTCCCGGCGACCGCTGGCTGATCGATACCGTGCGCTGGGCCTGGCGCACCAAGATCCAGGTGCATCTCAATATCGATCTGCGCATGCGGCTGTGGAATTCGGCCGAGACCGAGGCCGTGCGCGTGTTCGCCTCGAACCTGCGCGACCTCCTGCTCGCCGCGCCCGCCGGCACCCGCGTTACCATGGGGCTCGATCCCGGCTACCGCACCGGCGTGAAGGTTGCCGTCGTCGATGCCACCGGCAAGGTGGTCGACACCACCGCGATCTATCCGCACGAGCCGCAGCGGCAATGGAACGAGTCGCTGGCGACCCTCGGCCGGCTCGCGATCAAGCACCGCGTCGAGCTGATCGCGATCGGCAACGGCACCGCCTCGCGCGAGACCGACAAGCTCGCCACGGAGCTGGTCAAGGGTCTGCCCGAGCTGAAGATGAACAAGATCGTGGTGTCGGAAGCCGGTGCGTCGGTCTATTCGGCCTCGGCCTTCGCCTCGGAGGAGCTGCCCGGCCTCGACGTCACCCTGCGCGGCGCGGTCTCGATCGCGCGGCGCCTGCAGGACCCGCTTGCCGAGCTTGTCAAGATCGAGCCGAAGGCGATCGGCGTCGGCCAGTATCAGCACGACCTCGGTCAGGCCAAGCTCGCCAAATCGCTCGACGCCGTGGTCGAGGATTGCGTGAACGCGGTCGGCGTCGACGTCAACACCGCCTCTGCGCCGCTGCTGGCGCGCGTCTCGGGCGTCGGCTCCGGCCTCGCCCAGAGCATCGTGGCGCATCGCGATGCCAACGGCCCGTTCAAGTCGCGCAAGGCGCTCAAGGACGTGCCGCGGCTCGGGCCGAAGGCGTTCGAGCAGTGCGCGGGCTTCTTGCGCATCCTCGGCGGCGAGGATCCGCTCGATGCCTCCGGCGTCCATCCCGAAGCCTATCCCGTGGTGCGCCGGATTCTCGAAGCGACCAAGAGCGACATCAAGGCGCTGATCGGCAACAGCGACGTCGTGCGCACGCTGAAGCCGAAGGATTTCGTCGACGAGACCTTCGGTCTGCCGACCGTCACCGACATCCTGCGCGAGCTCGAAAAGCCGGGCCGCGACCCGCGTCCGGCGTTCAAGGCGGCAGTGTTCAAGGAGGGCGTCGAGGAGATCAAGGATCTCAAGAAGGGCATGATCCTCGAGGGGACCGTGACCAACGTCGCCGCCTTCGGCGCCTTCGTCGACATCGGCGTGCACCAGGATGGTCTCGTGCACATCTCGGCGATGTCCAAGACCTACATCAAGGACCCGCGCGAGGTGGTGAAGCCCGGCGACATCGTCAAGGTGAAGGTGCTGGACTTCGAGGTCGCCCGCAAGCGCATCTCGCTCACGCTGCGCCTCGACGACGAGGTCGGGCCTAAGAAGGACGCGCCGGGCATGCAGCGCGACAACAATCAGCGCAACGCAAGCCGCATGACGTCGGCGGCGCCGCGCAAGCAGGAATCTTCGGGCGGCGGCGCACTCGCCGAGGCGCTGCGCCGCGCGGCGGAGAAGAACGGCGGCAAGCGGGCGTGACCTCTTAACCTCTCCCCGCTCTTTGCGGGGAGAGGTCGGAATTCGCTCCATCCACGTCGTCATTGCGAGCGCAGCGAAGCAATCCAGAGTGCTTCCGCGGAGGGATTCTGGATTGCTTCGTCGCAAGGGCTCCTCGCAATGACGGGGAGAGAGCTGGGACTACCCTCCCTAACTCCCGCGTCAGAATCTGGCGCATTTGTAAGTTGAAGCAACGCTCCCGTTCTCCTCATCTGATCCTCCTCGTGCGGCGCCGAGACCGCCGCACTGCAAGGAGGACGCTTCGATGAACAACAGGTTTCTTAAGGGCCTCACGGCGAGCGTGATCGCGGCCATGATGGCGGTCGCGTCACCGGCGCTCGCGCGCGGCGGCTTTGGCGGTGGCGGCCATTTCGGCGGCGGCATGCACGCCGGCAGCTTTGGCGGCATGCGGGCCGACGGCATGGGCGGTGCACGCTTCGCTCATGTCGGCGGACCCGGCTTCGGCGGGGCGCGGTTCGCGCACGCAGCGGTCGGGCCGCGTTTCGCCGGCGCGGGCTGGCATGGCCGTCACGGCTTCCACCATCACCATCATTTCCGTCGCTTCGCTGTCTTCGGCGCGCCCTATTTCTACACCGGCTACAACGACGGCTGCTGGCGCAGGAGCTGGACGCCCTATGGGTGGCAATGGGTCAATGTGTGCGGGGGCGGTTGGTACTAGCATCGCCGTACCGCACCATTGTCGCGATCGCCACCGGGCGGTTCCGTCCAGCCCCGGAACGGGATAGTCTGGTGGCGATTGTCGCGCGGAGTGTTTCATGACCGGAGGTCACCGTCGCATCCTGGTCGTCGAAGACGATCCGGAAACCGCAGGCCAGCTCGTCGAGGAGCTGACGGTTTCGGGCTACGACGTCGACCTCGCCGCCAATGGCCGCGAAGCCCTCAATCAGGGCGCCGCGCGCGACTATGCGGTGATCACCATCGACCGCATGCTGCCCGATATCGACGGCATCAGCGTGATGCGCCAGCTGCGCGACGACGGCATTGCCGCCCCCTTCCTGATCATCTCCGCGCTCGGCGAAGTCGACGACCGCGTGCGCGGCCTGCGCGCCGGCGGCGACGACTACCTCGTCAAGCCGTTCTCCTTCACGGAATTGCTGGCGCGGCTCGAGGCGCTTGGCCGCCGCAGTGAGACCATCGCCAAGGAAACGCTGCTGCGCGTCGGCGATCTCGCCGTCGACCTGATCGCGCGCAGCGCCTCGCGCCGTGGCCGCAAGATCCCGCTGCTGCCGCGGGAATTTCAGCTGCTCGAATATCTCGTCCGCAACGAGGGCCGCGTCGTCTCCCGCGCGATGCTGCTGCAGCACGTCTGGGACCTGCATTTCGATCCCTCGACCAACATCATCGATGTCTATGTCGGCCGGGTCCGCCGCAAGGTCGACGATGCCCAGGCCTATCCGCTGATCCACACCATTCGCGGCATCGGATATTGCCTCCGTGCTCCTGGTTAAGACGCTCCGGTCCTCGACCTTCCGCCTGGCGCTGATCGCGATCGCAGCGTTCGGGCTGATCGTCGCAGCGATCATGGCTTACGTCTATTTCGGTACCTTGGCCTATGTGGAGAGCCGGCTCGGTACGGTCGGCGATCATGACGGCTTCACCGGCATGATCGAGCTCGCGATGGCCGCCGTCGCCGCGCTGCTGCTGGTGCTCGCCGGGCTCGCGGCTGTGCTGGTGACGCGTCGCACTGTGGGGCGGATCGAGCAGATCAACGCCACCAGCCGCGCCATCATGCTCGCAGGCCTCGACCAGCGGATTCCCTTGCGCGGCAGCAATGACGAGTGGGATCGCGTCGCCGAAAACCTCAACCAGATGCTCGACCGCATCGAGACGCTGATGGGCGAGGTCAAGCAGGTCAGCGACAATGTCGCGCACGATTTGCGCACGCCGCTGACGCGCATGCGCGGCCGGCTGGAGAAGGCCTATCACGCGCCGCGCAACAGCGAGACGGATGCCGCGCTGATCGGCGACACCATCGCCGATCTCGATGCCGTGCTCGGCATGTTCGCCTCCATCACCCGGATCTCGGAGATCGAGACCCGCGCCCGCACTGGCGCCTTCCGCGTGCTTGATCTTTCCGAGATCGCCGCCGAGGTGGTCGAGCTCTACGATGCCGCCGCCGAGCAAGTCGCCACGCGCCTCAGCCTCGATGGTGACCACGAGGTCGCGATCACCGGCGACCGCGACCTCTTGTTCGACGCCATCGCCAATCTCGTCGACAACGCGATCAAGCATGGCCGCAAGGGCGGGCAGGTGATCGTGAGCTGCCGCAGGGCCGACGGCGGTGCGGTGATCTCGATTACCGACGACGGTCCTGGCATTCCCGCCGAGCGGCGCGAGCATGTCTTCAAGCGCTTCTACCGGCTCGAGCAGAGCCGCTACACGCCGGGCAATGGTCTCGGCCTCAGCCTCGTCGCCGCGGTGGCGCGGCTTCATGGCGCCGAGATCGCGTTGCGCGACAATTCCCCGGGCCTGAAGGTCGAGCTCAGCTTCCTGCCGACCTCGGCCAAGTGAGGCGCGGTGCCGTCAAAGTTCGATCACCCCGCGGCGTGCCGCATGCGCGACTGCATCGGTTCGCCCGGTGGCGTCGAGCTTGTCGAGCAGCGAGCCGACGTGGAATTTCACGGTGTGCACGGAAATGCCGAGCTGCCGCGCGATCATCTTGTTGGAGGCGCCTTCGGCCATCAGCGCCAGCACGTCGAGCTCACGCTGCGTCAGCGCGATGTCCGCAGGGCTGACACGTGGATCGCGGGCGATGATTGTCGCGGCGGCCTGCTCGCCGGGCTCGGCGAGGCGAAGCCCGGCGACATTGCCGAGCAGGGCCGCCAGGCGATCGGCGAGGGTGGGATCGTCGATCTCGAGCGACAGTACGATCTCGGCCGTCCTGTCCTCGCTCACGCCTCCGGCCTTTCGCCGACCGTGACCTTGAAGCTGACCGGCTCGCCGCCACGGTGCACGGCGACGTCGACCACCGCGCCGACGCTCGCCGGTCCCAGCGTTCGCGACAGTGCGCGCACGCCCGAGAGCTTCTGGCCGTTGACCGCCACGATCACGTCGCCCTGGCGAATGCCGGCCGCGGCCGAAGGCCCGGCCTTGTCGACATTCATGACCATGGCGCCGATGCCGTCGTCGAGCTGCACCGGCTGCAGCCCGAGGCCGAGATAGCCACGCGCGATGCGGCCGCGCGCCTCCAGCTGGGGCGCGACACGCTCGATCGTCGCGGTCGGGATCACCAGCACGCGCCGCGGTCCTAGCACGGCCATGCCGAACGCTTGCCCCGAGGCATCGAGCGCGAGCCCGCCCTGCTGGCTGCCGCGCAGGCGGACGTCGAGCTCGATCCGCGCATCGATGTCGCCGCCGCGCAAGGAACGCCAGCTCTTTCCGGACGCCGACACCATCCCGAGCGCCGCGCTTGGTGTCTCCCGATTGGTCGCGACCACGACCGACAATGCGCCCAGCGGCGGGACGGTTGCGGCGAGCTTGACCGGCGCGACCGCGGCCTCAGTGCGTAGCAGCGCGATGTCGGTGGCGTGGTCGCGGCCGGCGATCGTGGCAGCGACCCGACGACCGTCGGCGAGGCCGATCTCGACCTCGCCCTCGTCGGCGAGGGCCTCGTCAGCGGTGATGATCAGGCCGCTCTTCCAGACGAAGCCGGTCGCGCGAGCGCGATGCGAATGCACGGAGACGATGGACGGCGCGGTGCGCGCCACAATGTCCGCGAGCGCGGACGACAGTGAGGACAGGGGACTAAGATCAGTCATGGCGGGCTCCCGTAAGTTGTCCTCAATCTGGGATGCCGCGGGCGATTGCGAAACTGGCCGGGTGGCCAGGACCAGTACGGCCTCCGCAAGACCAGGGCCGACGAACATGTGATTGGGAGCGCCTCACGGGAACGTGTAGCAATCCCAAAATTGGGCCATATGGCCTCAAGGATTTCCAGCGAGCCCTGACTGATGACCATCGACTTGACCCGCCGTACCCTGCTGCAGCTCGCCGGCGCCACCTCGCTCGCCATGGCCGCCGCAGCCGCGGCCCGTGCCGAGGGCACAGCGCTGGGCGGCGGCCCGACCTTTGCCAGCCGTACGCCGATGCGGGTCGGCATGGTGACGCTGCGGGTGAAGAATCTCGACAAGATCGCAGACTATTACCGCGACGTGATCGGGCTCACCGTGATGGAGCGCTCGGCGGTAACCGCAAAGCTCGGCACAGGTGGCATCACGCTGCTGGTGCTGGAGGCCCGGCCCGATGCCGCAATCGAGCCGCGCAACGCCGCCGGCCTCTACCACACCGCCTTCCTGATGCCGACGCGCAAGGATCTGGCGCGCTGGCTGGTTCATGCCGCCTCGCACCGCGTGCCGTTGTCGGGCTTCGCCGATCATCTCGTGAGCGAATCCGTCTATCTCGACGACCCCGAAGGCAACGGCATCGAGGTCTATGCCGACCGCGACCCCTCGCAATGGCAATGGAGCGAGGGCAGCGTGAAGATGGCGACCGACGAGCTCAACATCCCCGACCTGCTGTCGCTCACCAATACGCGCGTTCCCGATTATGCCAAGGCGCCGGACGGAATGCGCATCGGCCACATGCATCTGCGCGTCGGCGATCTCGCCCAGGCCGAGAGCTTCTATCACGGCACGGTCGGCCTCGACCCGACCCGCCGCCGCAGCGGCGCCGCGTTCCTGGCGTCGGGCCGCTATCACCATCACCTCGGCATGAACGTCTGGCAGAGCCGGGGCGCCGGCCAGCGCGACGATTCCACGACCGGTCTTGCCTGGTTCTCGCTGGTGATGGCGAAGCCGGAGCTGCTCGCCGCGCAGGAAGAACGGCTGCGCAAAGGCGGGGTGAAGATCACTGCACTTGCCGACGGCGTGGAGGCGATCGATCCCTGGGGCACGCGGGTGCGTCTGCTCAGGGTTTGATCGCCGGCGCTGGCATTGGTAATAGCGGTCAGCCGCAAACCAATCGACCGGGATCAGCGCCGCATGTCCGAGTTCCACGGTGCCTTTCCGTATCTCGTCTCGCCCATCGATGCCGACGGCACGGTGCGAACCAACGTGCTGGCAAAACTCTGCGACGACCTGATCGGCGCCGGCGTGCACGGGCTGACGCCGCTGGGCTCGACCGGCGAATTCGCTTACCTCAACGCCGCGCAACGCACAGCGGTCGTGCAGACCACGATTGAGGCCGCGCAGGGGCGCGTGCCTGTTATCGCCGGCGTCGCTTCGACCGCGACGGCGGATGCGGTGGCGCAGGCGAAAGCTTATCAGAAGTGCGGGGTCGACGGCATCCTTGCGATCCTGGAAGCGTATTTCCCGCTGGCCGATGCGCAGGTCGCATCCTACTTCCGCGCCATCGCCGATGCCGTGGACATTCCCGTCGTCATCTACACCAATCCGCAATTCCAGCGCTCCGATCTCACCCTCGACGTCATCGCGCGCCTCGCCGAGCATCCGCGCATCGGCTACATCAAGGATGCCTCCACGAACACCGGACGGCTGCTCTCGATCATGAACCGCTGCGGCGACGCCTTGCGCGTGTTCTCCGCCTCCGCCCACATTCCGGCCGCGGTGATGCTGATCGGCGGCCGCGGCTGGATGGCGGGACCCGCCTGCATCATCCCGCGCCAGAGCGTGATGCTCTACGACCTCTGCACCGCCGGCCGCTGGGACGAGGCCATGGCGCTGCAGCGGCGGCTGTGGCGGATCAACGAAGCCTTCGCCCGTTTCAATCTCGCGGCGTGCATCAAGGCCGGCCTTGCGATCCAGGGCTATGACGTCGGCGGCCCCATCCCGCCGCAGGCGCCACTGACGGCCGATGCGCGCAAAATCGTGGAAACGGCGCTCCGCGAGCTGACATAGCTGCTTGCCACGCGGCAATATGCCCCGGCACCCGTACCGGGCGCAAAATGGTCCTTACCTGACCGAGAAACTTCCGCCCGTTTGCGACGTTGCTGCGTAAGCGAGATCCTGCCACTCCATGCATATGCATCTCAGAGCCCGCATTCAGCACAAGACACGGTGATCACCCAATGAATCGTCGCTATGCGATTGCCGCTGCAGCCTTCGCCGCTCTGCTGCTCGCCGTCACGGCCGCGAAGATCCTGCATGGCCCCAGCTCGTATGTCCCATGGGCGGCGCCCTCCGCACGTGCCGTCGAGCAGCGCGGCCCTCTGTCGGACGGCGAGAAGGCGACCATCGACATCTTCGAGCGCGTATCGCCGTCGGTCGTTCAGGTTGCGGCCAGGTCGGCGGCAAGTCCCCTCGCAAGTCCCCTCATGGGCGAGGAGAGCCAGGGCAGTGGCGGCGCTTCCGGCACGGGATTCGTCTGGGACCGCGACGGTCATCTGGTGACGAACAATCATGTCGTCGCCAATGGCGGCGAGATCGCGGTGCGGTTTGCGTCGGGAGAAGTGGCCCAGGTCGACCTGGTCGGCACGGCTCCGAATTATGATCTCGCCGTGCTGCGCATCCGCAGCGTGCGCCAGCTTCCGGCTCCGATCGCACTGGGCAGTTCGAGTGACCTGAAGGTCGGGCAATTCGCCTTCGCGATCGGCAATCCCTTCGGGCTGGATCAGTCGATGACCTCTGGCATCATCAGCGCGCTCAAGCGCCGGCTCCCCACCCATGGCGGCCGGGAGATCGCCAACGTCATCCAGACCGATGCCGCGATCAATCCCGGCAATTCGGGCGGGCCGCTGCTGGATTCCGCCGGCCGGCTGATCGGCGTCACCACGGCGATCATCTCGCCGTCCGGCTCGAATGCCGGCATCGGCTTCGCGGTCCCGGTCGACGTCGTGAACCGGATCGTGCCCGAGCTGATCCGCAATGGCCGGGTGCCGACACCAGGCATCGGCATCGTGGCCGCCGGCGAGGATGTGTCGACCCGGCTTGCTGTCGAAGGGGTGATCGTGGTGCGGACGGCCCCCGGCAGTCCTGCCGAGCGGGCGGGGATTCGCGGTGTCAACTTTTCCACGGGAGCGGTCGGAGACATCATCACCGCGGTGGAAGGCAAGCCGGTGCGGCGCCTTGCCGACCTGACCGATGCGCTGGAGCAGGCCGGGGCCGGAAAGACCGTTCGGCTCACGGTCAAGCGCGGATCGGACACCCGTGACGTGAATGTAGGCATCGTCGATATCGACCGGTCCTAGCCGCTCGATCCGCGCGTGCAAGGGGCTCCGACGCGCATTGCAGATGCGCCGGGGCTCGGTTGTCTGGCGCGCAAAATCGGTTAAAACCGCCGCCGTCGTTTTTCCCGATCTCGAGGATACAGCGGAATGAACATTCTTCCCGGCAATTTGCGTTTCGGAGCGGGGCAGCCCGTCAAGCGTTTGGAAGACCAGAGGCTGCTCACCGGGAAGGGACAGTTCATCGATGACAAGCCGGCGGACGGCGCGCTGTGGTTGCACATGCTGCGCTCGCCGCACGCCCACGCCAAGATCGTCTCGATCGACACCAGCGCCGCGGCTTCGATGCCGGGCGTTGCCGCGATCTACACCGGCGCGGACCTCGTCAAGGACGACATCGGCACCATCCCGACGCTCAACATCTTCAAGCGCCCGGACGGCAAGCCGATGACGGTGCCGCCGCGCCGGCTGCTCGCCCACGAGGTCGTCCGCTACGCCGGCGAGGCCGTGGCCGCAGTGGTGGCCTCCTCGCGCGTGGAGGCGCAGAGCGCGGCGGAGGCGATCGCGGTCGAATACGATGTGCAGCCCGCGGTGGTCGATCCCGTCGAGGCGGTGAAATCAGGTGCGCCCGTGGTGTGGCCGGAGGCGCCCGACAACATCGTCGGCGCGATGTCTTACGGCGACGCCGCGAAGGTGGACGAGGCCTTTGCCAAGGCCGCGCATACGGTCGAACTCGATATCGTCAGCCAGCGTCTCGTTCCGTCCGCGATGGAGCCGCGCTCGACCATTGCCGAGATCGACAAGAAGTCCGGCCGTCTCCTGCTGCACGTGCAATCGCAGACGCCGGCCTCGACCCGCGACGTGCTGGCGGAAGCCGTGCTCAAGCGCCCGAAGGACAGCGTCCGCGTGCTGGTCGGCGATATCGGCGGCGGCTTCGGCCAGAAGACCAACCTCTATCCCGAGGACGGGATCGTCGCCTATGCCGCGACCAAGCTGAACAAGAAGATCCGCTGGCGCGGCGACCGCACCGACGAGTTCGTCGGCGGCACCCACGGCCGCGATCTCACGTCCACGGCGTCCTTCGCGCTGGACGAGAAGGGCAAGGTGTTGGCCTATCGCGTCAAGTCGATCGGCTGCACAGGGGCCTATTCCTCGGGCGCGGCCAACATCATCCCGCTGGTGCTCGGGCCGTTCGTACAGACCGGTGTCTACGACCTGCCGCTGGTGCATTTCGAGGTGAAGTCGGTGATGACCCACACCGCGCCGGTCGGAGCCTATCGTGGCGCCGGCCGCCCCGAAGCCGTGTTCATCGTCGAGCGCCTGTTCGACGCCGCTGCGCGAAAAATCGGCATGGACCCGCGCGCGATCCGCAAGGCCAATTACATCAAGCCGGCGCAGCTGCCCTACACCAATGCGGCCGGGCAGGTCTACGATTCCGGTGCCTTCGCGCACATGCTCGACCGGGCCGTGAAGCTTGCCGACTGGGACGGCTTCGCCGCGCGCAAGAAGGCGGCGAAGAAGAAGGGCCTGCTCTACGGCCGTGGCCTCACCTCCTACATTGAGTGGACCGGCGGCCGCGCCCACACCGAAAAGGTCACGCTTCAAGCGACCTCGCAAGGGCGCGTCGTGCTGCATTCCGGCACCATGGCGATGGGGCAGGGCTTGCAGACTACCTACACCCAGATGATCTCCGACACGCTCGGCATTCCCATGGACAAGATCGACGTGGTGCAGGGCGACACTGATCTCGCCATGGGCTTCGGCAGCGTTGGTTCGCGCTCGCTGTTCGTCGGTGGCACGGCGGTCGCGGTCTCCTCCAACGATCTGATCCAGAAGGCGCGCGAGAAGGCGGCGAACGTGCTGGAGACCTCGGTCGAGGACATCGAATATCAGGGCGGCATGCTCACCGTGGTCGGCACCGACCGCCGCATCAGCCTGTTCGATCTCGCCGAGAAGGAGAGCGGCGCCAAGCTCAGCGTCGATTCCGAAGGCGAGGTCGATGGTCCCAGCTGGCCGAACGGCACGCATATCTGCGAGGTCGAGATCGACCCGGAGACCGGCGTCTCCAAGGTCGTGCGCTACACCACGGTCGACGACGTCGGCGTCGCCGTGAACCCGATGCTGGTCACGGGGCAGATCCATGGCGGCGTCGCTCAAGGCATCGGCCAGGCGCTGTATGAAGGCGTGTCGTATGATGCCGACGGCCAGCTGCTGACCGCGAGCTATCAGGATTACTGCATCCCGCGCGCCGACGACGTGCCGCCGATCGTGGTGACGCTGGACGATTCCGCACCCTGCCGCACCAATCCGCTCGGCGCCAAGGGCTGCGGCGAATCCGGCGCCATCGGCGGCCCGCCCTGCGTCACCAACGGCGTGATGGACGCGCTCGCCGAGCTCGGCATCACCCAGCTCAACACGCCCCTGACGCCGCAGAAGATCTGGCAGGCGATCCGGGACGCGAAGGCGGCGGGGTAAGTGCGCTAGCTGTTGCGCAGGCTATTGCACCAAACTCAGCTCGTCGTCCCGGGGCGCGCAAAGCGCGAGCCCGGGACCCATAACCACAGGGCGGAGTTTGGCGAAGACTCGTAGTGACCAGCTCACCCCATAACTCTCCCTGGGGTTATGGGTCCCCGCCTTCGCGGGGACGACAGCGCAGATCGGAGCACGGGCGCTCGCCATATCCCGGATTGCGCTGCGCTCCATCCGGGCTACGAGTCCTAAATCCCCAGCATCATCTTCGCGATAATATCGCGCTGGATCTCCGAGGTGCCGCCGAAAATGGTGTAGGCGCGGCCGTTGAGATATTCCGGCATCACCGTCAGCATCTCCTCAGGCGTCGCCGGCTCGTGGTTGAGCCTGTAGAGCGGGCGCATCGGCTCGACGGCGAGCGCATCGTGGCCGATCACGTCGGCCCCTAGCCGCGTCACGGCCTGGCGGATCTCGCTGTTGCGCAGCTTCAGGATCGACGACACCGCGCCGGGGTTTTGCCCTGTCTGCAGCGCCGAGAGCACGCGCAGCTCCGTCATCTCCAGCGCGTCGATGTCGACCTCGACTTCGGCAATCCGCGTCGCGATATCGGGACTGTCGATCGCGCGGCCCGTCAAATCGGACTCCGCGAGGTCCGCAATCGCCTTCAGCCCTTCGCGCAGCTTGGCCGAGGCGATGCCCGCGCCGCGCTCGAACTCGAGCAAATATTTGCCGTAGGTCCAGCCCTTGCCTTCCTCGCCGACGCGATTGGCGACGGGCACGCGGACGTCGTCGAAGAACACCTGGTTGACCTCGTGGTCGCCGCCGATGGTGAGGATCGGACGGATGGTGATTCCAGGCGTCTTCATGTCGATCAGGATGAAGCTGATGCCGTCCTGCTGCCGCGGCCCGTCGCTGGTGCGCACCAGCGCGAACATGCGGTTGGCGTGATGGGCGTGCGTGGTCCAGATCTTGGTGCCGTTGATGACGTAGTCGTCGCCGTCACGCACCGCGCGCGTCTTGAGGGACGACAGATCGGAGCCGGACCCGGGCTCGGAATAGCCCTGGCACCAATAATCCTCACCCGAGAGAATTCGCGGCAAGTAGAAGTTCTTTTGCTCGGGGCTGCCGAAGCCGATGATAACAGGCCCGACCATCTTCACGCCCATCACGTTGACGTTGGGCACGCCGGCGCGGGCGCATTCAGTCTCGAAGATCCAGCGCTGCGCCGGCGTCCAGTCGGGGCCGCCATATTCGACCGGCCAGCCCGGCGCACCCCAGCCTTGGCGGTGCAGCGCGCGCTGCCACGCCATCCCGATATCAGGATCGGAGAACACCGATGGCGTCAGCGCGGTCGCGCGCTTCATCTCCTCGGTGAGATTCTTGGCGATGAAGCCGCGCACCTCGCTCTGGAAGGCGCGCTCCTCGGCATTGAACGACAGGTCCATGAGGCGCTCCTTGTTAAGCAGAGATGGCCCTGCGGCCCAGCTCGGCGTGGCGGGCATAGTGATGCGCGCTGCCGCCGAACAGCGTGTCGAACGCGACGAGCCGCTTGAAATAGGCGCCGACCTCGAGCTCCTCGGTGACACCCATGCCGCCATGGAGCTGGATCGACTGCTCGCCGACGAAGCGCGCGCATTTGCCGATCTTCGCCTTCGCGCCCGAGGCTGCCCGGGCACGCTCGATCGGCGCGCTATCGGCCTTCAACGCCGCGCGCAGCGCCATCGAGCGCGCCTCATCCACCTGCATTGCCATGTCGGCGAGGCGGTGGCGGATCACCTGGTTGGCGGAGAGCGGCCGGCCGAATTGTTTTCGGATCTTGGTATAGTCGAGCGTGGTGTCGAGCAGCGTCTGCATGATGCCGACAGCTTCCGCCCCTAGCGCGGCCATGGCGCGATCAATCGCCCATTCAATCGCGGGCAGGGCATCGCTGCCGTCGCCGAGCAGGGCGTCTTCCGGCAGATGCGCGTCGAACAGCTCGATATTGCAGGCTCGTCCGCCGCCGAGGCGCGGATAATCGCTGATGACGAGTCCTGACGTCGTCGCCTGCACGAGGAACAGGCCGATCCGGCCCGAGGGTCCCCGATGGTCGTGGATATGGGCGGAGACGATGATCTCGTCGGCGGCATGTCCGTCGAGCACGGCGATCTTGCTGCCGGACAGGCGCCAGCCTTGTCCTATCTTGTTGGCGCTGGTCGTGACCTTGGCAAGATCGAACCGGGCCGCGCGCTCGGCATGCGCAAAGGCAAGCTTCAGCGATCCGTCCGCGACCTTGGGCAGGCTCGCCTGCTTCTGCTCGCTGGTGCCGCATCTGGCGATCAGCGCGGCCCCGAGCACGACGGTTGCAACATAAGGCTCAGAAACCAGGCCCCGGCCGAAGGCCTCCATCAAGATGCCGATATCGACCGCGCCGCCGCCGAGCCCGCCGAACTCTTCCGGAAGCGGCAGCGCCAGCCAGCCGAGCTCGGCGAATTGCTTCCAAACGGCCGGGCTGAAGCCGAGCGGATCGTTCGCGATTCTGCGGCGGTGCTCGGCATCGTAGCTTTCGGCCACGAATCGTTCCGCGCTCTCGCGCAGCAACTTTTGCTCGTCACTGAGATTGAGATCCATCGCGTCTACTCCGCGGCGGCCGGCGGCTTGCGTACGGAGGGATGCAGGCCGGATGGATCGACGATCATGCCGAACTCCTGGAGATTGTGCGCGTGGCAGAGCTGATGCAGCGCGAAGGCCTGGTCGATCGCGGCCGGCTGGCCCATGACGTCGACCGAGCGGTTGACCGCCTCCTTGGTCAGCTTCAGCGCGAAGGACGGTTTTGTCGCGATCCTTCGCGCCAGCTCCAGCACGCGCGACGAGAGCTCGGCGCGCGGCACGATTTGGTTGACCATGCCGAGCTGGTGCGCCTCCTGCGCGCTCCAGCTGTCGGCGGTGAACAGGAACTCCTTGGCCTTGCGTGGCCCCAGCTCCCAGGGATGCACGAACCATTCGACGCCGCACACGCCCATGGTGACGACGGGATCGCAGAACTCCGCATCGTCGCTGGCGACGATGAGGTCACAGGCCCAGGCCAGCATCAAGCCGCCGGCGATGCACTTGCCGTGGACCTCGGCAACGGTGGGTTTTGCCAGATTGCGCCAGCGCCGGGTGATCTGGAGATAAATTTCCTGCTCGCGCGCGAAGCGTCCGTGGGCGTTCGGCTCGGCGAAACCGCCCCAATTTCCGATCGGCGGGAAATCGACCCCAGCGGTATTCTTGTCTCCGGGGCGCAGGTCGTGGCCGGAGGAGAAGTGCGGCCCGTTCCCGGCGAGAATGATCACCTTGACCGCATCGTCCTGCACCGCCGCGTCGAAGGCGGCGTTGAGGTCGTAGGTCATTTGCAGGTTCTGCGCGTTGCGCGCCTCGGGCCGGTTCATCACGACACGGGCGATCGCCGGCTCAGGCCGTTCCACGAGGATGGTCTCGAACGAGGACATCGCGTTCCCCCTGGTGTTTCCGCTCTTGTTTTGCCGGAGTTGACTATGTCGGCCGGTGCGAGGCAAGAGGCTTGCGTCAGCCGGCTGCTTTTCTCAGGCGCGCAATCTGATAGTTTGCGCCGGATTCCACCGGGAGAAATTTAATGCGCAAGATCCTGACCGTGCTGGCCGCCCTGGCCTCGCTGAGCCTGACCAATTGCGGCTACAACGCGATCCAGAGCGAGGACGAGCAGATCAAGGGCAATTGGTCCGAGGTCGTGAACCAGTATCAGCGCCGCGCCGATCTCGTGCCCAATCTCGTCAACTCGGTGAAAGGCTTTGCCCAGCAGGAGAAGGACGTGCTGCTCGGCGTCACCAATGCACGCGCCAAGGTCGGCAGCATCCAGGCGACGCCGGAGGTGCTGAACGATCCCGCCGCGTTCCAGAAATTCCAGGCCGCCCAAGGCGAGCTTTCCAGCGCGCTGTCGCGCCTCCTGGTCGTCACCGAGAACTATCCGCAGCTGAAGTCCGACGCCCTGTTCAAGGATCTGATGTCGCAGCTCGAGGGCACCGAGAACCGCATCACGGTGGCGCGCAACCGCTACATCAAGGCGGTGCAGGATTATAACGTCACCGTCCGCTCGTTTCCGACCAACCTCACCGCAATGGCGTTCGGTTACAAGGAGAAGCCGAACTTCACGGTCGAGAACGAGAAGGCGATCTCGACCGCACCGAAGGTGGACTTCAATCCGGCACCGTCGCCGTCGAAGTAGTCGCGTTCGGCCCCGATGCGCGTCCCACCCACCACGGTCATTCCCCGCGAAAGCGGGGAATCCAATATGCCGCGGCCTCTCCGTATCCCGCCGGCGTCTCTGGAATACTGGATCGCCCGGTCCCGGCTTCGCCAAGGCTACGCCGAGGCTCGCACGGGTGCTCGGCGCGCCGAAGCTTCAGCGAAGGCGGCAAGCCGGGGGATGACAGCGAGGGTGTGGTGCGCGGTGATCGTTGCAGCCCTCCTCCTCACCTTTGCCTTCCCCGCCCGCGCCGACGTCGCCGTCCCCCAGCTCAGCGGCCGTGTCGTCGATCAGACCGGCACGCTCTCCAGCAGCGACATCGCCACGCTGACGCAAAAGCTGCGCGAGTTCGAGAACCGCAAGGGCAGCCAGATCGCTGTCCTGATCGTCGCGACAACGCAGCCGGAGACGATCGAGCAATTCTCGATTCGGGTCGCCGAGGCCTGGAAGATCGGCCGCAAGAAGGTCGACGACGGCGCGATTCTCGTCGTCGCCAAGAACGACCGGCATTTGCGCATCGAGGTCGGCTACGGTCTCGAAGGCGTGCTCACCGACGTCACCTCCCGGCGCATCATCGACGAGGCTATCACCCCGAAATTCAGGAGCGGCGATTTCGCCGCGGGCATCGGCGCAGGCGTCGACCGCATGATGCGGGTGATCGACGGCGAGCCGTTGCCGGCACCCTCGCGCAGCGTCAACTTCGCCCACAATAATCTGGATGATCTGGTGCCGGTGTTTGCAGTGGCGCTGTTCGCCTCGATCGGCGTTGGCGGGTTCTTCCGCGCGGTCCTGGGGCGGCTGCTCGGCTCATTTGTGACGGGCGGCATCATCGCAGCCGTGACCTGGCTCATCCTCGGCTCCGCCGCGCTCGCGGCGGCTGTCGGCATCCTTGGCTTTATCGTCGGGTTTGTCGCCGATCTGTTTTCGGCGATCACGCCGGGCACGGGCCGTTCGCGCGGCGGTTCGTGGTCGAGCGGCTCCTCCGGCGGATGGAGCAGCGGATCGTCAAGCAGCGACAGCGGCGGCTTCAGCGGCGGCGGGGGTAGTTTCGGCGGCGGCGGCGCCTCGGGGAGCTGGTAGCGGTCATGAGCATCAAGCGCATTGCCAGACATCTCGTGCAGCATCATTGGCGCGCGAAGCAGATCTTTCCGCAAGCGGTGCTCGACCGCATCGAGCAGGCGATCAAGCGCGGCGAAGCCACCCATTCCGGCCAGGTCCGCTTCGTCGTCGAAGGGGCGCTCGACGGCCGTCCGCTGTTCCGCAACCAGCCGGCCCGCGAGCGCGCGCTCGACGTGTTCTCGCATCTGCGCGTCTGGGACACCGCCCACAACAATGGCGTTCTGATCTATCTCCTGCTCGCCGACCGCGACGTCGAGATCATCGCCGATCGCGGCATCGACGCGAAGGTCGGCGCGGAGGGTTGGGAGACGATCTGCCGCGCGATGGAGGCCGAGTTCAGATCGGGCCGGTTCGAACGCGGCGTGATCCATGGCATCGAGGCCGTCTCGCGCGAAATGGCAAAGCATTTTCCCAAGCAAGGGCCGCATGCGAACGAGCTGCCGGATGCTCCCGTCGTGATGTGACGGATAGTGATGTGGTCGGAGCGCGTGCGGCGCGCTCCGTCATTGCGAGGAGCCCTTGCGACGAAGCAATCCAGACTGCCTCCGCGGAGCTGCGCTCGCAATGACGCCATGGGGGGCCATTCCGCCCCCGTTCATCTTCCCCCGATTACGAACTGTTTCACGCCCGCCACACCGGTTCCACTTTCCCGGCCCAATTCGGCCCCGGATGAATTCCTAAAATTTCGGTAAGCGGGTCCCGAGGTAAGGATTTCGCAAGCAATGAAAGTTACCAAAAGGTCAACCGAGACTGGAGTATTTGAGCCGTGAGCGAACCAATGCCCGAGCAGGCTGCCCAGGATTCCGCTGCCGTCGACGCGGCAGCGCCGCAGGCCATCGAGGCTGCCGCGGGTATCGAGGCCCCCTCGATCGCCCCCGATCACGAAGCGCCGCCCAAGCCCGATCCGGTCAAGGCGGACGCCCCGAAGATTGAGCCGCCGCGGATCGAAGTGTCGAAGTTCGAAGCCACTGAGGCCAGGACCGAGGCAAAGGCTGAGCCGAAGCACGGCAAGCTCATCGTCATGCCCCCCGCCGACCGCGCCTGGGAGCGCGAGGAGTTCGCCCCGCATGGGAAGGCGGACGAGCCGCGCGAAGCCGGCAGCAAGCGCCGGCTGTCGGCGATGGCCGCGGTGGTGGCGATTGCCGCCAGCGTCGGCGCGATCAGCGGTGCGCTTGCGACCGCCGGCATGATGCGTTTCGCCGCACCCGCCCCGGCTCCTGTCCAGGTCGCCGACACCAGCGCGCTGGATGCGTCCGTCGCGCGGATCGATGCCGACCTCGTCGCACTCAAGGCCTCTGTCGAGCAGAGCTCGAAGACCGGCCTCACCCAGTTCAACCGGGCCAACGACCGCCTGGACAAGCTCGAGAAGGCGCAGGCCGAGCCGCTGGCCAGGATCGCAAAGCTGTCCGAGACCGTCGACAAGCTCCGCGCCACGCCGCCCGCCGCGCCCGCGCAGGCCGCAGCAGCGGTGCCCAAGGAGACCACCGGCTCGATCGCGCCGACCCAGCCCCAGACTCAGGTCGCGACCGCGGCGGCCGCACCGGCCCCGGTCGGCGCAGCGCCCAAGACCGAAGTCGGACGTCTGCCGACGATTGAAGGCTGGCGGCTGCGCAACGCCAGCAACGGCGGCGCGCTGATCGAGGGCCGCGACGGCCTCTACGAGGTCTATCCCGGCGACCCCATCCCCGGCGTCGGCCGTGTCGATGCGATCCGCCGCCAGGATGGCCGCTGGGTGGTCGTCACCTCAAGGGGGCTGATCGTCGGACGCTGAGCCTCCGATATCCGACTTTCGAAGAGGCGCTTCACCGCGATGTGAAGCGCCTTTTCGCTTGAATAGGCATGCTTGCGCGGTGTTACCTCAGGCATGGGCCGCGCCTTGCGAATTCTCGTTGCTGTTGCCGCATTGCTGGGCGGTGTCGTTTCGCTCCTAGCAGCGGAGAGCACTGCGCTGACGCGCGGTACCGCGATCACCGATCCCGCTCTCCTGCGCAAGCTCGACCAGAACAACACGCTGACGATCTCGCGTCTTTTGTCGCCGCAGCAGAGTTCGGACGTCCCGCTCACGACCGAGCGGATGTTCGCCGCGCTGCCGCAGCTGAAAGCGATTCTGCCCGCGATCGATGCGGAACTCGAACGCTACATCGCCTGGTACAAGACGACCTATCCGGGTGAGACCATCGGCGTCGGCGAGGGCTTCGACGCGCAATTGTTCGATCGGGCCAATCTGAAATCGCGCGAGGCGCGCTTCGTGCTGGCCGGCATCGTCAATCGCATGGACCGTGCCTATGTCTCGGAAGAGTCCTGTGGCGAGATCCGGCTGATCTATCGTCTCGCGCGGTTCGATGGCGGGCCGGATGGCGGCAAAACCGCAACGCGCCTGCCGATGACGTTCAACCTCGTGCTGAAGGCGCGCGACGCGCGCCAGACGGATGCGAGCGGCAAGCCGATCAACTGCGCCGAGATCGCGCGGCGCTGGCTCGACAACGGCGACTGGCAGGGCTTGATCGGCAGTCGCTTCCCGCCTGACGACGCCATGCTCGACAGCATCGAGACCAACATCCAGGTCTCGGTCGCGCCGAAATCGGCGCTGCACGATTTCCGCTCCGACTATCTTCTCAAGGTGTTCAAGTACGACGCCGCCACCAGGACGTTCGAGGAATCGACGCTGGAGAACCAGATCGACCGCGACCGCATTCTTGCCGACGATGCGCTGCGGCGCGACTTCAAGGCTTGGCTGCTCGCGCCGGAGAATTTGCGCGAGTTCGATCGCGGCACCGTGCTGATCCCGGAGAAGTTCCTGGCCAAGGTCGCAATTGTGCCGACCCCCGCCGGCCTCGACGCTTCAGCCTTGCAGCCGGAGTTCGGCTTGATGCAGGGGGAGGGCAAAGGCGATCCCGTCTTCACCGACAATGACGTGGTCGGCGCGCTGAAGCAGGCGGCGGCACGCGGCCTCGACATGCAGAACGTCCGTTCGGTCGCAGGCTTCCAGCGCCGTCTCAACGACATCACCTGCGCCGGCTGTCACCAGGCCCGTGGCATCGGCGGCTTCCATTTTCCGGGCGTCGATTGGCTTGCGGACAGACCGTCGAATGTCGCCATCGTGGCCGCCTCGCCGCACTTCTTCGGCGACCAGCTCCGCCGCCGCGACATCCTGACCGCGTTCGCGGCCGGAAAAACCCCTGATTTCTCACGCGGATTTGCCAGTCGGCCACAGACCCGCGGCAGCAGCGAACTGGCCGGCAGCGAATATCAGGACGGCTGGGGCGCGCATTGTTCCCTGCAAGATGCGGGATCGGGAGCGCCGGACAGGAGTTTTACGTCATGGAGCTGTGCTAACGGTCTGACCTGTCAGGCTGCCGCGGCCTCGCGCCGCATCGGCATGTGCTTCATCAAGACACGTTAGCGCGTGATCCAGGAAAAGTGTGGAGCGGTTCTCCGAAGGATCACGCGCAAGATAAAGTCTCAAGCGATTTGGATGACCCATGACGGATACCGGCGAAGCCAACAAGGCGCGCAATCGCGAGATCGCGCGGAACGAGGAAGCCAAGCAGGTTATCGGCAGCGCCCGCGTGAGCATCTGGGCCGTCGCGGTGGCCGTCATCGTCGGCGGAATTCTGTTCACGCTGGGCTGGCTGTCGCTGAGATAGCTCCGCAAACTCTTCGACCGAAGGCCCGGAGCGAGCCGCGGGTTTACCTCTCCCCGCTTGCGGGGAGAGGTCGAATTCGATCGCCGATCGAATTCGGGTGAGGGGGTACAGATCCCTCGACGAACTCACATGTGGAGAGAGGCCCCTCACCCCAACCCTCTCCCCGTAAGAACGGGGCGAGGGAGAAGAGAGAGTCCTCACGTCGCGTAATTCGTCATCCGTTTTCCCGGCAGCAGCTCGTAGGCCGGCTTCCAGCCGGGTAGCGCGGCCATGCGGCCGAGCCAGGCGTGGATGGCGGGATAGCTCGCCGCAAAATCGAAGCCGTGCTCGTCGCTGGGATAATGCAGATAGGCCATCATCGAGATGTCCGCGACCGTCGGCCTTGCGCCGATCGCGAAAGCATTGTGCTGGAGATGGCCGTCGAGGATGCCGAGAAAGTCCTCGAGCCGCCGGCGGAAATGCTTCAACACCTGCGGGTCGTTCTTCTCGGTGAAGGCGCGCATGAAGCGGTAGGTCGCCATATAGCCGGTGAGCTTGTGGTTGTCCCAGAACAGCCAGCGCAGCAGCTCGAACTTCTCGTCCTCCGTCTCGGCGCCGAAGCGGCCGTATTGCTCGGCCAGCTTCAGCAGCAGCGGTGCGGTCTGCGTCATCTTCACGCCGTCGATCTCGAGCACGGGAATCTCGCCCATCTCGTTGACGGCCTTGCGCCACTCCGCCGTGCGCGTGACGCCGCCGGCGAAATCGGTCCACACCGGCTCGAACGTCTCGCCGCAGAGCGTCAACATTAGCGCCAGCTTGTAGCTGTTGCCGGATTCGGGGAAGTAGTGCAGGCGGTAGCTGGGCATGGGACCTCGCGAAGCGTGTTGTTGCTGCGATTATAAGCGAGATCGCCCACGCCGTCATTGCGAGCGCAGCGAAGCAATCCAGCAATGCGTCCGCGGAGACACTCTGGATTGCTTCGCTGCGCTCGCAATGACGGGGTTAGAGCGCGCGCTCTTAACCGACCGCCCCCGAGCCCCGCAGCTGCTTGATCGCCGCCTCGTCAAATCCCGCCCCGCGCAGAATCTCGTCACTGTGCTCGCCCACCGCGGGCGGCTTGCGCGGCTGCACCTTCTTGGCGCCGTCGATCCAGATCGGACTGTTGATGGTGAGCATGGTGTCGTTCTCGAACGGCACCAGCACCTCGTTGTCGAGCATCTGCTTGTCGTTGGGGATGTCGTCCAGGATGGCGACGACGCCGAACACGAGGCCATTGCCGTCGAGGATTCTTCGCCATTCGGCGAGATCCCTGGTAGCGAAGGTCTCGTCCAGGATCTTGATCAGGTCGACCGAGCGGGCGTGACGGTCGGCCTTGGTGACGAAGCGGGGATCGTTGATCAGATCCTCCCGGCCCAGGCATTTGGCCAGTGTCGGAAACTGCTTCTCCTCGTTGAGCAGCGACAGGATTAGCCAGCGGCCGTCCTTGCATTGGTAGTGGTTAGCGACTGCGTTCAGCGCGCGCTCCCGCGGGCGCCGCTCGCCGAACTTGGCGCCGCAGAGTTTTGCTTGCGCCAGCACGCTCGCCGCCCACACCCCGTTCGCCATCAGGTTGGACGAAACATGCGAGCCCTTGCCGGTCTTCTCGCGCTGATACAGCGCGGTGACGATCGCGCCGTAGAACGCCATGGCGCAAGGGTGGTCGCCCATGCCCGCGACCGAGCGGGCCGGCGTGGTGTCGGTGTCGGCGCGGACGAGATCCATCAGGCCGGAGCGCGCCCAATAGGCATTGCTGTCGAAGCCAGGCTTGTTGGCTTCCTCGCCCTTTTCGCCATAGCCGGTGAAGGAGGCGTAGATCAGCCGGTCGTTGAGATGGGCGAGGTGGTCATAGGTGATGCCGAGCTTGGCGCGCACCGGCGGCGGCATGTTGGTGATGAAGACGTCGGCCTCCGCCACCAGTCTATAGAGCACGGCCTGCGCTTCCGGCTTCGACAGGTCGAGCGCGATGCTCTTCTTGTTGCGTGCCTCCAAGAGCCAGGCGAAATTGTGCTCGCCTGAGGGATAGCCCGGCAGGTTCGGCAGGTTGCGATAGGGGTCGCCAGTGCCGGGCGGCTCGATCTTGATGACGTCGGCGCCGAAATCCGACAGCACGGTCGCGGCCGCGGGCGCTGCGATGAAGCTCGCGCAGTCCAGAACCTTCAGGCCTGCAAAAATGCCCTTCTCCATCGCGGCGTCGCTCCCTTGCTTCAGTCGTTTCCCGCACGCTGGAATTGGCGCGGGCAGGTAGTGGGAGCATTAGACCGATGTTTTGCCGGGATGCAACGGCGCCTGGCGCAGGGCCTCACTCCTCCCCCGCAAGCAATGCGGCATTGCCGCCGGCCGCAGCCGTGTTGATCGTCACGGTCTGCTCGGTGGCAAAGCGCGCGAGGTAGTGCGGGCCGCCGGCCTTGGGGCCGGTTCCGGACAGGCCGCTGCCGCCGAACGGCTGCACGCCGACCACGGCGCCGATCATGTTGCGGTTGACGTAGATGTTGCCGACCTGGACGCGGTCGACGATGGCCTCGATGGTGTCGTCGATGCGCGAATGGATGCCGAGGGTGAGCCCGTAGCCGGTGCGCGCAATCGATTGCAACACACGTTCGAGGTTCTCCGCGCGATAGCGCACGACATGCAGGATCGGGCCGAACACCTCTTCGGTGAGCTGACCGGCCTCCTTGAGCTCGAAGATATGCGGGGCGACGAAACAGCCATCCGGCGCGGCGCCTGCAAAATGCAGCCGCGCCTCGCGCTTCATCCGCGCGATATGCGCATCGAGGCGCTGCTTGGCCTCGTCATCGATCACTGGACCGACATGAGTCGCGACATCCGCGGGATCGCCGATCTTCAGTTCGCGCGCGGCGCCCGCGATCATCTCGATCATGCGGTCGGCGACATCCTCCTGCGCGAACAGGAGCCGCAAGGCCGAGCAGCGCTGGCCTGCGGAGCGGAACGCAGAGGTCACGACATCGTCGGCGACCTGCTCGGGCAGTGCGGTCGCATCCGCGATCATGGCATTGATGCCGCCGGTCTCCGCGATCAGCGGCACGATCGGCCCGTCCTTGGCGGCCAGCGTCCGGTTGATCTGGCGCGCGACGTCGGTCGAGCCGGTGAAGACTACTCCGGCGACATCAGGATGCGCGGTGAGGACGCCGCCGATGCGGCCGTCGCCGGTGACGAGATGCAGCGCGCTTCTGGGGATGCCGGCCTCGTGCAGCAGGGCAACGGCGTCGCGCGCGATGCGCGGCGTCTGCTCGGCGGGTTTCGCCACCACGCTGTTGCCGGCCATCAGCGCCGCCGTGACCTGGCCAAGGAAGATTGCGAGCGGAAAATTCCACGGCGAGATCGCGACGAACACGCCGCGGCCGCGCAGGCCAAGCACATTGCTCTCGCCGGTCGGGCCGGGCATGGCGGCATCGTTTCCGAACAGCTTGCGGCCCTGCGCGGCATAGTAGCGGCAGAAGTCGGCGGCTTCGCGCAGCTCGGACAGAGCGTCGTCGAGCGTCTTGCCGCCCTCGGCTTGCAGCAGCGCGATGAAACGGGCGCCCCGGCTCTCCAGCAGATGCGCGGCCTGCTCCAGCGCCGCTGCGCGTGTGCCTGCAGGTGTCCGGCTCCAGCTGGTAAAGCCGGCGCGCGCAGCCGTCACCGCCGCGTTGGCCTGATCCGGTGTTGCGTCAGCGACAGGCTTAAGCTCGGCCGCCGCGGCCTTCACGTCCGTCAGCAGCCGGTCGAGTGCGGCACGCTCACCGAATTCGACGCCACGCGAATTGCGCCGTTCCGGCGCGAACAGATCTGCCGGCAACGGTATTTTGGCATGAGGCGCCTGTTGCGGCCGGCCAATGGCATCCGCCGGCCGCTGCAGCAGCGCCGTGACAGGCACGCGATAATCGGCCGCCTGCGCCACGAACGAGGAATTGGCGCCGTTCTCCAAAAGCCGCCGCACCAGATAAGCGAGCAGGTCGCGATGGCTGCCGACCGGCGCATAGGTGCGGTAGGCGATGTCAGGATGATCCTTTGCGAGTTGCTCGTAGAGCGCTTCGCCCATGCCGTGCAGGCGCTGGAACTCGAAGCCGCCGCCATCAGTTGCGAGCTCCAGCACGGTCGCGACCGTCAGCGCGTTGTGGGTGGCGAATTGCGGGAAGATGCGCGGCCGCAAGGCGAGAAGCTTCGTCGCGCAGGCGACGAAGTTCAGATCGGTCATCGCCTTGCGCGTGAACACGGGATAGCCGTCGAGCCCGCGCTCCTGCGCGCGCTTGATCTCGGTGTCCCAATAGGCGCCCTTGACGAGGCGCACCATCAGCTTGCGGTCATGCGCGCGGGCGAGTTCATCGACATAGTCAATCACCGCGCTGGCACGCTTCTGATAGGCCTGGATCGCGAGGCCAAATCCGTCCCAGCCGGAAAGCGATGGATCGGCGAGCGTCGCTGCGATCACGTCGAGCGACAGCTCCAGCCGGTCAGCCTCCTCGGCATCGACGGTGAAGTTGAGGTCATGCGCCTTGGCGCGCCGCGCAAGGTCCAGCAATAGCGGCACCAGCTCGGCCATCACGCGGCCGCGGCTGATCGCCTCGAAACGCGGATGCAGCGCCGAAAGCTTGACCGAGATGCCGGGGCGGTCGGGCAGGGGATGGTTGCCCGAAGCCTTGCCGATCGTGTCAATCGCGCTGGCATAGGCGTCGAAATAGCGCTTGGCATCGGCGGCCGTTCGTGCGCCTTCGCCGAGCATGTCGAAGGAATAGCGCGGCTTCTGGCCGGAGCGCGGCCGAGCCCGCTCCAGCGCCTGCCCGATGGTCTCCCCTAACACGAAATGGTTGCCCATCAACCGCATCGCCTGGCGCGTCGCGGTGCGCACCGCCGGTGCGCCGAGCCGCTTCACCAGCCGGCCGATGGTGCCGTCGGGCGTCTCGCCCGGCTGGATCACCCGCGCCGACAGGCCGAGCGCCCAGGCCGAAGCGTTGACCAGGAACGCGGTGGACTTGGTCTCGTGATGGATGAAATCGCCCTCGCCGAGCTTGTCCTCGATGAATTGGTCGGCGGTGCGTGCATCGGGCACGCGCAGCAGCGCTTCGGCCAGCACCATCAGCGCCAGCCCCTCCTTGGTCGAGAGCGCGAACTCCCGCAGCATGTCCTCGACCCCGCCGAGCCGGTCGTCGCGCTTGCGGATCGCCTCGATCAGCCGCGTCGCCGTGCGGTCGATCCGGGCCTCCTGGGCCGGGACGAGATGCGAGGCCGGCAGAAGCTTTGCGGCGATCTCGGGATCATCGGGAGCGTAGGGCGCGGAGAAGGGGGGCGGGATGTTCGGCATGGCGTGTCCTGTGGCTGAAATCCAGGATAAGGCCCGCGTGACCGTAGTTCGATAGACAATTTAGCCAATTTGCCTTAGAAAATGAAGAGCATTAGCCACTTGGCCACATAAGCTATGGAACTGGATCGAACAGACCGGAAAATCCTCTCGATCCTGCAGGAGGATGGGCGCATCGCCAATGTCGAGCTCGCCGAGCGCATCGGGCTGTCGCCGACCTCGATCGGCGAGCGGTTGAAGCGCCTGCAGCGCGAGGGCTTTGTCGAAGGCTATGGCGCGCGGCTCAACCCGCACCGGCTGGGCCTTGGGCTCCTGGTGTTCGTCGAGGTGCTGCTCGACAAGACGACGCCCGAGAATTTCGAGCGGTTCGCCCGAGCCGTGAGGCTCGCCCCTGAAGTGCTGGAGTGTCACATGGTTGCCGGCGGCTTCGACTATCTTGTGAAGGCGCGGCTTGCAGACATGACCGCCTATCGACGCTTTCTCGGCGAGACCCTGCTGTCGATGCCGGGCGTGCGCGAGACGCGAACTTATGCGGTGATGGAGGAGATCAAGCGCGACGCACCGCTGCCGGTGGGTTAGCGAAGTGCAGTCGCGATTGTCATTGCTGTGGTTCGATGAGCGGTCTTCGCAAGGAAAAAATAGCTATCCTTGTGCAATCGCAACGCCTGTCGTCGAATGCACCGGCCGTCTTCTTAAATTTTCTTGGCCCGCTCCCGGACAAATCCGGGAGGCAGCAAAGGCTGGCGCGGGCTTATACTTTGAGGTTTTCCGCGGAGGTCTTGCCCCGGTTTGCGATCTCTTCATATTCCACCGTCTGTCCCTCGTTGAGGGTCGACAGACCGGCCTTCTGCACTGCCGAGATATGCACGAACACATCCTTGCCACCCGACGCAGGCTGGATAAATCCATAACCCTTCGTCGGGTTGAACCACTTGACCGTACCTTTAGCCATCACGACTTCTCCGCGGGTCTTCCTCCGAGATCTCGAACCGCCAGTCCCCGCCAACCGGCCGGTTCGGTCCTAACAGGATACGCGGAATGTGGCAGGCTTGGTAGCTCAAACCACATCGCCATTTCGCCGAATTCCGCTCAACTTCGCGGCGTTTTTGCCGGTTTTGCCCGTTTCGCGGTCAAATGGCCGGCACGCGTGACGGCGTCCGTCAGTAGGTCGCAGCCAGATAATCGACGATCTTGCCGACATCGGCATCGTCGATCGGTGCGCCATAGACCTTGATCATCTTGGTCACCTCGGCCTGCCAGAACGCCCTTTTGTCCTTCATCGGCGGCTGCGTGGCGACGTAGTCGGACGAATGGCAGGCGCTGCAATTGCCCTGCACGACCTCGAGATTGGGACCGGGCTTGAAGGCGGCGACTTCGTCGGGGGTCTTGTAATTGACGGGCGCTGCAACTGACGAGCCCATTAATGCGGCCACGGCGAGCGTGATGGCGAGGCGAACGATGCGCTGCATGGTCAGTCTCCTTCAGGCCACGCTGACGCGGACGGTTTCGACGACGTTGTGTAAGTAACCGGCCGGGTTCCAGCGCGGCATGTCCGGCTGGGTCTCACCGCCATTGCCGGCGGCGCGGACCTTGAGCTCGTGGCTGCCGGCCGCGAGCTTCACCGGCAGCTTCCATTCGCGGAAGGCGTACTTGCCGAGGTCCTTGCCGAGCTTGGCACGGGCCCAGGTCCTGCCGCCGTCGGTGGAGACCTCGACCTGCTTGATGCCCTTGCCGCCATCGAACGCGATGCCGCGCAGGGTCACGGCTCCCGCCTTCAGCTTGGCGCCATCGGGGACGCTGGTGATGAAGGAGCGGATGGTGAAGCGGTTGATCGGAATCGTCGCCTTCGGCGCGGTGCCCGGCTCGACCGCATTGTTCGGCGTGTCGGGGATGCGGTAGGCCGACTTCATCCAGAAGCCGTCATAGACGTTGTCGATGACGATGATCTCGTTGAGGTGCTTGACCCAGTAGGTGCCGTAATAGCCGGGCACGACCAGGCGCAGCGGAAAGCCGTTGAGGAACGGCAGGTCCTCGCCGTTCATGCCATAAGCCAGCATCACCTCGCCGTCAGTGGCGTGATCGATGTCGAGTGCCTTGATGAAATCCGGCGTCTTGTCGTTGACCGGTCCGTCCATGCCGTTGAAGGTGACCTGCCTGGCGCCGCTTTGCACGCCGGCCATCTCCAGCACGTTCTTCAGCGGCACGCCGCGCCAGCGCGCGCAACCCATCGCACCGTTGGCGAGCTGGCCGCCGGCGACGCGCGGCTCGAAGAAGCCGCGGCTGTTGCCGGAGCACTGGTTGACGGCGACGATCTCCGTCGCCTTCATCTTGCGGATGTCCTTCAGCGACAATTTCAGCGGCTTGTCGACCTTGCCCTTGACCTCCAGCGTGAACTTGTCGGGGTCGAGATCGTAGGGCAGGTCGGAGAGGTGGTAGCGCACGAAGAACGCGTTGTTCGGCGTGATCGGGCCGTCATTGAACACCGCAAACGGCGTCTCGAGCTGCGGCGGCCGGCTGGTCAGGCCGATCATCGGCCTCTTCTGCGGATACTTCACCAGCGGCCGTTCGCCGTTGGCGAAGGGCAGGGTCACCGTGTCGAGAGCCAGCGCCTTGGTGGAATTCAGACTGGCCGCCATGGCGGCAAGGCCTGCTCCCTTGAGCAGGTCGCGTCGATCGAACATTCCTTCTCCTCCCGGAGCTTCTCGTTGGATCGGCGGTCATCACCACGATCCTGCGCTCATCTGTCGCAACCATTTGCGTGAAGTCAATTCGCGCTTTCGCGGCAAGCCCATGCCGCTGCGTTGCAGCAGGCCGGTGTTACGCATGTAGGAGATTGTGCCGAGCTGTGGCTGCGACGGCGGTGCGCTCCCTCGCCCCGTTCTTACGGGGAGAGGGTTGGGGTGAGGGGCCTCTCTCCACACCTTCGACTGCCGCGAGACCTGTACCCCCTCACCCGGAATCCGCGCAACGCGCGCATTCCGACCTCTCCCCGCAAGCGGGGAGAGGTGAACAATCACGCCGCCACCCGCTCGCTGCGATCGACCAGCGCCGACAGCTCCCTCGCATTCGCCACCACGCGCACCGCGAGCGGCTGGTCGCGGCCGCGGATGGCGACCTCCTGCTGCGGCAGCGCGTCCTCTGCAATATCAGCGGTACGGCGCACTTCATCCGAGACGACGGCCTCGCAAGCCAGCGTCTTCGTCATGTCCTGCAGGCGGGCGGCGACGTTGACGGCATCGCCGAGCGCTGTGAAGACGATGTGATCGCGATAGCCGATGTCGCCGATGATGACCTCGCCGCCGTGGATGCCGATGCCGAAGCGGATCGGCTGGCGCAGATCGTGGCTCAGGAGATCGTTGAGCTCGTCGATATGCGCAGCGATTCCCGCGGCTGCCTTCATCGCCTGCCGGCAGGCGGTTTGCGGGTCGGCCGCGAGTCCGAACAGCGCCAGCATGCCGTCGCCGACGAACTGGTTCGGCTGGCCGCCGTTCTCGATCACCGCTTGCGACACCGCGCCGAGGAAGCGGTTGACGATGAAGACCGTGTCGAACGGCAGGCGCTTCTCGGCCAGCTGCGTCGAGCCGCGCATGTCCACGAACAGGCTGACGAGATAGCGCTCCTGGCCGATACTGGCCGATGTCGAGGCTCCGTCCGTTGCATGCGTGTGAGCTGCGAAGAGCTGGAAGAAGGAGAGATCGGAGGTCGGACGCAGCTGACAGGCCAATCTGATCGAGGGATCGGCGGTGCCGACGCGGGTGAGCACGAAAGCCTCGCGCTGCGACGGAGTGGGCAGGGCATCATGATCGCCGATGATGCGGATGCGGCAGGTCGAGCAGCGGGCGCGGCCGCCGCAGACGCTGGCGTGCGGCACGTTGTGGCGCAGGCTCGCCTCCAGCACCGACAGGCCCTTGGGGACCCGCACCGTCTTGCCGTTGCCGTAGGACAGCGCGATCATGCCGCCGCGCCGTTCGCGCAAGGCGCGCACGCCGCGCGCCGCCAGCACCAGTCCCAACAGACCGAAATAGCCCATGGTGAGACCGCCCGCGATGCGCTCGAGCGTATCGCCTTCCGCGACCGTGCCGACCTGGCGGCGGGTGAGATGCTGCTTTCGCCATTCGGCATCGTCGCTGTCGACGGCGACGCTGCGGCCGCCCTGGTAGATGCCGAGCAGCGAGAGCGTCGGGATCAGCACGGCGGCCGCGAGCAGATAGGGCGCCGCGCGGGTGAAGAACGGCTTTAGCCGAAGCCAGAAATAGACGCCGATGCAGCCGTGCACCCAGGCAATGAGAAGCAGGATCGTCATCTGCCAGAGCAGACCCGGCGCCGCCACGAAGAACAAATAGAGCTCCTGCGGATAGAGCTTCTCGTGCCCGTACAGCGTCTGCGCGAGCCGCACGCCGATGATGTGGCCCATGACGAGGACGGGGATGCTTAAGCCGAGCACGAGCTGGAGCGGCTCAATCGTTCGCCAGCGGAACTGGCGGCGCTGATACAGCGCGTAGAGGCCGAGGCCCATATGGGTGAGGGCGGCCGTGTAGAACACGATCGCGACCGGGAGGAACTGCCAGAACAGCGTGTGGTAGTAGACCCCGGTCTCCATGGCATCGACCGAGATGTTGCCGAGCGCGTGGTTGAGGAAATGACTGACCACAAAGGCAAACAGGATGATGCCGCAAACGAGGCGCACCTGCCGCACGCCGGCGGCGCGGACGACTGACATCTGTGTGGGAGCGGTGGCCATGATTCGGTTGTGTCAGGTCATGGAGGAGACCAGCCAGCGTAACCTTTAATTCCGGCGGCGGACAGCCTGTCCGATATGCGTCGCAAGGCACCGCTGTCGTTCCCGGGCGAGAACCGTAGGGTGGGCAAAGGCGCGCACTTGCGCGCCGTGCCCACCATTTTTATCCCGATATGCTCACGGTGGGCACGCTTCGCTTTGCCCGCCCTACGACGTCTGCGCTTGTCCGGGACCACCCCCGGGGAGAGAGTTTGCCCCACATTGACTCCCCCTTCCAAGTCGGGGAAAAGCGCCGCCGTGACGATCGCTCCCGACATCTCTGCGAAGCCGGCCGGCGCCGAACGGCGTCTGATCCTCATGGCCGCAGCGATCATCGCCGCGATGACGCTGCTCCGCATCGTCTATGCCTCGGCCATCGAGCTGCGCACCGATGAAGCCTATTACTGGACCTGGTCCAAGGAGGCTGCGCTCAGCTTCCTCGATCATCCGCCCGGCATCGCCTGGCTGATCCGCTTCGGAACCGCGATCTTCGGCGACACCAATCTCGGCGTCCGCTTCGGCGGCATCGTCGCGATGCTGGTGACGCAGCTATTGCTCGCCGACATCGTCCGCCGCCTCACCCATGATGCGCGCGCGATCGTGTTCGCGGTGCTGATGCCGGAGGCCGCGCTTTATTACGGCCTGTTGATGGCCAAGGTTGCGCCCGATGTGGCGATGATCCCGTTCGCGGTGGCGATGATGTGGTCGCTGGTGCGGCTGGCGCAAAGCGGCGATGGCCGCTGGTGGCTGGCGGCCGGCCTGTTCGCGGGCCTCGCGATGCTGTCGAAATTCACCGTGATCTTGTTCGCGCCGGCGGTTGCCGCCTTTCTGCTGGTGCCGGATTGGCGCTGGCGCTGGCTGCGCAGTCCTTACCCCTGTCTCGCCGTGCTGGTCGCGCTAGCGGTGTTCTCGCCGGTGCTGATCTGGAACGCGCAGCACGACTGGGCCTCGTTCCGTTTCCAGGGCGTGCGCGCCACCGCCAATTACGGCGTCTCGCTGCGTACGATCGGCGATTACGTCGGCCTGCAATTCGGTCTGGTCGGTTTCGTCTTGCTGCCGGTGGTGCTGACGGGCCTGGTGCTGACGGCGTGGCGCGGCTATCGCACGCGCGAGCCGGTCGCGATCCTTTTGTCGACGGCGGTGCTGGTGCCGTTCGTCTACTTCTTCTTCAAGTCGCTGACGCTTCGCGTCGGCGACACCTGGCCGATGTTCATGTGGCCGGTCGGTTTTGCCGCCACCGCGGTCAACCTCGTCACGATGAGGAAAGAGGGATGGTCCGCCCGTTTGCTGAGGTCCTCGCTGTTCTGGGCCAGGGCAGCGATCGTCTCGGGCATTCCCTTCGTCGTCATCGTGTTCCTCTACTACGTTGCCGCGCCCTGGAATCTGCTCGGCAAGATCGACCCGATCGGCGCCGAGGCCGGCTACGAGCAGGTCGCCGCGCGGGCCCAGGCCGCCCTCGACGCAACAGGCGCGACCTGGATCGCAACCACGGACTACCGCACCTACGCCATGATGCGCTGGCTGTTCCGGGGCCGCGTGCCCGTGATTGAGATCAACGAGCGCGGCCGCTTCCAGGACTTCCGCGATCCCGGCATGGACCGGATCAAGGGTCATGCCGGCATCTATGTCGGGCGCGAGCCGGACAACCGCGCATCACTGTGGGAGCACATTCCGGCGCAGCGCGAGCAACTTGCCAGGGTCGAACGCCGCTGGCGCGGCGTGGTGATGGACACCTACGCGATCGAAAAGCTCACCGGCTGGACCCCGCAGCTCTCGCCGCCAAAGGACTCGCCGCTGTTCCAGTGGAAGGTGCTGGCGGACGCCGGCGGGCGCTTGCGTTCTCCCTCCGGGCAGCAGGGCAATCGCATATGACGTGTTGCGGCGGCCTGCGCGCACGCCTCGTCCTTCGAGACGGCGCTTACGCGCCTCCTCAGGACGAGGCTAATCAGCGCTTGTGCCCTTTGAAACTGCATCCGCGCGCTTCGTCCTCATCCTGAGGAGCCCGCCTAAGGCGGGCGTCTCGAAGGATGGCCGCACGGAAAACTCTCAAATGCGATAGCCGGCTCCTCCAGGAGCCTGGAGCGGGAGGTAAGCGCGAGCCTACTGCACGAGATCGGCGACGGTGGTTGCGGCCTTGAGGCCGGTGCCGGTGAGAACGGCGACCGTGGTCTCGTTCGCATTGATGGCGCCGGTTGCGGCGAGCTTGTCGAGCGCCGCAGCCGCGCTGGCGCTGGTCGGCTCGGCAAATAGGCCCTGGCGCGCGAGGCGGCGCAGGGCGGCGACGATCTCGTCCTCGGTGAGCGCGATGGTGCCGCCGCCGCTCTCGCGCAGGGCGGCGATGATCTCACGCAGGCGGAGGGGAGTCTTGATCGCGGTGCCCTCGGCAACGGTCTTGCTCACCTCGCGCGCGACCGGCGTATCGACACCGGCCTTGAAGCTTGCATCGATCGGCGAGCAATTGAGCGGCTGCGCCGCGAACAGGCGCGGCAGCTTCGAGATCTGCCCGGCCTTCAACAGCTCGCGGAAGCCGAAGGCGCAACCCAGCAGACTGCTGCCGGCGCCGACGGGAATGATGACGTTGTCGGGCGCGCGGAATCCCAGATCTTCCCAGATCTCGTAGGCCAGCGACTTGGTGCCTTCGAGGAAGAACGGCTGCCAATTGTGGCTGGCGTAGAAGGTCTGGCTCGACTGGCGGATGGCCTCGGCTTCGGATTCCTCGCGCGGGCCCTCCACGAGCTGCACGGTCGCGCCGTAGGCGCGCACCTGCGCGATCTTGGCCGGCGAGGTCGAGGCCGGCGCCAGAATCTTGACGCGCATGCCGCCGGCCGCACCCAGCCCCGCCATCGATGAGCCGCCGTTGCCGGAGGAATCCTCCAGAATGGCGTCGACGCCGATCTGTCGCAGGAACGACAGCATCACCGCCGAGCCGCGGTCCTTGAAGCTGCCGGTCGGGTTGAACCATTCGAGCTTGAACAGCGGGCGCAGCGCGCCCCAGTCCTGCTGGATCAGCGGCGTGCAGCCCTCGCCGAGCGTGATCGGGTCCTTGATCTCGACCGGCAGCGCCGCCCGGTAGCGCCACAGCGAGCGCGTCCGGCCATCGATGTCCTCGCGTGAGATGCCAGCCCCCGGCGTCACCAGCAGCGGCGTGCGCTCGTCCGAGCACCAGCGCGGCTGGTCCAGGGGATAGAGCTTTCCGTTGCGGGGATCGATGTAGCTGGCGGCAGGCATGGCAGTCTCCAAGGCAGGGCAGCACGGTGCGCCGAACTTGAAGCCCACCGCACGAAACGAAGCAACACCTTGAAAACACGAAAAACGGAACTATTTCAATTCCTTAAACTGGCCTCACCGGCAGGCGGCGAGCGCGATGAGCGGCGTCGGCAGGTCCGATGACGAGAATTTGGCCCCGAACGGCCCCTGCGCCCTGCCACGATTAACTTGTCTGTCGTCGCCGGCCGCTACAATATGTTGGATTGAGCTTGCGCCGCCGGTTCGGCGTCGCAAGTGAGCCAGGCCCGTCCGAGCGGCGGGCCGTTGGCTTTTTGGGAGCCTGGACATGAGCCGTGCCAACCGTACCGACCACATCCGCCTGACCTCCCATCCGGAGCCGGGCAGGAAGGCCGCCTTTCCCATCCATTGGGGCGCCGCTGATGCGCGCGCGCGCGGGCCGATCATCGGCACGGTGTCGCGCGCAGGGGATCGCAACGTGATTGGCAGCCATGGCGGGTCCTACGCGATGTACCGCGCGCTCGCGGTCTCCGCCGGCGCGCTTGATCCGATTCGCAGGCCTGACCTCACGAACACCTTTCCGGCCGCGACCATCGGTCCGTTCGAGCAATGGACCGATCCTACAAAAATCGTCGCGCTCGATCCCTGGGGGCATCTGGTCGCCGAGAATTTTCGCCAGGAGATCGCTGAGGGCGCGGACATCCGCCCGAGCATCGCGGTGACGCGGGCGCGGCTCGATCTGCCGGAGATCCGCGAAGCGCTCGCCGCAAAGCGGCTGCGCGCTGACGGCGAGGTCGTGCACGCCAATGGCAGCGTGTCGGTGGTGAAGATCGCGATCGATCCGGTGTGGCACCTGCCGGGCCTTGCGGCGCGATTCGGCACCGGAGAGACCGAGTTGCGGCGCACGCTGTTCGAGCAGACCGCCGGCATGTTCCCGGAGCTGGTGACGCGCCCGGACATGAAGGTGTTCCTGCCGCCGATCGGCGGCACCACGGTGTATCTGTTCGGCGACGTGACAAAACTGCCGGACCATCGCACCAGGATCACCTGCCGCGTGCATGACGAGTGCAACGGGTCCGACGTGTTCGGCTCCGACATCTGCACCTGCCGGCCCTATCTGATCCACGGCATCGAGGAATCCGCGCGCGGCGCACAGGAGGGCGGGCTCGGGCTCGTCGTCTACAACCGCAAAGAAGGCCGCGCGCTCGGCGAGGTTACCAAATTCCTGGTCTACAATGCGCGCAAGCGGCAGGAGGACGGCGATGCGGCCGCCGCTTATTTCGAGCGCACCGAGTGCGTGGCTGGCGTCCAGGACGCGCGCTTCCAGCAATTGATGCCGGATACGATCCACTGGCTCGGCCTCAAGCGCATCGATCGCTTCCTGTCGATGAGCGACATGAAATACGACGCGCTGACTTCGCAAGGCATCGACATCGTCGAGCGCGTGCCGATCCCGCTGGAGCTGATTCCGGCCGATGCCCATGTCGAGATCGCCGCCAAGAAGGCCGCCGGCTATTACTCCACCGACATCGCGCCGGAGCAGTCCGTGAACGGCGTCGTCGGGCGCTCGCTGGAGAAATACTGATCGCGATGGCGGACGCTTTGGACTCGCAGGCGCGCGCGTTGCTCACCGCAAGGGCGGTGCGCGCGCGCGCCGGGCAGATGCTCGAGCTCGGCCTTGCCGGCGGGCTCACTTATTTCACTGTCGATCTCGGCCGCATCGATGGCGTTGCCGATGCCGTGCTCGCGGTGACCCGTAAAGCCTATCCGACGCTCGACATTCCGTTCCATGCGCGCTGGCGGCACTTCGTGCTCGGCGGCGTCGACCGCTGGGCCCGGCTCGCCGATGCTGCGTCCTGGCCGGATCGCGCGGCGCGGGCGCGCGCCGAGTTCGACCTCGCCATCGTCAGCGTGCTGCTCGATGCAGGTGCCGGCGCAGCATGGCGCTATCGCGACAGCGTGACGGGAGCAGACGTAGGGCGATCGGAAGGGCTTGCGATCGCGAGCCTCGACATGTTCGCGAGCGGGCTGTTTTCACACGATGCGCGCGCGCCGTTCAGGGCCGATGCGGAGGTGCTTGAAAGACTGCCTCTTGGCTCACTCACCTCCGCCTTTCAGGTGACCGAGGCCAATCCGCTGCTCGGCCTGGAGGGACGCACCGACCTGCTGCAGCGTCTGGGCAGGCAGGTCTCGGAGCCTGGGGACGTGTTCGGCCTGCACGATACGCCGCGGCCGGGTGGTCTGTTCGATCACATCGCGGCGCAGGCTGTAGATGCCACCATCGCCGCGCCCGCGATCCTGTCCGCGGTGCTGAACCAGCTCGGGCCGATCTGGCCGTCGCGACTTGAGCTTGCGGGCGTGCCGCTCGGCGATTGCTGGCGGCATCCGGCGATCAAAGCGGACGACGGCACGGCAGGCCTCGTGCCGCTGCACAAGCTGTCGCAATGGCTGAGCTATTCGCTGATCGAGCCGCTGCAGCGCGCCGGCTTTGAGGTGACCGACATCGACGGCCTCACGGGCCTTGCCGAATATCGCAATGGCGGCCTGTTCGTCGATCATGACGTGCTGCGCCTGCGCGAGGCCGCCGACGCCGAGCGCGCGCATGCGGTGGATTCGCTGCTCGTCGTGGAGTGGCGCGCGCTCACAATTGCATTGCTCGACAGGTTGGCGGAGCGCATTCGCGCCAAGCTCGGCCGCACGCCCGAGACCTTGCCGCTTGCGAGCATCCTCGAAGGCGGCACCTGGGCGGCGGGCCGCGCCATCGCATTTGCACGCCGCCCCGATGGATCGCCGCCGCTCAAGGTGATCAGCGACGGCACGGTTTTTTAGAGAATGGATAGAGATTTTCGGCCAAGCGCGTCATTGTGAGCGCAGCGAAGCAATCCAGAGTCCCACCGCGGGCAGATTCTGGATTGCTTCGCTGCGCTCGCAATGACGTCTCGGTGATTTCAGGAGCATCCCATCATGGAAGGCGTCACGATCGTCGATCATCCGCTGGTGCAGCACAAGCTGACGCTGGTGCGGGACAAGTCCATCTCGACCAAGTCGTTCCGCGAGCTGATCAAGGAGATCGGCATGCTGCTGTGCTACGAGGTGACGCGCGACCTGCCGCTTACCGATACCGTGATCGAGACGCCGCTGGCGACGATGCACTCGGCCAAGATCGCCGGCAAGAAGCTGGTGTTCGTGCCGATGCTGCGCGCCGGCACCACCTTCGTCGACGGCATGATGGATCTGGTGCCGACCGCGCGCGTCGCCCATATCGGGCTCTACCGCGAGCCGCACAGCTTTGCCGCCGTGGAGTACTTCTTCAAATCGCCGTCCGACCTCAGCGAGCGCCTCGCCATCGTGGTGACGCCGGTGGTCGCCACCGCCAACACCGCCGTCGCCGCCATCGACCGGCTGAAGGAGCGCGGCGCCAGGGACATCCGCCTGGCTTGCCTGATCGCGGCACCGGAAGGGCTCGAGCGGCTGCGCGGATTGCATCCGGACGTGCCGATCTGGACCGCGGCGGTGGATGAAGGGCTCGACGACAACGGGTTCATCCTGCCGGGCCTCGGCGATGCCGGCGACCGCGCCTACGGAACGCGGTAAGTGCTGGGCGCGTTTTAGGAACAGCTTCCGCCGCGCGAGGTTCTCCTGCACCAACAGGGAGAGCACGATGACCTATCAGAATGATGACCCCAGGACTGACCGTGCACGCCGCAACAGCCCGGTCGGCTGGGCAGTCGGCGCGATCTTCGTGATCGCCGTGGTCGCGGCCGTCTTCTTCTACAATGGTCGCGAGTTCGGTCCCCAGACCACGACCTCGAACCCGAACACGGCGCCGAACGTCACCACCGGATCGAATCCACCGGCTGCGCCGGCGAAGTGATGCGCTAGGAGCGGGCCGTCACACCTTCCCGCTGCCGCAGATGCCCTTCAGTGCCTGCCATTCCTTGTCGGTCAGCAGCGGCGGGCCGCTGGCGGGCCGGTCCTCCTTCGTCATGCGCGCGAGGCGATCCTCGGTCAGCGGATGGCTGGCGAGGATATTTGTCAGGCCGGAGCCGCCCTCCTTGCCGGTGATGCGGAACATCAGTTCGGCCGCGGGCTTCGGCGAACGGCCGAGCGCATGCATGATCTCGATCGCGAAAGTGTCGGCGCCGGTCTCGGCTTCGCGCGAATAGGACGCTTCGACCAGACTGCGCGAGGCGAAGATCACGGCCGAGGAGCCGGTAATGTCGCCGAACAAGAGGCCGATCAGGAACGAGGTGCCGCCGTTGTAGATCAGGCCGCGCATGTTGTCGTAATGCTTGAGATGGCCGAGCTCGTGGGCGAGGATGCCGGCAAGCTCGTCGGGACTCTGGGCCTTGTCGAGCAGGCCCTTCAGCACGAACACCTTGCCGCCGGGCAGCGCGAAGGCATTCGGCACCGCGGTCGGCAGCACGCCGGCCGTCATGGTGTCGTCGAGGCCGGCCGCATCGCGCAGCCGGTTGACGAGCTTCGTGAACGCGGCCTTGCCCGCGGGGTCTTCGCACACGCTGCGGCCGAAGATGGTCTTCATCTGGACCTCGGCCGCGTCGCCGATGCGCCGTTCCACGGGCTTAGGCACCAGCGGCGCGAGCCGGTCGGCGGCGAGCGGCACGCCGAACAGGACGACGCAGACGATGGAGACGGCGGCGGCAACCGACCAGCCCACGATCTTCGCGACGCCGCTGCGCGTCGTCCGGTGCTCGTCGAGACGCGTGCAGCGGGCCGCCACGTCCGCGGCGAGCGCCGCATCGCGGATCTCCAGCCGAGCCAGAGGCGGTGCAGACGTCGCAGCCAAGCGCAGGATTCCGGGGGGACTGTCGGCGCGGCGAAGGTCGGCATAGGCCCAGCGAACTGGCGTTGCGCCGTCCTCGGCGATCTCGAGCGCATCACTGAGCGTCAGCGTCACCTGCCGTCTGCGGCTCGACACGCCGTCGAAGAAGATGGTCGGCCTCTCCGACTGCGCCGGGGTCTCGGCAAACACGTCACTCACAGCTCAGAATCCCGCGACATCGAGTCCGTCGGCAAAGCCTTCGCCGAGCGCGCCGGCAAGCTGACCGCTGCCGCGCACGTCCGCCGCGGCCCAGATGTTGTGTACCTCGACGGTCTCCAGCACCTTGGCCCAAAGATCGCGCTGAAGATAGACCCGCATGACGATGTTGATGGCAAGGGCGAGTGCGAAATAGCCGATCACCATCATCACCACCATCGGGATGCTCTTCGTCGCATTGTCGCCGGCGAAGATCTCCTCGGCGGAAACGCCGGTGAGCGAGACGACCAGGAAGGCGCCGCCGGCCATATAGGCCGTAAACGCGACCGTGAGCAGCATCCACCAGCCGATCACCTTCCAGTACAGGCCGTAGAATGCGTCATGCGGCAGCTTTGAGGACAGGCTGACGCCACCGATGCGGATGCCGTCGAGCCACCAGCGCCATTCGCGCGCCTTGAACTCGGCATAGAAGAACGGTGCGAGCGGGAAGACGACGAACGCGATCGGGCTGAGCAGCCACAGCCACCAGCCGCGCTTGAAGAAGGTCCAGCCGTCGGCTTCGAAATCGCCGCGGAGATCACCGTAATGGGTGTGCCGCATCTTGTAGCGTTCGAGCGCCGCCGCGCGCCAGGGCAGCGCAAGACCGAGCGTCAGGAGCACCAGCAAGCCCCACAGCATGGCGCGAAACGCGTAAGCCCAGCCCGAGCCGTCCATCCAGAAACGGACGCCGCGCCAGACCGTGCGCGTCAGGCGGTAGCGCCGCGCGCGAAAAATCGCGAACTGGCCGAAGGCGTAGAAGGCGATGAAGAGCGGCGTCGAGGCAAAGGCCTGCCAGCGCTCGAACTCAATGCCAATGAGAAAATAGGCGAGATAGATCGGCACCAGGATCGCGAGCGCGAACAGGAAGCCGACCAGGAGCTCCTTGGCCCGCCCGGTGTATTCGGCCGCGTCGCCGTCGATCGCGGTGTGCGTCCACAGGTGACGGCGGATGTCGGTGACGAGCCAGAACCGGTAGAAGCCGAAGGTGACGAGCTCGAGCATGGCACCCTTGGTGACCATTTTGCGGAACTCGGAGCGGCTGCCGGAGAAATCGACCCGCGTCGCCGGCAGCGGCGGGGGCAAGGGTTCGGACCCGATCGGGGTCCATTTCATGTCGTTCACGGGCGGCAACCTCGGGATGCGGATGTGTTCCGGCCAAACTATAGATCAGAGGTTAGTCGATCCCCAAGATGGGCGGGTTCGATTTGGCTCGATTCCAGCCGGTTTCTCGCACGATTCTCTGTCGTCCGGCGTGCGGGAGGTCACGTTCTCGTGGCGTCGTGACGATCGTGCGACGCGCTCGTGAAGGCTGGATATGGCAAAACTCTCCCTTGCCCCGGCGCAGACAACCGGCTGTAATTGCAAATCAAATACCGCAGCGCAGAATTCAACGACGCGCGGTTCATGTCCAGGGAGAACGGTCATGCATGGGACCATCGAAAGCGCGGCCAAGCTCGACGCCTTGCGCGAGCGCGCCATGTCGCTGCCGCTGGAGCAGTTCGATCCTGGCGACCCCGAATTGTTCAGGACCGATACGTTCTGGCCCTATTTCGATCGGCTGCGCCGCGAGGATCCCGTGCATTACTGCAAGGACTCGATGTTCGGGCCGTATTGGTCGGTGACGCGCTACAACGACATCATGGAGATCGAGACCAACCACGCGGTGTTCTCCTCGGCCTCCGCGCTCGGCGGCATCACCATCCGCGACATAGATCCGGATCTACGCCGTGAGAGTTTCATCTCGATGGACCCGCCGCGCCATGCCGCCCAGCGCAAGACCGTGGCGCCGATGTTCACGCCGACACACCTCGACAATCTCGCCATCAACATCCGGAAGCGCTCGGCCGAGTGCCTGGACAATCTTCCCCGTGGCGAGGTGTTCGACTGGGTCGATCGCGTCTCGATCGAGCTCACGACGCAGATGCTGGCGGTGCTGTTCGACTTCCCCTGGGAGGATCGCCGCAAGCTGACGCGCTGGTCCGATATCGCGACCACCATTCCCGGTCCCGACGGCCTCGTTGCCACCGAGGACGAGCGGCAGGCCGAGCTGACGGAATGCGCGGTCTATTTCTCGAGGCTGTGGAAGGAGCGCATCGAGCAGCCGCCGAAGAGCGACCTGTTGTCGATGATGGCGCATGGCACTGCTACGCGCGACATGGATGCGAAGAACTTCCTCGGCAATCTCATCCTCCTGATCGTCGGCGGCAACGATACCACGCGCAACACCATGTCGGGCTCGCTTCTCGCGCTGAGCCAGCATCCGGAGCAATATCGCAAGCTGCGCCAGAACCCCGATCTGCTCGACAGCTTCGTGCCGGAGGTGATCCGCTGGCAGACGCCGCTTGCGCATATGCGCCGCACGGCGCTGTCCGATTTCGAGTTCCGCGGCAAGCAGATCAAGAAGGGTGACAAGGTCGTGATGTGGTACGTCTCGGGCAACCGCGACGAGGACGTGATCGACAGGCCCTACGAGTTCATCATCGACCGTGCCCGCCCGCGTACGCACCTGTCCTTCGGCTTCGGCATCCATCGCTGCGTCGGCCTGCGGCTCGCCGAGCTCCAGCTCAAGATTATTTGGGAGGAAATTCTCAAGCGGTTCGACCATATTGATGTGGTCGGCGAACCCACCCGGGTCTATTCGAGTTTTGTAAAGGGTATCGAAACGCTGCCGGTGAAGATTGCTGCGTGAGTCGAACGCAACGGAGCCACGATCATGAACATCCAAGCGCCGGTTAAAGTGGACAAGGCCGAACGCATGCGGAAGGCGCGCGAGGAGGCCTATGCGACGCCGCTGTCGCAATTCCACCCCGGCGCGCCACGGCTGTTCCAGGACGACACGCTGTGGCCCTGGTTCGAGCGGCTGCGCAAGGAAGAGCCAGTGCACTACTGCACCAATGCGCCGATCGAGCCGTACTGGTCGGTGGTGAAGTACAACGACATCATGCATGTCGACACCAATCACGGCATCTTCTCCTCGGATTCCAAGCTCGGCGGCATCTCGATCCGCGACGTGCCGGAAGGCTACGACTATCCGAGCTTCATCGCGATGGACCAGCCCCGGCATTCGGCGCAGCGCAAGACGGTGTCGCCGATGTTCACGCCGACACACCTGGACGAGCTGGCAAAGCTGATCCGCCAGCGCTCGCAGACCGTGCTGGACAATCTGCCGCGCAACGAGACGTTCAACTTCGTCGAACGCGTCTCGATCGAGCTGACCACGCAGATGCTGGCGACCCTGTTCGACTTCCCCTGGGAGGAGCGGCGCAAGTTGACGCGCTGGTCCGACGTCTCCACCGCGCTGCCCAAGAGCGGCATCGTCGCCAGCGCCGAAGAGCGCCGCCGCGAGATGGACGAGTGCTATGCCTACATGTCCAAGCTCTGGAACGAGCGTGTCAACTCCGCGCCGCGCAACGATCTGTTGTCGCTGATGGCGCACAACGAGGCCACGCGCCACATGGACCCCGACAACCTCATGGGCAACATCATCCTGCTCATCGTCGGCGGCAACGACACCACGCGCAACACCATGACCGGCTCGGTGCTGGCGCTGAACGAGAACCCGGAGCAATACGACAAGCTGCGCGCCAATCCGGAGCTGATCGATTCCATGGTGCCGGAGGTGATCCGCTGGCAGACGCCGCTGGCGCATATGCGTCGCACCGCATTGCAGGACACCGAGATCGGCGGCAAGCACATCAGGAAGGGCGACCGGGTCGTGATGTGGTACGTCTCCGGCAATCGCGACGAGGAGATGTTCGACAAGCCGAACGAGTTCATCATCGACCGCCCCCCGCCCGCGCACGCACCTGTCCTTCGGCTTCGGCATCCACCGCTGCGTCGGCATGCGCCTCGCCGAGCTGCAGCTCAAGATCGTCTGGGAGGAGATGCTGAAGCGCTTCGACCGCATCGAGGTGGTCGGCGAGCCCAAGCGGATCTATTCGAGCTTCATCAAGGGATATGAGACGCTGCCGGTGCGGATTCCGGGCTGAGCTCTCTCCTACCGTCATTGCGAGGAGCGAAGCGACGGAGCAATCCAGACTGCCACTGCGGAAAGATTCCTGGATTGCTTCGCTACGCTCGCAATGACGGGGCGACTTCCGCGTATAACACTGGTCGCAGAAAGCTCGGCGGCAGCCCAGCTATAAAATTCCGGCATGACAGCTCGCGCCAGATGCGAAGGCACGACCGCGCGCGGCTGTTCTACCACACGCCATCTAACTCAGCCGGATGTCCCACACGCCTTCCTTGCGGCAGGCGGCGACTTCCTCGCGCAACAGCGAGGTGATGGCGAGCGAGGCCGTCGAGGCCGGGCGGTCGATTGGAGAGGCAAAGATGAGCTCGCGGGTCATCGGCTTCGATACGGGGGCGGTTTCCAGCCGCCCGTCCGCGACCTCGCCATGGACCGAGGACGGCGGCAGCAACGCGAAGCCCAGGCCCTCCTCGACCAGGCTCGTCAGGACGCGAAACGAATCCGCCTCCAGCTGGACGTCGAGCTTGATCTTGCGCTGGGCCGCGGCGTGCTCGATCAGCGCCCGGAGGCCGTGGGAATGAGAGGGCAGCACCAGCCGCTGCCGCAGCAGCCAACCGATGTCCACGCTCTTCTTGCGGGCAAGGCCGCAGCCGCGCGGACCGACCGCGACGATATTGTCGCGCCCGAGGCTCTGCACGTTGAGATGCAGGTCGGCCGAGCGGCCGTAGAGAATGGCGAGGTCCATCTCGCCGCGATGCAGCCATTCGACCAGGTGGCCGCTGTAGCTCTCGACGATGCGCAGCGAGATGCCGGGAAATTTTTCGACGCAGCGCCGTGCAAAGCGCGCCGACAGCACGCAGCTCACGGTCGGAACGAGACCCAGCACGACCTGACCCGAGGGCGGGCCCTTGGCCGACTGGATGTCGTCGCGGATCTGGTCGATCTGCCGCACGATGCCGGAGGTGCGTGCGAGCAGCAGGCGGCCGGCCTCGGTCAGCACCATGCCACGGCCGTTGCGCGTGAAGAGTTCTGTGCGCAGCTCGTGTTCCAGCAGCTTGATCTGCCTGGAGAGCGCCGGCTGCGCCACGCGCAACGTGTCGGAGGCCTTGGACAGGCTGCCGAGCTCCGCCACGCAACTGAAGGTCCTGAGCTGCCGGAAATCCATGCTTGCCAACCCTGGAAGGCTACTCCATACGCTATAACAAATGAGCATAGGGGGCGGGCATTGTTTTCACAACGCCCGTGGGTTGGCCGGCGTTATCTTAACTGCCGCTGAGAATTGGAAACGCCATGAGTCAAGAACACCACACCGAAGATTACGCCGACATCCGCGAGGCCGTTGCCAAGCTCTGCGCGCAGTTTCCCGGTGAATATTGGCGCAAGCTCGACCGCGAGATGGCCTATCCCAAGGCGTTCGTCGATGCGCTGACCGAGGCCGGCTATCTCTCGGTGCTGATCCCCGAGGAATATGGCGGCGCGGGCCTGAAGCTGTCGGCCGCCGCGGCGATCCTGGAAGAGATCCAGCGCGCCGGCTGCAACGGCGGCGGCTGCCATGCCCAGATGTACACGATGGGCACGGTGCTCAGGCATGGCAATGCCGAGCAGAAGGCAAAATACCTGCCGAAGATCGCGAGCGGCGAGTTGCGCCTGCAGGCGTTCGGAGTCACCGAGCCGACCAGCGGCACCGACACCTCCTCGCTGAAGACCTTCGCGCGCAAGGACGGCAACGGCAGCTACATCGTCAACGGCCAGAAGATCTGGACCAGCCGCGCCGAGCATTCCGACCTGATGGTGCTGCTGGCGCGCACCACGCCGAAGGACCAGGTCAAGAAGCGCACCGACGGCCTGTCGGTGTTCATCGTCGACATGCGCGAGGCCAAGAACAACGGTCTCGAGATCCGCCCGATCCGCACCATGATGAACCACGCCACCACCGAAGTGTTCTTCACCGACATGAGGGTGCCGGCGGAGAATCTGATCGGCGAGGAAGGCAAGGGCTTTCGCTACATCCTCTCCGGCATGAATGCCGAGCGCATCCTGATCGCGGCCGAATGCGTCGGCGACGCCAAGTGGTTCATCGCGAAGGCGACGAATTACGCCAAGGAGCGCGCCGTGTTCGGCCGGCCGATCGGCCAAAATCAAGGCATCCAGTTTCCGATCGCTAAGGCCTATGCATCGATGCGCGCGGCCGAGCTGATGGTGAAAGAAGCGACCCGCAAATACGAGGCCGGGCTCGATTGCGGCGCGGAGGCCAACATGGCCAAGATGCTGGCGGCGGATGCGTCGTGGGAAGCAGCGAATGCGTGCATCCAGACCCATGGCGGGTTCGGCTTTGCCGAGGAATACGACGTCGAGCGTAAATTCCGCGAGACGCGGCTCTACCAGGTGGCGCCGATCTCGACCAACCTCGTGCTGTCCTACGTCGCCGAGCACGTGCTCGGCATGCCGCGCTCGTACTGAGGCCACAGCCATGGGAGCATTGGACGGGATCAGGGTGATCGCGGTCGAGCAGGCGGTGGCGGCGCCGTTCTGCTCCTCGCGCCTGGCGGATGCCGGCGCGGAGGTGATCAAGATCGAGCGGCCCGAGGGCGATTTCGCCCGCGGCTATGACGCAGCGGCCAAGGGCCAGAGCAGCTATTTCGTCTGGCTCAACCGCGGCAAGCAATCGGTCGTGGTCGATCTCACGACGAAGGAAGGCCGCGCCGAGCTGGAGACGCTGATCGCAAGCGCCGACGTGCTGATCCAGAACCTGAAACCCGGCTCGATGGACAAGCTCGGCTTCTCGCGCGAGCGGCTCTTGAAGGACTATCCCAAGCTGATTTCCTGCACGATCACCGGCTATGGCGACGAGGGTCCCTACGCCCACCGCAAGGCCTATGATCTCCTGATCCAGGCCGAGAGCGGCCTTGCCTCGATTACCGGCAATCCCGATGGCGCCTCGCGCGTCGGCATGTCGATCGTCGACGTCGCGACCGGCGCCACCGCGCATGCGGCGATCCTGGAGGCGCTGATCGCGCGCGGGCGCACCGGCAAGGGCGCCGACATCCGCATCTCCATGTTCGACGTGATGGCGGACTGGTGCACCGTGCCGCTGCTCAATGCCGAAGCCGGCAATCCGCCCAAGCGCATGGGCCTGCGCCATCCCTCGATCGCACCCTACGGCGTGTTCACCTCCAAGGACGGCAAGGACATCCTGATCTCGATCCAGAGCGAACGCGAGTGGAAGACGCTGTGCGCGAAGGTGCTGGATCAACCGGACCTGCCGGCCGATCCCCGCGTCGCCAACATGGTCGAGCGCGTGCGCAACCGCGACTTCACCGACACCACGGTGGCCGACATCTTCGGCAAGATGACGCGCGACGAGCTGTTGAAGCGGCTCTCGGACGCGGACATCGCATTCGCCGAGGTCAACACCATGGCCGATCTCGCCAATCATCCGCATCTGCGCCGCATCGAGGTCGACACGCCGAACGGCCGCGTCAGCTATCCCGCGCCGGCGCCGATCATCGTCGGCGAGGCTCGCAGCTACGGCGCCGTGCCCGCCATCGGCGAGCGTCCCCAGTCCAAGTAAGAGAGCGAGGCGTCATGACCGAGAAGCTCGATATCGATCATCTCAGGCAATGGATCGGTCGCAGCCAGGAGGCCACCGACATTGTCACCGCGCAGCTCGTGAAGGGCCTGCGCGCGACGCTGTTCCAGGAGGTCGGCGAGCCCAAGGCGGGCGACGCCGCGCCGTTCACGGTGCATTGGTGCTTGGCGCAGCCGGTGTTTCCGATGTCGATGTTGGGGCCCGACGGCCACCCGACCCGCGGCGGCTTCCTGCCCCCGGTGCCGCTGCCGCGCCGGATGTGGGCCGGCGGCGAGATCGAGTTCTTGCAGCCCTTGCGCGTCGGCGATGAATCGACGCGGACTTCGCGCATTGCCGACGTGCAGGTGAAATCGGGATCGACCGGCACGCTGTGCTTCGTCTCGGTCGAGCACAGCATCTCCTCGCCGAGGGGCACGGCGATCCGCGAGCGGCAGGACATCGTCTATCGCGAGATGAGCGGCGCGCCGGCTGGCGGCAAGGCGTCGCCTCCGCCGCCGCAGGCGCAGCATCGCGAAACGCATGTGTCCGATCCCGTGCTGCTGTTCCGCTACTCCGCGCTGACCTTCAACGGCCACCGCATCCATTACGACCGCGACTACGTCACTGAGGTCGAGGGCTATCCGGGCCTGATCTTCCACGGTCCACTACAGGCAGCGCTGATCGTCGAGATGGCGGCCAAGCTTCGTGGCGGCAAGGCGCCGAAGAAGTTTTCGTATCGCGGCGTGCAGCCGCTGTTCGAAGGCACGGAGTTCTCGGTCAACGCCAACGAGACTGAGGCGGGCATGGAGCTGTGGACCGCGAACGCGGAGAGGCAGCCGACGATGAAGGGCACGGCGGTGTGGTGAGCCACCACTGTTAGACCCTCACCCTGAGGAGCCGCGCAGCGGCGTCTCGAAGGGCGAGGCCACCAGCCGGGCCTTCATCCTTCGAGACGCGCGAAGACGCGCTCCTCAGGATGAGGAACTAAGAGGGGATGGAATCGATGTCCAAGAACGGCAAGACCGGCAGCAAGTCCGTCACCGTGAAGCAGGCGACGCTCGACCTGCTGCGATCGTTTGGCATCGACAGGGTGTTCGGCAACCCTGGTTCGACCGAGCTGCCCTTCCTGAGCGACTGGCCCGACGATATCGACTACGTGCTGGCGCTGCAGGAAGCTTCCGCCGTCGGCATGGCCGATGGCTATGCGCAGGCGACGCGCAATGCCGGCTTCGTCAACCTGCATTCGGCGGCCGGCGTCGGCAACGCGCTCGGCAACATCTACACCGCGCATCGCAACCAGACCCCGCTTGTGATCACCGCAGGCCAGCAGGCGCGCTCGATCCTGCCCTTGCAGGCCTTCCTCTATGCCGAGCGCGCCTCCGAGTTTCCGCGGCCTTATGTGAAATACAGCGTCGAGCCGGCAAGGCCGGAGGACGTGCCCGCCGCGATCGCGCGGGCCTATTACACCGCGATGCAGCCGCCGTGCGGGCCGACCTTCGTGTCGATCCCGATCGACGATTGGGCCCATGCCTGCGCGCCGGTCGAGGCGCGCAAAGTGAGCCGCGAGATCGGCCCTGAGCTGGAGCCGATGAAGGCGCTGGTTGCGGCGCTCGCCTCAAGCAAACACCCTGCGCTCGTCGTCGGCCCTGGAATCGATCGCGCCGGCGCGGTGGATCTGATGGTGCGCGTCGCCGAGAAGACCAGGGCGAGCGTCTGGGTTAGTCCGTTCTCTGCACGCTGCTCGTTCCCCGAGAGGCATCCGCAATTCGCGGGCTTTCTGCATGCCTCGCCGGCGCAACTGTCCGACGCGCTGCGCGAGCACGATGTCGTCGTCGTCATCGGCGCGCCGGTGTTCACCTTCCATGTCGAGGGCCATGCCGCGATCTTCGACCGCGGCGCGACCATCTTCCAGATCACGGATGATGCGGATGCCGCCGCGGTGACGCCATCAGGCACCAGCATCATCGCGACGATGAAGCCGGCGCTGAGCCTGCTGCTCGACCTGCTGCCGGAGAGCAAGCGCGCCGCGCCGAAGGGCCGCACGCTGCCGCCGGCGCCGCAGCCTGCCGATCCGCTGCCGGTCGAATTCCTGCTGCATTCGCTGTCGCAGGCGATGCCGGAAGGCGCTTCACTTGTCGAGGAAGTGCCCTCGCACCGGCCGGCGATGCAAAAATTCCTGCCGATGCGCGGCCAGGACAGTTTCTACACCATGTCGAGCGGCGGCCTCGGCTACTCCCTGCCGGCCGCGGTCGGCATGGCGCTGGGCAAGCCGAAGCAGCGCACCGTGTGCCTGATCGGCGACGGCTCGGCGATGTATTCGATCCAGGCGCTCTGGACCGCCGCGCAGCGCAAGCTGCCGCTCACAATCGTCGTCATCAACAATTCCGGCTACGGCGCGATGCGCTCGTTCAGCCAGGTGATGCAGGTGCGCAACGTGCCGGGGCTGGAACTGCCGGGGATCGATTTTGTCCGGCTTGCCGAGGGCATGGGCTGCCATGCGGTGCGGGTGACGAAGGCTGCGGAGCTGGGCGAAGCGCTGAAGCGCGGCATGGCGTATGCGGGCACGAGTCTCGTCGAGGTCGTCGTGGATTCCGCAGTGCCGGTGCTGTACGGGCAGAAGCATTGACGGCGTCATCACGACGCCAAAAAACCTCCGTCCGCCGCGAGCACATGCCCGACGACATACGACGACGCATCCGACGACAACCACACCACCGCCTCGGCGACCTCCTCCGGGCTGCCCATCCGCCGCAGCGGCAATCCCGCACTGACCGTTGCCACATCGCCGACGCCGGCGCGCAGCATCATGTCTGTGACGACGCGGCCGGGCGCGATCGCATTGATGCGAATGCCACGCGGCGCGTTCTCCATCGCCGCCGAGCGCGTCAGCGAGATTGCGGCGGCCTTTGAGGCCGAGTAGAGCGAAAAGCCGGGATTGGGATTGCGCACCCCGCTGACGGAGGTGTTGACGACGATGCTGCCGCGCCCCTGCGCCAGCATCGCCGGCAACTGATGGCGCAGGCAGAGGAACAGCGCGCGGACATTGGTGTCGAACACGCTGTCGTAGATCTCCGTGCCCTGCTCCTCCAGCGGCGCGCGGCGCTCCTGGAAGCCGGCATTATTGAAAGCGACGTCGAGCCGGCCGCAGCGCCCGACGGCTGTGGCTACGAGGCGCGCGACCTCGTCATCCTCAGTGATGTCGGTCTTGAGCGCGATCGCCTCCGTGCCGAGCTCGCGGCACGCGGCGGCGGTGGCCTCGATCTCGGCCTCGCGCCGGCCGGCGACGACGACCGCTTCCGCCCCTTCGGCAGCCATCCGCAGCGCCGTCGCGCGCCCGATGCCGCTGCCGCCGCCCGTGACCAGGCAGACCTTGCCGCTCATCCGCTGACCTGCCGGCAAAGCTCCGCTCATGGTCCGCTCCAAGACACTTGCGCGCGCCGTTGCGCGCATATAGTTGTATGATACAACTATATGCCGGGAGTCAAGATGGCCGAGCTTTCGCTGATCGACGACATCCGCGCCGCCTCGCGCTTGATGGTGCGCGAACTCGGCTTCATGGACGCCACGGTGGCGGCCTCGGGCTATCCGCCCTCGGCGGTCCACACCATCCTGGAGATCGGCATCCGCGGTCCGATGTCGTCGGGCGAGCTCGGGGATTTCCTGCGGCTGGAGAAATCCAGCGTCAGCCGCCTGGTGCGCAAGCTGATCGATTGCGGCGAGCTCAAGGAGACGCCGGACGAGGCGGATGCGCGCAGCAAGCTGCTATCGCTGACGGCGAAGGGCCGGCGCACGCTGGAGGCCCTCCATGCGTTCGGCCGGCAGCAGGTGCGCGGCGCGCTAGCGGCGCTGACGCCGGCCGAGCAGCGCACGGTGTGCGAGGGCATGATGCTCTATGCGCGCGCGCTGCGGGCGAGCCGGGTGGGGGAGACGGTGGCGGTGGTGTGATGCGCGAGGTTGCTGAAGCTGCTCCTACACGCTCGGTGTCATCGCCCGCGAAGGCGGGCGATCCAGTACTCTGAGACGGTTGTGGTTGAGCCGACGGGGGCGGCATACTGGATGCCCCGCCTCCGCGGGGCATGACAGCGTCTAGCGTGGGAGCACCTAACGGTCACTTCCCGAATTCTTCCCGCATCCGCGCCTGGATCTTGGCCATGCCGCCGATCCAGCGGTCGTAATTCTCGGTCTTCTTGCGCATGTAGCCGAGCACTTGCGGGTGCGGCAGGATCAGGAACGTCTCCTGCTCGAGGCCGGCGAGCACGTCTTTCGCCACTTGCTCGGGCGTCAGGTCGCCGTCGCCGGATTGCGGGCCCTTGGGAATCGAGCGCAGCATGTTGGTGTCGACACCCTGCGGGCAGAGGATCGAGACCTTGATGTTGTGGGCCTTGTGCGAGATCGCGAGATTCTCGGCAAAACCGACCGCCGCGTGCTTCGTCGTCGAATAGGCCGGGCTGCCGACCTGCGACAACAGGCCCGCGGCCGAGATGGTGTTGAGGAAATAGCCGCCGCCGCGCGCCCTCATGCGGGGGACGAGATGCCGTGCCGCATAGACATGCGCCATGACGTGGATCGCCCAGCTGCGCTGCCACGGCTCGTCCGAAGCGCCGCCGGCATTCTCCGACATCGGATCGAAGCCGCCACCGATGCCGGCGTTGGAGCAGAACAGCGCGATCGGGCCGAACTGCCGCTCGGTCTCCTCGATGACGTGGACGATGTCCTTTTCCTGCGCGACGTCGCATTTGAACGCGGCGCCATCGACCATGGCCGCGACCGCTCGCGCATTGGCGGCGTCCATGTCCGCGACCACGACCTTGGCCGCACCCGCATTGTGAAAGGCCTCGCACAGCGCCTTGCCGATGCCGTTTGCGCCGCCCGTGACGACCACGACCTTGCCGGTCACCTGCATGCGACGTCTCCTCTCGTCTTATACCGCTTCGCGGAAACTTCTCAGCTCAACACGAGGTCGAGCACCGCGGTATAATGACATGCCGCGCCGGCCAAGACAAAGCCGTGCCAGATCGCATTCTGAAAGCGCAGCCGTCGCCAGGCGTGGAAGATCACGCCGAAGCTGTAGAGCAGGCCGCCGGCAAGGATGAAGCCCAGCACCAGCGTGGGCAACGCCCTGACCACGGCATCGTAGAGCATCATGCCGCTCCAGCCCATCGCGAGATAGATGCCGACCGAGACGCGGTCGAACCGGCCGGGATAGAGCAGCTTCAGCACGATGCCGAGGATTGCCACGCACCAGACGCCGGCCAGCAGCACCAACGCGAACACGCTGTCCTTCAGCTCCAGGATGAACGGCGTGTAGGTCGCGGCGATCAAAAGATAGATCGCGGAATGGTCGAAGCGGCGCAGCAGCCATTTAGCCGGCGAGACCGGCCAGAGATTATAGGTCGCCGACAGCACCAGCATCGAGAGCAGGCCGGCGACATAGACGGAGACGCCGACGATGTCGGTGGCGTCGGCATAGACCGCCGTCAGCACCACCAGCACCGTCGCGGCAATGATGCCCGCGAGCACGCCGATCCCGTGGACGATGCCGTCGGCGATCAGCTCGGCACGATCGTAGTCCCAGCCGATCGCGTCGGCTGCGGCGTGGACGGAAGAGGATGCAAGCTGCTTCAACTGGAAGACGGTCATGGCAATCCGCAAAGGCTCGAGGCAATGCCCTCTCGATGGGTGTTTCGGGACCGGCGGGTCGTTCAAACGGCTGATTTGCCGAGAAAGGCGGTGGAAGTATGAAAGCTTGAATTTCTTCAGGCAATTGCCACTTTTGTGACTAATCCGTTTTGCGTATCCCTCGCCCGAGATCCCCTCACGTTCATATGGCATTCAGTTTCCAGGATATGGTCGAGGAAGCGCGGCTGTCGGCGCGGGCGCTGATCGACTATGGCGAGCATTTCTTCAACCCGACGGTGCGGCTTGGTGTCACCGGTCTGTCGCGCGCCGGTAAGACCGTATTCATCACCGCGCTGATCCATGGACTGACGCGCGGCGGCAGGTTTCCGGTGTTCGAGGCCTATGCCTCGGGCCGGATCGCGCGGGCGCACCTGGCGCCGCAGCCGGACGATGCCGTGCCGCGCTTTGCCTATGAGACCCATCTGCGCGCGCTGATCGAGGAACGGCGCTGGCCGAGCTCGACCGTGGACATCAGCGAGCTCAGGCTCGTGATCGACTACCAGCGCCCGAACGGCGCCGACCGAACGCTGACGCTCGACATCGTCGACTATCCCGGCGAATGGCTGCTGGACCTGCCGCTGCTTCACAAGAGCTACGAGCAATGGTCGGCGGAGAGCCTGGCGCTGTCGCGCGAGGCGCCGCGCGCGCATCTCGCGGCCGAGTGGCACAGTCATCTCGCAACGCTCAAGCCCGAATCGCGCGAGGACGAGCAGGCGACGCTGACGGCCGCAAAGCTCTTCACCGATTATTTGCGCGCCTGCCGCGACGAGCGCTTTGCGATGAGCCTGTTGCCGCCCGGCCGCTTCCTGATGCCTGGCAATCTCGCCGATACGCCGGCGCTGACCTTTGCGCCGCTGGACGTGCCTGCTGTCGGGCAGGCGGGCGAGGGATCGCTGTGGGCGATGATGGTGCGGCGCTTCGAAGCCTACAAGGACGTCGTCGTGCGGCCGTTCTTCCGAGATCATTTCGCGCGGCTCGACCGTCAGATCGTGCTGGCCGACGCGCTCTCCGCTTTCAACTCAGGCCCCGAGGCGCTGCACGATCTCGAAGCCGCGCTATCAGGCATTCTCGACTGCTTCAACACCGGCCGCAGCACGATTCTCTCCAGCCTGTTCCGGCCGCGCATCGACCGCATCCTGTTCGCCGCGACCAAGGCGGATCATCTGCATCATTCGAGCCACGACCGGCTCGAGGCCGTGCTGCGCCGCGCGGTCGCGCGCGCGGTCGCGCGCGCGGAAAACACCGGCGCGGCGATCGACGTCGTGGCGCTGGCCGCGGTGCGCGCCACGCGCGAAGCGCAGGTGGCGCACGGCCGCGACAAGCTGCCGTCGATCCTCGGAACACCCGCCGCGGGCGAAAGCGCCGGGGGCGAGTTCTTCGACGGCAACACCGAGGTTGCGACCTTTCCGGGCGATCTTCCGCTCGATCCCGAACCGCTGTTCAACGGCACGGATGCGTTCCGCGGGCTCGCGACGGCGGCGGCCGGGAACAGCGATTTCCGCTTCCTGCGCTTCCGCCCGCCGAAGCTCGAACGCGAGGGTGCCGAAGAGCCGACGCTGCCACACATCCGCCTCGACCGTGCCTTGCAGTTCCTGATCGGAGACAAGCTGTCATGACCGAGCGATCCAAGCCACGGCGGCCGGCGACGTTCCGGCTCGACGATCCCGGCGTCGTCGTCGCCGAGGCCGATGAGACCGGCCGTCTCGGTCGCGTCACCATCCAGATCACGCCGGAGCCCGATCCGGCGATGCTGCCGGTGCCGGTGCAAGCCGCAGTCCCGGCGCGGCGCGGCTTTCCCTGGGGCACGCTGTTCTGGTCGGGGCTCGCCGGATTGACGCTGCTCGGCACCGGGCTCGGCGTGGTCCACCTGATCGAGGATCTGTTCGCGCGCAACGAGACACTCGGCTTCGTCGGGCTTGCCTTCGCCGCCGTCACCGCGCTGGCGCTTGCCGTGGTGATCGGACGCGAGGCGTTCGGTCTCGCGCGCCTTGCGACCATCGAGAAGCTGCACCAGCGCGCAGCTTCCGTGCTGGCCAGCGACGATCGCAAGGAGAGCCGCGTCATCGTCCAGGACCTGCTCAAGATCGCGCACCAGAATCCGCAGCTGGCGCGCGCCCGCGCGACGCTGGAGAGCCACGCCGGCGAGATCATCGACGGCGCCGACATGATCCGCCTCGCCGAGCGCGAGCTGATGTCGCCGCTGGACGCCGAGGCGCGGCGGCTGGTGTCCTCGGCCGCGCAAAAAGTCTCCATCGTGACGGCGGTGAGCCCGCGCGCCGCCATCGACGTGCTGTTCGTGTTCGTGGCGGCGCTGCGCCTGATCCGCCAGCTCGCTTATCTCTATGGCGGCCGTCCCGGCGCGCTCGGCATGATCCGCCTGCTTCGCCACGTCATCGCCCATCTCGCCATCACCGGCGGCATGGCCGCGAGCGACAGCCTGGTGCAGCAGATGCTCGGCCACGGCATCGCGGCGAAGCTGTCGCAGCGCTTGGGTGAAGGCGTGCTGAACGGGCTGCTGACGGCGCGGCTGGGATTGGCCGCGATCGATGTGACGCGGCCGCTGCCGTTCGCGGCCCTGCCGCCGCCGAAGCTGTCGGATCTGGCGACGGATCTGCTGCGGAAGAAGGACGGGGACGAGTAGATCGCTCCCTTGGACCGCCTCACTCCTTCAGATTATTCGCCCGCTTCACCCAAGCGCGCACGTCCTTGAGGACGGCGGGAAGCACGGCCTTGACCTCCGCCACGGTCATGCCCGCCTTGATGCGGGGATCGTACAGCAGGTTGAGGATGTACTGGTCGTAGACGTCGAAATAGCCCATCGAGACGTTGTCGTTGAACATGGTCCAGGGCACGCTCGTGGTGTCGTTGATCGGCCCGAGCGATTGCAGCAGCTCCTCATAGGCGCAATCGAGGAAGGTGAAATCGCCGTTGTCGACGGTGAGGATGACGTCGGAATGCTCGATCTCGAAATTGTCGTTCTTGCGGAAGCCGGACAGGCATTGCGGATCGAGCGAGGAGCGGATCTCGCGCGCCTTCTCGGCGCCGTAGAAGCTCGAGATGGTGCGGAACAGATCGCGGTCGCGCACCAGCTTCACGCGCACATTCGCCGCTTCGTTGGTGTCGATCATGGCGATGTCGAGATGCTGCACGCGCTTGCCGATGTCGGCCACGACCTTGGCGAGCTGCGTCTTGCGATCCTCGCGGTCGCTCTCGGCGTAGACGCGCACCGGCCCGTCGAACTTGCGGATGCGGTCGACGCGGCCGGCAAGATGGTATTCGGCGCCGAATGCCGTCTTCAGGAAGCCCTCGATGATCTCGCCGTCGGTGAAGCTCTTCTTCTCGGCGCGCTGGCGCGAGGACACCGCGGGCAGCTCGCCGGCGGCAGCCATGGGTGCGATGTCAGGCGCGCAGGCGAGCGTCGCGAGGGCCAGCAGGGCGAAGCGAAAGCCGGGCGAGGGCGGGACGAATGCGCTCATCGTGCTGTGACGCTGCCGCATTCGCCCCGCGTGCACAAGAGCGCAAATTCACGCGCCGCGCGGGTTCCTGGTCAGTTGTTCAGCACCACCACCGGGGTGCCGATCGAGACGCGGCTATAGAGGTCGGTGACGTCGTCGTTGGTCATGCGGAAGCAGCCCGAGGAGACGGCCTGACCGATCGTCTCCGGCTCGTTGGAGCCGTGGATGCGATACAGCGTCGAGCCCAGATACATGGCGCGGGCGCCGAGCGGGTTGTCGATGCCGCCCTTCATGTGGCGCGGCAGGTCCGGCCGGCGCGCCAGCATCTGCGAGGGCGGCGTCCAGTCCGGCCATTCCTTCTTGGCGGTGATCCTGTGCACCCCGGCCCAGCGGAAGCCGTCGCGGCCGACGCCGATGCCGTAGCGCAGCGCCTGCCCGTTCCCGAGCACCAAATAGAGCCGCCGCTCGGCGGTGTTCACCACGACGGTGCCCGGGGCGTAGGTGCCGTTATACATGACGGTGGTGCGGGGGATCGGGCTCGCGCCGCCGCGGCCGATATAGCTGGTGGAACTGGTGCCCGTGAAGTCTATCATCCCCGTCGCGGACGCGTCGGTTGCGCCAGCCAGCAGCAGCGCCATTGCGGCCATCGGAGCGGCAAAAAACCGGATCATCATCTCCCCCAGAAAAAATCGATTCAACCGGACCCAGAGGCCATATTTGCGCGCGTTTCGCAAGCCACGGGCCCGTGAGGGTCGCATCGTTAACGACTGACGTTACCAAATCGCAACTGCGCCAATTTGCTGGAAAGCGTTAGCCAAATCCGCGTCTCACCACGCGGGGCAGGGCCGCAATGCCCGCTATTGCTTTGACGGGCGGCGCGAACAATGATTGATCGAACGGATTGCTGGAAATGCCGGTTGCGGGAGCAGACAGAATGAACGGTGCGGAAAGCCTGGTGCGGACGATGGTCAAGGGCGGGGTGGACGTCTGCTTCACCAACCCCGGCACCTCCGAGATGCATTTCGTCGCGGCGCTCGACCGTGTCCCCGGCATGCGCTGCGTGCTCGGCCTGTTCGAAGGCGTGGTGACGGGCGCGGCCGACGGCTATTTCCGCATGAAGGGCACGCCGGCCTCGACCCTGCTGCATCTCGGCCCCGGCCTCGCCAACGGCCTTGCCAATCTGCACAATGCCAAGAAGGCCAATTCCGGCATCGTCAACATCGTCGGCCAGCACGCCGTCTACCACATCGGCTACAATGCCCCGCTGACCTCGGACATCGAAGGCCTGGCCCGGCCGATGTCGTCCTGGGTCCGCACCTCGCCGGATGCCAAATCGGTCGCCGCCGACGGCGCCGCGGCAATTGCCGCCGCCAAAAGCGCGCCGCCGCAGATCGCGACCCTGATCCTGCCCGCCGATACCGCCTGGAACGAGGCCGACGGCATCGCCGAGGTTCCGGCCGAGCAGCAGCGCGCCAGCTATTCGCCGCAGGCGGTCGAGCAGGCCGCAAAGATCCTGCATGGCGACGGCGAAGGCACGCTGCTCCTGATGACCGGCAGCGCGCTGAGCGCGCAGGGTCTGGCCCTGGCCGAGCGCATCGCCGGCAAGACCGGCTGCACGGTGATGGGCCCGACCTTCCGTCCGAAGATGGCGCGCGGCCGTGGCCGTTTCTCGATCGACCGCATCCACTACGTCATCGATCAGGCCCTGCCGATGCTGGCGAAATTCCGTCACATCGTGCTGGTCGAGTCCGACGACCCCGTGGCGTTCTTCGCCTATCCGAACAAGCCGAGCATGCTCAAGCCGCAGGGCTGCGAGGTGCATCGCATGACCTCCTGGGGCGAGAATTCGGTCGCCGCGCTCGAGGCGCTCGCTGGCGCCGTGAAGGCCAGCACCAGGGACGTCAAGCCGCAGGCGCTGCAGGAGCTGGTCAAGCCGACGGGCGCGCTCACCTTCGCCTCCATCGCGCAGGCCATTGCCTGTGCGATCCCCGAGAACGCGATCATGGTCGACGAATCCCTCACCACCGGCCGCGGCTTCTTCCCGCCGACGGCGGCGGCCGCCCCGCACGACTGGCTGCAGAACATGGGCGGCTCGATCGGCTTCTCGACGCCGCTGTCGATCGGTGCCGCGATCGCCTGCCCGGACCGCAAGGTGATCACCATGGTGGGCGACGGCAGCGCGATGTACACGATCCAGTCGCTGTGGACCCAGGCACGCGAGAACCTCGACATCGTCACCATCGTGTTCGCCAACCGCATCTACCAGATCCTGCGCGGTGAGTTCGACAATGTCGGCGCCGGCGAGCCCGGCCAGCGCGCCAACGACATGCTCCGCCTCGACCGCCCGACCTTGGACTTCGTGGCGCTGGCCAAAGGCATGGGCGTTCCCGGCCGCGCCGTCACCAACGCCGACGAGTTCAACAAGGCGCTGGCAGAGGCCGTCGCCGAGCCCGGCCCGCGCCTGATCGAAGTTCAGATGTAGGGCGGCAGCAGACAGAGCGCCGTGAGCCCGGAGGCACGATGCAGACCGAGCTGAACAAGGTGATCGCTTCTGTCAGGGACTTCTACGCCCACGAGGGCTTCCTGTTCGAGAAGGACGTCGGCGAGCGGGCGGTCACGCACCGTTTCGCCGTGCATCTGGAGAAGCAGTTTTCGGGCTGGTCGGTCGACTGCAATTACGACCGGCTCGGCGAGCGCACGCTGCATCTGCCGCACGGCACCATCATCTCGACCGACGACCATCTCGGTAAGTCGATCTACCCCGATGTCGTCGTGCATCAGCGCGAGATCCCGAACAATCTGCTCGCCGTGGAGATCCGCAAGGCGAGCAACCACACACCGCTCGATCACGACCAGCACAAGCTGCGGGCGCTGACCGACGTCCATGTCTGGTTTCCCTATTGGATCGGCCTGCTCCTGGTGCTGGACAGGCAACATGTGACGATGTCGGAGGTCTATGTCAGCGGTGCCGTCGACGAGCCGCTGTCACGCTGGTTCGCCTCGCGACTGGAGGAGGCCGGCCGCGCAGCTCGCGCATAGCCGAGCGCGCCATTGCGCACCTGCGCGCGCTGCGAGGTCGTGAGGCAGACCATGCCGGGAGTGTGACCCCCACCACAGTTTCGGCGTGCGATCAGGCCTATCTTGGGCGGACTTGCACGCGTCGATGCCGGAGGCCTACGCTGGCTCATTCGGATCAGGCACTTTGGAGGTTCTGATGCAGAAATCATATTTGCTGGCTGCGACGGCAGCGCTGATGCTCATGATGCAATCGCCGCTCGCGCTGGCGCAGGGCGCGCCGGCCACGGGCGGAACCGCTGCGCCTGCCGCGACAAGCACTGCGCCGGCTGCGACGACCACAGCGCCAAGCGCGACCACCGACACGTCCAGCCAGCCTACTGACGGCAAGAAGAGCGCGTCGAAGAAGCCGGCGAAGAAGAAGATGACCCGCCAGCAGGAGATCGATCATTCGGTCGACACCGGCACCGTGCCGGCGCGCTACCGCAGCTCGGTGCCCAAGCGATACCACCAATACATTCCGTTCGCTAAGCAGTAACGGATCGCACGCTATCGCCTATGACTTGTGGCGCGGCCGGCGCGCACGCCTCGTCCTTCGAGACGGCGCTTACGCGCCTCCTCAGGATGAGGCTCTGCGGCACCAGCGCTCGTTGAAGCTGCTGCCGCGCACTCCGACCTCATCCTGAGGAGCCCGCCAAAGCGGGCGTCTCGAAGGATGGCCGCAAGGGAAGAGCTCCCATGTGCGATAGCCCTGCCACATCGCCGGTGGCGGTCTGCGCGAGCGGTGCTAGAGTAGGCCGAAGCCCGGGGGGAATGATGAGCGACGAGGTGAAGGATGCCGGCCTTGTGGCCATGATCAGCAGCATCCTGGGAGGCAACAAGCGCGCAGACCCTGTTGCACCGCCTCCGCTCGCCGAGGTCCCGCCGATCGTTCCGGCGGATCCCGTGGAGCCGGCCGCGACGTCCAGGTCCGAGTCCAAGTCCGAGTCCAAGTCCGAGTCCGGATCCGATGCGGCCAAAGCCGAGAGCGCGCCCGATGCCGCAGCGGCGGCCGCCGAGCCGGCCGAGCCGCCCGCGCAAATCGCAACCACGCGTGACGGCAAGCGGCTGCTGCCGGCGGAGGCGATCGCCGATCTCGTGCTCGGCGAGCTGCGCAAGCTGGACAACTTCCCGAGTTCCGGCGTCTCGGTCACGGTCTATGGTTACCGGCACTGGAACGCGATGCTCACTTTCGCGCCGTTCTCCACCAGTTTCCAGAACGCAACCCGGTTCCGCCAGGCCGTGCCGGACCTCGTCTTCAAGCTCCGCCGTTTCGTCGAACTTGAGATATAATCTCGTCGTCGGCGCCATGGCGTCGCATGCGAAACAGTTCGACAGGATATTCAATTGAGCGTCGCCTTCACCAAGGAAGAGAGCGCCGAAACCGCGTCCGAGACGCTGTTGCCGGACCGCCCGATCTCGCCGCATCCGAACCTCGTGACGGAAGCAGGCCTCAACGCATTGCAGGCGCAGCTCGCCGAAGCGCGGGCGGCCTATGAAGCCGCGCAAGCCATCGAGGACGTCAACGAGAAGCGCCGGCAGTCCGCCGTGCCCCTGCGCGATCTCCGCTATCTCACCGAACGCTTGCGCACGGCGCAGGTGATGCCCGATCCTGTCGCGACCGAGATCGTCGCCTTCGGCAGCACCGTGAGCTTCAGCCGCGCCGACGGCCGCGTCCAGACCTACCGCATCGTCGGCGAGGACGAAGCCGATCCCAAGGCCGGCTCGATCTCGTTCGTCGCGCCGGTCGCGCGGTCGCTGATGGGCAAGGCGGTCGGCGACGTCGTCGGCTCTGGCGCGCAGGAGATCGAGATTCTGTCGATTGCCTAGAGGCGGGCACCCCGGGGAAGTTCGCGTGGCAAAGAGCGCCATCGACAGCAGCAATCCCATTCGCCTAAAGCATGATCCGGAACAGCGCGAGGCCGTCGTCTCCGCCAAACGAAGTTGATGATTGGATGAGACGGTTTTTGTCTGGAGCCTTGCCGTTCTATGCGCTGGCGGGCCTCGCCATGTGCATGTACCTCGTTCTCTACAGGACGAGCCTGTTCGACCTGAACGCCATCGTCCATGGCGCGGCCGGGTCGGCATGGTTTCCAGCCTTCATGTTCGCCTGCGTGCTGGTGGAAGCGGTCTTCCCGTATTTCGGCTATTTTCCCGGCACCGCCCTCATTCTGATGTCCGTGGCGCTCAGTCCGAAGGCCGTGGATGGCTCCGTCTTCCTCGCGGCGTGGCTCGCCATCATCCTGGGCGCCGTTCTCAGCTATGGACAGGCGCGTTTCTTCAGGCCGTTTCTGCAGCGGGTGGCCTCGAAGGCGGCCCTGCGCCGATGCGAGTCGCTGTTTGACGCCTATGGCCGCTATGCGCGCATTGCCTTGTTCGTTCATCCCAACGCCTGCTCGATGTATTTCACCGCGCTCGGACTGCTCGGCCGCAGCCTGACGCGCGAGCTCGCTTATCTCTGCGTGGGGGCCGCGGCCGCAGTGGGCATTCTGTTCGTCATCGTATCCCGGCTGGTGTCGTCCATCGGCCCCACCGATGATGGCGAATTGCAGGTGCTGCTGGCGGCCGCGCTGGTCGCCATGGGGACACTGATCGGTCTCTACACGGCCTGGCGGCCACAGCGCGCGATGTGAGGCGCCGCTCTCTCCACCGTCATTGCGAGGAGCCCTTGCGACGAAGCAATCCAGAGTCTTTCCGCGAAGGATTCTGGATTGCTTCGTGGAGCCTGTCATCGGGGCCGCGCTTCGCGCGGACCCGTTGGCTCGCAATGACGAGGATACATCGAACGTCACACCTCCGGCAGCTCGACGCCCGTCAGCTCACTCAGTTTGCCGATGAGCCGGTCCTGAAATCTCGAATCCGTCGCCTCACGGGCCGGCGCTTGCTGCTCGAGGTGATGCCAGTAGCGCCCGCTCACGAGGGCCGCGGGCTCGTCGCTGACTGCCAGCCAGGTCTGGGTGCGTTGCCCGGTGTCGATATCGACCGGGGCGCCTGCGCCCCCCATTTTCGTCCGCACCCAACCGGGATCGACGGCGTTGCAGAGGACGTTGGGCCAGCGTCGCGCCAGTGCGAAGGCGAGCGCGACGACGTGCAGCTTGCTCTCGGCATAGGCCGTGCCCGCGTCCCACGTCCGCTTGGTCCAATCGAGATCGTCGAGCGAGCCCTCTCCACCGCGGTGCAATCCGCTGCTGAGATAGACCAATCGGGCCGGCCGCGCGATCAGGGCCGTCAGCATGAACGGCGCTAGCGTGTTGATGGCGAGCGTCTCCGCATGGCCTTCCGGCGTCGACCCGCGGCTCGGCCGCATGTAGACGCCTGCATTGTGGATGACCGCATCCATGCGCCCGATCGCATTGACCTGGTCGGCGATGCTCCGCGTCTCCGCCGCGCTCCTGAGATCGCCGACCACCAATCCCTTCGCACGCGACGCGAGCCCGCCGAGGGCTGCCCCACGATCGGCCGAACGCGCGTGCAGCACGACGCGGTGCCCCTGATCGAGCAGCGATTGCGCCGCCGCCCGGCCGAGGCCATCCGTGCTGCCCGTGATGAATATGGTCGCCATGCGGTTCTCCCAGGCTGTTTCAGGACGCAATCTACCGCCCCCGCGGATCATTTCAGATACGGCTCGTCGCTCACCATTTCCAGCCGCCCCCCTTTGTCCTTGCCGCAGATCGTGGAGGCGAATCGACGCGCAGTCGATTGAAAATCAACTCACGATAGGTCTGGTCGGAAGCACCTGATGGTGGAATAATCCCGACGCTTTCTTGATTGAATTTTGACGTCGGCCGCGAACCGGCTGGCGACGTGGATTTTCATCATGGCCGCGCTTCCTCAGGACGTTGTGGCGGAATTGCAGCAGGAGAACGCGCGGCTCCTGGCCGAGTTGCGCGCCGCACAAGATCGCGAGACCGCCACTGCGGACATTCTCAAGATCATTGCCAGTTCGCCATCGGAGGTAAAGCCGGTATTCGATGCTATCGCGAGGCGCGCAAATGCCTTGCTCGGCGGCTTTTCGACGACCGTATTCCGCTTCATCGACGGCAATGCCCACTTGGCGGCGTTCACGCCGACGAATTCTGCCGCCGATGAAGCCTTGAAGAAGATGTTTCCGCGTCCGATCGCCGATTTCGAGAGTTTTGCGAGGACAGAGGCCGGCAAGGTGGTGCCGACCCCCGATACGGAAGCGCTGACGAATGACATCAAGTTCATCGCGCGTGCCCGCGGCTTTCGCAGCATGTTGTTCGTTCCGCTCGCGACAGGCGGCACGGTGATCGGCATGATCAGCGTCACGCGAGCGGAGCCGGGGGCCTTCGCTCCGCATCACGTGCAGCTTCTGCAGACCTTCGCCGACCAGGCTGTCATCGCCATAGAGAACGCGCGGCTGTTCGACGAGCTGCAGGCGCGTACCGACGATTTGCGGGAATCCCTGCAGCAGCAGACCGCGACCGCGGATGTGTTGAAGGTCATCAGCCGCTCCGCGTTCGATCTGCAGACGGTTCTCGACACGCTGACGGAATCGGCGGCGTCGCTGTGTGGCGCCGACATGGCGGCAATCGTCCGGCAGGACGCCGATGGTGCCTACTCTCATGCAACTCGGTACAATTTCTCGCCCGAATGGGCCAAGGTCTCGGCGGGCATTCGGCTCAATCCCGGACGCGGTAGCCTGGTCGGGCGCGTCCTGCTGTGCGGCAAGGCCGTTCAGATCCCGGATGTCCTGGTCGATCCCGACTATGCCTATCCCGAGCAACAGAGGGCCGGCGGTTACCGCACCCTTCTGGGCGTACCCCTGCTTCGGTCCGGAGAAGTGATCGGCGTGCTATTCCTGGGCCGCAAGACCGCGAACTCGTTCACGGACAAGCAGATCGACCTTGTCTCCACTTTCGCTGATCAGGCCGTGATCGCGATCGAAAATGTGCGGCTGTTCGATGAGGTCCAGGCGAAGACGCGCGACCTCGCCGAGTCGCTCCAGCAGCAAACTGCGACGGCCGATGTGCTGAAAGTGATCAGCCGCTCGACCTTCGATCTGCAAACCGTGCTCGACACGCTGGTCGAGTCGGCGGCACGGCTGTGCGAAGCGGAGATGGCATTCATCATGCGCCGCGAGGGCGATGAATATCAGGCCGGAGCGGCGGTCGGGTTTTCCGAGGACTACATTGCCTTTCTGCAGGCTCATCCGATCGCCCCCGGACGGGCCACGGTCACGGGTCGGGCCGTCCTCGAACGCCGTCCGGTGCAAATCCTCGACGTCGCTGCCGATCCCGAATACGGCCTGCAGGCGTCGATCACGATCGCTGGTCAACGCACGGCGCTCGGTGTTCCCCTTCTGCGCGAGAATGAGCCGATCGGCGCAATCGTGATTGCCCGCAAGCGCGTGCAGCCCTTCACCGAAAAGCAGATCGAGCTCGTCGCCACATTTGCCGACCAGGCGGTGATCGCCATCGAGAATGCGCGGTTGCTCAAGGAGTTGCGCGAACGTACTGAGGATCTCAGCGAGTCGCTGCGCCAGCAGACCGCAACGGCCGACGTGCTGAAGGTGATCAGCCGTTCGGCGTTCGATTTGCCCAATGTTCTCGAGACGCTTGTCAGCTCGGCCGCACGGCTCTGCGGCGACCCCAGAGCCGCGATCTATCTCATTCGCGATGGGTTGCTGCACCTGGAAGCCTCCCATAACAACCCACCGGAATGGGTCGCGCTACGCAAGAGCCAGCCGCTTGCGCCGAGCCGCGACACGCCGAGCGGCCGGGCAGCGCTCACTGGCCGCGTCGACCATGTCGCCGATCTCATGAAAGACCCCGACTTCTCGCGGCACGACCTCGCGAGAATCGGCGGCTATCGCGCGACCCTCAACATACCGCTAATACGCGAGGGCACCTCGATCGGGGTTCTCAGTTTGGCGCGACCGGAGCCGGGCCCATTTACCCAGCGACAGATCGAGATCGTGCAGACCTTTGCCGACCAGGCGGTGATCGCCATCGAGAATGTCCGGCTCTTCGAACAATTGCAAACCAGGACGCGAGATCTATCCGAGGCGCTGACGTACCAGACCGGCAGCGCCAATATCTTGCGGGTCATCGCTTCCTCTCCGACTGAAGTCGGACCGGTGCTCAAGGCGATCGTGGAAAGCGCATGCGGGCTTTGCGAGGCATATGATGCGCTGGTCGTTCTGAGGGATGGCGACGATATCGTCATCGAGGCGCATCATGGCCAAGTTCCCGTGGTGTGGAGCCGGCGGGCGATCAGTGTCAAATCGCCCACCGGCCGGGCAATTGTCGATCGTCGCACCGTTCAAGTGCACGACTTGCTTGGGCCCGATGGAGAGGAATACCCGATAGGACGCGAATATGCGGCTCGCTCGAACGTTCGGACTGTTTTGAGTGTGCCGCTCTTGCGCGAAGGCGAGAGCATGGGGGCGATCGTGCTGCGTCGTATGGAGGTGCGCCCATTCGACGACAAGCAGATCACGTTGCTGCAGACCTTTGCCGATCAGGCTGTTATCGCCATCGGCAATGTGCGTCTGTTCGAGCAATTGAATGAATCGCTCGAGCGGCAGACGGCAACGTCGGAGGTGCTGGAAATCATAAGCGCTTCATCGGGCGCACTCACCCCTGTCTTTCACAAGATGCTGGAGAATGCGACGCGAATTTGCGGCGCCGGCTTTGGCACCATGAATCTCTACGAGGAGGGCGGTTTTCGCACGGTCGCATTGCACAACGCGCCGCAAGCTTATGTCGATACCCGGCTGTACCAGAACATTCGCCCGCATCCCGCGAGCGGGCTCGGCACCGTCGAGAAGACTCATCAGACGGTTCATATCGACGACATCAGGACGCAGCCGCCCTATATTGAAGGCAACCCCAATGTTCGCGCGCTCGCTGACCTCGCCGGCGCAAGGACCCTCGTCATCGTGCCCATGCTCAAGGAAGATGAGCTGATTGGCACCATCACGATCTTCCGCCAGGAAGTGAAACCGTTCACAGACAAGCAGATCGAGCTCGTGTCCAACTTCGCACATCAGGGCGTGATCGCGATCGAGAATGCACGCCTGCTGAATGAACTGCGCGAGCGCACCATGGAATTGTCGCAATCGCTCGAGGAATTGCGAAATGCGCAGGATCGTCTGATCCAGACCGAGAAACTTGCCTCGCTCGGGCAACTCACCGCCGGCATTGCGCACGAGATCAAGAACCCGCTCAATTTCGTCAACAATTTTGCTGCGCTGTCCTCCGAACTCACCGACGAGCTCGGCGAAGCGCTGCGCTCAGCCAGCCTGGGCGAGGCGGAAAGGCAGGACATCGATGCGCTGATCCACATGCTGCAAGGTAACCTGGAAAAGATCGTGCAGCACGGAACGCGCGCCGATTCCATTGTCAAGAATATGCTTCTGCACTCCCGCGAAGGGTCTGGCGAACGCCGCGCGGCGGACATCAACGCCATCCTCGAGGAAAGTCTTAACCTGGCCTATCACGGAGCCCGCGCGGAAAGAGCCGGCTTCAACATCACGCTTGAAAGACAACTCGATCCGTCTGCGGGAGCGCTCGAGCTGTATCCGCAGGAAATCACCCGGGTGTTCCTCAATCTGGTGTCAAACGGTTTCTACGCAGCCAGCAAGCAAAGGGACGCCGCCGGCGACGGCTTCGAGCCAAGGCTGCGCGCGACGACCACAGACCTCGGCGGCGCCGTCGAAATCCGCATCCGCGACAATGGCACCGGCATCCCGGCCGACGTCAGAGAGAAGATATTCAATCCATTCTTCACGACCAAGCCGGCCGGCGAAGGAACTGGCCTTGGGCTTTCGATCTGCCACGACATCATCGTGAAGCAGCACGGCGGCAGCATCGAGGTCGATACCGAGCCGGGCGAGTATACCGAGTTCATCATTACGCTGCCACGTACGCGGGCGGCACCATTGCAGAGCGGAGGCAGAAGTTGAGCGTCTATATCATGGTGGTCGACGACGAGCCCGATGTCGAGGCGCTGTTCCGGCAGCAGTTTCGGCGCGATCTGCGCGCCGGTCGTTTTCTGATGGAGTTTGTATCCTCGGCGCCCCTGGCATTGCAGCGCGCGGCCGAGATTGCGGATGCCACCCTGATTCTGATCCTGTCCGACATCAACATGCCCGGAATGAGCGGACTGGAGATGCTGCCTATCGTGCGCTCGGCCCGCCCCGATGTACCGGTTATCATGATCACGGCCTACGGTGATGCCGAGACCAAGCGCAAGGCGCTGGAGAAGGGCGCCGCCGACCTGTTGACCAAGCCAATCGACTTCGCCGCGCTGCGCCAGGAGATCGATGCGAGGCTTGAGCAGGCCGCATGATTGCAACCGTTGCCGGTGGTAAACCAGAGCGGCTCGCAAAGTGAAGCTGTTGCAGACGCCGCCCCAATTGAGAGCATGCATCCACCGTCAATCTTCGTCAGAAAATCGGAGATTCGAAATGAAGACGCTCCTGGTCCCGCTTCAGAATATTCCGATGATGACAGCCACGCTCGCTGTGGCCGTAGGCCTAGCGCGTCGCTCCGGCGCCTATATCGAAGGTTTTCCACTCCGGTTCGGCATCCCACAATATGCGGCCGCCGAATTGGCCACCGGCATTCTCCTGGATTCGTATCAAGTGAAGAGCGAAGCCGAACTGAACGACATGCGCAACTTTTTTGAAGCATTCATGCTGAAGCATGATGTTCCCCGCGCCACCGCAGGGTCGAACCCGCCTTGCTTCGGCTGGCTGGAGACCGCGCCTGAGGGCGAAGACTTTGTCGGAAGTTATGGGCGCGCTTTCGATCTGATCGTGATGGCGCGGTCTGATATTGATGCTGCGGGCCCTCACCGCCGCGCGATTGAGTCCGCGCTGTTTGAGAGCGGCAGGCCCGTTCTACTGGCGCCGTCGAATGGACCAAGAAGCGTCGCAACAAACATTATGATCCACTGGAACGGGAGTACCGAGCAAGCTCGGGCAAACGCATTTGCCATGCCGCTGCTTCGTCTGGCCGAAAGGGTATCGGTCCTAACCGTTGTCGGCGGCCAAGCGGTGCCAGGACCGTCTGCCGGTCAGATCGCTCGGCAACTCCAATACAATGGCATTGCGGCCAGCTTGATCAGCGTTGAGCTGGACGGGCGCGAAACTGGTGAGGCGGTCCTCGATGCCGCCAGGGCACACGGTTGCGATCTATTGATCAAAGGAGCCTTCACCCGCACGCGGCTACGGCAGATGATATTCGGTGGAGCGACCAGCTATATCATGGAGCACGCGGATATCCCCGTCCTTATGGCTCACTAGCGCACAAAAGGCCTGGTTTTGTCGCCATTGGTGAGGCAAAAATCCATTGCCTCACAGAGCGACCGGCGCATGGCTTTGGCTATCAACATTCGGTCCGACGATTCCTCCGCAGAGCGGATCGAAGCCTTGTGGGATGAAGTTGCCGCGTTTGAGAGCCAGCCTTCGATGAGGGGTCTCGGCTATCGGCCGCATTTTACATTCGCCATTTATGATGCGCCCGAGATTGCCGCCAAGACCGCGTGGGAGACCATGCTCCGCGCAGTTGGAGGCGAAGGGCCATTGCAGGTCGGGTTCAAGCGAATTCGTTGGTTCGCAGGTCCGCCACTCGTGCTCTGGGCGGAGCCGGAGTTCGATGAAACGCTCGTCCGGTGGCACGCTTCCATCAGCGCTGCAATCGATCCAGCCTTGTGTCGGCTGCATTATCGGCCGGAAAACTGGCGACCTCATTGCACGCTCGGCACACAAATCGCCGATGCAAAGCGCGATGACGCGATCGCTTTCGCGGAGTCATTCAGCGGCAGCATCAGCGTGCTGTTCGACGTCGTGGATTGCGTTTCTTTTCCGCCAGTGCGCGTGGTTGCGGAGCAGAGATTGCCGGTTCGGGCTCCGTGAGCCAACGTCCCGCTCATCGATGCGTCCGGCCGCCCAGGCGATGATCATCTGTGCACTCTCCCGATGATGCCATCATGCCCCTGTTTTGCCCGACGGAGCAAGAAAAATTCGGAAAAATCGTAACCCATTGATCCGACTGAGGTCGGCTACTGTGCATGGGGTTGTTTTCGGGTTTTTGACAGAGCGGAAAGACCCGCAGTCCGGCTACGCTCTTCGAGCTACGCCGGACACGCTTCGCTGCCATTGGGGGTGGCTGCGCCACGCGAAGCCTTTTTTGGCGAAGCGTGGTGGGCGCACAAGGGATCGAACCTTGGACCTCTCCCGTGTGAAGGGAACGCTCTCCCGCTGAGCTATGCGCCCGGGACCATCATGCAGGCGGCCGCAGCCTAGGCCGGCCGGCACATCGGAGCCCGCGATTTAGAAGTGCCGGTCGAAGGTGTCAAGTTTTCAAGGCGTCGCCGGGGCGGAAAACCTTCGGCAGGTCGCAGGAAGCCGGATTTCGGCCGGCTTACGCGCCCTGCTGGCGGGCGCGGGAGGCGTGGGCCTGGAGCGCACGGATGCGCTCGGCCAGCGTTCCACCGCCTTCGGGCAGGCGGGGCGCTGGAGCGCCGTTGGTTGCCGCGTCGTTGGCCGGGCGCGGCGCCGGCTTCGGCGGCTGGCCGGCCTCGGCTGCGAGCAGCGCCTCGATCGGCGAGTTCGGGCCTTCGAGCTGCATCGCCAGCTTGGCGACTTCGGCCGCGATGTCGTTGATGCGCTCGCGCAGCAGCGCGTTCTCCATGCGCTCGGTCGCCCAGGAACTCTCGGCCTGCTGCTGAATCGCGTTGATGTCGCGCTGGAGTTTCGCGCGTTCGTCGCGTGCGCTGCGCAGCTGCTCCTCCAGCGCGGCCTTTTCCGCGCGCAGCTGATCCATCGCAGCCGACGACTTGCCGCCGCTGAGGCCCGCGATCTCGACGCGCAGCTCCTTGATGGTGCGCTCATTGGCCTCGTTGGCCTGGCGCAGCTGGTTGTTCTCGTAGTCGCGCTCGGCGAGCAGCTTGCCCTGCGTGGCAAGGCGTCCCTCGAGATCGGCGACGCGGCTCGACAGCATCTCGGCCTCCTTGACCTGCACGATGAGCTGGCGGTCGAGCTCGGTGACGCGCTGGCTCAGATTCTCGACGCGGCCGCGCGCCTCGCCGAGCTCGCGCGAGGCGGTCTCGGATTCGGTGCGCTCCTGTGCGAGGCGCGCTTGCGTGGCGGCAAATTCCTTCTCGGCATCGCCGACCCGGTGCTTCAATTCCTCGATCTGCGCGCGCACTGCGACCAGCTCGACCTGGCGGCTCTCCGCCATCATCGAGCGGTCGGACAGTTCGGAGTTGATCTTGGCGAGCTCGGCCTGCTTGTCCGTCAACGCGATCTCGGCTTCGCGCAAGGACGCCGTCTTGGCGGCGAATTCCTCCTCGGTGGCGCGGAGCTGCTCCTTCACCGCCTTCTCGCGCGCCTCCAGCGCGAAGATGGTGGCGTTCTTCTCGCCGAGCTCGATCTTCATGCGGTTGATGGCGTCGCTCTTCTTGCCGAGCTCGGCGAGCTGGCTCGTGGTCTTGTTCTTGAGCTGCTCGACGCTCATCTCCAGCCGCCGGGCGGACATGGCGAATTCGGCGCGGAGCTGGTCCTTGTCGGCCTGGATCTCGGCCATCGATAGCGGGGTGGCGGCTTCTAACCGGCGCGTGGTCAGGCGCACCGCGCGGTTATGCACCAGCGGCAGGATCGCAAGCCCGCACAGCATCGAGAGCAGGAAACCGATCGCCAGGTACATGATCGGTTCGACCATGGGCCAGAACTCCCAAGCTTAAGGAAAAATTCACCAACGACAATGCCATGGCGGGCCGGCAGAAAGCCAGCCCCGCTCTGTCGTTAACCTTGATCGGTGGGCAGTGGGGAGGACGCGGGCCTAGAACGGGTTCCAGGTCGCCCGCGGGGTGTATTTGAGATAGCCGATATTGGCGCCGAGGCGCAGGCCGAGCCCGGAGCGGATCGGCACCAGCACAATGTTGTTGGCGGTGAGCGCCGTCATGCCGAAGCCGCCGATGATGTAGGCTGAGCCGTCGATGCCGCCGAAGCGCTGGTAGATCGCGTTGGTGGCGGGCAGGTTGTAGACCAGCGTCATGGTGCGGGCGCCGTCGCCGCCCCAGTCGAAGCCGAGCGAGGGGCCCTGCCAGTAGACGCGCAAGTCGCCGGCGTTCTTGGTGTAGAGCGTGCCCTCGCCGTAGCGCAGGCCGGCGACGAAGGCGCCGGAGCCTTCCTCACCCAGGATGTAGCCGTTCGGCAGGCCCCATTGGCTGACCGCCTTCTCGATGATCGAGGCAAGCCCGCGCGAGACGTTGCCGAAGAAGCGATGGCCGGCGGTAACGAGCTCGTCCGGCCCATAGGTATTGGGCGTCGGGGTCCGCTGCGGCGGCGGCAGGTCAGGCGGCGGCGCCTGCTGGGCGGAGGCCGGCACGATCCAGCCGATCATCGCGGCAAGCGCGAGCGCAGCAAGGCGTGATGCAAAAGTCATAAAAGAACCCCTGGTACCGAATCCGGTCGCTTCCTTAACCTCACGCCAACAGGCATGGCCCTAGGTTGCGCCGGGTGTCCCCTCGACTCGGATGTTATCCGCAGCAACTATGACGGCACAACGGCAGGAAGATAGCCCTTTGCGCCCCGGAATTGCCTTGATCGCCCGCCGCCTCTGCCTGCTGGCCGGCATTTGGATCCTCGGTGCCGGCGGACCGACAGGGGCCGCCACCACTGAGCGGATCGTCGTCAATCGCTTCAGCGGCGTCGCCATCGAGGGTTTCGACCCCGTCGCCTATTTCGTCGCCGGTGCGGCCGTGCAGGGGACGGCGGAGTTCGAGGCGAACCTCGGGGGGGCCGTCTGGCGCTTCCGGAACGAGGGCAACCGCGCCTCTTTCCAGGCCCATCCCGAAATCTACGGACCGCAATTCGGCGGTTATGATCCTGTCGATATCGCCCGCGGCATCACCGTCGCCGCCAATCCGCATTTCTTCGCGATCGTGGCGCAGCGGCTCTATTTGTTCAGCCGGGAAGACAATCGCGACGCCTTCGTCGCCGATCCCGAGCGCTTCCTCTATGAGGTGGGTAAGCGCTGGCCGGCCCTGCAGGAGAAGCTCGGGCAGTAACGCGCCCGGTCAGTAGCAGCCTACCGCCTGCTTGTCGCCCCAAGCGATGAATTCCGGGATGATGAAGCCGGTATCGCTACGCTGGCCGAATCGGAGCTCGCCGCCCTTGCCGTCTGTCACCTTGCCGCCGGCCGCGGTCACGACCGCGCAGCCGGCCCCGACGTCCCATTCCGAGGTCGGCCCGAAACGGGGATAGATGTCGGCGCTGCCTTCCGCGATGCGGCCGAATTTCACGGCCGAGCCGCACGTCATCCTGACGGCATGAGGCCTGTCGGCGATGAACGCCTCGCTTCTGGCATCGCCGTGCGAACGGCTCACTGCGGCGATCCAGGGCTCCCCGCGCGTCGGCAGCTTGCGGGTGCGGATCAACTCGGCGGCGGCGATCGTCGCGCCGTTGAACCTCACGCGCTCGGCGCCGCGGCCGACGATGCCGCGCCAGAGCAGGCCGAGTGCGGGTGCGGAGACGATGCCGAGCAGCGGCACGCCGTCCGTCACCAAGGCGAGGTTGACGGTGAACTCGTCGCGGCCGGCGAGGAACTCCTTGGTGCCGTCAAGCGGATCGATCAGGAAGAAGCTGCCCTGGAACGGCGGGGAGGCGAGCTGGGTCCGCTCCTCCGACAGCGTCGGAACGTCGCCCGCGAGCTGCGCGAGTCCGTCCGCGATGATGCGGTCGGCGGCAAGGTCGGCCTCGGTCACCGGCGAGCCATCCTGCTTGCCGTCGATCCGCATGGCCGCGCGGTTGACGGCGAGGATCGCTTCGCCCGCCTCCACCACCAGCGCAGTGAGCGGCTCCATCAGGCCGGCAGCGGCCGCTCCGTCAATGATCCGCTTCACCTGGATGCCTCATCTGTCAGCAATATCGTTCCTCATCCACTGATTCGCCCCGATCGATTCGCTTGGGGCTTAGGGCCGCCTCGAACCGATCGCAAGCTAGCTGCCGCGGGGTTGCGAATGTTAGAACCCGCAGCATCCGTCAAGCATGCGTGATTCGCGGCGTCCAGCGCCGTGCAAGGAACCCTCCAGGACCCCATTATATGTCTGACGCTTCGTCGCCCGCGACCACTGCCGCTCCCGATATGCTCGAACTCGCCGCGCTGCTGTGCTCGCGGGTCTGCCACGATCTCATCAGCCCCGTCGGCGCCATCGTCAACGGGCTCGAAGTGCTCGACGACGATCCAAAGCCCGAGGATCGCGAGTTCGCGCTCGATCTGATTCGCAAGAGCGCCAAGACGGCCTCCGCCCGGCTCCAGTTCTGCCGTCTTGCCTTCGGCGCGGCCGGCTCCTCCGGCGCGCAGATCGATCTCGGCGATGCCCAGACCATGGCGAAGGGCCATATCGAGGACGGCAAGTGCTCGATCACCTGGAATCTGCCGCGGCTGCTGCTGCCGAAGAACCGCGTCAAGCTGCTGCTCAACATGCTGGTCGTCGCCCAGCACACGATCCCGCGCGGCGGCATGCTGACGGTCGATCCGGTCGGCGAGGGCGAGGCGATGAGCTTCCGCATCACCGCGACCGGACACAATGCACGCCTGCCGCAGAACATCTCCGAGCTCCTGAGCGGCGAGCGCGGGCCGGCTGCCGATGCGCATGCGATCCAGCCTTACTATACGCGGCTGCTGGCGCAGGCCTGCGGGCTCACGGTGACGCTCAAGCCGGAAGGCGAAGCCATCATCGTTACCGCTTCGTAAACGGCGCGTCGCGCCCGACCTCTTAATCTATTCTTTACGAGGCGCTTCGGCTTGTCCGGAGCGCCTTATCTCTTTGTTGGTGCCGTTCTTTTGCACATACTCAACCAATATTAAACGCTTTGCGGTGAAGCTGGCCCCATTCCGAAATGGCGCATCACGCCTCGTGCGCGCCTTTCCTGTATGAAGGCCTGTTTTCATGGATGATCTGTTGCGGGAGTTTCTGACGGAGACCAGCGAGAGCCTGGACACCGTGGACAATCAGCTGGTGAAGTTCGAGCAGGAGCCGAACAACGCCAAGATCCTGGATAACATCTTCCGCCTGGTCCACACCATCAAGGGCACCTGCGGCTTCCTCGGCCTGCCGCGGCTGGAAGCGCTGGCCCATGCCGGCGAGACCCTCATGGGCAAGTTCCGCGACGGCATGCCTGTGACTGCCGAGGCGGTGACGGTGATCCTGTCCTCGATCGACCGCATCAAGGAGATTTTGGCTGGCTTGGAGGCGACCGAGGCCGAGCCGGAGGGGAACGACCGCGATCTCATCGACAAGCTGGAGGCAATGGTCGAGCAGGGCATGGCCGCCATGTCAGGCTCGGCGCAGCCGATGCCGACTGCCGGCACTGCTGCTCCCGTCACTGAAGCTCCGCCGCTGGCGCCGGAAGCGCCCACCGCTGCAGCCGCCCCCGCCAAGGAGATGACCATGGGCACGCTGGTCGATCAGACCCTGGAGCGCCCCTTGCGTCCGGGCGAGGTCTCGCTCGACGAGCTCGAGCGTGCCTTCCGCGAGACCGCGATCGAAGCGCCGGTGCCCGCGCCCGTGGCCAAGGCTGAGGTCAAGGCCGAGCCCGCGCCGGCTGCTGAAGCGCCCGTTGCCGCAAAACCCGCCAGGGAAAAGGCCGCGCCGAAGAAGTCGATGGCCGACGAGATGGCGGGCGAGGGCGACCGCATCGCCAACCAGTCGATCCGCGTCAACGTGGATACGCTGGAGCACCTGATGACTATGGTCTCCGAGCTGGTCCTGACCCGCAACCAGCTCTTGGAGATCTCCCGCCGCAACGAGGACACCGAGTTCAAGGTGCCCTTGCAGCGCCTCTCCAACGTCACCGCCGAGCTGCAGGAAGGCGTCATGAAGACGCGCATGCAGCCGATCGGCAATGCCTGGCAGAAGCTGCCCCGCATCGTCCGCGACCTCTCATCCGAACTCGGCAAGCAGATCGAGCTCGAGATGCACGGCGCCGACACCGAGCTCGACCGCCAGGTGCTCGACCTGATCAAGGACCCGCTCACCCACATGGTGCGCAACTCCGCCGATCACGGCCTCGAGACCCCCGCCGAGCGCCTCGCCAGCGGCAAGGGCGAGCAGGGCACCATTCGCCTGTCCGCCTATCACGAGGGCGGCCACATCATCATCTGCATCGCCGACAACGGCCGCGGCCTCAACACCGAGAAGATCAAGGCCAAGGCGCTCTCGTCCGGTCTCGTCACCGAGGCCGAGCTCGAGAAGATGAGCGAAGCCCAGATCCACAAGTTCATCTTCGCGCCGGGCTTCTCCACTGCCGCTGCCATCACCTCGGTCTCGGGCCGCGGCGTCGGCATGGACGTGGTCCGCACCAATATCGACCAGATCGGCGGCACCATCGACATCAAGAGCGTGGCGGGCGAAGGAAGCTCCGTCACCATCAAGATCCCGCTGACGCTCGCCATCGTCTCGGCGCTGATCGTCGAAGCCGCCGGCGACCGCTTCGCGATCCCGCAGCTCTCGGTCGTGGAATTGGTCCGCGCCCGCGCCAACTCCGAGCACCGCATCGAGCGCATCAAGGACACCGCGGTGCTCAGGTTGCGCAACAAGCTGCTGCCGCTGATCCATCTGAAGAAGCTCCTGAAGATCGACGACGGCGCGGCCTCCGATCCCGAGAACGGCTTCATCGTGGTGACGCAAGTCGGCAGCCAGACGTTTGGCATCGTCGTCGACGGCGTGTTCCACACCGAAGAAATCGTGGTCAAGCCGATGTCGACAAAACTGCGTCACATCGACATGTTCTCCGGCAACACCATTCTGGGCGATGGCGCGGTCATCATGATCATCGATCCCAACGGCATCGCCAAGGCGCTCGGCGCCGCCGGCTCCTCGGCCCATGACATGGGCGACGAAGCGGCCGGCCATCACATCGGAAGTGGCGAGCAGACCACCTCGCTGCTGGTGTTCCGCGCCGGCTCGTCGCAGCCCAAGGCGGTCCCGCTCGGCCTCGTCACGCGCCTGGAAGAGCTGCCCGCCGACAAGATCGAGTTCTCGAACGGCCGCTACATGGTGCAGTACCGCGAGCAGCTGATGCCGCTGGTGGCCATGGAAGGCGTCACCATTGCTTCCCAGGGCGCCCAGCCGATCCTGGTGTTCGCCGACGACGGCCGCTCCATGGGCCTCGTCGTCGACGAGATCATCGACATCGTCGAGGAACGGCTCAACATCGAGGTCGGCGGCTCCTCCTCCGGCATTCTCGGCTCGGCCGTGATCAAGGGCCAGGCCACCGAGGTGATCGACGTCGGCCACTTCCTGCCGATGGCGTTCGCCGACTGGTTCACCCGCAAGGAGATGAAGCCGTCGCTGCATTCGCAGTCGGTGCTGCTGGTCGACGACTCGGCCTTCTTCCGCAACATGCTGGCGCCGGTGCTGAAGGCCGCCGGCTACCGCGTCCGCACCGCGCCGACCGCGCAGGAGGGCCTCGCAGCACTGCGCGCCCAAAGCTTCGACGTGATCCTGACCGACATCGAGATGCCCGACATGAACGGGTTCGAGTTCGCGGAAGTCGTCCGCTCCGACAACAACCTCGCCGCGACGCCGATCATCGGCCTCTCGGCGCTGGTGTCGCCGGCGGCGATCGAGCGCGGCCGTCAGGCCGGCTTCCACGATTATGTCGCCAAGTTCGACCGTCCCGGCCTGATCGCGGCGCTGAAGGAGCAGACCGCGGGCGCCGCCGGCGCCTCCGAGCTGAGCCGGGCGGCCGCGGCTTAAACCTTAAGCGGCATGGACCAGGAGACACTGAAATGAGCAAGAAGACCCAGTCCGCTGAAGGCGCCATGGTCGAGTACGTCACCGCGATGATCGGCGGCCAGCTGTTCGGCCTGCCGATCTCCCGCGTCCAGGACGTGTTCATGCCCGAGCGCGTCACCCGCGTGCCGCTGGCCTCGCGCGAGATCGCGGGCGTTTTGAACCTGCGCGGCCGCATCGTCACCGTGGTCGATATGCGCTCGCGCCTCGGCCTGCCCAAGGACGAGGACGGCAAGACCGCGATGGCGGTCGGCGTCGACCTGCGCGGCGAATCCTATGGCCTCCTGATCGACCAGATCGGCGAGGTGCTGCGCCTGCCCGAGGACGGCAAGGAAGAAAACCCCGTCAACCTCGACCCCCGCATGGCCAAGCTCGCCGGCGGCGTCCACCGCCTCGACGGCCAGCTCATGGTCGTCCTCGACGTCGACCGTGTCCTCGAGCTCGCGCCCGAGATGATGGCGGCCTGATACGGCGGCATTGCCGCCGAGGGACTTGCGATTGGAAGTGCCCCAGCAAAGGGGGGAAGGAAGCAGAGGTTCACATGCGAACTTGTCTCGTCGTTGATGATTCCAGCGTCATCCGAAAGGTTGCGCGCCGGATCCTGGAGGGGCTCGACTTCCAAATCCTCGAAGCCGAGGACGGTGAGAAGGCGCTGGAGGCCTGTAAGCGCGGCCTGCCGGACGCGGTGCTGCTCGACTGGAACATGCCGGTCATGGATGGCTACGAGTTCCTCGGCCATCTCAGGCGAATGCCCGGCGGCGACCAGCCCAAGGTGGTGTTCTGCACCACCGAGAACGACGTCGCGCATATCGCGCGCGCTCTGCACGCCGGCGCCAACGAATACATCATGAAGCCGTTCGACAAGGACATCGTGACGGCGAAATTTCAGGAAGTCGGCCTGATCTGAGCGATCGCCCGGAGGCTGAACGGATCCTTCGGCGCTTGTTTTCAACTGAACCGTTTCAGTCTGAGTTGGTGGGTAATGAGTGTTGCGTTCGCAGGTAATTCGACCATGGGCACGTCGCGCGAAACCGGGCCGCTGCGGGTGATGATCGTCGACGATTCCGTCGTCATCCGCGGTCTGATCTCGCGCTGGATCGGCGCCGAGCACGACATGGAGGTCGCGGCCTCGCTGCGCACCGGGCTCGAGGCGGTCAACCAGCTCGATCGCATCAATCCCGATGTTGCCGTGCTCGACATCGAAATGCCTGAGCTCGATGGCCTCTCGGCGCTGCCGCAACTGCTCGCCAAGAAGCGCGATCTCGTCATCATCATGGCTTCGACCCTGACCCGCCGCAACGCGGAGATCAGCTTCAAGGCCTTGTCGCTCGGCGCGGCCGATTACATTCCCAAGCCGGAATCGACGCGTGAGGCGTCGGCCGCGGATATCTTCCATCACGACCTGATCCAGAAGATCCGCCATCTCGGCGCGCGGCTGCGTCGCAAGTCTGCGGTTGCGAGCCCGCCGCTGGCGCCCGCGAGCCCGGCTCCCGTCGCGCGCAGTCCTGTCGCGCGGCCTGCCGCGCCTGCGCCCGCTCCGGCCCCCTCGTCAGGCTCGGTGTCAACGCGTCCGTTCTCGACCCAGGCGCCCAAGGTGCTGCTGATCGGCTCATCGACCGGCGGGCCTCAGGCGCTGATGGCGCTCGTCACCGAGCTCGGCCCGGTGATCGATCGCTTCCCGGTGCTGATCACCCAGCACATGCCGCCGACCTTCACCACCATCCTGGCCGAGCATCTGGCGCGCTCGAGCCGCCGGCCGGCGGCTGAGGCGGTCGACGGCGAGCCGGTGAAGCCGGGACGGATCTACCTCGCACCGGGCGGCAAGCACATGCGCGTCACGCGCAGCGGCGCCGATCCGGTGATCGCGCTCGATGACGGCCCCGCCGTCAATTTCTGCAAGCCTGCGGTCGATCCGCTCTTCACCTCCGCCATCGACGTCTGGCACGGCAACATCCTCTCGGTGATCCTGACCGGCATGGGCTCGGACGGCATGCGCGGTGGCAAGGACATCGTCGCGGCCGGCGGCAGCGTGATCGCGCAGGACGAAGCCTCCAGCGTGGTCTGGGGCATGCCCGGCGCGGCGGCCAATGCCGGCATCTGCGCGGCGATCCTGCCGCTCAACCAGATCGGCGCCAAGGTCAACCGCCTGTTCGCGGGAGACCGTTCGTGACGCCCGCCGATTACGACTATCTGCGCAAGTTCCTGAAAGAGCGCTCCGGTCTCGATCTCTCCGCCGACAAGCAATATCTGGTCGAAAGCCGGCTGCTGCCGCTCGCCCGCAAGGCAAGCCTTCCCGGCATCCCCGACCTCGTCCTGAAGATCAGGAACGGCGACGGCCGGCTTGCGACCGACGTGGTCGAAGCGATGACCACCAACGAGACGTTCTTCTACCGCGACAAGATTCCGTTCGATCACTTGCGCGACACCATCCTGCCGGGCCTGATCCAGGCGCGTGCGGCGCGCAAGTCGCTTCGCATCTGGTCGGCGGCCGCCTCGACCGGGCAGGAGCCCTATTCGATCGCGATGTGCGTGAAGGAGATGGGCGCGGCGCTCGCGGGGTGGCGCATCGAGATCGTCGCCACCGATCTGTCGCAGGAGGTGCTGGAGAAATCCAAGGCCGGCCTCTACAGCCAGTTCGAGGTGCAGCGCGGTCTTCCGATCCAGCATCTGGTGAAATACTTCACGCAAACCGGCGAGCTCTGGCAGCTCAACGCCGACATTCGCGCCATGGTGCAGTTCCGCCAGCTCAATCTGCTGCAGGACTTCTCCCATCTCGGCACGTTCGACGTGATCTTCTGCCGCAACGTGCTGATCTATTTCGACCAGGACACCAAGGCGGTGATTTTCGAGCGCCTGGCGAAGGCGATGGAGGCCGACGGCACGTTGCTGCTCGGGGCGGCCGAATCCGTCGTCGGCATCACGGACGCGTTCCGCCCCATCGCCGATCGCCGCGGCCTCTATCAGCTCAACCCCGCGCGCTCCGGCCGTCCGATGGGCGGATTGATGCCGCCGTCGCTCAAGATCGCCGCGGCGAGGTGAGTTCTCTTTGTCATTCCGGGGCCGCGCATTAGCGCGGAGCCCGGAATCCATAACCACAGGCCATCGAAATAGGCAGGCGGTTAGACCAGGGCCATTTCATCCGACTGTGGTTATGGATTCCGGGCTTGCGACTTTGTCGCGCCCCGGAATGACAAAATCACAAAATCGCATGCGGCAAGAAGCGCGAGCGGTTGCCCGTGATCGGGCTCTCGTCCTCGCGGATCGACAGCCCGCAGGCCTCGTGGTTCACGAGCCAGCTTCCGATCACCGGATAGAAGCCCGAAAAGTTCGGCAGCGGAGCGAGCGCCTGGCGCACGAAGCCTTCGGCGCCGTAAGGCCCCGTCTGCTCGTCGAGCGGCAGGCCGCCGGACACGATCGTGACATTGGCGCCTTCGCGCGACAGCAGCGGCTTGCGCACATAGGACGTGCCGAGCTCGGCGGCGCGCGGATCATCCTCGAAGAAGGCCGGCAGCAGATTGGGATGGTTCGGAAACATCTCCCAGAGCAGCGGCAAGATGCCCTTGTTGGAGATCACCGCCTTCCACGGCGGTTCGATCCAGCGCGTCGGAGCATCCTTCAGCTTTGCGCCGAAGGTGTCCTGGAACATCCATTCCCAGGGGTAGAGCTTGAAGGCGAGCGCGATGTCGTTCTCGCCGAGATCGACGAAGCCGCCGGCCCCGTCGCGCCAGCCGACCTGCTCGATGTCGAGCAGCGTCGTCGAGAGTCCGGCCTGGCGCGCGGTGTCTTCGAGATAAGCGAGCGTGCCGGCGTCCTCTTCGTTGCCGGTGATCCCTGTGAGATGGACGTGGCTCCCAGCGATCTCCTTCCATGCCGCGATCAGCCGCTCGTGGATGGAGTTGAATTGGTCGGCACGCGAGGGGATGACGCGGCGTTCGATCGCCTGTTCGAGCCAGGTCCATTGGAACACCGCGGCCTCGAAGATCGAGGTCGGCGTGTCCGCGTTGTATTCGAGCAGCTTTGCCGGCGACTTGCCGTCGAACCTCAGATCGAGCCGGCCATAGAGGCTGCGGTCGTGGCGCTTCCAGCTCTCCGCGATCAGGCCCCAGAACGCTTCCGGAATCTTCAAGCGCCGCAGATGCCGCTCGTCGCCGATGACGCGGCCGGCAAGCTCCAGGCACATCGCATCGATATCGCCGGTCGGCGCCTCGATGCCACGCTCGATCTCGTCCAGCGTGAAGCCGTAATAGGCGCGCTCGTCCCAATAGCGCTCGCCGTCGATGGTGTGAAAGACGAAGCCGCATCGTGCCGCGGTCTCTCGCCAGTCGTCGCGCTCCAGGCAGGTGATGCGCTGCATGGATCAGCCGCCGCCCGAGAAGCCGTGGCCGAACGAGCCGAAGCCGCCGCGGCTCACGCTGCTGTGGCTGATATCGGACGACGTTCCCGACGAGGTATGGCTGGAGGAATCGCCGCTGAACAGGCTCGATCGCGACGACCAACGCGAGCTGCTGCCGCCCGACGAACTGCTGCTGCTGCTGGTGCAGGTCGTGGTCGTCTGCCCCGGCACGGCGCCGGGCGTGGGCTCGCAGTTCTGCCGCGGCATCAAGGTGTAGGCGGTGGTGCCGACGGCGATCGTGCCCATCACCAGCAGCGCGACGTGGCCGGAGCGCTTCACCGGCGGTCGCGGCGGCGGCTCGGCGACTGGCCGGCGCTTGCCGAACTCCTTCTTGGCGGGTTTGTCGGCCATGTCAGTAGATCATGCTGGCGGCGTTGAGCAGGCCCGCGGCGAGCGAGGACAGGCCGAGCCAGATCGCGGGGGCAAGCTCGCCGTCATCGATGCGCCTCGACAAGTCCGGCACCGGAACCTTGACGAGATAGAACACGATGACCTGCACGATCAGCGCGATCGTCGCCCAGATCAGGCAGTCCAGCACGTTGGCCGAATGCGCGATGGCGCTGACCAGCGGCGCCACGAAGCCGAGCAGGCTGAGCCCGAGCGCGATCGCCGCGGCCGGCTGGTTGTCGCGAATGAGCTGGAATTCGTTATGCGCCGTGATGCGGGTGTAGACGAACAGATAGGCCACGATCGCGATCAGCCCGGTGCAGAAATAGACCAGGAAGGCGGGCAGGCCGGCGAGTGATTGCAGGATCATCGTTCCCCCATCGTGCAGCGACCATTCGTCGGCAGGGGAAGGCTAGTGGTTCAAACGTTAAGCTTCCGATGAAGCGTCCCCCAAAAACGAAAACCCCGCCATTTGCGGCGGGGTCCAGGCTGGGAGGATCGAGCCTGACTGGGCTCGCGACGTAAACCCCAGGGATCAGGCGGGGATGCGCTCGTCGGCCTCGTGCGGCTCGCGCAGCACGTAGCCGCGGCCCCAGACGGTCTCGATGAAGTTGCGGCCCTCGGAGGCGTTGGCGAGCTTCTTGCGGAGCTTGCAGATGAAGACGTCGATGATCTTCAGCTCGGGCTCGTCCATGCCGCCATAGAGGTGGTTGAGGAACATTTCCTTGGTGAGGGTCGTGCCTTTGCGGAGCGAGAGCAGCTCCAGCATCTGATACTCCTTGCCGGTCAGATGCACGCGCTGGCCGCCGACTTCCACCGTCTTGGTGTCGAGGTTGACGACGAGGTCGCCGGTCTGGATGACCGACTGGGCATGGCCCTTGGAGCGGCGCACGATGGCGTGGATGCGGGCCACCAGCTCGTCCTTGTGGAAGGGCTTGGTCATGTAGTCGTCGGCACCGACGCCGAGACCCTTGACCTTGTCCTCGATGCCGGCGAGGCCGGAGAGGATCAGAATCGGTGTCTTGATCTTGGAGACCCGGAGCTGCTTGAGCACATCGTAGCCGGACATGTCGGGCAGGTTGAGGTCGAGGAGAATAATGTCGTAATCGTATAGTTTACCGAGATCGACGCCTTCTTCCCCCAAATCGGTCGTGTAGACGTTGAAGCTCTCCGACTTCAGCATCAGCTCGATCGACTGCGCGACGGCGCTGTCATCTTCAATCAGCAAAACGCGCATGCCAGTTCCCCATAGTCGCCGCTCCTGGGCGTCAGGTCGGCCGCATTCGCGGCACTCAACAAAACGCCTTTGAACAACTGATTCGGATCCTGACAACAGATGGTTAACAAAGTCTGATTCTGGAACGCAAGTCCCCCCGGTGCAATTTTTGTCGAATCGCCCTAAGGTCTTGCGGAAGAAGCAGCTTTCGTTACCCGATTCCGTTCAAGCTCCACTTTAAGAGACGGGCCTAACCGACTCCCGCGACTCGGCCTTCTTCTGAAGGGGAGTCACGCTCAGTCTCAAAGACAGTGACGCAATGATTAATGATGCGGGTAAACACGAAGTTAAGCGCCGTTCAGAAATATGGCGAAACTTAAGGTTTTCACCGTGATGTCCCGGGATCACCGAAGGCGGCCATCTCATGAGGACCCTCATATGAAGGCGCGCTGCTGATGAAGGCCCCCCTATGAAGGCGCTGGCCGAACAGATCGGCGACATCGACGGCATCAACATCTATGGCCGCGTGGTCGGCGTTCGCGGTCTGATGGTCGAGGTGGCCGGCCCGATCCACGCGATGTCGGTCGGCGCGCGGCTGGTGATCGAGACCGGCGCCAACCGCACCATTCCGTGCGAGGTGATCGGCTTCTCCGGCAACAATGCCGTGGTGATGCCGTTCGCCGGCCTCGAGGGCGTGCGCCGCGGCTGCAAGGCGGTCATCGCCAATGCCGCCAACCAGGTGCGGCCGTCCGCGGCCTGGCTCGGACGCGTCGTCAATGCGCTGGGCGAGCCGATCGACGGCAAGGGGCCGCTGCCGCAGGGCTCTTCGCCGATGCCGTTCCGCAATACGCCGCCGCCCGCACATTCGCGCAAGCGCGTCGGCAGCCCGCTCGATCTCGGCGTGCGCGCCATGAACACCTTTCTCACCTGCTGCCGCGGTCAGCGCATGGGCATCTTCGCAGGCTCCGGCGTCGGCAAGTCGGTGCTGCTGTCGATGCTGGCGCGCAACGTCGATGCCGATGTCAGCGTCATCGGGCTGATCGGCGAACGCGGCCGCGAGGTGCAGGAATTCCTGCAGGACGATCTCGGCGAGGAGGGCCTCGCGCGCTCGGTCGTGGTGGTCGCGACCTCCGACGAGCCGGCGCTGATGCGCCGCCAGGCGGCCTACCTGACGCTCGCGGTCGCCGAATATTTTCGCGACGAGGACAAGGACGTGCTCTGCCTGATGGACTCGGTGACGCGCTTTGCCATGGCCCAGCGCGAGATCGGCCTGTCTGCCGGCGAGCCGCCGACGGCCAAGGGTTACACGCCGACCGTCTTCACCGAGTTGCCGAAGCTGCTGGAGCGTGCCGGGCCGGGATTGGGCGAGGGCGCCATCACGGCGATCTTCACGGTGCTGGTCGACGGCGACGACCATAACGAGCCGATCGCCGATGCCGTGCGCGGCATCCTCGACGGCCACATCGTGATGCAGCGCTCGATCGCCGAGCGCGGCCGCTATCCTGCGATCAACATCCTCAAATCCGTCTCGCGCACGATGCCGAAATCGGCCGATCCGCAGTTCTGGCCGGTCATCCAGCGTGCCCGCCAGGTGATGGCGACCTATGCCGACATGGAGGAATTGATCCGTCTCGGCGCCTACCGCGCCGGCTCCAGTCCCGAGGTCGACGAGGCCATCCGCCTCAACGAGCCGCTGGAAGCCTTCCTGCGCCAGCGCAAGGACGAAAAGGCATCGCTCGCGGAGGGCTATCGCCAATTGGCGCAAATCCTCGGCAATTTGGAAACGGAACGCTAACTTTGTCCGGTCATCATCCGATCCCACAGAGTAGCAGAGCCGGTCTGGGCCCCCATCGGGCCTGTGGGGTGACCGGTATCGTCCCACGTGCAGCGGGGGGACTTCTGGGGAGTACGAGTCGATGAAGTCACGAGATACCCTCATCCGCCTGAAGAAGTTTCAGGTCGACGAGAAGCGCCGCCGGGTCACCCAGATCGAGACCATGATCGCCGACTTCCAGCGCATGTCGGTCGATCTCGAACGCGAGATCCAGACCGAGCAGGAGCGCGCCGGGATCAACGATCCCTCGCACTTCGCCTACCCGACCTACGCCAAAGCCGCGATCCAGCGCCGCGAGAACCTGACCCGTTCGGCCGACGAACTCAAGGGCCAGCTCGAGGAAGCCAAGGCCGCACTGGCCGAGGCCTTCGAGGAGCTGAAAAAGGTCGAGCTGCTCGACGAGCGCGACCAGGCCCGCGAGCGTGCCGAGGAGAACGCCCGCGAGCAGGCCGACCTCGACAGCATCGGCCTGATGCGTGCCCGCATCGGCGCCGTCGCCTGAGCCGCTAGCCGCCCCTCCAGGAATTGCCAAAACCCGGACCCGCAAGGTCCGGGTTTTCGCATGTGCTGTCCACAGTGTGGCGCCGCGCCCCTTGGTGGTCGGCTTGGCCCGGCGCTATGGTGGCGGGAATGAATGCTGTGTCAGCGACGGCGGTGCCCGCCTCTCCCTTGGGAGAGGTCGGCGCGGAGCGCCGGGTGAGGGGTGACGGTTTCCCGTTGGCCCTGCGCCCCCTCACCCGATTTGCTGCGCAAATCGACCTCTCCCCGTCGGGGAGAGGTGAAGGGAAGCGACGGACCGCGGTCCAGGGGGCTGAATGCTGACGCCAGCGGAGCTGGTCGGGTTGATTGAGGCGGTGGCGAAGGGCGATCAGGCCGCGTTCGAGCGCCTCTACGCCGCCACGCGCGCGAAACTCTACGGCGTCGTGCTCCGTATCTTGCGCAGGCAGGATCTCGCGGAGGAGGTCATTCAGGAGACTTACGTCAAGATCTGGAGCAGCGCCGGCCAGTTCAATCCGGCCCTGTCCTCGCCGATCACGTGGATGGCCTCGATCGCGCGCAACCGCGCCATCGACATCGTCCGCAAGAAGTCGGAAGCCTCCATCGAGGAAGAGCCTCAGGCGATGGAGGTCGCGGCCGAAAGTCCCGATCCGCTGGCGCGCCGCGAGATGACCGAGGAGCTGAAGCGGCTCCTGGAATGCATCGGCCGGCTCGAGCCGGACCGTCAGAGGCTCGTGCTGCTCGCCTATTACAACGGCTGGAGCCGCGAGCAATTGGCGGAGAAATTCGCCGCGCCCGTCAACACGGTGAAGACGTGGCTGCGGCGCAGCATGCTGGATATCCGGGAGTGCCTCGGACTGTGAGCGCTAGGATGATGAGGGTGGTTCTGGACTGCAATTGATGGCCTACACGGAGGACCATATCGCGCTCGCCGCGGAATATGCGCTCGGAACGCTCGGCGCCGACGAGCGCGCGCAGGTCGAGACCATGATGGCGGTGGACCCGGCGTTCGCCGAGATCGTGCAGGCCTGGGCCTATCGGCTCGGCGTGCTCAACCAGATGGTCGGCTCGGTCGAGCCGCGTCCGATCGTGTGGGAGAACATCAGGGCGGAGATCGCGCGCACGACCGCCGCGCAGGAGCCGCCTGCGCCTGCCGAAGCTTCGGCGCCACCACAGCCGCCTGTGCCCGAGACGTTCTCGCGTCGACCTGCGGAGTCTCCGCCCGAGAGTTCGCAGCCGCCGGAGATGCTGCAGCCCGAAGACGGGCCGCCTGAGGCGCCGCGTCCCGATCCTGATGCTCTTCCGGACATCGCGCCGCAATTCATCCCGCAAGTCCATGCGCCGGATGCCAACGTCGTCCGTGCGCCCCAAGCGCCGCTCGCCGACGACAGCAATGTGATTCGACTCGAGGGCCGGGTGAAGCGCTGGCGCACCGTCGCATCGGTGCTCAGTGCGCTCGCGGCTGCGCTGCTCGTGACGCTGTCGCTGCAGATCTTCCTGCCCGATGCGCTGCCGGGCGCCTTGCGTCCTCCGCCGCGCATCCAGACGGTGGAGGTGAAGACGCCGGCCGCGCCGCTCGCCGCCTCCGCGCAATATGTCGCGCTGTTGCAGGGCTCGGGCGGCGGTCCCGCCTTCATCCTCACCATCGACGGCGCGACGCGGAATTTCACGGTGCGGAAGGTCGGCGCGACGCCGGAGCCCGGCAAGAGCTTCGAGCTCTGGCTGATCTCGGACAAGCTGCCGCGCCCGCGCTCGCTCGGCGTGATCGGCGCCGGCGATTTCACCGCGCGTCCACTGCTCGCCTCCTACGATGCCGAGGTCGTCAATAGCGCGACCTTCGCCGTCACCGTCGAGCAGGCGGGCGGCTCGCCGAACGGCCAGCCGACCTCCGCCCCGGTGTTTTCCGGCAAGCTGATCGAGACCGTGCCGCCGTCCCAACCGCAGGCGCCCGCGCAGAAATAGGTGCCACGGCGACTGTCGCCACGGTCCATCCCGCTGTCGCAGCCCGACAAGTGCCCCCGAATCCGCTCCCGATTTGAACCTCCGCTCGCTGCGCGGCGTCAAATCCCCGGAATTTGAAGTCGGTGATGCCGGAAAGGGCGAGAAAATCAGATGGATGCAGCGAGAACGCCGGGCATCTTCCTTCACCAATATGCAGGCCTGCCGCACGGTCCGGCCTTCGAGCATTGGCGCGAGCGGGCCGTCGGTCGCTGCGGCCTCGATATCGGGCCGAGCCATGGCGACAGCATCGATTGCCGGCTGCAGATCAGCGTCGTCGACAACATCACGCTCGCCATTCCGGAAGGCGCCTCGGCGCAATATTCCCGCACGCAGAGCCAACTTGCCGACGGCAGCGACGATCTCGTCCTGATCGCGGCCCACGCAGGGCTCGTCCGCGTCGGGCAGAACGGCCACACCGTCGAGCTCGCGCCCGCCCAGATGGTGCTCGTCGACATGAGCGTGACCGGGACCGTCGGCCACACCGAGGCCGACCGCTTCACCAGCATTCGCATGCCGCGCCGTGCACTGCTCGACATCAATCCGCGCGCCGAGGACAAGCTCTCGCAGGTGCTCGTCGACGGCGCGGTCGCCGAGACCATCTTCCGCTACCACGCGATCGCCGCCAATCACGCGCCGCATCTCGATGCGGTCGGCCAGCGCCTGACCGCGCAGCACATGGTCGATCTCGTCGGTCTCCTGCTCGGCACCGATGCCGAGCACGCAAGCCGCGCACGCGGTCGCGGGCAGGCGGCGGCGCGCCTCGATCTCATGCGCGCCGACGTGATGGCCGCGCTCGGCCGCAACGATCTCTGCCTCGCCGAAATTGCGACGCGCTCCGGCTTGAGCCCGCGCCAGGCCCAGCGCCTGTTCGAGCAGGCCGGCACGACCTTCACCGAATTCGTGCTGGAGCAGCGCCTGCTCCATGCGCGCAAGCTGCTCGGCGATCCCCGCGCCAGGATGCGCAAGATCAGCGACATCGCGCATTCCTCCGGCTTCTCCGATCTGTCCTACTTCAACCGCGCCTTCCGCAAGCGCTTTGGCGCGACGCCGTCGGAGTTGCGCGAGGCGTAAATCGCGATTTTGTGCAGCGGCGCGGACGCTGCCGCATTTGGTCGGCGCCTGTTGTTGAGCTAGTCTGTCTCCGCGGGCAGGCCGCAGGTTTTCTCTGGAAAGCGCAGTAGGCGGAGATGGCGCGTATAGTCGTGCTCGGCGCCGGGTTTGCGGGCTTGTGGGCGGCCATCGGCGCCGCGCGCAAGCGCGAGGAGATCGGTGCGAGCGAGCGCGACATCGAGATCCGTCTCGTCGACCGAAACCCCTATCACAATATCCGCGTGCGCAATTACGAGGCCGATCTCGCCGAGGTCGCGCTTCCGCTTCCGCAATTGCTCGATCCGATCGGCGTCAGCCACGGCCTTGGCGAGGTCGAGGCGATCGATCCGGCCCGGCGCGAAATCTCGCTCGTCACCAGCGCCGGCAAGGAGACGCTGCACTATGACCGCCTCGTGCTGGCGCTCGGCAGCGCGGTGATGCGCCCCGACATTCCCGGCCTGGCCGCACACGCCTTCGACGTCGACACCTATGCCGCGGCGCTCCGCCTTGAAGATCATCTGGTTTCGCTCGGACGCAGCGCGCCGTCTCCAGGCCATTCAACGGTGGTTGTGGTCGGCGCCGGCTTCACCGGCATCGAAGTCGCAGCTGAGATGCCGGACCAGTTGGCGCGCGCAGGGATCACCGGCCGCCGCCGCATCATCCTCGTCGATCCCAATCCGAGCGTCGGCGCCAGCATCGGCGCGAACGCGCGCCCGGTGATCGAGACGGCCCTGGCTTCGCTCGACATCGAGACGCGGCTCGGCGTGCGTGTCGCCGCGATCGAGGCCGCGGGCATGCGCCTGAGCTCGGGCGAATTCATTCCGACACGGACGGTGATCTGGTGCGCGGGCATGCGGGCAAGCCCTTTGGCGGCGAACTTTCCGGGCGGGCGCGATTCCCTCGGGCGTCTCCTCGTCGATCCCTTCATGCGCGTGGCCGATGTCGACGGCGTGTTCGCGGCCGGCGACGTCGCCTCGAGCGTGATCGACGGGCTGCATCCGACGGTGATGTCCTGTCAGTTCGCCCGTCCCATGGGCCGCTTCGCCGGCCACAACGTGGTCGCCGATCTCGTCGGCTTGCCCATGCTGCCGCTGCGGATCGACTGGTACGTCACTGTGCTCGATCTCGGCGGCTGGGGCGCGCTCTATACGGAAGGATGGAATCGCGAGGTCCGTGCCACAGGCGCGGAGGCAAAGGCGACCAAAGAGACCATCAACCGCAAGCGCATCTATCCGCCGCTCTCGGGGCGCAAGGACGAGCTGTTTGCCGCGGCCGCTCCGACCGTGCAGGCGCCGCCGCCGACGTATGGGGGAAGGTAGTTGGCAGGCAGGGCCGTGGCGCTTGCTCCGTCATTGCGAGCGCAGCGAAGCAATCCAGAGTCTTTCCGCGGAGGCAGTCTGGATTGCTTCGCTGCGCTCGCAATGACGAACTGGACGCGCGTGCGCTCGCAATGACGAGGTACCAGAAATGGGAAAGCGCCCGTGGGGGGCGGGCGCTTTCTGTAGTCGACTTGGGGTTGGGGTCGTCTACATATCCACGTGGCGACTTTGGGGGGCTGGTAAAGAGCCGCGTGAATTCACAAAACTCGTCAGATCTCCTTAGCGAACGAGGGACGCGTTCGAACTGGTGACAACGACCGGCTTGCCGGCCTTGATGACGTGGGCGGTCTGGGTCAGGCCTTCATCCGAACCCGAGCGTGCCGTGATGCCGAGGCCAGCCACCGCAACCCCTGCGACGAGGGCGACGACCACGATTTTCAAATGGGTCGCGCGATCTGCGCTGTAGATCGAGTGGTTCATGGAAGCCTCCTGCCGCCATCTACCCGAAGTAGTCGCCGGCCGTTTGAGGCAGGTTCATGCTTCCGGTGCCCATCAACCTAGTATTGGGGGGATTCGTTCCCAAGGGGCCATCACAAGGGCGTGATATGACGTGATAGATCGCGATCAAAGGCGGCCCTTGATCGTTCTTTTATATAATTATTTCAATGCTGTAATGAGCCTATTGCCGGGCTTTTGAGGCCTTGGTCGACAAGGCGCCAGGAACTCAAAAACCATTTGCCTGTGGCTGAAAAACACACGGCTTCTTAAGGCAAATCAGATGCTTCCGACGGTTTTCAGCCTCGCCCTGGGGTGGATTTCCGCCTGCGACAGCACGGTGGTCTGGGCCCGGAACCGTTCCACCAGGGAGCGCACGAAGGGCCGTATGGAAGCGGAGGTGACCAGCACCGGCGCCTCGCCTTCGCGGGCGGCGCGCTCAAAGGCCTCGCGCACGGCAGTCATGAATTCCGAGAGTTTCGAGGGTTGCATGGCAAGGCTCCGCTCCTCGCCCTGGCCGATGATGGATTCGGCAAAAGCCTGCTCCCATTTCGCCGACAGCGCGATCAGCGGCAGATAGCCGGCATACGAGGTGTTCTGCGCGCAAATCTGCCGCGCCAGGCGGGCGCGGACGTGCTCGACCATGGTCGCGGGGTTGCGCGAGAAGGCGAGCGAATCCGCGATGCCTTCGAGGATGGTCGAGAGGTCGCGGATCGAGATGCGCTCGGCGAGCAGCAGCTGCAGCACGCGCTGGATGCCGGAGACCGTGACCTGGCCGGGGACGATGTCCTTGACCAGCTCGCTCTGCTCCTTCGGCAGCTCCTTGAGCAGCTTCTGCACCTCGCCGTAGGATAACAGGTCCGACATGTTGGCCTTGAGCAGCTCGGTGAGATGGGTCGAGAGCACGGTCGCGGCGTCGACGACGGTGTAGCCCTTGAGCGAGGCCTCTTCCTTGAGGCTGGCATCGACCCAGGTCGCGGGCAGGCCGAAGGTCGGCTCGGTGGTGTGGATGCCGGGCACCTGCACCTGGCTGCCACCGGGGTCCATGACCATGAACTGGTTCGGCCAGATCTTGCCGGTGCCGGCGTCGACCTCCTTGATCTTGATGATGTAGGTGTTGGCCTCGAGTTGGACGTTGTCGAGGATGCGCACCGCCGGCATGACGAAACCCATCTCGATCGCGAGCGAACGGCGCAGCGCCTTGATCTGCTCGGTGAGTCGGTCGGTGCCGTCCGGGCCGTTGACCAGCGGCAGCAGGGCGTAGCCGAGTTCGATCTTGAGGTCGTCGATCTTGAGCGCGGCCGAGATCGGCTCTTCCGTCGCGGCAGCCCCTGGCGCACCCGGCGTTCCCGGAGCGGGCGCGGCCTGGGCGGCCGCTTCGGCCTTGGCCGTCACCCGGTTGCGGTTGCGCGCGTTCCAGGCCAGCGCGCCGGCGCCGGCGCCGAGCGCGAGGAAGGGAAGGGTCGGAATGCCCGGCAGCGCCGCCAGCACCAGCATCACCGCCGAGGACATCGCCAGCGCCTGCGGATAGCCGGAGAACTGCTTCATCAGCGCCTTGTCGGCGGCGCCGGAGACGCCGGCCTTGGAGACGAGCAGGCCGGCCGCGGTCGAGACGATCAGCGCCGGCACCTGGGTGACGAGACCGTCACCGACGGTCAGCAGCGTGTAGGTGCGGCCGGCGTCGGCGAAGGACATGCCCTGCTGCGCGACGCCGATGATCATGCCGCCGACGACGTTGATGAAGACGATCAGGAGGCCGGCGATCGCGTCGCCCCGGACGAACTTGGAGGCACCGTCCATGGCGCCGAAGAAGCCGCTCTCGTCCTCCAGCTCTTTGCGCCGCTCCTTGGCGACCTTCTCGTCGATCAGGCCGGCGGAGAGGTCGGCGTCGATCGCCATCTGCTTGCCGGGCATGGCATCGAGGTGGAAGCGCGCGGCGACCTCGGCGATGCGGCCCGAACCCTTGGTGATGACGACGAAGTTGACGATGATCAGGATGGCGAAGACGATGATGCCGATGACGAAATTGCCGCCCATCACGAAGTTGCCGAAGGCTTCGATGACGTGACCGGCCGCGGCCGTGCCCTCGTGCCCGTGCGACAGGATCAGGCGGGTCGAGGCCATGTTGAGCGACAGCCGCAGCATGGTCGAGATCAGCAGGACGGTCGGGAAGGCCGAGAACTCCAGCGGCGTCTGGATGAACAGCGACGTCATCAGGATCAGGATCGACAGGGTGATCGAGATCGCCAGGAACACGTCGAGCACGATCGCCGGCAGGGGCAGGATCAGCACCACCAGGATAGTGAGGATGCCGAGCGCCAGCGCGATGTCGCCGCGCTTGAGGACGGTGACGATGTCGTTGAGGGAGGGGATGCCGGGCTTCGCGCCGCCTACGCCCTGTCCCGCGGTGACGTCGACCATGGTAGCTGCCTCCCCGCGCGCCTGCCGTCCGCGCGCCCCAAACGTCTGCGCGGCGGCCGACGGGCCGCCGTTCCGAAAGTGAGGCACCGCACTGGCGTCCACGGGAGCTCCCGTTCTACGCGGCTGACGACACTCGACTTCACCCGGCAATTTTTGCCCGGTGTATGGTTAGCAAAGGGTTAACAGAGGGCGTGGGAGGGGTGGCCCCGGGGATGTTTCGGAGACCTAAGGTCGTCATTCCGGGGCGCCCGGAGGGCGAACCCGGAATCCATCGTGCGGCGGAGTAGGTGGTTGAATGGATTCCGGGCTCGCGCTGCGCGCGCCCCGGAATGACAGAGGGACCTCTACTTCGCCTTCTGCATCTTGGTCACCGTGTAGCCCGACGCCGCTTCCTCGGCCTCGAAGGTGATCTTGTCGCCGACCTTCACCTGCTTGAGCATCGCCGCGTCCTTGACGCGATAGACCATGGTCATGGGGTCCTCCATGCCGAGGCTCTTCGCCGGTCCGTGCTTGAGCGTGATCTTGCCGGCGCCTTCGTCGATCTTCTTCACCTCGCCGCTGATCGCGGCGCCCTCGGCGGCGAGGGTCGCAGTCGCAAGGCCGAGGGTCAGCGCCAGCGCCGAACCGATACGGATGATGCGGTTCATGTGGATCTCCTTTCGCGTTACTTCACGGTGACCTGGCCGACCATGCCGTACTCGCGATGGTCGGGAATGAGGCACGAATATTCGAACGTGCCGGCTTTGCTGAACTTCCAGAGGATCTCTGTCGTCTTTTTTGGGGCAAGCCGCGCCGCATTGGGCTCGTCGTGCTCCATGTGCGGATGCTTCTTCATCTGCTCCGCATGCGCGAGATTCTCCTTAGGTGTGGCCAGCAGGAATTCGTGGTCCTCCTTGCCGACATTGCGCAGCACGAATCGGATCTGCTCGCCGCGCTTCACCTCGATTTTCGCGGGCGTGTAGTCCATCTCGTTCATCAGGATCTCGATGGTGCGCGCGGGCTTCTTGGGATCGCCGGGCTCGCCGGCTGAATAGTTTCCGTGCCCGTGCTTGTCGTGCGCAAAGGCCGGCGCGATCGAAAGTGCAGCCAGCGCGAGGGCGAGCTTGATCGTGGTCTTCATCGTAGTCTCCGGTTGGTGGTTCATCGAAACGCTCACATCTTGTGCTTCATCGGCGGACTGCCGGATTTCTGTCGCGCCGGCTCCGGGGCGGGTGCGGCGACTTCGTAGGCGACGGTGCCCGGCGGGAATTTGTACGGACCGGGGTCGCGGTAATCGTCGCGCGCGAGGTCTTCGCGGATCTTCATCACGGTGAACATGCCGCCCATCTCGATCGGCCCGAACTGGCCGGTGCCTGTCATCATCGGCAGCGTGTTGTCGGGCGCGGGCATCTCCATGTTGCCCATCGCCATGCCGGTCGAGCCCATGGCCATACCGTCGGGCGCGAGCTTGCCGACGGCTTTGGCGAGATCCTTGCGCGACACGCCGATCAGGTTGCGCACGTCGTGTCCCATCGAATTCATGGTGTGGTGCGATTTGTGGCAGTGGAACGCCCAGTCGCCGGGATTGTCGGCGAGCACGTCGAACACCCTGATGGCGCCGACCGGGACGTCGGTGGTCGTCTCCGGGATCTGCGCGCTCTCCTGAATCCAGCCGCCATCGGTGCATGTCACCGCGAAGCTGTGGCCATGCAAATGGATCGGATGGTTGGTCATGCTGAGATTGCCGATGCGCGCGCGCACCTTGTCGCCGAGCCTGACCGGCAGCGGATCGATGCCAGGAAAGACCCGCGCGTTCCAGGTCCACATGTTGAAATCCGTCATCTCGTTGACGTGCGGCAGATAGGTGCCGGGGTCGACGCGATAGGTGCTCATCACGAACACGAAGTCGCGGTCGACGGCGCGGAAGTTCGGGTCGCGCGGGTGCACGATGAACATGCCCATCATGCCCATCGCCATCTGCACCATCTCGTCGGAATGCGGATGGTACATGAAGGTTCCGCTCTTCTTCATCTCGAACTCGTAGACGAAGGTCTTGCCGGGCTGGATGTGCGGCTGGGTCAATCCGCCGACGCCGTCCATGCCGCTCGGGATGATCATGCCGTGCCAGTGCACCGTGGTGTATTCGGGCAGTCTGTTGGTGACGAAGATGCGGACCTTGTCGCCCTCGACCGCCTCGATGGTCGGGCCCGGCGATTGCCCGTTGTAGCCCCACAAATTCACCTTCATTCCTTCCGCGAACTCGCGCACCACCGGCTCGGCGACGAGATGGAATTCCTTCCAGTCGCCGTTCATGCGGAACGGCAGCGACCAGCCGTTCAGCGTGACCACGGGTCGATAGTCCGGGCCGCTGCTCGGATGCAGCGGCGGCTGCATCACCACCTTGTCCATGGTGGGTGCTTCCGGAATCGACGCGGCCTGGACACGGCCTTGAATGGCGGATGCGCCAACAAGCGCGGCGGTGCCTAAAAATCCTCGGCGGGAAAACATCTTGGCCTCCGTCTCAGTGGCCGCCGCCTTCGGCAGGAGCTGCCGCGGCAACGGTGGTTGGATTGTCGCCAACGGCGGCGGGCAGACCGCCGCCGTTGACGGCGGTCTGCAGGTCGGCCTGGGCGAGGAAGAATCTCTGCCTGGCGTCGATCGCGCTGCGCAGCGCCGCGAGGCGCTGTCGCGCTTCGGTGAGCAACGCGAAGATGTCGACCTGCATGCTGGAGAAGCGCAGCTGCATCTCCTCGGTGATGATCTTGCGCAACGGGATGATCTCGCGCTGGTAGTGGCCGGCGATGTCGTAGGTGGAGCGGTAGACGCGATAGGCGTCGCGCGCCTCGGACCGAACATTGACGGCCCGCTCGGTCAGGCGGTTGAAGGCGAGGTTGTAGGTCTCCGCCGCCTGGCGCACGCGCACCTCGCCGCCGTCGAAGATCGGAATTTGGAACGTCAGGTCGAAGCCGCGCTCGCGAAACGGCGGCCCTTCCGGATCCTGGGTGCGACGGGAGATGCCGGCGACATCGAGCAGCGTCACGAAGCGCGTCGCCTCGGTTAGGTTCAGCGCCTTCGCCAGCGCCGCCAGCTCCAGCCGCGCGATCTGCAGGTCGAGGCGATGCGCCACCGCATCGGCTTCGATCGTGGGCAGCGCCAGCGGCCGGCGCGGCAATGGCGGCAGTTGATTGGGCAGGCGGAAGTCGAGACCGTCGTCCCACAGCCCCATCAGGCGCGCCAGCCTTTCGCGCGCGCTTCCCGCCATCTGCCGCGCGGTGGCGAGGTCGGCGGTGGTCTCGGCATAGAACACCTGCTCACGGGCCTGATCGAGCTTGTTGAGCGAGCCGGTCTCGCCGAGCTTGAGCGCGAGCTGTGCGGTCGATTCCGCCGTCGCCTTCGCGTCGGTCAGCAGCCCCACCATCTCGTTGGCGGCAACCGCACGGACATAGGCGCGGCGCACGTCCGAGGCGAGCCGTAGCGTCGCCAGCGCCGCGCGCAGCTGCGCTCCGCGGAAGCGTTCGCGGGCGATCTCGGACCGGAACGGCAGGGTGGCGAGCGCGAGGATGTCGCCGACCACCTGGCGCTCGATCTCGCTGGCGCCATTGCCGGTGATGCGGGAGATTGCGAACACCGGATTGGCCGGCAGGCTCTGCTCGACCAGCTCGGTCTCCGCCAGCGCCAGCTCGTTGTAGGCGGCCTGCAGTCCCTTGTTGTTGAGCAGCGCGATCTCCACGGCGGCGTCAACGCTGAGCGTGCGCGAGAGCAGCGGGCGGACGCGGGCATCGACCGCGGCGGCGCCCTCGGCCGAGCGCACGAAGGCGACGTCCTTGTTGATGGCCTGGCTCGTCAGATCCGAGACCGCGCTCATGCCGCTGTCGGGCGAGAACGCGGCGCAGCCGGAAAGACCGAGCGCGGCGAGCACGAGCAGGCCTCGCGCAAAATGCTGTGTCATGGCGCGCTCCTACCGCTCTTGCTTCGGCTGCGGCGTCACCGCCTCGTTGCGGCCACGCCATGGTGCCGGGGTCGCAGGCCGCAGGCTGGTATAGGGCGCGATGGTCGAGCGATAGCCGATGGGGGCCACCTTCGCCGCCGGATCTGCGGGATCCGCGCTGGCCATGTGCGTCGTTGCCGGCATGCAGCCGGACAGCGTCGGCCCGGCAAAGGCCAGCAGCAGCCAAGTGAAACGTGAGTGTCGATCATCCACCGAGGATGCGGCAGATTTCGCCCCGGAAAGCGCAACCATGTCTTAATTCCTGATCTGGAGACCACAGGTTCGCGCGCGCAAAAGCGCGCATCGAAACCGACGCCGTCATGTCAGATCAGGCGATGGGAGGACGGTAGCGCTGGGGCGGCGCCGCGCTGTGCAGGCTGGGCACGATCTCGGGTGCACAGGTCGACATCGGCCGGAGCGGCGTGGCGACGCTGGGCAGATCGGCCGGCAGCGCACTGACGCACATCATCGCACAGCACGGGCCCACTGTTCCCTTGCCGTCGTGATGATTCGGGGCAGGTGCGTCCTTCGCGGCGGTCTGCGAAGGCGTTCCCGCGTGCTCGTGCGGAACATCGCCAGGGTTCGCAGCCATATCATGGCTCGCAGCCATATGGTGATGCGCCGGAACGAGGTCAGCCTGGGCATCGTCGCCAAGGCAGGGCGCAGCATTGCCCCAGGCGAGGCTTGCGGCCGGCGCGAGCACGCAGAACAAATAGGCGAGGGCGATGATCCGCCCCACCCTGATCCGCATCGATCGCGTCAATCGCATCAACATTCCGCCGATAGGCTCCTCGCGCGGCAATGTTGCACACGCTTGTTGCAAACTAATGGCAAAAGACGCATTCGCCAAGAGCTTATTACCGCAGCGCACCGCGCATGCCCAATATCGCAGCAAGATGGTTGACCATGCGGCGATCCGCGAACATGGTCCTGCCCGTGCACGCGCCAAATCATCCAGGGCAAACACCTGACGCCTTCACCCCTGATTCCCGTCAGGCCTGGGTGCGGCTCGTCATTGCGCTCCTGATCGGCTCGATCGGGGCCGTCGGCATGTGGGCGGTCGTGGTCGTGATTCCCGTGGTGCAGACCGAATTCGCTGCCACGCGCGGCGCGGTGTCGCTGGCTTTCACCCTCATGATGTTCGGCTTCGGGCTTGGCGGCGTGATCGCCGGCAAGATCACCGACCGGTTCGGCATCGTTCCGGCGATGGCGATCAGCATCGCCTTTCTCGGCGTCTCCAATGTGCTCGCGGGCCTGTCGGGCCAGCTCTGGCAGTTCGTGACGGCTTATTTCTTCATCGGGCTCGGGACGTCGGCGACCTTCGCGCCACTGATGGCCGAAGCCTCGCACTGGTTCGAGCGCTATCGCGGATTGGCGGTGACCATCGTCGCCAGCGGCAATTACGTCGCCGGCGCGATGTGGCCGCCGATCGTGAGCTGGGGCACGCAGGACATCGGCTGGCGCTACACCCATATCGGCATCGGCATCGTCTGCGCCGGCCTGATGACGGTGCTGGTGCTGATCCTGCGCGCGCAGATGGGCCGCGACACTGTCCACGACCATGCCAACGCGCCGCCGCCGCGGGTCGATCTCAGGCTGTCGACGAATACGCTGACGGTGCTGCTCTCGATCGCCAGCATCTCCTGCTGCGTGGCGATGGCGATGCCGCAGGTGCACATCGTCGCCTATTGCGGCGATCTCGGTTATGGAGTCGCGCGCGGCGCCGAGATGCTGTCCCTGATGATGGGCTGCGGCATCGTCAGCCGGATCGGCTCGGGCTACCTCGCCGACAAGATCGGCGGCATCTACACGCTGCTGGTGGGATCGCTGGCGCAGGGCTTTGCGCTTGTGTTCTATCTGTTCTTCGACAGCCTGACCTCGCTCTATCTGATCTCCGCGATGTTCGGCCTGTTCCAGGGCGGCATCGTGCCGAGCTATGCCATCATCGTGCGCGAGGCGATGCCGGCGAGCGAGGCCGCGACCCGCGTCGGCATCGTGATCTTTGCGTCCGTGTTCGGCATGTCCTTCGGCGGCTGGGTGTCCGGCGTCATCTTCGATGCCACCGGCTCGTATGCGGCGGCATTCGCCAACGGCGTCGCCTGGAACGCGCTGAACATCGGCATCGTCGTGCTGCTCTTGATCCGCGCGCGGACGGGCTCGGTCAAGACCGGCCCGGGCTTTGCCACTTAAAGTTCGGAAAACCGCTACACACTTTGCGCTAACGCGGCCCTCCGGGTCCGGATCATGCTTTAAACCGATTGTCCCGCCTTCAGCAGCGAGCAGCCGGTGATCTTGTAGCTGCCGTCGCCCTGCTGCTCGAGCGTGTAGAGTGCCACCCAGGCCTCGCCATTGGCATCGATGATATGAACGCGCTGGGCGATCCAGCCGCCATCGGTCTTGCTCTCGCCAAATTCGAAACTCTTGTGACGATAGACCGGCGCGTAGCCGTTCTGCACCATGGACATGAAGATGTCGGGTGCGGGAAAGATCTCCTTGATCGCCGGTGCCGCATAGGAATAGGCCGCCGCCGCATCGTCGCGAACGAAGGCCTGCTCCTGGGCGCGGATAACGCTTTGGGCCGCCGCGACATCGCCGGCAAACGCTGCGTGATGACAGGCAGCGATAAGAGCGATCAGCAAGGCTGCGATGCGCATGGCAGGCTCCGCGTTGAGATCCCGGCGGAGGCGATGCTAGCACATCTGTGCCGCCAGGGCGTGTACTCAGATATCACGCGCTGGATTTGAATGCTCCCAGATGCCCACTCATCCGGGACAGCGGCGCAACACCAGGCAGCTGCGACATGTTCTCCTAAGGCAGGAACGGCTCCGCGATGGCCGAGTTAAGCCGGCAAAACCACCTTACCAAGGAGCAAAGTCATGGCCCGTGCAACAGCACATCCGGATCATCACTGCATCTCAAGCGAGGACATTGAGGGAACCGAGGTCTATGGAGCAGATGGGACGAATATCGGCGAGATTGATCACCTCATCATCGACAAGGTGTCAGGCCGCGTGGCTTATGCGGTCATGAGCTTTGGTGGATTTGTGGGCTTGGGTCACAGCCACTACCCGATTCCCTGGGGCGCTCTGAAATATGACACGTCGCTTGACGGTTTTCGAACCAATATCACCGAGCAACAACTGAGGGATGCGCCTGAGTTCAGCGATGACTCCTGGGAAGATCGGGATTGGGAAACGCGAACCCATCGGTATTATGGGACGCCAACTTACTGGGAAGGGCGAGGTGGCCTATAGCGCCAGCGGCGCGTCAGGACAGCTGAACTGATTGACCGGCCCTCATTGGATGCTGTCGGGTTTGATCCGGCCGACTGGGGGCTTGGTGCTCGATGGCCTCAGTCGCCGCGCCATGTCGCGGCGACTGCGATGAATCGCGGTCATTGGCTCAGTCGAGGCGAAACCAGCGATAGCCATATCCATCAAGCGCGATAGCAGTGCCGTCGGCGCTGGACTTCGAATCGTAAATTCGGTTGCCGAATATATCGGTCAGCTTGCGGCCTTGCATTCTTCGGGCTTTTGTTGGTGGCGCGCCGCAAAAGCACGCGACGAGCCGCTGAACTCGCAGCAACGGGACTGGCCACTCGCCGTTGTATTGGGTGTCGAACGAGCTGGTTACTGTCCTGTTGGGCCTCGTGTTGTACATTGCCCACATCCACGATCAGTCGCCCGTTCCAGCTTTGCTCTGGCTCGCCGACCTCCCAATCATTGTGGCTTTGCTGTTCCTGCGACGCGCGTTGAAATGGCGCTACCCTGTTTAGTGCCGATGGCCGAAATCATCCTGCCCAGCATTGGCGTTTTAATTGAAGGGTTGATCGGGCCAATAGCCGGCCCGCCGCATCACAGATTTTTCACCAAGCGTCGGTGCAGCGTTGCGGCGTTGGGCTGCCTGGCGGCCCACTCCAGATTACGTTCGCCATCGATCTTCACCCAAAATGTACGAGTCGGCGCATCGCTGCCAGTGAGCGAGTTGAATGTACATGATGCCCTTTCTCGCATGATGGCGCCGACGGAATCCTGAGCTTGGTAATCGATCACCGCCTCATACTGAACCGGCAGGTGGCGTGCTGATTGCATCATGAATCTTCTGGTTGACTCGGGTACGGCCCGTTCCGGCTCGGCGAAAAATTCGTCCCACGTGATCTTCTTCTGGAGTCTTCCAGGTCGATCCGTTGATAGGTGGAGGGATCCGTCAGCCGCTCTTGAATCGCGTTTTCGCAGGTTTGCACAAATTGAGACGTGAACGGCGGATAGCTACGCACGTAAGCATAACCGAGAACAGCGACACCGAGGACTGCAAATGCTGCAATGGCAAGTTTGATTTTCATATCCGACTCTTACAAGAAAGACCACAGACTCATACGGCCTCGGGTGCAAGCAGCAACGAGCGGACTAAACTGGACTAAGGCTAAGCGTGTATTAACTGGCGCGCACAACCCTACACTCTAGAGTGTGGTACTTTGCCGCTGGCGTGTGACGAGGAGTTGTCCGATTTTGGCTCTGGCCAGAATGTTTGGGTCACAAGCCACGATGCTCCGGCCGATCAGCAGATTTCCGCTCCGCCCGCAGGACCCGACTTTCCTTTTATGAGTACACGCGCCTAGCGCTTCCGCTTCATCGCGGGCTTCGTCGCCTTGGCTGCGCGCGCCTTGGCCTTGCCGGGCGGTGGCACGCGCAAGCCGTCGACGAACACGTCGAGCAGGCGCAGCGCCGTCGCTTGCCAGCCGGGCTGGTCGTGCACATAGCACATGCCGAAGAAGGCGCGCAGCAGATCCTCCGGGTTGATGTCGGCGCGCATCTCGCCGGCTGCGACCGCCCGGTCCAGCAGCGAGCCGATCGCCTTGGTCAGACGCTCGAAGGAGAAGGCATGCAACTCCGACCCGCTCTGCACCGCGAGCGCGAGCGCTGCCATCATCCCCTTCTTGGTCGCAACGAACTCGACCCCTGAGCGCAGCCAGCGCCGCAGCGCCTCGACCGGGTCCCTGGCATTCTTCAACTGCTCGGCCAGCTCGCTGAGCTGCTCGACCTCGCGGCGGTACACCGCCTCGAACAAGGCCTCGCGCGTCGGAAAATGCCGGTACAGCGTGCCGATGCCGACGCCGGCCCGCTTCGCCACCGCTTCCATGCTCGCCTCCGAACCGCCGGCGCTGAACACCAGCTTGGCCGCTTCGAGCACGCGCTCGCGATTGCGCACGGCGTCGGCGCGGGGTTTGCGGGTCTGCTCGGTGTGGTCGTCCATGGCGCGCAATGTAGATCACGAATTGGTTAGATTGAACCCTCGCCGGACCCGTGCAGGGCTGCATCGCGTTGGTGGCGCAAGGGCTTTTGACCAATTCCAAATATTTCCGGGCAGCTCTTGTTAAGCGGAGGGTGCCTCCGTATCTTCGATCGAGCGTCGGCCGCATCGTGATCGGAAGGCGCGCAATCGACGGCGGCCACGGCGGTGGCCGCTGCGCGATGACTCATGTCCATTTCTGATCGGAGCCTTGTATGAACCACTCCATCAGCCTCACCGTGAACGGTGCACGGCGCGACTTCGTCCTCGACGATCCGCGCGTCACGCTGCTCGATCTCCTGCGTGAGCGCCTCGATCTGACCGGAACCAAGAAGGGGTGCGACCGCGGCCAGTGCGGCGCCTGCACCATTCTCGTCGACGGCAAGCGCATCAATTCCTGTCTCGCGCTCGCCATCAGCCATGACGGCGCCGACATCCTCACCATCGAAGGCCTCGCGCGCGGCGACCAGCTGCATCCGGTGCAGGCCGCCTTCATCGCCCATGACGGCTTCCAGTGCGGCTTCTGCACGCCTGGCCAGATCATGAGCGCGATCGGCATGATCAAGGAGGCGCAAGCCGGCAACGATCCGGAACGCATCCGCGAATGCATGAGCGGCAATCTGTGCCGCTGCGGCGCTTACGTCGGCATCGTCGATGCCGTGCTGGAAGCGCAAGGGCAGATGGACGAGACCAATCAGAGGCGCTCCGCATGAAACAGTTCGATTATGTCAGGCCGGCCACGGTCACTGAAGCCGTTGCTGCCGCGGCCCAGCCGGGCGCGGTCTACCTCGCCGCGGGCACCAACCTGCTCGACCTAATGAAGGGCGGCGTCAGCCGTCCGGACCGGCTGGTCGACGTCACACATCTCGATGGGCTCGACGGAATCGAGACTCTCGCGGACGGGTCCTTGCGCATCGGCGCCTTGGTGCGCAATGCCGATCTCGCCCATGATGCGGAGTTCGCGCGGTCCTATCCGGCGGTGGCCGAAGCGCTGCTCTCGGGAGCGTCGGCTCAATTGCGCAATGCCGCCACCGTCGGCGGCAATTTGTTGCAGCGGACGCGCTGCGCGTATTTCTACGACACCGCCAGCCGCTGCAACAAGCGCGAGTCGGGCTCCGGCTGCGACGCGCGCGACGGTGAGAACCGCAGCCATGCCGTGCTCGGCTGGAGCGAGAGCTGCATCGCTACGCACCCCTCCGACTTCTGCGTGCCGCTGGTCGCGCTCGATGCCATCGTCGAGATCGAGGGCAGGGGCGGCCGGCGCGATGTCGCGCTCGACGAGCTGCATCGCCTGCCCGGCGATGCGCCCGAGCGTGAGTCCGTGCTCGAGCCTGGCGATCTCATCGTCGCGGTGCGCCTGCCGCCTGCCGCACGCGGATTTTCCGCGCATGCGCGTTACCTCAAGGTCCGCGAGCGCACCTCCTATGCCTTTGCCGTCGTCTCGGCCGCTTCTGCGCTGCGGATCGAGAACGGCAGAATCGCACAGGCGCGGCTCGCGCTCGGCGGCGTCGCTGCAAAGCCCTGGCGCGCACGCGGAGCGGAAGACGTCCTCAAGGGCGTCGCGCCGACCGCCGACGCGTTCCAGGAGGCAGCCCGGCGTGCGCTCGAGGGCGCGAAGCCATCGGGCGACAACGCCTTCAAGATCGAGCTCGCGCGCCGCATCGTCGTGCGCGCGCTGACCTTGGCCGCCGCCGGGACGCCTGCGCGTATCCCCGCGCTGCCGGCCTCTCCCTTTGCCACGACCTCCGGAGCCCTCCATGTCTGAGCTCAATTTGACCAGTGCGCCCGCGCATCTGCGGCACGGCTCGAATATCGGCCAGCCGCTGACCCGCCGTGACGGCATCCTCAAGGTGACGGGGCAGGCGACTTACGCCGCCGACAACCATCCACCCGGCATGTTGTTTGCGGTGATGGCCGTCTCGAGCATCGCGCGAGGCCGTGTGGTCTCGCTCGATGTCGCTGCCGCAAAGCGCCATCCCGGCGTCGTCGACGTCATGACGCCCGACCACAAACCAGCGCTCGCGATCGACCCCGACCTCAAGACCAATCCGTTCGTGTTCCGGATGGAGGTGTTGCAGAGCAACGATATCCGCTACGCCAATCAGGCGATTGCGGTCGTGATCGCCGAGACGCTGGAGGCCGCGACGGAAGGTGCGGCGCTGCTGGCCCCGGCTTACGAGGTGCAGCCTGCGCTCGTCGGCCTCGATGCCGGCGAGAGCTTCGTGCCGCCGGTCGTCGGCGTCGGTAATCCCACGGAAAGCCATCGCGGCGATGTCGAGGCGGGCCTCGCCGCGGCCGACAAGCAGATCGACGCGATCTACGAGACGCCGCCGCAATATCACAATGCCATGGAGCCGCACGCGATCGTGGCGCGCTGGGATGGTGACAAGCTCTTCTTGGACACGCCGAGCCAGGCCATGGTGATGGCTCGCGGCCGCGTCGCCGAGCTGTTCGGCCTCGCGCCGGAGAAGATTCACATCCGCAGCCCGTTCCTCGGCGGCGGTTTCGGTTCGAAGGGCTTCCTGACCGGGCCGCAGATCCTCGGCGTCATGGCCGCGAAGCTGGTCGGCAGGCCGGTCAAGCTGGTGCTGCGCCGCGAGCAGATGTATGGCCCGGTCGGCCACCGCGCGCCGACGCGCCAGCGCCTCCGCCTCGGCGCCGATGGCGAGGGGCGTCTGACTGCGCTCGATCATCACGCCCGAACTGTGTCGAGCACCTTCGACGATTTCTACGAGCCTGCCGCCGACGCCTCGCACACGCTCTATGCGGCGCCCGCGATCCGCACTTCGCACGATGCCGTGCGCGTCAACACCGGCACGCCGCTGTTCATGCGAGCGCCGGGCGAGGCGACCGGCTCGATCGCGCTCGAGAGCGCGATCGATGAGATGGCGTGGGCCTGCGGCATGGATCCGCTCGCCTTCCGCCTCGCAAACTACACCGAGGTCGAGCCGATGACGGGCCGGCCTTTCTCCTCCAAGGCGCTGCGGGCCTGCTACGAGCAGGGCGCCGCGCGCTTCGGCTGGGCCAAGCGTCCGCTGCAGCCGCGGCAGATGCGCGACGATGCCGGCCTCCTGGTCGGCTGGGGCATGGGCACGGCGACCTTCCCGGCGCTGATGTTCCAAGCCGAGGCGCGCGCGGCGATCCGCCGCGACGGCTCCGGCGTGATGGAGATCGGCGCGCACGACATGGGGCAGGGCGCCTGGACGGCGCTGGCGCAGATCGCGGCCGATGCCGTCGGCCTCGACATCGACCGGCTCGACTTCAAGTCCGGCACGTCCGACCTGCCCGACGCCGGCATCGCGGGCGGCTCGGCGCACACCGCAACGGCGGGCGCTGCGATCCACAGCGCCGGCGCGGCCGTGATCGGAAAGCTCGCCGATCTCGCCACCAGCGACGAGCGCTCGCCGCTGTTCGGCGCCGGCAATGCCGGCGTGATCGCGCGCGACGGCAGGCTGATCCGCCGCGACGACGAGAGCCGCAGCGAGAGCTATGCCGGGATTCTGGCGCGCGCGGGCGTTGCCGAGGTCGAGGCCCGCGGCACCGGCGCGGCGAACCCTGCGGCGATGGAGCAATATGCGATGCATGCCCACGGCGCAGTGTTCGCCGAGGTAAAGGTCGATCCCGAGCTGGGCCAAGTCCGCGTCAGTCGCATGGTCGGCGCCTTCGCCGCCGGCCGCATCATCAATCCGCGCATGGTGCAGAGCCAGCTGTTCGGCGGCATGATCTGGGGCATGTCCTTCGCGCTGCATGAGGAGGCCGTCACAGACCGGCGCAGCGGACGGATCATGAATTCCAATCTCGGCGAGTACCACATCCCGGTGAATGCCGATGTGCCGCCGCTCGACGTCATCACCGTCGAGGAGCACGATCCGCACGTGAATGCGCTTGGCATCAAGGGTGTCGGCGAGATCGGCATCACCGGCAGCGCCGGCGCGGTCGCCAATGCGGTCTGGCACGCAACTGGCGTGCGCGTGCGCAAATTCCCGATCCGGATCGAGGAGCTGCTGACGCAGCTCTGAAGCGCGATGAAATGAGGCCAAATCGCTGCAACGCCGGAGGTGCGCTCCCTCTCCCGCAAGCGGGAGAGGGAGCGAGCCGCGCCGGGTGCGCCGGTCTCGCCTTCAGAACGTCGGCGGCGTGCAGGCCGAGATCACCTCGCAGGGCTTGCCGCCGACGCAGCGGAAACGGTGCGGGCGGCGGCTCTCGAAATAATAGGCATCGCCGGGATTGAGGATGCGGCGCTCGTCCTCGACGGTGACCTCTAACTTGCCTGAGATCACGATGCCGCCCTCCTCGCCGTCATGGACGAGATGCACGCGCCCGGTGTCGCTGCCGGGCTCGTAGCGCTCTTTGAGGATCTGCAGGCTGCGGCCGAACAGATTGTCGCCGATTTGCCGGTACGAGATCGGTTTCTTGCCCACTTCAGTCAGCTCCTCGGCGCGGTAGAAGATCTTGCGCCTGGACTCCGGCTCCAGCGCGAAGAACTCGGCGAGCCCCATCGGGATGCCGTCGAGGATGCGCTTGAGCGCGCCGACCGACGGGTTCATCTGGTTGGATTCGATCAGCGAGATGGTCGAATTGGTGACGCCGGCCCGCTTGGCCAGCTCGCGCTGCGACAGCTTGTGGCGCGCCCGGATGAATCGCAGCCGTCCACCGATGTCGACGCTCATGTCCTGTCCCGTGTTGCAGGTGTTGCGGATCGCGCAAATATGGACCTGGAGCCCCAACTAAATCAATGGCTTGCAGGCTACCAGAAAAGGACTTGTTGCGCTTTCCAAGCCGTGGCTCTGCTAGCGGGTCAGCAAAGGAGCGCGGCCGTGACCCTTCATCAGATTCCGAACACTATCAAGACCGACTCGTTCTGGATGCCGTTCACGGCCAATCGACAGTTCAAGAAGGCGCCGCGCCTGTTCTCCTCGGCCGAGGGCATGCATTACACCACCGTCGACGGCCGCAAGGTGATCGACGGCTCCGCCGGGCTCTGGTGCGTCAATGCCGGCCACGGCCGCAAGCAGATCGCCGCCGCGGTCGAGCGGCAGCTGATGACGCTGGACTTCGCGCCCACGTTCCAGATGGGCCATCCGCTGGCGTTCGACTTCGCCGAGCGTCTTGCCGAGATCGCGCCGAAGGGCCTCGACCGCGTCTTCTTCACCAATTCCGGCTCCGAATCGGTCGACACCGCACTGAAGATCGCGCTGGCCTATCACCGCGCCAACGGCCAGGCCAGCCGCACCCGCCTGATCGGCCGCGAGCGCGGCTATCACGGCGTCGGCTTCGGCGGCACCTCGGTCGGTGGCATGGTCGCCAACCGCCGCGCCTTCGCCACCCTGCTGCCGGGCGTCGACCACATCCGCCATACCCACGATCTCACCCGTAACGCCTTCGCCAAGGACCAGCCCGAGCACGGCGCCGAGCTCGCCGACGATCTCGAGCGTCTGGTCGCGCTGCACGGCGCCGAGACCATCGCCGCCGTCATCGTCGAGCCGGTGCCGGGCTCGACCGCGGTGCTGCCACCGCCGAAGGGCTATCTGCAGCGCCTGCGCGAGATCTGCGACAAGCACGGCATCCTCCTGATCTTCGACGAGGTCATCACCGGCTTCGGCCGCCTCGGCACGCCGTTCGCCGCCAACTTCTTCGGCGTCACGCCGGACCTGATGACCACTGCGAAGGGCATCACCAACGGCACCATTCCCTGCGGCGCCGTGTTCGCGAGCCGCAAGGTGCATGACGGATTGATGGTCGGTCCCGAGAACCAGATGGAGCTGTTCCACGGCTACACCTATTCTGCGCATCCGACCGCCTGTGCCGCCGGCATCGCGACCCTCGACATCTACAAGGACGAGGGCCTGCTCACGCGCGGTGCCTCGATCGCCGAATACTGGCGCGATGCGCTGCATTCGCTCAAAGGCCTGCCGAACGTCGTCGACATCCGCAATTGCGGGCTGATGGGCGCGGTCGAGCTGGCGCCGCGCGACGGCGTCGTCGGCGCGCGCGGCTATGACGTGATGGTCGATTGCTTCAACACCGGCCTCTACTTGCGCATGAGTGGCGACAGCTTCGCGATGTCGCCGCCGCTCATCGTCGAGAAGAGCCACATCGACCAGATGGTCTCGATGCTCGGCGACGCCATCAAGAAGGTGGCCTGATAATTGCTCTCGCCGCCAGCGAGTTGTGTCCTTGCAGCGGCGAGCCCCGCGGGAGTTTGACGAAGCGTGAAAGTTCTGACCCTCGGCAGCGGTGTCATCGGTGTCACCTCTGCCTACTACCTCGCGCGTGCCGGCCATGAGGTGACGGTCGTCGACCGCCAGCCGGAGCCGGCACTGGAGACCTCCTTCGCCAATGCCGGCGAGGTGTCGCCCGGCTATTCCTCGCCCTGGGCCGGCCCCGGCGTGCCGGTGAAGGCGATCAAGTGGCTGTTGATGAAGCACGGCCCGCTGGTGATCCGGCCGAAGCTCGATCCGGTCATGTGGGTCTGGCTGCTCAAGATGCTGCGCAACTGCACCAGCGCGCGCTACGCAGTCAACAAGAGCCGGATGATCCCGATCGCGGAATACAGCCGCGACTCTTTACGCGATCTGCGCCGCGACATCGGCATTCAGTATGACGAGCGCTCGCAGGGCACGCTGCAGCTGTTTCGCTACCAGGCCCAGCTCGACGGCACGGCCGAAGACATCGCCGTGCTCAAGCAATACGGCGTTCCCTTCGAAGTGCTGAACCGCGAGGGCTGCATTGCGGTCGAGCCGGCACTTGCCGGCGTGAAGGAGAAGTTCGTCGGCGGGCTCCGCCTGCCGCAGGACGAGACCGGTGACTGCCACATGTTCACGCAGGCGCTGGCGAGGCACGCCCAGGCGCTCGGCGTGCGCTTCCTGTTCAACACCTCGATCGACCGTATCGTCACCGATGGCGCGCGCGTCAGCGGTGTCGCCACCAGCGCCGGCCTGCTGCAGGCGGACGCTTACGTGCTCGCGCTCGGCAGCTGGTCGTCGCGGCTCCTGGCGCCGCTCGGTATTTCGCTGCCGGTCTATCCGGTGAAGGGCTATTCGATCACGGTGCCGATCAAGGACGCCTCCGGCGCGCCAGAATCGACTGTGATGGACGAGAGCTACAAGGTCGCGATCACCCGGCTCGGCAATCGCATCCGCGTCGGCGGCACCGCCGAAATCTCCGGCTATTCCGACAAGCTCTACGACGCACGCCGCGCCACGCTCGATCATTCGCTGACCGACCTGTTCCCGCGCGGCGGCGATCTGTCCAAGGCGACATTCTGGAGCGGACTGCGTCCGATGACGCCGGATGGACCGCCCGTGATCGGCCGGACCCACTACGCCAACCTCCACCTCAACACCGGCCACGGCACGCTGGGCTGGACCATGTCCTGCGGCTCGGGCCGCGTGCTCGCCGACATGCTCTCGGGCAAGAAGCCGGACATCGACGTCAGTGCGCTATCGGTGGAGCGGTACAAGCACCGGTTCGGCTAAGGCTCTATCCGCGTCATTGCGAGGAGCCCTTGCGACGAAGCAATCCAGGCTGTCTCCGCGGTGAGTCTCTGGATTGCTTCGCTACGTTCGCAATGACGGCGATGGAGTTGCGTTCGCGGTCTGATAACAGAGCTACCCCGCCCCCGTCACGCAATTCACCCACAGCACCACGGCCTTCGCATCCTGCGCCGGATTGGAAAACCGGTGTGGCCTGCGGCTCGCAAATCTAAAACTGTCGCCCGTCTTCAGCGACCACGTCTGACTGTCCACCGTCAGCATCATCTCGCCTTCCAGCACGAGCCCGGCCTCTTCGCCGTCGTGGGTGTAGAGCTCATCGCCGGTGGAGCCGCCGGGCTCCAGATGCACCAGAAACAGATTGAGCTTGTTGTCGCTGCTCGCCGGGCTCAGCAATTGCTTGGACACGCCGGTGCGCCACAGTTTCAATTCGGGCCGCTGCACTCCGCGCGTCACCACCTGATCCGACGCGCCGTCGGCGCTCGGGCTCGCGCCGAACAATGCGGCGATGCCGACACCGAGCACGTCGGCAAGCGTCGCCAGCACCCGCAGCGACGGCGACGACAGCCCGCGCTCGATCTGGCTGAGGAAGCCGATCGACAGCTCCGTGCGCGCGGCGACCGTCTCCAGCGAGAATTGCCTGACCCGCCGGAGATCCCGGATGCGGCGGCCGACTGCGACGTCCATCGCCGGCTCGGCCGGTTTGGCTTTCACCCTGGCCGGCTTTTTCATGGCCGGCTTCGCGGCGGCCGGTTTGCGCATTCTTTTGCCACCGCTCACGTCAAACCGCTTCCTTCATGTGCATGAAAACTGCTTGCATCGTTCGCAAAAGTGTGACCAAATTTTCATATTGGTGAAAATAGGCCGAAAACGGGCCGGCCCGCAACGTCTGATCGCGACATGTGTGCGCCGCCGCCGGCCAGGCCCAACAGGGGGATGCGATGAAGCGTTTTGTTCAGGCCGCAATTGCGGCGCTCGCCATCGCCGCAGTCGCACCGGCTTCGGCGCAACAGACTCTGAAGGTCGGCTCGACTCCGACCGGCATTCCCTTCACCTTCCTCGACACCAAGACCAACACCATCCAGGGCATCATGGTCGACCTCATCACCGAGGTCGGCAAGGATGCCGGCTTCAACGTGCAGATCGAGCCGATGCAGTTCTCGGCACTGATCCCCTCGCTGACCTCGAGCAAGATCGACATCATTGCGGCTGCGATGTTCATCACGCCGCCGCGCAAGGAGGTCGTCGACTTCTCCGACCCGATCTACACCTATGGCGAAGGCCTGGTGGTGCCGAAGGCCGACACCAAGACTTACGCCACGCAGGAGGACCTGAAGGGCGAGACCGTCGGCGCCCAGGTCGGCACCGCCTTTGTCGACGCGCTGAAGAAGACCGGGCTGTTCGCCGAGGTGAAGGCCTATGACACCATCCCGGACATCCTGCGCGACGTGAACACTGGCCGCCTCAAGGCAGGCTACGCCGATTATCCGATCCTCGCCTACAATCTGAAGCAGGGCGGCTTCCCCGAGGTGCGCCTGGTCGACGGCTACAAGCCGGTCACGGTCGGCTCTGTCGGCATCGGCGTGCGCAAGGGCGAGAGCGCACTGCTCGGCAAGATCAACGCTTCGCTGGCGAAGCTGAAAGCCAACGGCACCATCGACAAGATCCTCGATAAATGGGGCCTGAAGGCACAAGGTTGATCGTCAGCGTCTGATCGATGAAGGCTCCTTAGTGAAGGCTTGCCGATGAAAGGCTTCTGGCGCGACGCCGTCGAGTTCTTCCCGATCCTGCTGAACGGCGTCGCGCTGACGATCATCGTCACGATCGGCTCGCTGCTGCTGTCGACGGTGCTGGGCCTCGTCTGGGCGATGATGCGGGTCTCCGGCATCAAGGCGCTGTCGATGCTCAGCGCCAGCCTGATCAACGTGATCCGCGGCATCCCGATCATCGTGCTGTTGTTCTACCTCTACTTCGTGATGCCCGATCTCGGCGTTACGCTCAGCGCGTTGCAGGCCGCGATTCTCGGGCTCGGCATCGCCTATTCGGCCTACCAGGCCGAAAACTTCCGCGCCGGCATCGAGGCGATCGACAAGGGGCAGATCGAGGCGGCGCAGTCGATCGGCATGGGCTGGTGGCTCACCATGCGCCGCGTGGTGCTGCCGCAGGCGGTGCGCATCGTGCTGCCTCCTTACGGCAACGTGATGATCATGATGCTGAAGGATTCCTCGCAGGCCTCGACCATCACGGTCGCCGAGCTCGCGCTGCAGGGCAAGCTGATCGCGTCCTCGACGTTCAAGAACACCAGCGTGTTCACCCTGGTCGCCCTGATGTATCTCACCATGAGCATTCCGCTGATCCTCTTGGTCCGTCACTTCGAGAAGCGGGCCGGCAAGCGATGATCGAGCTGAACGACGTCCACAAGAGCTTTGGCAAGGTCGAGGTGCTCAAGGGCATCACGGCCTCGGTCGAGAAGGGCGAGGTGGTCTGCATCATCGGCCCCTCCGGCTCCGGCAAGTCGACCATCCTGCGCTGTATCAACGGTCTCGAAAGCTACGACCGCGGCGAGATCAGCGTCGAAAGCTTGAAGGTCGACCGCGACGCGCCGTCAATCGTGAACATCCGCACCCAGGTCTCGATGGTGTTTCAGCGCTTCAATTTGTTTCCACATCGCACCGCGCTGGAGAACGTCGTCGAAGGTCCGCTCTACGTGAAGAAGGAGCCGCGCGCCCAGGTGCTCGAGCGCGGCCGCGCGCTGCTCGCTCAGGTCGGGCTTGCGGAAAAGGCCGACGCGCATCCGCCGCAGCTTTCCGGCGGGCAGCAGCAGCGCGTCGCCATCGCGCGGGCGTTGGCGATGCAGCCGAAGGCGATCCTGTTCGACGAGCCGACTTCGGCGCTCGACCCAGAGCTGGTCGGCGACGTGCTCGGCGTCATGCGCAAGCTCGCCGACGACGGCATGACCATGGTCGTCGTCACCCACGAGATGGGCTTTGCCCGCGATGTTGCCGACCGCGTGCTGTTCATCGATGGCGGCGTCATTGTCGAGCAGGGTCCGGCAAAATCGGTGCTCAATCAACCGCAGCACGCGCGGACGCAGGACTTCTTGCGCCGCGTGCTGCATCCGCTCTGACCGGACTCGCCATGACGCGCCTGCCTCTGCCGCCCTCGCTCTATGCCGACACTGCCGTCGCGCCGGTTGCCACGCCGCCGCTCGATGTCGACAAGAGCGTCTCGGTCGCAATCGTCGGCGGCGGCTACACCGGCCTTTCCACCGCGCTGCATCTGGCCGAACAGGGCGTCGAGGCGCTGGTGCTGGAGGCGCAGGAGCCGGGCTGGGGCGCGTCGGGCAACAATGGCGGCCACACCAATCCCGGCCTGAAGCACGACCCCGACAAGATCGAGGCCGATTTCGGCACCGAGCTCGGCCGCCGCATGATCGCGTTCGCCTACGGCACGACCAACTTCACACACGATCTGATCCGCCGCTACCAGATCCCGTGCGAGGCGCGGCAGAACGGCACGTTGCGCGCAGCTTACAATGAGAGCAGCGCCGCTGCGATCGAGAAGACCGCGCAGCAATGCATCCGCCGCGGCATGCCGGTGACTTATCTGAACCGCGAGCAGCTCCGCGACATGACCGGCACCGATCGTTACATCGGCGCGATGTTGGACACGCGCGGCGGCGATCTGCATCCTCTCAGCTACGCCCGTGGTCTTGCGCGCGCTGCGATGTCGGCGGGCGCGAAGGTTCATGGCGAGACGCCGGCGCTATCGCTCCGCCGCGAGGGAACGCGCTGGCGCATCGAGACGCCGCGGGCGGTTGTTCACGCCGACAAGGTCCTGCTCGCCACCAACGGCTTCACCGACGATCTCTGGCCGGCCCTCCGCCGCACCATCGTGCCGGTGTTTTCCTCGATCGCCGCCACCGCGCCGCTGTCCGACGCAGTCGCCCGTTCGATCATGCCGACGCGCCCCGTCCTCTACGAGAGCGGCCACATCACGGTCTACTATCGCATCGATCAGCAGAACCGTCTGTTGATGGGCGGGCGCGGCCCGATGCGCTGGATCAAGTCGCCGCATGACGTCGCCTATCTCATGCGTTATGCGGAGCGACTCTGGCCGCAGCTCAAGGGCGTCGTCTGGACCCACGGCTGGAACAGCCGGCTCGCCATCACCGGGGATCATTACCCCCACGTGCACGAGCCCGCCGAGAGCGTTTTGATCTCGCTCGGCTGCAATGGCCGCGGTGTCGCGCTTTCGACTGCGATGGGCGCGCAACTCGCCCGCCGCCTGATCGGCGGCGCCAAGGCCGAGATCGACATGCCCATCACGGGCATCAAGCCGATCCCGATGCACGCTTTCTGGCCGGTCGGCGTGACCACCGCCGTGATCGCGGGCCGGGTCCGGGACCGGCTCGGCATATGAAGAAGGCGCCGCTCGGTGAGGAGCGACGCCTTGCTTGAATCCTGGATCGGCTTTAGCAGCGACCCTGCTTCCAAAGTCCGGGCGGGCACGCGTGACCGCGCCAGCCGACCTTGCGACCGTGGTACCATCCGAATGACTTGCCATGGTGATGATGGCCGATCTTGTGGCCATGTCCGTGGCCATGACCATGCCCACCCTTCGCCAGCGCGGGGCTCGTCAATGTGAAGCCGGCCGCAATGATCAGCGAGGCGGCGAGCGCAAGTTTCTTCATGATGTCCTCCAGTGGGCGAGCGCATTTGTCCGTTCAGTGAACGAACGGTGGGAGAGTAAGTTCCCTGCGAATGTGGAGGAGTCGTGACGCTCGCCTGGATGCGTAATCGCGCTCGCGCTCAACGCGCGCTGGCATGTCGAGCGGAGTCAAGCCTCCGCCACCGCATCGGCCCAAGGTTGGAAAATCTCGACCGCACCGGAATTGATCTCGCCCTCGCGCATCACGACGCTCGGGAAGGCGAACTTCTGCGGTACCGCCTGCAGCCGGGTCTCTTCATAGTCGAAGCGCGCGGCCAGCGCCTCGCGCACCTCCGCCGGCAGGCGCGCATCGCCAATCACCACCGCGCCTTCACTGGCGTCGATGCGCGGCTGGTGGATGGCAGCGTCGAGGTCCATGCCGTAATCCATCGCGAAGGATACAAGCTGCATCACCGCGGGGAGGATGCGGCGGCCGCCGGAGGCGCCGATTGCGAGGCGCTTGCCGTCCTTTGTCTCTGCGATGACGGGCGTGTAGTTGCAGAGGCAGCGCTTGCCCGGTGCCAGCGAGTTGGTGGTATCAGGCGTCGGGTCGAACCACATGATGCCGTTGTTCATGGTGATGCCGGTGTGCGGTGTCACATATCGCGAGCCAAAGGACGAGAGCAGCGTCTGCGTCACCGCCGCGATGTTGCCGTGGCGGTCGACCGCCGAGAAATGCGTGGTGCAGGCCGGCGCCAGATATTCGGCGCCGAGCGAGCGCTTGCCGTCGGCATCGCCCATATCCTTGAGACGCTCGCGGAAGGCGGCCTGCAGGGCGAGCGCATATTCGACATAGGCGCCGGCATCCGGCGCGTCTGCCGGCGTCAAGCTCTGCTGCAACAGCCGCAGCGCATGCGCCATGGTCGGGCCCGCGGTGAGCTCGGGGGTCGCGAACACCTTGCCTTCGCGATAGGGGATCGCCAGCGGCCCGCGCAGATGGGCGCGGAATGCAGCGAGATCCTCCACCGACAGCGAGCCGCCGTCGGCTTTGATGTCGGAAGCAATGCTCATGGCGAGATCGCCCTGATAGAAATCACGCGCGCCCGCGTCCGCAAGATGTGACAGCGTCGCCTTCAGGGCGTCCTGCGGCAGCCGCGTCTCGAATTTGATGCCCCAGGGCGCGGTCGGCGGCAGGCCGTCCTTCAGATATGCGGCCGCGCTCGCGGGGTAGCGCCTGAGATCGGCGGCCGAGCCCGCGATCGTCACCGTCGTCCACCAATCGACCAGCAGGCCTTCGCCGGCGAGCCGAGCTGCCGGCGCGACCAGATCCTTCCACGGCATTTTGGCATGGCGGCGGTGCGCCTCTTCCATTCCGGCGACGACGCCGGGCACGGCGATCGAGCCGGGGCCGTGGATGTTGCGATCGTCCTTCACCCTTGGCCAGGGAAACAGGTCGGACGATGGACCTTCGCCGCTGAGCGGATAATCGGCCGTGCGCAGGCTTTGCGGCGCGCACATGCCGTAGTCGATCACCTCATGGCGATTTTCCTTGGCGCGGTAGAGCACCATCGCACCGCCGCCGCCGATGCCGCTGTTCCAGGGCTCCAGGACGTTGAGGGCAAACGTGGTCGCAACGATCGCGTCGACGCAATCGCCGCCCGCGGCCAGCACCTGCGCCCCGACTTCGGCCGCCCGCCGCGATTGCGAGGCGACGATGCCGCCCTTGGAGGTGACGGCGGGCTTGCGGACGGTCTGGTTGAGGCTGAACTGGTGAGGCATGGTGTCGTCTTGATGCTCGTCGATGGATTCGCTGCGTTGAATGCGAGGCTCCGCGACTGGCGAAGCGCACGGACAATGGCACATTGCCGCCAACGAGAACATCCAAAGGCAGGCGCGGCATGGCTGGTGTGAAACAGGCGCGGGATGAGAGCTTTTCGCTGCGGCCATCCTTCGAGACGCCCGCTTGAGGCGGGCTCCTCAGGATGAGGGCGGAGTGCGCGGCAGCAGTTTCACGGGACACTGATGCCAAGGAGCCTCATCCTGAGGAGGCGCGTCAGCGCCGTCGCGAAGGACGAGGCGTGCACGCAGGCGCCCTCGCGAGTCATATGCGATACTCTTGGCAGTGAGGTGCGGGGCTGCCCCCAAGCCCGTCATGCCCGGGGCTTGATCCGCCTGTGCGGCCGAAGCCGCTTCGGCGAGGCGAGGCCCGAGCATCCACGTCTTCGTCTCCGCGCCCCAAAACGTGAATGGCCGGGACAAGCCCGGCCATGACGGAAGATACAAATGTCCGAAAAAGCGCGGTAAGCGCCGCCTCAGTGCGAGCGATCCAGCCGGCTGGCCTGGTACTTGGCGCGCCATTTCGGGCCGGGTCCGCGCATGTAGTGCAGCTCGGGCCGATAGGGGTTGCCCGCGACGCGGATCAGCGTCTGCCATCGGGTGGCGACGAAGCTGAGGGGCTGGCGCAGCAGGGTCAGGGAAGCGAGCAACATGGCATCACCTCAATGCGGCTTGCCGAGCAGGGCGGTGAAGGGGAGGTCGAACAGATCCTCGCCGTCGGAGCCGCTGACATGGATCACCCAGTCGCGCCAGTCTTCTGCGCCGGGGGTCTGGATCATCGAGTTCATGATCTGAGCGGCGCGGTCGCGCGCCTCGGTCAGATTGGCGACTGCGGCGCCGTAGCGGTCGATCAGCGTGCCCTCGGTGTTGGAGCAGTGAAAATAGACCTGGACCATAGGCGCCTCCTGTAGAAAGCGATTGGGGACGGCAAACGGATACCACCCCAAGCATTCGCGAAACATTCGGGTCGAGCCCGGTAAGGGAATCTACGGATATTGGTCGGGCCCAAGGCCGTTACAGGTTTAATCACAGGCGGGTGATGACTGGACGGCGCGGCGGCGGCATGGAACAACGCCGGCGGGAAGGCGGGGGCACCGTGAACGAGTTCACATTCGCGCGCGAACGGCGAAATCTGCGCTTGCCTGCAGCGGCCGTTGTTGCAGCGGGCTTGGCTGCCGCGCTGCTCGGCTTCGCCCCGGCCTCGTCCGAGCCGGCCAGGAAGAGCGGCTACGCGATCGGCACCGAAGCCTGCGGCAGCGGCGATCTCGCCTTTCCCAGGATCCAGATCGACATGAAGGCGGGATTTTGCGCCGGCCTCGTTGCCGACGAAGAGGATCGCCTCAAATTTCCGCGTTCGATCGTCCAGGTGCCCGGCCGCGACCTTTTGGTGGTCGCCGACATGGGCGGCTGGGGCCACACCGACGGGCGGCTGCTGCTGCTCGATCCGCGCGCCCCGCAGGGGCAACGCCTCAAGGAGCTGCTGACGGGGATAGAATATCCGTTCGCTCTCGTCATCGGCCCGGACAAAAAGCTCTACGCCTCGACCGCGGAGACGATCTTCCGGTTCGACCCGCTCGCGGACAATCCAGGCAGCACGGTCGAGACCATCATCCGCCACATGCCCGGCCGCCGGATCACGCTGCCCGATGGTAAGAGGCTCGATGAGAGCGCGCATCCGCTCAAGCAGTTCGTGTTCGACCGGAACGGCCGGCTGTTCGTCAATGTCGGCTCGCACAGCGACGATTGCATCACGCCGGCGCCGATCACAAAACCCTGTGCGGCGGCCGAGGGCGCGTCCGCGCTGGCATCGATCTGGCTGTTCACGCCGCCCGCAGGCGGCGTCTTCCCGGCATTGAAACCCAGCGATCCCGACCCGCCGCACAGCGTCTATGCGCGCGGCTTGCGCAACTCGATGGCGCTGGCGCTGCACCCGAAGTTTCCGGATGCCGGCTACGCCTTTCTCCAGGGCGAGAACGCCCGCGACCTCCCTGATCTCTTCAAGCCGAACGAGGAGATCAACGCCATCGAGCAGGGCAGGCACTATGGTTGGCCCTATTGCTACGATTTGTCGACGCCGAGCCCCGAATTCAGGCTCGTGCTGCAATCGGGCGCGTACAAGTCGTTCTGCTCGGCCAATGCGCTTTACAAGGCGCCGCTCTCGCTGCTGCCGCCGCACGGCGCGCCGCTCGCGATGCTGTATTACCACGGGGCGAAATTCCCCGAGCTGGAGGGCAAGCTCCTGGTCGGCCTGCACGGCTATCGGCCGACCGGCAGCCGGCTGCTGGTCTATGACGTCGACGATCACGGCTTTCCAGAGCCCAGCGCGGCACCGGTGCGCTATCACGTCAGCTGCGCGGCCGAGCCGACCCGCAGTTTCCGGACCGATGCCGGCGAGGTCGCCGCCGCGCCGTTCGAAGAGCTGATCGCCGGTTGGCACCGCGTCAACGGCGCGCGGCCGCAAGGTGCGCCGGTCGGCATGACGGTGACGGAGGACGGCGCGATCTGGCTGGTCGAGGACAAGAACAAGACCGTGATCCGGATCGATCGCACGGCCGGCGAGCGACCTCAGCCGCTCCCCTGCGATACCCGCAGCCAGGCGATGATCGACCAGCTCGCAGCCTTCGTCGCCAGAGACGCGCAGAACAGCGTTCGCCTCACCACCTTACGCAAGGGCCTCGTCGAGAAGCATTGCACCGGCTGCCATTCGGATTTCGGCCTGAGCGCGGCGCAATCGGATGCGGAGAAGGACAGGGCGGTGTTGCACTTCATGCTGGCGCAGGACGGCTGGATCCATCCTGGCGATCCCGACGCCGGCAGGCTGCGGACGCGCCTGCGCGGCCTTGGCGCCGAGAAGCTGATGCCGCCGGGCGGCGAGAGCCTGCCGAAGCTGGAACCCGGTTACACGCGCCTGCTCGATACCGCGGACCTGTTCGTCGCCAAAATGGTTCCGGGCACGCGCATGCGGATCAAGCCGGGCCCGCCGCAGCGGAAGTTTTTCAGCAAGGCCAACAAGGAATGCGGCGAAATACCGGCCGGAAAGGTCGTCGTCGTGACACAAAGGAACGCTGTAGACAGACCCGGCTTCAGTCGATTCTTCCGGCCAGCTGATCCCTATCTGAACGGCGAGTGCACCGACGGCGATGGCTATTACATCCGGCAGGAACTTCTGGTGCCTGTGCAGTAGCATCCTGCTGGTCACGCTGCCGGCCGCGGCCGAAACAAAGCTGTTCGAAAGCGCACAGGTGACGCCCGCTGGCGAATACACCTTCGGCATCGAAGGGCCCGCCGCCGATCTCGACGGCAATCTGTTCGTCGTCAATCTCGGCAAGCCCGGCACAATAGGCAAATTGCCCGCGGGCGGCGCCGCCTCGGAGCTGTTCACGACGCTCCCCGAAGGCAGCGTCGGCAATGCGATTCGTTTCGATCGCAGCGGCACCATGTTCATCGCCGACTACAAGAAGCACAACATCTTCGCGATTCCCAAGGGTGCGACCGAACCCGCGGTGTGGTTTCATTCCGGCGAGATGAGCCAGCCCAACGACATCGCGATCGCGCCGGACGGCACGATCTATGCGAGCGATCCGAACTGGAAGGGGCGCGAAGGCCACATCTGGCGCATCGCCAGGGGAGCGGACGGTACGGTGCGAGGGCAGGTGATGCCGGCGCCGCGCGCGATGGGCACCACCAACGGCATCGACCTCAGCCCTGACGGCAAGACGCTCTATGTCGGCGAATCCAGCAGCGGCCAGATCTGGTCCTATGCGATCAGCGGCAACGAGCTGACGGCTGCAAAACTCGTCAAGGCGTTTCAGCCCGACACCATCGACGGCCTGCGCACCGACGTTGCCGGCCGCCTCTACGTCGCGCGCATTCTCAAGGGCACGATCGCGCTGATGAAGCCGACCGGCGCGGTCGAGCGCGAGATCCCGCTGAAGGCCAAGGAGCCGACCAACATTGCCTTCGGCGGCAGCGACGGCAAGACCATCTTCGTCACCCAGCGTCAGGGTGGCTTCATCGAGTCCTTCCGCACCGACCAGCCGGGCCGCGAGCACTGTCTTCAGCGAGGCCGTTGCTGAGCTTCGCAAGCGCTCTGCTTTCGGCGCAGGGCAGCGCGACGCTGGGCGGCATTCTTCTTGCTTGCATCCGGCGGCCGTGGCGATCAAGACTCTGCGGCACGTCCATGCGACCACGGAGTGTTTGAGTGAAAGCCGTCCATACCGAGCTGCACCGCAGCCACGATCCGCAATTCTTTCTGGTGCGCGGTGTCGTCAAGCGCACCACTGAGCAGCCCGAGCGCGCCGACCGCCTGCTCAGGGGATTGCGGGATGGCAAGCACCAGCTGGTCGAGCCAACCAAGTTCGGGCCCGGGCCGCGCGCACGCATTCACAGCCCGGAATACCTGTCGTTCCTCAGCGAAGCCTGGGACGCTTGGACGGCGCTCGGCGATTCCGGCCCGGAGATGATCGGCAATATCCATCCCGTGCGCCATGCCGCGACCTATCCGACCCACATCGTCGGCAAACTCGGCTGGCATACCGCCGACACCGCAGCGCCGATCGGCCCGGGCACGTGGGCCGCGGCCTGCGCCGCCACCGATGTTGCGGTGACCGCAGCGCAGATGGTGATGGACGGCGAGGACGCAACTTACGCGCTCTGCCGTCCGCCCGGCCATCACGCCTATCGCGACATGGCCGGCGGCTTCTGCTTCCTCAACAACAGCGCGATCGCGGCGGCGCATCTGCGGCAGAAGCACGAGCGCGTCGTGATCCTCGACGTCGACGTCCATCACGGCAACGGCACGCAAGGCATTTTTTACGCCCGGCCCGACGTCTACACGATCTCGATCCATGCCGACCCCGTTGCGTATTATCCCTACGTATGGGGCTATGCGCATGAGCGCGGCGAAGGACCCGGCCTCGGCACCAATCTCAACATTCCGCTTCCCATCGGCACCGGCGATGACGGCTATCTCCAGGCGCTGGACATCGCGCGCAAGGCGATCGAATCCTTTGCCCCCGGCGCCCTCGTCATCGCACTCGGCCTCGATGCTTCCGAGCACGATCCGCTGAAGGGATTGGCCGTCACCACACCTGGCTTCCGCCGCATCGGCCAGGCCATCGCGAAGCTGGGCCTGCCGACCGTACTCGTGCAGGAAGGCGGCTATCTCTCGGATATCCTCGGCGCCAACCTGACCTCGGTGCTGGCGGGCTTCGAAGAAGCGCGCTGAGATCGCTTCGCCTCTCCGCTTGCGCGCTTCATTCAGCCGCTTGACGGAGGGGCCAGGCATGGCGGCTGATGGGAAGGCCGCCGCCCGCGCGGGAGCCGTCGGCGATCGCGAGGCGATGCGCGGGCGATGGCGAGCACAGCGAGAAGCGCCAGGCGTCCGGATCGTCGACGATGTCGGGCTTGAAGCTGATTTCGATGGCCTCGCGTGACACCTGCATGGCGAAGGCGTCGAGCGGCAGATTGAGCCCGAAGCCCCTGGCCTTCAGATAGGCCTCCTTGAGCGTCCAATAGTCGAAGAAGCGCTCGATCGCCGCGGGCTCCGGCAGTCCGCGCAAGGTTTCGACCTCTTCCGGCGCAAAGAAGCGAAGCGCGGTGGACAGCGGCGCGACGCGCCGCGACACGGTTTCGACGTCGACCCCGACGGCCTCATGCCGCGACACTACGCAGGCGACGCAGCCGTCGGCATGCGACAGGCTGAAATGCAGCGCGGTCGAGGTAGCCGGTGCTGCGACGAACGGCCGGCCATAGCGGCCCGCGCCAAACGTCCAGTCGGTCGGCGCCACGTTGGAAGCGACCTGCGACAGCGCGAGGCGCAACATCGCATGTGCGAAGATGTACTGCCGCCGATGCCGCTCGAACACGAAGCGATCGGCCCGGGCCCGCTCGTCGACCGAGAGCAGGCGTCGGCACGCCTCGGCCGCGCCCGGCACGTCAATGGTCTCGATCAGTCCGACAAAGAGTTCGATTCTGTCGTCTGCCATCAATTGGGCCCATGGCGTCGGGCGAGGCCAAATCCCTCGGTCCCGACGGAAGAAACAACTGCGCAAGAATCAGCCGAGAGGACCGTTCCTAGCGGTCCACCCGGGCGAATTCTTGTCGATTTGCAGGCCGGTTTACAGGCGCAAGCTTGTGCGAGACCCCAAACTCGACAAGCAAGCGGTCGATCCGCAAAGACTCGTACGGCGTACCCGACCGACGGATCTTACTTCTTCTTCTTCTTGGATTTCTTCTTGGGCGCTCGCAGAGCCTTGAGGCTCGCTTCGACATCGTCTAGCTGCTTCTGGAGCTGCTTCTTCTCGTAATTGAGCAGCTCTTGCAGAGCCTTGCGGTCCTCCGCGCTGAGCGAGGTCTTCTTGGTAAATTTGATGAAACCCATAACACTCCCCCGGTTGAAAATGATCATCCTAATCAAAACCCGAGAATAATCTTGCGCGACGACGCCAAATAATCAAGCTGCAACTTGATCATTCACAGCTTTGGGGCGTGAACCCGTATTCCGGCGCGATGTCGCGGCATCAAGCGGCCCTGCGCGTGAGCAATCTGCCGAGTGGTGCGTTGGGCTGGGCGATCGCCGCCGTCAGCAGGGCGACGAGGTCCTCCATCCATTCGCCGACCGCTCGGCCCTCGAGCAAATCGCGCTTGTAATTGCAGGAGCCGGTAATGCCGGTCGGGCGCTCCTTGAGCATCAGCGACAGCCAGGTCTGGTCGATCGGCAGCACCGGCTGGCCTTCGCGCGCGACGTTGCCGATCGATTCCGTCGCGAGATCCGGGAGATCGAGCGGCCGGCGCAACGGATTCTGCAGCGTGAAATAGACCTGGAGCAGCGAGGCCGGATCGATCCCCTCCTGCTCCAGTCGATCGGCCAGGACGTTGAACGGCAGCTCCTGCCGCGCATGCGCCTCGAGCACGCTCTGGCGCACCCGCAGCAGAGCCTGCGCGAAAGACAGGTCCGGCGTGATTGTCGTGCGGACGATCACCGTGTTCTCGAACGGGCCGATGATCCGGTCGGTGTCCGGCTGGGCACGATTGGCCATCGCGGTCGCGACCGCGATGTCGGTGCGGCCCGTCCGGGCCAGCAGCATGGCCTTCAGGCCGGTGAGCATGCACATGAACAGCGTGCAATTGTGCTGACCGGCAAGCGCCGTCAGCCGGTCGATCAGCTCGCGCTCGAGGCAGACCGGATGATGCCCGGTGGAGGCGCCCGGGCTCGCTTCGCCGTCGAAAAGGGGACCCGCTCCGCGCAAATTCAGGATCCAGTCGGAAGCCTGGCGGCGCGCCGCGTCAGTGCCGCACCACCAGCGCTGCCAGCGTGCCACGTCCGAAAAGGCCGGCGGCGGGCTCGGCAGCGGCGCAGACGGATATCCGGCCAGCGCGGCATAGCGGCTCGACAATTCCTCGAACAGCACGCCGATCGACCAGCCGTCGACGACGGCGTGATGCAACGTCAGCAGCAGCACGTGGTCGTCGTCGTGGAGCCGCAACAGCCGGGCGCGCAACAGCGGCGCGCGCCTGGTGTCGATCGGGGTATAGGCCTCCTGCTCGATCAGGAGATCGATCTTCCTGAGCTCGAGCGCCTTGCGGCGCTTGTTGTCGTGGGGATGACCGTCGCCGATCGTCTCGACCGTCATGATTCGGCCGATCGTGCGTGGCGCGGCGATGCGGCTTTCCGGCTCATCGCCGTTCCAGGCGAACGCGGTGCGCAGCGATTCGTGTCGGCGCACCACGTCGTCGATCGCCTTTGCCAGGGCGGCCGAATCGAGCGGGCCCTGCAGGCGGAAGGCGAAGGGCAGATTGAACTGCGGCAGCCCCGGCAGATTCCGCTCGATCTGCAGCATCTGGTCCTGCCCGATGGAAGGCGCCGGCGGCCCGCCCGCAGCCGATCGCGGCAGGCTTGCGGCAGGCTTGTGCGGCTTCGTGGCCACGGTCTGTTCGACCCGCCGCGCCAACCCCTCGATCGTCGGCGCCTCGAAGATGGCCTTGATCGGCAGCGACACGCCGAGCGCCCGCGCGATGCGCGCCATCACCTGGCCGGCCAGCAGCGAATGGCCGCCGAGGTCGAAGAAATTGTCGGTAACACCGATGCGTTCGACGTTCAGCAGGTCGATCCAGATGTCGGAGAGCACCTTTTCGGTGAAGCGCCGCGCCGGGACGACCGCATCCGCGCCGGACGTTTCCGGCGGGACGGACGCCAGCAGCGCCGAGCGGTCGATCTTGCCATGGGCGTTGAGCGGCACCTGATCCAGGAACAGGAAGGCGGAGGGGACGGCGTGGACGGAGAGGCGGCTCTTCAGGAAATCGCGCAGCTCGCTGGCGCTGCTCCGGCTGCCGGGCTTGGCGACGACATGGGCGATCAGCCTGATGTCGCCGCTCGCCTCGCGGCGCGGTTCGACGATGGCGGCGCGCACGCTTGGATGCTCGGCCAGCGCGTTCTCGATCTCCTTGAGCTCGATACGATAGCCACGGACCTTGACCTGATGGTCGGCGCGGCCGAGGCATTCGATCGTCCCGTCGGCGCGGCGCCGGGCCAGATCGCCGGTCCGGTAGAGCCGGCTGCCGGCCTGGCGCGAGAACGGATCGGGCAGAAAACGCTGCCGGCTCTGCGCGGGATCGTTGATATAGCCGCGGCCGATTCCGGCGCCGCCGATGCAGAGCTCGCCGGTCACGCCGATCGGTTGCGGCTGGAGCTGCGCGTCGAGCACGTAAAGCTGCGTGTTCGGCAGCGGCGCCCCGATCGGAACGTTGGCCGTCGCGATCGCCGGCGCCTTGGTCAGGCGATGCAGGGAGACGTCGTCGGAGCATTCCGAGGCGCCATAGGCATTGATTAGCGGCACCCTCGGGCAGCGCGCAAACCAGGCGCGGCAGCGCTCGACGGGCAACGGCTCGCCGGTCGAGATCAGCAGCCGCAGCTTCGCGAAGGCGCGCCGGATCGGCGCCTCGTCCATACGCTCGAGAATGAGGCGCAGCAGCGAGGGCACGATCTCGAGCACCGTGATGCCCTCGCCCTCGATCTCGCGCGCTAGCAGCATCGGGTCCTGCACGATCGCGCTGCCGCAGACATGGACGCGCGCGCCGACCATGGGACCGGCGAGGAATTGCCAGACCGAGATCACGAAGCTCTGCGGCGCGGTCTGCGCGATCACGTCCTTAGGCGAGAGGCCGAGCTCGGAGATGAGCGAGGCCAGATGGTTCGACAGGCCGCGCTGCTCGATCATGACGCCCTTCGGCGCGCCGGAGGAGCCGGACGTATAGACGAGATAGGCAAGGCTCGAGGCGGCGCGCCGTGCGGCGTGGGCCGGCTTGTCTGCCCTTGTCGCGACCACGTCGTCAAGCTCGGCCACCGGGATGCGCTCGACCAGCGGTTCGAGCAAGGCCTCGACCATGGCAGACTGAGCCCGCCCGGTCAGCAGCACGCGGGCACAGCTCGATCCGAGGATGGTCGAGAGCCGTGCCGTCGGCTGGTCGGGATCGAGATTGAGGAAGGCCGCGCCAACACGCTGCACCGCGATCATCGCGGCGAGCAGGTCGGGCCCGCGCTCCGCGAGCAGGGCAACCACGCTCTCCGCGCCGACGCCCTCACGGGCCAGCCAGCGCGCGGCCGCTCCACTGCGGCGCGCCAGCTCGCGATAGGTCAGGGACGTGCGATCGTCCGAGACCGCGACGGCGTTCGGCGTCTTCCTCGCCTGGCGCTCGAAGCGTTCGCTCAAGTTGCCGCGTGTGGTGAAATTGGCCGGCATGCCCCGGCCTTTTGCCAGCGCTTGCCGGCGTTCGGCCTCGGTCAGGAGCGGCAGGCGCGAGATGCGCTGCTCCGGATTGGTGATGACGGCCTTGAGCAGCGTCTTGAACTGGGCCGCCATGGCTTCGATCGTCGCGGCCTCGAACAGATCGGTGGCGTATTCGAAGAAGCCGGTGAAGCGGCCATCGGCCTCGACCAGTTCGAGCGTGATGTCGAACCGCGCCACCCTGGGATCGACTTCCAGCCGCCGGGTCGACAGGCCAGGAAAGCGCGCCGCCTCGATCGAGGCGTTCTGGAGGATGAACATGGTCCGGAACAGCGGATTGCCGTCGCTGCGGCGCGCCACCTGCAATGCACGCAACACCTCCTCGATCGGAAGGTCCTGGTTGCGGTAGGCGTCCAGCGTGACCTGCCGCACCCGCCGCAACATCTCGCCGAAGCTCGGATCGCCGCTGAAATCGTTGCGCAGGACGAGGGTGTTGGCGAACAGCCCGATCAGGCGTTCGCTCTCGATCTGGTTGCGATTGGCGATCAGCGATCCCGTGGCGACGTCCTCATGCGAGGTGTGGCGGAACAACAGGCACTGGAAGGCGGCGAGCAGCGTCATGAACGGCGTGACGCCCTGGTTCTGGCTCAGCGCGCGCAGCTCGGACGAGAGGGACTTTGAGAATTCAAGGTAGTGACGCGCGCCGTGTCCGCTCCAGATCTCAGGTCTCGGCCTGTCGGTTCGCAGCGGCAGCATGGTGACGCCGTCGAGCTGGGTCCGCCAATAATCGAGCTGCTCCCTGGCCGCGGGCGTCTGCGCCCAGTTTTGCTGCCAGAGTGCGAAGTCGCGATATTGGAAAGCGGGCGGCGGCAGTGCGGCCGAATGCTTCTTGCGCGCCGCGGCATAATGGACGGCGAGCTCCTGCCAGAACAGCTGCTGCGACCAGCCATCGGTGGCGAGGTGATGGACGTTGACCACCAGCGCATGGTTGTTCCTGTCGAACGACAGCAGTGTCGTCTTCAGGGGCGGCGCGTGGGCCAGGTCGAACTGATGTTGCGCAAGCCTGAGCGCCTCGCGCCGGATTGCCGCAGGCCGCCTGCCCGCAGGGCATGGCTTGAGCTTGATGCGCTCCAGCCGCGGCGCCGATGACAGCACAAGCTGCATCGGCTCGCCCTGGCGCTCGACGAACACCGAGCGCAGCGCCTCATGGCGCGTTGAGATCGCAGCGAGGCTCGCAGACAGCGCGGCGGCGTCGACCGGGCCCTTGAGGACGGCGATCTCGACGACGTTATAATTGTACCGGGTCGGGTCCAGTCGCGAGAGCACGTACATCCGCTGCTGCTGGAACGACAGCGGTGCGTCCGTGCCCGCAAGCCGGCGCCAGCCCGGCAGCGCCGTCTCGCGCCGGCTTGCGGCGGTCTCGATCCGGGCCGCAAGCGCTGCGATCGTCGGGCAATCGAAGATGTCCTCGAACGAGAAGTCGACATCGAAGCGGTCGCGCAAGCGCGAGCGCATCTGTGTCACCGCGAGCGAATCCGCGCCGAGCGCGAAGACGTCCTGGTCGGCGCCGACCTGCGGCAGCTCCAACAGGCCGGCCCAGATCTCGGCGAGCTGGCTCTCGATCGCATTGCGCAACAGCCGGGTCTCGTCGCCCGCGTCGACCGTTGCAATCAGACCGGCGAGGGCGTTGCGCTTGACCTTGCCGCTGGCGCCCTTCGGCAGCGCCGCCACGCTGCGGATCAGGCTCGGCACCTTGTAGGCCGCAAGGCGCTTTCGCGCGAATTGGCGCAGCTGGTCCGAGGTCGCCTCGGCGTTCGGCCGCAGCACCACGACGGCCGCGACGTTCTCGCCGAGCTTGTCGTGCGGGACCGCGAACACGCCGGCTTCCAGCACCGCCGGATGGCTGAGCAGGACGTCTTCCACCTCCAGCGGCGATATCTTCTGCCCGCCGCGGTTGATGACGTCCTTGATGCGGCCGACGATGAAGAGATAGCCGTCGTCATCGAGATTGCCGAGGTCGCCGGTCCTGAACCAACCGTTGCGGAATGCGGCCCGCGTCGCCGGCTCGTCATTATAATAGCCGCGGCTCATGTTCGGCCCGCGCAGCACGATCTCGCCGTGCGCCCCGCTTGCGAGCGTGCGGCCGGTCTCGTCCATGATCGCGATCTCCGGGCCGGCGGCGCGGCCGACCGACCCGACCTTGCGCAGCTCGAACGGATTGGCCGCAATCTGCGAGGCCGCCTCGGTCATGCCGTAGGTCTCGAGCACGGGCACGCCGAACGTTGTCTCCAGCCCGGCGAGAATCGCCGGCGCGAGCGAGGCCGAAGCCGACCGGATCACGCGCAGCGACGATGGTCGGGCGCGGTCCGGGTTTACTTCCGCCGCCGTCAGCAATGCGCGATGAATAGTCGGCACCGCCGTGTACCAGGTCGGTTGCAACTCCCGCATCCAGCCGAAGAACGACGATGCGTCGAAACCGTCGGTGCAGATCACGCTGGAGCCCGCGGCCAGCGCCGTGAGCAGGCCGGAGATCAAGCCATGGGCATGAAACAGCGGCAGGACGTTGAGCAGGCGATCATGCGTCGTGAGCGACAGCACATGGCCGGCATTGTAGGCGGAGAGGCAGACATTGCGGTGGGTCAGCGGCACCATTTTCGGCCGCGCCGCCGTGCCTGACGTCAGCAGGATGAACGCATCGTCGTCGCGGCGCGAAGCGCCGCCGGCATTGGCCGGCCCGATCGCCGGAGCGATGAACGCGCAGCCGCCGAGATCGCGGGCGGGCCCCGCCACGAAATCGATCACGGCGATGTCGAGCACTCTGGCGGCGTCGCGGCTCGCCGAGTTCATGTCGGCCCGGGTCACGAGCGCCGTCAGCTTCAGTTCGCTGAAATAGCGTTGCAGCTCGTCCGCCGTCAGATCCGGGTTGATGGGGACGCAGGCGCAGCCTGATGCGACCGCGATCAGCGCCAGCGCAGTATCGGCGCCGCGCGGCAGCGCGACCGCGATGCGGTCTGCGGGACCGATGCCGAGTTCACGCAAGGTACGGACCAGTTGCCGGATCGACTCGGCCAGCACGCCATAGCTGAGCGCCGGCCGGCCGGGAGCGAGGAGTGCGGGTGCCGCCGGCGTCCTGCGGGCGTAGAATTCAAGAAGGCCGCTGATATGCGCGAACACCTTCGTTTCGGCCGTGGTGCCGGCTGATGCTTCGTCCGCTCCGGATGCAATGTCCGACAACGCCATTCCCTTTTGGTCCGATTAAGTTATTCTTCCAAGAAGTTGGGGAATGCGTCCAGTCCGAGGTGAAGTTTGGACCCCAAAATCTGTGGTTGAGGGGCCCTCGAGCCCTTCGACGGAGTAAGGGTCGGGCAGAATCGCGATGCTGGAGAACGAGCCGAGCACGAGTTTGGAAGGTGGGCTGAAGCACTGGCTCGAAAGCATCGGCCTCGGGCACTACACCGATCTTTTCGCGCAGCACCGCCTCGATCTCGACGTCATCGCGGATCTCACCGAAGCCGATCTGGTCGAGCTCGGATTGCCGCTCGGCGATCGCAAGCGGCTGCAGCGGGCGATGGCGGCGCTGTTTCAAGCGGAAACCACGGAGGCGGAGGCGCCGCGTCCGCAAATCCGGGCGGAGGTCGGAGCCGAACGGCGCCAGCTCACCACGATGTTCTGCGACATGGTGGATTCCACCTCGCTGTCCGCGCAGTTCGATCCGGAGGACGTCCGCGACATGATCGCGGATTTTCGCGAGACCTGCGTCCGGGTCGTCAAGCAATACGAGGGCTTTGCCGCCCGTTTTGTCGGCGACGGTATCCTGGTCTATTTCGGCTATCCGACCGCACATGAGGACGATGCCGAGCGCGCGGTGCGCGCCGGGCTCGAGATCGTGCGGGTGCTGTCGACGGCGCACGCGGTCGAGTCGCGCGGTGCGCTCAGCCATCCGCCCGCCGTCCGCATCGGGATCGCGACCGGGCTCGTCGTGGTCGGCGATCTGGTCGGGCAGGGCACCGAAGAACGCGACTCCGCTGTGGGCGAGACCGTCAATCTCGCCGCGCGCCTGCAAGGCCTGGCGCCGCCCAACGGCGTGGTGATCTCGGCCTCGACGCAGGCGCTGCTGAAGGGGAAGTTCGACTACCGCAATCTCGGCGTCCACGACTTGAAGGGAATCCCCGAGAAGGCCCAGGCCTGGCACGTGGTGCGCGCCTCGCGGGTGGAGACCCGGTTCGCTGCGGCGATGGGTACGCGGCTGACACCGCTCGTCAACCGCGAGGAGGAGATCGCGCTTTTGATGGGACGCTGGCAGCAGGTCAAGGACGGCGACGGCCAGGTCGTGGTCAAGTTCGGCGAGCCCGGCATCGGCAAGTCGCGCATCATCCAGGAGATCTTCGAGCGGATATCGGACGACCGCCATGGACAGGTCTCGCTGCAATGCTCACCCTACTACACCTCCACCGCGTTCCATCCCTTCGTCGCGCAGCTCAAATTCTCCCTCGGTCTCGATCGCGAGGATTCGTCCGCGCTGTCGTTGGCGAGCCTGGAGAACGCGATCGCGGCTGCTCATGGCGACGTCGAGCAGGTCACCCCGCTGTTTGCCGCGCTGCTGTCGATACCGACCGAGGACCGCTATCCGCCGCTCGAGCTGTCGCCGCAGCAGCAGAAGGATGCGACCGTCGTGGCGCTGGTCAACCATTTCCTCGGCCTTGCGCGCGAGATGCCGCTGGTGATCGCGTTCGAGGATTTGCATTGGATCGACCCGACCTCCCGCGAGGTGGTCGACCTCCTGGTCGATCGGGTGCAGAACCAGCCGATCCTGGCGATCATCACCGCGCGCTCGGAATTCCAGCCGAGCTGGAACGCGCATTCGCACATCACGACCCTGGTCCTGAACCGCTTGAGCCGGCAGTTGCGCACGACGCTGGTCGAGCGCGTCGCGGGACGCGAGCTGCCCAAGGAGGTTGTCGAGGAGATCATCGTCAAGACCGACGGCGTGCCGCTGTTCCTGGAAGAGCTGACCAAGACGGTTCTGGAGTCCAATCTGCTGACCGAGCGGCACGGGCGCTACGTGCTGTCCGGACCGTGGCGGCAGCTCGCAATCCCGGCCACCCTGACCGACTCGCTGATGGCGCGGCTCGATCGGATGGGACCCTTCAAGCGCATCGCGCAGATCGGCGCCACGATCGGCCGCGAGTTCTCCTACGAGACGCTGCATGCCGTCGCCAATACGCCGGCCGAGCAGATCGAGGCGGCGCTCAGTCATCTGCAGGAGGCCGGGCTGATCATGCGCCGCGGCCATCCGCCGGATGCGCTGTACTCCTTCAAGCACGTGATGATCCAGAACGCCGCGCATGCGAGCCTGTTGCACAGCGAGCGGCGCAAGCTGCATGCGCGGATCGCCCAGGTGCTCGCCGAGATGTATCCGGAGAGGACCGAGCGCGAACCGGAGCTGCTCGCCCATCATTTGACCGAATCCGGCCAGAGCGAGGGCGCCGCCAGCTTCTGGCTCAAGGCCGGCAAGCAGGCGGCCAAGACAGGGGCCAATCTGGAGGCGATCGGCCACCTGCGCCGCGGCCTTAACGTCGTGCAGGCCAATGCGCGCATGCAGGGCGCCGACGAGATGGAGCTCAAGCTGCGCATCGCGCTCGGCAACGCGCTGATCGCCGCCAAGGGCTACGCGGTGCAGGAGGTCGAGGAGAACTACATCCGCGCGCTGGAGCTCGGCCGTCAGCTCGATGACGACGAAAAGGTCTTCGCTGCGACGCGCGGGCTCTGGGTGTGCCATTTCATCCGCGCCGATCTCACCCGCGCGCACGATCTCAGCGTCGAGCTGTTGAAGTTTGCCAAGCGCGAGCGGCTGAACGAGCGGACGCAGCCGGCGCAGCAGACCGGCTATCTGATCGAGGCGCACCGCGCGATCGCGATGACCATGCTCTATCGCGGCCGCTTCGCAGCCTCGCAGCACCATTTGCACCGCTGCATCAACCTGTTCAGCCCCGATCTGCACTCCGACCTGATGGAACGGCACGGCATCGATCCCGGTGTCGTTTCGCTGTCTTATCTCGGTTACCTCCTGTGGTTCCTCGGCCGGCCCGACGCGGCGCGCCAGCACAGCGAGCAGGCGATCGCGAACGCCGAGAAGATCCGTCATCCTTTCACGCTCGCCTTCGCGCTGGTGTTCGGCGCCTATCTCCGCCAGCATTTGCGCGACGTCGAAGGCACGCGCGACTACGCCAACCGCGCCATGATCATTGCCACCGAGCACAATTTCCTGCACTGGAAGCAGCAGGCGGCGATCCTGCGCGGCTGGGCGCTGGCTCAGCTCGGCGAAGCGGACGAAGGGCTCGCCCAGATGCGCTTCGGCCTCGACGAGTACGAGGCGATGGATTCCTGGCTCGCCGGCTGCTGGTTCCGCTGTCTGCTCGCGGAAACCTACGCCAAGGTCGGGATGCGCGACGCCGCCTTGCGCGCGCTGGATGGTGCGCTTGCGACTGCAAGGCGGACCGGCGATCACTTCTATCTCGCCGAGGTCTATCGCCTGCAAGGCGAGATCACGCTGGCGGGTGGCGACCCGGCGTCGGTACAGGAGGCGGAGGACCTGTTCGGCCTTTCGCTGGAGACCGCGCGCAAACAGGGTGCGCTGTCCTGGGAGCTTCGCACCGCCCTCGGCCTCGCGCGCCTGTCGCAACAGGCCGGCAAGCGCGACGACGCAAGACTCTTGCTCATGCCGATCGTCGGCAAATTCAGCGAGGGCTTTTACACGCCGGACCTGAAGCAGGCGTTGCAGCTCGTCGACGAACTCGGCATGGACGCGCCGGTGCGCGAGCAGGCCGGTCTGTGACATGAGCGAGCTTGCCGCCGCGCGGGCGCACTACGTGGAGTTGATCGCCAGGCGCGAGCGGATTGCCTCGAAGCGTCTGCTCGCCGCGCTCGCCGCCGTTCCGCGCGAGAAATTTCTGCCAAGGGGGCCCTGGCGCATCAAAGGCGAGGCAGCGCGCAGCTACCGGCTGACGCCCGACGCCGATCCCGTTCATCTCTACGACAACGTGCTGGTCGCCATCGATGCACGCCGCAAGCTCGACACCGGCCTGCCGAGCCTGTGGGCGCATTTGATCGACATTCTCGACGTCAAGCGGGCGGAGCGCGTCGTGCAGATCGGCTGCGGCCTCGGCTATTTCTCGGCGGTGCTGTCGATGATGGTCGGCAAGAAGGGCCGCGTCCATGCGATCGAATGCGACGAGCGGCTCGCCGCCCGGGCGTCGAGCTATTTGCGCGGCTATGGCAATGTCACTGTCGTCCACGGCGATGGATGCAAGGACGTGGGCGAACCCGCCGATGTGATCATCGTCCATGCCGGCTTCCCGCACCCGCACCCGCTCTGGCTGCGGTCGCTCCGTCCGCGCGGCCGTCTTCTGGTGCCGCTGACCCAGCGCGACCGCGAAGGCGCCGCCCTCAAGATCACGCGGAGGGCCAGGGTATTCGAGGCAGAGGCGATCCAGCAGATCCGGATCTTCCCCGGCCGGGGCCGCGGCGTGACCGCCCTCGACGACCGCGTCGCCGACTGGTGGCAGCGCGCCTCAGCCCTGGCACCGCTCCGCTTTCGCGAGCTGGAGCAGGGGCTGCCGTCGGATGGCTAACACTTCGTTTCGCTTTACCTTGATTTCGATCGTGAGTTTCCGGCATCTCGCATTGCCGCTATCAGTGCGGGTCTGATGGCCATTTGAGCGTGCTCCATGCATTCCGTTGCCCTGCTGACTGCCAGCTACGCCAAGGATATCGAACGCTTTTCGCTGCTCAGCGAGAGCATCGACACCTGGCTGTCGGGATACACGCGCCATTATGTGCTCGTTAACGATGAGGACGTGCCGCTGTTCGCGCGCTTCGCGTCCGACAAGCGGGTCATCGTTCCGGCCTCGCGCTATCTGCCGAAATGGCTGTTCGCCCTGCCGCCGGCGCTCCAGTTCGGCAGCCGGCGCGTCTGGCTGTCGCTGCTGTCCTCGCCCGTGCACGGCTGGCACATCCAGCAGATCCTGAAGATCGCCGGCGTCCTCAACGCGCCCGAGCAGCGCGTCTGCATCCTGGATTCGGACAATCTGTTCTTCCGCGAATTCGACGTCGGCCGCTATGCCGGCGCCGAGACGACGCCGCTGTTCGTCACGCGCAAAGCGATCGCCGCCGACCACCCGTTGCACGGCCTGTGGCTGCGCACCGTCGACCAGCTTCTCGGCATCAAGGAGCGCGCGTTCCCGGCGGACGATTATGTCGGCAACGCGCTGGTGTGGGACAGGGACACTGCGCGTGCGATGACGGACGCGATCAAGTCGGCGACCGGCCTGAGCTGGGCGCTGGCGCTGTGCCGGAAGAAGAAGTTTTCGGAGTATCTGCTTTACGGAAACTTCGTGGCGACCTCGCCGGAACACCTGGCGCGACATCGGCTCACCGAAGACAGCATCGCGGTTTCGCACTGGGACGACACGCCGCTCGACCGCGCGGCCATCGAAGCGATGATGCGCACGGCCTCGCCGGAACAGGTCGCGCTTTGCATTCAGTCCTATTCGTCGACCTCGATCGACGACATCCGCGACGTGTTCCGCCTCTCCTCGCGCGAGCGGCGCGCGCCGAGCCTGGCTCCCGATCATATCGGCGATGTGGCCGCGTTCGAGACGCCGAAGGCACGCTGATCTCTAAGCGTCTTTCGTAAACTTGCTGATGACGTCCATAAACGGCTTCGGCTTGAACTCGCCGTCGAGCGGCAGCGGACGGTTCGGCTGCTTGTCCTTGCGGGCGAAGGTGCCGTTGATCCAGCTGTAGCGGTCTGAGATGCCCCAGGTCAGGATCGAGCGCACCGGGCCGCTCGCGGCAACGGCCGTCAGCAGGTCGTCGACGCGCTTGGCGACGACGGCGTCGCGCTCCGCAGGACTTCCCGCCAGCTTCTGGTCGTCGACGTCGAGCTCGGTGATGAGCACCTCGAGCCCCCACGAGCGCAGCTCGGTGACGAACTCGGCGAGCCCGTGCGTGTCGATCTCGAGCTCGGCGTGAAGATGCGCCTGCAGCCCGACGGCGTGGAGCGGAACGCCCTGATCGAGCAGGTCCATGATGAGCGTGCGATAGGCGGCCCGCTTAGCGATGAAGGAATCTTTCGCCGACTCGATGTCGTATTCGTTGATCGCGAGCTTGACGAAGGGGTCGGCCGCGGCCGCCGTGCGGAACGCCAGCGGAATCCAGCGATCGCCGAGATGTTGCGTCCAGAAGGTGTCGCGCCGGTCCTTCGGGCTGCGCGGATTGTCGGGGATCGGCTCGTTGACGACGTCCCACGACGTCAGCTTGTCCTTGTAGTAGGAAACGACGGTGCCGATGTGATCGAGATAGGCGCGCTCGACGCCCTTGCTGCCCTTGATCTGCTTGGTCCAGTCCGGAATATCGTGATACCAGGCGAGTGCGTGGCCGCGCATGGTCAGATCGTTGTCGCGCGCGAAATCCAGGATCGCGTCGGCGCGCTCGAAGGCGAACGTATGGGCGTCCGGCCGCAGCATCGGCCATTTCAGCTCGAGCACCGGCACCACCTGCGTGCAATAGGTGCTGATGGCCTCGCCGAGCCGCGGATCGGCTTGCAGGTCCCAGAGCGTGGCGGCTGCGCCGTAGCCCGGGCGGCGTTGGGCGCGTTTCGAGACCGGCACCGCGGACGCCGATGCGCCTGCCGCAAGCGTGGCGGTACAGCCGAGCAGGAATTCGCGTCGGTCGAGCCCGGTCACGCGTGCCGCTGCATCGCGGCTTCCGCGATTTCGTAATAGTGAAGCGCGCCCTTCTCGAGCGTCAGGTGGTCCAGCACATAATCGCGCGGCGCGAAGCCTCCTGCGTCGACCTGCGACCAGAAACGGCCCCAGCCCGCCGCGAAGCAGCCCGCATCAGTGAAGGTCATGCCACAGCGCGCGTCGAAATAGGGCACCGAGGACACGTTGCCCTCGTATCGCACCTTGTCCGGGAAATATTTCGGATCCTGCCAGGGTCCGCCGCGATCCCAGGCGAAGACGGGCACGCCGCTCGACAGTGCTTGCTGGCAGGCGATGCCCTGGCTCTCGTGCTCGCAGAGGAAGATCATGCTGCGGCAGCGCGCCAGCGCGGCCTTGTAATCCTCTTCCTTGTAATGGCCGTAGCGGATCGTTTCGACCGTGCGGCCGCTGGCTTCGAGAAGCTTTCGGATCGGCTCGATCAGCTCCGGCTGGTACCGGTCGTAATCCCAGCGCACCTTGTCGTAGAGCAGCACGTCGACCTTCTTCTGCGCAGCCGGCGTGGGGATCCACAGATCCGTCTCGATGCCGACGGGCCAGGCACCGACATGGGGCCAGTGCGGACGAAACATGTCGGCATACCAGGCGCAGGGCAACAGCACCCGCCTCACGTCGAGGTCGTTCAGAGTTTCCGGTGCGTCGATCGGATGGTCATACATGGCGACGCCAAGCAGCAGCGGATTCTTCCACTTGAACCAATCGAGCACGAACGGCCGGCCTATGATGCAGGCCAGTTCCTCCGGATGCTTCCGAATGTAGCGATAATCGTTGACGCGGTAGCGAATGCCGAGCCGATCAAGGCCTGCGCACAGATTGAGCAGAACGCGCCGCTGTCCGCTGATGAAGGACTTGCCCATCAACAACCGGCGCAGCAGCGGCCGAAGGTGACGGTCGCCGGGAAACCAGCGGTCGTCTCGTTCCTCGAAGAAGAGGTTGAGGACCATCCTGTCGCGGCCTTTCGCGCCGGGATACGCCGGAACCGCGGGAGCAGTGGCGGTTCGACGCGGGAGGGAGGTCGATCTCGCCCGTGTTCGTTCGACAACGTCCATGTCAGTCACATCAGTGTGTCGGAGGAGTCGGGCGACGTTTCGCTATCAATACTTCTTTTCTGTGATCGCGCCCGCTCCTTCAAGAACAGGGCAAATTTAACGCTAACGCGCGATAACCGCGCGCTCGCTCCATTTGCGATCCGATTTGCAGGGTTATCCGGCTATCCTTGACCTATCCTTGGCAATGCCAGCGGCGAGCCCGATTGTCGCGCCCAATCGTCTTAACGACCCGTTAATCCTGATGGCTGCCCACGGTCCCGTGCTCGCATGCTGAACCGCCATTTCTCGATCTATCTCGTCGCCTACATCCTGCCTGCGGCGGTGGGCTTCTTCGCCGTCACGGCCTATACGCGGCTCTTGAGCCCGGCGGAGTACGGCGTCTATGTCGTCGGCATCAGCCTTGCCGGGATTCTGGGCGCGATCTTCTTCGCCTGGATCAAGCTGTCGGTGTCGCGCTATCAGGCGATGTCGGCGGAGGTCGATTTTCGTGGCACGGCAATCGTCGCCTTCGCGCTCACAGCCGCGGTGCTCTGCGCCACCACTCCGCTGGTCGTCCTGGTCCGCAGCGATCTCAGCGTCGAACTGCTGCTCGCCAGCATGTTCGTCGCGATCATGGCCAATGCGGTCGATGTCGGCCAGGAGTTCGAGCGCGCCAAATTGCGCCCCTACCGTTTCGCGGCGATCTCGATCGTGCGCAGCGTCTCCACCGTCGGCTTCGGTCTTCTCGGCATCTGGTTGGGCTGGGGCGGATTGGGGCTGCTCGCCGCTTTCGGCCTGGGGTCACTCGCCGGCATCATCCTGAACCTCGTCGGCGACCGCACCGGGATCGCGCGCTTCCAGCGCGGCCAGTTCATGCAGCTGGCGCGCTACGGCCTGCCGCTGACGCTGGCGGGATTGTCCGTGGCGGTCTATTCGGCCTGCGACCGCCTCATTGTCGCTTATCTGCTCGGCAAGGATGCTGCCGGCATCTTCGGCGTTGCCGCCGATCTGCCGCGCCAGTTCATGGTGATGATCGCATCCAGCGTCGCCGCGGCGACCGTGCCGCTGGTGTTCCGGTCATTGTCTGAGACCAACGGCGAGACGACGCGGGAGCGGCTGACCGAAAGCCTCGAGCTGCTGCTCGTCGTGGTGGCGCCCGTTGCGGTCTGGCTTGCGCTCGCGGCGGACCAGGTGGCCGGAACGCTCGTCGGGATCGACTTCCGCGCCGGCGTCTCGGCCCTGTTACCGACGCTGGTGCTTGCGCGGCTTTTCGGCATCGCCAATCAGTTCTACGTGCAGATCAGCTTCCAGCTCGCCGAGCGGCCGTTCATGCTGGCGGCGCAATCTTTCCTCACGCTGGTGATCAGCGTGATCCTGATGTTCGCGCTGATCGGCGGCTACGGCCTTTACGGCGCGGCGCTGGCGACCTTGGCGACCGAGGCGATCGGCTTCCTCGTCGCACTTGTCCTGATGTATCGGGCCCATCCGGTCCCGTTCGAGCTCAATCGCCTCGCCGGCGTCGCTGCCTCCGCGGCCGCGATGGCCGCCGCGATCCTGATTGCGCGGGCGCAAGTGGGCGGCACCGGCCTCGTGCCGCTCGTCATCGTCAGCCTCGCCGGCGGCCTTGCCTATGCCGCCGCGGCCTGGCTGCTGAATGTTGCGAACGTGCGCACCTTGTCGCTGCGTGTGCTGCGAACGTTGAACCGCAAGGCGTTGGGCGTCTAGTCGCGCTTCCGTGGGCGCGTCTCCGGCGGCTCTCCCGGACATTCTGCCGCAGTGGCCGAGACCAGCTTCGGGCCAGCCCGGCTGACGGCCGCCTTCCGCCTGCGCAAGGCGTCGTATATGAGAGATTTGTCGCCGCAACGTGCCGAATCTCGCCACAGAGGGAACGTAAGGCGACTGCAATTTCTTAATGCAACGATTCCAATCTGACACGTGAGCGATACCAGCCGACTGGCAGCTCGACCGAGGATGGCATGAAAAACCGATCGACGACGGCGCAATCCATCAGGGCGGTGGGGCGCCGGGGGCCTGCCGGAATCATGGCGCTCGTGGCGGCGGCGACCCTTGCGGCGGCCACCCCGGCGATTGCGGCTAAGCAGCAGCGCCAGGTGGCCGAGGCAGTCGCGCCGCGGGCGGCCGGCGATCCGGTCATGGCGATCGTGTCGATCAAGAGCCAGCAGGTCACGTTCTACGATGCCGATGGCTGGATCGTGCGCGCGCCGGTATCGACCGGCACCACCGGACGCGAGACGCCGGCCGGCGTCTTTGCCATCCTCGAGAAGAACCGGGAGCATCGCTCGAGCCTTTATGACGATGCCTGGATGCCGCACATGCAGCGCATTACCTGGAACGGCATCGCCCTGCATGGCGGACCGCTGCCCGGCTATGCCGCCTCGCACGGCTGTGTGCGAATGCCGTTCGGCTTCGCCGAGAATGTGTTCGACAAGACCTATATCGGGATGCGCGTGATCGTCTCGCCGCATGACACGGTCCCGACGGAATTCTCTCATCCCTCGCTGTTCGTGCCAAAGCCGGAGGCCATCGCGGCCGTGCCCGGCCGGGCCGACAAGCTCTCCGCCGAGGCGGAGGAAGCCACAAGGGCGGCCGACGAGGCCAAGAAGGCTGCGTCCGTCGCCGCGAAGGAGGCCTCCGCGCTGCCGGCCGCGCTGCGCAAGCTGGAACAGCAGAAGACCCGCGCCGATGCCGAGCTCGCCTTCGCCGACAAAATGCTCGCAAATGCCAAGACGGATCAGGCCCGCGCCAAGGCCGAGGAGCTGAAGCAGAAGGCAGCAACCAAGGCTGCCGACGCGGCGACGCAGCTCGAGGCCGCCAGGGCCGCCGCGCAGCCGAAGCGCGATGCGGTGGCTGCGACCAAGGAAGCCGCGAAGACCGCTGCGGCCAGAAAGACCGAGGCCGTGAAGGCGGCGACCGACGCGAAGCTCGCGGGCGAGCCGGTCTCTGTCTACATCAGCCGGGCGACGCAGAAGCTCTATGTGCGGCGGAACACGCACAAGCCGGCGCCCGACGGCGGCGGCGAGGTCTTCGACACCAGCATCGAGGTCCCCGTCACGATCCGCAATCCCGAGCAGCCGATCGGCACGCATATCTTCACGGCGATGGCGAAGACCGCGACGGGGCTGCGCTGGAGCGTTGTCACGATCGAGAACGGCGATGAGGCCCGCAACGCGCTCGACCGCATCACCATCCCGCAGGACGTATGGGACCGCATCGGGCCGACCGCGTTGCCGCGTTCCTCGATCGTCATCTCGGACGAGCCGCTGAGCAGCGAGACCAATTACCGGACCGAGTTCGTCGCGGTCCTGAGCAACGAGCCGCAAGGCGGCTTCATCACGCGCAAGCCGACCGCGCCCGCCATGGTCGCCAGCGACGACGGCTGGGACAACGGCTTCGGCTTCTTCTACCGCGATCCCTACGTCCAGCCGGCCAACCCGCGCCGGCGCAGCCAGTATCAGTACTATCAGCCGGCGCAGCCGTTCCAGCGCGGCTTCTGGTAAAGGACGCGCCGCCTCGGCCAACGCCCCTGCTACGGGCGGGCCTCGATCACGATCGCCTGGATCTTGCCCTCCACCGGACCGGATCCATGGCGGGCCCGGATTGCCTCCGCAACCGTATCGGTCGCAGCCTGAAGCTTGCCGGCATCCCGTGCCTCGATCTCGCTGCGCAGTGGCGTGCCCTGGCAGAGCGCAATGGCGACATCTTCGGCTGAAGGCGCGCGGCTGATTTCGGATCGGGTTTCGATCGAGATGTCGCGGAAGCCAGCTCGTTCGAGATCGCTCCTGATGACGGCCTTGTCGTGATAGCCGTGCGGCGTCCGGACCATGAAACGCGGCGGATCATTGGGAAACAGCTTCTCGAGCGCGACCGTTGCTTCATGCGTGAGTGCATTCTCCTCGATGCGATCCCAAACGTTGAACACGAACGTGCCGTCCGGCTTCAGGACGCGCCTGACCTCGCCATAGGCCTTGATGCGGTTCGGAAAGAACATCGCGCCGAACTGGCAGCAGACCACGTCGAACTCGGCGTCGCCGAAGGGCAGGGCCATTGCGTCCGCCTGACGCCAGGTGATGCGATCGTCATTCGCCTGGCGCTGCGCTGCGACCGCGAGCATCGGTTCGTTGAGGTCCGTTGCAAGGTATCGAACGCCGCGCGGCAGCGCCGCCGCCACGGCCCGCGTCACCGCACCGGTGCCCGCTGCGATCTCGAGCAATACAGCGGGAGAGCGTGCGGCAACGCGCCTTGCGATGTCCTCCGCATAGACGGCGAAGATCATCGGGACCAGATACTCGTCGTAGATTTTCGGAATCGAGCCGGCGAAGACCTTGTCAGTGTCGGGCATGCTAGCCTCGCTGAAGGTTCGGACACGAGGCCACGTTACCATGGTTTCCCGCAAGAGCCAGCAACGGCGTACATTGCGGGCAATCGGTTCTACGATCTCCCGCCGCCGACCTCGCGGATCGGCCGCGTGCCGTCCCAGTTCATCGCGGCCTGCCGCACCTTTTCGAAGAACGGTCCCTTGGTGCCGCTGATATCGGAGATCTCGATCACCGTGCCCGGATGCGCCTGCGTGTCGAAATAGGCAAAGCGTCCCTTCTCGCCGCCGATCTGGCCCTCATGGCCGAGCCTGTAGCCGAGCCCGAGCGCCTTGTCGTAGAGCGCCTGATAGTCGTGGCTCCAGTACGACATATGCTGGAGGCCTTCGTGCCCGGCATCGAGAAATTCCTTGTAGAGCGAGGGCGCGTCGTTGCGCTGCTGGATCAGCTCGATCTGGAGATCGCCGGAATTCGCCAGCGCAATGCTCATCTCGACGGCCGAATCCCGGCCGCGATGGCGGAACCAGTCGGTCTTGACCCGGTCCATGTAGTACCAGGGCCCGACGCCCATCACCTCGATCCAGTGCTTCATCGCGGCGTGGATGTCCCGCACCACATATCCGTTCTGGCGCACCGCGCCGAAGATGCGGCTCATGCCCGCGCTCCCCTCGTCACGTCGATCACTTGACCTCGATGCCCGCGTCCTTGGCAACCTGCTTCCAGGCCGTGATGTCGCGCGCGTTGATGTCGCGTTGCTCCTCGCCGGGCACGAATTGCGGCGTGATGCCGAGCGCCAGCAGCTTCTGCTTCACGACGTCATCGCCAAGGGCCTCCTTCAGCGCCGCCGACAGCTTCTGCGCGATCGGCGGCGCCACGCCGGCGGGCGCATACATCGCCCAGGAGAGGCTGCGGTCGAACGCCACACCCTGCTCCTTGTAGCTGGCGACGTCAGGCAGGCTCGGCGACCGCTCGCCGCAGGCGGCCAGCGCCTTGATCGAGCCCTCCTTCACCAGCGGCGTTGCGGTGGCGACGTCGAGCGTCGCGAGCGAAATGTGGCGGCCGAGCAAATCGCCGGCCAGCTTTGCGATGCCGTTGAACGGCACGTGGTCCATCCTGATGCCGGTCTGCTGCATCAGGATTTCCGCGCAGAATTGCCCGGTCGAGCCGACGCCCCAGCTGCCGTATTGGATCGGCTCGCCCTTCTTGGCCAGCGCGACCAGATCCTTGATGTCATTGGCGGCAAAGTCCTTGGTGGCCACCAGCATGATGGCGGAGACGCCGACGCGCCCGATGGTCGTGAAATTCTTGATCGGATCGTAGGGCAGTTTTGGATAGATCGCGGGCGCCAGCACATGCGTGGTCATGCCGCCGACGGTGATGGTGTAGCCGTCATTCGCGGAAGTCGCGACCATCTGCGTGCCGATCGTGCCGGCGGCGCCGGTGTGGTTCTCGATATAGATGCTCTGCCCGAGCGTCTTGCCCATCCTCTCCGCAAGCAGCCGGCCGACCACGTCGCCACCGCCGCCGGCCGCATAGGGCAACAGCATCCTGATCTTGCGGGTGGGGTAGGCGGCAGCATCCTCGGCGCGGGCGGACGCCCCCGCAGACAGGATCAGCAGCAATGATGTGACGATGCGAAGCGCTGCGATGGTTGGCGCGGGCAAAAGGCGAGCGTGGCTTGCCATGGCGTTCTTCCCCCAATTGCTCTCCGCTTATCGAGCGGAGTTGAAACGAACGATCGTTCGTGCGGTTGACTAGCGAACGAGCGTTCGTTAGTCAAGTATCATGGCTGTCCATACCTCCAGCGCGGCGGCAGCGGCTGCGCCCACGACGCGCGAGCGCATCCTCACCGAAGCGCTCAATTTGTTCGCGCAGAGCGGCTATGGCGGCGCCTCGATGCGCGAGCTCGCGCGCCGCGTCGGCATCCGCGAGAGCAGCCTCTACAATCATTTCCCCGGCAAGGCGGCGATCCTCGAGGCGATCGTTAGCGAGCATGGCCCGGCCAGCTCGGCGAGCCGGCTGGAGGAGCCGCGCTACAAGCAGCTGGCGCGGCAGCCGGCGGAGTTCTGCCGGCAGTTCGCGCTCGACCTCGTCGAGCAATGGTCCGATCCGCGCGAGCACCAGTTCCAGAAGGTCATCACCGCCGAGCGCAACCGCGTGCCCGGCATCCGCGCCAAGTTCGCCGATCATTTCTACGCGCGCGAGCAGAGGCTGATGACGGATTATTTCCGCGGCTTCGCGCTCGCCGGCCTGATCTCGACACCCGACCCGCGCGAGACCGCGCGGCTGTTCGCCGCCGGTCTGATCTACATCCGCCTCGAGCATTACGTGATGGGCGCGGTGCCGTCGCCGCGGCCGAAGGTGATCGAGGCGATCGACCGCTACCTTGCCTTCTTCCTGTCGCTGGTCGCGGCAGGCGGTGACGCCGACAACAAGAAACGAAAGCCCAAGGGAGAAACGCGTGGCAAGGCTGCCCCTGATTGATCCGGAAACGACGAGCGGCGACATCCGCGCCTCGTTCGACCGCATGCCGGTCAAGCTCAACATCTTTCGCATGATGGCCCACGCCGAGGCCAACATGATTCCGGCGATGCGGCTCGGCAATTCCATCCTGCACAAGCAGAAGCTCAGCGCGGTCAACCGCGAGCTTCTGATCCTCCAATCCGCCCAGCTCGAAGGCGGCGCCTATGAATGGCGCCAGCACGTGCCGATCGCGCTCGGCATCGGCTGCACGCAGGACCAGATCGACGCCGTCGAGCGTAGTGACTACGACGCCACCGGCCTGAGCGAGGCCGAGCGCGCGCTGCTGAAGTTCGGCCGCGAAGTGGTCGAGAACGTCCGCGTCCCCGAGCCGATCTTCGCGGCCGTGCGAAAGCAGTTCAGCGACCAGGAGATCGTCGAGGCCATCGTCGCGCTCGGCTTCTACATGATGATGGCGCGCCTGACCGAAGCAACGGAAACCGATCTCGATCCCGCGGCCGGCATGCAGGTCTATGACGGCGGCAAGAAGCCAGGCGGCTGAGATGGCGGACACCGAAGGCAAGCCGGAGCGCTATGTCCGTCCGCCCAGCGCGGAATCATCCGGCGAAGCGCCGGGCAGGGGGCGCCTCAAAGGGCGCCGCATCCTGATCGTCGGCGGCGGCCAACGCGTGTTCGACGCAGCGAGCGATCCAATCGGCAACGGCCGTGCCATGAGCATCCTGTGCGCCCGCGAGGGCGCCAAGGTCGCGGTCGCCGATCTCAACCGCAGCTCCGCCGAAGAGACGGTGAAGCGCATCACGGATGAAGGCGGCGACAGTCTTGCCATCGCGGCCGACGTCACCTCGGAGCCCGACGTCGTCCGCATGATCGACGAGGCGCACCGCGCCATGGGCGGGCTCGACGGCATGGTGCTGAACATCGGCACCTTCGGCAAGGTCGGGCTCGATGCCGTCAGCCCCGAGGAGTGGAACAAGATCTACGACGTCAATGTCCGCGGCCCCATGCTGTGCTGTCGCGCCGCGATGCCCAGGTTCGACGATGGCGGCGCCATCGTCTTCATCTCCTCCATCGCGGCGCTGAAGGCGGGCTCGCAGATGGCGGTGTACGATTCCTCGAAAGCCGCGCTCGGCGGCCTGATGCGCAACATCGCCCATCTCGGAGCGCGCCGCGGCATCCGCGCCAACCTCGTCTATCCCGGCCTCGTCGACACCCCCAACGGCCGCGAAGCCGGCGCCGGGCGCCCCAGCCGTGGCAAGGGCCACATCCCCTTTGGCCGTCAGGCGACGGCCTGGGAGATCGCCTATGCCGTGCTGTTCTTCCTCTCCGACGAAAGCGTCTACGTCACCGCACAAACACTCGCGGTCGATAGCGGCTTGAGCGGGATGTAAGTGCTCTTTTGTAGCCCGGATGGAGCGCAAGCGTAATCCGGGACCGATGCCTCACCGTGCAACCTGCCCCGGATTGCGCTGCGCTCCATCCGGGCTACGGATGCGACAGATCAGATGATCGAGCGAGATGTGCCCCGGCCCGTAAGCCATGAGGGCAAGCGCCATCGCCGCCCAGGTGAGATGGATCGGCCAGCCGTCGGGCACCGTGAGCTCGACGATCACTGTCATCATCAGCAATCCGAGCGCTGCGAACCGCGTGCCCAGCCCCAGCACCAGCAGGATCGGCAACATGATCTCGCCGGAGCCCGAGAGAAAGGCCATCACCGTCGGGGCCGGAAAGTGATAGGGACCGCCGGGCAGATGCAGCATGAATTCGTCGCTGAACAGCGTTACTGCCGTGTCGTTGAGCCTGAGGAAGCCGTCCCATTTGAGCAGGCCCGAGCGCCAGAACGGCACGGCGAGCGCGAGGCGCAGCACCAGCTGGACCAGCGATGGCACCGCGAGCGCCTGCACCAGATGATTGGCTCTGTCGACGATTGCTCCGGGCGACGGCAGGCCGCTGGCGGGCGTCATGGGTTGCTCCGTGATCATGATGGGTCGCCGCAACAGGGCGAGGTGAAGGCACCGGCTTCGATCAGCCCGGCAATGTTCGCGGCGATGTCGAATTCGCTCGCCGCCTCCAGCGCCGCCGCCGCGGCTTCGCCGAGCGGGCGGCCCGACATGAGATGGTGGGCGAAGACCGCGCCGCCGGGTGGAAGGCGGCGCACGGCGACGTCGAATTCGCCTCGCGTGATCAGGGCATCTTCCGGCGTCGAGGCGTCGATCCGCATGACCGGTGCGTCGTCGCGGTTAGCCGTAAAGATCTCACGGCAGCGTAGTTCGAACGCAGGCATCGCGCGGCCGGGTGCGGAATGAAAACCAGATCAGCCAGGCGGTCGGGTGTCACCGCCGAGAGCCGGGCCGGCGACAGCGGGACGGCGTCGGCGGCGTGATAGGCATCGAGCCAGGCCCGCTCGAGACGCGCGACGTCGGCGAGCCAGGGCATATCTTGCGCATGCTCGTAAGCTTCGATGAACTCCGGGAAATCGCGGCCGTATTCGAACAGCAGCGGCGATGTCGGCGGCTTGCTGCGCACATGCAAGCGCGCCATCGCGCGGAAGAAGTCTATGCCGGTGATGCGCTGCACCGCCGGATAGATCGCGGCGAGCGCGTCGATCAGGCTGACCGTGACGTTGTTGCGGTAGACGTCGTAGCGCCGGCCGGCGGCCTTGCCGTTCGGGCCGGTCACGAGCTCAGGCGTGCTGCGCGCCGGATCCAGCAGCGCCGGCGCGAACGATGCGGCAAAGCACAGACCTGGTTCAGGCGGCATGACGCTCTCCTGCCGGCACGGCGGACTGATGGCGGTCGAGGATCGCCTGGGCGGCAGCAGCTTCCGCTTGCAGCACCGGCCAGTCCGGAATCTTGCTGTCCCATTCGATCAGCGTCGGCACCGACCCGCGGCGGCGGATCACGATCTCGTAGAGCTTCCAGACGGCATCGGTCACCGGGCCGTCATGGCTGTCGATCAACAGCAGGTCACCTTCGTCGTCGGCCTGCTCCGCATGCCCGGCGAGATGAATTTCCTCGACGCGCGACAGCGGGAAATCAGCGAGGTAGTCGAGCGCCGAATATCCATGGTTGGCCGCGGAGACGAACACGTTGTTGACGTCGAGCAGCAGGCCGCAGCCGGTGCGCTCCGCAACGGCGCGGATGAATTCGGTCTCGCGCATGGAGGATTCGTGGAAGGCGAGATAGGTCGACGGGTTTTCCAACAGCAGCGGTCGCCGGATCGCCTCCTGAACCTGATCGATGTGATCGCAGACGCAAGCCAGCGTCGCCGCGGTATAGGGCAGGGGCAACAGATCGTTGAAGAAGCTGGTCTCGTGCGTCGACCAGGCGAGATGCTCGGAGACCAGGGCCGGCTGATAGCGCGCGACCAGGCCGCGGAAGCGCGCCAGATGCGCCTTGTCGAGCGGCCGGGGCCCGCCGATCGACATGCAGACGCCGTGCAGCGAGAGCGGATGATCGCGGCGGATCGCCTCCAGTGCGCGATGCGGCGGCCCGCCGGCGCCCATGTAGTTCTCGGCGTGGACCTCGAAGAAGCCCCGCCGATTCTTTGCCTCGAGGATTGCCGGGAGGTGCTCGGGCTTGAAGCTCGTCCCGGCAACGCCGCCGATCGGCGTTGCGAAGCGGAGCGGCAGTGCTGGTGGCGGGGCCGGCTTGATTGTGCTCATCGTGCTGCTCCGTTCGCGCTTGCCGTTGCGCCGGCCGTCAGATCGGCTTCAGCGAACCCTTCTTGCCGCCCGGCAGCTCGATGCTGGTGCAGGTGCCACCCTTGACGAATTTCCAGGCATTACCCTGGTAGTCCACGGTCGAGGTGCCCTGGCAGGTGGTGCCCGGTCCCGCCGCGCAATCGTTCTGGCCTTTCAGTGCGACGCCGAAGCACTTCTCTTTCTTGGCGGCGACGGCGGCATCGGCTTCGGCCTTGCTCAGAGGGGCGGCGGAGGCAAGGGTCGCGAGGGCGGTCGACACCGCACCGGCGAGGACCAGGGAGGTGACGGTATGTTTGGCAGACATCGAGGTTCTCCTGTTCGAGGTGGCATCGCCTGGGATGCGCGCATGGTCTCCTTCGCTGCGCGCGCCGCCCGCGTTACGGCGGGCTGCTCACGAATACGTGAGACCGGTTGGATCGGGCGCACGGGCGGTGCGCTTGGACGGGATTAGCGGGCAAGTGGGTGCCCAAATCCAATGCCTTGGCGCTATCGACACGTTAGAGCGAGAGCATTGGATGCCTCCTACCAAGGTTGGCAGAGGTAACGGACGGCAGGACATCTGCGTAGCGATCACAAGAGTCGTACCCAGCCAAAGGCGGATACAACCATGAACGTCGATCCCGGACGCCAGCTTCGTGCGCTTGCAGGGCTGACGGTCAGCATCCGTCTTGCGGTGTCCGCGCTCGTCCTGGCCGCGATCCTGCTGACCGCGGCGCTCTCCAGCCTGCTCTGGTGGCGCACGGCGGAGGGCGCAAGCCGGCAGCTTGCCTCGACCATCAACGAGCAGATCGTGGCGGCGGTGCGCAAGGAGGTCTCGGCCATCGTCGACGAGGCGCGCGCCGCCCACACCGCGATCCGCACGCTGTTCCTCCAGAACGTGCTCGACACCCGCGAGGCCGACAAGCGCGAGTTCGTCTTTCTCTCGCAATTGCAATCGCAGGCGACGATTTCCTGGGTCGCGTTCGGCTGGCCGGACGGCTCCTTCTTCGCCGCGCACAAGCTCGGCGATCGTCGTCTGGAGATGATGGAGATCTCGCTGACGGATCATCCGGGCCAGCGCCGGGTCGACGAATACGACGTGGTGCCCGGCGACATCGAATTCGCCAACCGCCGCTTCGAGCCGACCGATTTCCGCGTCGCCGATCAGGCCTGGTTCAAGGCCGGCCTCGGCGCGGACGACCCGCAATGGTTCAGGGTCATGGACCACGCGACCGGCGAGCGGCCATCGATCGCCTTCGCCGGACCGATCGACGTCTATCAGGAGCGGCAAGGCGTGCTTGCCGTCATCATCGAATATACCAGGCTCGCGCGCTTCCTGTCGCAGCTGGAGGTCGGGCGCACGGGCACCGCCTTCATCGTCGATGGCAGCGGTGAGCTCGTCGCAGCGCCGGACAAGGACGCCGACGAGCTCCATCCGGCCCGCGGCGACACCGCGCTGCTGCCGCTGGCGCGCACAGCGCTCGACCAGGCGGGGGAAGGCGGCCGCAAGGAGGCCTGGCGAAGTCGGCTCACCTCGGGCGGTGCGGCCTATGAGGTCGCGCTGACGCCGCTGCCGTTTCCCGGCTGGTCGCTCGCGACCGTGATCCCCGAGGCCGAATTTCTCGGACCGGTCGAGACGACATTGCATCGCCTGATCCTCGGCCTCGCCATCGGCGCGGTGCTCGCGGCGCTGGCCTCGGCGATGATGGCGCGGTCCGTCATTGCGGCGCCGCTGTCGCGCGTGGTCGGCGAACTGCGCCATGTCGAAGCCTTCGCGCTGGAGCAGGTCCGTCGCCATCCATCGCGGCTCAAGGAGATTGCAAGCCTATCGGGCGCAATCGCGGAGATGGCGTCCGGCCTGTCCGCATTCCGCAAGTTCATCCCGGCCGATCTCGTCCGCGGCCTGCTGCGCCAGGGCGTCGAGGCGAAGCCCGGCGGCAGCGTGCAGGAGCTCAGCGTGATGTTCATCGACATTGCCGGCTTCACCGGATTGTCGGAGCGGCTCGGCGATCGCGTCGTGCCGCTGCTGTCGCGCTATCTGGACCTCACCTCGGAGATCATCGTCGCCAATGGCGGCACGATCGACAAGTTCATCGGCGATGCCGTGATGGCGTTCTGGGGTGCGCCGCAGCCGCAAGGCGATCACGCCGCGCGATGCTGCCGCGCCGCGCTCGCCTGCCGCCGGGCGCTCGACGAGTCGGGCCTGGTCGACGATCTCGGTCAGCCGCTCCAGATCCGCATCGGCATCAATTCCGGCCGCATGCTGGTCGGCAATATCGGCTCGGAGCTGCGGCTGAACTACACCGTGATCGGCGATGCCGTGAACGTTGCGAGCCGGCTCGAAGGCGCTAACAAATCCTACGGCACGCAGATCCTGATCGGCGCGGCGACCGAATGTCTGGCGCACGGTGCCGTCGTCACGCGCGAGGTCGACAGCATCGCGGTCTACGGACGCGAGGAGGGACTCTCCGTTCACGAGCTGATCGGGATGGTGAACGAGATGGCGGTTGGCAGCACCGGCTGGATCGCCGATTACGAGCGCGGCCTCGCCGCCTATCGCGCCCGCCGCTTTGCCGATGCGCTCGCCGATTTCGAGGCGGTGCTGAAGCAGCGCGGCGACGATCGCCCGGCCGAGCTGATGCGCGACCGCTGCCGTCGGCTCGCTGCAGCTGCGCCCGACGTCAGCTGGCGGCCTGTGGCGGCATTGGCGTCGAAATAGCCGCGCGGATTCCGCGGGCGTCATGCGCGCGTCCGCGCATTCCGCAGGCCGAACCCTTGAGCTAGCCGGGGGCCTATTGTAAGGGATCGCCTGGGTCTGCAGTTCACCCAGGCGTCAGCGTCCCGCGAAGCTTCTGCGTCATCTCAAGGCCGGCGCACCCGGAAGCGTGGAAGGCGCAACATGACCGCAAATCCGGACGCATTGCCGCTCGCCGGGCCTGCTCCGGTCTCGGTGCAGACCTCCCGCGGGATCATCCAATGCTCGGTCGCAGGCGAGGGGCCTGCGATCCTCGCCATCCATGGTGGCATGGGCGGCCACGACCAATCGTGGCTGCTCGCGCGTGCACTCACTTCGACGCTCGGCGACAAGCGGGTTCTTGCCGTGTCTCGTCCGGGCTATCTCGGCTCGCGCCTGGAGCTGGGCGCCTCGCCCGATGACCAGGCTGATCTCTATCGCGATCTGCTCGACGCGCTCGGGATTTCCAGCGCGGCCGTCGTCGCGGTCTCGGCCGGCGGCCCTTCGGCGCTGCAATTTGCCGCGCGGCATCCCTCGCGCTGCCGCGCGTTGGTGCTGGTGTCGGCCTGCACGGGACGACTGCAAACGCCGCCGGACATCGCCGCGCGCCTGCGCATGATGCGCCATCTTGCGCGTCTTCCCGGATTGCCAGGGGTCCTGAAGTGGCGGGCTGAACGCAATCCGCAAGCTGGTGCGCGCCGCGCGATTCCCGATGACGCAATGCGCGAGCGAACCTTGCGCCATCCCGAGGCAGGCCTCTTATTGCGCACCTTGCAGGCGAGCGTGTTCGAGCATCTAGCCGCCAGGATCCCCGGGACCGTCAACGACATCGCGCAATTTGCCGCGCTCGAGCGGTTGCCCGCAGGAACGGTCTCGGCGCCTGCTCTCGTCGTGCACGGACGCGCCGATGATGTGGTGGCGTTCTCGCATGCCGAGAACGTCTGCCGGGCAATCCCGCAGGCGAAGCTGCTGGCGCTCCCCGATGGCGGTCACGTCTCGCTGTTCACGCATCTGGACACGGTGCGCAAGGAGGCCGAGCCGTTCCTGGACGGGCGCGCCGATGCTCCGCACCCTCATCGCATTGGGGATCTCCATGAAGGCCACGCTGCTCAATCCTGAAATCTACACCCGCTCGCCGTGGAAGAACGGCGGCGGCGTCTTTACCGACATCGCGGATGCGCATCGGGCCGATGCGCCGCGGAAGGACTGGGACAGCCTGCTCTGGCGCTTCGCGTCGACGCCGATTCTTGCGCCCGGTCCGTTCTCCCACATGCCCGGCATCGACCGCTTGCAGATGGTCGTCGAGGGGCGCGGGCTGGTGCTCAAGTCGCCGACGCAGGAATTCGACGAACGTGAACCTTTTACGACGGTGCGTTTCACCGGCGAGCTCGAGATCGTGACCGAGCTCGCGGCCGGTCCTGTCGAGGTCGTGAACCTCATGGCGCGGCGCGGTGCGGCCGAGATCGATCTCCTCGCACTGAAGCAGCCCGGCGATCACCGGCACCTCGCCGCCGGCACGCATCTGGTCTACGCCCCGCGGGGCGAATGCCGCATCCGCCTCGACAATGAGGAATTTGCGATTCCCCGCACCGGCACGCTGAAGCTCGAGCTGGCGGGGCCGTCGCAGCTTGCGCTCGTCGCGGGCCTGGCGGTGCTGGGGTCGATCCGGCTTCTGGTCTAGAACCTCGGACCGATGCGCACAATCCATGCAACTGGCCAGGTTGACGCCGCCCGGCCGGCACACGATATCTGCTTCGCTAAAGATGCCAGCCCGAGGGGCAGAATATGAATGCGCCAGACACATACGCCCCCACGCAGGCCGACGGCGTCATCGACTGGCTGACCAACGGCACGCGCGACGAGCGCTACATCGATAATATCTTTGCGCAGATGTGCATCCGCCTGCAGCAGGCGGGCATTCCGCTCAAGCGGTCGACGCTTCACGTGATGATCCATCATCCGCAATGGCTGGGCGCCCGCATGATGTGGTCCGACGGCAAGCGCGAGGCGGAGATCACGCTGGCCGACTATGACGTTCGCGAGCGGTCCGAATATATCGGCAGCTCCGCCAACGAGATCCATGACGGTGCCGACGAGGTCCGCGAAAAGCTCGAACAGGATTCCTCGCTCGGTCGCAAGCATGCTCTCTATGACGACATGCGCTCGCTGGGCATGACCGATTATGTGGCCTGGCCGCTGCTGCACACGCTCGGCAAGCGCCACGTCGTCACATTTGCCACTGATCGTCCCGGCGGCTTCGACGACGCGCATGTCGCCGGCCTGAAGAAGCTGTTGCCGGTGCTGGCGCTGGTCAGCGAGATCCGCATCAAGAATCGGCTGGCGCGCACGCTGCTCGAGACCTATGTCGGCTCCCATGCCGGCGAGCTGATCCTGGCCGGCGCCACAAGGCGCGGCACCGGCACGACGGTGCGCGCCGCGATCATGATCTGCGATCTCAGGGACTTCACCAAGATCTCCGACAACTGGCCGCGCGATGACGTCATCGACCTTCTCAACGACTATTTCGACGCGATGTCGGAGCCGATCGCGCGGCACGGCGGCGAGATCCTGAAATTCATCGGTGACGGGCTGCTCGCCATCTTCCCGCTGCATCAGCCGAACGCCTGCGCCAATCTTCTGCACGCGGTGGCAGAGGCGAGGGGAGCCATGGCCGCGCTCAACGATCGGAACAGCGCGACCGGCCGCGCGCCGCTGAACTACGGCATCGGCGTCCACGTCGGCGATGTCATGTACGGCAATATCGGATCGGCCCAGCGGCTGGATTTCACGGTGATCGGCCCGGCCGTCAACATGGCCTCCCGCCTGGAGGCGCTGACCAAGACGCTCGGCAGGAACGTGCTGTTGTCACGCGATTTCGCCGAGCTTGTCGAAAAGGAGTTCGCATTGGAGCATGTCGGCCGGCACGAGGTGCGCGGCTTCAACGCCCCGATCGAGCTGTATGCCTATCCGGCTCGCGCTATTTCCGGTTAGTTCCGGGAGCGTTCGGCAGGGCCTGCTGGCCGCCCTGGGTCTGCCTGGCCGGATCGTTGTCGCCCGGCCTCATCGTTGACGACTTCGCCGGTGCACTGGCGCCGCCGCTGTTGGCGTCCGACGACGTATTGAGGCTGGAGGCGCCCGCGCCGGTCGTGCCGCCGGTGCCGGTCGAATTGATGCCGGAGCCCGTCCTCGACGGCCCCGCGCCGCTTTGCGCGAAGGCGTAAGGAGACGAGGCGAGCGCCGCGATGAGCCCTGCTATGACGAGTGCTTTCATGTCCGCTCCTGTGCTCGGCCTAGTGCATGATCCGGAAAAGTGCGCAGCGGTTTTCCGAAAAGATCATGCTCAAACAATAACCTGTAGCGCGATGACGGTTCATCCTGATCGCGTCGCGCTCTAGGCGGCCCCGGCCCGGCATCCGGGGGCGGGGCTTGAGCCGAGGCCGCCATTTGCCGGAATGGTGAGACGCCGGCGAAAGGCCAATGCGCGGGAACGCGCGGTCGTTCCAATTCCTGCCGGCGGTCGCAACCCCGCTGAACTACGCCGACCAGCGATCCTGCTCTTCCTGGTGGGCGTGCTCGTTCAGCCGGTCGGCGATCTCGTCCGCAATCTGCTCGGTCTCGGCCGAGCCCACCGGCTCGCCCTTGTGGGTCTTCAGCTTGTCCTTGTCGGCTTCGATCGGAAAATCGTCGGGTGTCAGTCCGGTCGTCTTGTTCATAGTGCGCCTCACTGTCTCCAGTTGGGGAAAACACACGTGAAGGGCCGATCGTTGCTACGAAGATGAAGCCGCTGGACGAGGCGGCGTCAGGCGCCGCCGACTGCCCGCGTGATGGTGCCGCTCCCGCCGCAGGTGGCGCAAGGCGCGCCGTCGATGCGTCCCTTGCCGTGACAATCGGGACAGACGTCGTCGCCGGTGCCCTTGGTTCCGGGCGGGGCTTCGTCACCGGGATTGAGCGCTGCTTGCGTCGGAATCTTTGCGTCTTGCGCGTGGGCAGCCTTGGTCTTGGTCATCTGCGCCTCCTCGACAACACCGCAACGCGCCTTGCCGCAGAAAGTGCCAATCGGAGTTCGCAGCGCAGTCAACGGAACCGCGCTGCTGATCTCGCTACTTCTCGACTGCGCCCGTCCAGTCCTTGAAGCCGCCGACGTTGTAGACGTTCTCGTAACCCATATCCTTCAAGAGCTTACCGGCCAGCGCCGACCTGCCACCGGATGCGCAATAGGATGACGGTCTTGCTCTTGTCGAACGCCTTGTCATGATAGGGCGACTCCGGGTCGGCGCGAAACTCCAGCATCCCGCGCGAGACATTCACGGCGCCGGCGATCTTGCCGCTGGCGGCGACTTCCGGCGCATCGCGAACGTCCACGACTAGCGTGTTGCCCTGGTTGATCATCTCGGCCGCCTGCTCCGAGGTGATCTTCGGGACCGCCGCGTTCGCAGCTTCCAGCATTTGCTTGACACTCGTTGCCATGGGTTCTCTCCGGGTCTTCATCTGCCGCCCCACAAGACGATAGCACATCGATCTGGACATCGCTCCCGGATGAACTTGTCCTGCTGGAGTCAGCAGGCCGGGGCCGGTTGCCAAGGCCGGATTGTACGACTAGCTTTGCCGAAGCTACGCCCAAACGGTCTCCGGCCGCACTTTCATGCCCAAATTCCTCCGCATCGGTGTCCATCAGTCCAACGTCTCCGGATACACCTCGAAGGCGTGGTGTGTCAGGCGGGTCGGCTCGGCGGTCTTCCTGAAATGGGGCGCGGTTGAAGTGCATGGGACCGGGTCTGCGCGCAAGGTCTATTGGTCGCGTCTGCCGCAGGAGAAGACCGTTCGTTGCGGCACCGCGCAGCGCGCGCAGGACTACACCAAAGCCGCGATCGCGCGGCGCCGCAGCCATCGCTATGAGCCGCTGACCGGCACGATCGCGAACCGGCGGCCGTCGGCCGCACGCGGGGCCGAGCTCAAGCAGGCGCTCGGCACCATCCTGATCGTCGACATCGTCGGCTCCACCGCGAAGGCGGCCAAGCTCGGCGATGCGCGCTGGACCAAGGTCATGGGCCATTACTACGCGGCGGTGCGCAAGGAGCTGAAGACGTGCGGCGGCAAGGAGGTCGTGACCACTGGCGACGGTGTTCTGGCAACCTTCAAGAAGCCCGCCGCCGGCATCGCCTGCGCCACCGCGGTTCAGAAAGCCGTGCGCACGCTCGGCCTCGAAATCCGCGTGGGCCTGCATGCCGGCGAATACACCATCAGCGGCGGCGAGATGGTCGGCCTCGCCTTCCACATCGGCACCCGCATCGCCGCGAAAGCGCGCGCCGGCGAGGTCCTGGTGTCGAGTGCGGTGAAGGAGCTGATGACGGCGCAGGCGGCGATCGCACTGCGGGATCACGGCGTGCACCGGCTGAAGGGCGTCCCGGAGCGGTGGCGGCTGTGGCGGGTGGAGGGGTGACGGGGCTGGACAGCCCTTGCGAGGCTGCGCCCGGATGGAAGGCTCCGGCTATTCAAGCTTCCAAACAAGCGTTTCGCGCCGTTTCGGCCCGAATTGAGCCGATCGCCGGATGCGGTCGGTCGACGGATGTCCCGCGATTTTCTGTTCCATGCCATGTCGGAACCGAGGCCCGCCGTTCGTCTTGAATCCAAGTCGCCTCGAACCGGAGTTCTGCGTACATGGCCCCGCGCGCCAATTGGAAAGGCTTCCTGAGACTGTCCCTCGTCACCTGTCCCGTGGCGCTCTATCCCGCGACGTCAGAGAGCGAGAAGATCTCGTTCAACCAGCTCAACCGGCAGACCGGCCACCGCATCAAATACGTGAAGGTGGACGCGGAGACCGGCGACGAGGTGCCGAACGAGGACATCGTCAAGGGCTATGAGCTCGAGAAGGGCCAGTACATCGAGGTCTCGAAGGAAGAGCTCGAGGAGATCGCGCTGGAATCGACGCGCACGATCGAGATCGACGAATTCGTCGACAAATCGGACATCGACCCGCGCTACCTGATCCGCCCCTATTACATCCGCCCCGACGGCAAGGTCGGCCACGATGCCTTCGCGGTGATCCGCGAGACCATCCGCGAGATGGACAAGGTCGCGATCGGGCGCGTGGTGCTGACCAACCGCGAGCACATCGTCGCGCTGGAGCCGATGGACAAGGGCCTCGTCGGCACGCTCCTGCGCTACCCCTACGAGGTGCGCAGCGAGCAGGAATATTTCGACGACATCCAGGACGTGAAAGTCACCAAGGACATGCTCGATCTCGCCCGGCACATCGTCAACCAGAAGGCCGGACGCTTCGCGCCCGAGAAATTCGAGGACCATTACGAGACCGCGCTGATCGAGCTGATCAACGAGAAGCGCGCCGGCAAGGTGATCCGGCCGAAGGAGCGGCCGAAGGGCGAGAACGTCGTCGACCTCATGGAGGCGCTGCGCCGCAGCGTCGGCAAGGACGCCGGGAAGCAGGCCGCGCCCGCGAAGGCGGACAAGCCGGCGAAGAAGCCGAGGAAGGCGGCGGCCGGCCAGAAGGAGATGCTGATGCCGATCGCGGGCAAGAAGGCGGCCGCCAAGGAGACGTCCGCGAAGAAGCAGGCCTCAGGGGCGCGGCGGAAATCCGCATGAAGCACGCGAAGCGCCTTGCAGCAGGCCTCAAAGGCCCTCGTCAGGACACTCCGGACAGGTATCGCCGATCGAATCGAGGACATCGTTGATCTCCGCGATCGCCTCATCGGCCGAGACGCCGTCCGGCGGATCCTGGCGCGCACGCTCGACCGCGCGTTTCCGAGCGTGCGGGTCGGCGCGATCCTTGGCCCAGCCGTGCTCCTCGCATTCGCAGATCGCGCCGGCCTCGTGCAGCACGTGGATGGCCCAGCCGCGCAGGGTTCGGATCGCCGGTCGTCTTTCCCTGGTCATCAGCATGCGAGGCCGCTCCTGCGGGACGAATCCGTCCGCCCACCCACTCGTTCCCCGCGGTTAGCACGGGGCAGGGATTCCCAAACGGCAGGACTCGGCTTGTCCACCTGTTCCGGCAGACTGTGGAGAACGCGAGGTATTGGCGCGGGGTCTGCACGCGTTGCAAGCACGCGGCCGATACAGGCAAGTTTCCTCCTGAGGAACCTGGTGCTGAGAGGCGGCTTATGTCGTCACCGGTTTCGGAGGAAAAGCCATGGCCATTGATGCGTTCGCGGGCACAACGCCCGTGTTTCTCCCGGAGCAGTTCTTCGTCGGCCGCCTGGAAGGCTGGGCGGTGGTCGAGAGCCTCGTCGGCGGGCTCTTGAAGCGCGCGTCGATCGTCGCTCATGGCGAGCTGGACGCGGACACCGACACCGTCGTCCTGACCGAAACTTACACCTTCGATGACGGCCACAGCGACACGCTGCGCTGGACCATCCACAAGCTGGGCGAAGGCCAATACACCGGCCATGAGAACCGCCTGGAAGGCGAGGCCACCGGCGAGCAGGCCGGTTGTGCATTCCATTGGACCTACACGCGCGACACGCCCCAGGGCGACGGCAAGTCGTTCAAGCTGAACTTCGATGATTGGTTCTATGCGGTCGATGACCACGCCTGCATCGTGCGCGGCAGCGCCGGGCGCGCGGGCATTCCGTTCGCGACGGCGCATGTGACGTATCGCAAGCTATAGGTTTGGCGCGATGGTGACAGTATACTCTGTACATCCTTGTGTGGAATGCGCGTCACTCTGCATTTCGAATGCCACCACGCAACGGCTCAGGTGCTCAACGCCTGTTTAACGCCAAGCTGATGGTGGCATCACACGAATGATCGGCGTTAGCTCACGATTGGTCCAGCCGCAGCTTCCTCCAAACCGGCACGAGCCTGGATAGCGAGGCTTCGTTCTGCAACCTGCGAGTCGAAGTATTCCTCAATCGAATAAACCTTGCCCCATCGCAACTTGAAGACGTGGACGCCCCTGTTCACATACGAGCTTTGGCCGTCAAGTAGCCTCGCGTTGGCCCGCCACTTGACGAACACTGTGGTGTTCCATGGCCAACCCGTCACCTCGACCTGTTCAATATCTATGTGCAGCTTCGGGAAAACACGGCCCATGCGCTCGAACCACTGCTTCACCGATTGCTTTCCATGTCGCTCACCCCCCAACGCATGATCTCCGGCAACCCAGTGATACGCGTTTGGCGTTAGGCCTTTTGCAGCATCATCCCAACGTTGGTTGTTGACATGATCGAAGCTCCTGCGGATCTCTTTTTTGACAATTTGACTGTAGACCATTGATGCCTCCAGTTGTTTGGACGGCCCTGCAAGACGGATGGATACTTTCCAGACACTGAAGAGTTGCTCCGGGTAAGGACGGCGATCCGTCGGGACAGCTGGCTGACGGCCGGCCCCACACGCGGCAGCGGCGGCATCATCGCCGCGCCGGCAACGAACAGCGGCGCGCCCGCCGCGACCAGCAACCGCCAGTCGATGCCGAAAGAACGCTGGGTGACGAACCGCTCCGCCGCCAGCCCCAACAGCAGCGCTCCCAGATAGACGAAGGGCGGAGGGAAGCGCACACCCGCGCTGTCTCGTTCGACGGCCATGCTCATCCTGCATCTGTGCTCTCAAACCACCATCGACTGCTGGGCAAAGATACCCGCCATCGCGCCGTGCGATGATGCCAGGGTGACCGATGGCGGCGTGATGGGGTTGGCGAGGTCACCGGCGGCGTAGATGCCGTGCATGCTGGTTTCGCGGCGCTCGTCGACCTTGAGGATGATGCCGAGGGGTGTTTTGACCGTGGCGAGGCCCAGTGATTCATGCAGGCTTGCGGACGGCTTGTTGCGCGGATGCGCGAACAGGATGTCGACTGCGACATTGGGGCCGGAATCGAGCTTGACGGTGGCGTTATGGGCCCCGCGTTGGGCGATCCCGGTGATCCGGCCATCGACGACGGGTATGTTGCGTCGCGCCAGATCGGCCCGGATATCGGGCGGAATATCGTGACCATCGGCGAAGAGCGTCAACCTGTCGGTCCAATCGCGGAATAGCCTGACCTGATTGTGCGACTGCGGGCCGGACCAGACGAGGCCCCAATGCTGGCCGGCGACTTCAAAGCCGTCGCAATACGGGCAGGGCACGATCGACGTGCCCCAGCCTTCGGCAAAGCCCGGAACATCAGGCATCTGGTCGGTGATGCCATAGCTCAGGATCAGGCGTCGCGCCCGAAAGCTTTCGCCACCGGACGTGAGGACGGAGAAATTGTCGATGGCGCCGGAGACGCTGTCGGCCCGGGCATTGACCAGCCTGATCGTGGGATAACGCGCCAGCTGCTGCCGCGCCTCGGCCAGGATATCCAGCGGCGGCTTGTGATCGTGGCCGAGCAGGCCATGCGAGTGGTGGGCAAAGCGGTTTCGCGGCAGGCCGGTGTCGAGAACGGTGACCTTGCGCCGCGCACGGCCGAGCTGGAGGGCGCCGGCGAGACCGGCAAAGCTGCCGCCGATGATGATGACGTCATCCATGGGGATAAGCTCCGTTGGAGGACAGGTCGAGACCTACCCATTGGCTTGGACATTTTGGACACTGCGTGGTATCGTAATTCAAGAATTAGGATACTGTCAAGGACTGTAATTTGGTGACCGAAAATCGCCAGCGCCGGCGCGGCCGGCCCGCCAACGAGGCGCTTGGCCAGACGATCGTCGACGCCGCGCGCGAACTCTTTTTGGAATTGGGGTTTCAAGCGACGACATTGGACCAGGTCGCCCGGCGCGCGAAGATATCCAAGCTTAGCATCTACAGGCACTTCGAGAACAAGGAGGCGCTGTTCGGCGCGGCCATCGCGGCCGGCTGCCAGCTCTTGTTTGCACCACAGGCCCTGCATGAGGACGACGATGGTTCGGTCGAAGATCAGCTCATGGCGGTGGGATCATTGCTGCTTCGCACGCTGCTCAGACCGGACGTCCGCAGTGTCGAAGCCATGGTCATGGCCGACAAGACCAATCAAACGTCGCTAAGCAAGCTCCATTTCGAAGCCGGCCCCGCCCATGTCATCGGCCAGATCGAGGCCCTGTTGCGTCAGTTGCACGCGAAGGCGCTTCTGAACGTGCCCGATCCTCACCGGTCCGCCCGCTTGTTTGCCGCGCTTTTCAAAGGATCCGATCTCGTGATGATCGCGCGCTTCGATCAGGCGAGAGCAGAGAACGACAAGGAAATCGAATCCTATTGCCGGTCGGCCGTCGCAATGTTCATCGCCGGGCACGGTGGCAGGGACGACGCGGTATCACGGTGACAATGCACCTAATTCAGGACTTCGGACCCGCGAAAGCCGGAGTTAATTGTGCGCACTGTCACCGTAATCCCAGGCTGGTGACGCGGGCTGCAGCCATGCCTGCGCGCCCTTCTTTCTCAAGCTTAACATTTTTGAATCGCGAACGCACGGAAGCAAAGTACGGTGGCCATTTCCCGTGAGGGGATCTTCTGGCGCTGATTGATCCAGGGCGGGGGCGGGGGCGTGAATTTCCAGGTTACGGTTTTGAAGATCCTGGTGAGCTATCCGGACGGCTTTGCCGTCATGGAAGACCTCAAGCGCGACATGGCCATCCTGGCGACCAGTGGCCGCGATTGGGCCGACCGGACGAGGCGTCTCGCCAGCCGGGTGCCGGACCTCGACATCTTTTCACAGGGGCTTGTCGAGCGCATCAGCGGTGGCTGGAGACTGACGTCCAAGGGGCGAGACATATTGGAGTTCATGGAAGCCCGCCCAGCACCGAGCGAGCCCAGCCTGACGTCCCTGGTCAATGAGACGTCCCAGCCGGTATTCGAGATTGCTCCGCTGCCGCAGCCAGCTGAGCGGGCCAAGCCGCGGCGCGGGCGCCGAGAGCGCCGCCGCGAAGCCCGCGAACGGGCGAGGGCGAACGCCTCCTGAACCGGGATTGAGGTCGGCGGCGAACTCGCTGTACATCGCCGCGCTCGAAGGGCGCCAAGTCGGCGGAGACGCGGCGGCGAGGGGTGTTAACCACCCCATCCCTCGTACGGATTATGACCTGGTTCTGGTTGGTCATCATAGTGCGGGGTCGGTTGATGGCGGGCCGGCCGTGCCGGTGAATAGGCCCAGGCCCCAGCGGTCCCAGTCGTCAAAACACGAGAATGCGCTGTCGCATGATGCCGATGGACCTGATGCCGATGGACTTGGCCTGCCCCCGCGGCGCTGACGGGTGCACACAGGATAATGAAGAGGCTCAAAACGACACCCGATCGCATGGTAGTTTCTCCGATAGATCTACGATGAGGAGTTAGATGAGTCTCGGTCTACGCCCTCGCAATCCGCCACGCCTGCAAGACTGGTAACGTCCTCGGCATCCCGCGCCGGTCGGCGGTCGAATTCGTGCGAATCTGCAAACCTCGCACTCGGCTTCATGCTGGCCGTTGCGTCACGGTTTGGAGTCCTTCGTCGCCGGGGTGCGTCACGCAATGGTGAGCATGCCGATGTGCCATTCGCGCAGGCGTGATTGTTCACCCACGTGTTTTTCCCGAGCGCATCCCCACCTAATGTTCAACCAAGAAATTCGAAGGAAACGCATTTCAACAGAGCAGCCGGTTCGAGTCAGCGCGAATGCTCCGCACGAAAACAACAGCCGTTCGGAGCACGACCATGACTGGATTCAGGACCTTTGTTATTGCAGCGATGATGTCGATTGGCGCGATAAGCTCTGCAAGCGCCAAGTGCCCGTTGTGGGCGATTCAAGATCCAAATTCGTTTCAGGCGCAATATCCCGATCGGGATGTGTTGAACGACTGCGAATTGACGCCAGCAGGCAGAATGGGCCTGGAACGCCCTGGCGGCGCGGCTCCCGTGTTTGGGGCCAACAGGGCTTATGAGACAACGCCTGGCGTTGCCCAGCACCACGGCTTTCGCCACCGATCGCGGTGAGTATCTGAAAATGGATCCGGATGGTCGGATTGCGGCGGAGAAACCGTAGCGCGCCAAGTCGAATCGCCAAGTCGAATGATCAGAAAATCAATCCGCGCACCTTCGGTACGCGACCGTTTTCAGCGATTCCTGAGTGCTCTCGGGACCAATCAAATGCGAGTCGATCAAGTCTTTGATTTCGCGTCCGTCGCCAAAAGATCGCGAGTCGTTTCAGGTCACTTCCAAAGATTTGCGAGTCGAATTGGTGATGACGCTAGATCTTGGGTTGGATGCCGCGATTTGTTGTCCAGATGTCGTGGTCTTGTGGAGCTTGGTGCTGCGAGCGCGGCCCGCAATGAACAACCTGCTCGAGGAAAACCGTCGGGGCAGCACAAGTCGTCTGAAGCGGTGGAGCGCTATCGAGAGATCGATGTGCGATCGTCGAGCGCCGCGCCGGTCGAGGCTTAGCCGCCACCGCAAAAACCACCGCCGTGGCCACCGCCACCACCGCCGCCATGTGCATTGGCCGCGCCGACGGTGAGCGTCGAGGCGAGTGCTGCTGTCGCCAGAATAATGATTGCACGTTTCATGGATGACTCCTCTTGTTGCGCTGTCCGGCCATGTTCCGCGCGAGGTTGCCGATGGCCGGGTCAGTGATGAGGGAGAGGTAGGTCCGGTACGAGGCGATCCAACTGAATTCGATGTCAGATATCAGGCAAGTCGCTCGCGAAGAGCGTCTCGCGGATCGGCGCGACGCACGCGTAGGAGCGGGCCGACCAGCGCAGTCCGCTCCTTGTTATTGCACAATGCGGCGAAGCTACAGGGCAGGCCGCGTCACCCAATCAGTACTGTGCCCGGCTCGCACGGTACGTTGTTGCCGGTCCACGGTGCGGTGGCAAAGGCCCCGACGCGCGGCGCCGGAACGCAGGCGCGCTCGCCCGGATAATGGAACGGCGTGGTTGCCGCGACTGTATCGGCGGCCACGTCGGGCCGTCTTCCAGATGACCCAGGCCGTGGTGCCACACATGAAGGAGCGCAAATACGGGCGGATCGTCAACATCGCCTCGCTCGCCGCTCGAGCGGGCGGTCCGGGACAGTCCCACTACGCTGCATCGAAGTCGGCCGTGGTCGGCTTCACCCGGGTGTCGTCCATGGAGTTCGGCAGCTACGGCATCACGGTCAATGCCGTATGCCCGGGCATCATCGTGACTGAGATGGGGATGAACAATCTCCGCGATCCCGAGCGTGTCGCCTATTTCGAGAAGGTCACGGACTTGCACCGGCTCGGGCAGCCGCGAGGACGTCGTCGGGCCCGTTGCGTTCTTTGCGTCTGACGATTCTGCTTTGTGACCGGCCAAGCCCTCAACGTCGACGGAGCATCTTCTACAGCTAGCAACGGGGTCGATCCGCTCTAGCTAACCTATTGCGGCTCGATGCCGGCTGCCTTGATGATCCTTCCCCATTTGCCGATCTCAGCCTTGAGAAAGGCTTCAAGGGCTTCCGGCGTCGCGCGTTCGGGTTCAACCGGGGACATGCTGAGCTCACCAAACCGATTGATCAGGGCGGGATCCTTCAACGCGGTCTGCAGCGCGCCGACGAGTTGGTCGACGACGGGCTTCGGCGTGCCGCGCGGGGCGTAGAGGCCATACCACGTCGTCACGTCGAACGCGGGAAGGCCGGCCTCGGCCGAGGTCGGCACGTTCGGCAGCGTTGCAACCCGCTTCTTGCTCGTGATCGCGTAGCCCTTGATCGTGTTCGACTGAATATAAGGCGTCGGCCCGGTTGCAGGGTCGCAATAAACGTCGATGTGGCCGGCGATGACGTCGTTCAGCGCTGGGCCGCCGCCCTTGTAGTAGATCGGGGTGAGCTTGGTATCGGTGGTGCTCATGAACATCAAACCGCAGAGCTGTGAGGCCGAGCCGAGTCCGACATTGCCGAAGGTGATCTTGTCGCCGGCATTGCGGATCTGCGCGATGAGCTCGTTGAGGTCCTTGGCGGGAAAGTTCGGCCGCGCCACGAGGATCATTGGGACGTCGGTGACGAGCCCGATGGGGGCGAAATCGCCGACCGGATCGAACGGCAGCTTGGCGTAGAGGGCCGGCGCGGTGGCCTGGCCGACATGCATCAGCAGCAGCGTGTAGCCGTCGGGGGCCGCCTTGGCGACACGGTTGGTGCCGAGCGTGCCGCCGGCGCCGACGGCGTTTTCGATCACGATCGACTGCTTCAGCGTCGCACTCATCGCGCCGCCGAGGATGCGTGCGATCACGTCGCCGGGACCGCCAGCTGAGAACGGCACGATCATCGTGACCGGGCGGGTGGGGTAGTCTTCCGCAATGGCTGCGCGGCAGGGATAGAGCAGGGCAAACAGGATCAGCGATCGTACGAGATACGTCATCGAACACTCCCCGGCGGCAATGTTTTAGTCGTCGGAAGGCGCCGCCTCCTTGGCTGCCGACGATTTTTCGATCATGTCGAGCGCGGCCACCGCAGCCGCATTGATGTGGTCGACGCAGCAGCGCTCGGCGAGGTCAGCATCGCCGTTCTGGATCGCGCGCCAGATCGCGGTAACCTCGCGCAAACTCTTGTTGATCCGCTTCGGCTGCGACATCGAGGTGATCCGCAACAGCTGGATTCGGTCATGCAGCGGCTTGAGCATGCGCTCGATGAACGCGTTGCGGCAGCCACCGATCAGAGCAGCGTAAAAGTCGGTCTTGGCTTCCAGGCATCCGACGAGGTCCTGCTTGGCTGCGGCTGCCTTCAGCCGGGTCAGAGCTTCCCCGATCCGGCGAGCCACTTCCGGGTCGTGAAGCCTGGCGCATTCACGGCCGGCGAAGCCTTCGAGCACCGCGCGGGCGGCGTAGAGCTGCCGGGCCTCCTCCAGGCTGATCGTGGAGACCACAGGGCCGCGGTGAGGGACCGTATTGACCAGCCCGTCGGCCTCGAGGGCGCGTAGTGCTTCGCGGATCGAGGGGCGGCTGACGCCCATCATCTCGCAGAGCTCGCGCTCGACCAGGCGCTGGCCCGGTTTCAGCGTGCCGGACATGATCGCCTCGCGCAGCTTTTGCGCCACCATCGCTCGGACGGTCGGTACGTCATCGATGCGGAGTGTCGACTGCAATTCGCGGCGTCTTTCCATGTCCGGGCCTTGGTTGGAATGATTCAATACCGGTTTACAGGCAGAATCATCATTTCGGCAATTTGAACGTGGGCGGGCTGATCCAGCGCGAACACGATCGAGCGGGCGATGTCGGCCGGCTCGAGCGCCATCTTGAACTGGTCGAAATAGTCCTTTTCCTTCTGCTTGTCGCCGCGGTAGCGGGTCAGGATGATGTTGGTCCTGGTCAGGCCGGGCTGGAGCTCGGTGACCCGGATCGCGGTGTCCGCCAGCTCGCCCCGGAGGGTCTCGGTGAACATGTGCACGCCGGCCTTGCTGGTGCTGTAGGCCGCCATATCCGGGATTATACGGACGGCGTTGATGGAGCTGATGTTGACGATATGGCCGGCGTTGCGCTTGACCATGTCGGGGAGGATCGCGCGGGTGACGCGCATCAGGCCAATCAGGTTGGTCTGAATGATGTTGGACCAGTCGTCGGCGGAGCCGGCGTCGAAGCGTGTCCGGCCGCCGATGTCATGCCCGGCATTGTTGATGAGGATTTCGACCGGCTTGAAATGAGCAGGAATGACCTCCGGCAGACTATCCACGTCCCGGGAATCGCTTACGTCGAGCTGAATCGGAAACACCTTGTCGCCGACGGTGGCCGCCAGCTGCTGAAGCGCCTTGGCGTCACGATCGACCAGCACGACGCGGCGGCCGCTGTCCAGCAGCGCCTTGGTGATGGCGCGTCCCATGCCGCCGGCAGCGCCGGTCAGGACGACGGTCTGGCCTGGTTGTTCGGTCATCTCAGCACTCCCATTCCAATGCTCTCATGCGATTGACCAGCCGCCGTCGATGGGCAGGCTGGCGCCGGTGATGTCATTTGCCGCGGTACCGCAGAGAAAGACGACCATGGCGGCGACCGCATCCATTTCGACGAAGCGCTGCGTCGGCTGCCGCTCGCCAAGATATTCGCGGGTCACGTCATCGACGGGGCGTCCGCTATTCGCGGCCATCGTCGCGATCTTGTTCAGGATCGCCGGCGTCGGCAGCGTACCCGGGCAGAGCGCGTTGCAGGTGATTCCGCTGCGGGCGGTCTCGATGGCCACCGCGCGGGTCATGCCCAGAATTGCCGCTTTGGTCGTGACGTAGTCGATGCGATCTTCGATCGCGCGGCTCGAATAGATCGAGCCGATATTGATGATCCGGCCCCAGCCGCGCTGCTTCATCGCGGGCAGCGCAAGGCGGATCAGGTGGAACGGCGCCGACAGGTTAACAGCGAGCGCCTGGTCCCAGCGATCGGGTGGAAACTGCTCGATCATCGAGAAATGCCTGACAACGGCATTGTTGACAAGGATGTCGATGGCGCCGCAGCGGTCGAGCAGGCCAACCATCATGCTCTCGATGTCGTCGCGCCCGGACAGATCGGCAGCGGCGGGGATGACCTCGACGCCGAAGCGGGCGCTGAGCTCGTCCGCGGGCTGCTTCGGCGCAACGAGGTCGTGCAGGACAATGTTGCAGCCCGCGCCGGCCAGGCCTTCCGCGATGGCGAGGCCAAGGCCTGCGGTCGCGCCGGTCACGAGTGCCCATTTGCCCTTCATCGCAGCCCGCCCGCCCTTATTTCTTGTCGAGCTCGGCGAAGACTTCCTTCGCGTTGCGGAACGCGTCCACGCCGGCCGGCACGCCGCAATAGATCGCGACCTGCATGAAAACCTCGCGGATCTCCTCTTTGGTCGCGCCATTGGCGAGGGCGCCGCGGACGTGGGTCTTCAGCTCGTGCGGACGGTTGAGCGCGCAGAGCATCGCCAGATTGAGGAAGCTGCGCGTCTTTCGCGTCAGCCCTTCGCGGCCCCAGACGTAACCCCAGCAATACTCGGTGGTCAGATCCTGCATCGGGCGGTTGAACTCGTCGGCTGACGCGATCGCCTTGTCGACGAACTCGCTGCCGAGCACGCTTTTGCGGATTTCGAGGCCGCGGTCGTAGGTCGCCTTGTCCATTCTGTTCTCCGTTTCGCTTTCGAGCGGTATCAGGTCTTGGGCCAGAACGGCTTCGCCAGCGCAAGCTCAGGCGGGAACACCGTCACCGGCACGCCGGATTGCCACTGCACGATGGTCATGCCGGCGCCGACGCGGCGGCCTTTCTGGTCGAACTTGATTTCGCCGAGCGGGTAATATTTCGAGGGACCCGCATCCATGGTGCGCAGCGCTTCGCCGACCGCGACGCGGTCGGCCTTGCCGGCCTTCTCCAGCGCGTCCTTGATCACCCACATGTCGCCATAGGTGGAGATCGCGTTCTGCGTCATCCACGGCTCCTTGTAGCGGGTCTTCAATTCGGCGATCAGGGCCTCGTGGCCCTTTGCGCCCCAGCTCGCAACGCAGGTCAGGACGCCCTGTAGCAGTTCAGGGCTCACGGTCTGCAGCATGTCCGGCTCGGCGATGGCGATGCCGAACGAGATGGTCGGCACCTTGCCCTGGCCGAGGCCGAACTCGTTCATCTTCTCGAGCAGCAATTTTGCGTCCGAGATCACCGTCGGCAGGAAGAAGAGCAGGTCGGGTTTGGCCGAGCGAATCTTCTGAACCAGCGACGTCGCGTCCGCCAGCGGCGGCGTGAAGGTCTCGTCCACGATCGGCTGCAGCTGGTTCTCTGCCAGCAAGCCCTCGCGCATCGATTTCGCCGAGGCGATCGACGCCGCCGTGTTGTCGGTGAGGATCGCGACCGTCTTCGGCCGCTTGCCCGATGCCGTCTCGGCCAGCTTGATGATTTGCGGCAAGGCCTGGCGAGCCTGTGAGCCTGCCGTGGCCGAGGTCTGGAATACGTATTTGAAGCCGCGATCCGTGATCAGATCGGAGTAGGAGAGGGTGAGGACGGGCAAGTTGGCGCGTTCCGTGACCTCGGTGACCGCGAGCGTGAAGGATGACAGGTAGGCGCCGCTTGCTGCGACCAGGTCGCTCTCCTGCGCCACCATACGCTGGGCGGCGTTCTTGGCCTTCTCAGTGGTGTCGCCGGAATCGAGCACCACGAGCTTCAGCTTGGCGCCGCCGAGCGCCTTGACTCCGCCTTGCGCGTTGATGTGCTCGACCGCCATCTCGGCGCCCTGCCGCATCACCGTTCCCGGACGGGCGTAGATGCCGGAGATCGGCACCAAGAGGCCGACCTTCACCTCAGATGGCTGCTGGGCCCAGGCGCGGGATGCGATCAGCGTGCCGGACGCGCCCGCAAGCAGTGTTCGACGGGTGATCGTGATCTTGCTCGTTGCACTCATGACAATCCTCCTCCCTGAAAATGCGCGATGCTATTTCTTCGGCCAGAACGGCTGCGCCTGCGCGAGCTCGGGCGGATAGACGGTGACTGGCACGCCCGATTGCCATTGCACGATGACGACGCCGGCACCGACCCTGCGGCCCTTCTCATCGAACTTGAGCTGTCCGCCGGGATAGTATTTCGACGGGCCGGCATCCATGGTGCGGAAGGCCTGCGCGACCGCATTGCGGTCAGCCTTGCCGGCCTTCTCCAAGGCTTCCTTCATCAGCCACATGTCGCCATAGGTCGAGATGACGTTCTGCGTCATCCAGGGCTCCTTGTATTTTGCCTTGAGCTCGGCGATCAGCGCCTCGTGACCTTTCGAGCCCCAATTGGCGACGATGGTCATGATGCCCTGCACTGTCTCCGGGCTCACACTCTGGAGCATGTCCGGCTCGGCGATGGTGATGCTGAAGGACACGGTCGGGATCTTGCCCTGGCCAAGGCCGAACTCGCTGATCTTCTCGAGCCCCAGCTTGGCGTCCGACACCGCATTCGGCATGAACAGCAGCAGATCGGGCTTGGCCGAGCGAACTTTTTGGATGAGCGGGGTGGCGTCCGCGAGAGGCGGCGTCCACACCTCCTCGACGACGAGCTGCAGGCCTTCCTGCGCGAACAGCTTCTCCTTCAGAGCCTTGGCCGTGGCAACCGAAGTCGCGGTGTTGTCCATCAACATCGCGACCGTCTTCGGCTTCTTGCCCGACGCATTCTCGGCGAGCTTCATCAGAGTCGGCAATCCGAGCTCGGACTGGCGGCTCGCGGTCGCGGCGGTCTGGAAGATGTATTTGAAGCCGCGGTCCGTCAGAAGATCCGAATAGGACAGCGTCAGCACCGGCAGCTCGGCACGCTCGGTCACTTCGGTGACCGCCAGCGTGAAGGACGACAGATAGGAGCCGGTGGCCGCGACGAGATCCGGCTCCTGCGCCACCATGCGCTGCGCCGCGTTCTTGGCCTTCTCGGTGGTGTCGCCGCAATCGATCACGACGAGCTTCAGCTTGGCGCCGCCGAGCGCCTTGATGCCGCCCTGCGCGTTGATGTGCTCGATGCCCATCTCGGCGCCCATCTTCATCACCTGACCGGGGCGGGTGTAGATGCCCGACAACGGCACGATCAGTCCGACCTTGATCTCGGCCGGTGTCTGCGCGCGTGCCACGCCGGCAAGGCCCACGGCGGCGGCGCCGGACAGCACGGTCCGTCGCGAGAGTCCCTTCGATGTCTTGTTCATTTTGTTTGCTCCCTGGTCTTTTTTTATGGTCGTCACATACCGAGATAGGCCTTCCGCACGCGGTCGTCGGCGCGCAGCGTGTCGTTGTTGCCTTCGAGCACGACATGGCCGGCTTCGAGGACGTAGCCGTGGTCCGCGGATTCCAGCGCTTCCGCCACGCGCTGCTCGACCAGCAGCATGGTCAGCCCGGACTGGCGGCGAATCTCGATCAGCCGATCGAAGATGAAGTCGGCGGTTGAGGGCGCCAGCCCCATCGAGGGTTCGTCCAGCATCAAGAGTTTCGGCGAGGAGGCGAGGCCGCGGCCGATCGCGAGCATTTGCTGCTGGCCGCCTGACATCGTGCCCGCGAACTGGCTGCGGCGCTCCTTCAGCACCGGCAGCCATTCGAAGATGCGCTCGATGTTGCTCTGCCAGTCGCGTCGGCCGCTCTCCGTCATCGCACCCATCTCCAGATTCTCCATCACGGTCAGTGACGGGAAGACTTGGCGGCCTTCGGGGACGTGGGCGATGCCGAGATGGGCGCGCTGTGGCGGCGGCACTGCGAGGAGATCGACGCCGTCGAACGTGATGGCCCCGCCGCTTGGCTTGACGATGCCGGAGATGGTCTTGAACAGCGTGGTCTTGCCGGCGCCGTTTGGCCCGACGATCGCGACGAACTGGCCGGCGCCGACATTGATCGAGATGTCGTTCAGCACGGGTTTGGCCGAATAGCCCGCGCTCAATCCCTCAATTCGCAGCATGGCCCACCCATTTCTTGCCGAGATAGGCCTCGATCACGCGGTTGTCGCGCGTCACGACTTCCGGCAGGCCTTCGGTGATGACGGCGCCGTGGTCGAGCACGACGAATCTGTCGACCAGGCGGACCATCGCCTGCATCGTGTGCTCGATGATCGCGATGGTCGTGCCGTCGCGCGCCAGTTGCCGGATCACTGCGACGACCTCGTCGGCTTCGCCGTGGCCGAGGCCTGCGAGCGTCTCGTCGAGCAGCAGGATGCGTGGCTGGCCGGCGATCGCGCGGGCAAGCTCCATCAGCCGCAGCTCCTTGGTCGAAAGCTCGCCGGCGACGCGGTCGGCGACGGCAGAGAGCCCGACACGGGCAACTGCATCGGCGGCAAGCTTGCGGGCTTCGTCGTCGGACCGCGCGCGCACATAAGCACCGACCACGACGTTGTCGAGGATCGACATGCGCAGGAATGGTCGCATCACCTGGAAGGTGCGGCCGATGCCGGCCTCGCAGATCACGTGCGGTCGTTGGCCGGACATGTTGCGGCCATCGATCAGCACCTCGCCCTCGCTCGGTTTCAGGAAACCATTGAGGAGGTTGAACAGCGTGGTCTTGCCGGCGCCGTTGGGTCCGATGATGCCGAGGATCTCGTTCTGGTGCAGCTTGAAGCTGACATCCTGCACCGCCTTGAGCCCGCCGAAGGACCGCGACAGGTTCTTGACTTCGAGCACGACTTCACCGGTGGCGGCGCGCTGCCGGGGGGCGGGCTTCAGCGTGGTGACGTTGGCAGCCGATGTTTCGGGCGGGTTGGAGGCAGCCGCCTTAGGCGCGATCCGTTTGCGCAGGAGATCGCGCAGCTTCCAGAACAGGCCTTCCGGTGCCAGCAGGATGACGCAGACGATGGCGAAGCCGAAGATCACGCCCTGGATGCCCGGGAAGCGTGCGCCGGCCTCGGCGTGCAGGATCTCGGCGAGCGGGATCAGGATCACCGAGCCGATCACCGGTCCCCAGACCGTGCCGACCCCGCCGAACATCGCAACCGTCAGCGCCTGTGCCGACACCAGCATGCCGAACACCGATTGCGGCGTCACGACCAACAACACCTGCGCGTAAAAGCCGCCGATCGCCGCGGCAATGGCCCCGCTAAGCGTGATCGCGCGCAGCTTCCAGGCGAGCGTATTGATCCCGGCCGCCTCGGCGGCGGCCTCGTTCTGCTTGATCGCGAGCAGTGCCATGCCGAAGCGGGAGCGCTCGATGAATTGCGTCAGCACGATGGTGGCAAGCATGATTGCGAGCCCCAGCAGCGTGTAGATGCGCGGATCGGCGAACTGCATGTAGGCGATCGGCGCGTCGCGCTTGATCGGAAGCGTCACCTCCTGGAAGCCGAGCCACTCGAACACGTAGAGGATGGCAAGCGGGTAGGCGAGCATCGCCAGGGCGAAATAGTGGCCCTGGAGGCGGAAGGTCGGAAATCCGATCAGCAGCCCGGCGATGCCGCCGAGCACGGCCGCGATGGGGATCAGCAGCCAGGGGGAGATGTCGAAATAGATCTGGCCGAGCGCGGTTGCATAGGCGCCGATGCCGAAGAACGCGGCGTGGCCGAACGAGATCAGTCCGGTGTAGCCGCTGAGCAGGTTCCAGGAGAGGCCGAACACCGCCCACACCGGCACCAGCGTCAGGATCAGCTGGTAGTAGGAATTGGTGACGCCGAGCGACAGCGCGGCATAGGCGATGGTGAAGAGCAGGGGAGGAAGAAAGGAGCGCATCCGGAGCATGATCACGTCCTCTCCACCATCCGCCCGAAGAAGCCTTGCGGTCGGAAGAAGATGATGAGGAGGAAGACGGCGAAGATCGCGGCGTTCTGCAGCTGCGTCGGCAGGATCAGCGTCGACATCTGCTGCACGAGCCCGATCGTCATGCCGCCCCAGAACGCGCCGATGATGCTGCCCATGCCGCCGAGCACGACGCCCGCATACATGACGATAACGTATTCGAGGCCGACGAATGGGTGGAACGGATAGTTCGTTGCGAGGAGGCCGCCGGCGATCGCCGTGATGCCGCAGCCGAGCGCGAAGGCGGTCCGGTGCGCGCGGTCGACGTCGATGCCCATATAGGTCGCGGCGGTCGGATTATCCGCGGCGGCGCGAAGCGATTTGCCGATCCGCGTGCGCGTAATCAGCAGCGAAAGCAGGATCATCATGATTAGCGAAACGATCATGTCGATGCTGCGGGCCTTGTTGAGAAAGATGCTCATGTCGAAGAAGGGGCCGAGCTCCCAGGCCGAGCTCGACAGCGGCGTGCGGATCGAGGCGAGCACCGAGCCGAACACGATGAGGCCGCCGTTCTGCAGGATCAGCGCGATGCCGAGCGTGAGGATCAGCTGGGCGTAGTGTCCCTCGCCTTCGAGCGAGGCGGTGCGCGTGCCCGAGACGTGCGAGATCAGTGCCCGGTGGACGAAGTAGCCGAATACGGCAAGCACGGGGCCGGCCAGCAGGATGGAGACGAAGGGTCCGACGGCATTGCCGAAGAACGACTGAACGCCGGCGGCGGTGAACAGATAGAAGGCAGTGTACATGCCGAGCATCATGAAATCGCCATGGGCGAAGTTGATGACGCGCATGACGCCGAAGATCAGGCCGAGCCCGACGCACATCAGGCCGTAGACGGCGCCGATCAGAAGGCCCGCGGCGAGCGCTTGCAGAAATCCTTCCATCAGCTTCGCCTCCGCGCGGCTGACGAACCTAAGCGGGTCTCGAAGTCGACCATGTTTCCCCCGTACTCTCCGGCACTTCTTATGATGCCGATCGTGAAACCCGTTCCGCCGTGTCCAGGCGGCATAGTGCTGCGATATCGCCGGCATTGCCGAGCCGTTCGCAGTTCTCGATGAGTTGCTCCAACTGGCACGTGCGGTCCTCACCGAGGACTCCCTGAGCGGCAGTGCGAAAGCGCGTGCGAATATCTGAAGGCGTTGCGGCGATGACGTCGGGTAGCGCGTGCCGGATCGTCCGGCCGCTCTGCAGATGCACGGTCACATCCGCGCCCTGCTTGTCGGGGAACGCGGTGGTGAAGCCGACATCCGGCTCAAGCTTCGTGATCGCAACCAGGCGGATGATATCGACATCATCGAGTTCGGCGTAGTTGCCTTCCTCGATCTCGCCCCTCACGAGCGTGGCCGCGACGCTGAAGGGAATGCTCATTTTGGCCTGGAGCGCGTTGCGATACGGGCCGGTGGAGGCGCACCCAGGATAGCGCACGGCGGCATCGGGAGCGCGAATGACGACGCGGTCGATCTCCTCGGGGCCGGCGAGTTCGTGCGAGACGCGAAGGGCCGCTTGCGCGGCGGTCTGCGCGAAATTGCAGGCCGGCACCGGCTTGTTGTAGACCGCCATGATCTCGCATTCGCCATTCGGGAACAGCGCGATGCTGTCGGGCGCGGCCTGGCGACGATAGGCGGCGAACAGGCCCGCTTCGCCTTCGAGGATCGTTTCGGAGCCGAAAGCGCCGGCTGCGGCGAGGCCGACTGCCTTGATCGCATTGCTGGCGGCGAAGCCGGGATGAAAATACATGTCGGAGCCGCCTGCATGCGGCCACTCGTTGAGACCGCTGGACGTGTTGGCTGCGATCGCGATGGCGCTGGTCGCTGCGTCTTCGGACAGGTTGAGCGCGAAACTTCCGGCGAGCGCCGCGCCCAGAGGGGCCACGAGGCCGGTCGGACGATAGAGCCGGGCGAGATCGGAGGTCAGCAACGCGCGGCCGATCCGCGCGCCGGTCTCATAGCCGATGATCGCGGCTGCGAGCAGCCTCGAGCCGTGCAGCTGCGACTGTTCGGACAGCGCGAGCAATGTCGGCCAGATCACCACGCCGTGGTGCGCAATGCTGGCGGCATGCATGTCTTCCCGCACGAGTCCGTGCCCCATCACGGCATTGGCGAAGGCGGCATCGGCCGGCGAGGAGAGTCGCGACATTCCGACGATGGTTGCGCTGCCGCCACCTTGTGCGATCGTGATTGCCTGACGACTCCAGGGATGATGGCCCGCCTCGAAGGCGCAGGACAGGAAGTCGAGCAGGCAGAGCTTGGCCTTGGCGACCACTTCAGGCCCGAAATCTCCGAGATCAACGGCAAGCGCGCTCCGCGCCATCTGGCGCGCGAGCGATACCTTGCCTGATCCGGTCGGGCCGTTCGTCATCGCAAGTGTGTCTCCCAAAGGTTCTTGCGCTCAGCCGCGCATCTCGACTCCGGCCCACTCTTCGAGCACCTTGGCGATCGAGGTGAAATCGGATGACGGGCCGTATTTGGCGTTGGTGATCGCCAGCATCTGCCGTACCACTGCGCCGCAGACCATCGGCACGCCCATGGCCTCGGCCTCGTCCACGCAGAGACGGACGTCCTTGTAGGAAAGGCCGGTGGTGAATCCGAAATCGAACGTGCCCGGCAGCACCGAACGGGGAAATTTGTCTTCGGAGGCGCTGTTGCGGCCGCTGCTGGCGTTGATGATATCGATCAGCACCTTGGCGTTGACGCCGCCCTTGACGCCCATGGCGACCGCTTCCGACGTGATCACCAGCGCCGCCGCCGCCATCAGATTGTTGGCGAGCTTGGCGGTCTGCGCCACGCCGGGCTTGTCGCCGGTGTAGAACAGCTTGCCGAAATTCTTCAGGATCGGCTGCACGATGTCGTAAGTCGCTTGCGGGCACGATACCATAACGGCGAGCGTGCCGTTCACGGCGCCCTTGATGCCGCCGCTGACGGGCGCATCGACCAGCGTCATGCCTTTGGCTTTCAGCCCTTCCGCAACGAGCTTCGCCGCGCCGGGACCAGAGGTCGAGAGATCAACGACGATCTTGGCGCGGTTGCCGCTGCTGATGCCGTCCTCGCCGAGAGTGACGGCCTTGACGATGTCGGGCGTCGGCAGACTGGCGAGCACGATGTCGGCGCGCGAGGAGACGTCGGCCGGCGACTTGCCGACCAAGGCGCCGCGCTTGACCAGCGGCTGCGTCGCGTCGGTCTGCGTGTCGTAGACGACGAGCGAATAGCCCGCGTCCATCAACCGCCCCGCCATGGGGCCGCCCATGCGGCCGGTTCCGATCACACCGAGCGTCTCTCCCGCCATAGTTCACTCCCTGTAGCGCGCCCCAGCAGGGTGCGGCGTCTTGATCTTGTCATTGTCTGTTCGCCGGCCGTTCCGGACGGCCGCCGTCATCGTGGCGGCGGGACCCCGCGCCAGCGTTCGGATTGTTATGATTGTCAGACAAGCTGTCAAGCATAACATTTGGGGTCGACAGTTTGCCGCGGATCGGCATAAGGTCCGAAAAACGAGGAAGACGCCCCGCGTGCCGCAAGACCCAATTCCCAGCGTGAGCAGGACGCTCGCCGATTTCGTCGCGGCGACGTCGTGGGCGGACGTGGAGGCGCAGAGCGGCGAGGCGCGACGCTCGATACTGAATTTCTTCGCCACGGCACTCGGCTCCGCACGCGATCCGGTGGTGATGGCGGCGATGCGAACCCTGTCGCCGTTCAGCGGCGCCGCGACCGCGACGGTCATCGGTCATTCGCAGCCGATGGACGCGATGTGCGCATCGTTTCTCAACGCCATCTCGGCCAATCTGCTCGATTTCGATGACACCCATCCCGAGACGATCATTCATCCGGCGGCACCGGTCGCAGCTCCAGTCCTCGCACTCGCGGAGACGCATAAACTGTCTGGACGCGAGTTGTTGACGGCGTTCATCCTCGGTGTGGACGTCGAATGCCGCATCGGCGCCGCCGTTTCGCCGCGCCATTATGCGCGCGGCTGGCACATCACTTCGACATGCGGGATCTTTGGCGCCGCGGCGGCTTGCGCCAAACTATTGGGCCTGCCGGCGGAGGGCATTGCGAATGCCATCGGGCTCGCGGCGAGCCAGTCGGCAGGCAATGTCGAGAATCTGCCCAGTGCCGCGAAGAATGTCAGCGTCGGTAACGCGGCGCGCAACGGTTTGTTTGCGGCGCTGCTTGCAGAGCAGGGTTATGAGGCGGCCCCCCAGGCCATTGAAGGCCCGCTCGGTTGGGCACGCACGATGGGTGACGAGCTGGATATTGCCCGCTTGCTTGATGGTCTCGGCAAGACCTGGGAGATCGCCAAGAACACCTACAAGCCCTATCCCGCCGGCATCGTTTTTCATGCGGTCATCGATGCCTGCCTTCAGTTGCGAGAGCAGATCGGTCGGCGATTCGACCAGATCGACACCGTGACCGTTCAAGGCTCGACGCTGCTGCTTGCGCGCGGCGACCGCCCCGTCAACAACGAGCGCGATGCGCGCGTCAGCATCCATCATTGCGTGGCGTGCGGATTGCTGCCCGGCAGAGCCGGCGTCGCCGAGTTTGCACGCGAGACGGTCATCCGGCCCGATATTGTGCAGCTGCGACAGAAGGTGACAGCGGAGTGGGATGACGGGATGCCGGATGGTGCGGCACGCGTGACCGTGCGCCTGTCGTCCGGCGAGGTTTTCACCGAGACCGTCATCTCGCCGCGCGGCAGCCGGGCAGCGCCGCTTGGAGATCGCGATCTCGAGGCCAAGCTGCGCGAAAGCGTGCGAACGGGCCAGAGCAATTGGGACGCGGACGGTGTCATCGACGCCGTCTGGCGTCTATATGCGGTGGCTGACGTCGCCGAACTGCTGCGATCGTTGCGGCCGCCCTCGGCGAAGCGCCGAACAACTTCCAACTAGACTCTCGCAAGACCTGAAAGGGACGATCATGACCAAGACCGAACTGTTCGAAAAGGGCCTCAAAGTCCGCAAGGAGGTGCTCGGCGAGGACTACGTCAACAAATCGATCGCCGGTGCCGACGAGTTCACGCGCACGATGGCGGAATGGTCCACCGAATTCTGCTGGGGCGCGCTGTGGACGCGGCCCGGCGTCGACCGTCGCACGCGCTCGATCGTCAATTTGGCGATGCTCGGCGCACTGAACCGGCCGCACGAGCTGAAGCTGCACGTGAAGGGCGCGTTGAAGAACGGGCTGACCAAGGAGGAGATCAAGGAGATCCTGCTCCAGGTCGCCGTCTATTGCGGCGTGCCCGCCGGCATCGACGCTTTCCGCAACGCACGCGAGGCCTTCAAGGAAGTTGACGCGGAGTCCTGAACGCGCCCCATTTGGTTGGTGGAAGTCATGAGCGAGCCGGAATACGAGCTCTTTGCCATCCGCTACGCGACGCGGGATGCACGGCGGAGCGAGCACTTCATCGGCGGTGACCCGCACGACGGGCCGATGCCGATGGATTATTTCATGTGGCTGGCGAGGGGTGGCGGACGCGTCTTCGTCATTGACACCGGCTTCAACGCCGCGATCGCGAAGCAGCGCAAGCGGGCGTTCCTGCGCTGTCCGGTTGAAACGCTTCGCGCCTTCGACATCGACGCAGCCGACGTCAGGGATGTGATCCTCACGCATCTGCACTACGACCATGCCGGCAATTTCGACCGCTTTCCGAACGCGCGATTTCATCTCCAGGAGCGCGAGCTTGCCTACGCCACCGGCCGCTACATGCAATATCCGAGGCTGTCGCATTCCTTCGAGGTCGAGGATGTCTGCGGCATCGTGCGGCTGAACTATGCGCGCCGCGTTCTGTTCTACGATGGCGACGCCGAGATCGCTCCGGGGCTGACGGTCCATGCGGCGGGGGGACATTCCGCCGGGCTTCAATTCGTCCGGGCCAACACGCGCCGCGGTCCGGTCGTGCTCGCTTCCGACGTCAGTCATTTCTACGAAAACCTGACCAGCGAGCGTCCCTTTACGACGGCGTTTCATGTCGGCGACATGCTGGTGGGGTTCGACAAACTGCGCGCCGCAGCGCCGGATGCGGACCACATCGTTCCAGGTCACGATCCGCTCGTCATGATGCATTATCCAGCGCCGACTCCGGATCTGGACGGGATCGCGGTCCGCTTGGATGTGGCGCCGTCCGGGCCTGCTCACTCCTAGGGCGGCGAGAGGACCACGCACCGCTTCCTTGTCGAGCTTCCGCATCTTCAACTCTGGCACGATCTGCGGCCGATCGGAGACGGCTGACTATCCTGCAAGAAAGCCGCCATCGATGGCGACGACGGTGCCGGTCGCGTATTGCGAGGCCGGCATGCAGAGGAACGCAACCGCGCAGCATCTAGATCATGATGCGGTCAGGTTGGAGGCGCCAAGCGGATTGGAACGAAAGGCCTTCGCCAAGCATCGCTACATCGGGCTCGATGCCGATCTTCTTGATGATCCCGGCCCACTTCGTGGACTCGTAGATTGAGCCGAGGGCTGGTCAAAACGCCAACCTCCAATTGCCGCTATCGACCGCTGCTGCGCGTTGCGCGCCGCTTCTTGCGGGACTCCGGCGGAGGCGCTGTGGAGGCCGGCTGTTCCTCCTGCGACTTGAGCGTAGCCTGCATATGTACGGCCAGCTTCAACGCGCTATCAGCGTTTGATGCGAGCCGGGACAGCAGCTGGCCCAGCATTTTGAATTCCTCACGCGTCAGCATTCCAAACAGTGCGTCGTTGACCGGTCGCTGCAAGGCGGCAAGGCGGATCAACAAGCTCATTCCACGCTGGGTGAGAGCAAGTTGCACCCGACGTCCGTCCTCGGGATGGGGGGTTTTCTCGAGGAAGCGATCGGACACCAGTTTGTTGATCTCGTTGGTGACGAAGGCGCCGCTCAGGTACAGCCGTTCGGCGACCTGGTTCACGCCCATCGGTTCTTCCGCAGTCGAATTCTTGATCGCGATCAAGATCAGATACTGGGTAGGCGACAGGTCGACAAAGCCCGCGAATATTTCACGGCAGGCTTCGAGGCTGCGTCCGAACGCGAAATAGTCGTAGAGCAGGCCGCGAAGCGTGCGGTCTCCCTCCTTGTCGAGCAGCTCAGGTTTAGACGCCGTCAAAAGCGCATCGGTCACGCGGTCAATCTCCTCACCAAATCATGGCGTTGCGGCTTGCTTAAGAAGCACGCATGCGCCCGCCCAGCAAGTAGGCTTGACATTTCCAGATAGCTTGGCGAAAAAGCTACTTGAGAATTATAATTCGCAGTGGGAAGCGAGGCGGAGTCCGATGGAGGACCGTGCATTCAGGCGTGCCCTGGGCGAATTCGCCACCGGCGTTGCGGTGGTGACGGCGCGCGGCAAGGGGGAAGAGCTCATCGGTATGACCATGAGCTCGTTCAACTCCGTTTCGCTCGATCCGCCGCTCGTTCTCTTCAGTGTCGACCGCAAGGCGCGCAGCCTGCCGGCAATGCTCGAAGCCAAGGGCTTCGCCGTCAACATTCTCGCGCGCGATCAGGAGCAGATCTCCAATCAGTTCGCGCGCGCTCTCTCCGACAAATGGGACCAGGTGAGAACGTCGGTCGGCCATGCCGAGGCGCCGCTGATCTCGGGCGCGATGGCGCATTTTGAATGCACGCCCTATGCGATTTACGAGGGTGGCGATCACGTCATCTTTGTCGTCCGCGTCATCAGGCACGCGAGCCGCGCCGAGGCCGCTGCTCCCCTGATCTTCTTTCGCGGCCGATACCGCGATCTCGTCGATGAGACCGAGCGCGAGCCGACCTGGCCGCTTCCCATCCACTACTAGCTTTGAACCGGAGACCTGCGATGCGTAGCGCAAAGGAATATTTGTCAGGCCTGAAGGACGGCCGGACCATCTACATCAACGGCGCCTCGGTCGGCGATGTCACGACGCACCATGCCTTCCGCAACCTCGCCAGCTCCATGGCGGGCATGTTCGACTTCGCGAGCGCGTCTGAGAACACGGAGCTGATGACCTTCGACACGGGCGCAGGTCGCGCCAACCGCATCTGGCAACTTCCGACCTCCTATGCCGAGCTCGTGATGCGGCGAAAGGCGCTCGAGGCGTGGGCCTCGCTGCATGCCGGCTTCATGGGCCGCGCGCCGGACCACGTGGCGTCGTGCATTTCCGGGCTCTACATGGGGCTCGACGTCTTCAAGGCGTATGATCCTGCCCGCGCCGGCGCGCTCGAGAGCTACTATCGCTACGTCCGCGACAAGGATCTCTATCTCACCTACGTCATCATCAATCCCCAGGCGGACCGCTCGAAAGGCGCAGCCGAACAGGCGGATCCGTTCCTCACCGCGGGAGTCGTCGACCGCGACGCGGAAGGCATCACCATCCGCGGCGCCAAGATGCTCGCCACCGGCGGCGTGGTCGCCGATGAGGTCTTCGTCACCACCATCCAGCCGATGCGTCCGGGCGAGGAGCGTTATGCGATGTCCTTCGCGATTCCGATGAACACGAAGGGCCTCAAGATGCTGTCGCGCAAGTCCTACGAGGATGCCGCTGGCGCAGTGTTCGACAATCCCTTGTCCAGCCGCTTCGACGAGAACGACGCGGTTCTCTACTTCGACGACGTGAAAGTGCCGTGGGACCGCGTCTTCATCGAAGGCAACGTCGAAATGTGCCAGAAGCAGTTTCACGGCACGCCGTGCCACGTCTATCAGAACTACCAGGCGATGGTGCGCTTGAGCGTCAAGCTCAAATTCCTGACCGGCCTTGGGCATCGGACCGCCGACATGAACGGCGTCACCCAGTTCCCGCAGGTGCGCGAAATGCTCGGCCAGCTCGCGGCCGAGACCGGCATGGTCGACGCGCTGGTGGCCGCGATGGAAGCCAAGGGCACGCAGGTCGGTCCCTATTTCATCCCGGACCGGCACACCCTCTACTCCGCGCAGGTGCTGACACAGCAGCTCTACGCGCACGTCATCAATACGCTTCGCGAGCTCGCCGGCGGCGGCATGATCATGCTGCCTTCGTCGGTCGCGGACTTCGACAATCCCGAGATCGCGGCCCTGATCGGCAAGACCCAGCAGTCGCCCAAGGCCAATTCGCATGACCGGGTGAAATTCTACAAGCTCGCTTGGGATGCTGTCGGCTCGGAGTTCGGCTCGCGCCATCAGCAATACGAGATGTTTTACGCCGGCGCGACCTTCGTCACCAAGGGGCATTCCTATCGCACCTACGACTGGGCCGGCGCCGACCGTCTGGTGCAGTCCATGCTCGATTCCTACGACCTCAACGGCGTCTCGGCGGCCAGCAAAGCCGCCTGATCCGAAGGAGACAATGCATGCCCGTCAACAAGAAGCACGACGAATTTCACACGCTCGACATGACCACCGGCTGGGAAGTGCCGGCAGGCTATCCGGCCGGCATCCAGCAGAAGATCATCGCGGGCGGATTGGACGAGGAGAACCGGCGCGGGACACGGACGCGGCTGCTGCGCTTCGCGCCAGGGGTCTACACCACGGCGCCGTTCTCCCACGAATATTGGGAGGAGGTTTATCTGGTTTCGGGTGATTTGATCGTCGGTAACGATGCGGACGGCGAGGGCGGCAAGAGCTTCCCGCCGAACACCTATGCCTGCCGCCCACCGCACGCGCCGCATGGCCCGTTCAAGTCCGTGAACGGCTGTCTGCTTCTCGAGATGCACTATTTCGATCCGGTGTGATCCGGATCGCTGCCGCGAACATCATTCGACCAGCACAGGGGGAAGAGAAGTCATGACGTCCAAAGGTATCTCTATCGTAGTTGCGCGTTGCCTGTCGTCACTTGAACGGCTCTTCAGGCTGGATCGCGGTGTGCCCCAAGGCAAGGTCCGATGGGTGGTGGACGGACTTGCCGGGGCGCTCGCGCTCGGTGTCGTCGCCGCCACGCCGGCCGCTGCGCAGGAGAAGCCGGGCGCGTTGGGGCTGGGTATTTTCACGTTCACATCGGGTCCTGCCGCAGCCTACGGCATGCCGGGCAAGAACGCGGCCGACCTCATGATCGATGAGATCAATGCAAAGGGCGGCATCGGTGGCGTGCCGGTCAGTGCGACCTACGTCGACGAGGCGCAGGGCGCGCAAGGCGTGATCGCAGAGTATCGGCGGCTCGCCGGAGACGCGAAGAACCAGGTCATGGTCGCCGCCCTGTCGAGCGCGAACTGCCTGGCGCTGGCGCCGCTCGCCGAACAGCTCGAGGTCCCCACTGTCGGCTGGAACTGCGATACCCATCAGCTGCTGATGGACGGCAAGAGCAAATTTCTGTTCCGGCCCAACGGCAATACCGTGCCCGAATTCATCGCCTACGCGATCTACCTGCTGGACCGCAAGCCCGACGTGAAGACGGTGGCGATCATCAACCCGGACTACGCGTTCGGCCATGATGCGGCAAAGATCTTCACCGCGGCGTTGAAGGCCCTGAAGCCTGACGTCGAGATCGTCGCCGAGCTCTATCCGAAACTCGGCTCGCCGAACTACCAGACCGAAATCTCGCGCCTTGCGACGGCGCGCCCGGACGTGGTCTTCTCAAATCTTTGGGGGGCCGACCTCGAGAACTTCGTTCGCCAGGCCGCGCCGCGTGGAATCTTCACCTCCAGTCAGGTCATCCTGGCGCTCGGCGAGACCGTGCTGCAACGCGTGCCGTTGCCGGACGGCGTGATCGTCGGTGTTCTCGGTGATGGCTGGTGGATGTCGCCGGACGCCAAGAAGAAGCCGGAGACGGTGAAGTTTGCCGAGGCCTACAAGGCGCGCTTCGGCGAGTATCCGGTGTTCCCGTCGATCAAGATGGCCAACGCGCTGATCTACGTGAAGGGAGCCTACGATGCGGCGATGCAGAAGAACGGCGGCAAATGGCCGACGCGTGCCGAGCTCGCCGCCGCCATGAAGGGCAGCAAGGTCGAGACCTTGACCGGCATGGCGCAGACGCGCGCCGACAATGACGGCCTCGTCGACCAGATCGTCGGCGTCACAGCCAAGACCCCGGCGCAGCAGTTTCCCGTCATCGGCGACATGGCCCGCTACAAGGGCGACAGCCTGATGCCGCAGGCCGGCCAGGATCCGCTCGCCTGGATTGCGACGCTCAAGCCCGAATTCGCAAAGAGCCTGCCGAAGCCCGGCAGTTACAAATAGACCGGGATGATGTTCACGTGAGGGCGTAGGCCGATGTTGAATGCAATAATCCCCCTGCTGCTGGACAGTCTGGCGAACGCCGCGTTGATCTTCTTCGCGGCGGTCGGCCTGACGCTGGTGTTCAGCGTGCTGCGCGTCCTCAACGTCGCCCATGGCAGCCTGTATTCGATTGGTGGCTATGTCGCGGCCTCGATCTGCCTGTTCATCGCGAGCCGGCAGCTCAACCCGTATTTGTCGTTCCTGGCGCTCCTGTTCAGCGCTGTGTGCGTGGCGGCGATATTCGGTCCGCTGATCGAACGCGGCTTGGTTCGCTGGACCTATGGCAAATCGGAAGCCGTGCAGATCCTGATCACGTTCGGACTGTTCCTCATCCTGGAGGACCTTCAGCGCGTGATCTTCGGCGTCCAGTCCTTCTATGAGGACGCGCCGATGCGATTGCTCGGCACCACAAGCATCGGTGGCGTCGTCTATCTCAACTACCAGATCCTCCTGATCGCCATGGCGCTCCTCGTCGTCATCGGCCTGCGGCTCCTGATCAATCACACCCGGCTGGGGCGTCTGATCACGGCTGTCGTCACCGACCGCGAGATGGCGCAGTCGATCGGCATCGACACCAACCGGATCTTCATCCTGGCGTTTTCGCTTGGCGTATTCCTCGCCGCATTGGGCGGCGCGCTGGCAACGCCGACGTCAGGGATCGCGCCAGGTCTCGGCGCCGACACCATGGTGCTCGCCTTTGCGGTCGCTGCGATTGGCGGTCTCGGGCAGATCGAGGGAGCCGCCTTGGCTTCGCTGATCGTCGGGCTGGCGCGCGTGCTCGCGATCTATCTGGTGCCGTCGCTGGATGCTGTCGCGCCCTATGCGGCCATGCTTGTCGTTCTTCTGATCCGCCCCTATGGCCTGTTCGGATCAGTGACGGCGCGGAGGATATGATGCCAACGATCATTGCCGCTGCGGCGGTCGTCGTCATTGCGCTTTTGCCCGTGGCCGCGCCCTGGCTTCAATTCGTCCTGACGCTTGCGATCGCCAAGGGCTTTGCGGCGCTCGGTGTCGCCGTGCTGCTCCGCGCCGGGCTGATCTCGATCGGCCATGCGATGTTCTTTGCCGCGAGTGCCTATGCAGTCGCGTTCCTGGCGCGTGCCGGGGTCAACGATCTTGGGCTGCTGCTGATCCTCTCGGTGCTGGGCGGGGCGCTCATCGGCGCCATCGCCGGATCGTTTCTCGTCCGCTATCGCGCGATCTTCTTCGCGATGTTGAATCTTGCGGTCGCCATGGTGTTCTACGCGCTCTGCGCCAAGCTCTATGGTGTCACCGGCGGGACCGACGGCATGCCGGTGCCGGTTCCGGCCGCGTTCGGCGTCGTGCTTGGCGAGCCGGCCTTCAAGAGCGTGCTGTTCTATCTCAGTCTCGGGCTGATGGTGCTCGTCGGCCTGGCCGTGCAGCGCTACCTGAACAGCCCGCTCGGTCACGCGCTCTCGGCCGTCCATACCAACGAGATCCGGCTCGAATATCTCGGCATCCCGGTCTGGGCGATCCTGCTGATCGCCTATGTCGTCTCGGCGGCGCTCGCCGGGCTTGGCGGTGCGATCGCCAGCTTTGCGATCGGTCGCGTGGTCCCGGATTTCGCGTTCTGGACCGCATCCGGCCACCTCGTGCTGATCGCCGTGCTCGGCGGCATCGGTGGCGTGCCGGGCGCGTTCATCGGTGCCCTGTTCCTGGAACTGCTGCACAGCGCCGCGGTCACTGTTACCGATTCCTGGAATTTGATCGTGGGCATGACACTGATCATCGTGATCATGTTCATGCCGCAAGGGGTCTATGGATTGTTCGCGCGCAAGGAGGCGACGAGCCTATGACGCCTCCCATCCTGGAAGCAAAAGGCCTCCACGTCGCATTCAACGGCGTCAAGGCCGCCGACGATGTCAGCATCGCGATCCATGACGGCGAGTTCCTCGCGATCATCGGTCCGAACGGGTCTGGCAAGACGACGCTGCTCAACATCTGCACGGGCTACATCCGCCCGAGGTCGGGCAGCGTGCTGCTCGACGGCGACGACATCACCCATCTGTCGCCGCGCGCCATCGCGCGCCGTGGTGTCGCCCGCTCATTCCAGATCCCGCAACTCTTCTCCGCACAGCGTGTGATCGACAACATGATGCTGGCGCTGGCGGCAACCGATGGTCTGTGGAGCGCGGTGCAGCCGCTCGAAACCGCGAGCCGGCGCCAGGAGGCGAGGGCCTTGCTCGACCTCGTCGGGCTCGCCGACGATGCCGACCGGGTCAGCAGCACGCTTCCCGAAGGGCATCGCAAGCTGCTGGATATCGCGGTTGCGCTGGCCCTGAAGCCTCGGTTGCTGCTGCTCGACGAGCCGACCAGCGGGGTGAGCGCCCTCGAACGCTTCCCGCTGATGGAGGCACTGATGGCGGCGCTGCGCCAGCGCCGCATCACGGCGTTGTTCGTGGAGCACGACATGGACGTGGTCGCGCGTTACGCGAGCCGAGTCCTGGTGTGGAACGCCGGCAACATCATGGCCGAGGGACGGCCCGACGAGGTGTTCAGCAACGCGCAAGTGCGCCAACGAGTCGTAGGGGTGGCCTGATGCTGAGGCTCGACAAGGTCAGCGTCTCGATCGAGGGCGTCCGCGTGCTGCGCGCCGTGAGTTGCGAAATCATCGCGCGCAAGTCGACGGTGTTGATCGGGCGCAACGGCGCCGGCAAAACCACGACCCTGCGCGCAATCATGGGCCTCATCGCGATGGACGAAGGCTCTGTTCGGCTCGATGCCGAAGATCTCGGCAACAGGCCTGCCCACACCCGCGCCCGCGCCGGGATTGGCTATGCGCCGGAGGACCGCCGTCTGATTCCGGAGCTGAGCGTGGAGGAGAACATCCGCCTCCCGGCCCTGGCGCTGAAGCTCGACCGTGCCGAGGTCGTGCGAAGGCTCGACGAGATCTATCAGCTGTTGCCCGAATTGCATGTGATGCGGTTCCGGCCGGCCGGCGGCGTGTCCGGAGGGCAGGGCAAGATGGTCGCGCTGGGGCGCGCACTGACGGTAGCACGCAAGGTTCTGCTGCTCGACGAGCCGTTTCAAGGTCTGGCGCCGGCCCTCGCACTCGACTATGCGCGGACGCTTGACGAATTGCGCAAGCATCGGCCGGAACTCGCCATGCTGATTACGGAATCGTCGCCTGCGCTGCTCGACCGGATCGCAGACAGGACGCTGCAGATCGAGCGCGGCGAAATCCTGACCACATCGATCAAGGATAGGGAATTCCATGTTGCTGCAATTTGAACGCCTCGCCAATGACCGGACCGACCGCATTGCCGTCGAGATCGGGTCCCTTGTCATCGCGGGCTGGGCGGGCAGGGATGCGGCGGCGATCGAACATCATGTCGAGGAGCTCGCCGCGCTCGGCATTCCGCGTCCCTCCACCACACCGCTCTACTATCGTGTCGCTGCGCAAACATTGACCCAGGACAGCCGCCTGACCGTCCTTGGGCCCGACAGTTCCGGCGAGGTCGAGCCTGTCGTTGTCGCCATGGCTGATGGGCTCTGGGTCGGCATCGGCTCCGACCATACCGACCGCAAGGCCGAAGCGTCCGGCATCGCCCTTTCGAAGCAGCTGTGCGGCAAGCCGGTCGGCTCACAGCTCTGGTCTTATGCAGATGTCGCGGGGCATTGGGATGAACTGGTCCTTCGCTCGTGGGCGACGATCGACCGGGAACGGGTGCTCTACCAGGACAGCCCGGTCTCCTCGCTCCGAACGCCGCGCGATCTGATTCGTCGCTACGCCGGCACGGACATACTACCAGCCGGCACGCTGATGTTCTGCGGAACGCCGGGCGCGATCGGCGGCATTCGGCCGGGGACGCGTTTTGAGATGGAGCTGAAGGACCCGGTCCTGAACCGGTCCCTGATCCATGGCTACGACATCGACGTCCTGCCGGTCGTCTCCTGATCTTTCTGCCCGGCGCGTGTCATGACAGCAACTAAGGATCCATCGCACCCTTCGGCCGTCGCACGGCTGGAGGCGGCACTTGCGCGGATCCATTCGCCGGAAGCGAACAACGTCTTCACGGCCGTGTTTGCGGATAGCGCCCGCTGGGAGGCCGAAGCTGCGGATCGTCGCGCCGCTGCCGGAGCGCTCCGTGGTCCGCTCGATGGTCGCATCGTTTCGATAAAAGCGCTGTTCGACGTCGCCGGCACCGTCACGAGCTCGGGCTCGGCTGTCCTGCGCGGCCGGCCACCGGCCGTCGAAGATGCCGAGGTCGTCAAGCGGTTGCGCGCTGCGGGTGCCATCGTCATCGGCAAGACGCAGATGACGGAGTTCGCTTTCTCCGCGTTGGGTACGAACCCACACGACGGGATGCCGGCCAATCCGCGGGACCGCACCCGCATTCCGGGAGGCTCCTCAGCGGGCGCTGTCGTGTCCGCAATTGGCGGCATGGCGGACATCGCCATCGGCAGCGATACCGGCGGTTCGATCCGAATCCCCGCCTCACTGTCGGGTGCGGTCGGATTCAAGCCGACCAGCGGTTTCGTGCCGACCGCCGGCGCGTTCTCGCTGTCGTCGAGTCTCGACACGATCGGTCCGGTCGCCGCGAACGTCGAGGACTGTTTCGTGGCCGATCAGGTGCTTTCAGGTGAAGTCGCGCCGTCGCGGCTGCGGCCAGCATCCTCCGGCACGTTCCGCCTTGTCGTTGCCCGCGGGCGCTTGTTCGATCGATGCGAACCCGAGGTGCTCGCCGCGTTCGAGAACGCCATGGAGCGGCTTCGATCAGGCGGCTTGCAGATCGGGGATGGATCCATTGAGGCTGCGCTCGATGACGTCGCCCAGATAGACAAGATCGGCACCTTCCCGTCGATCGAGGTCGGCGCGACGCTGCGCAGTTTGGGGCTCTCGGTGCTGGATGGGGTCGATCCTCGAACGCGCGTCCGCATTGAGGCTGGCGCTGGCATTCTCGCCACGGACTATGTGCGCATGGTGCGGCTGCGGCAGGATGCGATCCGATTCTTCGAACAGTCCTTCGGCAACAACGAGGCGTTCGTCCTGCCGACGACGCCCATCCGAGCGCCGCTTCTTGCGTCCGTCGCGGAGCATGCGGCATTCCATGAGCTCAATGGCCTCGTCCTGCGCAATCCGCGCGTCGCCAACCTGCTCGACTGCCCGTCGATTTCGCTGCCGTTGCCGCTCGAAGGTCTTCCCGTGGGTTTGATGTTGATTGGCCGCAGGAATGCCGACCGGCGGTTGCTGGAGATCGCAGCCAGTGTAGAAGCGCTGCTGCGAGGACATTTGCATGCTGCATAGCCCTTTCGCGCGAAAGGCCGCCAAATCCACGATCACGCGGAGAAGCTGTGGCGAGGCCGCCTGTGAAGCTGTAGCTTGCCGATTGCCAATGTATGTCCATGGGGACAGAAACGAGACGTTTCTGGTGCGGTGGACTGACGAACGACAACGGAAATCTGGCAATCCGCTGATTTTTTCTGGTGGGCCCGGCAGGACTCGAACCTGCAACCAGACCGTTATGAGCGGCCGGCTCTAACCATTGAGCTACAGGCCCCGCCGCGAGGCGGCCGCAGGTAGCGCGGCCGGCAACGGTGCGCGGTTCGTTTACAGGGCCTGAGGCGGGGGTGCAATGCTGGCGCTGGTGGATGGGAACGCCGGCACGGCATCATTGATAAATTTCGAATAACCGAAATTAGCGATGATGCCGGTATAAACCTGTTTTGCCCGACGAAGCAAACCGCGTTTTCGCAGGTTTTTTCGACGTGGGCGGTAACCCATTGAAATCACTGGCCTCGTCTACTGTGCATGGGGTTGTTTTTGCAATTTGTTTGAGGGGGCCTGTTGGCCCCCTCGAACATGGTGCGGCTGCGCTCTGCGGCACGGCCGCTGCCTAGTCCACCGAGACCCCGGCGAACTCGACCACCTTGCGCCACTTCTCGGTCTCGTCCGCGACCAGCTTGCCGAACTCGGCGGGCGCCATCGGCTTGGGCAGGCCGCCGACGTCCTTGAGCTTTGCCACTAGCTTCGGGTCCTTCAGCGCTTCGCCGACGGCCTTGTTGAGGATCTCGATCACTTCCGGCGGCGTGCCCTTCGGCGCGGAGATGCCGTAGAAGCCGACCGATTCGAAGCCCGGCACGGTCTCGGCGATCGCGGGCACGTCGGGCACGCTCGGCCAGCGCTGCGGCGAGGTCACGCCGAGCGCGCGGACATTGCCGCCCTTCACCTGCTCCATCGCCGAGGGCAAATTGTCGAAGATCAGCTGCACCTTGTTGGAGATGATGTCAGGGAACGCGACGGCCGAGCCGCGATAGGGCACGTGCACCATGTCGCACTTCGTCATCACCTTGAACAGCTCCGCCGACATGTGCACCGAGGTGCCGTTGCCGGAGGAGGCATAGGTGATCTTGCCGGGATTGGCCTTGCAATAGTCGATGAACTCCTGAACCGACTTCGGCGGAAACGCGTTGGAGACGACCAGCATGTTGGTGAGCTGCATGATGCTCGCGACCGGGGTGGTGTCGCGCAAAAAGTCGAACGGCAGCTTCTTGTAGAGCGAGGTCGAGATCGCGTTGTTGGGCGCGACGAACAGCAGCGTGTAGCCGTCCGGCGGGGCGTTGATCGCCGCGGCCGCGGCGATGTTGCCGCCGGAGCCGGTGCGGTTCTCGACGATGAATTGCTGGCCGAGCCGCTCCGACAGCCACTGCGCCATGATCCGCGCCACGATGTCGACTGGGCCGCCGGGGGAAAAGCCGATCAGCCAGTGTACGGGACGATCGGGATAGGCTGCGGCGGCGGGAGGGGTGGCGCTGAAAAGACCCAACAGGACTGCGAGTCCGAAAACACCGTGACGCAAAATTCGCAACATGACACCTCCCATTGTTCTATTGTCGTTGCGCGGCATGCTTTCATAAAAACCGGCGGCTGCCTACATCGCCGCAAGTCGGTGTTGACGCAGGCCCGTCAGGGACAACCATGAGATTCGCGATGATCCTTCTCGGTGCGGCGCTGCTCGCCAGCCCCGCCGCCGCCCAGACCGGAGGCACGGCCATTCCGACCGCGACGATCAGCCTGGGAACCGCGACATCCGGCGGCGGCTTCCCGCTCTATGGCAACGCCTTCGCGGAGCTGATGAACGCGGCCGATCCGCAAATCACGATCGTCCCGCGCAACACCAAGGGCAGCAGCGAGAACATCCCGCTTCTAGAGAAGGGTGAGCTCGATCTCGCGCTGGTCGCGGGCGAGCCGGCCTATGAAGCCTTCGCCGGCATCGGCCGTGCGAAGGTAGCGCTGAAGATCCTCACCGCGATCTATTCCAACCCCGGCATGTTCGTGGTGCGCGCCGACAGCCCGTACACGACCATCCGCGATCTCGTCGGTCAGCCCGTTGCGTTCGGTGCCAGGGGCTCCGGCCTGCCGATCCTGGCGCGCTATGTGCTCGATGGTCTCGGCCTGAAGCAGGACGAGGACTTCAAGGCTGTTTATCTCGACCGCGCCGGCGACGGCCCCGCGATGGTCGAGGACGGCCGCGTCGCAGCGCTCTGGGGCGCCGGCATCGGCTGGCCCGGCTTTGCCGCGGTCGCCGCGAGCGCGTCGGGCGCGCGCTTCATCGCGCCCAGCGCGGACGAGATCGCGCGCATCCGCGCCAAGCATGCGTTTCTCAAGCCGCTGACCGTGCCGGCCGGCTCCTACCCGAAGCAGACCGAGCCGATCCCCTCGCTCGGTTCCTGGAGCTTCATCCTCACGCGCGAGGATCTGCCTGACGACGTCGCCTACCGCCTCGCCAAGACGCTGCACGGTATCGAAGCGACGTTCTGCAGGAAGCTCGCCCAGGCCTGCGAGACCAAAGCCGCGAACACGGTCGCGGCCGCGCCGAGGCCGGAGCTGATTCATCCGGGCGTGCTGAAGTATTTCCGCGAGATCGGGGTGGTGAGATAGCGAGTGGCGAATTGCGAATAGCGAATGGAAGCTTCCATTCGCTACTCCCTATTCGCCACTCGCCAATCTCACTTCTTCACCAGCGGGCAGGCCGGGTCCGGCGGGCCGAACGCCTTGTCGCCGGAAATCGTCGTGAGGATCTTGTAATAGTCCCACGGATATTTGCTCTCCTCCGGCGTCTTCACCTGCACCAGCCAGAGGTCGTGCACCATCAGATTGTCTTCGCGAAGCTTGCCGTTGCGGGCGAAGAAATCCTCGATCGGCTTCTCGCGCATCTTGGCTGCCACTTTCAGCGGATCGTCGCTGCCGGTCTCCTGGATGGCGTTGAGATAGTGCATCACGCTGGAATAGACGCCGGCCTGCCACATCGACGGCATCCGGTTCATCTTGGCGAAATAGCGCTTCGACCATTCGCGCGTCTTGTCGTCCATGTCCCAGTAGAACGAGGTGGTCAGCAGCAGGCCTTGCGCCGCCTGCAGGCCGATGCCGTGGATGTCGGTGATCAGCGCCAGCAGCGCCGCCATCTGCTGGCCGCCCTTGAACACGCCGAACTCGGCGCCGGTCTTGATCTCGTTCATGTTGTTGGGGGGACCGGCGGCAATGCCGATGATCTTGGCCTTGGAGGCCTGCGCCTGCAGCACGAAGGAGGAGAGATCGGGTGTTGCCAGCGGCGGCCGCACCGAGCCCAGCACCTTGCCGCCATTGGCGGTGACGACGGCGGAAGCGTCGCGCTCCAGCGAATGGCCGAAGGCGTAATCGTCGGTGATGAAGAACCAGCTGTCGCCGCCGCGCTTGACCACCGCATCCGCAGTGCCGACCGCGAGCGCGCGGGTGTCGAACACCCATTGGATGGCGTAAGGCGAGCAGAACTTGCCGTGGAAGTCCGCGGTGCCGGTGGAGTGGGTGATGAACAGCCGCTTCTTCTCGTTGGCGATGGTCTGCACCGCGAGCCCGACCGCCGAGACGGGCACGTCCACGATCAGATCGACCTGCTCGACGTCGAACCAGCGCCGCGCCAGCGAAGCGCCGATGTCCGCCTTGAGCTGGTGGTCGCCGATCACGACGCTGATCGGCTTGCCGAGCACCTTGCCGCCGAAATCGTCGATCGCCATCTGCGCCGCGGTCACCGAGCCCTGGCCGGTCGGCGCCGAGGCCGGGCCGTTCATGTCGGTGAGCACGCCGATCTTGACGACGTCGTCGGAAACCTGCGCCGACGCCGCGCCGGACAGCAGGGTCGCCAGCAAGGCGGCCGCGACCGGCACTCCAAATCTGATTGGGTTCACGTTTCTCCTCCCTGATCCGGCTCATTGGCCGGTGTTGCTTGTCCGGGTATGGCCCGGTCGAATTGGTTTCTTTTGCAACTATTAGGGGGCTGGCGTCAATGTCAGGCTGCGAAGCGGATCTGTCCTGCGGGGGAGGGATCGTAGCCGGTCAGCTCCTCCGCGCGCTGGCGCAGCCGCCGCTCGTTCAGGAAGCGGAGCAAGGCCTGCATGGCGGGGCGGAAATAGCTGCGCTGCCGCATCGCGAGGTCGAGATTCTCCCAGACCAGCGGCACGAAATCGAGACCGGCCGAGCGCGCCGCGGAGCGCGTCGCGATGCCGCAATCGGCCTGGCCGGCGCGAACCAGCTCGGCCAGATCCGGGCCGGTCAGCGCCGGCGGCTCGATCCGGCGCAAGTCCCGCATCGAGGCGCCGGCGCGCCTGAGCAGCACGTCGAGCAGCATCTGCGCGCCCGTGCCCTGTTGCCGCATCGCCATCCGGGCCCCGGCTGCGAGCACGTCGGTCAGGCTGTGCAGGTGCTTGGGATTGCCGTGCGGCAGCAGGAGACCCTCTTCGCGGCGCACGAACGCGATCAGCACCGCATCATGCAGGTCTGGCGTGGTCCGCAGCGCTTCGATGCTGGCATCGCTGGCGACATTGTCGCCGGCGTCGAGCGCGTGGAAGTGCACCGCCGCAGCCATCACCTCATTGCGCTGCAAGCGCTCGAGCCCGCGCGCGCTGCCCTCGTTCATCGATCCGAGCCCCGAGCCGGACTCGCGCAGGCTCCAATCGAGCAGTTCGTCGTGGCTGCCGCCGACGACCGGCGGCGGCTCGGCGATCAACATGCCGGCCGGGCGCGCAAGGCCCGACAGGACCCAAAGGTCGAGCTCGTGCCGTGGGAACAGCCATTTTCCCGTCACCTTGCTGCAGGGGATCGCACCGGTGGTGACGAGTTCGTAAAGCTTGCGTTCGCCGAGCCGAAGGTAGTCGGCGGCTTCGCTGGTGGTCAGGAATTCCATCCTGCATTCCTATGCAAATTCTTGCTTCTTTTTGACGTCCGACGCAGGTGGAATTCTGCATTTCAGATATTTGTCGCGGGGAACCATGCCCGATCATCTCGCTGCTTTGCAACACGTCACGACGCGCGATCTCTGCTTTGGTGAACGATCCTAGAGAGATCGCGCGGGCGGTGCGCCGCGATGAAGTTGCCGAAATTTCCCGGCCGGCAGCGCAAAACGCGTCACGAGTGCGGCGCAATCGATCATCATCATGACGGCGTCAAACCTGAGGGAACCCGATCATGGGCCGCCTGTCCGTTGCACTTGCGCTTCTCTGCGGCCTTGCCGCAGGCGTTGCGGCGTCGGCCGCGGAGGAACGCAGCATCGTCCTCGCTTCGACGACGGCGACTCAGGAATCCGGGCTGCTCGACTATCTGCTATCGATCTTCCGCGACAAGACCGGCATCGACGTCACCGTGATCGCGCGGCGCGCCGACGAAGTGCTCGATGGTGCGCGGCGGGGCGAGGTCGACGTCGTGCTGATGCACGCGCGGCCTCAGGAGGAGAAGTTCGTCGCCGACGGCTTTGGCGTGAAGCGCTACGACGTGATGTACAGCGACTATGTGCTGATCGGGCCGAAGAGCGATCCCGCGGGCGTGAAGGGCAAGGACATCGCGACGGCGCTGAAGGCGATCGAAGCCAAGGGCGCGCCGTTCGTGACGCGTGGCGATCGGTCGGGCACTCATGCCGCGGAGCTCGCGCTTTGGATCGTCGCCGGCATCGACATTGCCGGCGCCAAGGGCGCCTGGTATCGCGAGGCCGGCCCCGGCATGGCCGCATCGCTCGGGGCCGCGCGCGCCGCCAATGCCTATGTGCTTGCGGATCGCGGCAGCTGGATCGCGTTCAGCGATCGCGGCGATCTCGACATCGTCGTCGAAGGCGACCGGCGGCTGCTCAACCAATATGGCGTGATGCTGGTGAATCCTGCGAAGTTCCCGAACGTGAAGAAGGACCTCGCGCAGACTTTCGTCGACTGGCTGACGTCGCCGGAGGGGCAGACGGCGATCGCCGGCTACAAGGTGGACGGACAGCAATTGTTCTTCCCCAATTCGGATAGGTCGGGCGGCTGAGGGTTGAGGCCGGCACCGCCGGCGGTTGCCAAACCGGACGATGCATGGTCCTCATGGCGCATGACCCAGCGCCTGCCGCCTTCGCTCACGCCGCTCGACACCGCGCTCGCCGCGCTGCTGCGGGGCGTTGATCCCGTCGCGCCGGTGGAGTTGCCGCTGGCGGACGCAATCGGCTGCATCGCGGCGGGTGCGCCGCTGCTTGCCGCCTATCCTTCGCGGGACGTTGCGGCCGTCGACGGTTGGGCGCTATCTGCCAACGATCTCGTCGGGGCGTCCGCTTACTCGCCTGTGCCGCTGGCAATGGCCCCCTTATGGGTCGAGGCGGGTGAGGCGATGCCGGCGGGATGCGACTGCGTGCTCGATGTCGACGCCGTGGAGACGTCGGGGCCGCTTGCCCAGGTGCTTGCGGAGGGCGCGCCGGGGCAGGGTGTCAGGCGTGCAGGCCGCGACATCGCCGCGCGCAGGGCCGTGGGGGACGCCGGCCATCCCATCCGTGCGGCGGACCTGTTGCTGGCGCGTGTGGCGGGCGTGGAGAAACTCGCCGTAAGGCGGCCGCGGCTGCGCATCGTCAATGTGCCGGGTGGAACGGTTACAGCGCAGACGATTGCCGGGATCGCGCACACAGCGGGATTGGATGTGGAAACGCATCAAGCGCATGCACGCGATAAAGCGTCGATCGCCGATGCGCTAGATGCGTCCTCCTGCGATGTCCTGCTGACCATCGGCGGTAGCGGCGTCGGCCGCCAGGACGCCGCCATCGCCGCCCTCGCCGGGCGCGGCGAGGTGATGGCGCACGGCCTTGCGCTGCAGCCGGGGCGCACCGCTGCGGTCGGACGGCTGGGGCGGGTTCCCGTCGTCGCCTTGCCCGGCTCGCCCGATCATGCGCTTGCAGCTTGGCTTGCACTCGTGCTGCCGCTCGTCGACGGTTTGTCGGCGCGCCGGCCGCGTCGAAAAGTGTCGCTGCCGCTTGCGCGAAAAATCGCCTCCAGCGTCGGCATCACCGAGATCGCTTTGCTGGCTGAGGAACATCGCGCCTGGATGCCGCTTGCCGTGGGCGAATGGTCGCTTCAGGCCATCGCCCGTGCGGACGCATGGCTGCTCATCTCCGCCAGCGACGAGGGATTTGCGGCAGGTACATCGATCGATGCGTATCTGATGCGGGCGTGATAAGGGGTCTGGCATGACGATGATCCCGAAATCACCGGACCGCAGCGCGCTCGAGCAGGAGCAGTTCCTCAAGATCCTCTCGCGCGAGGAGGCCTTGGCGCGCTTCGAGGCGGCCTTGTTCCCGCGCGCGCTTCGCACCGAAATGCGGAAGCTCGCAGCCGGGCTGGGCGCGGCCCTTGCCGAAGATGTCACGGCGCCGATCGACGTGCCGCCGTTCGACCGCTCCAATGTCGACGGCTTTGCCGTGCGCTCCGCCGACCTCGCGGCGGCCGGGGAGGGCGCGCCCGTGCGCCTCGCGCTGAATGGCGAGACCGTTCATTGCGGGACCGCGCCGACCCTGCAGGTGGCGGCTGGAACCGCAACGGCGATCGCCACCGGAGGTCCGTTGCCGCGCGGCGCCGATGCCGTGGTCATGGTCGAGCACACCCAGCCGGCCGGCCAGGATGCGATCGATGTCCGTCGCGCCGTGTCGCCGGGGCAATTTGTCTCGTATGCCGGGTCCGACATTGCGCGCGGCGAGGCGCTGCTGCGCGCCGGCACCATCATCGGCTCGCGCGAGATCGGCATGCTGGCGGCTTGCGGCATCGCCGAGGTGGGTGTCGCGCGCAGGCCGCGGGTTGCCGTGATCTCCACCGGCGATGAGCTGGTTCAGCCCGGCGAGGTGCTCGGGCCCGCCGAGATCTACGATACCAATGGCGCCATCGTCGCGGCCGCGATCGACGAAAACGGTGGCGAGGCCGTCTTCCTCGGCGCTGTTCCGGACGACGAAGCCAGGCTCGAAGCCGCCATGCGCAACGCGCTTGCGGAAGCCGACATGCTGGTGCTCTCGGGCGGCACGTCGAAAGGCGCGGGCGATCTCTCTCATCGCATTATCAGCCGGCTCGGCGCACCCGGCATCATCGCCCATGGCGTCGCGCTCAAGCCCGGCAAGCCGTTGTGTCTTGCGGTGTGCGACGGCAAGCCCGTCGTGATCCTGCCGGGCTTTCCGACCTCGGCGATGTTCACCTTCCACGACATGATCGTGCCGGTGCTGCGCAGGATGGCCGGATTGCCGCCGCGCTCCGATGCCAAGGTGATCGCAACGGTGCCGGTGCGCATCGCCTCCGAGCTCGGCCGCACCGAATTCGTCATGGTCTCGCTGGTTGAGGGCCGGGAGGGCCTCATCGCCTATCCCTCCGGCAAGGGGTCTGGTGCGATCACGTCCTTTGCTCAGGCGGACGGCTTTCTGCGCATCGACGCACTTGCCGACCAGATGCCGGCCGGCACCGAAACCGAGGTGACGCTGTTCACGCCGCATGTGCGCGTGCCGGATCTCGTCATCGTCGGCAGCCATTGCACCGGCCTCGATCTCGTCACGGCACAGCTGGCGCATGCCGGCCTGACCGTACGCTCGATCGCGGTCGGCAGCCTCGGAGGATTGGCGGCGGCAAAGCGTGGCGAATGCGATCTCGCGCCGATCCATCTGTTCGACGACCGCAGCGAGACCTACAACACGTCCTATCTCGTCGAGGGAGTCGAGCTGGTCGCCGGCTGGCGGCGAATGCAGGGCATCGTCTTCCGCAAGGACGACAGACGTTTCGAAGGTCTTGGTGCAAAGGACGCCGTTGCGGCGGCGCTCGCTGATCCCGCCTGCATCATGGTCAACCGCAACCAGGGCGCCGGCACCCGCATCCTGATCGACCGGCTGCTCGGCGGCGCGCGGCCGGAAGGCTACTGGAACCAGCCGCGTTCGCACAATGCGGTCGCGGCGGCCGTCGCGCAGCACCGGGCCGATTGGGGCATGACCATTGCGCCGGTCGCCCACGCCGTCGGCCTCGGTTTCATTCCGCTGGCCGAAGAGCACTACGATTTCGCGCTGGTGAGTGCGCGAAAGCAACGATCGGCAGTGCAGGCTTTTCTCGACGCACTCGGCTCGAACGAGGTACGCGCGTCGCTCGCGCGAGCGGGCTTCCGGCCCGCATAGACGAGGGACCACGACGCGGCGTTCGACCCAGGAGAGGTCTACGGCTACGATGCCTTGTCGGTACGGCTGGCCGCCTGAGCGGCCTGCTCTCGCTTGCGCTCACGATCCTCGGCCTCGGCAAGCGCGCGCCGCGCGGCGGGCGGCAGCGGCTTTGGATCCGGCGGCACCTCGACGATGTCAGGCTTGCTCAGCTGCCTCGTGCGATCGATCGTCTCGGAGAGATCGAAGACGAAATCGACGAATTCGAAGATCGTATTCAAGAGAGGGGCGGCCATGGCTTCGTCCGGGGAATGTCCAGACCTGTGGTCGCTCCCGTTTCAGGTCCGGTTCACGACGTCATGAACTTGGCGGGGCGCCGAAGCGACCAAGGAACATGAGCCAGGTCATGACTGCATCGACGCCCCTCAATTTCCGCAAGATCGCTGCTCTCGTCGCGGCGGCCGGCACGCTGTTCTGGCTCTACACCTTCCATTACATCGCGAATGTCCCGCCCGGGGACGGCAGCGGCTTTCAATGGCTCGCGGTGTTTCCGCTGGGCATGGTCTTCGGGGCGTTCTTCCTGCCGGCCTGGGTGCTGGTTGCGATCGGCCGTTTGCCGCGCTTCACCACTGCCGTCGGCATTTGCGGCCTGATCGCCTTCGCGATCATCTGGGCGCAGCTCCTCAACGAGTTTCCGAAATCATAGAGCCGCTAGGACGCGTCATCCAGCGCCGCCAGCCGCTCGGCCTCGGTAATGTCCTCGACCGTGTTGGCATTGAAGAACGGATCGAGCGGCTCGTTCGGCCAAGTCACCGTTGCGAGCGGATAGCGCGCGGTCCAGCGGTCGATCTTGCGGAGGTCTTCGTCCACAAGCGCGTGGCGCAGCTCCTCGCGCAAGGCGACGCGCCACAGGCCGATCACCGGATGCGACTGCTCGCCTGAGGCTGCGACCGCAAGCTGCGCATTCTCACGCGCGCGCGCCTCATGCAGCTGCGCGACGAGGTCGCGCGGCAGGAACGGGCAATCGCCGGCGGCGCTGAGCACCCATTCGATCTGCGGCCGGTTCGCCGCGGCCCAGTCGAGCGCCGCGAGGATGCCGGCCAGGGGACCGGGGAAGCCGGGCACGTCGTCGGCGACGACCTGCAGGCTGAACGCGGCAAAGCGGGCGGGATCGCCGTTGGCGTTGAGGATCAGTCCGCTGCACTGGGGCGCAAGGCGCGCGATCACGCGTTCCAGAATGGTGCGGCCGCCGATGGTGCGCATCGGCTTGTCGCCGCCGCCCATGCGCCGCGCGAGCCCACCGGCGAGCAGCACGCCGAGAGTCGGCGGAACACGCGCCGCGGAAATGTCAGTCGTCACCGCCTTCACCCTTGCGCTTGTGCTTGGCCGATTCCTCCTCGACATAAGCGAGGTTCTGGTCGTAGACGATACGCTCTTCGCCTGCGAGCACGATGAAGCGTTTGCCCCGGGTGCGTCCGACCAGCGTCAGGCCGACCTGCCTTGCGAGATCGACACCCCAGGCGGTGAAGCCGGAGCGCGACACCAGGATCGGAATGCCCATGCGCACCGTCTTGATCACCATCTCCGAGGTGAGGCGCCCCGTGGTGTAGAGGATCTTGTCGGACGCGTCGACGCCGTGGCGGTACATCCAGCCCGCGATCTTGTCGACGGCGTTGTGGCGGCCGACATCCTCGGTGTAGCAGAGCGGGGTGCCTTCCTTGCACAGCACACAGCCGTGGATCGCGCCGGCCTCCAGATAAAGCGAGGGCATGGTGTTGATGGTCTGCGTCATCTGGTAGAGCCAGGAGGTGCGCAGCTCCGCCTTGGGCAGCGCGACGCTCTCGACCGCCTCCAAGAGGTCGCCGAAGGCGGTGCCCTGCGCGCAGCCGGAGGTCTGCGTGCGCTTCTTCAGCTTGGCTTCGAAATTGGTGTGGTGTGAGGTGCGCACGACGACCACCTGGAGGTCGTCGTCGTACTCGACCTCGGTGACCACGTCGTTATATTTCAGCATGTTCTGGTTCAGCAGATAGCCGAGCGCCAGATATTCCGGATAGTCGCCGATCGTCATCATGGTGACGATCTCCTGCGCGTTCAGATAGAGCGTCAGCGGCCGCTCCATCGGCACCTTGATCTCGACCCTGGCGCCGGTCTGGTCGGTGCCGGTCACGCTCTGGGTCAGGCGCGGGTCGTCCGGATTGGGGACGATCAGGGGCACCGGGGCTTTGTCGATCTTCATCATGGCGGCGAGGTTAGCATGACATTCGGGTCAAGCCGATATAAGCATGGCGGGGAGAGAGCGAAATGCCGCCTTGTCGTCATTGCGAGCGCAGCGAAGCAATCCAGGATCTTTCCGCAGCGGCAGTCTGGATTGCTTCGCTCCGCTCGCAATGACGGGGAGGGGATGGTGGTTCCATCGGCGAGCGCTGGTTGCTGGAAAAGAGAGCTGGAATGAAAGTCATCGGCCTTGCAGGCTGGAGCGGTGCGGGCAAGACCACGCTGTTGACGCGGCTGATCCCGCATTTCCACGCGCAGGGCCTGCGCGTCTCCGTGATCAAGCATGCGCATCACCAGTTCGACGTCGACGTGCCCGGCAAGGATTCCTGGCGCCATCGCGAGGCCGGCGCGGCGGAGGTTCTGGTGGCCTCGTCGAAACGCTGGGCGCTGATGCATGAGCTGCGCGGGGCGGCGGAGCCGCGGCTGCCGGAGCTGCTCGACAAGCTCTCTGCGGTCGATCTCGTCGTGGTCGAGGGATTCAAGCGCGAGCCGCACCGCAAGATCGAGGTGCATCGTGCCGCCAACTGCAAGCCGCTGCTGTTTCCGGACGATGCCGGAATTGCCGGGATTGCGACCGACGTCGCGATTGACACGAGGCTCCCGACTGTCCATCTCGACGATATCGAAGGCGCCGCGGCATTGATGCTACGGGCGGCGATGCCGGTCGAGGAAGCGGTAGCAAGAAGCGCCGCGACACGCTGACGAGGCACCATGGCGCAACTGTCGGACGATTGCTTTGCCTTTGGCGGCCCGATGATGTCGGTCGACGAAGCCGTCGACCTCATCACGACGCGCGTCAACGCCATCGTCGATCTCGAGACGGTGGCGCTGGTCGATGCCGACGGGCGCGTGCTCGCGCGCGATGTGGCCGCGCCTTTGCCGCTGCCGCCGTTCACCAACTCCGCCGTTGACGGTTACGCCGTGCGCAATGCCGACCTACCGGCAAGCGCAGAGCAGGCCTTCCCGCTTGACGGCCGCATCCAGGCCGGCGGCCTTGCGCAAGCGCCGATCAAGCCCGGCCACACCGCGCGCATTTTCACCGGCGCCCCGATGCCGCCGGATGCGGAGACCGTCTTCATGCAGGAGGACGTCCGCATCGATGCTTCAGGCAGGATCGTGCTGCCGCCGGGGCTGAAGCCCGGCGCAAATGTGCGGCCTGCAGGCGAGGACATTCCCCAAGGTCAGGTCGCGCTGCGCGCCGGCCAGCGCCTGCGGCCGCAGCACGTCGCCCTTGCCGCCGCGTTCGGCCTGGCGAAGCTCGACGTCGTCAGGCGCATCCGTGTCGCCGTGTTTTCGACCGGCGACGAGCTCGCCTCGCCCGGCGAGCCGCGCGCCGCCTCGCAATTGTTCGATTCCAATCGCTTCATGCTGATGGCGATGCTGCGGCGGCTCGGCTGCGAGGTCAGCGATCTCGGCATTCTGCGCGATGAGCGAGCGTCGCTGGCGTGCGGCCTGAAGCAGGTCGCAGGCGACCATGACCTGATCCTCACCACTGGAGGCGTCTCGACCGGCGAGGAGGATCACGTCAAGGCGGCGGTGGAGAGCATCGGCTCGCTGGTGCTGTGGCGGATGGCGATCAAGCCCGGTCGTCCCGTGGCGATGGGCATCATCGACGGCACACCGCTGATCGGACTGCCCGGCAATCCCGTCGCGAGCTTCGTGACATTCGTCCACGTGGTGCGCCCGACGGTGTTGGCGCTGGCGGGCGCCTTGCCGGAGCCGCTCTTGGCGATCCCGCTGCGCGCGGCGTTCACCTACAAGAAGAAGTCCGGCCGGCGTGAATATGTGCGCGCCTCGCTGCGGCGCGCGCAGGACGGCGGGCTCGAGGCGATCAAGTTCCCGCGCGAAGGGGCAGGGCTCCTATCCTCGCTGGTCGAGACCGATGGCCTCGTCGAACTCGGCGAGGACATCACGAATGTCGAGCCGGGGCAGGACGTCGGCTTCCTGCCCTATGCCAGCCTTATCTGACGCCTCCTGCCGTTGACGCAGCCGCTCCGCCTCGCCATGGTGCGGCCATGACCAGGACGACACTCGATCTCACCGGGCTGAAATGCCCGTTGCCGGCCCTCAAGACGCGCAAGGCGCTCAAGCCGCTCAAGGCAGGCGACCAGCTCGAAGTTCACTGCACCGATCCACTCTCGGTGATCGATATTCCCAATCTAATCCGCGAGACCGGCGACAAGGTCGAGATCACCGAGCGCAACGAGGCGCGCATCGTGTTCCTGGTCGAAAAGAGCGACGCCCCGTAGAACGGGGAATGTTCACGGCGGCGGCCTTTGCGCTCCCGCCGCGCCTCAAGCGAAGTCGATAGGACTTCGCTATCGCAGCATGAGACGCCTTTATTGATCTCCCGGCCAATTCGGGCTTGGCTCGGCCTTGCTCAAGAACGCAGGGCCGTGCTGGGCTCCGTTGAGCCGTGCAGCGTAACCACTTCCGCCAGCGTGATAATTTTCTTGGCATCTGGCATGCCAAGGGATAGAAGTGGAGTCCTGATAAGGACGAGATCGAGACGAAGCGATGAGCCACGAGGACGTGCACAAGGTCCGCTCCTTCGAGCATCCCGGTGAGGGACGCCGACGCGCCAAGGCGACTCCCAAGGGGCGGCAGGTCGATCCCACGGCCGCGCACGAGATCGAGCTGTTGCTCGGCGACAGGCCGCGACGACGCGATCTGTTGATCGAATATCTGCACCTGATCCAGGACAAGTATCACCAGATCTCGGCGGCGCATCTGGCCGCGCTCGCCGACGAGATGAAGCTCGCCTTCGCCGAGGTGTTCGAGACGGCGACCTTCTACGCGCATTTCGACGTGGTGAAGGAAGGCGAGCCCGACATTCCCCCGCTGACGATCCGCGTCTGCGATTCGCTCACCTGCGCGATGCTTGGCGGCGAGAACCTGCTCGAAGATCTGCAGAGCGCGTCAGGTCCCGGCATCCGCGTCGTGCGCGCGCCCTGCGTTGGCCGCTGCGACACAGCGCCGGCCGCCGAGGTCGGGCACAATTTCGTCGACCATGCGACCCTCGCCGATGTGATGGCGGCGGCAAAGGCCGGCGATACTCATACGCATCTGCCCAAATATACCGAGTATGATGCCTACGTCGCCGGTGGCGGCTACAAGCTGCTCAATCGTCTGCGCTCCGGCGAATTGTCGAAGGACGATCTCCTGAAGGCGCTCGACGACGCTTCGCTGCGCGGCCTTGGCGGCGCCGGCTTCCCCACCGGGCGCAAATGGCGCGCCGTGCTCGGCGAGCCCGGACCGCGGCTGATGGCGATCAACGGCGACGAGGGTGAGCCCGGCACGTTCAAGGACCGCTATTACCTCGAAACCGATCCGCATCGCTTCATCGAGGGTATGTTGATCGGCGCCCACGTGGTGCAGGCGAGCGACGTCTACATCTATCTGCGCGACGAATATCCGGCCTCGCGCGAGATCCTCCAGCGCGAGATCGCAAAGCTTCCGCCGGGCGGCCCGACGCTGCACCTGCGCCGCGGCGCCGGCGCTTACATCTGCGGCGAGGAATCCTCGCTGCTGGAGAGCATCGAGGGCAAGCGCGGCCTGCCCCGGCACAAGCCGCCTTACCCGTTCCAGGTTGGCCTGTTCGGCCTGCCGACGCTGATCAACAATATCGAGACGCTGTGGTGGGTGCGCGACATCGTCGAGAAGGGCGCCGATTGGTGGAAGGGCCATGGCCGCCACGAGCGTCACGGCCTGCGCAGCTTCTCGGTCTCGGGCCGCGTCAAGAATCCCGGCATGAAGCTCGCGCCCGCGGGCATCACCGTGCGCGAGCTGATCGAGGAATATTGCGGCGGCATGGCCGACGGCCACCAGTTCTACGCCTATCTGCCGGGCGGTGCGTCTGGCGGCATTTTGCCTGCAGCGATGGACGACATCCCGCTCGATTTCGGCACGCTGGAGAAATACGGCTGCTTCATCGGCTCGGCTGCGATCGTGATCCTGTCGCACAAGGACAGCGTGCGGTCGGCCGCACTGAACCTGATGAAGTTCTTCGAGGACGAGAGCTGCGGCCAGTGCACGCCGTGCCGCGTCGGCACCCAGAAGGCGGCGCTGCTGATGCAAAGGCCGGTCTGGAACCGTGCCTTGCTGGAAGAATTGAGCCAGGCGATGCGCGATGCCTCGATCTGCGGGCTCGGACAGGCGGCATCGAATCCGCTGTCTTCCGTGATCAAATATTTCCCTGACGAGTTCAAGGAAGCGGCCGAATGACCAAGATTACGTTCGAACTCGATGGCAAGCAGGTCGAGGCCAAGCCCGGCGAGACGATCTGGCAGGTCGCAAAGCGGCAGGGCCGCGACATTCCGCACCTCTGCTATTCGCCGGCGCCGGACTATCGCCCCGACGGCAATTGCCGCGCCTGCATGGTCGAGATCGAGGGCGAGCGCGTGCTCGCCGCGTCCTGCAAGCGCACGCCGTCGGTCGGCATGAAGGTGAAGACCGAGAGCGCTCGCGCGACTGCTGCGCAGAAGATGGTGATGGAGCTGCTGGTCGCAGACCAGCCGGCGCGCGAAACCAGCCACGATCCGAAGTCGAAATTCTGGCACTGGGCCGAGACCACTGGCGTCACCGAGAGCCGCTTTCCCGCCGCCGAGCGCTGGGCCACTGATGCCAGCCATCCGGCGATGCGCGTCAATCTCGATGCCTGCATCCAGTGCGGCCTGTGCGTGCGCGCCTGCCGTGAGGTCCAGGTCAACGACGTCATCGGCATGGCCTATCGCAATGCCGGCGCCAAGATCGTGTTCGACTTCGACGACCCCATGGGCGAGTCGACCTGCGTTGCCTGCGGCGAATGCGTGCAGGCCTGCCCGACCGGCGCCTTGATGCCGGCCGTGATGCTCGACGCCAAGCAGACCCGCGTCACCTATGCCGACAAGAAAGTGGATTCGCTCTGCCCGTTCTGCGGCGTCGGCTGCCAGGTCACCTATGAGGTCAAGGACGAGAAGGTGATCTATGCGGAAGGCCGCGACGGCCCCGCCAATCACAATCGCCTCTGTGTGAAGGGGCGCTTCGGCTTCGACTACATCCACCATCCGCATCGCCTAACGAAGCCGCTGGTGCGGCTGCCGAACGCGAAGAAGGACGCCAACGACCAGGTCGATCCGGCGAATCCGTTCACGCATTTCCGCGAGGCGAGCTGGGAGGAAGCGCTCGACATCGCCGCCAAGGGCCTCGTCAAGATCCGCGACGAGAAGGGCGTGAAAGCGCTGGCCGGCTTCGGTTCGGCCAAGGGCTCGAACGAAGAGGCCTATCTGTTCCAGAAGCTGGTGCGCACCGGCTTCGGCTCCAACAACGTCGACCACTGCACGCGTCTTTGTCACGCTTCGTCGGTGGCGGCGCTGTTCGAAGGCCTCAGCTCGGGCGCGGTGTCGGCACCGTTCTCTGCTGCCATGGACGCCGAGGTCATCATCGTGATCGGCGCCAATCCGACGGTGAACCATCCGGTTGCGGCGACGTTCATCAAGAACGCGGTCAAGCAGAACGGCGCAAAACTGTTCGTGATGGATCCGCGCCGGCAGTCGCTGTCGCGGCATGCGACCAAGCATCTGCAGTTCAAGCCGGGGTCCGACGTCGCGATGCTGAACGCGATGATCAACACGATCATCACCGAAGGCCTGACCGACGACCAGTACATCGCCGGCTACACCGAGGGTTTTGAGGACCTCAAGGAGAAGATCAAGGAGTTCACGCCGGAGAAGATGGAGCCGATCTGCGGCGTCCCGGCGCAGATCTTGCGCGAGGTGGCGCGCACCTATGCGCGCGCGAAATCGTCGATCATCTTCTGGGGTATGGGCATCAGCCAGCACGTCCATGGCACCGACAATGCACGCTGCCTGATTGCGCTCGCGCTGATCACCGGTCAGGTCGGCCGTCCCGGCACCGGCCTGCATCCGCTGCGCGGCCAGAACAACGTGCAGGGCGCTTCCGATGCCGGCCTGATCCCGATGTTCCTGCCGGACTACCAGCCGGTGGGGCGCGATGATTTGCGCGGCAGCTTCGAAAAGCTCTGGCAGCAGGATCTCGATCCCGTCCGCGGCCTGACCGTGGTCGAGATCATGAACGCGATCCATGCGGGCGAGATCAAGGGCATGTATATCGAGGGCGAGAATCCCGCAATGTCCGATCCCGATTTGCAGCACGCGCGCCAGGCGCTTGCAATGCTAGATCATCTCGTGGTGCAGGACCTCTTCGTCACGGAGACTGCTTTCCATGCCGACGTGATCCTGCCGGCCTCGGCCTTCGCCGAGAAGGACGGCTCCTTCACCAACACCGATCGCCGCGTGCAGCTGGCGCGTCAGGTGATCAAGCCGCCCGGCGATGCGCGCCAGGATCTCTGGATCATCCAGGAGATCGGCAAGCGCATGGGCTTGCCGTGGAACTATGCCGGACCCGGCGACGTCTTCACCGAGATGGCAGAGCTGATGCCGTCGCTGAAGAACATCACCTGGGAGCGGCTGGTGCGCGAAGGCGCGGTGACCTATCCGGTCGACGATCCGAACAAGCCCGGCAACGAGATCATCTTCACCACGGGCTTCCCGACTGCGAGCGGCCGCGGCAAGATCGTGCCGGCCAAGGTCATCCCGCCGGACGAGATTCCCGACGACGAATATCCGATGGTGCTCTCGACCGGCCGCGTGCTGGAGCACTGGCACACCGGCTCGATGACGCGCCGCGCCCAGGTGCTCGACCAGATCGAGCCCGAGGCGGTCGCGTTCATGTCGCCAAAGGACATGCGCAACAAGAAGCTGGTGCCCGGCGATTTCATTCGCCTGGAGACCCGCCGCGGCGCCGTCGAGGTCAAGGTCCGCTCCGACCGCGACGTGCCGGAGAACATGGTGTTCATGCCGTTCTGCTACGCCGAGGCGGCGGCGAACCTGCTCACCAACCCGGCGCTGGACCCGTTCGGCAAGATCCCGGAGTTCAAGTTCTGCGCAGCGCGGGCCGAGCGCGCCGAGATGCGGGACGCCGCGGAATAAGGGGATGCCTCGTCATCGCGCACGAGGCTTGCCACAAAACGGGTGTCATTCCCCGCGACGGCGGGGAATCCAGTACACCGCGGCCTTTCGGTTCAATCGCAGACGTCGCGGAATACTGGATCGCCCGGTCAAGCCGGGCGATGACAGCTATTGCGGTGCTAGGTTGTCCCACACAGTCGATGCTTCGTTGCTTCGCTCCTCGCAATGACGGTGGTAAATACCGTCCATGTCCAAAGTCACCCCCGCCACACGCGCACTCGCGGCCGCCGGTGTTGCCTTCACCGTTCACACCTATGACTATGATCCCGACGCCGAGAGCATCGGGCTCCAGGCGGCGGCCGCGCTCGGCGAGGACCCGGCGCGCGTCCTGAAGACGCTGATGGCGCTGGTCGACGGCAAGCCGGTCTGCGTGGTCGTGCCGTCCGACCAGGAAGTCTCGATGAAGAAGCTGGCGGCGGCGGCGAGCGGCAAGTCGGCGCAGATGATGAAGCCGCCCGAGGCCGAGCGCGTCACCGGCTACAAGGTCGGCGGCATCAGCCCGTTCGGGCAGCGCAAGCCTGTGCGCACCGTGATCGAGCAGAGCGCGCTTGCGCATGATCTCGTCTATCTCAACGGTGGCCAGCGCGGCTTGCAGGTGCGGATGAAGCCCACCGGCGTGCGGGATGTTCTGAAGGCGGTCGTGGCGGATGTGCTGGCTTGAAGGCGATGGGGGCGCGATCATGAGGTGGCCACTGTTGCTGTGGCTTCAGGTCCTGCTCTGCCTGCCGGCCGAGGCGCATCAGATCAACCTCGTGACGGCGCGCGTGGCGCTGGCCGGCGATCGCACGGTGAGCGTCGAACTGGGACTGAAGGGCAGCGATGTCGATCGCCTGGTCGGTTCGCGGATCTATGATGCGCGCCAGGACGCGGTCGATCCCGCCGCAGTCGAAGCGGCCAGGGCCACGATCCTCGACTATCTCGACAAGCACCTGGTTGTGACGGGCGGCGGCACGGCTTGCCCGCGCCCCAACGCCGCGATCCTGCCCGATGGTGACGGGGTGATCTATCGCACCAGTTTCGCTTGCGCGAACGCGCCCGGCGACATCGTCTATCGTTCCACGGTGCTGACCGAGCGGGACAAGACCGCGCGCCAGGTGGCGCTGATCGCGCAAGGAAAGTCCGAGGCGCAGGCCTTGCTCGATGCCACCACGACGACGGTCACGCTCTCCACCGCGCCGCCGTCGCTGTGGACGACGATGCAGCGCTATGTCGTCACCGGAATCGAGCACATCTTCCTCGGCTACGATCACATCGCATTTCTGGTTGCAGTCGTTTTGTGGGCGCGCAGGCTCGTTCCCGTCATCAAGATCGTCACCGCCTTCACCATCGCCCATTCGTTGACGTTGTCGCTGGCGGCGTTGAACATCCTGGTCATCCCGAGCCGCATCGTGGAGCCCGCGATTGCGGCTTCGATCGTGTTCGTCGCGGTCGAGAACTTCTTTTCGCGCGACGTCGACCGGCGCTGGCGTGTGGCTTTTCTGTTCGGCCTGATCCACGGCTTCGGCTTCGCCGGCGTGCTTCGCGAGATCGGCCTGCCGTCCGATGCGATCGTTCCAGCGCTGGCCGCCTTCAATGTCGGCGTCGAGATCGGGCAGATCGCGATCGTCGCGCTGATGTTGCCGGCGCTCGGCTTGTTGGACAGGCTGACCGCGGTCGGCCGGGAGGAGCCGGCGCGGGCGGCGGGGCTGGTGTACGCCATGTCCGGCGGGATCGGTCTTCTCGGCGGATATTGGCTCCTGATACGTGTGTTCGAGGCGTGATCGCGTCGGCGATCGGCTTATTGCTTCTGCAACAATTTCAGCCGGCAGCGCAGCGCCTCGCGAATATGCGCGCGAGCGAGCTGCTCGGCCTTGTCGCCGTCGCGCGCGGCGATGGCTGCAATGATCGCCTGATGCTCGCCATGGCTCGTCCTGGGGCGGCCAGTGACCGTGAACGTGGTCGGGCCGAGCAGGGCGATCCAGTCCTGCAATTCCCGCGAGGCGTTGTCGAGATAGCGGTTGCGCGCCGCGCGGCAGATGGTCTCGTGGAAGCCACGGTTGAGCCTTGCCATTTCGGCGGCATCGTTCGCCTCGACGAAGGCCTGCTCGATATCGCGGAGCGCGTCGATCTCCGGCGGAGAAGCGTGCTCGGCGGCAAGGCGCGCGGCGGCGCCTTCCATGATCTCACGCATGGCGTAGAGCTCGAGCACCTCGGAGATGTCGAGATTGCGGACGATCAGCCCGCGGCCGCCGGCAGGCGCGACGAAGCCGCGCGCGGCGAGCCGGCCCAGCGCTTCCCGCACCGGCGTGCGACTGACCTTCAGCCGCCGGGCGACCTCTTCCTCACGCAGCCGGTCGCCGGCGCGGTAGCTGCCGGCCTGGAGCGCCTCGCACAGCGAGCGGAACACGGCTTCGCCGAGCGCAACGCCGCCGCCGCGTGCGATCGTTCCACTTGAGCCTGCCGGACGCCTGGCCATTATCCCTCGACGCGCATCCTGCCATGCAGAGACGCCGCTTGCACCATCAATGTATATCTTTGTATACAAAAGTGCGCAATGGCGGATTGAGGCCGATTGCGGGAAAAATGTCTCCAACTTCGCCGCACCGGGCAGACGGGATGAGCACCAAATACGACGTGCTGGTGATTGGCGGCGGCAATGCAGCCCTGTGCGCGGCGATCAGCGCGCGGCGCGGCGGAGCGTCAGTGCTGGTGCTCGAGGCCGCACCAAAATTCTACCGCGGCGGCAACACCCGCCACACCCGCAACATGCGCTGCGCCCATGACGCGGCGACCGAAATCCTCACCGGACCCTATACCGAGCAGGAGTTCTGGGAGGACCTGCTGCGCGTCACCGGCGGGCAAACCGACGAAGTGCTGGCGCGCCATATGATCCGCGAATCCAAGAACATTCTGAACTGGATCGTGGAGCAGGGCGTGCGTTGGCAGCCTTCGCTCGGCGGCACGCTCAGCCTCGGCCGCACCAATTCCTTTTTCCTCGGCGGCGGCCGGGCCATGCTGAACGCGCTGTATCTGACCGCCGAGCGGCTCGGCGTCGCCGTCGAATACGACGCCGAGGTGACCGATCTCGCGATCGAGAACGGCATGTTCCTCGCCGCGCGCCTGAAGCGGCCGATCGAGGGCGAGACCGAAATCCGTGCTACCTCGCTGGTTGCGGCGGCCGGCGGGTTCGAGGCCAACATCGAATGGCTGAAGCAATATTGGGGCGAGGCCGCCGACAACTTCCTGATCCGCGGCACGCCGTATAATCGCGGCTCCATCCTGAAGATGCTGCTCGACAAGGGCGTGCAGGAGGTCGGCGATCCCACCCAATGTCATGCGGTCGCGATCGATGCCCGCGCGCCGAAATTCGACGGCGGCATCATCACGCGACACGACTCCGTCGTGTTCGGCATCGTCGTCAACAAGCACGCCCAGCGCTTCTACGACGAGGGCGAGGACATCTGGCCGAAGCGCTACGCGATCTGGGGCCGGCTGGTCGCGGCGCAGCCCGACCAGATCGCCTACATCATCTTCGATTCCACCGTCGTGACCAGCTTCATGCCGACGCTGTTTCCGCCGATCGCGGGGCAGACGATTGCGGAGCTCGCCGGCAAGCTCGCGCTCGATCCGGTCGCGCTGGAAAAGACCATGACCGAGTTCAACGCCGCGGTGCGGCCCGGGACCTTCGACCACACCATTCTGGATGATTGCGTGACGGAGGGCATCACGCCGCCCAAAACGCATTGGGCGCGCCGGATCGAGACGCCGCCTTTTCTCGCCTATCCGGTGCGGCCCGGCATCACCTTCACCTATCTCGGCACGCGCGTGAACAAGGAGGCGCGAATGCTGATGAAGGACGGCAAGCCGTCCGCCAACATGTTCGCGGCCGGCGAGATCATGGCCGGCAATGTGCTCGGCAAGGGTTATGCGGCCGGCATGGGCATGACCATCGGCAGCGTTTTCGGGCGGATCGCAGGACGGGAAGCGGCGAAACATGCACGGAACTAGAATTTTGGACGAAGCCGACCGTCTGATGACGGTCTGCAATTCCTGCCGCTATTGCGAGGGCCTGTGCGCGGTGTTTCCGGCCATGGAGATGCGCCGCGCCTTCTCGGACGGCGATCTCAACTACCTCGCCAATCTCTGCCATTCCTGCGGCGCCTGCTATGTCGACTGCCAGTTCTCGCCGCCGCACGAATTCAACGTCAACGTCCCGAAGACGCTGGCGGTTGCGCGCGCGGAGTCCTATGCGGCCTATGCCTGGCCGCGGGCGCTCTCCGGCACATTTGCGCGCAACGGCCTCGTCATCAGCATCACCGCCGCGCTCAGCATGGCTGCCTTCATCCTCGGCTTTGTGGCCGTGAACGACCGCAGCGTGCTGTTCGGCGTGTATACCGGCCCCGGCGCCTTCTACAAGCTGATGCCGCATAATGTCATGGTAGCGGTGTTCGGCGCTGCCTTTCTCTATGCCATGCTCGCCCTCGTCATGAGCGTGCGCGCCTTCTGGCGCGACATCGGCACACCGATCGGCGGCCGCGCGGACCGCCGCTCGATCTTTCAGGCGATCCGCGACGCCGGCGAGCTGCGCTATCTCGATGGCGGCGGCGTCGGCTGCTACAACGAGGACGACAAGCCGACCGACCGGCGCAAGCTCTATCACCACCTGACCTTCTACGGCTTCCTGCTATGCTTCGCAGCGACCTCGGTCGCAACGCTCTATCATTATCTGCTCGGCCGCGAGGCGCCCTATCCGTGGTGGGACCTGCCGGTGGTGCTCGGCACGCTCGGCGGCATCGGCCTGATCGTCGGGCCGATCGGCCTGTTCGCCGCCAGGCTGCGGCGCGATCCCGCGCTGCTCGACGAGTTCAGCTACGGCATGGATGTCGGCTTCATCGCCATGCTGTTCCTGACCGGGCTCACCGGAATGCTGCTGTTGGTGCTGCGCGAGACGAGCGCGATGGGGCCGCTGCTCGCGCTGCATCTCGGTGCCGTGTTCGCATTGTTCATCACCATGCCCTACGGCAAGTTCGTGCACGGCCTTTATCGCTTCGCCGCGCTGGTGCGCTATGCGCAGGAGCGGCGGACGGCGGCGTGACCCGCGCGCCGCCCGTCTCGCAACCTCTCACGCCACCTCGCGCTCCGGCGGGGATCCCTGCTCGCGGGCCATCGTCGTGGCCGTGACATAGTCGGTCTTGCCGGTGCCGAGCAACGGCACCTTGTCGACCACCATGATCGCCGCGGGCACGGTCAGCTCGGAGGCGCCGATCGCCTTGGCCTGGGCCTGCATCGCACTGCGCTCGGCGTTCTTCTCGGTCGTCAGCAGCACGATGCGCTCGCCCTTGCGCTGGTCGGGGATCGACACGGCGACGGATGCCGCCTGCGGCCATAGCGACGCCGCGATGGCTTCGACTGCCGACAGCGAGACCATTTCGCCCGCGATCTTGGCAAAGCGCTTGGCGCGGCCCTTGATGGTGATGAAGCCGGCCGCGTCGATCGAGACGATATCGCCGGTGTCGTGCCAGCCGTCGGGGAGCGTTTCGAGCACGCCGGGATTTTCGGCCCTGAGGTAGCCGAGCATCACGTTCGGGCCGCGCACCGAGAGGCGTCCGCCTTCCTCGATGCCGGGGACCGGATCGAGGCGGCTTTCCATCAGCGGGGACAGGCGTCCGACGGTGCCGGGGCGGTTGGCCATCGGCGTGTTCATCGCCAGCACCGGCGCCGTCTCGGTGACGCCATAGCCTTCGAGGATGCGAATGCCGTAGCGCTCCATGAAGACCTGCCGCGTGCGGTCCTTGACCGCCTCGGCACCGGCGATGACGAGGCGCAGGGTGCGGAAGTCGTAAGCGTGCGCCGAGCGCGCATAGCCGGTCAGGAACGTATCCGTGCCGAACAGGATAGTAGCGCCGGTCTGGTAGATCAGCTCGGGCACGATCCGGTAGTGCAGCGGCGAGGGATACATGTAGATCGGAATGCCCGCCAGCATCGGCATCATCATTCCGCCCGTGAGTCCAAACGAGTGGAACACCGGCAGCACGTTGAACACCTTGTCATTGGCATTGGCGTCGACCCGCGCCAGCGCCTGCGCCGCGTTGGCGAGGATGTTGCGATGGGACAGCACCACGCCCTTCGGCGTGCCTTCCGAACCCGAGGTGAACAGCACGACGGCGGGATCGTTGGCCTGGCGGGGCACGCGCGGCATGGTGCCGGCGAGCAGGCCCTTGATCTTGTCGGCGAGGCCGATCGAGGCGCGGACGTCCTCGAGATAGACGACGCGCGCTTCCGCCGCGATCGCGGTCATCAGCTTGTCGAGCTTGCCTTTCTCGATGAAGGCCTTCGAGGTCAGCACGGTCCTGACCTGCGCGGCCTTCATCGCGGCGAGCACGTTGACCGGCCCGGCCGAGAAGTTGAGCATCGCCGGCACCCGGCCGCTGTTCTGCAGCGCCATGAAGACGACGGCAACGCCCGCGGAGTTCGGCAGCAGCACGCCGACATTCTCGCCGATTGCGGTGCCGTTCTCGAGCTTACGGCTCAGGACCTGCGCGCCGAGGATCAGCTTGCGATAGGTCAGCTTGGTGCCGAGCGCGTCCTCGATGATGACCTTGCCGGTGTCGCGGTCGCGATAGGCGTGTCCGAGTGCCTCGAACAGCGTGTGATCGAGCATGGCGTTCTTGACGAGGGCGTCGATCATGACGTCCTGCAGCGCGGCGCCGGCGGCGTTGCGGCGGGCCTTGCCCTTGAGCGTTTCGTCAACCGGAAGCTTGACCGGCGGCAGGATCGTCACGGTCACGCGCGGAAACCAGGACCGCTTGATCTGGCTGGAGTTGAGATAGCTGAGATAGGAGCGCTGCGCGCCTTCGATCCGGACCGGCACGACCACGGCGTCGGCCTTGTCCGCGATCATCGCGGTGCCGTCATACACCTTCATCAGCGAGCCGGAGACGGTGATGCGTCCCTCAGGGAAGATCACGACAGGCTCGCCCGCCGCCACCAGCTTGATCAGGTCGCGCGCAGCCAGCGGCTTGGTCGGGTCCATGGTGTAGTGCTTGACGGCGCGCAGGAACGGCTTGGCCCACCACGCCTTGGCGATGCCAGTGTCCACCGCAAAGCTCGCGTCGATCGGCAGCACGGCGTGCAACAGCGGGCCGTCGATCAGGCTGACATGGTTCGGCGCGATCAGCATGCGCGTGCCCGGAGGTGGCAGGTTTTCCAGCCCGCGCACCTCGGTCCGGAACAGGGCACGGAACAGAAGCCCGCCGGCATCGCGCACGCCTTCCTTGCCCCACTTGGTCAGCACGAACCACACCGCGCCGAAGCTGGCGAGCCCGAGGCCGAAGAAGATCCAGCCGATATGCAGACCTGCCGCCTGCAACAGCGCGACGAACAGCGAGCCGACCACCATGAAGGCAGCCTGCAGCACGTTGCCGGCGGCGATGATGCGGGCGCGCTCGGAAGGTTGCGACCAGGCCTGGACCGCGGCAAAGGACGGCACGACGAACAGGCCGCCGCCGAAGGCGAAGGCGACGAAGTCGGCCAGCATGCGCAGGCCACCGAACGAAGTCGCGAAGCCGAGCGCGGTGATGTCTTGCCCCTTGGTGGTCACGCCGATGGCGAAGGCGAGATCGAGCCCGGCAAAGCCCATGATGATGGCGCCGATCGGCACCAGCGCGAGGTTCGGGCGGACATGGCTGAGGCTGGCGGCAAACAGCGAGCCGATCGCGATGCCGATCGCGAAGATGGCAAGGCACAGCGTCACGACGCCCTCGGTGCCGCCGACCACCTCCTTGATCAGCGCCGGCAGCAGCGACAGCACGATGGCGCCGACTAGCCAGAACCAGGAAACGATCACGGTGCCGTCCCACAGGCGATGGTCGGCACGAAGCGTCCTGAGCAGGCTCACCGTCGAGGTCCAGGGATTGGCATCGACACGCAGGTCGGGAGCGGAGGGTGTTGTTTGCGGAATGCGGGCGGCGAAAGCCCAGGACAACAGCGCAAGCGCCACCACGGCGGAGGCGACCCAGCCCATATGTGCCGAGCCAGCCACGAACTGGCCGCCGGCGACCGTGCCGAGCAGGATCGCCATGAAGGTTGCGCCTTCGACCAGCGCGTTGCCGGTCGCGAGCTCGCCGAGCTCGAGCTGGTCCGGCAGCATCGCATATTTCACCGGGCCGAACAGCGCGGCGATGGTGCCGAACAGCGCGAGCGCTGCGAACAGCAGCGGCACCGAATGCAGAAAGAAGCCGGCAGCGGCGAAGCAAGCTGCAAAGATCTCGACGAATTTGAGCCGCCTTGCGACGACGGATTTGACGTACTTGTCGGCGAGCTGGCCGCCGAGCCCGGACAGGATGAAGTAGGGGAAGATGAAGACGGCGCCTGCCACCGTCACCAGGGCATCGCCGTGACTCGTCGCTGCGCTGTAAAGCAGGATGATGACGAGCGCGTTCTTGAGCACGTTGTCATTGAGCGCCGAGAAGAATTGCGCCCAGAACAGCGGCGCGAAGCGGCGTGACGACATCAATTCCCTGATCATGACTGGTCCTGTTTTGGCAAGGCAGACTGAGGTTGTTACGTTGTCTGTGAAACGTCACGACCGGAAGCATAGGGCGAACGATTGCGCGGCAACCAAGTTGCTGGCCTGCTCTGTCCCCTCGGTTCCTCCGATCCTGTTGGTCTCCAATCGGCATCGTTAGGTTCGCAAATATCCGGTCGAGGCCGGGCGGAGCGGCCTCGCTCGCCCGGATATGGCGCCGGGCGATGAAGGAAAGACTGACCCGCATCGTCGAAATCCGCCGGATCGGCCACGCCCGTCCGGACATGGTTAAGTCCATCCTTGCAGCCGGCGCTTGCATTCGAGCCGACCCGCGTGCACGTGCCTCAGGTGAGATGGGCGAGGTGGCGAAACGGCGAGAAGCGGCCGAGCAGGCTGAACCGGCGCTGCTCCTGACGCGCACGGGCACGATTGGTCCGCCACAGCCGGAAGGTCGCCCGGCGCTCGGCGAGCACACCTGCGACGTCGCAGGCATTGGCGATGCGATTGATCGGCGCCATGGCCAGCCGCAGCAGGGCCCGGCCAAAGCCGGCGACAAGGGCGGCGGCGTCATCGACGAAGGTGGTGGCGATCTCGACAGCAAGGGTTTGCATTTTCCAGGTCTCCAGGTTAAATTGAACAATGTTCACATGAGTAGCTTGAAAATGAACAATGTTCAAGAAGAATCGCGGCGCGATCAGAGAAAATTTCGCCGCCGGCTCCATATCGTCGAGATCGCCCGCGGCATCATCTCAGCTAAGGGGTTGAGATCATTGAAGGTTCGGGATGTTGCCGAGGCTGCCGGCTGCTCGGTCGGCAGCGTCTATAACGAGTTTGGCGACTTCGACGGGGTCATTCTGACGGTGAACCGGGAAACGGTTCAGGCGCTCACGGCCCGGCTCCGTGCTGTTCCTGCCGAGGATCCGGTCCGCCAGCTCTATGGGCTCGCCGAGACTTATCTCGACTTCTTCGCCGCGCACGCCAATTTGCTGCGCTCCCTGTTCGAGCATCGGATGGAGGACGATCGCCCCTATCCGGACGACATCCTCCAGATGGTGATGGATGCGTTCGCGCTGATGCATCCGCCCCTGGTGCGGCTATTGCCGGATGCGGACGACGTGAAGATCGCACTGCTGTCACGCACGCTGTTTTCCGCCGTGCATGGCATCATCTCGCTCGGCCTCGAGGAGCGCATGGTGGCCGTGCCGCCGCAGATGCTGCGCCAGCAGATCGAACAATTCGTCGACACCCATCTCGCAGGACTTGGAATTCTGCCCCTGAGGTGACGATGCCATCACCCTCGTGCAGCGACCGCTTCGCGCGGGCGTGGCGCAACGACGACAACGTCCGATCGCCCGTTCTCGACTTGAACGCGGTTGCGGCCCTTTTCCTTGGCGCGGTAACAGGCGGCATCCGCGCGCCGCATCGCATCCTCGAGCGTGATGTTGCCGTCTGCGATGCAGGCGACGCCGATGCTGGCGGTCACGGCAAAGCAACGGTCGTCCCAGGCGAAATTGAACAGCTCCAGCGACCGGCGCAGACGCTCGGCGATGTCGACGGCATCGAAGGGCGAGCATCGCGGCAGGATCAGGCCGAATTCGTCGCCGCCGAGCCGGGCCACCAGATCATGCGCATGCCGGTCCTGCTGCAGCAGGCGCGAGACCTGGCAGAGCAGGCGGTCGCCGGCGAGGTGGCCGCAACTGTCGTTGACGCTCTTGAATTGGTCGAGGTCGAGCAGGATGAGGGCGAGCGCACCCGCCGCGGCATTGTCCAGCTCGGCTTGCAGGCGCGCCTCGAAGGCGCGGCGGTTGGAGAGGCCGGTCAACCAATCATGCGATGCCTGCCAGGCCAGGCGCTCCTTCTCGGCATGCAAGGCGTCTTCGAAGGTCTGCCGTTGCCGCACCAGGCGCCGCGTATGCCAGATCAGGAGCAGGATCAGCGCCGCAGCCGTGATGATGTTGATGCCCGTCAGCGTCAGCTTGATCGCCCGGGATCCTTCGCCGAGGACGGTGGAGAATTGCTTGGCATGCACCGTGAACTGGGCATTGAGCTCCGATAGCCGCGACGACAGGAATTGCAGGCGGTCATCGTCCTGAATGGGACCTTTCTTCAGCTCGGATCGAATGACCTCGCCGAACACGCTGAGCTCCAGCAGCATGGGATCGGTGGCGGCCCATTCCCTGATTGCGTCCTGGAGGAAGCTGACGCGATTGAAATAGCGAAACAGCCAGATCAGTCCCGGGACGTCATCGGGATGGTTGCCGCCTTGCAGAAAGCCGACGCGGGCGGCCTCGACGTCGACCGGATCGCGTTCCAGCGCCCAGCGTGCGAACTCGTCGCCGATGGGGACGGCGAGTGAAGCCTGATATTGCGCGAACTGGCTCGGTTCGCCCGAATGCAGATAGAGATTGAGGAAGTAGACCGCGTTCTTCTGCGAGCGCGACCAGAGTGCTTCGCCGGCGACATAGGCGCGGACCGACGACATCACCTCGAGACTGAATCCGGCGATCGCCGCCTGCAGCACGACGACCATCACGAAAGGCGAGACGAGCTTGATGACGTGAAGGAGGTTGCCGCCCTCCGCCGACGCCGCTGTTCTGCGAAACACACCAGTCCCCAAGTCGATCGACGCGCCCTAGAGGGCGTTGCGCCTGCAACGCAAAGTAGACGAGATGGTTGCTTAACTCGACCTGAAACGCGCGAGGGATTGTGACGGAGGGTGAAGGTAATGTGACGTGGATGCGCGCAGATCGTTTCAAATGCCGCGAAATCGGAGCTGATGCGATATCGCGAACCAATGCCTCATCATTGCGAGCGCAGCGAAGCAGTCCAGCCTGCCTCCGCGGCATCATTCTGGATTGCTTCGTCGCAAGAGCTCCTCGCAATGACGACGTAGCGGCGGACGGGCGCTACGCACTCTCCGTGGACGTGTGTCCTACACCAGCACCGGCTTGCGCACGCGACCGGCGTCGCCGAACACGCGCAGATAACGCTCGATTTCCGAGGGCAGGCCGGTCGCCTTCTCCGGATTGTCGGAGAGCTTGACGGCCGGACGGCCGTCGACCGATGAGACCTTGCAGACCAGCGAGATCGGATCGAGGCTGATTGAGCCGTCCGGCGTGCAGCCGACGAAATCGTTGGTGAGGTTGGTGCCCCAGCCAAAGGAGAGCCGCACGCGCCCTGCGAAGTGGCGATAGGTGTCCTCGATCGAGCCGACGTCCATCGCGTCGGAGAAGACGAGCAGCTTGTCCTTGGGGTTGCGACCCTGCTTCTGCCACCAGGCGATGATCTCCTCGCCGGCCTGGATCGGTGGCGCGCTGTCGGGGCGGAAGCCGGTCCAATCGGCGACCCATTCCGGTGCATCGCGGAGGAAGGTCCTGGTACCGAAGGCGTCGGGCAGCGCGATCAGGAGGTTGCCGCCGTAAGTCTGACGCCACTGGTCGAGAATGCGGTAGGGCGCCCAGCGCAATTCCTCGTCGTCCCTGGCGAGCGCGGCGGCCACCATCGGCAGCTCATGCGCGTTGGTGCCGATGGCTTCGAGATCGTTGTCCATCGCGAGCAGCACGTTGGAGGTGCCGATGAAGGAGGGGCCGAGGCCTTCCTTCACCGCCTCGACGCACCAGCGCTGCCAGAGGAAGCCGTGGCGGCGACGCGTGCCGAAGTCGGAGAGCCGTAGGTTCTCGAGCCGGCGCAGCCGTTCGACCTTGGTCCACAACTTGGCCTTGGCGCGGGCGTAGAGCACGTCGAGCTCGAAGCGGCCGCGGCCCTTCATGGCCGCACGCGAACGCAGCTCGTTAAGGATCGCAAGTGCCGGAATCTCCCACATCGTGGTGTGGGTCCAGGGCCCGTGGAAATGCAGCTCGTACTGGCCCTCGACCTTGCGCAGCTCGTATTCGGGAAGGCGGAATTCCGCCAGCCAGCGGATGAAATCCGCCGAGAACATATGGGTCTTGCCGTAGAAGGTGTTGCCGGCCAGCCAGATCAGCTCTTTCTTGGTGAAGCGGATGGTGCGGGCATGGTCGAGCTGGGCGCGCAGCTCGCCCTCGTCGATGATCTCGGCAAGCCGCACATGGCGCGAGCGGTTGATGACCGAGAAGGTCACCTTCTGATCCGGGTAATCCTCCCGAATCATCTGCAACATCAATAGTTTGTAGAAGTCGGTATCGAGCAGGCTGCGGATGATGGGATCCAGCCGCCAGCTGTGATTGTAGGTCCGGTTCGCAATGTCAGTCACTGTCATGGGGGGATTTTAGCGCGGCTCCCCCTGCGCAACCAGTGGGTTTGGGAAGGGCAGTCTTGCGGAGCGCGGCGCCTGATATCAGGGCATGACAACGGCAGGTCAGAACGTGGCGGCCGTCGCCGCAACGGCCTCGAGCTGGCTTCTGACCCAGCGGTGGGCCGGGTCCTTCTGGTAGCGCTGGTGCCAGACCATGAACATCGGCAGCTCGGCCAGGGTCTTCGTGCGGGACGCCAGCGGGATCGGTGTTTGCGCAAAGCCGCGCATTACGTCGGACGCGAGCAGGCTCGGCATGCTCGCCAGCATCTGTGAGCCGCGCAGGAACGACGGCACGCCGGAGAAGCTCGGCACGGAGATCGCGATGTCGCGGTGGAGCCCGTTCGCTGCCAGCCGGCGGTCGAAGTCGAGCCGCTCATTGTCGGTATAGACCACGGTGATGTGACGCGCCGCGAGATAAGCGCTGCGGCTGGCAGGCGCGGCGCGCGCTTTGGGATCGTAGTAGCAGACGTAGTGATCCCTCAGCAGCCGCTTCTGCACGATGTCGACGCCGGACGGCGGCAGCGGCGTGATCAGGAGGTCGCAGCGGTTTTCGCGCAGCATCGCGGGCGAGGGCGATTGCGAGGGGATCACGCGCAAACTCAGGCTCTTCACTTGTGCGGCGACGTGATCGAAGAACCGCGGCAGCAGCAGGTCGCGCTGGAAGTCGTTGGCCGCGATCGTCAGCGACAGCTGGGCCTCCTCCGGCGCGAAGCTGACGCCGCCGGCAAAGCTGCGCATCTCGTCGATCAGCGCGCGTGCCTTGCCGGCCAGTGCCTGCGCATGGGCCGTCGCAACGATGCCACGGCCGGACTTGGCGAACAGCGGATCGCCGGCAATGCGTCGCAGCTTTTTCAGGGCGTGGCTGACGGCCGATTGCGTCAGGCCGAGCCGCGTCGCTGCCGCCGTCACCGAGCCTTCCTCCAGCACCGCCAGGAACAGCTCGAGGGCATGGCCGTCGAGGGCCAAATGATCGATTTCCTTCATGCAATTCATTATAATTCATCTATTTATCTTGAGAATAGGCTGGCTCATGCTCTCCCGATAAGCCGCCCGACCCCGGGCTCCCAGGGAGAGACAACGCCGATGAATGCCCAGGCGCCAGCCTTGCGGGATCCCCGCCTCAATCGTCCCGAGCCCTTGACGCCGCCGCTCGGCGACGGCGGCTTCTTCCAGCGCGACCGCGCGATCCATCCGCCGGCGCATGCGCCTGGCTACAAGTCCTCGGTGCTGCGCTCGCCGCGCCAGTCGCTGCTGTCCTTGGAGAACTCGATCTCGGAGATCACGGGGCCAGTGTTCGGCCACAACGATCTCGGCCCGCTCGACAATGATTTGATCCGCAACTACGCCAAGGACGGCGATCCCGTCGGCGAGCGCATCATCGTCCATGGCCGCGTGCTGGACGAGACCGGCCGGGGCATTCCGAACACGCTGGTCGAGTTCTGGCAGGCCAATGCCGGTGGCCGCTACCGGCACAAGAAAGACACCTATCTGGCGCCGATCGATCCGAATTTCGGCGGCTGCGGCCGCGCGCTCACCGACGACACCGGCTACTATTACTTCCGCACCGTGAAGCCCGGCCCCTATCCCTGGCGCAACTACGTCAACAGCTGGCGCCCCGCCCACATCCACTTCTCGGTGTTCGGCTCGGGCTTTGCGCAGCGGCTGATCACGCAGATGTATTTCGAAGGCGATCCGTTGATCCCGGTCTGCCCGATCCTGACGACGATCCCGGACAAGGACGCGCTCGACCGCCTCGTGGCGCCGCTCGACCTCAACGCCTCGACGCCGTTCGACTCGCTCGCCTACCGCTTCGACATCGTGCTGCGCGGCCAGCGCTCCACTTACTTCGAAAATCGCACCGCGGGGAACTAACGCCCATGCCGCAACCGCTCAACTATCTCAAGGAAACCGCCTCGCAGACCGCCGGGCCCTACGTCCATATCGGCCTGATCCCGGCCATGGCCGGCTTCGACATCTTCGAGACGAATTTTTCCAACGTGCTGGTGACGCCGAACACCAAAGGCGAGCGCATCACGCTGGAGGGCAAGGTGCTCGACGGCACCGGCACGCCGCTGCGCGACGTGCTGCTGGAGATCTGGCAGGCCAATGCGGCCGGCCGCTACAACCATCCTGCGGATCGCTCCGCCGGCGCGCTGGAGGACGAGTTTCGCGGCTGGGGCCGCGCCGGCTCCGACTTCGACAGCGGCCTCGTCACCTTCGAGACCATCAAGCCGGGCGCGATCACCGACAGGACGGGGCGCAAATGCGCGCCGCACGTCAACGTCTGGATCGTCGCGCGCGGCATCAATATCGGCCTCAACACGCGGCTCTATTTCTCGGACGAAGAGGCGGCCAACGCCGCCGATCCCGTGCTCAAGCTGATCGAGCAGCCGGCCCGGCGCGCGACGCTGATCGCAAAGCGCACCGAGCGCGCCGGCAAGGTCGTGTATTCCTTCACGATCAATCTGCAGGGGCCGGAGGAGACGGTGTTCTTCGACGTGTGAGGTGTCGGGCCGCCGTCCTTCGATCATTCCACCCGGTCGTCGCGCCTGATCGTTCCGCGCGCGAGGAATTGCGGTGGCTGCCGCATTTCGCGCGATACAGTTCGATCGGGTGGATCGCGCCCCACTTTTGGTTTCAACTCCACCAGATCGATGAATATGTCCGCCTGCCGGCGCAGGTCGTCGGCGATCATGGGCGGCTGAGTGGAGAGTGTGGAGACGACGGTCACGCGGACGCCGCGGCGTTGCAAGGCTTCGACCAGCGAACGGAAGTCCCCATCGCCCGAGCACAACACGATCTGATCGACGTGCTGGGCAAGCTCCATCGCGCTTACGGCAAGGTCCACATCCATGCTGCCCTTCACCTTGCGGCGGCCGGTAGCGGAGTCGACGAACTCCTTGGCGAGTTTGGTGACGACGGTGAAGCCGTTGTAGTCGAGCCAATCGATCAAGGGGCGGATCGACGAATATTCCTGATCCTCGATGATCGTCGTGTAGTAGAAGGCCCGTAACAGCGTAGCTCGGCTTTGAAATTCACTGAGCAGGCGTCTGTAGTCGATCTCGAAGCCGAGCGCCTTAGCGGTGGCATGGAAATTGGAGCCGTCGATAAAGAGCGCGCTCTTCCCAAGCGAAGACATTATGCACAACTCCCAGGTTCGGCACGAAAGCCGACCGTCCAGCCGAAATGGCGCGGCGTATCGGCGGGAAATACTTGAGCGCGCCGATGGCTTGCTGAAAAAGCGGCGCAGACGACCGGACAGGGTTGGCCGCCTTGCGCCGAGGTTAGGGAGGTTCCATGCCACCAGCGCCAGGGCGCCGAATGCTGTGACGCTAGGGCGAGGGCGTGCCCCGCTCAATTGTACGGAGGTAAGGCGCCTCTATCCAAAGGATGGGGCGCCATATACGAAGGTAAGTGGCAACGAGAGACATCGCGGTTCTGCGCGGCGCGTCGATCAGACATGCCCCGGTCCTTTGTCCGGTGCCTCAGCCTTCGCCGCCATGGAGCCGCGCGCGAAACGCGCGTGGCGATACCCCCGTGGCGGCGGCGTAGACTCGGCTGAAATAGGCGGGGTCCTCGAAGCCGAGGGCGTAGGCGATCGTCGAGACCGGCAGGTTGGTGTAGACGAGGTTGCGCCGCGCCTCCCGGATCAGTCGGTTGAGGATCAGATGCGAGGCGGTGTCGCCGGTCGCCGCCCGCGTGATCCGGTTGAGATGCGTCGGCGTCACCGACAGCGCCTCGGCATAGTCGGCGACGCTCCAGCGCTCCAGATGATGCTGCTCCAGCAGCGCCTCGAAGCGGCGGAACAACCCGCTTTCCGCGGTGCCGTTGCCGCCGCTCTCGCCCGTGAGCGCGCGGGCCACGAGCCCGATCATGGCCGACGATAAGGCGCGCAGCACATGCGCACGGCCGAAGTCGCGCGCGGCGTGCTCGGCGAAGATCTGCTTCATCGTGGCGCGGATCTGCGGCGTGCCGCGCACCACCGCCGACCGCGACAGCGCTCCGCGCAGGCCCTCGGCGGCGAGCAGCGCTTCATCGAGAATCTCCGCGGCGATGGTCAACACCCACCCTTGCGTATCGGGCACGAAGCGGAAGCCGTGGACGTGGCCGACCGGCACGTTGACGACCTGCATTGGCCTCAGCGGCACGACGCGCCCGTCGAGCGTCGCCTCGCCGCCGCCGCGCTCGATCAGCAGCACCTGGTGCAGCCGGGCATGGCGGTGCACGGCCAGCGTCCAGTCGTGCAGCACCGAACGCGAGGCGATCGTCTCGCAATGCACGACATCGGGCAGATCGCCGGACTCGCCGAACAGATTGTAGACCCGGATGGCCGGGGCGGGGGCCGCGCTTTTCATGTTCGAATAGTACAAGACAAAGGCGAAACCCTCCATCGGTCTGAGGCTTAACGTATGCAAAAAAATGCCGACGGAGGACGCAAAAATGAAAGTTCAGGTCTGTATCATCGGCGGGGGGCCGTCCGGGCTGTTGCTGTCCCAGCTCCTGCACCTCAAGGGCATCGACACCATCGTGCTGGAGAAATACAGCCGCGACCACGTGCTGGCCCGGATCCGCGCCGGCGTGCTCGAGCACGGCTTTGCGAAGCTGATGCGCGAGGCGCAATGCGGCAAGCGGATGGACCGCGAGGGCGAGATCCACAACGGGTTCGAGATCGCCCATGACGGCGTGCTCTCCCACATCGACCTGCACAAGCATTCCGGCGGCAATTCGGTCCTGGTCTACGGCCAGACCGAGCTGACGCGCGACCTCTACGAGGCGCGCGACCGGGTCGGCGGCAAGGTCGTGCACAATGCCGAGGACGTCACGCCGCACGATCTGACGTCGGATCGGCCCTATGTGACGTATCGCTCGAACGGGCAGACGCTCCGCGTCGATTGCGACTACATCGTCGGCGCCGACGGCTTCCACGGCGTCAGCCGCAAGTCGATCCCGAAGGACGTGCTGCGCGAATATGAGAAGGTCTATCCGTTCGGCTGGCTCGGCGTGCTGTCGCGCACGAAGCCGGTATCGCCCGAGCTGATCTACGTGAAGCACGAGCGCGGCTTTGCGCTGTGCTCGCTGCGCTCGCAGGTGCTGAGCCGCTACTACATCCAGGTGCCTTTGACCGACAAGGTGGAGGACTGGAGCGACGACGCGTTCTGGGCCGAGCTGAAGCGCCGCCTGCCGGACGAGGTCGCCGGCCGCCTGATCACGGGTCCGTCGATCGAAAAGAGCATCGCGCCCTTGCGCAGCTTCGTCGCCGAGCCGATGAGCTATGGCCGCCTGTTCCTCGCCGGCGATGCCGCGCACATCGTGCCGCCGACCGGCGCGCGCGGATTGAACAGCGCCGCATCGGACATCTACTATCTCTATCACGCGCTGCTCGCGCATTATCAGAGCGGCGACGATGCCGGTCTCAAGGGCTATTCCGCCAAGGCGCTCGCGCGAATCTGGAAGGCGCAACGCTTCTCCTGGTGGATGACGATGATGCTGCACCGCTTCCCCGACCGGATCGAATATGAGGATCGGCTGCAGCAGACGGAGCTCGACTACCTGCTCTCGTCCGAGACGGCGCAGCGGCTGCTCGCGGAGAATTATACGGGGCTGCCGTTTTAGGCGATCATCACTCTCACCCTCCCCTGGAGGGCCCCTCCAGGGGAGGGTAAGAGGTTGCTACTTTCCTTCCAGCGTATTGACCGGAATCCAGTCCGGCGGCGGCGGAGTCTGCGTCAGCACTTTCGCACGCTTGGCGAACCGGGCTGACGCAGGATCGATCTTCGCGACGCCCTCGAACGCATCGGCCGCCTTGGCAAACTCCCGTGCCCGCCAGCACGCCAGCCCTTCCGCATAGGCTGCGGCGACCTTCGCCTGCTCGGCGCTTTCCGCGCCGGTTTCCGCCAGCGGCTCGAACACCCTGATCGCCTCGCCGCGGCCCTGCACCCTGATCGCATCGAGCTCGCGCCAGGCGAAGCTATCGCCAGTCTGCGCCATCGTGGTTTCGGACACCATGATCGCGGTGCCGTAGTATTTGTTGGCGCCTTCGAGCCGCGAGGCGACGTTCACGGTGTCGCTCATCACGGTGTAGTTGAAGCGGCGGCGCGAGCCGATATTGCCGACCACGGCTTCGCCACTGTTGAGCCCGATACGGTGCGACAGGCCGTGACCGGCGAAGGCGGGATGGCCTTCATTGAGCTCGGCCAGCGTTTCGTGGCACTTCAGCGCAGCACGCACCGCATTGCGCGCATGGGCGGGATCGTCGGCCGGGGCACCGAACATGGCGACGATGGAATCGCCGATATATTTGTCGACGTAACCGCCATGGCCTTCGATGATGTCGGTCATGGCGGACAGATATTCGTTCATGAGCGTCACCAGCTCGACCGGCGTCATCGCCTCGGCGATCGACGAGAAACCGCTGAGGTCGGAGAAGAACATGGTGACATTGCGCATCTCGCCGCCGAGCGCCGGCATCTTGCCGGAGGCGACCATGGTCTCGATCACCTCGGGCGCGAGGTAAAAGGCAAAGCTCTTGCGCAGGAAGCGCTCGTCGCGGTCGGCCAGCACGAAGCGATAGCCGATCATGATCGCGAGCGCGGCAAGGCTGGCGAGCGCCGGCTCGGTCAGCGGCAGCGCCAAGGCATGGACGAATGCGCCGACGGCAACGACCACGTAGACGATGGTGAGCCCGAGCCAGGCGATCAGGGCGCCACTCGGCGCAAACACGCCGGCCGCGCAGGCGATGACGGCCGCGAACGCGATCGTGAGAAGGGTGCGCGAGGGAAAGCCGAGCTCGGTCACGGCATCGCGCTCGATCAGGTTTCGGACCGCAGCGGCGTGCACGAACACACCGGCGACGTCGCTGCGGGCCCTTTCCGCGGTGTCCGCAGCCGCGGGCAGGGCACATCGCGCCGACGGCGTTCCGTCATGGCCGCCGGACAGGCGCATCGAGGTGAGCTTGCGATCCTCGAAGTTGAGGACGGTCCCGAGCAGCACGACCTTGCCCTCGAAGGCGCGCCGGAAGAAATCGCGGTCGCCTTTCTCGACGCAGGCGCGCAGATCGCCAAAGGAGAAGGTCGGAACGTCGCGACTGAGGCCGCGGAAGTTGAGCGTCAGCGTGTTCGGTACAGTGCTCGGGATTGCGTAGCCGGACAGCCCAGCCGCGCCGGATGGCGCCATCTCGACCTTCTCGCCGAGCGCGCGGGCGGCGAGCTCGACCGCCATTGTGGGCACCGGCTTGCCGTCGATCGAGAAGCTGAGCGGCATCCGCCGGATGACATCGTCGGCGTCGGTGTGGACATTGAGCGCGCGGACGTTGTTTCGCACCGCCAGTCGCTGCGCACGGTAGGGCACTTCCGCAAGGTCGTTGCTCAGGATCTCGCCGAGCACCAGCTTGCCGTTGTCGGAGATCTGCCGCAGCGCGATCAGATAGTCCCGGTCAAATCCGCGCATCCGGGCACCGAGCGGCGCGTCACCAAAGGGAATCTCGGATTGCTCGATCGAGTTCTTGAAGATGACGTCGAAGCCGATCACCTTGGCGCCGCCGTCGCTGATACTGCCGAGCACCCGGCCGATCTCGCGCGTCCAGGTCTGCGTCGGCGATCCCTTGAAGGGCGGGGTCTCGTAGGTTTCGCCGTCGATCGCCACGACGACAACCGGCGACGTCGCGGGATCGCGACGCTCGCCGATGATCTTCCCGCGTAGCGCGGTGAGGATGTCGAGCGAGAGGCCTTGCAGCGCCTGTAGCGGCGGGGACGTGAAGACCGCGCCCGCAAGGAGCGCGATCAGGATTGCCGCAACGATGTCCCGTCCCCCGATCCGCCGCATCGCCCCGTCGCCAATTCCGCTTATTCGAGTCCGCCTATTCGAGCCGCAGCAGGCGGCCGATGATCGGGGTCGGCGAGGAGGTGGCGCTGGCGTCGATCTGGAAGGTGTAGCGTTTGGCACCGAGAATGGCGAGGTAGCTGCCGCCCGGGGTCAGTGTCTTTCCGGCCTTGGCAAAATCATAGAACTTGCCGCCGACCATGGCATCGCGCTTGAGCGGGACGCTGATCGTGGGCTCCTTGCCGTCGGTGCGTTCGATCACCAGCGTGCCGCCGACTTTGGCCTGCACCAGTGGCGAGACGCCGTAGAGCGTCGGCAGCTTGGCGGGCCCGCCCTTGGCGTCCGAGCGCATGGTGCGGAAGGTCGTCGCGGCGCTCTGGTTCGCTTCGCGCTCGGACAGTTTTGCCGCATTGGTGTCGCAGGGCACCTTTTCCCGCTTGACCTCGCCCAGCTGCACGGTGCTCTGCTCGGCGCCGACCAGGACGACACCTTCACTGATGGTCTCGCGCTGGCAGGATTTCAGGTAGCTGAGCGTGATGCTGGCCTTGGGCCCGAGTTTGATGATCTTGCCCGGCGCCACGTAGTCCATGAACGCGATGCCGTCGACCTTGCCCTGGACGTCCTCGACGATCGCAGCGGGAGTCTCCGCCCAAGTGGGGGCCGCAAGGCAGAATGCGCCGACACAGGCGCCGATCAGGCTTTTCATGGGAATTCTCATCCAATTCGACGATGCTCTGGTGCCCGTCCTGGTTCGATGCCTAGCAGCAGGGCGCCGGGGCAAGTGTGACCAGAATCACTCTCAGGTCTTGGTGCCACTTTAGCAGGAACAGGTTCAAACCGGCGACCGGAGAAAAATGGTGCCGCGGCAAGATGTTGGCGGATCGATCGGGTCAGGTTCATCGCGGAGATCGCAAAGCTGCGCAGTGGTGTCTCAAGACGAAGGACGAGATTTACGCGGTGGATGAGCACGCTCGACGACGGCTCCGCGGCGTTGCCCGCGGTCGCCGCGCGGCTTGAGACGGCGAGCGCGGGCGCCCAGAAGCCGCAGGCGCAGGACGAGGCGATGCTGGACGAGCTATTTGCGCGTTACACGATGGAGCGGGAGCGGGATGTCCATCGCCAGTTCCTGCAGACACTCGGGCTGAGCTCCGCCGCCACCACGCGCCGCGTCGAAGTGGTGGAGACGGCTGACGACGGCATCGAATTGTTTTGACGTCCCTGCCGCCGGGCGCGGCCGCAGAAATTTAACGGATGATTTTGCAGGGCATTAACCGTGGCGGAATGCTCGCCGTGTCGGTCATTGTCGCGCCTCAAGCTTCGTTGCAAATACACGTGGAAATTACGGGTGGATGTCTCCATGCTGAAAGAGGGCAAATACGCGGCGTGGTTCAGGACCGCGCACGCGCAAGGCACCGGTATCGTGCATCTGGCCCAAGGACGTATCTCGGGCAGCGACAGCTTCTTCAACTATGGCGGCTCCTATCAGTTCGACAACGACCGGCATTTCACGGCCGTCCTGACCACGCGGCGACATGCCGACGGGCCGCCGACCGTGTTCGGGCTCGACGAGGTCGAGGTCGAGCTCTCCGGCGTTTATAGCGGGGCGATGGCGACCTGTTCGGGAACGGCCCGGCAGGCGCCCGATGTGAGGTTCGAAGCGACTCTGATCTTCAGCCAGGAAGAGGCGCCGGCTCCCGACCCCCGGGGCGCGGTCGTGAAGCTCAAGGCCGACAAGCTGCCCAAGGGGCTCGACGGCCGTTCACGGCCGCGGCATCCGTTCACGACGGGCGCGCCCAAGTGACAGTGGATCGGCAACAAGCTGCGCCGGTCCACCCGGCTCGCGTCTGCGCCGCGCTTAGCATTGCGTTGACGTTGTTGGCTCGAATTCGCGCTGCAGCAACTCCGCCTTCAGAAGCGAGAGCTATCTAGTCTGCGATAGATCAAGCGTGGTGGAAGAACATGCCTCAAATCTGGATGACATATGACGAACTCGGCGCGCTCTGCGGCTGCGATGCTGTGGAGGCGAGGGACCGCGCCATCCATTTGTCGCTCGATCGTCGCAGGAGTCGCGACGGTGCAACGCGCGTCAAACTCGATCTGGCGCTGACGGCCAAGTTCTTTGCATCCGTCCGCGAGGCGGATTTCGATCTCGACTGCGCCATTGAAGCGCTGCACGACACCCACCGGAAGATGGCCGAGCTCCTGGTTCCCTCCGAGCGTCACACGAGGCGCGGGGCGGCTTGAGCGGCGCGTGTTTCGCTTGCGAAGGCTAATTCCTGCGAGCGTTGTCCCGAATCAGCATAAGCTCTGCGGTGGAATGTTCGGCAGTCCTCGGTGTTTTCATCGCGGGGACGAACGAAATCCGCAGGAGGAAGTGCATGAGCAAAGCCGTGTGTCGACGGTCCGTGGCACTGTTGGGGACATTGGCGCTGGTCGGAGGCGTCAGCGGGACGAGCGGAACGGCAGGTGCGGAGGTCGTGAAGCTGCGAGCGGAGCTCAAGGGAAGCAATGAAGTGCCGCCGAACAGCTCGACCGGGTCGGGCAAGGCGGAGGCGAGCTACGACACCGAAACGAAGGTCCTGACCTACGTCGTCACCTTCACCGGGCTGACGGGACCGGCGATAGGCGCGCATTTTCACGGCCCCGGCGAGGCCGGGAAGAATGCCGGCATTGCCTTGCCGTTCAAGACGGCGCAAAGCCCGATCGAAGGCAGTGCCACCCTCACCGAGGCGCAGGCGGCGGATCTGCTGGGCGGAAAATGGTACGCGAACATTCACACGGCCGCCAACCCAGGCGGTGAGTTGCGCGGTCAGATGATGAAGTAAGGACCGCGTCGCGCGGTCATTCCGCCGAGGCCGTGCTCGCCGTTTCAGGCAGGTGGTCTGGGCAGGAACGCCAGGATCATCTGGGCGAGCATGACGCCCACGGTGCCGCCCGCCGCCTTCTGCAGCACGTCGAGAAAGCCCGGATCGCGATCGGGTATGAACGCTTGCATCAGCTCCAGCCCCATGGCGACTGCGATGACGAGCGAGCAAGCCAGGCTAAACCGTCCGGGCAGCAGGAACGACAGCAGGAAGCCGAGCAGGCCATAGGCGCTGAAGCGCTCGATCACGACGATCCAATAGGCCTCGTGGTGACCCATGAGCGCAGGCCGGCCCGACAGCTTCGCCAGCGTGGCATAGGCGATCAGCGCCAGACAGATGCTTGCGGCTGCTATGAGGTGGTTCCTGCGCATGGCGCCAACATACAAGGTTGGTCGCCGCTCCGGTTCGAAAGCCGAAAACATCGTTAGAAAGTATCGTTAAAGCCTCTGTGGGCCGGCCAGTCAGGCCACCAAAGCCTTAGCACCGGATGTCGCCGCGCCCGGCTGCGCAACCTGACGCGACTCGATCAGCTCATGGAATTTGGCGGCGGGCAGGGGCGGCGCAACCAGATAGCCTTGGCCTTCCTCGACGCCGGAGGCGAGCAACGCGCGGAGCTGCTCCTCCGTCTCGATGCCTTCGGCGACCACGCTCATATTGAGGTCTTTCGCGAGCGCCACCAGCATCTCCACGATCGTGGTCGTCGATGCGTCCACCGTGATCGTGTCCACGAAGAACTTGTCGATCTTGATCGTATCGGCGCCGAGGCCCTTCAGCCGCGACAAACCGCTATGGCCGACGCCGACATCGTCGATGGCGACGCGGAAGCCGCGGTCCCGCAGCTCGGCCACGACCGAAGCGGCGCGCGCGAGATCATCCAATTCGTCGCGCTCGGTGATCTCGACCACGATCTGGCGCGCGGAGACGCGTGCCGTCAGAACCGTGCGCCGCAGTGTCTCGACGAAGCCGGCGCTCAGGAGGTGCTTGGGCACGACGTTCAGCGACAGCTTGAAATTCTTGTCGGCCCTGAGCAAGGGCCTGAGCTCGGTGAGCGCCGATCCCAGGATCTGCCAGGTCATTGCCTGGATGCGTCCGCTGGATTCGGCGAGCGGAATGAAATTCATCGGCGGGACCACCGAGCCGTCGCGGCGCAGCCAGCGCGCCAGAATCTCGCAGCCCTTGATCCGACCTGTCCGGAGGTCGAAGATCGGTTGGTAATATGGCTTGAATTCGCCGGCTGTCAGCGCCCGGTCGAGATCGGCCACTGGCCCCTCCATGCGGCGGTTCCGTGCCAGCAGGATGCCGAAGATCGCGCCAAGTCCGAGGGCCACTGCGAGCGTTGGCCAATAGGCCTCGTTGTTCCAGCTTGACAGCACCGCGTGCTCGAGCCGGATCGTGGCATGAAGCGGGAGCCGAGCGGACGCTCGCTCGAAGCCGATCGGCACCGGCAGAGACTTGCCGGCCTCGGTCTGGAATTCGCCGAGCTTCTCGCCATTGCTCAAGGCGAGGATCACCTGGCTGTGCGCGCGCAGCTCGGCCGGCATGATGTCGAACAGGCTGGCATTGACACCGACAATGGCGACCAGGGCGGAGTTGCCATTGACGTCCCTGAGCACGCCCAGGGCGTCGCCGCCGAACTGCTCCACGCGGAACAGGGAAAGCGTCTTGTCGCGCGAAGACAGCATGTCGCGGCGATCCACCCATCCCTTGTCGAATTCGAGCGTCTCGGAATAGGCCGAGCAGATCACCGAGCCGTCCGGCTTGACGAGGCGGACGTCCTTGATCGCCGAGCGCTGGTAGACATGCAGGCGGATGGCTTGCAGCGCCGCCGGCTCGCAGCTGGCGAAATTGCGCCGCGCGAGCTCGTCCAGGCTGCCTGCAGCGAAATCGACTGCAAGCTCCGATCGGCGCAGAACCACCTCGGTGAGCTCATTGAGCTGATGCGCCTGGTGCTGGCGAATGACGGCGCCAGCGGCGAAATGACCCGCCAAGGCGAACGCCATCGTGCTCGCAAGCACGAGTGCCACAAACGGGAGGTCTGGTCGCAGCACTCTCATCCGGCTCAGGCGAAAAACAGGGCGGGGTGGAAAATTCAAGCAAGGCGTGGAGATTGATCCTAGCCAGCCGGGGCTAAGATAGGGTTTAACGGAAAGACCGGCCCGAAGGGCCCCGCCCGAGCAGTGCCCGGCCAATGGTCTGGCGGCTCGAGGTCAGAAACGAGCATGGAAAGTTGAGCAGTATGATCAGGACGTTAAGCCTCGTGATGGCATTGGCAATCGGGAGCTCTGTGGCCTCGGCGCAGGGAACCAAAGACACGCCATCGGGCACGCAACCCACCTCCGCGACGCGCAGCGGCACGGGCACGAATTCCGGATCGGACACGATGGGCGGAGCCTTCAAAGGAACGGGGACGCCCAGCTACGGAACCAGCCCCGGGATGGGGTCCCAGAAGCGGACGCCCAATTAGGTTGGAACGGCTGGGCGGGCCGGCGCAGGCAACCCGCTCGATCAACCCTTATTGTCCGAGACGATGGCGGACGGGAATGACCCCGGGATAAGGGCGGCTGGCCCTGTCGATGCGGGGCGCCGCGGCATCCCGGGTGGCCCGCAGCCGGAGCACCACGAACGCGATGTTGAGCGCCAGCCAGACCAAAACTGCGGAAATGGCAAAGTGGAGCACTGCCAGACCTCGCTGAGAATCCGGGACCAACAGCCCAAGGTTGATTTGGTTCCGTTTCGCTTCGGCGATGCTGTGCCGCGCTCGCGCAATCAGCTTTTCTTGGCCGCCTTCGACTTCAGCGAAAGACCAAGCCGCAACGCCATGCGCTTGATCGCATCGGGCGAGCGCCCGAGAGCTTTCGCTGCCTGCTCCAGCGAGGTTGAAGACTTGGCCAGCTCGATGAGCCGGCGATCTTCCTTGAACGACCAGGGCCTGCGCGCCATAACCGAAATGATCCTCTCGTCGACACAACGACAAAGCCGCCAAGCGGACCCATGTTCGCTCGACGGCTTTGCTTGGGTGGGGCCGGGCTTGGGGGAGCCCGGTGCGAGATGGATAAGCAATCGCCGAAAGTTCGCAACAAACAACGCGGGTTAAGCTAACCTCTCAACCTTACCGCGATGAAGTTGGTGCATGACGCTCCGTAGAAGCACGGATTCTTCGTCAGAATTGCTGTCTGCGACGGCCGCCAGAAACGTTCGAGAAACATATCGGCTTCTCGTGCATATCGCAGCTGTGCCCGAAGGCAGCGCATCCGGCCGCTTCGTTCGAGGCTGCTGCCGCAGTGAACACGGGTTAACATCGCGGGCTGGATATCGCCCTCGAACGATGAGAGATTTCGTCATCCTCTGGGCTCGTGGTTCTCGCGACGGCCAAAATTCAAGCACCGCGTTGCACAAACTTCATCTTCCTCTGACAAAACTTTCAGCGCCGATGATCTTGAAGTCGTCAGAACATCGCGATGAAATGTACCGGGAGGAGCGTTCCGATCATTGGGAACATTCCAAATGTTTGCAATTCTGGTTCTGATTTCGATTTTTGCAGCTGGCTTTTGCTGCGGCTACGGCGTGCGGGCATGGCGCTCGCGCAGGCGATCGGCACGATATCGTCTCTATGCGCCCTACACGCCGGCAGCGATGGGCGCCAAGCAGAGTGAGCATCCATCGTAGGCGCACAGCCATGTGAGCGCACACTGATCCTGCCGTGCGACCGGGTCGGATAACCATGCGCAGTTAGGTTAACGTGGTGCGGCGCTTGAGAGCTTTGGAAAGGCAACCTAGAACGTAGCAATTCATGGTGAGAGTTTAGCCGCCTGGATTTTCGCGGCTCGCATAGGTGGGCGTGAATGGCGTATTTGATTGCTTTGCTGGGCGCGACTTGCGTCCTCGTTTTGATCGCGTTTGTTCGTGGCTTTGAGCGGCGGCTGAAGGATCGTCCGGGGCCTTGGATCATGAACGAGGGCCCTGCGAATGACTGATCAAAGGCACAACGCGCCGCGCAGATACGTCGTCGATGCCCAAGGGCATCGCGTTCTGATCGGCGTGTCTCCGGAAGAGACGGCGGAGTTCGAAGCGCTGGATCTTGCATCGAACGAGACAGGGCAATTTACATCCGAGGTCCGCGTGCGAAAAGGAGCCGCTGCCGACGGCGAGATCCGCTGGCACGAGCTCTATTCCAAGCACGCGGGAGCTTGGCGGGCATGGATTGCACAAAGCCAGACCGCACGGGCGCCGGATTCAGGATTTGTTAACTACGTCTGACCGATGGTACCCGCCTGGATCTCGTATGTGGGATGGCCCGGATGTTTCAGCTGTTCCTGAGAGCGCGCGCACACAATCTTCTCGGCTCCCGCCGCGAGGACAAAACCTTCAAGGCCCGCTCGGCCGAGCGTGACGCGGAGACCGACCGCGGGCGGATCGGTGCCGTTTTGGCCGCGATCGAAACCGCCTTGCAGGAGGCGGAGAGGGAGCAGGCCGGGCTCAACCGGCGTGTCGACGATGCGCTTGCCCGTGCCTCCGTCACCTTCGGAAACGGCACCGATGAGTATCTCGAGCGGGAGCCGCTCGACAATCATCATCAGGATCTCTTCGCGGCCGACATCTCGAACGGCCAGCGCCGGCTCAAGGAATTGGCGAGCAGCATCGCCCACTTGAAGTTCGTCAAGACGGCAATGCTCACGCGCTTTCCGGATTTCAAACCGCCGCAGCTGAACAGCTAGTCACGCGTCTGCGGCCATCCTTCGAGACGCCCGCTTTCAGCGTGCTCCTCAGGATGAGGAGGGAATGCGCGGCAGCAGCAATGTCAACGAGCACCGACGCCAAATGGCCTCATCCTGAGGAGGCGCGCAAGCGCCGTCTCGAAGGACGAGGCGTGAACATAGTCGCCGTCAGGAGGCGCCGCGGTAGCCCTCCCGGCACGTACGGCAGATCGCACGACACTTCACCGGTTTGCCGTTTTGGTGCTTCGATCCTTTTTGATATGATTACGAAAATCATTCATGGATTGAAGGAGCGTAAGAGGTGCCAGTCAAAAATTTGCGGACGTTGGTTGGATTGGCAGGTGCTTTGACATTGGCCGTGCCGGGGACGGCGTCGGCCATCACCGCCGAAGTGGCGCGGGCATGCGACGCCGCGGTGGCCAAGGCCTTTCCGCCCAGGCAGATCGGCAACCCCGCAGCGGGGAGTGCCAAGGGAACGGGCAAAGACCAGCGCGAGTACTTCCAGAAATGCGTCGCCAACAACGGCAAGGTCGACGACATGCCGGCGGATGCGCCAAAGGACAGCAAGCCGGCCAAATAGGAAACAAAGGCTGCGTTATCGCCGCGGCGGCGGGCAGGGCGAGTAGAACGCGCCGTTCGCCGCATTGATGCGCTCGACGCATTGGTTGGGATCGGTGATCGTCCCAGCGATGGTGAAGTCATAGCCCATGCCCCTGACCACCACGACGTAGCGGCCGGGCGCGAGCGTGAAGCCGTCTTGCTCCGGTTGCAGCAACAGCATTCTCGACTGGTCGTCGATCGGACCTACCTTGTAGGGGTAGGACATGCTGCGGATGACCCAGGAATCGCCGGCGCTGACCATGGCGGCCTTGCCGGTGGCATCGATGCCCATCGACCGGGACACTTTCGCGATCACCCGAACTTCGGTCCCGGCCGCATCGACACCCCCGTCGGGCCTGAACACGATGAATTTGACGTCGCCGTCCATCAAAGTGGTCGCGCTCGGCGTGTTGATGGCGGCCGAGATCGCGACGCGCCGGTCCGGAATCTTTCCCGGCACTGGCTTGAGCTCATGGAGCTGGCCCTCGCTCAAGGCGTAGACGCCGAACGTCGTCGGCAGGGGGCATCGAGGGGTGCGCCGCCGGCGCCGGCTCCTTTGCGCTCTCCGGGGTTCGTTCAGCGGTCTCGCTGGCCGAGGGAGTCGGAATCGCGGTCAGCTGAGGCTCCGGGCTCTTGGCCGAACGTTCGGGCTGCGCCATCTGCGACGATGCCGTCAGTTGTGCCTTCAGCCGCGGCCAATACACGACCGCGGTGCCGGCGCCCGCAATGAGCAGGAGGATCGCGGTCAATCGAACGAGAGACTTGAAAGCGCCGCTCCGTTTGGGTTGGTCGGGCGATCCTGGCGGTGCGGCAGGACGCCGCGCCGTCTCGGCAGCCATCGGAATGGCTGATGACGCCGAGGCAGCGAGCGTCGGAATGGGCGGGGGGACGGGGACGTTCGCCGGTGGAGAATTCGGCACGGGGACCGAGGCATCCCTGGTCGGTGCAGACTTCTCGCTTCGCTCAAAGGCGCGTTCGACCTCCCGAATGGCGCGTTCGAGGACTTGCTGGAGCTCTCGCGCTTCCCGCGCATCGGCGTGGGTGAATTGTTCCAGAAGCTTGACGCGAGCCAGCTCGTAGACGACATCCCGCATCTGCCTGGGGTCGCCGGAGACTTCGCGGATCCGCTCTGACAACAGGCGGACGAGCCCGGCCTTGATCTCTTGCGCCTGCGAGGCGTTGGCTGCGGTGTCGCCGGTCTCGGTCATCAAGAGCGATCAACTAGCCCGGATAGTGCCGTTTCGCTAGGTTTTTTCACCCCGGATCGCGTCGGTTGCGGTGAAACACGCTGATGCTCCGGCCGCAAAGGTCCTGCGCGTTCTTTTCGTAGCGCTTGCTTTTGGGCGGAAACCTGTGACATTTCGACCGGCTCCTTCTTCCGGTGTGTGACCATGCGCGGCATTTTGACAGCAATCATGTTTTTGGCCTTTCTGGTTCAGTCTGCTTCTGCACAAGGGACCAAGGATCAGGCCAACACGACGAGCTCCAGCATCGTGACGACGACCGACAAAAAGAAGCAGACCACCCAGGCTGCCTCGCGGCCCACGGCTGTCCGGAACGTGGGTAGCGGTTCTACCGGACAGGCGGCCCAAGGTGTCTGGAGGAATGGCAAGCTGATCGCCGTGCCGCGGTGAGGTCGCGCAACGAACCGTGATGCCGTCGTGAAGGAACGGTCTTCGCCTCCCTGACGTTCTTGCTCGGGAGATATCGCATGAAACGAATAGTCTTGATCACACTCGCCCTTGTGGTGCCTGCGGGCGCCTGGGCCCAGGGCGTCAGCGATCCGTCGACGCCCAACCGCAATGTGATCATCGTCAACCCGTCGCAGCCCGCGCGTCCCAACGCGACGCCGAATATCCCGAGCCGGATCGAGCCTCCCGTGACGACTTACGGACGGGCCCGGCCCTATCACGGGAATACAACCCGGGGCAGCGGGTCGAGCCGCCGCTATTAGAGCGTACTGCTCTGGAGCATGCTCCGCGTAATGGCGATTTTGTCCTGGTCTCATCGCGTTAGCCGCGCTGACCACCCTTCGAGGGGTTATTGCGGGTTGACTTCGACCTCCAGGGTCGATGTCCCCGCAGCATGACGGTTCTTGCCCGAGATCAGCAGTGTAAACTTGTCGCTGCCGCGCGCCCCGGCTTCTGCCGAATAGCGGAAGCCGGACCCGACCACCGCCAATTGTCCCCGTGATGGCCCGCTCACGACCGATACCTTGAAGATTTGCATGTACGACCATCGCAGTCCCTGGATGCAATCGGCTCCAGGCGCGATCGACATCGTCCATTTCACGGTGTCTTGCGACAACTCAAACGGCGTACGCTCCTTGACGCAGGCGGGACTGGCGTGAGCCAGCAAGCCAGGCATGGCGGACGCCGCAGCGGCAACACTTAACAGCAATGTCGGTCTTGCTCGCATTCTCGGCTACTCCATCAGCGAATGCCGAAACCGGCTGTGATGACCTGGTGCGAGAACGGAGCAGTTTGCCCCGTAAGGCGATCACGGACGTGGATCTCGGGTCCACCAATCATCCGGTCGGCCTGCCTCGGATCATGCCATCCTACCCCTGTTTTGCCCGACGGATCAAATCGAATTTCGGGAAATGCGTAAGCCATTGATTTGGCTGGTGACGGCTACTGTGCATGGGGTTGTTTTTCGCTTTTTGTTGGGACGGCCGCTGCGTTCCGAAAATGTTGCAATTGGCAGCCGTATCAGCTGAAGTTGCGGCCGCCGCTCGGCCCGCCATCGGAGTCATCGGAGTGCGACCCGTCCGCTGCAAGTCCCTGTCAGACCGCCGGAGACCGGCGCGCGCGCCGGTTCAGGCGGCCGTGGCGGCCGCTGTCGGATTGGCTCTCTACGCCTGCCCGCTCTCGTGCCGTGCTCAGACCGAGCCGGAGCCGTCCGTGAGCGACTATCTTCCGCCGAGCGAGCCGGAAGTCTCGCGCGACGAATGGCGGCAGCGCATCGAGGATGCGCGGCGCCGTGCCAAGGAGGCAGCGCGCGAGCGGCGCGAGCATCCGGCGCTCTACAAGCCAGCTCCCGAAGATCCGGATATCGTCGCGACCGAACGTCTGCTTCGCGACGACAGCCTGCAGCAAGGCGACATCGTCGCCACCAAGAAGGGCATGTTCGTCTACCAGGGGCGATCCGATCAGCCGCGCCGCGATCAGGACTTCGTGCCGGTGAACCCGAAATCGGTCCGCTGAGTTAGTACCGCCGCAAGATCTCGTTGAACCTGGGATCGGTCACTTTCGTCGTCTCCAGCAGCAGCGACTTGCCTTGCGGCGTTGCCTGCACATAGGCCGCGATCAGCAGCGGCTCGTAACGCGAGCGGTTGGCCAGCGCCGAGCGGATGTCGGATTGCGCCAGCAGCTTGATCTCGTCGTCGGTTGCCGCGGCGCTCGAGGTCACGGTGCGGACGCGTGAGAAGGCAACGTCGATCGGCACCGACCCGGTGAGGTACGACATCTTCACCGCAGGCGTGACCGCCTCGCCGGCCTGGGCCTGTAGCGTGCCGAGCGTGAGCCAGAGCGCCGGCCTGATCGGCGAGACTTTCAAGGCTGCCACGACAGCGGCTTGGGCCGTCTTGTTCTCGCTGGCCCTTCCGCCTGCCTCGGCCGACGGACGGTGCAGAACGTCGGCGGCCATCGCCGCCGCATGATTTGCCAGGAGGTCGCCATCCCACGAAACGGATGCCAGGCTGCCTGCCGCCGCCAGCTTGGCCTTGTCCGGCGGAATCTCGCCCGAGAACAAGTCGCTGGCGCGAAAGTTCGGCCGCATCAGATCGCCATAGAACGTCATGCCGGCGTGGAGCGCCAGCGCGATCGCGGTCAAGATTCCAATGGCGCGAAGCGTGATCACCGAAGTTGCGGCCTAAGCTTTCAAATTGCGAGGAGACTATCGCCTTGGATCGTCAATAGGGTCAAGTTGCCGGTCGCATACGCGCCGGTGTCGATGTTGATGCGGTTCGAGCGGATATCGGGCGCGCTGACCGGCGTATGGCCGTGCACGACATATTTGCCGAAGCGCTCCTCGGAGGCGAGGAATTCCTCGCGGATCCAGAGCAGGTCCTCATCCTTCTGGCGATCGAGCGGGACGCCCGGCTTGACGCCGGCATGGACGAAGAAGAAGTCGCCGCAGGTAAAGGACGAGGGCAATTGCTGGAGGAAGGCGAGGTGCTCCGATGGGAGCGCACGTCTCAGTCCCTCGATCAGTTCGACCTGCTGCTCGGCGGAAGGGTTCATCGTCGGCATGACGCCGTAGGAGACCAGCGTCAGCAGACCGCCATAGTGGCGCCACTCCTGCAGGCGGGCCGGGTCCTTGAGCACCTCGAGCAGGAAGACCTCGTGATTGCCCTTCAGACATACCGTCTCGTGCGACTTCGAGCGTTCGATCAAGAGATCAAGAACGGCGCGTGAGTCCGGGCCGCGATCGACATAGTCGCCGAGAAAGACCTGAATGGCGCGTTGAGGGGCCGAGCGGGCCAAGTCGGCGTCGATCACGGTTAACAGCGATTGAAGCAAATCGGCACGGCCATGCACGTCGCCGATCGCATAGACGCGGACGCCGTCGGGAAGCCGAGGCTTGGTCTTCTTTCGAAAGCGGGAGGAAAGGCCCATCAGGTCGGTCGAATCGCTTCCAGCGTCACGAGCGGAACGTCGTGAACCGCTCTTAGCAGAACAAGTCACACATCGGTATTCTTAATTGTCCCTGACCGACGCGCCCGCATTTTGATTAAAGCCTCGCGCGGCCTTTGAGCCGTATTTCAAGAGGTCTCGCGTAGCGTCTCCCCAACAAGAACGGGGAGCGCGACATGCGCAAAGTTGTGAAGTTCCTGGCGGCCGTCGCCGCCATCGTCGTTGCTGCGGGGGTGCAGCAGAAAGCGGAAGCCGCCTTCGTCGGGGCGCCCCTGGGGCTGCGCGGTGCCATCCACTACATCAAGTTCGACCAGCCGACGCTGCCGCCGATGGCGTTCACGCTCTTCTGCCTGAAGTACAAGGACGAGTGCAAACCGCGTCCGCAGCGGATCGTCTTCCGCGGCGGCCGTCTGAAGCTGACGGCCGAGCGCATGGCGCAGATGCAGGAGGTCAATCAGCGGGTCAATGCCGCGATCCGCCCCGAGGCCAATCTGGAAGGGCTGCGCGGCGAGAAGTGGCTGCTGCATCCGGCAAGCGGCGACTGCAACGACTATGCCGTGACAAAACGCCACGATCTGATCGCCAAGGGCTTTCCGGCGCGCTCGGTGCTGCTGAGCGAGGTCGTGACCAGCTGGGGCGAGCATCATCTCGTGGTCGTGGTGCGCACCTTCTCCGGCGATCTCGTGCTGGACAATCTCTCCGGCCACATCATGTCGTGGTCGAAGAAGCCCTATCGCTGGGTCCGCATTCAGTCGCCCAAGAATCCGAACTACTGGGCCTCGCTCGGCGACCGCGCGGTCTGATCACCCGCGCGCTATCGTGATCCGGATTGGCTGACGCTCTGCGACAGCCCCAGTCCCAAGATCACCGAAAGGCAAAGGATTGCTGCAGGGTGCAGCAATCCGGGACCGGCAAAGCTCTGAACCAGCGCAAACAGGACGCAGGCCGCAGCCGAAGCGGGAAAGAACGAGTCACGTCCGCGCTGCAGGGCGCCGACGAACAGGCGAACCAAAGCGAGCAGGCTCACCGCGATCATGGCGACCAAGCCGAGCCAACCCATCCCCGCGAACACGGATGTGGCCGCCGAGGGCGCCGTCAGGACGGCGCCGGCATCGCTCAGATAGATCCTGCCCACCGCAGCAAAAGTCCCGGCGCCGGCGCCGAACCAGCGGGTGTCGGCCAACATGCGCTCGAGCGCGGCCTTGGTCTCGGTCCCCATTTCCGGAACGAGCCGCAGCAGGATGGGTCCGGAATTCTTTTCGAACAGGAAGGTCAGCACGATCGCCGCGCCGATCAGGGCTGCCACCGACAACGCGCTCGCGGCCAATGGCGACAGATCCAGTCTGCGGATCACGAGGATCAGCAGGATCAACACGACGCCAAAGGCCGCTGCCATGGCGCTGTTGGTCCCGGACAGTCCAAAGATCGCGGCGGCACTGACCAAGGCTCCGACCAGACCGCAAAGCCCGATCACGACCGAGCGAACGATCGAATGATGCGTCTCCGCCCGTTCAGCGGCGAGCTGCATCACCGCCAGATTGAGCATGAGGCCGAGCCCGGCCAGGCTCGTCGTGAGGTCATGGGGGACGGATCCGGCAAGCGCCGGCGAGAGCCGATGCAGGTCCAACATCAAGGCGGAGATCGCGGTTACGCCGCTCAGCACGAACAGAACCAGCTCGGCACGGCCGCGGTTGCGGACCACCAGGATCGCGACGCCGAGCAATGAGATTGCAGCCAGCGCCAGCAGCAGCGCGTTCACCGTCAAGCCGATATCGGCCGTGATCGGCCCGAGCGACAGGCCACCGATCACCTCGTGGGCGCTGGCCCAGATCGGATGCGCAAAGCGCAGCGGAAGCGGAGCGAGCTGGGCCGCGATGCTCAGCGGAATGGCGAGCAGAATCCAGCGGCCCCAGGAGGTCGCACGAAGATAGTGCTCGTAGTCGGCCTTTCGCGAGCTCAAGGCGGCGGCCAGCAGGCCTAGTGCTGCGGCCATCGTCCCGAGCTGCGCCCCCAATGTGGCGCCGGCGATTTCGAGAGCGGAAGCGGAAACGATGGAGACGATGAGGGCAAAATAAGCGAGGGACAAACGGCGCGCTCGAAGCGAATCCTGAAACGGTCAGGTCACCATACAAGCGGGCGGTGCGTTTTCAAACAGAGGCTTGCGTTGCGATCAGCGGGTGGCCTTGACCGGTCGACCGAACACGCGGGTGGCGCTTGCGGCGGCAAGGGCAAAGCGCGCGCCCGAACCGAAGAGGTAACCGCCCTGGAGGGCGATGGCGGCGAACGCCGCAGCCTTCATGCCGTCAAGGAAGCCCAGGCTGGTCATCATGCTGACCGGCAGCATGGTGAGCACCAGCGCAAATGTGACCGGCAGGAGCACGAACACGCGAAAGCGTTGGCCCAGCACGGCACCTGTGAGAAAGCTGAAAATCAAAAAGGCGGTCATCCGAAACACTCTCCGTGCTCCGGACCCTAGGTTTCCCGCCTAAAAAGACCCTTAAGTTGTATGGCTAAATTTGGCCTATTGGCCGCAATTTGCCAGTAGCGAATGATAGGCCTCCCGCAGCCCGTTGAGCGCCACCATACCCTTGATCTCGCTGTCGCCTTCCCTGACCACCACGGACAGGGAGGCCGTCGTCTGCCACTTTCCGGCGGCAAAGGCCGAGACCTCGTCAGGGAGCAGCACGGCCGCTCCCGCGGCCGCCATGCTGCCCTCGAAGCTCAGGGTGCCGCCGCCGCTCGCCGCGATGGTCAGCTTGGGGCGGCTCCGGGGCGGGAAGGGCCGGATCAAGGCCACCAGCACATCGACCTTGCCCTTCGGGGCGCAGCGCACGATCAGGCCGGCGAAGTCCGGGTCCGATTGGGTGGTGTCGGCAGTCTTCATGATGGCCGCGAAGCTTTCGCCGTCCTTGGCCCCTTGGGTCCGGGTGAATTTCCAGACGGACGCGGACGCAGGGGCGGCCACCTCAACAACGGCCGCGCCGCGACACCACGCCCCGGCGCTGCCAGGGCAGGCGACGGCGGGGCCCCATGTGCGATCGGCGGCGCCAAAGAGGGAGCCCGCCAACAGCGGGATCAGAAGGAGGCCAGACACGGGAAGTTCCTATCCTTAACAGCCCAGACTTAGCAGACGGTGGCACGCCCAAGAAGCCTCGCGGTCGACACACTTGGCCCGCAACCGGGGCGATTTGCCGCCTAATCGGGCACACGAAATACAACAAATAGTCACAAAGACTTAAACCAAGCCCCAAACAGTGGCCCACACGCAACAGTGGTCGGCCGATCGCATCGTTAACCACTCGGGAACCCTTGTCGCACCGCCCCCTAGGCCGTACCAATCCAGAGCTAATTGGGGTCTCTTGGGGCGCGATTCATGCATTCCTTTGCCAAGTCATATCTTTTCAAGCCAGCTTTTCTGCTGGCCGCTCTAGCGCTCGGGGCCTGCTCGACCAATCCCGGATCGGGACCGCTCACCGACGACGTCAACAACAAGATCCAGACCGAAAACGCGCCGGCCTACGAGCTGGTGCCGCTCAATCCGGCGACCGTGAAGATCCTGCACACCCACGAGCCCAAGGGCCTTGCCGGCGTGTTCACCGACCGCCGTCCGCCCGCCAGCATCGTGTTCGGCATCGGCGACGTCGTCAGCGTCACCATCTTCGAAGCCGCGGCAGGCGGTCTGTTCATCCCGGCGGAAGCCGGTGTCCGCCCGGGTAACTATGTGACGATCCCGGATCAGTCGGTCGACAATGACGGCTTCATCACCGTGCCCTATGCCGGTCAGATCAAGGCCGCAGGCCTGACGGCGGTCCAAATCCAGCGCGCGATTGTCGAGAGGATCGGCAACCGCGCCATCGAGCCGCAAGCGGTCGTGGCGATGTCCTCGCAGCGCACCCAGCTGATCAGCGTGCTCGGCGAGGTCAATTCGCCGGCGCGTTATCCCGCGAGCGCGGCGGGTGCGAAGGATCGCGTGCTCGATGCGATCACCCGCGCCGGCGGCATCAAGGGCCAGGGCTTCGAGACCTGGGTCATGCTGGAGCGTGGCGGACGGCGGGCCACCGTGCCGTTCGAGAATCTCGTGATGGCGCCCGAGAACAACGTCTATGTGCGGCCCGACGACAGCATCTACGTCTATCGCGAGCAGCAGAAGTTCCTGGCGTTCGGCGCCAGCGGCCAGAGCGGCGAGTTCAACTTCGACGCCTGGCGCATCAATCTCGGCGAAGCGGTCGGCAAGGCTGGCGGTCTCCTGGATGGCCAGGCCGATCCGGCGGCCGTTTATCTCTATCGCCGCGAGCCGCGCGAGGTTGCGGCCCAGCTCGGCATCGACGTGAGCAAGTACACCTCGGAGACGATCCCGGTCATCTTCAACGTGAACTTCCGCGATCCCGGCGGCTTCTTCCTCGCCACCAAGGTCATGATGAAGAACGGCGACATCATCTACGTCTCGAACTCGCGCAACGTCGAAGTTGCCAAGTTCCTGAACTACCTGCGTGTGATCATGGCGACCGGCAGCGACAGCATCAATCTCGCCAACGACGCCCTGATCTTCCGCAACAACATCAAGCTGGCGCCGTAAGACGCCGACTTGATCGACCAAATCGATGGCACCGGGGCTTTGTCCCGGTGCCATTTTCGTTTAGCAATCGAGGCGGTTCTGCTGCGCCGACAAGCCCGGGATCTGGATCAAGGCGCCACTCGGCACGGGCGCGCCGGTCATCGGTCACCCCGCGGCTTTGCAAGGGGCTTCATGCGCTTTCGAACATTTTGCCGTCTTCTGGCTCTCGTCCCGCTTACCTTCGCGCTTGCACCGGTCGGGCCGGTGCTCGGCGCTGCCGCAGAGATGGGCGTCCGCCATCGCATCGATGTGATGGTTTCCGCCGAGCCGGATGCTCCCGTCCTGTCGCGCCTCAAGGGCGCCAGGGGCGAGCTGTCCTTCACGGTTCGCCTCTCGGCGAACTCCAGGGAGAGCAAGTTCTTCGGGATGCTGCGCCCGTCCTTCCCCGACATCGTCGTGCCGGATGGCCCGGGCAAGCCGCTGGTGCAGCAGACCAAGCTCTGGGAGGAGGATGTCTGCCATCAGCGCCGCGGCCTGCCGAAGGTCACCGTGACCCAACTCGGCGGGCATTTTGCGCAAGGCGAGGGGCGGATCGAGATTTCCGCCACCAACCGGCACATCGGCGTCCTGGTCCCGCCCGACGAACTGACCCCCGGAATAAAACTCGATCAGGGGAGTGATAGCTTTGGACTATTCTACGCGTTCCGGGCGCAGAGCCGGAACAGCCGCCTCAACGTGGATCTGAAGATCTATCCGATCGATTGCTTCCTCTAGGCACGAGCAAGGCTCGCAAGACATGACGATGCGCCTTTGGCTTCCCAAGATTCGCTGGTCATGGAGCTTGCCCGCGGCCTTCATCCTGTTCTTCGTGGCCGCCGGCGCGCCGTTTCCGTTCGGCTCGACCAATGATCTGTCGATCGCGTTCTGGTGCCTGTGTCTCGGCATCGCGGTGATTTTCGCGCCGACGCGCGATCTGCGCACGCCGCATCTCTGGCTACTCGCCGGCATCGGCGTGATCGTTGCCGCTTACGCCTTCGTGCTGCACGAGCAGCTGTCCGACCATCCCTTCATCGCGCCATTCCAGCCGATCTGGAAGCAGGCCTCCGATCTGCTCGGCGTGCCGATCGCCCCGTCGGCGTCGATCGTCAAGAACGAGGCGTTCTTCGCGCTCGGCGCGCCGCTCGCCAACATCCTCGCCATCGTGCTTGGCATCACCGTCGGCGCCGATCGGATGCGTGCGCGCCGCCTCGTCTGGGTGATCGCGATCTCCGGCGCGGCCTACGCGCTCTACGGCGTCGCCTCGTTCCTGATCGAGCCCACCATGATCCTGTGGCGGGACAAGACGGCGTATCTCGGCAGCGTCACCGGCACCTTCATCAACCGCAACACGGCGGCGGCCTATTTCGGCTCGGCCGCGGTGATCTGGATGCTCTTGATCCTGGAGGACGTCCGCCGCCGCCTGCCGGAGCGGCATATCGAATGGCGAAGGCTGTCGCTCGACCTGCGCACGATCCCGCCGAAAGAGATCCTGCCGCAGCTCGCCTGCCTGCTGATCTGCCTGATGGCGATGTTCATGACGACCTCGCGCGCCGGCGTCGGCCTGTCGCTGCTGGCGATGATCGTCGCCTTCACGCTGTTCCTGCGCAAGGACCTGCCGCCGCGCACCGGCATCTGGATCTCGCTCGGCGCAGGGCTCGCGGTCGCGCTCGGCCTGTTGCAGCTGCTCGGCGGCCGCGTCTCCAGCCGCTTCGACAGCCAGGGCCTGGTCGACGAGGGCCGCATCGAGGCCTGGAAATCCACGCTCAAAATCATCGCCGACAATCCCTGGTTCGGCACCGGCATGGGCACCTTCCAATGGGCCTTCCCGCCGTACCGCAGCCCCAACATCTCGATTCGCGGCATCTGGGATGCCGCGCATTCGACGCCGCTGGAGCTTGCCTCCGAGGTAGGCATCCCGATGGCGCTGCTGGTGGCGCTCGGCTGGGCGATCATGCTGCTGGTTCTGGCGCGGGGCGTGTTCACCCGCCGGCGCGACGTCATCATCCCGCTGTCCGCGGCGGCGACCGCAACGCTGTCGCTGCTGCATTCGTGCCTCGACTTCACGCTCCAGGTGCCCGGCTACAGCATTCCGTTCTTTGCGCTTTTCGGCGCGGGCCTGGCGCAGTCCTTCTCCAGCCGGGAAGCTCGCCCCGCGACGGATGCCGTCGCCACCGCACCGCGAGGCGAGGGCCGCATCGCAACCGCAGCAACAGCCCCGCGGGCGAAGGGCGAGCTTCACAAAACTGTCTAGATTTGAAGCAGTTGCGCCGTTTACGAAGTCTTTAGAATAAGTGGACAGCTCTTCCCTCTTCCGCTAGGTTCCGCACTGCACAGCCATTTGCCCGGGCCGAGGAATCGGGGCAGCTGATTTTTTGGAGGTTGATTTATGAGCGTTATCAAAATCGCGCTTCGCATGGCTGCTGCCGCGGCCTTCGTCGCGACGATCACGACGGCCGCCAGCGCCGCCGTTTACCCGCCGCAGCGCCAGCTGCCGGCCACCGTCATTTCCGACTTCAAGGCCGCTCCCAACAGCCTCTTGCAGCAATATCCGACCGGCGGCCCGCAGCTGATCTCGCGCGTGCGCGACCTCGGCGCCTCCGATCCCACCACGCTGACGGGGCTGATCGCGCTCCTGAAGGATCGCGCGACCACCCCGGATCAGATGCGCGCGATCGTCGCCGGCCTCGCCCAGGTCGCCCGCATGGCCGCGCAGTCCGACCAGGCCTACGCCAATGAGATCCAGGCCGCGATCGCCAACACCGGCAACGCCGACGTGATCGCCGCCTACCAGGCCGCGACCGGCGACGTCGCGATCGCCGCGACCGGCGGCGGCGCGGGCGGCGGCGGCAGCGGCGCAGGCGGCCCGACCGGCAACAACTTCCCCAACGGCGGCACTGGCGGCGCTGCTGTCAGGTTCGGCAACAACAACAACCCCAACAATCCGCCCGCGACCGTCGGTGGTGGCGTCGGCAGCACCAACAACAGCGTCAGCCCGCGCTGACTGGACCCGGCCCTTTCGGCCGGCCCATGACATTCATTGCAGCGGCGCCGGCGGGCGCCGCTTTGCTTTTGCGCCGTTAAGCTTCCTGTAAAAAGTCGCGTCAAGCGAGCGCTGCACTGCATCGTGCGCGTTCAATTGCAGGCAGGCCTGTGCTAGTGTTGCGCGCAGGGCGGGTTTGGCATCCGGTTTGCTCCGGATAGCCAGCAGGCGTTTTGGCCAGCATTGATCCCAAGAACACACATCGATCCATTTTCAGGAATTGCTAGATGTTGCAGGTGAACAAGCCGACCTCGGAGATCAACCGTGATTTCGCCGAGGCCGACGGCTCCCCGTCGCAGACGCTGACCTCCTATCTCGACATTATCCGCCGCCAGTTCCCGACCATGATCGCAATCGTCTCGGCCTGCGTGATCCTGGCGCTGCTCTACCTCTTCACCGCCGCGCCGCAGTTCACCTCCAAAGCCACCATGGTGATCGACACCCGCAAGGTGCAGTTGTTCCAGCAGCAATCCGTGCTCGGTGACATCGCGGTCGATTCCGCGACGGTGGAAACCCAGGTCGAGATTTTGAAATCTGAGAATATCAGCCTCGCGGTTATCCGCGATCTTCACCTGATCGATGATCCGGAGTTCACTGGGGCCGGCGGCGGCTTACTCGGCGTGGTCGTCGATGTTGTCGCTAATCTGTTCTCCGACGGCCAAGTGGCGTCCGAATTCGAGCGGACCCGGAAGGCATTGGAGCGCTTCGAGAAGAGCCGCGCCATCAAGCGTCTCGGACTCACCTACGTCATGGAGATCGGCTTCACCTCGAAGGACCCCCAGAAAGCAGCAAAGATCGCAAATGCGATTGCGGACGCTTACATCGTAGACCAGCTTGAGGCCAAGTACCAAGCGACGCGCCGCGCCAGTGTATGGCTACAGGACCGCATCAAGGAGCTCCGCACTCAGGCGTCCGCGGCACAGAAGGCCGTAGTTGATTTCAAGACCGCCAACAACATCGTCGACACAGGCGGCCGGCTCATGAACGAACAGCAACTCGCCGAGGTGAACAGCCAGCTCGTCATGGCGCACGCAGCCACCGCCGAAGCCAAGGCGCGGCTCGATCGCATGAACGACATCCAGAAGCAGGAGGTTCCCGACGCCAACGTTGCGGATGCGCTGAAGAACGACACTATCGTCAAGTTGCGCGGTCAATATGTCGACATGGCTTCCAAGGAATCGATCTGGGCGATGAAATACGGCTCGGATCACTTGGCCGCGGTCAACCTCCGCCGTCAGATGGCCGAGATCAAGAAGAACATCATCGACGAGCTGAAGCGTATCCAGGAATCCTACAAGAGCGATTACGACATCGCGATGACCCGCGAGGAAGCGATCAAGTCGAGCCTCGCCAACGTCGTCTCGGAATCGCAACTCACCAACCAGGCCCAGGTGCAGCTCCGCGAGCTCGAGAGCAACGCACAGAGCTACCAGGCGATGTATGACAACTTCCTGCAGCGCTACATGGAGAGCGTGCAGCAGCAGTCGTTTCCGATCACCGAGGCTCGCGTCATCAGCGCTGCTACGACGCCGTTAAAGAAGAGTTACCCCAAGACACTGCTTATACTTGCAGGTGCAATATTCGGTGGGTTCTTATTGAGTTTCGGTGTAGCCATCGCCCGAGAATTCGCGGATAAAGTTTTCAGGACCACGGGTCAGGTCGAGGAGGTTTTGGGCGCAAATTGCATCTCGATCTTGCCGGCGCTCGCAGGAGCTGCGAGCGCTGCAAGTGTCGGGACGCAGTTGGCTAGAAAGAAGAACAATCCCGAGCCGGATTTATTGCGCTATGTGGTCGACAATCCTTTGTCACGCTTCGCGGAAGCGGTGCGCTCGCTGAAAGTAGCGGTCGACCTCAATTCAATTGTGCGCGAGAATCGCGTCTTGGCAGTTACCTCCACTCTGCCCAATGAAGGGAAGAGCACGCTCTCGACCAATCTCGCGCAGCTAATGGCGCATAGCGGTGCGAGGGTGATCTTGGTTGACGCCGATTTGCGCAATCCATCACTATCTCGCGCACTGGTGGCCGATGCCAAAAACGGCCTGGTCGATGTTGTCGCGCAAAAAATGCAATTGGAAGAGGTGCTGATCGTCGATCCCGAGACCAAACTATCGATTCTCCCAGCGGGTACTACCTCGAAGCTGCTGCACACAAACGAGATCCTGGCCTCAAAAGCGATGCACGCGCTCGTCACGTTGCTGCGGTCAAAATATGACTATGTCATTCTGGACATGCCGCCGATGGCGCCGGTGGTCGACGTGCGCGTCACTTCATCCTTTGTCGATTCTTACGTCTTCGTTGTCGAGTGGGGCAAGACAAAGATAGACGTCGTTAGGCACAACTTGCGCGGCTCTCCGGAAATCCAGGATAAGCTGCTTGGCGTTGTCCTAAACAAAGCTGACACGAAAGCGCTAGCGCGCTACGAGTCCTATCACGGACGGTACTACTACCAGAAGCACTATTCCCGCTACGGGTATGTGGAATAGCGTTCGCCTGCGTTCCATGTTGCGTGCGCTGCTATTCTTGCTCGGTCTTCTCGGTGCCTTCTGGTCGCTGGCGGCGCTTCCCTCGTTTTGGCGAACAATTCTTGCCCGCGACGCGACCACACGCATAATTGCCGACGAACGCTTAAAGGTCGGCGCCCTCAACGACATAATGACTCGGATTCAAACTGATCCGGTACCTTCAATTCAGCAACCCGAGCTTCCGCTTGCCGAGGCGCTCATAAGCCTCCGAATTGCTGGAGAAGCGATGGACCAGAAGAACCCGGACAAAGCCGATCGAGATATGCAGACGGCACAACATCATCTAATTTCCGCACTTAGAACGAGTCCTCTGCATTCATATCTTTGGCTGATGCTTTATTCGGTCGATACTATGCGCAACGGCTTCGATCTGAAGGCGGTGAGCTATCTCGATAAGTCTTATCTAACCGGTCCTCACGAGGGTTGGGTCGCCCTTCGGCGCAATCGGCTTGCTCTTGCTATTTTTCCAATGCTCGGAGATCGGAGACAGGAAGCGGTCGTATCTGAATTCGCGGAGATGGTTGATGCGGATCTCACCGAAGAAGCGGCAATGAATCTGAAGGGGATTGGGTGGGCTCAAAGGGACCGGCTATTGGCCGCATTAGGCGAAGTTGATGTGTCTTCTAAGAACAGCCTCTTGAAACGTCTTCAGGCCGATGGGATCAACGTCAAAATTCCCGGACTAGAGTACAGTGAAAGGCCATGGCGCTAATGCCTTGTTTAAAACTTTTAACTGGGATTCTATTGATGGGCAGCATTACAGCTGCTCATGCACAGTCCGGGCCTCCGAAGACGAGACTGACCATCCAAGGTCCGGCTGACCAAGCAAACGGCGGCATCGTAAAAGATGCGCTTGGACGTCCCTGTGTTGATATAGAAGCTGCGGCAAGACCGGAAACGGTGAACCCAGACATGCAGGATCATGTCGTTAGCCTGAAGAATAACTGTCCGAAATTGATCAGAGCGAAGGTTTGCTATTACAACACCGATCGTTGCAGAGATGTCGTTGTGGAGCCATACAAGCGAGTAGATTCAATTCTGGGCACAATGAGAGGCATCAAATTCTTCAGATACTCCGTGATCACGAAATAGGATGCTGATGTCCCCTCAGCAAATTATCGAAATAGTGGATGGTTGACTGCAGTCCTTGCTCGAGTTGTACGGTCGGTTCCCATTCAAGAATCTTTTTTGCGACATTGATATTCGGCTGCCGCTGTTTGGGATCGTCCTGAGGCAGCGGTCTATGTACTATCTTCGACTTCGAGTCGGTTAGCGCCAGAATTCGCTCGGCCAGTTGCCGCATTGTGAACTCCACCGGATTACCCAGGTTGATAGGTCCGGTAACCTCTGAAGGGGTTGCCATCATTTTTACAAGACCGCTCGCAAGGTCATCGACGTAGCAGAAGGATCTAGTCTGCAGGCCATCGCCGTAGAGCGTAATGTCCTCGCCTCGCAACGCTTGAACAATGAAGTTCGAGACTACCCGTCCATCTTGCGGATGCATTCGTGGGCCGTAGGTGTTGAATATCCTGATGACCTTGATTTCCAGCTTGTGCTGGCGGTGATAATCAAAAAAAAGAGTCTCGGCGCAGCGTTTGCCCTCATCGTAGCAGGACCTGGGGCCTATCGGGTTAACGTTACCCCAATAAGATTCTACCTGGGGGTGCACTGTTGGGTCCCCATAGACCTCCGAAGTCGAGGCTTGCAGAATGGGCTTCCTGAGACGTTTTGCGAGGCCGAGCATATTGATCGCCCCCATCACACTGGTCTTCGTCGTTTGAACCGGGTCGAACTGGTAATGCACCGGAGACGCTGGGCAGGCCAAATTGTAAATTTGGTCCACTTCGACATAAAGCGGAAAAGTTACGTCGTGGCGAAGGAGCTCAAATCGCTTCTCGTCTAGAAGATGGGCGATGTTTTGACGTCGGCCGGTGAAGAAATTGTCGACGCAAAGGACCTCATGGCCGTCTTTAAGAAGGCGCTCGCAGAGATGCGATCCAATGAATCCGGCGCCACCCGTGATGAGAATACGCTTGCTAGCAATCAAATTCGACACTTCTATTTCTCCGTACCAGCAGAATTGGTGTGCAGCTTTTCAAAGATTTTTGCGTCCACGAGAAAGCGAAACCAGAATGCTTGCAGAGAGTGGAAGATCAAGCCTTCGCGTCCGTCCAAGAATCCAAGCCGGAGAAAGTACCTGTAGAAGAAGTAGGCAAACGCCCTCCAGAACAGTGGAAACTCGTAGTAACGAGCCTTTGCGTAGCGCTTTCTCTCAATCACGTTTCCCAAGCTTTTCGCTTGGATTTGTCCTTCTTGTGCAATGCCGGTGCCCTGGAGGATGTCATGTGCCTCCATATCGCTCCAGCGGTTGTGGCGCACAGTCCATTCTGACAATGACTGCTCTTGATGGTCGAGCATGAAGGCTCGCAATTGCTTCAATCGACCTTTGCAAACGAAGTGCTGATCGTAGAGGCGGTCCTCACAACGACCGTATCCGACACGGAACAGACGGCAATGCCAAGTTAAAGCGAGGGGGCCGTACTTCAGTGTCCGCCCCATGAAGACCATTCTTCGACCTAGAATGTACCCGTCGAACTCCGAACGGGTCAGATCGAGTTCTCGGATAATGCGGGCCGACTCCGGTTCGAGTTCCTCGTCCGCATCCACATGCATTTGCCACGGGTGCTTCAAGGGAAGATTGTCGATCGCCCAATTGCGCTGGTCGGCATAGTTCTTGAACGGGCGTTGGACGACTTGACAATTATAACGAGAACAAATGGCCAGCGTGTCGTCTGTGCTGAACGAATCCACAATGTGAATGTCGTCTGACAGGATGACCAGCGATTTCAATGTTCGCTCAATCGATGAAGATGAGTTGTAGGTAAGGATAACGATAGAAAGCATATTCATCCTATTCCAGCGAGATCGACAGATCGCCGGACAGCCCCGGTAGTTGTTGCAATTTTCACGCCAGTTGTGCAAATAAGGACAAGAGCTGGGTGAAATGCGAACAGCCGATCGTCCAGATGAGAACCTCTCACCAAGGTGTATATTTCGTATGTAGCGTGCCCCTGTCGTGACTCCGAGTGGGCGGCAAATTCGTAATCCTTCGTTTCTTAGTATAACACTCTGGGACGATGTAAAATCTCTGGCGTTGACATCCAGAAAACATGACTAACGGTGTATCGGCAACCTCGTATATTCATAGGATGGCAGCGTGAGGCTAAGTTCTCGCCTTTCGATGGCTGGTGTTGGCCTCCCAAAGAATGCCCAAAGCTCAAGCAAGCCTGTCGTGAAGTCAACAGCTGCATTTCGTGCGCTGGATCGACGAGCAGGGGTAATCTTCGTGCTCGCTTGGCTGTTCCTAAATGCCGTGGGCATCCTTATTCCGTATGTCTACATCGTCGCCGGCAATCCGGTGTTTCTCGCGAATCGGCTTGGGGTTCAATCGTACGTCGATGAAGCTCTCTTCTACCTTCTGGCTGGAAACGCCTCATTCTTGTTTGGATACTGGGCTTGTTCCGTTACTCACGCCGCAGGAAGCTTTCACCAGGATGATAGTAAGGCGTACGGCAGGGTCTTTCCCTACCTTCTACTTTGGATCTTCTTTTTTATTGCTACTTCGATGCTTCTTGTTGTTGGAGGTAATCTTACTCAAAACATTCTCGCTCTCCTGCAAAAAACCAGAGGAGCAGTCGAAGGCCAAAGCTTTATCTATTTGCTTCTTTCGTTTCTCACGTTTCAGTCTGTTCTGATAAGCCTTTCCAGTATTCGATCCGGTCAAAACAAATGGACGGCGCTCATCATCGCGATGTTGACGCTGATTCTGAGCTTTCTCTGTGGGAGTAGAGTTCGCGCAGCGCTATGTCTGGCCATACCGGCCCTTTACCACGCAGTACATAAGGGGATTCGCCTAAAGTATTTGATGTTAGGCGGCACTCTCATCATCGGGATATTGGCGGCGGGAGCGGTGCTCCGAAGCTCGCTTCACACTGTCCAAAGCTCTGGCGAGCTCGATGAGCAGTTGTTCTCGTCGATGTCGCTACTCGATCCGACAGCGCTGGCCGCAGCAATGGCAGAACGGTTGTCACCTGATCCGTTGGACTCGCTCAAAACTCTAATCCTATGGAACGTCCCAAAGACATTGGTGGGTGAGAAGGAGCTGATCGCTCCTGTTCTTGCTCGATATATGTACTTTGGTGATGTTGACGGCGGCATCACGTTCAGCCTGTATGGCGAGTTTCTCTACTATTTTGGTCCGTTAGTGCTGGTTATAGCGTGCTTCGCAGGCGGCTTTTGCAGTCGGCTCTTAGTTCAGGCATCGAACTCTGATACCTTCCGTGGCCGGTTGTCTTTCGTGGTCGTATCGTACTTCGCGCTCTCGTCGTTACGGAATGGTCTTTTCATCGACCTGTTGGCGTATCTGACGATTGGGGTGCTTGCTGCCGCCAATGTAGCTGCAATTGAGCTTTCGCGGAGAAGGCGATGATTCAAAGCCCTTCTTTCTCGCGCCGGCACCTGCTTGGGGTAGTCGGAACGACAGCGTCACTCGCCTCAACGAGCAGCCTCGCGGCTGAAGAAATGTCGCGCCAGGATGCCTTTTTGAATGTTCAGACTAACTATGGCGCCGTCGGCGATGGCATTCATGACGACACTGCAGCGTTGCAGAGAGCGATTGATGACATCTCTTTGGGACGTAGCAGAGGAGTTCTTTTTCTTCCAGCCGGCACATATCGAGTAACGAACACTCTGCATTTTCCCATCGGCGCTGGGGGCGGCATAATCTCGGGGACCGGCTGTTATCCAGGCGATCCGAGAACGAAGAAGCGCACCGGGCCTCATACGGTCGTTGTTTGGGATGGTGAACCGGGCGGAACTATGTTGTCGGCCGAAGGTAACTTGGGTTGGCAGATAAGCAACGTAACGTTCGTGGGAGCTATGTCTAAAAGAGACCGCCGCGCGGGCGTGATCTATCACTGCAAATATAACAGAGAGTTTGGGAGCGGGTGGGGGCTGTTCCAAGCTTGCTGGTTTGTCGACGCTGACATTGCGCTGAAGATGGGCGACCGCCCGCGTGATTTTGGGTGTGCCGACTATGTTTTTATCCAGATATGCTTCATGTTCTGTGGTGTGGGGGTGCACGTCGGCAACAACCAAGGTGTGAACTATAATTTTCTGTACTTGGGGGCGAATTGGTGCAACTCGGCCATTGTAGCTGAGGAGGGGGGGCACTTTTACATTCAGAATGCCCAAATTGTGGGATGCGGCGATCCGACCACGCACGCATGGACATTTGATTTTAGGAATCTAAATGACAACGCGAGCGTAGTTTCGATCAACGGTCTGCGTGTTGAACAGCATACCAAAACGGTTTTGCGAGCATCCGGTGTAGGTCGCGTTACCATCGTTGGTTATGAGGAAGCGCAGGGCAATCAGGCAACAACGATGATCGAGCTTTCCGGAGTGAGCGCCACGATTGCGCACTCTCGAGCGGTAACGCATAGCCCGGGATTGCCTCACATCAAGCTAATCGACGGAACGCAGCGAGCGAGGTTCGTCGGTACAGATATGTTCTTCGATAGCGAGACCTGGGAAGTCTCGGAATGGTTAAGCTATGCACCTAATTCGAGCGCTGCGCTCGAACGATGCTTCTTCTCAAACCGCGGAAAAAGCATCCCGGCTTGGACCAACGATCCGCTCATTGGTCCAGTAATTCTCATGGCGCGAACCGCCAAAGAGGGCGAGGTCGAACTAACTTTGGCGGGTAGGTCTGGGCTGGATGTGTCGGGTGCGGGCGATAAGATCCTCGTGATCAACACCATCATAACGAACTCTGCATCTGGTGAGGTGATTTCGTTTGCAGATGAGTTCCTCCTGAGCGCGGCCAACGTAATGCGGATCACGCCACGCAATTCTCCAAAAGGAGAGGGGGGAGATTCCTTGAGCCTCCGATTCTCCGATGACAAGCGTAGAGTGCGTCTTTTTGCTAGACTTAAATCCGCTTGTGTTTGCCGATCTCTGGTCGAATTGAGAGGTATCTAGCAGAGCAGCGGAGCTGCATAGAACTCGCCTGTTTCTTTCGACCCGCGGTCACGCAACGGTCATCCGGGTGTCTGGTCCTTTTGTATTGTAGTAAGCTGTGCGGAAGCAGTTGGTTACTAGTAGACCACACGTCGCCTCGAAGCAGAGGAGGGTGCACGCGATCCCATTCAGATCGAATAGCTTCGCCATGATCGCGCTGGGGATAAGGGCTGCGGCAGCAACGATTGCGAGCTGAAGTGAAATCTTGGTATGCTGGTTGGATGCCAATAGCAAATTCAAGGTGAAGTACCAGTAACCGTGAATCGGAAGTGCTAGCGCCATCAGGAAAATGAAGTTCGCGCTCGGTTGAATTGCGCCATGCGTCCAAACATCAACGATAGACTTGCCGAAGAATGCGAAGATCGCAGAAGCTGGTAGCAGAACTATTGCTAACGAGCCGAGGTTCACTGCGACCATGCGTTTGAAGAGATCTGTATGCTTGAGAGCCCACGCGGCTGCCAACTCGGGCATCGTCGCGCGATTGACAACCGCTACAGCCTGGATCGCGGACCTCGTAACGGTGCGAACGGCTGCTAAGGTCGCCGCCGCAGTGGGCGAAATGGCTAACCCGGCAACTAGCAAGGTGCCTTGGAGATTTAGTGATAAGGCGATGGGAATGGCAAGTGCGCCAAATGCGGGAGGAGCCAGTTGTCTTACCTCCGCGAAGGATGCCGCTTGAACACCAAGCGTAAGCCAACGCAATCGGCGACGAAGCAGGAACCCCATAATTAGAGAGCTGATGATTCGCATGCCAAGCATGGTTGCGGCCGCGGAGACGAGATCGCCACCCACGTAAACAGCGACCAAGCTGGCCAGCATCTCAATGGGAAGCCAAGCATCATAAAGTAGGGTGCCAGTCGCATAATTGTGTGTTGCCCGAAAAGCTCCCAGCCAAACCCGAGTATTCATGACAAGTGCGGAGTAGATCAGTAGGTAGAAAAGCACTGCCCGCTCTCGATAGAAGAGTGGAAAATGTGGAAGCAGCACGAAGATTGCAATTGTCGCGAGCGCAATCACAACGACGGACAAGAAGCCGTTGAGGAGCCACACGCTCTGAAAAGTACACTTGAGTTGTTGTAATTCACCTCTAGCGAACTGCCCTGACATCTTGCTTGTGGCAGCAGAAGAAAAGCCAAGATCTGAAAGCGCGAGGTAGCTGGGGATAGTACTCAGCATGACCCACACCCCGTATCGCTCGAGTCCCCAGGAGTAAGTTAGGATGGGAACAGACGCGATTTGGGCAATAGCTAGTAGAATAACGCTACCAGCGCTGACTGCCGTTCCAGAGACGACTCGTCGCAGCGGTGTCATTTAATCGTCGGCTGTTGCGTATCCAAGATAAGTTCAAGCAGACGCGATTGGTTTTTTCGCAAGTCGAAGCGGTTGAGAAAGAGTTGGCGGGCGGCTTTTCCGATTTGCTCGCGGCGCTCGGGCCGGAGTTTCGAGAAATCCTTAAGGAGTTTAGTGATACCCTCCTCCGTATCGTTGGCAACTAGGCCAGCGCCATCCTGTTCGATCTCGCGCCAGATGTTGATCTTGTTCGTGATGAGAACGGGCTTCCCACAGGCGAGCGCTTCAGCAACGACAATACCGAAGTTCTCTGAGTGGGAGGGAAGGACGAATGCCTCGCAGGCATGGAAGGCTCCCCACTTCTCGTCGCCTTTCAACATTCCGGTCCAATGCACGCGATCGGCAATTCCAAGTTGTGCTGCGCGAGTCGCCAAATTGGCCTTCATGCCGATCTGATCGGGACCTGCCATAACTAGCTGTAATTCGGGGTCATGAGTTGCGAGTTTTGCGAACGCCTCAATGAGAATGTCGCATCCCTTCTTCGGGTGAATTCGACTGAGAAAGAGCATAAAGGGGCGATCTGCTAGCTCTGGCAGAGTACTTCGAAAGGCGCGGCTTTGCGCCGCGGCGTCACCGGTCGGATCGTTTGTCCCATATCCGACAACAAACTCATTGATGCGGTATGGCCAAAAAGCCCCTCTTGCCGATCTTCGTTCTTCCTCACTCGTAAAGATTACTCCTCGCGCGTGTCTCAGTAGGGGCCCTTCGCTAACTAGCCAAGATAACTGCTTAACTAGGTGCTTGAGCGGGTAAGCTCTTCGAAACCATGGGTCCAGCATTCCGTGAGTAAATACGAAATAAGGAACCCCCGCGCGTGGGAGGACCTTCCGGCAGGCGAATGCGCAATAGTTCCACAACCCACTCACTATGATGACATCGTAGTCTCTCGCATGCTCTCGCAGCCAAAGCCCAAGATGCCGGCTGTACCGGTATCGTCGTAAAATCGGCAAAATCCAACGCGGCCATTTGGTGTGGCCCGTAGCAATGACGGGATAGGGAAAATCGATGACCCAAGGGTCATTTGGCGAGTCGAGCGTTACGGCCGTGCAGTGGTGTCCCATCTCCTGAAGGGTTCGAGCCGATTGAAGGAAGCCTTCGATTGGGCCACCGTCCCGGGGATCTGTGCTCGCGATAACCCGAAGTATTCTAAGCGATTGCGACGAGTTCGCAGCTGGTGGGCGTTCGATGGTTTGGCAACATTCAATCAACTTTGGTCTCCCCTATACGGGAAAATAGGAAGTCGGCCTGCACCGGACCCCGCTTTCTGTCAACATGTTGATTAAAGACACCTCTGAGATGAAATCCCTGGTGAAAGAAGAAATCGATAATTGCCGGTACTAACGCCTGGCCCTTGTACAATTCAACAAACGAAGCTTCGACGTAAGCGTCATCAAAAAGAGAAAGCATTGATTGGCAGCCCTTCAGTGCTTCCAGCTCGTAGCCTTGAACGTCTATTTTCAATAATGCTGGTCTCGTGATCTCTTGCGGCGTGAGTACTCGCTCGAGAGTGGAGATGGTAATTTCCTGCTTCTCTGCGACGTGTGTCTGGAAAATTGCACGCTGCATTTCACCGGGCTGCAACAGCGACGATGAATCGTTTTGCACAGTGATGAACATTGATGATTTGGAGTTTTGTGGTCCGATTGCTGTTTGGTGTATGCGCGCACCAGAATCCCCGTCGAAAATCTCGAGATAGACGCTACAGCAAGCGGGAATCGGCTCGAAACTCTCTATTCGTATGCCAGGAAACATCCCTCTAGCAAACAAAGCGAACTGCCCCTTGTTGGCGCCAAGATCAACGAGTGTGGCATACCGCTTCCCTCTAAAAGCCTCTTCATGTTCGACGCTAGGTCCCACACCTAGTTGCAGTGCTCGACGCCCAGGCCTTGAACGCAAGGAATGCAACACCTTGCGAGCACGTATCAGAAACAAATTCATGGCGTGGGAGGATCTCGTGTCTGTCAAACAGTAAGGAATGGTAACCGATAGAGTCAGTAGGCTGTCGGGCGGCCGAATGCGACGACCAGCGTAAGGACCATGATCCTCACATCCAACCACAAGCTCCAATTATTGATGTACCACAGGTCATACTCCACGCGCTTCTGCATCAGGTCGAGCGTGCGGGTTTCTCCGCGATAACCATTAACCTGGGCCCAGCCGGTGATGCCGGGCTTGACGTGGTGGCGGAAGGCGTAGTTGCCGATGATCTGCTCATATTCGTCGTTGTGGGCGGCCGCGTGCGGGCGGGGGCCGACCAGCGACATGTCGCCCTTGAGCACGTTGAAGAGCTGCGGCAGCTCGTCGATCGAGGTCTTGCGCAGCCATCTGCCGATGGGCGTGACGCGCGGGTCGTTCTTCTGCGCCTGCACGATCGTCGGGCCGTCCTCGAGCACGCGCATGGTGCGGAACTTGAAGATCCTGAACGCGCGCCCGCCGAAGCCGTGGCGGGTCTGGCGGAAGAACACCGGGCCCTTCGAGCTCAGCTTGATCAGGATCGCGGTCACCAGCATCACCGGCGCGAACACGAGCAGCGCAAGGCTGGCGCCGGAAAGGTCCAGCGTGCGCTTGAGCGCGCGCTCCTTCCAGGACAGCGGCGCGCGGCGCAGCTCGGCGGTGAAGGTGTTGCCGGTGCCGACCAGCGGATAGCGCAGGAAACGGGCCGTGTTGGGGTCCGGCACCAGGTGCACCGGCAGGGGGAGGATCTTCAGCGCGTCCAGGATGCTGTCGATCGCATGCCGCCGGCTCCAGTTGATCAGGAGGAAGACGTGCTCGATGCGCTCTTCGCGCGCGTAATTGATCAGCTCCTCGAAGCGCGGCGCCAGCGAGGACAGCAGCAGCGGCGAGGCCAGCTCCTTGGCCGGAATCTCCATCACCCGCATCAGGCGGTAGCCGTGCTGGCCGAGGTCCTCGACCGCGTTGGACGAGGTGGCAAGGCCGAACTCGGCGATCAGCAGCGCCCGCCCGTTGGCGAAGGCGCCGGTGCGCAAGGCATGCGCGGTCCAGCGCGCCGCGATCGTCTTCCAGGCGAGCAGCGCGGCAAGGCCGACCAGGTAGAAGGAGATGGTGGTGCCGCGGGAAAACTCGTCGCTGACCTTCATCGTGAAGGCGATCGCCAGCAGCGCGCCGAACAGGAAGGTCCAGGTCGTCAGCGTCGTCCGGAACGTGCGGGGCAGGTTGGTGACCGTCTTGAGGCGATAGCCCTGCTGCACGAGGGTCAGCAGCACGAAGTTGATGGCCACCAGCACGCTCGCCGCCGCATAGACGTCCGCCTTGCCGAGCGTGCCCGCGGTAGCGAGGTGATACCCGACCGCGCATCCGATGCCGCTGACCACGATCAGCGCCGCATCCACCACCGCCAGCAGCCGTTCGACAACCACAGGTCGTAGCCAGCTCAGCGCAAAGCCTCCAGATGCGGGCGCGACTGACTCGACAACCCGGATTTCCGCAGCAGAATCAGCGACGGGCACCGGCCTTGTGGAAAGAATTGTCATCCTGCCAAATCCATTGACGTCAAAATTCACTAGCCCGAACAAGCCGTGCTATCGGGCAAAATCGCTGTTAAAACAAGGCGAAGGAAAAATTAACCTTACCCCACAAGCGTGCATTGTAGCTCATCCCGCCTCGACTGATATGTTAAATTTCACAACCCGTTAGGAAGTCCTCGTTGCCTCGCACCCAGACCCGGCGGCGAACCCGGCCGAGCGGGAAGCGCTACCTCGCCATTGGCCTTGCGGCCGTCGCTTTGGTGGGACTTGTGCTTCTGCTTCTGCGTCCCGATGCGGCGCCCCTCCGAGCTCCAACAGCGTCCAGGCCCGTCGCCATCAAGCTCCTCCTCGATGGGCCGTATGGCGCGCGGTTTGCCGGGGAGCTCGCCGCATCCAGGCAGGGATATTTCTCCTCCCGCATCGAGGTGTCGGCGCAGCCCGGTCCCGACTTCGTCCAAACCATTGCACGCCAACATGCCATCGGCGTGACGAGCGGCCAGAACTTCCTGCTGGCGAGCTGGCGCGGCGTCCCCGTGACTGCGTTTGCCGCAAGCTTCCTCGACACCTCTGTCGCGATCTTCACGCTCGAAAGCTCCGGCTTGCGGCGGCCGGCCGATCTGGTCGGAAAGCGGGTCGGATACCGCAGGGCGAGTGAGGGAGACGTCGTCTTCGATGCCATGATGGCGCAGCTCGGGCTGCCCCGAAGCCAGATCACCAAGGTGCCAGACCGCGACAGCTTCGAAGCCCTGCGGTCCGGGGAGGTGGATGCGATCATCGCCGCCATCGACGGGCAACCGGATCCCACCAGCTCGACCTTCGTGAAGCTGAACGTCATCAAACCGCAAGATTACGGTATCCATGTTCCTGGCCTAGTCTACTTCGCGAGCAATACTCTCGTCCATGAACAGCCATCCATGATTGCCGATGTCCTTCAGGGCCTCATTCGAGGATGGCAATTCACCTACGCGGACTATGCACGGAGCGTGCCCGTTCTTACGGGTACCGGACCGGCTGGCCTGAACCCTGAGCGGCTGAAGTTCGAGCTGCAGCAGCAGCGCCCGCTGGTGCTGCCGACGGGCGGCCGCATCGGCGATTACGACGAAAGCCGCTGGCGGACGCTTCGGGATATCCTTCTCTTCGCCAAGCTGGGCGAGGAAGACGTGTCTTTGGCTCAAACGGTCAGCTACCAGTTCTTGCGGGATGTGTACCGCCGTTCACCCGACCTCGCGGCTCCAGGCGCGTGGAGCCAGGACAAATAGGACCAAAAAATAGGACCAAGAAGCCACACTTGCGCGCTATATCGTCCCAAAAGGCCCTCGGCCGCCCCAGCATCGGTTGCATTTCCGTCGGTGGCCTTGGTAAAGTTCGGTTCACTATTTGGGCTAGTTGCGGAGTGGCTTTACGGACCGTGACGTTGGTCGGCTGGGGTCTGGCAAGCGCGGGTCGGGGTTCAAATCCGCAGGGGCGAGGAGCTTTTTAGATGTTCAAGACGTTGATGCGAGCAGGTCTTTTGACTGCAACCCTTACCTTCTGCGCAGCGAGCGGAGCGAGCGCCGCAATGCAGATGCCCGCGCCGGCCGCCCTGCTCACAGGCGGGAGCCAGGTAACGCCCGTTACGTTCTGGGCGCAGCCGTATCCCTACCGGTATGTGCCGCGGCGCCATTGTCCGTTGGTGCGGGTCGAGACACCCTATGGCTGGTACATGGATCGCGTTTGCGCGCCGGTCGGTCCGGTCCTGCGTCGGGCGTACTGAGATCGAAGTAAACCGAGCGGCGGCTGCCGCCTGTCACCGATCGTTTTCAAGGCAGTCGCGCAATTGATGCGGCTGCCTTGCTCGTTTTTGTTTCATTGTGTGCTGATCATTTGTGCGCGCAGCGCAGGTTCACCATGAATATCTTTGTCGGGCCGGGACAGGCTGTCGCATGGTGAAGATTGTGTTAGCAGTTCGGCGGGGCTGCATCGGCAGCGTGATTGCGTAAAGCGGCTGGTCGCCGGATCTCGCCATGTGGTGCGATCCAGGCAGCCGGATGCTGATAGAGGATACGATGACAGGGGCATCAACCTACGATCTCACGGGCAAACGTGTCTTCGTCGCGGGTCACCGCGGCATGGTTGGATCAGCTGTCGTCCGCCGGCTTGCATCGGAGAATTGCACCGTGCTCACGGCTGATCGGCGCGAGCTGGATCTGACGAAGGAAGAACCCACGCTCAAATGGCTCGAGGCCAATCGCCCGGACGTCGTGATTCATGCCGCTGCAAAGGTCGGCGGTATCGCAGCCAACAACAATTTCCCCGTCGACTTTCTCTGCGACAACCTTGCGCTGGAATTGAGCGTGATCCGCGCAAGTCACGCGGTTGGTGTGCGGCGCCTGCTGTTCCTCGGCTCGTCCTGCATCTATCCCAAGCACGCCAAGCAGCCGATCGCTGAAAGCGAATTGTTGACAGGACCGCTCGAACCGACCAACGAGTGGTATGCGATCGCCAAGATTGCCGGCCTCAAGATGTGCCAGGCGTATCGTCGGCAATATGGCGACGATTTCATCTCCGTGATGCCGACCAATCTCTACGGCCGCGGCGACAATTATCATCCGGACCATAGTCATGTGCCGGCCGCATTGATCCGACGTTTCCACGAAGCCAAGCTCGCCAATGCACCCAGCGTTTCCGTGTGGGGCACCGGCACGCCGCTCCGCGAATTCCTCAACGTCGATGATTTTGCGGATGCCTGCGTTTTCCTTCTGAAGAACTATTCGAGTGACCTGCCGATCAATGTCGGCACTGGCGACGAATTGTCGATTGCCGAGTTCGCGGCAGCGGTCGCGGAGGTCGTGGGCTACGGGGGCAAGCTCGCGTTCGATACATCCAAGCCTGACGGGACACCACGCAAGCTGCTGGATAGCTCGAGAATCCGAGCACTTGGTTGGCAGCCGAAAGTTGCCTTGCGGACCGGCCTTGCAGCCGCCTACGCAGATTATCTTCATGGCTACGGGCGTCATCTGGAAGTCGGCGCAACGCGCTGAGTAGACTAGTTAGATTGCTAGAGTTTTTTTATTCTGAAGTTTGAATTGGGGCGGGCTTTATGCGTGTTCTCTTGGTCGGCATCAATTATGCCCCCGATCTGATCGGTGTGGCGAAATACAACGCCGAGCTCTGCGAAAGTCTGGTCGCCGAAGGCCATGAAGTCAGAGTGATTACGGCGCCTCCCTATTACCCCGCCTGGAAAATCCCTCCTGCATTCAATTCCTCGTACTTCAGATCGAGAGATGTTGACGGAGTTCGAGTAACGCGTACGCCGATTTATGTGCCCGGACATCCCTCTGGCGTCAAACGGCTAGTCCATCACGCTTCATTCGCGCTCACGAGCTCGGCCCCGGTTCTTCTTGAGGCGCTATCCTGGCGGCCCGACGTCATGATCGCTGTCGCACCTTCGCTGATGTCGGCAGCCTTCGTCTCGTTCGTCGCTCGTCGCGTCGGCGCCAAATCATGGCTTCACGTGCAGGATTTGGAGGTGGATGCGGCGTTCGATCTTGGTTTGCTGCGCAATCCTTCTCTGCGGAAGTGGATGCTTCGAGTCGAAGCGGCGATCCTTAAGTCATTCGATAACGTTTCAACCATCTCTCATGCGATGGTGGAGCGATTGAGGATCAAGGGATTGCGGCCCGACAAAACCGCGGAAGTGAGAAACTGGATCGACACGACTGCGATCTGCCCGGGGCCTCGAGCGACCAAATACCGTCAACAACTGAACCTGGCTGAGAGCGATATCGTTGGACTTTATTCCGGCACGATGTCCAACAAGCAGGGTCTTGAACTCGTGATCGAGGCCGCGATTGGCCTGGAGCGAAGTCATCCGCATATCCACTTCATCCTTGCAGGCGAAGGGCCTCACAAGATGAGGCTCGAGCAGCTTGCAGCCGGACATCGCAATATCCACTTTCTCGGGCTTCAGCCCAATGACAGCTTCAATCAATTGATGGCCACGGCCGATTTCCATCTGATTCCGCAGAAGGCCGAGGCCGCCGATCTCGTGTTGCCCTCGAAGCTCGGCGCGATCTTCGCATCTGCTCGGCCGGTCATTGCGATGGCTGAAGAAGGTACCGGCCTCGCGGCGGAAGTCACGAATGCAGGCCTCGTGATTCCACCGGGAGATTCGTCGGCTCTCGAGCTTGCAATCTGCCAGCTCAGCGACGCGCCCGCCCTGCGTGAGCATTACGGCGAAGAAGGGAGAAGGCGAGCCCTTGATCGCTGGGATCGACGCACGATCGTGCGCCGGTGGTCGGACGCCATGACAGGGCAGGGCAATGCGACAGGGCGGACGAATGCCAGCCCGACGGGCTCTGCCAACGATATTGGGCTTCCGGTGGAGGATGCCGTTCGATTGCCATGAGGCATTCGACAGCAGGATACGGCCCGAAAAGAATGAGCGCCGCAATGGGCGCTCATTTGCTTGCTTGAGTTGCTTGATAGCCGATCTATGAGAACTACTCGTGGCGCGGATAATATCTAAACCCGTGCTGCTTGATGAGCTCGTCGCGCTTTGCGGACCCGAGATCTTCCTTCATCATTTCTCGAACCAGGCTTTCGAACGACGTCTTGGGCTCCCAGCCAAGTTTCTGCTTGGCCTTTGACGGGTCACCAAGAAGTGTCGCGACCTCCGTGGGGCGGAAATAGCGAGGATCGACCGAAACGACGCACTTGCCGGTCTTGGCGTCATATCCCTTTTCTTCGACGCCGCTTCCATCCCAACGGATCGTCATACCGACTTCGTTGGCAGCGACATCGACAAAATCTCGGACCGAATGTTGCACGCCAGTAGCGATCACGAAATCCTCGGGCTTGTCCTGCTGCAGCATCAGCCATTGCATTTCGACGTAGTCGCGCGCGTGTCCCCAATCGCGCAAGGCATCCAGATTACCCAGATAAAGCCTTTCCTGCAGTCCCAAATGGATGCGCGCCAAAGCACGCGTGATCTTTCTAGTCACGAAGGTCTCGCCGCGGACCGGAGATTCATGGTTGAAGAGGATGCCGTTGCAGGCATACATCCCATAGGCTTCGCGGTAGTTGACCGTAATCCAGTAGGCATACAGCTTGGCGACCGCGTATGGTGAACGCGGATAGAACGGCGTGGTCTCCTTCTGCGGGATCTCCTGGACCAATCCGTAAAGCTCGGATGTTGACGCTTGATAGAAGCGCGCCTTCCTATCCAAGCCGGTAATACGCATGGCCTCGAGGATGCGCAGGGTGCCGAGACCGTCGGAGTTCGCCGTGTATTCCGGCTCTTCGAACGAAACGGCAACGTGGCTCTGCGCCGCAAGATTATAGATTTCGTCTGGCTGCACTTGGCCAACGATGCGGATCAGGCTCGAAGAATCGGTGAGATCGCCATAGTGAAGCCGGAAGGGCGGGTCGGGCTCGTGCGGGTCGAGATAAAGATGATCAATGCGGTCCGTATTGAAGAGGGAGGTCCGGCGCTTGATGCCGTGAACCTCGTATCCCTTCTGCAGAAGAAGTTCGGCCAAATAAGCGCCGTCCTGCCCGGTGACGCCGGTAATAAGTGCTCGTTTCTTTGTCATATCAATCCCAAAATGGAAATTTGTGCTTACACGAAACTGACCTGGTTAGGGAGGGTGAACCGGGGCGAAAATCAAGCTTAGATTAACGGCGTTTGACTCAGGCGCTGGGGCCGACGACCTCCCAACCGAGATGCAGCAGACTTCAGTGGTGGCGTTCGTTCCGCACTTGGCCGTAGCCAGGCTGAAGTGTCCGTGTCCGAGCTACGCGAAAAAGCGGATCGGACGATAACTTTCCAGGCATGAGCCGGTTGTCGTCAGAGCGCTACTTAGAAGACTACAACGTCCCGCGTCCACCGCTGTGGATCCGTACCTGACTCCGCCCGCACGATAGTGAACCGGTCCAACGCGTCGACCAGCGGCGTGACGACCGGACTTAGATTGTCGAGCACGAGGACCGCTCTTCCCTCGCGCACAAGCAGCACGAGGTGGTGTTCTCCGGTTGCTCGGATGACGACCTCTGCGAGAAGGAGTGCTGAACTGGGCCAACCGGACCGTAGCAGCAGATGCCGCTTGGTGACGGCATAGTCACCGCAATTGCCTTCGTATGGGAATATCTGCCACTCCGCGTCACGCCGGCTTGCGGGCGGATCCTTCGGCGCTATGCCGAAATTGACCGTTGAATTGATCTGAGCGAGTTCTCGCCAACGTTGAATTGAGGAGCGGAAGTCTCGGATCCTGCGATCATCGTGGCGCCGGCAGTCCTCGGGATATTGAATGCAGAACTGTGAGAATGACAGCGGGTGGCGACACCGCTTGGGATGCGTAGTTTGAATGGGCGGGCTGGCTGCAAACGCAATACATCATGGCCAGCATGCATGCCGCATGTCTGATCATCGAAAGTTCGCCTGACATCCTTGATTGTTAGGCGAAGTATATTGCGGTGCAATGGAATGGCTATGACAATTGTGAGGCAATCGCTGCACAATCGTGGTGCAGCTTGCGCGATCTCGTCGGCTGAAGGCGACTATAGTCGTCCTTGGCCTTGAATTTCTGCAGGATCTATCTCGTAACGACATTGGAGTCGGCGGCTCCTGCTTCACATCCTGTTGCCTCTATAGAGGCCGATAACCGAATGAAGTTAAGGTCCATGCAGAGGTTCTTGATCCTGTTCGTGTCGCGACCGTACCCTGTCGTGGGCTCATGATGTGAGCTCATGCTTCCCGAACTGCTGGTGGCCCGAACCGTGTCGTCAGCTCGGTGGTTCTCAGGGGTTCACTAAAAAACCGCCGCAGCGCGTTCAGCGTTGCGGCGGCGATTGCTAGTGGTGCGCGGTTCTCAGTGGCTTAGCTGACCGGGCTCCCGAACTTACCGCACGTACCAATATCCCCACCAGCGCTGGGACACCGGCCGTGCCTGCGCCTTCATCGCTGCGACTTCTTCGGCCGGGCGAAGCTGCGGGCCATAGACCGCCGGCGGGTAGACGTCGTCCCAGAACACAAGCCCGCCCTGGACGGCGGCTGCCCGCTGTGACGGGGCAAGCGCGAGCTCGGCGGCTGATGTCGCGGATGCTGCCAAAGTGAGGCCGAGAGCGGCCAGGGCAATGGTTGGAATAAGGGCGCGGAAGTTCATTGGATTGAATCCCTCATGAAATGCGATGGGTGATAATGCGACGGGTTCCGGATGGTTGCAAGGGTACGGGCAGGCCGGCTGACGCCGAATTTCCGGTTGCAGGAGCGCATGGTCTCGCCGAGGCGCGTCGGATCGACCGCGACGAGCCTTGATGCATTGGGCTGCGAGAACGTCTCTTAGATATGTGGTCGTCATATATAGAGAGTGTTCGATGATCACCTCCGGCCGTGACGAGGTCAGACAGAGGTCGGCAGCTTTGCCACGCGCGCGGCATGCATGGAAGCGATCGAACCTTGAACATTTTTTCGGCGCTCGTGAATCCTCGAGAACCATGATGTCGACACACTGCTCACTCTTGATAGGACGCGCACGATCCAGGACGGCTCCCAGGACGACTCTCATGACTACTGCGTTTGTCTCTGCTTCCATTTTCGGCGCTGGTCTCATTCTCGGATACGCGCTACGCGCCTGGCGCGTCCAACGAAGAGCCGTGAGCTCATCCAGCAGCGCCTTGCGCCGGGCCTCGCGGCCCGCTCCGACCTCGACGTTCGGCCACGCTCGGCGAGCCTTCTAGGCATCGTCCCATTCGATGACGGTATCCAGCTTCACACTGAACCCGATGGGACATGACGACATGAGTGAGCCCAAGAAGGATGCGCCGCGACGCTACATCGTGGACGGCGCCGGACAGCGCGTGCTTGTCGGTCTGACGATCTCGGAAACGATCGAGTTCGAAGCGCTGGACAAGCCGGACACCCGTCCCGGCGCCGAGCTGCTCGGGGAGGCGGCGCGCGTCCGAGAGGCCAGGCTTGGCGAACGTTGGGTGGAGCTCTACGTCAAGCACGAGCGAGCCTGGAGCGACTGGATGGCCCAGACGCGTGCGCGGCCGGCGCAGCCGCAATTGCTCAACTAGATATCGCGAACGTCCATCCCCTCCCTGAGACGGTCTCGGGCATCGGTGGCAGGAGGCTGAAGCTCATCACACCGCGAGCATACGGCTTCCCTGGATGCTCATCAGGGTGAGGTTGCCGGTCGCATAGGCGCCGGTGTCGATATTGGCGCGGTTGGCCAGTAGTTCGGCGCTGCGGACCGGCGTATGGCCGTGGACGATATATTTGCCGAACTGCTCCTCGCTCTGCAGGAATTCCTCGCGAATCCAGAGCAGATCGCGCTCGGTCTGCTCGGCGAGCGGCACGCCCGGGCGAACGCCGGCGTGGACGAAGAAGAAGTCTCCGCAACTGAAGCTCAGCCGCAGATTGTCCAGGAATTCCAGATGCTCGGTCGGCATGGCGCGAATCAAGTCGCGCAGGATCGATGCCGGCTCGTCGCGCCTGAGATCGGGCGGAGCAAGCCCGTAGGACATCAATGTCTGGGTCCCGCCGAAGGCGATCCAGTCCTCGAACAATGAAGGGTCTTCGAACACCCTCACCAGAAAGGCCTCGTGGTTGCCCTTGAGGAAGACCGCATTTCCCCGGCGGCTCCGCTCGACCAGGATGTCGAGGGTGGACCGCGTATCCGGGCCGCGATCGATGTAGTCACCCATGAAGACTTCGACGGCATAGCGCGGCCGGCTGCGCGCAACGTCGGCGTCGATCACCCGCAGCATGGGCTCGAGCAGATGCGCGCAGCCGTGAATATCAGAGATCGCGTAAATGCGGACGCCGTCCGGCAATTGCGGTTTGGGAAGCGACGGGTGGGATCGCGCAAAAGATTTCATGGCGCTCATCGATCGGGTGGTCGGAAAAATATCCCCAAGTCACCGGCACCGGAGAGCGTCCATCCAACGCGAACAACGCGAGTTCCGTGGGGCCGCAGCTCGTTGTCGGTGCCGATCACGCCAAAAGAAGGGCACGGCATTTTTTGCCGACTTGTTTGATGGACTTCGGGAACGAGAGGGGGCCGTAGGAATTGCATCGCTGCCTCGGCGTGTGCGGCAAGTCTGCATGACTCGTCGCAAATTCTCGCATACACCCGCAGATAGAAATCTCTGGAAATTCTCGCAAGTGATCCGATGTTTGCGTTCGTCGGCAGCAAGCAGCGCCTCAAACTTGAGCGAACAGCGGCCCGTGCAACGATAGCGTCGCATCGGATGCGGAACTTGATTCAAAATAGGGCAGTTCGTTCGCTCGTATGTCAGCACTGTGACGACATTTTCAGCGCATCGAATTTCGCCGCGCATCTCAACGCGACACATCGTCCGTGCGCCGCAAAAGTTTCGCGTGCAGCGCCACAATGTCGCTGCGATCGACCAACACTTTCCGTGCGGGGAATTGACGAGTCTTCAGCATCACGATGAGCGTCAGGCACTCTCTATACGCAGAGGTTCGAATGGCTGTTGCAACTTACGGTTCTGAAAGCGCTCATGCGCTGTCATCTGCGCGCGGCAGTGCGCTTCAGAGGCCCTTTCAGGTCGTCGTCATCGCTGCTGACTTTCTGTTGATCCTGCTGAGCTACGCGGCGGGAGCTTCGCTGTATGGCGTGGTGGTCGCATCGCCGCCCGACGGTGCATCGGTGGGAGCCGGATTGTTTGTCGGCGTGGTGTTCGTCGGGATCGCCTATTTCCGGGACGTCTATTCCACGCACCGCCTGCTCAATCTGGTTTGGCAGCTTCGAATGGCGGCCTTTATCTGGCTGACGTCGCTCACGATCCTCGCCGTTGCGGCCTTCCTGCTGAAATCGACCGACAATCTGTCGCGCGGCACCGTCATCGTCTTCGCCGTGATCGGCGGGCTCGGTCTGATCAGCCTGCGCTTCGTCTGGCAGGCCGTGTTCGGCACGAGCTTTGCGAGAAGCCGCCTGGTCGACCGCAAGGTGATCCTGCTCAGCCTGAAGCCGCTCGACTTTACCTCGAGCCGCTTCAAGGATTTGCGCAGGAACGGCTTCGACGTCATGCGCCATTTCGTGCTCGGAGAGGACCGGGATGACGGCCAATGGGAGCGGCAGATTCGCGACGTCATCCGTCAGTCGCGCGCGGCCAACGTCGACGAATATCTGCTCGCGATCGACTGGAACGAATTGCCGATGCTGCGCAAGCTCGGGCCGTATTTGCGCGCCGTTCCGCAGCCCATTCGCCTGCTGCCGGACGATTCCGTTGCCGACCTCGTGACCCGTCCGTTCCTGCCGGTCAGCGGAACCGTCGCGGTCGAGATTCAGCGGCCGCCGCTGACCATTCTCGAGCGGCTGCAGAAGCGCTGTCTCGACGTCGGCGTCGCTCTGTTCGCGCTCGTGCTGCTGACGCCGCTGCTGCTGACCGTAGCCGTGCTGATCAAGCTGGATTCGCCGGGAAGCGTCATATTCCGGCAGTCGCGCCGCGGCTTCAACGGCAAGCCGTTCGAGATCTGGAAGTTCCGCACCATGACGGTTGCCGAAAATGGCGACACGGTGACCCAGGCGACCAAGGGGGATGCTCGGGTCACCAAGATCGGGCGCTTCCTGCGCATGACCAGCATCGACGAGCTGCCGCAGCTCTGGAACGTGCTACGGGGGGACATGTCGCTGGTGGGACCGCGTCCGCACGCGCTCGCTCATGACAATTACTACGACGAGCTGATCAGCAAGTATGTCTACCGCCATCACATGAAGCCGGGCCTGACGGGCTGGGCTCAGGTGAACGGATTCCGGGGCGAAACGCCCACGATCGATCTGATGGAAAAGCGGGTCGAGTACGACGTCTGGTACGTCAGCAATTGGAGCATCTGGCTCGACCTGAAGATCATGGCCCGCACCGCGTCCGCAGTGATGTTCCAGGAAGCCTATTAGCCGCTCGATCTCTCAATCGCCGGAAACCTCCGTCCCGGGGCCTCAGGTTCCATTTCGCGGCGGCCTGCGGAAGAGGCGCATGATCGCGTCGCGCAGCGCGAGCAGCGGCGGCACGAGCACGAAGAAGGCTCCCATCGCGACGGAGACGATGACATGGCGGATCGAGAAAGGCTCGTCCTGCTCGATCTGGCGCCGGCTCGGGTCGATGGGCGCGGGTGAGAGCGTCGTCGCCATGGGGCGGCGGAGCGGCTTGCGTGGAGGGACCACGATCAACACGAACAGAATGTTGAGCAGGACCCAAATAGTCAAAATCGTCAGGACGATCAGCATCCGAGCCTACCGGAAAAATAACTGCGAGTAATGAGCCGAGATTAGCCCCGGGGAACCGAGAAAGAAAGATGCCTAAAGTTTCGGCATTTTCAGGCATCCAGGCTCGGATCGTCTTATTGACAGCTGATGGCACCGGCACAATTTTCCCGGCGACCACCGTATCCGTCAATCCTCGCTTTTGGCTAGAGCAATAACTGTAAGTTGTGGATTCCGGACGAATACGGAGCCCGCGAGCAGGTCCGGAGCGCTTGCCGCATCTCCGGTCCGTGCGCGAGGGCGCAGGGGATGCCCATCCAAGCGACCGCCAAGCACGAATAAGGCCCACTGCCAATTGGCAACGGGCCCGAGCTCATTCCAGTTCTTCAGTGGGAGGGCGCCTCGCCTCCGCCTAGGCGTGCTCGACGTAGTAGCTGTTGTGGTGCTTGCCCTTGTAGGCCTCGATGCGCTTGAGCATCTTCGGGTTCGCACGGTTGAGCACGGCGCCGATCAGCTTCTTCTGGAGGACTTCCGAACCCGAAACCGACTCCTGCAGAGCGGTTCGCGTGGTCTGGCCCCATTCGATGACGTAGACCATGGCGTCGATCAGGAAGCTGACGGCCTTGGAATCGGCCACCGGCATCACCGGGGCGAGATCGATCACGATGTACTCGTAGTGCTCCTTCAGCACCTTGAGCAGCTCGGCCATTGCCTTGGATCCGATGACGTCGGCCGAATTGACCATGCGCGAGGCCACTACGGAGGGCAGGAAATCCAGTCCCGTCTCCTTGCTTCGCTGCACGTGGTAGCCGAGGTTCGCGGGATCGTTGAGAGCCTCCACGAGGCCGGTCTTGGCGTTGGGCGCGAGCTCCCGCGTCAGCGAGCGCGTGTGCAGATCGCCGTCGATCAGAACCGTGCGATGCCCGGTGAGGGCGATCAGCTGCGCGAAATTGGCGGCCACCGTCGTCTTGCCCTCCTTTGGAAGCGAGGAGACGATTCCGATCACCTTGATCTCGCGGGTCAGACGCGCGACGTCGATCGAAACCTTGATGTTGCGCAAGGTCTCGGCAAAGCGTGAGAACGGATGATCGACGACGTAGCGGGAGAGATCGGGAGGGCCGGTCTTCGCTGACGTCGGGAGCAACGCGCCGGCCTTCGTCGGCGGACGTATGTCCGGCAGCACGCCGAGGCATTTCACGCCGAGCTCATCCTCGACCTCGCCGGGGGTCCGCAGCACGTCGCTCAGCAGTTCACGCGCAAATGCCGCGCCGAAGCCGAGGCAGAGGCCGCCGACCAGGCCGCCCACGAGGGCGAGGACCGTTCGGGGCGAGCTCTTGCGGTCCGGCTTGGTGGCGGTGCTGATGAGGCGGGCCTCGCTGAGGGGAAAGCTCTGGTTCTGCGTCGCGCTTTGCAGCTTTTCCAGGAAGTTGTTGTAGAGATTGCGGTAGGTGTCGGCGGCACTTTCGAGATCGCGCAGCTTGACCTCGGCCTGGCCCTTGTTGCCGGCCTGGGCGACGAGGTCCTTTACGTTCTTCTCGAGCGAGGCCTCCCGGCTCTTCGCGATCTCGTAGTCGCTGCGATAGGCGTCTGCGATCCGACGCACCTCGTCGGCGATGTTCTTGCGCAGCTCGTCCATCTTGTTGGCCAGATTGACCGCCGCAAGGTGGGTCTTGCCGTAGCGCCTGGACCAGTCGGAATATTGGGCCTGGAGGTCGAGATATTGAGCGCGCAGACGGGTGATCACCGAGTTGTTGAGGGCATCCGTCACGGTTGATTGCGCAACATCCTGATCGGAGATCGTGTCGATCCGGTCAAGCCGGGCCTTGGCTTCGGCGGTCGCAGCCCGCGCCTGAACTAGCTGCGTGTTGAGGTCGGACAATTGCTGCTCGGACATCAGGCCGCGGCTGGTTCCGACGATGTTGTTCTCGGCCTTGAAGGTCTGGACGGCGCGATCGCTGGCCGATGCCTGCTCGCTCAGCTCGAGGCTGCGCTGCTGCAGCCATTCGGTGGCCCGCTTGGTGGACTGATATTTGGCCTCCAGGGCGCCGACGAGATAGGCACTGGCGATCGCGTTGGCGATCTTGGCGGCTTTGTCGGGGCTCCGCGCTTTATAGCTCAGCGACAGGACATATGTCGTCAGCACGCGCTCCGTACGCAGATTCTTCTGAACCTGCTGGACGACCGCATGTTCGATTCGCTCCTGGCTTGCTGGTTCGCCGGAGCCGAATAGCGATGTCAGCTTGCCGATGATGATAGAGAGCAGGCCGGGATTGGAGCCGTTGAACTCCGGGTCTTCTGTCAGCTTCAGGCGGCGGACGACGGACAGAATGAGGTCGTCCGAGTTGATGATCTCCACCTGGCTGTCGACGTAGCCCGTGTCGATCAGGGCGCTGCTGGCGTTGCTGTCCTTGTCCAGAACTTGCGTCTGCCGCGTATCCATCATGATGCGGGCATTTGCCGTATACATGGGCTGCGCCATGGCCAGGTAGACGATCACCAGGGCCAGCGAAGCTCCCGTACAGACCGCGATGATCGGCCATTGGCGGCGAAGGACGTCGGCCACGCGCTCGAAGCTGAGGACCGCCCCGCCGAATTCGATGCCGAATCGGTGCCCCGACTGGAAATGTTCCCTAGGCTGGTACATGTGCTAATTCGCTGCCTTTGACGATCATGGATCAATTCGGAAGGGGGACGGGCTTGAACGGATTGGCCAGCTTGGTCCTCCACTCGCCCTCGAGCAGGGCGCCGCCGCGGCCCGGCTGCGGCGAGGTCTTGATTTGCGATTGGGCCTGGGCGCCGGAGCTGTCCTCTCCGGCGCCGGAATAACCGGCCTGCACGTTGAGATCGCCGATCCGCTGCACGAAATCCCTGATCTTGCGCGCGGCGTCCGGCTTGGTCGACGTGCAACGTGCTTCGGCAAGGCGCAGCGCAGCGCCGATGGACGAGCGATCGGCTGAAGCCGACGCCGAGATGAGCGTCTGGACGGACGGCAGGACCGACGGATTCGTCGCGACGTAGCGCGCGAGCCAATACCGCAACTTCTCCTTGTCATTGCGCAACCGCTCGAGGAGCGAGGACGGCGACTTCACGAAGGTGTCGAGTTCGAGTTGCGAGGCGCGGTCCGAGAATTCGACGCACTGCGCGCGGCAAGCACCGGCGCTCGACACGATCAGCGCAGAACCAATCAAGACAATCGCTAGCCATCGCGGCTGCGCATGACGACGTGTTAGTCCGCGGCCCATCCGTGTTCCTTGCTTCTGTTGCAATAGGAGAACAGGTGAAACTTGACAGGTAACTGTGTCATCTTTTTGTGCGACGCAAAAGCTGGTGCAAAGCTGGCGACAAAACAAGCCCGAGCCCGCTTGTTCGCCGGTTGCAAAAACAAGCTCTACAATGCCTGCGAGATCGGCAAATCACGCCCATGAATGTTGCAACCTGAAAACATATCGGGCACTCGGCGCAGTCGCTCGTCGCAAAGCCGACACAAGTCACGACGCGCGTTTATTGTTCCCCGTTGGCGAAAGAATTTTTCGTGCGACATTGGCACGCAGCAATCAATGTGCTGCAAGGGCCTCGATCGCAACAGTGCCGAATTTCGTGCACACTTTGCGCGCAAATACCCGCAATCATCCCATGCCGATTGGCTTGCGCGCCGAAGCAGGCGCACGTCGGATGAAAAGTGGCATGAACTTGGCGCTCGCATGTCCGAATGATCTGCAAGCTTTGAAATTATTGTCGGTCGTCATGCATCGAATGCGGCTCCGTGATTGCAGAGATTGATCACGCGTTGAGACCTGATACACACTGCTGCGGTGCAACAGCTACGGAATGTTGATGTGACGGAGTTGGTTCATCGTGAGAAGGCGCACGTCCTGCCGCTCGACAGCATCCGGGGGATCGCCGCGACTTCCGTGGTGATCCACCATCTGCTGCTGATGCCAACCTTTCTCGCGGCATTCCCGCACAACGCCTGGATCAACTGCTCCTTCTTCAGGAGTGCATGGCTGCTGGTCGATCTGTTCTTTGTTCTCAGCGGAATGGTCATGGCGCTCAGCTATGTCGAGAACGACTTCACGCGCTTCTCGCTGCGCGAATTTATGGTACGGCGCCTGGCGCGAGTCTACCCGCTGCATATCGTCATGCTGCTGGCAAACCTCGTCTTTCGCCTGCTGCGCATCGGCCTGGTCATGGCGGGGGTGGTCGTCGCCGCGCCTGCGGCGTTCGAAGTGAACAATGCCTATTCCTTCGGCCTCAACGTCCTGCTTCTCCACTCGATGGGGTTCATCGACTATCTCAGCTGGAATGCGCCGAGCTGGAGCATCAGCGTTGAGTTCTACACCTACCTGGTGTTTGGTCTGATCGTTCTCATTGCCCTGCGCATGCGCTCGCTGGCGTGGTTCTATGTCCTCTCCGGGCTGCTCGCGGTCGGAAGTCTCGTCTTCATCATCTTCGTGCTCGAAAAGAAGAGCATCGAGCTTCAGACGGATTTCGGCTTGCTACGCTGCTTCGTCGGCTTTTTCCTGGGCGTCTTGATGGTGAGGATCGTCGATCGCCTGCCGGCCAAGCCGGGGCCTGCCGTGCAGGGCGCATTGCAATTCGTCGCCATGATCGCGAGCATCGTCCTGGTGTCCCTGGCGGAGGCCAATCCTGCCGCGACCTTCCTCGCGCCAGTGATGTTCGCGATCTTCCTCGGCAGCCTGCTGGCCTTTCCGGATGCGCTGCTGGTGCCGCGGATCCTGGTGGCCAAGCCGCTGATCTGGTTGGGGCGTCGTTCGTACTCGATCTATATGGTGCACGCGCTCGTGGTGCTGCTGGCTGAATACTTCGTGCGGGGCGTGGGGGCGGGGCGAATCGCCGCCCTGGATTCGATCTGGGCAGGCCTGCCGGCGACGCTGAATCTCGTCGTTTCACTGGCCGCCGTGCTCGCGGTTTCGCACCTCACCTATCTCTATGTCGAAATTCCCGGCGGCAGGCTCCTGCGAAATGCATTCGGAAGCCCCCCGGATTTTGCGCCATCCCCCGCCCAATCGGCGCGGCTGAGCAACTGAGCCGCGCATGAGCACCTTCTCGCTGCAACCCCGCAGGATGATGCTGATCAGCCTCAATATCGAGGCGATCGCGCTCGCAGCCTATCTGGTCCGGGATGCCTTCGGCGGTATGATGCGGTACTACACCAGCATCATGCATTTGGACGCGCTTTGGTTCGTGCCGGATGGCATTGCGCTTCTGTGCCTGGTCCAGTTCGTCGTGCATTGCATCTTGCGCAATCGCAGTATCATGGCTGCAGTTGTCCTCGTGCAGATCATGCTGTCGCTGGTGCTCGGCTACTTCATGCTGGGGACGGTCAACGCGGCGATGTCGTCGTTTAAGATGATGCTCCCGGTGTTCGTCGGATTTTGTTTCTGCGACACCAGTCTGGGCTCCTACAAGAAGTTGCTGTCGGTCATCGCCGCGACGTTCTACCTCTCGCTGATCGGCGTGCTGCTGACGAAATTCTACTTCATGCCCTGGGTCGGATACAAATATGAGTCCTTCGGCGCCGTTCGTGAGGCGGGTCGCTTATGGTGGGCCTATGGCGGTGACGATCAGCGTCTCACGGGCTTTGCTGCCGAAAGTACCATGGCGGCCTTCTTCATACTCGTGTCCTTCGCAATTACGTCGATCCGTAAGAGCACGATTTGGTGCCTTCTGTACGGCTCTCTTGCGGTCTACATCATCCGTCTGACGACCAGCAAGACGACCATGATCGTCCTCGTGCTCTACTTGATTCTGCTGGTGTTCGTGCGGATGCTCCCGGAGAAGTCGCGCTTCTCCGCGATACGAAACATTGCATTGTGGTCGTTTGCCGCGATCCTGGTGCCGTTCTTCATGATCGTGCTCGCTTCGGGTACCGCCGCGGTGCCGCACACGACCCTGTTCAGCATCGTCGACCGCATCAACAACAGCTGGCAACTGCCGTTCGTCTACCTGAGCCAGCTCATGCCCGTTGGTCTCGTGACTGGCTGCGGCGTGGGCTGCTTCAACTATCCGCAGAAGCTGTTCTCGCCGCTCGCCCCCTTCTGGGTTCCCGTCGACAATTTCTACATCGGCACGTATCTGATGTTCGGACTCCCGTTCGTCGCATTCATGGTGATGGTATTCCGGGCGACGTTCGGCACGACCGACGTCTACAAGCTGACGCTGATCTTCGTCGTCAACTTGTTCACGATCACCGTTCTGAATTACGGCCCGGCGTCCGGCCTGCTGATCATCGCGTTGAGCTTCAGCGAAGTGTTCTCGCGGCGCGCCGCCACGGCGCGGGCGGGCGACGCCGTGCCAATCATCGTACGGCCACCGATGCCGTCATTAGAAGGCTTCCGCCCGGATGTACCGGCGGCGAGCGGAAGCAGGTGAGAACGAACTATGCATAAACGGCTCGCATTCATCGACACGCTGCGCGGCATTGCCGTGCTGGCCGTCCTGGTCCAGCACGTGTTCGAGGTCATCCTGGAAAAGCACCCGACGGGTGTTTATTACGGGCCCCTCCACGACATATTCGGCTACTACATGAACTTTGGCCGGTTCGGCGTCGTGTTGTTCTTCTTCGTGAGCGGCTTCGTCATTCCGTTCAGCTTCCCGGACAGCGCCACGCCTGTGCGGGATTTTACGATCAGCCGCTTCTTCCGGCTCTATCCGGCTTATTGGACTTCGATCGTTGTCGGGCTCGTGTCGGTGCAGCTGCTGGATTCGAAGAGTTTTCCGCTGGGGCAGATCGCCGCTAACGTGACGATGTTGCAGACTTTCGTGAACGTCCCGAATCTCTGGGTATTCTATTGGACGCTGGCGATCGAACTTTTGTTTTACGTCGGATGCACCATTCTCTTTGCGATGGGGCTGCTCAACCGGCGCTTCACGGCGGTGACCATCGTCGTTGCCGCCGCGCTGGTGGGAACCACAGCTGCACTTTTCGTTGAGAGTAGGGCAGTCTCCTCGGTGATGGAGGTCGGCTTGAACCTATCGGCGATGTTCCTGGGCAAGATCATCCGCGACACCGTCATTGGCGGCAAGCTGCGGTGGACGCATGTGACCGTCTGCACGCTTCTGTATGCGGTCTTCGCCGCCACCCTGTCCGACCGCCGGTTCGGCGGCGTGTATCAGGAGAATTTCTTCTACAGTTATTCGATCGGATCGGCCTATATCTGCGCGGCGGTTGTCTTCATCGGCTTTGCCGTGTTCGGCGAACGGATGGCCTGGCGCCCGATGGCATTCGTCGGCGTGATCAGCTATTCGGTCTATCTGATGTCGCCGTTCGCGATTGTCTACGTCCATCGCCTGGCATGGTTCGGCGACGGACCCCTCGGATGGTCGATCTTCCTGGTCGTCATCCTGGCATTGTCGATCCTCGTCAGTTGGATGACATACACGTTCATCGAGAAGCCCAGCATTTCCTTCGGGCAAAGATTCCGCTCCGCGCGAAGAAAGCCTGTCGTCCTCGAGCCAGTGCTCAGCACCCAGGGTGCCGCAGAGTGATCAAGGCACCTCACCAGCCGGGCGCCGCCTATGATGGATCGTTCCTTCCTTCGGTCCAGGGCCTTCGTGCCATCGCGGCGCTGAGCGTGCTGATGGATCATTTCTACGACATGCCGAAGGCAGGCATGTACGACATCCCCAATCCCGGTTTTCTGCCGCCGCTCTGGCCCTGGCTGCAGTCGGTGATCAATGTCGGCGGGCACGGTGTCGAGCTGTTCTTCATGATCAGCGGCTTCCTGATCCCGGCCAGTCTGATACGCCACGGTTCGCTGTCGCGGTTCTTCTTCGACCGCGTCCTGCGCATCATGCCAGTGTTCGTCGTGCTGCATCTTGCGCTGTTCGCGATCGGGCCGATCGTGGCCTACAAATTCTTCCGCGGCATCGATCTCACCAGCTATCTCGGGATCTTTGCGGCCAACCTGTTCTTCGTGCAGGACGCGCTCGGCCTGCCCATTGCCCAGCAGAATGCCTGGACGCTGACCTATGAGTGGGCGTTCTACATCTGGTTTGCGCTGACATTCTCGATGTGGCGCGCCGGCGGTAGGCTGCTGGCTGCGCCTCTGATCCTGCTGGGCGTGGCCTGCCTGATGCGCTGGCCTATCACCGCGTTCTTCTGCATCGGGATGCTGTTCAGCGCGACGGGATTTCGCATTTCCATTCCCGGACGGCTCGGTCTGGTCGCAGGGCTCGTCTGCGGGGCCGCGCTGTATGCGAGCCTGGTGCTGTTTCATCCGTTCGTGGGCCTCATTCCCGGATTTCTGCTGTTCGCCATGGTGCTCGCCCCGGAATCTGGCCTCGGGAAGGCCCTGAGCACGCCGGCGCTCCAATATATCGGCAAGATCAGCTACAGCCTCTATCTCGTGCACCCCTTCGTGCTCTTCCCCTTGCAAGTGGTTGGCCTGAAGCTGGTTGCCGCCGGCGTCGACCGCTGGCTGCTATGGGCGGCTTTCATCGGACTTGGGCTGGTGATGTCATTGGCTGCAAGTGCGATCAGCTATGAACTGATCGAGGTCCGGCTGAGGCGCTTGCTGGACGGCGCGTTCCGCAGCACGTTCTTTCGACCGCTGAAAGTGGGGCAATCGGCTTGAGAGAGCGCGTGTCGCGCTCACTTCACGGTACGACCGGCGAGCCTGTGATAGGATCCAAGCAACCGTTCGGCAATGTGGTCCCAGTTCAGAGGGCCGGCCGCGGTCTGCCGCGCGCCGTCAGCCAACGTTGCGGCGAGTGAATTCGACGTCAGCACGCGCTCGAGTGCATCGGCGAGCGCAGTGGCATCGCCGGGAGGAACCAGGAGACCATTGACGCCGTCCGTCACGACGTCGGGAATGCCACCGGTGGCGCTGGCGACGACGGGACGCGCATTCCCATAGGCGGATGCGAGCACCCCGCTTTGTGATGCATCCTTGTAGGGCAAGGCAACCACCGTAGCAGATTGAAATAGACGTCCGGTATCCGCAGGCGAAATGTAGGCATTGATGGTCTTGACCGTCGGCATTGCCTCCATCCGGGCGCCGAGCCGTGTCATCTCGGGGCCGCGCCCGGCGACGATCGCTTCATGCGTGACGCCGCGCTGGGCCAACATGTCGATCGCGTCGATGAAGACGTCGAGGCCCTTGTAAGCCCACATCCGTCCAAAAAACAGGATGCGTCCGGATTCGGGCTCGGTGAACGAGCTTTTGTCCGGCGGAACCATCAGCACGCCGTGCATGCTGGAAACCGTCTCGCCCTTGAAGTCGGGCGAGGCGCGATGAAAATCGGCAATGCAGCTCTCGCCGTGCGTCGTGACGATCGAGGCGGCCGCACGCATGCGCCCGCGCCAGGCATCTTCACGGGGCGAGGTGCCGGAGCCGCCCTCCGAGTGCGGGATAGCATCGTGAACGGTCAGTACCAAGGGAATGCCGAGCGGACGCAGGAGCTGAATCAGCTTGGACGTGTAGATCTCGGGAACTTCGTGACAATGGATCACGTCCGGGCGGAAGGAAATTATGTCGATGAACGAGGCAGGGATGCCGATTGCGCCGCCGCGCCGCAGACTGAGGTCGCGAATCCGTGTCTCGAACGGCGCCGTCACGGCGATATCGGCAAGCTCCCATTGCTGGTTCGCGTCTTTGCGGTTGAGCACAAGCCGAACGTCGCAATGATGCGCCAATCCCGATGCGAGGCGGTAGGAATATTCCGCAAAATGCGGCGCGTAGATGGCCACGCGGAGGCGCTTGGCCATGTTAGTTCTTTCCGCTCCAGAGGTCGATCGGGAATGCACTCATCAAGGCACGATGATCAAAGTTGAGGCGCGCAGCTCCCCCCATCTCGCGACCTTCGTCAATACTCGTCGCAAACTCGACGGCGAACCGGCCGGTGCCCTCATAATAGTCATGATACTTGAACTCGGCCTCTCCGCTGCTCAGCCGTACGTATCGAGCCGGTATCCCGAATGCCTCGGCGACGATGATGCCGTGGAGCGAGCTGGCCAGAACCAGTTCAGCTTCGAGAATGGCGTCAATTCGCCGGTTCCAGGATCCCAGCGGTGAGACCACCGTATCGGCGCCAGGGTCGACGAGACTCAAATCGTGCAAATTCGGAACAAACACCCACGGCTTCTTGGCAGTAGGGCGAAAACGATTTGGAAACAGCTGAGGAAGTAGCAACGCCGGATCTCCGAACACTTCGGGAACCGCGATGCCCCGGCGCTGCAGAACTTCCCGGGTACGGGGGCCGCGCACCGCTCGCACGTCCAAATTCTGCACGCGGTGGTTGAGGTCACCTTGGCCGGGGCGTCCGTTTACGCCGCTTCCCCAGATCACATCGCCATTTCGCGCGTAGTGGAGCACGGAGCCGATCGCGAACAAGCGCGCTTGCCGCGGCACCTCATCGGCGAGCGTATAGCCGAATTGCCGCAAGAGATGGTCAACGACAACGATCGAAAGATGATCACCGAAATTGATCGTTCCGTCGTCGGGACGCCAGAAGAACAAGTCCACGTGCGGATAGGGCAGTTGATGAATAAAGTCGCAGCCGACCTCGTTGATCAGCCGTCGTAGATTGCCTCGAAAATTCATGCTGCCTCGGATGTAGCTGCTTTCTTGCCGTAGTGTCCTCGTAAACAAGGCGACTATTGGACCATAGCAGCCAATGGCTCATCGACGGTTGTCGACCTAACCCCGAATTGTGACAGGCTTCCAATTGCGCCACGAGATTATCAAGCCGCGCTCGATCGTTTCGGGCGTCATTTGGTCGGCGCTCGATTCCGCGGTCGGGCAGGCGCTCACGCTCGCAATCTACATGATCATGGCGCGGCTGCTGTCGCCGCAGATTCTCGGCATCGTGGCAACGGGAGCGCTGGCGCTCGAGTTCTGCAGGGCAGTCCTGATCGAGAGCATTGCGATTGCCGTCCAGGCGCGTCCCGATCCGAAGGATGAGGATTACACTGCCTCGTTTTGGCTCATCGCGGGCCTCTCCTTGTTTGCAGCACTCGCACTGTTCGCCTCGAGCGGCGCCATCGAACGATTCTCGGGTCTTTCGGATATTGCCATCGTTCTCAAGGGATTTTGCATCGTGGTGGCTGTGCAAGGCCTGTCACGGACGCACGAAGCCTGGCTGACGCGCAATCAACTCTTTCGATCCCTCGCCATCCGTTCGCTTTCTTCAATCTCGGTTGGCGGAGCCGTAGGGATCGCGCTGGCGATACAGGGGTACGGGGTCCTTGCGCTGGTCGGACAGCTCGTCTCGACTTCGTTGATCTCGCTGGCCAGCCTTTGGATCCTGACGCCCTGGCGCCCTCGGCTCCGGGTCAGCCGGCAGGCTGTTATCGATCTCCTGAGCTATGCGCGCTACGTGGCGCTGACGGGAATCACGAACTTTGCCAATGCCAATTCCGATCTGATTTTCGTCACCTGGTATACCGGCGCCGCCGGCGCGGGCTTCTACAGCCTTGCCAAGCGCCTGGTCAACGCTGTGAGTACCGTGATCGGGAATGCGTTGAACCGCGTGTTCTTTTCGACCATCGCTGGCCTCCAGCATGACCGGGAAGCATCGCGTTCGACGCTGGTCGACTTCGTCAAGTACACGTCACTGCTGACGGCCCCGCTTTTCGCGGGCATAGCTGCTCTGGCGCCGGATCTCATCGCCGGTTTCTTCGGATCCAAGTGGGGCGAGGCCGCCCCTCTGCTCGCGATCATGTCGATCACCGGGTTCTTGACCACAATCGGCCTCTACAATCACTCTGTGATTCTGGCATTCGGCAAACCGCACTGGCAGACTTGGCTGACGCTGATCTACGCGGTTTCGAACATAACGATCTTCATCCTCGCTGCGCCATTTGGCCTTATCGCCATCGCTGTCGGCTACGTCGTTCGCGCCTTGTTGCTGTATCCACTGTCCGCCGGAGCCTCGATGCGGATCTTGGCGCTCGGCATCAGGCCCTATGCCGCGGCGCTGATGCCCGCACTTGCGGGCTCCGCGGTGATGGCATGCGCAGTCGTTGCTGCCTCCGTAACCATGCCGGCCGCGTCGCCATGGCTGCGTCTCGCCGCGCTCGTGCTGCTTGGTTCTTCGGTCTATCTTGCCGTTGTCATGGCGGTCGCCCGGCCGGCCGTGGTGCGGATATGCCAGGAAGTCTGGGGTCGTGTGCGGCGATCGTCTAAGACCTAGCCAGAATTCGGCTTGCACGCACCAGCTAGCTTGCGTTGGCCGCCTGTCTGGCCTCGGCAAGACCGAGCGGCTCGGGCTTCGGGACGCGGGCTGATCTTGCCCCGCCAGGCGCAAGCCGGTTGATCAATCTTCGAGCGGGATCTTCGACGTAGCGATATGTCACGTCGGCAACGACGGTCAGAACGATGCAGCAGACCAATGCAAACACCGGAAACATGCTTGGCTGAAGTCCGAAATAGTGCCAGGCCGGCTTGAAGAGCAGGATCAACAGCACTTCGTGCACCATGTAGATGGCATATGACGTGTTGCCGAGGCGGCCGAGCCAATCGGAGCCGGGAAACCGCGCGAAGGCGCTTTCTCCAATGGCTGTGACGAGGATTGCGAGAGAGAACAGTATGATTGCAAGGTCGGGCTTCGCAAAGAAGTTGAGGACCAGAACCGAGACGGCAAACAGCGCTATTCCGGCGAATGCGACCGGCTTCTTGCGATAGTCGCTCGAGAGCCTGAACAGGACAGTCAGGAGAATCCCGTTCAGGAAGCTCGGAAGCGCCCGTAAAATCCCGAAATCGAAAGTTGCCCCGTACATCTGCGAGCGCTCCTGCCAGATCGGCAGGTGAGCATGGGCAAGGATGCCGTAAGAGAGCGCGACGATGATCGCGAGCATCAGCGGCGAGATCTTCCCGGCCAGCAGCATGAACAATGGGAATAATAGGTAACAGAACAGCTCGGCGCTGATGGACCAAGCCGGCGAGTTGAAGCTGAGATGATCTGTGATACCCCACGCCTGCACGAGGAAGAGGTTTTGAATGAAATCCGTCCAGCTCGCGTGCGAGGTCGGACCGGATATGCCGATGAGAGCAAGCACGGCGAATATCAACAAGGTGAGCAGATGCAAGGGGTAGATTCGCGCGATCCGCCTGACGAGAAAGCGCGCATAGGAGCGCAGGCCTGTCGAGCTTGAAGGATAGGAGTAGGAGATCACGAACCCGGACAGGATGAAGAACATGTCCACGAACAGGCCATAGGACCCGTTCCAGGCCGGTGAGATGCCCTTGTCGATCAGCTTCAGGTGGAAGATGAAGACCCCGAGCGCGGCGACGAAGCGGTAGAAGTCGAGAACGACAAAACGTCTTGCTTCAGTGGCTTCCATCGGGCCTCGGAGTCCTTGCGCGGTTCGTTTCCCTTCTAGAGTCGAATTGTGACGCAAGTTCGCAAGCGCGGCGGCCCGCCCGAATTCATGGGGCCTATCCAATTGCGAATGGGAGTCAGCTCTGCTCATCGATGAGGCAGGCGACAAACGAACAGAGCCGGGACCCTGCACGGTCCCGGCTCCCTTAGCGCTGTTGGCGCCCGTTTGGGCAGATTTCGCCGTGCTTAGACGAACACGAAGTCGTGGCTGGTCAGGCTGGAGACGTAGACGTTCTTCAGCAGAATCGAGTCGGTGGCCGAGAACGTGATGAGCGCGTTCGTGCCGGACTGCGTGATCTGGAGGTGGCTGTAGTCCTCCGCCAGCAGTTTCGAGATCGCGATGGTGTCGTGTGTCGTCCCGCTGCCGGCCTGGAAGTTGAGGATCTGGTCCTGGCCGTGGTCGTACGCGATGGTCGTCGAGTTCGGCGCCGCCGAGAACACGTCATTGCCGGCCCCGCCCTGGATCGTCACGCCGCTGGCGACGGCCGTGACGTTGTGGGTGCCATCGGACTTGGTCTGATCGATGAACTCGAGCGCCTTGGCGGTGTTGTAGCTCTCGTGCTGCGTGACGCCGGCCTGTCCGTTGAAGTTGAACAGGAAGACGTCCCTCGAGCCGTCGGCGTGGCTGGCGATCTCCTGGGTCTTGATGCCGGCGCTGTTATAGATGTCGGTCAGCTTGCTGCCGTCATTGTTGATGACTTGCGTATAGTCCAGAGTGCCGTCGGCGTGGGTCCTTGTGATCTCGACGATCTTGCCCGAGGCATCGAGGTGCTGGTGCTGCGTCGTGTAGGACTGGCCTGTGATGTTGTAGTTCCAGTTGTCCGACGTGCCGTCGGCGTTCTTGATATAGGCAGCGGTCTTGATACCGCCGGTGTAGACCGTGGTGGAACTGTAGCCGTCGCTCTTGGTCGTCACCTCGCTGGCGATAATTCCTTTGGCGTCATACCAGCCCGAGGTCTTGGTGCCGTCGGCGCTCTGCACAAGGGTGAATGCCAGGCTGTCGTCGGCGTGGGTCCGCACGATGTGCGTAAGGAAACCGGTGGTATCGTAGGTATCGTGCTCTTTCGTGTAGTTCTGACCGACGACGTTGAAGAGATAGACATCCCTCGAGCCGTCGGAGTGATAGTCGGTTTGTGTCTTCTTGAGGCCTGAAGCGTCGTAATTGGTCACGACGCTGCCACCGTCGCTGCCGACGACCTGGGTATAGTCGAGCGTGCCGTCGGCGTGCCAGCGGGTCACCTCCGTCGTCTTGCCGGTCGGATCGAGATGCTGGTGCTGCGTGGCATAGCTCTGGCCGGTGATGTTGTAGGTGTAATTGTCTTGGCTCAGGTCGGCATTGGTGATGTAGGCCGCAGTTTTCAGGCCGTTGGTATAGACCGTTGTCGAGCTGTAACCGTCGGCCTTCGTGATCACCTCGCTGGTGAGGACCCCCTTGGCATCGTACCAGTCCGTCGTCTTGGTCCCGTCCTTGCTCTGCACCAGCTTGAACGCCATGCTGCCGTCCGCGTGCTTCCGGATCAGCGTCGTGAGGAAGCCGGTTGCATCGTAGACATTGTGTTCGGTCGTGTAGTTCTGGCCGGTGATGTTGTAGAGGAAGACGTCCTTGCTGCCATCAGCGTGGTACTCGGATTGCTTCGTCCGTACTCCCGTCGAGTCATAGATGGTGACGACGCTGCTCCCGTCGTTGTTGACGACCTGGGTATAGTCGAGCGTGCCATCCGCGTGCTTGCGGGTGACGGACGTGACCTTGCCGGACGGATCGATGTGCTGGATCAGCGTGGTGTAGCTCTGGCCGGTGATGCCGAAGGCATAGTTGTCCAGGCTGCCGTCGGCGTTCTTGATATAGGCTTTAGTCTTGACGCCGTTGCTGTAGAGGGTTGTCGAGGTGAAGCCGTCGGCCTTTTGGACCACCTCGCTGGTGAGGCTGCCGGCGGCATTGTACCAGTTGGTCGTCTTGGTGCCGTCGGCGGTCTGCATCAGCTCGAAGGCCAGGCTGCCGTCGGCATGCAGGCGCGTCAGGGTCGTGAGGAATCCGGTCGAATCGTAAACGTCGTGCTGGGTCGTATAGTTCTGGCCCTTGATGTTGTACGTCCAGACATCCTTGCTGCGATCGGCATGGTAGGCGGTCTCGATCAGTTTCACTCCCGTAGCGCTGTACAGCGTGATCACGCTGCTGCCGTCGCTATTGTAGACCTGGGTCGAGTCCAGCGTGCCGTCGGCGTGGCTGCGGATCACCGAGGTGACCTTCCCGGAGGCGTCGAGGTGCTGCACCTGGGTGGTGAAGCTCTTGCCCGTGATGTTGTAGGTATAGTTGTCCTGCGAGCGGTCCGCGTTCTTGACATAGGCGGCTGTCTTCACGCCGTTCGTGTAGAGCGTGGTGGAGTAATAGCCGTCGGACTTCTGGACGACTTCGCTCAGCAGGGTGCCGGCCGTGTTGTAGGTGTCGGTTGTCCGGGTTGCGTCGGTTCCGACATGAACGAATTTCGTCTGCACGCCGCCGGTGTAGCTGATCACGTCTTTGGAGCCGTCGCTGTGGACGATGGTGGTCGAGGTCGGCTGTCCGCTTGAATTGAGGCCGGTGTCGGATTTCGAGAGCAGCTTGCCGCTCGAATCGTAAGTCTTCGTGCTGGTCCAGGTCGCCGCCGAGTTCGTTACCGAGAACGTATATCCGCCCTGGATCTTGGACAGCGCGTTGCCGTAATGGGCGATCATGTAGTCCATGGTCGCTTTCGAGGCGACCTGCAGGACGTGGGAGTCGGTCAGGGTGATTGTCTGCAGCGCCGTCGAGTCGCTCAGATCGGACAGTTGCGGCACGATCTCCGCAGCCGTTCCGGTGACGCTGGTCCTTGTGTCCGGGGCGGGCGGCGTAGTCGGGGGCGCGTCGATCTCGATGATCACCGGGTGATCGCTGACCGGAATGGTGATGGTGCTGACGTCGGTGTAGCTGGCGATCGCTGTGGTGCCGGTCAGCGTGTCGTACACCTTCACGGTATGATGGACGGCGCCGAGGTTCACCGTCACCGTCTGGGCCGCATTGGACAGCTCGGTATCGGTGGCATCGTTCCAGAGCTTCGGCTCGGCCCAGACGACGAGTTCGTAGGCGCCATTGCTCTTGCCGAGCACCATGCTGTTGCCGGTGGCCGGCATGTTGCTCAGCGTGTAGTTCAATGGGTCAGTCGGCTGCAGGCCGCCCTTGCCGTCGTCGGCCAGAATGGTCGTCAGGTTGTGAATCGCCGTCGCGGCGAGCTTGGGCGTGCCGTCGGAGTTGAACAGGCCGAAATTGGCTTCGGGATTGGTGTTGGCGGCAGACGAGTCGCGGTCGAACAGCTCGTAGAGGTAAGTCGCGCTCGCGCCGGCCTTGTAGGCGACGACCAGCGTGTTCAGGATCGATTTGGCCTGCACCGTCTCGTTGACGCCGAGATACTGGGTATTGTTTTGCGTGGTATAACCGGTTTCCGTGATGACGACGGGCTTTCCCGGTGCCGCGCCCATGACGGCGCTCAGCGTCGCCGCAATGGAGTTGCTCGGATTGAGGCCGGTGCTGACATAGGCGTGGGCGTTGGCATAGTCGACCGAGCCCGACATGTTGCCGAGCTGGCTGTAGCCTTGCGGATCGTTGTAGGCCAATGACAGATTGTAGACGGGGATGCTGGCGAGCGCCGCGTTGGAATTGACGGCCTGATAGAGCGCGCTCTGGAACTGAGCCGCGGCCGAGAGGCTGGAGCTGCCATTGTAGCTGAAGGGCTGGTGATTGGCCTCGTTGAGACCCTCGATGGCGATGATGCTGCCCGCGTGGGTCGCCGCGAACTTCTCGAGCGAGGCGATGTACTTCTGAAGTCCGGCCGTCCCCGTCTGCGGCAGGGCGGAGGAGACCAAGAAGTCGAACTTGTAACCGGCCGCGGCGAGGCCCTCGACCACCGGTTGCGCAGCGGGGCTCGTCCCCATCGCGTCGCGGAGATGGGTGACGCCGATATATTCGAGGCTGTCGGCCATCAGCGCGAGGTTGTTGTAGCCGGTCCATCCGAAACCGGCGTGCGTATTGACGCCGATGGAGTTGATGAAGCCGCTGGCGGACAGGATGGTTTGATCAGACATTGCAAACTCGAGTTTGAGCGCGAACGAAATTGCTCGCAGGGATTTGCGTCGAAGCTTCTCTGTCGAGTGTGAATTTCAGATAAAAATCGAAGCTACAAATCGCGAGTGAAATGCGGTTCCTTGCGCAGGAACAGCTCGACTCGTGTTGCAGCAGAATGCTGATGCGATGCCCGTGCAGGATGGCGTGAGAAAGGCGCTTTCAAGATTTCCACGATTCACGCTGCTAAATATATGCGCAGGCGGTGCGAGTTCGATCCAATGCTTCGGCTTGAGAGCGTGTCATACGAACGCGGCGCTGGGGTGCGACTCTTCGTCTGCGTCATCGGATTGCACAGGGAGTCGGCAGATGCCATTTTCACGGGCGAGTAATTTGACAGATTCTATCGCGTTGGTTGCGTCCGTATTTTCCCGGATACTGCCATTTGGTTGGACCGGGGAGGCGCAATGGTTCCGTCCAGGAACTGAATCAGCGCGGTGGCCCAACGGCTCAGTTGCTCGCACGCTGCGTTCCGATCCATGCCGGTGCGGCGAATTAGTCGCGGCGGGCCAACATCAGAAAATCTCCGCGCCAACCGATAACGGCTGTCGCGATTCCGGCGATCAAGATCTTGCCGGCAAGCCATGTCGCGGGCTCGGTCGGCATCGCGCCGAGTGATCCGATCAGGACGGCGGCCACCACCGCCTGCGCGACCAGTGACCAGCGCGGGAATGCCTCGAACCGCAGGGTCGGACCGAGCGCAACCACGATCGTCGCGAGCGTGGCGAGGCAAGCGCAGCCGACCGCCTGTTGCGGCGACAGGCCGGCCCATGCCGCGGCCAGCGCAACGGCAGCGACGATCGCGAGCTGGCCGGCCGCGACGATCACGAGCCTCGTTGCGAGCTTCTCCAGGTGCGGAACGACCGCGACGGTCGCCTGGAGATGCGTGTGCAGGAAATAGAAGACGGCCACAACAGGTGCCGTCGTCAGGAAGCCATCAAGGCTCTCCCGCGGCACCAGGATACGGGCTGCATCCGGAATGAAGCCGACGAGACCGCCGAGCAGCACGAGGGTCGTGCAGACCATGAACTCGAACATCCGCCGCGTCGATTGCACCGACTTCATGACGGTTCCGTGCTCGAAATCCTTCACGACATCGGGATAGCTCACGGTGTGGATCGCTGCATTGAGGACCCAGAACGGGCGTTGCAGCAGGTCGAGCGCGATCGAAAATCCGGCGCCGGCGCCCGTCGCGCCCAGCCGGCCGATGATGATGAAGCGGAGCAGCACCGGCACCGAGAGATGGATGACGGACGCACCCGCCGCCAGCATGCCGTAGCGGGAGAAATCCTTCCAGTCGGCCAGCATCGTCCGCAGCGGAACGCGCTCCAGGGGGGTGCGATAGGCCACCAGCCCCGCGAGCAGGCCCAGGGCGTGGCCCGCACTGACGCCGAGCAGCGCCGCTTCCGCCGTTCCCCAAATCGCCGCACCCGCGGCGGCTCCGGTCAGAAGGGCGGTAGCGCGAAACGCCAGGAGAGAGGAGGCGACACCCAGCCGGTCGGACAGGCGGACCGACAGCAAATAGAGGTCGGTCAGGCCCTGAAGCACGGAGATGCCGAGGCCCAGCGCGATGATCCCGGCCGGGAGCACGCTGGCCAGAGATGCGCAGGCGCCGACCACGACGAGCGCGCCCGCGCTCGACAGGCCCGCGGCAAAGAGCGACCACCTCAGCCGCGCCGCCTCGTTCTCCCCGGCTGCTGCCAGGAAACGCAATCCGGCGAGCTGCAGCCACTCGAACATCAGGACGCAGAGCAATTGGCTCGAGGCCAGTGCCAGCGAGAAATTGGTGTAGTCGGCGGCGGGCAACAGATGACTGATCGCGAAGATCAGGATGATCGCCGCGGCGCTCTGATAGAGGTAGCCCGCCATCGCGAAGAGGCGTGTCATCTCGGAATGAGGCGCTCCTTGCCGACGGCCCGCGGCGCTTCAGTCGTTGCTGCGCGCACGCGCGACATTCGCTGCTCGCGCAATTGTTCATACAGATTCTTGTATGACGACAGCACGTCGGCAAATATCCATTTGTTGGTATCCGCAATGAGGCGCCGGCTGATCTCGTCGATCTTGTGCGGATCGGAGGCGACTGCGAGCATGCTGTCGGCCAGGGATCGAGGATCGGCTTCAGTCAGCCAGCCGGTCACGCCATGCTCGATCACTTCGGGCATGCCGCCAAAGCGCGTTCCGAGCAGCGGCCTGCCGGCCGCCTTGGCGTCGGCGACGACGAGCGGACCAGGGTCGTGCCAGATCGAGGGGGCAATCACCACGTCGACCTGCTTGTAGAAATCGTCCGGCACCACGAATCCCATGAACTCGATACGCGCATCCGGCGCGAGCGCCCTGAGGCGCCGTTGTTCCTCGTCGCTGACGCGACCGGCGATCAGCATCCGGATGCGATCCCGGGGCAGCATAGCAAGTGCCCGCATCAGATTGTCGATGCCCTTCTCCTCAGTGAGCCGGCCGATGAACCCGAACGTCACTTCCGTGGTGCAGACCGGGCGAGGGTAGGGCTCGCGCGGCGGCTCGGTCGAGGCGTTGCGGATCACGGTGCGGATCGGCGTCTCCGCGAACATGCCCATGTCGGTATGAATAGACAGCACGCGCTCGCTCACGCCGACCACGGCGCTGAGCCAATGCGTCGCCCGCTTGCGATGGAAGGTCAGGATGCTGCAGCTCGTGCAGGTGTGCTCGCAGGAGCGTCGCTTGTCGAAGCGCGAGCAGCGCGGACAGGTCAGATAATAGTCGTGAAGCGTGTGCAGCACCGGCACGCCGAGCTGGGCGGCAACGCGCCAGATCGCGGTGGTCAGACCGGACAGATTGTTAGAGTGCAGCACGTCCGGCTTGAAGGCCCGGATGCGTTCCGCGATCAGCGGCGCCTGCATCTGCCAGTCGTCGACCGCATGCCAGATGCTGCGCAAGACGGCGTTCTTCTGCTCCGTGAAGGGCCGGTAGATGTTCTGGACCGGCGCGGAATAGACGTTGATGCCGTTGCAGCTTTCGCGCTCCTGCCCAGGAGACGATGCGGCCCGGATCACCTCGACCTCGTCTCCGCGTTGCACCAGGCCTTCGGCGAAGCGCCGTGCGAAGATCTCTGCACCGCCGACGATCTTAGGGGCCTGAGGCGTCGGATAAAGCGTGGACGTCAAAAGAACTTTCATCACTGAACCTCATGTTTTGCAAAATCGCGCTTACCGCGCCGGCCTTATCTCCAAAGCGGGCATGGCACCGTTGCTCGCTGCAATGAGGACCGGCGTGGTCGAAACCGGAATCCAGGCACCGGACGCAGGTCTTGCGGCCGAGTCGCACGGCATCGCAAAGGTTGCGCCGTCCTGATCGCCCTTGATCCGGACCTCGTAACGCCGCTCGGGAGTCTCGGACCACACCGCAACTCTGGCGCCGGACGTCGTCGTTGCATTGATCGACACGACGCCGGTGGCGAGCTCGCGCTTCTCGGCGCTCAGGCTGGAGCGGATGAAAGCCCAGGCGCCCTGAACCGCGCAGGCGACGGGCTTCGGCGAATTGTCGAAACGGTAGAGCCCGAAATTGTGCTCCAGGTCCGATGCGTCCTTTCCACTGTCCTTGAGTTCGTAGAACCACATTCCTTTGAGCCAGCGCGCCGCGGTCGATGCCCACAAGATGAGCTGTGCCGTATTGTCGGACTGGGCTTGTTCGCTGACGCCGCATTTATTGGTGGCAGCCGTGGTCCACCCGGTCTCGGTGACATAGATCGGAAAATCGGGGTTTCCGCTGGCCTGGCCGACCAGGCGGTGAAACGCCGTGAGCCGCTCTATGATTTCGGCCGAGGTGCGTTTGCTCGGGCCCATGCAGAAATTGTAGAGATGGATCGATGCGCCGTCGGCATACTGCAGAATGCCCGTCCGCAGCATCCTCTCGGTCCATGTCCAGCCCAGATCGTCGCCGAGCGCGCCGACCAAAAACGGCGCATTTGGCGCCACCCGCTTGACAACCGGCCGCGTGACCTCGGCAAGCGCCCGATAGTTTTCCGGCGAGAACGCAGGATCTTTCTTCGCCGCCAGGTTCCATTCGTTCCAGAGCTCGAACAGCGGATGCTGCGCCACCACCGATTGCGCCGCCGCCGCCGCATAATCGGCGAATCGCTGCCGCGCCTCGTCGGTCGTCGGTGGCGAGGAATTCGGAACGAGATGATGGCCGAAGGCGAGGATCAGGAGAGGGCGCGCGACGCCGGCCTTGACCTGCGCTTCGAGCCTGCCCAGTCGGGGTGTGAAGCCCATCCGGCGTCCCCCAACCTCGAACTCGGACCAGGGAAAATCATCGCGAAAGGAATTGAGACCGAGTTGCTTGATCTGGGCGACGTTTTCCGAAGGCACGTATCCGCGCGCGCTCACCGGGCCGCCCAGCCCCTGATGCGTGCCGACCCCGAGCAGGAATCGGGCATCGAGCGGTTGCGCCTGCTGTGCGCAGACCGAGACCGGAAGGAGAATGGATGCGATGAGGCTCGCGAGGCGGAGACTGTCGCGAACCAAGGTGCGTGGGAGCGGTGCAGCCATCAGAAATTCTTGGAGAGATCCGACTGCAGCGCCGCCTTCGCTTCGACGGGCGTCTGGTCGTCCTGAAGCAGCTCGACATAGACCTGCTGCAATTGCGCATGCGTCTTCTCGACGTCATAGAGCTGCTTGAACCGGTCGTAGCCGCGCTGCCCCAGCACCTTGAGATCGAGATCGAGTGCGCGCCGGAAACCATCCACGAGCGGCTGGACCGCGACGGGTTCGCAAAGCACGCCGGTCACGCCATCGACGACGATCTCGGGCAAAGCTCCGCTACGGAACGCAAGGATGGGCTTGGCCGCCCGCATCGCTTCGAGCGCAACGAGGCCAAAGGCTTCCCAACGTGACGGAATCACGACGAGGTCGGCGGCCTCGAGCTGGGTCTCGATGGTCGGGCGGTCGAGCCAGCCCAACAGGGACACGTTGGACGGGACGGTCGGACCTTCGTACTTGTTGACCACGGAGGCGCCGATCATGCGGACGTCCAGCACATCCTCGAGCGCGCGTGCCGCTTCGATCAGCAGATCGAACCCCTTCTGCCGGTCCAGGCGTCCGATGAACAGCACCTTGACCTTCTTCGAGGTCCAGTCAGCCGCGACGGGCTGCGGCGTGCGGCTCTTCGAGATGCCGTTGTGGACCACGGTGAGGCGGTCGGCAGGAATTCCCGCGCGCACCGCCTCGCTATACTCGTCGCCGGAGATGCAGATGATTCGGTCCGAGGTGCGCGCAAGCAGGTTCTCCGCGGTCTTCGTCAGCTTATGACTGAAGCGGCCGGTGTCGCGCGAAAATGCCCAGCCGTGCGGACAATAGACGACGCGCGGTCCGCCCGAGCGGGCTGCGAGCGCGGGCCGGAGCACGAGCCCTGCAAAGGAAGAATGCAGGTGCACCACGTCCGGTCTGAAGGCATCCAGCGCTTGCATGCTGGCACGCAGCATCTGGAATAGGCCGGCGACGCTGCGGCCGGATCGTTCGAATGTTGTAATCTGGTTGTCATCGATCGCACCGAGGTCGCCCCGATGATCCGACGGTACAACATAGTGCACGTTCTCGGCACCGAAGCTGGCCTGCTGCTGAGGATGCAACTCGTTCAGATAGCTCGCGATCCCGCCACGGATTGTTTCGGCGATGTGCAGCACTTTCATCGTTTGCCTTGCGTAGGGCCGCGTTGGAGAGCCGGACATCTGTATCCCTGTTCTGTGTTCGCTAGTGCGAAACACAGTTCCTCGAATACGTAGCGATATTGGGGCAGCGATGTGGTGATGTTGCGCCAAGGCACTCGTGCTTGCGATCACCGCAAGAACGAAGAAAAAGAATCATGGAACCAGGCAAAGAGCTGCGAGTTGCAAACCGTTTGTGCAAGAACCGTTGCGCGCGATAGGCGAACCGCGCCTCGTTTCACGCAGCGCTGGCGACGTTCGCCGGCACTGCGAGGTGATCGAGCAACGTCTTCGCCGATTTCTTCCACGAATAGAGTGCAAGGCGATCCTGTTGCCGCCGGCGTTCCTGGTCCGAGATCGCGCCGATTGCCAATCTTTCGAGCATGAGCTGCTTCAGCGCATCGGCATCAGTGGCGTCAAAATACGCAGCCGCGTCGCCGCACGTCTCCACGACGGCGTCGGCCCTCGAGGCGATCACCGGGCAGCCGAAGATCATGGCTTCGAGCGGCGGCACGCCGAACCCCTCGTAGAGCGAGGGAAACACGAAGGCCGATGCGTGCGCATAGAGCGCGGCAATCTCGCTGTCGGTCAGACGGCCGGCCAGCACCAGGCCGGAAGCCCCTTCGCCCGAATTATCCTGAAAGACCTTGCTGTTATCGCCGCCGACAATGACCAGGGGAACGTCGGCCCGGTCGAGCAGCTGGATGGCGCGGATCGCGACGGACAGATTCTTGTTCTTGGTTTTCGAGCCCACGAAGAGGAAGAACTTCTGCGGCTGAACGCCAAGTCGGGCCAGGATGCTGGGATCGGGCTTCGTGGCTGCAAAGTGCTCGGCGCTGTTGGGGAAGACGGGAATGCGCGATGCCGAGAGATTCAGCACGTCCGCAAGCTCCTTGCGGGAAAATCCCGACACCGTTGCGATGCTTGCGTGCCGCGCGAGCATCCGGCCCATCGTGCGATGGACGGTCAGATAGCGCCAATTGAAGAAGTCGGGCCTGCGAAAGACCTGGGCGTCGTGAAGCACGACAATATGGTCGCGATGGAAGACAGGCCCGGAATTGGCCAGGCTGATCAAGCGGCCTCCGGCGGCAGCGCGGGCGAGATCGATTTGATCCCACGCGTGCCCATGCAACCGGCCGACAGCGCGAATCTTGATCCGGTCGAGATTAAGTTCCTCGCTTGCATCCGCGGGCTTCAACAATTGCCAGTCTGCGTTGCGCAGCGAGGCCGGAATCTGCTCCGACGCGAGCAGCACGTCGATTGCCTTGACCATTTCAGCGGCATAGCGCTGCACGCCCGTGAGCTTTTGCGACAGAAAGCGGCCGTTGATGAAGAATTTCAATTGAGGACCACGATGGTTCATGGAGTTCCGGCCGGGTTCGCGGGGAGCTCGCGGTGGAGGAGCCGCACGTGAGCAATCGTTAGGTACAGAAATATGACGCAGCCGGGCATGGCTCGGAGGCGCCGCCTGCATGGCCCGGCGTCGCCTTGCTGCGTGCCAGGCCGGGGTGTAGAGGTCGGCCATGACCGATGACACCCACTCCTTCCGCTGCGGCTCGCTCACCGCGACCGTCAAGGCGCACGGCGCCGAGCTCTGCTCGCTGAAGGGCGGCGGCACCGAATTCCTTTGGCAGGCGGGGCCGGAATGGCCGCGTCACGCGCCGCTGCTGTTTCCGATCGTCGGGCGCCTTGCCAACGACGAATTGCGGCATCAGGGCAAGACGTATCGGATGACGCAGCACGGCTTCGCCCGCGACAGCCGCTTTGCGTGGGCAGAACGCGGCGAGAGCCGTTGCACCCTGGTGCTCGAGGACAATGAGACGACGCGCGCGCTCTATCCGTTCCCGTTCCGGCTGACGGCGGCCTATGCTCTCGATGAGTCCGGCCTCGATCTGACGCTCACGATCGCCAACACCGGCAAGGAGACGTTGCCGGCCTCGCTCGGCGGTCATCCCGCCTTCAATTGGCCGCTGCAGCCCGGCGCGGCGAAGGAGAGCCATGCGCTGACTTTCGCGAGCGCCGAACCGTCTCCGGTCCGCCGTCTCGAAGGTGGATTGCTGCGGCCGGCAGCGGAGCCGAGCCCGGTCAAAGGCACCTCGCTTCCCTTGTCGGACTCCCTGTTCGTCGACGACGCCATCATCCTTGACCGCATCGAGAGCACTTCGGTCCGCTATGCCGCGGCGGGAGGTGCATCGACCGGGCCATGGCTGAAAATGTCCTGGCGCGGATTTCGCGAGCTCGGCGTCTGGTCGAAACCGTCAGGCGCGCCGTTCCTCTGCATCGAGCCCTGGCGCGGCTACGCAAGTCCCGCCGGCTTCCATGGCGAGTTCGCCGACAAGCCGGGACTGATGCACATCGCGCCGGGCGCTGAGGAAGAGTTATCCTACCGGATCGAGGTCGGATCGTCCTGACGCCGAACGGCTTCCGCACGCATGATTTGTTGCGGCGCGCGTGCTTCGATCTTCGATCATCCTCAGACCTCGATGCGCGTGAGATCCTCGCCGACCACGACGGGTCCTGCATAGTCCCGCCTGACGTCATCAAGCAATGCGTTCAGCATGGCATCGTCGGTGCGCGGACGGTGATGGGTCAGCGCGAGCTTCTTGACGCCGGCTTTGGCCGCGATCTTCCCGACGGTGTCGCCGCAGGCGATCGTATATTTCGCGAGCCGGCGCAAATGTTCGTTGTTGATCTCCGGCGTGGCGAGGAAGCAGCACTGCACCAGCAGGTCGGCTCCCTCGGCCAGCCGCTCGAGCCCGGGGCAGGGGACGGTGTCGCCGGAAATAGCAATGACCTTGCCTTCCGCTTCGAAGCGATAGCCGAGACACATCCAGCGCGCCAGAAAGGCCGGCGACATGTCGAGGCCGTCGCCATGCGAGACCAGTTCGGCACTGATCTTCCAGCGACCGGTGTCGACCACGGGGCCTGGAATGATGTCCGTTGCGGCGACGGGCTTCCAGCCGCCGAAGGTCGGCTCGCCCTGGTCGCGCCAGGCGATGTCCTTGTCGTAGACCTGCGTGACCAGCGTGTTGACGAGGCGTTCGGTCTCGGGCGGCCCGTAGACGCGCAACGCGTCCTTGCGCCCGTGCATCCACGAATTCAACATCACATCGTAGAGATCACCGATGTGATCGAAATGGTGATGGGTGAGGAAGACCGTGTTGATGGCGCCGAGCGGCACGCCCGCCTTGTGAAGCTGCACCATGACGCCACGACCGGCGTCGAACAGGATGTTCTCCTCGCCAAGCCTTATCAGCGTGGTCGTCGCCATGCGGCGCGGGTCCGGGCGCGGGCCGCCGGTGCCGAGCAGTATGACCTCCATGCGCCACCTCCGAGTGCAGGCTTTTGGAGGCACAGTAGATGCGAAGCTCACAGGGGAGCAAGCCGCAGGCGGCCGCTCGAAGTACGAGCTGATGTTCCGAATCGAGAGGCTGTCGGCGCGACGGTGCGCGGAATGAGAATTGTGGGCCAATTCATACTTAATGTGCCAAGAGCATGACCAATATTGTTTGCGCATCACAACGCGCCTAGTATCGCGGCAGGCAATTTCGGGGGCTCGAACAGGCTGTGAATGTCCGTTCACATGACGGCGCGTTGCGCGGCGACTTGAATCTGCAGGTCGGGACGCAGGCACATGGGACCGCCAGGACGGCGGTAGCTTCCGGTCGGCCGCGAGCGGCTGATCGTCGTCGAGGACGATCCGGTCACGCGGACCATGCTGGTCGACTATTTCAGCGACAACAATTTCGACGTGGTCGGCGCCGGCACCTGCACGGAGTGCCGTCAGGCGCTGCGCGCGCACCGATCTCGTCTTCCTCGACGTGCAACTGCCTGACGGGGACGGCTTCAAGCTCGCCAAGGAGATCCAGGCCACCAGCAACGCGGGCATCATCTTCGTGACGCGGCGCGACACCGACGTCGACCGCATCCTCGGCCTCGACGTCGCCGGCGACCATTACGTCACCAAGCCGATCAACCTGCGCGATCTGCTCGCGCGTGCGCGCAGCGTGCTGCGGCGTCGTTCGATCGACTGCAAGGCGGCGCGCAGCCACAATTCGATCGCGTTCGGCGACTGGATCATCGACCTGACCCGGCGCGAATTGCTCGGAAACGACGGCAAGCCGGTTGCGCTGACGCGCGTCGAATTCGACCTGCTGGCGGCGCTCGTCGGCGCCGACGGCAGGCCGCTCAGCCGCGACTATCTGATCGAGGTGGTCAGCAACCGCCAGGCCGAGGTCGACATCCGCACCGTCGATGCGCTGGTGGCGCGGCTGCGCCGCAAGCGCGTCGGCAGCGGCACGCCCGTGATCGCGACCGTCACCGGCGTCGGCTACAAGCTCGCGCTCAGCGAGCGGCTGTAGCGCATGATCCGGAAAAGCGTGCAGCGGTTTTCCGGCAAGATCATGCTCAGACAATAGGACATCGCCGTCAGCGCGACGCGACGCGCTTCCAACGTGCTTCGATGCGCGCCTTGATCTGGCCGACCCTGGCCTCATGGGCGGCCCAATAGGCGCGGCTGGCGGCCGCGGTGCCTTGACGATAACGGGCATAGACCGCCTTGGGCTGCACCGGGATTTTCGGGCGGCTCGCCGGTTTCACGGGCGCCGCAGCCGCAGCCGCAATCGCGGGCGCCGGATCCGGCGCAGCCGCAGCTTCGGGCCGTTCCGGCATCGCGCTCATCGCGACAAGCCGGTTGCGGGCCCGGTTGCAATAGACCTGCGACCGCGCGGTCATCTCCTCTTCGCCATGACCCGCCCGGTATTTCATCAGGGCGCGGCAGAGATCCCCGCCCGAAAGCCGCCAGGCCTCGCTGAGATAGAGCACCCCGTAATGGATGTTGATATCAGGCTCTGCCAGCTCCGCGTTGCTGCCGCGGAAGCCCAGCATCGCCGCGGTCTCGGGGCGCACCTGCATCAGGCCGATTTCGCCCGCGCTGCCGATGACCGCCGGGTTGTAGCCGCTTTCGACGAAGACGACCGCCTCGGCGATATCGGCCGGCAGATTGGTGTTCTTGGTTTCCCTCTCGATGATCTTCCGGATCGTGGCCCGCGACGACGGCGTTTCGCCGGCGCCGAGCTCGCTGCTGCCGTCGGCCGCATGTGCGCCGATCGGAGTCGACACGAGCAGGACGACCGCGACGTGCTTCCACGTCGCGCCGAGAATGAAGCGTGCCCGATCCCGCAGCATGGGCTTGTCATAGAGCGCCGGAGTTAACAAACCGGCCTCAGGCGTGTGTGCGTCACGGTCGCGCGCGGGCGCTCTGGTCGGTGGAACTGGCCTGCGACGGCTCCGCCAGCTGGTCATCGACCGCATAGAGCGTGCAGCTGGGCGACCATTTCATGCAGGCTGCCAGCGAGTCGCGCCGGGCCTCCTCGGTCGTCGCACGGCCGCTGCGCCAGCCGTAGCCGCCGTTCGGCGATACCGCAAAAGCCTTGTGCGGCAGCAGGCTGGCGAGATAGCGCGCGAACTCGGCCCGCGCGGCCTCGTTGAGCTGGCGTGGCGGCGGCAGCGGATCGGGCAGGCTCAGGAGGTCATGGCCGAGCCCGCGCTCGCGCAGGAAGGCGTCGAGATACGGCGTCCATTGCGGCCGGCCCGCGACCGAATAGAGATAATGCCCGTCTTCGCCGTAAGCCGGTGCCCCCACGAAGCTCGCATTGCCGCCGCCGGCGCGAAACCCGTCATGAAGCCGGCGCGCGAGATCGGGACCGAAATAGGAATCGTTGCTGGCATAGACCCACAGCATGGGCACGCGCGAGGTCTTGCCGAAGGTGGCGAAGGCCTGCACCAGCCCATCCGGATTGCAGACATCGTCGTCGTTGCGCGAGCCGCGGCCGCCGGCAAAATTGATCGCGGCGACGAGGCCCGCCGGCGCCTGTGCGCTCAGCGCCACCGTTGCAAGGCCGCCTGCGGAATGGCCGGCCGCGATCATGCCCGATGTCGTCACGTCGGCCCGGTGCGCCATCGCATCGATCGCGGTGCGCAGATCGGCAACCGCGACGGCGGCCGCCGGCAGGTACGCGGCCCTTGCGCAACTGCCGACGCTGTCGACGCGCCCGCCCGGCGAGGTGCCGTAGCCGCGCCGCATCACCACCAGCGCCGCAAAGCCGCGCCGGGCGTATTCCAGCGCGATGCCGTAATATCTGTGCGCCGACATGGTCGCGCGGTCCTCGAACTTGCGCGGCGATCCGTGGCTGAGCAGCGCCAGCGGATAGCGCTTGGTCCCGACTGGTCGGACCAGAAAGGCCTCCAGCCCCTGCGGTCCGGCCTCCGCCATCGGGATGCGCAGGTTCTCGGTGTAGAACTCCGCGGCGCGCGCCGGTGCACCGGCCAGGGCGAGGCCGGCGATCAGCACGAGCAGCTTGCGCGAAGGGATCATGAGACGATTCGAAAGGGCGGTGCTGCCGAGCATAGCACGAAGGCCGCTCATCGGGACTGCAGCGCCCTCAAGGAACGCCTTCCCGCTCGCGCGTGTTGTGCTCTTGGCGGGGGCTTGGCCGATGCTATGGTGTCCCGCACTCACGACAGGACGAGGGTATTCCAGTGGCTGATGTTCATCCCGCGGCGGGCAAGCAGGCCTCGCCGGACGCGCTCACCAATATTCCGCGGCTGGTGACGGCCTATTTCGCCGGCAAGCCGGATGCGTCCGATCCGGCACAGCGCGTGGCATTCGGCACGTCGGGCCATCGCGGCACCTCATTCAAGAACACCTTCAACGAAGGCCACATCCTCGCCACCACGCAGGCGATTTGTGATTACCGCAAGGAGAAGGGCCTGACCGGCCCGCTCTTCATCGGCATCGATACCCATGCGCTGGCCGAGCCGGCGCTTGCAAGCGCCATCGAGGTGTTCGCCGCCAACGGCGTCGAGGTCATGATCGACAAGGATGGCGGCTACACGCCGACGCCCGTCATCTCGCATGCGATCCTCACCTATAACAAAGGCCGCACCAGCGGCCTCGCCGACGGCGTCGTCATCACCCCCTCGCACAATCCCCCCGAGGATGGCGGCTACAAATACAATCCGCCTCATGGCGGCCCGGCCGATACGGACGTGACCGCTGCCGTCGAGAAGTGCGCCAACGCCTATCTCGCCGGCGAGCTCGAGGACGTGAAGCGCATCGACTATGCCAAGGCGCGCAAGGCCGCCAATGTCCACGCCTACGACTTCATCACGCCTTACGTCGCCGATCTCGGCAATGTCGTCGATCTCGACCTCGTCAAATCCGCCGGCGTCAAGATCGGCATCGATCCGCTCGGCGGCGCCGCCGTGCATTACTGGCATCCGATCATCGAGCGCTATGGCCTCAACGCAACGGTCGTGAACGAGGCGATCGACCCGACCTTCCGTTTCATGACGGTGGACTGGGACGGCAAGATCCGCATGGACTGCTCCTCGCCCTACGCGATGGCGAGCCTGATTGGCATGCGCGACCGCTTCGACGTCGCCTTTGCCAACGACACCGACGGCGACCGCCACGGCATCGTCACGCGCTCCGGCGGGTTGATGAATCCGAACCATTATCTGGCGACCGCGATCTCCTACCTGTTCGCGCACCGTCCGGATTGGGGCAAGGATGCCGCGATCGGCAAGACCGTGGTGTCGAGCTCGATCATCGACCGCGTCGCCAAGAAGCTCGGCCGCAAGCTGGTGGAGACGCCGGTCGGCTTCAAATGGTTCGTCGACGGCCTCGTCACCGGCGGCTTCGGCTTCGGCGGCGAGGAGAGTGCAGGGGCCTCGTTCCTGCGCCGCGACGGCGCGGTGTGGACCACCGACAAGGACGGCGTCATCCTCGGCCTGCTCGCTGCCGAGATCATGGCCAAGACCGGCCGCGATCCCAGCCAGATCTTCAATGATCTCACCGCCGAGTTCGGCATGCCGCATTACGCGCGCATCGACGTCGCCGCCACCGGGCCGCAGAAGAACATCCTGAAGTCCCTGACGCCAGAGCAGCTCGGCCTCAAGGACCTCGCCGGCGATCCCGTTCGCGCGACGCTGAGCAAGGCGCCCGGCAACGGCCAGCCGTTCGGCGGCATCAAGGTCGAGACCGATTTCGGCTGGTTCGCGGCGCGCCCGTCCGGCACCGAGGACGTCTACAAGATCTACGCCGAAAGCTTCCGCAGCCCCGAGCACCTGAAACGGATCCAGGAGGACGCCCAGGCGGGCCTAGCCAAGGTGTTCGCGGCGTAAGTTGTTCCGAGAGGTCGCCGCTGTCTTACCCTCCCCTGGAGGGCCCTCCCTCCAGGGGAGGGTAAGCGGAGCCGGAGCCGGACGCGGTCATCCCCCGCTATGTATACAATCAAAAGGATAAAGGTATTGAGGTAGAGCTAATTCTATCTTGAACAATTCCATCCTTTAGCTATTGTATACATAGCGTATTCATAAGCCGTGGGAGTGAGACATGACGAAACCCTTCCCCATGAACGCCTGGTACGCCGCGGCGTGGGACGCCGACGTCAAGGCGGCGCTGTTGCCGCGAACGATCTGCGGCAAGCATGTCGTGATGTATCGTAAGGCCGACGGCACGGTGACCGCCCTGGAGGACGCCTGCTGGCATCGCCTGGTGCCGCTGTCCAAGGGCCGGCTCGAAGGCGACACCGTCGTCTGCGGCTATCACGGTCTGAAGTACAATGCGCAGGGCCGCTGCACCTTCATGCCCTCGCAGGAGACCATTAATCCCTCGGCCTGCGTGCGTGCCTATCCCGTGGTCGAGCGTCACCGCTACGTCTGGCTCTGGATGGGCGATCCCGCGCTCGCCGATCCCGCGCTCGTCCCCGACATGCACTGGAATCACGATCCGGCCTGGGCCGGCGACGGCAAGACCATCCACGTCAAATGCGACTACCGCCTCGTGCTCGACAATCTCATGGACCTCACCCACGAGACCTTCGTGCACGGCTCCTCCATCGGTAACGACGCCGTCGCCGAGGCGCCGTTCGACGTCACCCACGGCGAGAAGACGGTAACGGTGACGCGCTGGATGCGGGGCATCGAGCCGCCGCCGTTCTGGGCCAAGCAGCTCGGCAAGCCCGGCCTCGTCGACCGCTGGCAGATCATCCGCTTCGAGGCGCCGTGCACCATCGCGATCGACGTCGGCGTCGCGCCGACAGGGACCGGTGCACCGGAAGGCGACCGCTCGCAAGGCGTCAACGGCTTCGTGCTCAACACCATCACGCCGGAGACCGAGAAGACCTGTCATTACTTCTGGTCCTTCGTCCGCAACTATCGTCTCGGTGAGCAGCGCCTCACCACCGAGATCCGCGAGGGCGTCTCCGGCATCTTCCGCGAGGACGAGCTGATCCTCGAAGCGCAGCAGCGCGCGATGGACGAAAACCCCGACCGCATCTTCTACAACCTCAACATCGACGCCGGCGCGATGTGGTCGCGCAAGCTGATCGATCGGATGGTGGCGAAGGAGAACGCCCCAAAGCACCTTCAGGCCGCGGAGTAGAACATGGCCGAGCGTGAGGTCGACCGCTCCATCTCGCAAACCGTGAAGGCGCAGCTCGCGCTGCGCGACCAGATCCTCTCGGGCGCCTTGCGGCCGGGCGAGCGCATATCCGAGCTTCAGGCGGTGGAGACGACAGGCGCCTCGCGCACGCCGGTACGCATGGCGCTGGTGCGGCTGGAGGAGGAGGGGCTGTTGGAGGCGATCCCCTCCGGCGGCTTCATGGTGAAGGCGTTTTCGGAGCGCGACATCTCCGATTCCATCGAGCTGCGCGGCACACTGGAAGGCCTGGCGGCGCGCTTTGCCGCCGAGCGCGGCGTCTCCGCGCGCGAGCTCGAGCCGCTGAAGGAGTGCCTTGCTGCGATCGACGAGCTGCTGGGGCAGGTGCCGATCTCGGTCGATGCTTTCTCGTCCTACGTCGCGCTGAATGCGCGCTTCCACGCCCAGCTCACGGAACTGTCGCGCAGCCCCCCGCTGATCCGGCAGATCGACCGCGCCTCGGCGCTGCCGTTTGCCTCGCCGAGCGGCTTCGTGATGGCGCAATCGGCGCTGCCGGAGGCGCAGCAGATCCTGATCATCGCCCAGGAGCACCATCGCGTCGTGATCGACGCCATCGAGAACCGCGAAGGCGCGCGCGCCGAGGCCGTCATGCGCGAGCATGCCCGGCTCGCGGTGCGAAACCTGCGGCTCGCGCTGCGCAACCGCACCCATCTCGACCTCTTGCCGGCGCTCGCGCTGCTCAAGACCGCAACCGATTGAGGGCAGTCACCATGCGCTTCATCGAGACCTGGACCCCGGCAACGCTCGTCACCACCCGCGATCTCACCCCGAACGTCCGCGAATTCCTGATCAAGCCGGATCAGTTCGAGGCCGCGGCCTATCCGGTCGGCAGCCACATCAATGTCAGCGTCACCATCGACGGCCTGCCGGAGACGCGGTCCTATTCGCTGGTCGGTGAGGTCTCGTCGCACGGCCTCCGAATTGCTGTGCGCCGTGCCGAGGATTCCCGTGGCGGCTCCCGCTACATGTGGTCCTTGCAGCCGGGCGCGCGACTCGACATCACCCAGCCCGCCTCGCTGCTCGCGGTCGATTGGACCCGCGACAATTATTGCCTGATTGCCGGCGGCATCGGCATCACCCCGATCCTCGGCGCCGCGCAGGCGCTGGCGCGGCGCGGGGCGGATGTCACGCTGCATTATGCCGTACGCTCGCGCCGCGAGGCCGCCTATCTCGACGACCTCGCCACGATGCTTGGTGACCGCCTCGTCGTTCATGCCAGCGACAAAGGCAGCCGGCTCGATCTCGACGCGCTGTTCGCCTCATTGCCGCAAGGCACGCTGGCCCTGTTCTGCGGCCCGATGCGCATGCTCGACGCCGCACGCCATGCCTGGATCGGCGCCGGCCATCCGCTCCCCGATCTGCGCTACGAGACCTTCGGCTCCAGCGGCACGCTGCCGACCGAAACGTTCCGGGTGCGCCTGAAGGACTCCGGTGTCGAGCTCGAGATCCCGCGCGAGCGCTCGATGCTCGACGTGCTCAATGCCAGCGGCTTTGAGGTGATATCCGATTGCAAGCGCGGCGAATGCGGCCTCTGCGCCATCGACGTGGTCGACGTCGACGGCGAGATCGACCATCGCGACGTCTTCTTCAGCGACCACGAGAAGAAGAGCAACCACAAGATCTGCACCTGCGTCTCTCGGGCGCGCGGCACGATCACGGTAGATACGTTGCTGCGCGCGGATGCGGTTTGAAGGAGGCCGGAGCGGGACTCTCCTAGGAGCAAGCAGACGGCGCCGCGGGCTCCACCTCTCCCGCTTGCGGGAGAGGTCGCGCCGAAGGCGCGGGTGAGGGTTCTCTCCTCTGGGGGAATCCCTGTAGCCCGGATGGAGCGCAGCGAAATCCGGGGCGGTGTTGCTCCGGCGCACACTCGTCCCGGATTGCGCTCCGCTCCATCCGGGCTACGAAGGACCAATCGGTAGAGCCCTACGCCGCGTGGATCGCCCGATATTTCTTCGTCTCCAGCAGCGCCATCACCCCATCCGCGGCCACCGGCCGGCTGATCAGATAGCCCTGCACCTCGTCGCAACTGATCTGCCTGAGATATTCGAGCTGGTCGGCGGTCTCGACCCCCTCCGCAACGACGCCGATCCGCAAATCGCTCGCAAGCGAGATCACCGATTTCACGATGGCCGCGCAGTCCGGCTGCACCAGCATGTCGCGGATGAAGGACTGGTCGATCTTGATGCGGCTGAACGGCAGCTTGCGGAGGTAGGTCAGCGAGGAGAAGCCGGTGCCGAAATCGTCGAGCGCGAGGGTGACACCGAGCTCCAGCAGCGCGTTCAGGACCGTCGCGGCCGAACCGTATTTCGCCAGCAGCATCGATTCCGTGATCTCGATCTCGAGCCGATGCGGGGCGATCCTGGCGTCGGCGAGCGCCTGCACGATGGTCTGGAGGATGGCGGTGTTGTGGAATTGCGCGGCCGAGAAATTCACGGCGACCCTGATCTCTTCCGGCCAATCCGCAACCGTCGCGCAGGCGCGGCGGATGACCCATTCGCCGATCTCGTGGATCAGCCCGGTCTCCTCCGCGATTGGTATGAATTCACTCGGCGGTACCAGCCCCCGCGAAGGATGCTGCCAGCGCAATAGCGCCTCGAAGCCGGTGATCCGGTTGGTGCCGAGATCGAGGAACGGCTGGAACACCAGAAACAGCTCGTTGCGCGCAATCGCGCCTGCGAGGTCCGCTTGCAGCGCCTTGCGCTCGCGGGACGATTTGTCGTCGGCCTGTTCGAAGAAGCAGACCGTGCCCGGCCCCACCTTCTTGGCGCGGTAGAGCGCGGCATCGGCATTCTTCATGAGGTCGAGCGGCGTGTTGCCGTCGCGTGGCGCCAGCACGATGCCGACGCTGATCGCGCCGACCATCTGGCGGCCCTCGATCTGGAACGGCTCGCTGAACGCCGCGACGAAGCGTTCGGCGATCTCGAGCGCATCCTCGGGCCGTGTCAGATTGGCCATCACCAGCGCGAACTCGTCGCCGCCGATCCGCGCGACGTGCTCGGCGGCGCGCGTGCAGCGTTGCAGGCGGCTGGCGACCTGGACCAGGAATTCGTCGCCGGCGGGATGGCCGAACTGGTCGTTGACCTCCTTGAAGCGGTCGAGATCGAGCAGGAGCACCGCGAATTCCTCGCCCGATAGCGCCAGCCGCTTGAGCGCGGCATCGAGCGTTTCGTTGAAGGCGACGCGGTTGGGCAGGTGGGTCAGGGGATCGAGCCGCACCGTGCGCTCGGCCTCGATCTGCCGGATGACGCGCCGCGCGAACGAGAACGAATTGACGAACACGCCGCGCAAAAGGACGCTGCCGTAGATCACGACGAGAAAGGCGATGAGGAGAAAGGCGAGATCGCCGTTCCGGCCGAGGCAGATGGCGATGCCTAGGAAGATCGGCGCCGTGAAGGCGATCGCCGCGATCGGGATGGTCGCGAAGGCGAGCGCGCCGCCGGCCAGCATGCCCGCGCACAGGCAGGTAATGACGAGCTGGCCGCCGCTGGAAGCGTCGGCGAAGAAGGCGACCGGGACGATGCCCCAGGCCGCGCCGAGGATGAAGGCGTTGCGCACCAGCCGATACATCGCGCGACGCGAGACGAATTGCGGCTTGGTGATGCGGCGCGCGACGTGGGATTGCAGGCCAAATCCGATCGCGGCGCTGGCGACAGCCGCCGCCCAGATCAGGGCGGGCATCCTGTCCGGCGACTGCCACAGCGCGATGGCTAGCACAATGGCGTTGCAGGCATTGGCCAGCATGATCCCGACCGAATAGCCGAGCACCAGCGACATCTGCTCGGCGCGGATATGCCCGGCCACCGCCTCGTCGGTTGCGGGACCGCCAAAGGCCGACAGATCGCCGGCGAACAGCCGTGCGACATAGTTGGTCGTTCGAGTCCGCATTAAGGAGCCTGGCAGCGAGCGTCTTTCGTCGGGCGCGTAACCGAGAATTCGCCGCAAACCTTTGACGAACTATGAATTATCCCCCGTTTGGCGCGCCGGCCGCCACCACTTCTGCGTGTTCATCACGAAGTATCGATAACAAATCGATACAAACGCCCGGCAAGCCGGACATCAAACGGGGCGAGGGCGCGGCCTCAGCTGAGTGATGGCGACCCCCGACATCGCGAGCAGTCCGCCGACGATCAGCTTCGGCGTCAGTCGGTCGCCGAGAAACAGTACGCTCGAAAGCAAGGCGAACACCGGAAGCAGCAGACCGAAGGGCGCGACGCGGACCATCGAGCAACGGGCGATCAGCCAGAACCAGAGGCCAAACCCGACAATTCCTCCCACGAAGATCGTGTAGGCGAGCGCCAGCCAGCCCCGTTCGCCCGCTGTCGCAAGGCTCGCCGCTTGTCCATACTCCAGCAGCAGCGACATCAACATGACCTGCGGCACCGTGAGCAGCGACGACCATCCCATCAGCATCAAGGGGTCAAAGGGGCCGTAGCGTTTCGTCAGCACGTTGGATACCGCGAAGGCGAAAGCTGCTCCGACCACAAGCAGCAGCGGAAGGGGATTCGCGGACTGGCCCGGCTCCGCCGCCAACACGGTCACGCCGACGAATGCAAGCATCACCCCGGCGCAGGTGGCAAGTGACGGTCTCTCCGCCAGCAGCGGCCAGGCCAACAGGACGGTGAAGGGCGTGGCGAGTTGGTATGCGACGGCCGACATGCTTCCAGAGCCGAGCCCAAGGCCAACGTAGAAGAGCCCGAAATTCAGTCCGCCCAGGAAAAGCGAAATGGCTGCGACCGGGCCGAGCTGTCGATGCGTGGGCCTGGCGACGAACGGCACGAGCAGCAGTGCGATGGCCAGAAAGCGCAGTGCGAGGAAGAAGAGCGGCGGAAACTCCGCAACGCCCACCTTGATGGCCACGAACTGATAACCCCAGATCAGGGGAACGGCGATCGCGCAGACGATCTGGATGGCAGACATGGCGCACGTCCCTTTCAAGACTGATCAGTCCAAATATAGGCCCATCATCAGCGGAAGCATTGCGGGGTCCTTACCTGACGAAACGACCGATGAGAACGTCGACGGCGGCCTGCGATGTCGTTCGTACCGGTGCCGTCTTGCCGACCACGCGCAGCCCTTCAACGAAACAGACGAGAACCCGGGCGGCCGTTGCTGGCTCGATGCCGTCGGCCAACCTGCCCGCCGCTTTCGCGCGGGACAGGGCCTCCGTCACCTTGGCCTCCATCGCCTTGAAGAAGCTCGCAACGCGTCGACCGACTTCGGCATCCCCGCCAGCCAGTTCCATGGCCGTGGCCACCAGGAGGCATCCGCGCCGACCATTGCTGCCGCTGGTGCGCTCGACGTAGCCGGCAAGATAGGCCCGCAGGCCGTCGACCGGGTCGTTTCGAGGATCGAATTCGACATCCATCCGCGCCAAGGCATCCGCAATGTAGCGATCGAGCGCGCGCAAGAAGAGCGAATGCTTATCACCGAAAGCGGCGTAGAGACTGCCCCGCGACAGCCTGGTCGCACGAAGGAGATCGGGCAGCGCCGTGGCGTGATAGCCGCGCGACCAGAACACATCCATCGCGCGTTCGACGGCGGCGTTCATGTCGAAACTTCGCGGTCGGCCACGGGGCAACGGCGCTGGGGTGTTTTGCCTCATGCGGATATATAGACCGATCAGTCGATAAATGACAAGCCCCTCGCAATCGCAGCGCACCGTGCTCTGGGGATCATCTGCTTCCCAGTCGGACGTCAACAGCAATTGCTCCGCTGCCGTTTGCTCGTCAGCGGATCGAGACGTCTCATTGATCGCGTGATACGTTCCTGGACCGATCAGGCGACCATGCGCCGCGTCGGCACGGATGCGTTCGAAATCCCGGGGGCCTGTCCATGAGCGAGCCTTCAGCCGACGTGTCGGCAACTGTCGAATACACGATGGACAAGTGGCGGATGGACCGGGTCCCATGGGCGATGTGGGCTTGCGTCGCCGGCCTTGCGGTCGCGCTTAACGCCGAGAGTCGCGGCCAGAATGGAGCCGTTTTGGCCGTCGTCTATGTGGCTCTATTGGGTCTGGCATTCGCAGGCTATGCACTGACGAGCCTGATCGGACGGTCCGGCCTGCCCTTGCTGCTGGAATTGTTGATCGGCGTCCTTGTCCTGATCATCGTCTCCGGCGTGATCGGTGTGATCAGCGTGTTGGTCGGCGGGCCAAGCGGCCGCTCCAGCTATGTCGGCGCCATGCGCAGTCTCTATTGGAGCCATCTCGTGAACCCATCGCTGAATGTTTTCGGCTGGATGATGCTTTACTTGGGATTGGGATGGATCGCGTTTTCAGCTTACCGGCACTTTTACGCGGATCGGGCGGTCGTCTCCATGTCTTCCGCGGGCATCCACTTCCACAGGCCATGGCTCAAAGGTCTCTTCATTCCCTGGCAGGAGGTGCGCGGGGTGGGCCATCTGGTCGTTCCCGGCATCTCGGGGGTGCCGTACGTCAGTCCATACGCTGCGGCCGTCACGGTAGGGCGGGACTTCTATGAGCAGCACATCGCCTCGAAGCGCAGCTTCTTCGCGCCACCCGGGGCAGAGGCCATGTTCCAGCCGAAAGGCGAGATGATGCAGGTGGTGCTGAGCAGCGCCGACATGGCGGTCAAGCCGGAAGATTTTCTCGGTCCTGCCGAGGTGCGATGGAAAGCCTTCGGGGATCGGGCCGGATCGTCATCACAGCCCGCCGGCACGATCGTCTATGGACGGTGGTCCATCAACGGATCTGCATGGCAGGCGGTTCAGTTTCTTGCGCCTCTCGTCGGCCTGGCCGTGGTCGTGCTGTACCGATAGGGCATTCCCGCTCAGCGTCCGAGTTGCTTCGGATCATAGAAGAAGCGCTCCTCGGCGATCTCATTGCCTCGCCAGGTCTGCCACGCAACCTCTTCCAATGTCCGCGTCGCGCCCTCGGCGTGGGTGAACGAGAATTTCCAGCGGCTGGCGACGACGTCGCCATCGATCAGGCTCGGGCCGAGCCGCACGGCCGTGACCTTCTTGAACGCCGCCAGCACGCCGCGCTCCTTGTCCGCGAGCTTGTCGCGCCCGACCACGGGCTCGGCCAGGTTCTCATAGGTCGCGGCGTCCGGAGTGTAGTAATCGAGGATGGCGCCGACGAAGTCGCCATCCTCCAGCCGCTTGGCAAAGGCTTCGACGATCTCTCGGCTCGGCATGGCGACCTCACAATTAAAACCGACTGATAGTCGGTAAATACCGACCGATAGTCGAAAAGTCAACTGGCCGGCTGTACCGAATTCAACTAGACGAGACTCATGGCCAAACAGGCGGAGCGGCGGGCGGCAACATCGGAAGCGATCCTGGCGGCGGCGCGGCGCCTGTTCGGGACGCACGGCTTTGCCGCCACCACCATGGACGACATTGCCGAAGGCGCTTCGGTCGCCAAGGGCGCGGTCTATCATCACTTCAAGACCAAGGAGGCGGTGTTCGCAGCCGTGTTCGACCAGGTCTCGCGCGACCTCGTTGCCGAGATCGACCGCACGGCGCGCACTGAAAAGGACGTGCTCGCCGCCATGGTCGCCGGCACCCAGCACTATTTTGCGGCCACCGCGAAAGGTCCGACCGGCCAGGTCATTTTGCGTGACGGCCCGGCCGTGCTCGGCTGGGAGCGCTGGCGCGAGATAGACGCACAACATTTTGGCGGCAAGCTGCCGCGTGCGCTCTCCGCAGCGATGGAGGCTGGCCTGATCGCGCGCCAGCCGGTCGAGCCGCTGGCCCGGCTGCTGCTCGGCGCGGTGACCGAGGCCGCGGTCGCCTGCGCCGGACGCGTCGATGTCGCAAAGGCCGGCGCGGAATATGCCCGTGCGTTCAAGTCGCTGGTCGAGGCGCTGCGCGTCAGGGCTTGATTGTGCTACTCACGAGCTCGAAACGCCCACGCCAACAAGAAGAACAGTAGCGCATGAACGCAACTTCCTCCCTCGCACCCACCGATCCCGAATTCGACTACATCATCGTCGGCGCCGGCTCCGCCGGCTGCGTGCTCGCCAACAGGCTCTCGGCGAACGGCATGCACAGCGTGCTGCTGCTCGAGGCCGGCCCGAAGGATTCCAACATCTGGATCCACGTCCCGCTCGGCTACGGCAAGCTGTTCAAGGAGAAGAGCGTCAACTGGATGTACCAGACCGAACCGGAGCCCGAGCTGAAGGGCCGCCAGGTGTTCCAGCCGCGCGGAAAAACGCTGGGCGGATCGAGCTCGATCAACGGCCTGCTCTATGTCCGCGGCCAGCACGAGGACTACGACCGCTGGCGCCAGCTCGGCAACACCGGCTGGGGCTATGACGACGTGCTGCCCTATTTCAAGAAGGCCGAGAATCAGTCGCGCGGCGCCGATCAGTATCACGGCACGGGCGGGCCGCTCCCGGTGTCCAACATGATTGTGACCGATCCGTTGTCGAAGGCCTTCATCGACGCCGCCGTCGAGAGCGGTCTGCCCTACAATCCTGATTTCAACGGCGCGACGCAGGAAGGCGTCGGCCTGTTTCAGACCACGACGCGCAACGGCCGGCGCGCCTCGACGTCGGTCGCCTATCTCGGGCCTGCCAAGTCCCGCAGTAATCTCAAGATCGAGACCTCTGCGCACGCCCAACGCATCCTGTTCGAGGGGCGCCGCGCCGTCGGCGTCGAATACCGGCAGGGCGCAGCTTTGCGCCGCGCGCGTGCACGGCGGGAAGTCGTCGTGTCGAGCGGCGCCTACAACTCGCCGCAGCTGCTTCAGCTCTCAGGCGTCGGGCCCGGCGATCTCCTGCGCAAGCATGGCATCGAGGTGGTGCTCGATGCTGCCGGCGTGGGCCATGATCTGCAGGATCACATGCAGGTCCGCATCGTCATGCGCTGCTCGCAGAAGATCACGCTCAACGACACCATCAATCATCCGCTTCGCCGCACCATGGCCGGCGCACGCTATGCGCTGTTTCGCAAGGGCTGGTTGACGATCGCTGCCGGCACGGCGGGCGCCTTCTTCAAGACCAGTCCGCGTCTCGCCTCGCCCGACATCCAGGTGCACTTCCTGCCGTTCTCGACCGACAAGATGGGCGAGAAGCTGCACGCCTTCTCCGGATTCACCGCCTCGGTGTGCCAGCTCCGGCCCGAGAGCCGCGGCACCCTGCGCATCAAGAGCGCAGACCCGACCGTGCCGCCGGAGATCCGGATCAATTACATGTCCACCGAGACCGACCGCACCACCAATGTCGAGGGCATCAAGATCCTGCGCAAGATACTGAACGCGCCGGCGCTGAAGCCTTTCGTGGTCAGTGAGTACGACCCCGGCGAAAAGGTATCCACGGACGCCGAGATCTTGGATTATTGCCGCGAGCGCGGCAGCACCATCTACCATCCGACCTCGACCTGTCGTATGGGCAACGACGCGCTCGCGGTGGTCGACCAGCGGCTGAAGGTGAGGGGGCTCGAAGCCTTGCGTGTCGTCGATGGCTCGGTCATGCCCGATCTGGTGTCGGGGAACACCAATGCGCCGATCATCATGATCGCCGAAAAGGCCTCCGACATGATATTGGAGGATGCGCATTAAATTCGCGCTTTGAAAGGATTTGGACTTGGCTACGCGACTGAAGATCGGCACACGCAAGAGCGCCATGGCGCTGGCACAGACGGAAGAGATTGCGCGCCGCCTGACCGCCGCCGTGCCCGGTCTCGACGTCGAGATCGTCAAGTTCGATACCACGGGCGACCTCGACCAGACCAGCAAGCTGCTGCCACATGGCGGCAAAGGCGGCGCCTTCGTGGCGCAGATCCGCGCCGCGGTGCTGTCGGGTGAGCTCCAGGCGGCGATGCATTCGTTGAAGGACATGCCGGGCAACGAGGACACGCCCGGCCTCGTCATCGGCGCCACGCTGTCGCGCGATCCGCCTGGTGATGCGCTGGTGCTGCGCGAGGGTGTGACGCTGGAGGCGCTACGGCAGTCCCGCGGCAAGGGTTTCAAGATCGGCACCAACGCGGTGCGCCGCGCAGCCTATGCGCGGCGGCTGTTCCCCGATGTCGAGGTGATCCACTTCCGTGGCGCCGCCGACACGCGTGTGCGCAAGCTCGACAACGGCGAGAAGCAGCGCCTGCCGGATGGCGGCGCTGTAGGGCCCGCGGATGCGCTGATCATGGCGCGCTCGGGCCTTGACCGCGTCGGCCTGTCCCATCGCATCGCCTACGAATTCACAGCAGTGGAGATGTTGCCGGCGGCAGGGCAGGGCATCGTCGCGGTCGAATGCGCCGCGCAGGATTGGCAGACGCGACAGATCCTGTCGTCGATCGACAACGCCGCTGCGCACGCCTCCGCCGACGCCGAGCGCGAGGTGCTGTGGGTGCTCAACGGCCACTGCAATTCACCGGTGGCGGGCTTCTCGACCATCACGGGCGATCAGATGTCGCTCACCGCCTCGGTGCTCGATCTCTCCGGCAACACCATCATCGAGGCCTCGCATACCGGGCCCGCCAACCGTCCGCGCGAGCTCGGCCGCGCGGTGGGATTGGACCTGCTGGCGAAGGGTGCGGGGGAGATCATCGAGCGCAGCCGGCCTAGGTAAGCCCTGCCGAAATCACGATTTCGATGATGTCATTCTGCGCCTGTTTTGCCCGACAAGTCAAAACGCACAGGCGAGTCATGCCAGTCCAAGCTTTTCAATGACTTGGCTACTGTGCATGGGGTTGTTTTCGCACTCTTGTTTTGCGGCGCCCAAAAGGGCGAAACAAATCACCCCCGCACGCGCCGGATCATCTGCTCGACATGGGCGATCGGCGTCTCCGGCTGGATGCCGTGGCCGAGGTTGAAGATCAGCCGCCCGGCAGCAAAATTGGCCAGCACGTCATCGACGGCGCGGTCGAGCGCGGCGCCGCCCGTGATCAGCACCAGCGGATCGAGATTGCCCTGCACCGCGACCCTGCTCTGCACCCGCTCGCGAATGAAGTCAGGCTCCGCGGTCCAGTCGATGCTGACGGCGTTGACGCCGGTGGCTTCGACGTAACCGGGGAGCTGCGCGCCGGCCCCGCGCGGGAAGCCGATGATCTTCGCGTCCGGCACCTTGGCCCTGACGCCCTCCACGATACGCCGCGTCGGTTCGACCGACCAGCGCGCGAACTCGGCGGGCGGCAGCACGCCGGCCCAGGTGTCGAAGATCTGCAACGCGTCGGCCCCGGCGTCGAGCTGTGCCAGCAGATATTGAATAGAGTTGTCGACCAGGACGTCGATGATCTGCGAAAAAGCTTCCGGATGCCGGTACGCCATCATCCGGGCCGGCGCCTGGTCCGGCGTGCCGTGGCCCGCGACCATGTAAGTCGCCACCGTCCACGGTGCGCCGCAGAAGCCGATCAGCGCGACCTTGGGATCGAGCGCGCCGCGCACGATCTTCAGCGCCTCGAACACCGGCTCGAGCTTGCCGAAATCTGCGCGCGTCGCCAGCGTCGCCACCTTGGCCGGATCGTCCAGCGGCTCGAGCCGCGGGCCCTCGCCGGCCTCGAACCGCACCGAACGTCCAAGCGCATAGGGGATCACCAGGATGTCGGAGAAGATGATCGCCGCATCGAAACCGAACCTCCGGATCGGCTGCAGCGTCACCTCGGCGGAAAGCTCCGGGTTGAAGCAGAGATCGAGGAAGCCGCCCGCCTTGGCGCGCACCTCGCGATATTCCGGCAGGTAGCGCCCGGCCTGGCGCATCATCCACATGGGCGGGATGGCTTGGCGCTGGCCAGAGAGGACGTCGATGAAGGGTTTCGTCGAAGGCTGGGGCACGAATGGTCCTGAAAAAGGTTGTGCCTCCTGATACACCGCTGCGGCCCTCAGCGGAACAGTGGAACCAGCGCAATCGGGCCGCGTTGACCAGCCAATGGAGGAGATCATGGCTGAGACATTCAACCCCGCGCCGCACGATAAGCACGCCGAAGACCTGCGCGAGGCGCTCGCTGCCGATCGGCAGTCCAAGCTCGACGACGGGCTGAGGGACACGTTCCCAGCGTCCGATCCCGTGAGCGCGGCGCAGCCGACGCCCTCGAAGGCCGACGCCGATGCCGAGCATCCTTCGCTCTGGGCCAAGGTCAAGGCCATCTTCAGCTAGCGGCGGCGGGCGCCGGATTCCGATCGGCCCGCTAATGTCTTGTTAGCGATGCGCCGATCGCCGCGTCCGTAAGACTACTGGAAAGGGCGGAAACCGCCGCGTAGTCCGGTAGCGATTTCAGAATTAAATAACACAAGCGGCAGAGGTTTCCGAGCGATCGGAGGACCCTGCCGCATGAGTGCTACCCAACGAGCCGGATGGAGCCGCCTGCCGCTGCGCGCGGCGGCTTTCGTCGCGCTGACCTGCGCGACCATCCTCGGCGTCAGCGGTTGGCGTGAATGGACGGCTCGCGATGCGGTGCTTAAGGACGCCGAGATGGAGATGGCGAACGTTGCCCGTTCGCTGACCCAGCATGCCGAAGACAGCCTCGATCTCCTGGATTCCGGTGTCGTCGGCGTGGTCAGCCGGTTGGAGATGGATGGCACCGCCCCGGTCACGATCGCGAAGCTGCGCACCTTGCTGGATGTGCGCAACAAGGCGATCGCGCGCATTCACAGCCTCGCCATCATCGATGATCGGGGCAACTGGCTGACCTCACCCGGTACGATTGGCACGACCTTCAGCGACGATGCCTTCTTCCGATATCACCAGCTCTCGCCGAAGCGCGAGGCCCATGTCGGCCGTCCGGTGAAGAGCCTGCTGGACGGCGAATGGGTCGTCACCCTGTCACGCCGCTTCAGCAAGCAGGACGGCAGCTTCGGCGGCGTGGTGCTCGCGACCATCAGCTCGAACTATCTGTCGCATTTCTACAAGCAGTTCGAAATCGGCCGCAACAGCTCCGTGTCACTGGCGCATGGCGACGGACTGATCGTCGCGCGCAATCCCAGCAACGAGACGTTCGTCGGGCGTAGTGTCGCCGACAAGCCGTTGTTCCGCGAGCCGAGCCTGCAACGGCCGAGCGGCGCTTATCATTTCACCTCGCCGCTGGACGGTGCCGAACGCGTCAGCTTCTTCAATCGCAGCAGTCGATTCCCGCTCCTCCTGCTCGCCACCGTCGACAAGGACGAGCTGCTCGCGCCGTGGCGCGCGGCGGCGATCTCCCGCATGCTCTACGTGCTCGCGCTGGTGATGCTGATCGCAGTCATCGGCGGCGTCCTGGTGCGGCAGTTGCAGCGCGGCCAGCGCATGGCCGTCGCGCTGACCGAGACGGAGGCGCATTTCCGCCTGCTCGCCGAAGGCTCCAGCGACATGGTGACGCGGATCGGCCTCGATGAGCGGCTGCGTTATGTCTCGCCCTCGTCAGTCCGTGTCGTCGGCTGGCGTCCAAATCAGTTGATCGGCACGCCTGCCCTCGCGGGTATCAATCCGGAAGACCTGCCGGAGGTCCAGGCGATCGTCGACGCGATGAAGCGCGGTGAGAAGGAGGAGGCGCGTCTCACCTACCGCAACTCGCATCGGCAGAACGGCGAAATCTGGCTCGAATCGACCATGCGGGTGACACGCAAGGACGATGGCCGCGTCGACGGTGTGGTTGCGATCTCCCGCGACATCACCGAGCACAAGAGGCTGGAAACCAGGCTCGAGACGCTGGCGATCGAGGACAGTCTCACCGGCCTCGCCAATCGCCGTCGTTTCGACGAACGCCTGAAGGAGGAATGGGCGCGCGCCTATCGCGACCGCTCCAGCCTTGCTCTGCTGATGATCGACGTCGACCACTTCAAGGCCTACAACGATGAATACGGCCATCCCGCGGGCGATGCCTGCCTGCGCCTGATCGCCAAGATCATCGCGGCCGAAGCGCAGCGCGCCGGCGATCTGGCGGCGCGTTACGGCGGTGAGGAATTCGCCATGCTGATGCCGAACATCGATGCCGCCGGCTGCGCCCGCGTCGGCGAACGGATCCGCATCGCCATTCACGAGGCCGGCCTCGCCCATAGCAGCAATCAGGCGGCTGGATGCGTCACTGCCTCGCTTGGCGGCGCAGCCTGCCGACCGGCGTTCGAACGAACCGCGGGGGTCGCTGCGCTGGTCGAAGCTGCCGACCGGGCGCTCTATGCCGCCAAGGCCGCAGGCCGCAACCGCCTGGTAATGTCCGGCGAGGTCATGGACCTGCTGCCCAAGGCGTCCGGCCAGTAACACCGTTCAATAATGCGGTGGAGGCTCGTTGGCAGGCCCTGGCGCATTTGCCTCGGCGTCCTGCAGCCGAGCATTGAGCTCGGTGATCTGCCGCGTCAGCCTGTCGATCTGCTTCCACTGCGCGGTGATGGTCTGGTTCAACGTCTCGATCGTATCGTCCTGATAGGCGAGGCGCGTTTCCAGCGTGTCGATGCGCTCGCTCAGCGTCTTGATCTCATTCGTCACGCGTTACGTCCTTGTTTTTCTCGCGCAAGCCGTGGCCGAGCGCCACGCGCTCGTCGAACACGAAGCATTCGCCGCGCCAGCGGCTCTCCGCCTCCGGCACCTCTTCCAGATATCTCAGGATGCCGCCCTTGAGGTGATAGACCTCGGCAAAGCCGCGTGCGAGCAGATGCGCGCTCGCCTTCTCGCAGCGGATGCCGCCGGTGCAGAACATCGCGATCCTGCGGTGCCGTGCCGGATCGAGCTGCTCGGCGGCAAAGTCCTTGAACTGGCCGAAGCTCTTGATGCCGGGATCGAGCGCGCCCTCGAACGTGCCCATCGCGACCTCGAAGGCGTTGCGGGTGTCGAGCACGAGGGTATCGGGTGCTGCGATCAGCGCGTTCCATTCGCGCGCATCGACATAGGTGCCGACCTGGCGCGTCGGATCGGCGGCCGCATCGCCCAGCGTGACGATTTCCTTCTTCAGCCGCACCTTCAGCCGTCCGAACGGCATCGCCTCCGCAGCGGAGAATTTCAATTCGAGATTATCGAGCCTGCCGGCGAACATGTCGCCGCGTGCGAGCTCGTGAGCGAAGGCGTCGATCGCCTCCCGTGCACCGGCGACCGTGCCGTTGATGCCCTCCTGCGCCAGCAACACGCTGCCCTTCAGCCCAAGGCCGGCGCAGCAGGCGCGCAGCGGCTCGCGCAGCTCGCGGTAATCCGGGAGGGCGACGAATTGATAGAAGGCGCAGACCTTGTAAGGCGTATTGCTCGACGTCATGGCCGCTCGTTTAGCAGGCGGCTCGCGCCCGGAAAACCCGCATAGCAAGAGCCTGCAAAGGTCCATACGCCCAGCGGATAGCAGCCATTTTCCTGGTATGCCAGCATTGCCCCGCGGGGCGGGAATGTGCCATGTAGACGCGGTTTTCGAGATGGCGCGCCAACCGCGCCGACGGCCAAGAGAGCAAGACATTCGATGAGAAACTTCCATTTCCCCGGCAGGTCCACGGTCCACGCCACCAATGCGATGGTGGCGACCTCGCATCCGCAGGCCTCGCTCGCCGCGATCGAGGTGCTGCGCGAGGGCGGCACCGCGGTGGACGCGGCGGTTGCCGGCTTCCGCCCTGCTCGGCGTGATCGAGCCGCAATCGACCGGCATCGGCGGTGATTGCTTTGCGCTGATCCAGCCGCGCGGCGAGGGCAAGATCGTCGCCTATAACGGCTCCGGCCGTGCGCCGAAGGCGGCGAATGCCGACTGGTACCTCGAACGCAAGATCAATTCCGTGCCGCTGACCTCGGCGCATGCGGTCTCGATCCCTGGCGTGATCGATGCCTTCGCGACTGTCTTGCGCGATCACGGCAGGTTCGGTTTCGACCGGCTGCTCCAGCCCGCGATCAAGGCGGCCGAGGAGGGCTACGTCGTCGCGCCTCGCATTGCCTTCGATTGGAAGAACCAGTTCGAGAAGCTGAAGAACGGTACCAACACCGTGCGCTATTTGTTGCCGGGCGGCCAGCCGCCGGTCGCCGGCGACGTCATTCGCCAGGTCGAGCTCGGCAAGACGCTGCGCGCGATCGCCAGGGACGGCCGCGACGCCTTCTACAAGGGCGAGATCGCGGAGGACATGGTCGAGACCCTGAGGGGTATCGGCGGCCTGCACACGCTCGACGATTTCGCCGCGCACACGACCGAAGTGACCACGCCGATCGGCACCATGTACAAGGGCTATGACGTCTGGCAGTGCCCGCCGAACGGCCCGGGCGTCACCGCGCTGTTGATGCTCAACATCCTGTCGCGGTTCGATCTGACCAAGTACGCGCCCGTGAGCGTCGAGCGCTTTCATCTCGAGGCGGAAGCGGCACGCATCGCCTACATGAACCGCGAGATGCATGTCGCCTCTCCCGAGCACATGAAGATCAACGTCGCCGAGATGCTCGAGAAGGGCTTTGCCGACGAGTACATCAGCAAGATCCGCCTGGACGGCATGCTCGACCTGCCGAACGTCGCGCCGCCCATGAATCCCTCGACCATCTACATCACGGTCGTGGACAAGGACCGAAACGTCTGCTCGTTCATCAATTCGGTTGCGCATTCCTTCGGCTCGGCGATTGTCTCGAACAAGACCGGTGTCCTGTTCCAGAACCGCGCCGGCGGCTTCCGCATCCAGCCGGGCCATCCCAATTGCATCGAAGGCGGCAAGCGCCCGCTGCACACGATCATGCCGGGCCTGCTCACCAAGGGCGGCCGTTCCACGATGTCGTTCGCGGTCATGGGCGGCCAGTACCAGCCGACGGGCCAGACTCATCTCCTGACCAACATCCTCGACTACGGCTGCGACGTGCAGGAAGCGATCGACATGCCGCGCGGTCTGCACTACGAGGGCCAGTATCAGCTCGAGGACAGCGTGCCGGCGGCCGTCGTCGAGGGCCTGAAGAAGCTCGGGCACAAGACCACCAGCGTGGTCGGCCCGCTCGGCGGTGCCCAGGCGATCTGGATCGATTGGGACAAGGGCACGCTCACCGGCGGCTCCGATCCGCGCAAGGACGGCTGCGCGCTGGGTTATTGATCGCCGGCGCAGTTCCCCACGCGAGATCAGGAAAAGTTGACGAAGGGCGGCGCGGCATTTGCAGCGCCGCCCTTCTTCATCCGGAACTGCGCCCATTGCTCCAGGTTAAGGGGCGATGAGCGGTGCAGGCGTGCGCTGCTTTACAGATCAGCGGCGGAGGCCTGCCATGCCCGACAAACCAGGTTCCAGATCATCCGGATTCGACCGGCGCGCCTTCATGACCGGCGCGGCGGGCAGCGCGCTGATCCCGATCACGGCGCGCGCGGCGTCGGAGGACGCGCGGGCGTCAGCGGCGCAGGATCCGTCGCTTCCGGTCGAGGTCACGCTGAACGTCAACGGCAAGGACAAGCGCCTGAGCATCGATGCGCGCACCACGGTGCTCGATGCCTTACGCGAACATCTCAAGCTCACCGGCAGCAAGAAGGGCTGCGACCACGGCCAGTGCGGCGCCTGCACGGTGCTGATCGACGGTCGCCGCGTGGTGTCTTGCCTGACGCTGGCACTCGCCGCCGAGGGGCAGGAGATCACGACCATCGAGGGCCTCGCCACCGACGACCGCCTGCATCCGATGCAGCAGGCCTTCATCGACAACGATGCGTTCCAGTGCGGCTATTGCACGCCCGGTCAGATCATGTCGGCGATCGCGTGTGTGAAGGAGGGCCATGCCGGCAGCGAGGCCGACATCCGCGAATACATGAGCGGCAACATCTGCCGTTGTGCTGCCTATCCCAATATCGTCGCTGCCGTGAAGCAGGCCGCGCCCGAGATCATGAAAGGTTAGGCGCATGCGACCGTTTTCGTATCAGAGAGCATCAGACCCGGATATGGCCGTGCAGGCGCTCGGCGCCGCCGCGGCCGCCAACGATCCGCTGACGAAGGCGGCGGCGCAGCCGCTTGCCGGCGGCACCACCCTAATCGATCTGATGAAGCTCGACGTGATGCGGCCCACCGCGATCGTCGATATCAGTCCGCTGGCCCATGCCTGGTCGGCGATCGCGCCAGGCGGCGACGGCTTGCGCCTCGGCGCGCTTGCCAAGATGTCCGACGTCGCCGCGCACGCGGAGATCCAGCGCAACTATCCCGTGATCGCGGATTCGCTGAAGCTCGCCGCCAGCGCCCAGCTGCGCAACATGGCAACGCTCGGCGGCAACGTGATGCAGCGGACGCGCTGCAACTACTTCCGCGATGTCTCCTATGAGAACTGCAACAAGCGCAACCCAGGCTCCGGCTGTGCCGCGATGGACGGCGTTAATCGCATTCATGCGGTGCTCGGGACCTCCGATCAGTGCATCGCGACGTATCCTGGCGATTTCGCGCAGGCGCTGATCGCGCTCGATGCCATGGTCGAGATCACCGGCAAGGCCGGTACGCGCAGCATGCCGTTCGCGCAGCTTCACAAGGCACCAGGCAGCACGCCCGACATCGAGACTGCGCTTCAGCCCGGCGAGCTGATCTCGTCGTTCTCGATTTCCGGCCGCTGGCCACGCTCGGTGTATTTGAAGGCCCGCGACCGGCAATCCTACGAATTCGCGCTGTCGTCAGCCGCGATCGCGCTCGACGTTCAGGACGGCGCGATCCGGGACGCCCGCGTCGCGCTTGGCGGCGTCGCCACCGTGCCGTGGCGGGCGCGTGAGGCCGAGGCGATGTTGAAGGGACAGAGGTTCGACGAAGCTCTGGCACAGCGCGTCGCCGATGCAGCTTTCGCAGACGCCCGCGGGCGCCGGTACAACAGCTTCAAGATCGCGCTCGGCAAGCGGGTCGTGGCACGCGCGCTCCAGCAGGCCGTAACGATGGAGATCTGACCATGACCGCTGCAGCTCCTGGGCCGAGGACGAATATGGGGCAGCCCGTGCCGCGCTATGATGCGGCCGCAAAGGTGACGGGGCGGGCGACCTATGCCTCGGACATGCCGCTGGACAATCCAGCCTACGCGTTCCTGGTCACCAGCGCCATCGCCAAGGGCCGCATCGACCGCTTCGACCTCGACGATGCCAAGCGCGTCCGCGGCGTGATCGACATCGTCACGCACGAGAACGCCCCGAAGCTGAAGGAGTCGAAACTGTTCAGCAATGGCGGCTATGCCGGCACCACGATCCAGCCTTTGAAATCGGCCGAGATCGCCCATGACGGCCAGATCATCGCCGTGGTGGTGGCGGAGAGTTATGAGGCCGCGCGCGAAGCGGCCAACCGCGTCAAGGTCAGCTATAGCGCTGCTACGCCCAGCGCGACTTTCGATTCGCCGGGGACGACGACAGCCGCCGCGAAAGGACAAAACTCGCAGTTCAAGGAAGACCCGAAGGTCGGGGACTTCGCCAAGGCGTTCGACGCGGCCCAGGTCAAGCTGACCGCGTCCTACGAGACGCCGACGCAGCATCACAATCCGCTGGAGCTGTTCACGACCAGCTGCACCTGGATGGGCGACAATCTCGTCATCTACGAGGGCAGCCAGTATGTCCATGGCCTGAAGAACGGCGTGGCCGAGCAGCTCGGCATCGACGCCGACAAGGTGCGCGTGGTCAATCCCTATGTCGGCGGCGGATTCGGGTCGCGAGGTTCGATGACGCCGCGCACCGCCATCATCGCCGCCATGGCCAGGCGCCTGAACCGTCCGATCAAGCTGGTCCCGACCCGCGACCAGGGCTTCACCATTACCACTCATCGCGCCGAGACCCGTCACGAGATCAAGCTCGGTGCGAGCCGCGACGGCAAGCTGGTCGCCTTGAGGCATGAGGGGGCCGAGGTCTCCTCGCGCCCCGACGCCTATTGCGTCGGCGGCACCAAGACCACGACGCGGCTCTATGCCTGCCCGAATGTGGACAGCCTGGTCTCGATTGTGCGTGCCGATCGCAACACGCCCGGCTTCATGCGCTCGCCCCCCGAGGTGCCGTACCTGTTCGCGCTGGAGAGCGCGCTGGACGAGCTCGCGGTGAAACTGAACATGGATCCAGTCGAGCTTCGCCGCATCAACGACGCCACCAGGGATCCCATCGATGGCAAGCCCTACACGTCGCGATCGCTCATGGCGTGCTTCGACGAAGCCGCCAGGGCGTTCGGCTGGTCGCAGCGCTCGCCACAGCCGAAATCGATGTCGGATGGCGACTGGTTGATCGGCTACGGCTGCGCCGCCACGTGCTATCCGACGCTGGCGGGACCGTCCGCCGCACGCGTGCGCCTGCAGCGCGACGGCCGCACGCGCGTCGAGATCGCCGGCCATGAGATCGGGACCGGTGCCTACACCGTCATAGCCCAGACTGCTGCCGAGCGGCTCGGCGTGCCATTGGAGAAGGTTGCGGTCTTCATGGGCGACAGCGACCTGCCGCCCGCGCCGGTTGCCGGCGGCTCCAATTCCACTGCCAGCACCTGCTCGGCCGTGATGATGGTGTGCGATCAGATCCGACAGCGCCTGTTCAAGGCGCTGATGCCCAGCGACAGCCTTGCCGACAAGGCCAAGGAGACCGTCGGCATCAGCCCGGCTCCCTCGACCCAGGCGGCCAAGGGCGATCGCTCGCTCGACATCGAGAAGGCGTTCGATGCGCTCGGCGTCGGCGTGGTCGAAGAATATGGCGAGTGGAAGCCGGAGGGCGCGCCGCTGGATTCCTTCAGGGCCATGCACAGCGGGCAGGTCCGGCTGGTCGGCGGCCATCAAATGAAGGACCAGATCGCCTATGCCTTCGGCGCCGAGTTCGTCGAGGTCCGCGTCAATCGCTTCACGCACGAGATCCGCTGCCCCCGCCTTGTCGGCGCGTTCGCGGCGGGCAGGATCATGAATCCGCGCACCGCGCGCAGCCAGCTCATGGGCGGCCTGATCTGGGGCATGTCCTCGGCGCTGCTCGAGGCCACCGAGATCGACGAGCGCAATGCGCGCTACGTCAACGACAATCTTGCCGATTACCTCGTGCCCGTGAATGCCGATGTGCCCGGCGTCGAGGTGATTATGCTGTCCGAGCAGGACGATCACATCAACCCGTTGGGCGCAAAGGGCCTCGGCGAGCTTGGCAATGTCGGCACCAATGCTGCGATCTGCAATGCGATCTATCACGCCACCGGCCAGCGCATCCGCAGGCTGCCGGTTCGGCTCGAAGATATCGAGCTCTAAAGGGGGTGGAAACGGCGACCGCCTTGGGTTAGACACCTCCCGCCTCAAACGGAAGGTGTTTTATGCAGCGTTTCCAGCGCGCGCTCCTCGCCCTGATGTCGGCACTCGCGATCACCGTGATCGCCAGCGTGTCGCATTTCGTTTCTACCACGGCCTCGGCCCAGACCGCAGGAAAGACCATGACCACAGCTTCAGGCTTGCAGATCATCGACTCCACCGTCGGCACCGGTGCCTCGCCGCAGCCCGGCCAGATCTGCGTGATGCACTACACCGGCTGGCTCTATGAGAATGGCCAGAAGGGCAAGAAATTCGACAGCTCCGTCGACCGCAAGGAGCCGTTCGAATTCCCGATCGGCAAGGGCCGTGTCATCGCCGGCTGGGACGAAGGCGTCGCCTCGATGAAGGTCGGCGGCAAGCGCACGCTGATCATCCCGCCGCAGCTCGGCTACGGCGCCCGCGGTGCTGGCGGCGTGATCCCGCCGAACGCGACGCTGATGTTCGACGTGGAATTGCTCGCGGTGAAGTGACTGACGTCTCTACATCGTCATGCCCGGGCTCGTCCCGCCTGCGCGGCCGAAGCGGCTTCGGCGAGGCGAAGGCCTGGGCATCCACGATCTTCGTGCCGTGCGGTCTAGACGTGGATGGCCGGGTCAAGCCCGGCCATGACGGATGAAATCGATACAAGCAAAAAGACCGGCCTTGCGGCCGGTCTTTCAGTTTCAATCCAACGCGCGTCACTCCGCGGCGCGGCGAGCCGCAGCGGCGGCGCGATCCATCGCATCCTTCGCGGCGTCCTTGGCATCGCCCATTGCCTGCTGGCCCTTGCCCTTCACTTCCTGCACCACGCCTTCGCCTTTCATCCGATCGGATCCGGTGGCTTCACCGACGCCCTGCTTGGCCTTGCCGATCGCCTCGTTGGCGGTGCCCTTGATCTTGTCGGTCGTGCTGCCCATGAAAATCTCCTTTCAGTTTGCTTGGAATGACAACGCTGGGCGGCTATGAGGGTTCCGATTTTGGTATGGCTTGCGGCTGCGGCTTTGGGTTAGTTTGCCGCGCACGGAACCAACAGAAAGCAAGTCCCATGACCGGCCATGACCATTCGCATTCCCACCATGACCATGGTCATCATCATGATGACCGCTGGAAACATGACGGCGTGCGCGTCATTCCCGGCAATCAGCTCGATACCAATGTGCCGTCGACAGCGGGCATGGACCGTGCGGCCGCGATCAATTTCGCCCGCGTCGGCGCCCAGAAATTGTGGGCGGGCACCGTCAGCATCAAGCCGGATGCCAAGACCGGCGCACATCACCACGGCCATCTCGAAAGCGTCATCTATGTCGTGAAGGGCAAGGCGCGCATGCGCTGGGGCGAGAGCCTGCAATTCACCGCGGAAGCCGGCCCTGGCGACTTCATTTTCGTCCCGCCCTACGTGCCGCACCAGGAGATCAACGCCAGCCCCGACGAGGTGCTGGAATGCGTGCTGGTGCGCAGCGACGGCGAGGCGGTGGCCATCAACCTCGACATTGAGCCGGTCGAGAAGCCCGAGACCGTGCTGTGGATCGACCCGGTGCACCGGGATCCCAACGAGAAGAAGTAAGTCTCTTCAGGGGCGCGGAGAGCGGCGCGACAGGGCCCCCGCAGTCGGGGTCCAAAAATTTGTCGGAAGTCATGTCGGATGGCGGCCTGGCCATCCGTCCTTGGCCAGTACCCCGCCAAGGAGCTTCCGATGCCCAAGATGATCTTCGTCAACCTGCCGGTGACCGACCTCAAGCGCGCGACTGCCTTCTATGAGGCGGTCGGCGCGGTCAAGAACCCGCAATTCAGCGACGAGACCGCGAGCTGCATGGTCTTTTCCGAGACCATCTTCGCCATGCTGCTGACTCACGACAAATTTCGCCAGTTCACGCCGAAGCCGATCGCGGACGCCAGGATCTCCAACCAAGCGTTGTTCTGCCTGTCCGCGGACAGCCGCAGCGAGGTCGATGACATCGTTGGCAGGGCGGAGGCTGCAGGAGGCGTTGCCGATCCCAGCCCGAAGGACGAATACGGCTTCATGTACGGCCGCAGCTTCGAGGATCCGGACGGCCATATGTGGGGCGTGAACTGGATGGACCTTTCCGCCGCCCCTCTGCAGCCCGACCTGGCGAACGCCTGAGCCGAAACAGCAGACCTCAAGAGGAGCATTCACCATGTCCAAGCTCGTGCCCTGCATGTGGTTCAACGGCGATGCCGAGGACGCTGCAAAATTCTACGTCTCGCTGGTCCCGAATTCGACGATCACACACGTTCAGCGCAACGTTGCGGACGGCCCGTCCGGCAAGGAAGGCTCCGTGCTCGTCGTCGAGTTCACCGTGGCCGGACAGCCGCTGGTCGCGCTCAATGGCGGGATGAAGATGGAATACACCCACGCGATCTCGCTGATGATTCATTGCGACGATCAGGCCGAGGTCGACCGCGTCTGGAACGCGTTCCTCGCCCATGGCGGCAAGGCGGAGCAGTGCGGCTGGCTGAGAGATCGCTGGGGCGTGGCCTGGCAGATCGTGCCGAAGGTGATGTTCGAGTTCCTGTCGAGCCCGGACAAGGCCGCAGCCGCACGCGCGATGGCGGCGATGATGAAGATGGTCAAGCTGGACGTTGAGGTGTTGCGGCGGGCGTTCGAGGGCAAGTCGGCCGCGTGAGGGCGGGTCGCTCTCGCCACATACTCACTGTCATCGCCCGGCTTGACCGGGCGATCCAGTACTCCGAGACGGCAGTGATTAAACCGATGGGCCGCGGCGTACTGGATGCCCCGGTCAAGCCGGGGCATGACAGCGGAATGTGAGGCGGGATTCTCGCCGGCTAATAATTGATCCGCAGCCCCACGCCGCCGTGGATGGTGTTGCCGACCGGCTGCGGGCCGAGCGTGCCGTTGGCGAAGAGGTCCACGATCCAGCCTTTCTGCACGCGGAAGCCGAGGCGGCCGCCATATTCGAACCAGCCCTGGTTGCCCATGGTCGGCACCACCGTGCCCTGGCCGGTCACTGTGGCGACGATGCCGCTGTGGCTGGCGAAGGACTGCACCCAGCCGCCATTGATGTTGGTCTCGATGTTGCTGCCGAACAGATGCGTCCACTGGCCGCCGATCTTGACGAGGCTGGTGCGGTCGGTGCCATCAGCGATGCTGGCGTCGAACGGGTTGAACGCCACCGCGCTGTCGCGATAGCCGGAGACGCGTTGCCAGAGCTGCCAGACCTCGATCGAGGCCGCGACCTCGTCGCGCGGCGAGAGGCGGCTCATCCAGCCGGCGCGGCCGTAAACGGCGTAGTTGGACGCGTTGGTCGAGCTCGTCACGGTCACCGGCCCGAGGCTGGTGTCGTAGCTGCGCGTGTAGCGCGCCTTCTCCCATGGGGTCAGGATCGCGCCGACGTCGAAGAACGGGCGCGACGAGCCCCAATCGGTGAAGTCGTAGCGCAGCGCGAAAGCGCCGATCGGTGCGCTCGTGATCTCGTAGCCGCCCCCTTCGTAGTGTGTGTAGGCGATGCCGGCGAGCAGCGACAGATTGTTGGTCAGCTGCTTGCGGCCGTGGATGCCGGCCGAGAACGAGCCGGCCGAGCCGAACGCGCTGATGCAGTCGCCGCAATTGATCTGCTCGTTGACGCCGAGCAGCACCGTGCCGAGCACCCGGTTGGTGATCATCTGATTGAAGCGCTGATTGGCAAGGCCGCCGATCGAATTGCCACTGGAATCCGCGCCCGTCGGTCCCGACGGCGACGGAGCCGGGCTCGGTGAAGGCGACGGATAGGGGCTGGGCGATGGGGAGGGGGTCGGCGTGGGCGAGGGATTCGGCGACGGGGAATAGGTCGGGGACGGATATGGCGACGGCGAATAGGTTGGGGAGGGAGTGGGCTCTGGTTCACCGCACTCGGACCCGCACTCCGAGGCCTGTGCAGCCGCCGGGCGGGCATCGAACGTGACGAGCGCAAACGCCGCAGATGCGGCCAGCGCAACGGCAAGGATGAGGTGCCGGACGGTGAACTTCGCCATCGTCAGCGCCCGCACAGCATGGCGTCGTCCTCGACGGCAGGCGTGATGGTCGGCGAGGCGCCGGCGTACTGGTTGACTGCGCACAACCCGGCGCTCGCGGCGCAATTGGCGGCGAAGGTCCAGGGCGGCGTGTTGCTCTTGGTGATGCTCACCTTGCCGCCAGTCGAGGTGATGATGGCGGTGTCGCCGGGCTGGGTGAGTTGCACGCACTGGGCGCTCTTCGTGCACACGCTGGCCGCGCCGTCCTGAAGCACGACGACGGAGCGCCCGCGCTGCGAGAGAATATCGAGCGTGGTGCCGCGCACGCCGATGGTGGCGAGCGGCGTCGTGATCTTGTAGGCGGCCTTGTCGGAGCGTCCGGTGACGAAGCGGAAGGCGCCGGTGGTCATGCGAATCGCGACGTCACGATAGCTGTGCTCGTCGTTGAAGACAGTGCGGTCGAGCTTCAGCGTGGCGCTCGGCCCGAGTGATAGATTGGTGCTGTCGGCCATCACGAAACGCGCCGCGCTGTCGGCGCCGGTCCGCACGGTCTCGTCGCGCAGCATGCTGTCGCCGACATTGATCGGCGTCGTGGTCGCGGCGACCCGCACCACTTCGTTCTGGATGACGACAGCCTGGCCGACGCGCGTCTGTGCTTCGGCGCCGGATGCCGCACAGATTGCGGCCGTGAGCAGTGTGGAGAAAAGGCAAAAACGCAAATTCATTTCGCAACCGATCGATGTGTCCCTGATCGTACCGGAACGCGCGCGCTTCTGATGTGGCGGAATTATCACAAGCGGCGCGGACGTGCGTCATGCTTAGTGACAGTTGCGGCAGAATGCGTTCAATGACGGGAAGCAGTTTATTTTTCTCCGCGGTGAAGCCGATTTGCCACGCAACACAGCCCCACAAAAGATGCGCGAATTGCCTGCGGTTCCTGCGGTGTCGCGGAGTGCAGTGATTGCTGTCGCGATTTTCCTGATCGCTCATCTGGTGCTGCTGATCGGAGTCACGACGCCGGAAAAATTCGTGTTCGACGAGGTGCATTACGTCCCGGCGGCGCGCCAGATGCTGACGCCTGCAATGTCGGAGCCGATGCTTAATCCGATGCATCCGCCGCTGGCCAAGGAGTTGATCGCGGCATCGATCGCAACGTTCGGTGACAACGCGCTTGGCTGGCGTTATCCCGCGACCTTGTTCGGCGCGCTCGCGATCGTCGCGATCTATCTGTGCGGACTCGCGTTGTTCGGCGCGCAGTCGCCGGCGATCGCCGCCGCGCTGATCGCAGCCTTCAACCAGATGCTGTACGTGCAGGCGCGCATCGCAATGCTCGACATCTTCGCGCTCGGCTTCGGCCTGCTCGCCACCGCCGCCTTCATGCATGGGTTTCGACGAGAGCGGCCGCAAGTGCTGTTCGCGGTGGCGGGCAGCCTGTTCGGCCTTGCGGCCGCGTGTAAATGGAGCGGCTTGTTCCCGCTCGGCGTTTGCATCGTCGTCGTTGCGGTGATCCGCCTGATGCAGGGCTGGCACATGCTGTTCGCCGATGCGAAGCCGGACGACTGGTATCGGCCGGAGCTTTGGCCAGGCCTCAAGCTGCATCATGTCGCGCTCTGCTTCGCCGTCCTGCCGGCATTGGCCTATCTTGCCGCCTTCGTCCCGCTCTACGGATTGTCGCCGCCGGACTTGATCGAGGCGCAGCGGCGGATCTTTGCCGACAGCACCACGACGGCCATCGCCGGCCACACCTATATGAGCGCATGGCCGTCCTGGCCGCTGCTCGCGCGCCCGGTCTGGTTCCTGTTCGACAAGACCGCGGAGGACCACATCGCCGCGATTGTCTTCCTCGGCAATCCGCTCGTGCTGTGGCCGGCTCTGCCCGCACTCGCCATAGTGCTGCGCGATTTCATCGTGGCGCGGCGCTGGGATGCATTCCTGATCGCCGCATTCTATTTCGGTCCCTGGCTCGCCTGGGCATTGCTGCCCCGCACGCTGGGTTTCATCTATTACTATCTGCCGGCCGCGACCGCGGCGTCCCTGGCACTGGTCTATGTGCTGCGCCGCGAGGGTCTGCCGCGCTGGCTGTTGTGGACCTATGTCGGCGTCGCGGCAGCCGGCTTTGCCGTGATGCTGCCGATTTCCGCGGCCTTCGTCGGCACCTCGATGGAGAGCTTCAACCGGCTGATGCTTTTCCAAAGCTGGATATGATTTCGCCGCCCGCCGGGCTGCGGCAGGCGGCGTGTTTTACTCCAGGAGCCGAGAATCACTTCGCTGCGGTCTTGGTGTCCATGTTCACGACCTGGACCCGGCGGTTGATGGCGTCAGCGCCGTTGGCAGCATCCTTCAGCTTGGTCTCGCCGTAGCCGACGGTGACGAGATCGTTGCCGTTGAGGCCGTAATTCTGCATCAGGTACTTCTTGATGGTATCGGCGCGCCGTTCGGAGAGCCCTTGATTGTACCCTTCACCGCCGGTCGCGTCGGTGTGGCCGGCGACCACGAAGGTCGAGCCCTTCAGCGCCGGATCGGACAGCGCCTTGCCGAGCGCCTGCACCGAGGCCATCGAGGTCTTGGCGATGTCGGCCGAGTTGTAGTCGAACTGGATCTCCAGATCGATCTTCGGCTTGGTCGCAGCGAGCTCGGCGATCTGCTCGCGCTCGCCTGTCGAGAGCGACCGGGTCGAGCGGTTGCGCACGGTGTTCAGGAAGGTCGCTTCCTTGGCCTGCACAGTCGTGTCGGTCTGGGGGCCAACGGACAGGCCGCGCGTCGCCGGCTTCGGCTTCAGCGCATCGACGATCTGGCCGGCGGAGATGTTGTTGTCGCCAGCCAGCGCAAGGCCGGCCGTCATCGACAGGACGGCTGTCAGGGTGATCGCCGTCAGTCCAAAAGACTTATTGAAATGCGTCATGGTGGTATCCTCGCTGTTACGCCTGATGGCGATTTGATGCTGCGAGCGTAGGGGAGGTTCAACGGCTCCGATGTGATCTCGGTCACATTCGAAATGGCGAGCCGAGGGCACTGTGGTCCGGTTCGATCATTTCGCAGTTTGCTTTCGAGCCGGCCGCAGCGGGTTTCTGGGAAACCCGAACGTCGCAAAGGCGTCGCCTCGCCGCCTGCCCGCGAACAAGAATTCGTCCAGATGCCCGCCTAATATCCTTCAATCATTGGATAATTTGACGTGAGGGGGCGAGTTCCATCCTGTGCCGAGGTCAAGTGACTATCAGCGCGACTATCAGTTCCATCGCAGCGGCCCGCCGGATCGGACAGCGACCCTGAACGCAATGCCCATCTATATCGGTGCGGCGATGATCGCGGTGGCCATCCTGCTCTCGACACTGATCGCCGGGCTGACCTCCCGCTATGTCGGGCTCGAAGGGCCGACCGACGAGGACATCTGGCTGGTCGATCGCCTCACCGGCAGTGTCTATCGCTGCCAGGCGGATGGACGCGGCAAGGCTATGTGCGAGCCGGAGGTTGCCACCGGCAGCGTCGGGGAGCGCCCAAAAGCCGCACGCTGAAAAGCGGGTACCACTGCAGCGCAGCAACGAAATTGTCTTTTCCCTGCAAACTCGTGTCGGAAGAATGGCGGTCGCGTTAGCCGGCATCAGGCCGGCTGCCTATTCGAGGAGAGAACTTGATGAAGACCCTGTTGCTCGCGACGGCATTCGTAGCACTCGCTCTGACCCCCGCATCGGCTGCCAAGATGGCGTGCACCAGTGCGAACATGGCAAAGCTCGTTGCCGGACTGGGCGGCGAAGACACGCCCAGCAAGATGGCAGCGCGGAAGTCGATGGCTGCGGCCAATTCCGACATGAGCAAAGGCAACATGCGCGGCGCCTGCAAGCACTACGCGAGTGCCGAGAAGGCGATGGCGAAAAAGTAAGACATTCCCGCCGAATTGACACGTTCTGGCCGCGCTGGCAGCAGATGGCAGCGCGGCTTTTTCGCGTCTCTGCTTCTTTGCCTCGCGGCGAATCCCGCTACATTGCACGCTGCAATGCCCCGCACGCCCAAACCGCTTCCGCTCTCGACGACACAGGCCCGGCAGATCTGGCTGCATGCCCAGCGGCTGACCGACCGCGCTCCGTTCGGCGAAGGCGCAGAGGCCGTCTCGGCCGCTGTCGCCCATCTCGGCTATGTGCAGATCGACACCATCAACGTCATCGAGCGTTGCCATCACCACATCCTGTTCAGCCGGATCCCGTCCTATCGCCGCGCCGATCTGCGCCACGCCCAGAGTGTCGACAAGACCGTGTTCGAGTACTGGACGCACGCGCTCTCCTACGTGCCGGCGAACGACTTCCGTTTCTTCCTGCCGGCGATGCGCGAGCACCGCCGCGAGGGACACAAATGGTTCGCCGCGGTGAAGCCGGCCGACACGCGCAAGGTGATGCGGCTGCTGCGCGGCGGGCCGCTGACGATCCGTGACATCGACGACGACGTGCTCGTCGAGAAGGAGCATCTGTGGCAGAGCCGCAAGCCCTCGAAGCGGGCGCTGCAGCTCGCCTTCTATACCGGGGCGGTCACCATCAGCGCGCGCCAGGGCATGCTTAAGACCTACGAGTTGACGACGCGTCATTTCGGCTGGGATAGGCTGCCGAAGCCGGCGCCGGCAAGCGAGATCACGGCCTATCTGCTCGACCGCGCGTTGCGCTCGCAGGGCGTGGTCAGCCTCGATTCGGTCTGCCATCTCGATGCGCCCAGCAAGAAGCCGGTCGCGCGCCTGATCGCCTCGCGCGTCCGCCGCGGCGAGCTCGTGCCCGTCGCGATCGAGGGCGCCGGTAAGCAGGAGCACTGGGCCTCGCCTGCAGCGCTTGAGCCGCATGAGGTGTCGCCCGATCTCGTCCACATCCTCTCGCCGTTCGATCCCCTGATCATCCAGCGCAAGCGCACCAACCTCATCTTCGGCTACAACCACCTGTTCGAAGCCTATGTGCCGAAAGCCAAGCGCAAGCTCGGCTATTTCGCGCTGCCCGTGCTGGTCGGGGACGAGATCGTCGCCGCGCTCGATCTCAAGACCGACCGGCAGAACAAGAAGCTGTTGATGCAGAAATGGACCTGGGTCGGGCAGGGCAGGAAGACGGCGGGCCGCAAGGAGCTGAAGCGCGTGATCGAGGAGGAGCTGGACCGTTTCGAACGGTTTCAACTGGCGGAGTGAGTCTCCGACGGCAGTCTTGTAGGGTGGGCAAAGCGAAGCGCGCCGCCTATTCGACGACGAGACGTGGGCACGGCGCTACGGCGTCTTTGCCCACCCTGCGGGACCGCGCATGGCAACCCGATCGATACACATGCCAAACGCAATCCCAAAAGCAGCGCGGATCAGTGAGGTCCGTAGAGGCGCAACAGGCGTGCCCGGCTGCGTCTCGTGCATTGCTTGCTCCATTGACTCTTTGCTCGCGATGCTGAAAACGGCCGCAGACCCGAAAAAAGCAACAACCCGGGAAGCCATGAGTCAAACCACCACCTATGCCGGTTCCGCCGGCGCCACCAAGTCGGACATCGAAACCTCGACAATCCGCGCCATCTCCTGGCGCCTGATTCCGTTCCTGGTGCTGGCCTACTTCTTCTCCTATCTCGATCGCGTCAATCTCGGCTTCGCCGCGCTGACCATGAACGCCGATCTGAAATTCACGCCGCTGATCTACTCCTGGGGCGCCGGCATCTTCTTCATCGGCTATTTCATCTTCGAGGTGCCGAGCAACCTCGCGCTGGAGAAATTCGGCGCGAGCCGCTGGATCGCCCGTATCATGGTGACCTGGGGCATCATCTCGGCGCTGATGGCCGTCGTGAGCGGCGTCACCAGCTTCTACGTCCTGCGCTTCCTGCTCGGCGTCGCCGAGGCCGGCTTCTTCCCCGGCATCATCCTCTATCTCACCTATTGGTATCCGGCCGAATATCGCGCCCGCTTCCTTGCTGCCTTCGCCATCGCGGTGCCGGTCTCGACCGTGATCGGCGCGCCGATCTCGGGCCTGTTGCTCGGGCTCGACGGCATGATGGGGCTGAAAGGCTGGCAGTGGCTGTTCATCCTCGAGGGCATCCCATCGGTGCTGCTTGGCATCGTCACCTGGTTCTATCTCACCGACAAGCCGGAGAAGGCGGACTGGCTCTCGGCCGAGCAGAAGGCCTGGCTGAAGGCGAAGCTCGATTCGGAGATCGCGGCCAAGCAGGCGGTGAAGCATTTCTCACTCGGCGAGGCGCTGTCTTCACCGAAGGTGATCGCGCTCAGCCTGGTCTATTTCGGCTTCGTCGGCGCGCTCTACGGCATGCAGTTCTGGCTGCCGCAGATCGTCAAGGCGTTCGGCCTCACCAACGCCCAGACCGGATTCGTCACGGCGATCCCGTATCTGTTCGGCACCATCGCCATGATCCTGTGGGCGAGGCATTCGGATGCGAGCCGCGAGCGCGTCATGCATGTCGGCGCGCCGCTGCTGCTCACCGCAGTCGCGCTCGGCATCTCCTCCTATCTCACCGATCCCACGCTGACGATGGTGGCGCTGACGGTGGCCGCGATCGGCGTGTTCTGCTGCTTCGGCGTGTTCTGGACGCTGCCGACTGCCTGGCTCTCCGGCACGGCCGCCGCCGGCGCCATCGCGCTGATCAACTCGATCGGCAACCTCGCCGGCTTCGGCGGGCCCTATCTGATCGGCTGGGTCAAGGAAGCGACGGGGCAGACCTCGACGGGCCTCTTGGTGCTCGCCGTGCTGCCGTTGATCGCGGGCATCCTGGTGTTCGTCGGCGGACACGACAGCAAGCACGAATTCGCCGAACGGGGGCGGTGAGGGCGCAGCTCGTTACTCTCGGTAGGGTGGGCAAAGGCGCACTTGCGCCGTGCCCACCACCTTCCACCAAGAGCAAATGGGGGGCACGCTCCGCTTTGCCTACCCTGCGATAGCACCTCCGCAGTGGTCCCCAAATCCTTACCACCCGTTCACGATCACGCATTCCTGATGACTGACGATTATTGACTTTTATCAGTGAACAGTCGACATTCCTCTCAATCGAGATGCAGGAGTGTCCTTCGATGTTCGTCCGGTCGATTTTGTCGAGCTATTCCAAGCTTTTCGCAGGAGCCGCGCTCGCCCTGATGGCCGTTTCGCTGGCAGGGTGCAACGATACCGTCGCCGAGAAAGCCGAGCCGCCGCGGCCGGTTCTGGTGGCAACCGCCCACTACGCTGCCGAGACCCCGGAGCGCAGCTTCGTCGGCACCATCCGTCCCAGGATCGAGAGCGATCTCGGCTTCCGCGTCGCCGGCAAGGTTGCCAAACGCCTCGTCGAAGTCGGCCAGACAGTCGAAATCGGCCAGCCGCTCGCCACCCTCGACGAGGTCGACCTGAAGCTCCAGGCCGAGCAGGCCGTTGCCGAGCAGACCGCCGCAACCGGCGTGCTGGCCCAGGCCGCCGCCGCCGAGCAGCGCGCCAAGGACCTCAAGGCCAAGGGCTGGACCACGGACGCCCAGCTCGACCAGAGCCGCGCCGCCGCCGATGAAGCCCGTGCGCGCTTGAACCGGGCCGAGCGCTCGGTCGAGTTGACCAAGAATTCCCTTTCCTACGCGACGCTCAACGCCGACGCCCGCGGCGTCGTCACCGCAACGCTGATCGAGCCCGGCCAGGTGGTTGCCGCGGGCCAGGCTTCGATCCGTGTTGCCCGCTTTGCCGAGAAGGAAGCGGTCGTCGCGATCCCTGAGACGCTGGTCGGACGCGCCAAGTCGGGCGTCGCCAGCGTCACTCTCTGGTCCGAGCCGAACAAGAAATACACGGCCAAGCTGCGCGAGATCGCGCCGGCAGCCGATCCCGCCACGCGGACCTATCTGGCAAAGTTCTCGCTGCCCGAGGCCGACGACAAGGTCGCGCTCGGCATGACGGCGACGCTGACGCTGTCGGATGCCGCGATCGAGCGCGTCGCGCGGTTGCCGCTGTCGGCGCTCTTCAACGAAGGCGGCAAGCCCTCCTTCTACGTCGTCGACGACAACGGTGGCGTCACGCTCAAGCCGGTCACGGTGAAGTCCTACGAGAGCAAGGACGTCGTCATCACCGGCGGCGTCGAAGAGGGCGCCAAGATCGTCGCGCTCGGCGTGCAGAAGCTCGATCCCGGCCAGCGGGTGCGGATCGTGTCGTCACTGAGTTTCTAGTCCTGTCATTTTCCGGGTTCGCCCTGCGGTCGCCCCGGATCGGCGAGACAAAAGAAGTGAGTTACGTCGTGTGAGGTGAGTTTCGGCCTTTGTCCCTAAGCAAAGGCTGAAGCGGCGAAGCGATCCAGAACCTGCCCAGCCCCCTGGATTGCTTCGCTGCCTCGCGACGACGGTTTGAACAGAGCGGCTGTCGTTGTTTGCAACTGGATCGTCTTTCGGAGAGTGCGATGAAGCGCTTCAACCTTTCGGCCTGGGCCGTCAGCCATCCGACGCTGGTGCTCTTCCTGATGATCATCCTCGGCGTCGCCGGCTTCTTCTCCTACGAGAAGCTCGGCCGTGCCGAGGATCCGTTCTTCACGGTGAAGGTGGTCAACGTCTCCGTGATCTGGCCCGGCGCGACCGCGCAGGAAATGCAGACCCAGGTTGCCGATCCCATCGAGAAGAAGATCCAGGAGCTGCCCTATTTCGAGAAGGTGCAGACCTATTCCAAGCCCGCCTTCACCGCGCTCCAGGTCACCTTCCGCGACAACACGCCGCCGAAGGACGTGCCCTACCTCTTCTATCTCCTGCGCAAGAAGCTGGTCGACGTGCAGGGCCAGCTGCCGTCCGGCATTCTCGGGCCCGTCGTCAACGACGAGTTCTCCGACGTCGATTCCATCCTCTACATGATGACCGGCGACGGCGCCGATTATGCCCAGCTCAAGAAGGTCTCCGAAGGTTTTCGCCAGCGCTTGCTCAAGGTGCCGGGCGTGACCAAGGTCGACGTCTACGGCAACCAGGATGAGCGCATCTTCGTCGAGTTCAGCCATGCCAAGCTCGCCACGCTCGGCATCACGCCGCAGGCCCTGTTCGATTCGCTCGCCAAGCAGAACAACGTGACGCCGGCCGGCACGGTCGAGACCTCCTCGCAGCGCGTGCCGCTGCGCGTCACCGGCGCGCTCGACGGTGCCAAGGCCGTCGCCGAAACGCCGGTCGAGAGCAACGGCCGCGTGTTCCGTCTCGGCGATATCGCCACCGTCACCCACGGCTATGTCGATCCGCCGAGCTTCGTCGTGCGCCAGGAAGGCAAGCCCGCCATCGGCATCGGCGTCGTCACCGCCAAGGGCGCCAACATCCTCGAGCTCGGCAAGGAGGTCGAGAAGGCGACGGCCGACTTCATGAAGGCGGTGCCGCAGGGCGTCGACGTCAAGCTGATTGCCGATCAGCCCAAGGTGGTCGAGCACGCGGTCGGCGAGTTCGTGCACTCCTTCATGGAAGCGCTCGTCATCGTGCTGTTCGTCTCGTTCCTGGCGCTCGGCTGGCGCACCGGCATCGTGGTCGCATTGTCGGTGCCCCTCGTGCTCGGCATCGTCTTCATCGTCATGAACACGATGTCGCTCGACCTGCACCGCATCACGCTCGGCGCGCTGATCATCGCGCTCGGCCTGCTCGTCGACGACGCCATCATTGCGGTCGAGATGATGGTGGTGAAGATGGAGCAGGGCTGGGACCGCATGCGTGCGGCGTCCTTTGCCTGGGAATCTACTGCGTTTCCGATGCTCACGGGAACGCTGGTCACGGCCGCTGGCTTCCTCCCCATCGGCTTTGCCAATTCCGCGGTCGGCGAATATGCCGGCAGCATCTTCTGGATCGTGGCAATCGCGCTGGTCGCCTCCTGGTTCGTGGCGGTGATCTTCACGCCCTATATCGGCGTCAAGCTGCTGCCCGAGATGAAGGCGCACCACAATCACGATCCGCACGCGGTCTACGAGACCCGCATGTACCGCGGCCTGCGCGCCATCGTGAAATGGTGCGTCAACCACCGCATCACCGTGGTGGTCGCGACCGTCGGCGTCTTCGCCGCCTCGATCGTCGGCTTCGGCCAGGTCCAGCAGCAGTTCTTCCCACTCTCGGAGCGCCCCGAGCTGTTCCTGCAGCTGCGCCTTCCGGAAGGCACCGCCTTCAACGTCACCGAGAAGGCGGTGAAGAAGGCCGAGACGCTGCTCAAGGACGACAAGGACATCGAGACCTATACCGCCTATGTCGGCCAGGGCTCTCCGCGTTTCTGGCTCGGCCTCAACCCGCAGCTTCCGAACGAGGCCTTCGCCGAGATCGTCATCGTCGCCAAGGGCGTCGAGGCACGCGAGCGCATCAAGGCCAAGATCGAGACCGCGGCTGCCGAGGGCTTCCTGACCGAGGCACGCGTGCGCGTCGACCGCTTCAATTTCGGTCCGCCGGTGGGCTTTCCCGTCCAGTTCCGCGTGATCGGCCCCGACGCCAACAAGGTCCGCGAGATCGCCTACCAGGTCCGCGACGTCATGCGGGAGAACAAGAGCGTCAAGGACGTCCAGCTCGACTGGAACGAGCAGTCGCCCTACCTCAAGCTCGTCGTCGACCAGGATCGTGCCCGCGCCATGGGCCTGACCCCGCAGGACGTCTCGCAGGCGCTGGCGATGCTGATCTCGGGCTCGCAGGTCACCACCGTGCGCGACGGTATCGAGAAGGTCGGCGTAGTCGCCCGCGCGATCCCGTCCGAGCGCCTCGACCTCGGCGGCGTCGGCGATCTCACCATCACCTCGCGCAATGGCGTCGCCGTGCCGCTGCAGCAGATCGCCAAGATCGAATACGCGCACGAGGAGCCGATCATGTGGCGGCGCAACCGCGACATGGCCATCACTGTGCGTTCCGACGTGGTCGACGGCGTGCAGGCCCCTGATGTCACTAACCAGATCACGCCGAAGCTGAAGCCGATCATGGATCACCTCGAGCCGGCCTACCGGATCGAGCCGGGCGGCGCGTTCGAGGAATCCGCCAAGGGCAACGCCTCGATCTTCATCCTCTTCCCGGTGATGGTCATGGTGATGCTGACGCTGCTGATGATCCAGCTGCAGAGCTTCTCACGCCTAATCCTGGTGTTCCTGACCGCGCCGCTCGGCATCGTCGGTGCCTCGCTGGGCCTCAACGTCGCCAATGCCCCGTTCGGCTTCGTGGCGCTGCTCGGCCTGATCGCGCTCGCCGGCATGATCATGCGCAACACGGTCATCCTGGTCGACCAAATCGAGACCGACGTCAGCCACGGCCTGACCCGGCGCGAGGCGATCGTTGAGGCGACTGTCCGCCGTGCCCGGCCGGTGGTGCTGACGGCGCTCGCCGCCATTCTCGCCATGATCCCGCTGACGCGCTCGGCCTTCTGGGGCCCGATGGCGATCACCATCATGGGCGGCCTGTTCGTCGCGACCTTCCTGACGCTGCTGTACCTGCCGGGCCTCTACGCCCTGTGGTTCCGCAAGAGCCTGGACGAGGCCGGAACGCCCGAGCAGCCGGCCGCGCCGCAGCATGGGAGCGATGACCCGCACGCAATTCCGCTTGCCGAAGCGGCTGAATAGATGAGAAGACTGCTGACCAGCGAGTCCTGACTATGGCCCTTGTTTCGGAACATATCGAAGTCGACACCCGGGATCGCATCCTCGAGGTGGCCGAGCGGCTGTTCCGCCAGATCGGCTACCAGAAGACGACCGTCGGCGACATCGCCAAGGAGCTCAGGATGAGCCCCGCCAACGTGTATCGCTTCTTCGAATCGAAGAAGGCGATCCATCAGGCGGTGGCCCGCTCGCTGATGGGCGAGGTCGAGCTGGAGGCGCAGCGGATCGTGGCAAGGCCCGGTCCGGTGCTGCCGCGCTTCCGCGAGCTGCTCATCACCATCAATCGCATGAATACCGAGCGCTATGTCGGCGACAACAAGCTGCATGAGATGGTCGAGATCGCGATGCAGGAGGACTGGGAGGTCTGCGTCACCCATATGGAGTGCATTGCCGGAATGATCGGCCAGATGATCGCGCAAGGCGTCGCCTCCGGCGAGTTCGAGGCGCCCGACCTGCAATTGGCCGCGCTCTGCTCATGCACGGCAATGATGCGCTTCTTCCACCCTCAGATGATCGCCCAGTGCGCCACCAAGCCGGGCCCGACCATTGACCAGATGATCGATTTCGTCATCGCGGGTCTGTCGCCGCGCCACTGACGCGGCAGCGGGTTTCCTCCTATAAGCAGACTGATCGCCCGGGCATGACCGCCGGAGGCGGACCGGGACGGACCCACAAACTCCGTCATTGCGAGCGCAGCGAAGCAATCCAGACTGTCTTCGCGGAGGGATTCTGGATTGCTTCGCTGCGCTCGCAATGACGAAAAGGAAGCAGCGCGTGACCGACAAAGACCTGTACTTCTACGAGCCCTCCAAGGGCCACGGCCTCAAGCACGACCCCTTCAACGCCATCATCGCGCCGCGGCCGATCGGCTGGATCTCCTCGCGCGACGCCAGGGGGCACGTCAACCTCGCGCCCTACAGCTTCTTCAACGCGTTCTGCTACGTGCCGCCGATCATCGGCTTCTCCTCGACCAACTGGAAGGACACGGTCGAGAACATGCAGCAGACCGGCGAGTTCGTCTGGAATCTGACGACGATGGATCTCGCCAAGCACATGAACGCGACCGCGGCGCATGTCGCCCCCGAGGTCGACGAGTTCGAGGTCGCGGGCCTCACCGCCGTGCCCGGCAAGCTCGTCAATGTCCCGCGCGTCGGCGAGAGCCCCGTCGCCTTCGAGTGCAAGGTGTCCGACATCGTCCGCCTCAAGGGCGCCAATGGCAAGGAGGCCGACGCCTGGCTGACGCTGGGCGAAGTCGTCGCCGTCCACATCGACAAGGCCTTGATCAAGGACGGCGTCTACCAGACCGCCGCCGCCCGCCCCATCGTCCGCGCCGGCCGGCGCGGCGATTATTTCGAGATTAAGCCGGAAAACATGTTCGAGATGGTGCGGCCGGATTAGGCCCTCTCCCTCAACACGGTCATTCCGGGGCGCGCCGTTGGGCGCGAGCCCGGAATCCATACTCCCGATGGTGGTTATGGATTCCGGGCTCGACGCTTGCGCGTCGCCCCGGAATGACGTCGACAAATAGTTAACCCATTTCCCCTCCCGGAACTGCACCCACGCCCCCGCCGTTATCGCTCGGGCGGCCGCCCGGCCGCGTCAATGTTGCAGGCGAGATGCTCGCCTCCGCCAGCCGATTTCCGCTAAAATGCCTGACAACCGCGCCGATGCATGAGGTCCGCCATGAGCTTCCGCCGCGACACCATCACAAAGCCGATCTTCTCATGGGCGCGCGGCGTGCTGCCGGCGATGTCCGACACCGAGCGCGAGGCGCTGGAGGCGGGGGACGTCTGGTGGGATGCCGATCTCTTCACCGGCAACCCCGACTGGTCGAAGCTGCTGAAGGTCCCGCAGGCGACGCTGACGGACGAGGAGCGGGCCTTCCTCAATGGCCCCGTCGACGAGCTCTGCGCCATGCTCGACGAGTGGAAGATTTTCTGGGAAACGCGCGACCTGCCGCAGGACGTCTGGCACTTCGTCAAGCGCGAAAAGTTCTTCGGCATGATCATTCCGAAGGAGTTCGGCGGCCTCGGCTTCTCGCCCTACGCGCATTCGGAAGTGGTGCGCAAGATCTCGACCCGCTCGATCGCCGCCGCAGTCACGGTGATGGTGCCGAACTCGCTCGGCCCGGGCGAGCTCCTGATGCGCTTCGGCACCGCAGAGCAGCAGCAGCGCTGGCTGCCGCGCCTTGCCGACGGCCGCGAGATTCCCTGCTTCGGCCTCACCAGCCCGGAAGCCGGCTCCGACGCCGCCTCGATGGTCGACACCGGCATCATCTGTAAGGGCGAATTCGAGGGTCGCGAGGTCGTCGGCCTTCGCCTCAACTGGCACAAGCGCTACATCACGCTCGGTCCCGTAGCGACGCTGCTCGGTCTTGCCTTCAAGGCCTATGATCCCGATCATCTCGTGGGGAGCCGGGAAGAGCTCGGCATCACCGTGGCGCTGATCCCGACGAACCTGCCCGGCGTCGAGATCGGGCAGCGTCATCTGCCCTCGATGCAGGTCTTTCAGAACGGCCCGAATTGGGGCCGTGACGTCTTCATCCCGCTCGACTACGTCATCGGCGGCAAGGAGCGGCTGGGGCAGGGTTGGAAGATGCTGATGACCGCGCTCGCCGCCGGCCGCGGCATTTCGCTGCCGTCACTGTCGGCCGCCGGGGCCGCCTATGCGGCGCGCACCACCGGCGCCTATGCGCGCATCCGCGAGCAGTTCGGCATCTCGATCTCCAAGTTCGAAGGCGTCGAGGAGCCGCTCGCCCGCATCGTCGCGACCGCCTACCAGCTCGACGCCGCGCGCCGGCTCGCCTGCGCGGCACTGAACGCCGGCATCCATCCCGCCGTCATCTCCGGCATCATGAAGCTGCACGCGACCGAGCGGATGCGCACCGCGGTCGACGACGCCATGGACATCCATGGCGGCAAAGCCGTGATCGACGGTCCGCAAAACTATCTCGGCAATCTCCACCGCGCCGTGCCGGTCGGCATCACCGTCGAAGGCGCCAATATCCTGACCCGCAATCTCATCGTGTTCGGGCAAGGCGCGATCCGCGCCCATCCTTACCTGCTCGACGAGATGAACGCGCTCGCAGATAGCGATCGCGAGCGCGGCCTCGGCGCGTTCGACAAGGCGTTCTGGAAGCATGTCGGCCACAGCTTCAGGACACTCTTCCGCGCCATGGGTCGCAGCTGGACCTTCGGCGCATTCGCCCCAGTGCCCGATGCGGGCGATGCCACGCCCTTCTATCGCCAGCTCTCGCGCTACTCGGCGGCCTTCGCGCTCTGTGCCGACATGGCGCTGCTGACGCTCGGCGGCGCGCTCAAGCGCAAGGAAATGCTGTCGGCCCGCTTCGGCGACATCCTGTCCGAGCTCTATCTGCTCTCGGCCGCGCTGAAGCGCTGGCAGGACGAGGGGCGGCAGAAGGAGGACTTTGCCGCGCTGGAATGGTGCATGGCGACCGGGTTCAAAACTATCGAGAACCGGCTCGCCGAAATTCTCGCCAACCTGCCGAACCGCTTCGTTGCCAGCTTCCTCAGGCTCGTGGTCCAGCCGTTCGGCGCCCGCGTGCTCGGCCCGTCCGACCGAATCGTGCACCAATGCGCTGCCATCGTGCTGGAGCCATCGGCGGCACGCGAGCGCCTCACGCCGGATCTGGCCCATGTCGACGACGACGGCGGCTTTGCGCGGCTGGAGCGCGCGTTCAAGCTGGTCGCGGCGACGGATGCGATCGCCAGGCGCATGCGCGCTGCGCAGATCCGCGACTGGAAGGAGGCGGTGACCAAGGGCGTGATCACGCAAGCCGAGGGCGAGCAACTCGCCGCTGCCCGCGAAGCCGTCACAAAAGTGATAGAGGTCGACGATTTTGCGCCGGAGGCGCTGTCGCCGATTTACAAGAAAACCGTCAATGTGCATCAGTTCTTCCAGGAACTCGGTGAGCAGAGGGCGGCGAGCTGATGGCACGACCGGTATTCATCGTCGACGGCAGCCGGACGCCGTTCCTGAAGGCGCGTTCGGGGCCGGGGCCGTTCACGCCGGTCGATCTCGCCGTGCAATGCGGCCGGCCGCTCTTGGCGCGCCAGCCGTTCTCGCCCGACAGCTTCGACCAGGTCATCCTCGGCTGCGTCAATGTGATCGCGGACGAGATGAACCCGGCCCGCGTCGCCGCGCTCCGGCTCGGCATGGGCGAGGATATGGTCGCCTTCACCGTGCAGATCAATTGCGGCTCGGGCATGCAGTCGATCGACACCGCCTACCGCTATATCCGCGAAGGCCATGCCGACATGATCCTCGCCGGCGGCACCGAGGCGCTCAGCCACGCGCCGCTGGTCTGGCCGAATTCCGGCGTGCGCTGGTTCGCCGGCCTTGCCACCGCCAAGGGCGTGGCAGCGAAGCTCGCCTCGGCGTTCAAGCTGAGGCCGCGCGATCTCAAGCCGATCATCGGCCTCGAGCGCGGCCTGACCGATCCCGTCACCGAGCTGAACATGGGCCAGACCGCGGAGGTCGTCGGCCATCTCTTCGGCATCACGCGCGCGCAGTCGGATGCCTATGCGGCCGAGAGCCATCGCCGGCTCGCGCATGCGCAAAGCGCGGGTTATCTGAAGGGCGAGGTCGAAACGGCGTTTTCCCGCGACGGTAAGTTCTTCGACCACGACGATGGCGTGCGTCCGGACTCCACCGCCGAGACGCTCGCAAAGCTCCGGCCGGTGTTCGAGCGCCCATGGGGGCAGGTCACCGCCGGCAATTCCTCGCAGATCACCGACGGTGCCTCCTGGGTGATCCTCGCCTCTGACGCTGCCGTTGCAAAGCACAAGCTGACGCCGAAAGCTGCGATCGTCGACAGCCATTGGGCCGCGCTCGACCCCAGCATCATGGGGCTCGGTCCGGTGATGTCGGTGACGCCGCTGCTGAAGCGCAACGATCTCACCCTCAAGGACGTCGAGACCTGGGAGCTGAACGAGGCCTTCGCAACGCAAGTGCTCGGCTGTCTCGCCGCCTGGAACGACGACAAGTTCTGCCGCGAAATCTTGCGGCTCGACGGCGCCGCCGGCGAGATCGAGCGCGAGAGGCTGAACGTCGACGGCGGCGCGATCTCGCTCGGCCATCCCGTCGGCACCTCCGGCAACCGCATCGTGCTGCATCTCGTCAACGCGATGAAGCGGCTCGGCACGCGGCGCGGAATTGCCACCGAATGCATCGGCGGCGGGCTCGGCGGCGCCATGCTGATCGAGGCGGTATGACCATGGATTCCAAGATCATGACCGTGCTCGCCGACCGCGTGCTGGAGCTCGGGCCGCGCCCTGCGCCGGATGGTCCCTACAAGCACTTCAAGCTGACGCGAGATGAAGACGGCGTCGCCTGGCTGCTGTTCGACCGCGCTGATGCCAGCGCCAACACCCTGTCCTCCGACGTGATGGAGGAGTTCGACGCTGTGCTCGCGGCGATCGAGACCGAGCGTCCCGCCGGTCTCGTCATCCGCTCGGCAAAGCCGTCGGGCTTCATTGCCGGCGCCGACGTCAATGAATTCCGCGGGGCGAGCGATGCCGGCATGGTGGAGACGCGCATCCGCGCCGCGCACGCCGTGGTCGACCATCTGGAAGCACTGAAGCTGCCGACGGTCGCTGTCATTCACGGCTTCTGCCTCGGCGGCGGGCTCGAGGTGGCGCTGGCCTGCCAGGCGCGCATCGCCATCGAGGGCGCACGCTTCGGCTTCCCGGAGGTGATGCTCGGCCTGCATCCCGGCCTTGGTGGCACGGCGCGGTTCACGGCGCTGGTCAACCCGACCCAGTCGATGGCCCTGATGCTGACCGGCCGCACCATTGACGCCCGCCGCGCCAAGGCGATCGGCCTCGTCGACACCGTGACGCAGGAGCGGCATGTCCAGGGCGCGGTGAAGGATGCGCTGTTCGGCCGCCTGAAGCGGGCCAAGCCCGGTCTGCTGACGCGCGCCGCCAATCTCGGGCCGGTGCGCAGCCTGCTGGCCAAGCGCATGCGCGCGGAGGCCGCGAAGGCCGCATCGCGCGAGCATTATCCAGCGCCTTACGCGCTGATCGATCTCTGGGAGTCCCATGGCGGCAGCAAGTCCGCGATGCTGAAGGCCGAGCAGGCCTCGTTCGCCAAGCTGATGGTGACGCCGACCGCGCAGAACCTGATCCGGGTCTTCTTCCTGCGCGAGCAGATGAAGAAGGCGGCAGGCGCCGGCAGCACGGTGAAGCATGTCCACGTCATCGGCGCCGGCGCGATGGGCGGCGACATCGCGGCCTGGTGTGCGGGGCAGGGCCTTCGCGTCCCGCTCGCCGACATGAAGCCGGAGCCGATCGCAGGCGCGGTCAAGCGCGCGGCCGACCTCTATCGTAAGATCATCCGCAAGCCCACCGAAGTGCGCGATGCGCTCGATCGGCTGATCCCGGACATGGACGGCGAGGGCGTTCGCAACGCCGACCTCATCATCGAGGCGGTGCCGGAAAAGCTGGAGCTGAAACAGAAGGTCTATGCCGTGCTCGAGCCGCGGATGAAGCCCGGAGCCATCCTTGCGACGAACACGTCCAGCATTCCGCTGCAGGACCTGCGCACCACGCTGGCGCGGCCGGAGCGGCTGGTCGGCCTGCATTTCTTCAACCCGGTGTCGCGGCTGCAATTGGTCGAGGTCGTCAGCCATGACGGCAACGATGCACACGTGCTGAAAGAGGCGCTCGCCTTCGTCGGAGCGATCGACCGTCTGCCTTTGCCTGTAAAGAGCTCGCCGGGCTTCCTCGTCAACCGCGCGCTGACGCCCTACATGCTGGAAGCGATGATGATGCTGGACGAGAAGATCGACCAGCGCCTGATCGATGAAGCGGCCGTGCAGTTCGGCATGCCGATGGGTCCGATCGAGCTGGCCGATCAGGTCGGGCTCGACATCTGCCTCGACGTCGGCGACATGCTGCGCACCAAGTTCGGCGATCTCCTGCCGCCGACGCCGGCCTGGCTGCGGGAGAAGGTCGCCAAGGGCGAACTCGGCCGCAAGACCGGCAAGGGCTTTTACACCTGGAAGGACGGCAAGGCGGAGAAAGCACCGTTGCCGGAGACCGGACCGCGCGTCACCGACCAGATGATCGACCGCCTGGTGCTGCCGATGTCCAATGTCTGCGTTGCGGCGCTTCGCGAGGGTATCGTCGACGACGCCGAAGCGGTCGATGGCGCCATGATCTTCGGCACGGGGTATGCCCCGTTCCGGGGCGGTCCGCTGAACTATGCGCGCACGCGCGGCGTGGAAAACATCGTATCCACCCTGCGCGCGCTGGCGGAACGATTCGGCGCGCGTTTCGCGCCCGATCCGGGCTGGGACAATTTCAAGTGAGAGTCATATGAGCGAACAAGAGACCGGACCGAGCGGGGATCTCTGCATCCGCACGCTGGCGATGCCGGCCGACACCAACGCCAATGGTGACATCTTCGGCGGCTGGCTGCTCAGCCAGATGGACGTCGGCGGCGGCGTGTTCGCCTCGAAGGTCGCGCGGTCGCGCACCGTGACGGTCGCGATTGAGGCGATGAATTTTCGCAAAGCGGTCTATGTCGGCGATCTCGTCTCGGTCTATGCCAATCTCGTGCGCGTCGGGCGCACCTCGCTAACCGTGCATCTCGAGGCCTGGGCATTGCGGCGCAAGGAGTTGCATCCGTTCCTCGTCACCGACGGTCATTTCACCTACGTCTCGATCGACGACCACGGCCGTCCACAGGCTATCCAGCGAAACGATCCGCCGATCGCGACGTAATCCGCGCGCGACGCTCTGCCCCACCTGCGAGGTCTTGCAGCGCCGCAAAACACGGCACGAGCTAGTCACCTCGTCGCGGCTTCGCCAAGAACCAGTCATAAAACGGATGAGGTCCCGGCGTACTCAATTGCGTGTCGATTCGGGGTGGAAACGGCCTCAATGCCCTAGGGAACCTTTGGGCACGAGCACCGTTATTTGCCCGCACTGAGGAAGCCACGGACTATGCCGGACAGCTACATCATCGAAGTCGATTCGCAGACCGCAGGTATCGTCGTTCGTTCTTCTGGAGGCTACTGCTTCTTCGCCTCATCGCACCGCTTCAACCGTCTCGAAGGCCAGTTATTCCGCAACGCCCGCGAAGCCGAGCGCGCCGCGCGCAGGCTGGTGAATGGCGACGTGAAGGAGGCGGCGTAACTGTCATTCCGGCCCGCGAGGCGTGGTCGGAATTTTTTGCCGCCCTTGATGTTGCTGCCTTCTTCCTTCTCCCCTTGTGGGAGAAGGTGGCGTAGGCCGCCTCCGGCGGCCGTGCCTTAAGAGAACGCCGAAGCAAAGCTTCGACTATGGCGCCGGATGAGGGGTATCTCTCCTCATGCTCAGGCGTTTGAGAGTATCGTTCGCGGAGAGATACCACTCACCCGTCTCGCCGCTGCGCGGCGAGCCACCCTCTCCCACAGGGGGAGAGGGTAAGCGCAATCATCACAACTTCGTCGCCGCCCGCGACAACAGCTTCCACTCGTCGCCTTGCTTCTGCCAGTTCATCAGGATGTGAAGGTTGGTCGATACTTTTTTCCCATCGGCCGCCATCTCCTGCTCGCCCAGCCAGTGGAAACGCACGATCGCTGCGGGGCCGACGACCTTGATGGTGGGATCCTTGTATTCGATGGACAGAAATTTCGACTTGCCGTCGGTCGCGTTGGCGATGAACGTCGCCTTGTCCTCGACCTTGCCGCTCGAATGGCTGTAGCTCAGTTCCTCCGCGCAGAGCGCGCCGAGCGCCTTGGGATCGGCCGCGATCTGGGCGAGGCGGAAGGCCTCGACCCTCTTCGCCACCGCTTCCTCGTCTGCCGAAGCGGCGAGCGCGGGCGTCGCGAACGCAAGCGCGGACACGGCGAGCGTCGAGAGAGCCAGATCGCGTCGGTTGATCGTCATGGTTTCCTCCTTTTTGATCTTGCAATCAGTGTTGCAGTCGCACGCGACTTTGTCGAGTGTCACCTGCCTGATGTGGATGCGTCATTGCGCGATCGAGGCCGTATTGATACGCCTTCCGCATCGATGCGCCGCGCATTTGGGAAAGTACGGAAATGATCGAGACCAAACACGATGGAATGGGCCGGGCGCTGTTGTTCGACATCGACGGCACGCTCGCCGACACCGATCCGTTGCACTTGAAGGCTTTCAACCAGGTGCTCGGCCCGCACGGACACGTCTTCGATCACGCACGTTTCTCCCGCGAGCTGCAGGGCTTCGCCAATGTCGCCATCGGCGATCGCTTTCTGTCCCACGAGGCGCCGGAGCGGCGCGCCCTCATCCTCGACGAGAAGGAGGAGGTCTTCCGCACGCTGGTGGCCGGGCAGATCGCACCGCTGCCGGGCCTGATGGCGCTGCTCGACCGCGCCGATGGCGCCGGCATTCCCATGGTCGCGGTGACCAACGCGCCGCGTCTCAACGCCGAGCTGCTGCTCTCCGGCCTCGGCATCACGCATCGTTTCAAGGCGCTGGTGATCGGCGCCGAGCTGCCGCACGGCAAGCCGCATCCGCTCCCCTATCAGGAAGGGCTGCGTTTCGTCGGCGCGAGCCCGCAAGCCTCGATCGCATTCGAGGACTCCCGCACCGGCGTGCAGTCCGCAACGGCTGCTGGCATCCCGACTGTCGGCATCCGCACCAGCCTCAGCCATTCTGACCTGGTTGGAGCAGGCGCAGTCACGTCCGCGAGCGCGTTCGACGACCCGACGCTGCTCGCGCGTCTCGCGAGTGCCATGGCATGGTAAGACCTCGGTCGGTTAACCGTGATCGGCACCGCATTGACCGAGGGCGCAAACCGCCGCACCATGCGTTGTTCTGATGTGAGGCCTTTGCCGTGACCGGATTGACCCATCGCCAAGCCGAAATCCTCAACATCGCGCGCGCCTCCGGCCGTGTCATGGTCGAGGAGCTGGCGCGCCGCTTCGAGGTGTCCGCGCAGACCATCCGCAAGGATCTCAACGATCTCTGTGAGCGGAGATCGCTGACCCGCATCCATGGCGGCGCCATCATCGCCTCGGGCGTGGAAAACCTTGCCTATGAGGCGCGCCGTTTCGTCGCCGCCGACGAGAAGAAGGCGATTGGCGCTGCCGCCGCCTCGCTGATCCCGAACGGCTGCTCACTCTTCATCAACATCGGCACCACGACGGAGGAGGTGGCGAGCGCGCTGACCTCGCATGAGGATCTGCTCGTCATCACCAACAACCTCAACGTCGCCATGCTGCTCTACCGCCATCCGCGCATCGAGGTGGTGGTCGCCGGCGGCACGGTGCGGCGCGCCGATGGCGCCGTGGTCGGCTCGACCGCGACGCAGCTGATCGGCCAGTTCAAGGTCGACTATGCCATCATCGGCGCCTCGGCGATCGACGAGGAGGGGGCGCTGCTCGACTTCGACTATCGCGAGGTGCAGGTGGCGCAGGCCATCATCGCCAATGCCCGCAGCGTCATGCTGGTCGCCGATTCCACCAAGCTGCGCCGCAGCGCGCCGGTGCGCATCGCGCACATCACCCAGATCCAGACCTTCGTCACCGACCAGGAGCTGCCCGAGCGCCTCGCCACCATCTGTCACAGCAAGGGCATCGAGGTGGTCGAGGCGATGCCGAAGGGCGCGGAGGTCGACGATGCGTCGGCCGAGGTGCAGGATGCCGCACCGGAAGCCGCACCAGTGGTGCGGCTGAGATAGCGGCTAAGCGTCGTCCCAGGGGTTGAGCAGCGGAACGCCCATCGGTTTGAAATCCTCTACATTGCGCGTAACAACCGTCAAACCATGAACTAGCGCCGTTGCAGCAATGAGCGCGTCGCGTTCAGCGCGCGGGTTGGGAACGTGAAGTTGTGCGGAACGTTGCGCGACAGCAATATCGATGGCCAGGATCCGCCCCTCGAAGCGTGCCAGAATCTGGCTGTTGATCCAGCTGCGCAAGATGGCACCTTGCGCTGCGTCCTTGCGTTCGATCAGGCGTGCGCCAAGTTCGATCTCGAGAATCGAGATGACTGAGATGAAGAAGTTTGCTGCTGGAATTGCGCCTGCCCAGGCAACGACGTGCCGATCAGCCTTGTCCGGTCGCCTCAGCTCGGAAACGACATTGGTATCCAGCAGAAACATCAGTCGAGATCGGCGGGCTTAGAGATGCCGCCCTCAATGCGAGGCGGATCGAAGTCGAAGTCCGCATCCGCCTGCGCCAGAGCTTCCGCAAGGCTCATGTGCCCGCCGGTCAGGCGCAAGTAATCCTCGATGGTCAGCAGGACATGGGCTGGACGGCCGCGATCCGTAATGAAAACGGGTCCTCGCGATGCCGCTTTCTTGGCGCCGCTGGTGTCTTGATTGAATTCTCGGCTGCTGAGGGTGGTGACCATCTTCTGAGCCTCCAAGCCGTGGCATGTCGATTGGGGGAATTTATGTAGAAATGTTGCTACATGCAAGCTGGTTCGCCGATGCTGGCTGCCGTTCGATTGTGCGGCTTGCCGCAAGTCTGTCCGTCCACCTGCCGATCTCGCCGCCTCCTTGCCCACCAAAAAGTTCCTCTTTCGCTTCCTTTCGCCTCTCTTTCATCTTGCTTTCGTTTTTCGGTGTGATCTAATCAAAAACGAAAGTAGCCGCTCGATGGAACGGGCGGTCGCCGGGGGATGCGTCTATTGGAGCGTATTTTCGATCTCGCCATCATCGGAGGCGGTGTTAACGGCTGCGGCATCGCGCGTGACGCGGTGGGCCGCGGCAATACCGTTTTCCTGTGCGAAATGAACGATCTGGCGAGCGGGACATCGTCCTGGTCAACCAAGCTCGTGCATGGCGGCCTGCGCTATCTCGAATATTACGAATTTCGGCTGGTCCGCGAGGCGCTGATCGAGCGCGAGATCCTCTGGGGCATCGCGCCCCACATCATCCGGCCCCTTCGTTTCGTTCTGCCGCATCACGCCGGCCTGCGCCCGGCCTGGCTGCTGCGCCTCGGCCTCTTCCTCTATGATCACATCGGCGGCCGCCACCTGTTGCCGGCGACCCGCTCGGTCGATCTCAAGCGCGATGAGGTCGGCAAGCCGCTGATCCCGAACCGCTACAGCCGCGCCTTCGAATATTCGGACTGCTTCGTCGACGACGCCCGCCTCGTCGTGCTCAATGCGCGCGATGCAGCCGACAAGGGCGCCGAGATCCGCACCCGCACCCGCGCCACCGAGATTCGCCAGTCGGACGGCGTCTGGACCGTCAGCATGGTCGATACGCTGACCGGCGCGCGCTCGCAGATTCAGGCCAAGGCGCTGATCAATGCCGGCGGGCCCTGGGTCGAGGACGTGCTCGGCCGCGGCGCCGGCGTGAATGCGAAAGCCAAGGTGCGCCTGGTGCAGGGCTCGCACATCGTCGTGAAGAAGCTCTACGACCACGACCGCGCCTACATGTTCCAGAATGCCGATGGCCGCATCATCTTCGTGATCCCGTACCAGGATGACTTCACGCTGATCGGCACCACCGACCGCGACTATGACGGCGATCCTGCCAAGGTGAAGGCGACGACTGAAGAGATCGAGTATCTCTGCAAGGCGGCCAGCGAATATCTGGCCAAGCCCGTCGCGCCCGCCGACGTGGTCTGGACCTATTCCGGCGTGCGTCCGCTCTATGACGACGGCGCCAGCGAGGCCAAGGCCGCGACGCGCGACTACGTGTTCGAGCTCGACACGCCCGGCGGCGTGCCGCTGCTGTCGATCTATGGCGGCAAGATCACGACCTATCGCAGGCTCGCCGAAGAGGCCCTGGAGCGCCTTGCGCCTTACTTGCGCAGTGCGAAAGCGCGCGAGGGCTGGACCGGCAAATGGCCGCTGCCGGGCGGTGACATGAACGTATCCGACATCGACGGCCTGATCGCTGAGCTGCAGCGCGGCTATCCCTTCCTCTCCCATGAGCATGCGCGGCGCCTGGCGCGCGCCTATGGCACCCGTGCGATCAAGCTGCTCGGCGATGCAAAATCGGCTGCCGATCTCGGCCAGGCCTTTGGCGCCACGCTGACCGAACGCGAGGTCCGCTATCTCATGGCCAATGAATGGGCCGTCACCGCCGAGGACGTGGTCTGGCGCCGTTCCAAGCTCGGCCTGCGACTATCTGCCGACGAGATCGCGACCCTCGACGACTGGATCAGGAGCCATGCCGTGGCGCAAAGTCCCCTGCTGGAAGCGGGAGGACGCTCATGACCGTGACACTCGATCACGTGACCCGGACCGTGGAAGGCGTGCCGCACATCCGTGACGTCTCGCTGACGCTCGAAAGCGGTACGCTCAACGTGCTGCTCGGGCCGACGCTGTCAGGCAAGACCTCGATCATGCGGTTGCTCGCCGGCCTCGACAAGCCGACCACGGGCAAGGTGTTCGTCAACGGCAAGGACGTCACCGGCGCCGACGTGCGCCAGCGCTCGGTCGCGATGGTGTACCAGCAGTTCATCAACTACCCCTCGCTCACGGTCTACGAGAACATCGCCTCGCCCCTGCGCGTGCAGGGCAAGCCGCGCGACGAGATCGAGGCGCGCGTCGCCGAGGCCGCAAAGCTGCTGCGGCTCGAGCCGTTCCTGAAGCGCACGCCGCTCCAGCTCTCCGGCGGCCAGCAGCAGCGCACCGCGATCGCACGCGCGCTGGTCAAGGGCGCCGACCTCGTGCTGCTCGACGAGCCGCTCGCCAATCTCGACTACAAGCTGCGCGAGGAGCTGCGGGCGGAGCTGCCGCGCATCTTCGAGGCCTCCGGCGCGATCTTCGTCTATGCCACAACCGAGCCGACCGAGGCGCTGCTGCTCGGCGGCAACACGGTGTGCATGTGGGAGGGCCAGGCGCTGCAGATGGGTGAGACCACCAATGTCTATCGCCGGCCGCAGACCTTGCGCGTTGCGCAGGTGTTTTCGGATCCGCCGCTGAATCTTGTGGGCCTCGAGAAGGGGAACGGCATGGTCCAATATGCGGGCGGGAGTGCAGCGCCCGCCTCCGGGCTTTATGCCGGTCTGCCCGACGGCTTCTATCGCGTCGGCTTTCGTGCCCATCAGCTCGGGCTTGCCAATGGCGAGGCCGACCGTCACGCCTTCCACGCCACTGTCACGGTGACCGAGATCACGGGTTCGGAGAGCTTCGTGCATCTGACCCGCGACGGATCGAATTGGGTGGCGGTGCTGCACGGCGTGCACGAGTTCGAGCCGGGCCAGATGCTCGATGCCGTGCTCGATCCCAATGATGTCTTCGTCTTCGATGCCGCCGACCGTCTGGTCGCGGCACCGGGCTCTTAGGAGGGAGATGCGCCATGGCCCGCATTGACCTCGTCGATCTCGCCCATTCCTACGGCGGCAACGATGCGCCGCAGGAGAGCTTTGCGCTCAAGCCTGTCACCATGACCTGGCGGCAGGGCGGCGCCTATGCGCTGCTCGGCCCGTCCGGCTGCGGCAAGACCACGCTTCTGAACGTCATCTCCGGCATCATCACGCCGTCGCGAGGGAAGATCCTGTTCGACGGCAAGGACATCACGCCGCTGTCAACCCAGAAGCGCAACATCGCGCAGGTGTTCCAGTTTCCGGTGATCTACGACACCATGACGGTGGGGCAGAACCTGGCGTTTCCGCTGAAGAACCGCGGCGTGCCGAAGGCCGACATTGACAGGCGCGTCGCCGAGATCGGTCGCCTGCTCGATCTCGAGCCCTATCTGAACCGCAAGGCCACGCGCCTGACCGCCGACGCCAAGCAGAAGATCTCGCTCGGCCGCGGCCTCGTGCGCAACGACGTTGCCGCCGTGCTGTTCGACGAGCCGCTGACCGTGATCGACCCCGAGCTGAAATGGCAGCTCCGCTCCAAGCTGAAGGCGCTGCATCGCGAGCTCGACCTCACGATGATCTACGTCACCCATGACCAGACCGAGGCGCTGACCTTCGCCGACACCGTGGTCGTCATGCATGACGGCCGCGTGGTGCAGAGCGGCACGCCGGCCGAGCTGTTCGACAAGCCGGCGCATACTTTCGTCGGCTATTTCATCGGTTCGCCCGGCATGAACATCCTGCCAGCCGAGGTGAGGGGGCGTGAGGCCAGGATCGACGGCCACGTCATCGCGCTGAATCGCAGCTACGACAACCTGCCTGCAGGGGCGAAGATCGAGATCGGCGTCCGTCCCGAATTCGTCGAGGTGGTCGCGCCCGCACCTAGCCTGCTCACTGCCAGGATCGAGCGCATCGACGATCTCGGCCGCATCCGCTTCGCTCGCGTGCGCGTCGGCGACGCCAAGCTCGCGGCGCGCGCGCCTGGCGGCTTCACCAGCGCGGACGGCACCGCCGGGCTGAAATTCGATCCGTCGCACGTCCACGTCTATGCCGACAGCCTTCTGGTGGAGGGGGCCGCCTGATGGACAAGACCGTCAACCAAAAAGCCTGGTTCCTGGTGCTGCCGGTGTTCCTGGTCGTCGCCTTCTCGGCGGTGCTGCCGCTGATGACGGTGGTGAACTATTCGATGCAGGACACCTTCGGCAACAACCAGTTCTTCTGGAACGGCGTCGGCTGGTTCAAGGAGCTGCTCGATCCCTCCACCGACCTCGGCGGCCGCTTCCTCGCCTCGCTCGGCCGCAACCTGTTCTTCTCGCTCGTCATCCTCGCCATCGAGGTGCCGCTCGGCATCGTCGTCGCGTTGTCGATGCCGCGCGAGGGCTGGACGGTCGCAGCCTGCCTCGTCATTCTCGCGCTGCCGCTGCTGATCCCCTGGAACGTGGTCGGTACCATCTGGCAGATCTTCGGGCGTGCCGACATCGGGCTGCTCGGCTACGTCCTCAACGCCATGGGCTTCGACTACAACTACGTCTCCAACGACGTCGATGCCTGGTTCACGGTCATCGTGATGGACGTCTGGCACTGGACCAGCCTCGTCGCGCTGCTGTGCTATGCCGGCCTGAAGTCGATTCCCGAAGCCTATTACCAGGCCGCGCAGATCGACGGCGCCTCGCGCTGGGCCGTGTTCAAGGCGATCCAGCTGCCGAAGATGAACGGCGTGCTGTTGATCGCGGTGCTGCTGCGCTTCATGGACAGCTTCATGATCTACACCGAGCCGTTCGTCGTCACCGGCGGCGGACCCGGCAATTCCACCACCTTCGTGTCGATCGAGCTGGTCAAGATCGCGCTCGGCCAATTTGACCTCGGCAAGGCCGCCGCCCTGTCGCTGGTCTACAATCTCATCATCCTGATTGTCTGCTGGATCTTCTACACCGTCATGACCAATGCCGGTGTCGAACGCAAAGTCCAGGCTTCGAGCGAGCCGGCGGTGGAGCCCAAGCCTTCGCCCGCGCTCAAGCCAGTGCCCGCACTCGAGCCAAGGGAAGGAGTGGCCTGATGCATTCGATCCCCGGCCGCCGCCTCATCATGGGGCTGTTCCTGATCTTCCTGCTGCTGCCGATCTACTGGCTCGTCAACATGAGCTTCAAGACCAACAGCGAGATCGTCTCGACGATGACGCTTTGGCCGCACAATCCGACGCTGCAGCACTACAAGCGCATCTTCACCGACGAGAGCTGGTATTCGGGCTACATCAATTCGCTGGAGTACGTCGTCCTCAACACCATCATCTCGATCGCCGTGGCGCTGCCGGCGGCTTACGCCTTCTCGCGCTACCGTTTCCTCGGCGACAAGCATCTGTTCTTCTGGCTGTTGTCGAACCGCATGGCGCCGGCGGCGGTCTATGCACTGCCGTTCTTCAACCTCTATTCGGCGATCGGCCTGTTCGACACCCCCTGGGCCGTCGCGCTCGCGCATTGCATCTTCAACGTGCCGCTGGCGGTGTGGATCCTCGAAGGCTTCGTCTCCGGCGTGCCGCGCGAGATCGACGAGACCGCCTTCCTCGACGGCTATTCCTTCCCGCGCTTCTTCATCAAGATCCTAGTGCCGCTGATCGCGAGCGGCATCGGCGTCGCCGCCTTCTTCTGCTTCATGTTCTCCTGGGTCGAGCTGCTGCTGGCGCGCACGCTGACCTCGGTGCACGCAAAGCCCATTGCCGCGATCATGACGCGCACGGTCTCGGCCGCCGGCATGGACTGGGGCCTGCTCGCCGCCGCCGGCGTGCTCACCATCATTCCGGGCGCGCTGGTGATCTGGTTCGTCCGCAACTACATCGCGCGCGGCTTCGCGCTCGGCCGCGTGTAAGGAGGCAACCATGGAGTCAATCGCATGGATGGCCTGGACGCTGCCGACCGCGATCTTCTTCGCCGCGCTCGCCTGCACGCTGGCGCTGATGACCTGGCTCGCCGCGGTCTATCCGGAGGCCGAGCGCGTCGGCGTGCTGCGCATTCCGACCACGCGCGGCGACCGCCTGTTCATCTCGCTGATCGCGGCCGCCGTCATCCACCTCGCCTGGATCGGCCTCGTCGGCACCGACGCGATCGCTACGCTGCCTATCGGCGAGGAGGGGTTTGAAATCTCGAGCCTGTGGCTCGCATCAGGAATTTCGCTGGTCACGGCCGCGCTCATTTTCCGCACGGTCTGAAGCTTGCGAAGGGACGGCCAGATCCGGGAGCAACCCGGGCCTGTATAAAAGTTTGTCGCTGCAACGGAGGAACAACATGCGACAGTTTAGGAGAAGGAAAGGTCCATTGACCAAGAATAGTTTTCTGACCATGTCCAGCGCCGCTGCGATCATCGCGGTGTCGTTCGCCGTCTCGGCGCCGGTTCGCGCCGCCGACGAGGCCGTGATCCAAAAGTGGATCGCGGAATTCACGCCTTCGACGCTGTCGAAGGAAGACCAGAAGAAGGAGCTGGAGTGGTTCGCCAAGGCCGCCGAGCCGTTCAAGGGCATGGAGATCAACGTCGTCTCCGAGACGATCACGACTCATGAATACGAGGCGCAGACGCTCGCCAAGGCATTCTCCGAACTGACCGGCATCAAGCTCAAGCACGATCTCATCCAGGAAGGCGACGTCGTCGAGAAGCTGCAGACCCAGATGCAGTCGGGCAAGAACGTCTATGACGGCTGGATCAACGATTCCGATTTGATCGGCACGCATTTCCGCTACAACCAGACCATTGCGCTCTCCGACTACATGACCGGCGAGGGCAAGGACGTCACCAACCCCATGCTCGACGTCAACGACTTCATCGGCAAGTCGTTCGGCACCGGGCCGGACGGCAAGCTCTATCAGCTGCCCGACCAGCAGTTCGCGAACCTCTACTGGTTCCGCTACGACTGGTTCACCAATGCCGACTACAAGGCCAAGTTCAAGGCCAAGTATGGCTACGAGCTCGGCGTGCCCGTGAACTGGTCGGCCTATGAGGACATCGCCGAGTTCTTCACCAACGACATCAAGGAGATCAACGGCGTCAAGGTCTACGGCCATATGGACTATGGCAAGAAGGACCCCTCGCTCGGATGGCGCTTCACCGACGCCTGGCTGTCGATGGCAGGCAACGGTGACAAGGGCATTCCGAACGGTCTGCCGGTCGACGAATGGGGCATCCGCATGGAGGGCTGCCGCCCGGTCGGTTCTTCGGTGGAGCGTGGCGGCGACACCAATGGCCCGGCCGCAGTCTACTCGATCACGAAGTATCTCGACTGGATGAAGAAGTACGCCCCGCCGCAGGCGCAGGGCATGACCTTCTCCGAGTCCGGCCCCGTGCCGTCGCAGGGTAACATCGCCCAGCAGATGTTCTGGTACACCGCCTTCACTGCCGACATGGTGAAGCCGGGTCTGCCGGTGGTGAATGCGGATGGTACGCCGAAGTGGCGTATGGCTCCGTCGCCGCACGGCTCCTACTGGAAGGAAGGCATGAAGCTCGGCTACCAGGACGCTGGCTCCGCCACGTTGCTGAAATCGACTCCGCCGGATCGCCGCAAGGCAGCCTGGCTCTATCTCCAGTTCATCGTCTCCAAGTCGGTGAGCTTGAAGAAGAGCCATGTCGGTCTCACCTTCATCCGTGAATCCGACATCTGGGACAAGTCGTTCACCGAGCGTGCGCCGAAGCTCGGCGGCCTGATCGAGTTCTACCGCTCGCCCGCGCGCGTGCAGTGGACCCCGACCGGCAACAACGTGCCCGACTATCCGAAGCTCGCGCAGCTGTGGTGGCAGAACATCGGCGATGCGTCGTCCGGTGCGAAGACGCCGCAGCAGGCGATGGATGCTCTCGCGGCGGCTCAGGACTCCGTGCTGGAGCGTCTGGAGAAGTCCGGCGTGCAGGGCGCCTGCGGTCCGAAGCTGCACAAGAAGGAGTCGGCCGAGTACTGGTTCGCCAAGGCTCAGAAGGACGGCACCATCGCGCCGCAGCGCAAGCTCGCCAACGAGAAGCCGAAGGGCGAGACGGTGGACTACGACACGCTGATCAAGTCGTGGCCCGCCACGCCGCCCAAGCGCGCGGAAGTGAAGTAAGCGGCGCTTAGAGCGACATCAAACGCGAAAGGCCGGGAGCGATCCCGGCCTTTTTGTTTTGTCGTTGTGGTGCGAGGGTTTTTCACACCCTCGGTGTCATTGCCCGCGAAGGCGGGCAATCCAGTATTCCAGAGACGGTCGTGGTTGAACCGAGAAGCCGCGGCCTACTGGATGCCCCGCCTTCGCGGGGCATGACAGCGTCCTGTGTGGAGAAGAACCTACTCCGCCGGCTCGGCCGCGAGCGTCGGGTAATCCGTGTAACCCTTGGCGCCGCCGCCGTAGAAGGTGTTCTTGTCCCAATCGTTCAGCGCCGCCCCCTGCTTCAGCCGCTCGACGAGGTCGGGGTTGGAGATGAACGGCTTGCCGAAGGCTATGAGGTCGGCGGCGTTCGCGTCCAGCACCTTGCTGGCGAGGTCGAAATCGTAGCCGTTGTTGGCGACGTAGGCGCCCGAGAAGCGCTTGCGCAACGATGCATAGTCGAACGGCGCGATGTCGCGCGGCCCGCCGGTGGCGCCCTCGACCACGTGGAGATAGACCAGCTTCAACGCGCTGAGGCCGTCGACGATGTGATCGTACAGCGCCTGCGGATTGGAATCCGAGATGTCGTTGGCCGGCGTCACCGGCGAGATGCGGATGCCGGTGCGCTCGGCGCCGGCCTCGGCGACGACGGCCTTGGAGACCTCCAGCATCAGCTTCGCGCGGTTCTCGATCGAGCCGCCATAGGCATCTAGGCGCTTGTTGGCGCCGTCCTTGGCGAACTGCTCGAGCAGATAGCCGTTGGCGCCGTGGATCTCGACGCCGTCGAAGCCGGCTTCCAGCGCGTTCTTCGTGGCGCGCTTGAAGTCGTCGATGATCCCTGGAATTTCAGCGAGCTCGAGCGCGCGCGGCTCGGAGACGTCGGCGAAGCCGCCATTGACGAAGGTCTTGCCCTTGGCGCGGATCGCGCTCGGTGCCACCGGGGCTGCGCCATTCGCCTGCAGATCGACGTGCGAGATGCGGCCGACATGCCAGAGCTGGACGAAGATCTTGCCGCCGCGTTCATGCACCTTGTCGGTGACCTTGCGCCAGCCGGCGACCTGCTCCTTGCTATAGATGCCAGGCGTGTCCTGGTAGCCCTGACCTTGTTGCGAGACCTGGCTTGCCTCGGTGATCAGCAGGCCTGCGGACGCGCGCTGGGCGTAATATTCGGCGGCGAGCGGACCGGGCACGAAGGTGCCGGATACGGCGCGGTTGCGCGTCAGCGGCGCCATGACGAGGCGGTTGGCCAGCGTGAGCGGGCCGAGCTTGTAGGTCTCAAACAATTTGGCCGAACGGCTCATGGGAATGCTTCCGGGCGGTGAGAGGTCTCGAACAATTGTGCATCGCGACATCGGGCGCAAGGGATGAGCCATACGGAAAGTGCAGGCGAGCTACGCGGCAGGGCGCGCGTAGCATAATTCATGTGCAATGTCGGCTGCGACAGCGAAATCCCACTGTCGCGGCCGTGCGATTTCACAAATCAGTTCGCGCCGAGGAAATCGCGCTTGCCGATCTCGACGCCGTTGTGACGCAAGATGCCGTGGGCGATCGCGGCGTGGAAATAGAGGTTCGGCAGCGAGAACGAGCTCAGGAATTGCTGTCCCGTCATGGTGATGGTCTTGCCGGGGCCGATCGGAAAGGTGACGTCCTTGGCGTCGGCGCCCTCAAACTGCTCGGGCTTGAAGGATTTGACGTAGTCGATCGTTTTCGCCAGCCGCTGCTTCAACTCCGCAAAGCTCGTTTCGGTGTCGGGCGTCGAGGGGACCTCGCTATGCGTCAGCCGCGCGCAGCCTCTGGTCGGATAGTCGCTGACCAGCTGGATCTGCCGCGACAGCGGCAGCATGTCCGGGAACAGGCGCGAGCCGAGCAGGACGCTGGGATCGATCTTCCTGGCCGCGCAATGCGCCTCAGCTTTGGTGAGCAGCCCGGTCACACTGTTCAGCATCTGCAAATAGGCGGGGACGACGGCGTCGTAGAAGGACATGTGATGCTCGCTTCAAATGGTGGGGAAATCTCAGGAGAAAACCTGAGCCACTCACATGGGAGCCTCATGGAAAATTGCAATCGCCGAAAGCCGCTTGTGCGATGCGAAAACTCTACCGCACCGTCGTCTGGGGCAGGACCTGCGCCGTGCCGCCGCGCATGCGCGCAAGCAGCTCGGCGGTCGGCCAGGAATCCGCCGGCAGGCCGTACTTGATCTGCGTCGCCTTCACCGCGGCGCGGCTCTGCTGCCCCAGCACACCGTCGACCTTGCCGACGTTGAAGCCGGCGCGCACCAAGAGCTGCTGCAATTCCTTGAGCTCGTTCAACGGCAATTGCGCGACCGGCGCAGCCGGCTTGCGCATCGGCGCGGCTCCGGCGATGCGCGAGGCGAGATAGCCCGCGGTGGTCGCGTAGATCAGCGAGTTGTTCCACTCGGTGTAGGCGGCGAAATTCGGATAGGCCATGAAGGCCGGCCCGAAGCGTCCCATCGGCAGCAGCACGGAGGCTGCGAGATTGTCGTTCGGCAAGGGCCGGCCGTCGGGATAGGTGACGCCGAGTTGCGCCCATGTCGAGCGCGGCTCGCGCACGGTGAGATCGGTCTTCTCCCACGGCAGGTTCGGCGGCACCTTGATCTCCTCCAGCCACGGCTCGCCGCGCCGCCATTTCAGTCCGTTTGCGATGTAGTTCGCGGTCGAGCCGATCACGTCGGCCGGCGAGCGCAACAGGTCGCGCCGTCCGTCGCCGTCAAAGTCGACCGCGTAGTTGAAGTAGTGCACGGGCAGGAATTGGGTTTGGCCGAGTTCGCCGGCCCAGGAGCCGATCATCTCGTCGGGATGCAGATCGCCGCGGTCGATGATCTTTAGCGCCGCGATGGTCTCGTTCACGAACATCTCCGAACGGCGGCAATCATAGGCCAGCGACACCAGCGATTTCAGCGTCGGCAAATTGCCCATGTTGGCGCCGAAATCGCTCTCGAGGCCCCAGAACGCGGCGATCACCGCGGGCGGCACGCCGTATTCCTTTTCCGCGCGCGCAAACGCCGCGGCGTATTGCTTGATGTGCTGCTGCCCGTTCTGCATGCGATAGGCCGCGGCCATGCGGCCGGCGAATTCGGTGAAGAGCTGGCCGAACACGCGCTGGCCGCGGTCGCGGTTGACGATGCCCTGGTCGTAGACAAGATAGGGCGATGCCTCCGCGATCGTGCGCTGCGACACGCCGGCGGCCACCGCCTGTTGCTTCACCTCAGTCAGGAAGCGATCGAAGCTCGCGCCATTGTGGCACGAGGCGGCGCGCGGCGAGGGGGCTGTCGCTTTCGGCGCTGCGGGCTTGGCCGGCGGCGGAAGCATTTGGGCGGATGCCGTGGCCGTGCATGCGACAAGCGCGACGGCCGCGATCGGAAATCGGGTCTGGACCATGGGGGTTCCGGCGGGGAGGAGCAGGCGTGGATTCGACCGGAGTTTAGGGGAAGCGGCCGCCCCAGGCCATCCCCACCCTGCACCTGATCTGGAGGACGATAGGTCGCCCGCCTTGGTGCGCGGGGCATGTATCCAGAAATCAAGCGCTTGGCTCGGTGGGATCAATCCAGCGAAATCGGGGTTGACCTGTCGAAACCGTTACGGAAAGGCTCGTGCTATGGCCGAGTTGCCTCCGGCGTCGACGCAACGAACACCGGCGGTGCCAGCCGCATCCTCGCCCATGCTCACGGCCGGCGGCATCGTCCTCGCCATCGGAGCCCTCTATCTCGGCCGGGAAATCTTCGTTCCTTTTGCCCTTGCGATCCTGCTGAGCTTCGTTCTCACGCCCTTGGTCAATTGGCTGAGACGTTGGAAAGTGCCCCGCATTGCGGCAGTGCTGATTGCCGTTTTCTTTGCCTTCATCGTCGTCGTAGGGATCGCCGTGGTCGTTGGGCGCCAACTGGTCCAGCTCGCCAGCAACCTTCCCAATTATCAGACCACCATCACCGAGAAGATCCGATCGTTGCAAAGCTCGGCGCCGGGCGGTGGGGTCGTCGACGCCGTCACCACGACGATGCAGGATCTCGGCAGAGAGATCTCGGGAGATGAGAAAAAGTCGCCGGCCGCGTCCTCCCGGCTTGGCACCGGTGGTGAGAGTCGGGAGCCAATCACCGTGCGGGTGGAGCCGCCACAGCCGAGACCGCTGGAGCTCATTCGTTCCGTCATAGGTCCGCTGCTGGCGCCGCTTGCGACTTCCGGGCTGGTCGTCATTTTCGTGATCTTCGTGCTGCTCGAGCGCGAAGACCTGCGCGATCGATTCATCAAACTGGCAGGAGCCGGTGACCTTCAGAAGAGTACTCAGGCCATCAACGATGCTGCGTCCCGGGTCAGCCGCTATCTGCTGATGCAGCTCGTTGTCAATCTGACTTACGGCGTGCCGATCGGTCTTGCACTCTACTTTATTGGCGTACCGAACGCGATTCTCTGGGGCTTGCTCGCAGCGGTACTCCGATTCATTCCCTACCTCGGCCCTTTCCTGGCTGCGATATTTCCCGTTGCCCTGGCGATCGCCGTCGATCCGGGCTGGACGATGCTGTTCTGGGTCGTCGGTTTGTTCGTTACCGCTGAACTCGTCAGCAACAATGTCATAGAGCCTTGGCTTTACGGCTCCAGCACCGGGCTGTCGTCCCTCGCAATCATCATCGCCGCGATCTTCTGGACGATGCTGTGGGGACCCGTCGGGCTGTTTCTGGCGACACCTTTGACCGTCTGCCTCGTCGTCATCGGGCGCTACGTCCCGCAGTTAGAGTTCTTGGGCATACTTCTCGGCAGCGACCCTGTGCTCGCGCCGGAGGAGCAACTCTACCAGCGCCTATTGGCCGGCAACCTGGAGGAGGCGGTTGAGTTCGCCGAGAATTATGTCGACGAGTGTTCCTCGTGTGAGCTGTACGATAACGTCGGAATTCCAGCGCTGCGCCTGGCGGAGAACGATCGTCAGCGCAGCAGCATTGATACCAACTATCGTCGTCTGGTCGCGGATACCGCTATCTCGGTTGTGCGGGAGGTTGACGACCATATCTGCGAGAAGGCGCCTGCAGTGAAAGAGGGCAATCACTCGGCGCAGCGACCATGCGTCCTCTGTCTCGCTGGACGCACGGAGCTCGATCATGCAGCGGCGGAGATGCTCGCGCAGGTGCTCGAGGAGCGCACCATCGGCGCCAAGGTCTTGCCGCCGATCGCGGTCAGTCGGGGAGCATTGGAGCAACTCGATCTCCAGGGGGTCGACGTGGTGTGCCTGTCCTACTTTCACCCGCAGCCGCAGGTCTACGCCCGCTATGTCTTTCGTCGCCTGCGCCGTCGGGCTCCACAGGTGAAGCTTGCCGCCTGCTGCTGGAATTTGATCGCCGGAACGGAACAGACGGGAGAGCTCAAGACCCAGATGGCGGCCGACGCGGCATTCGCCTCTCTCCAAGCATGCGTCGAGCAGGTTGAAGCATGGGTCGGTCGCGCGGCAGCTCTCGGCGATACGCCCCAGCTCACGGCCGACGCCGAACGTGCGCAGCTCGCCGCGCTGCGCGGACTTGGCCTGGACGCCTCGAAACGCCAGGACCTGGATGAGGCGTCCAGAAAGGTCGCGCAAGCGTTCAACGTTCCGATCGCGCTGGTGACATTGGTCGATAATATTCAGCTAACCGCCGCTGAAACCCGCGCCCAAGAAGTTCAAGCAGGTCTGCCGAGCAATCACGAGGGCTCCCTCGACGCGCATGTGATCGCTGCAGGCGATATGCTGGTTTCGGAGGATGTGACCGAAGACCCGCGCTTCGCCGACGATCCGCATGTGCTGGAGCGAGGCATTCGCTTCTACGCGGGGGTCCCGCTACGGACTTCATCCGGTCATGTTGTAGGCTGTCTTTGTGTAATTGATACTCAGCCGCGGGAGTTCACCGACCGGGATCGTGACCGCCTGCAGGAGATGGCGAAGCAATTGATGATCGATATCCAGAGCGCTCGAGCGGCCACAGGCGTCGAGTCGGATAGCTCGAGAGAGGTGCATCCCGCCCCCTAGCGGAGAGGAAGCCGACCTTGCCGCTAACAGTGCGCGGCGCTAGCCGAACAGCCGCATCAGCAGCGCCTTACCGACCGGGAGCGCCCTGACGCCCCGATAGGCTCGAACATATTCGCCGGCATAGAACGCCCTGATTGCATGCACGCGCGTGTCCATGCCTTCCGCGAACCGCACGGCAAATCCATCAATGGTCCGCCGCACCACGATGGCCGCGATCGAGCGGCCGTAGATCTGGCACTCGATGGTGCTCCCAAGCGCCGGCGGATCGAGATCGATTAGCCGCGCACCGGTGATGGAGATATCGGCGAGCCGCGCCAGATGCGACCTGCCGTCCTGGCGCAGCAGCACCGGCTCGTTGCGATTGAAGCGCTCCGCCTTGCGCTTGCGCGGCTGCTCGATGCAGACGAAGCAGACCACGGTGAGGATGAACGCGTTGTAGAAGCTCCAGGCGAGCGCCAGTCCGCCATAGGCGATGTTCTCGCCGCGCTGCTGCAGGATGAAGGCATAGGCGATGGATGCGAGCGTGATGAAAAGTGCGCAGCCGTAGATGCGCAGCAGCGGCCATTCGACGAAGCGTCGGTCGCGGTCGCCGCCTTTCGCGGTGACCTTGAACTTGTGTCCCTTCGGCTTCAACAGGCCGGTCGCCACCGCCTTGAGCACGGCAGGCGCGGCAATCAGTTGCGACACATCCGTCATCATTGCGAGCGAGCGGCCGCGCGAAAGCCAGGCCATGCTGAGGCCGTTCCAGACATAGAAGGGCAGAAAGACCCGTAACAGCTCGCTCAGATCGGCCCGCACCGCCTGGATGCCGAACAGCAGGAACAGCCAGGGCACTACAAGGCCCGCCACTTTCGAGGTGTAGACCGCGGACCAGCTCATGAAGGCGTCGGCCAGCGAGAGGCGGTCGATGAAGGGCAGCTTCGAGTCCCGCGAGAGCGGCCCGCTGCGGCCGCGCACGATCTGCATCAAGCCGAGGCACCAGCGGGCGCGCTGGGTGATGTATTCCTTCAGCCCTTCCGGCGCGAGCCCGATCGTCAGGCGCTCGTTGAGATAGATGGTATTGAGTCCGCGTTCCTTGAGGCGCAGCGTGACGAGATAGTCCTCCGTCACCGAATCGGTCGGAAAGCCGCCGATCCGCATCAGTCCGGAATAGCGGATGAGGGAGGAGGTGCCACAGCAGAACGCGACGCCCCAGGCGTCCTTGGCCGGCAGCAGGATGTCGAAGAAGAAGCGTTGCTCGTCGGGCCAGACGTCGGTCGCGGCGAGGTTGGTCTGGATCGGGTCGGGATTGATGAAGTGCTGCGGGGTCTGGACTACGCCGACCGACGCATCGTCCATGAGCGAGACGGTGCGCGCAAGGAAATCGGGCCGCGGCACGAAGTCCGCATCGAGAATGGCGACGAACTGCGGCCGCTCCGGCAGCGCCCCGACATGCCTCAGTGCGTGGTTGATGTTGCCTGCTTTGGCGTGCTGGTTGTCGGGCCGCGTCAGATAGTGGCAGCCGAGCTCGGCGGACAGCCGCCGCAGCCAGGGCCGCCTTCCGTCGTCGAGCACCCAGACGCGGTAATTGCCGTAGCCCATGCCCGTCGCGCCGATGATCGTGCGCTCGAGAATTCCTCGTTCCTCGTTGTAGGTGCAGATGAAGACGTCTATCAGCGGCGCGCCCGGATCGGTGGTGCGGCCGTCGACCTTCGCTGCGCCGGTGCGGTCGCGCGTCCGGCTCAGGAACAGCAGCGACAACGCGACCGCGACGAGCGAGGCCGCCTCCAGCAGCATGAAGGGGTAGCCGATCACGGCATCGACGGTCAGGCGCGGCGGCGGAAGCGTCGACATGATCCGCCAATAGAGATAGCGCAGCAGCAAGGTCACCGAGACAATGGCCAGGAACGAGCGCGCCATCGTGCTGTCGCGCCTCAGCAGCGGTACGATCGCCATGAAGGCGCCGAGCGCGATCAGGCCGGGCGTCAGCGCCGCCGTCACGGTGCGGTCTCGTGCCGCGCAAACACCACGCGGCCGGTGCGGCCGACCGTGCAGGCGCGAGCTGCGGCATCGCGCGAGGCCACGGTCACACGATAGGGCTCCTTGCTCAGCGCATCCGGATTGATGGCGAGATTGGCCGGCGCGCCGGCAGCGCCGGTCAGGTTGACCACGGTGCCGGAGATCGGCTCGCCGCCGTCATTGGGCTCGAACGTCGCGTGGTCGCCGAGCTGCAGGCGGTTGTAGACGCTCTCGGTGACATTGGCGGTGATCACGGCGCCGCTGCAATCGAGCACTTTGAGCAATGGCTGGCCTGCCTGCACGTCCTCGCCCGGCGATGTCATCATCTCCCAGACGCGGCCTGCGACGGGTGTCGTAATGTTGGCTTCGGTGAGATCCGCGAACCGGACCTCCTCCACGATGATCTCGTTGGCGAGCCAGGCGATCTCCGTATCGGTGCGCGCGAGATCGGCCTCGAGGTCGCCGGCACGCTGGCGCATCTCCTCCTCGCGCTGAACCGAGCTCGGCCGGTCGTTGTAGCTGTCGCCGAGGAAGGATCCGTTCCGCGCCGCGGCGAGCTCGACCTTGGCCGCGTCCAGCCGCTTGCGCGCACCGAGCTCGGTCTGTTGCGACACCGAGAGCTCGCGCGTCAGACGTGCCAGTTCGACGGTCGAGACATTGCCCGATTTTGCCAGCGAGGAGGCGCGCTCGACGGCGGCACTGGCCTCGTCCCGCCGCGCCGCCGCCGCCTCGATCGAGGTCTGGATCTCCGCGATGCGGGCCTCGAGCTGGAGCACGCGTCCGTCGCGAAACAGCGCGGCCTGCCGCGCCAGATCCTTTTGTGCCGCCTGCGCCGAAGCGAGCTTCGCCGCAAGGCTCGGCCGTTCGTTCTCCAGGCGCGATTTCTGCCGCCGGAGATCGTCAAGCCGGGTGCGATCGCCGCGCGAGTTGAAGACGCGCAGGACGACGGTCCCGGCTTCGAGCTTGGCCTGGTCAGTGACGCGCTGGGCGGCTGCGACGCGGCCACCGATCGGGGTGCGCAAGGTGACGAGGCGGGAATTTAGCACGGCTTCGACGCTCGAATTTTCCCAGATCGCCCGCAGCGGCAGCCAGCCGAAAACGGCGACGATGGCGAGCCCGATCGCGACCTTGGCGCCGCGCCGCAGATACGGCCAGCGGCGCCCCGATTCTTGCCCGCGCTGCGTCGTGGAAGCATGGTCGGACTCGTCATTGGTGAAGAGGTGCTCGTGCAGGGAGTCCTGCAAACCCTTCGCATCAGTTCTGGCGTCGTGAGAAGAGGGGGCGGATGAGGGGGCGACGGAGGCGGCGCTCGAGCGGTCTACCATGGCGGTCACCTTGCTGACGGGAGGCCAACGGGAACCCGGTCAATGCACAAGGCCAATGCCGCGTGCCCGTTACCGCGAGTTATGCGGAAATTGCGCTTTCCAGGTTGCTAAGCCTCCGCGTGTGTTTTTGCGCAAATCCCGGTCAAGCTTTAGTGGCGGCGGAAAGGCTGGCTGGCGCCGCTGGCGTCTGCGGCTCCACGACGCACGAACCTTGCAGCCGGCGGCCGCATTCATACTTCGAAGGTGCCGGCCAGAGGTTCGCCCGCGGCCGCCCTAGGAGACGGCCATGAACTATTTTCGTACCGCAATGCTGCTCGCTGGCCTGACCGCCCTGTTCATGGGCGTCGGCTATCTGATCGGAGGCGCCTCGGGCGCCATGATCGCGCTCGTCATTGCCGCCGCAACCAACCTCTTCACCTACTGGAACTCCGACCGCATGGTGCTGTCGATGTACGGCGCCCATGAGGTCGATCGTTCGACCGCGCCGGAGCTGGTCGGCCTCGTCGCCGAGCTTGCGGGCCGTGCCGGCCTGCCGATGCCGCGCGTGTTCGTGATGGATGAGGTCCAGCCCAACGCGTTCGCCACCGGCCGCAATCCGGAAAACGCCGCGGTCGCCGTCACCACCGGTCTGATGAACCAGCTCAGCCGCGAGGAGCTCGCCGGCGTGATTGCGCACGAGCTCGCGCATATCAAGCATCACGACACGCTGCTGATGACGATCACCGCGACCATTGCCGGTGCGATCTCGATGCTGGCGCAGTTCGGCATGTTCTTCGGTGGCAATCGCGACAACAACAACGGTCCGGGCATCGTCGGCTCGATCCTGTTGATGATCCTCGCTCCGCTCGGTGCCATGCTGGTGCAGATGGCGATCAGCCGGACCCGCGAATATGCCGCCGACAATCTCGGTGCGCGCATCGTGGGGCAGCCGATGTGGCTGGCCTCTGCGCTGGTGAAGATCGAGGGCGCCGCGCACCAGGTCCCAAACTACGAGGCCGAGCGAAACCCTGCGACCGCGCACATGTTCATCATCAATCCGCTGTCTGGCCACGGGGTGGACAACCTGTTTGCCACCCACCCCTCGACGCAGAACCGCGTCGCCGCCCTCCAGCAACTGGCAGCCGAGCTAGGCGCGCGCGCGGCGCCGTCGGTCGGCGCCAACGAAAACTATCCACCGCGCGGGCCGTGGGGCCGCTCCTCCTCACGTCGTAGTCCCTGGGGCTGACGGAGCCGGCAAGGATTGCGTCTGGCTTTGTGATCTGGCGCACACAGGGGGGTCCCCGACCGGTGTTAACTCCTCGGCGTGACCATTCCTTCGAAAGGGGATGCGTGGCCGGCGCGCTGCCGGCCACCGTCGAAGATGACCAGAATTGCCGTACCATTGCTGATCGTCCTTTGCGTGCTCGTCGGCTTGTCCACGCACATGGTCGTCAATTGCGGCGACGAGGATGATCCCGACATCTGCTCGGCCGTGATCGGCTTCTCGCCGCTGCGCGGCTCGCTGATCGCCTTCGCCTATGCGGGACGTGGACGGATCGCGCTGCGTCACGGCGACTTCAAGCGGGCGATCGCCGATTTCGATGAGGCCATCCACCTCAATCCCAACCGCGCTTCGCTTTATCGCTACCGGGCGCTGGCGCGCCGGCAGAACGGCGACCTCGAGCTTGCCATTGCGGATTACGACGAGGCGATCGCGCACGATCCCAAGCGCGCCGCACCTTATCACCAGCGTGGTCTCGCGCTCGCCGCAATGGGCGATCTCGACCGCGCCATCCTGAGCTACAGCACGGCGGTCCGCCTCGACCCCTCCGATGCGCAGGCCCGTCTCGACCGCGGCCTTGCGTTCCTCGCCCGCGGCCAGACGGACGACGCCCGCGCCGATTTCGAGGCCGCGCTGGCGCTGCCCGCCGGCAAGGACGGTCACGCGCGAGAGGCCGCGCGCGCCAAGCTCGCGGAACTCGACAGCGCCGAGCCGACACTGGTGGCCGCGCCGCGAAGATGAGCATCTGGCGCGGCGGCACCCTCTCACGTCTTTAGGACAGGTGGCTTGCCGCATAGCGACGAGATCGGTGAGAGATGCGGAAAGCGAGACTGTCGCGGCTGCCTGCTGCGCGTATGAACCAATTCAACAAGTATTGAGTTGGATCAATACCGGCAGGGTCCAGAGTGCATCCATGTCGTGCGCCCCCTGGAGGAGCTTCCAATGTACAAATGGGCTTTGACGATTCTGACCGTGAGTATTGCCCTGACAGCGGGAGATGCCCGGGCCCAAAGATATGACCCCGCTTATCCCGTTTGCTTGAACGTCGTTTCTCGCGGAATGACCCCTTACTACCGCTGCAGCTTCACGACGATGGACCAATGCAGGGCGTCGGCAAACGGCCAGATGTGCGTCCTCAATCCCTACTACGCCGGTCCTCCGGCGAGAGGAAACGCTCGGCGTCAGCATCGCCAGACCTACGTGCCACCGAGGCCGCCGATCCACTACCGGGCTGCACCCTACAATCAGTTCAATGAACCCTATTATGGAGCGTCCCAAGGTTACGCGCCTGGCGAGAAAGAGCGCTTTCTCCAAAGTGTGAGGCAATACATGTGAGGGATGTCGCTCGACTGTGTTGGCGCAGCGCATCCTAGGGCTGGGATCGTCGAGGTCGCGGCCGGCCCGATTGCGGCGGGCGCGCGGGAGCGTGTCGCAAACGCGCAACGCGGCGATCCGATCACGCCGGAGATGACAGGGTAGACAGGTCGTCGAGCCTCCAGATCGCCAACCCGCAGCGGCGATCAGGGAGGAACAACGGCTACGTCTTCTTTTTCGCTTTGGCTTTCTTTGCGGCCTTCTTCGCCGGCTTCCCGTCCTTTGCCTTCTCCGCCTTCACCGTAACAGGCGTGCTGGCGGCCAGGCGCATCGACCGCGCGTAGCTGTCGGCGACGTTGTCGGCGGACATCTGCAGGCGCTTGGCGGCCGCATTGGCCTGCTCCATGGTGGCCTTGGCCATCATCTTGAAGCGCTCGCCGGTCTCCTTGCCCTTGGCCTTGGCCGCAAGGCTGTTGAAGCGATCCCGCCGCTCCTTGGCGCGGGTCATCAGGCCCGCATGCAGCTGTCTGGCCAGTTGCCGGATCACGACATCCAGGTCGGCGTCCGCCATGGTCTCTCATCCCCTTCGAAAACGGTATCGATGCGGGCGGGACTATGCAGATCGGACCCCGGCTTGGCAATTCCCGGCTGTGCGTCATCCGCAGCTTACCGAGCGTGCGAAACAAAAAAGCCGCGCTGTTCGCGCGGCTCTTTGGCTTGGCTTGGCTTGGCGCCGTCCGCTCATTTCAGCGAGGCGACCGGGCCGTTCGAGGCCGCCGGCTCGGGGTCGAAGCCGAACACGCCGACGAGATATTTGTAATAGTCCGGCATCTTCTCCTTGAGCGCCTCGCGCGACTTTGGATCGTGGAATTCGCTCTTGCCGGCCAGGAAGATGCTGGCGGTCACCGCAAAGAATTCCATGGGATTCTTCATCGCATAGGATTCCTTGGGCAAGAGGTCCTTGGACTTGGCGAGGGCGTAGTAGGTGATCACGCCCTTGTTGGCGTAGCCGTCCGGCAGCAGCCGCGCGTGGAAGGCGTGCAGCATCTCGTGCAGCAGCACGGCCTCCTTCTCGTAGCGCATCATGTCCGGCCGCAGCATGATCACGCCGAGGCGCGAATCGACCGCGAGGTCGACGGCATTGGGATTGGTCCAGCGCTGCTTGGCGGGGTCCCAGACCGTCAGGGTCCGGGGCGCGGTGCGCTGCATGTCCGGCGTGACCCGGCCGTAGCAGGCGGTGGCGGCGCCTTCGTCGAGGCAGGCGAGTTCGCTCGCGACGATCGGAACGGTGTGGAAAAAGCGCAGCACGCGCGGGGAGAGGCCGACGCCTTCGACGACGTCGATCTGGCTCTTCAGGTTCTCGGTGAGCTTGTCGACATCCTTGCGGTCGCGGTTCTCGGAGATGTCGAACATGTAGCCGCGGTAGCTCTGGAAGCCCGGCGGCAGCGGCTGCGCCGCGCCGGCATCGAGCGACCCGGCGATGGTTGGACTGGCGAATAGCGCGCCGACAATGGTCGCGGTCAGCAGCAACGCAATGCGCATGGTGAACCCCCTGATGTCACTTCGCCCGGCAGATTAGGCCGCCCTTGTTTGCGAAAAGTGAGTGCGGCGAGACTAAGGCACCGATGTTGAGGCGTGCTTAACCGTTGGTTGCAGATCGCGCGGGCGGATTAGGGTCGGGTTAACCAAGCGTGGATCGGCTGCGCGCTTCGGCGTAACATCCGCCCGGGCTCGAGGCCCTCACATCATAGCCGAAGGGGAGGATGCCATGTATGCCGCCATCCGTCAGGCCAAGGCGAAAAGCGGGAGCGCGGAAGAGCTGACGCGCCGCATCAAGGACGGCGCCGTTCCCATCATCAGCGACGTCGACGGTTTCCGCGCCTATTACGTCGTCTATGGCGGCGACGACACGGTCACCGCGATCTCGATCTTCGACAAGTTCGAGCAGGCGGAGGAAGCCAACAAGCGCGCCATCGCCTGGATCGAGAAGGATCTCGGCCCGCTGCTCGCCGGCGACGCCCGCGCCGTGGCGGGGCCGGTGATCGTGCATACGCTGGCGTAGGTGGGCGGGTCGCTATCGCCACACATTCAACTGTCATCGCCCGCGAAGGCGGGCGATCCAGTACTCCGCGGCAGCAGTGATTGAGCCGATGGGCCGCGGCGTACTGGATGCCCCGCTTTCGCGGGGCATGACAGCGGTGGGTGTAGCGTGCTCCTCCTGCCAAACGCGCAGCCGCTCCCTCACAACTCCCTTGCATTCGAGAACGCAAAGCTCGACACCCTTCTCGTCGTCTCGTCCAGGATCAACGTGCGCGTGATCGGCGGCTCGGCGCGCTGGGCGCAGTTCTCGCGCTCGCAGAGGCGGCAGTTGACGCCGATTGGGGTGCCCTCGGCCTTCTCCAGGTCCAGGCCGGTGGCGTAGGTCAGGCGGGCGGCGTGGCGGATCTCGCAGCCGAGGCCGATGGCAAAGCGCGGCTGCGGCAGCGGATGCGGCGCCACGGGGCGGCGCACCATCTGCGCGATCGAGAAATAGCGCGTGCCGTCGGGCAGCTCGATCACCTGCTTGAGCAGACGATCCGGCGTGTCGAAGGTCGAATGCACGTTCCAGAGCGGACACGTGCCGCCGAATTTCGAGAACGGGAAGGTGCCGGAGGAGAAGCGCTTGGAGACGTTGCCGGCATTGTCGACGCGCAAGAGGAAGAACGGAATGCCGCGCGCATTCGGTCGCTGCAGCGTGGTGAGGCGGTGGCAGACCTGCTCGAAGCCGGAATTGAAGCGCTGTGCCAGCACGTGGATGTCGTAGTTCAGCGCTTCGGCGGCCGCGAGGAACGCCGGGTAGGGCATCATCACGGCGGCCGCGTAGTAATTGCCGAGCGTGATCCGGAACAGCCGCCGCGGCGCATCGTCCAGCGGGCCGGCCCGGCCGATGATGGTCTCCAGCGCCTGCGCGCATTCCGCTAAGCCCAGCTGGAAGGCGAGCTGGAATGCGCGGCCGGGCGGATCGACCAGCTCCGAGATCAGCAGCTGGCGGCGGTGGCGGTCGAATCGGCGGAGCGTCTCACGCATCACGTCGACCGGCATGATGCGGGTCTGGATCGAGTGCTTCTCGCGCAAGCGCGCGATCAGCGCGGCATACAGCCCTTCGGCGGGCTCGTTCAGCTCGTCGCGCAGATTTTCCGCCGCCTGCTCCAGCTCCGGAAAATAGTTGCGATTGGCCTCGATCAGCTCGCGCACGCGCTCGACCGGATTGGCCTCATAGCGCGTGCCGACGTCGCGGTCGGCCATCTGCGCCGCGGCCAGCGTCTCGCCCTGGCGCGCCTCGGTATAGGCCGCGTAGAGCCGCTGCAGCGCATGGGTGACGCCCGGGCAGAGCTCGGCGAGGTCGCGCAGCTCCTGCTTGGGCACGTCGATCTGCCGGAACAGGGGATCGGAGAAGATCTCGTTCAGCTCGGCGAAGAAGCGGTCCTCGTCCGCGGTGGCGAGGTCGCGCAGGTCAAGGTCATAGGTCTCGGCCAGCCGCAGCAGGATCTGCGCCGTGACCGGGCGCTGGTTGCGCTCGATCAGGTTGACGTAGCTGGGCGAGATCCCGAGCCCCTCGGCGATCTGGGTCTGCGACAGCCCCAATTGCTGCCGGATCCGCCGGAAGCGCGGGCCGACGAAGAGTTTCTTGCCGGAATCGGCGGGCATCACCAGCTCCCTTCTTCGCCTCTGCCCGCTTGCGGGGAGAGGCCGACACGCACCGAGCGATGAGAAGCATCGTTCGGGGCGTGGCGGGTGAGGGGGAGCTTCCGCAGGGGAGGTGAGAGTCGGACTCGCGGAGAGAGCCCCTCACCCCGACCCTCTCCCCGTAAGAACGGGGAGAGCGAGAAAGCAGCGGATTCGACGGGCATGTCTCAGATCTCCAGACTCAATCAAGGTCAGAATCGTTGACCTATAATTTTACAATTTTTACAAAGTTACATCTATTACACGTTCAGATGTTACATGACATCACCAATAAAAAACAAGCCATCTGTACGAACTTTTCCTTTTCGCGTTTAGCTCCTGACACGCATCTCGCAATGCATTGTCAAGAATGTCGATGGCCCCTCGCCATCGTCAGCGAAAGGATCAGGCACATGAATTACCAGCCCCGCGGTATCAGCACCCTCCAGGGTCCGTCCTCGTATCAGGACGAGGTCAAGGCGGCTCAGGCGCTCCTCGAGACCCAGCCGACCTGGAACGGCGTGTCGGCCGAGGCCGTCGCGCGCATGCGCCTGCAGAACCGCTTCAAGACCGGCCTCGACATCGCCCGCTACACCGCGGCCGTGATGCGCGCCGACATGGCCGCCTATGACAAGGATCCCACCAAGTACACCCAGTCGCTGGGCTGCTGGCACGGCTTCATCGCCCAGCAGAAGCTGATCTCGGTCAAGAAGCATTTCGGCGGCAAGACCGACCGCACCTACCTTTATCTCTCCGGCTGGATGATCGCGGCGCTGCGCTCCGAATTCGGTCCGCTGCCCGACCAGTCCATGCACGAGAAGACCGCGGTGCCGGCGCTGATCGAGGAGCTCTACACCTTCCTGCGTCAGGCCGATTCGCGCGAGCTCAACGACATCTTCCGTCTGCTCGACAAGGCGCGCAAGGAAGGCGACAAGACCCGTGAGAAGGAGCTGATCGAGAAGATCGACAACTTCCAGACCCATGTCGTCCCCGTCATCGCCGACATCGATGCCGGCTTCGGCAACGCGGAGGCGACCTATCTGCTCGCCAAGAAGATGATCGAGGCGGGCGCCTGCGCGCTGCAGATCGAGAACCAGGTCTCCGACGAGAAGCAGTGCGGCCACCAGGACGGCAAGGTCACGGTGCCGCATGACGTCTTCCTGGCGAAGATCCGCGCCTGCCGCCACGCCTTCCTCGAGCTCGGCGTCGAAGACGGCATCGTCGTGACCCGCACCGACTCGCTCGGCGCCGGCCTGACGCAGCAGATCGCCGTCAGCCACAAGCCCGGCGACATCGGCGACCAGTACAACAGCTTCCTCGATTGCGAGGAAATCACCGCGGAGAACGCCAAGAACGGCGACGTCATCATCAACCGCAACGGCAAGCTGATGCGTCCGAAGCGGTTGCCCTCCAACCTCTACCAGTTCCGCCCCGGCACCGGTGCAGACCGCTGCGTGCTCGATTGCATCACCTCGCTGCAGAACGGCGCCGACCTGCTCTGGATCGAGACCGAGAAGCCGCATATCGAGCAGATCGCCAGCATGGTCGACCGCATCCGCAAGGTGGTGCCGAACGCCAAGCTCGCCTACAACAACTCGCCGTCGTTCAACTGGACCCTCAACTTCCGTTGGCAGGTCTACGACGCGATGAAGGAAGCGGGCCAGGACGTCAGCAAGTACAATCGTGCCGAGCTGATGAAGGCGGAGTACGACGACACGCCGCTGGCAAAGGAAGCCGACGAGCGCATCCGTACCTTCCAGGCGGATTCGGCCAAGCGCGCCGGCATCTTCCACCACCTGATCACGCTGCCGACCTATCACACGGCCGCGCTCTCGACTGACAATCTCGCCCGCGAGTATTTCGGCGAGCAGGGCATGCTGGGCTACGTCAAGAACGTCCAGCGCGCCGAGATCCGTCAGGGCATCGCCTGCGTGAAGCACCAGAACATGGCCGGCTCCGACATCGGCGACGACCACAAGGAGTACTTCGCGGGCGAAGCTGCGCTGAAGGCAGGCGGCGTCCACAACACGATGAACCAGTTCGGCTAACGGCGGATCGGACCGGTCTGGAAGCCAGGTTGGAGTCCAGGCCGGTCACGCACCTCAACAGGAGACTGACAATGACCAAAGGCAGCAATTTCTGGGTGATCGGCGGCGAGTTCGGTTCGATGAACTTCCACAAGCTCGTGGAAGGCTCGGCCCAGGTCAAAGGTCCGTTCAAGACCCGCAAGGAAGCCGAAGAGTGCTGGAAGGAAGTCTCGGAAGAAAGCCGTCACAAGGCCGGCGTCCGCTTCTCGATCGTGGAAGAGCCCTCGCGGGTCTCGGCCTGATCGCCCCGACTTAAGAAGACGTCCAAGGACGGATGGTCCCATCCAGGCCCTGCCTGGGTGGGATCGTCTGTTTTTGGCACAGGTGAAACGGCTGTGGGCGCCGTAAGTCTCTGGAATTGTAGGCCTTTGCGGAGGGTTTGGTTGCTGATAGGTTAATGGGGATAAGTCGAGGACGAGGCCGACAATGTCAGAGCCCGAGACCAGCGGGACCGATCCCGGCCAGCCGCGCCCGGTGCGACTGCGCGATGCGCTGCTGCGCGCGCGGATCGAGGCGGCCGACCGCACCGGCGTCGTGGTCGATTTGCGCGACGCCGAGGTGGCGCGGCTCGAGATCCTCAACGACGCGCTCGATCCCCTGTTCGCCCAGGTGCCCGATCAGATCGACCTGTTCGACCGCGGCATCAGCCAGGGCGATACGCCGCGGCTGTGGATCGACGTCGTCGCCCACATCGTGATGGGGCGCGACAAGCGGATGTACCGCTTCGTCCAGGACACCCGCTTCGGCCGCATCGTGCTCGCCGAATCGCACGACACCGCCGTGATGGTCGAGGCCGTCACCGACTATGTCGCGCGCCGCATGGTCGAGCGCGAGCGTGCGATGGTGGTCCAGCCCGAACCGCAAGCACCGACCGCCGCGCCGCCGCCGCGCCGTTCGCGCGTCTGGCCGTTCGTGTTCGGCTTCGTGCTGGGCGCGGCCGCGCTGTTCGGGCTTGCAGTGCTGGCGGTCTTGCGGAACTGGTGAGGCTCTCTCCGCCGTCATTGCGAGGAGCCCTTGCGACGAAGCAATCCAGACTGCCTCCGCGGAGATTCCTGGATTGCTTCGCTGCGCTCGCAATGACGGCCGGGGACTAGATCAACCGCACATGCTTGATCTGTCCGATCTGAAATCCAGCCCCGAGGCTTCGCACCGTCTGCTCGCAGCGCCAGCCGGCATTGTCCTTCTCGATGGTGAACAGATTATACGCCGCCGCTGGATAACGTCCGTGCGCCAGCGCGGAGGCCGACGGCACGCCGAGCGCGGGAATGTTGCCGTTTGGACCCTCGAACCACATCGTCGAATGAATGTGGTCGTGCCCGTGCAGGACCAGCTCGACGCCGTGGCGCTTCAACAGTCCCAGCAATTCCGGCGCGTCCGTCATCCGCTTCGCCCGCGCGCTGGACTTCAGCGGATGATGCACCAGCAGCACGCGGAAGACGTCTTCCGCGGCGAGCCGCTCGAGCACCTCCGCAAGCGCGGCGAGCTGATCGCGCCCGAGCGTGCCGGTCGCCATCAGCGGCAGGGTCGGCACCGCCGTGGACAGGCTGATCAGGGCCAGCGGCCCGCGCCGGCGCACCGCGGGGAAGGCTGCGCCGCCGGGTGTGTCCGCGGCGATGTAGTGCAGGAACGTCTCGCCGAAGCGATGACGCGTCGCGCTGACATAGGCGTCGTGATTGCCGGGGATCGCGGTCACGCGGTCGGGCGGGCCGACGCTTTCGAGCCAGGCCAGCGCCGGTGCGAACTCCGCCTCCAGCGCCAGGTTGACGAGATCGCCCGTCACTGCGATGTGGTCGGGCGCCTGCGCCTTCATGTCGGCGACGAGCGCGTCGAGCACCTCGCGGCGCTGGTACTTGTGGCGGTTGCGCGTCCAGTTGACATAGCCGAGCGCGCGCTTGCCCGCGAGCTCGATCAGCCGCGGCTTCGGCAAAGGCGCCAGATGCGGATCGGACAGGTGGGCGAGCGTGAAGGGAGCCAGCGTGAAGGGAGTCATGGCGCGCGAATGCCTCGCTATTGCTCCGCTGTAATGGCAAGGTCGCGCGCGCCGCGCAAGCAGGGCCTGAAACGGGGGGCGTCGAGGAGCCTGATGGGAGAACGTCTGAACCGAGCCCGACGGAAAGCCGAGCCGCTGCTGCGGCGGTTCTTCCACGTCTATTTCCTGCTCGTCCGCGGCATGACGCTCGGCGTCCGCGCCGTGGTGCTGGATGCCGACAATCGCGTCTTCCTGGTCAGGCATAGCTACGTCAGCGGCTGGTATTTGCCTGGCGGCGGCGTCGACTTCGGCGAGACCATGGAAGAGGCGTTGCGACGCGAGCTCAAGGAGGAGGGCGACATCGATCTGACCGGCGAGGCGATCCTGCACGGCGTCTTCCTCAACAGCCACGTCTCCCGCCGCGACCACGTCGCGGTCTACGTGGTCAGGCAGTTCAGGCAGGACCGCGTCCCTGAGCCCAACCGCGAGATCGTCGAATGCGGGTTCTTCGACAATGCCGCATTGCCCGAGGGCACCACGCCCGGCACGCGGCTGCGGATCGCCGAAGTGCTCGATGGCAGGCCCGTGATTGCGACGTGGCGCTGAGGGCGGCTTGTGCTAGTAACCCGCTCGACGCGCACGGTAGGCCACGCCGCTCGGGCGCGAGCCGACAAGCCTCGGAGTGCTGCCCTGATGACCACAACGCAACTTCGTATCGCGGTGCTGGTGCCCTGCTACAACGAGGAGGCCGCGGTCGCGACCGTCGTTGCCGATTTCCGCAAGGCGCTGCCCGCGGCGGAGATCTACGTCTACGACAACAATTCGCGCGACCGGACCGCCGCGGCCGCGCGCGAAGCCGGCGCGATCGTGCGCAGCGAGCGGCGGCAGGGCAAAGGTCACGTCGTACGCCGCATGTTCGCGGACGTCGAGGCCGACGTCTATGTGCTGGTCGACGGTGATGCCACCTACGATGCGCCGAGCGCACCGATGATGATCGACAAGCTGCTCGACGAGCATCTCGACATGGTGGTCGGGCTTCGCGTCGATCAGGTCCAGGCCGCCTACCGGCTCGGCCACCGCACCGGCAATCGCATGCTGACCGGCTTCCTGTCCGATACCTTCGGTCACGCTTTCAAGGACATCCTGTCCGGCTACCGGGTGTTCTCGCGCCGCTTCGTCAAGTCCTTTCCCGTCCTCTCCGACGGTTTCGAGATCGAGACCGAGCTTGCGGTCTATGCGCTGGAATTGTCGCTGCCGGTCGCCGAGGTCGAGACGCCCTACTATGCGCGCCCCGAAGGCTCGTTCTCCAAGCTCAACACCTGGCGCGACGGCTTTCGCATCCTCGGCACCATGCTGAAGCTCTATCGCAGCGAGCGGCCGTTGCGCTTCTTCACGGTGATCGGAATCCTGCTGGCGCTGGCGTCGATCATCTTCGCGATTCCGATCGTGATCACCTTCATCGAAACCGGCCTCGTGCCGCGCCTGCCCACCGCGGTGCTGTCGATGGGCCTGATGATCATGGCCCTGCTGTCGGTGTCATCAGGGCTCGTGCTCGATACGGTGACGCGAGGGCGGCGGGAGATGAAGATGCTGGCCTATCTGTCCCAGCCGGCGTCGAAACGGGACGCAGGTTGAGCCAGGCCTGCAGTTCGCCCGCCGGGAGGTGAAACGGGGCACCGCCGCCGCCCATGGACCTTCGCAGGCGCAAGTGCTACTCCGCGAATTGACATGAACGATCTCTCACTGACCATTCTTCCCGAAGCCGCCGGCGACGCTCAGGCGATCGAGCGGCTGCACGAACGCACCTTCGGCCCCGGCCGCTTCGTGCTGAGCGCCTACCGGATCCGCGAGCACGTCGACCATCTGCTCGAACTGTCCTTCACGGCCCGTATCGGCACGCTCCTGGTCGGCTCCGTCAGGCAATTGCCGATCCTGATCGGCGAAACGCCCGCGCTGCTGCTCGGGCCGCTCACCGTCGAGCCGCCGTTCCGCGACCGCGGCATCGGCCGTCAGTTGATGGAGCGCGCGCTGAAGGACGCCAGGGAAAAAGGCCACCGCCTCGTGCTGCTGGTCGGCGACGAGCCCTATTACGGCCGCGTCGGCTTCAAGCAGGTGCCGAAGGGCCGCGTCACCATGCCGGGTCCCGTCGATGCCGCGCGCATCCTGGTGTTCGAGCTCGTCGACGGCGCCTTCGAGGGCGTGTCGGGCGCGGTCGGCCCCGACTGGAGCAAGGCGCGGACATAGGAGCGGCGCGCGTCGTTGGAAACGCCGTAGCCCGGATGGAGCGCAGCGCAATCCGGGAAGGTCCTGCCGCAACGAGAGAACCCCGGATTACGCTACGCTCCATCCGGGCTACGACACTGCTCGTAGCTCATCCGGCTAAGAGACCGTCGAGAAGACGCGCGGCTGCGCGCGTCATACTCCGTCATTGCGAGCGCAGCGAAGCAATCCAGAATCTTTCCGCGGAGGCGGTCTGGATTGCTTCGTCGCAAGAGCTCCTCGCAATGACGGCGTGTGTCGTTACCTAGAACTTGAAGTTCGCGAACGCCCTGACGCCGATGCCGGGCAACAGCACCTGGTCCTTGTTGAAGGAGACGGCGTTGCGGATGTTTTCGTTCAGCAGGTTGTTGCCGACTAGCCCAACATGCATCTCGCGCGCGCCGAACCAACGTTGATCGAGCTGCGTTTTGTAGCTGACCTCGGCCCTTAGCAGGTTGTAGCCGGGCGTCGGCGTCTCCGCGATCGGTGCGATGTCGTTTTGCGCGAACGCGTGCAGCAGGTTGATCCGCGCAAACCAGTTGGCGTCGCGATAGTACACACCACCGCCCAGCCGCTGGGGCGGAATGCGTGGCACGTTGGTGCCGTCATCGAAGGTCGCACGCACGATGTCGTATTGACCTTCGATGCCCCAGATCCCGTTCCAGACCGGCATCACGTCGTACTGGAACTGGAATTCGCCGCCACGAAATGTCGCGTCGCGCTGCGAATAGACCGCCTGATTCAGTTCGAGGCCGGCGCCAAGCTGGCAAACGCCGTCCTCACACGTGTTGCCGGTCAGGCGCCGGTAGATAAAGCCGTTGAACTTGGTGTAGTAGCCGGTGATTTCGAAGCGAAGCGGCCCGACCGCCCGTCGCAGTCCCGCCTCGACCGACTTGGCGGTCTCGATGCCGAGATTGGGATTGCCGATGTCGAAAGTGGTGGTGGCATCGTGGCCGCCGCGCGAGAACAATTCCGCCGGTTTCGGCGCGCGTTCGACATATTGGCCGGTGATGCTGGCGACCAGATCCCAGGGAAGGCTGTGGATCAGGCCGATGCTCCCGCTCACCGGCGTGAAGTTGCGGTTGACCGCTGTTGCGGGGCCGATCGCGGCCGGATCGACGGCGAGGTCGAACACATCGGGGACGAAGGCTGGCGCCGTGCCGCTCAACCTTGCGCTCTCGACGCGCCCGGCGATCTGAGCCTTGGTGGCTTCGCTGAACTTGAACTCGTTGAAGATGTACCCGGCGACCTTTGTGTTCTTGTTCGGATCGAACAGTCCGTTGATCGGACTGCCTGGATCGTCCGGACTCGGCGCAGTCAGCTTCTGGTGCGACGCCTGAACACCCACAGCGGTGGTCAGCGCGGCAAAGCGGACGTCGAATGGCGCAAGCTGCACCTCGACGCGGCCTTCCTGTTCCTTGTTGGTGAAGGTCTGTCTCACGCCGAGGGAGCCGAGGTCGGCAGAGTCGGCGAGCCCGACCTCATCGTGCTTATAGTCGGTGGCGCTGGCCCAGAACCGGATCGCATCGATCGCCGCCGCGTCCGGCCGATACTCGCCTTTTGTCGTGAATTTTGTTTGTCGTCCGTCGATCCGCGTCAGGAACTCGCTGCCCTCGATACCGGGAATGTGATAGAGCGCGTTGTGCTGCGTGATTGCCGCGCCGACGTAGCCGCCGTCGAAGATGTAGGAGCCGCCGACAGATCCGCCGTAGGCCTGCGATGCCGAATTCGGCTGACGGCCGTTGAACGGCAGCGTCGGGTCGGTCAAGAACGGGTAGCTCGGGATGTTGTAGTCGCCGGCCTTGCGGCCAAAGGCATCGGCGTGGAAGGCAAAGTTGCCGCCGCCGGCGTCGAGCAGCACGGCACCTTCGGTCCCGCGATCGACCGACGTCACGGCCGTCCGTGTTTCCGCGGTGATGCAGCCCGGCGATCCCACGTTTGCCAGCGGCGCCTTGGTCGGGAGTCCGTAAGTCGGGAAGGGCGCCGTGCAGGACGGCAAAGCATCCGGAATTCGATTGTTGGTTGCGCTGACCACGCCGCCGATCGCGGTGGAGCCGTAGCGCAGCGTCGCCGGTCCGCGGATGACCTCGACCTGGTTGGCTGCCAGCGGATCGATCGGCACGAAGTGATCCTCGCCGAGGTCGGACGCGCCGTTGCTGCCCGTTCCGTTCTCGACAATGCCGACACGGTTGGTGTCGAGGCCGCGAATGATCGGGCGGCTCGATGCACCGGGTGCGTATTCAGAGCCGGTGATGCCGGGCTTCGAGAACAGGAGATCGCCGAGCGTGCCGCCGCCGTTGCGCCGAATCTCCTCGTTCGGCACGACCGTGACGGTCGCGAACTGATCGGTCACAACAGGCAGCACGCCTTGCTGAGGCGCGGCAGGCACCGGGGCTGCCGGCGCCGCTTCCGCCGTCTGCTCACGGCTGCGCGCCCGCGCGGACCGCGTGCCGCGGCCCGCGTTGCGCGACGGCACCACTGCTCGACGCACGATGGGGCTCGGCGCGGTCACGGTGACGGCGGGAAGCTCGGTCGACGATCTGTCTTGTGCCGAGTCCTGGGCGAACGCGGATGTAGCGGCGGCGCCGAGCAGGAGCAGGCTTGCTCCGCCAAGGCGCTGCGCGCGTCGCAATTGAAATGACATGGTCCTGATTCCACTCAGGCGCCGTCCGGATGATGCTCTGCTGACCGGAGGCGGCCTGCCGTCGCGACGCGACGGAATTCGACTTCAACTTCTCCCAGATACTTGCCGATGGGCGGCGAGGCTGGGCGTGATCAAGCGTTGGAGTCAGGACGCAGGAGGGGCGCGCGGCTGGAACGCCGTGCCGGCCGATGTCAGATGAGCGAACTCGGCGTCGAGGCTGCGCCGGAGCAGCTCGATCGCCTGCGGGAGCAGCAGCACGGGCGGCGTCGCCGACACGATCGTGCCCGCCATCGCAATGATGGCGCAGATGGCGCAACCCTCGTCGCGCGAATGCTCGCGGTCGGGACTTGAGGGCGATTGCTTCTCGACGGCGGCGCTGTCGGTGGTTGCAACGTCCTTGGCGCCGCCTTCTGTGTGCTGGGCCGAGGATTGAGCAAGCGGCGCAGCCTGCGCGAACCAATGGCTGTGGCCGAACGTCAGCGCGAGCTGCACCAGCATCGCGAACAATGCGAGCCGGGCGCCGTGCCTGATCTTCGACCGGAACCACTTCATCTGGAAAACGCCACCCCCACACCGAGGCGTCAATCCCAGGACGCCGCGATGTTATAGTATAACATCGCCCGACGGTCCGTGCATGTCAACGGCAGGGCGAGCTGCCTGTGCACGCAGCCGCCCGATGTGTCCTTCGGGCAACGGGCGTGGGATGAATGGTGCTCGCCAAGCATTCGAAACACCTCCCCCGAAGGGAGAGGTCGGATCGCATCGGAGATGCGAGCCGGGTGAGGGCTTACGGTCTCACGATGCGCTGCGGCACCTCACCCGGATTGCTATGGCGCGCAATGCGCGCCGTAGCAATCTGACCTCTCCCCGTCGGGGAGAGGTGAGCCATGGACAGTCGGCAGAATTTCATCGCGCCTCAGGAGCTCACCGCCCCTCGCGCACCCAGGTCGCCGCGAATGCGCCGAGCAGCAGCAGCAGGCCGATCACGCCGGCGAAGATCGGCAGCACGCCGACGCCCTTGACGACGCTGGCGTCGCGCATCCGCACGCCCATCCAGCCATCGCCGTGGAACATGCCGACCGAGCGCACCGGCAGGATGCGCGGCAGCTCGACGCTCGAGCCAGAGGCCACGCGCACGGCATCGCCGCCTGTCGCCTGTGTCAGCGGCTTCAACGTATCGACCGTGGAGGTGACTTCCGAAAATTCCTTCGGATTGGTCGGGCCGACATTGATCAGCGCTTTCAGCGTGCCGTCGGTGGCCTGCCACAGGCCGAGCTCGCTCGCCGGCAGGCTGGCGCGCCACTCGCCGGGATCGCCGGCGCTCAGCGTCAGATCCTGCGATACACCCGATGGCGAGGTCACGCTGACGGGCTGGACGCTGTCCGCCATGGTCTGACGCACCACGACGAGGTCCTTGCCCTGCACCTGGAGGCGCAACGCCTCCTCGTCGAGATCAGGCTGCTTCATCAGCCAGTGCGACATCCGCCGCAGCAGGTCGAGATGCGGACCGCCGCCCTCATAGCCGCGCGCCCACAGCCAGATGTGGTCAGACAGCAGGAGCGCGACGCGGCCCTCGCCGAAGCGAGACAGGAACAGCAGCGGCTTGCCGTCGACGCCGGTCATGACGGGCGGGTTGACCGCATTGCGGGTATCGACGGTGCGGAAGAACCGGCTCCAGCGCGGCGGCTCGCTGGCGGAGCCCTCCAGCCCGCGCGTGACGGGATGGCGTTTGCCGAGGTCGGACAGATGCGCATAGAACGGCTTCTCGGTGACGCCGACGGGTTCGGCCGGCAGCACCGAATCGAGCGGCGTGCGCCAGATGCTGCTGTTCGAGGCATAGTCGGGGCCGGCCGAGACCAGCACGGCGCCGCCTGCGCGCACGTAACGTGCCATGTTCTCGAAATAGGGGATCGGCAGCACGCCCTGGCGGGCATAGCGGTCGAAGATGATCAGCTGGAATTCGTTGATCTTCTGCTGGAACAGCTCGCGGGTTGGAAACGCGATCAGCGACAATTCGTTGATCGGCGTGCCGTCCTGCTTCTCCGGCGGGCGCAGAATGGTGAAATGCACGAGGTCGACGCTGGCGTCGGACTTGAGCAGATTGCGCCAGGTGCGCTCGCCCGAATGCGGCTCGCCCGAGACCAGCAGCACGCGCAGCTTGTCGCGCACGCCGTCGATGGCGACGACGGCGCGATTGTTCACCGGCGTCAATTCGCGTTCGAGCGGCGAGGCCTCGATCTCGACGATGTTCGGCCCGGCATGCTTGATGTCGACGTCGACGCTCGCGGCCTGGCCGCTGGAGAGCGTGCGCTCGTTGATGACCTCGCCGTCGCGGCGGACCGTGACCCTGGCGCGCTCGCCGGTGACACCCTGGTCGTCGAGGCGGTAGGAGATGGTCTGGCTCTGCCCGACGATACCGAAGCGCGGCGCGGCGGTGATCGCGATGCGGCGGTCGCGCTCGTCCTTCTGGCCCGTAACCAGCGCGTGCACCGGCGCCTGGAAGCCGAGCGCGGCGGCGTTCGCGGGAATGTCGTGGACGCGGCCGTCGGTGATCAGGAACGCGCCGGCGACGCGGTCGACCGGGACGTCCGCCAAGGCCGAGGCCAGCGCGCCGAACAGCTTGGTGCCGTCGGTCTCGCCGTCGGCCTGTCCGGCTTCGACGACACGGACCTCGAGGCCCTTGATCTTCTTCAGGCTGTCGACCAGCGCCTCCTGCGCTTGCGCAGCTTCGCGATTGCGGTTGCCGAAGTTCTGGCTCGGGCTCTTGTCGACGACAACAGCGGCGACCGAGGTGAGGGGATCGCGGTCCTCGCGGGTGAAGGAGGGATTGGAAAGCGCCAGCAGGAACAGCGCCAGCGCGGCCACCCGCACCGCGGCGCCGCGCGCGCGCGCCAGCAGCAGCACGAGCGCGACAATGACGATCGCGGCGAGCGCGAGCCACAGCACGATGGTAGGAACAAGCGGTGTGAACGCGATGCCGTAGTTCATGTCGATCCTATTGCCCCAGCCGTTCGATCAGCGCCGGAGCGTGCACCTGGTCGGCCTTGTAGTTGCCGGTCAGCGTGTACATCACGATGTTGGCGCCGGCACGGTAGGCGAATTCGCGCTGGCGGGCGTCGCCGCCGGTCACCGGCAGCATGGCCTGTCCGTCGGGCCGCACCGCCCAGGCGCCTGCCAGGTCGTTCGAGGTGATGATGATCGGCGAGACGCCGTCGCCGCCGCGCGCCGGCCGTTGCGCGCTCTCATCGTCGTCTTCGCGCGGCAAGGTCTCGACCCAGGTCTGGCCGGCGGTGAAGCGGCCGGGGAAGTCGCGCAGCAGATAAAAGGTCTTGGTCAGCACGTGCTCTCGCGGCACCGGCTCGAGCTCGGGCACGTCGAGCGAGGACAGGATCTCGCGCAGCGTCTGCATGGCCGGCGTCTGCGCCGCGCCGTTGGCGCCGGGTGGCGCCTCGATCGCGTCGCGGGTGTCGAACAGCACGGTGCCGCCCTGCTTCATGTAGGCGTCGATCTTGTTGATGGCGTCCTGCGGCGGCTTCGGCGCGCCCGGCACGATCGGCCAGTAGATCAGCGGGAAGAACGCGAGCTCGTCGCGCGCGGGATCGACGCCGACGGGATCGCCGGCCTCGAGCGCAGTGCGCTGGGCCAGGAACAGCGTCAGCCCGTTCATTCCCGCCTTGACGATGGAATCGACGTCCGCATTGCCCGTGACGACATAGGCGAGGCGGGTCTGCGACACCGACTTCATCGCGAACTCGTCCGTGACGCCGTCGGCGCGCGACGGCGCCGGCGAGAGCGCCGCGAATCCCGCGAGCAGGGCGAGCACGATCATCGCGGGCGCGGCGCGGCGGCGCAGCAGCGCGGCAATGCCGCCGCCGAGCACCGCGATGATGATGGCGTCGATCAGGAACAGCGCGAGCGCCGTCGACAGCAGCCAGCCGCGCAAATCGCGCGGCTCGGCATTGGTGTAGGTGGCGTGCCGGGCGCGCAGGCTCGCGGTGTTCAGGGCGGCGATGCGGTCGGCGCTGGCAAGCGTGTTCACGGCGAGCGGTCCTTCTGCCGGGCCGTAGAAGCCGGGCGGATGATCTGATGTGGCGCGGTCGCGATAATCGGCAGGAAGCGGCTTGGCCGTCGCGGGCGGCGGACCGAACGCGCCAAATCCGTCGAGGATGTGCAGCGGCGCCACGGTCTCAGCGGTCGCTTCGCCGGCAACGCCAGCGCCGGGCTTCGCGGTGTAGCCGGACATGTCGACCACCCGCCGCAGCATTTCGACGAAGGTGCCCGACATCGGCAGATCCGACCAGCGCATGTCGGCGCTGACGTGGAACAGGCTGACGAGGCCCTTGCCACGATGCTCGCCGGTGACGAGCGGCGTGCCGTCTTCCAGCGAGGCCCAGCTCTTGGTGGCGAGCACGGCGTCGGGCTCGGCCAGCACCTGCCGGCTCACGGTGACGTCCTTGGGCACCGCGACGCCGGCGAACGGGCCGTCGACGGCGAAGGAGGCGAGATGCTGCGGCTTCTCCCAGGTCAGGCTGCCGCCGAGGGTGCGGCCGCCCTTGCGCAGCTTGACCGGCACGAGGTCGTCCTCCGCCTGTGCCAGCCGGGGCCCAGCGAACCGCACCAGCACGCCGCCCTGGTCGACCCAGGCATTGAGGCGTTCGCGCAGCTCGGGGGCGATGGTGCCGACATCGGCGAGGATGATCATCGGCAGCTTCTGGTCCAGAAACTGCGTGATGCCCTGCTGCGGCGAGCCCTTGTCGGCGAGCCGGACGTCGGCGAACGGCGCCAGCGCGCGGGTGAGATAGAAGGTCGGCGCCAGCAGTGGCTGCGCGGTCTCGCTGGTCGCGCCTGAGATGATGCCGATGGCGCGGCGACGCCAGCGCTTGTCGAGCAGCTGCACCGCGCCGGCCGAGCGCTCGCCGGAGATTTCGAGCCGTGTGATGTCGTTGCGCAGCTCGACCGGCAGATCGAACGCCGCCTCGGTTTCCTTGTCCTGCGGGCCGAACGAATAGCGCGCTTCGCCGATCGGCGAGGCCTTCTGGTCCAGCGCGCGCACCGTGCCGACCGCAATCCCGCTGTCGGTGCGCAGCACCTTCACCGTCATCTTCGCCGCGGCATTCTCGGCGGCGACCAGGGCCAGCGGCGAGGAGGTGCCGCCTTCGAACACGGTCAGGCTGCGGTCGCCGATGGTCTTGCCGAGGCCGGCCACGAAGTCCTCGCCGCGGCCGGTGTCGACGCCGTCCGAGAGCCAGGCGATCTCGCAGTCGCCGGTGACCTTGAGGAAACGGTCGACCGCAGCCAGCGTCTCGACCCGGTCGATCGAATAGGGCTTTGGCGCCAGCTGCCGCAGCGCGACGCGCGCCGCACCCGCCGGCATCAGGGTGATGTCGCGGTTCGGCTCGGACAGCGGCACCAGCGCGATGCCGCGGCCGTCATTGTCGGCATTGGCGATAAGCTCGTCGGCGGTCCTGATCCTGACGTCCCAGTGCGATGCAGCGCTCCAGCCGTCGTCGAACATGATCATCAGCGGCGCCTTGCTCCCGGCGACGCCAGTTTGCGGATTCCAGATCGGGCCGGCGGCGGCGAAGATCACCAGCGCGGCGGCGAGCAGGCGAAGCGCGGTCAGCCACCATGGCGTCCGCGAGGGCGTCTCTTCTCTTGGCGTGATGTCGAACAACAGCCGCGTCGGCGGAAACTCGATGCGCCGCGGCCGCGGCGGCATCACGCGCAGGAGCCACCACAGCACGGGCAGGCTGAGGAGGCCGATCAGGAGCAGCGGTTGTGTGAAGGCGAGCGGCAATCCCATCATGCGGCCGGCCCCGCCTTGATCGTCGTGGTGCGTGCGCCGGACTTGCTCACCTGCATGCCCGCATGCAGGAACAGCAAGAGCTCGGCGGCGGAACGGTCGGTCGCGTGCGTCGTGAACAGCCAGTCGAGCTTGTTGGTCTCGGCGCGGATCTGGTCGCGGTGCAGCGCGAGGCGCGCGGTGTAGTCCTGGGCCCAGCTCTCGGCGCGGCCGGCGGTGATCACGCCAAAGCCTTCCGGCTCGACGAACTCGACGCGGCCGGAATAGGGGAACGATTCCTCCGCGGGATCGACCACCTGCACCATCGTGCCGTGCGCGCCGGAGCTGGACAGCCCGGCGAGCGTCGTCCTGATCTCGGCGATCGGGGACCAGAAATCCGACAGCACGATGATCTCGGCCAGCGCGGCCGGAACGAAGGATGGCGGCAGGCTCAGTCGGTCCGCATCGTCATGCAGCATAGCCTGCGCCATCCTGTCGATGATGCTGCGGCTTGCAGTCGGTGCCATCAGCCCGGGAATGCCGACGCGCTCGCCGCCGGCGACGAGCAACTCGGCCAGTGCAAAGGCGACGATCAGTGTCCGCTCGAGCTTGGACTCGCGCGCGTTCTTCGAGGCGAACGCCATCGAGGGCGAGCGGTCCGGCCAGATCCAGACCGTGTGCGAGGCTTCCCATTCCAGCTCGCGCACGTAGAGATGGTCGTCGCGCGCCGAGCGGCGCCAATCGACGTTCTGCGACGGTTCGCCCGAGACGAAGCGGCGGTACTGCCAGAAGTTTTCGCCCGAGCCGGCGCGGCGCCGTCCATGCAGGCCGTGGATGACGTTGGCGGCGATGCGGCGGGCCTCGAGCACCAGGCGCGGCAACGAAGCGGCGAGCGTGCGGCTTTCGCCATCGGCACGTCGGATCGCCAGGATCTCCTTCGCTGCCCGCCCGTTCTCCGCTGCCATCAACCGATCCGTGTCTTCAATTGCCGGATCACGTCCGGAATCGTGCGGCCTTCGGCGCGCGCCTGGAACGTCAACGCCATGCGGTGCTTCAGCACGGGCTCGGCAAGGTCGAGCACGTCGTCGATCGAGGGGGCCAGGCGGCCGTCGATCAGCGCACGCGCGCGCACCGCCAGCATCAGGGATTGGCTGGCGCGCGGGCCGGGGCCCCAGGCAATGAACTTGCCGGCTTCGCCGGCGTCCGGACCCGGGCGGGCCGAGCGCACCAGCGAGAGGAATTGCTTCCACCACGGAATCTCCGACCGGCAGGCGCCGGATCAGGCGCTGCGCGGTGATCAGCGCATCGGGCGTCATCGCGCCCTTGGCCAGCGTCTCCTCCGCGCCCGTGGTCTCGAACAGGATGCGGCGCTCGGCATCGCGGTCGGGATAGTCGACGTCGATCTCCATCAGGAAGCGGTCGAGCTGGGCTTCGGGCAGCGGATAAGTGCCTTCCTGCTCCAGCGGGTTCTGCGTCGCGAGCACGTGGAAGGGTTTCGGCAGATCGTGACGCGCGCCGGCGACGGTGATGTGCTGCTCCTGCATCGCCTGCAACAACGCCGATTGCGTGCGCGGTGAGGCGCGGTTGATCTCGTCGGCCATCAGGAGCTGCGCGAACACGGGACCGGCAATGAAGCGGAAGGCGCGCCTTCCCGCGGTGCTCTCGTCCAGCACTTCGGCGCCGAGAATGTCGGAAGGCATCAAATCGGGCGTGAACTGGATGCGTTTGGCGTCGAGACCGAGCGTGACGCCGAGCGTCTCCACCAGCTTGGTCTTGGCAAGACCCGGCACGCCGATCAGGAGCGCATGGCCGCCGGAGAGGATGGTGACCAGCGTGTTCTCGATCACGCGATCCTGGCCGAAGATGACCGAGGCGATCGCGTCCTTGGCCGCGCGAACCTGGCTCGACACCTGCTCGGCCGAACGGACGATCCCGTCCTCGAGTTTCTCGACACTCTCCGCCATTCGCTTGCTCCTTCAGCCTGTGCAACGCGGCTTGCTTGCATCGTCAGATCCGCACGTCAGGTCATCACGCCAGATCATCACGCCAAGATCATGGGCCCCATGCTAGACTTGCAGGAAGGCCATGTATTCGTTGAATTAACCTATCCCCACCTTATCGGCTTCGGGGTATGTACGGCATCACGAAGTGGCGACCTCCACACCGGGCTATTCCGGATGGAACCGCGCACCTAAGTACAACGTAGACCTGCACCAATCGTGCCAATCACAAAGTCAGGGCAAACCATGGCGAACCAAGGGCAGAGCGCCGATCGGGGTCTTGAGGGACTGACTGCCGCCGCCAAAAGCGCTGCCAATGCCGAAGGGGCCAAAAAGGGCCTGCCTCCGGTGCATCTGTGGAATCCGCCGTTTTGCGGCGATCTCGACATCCGAATCGCCTCCGATGGTACTTGGTTCTACATGGGGACGCCAATCGGGCGTCCCGCTTTGGTGCGGCTGTTTTCGACCATTCTCAAGCGCGAGGGCGACAAGCATTTCCTGGTCACGCCGGTGGAGAAGGTCGGTATCCGCGTCGACGATGCGCCGTTCATGGCGGTCGAGATGCAGAAGGACGGCGAGGGCAGCCATCGCGTGCTGCACTTCCGCACCAATGTCGACGACTGGGTCAGCTGCGACGCGGCGCACCGGCTGCGTTTCGAGCAGGCGGAGGATGGCGGGCTGACGCCCTATCTGCACGTCCGTGCCAACCTCTGGGCCAAGGTGACGCGCGCGCTCTATTACGATCTGGTTGACATGGGCGAGGAGCGGATGGTCGATGGCCAGCCGATGTTCGGTGTCGAGTCGGCCGGCGAGTTCTTCGCCATGGCCGATGCGGAGCAGGTGAGGGCGGCGCTTTGAATTTGAACAACCCTATCCTGACGAACGAGCCGGTCGCGCTTGGCGCTGCGGATTTCTTCGCCCGCTCCAGGGCGCGGCTCGGCTTCGACGTGCCGCCCGGCCTCTATGATCCCAACATCATCCCGGCCTCGGGCGATCCCGGCACCGACAAGATGCTCGAGATCATCGCGCGCGAGCAGCCGGTGCGCCCGGCAGCGGTCTTGATCGCGGTGGTCGATCATCCCGAGCCCACCATCCTGCTGACGCAGCGCTCGGCGCATCTCAACGACCATGCCGGCCAGATCGCCTTTCCCGGCGGCAAGATCGACGCGATCGATGCCTCGCCGCTCGATGCGGCGCTGCGCGAGGCCGAGGAAGAGGTCGGGCTGTCCAGAGACTTCGTCGAGCCGCTCGGCTATCTCGATCTCTACGGCACCGCCTTCGGCTTCCGCATCCTGCCGACGGTTGCCAGGGTCAGGCCCGGCTTTTCGCTCAGCATCAACCATTCCGAGGTTGATGATGCGTTCGAGGTGCCGCTATCCTTCCTGATGAATCCGGTGAACCACCAGGTGCACAGCAAGGAATTCCGCGGCACGCCGCGATCCTATTACGCGATGCCGTTCGCGGAACGCTACATCTGGGGTGCGACGGCGGGCATGCTGCGTGTGCTGTATGAGCGGATCTATTCGTCATGATCCGGACGGTTCTGACCGAGATCGGAATTTTCCTCATCCCCTTTGCCGTCTATGCGCTGTTCCTGGCCGCGAGCCGCTCCGGAGTGTTCGCACGCTCCTCATGGCCGGTCGCGATCGTCGCGCGTCTTGCGCTGGTGGCGATCGTGCTGGTCATCGCCGGCCTCATCGGCTTGGCGGAGTTCTCCGGCGCGCCGCCGGATTCGACCTACGTCCCCGCCCATATCGAGGACGGCAAGCTCGTGCCGGGCACGGAAAAGTAGGGCCGGATCCATGAGCGCGGAGCCTTTACTCGCCAATGCGCCCTGGCTGACCGCAGGCGGTACCGCGCGCGTCCTGGCGCTGCTCGGCACTGATGGCGAGGAGGCGCGGGTGGTCGGCGGCGCCGTGCGCAACGCGCTGCTCGGTCTTGCGCCGGGTGACATCGACATCGCGACCACGGCGCTGCCCGACGAGGTGATACGGCGTGCCAAGGCTGCCGGCATCAAGAGCGTGCCGACCGGCATCGACCACGGCACGGTCACCCTGGTGATCGATGCCCACCCCTATGAAGTCACGACGCTGCGCGAGGACACCGAGACCTTCGGCCGCAAGGCGAAGGTCGCGTTCGGCCGCGACTGGGTCAAGGATGCCGAGCGGCGCGACTTCACCATGAACGGCCTGTCGGTCGATGCGCACGGCGTGGTCTACGATTATGTCGGCGGCATCAACGACGCCAAAGCGCGGCGCGTGCGCTTCATCGGCGATCCCGACCAGCGCATCGCAGAGGATTACTTACGCATCCTGCGCTTCTTCCGCATCCACGCCGCCTTCGGTGCCGGCGAGCCCGACCGCGACGGCTATCTCGCCTGCATCCGCGGACGCGCGGGCCTGGCCAGCCTGTCGGCCGAGCGGGTGCGCATGGAGATGCTCAAGCTGCTGGTCGCCGGTGGTGCGGCTGCGGCCGTGCGGGCCATGGCCGAGGGCGGATTGCTGCAGGCGTTGACCGGCGGCGTCGTCTATACGGGTCCCCTGGACACAATGATCGCGATCGAGCGCGAGCTCGGCCTCAGCCCCAGCAGCACGCGGCGCCTTGCCGCGCTCGCGGTCGCCGTCACCGAAGACGCCAAGCGCCTCGCCGTGCGCCTGCGGCTCTCCAATGCCGAGGCCAGGGCGCTGGATTCGATGGGGCACCGCTGGTGGCGCCTCGCCACCAAGGACGAAGCCAATGCGCGGCGCTTGCTGTACCGGCTCGGGCCCGAGAGCTATCACGACCGCGTATTGCTGGGCTGGGCACGCGCCGCCGCTGACGTGCATTCGCCGCGCTGGCGCGCGCTCGCCGAGCTGCCGCAGCGCTGGACCGCACCCAAATTTCCGCTGAAGGCCGCCGATTTCATCGCCCGCGGTCTCGCCGAAGGACCCGCGCTCGGCCACGTGTTGACGCTCGCGGAGGACGCTTGGCTCGCGGCGGATTTCCCGCTGGAGGAAGCCGCACTCGCCGCCATCGCCGATCGAGCCGTAGCCCGCATCAGAGGCGACCAGAAAGATTGACCATCGTCTCGGGCGTCGCCGATATCTCGCTGCTCCAGCTTCTGCTTCGGTATGGCCGTGCCCGGCGTTCTTCGCCAAGGCCTTCGTCGAGCGGATGCCGGTGCACATCCGCACCGCGATCCTCGATGCCGCCGTGATCGCCGGCGGACTCGTGATGATCTCGGCGGCGGCGAGGCAGCTGATCGCCGGCCGAAATGGCGCTCTTGGCGTCTGAGGAGTACCCGATGTCGCTACAGTCTGGGCTGCGTCGCGTCAGGCGAACTTGGCGCGCGTGAACCGTGTTCCGCAGCTCCACGCTGTGTCTCCGCCGCTACAGCCAAGACGTGGGATCACGTCTAATAATCGGCTTGTAATATAGTAATTGGCGCATGACTGGTCATCGGCGGTTCTATTGGCGCTCGCGCGGCGAGGCCCCGCCTTGTCACGGCGCACAACATTGAGGGAAGTTATGAAGTCCATCGTCTCTGCTGCCCTTCTGGCCTCGGCTCTGTGTCTGTCCCAGGGCGCCTTCGCGGCCGATCTCGGCAGGGCTTACACCAAGGCGCCGCCCGCGCCGGTCGCATTCAGCTGGACCGGTTTTTATGCTGGCGTGCATGGTGGTTATGGCTGGAGCGATCCGACCGCGACCTTCGATCCGGGCGCGCTCGCAACCGGGACGGTCCCCGGCTATGTCGTCACGGGTGGGACTGGGCCGTTCACCCTGGATGTGAGCCCCAAGGGCGGATTCGGCGGCGGCCAAATCGGCTATAACTGGCAGTCCGGCACGTTCGTGTACGGTCTGGAAGCGGATGTCAGCGGCGCTGCCATCAGGGAAACGGCGAGCCGCCCCTTCAGCGTCACCGGAACGATCGGCGGCGACAATGGCGCCTTCACCGGCGTATTCAATCTCAAGCAGGAAATCGACGTGTTCGGCACGGTTCGCGGACGCATCGGCTATGCCGCGAACAACCTCTTGATCTACGGTACCGGCGGCTTCGCCTGGGGCCACGTCAAGAACAGCATCTTCACCTCCAATCTCGCCACGCCGAACATCGCCAATTTCAACGGCTTCTTCCCGGCCCTGACGCGAAGTGCATCCTCGTCGGAGGTCCAGGTGGGCTTCTCCGCGGGTGGCGGCCTTGAATGGGCTTTCGATCCGCGCTGGACGTTCAAGGCCGAGTACATCTACATCAATCTCGGAAAGTCGAACGGCAATGCTCTTGCATTCCCCGGCGCGTCGTTCACGGACACCGAGGTTCAGCTTCATACGGCCAAGGGCGGCATCAACTATCGGTTCTGATCCGATCGGCATCAGCTCGCAGGAGGGTTTCGCCGTTGCGAAACCCTCGCCTCGAGCAATGTCGTCATTTGCTCACCGCGGGTGCGGTGAGCAGCATCGTCAGCCGATATACTGGCCAGCCCGCGAGCGACAGCGACACCTGCTGATAGTGCAGCACTCCCATGGCCGGGTGCTTGAACGCGCTCGCCGCCCATCCTGCGCGCGGGTCGCATAGAACCACATTCCGCCACATCGCAGTCTCAGGTTCCCAAACTGGGTCGTGCTATCCCTTCCGGGAGGTTAGCCCCTCACCATATTCGGGCTGGACGTCTTCACCTGAGGAAACGCGATGAAAGCCCCCGCAAATCTCGCCGAGAAGCTCGCCACGTTCACCGATCGCTTCTCCCCGCGCACGGTGGCGACCTACAACGACAACGACATCATGGTGGCCAAGCTCGAGGGGCCGTTTCATTGGCACAAGCACGAGGACACGGACGACTTTTTTCTCGTGCTCAGCGGGACGCTGGACATCGAGCTGCGGGACCGCACCGTCACCCTCAACCCCGGCGAGGTTTTTGTCGTGCCGAAGGGCGTTGAGCACCGGCCGGTGGCGCGTGGGGAAGTGCACATCCTCTTGATCGAACCGACGGGGACGCCGAATTCCGGAGACAAGGCCACGGCGGCGCCTCGTATCCTCGTCTGATCAACCCGCGCCCGTCATCAGGACCGCGGTGAGGCCCTCGACGCACAGCGCCTTCACCGTCGAGCCATTGGCGGCGAGCTTCGCTTGCGAAATCCATCGCTTGCGCTTCTGCGACAGCGATGTCCGCTATCGCCCTGTGTTGACAGGGAAGCGGACATCGGACGCGCCGGAGCCGAACTCGGCTCGCACGAGAATGCAGTCCGAGAAGTGCCTATTCCTCGTCATCATCTTCGTCTTCGTCGTCCTCGTCGTCTTCTTCCACCTGCACGAGCACGGCGAGCGGCAGCGTCTCGCGGAACAGGTCGCCTTCCATGCCCATCCACAAGCACAGCGCCTCGTTCTCCTTCACCTCCGCGACGGTCAGCGGCTGACCGCCGGATTTCAGCATCACGACATCGCCGGCCTTCAGATCCATGGATTGTCCTTTCGGGTTGATCGACACGGCCGACGCTAACAGGCCGTCATGACAGGCCGATCACGCCGGCTGCCGGCGCCGGAAGGTGTCTCCGCGGTACGCTTCAGCTGCGCTCGCTCGTGACCGGCTGGTTCGGCAGGCACTGGTTGCTGAAATAGCCGATGGCATCGCGCGCGAGCGGAACATGGCAGAAGAAGCCGGTGGGGCGGTATCGCACCCTGATGCGATCCAGCTGCGCCATGGTCAGCGTCATGAACGCGTCCAGCCGGCGGGCCTGAAGCTGTAGCCTGTGCTCATTGCTGTCGCGTGGTTTGTCGAGCTTGCGATCGTTCGGCACGTCGTTGCCGGACGCCGGAGCTTGCAACGCATTCGGCCCGCTGCGGAGCACCTCGAAGCAATGGTGCATCACCAGGACGTGGTGCTTGGCGCTCCACCAGTTGATGGTCACGACCTTCTGCAACGCATCGATCTCGCCATCCGCCCGCCTGGCACAGAGGTTGACGTAGGATTTGAGCCCATTGGCCGTCGGGTCGTTGCACAATTCGTCGCTGGGGCGTCCCGGATCGGCGCCATTGAAGATCGCACCCTTGAACTGCGGAAGGTTGGCGTCGGAATCGCAATCGAAATTGTACTTGGTGAGCAGCGTTGCCGTCAGGGGATCCTGGTCGAGCGTGTGCTCCGCGGCCGGGTCGCGCCCGAGGTCGCTGGGCCAGTCGATGTAGATCTCCGCCTTGCGCGCAAAGATGGCGCCGTTCCGCCGCAGCGACGTGCGCGCCTTCCAATAGTCCGAGAACGAGCCGAATGACTTGGAGTCCACCGGAATGAAAGCGGGGCTTGCCTGCACCTTCAGCGAGCCGAACTGCTCGCGCAGCATGGTCTCCTGCTGGATCTGCACGTCGGCGAAGGCGTCCGAGATCTCGAGGAAGGTGTCGGTCGCCTTCTGCATGTCCGCCTTGGCCTGCTCGCCGACCTTCTGTTCATAGGAATTCAGGTACTGGAAATATCCGCCCAGGAAGCCGGTCAGCAGCGTCACGGCCGTCAGTCCCTTGGTGACCGAGAGGCGGCTGTCCCAGGATTGAATTCTCTGCCAGATGCCCGCCGCCTTCACCGGGGATCGCGTGCGCGCTGCCTGCTTCGGAAGGTCCTGCTCCATTGTCGCCTCCAACTCGTCACGCCCCGTGGCACGAGGCTACCGCAATCCCGGATTGCGGCTTGTGAAGCATTTCACTTCAGGTGAGGCAGGGGGGCTGCCGGATGTCGGCCGGCGGCAGCTCCTCGATCGAGCGGGGAAGGTGTCTGGACCACCTCCCACGCGATGCGCCTGCGCGGAACGTCGCCTTGAATTCGCGGTCGGCATCGCCTAGTTTTTCGGCGTGCCGCACGGTATCCGCTACCATCTTCGTCAACTCGCCAGAACGGCCATGTTCGTGGCGATATCCGCGTTTGTGCTTCAGGCGGCCCTGATTTCGGTCTCGCAGGCGCAGGCGGCTGTTGGCGCCATTCCGATGCCGTCCGTCACGCTCAACGGCTCTCTGCATTTCCACGATCAGTTGGCAGGCCACGTGCATTCCCACGCCGGCGACGACGCGGAAGGCCACGTCCATGACGGGCCGGATCACGACGACGACGGCGCTTCCGGCGTGGCCTGGGACATGTTTGGCACCTCGATCGCTTCAGCGCAGGTCGTTCACCTGCTCAGCGTCTTCGAAGTGCTCGGCGCCATGGACCTGCCGCTCGCGCAGGCCGTTGTCGGGGTGCGCCCCGACGGACTCGTCCGGCCACCAAGTACCTTCAGCATCGCGTAGTCCCGGCGGCGCTTCGGCCGCCGCCTTTTCGCATGTCTGAAGGATCTTTCGATGTTGATGAATCAGCGCTGCCCGAAAGGGCGGCTCGCGGCTCTTGGGCTGGCTGGCGCTTTTTGGTTGGCGAGCCTGGTCTTTGGCTTGTCGGGCGCCTTTGGCCATGAGGGGCACGATCACGGCGACGCCGAAAAGACGGCGGTCGTGTCCTCAGCCTATCCGAGGATTGCCGCACGTTCCGAGCTCTACGAAGTCGTCGGCATCCTGAAAGACGGCAGGCTGTCCGTCTTCATTGATGATGCCGTGACGAACGAGCCGGTCTCGGACGCCGCCTTGCAGGTCACGATCGGCGATTCTGCCCCGATCGAGGCATCGAGCGGGGAGGACGGCGTCTACACCGCCCCGATTCCGAACGGCACGCCGTCCGGATCGGTCGAGGTGATCTTCTCGATCAACGCTAGCAGGGGGAATGATCTGCTGGTCGACTCGTTCATACCGCGTGCAGAGGCCCGGCCCGCAGAGCAGAAGCACGCACCCGGCTGGCTTCTCTCGACCCGAGCCGCCATCGCCTCGTCCGTGCTCGCCGCCTTGGGATTCGGCGGTCTCTTCGCCTATTGGAAGCGGCGTGGCCGCTTCATGGCGGCCTCGATGTCCGCGGTGGTGGCGGGGGCCTTCGTCATTCTCGCCTCCGTCATGTTCGGCGAGGGCCGGACCAATGCAACGCAACCAAATCCGCTTGATGTTCCAGCGCTGAGCGATGCCCCGCGCCGCCTGCAAGACGACACCGTCTTCGCGGCCAAGCCGACGCAGCGTCTGCTCGAGGTACGAACCGCTGCAGCCGAGCCGCAGACGATTCATCCCGCCGTCACCCTGATCGGCCGTGTCATGGCCGACCCCAACCGCAGCAGCATCGTGCAGAGCATCTACGGCGGCCGCGTGGTTCCCGGCGATGACGGCATCCCCCGCATCGGGCAAACCGTCCGCAAGGGCGATCTGCTCCTCCGGATCGAGCCGCATCTGCCGATCGCCGATCGCACGACGATCCTCGAGAAGGTCGGCGAGATCGAACAGCTGATGGCGATCACGGACAACAAGCTGCGGCGTCTCCGCCCGCTGGCCGAACGCGGCGCGGTGCCGCAAGGGCAGGTCAACGATCTCGAAAGCGAATTGGAGGGCCTGCGGGCCCGCCGCGAGACCGTTCGCAATTCCCGCACCGGCTTCGAGGAGCTGCGGGCATCGACCGACGGAATCATCACCTCCGCCAAGGTCGCGCCGGGCCAGGTCATACAGCCGCAGGACGTCCTGTTTCAGATCGCGGACCCCGGCAGCCTCTGGGTCGAGGCGCTCGCCTATGACGAAATAGGCTTGAAGCAGCCAGAAGCCGCAACGGCTATGGCCCCGAACGGGCAGCAGATTGCGCTGAGCTTCGTCGGAACGAGCCGGGCGCTGCGCCAGCATGCGTCCGTGGTTCACTTCGCCATTCCGGAGCCACCGGCAGGTCTCAACATCGGTCAGCCGTTGAATGTGATGATCCAGGCCGGAGCGCCCGTGTCTGGCCTGGTCGTGCCGCGCAATGCCGTCGTTCGAAGTGGCAATGGTGAAAATATCGTCTGGCTGCACACGGCGCCCGAGCGCTTCGAGCCGAGACCGGTTCGCGTGGTGCCGGTGGACGCCGCCCGCGTGATCGTGGCTGCCGGAGTCAAGGAAGGCGAACACATCGTCGTTCGCGGCACCGACCTCATCAACCAGATCCGGTAGCCGGCCATGTTCAAGCTCATCGTCCAGACCAGCTTGCGCAATCGCCTGTTCGTGCTGGCCGTCGCCGCCGCGCTGGTCGGCTACGGCCTGTTCGTGCTGCCGAGCGTTTCGGTCGACGTCCTGCCCGACATCAACCGCCCGACCGTCAACATCCTGACCGAGGCAGAGGGATTGGCCCCCCAGGAGGTCGAGCAGCTGGTGACGTTCCCGATCGAGACGTCAATGAACGGCATGCCCGGTGTGATCCGGGTGCGCTCCGTCTCGGGCGTTGGTCTGTCAGTCGTCTATGTCGAGTTCGACTGGGGCGTCGACGTTTACCGCGCCCGGCAATTCGTCTCGGAGCGGCTGGCGCTGATCCGCGAGCAATTGCCGGCTGCGGCCAATCCCCAGATGGGCCCGGTGACCTCGATCATGGGCGAGATCATGCTGATCGCGCTGACGAGCGATGGCACGGCTTCAGCCATGGACGTTCGCGAGATCGCCGACTTCGTCGTCCGGCCGCAACTCCTCGCCATTCCCGGCGTCGCCCAGGTAATACCCATCGGCGGCGAGGTCCGCCAATACCGCGTGACGCCGAACGTCGCCACCATGCAGGCGCTCGGCGTCACCCATGATCAGATCGAGCAGGCGGTCGCAAGATTCGGCACCAACAGCGGCGGCGGCTTCGTCGACCAGCATGGCCGCGAATATCTGATCCGCAATGTCGGTCTCACCAGGCGTATCGAGGACCTCCGCAACACCGTCGTCGTCAACCGCGGAGAGCAGCCGATCCTGCTGAAGCAGATTGCCTCGGTGGATTTTTCCGCGCGGACCAAGCGCGGTGACGCCGGATATAACGGCAAGCCCGCCGTCATCGTCAGCGTCATGAAGCAGCCGGCTGCGGATACTGTGGCACTGACGCGCAATGTCGAGTCCACGCTGCGCGACCTGCAACGCACCATGCGCGGGGGCATCAACATCACCAACGTGCAGTTCCGGCAGGCCACCTTCATCGAGACCTCGATCGGCAATGTCGAGCGCGTCCTGATCGAGGCCGCGATCGTCGTCGCAATCGTCCTGTTCGTCTTCCTCATGAACGGTCGCGCCGCGTTCGTCTCGCTGACCGCCATTCCGATATCGATCCTGGTCACGGTTCTGGTGTTTCGCGCCTTCGGCCTCACGATCAATACCATGACGCTGGGCGGCCTCGCCATCGCGATCGGCGAGCTGGTCGACGATGCCGTGGTGGACGTCGAGAACATCCTGCGGCGCCTGCGGGAGAACGCTGCGTCGAGCACGCCGCGTCCTGTCCTCGACGTGATCTCCGGCGCGAGCCAGGAGGTTCGTTCCAGTATCGTCTATGCAACGATGATCATCGTCCTCGTCTTCGTGCCGCTGTTCGCCCTTCCGGGAATCGAAGGGCGGCTGTTCACGCCGCTTGGCGTGGCCTATGTGGTCTCGATCCTCGCTTCGCTGCTGACCTCGATCACGGTGACGCCGGTGCTGTCCTATTATCTGCTTTCGGGACGGGCCTATTCAGGTGACCGCGAGAGCTTTGTCGTCACGAAACTGAAGCAGGCCAATCGGCGGGTGCTCGGCTGGGCCTTCGAGCGGCAGGGCCCGGTGCTGGTCTCCGTCGCCGCTGCGGTCGCGGTGGCAGGCTATGCCGCGAGCCAGATGCCCCGCAGCTTTCTTCCGCCCTTCAACGAGGGGACGCTGGTCCTGTCGCTGCAGTACAATCCAGGCATTTCGCTCGCGGAATCGAACCGTCTTGGCCTATTGGCGGAGCAGTTGCTCGCAAAAGTGCCCGAGGTGAAGTCGGTCGGACGCCGCACCGGCCGTGCCGTGCTCGATGAGCACGCCGAAGGCGTGCACTACAGCGAGATCGATGTCGATCTGACGCCATCCAAGCGCCAGAAGGCGGAGATCTATGCGAGCATCCGCGAAGCCCTGTCGGCGCTGCCGGCGTCGCTGGCCATCGGACAGCCGATCAGCCACCGCCTCGATCATCTCCAGTCGGGTATTCGTGCCCAGATCGTGCTCAAGATATTCGGCCAGGACATCGAGACGTTGCGGCGGCTGTCCGAAACGGTGCGCCAGCGTCTATCGACGATCCCGGGTCTGGTCGATCTCCAGGTCGAGAAGCAGGTGCTGATTCCGCAAGTGCGGGTTCAAATCGACCATGCCCGAGCAGCGCTCTACGGCCTGACGCCGGCTGCAGTCACCCAGGCACTCGACGCGCTGTCCAATGGCCGGAAGGTCTCCCAGATCGTCGACGGCAATCGCCGCTTCGACGTCGTGATGCGCCTGTCGGAGCAGGACCGTTCGACGACCGGACTGCACAATTTGCTGATCCCGACCGGGTCGGAGTTCGTCCCGTTGAGCGCTTTGGCCGACATCGTCGAGACAGACGGGCCCAACCAGATTCAGCGGGAGGGGACCCAGCGCAGGATCGTCGTCTACGGCAACGGGGACGGGCGCCGCGACATCGCCGATATCGCTGCCGACATTCAGAGGTCGGTTCGCGAGCTCGATTTCCCGCAAGGCTACACGACCCGTCTCGAAGGCGCGTTCCAGGCCCAGCAGGAGGCGTCCTGGCGCATTGGCATTCTGTCGCTGGCCTCGATGGCGATGATCTTCGTCGTCCTCTACAGCCGCTACCGGTCGATCGCACTGGCGCTGATCATCATGGGAGGTATTCCGCTGGCCCTGATCGGCAGCGTCGCCGCGCTGAAGATGTCCGGGCAGCCGTTGTCGGTGGCCTCGATGATCGGTTTCATCACGCTGGCCGGCATCTCGGCGCGCAACGGGATCTTGAAGATCTCGCACTACATCAATCTCGCTATCCACGAAGGCGAGCGTTTCGGGGCTGGGCTGGTCATTCGCGGCAGCATGGAGCGCCTCAGTCCGGTGCTGATGACGGCGCTTTGCGCAGGACTAGCGCTCACGCCGCTCTTGATCGGCGCGGACGAGCCGGGCCGGGAAATCCTGCACCCGGTGGCCGTGACGATCTTCGGCGGCCTGCTCAGCGCCACGGTCCTCGACACAATCGTGACCCCGATTCTGTTTCTGATGTTCGGCAAACAGCCGCTGCAGCGACTGGTGGCCGGACACGCGGCAACGTTCACCCCCGCGGAAGCCTATTGATGCGCGCGGAAAACCACCGAGGAGCCTGCAATGAGAACATATATCGGCCTCGTCATGACGGCTGTGATGATCGCGACGCTGGATGTTGCCGCGGCGCAGACGAAGGGCAGCAACGGCGGCCCCGTCGTCAAGTCGCAAGGGCATCCGATCGAATTCGTCAGCAAGGGGACCGACATCGTCTTTTACGTTGGGGACGACGATGGATCGCCGCTGTCGACGAAGGATATGCGGGGACGCGCAACGATTCAGGATGGCGGCAAGACGGTCACCGTTCCGCTTGCGCCGGCCAATCCCAACATGATGACGGGAAAGCTGCAGGCCGAGCTGTCGCCAAAGGCGATCGTGGTGTTCTCCGGCAGCTTGCACGGTCATTCGTTGACAGCGAGATACGCTGCGCAATGATTGACGAAGCGCCACCCCTCGGCAGGTTTGCACATCGGCGATTTCACCGCGACAAAGCGCCCGTGATAAATAGTGGATCAATCAATACAATCTGAGCATCAATCGGGATGGCATGAGCACGTAAAATAGGCCCTCAGAAAAAATGTCGCAACGGAGGATCGACAATGGGCAATGCAACTCTCTTATCGAAGATTCGTTTTGGTGCGGCTGGCATCATGCTTCTTGCCGCGACCTCGATGGCATACGCGGCCTGGCCGGAAAGGAATATCACCTTCATCGTTCCATTCCCGGCGGGAGGCTCGTCCGACATGGTCGCGCGCGCAATCGGACAGAAGGTCTCCGATACGCTGGGGCAGCCGGTGGTCGTCGAAAACCGCTCCGGCGCAACGGGCGCGCTTGGAGCAACAGCGGTGGCCCGGGCCGCAGCGGATGGATACACCGTTCTCGTCGGCTCGATCGGTGTCTATGCGACGAATCCATTTCTTCAGCCCAATCTGAAGTATGATCCTCTGAAGGACTTCGACCTTTTGACGGTCGCTGTGCGCGCACCGAACGTCCTGGTCGCCAACTTGAACTTTCCGGCAAACACGGTCGCCGAGTTGGTGGACCAACTGAAGAAGGCCCCCGGCAAGATCACTTTTGCAAGCTCGGGTGCAGGTTCGTCCGATCATCTCACGGCGGCGCTGTTCTGGCAGCGCACTGGGACGACCGGTCTCCACGTGCCGTATCGCGGCGGGGCGCCTGCCGTGAGTGATCTCATCGCGGGGCATGTCAACGTATCGTTTCAAAACATCAACGCCGTCATCGGGCAAATTCAATCCAAGCAGCTCAAGGTCCTCGCCATCACCGGCGATGCCAGATCCCCTCTGTTGCCCGACGTGCCTACCTTGAAGGAACTTGGGGTTGATGGTGTCGATGTGTTTTCGTGGCAGGCGGTGGCTGCTCCGAAGGGCCTTCCTGCCGACGTGAAAGCAAAATTGCATGGCGAGATCGTCGCGGCGCTGAAGGCACCGGACATACGCAAACGAATGGAGGATATCGGCCTCGAAATCGTGGCCAACACCCCGGAGCAATTCCGGGAGTTTCTGGTCTCTGAGCTCGCCCGTTGGAAGCGGGTCATCGAGACCGGCAATATCACCGTGGAATAGGTTGCCTTGGGCGAGCTCGCGGGAGCGCGACTAGAGCATGATCCGGAAAAGTGCGTAGCGGTTTTCCGAAAAGATCATGCTCAAACAATAAGCTAAGCTAAAGCGCGATGACGATTCATCCTGATCGCATCGCGCTCTGGGCTCGATGGCAACCCTCGCGACGATGCCATAATACCCCTGTTTTGCCCGACGGGTCAAAGCCGTTTCGTAAAATCCGTAAGACCTTGATTTTGCAGCAGCGCGCTACTGTGCATGGGGTTGTTTTCGCAGTTTTGTTTTGGGCCCCGATCATCCCCGGTCCGGCAGCAGCTCGCCCAGCGAGCGGATGATGCGGTCGGGCCTAACCGTCGACCCTTCGGGCAGGCCCTCGCCATGCACGTCCATCCAGATCGCATAGATGCCGAGGCGCTGCGGCGTCACCACTTCCCATTCCAGATTGTCGCCGATCATCCAGGTGTCCTCAGCGGTGACGCCGAGCGCCTGCATCGCGTGCAGATAGGCGCGCTCCTCGGGCTTGCCGAAGCCGTGCTCGCCCTCGATCTGGATGTGGTCGAAGCGATGCGCCAGCTCGAAGCGCTCGACCTTGGCGCGCTGCATGTCGGCGGCGCCGTTGGTGACCAGCGCGAGCTTGATGCCGAGCGCCTTGAACTGGTCGATCGCCTCGTGCGCGCCGGGAAAGACGAACATCTCCTCCTCGCGATAGGCGGTGAAGCGGTCGGCGAGGCGAATGGCGAGATCGTCGGGCAGGGCGCGGTGGCCGGCGGCCGCGAGCGCGGCGAAGCCGCCCTTCACCGTCAGGTGCCGCGCCTCGGCGAGCTTCATCCGCCACGCCGGCTCGGCACTGGCCCAGAAGTTTCGCGCGAAGGCCAGCACCGCGGTTGCGACCATCGGCGGCGGCAGCGGGGCGAGCTCCTCGGCGAATTCGGCCGTGATCGTGTTCCAGGCGATCTCGGGCCGGCCATAGGCCGACAGGATGGTGTCGTCCATGTCGATCAGCATGGCGCGGGGCAGCGGCGGCAGCATGGCGTTCATGGCCACTTCACCTCCGGCGGCAGCGACGACAGGATGGAGTCCACGTTGCCGCCCGTCTTCAGCCCGAAGATGGTGCCGCGGTCGTAGAGCAGGTTGAACTCGACGTAGCGGCCGCGGCGGATCAATTGCTCCTCGCGGTCAGCAGGCGTCCAGGCGCTCGCAAAATTGCGTCGCACGATCTCGGGATAGATCTTCAGGAAGGCGCGCCCGACGTCCTGGGTGAAGGCGAGGTCGGCGTCCCAGTCGCCGCTGTCGTGCCAGTCGTAGAAGATGCCGCCGATGCCGCGCGCCTCTTTCCTGTGCGGCAGGTAGAAATACTCGTCGCACCATTTCTTGTACTTGTCGTAGTCGGCAACACCGCTCGGCTGCGCGCAGGCCTGTTTCATCGCGGCATGGAAGGCGATGCTGTCGGGATCGTCCTGCGTCCGCCTTCGCTCCAGCACCGGCGTCAGGTCGGCGCCGCCGCCGAACCAGGCCTTCGTGGTGACGACGAAGCGCGTGTTCATGTGCACGGCAGGGACATTCGGATTGCGCATGTGCGCGATCAGCGAGATGCCGGAGGCCCAGAATTTTGGATCCTCCGCCGCGCCGGGGATCTGCGCCCGGAATTCGGGTGCGAACTCGCCGTGCACCGTCGAGCAGTGCACGCCGACCTTCTCGAACAGCCGGCCATGCATCATCGACATCACGCCGCCGCCGCCGGCCGCGCCGGAATGGTCGGTGCGCTGCCACGGCGTGCGCCTGAAGCGGCCGGCCTCGCCCGGATAGAGGCTTTGCGGCGCGTCGTCCTCGAGCCGCTCGAAGCTCGCGCAGATGTCGTCGCGCAAGCGCTCGAACCAGGCACGGGCGCGGGCCTTGCGGGCTTCGATCGTCGTCACGTCCATCTGCATTCGCGGGTCGCGTCCTATCTGATGCCGAGCGATTTGTGGGTCTGCACGCTGAGCCGCCATTGCGGATGGTGCAGGCAATAATCGATCGCGCGCGCGGTGTTCTCGATGATTTCAGGCCCGTCCATCGGTTGCAGCGAGAAGCGCTCGAAGGCGAGATCCTCAAATGCTTCGGGCATCGCCAAGGCCTGGGGATAGACCAGCTTCAGCTCGTGGCCCTGGCGCAGGATCAGCTCGCTGCCGCCCTTGGGGCTGACGCAGATCCAGTCGAGCCCATCAGGAGCTGCGATCGTGCCGTTGGTCTCGACGCCGATCTCGAAGCCTCTTTCGTGCAGCGCCTCGATCAGCGCAGCGTCGACCTGGAGCAGCGGCTCGCCGCCGGTCAGCACCACATAGCGATTGGCGGCAGCAGCCGTCCATTGCGCGGCGATGGTATCTGCGAGTTCCGCAGCCGAGCCATAGCGCCCGCCCAGCGTGCCGTCGGTGCCGACGAAATCCGTGTCGCAGAACTTGCAGGTCGCATCCGCGCGGTCGGCCTCCCGCCCGCTCCAGAGGTTGCAGCCGGCAAAGCGGCAGAACACCGACGCGCGCCCGGCATGGGCGCCTTCGCCTTGCAGGGTCAGGAAGATCTCCTTGACCGCGTAACTCAAGCCTCTCTCCTCAACCTGTCAAACCTTGCGGGTTCCGGATCTGCCGCAGCGCCTCGCCCGCGGCCATGGCCACGCTCATGGCCACATTGAGCGACCGCAGCCCCGCCTTGATCGGGATCACCAGACGCGCATCGGCCGCCTCGACCACCGCATCGGTGACGCCGGCGCTCTCGCGCCCGAATAGCAGGATGTCCGAGCTCTGGTAATGAAAATCGCGGTAGTCGGTGGCGGCCTTGGTGGTGAACAGCAGCAGCCGGTGGCCCTGGCCTGCGCGCCAGTGTTCGAATGTCGCCCAGGAGACGTGGCGGGTCAGCCTGACATGGTCGAGGTAGTCCATTCCCGCCCGGCGGAACAGGCGGTCCGAGATGGGGAAGCCCGCCGGTTCGATGATATGGGCATCGAGCCCCAGGCAGGCGCAGAGGCGAAGAATCGTGCCGGTGTTCTGGGGGATGTCGGGCTGGAAAAGTGCGATCTGCATGGGCGGCGGCGAGTTGGCTTGCGGGCGCAAAATGTCTCAATAAAACATCGCCCGCCCGGGAATTCGTGCATTGCACGCTCCCACGCCGTTAGCGGGCTTGCGCTCGCCCGGCAAGGGTGCCAATAGAACGATTCTGGACTGCTGTTTCACCCGTTTAGAGGTGAATAAGCCAAGTTCTGCCGCCGCGGGGGGCCGCGGGCGCCGGCAGCCTTTCCGGGGACCTCTTGGGCGCCCCCCGGAGCGGTTCCACCGGTAGCGCAAGAAGAAAGGGTTGGAATCGTGACGACAGCGTCTTCGGCGGACCATCCGACACGCCGTGATTTCTTATTTGTTGCAACAGGGGCATTTGCAGCAGTAGGGGGCGCGGCTGCGCTCTGGCCCTTCATCTCCCAAATGAATCCGGATGCCTCGACCATCGCCGCCGGTGCGCCGATCGAGGTCGATCTCAGCCCGATCGCGGAAGGCCAGGACATCAAGGTGTTCTGGCGCGGCAAGCCGATCTACATCAGCCACCGCACCAAGAAGCAGATCGACGAGGCGCGCGCCGTCAACGTGGCGAGCCTGCCGGATCCGCAGACCGACGAGGCCCGGGTCAAGTCGGGCCACGAGCAGTGGCTGGTCGTGATCGGCATCTGCACCCATCTCGGCTGTATCCCGATCGCTCATGAAGGCAGCTACGACGGCTTCTTCTGCCCCTGCCATGGTTCGGTGTACGATACGTCCGGCCGCATCCGCCAGGGCCCAGCGCCCACGAACCTGGCAGTGCCGCCGTACCAGTTCGTTTCCGACACCAAAATCCAGATCGGCTGAGCTTCGGACTCAAGTCCGAAGCTTCGCGCCGTCTCGTCGTACTATTTCCTCAGGATCGCATCATGAGCGGACCATCCGACTACCAGCCGAGCAATCCGGCCCTGCAATGGATCGAGCGGCGCCTGCCGATTTTTGGTCTCATCCATTCCTCCTTCGTCGCCTATCCCACCCCGCGCAACCTGAACTATTGGTGGACCTTCGGCGCCATTCTTTCCTTCATGCTCGGAATGCAGATCCTGACCGGCGTGATCCTGGCGATGCACTACACGCCGAACGCCGATCTCGCCTTCAAGTCGGTCGAGCTGATCGTCCGTGACGTGAACTACGGCTGGCTGCTGCGCAACATGCACGCGGTCGGCGCCTCGATGTTCTTCGTCGCCGTCTACGTCCACATGTTCCGCGGTCTGTACTACGGGTCGTACAAGGAACCGCGTGAGGTGCTGTGGATCCTCGGCGTCATCATCTACCTCCTGATGATGGCGACCGGCTTCATGGGCTACGTGCTGCCCTGGGGCCAGATGAGCTTCTGGGGCGCCACCGTCATCACCAATTTGTTCTCGGCCGTTCCCTATGTCGGCGAGAGCATCGTGACGCTGCTCTGGGGCGGCTATGCCGTCGGCAACCCGACGCTGAACCGCTTCTTCTCGCTGCACTATCTCTTGCCGTTCGTGATCGCAGGCGTCGTCGTGCTCCACGTCTGGGCGCTGCACGTCGCCGGCCAGAACAATCCCGACGGCGTCGAGCCGAAGACGGAAAAGGACACGGTGCCGTTCACGCCGCATGCGACCATCAAGGACATGTTCGGCGTCGCCTGCTTCCTGCTGCTGTACGCTTGGTTCATCTTCTACATGCCGAACTATCTCGGCGACGCCGACAACTACATTCCGGCGAACCCGGGCGTGACGCCGCCGCACATCGTGCCGGAATGGTATTACCTGCCGTTCTACGCGATCCTGCGCTCGATTCCCGACAAGCTCGCGGGCGTCATCGCGATGTTCGGGGCGATCATCATCCTGTGCTTCCTGCCCTGGCTCGACACCGCCAAGACCAAGTCCTCGAAGTACCGTCCGCTCGCCAAGCAGTTCTTCTGGATCTTCGTCGCGGTCTGCATCCTGCTCGGCTATCTCGGCGCACAGCCGCCGGAAGGCATCTACGTCATCGCCGGCCGCATCCTGACGTTCTGCTACTTCGCCTACTTCCTGATCGTGCTGCCGCTGCTCGCGCGCATCGAGAAGCCGCGGCCGGTGCCGAACTCGATCTCGGATGCCGTGCTGGCCAAGACCGGCAGCCGGTCGACGCCGATGGTCTCGACCGCGATCGTTCTGGCGCTCGCCGGCTCGCTGTTCGCGGGCTCGATCGACAGCGCGAAAGCGGCCGAAGGCAGCGACAAGCCTCCGGGCAACAAGTGGTCGTTTGCTGGGCCTTTCGGTACGTTCGATCGCGGCGCCCTGCAGCGCGGCCTCAAGGTCTACAAGGAGGTCTGCGCCAGTTGCCACGGCCTGTCCTTCGTCGCCTTCCGTAACCTCGCCGAGCCCGGCGGGCCCGGCTATTCGGTGGCGCAAGCCGCGGCGTTTGCATCCGAGTACAAGGTCAAGGACGGCCCGAACGATGCGGGGGACATGTTCGAGCGCCCGGGCCGGCCGGCGGACTATTTCCCCTCGCCGTTCGCGAACGAGCAGGCCGCGCGTGCCGCAAACGGCGGTGCGGCGCCGCCGGACCTGTCCCTGATCACCAAGGCGCGCTCCTACAAGCGCGGCTTCCCCTGGTTCATCTTCGACGTCTTCACCCAGTACCAGGAGCAGGGGCCTGACTACGTCGCCGCATTGCTCCAGGGCTATGAGGACAAGGTGCCGGAGGGCGTCACTCTCCCGGAGGGCTCGTACTACAACAAGTACTTCCCGGGCCACGCCATCAAGATGCCGAAGCCGATCAGCGACGGCCAGGTGACCTATGACGACGGCTCGCCGACTACGGTCGCGCAGTACTCCAAGGACGTCACCACCTTCCTGATGTGGACCGCCGAGCCGCACATGGAAGCGCGCAAGCGCCTCGGCTTCCAAGTCTTCGTGTTCCTGATCGTCTTCGCAGGCCTGATGTACTTCACCAAGAAGAAGGTCTGGGCCGCCTCGCACTGAGCGGCGAAGGACGAGACGAGATGAAGAAGCCCCCGCGAGGGGGCTTTTTGTTGACTGGTCATTCCGGGGCGCGTGATCGCGCGAACCCGGAATATCGAGATTCCGGTTCGGTGCTGCACACCGCCGGGAATGACGAGAGTGTGGATTGCGCCGCGCGCTCCCACCCGCCAAAATACCGCCAACCGATCCCCCAGAAACTCACCGGAGGACACCATGGGAACCAGCATCACCTTCAAGCGCCCGGACGGCAAGGACGCTTCGGGCTATCTCGCCAATGCCGGGCGCGGCAATGCGCCGGGCGTCGTCGTGATCCAGGAATGGTGGGGCCTATCCGATCAGATCAAGGGCCTGTGCGACCGCTTCGCGCTGGCCGGCTTCGACGCGCTGGCGCCCGATCTCTACAAGGGCAAGGTGGTGCCGTATCACGACACGGACAGCGCCAACAAGGAGATGAACTCGCTCGACTTCATGGACGCCACCACGCAGACCGTGCGCGGCGCCACGCAATATCTGTCGCGCAACGGTGCCAAGGTCGGGCTGACCGGCTTCTGCCTCGGCGGCGCCGTCACCATCATCGGCGCGACCAAAATCCCGGAGCTCGCGGCCGGCGTCGTGTTCTACGGCATCCCGCCCGAGCAGGCGGCCAAGCCCGCCGACGTCAAGATCCCGCTCCAGGCCCATTTCGCCAACAAGGACGATTGGTGCACACCGGAGCTGGTGGGCGGCTTCGAGAAGGCCATGAAGGCCGCCGGCAAGTCGCTGGAGCTGTTCCGCTATGACGCCGAGCACGCCTTCGTCAACGAGCAGCGCCAGGCCGTGCACGACCGCGAAGCCGCCGAGCTCGCCTGGGGCCGCGCGACGGAGTTTTTCAGGAAGCATCTGGGGTAGGAGCGTGCCAGACCGATCCGAGAACCAAAAGGCGTCGGGAGCGCGAGGTCTTCGCGATCCCGGAGGAGCACAGGGCGGCCGTTCGCGAGGGGCTCGATCAAGCTGAGCGCGGCGAGTTTGCCAGCGACGCCGAGATGGCAGCCCTCTGGAAGAAGGGTGGCCTCTGACCCGCAGCTCGGCCACCCTTGACGCCGCCCCCGCGCCATGGTGAGTATCCGCCCATGAGCACCGCCGTCCGCCCAGCCCGTCTTTGGTGGCGCACCTCCTAAAGAGGTGGCCGGTGCGATTTCATTTCTCAAAATCGTCGAAGGTCGCCACGCAGTGCGGCGGCCTGATCGTTTGTCCTGTGTGGCGTTCCCTCGGCAAGTTTCGTAAGAGGACGACATGAACAGGACAGTCTTTGCCCTCCCGGCCAGAAGTGCGTACGCGACCCGCGCCGGTCTTGCGATCACGCGTGTGGCCGAGCAGTTCACCGGCGGCGCCAACCGGCTCGACGACCTGATCAACCTGCTCGACCGCCGCCGCGGCGTGGTGCTGTCCTCGGGCACGACCGTGCCCGGCCGCTACGAGAGCTTCGATCTCGGCTTCTCTGACCCGCCGCTCAAGCTCGAGACCGTTGGCGTCAATTTCAAGCTGGAAGCGCTGAACGCGCGCGGAGAGGTGCTGATCGCCTTCCTCGGCGACGTGCTGCACGAACCCTGCGTGGTGATCTCCGAAAAGACGGCGACGCGCCTTTCCGGCCACATCATCCGCGGCGATGCGCCGGTCGAGGAGGACCAGCGCACGCGGCGTGCCAGCGTGATGTCGCTGGTGCGCGATCTCGTCGCTGCCTTCTCCGCCAGTGACGACGGCCTGCTCGGCCTGTTCGGCGCTTTCGCCTACGACCTCGTGTTCCAGATAGAGGACCTCGTGCAGAAGCGCCCGCGCGAGACCGACCAGCGCGATATCGTGCTCTATATTCCCGATCGCCTGCTCGCCTACGACCGTGCCACCGGCCGCGGCGTCGTGCTCTCTTACGATTTCGCCTGGAAGGGCAAATCGACCGAAGGCCTGCCGCGCGAGACCGCCGACAGCCCCTATCTGAAGACGCCGCGTCAGGGCTTTGCCGATCACGCGCCGGGCGAATATCAGGCCACGGTCGAGACAGCGCGCGCCGCCTTTGCCCGTGGCGATCTGTTCGAGGCCGTGCCGGGCCAGCTGTTCGCCGAGCCCTGCGACCGCTCGCCGGCCGAAGTGTTCCAGCGCCTCTGCGTCATCAACCCGTCGCCCTATGGTGCGCTGATGAATCTCGGCGAAGGCGAGTTTCTCGTCTCGGCTTCGCCCGAAATGTTCGTGCGCTCGGACGGCCGCCGCGTCGAGACCTGTCCGATCTCGGGCACGATCGCGCGCGGCCTTGATGCGATCGGCGATGCCGAGCAGATCCGCCAGCTGCTGAATTCGGAGAAGGACGAGTTCGAGCTCAACATGTGCACCGACGTCGACCGCAACGACAAGGCGCGCGTCTGCGTGCCCGGCACCATCAAGGTGCTGGCACGCCGCCAGATCGAGACGTACTCGAAGCTGTTCCACACCGTCGATCACGTCGAGGGCATGCTGCGTCCCGGCTTCGACGCGCTCGATGCGTTCCTCACCCACGCCTGGGCCGTCACCGTCACCGGCGCGCCAAAGCTGTGGGCGATGCAGTTCGTCGAGGACCACGAGCGCTCGCCGCGGCGCTGGTATGCCGGCGCGATCGGCGCGGTGAATTTTGACGGCAGCATCAACACCGGCCTCACCATCCGCACCATCCGCATGAAGGATGGCCTCGCCGAAGTGCGCGTCGGCGCCACCTGCCTGTTCGATTCAGACCCCGCCGCAGAAGACCGCGAGTGCCAGGTCAAGGCCGCCGCGCTGTTCCAGGCGCTGCGCGGCGACCCGCCGAAGCCGCTCTCGACCTTTGCGCCTGATGCCACTGGCTCGGGCAAGCAGGTGCTGCTGATCGACCATGACGACAGCTTCGTGCACATGCTCGCCGATTATTTCCGCCAGGTCGGCGCCAGCGTCACCGTGGTCCGCTATGTGCATGCGCTCGACATGCTCAAGCAGAAGAGGTGGGACTTGCTGGTGCTGTCGCCCGGCCCCGGGCGCCCTGAGGATTTCGGGATCAAGACGACGATCGATGCGGCGCTGGAGAAGAAGCTGCCGGTGTTCGGCGTCTGCCTCGGCGTGCAGGCGATCGGCGAATATTTCGGCGGCGAGCTCGGCCAGCTCACCCATCCCGCCCACGGCCGGCCCTCGCGGGTGCAGGTGCGCGGCGGACGGCTGATGCGCAATTTGCCGAACGAGATCGTCATCGGCCGCTATCACTCGCTCTATGTCGAGCGCGACAGCATGCCGGAGGTGTTGTCCGTCACCGCCAGCACCGAGGACGGCGTCGCCATGGCGCTGGAGCACAAGACCCTGCCGATCGCCGGCGTGCAATTCCACCCGGAATCGCTGATGTCGCTCGGCGGCGAGGTGGGGCTACGTATTGTCGAAAACGCGTTCCGGCTGGATGCGCCGGTCAATTGAGAGGCACGAATGACTTTTGACCACGACATCAAGGCGAGCGTCCGCACCATCCCGGATTATCCCAAGCCCGGGATCATGTTCCGCGACATCACCACCTTGCTCGCGGATGCGCGCGCATTCCGCCGAGCCGTGGACGAGCTCGTCAATCCCTGGGCCGGCAACAAGATCGACAAGGTCGCCGGCATGGAGGCGCGCGGCTTCATCATCGGCGGCGCGGTGGCGCATCAGCTCTCGGCGGGCTTCGTGCCGATCCGCAAGAAGGGCAAGCTGCCGCATACCACGGTGCGCATCGCCTATTCGCTCGAATACGGCATCGACGAGATGGAGATGCACGTCGACGCGGTCGCACCCGGCGAGCGCGTGATCCTGGTCGACGACCTCATCGCCACCGGCGGCACCGCAGAAGGCGCGGTCAAGCTGCTGCGCCAGATTGGCGCCAACGTGGTTGCCGCCTGCTTCATCGTCGACCTGCCCGAGCTCGGCGGCGCCGCCAAGCTGCGCGCCATGGACGTGCCCGTGCGCACGCTGATGTCGTTCGAGGGGCACTGAGCGTCCTGGTCGTTTCGCCTACGATCGCTGCAATATCAGGCTGAGCTCGAGCTCCCGGAACGCGATGTAATTCCGCCGGGTCCATTGGTGCAACTCGGTCGAAGAGTCCTTCTCCTGGCGCAGATAGCCGGTGAAGGAGAAATTTAGCCGATCGATATAGGTCTTGAGGAAACCGGGCAGCGCGGGAAGGCGGAACAGCCGGCCGCCTCCCATTGCCGGCGGCAGCTCGCCGCGGACGACATATTCGTTGTCCACCGTGACCAGGTTCATCCGCGGGATCTGCCCACGCAGCATCTCGTGGGCGCGGGCCGAGACGCGGTCGGTGTCGGCGACGAACAGGATCATCGGCGCAACGTGGCGCCGCGCCGCCTCCTTCAGCAGGCCGATCTCGTCGGTCATCTTGAAGAACTCGTCGAAGGCGTGGAAGCCGAGGTCGATCACCTTGGCGATACCGTCATCGACGATGACGCGGTCCATCAGCTGCATCTTGCCGAAGGTGTCGATCACGTCGGCGGTCTCGGTCACCTTCGGCAGGTAATCGAGCAGCGACGGCTCTTTCAGGTTGACGTCGAAGGCCGCGACGTTGCCGTTCTTGAGCAGCAGGAATTCCGTCAGCAGCCGCGCCAGCAAGGTCTTGCCGACCTGCGGGCGAGGCGAGCAGATGATGTAGACGGGCGTTGCGGGCATCGACAGCTATTATCTGGGCCAACTCACCGCCCAATCCAGCCGTATCCACCCGGCTTGCGCAACTATTTTTCGCTGTTGCGGGTCACCGGCTTCGAACCGACGATGTCGGTCAGGCGGATGCGGTCGAACTCGCTCCAGACATTGGCCAGCCAGTGCCGGACATAACCGCGCAGCACGAAGGAATAGTTCGCGGCCTCGTCGCTGATGCCCTTGTTGGCCACGAATTTCAGGAACGGGACGGAGGACACCTCGACCTGCTCATAGGCCATTTCGTTGAGCTTGGGGATCGTCAGCTCGGTCGCGTCCTTGATGCGGTGGAAGTAGGAATTGTAGGTCGCCTGGTCCCACTGGAAGAACTGGGTGTCGTTGATGAAGTTCTTCACCAGGAAATATTTCGCGCCCCCCATGAAGCCTGCGGTCTCCGCGATCTCCTCCAGCGAGGCGATCGAGGGTCCGAGGATGTGGAACACGGCGAAGGTGATCTGGCCGGCCTTGGCGGCGTCGAGGAAGCCGATGTCGCGCAGCGAGGCCAGCGCCGGCGAAAGCAGGCCGGCGCGGACGTCGATCACGGTGACCGAAGGGCTGACAGCGTTGAGCGTGTCGAAGATCTTCATCTGGTCGGCCGTCGTCGTCATGTCGACGATCTCGGTGATGTCGGGGTGGAAGCGTTTCAGGGTTCCGCGCGGCGACTCCGTATCGAACGCCCGCGTCGGCACGTTGTTGGCCGAGAAATAATCGAGCAGGGTGCGCGATACCGTGGTCTTGCCGACCCCGCCCTTGTCCGCGCCCACCACAACCACTGCCGGCTTTGCCATTGCTGTCCCCTAACGCGCGCCCCCGATCGCGAGGTCGCAATCGGCCGGGCCCCAAATCGATGTCCCGAAAGACGTCCCGAGTCTGCTGTTGGGCGCGAACATGGCAGAAACAAGGGAGAATTCAATTCCTCGCGCTCCACTTACGGCAATTCCCGAGGATTTTCCCGATTGCCGGGAAACCCGGCGCATGAAGCGGCAAATCACGCCGTCAGTGACGGCCCCACGGTCCCATCGGATTGGCTGCCGGGGCTCCTGAGGGACTGGGCGCGGGAACGGGCGGCGGGCTCGCGGGACCGGCCGCATCGCTCCACGGTCCCTGCGAGAGCGGCGGCGGCCCGTCCTGCGCGCCTGCTTGTTCGGTCTCGAGTTGTTCCGTCTCTTCGGCGGGGTCCGGCAGAGGTCCCGGATCGCGCCCGCCGGCGAACTTGACCAGCGCGTCGACCCGGGACTGCACGGAAGGGTGGGTCGCGAACAGGTCGGCAAAGCCCTCGCGCGGATTGTCGACGCAGAGCTCCATCACCGCCGAGGTGGCGCCGGGCAGCTCGCCGCGGCCCTCGATCTTGCGCAGCGCCGAGATCATGGCGTCGGGGTCTTTCGTCAGCTCGACCGAACCCGCGTCGGCTAGATATTCGCGCGACCGCGACAGTGCGAGCTTCACCACCTGCGACAGCAGCCAGGCCAGCACGATCAGCACGATGGCGATGATGATGACGATGATCGCGCCGCCGCCGGAGCTCTTGCTTTCGCTCGACGACGAGGACGACCGCGACGACGAGGAGGAGCCGGAGGACGAGGAGCCGCCGGAGCTCCAGTTCAGATTCGTGAACAGGCGGAAGAACAATTCGCCGAAGAAGCCGACCACGCCGGCGATGATGACGGCGACCACCATCAGTTGCACATCGCCGTTCTTGATGTGGGTCAGCTCGTGGCCGAGCACCGCCTCGATCTCCTTGTCGTTGAGCGCATCGAGGAGACCCGTGGTGACCGTGATGGAATATTGCCGCGGATTGAGACCGGTCGCGAAGGCGTTCAGCGCCGGGCTCTCCATGATCTTCAGCTTCGGCATGGTGAGACCGCGCGAGATGCAGAGATTCTCGAGCAGATTGTAGAGCCGCGGCTGTTCTTGCCGGGTGACGCTGTGGCCGCCGGTCACGGCATCGATCATCGACTGGTGAAAGAAATAGGCGATCACGATCCAGACCGCCGCCACGACCGTTGCAATGGGCGCGGCCTTGAGCAGGTCCGAGAAGGCGTGTCTGAGATAGTACGCGACGGTCTCACTGTCATCGATGAACACTTCGGCCACCAGCGCGCCGGCATAGACCAGCACATAGACCAGCGCGAACAAGCCGGCGAGCAGCAGCATCGAACGAAGCTTGTTCGAGGCGATGTGCGTGTAGAGACCATACGCGGCCATGACGCGATGCCCTGCCGGCCTATCGGCTCAAATCAGAACTTCACCTGCGGCACGGTCTCGACCTCGGTGCGGCTGGCGCCGAGATCGAAGAAGTCCTTTTTGGTGAAGCCGAACATGCCGGCGAACAGAGCTGCGGGCAGCTGCTGGATGCCGGTATTGTATTCCTGCACCGCGTTGTTGAAGAAGCGGCGGCTCGCCGCGATCTTGTTTTCGAGGTCGGAGAGCTCGGAGGCGAGCTGCTGGAAATTGGCGTTGGCCTTGAGGTCGGGATAGGCCTCCGACAGCGCGATCAGCCGGCCGAGCGCGCCGGAGAGCTGGGTCTCGGCCGCGGACACCTGCGCCGGGCCCTGCGCCGACATCGCCGAATTGCGCGCCTTGATGACGTCGTCGAGCGTGCCGCGCTCGTGCGAGGCGTAGCCTTTCACCGTCTCGACCAGGTTCGGGATCAGGTCGTGACGCTGCTTGAGCTGCACGTCGATGTCGGCAAAGGCCTGGCCGACACGCTGGCTCAGCGCCACCAGGCGGTTGTAGGCGCTGAAAGCGATCAGCGCGAGGACGACGATGACGCCGAGGACGATCCAGCCGGTCGACATGGAGAACTCCTGAAGAGGGAAGAAGGCGGGCGCTAGGGTAGACGAAATTAACGCAGGATGAGAGCCCGGCGCGGAGGGAAGGTAAGACTTGGTCGGATCAGGAACGGCCCGAGTTCAAGGCAGGCACGGCCAGCGAAATTAACTTTCGGACATGACGGCATCGCCCCAGCGCCAGCGCCGGGCCTCGGCATAGGCCACCTTGTCCCGCCGCGGGACTTTTGCCGGCGCGACCCCGGCCTCCGTGCAAAGCTTGGCCGTGATCTCGGCCTTGCCGACGTCCGGCGGTGCCAGCACGCGCGCGGCGCGGCTCGCGGGCGGCGTGCGGGTCAGGGCGACGTGGATGAAGCGCTCGTCCTCGAACGGCACCTCGGCGCCTTTGATCTGCCGGTGCGCCTGCGAGCGCGGCAGGCGCTGGCTGAAATGGCACCAGTCAGGCGCGATGAGCGGGCACGGCCTTTCGTGCGGGCAGGGCGCGGTGACGAAAGCGCCAGCTGCGATCAGCTGCTGCCGCACGGCGAGGATGCGGGCATAGCCGGCGGGCGTGCCGGGCTCGATCACCACCAGCGCGTGGCGCGCTTTGGCCCACATCGCCTCGGTCAGCTTGCGCTGATCGGCCTCGCTGAGCTCGCCGATGATGTAGCTGGCGATGACGAGATCGGCCTGTGAGACCTCGGCGAGGTTGCCGCCGGCATCGCCGGGCAGATAACGGCACTTCGCCAATCGCGAGCTGCCGTGTGCCAGTTCGAGCGCGAGCCGGCTCAGCGTGGTGTTGGCATCGAGCAGGGTAAAATCCTGTAGCGACGGAAAGGCTTCCGCGGCGGCCCAGCTTGCCGTGCCCGGGCCGGCGCCGACGTCGAGCAATGTTTCGGGGGCGAGATCAGGCGCGATCTCGGTGAGCGCATTGAGGCTGGCCGCCACCGCCGCGTAGGTCGCGGGCATGCGCGCCAGCGCATAAGCGAGCGCATCGGCGTCCGACTTGATCGTGCTGGAGGTGCCGCCGGCGCGATACGTAGTCGAGATCTTCTGCGAGCGCTGGGCTGCGTCGCTGCGGGACAAGCCCTGCAGCTTGCCGTCGAGGGCGGCTTTCAGTTCGGCGGGAAGGGTGGGGGAGATCATCAGCAACCCCACGTCATTCCGGGGCTCGCGAAGCGAGAACCCGGAATCCATTTATCTGCAGCGTCGGTCGCACCATGGATTCCGGGTTCGATGCTGCGCATCGCCCCGGAATGACGGTCCAAGATCACGCCACGTTCTGGTCGAGAATGTCCACGGCCTCGGCGAGGCTCACCGACACCAGCTGCGAGACGCCGCGCTCGGCCATGGTGACGCCGAACAGCCGGTTCATCCGCGCCATCGTGATCGGGTTGTGCGTGATGATGATGAAGCGCGTGTCGGTGGAGCCGGTCATTTCGTGCAAGAGGTTGCAGTACCGTTCGACGTTGTGGTCGTCGAGCGGCGCGTCGACTTCGTCCAGCACGCAGATCGGCGAGGGGTTGGTGAGGAACACCGCGAAGATCAGTGCCATCGCGGTCAGCGCCTGCTCGCCGCCCGAGAGCAGCGAAAGCGTCTGCGGCTTCTTGCCCGGCGGCTTGGCGATGATTTCGAGGCCGGCCTCCAGCGGGTCGTCGCTCTCGATCAGGTGCAGCGCGGCCTCGCCGCCGCCGAACAGCTCGACGAACAAGCGCTTGAAGTGGTCGTTGACGACGTCGAACGAGGTCAGCAGCCGCTCGCGGGCCTCCTTGTTGAGGCTCTGGATACCCTGGCGCAGCCGCTTGATCGCCTCGACCAGGTCGTCGCGCTCGGTGACGAGGCCGGTGTGCTGGGTCTCGACCTCGCGCAGCTCTTCCTCGGCGCGCAGATTGACGGCGCCGAGGCGTTCGCGGTCGCGGCGCATCTTCTCGAGGTCTTCCTCGATCTCGTGCAGCGGCGGCAGCTCGGCGCCGGGCTCGAGCTCGGCAAGGCCGGCGACGGCCTGCGGCTCGACCTCGAGCATGTCGCGGATCTCGCGCTCGATGTCCTCGAGCCGGCGGCGGGCGCCTTCCATGCGCTCCTCAGCGCGGGCGGTGGCCTCGCGGGCGCTGGAGAGCGCCTCGAGCGTCAGCTTGGCGACACGGTCGGTCTCGGCCATTGCGGTTTCCGCGGTGGCAAGTGCGTCGGCGGCCATGCGGCGGTCGTTCTCGGCGTATTCGATCTCGGTGATCAGCGCGCTGCGCTTTTCGGCAAATACGGCCGGGGCGTTTTCGAGCTCGCTGCGCTCGATCGTGAGCTCGGCGATGCGGGCCTGGATGGTGTCGATATGGGAGGCCGCGCTCTCCTTGCGGTTCTGCCACTCGGTGCGTTCGGCGAGGATCGCCTGCACGCGGCGATCGGCGAGCTCGGCCTCACGTGCCAGCGCCTGCGCCTCGGCGCGGACCTGGGCGGCCATGCGGCGGCGGCCTTCGATGTCGCTGCGGACGGCGGCGAGCTGGGTCTCGGTGTCTTCGCTCGACGGCAGCTCGCCGATGCCGGCCTGGGCGTATTCGTAGGCGGCCTCGGCTTCGGCGCGATCGGCGGCGAGCCGGCTGTGCGCTTCCGACAGCGTCGCCTTGCGCGCGGCATGGCGGCTGATCTCGCGCTCGGCATTGGCATGGCGCTCGCGCGCGACGTTCAGCTCGCGCTGCGCGGCACGCCAGGCTTCGCGGCTGGCGCCTTCGGTGCTCGCCGCCATCTGGAGCTCGGACTCGGCGTTCTCCAGCGCCTGACGCTTGATCTGCGCGTCGATGCGGGCCTGCTCCAGCTCGTTCTCGATGTCGACGAGGCGGGCACGCTCGGCCAGGCGCCGCGCGGCGCCGGTCGGGGCATGCGCCGCGGCAACAAAACCGTCCCAACGCCAGACGTCGCCCTCGGGCGAGACCAGCCGCTGGCCGGTCTTGAGCTGCGACACCAGCTCGGCGCCGCGCTCGCGCGGGACGACACCGATCTGCGCGAGGCGACGCGCCAGCTCGGCCGGCGCCTGCACATGGTTGGAGAGCGGAACGGCGCCCTCGGGCAGCTCCGGATCGCCCTCGGTGTATCCGACATTGGTCCAGCGCATCGGCGCCGACGGATCGATCGGTGCATCGAGATCGTCGCCGAGTGCTGCGCCGATCGCCTTTTCAAAGCCCTTGTCGACGGTGATGCCGTCGATGATCGGCGGCCACAGATTCTTGGTCTCGCCGTTGACGATCTTCGAGATCGTGCGCGCCTCGGTCTCGAGCCGCTGCACGCGCTTGTCGGCCTCGACCAGTGGCGAGCGCGAGGATTCCAGCGTCTGGCGTGCCGCGACATGCGTCGTTTCGCTCGCCTGCGCCGCAGCTTCGGAGGCGGCCAGCGTCTCTTCCGCGGTCTCGACCAGCGCGGTCAGCTCGTCGAGATCGCCGAAGCCGCCGGTATCGGCGGCAAGCTTCTGCTCTTCCGCCGTGACGTTCGCAATCTCCTGATCGAGCCGGGCGAGCTTGTCGCGATGGGTGCGGACGTTGGCCTCGAGCTGGTTGCGCTTCGCCGTGAGGTCGGCGAGCGCGGTGGTGAGCTCGGCGAAGCGCTGCTCGGTCTCGGTCAGCACCGCCTCGGCCTCGGCGACGCGCTCGTCGACGCCGGAGCGCTTCTCGACGCGCGACTTGATCTCTTCCTTCAGCTCGGCATCTTCGGCGTCGAGCCGCTGCAGCGCGACGTCGGCGTCCATGGTCTGCTGCTGGGCGCGCGAAATGTCGCCCTCGAACTGGGCGAGGCGGCGCTCGAGCTCGGCGACGCGCTCCTTGGCGCGCTCTTCCTCGCGGTCGAGCTGCTCGCGGGCATTGGTCAGGCGTTGCAGGCCGGCCGCGGCGCGCGCTTCAGCATCGCGCAGCGCCGGCATCTCGGCGGCGCGGATCGCCTGGATGCGGGCGGCTTCGGCCTGGTGCTGAGTGCGCTCGGCCATCTCGCGCACGGCGAGATCGTGGGTCTGGCCGGATTCGTTGACGTCGGCATGGGCACCGACCCAGCGCAGGTGGAACAGCGTGGCTTCGGCCTTGCGGACCTTGGCGGCGACCTCGCGATAGCGCACGGCCTGGCGAGCCTGCTTCTTCAGGCCTTCCATCTGGCCGGAGAGCTGGCCGATCACGTCCTCGACGCGGGTGAGGTTGGTTTCGGCCGCCTTCAGCCGCAGCTCGGCCTCGTGACGGCGGGCATGCAGGCCGGCAACGCCCGCGGCATCTTCCAGCACGCGGCGGCGCTGCTCGGGCTTGGCCTGGATAATCTCGCCGATCTTGCCCTGGTGAACGAGGGCGGGCGAGCGCGCGCCGGTGGCGGCGTCCGCGAACAGGATCTGCACGTCGCGGGCGCGCACGTCGCGGCCGTTGATGCGGTAGACCGAGCCCGCCTCGCGCTCGATGCGGCGGGAGATTTCCAGGATCTGGCTGTCGTTCATCGCCGCCGGCGCGGTGCGATCGGCATTATCGATCGTCATCGTCACTTCGGCATGGTTGCGCGCCGGACGATTGCCGGAGCCGGCGAAGATCACTGCATCCATGTCGGCCGCGCGCAAGCTCTTGTAGGAGGTCTCGCCCATCGCCCAGCGCAGCGCCTCGACGAGATTCGACTTGCCGCAACCGTTGGGGCCGACCACGCCGGTCAGGCCGGGCTCGATGACGAAGTCCGTGGGCTCAACGAAGGACTTGAAACCGTGAAGGCGCAGGCGGGTGATTTTCATAAGCACGCATCTCTGTTGGCAGGCGCGAATCCCCCTGCCGGGACAATACCATGGAAGGCAATGTCGCTGTCTGGGTGAGTCGCGCGAGGCGCCTCATGCGGCTGGACAATGGCCGCGGTGCGCCGCGAGGGCAACCGGCGAAAGCCGCTTTTCCCAAGGGATTTATGCCGGGAAAGATACGGCTTTCGAGATGCGAATCAGGATCTTGACGCGCGAATCAGCTCTTCAGCAGCGGGTTGATCTTCTTGGCGAACTCCTCGAACGAGGTGTCGCCCTTGATCTTCTCGCCGTTGATGAAGAAGGTCGGCGTCGAATCCACCTTGAGCACGTCGCTGGCATATTTCTGGTCGGCGGCAATCTTGTCGAGCAGCGCCTGGTCCTTCAGGCAGGCCTCGACCTGCTGCTGGGTGAGGCCGGCCTGCTTGCCGATCCGCGTCAGGGTCTCAGTGGTGTTCTTCATCACCCAGTCATTCTGCTGGCGGAACAGCATGTCGGTGACCGCGAAGTATTTCGGGGCATCGTCCTTGGCGATGCAGCGCGATAGCATCGAGCCGGCGGCGGCTTTGATGTCGAGCGGGAACTCGCGGAAGATGTAACGCACCTTGCCGGTGTCGATGTATTCCGTCTTGATCTTCGGGAACACCTGCTCGTTGAAGGCGGCGCAGTGCGGGCACGTCATCGAGGCGTATTCGGTGATGGTGACGGCGGCATCCTTCGGGCCGAGCGCCATGTCGGGCAGCGACACCGGCTTGGCCACGTCGGCGGCCGACTGAGCCATCGCTTCCGTGATGAACCGCAGCGGCGAGAGCCCGGCGAACGCGGCAAGCCCGGTCAGCGACAGCATCGTGGTGAAGGCGCGGCGGGTGATGATCAAGGTCGGCTCCCGGGATTGGCAAGGTTCGCCCAAAGGACGGTCAAGGTTTCCTGCTCGGACGGCCTGTCGCTAGCTTGAAACGTCGTTTGAGGCAATGGCGGGCGCTACGGACAGGTCCAGTTTGGCCGCGGAATGAGGCTCAATTTCGCTTGATGGCGGCCCCGAGGCGCGCCAGCGCGGTCTTCAGTTCTTCATCCTCGATGTCGGTCAGGTTCTCCGCCACCTTGGCGACGGCCTTGGGGTCGGGCGGGCCGGGCCGCTTCCGGGCCTGCGGCCGCGACAGGGGCGCCTGGCGGAAGGCCAGCTTGCCGACCGCGCTCCAGCCGAAGAAGCGGTTGACCCGCTCCAGGATCACGTCGGCCGAATGCTGGATCTCCAGCGCCATCGGCCCCTCGACCCGCAGCACCAGGGTTGCCGGCTCCTGCGGCTGACCCTCGACCGGCCGTGGCCATTGCATCTTGAGCGGCTCGGCATGGGCCGCGATCTCCGGCCCCGCGATCTGCGCCCACCGCGTCACCAACTCGCGCGCCGCAAAGCCCTGCTTGGCATAGGCCTCGGCAAAGACGTCGTCGAGCAGGATCCCGAGCGGTTTGGCGCTGACGGGGCCGGGCTTGAAGATGGGGCCGGATTTGGACATGAGGCCTTATAGCACTTCGAACGCCGGGCCACAGACCCCCGGGCCCGTCATGGCCGGGCTTGTCCCGCCTGCGCGGCCGAAGCCGCTTCGGCGAGGCGGAGGCCCGGCCATCCACGTTCTTCCTGCGAAGAAAGACGTGGATGCCCGCGACAAGCGCGGGCATGACGTGGAGAGGCCAGTGCATTGCCGCTACAGTGAGGAATGAGCCCCAGATCCGCACGCAAGCCGAAGCCGGAACCTTCTCAGCCGGAGACCTCATCGCGCCCGCTCGCGCTCCTGCAATGGTACGACCGCCACCGGCGCCGACTGCCTTGGCGCGCCGCGCCGGGCGAGGCGTCCGATCCTTACCGCGTCTGGCTCTCCGAGATCATGCTCCAGCAGACCACCGTGAAGGCGGTCGGCCCCTATTTCGAAAAATTCGTCGCGCGCTGGCCTGACGTCACGGCGCTAGGACGCGCCTCGCAGGATGACGTGCTGCGGATGTGGGCCGGGCTCGGCTATTACTCGCGCGCACGCAACCTCCACGCCTGCGCGGTCGCGGTGACGCGCGAACATGGCGGCGTGTTTCCGGATACCGAGGAGGGGCTGCGCGCGCTGCCGGGGATCGGGCCCTACACGGCGGCGGCGATTGCGGCGATCGCGTTCGACCGCCGCACCATGCCGGTCGACGGCAATATCGAGCGCGTGGTGTCGCGGCTGTTCGCGGTCGAGCAGGAGCTGCCGCAAGCCAAGCCGCTCATCCAGCAACTGGCCGCGACGCTGCTGGCGGAGTCTCGCGCCGGCGACAGCGCGCAGGCGCTGATGGATCTCGGCGCCTCGATCTGCACGCCGAAGACGCCGGCCTGCTCGCTGTGTCCGTTCACAGAGGACTGCACGGCAGGCGCGCAGGGCACCCAGGAGACGTTCCCGCGCAAGGCACCGAAGAAGAGCGGGACGCTCAGGCGCGGCGCCGCCTTCGTGGTCACGCGCGGCGACGAGCTGCTTGTCCGCTCGAGGCCCGAAAAGGGGTTGCTCGGCGGCATGACGGAGGTGCCGGGCTCGGACTGGCTCGCCGGCCAGGACGATGCAACGGCGAAGCAGCAGGCGCCGCAGCTCAAGGGGCTGTCGCGCTGGCAGCGCAAGGTGGGCGTCGTCACCCACGTCTTCACGCATTTTCCGCTCGAGCTGGTGGTCTACACGGCCAAGGCCGAGGCCCGGGTCCGCGCGCCCGAGGGCATGCGTTGGGTACCGATCGCGACTCTGGCAGATGAGGCGCTGCCCAACGTCATGCGCAAGGTCATCGCGCATGGATTGGATCTCTAGCATCCATCCTGCTGACAGCAGGCTGTCAGCTGTCTTGCGCTAGCAGGGGGCAAAGGAGATCTCGCATGGTCAAGACCGCGCTCGATAACTTCCCAAGGCCCCCATGCGCCGAGCTGCTCGGCTGGCGCCTGCTCGATGCCCGTCCGGAGGAGGGCTGGATCAAGCTTGGCTTCGACGGCAAGCCGGAGTTCTGCAACCCCGCGGGCTTCATCCAGGGCGGCATGCTCTCGGCCATGCTCGACGACACCATGGGTCCGGCGGTGCTGGTGATGAGCGAGGGCCGGCTCTACACCACCACGATCAGCATGACCGTGAATTTTCTCAACCCGGCAAGGCCGGGGACAATCATCGGCGAAGCCAAGGTGACGCAGCTCGGCAAGACCATCGCCTTCGTCGAAGCCAAGCTGATGGCGGAGGACGGCACCGTGCTGGCGACGGCAAGCGCCAGCGAGCGATTGTTGGAGGCGGCGAGGGTGGTGAAGTGAGCGGGCACTGGTCTCTCGCTCCCTCGCCCCGTTCTTACGGGGAGAGGGTGGGGTGAGGGGCCTCTCTCAACACGGGAGATCCACGAGGGACCTGTACCCCCTCACCCGGATTGCATCTTCGATGCAATCCGACCTCTCCCCGCAAGCGGGGAGAGGTGAAGAGGAATGCGCCGCGCGAGTTGATTGATCAGACCCTCAAGCGCTCGCGCGGGCGTCCTTGCTCACGATCGGCGGCTTCGCATTCAGCGCCTCGACCTGGAATCCCGCAACGCGCTTGTAGTTGCCGGCGATGTCTTCCAGCTCCTTTTGCGACAGCACGTCGGTGACGACCCTGTACCCGTCAGGCGCGCGCTCCTCGACCAGCTGCATCACCTGCTCGGGGCCGTTCTTGCGGTTGAGCAGGACGAGGTCGGTGGTCGCGGGCTGCCGCTCGGCTTCATAGGCGAGCAGTGCCGCCTGCGTCGGACCGTGCGCCAGGATCTCGCGGGTGATGACGCGCGCGTCGAGGATCGCCTGCGAGGCGCCGTTCGAGCCGATCGGGTACATCGGATGCGCGGCATCGCCCATCAGCGTGACGCGGCCGAAGGTCCATTGCGACACCGGATCGCGGTCGACCAGCGGATATTCGTAAGCGTGCGGGCAGTTCCTGATCAGGGCGGGCACGTCGAGCCAGTCGAACGTCCAGCTCTCGAACCAGGGCAGGAACTCCTCCAGCCGCGCGGTGCGGTTATAGTCCTCGCGACGCCACTGATAGGTCGGCGGCATGTGGCGCTCCGCGACCCAGTTGATGAGGTGGTTGCCGTTTGCATCCGGTTCTTTCGAGATCGGATAGCAGACGAATTTCAGGATCTCGTGGCCGGCCATGATCATGCTGCGGCCGGTGAGGAAGGCTTTGGCCGGCGTGACGCCGCGCCAGAGGATGCGGCCGTTCCAGATCGGCGGGCCTTCGTTCGGATAGAGCTTTTCTCGCGCGGCGGAATGGATGCCGTCGGCGGCGATCAGGATCGCGCCCTCGTAGGTGCCGGCGGCCTTGCCGATCGCCCTGTCGACGAAGTCGGCGCGCACGCCGCCCGCCGTCTCGGTCCAGCCGGTCAGATGATGGCTGGTGAGGATGTTGTCGCGGCCGAGCCGCTCGAGCGCGGTGTCGAGCAGGATCTGCTGCAGCGTGCCGCGATGGATCGAGAATTGCGGCCATTTGTAGCCGGCCTCCAGGCCGCGCGGCTCGCTCCAGATCGGCTTGCCGTGCTTGGAGAAATAGGCGAGCTCGCGCGTCCGCACGCCGCTGGCGTCCAGCTTGTCCAGCAGGCCGAGCTCGATCAGTTCGCGCACCGCATGCGGCAGCACGTTGATGCCGACCCCGAGCGGCTTCAGTTCCGCGACGCTCTCGAACACTTTCACGGGAACGCCGATCTGATGCAGGCTGAGCGCAAGCGTCAGTCCGCCGATGCCGCCACCGGCGATGAGTACCGTCATGAGAAAACCCCTCCGATGGAGGCGTCTTGGCACAGCCGGGCGGCCGTGGGCAACTGCGAACAGGCCGCCTATGGACGGCGCGGCGGAGGACCGTTAACCTCCGGTTTTCCCCATGAGGTCCGACATGCTCAAGCTCTACTACGCCACCGGCACCTGCGCGCTTGCCACCTACATCACCCTGGAAGAGGCCGGCGCCGAGTACACGGCTGAGCGGCTGAGCTTCAAGGACAACCAGCAGAACAGCCCGGACTATCTCGCCATCAACCCGAAGGGCCGGGTGCCGGCGCTGGTCACCGACCGCGGCGTCCTGACCGAGACGCCGGCGATGCTGGCCTATCTCGCGCAGACCTTTCCCAAGGCGAAGCTCGCGCCGCTCGACGAACCCTTCGACTTCGCCCAGGTGCAGTCGTTCAACTCCTATCTCTGCTCGACCGTGCACATCAACCACGCCCACAAGATGCGCGGCGCGCGCTGGGCGACGGAGGAGAGCTCGTTTGCCGACATGAAGGCGATGGTGCCGAAGACCATGGGCGCCTGCTTCAAGCTGATCGAGCAGAAGATGTTTCGGGGACCCTGGGTGATGGGCGATCAGTACACGATCTGCGATCCCTATCTCTATACGCTTTCGACCTGGCTCGAAGGCGACAGCGTCGACATCAATGCGACGCCGAAGATCGCCGATCACTTCAAGCGCATGTCCGATCGCCCCGCGGTGAGCAAGGTGATGGTGGCGCAGAAGGCGTAACAACCCGACGATTCTTGTAGGGTGGGCAAAGGCGCAGAGCGCCGTGCCCACCATCTTTCCAAGATTGCAACAAAGGTGGTGGGCACGCTTCGCTTTGCCCGCCCTACGAGAGCTGGCGCCTGGCTTGCTCCAGCTCCCGCCCCGTCTCCAGCATCAGCCGCCGCAGCCAGATCGAGCCGGGGTCCATCTGCGCGCGTGTCGGATGGAACATGAACTGCTCGTCGATCCCGGGATCGAACGGCGGCGTCACCGCGACGATGCCGAGCTGCTTCGACAGCGCGGCGATCAGCCGGCGCGGCACGAAGGCGACGAGATCGGTGCGCGCGGCGACGTGCAAGGCTTCGAGATAGCCCGGCACGACCAGCGAGATATGTCGCTCGACGCCTTTGCTGCGCAGCCAGGTGTCGATGAGATCCTCAGGCTGGCCGCGGATGATCACGCCGACATGGCGGGCGGCGAGGAACGCCTCGCGCCGCTTCAGCCTCGCTCCCACAGGATGGCCGCGCCGCACCGCCAGCGCGTCGCTGTCGGTGTAGAGCAACTGGCGATGAAACCCCTTGAAGGCGTTGCCGATCGAGATCACGAGATCGATGGTGCGGGCGAACTCGGCGTGGAAGATCGCAGGTCCCCGCCACGGCACCACGTCGATGCGGACGTTGGGGGCAAGGCGCGTCACTTTCGCCATCAAGGGCGGCATCAACAGCTCGACCGCGAGATCCGGCATCATCAGGCGGAACTGCCGCTCGCTGCGCGCGGCATCGAAGTCATCGGGCACGAACAGCCCGCGGACCTGGTCGAGCGCCTGCGCCAGCGGCGCACGCAGGGCCAGCGCCCGCGGCGTCAGCTCCATCCGTACGCCCGTGCGCACCAGCAGCGGGTCACCGAAGATGTCGCGCAGGCGCTGCAAGGCGTGGCTCGTGGCCGGCTGTGACAGGCCGATCCTCAGGGCCGCGCGGCTGACATTGGCTTCGCGGAGCAATGCGTCGAGCGCGGTCAACAGGTTAAGGTCGAGCGAATTCAAATTCATGGGGTGAATAGATATCATATTTCATATCGATTTGAAGAATGACGTTGGCCCGGCGATGATCTCGGCGTTGTCACCACGAGGAGATGCCGCCATGAACGCGAGCGCCAACAAGAAACTGCTGCAGGATATCTTTGCTGCGGCCGCCAATCCCGATCCGGCCGCGCGCGACCGCGCCCTGTTCAGCGCAAGTCTCGCCGACGACGCCAAATGGGTCGTCACGGGGCAATATTCCTGGTCGCGCACCTTTGCCGGCAAGGAGGCGATCCTCAAAGATCTCCACGGCTATGTCCGCACGCGCCTGCGCGACCGTACGCGAACCATCGCCCATCGCTTCATCGTCGATGGCGACATCGTGGTGGTGGAAGCCAAGGGCGATAACGTCACGCCCGAGGGCGTGCGTTATGACAACGACTATTGCCTGGTCTTTCGTCTGGAGGACGGCAAGATCAAGGAGATTCGCGAGTACTGCGACTCCATGCTGACCGAGAAGGCGCTCGGCCCGTTTCCGCAAGCCCCCGCGAGGGCCGCGGGCTAACGGCTTGGACGAGGTCGTGTCCACCGGCCGCTCCTGTTCGTCACGGCCCGCGATATTTGTGCGGGCCTGTCGGACGCTGCTGGAACTCATGCAGACTCGGCGCGGAACTTTCGCATGCCGCCGACGTTCCCTCGGTTGCCGGGCGCGCCGCGCCCGCGCCAACCTGCGTTCTCGGGAAATTCATGCTGGCTGGGGCTTCGGACGTTTCAACGCAGGTAGGCCGCAGCTTCTCCGGACTCCGCGAACGATTAAGAGACGCAACGTCGGCTGCGCACCGCGACCTCGACGCGCAGCTCTCGGCATTCGATCTGACCGAGCTCTCCGGCTATCGACGCTTTCTGCAAGCCAGTGCCGGTGCGCTGCTGCCGCTCGAGACGGCACTCGTCGAGGCCGGTGTCAGTGCGGTTTTCCCGGACTGGCCGGAGCGGTCGCGAAGCGTGGCAATCCTGGCTGATCTCGAGCGCCTCGGCAGCGCGGTGCCGCGGCTGGTGTCCGTACCCCCACTGACGCGCAGCGGCGTTGTGGGCACGATGTATGTGCTCGAAGGCTCCCGTCTCGGGGCAAAGTTCCTGCTGAAGATGGTCGCCGATTCCGCCGATCCGCGGCCTTGCGAAGCTGTCGCCTATCTCAGTCACGGCACCGGCAGGCGGTTCTGGCAAAGTTTCCTGGCAAAGCTTGCAACCGACGAGCGCTGGGACGAAGACGAGGCGATCGAGGCGGCTCGCATCACCTTCGCCGCATTCGAGCAGGCGGCGGACCGGGCATGAACCAGGCCGTCAATCTCACCAATTGCGATCGCGAGCCGATCCACATTCCCGGCAGCGTGCAGCCGTTTGGCTTCCTGCTGGCCGTGCTCTCGGATTTCACGATCTGCATGGCGTCGGACAACGTCGCGAGCTTCCTTGGAACGGATGTTGCCGACCTGCTGCAGCGGCCGCTGTCGGGCGTGATCTCCGAGGCGGCGGTCGAAACGATCCGCAGCCGGGTCGATCATCTCGGCGGTCCGGATGCGACCGAACGCCTGTTCGGCGTCGAGCTGCAGCCCGGCAAGCCACCCTTCGATCTTTCGATTCATCTCTCCGGCGTCTATCTGATCATCGAGGCGGAGCCGAGCGTCCACGAGCCCGGCGTCAATTCCGGCGAGCTCGTGCGCTTGATGCTCGAACGGATCCGCAAGACACGCGGGATGGCCGATCTGGCGCGCGAGGCGGCGCGTCAGCTCAAGGTGTTGACCGGCTTCGACCGCGTCATGGTCTATCAGTTTCACCCGGACGGGTCCGGCGAGGTGATCGCCGAGACGGCGGAGCCCGGGCTCGAATCCTTTTTCGGCCTGCGTTACCCTGCATCCGACATCCCAAGGCAGGCGCGCGCGCTCTATCAGCGCAACTGGCTGCGCATCATCGCCGACGTCGACGCGCGGCCTGCCGCGCTGATGTCCACGGCCACGCATAATGCCGCGCTGCTCGACCTCTCGATGAGCGTACTGCGCTCGGTTTCGCCGATCCACATCGAGTACCTGCGCAACATGGGCGTTGCCGCCTCGATGTCGGTGTCGATCCTGCGCGACGGCAAGCTGTGGGGTCTGTTTGCCTGCCATCATTATTCGCCGCGCTACATCTCGTTCGACAAGCGCACCGCCTCCGAGCTGTTCGGGCAGATGTTCTCGTGGATCGTCGAGGGACGCGAGCGCGAGGGTGACGTCGCCTATGAGGCCCGCGCGCATCAGATTCAGGAACGTTTGATCGAGGTCGCCGCCTCGCACGAGCACAGCCGTCGCGCCATCGTCGACTTCCTCGGCGACTACCGCAAGATGATCGAATGCGACGGCGTCGCGGTGTGGTCCGACAACAAGATCGCGCTTCAAGGCGAGACGCCGACCGAGGACGAGGTCACGGATCTCGTCGGCTTCATCAACCGGACTTCGCCGGGCCGGATCTTCGCCAGCGCCGAGATCGCCGAGGTCTACGCCGCCGGCCAGGCCTTCCGTGACCGTGCGGCGGGCTTTCTCGCCATCCCGATCTCGCGGACCCCGCGCGATTGCCTGATCTTCTTCCGCCGCGAGGTCACGCGATCGGTGAAATGGGCCGCCGATCCCAACAAGGTCTACGACGAAGGGCCGCACGGGCCGCGTCTCACCCCGCGCAAGAGCTTCGAGCTATGGCAGGAAACGGTGGCGGGGCAGTCGAAGCCGTGGTCGGCGGCCGATATCCGCATCGCCGAGAGCCTGCGCGTCACGCTGCTGGAGGTGATCCTGCAACTGTCCGACCTCGCCGCGCGCGAGCGTCGCGGGGCACAGGAGCGGCAGGAACTGATGATCGCCGAGCTCAATCACCGCGTCCGCAACATCCTGAGCCTCGTGCGCGCCCTGGTGGCGCAGAGCAAGGACACCGCGACCGGCATCGAGGAGTTCGCCAGCGTGCTCGGCGGCCGCATCCAGGCCCTCGCGCGCGCCCACGACCAGATCACGAACCTGAACTGGGCACCCGTCGCGCTCCGCACCCTGGTCGAGTCCGAGGCCGGCGCCTATCTCGGTGCGCGCGCAGACCGGGTGAAGATGGGCGGTCCGAACGTCGCGCTCGATCCAAAGGCGTTCGCGACGCTGGCGCTCGTCGTTCATGAGATGATGACCAATTCCGCCAAGTACGGCGCGCTTGCCGATTCCACCGGCAGTGTCGAGGTGGTCTGGCGCCTCGACCCGTCTTCCAGCCTCGTCATCGAGTGGAAGGAGAGCGGCGGGCCGCCCGTGCAGCCGCCGTCGCGGCGCGGCTTCGGCACCACCATCATCGAGCGGTCGGTGCCGTTCGATCTCAAGGGCGATGCCGAGATCCGTTTCGACCTCCTGGGCGTCCAGGCGAAGTTCGTCATTCCGCCCAACTTCGTCCAGCTCGTCCCATCCATCGCGGGAGCCGCCATGCGTATCGAGGAGCAGCAATCTGCCCGTCCACGGATTTCCGACACGGCCCTGATCGTGGAGGACAACCTGATCATCGCGATGGCCGCGGAGGTCATCCTGCTCGACCTCGGCGCCCGCCACGTCGACACCGCCGCAACCGTCGACCAGGCACTGCGCTCGATCGAGCGTTCGCGGCCGAGCTTTGCTCTGCTCGATCTCAATCTCGGCAGCGAGAGCAGCATCAAGGTGGCGCAGAAGCTGAAGGAGATCGGGGTGCCCTTCATCTTCGCGACCGGCTATGGCGAGCGCGCGCCGATCCCCGAGCAATTGGCCTCCGCGCCGGTGGTCCAGAAGCCCTACACGCTGGAAGTGGTCGAGAATGCACTCGGCAAGTTGCAACAGGCCGGCGCCCAATAGGCATCCCCAGACGAACAGCATGCATCGGCGTGCATGGCACAGCGGATTCGCATGCGGCTTTGCATAGCTGCCGCCAAAATCGGCAGATTTGGTGCGGGTCGAGATCGGGCGCGCGAGGAATTTGAAGGTTCAATTAAGAAGTGTCCCCCATTGTGTCGCGGTGCAGCGTAGGCCGCCGGGGCGCGGCGTGCGGCTGTCGGAGTGGCCGTGACGATCGCCGGAGTCGTTCGGCCCCTCGAATTCACATGCATCTGGGTGGACAGTGGGAATGCCGAAATTTCGTTTGCGGATCAGGGGACGCCTGTACGCAGGCTTCATGGCCCTGGTGGCGGTGGGTGTCGTGATGGCGGTGGTTGCCGTCTGGAATTTGCGGGACGTGCAGGATCAGGTCGCAAGACAATCCGCCCTCTCGGACAGCACGGCGCGGGTGCTGGAAATATCGGCCCATCTGCAGGCTATTCAGCGGGCCAATTTGCGCTACGTCTACGACGGCAACGAGTCCGCAATGAAGGAAGCGCAAGAGCGCGAGACCGCGGCGAGCGAGCTGCTCCGGGTCGGCGCTCAGGGGACGCTCTCCGAGGAGCGGCGCGCGCTCTACAACGGCCTGATCGACGAGATCGCGAAAATGCGACGCCTGCGTGACAATCTCGGCGACGCCGTCAACGAGACGAGAACGGGCAAGGCGACGCTGCTGCCGAGTGGCGAGGACCTGGCCACCAAGACGAACAAGCTCGTCGACGTGGCGCGCGCCGCCGTCGATGAAGATACCGCTTCCCTCGTCGCCGATCTCGAATCCCGAATCCTGCTCGTGAGGATCGTAAACTGGCGTTTTCTGGCTCTTCGCGATGCGCAGGGCCCCGCGACCTTCAGGGCGAGCATCGACAGGGCACTACAACGGCTCGGGGCACTCGAAAAGAGCCCGCAGGCGGCGGCGTTGCGCGCCACGCTGGCGCCGGTGAAGACCTCGCTTGAAACCTACAAGACGGCGTTCGAGACGACCTCCGCAGCGATGCTTAAAGCGGACGAGATCTACAACAAGAGCCTCGCGCCCCTCATCGTCGACAGCATCGGCAAGCTCAAGGTGGCGGAAACGACGCTGAAGGAGGACTACGAGGCATCGCGCACCACCGCCGAGGCCGTGATCGCGGGAACGACGACGGTGCAGGAGATCGCCGGCGGCCTCGCCATCCTGTTCGGAGGCATCGTGGCCTTCCTCATCGCCCGCAGCATCGTCGGTCCGCTGACCTCGATGACGCAGGCGATGGGGCGGCTTGCCGGCGGCAATCTCGAGATCGAGATTCCCGGCCGCGGCAGGGCCGACGAGATCGGCGACATGGCCAAGGCGATCCAGGTCTTCAAGGACAACATGATCGAGACCGAGAGCATGCGCGCCGAGCAGGCCGAACTCGAGGCGCGGCAGGCCGAGAACCGCAGGAAAGACATGGCGAGGCTCGCCGATCAGTTCGAGCAGGCCGTCGGCGAGATCGTCAACACGGTGTCGTCGGCATCGGGCGAGCTCGAAGCCTCCGCCGGCACGTTGACGACGACTGCCGCACGCGCCCAGGACCTCTCGACGGAGGTCGCCAGCGCTTCGCAGGAGGCCTCGGCCAATGTGCAGGCGGTCGCCTCTGCGACCGAGGAGCTCTCCTCCTCGGTCTCCGAGATTGCCCGCCAGGTGCAGGAATCCGCCCGCATCGCCACCGAGGCGGTGGGTCAGGCAAGCCGGACCAACGAGCGCGTCGGCGCGCTCTCCAAGGCCGCCGCGCGGATCGGCGACGTGGTCGAGCTGATCAGCACCATTGCCGGCCAGACCAACCTCTTGGCGCTGAACGCCACAATCGAGGCGGCGCGTGCGGGAGAAGCCGGCCGCGGCTTTGCGGTGGTCGCTACCGAGGTCAAGGCGCTCGCCGAGCAGACGGCAAGGGCCACCGGCGAGATCGCCCAGCAGGTCTCCGGCATCCAGGCCGCGACCGAGGAGTCTGTCGGCTCGATCCGGGAGATCAGCGGCACCATCGAGCGGCTGTCGGAGATCGCGTCGACGGTCGCCGCGGCCGTGGAGCAGCAGGGCGCGGCGACGCAGGAGATCTCCCGCAACGTCCAGCAGGCGGCCCAGGGCACGCAGCTCGTCTCGTCCAACATCGGCGACGTGCAGCGCGGCGCCTCCGAGACCGGCTCGGCCTCCTCGCAGGTGTTGTCGGCGGCCCGCTCGCTCTCGGCCGACAGCAACCGGTTGAAGCAGGAAGTCGCCAAGTTCCTGAGCTCGGTCCACGCCGCCTAAAGCATGATCCGGAAAAGTGTGCAGCGCTTTTCCGAAGAGATCATGCTTGAACAACCAACCTAGAGCGCGCGATGACGCTTCATCCTGATCGCATCGCGCTTTAGAGTCTCGAACGCAAGAGGCCACGCGCATGCGCGTGGCCTCGAACAGCGGCGCGATCAAGCCACCTTGGTCGTCATGTGCTTGAACATGTTGGCTCGCGCTTCGTCGTCCATCTCGGCCTTGAAGGTGAACTTGTCCTTCAGGGCGATGGCGCGCGAAGCCGCCGGGCGCGCCGAGATCTCGTCGACCAGCCGCTTCACGTTCGGGTATCGCGCAAAGGCCTCGTCGCCGAGCTTGAACGGCACCATCCGCGCCCAGCCCCACATCGCCATGTCCACGATCGAATAGCTGTCGCCGACCATGTAGCGGCGGTCCTTCAGGTGAGCGTCGAGAATCTTGTAGTGGCGGTCAGTCTCGTACTGATAGCGGTTATGGGCGTAGTCGTGGTTCTGCTCCTTCGGCGCAAAATGCTTGAAGTGCACGGCCTGACCCGAATAGGGCCCGACGCCGGTGGCCACGAACATCAGCCAGGACAGGAGCTCGGCTCGGTTGGCGGGCAGGAATTTGCCGGTCTTCTCGGCGAGATAGAGCAGGATGGCGTTCGAATCGAACACGATGGTGCCGCCATCGTCGATCGCCGGCACCTTGCCGTTCGGATTGATTTTCAGGAATTCCGGCGTGAACTGCTCGCCCTTGCGGGTGTCGATCTTCACCGGCTCGAAAGACAGGCCGGATTCTTCGAGAAAGAGCGCGACCTTGGTCGGGTTCGGTGATCCATTGAAATAGAACTTGAGCATCCAGCATCTCCCCGGTGTCTATGTTGCCGCGCGCGGACGCGGCGTCGTTGGGCGAGCCTTGTCTTGCCTGAACCTCGTCCGAGAGAGCAACCGGCGAGTTTGCCGGGCGGTGTCTGCGCGGTACGCAGATCAGGCGGCGTAACAAAGGCCGATTGCCGCCGCGATGACCATGGCCGCACCAACGGCTTCCAGCCGCAGGCCGAGCCGCGCTGCGAGATGCATGTCGGAGGCGCGCGCCGCGCGCTCCGAACCGCGCGCATAGCCGTGAACGATGACGTCGTGGTTGAAATTGTCGTGCGCCTCGTTGCTGCTGGCGAGGCCGACGCAGATCACGAGCACGCCGAACAGCGCCAGGCCGAAGAATCCGAGCAGCGCGATCAGGAACATCGGAAACATGCCGACCAGGAAGATCGGCAGCAGCGGCACCAGCAGCAATGTCTCGGACTGTCGTCGCATGGGAGCCCAACCGGTCAGGAGGGGGCTAGTCCGGCGAATCTAGTCCTGGTTGGCGCGGCTTTCAACTCACGCCGCCGTCATTCCGGGGCGCGCGAAGCGCGAGCCCGGAATCCATTGGGCGGCATGGGACGCTGTTGGATGGGATTCCGGGCTCGCGCGCTTTGCGCGCGCCCCGGAATGACTTAGGAGAGGAAAGCTACTCCGCCGCCATGCCGGCGCGGATCTCGGCACGCAACTCGTCGATCAGCTTGAGGCCCTTCTTGGTCTCGACGTGCCAGAACGTCCAGCCGTTGCAGGCCTGTGCGCCCTGCGCCACCGCGCCGATGCGGTGGATCGAGCCGACCTTGTCGCCCAGCATGATGGCGCCGTCGGCGCGCACCAGCGCCCCTAACTTCTTCTTGGCGTCGAACAGCTTGGTGCCGGGCATGATCATGCCGCGCTCGATCAGCTCGGAGAACGCAACGCGCGGCGCCTCGCGCGCGGTCATGAACGGGGCAAGGCTCTCTTCCGGCAACGGCTCGACCTTGGCGATGCGCGCCTCGGCCGCCTTGGCGTAGGTCTTGTCGCGCTCGAAGCCGATATAGGAGCGGCCGAGGCGCTTGGCGACCGCGCCGGTGGTGCCGGTGCCGTTGAACGGGTCGATGACGAGATCGCCGGGCTTGGACGACGACAGCAGCACGCGCGCCAGCAGGCCTTCCGGCTTCTGCGTCGGATGCACTTTCTTGCCGTCGGTACCCTTGAGGCGCTCCTCGCCGGTGCAGAGCGGAATCAGCCAGTCGGACCGCGCCTGCACGTCCTCGTTGGCGGCCTTCAGCGCCTCGTAGTTGAACGTGTAGCCCTTGGCTTTCTCGTCACGCGCGGCCCAGATCATGGTTTCGTGCGCGTTGGTGAAGCGGCGGCCGCGAAAATTCGGCATCGGATTGGTCTTGCGCCAGACGATGTCGTTCAGCAGCCAGAAGCCGAGATCCTGCATGATGGCGCCGACGCGGAAGATGTTGTGATAGGAGCCGATCACCCAGATCGTCGCCGACGGCTTCATGGCGCGGCGTGCGGCGAGCAGCCAGGCGCGGGTGAAATCGTCGTAGGCGGCAAACGAATCGAACTTGTCCCAGTCGTCGTTGACGGCATCGACATGGGATTCGTCGGGACGCTTGAGGTCGCCCTTGAGCTGCAGATTGTAGGGCGGATCGGCGAACACCAGGTCGACGCTGCCTGCCTGGAGCTTCGACATCTCGGCGACGCAATCGCCGACGATGATGCGATGCGATGGGGACTCAAAATTTGTGCGGGGCGCCCTTGCAGACGCCCCGCGACGCGACTCTACCATGACTCAAGAACTCTGACTCAGGCGACGCTGTCGGCGACGCGGGACCAAACAACCGACTGGCCGTTACATTGAAGGGGCAAAGTAAAAATCGACTTAACCCGCCGCTTTCGTGAGCACTCCCCGCATCATCGTTCGCGCGCAAATTGTTGCGCGCATTCGCCTTGTTTTACAGTGTATTTCGCGCTTGCGCGCCTCGCGAGATCGATCGTGGCGGGAAAAAGGCTGTAAATTTCTCTCGGAAAAAATTGCTCGGCCCTCGGAAAAATTTGCTGGCATCGACAGGCTGTCGCACTAGGCAATTTTTGCCGGCCACGATATTGATAAAAGCAACGGAAATTTTACGTATGTGGCGCGTTGAGCTTTCGCGTTTCTGTGCGCCGTCGAAACTTAAATCAGGGACCCCAGAGGAAAGGCCGCCATGCGCTACGATGACTTCCGCCGCAGCGACGATATCGAGGATCGTCGCGACGAAGGTGGTGGCTTTGGCGGCGGCGGAGGCGGCGGGTTCGGCCTGCCGATGGGCGGCGGCGGGCTCGGCATCGGCACCATCATCATCCTCGGCCTGGTCGGCTACGCCTTCGGCATCGATCCCCGCATCCTGATCGGCGGCGCCGAGATCCTCTCCGGCGGCGGCCATGCGCCGACCTACCAGACCGATCGCCAGGCCTCCTCGGGCAAGCGCGGCGCGCCGACCGACGAGATGGGCAGCATGATCTCCGGCATCCTCGGCGAGCTCGACGATCGCTGGAGCGAGATCTTCCAGGCCAACGGCCAGTCGTACACCGGCCCGAAGATCGTGCTGTTCCGCAACGCTACCAATGGCGGCCGCTGCGGCATGGCGCAGTCGGCCATGGGGCCGTTCTATTGTCCGCCCGACCGGACCATCTTCCTGGACACCGCCTTCTTCCGCGAGGTCGAGACCCGCTTTCGCGGCTGCTCCGGCAAGTCGGCGTGCAATTTCACCACCGCCTACATCATCGCGCACGAGGTCGGCCATCACATCCAGAACCTGCTCGGCATCATTCCGCGTGTGACGCGGCTGCAGCAGCAGGTCGGCTCGAAGGCCGAGGCCAATGCGCTCCAGGTCAAGGTGGAGCTGCAGGCCGACTGCCTGTCCGGCGTCTGGGTCAACCGCGAGGCGAAGAAGCGTCCGAACTTCCTCGAGCCCGGCGACATCGAGGCCGCGCTGACCACGGCAAGCGCGATCGGCGACGACACGCTGCAGCGCCAGGCCACCGGCCGCGTCGTGCCCGACTCCTTCACCCACGGCTCGGCGGCGCAACGCAAGCAATGGTTCATGATCGGGTACCAGCAGGGCACGGTCCAGGCCTGCAACACGTTCGGTGCGGGGGCGTTGTAAGGAAAGGCTCGTGCCCCGGACGCAGCGCGGCGCGCCTTCAGCGGTGCGCTGCAGAGCCGGGGCCCATATTGCCGGTTGCCCAAGCCTCTGAAGTGGGTCCCGGCTCTGCGGCGCGGCGCTGATGCGCCGCACCTTGTCCGGGACACGAAAGACGCAACATGGCCATCGACGAATCCAAACAATTCATCCCGCTCAACATTGCGGTGCTCACGGTGTCCGACACGCGCGCGCTCAGCGACGACAAGTCCGGTCAGACCCTCGCCGATCGTCTCACCGCTGCGGGTCATCATCTCGCCGCGCGCGAGATCGTCACCGACGATGTCGAGGCGATCCGCGCCGTGATCCGCCGCTGGATCGCCGATAGCGGCATCGACGTCGTCATCACCACCGGCGGCACCGGCTTTACCGGGCGCGACGTCACGCCCGAGGCGATCGAGCCGCTGTTCGAGAAGCGCATGGACGGCTTCTCGATCGCCTTCCACATGCTGAGCCACGCCAAGATCGGGGCGTCGACGATCCAGAGCCGCGCCACCGCGGGCGTGGCGGGCGCGACCTACATCTTCTGCCTGCCGGGCTCGCCCGGCGCCTGCCGCGACGGCTGGGACGGCATCCTGGCGGCTCAGCTCGACTACCGCACGCGTCCCTGCAATTTCGTCGAGATCATGCCGCGGCTGGACGAACATCTGCGCCGGCCGAAAGCGCAGGGCGCGACGGTGTGATGCGCGTTGTGCGGATGATGTCTAGCTGATCGAGGTCACCCTCCCCTGGAGGGGGAGGGGGTCGATCGCGCGCAGCGCGAGCGGGGTGGGGTGATCTCTCCACTCAGGCAGTGTTGGATGTGGAGAGACCGTCACCCCACCCCGTCTCACATTACGCTGCGCTCCATGTGAGCCGACCCTCCCCCTCCAGGACCCCTCCAGGGGAGGGTAAGGTCACGGCGCGCGTTGTTGAATAAAAACAGTCAGAGATCCCGTTCCCACGTTTCGCCGATCAGATCCTGCCCGAAGCTGTGATGCGGCTCCGTCGCGACCAGCTTGAACCCCGCACTCTTGTAGATCCCCCGCGCGGCCACCAAAATGCTCTGCGTCCACAGCGTCATCTTGCTGTAGCCGCGCTCGCGGGCGCCTTGGATGCATTGCTCGACGAGGGCGCGGCCGACGCCGAGGCCCCGTGCTTTCTTCTCAACCTGCAACAGGCGGAGTTTGGCGATTTCGTCCGTGGCCTTGACCAGGAACACCGAGCCGATCGGCTCGCCGCCGGCCTCGGCGATCCAGCAGTGCTCGCGCGCGGCGTCGTAATTCCTGATGAACTGTGCGCAGATCTCGGCGACCAGCGCCTCGTAGCTGATGTCCCAATTGTAGTCCGCGGCGTAGGCGGCAGCCTGGCGGGAGACGACCCAACCCATATCGCCGACGCGATGGCTGCGCAGCATGAAAGAAGCGGGCGAGCTTCGGCGTTGCTCCAGCACGGCCTCGATGGTCGCCATCGCCTGCGTGAGCCGCGTCGCATCGCCGGGTGAAAGCTGAGCCAGCATCGCGGCGACCTCGTTTTGCGAGCTCTGGTTCAGCTTGACGAAAGCCTGCCGGCCTTTGGCGGTCAGGCTGAGCTGGTATTGCCTGCGGTCCGCGGGCAGGGGCTTTCGCGTGATCAGCCCCTTCTCGTCGAAGCTCTGGACGATGCGGCTGAGATAGCCGGGATCGAGACCGAGCTCGTGTCCGATCTCTTTTGCCGCAAGATCGTCGCGTTGGGCGAGTTCGTAGAGCACCCGCGCCTCGCTGAGCGAGAACGGGCTCTTGCCGAGGTGCTGGTCGAGCACGCCGAGCTTGCGGGTGTAGAAGCGGTTGAAGGCGCGAACCGCTGCGACGTGGTCGTCGGCGGCCTGTTCGGCCACGGCGCTTGATGACGAAGCTTTCGATAGCATGGGATCACCTCGATATTTGCCATTGTCAATTAATTGATTGACGTTGGCAAGTATCTCGGCGCTTCAGCCGACCATCACGATCCGGCTGCGCAGCATGGTCCGGGACGACCGGCCGAGCCGCCGGAGCAGCCGCGCCTCGGAATGCCGGGCGTGGGGCGGGTATCCACCGATCCGGTCGTAATGATCACGCGCGATCAGCAGGCCTTGATCGCCGAGCGGACCGATGAGCCTGCGCGCCACGGCCCAGAGGACGTCGCGCACTGCGGTATTTGCGTAGGGCGAACGGGCATAGCGGAACACCGCCGCACGATCCCGGCCGCTGGTGGCGACGGCCTGGATGAACTGGGTGGTTTCCTCGATCCAGCCGGTTTCCAGCACCGCGCCCGCAGGCAGGAACATCAGCCAGGGCGATCGGGCCTGGCGCGCGCCGGCAGCAAGCGCAGCGCCTTGCGAATGCCCATCGAAGCCGATGAAACGGCAGCCCGCGACGTCGGCAACACGCTCGATGACGCCGTTGCGCGTGCCGTCGACCAGAAGCACTTCCCGGATCACGCCGGCTGCGGCGCCGGGCACCAGCGCGGCCAGGGTTGCGACCGCCGTCTGCTCGACACCTTCGGTCGGAATGATGACGCTCAGCATGATTGAGGCTTCAGTTTCCGCACTTCGGGAGAAGCGTAGCGTTGCGTTGCATAATGTTGTCATAAACCCGTCGCGCTGCCGAGTGCAACTTTCGGAAGGGGCTTCGGCGTGCGATGGTAAACTGCCGCGAGTTCATCGCGGCCAGATGTGCCAGGCGCGGGCTGATAATATTGCCGAATGTTTCGGCACAAGCCGATCCTGACGGTATTATCCCCGATGCTTCGTAGCGACCTTTCGCTGCCCGGGAGAGACCTTGCATGAACGCCGATCATCTCGCCGTTGGCACGGCGCCAAAATCGCCGAAGCAGGAGGCCGCACCGACCTTGCGGATCCGGGCGCTGATGCTGGGCGACCGCATCAATGCTTCCAACTTGGAGATCGGCACGCTGGTGTCCTCGACGCCGGCCGCCTTCCGCGTTCATGCCGGCCTTGCCGTGATCTTTCGCTATGGCGTGGTCGTGCTGATCGGGCTGTTGCCGTCGGAGGAGAAGGTTCTCGTCGACAGCCTGAAATCACGCGTGACCGGAGAGCTCAGCCCGTACGAGGAGGAGATCGCGCAGGCGCAGCTCTGCAACGAGGAAGCGGGCGAGACGATCCAGCCGGGCGGGCCGATCTGCCTCGCCAAGTTCTCCGACGACCGGCTGCTGCTGGTTGCCGATGCGCTCGCAAAGAGCACGTCGCTGGCGCGCGACGAGCGCCGCGTCGCCGCGGTGTTCGACGTCATCGAGCCGTTTGCACGGGAGCTCGCCGAACACGGCCGCACCCCGCGTCGGCGCACGGGCATTCTGCAATTGATCGGCAACGCGCTGCTGGTACAGCAGCGCGTTGCCGGCCGCGTCGCGGTCGCCGAGAAGCCCGACGTGCTCTGGGAGAAGCCCGAGCTCGATCGGCTGTATTCCCGTCTCGAGGACGAGTACGAGCTGAAGGAGCGCCTCGACACGCTCGAGCGCAAGCTCACCGCGGTATCGGAGACCGCCAACGCGCTGACCGACATCATCGACACCCAGCGCTCGCTGCGCCTGGAGATCGCGATCGTGGTGCTGATCGTGATCGAGATCGCGATGGGGACTTTTCAGCTCCTGACCGGCCGCGGTCACTAAAGCACGATGAGTTCAGGTTTGATTGCTACAACGTAAGTGCACACCCTCTCCGCCTGCGGAGAGGGTGTTTCCGCAATGGCATAACCCCCTAGATCAGCGCCGCGCAATGGCGCGCGATCATCATCTCTTCGTTGGTGGGAATAACGAAGACCGCGACGGTGCTGTCGTTGCCGTTGATGCGCTCGCGCGCGGCATCGTTGCTTGCGGCGTCGATGCGCACGCCCATCCAGGCGAGACGCTGGCCGATGGCGCCGCGGATCTCCCTGGCATGTTCGCCGATGCCGCCGGTGAAGATCAGACAATCCAGGCCGCCGAGCGTGGCCGCCATCATCGCGACCTGCTGCGCCGCACGAAAGGTGAAGAGATCGACCGCCTCGCGCGCCGCAGCCTCGCTACTCGCCAGCAGTGTACGCATGTCCGCGGAGATGCCGGAAACGCCAAGCAGGCCTGACTCGTGATAGAGCAGGTGCTGGACCTCCCGGGCCGACATGTTCTCGTACTGTTGCAGATAGAGCAGCACGCCCGGATCGATCGCACCGCAGCGCGTGCCCATGACGAGGCCGTCGAGCGGCGTCAGCCCCATCGTGGTGTCGATGCTGCGGCTATCGCGCAAGGCGCAGAGGCTGGCGCCATTGCCGAGATGCGCGATGACAGTGCGCTTGGCCACGAGCTCCGGCGCGATCTCGGCCAGGCGTCCCGCGACATATTCGAACGAGAGGCCGTGAAAGCCGTAGCGCCTGACGCCACGCGCCTCGAATCGCCTGGGAATGGCGAAGCGGCTCGCGGGCGGCGCGAGGCCGTGGTGGAAGGCGGTGTCGAAACACGCGATCTGCGTCAGCTCGGGCCGGATCGCCGCCAGCGTTCGCACCGGCGCGAGGCAGCGCGGCTGGTGCAGCGGCGCCAGCGGCGTCAAGGCCTCCAGTTTCGCAATGATGTCGTCCATCAGGACCACCGGGCCTGAATAATCCGCCCCGCCGTGCACGATGCGATGGCCGACGGCCCGCAGGCTGCGTCCACCGAACCGGTCCTCGATGAAGGCGAGCACGTCCGCGAACAGATGGTCGCCGGCTGCCTGCGGCGCCTGCTTGCTTGTCTCGAACAGGTCTTCGCCTGCAGGGCCTTTCACCACCAGCCGGGGTTTGGCCTCGTGCTCGTCCAGCAGGCCCTTGCAGAGCAGGGCGGGCTCGGCCGCCGCGACATCGAACAGGCCGAACTTGATGCTCGACGATCCCGCGTTGAGGACGAGGACCGTGTCCGGCATCGCTAGTCGCCGGCCTCGGCCGGCGTGTTGCCGCCGGCGCTGTTCTGCCAGACCCAGTCACGAATCTCAGGCATGTCCTCACCATGCTCACGGACATAGCGGGAGTGTTCGATCAGTCTGTCGCGGAATTGCTGCTTCACCTGCGCAGCCTTGGTCGCCAGTCCCGGCACGCGTTCGATCGCCTCGATCGCAAGGTGATAGCGGTCGAGTTCGTTGAGCACGACCATGTCGAAGGGCGTCGTCGTGGTGCCCTCCTCGGCAAAGCCGCGCACATGCATTCCGGCATGGTTGGTGCGGCTATAGGTCAGCCGGTGAATGAGATAGGGATAGCCGTGATAGGCAAAGATCACAGGCTTGTCGCGCGTGAACAGGCTGTCGAAGTCGCGGTCGGACAGGCCGTGCGGATGCTGCTCCCTCGGCTGCAGCGTCATGAGGTCGACGACGTTGACGACGCGGATCTTCAAGTCCGGCAGCGTCTTGCGCAGGAGGTCGACGGCAGCGAGCGTCTCCAGCGTCGGCACGTCGCCGGCGCAGGCCATCACCACGTCGGGCTCGCCCTTTCCATCCTCCGTTCCCGCCCAGGTCCAGATGCCGATGCCGGCATCGCAATGCGTCGCCGCGTCCTGCATCGACAGCCATTGCGGCGCCGGCTGCTTGCCGGCGACGATCACGTTGATGCGGTTATAGGTGCGCAGGCAGTGGTCGGCGATCCACAGCAGCGTGTTGGCGTCCGGCGGGAAGTAGATGCGGACGATGTCGGCCTTCTTGTTGGCGACGAGATCGACGAAACCGGGGTCCTGATGGCTGAAGCCGTTATGGTCCTGGCGCCAGACATGCGAGGTCAGCAGATAATTGAGCGAGGCGATCGGACGTCGCCACGGCAGCTCCCGCGTCACCTTCAGCCATTTGGCGTGCTGGTTGAACATGGAATCCACGATGTGGGTGAAGGCCTCGTAGCAGGAGAAGAAGCCGTGCCGTCCCGTGAGCAGGTAGCCCTCCAGCCAGCCCTGGCAGAGATGCTCGCTCAGCACCTCCATCACGCGGCCGTCCTGGGCGAGGTGCACGTCGTAAGGTTCGGTCGGCTCCATCCAGACGCGTTCGGTGGCCTCGAACACGGCGTCGAGCCGGTTCGATGCCGTCTCGTCCGGGCCCATGATGCGGAAATTGCGCGCCTTCGCATTCAGGCGAATGACGTCGCGCAGGAATTTGCCGAGCTCGCGCGTGGCTTCCGCCACGACCTCGCCGGGCTGCGGCACCTCGATCGCGAAGCTGCGGAAGTCGGGCAGCTTCAGCTCCTTCTTCAGCACGCCGCCATTGGCATGCGGATTGGCGCCCATGCGCCTGACGCCGTCGGGCGCGAGCGCCTGAAGCTCGGCAACGAGGGCGCCGTTGCCATCGAACAGCTTTTCTGGCCCGTAGCTGCGCATCCAGTCTTCGAGCACCTTGAGATGCGCCGGGTTCTCGCGGCAGCCTGCGACTGGCACCTGATGCGCGCGCCAAAAACCCTCGACCTTCTTGCCGTCGACCTCCTTCGGGCCGGTCCAGCCCTTCGGGCTGCGCAGCACGATCATCGGCCAGCGCGGCCGCTCGACGCTTGTGCGACCGTCGCGGGCATGTTGCTGGATCGAGCGGATGCTGGCGAATGCGACGTCCAGCGCATCGGCCATGGCCTGGTGCATCAATTTGGGATCGTCGCCCGTGACGAACAGCGGCTCGTGGCCGAACCCGCGGAAGAGGTCCCGGATCTCGGCGTCCTGCATCCGTCCGAGCACGGTGGGGCCCGCGATCTTGTAGCCGTTGAGATGCAGGATCGGCAGCACCGCGCCGTCATGGGCGGGGTTCAGGAACTTGTTGGAGTGCCAGGACGCAGCGAGCGGCCCGGTCTCGGCCTCGCCGTCGCCGACCACGCAGGCGACGATCAAATCCGGGTTGTCGAATGCGGCGCCATAGGCGTGCACCAGCGCATAGCCGAGCTCGCCGCCTTCGTGGATGGAGCCCGGCGTTTCCGGCGCGGCGTGGCTCGGGATGCCGCCGGGGAAGGAGAACTGCCGAAACAGCTTGCGCAATCCGTCCGTGTCGCGCGCAATATCGGGATAGATCTCGCTGTAGCTGCCTTCGAGATAAGTGTTGGCGACCATGCCCGGACCGCCATGGCCGGGACCGCAGACATAAATCACGTTGACATCGAGCGCCCGGATGACGCGGTTGAGATGGGCGTAGATGAAGTTCAGGCCCGGCGTCGTGCCCCAATGACCCAGCAGACGCGGCTTGATGTGCTCGGGCCGCAGCGGCTCGCGCAGCAGCGGATTGTCGAGCAGGTAGATTTGCCCGACCGAGAGGTAGTTGGCGGCGCGCCAATAGCGATCGAGCAGATCGAGGTCGCTGCTCGCTTCGGCCGTTTTTTGTTGGATTGTCATGGTCCTGCCGACCTTCACTTCGCGATCGTCACCAACCCGGTTCCAGGGCGATCGATCCGTCGGGCATGAGACGGGATGGTCGTGACGGCCGTGTTGCGTGAGGTCAAAGGCGGGCGCGCGAAGTTTGGGCAGCTCTACTGTGCATGGGGTTGTTTTCACGTTTTTGGTTTGCGTTCTTGATTTGTTCCCGCGCCGTGCTATCTTGGCTGCATGAGTCCAGCATCCTCTCATGCTCTCAAGCACCCGCCGGTCACGGCGCCCTCCGAGCCGGCGGGTGCGCCTTCAGATTTCCCCGAGCTTGGCGTCGCCATCGACCGCGCGCGAAGGCGAGGGCGGGGCGCACAATCCAATGCCAGCGGCCGCTACGAGGCTGAGGCGCGCGTCGCTTTCGATGACGGCTGGCAGAGCCTGGACGAGCTGCCGCCGTTCAAGACGAGTGTCGCCATCGACACCTCGCGCAAGGTGATCACTCGCAACGATTCCCCCGACATCGGCTTCGACCGCTCGATCAATCCGTATCGCGGCTGCGAGCACGGCTGCGTCTATTGCTTCGCGCGGCCGACCCACGCCTATCTCGGCCTGTCGCCGGGGCTCGACTTCGAGTCAAAACTGTTCGTGAAGCCCGAGGCGCCTTCGCTGCTCGAGAAGGAGCTTGCGGCTCCCGGCTACGAGCCGCGGATGATCGCGATCGGCACCAACACCGATCCCTACCAGCCGATCGAGCGCGAGCGCAAAATCATGCGCGGCATTTTGGAAGTGCTGGAGCGCACCTCGCATCCGGTCGGCATCGTCACCAAATCGGCCCTGGTGCTCCGCGACATCGACATTCTCCAGCGGATGGCCAAGCGCAACCTCGCCAAGGTCGCGATCTCGGTCACCTCGCTCGATCCGAAGCTGGCGCGCACGATGGAGCCGCGGGCCTCGACGCCGCCGAAGCGGCTGGAGGCGCTGAAGCAGCTCTCGGAGGCCGGCATTCCCACGACGGTGATGGTCGCGCCCGTGATCCCCGCGCTGAACGATTCCGAGATCGAGCGCATCCTCGACGCCGCCGCCCATGCCGGCGTCAAGGAAGCCGCCTATGTGCTGCTGCGGCTGCCGCTGGAGGTGCGCGATCTCTTCCGCGAATGGCTGATGGCGAACTATCCGGACCGCTATCGCCACGTCTTTACCCTGATCCGCGACATGCGCGGCGGGCGCGATTACGACGCCAAATGGGGCGAACGGATGAAGGGCACCGGACCGATGGCCTGGACCATCGGTCGACGCTTCGAGATCGCCTGCGAGCGGCTCGGGCTCAACAAGCGGCGCTCGAAGCTGACCATTGATCACTTTGCGCGGCCGAAGCGGAACGGCGATCAGCTCAGCCTGTTTTGAGCGGACAGGTGCAAGAGGTGTCGCATGCTTAAGGAACTCGCCGCGCCGGTGCCGCGGCTGACGGTCATCACCCTCGGTGTCAACGACATCCGCGCGAGCATCGCCTTCTACGACGCGCTTGGTTTCTCGCGTCGGCTGAAGGCAACCGGCGAGGCGGTTGCGTTCTACGATACCGGCGGTCCGGTGCTCGCCCTTTATCACTGGGATCGGCTCGCGGCGGACGCATCCTTGGAGGACCAGCCGAGGCCCACGACGTTTCGCGGCATGACGCTCGCCTGGAATTGCGCGACCCGCGAGGAGGTCGAGGAGGTGCTGGCCTTCGCCGTCCAGAAGGGGGCCACCTTGCTGAAAGCGGCGCATGCGACCGATTACGGCGGCTATTGCGGCTATTTTGCCGATCCCGATGCACATGTCTGGGAAGTCGTGGTCGCGCCGGGAATCGAGGTCGGCGATGACCGGCGGGTGCATCTGGCGGAGTAGGCGGGCGGCCTGAATAACGGGAATATCCCGGGTTCCGGGTTGCGCCGGCACCGCCGCTTGCGCACGATCCCGCGCATGATTCGGGACCCCTCCGCCAAGACCTCAGCCAAGGCCGCGCCGAAGAAAGCGGCCGCGAAGAAGGCTGCACCCATCAAGGCGGCAAAGAGCTCTGCGGCCGATGTTGCGAAGGTTCCTGCCGGCAAGAAGGGCATCATCGCCGTTGCTCCCCCGAGCTTCCGCCGCGAGCGCGCGCTGATCAAGCGCGGCGTCTGGCCGGTCGCGGGCTGCGACGAGGCGGGCCGCGGCCCGCTAGCCGGCCCTGTGGTGGCGGCGGCCGTGATTCTCGATCCCGACCGGATTCCCCGCGGCATCGACGATTCCAAGCGCCTGACCGCCGAGGAGCGCGAAAAGCTGTTCGACAAGATCTGCGCCACCGCGCAGGTCTCGGTCGCCGTCGCCTCGCCGGCGCGAATCGACCGCGACAACATCCTGCGCGCCTCGCTGTGGGCGTTGAAGCGCGCCGTGGTGGCCCTTCCAGAGGCGCCCAGGCACGTCTTCGTCGACGGCCGCGACCGGCTCGACACCGCATGCGACTGCGAGGCGGTGATCGGCGGCGACGGTATCGTGCTGTCGATCGCCGCGGCCTCCATCGTCGCCAAGGTCACCCGGGACCGGCTGATGTGCGCGCTGGCGCAGGACTGCCCGGGCTACGGCTTCGAGCAGCACAAGGGCTATGCCGTGCCAGAGCATCTCGACGCGCTCGATCGCCTCGGCCCCTCCATCCACCACCGCAGCTTCTTCGCCCCCGTCGCCGCCGCCCGCGCCAAGCACATGCCCTGGACCGTCGAGCCGGTGCAGGACCTGTTCTCGGTGACCGAGGTCGAGGTGCAGGTGGAGGCGAGCGTCGAGATCGACGCTTCCGCCGGCCTCTAGGATTTCTCTTTCGGCAGCGCCCCTTCGCCTCTCCCCGCCTGCGGGGAGAGGCCGGAATGCATCGCAGATGCATTCCGGGTGAGGGGGACTCTCCGCGAGTCCAACTGTTGCCGTGCTCGCGGATGCAGCCCCTCACCCCGGCCCTCTCCCCGTAAGAACGGGGAGAGGGAGCAGACCGAAGTTGCCACGACGCACAGCGCCCTTTATCAAAACAGACGCGAGCAAATGGGGCCGGCTGGACGGGTTGGCTGCACCTTCGGACGTTGCATGCGGTTTACCTCCCTGGTCATCGAGCTCATTCGCGCCCGGCCGCGGCTGATCGTTTGGATTGCGGTGCTGCTGCAGGCCGCGATGTGGCTGTTAGTGGCGCTGGTGTTCTACCGCAGCCCGCCCGGCACTCTCGCGACCCTTCTGGCCTTCGGCAGGGAATACCAGGTCGGCACCGATCTCGGCCCGCCGCTTGCGGTCTGGCTTGCCGACATCGCCTATCGCGCCGCCGGCGGCCACATGCTCGGCGTCTATGTGCTCGCCCAGCTCTGCGAGATCGCGACCTTCATCGCGCTCTATCATCTCTCCCGTGCCGTGGTCGGCTCGCAGCAGGCCGTGCTTGCCGTGCTGCTCACCATGACGGTGCTGGCCTTCTCCTCGTCCGCGCTGGACTTCGGTCCGCTGATCCTGGCGCGGCCGCTCTGGGCGCTGTTACTGCTGCACTCCTGGCAGATCATTGGCCAGCGCCGCGGCAATGCCTGGTTCGCCTGGTCGATCGAAGCCGGCCTCCTGCTGCTGACGACCCCCGCCGCGATCTACCTGCTGCTGCTGATCGTCGTCTTCGCGGTTTCGACCGCCGGCGGCCGCCGGACGCTGCGCGGACTCGATCCGCTGTTCGCGCTGATCGTCGTCGCCGTGCTGGCGCTGCCCTATGCGGTCTTTCTGATGCGTGCCGAGACGCTAACACTGCCGGCCTTGCCGCCAGTCGCCGAGCTCAAAGACCGTGCGCTACATGCGGTCTGGCTGCTCGGCGGGCTCGCGCTCGGGGCGGCTGCGATCCCGGCGCTGACCTTGCTCAACACCGGAATGTTCGCCGGCAAGGGCGAGGAGCCACCGATCATCTACCGCCCGCCGGTCGAGCCGCTCGCGCGCAACTTCGTCTATTTCTTCGCGTTCGCTCTGCCGCTCGGCGCGGTGCTGATCTCCGGCCTGCTCGGGCTCGAATCCGTCGTCGGCGGCCCCGGTGTCGTGCTGATCATGTCGGGGCTTGCCGTGGTCGTCGCGGCCGGCGATCTCATCGCGATGCGCCGCGCGCGCATGCTGCGCGTGGTCTGGGCCGCCGCCGTCGCCGCGCCCGCCGCCGGCGTGGTGCTCGCCGTCCTGTTCCTGCCTTGGACGGGCACTAGCGAAATTGCGACCTCGATGCCGGCGCGCGCGATCTCGGACTTCTTCGACGAGAGCTTCGCCCGCCGCACCAACCATCGCCTGCGCGCCGTCGCCGGCGAGACCCAGCTCGCCAGCCTGATCGCGCTTCATTCCGGCCGGCCGCACCTGTTCATCGACGCCGCCCCCGCGCGGACGCCGTGGATGAGCCAGACCAAGTTCAGCGAGACCGGCGGCGTCGTGGTCTGGCGCGCCTCCGATACCGCCGGCACGCCGCCGCCCGAGATCGTCAAGCGCTTTCCCGGCATCGTGCCGGAAGTGCCGCGCGCCTTTGAATGGCTGGTGACCGGCCGGCAGCAGCTGTTGCGAATCGGCTGGGCCATCGTGCGGCCGAAGGGGACGTAGGTCTCGTGCCCCGGACGCGGCGCAGCGCCTCTTCGGCGGTGCGCCGCAGAGCCGGGGCCCATCTCGCCGCATCGTACTATCTTGCGTTTCTGGGTCCCGGCTCTGCGGAGCGTTACTGGGTGCCGCACCGCGTCCGGGACACGAGAGCTCGCTAACCCGCCAGCACCTTCGCGATCGCCCGCAGATCCTGCCAGGCCAGCCGCTTGTAGGCCGGCGAGCGTAAGAGGTAGGCCGGGTGAAACGTCGGCAGCGCGCGGATCACCCGCTGGCCGGTGTCGTAGTCGAACCAGCGCCCGCGCGTGCGCATGATGCCTTCGCGCGTCGACAGCAGCGTCTGTGTCGAAGGATTGCCAAGCGTCACCAGCACGTCGGGGTTCACCAACTCGATCTGGCGCTGGATGAAGGGCAGGCAGATTTGCGTCTCCTGCGGCGTCGGCGTGCGGTTGCCGGGCGGCCGCCAGGGAATGACGTTGGCGATGTAGGCGGTGGTGCGGTTGAGGCCGATGGCTCCGATCATCAGATCGAGCAGCTTGCCGCTGCGCCCGACGAAAGGCAGTCCCTCGATGTCCTCGTCGCGGCCCGGCGCCTCGCCGACGAACATGATGCGCGCCTGCGGGTTGCCGTCGGCAAACACCAGCCGCGTAGCGGTGTGCTTCAACGCGCAGCCCTCGAAATTCTGCATCAGCTCGCGCAGCGCCTCCAGGGTCGGCGCGGTGCGTGCGGCTTCGCGTGCCGAGGCGATGGCGACGTCCGGTGCAGGCGCGGCTTCGCCGCGCATGACCGCGGGCGCGGCGACCGGCCGCGGCGCTTCGGCTGGCGGGGCCGCGCGCGGGCTGGGTGGCGGCGCATCGATTTCCGCGAGGCGGTCTATCGGTTCCTCCGCAAGCGCGCAGTCGACACCGGCCTCCAGATAGAAGGCGAGCAGCTCTCGGACGGTGGGTGCGGGTTCGGGGATCATGGGAAAGTCTGACTTTTATATCACCTTGGACGGCCTTGCATCCCGGCGGAACGCGATTCCGAGGTTGTCCTACCCGGAAAAATCGGAAACAAGAGGGCGCAAACGACCAAGGACCGTCTCAAGGGCTGAGATCAAATGAGCACCGAAGAACTTCCCCCGCGCGAATCCATGGAATTCGACGTCGTCATCGTCGGCGCCGGCCCGTCGGGTCTGTCGGCCGCGATCCGGCTCAAGCAGCTCAACGCCGAGCTCAACGTCGTTGTGGTGGAGAAGGGCTCCGAGGTTGGTGCGCACATCCTCTCGGGCGCCGTGATCGATCCCGCGGGCCTCGACAAGCTGATCCCGGACTGGCGCGAGGATGCCGACTGCCCGCTGAAGACGCAGGTCAAGGACGACCGCTTCTACTGGATGACCGGCGGCGGCGCGATCAAGCTGCCGAATTTCATGATGCCGCCGCTGATGGACAATCATCACTGCTACATCGGCTCGCTCGGCAATGTCTGCCGCTGGCTGGCGCGCAAGGCCGAGGCGCTTGGCGTCGAGATCTATCCGGGCTTTGCGGCGGCCGAGGTGCTCTATGACGAGGAGGGTAAGGTCAAGGGCATTGCCACCGGCGACATGGGCATCGGCCGCGACGGCAAGCCGAAGGATTCCTTCACGCGCGGCATGGAATTGCTCGGCAAGTACACGCTGTTCGCCGAAGGCGCCCGAGGCAGCCTGACCAAGCAGCTCATCAACAAGTTCGCGCTCGACGCCAAGAGCGAGCCGCCGAAGTTCGGCATCGGCCTCAAGGAGGTCTGGCAGATCGATCCCGCCAAGCACCAGAAGGGCTTGATCCAGCATTCATTCGGCTGGCCGCTTGACCTCAAGACCGGTGGCGGCTCGTTCCTTTATCACTACGACGACAATCTCGTCGCCGTCGGCTTCGTCGTGCATCTGAACTACGACGATCCCTATCTGTCCCCGTTCGACGAATTCCAGCGCTTCAAGACCCATCCCTCGATCCGCGGCACCTTCGAAGGCGCCAAGCGGCTCGCTTACGGCGCGCGCGCCATCACCGAGGGCGGCTATCAGTCGGTGCCGAAGCTGAGCTTCCCCGGCGGCGCGCTGATCGGCTGCGCGGCCGGCTTCGTCAACGTGCCGCGCATCAAGGGCGTGCACAATGCGATGGGCACCGGCATGCTTGCTGCCGAACATGTTGCGGCCGCGCTCGCCGCCGACCGCGCCAATGACGAGCTCGTCGAATACGAGAACGCCTGGCGCTCCTCATCGGTCGGTAAGGACCTGTTCCTGGTCCGCAACGTCAAGCCATTGTGGTCGAAGTTCGGCACCGTGCTCGGCGTCGCGCTGGGCGGCTTCGATATGTGGTGCAATACGCTGTTCGGCGCCTCACTGTTTGGCACGCAGTCGCACGTCAAGCCCGACCGCGCCACGCTCGATTCGGCCAAGAGCCACGCGCCCAGGAACTACCCGAAGCCCGACGGCAAGATCACGTTCGACAAGCTGTCCTCGGTGTTTTTGTCCAACACCAATCACGAGGAGGACCAGCCGATCCATCTGAAGGTCACCGACATGAACCTCCAGAAGAGCTCCGAGCACGACGTCTATGCCGGCCCCTCGAACCGCTATTGCCCGGCTGGCGTCTATGAATGGATCGAGGAGGGCTCCGGCCCGCGCTTCCAGATCAACGCCCAGAACTGCGTTCACTGCAAGACCTGCGACGTGAAGGATCCCAACGGCAACATCACCTGGGTTCCCCCGGAGGGCGGCGGCGGCCCGAACTACGAGGCGATGTGAGGGGCGCATCGCACGGGTGACCAGACGCACGTTCCCGTGAGGACGAGGCTGCGGCGACCCGCCGCGGCCACGATAAGGCCATAGTGGCGGCGTCTTGGGGCGCTGGCGCGGTTTCAATGGGCCGGTTTGGGCGTGCGGAGGGGATCTTCCCGGGTCCGAATCCTTGCGGCGAAGCGCCAAAAGCGGCATTGTCGGCCTGACGGTTCCGGGCCCGGATGTCACCGGCTGCGTTCGCTTGCGATACGGCCTTCTGCTGCAAACCCAGGCACCACCAACTCAAGGCGAGCCCTGATGTTTTCAAATCGTTTCAACCGCTGGACTGCTGCCGCCATCGCCCTCATGGGCACCGCGATCGCGACGGTCCCCGGCGCGGTCCTGGCGCAGACGCCGGATCATCCGGAGAACACGGCGGCGCAGTTTCCGACGCGAAACGATCTGAAGTCGCTCACCGGTGCCGGCAGCTATCTCGCCGCCCGCCATGCCAGCGTCGAGCGCGACGCGGCCTCGGCCGCCGCATTCTACCGTTCGGCGCTCCGCACCGATCCCAAGAACAACGAGCTGCTCGACCGTGCCTTCATCTCGTCGGTCGCCGACGGCGACATCGACGAGGCGGTCAAGCTCGCCGAGCGCATCCTCACCATCGACAAGACCAACCGCGTCGCCCGTCTCGTCGTCGGCGTGCACGATCTCAAGCTGAAGAAGTACGTCGCGGCGCAGACCAACATCAACCAGTCGATCCGTGGTCCGATCACCGATCTCGTCGCCACGCTGCTGTCGGGCTGGGCCGCCTATGGTGCGGGCGATGCCAAGGGTGGTGTCGCCACCATCGACAAGCTGACAGGTCCGGAATGGTATCCGCTGTTCAAGGATCTCCACACCGGCATGATCCTGGAGCTCTCCGGCAAGGACAAGGACGCCGGCACGCGCTTCGAGCGCGCCTACAAGCTCGACGATTCCATGCTGCGCGTGACCGAGGCCTATGCGCGCTGGCTGTCGCGCAACAAGGATTCCGCCGCGGCCACCAATGTCTACCAGGCCTTCGACAAGAAGCTGGCACGCCATCCGCTGATCCAGGAAGGCCTGCGCGAGACCAAGGCCGGCAAGAAGATGCCGCCGCTGGTCGATTCCGCGCAGGCCGGCGCCGCCGAAGCGCTCTACGGCATCGGCGCGACGCTGACCCGCCGCGGCGGCGAGGATCTGGCGCTGGTCTATCTCCAGCTCTCGCTCTACCTGCAGCCGAGCCATCCGCTGGCGCTGCTGTCGCTCGCCGATCTCTACGAATCAGTCAAGCGGCCGAAGATGGCGATCAAGGTCTACGAGCGCGTGCCCGCCAACTCGCCGCTCAAGCGCAACGCGCAGATTCAGCTCGCCATCGATCTCGATTCCGCCGACCGCACCGACGAGGCGATCAAGATCCTCAAGGGCGTCACCTCGGAGGATCCCAAGGACCTCGAAGCCATCATGGCGCTCGGCAACATCGAGCGCGGCCGCAAGCGGTTCGGCGATTGCGGCGCGACCTATTCACGCGGCATCGAGGTGCTGCCGCCCGGCAACGACAAGGCCAATAGCGTCTGGTACTATTATCGCGGCATCTGCCAGGAGCGCTCCAAGCAATGGGCCAAGGCCGAGGCCGACATGAAGAAGGCGCTGGAGCTGCAGCCCGACCAGCCGCACGTCCTCAACTATCTCGGCTATTCCTGGATCGACCAGGGCGTGAATCTCGACGAAGGCATGAAGATGATCAAGCGGGCCGTCGAGCAGCGTCCCGACGACGGCTACATCGTCGATTCCCTCGGCTGGGCCTATTACCGCATCGGCAATTTCGAGGAGGCGGTGAAGAACCTCGAACGCGCGATCGATCTCAAGCCCGAGGATCCCACCATCAACGACCACCTCGGCGACGCCTATTGGCGCGTCGGCCGAACGCTCGAGGCAAAATTCCAGTGGTCGCATGCGCGCGATCTCAAGCCCGAGCCGGAAGAGCTGCCGAAGATCGAGGCCAAGATCGCCAATGGCCTCCCCGACGACAATTCGAACTCTTCTGCGGCGCAGGCCGAGAAGAAGAAGGACGACGGCAAGGGCGGCTAAGCTAGGCGCATGATCCGGAAAAGTGTGGAGCGGTTTTCCGATCAGATCATGCGCAAACAAGTGAGTCTTGGGGGCTGATCGCCAATGTCGGCGTTGATTGAAGAGGGACGGGCGAAGGTCAATTTGAGCCTTCGCGTCGTCGGCCGTCGTGCCGACGGTTATCATGATCTCGAAAGCGTGGTCGCGTTTGCCGACTGCGCCGACCGGCTCACCTTGGAGCCGGGCGGGGAGCTGAAGCTCACCACGACTGGGCCGCTGGCTGCCGCCTGCGGCGACACCGCCGACAATCTCGTGCTCAAGGCCGCCAAGCTGCTTGCCGAGGCGATCCCTGGCCTGCAGCTGGGCGCCTTCGCGCTCGACAAGGTGCTCCCCGTTGCAGCCGGCATCGGCGGCGGCTCGGCGGATGCCGCGGCCGCGCTGCGGCTCCTGGCGCGTCTCAACGATTTGTCGCTCGATGATCCCCGCATTCAGAAGGTCGCGCTCGCAACCGGCGCCGACGTGCCGGTGTGCCTCCTCTCGCGCGCCTGCGACATGACCGGCGTCGGCGAGCAGCTGCTGCCGCTCGCGCTGCCGAGCATGCCTTGCGTCATGGTCAATCCGCGCGTGCCGGTCGCCACCAAGGACGTGTTCCAGGCGCTGGGCCTGCGCAACGGCGAGCTCCTGGTCGGCGTCACCGACGTCATCCGCGCGCCGGCTTGGCCGGAGGAGGGCGCCTCGATTTCCGATTGGGTCGAGGTTCTCGAGACCGTCGCCAACGATCTCGAAGCGCCCGCGCTGCGGATCGAGCCTGTGATCGGCGAGGTGCTGGACGCCTTGCGCGATTCCGCCGGCGTCAAGCTCGCCCGCATGTCCGGCTCGGGCGCGACGTGCTTTGCGATCTACGGCGCGCCCGCGGAGGCGCATGCCGCGGCCGAAAAGATCCGCCGCGATCACCCCGCCTGGTGGGTGCATGCGGGCACGTTGAGCTAGGGTACCGCTGCCGTAGTGTGGGCAAAGGCGCGATAGCGCTGTGCCCACGATCATTCCCGTTGCGCGGTGAAAGCGGTGGGCACGCTTCGCTTTGCCCACCCTACGGCAGTCAGCTACTCGCCGCTTTCCCCGGTCAATCCCAGAAACGTCCGGATCTCACCCAACACCTCCTGCGGCTTGTCGTGCTGCAGCCAGTGTCCCGCTCCAGCGATGGTCTTGACGCGCGCGTTCTGGAAGTATCGCTCCAGGCCGGCGGACCGAGCGCCCGCTAGAAAGCTTTCGCCGGCATTGAGCAGCAGCGTCGGGCACGTGATCCGCGACCACAGCTCGATGTGATCGTCGGGCCAGAGCCGATGTGGCGCGGAGGCGCGCTGATAGGGATCGAATTTCCAGCTGTAGCTGCCGTCTTCGTTCCGCCGTGCGCCGTGCCTGGCGAGATGCAGCGCGAGGTCGCGGGCAAGGCGCTTGTTGTGAAGCATCATCTGCGCGGCGGCGTCCTCGAGCGTCGCATAGCGGCGCGGGGTGCGGTCGTGCAGTCTGTCGAGCTGGCCGACCCATCTGCCGATGCGCTCATGCGCCGGCGGCTTCGGTGTATCGGGCAGCATGGTCACGCCGTCGAGGACGACGAGCCTCGTGACCTGTTCGGGGAATGCGCCCGAAAAGATCAGGCTCACCATGCCGCCCATCGAATGGCCGATCAGGGTGACCTGAGGCGCTGCGACGGTGCGAACCAGCTGCGCGAGATCGTACACGTATTCTGTCAGCGCGTAGCTGCCGCCTCTCGTCCAGTCGGAATCGCCGTGACCACGCAGGTCGGGCGCGACGACGCGAAAATGCGGTTGCAGCGAACGCGCGATGTGATCCCAGCTGCGGCAATGATCGCGACCGCCATGCACCAGGATGGCGGCGGGTGCACCCTCGTTGCCCCAGTCGGCGTAGTGCAGCCGCAGGCCGTGCGATTCATAGAAGCGGCTTTGCGGGGCGCTAGCCATTTGCCGGCCGCCGCGCCAAAGCGAGCGAGAGGCCGAGGCCGGCGATGAAGACGCCGGAGCCCTGCGTGAGGCGACGCATCAGAAGTGGCCGTCCGGTTAGTTGCGCGCGCGTCGCCGAGGCCATCAGGACTACCACGACATCGGCGAGCGTGTTCAGCGCCACCGAGATCGCACCCAGCAGGATGAATTGCAGCGTCGGGTTCGAGTCCGACGGATCGAGAAACTGAGGAATGAAGGCGAGGAAGAATGCCGCGGTCTTCGGATTGAGCGCTTCGACCAGCACGCCGTCGCGGAACGCGCGCTCGTCGCCGATCGGCTCGCTCCCAAGCGACAGGTTGCTGCCGGCGCTGCGAAAGGTCTTGATGCCCAGCCAGACCAGATAGAGCGCGCCGACGAATTTCACGGCGGCAAACAGCTCCGCGCTGGCCAGGATGATGGCGGAGATGCCGAGGCTGCCCGCGACCACATGAACCAGTCCGCCCAGCGCCGTGCCCGCGGTCGAGGCAAAGCCGCTGGTACGCCCCTCCGACAAGGTTCGCGCGGCGACGTAAAAAATGCCAGGGCCGGGAACGGCGGCAATGAGGAGAGCTGCGGCCAGGAACAGCCAGAAATTGGTTTCGATCATGCCGTTTTCGTAGCGGAGCGGGCGGCGATTGCAAGGCCTCTTGTTCAGCCCAGCCGGCGCAAGATCACGCTGGCATTGACCCCGCCGAAGCCGAACCCGTTGGAGATGGCATGCTGCATCGGCATCGGCCGCGCGCTGCCTGCGACAATATCGATGCCTTCAGCGCTCGCATCGGGGTTTTCGAGATTGAGCGTGGGCGGCGCGATCTGGTCGCGCAATGCGAGCACGGTGAAGATGGCTTCCAGCCCGCCGGCGGCGCCGAGCAGGTGACCCGTGGCCGATTTGGTCGCGCTCACGGCAATGCCGCGGTTGCGGCCGAACAGCGCGCCGATGGCGCCGAGCTCGCTCTCGTCGCCGGCCGGTGTCGAGGTCGCGTGCGCGTTCAGGTGCTGCACATCCGCGGGCGCAAGCTTGGCCTGCCGAAGCGCGATCTCCATGGCGCGGCGGGCACCATCGCCATCGGGCGGCCCCGAGGTCATGTGATAGGCGTCCGCGGTCGTGCCGTAGCCTACGATCTCGGCGATCGGCGTCGCGCCGCGCGCCTGCGCATGCTCCAGCGCCTCGATCACCAGGATGCCGGCGCCTTCGCCCATGACGAAACCGTCGCGGTTGCGATCGAACGGACGCGAGGCGAGCGCTGGCTCGTCGTTGAAGCCGCTCGATAGCGCGCGAGCGGCCGCAAAGCCGCCGAGGCTGACGATGTCGATGCAGGCCTCCGCGCCGCCGCAGATCGCAACGTCCGCTTCGCCTGACCGGATCATGCGCGCGGCATCGCCGATCGCCTGCACGCCCGCCGCGCAGGCCGTGACGGGCGTGCCCAGCGCGCCCTTGTAGCCGTATTTGATCGAGACGTGGCCGGCGGCGAGATTGGCGAGGAACGAGGGGATCGTGAACGGCGACAGCCGGCGCGCGCCGCGCTGCTCGGTGACGCGCACCGCCTCCGCCATGGCGGGAAAGCCGCCGACGCCGGAGGCGATGATCGTCGCGGTGCGCTCGAGCGCGCCAGCGTCCTGCGGTGTCCATTTGGCTTTCGCGACGGCTTCTGCCGTCGCGAGCAGCGCGAACAGGATGAAGCGGTCCATCTTGCGCTGATCCTTGGGTGCGGCAGCCTGCGCCGGATCGAAACCGCCTTCGGCATCATCGGCCTTGTCGGGAACGAGGCCTGCGATGCGCGCCGGCAGCGCCTCTGCCCATTCCGGCAGCGGGCGCAGCCCGCTTTGCCCGGCGAGCAGCCGCCGCCACGTCAATTCGACGCCGCAGCCAAGCGGCGACACCGCGCCCATTCCCGTCACGACGATACGACGCATGTCAGTCTCCAGCCGGCGCGACGGCCGGGTTCATGGCCTTGAGCGAAGCAAGCCGTGCGCGCATGCCGCGGCTGGCGCGGGGACCTGCGACGACGACCGCATTGGCGAGCGTGATCGGGCGCTTATCGGCGGCATCGACCAAGAGCGGCTCGAGCGGGCGGACATCGTCGCGGCTCGCCAGCAGGATGGATCTGCCTTTCGGCGCCAGATGCTTGTTGCCCCAGGCGAGCAGCGTAGCGATCACGGGGAAGAAATCGCGCGCCTTGTCCGTCAGCACATATTCGTAGCGCGGCGGGCGCTCCTGATAGCGGCGACGCACGAACATGCCGCTTTCGGTGAGATGCGAGAGCCGCCGCGACAGGATGTTGGGCGCAATGCCGAGGCCTTGCGAGAACTCGTCGAACTTCGTCGCACCCTGAAATGCGTCGCGCAGAATCAGGATGCTCCACCATTCGCCGACCGTCTCCACCGCGCGGCCGACCGGGCATTCCAGGATGGAAGGGGATTTGGGCTGCATGGCGGGCAAGGTAGGTCAGTAACTTGCAAAATGCAAGTGACTGCCCCGGGCAGCCATGTGGAGCGAGTGGGGCTGGGTTCTGCTGGTGAGATGAAGCGCGCTCTCGTGCCCCGGACGCAGCGCAGCGCCTCTTAGCGGTGCGCTGCAGAGCCGGGGCCCATATTGATCATGATTGCGGATGTCGCATGGGTGACGGCTCTGCGCAGAAGCGTTTCACGCTGCAGCGCGTCCGGGACAGGAGAGCGAGCGGTGCCGTCGCGGCGCACTCCGTCATTGCGAGCGCAGCGAAGCAATCCAGACTGTTTCCGCGGCGGGATTCTGGATTGCTTCGCTACGCTCGCAATGACGGGTGCAGGGAGCGCGCAAAAGCGTGAGCGTCAGTCGCCTAATGCGATCTTGCCAAGCAGAACGCCACGACCTGCTCCAGCGCGCTCTTCATCGGCGAGGGCGGGAACAGCGCCAGCGCATCCACGGCCATGGCGCCGTAGTGCTGGGCACGGATCAGCGTGTCCTCCAGCGCGCGGTGCTTGTTCATGAGGCCGATGGCGTGATCGAGATCGGAATCGCCGATCTCGCCGCGCTCGAGCGCGCGGATCCAGAAGGCGCGCTCGGTGTCGTTGCCGCGGCGGAAGGCGAGCACGACGGGCAGCGTGATCTTGCCTTCGCGGAAATCGTCGCCGGTGTTCTTGCCGAGCTTGGCGCTCTTGCCGCCATAGTCGAGCACGTCGTCGACGAGCTGGAAGGCGATGCCGAGATTCATGCCGACCGAGCGGCAGGCGGTCTGCTCCGCCTTCGGGCGGTTCGCGATCACGGGGCCGACCTCGCAGGCGGCGGCGAACAATTCGGCGGTCTTGCCGCGGATCACGGCGAGATATTCGTCCTCGGTGGTCGCGGTGTTCTTGGCGGCGGCGAGCTGCATCACCTCGCCCTCGGCGATGGTGGCGGCCGCCGCGGAGAGGATGTCGAGCGCGCGCAGCGAGCCGACCTCGACCATCATGCGGAAGGCCTGGCCGAGCAGGAAGTCGCCGACCAGCACGCTTGCCTCGTTGCCCCAGAGCATGCGCGCCGACAGCTTGCCACGGCGCATCTCGCTCTCGTCGACCACGTCGTCGTGGAGCAGGGTGGCGGTGTGCATGAACTCGACGCTTGCAGCTAACTTGATGTGGCCGTCGCCGCTGTAGCCGGCGAGGTTGGCCATGGCGAGCGTCAGCATCGGGCGCAGGCGCTTGCCGCCCGAGGAGATCAAGTGGTTGGCCACTTCAGGGATCATGGTCACGTCGGAGCCGGTCCGCGACAGGATCGTGGCATTGACGCGCTCCATATCGGGAGCGACAAGGGCAACCAGCTCTTCGATCGACGCGCCGGGGGTTTCGAAAGGTACGATGACGGCCACGCCGGTCTCCAATATTTGCCCCGGAAGGGCTATTCTGATGGAAATACAATAGAAACTGGCGGCGGATGCGGCAAGGGCCGCGGAACCATTGACATTTGCCGCGTTAGCCACTTTCAGGCAGGAGACCTCCGTTTTGCGTGAACTGGTTCGGACCAACGATATGGTGCTGGTGTCGGCGATTGGCGCGCTGCTCGACGGCGCCAACATCCATCATCTGGTGCTGGACCAGAACATGAGCATCATCGAGGGGTCTCTCGGCATTCTGCCGCGGCGGATCCTGGTTCATGAGGACGACGCCGAGGAAGCCAGGGCGCTCCTCACCGAGGCAGGCCTCAGCCACGAACTGCGCGGCGATGATTGAGGCCGCGGATATTACCGAGGACGCGTTTCTCGGCGGGCAGTTGCGCTTGATGCAGAAGCGGTCAGGTCACCGCGCCGGGCACGACGCCGTCCTGCTGGCAGCAGCGACCGACGCTAGGGCGGGTGACCGCGTGGTCGAGCTTGGCGCCGGCGTCGGCACGGCGGGCCTTGCGCTGGCGCGGCGCGTCGTGGGGATCAGGCTGAGCCTCGTCGAGATCGATCCGGAACTGGCAGAGCTCGCGCGGGCGAACGCCGCAGCGAACACGATTCCCGCCGAGGTCATCGTGCTCGACGTCACCGCCGACGCGCAGGCGTTTGCAGCGAACGGACTTCTGCCCGACAGTTCCGACGCCGTATTGATGAACCCGCCCTTCAACGATCCCGCACGCCATCGCGGCTCGCCGGATCAGGCGCGCCACACCGCGCATGTGGCGAGGGAGGAGACGCTGCATGCGTGGGTGCATGCAGCCCGGCGCATTCTCCGATCGAGCGGCGTGCTGACCTTGATCTGGCGCGCGGACGGAATTGGCGATGTCATGGCAGCGCTGTCACGCGGCTTCGGCAGCCTCGCGATCCTGCCGGTTCATGGCGAAGCGGGAAAGCCTGCCATCCGGGTGCTGGTGCGCGCAGTCAAAGGCGGCCGGGCACCGTCGCAATTGCTGCCGGGCCTCATGCTCAACGAGGAGTCAAACGTGCCGAAGAAAGAGGTGAAGGATATTCTGGAGGGGAGGGCGGCGTTGCCGCTGGCGAGGCCGTGACGGCTTATTGCGGAAGCGATTCCGTCTGCTGCTCTTGCGGCGACGTAAAGTGAAGCGCCGTGAAAAGCGCACCGATCAGCAGCAACAGCAGATAGATCTTCATGGCGTTTCCTTCCGCTGCGTATTGCAGCTTCCCAACGCGAATTCTGCAAAACACGTTCCTGGCACTTTCAATGACACTCGCGTGATAAGAAATGGTTAATCAGAGGTAAGGCCATGGCCGAACAATTGAACGATCGTGAGAGTTCCGGCCTGGCCGACAAGCTCATGCAATACCTGCCGGCGCGCTTTCGTCCCGGCACGGCGGTCGTGCCTGTGGTGCGACTGTCCGGTGTGATCGGTGCGGTGACGCCGCTGCGTCCGGGCCTGACGCTTGCCGGCGTCTCGCGGGTGCTCGAGCGCGCGTTTTCCTATCGGCACGCCAAGGCCGTGGCGCTGGTGATCAACTCGCCCGGCGGCTCGCCGGTGCAGTCGCGCCAGATCTACTTGCGCATCAAGCAGCTCGCCGCGGAGAAGAAGCTGCCGGTGCTCGTGTTCGTCGAGGACGTCGCGGCCTCCGGCGGTTACATGATCGCCTGCGCGGGCAACGAGATCATCTGCGATCCCTCCTCGATCCTCGGCTCGATCGGCGTGGTCGGCGGCAGTTTCGGTTTTCAGGAGGCGATCAGGCGGCTCGGCATCGAGCGGCGCCTCTACACCTCGGGCGAGCACAAGGCGATGCTCGACCCGTTCCTTCCGGAAAACCCTGACGATGTCATGAGGCTGAAGGCGATCCAGCGCGAGATCCACCAGATCTTCATCGCGCTGGTCAAGGAAAGCCGCGGCGCCCGGCTGAAGGGAGCCGACGATACGCTGTTCACGGGCGAATACTGGGCGGGGGACAGCGCGATCGCGCTGGGGCTCGCCGACAGCATCGGCGATCTCCGCTCAACTCTTCGTTCCCGCTATGGCGAGAAGGTTCTCACCCCCGTGATCGCGCAGCCGACCGGGCTGCTCTCCGGCCTTTTGGGCCGGAAATCGCCCGGCGCGGGGCAGCTTTCGGCTCTGGAATCGATGGCCGGGCTGCCGGACGAGCTGATCTCGGCAGTCGAGACGCGGGCGATTTGGGCGAAATTCGGGTTCTAGGTCTCGCGCTCCCGCGCCATTTCGTCCGGGCGGCACCAATTGCGGCGCAGGTCCATCTGCGCGACAATGCGTGTGGGGGCTGAGCATGAGACGAGGATCGACCGATGCCGCCGTTCGTCGCTTTCGCGGGCGTCCTGGGCGGGCTTGCCGTGGTCCGCTGGGCCTACAAGACCGCCATCCGAATCAACCAGGAGCTTGAGGAGATGCGCCTGTCGCGCGTCACCGAGGCCGCCCGCATGGGGGATATCCAGACGCTGAAGCGTGACCCCGTGACCGGAGCTTACCGGCCGGGTTAAGGGCACACCTCCACGCGTTCGTCATTCCGGGGCTCGCGAAGCGAGAACCCGGAATCCATCCGAACCACGGCCTGCGGGCGCCCCGGAATGACGCCCGAATCCGGCCCCCTTCGCCTTGATTCCCATCCCCGCCGTCGATACGGTCCCGCGCGATTCAAAACCCCCCGCGAGAGCCCGATCTGACGATGGACGCCTCATTGCCCGCCCATATGCGCCCGGAACGCTCGTTCCAGGGCTTCATCCTCGCGCTCCAGCGGTTCTGGGCCGAGCAGGGCTGCGTGATCCTGCAGCCCTACGACATGGAAATGGGCGCGGGCACCTTCCATCCGGCGACCACGCTGCGCGCGCTCGGGCCAAAGCCGTGGAATGCGGCCTATGTGCAGCCCTCGCGCCGGCCCAAGGACGGCCGTTACGGCGAGAACCCGAACCGGATGCAGCATTATTACCAGTTCCAGGTGATCATGAAGCCGTCGCCGCCGAACCTTCAGGAGCTGTACCTGAAGTCGCTCGCCGCGATCGGCATCGATTCCGCCGTGCACGACATCCGCTTCGTCGAGGACGATTGGGAGAGCCCGACGCTGGGCGCCTGGGGCCTCGGTTGGGAGTGCTGGTGCGACGGCATGGAAGTCAGCCAGTTCACTTATTTTCAGCAGGTCGCCGGCTTCGAATGCGCGCCGGTCGCGGGCGAGCTCACCTACGGGCTCGAGCGCCTCGCGATGTATGTGCAGGGCGTCGACCGCGTCTACGACCTCAACTTCAACGGCCGCGAGGGCGATGCCAAGGTCACCTATGGCGACGTGTTCCTGCAGGCCGAGCAGGAATATTCGCGGCACAATTTCGAATATGCCGACACCGCGATGCTGTTCGAACAGTTCAAGATGGCGGAAGCTGCCTGCAGAAAATATCTCGATGCCGGCTGGCGCGACGGCGGCAACCGGAAACAGCACCTGATGGCACTGCCGGCCTATGACCAGTGCATCAAGGCGAGCCACGTCTTCAACCTGCTCGATGCCCGCGGCGTGATCTCCGTGACCGAACGGCAGAGCTACATTCTGCGCGTGCGCGAGCTGGCAAAAGCTTGTGGCGAGGCCTGGATCCACACTGAAGCGGGCGGAGCGGCCTGATGCCCGATCTTTTGCTTGAACTGTTTTCCGAAGAGATTCCCGCGCGCATGCAGGCGAAGGCGGCGGACGATCTGCGCCGCATGGTCACCGACAAGCTGGTTGCCGAAGGCCTGGTCTATGAGGGCGCAAAGGCCTTCGCGACGCCGCGCCGCCTTGCGCTCACCGTGCACGGCATCCCTGCGCGCCAGCCTGACTTGAAGACCGAGCGGCGCGGACCCAAGGTCGGCGCGCCCGATGCGGCCGTGCAGGGCTTCCTGAAAGCGACAGGATTGAAGTCGCTGGACGAAGCAAAAATCCAGCGCGACCCCAAGGGTGATTTCTACATCGGCTTGATCGAGAAGCCCGGCCGCGACGCGATCGACGTGCTCGCCGAGATCCTGCCTGTCATCATTCGCGCCTTCCCGTGGCCGAAATCGATGCGCTGGGGCGCGCGTTCCGGCAAGCCCGGCTCGCTGAACTGGGTGCGTCCGCTGCACGCGATCACCGCGACCTTCGGCCCCGAGACCGAAGAGCCCGATGTCATCAAGTTCGAGGTCGACGGCATCGAGAGCGGCCAGACCACTTATGGCCACCGCTTCCTCGCGCCGGCGCCGATCTCCGTGCGCCGCTTCGAGGACTACGAGGCCAAGCTTCTTGCCGCGAAAGTGGTGCTCGACGCCGAGCGCCGCAAGGACGCCATTCTCACCGACGCCAAGCAGCTCGCGTTCGCGCAAGGTTTTGAGCTGGTCGAGGACCAGAACCTGCTCGATGAGGTCGCCGGCCTGGTCGAATGGCCGGTCGTGCTGATGGGCTCGTTCGAGCCGGAGTTCTTGAAGACTCCCGACGAAGTCATCCGCGCCACCATCCGCAACAACCAGAAGTGCTTTGTGGTGCGCGACCCCAAGACGGGCAAGCTCGCGAGCAAGTTCATCCTGGTCGCCAATATCGAGGCGACCGACGGTGGCAAAACCATCATCGCCGGCAACGAGCGCGTCATCCGGGCGCGGCTATCGGATGCGAAGTTCTTCTACGAGACGGACCTCAAGACCAAGCTCGAGGACCGGCTGCCGAAGTTCGAGCAGATCGTGTTCCATGAGAAGCTCGGCACGCAGGCGGAGCGCATCAAGCGCATCGAGCGGCTTGCTGCGGAGATCGCGCCGCTGGTCGGCGCCGATGTCGCCAAGGCGACGCGCGCGGCGCAGCTCGCCAAGGCGGATCTGCTGACGGAAGTCGTCGGCGAATTCCCTGAAGTGCAGGGCCTGATGGGGAAGTACTATGCGCTGGCGCAGGGCGAGGACGCCTCCGTCGCCGCGGCTAGCGAGGAGCACTACAAGCCGCAAGGGCCTGCTGATCGCGTTCCGACCGATCCGGTCAGCGTTGCCGTGGCGCTCGCGGACAAGATCGATACCCTGGTTGGGTTCTGGGCGATCGACGAGAAGCCGACCGGCAGCAAGGATCCGTATGCGTTGCGTCGCGCAGCGCTCGGTGTGATCCGATTGATTGCCGAGAACGCGCTGCGTCTGTCGCTCATGAAGGTGGCGGGATCCGCGCTCGCCGGCTTGTCGGTGAAGCCGACCGATGCCTCGCAGCTCCCGAGCGATCTACTGGCCTTCTTTGCCGATCGCCTGAAAGTCCAGCTTCGCGAGCAGGGCGCACGGCACGATCTCGTCGACGCCGTGTTCGCGCTCGGCGGGCAGGACGATCTCCTGATGATTGTCCGCCGCGTCGAGGCGCTCGGGAAATTCCTCGACACTGACGACGGCAAGAACCTGCTCGCCGGCACCAAGCGCGCCAGCAACATCCTGGCGATCGAGGAGAAGAAGGACAAGCGCAGCTTCGACGGCGTGCCCGATGCCGCGCTCTACAGCCTCGCTGAGGAAAAAGCGCTCGCAAAGGCGATCGGCGAGGTCAAGGCGGAAGCCGGCGCCGCCGTGGCCAGGGAGGACTTCGCTGCCGCCATGAGCGCGATGGCGAAGCTGCGCCCGCCGGTGGATGCGTTCTTCGACAAGGTGCGCGTCAACGACGACGATGCCAAGGTGCGCGAGAACCGCCTGAAGCTCCTGAACGAAATCCGCAGCGCCACGCGCGCGGTCGCGGATTTCTCGAAGATCCAGGATTGAGGCGCGGCCGCGCTACAAGCGCCACCGTCATTCCGGGGCGCGCCCCTTGGCGCGAGCCCGGAATCTATTCCCCCTCACGCGCTGCGGCCCGATGGATTCCGGGCTCGCGCTTCGCGCGCCCAGAATGACAGAGCGCAAAAATGCCCCGCCCGGCGGGGGGAGGACCGGGCGGGGCCTGATGTCCGATTTAACACTGCTCGCGCCAGCCTGATGTGACGCGCCGGACATCGAATGGAGCGGCAGCGTGTTTAGTCCAGCACCTCGACAATGCGACGCGACCGCGGCTCGACCAGCACGGTTTCGCCGTTCACGACGGTGTAGCGATAGGTCGTGGCGCCGAAACGTTGCGGCACGTCATAATAGGTGACGCCGACTTCGGGTAAGGTGGCACCGACCACCACGCGATCCGGAATGCGGAAGGGCGGAACACGTTGTTCAACGACATATTCGCGGAAGGCGGGCCGCTGTTCGACGGCAATGGTCGGAGCACCGTCGACCACGGCGGGCGCGCGTCCGACTGTGACGCTGCTTTGCGCCTGCGCCGCAAGGGGCGCGCCGATCGCGACGGCGAGCGCTGCGAGAGCAAGAATCCTGTTCCGCATGGACAACTCCTTCGACTTGAATCTTCTGACGCGCCAATGGCGCGACCGGTTGCCAATGCATGCCGAAAGCCAATGTTCCGGCAAAAGGTCTGCCGCATTCGCGGCAATTTCGGGCAGTTTTCGTGAGGTGGGGAACTCGTAGCCATTCTTGCGCATCTCTACTCCCGGAACTTGGCCGGTTATGATCCGCGCGCGATTCGCCTCACCTCCACAGAAAGATAGTTCATGCACATCACCGTCGCCCACATTTCGCCGATCCTGTCGTTGATTGCGGGCGTGCTCATCCTGATCATGCCGCGGCTCCTCAACCTCATCGTCGCGATCTTCCTCATCGTCAACGGCGCGATCGGGCTCGGGCTCCTGAAGTGGCTCCGCTTCTAGGCGTTCACTTTTCGGAACTGTCCGTCTTGCGCGGGCCCGCCCAAAGTGGTGTAAGGCCCGCGATTTCCCATTCCTCTCGCAGGTTGTGTGCAAGCTATGGCCAAAGCCGCCTCGAAGCCTTCTAAAACTGCAGCGAAATCAAAGCCCTCCGCCAAGGCGAAGGCCGCGCCGGCGGCCCGCAAGGCGCTGGCCAAGAGCGCGCCGAAGCCGGTCGCCAAACCCACTGCAAAGCCGGTGGCAAAGGCAATGACCAAGGCGGCTTCGCCGAAGGTTGCCGCGAAGCCTACGCCGAAGAAGGTTGTGCCTGCCAAGGCGGCGCCGGCAGCGGCCAAGGCCGGCAAATGGGTCTACACGTTCGGTGACGGCAAGGCCGAGGGCCGGACGGAAATGCGCGACCTGCTCGGCGGCAAGGGCGCCAACCTCGCCGAGATGGCCAATCTCGGCCTGCCGGTGCCTCCGGGTTTCACCATCCCGACCTCGGTCTGCACCTATTTCTACGAGCACGACAAGACCTACCCGAAGGAACTGAAGCCGCAGGTTGAGAAGGCGCTCGACTATGTCGGCAAGTTGACCGGCAAGGTGTTCGGCGACACCAGGAACCCGCTGCTCGTCTCGGTGCGCTCCGGCGCGCGCGCCTCGATGCCGGGCATGATGGACACCGTGCTCAATCTCGGCCTCAACGACCAGACCGTGGAAGCGCTGGCCGAGCTGTCGGGCGACCGCCGTTTCGCCTATGACAGCTATCGCCGCTTCATCACGATGTATTCCGACGTGGTGCTCGGCTTCGAGCATCATCATTTCGAGGAGATCCTCGACACCTTCAAGGACAGTCAGGGCTACACGCTCGACACCGATCTGTCGGCCGAAGATTGGGTCGAGCTGGTCGGCAAGTACAAGGACGCGGTCGCACGCGAGACCGGCAAGGAATTCCCGCAGGATCCGCACGACCAGCTCTGGGGCGCGATCGGCGCGGTGTTCTCATCCTGGATGAACGCGCGCGCGGTGACCTACCGCAAGCTGCACGACATTCCGGAATCCTGGGGCACCGCGGTCAACGTGCAGGCCATGGTGTTCGGCAACATGGGCGAGACCTCGGCCACGGGCGTTGCCTTCACCCGCAACCCCTCGACCGGCGAGAGCAAGCTCTACGGCGAGTTCCTGATCAACGCGCAGGGCGAGGACGTGGTCGCGGGCATCCGCACGCCGCAGGACATCACCGAGGAGGCGCGCAAGGAGTCGGGCTCCGACAAGGCGTCGATGGAAGCGGCGATGCCGGAAGCCTTCAAGGAGCTGACGCGGATCTACACGCTGCTCGAGAAGCACTACCGCGACATGCAGGACATGGAGTTCACCGTCGAGCAGGGTAAGCTCTGGATGCTCCAGACCCGCGGCGGCAAGCGCACTGCCAAGGCGGCGCTGCGCATCGCGGTCGAGCTCGCCAATGAGGGCCTGATCTCGAAGAAGGAAGCGGTGACGCGGATCGATCCGGCCTCGCTCGACCAGCTCCTGCATCCGACCATCGATCCCAACGCCAAGCGCGACGTGATCGCGACCGGCCTGCCGGCTTCGCCGGGTGCGGCCTCCGGCGAGATCGTGTTCTCCTCGGACGAGGCGGCCAAGCTTCAGGGCGACGGACGCAAGGTGATTTTGGTCCGCATCGAGACCAGCCCGGAAGACATCCACGGCATGCACGCCGCCGAAGGCATCCTGACCACGCGCGGCGGCATGACCTCGCACGCGGCGGTGGTCGCGCGCGGCATGGGCAAGCCCTGCGTCTCCGGCTGCGGCACCATCCGCGTCGATTACGGCCGCGGCACCATGAGCATCGGCTCGCGCACCTTCAAGACCGGTGATGTCATCACCATCGACGGCTCGCTCGGCCAGGTGCTCGCCGGCCGCATGCCGATGATCGAGCCGGAGCTGTCCGGCGAGTTCGGCACGCTGATGAACTGGGCCGACCAGGTCCGCAAGATCGGCGTCCGCGTCAACGGCGACACGCCGGACGACGCGCGCACGGCGATCAAGTTCGGCGCGGAAGGCATCGGCCTCTGCCGCACCGAGCACATGTTCTTCGAGGAGACGCGCATCCGCACGGTGCGCGAGATGATCCTCTCCGAGGACGAGCAGTCGCGCCGCGCCGCGCTGGCAAAACTGCTGCCGATGCAGCGCGCCGACTTCGTCGAGCTGTTCGAGATCATGAAGGGCCTGCCCGTCACGATCCGGCTTCTGGATCCTCCCCTTCATGAATTCCTGCCGCACACCCATGCCGAGGTCGAGGAAGTGGCGCGCGCCATGAACACCGACCCGCGGCGCCTCGCCGACCGCGCCCGCGAGCTCTCGGAGTTCAACCCGATGCTCGGCTTCCGCGGCTGCCGCATCGCGATCGCCTATCCCGAGATCGCCGAGATGCAGGCCCGCGCGATCTTCGAGGCGGCGGTCGAGGCGCAGAAGCGCACCGGCAAGGCCGTCGGCCTCGAGGTGATGGTGCCGCTGATCGCGACCAAGGCCGAGCTCGACCTGGTCAAGGCACGGATCGATGCCACCGCACAGGCCGTGATGCGCGAGACCAACACCAAGCTGGCCTATCAGGTCGGCACCATGATCGAGCTGCCGCGCGCCTGCCTGCTCGCGGGCGAGATCGCGCAGTCGGCCGAGTTCTTCTCGTTCGGCACCAACGACCTGACGCAGACGACCTACGGCATCAGCCGCGACGACGCGGCGAGCTTCCTCGGTCCCTATGTGGCGAAGGGCATCCTCACGGTCGATCCCTTCATCTCCCTCGATCAGGAAGGCGTCGGCGAGCTGGTCAAGATCGGCGTCGCCCGCGGCCGCAAGACCCGCACTTCGCTCAAGGTCGGCATCTGCGGCGAGCACGGCGGCGATCCTGCCTCCGTCGCCTTCTGCCACCATATCGGTCTCGACTACGTCTCCTGCTCGCCCTACCGCGTGCCGATCGCGCGGCTTGCAGCGGCGCAGGCCGCGCTCGGCAAGACGATCGCGAGCCAGGCGTAAGCCGAAGCACAGACTTGAGTTGAGAGAGGCGGGGCCCAACCCCGCCTCTCATTTTTGGCACTGCTCTCTCCGCGTCGTCATTGCGAGCGTAGCGACTTGTCCGCCGAAGCCCCGGAAGCAATCCAGAATAGTTCCGCAGAGGGACTCTACTCGGCGCTCCTCACATCATCCCCGTCTCATCCTCCTCGGCCTGCCCGATCAGCGCCGCGCTCGGCACCGCCTCGCGGCGGGGCACGACGAACATCATCACGCAGGCGCAAAGGATCGAGATCGCGAGAACCGCGGAGGTCAGCGGCAGCGTCGTTGCGGAGTGGCCGCCGAGATAGGCGCCGAACTGCGACATCAGCGCGCCAATGCCTTGCTGCAGGAAGCCCATCGCGCCCGAGGCGGTGCCGGCCGCTTCGGGACGGATGCTGATGGCGCCGGCGGCGGAATTCGCCATCACGAAGGCATTGCCGGCCATCACGATCATATGGGTGCCGAACAGCCAGGCGGGCGCCTCGTTCAAGCCGACGAAGCTCCAGAGCAGGTTCGCAAGGCTGCCGCAGAGCTGCAGGGCGAGCCCGAACCAGATCAGCTTCTCCAGTGAGTGGCGCGGCGCAAAGCGCACGCAGAGCAGGTTGCCGACCAGAAACGCAAAGCCCGTCGTCGCGAACCAGGCGCCGTATTCGGCGCTGCTGCGGCCCATCTGCGTCACCACGATGTAGGGCCCGCCACCGGCGAAGGTGAAGATGATCTGGGACGCCAGCACCTGGCACATCACATAGCCGACAAAGGCGCGGTTGCGGATGAGCATGCCGATATCGCCGCGGAAGCCGCTGCCGGCGGCGCGGCTGCGGCGGGTCTCAGGCAACGCCAAGGCGATCCCGACGGCAACGACGATGGCGGCGATGGTGATAGCATAGAAGATCGCACGCCAGCCGAACGCGGTCTCGATCAGGCCGCCGGTGAGCGGCGAGACCATCTGCCCGATCATCAGCGCCGCGACCACGAGGCTGATCATCGAGGCGACGCGGTCGCGCTCGTAGATGTCGCGGATGATGGCCCGGCTGATCACCATGCCGGATGCGCCGCCGAGCGCCTGGAAGAAACGTGCGGCAATCAGCTGCGGCAGGGTCTCGGCGAAAATGCAGGCGACGCTGGCCGCCACCATCAGTGCAAGTCCTCCGAGCAGCACCGGGCGCCGCCCGAACCGGTCCGACAGCGGGCCCATGATCAGCTGCGACAGCGCGATGCCGACCATGTAGAGCGACACCGTCATCTGCGCGATCGAGATGTCGCTGCCGAAATCCGTCGCCAGCACCGGCAGCGCCGGAACCAGGATGTAGAGCGAGATCGGTGCGACCCCGGTCATCACCACCAGCAGCAGCAACACCAGGCGCGAGGTCGCGAGGTTGCCGGCCGCTTCGGGCGGCTTGCTGATGATGCCGTGCATCGCCGGACACTAGCCGCATCGCGTTGCGAGCGAATACGCTCATTTCGGCATACGGCTATGCGCGACGCGTCAAGGCGCTGGGCCTGTAGGGTGGGCAAAGACGCGCTCTTTGCGCGGCGTGCCCACCATTGCTGCCGTCACGCGGAGATGGATGGTGGGCACGCATCCGCCTCCGCTCTTCGAGCGGCAGCGGATGCTTTGCCCACCCTACGCAGGCAGTCTTATGACGGAATTAGAGCTTCAGCTCCGCCGTGGCCTGATCGAGCCAGGTCTTCGTCGCCTCGTCCAGCGCCGGCCGCACGTCGTCCCTGACGCGCGCATGGTACGCGTTCAGCCAATCGAGCTCGTCGCGGCTCAGCATCGCGACATCGATCAGGCGGCGGTCGATCGGCGCCAGGGTCAGCGTCTCGAACGCGTTCATCGGCTTCTCGGCACCCTCAATGTCGGCGGTGACGACCAGCTCGAGGTTCTCGATGCGGATGCCGAAGCCATCGGTCTTGTAGTAGCCGGGCTCGTTGGACAGGATCATGCCGCGCTTCAGCGGCGTGGTGCCGAGCTTCGAAATTCGCGCCGGTCCTTCGTGCACCGAGAGATAGCTGCCGACGCCGTGGCCGGTGCCGTGCTCGAAATCGAGCCCGACGGCCCAGAGATGTTGCCGCGCCAGCGTGTCGAGTTGCGCGCCCGTGGTGCCGTCCGGAAAGACGGCGCGCGCGATCGCGATGTGGCCGCGCAGCACGCGGGTGAAGCGGTCGCGCATCTCATCCGTCGGCTCGCCTACCGCCATGGTGCGCGTGACGTCGGTGGTGCCGTCTTCATATTGCGCGCCGGAATCGATCAGCAGGAGATCGCCGGGCGCGATCCGCCGGTTGCTCTTGCGGGTGACGCGGTAATGCACGATGGCGCCGTTCGGGCCGGTGCCGGAGATGGTCGGGAACGAGACGTCCCTGAGCGCGCCGGTGTCGCGGCGGAAGGTCTCCAGCGCCTCGACCGCGTCGATCTCGGTGAGCTTGCCGCTTGGCGCCTCGCGATCGATCCATGCGAGGAAGCGCGCCAGCGCCACGGCGTCGCGCACGTGAGCCGTCTTGGTGCCCTTGATCTCGGTCGCGTTCTTGACCGCCTTCAGCAGTGCAACAGGATCGCTGCCGCGCACCGGCTTGCCGCCGGCCCCGCTGATCAGGCGGCTGAGTGCGTCGGCCGCTGTGGCATTGTCGAGCGCAATGGCCGCACCGCTCTTGGCCAGCGCCATCAGCGTCGGCGCCATGGCGTCCGGTTCGCGCACGTCGGCGGACTGCTCGAGATGGTCGCGTGTGAGGTTGGAGAGCTTGCGGTGGTCGATGAAGATCGTGGGACGGCCGTCCTTCGGCACCAGCGCGTAGGACAGGGGCAGCGGCGTATGGGCGACGTCGGCGCCGCGGATGTTGAAGGTCCAGGCCACTGCGTGGCTGTCCGACAGCACCAAGGCATCGGTGCCGAGCTTGGCGATCTCGGCCCTGATCTGGGTCAGCTTCTCCGCTTCAGTGATACCGGCGTGCTGAAGGCTGTGCACCGCGACGGGAGCGAGCGGCGGCTGCGGCCGGTCCTGCCAGATCGCGTCGATCGGATTGCTGTCGATCGCGACCAACTCGGCCCCGGCCTTGGCGCAGGCGGCGGACAATCGTTCGGCTGCCGAAAAAGTGTGCAGCCACGGATCAAATCCGAGGCGGTCGCCGGCTTTCAGATGCGCCGCCACCCAGCTCTCCGGCGGCGGATCGATCAGCGATTCCACTACCCATGCCTTGGCATCGACCTGCTTGGCCGCCTGCAGCGTGTAGCGGCCGTCGACGAACAGCGCAGCCTCCTGCGGCAGAACCACGGCCAGTCCCGCCGAGCCGGTAAAGCCGGTCAGCCAGGCGAGCCGCTCTTCCGATGGCGGCACATATTCGTTCTGCTGCTGGTCGGCACGTGGCACGACGAAGCCGGTCAACTTGCGACGGGCAAGTTCTTCGCGAAGTGCGGCCAGTCGTGCCGCCAAGGCGACGCCGGCCTCCGGCTCCTCGAATGTCTGGAAGTGCGCTTCGAACATGGTGGATCACTTTAGGATCATGGAGATCAGTCCGCAATGTAGACGCATTTGCGTCGCATCTGGCATGGACTGTGCTTGAAATAGTTCCATTCGAATTGAGTGGAGTAAAGGATGTGGCAGTTGCGCTTCGTCCGGATAACAGGGAAATTCGAGCGGGTGGTTCATCTCAACGGCGAGGGGACACACAATGCCAGCGTTCACCTTTGAGAAGATTTCGCCGCCGGCGCGCCGCGCTCCGACAGCGGCAGTACCGAAGAAGCCGCGCGGCCTCATCAGCCAGATGATCGACCGTTTCGCCGAGCGCCGCGCCAAACGCGCCTTGCGGGGCAAGCGCGCGTCACGCCGCGACGAGAAGCCGGCCGAGTAGCGCGGCAAGGGAGCGCACCGCCGTCGCGACGCGGTTAGTTCATCCCACCTTCCTCAGCAGCAGACTGCTCCACCCCTCGATGCGCAGATGCTTCACCGGCACGAGGCCGCGGGCGCGGTAGGCGGCGATCACGGCGGGCGCCTGGTGCGTCAAGAGGCCGGAGAGGATGACGCGGGCGCCAGGCGCAAGGTGCTGCGTCATCGGGCTCGCCAATTGCCGCAACGGATTGGCAAGGATATTGGCGAGCACCAGGTCGAACGGGCCTGCACGCGCAAAATCCGGCGCGGCAAAGCCGGTCGCGCGGATCACCCGCACATGGTTGCCAACTTCGTTCAGCGTGGCGTTCTCGGCGGCCACCCGGACCGATGGCGGATCGATGTCGGAAGCCAGCACCGCGCGATGCAGCGCCTTCGCCGCCGCGATCGCCAGCACGCCCGTGCCTGTGCCGAGATCGAGCAGGCTCCTCGGGCGGGAGCTCTTCAGGACATGGTCAAGCAGAAGTAAACAGCCGCGCGTCGTGCCATGGTGACCCGTGCCGAACGCGAGCGCCGCCTCGATCTCGATGGCGAGCTTGTTCGGCGCCACACGGTCGCGATCGTGGCTGCCGTGCACGACGAAGCGGCCGGCCGGCACCGGGACGAGATCTTCAAGGCTGGCCTTGACCCAGTCCTTGGCTTCGACAGTATCGAAGACGAGCGTCGCCGCGATCTCATTTCCTGCTGAAGTTGCAACGAGTTCGCGCAGCCATGCCTGATCGGGCGCTGCGGCGAAATGCAACGTGACGTCCCAGCGTCCGTCAGGCCGCTCGAACGCGGCGACCGCCGCATCGCCGTCGAAAAAGACCTCGGTGAGCACGTCGACGACGCGCTTGGCGTCGGCTTCGCTGCCGATCGAAAAGCTGGCGCGATGGGTCGGGGAAGGCTGCATTCAGGGTTCCGTTGAGTTCAATTTTTGGAACTTTTGGTGCCCAGTTTTCGGACAAGTTGAGGTTCCCACATTAACGCGCCTGCAGTGTGTGCCCGTATATTTTCGGATGTACAAGCAAGTCCACGCAGCTTGGAATTGAAACGGAGGCGAGTCTTGAAGCGCATGATTCAGAAGTTCTGGTCGGATGAGTCCGGTGCAACCGCGATCGAATACGGCCTGATCGCCGCGGGTATCGCCCTGGCGATCATTACCGTGGTGAACGGCCTGGGCACCACCATGAACGAGAAGTTCACTTCGATTAGCACCTCCTTGAAGTAATTTCCGCCGCCATTTCCCAGCGGGGGCTACTTTCTTAAGGCTGTTCCTGATCACCGCCCGCTGGGGATTCCCCCTGGCGGGCGAGGTCGTTTTTGCCGCCCGACTTCACAGCTTATCCGCCTGCTTGTCCGGACTTTATCCACCACTTTTCCCCTGATCGCCCCGCCGATTTCCCACCGGCTTTCCCCAGGATCGCTCCTGGCCGTATCGCCCAGGCCTCCTCTGGCCGCTCACAGGCCTTTCGACAGCCTGCCCACAACCAATCCACAGTCCTATCCACGGCTCCCGAACAGGGCGCGGTGATCCCGCAGGATCGCCTGCGCGGCGTTATGGCCGGGCGCGCCGGTGACGCCGCCGCCTGGATGGGCGCCGGATCCGCAATGGTAGAGGCCTCTCAGCGGCCCGCGATAATCGGCGTGGCCCAGCATCGGCCGCGCCGAGAACAGCTGGTTCAATGTCAGCGCGCCGTGGAAGATGTCGCCGCCGAGCAGCCCGAATTGCCGCTCGAGGTCGAGCGGAGACAGGATCTGGCGGCCGAGCACGCTCGCCGCAAAACCCGGGGCATATTTGTCCACCGTCGCGATCATGAGATCGGCGACCTCTTCGCGATGGTCGTCCCAGGACCTTCCATCGGGAAGCCCTGGGGCGACATGCTGACAGAACAGGCTCGCGACATGCTTGCCGGGCGGGGCCAGCGTGTCGTCGAGCGTCGAGGGGATCAGCATCTCCACCACGGGCTCGCGGCTCCAGCCCTGGGCGCGCGCGTCGAGCCAGGCACGGTCCATATAGCCCAGACTCGGCGCCAGGATGATGCCGGAGGTGAGGTGATCGCCCTCGCCTGAGAGCGCCGTGAAGGAGGGCAGGCGGTCCAGCGCCACATTCATCCGGAAGGTGCCGGAGCCATTCTTCCAATGCCGGATGCGGGCGAGGAAGTCCGCAGGCAGAGCATCGGCCGCGATCAAGCGCGTGTAGAGCAGCTTTGGATTGACGTTGGCCGCCACATATTTCGCGCGGATCGCAGAGCCGTTCTCCAGCACGATTCCGACGGCGCGGTCGCGCTCGACGATGATCTCACGCACACCGGCATCCGTGTCGATCGCGACGCCGCGGTCGCGCGCCGCGCGCGCCATCGCCTGCGTGATCGCGCCCATGCCGCCGATGGCGTGGCCCCACACGCCCTTCTTGCCGTTCACCTCCCCGAACGCGTGATGCAGCATCACATAGGCCGAGCCGGCGGCGTAGGGGCTGGCATAGTTGCCGACGATGGCGTCGAAGCCGAACAGCGCCTTGACCAGATCGTGCTCGAAACGTTCGTCCAGCATCTCGCCGGCCGAACGCGTGAACAGATCGAGCAGGCTGCGGCTCTGTTCCAGCGTCAGGCCGCGGAGAATGTTGGCGCTCTGCAAAGCGTTCACGGCCTCGCGGATCGCGTTGGTGCCAAAACCGTCGAGCAGGTTCGGCGGCGCGCGCAGCACGAACCGCCTGAGCACGTCGGCAATGTCTTCCAGCTCGCGCGCGAAGCCGTCGAGCGCTTCCGCATCATGCGCGCTGAGCCGCGCCACCGAGGCTTTCGTTCGCCCCTCGCCGGTGAGGAGATAGCTGCCGTCCGGCGCGGGCAGAAAATTCTGCGCACGCCGCTCGACGATGCGCAGGCCCTGCTCAGCGAGCTTGAGGTCACGGATCACCTGCGGATTGAGCAGGCTGACGGTGTAGGCGGCGACAGAATTGCGAAAGCCGGGGTGAAACTCCTCCGTCACCGCGGCACCGCCGACCACCTTGCGCCGTTCGACCACGCGCACGCGCAGGCCCGCCATCGCCAGATAGGTCGCGCAGGTGAGGCCGTTGTGGCCCGCGCCGATGATGATGACGTCGGTATCGGTCATGACTTCCTTGGCGTCATTCCGGCGCTACTCGGCAGAGCCGAACTATGGTGCGGGCTCCGCACCGGAGAATCTCGAGGTTCCGGGTTCGATGCTGCGCATCGTACCGGAACGACATCTCTATATCAGGCATTCCTTGCTGCAACATCACGCCACACTTTATTGCCCGTCCAGGCGCCTTGTGCTCCATTGCGCGCGATCCGGCGCCCGCCGGGGTTTGAGCCGGAGCATTCATGGATTCGATCGTGCAACCCGCCGCCACGGAGCAGCCGTCGTCGTCGCGCAACCGGCTGCTGCTGACGATCTACACCGCTGCGATCTTCGTCAGCGCGCTCCTGCTGTTCTCGGTGCAGCCGCTGTTCACCAAGATGGTGCTGCCGCGGCTCGGCGGCTCGCCGGCGGTGTGGTCGGTGGCCATGGTGTTCTTCCAGTCGCTGCTGCTGGCCGGCTATGCCTATGCGCATCTGCTGATGCAGGCGCGGAACCGGATCGTCCCCGTCGCGGTACATCTGGTGCTGCTGTTCGCCGCCTTCGCCACGCTGCCGCTCGGCATCGCCTCCGCCTATGGCGAGCCGCCGGCTTCGGGCTACGCGGTCTGGCTGCTCGCCCTGTTCGCGGTCTCGATCGGGCTGCCGTTCTTCGCGCTCGCCGCGAACAATCCGCTGCTGCAGGCCTGGTTTGTCCGCACCGGCCACCCGGCCGGGCATGATCCCTATTTCCTCTACGCCTCCTCCAATATCGGCAGCTTCCTTGCGCTGTTGTCCTATCCGTTCCTGCTGGAGCCGATGTTCACGCTTCAGATGCAGAACCGGTTCTGGACCGGTGGCTATGGCCTGCTGATACTCCTCATCGGCGCCTGCGGCGTGCTGATGTTGCGTTCGCCGAAGCTGGCGCTGACCGACACGCGGGCCGAGGACGTGAATGCACCCGCGCCCGGCCTCTTGACGCGGCTGCGCTGGATCTTCCTCGCCGCAGTGCCCTCGGGTCTGCTCATCGCCGTCACCGCGCACATCTCGACCGACGTCGCGGCGGCGCCGCTTTTGTGGGTGCTGCCGCTGTCGCTTTACCTCTTGACCTGGGTCGTCGTGTTCCAGTCGCGGCCGCTGCTGCCGCACAAATGGATGCTGATGCTCCAGCCGGTCGCGATCGCCGGCGTCGTCGTCCTGCTGGCTTTCGGCGGCGAGCAGAACCTGCTGCTGACGCTCGGCGGACATCAACTCTGCTTCTTCGTCATCGCCATGGCCTGCCACGGCGAGCTGGCGCGGACGCGGCCGGCCGCAAAATATCTCACCGGATTCTATGTCGCGCTGTCATTGGGCGGCATGGTCGGTGGCTTGTTCGCGGGGCTGGTTGCGCCCTTCACCTTCTCGTGGATCGCCGAATATCCGATTCTGATCGCGCTTGCCGCGCTGTGCCGTCCGTCCGCGAATGAGCGGCTGGCCGCAATCGTCAAATGGTACTGGCTGGCGCTCGCCGCGATCGCGGTGGCGCTCATCGCGCCGTCATACACGACCGGCGGCCTCCTGACTTGGTTCGAGGATCATCGCGTCTGGGTCGCCGGCGCCGTCGGCGTGCTCGCCGCGCTGCTCGCGCTGATCCTCAATGCCGGACGCTGGAAGATCTTTGCCACCGTCGCGCTGGCGCTGGCGTTGATCCGCGTTTATCCCGCGGACGAGGGCCGCGTCACGACCGTGCGCAGCTTCTTCGGCGTGCACAAGATCGTCGTGACGCCCGGCGGTTATTTCCACGTGCTGATGCACGGCACCACCATTCATGGCGCCGAGCGCTTCCGCAACAATGACGGCACGCCTGTGACCGGCCGGCCCGAGCCGATCACCTATTATCACAAGGACGGCGGCATCGGTCAGGCGGTCAGCGCGATCCGCGAGCGTAAGGGCGCGCCGCTGAAGGTCGCCGCGATCGGCGTCGGCTCCGGCACGCTCGCCTGCGCCGCCGAGCGGGGGGAGGACTGGACCTTTTTCGAGATCGACCAGTCCATGGTCGATGCGGCGCGTGATCCCAGGAATTTCCGCTACATCTCGAGCTGCATGCCGGACATGAAGCCTGTCATCGGCGATGCGCGCCTCACCTTCGCCAAGGAGCCCGACGGCGCCTATGATCTCGTCATCGTGGACGCCTATTCGTCCGACGCGATCCCGATCCATCTTGCGACCGAAGAGGCGATGAAGATCTACAAGGACAAGCTCGCGCCGCACGGTGCCGTGGTGATGCACGTCTCGAACCGGCATCTGGATCTCGAAACCGTCGTCGTCGGTATCGCGGACGCCAATGATCTCAAGAGCTGGGTCTTCAACGAGGATTCCGGGCGCGATGGTGACTACATCTTCTCCACCGACGTCGTCATCTCCGCGCGCGAGGAGGCCGACATCGGCAGGCTCGCGTCCTCCAAGCAATGGGAACAGACCGAAGCCGACGACAGGGTGCGAGTCTGGACCGATGACTATTCGAACATCCTGGGCGCGCTGTATCGGCGTTGGAAGAATGGGGAGTAGGGGACACGAGCGCGGCCTAAGGCGCCACGGGCGTCCCCACCGGCAGCGCAATTCCCTTAGCGCCGGCCACCTCTCGTAATAGATCCGGCCTGTCCGAGATGATGCCGTCGACGCCGAGCTCGATCATGCGCGTCATGTCCTCGCGCTTGTTCACCGTCCAGACCACGACGCGCAGTCCGAGCGCGTGGGCCTCCGAAACCAGAGGAGCGGTCACGTCGCCGAAATAGGGCGACCAGATCGCGCCGCCCGCAGCCTTGATCGTGCGCGGCAGCGAGCCGGCGTGATCGGCCGGGTTGAACCCCGCCGTCCAGTTTGTCGCCTTGTCGAGCGCTACCGTCGGAGCCAGGCCGCGCTGGATCGTCAGGTACGCGGTCGGGATGTTCGGCGCCTGCTGCTGGACGCGACGCAAGGTTCGCCAGTCGAACGACTGGATCATGACGCGATCGGAGACTCCCTCGGTCTCGATCACCCCGAACAGCTTCGCGACGAATTCTTGCGGATCAAGCGTTTCATCGGGACGGTTCGGATCGATCTTGGTCTCGATGTTGAAGCGCACTTGCCTGTTGCCGGACTTGCGCACCAGCGCGAACAGCTCGCGCAAGGTGGGAATGCGAGTCCCAGGGACGGCACGCTGGTCCGGAAATTGTTTCGCATAGGCACTGTCCGGCCGAATCTGGCCGACGTCATAGGTCCTGATCTCGTCGAGCCGCAATTTCACGAACGGCGTGCCGGGCGGAGCGATGTAGGCGCCATCGGGCCGCCGTGCGAGATCGGGATTGAGCCCGCGCTCATGCGCGACGATCACTTCGCCGTCGGCGGTGACGCCGACGTCGAGCTCCAGCGTGTCCACGCCCATCGTCAGCGAATGGGCGAAGGCGGGCAGGGTGTTTTCCGGCAGCAGCGCCCGCCCGCCGCGATGCGCCTCGAGGTCGAAGGCCAAATCAGATCCCATGGCTTGTCCGGCAGTGAGCAGCGAGAGCAGCACCGGGATTGTCGTGGCACGTGATGGCATGGTGCCTCGACGGTTCAAGGCGGTTGATGGTCGTCGCGTCAGTTCTGATAGTAGTAGCCGCGCGGCTGATAAACCTGCCGCGGCTGCGGCTGATAGTAATAGCCCTGCTGGCCGTAGCCCTGGTCGTAATAGGGCCGCGGCTGCTGCTGATAGACCTGCGCGTCGTAGAGCGGGCGGGTGGCCGAGCGCGGCGCCGGATAGCGCGCGCCGGTGTCGCTGCCGTCGGCCGGGTAGATGTAATTGTCGTCCTGCGGCATGTAGCGCCGCGCGGGCTGCGCCGGCGGGGTCAGGTCCACGGGGGCGCCGGTGGTCGCGTATTGGTCTTCGGCCGGCTGCGGGGCGCGGGCCACCGCAGTGTTGTTGCGGCCGCGCGGATTGCGCGCCAGCGCCACCTGTGCCGAGCCGGTCAGCGTCACCGTGGTGTTGAGCACGCCCTGCTGCTGTACCAGCGCATAGAGCGTCGAGGCATTCTGACGCGACAGGCGCACGCAGCCATGGGATGCCGGCCAGCCGAGCCGGCCGACCGAGTCGGTGCCGTGGATGGCGTGCCCGACCTTGGTGAAGAAGATCGCGTGCGGCATCGGCGCGTCGTCGAATTCCTTGGAGTAGTGATCCTCTTCCATGCGGAAGGCCCGGAAGGCGCCGTTCGGCGTCTCGCGCGAGGGGAGGCCGGTCGACACCGGCCAGCGGTAGCGCGCGACCCCGTCGACGGCGACGGTCATCTGCTGGTTGTCCTTGTCGACGGTGATCTCGACCTTGGCCTGCGCGGTGCCCGCGCTCAAAAGCATCAGGGATGTGAAAGCAATAAAAAACGAACGCATCTGACTTCTGGCCTCCGGCCTGTTCATGCTTAGCGCCGCGGCTCTCCGTCCCCCGGCGTGCATTATGCCTGCAGCCCGGCGTTGGTTCCAGCGGCCAGCCTGTCCATCGTTAACGTGATGGCAGGCGTAAGCAAGGCCGCTTTGTGCCGCGCCGGCCGGCGGCGCTGACATTTTCGCGAGCGCCGCGTGGTCAGTTCTTGAGCCGGTAGCCGGTTCGGAAAATCCACCAGATCACGACCAGGCAGATCACCAGGAAGGCCAGCGTCATGCCGATGCTGACGGACACGCTGACGTCCGCGATCTCGTAAAAGCTCCAGCGAAAGCCGGAGATCAGATAGACGACCGGATTGAGCAGCGCGACCGTGCGCCAGGTCGGCGGCAGCATGTCGATGGAATAGAAGCTGCCGCCGAGGAAGGTGAGCGGCGTCACCACCAGCATCGGAATCATCTGCAGCTTCTCGAACCCGTCGGCCCAGATGCCGATAATGAAGCCGAACAGGCTGAACGTCACCGCCGTCAGCACCAGGAAGGTCAACATCCAGACCGGATGCTGGATGTGCAGCGGCACGAACAGGCCGGCGGTTGCCAGGATGATCAGGCCGAGGATGATCGACTTGGTGGCGGCGGCGCCGACATAGCCGAGCACGATCTCGAAATAGGAGATCGGCGCCGACAGGATCTCGTAGATCGTGCCGGTGAATTTCGGGAAGTAGATGCCGAACGAGGCGTTGGCGATGCTCTGCGTCAGCACCGAGAGCATGATCAGGCCCGGCACGATGAAGGTGCCGTAGCTGACGCCCTCGACCTCGCTGATGCGCGAGCCGATCGCGGCGCCGAATACCACGAAATAGAGCGAAGTCGAGACCACGGGCGAGACGATGCTTTGCAGCAGCGTCCGCCAGGTGCGCGCCATTTCGAACAGGTAGATGGCTCGGATGGCGCGGTGGTTCATGACGTCCTCACGAGGTCGACGAAGATGTCCTCGAGCGACGATTGCGTCGTGTCGAGGTCGTTGAAGCGGATGCCGGCGGTGCGGAGGTCGCCGAGCAGGCTGGTGATGCCGGTGCGCTCGCCCTGGGTGTCGTAATCGTAGACCAGCGTCGCGCCGCCGTCGCAGAGCTCGAGCTCGTAATGGCTGAGGCTTTCCGGCAACGACGAGACCTTGTTCTGCAAATGCAGCGTCAGCCGCTTCTTGCCGAGCTTCTGCATCAAGGTCGTCTTGTCCTCGACCAGCACGATCTCGCCCTTGTTGATGACGCCGATGCGGTCGGCCATCTCCTCGGCTTCCTCGATGTAATGCGTGGTGAGGATGATGGTGACGCCGGATTGCTGAAGCCCGCGCACCACCTCCCACATGCCCTTGCGCAGCTCGACGTCGACGCCGGCGGTCGGCTCGTCCAGGAACAGGATCTGCGGCTCGTGCGATAATGCCTTGGCGATCATCACGCGGCGCTTCATGCCGCCCGAGAGCGTGATGATCTTGTTGTCCTTCTTGTCCCACAGCGAGAGGGCCTTCAGCACCTTCTCGATGTGATCGGGGTTCTTCGGCTTGCCGAACAGGCCGCGGGAGAAGCTCACGGTCGCCCACACGCTCTCGAAGGCGTCGGTGTGCAATTCCTGCGGCACGAGGCCGATCAGCGAGCGCGCCTTGCGGTAGGAGGCCTGGATGTCCTCGCCGCCGACCAGGACGCGGCCCTCGCTCGGATTGGCGATGCCGCAGATGATCGAGATCAGCGTGGTCTTGCCGGCGCCGTTGGGGCCGAGCAGCGCAAAAATCTCGCCGCGCTTGATGTCGAGATTGACGTTCTTGAGTGCCTTGAAGCCGGACCCATAGGTCTTCGACAGATTGGCGACGGAAATGATGGAAGACATGATGGCCGCAAGGCTGAGGAGCAAAGGCTGGGGGAGGGGCCGGACCATCCAGGAGGACAGGTCGGCGGAGCCCTGAAATAGGAACGCCATTGTCCCTCCGCAATTCCCCGGAGAAAAATGGTCTCAAAACAGGCGCTTTAGCGGCATGTTCCGGGCAAGTGTTGCGCGATGGTCACGGCTTGCTGCTAAGATTGGCGCTCACGCGCCTCTTTGTTGCGTCTGCGAGCGCGCCGTGGCTACGATTCCGGCCAATCGCGAAGCGTATTGTCTCCAGGGAAAAGATCGATGAGACCGAACGGCCGTCACACCGCCGGCGCCAGCCAATTGTCCGCCCTCCGTGTTTGGGCGATGGGCCTGCTCCTGCTGTCAGCTGTTGCCATCAGCCCGACCACCGCCAAGGCCGCGCCGAGCCAGGCCGCGGCGGCGACCACGCATGTCTATCTGCTCCGCGGCGTGCTCAACATCTTCTCGCTCGGCCTCGACACGATCGGCGCCCGCCTCCAGGCGCAGGGCATCCCGGTGACCGTCGCCAATTTCGTGTCCTGGTCCTCGCTCGCCGATGAAGCGGCGGCTGCCTACAAGGCCGGTCGGCTCAAGACCATCATCCTGGTCGGCCATTCCTCCGGTGCGACCGCGCTGCCCGACATGATCGCCAAGCTCAACCAACTCGGCGTGCCCGTGAAGCTCGCGATCGGCCTCGACTCCGTGTTCAAGAACCAAGCTCTCGACCGGCGCGGAACGCTACATCAACATCTATATCGGTGACGGCCCCGGCGAGCCGGTGCGGGCCGCGGCCGGGTTCCGCGGCAAGCTCGACAATGTCGATGTCCGCGGCACCGGAGTCGGCCACGTCTCGATCGACAAGAACGAGGCGATCCAGCGCCGTGTCATCGCCGAGATCAATGCCGCGATCATGCGCTCGCGCGCGCCGGCTGCTCCCGTCGCCGAGCCCGGCGCACCGCGGCCCGCGCGCGCTGCGGCGGCGACGGCGCCGGCGCGGAACTGAGCCGTCGCGCATCCGGCCGCGTGATGCCGCCTAAGCTGGCGTCACGCGAACCGGCATGCTCTCCAGCCCGCGCAGGGAATTGTTGAGCCTGCGCTTCGGCTCCGCCGTGAACTCGATCGTCTTCACGCGCCTTGCGAGCTCGCCGAAGATCAATTCGCCCTCCAGACGCGCGATCATCTGGCCGACGCAGGCGTGGATGCCTGCGCCGAAGCCGACATGGCCGGTTGCAACCCGCTCCACGTCGAAACGGCCCGGCTTGTCCCAGCGCGCGGGATCGCGATTGGCGGAGGCCATGAACAGCAGCACCTTACGGTGCGCCGGGATCACGCCGCCGCCGATCTCGGCATCGCGCGAGGTGGTACGAAAGAACGTCTGCACCGGTGAATCGTAGCGCAGACCTTCCTCGAAGGCGTTGCGTGCCAGCTCTGGTTTCTCGTGCAGCTTGCGATATTCGTCCGGATGGGTGGCGAGCGCGAGCAGGGTATTGCCGATGCCGTTGACGGTGGTGTCGATCCCGGCAGTGAGGAACGGCCGCACCAGATGCGTCGCCTCGTGCTCGGTGATCTCGCCCTCATCGGCCGCCTGGTAGATCATCATGCCGAGGCTGTCGGGCCGTAGCGCATCGCGCGCACAACATTCCATGATCCAGCTCTGCGCCGCGAGACCGTCCTTCCGCGACGCCGCGAGGATCTCGTTCTCCGGGCCGAAGCTGTTGAATACGAACGTGCTCCAGGCGAGCAGCTTCTCGCGCCCATCGGCGCGGATGCCGATCGCGTCCGGAAACACCTTCATCGGATAGGCTTCCGCAAGATCGGTCACGGCATCGAACGTGCCTTTGTCGATCAGCTCCGAGACCTTCCTCTCTGCTTCGCGCTGGAACGTCTCGCGCAGCTTCCTTGCGACGCCCGGAGACAGCGTGCGGCCGAGCACGCGGCGGCCCTTGTCGTGGTCGGGCGGATCGATCTGCAGCGTCAGCGGCTTTGGCAGCGCCGGGTTCATCCCGTTCAGCCCGACGCCCTCGCCACTGATGAACGTTTTCCAGTCCTTCAGGGCCGCTTCGACCTCGGCATTGCAGGCCATAGCCCACACGCCGTAGCGCTCCACTTCGAACACCGGCCCGATTGCGCGCAGCGCCTCATAGGCGGGATAGGGATCCGTCAGAAAGCCGGGCGCGAACGGATCGATCGGACTGGATGCAATGCCGCTCATGGTCAGCTCCGAACCGCTATTGCTTTGCGAGCGGGCACTGACCGTCACTCTCGGACCGGAACGCGTCCTCGCCCTTGATCGTGGCAACGACCTTCAGCAGATCCCAGGACGAATTCGATTCCTCGGGAGCCTTGACCTGCAACAGGTAGAGCGGATGGATCTTGCGGCCGTCCTTGCGGATGTAGCCCTTGCCGAACACCGGATCGTCGGTCGGCATCTGCTTCATCGTCGCGACCACGGCCTTGCCGTCCTTGGCGCCGCCGGCCTTGTCGACTGCCTTGAGGTAGTGGATGACCGAGGCATAGACGCCGGCCTGCATGTCGTTCGGATAGGCCTTCGAGGGAATGCGTTCGGCGAAGCGCTTCGCGAAAGCACGCGTGCCGTCGGTCAGATCCCAGTAGAACGGATTCATGATCTGCGCGCCCTGCGCAAACTTGAGCCCAAGCGCGGGAAGACCGTTCATGCCGAGGATCAATCCGACCAGCTTGTGATCCTTCGTCAGCCCGAACTCGGCGGCCTGCTTCATCGAGGTGATGGTATCGTCCCCTGCATTGGCGAATGCGATGACGCTCGCACCCGACGCCTGGGCCTGGAGCAGGAATGAGGCGTAATCAGCCGTGCCCAACGGATGCCGCACGCTGCCGAGCACCTCACCGCCGGACGCTTTCACGGCTTCCGCGGCCTGCTTTTCCAGATCATGGCCGAACGCGTAATCCGCGGTGATGAAGAACCATTTCTTGCCGCCCTGCTGCACAATGGCCTTGCCGAGGCCGCGCCCGTAGGAATAGGTGTCGTAGGTCCAGTGCACGGTGTTTGGCGTGCACTTCTCGCCGGTCAGCAGCACCGTGCCGGCGCCCGAGCCGACGAAGACCTTGTTCTTCTCGGCGCTCATGCCGGCCACGGCGAGCGCAATCGACGAGTTCGGAATGTCGAAGATCGCATCGACGCTCTCGTTCTCGTACCAGCGCCGGGCGATACCGATGCCGATGTCCGTTTTGTTCTGATGGTCCGCCGCAACGACTTCCACCGGCTTGCCGGCGGCCTTTCCGCCATAGTCCTCGACGGCCATCTTGGCGGCGACGACCGAGCCGATGCCCTGATAGCTCGCGAACGGCCCCGATTGATCGTTCAGGATGCCGATCTTCACGACGTCCTGGGCCAAGGCCGGTGCGGCGGTCAGCACCGCGGCCACCATGCATAGTTTATGCAGGAATTTGCTGTTCATTGTGTCCCTCCCATGGGCGGTCTTGGTGCCGCTCTATAATAGTTATATTTTATAGCTATTTTCGAGAGTGTCAATTCGGCCGACTTGTGGCCGCCGGATACAGGATCATGAGCCCGAAAGCAGTCAGACCCGGAGCGAAGCCCGCTCAACCGTCGGAGACGTCACTGGACTTGCGCGCGCTGCAGCGCACGCCCGGCTTCATGCTGCGGCTCGCGCAGCTGAAGTTCTTCGAAGGCTTCTACGAGGAGTTCGCCGCACTGGGCCTGACGCCGGCGACCTACGCGATCTTCGTCGTCATTCGCGACAATCCGGGCGTTCCCCCCAGCAGCCTTGCCAGCCTGCTCCGCCTGCGCCTGCCGAACCTGATCAAGATCCTGAACGAGCTGGAATCGTCCGGCTTCATCAAGCGTAACCGCTCGAAATCCGACCGCCGCGCCGTCGAGTTGATGCTCACGCCGAAGGGCGCCAAGCTCATTCAGGACGGGGCAAGCCTGACGGGGCTCTATAACCGGAAGATGCTGGCCCCGCTCACCGAGGCGGAGCAACGCACCCTGCTCGAATTGCTCAACCGGCTGCTGCCGCTTTAGCCCGGGAGAGGCCCGCCTGAGGCCGACGGTCGCAGCCCCGTCCCGCGGCGCGGCAGCCGGAGAGGGCGCCGGACGAGAGATGGTCGGTTCCGTGCCCCAAAATCCACCCAATTGGTGGTCACTAAGCCCGGCAGGGGAGGTCGCTGCCTCCCAGGGTGGGACTGCTGGACTGATGATTCATTCGAGGCGACTCCTCGCGCTGGCAGCGATCGTGCTGCTCGCCTTGAGCAGCGGCACGGCCGCTGCCTCACCGCCGAAGTCCAAGACCAACGCGACCGCCCCCGCCGCGCCGCCGCCGCCTCCGCCGTTCGAGCCGTTGCCGCCACCAAAAATCTACCTGTTCCGCGGCGCCATGGGTCCCATCTTCTCGACCGGCATGGATCGGCTCGAAGAGAAGCTAACGAAGGCGGGCTTCTCGGCTAACGTCTACGAATTCACCATCTGCCGGTGGATCGGCGATCGCGCCATCTCCAGCTATAAGGAATCGCCGGCGCCGATCGTGCTGATGGGCCATTCCATGGGCGGGCTGTGCTCGATCGTCATCTCCGAGATGGCGGCCAAGGAGAACATCCCGATCAGCCTCGTCATCGCCATCGATCCCGCGCAAGCGACCGGCGATGTTCCCCTCAACGTCGAGCGCTTCATCAACATCTTCCTGTCCGACAGCGTGCTCGGCGGCGGCGACGTCGTGGCTGTTCCCGGCTTTCGCGGCCATTACGCCAGCTATGACCTCAAGCGGAACGCGCGCGTCACCCACATCAACATCGAGAAGTCCGACGATATCCATCGTCAGATCGTCGAGATGGTGACGCAGCTGCCGCGCATTCCGCCGCAAACGCAGGCCGATGCCGTGCCGCTGCGCTATCTCGTGCCGGCGGACACGCTGGTCGAATTGTGGGACAGTGGCGTGCGGGTGCCGGTGCGCCGCGGCGACACCATGGAGAGCATCGCCGCAGCCAATCGCGTGCCGCTGTGGACGCTGGCGCAGAGCAACTCGCTGCCCGAGAACGCGCAGCTGACGCCGGGCCAGACCATCATCGTCCCCCGCCATCTGACACCGCCCGAGCCGGCCGCCGCGATGGCGGTCCCTTCGCCAGCTCCGGCGACGGCTGGACGAAAATAAGAGGCCCTCTTGTCGGCCGAGGAACGCAGTGCTTGTCGAGTGAGCAGTCGTTCCGCAAACTCGTCATGCCCGGGCTTGTCCCGGGCATCCACGTTCTTGTGCGGGACGAAAGATCGTGGATGGCCGGGACAAGCCCGGCCATGACGTAGAGCAGTCATCAAACGTTCGATCCGTGAATCGCATCGACCACGGCATCAGTCACTTCCTTCGTCGTTGCCTTGCCGCCGACATCCGGCGTCAGCACGCCGGCGGCGCAGACACGCTCGACGGCCGCCATCAGCCGTAAGGCGGCATCCTTCTCGCCGAGATGCTCGAGCATCTGCGCGCCGGTCCAGAACGTTGCGACCGGGTTGGCGATGCCCTTGCCGGTGATGTCGAAGGCCGAGCCGTGGATCGGCTCGAACATGGAGGGGAAGCGGCGCTGCGGATCGATGTTTCCGGTCGGCGCGACGCCGAGGCTTCCCGCCAGCGCGCCGGCGAGATCGGAGAGGATGTCGGCGTGCAGGTTGGTCGCGACGATGGTGTCGAGGCTCTTCGGATGCAGCGTCATGCGCACCGTCATGGCATCGACCAGCATCTTGTCCCAGGTCACGTCAGGGAATTCGCCGGCGACCTCGGCCGCGATCTCGTCCCACATCACCATGCCGTGGCGCTGCGCGTTCGACTTGGTCACGACGGTCAGCAGCTTGCGCGGGCGCGACTGCGCGAGCTGGAACGCATAGCGCATGATCCGCATGACGCCGACGCGGGTGAAGACGGCGACTTCGGTGCCGACCTCTTCCGGCAGGCCCTTGTGGGCGCGGCCACCCATGCCGGCATATTCGCCTTCCGAATTCTCGCGCACGATCACCCAGTCGAGATCGCCGACGCCGACATTGCGCAGCGGCGAGGCGACGCCCGGCAGGATCTTGGTCGGCCGCACATTGGCGTATTGGTCAAAACCCTGGCAGATCGGCAGGCGCAGGCCCCACAGCGTGATGTGGTCGGGCACGTCGGGGGCGCCGACCGCGCCGAAATAGATCGCGTCGAACTTCTTCAGTTCGTTGAGGCCGTCCGCCGGCATCATCACGCCGTGCTTTTTGTAATAATCCGAGCCCCAGTCGAACGTCTTGACGTTGAAGGCGAGATCGCCACTGCGTTTTGCGAGAGCCTCCAGCACGCGCAACCCGGCCGAGATCACCTCGGGGCCGATGCCGTCGGCGGGAATGGCTGCGATCGAATGGGTCCGCATGGGAAGGCTCCGTTTGAGAGATCGGGCCGGCATATCCGGCCGTCGGCGTCGCGGGCGAATCTAGACGGGAGCGCAGGGCAAACTCAATCGGCGCTAGTTTATACAAAAAAATGATATAATCCTGGGGAGGCCGCCACGGCGTCATGGCCGGGCTTGACCCGGCCATCCACGCCTTTCCCCGCGGCCCAAGAACGTGGATGCCCGGGACAAGCCCGGGCATGACGACCTCGCGCAAGGCTTCAAGCGCGGTCTGGCGAGGCGAGAGGACGGCGAATGGAATTGCATCAGCTCCGATGCTTCGTGGCGACGGCCGAGCAGCTGCACTTCGGCCGCGCGGCGCAGCAGCTCCAGATGCTACCTTCTGCGCTCGGCCGGCAGATCAGGCTGCTGGAGGAGCATTTTGGAACGCGGCTGTTTGCGCGGACGACGCGAGCGGTGCAACTCACCGAGGACGGCGCGACGCTGCTGCGCGATGCCCGCGCCATCCTCGCCAAGGTCGAGGCTGTCGAGAGCAACTTCCGAAATCGCTTGCGCGCGGGGACCGCGCGACGGCTGCGGGTCGGTGCCATCGACAGCGCGGCGGCCGGACTGTTGCCGCCGCTTCTGCGCGATTTTCGTGCCAGGCACCCTGACATTGCGGTGCAGCTCCTCGAAGACAAGACTGTCCGGCTGCTGCCGAAGATTTTGACCGGTGCGATCGATCTCGCCTTCGTGCGTCCGCCTGACCGGCCGGACAAGCGACTTGAATTCCGAGACCTGCTTCAGGAGAGCGCGATCGTTGCGTTACCACGGCGGCACGCTCTGGCCGGGCGCAAAGCGATCACGCTCGCGGATATCGCCCAGGAGGCGATGCTGGTGCCGGACCGCCGCTCGCGACCGGATAGCCACGACCTCACGGTCAAGCTGTTCGAGCAGGCCGGCCTAACGCCGCGCATCGTGCAGGTCGCCGACGAGAAGCAGACCATCATTAACCTCGTGGCAACGAAGCTCGGGGTCGCGATCGTGCCGCGCTGGACCGCACGGATGGCGGTGGCGGGTGTGCGCTTCGTGCCGCTTCGACTGAGGCAGAGCGGGTCGGTCGGCCGGTTGCCGCTTGCCGCCGCCTGGCTGCGTGGCTCGCGCGATCCGGCCCGCGATGCCATGCTGGCCGTTCTGGAAGCCCGCCTACGCAGCTATGCGCGGGAGGCGTGAGCGGCTATGACATCGGCCAAGACAGAGGCCAGGACAGAGGCCAAGACAGAGGGATGGTGATGACGGATCAGACGCCTTCAGGCGAATTGCGGGTGGCCATTGCCGGGCTGGGCTCGATCGGCACCAAGATTGCAGCCGCGCTCGATCAGGGCATCGAGGGCCTGTCGCTCGCGGCCGTGGCCGTGCGGGATCCCGCCAAGCATCAAGCCTTCGTCGACAGCCTGCGCCACCCGCCGAAGATCCTGCCGATCGCCCAGCTCGGCGATGCCGCCGACATCGTCGTCGAATGCGCGCCGAGCAGCCAGCTGCGTGCGATCGTCGAGCCGGCGGTGAAGCGCGGCAAGGCCGCCGTCGTGGTCAGCGTCGGCGGCCTGCTCGACAATTTCGATCTCGTCGATCTCGCCCGCGCCAATGGCGGCCGCATCCTCGTGCCGACCGGCGCGCTGATCGGCCTCGATGCCGTCAACGCCGCCGCAATCGGCACCATCCATTCCGTGAAGATGGTGACCCGCAAGCCGATTGACGGCTTGAAGGGCGCGCCGTTCATCGTCCAGAACAGGATCGACATCGACAATCTGCGCGAGCCGCTGAAGCTGTTCGAGGGCAGCGCGCGCGAAGCGGCAAAGGGCTTTCCGGCCAACGTCAATGTCGCCGTTGCGTTGTCGCTCGCGGGCATCGGGCCTGATCGCACCCAAATCCAGGTTTGGGCCGACCCGACCGTGACACGCAACGTTCACCGCATCGAGGTCGAGGCGGATTCGGCGCGCTTCTCGATGGGCACCGAGAACATCCCGTCCGAGAATCCCAAGACCGGCTTGATCACCGCGCTGTCGGTGATCGCGCTGCTCCGCAAGCAGCGCGCCACGCTGTGCGTCGGGACGTGAGCTCCTACGCCCCCGTCACGCGCCAGATCACGTTGCCGACGTCGTCGGCCATCAGTAGCGATTTCCTGTCGGGACCGATCGTGACGCCGACCGGGCGACCGTAGGATTCCTTCTCGTCCGGCGACAGGAAGCCCGACAGGATGTCGCGCGAGGGGCCGGACGGCTTGCCGTTCGCGAACGGGATGAACACCAGCTTGTAGCCGGACAGCTTGCTGCGATTCCACGAGCCGTGCTGGCCGATCACCATGCCGTCGCCGAAGCCGGGCAGGGTGCCTGCGGGCATCCAGCACAGGCCGAGCGAGGCTGTGTGGCCACCGAGCGCATAGTCCGGTTGAATCGCCTTGGCGACCATCACGGGATCCTGCGGCACGCGGTCGTCCACCGTCTTGCCCCAGTAGCAGTAGGGCCAGCCGTAGAAGCCTCCGTCGCGCACGGACGTGAGATAGTCGGGCGGCGTCTCGTCGCCGAGGCCGTCGCGCTCGTTGACGACGGTCCAGAGCACCTTCGTAGTCGGCTCCCAGGCAAGGCCCACGGGATTGCGCAGGCCGGCCGCAAAGATGCGATGCGTGCCGGCGACGAGATCGAGCTCGTAGACCGCAGCGCGGCCTTGCTCGACCTCCATGCCCATCTCGGCGATGTTGCTAAGCGAGCCGACGCCGGCATAGAGCTTCTTGCCGTCGGGACTGGCGAGCAGGCTGCGCGTCCAGTGGCCGGCAGGCTTGAACGTCGTGAGCCGCTTGCCCGGTGCTGTGATGCGGTCGGCATCGGCAACGTACGGGAAAGCCATTACGCCGTCGGTGTTGCCGACATAGAAAGTGTCGCCGACCAGTGCCATGCCGAACGGCTGGCTCAGGTTCTCCATGAACGTGCCGCGCACTTCGGCGACGCCGTCGCCGTCCTTGTCGCGCAACAGCGTGATGCGGTTGGCGGAGACGCCGAGCGCGGCGGCGCGGCGCATCGTCGCCTGCATCGCATAGTGGAACACGCTGCGCGGGGCGCCCGCGATCTGCGTTGCCTCTGCGATCAACACGTCGCCATTGGGCAGCACCTCGATCCAGCGCGGATGGTCGAGACCGGTCGCGAATGCATCGACCTTCAGCCCGGGTGCAGCGATCGGCTTCTGTCCGTCGCGCCAGCCGCGTGCGGTCGGCATCTTCAAGGTCGGGATCGCGCCTTGCGGTTTCGCTTCGGGAATGGCGGGCTTTTCGCCCCAGGCCGGCGTGGGCTCGGTGCCCGTCATCTTGCGCCATTGCAGCGCGATGCCGCCAATGAAGGCGACGAACTGCGCGAAGATGCTGGAAAACGTCATGACAAGCCCCCGTGTGCGCGCGCATCCAACTGGTTGACGGGGCCGACGTCAACCTGTGCGGAGCTCAGCAGGGGCCTATTCCCGTGGAATGGCAGCCGATCGAATTTGCATGGGACAGGTCGCGGCGTCGGCCCGGAGATCAACGGCCGATCTGCCGCTCCAGCCGTCGTGCCGCGCGAAAATCATCCAAGTGACGGATGTTCGGCGCCAGCGCCGCTTCCCTGGAGAGCAGATGATAGACCCGCGCCACCGTGCGCTGCTTCTGCTTCGTCCGCCCGGGGGGCAGCGCCCGCGCCTTGCGGACGGCGGCGATCGCGTGTGCGCGAAAATAATCGTAGGCGTCCGACATGGCTCGATGCTCTGCGGCCGTTGACAGATGTCGAGGGCTAACGGACCAGCGGAGGTGTGGTTCCTTGGCGAGTCGGATCGTGCACTCGTGCCCCGGACGCACCGCAGCGCGTCTGGACAGGAGAGTGACGCCCTCACCGCGGCGACGTGAACGGAATGATCATCGGAACGCGGCGGCAATAGGCGCCATAGGCGTGTTCGCCGAGCTCCTTGGACAGGAACACCTCTTCCATCCGGCCCTTCTGCCACATGCCGAGCGAGATCAGGATGGCGCCGAGGATCGTCGTCACCAAGCCGATCGCGACGCCGGTGACCAGCATCCCGAAGATTAGTCCGGTGTAGATGGGGTGGCGCACCAAGCCATACGGCCCGGTGTCGATGACGCGATGGTCTTCCTTCTGGGTGATGGTGTTGGACCAGAATTTTCCGAGATGCAGCCGCCCCCACCATGCGAAAGCGATGCCGGCCACGGAGAGGACCGCTGCGATGATGATGCCGGTGTTGCCGAGCACCCAAAGCGGCTTCCAGCCCATGGCTTCCGCAATGAACGGCGTGTACAGGATGCCGCCGACCAGGATCGGCAGGCGATAGCGCTGCGACTCCAGCGTCATGACCTGCTTCTTGGTTCGGCCCTGCCAGAACGAGGCGCCGACCCAGCTGACCAGAAAAGCGAGCCAGATCAGGGCGAGCAGTTGCGTCGGCCAGGTCGTGGTCCAGCCACCCCAGGCGACAGAGAGTAGCTTGCTGAAATCGAAAGACATGAAGGTTCTTTGCGTTTGAAGCGGCGTCAGCTCGCGCGCGAGGACAGCGCGTGATGCTTGAGGGCGCCGGAGGGCTGCTGGCCGTTGCGGGCGAGCAGATGGGTGATGGTTTCGCGCAAGACCGGCTCGATCGGACGCGGCGAATAGCCGAGCTCGGTACGGGCTTTGCCGATCGAAAGATCGCTCGCGGCGAGCGCGATCCGCACGCCCTCGGCGGTGCCGTTGGGCGGCCGGCGCGTGATGTGATCGGCGATGTATTCGAGCATGATCGCGGAGAGCTCGGCGATCTTGCCAGGTACGACGACCGGAAATTGCCGGCGGCCGCTCATCGCCGACATCATGCGCAGGATGTCGCCGAGCGGGACGCAGTCGCCGCCGAGGATGTAGCGCTGCCCGAGGCGGCCGCGTTCCATGGTCAGCACGAGACCCATGGCGACGTCGCGGACGTCGACCAGGTTGACCAGAAAGTTGAGATGCGGCTGCACCTTCTTCTGCAGGAAGTACCAGAGCATCGCGGTCGGCGGTGTCAGATGTTGGTCGGCGGCGCCGATCGGCATGGTCGGCGTGCCGATCACCACCGGGAAGCCCGCTTCTGCCGCCTTGGCGGCATGATGCTCGGCAAGCGATTTCGACCGCGTATAGGCGCCGGGCATCGCCTCGGCCGGCTGCAGCGCCTCTTCGGCGGGAACGCCCTTGAGGTCGGAATAGGGGAACAGGATCGATTCGGTCGAGCAGTGCAGGAAGCGCGAGACGCCGCGCTTCATCGCCGCCGCCAGCACGACTTCGGTGCCGCGGCAATTGACCTCGTGAAAGTCCTGCTTGTTGGCGACCCACATGCCGGGCAGGCCGGCGAGGTGATAGACCTGATCGCAACCGGCGATCGCCGCATCGACCGCGGCACAGTCCAGCACCGAGCCGTGGACATGCTCGACATCCGCGTTCGCCGCGCTCGGCACACGGACATCAAGAATGCGGACCCGCTGCCCACGGACGCGGAGCGCTTCTACGAGGTGATGTCCGATGAAGCCACTGCCACCGGTAACCAGGACGAGAGCCATGCAGAAGTTGCTGTTTCGCTTCGAGCGTTATCGGGTTGAAAGAGAATTGGCCGGAAGAGGCGCCAGAATCGCGGCAAGGTCGCGACGGAAGCCCAATGCAATGAATAATTTTGCCATGACGAACATCGGTCCAAGCAAAAGATGCGAGGGGAACGTGAACAACGAGGCCTCGCGCCCCTCAAAAACCTTGTGGCCGATGGCCTGCGCGGCGAGGCCGAGCACCACCAGCGTCGCGAAAATCGCCCACATCGTCGCGGTGCTGACTTGCGCCGCGATCGTCGTCGCAACCGAAAATAGCACGACGGAGACGGCCAGAATGCCGAGCCCGAGCGCCGCGTCGAGCAGCAGCCAATAAATCAAGACCGGAACAGCCAGGACCACCGCCAGGCTGACGTTGAATCCGAACAGCGGAAGCTTGACCAGCGTCAGCGGCAGCACGGCGCCGGTGAACAGCAGAAGGATGCCGACCACATGCATCGCCGTGTTGCGGGGATCGCGATGGTACTCGACATAAACGGCAAGTTGGCGCTGGAAAAAGCCACCCATTTCGGTCTCATGCAGCACGGGGTCGGGAAGGGCGAACAGAGGCTATAGCACTGGACCGGGCAGTGCACAAACCGGCACTTTTGTCGCGTGAAACCGCCTGCGCGCGTCCGGGACAGGCTGCAAAATAGTCCGCACTTCAAAGGGTTCCGTCAGCCGCGCAGCCGCCTTCACTCAGCGCTTCTTGACGGGCTTTTTCGCCGCAGGCGCTGGCGTCGCTGCCGGACGCGGCTCCTCCGGCAGCTTGGCATAAGTCAGGATCTGCAACTGGCCGTTGACGGCGGAGGTCGGCTTGGCCCGATCGAGAAACTGCTCCTCGCCGAGGCCGATCGGATGCAGCCGCTTGGTCGAGATCTTGAAGGTGTTCACCAGCACGTCACGGATCGCATCGGCCCGGCGCTGGCTCAGGATCGCATTGGCCTCGCGCGTCTTCGAATTGGATTCGACGTGGCCGACGATCAGGAAAGTGTAGGGCAGCAGCGAGGCATGAACCAGCGCGTCCGCAATGCGGCCGACCGTCTGGTAGGATGTCGGCTGGATGATCGGCGTGTCGGCGTCGAACTGGATCTGCGCATTGAAGGCGGGCAGCTTGGCGAGCTCCGGCGCGATCAGCGGCCGGTTCACCGGCCCCGGATCGTTCTTGATCCTGGTCTTGGCGCGCTCCATCACCTGCTGCTTCAGCGCGGGCAGGTCGATCTCGGCGGCCTCTTCGAAATGGTTCAGCTTCGCGACGATGTCGTCGCGGGTCGGCGCCGCCGTCTGCGCGCCGGCGGGGCCCGCGAGCAAAGCGAGGCCCAGCGCCAAGCCCAGTCCTGCGGTGGCGAGCCCGTTCGCGCGCATCAGCGATACCCCGCGTCGTCAACGGCCTTCAGGCAGTTGTTGCTGATGCCCTTGGGGGTCGAGACCAGGCACGGGACCGACTTGCTGGTCTCCTTGGTCGAGCCGCCGCAGACCTTGACGATCTCGCGCTGGCAGGCGTTCGCCACCGTCACGCGCGCGGCGACGCGCTTCTGGATGGCGTCGAACACGCCGAGATAGTCGCTCGTGCATTGCGGCGAGAGCACGTCGCGATTGCGCGACAGGCATTCCTTCAGCCGGTTCGAATCCGGGTTGACGCCGCGGCAATTGGCGACGATTTCCGCCCCGCAGCTCGCCGCCAGCTTGCCGATCGAATCGCCAAAGCTCATGGTCTCCGCCGCCGCAAGCGACGGCATCCCCAATGCAAGCAAGATCAGTGCGATGCCCCGGACCATGGGGTTATCTGATACGGGGAAGTTCGCGGTGGTCAAGGGGCGTTTCGGGCGAGAACTGTCGAGAGTTGCGCAGTGCGGCGAACAGTCCTCACTCGGCCTCAGCGAGGGGCGGCCAGTCGACCAGGGCGATGGTATGGTTCCTGACATCCTCGGCAAACGCCGGATCGGCCTTGAGCTCGTCCAGCGTCCGCGGTGGGGGCAGCTGGCGACCGTCCGCGATCAGCTCCTGCGCATAGAATGCGAGCGCCTCGGGCGCATTCTCCAGGGCCTCCTCGACGTCGTCGCCGCCAGAGATGCAACCGGGCAGGTCCGGAAACCACAAGCTCACGGTTTCGTCCGGCTCGGCGTCCTCGATGATGGCAACGTACTGAGCCATATCGGGCCTCACGCCCGCTGCACGAAACTGTCCACGACCTTCTTCTCGCCGGCCTTGTCGAAGGCGATGGTGAGCTTGTTGCCGTCGATCTTGGTGACGCGGCCATAGCCGAATTTCTGGTGGAAGACGCGGTCTTCCAGCGAGAATTCGGACGTCGTGCCGGTCGATTTGGCGACCAGCTCGCCTTCGATCGTCAAGGGCCCGCGCCGGCGCGAGGAGAAGCTGCCGAAATCGGGGCCGGATGACGAGGAGGAGAACGTCGCTGCCTCTTCCTCAAAACCGCCGCTTCGACCGCCGCCGCGATTCCGGTTCGCCTGCGCGCGCTGCCAGCCCGGGGTCGAATAGCTGGAGCCGAACGCCTCCATGTCGTCGAAGCGCGAGGCGCCGTAGCCGCCGCTGCCGCCCCATCCGGAGCCGCCCTTGGATTCCGTGATCTCGACATTGGCCGCCGGCAATTCGTCGAGGAAGCGCGACGGGATCGTGGTCGACCAGGCGCCATGGATCCGGCGATTGGTCGCGAAATAGATCTTTGCGCGGCGCCGGGCGCGGGTCAGGCCGACATGGCCGAGCCGGCGCTCTTCTTCCAGGCCGGCGCGGCCCTGCTCGTCCAGCGTGCGCTGGCTCGGGAACAGGCCTTCTTCCCAGCCCGGCAGGAATACGTTGTCGAATTCGAGGCCCTTGGCCGAATGCAGCGTCATTAGCGACACGGCATCGTCCTCGGCGCCACCCTCGCGGTCCATCACCAGCGAGATGTGCTCCAGGAACCCTTGCAGGTTCTCGAACTCCTCCATCGAGCGCACCAGCTCTTTCAGGTTCTCCAGCCGGCCCGCGGCGTCCGCCGAGCGGTCCTTCTGCCACATCTCGGTATAGCCGCTCTCGTCGAGCACGATCTGGGCGAGATCGGTGTGCGCGGTGACCTCGCGCTGGGCACGCCAGCGGTCGAACTGCGCGATGAGATCGCGAAGCGAGCCGCGCGCCTTCGGCTTCAGCTCGTCGGTCTCGACCACGGCGCGCGCCGCCTCGAACAAGGGAATGCGGCGCTTGCGGGCGTGGTCGTGCAGCATCTGCACGGTGGCATCGCCGAGCCCGCGCTTGGGCGTATTGACGATACGCTCGAAGGCGAGATCGTCGGCCGGCGAATTGATGACGCGCAAATAGGCCAGCGCGTCGCGGATTTCGGCGCGCTCGTAGAAGCGCGGGCCGCCGATGACGCGATAGGGCAGGCCCAGCGTGACGAAGCGGTCTTCGAACTCGCGCATCTGGTAGGAGGCACGCACGAGAATGGCGATCTCGTTGAGCTTCTCGCCCTGGCGCTGCAGCTGCTCGATCTCCTCGCCGATGCCGCGGGCTTCCTCTTCCGAATCCCAGGAGCCCGTGACGGTGACCTTCTCGCCGTCCTGGTCCTCGGTGCGCAGCGTCTTGCCGAGCCGGCCTTCATTGTGCGCTATCAGGTGCGAGGCGGCGGCGAGGATGTGGCCGGTGGAGCGGTAGTTGCGCTCGAGGCGAACGACCTTGGCGCCAGGGAAATCGTGCTCGAAACGCAGGATGTTGTCGACCTCGGCGCCGCGCCAGCCATAGATCGACTGGTCGTCGTCACCGACGCAGCAGATGTTTTTGGCCTTCTCCTTCTCCCCGCTTGCGGGGAGAAGGTCGGGATGAGGGGGAGTCTCCACGAGCTCGGTGCTTGGAGAGTCGCCCTCACCCGCATCGCTTCGCGATGCGACCTCTCCGCGCAAGCGGGGAGAGGTGGAAGACGGCGCCTGCGACAAGAGCCGCAGCCACAGATATTGCGCGACGTTCGTATCCTGGTACTCGTCGACAAGGATGAACTTGAAGCGCTGCTGGTACTGCCTGAGAATATCCGGGTGCTCGCGGAAGATGCGGATGTTCTCCAGCAGGAGGTCGCCGAAGTCGGCCGCGTTCAGGATCTTCAGCCGCTCCTGATAGCTCGCATAGAGCTTGCCGCCCTTGCCGTTGGCGAACATCGCGGCCTCGCCCGACGGCACCTGCGAAGGCATCAGGCCGCGGTTCTTCCAGCCGTCGATCAGGCCGGCCAGCATCCGCGCCGGCCAGCGCTTCTCGTCAATGTTCTCGGCCTGCAGCAGCTGCTTGAGCAGCCGGACCTGGTCGTCGACGTCGAGCACGGTGAAGTTCGACTTCAGCTGGGCCAGCTCGGCATGGAAACGCAGGACGCGGCCGCCGATGGAGTGGAAGGTGCCGAGCCACGGCATGCCTTCGACGGCGTGGCCGAGCATCTGGCCGAGCCGGTGCTTCATCTCGCGCGCGGCCTTGTTGGTGAAGGTCACCGACAGGATTTCGGCCGGGCGGGCGCGGCCCTGGCTCAAGATGTGCGCGATGCGCGTGGTCAGGACGCGGGTCTTGCCGGTGCCGGCGCCGGCCAGCACCAGGACCGGGCCGTCCAGCGTCTCCACCGCCTCGCGCTGCTCCGGATTGAGCCCGGCGAGGTATTTCGGGCCCACCGAGGCGCGCGCACGCGCGGCGATGCCGCCGGCTGCGGGCTGGTGGTCGGGTACGGCTGTGATCTTGCTCGGCTCGGTCATGCGAATCATCGGCCCCACGATGGCACCGCGGGGTGGTGGAAGGGAGCCTTCTTAACAGGGATTGGTGCCTATATGGGGCGCCGGGCCGGGTTTTCCACGTGCGCGTCAGGCCGATTTGTTCCAGCTGAGCCGGCGAATTTCGCTCCCGCCGGGACCGGAACTATCGTTCCCGCGTCGAGATTGTCAGGACAGGTGGCGCGGCCAGCCGCGTCGATCGCAGACAACATCAAGACGAGGGTTTGACCATGCTAGGCTGGGTTGTGACGTTTCTGGTTATCGCACTGATCGCCGGCATCCTGGGCTTCGGCGGCGTCGCCGGCGCTTCGATCGAGATCGCCAAGATCATCTTCTTCATCGCAGTCGTTCTGTTCCTGGTCTCGGCCGTCGTCGGCCTCGCCCGCGGCCGCAACAGAATATAGCGCGCCGTAGTTTACCTCTCCCGTAGGGAGAGGTCGGATCGCATCGCAAGATGCGATCCGGGTGAGGGGTTACAGTCTCGCTTGGTGCTGCAGCCCCTCACCCGGATTGCTGCGCAATCCGACCTCTCCCCGGCGGGAGAGGTCAATCCCAGGCAGCACCGCGCTGCTAACGCTTCGAGGGCATCGCCACGCTCCGGCCGATGCCCTCGGGTCGCGTCAAGGCGCTGTGGGATTTGGCGACCCCTGCAATGCGCTGCCGGATGTCGGGCGGAAACGGCGCAACGCGCCGCGCATTCATGTCCATGTGCAGTGACATGTTCTCAGACGTCGCCGACAGCCAGCCCTCGGTGCCGTGCCGCATCTCCTCGAATGTGTGCAGCCGCTTGTCATCGGCGTTCAGCAGCCACACCAGGATTTGCACGGGATCGCCGAGATGGATCTCGCGCAAATAGCGCACGTGGCATTCGGCGGTGAAGGTCGAGCCGTTGCACTCGGTCTTGTAGACCGGGCCAATCCCGAGCTCGAGCCAGAACTCGTCGATCGCCCGATCGAACATCACGTTGTAATAGGCCATGTTGAGATGGCCGTTATAGTCGATCCATTGCGGCTCGACCTGCATGATCGAGGAGCGAAACGGCTCTGCGATCGGGGCTGTGGCAGTCTCCGGCATGTGTCCTTCCCAAGCTATGCGTCCGGTCCCTTGACTTGACCGGTTATATGTCCTTTGCCACGGTCTCTTCTCGTCGGGAGGAATTCCGTGGGTACGACCATCACCAATAATCCGCCGCGGCCGGAGCCGAAAGCCCTCGCAAGCGCGCTGGAGCAGCTTGCCGCGCGCTTCGGCAACCGCCTCATCACCTCGCAGGCCGTGCGCGAGCAGCACGGCCATACCACCACCTGGATTCCCAACCAGCCGCCCGATGGCGTGGTGATGGCGCAGGAGACCGCCGACATCCAGGACGTGGTGCGGATCTGCGCGAGACATCGCGTGCCCGTCATTCCCTTCGGCACCGGCACCTCGCTGGAAGGGCAGGTCAACGCGCCCGCCGGCGGCATCTCGATCGACCTGCGCGACATGAACAAGGTGCTCGCGGTGCATGCCGAGGACCTCGACTGCGTGATCGAGCCCGGCGTCACCCGCAAGGCGCTCAACGAGCATCTGCGTGACCAGGGACTGTTCTTCCCGATCGATCCCGGTGCGGATGCCTCGCTCGGCGGCATGGCCTCGACCCGCGCCTCCGGCACCAACGCGGTGCGCTACGGCACCATGCGCGACAGCGTACTGGCGCTGAAAGTGGTGCGCGGCGACGGCGAGATCATCACCACGGGCACGCGCGCCAAGAAATCGTCCGCGGGCTACGACCTGACGCATCTGTTCGTCGGCGCCGAAGGCACGCTCGGCATCATCTCGGAATTGACGATCCGCCTGCGCGGCATCCCCGAGACGATCGCGGCCGGCGCGGTGTCGTTCGAGACCGTGCACGGGGCCTGCCAGGCCGTGATCCTGGCGATCCAGACCGGCATTCCCGTCGCGCGCATCGAGCTGCTCAATGCCGCGCAGGTGAAGGCCTGCAACGCCTATTCCAAGCTGACGCTGCCGGAGACGCCGCTGCTGCTGATGGAATTCCACGGTAGCGAGATCGAGGTCGCCGAGCAATCCAAGGCGTTCGGCGAGATCGCGAGGGACTGCGGCGGCGGCGATTTCTCCTGGACCACCAAGCCGGAGGACCGCACCAAGCTGTGGCAGGCGCGGCACGATGCTTATTGGTCGGTGAAGGCGCTGCGGCCCGGCGACAGCATCGGCGTGGTCGCGACCGACGTCTGCGTGCCGATCTCGCGGCTCGCCGATTGCGTCAGCGAGACCGAGGAGGATCTCAAGCGGCTCAATTTGCTGTCGCCGATCGTCGGCCATGTCGGTGACGGTAATTTCCACTGCTCGCTGGTGTGCGACACCAACGACGCCGACGAGATGGCGCGCGGCGAGGAGTTCATGCATCGCCTGGTCGAGCGTGCGCAGGCGATGGACGGCACCTGCACCGGCGAACACGGCATCGGGCAGGGCAAGCAGAAATATCTCGAGGCCGAGCTCGGCCCCGAGGCGCTCGACGCGATGCGGGCGCTGAAGCAGGCACTCGATCCGCTCAACATTTTCAACCCCGGCAAGATCGTGCCGGAGGCCTAAGGGCCAGTGCATCTCTGACCGGGAACTTTCGGCAATCCTGCCGGTTCCAATTCCCGCCAATTTCCGATGCTCAATGGCAGGGCTTTGCGCGGGAGGGTGCGATGGTGCGACCGGTCGTTGGAATTGCCGCGGTGGCCTTTGCCTGCATGCTTGCGGGGGCCGCGTTCGCGAAGGGCGGACACGGCGGCGGCCATGGAGGTGGCCATGGCGGCGGGCGCGGCGGCGGTCACCACGGCGGCCATTTCCGCGGCCACGGCGGCGGGCATGCGCATGGCGGGCATCATCGCGGGATGCGGTTCACAACCGGCGCCCGGCGTGGCGGCCCGAACTTCGGTCAGATCCGCAATGCCGCGATCCGGCCAGCGAACTTCCGCAACGCATGGAACGCCGGCGCATTCCGCAACGGCCGGCTGATCAGCAATCCGGCGGCCCGCGCGCAGATTGCCGCAGCGGCGGCACTCGCCGGCTGGAGCGGTGCAAGCAGCGGATGGTGGCAGCATCCCGGCGGCGGCTACGGTTGGGTCGGGCCGCTGTTCTGGCCGTTCGCCTATAACGACCTCTACGATTACACGATCTGGGGCGACGGGATCGCCTTCTGGGGCTACGGCTATCCGGACATCTATGCCGGCATTTTCGGCCCCTATGGCTATGATCGGCTGTCGGCCTATCTGCCGCAGCAGCCGCAGGGACGGCGGCGGGCGCGCAGCGCGCCGCTCGATCAGCTCTGCGGCAGCGATCGCCGCGCCATCGTCGGCCTGCCGATCGATCAAATCGCAGCCGCGGTGCAGCCGACGAACGCGCAAGGCGCTGCTCTCGATGCGCTAGGCAACGCCTCGGTCGACGCGGCAGCGTTGATCCGCACCTCCTGTCCGACGCAGGCCGCAGCGACGGCGCCCGGCCGGCTCGCCGCCATGCAGCAGCGGGTCGAGGCGATGCAGAAGGCCGTCGATCTGGTTCAGCCTGCGCTGGACCAATTCTATGGCTCGCTCAACGACGAGCAGAAGGCGCGCTTCAATGCGCTTGCCGACGATCAGCGTCGTGCCGCGGCATCGAACAATACAGGTGGATCGTCGGTGCAGACTTGTAGCCCGTCCGCCGCGTTCGATTGGCCCGGCGCCACGATCGAAGAACGGCTTCGTCCCAACGACACTCAGCGCGCGGCACTCCAGGTGCTCCAGGACACCAGCGCTAAAGTTAGCACGTCGCTCAAGGCGTCCTGCGAGCCCAATGAGGTGATGACGCCGCCGGCCCGCATGGCCGCGATCCGCAAGCGTCTCGATGTCATGCTGGACGGAATCAAGTCGGTCCGGGCGGCGCTCGATGATTTCTACGCCACGCTCAACGACGAGCAGAAGGCGCAGTTCGAGGCGATCGGCCCGCGCCGCATGTCCTGAACGCCGCGAGCAATTGAAGACCATTGGTGGGGCAATGAAGTGGTTCGCGAGGCGAGAGCCGGCAGACGTCTGGGACGAGCCGATCGGGGGGCCGCTCGGCGACATCGAAGCAGCCGACCGGATTCGCAACATCTGCCAGGCTGCGCGGGCGATCGCCGAAGCCGCCGGCGCTTCGGCGCCGACCAGCACGCGCGAGCGCTATGAGCGCGCAGCCCGCGCTGCCATGGAGATCGCGATGAAGATCTCCGACGATCTGATGCGCGACGACGCCGTGCGCCGCATCGTGGATCTCTGCATGAAGGCTGAGGACATCAAGACGGCGCAGATCTTGTCGCGTGCGATCCAGGCAGGCTGGATTCGAGAAGCCGTGCTCCGGGACCATCCGGCCCTGTCGCAATAAGCTCGGCTCGCGCGATTGGCGCGAGCCGAATGTTGCTGGTGCCGGACCGGCTCAGTATCTGCGGTAGCCACCGCTGTTATGGTCGCCGCCGCGGCCGCCCATTCCCATGCCGAGGCCGATCCCCACGCCGATGCCGATGCCCTGCATCACGGCCTCCGGCGGCGGGCCGCGATCCGGCGGCGGTGCGCGCTCGTAGACCACTTGCTCGGACGGCGGCCGTCGCTTGGGCGGCGTCTCGACCACCTTGCGCTTCGGCGGGGTCTCCTCGACGCGCTTCTTGATCACGGGCGGGACCGGCGTTGCCGGGGTCGCGGGCGTCGAACACGGGCAGGTCGGCGCCATCGCGACCGCGACGGGCGTCGCCGCGGCGGCGACGGGCACGGCGTAGTTGCGGTTCTGCACGCGCAGCAGCAGCCGGCGCGCGGTTGCCGCGAGATCGCTGTTGTCCCAGTTCGCCAGGTATGCCTCGAACGAGGCGCGGGTGTTGATGGCGGTGGCACGCTCCCACGCCAGCATCTGGCGACGCCGCTCCAGCACGGTGCGAAGGCGCGGCGTGCGGGTGTCCTGGGCGTACAGCTCGATATAGGCCTGATACGCCTCCACGGTGTCCTCGGTGATCACGAGCTCATAGGCGACCATGGCCGGCTTGCCCTGCAATGTCTTGCGCCAGTCTGCGACGCTGCGCGTGCCGCCGGCGAGCGCCATGGCGGATGCGCCGGGAAGAGCGGGCGTGCTGCCGCCGCTCTCGCCAAAGAACCTGAAATCGGTGGTCAGCGAGGAGCTTTCCCAGGGGATCTGCCGGCCGTCGGTCGACTGTGCCACCGCGACGCGGATGCGCTTGAACATCTCCTCGATCGGCAGGTTCGGCTGCTTGGCGACCGTCAGCACGGCCGTCGTATAGGGGCTGTCGAGGCCGTTGCCGTCCTCGGCCTCGGCGCCGGGCGAGGTCGAATAGGAGATGAACGAGCCGGGCGCGCCGGCCTTGGTATCGACGATCGCAAGGCCGTGGCCGGCGCCGCTGAGCGCTGGGAACGGGTTGTTGCGGCAGGCATCGAGCATGAAGATGCGCGCCCGCGTCGGCAGCGCGCCGAGCGTGTTGAGCATGTCGTTCAGCCGCACGCCCTGCAGCGGGATGTCGGCCTCGCGCTTGGGATCGAGATCGACAGGCACCAGATAGTTCTCGCCGTCGATCTGAAGGCCGTGGCCGGCATAGAACACCAGCGCGACGGTGTCGGGGCCGCTGGCACTGACCTTGCCGGCGAAGTCCGAGATCGCCGCGCGCATCTCGGTTTGGGCCAGATTGGCCGCCGTGGTGACGGTGAAGCCGGCACTGCCGAGCAGCTCCGTCATGCCCTTGGCGTCGTTGGCGGCGTTGGGCAGCTCCGGCACCGTGCGATAGGCCGATTGGCCGATTACCAGCGCAAGCCGCGCTTCGGCGGCCGCGTCCGTCGGCGTCACCAACTGGGTGAGTGCGAGAAGCCCGGACGCAACAAGCAAATTCGAAAAGACTGGACGGCGCATGATGTCACCTCCAACGGCAATGCGCACGATGATGTCACTATTTCTAAGTCCGCGCCATGAGGGCGTCTGTGCGCTGGATCACTCAGGGGCCGCGGCAAAATGGGGCAGGGTATCTGCCGGAGCCGTCCCTGTGCTAGACGTTTCGACCGCGCTGCCGCGGGCATTCGGCTATTGAAGGAGGCTTGTCGTGAAGGTTCTGCTCGCGCACACCCCGGAGATGCGGCGCAACTATTACGGCGATCGCAGCCTGAACGGCCTTCGTGCGGTCGCCGAGGTAATCCTGCACGAGAAGGATGAGCCGCTGGACGCAGCCAGCCTGGTGCGCGCAGCCAAAGACGCCGACATCATCGTCGCCGACCGCATGACTGAAGGGCGCGGCGAGATCTTTGCGCAATTGCCGCATCTGCGGGCCTTCGTCCGTTGCGCCGTCGACATCCGCAACGTCGACGTGGATGCGGCCTCGCAAGCCGGCGTGCTCGTGACCCGCGCCGGGCCCGGCTTCGTGCAGGCCGTGGCCGAGCTCGCGCTGGGCTTCATGGTCGATCTCTCCCGCGGCGTGTCGCGGACCACCGCAGATTACCAGGCAGGCCGCAAGCCGGAAGCACGGATGGGCCGCCAGCTCGCCGGCAGCCGGATCGGCATCATCGGCTACGGCAGCATCGGGCGCTACCTCGCCGAGATCACAAGAGTGCTGCGCATGGAGGTATTGGTCTCCGATCCCTTCGTAACCGTCAGCGATGCCGCGATCCGGCAGGTCGGTCTCGACGAGCTCCTCGTCGCATCGGACTATGTCGTCTGCCTAGCCGTCGCCAACGCGCAGACCGAGAATCTGATCGGGGAGGCGGCGCTGGCGCGCATGCAGAAGCATGCCGTCTTCATCAATCTCTCGCGCGGCAATCTCGTCGACGAGACCGCACTGGCGCACGCGCTGCGTGAGGGCCGCATCGCCGGCGCCGCCATGGATGTCGGCCGCGCACCGGACCAGATGCCGACGCCCGAGCTCGCCAGGCTGCCGAATGTCATCGCGACGCCGCATGTCGGCGGGCTGACGCCGCAGGCCATCGAATACCAGTCGCTGGAGACGGTGCGACAGGTCGAGGCCATCGCAAGGGGAGAAATCCCGCAAGGTGCCGTCAACGCCGACCGCTGGACGCGGCGGCCGTGAAGGGTCTCAAAGCCGGTCCACCGCCTTGAACGTCCCATCCTTCTGGATCACCGTCAGGAACACCTTCGGCGGCGTGTCGAGCATGCGTGTGCCGACGGTGACGATGCTGCCGCTGATGTCGAAACGGCCGGTATCGTTGATGGCGCGCAGCAGGCTGGCGCGGGTCGGATTAGGGCCGGCCTTTTCCAGCGCCGCGGCCGCAAGGCGGCCGGACAGATAGCCTTCCAGCGAGACGAAATCCGGTGTCAGCGTAGGGTCGAACGCCTTCTGCGCCGCCTGGTAGTCGGCGACGAGCTTGAGCGAGCGGTCCCAGGGAAACGGCACCACCTGCGAGACGATGACGCCGTCGCCCTCCGGGCCGAGCTCCGCGGCGAGCGCAACGGCGCCGACGAAGGAGATGTTGACGAAGGTTGGACGAGCGCCGCTGCGGCGGGCGAGCTTGATGAACTCCGCGCACGGACCATAGGTCCCGACCATGACGATGGCTTCGGGGTCGGCGCGCTTGATCATGCGCCAGGCCTGGCCGACCGCGCGGGTGTTGCGCTCGTAAGTGCCCTCGGCGGCGAGCTCGAGCCCGCGCTTGGCGAGCGCCCGCTTCACGCCGACAAGCCCGTCGCGGCCGAAGGAATCGTCCTGATAGAAGATGCCGATGCGGGTGAACTTGCGATCCTCGGTGAGATGCTTGATCCAGGCTTCCGCCTCCGCGCCGTAGCTGGCGCGGATGTTGACGACGTTCGGAAGCTCGAGATCGCGCAGGAACTCGGCGCCGGTGAACGGGCCGATGAAGGGCACGTTCCTGGAGCTGGTGATCGGTATCGTCGCCATCGCGGTCGGCGTGCCCACCGCACCGATCAGCGCGAACACCTTGTCGTCGTCGATCAGACGCAGCGTCTGCGCCACCGAACGGTCGGGATCGTAGCCGTCGTCGCGGCTGATGAGCTGGAGCTTGCGGCCATGAACGCCGCCCTTGGCGTTGACCTCGGTGAACGCGGCGACGATGCCTTGCCGCATGCGCTGTCCCAGCGCGGAGGAGGGGCCTTCCAGCGCCGCGGCCTGGCCGAGCAGGATCGCATCCTCGCTGATGCCGGCCTCGTCGCCTCTCGCAACCGGCATGGTGGCGGCCAGAAGCGCGACGGTCAGGACGACGGATCTCGCTGATCGAAATCGATGCATCGGGAGGCTTTGCCGGATCATGGGAAGGAAACCTTGCGCAACATAGCCTTGCGAGCCTGAATAGCTCGCTAAGCGGCACGACTCAGATAGGCCGTAGTACACCGGGGAAAACCGGCAACTTATGTCGAGAAAGCCGGGATCGTTCGCGCACTTCGTTAACTAATTTCCGCATTGCGGTACGACCAGTTTGCGAAATTGTGCACTTCTTAACCGCCGTCTTGTTCCGATAGCGGCACCGGCACCTCAACCAGAGGTTCGGTTCGTCGCGGATAGGGGACGGCGGCTTCAAGATGGGCGGTCGCGATCAGAACGATCAGGATCGGAGACGTAGAGGCGGATGGTGGCGTGCCGCGCCGCTGCTCGGGCTCTATCGTCCTGCGCTCGTCGCGGTCGGCGTCGGCCTGCTGTTCTCGATCGTAGGCGCTGCCGCCGTCGCGCGGTGGGAAGATCGCGTCAACAAGATCGAGTTCGAGAACGCGGCCGAGACCCAGGCGATCGTCCTGCAGAACGGCATGAACGAGTACATATCGAGGCTTCTCGCGCTGCGCACGCTGTTCGAATCGACCAACGAAGAAGTCACCCGCAGCGAATTCGAGACCTTCAGCGCCCGCTTGTTCGAGCGTCACCCCGGAATGCTGCGCATTTCCTGGTTGCCGCGCGTCAACCGCAAGGAGCGCGCGGAATACGAGGCCGCGGCGGTCCGGGATGGTTTGTCGAGCTATCACATCAAGGCGCTGCAGGGCGAGAGCTTCGTCACCGCGCCCCAGAGCGACGAATATTTTCCGGTGTTCTACTCGACGCAGCCGAAGACCTCGTCGGTCTACGGCATGGACTACACGACCGTTCCGGAGCGACGGGCGGTGCTGGAGCGCGCGCGCGACAACGATCGCGTCGCAGCCATGCGCACGCGCCTGTTCGGGCCGAAGGACAGCGACCGGCCGTCCTATGTCCTCGTCGTCGTTCCCGTCTACGCCAAGGGAACCTCGCGCGAGGAGATCGCGGACCGGCGCCGCAATATCGCCGGCGTCGTGGTCGGCGTCTTCGACCTGCCGCTGCTGATCCAGTCCATCCGCGTGACCACCGGAGCCAGCCCGGCGGTCAGCATGACGGTCTTCCCGCCGTACACGGCGCAGATCGTCAGCCTCGAGCAGATGCTGCCGGATTATGCGTCGGCCGCCTCGGCGCTGCGGTCGATGCGGGACATCGCGCGGACCCTGCACTGGTCGGGCAGTCTCAAGATCGGCGACACCGATTGGCAGGTGCGGGCGGTTCCGACCGCCGGCGGTCCGCTGGCGACGTCTTACGACCGCGCGGTTGCGGTCCTCGTCGTCGGCATGCTGCTGACGCTGTCGCTGTCGACCTATCTGATGCTCGCCAGCCGCAATTCGCGGCGGCTGTCGCTGGCGAACCGGCGGGTGCTCGAGCTTGCCCAGACAGACATTCTCACGGGATTGCCGAACCGCGCCTTTTTCCTCACCCGCCTCGACGAGATGAACGGCAAGTTGAGCGTGAGGGGCGAGCCCTTCGCGATCCTGATGCTCGACCTCGACCGCTTCAAGAACGTCAACGATTCCCTCGGCCACGCGGCCGGCGATGCGCTGCTGCGCCAGGTGGCGCAGCGGCTGAAATCCGCACTGCGCGCCACGGACGTGCTGGCGCGGCTCGGCGGCGACGAATTCGCCATCATCCAGCAAGCCGGCGAGCACCAGCGCGCCTGCTCGACCGATCTGGCGGCACGGATCGCCAAGCTCGTGAGCGAGCCGTTCCTGCTGCCCGGACACCGCGTCGAGATCGGCACCAGCATCGGCATCGCGATCGCGCCGGATCATGGCAGCGATCAGGAGCAGCTCCTGAAGAAAGCGGATCTCGCGCTCTACCGTTCGAAATCGGCCGGCCGCAACTGCTTCACTGTTTATGATGAGGCGATGTCGGCCGAGCTGGAGGCCCGCAACACGCTGGAAGGAGATCTGCGCGACGCCATCGCGCGCTGCCAGCTGGAGGTGCACTACCAGCCGTTCGTCGATGCCCTCAGTGGCGAACGACGCGGCTTCGAGGCGCTGGTGCGCTGGCGGCATCCGACGCGCGGCCTGATCCCTCCGGACCAGTTCATTGCGCTTGCGGAGGAGACCGGGCTGATCGTGCCGCTCGGCGAATTCGTGCTGCGGCGCGCCTGCGCGGACGCAGCCGCCTGGCCTGCCGATCTCATGATCGCCGTCAATCTGTCGCCGATCCAGTTCAAGGAAGCCGAGCTGTTCGACATGATCTGCGCGGCGCTCGCCGATTCCGGCCTGCCGCCGCAGCGGCTCGAGATCGAGATCACGGAATCCGTGCTGCTGGAGCGCGGCAGCGAAAACCACGCCTTCATGGAGCGGTTGAAGCAGCTCGGCGTCGAGCTCGCGCTCGACGATTTCGGCACCGGCTATTCCTCGCTCAGCTACCTGACCGCGTTCCCGTTCGACAAGATCAAGATCGACAAGTCGTTCATTCGCAACCTGACCCAGCAGCCGCGCTCTTCCGCCATCATCTCCTCGATCGTGACGCTGGCGCGCGGACTGGACATGTCGGTCACCGCCGAAGGCGTCGAGACGCGCGAGGAGTTCGACCGGCTGAAGGCGCTCGGCGTCAATTTCGCGCAAGGCTATCTGTTCGGCCGGCCGCAGCCGATCGAGCGGATCCTGTTCGACGCGCCGGTCAAATCCTCACGGCTCGACGCTGCCTGAGCGCACGCCTCGTCCTTCGAGACGACCGCTTCGCGGTCTCCTCAGGATGAGGCTGAGCGGCATCCGTGCCCGTTGAAACGGCTGCCGCGCATTCGGTCCTCATCCTGAGGAGCCCGCCTAAAGCGGGCGTCTCGAAGGATGGCCGCGAGGCCGCTCTCATTTTCAACGGCGTTGCTGCCCAGCGGGCATGCGCGAAAAGCGCTTGACCCGGACAGGCCCGGATGGTCCGAAGAACCGTCTAGGGATGAAACAAGCACACAACATGCGGCTTCCGTTCTTCTACGGCTGGATCGTCGTCGCCGTGACCTTCGTCACCATGGCGATCGGCGTCAACGCGCGCACCGCCTTTTCGCTGTTCTTTCCACCCATCATCTCCGAGTTCGGCTGGGAGCGCGGCGTCACGGCGGGCGCCTTCTCCTTCGGCTTCGTGGTGTCGGGCGTGGTCAGCCCGCTGATCGGCCGCCTGATGGACCGCGCCGGTCCGCGCGCGGTGATGGAGCTCGGAATCGTGCTGATGGGCGGCGGCCTGCTGCTGGCGCCGCTGACCAGCGCGCCGTGGCACCTCTATGTCACCATCGGTGTCATGGTCGGTGCCGGCAGCGTCTGTCTCGGTTATTCCGGCCAGTCGCTGTTCCTGCCGAACTGGTTCATCCGCAAGCGCGGCTTCGCCATCGGCATCGCTTTTGCCGGCGTCGGTATCGGCTCGGTGACGCTGCTGCCCTGGGTGCAGCACATGATCGAGCAGACCGGCTGGCGCACCGCCTGCACCGCGATGGGCCTGCTCGTCCTGATCGCGCTGGCGCCGATCAACCTGCTGCTGCACAAGCGTCCCGAGGACATCGGGCTCCAGCCGGACGGCGATACCGCCCCCGCCGCGGGCGCGGCAAGCCCGGTCTCCAATGTGGTCGATCCCGACTGGGTCAACACCGACTGGACGCTGCGGCGCGCCGTCGCGACCGCGCGGTTCTGGTGGATCGCCCTCGGCTATTTCTGCGGCCTGTACATCTGGTACGCGGTGCAGGTGCACCAGACCAAATTCCTGCTCGATATCGGCTTCAGCCCCAGCGTTGCGGTGTGGGCGCTCGGCATGGTCAGCCTGCTCGGCATTCCCGGCCAGATCCTGCTCGGCCATGTCTCCGACCGGATCGGCCGGGAATGGGTCTGGACGATCAGCTGCGCGGGTTTTGCGATCTGCTTCGCCGCACTGATGGCGCTGAAATTCTCGCCGTCATTGTGGCTGGTCTATCTCATGGTGTTCACGCAAGGGGCGTTCGGCTACGGCCTCACCTCGATCATGGGCGCGGTGGTGTTCGAGATCTTCCAGGGCAGGCACCAGGGCAGCATCTTCGGCACGATCATGCTCGCGGCGCTGGCGGGCGGTGCGGCCGGACCGTGGCTGACCGGCGTTCTCTATGATCGCGTCGGGGACTATACGCTGGCTTTTGCCCTCGCCATGGTGGTGAGCGGGGTGTCGGCGCTCGCGATCTGGCGGGCGGCGCCGGGCAAGGTGAGGGCCGTGGCCGGCCGGCTGCACAAGCTCAAAACGGGATCCGAATAGGTCCAGTACGCTTCAAGATACCTTCGGCGTTTTCGCGAAGCGTTAATCATGCCGCCTCTTGGCGCAGCGCGACCGGATTGCAAAAACGTCTTGGACACCATCGGAGCGTTAACCTCTCGCCGATTGCCGCATTTCCCGATGCCGCTGGTCCAGACGATGTCCGCCTCCGATCACCTTGCGACAGAAATTCCTGACATGCTGCGCGCCGCGCTCGAACGCGCCGACGACGGCATCGTCATCGTCGATGAGGCGCATCGCATCACCCATTTCAACCCCGCCGCGGAGCGGATCTGGAAGCTCGCTGCCGCCGAGGTGCTCGGCCGCGATGCCGCCGTCCTCACCCTCAAATGTCTTGGGGTCGGTGCGACCGCGGATTTCCGCGAGGAGATCAGTCTGGTGCGGCGCGACGGCAGCCGTATCAAGGCGCAGATCGCGATGTCGTCGGCGACGGTCGACGGCGCGACCCATCACATCGTGTTCGCGCGCGACGTCACCCTCGATGCCGAACGCCGCGCCAGGATCGGACTTCTCCACGCGGTCTCCGACCAGACCAACCGCGTGGTGATCATCACCGACGTCGAGCAGAACATCGTCTACGTCAATTCCGCGTTCACGACGCTGTTCGGCTATACCAGCGAGGAGGCCGAAGGCCGCCGCGCCCGCGAGCTCATTGCCGGCCGCCACACCGATCGCAAGGCGGTTGCGAAGCTCGTCAAGCGGCTGATGCATGGCGGTCACGGCGCCGAGGCCGAGGTGCTCGTCTACGACAAGGATGGTGAGGAGATTTGGGTCTCTGCCCGGATCGACGCCTTCCGCGACAAGAAAGGCCGGGTCAAGCACATCTTCGCGCTGCTCGAGGATATCACCGAATCCCGGCAGTTGCGCTCGCTGCAGCAGCTGATCATGGCGGCGCTCGCCGACGAGGCGCCGATCACCGAGATTGCCGATCGGCTGTGTCGCCGCGTCGAGCAGATCGCGCCCGGCGTCGTCTGCTCGCTGCTGCACGTCGATGCCGCCGGCCTGCTCCATCCGCTGGGCGGTCCGAGCTTGCCCGAGGACTATTCCCGTTCGCTCGACGGCATCGCGATCGGTCCCGAGGTCGGCACGTGCGGAACCGGAGCCTTCTACGGCATTCCGGTTCTGGTTGCCGACATCGATGCCGATCCGCGCTGGCAACCCTACAAGGCGCGGCCGCTCGAAGTGGGCTTGCGCGCCTGCTGGTCGACGCCGATCAAGGCCAAGGACGGCCGCGTCATCGGCACCTTCGGCTTCTATTATCGCGAACCGCGGGCGCCGAGCAGATGGCACCGCCAAATCGTCGATGCCTGCGTCAACCTCGGCGCGTTCGCGATCGAGCGCAAGGAGGCGCGCGCCGAAATCGCGCGGCTCGCCTATCACGACATGCTCACCGGCCTGCCGAACCGCGCGCAGCTGCGCCACCTGATCACGACCGCGATCGATGCCTGTCCGGCCGGTGGCCATGTCGCGCTCGCCTTCCTCGACGTCGATCATTTCAAGGACGTCAACGACACGCTCGGCCACGCCGCCGGCGACGAGCTCTTGATCCTGCTCGCACAGCGCCTGCGCGAGCAGATCGGTCCCGAAGACATGCTGGGGCGGCTCGGCGGTGACGAGTTCGTCATCCTGCTGCCGCAACGCAATGCCGAGGCCGCCGAGCGCATCGCGGCCGGGATCACCGAGGCCCTGTCCGCACCGTTGCGGCTCGGATCGAAGCTGATGCCGATGTCCGCCAGCATCGGAATCAGCCTCTATCCCGATCACGCCACCGACATCGACACATTGATGCAGCAGGCGGACGCCGCCATGTACATGGCCAAGCAGGCCGGACGCTCGACGCATCGCCTCTTCAGTGCCGAGATGAACGTGCTCGCGGAGCAGCGGCTGGCGCTGATCGCGGCGCTGCGCCGCGCCGTCGCGGAAGGTGCGCTGAGCCTCAACTACCAACCGCAGATCCGCAGCTGCGACGGCGCGATCCACGGCGTCGAGGCGCTCGCGCGCTGGCGCGATGCTGAGCTCGGCGACGTCTCTCCGGCAAAGTTCATCCCGCTCGCTGAGGAATGCGGGCTGATCGAGCAGATCGGCCTGTGGTCCGTGCGCGAGGCCTGCCGCCAGATGGCGAGCTGGCGCCGCGCCGGGCTCAACATCCCCTGCGTCTCGGTCAACCTGTCGCCGATCAATTTCCGCAACGTCACGCTGGCCGCGCGGCTCAAGGACATCCTGGCCGAGCACGATCTGCGGCCGGACGCGCTGATGCTGGAGATTACCGAAGGCGCGTTCATGCAGGACGGCGCCGCGGCGCTGGAGACGATGAACGCGATCCGCGAGCTCGGCGTCGGCCTCTCGGTGGACGATTTCGGCACCGGCTATTCCAGCCTCAGCCGGCTCGCGCATCTGCCGATCCGCGAGCTGAAGATCGACCGCAGCTTCATGCGTGACATCGAGCAGGACGCGGGCGCGCTCGCGATCGCCACCGCCGTGGTCCGCGTCGGTCAGGGCCTCGGCATGAGCGTGGTCGCCGAGGGGGTCGAGACCGAGGGGCAGCGCAGCACGCTGGCCGAGCTCGGCTGCGACATCGTCCAGGGCTTCCTCTACGCTCCCCCGCTGCCGCCGGCCGCCTTCGAGCGCTGGCTGATCGAGCATTGCGCCGAGCAGGCGAGGGCGATGCTGGGAAGGCTCGATGTTGCGGCAGTCGGACACGAGGCGGCGAAGCGGACGGCGTAGCTGCCTTGGGCGATATTCCCGGCCGATAGGAACGCATCTGCGACAGACGGTTTGGTGTACGGCATCCACCGGAGAGGCACCGCGCCATGGTCCGAGGCAATAAGCCGCCTGGTGGACTTGGGGCTTGCGTTGCAGGCCGATCCGGATAATCAGAAGGTGCGCGCTCGCAAAATGGCCGCTGACAAGATCGACCGCATGGGCGATGCGGCAACGACGGCGGAGGATAGGGCAACCCGCAAGCAGCATCTGCTCGATGGGCCCAACGAGTTCCGCCGGGTGCGAATTGATCGGTCCAAGCGCCGCAAGCCGACCCGAGAATAGGCCGAGCAGCAACCAAGCCGCCACAGCGGCGGACGTCGAATTCACGACGGAGGACAAGCCATGAGACGGAATTCCCAATCGCGTGCGGTAACCGAGGCGAACAACCTGTTCAAGCAGACCGCGACGAAACCAGCGACTGATTACCAGAAAGCAGACCAGGCCTTCCACGCAAATCGCGAGCGGCTAAAGGCCGAACGTCTGGCGAGGGAGGCCGAGCGACAAAGCCCCTCCGAGAAGACGAGTTAGTGTCGCATAGGCACGCAGGCGGGAGCGCCTTCAGAGCGGCCTTCGTCTATGACGAGAGCTGGACCGGTCTACCAGGATGTCGCTCATCTCGGAGATAATCGCGCTTCAGAGCATCGACAGGACGACAATCCCGTCTTCGAGCTCTCCTGAAGCCAGGCGCGCCCGCGCCATACGCTCGAATTCCGTGCGATGCTTCTGTAGATAGCTGAAGGCCTGCTTCTGCGTGTTGAATGTCGTTGCAAGCCGGCACATCTGCCGATTTGCGCCGGACGCGAGAAAGAAAGTGATGGTTCCGTGATCTGGCTTTATGCGAGGCACGATCTGCACTCTCCGGCATGGGATCGGCACTTCAGATTTCGCCGGCGGCGTTGGACGGCTATCGCGCCAGCTTCCTTGTCCGCTTCTTGAGCTTAGGCACCGGCAAAGTCGACCGAAGAGCTTCATCGGCCGCTTCCCTTGCCTGGCGCGCCTCTCGGAGCCGCGCCATGTTCTTGCGAACCTCGATGGCTTGCCTTTCCACGTCCGCCAATGCCCGCGCGCCCTCTTCAGCGGCCAGGCGCTTGCGATCGGAACGCGCAATGCTTTCGGGTGACGGCTCTGCCGGCTTCTTGCTGCTCATCATTCACCCGCAAAGACTAAACCCGCTCAATCCAGGGATTGAGCGGGCAAAGCGACCGTTTCAGTACATCCGTGAAACGGCGCCACGATATCAAGCCAGCGAGAGGTTCTCGGCGCTGGACTTGCCCCGCATCTTGTCGGTCTTGATCTCGAAATTGACCTGCTGGCCCTCGCCCAGACCAGCGAGCCCAGCCCGTTCAACGGCGCTGATGTGAACGAACACATCGTTGCCACCGTCGTTTGGCTGGATGAAACCGAAGCCCTTTTGGCCGTTAAACCACTTGACCGTACCTGTCGTCATTGTCTTCTCCAAAGCGCGCGAGCGCATCCCGCGCGACAATCGCGCGGTTACCTTCAACTTCGTCGATGTCTTTGGAAAAGGAGCCCGCGGGCGCATTCAACAAGGCACAGCGGCTAATCGAACAACTTCAATATATACGACTTTCGCGCATTTGCAAGGAGCGAAGCCAGTTTGTTTGCTGCAAGGCGGTTCTTCTGTTCCGATCGTGGCGCTTTGCGAGTGTCGGTCAATCAGCGAGCAAGGCGTTATCGATTGACAGCGCAGCACGACAATGGTCACGTGGCGCCACCAAGCTGCTCGCTGTGACAAGCAGATCGGCTCGTCCGAAGCCGCGACCAATGTCGCGGCCCACCATCCTCACACATCGCAATGAAGCTCCTGCGCAATTGGCTGCCCTGCAGGACGTGTCGCATTCGCAGCCCGAGCCAGGAGGATCAATTGCACGTACTCGTCAGAGACAACAACGTTGAGCAGGCACTGCGCGTTCTCAAGAAGAAGATGCAGCGTGAGGGCGTCTTCCGGGAAATGAAGCAGCGACGGTCCTACGAAAAGCCGTCGGAGAGGAAGACCCGCGAGAAGTCCGAGGCCGTTCGCCGCGCCCGCAAGCTGGCTCGCAAGCAGGCGATCAGGGAAGGATTGCTGCCCGCGCCGCCGAAAAAGAAACCTTTCGAGCGCAAGCCGCCCTTGCCGGAGATCAAGGCAAGGCCCGAGTAGCAACGATCGACTTTCCGGATCTCACACCATGCCGCGTCAGCGTGACGCTGCAGAAAAGCCCGACCAAGCTTCGCGGGCTGTCTTCGATGGGCTGAGATCCTATCGCCTGAAATCGATGCCGCGCAGAACGATGCCCGGCGGGGTACCTTCGAACTCTGTGGCGCGATACTTGCTCGCAGCACACGCTTCGATGCGATCCCGTAGACGCGCGAATTGGGCTTCCCGCTGCTCGGGCCTGACTTGCGGGCCCTGCTCGAGATCGTCCATCGCGGAGGTCGAAATTGCGCAAGGAATCTCCCTGGCGCCGTCATGCATCGAGAACCGTACGATCATCCGCTCGTATTCATGGCCGATAAAGCGGCCGCTCGTCAGGGTCATGGCCTACTCCATTGCACGTCGGTGTCCTGGCGCGGTCGCGCCATCCGGTCATTGACCGGGACCGCGCGCCGGTTTCCTGGCTCGCACCGGCATGCGCGTAGAATGCGGGCGGCCGTCGCTCGGCTCAGCCGTCCCCGGACAGCCGTGCGAAATCGTCGAACAGCGCCGACACGAGCGCGCGGTGGCGCGTGTCCTCTGCCGGAAGACTCGCAGCATAGAGGTTGAGCAGATGGCGCGCCTTCACCGCGGCTTCCTGCCAGGACGCAGCGGGCACCGTCATCATGCGGTGCTCGAGATCGGCCTCGCGCTCGCGCAACTCCCTGACATGGGCCTCGACCTCGGCCAGCGCGCGGCGCAGGTCGGTGGCCTTCTGCGCGGCCATGCCACGGTGCTTGTCGAGATCGACCGGCCGGTCAGTCATTGGCTATGCTCGCGTCCGCTGCTTGCGCATCAGCAAGATCGACAGAACCGATCGACAGTACCTCCGTGGTACCGCGCAGGCCTTCCGCAGGGACAGTGATCATCGTGGCAACCCGGCGATAGGCGGCGAATGTCAAGCCGTCGATCGTCTCCTCATCCGTGACGACCTCGTAAGTGCCCGCCGGCAAGGTGCGCGCGATGCCGCGGATTTGGAACGGACGCCTGAAGATGACGGTCTCTCGCCGCGAGCGGATGGTCATGCACGCCTGCCTTTCGCAAGTGAAGCCCCAACCGGTGCTGGCTGCGACGAGCATGCGCCTTTGGCGCGGCAATAGCCAGCACTATCGTCTGCGTTAGCGGCGAACGGTTTGTCACGGTGCGGCGCTGGCCCGCGACGCATTTAGCGCTCGCTATTGGTTCGGCCCGGGCGTAGGGTCGTTGTCATCACCGCGCTTCTCAACGGCATCGACCGGTGACTGAGGGTCACGTGTGCTCCCGCCGAAGGCTTCGCAGGAGCGTTCGATGTCGCGTGTCCGCATCTTGGAATGGATCGTGCCGCCGGTGATCGTTCCGCTGTTTCTTCTGATTCTCGTGTGCGCCGCTGCGGTCATCAATGGCTAGGACAACACGCGTGCCGTATCTGGTCAGCGGCACCAACGAATACGGCAGCTCCAATCTCGGCCGCGGAACTGCGACGGTCGCGCTACGTCTCGCGGAAAAGCTGCTGCGCGAGGGCTACATGGACGTCAGGGTCTGCACCCCGCGCGGCCGTGTCCTGCAGCCGAATGAATTCGACGAACTCAAACCAGCAACGGAGAGCGACATGGCAAAGGGCCAGCAACGCGGCAACCGCGAAGCCAAGAAGCCGAAGAAGGAAAAGGCCAAGGTCATCGCCGCGGCTCCGTCCCGCAAGGAAGTCGCCTGGCAACCGGATTTCGGACCCGCAAAGAAGAAGTAAGGAGCGCCGGTCGCGGAAGGCACCCGCTAGGCCGGGGCCAATCCAGTCCTGCGCCGCAGATCCGTGATCGCGCGCAGGAAACTGTCGGCCGGCGTCGTCTCGGGGTCGATCAGCCGGTGCAGGCGAAAGCCGTCTTCCAGCGCGAGCACGATGGCGGCCATCCAGGGCGGGTCCAGATTGTGGTGGCGACCGTTGCTCTTCAACGTCGCCTCGACGATGTCGGTGACCAGCTTGCGCCGCGCGCGCAGGCGTTTGGCAAGCTCCGGGCGGCGCTTTTCGGCGCGCGCGACGAACAGGATCATCTCCATGTGGAGGAGGGGCGAGCGGCCGAGCGGATCCTGGCGGCTGCGATCCATCGCCTTCAGCGCCGCGATGAAATCGTCGAGATTGTCGTGCTGCGCCAGGATGTCCATGTTGCGCCGGATCGACTGCGCGACATGATCCTCGAGCATGGCGATGATCAATTCGTCCTTGCTCTTGAAGTTCGAATAGAACGCGCCGCGGGTGAAGCCCGCCGCCGCCGCGATCGCCTCGATGCTGGCGCCGCCGATGCCGTCCGCCTCGAACACGCGCGCGGCCGCCTCGAACAGCGCCTCGCGCGTGTCGTCCCTGGTCGGCCTGGTTCTCACCCTTGACATCGGCGCAGCTTAGGGCAGAATGCAACTCGATACAACAATGTATCGAGTTGATAATCTTCAGGGATGGTTACGCCGGGCGATGGGGCAGCCTTGCGTATGCGTGTCATGCGGCAACCGATCCGAGGTCACCATGAACGAGCAAGTGCAACCATTTGGCGGACCGCTGTTCAACCCGCTCTCGCCGGATTTCATCCGCGATCCCTATCCGCACTATGAACGGCTGCGCACGGTCGATCCGATCCATGTGACGCCGTTCGGCCAGTACGTCGCCAGCCGTCACGCCGAGGTCAGCCTCGTGCTGCGTGACAAGCGCTTCGGCAAGGATTTCGTCGAACGCACCACGCGCCGCTACGGCCCGGAGATCATGAAGGAGCCGGTGTTTCGCAGCATGAGCCAATGGATGCTGCAAGCCGATCCGCCGGACCACACGCGCCTGCGCGGCCTGGTCGTGAAGGCCTTCACCGCCCGCCGCGTCGAGGACATGCGACCGCGGATCCAGGAGGTCGTCGACCAGGCGATCGATGCCGTGATCGCGCGCGGCCACATGGACCTGATCGAGGATTTCGCCTTCCGCCTGCCCGTCACCATCATCTGCGACATGCTCGGCATCCCCGAGGAGCATCGCGAGGTGTTCTACAAGAGCTCGCGCGACGGCGGACGGCTGCTCGACCCGGTGCCGCTCTCGCCGGAGGAGATCCGCCAGGGCAACGCCGCCAACCTGATGGCGCAGATGTATTTCCAGCAGCTGTTCGAGCTGCGCCGCAAGAATCCCGGCGACGACCTCATCACCCAGCTGGTGCAGGCCGAGGAGGACGGCAACAAGCTCACCAACGAGGAGCTGACCGCCAACATCATCCTGCTGTTCGGCGCAGGCCACGAGACCACGGTCAACCTGATCGGCAACGGCCTGCTCGCGCTCCACCGCAACCCGGATCAGCTTGCGCTCCTGAAAGCGAAACCGGAGCTGATGACGAACGCGATCGAGGAGTTCCTGCGCTATGATTCCTCGGTGCAGATGACCGGGCGCGTCACGCTGGAGGAGATCGAGGACCTCGGCGGCGTGACGATCCCCAAGGGCGAGACCGTGCTGTGCCTGCTGGGCTCGGCCAACCGCGATGGCGCGGTCTACCCCGACAGGCCCGACCGGCTGGACGTCACCCGGGCGAACGTCAAGCCGCTGTCGTTCGGCGGCGGCATCCATTTCTGCCTGGGGGCCCAATTGGCGCGGATCGAGGCCGAGATCGCCATCGCCACGCTGCTGCGGCGGCTGCCGGATCTGCGCATCGACGACATCGAGACCCCGGAATGGCGGCCGACCTTCGTGCTGCGCGGGCTGAGGCGGCTGCCGGCGAGCTGGTGAGGGGGCTTGCGCGTTAACCTCCGCGCGCAACAGTCGCTGTGACTTCGCCATACTTCCCCCTATATAAGGGGCTGTTCCGGCGCGCCTGAGGCTCTCAGCTTCGGCCCAGGCCGGTTTGGCCGAGGGGAGACCCGTGCAGACGACGCTGCTCGGATTGGCGATTGCCTTCATCATTGCGCTGCTGGCCGCGCTGATCGGGCCTTACTACATCGACTGGAACCAGTTCAGGCCCCAGTTCGAGGCGGAGGCCGGCAAGATCATCGGCGTGCCGGTGCGGGTGGCGGGCGAGCTCGATGCGCGGCTGTTGCCGGCGCCGACATTGCGGCTGCGCGGCGTCACCTTCGGTGGCAACAACGATCTCGGCCGCCTGCGCGCCGACAAGCTCGACGTCGAGTTCAGCCTCGGCTCCCTGATGCGCGGTGAATGGCGCGCCACCGAGCTTTCGGTCGGCGGCATGGCGGTCGATCTTGGCCTGGACGCGCGCGGACGGGTCGATTTGCCCTCCACCGCGAGCGGCACCTTCAACCTGGCCTCCCTCGCCATCGAGCGGCTGAACCTCGCCGGCCGCATCGCTCTTCACGATGCCGCCAGCCGCTCGACGCTGGAATTGAACGACATCGCCTTCTCCGGCGACGTGCGCTCGCTCGCAGGCTCGGTGCGGGGCGAGGGCAGCTTCGCCGCGCGCGGCGTGCGCTACCCGTTCCGCGTCTCCTCCGGCCCCAGCGCCGACGGCAGCGCCACCCGTCTCCACCTCAACGTCGATCCCGGCGAGCGCGCCATCCTCGCCGATCTCGAAGGCGTGCTCGCCTTCGACAATCGCCAGCCGAAATTCGAGGGCGCGCTGACCCTCGCCGTGCCCGCGGCCAGGAAGGGCGAAGCGGGGCCGACGCCCTGGAAGCTCGCGACCAGGCTCAAGGCCGATCCGGCCGGCGCGAAATTCGAGCAGATCGACGCGAGCTTCGGCCCGGAGGACACCGCGCTGAAGCTCGGCGGCGTCGGCGACCTCAGGTTTGGCGCATCGCCCTTGCTGCGCGCGGTGCTGTCGGCGCGGCAGGTCGATGCCGACAGGTTGACCGCCAAGGACGATGCCGATCCGCAGCGCGTCCTGCCGGCGCTGCGCGCAGGGCTGGCGGCGATCCCGCAGGTGCCGATCCCTGCCCAGATCGAGTTCAATGCCGATCAGATCATGCTCGGCGGCCGTCCGCTCCAGAATATCGCGACCGAGCTTGCGACCGACGGCCGGTCCTGGACGTTCCGGCGGCTGGAGCTGCGCGCGCCCGGCATGACGCAGGTCTCGCTCAATGGCGCAGCTCCCGGCGCCGACAGTTTCAGCGGCCGGCTCAGCGTCGAATCCTCCGATCCAGACACGCTGGTGGCCTGGCTGCAGGGCCGCAGCGAGATCAATCGCCGCAGCACGCGGCCGCTGCGCCTTTCCGGCGACGTCACCATCGCCGCCAATCATCTGGCCATCGAGAGGCTGAAGGCCGACATCGACGGCGGCGCGGTCGAAGGCCGCATCGTCTTCGTGCAGACAGGCGCGAGCAAGGGCTCGCGGATCGATGCGGACCTCAGGGCCGACCGGCTCGACCTCGATGCCGCCGCGAGCTTCGTGCGCGCGCTGGCGGGGCCGCAAGGCGAATGGCCGGAAGAGGCAAAGCTCTCGCTCGATATCGGCCGCGCGATCTCCGCCGGCCAGGAGCTGCGGCCGTTCGCAGCCAGGCTCGCCTACAGCCCGGCGTCGCTGTCGCTGGAGCAGCTGCGCTTCGGCCAGGGCGGCGGCGTGACCTCGGAGGCGAGCGGCAGCTTCGACCGCACCAAGACGACCGGCAAGCTCGCGCTGAAATCCTCGGCCAATTCGCTGCGCGAGCTCACCGCGCTGGTCGAGCCGTTCGCGCCCGCGCTGCGCGCGCGCCTCGATGCGCTCCCGTCCTTGCCCGGCGCGACCCGTCTCAAGCTCGATCTCAGCCTCGACAAGAACGCCGAGCATGCCGATCGCAGCAATGCCCGCTTCGTGCTCGACCTCGACGCACCGCAGCTCAAGACCACGGCGACCCTGGCCGCGCAGACGCCGGCGGCCGCCATCGGCGGTATCGACCTCGAACGCCTGCGCAACAGCGACTTTACGCTGGACGCGAAAGTCGCGGCGCCGCAGGCCGGCGCGCTGTTGGCGCTGCTCGGGCTCGACCGCATCGTGGCCGCGGGCGAGGGCGCCTCGCAATTCGAAGGACGGTTGAGCGGAGCCTGGCGCCGTCCCTCGCAATTGAACGCAAAGCTCAGCGGCGGCGGGCTCGATGCCGACGCGCAAGGCAGCGTCGAATGGTCGGAGCCCAAACCGTCCGAACCCAAATCGTTCGAGCCCAAATCGTTCGAACCGAAGGCGAGCGTGAACCTGCGCGTGCGCAACGCCAATCTGGCGCCGCTGCTCGGGACCAGCCCGGCCGACAAGTCGGCGCAGAATGTCAGCCTGTCCTCCCGCCTCACGCTCTCCGGCAATCGCCTGACCTTCGGCGATCTCGAAGGCAATGCCGCGGGCTCGCATCTGCGCGGCCATGTTTCGGTGACGCTCGATCAGGACAAGAGCATCGACGGCGAGGTCGGTCTCGACTCGCTCGATCTGGCGCCGGCGCTCGCAATCGCCGTCGGCGCAGCCGGTCGTGAGTCCGGCGAGCCGCTCAGCGCAGGATTGGTCAGCGGCTGGCGCGGCCGCATCGCCTTCCAGGCCTTACGCGGAACGTTGCCCGGCGGCATAGAGCTCCGCCCCTTCGGCGGCACGATCCGGAGCGACGGCCAGTCGCTCGCATTCGATGCGCTCAAGGGCGGCGTCGGCGGCGGCGACATGTCCGCAAGCCTGGACGCGCGCAATGGCGCGGGTGGTCTTGCGCTGAACGCGCGCATCGAGCTCAGCAACGTCGATGCGGCGGCGCTGCGCTATCGCGACCTCGCCCTGCCCAAGGGGCGCGCCTCGGTGCAGATGGCGCTGACCAGCCAGGGCCGCAGCGTCGCGGCCTTGACCGGCGCGCTCGCCGGCAACGGCACGGTGACGCTCGAATCCGCCGAGATCGCCGGCCTCAATCCGCGTGCGTTCGAGATCGCCATCCGCGCCAGCGACGGCGGCCAGGTCAATGACGACAACCGGCTGCGGCAGCTTGTCGAGCCCGCGCTGTCGGCGGGGCGCATCGCGGTGCCCTCGGCGCAGATTCCGTTCACGATCCGCGACGGCCGCCTGCGCATCGGCGCAACGCCGCTGGAAGCGAAGAACGCCCGCGCCATCGTCTCCGGCGGCTACGACATTCCGGCGGACCAGGCCGACATCCGCGCCAGCCTGACGCCGATCATGACCGGGCTTTCCGGCGCCCCGCCCGAGATCCAGCTGTTTGCGGCAGGCCCGCCCGACAGGCTGAACCGTACCATCGACCTCGCACCGCTGTCGTCATGGCTCGCGGTGCGCACGATCGATCGCGAGACGCGGCGGCTCGACGCCATCGAGCGCGGCGAGCCGCCGCCGGCCACCGCTGCGCTGCCGACGCTGGTGTCCCCGGAGATAGCGACCGAGCAGGCGCCACCCAACGTCCCGCTGCCGGGCCAGGACCCGCGCCGCGCGCCGGCAAAGCCCAGGGTGGCGCCGACCCCGAAAGCTCCGCAGGCCGCGCCCGCCGCGCCCAGCCCTTCACTGACGAGCCCGCCGCTCGCGAGCCAGCAGCTCGCGCCGCTCCCTCCGGCCATCGACGTGAAGCCCGCCCCGGGCCCGCCGCCCGCCAAGCCCAGGCCGAAGCCGCCGCTTGTGCTGACGCCGCAGAATCCGTAGACGGCGCTATCTAAAGCGCTCCGTTGCCGATGCTCGTCATGCCCGGGCTTGTCCCGGGCATCCACGTTCTTTGTTCCATGCGGCAAGGCGTGGATGGCCGGGACAAGCCTGGCCATGACGCGGAGAGGTTTCAGTGCCCAAAGCTTCTCGGCTCTTGCACAACAGTAAATCCATTCCCTCGCATTTGAACGAATTTTCGTCGGCAAAACTGATTTGCCGACTTTACTGAATTCTCGCGTTTCATCTCTAGCGTGGGTTCCCAGAGGAATTCGGCGTCGCGCCGCGAGCGGCGGGACGGCTCGCCAACGGGCTGCCAAGAACTGGGGTGATCGAGATGAACGGGGCGAAATCGCTTCTGCAGGATCTGGACGACGCGATCGCGCGCGGCACCGACGAAAGCCGGGCGCGTGCATTGTGGCATGCGACCGACATCCTCATCACCGGCCGCTACAGCGACGACGAGATCAGCATGTTCGGCGAGGTGATCGGCCGGCTCGCCGACGAGATCGAGGTGGCAGCGCGCGCGCAGCTCTCCGAAGTGATGTCGGCCTGCGATCACGCCCCGCTCAACGTCATCGAAAGGCTCGCCCTCGACGACGAGATCGCGGTTGCCGGCCCCGTGCTGCGCGATTCCAACCGCATCGACGAGAAGATGCTGGTCCAGAGCGCCATGACCAAGGGCCAGGCGCATCTGCTGGCGATCTCGCAGCGCCAGTCGATCGGCGAAGCCGTCACCGACGTGCTGGTCAAGCGCGGCAACCAGGAGGTCGTGACTTCGGTCGCCAAGAACGAGGGCGCGCGCTTCTCCGGCTCGGGCCTCTTGCACATGGTCCGCCGCGCCGAGGGCGATTCGATCCTTGCCGAGCAGCTCGGCCTGCGCAAGGACGTGCCGCGCCACATCTTTCAGCAGCTGATCGCGAAGGCCTCCGAAGACGTCCGCCGCCGCCTCGAGACCGAGCGGCCCGAGATGATGTCGCAGATCCAGAGCTCGGTCACCGAGGTCACCGGCGATCTCCAGTCCAAGTTCGGCCCGTCCTCGCGCAGCTATTTCGTCGCCAAGCGCGTGGTCACGACGCAGTATCGCCAGGGCAATCTCAACCAGGACTCGATCTCGAACTATGCCCGCCAGCATCGCTTCGACGAGGTGCAGATCGGCCTGTCGCTGCTGTCGGCGCTGCCGGTCGACGTGATCGAGCGCGCGCTGATGGACCGCAACCGCGAGATGATCCTGGTGCTGTGCAAGGCGCTCGACTTCTCCTGGGACACGACGATGTCGCTGTTGTTCCTCGGCGCCAAGGATCATCTGATCACGGCGCGCGACCTTCGCGACAACGAGCGCGAGTTCGGCCGGCTCAACATCGAGACCTCGCGCAGCATTCTGAAGTTCTACCAGTCGCGCAAGACCGGCGCGGGTGCCGATGCGGGCCGTCAGCCCGAGCTACAAGTCCACTGACAGGTCCACTGAGGAGAGGGGAGTACCTGCAATGTTGCCTCAATTCGGCACCGCCGTTCGCAAGAAGAATCTCGCCAATGCCGGCGCCACCGATCTCGGCGCCGCAGCTCCGGACAAGGCCTCGGTCGACGCCGCCTGGCTCGTGCTGGAAGCCGCCAACGACCTCGGCGATCACGCCGCGGTCGACGCCTGCCGCCGCGTCATCGACGCCGAGCTGAACGGCACGGCGGCCCGCAGCGCCGATGTCGATCTCGTGCTGGGATATTTCCGGTAAGGCGCCTGCGATCGCCCGTAGTCTGGCGCGCAGCGTAGTTCGCGACGTCTCTCAGCAGGAGTTCGAGCGTTTGGAGCCTGCATCGCGACGAAGACCTGATTTTGCCGCGGCCAAGGCCGCCGCGAGCTCGTCGATGTGATAGGGTTTGGCCAATATGGCGATGCCCGCGCTCTCCGCTTCATGGACCGAGGCTTCGGCGTATCCGCTGGTCAGCAATATCGGTATGTCGCTTCGTCTCTTCCTGATCTCGCGCGCAAGCTCGACCCCATTCATGCCGCCCGGCATCATGATGTCCGAGAAGATCAAATCGATGGGACGGCCATCCGCGAGGGCTCCAAGCGCTGCCGCGGCACTGGAAGCAAGTGTAACCTCGTAGCCGAGCTGGCCGAGCATCTCGCTGACCAGTGCGGCAACCTCGTTATCGTCCTCCACCAGCAGGATCTGCCCCTGATTGCTCTTTTTCGGGCGCACCCTGGTGAGGTCGATGAGGTGTCGCTCGCCGGAAGGCGTCTCGGAGGATCGCGGCAGGTACAGTTCGATGCTCGTGCCTCGTCCGACCTCCGATTGAATTCGCACGGTGCCGCGCGACTGCGTCGCAAATCCATGGACCTGTGCGAGCCCAAGCCCCGACCCCTTGCCGATGTCTTTGGTCGTGAAGAACGGCTCGAACACCCGCGACATGATCTCCGGGGGCATGCCGACACCGGTGTCGACGACGGACAGGCGGACATAGTCGCCGGCGATCTCTCCATCGTTCAGATCGGGTAGATTTTCGCCGCGCACGATGATCGTGCCGCCATTGGGCATGGCGTCGCGGGCGTTGACGGCCAGGTTGAGAATGACGAGCTCGAGTTCGCCGGGATCGACCTCCACCGGCCAAAGCTGCTCCGGAAAGTCGAACTCGACGTGAACGTCGCCCCTCAGGCTGCGATCGAGCAGTTCACGCATCCCGCCGATCTGCGCGGCGACGTCGACGGGCTGCGGCCGGAGCTTCTGCCGCCGGGAAAATGCCAGAAGCTGCTTGGTCAAGCTGGCGCCGCGCTGCGCCGCCTGGATCATCCCGTCCATCAGCCGGCGGCGGCGGTTCGGATCCGTCTGACGATCGAGCATGTCGAGCCCGCCGGAGATCACCATCAAGAGATTGTTGAAATCATGGGCGACACCACCGGTGAGCTGGCCGATGGCCTCGATCTTCTGGGCCTGGCGCAGCGTCTCCTCCACGCGCGTGCGTTCGTTCATTTCGAGGCGAAGCTGCTCGTTGGCTTCTTCCAGCTCTCGCGTCCGCTCGACCACCAGTTTCTCGAGCTCCTGCGCGGTCTGCTCGCGTGCTTCGAGCAGAGCCCGGATTTCATATTGACGCCGTCGGGCGCGCATCGCCGATTGAATCGCGCTGGTCAGCGTGATCGGCTGGACCGGACGTTCGAGCAGCGAAACGTTTCGCAGGAGCTCGACGATACTGCGTCTCCATGCGACAACTGCCGGCTGCTCCCGATGGCTGGTAAGAACGACAAAGGGAAGGTCGGACCATGGCGGCTGGTTCGCAATCCAATGTGCCAGCGGCGCCGTGTCTTTGCCGAATAGTCCTTCCTCGGCCAAAAAAACCGCTCCAACGCCAGCCGCCATCTCGGCAACGAGTTCTGGCAAGCTCCGGCAATTGACCGCTTCCAGGCTTGCGCCGCGAAAAAGCTCCGCCGATGCCGGTCCGTCGCGACCGATCGGGGCGAATATCAGAATGCGGTCGTCCCGGTCGGCACTCATTCGGCCGGTCCGTCCGGTAACACCGTGCCGGTGTAACGAGGATTGCCGGAGAAAATGCCGCTGAACTCCTGGAGAGGTGGACCGAGCTTGATCCCCGCGCCGCCGAGCCGGAACTCGCGGATGCTGTGTTCGTGATTGCCGCTGCGCTTCTTGACGACCGAGAGCGCGCGCCGCACCGTCCCGCCGAACTCGAAATAGCGCAGCATCAGCACCGCATCGCTCAAATAGCTGATGTCGAGCGGCGTATCCATCGGGCCAACGAGCCCATGCTGGGCGAGGATCAGGATGGTGAGCACGCCCTGCTGGGCCAGATAGCTGAGCAGTTCATGCATCTGCAGAATGAGGAAGCGTTCGTCCGGCATCGCGTTCAGATAGCCGTTCAAGCTGTCGATGACGATGATGCGGGCATTGTCGGCCTCGACGCTGCGGCGAAGCGTTGCCGCGAACTCGCCCGGCGACAATTCGGCGGGATCGATCTGCTGAAAGCGGATCCGTCCGGAGGCGAGGTGCTCGTCCAGCGGCAGTCCGAGCGTCCTGGCACGTGCCTCAACCGTTCCGCGTCCTTCATCGAATGCGAACAACACGGCGTGCTCGCCGCGTTGCGCCGCCGCGATGGCGTAGGTCAGCGCAAGTGACGACTTGCCGACGCCGGCCGAGCCGAGCAGGAGCGCGTTGGTGCCGCGCTCGAGCCCGCCTCCGAGGAGCTGGTCGAGCTCGGGGTTGCCGCTGGACACCATGTCGCCTTCGAATGATCTGTGATGTTCGGCTGCGACGAGCCGGGGATAGATGCGCAGGCCGCCTTGCGCGATCGTAAAATCGTGGAAGCCGCCGCGAAAACGGATGCCGCGCATCTTGATCACGCGAAGCCGTCGCCGCTCGGCACCGTAGTCGATGGCCAGTTGCTCGAGCATCACGACGCCGTGTGCGATCGAATGCAGTTGCAGGTCGTCCTGGGAAGAGGACAGATCGTCGAGCAGAACCACGGTGCAATTGCGGTTGGTGAAGAAGTGCTTCAGGGCCAGAACCTGGCGCCTGTAGCGGAGCGGGTTCTGCGCCAGCAGCCGCAATTCGGAGAGACTGTCGAGCACCACGCGGGTGGGATTGATCCGTTCGACCTCCTTGAAGATCAGACCCGTGGTCTCGCTCAGCTCCATCTCGGCAGGATGAAAAACCGTCAGCTCCCGCTCGGGATCGAGCGTCGTCTCGGGCGGGACAAGCTCGAAGATGTCGACTCCGTCCAGCGACCAGCCGTGTCGTTGCGCGACCAAGGTGAGCTCGCGCTTCGTCTCGGAAAGCGAGATGTAGAGTACGCGTTCGCCGTCCCGCACCCCGCGGAGCAGAAACTGGAGCGCAATCGTGGTCTTGCCGGTGCCGGGTCGTCCCTCATAGAGGTACATCCGGTTGGGGTCCAAGCCACCGCCGAGGATATCGTCCAGTCCTTCGCTGCCGGTCGAAACTCTCGGCGAATCCTTGAGGTCGCTGCCTGGGGCAGCCGCGGATTGACCGGTCATGAACCCCCCTTACGCGTATCTTCCCAAAGCTCTCCATGCGCTCCAAGCGCTTGCCGGGAGCCGGATGACTGAAAGGTCCGTCTAAGGAACTCCGAGGCCGGGCTTGAGTTCCCGCTCGAATGCCTCGGGCTGTCAGGCGACCGCTTCGCCGCTCAGACTGAGCCGACCCCCTGGGGGGTGTCGGTTCAAAAATGAACACAAGCGATCAGCCGCCGTCGGCCCCGCCGCGGCATTCACCGCCTGATGCGGTAAATCACGACATCTTCGCCGTGACGGTTCGTGCTGCGCTCGAGGAGATAGTTCGACTTCTCCAGCACGCGGCGGGATGCAGTGTTGCCGACATGGACGATGCCGATGAGGGACGGCAGCGCAAGCTGCAACAGGCCGATGTCCGTCAGCTTGGCCGCGATCTCGCTTGCAAATCCCTGGCCCCAGAATTCGCGCTTGAATGCGTAGGCGATCTCGATCTCGTCGACATCGTCCACCACAATGTGCCGAATGCCGGCACGTCCGGCGAAGGCCCCGTCCTTCGTTCGCAGCGTCCAGAGCCCGAAGCCGTGCTGGTCCCAATGGGCCATGTTGGTCGCGAGATAGGCCTTCGTGACCTCGGGCGTCCGTACCCCGCCGAGAAAACGGGAGACCTCGGCGTCGCGATGCAGCGCGACAAGGTCGCCGAGGTGATCTTCGCGCAATCGCTCGGCGGTCAGGCGGTCGGTGGTGAAATGGTCCAGGGGGACAGATCGCCGGGTCGGTGGCGTGTCGTTCATGGTGCTATCGCTGGGGCTGAATTTTGACATCATGCCACTGTTTTGCCCGACGGAGCAAGCAGCGACTTAGGATAATCCGCAATCCATTGATTTCACGACCCCCGGTCCACTGTGCATGGGGTTGTTTTCGCAGTTTTGTTTTGGAAGGGGGCTACCCCGCCCCCAGCGCGACCGCGACGTTGTACGTCACGAGGCTCGCCGCATAGGCCAGCACCAGCATGTAGGCGAAGGTGACCCCCATCCAGGCCCAGCTGCCGGTCTCGCGCCGGATCACGGCCAGCGTGGAGGCGCATTGCGGGGCGAAGATGTACCAGGCCAGCATCGACAGTGCGGTCGCGAGCGACCATTTCGTCGCCAGCACCTGGCCGATCTGCTCGACCGCTTCGTTGCCGCCCTCGATCGCATAGACGGTGCCGAGCGCCGCGACCGCGACCTCGCGCGCCGCCATGCCCGGGATCAGCGCCACCGCGATCTGCCAGTTGAAGCCGACGGGGGCGAGCAGGGGTTCGAGCGCCTTGCCGATCATCGCCGCGAGGCTGAACTCGATGGCCGGCCCGGACGCGCCCGCGGGCGGCTGCGGGAACGAGGCCAGGAACCAGATCAGCACCATCATCGAGAAGATCGTGGTGCCGGCGCGGTACAGGAACATCTTCGCGCGGGTGAAGATGCCGATCGCGACCGACTTCAGCCGCGGCATCTTGTAGTCCGGCAGCTCCAGCATGAAGGGCGCCGGCGCAAAGTCGCGCAGCATGAAGAACTTGATCAGGAACGAGACGACGAGAGCGCTGACGATGCCGGTGGCGTAGAGCCCGAACATCACGAGGCCCTGCAGGTTGATGAAGCCCCAGACGTCCTTGGCCGGGATGAAGGCGGAGATGATCAGCGTATAGACCGGAATGCGCGCCGAGCAGGTCATCAGCGGCGCGATCAGGATCGTGGTCAGCCGGTCGCGCTTGTTGTCGATGACGCGCGTCGCCATGATGCCGGGAATGGCGCAGGCAAAGCTCGACAGCAGCGGAATGAAGGCGCGGCCGTGCAGGCCGGCGCCGCCCATGATGCGGTCCATCAGGAACGCCGCGCGCGCCATGTAGCCGAAATCTTCCAGGAGCAGGATGAACAGGAAGATGAGGATGATCTGCGGCAGGAACACGATGACGCTGCCGACGCCGGAGATCACGCCGTTCTGCAGGAAGCTTTGCAGCAAGCCGTCGGGCAGGGTGGCCTGCACCAGCTCTCCGAGCGAGTCGAAGCCGGACTTCAGCAGCTCCATCGCCGGCTGCGCCCAGGCGAACACCGCCTGGAACATCACGAACAGGATCAGCGCGAGCACGATCAGCCCGCCGACCGAATGCAGCACGATCGCGTCGATCCGTGCGGTCCAGGTGTCGGGACGAGCAGGCAAGCTGACGCAGTCGGCGATGATGCGGTCGGCCTCGCGTTGGGTGGCGCGCAGCTCGGAGACGCCGAGCGCGCGCCAGCTGTTCTCGACCGGCTCGGCGGCGAGCGCTGCGGAAATCTCGTCGGTCAGCTTGAGCAGGTCGGCCGTGCCGCCCTTGCGCACCGCGATCGAGGTGACCACGGGCACGCCGAGCTCCTTGGCGAGCCGCTCGACGTCGACAGTGATGCCGCGGCGGCTTGCGATGTCGAACATGTTGAGCACGAGGATCATCGGCCGCCCGGTGCGCTTCAGCTCCAGCAGCAGCCGGATGGTCAGGCGCAGATTGGTGGAATCGGCGACGCACAGCACGAGATCGGGCAGGGTCTCGCCGGAGGCCTTGCCGAGCACGAAGTCGCGGGTGATCTCCTCGTCCGGGCTGCGGCCGCGCAGCGAATAGGTGCCGGGCAGGTCGACCACGGAGACCTGGCGGCCGAGCGGGGTGACGAAGAAGCCTTCCTTGCGCTCGACCGTGACGCCGGGATAGTTCGCGACCTTCTGACGGCTGCCGGTCAGCGCGTTGAACAGCGAGGTCTTGCCGCTGTTGGGCGTGCCGACCAAAGCGAGATGCAGCAGCGGTGCTTCCATGGGATCAAGGGCCTGGGGCAAGATTCCGGTCGCGCGTCAGGCGACGATGATGGCCATGGCTTCGCGACGGCGGACCGCGATCGTGGTGCTGTCGACCCGTACCGCGATCGGATCACGCCCGACCAACCCTTCATGCAGGATCTCGACCCGGGCGCCCTCGACGAAGCCGAGTTCGATCAGGCGGCTCTCGAGCTCGACGTCCGAAAGCGCCGAGCCAGCCTCTTTGGCGGCAAGGTGTTGGATGACGCCGGTATAGCCGCGCTGGGCCAGACCCAGCGGCATGTGCGAACGCGTATCAGTGGTGTCGGTCATGCCCTGTATTTTCAACGCCGGGCATTGAGGTCAAGCGTGCCCGCGCGCCGAAGCTGCACCTTAGAGCGATTTTAAAGTGCAGGGGCGTGGGCGCCGTCGCAGGCGCCTCCCGACGGCTACTGGGCCGGGACCTTGTCCGGCTGGGCGGCCATGGCGCGGCTCTTGAAGTAGTCCAGGACGAAGAGGCGGATCGCCGACGACAGATTGCCCTGCTGGCGGTTGTTGTCGATCTCACCGACCAGCTCGGACAACGTCATGTTGCGCAGGCCGGAAATCTCTTTCATGCCGTTCCAGAACGCCTCTTCCAGGCTGACGCTGGTCTTGTGGCCGGCGACGACGATCGATCGTTTCACCACCGGCGACTTCATGGCTGCTCCTCGCGATCGATCCGGTGCTGGTCCAGATGCTCCTTGGCCTGGTCCGCCCGCTTCGCCTCGGACGACCGTTCCGCCTTCGTGCGCCCGAACTTCGCCCGGTTGGCGTCCGCCTGCTTCGCCGAGGCTTCCCGCTCGACGCGCTTCCTGAAACGATTCAGGTTGATGACGTTCCCCATGCCGCGTCTCCATCACCCGATCCTCTTCTTGCCGGATGAAACACTCAGAAACAGGACGCCGCATTGCGCCCCAGAAGACTTGATCGCCATTCGCTCGTCCTCGTCAATCGGCCCTTGGGCCATCAAACGATGAATTTCGCCCCGTCGAGGGCAGTAGAGCCGCGTAACACGCCGCCCCGGCCGCAACATTGACGGTAATCAAATCCCGCCCCCAAAGCCGCATATTTTTGGGCGCCGAGCGTCCGTATCATTACGGATGGCTATCGGAATTCGGAATCATCCCGGGCTGGTCATCTTCTCGGGGCGCACCAGACGGTCGAACTCGTCGGCCGCGACGAAGCCGAGCCGCAGCGCCTCCTCCTTCAGCGTGGTGCCGTTGGCATGCGCCGTCTTGGCCACCTTGGCGGCGTTGTCGTAGCCGATCTTCGGCGCCAGCGCCGTCACCAGCATCAGCGAGCGCTGCATCAGCTCCCTGATGCGCTTCTCGTCGGCGCGGATGCCGCTGACGCAATGTTCGGTGAAGGAGCGCGCGGCATCCGCCATCAGGCGGATCGAATGCAGCATGTTGTAGGCCAGCACCGGCTTGTAGACGTTGAGCTCGAAATGACCCTGGCTGCCGGCGACCGTGATCGCGGTGTGATTGCCGAACACCTGGCAGCACACCATGGTCATCGCCTCGCACTGTGTCGGGTTGACCTTGCCCGGCATGATCGAGGAGCCGGGCTCGTTCTCCGGCAGGATCAATTCGCCGAGGCCCGAGCGCGGGCCGGAGCCGAGCAGGCGAATGTCATTGGCGATCTTGAACAGGCCGGTCGCGACCGAATTGATGGCGCCGTGCGCCAGCACATAGGCATCGTTCGAGGCCAGCGCTTCGAATTTGTTGGCGGCGCTGGTGAAGGGGAGCTTCGTAATCCCGGCAACGTGCTTTGCGAACAGCTTGGCAAAGCGCGGCTTCGAGTTGAGGCCGGTGCCGACGGCTGTGCCGCCCTGCGCCAGCGGATAGAGGTCCTTCACCGCGATCTTGAGCCGGGCGATGCCGCTTTCGACCTGCGCGGCATAGCCGGAAAATTCCTGACCGAGCGTCAGCGGCGTCGCATCCTGGGTATGGGTGCGGCCGATCTTGACGATCTTCGAAAACTCCCTCTCCTTCTTGCGCAACGCGCGCAGCAACTCGGCAAGGGCAGGCACGAGATCGGCATTGATGCGGCTTGCCGCGGCGATGTGCATCGCGGTCGGGAAGGAGTCGTTCGACGACTGGCTCATGTTGACGTGATCGTTGGGATGCACCGGCTTCTTGGCGCCGAGCTCGCCGCCGAGCAACTCGTTGGCGCGGTTGGCGATCACCTCGTTGAGGTTCATGTTGCTCTGGGTGCCCGAGCCGGTCTGCCATACGACCAGCGGAAAATGGTCGTCCAGCTTGCCCTCGATCACCTCGCGTGCAGCGCGGATGATGGCATTGGCGCGGCGCTGGTCGAGCAGGCCGAGCTCGAGGTTGGATTGTGCGGCGGCGAGCTTGACCATGCCGAGTGCATGCACGAGCGAGATCGGCATGCGGTCGGTGCCGATGCGGAAATTCTGACGCGAGCGCTCGGTCTGCGCCCCCCAATAGCGGTCGGCGGCGACCTCGATGGGACCGAAGCTGTCGGTCTCGGTGCGGGTTGCGGGGCGGGCAGTCTTCGAGCGGGACGCTTTGGCCATGAGCACATCCATTCTGCCGCGCGAAACGCCGCGCGGCCTGTTCATGTGCTTCTCTATATAGGCAGTTTGGGCGGGCGCGACGGCTTCGCGGCCAACCTAGATCATTTCTTGCGAAAACGATCGAGCCGCACGACCTCGGCGCCGCCCTGGCTCGGCGGCGGCGGCTCGTCGGCAGCTTCCGGCTTCTCCGCGGCAGGTGCCGGGACCGATACGGCCGATGGTGCGGGCGCTGCCGGCAGATTGTCCGGCGCGACCTCGGCGACGTCGGAGGTGTCGAACTGGAGGCCGAACTTCACGGACGGATCGAGGAAGCTCTTGATGGCACTGAACGGCACCACGAGCCGCTCCGGAATGCCGCCAAAGGACAGGCCGACCTCGAAACGATCCTCGAGCACGGTCAGGTCCCAGAACTGGTGCTGGAGGATGATCGTCATTTCTTCCGGATATTGCGCGAGCAGCCGCGGCGACAGCTTCACGCCTTCGGCCTTGGACACGAAGGTGATGAAGAAATGATGCTCGCCCGGCAGGCCATGCGCCGCGGCATCGGTCAGCACCTTCCGCAGCACGCCGCGCAGCGCATCGCGGGCCAGCACATCGTATCGGATATGATCGGTCGCCATGGTGGTCCTGTTGCATCCAAGCAGCCGGATCCTGCCGATCCGACTCGCCAAGCCGCAATAGTACCGCGCCTGACGGGCGAGCAGGAGTCCCCGCCGGGGAAGAATCAAAGAGTAAAGTGGAGGCTTCTGTTGCCAGGTGCCTCCGAACCCCGCCTAGCGGAGCTTAACCCACTAGGACTTTAGAGTGGTCTTTCAAACTGCGTTACGCAGCCTGAGCAACCGGAGCAAAGTTGTCGTTGGCAACTATTGCAGTAGCCCGATAACGGCGGAACAATACCGGGAAAAAGTACGCCCTTTACGCCCTCGTCGATCCTATTTCGCCCCCGCCAAAGCCCAGCTTCGAGCACGCCCGATGGTGGGCTTTGGTGGAGGCGCCGGGTACCGCCCCCGGGTCCGAATGGTTTATTGCGACGACCGTTTATTTCCATAGCCGGCGAACCGGCACCCCCAATATAGGGGGCAAAGCTTTCGAAAAACAGAGGGTTGGGGGCGCGATCCCGCGGTTCCCTTTTGATAAGCTTCGGACTGCCGGGCCTATCGCGGCTCTGGCCTTTGGCAGAGGTCGCCGGCCCGATGTGCTGAATCCTTGCGCATGATGACGCTGCTGCTCCAGCGAACGACATTGTCAGTCTCGGCGTCGGTTAATTTCCTGCGGCGGAAAGTAGCAGCACGAGGAGCCGCAAGCTGATCTCCAGCTTCGGCCGGATCTCGCTCTCTCGCCGGGGCTGCGGCGGCAGTGCCCGAAGACGCACAGCATCGCGGTCAGGGCAAAGCACCGACTAAAACGCCCACGCGACTTCACAGGTCTCGCCAGGTCCGAACGTGCTTATCGTGATGTTAAATCGGCCTGGTCCAGCAATTGCTGCACTGCGTCTGACGCAATGGTTGCGGCGGCCGCGTCCATCTCGCGCAACTATCCAGTCCGGCTTCTGCTTGCCGGCGGCGCGTTGGGTTTTGCTGGCATTGTGTAACGAAAATCGCTAGGCAGTGATCCGGGGCGGGGGATCCAGTTCCAGTCGATTTAAAACAACAGTGCTCGTGACTTACGGGTCGCGGAGGAGACAGGCATGGCCGACACGATGGGCCACTCAGCGACGGCCACCCGAAATACCAGGCTGGCGCTCGGCTTTTGTCTGCTGGCGATTGCGCCGCAGATTTTCGAATTGATCTGGTCGATCGGGACGATCTTTGGCTGGGGAGCCGGCCGCGGTCCGGCGGCGGTCGTCACCGGCCACGCGACGGCGCTGCTCGCCGGCGCGCCCAGCGCCTTGTTCGGATCGTTCGGCGGCGGCGCCAAGAAGATGTCGTCCGAGGTGCTGCTGGCGCTGATCTATTCCTATCCGCTGTTTGCGGTGGCGATCCTCACGTTGTTCATGACGATCCGATCGGCACAGGATTATGTCGGCGGCGTCGTTCTGATGGCCGTCGCCCTGTTCGCGCTGTGGGCAGGGAGCGATCTGCAGGGCATGCGGGGCTTCTCCTTCGGCGCAGGGACCGCGCCGCGCATGTTCGGCGGGTTGCTGGTCGCCTTGTCAGCCGGCATTGCCTTGACGGGTCTTCTGACGAACGGGCCGCCGATGGCCCATTATTCCTGGCGGGGACCGCTGTTCGTGGTGGCTGCGATCGTCTTCTTCGCCCTGTCGATCCGCTCCCTCGGCCTCGTAGTCACGGCTTTTACCAGCTTCATGATTTCGGCGGCCGGTTCGCACGAGACACGCTGGCTCGAAGCAGCGATCGTCGGCGCCTGCCTGACGCTCGGTTGCGCCATTCTGTTTCCTTACATACTCGGGCTGCCGATGCCGATGTATCCGCGTTTTCTGATCCAGTGAGGGCGTGATGGATATCTTTGCCAACCTCGCTCACGGTTTTGCCGTCGCGTTTACTCCGATCAACCTGCTGATGTGCTTGATCGGCGCCCTGGTCGGAACGCTGGTCGGCGTTCTCCCCGGAATCGGCACCATCGCCACCGTCGCGATGCTCTTGCCGATTACCTTCGGATTGCCGCCGGTTGGCGCGCTGATCATGCTCGCCGGCATCTATTACGGCGCGCAATATGGCGGCTCGACCACGTCGATCCTGGTCAACATACCCGGTGAGGCGACGTCGGTCGTGACCGCCATCGACGGTCACCAGATGGCCAAGCAGGGCCGCGCCGGCCCGGCGCTGGCGATCGCGGCGATCGGCTCGTTCTTCGCTGGCTGCGTCGCGACGGTGCTCATTGCCCTGCTCGGTGCGCCGCTGACGAAACTCGCGCTGGCGTTCGGCCCGGCCGAATATTTCTCGCTGATGGTGCTCGGCCTGATCTTCGCGGTCGTGCTGGCCAAGGGCTCGGTGCTGAAGGCGATCGCGATGATCGTGTTCGGCCTGCTGCTCTCGATGGTCGGTTCGGACATCGAAACCGGTGCCTCGCGCATGGCCTTCAATATTCCGGAGCTTGCTGACGGCCTCGGCTTTGCGACGGTGGCGATGGGGGTGTTCGGCTTTGCCGAGATCATTCGCAATCTAGACCACGGCGCCGGGATGAACCGCGATCTCGTGCAGCAGAAGATCACCGGACTGATGCCCACCAGGAAGGACCTGGCCGATGCGACGCCGCCGATCCTGCGCGGTACCGTGCTCGGCTCGATCCTCGGCATCCTGCCCGGCGGCGGCGCGGTGATCGCGTCCTTCGCGGCCTACACGCTCGAGAAGAAGCTCTCAAAGAACCCGTCCCGGTTCGGGCGCGGCGCGATCGAGGGCGTGGCGGGGCCGGAGAGTGCCAACAACGCCGCGGCACAGACCTCGTTCATTCCGCTGCTCACCCTCGGCATCCCGCCGAACGCGGTGATGGCCCTGATGGTGGGCGCCATGACCATCCATGGCATCGTGCCGGGCCCGCAGGTGATGCAGAAGCAGCCGGATCTGGTCTGGGGCATGATCGCCTCGATGTGGATCGGCAATCTGATGCTGATCATCATCAACCTGCCGCTGGTCGGAATCTGGGTGCGGCTGTTGCGCGTGCCCTACCGGCTGATGTTCCCTTCGATCGTGATCTTCTGCGCGATCGGAATCTATTCGGTGAACAACGCGCCGGTCGACGTCATCCTCGCGGGCGTCTTCGGTCTCGTCGGCTATTGGCTGATCAAGCACGATTTCGAGCCGGCGCCGTTGCTGCTCGGCATGGTGCTGGGACCGCTGATGGAGGAGAACCTGCGCCGGGCGCTGCTGATCTCGCGCGGCGACTGGAGCGTGTTCCTGACGCGTCCGTTGTCCGCGGTGCTGCTCGCGGTCGCGGCGGGCCTGCTTGTCCTTACGGTGCTACCGGCGTTGCGCGCCAAGCGCGACGAGGTGTTCACCGAGTCCGAGAATTGATGTTGTGTGCGCCTGCGTCGGCTTCGGTCCTGCGTCGGCGCGCCGCATTCGGAAGTCGAATCGACTTGTGTTACGGCTTTGTGAAATGGAAATGCCGGCCTTTGGGCCGGCATTTTAGTGTGTCCAAAGGGAGGATCGCCATGACGTTCATTCGCGCGCTCACAGGCGCATGTGCAGCTGCGATAGCATCGCTGGGCGCCTTCATCGCAACGGCTGAGGCGCAGACCTATCCGACGCGCAACATTACCGTGATCGTGCCCTTCGCGGCCGGCGGGCCGACTGATGTGATCTCACGCATCGTCACCGGGCACATGGCGCAGACGCTGGGGCAGAGCATCATCATCGAGAACGTGGTCGGCGCCGGCGGCACCACCGCCACGACGCGTGCCGCGCGTGCGGCCAACGATGGCTATACGCTGATCACCGGGCATATGGGCACGCATGCCGCCTCCGTGCCCCTCTATCCGAAGCTGGCCTATCACCCCGAGAACGACTTCGTGCCGATCGCACTGCTGGCCGGCACGCCGATCCTGATCCTGGCCCGCAAGGACTTTCCGCCAAAGGACCTCAAGGAGTTCGTCACCTATGTGAAGGCGAATGCCGAGAAGGTGAACGCCGCGCATGCTGGTGTCGGCTCGGTTTCGCACGTCTCGTGCGAGCTCCTCCACTCCATCCTCGACATCAAGCCCGTCGGCGTGCCCTTTAACGGCACGGGACCTGCGATGAACGCGCTGGTGGCGGGTCAGGTCGACTATATGTGCGACCAGATCGTCAACGCCGTCCCGCAGATCAATGCCGGCACCATCAAGGCCTATGCGATCGCCACGGCCGAACGAAACCCGTCGCTGCCGAACGTGCCGACCACGGCGGAAGCCGGCCTGCCGGCATTCCAGGCTCAGGCCTGGAACGCGATGTTCGCGCCCAAGGGAACCTCGCCCGCGATCGTGGCAAGTGTGAACGCCGCCGCCATCAAGGCACTCGACGACGAGACGGTGAAGAAGCGCCTGCTCGAGCTCGGTAGCGTCATCCCCGCGCCGAAGGACCGAACCCCGGAGGCGCTGGCGACCCTCGTCAAGAGCGAGATTGCGAAGTGGAGTCCGGTGCTCAAGCCGGCGAATTAAGCGAAGGCGATCAAGCCACTAGGCGAGGGGCGGAACGCTGAGTTCCGCCCCTTGCCGTTTGTGCCGGGAACACTCACTTTTCCGGGTATAATCGACGGCGACAGCGAATCGCCGCTGTCGCAGCGCTGGGGGTGTCGCTAAGTTCGCCGCCTCCCCAAAGGCTCAGTCGCAACATGCACCAGTACCAGGACCTGCTCGAGCGGATTCTTTCCGACGGCGCCGAGAAGACCGACCGGACCGGCACCGGCACGCTGTCGGTGTTCGGCCACCAGATGCGCTTCAATTTGTCGGCCGGCTTCCCGATGCTGACGACCAAGCGGCTGCCGCTGAAAGCGATCGTGCATGAGCTGCTCTGGTTCCTGAAGGGCGACACCAACATCAAATATCTGCGCGACAACGGCGTCACCATCTGGGACGAGTGGGCGGACGCCAATGGCGATCTCGGCCCGGTCTACGGCCATCAATGGCGCTCCTGGCCCACGGCGGACGGACGCAGCATCGACCAGATCGCCAATGTCATCGACATGATCAAGCGCACGCCTGATTCCCGCCGCCTGATCGTCACCGCCTGGAATCCGGCCGACGTCGAGAAGATGGCGCTGCCGCCCTGCCACCTGCTGTTCCAGTTCTATGTCGCGAACGGCAAGCTGTCCTGCCAGCTCTATCAGCGGTCGGCCGACGTGTTTCTCGGCGTGCCCTTCAACATCGCCTCTTACGCGCTGCTCACCATGATGGTCGCGCAGGTCACAGGCCTGAAGCCCGGCGACTTCGTGCACTCGCTCGGCGACACGCATCTCTATTCCAACCATCTGGAGCAGGCGAGGCTGCAGCTCAGCCGCGCGCCGCGCGCGCTGCCGGTGATGCGGATCAATCCTGACGTGAAGGATATCTTCTCCTTCCGCTACGAAGACTTCGAGCTTGTCGGCTACGATCCGCATCCGCACATCAAGGCGGAAGTGGCGGTCTAGCGCCCTATGTCGCTCACCATCCGCCGTGCACGGCCCGAGGAAGCCGGGCTCGTTCTCTCCTTCATCCGCGAGCTCGCCGAGTACGAAAAGCTGTCGCACGAGGTCGAAGCGACCGAGGCTGACATCGCCGACGCGCTGTTCGGCGAGAGGCCGCAGCTCTATTGCGCGATCGCGGAGTGGAACCGTGAGCCGGTCGGCTTCGCGGTGTGGTTTCTCAATTTCTCCACCTTCAGCGGCCGTCACGGCATCTATCTCGAAGATCTCTATGTGCGGCCGTCGCATCGGGGCAAGGGCCTCGGCAAGGCGCTGCTGGCCTATCTCGCCAGGGAATGCGTCGACAGCGGCTGGTCGCGCCTGCAATGGGCGGTCCTCGACTGGAACGCACCCTCGATCGAGTTCTACAAATCGATCGGCGCGGTCATGATGGACGACTGGACGCTGTGCCGGGTCACCGGGCCTGCGCTGACCCAGCTTGCCGGGAGCTCTGCCTGATGGAGATCGTCTTCGTCGTCGCCATCGCAGAGAATGGCGTCATCGGCGCGGGCCATGCGATGCCGTGGCGATTGAAGTCCGATATGGCGCGCTTCAAGGCGCTGACGATCGGCAAGCCGGTGATCATGGGCCGCAAGACCTTCGAGACCCTGCGCCGGCCGCTGCCGCGTCGCACCAACATCGTGGTCACGCGCGATCCGGCCTATCGCGCCAATGGCGCCATCGTCACGACATCGCCAGCGGATGCGGAGGCAGTCGCGCGCGGCGACGCTCTGCGGCGTTCGGTCACTGAGATCGCGGTGATCGGCGGCGCCGAGATCTACCGGCAATGGCTCGGTCGTGCCGATCGTCTCGAGATCACCGAAGTGCATGCGCGCCCCGAAGGGGACACGCATTTCGACATCGACAAGGCGGAATGGGACGAGGTCGAACGCATCCGCCATCCGGCCGGCCCCGACGACAGCGCCGACCTGTCCTATGTGACATATCGTCGGCGGCGCGGCCATTAACCGCTTTTGCCAATGTTTACATTGACTTTTTCGTACCCGAGCATAGCTCGGAAGACGGTCAGGGCTGCGTTGTAAGGGACTTGCCTGTCCCCTATAAAGCCGGACCGGACAAAGCGGGCGGTGGCAATTCCACCCTGCCGAGGAGAACGTCGAATGCCGTGGAAGAATCAGGGCGGTGGCCCGTGGGGCTCGGGTCCAAAGGGACCGTGGGGCTCAGGCCCGCAACCGGTCGGGCCGAGGCCGCCGGATCTGGAAGACCTTCTGCGGCGCGGCCAGGACCGCCTCCAGCAGATCATGCCGGGCGGTTATTTCTCCGGCATCGGCATCACGCTGATCATCCTGCTGATCGTCGCATTCTGGCTGCTGTCGGGCTTCTTCCGCGTGCAATCCGAAGAGCTCGGCGTCGTGATGCGCTTCGGAAAGCACGTGCGCACCGTGCAGCCGGGCCTGAACTATCATCTGCCTTATCCGATCGAGACCGTGCTGCTGCCGAAGGCACTGCGCGTCAACACCACCTCCATCGGCATGACGGTGATCGAGGACCCGGCGCGGCGCGGCCGCTCCATCCGGGACGTGCCGGAAGAGAGCCTGATGCTGACCGGCGACGAGAACATCGTCGACGTCGACTTCACCGTGCTGTGGCGGATCAAGCCGGACGGCATCGGCGACTTCCTGTTCAACATCCAGAATCCCGAAGGCACCGTGAAGGCGGTCTCCGAGAGTGCGATGCGCGAGGTGATCGGCCGATCTCAGATCCAGCCGATCCTGACCGGAGCGCGCAACGTCACCGAGCAGGGCGTGCACGAGCTGATCCAGAAGACTTTGGACAGCTACGGCGCCGGCATTCAGATCACCCAGGTGCAGATGCAAAAGGTCGATCCGCCCGCGCAGGTGATCGATGCCTTCCGCGACGTCCAGGCCGCACGAGCCAATCTCGAGCAGCTGCAGAACGAAGCGCAGACCTATGCCAACCAGGTGGTGCCGCAGGCGCGCGGACGTTCGGCCAAGATCCTGCAGGACGCCGAAGGCTACAAGGAGCAGGCGGTCGCCGAGGCCAAGGGCCAGAGCGCGCGCTTCCTGAAGGTTTACGAGGAATACAAGAAGGCGCCCGACGTGACGCGAGAACGCATTTATCTGGAGACGATGGAGCGCGTGCTCGGCGGCGCCGAGAAGCTCGTCTATGACGGTGGCCCCTCAGGCCAAGGCGTGGTGCCCTATCTGCCGCTTCCCGAACTGACGCCAAAACGGACACCTACGACCGGTCCGCAGTCGAGCGGAGGCAACCGATGAAGTCTCCGGTTACAGGTTTCGTCACGCTGCTCGGGCTGCTTCTGGTCCTGATCGTGGCCTACATGTCGCTGTTCACGGTGCAGCAGACCGAGCAGACGATCGTGCTCCAGTTCGGCAGGCCCGTCGACGTCGTCACGGCGCCCGGCCTGCACTTCAAGGCGCCGTGGAATTCGGTGATCAACATCGACAAGCGGATCCTCGACCTGGAGAACCCGTCGCAGGAGGCGATCGCCTCCGACCAGAAGCGGCTCGTGGTCGATGCCTTCGCGCGCTACCGCATCAAGGACGCACTGCGCTTCTATCAGAGCGTCGGCTCGATCCAGGCTGCCAACATCCAGCTCACCACGCTCCTGAACGCGGCGCTGCGCCGCGTGCTCGGCGAGGTTACCTTCATCAACGTGGTGCGCGACGACCGCGAGAAGCTGATGCTGCGCATTCGCGACCAGCTCGACCGCGAAGCCGATGGCTACGGCATTGAGGTCGTCGACGTCCGGATCCGCCGCGCCGACCTGCCGGAGCAGAACAGCCAGGCGGTCTATCAGCGCATGAAGACCGAGCGTGAGCGCGAGGCCGCCGAGTTCCGGGCACAGGGCGGACAGAAGGCTCAGGAGATCAGGTCCAAGGCCGACCGCGAGGCGACCGTCATCATCGCGGAAGCCAATTCGCAGGCCGAGCAGACCCGCGGTGCAGGCGATGCCGAGCGCAACCGCCTGTTTGCGGAAGCCTACGGCAAGGACGCCGACTTCTTCGCCTTCTACCGGTCGATGACGGCCTATGAGAACGGGCTGCGTGCCAGCGATACCCGCTTCCTGTTGCGGCCGGACACGGATTTCTTCCGGTACTTCAGTAACCCGTCCGGCAAGATGGCAACTGAGACGCCGGCGAAGCCGTAAGTTAGACAGAGGGCGGCGGATTTCGCCGCCCTCCGTCCAGACAAGAACAGCATAGCGGGAGGTTCCATTCCGATGAGGTCCATTGCGTTCGCCGACTTCCTCATCGGCCTAGGCATCCTGTTCGTCCTCGAAGGCTTGATGTTCGCGGCCAGTCCAAACTGGATGCGCAAAGCCATGAAAAGCGCCATCGCCACGCCGGACAACATCCTGCGGGCGGTCGGGATCGGCTCGGCCGTGGCCGGCCTGGTCCTGATCTGGGTTATGCGGCGCCCGATTTAAGCCTTCGGCCCAACGCCAAAGTGAAGGCGCCAGACTGGTTTTCGCCGTATTATCGGGCTCTTGAGGCCCGTTAAGCTCCGCGCTTGCGCCGCGCCCCCGTTCGAGCGCAGTCTGGCGCCGAATCCCTTTTGCCTGGAGATCACAATGACCGCTGCCACCATTGCCCCGTCCCGCGCGCGCCGCCGCGCGCGATTTGGTGTTCGACTTGGGCTGGTCGCGCTCGCCATCGGTGCTTGCAGCGCGTTCGGCGCGCCGGCCCATGCGCGTGGACCGGATGGCATCGCCGACGTCGCCGAGAAGGTGATCGACGCGGTGGTCAACATCTCGACCTCTCAGACGGTCGACGCCAAGGGGGGCGGCAGCAACACCATGCCGCAACTGCCGCCCGGCTCGCCGTTCGAGGAGTTCTTCGACGACTTCTTCAAGAACCGCCGGGGACCAGGTGGCGGCAGCAAGGGCGGCGAGAACAGCGCGCCGCGCAAGACCAATTCGCTCGGAAGCGGTTTCATCATCGACACCGCGGGCGTCGTCGTCACCAACAACCACGTCATTGCGGACGCCGACGAGATCCACGTCATCCTCAACGACGGCTCCAAGATCAAGGCCGAGCTGGTCGGCGTCGACAAGAAAACCGATCTCGCCGTGCTCAGGATCAAGCCGACGAAGCCGTTGGTCGCAGTCAAGTTCGGCGACTCCGACAAGCTGCGCCTCGGCGACTGGGTGGTCGCGATCGGCAATCCCTTCAGTCTCGGTGGTACGGTGACCGCCGGCATCGTCTCGGCCAAGAACCGCGACATTTCTTCGGGGCCGTACGACAGCTACATCCAGACCGACGCCTCCATCAACCGCGGCAATTCCGGCGGACCCCTGTTCAACCTCGATGGCGACGTCATCGGCGTCAACACGCTGATCATCTCGCCGTCCGGCGGCTCCATCGGCATCGGCTTCGCCGTGCCGTCGAAGACGGTGGTGGGCGTCGTCGACCAGCTCCGCCAGTTCGGCGAGCTGCGCCGCGGCTGGCTCGGCGTGCGCATCCAGAGCGTCACCGACGAGATCGCCGAGAGCCTCAACATCAAGCCTGCGCGCGGTGCGCTGGTTGCCGGCGTTGATGACAAGGGCCCGGCCAAGCCTGCAGGCATCGAGCCCGGAGACGTTGTCGTCAAGTTCGATGGCAAGGACGTCAAGGACCCGAAGGACCTGTCCCGCGTCGTCGCCGACACCGCGGTCGGCAAGGAGGTCGACGTCGTCGTCATCCGCAAGGGCCAGGAGGAGATCAAGAAGGTCACGCTCGGCCGCCTCCAGGATCCCGATAAGGTGCAGGCGGCGGTGAAGACCGACGAGCCGGCGCCGGAGAAGCCGGTGACGCAGAAGGCGCTCGGCCTCGATCTCGCAACGCTGAGCAAGGATCTGCGCACGCGCTACAAGATCAAGGACAGCGTCAAGGGCGTGGTCGTCACCAATGTCGACGCCAGTTCGGATGCCGCCGAGAAGCGCCTGTCCGCCGGCGACGTCATCGTCGAGGTGGCGCAGGAGGCGGTGTCGAGCGGCGCCGACATCCAGAAGCGGGTCGATCAGCTCAAGAAGGACGGCAAGAAATCGGTGCTGCTGCTGGTCTCGAACGGCGAGGGCGAGCTGCGGTTCGTCGCGCTGAGCGTGCAGTAGGGATAACGCGTAGAGCCGTAGGGTGGGCAAAGCGAAGCGTGCCCACCATCATTCTGTCCGCCATCACGGCGTGAAGTGGTGGGCACGGCGCAAGTGCGCCTTTGCCCATCCTACGGCTGCTGAGCGAGCAGCGAGAGCGGTTACCCCTCCACGAACTCTTCGCGCCGATACCCCTGCGCATACAGCAGCGCGGTGAGATCGCCGTGATCGATCCGCGCGGCCGCGGCGGCCGCCACCGCCGGCTTGGCGTGATAGGCGACACCCAGACCCGCGGCCTGGATCATCGCAAGGTCGTTGGCGCCGTCGCCGACCACGACCGAGTCGATGTCGTCGAGATCGAACGATTCCATCAGGTCCACCAAGGTCGCGAGCTTCGCCGCGCGGCCCAGGATCGGCTCCTTCACTTCGCCGGTGAACTTGCCGTCGCGCACGACGAGCTCGTTGGCACGGTTCTCCTGGAAACCGATCTTGGCGGCGACCGCGCGCGTGAACAATGTAAAGCCGCCGGAGACGAGGCAGGTATAGGCGCCGTTCGCGCGCATGGTGGCGACCAGCTCGCGGCCGCCCGGCGTCAGCGTGATGCGCTCGGCCAGCACCTCGTCGACCGCGCTGGCGGGCAGGTCCTTGAGCAGCGCGACGCGCTCGCGCAGCGCTGGCTCGAACTCGATCTCGCCGCGCATCGCACGCTCGGTGATGTCTGCGACATGCGCCTTGACCCCGACGAAATCGGCGAGCTCGTCGATGCATTCCTGGCCGATCATGGTGGAATCCATGTCGGCGAGAAAAAGCTTCTTGCGCCGGAAGCCAACAGGCTGCACGACGATGTCGATCGGCAAATCGCCGCGGAGCTCGCGGAGCCGCTGCTCGATGGCGTTGCGGTCGCCTTCGAGGTTACTGTCCGCGCCGAAGGGGATGTCGACCGCAACCCCGTCGAACAGCCAGTGCGCGGGCGCCGCCTGCGGCAGCACGGCGCGGGCGCCATCGACGATGGTCGAGTCGAGCGCGGGATTGTCAGGGTTGCAGATCAGCGTGGCGACGAGGGACATTTGAGGTTTTCGTGAGCGAGGGGTATTCGAGCAAGGCCGTGCTTATCGCAGGCCCGACCGCCAGCGGCAAGTCGGCGCTTGCGCTCGATCTTGCGCGCGCCGCCGGCGGCGTCGTCATCAATGCCGATTCCATGCAGGTCTATCGTGACCTCCGCATCATCACGGCGCGGCCGACCGCAACGGACGAGGCGCTCGTGCCGCATCGTCTTTATGGCCACGTCGATGCCGCCGTGAATTTCTCGGCCGGTGCCTGGGTTAGCGATGCGGCGAAGGCGCTCCATGAGGCGAGGGCTCAGCGACGGCTGCCGATCTTCATCGGCGGCACCGGACTCTATTTCAAGGCGCTGACCACAGGTCTCTCCATGGTGCCGCCGATCCCTGCCGAGCTGCGCGAGGATGTGCGCGCGCGGCTGGAACGGAACGGCGTCGAAGCGCTGCACGCGGAACTCGCAGGCCGCGATCCGCGCGCGGCCGAGCGATTGAACCTGCGCGACCGCACCCGCATCGCCCGCGCGCTCGAGGTGATCGAGGCAACCGGCCGTTCGCTGCTCGATTGGCAGCGGGAGGGACAGCCACCGCTGCTGCCCAAGGACAGATTTCGCGCGGTCTTCCTCGCGCCCGAACGTGACGAGCTCTATGCCCGCATCGATGCCCGTTTCGATGCCATGCTGGGCGCCGGCGCGCTCGAGGAGGTCGAGCGGCTGGCCGCCAGGCATCTCGATCCGCTGCTGCCGGCCATGAAGGCTCATGGCGTGCCGGCCTTGATCCGGCATCTGCGCGGCGAGCTCAGCCTGGAGGAGGCCGGCAGCATTGGCCGCGCCGATACCCGCCATTACGCCAAGCGGCAATTCACCTGGTTCCGGCACCAGCTGCCGGACTTCGAATGGGTGAGGCCGGAGGAGGCGAGGGGATGGCTCGCTGCGGCCGTGACGTCGGAGCGGGACTCCAACTGACGCGCTTTTGTGCCGGGTTCCCGAATTTACCTCTCGCCGAACCCGGGGAACACCGCTACACTGCCAAAATCGCGCGAGAACGGCCGCATTGCCTTGACATCCAAGGTTTGGCCGCTATGTTTCGCGCAACCTTTGGGAAGCCGAGCCCAGCCATGCGTAACATTATTACCAAACTCCTTATCGCCGTCGTACCCAGGCACACCGCCGGGGGTGGCTAGCTGCCATCCACATGACAGGCGGTGTGCATGGGCCCTCTTCGGGGCCTTTTTTATTTCCCGAACCCGACACGAATGAAGCCGCTGACAACAGCGCATCCGGAGCAAGCCAATGAGCGACAAGAGCCACGATCCGAACCAGATGACCGGCGCCGCGATGATCGTCCGCGCACTCATCGATCACGGCGTGACCGATATTTTCGGCTATCCCGGCGGCGCGGTGCTTCCGATCTATGACGAGATCTTCCAGCAGAGCGAGGTCCAGCACATCCTGGTCCGCCACGAACAGGGCGCGGGCCATGCCGCAGAGGGCTATGCGCGTTCCACCGGCAAGCCGGGCGTTGCGCTGGTGACCTCCGGCCCCGGCGCCACCAACATGGTGACGCCGCTGACGGATGCCCTGATGGACTCGATCCCGCTGGTCTGCATCTCCGGCCAGGTGCCGACGCATCTGATCGGCAACGACGCGTTCCAGGAATGCGACACCGTCGGCATCACGCGTCCCTGCACCAAGCACAATTGGCTGGTGCGCGACGTCAACGATCTCGCCAAGGTGCTGCATGAGGCCTTCTACGTCGCCACCTCGGGCCGTCCGGGCCCGGTGCTGGTCGACGTTCCCAAGGACGTGCAGTTCGCCACCGGCACCTACCATCCCCCGCGCAAGTCCGACGTGCACCGCTCCTACGCGCCGCGCGTGAAGGGCGATGCGACGCAGATCCGCAAGGCGGTCTCGCTGCTCGCGAACGCCAAGCGTCCCGTGATCTACAGCGGCGGCGGCGTCATCAATTCCGGCCGCGAGGCGACCAAGCTGTTGCGCGAGCTGGTTGAGGTCACCGGCTTCCCGATCACCTCGACGCTGATGGGCCTCGGCGCCTATCCGGCGTCGGGCAAGAACTGGCTCGGCATGCTCGGCATGCACGGCACCTACGAAGCCAACATGACCATGCATGATTGCGACGTCATGCTGTGCGTCGGCGCGCGCTTCGACGACCGCATCACCGGCCGCGTCGATGCGTTTTCGCCCGGCTCGAAGAAGATCCACATCGACATCGATCCGTCCTCGATCAACAAGAACATCCGCGTCGACGTGCCGATCATCGGCGATTGCGGCAACGTCCTCGGCGACATCCTCCAGGTGTTCAAGGCGGAGGCGAAGAAGCCCGACATCAAGTCATGGTGGCAGCAGATTGCGCAATGGCGCGCCCGCAACTCGCTCTATTACAAGAAGAGCAGCGACGTCATCCTGCCGCAGCACGCGATCCAGGCCTTGTTCGAACAGACGCGCGGCAAGGATACCTACATCACGACCGAGGTCGGCCAGCATCAGATGTGGGCGGCGCAGTTCTATGGCTTCGAGGAGCCGCATCGCTGGATGACCTCGGGCGGTCTCGGCACCATGGGCTACGGCCTGCCGGCCGCGGTCGGCGTTCAGGTGGCCCATCCCGACAGCCTCGTCATCGACATTGCCGGCGATGCCTCGGTGCAGATGACAATGCAGGAGATGTCGACGGCAGTTCAGTACGAGCTGCCAATCAAGATCTTCATCCTGAACAACCAGTACATGGGCATGGTGCGCCAGTGGCAGCAGCTGTTGCACGGCAACCGGTTGTCGCATTCCTATTCGGAGGCGCTGCCCGATTTCGTCAAGCTCGCGGAGGCCTACGGCGCCGTCGGGCTTCAGGTGCACAAGCCGGCCGATCTCGATGGCGCCATCAAGGAGATGATCTCGGTCAAGCGCCCCGTGCTGTTCGACTGCCGCGTCGCGGCGCTCGAAAACTGCTTCCCGATGATCCCCTCCGGCAAGGCCCACAACGAGATGTTGCTGCCGGAGCAGGCCAACGACGAGGCGACCGCGAAGGCATTCGCCGGCGGCAAGGCGCTGGTGTGATGCCATGTTCGACCTGAAAGAGCTCGAGCGCGCACATGCGATCGTGGGGCAGGCGGTGCCGGCAACGCCGGCGCATGCCTGGCCGTTGCTCGCAGGTCGGCTCGGCACCGAGGTTGTGGTCAAGCACGAGAACCACACGCCGATCGGCGCCTTCAAGGTGCGCGGCGGCCTCGTCTATCTCGAACGCCTGAAGCGCGAGCGGCCGAAGACATCGGGCATCATCTCGGCGACGCGCGGCAATCACGGTCAGAGCCTCGCCTTTGCCGCGAGCCGCCACGGCGTGCCCGCGGTGATCTATGTGCCGCGCGGCAACTCGGTCGAGAAGAATCGGGCGATGAAGGCCTTTGGTGCCGAACTCGTCGAACACGGCGAGGACTTTCAGGCGGCACGCGAGGAAGCCGAGCGCCGCGCGCAGTTCGCGGGGCTCCACATGGTGCCCTCGTTCCACCCGGATCTCGTTCTTGGCGTTGCGACCTACGCTCTCGAACTGTTCCGCGCAGTGCACGACCTCGATATCCTCTATGTGCCGATCGGGCAGGGCTCCGGCATCTGCGGCTGCATCATGGCGCGCGACCTGCTCGGCTTGAAGACCGAGATTGTCGGCGTGCAGTCGACGGAAGCGCCGTCCTATGCGCTGTCGTTCGCGGCCGGAAAAATCGTGACGACCGGAACCAGCAACACGCACGCCGACGGCATGGCGACGCGCATCCCCGACGAGGATGCATTCGCGCTGATCTGCAGGGGCGCCTCGCGCATTGTTGAGGTCACCGACGACGAGGTCGCCGCCGCGATCCGCGCCTACTGGACCGATACGCATAATCTCACCGAAGGCGCCGGCGCCGCCGCGCTGGCCGCGGCGCTGCAGGAAAAGAGCAAGCTAAAGGGCAAGCGCGTCGGTCTCGTGCTGTCCGGCGGCAATATCGATTTCGATCTGTTCCGCCGTTGGGTCGGAACGGACGCGCCGGCGATGGCGTGACGGACAGACAAGAGGGGACGACAATGAACCAGCCCGCATCCGCCTATTTCATCGAGGACCGTCACGATCCGAACGAGACGCATACGCTTGCGGTGCTCGTGCAGAACGAGCCGGGCGTGCTCGCGCGCGTCATCGGCCTGTTCTCGGGGCGCGGCTACAACATCGAGAGCCTCACGGTCTCGGAGACCGAGGCCCAGAAGCATCTGTCGCGGATCACCATCGTCACCACGGGCACGCCGATGGTGATCGCGCAGATCAAGAACCAGCTCGACCGCATGATCCCGGTGTACCAGGTCGTCGACATGACCCAGACCAAGCGCTCGATCGAGCGCGAGTTGGCGATGGTCAAGGTGCGCGGGCAGGGCGAGCATCGGGTCGAGGCGCTCAGGTTGGCGGACGCGTTCCGCGCCCGTGTGATCGACGCCACCACCGAGAGCTTTGTGTTCGAGATCACAGGCAATACGGACAAGATCAATCAATATATCGATCTGATGCGCCCGCTCGGCCTCGTCGAGGTGTCGCGCACGGGTGTTGCCGCGATCGGTCGCGGGCCTGAAGGGATGTGAGCCATGTTGGCGCGCGACTGGTACTACAACGAGCGGAACCGGATGGGGATCGAGCCCGCTGTGGCCTCGATCTACGACAACCATGACGATGCCGATCTACGGGCGCGCGCCGCTCTGAAGATGCTCGGGGTCCAGCGCGGCTGGCGCATCGCCGATATCGGCTGCGGCAACGGCGTGCTCGCCACCGAAGCGGCGTTGATGGGGGCCGACGTCGACGCCATCGACATTTCCCCGGCCATGCTGGCGCTCGCCGAGATCTACGCCCGCGACCGCAAGGCGCCCGTGCGCACCCAATCCGCCGGTCTGCTCAGCTTCGCCTACCGGCCCGAGTCCTACGATCTCATCGTCAGCGAGTTCACGCTGCACCACCTGCCGGATTTCTGGAAAGCGGTGGCGATGTCGCGGATTTTTCGCGCGCTCAAGCCCGGAGCGACATTTTATCTCCGCGACATTGTTTACTCATCGATGCCCGACGCGATCGAGCGTGACGTCGAGCAATGGGCCGACTTCCAGATCAAGAACCACGATTTCTCCCGCGAGGGCGTGGTGACCCACATGCGCGACGAATATTCCACCTTCGGCTGGGTGATGGAGCGGATGCTGACCGACGTCGGCTTCACCCTGGTCGCGGCCGACTACCACGCGCCGATGCACGGCACGTATCTGCTGCGGAAACCGAAAGCCGGCGAGCAAGGCTAGACCAAAACAACAAGCAGGGCTGCGAGACAAAGCAGAACCGGAAACAACAATGAAGCCGGCCGACATCCTCATCGCCGTCATGGTGGCGATCATCTGGGGGCTTGCCTTCGTGGCGAGCCGGATCGCGCTCGACGAGCTGTCGCCGGAGCTGATGACGGCGTTGCGCTTCACCATCGCCGCGGTGCCGTGCCTGTTCATTCCCAGGCCGAAGGTCGCTTGGTCACTGCTGATCGCGATCAGCTTCACGCTGTTCCTCGGTCAGTTCCTGTCGCAGGCCTACGGCATCGCTCATGGGGTGCCCGTGGGCCTGACAAGCGTCGTCGTGCAGAGCCAGGCACTCTTCACGATCGGCTTTGCCGCGCTCGCGTTCGGCGAGCGGCCGACGCCGATGCAGACTCTGGGGATCGTCATTGCCGCGGCCGGCCTTTTGATGATCTGCGGCACCGTCGGCTATGATTTCAGCGTTGTCGCCTTTGCAGTGCTGATGATCTCGCCGCTCAGCTTCGCCATCGGCAATCTGTTGCTGCGCGGCGCCCGCGGCGTGCCGATGTTCGATCTGTTCGCCTGGCTCTGCCTCGCCTCGGCCGTGCCGCTGTTCGTGCTGGCGCTGATCGCCAACGGTCCGGCGCCGACCTGGACGTCGCTGACGCACATGTCGCTGGCATCGGCGCTCTGCATGCTGATGCTCGGCGGCATTTCCACCAGCATCGCCTATTGGCTATGGGGCCGCCTCTTGCGCGACTATCCGGCTGCACAAGTGGTGCCGTTCGCACTGCTGGTGCCGTTCGTGGGCTCGGCGGCCTCCAGCATCGTGTTCGGCGAACGGTTCGGGCCGCTGCGCCTCGCCGGCATGCTGACCGTGATCTTTGGGATCGCCGTGATGGTGCTGGCGAAGCGCCCGCAAGTTCTACCGAAGACTGCGTGAGGGTGATGATGACCTACTCGCTGCTCTACGCCTTCCTCGTCTTCATGGTCGTGATGTATTTCACGCCCGGGCCGAACAACATCATGCTGCTGTCCTCCGGCCTGACCTACGGCTTCCGGCGCACCATCCCGCACATCGTCGGCATCGTGCTCGGTTTCGCCTTCATGGTCGCCGCGGTCGGCCTCGGGCTCGGCTCCGTGTTCCTGGCCTATCCGATCCTGCAGACCATCCTGAAATATGCCGGTGCCGCTTATCTGATTTACCTCGCCGCTGTGATCGCCATGGCCGGTCCGGCCAAGCCGGGCGAGGAGAATGGCCGCGGCCCCATGACCTTCTGGGGCGCGGCCATGTTCCAATGGATCAATGCCAAGGGTTGGGTGATCGTGATCGGCACCATCACTGCCTATGCGGCGATCGCCCAATTCCCGCTCAACATCGCCATTCAGACCGTGATCAGCCTCGTCGTCGGCACGGTCTCGACCGTGGTCTGGGCGCTGTTCGGCACCGCATTGCGGCCGGTTCTGACTTCCGAGCGGCTGGTCCGCGCCTTCAACATCCTGATGGCGATCCTGCTGCTGGCCTCCCTCTACCCCGTTTTCATGGATGCATGATGTCGCGGATTTCCATGCAGAAACGGGTTTCCCTCAGGGCTGAAAATGCTCTAGACAGCCCCCGAAATCCGCAAATTTCACCCTTCGGACACTGACCAATGGCCGATTTTCGGCCCTGAACGAGGAAACGACCTATGCGTGTTTATTACGATCGCGACGCCGACCTGAACCTGATCAAGGGCAAGAAGGTCGCCATCGTCGGCTACGGCAGCCAGGGTCACGCCCATGCGCTCAACCTGAAGGATTCCGGCGTCAAGGAAGTCGCCATTGCGCTGCGCAAGGGTTCGGCTTCGGCGAAGAAGGCGGAAGCCGCCGGCTTCAAGGTGCTGGAAGTTGCGGAAGCTGCCAAATGGGCCGACCTCGTCATGATGCTGACCCCGGACGAGCTCCAGGGCGACATCTATCGCGAGCACCTGCACGACAACATGAAGAAGGGCGCTGCCCTCGTGTTCGCGCACGGCCTTAACGTCCACTTCAACCTGCTCGATCCGCGTGCCGATCTCGACGTGCTGATGATCGCGCCGAAGGGCCCCGGCCACACCGTGCGCTCGGAATATCAGCGCGGCGGCGGCGTGCCCTGCCTGATCGCAATTGCGAAGGACGTCTCGGGCAACGCCCACGACCTCGGCCTGTCCTACGCCTCCGCCATCGGCGGCGGCCGCGCCGGCATCATCGAGACCACGTTCAAGGAAGAGTGCGAGACCGACCTGTTCGGCGAGCAGGTGGTGCTGTGCGGCGGCCTGGTCGAGCTGATCAAGGGCGGCTACGAGACCCTGGTCGAAGCCGGCTATGCGCCCGAGATGGCCTATTTCGAGTGCCTGCACGAAGTGAAGCTGATCGTCGACCTGATCTATGAAGGCGGCATCGCCAACATGAACTACTCCATCTCCAACACCGCCGAGTACGGCGAGTACGTCACCGGTCCGCGCATCATCACCGACGAAACCAAGAAGGAGATGCGCAAGGTTCTGGCCGACATCCAGGGCGGCAAGTTCGCCCGCGACTGGATGCTCGAGAACAAGGTCAACCAGACCTCGTTCAAGGCGACCCGCGCCAAGCTCGCCGCACACCCGATCGAGGAAGTCGGCGCCAAGCTGCGCGACATGATGCCCTGGATCAAGAAGGGCGCGCTGGTCGACAAGAGCAAGAACTGACGTCTGCGCCGTCATTCCGGGCTCGCGCTCAGCGTGCGCCCCGGAGTGACGAGCGAAATTCAAGCTTCGCTCGCCAAGCCAAATCTTGGACCTTGGCGGCTATGGTCGAGCGAGATCGCAAACAGCGGTCTCGCTCTTTTCGTCTCGGCGAGACATTGCTCTCTCATTCTGTCCGCGGCCTGAAGCAGTTGAGCGGCTCGGCTCTTGCCAAGTAAGCCGTCGCATCAGCCCGCCGGGACGGTCTGCCCACGCGGATCGCGAGCCATCGCAATCATGCGCAGCGCCATTACGATGAGCAGCGGAAGCAGGAAGGCGGCATAGAACGGCATCGTCGGCACGCGCTTGCCGAACGAGACCATGAACTGGAGCCAAAGGTAATAGCCGCCCACTAGGTGCAGGGCCCGCCAGGCGCGCGGGCCGATCAGTGCAGCGGTGCGGTCGAACGACGTCGCGCTCATGGCGATGATGAAGCCGTAGCCGATGCCGCCGAAGATGTAGGAGGCCGCCGAGGTGGCCTCGGCAAATCCGGCCGGATCCATCCCGGCAAACGTCATGATCGCCGCCGCGTGGATGGCGTGGGAGGCCGCGAAGCTGAGGCCCAGATAGCGGCGGTTGCGCTTCTGCCAGCGCGTCCAGGCATTAGGCCACAGCCGCGCCAGCGCCGCGGCGCTGAAGGCGAGGCAGAACAACAGGAGCGAGCTTCGCGCCGTGAAGCGGATCACCATGCGAACGCCCTCGACCTCGAACTGCCGCATCGAGGCGATCCATAGGCTGAGGGTGACGAGGCTCCAGCAAAGGACGGCCAGCAGGCGCCAGCCTTCGAGCCAGCTTCGACGTTCGGACATGGCGATCTCCCTCTCTATGTAATCACTGATTACATTTGGACGTTGCGGGACCGTCAATGGTGTAATCATCGCTTACATTCACGTTCGGGTGAGGCTAGAAGGATCCATGCCTGTCCGTCAGCCGTCCAAGCCGCGCGCGCACCGCCCTGCCACCGAAGCCCGGCCGTACCATCACGGCGACCTCCGCCGCGTGTTGATCGATGCTGCACTGCAACTCGCAGCGGAAGGCGCCGAAGTCTCGGTGCGTGAGGCTGCGCGCCGGGCCGCGGTGTCGCCGGGGGCGCCGTTCCGACACTTTCCCAACCGCGATGCGCTCATGGCAGCCGCGGCCGAGGAGGCGCAGCGGCGCTTTCGCGCCGAGATCGATGCGGCGCTGCGCGAGGCTCCGGCCGCCGACCCGCTCGCCCGCTTCCGCGCCTTCGGTCTCGCCTATTTGCGTTGGGCCATGCGCAATCCCGCGCATTTCGAGATCATCTCGACCGGGCGCTACTTTGCCCATGGCAGCTCGCCGGACCTGACACGAGACAACGCCGAGCTGATCGCGCTAACGGAGCAGATGCTGGTCGACGCGGCAGAGCAAGGCCTGCTGCGGTCGGCCGACCTCAAGCGTACCCAGATCGCCGGGCGCGCCCTCGTCTACGGTTTCGCCCGGATGAATCTCGACGGCCATTTCCCGCGCTGGGGCGTCAGGGAGGGCGAGATCGAGCGGATGGCGGAGGGGGTGATCGACCTGTTCATCGCAGGTATCGCAAAGCCCTAGCGGGCCAACGGCTCTGGTCGATGCCGTACGGCGCAGCCCGCTAACATTAAGCGAAGGTCGGACCGCGCCGCGCGTTGCCTCTCCTTGACCATTCCGTTACAGTTTTATGACACGGTGCAGGCTTCCGGCTGCTCCGGACGCCCTGGCTGTTTTTAAGTCGGCCAGCCAGGCTTGGCATCACCGCGCCGGACCAGAAGTTGCGTGTCGTCGATGGCGTCCGCGCCCAATCCAGGTCCTTCTGCCACGACGGCCGTGCTGGCGAGCGTCGCCGCGCTCGGCATCTGGCGGCTGCTCGCGGTTGCAGCGCCGCATCTGGCGGCTCTCGCGCTGATGTACGAGACCGAGACCGATTTCGGCTCGCGTCTGACCTTCGCACTGGCCTGGGGAATCCTTAATTTCTTCTGGATCACGCTGCTGCGTCGCCCCGCGCTGTCGGGCGCGCTGTCGCTGACGATGGTCGTCGTGCTGGTGCTGCTGTCGCGGCTCAAGCACGACGTCGTGCAGATGACGGTCAATTTCATCGACCTGATGATGATCGACCGCGACACCGTCGCGTTCCTTTTCACGATCTTCCCGAATTTGCGCTGGTCGGTGATCCTGGCCGGTCTCGTCACGCTGCCGCTGATGTATGCGCTGTGGTGGCTCGATCCGTTCCGCATCCGCCGCCTGCCGGCGCTCGCCTGCAAGCTCGCCTGCCTTGCCGCCCTGGTCAGCTATTCGCTCTATCACCCGGACGAGGCCTGGCGCGGCTATTACGACGACGGCTATCTCTCGAAATTCTTCCGCTCGGGCGTCACGGCCGTCTCCGACTTTGCGCAATACGGCTTCATGGAGGCGTCTGCTTCGACCGGCGAGCGGCTCAACATGCCGCTGGTCGATGCCTGCCATCCGGCGGGCCGCCGCCCCAACATCATCATGATCCATGATGAATCGAGCTTCGACATCCGCGCCGCCCAGGGCATCAAGGTGCCGCCGCGCTATGGCGACTATTTCAAATCGTGGGACGGCAAGCAGCGCACGTTCCTCGCCGAGAGCAATGGCGGGCCGAGCTGGTTCACCGAGTATAACGTGCTCGCAGGGCTTTCCTCGCGTTCATTCGGCCGCTTCGCCTATTTCGTCACGCGCATCGCCTCGAACCGGGTCGAGCGCGGCCTGCCGCTGGCGCTGCGCCGCTGCGGCTATGACACGCTGTCACTTTATCCCGCCCATGGCGGCTTCATGGGCGCGCGCAGCTTCCAGATGACGACGGGAATCGAGCGCTTCCTCGATTCCAAGGATCTCGGCGCCAAGGATGTCGAGCCCGACAGCTTCTTCTACGACAAGGCGCTTCAGCTGATCGGCCAGCAGCCGCCGAACAAGCCGCTGTTCGCCTTCATCTATCTCGGTGCCAACCACTTCCCCTGGGAGACCCGCTTCCGTCCCGATCTGCTGCCGAATTGGCGCGCGCCGGGCAATATGCCGTCCATCGATGAATATCTGCGCCGCCAGACCATGAGCGCAGAGCAGTACAAGGCGTTCGTTGCCGGTTTGAAGAAGACCTTTCCCGGCGAGCCATTCCTGATCGTTCGCTACGGCGATCATCAGCCGGAGTTTGCGGCTGCTATCCTCGAGCCCGGGCTCGACGAGGGCGCGATCGGCAAGAAGCTCGACGCCTACGATTCGCGCCTCTACGCGACCTATTACGCCATCGACGCCATCAATTTCGAGCCCGTTGGAAGCCAGGCCGTGATGGACACGATTGACGGTCCCTATCTGCCGCTGGTGGTTCAGGAAGCCGCCGGCATCCCGCTCGATCCGTCCTTTGCCGAGCAGAAGGAGATCATGCTCCGTTGCAAAGGCATCTTCTACGGGTGCAAGGATGGCGCCGAGGCGCGGCGGCTGAATCGGCTGCTGATCGACGCGGGGATGATCCGGGGGCTGTAGCCCATCGTCATCCCGAGAATCCGTCGGGTGGGCAAAGCGACTTGTCCGCCGTAGCTCGGAGAGCGAAGGCGGAAGCGTGCCCACCACCTCTCACATGCAGAGACCGTGGGCACGGCGCTTACGTGCCTTTGCGCACCCTACGAAATCTCACCTTATCGCCCGCCCACCTTCTCCCACAGCCATTTCGCCACCGCATCCGGTGATGAATTCGCATCATTGCCGCTGGCGCGCAGGTTCGCCTCGCGCATGGTAGCGATGTCGATCTTGCCGAGCAATGGCTTGAGCGCCGCCTGCAGTCGCGCGTCACCGGCGCGCTTCGGCGCAAGCAGCAGGATGGCGTCGTAGGGCGGGATCGCGCGTTTGGGATCGTCGAGCGCTGTGAGCTCGTATTTGGCGATCAAGCCGTCGCTGGTGTAGCCAGCGATGACGTCGACCTCGCCGCTGGCCACGGCCGCATACATGAAGTCCGGCTGCATCTGGCGCTGGGCGCGGAACTGTAGCCCATAGGCCTTTTGCAGCGCAGCCCATTCGGGGCGCGAGAAGAACTCGTAGTCGCCGGCAATCGACAGCGTAGCCGCATGTGCGGCGAGATCGGCGACGGTTCGGATGCCGAGCGCATCGGCGCGTCGTCTTGGCATCACCAGCGCATAGGCGTTCTCGAAGCCGAGCTCGCCGAGCAGGGTGATGTTGTCCTTGGCGAGCGCCGTCTTCAATTCCGCGACCAGTTCTGCGCGGGGCTTGATGTCGGTGCGATGCAGCTGGTTGGCCCAGAGCGTACCGGAATAATCGACATAGAGATCGATGTCGCCGGCCTTCAGCGCCCCGAAGATCACGCTGGAGCCGAGGCCGGAGCGCGCCGTCGCGGACAGACCGGCGGCCTGGAGGCGATCCCTCATCAACGCCGACAGCACATATTGCTCCGCGAAGGTTTTGGCGCCGACCACGTGGCCTGACGACGAGCGCCCCATGGTCGGCACTAGCGTTGCTGCAACCAGCGCCGCGATTCCGAGCGCCCCGAGGCCGCTGCGTGCGCGGCTGCGGCGGCGCAGGCCGCTCTCGATCAGGCCGAGCAACTGGTCGACTGCGAGCGCGAGCAGGGCGGAAGCCACGCAGCCGAACAGCACGAATACCCAGTTCTGGGTCTGGAGGCCGGCGAAGATGTAATTGCCGAGACTGGTCTGCCCGATCGGCGTCGACAGCGTCGCGGTGCCGATCACCCACACCGCCGCGGTGCGGATGCCGGCCATCATCACCGGCAGCGCGAGCGGCAGCTCGACGATCAGCAGCGATTGCCGCGCGGTCATGCCGACGCCCTCGGCAGCCTCGATCAGCGCGGGATCGATGCCGTTGAGGCCGGTGATGCCGTTGCGCAGCACCGGCAGCATCGAATAGAGCGCCAGTGCCAGCATCGCCGGCAGGAAGCCGAACGCGGAGAAAGATATGCCGAACCAGGCCAGCGTGACGGAAGCAGCCAGCAACAGCAGCGGATAGAACAGCGCGAGCAGCGCCAGCCCGGGTACGGTCTGCACGATGCTGGCCAACGCGAGCAGGATGCCGCGCGGCGCCGGACGCTTGCGCGTCAGGATCGCCAGCGGCAAGCTCACGGCGAGGCCGAGCGCGAGGGCGGCAAGACTCACCCGCACATGGTTGCCGAGGTAATCAGGCAGATGCGACAGCGCCTCGCCCCAGCGCGGATCGGTGAAGAGGCTCATGCCGCACCGCCCATCGGCAGCAACGCATTCAGCCGCTCGACCTGGCGGCGCGGGGTACGCAACAGCTCGAGCACGTAATCGTCGCTGCTGCTCGAGAGCTCCGCAGCCGTACCCTGTGCGAGCAATCGTCCCCCGCGCATCACTGCGATGCGATCGGCGAGCAGGATCGCCTCGGTCATGTCATGGGTGATCATCACGGTGGTCAGGCCGAGCTTGCGGTGCAGCGCGCGATAATCGTCACCGAGCGCATCGCGGGTGAGGGGATCGAGCGCGCCGAACGGTTCGTCCATCAGCACGATGCGGGGCCTTGCCGCGAGCGCCCGCGCCACACCGACGCGCTGGCGCTCGCCGCCGGAGAGCGCCTCGGGCAGCCGGTCGCGATGCGATGCGCGGTCGAGCTGCACCAGCTCCAGCAGCTCGTCGACGCGGCCTGCAACGGCCGCAGCCGGCTCGCCGAGCAGCTTCGGCGTGATGCCGATATTGTCGGCGACGCTCAGATGCGGAAACAGCCCGCCGCTCTGGAAGACGTAGCCGACCCGGCGCCGAAGCGCGACCGGATCGACATTCCGCACGTCCTCGCCTTCAACGGTGATGGTGCCGCTATCGGCCTCGATCAGCCGGTTGGCGAGCCGCAGCAGCGTGGTCTTGCCCGAGCCCGAGCCGCCGACGACGGCCACAAACTCACCCGCGGCGATGTCGAACGACACGTTATCGACGGCTGCAAGGGAGCCGAAGCGCTTGGTGACGTGCTGGTAGCTGATCGCCAGCTTGGAAGACATCGCAGGTGAGCTCTCTTTTCTCTTATCCTCCCCTGGAGGGGGAAGGTCGATCGCGCGCAGCGCGAGCGGGGTGGGGTGCTCTGTCCACGCGGGCACTGCCTCTGTGGAGAGACTGTCACCCCACCCCGTCTCACATTTCGCTGCGCTCATGTGAGCCGACCCTCCCCCTCCAGGGGAGGGTAAGAGCGCGGCAGCACGCCATGCGTAGCACGCCCGGCGCCTCGATTGAACTTGGCCGCACGAGCGGCTAAGGCATCGGCCTGAGTTCGGAGGAAGCACATGACGACGCCCACGGCAGTGGCGCTGGAAGATACCAGGGTGGCATTCCGGCTGGGGGACGGCCGGGTCTATACGGCGGTGGAGAACGCGCATCTTGCGGTCGCGCAGGGCGAGTTCGTGGCCATCGTCGGCCCGACCGGCTGCGGGAAATCGACGCTGCTCAACGTCGCGGCGGGCCTGCTCAAGCCCGCCGCGGGCAGCGTCAGGATTTTCGACCAGCCATTGGCGGGGCTGAATCGGGATGCCGGCTATTTGTTCCAGGCCGACGCGTTGTTCCCCTGGAAGACCGCGCTCGACAATGTCGCGATCGGACTCGAGGTCAAGGGCACGCCGCGCGCGGAGGCCTTGTCGCAGGCGCAGAAATGGCTGACCGCCGTCGGCCTCGGCGCCTTCGCGAACCGCTATCCGCACATGCTTTCGGGCGGCCAGCGCAAGCGCGTGGCGCTGGCGCAGGTGCTGATCCGCGATCCGAAGATCCTGTTGATGGACGAGCCGTTCGGGCCGCTCGATGCGCAGACGCGCCAGGTCATGGGCAATCTGCTGCTCGATTTGTGGAGTGCCGACCGCAAGGCCGTGCTGTTCGTCACCCACGATCTCGAAGAGGCCATCGCGCTGGCCGACCGCGTCGTGATCATGTCGGCGGGGCCGTCCTCGCGCATCATCGGTGACTGGCGCGTCGGCCTGGCCCGCCCGCGCGACATCTTCGAGGTGCGCCTCGACAAGGAATTCCATGCGCTCCATCGCGAGATCTGGAGCGTGCTCAAGGACGAGGTGATGAAGGGGTACGCACAGTCCACCCAGGCGGCGGAGGTGGTCTGATGTCGCGCACGACGCTGTTTGCGCTGCAGGTCCTGGTCGCTGTCGTCGGCCTGGTGCTGTGGCAGGTGCTGTCGACCATTCCCGTGTTCGGCAAGATCCTGCTGCCGCCGTTCTTCTTTTCCAACCCGCTCGACGTGTTCAGCCAGATCGTGAAATGGTTCGCCTCCGGCGTGATCTGGAAGCACCTCGGCATCACGCTCGCGGAATCGATCCTCGCCTTCGTGATCGGATCGCTCGGCGGCGTCCTGGTCGGCTTCTGGTTCGCGCGCCAGCCGCTGGTCGCCGCGGTGTTCGACCCCTATGTGAAGATGGTCAACGCCCTGCCGCGTGTCGTGCTGGCGCCGATCTTCGCGCTGTGGCTCGGGCTCGGCATCTGGTCCAAGGTCGCGCTCGGCGTCACCCTGGTGTTCTTCATCGTCTTCTTCAACGTCTATCAGGGCGTCAAGGAGGTCAGCCGGACTGTGCTCGACAACGGCCGCATGCTCGGCATGAGCGAGCGGCAGCTGATGCAGCATGTCTATTGGCCGTCGGCGCTGTCGTGGATGTTCTCGTCGCTTCATACCTCCGTCGGCTTTGCCGTGGTCGGCGCGGTGGTCGGCGAATATCTGGGATCGGCGGCCGGGCTCGGCTATCTGATCCAGCAGGCCGAGGGCATCTTCGATGTCGCCGGCGTGTTCGCCGGCATGTTCGTGCTGTCGGCCTTCGTCATCCTGATCGATTTCGGCGTCACCTTGGTGGAGCGGCGCCTCCTGGTGTGGCGGCCGGCTGCGTCGGACGGGCGGGGGTAGGAAGCAGGGTCTATTTGATCGCGTCGATGCGATCGCGGACGTGTGTTGGGCATGCTGTTGCGCCGAGGGGCTGACGGCCAGCCCGCTCAGGCGGAGCTTCTCAAGCCAGTCCCGCTGCTCTATGGTGCCGCCGGCCGAACGGAGGAAACCAATGAAGAAAACGATTGCCAGGCTCGCCGGCGCGCTGCTCGCGCTGACGCTCACCACCTCGCTTGCCGCGGCGCAAAGCAAGGTCACCATCGCGGTCGGCGGCGGCTCCTGCCTGTGCTATCTGCCGACCGTACTGGCCAAGCAGCTCGGCGAATACGAGAAGGCCGGCGTCAGTGTCGAGCTCGTCGACCTCAAGGGCGGCTCGGATGCGCTCAAAGCCGTGCTCGGCGGCAGCGCCGACGTGGTCTCCGGCTATTTCGATCATTGCGTCAATCTCGCCGCCAAGAAGCAGGAGCTGCAATCCTTCGTGGTCTATGACCGCTATCCCGGCCTCGTCCTGGTGGTCGCGCCATCGCGGACCAACGACATCAAGTCGGTCAAGGATCTCGCCGGCAAGAAGGTCGGCGTCAGTGCGCCCGGCTCCTCCACCGACTTCTTCCTGAAATACATGCTCAAGAAGAACGGGCTCGATCCCACCAGCGTCGCCGTGATCGGGGTGGGCCTCGGCGCCACTGCGGTGGCCGCAATGGAGCAGGGCCAGATCGACGCTGCGGTGATGCTCGATCCGTCCGTGACCGTGCTGCAGGGCAGCCACAAGGATCTGCGTATCCTCTCGGACACCCGTACCCAGAAGGATACGCTGGAGACGTTCGGCGGCGAATATCCGGGCGGCGCGCTGTATTCGACCGTGGCCTGGATCAACGGCCATGAGAAGGAGGCGCAGGCGCTCACCAATGCGATCCTCGCCACGCTCGCCTGGATCCATTCGCACAGCCCTGAGGAGATCATGGCGAAGATGCCCGAGCAGACCGTCGGCAAGAACAAGGAACTCTATCTCGCCGCGCTGAGGAATACGATCCCGATGTATTCCGAGACCGGCAAGATGGATCCGAAGGGCGCCGACGCCGTGCTTGCAGTGTTCAGCGTCGGCTCGCCCGAGGTGGCGAACGCCAAGATCGACGTCAGCAAGACCTTCACCAACAAATTCGTCGAGCAGGCCAAGAAGACAACGGGGAGCGCCAAATAGCCGACGCCATGGCGTGGTATCAGGCGTCATGACGTCACCGGTCATACATCGCGTCGCGACGCTCGATCTTGCGGTGCGGCCGATCGTGTGGCCGTTCGCCGAGGAACGGCGCGCCGAGATCGCGGCGCATTTCGCCGAGAAGCAGCGCGAGCGGCCGAAAATCTGGAACGGCCGCGTCCTGCTCGGGCGTGACGCCGTGTTCAACGACGGTCACCTGACGGCGACCTATTTCGAGACGGATTTCGCAAGCTTCCTCGCCTGGCGCGACTGGGGCTTTCCCGACAAGGCCGTGTTCAACGGCTTCGGCATGGGCGCGCTGCGCGCCTCCGACGGCGCCTTCATCATGGGCGAGATGGCGCCCCACACCGCCAATGCCGGCCGCATTTATTTCCCCTCGGGAACGCCTGATCTCGACGATGTCAGCGACGGCGCGCTCGATATTCCCGGCAGTGTCGTCCGCGAGCTCGGCGAGGAGACCGGCCTGACCGCGGCCGACTATCGGATCGAGCCGGGCTGGCATTGCGTGGTCACGGGCCCCACGATCGCGATGTTGCAGGTCATCAACCTGGGCATGCCGGGCGATGTGGCTCGCGCCCGGATCGAAGCCAACCTTGCGCGCGAGACCGAGCCGGAGCTATCCGCCATTCACCTCGTGCGCGGGACCAGCGATCTCAGGCCGTCCATGCCGCGATTTGTCACGGCCTTCGTCGAGCAGCAGTTCGCAGCGCGCTGATGCGCGAGGCTTGACATCGCCGCGCGCAGCCCATGTGATGGGCCGAAGAATTGCACCAAGAATGCAATGCACAAATCGTCCAGGGAGGTTTTGATGCGCCTGCGCATGGCTGCCCGCTTGGTACGTGGGCTGTTGGTCGCGATATCAGCGACGGGCTTGGCGGTGTCTGCCGCGGCCCAAGACAAGGCTCAAGAGAAAAAGCTCAGGATCGGCGTCATCTACGATCTCACCGGCCCGCTCGCCGGCGGTGGTTCGGAGCTGCAGTACACCGGCGCGAGGATCATGCTGGATCAGTACAGCACGAAAGACGTCGAAGGCTACAAGATCGAGGCGATCTATGCCGATGCTCAGAGCAAGCCGGATATCGCCATCAATGAAGCGATCCGTTTGATCGAGCAGGAAAAGGTCGACATGCTGCTCGGCTTCTTCTCCTCGGCGCAATGCGTGCCGGTGGCAGCGCGCGTCGAGCAGCTGAAGAAGTTCATGTGGATCACGACCTGCATTTCGTCGGCGGTGCTGGAGAACAAGAACTACAAATACGTGTTTCGCCCGCAGGCGTCCGGCGACCAATTCGGCATGATGACGATGGACTTCATCGCGCAGAACGCGAAGGAAAAGCTGGGCAAGGACCCGAAGGACCTGCGGGTCGCCATCATCCACGAGGACGGCGCCTACGGCGTCGACGTTGCCAAAGGCAACGAGGCCGGTGCCAAGAAGGCCGGTTTCAACATCGTGCTCAGAGAGGGCTATTCGGCGACGGCCCCGGATCTGTCTGCGCTGGTCACCAAGCTGAAGCGGGCCAAGCCGGATGTGGTGTTCCATACCGGCTATAATCCCGACATCACCCTGTTGCTTCGGCAAGCCCGCGAACAGGGGCTGAAGTTCGGCGCGCTGGTAGGACATGGCGCCGGCTACGGGGTCTATGAGAAGCTGAAGGAAGGCCTGGGCGCCGACGTAAACTATGTCTTCAACACCGATCCGATCTCGATCTGGCTCGCCAACCAGAAGAGCATGGATCCGAAGCTGCCGCCGATCATCAAGGCGGTCGGCGAGGAGTTCGACAAGCGCAAGCCGGGTGTCGCCATCCGTTCGGCCCATGTCGGCATGGCTGCGTCCAACACCTATTTGTTCCTGAACGACGTGCTGCCGCGAGCGATCAAGAAATATGGCGGTGTAGATCCCGATTCCCTGCGCAAGGCAGCACTGGACACCGACATACCCGAAGGCGGCACCATGCTCGGCTTCGGCGTCAAATTCCACGGCGAGGGCTCGCCAATGGCCGGCCAGAACGAGCGCTCGTTCCCGGTCGTGATCCAATACGTCGACGACAAGTCCTATGTGGTGTGGCCCAAGAGCCAGGCGCAGCGCGAGGCCGTGCTGCCGCTGCCCAAGGGCACCACCTACAGCAACCAATAGCGGGGTTCTGCGGTGTTGGAAGTCAGCGGATTGGTGAAGCGGTTTGGCGGCTTCACCGCCGTGAATAACGTCTCGTTCCGGGTCGACCAGGGCGAGATCCTCGGCCTGATCGGTCCCAACGGCTCGGGCAAGAGCACGATCTTCAACATGCTGTCCGGCACGCTGGCGCCGACCTCCGGATCGATCCTGTTCGCCGGGCACGAGATTGCGGGCCTTGCGCCGCACCGGATCATCAACAGCGGCATCGGGCGGACCTTCCAGATCCCACGGCCGTTCCGCCGCCTCAGCATTTTCGAGAACGTCGCGCTTGCCGGCTTCTACGGCCAGGGCCGCCACAGCCGCGCCAAGGCGGAGGAGGCGGCCGAGCGGTCGCTGGCGATGGTCGGCCTGCCGACCGACCGCCATGCCAGCGTCGATGGGCTCGGCGCGGCGGGGCTGAAGAAGCTCGAGCTGGCGAAGGCGCTCGCCACCGCGCCAAAGCTGTTGCTCGCCGACGAGAGCCTCGGCGGTCTCGACGAGACCGAGATGGACCAGGCTGCGGACATGCTGCGCAACATCCGCGACGAGCTCGGCATCACCATCATCTGGGTCGAGCACATCATGGGCGTCCTGATGCGCGTCGTCGACCGCGTCATGGTGCTCGATCACGGCGAGAAGATCTCCGAAGGCCTGCCGAGCGCGGTCGCCGGCGATCCGCGCGTCATCGAGGTCTATCTCGGCACCGACGCCGAGACCACGCAGGCCGCGGCCGCCGAAGCGCGCCGCCGCGCGGGAGGCTAGGTGATGCTGGAGCTTCGCGGCCTCAATGCCGGCTATGGCACCTTCCAGGCACTGTTCGACGTCAACCTCGACGTGAAGGCCGGCGAAGCCGTCGGCGTCATCGGCCCGAACGGCGCCGGCAAGACCACCTTGATGCGCGTCATCTCCGGCCTGATCCGCCCCTCGCGCGGATCGATCAGGATGGAGGGCGTCGACCTCATCGCGACACCGTCGCACAAGATCGTCAGCCTCGGCATTGCGCATGTGCCGGAGAACCGGCGGCTGTTTCCGCAGCTCACGGTCGACGACAATCTCAAGATGGGCGCCTTCATGAAGGAGGCGCGGGACCGCTACGCCGAGCGCCTCGAAGTCGTGTTCGACCTGTTCCCCCGCCTGAAGGAACGCCGTCACCAGATGGCCGGCACCATGTCCGGCGGCGAGCAACAGATGTGCGCCATCGGCCGCGCGATGATGTCCAATCCGAAACTGTTGCTGCTCGACGAACCCTCGGCGGGGCTCGCGCCGGTGGTGGTGCAGCAGGTGTTCGAGCTGGTGAAGCGGATCCGCGCCAGCGGGCTGACGGTGCTGATCGTCGAGCAGAACGTGCAGCAGGTGCTGAAGGTGGTCGACCGCGCCTATCTGATCGAGGCGGGCACGATCCGCACGTCCGGCACCTCGGCCGAGATGCTGGCGAGCGACACGGTCAAGGAAGCTTATCTCGGGGTGTGATGGGCATGCAGGCGTTCCTGGACGTATTCGACATCTACCTGCTGGAGGCCGTCATCAACGGCATCCTGCTCGGCGGCGTGCTGGCGCTGCTCGCGCTCGGGCTCAACCTGATCTTCGGTGTCATCGACGTGACCTGGATCTGCTACGCCGAGCTCGTCATGATCGGCATGTACGGCATGTATTTCATGGTGCAGTATTATGGCGTCAGCTATTTCGTCGCTGCCCCGCTCACTATCCTGCTGGTCGCCGTGCTTGGTGCGGCGCTGCACTACCTCGTCATCGCGCCGCTGCTGACCGCACCACCGATCAACCAGCTGCTCGCGACCGGCGGGGTGCTGTTCGTGCTGCAGAGCTTTGCCACGGTTGCCTTCGGCATCGACTTCCGCAATCTCGGCATCCGCTTGCCGGTGCTCGCCTTCGGCGACATGAATTTCAGCTACGCACGACTGCTTTCGTTCGTCGCCGCGCTGGTCGGCATGGTCGCGGTCTATCTGTTCATGACGCGCACCTTCACCGGCACTGCGATCCGCGCCATCTCGCAGGACCGGCAGATCATGGCGCTGATGGGCGTCGATACCAAGCGGATCTACCTGATCACGTCGGCGCTCGGCGGCGCGCTCGCCGGCCTCGCGGCCTGCCTCCTGGTGCTGCAATACGACGTGCATCCCTTCGTCGGCCTGTCCTTCGGGCCGATCACCTTCCTGATCTGCGTGCTCGGCGGCCTCGGCAATTTCATCGGCGGCTTCATCGCCGCCTTCGTGTTCGCCGAGATCATCTCGCTCGGGGGCCTGTTCTCCGACCTCGAATGGGGCTATGTGCTGGCCTTCGCGTTCTTCATCGTCATGATGTTCATCCGGCCCGCGGGCCTGCTTGCGAGGCGCCGATGATGGGGCAGGGGCGGCTTGCTGCATGGGGCGTGGGGCTGGCGGCGCTGGTCGCGCTGCCCTTCGTCTATCGCGATCCCTATCATCTGCACATCCTGGTGCTGATCCTGATCTGGTCGTTCGCCTATACGTCCTGGTCGATGATGGGGAGGTTCGGCCTCGTGTCGCTCGGCCATGGCGGCTTCATGGGGATCGGCGCTTACGTCACCGCGCTGTTGTGGAATCACGCAGGATTGTCGCCCTGGATCGGCATTCCCATCAGCATGGCGGCGGCCGGTGCGCTGGCGATGATCGTCGGCTATCCCTGCTTTCGCTTTCGTATCACCGGGCATTATTTCGTGCTGGTGACGCTGGCGCTGTCAGGCATCGTGCTCCAGGTCATCACCGCGACGCGCGACTATACCGGCGGCTCGCTCGGCTACACCCCGAACCGCGCGTCCGGCAACAGGCTGCTGGCGCTGCAATTCGACGACAAGACCACCTGGTACCTGATCGCGCTTGCGGTCTGGCTGTTCGGCATCGTGGTCTGGCACTGGGTCGACCGCAGCATGGCGCGTTATGCGCTGGAGGCGATTTCCGAGGACGAGGATGCTGCGGCCGCGGCCGGTGTCGACGTCACCGCCGAGAAGCTGAAGATCACGCTGCTCAGCGCGTTGATGACGGCTCTGGCGGGCGCGATCTACTGCCAGTACCAGATGTTCATCACGCCGGACACGGTCAGCGGCATCGCGGTCTCGCTGCAGATGGTGTTCGCCGCGATCGTCGGCGGGCTGTTCGTCTCGCTCGGTCCGACCGTCGGCGCCATCATCACCATTCTGCTGGCGGAAACGCTGCGCATCGGTTTCGGCACCAAGGCGGTCGGCTGGGACAACCTCGTCTACGGCGTGCTGCTCGTGCTCTTCATCATATTCCTTCCCAAGGGCATCCTTGGTAGCTTGCTCGACCGATTGAAGTTGCAACGCAAGGTGCCCCGCGCTCATGAGCAAAAAGCCGTCCAAGTCGCTCGCCCAGGAGCTTGACCGCTACATCACGCCGTTTCGCTACGATGGCTCGGGCAAGTTTCACCTCAAGGACCACAAGACCGACGAGAGGGGCGATCTCGACAAGGAGAAGGCGCTCGCGATCCTCGACGCCAACAAGAAGCGGCTGATCGCGTTTCAGGAGAAGCTCTACGCGCAGGATCGCTGGTCGCTCCTGATCGTATTCCAGGCGATGGACGCCGGCGGCAAGGATTCTGCGATCAAGGCGATCTTCGAGGGCATCAATCCGCAGGGCTGCGAGGTCACGGCCTTCAAGGCGCCGAGCAGCAAGGAGCTCGACCACGACTTCCTCTGGCGTCATGCGGTCGCGCTGCCCGAGCGCGGCCATATCGGCATCTTCAACCGATCGCACTACGAGGAATGCCTGGTGACGCGCGTGCATCCCGAGATTCTCGCCAAGCAGAAGCTGCCGCCGAAGCTCGTCACCAAGAACATCTGGAAGGAGCGGTTCGAGGACATCTCCGCCTTCGAGCGCTATCTCTGCCGCAACGGTACCGTGGTGCTGAAGTTCTTCCTCAACCTCTCCAAGGAAGAGCAGCGCGAGCGCTTCCTCGCGCGGCTGGACGATCCGGCCAAACAGTGGAAGTTCTCCATGGACGACATCCGGGAGCGTGCGCTGTGGCCGCGCTACCAGGCGGTCTACCAGGACATCGTCCGGCACACGGCGACGTCCCATGCACCCTGGTACGTCGTGCCCGCCGACCACAAATGGTTCGCCCGCGTCGTGATCGGCTCGGTGATCAATGCCGAGCTGGAAAAGCTCGACCTGCGCTTCCCCCGCGCCGACAGGGCCTCGCTTGAGGAGTTCAAGCAGGTGCGCAAGGCTCTGGAGAGAGAAGGGACGGGCGGCAGGAAGCAAGCAAAGTGACAGCCAGCGGGACCACGAACTGCAAGAACGTCAACTTCGCGCTCCAGGGCGGCGGCGCGCACGGCGCTTTCGTGTGGGGCGTGCTCGACCAGGTGCTCGAGGACGGCAGGCTCGCGATCGAGGCGATCAGCGCGACCAGTGCCGGCGCCATGAATGCGGTGGCGATGGCCTCCGGCATGGCGCATGGAGGCGCGGAGGCCGCGCGGGAGAGCCTGCACGCATTCTGGTACGAAGTCTCGCGCATGGACATGGCATACGACCTGATGTCGCCGCTGAACCAGTGGATTCAGGCCCTGAAGCTGCCGCCGGAATATCATCCGGTCCACGCATTCATCCACACGCTGACGCACACGCTGCCGCCCAACCTGCTCAATCCCTTTCAGTTCAATCCGCTCCGCGCGCTGCTGCAGCGCGTGATCGATTTCGACCGGCTCAATTCCTCGCCCGAGGCGCCGCAGCTGTTTCTCAACGCCACCAACGTCCGCACCGGCAAGATCAAGGTATTCCAGAGCCCGCTGCTGACGGCGGAAACCGTGCTCGCCTCGGCCTGCCTGCCGCCCTATTTCCAGGCCGTCGAGATCGATGGCGAGCATTACTGGGACGGCGGCTATCTCGGCAATCCCGCGATCTATCCGTTGATCTACCGCAAGGGCAGCCACGACGTCGTCATCGTGCAGGTGACGGCGATCCGGCGCGACGAGCTGCCGGCCAGTGCCGCCGATGTCCTGCACCGAATCAACGAGATCAGCTTCAATTCGTCCTTGATGCGCGAGATGCGCGCGGTCGCTTTCGCCACCCGGCTGATCGACGATGGCGAGCTCGACAGCAACAAGCATAGCCGCATGTACATGCATTGGATCGGCAACGACGCGCTGATGTCGCAGCTCGGCACGGCCACGCAGTTCCACCCCGAATGGAGCCTGTTGTGCCGCCTGCGCGATGAGGGCCGCGCGGCGGCGCGCAACTGGCTGGCGCGAAACTTCGACCAGATCGGGAAGGCCTCGACGGTCGACCTCGCGGAGATGTTTCTCTAGTTGGCCGGGTGGCCATCGACCAAAAGTGCGAAAACAACCCCATGCACAGTAGCCAGGAATAGCGGTATCAATGGCTTATCGGGTCCTATCATCCGCGATGCGGATTTCACGAAATTCGTTTGCATCGTCGGGCAAAACAGGGGCATGATGTCACCATGCCGGCTGCCTTCGGAAATCCCTCACTTCGCGCGGAAGCGATTTGCACAGCGGAACTCGGGCCGTCAAATGTGATCGTCAGATCATTGATCCTGCTTGACAGTTTTGTGTCGCAGGGGGACCATGCCCCTGGTCGCCAACAAGCGACGCGCAACGTCCACCTCATGAGCAAGGGGAGGTCTATGACACCACCTCCGCAAATCCAGCCGCGTTAATTGCGATGGAGCTCGTTCGGACTATCGCATAGCGGCGCAAACCGCGAACGGCACGCCGGGACAAGGTTTAGCGGGCTGCATCAGTGAGGCAAAGCCCCTACCTTCCCGGCGCTGTATTTTGATCGTGTCGGATGGCCGTGAAGGCCGCCGCACCGCTTTTTTTTGACACCCCGCTCGTCTTAATCCTGTTGTCTGATCCGCAAACGGTCTTTGTGCGCGCTGACGGGACATCAGCTCCCGATCCTGCGCTGCGGCAAATGCCAAGAGAATGTCGTCCCAAAGGCCAACTTCCGACACAGGCTGGGGGCGAATAGCGCCGATCCGACATGACGGATGTGCTTCGGCGGTGGCGGCCACGCTACCTGCGCGCACATTCACTTTTCCAGGGAATCTGCGTGTCGCAAAAGCTTGTCCCGGCGCTTCTCGCCGCTCTTTTCCTTGCGATCTCTTCTCTCTCCTGCGCCCGCGCCGATGCGCCAGCCGCGAACGGTGCCGCGGCGCTATCGCCTGACGAAGCCAGGCGTGCGTTGGACACGCTTCAGGACGACAAGAAGCGCGCGCAGATGATCGATACGCTCCGTGCGATCGCCAACGCGTCTGGTCCGCAACAGGCCGGGCCGCAGCCGAATTCGCCGATCCCGCTTTCGGCCGACGGCCTCGGAGCGCAGCTCATGCTCACGGTCTCGGAGGAGATCGGCGAAATCTCGCGTGAGATCGCCGGCATCGCGCGGACGCTCACGCACTTTCCCGCGTTCTACTACTGGATCGTGCGCACCGCGAACGATCCCGCGGCTTACAATCTTCTGATCGAGATCGCCTGGAAGCTGGCGCTGGTGCTCGGCTGCGCCCTCTCGGCCGAATGGGTGATCTTCCGCCTGATCCGCCGGCCGGTCGCGTTCCTGGAGGGACGCGTGCCGCAAACCGCGCGCCTGCCGGCACCCGCGTTGCCGCTTGCCGATCCGCCATCGTCAGTCGCCGACGTTACGCCTGCACCTGAAATGCAGGAGCGACGCCACAGCCTTGCGCGGGTCTGGCAGATCATGCTGCGCCTGCCCTTCGTGTTCGGGCGTTTCGTGCTCGAGCTGCTTCCCGTGCTCATCTTCGTCGGCGTCGCCACCGCGCTGCTCGGGACGGAGATTGGAGAACCGACAACCGTCCGCCTCGTGATCCTCGCCGTCGTCAACGCCTATGCGTTCTCGCGCGGGCTCATCTGCCTGGTTCGGGCGCTGGCGGGGCCGTTCGGCTTGTTTCCGGTGCGCGCGGAGACCGCCGCCTATGTCGAGATCTGGGCGCGCCGCATCGTAGGCGTCGGCATCTCCGGCATCGCCTTTGCCAATGTGGCGCTGCTGCTCGGCCTGCACCGCGCCGGCTACGCCGCGCTGCTGCGCATGGTGATGCTGGTCGTGCACCTCTTCATCGCCGTCATCATCCTGCAATGCCGCCGCCAGGTCGCCGATGCCATCCGCGCGCCGGCCGAGCGGCAGGGGATCGCGGCTCGTTTGCGCAACCGCATCGCCGGCGGCTGGCACTATCTTGCCATCGCGCTCGACCTCGCGCTCTGGGCGGTGTGGGCGCTCAACATCCGCAACGGCTATTCGCTGCTGCTGCAATATTTCGTCGGCACCATCGCGGTGGCGCTGGTCACGCGTGTCGTCATCATGCTGACGCTGAGCCTGATCGACCGCGGCTTCCGCATCAAGCCGGAAATCCTCCAGCGCTTTCCCGGCCTCGAGATCCGTGCCAACCGCTATCTGCCGCTGCTCCGCAGGATCGTATCCGGCGTGATCGCCTTCATCGGTTTCGTGGCGGTGCTCGAGGTCTGGGGCGTGGACGCGATCGTCTGGTTCTATGGCGGCCAGATCGGCAGCCGGCTGATCTCGGCCGTGGTGACCATCGGCCTCGCCGTGCTCATCGCTGCAGCGATCTGGGAAGCCAGCAATGCGCTGCTGGACCGCCAGATCAATACGCTGTCGCGGGACGGGCACTATGCCCGCGCCGCGCGGTTGCGCACCTTCCAGCCGATGCTGCGCACCGCGCTGCTCTGCCTGATCGCGACAATCGTCGGCCTCACGGCGCTGAGCGAGATCGGCGTCAACGTCGCCCCGCTGCTGGCGGGTGCCGGCATCGTCGGCATTGCGATCGGCTTCGGCTCGCAGAAGCTGGTGCAGGATCTCATCACCGGCCTGTTCCTGCTGCTGGAGAATACGGTGCAGGTCGGCGACACCGTCAGCGTGTCCGGGCTGTCGGGCGTCGTCGAGAACGTCTCGATCCGCACCATCCGCCTGCGCGCGGGCGACGGCGCCGTGCACATCGTGCCGTTCAGCGCGGTCACGACCATCACCAATGCCAGCCGCGGCGCCGGCAACGCCTCGGTCAGCGTCAACGTCGCCTACAAGGAAGACACCGACCGCGCCGGCCAGATCCTCAAGGACATCGTCGACGAGATGCGCCGTGAAGCGGATTTCCGCGCGCTCATCCGCGGCGACCTCGAGCTGTGGGGCGTCGACAAGGTCGACGGCGCGATGGTGTCGATCGTCGGGCAGATCCGCTGCACCGAGGCCGGCCGCTGGCCGGTCCAGCGCGAATTCAACCGCCGCATGAAGCTGCGCCTTCAGCAGAACGGCATCGAGGTCGCATCGTCGGGGCAGACCATCCTGATGCACATCGCGCCGCCGGCAGACAGCGCTGCCAATCTGACGCCCCGGCGGGCGGCGGGATAAACAGTCCCAAAGTCTGGCCTGCCTTTATTTGCGCGTCCGCCAACGCGCGCCCCGGTTGGCGCGTTAAACCTTTTCGCGCGCAAGTGCCAGGCGTTTGCAAAAATCTGCTGCGGTGCGAGATCACGATCGCGGCCGGAGTCGCTACGTCCTTGATCTCGACTGAACGCTGGCCGACAATGGCCGCGGTTCAATAAGAAACTCCTTGGGGGAATCGTGAATAGACCTGCTCGGGTCAGCGCCCATTCGACATCATCCGAGATCGCGCACGGCATGACGCTGCTGCGCGACCCCCTGCTCAACAAGGGCACGGCCTTCACGGAAGCAGAGCGCGCCGCACTCGGCTTGCGCGGCCTGTTGCCGCCCTGCGTGCTGACGATGGAGACGCAGGCTCAGCGCGTGCTCACCAATCTGCGCACGCTGCCGACGGACCTGGAAAAATACGTTGCCCTGAACGCGCTGCATGACCGCAACGAGGCGCTGTTCTTCCGCGTCGTCGTCGACAATATCGACGAGATCCAGCCGATCATCTACACCCCGACGGTCGGACTTGCCTGCCAGAAATACGGCCTGATCTTCCAGCGGCCGCGCGGCATGTTCATCTCCTCGCGCGACCGCGGCCAGATCGCGGAGATCCTGAAGAACTGGCCCTACCAGGCCAGGCTGATCGTCGTCACCGACGGCGAGCGCATTTTGGGACTTGGCGATCTCGGTGCCAACGGGATGGGTATCCCCGTCGGCAAGCTCTCGCTCTATTCGGCCTGCGCCGGCGTGCATCCGGAAGCGTGCTTGCCGATCGTGCTTGATGTCGGCACCAACAACGAAGAGCTGTTGAACGATCCCTATTATCTCGGCCTGCGCGAGCGGCGGCTGACGGGCGAGGCCTATGACAGCTTCGTCGACGAGTTCATGCAGGCCGCGCGAAAGACGTTTCCGGGCGTGCTGATCCAGTTCGAGGACTTCGCCAATCATTCGGCGTTCAAGCTGCTGCACAAATATCGCGACGAGGCCTGCGTCTTCAACGACGACATCCAGGGCACCGCGGCGGTGGCGCTCGCCGGCCTGTTCTCGGCTCTGCGCATCTCCGGCGGCAAGCTGAAGGATCAGAAGATCCTGTTCCTCGGGGCGGGCGAGGCGGCGACCGGCATCGCCGATCTCGTGGTCTCCGCCATGATGGCGGAAGGCGCGTCCGAGGCGGACGCGCTTCGCCGCAACTGGCTGGTGGATTCCCGCGGTCTCGTCGTCAGCGGCCGTGAAGGCCTTTCTGGCCATAAGCTCCGCTATGCCCATGCCGGTCAGGCGCCGATCGCCGACTTCCTCACCGCGATCAAGACGCTGAAGCCGACGGCGATCATCGGCGTCGCCGCGGTCGGCGGCGCCTTCACGCCCGACGTGCTCAAGGCGATGGCCGAGCTCAACGAGCAGCCGATCGTGTTCGCGCTCTCCAACCCGACCTCGAAAGCCGAGTGCTCGGCGGAGGATGCCTATCGTTACACGGAGGGACGCGCGCTGTTCGCCTGCGGCAGTCCGTATGATCCGGTCAAGCTCAACGGCCGCAGCTTCGTGCCGCGCCAGGGCAACAATTCCTACATCTTCCCGGGCGTCGGCCTCGGCGTCATCGCCAGCCGCTCGCGCCTCGTGACCGACGAGATGTTCATGGCGGCGGCCCACGCGCTCGCCGATTGCGTCGGCAAGGAGGACCTCGCTCAGGGCAGCCTCTATCCGGCACTGCCGCGCATCCGCGAGGTCTCCGTGCGCATCGCGGCGGCGGTTGCGGATGTGGCCTATCAACGCGCGCTCGCCGACGGACCCGCGCGCCCCCCAACGACGTGAAGGCCCTGGTCCAGTCGCAAATGTACGAGCCGAAGTACTGAGGGCCAGGCCGACGGTTGATCTGGTTAGGCGCTCGCCAGGCTTTTGGTATTGCCGCGGCTCGTTCACCTCTCCCGCTTGCGGGAGAGGTCGGCGCGAAGCGCCGGGAGAGGGCTTTCTCCTCTTGGGGAGATTGTCCCATTGCGGAAGCACACCCTCTCCTCAACCCTCTCCCGCAAGCGGGAGAGGGAGCGGACCTCCGTCGTTGCGCAATCAAGCCTCATTTCATCGCGCCTAAAGGGGGCCGATCTGTCCCGATTCTGAACAGGTCACTGTGGTGGAATCGCCACAGCTGGCGCGAAACGAAGGCGGCCCCAGAGCCGCTTTTGTTCCGACAAGGTTCTGCCCTCATTGCCCACCGAAACTTGGGGTTGTTCGGAGGGCGCATCATGTCTCGCATTGCAAGTGCCGAAACTGCCCGGATGTCGCTGGCGAGCTCGAGCCGGTTGTTGGTCGCAATCCTTGGGGCCGCATCGCTCGCCGCCTGCTCGCAATCGCCGGTCGGCCGTCAGAAAGCCGATCTCGCCGGAACAACCCGGCAAGCCGCGGTCGAGCGCCCGCACAGGGTGGCGGCGCTGCATCCGCGCCCGATCAGCCGGGCGCGCGTCCCCGACCGTGACGCAAAGCAAACCGCTTCGCACGGTATCGCCAGCTTCTATTCGGATACGCAGACCGCGAGCGGCGAGAAGTTCGACAGGAACGAATTGACCGCGGCGCATCCCACCCTGCCGTTCGGCACCAAGCTGCGCGTTACCGAGACCTCCTCCGGCCGTTTCGTTACGGTCAGGGTCAACGATCGCGGGCCCTTCGTGCGCGGACGCGTGGTCGACATCTCGCCGTCCGCCGCCGAGGCGCTCGGCATGGTCGACAAGGGCATTACCAATGTCAGGCTCGAAGTCGTGCAATAGGGCGCCACGCGTCGCGACCGTGCGGGACGCTTAACCGGCTGTTAGCGGCTTCTCAAGCACCATGGCTGTCCGCACAATTCGGGGCTTTGGGGGGGCGACGCTTGAACACGATCCAGCATCTCGAAGATCAGGCTGCGCGCGCCGAGCGGCTCGCCAAACGGATCACGGATACGCTGACGATCGAAAAGCTGCTGACCTTCGCGGGCGAACGCCGCCGCGAGATCGAGGTCATCGCCGGCAAGCACCGCCGCAACTAAAGCGCGATGCGGTCAGGTTTGATTGCTACAAGGAAGGTGCATTTCCTCTCCCGCAAAGCGCAGGGCTATCGCATACGACTTGTGACGGCGGCCTGCGCGCACGCCTCGTCCTTCGAGACGGCGCTGACGCGCCTCCTCAGGATGAGGCTAATCAGCATCAGTACTCGTTGAAACTGCTGACGCGCACTCCGCCCCATCCTGAGGAGCCCGCCCAAAGCGGGCGTCTCGAAGGATGGACGCAATGCGATAGTCTTTCCCGCAAGCAGGGAGGGAGCGCACCTCCGTCCTTTCGGCAAGCGAGCTTCATTTCATCGCGCTTTGAGAATGGCTTTCGATGAAGTCGCTGAGATAATCGGGGAGCTCTATTCCATAGATGTCGCAGCGCGCGCGGATCTCGCCGGCGACGTCGCACGAGATATCCCTCATCCAGTGCTCGAGCGTGTTGAACGAGATCACCTTGATCGGGTCATTGAAGCAGCCGGCGACGAGCTCGCCGATCGTGGCGTCGAGATCGCTACGCTCGATGCGGATTTCGGTCGCCTCGTCACGGCGATCGACCACTACGAACAGGGTCTGGTCCGCTCCGTAAGGCACGATCGGTGATGATACGCCGGCGTCAAACATCTCGAGGCGCTCACGTCATTGCTTTGATCCCTGACAACGGGAAGAACCGGAAGAAGGTTCCTGCTCGCGCGCTTGTGAGGGGCGTCAGAGAAATTCTCTCAAGCGCGACAGCTCGAGGACGTGTTCGGGGGAGAGGATTTCGGTGACGAGCGGCGGCTGCGCCACGGTGCGGATCTCGTAGAGATGGCGGGTCGTCGCCGGCTTCTGCATGAAAGCCGAGATGCAATCGTCGAGCGTGCCTTCGATGAGCTGGTAGGGCTCCCGGTCAGGCTGGCGCTGATTGGCTAGTGATGGCCATTTATGCAGCACCGCAAGCGCGCCGAAATCGACCTTTGAATCCCCGACCACGTCCCCCATCGCCCTGCCTCACGCAAAACACGACCCCAGCACACGTGCTCGCGTGCCGGGGCCCATAAACCTATCGCTGCATCTCAATGCCACGAAGCCCCAACGCGGCAGCCGGGAAATAGTTCCCGGCCAATGCGCTCCGGCGCAACGCTCAATCGCTGGGAATCTTCGGAATGTGCAATATCCAGCGGACAAACGCCTTCACCCGGGGATCTTTGGCCATTGCCGCGGGCCAGCGCACGATTTGAGCCTTGCTCGACGGCAAGTCCCATGATGGCGGAAGCACCCGTACCAGCCTGCCGTCCCTGAGCGCATCCTGGACCAGCAGCGAACGCGCAAGCACGATCCCATTGCCGGCCAGGGCCGCGGCTATGGCGGTGGCTATCGTCGCAAAACGTATCTTGGCGGGTGGCGGGCGGCCGAGGCCCAATCGTTCAAACCAGGAGGTCCATGACCATTCGACCCCGCGGTCGTCGCCGGTCGGGCCCTTGTGCAGGAGCGGCAAGGATTTGAGGCGCGTCACGTCGGTCAGTGGCTGCTGGCCAGGCAGCAGGCGTGGGTGGCAGACGGGGTAAACATGCTCGCGAAATAGCAAGCGCTGCGTCGACGTTGGCCTCAAGCCCGCCGCTGGTTGCCACACAACCGCTACGTCGAGATCGGTCGACCTCGCATGTGCGTCGGCTTCACGTACGGCCAGCTCAACCGGTATGCCCGGATGCTCTAGCGCAAAATCGGGCAAGCGGCGCACGAGCCAATAGTCGGCAAGCGCTGCACCGACGCCGACTTTCAACGCCGGCGGCGGAGCGGCGGCGCGACAAAGCGCACGAAAATCCGCCATCCTGTCGAGCAAACCGGCCAACTCGTTCGAGAGCGCAATACCGGCGGGCGTGGCGCACAAGCCACTCGGCTGCCGAATGAGGAGGGGCGTCCCGACGAAGTCCTCGAGCTTGCGCAGCCGATGACTGACCGCGCTCTGCGTGAGCCCGAGCTCCGCGGAGGCGCGCGTGACGCTCGCATGTCTCAAGGCTGCCTCGAACGCAATCAGCCCGTCAAAGGGAGGAAATGAACGCATTGCATCATCATGAATCATTTTCATACCGATGTGAATGCATTGCATTGGCGCAGGCCTCGCCCCCGCATGCATATCGGTACCAGACGCTTTCAAGATGGGACAACGATGATCACGCCTGAACCCGACCTGCAGTCCAGAGGCCGTTGGCACGACCTGCTGCCGGCGATGATGCTCGGCATGGCGGCCTTTCTGACGCAATTCGACGTGACCGCGGTTGTTGTCGCGATGCCGGCCATGGCCGCCGAACTCGGTTTCGGCAGCGCTGCCTACGCCTGGGTGATGGATGCCTATAGTCTGGCATTTACCGGTGGGCTGCTCGCTGCGGGCGCGCTGGCCGACAAGTATGGACGTCGACGCGCTCTGCTTGGCGGCAACGTCGTGTTCCTGGTCGGATCGATCATTTGCGGCTTCGCGGCGGGCGGTTCAATGCTGTGGGCCGGGCGCGCAGTTCAAGGCCTCGGCGCGGCGTTCGTCATCACGGGTGGCATTGCGCTGCTTGCGAATGCCTATGCTCGGCCTGACGAGCGCGCCCGCGCCTTTGCATTCATGGGCGTGCTCTCAGGCATCGCCATGGCGCTCGGACCAGCGCTCGGGGGACTTGTTTCGGCCTGGTTCGGATGGCGCTGGATCTTCCTCGCCAATATCCCGCTTTGTCTGCTCACGCTTCTGGCCGTTCCGCGGTTGGTCGCAGAGTCGCGTGATCCCGCCGGCCGCCCGCTGGACTGGAGCGGTGTCGTGCTTCTCACCCTTGCGCTTGGTATTGCGATCGAGAGCCTGCTGGAGGGAGGTGAAGTGCCGGCCCGGATTGCAGCGGGGCTCGGATTGAGCGCCTGTCTGCTCGCCATCTTCGTGATGCAGCAGCGCCGGCGGCCCGTTCCGATTTTCGACCCCGCTGTGTTCATGCGGCCGGTCATGGTCGGCATTTCCTCGCTGCTGATTGCTGTTTCCGTCGGATACTGGGCGGTTCTCGTCTATCTGCCTCCGTTCCTGAACGCAGCGTTCGGCTGGGCAGGCCCGTCCGTTGGCTTCGCAATGCTCTTGGCGACGTTGCCGATGCTTCTGCTGCCGCCCTATGGTGCTCGCCTCGCAACACGCTGGGGCTGGCGCCGGCTGTTCGCGACGGCGATGCTGGCGCTGCTGGCAGGAGATCTCATTCTGGTCCTGGCGGCGAGCGGCTGGCTGCTGAATGCGCAAGTCGTTCTCGCTGCGGCGGCGACCGGAATGCTGTTGACCGGGATTGGCGCAGTCCTGGCGCATCCGCAACTGTCGAGCGCTGTCGTTGCGCTGGTGCCCCCGGCCCAAGCGGGCATGGCCTCGGCGGTCACCGTGGTCATGCGGCAGGCCGGATTTGCACTCGGCATCGCAGCGCTCGGTGCGATTCTATCGGAGGAAGGAACGGCTGCCGATTATGCGTGGCCGTGGCTTGTTGCGGCTCTTGGATCAGCAGGCGGCCTCATCGCCGCAGCGATGTTGCTGCCCGACCAGCAGCCTTAGCTGTATCCGGCGCATACAGCCGGCTGCCGGCGCCACACCAATCGCGACGCCGGCCGGGAAACGGTTCCCGGCGGCCTGTCGCCACTCAGCTCGCGGCCGCCGCGATCCTGCGCCCGGGGCTGTCATGCTCCTGGTTGTTCTCGCCGCGGCGGACCTCCGGCGGCAGCCCGGCAAAGCGCCGCAAGGCCTCCGCCATCTGCACCCGGCCCGACACGCCTGTGATCACCACGTCCACCATCGCGAAGGACGAGTGGAAGTGGCCGCGCGCCTTCAGTTGCTCGACCGGCACGCCCGCTGCGGCCATTGCCTCGGCATAGGCGATGCCCTCGTCGCGCAGCGGATCGAACTCGCAGGTGACCACGAGCGCCGGCGGCAGGCCGGCAACCTTGCCGCGCAGCGGCGAGACCCGCGGGTCGGTACGGTCCGCCGGCGAGCAGTAGAGGTCCCAGAACCAGTACATCAGCGAGCGCGTCAGGAAGTAGGCGGTCCCATTTTCGTCGTAGGAGGGCCGATCGAAGCTGCAGTCGGTGACCGGGCAGACCAGAAGCTGGCCGGCGATGGCTGGCCCGCCGCGGTCGCGCGCGAGCTGGCAGGTGACGGCCGCGATGTTGCCGCCGGCGCTCCAGCCGGCGACCAGTACTGGGCCCGGCTTGCCGCCGAGCTCGGCGGCGTGCTCGGCGATCCAGCGCGTGGCCGCATAGCCGTCCTCGGCGGCCGTCGGGAAGCGATGCTCCGGTGCGTGGCGATAACCGACGCTGACGAACATCATGCCGGTCCGCCGCACCATGTCGCGGCAAAACGGCTCGTCCGATTGCTCGTCGCCGAGCACCCAGCCGCCGCCGTGGAAATAGACAACGACCGGGTGCGGTCCCGGCGTCGCCGGCTTGTAGACGCGGTAGGGCAACGCACCGCCCGCGACAGGCAGGGTGCCGTCGACGATCTCGCCGATTGGCCGACCCGCAGGGCGGCCCTTGTTGAACTCGTTGACGAAGGCGCGGGCGCCGAGCGCGCCCATCGACTCGATCGGCGGCAGGTTGAGCGAGGCGAGCAGGTTCAGCACCAGCCGCACGTCCGGCTGCAGCCGCACCACCTCGCCGTCATTGCATTGCACGGCGCCCTTGGGGCCGGTGAGCTTGAAGCCGAGCATGCCGCGGCTGACCACCTCGTCGCAAATGCTGCGATAAGGGCCGACGCCGCCGGTATAGGGCATCAGGCCCTGCACCTTGCCGGGCACGTTGGCGCCCGTGTACCAGGTGTTGGCGAGACGGTGCAGCGTCAGCATCGAGCAGTCGGCCATGTGCCTGTTCCAGCCGGCCTGTGCCGTCTCGGTCGGCTCGATTGTGGTGAAGCCGGCATCGCGCAGCGATGCAAGGCGATCGACCACCCAGTCGACATGCTGCTCGATCGACACCGCCATGTTCGACAGCACCGACGGGCTTCCGGGTCCGGTAATCATGAAGAAGTTCGGGAAGCCCTCGACCGTGAGGCCGAGATAGGTCTGCGGTCCCTGCGCCCAGACATCGGACAGCGACTTGCCACCGCGCCCGGTGATCGGATGCACGGCACGGATCGCGCCGGTCATGGCATCGAAGCCGGTTGCGAAGACGATGACGTCGAGGTCGAAGCTGCGGCCGTTCGTGGAGATGCCGCTCGCGGTGATCGCCTTGATCGGCTCCTTGCGCAGATTGACCAACGTGACGTTCGGCCGGTTGTAGGTTGCGTAATAATTGGTCTCGAGGCAGGGGCGTTTCGCGCCGAAAGGATGGTCGTCCGGCATCAGCGCCGCGGCGGTCTCGGGATCCTTGACGGCGACGCGGATCTTTTCGCGGATCAGGTCCTGGACGATCTTGTTGCCGTCGACGTCGACGGCCTGGTCGGCCCAGAGCTGCGTCAGGATGTGGACGAGGTCGCCCGCTGCCCAGGCGCGCTCGAACCGCTCGCGGCGCTCGGCATCGCTCAATTGCCAGCTCACGACCGTCTGCTGCGGGTAGGGCACGCCGGCCATCGACTGCCGCGCCTGCTCGCGATAGGCGGCGCGGTCGCTCTGCAGCAGGCTCAGGCGGTCCGCGGGCGCCGGGCCGTTATGCGCCGGCAATGCGAAATTAGGTGTGCGCTGGAACACCGTCAGATGCGCGGCCTGCTCGGCGATCACAGGGATCGACTGGATCGCCGAGGAGCCCGTGCCGATCACGGCGACGCGCTTTCCGGTGAGATCGACGCCGTCATGCGGCCAGCGTCCCGTGAAATAGACCTCGCCCTTGAAGTCCTTGACGCCGTCGATCTCCGGCGGCTTTGGCGCGGAGAGGCAACCGGTCGCCATGATGTAATGGCGGCAGGAGACGGGTGGCCCATTGTCCGTAGTGATGAGCCAGCGCTCGGATGCTTCGTCCCACCTGGCTTCGGTGACCTTGGTCTTGAAACGGATGTCGCGGCGCAGATCGTAGCGATCGGCGACGAAGCCGAGATAGCGCAGGATCTCGGGCTGGGTCGCGTATTTCTCCGACCAGGTCCAGGCGGTCTCGAGCTCCGGATCGAACGTGTAGCTGTAGTCGATGGTCTGGATGTCGCAGCGCGCGCCCGGATAGCGGTTCCAGTACCAGGTGCCGCCGACATCGCCGGCCTCGTCGAGCCCGACTGCCGAGAACCCCGCCTTGCGCAGGCGATGGAGAAGGTAGAGGCCGGCAAATCCGGCGCCGACCACGGCAACATCGACCTGCTGAGCGGTTCCGCGCTCATCGGAGGCACGTGTGGCAACCATTGCGTCAGGCATGGTATTCCTCCCGGATGTCTTGTTTTGGCGGCAGGCTATCGCCGCAGGCTCAGCTTGTCATTACAGCAAGTGCAATCTCAGGGTGGTCGTTTGCGGCGGCTTCGTGACCGCGCGAAGGTTGCGGCACCACACGCACCGCGATGCACAATGGCCGTGATCGCCCGGGGTAATCAGCCATCGTCCTTCTGTGTATGCTTGCGCTTACAAGCCACGCGTACCGCCCGGGCGTCATGACAGAGTTGAGTGAGCGAACCAGAGCGAACATGGACGTCGTCCTCGAGCAGACATGCCGGCAACTGCCGCATGGCGGCGATCACGACAGCCGCAGGTTCATCGCCGAGCGCCTGATCGAGGCGGCACGGGCGGGCCACTCCACGCTGGGCGAGCTCGGCATCGTCGCGCGCCACGCGCTCGCGGAGCTGATTGGCAAAGGCGGTTAGGCTCAAGGCGCGAGGCTTGCCTTGCCGACGGCTCTGGACATAACCTGCCGAAACCCTTCATCGAGATGGTTGCGAAGATGCGGGCCTTGCTTGCATTCGTTGCGGCTATTGCAGTCTTGTGTGGCGCCGGTTCGGCCGCCGCTCAGCCGGTCGGACAGTTTCCATTCGCGCTGACCCGTGAAGGGCAGATGCTCGGCGCCGTGGAAGGCGAGGTGGCCTCCTTCAGGGGGCTGGCTTACGCGGCGCCCCCGGTAGGCGCGTTGCGCTGGCAACCGCCGCAGCCGACGACCGAAAGCTCGGAGATGCGCACCGCTTACGAATACGGCGCGCCGTGCCTTCAGCCGGCGCTGCCGGCGGCGAGCGAGGATTGCCTGACGCTGAACGTGTTTCGTCCTTTCGGGGTCGACGGCCCGTTGCCGGTGATGGTGTTCATCCCTGGCGGCGCGTTCGTCACGGGCACCGCGAACGATCCGCTGTTCGATGGCGCCAAGCTGGCGCAGGCGGGCCTCATCGTGGTCACCGTGAATTATCGCCTCGGCGCGCTCGGCTGGCTCTCGCATCCCGCGCTGTCGGACGCCGGCTCCGGCAATTTCGGCCTGATGGACCAGATCGCCGCGCTGCACTGGGTGCACGACAACATCGCGGCCTTCGGCGGCGATCCCGGCAACGTCACGCTGTTCGGCAGCGATGCAGGCGCGACATCGATCGCGCTGCTGATGTTGTCCGCGCAAGCGCGCGATCTCTTCCACAAGGCCATTCTGCAATCGGTGCCCGGCCGCGCGCGCCTGCGTTCGGCAGATGAGGCCGAGGCCGTCGGCCGGGAGTTCGTGGCCGCGCTTTCGGTGAACATGGATCTGCGTGCAGTCGAGCCGCGGCGCCTGCTGGCCGCCGAGAAACAATTGCTGGAGACATCGCCAAGCAGCTTTGCACCGATGATGGATGGACGTCTTGTGAGCGAGGACCTCGCCGCAGGTTTTGCGGCCGGACGCCAAAGCCGCATTCCCCTGATCGTCGGCTCGAACCAGGATGAGACCGGCTCGGAGAACGAGACCGCGATCAAGGAGGAGCTTGCGCCGCCGGGCGCGGGCGGCGGCGAATTGCGCAAGCTCTATCCCGATCTCACCAGACCGTCGGATCTCGCGGCAAGAATTTACACCGACAAGGTCTTTTCCGAGCCGGTGCGGCTGCTGGCACGTCTGCACGCGGCAGGCGGCGCGCCGACCTTTCGCTATCGCTTCGCCTATGTGCCGGAGGCCAGGCGCGCCAATCCGGACGTCGGCCACGGGCGCGAGCTGCAGTTCATCTTCGGTGCGGAAGGCGTGCCCGGTGCGGGCATCCTGTCGCGGCGCGATCGCGAGGTCGCAGGCCGCATGCGCGCCTATTGGATAAACTTCGCCCGAAGTGGCGATCCCAATGGTCCCGACCTACATGGTCCCGACCTGCCACGCTGGGACGCAGCTGGCGGCGATCGCCTGCTGCTGATCACGAACGATGGCATCGCGAGCGGTGACGATCCGTTCGCGGATCGCCTCGATCGGCTCGCAAATGAGGGCAGGAGATGAATCGGATTTAAGCCGCGAGCTCGACGCGCGGCGCCGGGCTGAGCCGGTCTTCCTCCAGATAGTCCATCGCGCCGTCCTTCTCGACGGCATAGAACTGCTGGCCATCCCGCGACTTGAAGGCGGCGCGGACGACACCGCGGCGGCCCTTGTCACTGTTGACGACGTCCCCCAGCGCAAACTTCCTCATCGCACGTCTCACTTGTCTTCAGGCCGACTGCTTCGGCCCAGCGGGGATTCTGGGCGGCAAATCGTTAACGACTTGCTAACCATGCCGCTTTGCCTATGCTCACCGCCGATCGTGCGGACCGCTCGCACGCGCCTGTTGTCAACGAGACGAGCCGATGACGCGATTTCCGACCCTGTTCCTGTCGCATGGCGGCGGCCCCTGGCCCTTCATGGAGGACAGGCGGGTGCAATACGCCAGGACTGCCGAGGCGTTCGCGAACCTGCCGCAGCTTCTGCCCGAGAGGCCGAAGGCGGTGCTGGTCATCACCGGGCATTGGGAAGCCGACGCCTTCACGGTCTCGACCTCGCCGCATCCACCGATGGTGTACGACTATTACGGTTTCCCCGAGCATACCTACCAGCTCAAATATCCGGCGCCGGGCAAGCCCGAGCTTGCCGCGCAAGTGAAGGCGCTGCTCGCGCACGCCGGCCTCGATTGCCGCGAAGATCCCGACCAGGGTTTCGATCACGGCACGTTCGTTCCGCTCGGGCTGATGTATCCGAATGCCGACATGCCGATCGTGCTGCTGTCGCTGAAGTCCAGCTATGACGCGGCCGAGCACGTCAAGGTGGGGCAGGCGATCGCATCCTTGCGCGACGAAGGCATCCTGATCGTCGGCAGCGGCCTGACCTATCACAACATGCGCGGCTTCAACCGTCCGGAGTCCAAGCCCGTCTCGTATGATTTCGAGGCCTACCTGAACGAGGCAATCAGCAACCCCGATGCGGCGCGCCGCAATGCCATGCTGGTCGATTGGGAGAATGCGCCGAGCGCCCGCCTTGCGCATCCGCGCGAGGATCATCTGCTGCCGCTGATGGTGGCGGCCGGTGCTGCGGGAAGCGACGTCGGACGGCGCGTCTTCGTCGACGAGGTCGCGCATGTGGCGATGGCCTCGTATGTGTTTGGGTAATGATCTCTTCTCCGTCGTCCCACAAGCGGGGAGAGGCGAAGAAAAGCCTCACCCATATCTCAGCTTCATTACCAGAATGCCGCCGGCAAGAACCATGGTGACGGCGTTCGCCGCGACCAGAGGGGCATCGCCTGAAAGCAAGCCGTAGATGAGCCAGAGCGTGAGGCCCAGCATCATGACCAGAAACATGCCGAGGGAAATGTCGCGCGCCGAGCGGGTCTTCCAGACCTTGATGAACTGCGGCGCGTAGGCGACGGTGGTGCAGGTGGCGGCGGCAAAGCCGAGCAGCTTGATCGCGAAGGGGTCCATGTCCGGCTCTATAGCATGGATTCGGCTCTGCCTCACGCGCGGGCCGTCATCAGCCCGCGGTACAGCGCGGCATAGTCGCCGGCGCGGTTGCGCCAGGAGACGTCGGTCGCAAGGCCGCTGCGTTGCAAGCGGCGCCAGGTCAGCTTGTCGTGGAAGGCGGTGTTGGCCTTGCGCAGCGTGCCGGCGAGGGCATCCGCCGTCACGGGGGCGAACTTGAAGCCGGTGGCATCGTGGCCGGACGCGTCGGCCTCGCCGATATCGACGATGGTGTCTTCGAGGCCGCCGACGCGCGAGACGATCGGCACCGCGCCATAGCGCAGCGCGCAGAGCTGGGTCAGGCCGCACGGCTCGAAGCGCGACGGCACGATCAGCGCGTCCGAGCCGGCCTGGATCAGGTGCGCCAGGATTTCGTCATAGCCGATCACGACGCCGATCCGGCCCGGATTGGAGCGGGCCGCGGCCTGGTAGCCATCCTGCAGATCGCGGTCGCCGCTGCCGAGCAGCGCGAGCTGCATGCCTTCGCGCAGGATGGTTGGGATGGCTTCCATCAGGAGATCGAGCCCCTTCTGCCACGACAGCCGGCTGATGACGCCGAGCAGTGGCGCTTCGTCCGAGGAATCGAGATTGAACTGCTGCTGCAGCACCGCCTTGTTCGCGGCCCGGAAGGTCAGGTCTTCCGCGCCGAAGCGGTAGGCGATGTGCGGATCGGTTTGCGGATTCCAGACCTCGGTGTCGATGCCGTTGAGGATGCCGCTCAGCACGCTCGATCGTTCACGAAGCAGGCCGCCGAGGCCCATGCCGCCTTCGTCGCTCTGGATTTCCTTCGCGTAGGTCGGCGATACCGTGGTGATGCGATCGGCAAGGCGCAAGCCGGCCTTCAAGAAGCTGATGCCGCCGAAATATTCCAGTTCGCTGACGTTGAAGGCATGCCAGGGCAGGCCGATCGATCCGATCAGCTCAGGGGCGAACTTGCCCTGGTAGGCCATGTTGTGAATGGTCATCACGGTGCCGGGCCGCGGACGATTGTCGTAGTGCAGATAGGCCGGCGCGAGCCCCGCCTGCCAATCGTGGGCGTGCACGACATCGGGCACGAAGGCCGGCGCGAGGCCGTGGCCGATATCGGCCGCCACGCGCGACAGCGCGGCGAAGCGCACGCCGTTGTCCGCCCAGTCGATGCCATCGGTGGTGACATAGGGGTTGCCCGGCCGCGCATAGAGATGCGGCACGTCCAGCACGAACAGATCGAGCCCGGCATGCGAGCCCGCCAGCAGCCGGCCGGGGCCTCCGAAATAATCCGGCCAGCGCCGCAGTTCCTCTGTGCCGGACAAAAGGCGCATCACGTCGGGATAGCCCGGCAGCAAGGTGCGCATCTCGACGCCATGCGCCTTCAGCGCAACCGGCAGCGCGCCCGCAACATCTGCGAGGCCGCCGGTCTTGATGAGGGGATAGACTTCAGAGGCGACCGCGAGGACGCGAACAGGCATCATGTATTGAGCCTGTCGATCATCGGCTGGGTGATCAGCGAGATGCCCTGCTCGGTGGTGCGGAAGCGCTTTCCGTCGAACTCGGGATCCTCGCCGACGACGAGCCCTTCCGGGATCTCGACGCCGCGGTCGATCACGACGTTCCTCAAGCGGGCGCCGCGGCCGACATTCACGTAGGGCATGATCACCGCGTTCTCGACATTGGCGTAGGAGTTGATGCGCACGCCGGTGAACAGCAGCGAGCGGCGCAGCGAGGCGCCGGAGATGATGCAGCCGCCGGAGACCAGCGAACTCACCGCCTGGCCGCGCCGGCTCTCCTCGTCATGGACGAATTTCGCCGGCGGCGTGATCTCGGCATAGGACCAGATCGGCCAGGCGCGGTCGAACAGGTCGAGCTCGGGCACCACGTCGGTGAGGTCGATATTGGCGGCCCAATAGGCGTCGACCGTGCCGACGTCGCGCCAATAGGCGGGGGTGTCGGTGCCGGAGCGAACGCAGGAGGTCGAGTATTGGTGCGCCATCGCGCGGCCGTTCTTGACGAGGTAGGGAATGATGTCCTTGCCGAAATCGTGGTTCGAGTTCGGGTCCTCGGCATCGCGCTTGAGCTGATCGAACAGGAATCTCGCGTCGAACACGTAAATGCCCATGCTGGCGAGCGAGACGTCCGGCTTGCCCGGCATCGGCGGCGGATCTTTCGGCTTCTCCAGGAACTCCTGAATCCAGCCGTTCTCGTCGACATGCATGATGCCGAAACCGGAGGATTCGGTCCGCGGCATCTCGAGGCAGCCGACGGTGACGTCGGCGCCGCTCTCGACGTGCTGGCGCAGCATCACCTCGTAGTCCATTTTGTAGATGTGGTCTCCGGCCAGCACGACGATGAAGCGGCAGGCGTGGGATTCGATGATGTCGATGTTCTGGTACACCGCGTCCGCCGTGCCGACATACCACATGCTCTCGGAGACGCGCTGGCTGGCGGGGAGGATGTCAAAACTCTCGTTGCGTTCGGGGCGGAAGAAGTTCCAGCCCATCTGAAGGTGCCGGATCAGGCTGTGCGCCTTGTATTGGGTCGCCACCGCGATACGGCGGATGCCGGAGTTCACCGCGTTCGACAGCGCGAAATCGATGATGCGGGATTTGCCGCCGAAATAGACCGCCGGCTTGGCGCGGCGGTCGGTCAGCTCCAGCAGGCGGCTGCCGCGTCCTCCGGCCAGGACAAAGGCCAGCGCCTGACGGGCAAGCGGCTCGGGTCTCGCGGCACTCATGTGATCCTCCCACAACTCTGGCGCTCGCGAGAAGCCTCCCGGCCGCGCACATTGGAACCGATAGTAATGGCACGAATAGTAAATCGTGAAGGTGGTTGTTGGTTGCGAATGCACGGGAAGCTTAATGCCTTGCCGGGTGATCGGGCCTCAGCCACCGTCGCGCGGCTGTCACAGGCGGCGACGTCGCCGGGCACCGGTTGATCAGAACGGAGGCAAGCGTCTTGTGCGGTGCACGCAAACTCCAGGCTTTGAAATTCAATGCTTTGACTTGGCGCGAGGATGTCCGATCATGGCGCTGCGATCCTTTATTCCAAGCGAAAGGTCAGACAGGGAGTAAGACGATGAGGATCTGGAAAACGGCAATTGCCTGTTCGTTGGCCGGCGTGGTCATGGCGGCCCAGATCGGGCAGGCCACGGCAGGCCCGATGCCGACCAATGTCGCGGCGATGAAGGCTGCGGCCGGTGATAATGTCACACCGGTGCATTGGCGCGGCGGTGGCTGGGGCTTTGCCCTCGGTGGTCTCGCAGCCGGCGCGCTCATCGGCGGCGCCATCGCCAGCAGCGCGCCTTACGGTTACTATGGCAGACCCTATTACGGTGGCTACGGCTATGGATATCCGGGCTACGGCTATGGTTACGCCCCCGCCTATTACGGCGGCTACGGCTACGCACCGGTCTATCCGCGATATTATCGGCCGTACCGTCCGTATTACAGCTATGGCTATTACCGGCCGTACCGGGTTTACCACCGCCCGTTCGGTGTCTATCCCCGTCCCTACTACCGCGCCTATTGGTGAGCACCGCGCGGCTAGAATGACAGCCACACGATCAGGCTCATGCATGCAACATGCATGAGCAGGATCGCGGCGAGATGCAATGGCGGGCTTGAGGTGAAGCCTGTGCATTCGGTGGGCTCCGCCTAGTTCGATCCCGCGGCCGCGAAGCTGCGGTCGGCGGCTGCGGTCAGCGAAATGGCCGACCGATCGATGATGGCGTGGGCGCCGACGAGCAGGCTACGATCGATCTGTATTTCCGCTGGAGACTGATCAAGCAGAAGCTGGACGCAGCGGAGATCGTGGGCCGTTCATTCACGGACGCAATCGAAGGCGAAAATGTAATGCTCCGTCGTCATTCCGGGGCGCGACGAAGTCGCGAGCCCGGAATCCATTCATCGACAGACATTGCGGCTCGATGGATTCCGGGCTCGCCCTTCGGGCGCCCCGGAATGACGACTGTGGGTGTGAGAGCTCACGAGTCACTCAAGCATTCGTGAAGCGCGACGAGCACGTTCCAGCGCAATCGCCTTCTTCGAAATATTCCTTCTGCATTCTCACCGCCCGACAACACCCTCATTGCTATTTGCACCGCAGCTCTTGCGGCATGGCGCACTCCCGCAAAGATCAATCCGACGACCACATCGGGAGACCGGCCATGGGCCTGCAAGAAACAAAAATCGAATCGCTTCCCTTCGTCACTGCCGAACTCAACTATCTCGCACCGATCGAAGGCAAGCCGCGTACCTACGCGTTTGATCCGCCGCCGGGTGAGCCCAAGAGCACTTCGCTGCCGGAGCCGCATAAGGTGCCGATCTTCGATGCGCGGCTTATCGCGCAGAACTTCTCGCTGGATCGAGAGGGCTTTGCGTTGGTGCGTCACCCGACGCAGGTGAAGGATTTCTACAACGAGGACGAGGTGAGGGCGGTCTACTATCCCGCCGTGGAGGCCTTTCTGCGCGCGACGCTGAAGGCCGACCGCGTCGTCATCTTCGATCACACCGTGCGCAAGCGTGTTGAGGGCGCGCCTGATATCCGCGACGGCGGCCCGCGTCAGCCTGCCACGCGCGTCCATGTCGACCAGACCATCACGTCCGGCGCCAACCGCGTCCGCGAGCATCTGCCTGATGAAGCCGAAGAGCTGCTGAAGGGGCGCGTGCAGGTGATCAATCTGTGGCGGCCGATCCGCGGTCCCTTGCGGGATTCACCGCTCGCCATGGCCGACGGAACCACGGTCAAGCCGGAAGACCTCGTCGCTTCCGACCTGATCTATCCCAACCGCCGCGGCGAGACCTATTCGGTGAAGTACAATCCGAACCACCGCTGGTTCTATTTCCCGGAGATGATGCCCGACGAGGCGCTACTGCTGAAGTGCTACGATTCCGCAACCGACGGCCGCACCCGTTTCGGGCCGCATACCGCATTCGTCGATCCGACCACGCCGGCCGATGCCGCGCCCCGCGAGAGCATCGAGGTCCGCACGCTGGTGTTCCACCAGCAGTAACAAAGTGTGATGGCCCTGCCGGGTCCATGCATCATGGGCGCGGGCGTCGTTCAGGTCTCGGTGGATTAGGCCCCCGAGCACGCTATAGTGCCGCCCAAAGCAAGACAGGGGGGCGCTATGACTGGGATCAAGGTGGGACTCGTCGGCTGCGGCTTCGTGTCGGAGCTGCACATGTATGCGTTCCGGCGCGTCTATGGCGTTGACGTCGAGGTCGCGGCGGTTGCTGCCCGCGGCGACAAGGTTGTCGCGTTTGCCGGGCATCACAATATCCCGCGTGTTTACCGGAGCTTCGCCGAGCTGATCGCCGACCGCGATCTCGACGTCGTCGACATCTGCACCCCGCCCAATCTTCACGCCGAGATGATCGTCGCCGCCATGCAGTCCGGCAAGCACGTCATCTGCGAAAAGCCGTTCGCCGGCTATTTCGGCCGCGAAGGCGATCAGCAGCCGATCGGCAAGCACGTGCCGAAGGCGCTGATGTATGAGCGCGTGATCGAGGAGATGGACAGGACGCGCGCCGCGATCGAGCGCACGGACAAGCTCTTCATGTATGCCGAGGACTGGATCTACGCGCCGGCCGTGACCAAGACCGCCGAGATCATCAAGGCGACCAAGGACAAGATCCTGTTCATGAAGGGCGAGGAGAGCCATTCCGGCTCGCACGCCGCGCATGCCGCGCAATGGGCGATGACCGGCGGCGGCTCGCTGATCCGCATGGGCTGCCATCCCCTCTCGGCCGTGCTGTATCTGAAGCAGGTCGAAGCCAAGGCGCGCGGCGAGCGCATCCATGTGGCCAGCGTCACCGGCGATGTCGGCAACGTCACCGCCGGGCTCAAGCCGGAGGAGCGCAGCTACATCAAGGCCAATCCCGTCGACGTCGAGGACTGGGGCACGCTCACCGCCACTTTCTCGGACGGCACCAAGGCGACGGTGTTCTCCGGCGACATGATCATGGGCGGCGTGCGCAATCTGATCGAGACCTATACGAGCGGCGGCTCCCTGTTCGCCAACATCACGCCGAACAATCATCTGATGAGCTATCAGACCAACGAGGAGAAGCTCGCTTCCGTCTACATCACCGAGAAGGTGGACCGCAAAACCGGCTGGCAATATGTCTGCCTCGAGGAGGAATGGACGCGCGGCTATTTGCAGGAGATCCAGGACTTCATGGAATGCGTCGCGACCGGGCGCCAGCCGCTTTCGGACCTCGCGCTGGCGTATGAGACGATCAAGGTGAACTACGCGGGATATTGGGCGGCGGAGGAGGGGCGGCGGGTGGTGTTGTGAAAGCAACGTGTCTCCGCAGGCACGCTTCCCTTCTCCCCTTGCGGGAGAAGGTGGCGCGAAGCGCCGGATGAGGGGTTGTTTCCGCGCATCCCAATGAGAGTTGAACACGCGGAGGGAGACCCCTCACCCGTCTCGCCGCTAACGCGGCGAGCCACCCTCTCCCGCAAGGGGAGAGGGTGTACACCGCCCGTGCCGCCCCCTCACGCCCCGTAGGTCGAGCCCTTCGGCAGCGGGAAGACTGGGTCCTGCGTGCGGATGTTGGTCGGCCACACCACGGAGATGTGCGCGCCGGCGTTCTGCATCACGACCGGCGTCGAACGTTCGTTCTGGCCGGAGAGCGGCGTGCCCGGCGGGAAGAATTTCACGCCATAGCCCTGGATCGTGCCGCCCGCGGGGATGTCGACGTCGAGCGCCGCTTTCCGGATCGCCTCGGGCTCGAAGCTGCCGTACTTCTCCTTGGCGACCGGCAGCACGTTGTTGAGCAGCACCCAGGTCTGGTTGAAGCCCATCGAGCAGTGCGGCGGCACGTCGGTGGCGCCGGTCTTGGCCTGGTAGCGACTGACCATGGTCTTGATCAGATCGCCCATGCCGGGCGCGAGCTTGGCGGGATCGAGCAGCTGCGCCGGCACCGGGTCGATGTTGCAAAAATGGTCGATATCGGCGCCGAACGTGGCGCGCAGCTTGTCGAGCTGGCTGTAACCGGCACCGGCTCCGAACAGCATCTTGAAGCGCAGGCCGCTCTCGCGGGCCTGGCGCAGGAACAGGGTGATGTCAGGGTTGTAGCCCGCGTGCGAAATCACGTCGGCCTTGGCCCGCTTGATCTTCGTCACCAGCACCGAGAGATCGGGCGCCGAGGCCGAATAGCCTTCGCGCAGCACCACCGGAATGCCGGCCTCTTTCGCATAGGCTTCGTCAGCGGAGGCAACGCCGACGCCATAGGGGCCGTCCTCGTGAATCAACGCGACCTTGACCTCCTTCGGGTCCATGCCGAGCTTGGCTTTGGCATGCTCGGTGAGGAAGCTTGCAAAGGCCTGGCCGTATTGATCCGAATGGATCTGCGCGCGAAATACGTGTTGCAGATTCTTGTCCTTGAACACGGCGGTCGAGACCGCGGTCGTGATCCAGAGGATCTTCTTTTGCTGCTCGACCTTGGCCGCGAGCGGCACCGCATGCGAGCTCGCATAGACGCCGTTGAGGATGTCGATCTTCTCCTGGCTGATCAGGCGTTCGGCCTCGTTGATCGCAACGTCCGGCTTGCTCTGCGAATCCGCGGCGACCGGAGCAACCTTGTATTTGCCGCCGACACCGCCTTTCTCGTTGACGAGATCGATGGCGATCTGCGCGCCGATCGAGGAGGCGACCGAACCGCCGGCGGCGAAGGGGCCGGTGAGGTCGTAGATCAGGCCGATGCGTATAGTCTCGGCTTGTGCCTGGGCGCGGGTCCAATCGAGGCTGAGTGCGGCGGCGGCAGCCGCCGAGGTCTTCAGCAGCTGCCTGCGTGAAGTCGGCATCCTATCCTCCCTCAAATCCGTCGTTCGATCTTGTTGTTGTTCGCGAAGTATGGGGAGCGGGACGGCGGAAAGTCAACATCGCGAAAGTCGAGTTTCGTCCTCCGCGGGCCGGGAGTGCAATTGCGAAAGGGACCTCCGCACACCCGCGATCACTGCTCCAAGCGCCGCGCCAGATAGCGCGCGGTCTTTCCAACGGCCTTGGCCAGCTGATGCGGCGTTCCCGATGCGACGATATTGCCGCCTTCGTCACCGGCACCGAGATCGATGATCCAGTCGCTGTGCGCCACGTCGTCCATGTCATGCTCGACCACGATCACGCTGTTGCCAACGATCCGTTCGAGCTGCGCGATCAGGCGCTCGACGTCGCGCGGGTGAAGGCCGGTGTAGATAGTCCCGAAGGCGAGCGAGGATTTCCCCGAGCCTGATACGCCCGTGAACACGACGAGGGCGTTGCGAGGAATGCGGACGTCGACGTTTCTCAGATTGTGCTCGCGCGCGCCCCGGACTCGCACGAAGCCGTCGTCCTGCATCAGGTCGGGTTGTCTTGGTCGATCGTCCATCTGGCTGCTCCGGGCCGCGTCGGGATTAACGGCAGGATCGCAGGATGGGTCCGTTGATGCCGGCGGGACGGTTATGATCTGACGAAGCCGAAAGCGTTCAGATTTCGATGGGCATGCGCTCACAACGCAGGGAGCGAGTCCTTATGACCACTGCCTCCGCGGCACATCAAGTGGCGGAAGGCGGGCCGGATCGAACGGCGCGAGGTCGACGTTGCGTGTCGCGCCTTCGACAATCAACTCCGCGAGTGCTTCGCCGGTTGCAGGGGCATTGAGGATACCCCAGACCCCATGGCCAGTCGCAACGTAGAGCGCTTCTTCCTGCGGCACGCGGCCAATCAACGGGGAGCCATCCGCTGTCACGGGGCGGTAGCACGCTTGTTTGGCGATGATCTTCTCCGGTCGGAACAGCGGCGAAAGTCGCTCTGAGATCTGTTGCAGCCTGTGCATGAGATTTGGCTCGGGCTCCACACGGGCCGGATCCGTAGGGAAGGTGTCTGTGTCGGGACAAGCGGTCACATAGGTGGTGCCGTCCGGGCGGGGGAACACCTCGATAGGGGTGACTTGGCCGCGAATCTCCATCTCGAGAAACAGGGCGTCCGCGGATACATGTGTGCCCGTGTCGTAGAGAACGCTGGGGCTGCGTTGCGCATACAGGGCGGGCAGACTCATCCACTTCGTGGCGAGCAGGGACCATGGACCCATTGCGATCACCACGGCGTCGGCCTCGATGATGCTATCGCCCACCCCGATGCCCTTGACGGTCGTGCAACCCGCCTCGCGCAGGATGCCCGTGAAGAGGCCATGGCGCAGCTCGGCGCCTTGCGCGATCGCCGCATTCATCATGGCCGATGTGAACTTCTGGGGATGAACGATGGCGGTCGTCTCGGTCGTGCCGATGCGCTGCGCGATGTGGATGCCGTTGCTGAGCCAGTCGAATGTAGAGCGCGTGTTCCGGCGCGGATCACCTTCGGGAACGACCCGGCCGCTGTATGCGCTCATCGGCCGGTAGTCCCAATGCCCGAGAAGCTCCAGGGGCAGTTGCGCGTGAAGCTTAAAACTGTGACGGGCCAAGGCGTCGAGGGGCGTGCCCGCGCACCAGTCGCGCGCCAGAAAGCCGCCGGCTTTGCCGGAGGCTGCAGCCGCCACGGCGGTCCGTTCGACGACGATGACATCGACACCATGCCGGCGGAGGAAATAAGCAGTGCAAGCTCCGATGACGCCGCCGCCACAGATTACAACACGCATCGCCTACTTCCTCACGGAGCCGATCGTTGCGGCCACAATCCGGCTCGCATAGCATACAGCCGCTGCTATTGCGATGCCTGCGGCGGCAGCATGGGATCGAAGGCCTCGTCGCTGTTCTTGTGAATGACTGCTTCTCATGCAAAGGCGTCGACGCCGGCGCCTCTCGCAATTTCACGTAAATCTCTCAGGGTCGTAGGGTGAGCACCATCTCGTTCCGTATCGGAGGGAGGGGTGGGCGCGCTTCGCTTGCCCACCCTACGCTAGCGGTGCACTCTTCGCTCAGCCCGGCCCTGCGCCCTGCGTCGCCGTATACACGGCGTAGAGCGATTGGCTCGCGGCCATGAACAGGCGGTTGCGCTTGGGGCCGCCGAAGCAGACGTTGCCGCACACTTCCGGCAGACGGATGCGGCCGAGCAGCTTGCCCTCCGGCGACCACACCGTGACGCCGCTGTAGCCGACGGCGCGCCCGGCATTGCTGGAGGCCCAGAGATTGCCGTTGACGTCGCAACGCAGGCCATCCGGTCCGCACTTCACGCCGTCGATCACGCAATCGGTGAACTTCTTCAGGTTCGACAGCTTGTTGTCGCTGCCGACGTCGAACACGAAGATCTCGCCCTTGCCGCCGGGGCCGGTGTCGCCCGGTCCCTTGCCGGTCGAGGCGATGTAGAGCTTCTTGTAGTCGGGCGAGAAGCAGAGCCCGTTCGGGTCGGGCACCTGGTCTTCGGTGACGACGAGGTCGATGCGGCCGGAGGGATCGATGCGGTAGCAGTTGGTCGGCAGCTCGCGCTTGCCCGGCACGAAGCCGGCCGGCTGTCCGATCCGCGGATTGAGCTTGCCGCCGGCATTACTCGGGCCGCCCGCGACGTCGGGCTCGCCTTCGTAGAGCTGGCCGCCATACGGCGGATCAGTGAACCAATAGCTGCCGTCGGGATGCGCGGCGATGTCGTTCGGCGAGTTCAGCTTCTTGCCCTGGTAGGACTCGGCGAGCACGGTGGCGGTGCCGTCATGCTCGTAGCGCGTCACCCGCCGTGTCAGGTGTTCGCAGGAGAGCTGGCGGCCCTGGAAGTCGAACGAGTTGCCGTTGGAATTGTTGGAGGGCGAGCGGAACACGCTGACGCGGCCGTCGTCCTCGGTCCAGCGCATTTGCCGGTTGTTGGGAATGTCGCTCCACAAGAGATAGCGGCCCTGCGCACTCCACGCCGGGCCTTCGGCCCAGAGCAGCCCGGTATAGAGACGCTTGATCGCGGTGTTGGGCTGGGCGAGATCGTTGAAGGACGGATCGACCGCGATGATGTCGGGGTCCCAGAAATAGGTCGTCGGCGCGCCGCCCGGGCCGAAATCGCGCGGCGGCGTCGTGATCGTCGTCGGCGGTGCGGCGGGCCCGGTCTGGGCCAGCGCGGGGCCCGCCAACGTGGCCGCGGCGCCGAGCGCCAGCCCCCCGACCAGCGTTCGTCGTGAAAGCGCAGCATCGTGCGCACGCTGCTCCTGCTCAGGAGCCTCCTGGCGTGTCATCGTGTCCTCCCGGTCATGTTCGGCCCGCCGGTTGATCCGGCCGAGCGAGGCGAAGGTTAGTCCGGTCCGCGTCAGGTTGCGAGGGGCAGACTTGAAACCGCGGCGTGATCGCGGGTCGCAATTTCGTCACCTTCGAGTGCGTTTGGATTGAAGGGCGCTAGGGGATAAAGCCGGAGCTCATTGTGCAAGTCGTCATCCTGGTCATCCTTCTCTCGTTTGCCTTTGCGGCTGGCTATTTCACGCGAGATTACGTCTCCCGAAAAAGGCGCGCGGAGGCACGCCGCTGGCGCGAGTACGCTGAGCCGGACTGGCTCTCAGCCAATGCGCCGGCCAACACCAACGAGATCGCGAAGACCGGCACCCCTGCGCCCACTGGCGAGCTCGGCCAAATGCTGAACCGTTGGGAGAACAGGGCGCGCGCCCGCCGCACCGGCACGGCGTAGGCCTATCGCTTTTAGGTCACCTATGTTGACCATCTTTTGGCGTTGCAGTTGCGGCCATTTCTCGTCTAGAAACGGCCACATCGGGCCCCTCCCGGAAACCAACCGTCAATGGTTTTGACCGAGGATTTGAGGCTCTGCAGGGTCTGGCAATGCTGATTCGCGGCCAAATCGAGGGGATTTCGGGGGAGGTGGCTCTGGCCGCCGCCGCGATCCCGGCTGCACTGCTGCCCACCCTCCTTATTGGCGGCCTTCTTCTTACTTGCCCCTGAGGGCCGGCTGGGCGCCATGCGCCTGGGCGCTCAGGGGTTGGTCGAGATCAACGGACACCTCAAGCGCCAAGGGACTGAAACGGGCTCTGAACGGCGCAAACGCTCAAAAGGAAATCTAGGAATGGCCACCGTGAACAAGTCCGAGAAGGACCGCGTCATCATTTTCGACACCACGCTGCGCGACGGCGAGCAGTGCCCCGGCGCGACCATGACCTTCGAGGAGAAGCTCGAGGTCGCCGAACTGCTGGATGATATGGGCGTCGACGTCATCGAGGCGGGCTTTCCGATCACCTCCGAAGGCGACTTCCAGGCGGTCAGCGAGATCGCCCGCCGCTCCAAGAACGCCGTCATCGCAGGTCTGTCGCGCGCCCATCCCGCCGACATCGACCGCTGCGCCGAGGCCGTGAAGTTCGCCAAGCGCGGCCGTGTCCACACCGTGATCGCGACCTCGCCGCTGCACATGCGCGTGAAGCTGAACAAGACCCCGGAGCAGGTGATCGAGACCTCGGTCGCCATGGTCGCGCGCGCCCGCAACCAGATCGACGACGTCGAATGGTCGGCCGAGGACGGCACCCGCAGCGAGATGGACTTTTTGTGCCGCATCGTCGAGGCCGTGATCAAGGCCGGCGCTACAACGGTGAACATCCCCGACACCGTCGGTTATACGGTGCCGGAGGAATATACCCACTTCATGAGGACGCTGATCGAGCGCGTGCCGAACTCGGACAAGGCGGTGTTCTCCGTGCACTGCCATAACGATCTCGGCATGGCGGTCGCCAACTCGCTGGCCGGCATCACCGGCGGCGCGCGCCAGGTCGAGTGCACCATCAACGGCATCGGCGAGCGCGCTGGCAATGCCGCGCTCGAAGAGATCGTGATGGCGATCAACGTGCGCAACGACAAATTCCCCTACTGGAACAAGATCGACACCACCCAGCTCACCCGCGCCTCGAAGCTGGTGTCGGCGGCGACCTCGTTCCCGGTGCAATACAACAAGGCGATCGTCGGCCGGAATGCCTTCGCGCATGAGAGCGGCATTCACCAGGACGGCGTGCTGAAGGACGCTTCGACCTACGAGATCATGCGCCCCGAGATGGTCGGCCTGAAGCAGTCCTCGCTGGTGCTGGGCAAGCATTCCGGTCGCCATGCCTTCGTGCACAAGCTGGAGGAGATGGGCTACAAGCTCGGTCCGAACCAGTTGGAAGATGCGTTCACGCGGATGAAGGCGCTGGCCGACCGCAAGAAGGACATCTACGACGAGGACATCGAGGCGCTGGTCGACGAGGAGATGGCGGCCTCCCACGACCGCATCAAGCTGACCTCGCTGACCGTGATCGCCGGCACCCACGGCCCGCAGCGCGCGACCATGAAGCTCGACGTCGACGGCCAGATCAAGATCGAGGAAGCCGAGGGCAACGGGCCGGTCGATGCCGTTTTCAACTGCATCAAGCGCCTGGTGCCGCACGAGGCCAAGCTCGAGCTGTACCAGGTGCACGCAGTCACCGAAGGTACCGACGCGCAGGCGGAAGTGTCGGTGCGGCTGGCGCAGGACGGCCGCTCGATGACGGCGCGCGCGGCGGATCCGGATACCCTGGTGGCTTCGGCCAAGGCCTATCTCGGCGCGCTCAACAAGATCGTCATGAAGCGCCAGCGCGACAATGTGACGACGGCGGCGGCGAGCTGACAAGCGAAGCTGCGAGTTCTTACTCCTCTCCCGCTTGCGGGAGAGGTCGGCGCGTAGCGCCGGGTGAGGGCTCTCTCTTCCCGAGGATTGTCCCGTTGTGGAGACACCCTCTCCCCAACCCTTTCCCGCGAGCGGGAGAGGGAGCGCAGCAGTGCTTGCGGTATTCACCATGAATGCCTGTCCTGCTAAGAGCCAATAGCGGCCCTGCAGGCGAGCCGCTATTGATGTAGCCGGCATAAGATTGGTCACCCGGCGCCGCCGGGGGCTCAAACGAACAACAGGGAGAGACTATGCGCACCTTGGCGATCGCCGCCTCCATCGCGGTTCTGGCACTTGGCTTGAGCGGGCCGGCATCGGCCCAATCACCGATCATCATCAAATTCAGCCACGTTGTCGCCACCGACACGCCGAAAGGCAAGGGCGCGGAGAAGTTCAAGGAGCTCGCCGAGAAGTACACCGGCGGCAAAGTCAAGGTCGAGGTCTATCCGAACTCGACGCTCTACAAGGACAAGGAAGAGCTCGAGGCGCTCCAGCTCGGCAGCGTGCAGATGCTGGCGCCGTCCAACTCCAAGTTCGGCCCGCTCGGCATCCGCGAGTTCGAGGTGTTCGACCTGCCCTACATCCTGCCCGACATCAAGACACTGCGGAAGGTGACGGAAGGGCCGCTCGGCACCAAACTGCTGAAGCTGCTGGATGCCAAGGGCATCACCGGCCTTGCCTATTGGGACAACGGCTTCAAGCAGATGAGCGCGAACAAGAAGCTGATCACGCCGGCCGACTATCAGGGCGTGAAATTCCGCATCCAATCCTCGCGCGTGATCCAGGCCCAGTTCAAGTCGCTCGGCTCGCTGCCGCAGGTGATGGCGTTCTCGGAAGTCTACCAGGCACTCCAGACCGGCGTGGTCGACGGCCAGGAGAACACCTGGTCGAACATCTATACCCAGAAGATGCACGAGGTTCAGAAGTACATCACCGAGACCAATCACGGCTACATCGGCTACGTCGTGATCGTGAACAAGAAGTTCTGGGACGATCTGCCGGCCGACATCCGTGACCCATTGTCGAAGGCGATGAAAGAGGCGACCGAATTCAGCAACGCGCAGTCGCAGAAGGAGAACGATGACGCGCTGGCCGAGATCAAGAAGAGCGGCAAGAGCGAGATCATCAAGCTGACGGCCGATCAGGACGAGGCGATGCGCAAGGCGATGGAGCCGGTCTACAAGGAGGCCGCGGGCCGCATCGGCCAGGGGCTGATCGACGAGTTCCTGAAGGAAGCCAAGAGCCCGACGAACTGACCTCGACGGGGCGACCCCAACGAAGGGCTTCCGCGCAGCGCACGGAAGCCCTTTTTGTTGCAGATCGTTTCAGTTTGCATCTGAACGGACATTCACGGCAGTTACATCTCTGCAAGGACCCCTTCCTGTCCAAGTTGTAAGTTGCGCGTCAGCCCCCTCGCGCTCATCCTCACGGGCACCTTTCCAGAGGAGGTCAGGATGAAGAAATTCACCATCGCAGCCATCGCCGTGCTCAGCATCGCCGGCTCGGGCGCGGTCTACGCCCAATATCATCGCCCGTGGATGGAGCACGTCCGCCACATGCGCATGAACCCCGAGGACCGGGCCGCTTTCGTCGATGCGCGGATCGCCGCCGTCCATGCCGGCTTGAGGCTTAACGCAGATCAGGAGAAGCTGTGGCCGCCGGTCGAGGCGGCGGTGCGGGAGTTCGCCAAGCTGCGCATCGACCGTGCCAATGCGCGGATGAATGCCGGGCCGGGCGATGCCGACAGGGCCGAGGATCCGATCGCCCGCCTGCGCCAGCGGGCCGAGGACATGGGCGCCAGCTCCGCCGCCCTGAAGAAGATCGCCGATGCCGCCGATCCGCTCTACAAGACCCTCGACGAGGGCCAGAAGCGGCGTCTCGCCGTGCTGACCCGGCACCGCGGCCCGTTCGGCGGCGGCGAGGACGGCCCGCGCCACTACCACTTCAAGGAGCGCATGGACCGCATGATGGAACGGGGCATGGACCACTTCCACCATGACCGCTTCGACCGTGACCGCGGTCCCGACCGGGACCGGGAGGGCCGGCTCTGAACGGACCGGTTCTCAGGCCGTAAACCCTGGCGAAGCCGCTGGAATCCAGCGGCTTTTCGCATTTCCGTTCCTGTGGACGAGACCTTGGAAAACTTACGTCCGATCGCTTGCCATACCCGGATCGCTTTGCTAAACGACCGGCCTCGCAAGGCCTTGACCGCCTTTCGGGCGCATAGCTCAGTTGGTAGAGCAGCTGACTCTTAATCAGCGGGTCCCAGGTTCGAGCCCTGGTGCGCCCACCATATAAATCAAGACCTTAGCGAGAGAAACCGTTTGAGAGAGCCGAACTAAAACGGTTTTTCAAACGGTGTTTTTGACGGCCGTTTGGCGAGTCCACTCTCGGCATTGTGATCTGCTCTACTCGTCGCGGCAGAAGCCAAGGCGACTAGAAGTCCGCCTCACAGAACCGCTTCCTCAACGTTGTGTTGAGTCAGAGCCCGACGAAGCCGGCATGCTTGCCCCTCTGTCCAATGCCATCGGCGACGTATTGCGCCAGCTGCGCGGCGCTTCCATTCGAAATAGTGCTTAAAGTCGACGTGAACCCTCATGTTGTTCGGCCGGTACGCCGCCATGCGGTGATAGAGCAGAACCGGTCCCGCCTCGAGGCGCCGATATAGCTGTCGAATTTAATGGGCGATGGCGTCGCGCGTCATCTTCCAGCTTCTGTCTAAAATGACGGGAAGTCTCCGGCGGTCTCCCAAAAATTCTCGTTTCAAAGAGACGATTGGTGGAGCAGGCTCTATTGCGACCGCCGCCAGACGAGCCCAGTCGGGCTTCGCCAACTGATAAGCTTTTGAGAGAAAGCTTATCAGTTCGCGTTCGGTCCAATGTCGATCGGGCAAAAGAGAGAATTGCGGCGGCGCGAGTGGCAGATCCACTTGGCCACGTGCGTTGCGCGCTTTGAAGCGGCTTCAGCTAATCTAACGGAAGCTGATCAAGGCAGGACAGCGTTGCGATGGTGGTCAGGCTCATAACCTGAAGGTCATAGGTTCAAATCCTATCCCCGCAACCAAATGTCGATAAAATTAGCTAGTTAGCAAATTGCTAGCCGGCTGATTTGATTTTTAAGCCTAGCACAGAGCTAGCATAAACATGACGCCGTTCCCGATCTGTGCTATGTTCCTGCATTCAGGAGCATAGGCCCATGGCAAGGCACGAGATTCTTGGCGGCTTGGTGCAGATCTATAAGCGCGGGCGTATGTGGCACTGCTCCGCATCGATGGATGGCCGCCAGTACCGCGAAAGTACCAAGGAGGAAGACCTCCCCCAGGCAAAACAATTTGCGGAAGATTGGTACCTGGCGCTACGCGGCAAGTCCCGGGCGGGTCTTCTCACCAAAAAGGGGGAAAAGACGTTTCAGGACGCCGCCGACATCTTCACCGACGAATACGAGATCATCACCCAGGGTGAGCGCAGCAAGAAATGGGTTGAAGGCCATCGAATTAGGCTCAAGCTACACCTGCTCCCCTTTTTCGGTCCCATGGGCCTATCTGAAATCAACGAGGGGACGGCCCAGGAATATCGGGTCTTTCGGATGACCGGCAAAAAGCCCGGCACGAAAATCACTGAGCCGGACGATAACGCGCCTCACAAGCCTCCGGCGCGAAGCACGTTGCATGACGAGACCGTCACCCTCCACCTCGTGCTGAAGGCCGCGGTCCGCAAGAAATGGATCGCGCATATCCTTGACTTGTCGCAGCCTTACAAGGTATCGGGCAAGACTGAGCATCGCCCCTGATTTAGCCTAAGAATATAAGCGGCTCTACAAGGCGACCGGCCAATATGCGCGCCGGCCACAGCGGGAGAGATTTCGCTGGGATGCGGAGCAGCTTCACGACTTCGTGGTGTTCATGGCCAACACAGGCCTGCGCCCCGATGAGGCGAAGAACCTTCAGCATCGCGACGTGCAAATGGTGAAGGACGAGGCCACCGGCGAGCTCATCTTGGAAATCGACGTGCGCGGCAAACGTGGCGTCGGCTACTGCAAGAGCATGCCCGGCGCCGTGAAGGCCTACCAGCGCCTGCTCAATCGCGGCAAATGGGAGCCGCAGGGCCGCAAACCACGAAGTGAAAAAGAAAAGGCCCGCCGGCCGGAGCCACTCCCGCTGAAATTGCCCGAACCCACCGATCTGGTGTTTCCCGGCGACCACAGCGGTCTCTTCAACAAATTTCTTGGGCAAGAGAATCTGAAGTTCGATCGCGAGGGGAAGCCTCGCACTGCCTATAGCCTGCGGCACACCTACATCTGTCTGCGTCTTATCGAGGGGGCAGACATTTACGCACTCGCGAAGAACTGCCGTACCAGCGTCGAGATGATTCAGAAATTCTATGCCGCGCATACCAAGGATATGCTCGATGCGTCTTCTATCAATGTTCGCAAACCTCGCAAGCGCGGACAGGCCGTAGAAGCAAGAACTGATGAGCCTTTCTTTCTGCTGCGAGCACGCACGTGATCGTCTTTGAACGAGACGTTTACCGGCTCGTCAGGAGAGCGCCGCTTGCCGGGCGTGGTTCCTCGGGGTTCAGCCCCGTCTTGATTATCTGAATGCAATTCATTCTCAAATGCCGTTCGCGCAGCGTCGTGAACTGTCCGCAGTCGACTTGAAATGGAATTCTTCATGCAGCCCTAAAAGGCGCACCGCAACCAACGACCTCTCTTGTGCCGGCTTTTGCCAAAGCGCGCGGGCCAGTCAAGGCCGTTCGCTTCCTTCGTGCAGCTCCACGCCCTGCGGGTGACTTCGTCAGCCTGTGATCGTCACGCTAATTCGCTTTGGCTCTGGGGCGGGCATCGAGGCCGCGATTGGCGCGGGCTCAGTGCCAAGGGGCCGCATGATGACATCTGCTTACACTTCCAAAGTCCAGCAACTTAACGACGCTTTCCGCAAAACCCTCACCGGCGGGAAGGTTTGCTACACCGCCGGCGTATCGGCACTTGGGGAATCCTTCGTCACCAGGGCTCTCGCTCTTGTGCGCAGCTTCGACGCGTTCTCGATGGAGAATGACCCTTACGGAGAGCACGATTTCGGATCAGTCACCATCGACGAGGCCAAGCTCTTCTGGAAAATCGACTACTACGATCTTTCACTTCAGTTCGGCTCGAATGATCCGTCCGACCCCGCTCAGACCTCGCGAGTCATTACGATCATGCTAGCTGAAGAGTACTGACGCGATGACAAACGGTCGGTTCTAGTGTCCCGACCGTTCAGACAATGACAGCGAATGGCGAATTGGCTTTACGTTAAACGTCGCTAAATTCCTTCGGTTCGGGAAAGTCGCTGTATCCGGCGTACATAACGTAGCCGACGTAGCTCACATATTCGACACGCCCGACAAGACCGGCGTAGGGTGAAAAGGACGAAGTCCGCTTGCTTCTCTTGGAATTGTTGCGATCAAGCGGCCGTTGCGGATTTCGCCGAGGTATCGACCGTCACGCCCGTAAACCTCGTCTCCCCTGAATTGCCTGACATGTTTCCCGGAATGAGTCCAGAGGTTCTCACCGTCGCGATACCCAAAATACGTACCCGACCAGGTCCAGAGATTCATGGCACACCTATTCGCCGTCCGGAGGCCAAGAGAAAGAACGTGGCCGCCATCGCGTTCTTCCCTTGGGTTCAATCGCCCCAGCCAAGTTTAGACATCAGTCGTCGCAGGAGACCCTTATCATGAGCCTCGTGGCCCTTCCCGACCGGCGCCGGAGGCGAATTCAACTCGGTCGCCTCCCGCGTTCCATAGAATAAGGCTTTCGCTTCCTTATCGCGCACCCGTTCGCTCGCGATCTGCTTGTCGGTCCATGGGGCTGCCTCGACAACCCGCCCTCGATCAATGAAATAGTGAGAGCGGCAGGCAATGTTCCAGTTCCCAACCGAGGGTGATAACGAGATCGTTTCGCCGTCAAAGGTCATACGCCAGTCGGTCGGCGTGAACGGCGTCACCACCTCTGCACCACAACCACAACAGCAGCTATGCGCGGACGTGGCGTACTCGATGGATACATAGAGCACGCCAGGGGCAAGACGTTCCGGGATATGCTCGACGAACTGGTGCTTCAGGCGCTGATGTCGTATCATTCTTCGTCGCCGTTCAGAAGCATGTTGCCATCTGTCGTGTACGAACTGTGGTGCTCTCGCTCAAGATCGCGGTAGAAGCCGCAGAGCTTTTTCCACTTGATGACGGCCAGCGCCGCGTTCAGGGCGTTCAAGTCTGCGACTTGAATATTGGAGGCGTAGATGTCGTCCTCGCCGCCGCCTTCGAACGACACACGACTGCGAAAATGGCTGCGGTTGGTCGGTGTGCTCGTCGTCAACCTCAATATGCCGCCGAGCGAATTGTCGACCAGCTCCAGTCCCATGCCGACATCGACGAACGACACGCCGAGCTCTTCGAGCTTGGTGACGACCCGTTCCTTTGCCTTGCCTGCATCCATGCAGATGAAGGCGAATGTGATGCCTTCGAGCAGATACAGATTGGCCTCGCTAAGCGAACCATAGGTCGCGATCCGTCGGTGCATCCGCGAGTAAATGCCCTTGAGGTAGTCGACCTTCTTCGGAGCTTCGCGCAGCTCGTCGATCGACGGTGCCCCGGGGGCGCGGAACGCGTTGTGCTGTAAGAATTCATCGCTGTCAAAAAGTCGGATGTCCTGAGCCGACGTCTTGGCAACGAGATCCAACACATACGAGCCTGTGCCTCCAAGGCCGATGATCGCGACCTTCTCCTTGGCGAGCAGCTCGCTCAAGGCCCCGATGCCGACTCGATCAGACGCCGTCTCGGTGTAGTTGAAGACGCTGTCTTCCTCTTCCTCCGGCACGCGGAACGTTCGGGGATTGGCTTTCGGATCAAGGACCCTGGCAGGCCCCGAAAGGATCGCCGCGTACGTGGTCATCTTCTCGTAGTAGTCCGCGTAACCTTGTGCGGGCTTACTTGAGAAACTGTGCCTCGCGGTGACACCGTTGCCGAGATTGAAGTCGCCGCTCTGATGCGAAATCTGCTGGATCCGGCTACCGTCCGGATTGCAGGGGTATTCGCCGTCGAAATGCACGACGTGCGTATCCGGTCGTTGGGTCTTATCTCCAGCCATGTTCAGGCTGGAGATAATAGTGCCGCTGCGCACCTGGCGCTGGCCGTTGACGTAGGGGATCTCGCGCATGAGGAGCAGCCCGCCCCGAATCTGCACGAAGTAACCCTCGTCACGAAGGCGCTTGAGGTCGGAGCTAAGATTGAACGGTTTTGGTGACATTGAAGACCGTGCCTTTCTTCTTCACTTCGACCGAGCCGCCAGGACCCAGTTCACTCGCATGCGGTACCGAGGCCGCGTGCCGATAGGTCATCGAGAACACGACGTTCGCCTCCGTCTGGCATCCAGGAAAGGCGAGCTGCACGACCTGCTCGAAAGTGACACGCGATTCGTGAACGATGCGGGGCCTCGCGTTGACGATGATCTCGAACGTCGGAGGGGGCTTCGGGGCCGTGATAAACCGCTCCACACCGGGTGCAGTCAGATCGACCAGCTCGGCCCGCTCGATCAGGCGATCTTCGCCGCCGCGCACTTCGAGAAAGACAGCGTCGTCATTGCTGACTTCCGCGAGCTTGTAGAGCGCGGCGCCACTGATGGCCGGCTTGCCCCAAGCCAGTTGATGTCCATTCAGCGTCAGCTTGTACTCACGGTCGGTCTGGAAGCCGACGAAGCGCTCGGCGCCGCGGCCGCGGAGATCGAAGGTCTCATCCAGCCGCACATCCTCGAAGTCGCCGTCCGGCAGGATCGCAAACAGGCTGAAGTCGGATTGTGCGTCGACGCCGGCGGCCGACAGGATTTGCCGCCCGAGCGGCACGGGGTCGTTGACTGAGATAACGCGGAAATCGAGATCGCCCTGCGCGTAACGGATACGGTAGGCTCGCGCCGGCCGTAACGCCCTGTCTTCGCGCAGAGCATCGCCAATATCGTCGTATTCCAGCATTTCTTCGTTATTCATGGTCGTGAGGTCCTTGAGGTTGGCCGGGCGAATGTCCGGCTCTAATCCTCAATCGGTGCGACCAGCCGAGACCGGTAACTTTGGTCAGAATTTTTTTGGCAAAGCCCCCGACGGGGTCGGCCCACACACAAAGAATGCCGGGCAGCCGGGACAGGTGCGCGGGGACGGGTCCGCGGGGAACAATCCGAGCCTGATATCCCGGAGAAAGTTACCGAGCTTTTCCTTCCGGCTTTTCAGCTCCTTGTCGGAGAGCGGGATGGCCTGTGCCGTTTCATCTGCTAGGTGGACAAGCTCGACGATCGCACCTGGGAAGGCCTGCTGCGCCGCAAGAAGAAAAGCCGCCGCTCCCACGTCCTTTGCTTCGGCCGACCGTTGATGACCGGTTTGTACGCGTCGCAGCATGCGCCTTCCGTCAGGCCTCAGCAGTACATCGTCAGGCCGGACAATGATTTCTTCCGTGCCGAATCTGAGGCTAAGGGCGGTTGGCGCTTCCGCCGTGCAGCCGACACGGATCGAGACGAAGTAATCGATCATGGCCGCTGCAAACGACTTGAATTCGCCGGCATAGCCATGATCGGCAAGGCCCTGAGCGGCCAACGCATCAGTAACCATTTTGTCTAGGGCCGCGGCATCTGTCGTGCCGTTGGCAACCACCGCCTGATAGACCGTCCGCACCACTTCGTGCATCTGCATAAACGGCGTTGCGGTCCGGCGACCGCCAATTTGCAGCACATGCGTGTAAAAGAACCGCCTGGCGCAGGATTCATAAAGTCCGATCTGAGCGCTGCTGAAGCGCAAACCGCCTTCGATCGCCAACGCGATGTCCGCATGTTCCGGGGGCGGAGGCAGCGTTCGGGCCGGTCGGATGTGCTGGCGCGCCAAGTTGTCGCCGATTCGACTTAGGAACGGCGAGAGCGGCCGGTTGTGTCCGTTCGACTTCTGCGTCGGTGCGTAGATAAAGAGTCGGTCCCGCGCTCGCGACATAGCGACGTAGAATAGGCACTCTTGCTCTTCCGCCTGCTCGGCTCGAAACACCTCGACGGCGCCACCCTTGCCGTCTTCTACCATCCCGTCGGGCGGCGGACACGGTGGTGCAGGCGGCGTCCTCGGAATCGTGTCGCTGTTAAGACCAGGCACATGCACAACAGAAAATTCCAAGCCCTTGGCGCCATGAATGGTCATCAAGCGAACGGCATCGATGCCCTGCGCCGCCGCCGGCAGCTGTCGAAGGTCACGATCGTCGCCCAGACGGACCAGCCGACGAACGCGCTCAAGCAGTCGGGGAATGGGAAGGCCTTTGCCCGCGGGCTGAACGCGAATGAAGTTCATCAGTTGCCAGATCGCAATGCCGCGCGTCCGATCGGCGACATCCGCGGACGAGGCGATACGAGCAATCATTCGGGTTCGATCAAGTAGAATTGTCGCTAGCGCGATCCACGCAGGCGTGGCCGGATCGAGGCCCTCCATAGCTGATGCCATTGTTTCGACGGCCGTCTTACCTTGCGCCGAAAGATTCGCGGCCAGTTCAGCGTCTCTTAGCCATTCTGCCGGCTTGCCCTCACGTCCTCTGAGATTGTCGAGAATGGTCGCGACGTCGATCATCGGCATCGCGAAATCAGGTAGGCATGCTACCCGAACCAGCCCCATCGCGCGGCGATCGCTCAGGATAGTGAGTAACGCAAACAGGTCCTTGATCTCGGGACGCTCGAAAAGGCTGCCCAGAAATAGCACCGGAATGCCAAGGCGTTCGAGGTCTTGCCCAAGATTGGAGAGCTTCTCGTTGCCGGTGCAGAGGACAGCCTGATCGCGATAATTGTGTCCCGCCCGACGCATCTCTTCGATAGTGTCCGCCAAAGCCACAGTCTGCTGTGGGGCCCGATCAACTGTACGCAGTTCGGGCGGTTTGCCTGCGGCTCCGCGCGTTGCTTCGAGGCCGCTCTCGGGATCACCAGCCTTCATGGTGATGGCAAATGCCGAAAACGCGTCTACAACTTCACCCACCGAGCGATAGTTCTTTTTAAGACGACCACGAACGCCAGCTGGGAAATCCTGTTTGCCGAAGCGGACCATGTTGAAGGAGGAAGCACCGCGAAAGCGGTAGATCGATTGCTTGGCATCGCCCACCACCCACAAATTTTTGCCGGAGCTGCGCAGGGCCACGAGAAGCCGGACACTACTGCGATTCACATCCTGATATTCGTCGACCAACACGTGATCATACTGGTCCTGGATATGTGCGCGGATTGCGGCATCTCTTTCGAGCAGTTGAACGGGAATCGACACAAGATCGCCGAAGTCGACGCGATGCGCCTGCTGCTTCAGCCGCTCATAGGTTTCGTAGACGCGGGCCACCTCAATGGCTCGGGCAGCTACTTCGCGCTCCCCGACGGTCTTAGCCTGACGCTGCATTTCCAGTGACAACTCGGCATACTTCGTTGCATCGACCACTTCATCCTTGGCCCGCGAGATCGCCGCCAGAATGTCAGCAATGATCTGGGTAGGATCATAGAGATTGCGGTAGTGCGTCAGGCCGAGGCGTGGAAATTCAGCTTCAAGCAGCTCAACCGCTTCCGTCCGATCCATCATTTGTGGATCCTGAGGAAGCCCAAGCTCCTTGTGAAAACGCCGGATGAGGTCGAGGCCAAAGGCATGAAAGGTGCCGATCCACATGGCCGCAGCGGCTTCTTTGCGCTTAAGCGCAATTCGCTCGGCCATTTCGCCTGCGGCCTTATTTGAGAATGTGAGCAGTAAGATGCGCCGCGGATCGACACCGTCCGCCAACAATCCCTCGACACGCGCTGTCAATGTCTGCGTCTTACCGGTGCCAGGCCCCGCTTCGAGAAGAAACGCCTCGCCGCGATGGGTTGCGGCCGCCTCTTGCAATGAATTCAGCGGGCGATCGGCTCTCTCGCGACCGTCATCCGTAGTAAGTGGCGGTAACAGGAGCGCGTCGAAAAGCTGCTGCGCAACGACGTCGAACGGCGCACCCAACCGTTTGGCGATGGCGGATGCCGTCTCGTTGTCCTCGATGTGAAGTTTACGCGCAGTGCTGCGCGGTAAGAGGAACTCGCGAGCGAACAGGTCCATCTGGACTTCGCGCCGCTGACGACGCCCATAGTCCACAACCCGGTCTATTCCGGTGGGAGCCCGCTCTGCCGCACGAGCGGGATCGATATCTTGTGCGGCTTCGACGCTGTTATCGTCTCCAAGCTCAACATGGCCAATCTCGTGAGCAACCAGGAAAGCCTGTTCGAACGCGCTTCCGGCCATCTCATGAATGATCAGTCGATCCGCCGGTACGTAAGTTGCGCGACCGCCATCGAGCACGGCAGCACCAGGGGTCGCCGTCTCGACGTCGATACCACGCCGTTTCGCTTCAGCCACCGCAAATTCGTATGGCTTCCACGGATCCAGGCCGCTGGCGACGGCCTGGAAATGGAGGTTGGCTGCAGCCTGCCGCGCGAGCTCGACCCCGTCCATCTCAGCCGTCGCCCGCCATCAACTTTGCGCGCTTCTCTTCAGAAACGCCCGCATCAATCAGAATACGTTCAAAGCTTAGATTTAATTCCACTGCCGGCTTATCATCCGCCCGGTAGCTACGCGCGAAAGTTGGCTGAGCGGGTAGTGCTAGTGATTGCTTGAGAACGTCTACGGTCGTGCGTACCGCCGCGGCGAACAAAGCCCAAAATCCACTTGGCACTGAGTTGAGATCAACACGGCGCTCACGGAAAGCGGTAACGACCTGGCGCGGCACATCGAGACGCTGGGCGACATCGCGCAGTTCGTCGACAGATAGATTGGCGAGCGGATCAACCAAAGCTCGCGGTGCCGCCTCCACATGGCGAGTCCATGCCCTATTGATAAGCGCTTCTTCCTGTGATGATAGCGGAGCATCATCCTCTGCAATGCTGCGCGACAATTCCCGCGACAAGTCGACAAGCTCGGCAGCGAACTGGGGAAATTCCACGATGTAGCGCTCAAGGGTTGCGCGTCCGTGGTTGGGCTCGACCGCAAAAGCATCGAGGACGTCTTCTCGAGACAAAAGATTCGGTGTGGTCATCATTCATCCTCTCCGGAATTGAGGATTGCGCGAAGCGCGGCTAGAGCTTTGTCGCGGTGCGACCGGATCGTCTTTTCTGACTTCCCAAGCGCCTTAGCAATCGTCATGGCATCCAAGTCTTTGGAATCGATGGGAAATCCTTGTCGTAACATTTCGATGATCCTGATTTGTTCTGCGGGTAAGGTGTCAATCGCCGCATCCAGTCGGGACCGGTAATCGGTCCCGTCGATTTCCCCGGACGCAAAAGGATCAAAGCTGCCGGCCGCCTTCTCGACTTCGGCCGCGAGTTCGCCAGTCTCCCCGTCATACTCCAGTGGTTGCGAGCGATTCTCCTCTCGCCAAGCCTGCTCCCGAGCGTCACGGTTCAGGTTTGCAAGGCCTCCATCAAACTGGACCTCGAAGAAATCCAGCTTCTCTGAGTATGCGCTTCGATCTGTCGCTAAGAGGCTCGTGAAACGGTCCAAGACCTTCTCGCGGATGCGGTTCGTGGTGAGCGAGACAGTCATGCCATCCTGTGGCCTCGGAAGAGCCCTCAGTACGCGCGCGAGCAATATTTTGTAGAGGCTCTCGAAATGCGTCTCGGAATTGTCGGCGCGAGAGGCGCGAATAAAGTATAGGAGACACTCGCTCGGAACGAAGTCAGGGCTGGACTTGCCGCGGATGCCGCATCGCGTCAAAAGCTCCGCGCGTGGCAGCTTCGCAAGCTCGATCAACTTGGCCTCGACTTCTGGCCTTCGCGTGTAAAGCTTTCCGTCTCGGGTGCGCTTTCTGAGCGGATCAATCAATTTATAGCCTCGTTAAAACTTACAGCCATACAACCATTACGAAATACTATCACGCGGTTCAACTCAATGCGACTTTTGGGCGGTCAAGCACAGCCAGCGCCTAATCATGGATGCCGAAGGGGTATCGGTGACACGATTCTGCATTATCGGGGCACAAGGCCCGGACAGCGCAGCGCCTGCCGAACCGCGACTAAGTTCGGAAGAAGAATGCGGCGCTCTGGGGCGATATCAGGCAAGCGTGATAGCGCTTCAAGGCTCCGCTTATGAAGCGCCAGCAGTTCACTTCGTGATAGTTGTCGCAGATTGACGGGTTGAAGATATTCCATGATGACCTCCGTTGTTTCGGCCTGCAATTGCGGCCGTGCGGAGGACGTGCGCCACCTGTGGCTGGCGGCATCGCTTGCAATTCCTTGCGAGAGATCGAAACAATGTGGAGAAGGCATAGCGTGCAACGCGGCCTTGCCGCCCTAGGTCACGAGGCGGCGAATAACGCAGCACGAAAGACCGCATGAAGCGGCAGAAAAGGAGGGAAAAAATGGAAGCATCTGAACCCGCCGATACTTCGGCGCCTGAGGGCAGCGAAACAGCGCGAATGATCGGCTACGCTCAAAGGCTTTCGAGGTTGTTGGCGCTGCGCAAGTCACGATTGATCCAAGCTGGGCGCGAAACCCTAGAGTCGTGGCGCTGACACTTCTTAGCCGCAGCCTTTCCAATTTCCGGGCGGCTCTGCTGCTTGCGCGCCAAAGTCACGTCATGGAAGCGCGAACACTTGTCCGCTGCCTCTATGAGAACCAGCTCTGGATTGGAGCGCTTCGCGAGCGAGGCGAAGCATTTGTCGAAGAAATGATCCAGGACGAGGCCTACAATAGAAGCGCGCTGGCAACGCTGACGCTTAAGCTGACCAGCAAGCACGGCGGTGACGTCAATAGCGCGGACAGTCTGACGCTGCGCGATATCGTCAAGGACCACGCCAAACGCTTTCCTCGGCAGAATAAGCTGCAAGCGTCCAAAACTGCGGCGGCCGGCGTCGTTGAGCTTTCCTATGTGGAGTATATGCGTTTCTCGCTCGACGCCGTCCATTGTTCAGTCACAGCACTCGGCCGCCATTTGTCACACGAGAAGACGGCCGACAGTATGGAGCTATTGGTCAGCGTCGAAGCGAATACAACGGTCGAAGAGCAACATGACACGATTTTGCACGCCTGCAACGCGCTGCTCGGCACGGCGGTTGCCGCAAACGAACTGCTCGGATTTACCAGCGCGAGTGAACAGCTTGCGAGACAGTTTGATGAGTTTCGGGCGGCCGGCTGGTTCAATCGCATCTAGGCATTGCTCTGCTACCGAAAGCGCGGGCAAACCGTGAGCCGAATTACCTCGCCTACAGCGAGAGAATCGTTTTGTAGGAATGGCTTGGTGCGCCGCTGCTAACGCCATCGAGAAACTGCAGGATGTCGTAAATGTCGATATAGTGGATGCGGCAGAACCGCCCCTGCATCCCGCCGCGAACGACCATGCCACAGAGCGCGTTGGCCGTCAGATCGAATACGGGCGATCCACTAACACCCGTAATGTCGCTGAACTCCGGAGCCGCGAACTCGGCCACCGCCGTGCGCAAAATGGGATCGGAGGAGCCGTACCCAGCGTCCTGAAATTCGAGGCGGCAATAGCCGATCGTAATATCCGGTGGAACGATAGAGGTCTTTTCTTTGAGCACTCCGGCGACCAGCAGCCGGTGCCCCGGCTGGCTGGCTCTCGTTGTCGTCGCGTCAAGCGGATATACGCTGCCCTTGAAGAAATCAGCCGGGATATCAGACGAAAAACCGATGACACAAATGTCTTGGACATCTGTACCAGCTGCGCCATCGACTGGAGAGGACGGGTAGTAGATCCCCGCGATCGGTGCAGGCTTGCTGCCCTTCTTCGCGTTCTTCTCCTGCGTGACAAATAGTTGTCCGTGACCAAAATCCTTGAAGACGTGGCCACAGGTCATACCGTAGGTGATCCCTCGGAAGTTCACGAGAAAGAGCGTTCCGCCATGCGTAGCATAGAGGAATTCCTCAAAAGGCGTCTGGAAGAACACCGGCCTGACGGCAGCCGTAAAATCCGGAATGGGGGAATCGAGCGCCATCGCCTATTCAGCACGGCCTTCTGCCTTTTCGGCGCCGGCTGACTGATAATCTGCAGCAAAGCGTGGTGCAGGGGCCAGCAAGAGGATGACATTTCGATTAGCTGGTCTATCATCTCCTGTCCGTTACTTTCGGCAAGTTATTCCCGGTTTCGGGGCCGTCCTTTTTCGCGCTTATGTGTTCGATATTGCGCAGTTAAACAGTTTGGTGAATGATGAGACGAGGCATTACGGAGGAAGAACTTCGGGGCGCGGACGAGGCCCTCAAAGAGATTGCAGCCGCTAACCGGCGTGCGGCCCAGATAGCGTTCGATAATCACGCAGACCTAGTTGCAACAGTTGAGCTGCTGCCCGACATCGACAAGCTTAAGCTTGGATCGCGCGACGAATTTCTTAAGGGCTACCTGACTCGCGAAAAGCGTATCCTCGGCTCATTTGGGTCTTTGTTTTATTGGATTATGGGGCTCTCCATCCTCGCATCCGTTGTGCCTGCAATTGCCCTCATACTTGTTATGAGCCAGGCAAACGACCGAAATCCCGTTGCGCCGGTCGTTCTGTATAATCTCGTCTCTCTCGCTGTTCAGTACGGTATCATCTTTTTTGTGGCGAAGCTTTGCGCCGAGTTTGTGTGGCTACGCTCGGCGAAAATCGAGAACGAAGCCATCAATGCGAAGGCTGATGTGGAAAGGCTGATAGGCATGCAAAAAGATATTGAGAAGAAGGTTGAAGAGCGCGCCGCTCAAATCAAGGCGGGTGATAACGCAATCATTATTGTGAACTCAACGACCGGAAATATCGAACAGACCATTGAGACCCGCCAAGACATGCGCGATCCGCTAGCTTTGCTGATTGCCTATGCTGAACAGTCCGGCCGTCAGGACGCGATTGAGGCGTCGAAAAAGATCGCTGAGGAAGCTAGCAAAGCGCAGCCGGATAAACCTGAGGTGTTCAGGCTTTGGAACACCATCGTCGCAGCAATTCCGAAGATTGGCGACGTCGTTGAGATTACTAAGATGATTATGAAGCTCGTTTCCACCGTGGGCTAAGACGATCAAACTGCAAATGTGAATGGCTCAGCGTCTGCGGATGCTGACGCCGAGTTGTCTTATGAGCAGATCCTTGACTATAGAGGACGTTCCCGTCTTCATTCTGTGCCTTGTCTCGCTCACCGGAGGCGCGCGACCCGGTATCCGCCGCTTCGCGTCGGCGCCAGGCTGACCCTCCCCTGATCGTCCCTACGGCAGCGAGAAGGTCGCCACGACCGGCCGATGGTCCGAATAGCCTTGAGTCTCGCGGTTGCAGTAAGCGGCGGTGCGAAAGAGGATCTCAACGTTTACGGCTGAAGGCCCGAGATTGCTTGTGTGATAGACCTGATCAAGCATTGAATTGAATTCGGGATCGCACTGCGTCTTGATGGGAATTGACGGCGCATTCCACACCAGTCCGCCGTCCTCGACCAGCTTCCGGAAGGCTGGAGCCGTGACCTGCTCCGTGGTCTGTCCGGGCTCGATCGGAATGTTCGTGTCACCGAGCAGAATAACGGGCGCATCCTGCTTCTTGATCCAGGCCGCCAGCAAACTTGTTTGATGCGTGCGCTGGTCAGCGCCTTCGCCGCAGCATTTCAAATGCACCGTTCCGACGTAGAATTCCCTCTTGCTGGGCACATGCTGAAGACGAAGAAACAGCGCCCCGCGCAGGCGCCAATCGGTGCGGCCATACTTGCTTCCGTCGTCACGCGACCGGAGCGCGTGGAATTCGACGGTCTCCAACTGCCGGAAGATGTCCGTACGGTAGAGAATCCCGAGATGATCGGATTGCCGGTCGGTGTTGACGCCGCTCTCGCTGAACACAAAGCGCCATTGCTCGGGGCGGACACCGCGGGCGGCGTCACGATAGAGCTTCATGGCCTCATAGTCCTCGACTTCCTGAAGCGCCCAGATATCGACATTTGTCACTTGGCCGATCGTCTCGGCGACGCGGGCAGGCTGCGTGTCGTCATCGGACTCAGTGTTGAAGGTGGCGACGCGAATATCGAACGCACTTGCGGCAGATGAAACGAACAGAGCCGCGAACAGAATAATCCAGCGCATGACAAACTCCCTTGTTCAACCCCTGGGGCCTCGGCTCACGCCGAGGATGTTCAGCTGCACCCGATCGCCGGATAGAATCTGGCTTTGGGCGTCATCGCCCTTTTTGCAGGTCGTGGCCGCCGGCTTGAGATGAGTTCCAGAAGCGAGGTCAACGTCAATGGCATTGCCCTGCGACCCGGCGTCCGTCATCCCGCCGTCATCTATTTCCGCGATATGAAGGGTAGTCCTTCGCATCACCCAGCCATTCTCTAAATTTGCCAAAGCCGCCTCGCCAGTCGGAACTCGCGTACTCGTCGGCTCACCAGCGCAGTGACAAGCCCGACCACCGAGTGCTAGCGATTTCGTGGCCGAAACGTAAATCGGGCTGCCTCGGAGAATGCTTCCGTGAAGCGTTCGCTGCCGCCCGTTCGATCTTCGAAAATGGCGTCGTGCGGCACCACGTTTTCTGAAGATGAGAGACCCGTGCCGCTGAGGCGGGTCTCCGCAGGGTTGCCGTTGGCGGCGGCAATGTAGACGGCGCGTACGGCAGTGAGCACGGCAGAGCGCATTCCTTCTTGGTCGAGCCGATCTCGCAGCGCCGTCTGTTCTTCATCCAATTGGCCGGCGGCGTCGCTGTCCGCCACTACGCAGTTCACGAGCGGATGCCGGCCGGCTAGCGGCACTTGCTTGTTGGCAACGTCGATGAGCAACGCTGCGGTTTCGGTCGTCAGACCAACCTCGCAAGCAAGTGCAAAGAGCAAGTACGGATAGAGCGGCCTTGCGCCGCTGCGTCCATGCTCCAGATCGGGGATGCCAGTTGATCCCCGCATCACTCGGATCAACCGATAAGTATTGACGAGGCGTTTGAGGCCACGCGGTGATTTTCCGGCGAGCGGCGCCATGGCAGCCAACGCCCGGCGTTCAAATGGCGACATCGTCGCCTGCCGTTGCGTCTGGCGCTGGAGGAGGGTCGGATCAGGCGTGGCATCCACCGCTTTCATTCCACGGCTCGCGGTCGATTGAGTTGAATGGCTGGACTCATCAGTGCCGGGCTCCTCGCCTTTGACGACAGACGCATCGATGCCGTTCACGAATGTTTCGACCGTAGCGGAACTGCCGATAGGACGCATCCAGATCGGCAGCTGAAAAATCTTCTCGAGATAATCAGCGACGGTCGCGCCAATGGCTTGCGGCGCCTGATCCGGCCCCCCGGGCGCTGCGAGTTGGCCGCTATAAACCTTGCCCACAGCACGATGCAGCCAGCGCGCGTCTACCGCAACGACGACAACGAAGAGATCGAACGCAAGAAGAAGGTGGATGGCTTGCAGCACCTGAACGACGTGCTGCTCAGAACAGCGGTCCAGATCATCGATATAGACGACGATGCGCTCGATGTCGGGAATATGTTTCAAGTCGACGGCCTCGCCGGTCGTGGGATCGCTAACTTCTTTACCCTCTATGACATCACGCTTGTCGCGCATGATCTGCTCAAGGGTCTGGAAGCAGCGCCTGACCGAAGCCAGAAGCCCCAGCTTCTTGCGGATTTCGGCGAGTTCCGGCGAATAATTGATGAAGTAGCGAAGCAGGCCCTCGCGTGATCGTCCCTCTGCCGCAACGCTGTAGGTTGTGGCAAATTCCGCCGCACGCTTCTGCTCGGCAAGCATGCTGTCAAGCTTCTCGCGTTCCTGCCGGACGGTGTCGGCAGCTTCACGCCGCTTCTTGTTGAGCTCGGCCTCCCGTTTTTCTTTGCGGGCGAGAAACTCCGCCGCCAGCGCAAGGATCGGCGTCGCCCGGCGAATCCCGACACCGGCCGTGCCAACCAGGGCTCCGAGTGCCGTCAGGAACGGGGCTGCACTGACAGCTTGGGTCCAAACGTCGCGGAAGCTGCCCGGCCCCAGGAGCCAGACGGCGAAGCCTGCGACCATGAGAAGTAGAACGAGAGCGACCGGGATACCGAACAGCGCACCTCGACCGAGACTGCGACGAAGCACAATGAAGAGAAGCGCGGTGCGTCCGGGCAGTTCAAGCAGCGCCGACAGCAGCGACGATAATTTCTTGGGATCGCGTTCGCTGGTGGGCACGCCAGCCGCCTCCAGTATGCCTTCGAGTTGCTTTTTGTTTTGCTCGGCTTCGTAGTTTTCTTTGACCTTGCTCGGGTCCGCCATTTCCGTCTTGCTGAGCTGCTTAGGCTCAGCTTTGGCGAGGAGCTCACCGACCATTTCGCTGGCGACAGTGGCGGTCACGGGTTCGTTCTCAAGCTTCGCCAGAGTGGTTTCTGCCGCGTGCAAAGTCGCGCGCTGCAGGTCGACATTTGCGGCAACCTGGGACCCAGCCTCTGTATCTTTACGCAGTCGCTTGGCGATTTCCGTAATCAGACCTTTGCGCAGCTTGCCATTAGCCTTCTCGCGCCCGTCGATCGTATCGGCGATTTGTTCGAACAGCTCGGCCGTGAGGGAAGCCCAAAGGTTTTCAGCATCAGCATGACTCCAGGCATCAAAATTGATCTGGACAATTTTCTGTGCCGCAGGAGCAGTATTCTTCGGTGGCGTCTGATCAGAAATCCGGTCCTGGAGCATCCGAAGGAGAGTGCTTTTTCCGGAGCCCCATGGGCCGAATACGCCGACTGCGACCGGTGGCTTGAGATCCCGAAGCATGAGAAGATCGGCAATTGCCGCAGCATCGCTACCCGTGTTCAGCAGGTCGGCTTCCGTCCTATCATTGGCGAAAGCGTGCGTTTCGCCAATGGATTGCGCGGGCGCACTGGCCCGCCGCATCTCGTCGATGATGGGGGCCCAGGCCTCCAGACTATCGCCGAGGTCCACGTAGTGCCTGATTTCCTCAGCAACGATGTTGGTCAGAATGTCACGCCACCGTACGAAATCCAGGCCTGCGGACGTGCAGGCGACGCGGCCGATTTCTTCAAGTATGAGGGCCGCGAGGAAATGCCGGACCCCGCCTTCCGCGAACCTATTGTTGGTCCTTTTGCGGAGCGACGACATGGCCAGCAATATGGCCACGAGCTCAGGGCCAACGATGATCCCATTGTCGCGATCGATTTCGGGCTCATCGGGATACGCGAACTCACCGAGTTTAGCCGGCCTGTCTCCATAGTTTTCAGCAATCTGCGGAAGAAAGATGCGCGGCCTTTCGCCCAGACCGTAGCCGATGCGAGGATGGAGCCGAGTATCAAGCACCTGGTGTGGTCTCAGGATTTTCTCGTTTCCAAGTCGCGTCGCCGCGATACGCAGTACACGATCGAGGTTTACCGATACGTAAGGGACGCTGCCATGTGTGCTGCTCTCTGGCCACTTGAAACCAAGGATATCCCGCAGGAGTACGCCACGGCCACGCGCTGCCTCCAGCGGATCTTCTACAGGTTCGCTGCCAGCCACCTTGGGCGCAGCTGGCTCTTCGTCGGCCGCTCGAAGCTCATTCGTATCGGGTTCTTCGGCGGTCGGTTGCCGTTCATTCGTAGCCACGTGGCCGCCCTCTCCGCGGCGCAGCTTTGCCAGCTCCTCTTCGAGATCGAGCTGAAGCTGCGTCTTGGCCCAGGGGGCATCCTGAGAAGACAAAGATTCAAGACCGTTGAAATCGCCCTTTGAACCTGATGTTGTGACGTGAGGCTTGTTGCGGGCTGCTTCGAGCCTGGCAATCTCTCTTTCCAACGCCGCCATCCGCTCGCTGACGCTGTTCGTGCGTTCTTGCATGACTTGCCCCTGATGCTCGTCCTGGAAGGCGCTCTAAAATTCGAAATGCGCAAGGCGCTCTAAAACTGGAACTGCGTAGTGAGGCAGGCACGGGAGTCGATGATCCTCACTGGCTGCTGCACGAAGCCTACGCTACTATCAAGGACTGCGCCAGCGTAAGTAGCCCGCGAAAGTTGCGTAGCCGTTTGCTGGCGGGGGATCCCATCTGAATGGATGATGAGACGGATGTACGGATGTGCGGCGAGAAGCGTCGTCAGTACCGCCATGCCGAGACGTGTTATCTTCCGAACTCCAATTTTAGCAGCACGCTGTTTTGTGAATATTCGGCTGGGGCGCATCCGCTTCGCGGCCGGGCTGTCGTGAACGGAGCCGCAAAAAGGCGTCTCCGCCATCCGGCTTCCATCCCTCGCGCACCATCATGTATCGCTCGCCGAGGCACTCGGTCCCGCTTGTTTTCTTTACGTCGATGGGTGGGGCAGGATTGTGATCGCAGGCGCTAAGCCATCAGAACCACTTCTGAAAGATCTTCGGACGCGCTGTTCGCCCACGTTTCGGCCGCTCCGGGAGCTGGCCTTCCAATGCCACAATTTCAGCCAGACGGGCATTTGCCTGGGCTGATGCCAGGCCCAGCCGCTGCAATTTTCGCCCGAGGCCGCTGCGTGACGTCCATTCGCCATTTGCCAGCGCTGCGCTGGCGGCATCCTTCTCACGCCAATACTGCTCGCTGTCGCGATCGACGGGCCCTTCCGGTCCGATCCTTCCGAGATAATAGCCCGCCGCGCTGCGGCAAACCTTGATCCCGGTCTCAGCGGCCTCCCGCTCGTGCATTAGCTGAAAAGTGGCCGACGCAATCATGGCCGTGGTACAGATTGCCGCGAGGAATTCACGGCTCGGGCTATCGGGCAGAGGCTGCTTGAATACTTCCGCATAGTCCGCCTGACAGGCTGCGAGGAATTTGGCTTCCGCATCATTGGTCATCAACCCATTGTAGCGGGACGAGAGTTGAGAACGGGCTAGCGTAGCGCATACCCGGCCGAATGAGAGAGTGTTTCCTACCACCGTGTGCGCATGTTCGACCAAGGCGCGTCCACTTGCCGGAACGGGCTGTCGATAATCTGAACTTGCGTGGTGATCCGCTGTTGTAACGCATGATTTTTGACGGCAATTATGTTTCCGCGCGTCTCGGCAAGTCTTTCCAATTGGCGCTTTACGAAATCGCCTTCGGACTTCGCTAACTCGGCGGCTTCACTTGAGGGCAATGACATCGCATCATCGCCGGCTCAACGTAAGCCATCGCCTCGGTGACATTTCAACCGAGGACCCGTATGATCAAACCCGCGTCACGACGAATTTCAGCAACGCAAAATAGCCGATGAATGCAAAGCTCAGTGCGATTGTCTGCCAGTCTTCCAAACGGTCGACCAGCCAGATCGGTCGCACTCCTATCGCATACTGGAGTAGCGGAATTGCCATGAGAGCCGGCACCGCAACTCCGAAAATGAGAATGAGCAGCGGCAATCCAAGATGTGATCTCGCAAGCGGCACGAGCCAGGCCGCTCGGGATTTGACAAAAGCGGAAGCCGGCAGCGAGGGTGGCACGTCCCCTTGAATGATGAATTTGGCAATATGCGGCCATTGGCTTTCGACGATCGCCGCACTGTGCTGCCCGTTGGCGAAATCGCACGGCTGAGTGATGTTGGGATGTCTCCCTGCCTGAACGAAGCCGTCAAACCCTGCGCTGCCGAGGTCGAACTTCGGCCAGTGTTCCACACTCTTGGGAAAGAGCGCAACGACCCAATCCGCCGCAGCAGGAACATTGTGCAGTTTGACGATCCGGCCCGCCCGCAAAATGCTCAACCAGTCGTAATCAGATCGGACCACGCTGCCAGCAAAGAATACGTGCTTAAAACGCGTGGCTGCGTAGTCGACCAAGGCGCGCGCGGCAAGATAGGTTCCATTGGAATGGCCGACATAGCTGAAAGCGGCGTTCGGAAATCGAGCAATCGCCGCGACATACTCGTCCATGAACCAATCAACCTTCTGTCGCCTCACCCAAGGCAATATGAAGGGCAGCATGGCGAAATAGCCGTAGCTCGGCGTTCGCGCTTGAACAAGAGATGCTGACCCGGCTGCGTGCTGACGCACCTCCTTCGCGATATGATGTGTCCAAAAGCCGTCGTCTCGAATGCCATGCATGACGAACACGACGTCCGTGGTGCTTGTATCGACCTGCGGTATATCGTCAGCGAGTAACGAGGGATCGCTTGCGATGAGGTCGAGCGCAAAGTCCGGTTGGGTGAGTGCGGCGACGAAAAGCTGTTGTCGAACCTGACCGTCAGGCGTGTTGGAAAAGCGTGTTGCTTTGGCATGGTCCGTGTTGGGCATTTCGATATAGAAGTAGCGCCGATTGCCCGGCGGTGCTGAGGCATCGCGGCCGTCTACTACGATATCGACAAGGTCTAGCGGCGATGTGAAGCTATCCTGCCGGCCCACCAGCTGAACGACAATCGGATCACTGGCGAGGGACACCGGCCGCTGCAAGTCGTTGCCCGTGACCGCGTGAGCTCTTATCGCCGCATGCCAGCGGCGGAACGCCAGCCAATGCAAGCGCGTCTGGGCGATGAAAGGTGCGCCCCGCCTCGCGTCAAACGCAGTTGGTTGCCAATTGCTCGGCGACAGGTGCCCGATCAATCCAAGCAGGTTGAGGATGAAGGAGGAATACCAATCGGTGCGCCCAGTGATGTGCCAACCGCGGTTAAACGCGCTGATCGTCACAAGACGCTCGACCTTTCGAGACCAATCTCGCGGCGCCACCTGATTGAATGCGGGTTCGCGCTCGAATCCCGGCGGATCACCGGCCGCGAGCAGGAAGAGACGACGGACGAAGACGCCGCCGAGGCTGAAGCCGATAAAGACAATGCGCCTCACATCGCCACGTTGTCGGACAATCTCGTCGATTGCATCCAGGAGATCGACGATGATCTTCGCCGAACGGACGGATCGGAGACGGAAGGCGTAGGGCAGCGGCGGAGCGTAGATGTCAACGCCTTCAGCTGAGAACGCGGATTTCGTCGCCTCAATCACACCGCTCATTTGCATCGGGCTGCCGCCCCAACCGTGCAACACGACCGCCAATACTTCGGCTGGGCCGGCATGCCACGGCTGGAAACCTCTGACTTTTTCTGCGTTCGTCATAGTCGCTCTCCTCCGTGGTCAGCAACGAGCGGGACCCGGAGGCGCCGGCCTCCGAGGCGAGGATCACCTCGGTTGGCTGCGGCGCTATCGATCGCAGATTTGCCGCAAAGTCGACGGTGGACGGCACGCTTGCGGGAGCGTTGTGCCGGGTGGGACAAAAGTGCTGCATCCCTGATCGCACCAATAGTCGCAGAGCGGCAACATCCGTCCGGCCAATGCGGATGAGCATTGGTTTCGCATGGCATTGGCGCGCGCTACATCCTGAGCGGAGAGCGTGCCGACACGATTACCCTGCGCCCCGACAGGAGACGAAATCAGAACTGCCACAAGTAGCATCAATATTTTCCGCATGAACGCTCCCTCGCTCGTCAGCCTCCAACGGCCTGTGTGGCCTTGGTGGTTGGCACTTCGTTGGCATCACGATTGATATTCAGGAGGCTGTTGAGGATCGCCAAGATCGGCAAGGTGCGATCAACCGGGCCATTCTCCGCATCCCCACAGACGATGCGGTTGTTAATGCCGTGAATGTAATAGAGATTGCCACGATACTCGACGCTAAAGCGCACATCTCTGCCGGGCTCGCGGCCAATATGGAACGGGATGCGCGGACAGCCTTCCAGTCTCCCGTCGCGCCGGTAATGCCGTTGATTATCCTGATCGGCGACAATTGCGCCCAGGTAATTGAAGACCTGCTCGACGGACCGCAGATGGAATTTATAGTGACGTCTGAGATTCGCGCCTACCCCGCAGGCTCGCGCTTTCTCCCACGGAAATTCAACCTCACTCTCGCCGCCGGGCCCTTTCACGATACTGTTGTCAGCGAAGGACACCGCGACATAGCCGCTGCCGTCGTGAAAGCACACGACCGTGTCATTGGGCGTCTGCCTGATGAACTGCACCTTGCCGTCCGGTGCCTGTTCGATCTCGAGTCCGTTCGCTTTGGCTTGGATGGTCGTATCCGCCGCGATCGTGACGGGCGTCCCGAAGGCGCGACGGCTTCCTGGTAACGAAGCCACGAAAGGTTGCCGCTTCTGCGTGAGCCTGTTCGCGAGCTCAACAAAAGCGCTGTCTCTCGTCGCGCTAGGCGCTGGGTCCGCCCAGGACAAGAACCGCGATGATTTGCCGATCTCATGAATTTCGATGTTGCTTACCAGCAAATGAAAGACGGGTTCGATCGAGCCGTAACCTCGCGCGCGCTCCACGAAATAGGCAAAAATCTTCGGACTGATCGGGTTGAGGATACCGAGATAAAATTGCTTGGTATTGTTCGGGGCAAGATCGAATGTCGGGCCCGTCGAGGCGGAGAACGGGCCCGCTTGAGACGAGCCGAGGCCGCTCCAGGGGATTGTCGAGCTTGTCGACACGCTGGCATCGAGCGAGCCGCGGATCTGCGACAAGTCCGGAAAATAAAGCGGAGCTTGGTCCCGGCCGCGGAGCACGTTGACGGCTAGCGCGCTGTTCGTGACCTGTTCGATCGTATGGCCGTAGTCGAGCGAGTTCTTCTCGATGATAGGCGCGAGCGAACAGCCCGTCATTGTCAGAGCCGCAATGGCCACCATGAGACGCTTGCACACGACAATACCACTAAAAAATAAGCACCGGCATGAAAGTCTAGGGCAAGTCGCGCGCAAGAGTCTGTGTCTCGATTGCAACAATCATGGGTAGTTTTCAAAGGCGAGCGCTCGGGCGCCGTTCATTGGTCTGCTGCACGATCCCGTCGATGACGCGTGGCGCGGAGGACTCGGCGGACCAGCGGCAAGGTTGGTAAGGGGCCGTGCTGCCTTTCTTTACGGCCTGGCGCCGTCGGTAAGTCCAGTCAGAGCCCTCAATTCTTGCGCTGACGAAGGCCAAACTTCCGGATTCAGAATCCCCGGAAGAAGTGGCGCGTCCACCTTGCGGACCGGGCTGTCGTGAACGGAGCCGCAAGCGGCGTCTCCGCCTTCGGCTTCCATCCCTCGCGCTTTACAATGTATCGCTCGCCGGGGGCTCTCGGGAAGGCGGCTCGTGCCGTTGGCCTGAACGCTATCACTCCCGCATTCCCGGGAGCCGCAAGTGACCGGTCTCGCGATTGCACTCGGTCCCGCGCCTTCAAGTGGCGCTCTTGCGGGTGCCCCGTTGCGCTCCGCGCCCTAGCGGCAAGGCCGCCGTCCTCTTTTGAGTGGCGGCTGACCGCCGCCGTTTGATGGCTTGCTAAGGGGCGCCGCCCCTCGCGCGGGCAAGGTATCCCGACACGCCGCGCCGCATCCCCGCGTATCCCGCGAGCGGGAGCCCTCGCGCGGACCCTCAGCTTGCGCATCGGGAGCCCCACCTTGCCCTTGCTAACCCCGGTCTCGCCGACGGGCAGAGGTTCATGCGCGGCGTTTCGCGCAGAACCTCAACCCTGAAGAAGAACCAACATGAAAACTTTTCACCAAGACCAGCGCCGGCAGTTGCTGGCGAACGGCCACGCCAATGCGGGCCGGGAGCAGACGCAGGATTTCCCACCCGTCGTGAAGCTCTTCGCGCCCTGGGGCGGCGCGAGCTGGCTGCTTACCGAGCTTGATCCCGATAATGAGGATATCGCCTTCGGCCTCTGCGATCTCGGCATGGGCTGTCCCGAACTCGCCAGCGTCAGCCTCAGCGAGATTGGCGCCGTGCGCGGGCCGATGGGCCTGCGTGTCGAGCGCGATCTCTACTTCAAGGGCGAGAAGCCGCTTTCCGCCTCTGCCGACTCGGCCCACCGCGAAGGCCGCATCATCGCCTGACTCTTTTCATCACCACAACCGCAAAGGAACCCACCATGACACTCGCCATCCAACAAATCCCGCTCTCGAAAACTCATCCCCGCCAACCTCAAAGGGCTGGCTGCCGGAGGTGCTGCGATAGGCGGGCCCTTTCCTGAAAATTCGGGCTGCGCCCCACGAGGCGCGGCCTTTGGGCGGTCACTCGCAGGCTGTTCAGAGGGCATTGCTTGCCCCTTGGCTTCGGAGTTCAAACTGTCGCTTCGATTGTTTGCGTCCTGACAGGCGTACCGGGGATTTGACCTGCGCATATTGCCGCATGCAGGCCGCACATACTCCAGTGTGGCGATGAAAGTAAACAGGACGCCAGGCAGATTTGGTAGATTGAATGCCGGCAAGAAGAAGAAAAAGGCAAACTATCTTGCAGTTTCGCAAACTCGCTTTGCGAGTTCGCTGCGGGCCGCAGGCGGCCCGGAACGAGGCGACGGAAATCGCCTCCATACCCAACCAACTTTATCATAACCGGGGCCAAAGTGCGCTCCCGGCAGGGAGCGTGCTGTGCCGACTTTTCGGTATTCGCAGAGCTATGTCACGCGTGGCGGCGGGAGCATTGTTGCGACCGCCGCCTACTATGCCGCCGAAAAGCTGCACCAGCGAGGGCGCGGCGAGGCGCAGGCCAATGCCGCCTATCAGGCGGGCGAGAAACTGGAGCGAGGTGGCCGGGCATTCAATTTCGAGAACGAGGCGGATGGCGTCCTGCACAAGGAAATTCTGACACCCGACGGCGCGCCGGACGATCTTCCTATACCACGACGGGTGCTGAACGTTGGCGCGCAGCCGGTCCAGCGTCGCCAGCCAATCCCTCGTGAGGCCGAGCCGGAAATACAGCCATGACAAGCGGGAAACGTAGGCGCCGAGGGCGTTCACGTCGATCCGCAGCAGCCCGGGCCCAACGCTGATCCGGCCAAGAGCGGGTGCCGTATTGGTCTTATGCCAGATTGTATATTGCGTGATGTCCGCGCGCGTCGCGATCAAAGCCCGCTCGAAGTTGTTGTCCTTGATCGCCTGGTCGTAAGCCTTGCCAATGTCAAAGCCTTGCAACCGCTGCCAGCAACACTCCTTGTACTTCTTCCCGGACGCGCAACGGCAGGGCTCGCTCCATTTTGGCTTCCTGCGGCTCGCCTGCGGCTAAGTCGCAGCTGGGGATTTTAGGCGGGCATCGAGCCGCTCGAGCACCCGATGCGACGCGGTTACGCCTCCGATCACCCTCAGCGCCGCCTCCGGCTCGTGCGGGTCACCGCTGGTTCGGATGCCGCCGAAAATCCGGAATACCCAGATTGACATCTCCGAGAAATCCAGGCCTTGCGCGCCCTCATACACGAGCGCGCCGGCACCGAGATCGCCGGCGATGCGGCAGCGGGCGTTGGCGGCGAGCAGCTGCCGGTGCATCTCCTCGCCTTGTCGATTGAGGAATCCCGCCCAAACGCTGTGCTTCTGCTGATCGAGCATCGCTCCGAAGTGGTGGAACAGCAGCCCCTGTGTGATGAACTTGAACAGTTCGTCGACGCGGGTTGCATCGAACGGCAGTGTCATTGACGGCACGAGCATGCCGCTTTGAAGTATCAGCTCCTGCCGCTGCTGAGAGGCCAATTGGGCCTTCAGCTTCGCGTTTTTCGCCAATCGCGGCTCAACCATCGTCGACAGGACGCCAATCGCATCTCGATGATTGCCGGCAAACGGCAATACCGCGGTGAGATAGTGCTCATGACCGCTCTTGACGCCGTTGCAGGCGCCGCAGGCCGGGACCTTGGGCAGGTTGTCCCGGCGGCTGATCGGCAAAAATTCGCGCGCCAGCACGTGGTCCATGGTCGCCGCAGGTGCGGTGCCGCAATAGACGCAGATTTTGCCAACGTGCCGCTTGCTCATGAGCGCAGTATACCATGACGCCGTTTCTTAGAATTCGAGTCTTTGTAAAGGTCAGCCGGGCTTCGATTCGCCCGGTGCTCGACTGCTGCCCGCAAACTCAGCCCTTATCGGAAAAACCGGGAAAAATGCCCGGAAGCGATGCGCATCGCTTGACCGTCCAGATCGGCCTGTTCTAATTTTGTTCTCAAATGCGCGGGGGGGCGATTCTGTGAGCCCCGCAGCCAGCTTTTCAACGAAACAGGAAACGCCCACCCGGGCAGCAACCATGCACGAGATCATCTGCCCCCACTGTACCAAGGCCTTCAAGGTCGATGAATCCGGCTATGCCGAGATTCTGAAGCAGGTCCGTGACGCCGATTTTGCAAAGCAACTGCACGAACGGCTGGAACTGGCCGAGCGCGACAAGCAGAGCGCTGTTGAATTGGCCAAAGCCAAGGTCGGTGGAGATCTGCAGAAGACCGCCGCGGCCAAGGATGCCGAAATCCAGGAGTTGAAGTCCAAGCTTGAGGGGAGCGAGGTCGCTCAGAAGCTTGCTGTCACCGAAGCGCTCAGCGTGGTCGAGAAGGAGCGGGACACGCTGGCACACGCGCTCGCGCAGGCGGAACGCGAGAAGAAGGCTGCCTCAGAGCTTGCTGAGGCGCTTTTGGCCAGCGAGCAGCACAAGATCACGGCCGCCAAGGAAAAAGAAATCCAGGAGCTGAAAGCTAAGCTTCAGGCCGTCGAGCTGGAGAAGAAGCTCGCCGTGACCGAAGCCGTCGGCACGATCGAAAGGGAGCGCGACGAGCTGAAGAACGGCATCAAGCAGGTCCAGCTTGAAAAGCAGCTGTCCGAGCAGTCGCTCAAGGACAAGTACGAAACGCAGATCAAGGATCGCGATGACGCGATCGAACGTCTGAAAGATATGAAGGCCCGCCTGTCGACCAAGATGGTCGGCGAGACACTCGAACAGCACTGCGAGACCGAGTTCAACCGGGTGCGCTCGATGGCCTTTCCGCGGGCGTACTTCGAGAAGGACAACGACGCGCGGACCGGCAGCAAGGGCGATTACATCTTTCGTGACTCGGACGAGGCCGGCACCGAGATCATCTCCATCATGTTCGAAATGAAGAACGAGAGCGACAGGACCGCCACGAAGAGTAAGAACGAGGACTTCCTCAAGGAACTCGACCGGGATCGGATCGAGAAGGGGTGCGAGTATGCCGTCCTGGTCTCACTGCTCGAACCCGACAGCGAACTCTACAACGCCGGCATTGTAGACGTCTTCCACCGTTATCCCAAAATGTATGTTGTCCGGCCGCAGTTCTTTTTGCCGATGATTACGCTGTTGCGGAATGCGGCCATCAGCTCGCTCAAGTACAAGGCCGAGCTGGCGCTCGTCAGGGCGCAGAATATCGATGTCACCCAGTTCGAGAGCCAGCTAGAAACGTTCAAGACCGCATTCTCCAAGAACTACGATCTTGCTTCCCGGCACTTCCAGACCGCCATCGCCGAGATCGATAAGTCCATTGATCATCTGCAGAAGACGAAGGATGCGTTGATCGGCGCTGATCGCAACCTGCGCCTCGCGAACGACAAGGCCCAGGACGTGACAATCAAGAAGCTGACCAAGGGCAATCCGACCATGGCAGCAAAATTTGCGGAGCTTAAATCCCCGCCTGCCGAAGCCGCGGAGTGAGGCAGCTTCACAATGCCTCGGTGGCCCGTGTAATTGTGTAATCGCATTCACGATTTTACGATTCAACGACAGTTTGGTTGGGCTGAGTCTAAAGGGCAAGCTGCTAGCTATCCGTTCCCGTGGAAGCCGTGCTCGTCACCAATTTCTCAAAGGTCACCTTTATCGGCCGGTGGAGGCGACCGTCCTGCCAGCTTAAACCGATCTGCCGCTTGGATTTGCCGATCAGCACGTCGATGGCCGAAGGCCTGTACAACCAGTTCTTGAGGCCTGGGCTTTGCTGGACGTTTGGAGGTGCGATCATCATAACGAACTCCAGGCCCAAGTTGGACCACAACCCGACAAGCTCCTTCTGGGCGTCGCCGTACCATGGCTGCAGCTGGAAACGCGTGTGATTGATCAGCCGCGATCCCGTAGGCATGGCGCCGAAGCGGGCGGCTTGGCTGGGTCGGGTTTTGGGCCGGTTAAAGAGCTGTGGATAACCCAAAAACTCCAAAACACGCTTCGGCACGTTAGAGCACGTTTTAGCGCGTGTTAGACACGATCGACACGAACAAGCACGAATACGCGAAAATCACCAAAAATCCGCGAGGATTGACCAACGCCCGAACCGGGACGTAACTAATCAAATCCCCCGAAGGACAGCTCTGATTTTTCTCAATGGAGAGCTGTGCCGTGGTCTCAATATCCCGTGATGTTCACTCTTGGAAAAACGCCGCGGCCCCTTTGATCGACAAGGGGCCCGTCAGTCATTTCCTGGTTGTAAGTCTGGACCACCGAAGAATCCTTCGGTGCTTTTCGCTTGCCGGTCCAGCAAATCATCGGGCACAAATTAATCGCCCCCGAAAGGCCAGCTCTGAAAAATATGGAGAGCTGCGCCATGAGTGATCCCGAGCTGAATGTGAAGTTCTGGCCGCCGAGCGTGACGGCCAAGGGGAATAAAGCCATCGACGCCATCCGCCGACCCCTGGCATTTGCGGTCTATGCCCGGCCTGTGGTGGCCGTCATTCTCGGCCTGGCCGTTGTTTTCGGCGGGCACGAATTGCTCCCGCTGGCGCTTCGTCTGTTGAAGTTTTGGTAGGTCGAGAGCGTCTGAATCGCGGACTGCTCCCACGAAAAATGGGAGGCCGCGGGTTCGGCGGAGGTTCGTCCAGAGAAATCGAATTCAGCTAAGCCTATTGGTAATACGAGCGAGCAGCGTGGTAGGTGCGTATGGTACGATTCCCGACCCGCCCCCTTGCGCTCCCAAAAATAACCGGCGACAAATCTGAACCCCAACACCGCTGGAGAGCGATCCAATGAGGAGAGCTTTGCCATGTGCGGTTTCATCCACGTTTTTCATGAAGAGTGCATAGAGCGGGCGCGCTGCGTTGCGCCGTTCCCGAATCCATGCCTCCATACCTTTGCTGATTCGAGAGTTCTCCGTGGTTTGGAGGGGAGGACTCTGTAATGAGCGCACCCTCCGAACTCACCGGTAAGCTCTGGCCGTTTACGATAACCGCCAAGGGCACCAAAGCCGTCGAGACGATCGGACCTGCCGTAAAGTTCGCGGTCTACGCACGGGCGGTTGCGGGGATTATTCTCGCCCTGGCTTTTCTCGTGGGCGGGCACGATTGCTCCCTTGGGCGTTGAAGCTAGGTAGGTTTTTGTAGCGTTTGTGAGTTTGGTGATTTGAGTAGGCGTCCGACATCCCGCATGCGTGCCGCGAAAGCGGAGATGCCGGGATTCATCAAGCCCCATTTGGCGACGCTGAAGATGAAGGCCCCATCGGGGCACTGGATTCACGAGATTAAGTACGACGGCTACCGCGTCCAATTTCACATCGACTGTGATTCCCAGAAGGCCTTCACGCGGAACGGGCACAACTGGATCGGCAAGTTCTCGACCATTGCCGGCGCCCTGGATATTCCTCCGGCCATCATCGACGGCGAGGTCGTGGTCGTCCATGGAGGCCGGACCAACTTCTCGGAGCTGCAGGCAGAGCTCGCAGGACGGCGCCAGGATCGCTTGCTCTACTACGCCTTCGACAATCTCTGGCTGGACGGCAAAGATCTCCGTAAAGCGCCGCAGGTTGGGCGCAAGGCCATCCTGAAGGATCTGTTCGACACCCACGGCATCGAGGCGCCGGCTCTCTACAGCGAACATCACGACGGGAATGGGCAGGAGCTATTCGAAGCCGCCGCCCGACTGAACTACGAAGGCATCGTGTCTGAGCGTGCTGATGCTCCTTACCGATCGGAGCGCATGGAAGCCTGGCAGAAAATCAAAACCGTCTAGAAGGGCAAGTTTCCCGTCGTCGGGTCGTCAAGGACCCGTCAGGTGTGGCCGCGCTCTACCTCGGGCAAAAGGAAGGGAAGGACCTCGTCTACAAGGGCAAGGTGGGGATCGGCTGGAGCAGAACGACCTCGGCGAAGATCCGCAAAGCTTTGGATACTGTGGTGAGCCCGAAACAGAAGCTCACCAAGCAAATCAGGAAACCCAAGGCGACGTGGGTTGAGCCGACGTTCTATGCGGATGTGGAGTATCGGGACATCACGTCTGAAGGTCGTCCCGAGAGCCAGCTCGTTCAAGGGCCTGACCAAGCGTTAACGGCGGGCTTTTGGCTTTTTGGGCTGTCTTGTTAGCACGTCGATAGCCTTGGAAAACATCTCCGGCCCCTGCCAAAAGGCCAAAGTCAGGCCGTAGATGGTGAGCGCCGAATATCCTGCGCCCCCCAGCACAAGCGAGATAATTCCCGCAACGATGATACGTGAGCCCCTGACGGTCGCGAGTTGGTCGGCTACGCGCGAGATGATCTTGAGAAGCTTTTCGCCAGCTTCCTTCATTGCTGAAGGAGTTTGCTTGTCGTCTACCCGGTCAAGGTCCTTGGCGATCTGTTCGAGAGAGGCGACGACGTCACTGGTAGAGTTAATGCGTAAGGCCTGGATGGCTTCAGCAGCTTCTTGCACGCGTGCAGATAATTCGTCCAGCATCTCGCGAGATGATTTCGACGGAAGATCTGGAGTGGGCTCACCATTTAAAGCGCCTCTGACAGCTTCTATAAGTGCCTCTCGCGTTCGTTGCTCCAATTCGTCGTCAGTTGCCCGATACGAATAGGTGACGAACCGAAAGTCTTTCTGATCGAAAGGGATCGCATGACCGGTCTGGGCAAGCAGAACAGTCGGGAGGGCTGTCGCATGTCGAACTCCCAACTCGTAAAAGCCGTTAGGGGAAAGTTCTGTCAGGTCTGCGACAACCAAATCTGCGGTCAGAACGTCTTGCAAAATGTGCTCGTTGATCGAGCCATGTATCACGTCGGAATTGTAGCGGATTATCTCGAATTCCGGGAAGTCGATACGGAAAACCGGGGCGACAAGCACATTGAAAACGGCCTCGGCGGCGTTGTTGTGCGGAGCGCTCTTTGGACCAAAGGTCGAAATGTAGAGGCAGCGCTTCGTGGCCATAAATCACCTAAAAAATCGTCTACTCGCGGTAATCAGCATAATTTAGACGGATTGCTTCTATTCGCGAAACCAACCCCTGCAAATCATATCCGCTCGTTCTTCGATTGCCTTTAGAGTACCTGAGTTGCCTGGAAAGGTAGCCCTTTGCCTCAAGCTGCGCAAAAGCTCGCTGAACCGTTCGATTATTCTTCCTCATTCGGGACGCGATTAGAGTCTTTGACGGATAGGGCAGTCGTTCTTTTTCCCACCAAAATGACATCAGATGAAGCAGGACGTTGAATTCGTTTGGCGTCAGCTTTAGGCGGTCCTGATTGTAAAGGAAGGAATTCGGCACGATCGTAAACCCGCTGCGCATGACGTGCTCACCCCAACGAGCGATGGCTTTGGAATCGGCGGGATGACGCTTGGCAGCCCGACGGCGGATGGTTCGTTTCTTTTTCGCCATTGCAATACTGAAAAATGAATTCGAGGAAGCACCCGAGGGTGTGGGCGGGTTGGTAAGGGAGGGAGGGAGGCGGGCTTCCCTAATCCCTCTCTTGCATTCGTGGTCTATTTAGCACTGTTCGTATAATTTAGAAGACGCGGGTGTCGCGAAAATGTCCTGGATAGCCCCCTGGATAGCCCCACTTTTGGGTGACAATCCTGTCACCCAAGGGCGCATGGTTCTACCTTATGGAGAGTGCGATTCCGGCGTATAAAATCTCCAAGTTCGCGAACGACACCCTGCCTGAAATCAAGCATAGGAGACAGGTCATGAGCCTGTATGCCGCGGTCGCAGCCCTTCACTTGGGCTTGGTCGTAGTGTACGCGGCCTTGGCAATTAGCCATACCGCATAGCACTCAGCCCTAAGAAGTCGAGAAACCCTCGGACGACGAGTTCGGGGGGTTTTGTTGCCCGAGTGTTTGCCCTTGGCGAGGTTGCTTTGCTTTATAGATCCCCGCAAGAGAAGATGCCGTTCGGTGACCGATTGTAGAAACTCAGCCCACCATGCCTTGACCCTGGTGGGGAGGCGCATCTCGAACGTCTCGGTATCGCCCCAGCGGCCCCAGCCTTTCTTCCGGCCAGCGCCTGGCCTTGCTCCACTCCGCCTCACCGCGCTCCATTTTAGTCAGCGCTTTGCGATATCGCTCTTTCGCGACATCAACCTTGGCCTTTAGTCGCAGGTAGTCGGCGTAAGCTTCCATTGCGGTCTGTTCCGCTTTAATTCAGGCGTCCAGCTCGTCCACTAAAAGTCCTCACGATCGGGGCGCTGGTCGTGTTCGTCCTTTTTCGACTTATTGTCGAAGATGCTGACGTTGATGCGATCTTTCCCTTGCTGCATGTAGGGGCGAGATTCACGCCAGGGTCTAAGAAGGTACGGGCCGTTCTCGCCGTCAATCATCACGCCGAAATTGATGTAGCGGGTTTTTCCTGGCCCTGGGCATTTTTGTACTTGCCAGCGGCGATCTTGAGTTCCTTCACGTCTCCTATGCTTTCGTTGGGTTGATAACCGGCGCGAGGATCTCCACCGCGCCTGGGTAGGTGAGGGCACGCTTCGGCGTCGTCGCATTGTCTTGTGCCCAAATGGTTGCTCTGGCCTCGGGGGGCTTCGCGAAAAATTGAGCCGGTTTGTCATTCGATAAGAAAATGGCGTGCGCGGGAGCCACTTCGGTAACTGATAAGGTTTGGTCGCAAAGCTTGAGAAGAGCGGAATGGCTGGTTCGAGGTGCAGCAAATCACTGGAGCGCGATTGGTTCGGCCGCCGTGGGCGCCGCCCCTCATCAAGAAATTTGAACGGGAGATCTCGCCTCTCGACTTAGGAGCGAAGAAAGTCAATACTGCACGCTTTGAGACGGGGGTATTTATGAAGAAGGCTGAGGCAGAGCAAATTCTCGATAAGCGGAATAGCGATGAACTTTACGATGTGTATGGTCCAAGCAAGCTCGGCGAACGGGTTATCTGGGAAGGAATTGTGAAAGATGCAGATGATGAATGGCAAGGGCGGTACATCCTCACCGAGCCGGACAAGAAATCATATGAGATATACGAAGACTTTCAAGCTTTGATGCTTGAAGTAGGCGCGCTCTACAACGCCGCTACGCAAAACAGATTACGTGAGAGAATGATGACTGTGATGCCGGCGGTAACGCTCGGCGTCGCCATCCTTGTGTGTGCGTACTTGGTCATGTTCAAGGACAGCTACAGCGCATGGGCGGCAGCGTTCATGTTCTTTTGCATTATCGCCTCGGCCTGCGTGCTGTACTTCGGCGCCTTCAGGGCTCCGAGGATTCCCGGCACTCCGATCTGACGTAAAGTAGCTCCCTGAGAGGCCTTGGCGCGAAAGCACATCCGGACGGCTCCGATGATCAGAACGCTTTCGAAAATAGGGGTAACTTCCAATCCTGCCAAGAAAGACTATTCTTGGGATAGACAGAGAAGACGATAAAATGAAGGACGCTCCCGAACAGAGATACGTCTTCGCGGTTGGTACTTCAGGAAATCTAGATTCCTATCTTCAAGACTACGTGGACCTTCTCGAAGAGATCAACAAGGAGTCAGCTCGTGGTGGTGTTCTCACCGCAGCCTCGTTCATCGACGATCTCTTGCAAAAGTCCATCTCGGCCTTCCTGGTGGATGAGGCCTCCGCGAAGAAGCTTTGCCAAGGGTTTAATGCGCCGATCGGAACTCTTTCAGCAAAAATCGCCGTCGCTTATGGCTTGGGTCTGATCTCTTCAGACGAACGAGCAGAGTGCGATACAATTCGCGCAATTCGAAACAAGTTCGCACATACTGTGAGGGTTAGTTTTATGGATCATGGTGTCGCGAACCTTTGCTCAAAGCTCAAGTTTGCCTCCGACGAGCCTGGCATAAACTCTCACATGAAATTCACGTCGGCGGCAGTCACGCTAGTTGCGAGACTCGTCAACAGGCCCAAGTTCGTAGCGAAGGAAAAGCGCGAAACAAAGGAATGGCCGACCGCGACAGAGAAGCGGACTGTTATCCGTTGAGTAGATGCTAACCGTTTCCTTCGGTGAGCGCCATTCGGGTTTGCCTATTGAGGCAGGGCTTATAGCCAGTCTTCGTACAGGTTGCCCGGTGATTGCCGTAGCTGACGCTTGCAATCAGGAATGTCTCGGAATAGAGCCGAAATCGATCAAAAAAGGAGTAGCTTCAGGCGAACAAGAGCGCGCTACCAAGAAGCCGGGCAAGCCGATTAGCTTGGCCGCACTGGAGTCAGTCGGCATCCTGATAAGGAAATGGCAAAATGCTTATCATTTACGCGGCTCAGCAGGCGAGCATCGTTGAAATGAGCGTTATGGGAAAGCAGGATGTCTGGTCTCAAGAGCGGGCAAACCATGAGGATGTAACGTAATGTTTCGTTTGGCGCGTGTTAGTAGATTGCGTAGCCGTCCACGCACCCAGCCGTGGCATTGTCAAACTCCAGTGCAACTAACCGACATCCTCATGTTCGCGGCGCACAACAATCGGTGCTTCCGCGACGCTAAGATTGTCCTGGTGCGACAGTCCGACGATGTTGCAACTCGAGTCGGTGGCATTGCTTGTGCCATAAGCGTCTAATTGGAACGCTGCACTAGCAGAAATCTATGCCACCTGAGCCGCCGGCTACAACCACGAGTGGCGGTTGTAAAAAAATACACCTACCCCCTTTATTCGTGACGTTCGTTGTGTAAGCATGAGTTATTATTTCCTGGGGGCAGGAAAAATGACTAGAGAGAATTTTAATCCGCACGCCCAACGGTGTGTGGAGTGTCCATTTGTGCGTCGCTCGCTGACTAGGTTGAATTCTCAGCGGATACTGGGACTTCTTAAGGAGTCTTTGGTTCTCCTTTGCGCTGTGCTCATCGGTTTGGAGCCGGCTGGGGCGTTTGCCACGAAGCAGGCGCCGGCACAGCCAACATCAACATCGGAATCTGCCATCGGACTGGGCATTCGCTCCCAGTTTGCCAAGATACATCCAGGCGAGAAGGCGATCGCTCTCTTCGGGCTTTCGGTCGCCCGCTCAAGCGGTGCTCACGTGGCGTCCGTCGATGCTGCGATCGATGTGCTCGTGGCCTGTGAGCAGAAATCAAGCATTGATGCGCGCATACTGAACCTGACAGTAGGGTGCGCTGCATTCAGGCTATTGTCCAATGCGCCAGTGAGGATCGGCGTACCCTACGATACATCATTGCTGCCAGATGGCTTCGGCGAAAGTGATGTGCGCCTGTTCAAGGAGGCTGGTGCCAAGCTGGCCGACGCCATGACGCCGATCGATGCGTATCTGGACCGGGACAATAAGACGACCGTTACGACCTTGTCGGAACAATCGGGTCGTTTCATCGCCGGCGTGCTCAGGCCGGGCGAGCGCCCGGAGAAGGCGCCGAGCGCGGTTTCCACAGACAGATTGAAGGCCTTTCGCCGTGCAGATCCCCTGCGGGGTGTTCCGAGGCTGGCCCAGCCGCAGGTCAATAGCAGCGGTGATCTGCGATTGAACTACCCACTCGATCTGCCTGGCGTGCGCGAGACGCTGCAGCCGCGAATTTCGATCGACTACAGTGCTCAATCGGGATCTGGCAATATCGCCAATGGCTGGAGTCTGACCGTTCCGACGATCACCGTTGAGACCCGCTGGGGCGTTCCGATCTACGATGTCCGGCACGAAACTGAAACCTACCTGTTTAATGGCGAGCAGATGGTCCCGGAGGCGGGCGATGCGTTCGTTGACGCGCAGGCTGGTTCGGCTGTCGTCGGCGAAGGCATTCCGTCGCGCGAGCACGATGCGCTGGATCGCCGTGCGGCCGGCCTCAATCTCGTTCCGCAGCCGCATCGCACAACGCATCTCAGGCCGCGCAAGACAGGAAAATCCCATTTTGTGTTGAGGCGTGACGAGGGTCTCTGGCGGTTCGTTCGTCACGGCGATGGACCGTCCCACTATTGGTGGGAGGCGTGGCAGGAGAACCCGGCGGGCGACGTGGCGAGGGTAATGTATTTTGGTCGCGCGCCGGGACGGATTGCCGGCGCGATCGACGACGTCGACCTCAGGCAGGATTTGATGCAGGGAGTCGTGCGAGCCCATCTGGACCTCGGCCCCAAGGTCGGCCTCGCAGCCGCGGGCAGGGCGATCTCGAAGTGGGGGTTGACGCGCGAGAAGGACGCTTTTGGCAACATCGTTGACTACGATTGGGTAGCGACGTGCCTTATCGTGAACAATCAAAATTGTCTGCCAAACACGCCCGGCGCTTCAATCGACATGCTGGCGGATCGCGACCTGTATCTGAAGCGCGTGATCTATACGGGGCATCAGGATCTCGAGGAAACGACGCTGCGTTGCCGTGAGCGCCCATCGGCTGAGGGATGTCTGCGCAAGCAGGGCCTCTACGAGTTGAATGTCTATTGGTCGTCTGACGCGGAAATTGATCAGTTGCCGCTGCGATCCGATGCCAGGTCCGGCGGACTTATCGTGCCGAGGCGTCTGGTTAAAAGGGTCGAGATCAGATTCAGGCACAGGGTGCCGTCCCGGGCTTTGTATCCTGCGGGGACGAAGGACAGTCGCCAACCCGTTCCACTACATCGGACGGAATGGCAGTGCTCGACACCGTTCCTGTCATATGCCTTCAGCAGAAAGGGTGATCCGCTCTATAACGGGGCCGCGCAGGCACGGCAGTGGCTGATGTCGATCACCAAGCGCGCCGTGATCGACGTGACAGACCGGCTTGCCGCCGAGGATGCGATATTCCCGGCGGGCCTCGGTACGCAGGAATGTAAGGACGCAAATCCGTTGGACGAGTCTCAGGTTCGCGCGTCGAGCCATGAGATGCGTTTCGACTACCGCGATCTGAGGGGCAAAGCATTCCACAAGAATGTGGAAGCCAAATTCCCGACCGCCTCAACCGATCACGGAACGCTCATTGATTCGATCCGAGATATCGTAAAACCGATTGCCGGCCTTGGTGACAACGAGGGGCCATTCGTCGCTTCGAAGATGGGGGCCGTCGAGACCGAGAGTTTCAACTCCGGCATCTATGTCGGAGCAGGCCCCATTGCGCTGAAGGGTCTGAGCGGTGGAGCGAAGTTTACCTGGTCGCGGCGAACCTCGCATCGGGAGTCGACACTGCTCCTCGACGTCAACGGCGACGGTATCCTCGATAGCCTCATCCTCGAAGACGGCGCGTGGTACGCCTATGCGGGGCAAATCAATCCGAGCGGCCACCTCTCGTTTGGTGACCGCACATCTATGGCTTTGGCGCCTGGTTTCCGCTTCCAGCACGAACCGGTCATGGAGACGACCAATTTCGGCGGCGAAGGCCACATTTTTGGTGCGATTGCCGGCGGCCTCGATGGGCGCTCGCACGCCGTACAGACGGTTCAACTTGCGGACATGGACGGGGATGGCAGGGCCGACGTCGTCACCCCGGGCGGCGTGTTCTACAACACCACGAATTCGGTGGCCAAATACCAGTTTGGTGGCAACACGCCTTTCATCCTCAATGGTACGGGCGATCAGGCTGCGGCAACGCCGATCCTAAGGCCGATTGAAATGCCCGGTCCGGGGTCATTCCCGACCTCAGAGAAACATCCACGCTACGACCTGGTACGTACCTGGAAGGCCCCGTTCTCCGGTCTGGTGCGCGTAACCGGAGAAGCCGCGAGCGTTGCAACGCACGATGATGCCGATGAGGTATGGGGCGTCGCCGGATCAACAATGAATCCAGAAAGGGCTCCGCTTGCCGACAGATTGGTGCCTGCGCCTCATCGCGACGGCGTCATCGTAGCCGTCGAGCGTTCTCGCGGGCAGGAGGTAAAGAGTTGTGCTGCCGGGCATCTCGGTCCGAAGGTTCTCGACCGCTTGTCGCCACCAGAGCCCGCCGGCCCCGGGAGTTGGTCAATACTCGGCACAAGGCTTGTACCAAGCAACTTTGCAGGCACTACTCTTGACTATCGCATTTCTGTATCGGGACGCGAGGCGCTTGGCGCCGAGATACCGACCGAATGGGCTAGCTCAATTCGAATCCGGTCGTTCGGGCCGAATGCGATTTCACGAGATGCGCTCTCGGCTGCGATCAAAGCAGCGATTTCTTCTTGGAATGCGGCGCACGGCAAGGACGCAAACGGCCTTGTCGTCGGTAACTTGAGTTCCGCACCTATGGGCGACGGTGACGGAGTGAGGCTCTCGTTTTCGGGACAAATGCGGTCAGTTCCTCCTCTCCGGCTTCCGATTACTGTCGTGGCCGGCACGGGGACCGAGCGAGCAGGGCTTGAACTCGACACGATCGTTCCGGTGAATGTTACCAAAGCCAAGGATCAGGACGGTAGTCCCGACGACGGCCACGCACGTGTCGAAACTAGAATCGTGCCGCCTCGTTTCGATCCGGAAAATACCGAATGTGCGGCCGGTGCAGCCGATCTCGACGGTGTAATTGGGTTTCTTGCGGCCAGCGGACTTGATCAAAAGTTGCTCGTCCAGGTCGACAAGGGCGACGTGCTGTATTTCCGGGTTCATGCGATCGACAACGGCGACGACGATGCCGTCAATTGGGCGCCGCGGATCCAGTACCTTTCCGCGGAAGAGCAGGTTCTGCAGGTTGGCGCGGGACCGGTTGCAACAAGAAAGATTATGGGCCCTGGTCAATCCGATTCGCCCGATGCATTGATCCTCGCTCACTTGCGTGCGGTCGATCCGCTTTGCCTGGAGGGCGAACGGCAAGCGTTTTGCGACCCACATGGTCGAAGCGTACTACGCTACGTACTTACGGACTCATCCGGCGGAGCTGCAGGCGATCTTGCGCCGATGGCGCAACTCAACCAGGGAACGCTGGCGCCGATGACGGGCGCGATGGAATTTTCCGGGACGATTGAAAAGCCGGCGACGATAGGCGCAGCATACCTTGAGTACGTGGTTGTTCCGATTGAAATCCTCGCAACGCGCAAGGCGACACATCTTGACGGTGTAGCCTTCACGGGCAGCACCGACGAAGAACGGAACGCGGGTGCCAACCGCATCAGAGCCTGCGACGCCGATGCAACGCGGATTGGTCGGAGTGTGACCGTTGCCGGTGCGGCTGCTCCGTTTCCGCTTCGCGGCGGTGTGCTGAATCTCGAACACCTCGCCCAAGCGGGACCAGGAACGAGACTCACCGAAATGTCGTCCGAAGCCGGCAGTTACAGGATCCTGAAGAGCGGTTGGATCAACCGCGATGCGCTGAAACCTGCGTGCAGTACGCGCGAGAGCCGGCGTGCCAACGCCGGTACTTGTGCGTCGTATGGCAACGAGTTCGATGTCAGGGCCGGCGAAAAGGTTTGCCTGTTCGTCCGCAGCAGGCCTCTGGCGGACACTGGCGAAGCTGATGGTGCGACGCTCGGTTATTGGCCGATCGACGCGGCAGGGTTTCGTATCCTCCCTGATGCTCCAATCGCGCTGAGCTATAACACAGAGCTCGCCCCGTTGCCGAAGAACGCAGAGAATCCGGCCCCGGCATTGGCAAATGCCGAATGCCTCGGTCCCTTGGGCGACCGGCCAGCGCTGGGGGATAACGAGAAGTCGGAGCCCACGACCGATCCGAACGAAACAGACAAACAGTGTCAACGGGGATTTCGCCGGCTGTTTGCTGTGCCTCATATCCAGCACGGCCCGTCCAGTGTCCTCAGGCTAGGTCACACAAGCGGGAGCTCGCCCGTACGTCTGGCGGCGACAAGGATAGACAATCCGCGCCGTGCAGCGTTTCGTCCACGACTTGTCGTTCCGGCCGGGGTGCCGGTGCCCGACCAGGCATGTACGTGGGGCCAAAGCCAGAACGAGGCTGGCCAGAGACTATATGAGCGCCGGTTTGCGCTCGAGATCAGGGGCATCGGGCCGATTCCGCTGGGGGCAATCGATCAAGCATTGCTTGACGATGGGCAGATCGATCCGTCGAGACTCCCGTCAATGCTCGGGGACCGGGTGGCGAAGCTTCGAACGCGGGTGCTTGCCTGGAAAGATGGAAAATCTCGCGAGCTGCCGATCAAGAGGTTTGCCGTGTTCGAACCTCTGCCTGCCAACGCTCCGGGTGGCGGCAACGGATTGTTTAAGACACGGACCCGCGCACTTTCTCCCGGAGCGCTGATAAAGACCCCGGATCCCGTCCCCGCTACTAGCGTCGAATTGCTGTTTGACCATCGCCAACCGCAACCGGTGGTTACGCAGGATATACGATTTACACGTGGTGTGACCGGCACGAAGACGTTTTCCAGCTTTAGGGAGGAGCGCGCGGACGGGGCGGGCAACAAGCAGCAGCGGGCCCATCTGCTGCCGTCGAGCCACGCTGGGTTTGCCATTTGCGCTGCGGAAGACGAGCAGATTGTCGTTGAGTCAGCGATCGATGACGGCGCTGCCAACGGTCTGTCGCCTTCTTACTTGAACGAACCGCTCGACAAGCTGTTCGGAACGAACCCTTGTGCCCCATTGCCTCTGGACAGCAATGATCAGCCGTTTCCGTCCGAAAATCCCAACTCCAATGAGCCGTTCACCAGAACCGACCGGCACATCTGTCCGCTCGGCTTAGCGAGAGTCCTGCTTGGTGAACTGAATCCACAGGGATCTACGATGTTTACGCCGGAAGCGCTTGCGGTCGATCATCGGCTCGGCGTTTCCCTAGCGGACGCGTTGCGCTGGCGCTTGCCGTTCGAAGCCGTGACCAGTCGCTTGGTCGCAGTGCCGGCAATACGCCATCGGGCGGACGCAACGACCGGAGCCACACCATGGGATATCAAAGACCCGGTGCTTCCAGATTCGTTCCCCAATTTTCCAAAGAACCCGGCCGAGCCGCCGATCGACAACGCCGATAAGCTCGCGTTGCTCGAGGCCTATTCGCAGTTGCTCGGTTTGGTGAGAAATCTCCCATACGAGCGAGACTACTCCAACACAGATAAGGCAAGGGCCAACGGTGAACAACATGCCCGAGCGCCGGCCTTTGCGCTTGTGCCCGAATTCCGGGCGCCACGCGAAAGCTCAAGTGAGCGTGCGGAAAACGTCAAGCCGCTCGCCAAATCGGGCGCGGACGGTCCGCCTGCGGTCGCAGCGCCGGACGCGGCGCGCTTCTGTCACTGGCCGCCGGCGCAGACGGTCGCGCAAACGACCAATGACGCGCAGAGCGCGGCGGATGAGGTCGTGAGGACCGCTAATACCAACGGTCCTGCTCTGGAGGCAAAGAGCACGTGGGCCCGCAACGATGCGAAACTGGTCGCAGCTGCCGGAACATTCCGCGGCAATCCCGTTCTTTGTATGATGGGGCGCGATCAGGCGATCTGGTCGGCTGGCGATCTTCTTTCGGCGAGTAGGTTGGGCGAGAAGGACCTGCACTTTGGATCGAAGCTTGTTGCCTACAACGCGTCGCGCAATCGATCGAACCTTCGTATCCTGTCGACGCCGAACCGGGGTGTTGGGCTCGTTGCACCTGTGCGGCGGTCCGACACGGACATGAAACACGCCTTTGGCGGAGCCTTTGGCTTCACGGGATCAGAATCCAAAAGCGACACCCGCAGCGATCAGGAGGTCATCGATCTCAATGGTGATGGGTTCGCCGATGTCATCGTCGGCGGCGGTGTAGTTGCCTCCGATGCTCGGGGCGGTAACCGGTGTGCGCCGGAAAGCCCGTGGTCCATCACGCATGCGTGTCTTAACCTGATCGAGATGTTGAGATATCCGGCGTCGCCGGTGAAGACATCGCTCAACACGACTCATGGAACATCGTTCGGCTTTCCAGCGGCAAAGAAGTCGGCTGAGATCGCGGTGGCTTCGGCACGTGCGGCTTTCAATCCGTCCAGCGGCGGTACCGGCTCCGGCGACAAGGGGCAACGCACACAGGAATCGTATTTCACGCTCAATCTGAACATCGATAAGAGCAAGGCTGACGGCGAACGAACAACTGACGTGATCGACGTTAACGGCGACGGCCTACCGGATGTCGTCAAATGCACGAACGTTACAAGCGGAAGAAAGTGCGACTCATTTCAGGTTACGCTGAACCTCGGTAACGGCTTTGACAGCAAATCGCTGACCGTCGCGAACCTGAACCTGTTCGGCGAACAGTCGCGCAATCTCGGTCTCGGCTTGGCGTTGGGCTGGGCTTATCCACTGAATGACAATTCGTTCGAAGGCGGTCTAGCGGCCAACGCTGCGACGGGTGATCAAACCCGAACCTTGGCCGACGTCAATGGCGACGGGCTTGTCGATATCCTGGACATTGAGGAAAACTCGGAAGTAAGGGCGCGGTTGAATACTGGCTGGGGTTTCGCGCACCCGGTAAGCCTTGGCGAAGTGGATGGCATGAAGCTTGGCACATTCGGCCGATCGGAGTCTGACGGTGCGGCTGCAGGTGGCTCCTATACTTACTCCGGCTGTATATTTATCATTGCGATCTGTTTTCACGTCAATCCAAATGTCGGCCTGAGCGGTACGCTGACGCGACAAAGCGTCGTCTTTCGTGATGCCGACGGCGACGGTCTTGCGGACTTCATCATCGGCGAAAGTCTGCTGCGCGACTTGGCCGACGTAAAGCTCAAGTTCTCGCGGGAGAAGGCGACCGTTGTTGCCAACGGACTGGGCCAGCATGGTCTGCTCGAGCGCGTCCAATGCGTCCACTTCGCCGGCAGAGGCGAACCTCGAATTCAGCTATTCGCGAACGCCGAGGACGGTCAAGGACCCATACAATCGCTGGGTGATGGCGAGGGTAACGGTACGCGACGGTGTGCGAGAAGATGATGCGCCGAGCGCCGTCGGTGCGAACGGTGTGACAGACAACAGCCGTCACACCTGCTTCTCTTATGACGGTGGCCGCTACGACCGTTTCGAGCGGCAGTTCGTCGGCTATGCGCGTGTCGATATGGTGGAGGGATGCGAGCTGGGAGCACGTACACCGATCGAGACGGCTGGGCCGTCCTGGGGCACTGCGACAAAAGGCTTGCGGAGGACGGAACGCCACTATGCGAACGGCAGCATCTACGAGGCCGGCCTGTTAGTCCAGGAACTTGTTTTCGACATTACGGATGGTGCGCAAGCGACAGCGCCGCAGCGGGCGCTGCGCCAAAATTACGTTCTGATTGATACGGCCGTCTCCAACGATATGCGGATGGTTTGTCATCATTTGCGCCACGAACAGCCGCTCGATCTCGACAGAGAACTTTTCGGTCTTGGATTTGTCAGGAATGTGTATCTGAGTTCAAGTGACGGAGCCGGCGACAGCGTACAGATCGGTTGTAGAAAAACGTTTGCTTCGGACGAGGTTAGCCTGGTCGATCCGGTATTCGACAGCCGGCCGCGCCGGCTAACGCCTGCGCTGGTTCAGATAATCCGCGAAACGAGCGAAGCGAGGTCTTCAGCCGCCGCGAGCCGCTTGAGAACAGCAATCCAGTTCAACCATGACCGCTTTGCACGGCCGACCCGCGTCTGCGACCTCGGGGAAGTCCTCAAGTCCGGCGCTGCCCAGACCCGCGGTGCAATCTGCTCAGACATGATCTACGACGACAGCGTGCGCCCGCAATTTACCCACGGTGCGACCGGCGGCGGGACGATCCTTCTCGAGCAGCGCAACCGCGTAAAGGAAATCCGTGTCAGCGATAGCGCCGGAAAGGAGACCAGCGAAAATGTGACGGCGGCGTTCGACACAGCGCCGGACGAAGTCGGCAACAAGAGCCGGTTGCTCCGGCGTCGAACCGCCACGCACGATCCACAAACTGGCATGGTCTTGACTTTGTGCCATTTCGTAGATCTCACCTCGACCAATCCATGTGCCAGTGATGGCCGTTTCCCAGACCAGGCGTTTCGCCTCGAACAGGCGGCCCGGATGGGCATTGTCATGCGCGCCTACCGATATGACCAGTTCGGCAATCTCGAGAGATTTCTTGGCCCAGTCGGTTCAGGCAGAACCTATGTTGCCAAGGCCTACAGTTTCGATCCCCTGATCTCGCTGGTTGAGACCGCTGAGCGAACCGAACATTGCGCGCCATCGGCGGTTCACAACGGCACGACCATTTGCGTGTCGGGCAGCACTCACACACTTGGAAGCCTGCGTTCGTTCGCGTCGGCGGTGGATTACCGTCATGGGGTGGCTACGGTGGCGATCGACGTCAACCGCAACGCCACCTATGTGCCACTGGATGAACTCGGACGCCCGGTGCGCGCTCTGGTGAGTTGGCCTACGACCGGACAGGCCTGCACCGACTGTTCGGGCCTCAATACTAGTCATACCACCGGCTTGATATTCACAAAAATCGCGAGGTACACATACGAAGAGAAAAACGCGACGCTCAAGGCACCGTCTGCGACGGTGCAACGCTTCGTCGACGACCAGGCGTATGGCGATCTCCCCAACAAGTCGCTGTTGTCAAAGTCGTTCGTCGACCAACTTGGCGAGCAGGTGCAGACCATTGAGGAGGCGTTAGTATGTCGGCGCAGCCTCGCCGGATTCTCCGATGCACGTTGCGATGAAACCCACAACTATGTTGCGAGCGGCCTGATCGCAAAAGATCGACTGAACCGTGCGGTCAGTGATGACTACCCGGCTTCGCTGAAGATCGCACCTGACTCAGGGGCGGGCGCGACTGACGTGAAGACCGAACAAAATCTCGCGAAACAGCCGATCGTTGTTGCCGCGGGCGCTCGAAATAAGGTCACGTTCGATGGACTCGATCGGCCTATCAAGGTCGAACTTCGAGACGGCAACCACTATGACTTCCAGTATCGGATCGAGACATCGCTCAACACGGAAATCCCGCTGCTGCGACATCGAACTGACATGCGAAACGCCTTCTGCGTACCGTCAGCAATCGAACGCGACGTACGTGGTGCGATCCGATCGGTGATCGAAAGCTATGAAACGACCACTATCCGGGGCATAACGACCGCCGCCGAAGGAGCGAACCCTCAAGGGAAGTTGCCCGCCGATCGTAAACTGGTGAAAACAGTCGCCGCGGCGACTCCCACGCAGCAGACGTACACCTGCAATCCGGATCGTGGGCAGAAGTTCGAGCTGGCGGATAGCCGTTCGGTCGCTAGCTATGATCAGGATACCCTCGGGCAGCTCGTGCAGGTGAATTTGCCGCGACGGACTGCGGGCGAAAAGGTTGATGCGATCCGGGTCGGCTACGACCCTTTGGGGCGGCGGGTGCTGGTCGATGACCCCGATCGTGGGTTCGAGCGGATCGTGATGGACGGCATCGGTAATGCCGTCTGCACCTATAGCGGGGTCCGTCGAAACGGGCTTTTGCGAACGGATTTTCCCAAGCCTGACTTCGAGAACATCGGCGAGAACGTTTGCGCCGATCCCAAACCGAAGGAAGTATCTGATGCGGGGCTGAGCCGTTTGGTTCGCACAGATTACTTGGCCAACCTGCCGCGAAGAACGACGTTCAAACTGTTCGGCAATGTCGAAAGGGACGAAGTGCAACTCGCTGCAGAACGTGAAATCACGATCGAGTACGGCAAAGCTCCCGGCAGCGAACCTGCCAGCCACGATGACCGCGTTAAGAACCGTGTGGGGCGTCCGTTCCGGATGACAGACATGGTCGGTGTTGAAACGAAGGAGTTCGATGCGCTCGGACGACCGATCAAAACGGAGCGTGTGTTCAGCAAACTCGATGCTTTCAAGGCGGTTGCCGTAAAGCCGACGCTGACGATCACCGACGCCTACGATATTTGGGGACCGCACAAGTCCAGAACACTGAAAATTGACGTTCCTGCCAAGGCGGCGAAGGGCCGCCCTGAACCGGCAGCCGCAAGGATTCGCGAAGAGATAGCGTATCGCTATTCGCCCGCCGGTCAATTGCGTCAAGTGCTCGCGCGTTCGCTGCCGCCTGAAGTTCCAGCGCCTCAGCAGGCTCCACCGCCACCGCCGTTCGTAGCGATAGCATCCGACCTGATATATGACGAACGAGGCAACCTGCTCAGCATGAACTACGCAACGGGCGTCGAAGTGCTTCAGACCTTTGATCAGGCGTCGAACCGGCTGCTGACGTCGATGGCGCGTATGGGCTCACCGCTCGGTGAGGTGCCGCCGATATACTTCCAGAACCTGAATTACCGGTACGATCCGGCTGGTAATGTTCTGGCCTACGCAAACCGGCCACTCGTTGCTGATCAGTGCACGTTGCCGATGCCGGAGATCGGCTGCGACGAGACGATAGCCCCAGAGGTAGCAAAACGACATGGACTTCTTATCGACAGCTCGGTCAATTCGTTCGCCTACGACCAATTGAATCGAATTCGCCTCGCGAAGAAGTCACTGACCAGCGTTCACGTGAAAAGAACTGATAAGGAAGGTGAGCCAAATCTGCTCGACGAGACGGAAATCGCGAAAGCGACGAAGCTGAGCCTCGACTTTGAGGAAACCATCGTCTTCCGTCCGACGCACGAGATGGCACTGCTGCGGCAGGCTGAAACGCGCACTGTCGAGGTGATCAAGGGGGCAACCAAGACAGCGCTTGAATCTAGAACGGTGGACAAGAAGACTGCGACTGTCACCTCGACCTATACCTCGGACGGTGACCCGCGGCACGCACCCGGCAAGGTCAGGACCGTCCATGACGAACGCAAGCTCACCGTATTAACCAGTTTCGACTTCGACGACTTCGGCCGCATGAACGCAAGCCTGTGCAAACAGTCGGACAAGAAGGGTTGCCGGCCGGACCGCTATTTCCACTGGAATGTGGACGACACGCTCCGTGTCCAGAACGTCCAGATTCCATCGGAGCGGCTACCCTCCGCCAAGAAGGGCAATGGCCTGATCTATTATGATCGGATCGTGTCCGACTATGACAGCACCGCTCAGCGCGCCTTCAAAGCCGTGACCGAGCAGGGTATCCGCAAGGTCAACGGCAAGAGCAAAATCGAAGCCGAACGCTTCGTATCAGACATGATGTACGCTGATGCGCAGCTAACGATTGCGCGGCGTGAAGGTCAGACGCCGCAGGCGGTCATCCACTATTTTGGCGGGCCGCAACGCCTCGCGTCGAAGTGGGTCGGTGACGAGCGGATGTTCACCTATCACGCCCAGCTCCAGACGCGGAACGTGACCGACATCGTGGTGGGCAAGCCGGGCGCACCGGAGACGGCGCGGCTGAACGGACAGCAGGAGTATGCTGCTTTCGGCGAGATGCTGCACGAGCGTGAGACGCTGTTGGCCGGGAATAAGGATGGTGTCAACAGCCGCGCGAATCCGGGACTCCCGCAGTATCGCTTCAACGCAAAGGAACAGGATGAGAGCGGCTTACAGAACTTCGGTGCACGCTTCTACGACAACAACCTGGCGATCTGGCTGCGGCCGGATCCGGTGTTGCACGACTATCTGGATGGAAAGATTAACGGCGGTGTATACACCAAGAAGAATTTGGCAAGTTACAGCTTCGCGTGGGGAAATCCGACCGGGTACATAGACCGCGATGGGCGAGCTCCTTCGACGCCCATAGAGCCACCTTCGCCCGGTTGGCAAGCCCTTGAAATTGCAGCTGGTGGCGTAACGATTGTTCAGAAGTCCATATGGGGAGCAGCAAAGTGTGTCTGCGGGACGGCGGCTATCTTTGTTCCGATTTTGGGCCCGCCGGTGACGTATGGCTTATACGCATCAGGAGGTGCGGACTTTACTAACGCATACTATGAAGGAAGGGGAATTGTTAGTCGCCTGCGAGGCGACCATGCTGCGGCTGATAAGGCGTTCCAAACATCGACCTACATAGATACAATGAATGACATAGTGGGTGGCCCGGTCTACCTCGGTATGAAAGCTGCTGGCCAAAGCGATGAGGATGCGTTCAGGGCGGCGTTTTATTCGGCGACCGCGACGGACATTTTCAGTTTTAGACTCAAATCTGCGAAGGACGTTCTGAAAGTCGGGAAGGAATTTGAAGAAGGGTCGAGAGTGATGAAAACCATGGATAGGATGGAACAGGTTGACAAGGCGCAGAAAGTCAAGGCTGGCTTTGATCAACTTAGAAAGGACACTAACAAAGAACGCAAGGACTAGCTCAATGCGAGTATTCCGTCAGAATTTGTCAGTGAAAGACTTATTGGATTATTACCGCCGAGACGTTTCTGCCAACGCTCGAAAGACCTGTCGTTCTGCCACATGTTCGGACGATCGCGCGAGCTTCGCGGTATAGTACGAGGCGTATGAGCCAGCGCTCACGTGGCAAGCCGTAGTTTGCTCTGCTAAGAAATCCCCAAAGTGGCGAACAGGCCAATGTCGTTTGATCAGCAATTTTGGAGAGGCTAATGTCGCGAGCTGCAATGGTCTTGGTTTTTGTTTTTGGCGTCGTGACCAATTGCGAGGCTGCGGCGTCGAAGTTCGTCTGGACCTTGGATAGAGTAGGAGGCGAGCTAATCCTGCGTGGAATAGATGTCATCCCTGGTGACGATGGCGTCGATACCGCCGTGAGGATCACGTGTATCGGTAAGAAGTTACAATTAGGGATCGGTGCTGACACATCGATCGGCAAGGGTGAGCATGAATTCGTTTCGGTGGACGCCATCGCCGGAACGGTCGTCCTGAAGGTCAACGGGACGTCCGAAAGAAGCAAGAATGCGGAAATGACAGGAGCTAACGAGCTGGTGAAGTCGATCGATGCGGTCGATCCGCTAATAAAGCTGATGCTTGTTGAAAGGAAGATCACGTTTCGCGAAGCTTCGGGCAAGAAATTTTCTGTTCCCACCAGCGGATTTGCGCCCAGATTTGCCAAACTGAAAAGTGCATGCGCGTAGTTGTGGTTATCTCGGAATTGTGCCGCTGAGGCGTTCTCCCATCAAGCACGGGTTGTCGTTGGGCGGAGCTCACGGCGACCGCAAGCGATGCGACGCCGTAGCAGCGTCGGAACAGATTTCATATCACGGTCCATCGGAAATCGTTTGGTATGAGGAGAGCCGCGATGGGATTGGCCGTTCGCGTTGCAGAAGTCGCATTGACATGGTCCATAGTGGCATCGTGAATGGGTCTCAAGCGCGGCCATTGTTCGTTTGGCCCAGCGTCGAGAGGGCACCCGAACTTCTTCAAAGTGTCGAACATGTCGATGCTTCCGAAGCGCATATTCGACTGCGCTGTGTTGAGGGTAAGGTTCAGGCCTTGAGATCGGGCTAATGTCGGAAAGTCTGGCCTTGGAACCGGAGAGGGCGAGAAGCTCACGGTTCGGCTAACAAGCGGTTCGGTTTCCGTTAGACTGGCCGGCGAGTCCAAGAAGGCGTCCAATCCTTCCAGAAGCGCGTTCTATCTCAGGCTTCCATTCTCCGACCGTCAGCACCAGCGGCTGTTCAAGGTATTCGAAGCCGACAGGCCAATTGGTTTTTGGCGGCGCCCCCGCAACATGGCCGACGCCTGCTCATTTCGGAGGAATGGTCTGGTTCGGGGAGGGGTGCGCAAGCAGATGACACATTTGTCATCAGCCCATCGCAGCGACCGGTCGGGAACAATGTAATCGCGGATTGCAACCTCACAATTGTTTCTTCAGGAGATGTCGATGAAGTGCATTTCGTTCGCTCTGTTGGGACTTTTGCTTGGTCTGTGCATTTCGCCTGGTTCAGGTCAGACCCAGCCGCTGTCGCCCGCCCACAACGTTCAGAAGCTTTACGAAAACGATAGACAGGGGGAAGGCGCGAATTACTCAGCTCCGACCCGCAAGCTGCTTGCCGACTGCGAAAGATGCGCGCCGAAGAACGCGTTTGAAATTGCTTGTCCCGGAATCAACATTTTCATCATGGGGCAAGACACCTTCGGATCTCTGCAAGACTTCAAGGTCGTATCCCAGAAGGTCGGCCCGAGTTCCGCAGTCGCCGTTGCGTCGTTCGTGAACCAGCGACCCACCGTGATCAGGTTCAAGCTTTTGAAGTCCGGGTCCGGTTGGGTGATTGATGACATGACCGGCAGACAGGACCTGGGCGGCGGTAAATCGAACTGTGCAAATCTGGTGGCGAGTCTGAAACGGCGCGATATCTGCAGCTGAACGTATGAAGTAGAGCCAAACTGTTGGCGACGGAGTCAGCTGGCGAACCAACAGTAAATAAGAAAGGGAGCCAGTCGGCTGCCTGATGAGCAGAGGAGAGGCAATGAAGTGCGTTGGGGCCAAAGCATTGTGCTGTTTGCTCGGCTTTGTCGCTGTTGCCGATGCGGGCAGAGCTCGATCAGCCGACGATAAAGTTGAAGTTGTCGGCGTGGTCTTCACGGGTGGAGGCAAGTACGGGGACTTTAGCTGGATGATTGAGCGGACTGCGTACCGGGATGCGTTGTTTGTTTTCGATGATAATGAAGCGCAATATCGTGCGCCTAGGCGGTGGGAATGCAATCGTTCGTCCATACCAATGTCGCACTCCTGCAAGAGCGGCAGGTATTCCAACAGGTCCCGGTTATGAAAAGCTAACGCCAGCGACTGCTCAGATCGTCGACGAGGCCGTTGAGAACATCGTGCGGATTGTAAATAGAGAGAACTACCGTCGAATATTTTATAGCGCCGCAGATGAAAGCGGCAATCTGGGCACCGGAATTTTTCACCCGGGGGAAGATGTGAAGCGGCATATAGTTAAGCAACTAAAAATCTCGACTTGAGCGTCCTTCGCACTAGGCGCGTACGAAGGCCCTTCGAGGGAAGACGGGTTGCCGCGAATGGATTTACAATTCGAGTGCAAGCTATTGACATCTATGGGTGGCCGCGAGATGGGCGCAAACTTCTGTAAAGCGTCGCCTGCAAGTCGCTGTGAATTCTGCAAGACCAGCTGACTGCGCAATCGAGTGTTGTTCACCCGTACAGGTGGCAAGCAGCAGGTGGCCACAGAAGGGGGCGAGGCCGATGAGCCTTGGTTGCGAATAGCGATCAGTCGTCCGCGACGAGAGACACACGAAGCGGAATCAGTCTGTCCCGATAGGCTTGCGAGCAGAATGGAGTCAGTTCGCCGACTGATAAGGTTTCATACGAAAGCTTATCAGTCAGGAGTGAACATAGATCAGAAAGTTTGCGCTGCCCTAGACGGCAATCGGTAATCGGTGCCCATGCACTCGGCTCGGACCTGACCTGGTCACCAACAGATTAGGGGCAGATATCAAAAACGGCGGCAAGCAAAAAAGCCGATGTCCAAGCGCGCCGTTCAGCCGACTTCGTCCAGAATGGACTGCTGACCGAACGAGAGAAATCCGCTAAAAACAAATGCGCTTCTGTTCTGATACCAGAACGCGCCTTGCGGTTGGTAGATGGGGGCGCCTGCCCGAGTCTCTGCGGGTGTACTTCCGGCCCCAGCAGCGACTGATGTCACCCAAAACTCCGAGATTGCTCAAACGAGTGGCTTCGGCCTCTTCCTGGGCTTTCGTCAGTTCTTCGTTGTCTGTCGAAATCGGTACGCTCTTGCGCGGCGGCTTGCATGTCCGGAGTATAGCGCCGAAAGAACCGGGAGAGCTCCGTACTGTTGGCAACTTGGAGATGAAGCCGTCCGCCCTGGCGACCAAGGCGCGAATCGGATAGCTTGCTGGCATTTAGCAAGGTGGTTTGAAATGTCAGTTTCAGCTCCGACGGTCACTGCAGCGCCGGCCAAAAAGCGCCTGCTCGTCTTCCTTGACGGCACCTGGAACGCTGTTGGCAGCAATACGAATGTCTGGCGTATGAAATCTCTTTGCGCCCGCGCGGGAACGCAAGGCGAAGAACAGCGCGTCTATTACGATATAGGCGTCAACGGATTCTGGGGCGGTACCGTCGGCAAAGGGCTAAGTGACAACGTCCGGGAGGCCTACGAGTGGCTGATGGACAACTATGACGAGGGCGATGACATCTTCGTCTTCGGCTTCAGCCGCGGAGCGTATACAGCTCGAAGCGTAGCGGGTCTCGTTGCTAAGCACGGATTGCTGAGGCCAGGGTCGCCCTTGGGCACAGGCCAGCTGTTCGCGCGTTACAAGCGCTCGGATGACCGGACGCTTTGGAAGCTTCTGGAGCTTCGGGACGCCGGTACCCTCAATGACGCCACGCTGGAGGAGCGGTGGCTCATGAAGTATTCGCAGCCCGTTCACATCAAAATGGTCGGCGTTTGGGATACCGTCGGGACCGTGGGAGTTCCGCTTTTCAGCTTCGAGGGCATCAGCAGGTCAACCTTTGGCTTTCTGCACACAGGGCTCCGCATATCGATCGACAATGGCTATCACGCCCTCGCCATCGATGAGCACCGGAAGGACTTCGCGCCCACGCTTTGGACGGTGCGAAAGCCCCTCGAACCAGGTGCGGTCGTGGCCAAGCCGCGCGCTATTGAGAGCGTGGAGCAGAGATGGTTCGCCGGGGCCCACGCCAATATTGGCGGCGGGTGCGAAAGCGATATCCTTGCGCAAGCTCCCCTGCGTTGGATGATGAAGAAGGCGTCGGGCCATGGTCTGGCATTCCGTCAGGATGTCGAGATTGACGGCGATCTGCTCACTGCTCCCATATCGGACTCCTACAGGGAGTTTGCCAAAGGCATGTACTCGAAAGTGTATTCACGGTCTTACCGCGAGCTGGGCGGAGAGCCGAAAACGCTTGAGGGCGGCATCCACACGACAGTCAACGAGACCATCGATGCCTCCGTGTTTAATCGCTGGCGTCAATCGAGTGAGTACCGGCCACCTACCGTCGTTGAATGGGCCGCGCGAAAGAAAGTCGATCCGGCTGCATTCATGCACTCAATCCGGGCGGACACGCCGAGCGTCGTAGCTCCGGACTGAAGCGGGCGCGCGATCAATACACATCGAAGTCCTACGACTGCTGCCCTTGGCTTGCCGATGTGTGGACAGACATGCGCGCGAGTGAGACGTTATCACAAAAGAAAAATTGATACCAAGCTGACGTGAAGCCGCATTGAGTGGCTCGCCGGAGGCACTCGCCCTCGGGCCCGCAGTCATTGCATGGCGTCGCTATCGCTGCCCTCGGGTCGGGTGCCTTCTTAACCGGTCTCGCGACGGCACTCGATCCCGGGTCCCGCCGCTGCGCGTCGGCGCTATGCTGATCCTCCTGCGGGTGCCTCTTTCGCCGCGTCCGCCAGTGGGTCTTCGCTTTCGCTCCGCCCGCAGACCTCTCTTCGACAATGGTAAGACCTCTGTGAAAATGCCCGGCGGTTCTCGGATCATTGCCTGCATCCTGTTCGCTCAGGTTTTGGCGCGTGCGGCAAGAGCCGCACCGGGCTCTCGTGAACCGAGGCGCGCAGCGTCTCGGCCTTGCGGCTTCGATCCCTCGCGCTAGGGCTTTGGTGCTCCTCGCCGGGGGCACTCGGGAAAGGGGCTCGCCTGCGGCGATCGCTATCACTGCCCCGTTCCCGGGTGCCGCTATTGAACCGGTCTCGTCGCTGCACTCGGACCCGCGTGCCTCTTCGGGTCGCTATGCTCACGCTCTCCGGGGCCCATTTTCCGTTGAGGCGATGCGTCCTTGGGCGCACGCCTGATCGGGCCTGCGGCCCTCGGTAGATGGCGCAAGGGCTGAGAGTAAGAGTGCAGGCTGGTTTTTCCGTGACGGGTTACAAGCTGCGAGAGAGGCTCGCGGTGCCCGTCGCGGAGACCCGCGATGTCAAACCCTATTGCTTGCGCGCGCGCCGGCCAGGACCGGGCGAACCTCTATAGCGAAATCACCGACAGGATCATTGCCGAGCTCGAGGCCGGCCGTGTCCCCTGGGTTCAGCCCTGGGGTACAGCCGCGGCGAAAGCGCCACTGGCCCTGCCGAAAAACGCGTCGACCAACCGGCAATACAGTGGCGTTAACATCCTCATCCTCTGGGGAGCCGTGATCGAACGCGGATTTGCCGGTCAAAGTTGGCTCACCTTTCGTCAGGCCCTCTCGCTCGGCGGCCACGTTCGCAAAGGAGAGCGCGGCACCACAGTCGTGTACGCTAATCGTTTCGTGCCGAATGACGAAAAGCGACACGCCGCCGAAACCGGCGAAGACGCGCAGGCAATTCCATTCCTCAAACGATTTACCGTTTTCAACACGGATCAGTGCGAAGATCTGCCTGATGGTATTGCCACCGCTGCGCCGCCACCGCCGGCTGGCCTCATCAAACCCACGGTCGACGCCCTGATCAAGGCCAGCGGAATTCCATTTCGGATTGGTGGAGATCGCGCGTTCTACGCAACGGCCGAAGACTACGTTCAGGTCCCGCCGCCGCAGGCCTATTTCGAACCCATCAACTGGCACCGTACCGCCTTGCATGAACTCGGTCATGCGACCGGGCACCTCTCGCGTCTTAATCGGGACCAGAGCGGATCCTACGGTACCAAGAAATATGCCTTCGAAGAGCTGGTCGCCGAGTTGAGTTCCGCGTTCAGCTGCGCGTCGCTCGGGATCGTCCCGACCGTGCGTCATGCCGATTATATCGGCTTCTGGCTTGAAGTCCTGCGCGAAGACATCAGGGCCATCGTGCGTGCCGCCTCACAGGCAAGCAAGGCCGCCGATTATTTGCTCGGCTTCGTTCCCGGGTCCATTGAGCCCGCGGTGCTGGACTCGGTTGTCGCCGATCACGATGCGGCGTGATGCTTCGCCTCGTGTGGCCGCGCGAGAGTGAGAGGAGGGGAGGCTGTTCGCGACGGGTTGGAAGCCGAGAGAGAGTCTCACGGCCGCCCGTCGTGGAGAGCCAAAATGACGAAAGCCGTACAAAAGATCACGCTGTCGCCTTCCCGGGACATCCCCTTCAACAAGCTCGTGCTCAGCCAGTCGAACGTTCGCCGCGTCAAGGCCGGTGTCTCGATCGAGCAGCTAGCCGAGAGCATCGCGCAGCGTACGCTTCTGCAAAGTCTGAGTGTCCGGGCCGTTGTTGATGCAGATGGCAACGAGACCCACATGTTCGAGGTGCCAGCGGGCGGCAGGCGCTATCGCGCTCTCGAGGTCCTGGTGAAACAAAAACGCATGTCAAAAACGCAGGCGGTGCCGTGCGTCGTGCGTGAAGGGGGCATTGCCGCGGACGATTCGGTGGCGGAGAACGATGAGCGGGTGGTCTGCATCCGCTCGATCAGTTTCGGGCTTTCCAGACCCTCCGCGATCTCGGCATGAGCGAGGAAGACATTGCCGCCCGGCACTTCGTGAACCCTGCGATCGTGAAGCAGCGGCTGCGGCTGGCGTCGGTGTCGCCGAAGCTGCATGACGTCTATGCCGAAGACGGCATGACGCTCGAGCAGCTCATGGCGTTTTCGGTCACGGCCGACCACGCCCGCCAGGAGCAAGTCTGGGAGAACGTCAGCCGTTCCGGTTATGACGAGCCATACCAGATCCGCCGCAAGCTCACCGAGAATACCGTACGCGGGTCCGATCGCCGGGCCCAGTTTGTGGGCCTCGATGCCTATCAGCACGCGGGTGGCGGCGTTCTGCGGGACCTGTTCGAGCCCGACGGCGGCGGCTGGCTCCAGGACGCCGTGTTGCTCGACCGCCTCGTAACCGAAAAGCTCAAGGCCGAAGCTGAGACCATAGCCGCCGAAGGCTGGAAGTGGATCTCAATAGCCGTAGAGTTCCCGTACGGTCACACTCAAGGCCTACGAGAAATCGAAGGAAAACCTGTGGATCTCGCGCCTGAGGAGCAGGCCACTATCGATGCCCTGAATATCGAGCAAGCCAAGCTTGAAGCCGATTATCAGGATGCGGACGAGTTGCCCGACGAGGTCGATCAGCGTCTCGGCGAAATCGAGGTGGCACTGGCGGCATTCGAAGACCGGCCGATGCTTTACGAACCGACGGAGATCGCCCGAGCGGGTGTCTTCATCAGCATCGATTCCGAAGGACGCCTCTCGGTGGACCGGGGTTACGTCCGGCCAGAGGATGAGGTGCCGGCAACCGATTGTGACGTCGTGCGGGGCGTCGATGCGTCGTCGACCGAAGGCCAAGAAGAGGGCTCTTCCGTCCAGCGCACGTCATCGCGGTCTCGGGCAGTGCCCCTGATGCTGAAGAAGACGACGAGGACGCGGCCAGACCTCTGCCGGATCGGCTGATCATCGAGCTGACGGCGCATCGTACGTTGGCATTGCGGGATGCGCTCGCCGAAAATCCTGCGGTCGCGTTCCAGGCAGTGCTGCATAACTTCGTCCTGACGGCCTTTTACCGGTTTGCATCGTCCGGGAGCTGTCTTGAGATCGGCCTTCGCACGCCGAATTTTCCCGCTCAAGCTCCGGGGCTGCGAGAAAGCGTCTCAGCCAAGGCTGTCGAGGCGCGGCATGAGGCCTGGAAGGCACGGTTGCCGAAGAGCGAGAACGACCTCTGGGATGCACTGACGGCTCTCGATGGTGGTGCACAGGCATCGCTGTTCGCCCACTGCGCGTCATTCGCGGTCAACGCCGTCTATGAACCGGCCAACCGCTACAATCAGGGCCGTGTCTCCGCTCACGGTGTCAGCAAGCGTCTTGACCAGGCTGATGTGCTGGCGCGCGCGGTCGGGCTTGACATGGTGCAGGCTGGCTGGCGACCGACCATCGCCAACTATTTCGGCCGGGTCACCAAGCCCCATATTCTGGAGGCGGTGCGGGAAGCCAAGGGCGAGTCGTCGGCGCAACTGATCGATCATCTGAAGAAGGGCGATAGGGCCAAGGAGGCCGAGCGCCTTCTGGATGGCTCGGGCTGGTTACCGGAGCCGCTGCGTCTCGTCGATCCCGGCCCGTCTTCGGTGGATCCGGAAGGTGAGGCGGGCCCACTGCCCGAATTCCTTGCCGACGACGAGGATCCGGAGAACGGCGGCGAGGAAGATCCGCAGCAGCTCGACGCGGCTGAGTGAAATCACAGAGCGGGACGGCTCCGGCCGTCGCGCGGTTGCTTGGGGACCGGTGCGCAGCGCTGGTCCCCATTTTTATGGGGAACGGCTGAGAGTGAGAGTCGGGCCGGGAAGGGTTTGAGCCGTCGGGGTCAAAGGAGAGCGCCTGATGGTTCGACCCGTTCCTGCTCTCCGAAAGAAATCCTGCCATGACCGAATCTCTTGCTGGCGCTGTCGCCGCGCCGCTCTCGATGCGTGCTGCTGCAAGTCTTACCTCCGCCGCCGTCAGGGCCACGCGACAGCTGCTGACCGAACTCGAACGCGGCCGGCGCATCGATGCAGCTGTTCTGCGTAGCGCCATGGAGGCTGCCTTCGGCGCCTCCGACGCGGCCGGCGCCTGGAACTGGAAGACCGCCTATGACGTCTGCGAGGCGGTAACTGTTCTGTTCCTTCGCAAGTTCGGCCCGGCGATGCGTGCCAAGGCTGGCTCGACGGCCGCCATGCTGCCGATGATCGTGCGAGTGGCTGGCCTTCTGCCGACACATACGCGGCGGTCGGAGGACAGCCAGGCATTTCAGCAATTCTCGACGCCGATCCCGCTCGGACTGGTCGCATGCACGGCAGCCGGCATTACTCCTGCCGATCGCGTTCTGGAGCCTTCCGCGGGGACGGGCTTGCTCGCGGTCTTTGCAGAGCTCGCCGGGGGTGCCTTGGTGTTGAACGAGTTGGCCCATACCCGGGCGGGGTTGCTCGAGCAGCTCTTCGCCAACGTTAAAGTCACGCGGTTTGACGCAGCTCAGATCGATGATCACCTCGATGCGGGTGTCGTACCAAGCGTCGTCCTAATGAACCCGCCGTTCTCCGCGGTCGCGAATGTCGATCGACGGATGACGGATGCGGCTCTCCGTCACATCACTTCAGCGCTCGCGCGTCTCTGCGACGGTGGGCGCCTCGTCGCCATCGCTGGTGCAAGCTTCGCGCCGGATAACCCGACATGGCGAGATGCCTTTGTTCGCCTCCAGGAACGCGGGCGCGTGGTGTTTTCCGCCGCCGTCGATGGCGCCGTTTACGCCAAGCACGGTACTCAGACGGACACAAGGCTGCTTGTGATCGACAAGCTGCCCGCTGCCGATCCGACGGCTTTTCCTGCCTCGCCAGGCATGGCGGCCGATGTCGCTACCTTGCTTGGCTGGGTGAATCTGCATGTGCCTCCAAGGCGGCCCGTCGCCACGCCATCGGAGATCGTTGTTATCGGGCGGCCTACGATGTCGCGATCGGTCAGCGCCGTTGCACCACGCATATCGTCCACTTCGAGAGACGCCGCGCCAGTAAGCACAGAACTGATCTATGAGACGGTCGAATGGTCCGCGCCGGAAGGCGCCCGGCTGACCGATGCGCTTTATGAGGAATACGGACTACAGTCGATCCGCATTCCCGGATCGTGCGCACATCCGACCAAGCTCGTGCAGTCTGCGGCGATGGCGTCCGTTGCGCCACCGAAGCCATCCTATTGTCCGCACCTGCCGGCCAATGTCATGAACGACGGTGTTCTGTCGGATGCTCAGCTGGAGAGCGTGATCTATGCCGGTGAGGCGCATTCCGAGTTTCTAGCGGGCTTCTGGACGGTCGACGCGACGTTTGATGTTGTGGCCGCCGCGCGCGACGACGCAGAGGATGCCGTCCGCTTTCGTCGCGGCTGGTTCTTGGGTGATGGCACTGGCGCGGGCAAGGGGCGGCAGGTCGCGGGGATCCTGCTCGACAACTGGCTCAAGGGCCGTCGTCGTGCGGTCTGGATCAGCAAGTCCGACAAGCTGATCGAGGACGCGCAGCGCGATTGGTCCGCGCTCGGCATGGAGCGGCTGCTTGTTACGCCTCTGTCGCGGTTTCGTCAGGGTACCCCGATCCGGCTTTCGGAAGGCGTCCTATTTACCACCTACGCCACGCTACGGACCGACGAGCGTGGCGGAAAGCTTTCGCGCGTCAGGCAGATCGTCGAATGGTTGGGCTCGGACTTCGACGGAGTGATCATCTTCGACGAGAGCCACGCCATGCAGAATGCGGTCGGGGGCAAGGGCGAGCGCGGCGATCAGGCGGCCTCTCAGCAGGGGCGCGCGGGCTTGAGGCTTCAGCATGCCTTGCCGAATGCACGCGTGGTTTATGTGTCGGCGACGGGCGCCACCACGGTTCATAACCTCGCTTATGCCCAACGCCTCGGCCTTTGGGGCGGCGCCGACTTTCCGTTCGCCACCCGCGCCGAGTTCGTCGAAGCAATCGAGGAGGGCGGCGTCGCGGCCATGGAGGTGCTGGCGCGCGACCTCAAGGCGCTCGGACTCTACGCGGCCCGCTCGCTGTCTTACGAGGGCGTCGAGTACGACTTGGTGGAGCACCAGCTTACGCCGGAGCAGGTTCGCATTTACGACGCCTATGCCGGTGCGTTCAGCATCATTCACAACAATCTCGACGCCGCGATGCGGGCGGCCAACATTACCGGCGAAACCGGAACGCTGAACGGGCAGGCAAAATCCGCGGCGCGATCCGCCTTCGAGAGCACCAAACAGCGCTTCTTCAGCCATCTGCTGACCTCGATGAAGACGCCGTCGCTCATCCGATCGATCGACCGCGATCTCGACGCCGGCCATGCCGCTGTCATCCAGATTGTCTCAACGGGCGAAGCGCTGATGGAGCGCCGGCTCGCCGAGATCCCGACCGAAGACTGGGGCGACGTCCAGGTCGATATCACCCCGCGCGAGTATGTGCTCGACTATCTCGCCCATTCCTTCCCGGTCCAGCTCTATGAGCCCTTCACCGACTCCGAAGGCAATCTCTGCTCCCGGCCTGTCTATCGCGACGGCCAGCCGGTCGAGAGCCGGGAAGCCGTCGCGCGGCGCGACCGCCTCATCGACAAACTAGCCTCGCTGCCTCCGGTACCTGGCCCGCTGGATCAAATCGTCCAGCGCTTCGGCACCGACATGGTCGCCGAAGTGACCGGCCGCTCGCGCCGCGTCGTCCGCAGGGGCGACCGCCTGGTGGTCGAAAACCGCGCCGGTTCGGTCAATCTCGCTGAGACCTCGGTCTTCATGGACGACGTCAAGCGCATCCTCGTGTTCTCCGACGCAGGCGGCACGGGCAGGAGCTACCACGCCGAACTCTCGGCCCGGAATCGCCGCTTGCGGGTTCATTACCTGTTCGAGCCCGGATGGAAGGCGGATGCTGCGATCCAGGGGCTCGGCCGGACCAACCGTACCCACCAGGCACAGCCGCCCCTGTTCCGGCCCATCGCGACCGACGTAAAGGCCGAAAAGCGCTTTCTCAGCACCATTGCCCGGCGGCTCGACACATTGGGGGCCATCACGCGCGGCCAGCGCCAGACCGGAGGGCAGGGGCTGTTCCGGCCCGAGGACAATCTCGAAAGTCAGTACGGGCGCGATGCTTTGCGTCAACTCTACATGCTGCTGGTGCGAGGCAAGGTCGGCAGCTGCTCGCTCGAGAAGTTCGAGGATGCAACCGGCCTGAAGCTGACAGATGCCAATGGGCTCAGGGACGACCTGCCGCCAATCACGACTTTCCTGAACAGGTTGTTGGCGCTCACCATCGACCTGCAGAATGTCCTGTTCACTGCCTTCGAGCAGCTCTTGACCGCTCGGATCGAGGGCGCTGTTGCGTCGGGCACCTATGACCTCGGGCTGGAAACGCTCCGCGCCGAAAGCTTTGTCGTCAGCGAACGGCGAACGATCTATGTCCATCCGCGCACAGGCGCCGAGACGCGGCTACTCACCATCGTCCAGCGCCAGCGTAACCATCCTGTTGGTTTGGACGACGCCCTTGCTCGTCTTTCCGATCATGCGGTCCTGCTGATCAACGAGCGCTCGGGTCGGGCCGCCGTGCAGGTTCCGGCCTCGAGCATCATGCTCGACGACGGCGAGATCGAGCGCCGCGTCCGCCTGATCCGGCCTATGGAGCAGCACCACGTCCCCTTGAACATGATGCTGGAGAGCCATTGGGTCGAAGCGGATCGCGAAGGTTTTGCCGCGGCCTGGATGGCTGAGCTTGCCGAGGTGCCTGAGTTCACGGAAAGCGCGATCCACGTCGTTGCGGGATTGCTGCTACCGATCTGGAAACGGTTGCCGAACGAATCGACTCGTGTTTATCGGCTCCAGACCGACGCGGGCGAACGCGTCATTGGCCGCAAGGTTTCTGTCGCGTGGGTCGCGAACGCCATCTCGGCGGACGCGCCCACGCTGTCGCCGGACGCTGCCTTTGCCGCGGTGATGGAGGGACGTACCGTCCTCGACCTCGCGGAGGGGCTCCAGCTTCGCCGCGCCCGGGTGATGGGCGCATGCCGCATCGAGCTGTCGGGATTCAACGACACGATGCGTGATCGCCTCCGCGCTTACGGTCTTTTTGGAGAGATCATCTCCTGGAAGCTGCGGATGTTCGTGCCCACGGACGCAAGCGGCATCGGGATTCTGACAAAGGTACTCGACACCTATCCGGTCGCGCGCGTCAGTGAGCGGGAAGTCGCGTGATGTTCCCCGACACCGCCGAACTGGCACGCCGCCTCGCGCGCGAGGCCGAGGCCGTGTGCCGATACTATCTCTCCAATGGTAAGCGGGCGGGGCGATACTGGGTGGTCGGAGACGTCCGCAACACGCCGGGCCGCTCGATGTTCGTGCGGCTTCAGGAATCATCGAAGGGCCCCGCCGGCAAGTGGACTGACGCTGCGACCGGCGAACATGGTGACCTCCTCGACATCATCCGCGAATGCCGGGGTTTGCGCGATTTCAGCGAGGTCACCGGGGAAGCGAGGCGGTTTCTGAAGCTGCCTCGTCCTGAGCCGCAGCTGGTCTCGAAACCTGTTCGTTCGGTGGTGCCCGCCGGATCGCAGCAAGCCGCGCGTCGGCTCTTTGCGATATCCAGCCCGATCGAGGGGACGGTAGCCGAGACGTATTTGCAGCGCCGCGGCATAGCCCGCATCTACCATGGTGGCAGCCTGCGCTTCCACCCTCGTTGCTACTATCGACCGAATGAACATTCGCCGACCGAAACCTGGCCGGCGATGATTGCCGGCGTCACGGACCTCGAGGGGCGGATCACCGGCGTGCACCGAACTTGGCTCGACCCAGACGGCTTTGATCGAATTCGTCTCGGCAAGGCTCCCATCGACACGCCACGACGGGCCATGGGCGACCTGCTCGGCAACGCCGTTCGCTTCGGCGTAGCGGACGACGTGCTCGCCGCGGGCGAGGGGATCGAGACCATGCTGTCATTGCGCTGCGTGCTGCCGACTATGCCTATGGCGGCTGCTCTTTCCGCAAATCACCTTTCGGCCATGGTGCTGCCGGCTGGCCTGCGTCGGCTCTATATCGCCCGGGACGACGATGCAGCCGGAGATGCCGTACTGGCGACCCTCAGCCAGCGCGCGGCAGACGCCGGCATTGAAGCGATCGCGCTGTCGCCCCGGCTAGGTGATTTCAACGAAGACCTGCACATCTTTGGTCTTGAGACGCTCCGAGCAGAGTTGCGGCTTCAACTCGTACCAGAGGACGTCGTCCGTTTCCTGCACTTGTCGACGGTGGCCGCAGAATAGGCCGGTGCTTCGATCGACGTTGATAGGTCGGTCACCACGAGGCCATTGCCGGATGAGGACGCGACCTCGGCCTTCTAGAGGGCGATCGAACGGCAACCGGACCGGGCCGGCAATGGCTACGTCCGGCTATTTTCCGCCGCGCGCCGACGATGAGCAGACACAACAGCCATCAAACCGGCGCGCTTTGCATCGCGAAGCAAAATAGCCGGCCTCCGCCATCCTCCGCTGCCGCTTCGGCCCTTGCGGGTTCTGGCCCGCTCCGCCCGCCGTCTGAGTGATCGCCACGAAGGCCGCGATGGGCGCGGCCGAACCGGCAAAGGGTCCTCCAATGACCGACCACGACGACATCGAAGCGGCGCACACCTCCTCTCCAACTGACCATGTCCTCACTGAACTACAGCTCTTCGGCTACCGTCCCTTCGACGAGCAGCCTGACCCACGACCGCTTCCCGAGGGCAAGATGATCGCTGGCGCCGTTGCTGATGTCTTCGACGCCCTGGTCGCGACGTTGAGCGACACGCCGCTCGAGCCGGACCTTAATGATCTGCTCTGGTCGACCGTCAACCTGTTCCATCGCGCCGTTGACCGCATCCAACGCCATCTCGACGAGAACGAACAAGCGCAGCAAAAGAGCCAGCGCGAGCAGAATGGGTCTGAGGTTCGATCGGTCGAACTCGAGCGCTTGACGTCCGAAGGTATCACTTTGATCGAGCGCCGCAACTGCCTGGAGCTCTTCCGCGACCAGGCCATCGAACGCTTCGAGACGCACACCGGCTCGCCCTGGCGCCCTCGATCGGGATCGCTCGTGAACCACCGCACGCTGACCGCAGCAATGATCGACTCTCGCGACTTCATCGCAGCCAAGCGTCGCGCTGAAACTGAGGTCTTGTTGCCGCCAGGACCGAAGATTGCACTCACCGGCGGGCTCGACTTCAATGATCACCATCTCATCTGGGACCGCCTCGACAAGGTCCACGCCAAGCATTCCGACATGGTGCTAATCCATGGCGGCTCGCCCAAAGGTGCGGAGCTTATCGCCTCCAAATGGGCGACCAATCGCAGAGTGCCTCAGATCGCATTCAAGCCTGACTGGACAAAGCACGCCAAGGCAGCACCGTTCAAGCGCAACGACGCCATGCTCGAACTCCTGCCGATCGGCGTCATGCACTTCCCGGGCACGGGAATCCAGGACAACCTGGTGGACAAAGCGAAGCGCCTCGGCATTCCCGTCTGGAGGTTCGGCGGCGCGTGAGCGCCGTCTTCTCGCCTCCAGACGCTAAAGCGGAGTTGCATGCGCCGCAACTCCGCCTCGTTTCGGCTCCAGATTGAAAAACTGCGCCGTGGTGGTGGTGGAAGGCGCGACCGTCAGATCTATGCATATGGAGCCACCACCATGCTTGCCCTTGGGCTTGTTCTCAACACATTCGGCATCGGCTTGTTCTGCTGGGCGATCTTTGTGCTCGCTGTGTACGCCTTGCCGTTTTTCGTCGCACTCAGTATCGGGATGACAGCGTTTCAGAATGGTGCCGGCGTGGTCGGTGCGCTGCTTGCCGGAACGGCCGGTGGCGCGTTGACGCTTGCCTTCGGTCAGGCCGCCGTCGCCATTACTCGGTCCTTGACCTTGCGCATAGCCATCGCGACGGCATTTGCTATTCCCGCCGCCGTTGCCGGCTATCATGTGGTGTTCGCCGGGTCCCAGATCGGGGTGCCTTCGTTGGCTTGGCGTGAGCTCTTCGCTTGCCTGGGCGCGGTTTGCATTGCCGTCACGTCATGGACGCGCTTGATCGTTCTGGTGGAGGCCCGCCCGTTCGAGCCGGATGGGGTGGTGGAAAGTCCGTCCTAACCAGTTCTTACGGCCGGAAGGCCCGATGTCCGTTTACCGCCTTAAGTCGAACAGGTTGGCGTGGATCGGCGCGATGAACGGGGGATGATCGAGATCTGACGCGGGAGAGGCAGCCCTTCTCGGAGCTCCTCGATCAAGCCGTCGGCATTTCGGTCTGCCCACGCAGCCGCGGCGGAGCGGGGTTGCCTCGATTCGTTCTTGGGAGACGATACCGCCCTTTGCAGCAGATTGTTTCTCTTTCTGCGCTGAACCGTTTCGACCTCTTGTTCATCAAGCCCGAGATCGCCAACGCTTCTCCAGAGATTGTGGTTCAGCACGCGACGCACGTGGCCTCGTTGATGGCTTGATCTGGCCGAAGACCGGCTTCGCCTCGATCGTCTGAGCCGCAACGCCGTTGATGCGACTTTCTTCCCCTGGGCTTCGCCCATTCCTCGCGAGACAAGAAAGTCGCCACAACGACGTCCTCCGCTGCGCTCCGGCCCGCGGGCGGGTGCGTCGCCGATCGTCTTCGGCCTGCAGATCGCCATCGAGGCCGCGGTGGTCGCGGGCTCGAAACACAACAGGAGAAGTGACATGGCTAACATCGGTTCCTTCAAGAAGGTCGGCAACGATTTCCAGGGCGAGATCGTCACCCTGAGCCTGCAGGCCAAGGGCGTCCGCATCGTCGCAGAGACCAACCGCTCCAACGACAACGCTCCCAGCCACCGCATCTACGTGGGCCGAGCCGAGATCGGGGCCGCCTGGTCGAAGCGCTCCGAGGAGGGGCGAGACTACCTCTCGCTCAAGCTCGACGATCCTTCCTTCAACGCTCCGATCTATGCGAACCTGTTCGATGACGAGGGCGGTGAAGGCTACACCCTCCTCTGGTCGCGGCCGCGAAAGAACGGCGACTAGGAGCGCCCCACCAAGCCCCGTCCGGTCCGCCGGGCGGGGCCTTCGCGGCTGGCCTGAGGCAGCTTGCGATTTACCTCTCGGTCAAGCTCGACGATCCGAACTTACCGGCCCCGATCTAACGCCTCGCTCGTGAAGATCGAAGGCGGCGAGGGCTTCACCCTGATTTGGTCCCGCCGCAACGGCGACTTGTCCCTCCGCGATCACCAGCCGGCTCCCCGGAGGCGAGCCCGAATCCAGCGGGTATGAGTTTGTTTACTGTCGATTTTAGACGGGAATCTCAAGGTACTCAAATGTCGCCCCGGCGGCTGCCCCATATACTTCTTGAACATTGCCGAGAAGGCAGCGAGGGATTCATATCCGAATTGTTCGGCCAACGCATTGATAGGGACGCAGGATCGCACTTCCTTCAACGCCACACCAACTGGAACTATTGGACCCGTCTGCCGAACGTCATTCCTCTCTCACGTTCAACCTGGCGACGCAAACTTTGTTTGCTCATCACGACGACCTCTGCTCAATCGGCGTGTGTTCATCGGTTTCCGGGTTCTTCGAGCATGATGTAGGCGATCCGCTTCAGCGACGGATCCGCCGGCATTGCCACATAGAGGCAATCCATTGTCGCTTCGCTCAATTCTCAATCGGCAAGTCGGCAACGCGGGAATGTCGAGTCCCCGCCGCGTAGTTACCTCCAAGATCGTGAAGATGAACCAAAAGAGAAGCCTGGCGATCAGTCCCGCCGTTTACTCTCGATGAAATGGGCTTCAGGATAGGCTCAAGTTCGGCGAACGTCGTGTTACCAATTGCAAATCCGCGCAAATTTTCCTGCACGATTTCCTTGCCGAGTAGTTCTCGAACTCGCTTCTCCAATCCTCGAGGCAAAAACAGAAGCAGCTGCTGCTCCTGCGGTCCCGGCGCAGGGAGTAGCGCAGGCCCCGAGGGTGCCGAAAATCGTACCCCCAACATTCGGCATCCCCTCCGAGGTCTTGCTCCTCCATGATGACCGCACACACGCCGGCCTAGCCAAGCGTAGTGCGCTGTCCTCTTGGAGTTCTCAAATGCCCGATCCGATGGCCGGTCTTCCCCCGCGATTCCTGCGTACACCTGAGGCCGCGCGCTATCTTGGCCTGTCCGGTCGCACGCTCGAGAAGCACCGCACGTACGGTACTGGACCGACGTATCGGAAGATCGGCGGACGTGTTGTCTACGCCGTCGATGACCTGAAAGCGTGGGCCGATCTTGGCTCCAAAAAGTCAACGTCAGACCCTGGGAAGGGCACTGTGCTGCCGGCCAAGAAGCATCCGGCCCTGCGTCCCTACGCGGGTCAGGAACGTCGCTGATATCAGCGTGAGAGCAGTGACTATGCGGCGCAAACACCATTCAGAGCGCGAGCAGCTTGAGCTCTTTCGGGCGCTACCCGGTGATCTCGCGCCGCGCGATGCGCAGGATCTGATGGCCTATCCGTTCTTCTCGCTCGCAAAGACCAAGCGGATTGTGCCGATCGATTTTCGTACCGGTGCGATCTCAATTCGTGTCGAAGCTGTTCCGGAACACGGCATGGCGACCATTTGGGATGCAGACGTTCTGATTTGGGCAGCATCTCAGATCATCGAAGCCCGTGACGCAAGCTTGCAGACCTCGCGCCTGATGGCTGCAACGCCTTACGAGATTTTGACGTTAGTGGGCCGCGGCACCAGCGCACGTGACTATGACCGCCTGAAGGGTGGTCTTGGCAGACTTCAGTCAACGACCGTGCTGACGTCGATCCGTCAGCCGGCAGAACGACGGCGACACCGCTTCTCCTGGATCAACGAATGGAAGGAGAGGGCCGATGCAAACGGTCGTCCATTTGGGATCGAGCTGATCCTGCCGGATTGGTTCTATGCTGGCGTCATCGATGAAGCGCTCGTGCTGACGATCGATCGCGCCTATTTCGATCTGACGGGCGAACTTGAGCGGTGGCTTTACCGCCTCGTGCGCAAGCACGGCGGCCACCAGGATGGCGGCTGGAGCTTTGACCTTGTGCAACTCCATGCCAAGTCCGGCATCCTCTCGCAGCTCAAGCATTTTGCTTACGACGTTCGTCAGATCGTCCAGCGCCAGACACAGCCCGGCTATCAGCTCGTGCTCACGCGCGATCCTGATGGCACCGAGCGGCTGAACTTCGCGCCTAAGCCTGTCGATCCCTTGACGGCACGCACTGCGCCGGCGCGGTCTCATTCGAAATTCGGAGGACAACCTGTGAATCAGCTCATGCTATCGGGGACCGCAACTCTCGTGCTATCGGGGACCCGATCCTCGTGCTATCAGGGACCGGAATCGAGCTTAAGAGGCTGTTTCTTCGCGCTTTCCGGCCGCTCTAACTCTACTAACCAGAAATCCTTCGGGTTTCTTCTAACGCACCAGGCCGAAAACCTCGTTCGAGGCGATTGGCAGCCGCAGGCCGCCAGTCCTGTTTGGCTCTGCAAGTCGCATACGCTTTTCGCCGAACCCAATGCTCACGGCTGCCAACTCCAGCGTCAGGGAGCCGCGGCATGAGCGATCTCACGGAAGTGGAAGTTCTGTGGCTCGAGAAGCGCATTGAAAACCGCGTTCGGTTCGGTCGCATTGTCAAAGAAAGGAAGCTCGATCGCCATCGGCGGGTCCTGTCATTTGCTCCCGGCAGCATCTTTGCCTTCGTTCGATGGACCTCCAACGACTTTGGCACAATCATTTCGCGGATCGACATCTTGCGCGCGGTCGCTCCGGGACAGCGCTGCTCGACCGTCCCTTATGTGACACCCGGCGGAGAGATTTTGCTGCGTCTGTCCGGCTGGCCGAAGGTCGAGCGCGTGCTGCAAATGACCGATGCCGTTGAGGCACTCGGCCTCGATCCAGCTGACGTCGCTCCTGATCACTGGCATCACGTTCATAACCGCCTGTCCGTCAACGAAAACCCGCGCCCGTATACGAAAGCGCGCCATCTGGCTTGGCTCCATCGTCAAAGGGTAGTGCGATGACGGGCCGCCTGATGATGCTGGCCGTGACGATTGGGATCCCTGCTGCGCTCACCGCGACGATCGTCCTGGAGCCGCTTCCGCTTTACGTCTGGAACGCATCCGCGAGCGTGCCGATCGGTCTCTACCGCCTCCGGCCGGCGGACCAGTTCCAAGTCACTGAATTGGTCGCCGTGCAGCCGCCGGAACCGCTCGCGACCTTCTTCGACCTGAATGGCTATTTGCCCATTGGCGTCCCCATGCTGAAGCGCGTGCTCGCCCTTCCGGGGCAGAGTGTTTGCAGAACCGGCCTCACGATTTCGGTCGACGACATTGCAATGGGCGAGGCAAAGGATCGGGACAGACGAGGCCGGCCGCTGCCGAAATGGCAGGGCTGCCGCGTCGTCGGCGACGGTGAGCTGTTTCTGATGAACTGGCAGTCGGACGACTCTTTTGATGGCCGGTATTTTGGATGTCTTCCGGCATCTAGCGTGATCGGCCGTGCGATACCGGAGTGGACGTGGGAGGAGTGATGGTGCGTATTCAACGTGTTCTCCTCGCCATTCCCGTGTTCGATCGATTGCGGGATCATTCGTCCGTCTCGATCGATGCCGGCAACGACGGTGCGAGCCCGACCGCGTGCTTGAGTCGGTTAAGCAAGCGCGTTTGTGCTGTCGTGCCTCTGGTGCTTCTTCTGACCGCGTGCGACAGTGCTGCTTGGGCCCAGAGCGGATCAGCCGCCCAGCCGGCGATCAATCAGACCGCTCACTCATTTGCCGGCTTCATCAATGAAGCCTCGCAACGCTTTGCGATTGCGCCGAACTGGATCCGGTCAGTTCAAAGCATCGAGAGTGCTGGTGACGTGCACGCCAGATCGCCAAAAGGCGCAATGGGCCTGATGCAAATCATGCCGGCGACTTGGGCGGAACTTCGAGAGCGCTACAATCTCGGGAACGACCCCTACGACCCGCACGACAACATTCTGGCCGGCACGGCGTACTTGCGCGAACTGCTCGATCGGTATGGCTCGCCTGGCGTGTTTGCCGCGTACAACGCGGGACCATCTCGCTATGAAGAGCATCTCGCAGGCGGCTCTCTGCCGGAGGAGACGCGAGCATACGTCGCGAAGCTTGCAAATCTGCTCGCCATCGAACTGCCGCCGAAGTGGACATCCAGCGGACAGTCATCAGCAGCTACGACGCTGTTCGTCACGCGATCCGATCTCATGAAAACGCGCGATCGGCTGCTGTCGCTCATGCCGTCCGGCAGAGTCGCGACCGCAATCTCGGCGCCCGATGTTTCGCCCTTGGTCCCTCGGCCTATTGGCGTGTTCGTCCATCGATCAGCTTCGGGAGCATCGCAATGACCAAGTGTGCTGGTTCGCAAGGTGATGGCGTATGGGCGATGCCTTCGGCCCGCGCTCTACTCGTCGCTTCGCTCCTCACCGAGCCACCCTACGGGTGTCTCGGCCCTTCGGGTAACGATCGCTATCGCACGCGCGCGGAAGGACTGGGGGCTTCGCGAGTTGGCTGCCGAGTCGCGGCGGCTCTTTGGGGAATCGGCGACCGGGAGACCACGACGGCAGGACGGCGAGATAAAAGGGGCTCGCCTGTCGAACCGCAAGCCACTGACATGGCTTGCGTTCTGGCGTGCCGGTCGGTCGGGGCGCGTGCCGCGCCTTGCATTTCTACGAATGCAATCAAACGCGTCTTCGGCACCATGTGCGATTTTGATCGTTGGGAGGCGCTGCCGTGAGCGTGGGCGACAGCGATCTGCGTATCCGGCCTGGGCGCATCCGCAGTACCCGCGCTCCGAAGCCCAAGAGCTTCATCAACCAGGTGCTGCGGGAGGCGAAGAAAGCAGGACACACCTCGGGTCAGACAGGGTCGGGCAGGCGTTCGGCGGCCTATGGGCGCTCCACGTTTGGCCGCGGGCGCCTCGCCTTTAGCCGCGCCAGATTGTTCAGCCCGACGCGGCGTGTGGTGGTGAAAGCGCGCGTGGTCCGGCACAACGGGCGAGCCTTCCGTTCAGCGCCACTGACCGCCCACCTCTCATATCTGAAGCGCGATGGCGTGACCCGGAGCGGCGAGCGTGCCGAGATGTTCGATGCCGGCAGCGACCGAGCCGATAGCGCGGCTTTCGCAGAACGGTGCAAGGACGACCGGCATCATTTCCGGTTCATCATCTCGCCCGAGGATGCCGGCGACATGACCGATCTGAAGGCCTTCACCCGCGATCTCGCCAGGCAGATGGAGACCGATCTCGGCACGCGGCTCGATTGGGTGGCTGTCGATCATTGGAACACCGACAACCCTCACGTCCACCTTCTCGTTCGGGGAGTAGATCAGGAAGGAGCGGACCTCGTGATCTCCCGCGACTATATCAGCCAAGGTCTGCGTTCACGCGCCGAGGAACTGGTCGCCATCGAACTGGGTCCGAGACCGGAGCACGAGATCCGCAATTCGCTGGAACGGGAAGTCACGGCAGACCGCTGGACGCGGCTCGACCGGGAGATCCGGTTGGCGGCAGATGAGACTGGCTACATCGATCTTCGGCCGGAGAATCGCGGCAAGTCCGATCCCGAGATCAGGCGGCTGATGGTCGGCCGCCTTCAGCACTTGGAGAAAATGGGCCTTGCCGCACCCGCCGCATCAGGGGAATGGATGGTCGGACTTGAGGCGGAGCGTAGCTTGCGCGACCTCGGCATGCGCGGCGACATCATCAAGACCATGCACCGCGCCTTTACCGAGCGTGGGGAATCGCGCGGCGTTGCTGATTTCGTCATCCAGGGCGGCCAGCCGACATCCCAGCTTGTCGGACGACTGGTCGACCGGGGACTGCATGACGAGCTGACAGGCGAGGCCTATGCCCTGATCGACGGAACCGACGGACGGGCGCACCACGTGCGCTTCCGAGGGCTCGAGGCTTTTGAACATGCACCGCCAGTGGGCGGCATCGTCGAGGTCCGACGCTTGGGTCAAGCCGGCGATCCGCCACCGACCGTGGTGCTAGCGACCCGTTCCGATCTCGACCTCGGTGGGCAGATCACTGCAAAAGGAGCCACCTGGCTCGACCACAGGCTGGTCGAACGGGACCCCATGCCGCTCGCCATGGGCGGCTTCGGCCGCGAGACTCGCGACGCCATGGAAGCCCGTACCGAGCATCTGATCCAGCAGGGCCTGGCGCGGCGGCAGGGCCAACGCGTCATCCTGCAGCGCGATCTCCTGAATACGTTGCGACGACGTGAACTGGACGATGTGGCAGCAAAGGTCTCGGCCAGCACCGGGTTGGCTCACGTGAATGCCGCATCCGGGGAGCATGTGGCGGGCACGTATCGCCAGCGGCTGACGCTGACCTCGGGTCGGTTCGCCATGATCGACAACGGGCTCGGCTTCCAGCTCGTGCCCTGGTCGCGCGAGCTCGAAAAGAGGCTCGGCCAACACGTCACCGGAGTTGCGAAGGACGGCGGTGGCATCGAATGGGGTTTGGGTCGCAAGCGAGACCTCGGCCTCTAGGTATCTCGCTAATTCAGTTGCGGAAGGGCGTTCGGGATGTCCGGAACCAAAATCCTCTGGGGGCAGGTGATCGTTGTCGGCCTGATCGTTCTGCTGGCCATCTGGGGAGCAACCGAGTGGACGGCCTGGCGGCTCGCCTATCAACCGGAGCTTGGGCGGCCTTGGTTCGAGCTGTTCGGCTTCAAGATCTACTATCCGCCGATCTTCTTCTGGTGGTGGTTCGTCTACGATGCCTACGCGCCACAGGTCTTTGTCGAGGGCGCCTTCATCGCAGCATCAGGGACCGTCGTTTCGATCGCGGTAGCGATCGGCATGTCGGTGTGGCGCGCGCGTGAAGCCAAGAATGTCGAGACCTATGGTTCAGCGCGTTGGGCTGGTGCGGAAGAGGTCCGAGCGGCCGGACTTCTTGGTCCGGATGGCGTGGTGCTGGGCAAGCTCGATTGCGACTACCTCCGCCATGACGGGCCGGAGCACGTGTTGTGTTTTGCACCAACCCGGTCCGGCAAAGGCGTCGGTCTTGTCGTCCCGTCCCTGCTGGCTTGGCCAGGCTCCGCCATCGTGCATGACATCAAGGGCGAAAACTGGCAGCTGACCGCGGGTTTCCGCTCGCGGCACGGCCGCGTCCTGTTGTTCGATCCAACCAACCCAAAGTCTTCAGCTTACAACCCGCTGCTGGAGGTCCGGCGCGGGGAGTGGGAGGTCCGCGACGTCCAGAATGTCGCCGACGTCCTGGTCGACCCCGAAGGCTCGCTCGACAAGCGGAACCATTGGGAGAAGACCAGTCATTCGCTTCTGGTCGGCGCCATACTCCATGTTCTCTATGCCGAGGCGGACAAGACCTTGGCCGGCGTCGCGGCGTTCCTGTCCGATCCGAAGCGGCCCATCGAGGCGACGCTGAAGGCAATGATGACCACTGCGCACCTTGGCGAGCAGGGTGCCCATCCTGTGGTTGCCTCAACCGCGCGCGAACTCCTCAACAAATCCGAGAATGAACGCTCCGGCGTCCTGTCTACCGCAATGTCGTTCCTGGGGCTGTACCGCGACCCCGTCGTGGCCCAGGTGACCTGCTGCTGTGACTGGCGGATAGCCGATCTGATCGCAGACAGCCACCCTACGACGCTTTATCTCGTGGTGCCGCCCTCCGATATCTCACGGACCAAGCCGCTGATCCGGCTTGTGCTGAATCAGATCGGCCGGCGCTTGACCGAGGATCTGCACGCCAGTGACCGCCGGCATCGAGTCCTGATGATGCTTGACGAGTTCCCGACGCTGGGGCGGCTTGATTTCTTTGAGTCCGCGCTCGCCTTCATGGCCGGCTACGGCATCAAGAGCTTCTTGATCGCGCAGTCGCTCAATCAGATCGAAAAGGCCTACGGGCCTAACAACGCGATCCTCGATAACTGCCATGTCCGAGTCAGCTTCGCGACAAATGACGAGCGGACCGCCAAGCGGGTGTCCGACGCGTTGGGCACGGCGACCGAGATGCGCGCGATGAAGAACTATGCCGGTCATAGATTGAACCCGTGGCTGGGGCACCTGATGGTCTCCCGCCAGGAGACGGCAAGGCCGCTGCTGACCCCGGGCGAAGTCATGCAGCTTCCGCCGATGAACGAGATCGTCATGGTGGCGGGCACGCCGCCGATCCGGGCGAAGAAGGTCCGCTACTACGAAGATCGCCGGTTCACCGAGCGGGTTTTGTCACCGCCCGATCCGGCGAACGCCGGCCGGTCATCGCGAACGGACGGATGGTCAGCGCTCGGACCGTTGAAGCCGAGGGCAGTTCCAACTGACAGAGCCGCGGAGGCCGAGGAAGACACCGCGAATAGCGGGCTCCGTCGTGAGCCGGAACTCCCCGATCACGTCGCGATCGCCAAGGAGACGACCGAACCAACGCCGACAGAGGAATTTGCCGCCGTGCTTGACGACGACGAAGATGCGGTCCGCCAGTCCCGGCTCATACGCCAACAGATGCGCGGTGTTGCCCGTCAAGTCGCCTTGGACCCGAACGACGGTATGGAGCTCTGAGGTAATATGCGCGACCGGATGAATGTCTATTTCCCGCCAGAGCTGCTGAAACAGATCTCGGAGCTCGCCGATCGCAAGAAGCTTTCCCGGTCTGCGATCGTGGAAGCTGCGGTCGCCTCCTTTCTTTCACCCGACGGAGCGGATAGGCGGGAGGCGGCGTTCACCCGGCGCCTCGATCGGCTGTCGCGTCAGATGCAGAGGTTGGAGCGCGACGTAGGTTTGACGGCCGAAAGCTTGGCGCTCTTCATACGGTTCTGGCTGACGATCACGCCGCCACTGCCCAATGACGCGCAGGCGGCCGCGCAAGCAAAAGGCCGGGAGCGCTTCGAAGGATTTGTCCAGGCGCTCGGGCGCCGCTTGCAAAGGGGGCAAAGCTTTCTCCGCGAGATTCCGGAAGATATCCGCCGTCAGGAACCGGTCGAAGAAACCTGATTGAATCATGTAGGCAGACCATTTCGCCGGTCTTCTTTTTTCTACGCTAGCCTACGTTCGCAGCAATTTGGCCAAGCCCACAAAAAGCTGGACGCGCTATCGGCTCCAATGAGCTGAGGAGCAAGAAGGGCCATCATGCAAGTTTCAGGGGCATGGCGTCTCACCGCGCGCGTAATTCTCCCGTTTGCGGTTGGATACTATTTTTCGTATCTGTTTCGAACGATCAACGCTTTGATCGCCAGTCATCTCAGCTCGGATGCTGGGCTTGGGACTGCCGATCTCGGGTTGCTTACGTCGGTCTATTTCCTTGTTTTTGGGGCGGCTCAGATACCCGTCGGCATCTTGTTGGACCGCTTTGGTCCGCGTCGCGTCCAGAGTGTTCTGCTCTTCCTCGCGGCCACGGGCGCCGGATTGTTCGCAGTATCAACCGGCTTCCTGTCTCTTTTGATCGCGCGTGCAATGATCGGGCTTGGCGTGGCCGCGGCGCTGACGGCAGGGCTGAAGTCCATCGTCCTTTGGTTTCCTAGGGAACGAGTTGCCTTGCTAAACGGCTGCATGATCATGCTGGGATCACTTGGAGCGGTGACTGCTACGGCTCCCGTCGAACACCTACTCGCTTGGATGGGGTGGCGGCAGCTCTTTGATATTCTGGCGGCCGCCACCGGTGCGACGGCCATTCTCATCTATGTCGTGGTGCCCGAACGAGGCATTGTGCCATCAACAACGCGCGCCACCCTTGGCTCCGTTTTTGCCGATCGTCGCTTCTGGCGAGTGGCCCCATTTTCGGCGACTTGCATTGGATCAGCTTGGTCTCTGCAAGGACTGTGGGCATTACCATGGCTGACCGACGTGGAGGGGCTTGATCGCGCAAGTCTCGTAAGACAGCTGTTCATAATGTCGATCGTTTTGAGCTGCGGCGCCTTGTTGTTCGGGATGACCGTCCATTACGTCAAACGAAGGGGCATCGGGGCGGAGACGGTATTAGCGACGGTTGCGGTGCTGTTTGTCTCAGCCGAGCTAGCTTTGATCCTGCGAGTGCCTCTGCCGTCCATCTTGCCCTGGTCCGTTGTCGCAATTGCCGGAACGGCAACGGTGGTCAGCTTCGCGGTAATAGCAGATTACTTTCCGCCGGAGCTTGCCGGTCGTGCCAACGGCGCCCTAAACGTCTTGCACTTTGCTTGGGCGTTCCTGGCGCAATACGTGACAGGCCTGATCCTTGAGCAATGGATCGCGATCGATGGTCATCGGCCGGTCCAGGCCTATCAAGTCGCGTTCGGCCTCAACGTCGCACTGCAGATCGCGGCCTTGACCTGGTTCGTGCTGCCTTGGCGCCGATCCGTCGCCTCATGGATGAGTTCAATTTCTTTCTTCATGCCTGCTAATATCTCCGACGCTGTTGAGTCAGTTGGCCTGTATGAGGATTCGGTCGTCCTCCTGCCTGCTGATGACGATGCGGAGTGGTGAACAGCAGCTCGCGCTGAGCCAATGCGACTGAGTAGCCGTCAAATACCAGTTTTCAGTCTTTCTTTTTCTACGCCAGTCTACGATCACCGAACTCGCCTGTTGCGCCAAGTCCGTCGGTGCCTTTTCTAATCATCCCCACATGAGGACGCTCGTTGGACGTCCTCATTCGGTGGGAGCGAATAGTGGTAATCCATTCCATTCAATCGGAAGCGAGTTCGCGCGGTGCGCGAATGCTGCGTAGCGCGCTCGGCTCCGCGATTGCCGGCTACCTCGAAGACGAAGCGATCATCGAGGTGATGCTCAATCCCGATGGGCGGCTGTGGATCGACCGGTTGTCGACCGGCCTGATCGACACTGGCGAAATCCTGTCGGCCGCGGATGGCGAACGGATCGTTCGTCTGGTTGCGCATCATGTGGGCGCCGAAGTGCACGCCGGCGCGCCACGGGTTTCGGCCGAACTGCCTGGAACAGGCGAGCGCTTCGAAGGTCTCTTGCCTCCGGTCGTTGCAGCACCGGCCTTTGCTATCCGCAAGCCCGCTGTCGCCGTGTTTACGCTAGACGAGTACGCCGCCAAGAAGATCATGACCTCAGAGCAGGCCAGGATCCTGAAGAACGCGGTCGGAGCACGGAAGAACATCCTCGTCGCCGGTGGGACATCGACCGGCAAGACAACATTGACAAATGCACTCCTGGACGAGGTGGCGAAGACCTCCGATCGGGTCGTGCTGATCGAGGACACCCGCGAGCTGCAGTGCAGGGCGCCCAATCTCGTTGCGCTCCGGACCAAGGACGGTGTGGCGACGCTGTCGGATCTTGTCCGCTCGTCCCTCCGACTGCGGCCTGACCGCATCCCGATCGGCGAAGTCCGAGGTGCCGAAGCACTCGACCTCCTCAAGGCCTGGGGCACCGGTCATCCCGGCGGCATCGGTACCATCCATGCTGGGACTGCGCTCGGCGCGCTGCGCCGGCTCGAGCAGCTCATCCAGGAAGCTGTCATCACGGTTCCGCGCGCCCTGATCGCCGAGACCATCGACCTCGTCGCCGTGCTGGTGGGACGCGGCGCTGACCGCCGCCTCGCTGAGCTCGCGGCCGTCTCAGGGCTGGGTGCTACCGGCGACTACAGCCTTTCAACAGCAGGAGACTGACATGCGTCAGCAATTTCGCTTTCTTCGAGGTGCATCGCCGGGACTGTTCGGCATCGTTGTTTTGGGAGCGGGGCCGGCATGGGCGGCTGGCTCGAACATGCCGTGGGAGCAGCCGCTCAATCAGATCTTGCAGTCTGTGGAGGGGCCGGTCGCAAAGATCATCGCGGTCATCATCATCGTCGTGACCGGCCTAACGCTCGCATTCGGGGATTCCTCGGGCGGTTTCCGCAGACTGATCCAGATCGTGTTCGGTCTGTCGATCGCGTTTGCGGCCTCAAGCTTCTTCCTGTCGTTCTTCTCCTTCGGCGGTGGCGTGGTGATCTGATGGATGAACCTGTCACAGGCTTTGTTGTGCCTGTTCATCGCGCACTCACCGAGCCCATCCTGATGGGCGGTGCGCCACGCTCGGTCGCAATCGTCAACGGCACGCTTGCGGCAGCCTTAGGGCTCGGACTTCGGCTCTGGATCGCGGGTCTTGTTCTCTGGTTCATCGGCCACATGGCCGCTGTCTGGGCCGCCAAGCGCGACCCCGCTTTTGTCGATGTGGTGCGCCGACATCTGCGCATCCCCGGTCATCTCAACACCTGAGCTCTCGGTCATGATGAACCTTGCCGAATATCGCCATTCCAATGCGCGGCTCGCCGACTTCCTGCCCTGGGCAGCCCTGGTCGACGAGGGAATCATCCTGAACAAGGACGGCTCGTTCCAGCGGACGGCGAAGTTCCGGGGGCCTGACCTCGATAGCGCAGTGCCGGCTGAACTTGTCGCGGTCGCCGGCCGTCTGAACAATGCCCTCCGCCGGCTGGGATCCGGCCGGGCCGTGTTCGTTGAGGCGCAGCGCCATTTTGCAGGAGCCTATCCTCCGAGCACCTTTCCGGATGTCGCATCCGCGTTGGTCGACGCGGAGCGCAGAGCTCAGTTTGAAGAGGCTGGCACCCACTATGAGTCGAGTTATTTCCTGACCTTCCTCTATTTGCCACCGGAGGAGGGGGCTGCCAAGGCAGAACGACTTCTCTATGAGGGCCGGGATCGCACCGTTGGAGCAGACGCGCGCGAGGTTCTTCGCGGATTTATCGACCAAACCAACCGCGTGCTTCAACTCGTCAAAGGGTTCATGCCGGAATGCGCCTGGCTCGATGATCAGGACACGCTGACCTATCTGCACTCGACGATCTCGACCAAGCGTCATCGCGTTCGGGTTCCTGAAATCCCCATGTACATCGATGCGCTGTTGGCCGACCAACCGCTGACTGGCGGGCTCGAGCCGATGTTGGGCTCAGCCAACTTGAGGGTTCTGACGATCGTGGGCTTTCCTGGAGCGACGACCCCGGGAATTCTGGACGACCTGAATCGCCTGCCGTTTTCATATCGGTGGTCGACCCGCGCGATCATGCTCGACAAGACCGACGCCACCAAGCTGTTGACCAGGATCCGCCGCCAGTGGTTCGCCAAGCGAAAATCGATTGGTGCCGTTCTCAAGGAAGTCATGACAAACGAGGCTTCGACGCTGCTCGATACCGACGCCCACAACAAGGCGCTTGATGCCGACGCGGCGTTACAGGAACTGGGGTCCGATCAGATCGGACAAGCCTTTGTCACGGCGACCATTACGGTCTGGGACCAGGATCCCAATGCTGCCGATGAAAAGCTCCGCCTGGTCGAGAAGGTCATTCAAGGCCGCGATTTCACCTGCATGATTGAGACGGTGAACGCCGTCGAAGCCTGGCTCGGCAGTCTGCCAGGGCATGTCTATGCGAATGTGCGGCAACCACCGGTGTCCACCCTCAATCTCGCCCATATGATTCCGATGTCGGCCGTGTGGGCGGGCGAAGCGGGGGATCTGCATTTCAAAGGTCCGCCGCTTCTGTTCGGCAAGACTGAGGGATCAACCCCGTTCCGGTTTTCGCTCCATGTCGGCGACGTCGGGCATACCCTCGTGGTAGGACCGACAGGCGCTGGCAAGTCGGTGCTGCTCGCTCTGATGGCGTTGCAGTTCAGGCGTTATCCGAACTCTCAGGTCTTTGCGTTCGACTTCGGTGGTTCGATCCGGGCGGCCGCGCTCGCGATGGGTGGTGATTGGCACGATCTCGGCGGCGCACTGTCCGACGAGAGCGAAAAGCCAGTCGCCCTCCAGCCGTTGGCGTGGATTGACGATCCCGCCGAGCGCGGATGGGCGACCGAATGGATCGGCGCGATCCTCGCCCGGGAAAAGGTCGAGATCACCCCGGAGGTCAAGGCTCATCTGTGGTCGGCGCTAACATCTCTCGCTTCGGCGCCGAGGGTGGAGCGTACCCTGACGGGCCTGTCAGTCCTGCTCCAATCGAACTCTCTGAAACGCGCCTTGCAACCATATTGCCTCGGCGGTCCTTCCGGGCGCCTGCTCGATGCCGAATTTGAGCGCCTTGGCGAGGCCTCCGTCCAGGCATTTGAGACCGAAGGGTTGATTGGAACGAGCGCGGCACCTGCCGTGCTGGCCTATCTCTTTCATCGGATTGGAGACCATCTGGACGGCCGGCCGACTCTTCTTATTGTCGATGAGGGGTGGCTTGCCCTCGACGACGATGATTTTTCCGGACAGCTCCGGGAGTGGCTGAAGACCCTTCGGAAGAAAAACGCCTCCGTCATCTTCGCGACCCAGTCGCTCTCGGACATCGATGGCTCTGCAATCGCGCCTGCTATCATCGAAAGCTGTCCAACGCGGCTGTTGCTGCCGAACGAGAGGGCGATCGAACCCCAGATCGCAGCCATCTACAGACGCTTCGGCCTCAACGACCGGCAGATTGAGCTACTGAGCCGGGCAACGCCCAAGCGCGACTACTACTGCCAGTCCCGTCGCGGCAACCGGATGTTCGAACTTGACCTTGGTGAGATTGCGCTCGCATTCACTGCGGCCTCTGCCAAGACCGACCAGGCTGCCATCACGCAGGTCCTGGCCGAACATGGACCTGACGGCTTCGTACCGGCCTGGCTCCAGCACCGCGGTTTGGCCTGGACCCTCGACCTGCTCCCCAATCTCGTCAATCTGGAGAAATCACTATGAGGCGTCTTGGCCTGTTGGCGGCCGCTGGCACGGTCACGCTGATCCTGGGCATCACAGCGCCCGCGCGAGCCCAGTGGATCGTCTTTGATCCCAACAACTACGTCCAGAATGTCTTGACGGCTGCGCGGGAACTCCAGCAGATCAACAATCAGATCACCTCGTTGCAGAACGAGGCGCAGATGCTCAACAACCAGGCGAAGAACCTGGCAAACCTGCCGTACTCATCTCTGCAGCAACTGCAATCCTCGATCCAGCGTACTCAACAATTGCTGGCCCAGGCCCAGCGTATCGCCTACGACGTCCAACAGATCGATCGCGCGTTTTCGACGAGCTACGCGCCGGCCACTGGCAACCAATCCAGCCAGTTGCTGGTCACCAACGCTCAATCGCGGTGGCAAAACACTTATGCGGCAACGCAAGATGCGCTTCGTGTCCAGGCTGGCATCGTTGGCAACCTCGACACCAACCGTATCCAGACGTCCGCGCTCGTAACCTCAAGCCAAGGCGCGAGCGGTGCGCTGCAGGCAACGCAGGCGGGCAATCAGATTCTCGCGCTGAACGCGCAGCAGCTCGCCGACCTCACAGCCGTCATGACGGCGCAGGGGCGAGCGCAAAGCCTTGAAGCGGCTCAGCGCGCCTCGGCCCAGGATCAGGGACGAGAACGGCTTCGGCGCTTCCTGACGGCGGGGCAGGGCTATCAATCATTCAACGTGCAGATGTTCCACTGATGACCGACATCCGGGCATTCAAGGCGTTGTCGCTGCTTACGACAATCGGCGTAGTGGCCGTCGCTGCTTGCACGATTCAACTTCGTGGCGGAGATCGTTCTCCTCCGCCGCCGAAGGCGGAGCAGACGGCAGACGCAACCAGCTCAGACCTCGCGCGCTGCCGCAACGTCACTGCGGACCACGCAGCGGGTTATGAGCGTTGCAAGCAGGTTTGGGCCGAAAACCGCCGTCGCTTCTTTGGCAAGAAAGACGGTGGCGCAGTTCCAGGCCGCGACGATTCCGCCGCCGGCGTGGCGCTCGCTCCAAAGGATCAAAGCCGGATCCCGCACGGATATCCGAACCTGGCGGCCCCTGAGGCGAGCAAGCCATGACTGGTACGGGGATCATTGACCAATTCCTGGAAACGTTCACGCGTTATATCGACAACGGCTTCGGGCTGCTGGGTGGCGACGTGGGATATCTCGCAACTACGCTTGCCGCGATCGACATCACGCTTGCCGCGTTGTTCTGGAGCTGGGGGCCGGACGAGGACATCATCGCACGCCTCGTCAAGAAGACGCTCTTTGTCGGCGTCTTTGCCTACCTGATCAGCAATTGGAACAGCCTGGCGCGCATCGTCTTCGAAAGCTTTGCGGGCCTTGGGTTGAAAGCGTCCGGCACAAGCCTGGCGGCGGGGGATTTCCTGCGACCGGGCAAGATCGCTCAAGTCGGTCTCGATGCCGGTCGGCCGCTCCTCGAGTCGATCTCCAACCTGATGGGCTACATCAGCTTTTTCGAGAATTTCGTCCAGATCGTCGTTCTCCTGTTCGCATGGGTCGTGGTGCTGCTCGCCTTCTTCATTCTGGCGATCCAGCTCTTCGTCACCCTGATCGAGTTCAAGCTCACGACACTGGCCGGCTTCGTGCTCATTCCCTTTGGCTTGTTTGGCAAGACCGCTTTCGCGGCGGAGCGCGTTCTGGGCAACGTCATATCTTCCGGCATCAAGATCCTGGTCCTGGCCGTCATTGTCGGCATCGGCTCCACCCTGTTCTCGCAGTTCACCGCAGGTTTCGGCGGTGCACAGCCGACCATCGAAGACGCAATGACGCTGGTGCTCGCGGCGCTTTCCTTGCTGGGCCTCGGCATCTTCGGTCCGGGTATCGCAAACGGCCTAGTGTCGGGCGGACCTCAACTCGGCGCCGGCGCCGCGATTGGAACAGGCCTTGCTGCTGGCGGCATTGTTGCGGCAGGTGCGGGACTTGCTGCTGGCGGTGCCGGTCTCGCTGGCGGTGCGGTTGCAGGCGCCGCGCGCGGTGGCGGCGCTGTCATAACCGGAGCAACAGCCGCCTATCGAAGCGGCGGCCTTGCCGGCGTCGCGGAGGCTGGCGCTTCGGCTGCGACGAGTCCATTGCGTCGAGCAGCGGCTGCCTTCGGAGGTGGCCAAGCGGGCGACCAGAGCGCGAGCGCTCCGGCCGAAGGGCAGCCTGATTGGGCTCGCCGCATGAAACGTGTTCAGATGATTCGGCATGGTGCCTCCGCCGCTGGCCACGCCGTCCGCTCCGGCGATCATGGTGGCAGCGGCTCCTCCGTCGATTTGTCCGAAGGAGAACGCTGAGACGCACCACTGCACCTCCGCCGCACAGCAGCGCCTCAAACCTTCTATCGCAAGACTTGAAACCAATCACTCGATATCAGGGGGCAACCAGCGATGTTCAAACGACCATCAGTTCACTACGGGCGCATGCCCGAGCCGATTACGCCGTACCAAAAGGCAGCGCAGGTTTGGGACGAACGCATTGGATCTGCCCGCGTGCAGGCCAAGAACTGGCGCCTAATGGCGTTCGGCTGCCTGATGCTTTCAGCCGGTCTCGCTGGCAGCCTTGTCTGGCAATCGAGCCAGGGATCGATCACGCCTTGGGTAGTAGAAGTCGATCATCTCGGCCAAGCCCAAAGGGTTGCGCCGGCCAACATCGACTATCAACCTACTGACGCTCAGATCGCCTACCATCTGGCGCGGTTCATCGAGGACGTCAGAGGCTTGCCGGCCGACGGTATCGTTCTGCGCCAGAATTGGCTCCGGGCCTATGATTTTACGACGGATCGTGGCGCGGCTGCGCTCAACGATTATGCACGCAACAATGACCCCTTTGCCAAACTGGGCAAGGCTCAAATCTCCGTAGACGTCTCGAGCGTCATTCGCGCGTCTTCGGAGAGCTTTCGGGTCGCATGGACTGAACGCAGTTACGACAACGGTTCGCTGAGTTCGACCGAACGCTGGTCAGCAATTCTCACGATCGCAATCGAGTCGCCGCGCGATGCCGAACGCCTGCGCAAGAATCCCCTTGGCGTCTACGTCCGCGCCATCAACTGGTCAAAGGAGTTGAGTCAGTGACCAAGACGCCGTCTGACGTTCATTCGAAGCATCCAGGTGCGCAAAGCGGGCTCAATTCGACTCGGCCCAAGTTCGTGTTCGCGAAGCGAGCAAGTTTCCACGCTCTCCTGCTTTGTTCGTCGATGCTTGGTGGATGCGCGACCTACATTCCGCCGGAGATCAACTATGACGCTGAAGTTCCTCCGCTGCCGGCACCACCGGTGGCTCTCGACGACAAACCGAGACCGCTTCACGTTCCACCCCTCTGGAAGCCAGCTTTCGGCGGTAAGTCAGGAGGGAAGGAAAACATAGAGCCGGTGAGCCGGGTTGAGATGGCAAACAGTGCGGCCCGTGTTGAACCGCGCAAGCGGGGGTATTTCAACGCGGCGCAAATCTACGCCTACAGTCCCGGGGCGCTTTATCAAATTTACGCCGCACCGGGGCAGATCACGGATATCGCGCTAGAGGAGGGAGAACAGTTGACGGGATCAGGGCCGATCGCGGCCGGAGATACCGTACGCTGGGTCGTGGGCGATACTGAGAGCGGGAGCGGCGACACACGGCGCGTCCATATCCTCGTCAAGCCAACCCGAGCTTCGATCGAGACTAACCTGGTCGTCAATACCGATCGGCGGACCTACCTGATCGAACTGCGCTCCCGCGAGCGGCCATATATGCCATCCGTTGCCTGGTACTATCCGGAAGCAGTGCGCGAGCAGTCGCGTTCAGTTGCTCTGAAACCCGTTCTTCCGGAGCCGGCGCGGCGCATCTCCCGCTATGTCATCGAAGGGGACAGTCCACCCTGGCGGCCGATCGCCGCATATGACGATGGCCGCAAGGTCTATGTCGAATTCCCGCAAGGCATCGTGCAGGGCGAGATGCCACCGCTCTTTGTCATCGGCCCGGAGGGCAAGACCGAGCTCGTCAATTATCGCGCCTACGGTAACGTATTGATCGTCGATCGGCTGTTTGCAGCCGCCGAACTCCGGCTCGGCGGTGAGCACCAGCAGAAGGTCCGTATTGTCCGGACCGACGGGAGGCCGTCGTCATGAACACCCGCAATGGAAATGATCACGAGAAAACAGTTCCAACGGAGACACAAGTGGAGCGGTCGGAAAGCTTCCGCTTGAGAGCAGAGCATCCGCGCGTGACGCGGTTGTCGCGGAAGCTCTTGGCCGGCGGGAGCGCGGTCGTCCTGCTTGTCATCGGTGGGGCTGTGCTGTGGTCGCTGCAGCATAATCGCTCCCGAAATCAGGCGGCGGAGGAGCTTTATAGCACAGACCATCACAATGTTGCCGACGGTATTACGACCCTGCCGAAGGATTATGCTGGCGTTCCGCGCCAGCCAATCCCGCAGCTTGGTCCGCCGCTCCCCGGGGACCTCGGTCGACCGATCCTTGCCGCTCAAGGCCAGTCGCCGGCGATTGGCGCTCATCCGGACCAGCAGCGCCGGGATCAAGAGACCGAGGCAGCCCGCATCAGTCATCTATTCGCTTCGACGAACGGACGTGAAGTACGTCCGCCCACCGCGGCGCTTGTTGGAAGCGATCGCGTCGTGCCATCGAATCCAACGGGGACCGGGGATGACGCATCTGCACAAAGCGGTCAGGACCGAAAGCTTGCCTTCGTGAACGCCTCCGTGGATCGCCGTACGGTCAGCGCTGACCGCGTCACCAGGCCCGCCTCACTATACATCGTGCAGGCCGGGACGGTCATTCCGGGAGCGCTGATCACAGGGATTAGATCAGATCTTCCAGGCCAAATCACCGCGCAGGTGACGGAAAACGTATACGATACGCCCACCGGTCGGTTCTTGTTGGTACCGCAGGGCGCGCGCCTGATCGGGGTATACGATAGCCAGGTCACTTTCGGCCAGTCCCGCGTCCTGCTCGTCTGGACACGGCTGATCATGCCGAATGGACGGTCGATCGTTCTCGAGCGGCAGTCTGGCGCTGACACTGCCGGATACGCAGGTCTCGAAGATCAGGTCGACAATCACTGGGGCGAGTTGTTCAATGCTGCGGCACTATCGACGCTTCTGGCGATTGGGACCGAATTGGGCGCCGGCTCGGACTCCAATAGCAACGACAGTGCAATCATCCAGGCATTGCGACACGGCGCGTCGGACTCACTAAACCAGACGGGGCAGCAGGTGGTTCGCCGCAGCCTCAGCCTTCAGCCCACTCTAACCGTGCGACCTGGCTTCCCAATACGTGTTCTTGTCAATCATGACCTGATACTTACACCGTATAGAGGGTGACAACATGCCAAAACTAAAAATAGGAGAGCTTCCAGACGACAAGCCGGTCAAAGTAAGTGTGGAGCTGCCTGCGGCGGTGCATCGTGATCTCATTGCATATGCAGAAGCCCTTACTCGCCAGGGTGGTCAAGTGGTCGATCCGACTAAACTCATCGCCCCTATGTTGGCGCGCTTTATGGCCACTGATCGAGGATTTTCTAAGCTGAAACGGGAAACCGCTGGCGAAGGACAGTGATGCTCAAGTTTCCTCGAAGCCGTCGGTCGACGCTAAATAGTTTGCGTGCATCAAGCTAGCCGCTGCCGCGTTGGCGCTAAGAGCTGAGATATCGCGTTGGAGAGTGTGTTTTCGCGTTTGCCTTAAAGAAGTCAGATTGCCAGGTTTTCTCGATTTCAGCCCGAGAGCGCTGCGCGTCGTCGTGCAGTCATTCGGTCACCTTCAGGCGCGTTACACTGCTCCTGCCATCGACGCTGACAGGCACCTCACCCTCGATCGTGGCCCGACGTACGACGCGATGCTGGTCCCCGTAATCGTTGACGGCGTAATGCTGCGTTGCGCGGTTATCCCATATCGCAATATCCCCCTCTAACCAGTTCCAGCGCACAGTGTTTTCGGGCGCGGTGATGTGAGATTGAAATAGGTCGAACAGCTTTTGTCCGTCGTATTTGGGGACATCAACAAACTGCTTCACCAAGGCGCCGAGCACTAGCGTCCGCTCGCCTGTTTCGGGGTGGACGCGCACGACGGGATGCTCCGTCTCAAAAACCGCTTTGGTGAACACCTCCTCAAAGTGCTTCTTGTCGACCTCGCGGAGACGCGCGATCCCGGCGTAATCGAAAACGTTGCTGTGAACGGCCCATAGGCCCTCGGCGAGCCGTTGTAGTGGCGACGGCAAACCAAGATAAGCGGCAGCTGTGTTAGACCACACGGTGTCGCCTCCGAACGTTGGCATTACCACGGCCCGCAGGACCAAGATCTTTGGATAGGCGTCGGCAAAGGTCCCATCCGCATGCCAAACGTCGGCGCGACCGCCACCGCGAGTGGAGTCCAGTTCGAGGAGCGACGCCCCCTTGGTAGCGCCGAGTATCGGATGTGGCACTACCTTTCCCAGACGAGCGGAAAAGCGCTCCTGCTCAGCGTCATTGAGATGTCCTTGATTGCGGAAGAAGATCACCTTGTGCTCTAGCAATAAGCTGTTGATCGCAGCTATCGCGTGATCCGGTAGATCGCCTGACAGCTTGATATTTTTGACTTCGGCACCGATGCGCGCTGCTCGTTTCACAATATCCGCGCTCGGAATGACGCCACCTATCAAAGTCATTGCGCTGATCTCGCTTTTCCAGGCCCTGGCAGGTCTCCCGCACCCCCTTGGAGCGAATGATCTTCAGCAAGCATCGTGCCAATCGAAAGACCAACATGTCCTCGACAATAGGCACTGAACGAATCGTGGTATTTGCTGCGAGTCATCGAACGTCATCGTGCCATATCAACGGGTTCGAGAGTATTTGCTGGTCTACATGTCTCGGATGCTTATAGCGGGTAATGTCCGGTTAAGTGAGCTGAATCAGCTGACCGGTCCTCGAGGGTGAGATGCGGTGGAAAGCGTGAGCATTGCTGCTTTGTGGCTCTGCTTCTTGATCGATTCGTTTTAGGCAGTGACCATGCCAGGCGGCGCTGGGCAAGCCACAACGCGAATGGGCTTTTCGAGAGTTCGCGTACTATGCCCGCTGTACTCGACCTGACACGGGATTTGGCCCCTGTCGGAAAACCGACAACTCTCCACATAGTGTAGTAAGCTCAAGCTGACTGTTCCATTGGCAAATTCGTGAGTTAATTGACGGCCCGGGTTAATCTCCCTACGTCGCTGGAGAGCTGTGAGAGTTGCAGATGTACGATCATTCTCTCGAGCGGCGTTCTTGGCGACGGTCATGCACATTATCGTCTCGTCCTGAAGTGGGACAAAGCTGCAATATACTGGTCCTGTGCCAGTTTGCTCGCCGCTTAGGCCGGTGCCGAAACCAATGCGATCAGGCGCCAGCGGTGGTTCATGTCCGATCATGGTGATCGGGATGAAATCCGCGGGAGCATCGCTGACCGCCCACGGCGTCGCACGTCACGTCTCATGGAGGTTCGTCAATCGCGTCACGATCTGAAGCAGGCGATTGAGATACTCGAAGAATTCAATCGCCCATGGGCGTGGACCGCGATGTAATTCCATGTCGGCAGCATATGTTCGGCTTGTGGTTTGCTGGGAGACCAGGATGACGTCTCGCAAGCCTCTGCGCCAGTGAAGATCGGCAGAGCGGTCCGATTGATGCGCGATTGCGGATAGCTAAGTTCACTTCGCCGGCGGCCTGCCCAGCGTCTTTGTCTACTGGACAACAGACTGAGCCGCCGCCATGGTGCAGAACGTCGCAGCACCGGCGGTAGGGGCTGGTCCAAAGCGGCTCCTGTGGTCGTTTGTTCCGCAAGGTCCGGAAGTATCCCAATTTCCAGGAAACGGATGCTTTCTCGGGCACTTCAGCGCTGTTAGCGGAACGACCGTGCAGCTATTCGTGAGGCTATGGGCACGGCCCCCTGGCACATTGCTGCCTCAATTGGGCGCAGTTCTCTTGATCTTTCTCAAGCGATGCCCCTTCTGCAGCAGTGGAGCAGGCGCGCCTGCCGCGCAGCGGTGGCAAAGGCGTCGTGGTCGACGATTCTAAGAAGGATCAGCTTCGGGCAAGGCCATAATTCGCATCCATCTTCCAGGGATCCGGCGAGTATCGTGGTTCAAGAGCCGCCCCTCCTCATTGCCTCGATACTGGCTCGGGCGAGCCCCCAATCGTCAGACTTCAGAAGGGCAACTTCCACACGAAATAGAGAAGCGCAGCGATTGCCACCCAGAAAAGTATGCCGCGGAAGATGAAAGCGAGCGCCATTTTAGTTGCCATCTTGCCCAAGCCGCTGCGCCATGGTGATTCCATCGATCGCGTCTGCCAGCGCTTCCAAGAAAGTCCGATACCACGCGTCATCATCGGGAAGATCCCACTCTTGTAGGCTGCCGACGTAACGCGTCAGAGCAATCACGCCCGCGATCGTGGTTGGGGTTGAACGGATGAGCACGTTCCCATGCTCCGCGAGAGCATGGTTCCTTTGACAGCTGATTTCCTCGGCGGCATCAAACTCGGGTCCCGAATCGAGCTTCGCCGATACGGACAGGGCCGCATCGTAATGCGCCAACAGCTCGCGATGACCCTCGATTATTGCGAAGATTAGATCCCGATCGGCTGCAGCAGTCGACTGGAAGGAAATTTCCTGCGATGACAATGTTGGCCCCAAGCAAGTAGCAAGGCTACGTTAGCATGGTAGTCATGATGATAATCAGCATAGAGGGTCCTTGATCTGCGGTATTTCTGCTCGATCGCCTTGGCATTCAGGCGAGGTCAACGGCTCCATTTTGAGTTCGAGACGTTTCGCGCACGAGGGCGCGCCTTACTCGCGGGAAAACGGCCCTGCTCGATCGTTTTGGCGTACATCACTGGCCTTTCAAGCGTCGTCGTCATTTATGAATGCCACGCAGCGTGCCAGGGCGGAGATCCTCGCACAGCCGGCTTGGGGGTGTCCTCGCACTGTTGGCGGAACCTCGTCCGCGTCGTGTGAAGGCGACACCGCGACATCGGGTATTCGGCGGCAGGCCCATTCAGCCATCATTCACGGATCATCCGGTCTGAGCCGGAGTGACGACGCAGTTGAGGCGTCGACGCCCGCGCTGGGAGCTCTCCGCAAAAGTCCTACGCGGACGGTTGGATAAGATATCGTAGGTTTGGTCGGTGTGGGGGTAGGCGGTAGCGCTCCCCCGCTACCAATCCAGCTAAACAGCTGATGTTTTTTCAGAGTATCGCGTGCACTCGGCTCGATGCTAGCGGTGCGTTATGCTGGTCCTATAGCTGGCGCGCGGCGTCGCGCGCGCTGCATTGATCGGCAATTGGGCGCAGAGCGATAGGAAATGTCCGACCAGCTTGAACTCGTAGTGCTTCATCGGAGCGGTTGCGGAAGTCCCGCGAAGAAGGAGCGGTACACGTTCGATTTTGTCGTCAATGGCCAATCTCTCTTTGCCATCACCGGTGCCTCCAGCTTTGATTTGTCCGGTTGTCTTTCAGTCCCTCAACGAGAGCCCGAGCTTGCCGTTCGCCTCAACGATGGACTTGCGCGACTTCTGACATCGGCCGTTCCGATAGGTGAGAGCAACCGCGTAGCTCTGTATGTTTGTCCGGAATGCGGAGACCTTGGCTGCGGAGCTATCACGGCACGTGTGTCGCGAAGCGACGACGTCGTGCGTTGGTCCGACTTTGCGTACGAAAACGCAGATGACAGCGAAACCAAGCTGTCGAAGATCGGCCCCTTTGCGTTCGAATGGACGTCCTACGTAACTGAAATCGAACGAGCTTGCGCTGGCTGACGGGTCTGTAGGATGGGTAGAGCACTTGCGAAACCATCGTGTTCCACGGCGGGCGGTATCGATGGGTTTCGCTTTCGTTCTATACCCATCCTACCCTGTGTCGCCTCCGTCAATCCCTCCCCACAAAAATATTCTCCTTTACCGAATTTCGGAAATATCGCACACCTGCGCCCATCCCGGCTCACCTTGAGGGGCGATCGCGTCGTCGTCTTGATCGCGAGCCGGGCTTGCGGTGGACGCGGCAGCGTCGGGCGCGACGGGTAGCGGGCAGGGAGGGTAGTCCCCGGTGAGCTCGCGGCCGCGCGCGGACGAACGACGCTGCTAGGTCTCGTCTCGTCTTGCAAGTTTCCGGCGCTGTCGACGGTGCCAGGGAATACTGCGGCGAAATGGCGGGCCGTGCGTACGGCAAAACCGTGTGGTCCTGGCCGTCGTTGCTACGGTCAAGCGCTTGCGGAGGCGGTAGTCGCGTCAACCGGCGCGGGTGCCGGTGAATTCCGTGAGGGCGAGGGAGGCCAGAAGGAACTCGGCTCCCGGGAGAGCGCGGCATAAGCCGTCCGACCATCGCGCAGGGAAGGCCGAGTGATCGGCACCACCTGTATGCTGCTGTGCGGTTCTTCCTGCGTGTGCATTTTGCGCAGCAGACCGCGGGTGCGTTGTCAGCACCCGGCCTTCCCTGCGCCCTCTTGGCTTTCAGAGGGTGGAGTGACCAGGTAAAGCTCGGGCGAATTCAGCCGCGAGAATGCGAAGCTGTGTCCGGCATTCGGAATCAAGGCTGAGCGGTGAATGGCAAGTGTGGCTGGGGAGGCCGCGGCGCGCCGCCGTAGCCGCGTGATGTTGATGCCCCGCCCCGCCGGGGAACCGCCGAGCTTTGTTCGCCGTTTGCATCCGGAAGCATGGGTGAAGTGCGATGAAGTGGATGCTGGTGGTTCTGGTCGGCGGCGTGACGCCTGTGAACACAGACCTGGTGTTTGACAAGTTCACCGATTGCCTTTCGGCGGAAGAGCAGATGCGCAAGCACTATGCCGATGCTTTCGATGCCTGGGACAAATGGGCGGCGATGAACATCGAGCGGCGTCGCGACTATTCCAAAGCCCGCGATGTGCAGGCCAAGCGCTTGTTGGGCAATATCGGAACGTGCGTGCCTCATGGCGACGGGGCGGTCGTGAAGCCGGAGGCCAGCCCTTCACCGACGCCTTCGCCCAAGCCGAGCCCATGACAAGCAAACGAAGCGACCGCGAGCATGCTCCGCGGCCGCACCCGGGAAGCAACCGACGGGTTCTGTGATCACCATCACAGGTGTGGCCGCCTTTCTCTGTCTATATTGTGGGCTCGGCAGCAGGGTGGCGACCATGCGGAATCGGATTGCACTGGTTTTCAGTCTCTTTTTGTTCACAGTTCTGGCAGCCGCTGATCTTGCGGCAGCAGATGACCGGACAATCTGCGCGCAGCGCGGCCATGAAGACCGCATCGCCGCGTGTTCGCGGCTGATCGCAAAGAGCGGTGGGCGCGATGCCGTGGCGTTCGACAATCGCGGTGCCGAATATGGCGACAAGGGCGACTACGATCGCGCCATCTCCGATTTCAGCGACGCCATCCGCATCGATCCGAAATACGCGCTTGCCTGGCAGCATCGCGGCGCCGCCCTGCTTCGCCGGAACGAGGTAGATCGGGCCATTGCCGACCTGACCGAGTCGATCCGGCTCGATGCAAACAATCTGAACGCCTTGAACGACCGCGGCATGGCCTATGCCGCTGCAGGTGATTCCGAGCGCGCGCTTTCGGATTACAACGCCGCAATCCGCATCAATCCGAGGTTCAAGTTCGCCTACTTCAATCGAGGGCGGCTCTATGCCGGCAAGGGCGACCACACCCGGGCGATCGCCGAATACTCCGAGGTCATTCGCATTGACCCGACCTACGGTTATGCGTTCAACAATCGCGGACTGTCCTATCGGGACACCGGCCAGTCCGAGCGTGCCGTGGCCGATTTCAGCGAGGCGATCCGGCTTTTGCCGAGGACGACGCTGGCCTACAACAACCGCGGCGACATCTATCTCCTTCAGGGCAGGTACGATCAGGCCCTCGCCGATTTCAAAGACTCGCTGCGCAATGATCCGCAACATCAGAGCGCGCTGGTAAACCGCGGAATGGTGTTCGAGAAGCTGGGCGAGATCGCAAAGGCCCGCGCCGACTTCAACGCAGCTCTGGCTGCCCCGCAGAAGTACGACAGCGCGAAATGGGCGATGGACAAGGCGCGCGAACGCCTCGCCGCGCTGGACGATACGTCCATCAAGACCGTTCCCGCCACCACCACGTCGGTCATCGCGCTGCCGGGACCGTCAAGCAGAAATGACAGGCGCATCGCGCTCGTGGTCGGAAACTCCGCTTATGAGAATGTCGCAGCGCTCACCAATCCGGCGCGCGATGCGGCGCTCGTCGCCGAAACGCTCAGGCTCACCGGATTCGATTCCGTCACGCTGCTAACCGATCTGCGCAAGGATGCGTTGACCGCGGCGTTGCGCGACTTTGCAAGGCAGGCGGAAATCGCCGACTGGGCGATGGTGTATTACGCCGGTCACGGCATGGAGGTCGGCGGCGTCAACTATCTGATCCCGATCGACGCGAAGATCGCGTCCGACCGCGACGTCAGCTTCGAAGCCGTGGCGCTGGACCAGGTGTTGAACGCCGCGGAACGCGCCAAGCGGCTGCGCCTCATCGTCCTCGATGCCTGCCGCGACAATCCCTTCGCCAACCAGATGAAGCGCACCATGACGCTGGCGTCGCGTTCGGTGTCGCGCGGCCTTGCGTCGATCGAGCCCGAGGCGGGCACGCTGGTGGTGTATGCCGCAAAGGATGGAGAGATGGCGCTCGACGGAGAGGGCAGGAACAGCCCGTTTGCCACGGCGTTCGTCAATAATATGCGCAAGCCCGGTCTCGAGGTGCGCCGGCTGTTCGACGTCGTGCGTGACGACGTCATGGAGGCGACCAATCGTGCACAAAAGCCGTTCAGCTACGGATCGGTCTCGGGCCGGCAGGATTTTTACTTCGTTGCCGGGAAATGACATGCAAGGCTTTGGCTGTCGCGCCGGCCAAAATTCATGGTATTGAGCCGAAATTCGGAAATACCGCATAAAACCTGCCCATCCCGGCTCATCCCGAGGGCCTTCCCTGTGCCCTCTTGGTTTTCAGAGGGTGGAGTGACGAAGCAAAGCTCGGGCGAAAGTCGTCGTGAGGATGCGAAGCCGTGTCGCAATCAGCCGGCGATCTCACGCGGGCGGCGCGCGAGGGTTGAACTGGGCTGGTTGGAACTCGCGTGCGTGATGGTCGTTTGCTTGGCCGGGGCACCAGTAGCGAGTAGGGAGAGCACGTGAACCGACGCCAGCTTGTTCAAGGGTCGGCAGTGCTGCCGGCGTTGCTGCTCGCTCCCCGATGCAGTCTGGCAGCCCCTTCGGACGACATGTTCGGGCCGTCCACGGTGAGGGACCTGGCGCGCAAGCTGGCGGGCAAGCCGTACGAGGCGCCGGACGAGAAGCTCCCGAGCGGATTGAAGGACCTGGATTACGATCAGTATCGTTCGATCCGCTTTTTGCCCGAGCGGGCGCTCTGGCGCGGCAAGAATCTTCCGTTCGAGGCGCAGTTCTTCCACCGCGGCTTTTTCTACAAGAACAGGGTGAACATCTTCGAGGTCGCGGACGGAAAGGCATCCGAGCTCAAGTACCGCAAGGCGGACTTTTCCTTCGGCGAGAAAGTCCCGGCGTTCGAGGACAGCGATCTCGGGTTCGCAGGCTTCCGCATCCATGCGCCGATGAACCGTCCCGACTATTACGACGAGGTCTGCGTCTTCCTGGGCGCGAGCTATTTCCGCGCCGTGGCCAAGGGGCAGACGTACGGGCTCTCCGCCCGGGGACTTTCGATCGATACGGGCGAAGCCAAGGGCGAGGAATTTCCGCTCTTCAAGGCCTTCTGGCTCGAGCGGCCGGCGCCGGGTGCGACATCGTTGGTGATCCATGCTCTGCTCGACAGCAAGAGCTGCGCCGCGAGCTACCGGTTCACGGTGCGCCCCGGGGAGACGACGGTCTTCGACGTCGAAATGTCGGTCTACCCGCGCGTCGAGATGCCGCGCGCCGGTCTCGCGCCCATGACCAGCATGTTCTTTTATGGTCCGAACGACCGCAACGACATCGACGATTTCCGCCCCTCCGTCCACGATTCCGATGGCCTTGCGATCTTCAACGGGAAGAGCGAAAGCCTCTGGCGGCCGCTCAGCAATCCCCGCGATCTCCAGATCAGCACCTTCCAGGATCTCAATCCGCGTGGCTTCGGGCTGATGCAGCGGGAGAGAAACTTCTTCGCCTACCAGGACATCGAATCCAGCTTCGAAAAACGTCCAAGTCTCTGGATGGAGCCGATCGGCGATTGGGGCGAGGGCGGCGTCGTGCTGTTCGAGATCCCGACCAAGGAGGAGATCCACGACAACATCGCCGCATTCTGGCGCCCGAAAAGCCCGCTCCAGGCCAAGGGCGAACACAACTACACCTATCGGCTGCATTGGGGGCCAGATAGCCCGAAGCCGCATTCGCTGGCCAGATTCACGCGAAGCGGGATCGGGGCGAGGGGCGGAGATGCGCGCCTGTTCGTGCTCGATCTGCATGGCGACAACCTCAAGGGCGTCGATCCTGCCGGTGTCAAAGGCGTGGTGACGGCGGAGAAGTCCGAGGTGAAGAACATCGTCACGCAGCCCAATCCCTACACCGGTGGCTGGCGGCTCAGCTTCCAGTGCCGGGTCAAAGGCGAGCCGATCGAACTGCGGGCATTTCTGGCAGAAGGCGACAAGCCTTTGTCGGAAGTCTGGGTCTACCGATGGGCACCCTGAGCACTGCACCGCGGCCGATTGTCGGCGATATCGCGACCCAGCGCCTGCTGCCGACGGAGGCCCCCCTTCCGATGGCTCCTGGCGACCTCGGAAAACATGGGGTACCCGACCGCATTCCGGCGCCGGTTGCCCCCGCCATGGCCTGGCGGCGCGGCCTCATCCTGCTCTCGACAGCGGCGCTCACCGGGGCCGGCGGATATGAGATGTATCGCGTGCTGCAGGTCGGCGGCGTCACCATCCTTGAAGCCATGGTGCTGGCGCTCTTCCTGGTCTTGCTCGCCTGGGTCGCCTTCTCGTTCGCCTCCGCGCTGGCCGGCTTCTTCGTGCTGCTGGTCCATCGTCCGGGCGCCTTTGCGCCGGACGAGGAGCTGCCTGCGATCGCAAGCCGCACCGCCATGCTGCTTCCCACCTACAATGAAGATCCGCACCGATTGACGGCGCGGCTTCGCGCGATCATCGAATCCCTGGAGACGACCTCCCAAGGAAGGCTGTTCGACTGGTACGTTCTGAGCGACAGCACCGATCCCGACATCTGGGTCGCCGAGGAAAAAGCGCTCCTCGCGCTGCGACAAGCCGTCGGAACGCCAAGGCTGTACTATCGCCATCGAGCCGACAACACGGCTCGGAAAGCCGGCAACATCTCCGAGTGGATCACGCGGTTCGGCGCCGCCTACGACTTCATGATCGTGCTCGACGCCGACAGTCTCATGAGCGGGCAGACCATCGTCCGACTGGTCCATGCCATGGAGAGCAATCCGAGCGCCGGCCTCGTCCAGACGCTCCCCATGGTCGTCAACGCACGAAGCCTGTTCAGCCGAGTCCAGCAATTCGCCGGCCGCCTGTACGGACCGATGATCGCCGCCGGCGTCGCCTGGTGGCACGGCTCCGAAGGCAATTACTGGGGCCACAATGCGATCATCCGGGTGAAGGCGTTTGCTGAAGAGGCGGCGCTGCCGCAGCTTCGGGGACGGAAGCCGTTCGGCGGGCACATCCTCAGCCATGATTTCGTCGAGGCTGCGCTGATGCGGCGCGCCGGGTGGGGCATCTACCTGCTGCCGACGCTCGGCGGAAGCTACGAAGAGGTGCCGCCTTCGCTGCTCGATTTCGCAGCGCGCGACCGGCGCTGGTGTCAGGGCAATCTTCAGCATCTCGCCGTGGTGCCTGCGCGGGGTCTCCATTGGGTCTCGCGCGTGCATTTCATGGTGGGGATAGGGGCATATCTGACGGCGCCGCTCTGGCTGCTGTTCCTCCTGCTGGGAATGCTGATCTCGTTGCAGGCCCGCTTCGTGCGTCCGGAGTATTTTTCGAAGGGGTTCTCGTTGTTTCCGACGTGGCCGGCCCAGGATCCCGTGCTTGCCATCTGGGTGTTCGTCGCCACGATGGGGTTGCTGCTGTTGCCCAAGCTTCTCAGCCTCGTGCTCGTTTGGATGCGAGGCTCGGTGAGACGCCAGTTCGGCGGCGCGTTGCGCGCTTCGGCCGGAGTTCTCGCGGAGATCATCGTATCCGCGCTGATGGCGCCGGTGATGATGATCTTTCAGTCGATCGCCGTCGTCGAGATTCTGGCCGGCCGCGATGCCGGCTGGCAGACGCAAAGGCGCGACGACGGCACGGTGGAGCGGCGCGAGCTCTATCGGAAATACGGCGTTCCGACCCTGTGCGGCGTTGCGATGGCCGCAAGCGCCTACGCCGTTTCGCTGCCACTTCTGCTCTGGATGTCGCCGGTCATCGTTGGGCTGCTGTTCGCCGTTCCCATAGGCGCGCTGACCGCCAAGTCCGTCTCCGGAAGATTGTTTGTCACTCCGGAAGAACGAGAGCCGCCTCCCGTCCTGCGGCGAGCGAACGAACTCAGCGCGTCCGCGGACCTAGGGGGCAGCCCCGCCTTGGTGGAGCTGCGCCAAGACCCCGCGCTCCTGGCCTTCCACCTCGCGCAGCTGCCGCCGCCTTGTCCCATCAGACCCGACACGGTCGACGCCAATCTGGCGGTCGGCCGTGCCAAGGTCGATGCAAGCGAAACTTTCGAGGAGGCCGCAGAGCATCTATCCTCGCGAGAAATCTTCTCGATCTTGAACGATGGTTCGGCGCTCTCCACAGTGTTGCAGAAGCGATGAAGCTGCGGCCTGGATCTGTCCTGCGGCCGTTTGAAGCTTTTCTCGTTGCATAGTCCGGTATTGCTCTCTCCCTTGATGGCCGGCATCCTCGAACCAAGTGCGCGGAAAAGCGCGCCCCAAAAAGTCCAAGGAAGGAAGCAATCGATGAAGATGATCAAAGGGCCTGCGATATTCCTCGCTCAGTTCGCTGGCGATGCGGCGCCGTTCAACTCGCTCGGTGCGATGTGCGGATGGGCGGCGTCGCTTGGCTACAAGGGGATTCAGATCCCGAGTTGGGATGGGCGGCTCTTCGACCTCAACAAAGCCTCGGAGTCTCAGGCCTATGCCGACGAGGTGAAGGGCATTGCGGCTCGTCACGGCCTTTCCATCACCGAGCTTTCGACCCATCTGCAAGGCCAACTCGTCGCCGTTCACCCGGCCTATGATGCGGCATTCGACGGCTTCGCAGCGCCGGACGTGCGTGGCAATTCCAAGGCCCGCACGGAATGGGCCGTCGATCAGGTCAAGCGCGCCATCCTGGCGTCCCGGCGGCTCGGGCTCAGTACGCAGGCGACGTTCTCCGGCGCGCTTGCCTGGCCCTATGTCTATCCCTGGCCGCAGCGTCCCGCCGGCCTGATCGAGACTGCCTTCGATGAGCTCGCCAGGCGCTGGCGGCCTATCCTCGACTATGCCGACGAGCACGGTGTCGATCTCGCCTATGAGATCCATCCTGGCGAGGACCTCCACGACGGTGTCTCCTACGAAATGTTCCTCGAGCGGGTGAACAATCATCCGCGCGCGAACCTGCTCTACGATCCCTCGCACTTCGTGCTGCAACAGCTCGACTATCTCGACTACATCGACATTTACCACCAGCGCATCAAGGCGTTTCACGTCAAGGACGCCGAATTCAATCCCACCGGTCGCCAGGGCGTCTATGGCGGGTTCCAGAGCTGGGTCGACCGTGCCGGCCGCTTCCGCTCACTCGGCGATGGTCAAGTCGATTTCGGCGCAATCTTCTCCAAGCTCACGCAATACGATTACGACAGCTGGGCGGTGCTCGAGTGGGAGTGTGCCCTGAAACATCCCGAGCAGGGCGCGGCCGAGGGCGCCGAGTTCATCCGAAACCATATCATCCGGGTGACGGAGAAGGCCTTCGATGATTTCGCAGGCAGCGGCGCTGACGCGGCAGCCAACCGCAAGATGCTCGGCATCTCCTAAAAGAGAGGGTGCAACATGGCGATCGAAGCAAGCAATGAAACCGGCGGCCATCGCCGTATCTGCCTCGGCATGGTCGGCGGGGGCCAGGGCGCCTTCATCGGTGCAGTCCACCGCATTGCCGCGCGCATCGACGACCAGTTCGAGCTGGTCGCCGGCGCGCTCGCGTCGGATCCGGTTCGCGCCAGGACTTCCGCAAAGGAGCTCGGTATCGCCGACGGCCGGGCCTATGGCTCGTTCGAGGAGATGGCGCGGGCAGAAGCGGCGAGAGCGGATGGCATCGAGGCGGTCGCGATCGTGACGCCCAATCACCTGCACAGCCCCGTCGCCAAAGCCTTCCTCGAAGCCGGCATCCACGTCATCTGCGACAAGCCGCTGACGACGACCGTTGCAGAGGCCGAGGAACTGGTGGCGCTGGTCAGGAAGACCGGCAGGGTCTTCGTCGTCACGCACAATTACACCGGCTATCCCATGGTCCGGCAGGCGCGCGCCATGGTCGCGAATGGCGATCTCGGCGAGATCCGTCTCGTCAAGGTCGAGTATCTGCAGGATTGGCTGACCGAGCCATTGGAAACCACCGGCCAGAAGCAGGCGGCGTGGCGCACCGACCCGTCCCGGTCCGGCGCCGGCGGGTGCATCGGCGACATCGGCACCCATGCTTACAATCTTGCCTGCTTCGTCAGCGGGCTCGAGCTCGACGAATTGCTCGCCCAATTGTCGACCTTCGTCGAGGGGCGGCGGCTCGACGATGATGTCCAAATTCTCCTCAAGTGGAAGAGCGGCGCCAAGGGCATGCTGTGGGCGAGCCAGGTTGCCGTCGGCAACGAGAACGGGCTCACACTGCGCGTTTACGGCAGCAAAGGCGGCCTCGAATGGGCGCAGGAGAATCCGAACCACCTGTGGTTCACACCCTACGGCAAGCCCAGGCAGCTCCTGACCCGCGGCGGGGCCGGCGCATCGGGCGAGGCCGCCCGCGTTAGCCGCATTCCATCGGGGCACCCCGAGGGCTACCTTGAAGGTTTCGCAACGATCTATGCCGAGGCGGCGCGCGCCATCCGCGCGGCAGCGGCCGGTGAAAAGCCGCATCCCGATGTCGTCTTCCCGACGGTCGAGGATGGCCTTGCCGGCGTGAAGTTGATCGATGCTGCGGTGAAGTCGTCCGCGGGTAATGGCGTCTGGGTTCGGATGACGTAACGGCCCACGTGCATCCGACGTCGGCGCAATGCCGGGTGGAAAGGCATGCACGCCCCGGGACAAGCCGGCCATCCGGCACGGGCAGACGTGTAGGAACTCTTGCACATGGTTGAAACTTGACTCCGCGGGTCAGCATCGCCGCCGATCGCTGGCCTGCACGGCCCCGCCTCCAAGCCCCCCATACCCCCCAGGGTGGGGCCGTGCTTCCAAGCAGGAGGTGCAATTGTCCGAGCCGACCGAGCAAGAGATCAGAGAACGCGCGCACCAATTGTGGGAGCAGGCGGGCAAGCCCGAAGGCCGCGAGGAGGAATTTTGGCACGCGGCGGAGCAGGAGCTGCGCAACGAGGACGGGTCGAACACGCTGCGGACGCCGGATACGCTGTGACCGACAAGGCCTGCCCATTCTGCCAAGGTCTTGGATGGGTCTGCGAAAACCATCCGCTCCGGGTCTGGAGCGAGAAGCTCGGCGGCTGCCGCTGCGGCGAGGGCATGCCCTGCACCTGCAACACGACTGAGGATCCTGAAATCAGGGTGGTGGTCGTCGAAGCCGACACGACGTGGCATTAGCGGCGCCGGCGGCTTCGGCTGGACCGATGGTGCGACCTTCGTCCTTTCCGAAGCGCCACACCTCAGGGAACGGACCGTCGGGGAAGGGAATTTAGTCTCCGCACGGCTCCGACAAGAACCCTTTCCCACGGCAGTTTGGCGGTGGACGAACAGAAGAAGCTAGAGCACCAGATCGAACTCGCAACGCGAGCGGCTTCGCTCGTCAGGGACGAAACCACCGGGCAACGCTTCAGGAGCTTCGCCGAGGAACTGAAACGAAAGCTGCTTCGCATGATGCGCCGTGGCAAGGTGCGCACACGCGCCTATGAGCTCTGGGAGCAGGCGGGACGGCCGAGCAATCGCGAGTTGGAGTTCTGGCTCGAAGCCGAACGCCAGATCGAGGAAGAGCGCGAGGAGAAGAAGGGCTCGGGAGCTTCATAGCGCCAGGCGGGATCCGTGCCCGCTGCACGCGGTCTCGCGGGTGCCGCTCGCGCAAAGCAAGGAAAAAGCCGCCGGATTCTTCATCCTGACGGCTTCGCAAAGTCCGTAGCTGTTGATCGTCTTCCCAGCCTCGTGCGTACCGCCGTTACCTTGTTTGCGGCCATGCCCGATCCTTGTAGGCGATGGTGCGCGATTCCGCTGTGATCTGGAGCACACAGTGGAGAGGATTCGCTGTCACGTTCTGACGGCCGCGCTGCGCTGCAACCATAGGCGCGCTCACGAGCCCCTCAGGTCCGATACCACGCCGCCAGGTTCCACGTGATGGTGTCCCAGCCGGAGATGTCGATCATCAAATTGTTGGCGCCGGCGTTGACGACGTGGCGCGAGAGCAGGGGCAGGAACACGTTGGCCTCGCAGAAGATCTCGTCGACCTTCATCAGCAGCGCGGCGCGCTTGACCGGATCGAGTTCGTTCTGCGCGGCCTTGTAGGCCTTGTCGGCTTCGGGATCGGAATAGCGCGAATTGTTGCGGCCGAGCCATTTGTTGTCCTTGGTGGCGATCTCCCAGGACACGCACTGGTTCAAGAGGCGCTCCGGATCGGGCTGCGGCTGCGTGGTGTTGTACATCTCCATGTCGGCATAGAATTTCGAGTAGGTGTCGGGATTGCCGACGTCGGATGAGAAGAACACGGAGGCGGTGACCGCCTTGATCTCGATGTCGATGCCGGCCTTCTGGCACGCCTGCTTGATGATGGCCTGCGTCTTCTGCCGCGGCGCGTTGGTCGAGGTCTGGAATACGTATTTGAGCTTCTTGCCGTCCTTCTCCCGGATGCCGTCCGCGCCCTTGGTCCAGCCGGCCTCGTCGAGGATCTTGTTGGCCTTGTCGATGTCGAACTCGTATTTCAGCTTCGGCGACTTGAACTGCTTGGGCGCGTTGACGAAGCTCGCGGTCGCGATGGCGGCGCGTCCGTAGATGAACTTCTGGATCGAATCGCGGTCGATCAGAACATTGATGGCGCGTCGAACGGCGGGATCGGACAGCGTCGGATGCTTGGTCTTGACGCTCGAGCGCTCGCCGTCGACCTCGGTCCAGGGGTCGGTCGTGTTGAGGATGATGAACTCGACATTGCCGGAAGGCGTGATGTCGAGCTTGCCCTTGCCGCCGGCCTCCATGCGCTTGAGGACCTCCTCCTCCACCTGCATGTTCCAGGCAAAGTCGTATTCGCCGGTCTGCAGCACGGCGCGCGCCGCAGACACCGCATCGCCGCCGCCCTTGATCTCGAGCATATCGAAATGCGGCTGGTTCTTGATGTGATAGTCGGGATTGCGCTCGGCGCGGATCATGTCGCCCGGCTTGAACTCGACGAATTTGTACGGGCCGGTGCCGACCGGCTTCAGATTGCCCGGCGCTTCACGCGACTTGGCCCCGACATACTCGCCGAAATGATGCTTCGGCAGGATCATCCCGACCGAGCCGACGAACGGATCGGCCCAGAACGGCGTCGGCGCCCGGAAGATCACCTTGACAGCGTGGTCGTCGATCTTCTCGACCTTGATGTCCTTGTAGGAGCCCGTGGTGTAGGCCGCGGTGGCGAGATCCGCGGCGTATTGCCAGGTGAAGACGACGTCGTCGGCGGTGAAGGGCTTGCCGTCATGCCAGGTCACGCCTCGCTTCAGCTTCCAGATCACGCTCATGCCGTCGGCCGCAAGGCCGCCGTTCGCCTTGGTCGGCGCCTCGGCGGCGAGGCAGGGGATGAGGTTGCCCTCCTTGTCCCAGCCGGCGAGCGGCTCGAAGAAGATGCGCGAGGCGATCTGGTCCTTGGTGCCGAGCGCGAAATGCGGATTGAGCAGGGTGGGCGCCTGCCAGAGCAGCATCTTGAGCGTGCCGCCGCCGCCGGCCTTGGCCGGCTTGTACGGCAGCGTGGCGTCAGCCATTGCGACGTCGTGCCAGACCAAGATTTGGCTGGCGATCGGCGCCGCGATTCCGACCGCGGCCATTGTCCTGATGAACGAGCGCCGCGACAGCGTGCCTTGCTTCACCTCTGCGACCAGATTGCGGATTTCGTTCTCGTTCATTGGATGATCCCCACTTCGTCGCCACCGGCTCAGTGCGCGCTAACTCAGCACGTCGGGCGTGGTGGAGTCAAAGAGAAGGACGCCGGCCCGGCTGCGGATGGAACGAAAGTGTAATCGGGGATTCTTGCCACGAGCGGCAGCAGCTCTGCTTGCGCGGCGCTTCATCCGGGTTACGCGCGCGCACTTTGTCGCACTCTGCATTCGTTTTCCGTTTGCGGCCGATTGGAGAAAGGCTGGCCCCGAGCCGCGCCCAATATGGATTTCCATTTCATTGATTTCGCACCGCAGAAAAGGGAATACGGTTCCGTTGCCGCAAGACCTAAGGAGACCAAGATGTTGTTTCGCCTTCCCCTGATTCTCTCTGCCGTGCTGGCCGCATGGTCCGCCGCAGCCGCGGCCGAGACCATCAAGATCGGCGTGACGCCCGGGCCGCATGCGCAGATCCTCGAAGCCGTGAAGCCGATCGCCGCCAAGCGGGGCCTCGACATCCAGCTGCTGGAGTTCTCCGACTACGTGGTGCCGAACGCGGCGCTCGATGCCGGCGAGATCCAGGCCAATTCGTTCCAGAATCAGCCTTACCTGGACAACCAGAAGGCCGACCGCGGCTACAAGATCGAATCCGTCGGCCTGACCGTGAATTTCCCGATCGGCGTCTATTCGAAGAAGCACAAGGCCTTCGGCGACATTCCCGCGGGCGGCAAGGTCTCGATCCCGAACGATCCGACCAATGGCGGCCGCGTGCTGCTGCTGCTGCGCGACAAGGGCGTGATCAAGCTGAAGGACGGCACCGGCTTCAAGCCGACCGTGCTCGACGTCACCGACAATCCCAAGAAGCTGAAGTTCATCGAGGTCGACGCGGCGCAGGCACCGCGCGCGCTCGACGACGTCGATGCCGCCGCGATCAACACCAATTACGCAACCCAGGCCGGCCTCGATCCGGTCAAGGACCCGATCCTGCGCGAGGACCCGAAGGGGCCCTATGTCAACCTGATCGCGGTGCGCAGCGCCGACAAGGACAAGCCTTGGGTCAAGATCCTCGTGGACAGCTATCACACGCCTGAAGTCAAGGAGTTCGTCCTGACCAAGTTCAAGGGCGCGGTGCTGCCGAGCTGGTAGGCAATCTGCCTGCCCAGAGTCCACATCAAGGCGATCCGGCGGGCAGCCTTGCGATCAGCCTTGCGCAGGAATCTTGCGTATGTGCCCTGCGTAATGCCCGCTTGTCGGGAGCTGCGGCAACCGACATCATCGGGGCCCATCCTCGCCCGACAGGGATCGTATGAAACGCTTTGCCAACCTGAAACGCCTGGGCTTCTTCACGCGGCTGCTCGACGAGGCGCCGGCGGCGGACCGCTATCGCTTCGCCGCCGAGCAGATCGTGCGCGCCGAGAAGGCCGGGCTCGATTCCGCGTGGATCGCGCAGCATCATTTCCATGAGCGCGAGGGCGGCCTGCCCTCGCCCTTCACGTTCCTGGGTTACGTCGCCGCCCAGACCTCGCGCATCCGCCTCGGCACCGGCATCGTCACCCTGCCGCTGGAGAACGCGGTGCGGGTGGCGGAGGACGCCGCGGTGCTGGATCTCCTCTGCAACGGCCGCTTCGAGCTCGGCGTCGGCACCGGCGGCAACCCGTCGGCCTTCGCCGCCTTCGGCCTCGACAGCGCCCAGCGCAACGAGATCTTTGCCCGCAATCTGGACATCGTGCGCAAGGCCCTGACCGGCAAGCCGCTCGATGGCGGCGACACGCTCTATCCGCAGCGGCCGCAACTGGATAAGCGCATCTGGCAGGCGACATTCTCCGTTGCTGGCGGCGCCCGCGCCGGCAAGGCCGGCGACGGCCTCCTGCTCTCGCGCACGCAGCCGCGGGCCAAGGATGCGCCGAACGCGACGCTCGCCGAAATCCAGAATCCGATCATCGACGCCTATCTCTCAGCGCTGCCGCCGGGCTGCGAGCCGCGCATCATGGCCTCGCGCAGCATCTTCGTTGCCGACGACCATCGCGAGGCGCTGCGCCTCGCCGATATCGGACTGCGCCGCGCGCTGCCGCAATTCATGAAGGGCGGACACCTTCCGCCGGGCGAGACACTGGAAGAGATGATCACCGCGTTCGACACCCATGTCGGCGATGCCGACCACGTCATCGCCTCGCTTCGCGCCGACGCCACGCTGGAACGGGTGACCGATCTCGTCTTTCAGGTACATTCAGTGGATGCGCCGCATCCTTACGTCCTGCGCTCGATCGAGCTCGTCGCCGACAAGGTCGCCCCAGTGCTGGGCTGGGCCCGGACGGCCGCCAAAGACGTTGCCCTCGCAGGCTAGCCGGAAATGAACGAAAAACGCGTTGCAAGAGACTGAGTGATGGCAGCAACAGACATCATCGACACGCTCGCCGGCATCGAGCCCGGCTCCACCCTCGACGCCATCCGCGCGCGCCGCCTGCAGGCGCGCGAGAATGCGCAGAAGAGCTATCTCGCTTTGTTCGAGCCGGTCGACGCCGGCGATATTTCGCTTACCGAACGCGCCGCGGTCGCGGCCTTCGTGACCGGGCTCCACGGCGAGTCCCCCGTTTCCGCCTTCTATCGCGACAAGCTCGCCGCAAACGCGGATGGCGCGCCTCTGCTCGATGCGATCAACGCCGAGATCGAGCGCGGCAAGACTTCGGGTCCATATGGCGCCTATCCGGCCGGTCCGTTGTCGATCGAGAACAAGGCCGGCTTGATCTATCGCGTCAGCGCGGAGCGCAAGCCTGTCCTCGGCGCCAGGCTAGTCGCAGCATTGGAGCACGCGCATCTCCTTGTCTTCCACCCGCGCGACGCCGCATCCGCCGACATGAAGGCGCTGCTGGCCGCGGGCTGGTCGGCCACCGGCATCGTCACGTTGTCCCAGCTCGTTGCATTCCTGTCGTTCCAGGTCCGTGTGGTCAGCGGCTTGCGCACGCTCGCCGCCGCAAGCGCGTAGGAGGCCCAATCATGAGCACCGTCAATCCGCCAGTCGTCTTCACCCAGGACGAGCTCGGCTGGGTCTCGTGGATCGACCCGCTGCCCGAGGCCGAGCTGACCGAGCGGCACTACGCCGGCCTCGTCGACCGCGCCCGCGCCAAGTCGGAATATTTTCGTCTCTTGGTGCGCGATCCCGAAGTGCTGGAAGCCCGCACCAAGACCGACAAGGACATCTTCTACAACGTCGCCGACGGCCTGCCGCGCGCCGAGCGCGAGCTCGCCGCTGCCGCGACCTCGCGCTTCAACGGCTGCATCTATTGCGCCTCCGTGCATGCGCGCTTCGCCAGCACCTATTCCAAGCGCCGCGACGACGTCCAGCGCCTGCTCGACGAGGGCGTTGGGGCCGATCTCGGCGAGCGCTGGAATGCGGTGGTCAAGGCCTCGGTGGCGTTGGCCGCAACGCCGATCGCATTCGGGCCTGACAATATCGCCGAGCTGCGCCGCGCCGGTCTCGACGACGCCGAGATCGTCGACGTCATCAACGGCGCCGCGTTCTTCAACTGGGCGAACCGGCTGATGCTGTCGCTCGGCGAGCCCTCGAAATAGGCAATCTCACCGGCACGAGAATTGCTGCTGTATCAACATTGAATGGATGGAGCCGTGCATGAGCAACATCGATCGCCGTACCCTGGTCAAAGGCTCGCTCGCCGCCATGATGGCGAGCCCAGCCTTCTCGCGCGCCGCACTGGCGCAATCCGCCGAGCCGATCCTGCTCGGGGTCAGCGGCCCCCTCACGGGACCGAACGCGCAATATGGCGCGCAGTGGAAGCAGGGCTTTGATCTCGCGCTCGACGAGATTCACGCCGCCGGCGGCATCAACGGCCGTAAGCTCGCCTACCAGTTCGAGGACAGCCAGAGCGATCCGCGCCAGTCGGTCGCGATCGCCCAGAAATTCGTCTCCGATCCTCGCATCGTCATGGAGCTCGGCGATTTCTCCAGTCCCGCCTCGATGGCGGCCTCCCCGATCTATCAGCGCGGCGGCCTGGTGCAGTTCGGCTTCACCAATTCGCACCCCGACTTCACCAAGGGCGGTGACTTCATGTGGAGCACGTCCGTGAGCCAGGCCGACGAGCAGCCGCTGCTGGCGTCCTACGCCGTCAGACGGCTCGGCCTGAAGAAGCTTGCGGTGCTGCACCTCAACACCGATTGGGGCCGAACCAGCCGCGATCATTTCGTCAAGGCGGCCAAAGAATACGGCGCCGAGGTCGCGATCACCGAGGGCTACATCGCCGAGGAACGCGACTTCCGCTCCACCCTGGTGCGCGTGCGCGACGCCAGCCCGGACGGGCTGATCCTGATCTCCTATTATTCCGACGGCGCGCTGATCGCGCGCCAGGCGCGCCAAGTCGGCCTGAAGCAGACGATCTGCGCGGCCAGCTCGGTGTACTCGCCGAAATTCATCGAGCTCGGCGGCGAGGCGGTCGAGGACGTCCATCTCGGCACGCGCTATTTCCCGCAAGATCCGCGGCCCGAGGTGAGGAAGTTCATCGAGGGCTTCAAGGCCAAGTACAACGGGCAGGAGCCCGACGCCTTCAACGCCTATTCCTATGACGCGATGAACATGGCCGCTGCCGTGGTGAAGATCGGCGGCACCGACCGCCGCGCCATTCGCGATGCCTTCGCCAAGGTGAAGGACGTCTCCAGCGTCATCTTCGGAAAGGCGACGTTCGACGTCGAGAGCCGCCGCGTCAAGGGCGCCATGAACGCCGAACTCGTCGTGCGCAAGGGCCAGTTCGCGCTGTGGGACGGCAAGCCGACCTGATGTGATGGCCGAAGCGATCGCTCCGGCCGCTTTCTCCCTGATTAGGAATGCTGCGTGTCCTCCTGGCTCGACCACACCATCAACGGGCTGATCGTCGGCAATGTCTACGCGCTCGTTGCAGTCGGGCTCGCGCTGATCTTCGGCGTCAGCCGGCTGATCAACTTCGCGCAAGGCTCGATCTATCTGGTCGGCGCCTATATCGGCTGGATCGCGGTGGTGCAGCTGCACACGCCGCTGCCTCTCACCATCATCGTGGTCGCCGTGGCCGCGGCGATCGTCGGTCTGATCATCGAGCGGTTCGGTCTGCGGCCGCTGCAGAACTCGGTGCGGATCGCGCCGCTGCTCGCGACCATCGGCATCAGCTTCGTGCTTGATCAATTGGTGATGCTGATCTTCTCGCCCAATCCGCGCGCGTTGCCGAGCCAGTTGCCCGATGTCCGCTTCCAGGTCGGTGGCGGGACGATCGGGCCGCTTGATCTGCTCATTGCCGGCGTCGGCCTCACCAGTGCGCTGCTGCTGTTCGTGTTCCTGCGCTACACCAAGCTCGGCTGGGCCGTGCGTGCCACCGCGCAGGACCGCGACGCCGCCATGCAGATGGGCGTCGACGTCAACCGGGTCAATCAAGCCGTGTTCGGTATCGCGGCGGCGCTGGGCGGCGTCTCCGGCATGCTGGTCGGCATGTACTACAACCAGATCGATACGGCGATGAGCCTTCAGGCGACGCTCAAGGGCGTCGTCGCGGAAGTCGTCGGCGGCGCCGGCAACGTGCCGGGCGCGGTGATCGGCAGCCTGCTGCTGGGCCTCGTCGAGAGCTACGGCGTCGCCGTGCTCGGCACCAGCTACCGCAATTTGTTCGCGTTCCTGCTGCTCGTCGTCGTGCTCGTGCTGCGGCCGAACGGCCTGTTCGTCAGCGCACGGCAGGCGCCGCCCGAGCCGCTCACCGGCACGTTCATCGCGCCGAGCCGCCCGGTGAATATTCCGCGCTGGGCGCTATTGGCCGCCGTTGCCGGCTTTGCGATCCTGCCGCTGTTTCCGGTGTCCTTCTACGTGCTCCAGACCCTGATCAACGCCTGGCTGCTCGGCATGCTCGCGCTCAGCCTGACGCTGGTTGCGGGCACGATGGGGCAGGTCTCGCTCGGGCATGCTGCGCTGCTTGCGATCGGCGCCTACACCTCCGCATTGCTGTCGCTGACGCTGGCCGTTCCGGCCGGACTTGCCGTCATCGGTGGTGGCCTGATGAGCGCCGCGCTCGGCACGCTCCTGATCTCGCCGTCCTTCCGCCTGCGCGGGCATTACGTGTCGATCGCGACGCTCGCGATCGGCGAGATCGTGGCGCTGGTGATCCTGAACTGGGAGAGCGTGACGCGCGGCCCGATCGGCATCTCCGGCATTCCGCCGCTGGCTCTATTCGGCTATGACCTGATCAGCCCGACCTCGGTCTATTGGTTCAGCCTTGCGGTGATGGTCGTGCTGGCGCTGCTGCAGGGGCGGCTGCTCACCTCGCATCTCGGCCGCAGCTTTCGTGCCATCCGTGACGACGACATCGCCGCGCGCGCCTATGGCCTCAGCCTGAATCGCTACAAGTCGATCGCCTTCATCTTCGGCGGCTTCGCCGCCGGCGTCAGCGGCGGCATCGCCGCGCATCTTTATTCCTACATCAACCACGAGACCTTCAACACGCAGCAATCCATCCTGGCGCTGACCGTCGTGATCCTCGGCGGCCTCGGCAACGTCGTCGGCGCGATTGTCGGGTCGGTCGCGCTGGTCGGCCTGCCGGAGGTGTTCCGGATCGCGGCGGAGTATCGCATCCTGATCTACGGCATCGTTCTCTTGCTGCTGGTGCGGTTCAGGCCGCAGGGCCTGTTGGGAACGGTCTGATGGAGAAGCAGCTTCACGCCATGCTGTCCCTGCGCGGCCTGACGCGCCGTTTCGGCGGCCTCACCGCGGTCGATACGATCGACCTCGATCTCGCCAAGGGCGAACTGATCAGCATCATCGGCCCGAACGGCGCCGGCAAGACGACGCTGTTCAATCTCGTCACCGGGCTTGACCGGCCCGATGCCGGCACCGTCAGCTTCGAAGGGCAGGACATCACCGGCCTGTCCCCGGAGCGGCTCGCGGCCGAAGGCATCGCGCGCACCTTTCAGCTCGGCCGCGTGTTCGGCAATCTCAGCGTCATGGACAATGTCCTGATCGGCGCGCACACGCGGCTGCGCGCCGTGAAGCCGGCCGTGCCGGTGATCGGTCCGCTGCTGGAATTGGGTCTGGCCCTGCTGCGTCCCTCGCGCGTCAGGGCCGAGGAAGAGCGGCTGCGTGAGGAGGTCAAAGCGATCCTCGCCCGTTTCGGCGAGCGGCTGCTGCCGCGCATCGACCAGCCCGCCTATAGCCTCTCCTATGCCAACCGCCGCCGCGTCGAGATCGCGCGTGCGCTCGCGCTGAAGCCGCGGCTGCTTCTGCTCGACGAGCCCACCGCCGGCATGAACCCGACCGAGACCGCGGAGATGCAGGGGCTCGTCGCCGAATTGAAAGCCGAAGGGCTGACCATCCTGCTGATCGAGCACAAGCTGGAGATGGTGATGCGCCTGTCCGACCGCGTCATCGTCATGGACGAGGGCAAGAAGATCGCGGAAGGGCCGGGCGAGCAGGTGCGAACCGATCCCAAGGTGATCGAGGCCTATCTCGGTCACGGGCTATCAGGGGCGGCGGAGCAGGAGAGCGCGGCATGACGAACTCTACTCCCGAACCGCTGCTGGCTTTGTCTGATGTCAACACCTTCTACGGCCAGGCCCAGGTGCATTTCGACCTGTCGATCACGGTCGCGCGCGGCCACATCGTCTGCCTGCTCGGCGGCAATGCGAGCGGCAAGTCGACGACGATGAAGATCATCTTAGGCCTGGTGAAGCCCCGATCGGGCGAGGTGACGTTCGACGGCGCTTCGCTGATCGGGCTCACCACGCCGCAGATCGTCCGCCGCGGCATCGCCTCGGTGCCGGAGGCGCGGCGGCTGTTCGCCGACATGAGCGTGCGCGAGAACATCCTGATGGGCGCCTTCGTGCGCAACGACCGCGACGCCATAGCGCAGGATCTCGACAGGATGCTGACGCTGTTCCCGAAGCTCGGCCAGCGGCTGTCGCAGCGCGCCGGCTCGCTGTCCGGCGGCGAGCAGCAGATGGTGGCGATGGCGCGTGCGCTGATGAGCCGCCCGCGCATGATCGTGATGGACGAGCCGACCATGGGCCTGTCGCCGCTTTATGTCGATCGCGTGCTGGAGCTGATCCGCAGCATCAACCAGGCGGGCGTCTCGGTGTTCATGGTCGAGCAGAACGCCAGCCTCGCGCTCGAGATCGCGCACGAGGCCTATGTGCTGCAGACCGGCAAGATCGTGCTGTCTGGCCCCGCGCGCGCACTGAAGGACGACCCCCGCATCCGCGACGCCTATCTCGGCGGCTCCGAGGCGGCCTGACGGTCCCAACCTCTCCCGCTTGCGGGAGAGGTCGCGCCGAAGGCGCGGGTGAGGGCTCTTGGGGGCTGTCCCTTTGCGGAGAGACCCTCTCCCCAACCCTCTCCCGCAAGCGGGAGAGGGAGCGCATCTCATTCGTAGTACCAATCAAGCCGACGCCGCGCTCGCGACCTGCTCCGCTGGCTGATCATCTCCGTTGGGATCGCCCGGCGCGGTCGCCCAGGCGAGCTCCACCAGCGTCACGATCCGGCGGCCGCCGCCGTCGAGCTGGACGACGATCAGGCCCTGCTCCTCCATGTAGCCGAGCAGGCGCTGTGCGCGGCGCAGCGAGTGCGAGCCGTAGGCGCGGGCGATTGCGGCATCGCCGGGGCAGGGCCAGCCTTCCTTCGCCGCGCGCGCGATCATCATGAACACGCCCTGCATGTCATCGGGCAGGATCGAGGCGCGCAGCGCCACGTCCTGCCAGGCGTCGTCGTCAGTCAGATCTGTCCCGAGCCCGGCGCGCGCATGCGTCAGCATGCGCCGGAATTCGTTGAGATCGGGCACCGCCGCCCCTAAGCCCTCGATGCGGCAGCGGACCACGAACTCCTGATAGAGCACGCCGATGGCGCGGAAGCCGGCATCGGGCTCGGCCATCACGGCACGCAGCGTGCGATCCACGCGCTCGCGCCGCTCGGCGAGCTCTTCGGCACTGACGGGAGCCTCGACCGCCTCTAGCCGAATCTCCGGCACCGCGGCGGCCTTCGCCGCGCGAAGCTGCTCGAGCAGATCCGGTGCCGGCCGTCGCTGCGGCCGGCTGGCATCGGGCGGCGGTGCGGCGAGGATAACCGCGCGGGCATCTTCAAGCGTAGCCTCCGGCAGCGGCATCAGCCGCGGCGTCGAATTGCGCGGGCTGGTCTCGGTCGGGCCGATGTTGAGGCGCAGCGGCCGGCGCGACAGCGCAGGCCCCAGCGCCATGAACTGGCCGCGCTCGAGATCGCGGAAGGCTTCCGCCTGCCGCCGCTCCATGCCGAGCAGGTCGGCGGCGCGCGCCATGTCGATGTCGAGGAAGGTCCGCCCCATCAGGAAGTTCGAGGCTTCCGCCGCGACGTTCTTGGCGAGCTTGGCCAGGCGCTGGGTCGCGATGATGCCGGCAAGCCCGCGCTTGCGGCCGCGGCACATCAGATTGGTCATGGCGCCGAGCGAGAGCTTGCGTGCTTCGTCCGAGACTTCGCCCGCCACCGCCGGCGCAAACAGCTGCGCTTCGTCGACGACGACGAGCATCGGGTACCAATGATCGCGGTCGACGTCGAACATCCCGCCAAGGAACGCAGCCGCGCGCCGCATCTGGTTCTCGGCATCGAGACCTTCGAGATTGAGCACGGTGGAGACGCGATGCAGCCGTGCGCGCTCGCCCGCGACCTGGAGGCCGCGCTCGGTGTGATCCTCGGCCTCGATCACCAGATGGCCGAAGCGCTCGGCCAGCGTGACGAAGTCGCCCTCGGGATCGATGATGGCCTGCTGCACCCAGGGCGCGCTCTGCTCCAGCAGCCGCCGCAAGAGATGCGACTTGCCGGAGCCCGAATTGCCCTGCACCAGGAGACGGGTCGCCAGCAGTTCCTCGAGGTCCATGGCGGCCGCGGCGCCTGCCGTGGTCTGCCCCATCTCGATCGCAACCGTCATGTCCCCGACTCAAAGTCCGTCATTCGCGGACAGCGGCTTATCAATCCAGCCGCGGCGCGTCGAGCGCTCCAGCGCGAATCAGGCGGTGTTGCCCACGCCAAAACCGGAAAGCTCCGCCGTGCGCGGCAGGAACCCGGTGCCGAACGGCGCCGGCTTGGGGAAGATGGTGCAGACCGCCATCGCTCGGCCCGAAATGACGCAGATCAAGATCGACCGGCCCGAGACCTGCTATCCGGCCGTATGACCTTTCTGACCTTCTTCACGGCGACCTATTTCCTGCTGGCGGTGCCGGGGCCGACCAACACCCTGCTGGCGACATCGGGGGCGGGAGCGGGCATCTCGCGCTCCCTTCATCTGCTCGCGGCGGAACTGTGCGGCTATCTGCTGGCGATCGCGGTGCTGCGGCTGGCGCTCGGTCCAATCATCAGCGACATCCCGATTGCGGCGCTGCTGCTCCGCGTCGCCGTGACCATCTACATCCTGTGCCTTGCGGTCATGCTCTGGCGCGTCAACACGCGCGAGCTGCGCGGCGGCGCTGCGGTGACGTTCGGTCAGGTGCTGCTGACGACGCTGCTCAACCCGAAAGCACTGGTCTTCGCGTTCCTGCTGCTGCCGCTCGGGGCCGGACCGCTCGAACTGCTGCCGTGGCTCGGCGTGATCGCGCTTCAGATTCTCACCGCCGGCGCGGCGTGGATCATTCTCGGCGCAACGCTCGGACGTGGCGCCCGTCGCCTCGGGCGCCCTGACCTCGTCACGCGCACCGGCGCGGTCACGCTGGTCGCGGTGACCGGGCTGATCTGGCTGCAATCCTTCCTGGTTGCCTGAGCGCCGGCGTTGCCGGGGCGCGCCGCGCTACTGCGCGCCGGAGCCGCCCTGCACGATCTTCTCGTTCAGCTTCTGGTCCACGGTGTCGACGGTGCGGTCGATCTCGGCGTTGGGTACGCCGAGCTGATGCGAGATCAGCTTCACGAGCAGGTCGACACGCTCGATGAAGGGGGCGCCGCTCGCGACCGCGCGCGCGGCCGATGACGGCTTGAGCAGGCTCTCCGCGGCCTTGGCGTATTTCGCGAACGGCACCTGGTCCTGCGGATCGGCGCCGAGGCGGCGCGCGATCGCATCGACATGGTCGTAGATCGTCTGCGAACGATTGAGATCGCCGTGCACGGCGTCGCGGATCGACTGCGGCTCGTTCGGCGTGATGCAGCGGTAATTGCCGGTCAGCAGCATCGACCATTTCGCCAGCGGCACGAACAGGGAATCGAACACTTTCAGCTTCACCGGCACGTCGTGGCCGTCGAGCGTCACCGCGTCGATGTCGGCCTCCAGCTCGCGCAGCAGCTTGTTGTGCTTCTCGTCGGCGAAGACCGACGCCTTGAAGTTGGTGGGCAGGCCGACATGCAGCACGTTGGCGGCCTCTTCCGGCGGCCGGAAGGCCTGCGGGTCGGGCGAGCACAGCGTCACCAGCCCGGGCTCAAACCGCTCCCACACCTGCGCATTGGTGTAGGCCTCCTCGAGATCCATGTCGGCGAGTGCCGGAATCCGCTTCAGATAGGGCAGGGGCGGCATGTTCATGATCGACAGGCACGGCAGCTTCGCCGCGGCAATCTTGACCATGAGGACGCGCACCGTGTGGTTGGTGTATTGCGGCTCCTGCATCGCGAGGCCGACCAGATCGTAGCGGGAGAGGTCGACATTGGCCGGCGTCACCGCGTCGAGCTTGCCAGGGAGGTTGCGGGAGAAGATCGCCCGGTGCACCGCCTCGTCGCGCAGCTTGATGCGCACCTCGGTACCGTCGCGGTTGATCAGCTCCGCGGTCTTGGCGCGGCAGACCAGGGTCACGTTGTGCCCGGCCATCAGCAGCTTCGTGCCCAGCAGGGAGCCGTAAGAAGCCCCAAGAATCAATATGTTGCGCGCCATGCTCCGTCCCCTTGGCAATTTGCATGATTTTTCAGCCCCGGCCGTTCCGCGGGGCCGGTTGGAGGGCATGTAAAGCGAAGCGCAAGGGGATGGCAACTGGGATAATGCATACAAGGCTGCATCTGGTCCCCGCGGGTTCGAGGGCTAGCCTGGCGGGCCTGGTTCGGCCTCGTGTCAACCCAGCGAAGCAAAGATATTCTTTTTTACCGAAATTCGGAAATAGCGTATGTGTCGCCTATCCCGGCTCAATCTCGAGGGGCGATCATGAGGTCGTCATTGTCGCGAGCCGGGCTTGCGGTGGACGCGGCAGCGTCGGCATGAAAGGTGCGGGCAGGGCGGGTAGTCCCTGTGAGCTCGTAACCGCGTGCGGACGAGCGGCGCTGCTAGGTTTCGTCTCGTCTGTAAGTTTCCGGCTCTGTCGACGGAGCTGGGAAAACTGCGGCGAAATGGCGGGCCGTGCGTACGGCAAAACCGTGTGGTCCTGGCCGTCGTTGCTACGGCCAAGCTCTCGCGAATGCGGCATTGGCGTCAACCGGCGCGGTGCCGGTGACTTTTGCGAGGGTGAGGGAGGCCAGAGGGAACTCGGCTCCCGGGAGAGCACGGCATAAGCAGTCCGACCATCGCGCAGGGAAGGCCGAGTGATTGGCACCACCTGTATGCTGCTGTGCGGTTTTCTGCGTGTGCGTTTTGCGCAGCAGACCGCGGGTGCGAGGTCAGCACCCGGTCTTCCCTGCGCCCTCTTGCCGATGAGGGCGGCGAGACGAAGCAAAGCTCGGGCGAAATCAGCCGCGAGGATGCGAAGGCGTGTCTGCAGGCTGACACGAGAGTTGGTGAATGACCATGCGACCTCATACGATATTGATGGAGCGCCGCTTCTTGGCAGCCTCAGCCCTGGCTCGCCATGCGGTCGCGGTCGAGATGCTGCTCGATCTTGGGGCGGTCACGGGTGCGCTCGAAGCTGGTGCAAAGCAGCTCGGTCTCCTCGAGCGAGATCGGAGCACGATAGAGCCGGCACATGAATTCGGCGTTTCCGCGTCCCTTGGAGGTAGCCGGGCCGCGCTCTGCGAGAAACATGCAGTCCCGGCAGATGCTCGCTTCGAGCCGCTGATGGGCTGCATCGAGGTGATTGAGGATCTCGCGGAGAGAGTCGCGCAGCCTGATGCACTCCTCGGTCCCGAGCGACGTCACCGCGTTGACTACGTGATTGATCGGGTCGTGCTGGTTCAGGCACTTCTCACCCTGGGACGTGACGTGGAGGACGACGGAACGCTTGTCCTCATGCGACGGCTTTCGCACCAGGAACGACTTGCTCTCCAGAGTCTTCACGATCTGCGACGCCGTCGCGCGTGTGGCGCCGATGAAGCCGGCCAGTGCGGACGGCGTGCGCGAAAACCTGTTGGCGCGCCCGAGAAAGCGCAGCGCCATCCATTCCCGATCGCGCAATCCATGCTGATTGCCCTCGAAATACCAAGCCCGCGCCGCCTGAACCAGCAGCTCGACGGCTTCCCGCGCCAATGGCATGAATCTACCTCGTCCCCGGAACTTCGTCTGCGGCGTCCCGAAGCCGCTTTGCGCCCTGAGTGTCAGACGAGCATGCCCTGTCGAACTCTCGCACAATGGCGCGGATCGCACCGCGCCCGACCTCGGCCGATGAGCGTCGCATCGTCCGCAGCGAGAAGCCGTATCGCTGATGACATGCCAACAGCGTGGTCGTCGCGCGGGAGCTCGGGTTGCCGTCGTCGGCAAACCGTGGAACGGAGTAGCTCAACCGAAGCCCCCAAAGTTCAAGTCACAAGCAGACGTTTCTTATACTCAACCAAAACGATGGATGAGCTTCTCAACAAAATCAAGTAGAGACCCTCTCACAGGCTGGATGTCGTCGCAGGCGAATGTAACGTTCAAGGGCAATCTCGTTGTTCGGGACACATGATGGTGAACGCAATACATGGCGCGGCGAGTAATATGCACTCGATATTGTGAGAGTTTGATTGCACGCGCGTTGTTGTCTTGCGTTGATGCAAACTGATCGAAGCTTGTGCATCACGATGACGTTTGGCGGCACGTCATCCACAACTTGTGCGTTCTGCCGCGGAATCGTCGAGGGAACTCATTGGAATTGCACGCGGCGGTTGTTCCCGTCGTGCTTGCAGAATAGACTCTTCGATCGCTTGCACAGCGCTTGCCAGCTCGTGCACACCCGAACGGCGAATTCGCTCACGACGAAGATCGGTGTGCCTGTGTGCACGCGCATGCGCTGGAAGCGTAGCGACATGCGCAATCTCTTGTCGAAAACCACGGGCAGGGCGGACGGCGCCTCACCCTCTCCACCCGTCAGTCGCCCTTGAGCATGTCCCGAAGCTCGCGGAACGGATCGGCGCTCGGCGGAGCCGACGCGCCCTGTCGCATCGCGTTGTAGATTCGCGGAACCATCTCGACCGCCTGGTCGAGGCCCGAATCACGTCCCGGCTGATAGCCGCCCATCAGGCGAAGGTCGCGCGTGTCCTCGTATTTCGCGATCATGGCGCGCAGCTTGCTCACCAATTCGCGCTCCTCGGGGTCCCAGACGTTGTGGGCGAGGCGGGAGACCGAGGCCAGAACGTCGACGGCCGGATAGCGCGCCTGGTCGGCGATGTGCCTTGAGAGCACGATGTGCCCATCGAGCGTGCCGCGGATGGTGTCGGCGATCGGCTCGTTGTGATCGTCGCCATCGACCAGCACGGAGAAGATCCCGGTGATGGTGCCGGATCCCTCCTCGCCCGGACCGGCGCGCTCGAGCAGGCGCGGCAGATCGGTGAAGACGGTCGGCGCGTAGCCGCGCGCCACCGCGGGCTCGCCGGAGGCGAGCGCGACCTCGCGGGCGGCGTGGGCAAAGCGAGTGATCGAATCCACCATCAGCAGGACCGATTCGCCGCGGTCGCGGAAATATTCGGCGACCGCCATCGCCGTCTTCGGCGCCAGTCGCCGCATCATCGGGCTTTCGTCGCCCGTCGAGACGATTGTGACAGCGCGATGACGGTCGTTGCCCAGCACGTCCTCGATGAACTCGCGCACCTCGCGGCCGCGCTCACCGACCAGGGCCAGCACGACGGTGTCGAAGCCCTGGCTGCGGGCGAGCATCGCGAGCAGCGTCGATTTGCCGACGCCCGATCCGGCAAAGATGCCGACGCGCTGGCCGGCGCAGACCGGCGCGAACAGGTCGATGACGCGCACGCCGGTGCGCAGCGGCTTGTGCACGCGCGCACGCTTCATGGCCGACGGCGCCTCCGCCTCCGCCGAGACCGCCTGCGACCCTCGCGTGAGCGGCCCCTGTCCGTCCAGCGGCGCGCCGAGGGCGTTGATGACGCGGCCCTTCCAGCTTGGATCGGGCGCGAACGACAGCGGCGGCATGCGGGAGGCGACCGAGCCGAGCCCGCCCGCGAACTGCCGGTCGAACGGCTTGGCGATGATGCCGTCGCTGTCGATCCGCACCACCTCGCCGATCTGGCGCTTGCCGCCGCAATTGACGCCGATAAGCTCGCCGAGCCTGACGAAGCGGGACAGGCCGGAGACGCGGAAATGCGTCGGCGCGATCTCGGAGATCGCGCCACTGATGCTTGCCAGGGGAGTGCTCTGCTGAAGCTCCAGCAGCGCCCACTCGAGTTGCCGAAGAGCGTTCAAGGAAACCGTCCAACCTCATCCTGCGCGCTTGGCGCGCAATCTACTTGCCGGGTTCGCCGAGGGTCCGGATCGCGTTCTGCAGCGAGCTCTCGGTGCCCTCGATCATCGAGTTGGTGCCGTCGAAGGCGCGCGAGGCCGAGATCAGCCGCGTCAGTTCGAGCATCGGATTGGCGCCGGAGCCTTCGACATATCCCTGCTTGAAGCCGTCCCGGGAGAAGTCCGCGATGGCAGTCGCTGGCCGGTCGGGCGTCACGCCTGAATTGCCGTAGCGTTCGAGATTGGCGTCGGCCGGAATGCTGAACAGGCCGATGGTGCCGATCTCGTTGTTGTCCTGGATGATCGCGCCGCTGCGCGCGATCGAGATCGGTCCGCCGTTCGGGTCGAGCGTGATCTGCGCGCCGCCGGAATCGACGATCGGAAAGCCGCTCACGGTCTGAAGATCGCCGTTGGGGGCGATCTGGAGCCGGCCATCGCGCGTGTAGACCGTGCCGTTCGGACCGGCGAATGCGATCCAGCCCTGGCCGACCACGGCGACGTCGAGCGGGTTGCCGCTTTCGGTGATGTTGCCCATCTCTCGCGAGATGATGTTGTCGCCGGGCGAGGAGAACGCCACCGGTGTCGGACCTGCCTTGGACAGCACGGTCTCGAACTTCACCACGTCGGTGCGGAAGGCGGCCGTGTTGACGTTGGCGACGTTGTTGGCGATCGTCTGGAGGCGCTTTTCAAGGGCGACCTGCGCCGACAATCCCACATAGAGAGCCGATTGCATGACTTACCTGTTGAACTTGATGTTCTGAAGCGTCGTGAGCACGTTGGTATCCATGCTGACCGACGTCGCGGCGCCGGCGATCAGGACCAGCGCGGGATTGGTCGAGCTGTCGTTCCGGGCCTGGGTCGCATCCCACATCGCCGCAAAGCGCTGCACGAACTTGGTCACCTTGGCCGGATCCTGAAAGTCGGTGAGCTTGATCTTGTCCGCGATCATCTTGGCCTGGGCGTCGATGTTGGCCGCGCTGATCGTCGACGGCAGGCCGAGCGCGGTCTGCACCACCTGCGTCAGCGCCTTGTCGGCCAGGATCTGGTAGGCGGTCGTGATCGTGGAAGCCTTGCGGGTGAAATACAGCGCCAAACGCAGGCCTTCGTTCTGATCGCCGGCCTTCTCCTCCATCGTCTGCGTGACGTACTGGGTCGCGGTGCCGGTCGTGGCCGCGGCGCTCTGGGTCGCCTTGTCGCCGAGTGCGGCGAAATTGAAGGCGGTCGCGAATTGCCGGTAGCGGGTGTCGGTCAGCTTGTTGGCGAAGGCGTCCTTGCTCGCGACGCCCTCGGTCAGCACCTTGCGCATGAACGCCTTGGCGTATGTCATGTCGCTGAGGCCATAGGCCTTCATCGCATAGGAATAGAGACGATAGTCCTTCAGGAAATCGTCGATGGTCTTCACTTTGCCGATATGGCTGAGGAAGTAGTCGGTCTCGCGGCTGACATCCGGCTGCTTCGCGACTTGCGTCAGCGACTTGCCCATGTCCTTGGTCAGCCTGGTGTAGTCCGCGATGGTGGATAGCATGAAACGCGCCCCTCTGGCCGCCGGTGCGACCCGCTTCAAGCTGCCGCCAATTGCTTGCGCGGGGCTGGCGACCTCGAAGCCAGCTTCGCGCAAGCGTCGCCGACTAGGTATTCCAGGTGGGATCGGCGATGGAGCGGCGCGTTGGGCAGTTTCGTGGGGATTTTCATCACGGTAGCGGCGCTGCTCGGCGGCTTTGCCGCCATGGGCGGGCATCTGGCCGTGCTCATGCAGCCGTGGGAGTTCGTGATCATCATGGGAACCGCGGTCGGCACCTTCATCGTGGCGAATCCATGGAAGACGGTGGTGGACACGGGCGTCGCCTGCATGCAGGCCATCACCAACGCGGTGCCTGGACAGCGCTATTACCTCGACCTGCTCGGCGCGCTGCACGCCTTGATGCGTGAGCTGCGGGGCAAGGGCCGCAACGAAGTGGAGGCGCATATCGACGATCCCTCGTCCTCGGAGATCTTCAAGGCGTTTCCCAGCGTGCTCGGAGATCCCTCGCTGCTCCAGTTCATCTGCGACTACGTCCGCCTCATCATCATGGGCAATGCGCGCACGCACGAGATCGAGGCGCTGATGGACGAGGAGATTCATACCATCGTGAAAGGCAAGCTGGCGCCCTATCATGCACTGGTGACGGTGTCCGAGGCGCTGCCGGCGCTCGGCATCGTCGCCGCCGTGCTTGGCGTCATCAAGGCGATGGGCGCGCTCGACCAGTCTCCGAAGCTATTGGGCGGCTTTATCGGTGCAGCCCTGGTAGGCACCTTCGCAGGCATCTTCCTGTCCTATGGCGTGCTTTCGCCCTTCGCGATCAAGATCAAGATGACGCGCGAGAAGAAGTGTCGGCCCTACATCATCGTCAAGCAGACGCTGCTGGCATTCATGAACGGTGCCATGCCGCAGATCGCCGTCGAGCACGGCCGCAAGATGATCTCCAGCAGCGAGCGTCCCTCGATCGACGTCGTCGAGAACGAGACGATCGCAGGTCCCAAGGCCGTCGTTGCCGACGCTGAACCCAAGGCGGCGCGCGCATGATGATGGAAGACGCCGAGGTCGACCAGCGCAAGCAGCTGCCGAACTACCTGCTGGACGCTGCCGGCATATCGATCGAGCGTATGCCGATGCTCAATGTGATCTTCGATCGCATGGCGGCATCGTGCACCGACAGCCTGCAGCCGATGGCCGGAACGCCCTGCTATTTCTCGGTCAACGGCATCACCAACGACCGTGTCGGCGATATCATCAAGGACTACGAGGCCAACGCGGTCGCGGCGGTGCTCTATGCCGAGCAGTGGGACTCCCGCGTCATCATCATGCTGGACCGTGACTTCGTGTTCACGATGGTCGAAGCGATGTTCGGATCCGACGGCGCCGAGCCGCCGCTCGATGTTGAGCGCGCGTTCTCCAACATCGAGCTCCGCCTGGTCCAGGCGCTGTTCGAACGGTTCGCCAAGGCGTTGCAATCCGCCTTCGCCGGCACGTCGAACGTGACCTTCCGCGTCGAGCGGGTCGAGACTGCGATGGCCTCGCTCGCGATCGGGCGGAGCGGCAACATGTCGATCTGCGCGAACATCATGCTGCAAGCGCTCTACCGCGGCGGTCAGATGTTCCTCATCATTCCGCACTCCGCGCTCAATCCGCTGCGCCAGAAGCTCGCTCACGTGGTCGTCAGCGACGGTCGCGCCGCCGACCCACGCTGGCGCGAGCAGATGGAAAGCGAGGTGCAGCGGACCGAGGTGACGCTCAGCGCCGTGCTCGACGAGAAAATGGTGACGCTCGGCGACGTCGTGAAGTTCGAGGTCGGGCAGGTGCTCGAGCTCGAGGCCACGCCGCGCACGCTGGCCCGTCTCGAAAGCAATAATCAGGTGTTGTTCTGGTGTCAGATCGGCCAGCTCGACGGCTATTACGCCATGCAGGTGGCAGATCCCGTCGATCAGAAGCGGGAGTTCGTCGATGATATCCTATCTCGTTGATATCGTGCTGCTGGCTGCGCTCGCCTTCACCAGCATGCGGGTGACCAGGATGCACCGCGAGCTGGCGCGGCTGCGCAGCTATCAGGGCGAGTTCTCCACCATCATGCACGAGACCGCGGGCGCCTTCGACACGGTCATCACCGCGGCGCACGATTCGACCGCGAATCTCGGACGCCTCGCCAACGTGCTGAGCACGAAGATCGACCAGGCTCACGAGGCGATCGCGGCGCTCGATGCGCGCAGCGGGCTCGCACCCGCGGCGACCGCCGAGTTGAACAAGCACTGAAAGCCGGCACCGGCAGAAAAATACGGCCGGAACGCCGCGGCGCTCCGGCAGCGGAAGTACCAAGAGGCGATACCAAATGGCGCAATCCTTCGACTATGAGCCTGCATCTGCATCGACCGAGGCCGAGACCTCACCGCTGGAACGCCTGGCCGAGATCGCCCAGCGCACCGCCGAGGAGACTGGCAAGTTCGCCAACGTCGACGCCATCTTGCGCATTCCCGTCACCATGCAGGTGGTGCTGGGATCGGCGACCATTCCGGTGGCGAACCTGATGAAGCTCGGACGCGGCGCAGTGGTTCCGCTCGATCACCGGGTCGGCGAACCCGTCGACGTCGTCGTCAACGGCCGCATCGTCGCCCGTGGCGAGGTGGTCGTCGTCGAAGAGGACAATTCCCGCTTCGGCGTCTCGCTGACGGAGATCGTGGGGCCGCTGGGGCAGGGTGATACCTGACCATGGCGGCACCGGTCGGCATCGCTCCCACCAAGCAGCGAGGCGTTACCACGCTGGGCGGCACGGAAAAGGTCGCCGCGCTCCTGCTGGCCATGGGCCGGCAGGCGGCGGCGAGCGTGCTGCAGCAGTTCGAACCGCAGGAGATCCGCATCGTCACCAAGGCGGCGGCGGAGCTGCGGCCGATCACCGCGCAGGAGCTCGAGGGGATCGTCGAGGAGTTCGCCCAGCAGTTCTCGATGGGCGCGAACATCCTCGGCACGCTCGGCGGTCTGGAGGCCGTGCTCGGCGACGTGCTGCCGGCCGACCAAGTCTCGCAGATCATGTCCGATCTGCTCGGCAATTCGAGCCGGTCGGTGTGGGACCGCGTCTCCTCGGTCTCGGAAAACTCGCTGGCGAGCTACCTTTCCAAGGAGCATCCGCAGACCGCGGCGCTGATCCTGTCCAAGGTCAAGCCGGCCTGCGCCGCCAAGGTCATGAGCCAGCTGCCTTCGAGCCTGCGCAACGAGCTGATGCGGCGCGTTCTGAGCCTCAAGCCGATCGTCGACGACGCCATGCGCATCATCGAGAAGACGCTGCACGAGGACCTGACATTGAATTTCGCCCGTAACCTCGGCGCCGACACCTACGCCCGCGTCGCCGACATCATCAACAAGATGGAACGCGGCCACATCGAGGACATGCTGAAGAGCCTGTCGGAGAAGCGGCCGAAATCGGCCGAAGTGCTCAAGGAGCTGCTGTTCACCTTCGACGACGTCGTCAACTTGACGCCGAAGGCACGCACCATGATCTTCGACCAGGTGCCGACCGATCGCATCGTCGTGGCGCTGAAGGGCACCGACAAGCATTTCCGCGAGCTGATCCTGTCCTCGGTCGCCTCGCGCGTCCGCCGCGTCGTCGAGCACGAGCTCGCCATCGGCGAGCCGTCCAACCAGCGCGACGTGCTGGAGGCGCGACGCGTGATCACCGACCTTGCGCTCGAGCTGGCGGAGAAGGGCGAAATCGAGCTCAACCCCGAGCAGGAGGATGAGCTGGTCTTCCGCTAACCGCTGAACGGGCATGGCAGAAACATCCGATCAGGAGAGCAAGACAGAAGAGCCGACCGAGAAGAAAGTCCGCGATGCGCTCGAACAGGGCAAGATTCCGGTCTCTCGGGAGGCCTCCATTTTCGCCTCGATGGCCGCGCTGATGGTGATCCAGGCGTTCCTGATCGGCCAGGGCGTGCAGCAATTGACGCCGACGCTGAAGAGCCTGCTCGACGATCCCGAGGGCTTTCCGCTCTCGACCGGTGCGGACGCGCAGAACCTGCTCACCGTGGTCGGCCTGCAGGCACTGCGGTTCCTGGTGCCGTTGGTGGTCATCCTGGTGGTGTTCGGGCTCGCCGCCTCGCTGCTGCAGAACGCGCCGCGCCTGGTGCTCGAGCGGATCAAGCCTGACTTGTCGCGAATCTCTCCAGTCAGCGGCTGGAAGCGGTTGTTCGGGACGCAGGGCCTGATCGAGTTCGCCAAGTCGCTGTTCAAGCTCGCCGCGGTGACCGCGGTGGTCGCCTTCGTGCTGCGCGCGTCCGAAGCGAGGGCGTTCGAGGCCATGTACACCGACCCGGTCGCGCTGCCGGAGATGATCCTCAACATCGCGATGCGAATCGTCTCGGCGATCTGCATCGCCACCATCGTCCTGGTGGCGATCGATCTCGCTTGGGCGCGCTTCCACTGGCGGCGCGAGCTGCGCATGACCAAGCAGGAGATCAAGGACGAGCACAAGCAGGCGGAAGGCGATCCCCTGATCAAGGCGCGTCTGCGCTCGCTGGCGCGCGACCGGTCGCGCCAACGCATGATCGCCGCGGCCTCGCGCGCGACGCTGGTGATTGCCAACCCGACGCACTTCGCGATCGCGCTGCGCTACAAGCGTGAGGAAAACGCCGCGCCGCTGGTCGTGGCCAAGGGCATGGACGTGATCGCGCTGAAGATCCGCGAGATTGCCGAGCAGAACCGAATCCCCGTCATCGAAAACAAGGCGCTGGCGCGCGCGCTCTACGAGGCAGTCCAGGTCGATCAGGTGATTCCGGCGGAATTCTTCCGGCCCGTTGCCGAGATCATCTACTTCCTCCAATCCAAGCAGGCGCCGCGGCCCGAGAACGTCCGATAGATTTCCGAGGATGATGCTTCGCGCAACAGCTTGACGAAAGCTTAACGCCCTAGGCTCGTCCCGAATGGATCAGAATGGGGCCGTCGTGGGACCGCTTTATCTCTTCGAACTCGCATCGTCGCAGGCGCGCTATCTCGAGCTGCGTCAGTCGACCATCGCCACCAACGTCGCCAACGCCAACACGCCGGGCTTTCGGGCGCGCGACGTCGAGCCGTTCAACAAGGTGCTCGACGGCATGCCGGTGAGGCTTGCGACGACGTCGCCGTCCCACATGCAATTGGCCGCAGCCGAGACCGACACGCGGGCGACCGCGAAGAAGGACAGCTGGGAAGTGGTTCACTCCGGCAACTCCGTCAGCCTCGAACAGGAAATGATCAAGGGCAACGACGTCAATCGCGACTATTCGATGAACGCGGCGATCGTGCGGTCGTTTCACCGCATGGTGCTGTCGAGTGCAAAGGCCTGAGGTGAATTGACATGCTGGACTCATTGAGTGCCTCGCTGACGGTCGCAAGCTCCGGGCTCGAAGCGCAGTCGACGCGCATGCGCATCGTCTCGGAAAACCTCGCGAACGCCACCTCGACGGGGCGCGCCGCCGGCGCCGATCCGTATCAGCGCAAGACCATCACCTTCGATGCGGCGATGGATCGCGCCTCCGGCGCACAGCTCGCGAAGGTCAAGGAGATCGGGGTCGACACCACGCCTTACCGGGTGGAGTACGATCCGGGGCATCCCGCCGCCGACAAGGCCGGCTACGTCAAGCTGCCGAACGTGAACATGATGATCGAGATGGCCGACATGCGGGAGGTCAACCGCTCCTATGAGGCCAATCTCCAGGTTGTGAAGCAGGTGAGGTCCATGCTCGGCATGACCATCGATCTCTTGAGGAGCTGACCATGCTTGAGGCGATTTCATCCACCGCGATTTCCGCAGGGCAAGCCGCGGGCCGTGCGACCGAGACGCAGGCCGTCTCGCCGGCGGCGACCACCGCGATCCAGACCAGTGACGACGTCGGCTTCGAATCGGTGATGAAGCAGGTGACGTCGGATGCGATCGGGACGCTGAAGGCGGGCGAGGCGGCATCGATCTCGGCAATGCAGGGCAAGGAATCGACGCGCCGCGTCGTGGAGGCGCTGATGTCGGCCGAGCAGGCCCTGCAGACGGCGGTCGCGGTGCGCGACAAGGTCGTCCAGGCCTACCAGGAAGTTGTTCGGATGTCGATTTGATCTGAAGGAGTGGGACCAGTGAAATCGCTCGCCATTGCGGCCACGGGCATGAACGCCCAGCAGACCAACATCGAAGTCATCGCGAACAACATCGCCAATATCAACTCGACCTCCTACAAACGGGCGCGCGCGGAGTTCACCGATCTGTTCTACCAGATGGACCGCATGCAGGGCGTCGCGAATACCAACGGCTCCTCGCCGATTCCGGAAGGTGCCAATCTCGGCCTCGGCGTCAAGTCCGCGGCGATCCGCAAGCTGCACATCCAGGGCGCGCTGACGCAGACCGGCAATCCCTATGATCTCGCGATCAACGGACGTGGCTGGTTTCAGGTGCTCGGCCCCAACAACGAGGTGCAATACACCCGTGCGGGCTCGTTCAACGTCAACGCCAACGCTCAGCTGGTCACGATCGACGGTTACCTGCTGGATCCCGCGATCACCATCCCGCAGGGGACGGTCGAGGTCACGGTCAACCAGACCGGCCAGGTGTTTGCCAAGCTCGACACGGAAGTGAATCCGCGGCAGATCGGCCAGCTCAACCTCGCCAACTTCGCCAACGAAGCGGGTCTCGAGCCGCTGGGCAGCAATCTCTACAAGGAGACCACGGCGTCCGGCACGCCGGTCGTCGGTCTGCCGGGCGATGCCGGTTATGGCAAGATCAACCAGAAATGGCTCGAAGCCTCGAACGTCGACCCGGTCAAGGAAATCACCGAGTTGATCTCGGCACAGCGTGCCTACGAAATGAATGCCAAGGTCATCCAGGCCTCGGATGAAATGGCCCAGACGGTCTCGAAGGGCATGCGCTAGTTCCGGTGTCTCGATGTTGAACAGGGTGGGCCTGATCGTGCGCGGGTTGGCCGCCGTGCTGCTGGTTCTCGCCGCGGCGCGGGCCGCCGCAGCCGAGGAGAAGCGGCTTCCCGTGCCGGCCGTCTCGATCCGCGCCGGCGAGCTGATCCGCGAGGAGATGATCACCGAGCGCGCCTTCGCGCCGAGCCTGCTCGGCGTCGCCATGTTCATCGAGGCGCGTCAGATCCTGGTCGGCCGCATGGCGCGGCGCGCGCTGTTGCCGGGCCAGCCCATTCCAACCAATGCGGTGGAGGACCCCTGGACCGTCGCGCGCGGCGCCATGGTCAAGGTCGTGGTCGAGGACAGTGGCCTCTCCATCGTCACTTACGGCTCGGCCATGCAGTCGGGGGCGGCCGGCGCGCTGATCCCCGTGCGCAATACGGATACCGGCGTGATCATCAGGGGCGTCGTCCAGCCGAACGGCAGCGTCAAGGTCATGGACGGGTCATGACCAGGCTCCTGCTTGCGCTCATACTGCTGGTGTCGGCCGCCAGCGCCCAGGCCGCCGTCCGCATCAAGGACATCGCGGACATCAAGGGTCTGCGCGAGAATCAGATCGTCGGTTACGGCCTCGTCATCGGCCTCAACGGCACCGGCGACACGCTGCGCAACGCGCCGTTCACCGAACAGTCCCTGCAGTCGATGCTCGAGAACATGGGCATCAACGTCAGGAACGAGACCACGAGCACCAACAATCCCCCGCGTCCAACCACGCTGCGCACGCGCAACGTCGCAGCCGTGATGGTGACGGCGGACCTTCCGCCTTCGATCGGGCCCGGCGAGCGCATGGACGTCACCGTGTCCTCGCTCGGCGATGCGACGTCGCTGCTCGGCGGCACATTGGTGATGACGTCGCTGCGCGCGGCGGACGGCGCCGTCTATGCGGTGGCACAGGGCGCGATCACGGTTGCCGGCTACAGCGTCGGAGGCCAGGCGCAGAACGTCAGCCAGGGCACGCCGACGGCCGGGCGCATCCCGAACGGTGCGCTGGTCGAACGCGAGGTGCAGGGAAGCCTCCACGAGATGGAGTTCCTGGTGCTACAGCTGAAGAACCCGGACTTCGTCACCGCAACGCGCATCCTCGACGCTGTCAACCGCTACGCCGGCGGTCGCTACCGCGCGCAGATCGCCTTCGAGCGCGACTACCGCACCATCGTGCTGTCGAAGCCGCGTCATGTCGGCCCTGTCCGCTTCCTCGCCGAGATCGGCGAATTGGTGGTCGAGCCGGATACGCCGGCGCGGGTCGTGATCAACGAACGCACCGGCACGGTCGTGATCGGGCGCGACGTGCGGATATCGACCGTCGCCGTGACCCACGGCAATCTGACGGTTCGCGTCACGGAGATGCCGGTGGTGTCGCAGCCGGCGCCGTTCTCGCGAGGACAGACGGTGGTCGTCCCGCAGACGGTGGTCGAAGCCAACGAGGCCGGATCGCAGGTGGCGATCCTGAGCGGGGTCGATCTCCAGCGCTTGGTGCGCGGGCTGAACCAGATTGGCCTGAAGCCATCGGGGATCATCGCGATCCTGCAGGCGATCAAGACGGCAGGCGCGCTCCAGGCCGACGTCATCGTGCAATGATGCGCAAGCGTCGTGCAAGCTTGGTCGCTCAATGCTCAGGTCTGAAGCGAGAATCGCACGCGGCCCGATGCTGAAGCTGGATCACAAAGGCAAACTCCTCCTGCTGGCCGCGGTAGCAATGCTCGCGAGCGCCTCGCCCGCGCTCGCCTTGGACGAGACCAAGCCGTCGAAACCGCTCAACCTGCTCTCCTTCGCCCGCGCCCGCGCGGGCGGACCGCAGAAGCCGCAGCCGCCGGCCACCGCGACACCTGGCGACAATGCGTCGGTCCGGGCCACGGCATGGGCGGCCGAGGAGTCGGGCCCCGTTATCACCGGCGCGGTGCCGGAGACACCGGCGCCTGCCCGTCCGGCCAAGCCTGGCAGCGTCACGGCGCCGCCGAAGCCTGCACCGCCGCAGGCTGCGCCGGCCCCCGACAACGAAATCGCGCTGTTCTGCAGCAACGTTGCCGATCCCGCCGTCGACGCCAGGCTGGCCTGGCAGCTCAAGGAGCTCGAGAAGGCCGAGAGCCTGCTGCGCGAGCGCATCGCCGAGGTCGAGGCCAAGCGCGCCGAATACGAGAAGTGGATGGCGCTGCGCGACGACTTCTTGAAGAAGGCCGAAGCAAGCGTCGTCGAGATCTATTCGCGCATGAAGCCCGAAGCTGCGGCGACGCAGATCGCCGGCATGGCCGACGAGACCGCCGCCGCCGTGCTCGCCAAGCTCAGCCCGCGCAGCTCGAGCGCGATCTTCAACGAGATGGACACGGCACGCGCGGCGCACCTCGCAGACCTGCTCGGCGGCATGCGTCGCGTGGACGACGGAAAGAGCAAATAGATGAACAGGCCGATCCTCATCCTTTCGCTGCTCGCGGCGTCCGTACTTCTGGCCGGTTGCTTCCATGATCCGGCCGAAGTCCTGACCGGTCCGCAGATGTCGCCCGTCGGCAGCGGCCTGCGGATGCAGGCCGATCCGATCCCGGTGACGCCGCGCATGCGCACGCCCGTCAGCTACCGCTCCACCTGGGACGACGGCACCGATCTCTACCGCGATCCCCGCGCCCGCCGCACCGGCGACGTCGTGACGGTGATCATCTCGATGCAGGACAAGGCCAAGCTCGACAACAAGACCGGCCGCTCGCGCGACTCGCAGGTCAAGTTCGGTCTCGACTGGCTGATGGATATCGCCGGATGGAACGACACGGGTTCGGCCAACGCCAATCTCAGCACCAACACTCAGATCAAGGGCAACGGCCAGATCGACCGCACCGAGGACATCAGGCTCTCGATCGCGGCCATCGTCACCGACGTGCTGCCCAACGGCAACATGATGATCAGCGGTTCGCAGGAATTTCGCGTCAACACGGAGATGCGCGTGCTCAAGGTCGGCGGCATCGTGCGTCCGCGTGACATCTCGCGGGCCAACACCATCTCCTACGACAAGATCGCCGAGGCGCGCGTGTCCTACGGCGGGCGCGGAAATCTGTCGGACGTGCAGCAGCCTGGGTGGGGACACCGGATCTATGACGCCGTGGCACCATTCTGAGACCGGCGTCGGCCGGGGCGCGTTGCGATGCCAGGGGACGCCATGCGCCTGATCGCCGCCATCGTCGTGCTGACCCTGATCGCGATCGGCGCGGGCGCGATTGCCGGTCTGCATCTGATCGCGACCGCCGAACGCGTTGCCGACGCCAAAAAGAACGCCACATTGCCGCCGATCGCGTCGAGCTACGCCGGCAGCGCGCGGCTCAGGAAATTGTCTCCGATCGTGACCAACCTCGCCGCGCCGGCCAACAATTGGGCGCGCATCGAAGCCTCGATGGTGACCGACAGCATGAGCGACGAGGATGCGGGCATTCTGGCCGCCCATATCAGCGAGGACATCGTGACCTATTTGCGGTCGGCGACGGTGGCGCAGTTCGAGGGATCGCGCGGGCTCCAGCATCTGCGTGACGACCTGACCGAGCGTGCCAATATCCGCTCATCGGGCAAGGTCCGCGAATTGATCATCGAGACGCTGGTGATCCAGTGAGGGTGATAGTCCTGCTGCTCGCAATGGTTCTGGTCGTGCTGCCCGAAGCGGCGCTGGCCCAGATTCCGGACCTGAATTCCCTGCTGCCGCCCGGAAACGGCTCGACCAGCGGCCGGATCATCCAGCTGATGGCGCTCATCACGGTGCTGTCGGTGGCGCCGGGGCTGCTGATCATGGTGACGAGCTTCACGCGATTTGCGGTGGCGTTGTCGTTCCTGCGCGCCGGTCTCGGCCTCCAGACCACGCCAGCCAACCTGGTGCTGATCAGTCTCGCGCTCTTCATGACCTTCTACGTGATGGCGCCGACCTTCGACCGCGCCTGGGAGACCGGCGTCCAGCCGCTGATGAAGAACGAGATATCGGAGGAGGAAGCCTATCTGAAGATCACCGATCCGTTCCGCGAGTTCATGCTGGCCCATGTCCGCGACAAGGATCTCCAAACCTTCGAAGCGCTCGCTGCCGAAAGCTTCCGCAGGAAGTTCGACGACAAGCGGGTCGATCTGCGCGTCATCATTCCGGCCTTCATGATCTCCGAGCTCAGGCGCTCGTTCGAGATCGGATTCCTCATCATCCTGCCGTTCCTGGTGATCGACATGATCGTGGCGACGCTGACCATGTCGATGGGCATGATGATGATGCCGCCGACGATCCTCGCGCTGCCGTTCAAGATGCTGTTCTTCGTGCTGATCGACGGCTGGAATCTGCTGGCTTCCGGGCTGGTCCGCTCGTTCTCGTGAGCACCGCGAGCGCCCGCCGGCCGATTATGGTTAAGCGAAACGCGCTGGATATGGTTATCGGCGCGTAATTTTAACCATATGATATTACTGTGGAATTCAAGCTCGTCTTAATCCGGAAGCAAGATTCGGCGTGCTAGCAACACGGTACGGCGGGTTGGACCCACACAGATCGGTCCAAAGGCATGATGCCGCCCTTCCGTACCGGTGCAAGCCCGGTATGTCCCCTCGTGAAAATGTAAACGCGTACATAAAGGGACATTCGCAATGTCAAGCCTGCTTACGAACTCGACTGCCATGACCGCACTCCAGACCCTGCGGTCTGTGGGTTCGCAACTTTCCACCACGCAGAACCGGATCTCGACCGGCCAGCGCGTGTCCACCGCGTCGGACAACGCCGCCTATTGGTCGATCGCAACGTCGATGCGCTCCGACAACGCTGCGCTCTCGGCGGTGTCCGACTCGCTCGGCCTGTCGGCCGCGACCGTCGACACCGAATATACCGCTCTGACCTCGGTGATCGGCGACAAGGACTCCGGTCTGACCAAGCTCCAGGCGCTGCTGGTCCAGTCCAAGACTGCAGGTATCGACCGCACCAAAATCCAGGCGGACATCACCCAGATCCAGCAGGACATGAAGCTGAAGGCCAACTCGGCGACCTTCAACGGCATTAACTGGCTGAGCACCACGACGGGTACCACTCCGACGAGCTTCAGCCTGGTGTCGTCCTACTCGCGCGTCGGCGGCACACCCACCATCGGCTCGATCACGGTGACGACGGCCAACTACACGCTCTACTCGACCACGCAGACCGGCATTCTAGACACCGTGGCCGGCAGTGCGTCGGTCGACACGATCAACATCTCTGCGCTGACCGACTCGGCCGCCGACCAGACCACGCTCGATGGCTACATCGCGCAGGTGACGACTGCGATCAACTCGGTGGCCTCGGCCGCCGCCAACCTCGGTGCGGTCAAGAACCGTATCTCGACCAACACGAACTTCGTGAAGTCGCTGATGGACTCGGTTGACCGCGGTGTCGGTCAGCTCGTCGACGCCGACATGAACGCGGAATCCACCCGCCTGGCCGCCCTTCAGGTTCAGCAGCAGCTCGGCGTGCAGGCGCTCTCGATCGCCAACAACAGCAGCCAGAGCATCTTGTCGCTGTTCCGCTAAGACGGAAGTCATCGGAGGAGGGCCGCGCTTCTCGCGAAGCGCGGCCCTTTCGTTTGGGCATGGCCATCCGCGCCCAAGTCCGGCCGCCTGTTGCGGCAGGAACACAGGGCCACAAGCCCCGCACAAGCTTCGCTCGCTAACCTCGCCGCTACGACAGATTGGGCCTTGAACCGCGTTTGCGGCACGCCCAAAGGCATGACGCCGCTCTGTCGTACCGGTGCAAGCCCGGTATGTCCCCAACTCAAGTCAATCTTCAAAGGGACATCAAAATGGGTTCTAGTCTTCTCACCAACTCCTCCGCCATGACCGCGCTGCAGACCCTGCGGTCTGTCAGCACGCAACTCGCCACCACGCAGAACCGGATCTCCACCGGTCAGCGCGTGTCCACCGCCTCGGACAACGCTGCCTATTGGTCGATTGCGACCTCGATGCGCTCCGACAACGCCGCGCTGTCCGCGGTCTCCGACTCGCTCGGCCTGTCGGCCGCGACCGTCGACACCGAATATACCGCTCTGACCTCGGTGATCGGCGACAAGGAATCCGGCCTGACCAAGCTCCAGGCGCTGCTGGTCGAAGCCAAGACTGCCGGTATCGACCGCACCAAGATCCAGGCGGACATCACCCAGATCCAGCAGGACATGAAGCTGAAGGCCAACTCGGCGACCTTCAACGGCATTAACTGGCTGAGCACAACGACGGGTACCACCCCGACGAGCTTCAACCTCGTGTCGTCTTACTCCCGCGTCGGCGGTACGCCCACCATCGGCTCCATCACGGTGACGACCGCCAACTACACGCTCTACTCGACCACGCAGACCGGTATTCTGGATACCGTGGCCGGCAGCGCCTCGGTCGACACGATCAACATCTCCGCGCTGACCGATTCGGCGGCCGACCAGACCACGCTCGATGCCTACATCGCGCAGGTCACCGCCGCCATCAACTCGGTGGCCTCGGCAGCTGCCGATCTCGGTGCGGTCAAGAACCGCATCTCGACCAACTCGGAGTTCGTCAAGACCCTGATGGACTCGGTTGACCGCGGTGTCGGCCAGCTCGTCGACGCCGACATGAACGCGGAATCGACCCGCCTGCAGGCTCTGCAGACCCAGCAGCAGCTCGGCGTTCAGGCGCTCTCGATCGCCAACCAGAACAGCCAGAGTATCCTGTCGCTGTTCCGCGGCTAAGCGGCGCTTTCGAAAACGACCGTGCTCCCTCAGGGAGCACGGTCCCCGCCGTGATGGTGGGCGCCGACACGCGATGTGCCGGCAATCGAAACCTTCGTCATACTTCTGCGACACGCCGCAGCCGGTCGGGCTGCCCTGCGTAGCGCTCGCTTGCGGCTGCCAAACCGATTGCGTCGCCCCGTCTTGTAAAATTGCAACGCCTCGCCAGCGAACCCGAAACATTCGCGCCTCGCGCAACCTTCAGACAAGGTTGGCAGCTGAGTGTCGTCACCATTCGCATTGGTACGAGGTCATATGCTCAGTCGTGCGCAGGTACAGCAACTGCTCAACAATCTGCTGGAGCTTGGGCCGCGACGCCTGATGGCCTTGGGACTGATCGGTTTTGCGGTTCTCGTCACCGTCGTCGGCGGCGCCTATTATCTCAGCCGCCCCGAGTTCGAAACGCTCTACACCGGCCTCACCCGCGAAGACGTGACGCGCATCGGCGCGGCGCTGCGCGAGCAGAACATCACCTTCGACGTCAATTCCGCCGGCGATGCGGTCTCGGTGCGTCCGAGCCAGACCATGCAGGCGCGAATGCTGCTCGCCGAGAAGGGGCTGCCGACCAGCGCCAATTCCGGTTACGAGCTGTTCGACAAGATCGGCTCGCTCGGGCTGACCTCGTTCATGCAGGAGGTCACCAAGCTGCGCGCGCTCGAAGGCGAGATCGCCCGCACCGTCCAGCTGATGAAGGGCGTGAAGGCGGCGCGCGTGCATATCGTGCTGCCGGTGCGCGGCTCGTTCCGCGCCACGCAGCAGCCGCCTTCGGCATCGGTCGTGCTGCGCACCGACGGCGCGATCGAGGCGCGCACGGCGCAGTCGATCCGGCATCTCGTCGCCGCCGCCATTCCCGGCATGAGCCGCGACAAGGTGACGGTGCTCGACGCCGACGGCTCGATGCTGCTCGCCGAAGAGGACGAGGCCAGCGCCGCGCCGACCAAGATGGCGAGCCTGCAGAAGACGGTCAGCGGCATGGTGCAGGAGAGCATCCGCAAGGCGCTGACGCCGTATCTCGGCCTCGACAATTTCGAGGTGAGCGTCGCTCCGCAGCTGTCCACCGACAAGCGGCAGATCAACGAGACGGTCTACGATCCCGAGAACCGCGCCGAGCGCTCGGTGCGGGCCGTACGCGAGAAGGAATCCTCGCAGAACGCCGACCGCTCGTCGCCGACCACGGTGCAGCAGAATCTCCCCGACCAGCAGGTGAATGCGGGCGGCGGCAAGAACTCCAGCGAGGACAAGACCCGCCGCGAGGACGTCACCAATTTCGAGGTCTCCTCCAAGACCACGACGACGGTCAGCGACGGCTATTCCGTCAAGAAGCTGTTCATCGCCGTCCTGGTCAATCGCGCTCGGCTGGTCGCCGATCTCGGCGACAAGAGCAACCAGGCCATCATCGACAGCAAGCTCGCCGAGATCAGTCAGCTCGCGGCGACGGCGGGCGGACTGGACAAGGCGCGCGGCGATCAGATCCAGGTGACGGCCGTCGATTTCATCGAGGGCTCGCGTGAGCTGGCGCCGGTGCCGCCGATCAGCTTCGTCGAGATGATCAACAAGCAGCTCGGCAGCGTCATCAACGCGATCACGATCCTAGCCGTGGCTTCGATGCTGGTCTGGTTCGGGCTGCGGCCGGCGGTCAACGGCATTCTGACCCATCGCGCGGAGCAGGAGCAGGCCGAGGCGGCCGAGGCCGCCCAGCTCGAGGCCTCGGCGGCCCTTGCGCTGCCCGACGGCGAGGAGGCCGAGCTCAACCTCGTCGAAGACCTCGAAGGCAAGATGCAGCGAACGCCGCAGAAGCGGCTCGAGCAGATCGTCCGGCTCGATCAGATGCAGGCGGCGGCGATCCTTAAAGACTGGATGCGACGCGAGGAGGCGGCATGAACGCGGCAATCGGAAAGCTCCTGACGCAGTTCGATGCGAATGGCCGGGTCAAGTCGTCGCCGCCGCCCCCGCCTCCAAAAATCCAGGACGTGCTGACCAGGCCAAAGGAGGCGAGGCGCGATCCGCAGCCTCAATCGCAGCCGCAGGCCCACACGCAGCTTCAGGCTCAGCCCTCGGCGCCCGCGACGGAAGCGCCGCCGGTCAATCTCCTGGACGATGCCTATCGGCGCGGCCATGCCGCGGGCGTCGCGGAAGGCGACGCCAAATTGGCCGAGGAGCGCGTCCGCAGCGCGATCCGGCTCGGCGAAGAGCGGGCCAAATGGTCCGACCAGCAGGCGGTCGCGATCGTCAGCGGCTTCGAGGCGGCCTGCCGCGAGATCGAGACCAACATCGCAAGCTCCGTGGCGCGGATCCTGCTGCCGTTCCTCACCGATGCGGTGCGCGACAAGGCGATCGGATCGCTCGTCGAGCAGATCGCGGCACTGACCGGCAGCTCGTCGGCGCCGGCCTTCAAGGTCACCGGCCCGAGCGAGTTGCTGGACCTCGTGAAGACGCAGCTCGAGGCGTCCAGGCGAACCGGCATCGCATACGAGGCCGCCGAGACGCTCGAGGTGCGCGTCGTGGCCGACCAGACCGTGATCGAGACGCAGATCTCCGCCTGGAGTGAACGCCTCAAGGAAGCGCGCCGGTAGTCCGCCATGGAGGAGGTCAAGCATGAGATCGTGATCGTCCGCCGCCGCAGCGCCTTCGCCGAGGAGGCGCATCACGGCGGCGTCTGGAAGATCGCCTATGCGGACTTCATGACCGCGATGATGGCGTTCTTCCTGGTCATGTGGCTGCTCAACGCGCTCAACCAGGACCAGAAGCAGGTCGTCGCGAGCTATTTCAACCCGATCAAGCTCGCTGAGAACTCACCTGCCCCAAAGGGCCTCAAGGATCTCTCAAAAAAGGAGCCGTCGTCGTTCGAAGGCCAGGACGGCAAGCGTCAGCCGGCCGGCACGAACGAGGAAAGGCGCGGCGATTCTCCGACGGCTGAGAAGCCGGCCTCTTTCGAGGAGAAGGTCCTGTTCCGTGACCCCTATGCGACGCTCGCCGAGATCGCCAACAGCGCGAACCAGTCGACGGGCCAGCGGCGCGCCGGCGCTCTGACCTCCGCTGAAGAGGACGGCCTAAAGGGGGGCGATGCCTATCGCGATCCATTCGATCCCGGCTATTGGAAGCTGGCGCCACAGGCGTCCAAGGACGCCGATCGCTTCATCGAGAGCGAGCCGAAGCCGAATGCCTCCGCGCGAGACGGCGCAGCCGGAGCAAATCCGGGCGAGGTGCAGGCGCGCCGGAGCAGGACGGATGATGCCGGCGGCAACGTGGCTCCGGGCCCGGAGAGCTCGTCCGCAAGTCTGTCGCCGCTGGTGCCGCCGGGCGCCGCACCGACGCAGTCGCCGCGCGAGGGCAGCGCCCAAGCTGGCGTTCAGGTGAGCACCGCCCCGCAGGCTCGTCTCAACGATACGGCCAAGGAAACCGAAGCGCGCGACGCGGCGCAAACGCAGCAGCCCACCCTCAAGCAGCTTCAGTCCGCGGTCGCGGAGGCGCTGTCGGACATCAAAGCAGGGGCGGGGCCGGCGGCCGAGGTGCGTCAGGTCGAGGAAGGGCTCCTGGTCAGCCTCACCGACGATGCGAGCTTCGGCATGTTCGCGGTCGGCTCGGCGGAGCCGCGGCCCGAGCTGATCCGCGTGATCGACAAGATCGGGCCGCTGCTGATGAAGCGCCAGGGCATGATCATCGTCCGCGGGCATACCGACAATCGGCCGTATCGGTCGGAAACTTACGACAATTGGCGGCTGTCGACCGCGCGTGCGCAGATGGCCTATTACATGCTGGTCCGTTCCGGCGTCGATGCGCGGCGGATCGAGCATATCGAAGGTTACGCCGATCGGCGGCCGAAGCTCCCGAACGACCCGGCCGCCGCCCAGAACCGCCGGATCGAAATCCTGATCCGGGAGAAGCGCCCTTGATCAGGCTGCTGCGCCTCGCCGTCTTGCTGCTGCTGCCGTTCATCGCGGCAAATGCGCTTGCCCAGCCTGCACCCCAGGGCAGCGAACCCTATGAGCTCGTCCGCGCGCTGCAAGCGGTGCAGGACGGCATCGCCAATGGCGACACCGCAGCACATGGTAATCATATCTCCTTGGTCCGGCAGATCGGCGAGAAGTTTCTCGCTGCCGATCCCGCGGTGTGGAGCAATCCGCAGAACGGCCAGGCCGTCGTCATCTACCTGCTCAGCGGCGGTGCGCCGCAAGTCGTCCGCAAACTGCCGCGCGACAAGATGAACGTCGACGAGCGGCTGTTCAACGGTGCGCTCGCCTATGTCGAGGGTCGCCAGGAGGAAGCGCGGGAGCTATTCAAGGAGATCAAGCCGCGGACCATTCCCTCGGGACTGGGCGGACAGGTCGCGCTGGTTCAGGGCGCGCTGTTCGCGCGCGCCGAGGCATCGCTCGCGATCGAGCGCCTGGACGATGCGCGCCTGCTGCTGCCCGGCACGCTGGTCGAGGAGGCGGCCCTGCGGCGCGAGATCCTGCTGGTGGGGCAGGCGGAGGATTTCGAGAAGTTCGAGTTCCTGACGTTGGCCTATCTCCGCCATTACCGCAACTCGATCTATGCGGGCGATTTCTGGCAGCGCTTCTCCGCGGGGCTGACGCAATCGAGCCTGGCACTCGACGAGCGCCGCTTTGCGCGGATCTCAGCCCTGCTGGAGCAGATCGATCGTGCCAGCCGCCTCAAGCTGTATCTCGTGATCGCGCGCGCCGCGATGGTGCGCGGACGGCTGACCGTGACCCGACTTGCGGGCGAGCGGGCATTGACCCTCAGCGCGGATGCATCGGCGGAGCGCGAGCGCGCCCATTTCTTCCGCGGCGCCTCGCGCGTGCTCGCCGACGAATATGACGGCGGTCTCGCCGAACTGAAGGCGCTCGACCGGTCGAAGCTGCCCGAACGCGACCTCCCCCTTCTCAATGCCACGGTGCAACTCGCGCTCGATGTCCGCAAGCCGTTCGCGGGCGGATCCGCCGCGGCGGCGGACAAGCCCCCGGCAACGCCGGCGCGCCTCGATCTGGCGTCGTCGACCGCGACGCTCGCACGCGCGCAGAAGCAGCTCGGCGAGCTCGAACTTCTGACCAAGGACCGCCGTCCATGACCAAGCTCAGTGGAACCTCCGGACAGCTCTTCAACGGTCTCGCCGAGAGTCTCAACATGCGCGGGTCGCGCGCGGCAAAGGGCGCAGCGACCAAACCGCAGGCGAATTCGTCCTTCAACGAATTGCTCCACACCGTCTCGAATCTCGCCAAGCAAGCCCTGAGCGAAGACGGCAGCGAGACGGCCGCGAAGACCGGAACGCTGCGCACGCGTCCGATCCAACCGACCGAGCAGGAGAAGCCGAAGCAGGCGACGCTGCGCGAACCTGTCGCGGCCACCGCAGATCCAAAGTTCATGGACGAGGCCTCCGACACCAAGTCCGACAGGCTGGCGGAGAAACAGCATCCGGTCGATCATGTCACCGGGACAGATCGCCAGGATCAATCCGGCATCGCTGTGATGGTCGGGCAGGAGATCGCTGCCGTGCCTGCCGTGAAGCCGCAGATGCAAGTTCCCTCCGCAGACAAGGAAGCGCCTGCGCGCGATGAGCGGTTAACCTCGGCGAAGCACGAGGCTCCGGGCGTGATGAGGGCGCCAACCGGGGATCCCGGTCCATCCAGTCCTGCCCCGGCCGGCGCGCGCTCGCAGGCGGCGGCTTCGCAAGCGATGGCCGCGCCGCAGCCGGCGCTGACGCAAGGTATGGAGGCTTCGAGCGCAAGGCCGGCATCATCCGGCTTCGAGGCTGTTGCGGCCGATGTCGAGCGCGCTGCCAAGGCTTCGGCGCGCGCCGCGCTGCCCGAGGCGACCAAGGTCACCGTGGTCCAGCAGGAAACCCATCTGCCACCGGCGCAGTTCAACGCCCCGCAGCAGGTTGCCAATGCCGTCGTCGCCGAGCTGAAGGAGTCCTCGGCACCGGCTGCGTCCGCGGCACCCGATCTCGCCGCATCTCAGACCAACGCACCGGATCAGCCGCTCAGGATCCTGACGGTCAATCTCGAACCGCCCGCGCTCGGCAACGTCACGGTGCGCCTGCGTCTCGTCGGCACCGAAGTGTCCGTCCAGCTCGCGGCCGAGCGCAAGGACACGAGCCAGATGCTCGACCAGCAGCGCGACCAGATCCGCGATCTCATGCAGTCTGCGGGCTACGTCGCCGACGTCGCGCCGGTCCAGCACGGCTCGCTGGACGGATTCCAGGGCAGCTCCGGCCAGTCGCAGCCGCCGGCCCCAGGCCAGCAACAATCCTCGCCGCAGTCGCAAGGCGCATTCGGCGGTGCCGGCACGTCGTCGGGGCAATCCGACGGCGGCGCGAAGCAGGCCCGCGAGGAGCGCCAGTTCAACCAGGAGACGCGTCATGAGCAGGACGTGGCGCCGCATCATCGTCGCGGCCCTGTTTATCTCTAGTGCGGGCGCTGCCCAGGCGGCCGCCGAAACTGCGCGCCCCTGCGAGCGCGAGATGGCGCGCGCGGCCCGGCAGCACGGGATTCCGCTCGGCATTCTCTATGCGGTCGGACTCACCGAGACCGGCCGGCGCGGGGCGCTCCATCCCTATGCCCTCGGTGCCGACGGCCAGACCGTGTTCGCCAAGGACATCAACGATGCAATCGCGAATTTCGAGGCGATGCGCAGCAAAGGCATCAAGTTGATCGATCTCGGCTGCATGCAGATCAACCATTACTATCACGGCGAAAAGTTCGCTTCGGTCCGGGCGATGTTCGATCCCGCGGGAAACGTCGAGTACGCCGCGCGCTTCCTGAAGGAGTTGAAGCAGCGCGAGGGCAGCTGGACCATGGCGGTCGCCCGCTACAACGCGGGTCCCAACAATCAGCCGGCGCAGAAGCGCTATGTCTGTCACATCGTCGCTCATCTCGTCTCGAGCGGTTTCGGGGCGTGGACGGACAAGGCGCGCTCGTTCTGCCAGCCCAGGACGAGCTGAAGCAGAGCTGACCGGATCACGACAAGCTGTGCATCGCGCCCAATCATCAGCCCCGCGCAAGCAAGAACCTCCATTGTAGCTGCAACCTGACCAAGGAGCCCAATTCATGAGCCTGTATGGTGTTATGCGCACCGGCGTTTCCGGGATGAACGCGCAGTCCAACAAGCTGTCGACGGTCTCGGACAACATCGCCAACGTCAACACGACGGGCTACAAGCGGGCTTCGACGGAGTTCTCCTCGCTGATCCTGAAGAGCGGCTCCGGCAATTACGATTCCGGCGCTGTCGAAACCAAGGTCCGCTATGCCATCAGCGACGGGGGCAATACGCAGTACACCACGTCGACCACGGACCTCCGCGTCCAGGGCAATGGCTTCTTCGTGGTGTCGAACGCCAACAACACGCAGCAATATCTGACGCGGGCCGGCTCGTTCGTGCCCGACAGCCAGGGCAATCTGGTCAACGGGGCGGGCTTTTATCTTCTGGGCCAGCCCGGCAACGTGACCAACTTCTCGCAGAACAGCCTGTCCGGCATGCAGATCGTCAACATCGCCCAGGTCTCGCAGGTGCCGGTGCCGTCAACGGCGGGGACGCTGACGACCGGCAACCTGGATCCGAAAGCGGCCGTCATTGCTGGCCCGCCTGGTCCGGCGTCATATTCATCGAAGAGCTCGATCGTGGCCTACAACAATATCGGCCAGGCCGTTACGCTCGACGTCTATATGTCCCACACGGCGACGGCTGCCGGCTCGGATACCTGGCAGATCGAAGTTTACGATTCCGCGACGGGCACCTCGCTCGGCGCGGCCACGACCTTCACCTTCGACACCACGGCGGCCGGGCGGGGCGCGCTCGCCGCGGCGAGCCCGACCGGTCTTGCCTTCACCGTTCCCGGCGGTGCGGCGATGACCCTGGACCTCTCGAACCTGACCCAGGTCGGCACCGACTTCAGCTTCAAGGCCACCGTCAATGGCAGCGTTCCTTCGGCCATCGAGAAGGTCGATATCGACGATGCCGGCCACGTGACGGCGATCCTCAAGAACGGGCAGCAGATGACGCTCTACACCATCATGCTCGCCGACGTCGCGAGCCCCGACAATCTGACGCCCGAACCGGGCAACGTCTATTCGACCAATATGAATTCCGGCAACGCGCAGGTCGGAAATGCCGGCACGGGTGGGCTCGGCACGATCCAGTCTAGTGCCCTGGAGGACTCCAACGTCGACCTTGCGGACGAACTCACCGGCATGATCGAGGCCCAGCGCGGCTTCACGGCGAACTCGAAATCGTTCCAGACCGGCTCGGATCTGCTGGACGTCGTCGTCAACTTGAAGCGCTGAATTCCTCGGCGCTCGTTTCGGGCAAGAGCACGCCATGTCGCTTACCGCCGCTCTCAACTCGGCTCGCTCCTCGCTCATGGCGTCGAGCGTCCAGTCGTCGGTCATCTCGCGCAACATCGCCGGTGCCGGCGCCACCGGCTATTCGCGCAAGCTCACCGTGCTGGACAATCTGCCTGGCGCCGGCGTCTATGTCGCGGCGATCCAGCGCGCCGCCAGCTCGGGCCTCTACAACAACGTCCTGATCGCGACCTCGTCGTCCGCCAAGCAGACCGCGATCTATGACGGCCTGCAGAAGATCGCCACCGCGACGGTGGACGATCCGGAGCTCGACCAGTCGCCGACGGCGCAGCTCAACGCGCTGAAGCAGGCGTTGCAGAAATATGCCAACGCCCCGGACAACGCCACGCTGGCGCAGGCGGCCGTCGCGTCCGCCAAGGACATGGCGACCGCGCTCAACCAGGCGACCCGGACCGTGCAGTCGGTCCGCGAAAGCGCCGATGCCGACATGCAGACGTCGGTTCAGAACATCAACCAGTTGCTCTCCCGGTTCGAGACCGTGAACACCGCGATCGTGAAAGGCACGATCTCCGGCGACGACATCACCGACTATCTCGATCAGCGCGACAGCATCGTCTCGCAGCTGTCGCAGGAGGTCGGCGTCAACATGTCGATCCGCCCCAATGGTGACGCGGCGCTCTACGCCGACAGCGGCGTCGTGCTGTTCGACAAGACGGCGCGGACGGTGAGCTTTGCGCCGACGAATGCCTACACCGCCGGCACCACGGGCAACGCCGTCTACATCGACGGGGTCCCGGTGACCGGCGCCAATTCGGTGATGCCGCTGAAGTCGGGCAAGCTCGCAGGCCTCGCCCAGCTGCGCGACCGGGACACCGTCACTTATCAGAGTCAGCTCGACGAAATCGCACGCGGCCTGATCAATACGTTCAGGGAAAGCGATCAGACCGCCGCGGCGCTGCCCGACGTTCCCGGCCTCTTCACCTATCCGGGCGCCCCGGCGATGCCGGCGAGCGCAACCGTCTCGGTGGGCCTCGCCGGCACGATCTCGGTCGCCGCATCGGTCGATCCAGCCCTCGGCGGCAACCCGAATCTGCTGCGCGACGGCGCGATCAGCGGCAACCCCGCCTACCGATACAACACCGCCGGCAACGGCGGCTATTCGGCCCGGCTGCAGCAGCTCATCGGCGGCATGGATGCCGCGCAGCCATTCGACGCAACGACGCAAGGCAAGCCGAGCGGCAGCCTGATCGACTTCGCATCGTCGTCGGCGAGCTGGATCGAAAACCAGCGCAAGACCGCCGACGCCAACTCCGAGTACCAGAGTACATTGCTCAACCGCAGCATCACGGCGTTGTCCAACGTCAACGGCGTCAACATGGACGACGAAATGGCGTTGATGCTCCAGGTCGAGCGCACTTATTCGGCCTCGTCGAAGATCATTTCGACCGTCGATGAAATGCTGCAGAGCCTGCTGGCCGCCGTGGGGAACTAAGCCATGATGAGCGCAAACTACGTTTCCACCTTGATGCTGTCCTCGTCGTTGAGGTATTCGATAACGAACAATCAGGCGGCGCTGAGCAGGGCGTCGACCGAAGCGACCACCGGCCGCTTCTACGACGTTGGTCTGGAACTCGGTGCCTCGACGGGAAGCGACCTCACGCTGCGGGCGGACTGGAGCTTTGCCGACCAGCTCGTCGACACAAACGGTCTCGTCTCGGGACGCCTCGACGTGACGCAGAATCGGATCACCCAGCTCAGCAAGACCGCGACGGACTTCCTCAAAGACTTGATCGCGGCCCGCAGCACCGACGGCGGCGGGCGGGTCATCTTGCCGCCTGCAGCCTCCAATCTCCAGGACCTGATCGGCGCACTGAACGTCTCCTATAACGGCTCCTATCTGTTCTCGGGCATCAACACGCAGAACGCGCCCATTACGCCTTACGCCGCGGGCTCGGCCAGCAAAAACCAGGTCGATGCGGATTTTCTCGCGGCCTTCGGCTTCTCGCAATCCGCGCCCGGCGTGGCCACGATCACCCCGGCCCAGATGCAGACCTTCCTCGACACCACCTTCGATGCCGAGTTTGCCAGTCCGGCCTGGAACACCAATTGGTCGTCGGCGACAGACCAGACCATGCAAAGCCGCATCTCCACGACGGAGATCGCGGAAACGTCGGTGAGCGCCAACCAGATCGGCTTCCGCAGGCTCGCCGAGGCCTACACCATGATGGCCGACCTCGGGAACGTGAAGCTGAGCCAGGAGACGTTCCAGGTCGTGGTGGACAAGGCCATCGGGCTGGTTGGCAACGCCATCAACGACCTCGCTGCGCTCGGCGGCAGCGTCGGCACGGTCCAGCAGCGGGTCACCACCGCAACCGCCAAGCTCAAGACGCAGCAGGACATCCTGAACAATCAGATCGTCGGCATGGAGAAGGTCGATCCGACCGAAGCCTCGGTCCGGGTCAATACGCTGCAGACACAGATCCAGACCGCGCTGGCGCTCACCTCGCAGCTCCAGAAGATCAGCCTCATCAATTATCTCTGAGCCAAGGCTGCGCTGTCAGGCTCGTAACCTTTGTCCAGTTGTTCGGTTTTCTGCGAAGAGTGGTCCTGATGACGTTTGAAGCCTATGAAGCGGTCGTTGACGAAAGTGGCTATGAGGCGCGCAGCCGCGAGCGGCAGGCGCTCAGCCTCGGCATCGACCGGCTCGAGCGGATCCAGAAGGGGCGTTTCAGCCTCGAGGATCAGGTCGAGAGCCTGCTCTATGTGCGGCGGCTGTGGACGATCTTCATCGAGGATCTCGCGCACCCGGACAACGGCCTGCCGGACAAGCTGCGCGCCGACATCATCTCGATCGGCCTGTGGGTGGTCAAGGAGGCCGACCGTCTCCGCGAGCAGCGGTCCAGCGACGTGGTGCAGCTCATCGAAATCAACCGCCTGATCCGAGACGCGCTTTAATGAAGATCTCCTTGCGCGCGGGCGAACGGATCTACATCAACGGCGCGGTGCTCCGCGTCGACCGCAAGGTCTCCGTCGAGCTCGTCAACGACGTGATGTTCCTGCTCGAAGGGCAGGTCATGCAGGCGTCCGACGCCACCACGGCGCTGCGGCAGCTCTATTTCATCGTCCAGCTCATGCTGATGAACCCGACCGACGTTCGCGACGCTGCGACGCTCTACGCCCAGCATCACGCCGCCCTGTGTGCCGTTTGCGAGAACCGCGAGATGCTCGATGGGCTCGGCGCGATCGACGAACTGGTCGGGGCGACCCGCTATTTCGAGGCGCTCAAGCGGATTCGCGCGTTGTTTCCGGTGGAGCAGGCCATCCTGGCCGGCGCCGCCGCCGTTTCCCCAGTCGAAGCTGCCTGACAGCGGAGGGACAAGATGAACGTCACCAGCGCGACCGACAGCACCAGCAGATCCAGCTCGACCGACACCAACTCGACGACGTCGAGCAACAGCGTAGACTACAACACGTTTCTCCAGCTCCTCATCGCCCAGATGAAGAACCAGGATCCGACCAATCCCATGGACACCGCGCAGTATATGAGCCAGTTCGCCCAGCTCTCGACGGTCGAGCAGGCGATGCAGACGAATGCGAAGCTAGACGCGCTGTTGTCCTCGCAGTCCTTGTCGCAGGCCAACGGGCTGATCGGGAAGACGGTCAGCTTCACCGACTCGACCGGCGCGACCTTCAGCGGCAAGGTCGTCTCGGTCTCCATCAACAGCGACGGCTCCATCGCGACGCTTCAGGATGGCACCAAGGTCGCGGTCGGACCGGGCCTCACGATCAGCCAGTCATGAACGAGCGGGACGCCCTCGATATCGTCCAGGCGGCGATCTGGACCATCATCGTCGCCTCCGGGCCTGCGGTCGGCGCAGCCATGCTGGTCGGCACCGTCATCGCGCTGATCCAGGCCCTGACCCAGATCCAGGAGGTGACGCTGACCTTCGTGCCGAAGATCATCGTCATTCTCCTGGTCGTTGCCGTCTCCGGCTCCTTCATCGGCGCGCATCTGTCGACCTTCACCGAGATGGTCTATTCCAGGATCGAGCGCGGCTTCTGATCCGGCGGCCCCGGCACCATCCCCGCGTAAGCTTTGCGCGGCAGATTACGGGCGGACCCCCTGCCGGTGACCCATGGCCGATACGTTAGCTGCTAGCCCGCCCAATCCGCGCCGTCTCGGAACGGATGCCTTTTTCGCCGCCGGCATCGTGACCATGCTCACGATTCTGTTCCTGCCGATTCCTCCGATCCTGATCGACCTCGGCCTCGCGTTCTCGATCGCGCTGTCGGCCCTGATCCTGATGGTGGCGCTGTGGATTCAGCGTCCGCTCGACTTCTCGGCTTTCCCGACCGTGCTGCTGATCGCGACGATCCTGCGCCTCGCGCTGAACATCGCGACGACGCGCCTGATCCTGTCGCGCGGCGGGGAGGGTGAACATGCGGCAGGCCATGTCGTTGCCGGCTTCTCGCAGTTCGTCATGGGCGGCGACTTCGTCATCGGCCTCATCATCTTCGCGATCCTGGTAACGGTGAATTTCGTCGTGATCACCAAGGGCGCGACGCGTATCGCCGAAGTCGGCGCCCGTTTCACCCTGGACGCCATCCCGGGCAAGCAGATGGCGATCGACGCCGACCTGTCCGCCGGCTTGATCGACGACAAGGAAGCGCAGCGCCGGCGCCGCGAGCTCGAAGAGGAGAGCGCGTTCTTCGGCGCCATGGACGGCGCCTCGAAATTCGTCCGTGGCGACGCCATTGCCGGTCTCATCATCACCGCGATCAACATCTTCGGCGGCATCGTCATCGGCGTCACCCATCACGGATTGACTCTGTCCCGCGCGGCCGACGTCTACACCAAGCTCTCCGTCGGCGATGGTCTGGTGTCGCAGATGCCGGCTTTGATCGTGTCGCTGTCGGCGGGCCTCCTGGTCTCCAAGGGCGGCACCACGGGCTCGGCGGAGCAGGCGGTGCTGCGGCAGCTCGGCGGCTATCCGCGCGCGGTGTCGGCCGCCGCGCTGATGATGTTCGTGCTCGCTTTGATGCCGGGACTGCCGATGGCGCCGTTCGTGCTGCTTGGGGGTGTCATGGCCTTCGTCGGCTATTCGTTGCCGAAGCGGCAGGCCGCGCTGAAGCAGAAGGAGGAGGCCCGCAAGGCCGACGAGCGCGCCCAGGCTGAGGCCAAGGAGTCCGTCAAGGAGCAGCTCAAGACCGCCGAGATCGAGCTGGCGCTCGGCGGCCACCTTTCGGTCCATCTGTTGGGCTCGCGCACCGAGCTTGCCCACCGCGTGGCCAAGATCCGCAAGAAATTCGCCAAGCAGTACGGCTTCGTCATTCCCGAGATCAAGCTCACGGACAATCTGTCGATCGATCCCAAGAGCTACCAGATCCGGATTCACGACACGCGCGTTGCCCATGGCGAGCTCAGGCTCGGCGAGGTGCTGGTGCTGGTCGACAAGGACGGCAAGCCCGACGTGCCGGGCGACGAGGTGATCGAGCCCGCGTTCGGCATGAAGGCGCTGTGGGTGACGGAAGCCTTCACCGACGAAGTCAAGCGGCAGGGCTGCAAGCCGGTCGACAATTTGTCGGTGCTGCTCACGCATTTGAGCGAAGTGATCAGGGCGAACCTTGCCCAGCTGCTGTCCTACAAGGACATGCGCGCCCTGCTCGACCGGCTCGATCCCGAATACAAGCGCCTGGTCGAGGATCTCTGCCCGTCGCAGATCTCCTATTCGGGCCTGCTGGCGATCCTGAAGATCCTGCTTGCCGAGCGCGTCTCCATTCGCAATCTTCACCTGATCCTCGAGGCGATCGCCGAGATCGCGCCCCATGTGCGGCGCTCCGAGCAGGTGGCGGAGCACGTTCGGACCCGACTCGCCCAGCAGATTTGCGGTGATCTCTCCGACAATGGCGTGCTCAACGTGGTCCGTCTCGGCAACCGCTGGGATCTCGCTTTCCACCAGAGCCTGAAGCGCGATGCCAAGGGGGACGTCGTCGAGTTCGACGCAGACCCGCGCCTGATCGAGCAGTTCGCGACCGAAGCCAGCGCCGCGATCCGGAAATTCACCGAGAGCGGCACCAGCGCGGTGCTGGCAGTGACGCCGGAAGCGCGCCCCTATGTCCGGATGATCCTGGAGCGGGTGTTCCCGACTTTGCCGATCCTGTCGCATGTCGAAGTCGCGCGCAGCGCCGAGATCAGGGCGCTGGGAGCCATATCGTGATCTCAGGGCTCGCCGACAGCGTGCTGGTGACGTTCATCGTGTTTTGCCGCATCGGCGCCTGCCTGATGCTGGTGCCCGGCTATTCCAGCGTCAACGTTCCGCCCCAGGTGCGCCTGTTCGTCGCGCTGGTCACGACGTTTGCACTGACGCCGATCCTGATTGCCGTCCTGAAGCCGCTCACGGACAACGCGGCTCCCCTGACGCTCGCGCTCCTGATCTGTTCCGAGCTCGTGGTCGGCAGCGTCATCGGGCTCGGCGGGCGCGTGTTCTTCCTCGCCCTCCAGACTATGGCGACCATGATGGCGAGCGCGATCGGGCTGAGCAACATCCCGGGCACACCGATCGCCGACACCGATCCGGCGCCGGCCCTGGTGCCGCTGATCATGGCGGCGGTCACCACGCTGTTCTTCATGACCGACCAGCACTGGCAGGTGCTGCGGGGGCTGATGAACTCCTACGACGTCTGGAAGCCCGGCAGCAGGCTGGGCGGCAGCGTCGCGCTCGAGCTGCTCGTCGGCCGCCTTTCGGAAGCGTTCGTGCTGACGCTGCGGATCTCGAGCCCTTTCATCGTCTATTCGGTCATCGTCAACCTGGCGGTCGGCCTGATCAACAAGCTGACGCCGGCCATTCCGGTCTATTTCATCTCGGTGCCCTTCGTGCTGTTCGGCGGCTTCCTGCTGCTCTACCTCACCAGCGACGAGCTGCTGACGCAGTTCATGCTGGGCGCGTCGTCGTGGCTGGCGGAGTGACCGGGTCATGACATCGCGCGCGGACAAGCTCGGCCGGATGGTCTCGCTGGTGAAGCTGCAGCTCCGGCTCTCCGAATGGCAGCTCGCTCAATTGCGGCAGCAGGAGCGCAGCCTGCAGGACGAGCAAGAATGGCTGGTCGGAGCCTTGAACGATGGAAAGCCGCCGGCGGGATCGTCGAACGAATCGATCGCGCGGCGTCTCAACAGGGCGAGCGTCGGCGCCCGTGCGGTGCAGGCGCAGGCCGTGCAGCAGCTCGACCAGGTTCGCCGGGAGACCCGCCGCGTGAAACAGATCGAGGAGGTCGCCAAGGCCGCACTCGCAGACAAGCTCCGCGATGCCGAGAAGCGCTCGCTCGAGGACATGACGGGAACGAGCCTTACCGTGCACGCCTGGACGCCACAGCCAGCCAACCGGAACAAGACATGATCGTGACAGCGACGCCCGACCTCGTCCTCGACGTCCTCGAAGCCGCGGACCCCGCGACGCAGCGCGCCGCGACCGCGAAGCTCGACGCGCTGAAATCGTCGGACGCCGATTTCGCCGCCACGATGGAGGCGGAAGTCGGCAAGGCCAAAGCGGCGACCGCCGATCAATCCGCGGCGAAAGTCGCGGAAGCGCAGTCGGGTGCCGTGAACGGGGCGCCGGTGCAGGTGATCAAGGCGCCGGCATCCGGTGAGGTTTACCGCAAGTTCGAAGCCTTCATCCTCCAGACCTTCGTCGAGACGATGTTGCCGAAGGAGTCGGAGGAGGTCTTCGGCAAGGGCACGGCTGGCGGCGTCTGGAAGTCGATGCTTGCAGAGCAGCTCGGCAGCCAGCTGGCAAAGGGCAACGGTGTCGGCATCGCCCGGCAGCTCGCCGCCGCGCATCCGGCTGGACCGGACGCTGCGAAGGCCAAATCATGATCCGCGAACGGGTGACAGAAGTTGAGAGGTGAATTTCCAATGCAGGCACAAGAAGGCGCGGTGGCCGTGGCGATGGACCAGGCGGTCGCGGACACCGAGATGGTGACGACGGAAGCCGCAGCGAGCGATGCGCTGCTGCCCGTGCTGCTGCCGATCGGGGGTCGCGAGGCAAGGGTCGACGCCGCGGACACGGTGAGATCGGACGAAATGCGTGGCCTGCTGGCCGCAATCCGCCGGCTCGCGAGTATCGTCGAGGAGGAGACGACCGCGCTCGCGACCGGCCAGAAGATCGATTTCGACGACTTCAGCGCGCGGAAGAGCCGGAGCATGCTCGAGTTCGTCCGCCTGATGCGGGCGCGGATGCACCTTGGCGGCGAGGTCGAGATCACCGAGGAGATTCAGCGGCTGCGCGAGAAGCTCGAGCGGAATCGCTCCATTCTGGAAATGCACTACGACGCGGTCCGCGAAGTCGCGAGCATCATCGTCAAGGCGGTCAAGGACGCCGAGTCCGACGGCACCTATACCGGTCGCACAGCGCAGGACGGAAAATGATCAGGCTGGTGCTGGCCGGGCTCTGGGTATGCATCCTCACGGCGGGCACGAGCTATGCCGTCGCCTATTGGAAGGAGAAGGGCAGCCTGCTGCCGGCGAAGGACGAGTATCTCGAAGGGCTGCAATATCACAAGACGCGGGCGCTGAGCGTGCCGATGGTCGAAAACGGCAATGTCCAGGGCTACATCGTCGCGCGCTTCGTCTACACCATGGAGGCGCGGACCATGCACCAGCTGAACGTCCCGCCGGAGCCGTTCGTCGTCGACGAGGCCTTCCGCAGGATCTATGCCGACGATCGTCTCGACTTCAGGAAGCTCGCCCGTTACGACCTCGCCATCCTGACGACGGCCATCAAGCAGCGCGTCAACGAACGGATGCAGGGTGACATCGTCCAGGACGTCCTGGTCGAGGACTTCAATTACGTGTCCAAGGAAGAATTCCAGCAGAAGCCGTAGCGCGGGATGGCTGTATAAGCGCTGCTCATCCGATCGTCTCCGCCGCTGAACGTGCAACGGCCTCCGCGAAGTGCGGAGGCCGTTGTCGGTTCGTGCCAGGCTTGCGCCCTTGTCAGTTTCCGGCCGGGTATGCCGCGGGGGCGGCCTGCGCCCGCTTCAAGAGGATGCCGACGTCCTCGAGCTCCTGCACCGGCTCGTCGAGAGTTTCGCCCGCCGGGATGTTGAGGCGGTAGCCGACGTAACGCCTTGCCACGATCGCGTCGAAGCCGAGGCGGTCGCGGAGCTTCTTGCGCAGCTTGCTGACGTGGCTCTCGATCACGCTCTCGTCGAAGGTGGACTCGAAGATGCCGTAGACCGCGTTGAAGATCTGCGTCTTGGTGATCCACTTGCCGTGGTTGGCCACCATATATTCGAGAATGCGCAGTTCGCGGCGGGGCAGGGTGAGGGCGTGGCCCGCGATTTCGGGATCACGGCCGTTGAAGAAGACCTGGATCCTGCTCTCGCAGGGCCTCGGCAGCTCGCCCACCCGGCGGCGCGCGATCGCGGCCGTTCGTGCGAGGATCTCGCGCAGATGGATCGGCACGTGCACGACGTCGTCCACGCCCGATTCGAACAGCTCCAGCGTGTTCTTGAGCATCTTCTGGCCGCTCATGGCGATGATAGGAGCCGATGAGCGCTTGCGCATCGCCCGCGGCAGGCTTCCGCGGGCATCGCAATCCCCGAGGAGAAAAGCGTCCACCGCCGCCAGATCGGATTCGCTCGCAGATTGCAGCCAGTCCCAGAATTCTCCGGAGGAGAAGCCGATCGACGATACGCCTTCGCGAACGAGCCCTCCGACATAGCTGTTCGCGACGCTCTCACGATCATCAACGATAATATACATCAGTCTTTCGCCCCTGTTTCGCACTTGTTGCGGCCGGTTGGTTGTTGTGATGCCCCGGCTCGGCAACGATGCTGTTTGACGACATTCCATCCCGCGAACCGTTGTTGTGGTTTCGATATTCGCGGGCAGCCCTACGCGTTCAGCGCCTGCGTCTCGCAGGCCTGTTACTTCAACTCGATACTGAAACGCTTACTGCGTGAGGCTCGGCGGGTGTCTTACTGATCACCTCGCGGAGCAGATTGAGAAACGACCTAGAACAGTTGCGCCAAGTTGCTCATCGCGTCCGAACACTGCTGAACCGTGTCGATCTCCTCGCCAACTGGCGAGAATCACTTGAGTAGAACCGTAGCGATTGCCGATTCCCGATCAAGCGTGCGTAAGAAAGCGATTGCTACACGCGCTTGATGCTGTTGATTTGTTTCAGGCTGTTTCTTGATGTATCAGATCGCATCAGTTGATTTTGATGCCAAACTAGTTTTGCATCGTGATGGTTGTATAGTTCCGCATCCCCGTACAATTACAGCTATTTCGGGTGGTGCTCCGGGCACGCACATTGATGGGTTTTCAACCCCGGATTGACTCTGGAACTCGCTTTTCCGCATGCGGCAGTTCGACTCACGTTGCGCCAAGACTCCAACTTGGTGAAATCTTGGCGTGTGTGTGTCTTTCGAGTCGCACTATCGCCACGTGTATGACGCGATCGACTCATGCGATGTCGCATCGCGCGCGATGAACGGCTTTCGACCCGCACGTTTCAGGCAAGCTTCGGCAAATATCGTCGTTCGACAGACCGAAACCGAACGGAGCATTTTCATATGTTGTCCGATGGACAAGCTCGTCCCAACGCGACCGCGGATGCTTCCGCGGCGGCGAAGCCGGCGCCGGACGCGAGCGATGCAATGGACAACGCGGCGCGAACGACCAAGCCTGCCGCGAGCGAAAAGCGCGTATCGGCCGCGGCCAGCGACGAGGCTCTCGCAAAGGAGGCACTCGATGGCTTGAAGCGCATCCGTGCCAAGGCCCGCCTCGACAAGATGGCGATCCCGAAGCCCGCGCCGGCCGTGATCAAGCCGGCCGTGATCGTGGCGAAGCCGCCGCCACCCCGTCCGACATGGGTCGCGCCGCTCGCAACTCTGGCGGTCGCCGCCATGCTCGTGGTCTGCGCCTGCACCGGCGTGATCGCCTATCTCACCACGCAACCCGCGCCGAACAACGCTGCGGCCAATGCGGAAATCAGGATTCTGCGCGAGACCGTCGCGCAACTGCGCAAGCAGGTGTCGGGCGTGTCTGAAAACCTCGACGGCTTGCGGACCGCGGTCGATCAATCCAGCAAGGTCACGAACGATCGCTTCGGCAGGTTTGCCGAGAATCTCGACCGGATCGAGCGGGTGAGCTCGTCCTCCACGGTGAAGCTCGACAAGCTCGCTCAGGTGCAGGCCCAAGCCCAAGCCCAAGCTCCCGCGCCGGCGACGGTGCAGACGCAGCCGGTGTCAGCGCAAGGGCCGATGATGGCCGCGGTCGCCGCGCCCGAGTTCACGGGATCGGTGCCCGCGCCCGAGCGTGCGTCGGCGCCGCGCAAGGCGATCAAGGGCTGGGCGGTCCGCCAGGCCTATGAGGGGATCACGATCCTGCAAGGGCCGAACGGCGTCATCGAAGCCGTGCTGGGGCAACAGGTGCCCGGTCTTGGCCGCATCGAAGAGATCAGGAACGAGAACGGGCGACTGGTGGTGGAAGCCAGCGGCGGCGTCATCTATTCGTCGCGCAAGGCGACGCCCTGATCGAGCCGCCTTCTACTGGCGGTGATGCTCGAAGCTGGTGCACAGCAGATCGACCTCCGCCTCGGCGATCGGCGCGCGAAACAGGCGGCAGCTGAACTCGGCCGTCGTCTTGCTGTCGGTATTGGCGCGATCCTCCCGCAGGAAGATGCACCGCTTGCAGACGTCGGTGTGGTGCCGCTGCTCGGCGGCATCGGAGTGGTCCAGCACGTGCCGGAACGTGTCGCGGAAGCGGATCTTGACCTCGTCGTCCAGAACGGCAATCGCCTCGACGAGGACGCTGACGGGATCGCGCATCAGGAACTTCTTGCCCTGCTGCGTCACGCTCAACGTCACTGACCGCTTGTCCGTGGCCGAGCGCTTCCGCTCGAGATAACCGAGCCGCTCGAGCTCGCCGATGATGAACGAGGCGGTGCCGCGCGTGGTGCCGACGTAGCTCGCCAGCGCCGAGGGGGTTCGGGAAAATCGGTTGGCGCGGGAGAGAAAGCGCAGCGCCATCCATTCGCGGTCGCGCAAACCGTGCTTGGTGCCTTCGAACCAAAGGATGCGTGCGGCCTGCTCCAACAGTTCAATCGATTCACGAGCCAAATTCATTTCAGTTCCAGGTCGGATAACGTTTATTCAATTGGGCCTCAGGTAGCGCAATCGGGGGCGGACGAGAATGAGACCCGCTCGCGCTCCGTCGTCCGTTGCGGGCGAGCATCGCGCGTCGCGGGAAGAAGCCTCTGCGTTTCCGAAGATGGAACTTCCGGCCGTGGAACTAGGGTGTCACAAAGAAAGACCGGGTAAATCGCGCGGCCAAGATCCTCTGAAAATTTCAATCAAATGACCGCGGTTCGCACGTGATTTGGTGATGATGAGCGATGCGCAAGCAACATGATGTGTCACTGTCGTCACCCCGGCTGCCATTTGTTGCGGCAGGGCACGTCGGGTGCGCGCACAGGTGCATTCTCTGCAGCGCCAAGAGGCTTGGCGGGCAGGGAAAGAACCATTCGTTTCGGTTAATGGATGTTGCGATGCAGTGCAGCCAGACGGTTAAGTCCGGCACACGGCCCCACGCTCCGGCGGGCGGCGGACACCGGCGCTCGCTAAACGAAGGGATGAAGCGGTGAACCGCGTGCTCGCAGCCTGGTGACTTGCGTTTATCCGGCAATTACTGGCGAATGCGGCGCCCGAGAGGCATCAGCATGGGAATCAGGAATGGGAAGATCGATGAGCTTTGAAACTACCATGACATCCGACGTCGTTGGACTGACGAAAGTCGCCCCGCTCTCGCGCCGCGGATTCATGAGCGCGACCGCGGCCGTCGCCGCCGGCTACACGCTCGCGGCCGGTCCGGTCCGGGCCGACATCATCACGACGGATACCAGCGGCCTCCAGGCCGGCGATGCCAGGATCAAGGTCGGCTCCGAGGAAATGCCCGCCTATTTCGCCCGCCCGGCCGGCAACGCCAAGGCGCCGGTGATCATCGTGGCGATGGAGATCTTCGGACTGCACGAATACATCCGGGACGTGACGCGCCGCCTCGCCAAGCTCGGCGCGTTCGCAGTGGCGCCCGACTATTATTTCCGCAAGGGCATCGACCTGACCAAGGTCACGGATATCAAGGAGCTGCTGCCGGTGGTGAATGCGAAGCCGGACGCGGAGCTGTTGTCGGATCTGGACGCGACGGTCGCCTGGGCAGGATCGCAAGGCGGCGACACGACGAAGCTCGGCATCATCGGCTTCTGCCGGGGTGGCCGCACGGTCTGGGAATATGCCGCTCACAGCGGTGCGCTCAAGGCGGGCGTTGCCTTCTACGGGACCTTGGTCGATCCCGCCAACCCGCTGTGGCCGAAGAGCCCGCTGCAGCTCGCGCCCGAGATGAAGGCGCCGGTGCTCGGCCTCTATGGTGGCGCCGATACCGGCATTCCCGTCGCCCAGGTCGAGCAGATGAAGGCCACGCTCGAGCAGAGCAAGAAGACGGCCGACTTCAAGATCTACCCCGAAGCGCCGCACGGCTTCCATGCCGACTATCGCGGCAGCTACCGCAAGGACGCCGCGGAAGATGCCTGGAAGCAGGCAGAGGCCTGGTTCAAGAAATACGGCGTGTTGAGCTGACGCTGATTAATAAGGGCGGCCGGAGCGGCCGCCCTTTCTCTTTCAGGGCATGACGATCTCACTTCGTCATCGCGCCGTAGACGATGTCCTGGACCTGCTCGCGATAATACTTCCTGAGCTCACCCGGTGCCGCCGTCCCCACCACGACGACGAGACGCTCCTTGGGATCGCAGAAGAACTGCGTCCCGTAGGCTCCGTTCCAGGTGAACTCGCCCGGATTGCCGGGGACCGACGACAATCCTTCGGCCGTCCGGACCGCCACCGAAAGGCCGAAGCCGAAGCCGCCGCGATGCGGCTCGACATTGGCGACGTTATTCTTGATCTCGGGGCCGAGATGGTTCGCCGTCATGTGACGGACGGTCTTCGGACCGAGGATGCGCTGGCCGTCGAGCTCGCCGCCATTGAGCAGCATCTGTCCGAAGCGGAGGTAGTCGCCGACCGTCGCGAACGAGCAGGCGCCGCCGCAATCGAACTTGGTTGGGGTGTCCAGGAGCTTGATGGCCTGCGGCTTGCCCGCCAGCGGATCGTTCGGGAAGGGGCGGGCGAGGCGCGGGCGCTGCGCCTCGGTCGGATGGAAGGTCGCATCCTTCATGCCGAGCGGCTGCCAGACATTGGCAGCGAGATAGTCGCCAAGCTTCTGCTCGCTCACCTTCTCGACGACAGCGCCGAGCACATCGATCGAAAAGCCGTATTCGAACGCGGTCGAGGGCTGCTGCGCCAGCGGCAGCTTGGTGATGCGATCGATGAAAGCCTGGGTGTCGCCTTCGATCGCCGGCGCAATGCCATCGGGATATTGCCGCGCCACCGGGCTCGATGAGTCGGGGCGGCCGCCATACATCAACCCCGACGTATGCCGGTAGAGATCGTGGATGAAGATCGGCGAGGTCTGCGGTTCGAGCTTGAGTGATCCGTCCGCCTGAGGCACGCCGACCTTCATGTCGGCGAAGCCCGGGTAGTATTCGGACAGCTTGGCCTGGAGCGGCAGCCGTCCCTGCTCCATCAGCGTCAGGCCGGCGACCGCTGCCATCGGCTTGGTCATCGAGGCCAGCGCGAAGATCGCATCGAGCGGCATCGGCGTGCCCTTGGCCGGATCGAGCAGGCCATAGGCCTTGTAGTGGACGAGCTTGCCGTCGCGCGCGATGGCGACCACTGCGCCGGGAACGCGCTTGGCCGCGATCTCGCGCGCGAAGAAATTATCGAGGCGTGCAAGGCCTTGCTTCGAAAATCCGACATCGTCGGGACTGGCTTCGGGCAGCGGCGCAGCGCGCGCGGCGCCGAGCGTGACGACAGCAATCGTTGCCGCGATCATGGCGATCGTCTTATTCATTGCATTCTCCCAAGAGGCGAGCTCGTTGTGCAGTGGCTCGCTCGATGCCTAGATCATGACCGCACAGGGACGAAGTCAAGCGCGGGGGCGGCATGTCTGGGACGCATCGGAGCGCAGGAACCCTAACGTCCTTCGCCTGCGCGCCAGAGAGCGTCGAGGCCGTGCCGATAGGTGGGGCAGGCCAGCGTGACGCCGAGCTCGCGCTTCAGTTTCTCGTTGGAGACGCGGGCGCTGCTGGCATAGAAGCTGCGCGCCATCGCCGACATCTCGGCGGTGGCGAACGCTTCTTCCGGCGGCGGCGCCACGCCCATCAGCTGCGCGGCATAGCCGATCACGTCCTGCGGCGGCGCTGGCTCGTCGTCGCAGACGTTCCAAACGCCGCCGCCCTGGTGATGAACAGCGGCCATGATCGCGCTCGCGATGTCATTGACGTGGATGCGGTTGAACACCTGTCCCGGCTTGATGATGCGCCTCGCCGTTCCCGCGCGCAGCGTCGCCAGCGCGTTGCGGCCGGGACCGTAAATGCCGGCAAGCCGCAGGATCGCGGCATCGCCGCCCGTCGCATCCGTCCAGGCCTGCTCCGCCGCGATCCGCATCCGCGTGCGGTCGAGGATGGCCTGCGGCGGCGTGCTCTCGTCGACCCACGCTCCACCGTGATCACCGTACACCCCGATGGTGGAGAGATAGATGGCCTTGCGTTGCCGCCCTGTCAGCACGTCCGCGAAGGCTGCGAGCGCGGGATCGCCGCCGCTGCCGGGCGGGATCGACACCAGGAGGACGTCGGCGTCGCGAACCCGTTCAACCGTCTCGGGCGACGGAAGGCTGCCGGAAAACGGATGCACCTCGATCCCGGCAAGGTCGTCCCGCTGCGCGGGATTGCGCACGGTGCCGGCGACATGCGAGAAGCTGTCGCCGTGCTTGCGGACGAAATGCCGCGCGCTGTAGCCGAGGCCGAGGATGAAGAGCCGCATGCGTCTCCCGTGCAGGTCGAAAGTTCCCGTTCGCGCGTCGCGCCCCGTTCGCTCATAAGAGATTTTTGGGTCCGGCAAAAGATATTGCGATTTGTCTCGCCCTCCGGCTCGGCCGATGCTCGCTTTACGCAGCGTCGGAAGGGAGGCATCGATCATGCAGGCCGAAGCGTTGGTTCAGCCGCCAGCGGACGCCGCCGATCTGATCCGGCGCGCGGCCGCGCTGATCTTCGACGTTGACGGCACCCTGGCCGAAACCGAGGAGCTGCATCGGCAGGCCTTCAACCTTGCCTTCGCCCGCCACGGGCTCGACTGGCAGTGGGACCGCGCCGTCTACAAGGACCTGCTGCGGGTGACGGGCGGCAAGGAACGCATGCGCGCCTACCACAACGGGCTACTGACCGCTCCGCCCTTGTCGGACGGGGACATCGCAGAGCTCCACCGCATCAAGACCGCGCATTATGCCGAATTGGTCGAGACCGGCCGCTGTCCCTTGCGGCCGGGCGTGACGGATTTGCTCAGGGCCGCGAAGGCGAGGGGCCAGCGGCTTGCGATTGCGACCACCACATCGCACGGCAATATCGATGCGCTGCTGTCGCAGGCGCTGGGCAAACGCTGGGCCGCGGATTTCGATGCGATCGTCGCCGGCGACGACGTCAGGCACAAGAAGCCGGCACCGGACGTCTATCTCGAGATCCTGGCGCGGCTGAAGCTCGAGGCACCCGATTGCGTTGCGATTGAGGATTCCGCCAACGGTCTGATCGCGGCCTCGCGCGCGGGCATCCCGGTTCTGATCACCCGCAGCACGTTCTTCGGAGGCGACGACTTCACCGGCGCGCATATCGTGCTCGACGATCTGTCGGAACTTTCGACCGCCAAACAAAAGCTGAAAAACAACCCCATGCACAGTAGATCACGGCGCCGTGATCGCCGTGCTCAGTGGACGCGGTGACTTGTTCTATCGTCCTCAGCCTGCTCGACAATCTGCGCGATCGGGCTGGACTGATGGTGCACCAGGCGCCAGTCGTCGCCGACGCGGCGAAAATGGTTCGCCGCAGCCAACGCGGTGCCGTCGACGATCTCGATGCAGAGCACGCGGGCGCTGTCGCCGTCGACGATGGCCTGCGGCTCGGCGCAGACGATCTGCGGCCGCTGCGGGTTTTGCAGGATGTCGCGCCAGCTTCCGATCACTGTGGCGCGGCCGATGATGGCCGGCCAGCCGGGATGGATGCAGGAGATGCCGTCGTCGTCCGCCCACATCCGTTCCATGCCGGCGAAGTCGCCGGTCGAGAACGCCGCGTAAAAGGCCGCGTTGGCGGCGATGACCTTGGTGTCGTTTCCCATCGCTCTCGGGTGGGGCAAGGACAGGCAAAAATCAAGCGCGACTTTCCGTCGACTTTGGCCGCAGTGCAGCATTCAGGATGCTGCCCGCGTCGTGGTCACGCTGAAACGTGCGTTGCCACGGCCCGCCGCGCGCCGTCGGCATAGAGGCGGCCGAGCGCCGCGGTAACAGCCTCGCGCAGGCGCGGCTCGGCGCCGAGCGGCCCGAACACCTTCGCCACCCCTAGCAGTGCCGGCGCGAGGCGCTCGGCAACGGGTCCTGCCTCGCGCGCCAGCGCGGCGAACTCGGCGGCGAATGGATCGCGCACGTCGATCGGCCGTCCCTGCTCGTCGACGCCGCTGACGTAGCGCATCCAGGCGGCGACCGCGAGCGCATGCGTTGCGATCGGCAGGCCTCTCGCAAGGCGATCCTGCATCGCGCCGAGCAGCCGCTGCGGCAGCTTTTGCGAGCCGTCCATGGCGATCTGCCAGGTGCGGTGGTGCAGCGCCGGATTGGCGAAGCGTTTGAGCAGCGAGGCGCGATAGGCGGCGAGATCCGTGCCTGATGGCATGGTCAGCGTCACCGCGGCCTCTTCCATCACCTGCGCGGCAAGGCGCGCAAAATGCGGATCCTGCATCGTGTCGGCGATGGTCTCGTAGCCGGAGAGATAGCCGAGATAGGCCAGCGCGGAATGGCTGGCGTTGAGGAGCCGCAGCTTCATCAGCTCGAACGGCTTGACGTTGCCGACGAGTTCGACGCCCGCTGCGGCAAGGTCCGGCCGGCCCGCGGTGAAGCGGTCCTCGACCACCCATTGCGTGAACGGCTCGGTCATGACAGGCCAGGCGTCGCGCATGCCGAGCGCAGATGCGACCGCATCGCGGTCGGCATCCGTCGTCTCCGGCACGATGCGGTCGACCATGGTCGAGGGGAAAGCAACCGTGTCGGCGATCCACTTGCCGAGTTCCCTAGAACGCAGCGCGGCGAACTGCGTGACGATCCGCTGCACGGTGTGGCCGTTGGCGGCGAGGTTGTCGCAGCACAGCACGGTGAAGGGCGAAAGACCCTGCGCCCGCCGCCGTGCCAGCGCGGCGACGATGAAGCCCGGCGCCGAGCGCGGCGCGTCGAAATTATTGAGGTCGTGCACGACATCAGGATGCCGCTCGTCGAGATCGCCGGTCTGCGGCGTGTGGCAATAGCCCTTCTCGGTCACCGTGAGCGAGACGATGCGGATGGCGGGACCGGCCATCCGCTCGATCAGGGCTGCCGGCTTCTCGCGCGCGACGACGCTGTCGAGCAGGGCGCCGATCACGCGGTGCTCGGTACCTTCGGCGGAACGCACGGCGACGGTGTAGAGATGGTCCTGCGGGGCGAGGGCGTCGCGCGTCTCCGGGCTGCGCAGGCTCGCGCCGATGATGCCCCAGGACATGCTGCCACTAGCAAGGCAATCGTCGATGACGACGGCCTGATGGGCACGATGAAACGCCCCGAGGCCGAGATGCACGATGCCGGGCGTGACGCGCGAACAGTCATAGGCCGGACGGCGGATGGCAGGTGCCAGCCGGTCGAGATTGGCGCGACCAAGGCAAGTGGAATCAAGGCGCATCGAGCTCTGGCGCATGGACGTCTTCCCTTTGCTTTGCCGCTGCTTGACATGGCGTCCGTATCAGGTCAATGCTCCGGTCAATTGGTAAGACCAATTTTCCAAAATTGGCGGGCCGCGGGCGCCGAAGGCGCCGCGCGAGACCTTTTCGGGAGGACCAGCGTGCCGCTGGAAGCTGTGGAGGCGAGACGGCTCTATCGCCAGGTCGCCGATCAATTGCGAAGCCTGATCGACAGCGGCGAGTACGCGGTCGGCAGCCGCTTGCCGACCGAACGCGAGCTCGCCGAGCAGCTCAAGGTGTCGAGGCCCACCGTGCGCGAAGCCTTGATTGCGCTCGAGGTCGAGGGCCGCCTGCGCATCCGCGTCGGATCCGGCATCTATGTGATCGAGCCCGCCGCAATCGCCGCGCCGGCGCCATCAGCGGTCATAGAAGGCCCGTTCGAGCTGCTGCGTGCCCGCGAATTCCTCGAAAGCGCCATCGCAGAGCAAGCCGCGCGCGTGGCGACCAAAGATGACATCGACCGAATCGACGCCGCGCTCGTCGCGATGGAGAATGTCGACCATCCTGGCGAAGCCTCGATGGTTCATGACCGCGCCTTCCATATCGCCGTGGCAGGATGTCTCGGCAATGCCGTGCTGGTGCGGGTGGTCGGCGAGTTGTTCGACCAGCGCCTCAATCCCTATTTCGCGCAGCTAGCGCATTATTTCGAGAACCCCACCACGTGGCGAACCGCGCTCGACGAGCACCGGGCCGTGCGTGACGCCATCGCTGCGCGCCGGCCGCTGACGGCCCATGACGCCATGCGCGATCACCTCGCGCATTCGCAGGAGCGCTTTGCACAGAATTTTGGTGCCGAGACATCAGCAGGGGCGCCGGCTGCACAGAAGCGGGCGGCGCCGTCCGGGGTTCAGCCGGCGAAATCAAAACGACCATCGAAGAAACAGGCCAAGAGCGGTGGCGCGCGGAGGCCATGAAATGGGCGGTCCGTTCCGGTTCGGGGCGGGCAAACAAGAAGCAGACTTGAACGATGGAGGAAAAGTCGATGTTGAAGAAGATGACGATTGCAGCAGTGATGTCCGCCGCCACGCTGTTGGCAGCGACCAGCGCCAGCATGGCGCAGACCAAGCTCAAATGGGCCCATGTCTACGAGCCCTCGGAGCCGTTCCACACCGCCTCGGTCTGGGCCGCGCAGGAGATCGGCAAGCGCACCAACGGCCGCTATGCGATTGAGGTCTATCCGGCCTCTCAGCTCGGCAAGGAGACCGACATCAACCAGGGCCTCTCGCTCGGCTCGGTCGACATCATCATCTCCGGATCGAGCTTCGCGGCCAAGAGCTTCGCGCCGATCGGCGTGACCTATTATCCCTACACCTTCCGCGATGCCGATCATCTGCTCGCCTACACCAAGAGCGACATCTTCAAGGAGCTCGCCAAGGGCTATGAGGACAAGAGCGGCCACCACATCGTCGCGGTGACCTATTACGGCGTGCGCCAGACCTCGTCCAACAAGCCGATCAAGACCTGCGCGGACATGAAGGGCCTGAAGATCCGCGTGCCCGACGTTCCGGCCTATCTCGCAATGCCGCGCGCCTGCGGCGCCAACACCGCGCCGATCGCCTTCGCCGAGGTCTATCTCGCGCTCCAGAACGGCACCGTCGAGGCGCAGGAAAATCCGCTGACGACGATCGAGGCTAAGAAGTTCTACGAGGTGCAGAAGCACATCGTGCTGACCGGCCACATCGTCGACCATCTCAACACGGTGATCGCCGGCGCGCTGTGGAAGAAGCTCAGCGACGAGGACAAGAAGATCTTCACCGATGTGGCGCAGGAGGCGGCTGCCAAGGCCACCGGAGAGATCAAGCAGAACGAGGCCAAGCTGGTCGCCTTCTTCAAGGACAAGGGGCTGACCGTGACCGAGGTCGACAAGAACGAGTTCCGCGACACCGTGCTGAAGAACGTCGCGTTCGAGACGTTCGGATACCGCAAGGCCGACTGGGAGAAGATCCAGGCGGTGAAGTGACCGCCGCTTGCCCCGCCATAAGACCCTCATGGTGAGGAGCGCGAAGCGCGTCTCGAACCATGAAAGCCCAGGCGTCGCCCGGGGGCATCCTTCGAGACGCTTGCTTCGCAAGCTCCTCAGGATGAGGAGCGGAGCAAGCGTGAGACAGTAGAACAAAGACGTCATTCCGGGTTCGACGCTGACGCGTCGCCCCGGAACGACGATTTGGAGAGAGGTAACATGTCCACCGCCGAAATCCACCGGCAGATCACCGCGGACGAGATCGCGCACACCTTCGAGGAGGAGGCGACGCCGAAGGTCGATCTCGGCGTCTACGCCTTCGAGGACTGGGTGGCGCTCGCGATCTTCTGGGTGATGGCGCTCGCCGTCTTCCTGCAGTTCTTCACCCGTTACGTGCTCAACGACAGCTACGCCTGGACCGAGGAGATCGCGACCTATTGCCTGATCGGCGTGGTCTTCATCGGCTCGTCGATGTGCGTACGGCTGTCGCGGCATATCCAGGTCGACCTCGTCTATCGCTACCTGCCGCATGCCGTAGGGCGCGTGCTGTCGACCGCGATCGACCTGATCCGGATCGCCTTCTTTGGCTACGCCATCAAGCTGGTCTGGGTCTACATCAGGATCATCGGCGACGAGCAGATGACCACCATCAATCTTCCCAAGGACTATGTCTATTACGCCGTGTTGCTCGGGTTCGTGCTGATGCTCGCACGCTCCGTGCAGGTGGCAATCCAGAACTGGCGGCAGGGTTACTCGGTCCTCGAACGTCCCGGTGCCTACGACGGATCGGAAGGATAAAACCATGCTGCTGTTGCTCGGAGGCTTTCTCGTTCTCATGCTGCTCGGCGTTCCCGTGGCGATCGCCATGGCGGTGTCGTCGCTGCTCTACATCCTGGTCAGCGGCGTGACGCCAGATGTCACGCTGGCGCAGCGCATGATCGCCGGCGTCGAGAGCTTCCCGCTGCTCGCCGTGCCGTTCTTCATCCTGGCCGGCAATCTCATGAACATCGCCGGCGTTACCGGCCGCATCTACAAATTCGCGGTTGCGCTGGTGGGGTGGATGCGCGGCGGCCTCGGCCACGTCAACATCATCGGCTCGGTGATCTTCTCCGGCATGTCCGGCACCGCGATTGCGGATGCCGCCGGTCTCGGCACCATCGAGATCAAGGCGATGAAGGACCACGGCTACTCCACCGAGTTCTCGGTCGGCGTCACCGCGGCTTCGGCAACGCTCGGGCCGATCATCCCGCCGTCGCTGCCCTTCGTGATCTACGGCATGATGGCGAACGTCTCGATCGGCGCGCTGTTCCTGGGCGGCGTCATTCCCGGCGTCGTGCTGACGCTGTTCATGATGGTGACCGTCACCTATTTCGCGCACAAGAACAAATGGGGCAGCGACACCCCGTTCTCCTGGCCGCAGCTCGGCTCGGCCGGCCTCGAGATCCTGATCGTGCTGTCATTCCCGATGGCGATCTGGCTGATGGTCCTCGCCGGTCTCTCGGTCAACACCGCCGTCGTCATCGGCCTCGGCACGCTGCTCCTGATCGACTGGTATTTCGATTTCTCGGCGGTGATGGCGCTGATGGCGCCGGTGATCCTGATCGGCGGCATGACGCTCGGCTGGTTCACGCCGACGGAAGCTGCGGTTGCCGCGGTGATCTGGTCGCTGTTCCTCGGCCTCGTGCGCTACCGCACCATGACGTTCCAGACCGTCGCCAAGGCGACTTTCGACACCATCGAGACCACGGCCTCAGTGCTGTTCATCGTCACGGCGGCCTCGATCTTCGCCTGGCTGCTCACGGTGTCGCAGGCGGCGCAGATGCTGTCGGACTGGATGCTCAGCATCACCCAGAACAAATGGGTGTTCCTGGCGCTCGCCAACGTGCTGATCCTGTTCGTGGGATGCTTCATCGACACCACGGCGGCGATCACCATTCTGGTGCCGATCCTGCTGCCGATCGTGCTCAAGCTCGGCATCGACCCCATTCATTTCGGCCTGATCATGACGCTGAACCTGATGATCGGCCTGTTGCATCCGCCGCTCGGCATGGTGCTGTTCGTGCTCGCCCGCGTGGCGAAGCTCTCTGTCGAGCGAACGACGGTGGCGATCCTGCCCTGGCTGGTTCCGCTGATGCTGGCGCTGATCGCGATCACCTTCATTCCCGAACTGACCCTCTGGCTGCCAAAATACATGGGACTCTCCAAATGACCTCGACCGCTCTCGCCGCGACCCTGTTCGGCCCCGAAGACCTGCGGATGATCGAGCATCCGCTCGACAAGCTCGCTGACGGCATGGTGCGCATCCGCTTCGGCGCCGGCGGCATCTGCGGCTCGGACATGCACTATTTCCGTCATGCCCGCACCGGCGACTTCGTGGTGAAGTCGTCGCTGGTGCTGGGACATGAGATCTCGGGCGAGGTCGTGGAGATCTCCGGTGCCGCTGCGAACCTGAAGGTCGGCGACCGCGTCGCCGTCAACCCGTCGCGCTGGTGCGGCCATTGCGTCGCCTGCCGCGAAGGCCGGCCGAACTTGTGCGAGAACATCTATTTCATGGGATCGGCCTCGAAGACGCCGCACATGCAAGGCGGCTTCGCCAACTACTTCGATGCGATCCCTGCGCAGTGCGTGAAGATTCCCGATCACGTCTCGTACCAGGCCGCGGCGCTGGCCGAGCCCCTCGCGGTCTGCCTGCACGCGGTGGCGCGCGCCGGCAAGATCGAGGGCAAGCGCGGCATCATCTTCGGCGCCGGCCCGATCGGGCTTCTGACCATGCTCGCGGCGCACCGCGCCGGCATGGCCGACGTCACCGTGGCCGACATCGCGCCGGCGCCGCTGGCTTTTGCGACCAAGCTCGGCGCCTCCCATGTCGAGAATGTCTCGGCCGGCGAGGAAGGGCTGAAGGCGCAGGCCGCGTTGCGCCCCTATGACGTCGCCTTCGAGGTCTCGGGCACGGCTGCGGGCCTTGCGAGCGCGATTCAGATCGTCAGGCGCGGCGGCGTCGTGGTGCAGATCGGCAATCTGCCGGGCGGCCAGATCCCGACGCCGTCGAATGCGGTGATGGCCAAGGAAATCGACCTGCGCGGCTCGTTCCGCTTCGGCTTCGAGTTCATGAATGCGGTGGAACTGATCGGCAACGGCAGCGTCGACGTGTTGTCGCTGGTCACCGCCGAGCGGCCGCTCTCGACCGCGCCTGATGCGCTGCGGCTGGCGCTGGACCGCTCGCAGAGCGTCAAGGTCGTGCTGACCGCGAACTGACTTTTGTTTTGACGCGTTTTCTTCACGCGAACCGGTACCCGCTTCGCTCGAAAACGTTTTGGGAGGCAGCACATGATGCTGGAGGGATGGCGCTGGTACGGGCCGGATGATCCGGTCTCGCTCGATGACGTCAGGCAGGCCGGGGCGAGCCAGATCGTCTCGGCGCTGCATCAGGTGCCGATCGGGGAGGCCTGGACGCGCAAGGCGGTCGAGGAGCGCAAGAATTTTATCGAGAATGGCCAGCCCGGCCGCTCGCAGCTGACCTGGTCGGTGGTGGAATCGATTCCGATCCCCGACGACGTCAAGCGCCTCGGCGGAAAAGCGACCAAGTCGATCGAGGCGTGGATTGCGAGCCTGGAGGCGGTGGCGGCCAGCGGCATCAAGATCATCTGCTACAACTTCATGCCCGTGGTGGACTGGTGCCGCACCGATCTGGAATGGGAGCTGCCGAACGGTGCCCGTGCCATGCGCTTCGACCAGGACCGCTTTGCGGCATTTGAACTGCACATCCTGAAGCGCCCGGCGGCCGCGCAGGAGTATAGCCCCGAGCAGCAGGCGCGCGCGAAAAAGCTGTTCGAGCAGATGAGCCAGGCGGATATCGACTATCTCGTCATGGTGATCGCCAGCGCGCTGCCGGGTTCGACCACCGAGCCGATGACCATCCCGCAATTCCGCGACCGGCTGGAGACCTATCGCGACATCACGCCTGAGATCCTGAGGCGGCATCTCGCGGAATTCCTCGCGCGCGTGACGCCGGTGGCCGAGCAGCTCGGTGTCTCCTTGACGCTGCACCCGGACGATCCGCCGCGGCCGCTGTTCGGCCTGCCGCGCATCGCCTCGTCGGCCGACGATTATCAGGCGCTGTTCGATGCCGTGCCGTCCAAGGCCAACGGCATCTGCTTCTGCACCGGCTCGCTCGGCGTGCGCGCGGAGAACAATCTGCCTGATATGGCCGAGCGTTTCGGCCCGCGCATCGCGTTCGCCCATCTGCGCGCGACCAAGCGCGAGGCGGACGGCCTGTCGTTCTACGAGTCCGACCATCTCGACGGTGACGTCGACATGATCGCGGTGCTCAAGGCGCTGCTAAAGGAGAACGCACGGCGCGCACCGGACAAGCGAATCGTGTTCCGTCCCGACCACGGCCACCGCATGCTCGACGATCTCGCCGCCACCAAGCGCACCAATCCCGGCTACACCGCGATCGGCCGCCTGCGCGGCCTCGCAGAGTTGCGCGGTGCCATCAGGGCGATCGAGCATCGGTAGAGCCACAACTCTATCCACGTCGTCATTGCGAGCGCAGCGAAGCAACCCAGAATCCCTCCGCGGAAAGACTCTGGATTGCTTCGCTACGCTCGCAATGACGTGGAGGGAGGGGGGCGACGCCTCCACAGCGTCATGGCCGGGCTTGTCCCGGCCATCCACGCCTTACCACGTGGCACGGCGAACGTGGATGCCCGGGACAAGCCCGGGCATGGCGGCTTCTTGTGAAGCTCGCTCCAGGCTCAATAGCACGCCGCCATGGCGCCGAGCTTCGGATAGAGCCGGTCGATCGCGGCGATCTCGCTTTTCATCTGCGCGATGATCCAGTCGCGGATCTCGGCGGCGATCGGGCGCATCGGGCGGTTGCGCGGCGGCAGGAATTCGCAGATGCGGCGCGTGGTGGTGAGCCGGTCGGAGGCCGGCACCAGCGCGCCGGTGAGCAGCCAGTGCGAGGCGACCGTCAGCCAGCCGAGCGCGATGCCCTGGCCGAGCAGCGCGGCCTGCACCACGACGGCATAGTCGGTAAAGCTCAGCGCCTTGGCCGCGCCGCGGCGGCCGGTGAGGAGGGAAGCGTAATCCGCAGCCCAGTCGCCCGGTGTCTCGGCGAGGCGGATGATGGTGTTGCCCTCGGCGGGATCGGTCTCGCCGAGATAGCCGGGGCTGCACATCGGCAGCATCACTTCCTTCATCACCAGCGTGCCGCCGGAGGGCGGCTCGTCGCGGTCACGGAAGCGCATGCCGAGATCGACATTCTCCACCGGTCCGCGCAGCGCGCCGGAAATCAACTGGAAACGCAGATCGACTTGCGGAAACTGCTTCTGCAGCTTGTCGATGCGCGGCATTAGCCAGTGCGTGGTGAAGGCGGAGGAGACCGACAGCGTCACCGTCTCGGTGCCCTTGCGGCGCCGCTCGATCTCGACGAGCCCGCTCTCGATGCTGCGGAAGCCTTCGAGCACGCGGCGATAGAGCAGCTCGCCTTCCTCGGTGAGCACCGCGCGGCCCGCCTTGCGATCGAACAGGCGGACGCCGAGATGCTCCTCGAACTGGCCAAGCATGCGGCTCACCGCCGGCTGCGTGACGTTCAGCTCGGCGGCCGCAGCCGTGAAGCTGCCATTGCGCGCCGCCGCGTCGAAGACGAACAGGGCGTTGCCGGACGGCAGCATGCGACGGAGCTCTGGCATAACGTCATGTTATGGGCGCGGTGAGAATTTGGCAATTGCCGGATTTTGCCAAGTCTGGTGTCATGAGCATGACAGCCTAACGACAGGCCCTTAGAGCGAGGATTTGGTGCAGCGCACGCTTCGGCCGTGAGTGCTCCAAATCCCTGTCTATAAAGCAGGCTTATGGCGCGCAGTGAGGCGCGCCGGCTGAGGGACATCGCGAGGTCGATCGTTGGACAAGCGAGCGGAAAGCGTCGAGATCAGGTCCGCCAGCAAGGCCTATGGCGCCGTTCGCGCCCTCGATGACGTTTCGCTCAATGTCAGCGCCGGTGAATTCGTCTCACTGCTTGGCCCGTCCGGCTCCGGCAAGACCACGCTGCTCGGCATTTTGGGCGGCTTCATCCTGCCGACCTCAGGCACGATTCTATTCGGAGGCCGTGACGTCACCTACATGCCGCCGCACAAGCGCGACATCGGCGTGGTGTTCCAGAACTACGCGCTGTTTCCGCACATGAGCGTCGGCGAGAACGTCGCCTTTCCCTTGCGCGCGCGACGCCTGCCGAAATCCATCTGGCCGGACAAGGTACGCGCAGCGCTCAGCATGGTCGGGCTTGCCGGCTATGAAGAGCGCGGCATCGCGCAGCTCTCCGGCGGTCAGCGCCAGCGCGTGGCGTTGGCGCGCGCCATGATCTTCGAGCCGCGCCTGATCCTGATGGACGAGCCGCTCTCGGCGCTCGACAAGCAGCTCCGCGAATCCATGCAGATCGAGCTGCGCGCGTTGCACAAGCGCATCGGCGCGACCATCATCTATGTCACCCATGACCAGCGCGAGGCGCTGACCATGAGCGACCGCGTCGCCGTCATGAAGGACGGTCGGTTGGTCCAGATCGACGAGCCGGCGCGGCTGCATGACCATCCCGTCGATTCCTTCGTCGCCAGCTTCATTGGCGAAGCCACGATGCTGCCGGTCCGCCGCGTCGATGGCTCCAGCGTTGCGCTCGGCAATGCCTTGCTGCGCAGCGCACGCGCCATTCCCGATGGCGATGCCCTGATGCTGGCCGTGCACAGCGAGAAGCTGCTGATCGATGATGGCGCGCAGGATGCCGCCTGTAACCGGCTGACCGGGACCGTCACCGACATCGTCTATCAGGGCGAGAGTCTGCGCATTTTCCTCGCGCTCGCCGATGGCATCGCACTCAGCCTGCGCCAGCCGAGCTATCACCAGGCCTATCACCGCATCCCGCCGCTCGGCGGCAGCCTTACCGTCACGCTCCACCCCGAGGACACCATTGTCGTGCCCAGGGTGCGGGACTGAAACTGAAGCCTCATCCAACCCGAGAGAAGAAACTGATATGTCGACACAAGCCGCGTTCAGCAATTTCAAGGTGCTCACCTTCGACGTCGTCGGCACCCTGATCGATTTCGAGACCGGCGTGCTTGAAGCGGTCCGCAAGATCGGAGGCAAGAAGGCGGCCGAGCTCAGTGATGACCAGATCTTCGAATCCTACAAGCGCGGGCGCGATAAGCATTACGAGCGTTCGAGCGAGGTGATGTTCTACGTCTACCGCTATCTCGCCAACGAGCTCGGGCTGCCGGCGGACGATGCCTCCTGTGACGTCTTCCAGCTTGCCGTGCTGCGCTGGGGGCCGTTCTCGGACTCGGTCGAGGCGCTGAAGCGCCTGCGCACGAAGTTCCGCCTGGTGGCGATGACCAATGCCGACCGCGTGGCGCTGTCGTGCTACGCGCATGCGCTCGGTAATCCCTTCGATGACACCGTCTGCGCCGACGACACCGGCGTTGCAAAACCGAACCCGGAATTCTTCGCCTACAACAAGGGCCGCCAGTCGGCCTTCGGCTACAAGCAGTCCGACATCCTGCACGTCGCGCAGAGCCAGTATCATGACATCGGGATCGCGCGGAAGCTCGGCTACAAGGTGTGCTGGATCGAGCGTCGCCAGGGCATCGCCGGCTTCGGCGGCACGCCGGCGGTGGAGACGCTGACCAAGCCGGACTTCCATTATCCGACGTTGAAGGCGCTTGCCGACGCGGCCATCGGGCCGGCGGCGTAACGGAGAGCTGTGGCATGACACGGGACTGGCGCGCGCTGCCATCGGTCAATTCACTGTGGGAAGCCACGGCGGAGCCGGCGCGCGCGTTTCCCGTGCTGTCGGGCGAGCAAAAGGCGGATGTGGTGATCATCGGCGCCGGCTACACCGGCCTCTCCGCCGCGCACCACATCGCCAAGAGCGGGCTCAGCCCCGTCGTGCTCGAAGCGAACCGCCCCGGCTGGGGCGCGAGTGGGCGCAATGGCGGGGTGATCACGGCAAAGTTCCGCCTGTCGTTTCGCGAGATCGATGCCGCGCACGGGCGCGCCATGGCACGGCGCATGTACGAGATCGCGCATGAATCGACCGACATGGTCGAGGAACTGGTGTCCGAATTCGGCATCACCAGTGCGAATTTGACGCGCACCGGCCAGGTCAAGGCCGCGCATAACGAGACGACGCTGAAGGCTGCGATCGACGAAGCCAACTGGATGACGCGCGAAATGGGCTCCGGCGCGGTCCGCATCCTCGACAGGAACGGCGTGCGCGAGGAGACCGGCTCCGACATCTTTGTCGGCGGCGTGCTCAATCCCGGTTCGGGCGGGATACATCCGTTGAACTATCTGCGCGGCCTCGCAAACGGCGTTGCAAGCCGCGGCGTTCCGATTTTTGCGCAGTCGCCGGTCGTCAAGCTCCGGCACGAGAACGGCGGCATCGTCGCCGAGACGCCGCAAGGCGCGGTGCGTGCAAAACAGGCGATCATCGCCACCAACAGCTATTCGGATCTGACCGGCGCCACAGTGCATCTGCAGCGCACGCTGATTCCGTTCCGCAGCGCCATGGTCGCAACCGAGCGGCTCCCCGGCAATCTCGCGGGTAAACTGATGCCGACCGGGCGCACCTACACCGAGACCAAGCGCATGATGCGCTGGTTCCGCATGGTCGACAACCGCGTCATCTTCGGCGGCCGCGGCGCCTTCGGCAAGCAGGATTCGCAAGCCGCGTTCGACGCCTTGCGCAAGGCGATGGTCGGCATCTTCCCCGATCTCGCCGATGTCCCGCTCGCATACAAATGGTCAGGGCTGGTTGCGATGACGCTGGACTCGGTCCCGCATATCGGACGGCTCGACGACCGCACGCTCTTCTCGGTCGGCTACAACGGCGCCGGAGTTGCGATGTCGAGCCTGATGGGCCGCTATCTCGCCGCCTTCGCGCGCGGCGAGACGCCCGACGTCGGCCTGCTCGACGCACGACGCATGAAGGCGATTCCATTCTATCCGCTGCGGGAGCCCGCCGTGCGCATGGTCGCCGGATGGTACCAGTTTCTCGATGCGATCGGTCGGTGAGATCTATTTGGAGGAGGCGAGGATGACGATGAAGCAGAAGTTTGGACTGGGCTGCGCGCTGCTGGGCGCAATCGGATTGACCAGCGCGGCTGATGCCGCCGAGCAGATCACCTTCGTCTCGCAGGGCGGCGCCTATCAGCAGGCGCAGACGGTGGCGATCCTCGATCCCTCCGCCAAGAAGCTCGGCATCACCATCAACCAGGACTCCATTCCGGACGCCTGGCCCGCGATCAAGACGCAGGTCGGCAGCGGCAAGCCGATCTGGGACGTCGTCGACACCCCGACCGGCAACTGCCTGCGCGGCGGCGAGCAGGGGCTGATGGAGAAGCTCGACTTCTCGAAGATTCCAAACGGCGCGGCGATGCCGGAGGCCTATCGCAGCCCCTATTCAGTGTCCTACGAGTTCTATTCGAGCGTACTTGCCTACAGCCAGAAGAAATTCCCGAAGGACGCGCCGAACAGCTGGGCCGATTTCTGGGACGTGAAGAAATTCCCCGGCCGCCGCGCGCTGCGCAACCATCCGTTTGCAACGTTAGAGGCGGCGCTGATGGCCGATGGCGTCGCGCCCGACAAGCTCTATCCGCTCGACGTCGACCGCGCCTTCAAGAAGCTGGAAGAGATCAAGCCGCACATCACGGTGTGGTGGACCTCGGGCGCGCAGTCGGCGCAGTTGCTCAATGACGGCGAGGTCGACATGGAGATGGCCTGGAACGGTCGCGTCAGCGCGGTCGCCAAGGAAGGCGCGAAGGTCACCTTCACTTACAACCAGGGCATCCTGCAGAGTACCTCGCTCTGCATCCTCAAGGGCGCGCCGAATCTCGCCACCGCGGTGAAATTCCTCAACGAGGCCGTTGATCCCGTGCACCAGGCCAATCTGCCGCTGCACATCGACTATGGCCCGGGTAACCCCAAGGCCTTCGAGACGGGCGTGATCAAACCCGAGCGCGCCGCGCAATTGCCGAGCGAGCCGGCCAACGCCGCCAAGCAGGCGCTGATGTCCTACGCCTGGTGGTCCTCGCCGGCCGGCGAAGCCGCCGAGAAGCGCTGGGCGTCCTTCATGCAGAAGTGAGCGAGGCAGCGTTGACGACTTCAGTGCCAGATCCCTCCCAAAAACATCAGCGCCGTGAGCATGGCCTGATGCTGGCACTGGTGTCGCCGGCGCTGCTGGTGATCCTGGCTCTGATCGTGCTGCCGGTCGGCTGGCTGGCTTGGCAGTCGATCTACCATGACGGCTTCACACTGGAGAATTATCGCCGCGTCTTCACCGAAGACGTCTACTGGCGCAGCTTTGCGCTGACCTTCGAGATCAGCCTCGCGGTCACGGTGATCGCGCTGCTGCTCGGCTATCCCGTGGCCTACCTCGCCAATTCGGTGCCGAAAGGGTGGAGCATCCTCATCCTGTCGCTGGTCGTGCTGCCGTTCTGGACCAGCGTGCTGGTCCGCGCCTATGCCTGGCTGGCGCTGCTGCAGCGCACCGGCGTGATCAACCAGTTCCTGCGCTATCTCGATGTGATCTCCGAGCCGCTCGCGCTGGTCCACAACACCTTCGGCACAGTGGTTGCGACCGTGCACATCCTGCTGCCCTTCATGGTGCTGCCGCTCTACGCCACCATGCAAAAAATTCCGAACGATCTCATGCAGGCCGGCGCCAGCCTGGGTGCGAGTCCCTCGCTGACCTTCTTCCGCGTGTTCCTGCCGTTGTCGCTGCCGGGTGTGCTCGCCGGCTGCACCATGGTGTTCGTGCTCTGCCTCGGCTTCTACATCACGCCGGAGCTGCTCGGCGGCGGCCGCACCGTGATGGTGTCGATGCTGGTGAGCCGCAATGTCGAGCTCTACAACCAGTTCGGCGCGGCTAGCGCGGTCGCCGTCGTGCTGCTCATCAGTGTGCTCGTGATCTTCTTCATTGTAAGCCGCTTCATCTCGCTCGACCGCGTGTTGGGGCAGAAATGATGCGCGCTTCGCCTGCACGGATTGCCCTCTACGTGATCAGCGCGCTGGTGCTGATCTATCTGATCCTCCCCGTTCTGATCATCGCGCCGATCTCGTTCTCCAGCGCGCGCTTTCTGACCTTTCCGCCGCCGTCCTTTTCGCTGCGCTGGTACCAGCAATATTTCTCAAATCCCGCCTGGATGCAGGCGACGCAGGTGACGTTGACGGTCGCCCTCCTCACCGTCGTGATCGCGACCCCGTTCGGGGTGGCCGCCGCCTATGCCATCAGCCAGTCGAAGCTACGCATCATGAGGCTGATCCACTTGGCGCTGCTGTTGCCGCTGGTGGTGCCTATCATCATCACCGCCGTCGGCATCTTCTTCGTCTATGCCAAGGTCGGTCTGGTCGCGACCATGCCCGGCCTCGTGCTGGCCAACGTGATGCTGGGCCTGCCCTATGTCGTCATCTCGGTGCTCGCGGGCCTGCAGAGTTTCGATCCCGCGCAGGAGATGGTGGCGCGCAGCCTCGGCATGAACCGCCTGCGCAGCTTCTTCGCGGTGACGCTGCCGCAGATCAAGTCCAGCGTGGTTGCGGGCGGAATCTTCGCCTTCATCTCGGCGATGGACGAGACCATCGTCGCGCTGTTCATTTCCGGTGGCCAGTATCAGCCGTTGACCAAGCGCATGTTCACCGCGCTGCGCGACGAGATCGATCCGACCATCGCCGCGATCTCGACCTTGATGACGGCGGCCTCATTCATGCTGGTGCTGCTGGCGAGCGCGCGGCAGAAGCGAAGCGGGTGAGGATAGCGGGGCTGAAATTGACGAGATCGATTCACCCGATGGCGAAATCGGCGGCCGTTTCCGCGTGAATGGCGGTGGTGTCGAACGTCTCGACCGAGGTGTCGTCCGGGCCGACCAGCATGGTGATCTCGGTGCAGCCGAGGATGATGCACTCGGCGCCGCCGGCGACGAGCGCCGCCATCACCTCCTGGTAGCGCTGGCGCGAGGGCGCGGCGACGTGCCCAAGGCACAGCTCGTCGTAGATGATGCGGTTCACCTCGGCGCGCTCGTCCGCGGGAGGAACCAAGACGTCGAGACCGTGCGCGCGCAACCGGTCGATGTAGAAGTCTTCCTCCATCGTGAACTTGGTGCCGAGCAACCCGACCCGCCGATATCCCTTAGCCCGGATCCGCTCGGCCGTCGCATCGCCGATGTGGATGAACGGAACGCTCACGCTGGATATGATCTCGGGCGCCAGTTTGTGCATTGTGTTCGTGCACAACACGATCGCCCGCGCGCCGGCACTTTCGAGCAGCCGCGCGACCTCCGCCAGGCTCGCCGCCGCCTCCTGCCAGCGGCCGGCATATTGCATCTGCTTGATCTCCTCGAAATCGTAGGAATACATCAGAAGCGGGGCCGAATGCAGCTTGCCGATGCGCTCGCGGACCCGCTCGTTGATGAGCTTGTAGTAAAGCGCGGTGCTCTCCCAGCTCATGCCGCCGATCAGGCCGATGGTTTGCATTCCGGTGCTCCCGAACAGTGATTCAGAGGGATCGTAGACGAAGATGCCGAACCTCGCCATCATGGCCGCGGCAGGGCCTGTAGTGCAAACGGCAGGGACGGGCATGACGCCTGCGCAGGCTGCGAGAAGCCTTTCGACCTTGCGCACGCTCTCGGCCTGTCTTAGGCCAGTTCCCGAACAATTGCGTATCGCCGAAGTCTTGAGGGAGCCGACATGACCATTCGCAACACCCGCACCGGGGGCCAGATCCTGATCGATCAGCTCGTCGCCCAAGGCGTCGAGCGCGTCACCTGCGTGCCGGGCGAGAGCTATCTGGCGGCGCTCGATGCGCTGCATGACAGCCCGATCGACGTCGTGATCTGCCGCGCCGAAGGCGGTGCGGCGATGATGGCGGAGGCCTATGGCAAGCTCACGGGGCGGCCGGGCGTCTGCTTCGTCACCCGCGGCCCCGGTGCCACCAATGCCAGCCACGGCGTTCACATCGCGATGCAGGATTCGACGCCGATGATCCTGTTCGTCGGCCAGGTCGACACCGGCATGCGCGAGCGCGAGGCGTTCCAGGAGCTCGACTACAAGGCGGTGTTCGGCTCGATGGCGAAATGGGCGGTCGAGATCGATCGCCCCGACCGCATTCCGGAGCTGGTCGCGCGCGCCTTCCGCGTCGCCATGCAGGGCCGCCCCGGTCCCGTGGTGATCGCGCTGCCGGAGAACATGCTGACCGAGACCGCGGCCGTTGCCGATGCCATGCGCATCGAGCCCGCCGTGAGCTGGCCGGCGCCTGCCGATATCGAAAAGCTCGGCGCCATGCTGGCCGGCGCCAGGGCGCCACTCGTCATTCTCGGCGGCTCGCGCTGGACCGATGAGGCGGCCAAGAGCATCGCGCGGTTCGCCGAACGGTTCGACCTGCCGGTCGCGACCTCGTTCCGACGGGCCTCGCTGATCGACGCCGACCATTCGCACTATGCCGGCGACCTCGGCATCGGACCGAGCCCCGGCCTGAAGGCGCGCATCGACAATGCCGACGTCGTCCTGCTGATCGGCGGCCGCATGTCGGAGATGCCATCGTCGTCCTATACGCTGCTCGACATTCCGAATCCGAAGCAGAAGCTGATCCATGTGCATCCGGGCTCCGAAGAGCTCGGCCGCATCTATCAGCCTGAACTGGCGATCCAGGCGACGCCGGCCGCCTTCGCCGCCGCCGTCGAGACGCTAAAACCTTCAGGCGCGGTGGCCTGGAAGGGCGAGGCCGCGAAGGCGCATGCCGATTATCTGGCCTGGACCGGGAAGGCGCGCGAGCTGCCGGGCAGGTTCCAGTACGGCGAGGTGATGACTTGGCTGCGCGACCGCCTGCCAAAGGACGCGATCGTCTGCAACGGCGCCGGCAATTACGCCGGCTGGATCCATCGCCATCACCGCTTCCACAGCTTCGCCGCGCAGCTCGCGCCGACCTCGGGCTCGATGGGCTATGGCGTGCCGGCGGGCGTGCTCGCCAAGCGGCAATATCCGGATCGGGTCGTCGTCGCGTTTGCGGGCGACGGCTGCTTCCTGATGAACGGCCAGGAATTCGCCACTGCCGTGCAGTACGACGCGCCGCTGATCGTCATCATCATCGACAATGCGCAATACGGCACCATCCGCATGCACCAGGAGCGCGATTATCCCGGCCGCGTCGTCGGCACCCAGCTCAAGAACCCGGACTTTGCGATGTATGCCAAGGCGTTCGGCGGCCATGGCGAGCGCGTCGAGCGGACCGAGGAGTTCGCACCCGCCTTCGAGCGCGCGCTCGCTTCGGGCAAGCCGTCGATTCTTCATTGCATCATCGATCCCAGGGCGATCTCGGTCGGCAAGGATTTTGTCCCGGCGGTGAAAGCTTAGGGCAATGCCGGACGGCCGCCACGTCGCCATCATCGGAGCCGGCGCGGTCGGCGTGATCAGCGCCATCGAGGCGCTGCGCGAGGGCCATCGCGTGACGCTGATCGATCCCGGCGAGCCCGGCGGCGAACAGGCGGCGAGCTACGGCAATGCCGGCTGGCTGTCGTCGCATTCGGTGATCCCGCCGGCGGAGCCGGGCGTCTGGAAGAAGGTGCCGGGCTATCTCCTGGACCCGCTCGGCCCGCTCGCGATCCGCTGGTCTTACTTGCCGAAGGCGTTGCCCTGGTTGATCAAGTATCTGCTGTCGGGCTGGACCGCGGCGCGGGTCGAGACCACGGCGTTCGCGCTGCGCGATCTCCTGAAGGACGCGCCGCTGCTGCACAGGAAGCTCGCGGAAGAAGCCGGCGTCCCCGAACTGATCGAGCGCAACGGCGTGATGCACGTGTTCACCTCGCGCGGCAATTTCGACAATGATCTCGGCTGGCGCCTGCGCAGGAAGGTCGGCGTCGAATGGCTGGAGCTCAATGCCGACGAGATGCGCCAGCGCGAGCCGGATCTGCATCCGCGCTACACCTTTGGCGTCGTGGTGGAGGAGGCCGGGCGCTGCCGCGATCCCGGCGCTTACGTTGCAGCCCTCGCCAATCATGCGATTGCGAGCGGCGCGAAGCACGTGCGCGCCAAGGCGACCGGGCTGAAGCTCAGCGGCGGCAGGCTCGTCGCTGTCGTTACCGAGACCGGCGAGATTGCTTGTGATGCCGCGGTGGTCGCGGCCGGCGCCCGCTCGAAGCAGCTCACCGCATCGGTCGGCGATCCCCTCCCGCTCGAGACCGAGCGCGGCTATCATGTCATGATCGAGAATCCGGAAGCAGGTCCGCGCAGCTCGATGATGGCCTCCGACGCCAAGCTGGTGGTGAACTGGACCAACAAGGGCCTGCGTGCAGCGGGGACGGTCGAGATCGCCGGCCTCGAGGCCGCGCCGAACTGGAAGCGCGCCGAGATTCTGCGCAACCACCTCGTCAGCATGTTCCCGAAACTGCCGAAGGACATTCCGGCCTCGCGCGTCAAGACCTGGTTCGGCCATCGGCCGAGCATGCCGGACGGACGTCCCTGTATCGGCTATGCGCGCGCCTCTCGCGACATCGTCTATGCTTTCGGCCACGGCCATGTCGGCCTGGTCGGCTCGGCCCGCACCGGCCGTCTGGTCGCCCAGCTCGTGAGCGGCAAGGCGCCGGAGATTCCACTCGCGCCGTTCGCGCCCGATCGTTTCCTCTGAGAGCGCACCATGACCACCTCAGCCAGCTCGTCCTCCCGCATCGCCCGTGGCGGCAAGGCCATCTACGGCGCGCCGCTCGGCATCCTGATGCTGGAGGCGCGCTTTCCCCGCATTCCCGGCGACATGGGCAACGGCACGACCTGGCCATTCCCGGTGCTCTATCGCGTGGTGAGCGGCGCCTCGCCGGAAAAGGTGGTGCTGAAGGGCGCGGCCGGCCTCTTGCCCGACTTCATCGATGCTGCCAAGGATCTGGTGCGGCTCGGGGCGGAGGCCATCACCACCAATTGCGGCTTCCTCTCGCTGTTCCAGAAGGAGATCGCGGCTTCCGTCGGCGTTCCCGTCGCGACCTCCTCGCTGATGCAGGTGCCGTGGGTGCAGGCGACCCTACCACCGGGCAAGCGTGTCGGCCTCGTCACGGTGTCGGGCTCGACCCTGACGCCGGCCCATCTCGAAGGTGCCGGCGTGCCGCTCGACACGCCGCTGGTCGGCACCGAGAACGGCAAGGAGTTCTTCCGTGTCCTGATCAAGGCCGAGAAGGACGACATGGACATCGCACAAGCCGAGCGCGACGTGGTCGAGGCCGGCAAGGAGCTCGTCGCCAAGCATCCGGATGTCGGCGCCATCGTGCTCGAATGCACCAACATGCCGCCTTATGCCGCCGCGCTTCAGGCTGAGGTCGGATTGCCCGTCTACGACATCTATTCCATGATCACCTGGTTTCATGCCGGGCTGCGCCCGCGCGTCTTTGCGTGAATGCGTCCGTGAGATCGTCACTAAGCATGATCCGGAAAAGTGCGCAGCGGTTTTCGGATAAGATCATGCTCAAACAATAACCCAAAGCGCGATGACGATTCGTCCTCATCTCATCGCGCTTTAGTCCAGGAGTGAACCCATGAAACTATCCGGCAAAGTCGCGGCCATCACCGGCGCGGCGCGCGGCATCGGCAAGGCCTGCGCGAAGAGGTTTTTGGACGACGGCGTCAAGGTCGTGATCTCCGACGTCGATGCCGAGGGCTTGGCTGCGACGGCCGCGGAGCTCGCCCGGCCGGATGCATTGCGCACTGTCGTCGGCAATGTCGCCAAGCGCGCGGACGTGGATCAGCTGGTCGCGACCGCGGTGAAGGAGTTCGGCCGGCTCGACATCATGGTCAACAATGCCGGCGTCGCCCGCAACCGCGACATCCTCGACATCACCGAAGAGGAATTCGACGAGATCATCGGCATCAATCTGAAAGGCGCGTTCTTCGGCGTGCAGGCGGCGGCGAAGCAGATGATCGCGCAAGGCGGCGGCGGGGTCGTCATCAACATGTCCTCGGTGAACGCGCTGCTGGCGATCCCTTCGCTTGCGACCTACGCGATGTCGAAGGGCGGCATGAAGCAGCTGACCTCGGTTGCCGCCGTCGCGCTCGCTCCGCACAACATCCGCGTCGTCGCGGTCGGGCCGGGCACGATCCTGACCGACATGGTGGCCTCCGCGATCTACACGTCCGAGGACGCGCGCAAGACCGTGCTGTCGCGCACGCCGGCGGGCCGCGGCGGCGAGCCGAGCGAAGTGGCCGCCGTAGTGGCGTTCCTTGCCAGCGACGATGCGTCCTACATCACCGGGCAAACGATCTATCCGGATGGCGGAAGGCTCGTCCTGAACTACACGGTGCCGGTGAAGGAGAAGTAGGGCTGGGAAAGTCGCCCCACACTGGCTGTCATCGCCCGCGAAGGCGGGCGATCCAGTATTCCAGAGGCCGGCGTTGAAGATCTCGCTCCCGCCGCATCCGCCGCGGCGTACTGGATTCCCCGCTTTCGCGGGGAATGACAGTCGTCGTGAGGCGAGGAGTATTCCTTATCACTCCGCCGCGACCGTCAACCCGTAACCCAGCCGCTTCGAAATGCCCCCCGCGCAGTCGCGCAGCGCGTGCGCGATGGGGCTGTCCCAGCGGGCATCAAAAGTGCCTTCTGGGCCCATCGCGGTGACGACCAGCGCGACGTGGCCGGAATGATCGAACACCGGCGCGGAGAACGCGTTGACGCCAGGCAGGGGATCGCCGAGCGCACGGGCGAGGCCGTGTTTGCGCACCTCGGTCAGCATCTCGGCGAGCTTCGCCCCCTTCACGGCGCGCTTCGGGTTGTAGCCGACGCCATGGCGGTCGAGGCCGCTGTCGAGCGCGGCGCTGATCGTCTTCTCCGGCAGGAACGCCGCAAACGCGCGGCCGGTCGCGGTCTCCAGCAGCGCCATCACCGAGCCGACGCGCATCACGATGTGCACCGGCTGGGCCGGCTCTTCGAGCTGCACCACGGTCGGGCCGTGCGTGCCCCAGACCGCGAGCGAGACGGCGTGGCCGATCTGGCTCGCGAGGCCCGCGATCTTGGGACGCGCGATGCGCACGCCGGAGAGGCGGCGCAGGCTGATCAGGCCGAGCTCCAGCGCCAGCGCGCCGATCTCGTAACGGCCGGTGCTCTCGTCCTGCTCGATCAGGCCGATGCGGGAGAAGCTGGCGAGATAGGGATGCGCCTTGGCCGGCGTCATGCCGGCCTCGCGCGCGAGATCGCGCAGCATCATCGGCTCGCCGCTCCGTGCGAGCGCGCGTAGCAATTCGCCGCCGACCTCGATCGACTGGATGCCGCGGCTCTCTCTCTTCATGCGCCTCCGATGCGCCTGGGTCGTTGCTTGAGCATGATCTCTTCGGAAAACCGCTGCACACTTTTCCGGATCATGCTCTACGCCGCGGTGCGCTTGGCGGCGCTGTCGGCAAGATGCCTGCCGGCAATGTAGCCGAAGGTCAGTGCCGGCCCAAGCGTGATGCCGGCGCCCGGATAATTGCCGCCCATGATGCTCGCCATGTCGTTGCCGGCGGCATAGAGACCGGGAATCACCCGGCCCTCGGCGTCGAGCGCCCGTGCGTTCGCGTCGGTGACGATGCCGGCATAGGTGCCGAGATCGCCGATCACCATCTTGATGGCGTAGAACGGCCCGTTCTCGATTGGCGCCACGCAGGGGTTGGGGCCGTGCAGCGCATCGCCCTGGTAGCGGTTATAGGCCTTCGAGCCCTTGCCGAAGGCGGCGTCGTGTCCGAGCGGCGCCGTCGCATTGAACTGCCTGACCGTCTCGGCGAACGCCTCGGAGTCGATGCCGGCTTTCGCCGCCAGCGCTTCCAGCGTGTCGCCGCGCATGAGATAGCCGGTCTTCAAATGATGACTGAGGGGCATCGGGAAGGGCGGCACGCAGCCGAGGCCGTATTTGCGCAGCGTCTTGTGATCGCAGACGAGAAATGCGGCGATCTCCTCGCCGGGCTTGGCCGCCTTGATCATGGCCTGGACGAAGTCGTGATAGGAATTGCCCTCATTGGCAAAGCGCCTGCCGTCGCGCATCACCGCGATCACGCCGGGCTTGGCGCGATCGATGAAGTGCGGCATCACGCCCTTGGAGCCGTCCTTGCGCGTGGTCAGCGAGACCGGCACCCAGGCCGCCGCGTTCGGCAGGCGGTCCTCGATGCGGCCGCCGGCGCCTTCGGCAAGGCGCAGGCCGTCGCCGGTGTTGCCCGTAGGCCCGGGCGAATAATGCTCAACGCCGGTCGGCGCGTGCGGGAACATCTTCTTGCGCCGCTCGACGTCATGCGGAAAACCGCCGCAGGCGAGCACGACGCCCTGTCGTGCACGAACGCGCACCTCGCGTCCCTCGCGCGAGACGATGGCGCCCGTCACGGTGCCGTTCTCGACCGTCAGCTCGCGCACCGGCGAGGACAGCCATATCGGAATCTTGAGGTCGAGCGCTGACTTTGCGAGGCGCCCGGCGAGCGCATTGCCGTTGGTGAGCGTCATGCCGCGGCCATGGCGCAGCACGTCCATGACATGCCGCGACAGGCGCTTGGCGACATAGGCCGCCGAGGTCAGCGACTTCGTCACCCGCATGAAGTGGATGATCTCCTTGCCGCTTCCGAGCATCATGCCGAACACGGTGAGCTCGGGCAGCGGCATGCCGAGCGATTTGATGAGATCGCCGAGCTCGCGGCCGTCGAACGGGCGCGTCACCATGGAGCGGCCGCCCTGGGCGCCGCCGGGCGCTTCCGCGTGATAATCGGGAAAGACCAGCGGCATGTCGAAGCGCAGCGCGGTCTTGGTTGTGAAGAAATCGACCGCTTCAGGGCCGGCGCTCAGAAAGGCGTCGACGCGTGCTGCGTCGTAATTGTTGCCGGCCTCATGCCGCAAATACGTGCGCGCCTGCTCCGGCGTCTCCTCGATGCCGTACGCCTTCGCCAGCGAGGTGCCGGGAATCCAGAGCCAGCCGCCGGAGCGGGCCGTGGTGCCGCCGAAGCGCGGCTCCTTCTCGACGATCAGCACGTCGAGTCCGCGATGACGCGCGGTGATCGCGGCCGACATGCCGGAGCAACCCGATCCGGCCACGAGCACGTCGCACTCGTAGGTCTCCATGGCGCCATGCTCGTTGCCAGCCATATCGGCCTCACTTCTTCAGGAGCGGACATTTGGATTCGGAGACCGGGCGGAAGGCGTCATCGCCCTTCACGGTCTTGACGATGTCCAGATAATCCCACGGCTCCTTGGACTGCGCGGGGGTCTTCACCTTGGCGAGATACATGTCGCGGATGACACGGCCGTCCTCGCGCAACTTGCCGCCATGGACGAAGATATCCTCGATCGGCAGCTCGCGCATCTTCGCCATCACCTTGGCGGAATCGTCGGTGCCGGCCGCCTTGATCGCCTTGAGATAGTGCAGCACCGCGCCGTAGACGCCGGTCTGAATCATGGTCGGCATCACCTTGGTCCGCTCGTAGAACTTTTTCGACCAGGCGCGGGTGGCCTCGTCCATAGCCCAGTAGGACGCCGTGGTCATATAGGTGCCCTGCGCGGCCTTCAGGCCGATGGCGTGCACGTCGGTGTCGAACATCAAAAGGCCGACCAGCTTCTGGCCGCCCTGGACCAGGCCGAATTCGCCGGATTGCTTGATGGCGTTGTCGGTGTCCTGGCCGGCATTGGCGAAGGCGACCACGTCGGATTTCGAGCTCTGCGCCTGCAGCGCGAAGGAGGAGAAATCGGCGGTGTTGGTCGGATGCCTGACGCCGCCGAGCACCTTGCCGCCCATCTCGTTGATGAAGCGCGTGGCGTCCTTCTCGAGTTGATGGCCGAAGGCATAATCCGCGGTGATGAAGTACCAGGATTTTCCGCCTTCCCGGATCACGGCGGAGGCCGTCACCTTCGAGAGCGCATAGGTGTCGTAGGTGAAATGCACGGTGTTCGGGCTGCACAGCTCGTCGGTCAGCGAGCTCGCGCCGGGGCCGGAGAGCAGGGCGACTTTGCCGCGCTCGCGCACCATGTTGTGCACGGCGATGGCGATGCCGGAATTGGGGATGTCGACGACCGCATCGACCTTGCCGTTGTCGAACCAGCCGCGGACGATCTGAACACCGACGTCGGTCTTCATCTGGTGGTCGGCGCTGATGATCTCGATCGGCTTGCCGAGCACGGTCGGCCCGAATTCCTCCACGGCCATCTTGGCGGCCTCGACCGAGCCCGGCCCAGAGTTGTCGCGGCCCCAGCTCGACAGGTCCGTCAGCACGCCGATCCGCACCGCGTCGTCGGATACTTGCGCGGTCGCCGCCGATGTCATGACCGCCGAAGTCATGGCCGCGAGCATGGTGCAGGCCAGGAGCCCTCTCATTGTCGTTTCCTCTCTTTTTGGCCGCTTGGTGCGACGGGGTCGTTGTGGAGGTAAATTAGATAATGGCGAATGAATTTGTCAATGGCGAACTATGGTGCCGGGTGGGTTCCACGATCGCCGGGTGATGCTGGTAAGGAGCGCTCCTGCCTCGACACGCGTCATTGCGAGCCACCGGGTCCGCGCGAAGCGCGGCCCGATGACAGGCTCCGCGAAGCAATCCAGAGTCTTTCCGCGGAGGCGGTCTGGATTGCTTCGTCGCTAGGGCTCCTCGCAATGACGGGTGTTGCGCCACCTGCGCACAAAATCCCGCGCCGTAATCCTGTGGGAGGCAACACCTCCACAGATTGCAGCCGTCACAACGTTTGGCCATGATGCCCACTGGAATCCTTTGGGGCAGGGCATGACGACAGCAACGGGGGTCTCCGCTTCCGCGGAGAGATCGACGACGGCGCACGTGGTGTGGGCGAGTGCGCTCGGCACCGCGATCGAGTGGTACGATTTCCTGATCTACGGCACGGCGGCGGCGCTCGTCTTCAACAAGCTGTTCTTCCCGAGCTTCGATCCCTTCGTCGGCACGCTGGCGGCGTTCTCGACCTATGCGGTCGGCTTCGTTGCGCGGCCGATCGGCGGCGCCATCATCGGGCATTACGGCGACCGGCTCGGCCGCAAGACCATGCTGGTTGCGACCATGATCGCGATGGGGCTCGGCACCTTCCTGATCGGCTGCCTGCCGACCTACGATCAGATCGGCGTCTGGGCGCCGATCCTGCTCGTGATCCTCCGTTTCGTTCAGGGCATCGGGCTCGGGGGCGAGTGGAGCGGCGCGGTCGTGATGGTGATCGAGCACGCCGGCAATCGCCGCGGCTTCTACGGTAGCCTGGTGCAGGTCGGCTTTCCCGTCGGCGTCGCCGCTTCCACCGGCATCTTCGCCCTGATGACGAAGCTGCCCGAGGCGGACTTCCTCAGCTGGGGCTGGCGCGTGCCGTTCCTGATCAGCATTCTGCTGGTCGGCGTCGGCTTCATCGTGCGGCTCAAGCTTGCGGAGACGCCTCACTTCAAGGAGATCGTCGAGCGCAAGGAGGTGCTGGCGCAGCCGGCCCTCGAAGTGCTGCGCCGCGACTGGCGCAGCTTTCTGCTCGCGATCGGCATCACGGTGTCGGAGGTCGGGCTCGCTTATCTCCTCACCGTGTTCACGGTGGTTTACGCGACGACCAGGCTCGGCCTGCCCCGGCAGGTGATCCTGGATGCGGTGGTCTATGCCGCGATCGTCGAGTTCGCGACGCTGCCGCTGGCCGGCTGGCTGTCCGACATCTTCGGACGCAAGGCGCTGTATCTGGCCGGCGGCGTCTTCTCGGTGGCGCTGGCATTCCCGCTGTTCTGGTTCGTCGACACCAGGGAGCCGGCGCTGATCACGCTTGCGCTCGTCGTCACGATGACGCTCACCCATGCGCTGCTGTTCGGGCCGAAGGCCGCGTTCATGCCGGAGCTGTTCCGCACCCAGGTGCGCTACAGCGGCGCTTCGCTCGGCGCCAACGTCGCGGCGGCGCTCAGCGGCGGCTTCTCGCCCCTGATCGCGGCTGCGCTGCTGGCCTGGGCCGGCTCGTACTGGGCGGTGTCGGTCTACATCGTCGCGCTGTCGATCGTCACGATCCTCGCGACGCTGCTGGCGCCGGAGACGGCGCGGGACTCGCTAAGATCCTGAGCGTCGGGACAAGCAAGCCGGATTTGCAGCGTTCGGAAACACCAGGAAGGTGATGGTCGTCGGCGCAAGCCTGACCGTTCCCGGCGGTGCTGCGCGTGCCTCGAGCCGGGGCAGCTGGCCCTCAGGGGTCAGCGTGAGCCTCTTGCCGTTCAACTGCACAATCGTACCCTGCAACTGCGCTGCGTGCAGCGTGTACCGCTCGGCGGAATCCGGCAGCGATAGCGTGCGCGATGTGCCGCGCGACGTGTTGATTGCGAGCAGCGACACCGCGCCTGTCGTGGCTGGGTGGCAGTGCGCGTAAAGATGGAGATTGCGCGCAGCAGGTTTGCCTGCGTCGAGCACGATCGTTCCCATCAGCCGGCGCCAGAGCAGCGCGGCCCAATAGCTCGGCCGCGGTCGGAACGTTGTTTCGTCGAGCAGGCCGTAATCGCTGGCAGCCAGCGTGTTGTGCATCACCACTTGGACACCGGCCTTCGCCAGGCGTCCGAGCTGGTCGAGATAGCGGAACGTGTCCAGAAAAGTCCGGTCCCATAAGCCGCCGCCGCAGGCGGCATCAGCCGTCTCGGTCAGCCAGATCGGCTTGCCCGGCTCGAATGCGTCGCGCAGCGCCTGGTAGGTCCCGAGCGTCGCATCCGTGCGCGCCAGCCATTGCTCCGAGAGGGCCTGCGCCGGATCGTCGTGCCCGCCACAGCGCGGTGAGATCGTGTTGTAATGGTGATAGGAGAACCGATCGACGCCGGGGCCGGATGCGGCAAGCAGGTCCCGCGTGGTGAGCCCCGTTCCGGACGGCGATGGTGCATCGCCGACCGAGCCGGGACCGAGGATCAGCGTCTCCGGTGCGGCGCGCCGCATCCACTCGCGAAAGATCTTGAAGTCGCGGCCATAGGCGGCCGCGTCATAGCCCGCCGGTGCACCGCCCGTCGCTGCGAGCGTCGGCTCGTTCATGAATTCGGCGGCGGCGATGCGCCCACCCAGAGCGCGCGTGGTGTCGACCAGCTGCTGCGCCTGATCCGGCTTCCACATGCCGTTGTCATCGCGGCTGCCGGGACTGATCGCAAAGGAGGTGACGATCTCCGCATCGACCGCATGCGCGAACTCCACGACGCCGCGCCACTGCGCTCGGCTGAGCACCGAATTGAATCCCGGCGGTGGCTCTCCCGGCGCCTCGGCAAAGAACGTCGCATTGGCCCAGGTGCCGCTCACGCGCAGATAGGCCGGCGACAGCGCCGCGGCGAGCAGGCGCAGTCGCGCATTGGCAAGATCGATCGGCGGCCGCGCGCTGTAACGATCCCGTTCGTCGAAGGCACGTGCGGTTCGCGGATAAGGCTTCCAGAACCGTCCGCCGGTCACCTCCACCATCTCGATGTTGTAGGATTGAAAGCGCGCATCGATCGTTCCGAGCGTCTCTAGCCCGGCAGGCGAGATGGCAATGTCGTCGGCATGCGCCGCAAAGGCGGTTGCGGCGGCCAGCAGGGCAATCGCACCCGCCGTGCGACCGGCCGGACGCGGTCGGGTCCCTGGTCTGCGGTGTGCTGCCGCCTGGTTCGTCATGCGCGTTGCCCGGGGCCAGATGCGCGGAGGCAACGTGGCCTTACCTCGACCCGCCCATTGTACCCCTATTTTACCTTGCCGTTGCCGCCGAGAGCGTCCGGGCTCGGCGGACCATCGATGGGGTCGAAAAAAAATCCGCTGGCCCCTCTTGAAACCGGTTTCCGGTTTTCTAAGTCGTTTTTCGCCGCGAGAGCGGTGTGTCGGATGCCAACCGGGTCCGGCACGGGCGCCGGGTTGGTCTTTCGGACCCGTCTGAAATCCCGCCTTGCGCTCCTTCGTATCCATCTTGCTCTTTGGAGGACTTGGTTATGAGGACCAGCTTTGACTTCGCGCCGCTGTGGCGCTCCACCATCGGCTTCGACCACCTGGCCGACCTCGTCGACAGCACGCTCCGCCAGGCGACCGAGGACAATTATCCCCCCTACAACATCGAGCGATCCGGCGAAGACCATTACCGGATCAGCCTTGCCGTGGCAGGCTTCGGCGCCAACGACATCACCGTGACGGCCGAACAGAACGCGCTTACCATCGAGGGCAGGAAGCCCGAGACGGCTGCGCGCGAATACCTGTACCAGGGCATCGCCGCGCGTCCGTTCCGGCGCGTGTTCAACCTCGCTGATTACGTCCAGGTGAAGCAGGCCTCGTTCCAGGACGGGCTGCTGATTATCGACCTCGTCCGCGAGGTTCCGGAAGCCATGAAGCCGCGTCGCATTCCGATCGCGGGCGGCGCTCCTGCGGCAACGCAGATCGAGCAGAAGAAAGCAGCCTGAGCGCTCGATCGAACAGGCGGAACGCGGCGCGCGCATGCGCGGGCCGCGCTTTCCGATGCAAGAAGGAGGGTACCATGGCTTTTCGTGATCTCATTCCCTGGTCGAAAAACCAGGAGCTTGCGCCGGCGCGCGACAATTTCGATCCGTTCCTGACGCTTCACCGCGAGATGAACCGTCTGTTCGACGATGTCTTCCGCGGCTTCGGGGCGACCAACCTGTCGCCGCTGATGGAAGGCCGTTTCGGCTGGCCGAAGGTCGAGCTCAGCGAGACCGACAAGACGCTGACTGTCTCGGCTGAGCTTCCCGGCCTGACGGAGAAGGACGTTCAGGTCGAGATCGCCAATGGCGTGCTGACCGTGCGAGGCGAGAAGAAGGCGGAGCGCAACGGCGAAGGCAGGTTCTTCACCGAGTGCTATTACGGCGCCTTCGAACGGCAGATTCCGCTGGAGGGTGTCGAGGAGGACAAGGCAGAGGCGTCGTTCAGGAATGGCGTCCTGACCGTGTCGCTGCCGAAGTCGGAGAAGGCACGCGAAGGCGTCAAGCGCATCGCGATCAACACGCATTAAGTCAAGTGAGACGGCGGCGATGTGGCGCCGCCGTCTCATCGTCAACAAGCCGTCCCCCTGGAAAGGAGCATGTGGGAGACTTAACCGATGACCAACGTGAATACCAATTCCGGCACTCTCAATCCGCTGTTTCATCCCGCCGCCCACTACGACTCGCCTGCCGACGTCCTGAATGCCGAGGAGCTCTCACCGCCCGAAAAGCGCGTCATCCTGTCGTCCTGGGCATCGGACATGTACGCGGTCGAATCCTATCCCGCCTTGCGCGAGATTCCCGGCATGAGCCACACGGTCCGGCTCGCCGACATTCTGGCCGCCTTGCGCAAGCTCGACGGCGACAACGACAATGACGACCCGCCACGCGGGGGCGGCGTCCCGATGCGGTTGCGGCGGCCATGGGCCGCCGCCGAAGGGCAGGCGGCATGATCCTCACCAACACCGTCCTCGCCCTCGTGCTGCTCGGCCAGGTCGCGGCAGCCTGGACCGTCCCGCTTCTGGCCCTGCAAGGCTGGATCGTCGCATCAGGCGACGAAGGCTGAAGCACCAAGGTTCCGACTATCCTCACAACACAACGCGGCAGGGTGACGATGATGAATGCTGTGCGTCTGCTGTTCCTGGCCTTGCTGATGCTGACGCTCACGGCGTCGCAGCCTGCCGCCGGCCAGATTCCGGATCTGAAGACCGGCGGTCCGGTACCGACCCTGGCGCCGCTGGTGCGCCAGGTGACGCCGGCCGTCGTCAACATCTCCGTGCATGGCCGCGTGCGCGAGGACAACCCGCTCTATCGCGACCCGCTGTTTCGCGAGTTCTTCGACGTCCCCCGGCAGATCGAGAAGGAGGTCAATGCGACCGGCTCCGGGGTGATCGTCGACGCCCAGCGCGGCTATGTGCTGACCAACAATCACGTGGTCGAGGGCACATCCGCCGTTCAGATCACGACCAAGGACGGCCGGCAGTTTTCCGCCAAGGTCATCGGCCGTGATCCGCCGACGGATGTCGCGGTGCTCCAGGTCCAGAACCCGGTCGGGCTCAAGGCGCTTGCCTTCGGCGACAGCGACGGGCTCGATGTCGGCGATTTCGTCCTCGCGATCGGCAATCCCTTCGGCCTCGGCCAGACCGTGACCTCAGGGCTCGTCAGCGCGCTGGGCCGCACCGGCCTAGGCAAGCAGGGCTATGAGGATTTCATCCAGACCGACGCGGCGATCAATCCCGGCAATTCCGGCGGCGCGCTGGTCAGCCTGCGCGGCGAGCTCGTCGGCATCAACTCGGCGATCATCTCGCCCGCGGGCGGCAATGTCGGTATCGGCTTTGCCATTCCGGTCAACATGGCGCGCAAGGTGATGGAGCAGATCATCGTGAGCGGCCGCGTCGAGCGCGGTCGCATCGGCATTTCGCTGAAGGACCTGCATCCGTCGGTCAACAAGGGATTGAATCAGGGCGCCGTCATCGCCGAGATCGCGGCGGATTCGCCCGCAGAGAAGGCCGGCCTGCGCAAGGGCGATGTCGTGACCGGCGCCGACGACCGCCCGATCCGCACTGCCGCCCAGCTCCGCAACACGATCGGCCTGGCGCGGATCGGCGAGGACGTGAAGCTCACGCTGCTGCGCAATGGTGCGCCATTCACCGCCACGGTGAGAGTGGCGCCCGCAGCCGGCACGAGCAGCGCGCTCGCAGGCCCCAATCGCCTCGTCCGCTGAAACGAATGCGCAGGGACGAACCGCGCAAGCGGTTCGTCGTGCGATGGCAGGGCTATGGCATATGACTTGTAGCGGCGGCCGGTGCGCACGCCTCGTCCTTCGAGACGGCGCTTACGCGCCTCCTCAGGATGAGGCTCATCGGCGTCAGTGTCTCTTGAAACTGTAGCCACACACTCCGTCCTCATCCTGAGGAGCCCGCCTCAAGCGGGCGTCTCGAAGGATGGCCGCAGGGGAGAGCTCTCAAATGCGATAGCCCTCCCTGCGACGGTGCCGGGGAGGCGTGATCTCCCAGCTCAGGCCGCGCGGTGATCCCATTCACCTTGCAGGTCCCGGATCAGCCGCCGCTCGCGTTCGATGCGCTGGCGATAGCGCTCGCGCTCATGCTCGCTCTTGGCGCTGGCGAGAAGCAGCTCGTAATGGCCGATGACCTTCTCGCTGCCGCGGATGAGCAGGTCGCGTTGGCTGTTCATTGCGCCATCCCCATTGCGCCCGCCGGCGCTTTGGCGGCGCGGAAGCCGACGGGAAAGGTGGTGGCGGTCAGGCCATCGAGCGCCGATCGCTCTTCCGCAAGTCGCCTCTCGATGAATTGGCGCTCAAGCTGCGACAGCCTGGTCTTCAGCAGGCGCCGGTAGCGGTGGATGTTGTTGCGGTGCGCACGAATGCGGGCCAAATTCTCATCGAGCATCGTCGTCTCTCCAGACGGTCGCGTTAGATCCTTTGGTTTGCGAGGATGAGAAGATCTCTTCTCGGCGAAAAAATATTCAGCGGCTAAGCGGTGTCAAGATGTTGGCGCGCCTGTCCTCGTTGCTGGCTCCTGGGATCGATGATCGGCCGGTCGAACCGTCCGGCCGGCTGGGTTCCGGGCGCGATTGCCTTTTGTTGGCCGGCAAGCGAACCTCGTGTGGCCATATTTGAGCAGGAGTGATCTGTCGCGAGGGAGGCGCTCCGATGAACAAGGCACTGATCACTGCTGTCGCAATGCTGGCCTGCGTGCCCGCGAGCGCGCTCGCGCAGGAGCGCGCGGGCGATGCGGCGCTCGGCGCGGTCTCGGGCGCCGTCGTGCTGGGGCCGGTCGGTGCGGTCGCCGGAGCCTTGATCGGCTACACGGCCGGACCTTCGATCGCCCGGTCCTGGGGCCTGAGAGGCTCGCAGTCGGCCAGGCACCGGCAGCCGCCGCCACGTCGCGCCGCCGCGACCGGCAGCCCGTCGCGCACGCGCGAGGCGATGGCCGCCAATGGCCAGATGAGAGCTGCCGGCAGTCCGGCCCCGCCGCCGGTCCAGGCTCCGCCGGTTCAAGCCGCCCCTGCCGCGCCGGCGCATTCCCCGGCACCGCCCGTTCAGGGGTTCGACTGAGACCGCCAACTTCAGGCTGCAGCCTATAGCGCGATGGTTTAGCTTGAATACTGCCGCGGGCCGGTCACCTCTCCCGCTTGCGGGAGAGGTCGGCGCGAAGCGCCGGGTGAGGGCTTTCTCCTCTAGGGGATTGTCCCATTGCGGAAGCACCCTCTCCCCAACCCTCTCCCGCAAGCGGGAGAGGGAGCGTACATCCCTGCTTGCAACATCGAATCTCATTTCGCTTTAGCGGACGAAGCTTGCGTCCCGCTCTAGGACTGGCCGAGAATCTTCTTCGCGGCGCGAAGGTGCGGCTTGTCGATCATCTGACCGTCGAGCCGCAGCGTGCCGGAATTGGGATTGCTCGCGAACGCCGCGATCACCTTCTCCGCCCAGGCACGCTCGGCCTCCGTCGGCGCGAAGGCCGCGTTCACGATGTCGACATGCTTGGGGTGGATCAGCGCCTTGGCCGAAAAGCCGTCGCGCCGCGCGGCACGCGTCTCCTGCTCGAGGCCGGCAAGATTGTCGATGTCGGTGTAAACCGTGTCGATCGGCGCGACCTCGGCGGCTGCCGCCGCCATCAGGCAGAGATCCCGCGCCAGGCGATAGGGGCTGTGGAACACGCCGCCGCTCGCCTTCTCGGTAGCGCCGAGCGAGGCGGAGAGATCTTCCGCGCCCCACATCAGGCCGGCGAGGCGAGGGGAGCAGCCCTTGTAGCTGCCGAGCCCGAAGATCGAGCCGGCAGTCTCCGTCGCGACGCAGACGATGCGGGTCGCGCCGATCGCGATGCCGGAGGCGGCTTCCAAAGCTTCGAGCCAGGTTGCGACCTGACGCACGTCCTCGCCGCCTTGCGATTTCGGCAGCACGATGCCGTCAGGCCTGCCCGGCATGATCGCGGCGAGATCGGCCAGCGTCATGCCGGTGTCGAGTGCGTTGACGCGGACATAGAGCTGATGCGGGCCGGGGCGGCTCTTCAGCATCGAGAGCGTCAGCTCACGCGCCTCCGCCTTCTTCTCGGTGACGACGGAATCCTCGAGATCGATGATCAGCGCGTCGGCCTTGCCTTCGCTCGCCTTCTCGAATTTGCGCGGGGAATCGCCCGGCACGAACAGCATCGAGCGCATCAGACCGGCCTCTTGTGCATCATCGCCATGCGGCGGCATTTGCCGACAATCTCGTCGTTCTGGTTCAGGGCATGGTGCTCGAACTCGACGATACCGGCCTTGGGCCGCGATCTGGATTCCCGCACAGAGAGCACCTTTGTCGTGGCCCGCAACGTGTCGCCATGGAAGACCGGCTTCGGAAAGGTGACGTCGGTCATGCCGAGATTGGCGACGGTAGTCCCTAAGGTCGTATCATAGACCGTCATGCCGATCATGATGCCGAGCGTGTAAAGGCTGTTGAAAATGCGCTGGCCGAACTCGGTCTTCTCGGCGAAATGCGCGTCGATGTGCAGCGGCTGCGGGTTGAGCGTCAGCAGGCTGAACATGGTGTTGTCCATCTCCGTGACGGTCCGGGTCAGCGGATGCCTGAACTCCTGGCCCACGGAAAAGTCCTCGAAATATAGTCCGGCCATCGCGGTTTCCTCCCTGCGAAATAACGGCGCACGCGCAGCGTCGCGCCGCATGACCCCATGCATGGTAGACACACTTCGCGGGCAAATTCACGTATCTGCCTGCAGTTTTTCGAGCTAAAGAACGCTTGGCGAAGGGAGATCAAGACCATGGATTTCGCGCTCACCGATCAGCAGGAAGCCATTCGCGACGCCATCGCCAAGATCTGCGAAGGCTTTCCCGACGCCTATTGGCTGAAGAAGGACCACGACGGCGGCTTCCCGCACGACTTCCACAAGGCGCTGGCGGACGCCGGCTGGCTCGGCATCTGCGTGCCGGAAAAGTATGGCGGCTCCGGGCTTGGCATCACGGAAGCGGCGATCATGATGCGCACCATTGCCGAGTCGGGTGCCGGCATGTCCGGTGCCTCGGCAGTGCACATCAACGTGTTCGGGCTCAACCCCGTCGTCGTGTTCGGCACCGAGGAGCAGCGCAGGCGCATGCTGCCGCCGATGGTCCAAGGCCGCGAGAAGGCGTGCTTCGCCGTCACCGAACCCAACACCGGCCTCAACACCACCCAGCTCAAGACCCGCGCGGTCGCCAAGAACGACCGCTACATCGTCAATGGCCAGAAGGTGTGGATCTCGACGGCGCAGGTCGCGCACAAGATTTTGCTGCTGGCGCGCACCACGCCGCTGGAGGAGGTGCGCTCGCCTACCCACGGTCTCAGCCTGTTCTACACCGATTTCGACCGCAACAGGATCAAGGTCCACGAGATCGAAAAGATGGGCCGCAAGATCGTCGATTCCAACGAGCTGTTCTTCGAGGATTTCGAGATCCCGATGGAGGATCGCATCGGCGAGGAAGGCAAGGGTTTCGAGTACATCCTCGAAGGCATGAATCCGGAGCGCATCCTGATCGCGGCCGAGGCTGTCGGTTTGGGAAAACTCGCGCTATCGCGCGCGACCGAATACGCCAAGACGCGAATCGTGTTCAACCGGCCGATCGGCAAGAACCAGGGCATCCAGCATCCGCTTGCGGTGAACTGGGTCGAGCTCGAGGCGGCCTGGCTGATGGTGATGTCGGCGGCCTGGCAATACGACAAGGGCATGCCCTGCGGCGCCGCGGCCAATGCCGCAAAATATCTGGCGGGCGAAGCGGGCTTCTCGGCCTGCGAGCAGGCGGTGATGACCCATGGCGGCTTCGGCTACGCCAAGGAATTCCATGTCGAGCGCTATTTGCGCGAGGTGCTGATCCCGCGCATCGCGCCGGTCAGCCCGCAGCTCGCGCTCAGCTTCATCGCGGAAAAGGTGCTGGGGCTCGCGAAGTCGTACTGAACAAGTCGTACTGAACGGGTCTATTCGGCGGCGATCCGCTCCATCGCCATGGCGCGAAGCCGGGCGCGCTGGATCTTCACGCCGTTGGCGCTGTCGGTGACGGGGAAGGCGTCCACGACATAGATCCGCGCCGGCACCTTGTAGCCGGCGAGCCGCTCGCGCAGGCGCGCGATCAGCGTCTCCTGTGTGGGCGGCTCCGTTGTCGGGATCACGAAGGCGACGCAGCGCGCCTGGCCTTTGAGATCGATGGCGACGACCTGGGCGTCGGCGACACCGGTGCAGGATTTGAGCTCGTCCTCGATCTCACCGGGCGCGACCAGGAAGCCGCCGAGGCGCATCGCATCGCCGGCGCGAGTCTCGTAGACGAACGACCCGTCGCCGCGCAGCCGGCCGATGTCGCCGGTCCGGAAGAAGCCGTCGGCGGTGATCGCCTCGCGCGTCGCCTCCGGATTGTTGAAGTAGCTGAGGAAGCGCGAGGGCGCGCTGATCTCGATCTCGCCGGAGACGCCGCTGGCAGCGAGCTCGCCTGTCTCGACCTCGCGCACGCGGACTTTCGCCTCCGGCGACATCGGCCAGCCGCCGCCCTCGACCCGATCGGCAAAGGCATCGCCGGGGCGGCCGATCGAGAACAGCGCCTGCACCTCGCTCGATCCGTAGAGGCCATACAGCTTCATGCCGCGCGCTTCGGCTTCCACAGCCAGCTCGCGCCAGCCGGGCTGGAACGCGGCGAAGCCGCAGACTTCGAGATGCGGAAACGGGCGTGGTGCATCGGTGAGGGCGAGGATGCGCCGGAACATCTCGTCCGAACCGAAGGAATGCGTGATGCGCTCCGTGCTGAGGATCTTCAGCGCCGGCGCTGCCTCGAAGGCGTCGAGCACATGAATAGTCGCACCGGCGGCGAGGAAGCCGAGCAGGCTCGTCATGCCGAACGTGCCGCAGAACGGCAGCATCGCCAGCAGCGAATGACGCCGGGGATCGAGCTGGAGCGCGCGGGCGACGGAGACGGCGTGCGTCGCCAGCGTCGCTTGCGAATGCGCGACCAGCTTCGGCCCCTTGGTCGTGCCTGACGTGGTGTAGAGCAGCACGGGCAGATCGACATCATACTGGATCGGCGGAGGGGGCGGGTAAGGCGTCTCGAACGCATCGAACCGCACGCAGGGCCAGCGTGCGGGGATCGCATCCGCGCCGACCACGGCCAGCCGTTGCAGCGCGGGCACCTCGGCCTCGGCGACATCGGCGAGGATGGCGGCAAAGTCGATCGCGCGAAATGCGGCCTCGACGACCATGAGCTTCGCGCCTGATAGCTTGAGCAGGTGCGCGACTTCTGCGCTGCGATAGCGCGTATTGACGGCGGCGACGACCGCACCGAGCCGTGCGGCGGCGAACAGCAGTGCAAGCCATTCGACCCGGTTGACCAGCCAGACCGCGACGACGTCGCCCTTGCCGATGCCTTGCGCGGCTAGCCAGGCGGCGGTCTGCTCGATCTTCGCCGAGAATTCCGCGCGAGAGACGGCCTTGCCGTCGAATACCAGGGCAGGGTCGGCGGCGGTCTTGATCCGGAGCAGCGATTGCAGCGAAACATCGTTGGCGCTCATGGCCATCGGACTAACCCGGTCGCGCAAGCCTGTCTACTTGGTGCCGAACATCCGGTCGCCGGCGTCGCCCAGGCCCGGCACGATATAGCCGTGGTCGTTGAGCCGCTCGTCGATCGCGGCGGTCCAGATCGTCACGTCGGGATGCTCGCTCTGGAACTTGGCGATGCCTTCAGGGGCGGCCAGGAGGCAGACGAAGCGGATGTCGCGGGCGCCGCGCGCCTTGAGCAGGGAGGCGCCGGCGCAGGCGGAATTGCCGGTCGCCAGCATCGGATCCATCAGGATCACGGTGCGGTCGGACAGGTCCTGCGGCGCCTTGAAGTAATATTCCACGGCCTGCAGCGTCTCCGGGTCGCGGTAGAGCCCGATATGGGCGATGCGCGCCGAAGGCATCAGCGCCAGCATGCCGTCTAGGAAGCCGACGCCGGCGCGCAGGATCGGCGCCAGCGTGAGCTTCTTCCCGGCGATCTTTGGCGCCTGCATCGCCGCGATCGGCGTCTCGATCTCCACCAGCTCCAGCGGCAGGTCGCGCGTCACCTCGTAGCCGAGCAGCATCCCGATCTCGTTCAGGATCTCGCGAAAGCTCTTGGTCGAGCGGTCCTTCTCCCGCATCAGGGAGAGCTTGTGCTGGACCAGGGGGTGGGCGACGACGTTGACGTTGCTGGTGCTCATGAAACCGCTCTACACGGTTCCGTGAAACTGCGCCAGATCGGCCAGGTGGTTTTAGGCAACGCCTTTTCCGCGGGATAGCCGGCCTCAACCGGGCAGCGCGACTGCGCTGTGCGCGCGGTTGCTTGCCTCATAGGCAGCCATGGTCAGCTCGCGGTCGATCGCCGCGCGCATGGCGTCCATGGCTCCCCGGCGCAGGCGCCGCTTTGCGGTGGCATGCGACGGCTTGTGGATGGCGCGCAGGCCGGTGATGATCGTCTCGATCGTGGCGTCGACCATCTCAGGTGCAACCACGCGATCGAGAAAGCCGGCCGTCTGCGCCTCCTCGGGCTCGTACATCTCGCCCAGCGTGACGGTATGGCTGAGCCAGGCCGGATGCAGCCGGCTGCGCGCGAGCTCGATGGCAAAGCTGGGCGGCGCGATGCCGATCGCCACCTCGTTCAGCCCCATGCGGTGCGGTCCGCGCGCGCCCAGCCTGACGTCGCAGGCGAGCAGCAGGAACGTTCCCATCGGGTAAGCATGGCCCTCCATCACGCCGATGGTCGGATGCGGAAACGACGTCAGCCGCAGCGCAAGCTCGGCGCCGGCCCGGACCATCTCGAGGCTCTTGGCGGCATCGCCCGAGGCGAACACTTTCAGATCGAAGCCCGCGGAAAAGATGCCGGGCCGGCGCGAGCGCAGCACCACGATCTCCGCCTCCGTCTCGGCGCGGTCGAAGGCGGCGCCGATCTCGCCCAGCATCGCGGCCGACATCACGTTGACCTTGCCGTCGTCGAGCCCGATCCGCGCCACGCCGTCGTTCAGTTCATAGGTCACTCTCTCAGGCATCTGCCTCTCTCCGTCAGTTGTCATGCCTTGACTGTCGGAGGCTGATGTAGACCAATCAATATAATTTCCGAGCGGAGGAGAGTGCCATGCCAGCCGTGCCGAAGCACCGTCAGCCCATCATCAATGCCGCGGTGACGCTATTCCGCCGCCAGGGATTTGCCCGCACCGGCCTCAACGACATCGTCGACGTCAGCGGCGCGCCGAAGGGGTCGCTCTATCATTACTTTCCGGACGGAAAATCCTCGATCGCGGTGGCGGCGGTGGAGGAGGCGGGCCGCCGCGTCGCGACGACGGTCGCCGAGCTCGCGGCAGAGTGCGGTTCGACCGGCGAGCTCTTGCGCGCGCACGCCAGACTGCTGGCAGGCTGGATGCAGGGCTCCGGCTTCCGTAACGGCTGCCCGATCACGACCGTGCTGCTCGAGCTTGCGCCGCGCGAGCGCGCCGTGTCGGAGGCCGGTCGCAAGGCCTATGCGGCACGGCTATCGATCCTGCGTGACAAGCTGGTCGCCGACGGGTTTGCCAGGCCGCGGGCGGAGGCGCTGGCGGTGCTCTGCACGTCGGCGCTCCAGGGCGCGCTGATCCAGGCCCGCGTCGAGCGCAGCGGCCGGCCGATCGAGGTCACCGCGTCGGAGCTGGCGCGCCTGATCGAGGTGGAGGTGAGGCGCTAGCCGCCGAGGCCGCGAAAAGTCATGACATCTGCAATGCCGGTCAGGCGTGGAGATGCCAGATATGGATTGCGGTCCTCAGCGCGATCAGCGCGGTGAGCACGCTGCCCATCGACAGCATGGCCAACCCATCCAGGGCGATACGCTCGAGTCGAGCTTTGCGCAGCTTCGATATGCGCAACTGCTGTTCAGCCCCTCAGACGGGGGCGTTCAAAGCCGAGAATCGGCGTCGGCATTTCTCGTGTCCTTTCAAATGCGTCTAGCGGGAATTGTGGCAGGCGACCGGCTCGTAAAGCGGATCCAGCATAGGGCACACCGACGGAACGCTCGGCCGCGACACTTCGATGGCCAGCGTCCGGACTTCGACGAACGCCGACAACAGAGAGAGCGCGAGGTCGGCATGGCGCGCCTCGACCGCGGAATCCAGCCAGTCCGGCAGCTCGCGCTCGCGCGACAGCGCGCAATGCCACTCGCCGTCATCGTAGGCGATGCGGCGGACCTGCCACATCGGCAGCTCGAGCTCCATCAGCGCCAGCGCCGCATCGGCCCAGGCTTCCGCATCGATCAGGCGCATGACGCGGGCTGCGCGTTCGCCCCGGCCCAGCGACGGCAAGCGTCGGCAGGCGCGACCGATGATGTCGAGCATCAGCGGCCGCGTCATTGAATGGGCATTGCGCAGCTGTTCGGCGAGCGAGGGGAGATCGAGCGGGTGGAGAGCGGTCATGGCAGGCCTCCTGGAATTGGCGTCGGTCAGTCGGCCGGCCTCGCCAAGATGGCGGGAAGAGCATTTGAAAACGAGAGAGGGATCGGGCGAGAGATATAGGGATTCCATAAGCGGCCGGGTCTTCCCGGTCAGCGGACTCGTAGCGGCAGCCCGTGCGCACGCCTCGTTCTTCGAGACGGCGCTGACGCGCCTCCTCGGGATGAGGCTCATCGGCGTCAGTGCCCGCTGAAACTATGGCCGCACTCCGCCCTCATCCTGAGGAGCCCGCCCCAAGCGGGCGTCTCGAAGGATGGCTGCGGGGAAGGCTCTCAGCCGCGATAGCCCTGCGCCGAGACGGGCCGGCCTTTATGAGATTCCTATAACGTCGCCACAGGTCTCATCTCGAAAACCTATGGGCACGGTGGCACTTCAGCGCGGTGAAGTTCCGGTCCGTGCCGCGCTCGATCGCAGCAAGCGGCCCGCCGGGATCCAGAGGCGGGCTATCCCGGACATCGTCTCTCCTAAGGAGTATCGCCATGATGGACCTTTTGATGTTGGCGCTGGGCTTCTTCTTCTTTGCCCTCGCGATCGGCTACACCTATGCCTGCGAACGGCTGTGAGGGAGCGGACCATGATCTTCGATTATGCGCTCGCCGGCGCCGTCTCGTTCGGCCTCCTGATCTATCTCACCTATGCACTGCTGCGGCCCGAGCGGTTCTGACGCCGTGCTGCTGCTCGCAAAATTGCTGCTGGCCGAGGCTGCGCTCGTCGCGGGCCTGCTCGCGCTGCTCCTGCCGCTTTTGCGCCGGACCAAAAGCCTGAAGGGTTAATGCCATGACTGTGATCGGTTGGTTCCAGATCATTCTCTATTGCGCGATCGTGGTCGCGCTGACCAAGCCGCTCGGCTGGTACATGACGCGCGTGTTCAACGGCGAGCGCACCTTCCTGTCGCCCGTCCTGCGGCCGATCGAGGCCGGCATCTATTGGATATCCGGCGTCGACGAGAAGCGCGAGCAGCACTGGCTGACCTACACGGTCGCGATGCTGCTGTTTCATGTCGGTGGCTTCCTCATCATCTACGGCCTGATGCGGCTGCAGGCCGTGCTGCCGTTCAATCCGGCCGGTCAGTCCGCGGTCGCCGAGGATCTGTCCTTCAACACCGCGATCTCCTTCATCACCAATACCAATTGGCAGAATTACGGCGGCGAGAGCACGCTGTCCTATCTGACCCAGATGGTCGGCCTGACGCACCAGAATTTCCTGTCGGCGGCGACCGGCATCGTGCTCGCGGTTGCCCTGATCCGCGGCTTTGCCCGCGCGTCCATGCGCACAATCGGCAACTTCTGGGTCGATGTGACCCGCTGCACGCTCTACATCCTGCTGCCGATCTGTGTCGTGTTCACGCTGTTCCTGGTCTGGCAGGGCATCCCGCAAACGCTTGGAGACTACGTCGAAGCGACCACGCTCGAGGGCGCCAAGCAGACCATCGCGGTCGGCCCGGTGGCCTCGCAGGTCGCAATCAAGATGCTCGGGACCAATGGCGGCGGCTTTTTCAATGCCAATGCCGCGCATCCCTTCGAGAATCCGACCGCGCTGTCGAACTTCGTGCAGATGCTGTCGATCTTCGCGCTCGGCGCGGCGCTCACCAACGTGTTCGGCCGCATGGTCGGTAACCAGCGCCAGGGCTGGGCGATCCTCGCCGTGATGGGCGTGCTGTTCGTCGCAGGCGTCGCCGTTTGCTATTGGGCTGAAGCCAGCGGCACCACGACCCTGCATGCACTCGGTCTGACCGGCGGCAACATGGAGGGCAAGGAAGTCCGCTTCGGCATCGTTGCGTCCTCGCTGTTCGCGGTGATCACCACCGCCGCGTCGTGCGGCGCCGTGAACGCCATGCACGACAGCTTCACCGCGCTCGGCGGCATGATCCCGCTGATCAACATGGAGTTAGGGGAGATCATCGTCGGCGGCGTCGGCGCCGGCCTGTACGGCATGCTGCTGTTCGTCGTCCTGGCGATCTTCGTCGCAGGCCTGATGGTCGGCCGTACGCCGGAATATGTCGGAAAGAAGATCGAGGCGCGGGAAGTCAAGATGGCGATGCTCGCCATTCTCGTCCTGCCGCTGATGATTCTCGGCTGGGCCGCCGTCGCTGTGGTTTATCCCGCGGCGGTGGCGTCGATGGCGAATGCCGGACCGCACGGCTTCACCGAAGTGCTGTACGCCTTCACGTCGGGGGCGGCCAACAACGGCTCGGCCTTCGCGGGCCTCACCGGCAACACGTTGTTCTACAATCTCACGCTCGCCAGCGCGATGTTCGTCGGTCGCTTCTTCATGATCGTTCCGGCCATGGCGATCGCAGGCTCGCTCGCCGCGAAGAAGTCGATCCCCCCGTCGATGGGCACTTTCCCGACCACCGGAGGCCTGTTCGTCGGCCTCGTCGTCGGCGTCATCCTGATCATGGGTGGCCTGACCTTCTTCCCGGCGCTCGCACTCGGTCCCATCGTCGAGCATCTCGCGATGAACGCCGGCAACGTTTTCTGATCTCGCTTTTCGGAGTGACCTCCATGGAACATGTCCACAAATCCAACAAGCGCATGCCGGTCTCGGCGATGCTGGATCCCAAGATCGTGATGCCGGCGATCGGCGCTGCCTTCACCAAGCTCGATCCGCGCGCCATGATCAAGAACCCCGTGATGTTCGTGGTCGAGATCGTGGCCGCGCTCACCACGGTGATCTTCCTGCGCGATGTTGTCACGGGCGGCGCGGGCCTCGGCTTCACCTTCCAGATCATCCTCTGGCTGTGGTTCACCGTGCTGTTCGCCAATCTCGCCGAAGCCGTCGCCGAGGGCCGCGGCAAGGCGCAGGCCGAGACGCTGCGCAAGACCCGCACCGAGAGCCAGGCCAAGCTCCTGAGCGGCGCGGGCCGGGACTACAAGCTCGTGTCAGGCACGAGCCTGAAGGTCGGCGATCTCGTGCTGGTCGAGGCGGGCGACACCATCCCCTCGGACGGCGAGGTGGTCGAGGGCGTCGCCTCCGTCAACGAGGCCGCCATCACCGGCGAGTCCGCGCCCGTGATCCGCGAATCCGGCGGCGACCGTTCGGCGGTGACGGGCGGCACGCAGGTGCTGTCGGACTGGATCCAGGTGCGCATCACCGCCGCGCAGGGATCGACCTTCATCGACCGCATGATCAAGCTGGTCGAGGGCGCCGAGCGGCAGAAGACGCCGAACGAGATCGCGCTCAACATCCTGCTCGCCGGCCTCACCATCATCTTCGTGTTCGCCACCGTCACGATCCCGAGCTACGCCGCCTATGCCGGCGGCTCGATCTCGGTGGTCGTGCTGGTGGCTCTGTTCGTGACGCTGATCCCGACCACGATCGGCGCGCTGTTGTCCGCCATCGGCATCGCCGGCATGGACCGCCTGGTGCGCTTCAATGTGCTGGCGATGTCGGGCCGCGCGGTCGAGGCCGCCGGCGACGTCGACACGCTGCTGCTCGACAAGACCGGCACCATCACGCTCGGCAATCGGCAGGCGACGGCCTTCCGTCCCGTGCGCGGCGTCACGGAGCAGGAGCTGGCGGATGCCGCCCAGCTCGCCTCGCTGGCGGACGAGACGCCGGAAGGCCGCTCCATCGTCGTGCTGGCCAAGGAGAAGTACGGCATCCGCGGCCGCGACATGGCCGAATTGGGCGCGACCTTCGTTCCGTTCACGGCGCAGACCCGCATGAGCGGCGTCGACGCCGGCGGCTCGTCGGTGCGCAAGGGCGCGGTCGATGCGATGCTGAACTATGTCGGCCGCGGTGCACCGCTGGCGGTTGCCTCGGGCAGCACCGCGCGTGCCCTTCAGCCCGGCGGGCTTTCTGAGGTTGGCCGCGAGATCCAGACCATCGCCGATGAGATATCGAAGGCCGGCGGCACACCGCTGGCGGTCGCCAGGGACGGCAAGCTGCTCGGCATCGTCCAGCTCAAGGACATCGTCAAGGGCGGTATCCGCGAGCGCTTCGCCGAACTCCGCCGCATGGGCATCCGCACCATCATGATCACCGGCGACAACCCGATGACGGCGGCCGCCATCGCCGCGGAAGCCGGCGTCGATGATTTCCTGGCGCAGGCAACGCCCGAGGACAAGCTCAAGCTGATCCGTGACGAGCAGGCCAAGGGCAAGCTGGTGGCGATGTGCGGCGACGGCACCAACGACGCCCCGGCGCTCGCCCAGGCCGATGTCGGCGTCGCGATGAATACCGGCACTCAGGCCGCCCGCGAGGCCGGCAACATGGTCGATCTCGACTCCAACCCGACCAAGCTGATCGAGGTGGTGGAGATCGGCAAGCAGCTCCTGATGACGCGCGGTGCGCTGACGACGTTCTCGATCGCCAACGACGTCGCCAAGTATTTTGCGATCATCCCGGCGATGTTCCTGGCGTTCTACCCCCAGCTCAACGTCCTCAACGTCATGAACCTGTCGAGCCCGCAAAGTGCCATCCTGTCGGCCATCATCTTCAACGCGCTCGTCATCATCGCGCTGATTCCGCTGGCGCTGAAGGGCGTCGCCTATCGCGCCGTCGGTGCCGGCGCGCTGCTCCGCCGCAACCTCCTGATCTACGGCCTCGGCGGCATCGTCATTCCCTTCATCGGCATCAAGGCGATCGACCTCGCGGTGACCGCCTTGCACTTGGCATAACCGGTCATTGCGAGGAGCCCTTGCGACGAAGCAATCCAGACTGCCTCCGTGGAAAGACCCTGGATTGCTTCGCTTCGCTCGCAATGACGGAAGACATAGGAGACCCAACATGCTCAGAGAAATCCGCCCCGCCATCGTCCTCTTGCTGGCGCTCACTGCTATCACGGGCCTTATCTATCCGCTCGCAATGACCGGCATTGCCGGCGCGCTGTTTCCTGTGCAGGCGCAAGGCAGCCTGATCGAGAAAGACGGCAAGGTGATCGGCTCCGCCCTGATCGGGCAGGAGTTCAAGGACGACAAGTACTTCCACGGCCGCCCCTCGGCGACGCTGGCGCCGGACCCGAACGATTCGACCAAGACGGTGCCCGCGTCCTACAACGCCGCCAATTCGGGCGGCTCCAATCTCGGTCCGACCAGCAAGGCGCTGGCCGACCGGCTGAAGGAGGATGTGGCCAAGCTCAGGGCCGAGAATCCGAACGCCCCCGTGCCGGTCGACCTGGTGACGACTTCGGCCAGCGGCCTCGACCCGAACATCTCGCCGGAAGCGGCGCAATTCCAGGTGCCGCGCGTGGCGAAGGCGCGCAATCTGCCCGAGGATCAGGTCAAGCAGCTCGTGACCGCCAGCACCGAAGGCCGCCTGCTCGGCCTGCTCGGCGAGCCCCGGGTTAACGTTCTGGCCTTGAATCTCGCGCTCGATCGCATGGCCGCGAAGTAGCGGTCTAGGCTCGCAGTGGACGGGTGATTATACTGGCAAGATGGTCCGAGAGCGTCGCCATCCCGAACAACGTCCGTCACCGGAGGCCCTGCTGGAAGCGGCGCGCCGGGAGGAGGGTGCGAGCGGCAGGCTGAAGATCTTCGTCGGCGCCGCTCCCGGCGTCGGCAAGACCTACGAGATGCTGCAAAGCGCCCAGGCCAAGCGCAAGGCCGGCATCGATGTCGTGGTCGGCTTCGTCGAGACCCATGGCCGCGCCGAGACCGAGGCGCTGGTGCGCGGCCTCGAAGTGGTCCCGCGCAAGCGGCTGGACTACCGCGGCCAGATCGTCGAAGAGATGGACCTCGACGCGGTGATCGCGCGGCGGCCGCAGATCGCGCTGGTCGACGAGCTCGCCCACACCAATGCGTCCGGAAGCCGCCATCCCAAGCGCTATCTCGACGTGGAGGAGCTGCTCTCGCACGGCATCGACGTCTATACCGCCGTCAACATCCAGCACATCGAGAGCCTGAACGATGTCGTTGCCCAGATCACCCATGTCCGGGTGCGCGAGACCGTACCGGATTCGGTGTTCGACCGAGCCGACGCGATCGAGCTGATCGACCTCACGCCAGACGACCTGATCCAGCGCCTGAAGGAGGGCAAGGTCTATGTGCCCAAGCAGGCCGAGCGGGCGCTGGAGCATTATTTCTCGCCGGGCAATCTCACGGCGCTGCGCGAGCTCGCACTGCGGCGCACCGCCGAGCGCGTCGACGAGCAGCTGCTCAACCACATGCAGGCGAATGCGATTCCGGGGCCCTGGGCGGCGGGCGAGCGCATCCTGGTCTGCGTCAGCGAGGACCCGCGCGCGGCCGGCCTCGTGCGCTACACCAAACGATTGGCCGACCGGCTGCATGCGCCGTTCACCGCGATTTCGATCGAGACGCGGCGATCGCTGCAATTGTCCGACGAGGAGCGGGATCGGCTGGCCGACACGCTGCGGCTTGCGGAATCGCTCGGCGGCGAGGCGCTGACCATTCCCGCCGTCGGCCGCCGTATCGCTGATGATCTCATCGGTTTCGCGCACGGCAACAACGTCACCCAGATCGTGATCGGCAAGTCGACGCGCTCGCGCTGGTTCGAGATGACGCGCGGCTCGGTCGTGCACGATCTGGTGCGCCGCGCGGGCAATATCAGCGTTCACGTCATCCCCGGGAACGAGCTTTCCGAAGAGGCCGCGCCCAAGATGGCGGTGCAGACCGCCGCACGATCCGAGCCGTTCGATTCCTTGCCTTTTCTCAAGGCGCTTGGGATCGTGCTTGTGGGTCTCGGCGCTGCCAAGCTGATCCAGCCCTATTTCGGCATCGAGAACGTCGATCTCGTGCTGCTGACCTCGGTCGTCGCGGTTGCCGTGCGCTACGGCCTGTGGCCCTCGCTGCTGGCCACGGTGGCGGCCTCGCTCTGCTACAATTTCTTCTTCATCCCGCCGATCTACACCTTCACGATCACCGACCCGACCAATGTCGCCGCTTTCGTGCTGTTCATGGTGGTGGCGATGATCGTCTCCAATGTCGCGGCGCGCGTGCGCATCCAGGCCGACACCGCGATCGGCCGGATCAGGATGACCGAGCAACTCTATGCCTTCAGCCGCAAGCTGGCCGGCACGGCCACGCTCGACGACGTCTTGTGGGCGAGTGCCTACCAGACCGCATTGATGCTGAAGGTCCGCGTGGTGCTGCTGTTGCCGGATGAAGGCCTGCTGACGGTGAAATCAGGCTATCCACCCGAAGACGAGCTCGACCAGGCCGATCTTGCCGCCGCCAATTGGGCCTGGAGCAACGATCGCCCGGCCGGCCGCGGCTCGGACACGTTGCCGGGCGCAAAACGGCTGTTTTTGCCGATGCGCACCGGCCGAGGGCCGATCGGTGTGATCGGCATCGACAACGATCGCACCGGCCCGCTGCTGACGCCGGACCAGCGGCGGCTGCTCGATGCGCTGGTCGACCAGGGCGCGCTCGCGATCGAGCGTGTGCTGCTGGTCGAGGACATGGACCGCGTCAAGCGCACCGTCGAATCTGAGCGGCTGCGCTCGGCGCTGCTCACCTCGATCTCGCACGATTTGAAGACGCCGCTCGCCTCGGTGTTAGGGGCGGCCTCCACCATGCGCGATCTCGCCGGCGCGCTCTCGGACACCGAGAAGCGCGATTTGCTCGCCACCGTGATCGACGAATCCGAGCGGCTCAACCGCTTCATCGCCAATCTGCTGGACATGACCAAGCTCGAATCCGGCGCCATCGTGCCCAACACAGCGCTGCACGATCTCAGCGAGATCGTCGGCAGCGCGCTCCGGCGCGCCAGCAAGATCCTCAGCCGCCACAAGGTCGAGCTGGTGCTGGCCGCCGAGCTGCCGATGCTCCAGCTCGACGCCGTGCTGTTCGAGCAGGTGCTGTTCAACCTGCTTGACAACGCCGCGAAATACGCGCCCCCCGAAACCACGATCTCGATCCGCGGCCGGCGCGACAGCGCTCATGTCGTGCTCGAGGTCGCCGACGAGGGCGCCGGCATTCCACCGGACGAGCTCGAGAGCGTGTTCGACAAGTTCTATCGCGTGCAGAAGGGCGATCACGTCCGTCCCGGCACCGGGCTCGGGCTTGCCATCTCCCGCGGCTTCGTCGAGGCGATGCGCGGCACGATCTCCGCCGCCAATCGCAGCGAGCGGAGCGGCGCGGTCCTCACCATTCGCCTGCCGGTTCCGGCAGAGAGCCACGCATTGGATACCGCCGCATGAGCGCTGCTCCGATCAAGGTCCTGGTCATCGACGACGAGCCGCCGATCCGCAAATTGCTGCGGATGGGGCTGACGACCCAGGGCTACGAAATCCTGGAAGCGCCGAACGGCAAGACGGCGCTGCAGAAACTTGGCGAGGAGCCGGCGCTGATCATCCTCGATCTCGGCCTGCCCGACGTTCAAGGCCATGAGCTGCTCCGCACCATCCGCGCCCGCAACGACGGCGTGCCGATCGTGGTGCTGTCGAGCCGCGGCGACGAAGCCGGCAAGGTCCAGGCGCTCGATCTCGGCGCCGACGATTATCTCACCAAGCCGTTCGGCATGGAGGAGCTGCTGGCGCGCCTGCGCGCCGCGCTGCGCCACCAGCTTCAGGTCAAGGGCGAGCGCCCGGTGTTCCGCACCGGCGATCTCTCGGTCGATCTCGTTCGCCGCATCGTCAAGGCCGGGGATCGCGAGGTGAAGCTCTCGCCGAAGGAATACGACCTGTTGCGGGTGCTGGTGCAGCACGCCGGCAAGGTGCTCACCCACCGCTTCCTGCTGAAGGAGCTGTGGGACGAATTGACCGACGCGCAATATCTGCGCGTCTATGTCCGCCAGCTTCGCCAGAAGATCGAAGCCGATCCGGAACGGCCGCAATACGTGCTGACGGAGACCGGGATCGGGTATCGGCTCAAGGCGGGGGAATAGACCCCGGCTGTCATTCCGGGACGCGCCCGTTGGCGCGGGCCCGGAATCCATTTCTCTGCCCGTCGCGCTTGGCACGATGGATTCCGGGCTCGATGCTTCGCATCGCCCCGGAATGACGAACTAACCCGCCTTCCTGTGCCTTGCCGTCGACCGGTGCGCCTTCTTCGCGCTGCGGTGCCGTCCGGTCGCGCGGCGCGCATGGGACTTCGCCGCCGTCTTCTTCCCGCCGCGTCCCTTCAGGCTCTGCTTCAGTGCGTCCATCAGGCTGACGACGTTGCTCGGCCGCTCCTCGGGCTCGGGCAGCTCGATCTTCTTGCCGCTGGCCTTGCGCTTCACCAGGGCCTTCAGCGCGTCCTCGTATTCGTCCTTGAACTTGCTGGGATCGAAATGCGCCGCCTTGGTCTGCAGGATGTGACCGGCGAGCTCGACCATGTCCTTGGTGATCTTCGGGCTCTTGATGTCGTCGAAGAACTGGTCCTCCTCGCGCAGCTCGTAAGGGAAACGCAGCGTGGTGCCGAGCAGGCCCTTGCCGCGCGGCTCGATCGCCATGACGTGCTCGCGATTGGTCAGAACGATCTTGGCGAGCGCCACGCGCTCCTGGTCCTTCATCGCGTCGCGGATCACCGCGAACGCATCGACCGCCGCCTTGCCGTCGGGCGCGATGTAATAGGGATGGTTGAGATAGCGCTGGTCGATCTCCTCGCGTGGCACGAAGCTCTCGATATCGATGGTGTGATTGCTCTCGATCTGGACCGCCTCGAGCTCCTCCGGCTCGATCTCGACATACTTGCCCTTGCGCACTTCGTAGCCGCGGCCCTTCTGCTCGCTCTCGACGACGTCGCCGGTCTCGGAATCGATCATCTGCTGCTTGAGCCGGTTCCCGGTCTCGCGGTTGATCAGGTGAAATCGCGTCTTCTCGGCCGCGGTGGTCGCCGGATAAAGCACGACCGGGCAACTGACCAGCGACAGCTTCAACGTTCCCTTCCAATAGGCGCGCGGGGCCATTCCATTCTCCAGCGTTTTCAAGGCGTTTTGGAACCCCAACCGCCCCATGGGGTTTTGGTTCCGGGCGGGACTTTCGCCGTGATAGGCTTCAAGTGCCGAACGAGAAGCGGGACCGGACGTGCTGCAGAAACTCTCCACCTACCGACAGAAGCGGGACTTCGAGAAAACGCCGGAGCCATCGGGCAAGACCGCCGTGGCGCCATCGAAACAGCGGCGCTTCGTCATCCAGAAGCATGATGCGACCCGGCTGCACTACGACCTCCGGCTCGAATTCGACGGCGTGTTCAAGTCCTGGGCGGTGACGAAGGGGCCTTCGCTCGATCCCCACGACAAGCGGCTTGCAGTCGAAGTCGAGGACCATCCGCTCGATTACGGCGATTTCGAAGGCACGATCCCCGAAGGCCAGTACGGCGGCGGCACCGTGATGTTGTGGGACCGCGGCACCTGGGAATCGGACGATCCGGAAGCCGGCTTCAAGAAAGGCGATCTGAAGTTCACGCTCCACGGAGACAAGCTGCAGGGAAGCTGGGTGCTGGTGCGGATGCGAAACCGTGGCGGCGAGAAGCGGACCAACTGGCTCTTGATCAAGCATCGTGACGAGTATGTCCGCGAAGGCGCGGACAACGATATTCTCGAGCAGGACAAGTCCGTCGCCTCGGGCCGGGCGATGGAACAGATCGCGGAGGGAAAGGGCCGCGCGCCGAAGCCGTTCATGCTGGCGAAGGGGACCAAGGGCAAGGCCGACGCGGTCTGGCAGTCCAATCGTGCCGAGGAGACCAAAGGGCGGACGGTGAAGCCGGCGCCGCGCACCGCGTTGAAAGCCGGCAAAGCGGCGAAGAAAACTGCCACGACCGCGGCGAGGGCCAAGACGGTGTCAGAGATGCCGGATTTCGTTGCGCCGCAGCTCTGCACGCTGGTCGAGCGGCCGCCCGGAGACGAGGGCTGGTGCCACGAGATCAAGTTCGACGGCTATCGCGTCCAGCTCCGGGTCGAGGACGGCGAGGCGACGCTGAAGACGCGCAAGGGCCTCGACTGGACCAGCAAATTCGCCTCCATCGCCGAGGAAGCCGCCGCGCTGCCGGACGTGATGATCGACGGCGAGATCGTCGCGCTCGACCACAACGGTGCGCCGAACTTCTCCTCGCTGCAAGCTGCGCTGTCCGATGGCAAGACCGACGACCTGATCTTCTTCGCCTTCGATCTGCTCTTCGCGGAAGGGCAGGACTACCGTCGGCTGCCGCTTGGGGAGCGCAAGGCGCAGCTCAAGAAGCTGCTGGAATCGCGCAAGCGGAAATCGAGCCAGCTCCGCTATGTCGAGCATTTCGAGAGCGGCGGCGATGCCGTGCTGCAATCGGCCTGCAAGCTCGAGCTCGAAGGCGTGGTGTCGAAGAAGCTGAATGCGCCGTATCGTTCGGGGCGCACCGAGAGCTGGGTCAAGTCGAAATGCCGCGCCGGCCACGAGGTGGTGATCGGCGGCTACAAGACCACCAACGGCAAATTCCGCTCTCTGATGGCCGGCGTGCAGCGCGGCGATCATCTCGCCTTCGTCGGCATGGTCGGCACCGGCTTTGGCGCTGACAAGGTCAAGCGCATCATGCCGGCGCTGAAGGCGATTGAGAGCAAGGAAAGCCCGTTCGGCGGCAAGAATGCGCCGAAGAAGACGCGGGACGTGCACTGGCTGAAGCCGGAGCTCGTCGCCGAGATCGAATTCGCGGGCTTCACGGCCGACGGCAATATTCGCCAGGCGGCGTTCAAGGGCCTGCGGCAGGACAAGCCGGCCAAGGAGGTCGAGGCGGAGACGCCCGTCGACACCGAGCTCGCCGAGCCCAAAACCAGGAAGCCAGCGCGCGCGAAGGCGAGCGGGCGAGTGAAGCAGACCGCTCAAAATGCCGAGGTCATGGGCGTCGTCATCTCCAAGCCGGACAAGCCGCTCTGGCCGGATGACGGCGATGGTGGCGCCGTCACCAAGCTGGACCTTGCCCGCTACCTCGAAGCCGTCGGCGAATGGATGATCGTGCATCTCAAGGGCCGGCCGTGCTCGCTGATCCGCGCGCCTGATGGCATCAAGGGCGAATGCTTCTTCCAGCGCCATGCGATGCAGGGCACGTCGAACCTTCTTGAGCTTGCGCGGGTCTCCGGCGACCGCAAGCCGTATCTTCAGATCGACCGGATCGAAGGGCTCGCCGCGGTGGCGCAGATCGGCGGCGTCGAGCTGCATCCCTGGAACTGCGCGCCCTATGCCTATGACACCCCGGGCCGCCTGGTGTTCGATCTCGACCCCGCCCCCGACGTGGACTTTCCCGAGGTGGTCGAGGCGGCGAAGGAGATGCGGCAGCGGCTCGCCGATATCGGCATGGACAGCTTCTGCAAGACCACCGGCGGCAAGGGCCTTCACGTCGTGGTGCCGCTGCTCCATGGCGCGCGCGACAAGGTGAGCTGGAAGGAAGCCAAGGCCTTTGCGCAAGGCGTCTGCCAGTGGATGGCGGACGACGATCCCGAACGCTATCTGCTCAACATGTCGAAGAAGCTGCGCAAGGGAAAGATCTTCCTGGATTATCTGCGCAACGACCGCATGTCGACGGCGGTGGCTCCGCTGTCGCCGCGAGCGCGCGCCGGCGCAACCGTGTCGATGCCGGTCACCTGGGCGCAGGTGAAGAGCGACCTCGATCCCAAGCGCTATACGCTGCGCACCGTGCCGGCCCTGCTGGCGCGATCGAAAGCGTGGGAGGGTTACGACGATGCCGCCGTGTCGATCAAGGCCGCGATCAAGAAGCTGGCGGGGAAGGTGAAGTAGGTCTGCCGCTGTTGCGGCGAAGGCGGGTGTCGTAGGGTGGGCAAAGCGGAGCGTGCCCACCACCTTGTTTCGTTCGAGCGAAGTGGTGGGCTTGGCGTGTTGCGCCTTAGCCCACCCTACGGAGCCAGTACTAGATCCTTCCCATCAGGATCAGGATCAGCAGAATGACGATGACAAGCCCGAGGCCGCCGCCGCCGTAATAGCCGGTGCCATAGAACGGCCCGCCGCCGATGCCGCTGAAGCCGCCGAGCAGGGCGATGATCAAGATGATCAGAATGATCGTGCCGATTGACATACGAATCTCCTCCAGCCCTTCGTAAGAAGGGTCATTGCAAACCTGTCCCGTTGTGCGGGAGCAACTTGCCGTAGGTTGTAAAGTTCCGGCCTTGAAACACAGCCGGAGGATCAACTTGCATGGAACCTTTGTTGGTCGACCCGGCATGATTATGTGACGTCAGTCAGAAGAGGCAGGACCATGTCAGCACCGCTCGTCGTCTCGATTCCGCATCGTCTCGGCCGCGAGGAAGCGGTGCGCCGGCTCAAAACCGGGCTCGGCCGCGCCGCAGCGAGTATTCCGGTGATGCAGGTCGAGGAGGAACGCTGGAGCGGCGACACTCTGGCCTTCCGCATCCGCGCGCTCGGCCAAGTCGCGACGGGGCAGATCGATGTCGGCGACGATCAGGTCCGGGTCGAGGTGGTGCTGCCTTGGCTGCTGCAGCGCTTCGCCGAGATGGCGCAGGCCACGATCAGGAAGCGCGGCCAATTGCTGCTGACCAAAGACGGGGAGAAGTAACTTCAGGCGCGCACGCGTTGCCGCGGCGCCCTGACGGCATTCGCCGTTCGGGCCGCGATGACCAAGGCAGGACAGTCACGGAAGGCCTGCGCGAGCGGCAAGTCGTTGCCGGCAAGGCCGGGCACGGCATAGCCCGTGATGTCGATGGTGGCGTCCATAGCTTCGGGTGCGGGCCATTCCCGGCCCGCTTGGCTGAAAGGCGCGAAATGACGCCCGACAACGACGATCGCGGCGGCGCGGCCATGACGACGCGCGAAGGCGATGACATGGTCGGCATGGGCGCCCCGTACCTCAAGCGGCTGATAGTCGCCCTGCGCGAAGACGTCGGCCAGCTCGTTGCGCAGCTTGAGCAGATGCCGCGTCCAGGCTAGCTTGAGCTTGCCGTCCGGCCAGCTCTTGATCAGGCCGCTCCAGTCCGGGGCTTCCAGTGATGGCAGCGCCGCGTGGCGCGCGGCGAAGTCCACCGGGCGGCGGTTGTCGGGATCGACCAGAGACAGGTCCCAGAATTCGGTGCCTTGATAGAAGTCCGGCACGCCCGGCAGCGTCGCCTTGAGCGTGAGCTGGCTCAGCGAGTTCAGCGTGCCGAGCAGCGAGACGCGGCGCGCCAGCGTCTGCAAGGCCTGAAGGAATTCCGCGGACTGGTCGGAGTCGAGGATCTTCGCGATGAAGTCGCGGATGCCGTTCTCATAGGCTTCATGCGGGTTGAGCCAACTCGTCTCCTCCTTGCCCTCGCGCGCGGCCTTGAGAGCATAGGCCTGGATGCGCTCGACGAAGGCGGCATCGGCCGGCACTTGAAGCGGCCAAGCGCCGAGCAGGGTCTGGTAGAGCATGTATTCGAATGTTGCCGACGGCGCGCGGAAATTGCCGTGCAGCGTGAGGTGCGGCGCGTTCAGCACCTTCCAGCGCGCCACCGCGCTGGTCCATTCACCGGGAATCTCGCTGAGCGATGCGATGCGCGTGCGCGCATCCTCGCCACGCTTGGTGTCGTGGGTGGCGGTTGCGGTCATGCCTTGCGGCCATTCCCTGGCGCGGCCCTGCATGGCCTGGTGGAAGGCGGGAATGCTGAGGCCGGTGCTGGCGGGGTCGCCGCCGACCTCGTTCAGCGCCAGCAGCCGGTGGAATTGATAGAACGCGGTGTCCTCCAGCGACTTTGCCATCATCGGGCCGGTGAATTGCTGCACCTTCAGCGCGAAGCGGCGCACGCGCGGGGCGCTGTGCGGCGGACGGCCCGGCTTGAGCAGGTCCATGGTCAAGGCATCGCGCAGGAAGTCGAAAATGCCTTCGTCGGCGGCGAACCAGTCGCGGCGGGCGCGCGCAATGGTGTCGTCGATCAGCTTGCGGTCCGCTGCGGTCGGGCCACTATGCGTCAGGTAGGTGCGATAGACCGGGAAATGCAGCACATAGAGTTCGAGCGCCTGCCGCAGGCTGTCGGCCGAGAAGTCGCGCGTCGAATAATGGCCGTTGGCGATGCGCGCAAGCAGGCGCGTCAGCACGGTGAACTCGCTGGTGAGCAGCGTCTCCAGCACGCGCCGCTTGGCGTCCTTGACGTAAGGCACAAGCCGCGGCGGCCGGTTGCTGATCTGCCGCCAGGTCTCGTCCAGCGCCTCCAGCCCCCTGGGATCGACCAGCACGTGGGTGATGACATTCATCCACTCGTAGCCGGTGGTGCCCTGGACGCCGGCGAAATGCGGCAGGCGTTCGTGCTCGCACAGGATCTTCTCGATCACGGTGTAGAAGGGCTTTGCGTTGCCCTGCGCGTCGCGCACCAGCCGGCGCAGCCGCTGGCAATATTGGGCGGGGTCGCGCAGGCCGTCGATGTGATCGAGCCGGATTCCCTGCAATTTGCCGTCGGCGATGAGCTGCTTCACCAGCCGGTGCGTGGCGGCAAACGTGCTCGCGTCCTCGACGCGCAGGCCGGCGAGGCCGTTGACGTCGAAGAAGCGGCGATAGTTGATGTCGCTGGAAGCAAGCCGCCAGTGCCCGAGCTTGTAGTGCTGGCGCTCCAGGAGGTGATGCAGCGTCAGCGTTTGTGCCGGGCGGTCCTTGCCGGCGCGATAGGCGGCAAGGCCGCGCTTGATGACCTCAGCGGCACCTGCGATCTCCTTGAGCTCGGACTTGAAGCCGGGAGCTTCCTTGCGATTGGGGCGCCGCAACCCTGTGTAGCGGGTCGCGAGCGACAGCAGGCGCTTGCCGGGCTCCATTTCCGCCGCGTCCGCCTCCTTGACGACGATCCGCAGCATCTCGCCATAGCGCTCCGGCGCGATGGGTAAGCGGTGCTCGAAATACCACGCCGCGAAGCTTCCTTCTTCGGGGTCGTAGCGCAGCTCGATGTCGCCGCGCTCCAGCGCCTCGCCGTAGGACGCGCCGAGGATCGGCAGCAGCACGCCGCCCGCGGGCGCGGTAGGCCAGCTGGTCCCAGTCAATGTCGAAGGACGCCGCGTGCGGCGAGGCCTGGCCCCATTCCAGCACGTCGAGCCACCAGGGATTGTCGGCAAAATGCACGCCGACATGGTTGGGGACGAAATCGATGATGAGCCCGAGATCGTGCTGCTGAAGCGCCTGGCTCAGCCGCGTAAAGCCGGCCTCGCCGCCGAGCTCGGGATTGAACTGGCCGTGATCGACCGTGTCGTAGCCATGGGTCGAGCCTTTGCGGGCCTTCATCACCGGCGAGGCGTAGAGATGCGTGATGCCCAGCGCCTTGAGATAAGGAACGACCGCGGCGGCCTTGTCGAAATCGAAATCCGCGGTGAGCTGGAGCCGGTAGGTCGCGAGCGGAATGGCGGGAGGCATTCTAACCTCCGAGGCGCCAAACCACCGACCAGGGCGTGAGCCGCTCGCCGGTTCCGCCGCCCCAGATCGGCGTGCCCGCGCTGACGCTGGAGGTGATCTCGTGATCCGACAGGTTGGCGGCAAGACGCAACGTGGTGCCGTCGCCCATGCGCCAATGTGCGGTGACGAGGCCCTTGTCGGCCGCCTCGGCATCACCGAAGCTTGCGCCCTTCAGCCGCGGCACGATCTGCTTGCGACGAACGCCGAGCAACTCCCGCACCAGCGCGAGCCGCGCTTCCTGTTGCGGCGTGCGGCCGGTCCAGTCGAGCACGGCCGATTGCAGCGTTGCCGGATCGAGCGGATCGGGCACCTCCTCACCGTATTTCTCGTAAGCCCAGGCATATTCGCGCTTGCGTCCCTTGCGTACGGCATCGGCGAGTTCGCCCTGGAAATCGCAGAAGAACGGGAAGGGCACCGTCGAGCCCCATTCCTCGCCCTGAAACAGCATCGGCACCATCGGCGCGAGCAGGGTGACCGCGAGCGCGGCCTCGATCTGCTGTGGCGATGCCAGGCTTTCCAGCCGCTCGCCCAGCGGGCGATTGCCGATCTGGTCGTGGTTTTGCAGGAAATTGACGAAGGTCGCCGGCGGCAGCTGGCCGCTCGGCTCGCCGCGCGGCTTCTTGCCCCAGAATTCCGAGATCTCGCCCTGATAGACGAAGCCGGAGGCGAGCGCGCGTGCCAGATCCATGCGCGGCGTCTGGTAATCGCCATAGTAACCGGCATGCTCACCGGTCAGCATCACGTGCCAGACGTGATGATAATCGTCGTTCCACTGCCCGCGATATTTGCCGTTCGGCGGGTCCTGCGCAGCGTCGAGCAGGCTGGCGCGGTTGTCGCCGTTCTCCAGCACGAGATGGATGTGGCGTCCCGTGGCCTTGGCAAGCTCGCCGGCGGCAACGCTGAGGTCCTGCAGCATGGACTGCTCGCCCGGGACAGCCATGATGTGGTTGGCGGCGTCCAGCCTGAGGCCGTCGAAGCGGTAGTCACCGAGCCAGGACAGCGCGTTCTCAACGGCGAAGGCTCGCACCTGCGGCACGCGATAATCGATCGCGCTGCCCCACGGCGTGTGCGCATCGGTGAAGAAGGTCGGCGCGTAACGGCCGAGGTAGTTTCCTTCCGGACCGAAATGATTGTAGACGACGTCGAGGAACACCATCAGCCCGCGCAGATGCGCCTCGTCGATCAGCGTCTTCAGGTCTTCGGGCCGGCCATAGGCGCTGTCCGGCGCATACCACAGCACGCCGTCATAGCCCCAGCCGCGGCGTCCTGCGAAATCGGCGAGCGGCATCAATTCCAGCGCATTGATGCCGGTCGCGGCGAGGTGATCGAGCTTGTCGATCATGGCGCGATAGCTGCCTTCGGAAGTGAAGGTGCCTACATGGGTCTCGACCAGCACCGTCTCTTCCCAGGGACGGCCCCGCCAATCGCGCGCGCGCCAGACGAAGGCATCGTGATCGATGACCTCGCTCGGGCCGAACACGTCGTCGGGCTGGAAGGCCGAAGCGGGATCCGGCACGTCGATGTCGTCGTCGATCCTGAACTTGTACTTGCTGCTAGATGACAAGCCGGCGATCTCGGCGACGAACCAGCCATCCTGCCGGCGCTGCATCGCGTGCCTGCGATCGAGCAGGAGGTCGACGCGGCGCGCGGCCGGCGCCCACAGCCGGAACGACACGCCGTCCTTCGTCGGCCTCGCCCCGAAGGATGGCCTCATAGCGCGCCTGCGAAGGCGAGCACGGAGCGCGGCGGCGCCTTGCTGTCGCTCCCCGGCAGGAAGTCGATCGTATTCAGCTTGGCATCGGTCGTGTTCAGCAGCTGCTGCCAGCTCTTGTATTCGGTCATTTTGGGCAATTTGAATGCGATCTCTTCGGGAGCGGCGTTCAGTACGATAAAGATCGCAGCTCCACCCGGTTCCATCGGGCCCATCACATAGGAGAGAAACCGCCCATCCGGGAATGTCCAGTCGCTCTCCGTCATCTCGTTGCCGGCGGGAGTCAGCCACAATGCGCCGTAGGAGACGCCGTCCTTGGGCCGGCCGTCGAGCCAGCGATGGCTGCGCAGCTGTGAGAAACGGCGGCGGATGTCGGCGAGCTGGGCGACGAAGTCGATCATGTCGTCGCCGTCCTTGCCGAGATTGTCCCAGCCGACCCAGCCGACCTCGTTGTCCTGGCAATAGGCGTTGTTGTTGCCGGATTGCGAGTTGCCGACCTCGTCGCCGGCGAGGATCAGCGGAACGCCCTGGGCCAGCATCAGGCACGCCAGCACGTTCTTGCGCAACTGGCGGCGCAGGCTGATGATCTTTGGATCGTCCGTCGGGCCCTCGACGCCGCAATTGTTGCTGTGATTGTCGTTGGAGCCGTCGCGATTGTCCTCGCCGTTGGCCTCGTTGTGCTTCTCGTTGTAGCTGAAGAGGTCGGCGAGCGTGAAGCCGTCGTGGACGGTGATGTGGTTGATGCTGGCGCGCGGCCGCCGTCCGTCGTGGTTGAACAGGTCGGAGGACGCGGTCATGCGGCTGGAAATGTCGCCGATCAGGCTGCCTTCACCGCTCCAGTAGCGGCGCATGGCGCTGCGGTAGCGGTCGTTCCATTCCGACCATTGCGAGGGAAAGGCGCCGACCTGATAGCCGCCGAGGCCGAGATCCCACGGCTCGGCGACGAGCTTGACCGAAGCCAGCACCGGGTCCTGCCGTACCGCGGTCAGGAACGAGCTGCCGCGATCGAAGCCGTTCGGCCCGCGCGCCAGCGTGGTGGCGAGATCGAAACGGAAGCCGTCGACATGGCAGACCTCGACCCAGTAGCGCAGGGAATCCATCACCATCTGCAGCACGCGCGGATGGGTGAGGTTCACCGACGAGCCGCAGCCGGTGAAGTCGTCGTAATAGCGCGGGTTCTCGCGGTTCAGCCAATAATAGGAGGCGTTGTCGATGCCGCGATAGCACAGCGTCGGACCGAGATGATTTCCCTCGGCGGTGTGGTTGTAGACGACGTCGAGCATCACCTCGATCCCGGCGTCGTGCAGCCGCGCCACCGTGGTGCGGAAGGAATCGAGCGCGTTGTCCTGCGCGTAGCGCGGCTCGGGCGCAAAGAAGGACAGCGTGTTGTAACCCCAGTAATTGGCGAGCTTCTTTTCCACCAGGATGCGGTCGTCGACGAAGCTGTGGACCGGCAGCAGCTCGACCGTGGTGACGCCGAGCTTCTTCAGGTGCTCGATCATCGCGGGCGATGACAAGCCGCCATAGGTGCCGCGCAAATTCGGCGGCACGTCCTCGCGCTTCTGCGTCAGGCCCTTGACGTGGGCCTCGTAGATGATCGTGTCTTCCCAGGGAATATTCGGCCGGATCTCGCGGCGGCCCCAGTTGAAGGTCTCGTCGACCACGACGGCCTTGGGCATGCCGCGCGCATTGTCGCGCCGGTCGAACGACAGGTCCTCGCGCGGGCTTCCGGTGCGGTAGGCGAAATGCGCATCGCTCCAGACCAGGCGCCCGGCAAGCCGCTTGGCGTAGGGGTCGAGCAGCAGCTTGTTGGCGTTGAAGCGATGGCCGTGCTCGGGCTCGTAGGGGCCGTGCACGCGATAGCCGTAAAGCTGGCCCGGCGAGACGTCGTTGAGATAGCCGTGCCAGACATCCTCGGTCTTCTCCGGCAGCTCGATGCGCTCAAGCTCGCGGCGGCCTTGCGTGTCGAACAGGCAGAGCTCCACCTTCTGCGCGTTGGCGGAGAACAGCGCGAAATTGGTGCCGCGTCCGTCCCAGCTTGCGCCGAGCCGTGCGGGCGATCCGGCAGTCAGGCGCATCGATCAGCCTTCCGGAACGAGGAAGATCGCAGCCAGCGGCGGAATGGTGAGGCGCAGCTCGCCGCCCTCGGCATGGACTTCGCCGACATTACCGACATTGCTGCCGCCGTAATGGGCGGAATCGGAGTTGAGAACTTCCTTCCACTTGCCGCCGAAGGGCACGCGAACGCGATAGTTCTGGTAGACGTTGGGCGAGAAGTTGACGATGACGAGACACCGCGCGTGCTCGTCGAATCCCTTGCGCAGCCAGGCGAAGACATTGCGGTTGGCATCATCGGTGATCAGCCATTCGAAGCCGGCCTGCTCGCAATCCATCTGGTGCAGCGCCGGAACCGCGCGATAGAGCCGGTTGAGGTCGCGGATCAAGGCCTGGACGCCGGAATGGACCTTGTATTCGAGCAGGTGCCAGTCGAGCGAATGGTCGTGATTCCATTCGCGGCTCTGCGCGATCTCGGCGCCCATGAACAGGAGCTTCTTGCCGGGATGACCGAACATGAAGCTGTAATAAGCGCGCAAATTGGCAAAGCGCTGCCACTCGTCGCCGGGCATGCGGCCGAGGATCGAGCGCTTGCCGTGCACGACCTCGTCATGCGACAGCGGCAGGATGAAATTCTCCGAGAACGCATAGTGCAGGCCGAACAGGATCTCGCCGTGGTGATGCTTGCGGTGGATCGGATCCTTGCTGATGTAGTTCAGCGTGTCGTGCATCCAGCCCATGTTCCACTTGTAGCCGAAGCCGAGCCCGCCGAACTCGACCGGCCGCGAGACTTGGGGCCAGGCGGTGGACTCTTCCGCGGCAGTCGTCGCCTGCGGGAAGCGTGCAAACACTTCCGTGTTGAAGCGGCGCAGGAAGTTGATCGCCTCGATGTTCTCCCGCCCGCCATATTGGTTCGGGATCCAGGCGTCGGGCGGCCGGCTGTAGTCGAGATAGAGCATGGAGGCGACCGCATCGACGCGCAGGCCGTCGATGGCGTAACGCTCCATCCAGAACAGCGCGTTCGACACCAGGAAGTTCGTCACTTCGGTGCGGCCGTAATTGTAGATCAGCGTGCCCCAGTCGAGATGGCGGCCCTGGAGCGGGTTGGCGTGCTCGTAGAGCGCGGTGCCGTCGAAATGGCCGAGCCCGTGGGGATCGTCGGGGAAGTGGCCCGGCACCCAGTCGAGCAGCACGCCGATGCCTTCGCGGTGGCAGGCATCGATCAGCGCGGCAAAATCCTCGGGGCCGCCGAAACGGCTGGTCGGCGCATAGAGGCCGGTCGGCTGATAGCCCCAGGAGCCATCGAACGGATGCTCGTTCACGGGCAGGAATTCGAGATGGGTGAAGCCCATGTCGCGGGCATAGGCCGGCAGCTGCTCGGCCAGCTCGCGATAGGTCAGCCATTCATTGTTGTCCTTGCGCCGCCACGAGCCGAGATGGACCTCGTAGATCGACATCGGCGCCGACAATGCGTTGATGCCTTCGGGCGCCGGGCGCGGCCGCGGCAGGCGCGCCTCGTCAAATACGATCGAGGCCGTCTTCGGCCGCAGCTCGCTGGCAAATGCCATCGGATCGGATTTCAGCGGCAGCAGATGACCATGCGGTCCGACGATTTCGAACTTGTAGTGATCGCCGGCCTTCGCATGCGGGATGAACAATTCCCAATAACCGCTGCCGCGCACCCGCATCGGATGGCGCCGCCCGTCCCAGAAGTTGAAGTCGCCGACCACGGAGACGCGCCGCGCGTTCGGCGCCAGCACGACGAAGCCGATGCCGTCGACCCCCTCGAGCCGCATCGGATGCGCGCCGAGCTTGTCGTAGAGGCGCTGATGGGTGCCTTCGCCGAGCAAATAGAGGTCGAAATCGGTCAGGATCGGCGGAAAACGGTAGGCATCCTCGAACTCGACCACGTCGTTGCCGAACTTCGCGCGCAGCTGGTAGTGCTTCGAGCCGTTGGGCAGGGCGCCGATGAACAGGCCGGAATCGTGGACGCGATCGAGCGGCGCGACCTCGCCGTGGTCGCCGACCGCCTCGACATTGGTGGCCTCGGGCAGAAACGCGCGGACAACGCTCTTTCCGCCCTCGGGATGCAGCCCGAGATAGTGGAAGGGGTCGGAGTGGCGGCCTTCGATGATCGCGTAGGCTTCGGCAGGCAGTTTAGGCATGGGCTTCGCTCTCGGCACTTGACAGAATGCGAAGCAGTCCGGTCAGCGGCGCATGAAGTCCCTCAGGCCGGCGGGACAGCTCGTACTCTACGTCGTGGAACGCTCGATCCAGCAGGAAAAATCTCAACAGGCCTTCCGCGCAGGACCGATCGTCCGGCCACAGCCTCCGATCGGTCATGGCTTCGCGGTAGGCGGAAAGGAAGGTCGCGGTGGCGCGCTCGCGCCATTCGGCGAGGGCGGCCGCGAGCCGGTCCTGCTCGTCGGAAGCGCCCGTGAGCGCGCGGCTCAGCGCCACGTTCACAGAAAGGTCGATGGAATGGATCAGGCCGGCGACGTCGCGCGCGGCCGGCGCCTTGCGGCGCTTGTTGGCCAGCGGCACACGCGGATCGCCGTCGAAGTCGATGATGAAGATATCGTCCTTCACGATCAGAGTTTGCCCGAGCCGGAAGTCGCCATGATGACGGATGTTCAACCCGCCGATCTCGGATGGCAAGAGCGCATTGAGTTGGTCGAACAGGTCGGCGCGTGCGGCGATGAGCCGGTCGATCAGGGGCCGGTCCGTCTCCCGCAGCCCGTCGCGGCTGTCGGCAAGCAGCTCGAGAATCCGCTCGGCCCGTGCCTTGAGGTCGGAGAGCGCAGCCTTGATCTGGGCGGAGTCGATCGGCTCCGGGGCGAGATCGGCGGGCTCTGCCGCGGCGAGAGCGACATGCAGCTCGGCGAGCCGCCGGCCGATCTGCGCGATGAAATGCAGATAGGGCGCCTGCTCCTGGGTCTCGCGCGGCATCTCATCGGCCGGCGCCACGCGCTGCTCGTCGATATAGCGGTCGAGATATCCGGTCGTCACGGTCCAGCCGTCGCCCTGGTTCTCGACATAGGCATGCAGCACGCCGAGCGCGCTGCGCTGGTTGCCGTCGACCAGCTCGACGCTGCCGAGCAGCGCCGGCGTGTTGGCAAAGCGGGCGACCTCGGTGAGATAGTAGCCGATCTCGATCTCGGGGCTGATGCCGCTTTCCAGCCGCCGATAGATCTTGGCAACGTACTTGTTGTCGACCAGCGCGGTGCTGTTCGACTGTTCGATGGCGCGGATGCGTTCGGGCTCCTTGATGGTGTAGTCAGCGAAACGGCTGGTCGCCTTGAACTCGAGCCGCAGATTGTTCTCGTCCACGACCAGGTTTTGCGACAGCCCTCGCAAGAACAGACCGATGAAGATCTGCTCGGTCGCGACGTCGAGGAGCGTGCCTTCGCGTGCGCCCTGGCGGACGGCGGCGAGCGCCTTCGGGTTGAAGCGCTCGCGGTCGAAGCGTACCCATTCGATCTGCATCGGCATCACGTAGCGCGTCGTGACGTCGTTCCGCGTGGTCTCGAAGAACGCGATCCAGGGTCTGTTGTCGCCGATGTCGCTGAACGGTACCGCGGAGGTCAGCGTGGTCCGGATGTGCTTGGGATTGTTCTCGGGATACCAGCGCGTCCGCGACAGGAAGCCCGGCAGCACGTCGCGCTCGAACACGCCGCGCTCGCGGGCGAGCGAGACCCAGTTCGAGTTCACCGGCACGACCAGCGTCTCGAATTCAGGCACCGCGCGCGGCACCACCGGCTCGGATTTGTCGCGCTCCAGAAGCTGGAACCAGTAGAAGCCGTAGGGCCCCAGCGTGATCATGTAGGGCAATTCGCCGATCGCGGGAAAGCGCGTGCGCCCGAGCATCTCCTGCGGGATGCGGTCCTTCCACGGCGACAGGTCGAGCTCGGTCGCCTGCGCGGCGCGCGACAGATTGGCGACGCAGAGGATCACCTCGTCCCGGTATTGCCGGACATAGGCCAGCACGGCCCGGTTGGCCGGGCGGATGAAGGTCATGGTGCCGCGGCCGAAGGCGAGCGTCGACTTGCGTACCGAGATCAGCCGCTTGGTGGCGCTGAGCAGCGAGGACAGGCTGCGCGACTGCGCCTCCACGTTCACGGATTCATAGCCGTAAACGGGATCCATGATCAGCGGCGCGTAGAGGCGGGCGGGGTCGCAGCGCGAGAAGCCGCCGTTGCGGTCCGGGCTCCATTGCATCGGCGTGCGCACGCCGTTGCGGTCGCCGAGATAAATATTGTCGCCCATCCCGATCTCGTCGCCGTAATAGATGATCGGCGTGCCCGGGAAGGAGAGCAGCAGCGAGTTCATCAGCTCGATCTTGCGCCGGTCGTTGTCCATCAGCGGCGCAAGGCGCCGGCGGATGCCGACATTGATGCGCGCGCGGGGATCGTTGGCGTAGGTGGTCCAGAGATAGTCGCGCTCGACGTCCGTGACCATCTCCAACGTCAGCTCGTCGTGATTGCGCAGGAACAGCGCCCATTGGCAGCTTGCCGGAATGTCGGGCGTCTGGCGCAGGATGTCGGTGATCGGGAAGCGGTCCTCCTGCGCGATCGCCATGTAGATGCGCGGCATCAAGGGGAAATGGTAGGCCATGTGGCACTCGTCGCCACGGCCGAAATATTCCTGCACGTCCTCCGGCCATTGATTGGCCTCGGCCAGCAGCAGCTTGCCCTTGGAATACGCGTCCAGCTCCTGGCGCAGGCGCTTTATGATCGCATGGGTCTCGGGCAGGTTCTCGTTCGAGGTGCCCTCGCGCTCGCACAGATAGGGAATGGCATCTAACCGGAAGCCGTCGACGCCGGCATCGAGCCAGCGCTTCATCACCTGGATGATGGCGCTGACCACGCGCGGATTGTCGAAATTGAGGTCGGGCTGGTGCGAGAAGAAGCGGTGCCAGTAGAACGCGCCGGCCTCCGGATCCCAAGTCCAGTTCGACTTCTCCGTGTCGGTGAAGATGATGCGTGTGCCCTGATATTTCTGGTCGGTGTCGCTCCAGACATACCAGTTGCGCGCGCTCGAGCCCGGATGGCTGCGCCGCGCGCGCTTGAACCATTTGTGCTGGTCCGAGGTGTGGTTGACGACGAGCTCGGTGATGACGCGCAGGCCGCGCTTCTGCGCTTCCTGAATGAAGCGCTTGAAATCCTTCATCGTCCCGAAATCGGGATTGACCGCGCCGTAATCGGCGATGTCGTAGCCGTCGTCGCGGCCGGGCGAGGGATAGAACGGCAGCAGCCACAGCGCGGTGACGCCGAGCTCCTGCAGATAGGGCAGCCGCTCGGTCAGCCCGGCGAAGTCGCCGATGCCGTCATTGTTGCTGTCGGCGAAGGCTTTGACGTGGAGCTGGTAGATGATGGCGTCCTTGTACCAGAGCTCATCTACGACCTCGGCAGCCTCAGCCTTCTTGGTATCGACGGAAGACAGAACATTCATGGCGTGACCCCTTACGCCAGGCAGCGGAACAGAAGTGCCGGATCGCGGTCGGGATCGATACGCAACTTGATGCCGCCCCATTCGATGCGTGACTGTTCGCCGGTGAGGAGGTTTTCGAGTGTCGTCACATGGTGACGCCGCCCGCCGGCGTCAACGGTGAGACCGCCGAGCGGCAGCCAGCATTCTCGCTCACGGCGCGACAGCGCGATCACGACGACGACAATGTTGGCCGGATCGGCCGCCTCCTTGGCGAAGGCGATCGTCTCGCCGTCCTCGATGGCGAGGAAGCGCAAATTCGCGGTTTGCTGGAGCGCCGCGTTCTCGTTGCGGATGCGGTTGAGCGCGGCGATGTAAGGTTTGATGTTGCCCGACCTGTCCCAGTCGCGCTGCCTGATCTGGTACTTCTCGGAATCCAGATATTCTTCGCGTCCGGGAATGGCGTCGTGCTCCAGCAGCTCGAATCCGCTGTAGATGCCGTAATTGCCTGAGAGCATTGCCGCCAGTGCGATGCGCGACTTGAAGGCCCAGGCCTCTCCGCTCTGGAGGTGAAAGGGCAACAGGTCAGGCGTGTTGACGAACATGTTCGGACGGTAGAAATCGCGTTCGGGATAGCGCGTCATCTCGCCGAGATATTGCTCCAGCTCCCACTTTTCCGTGCGCCAGGGGAAATAGGTGAAGGACTGCGCGAAGCCGAGCTTGGCCAGGCCCTTCATCAGCTTCGGCCGTGCATAGGTCTTGGAGAACAGGATCACGTCGGGATGACGGCGGCTTATATCGCGGATCAGCCACTCCCAGAACGCGAGCGGCGCGGTGTCGTGATTGTCGATGGCAAAGATGGTCACGCCCTTGTCGATCCAGAACAGCATGGCATCGCGAAACGCATTCCACAGCCCGACGCGATCGACCGAATTGAAGTCGGGGATAACGATGTCGGAATAGGGGCCGTCCGCCGTCCGCACCGAACGGTCGGGCCGCCATTTGAACCATTCGGGATGCTGCGTCAGCCAGGGATGATCCGGCGAGCACTGCACCGCGAAGTCCAGCGCAAGCTCGAGCCCGTATTCGAGACAGGTGGCGACCAACGCGCGGAAGTCCTCGATCGTGCCGAGCTCCGGATGCAGCGCATCGTGGCCGCCCTCGGCTGAGCCGATCGCATAGGGCGAGCCCGGATCGCCTTCACGGGCCATCGGCGCATTGTTGCGGCCCTTGCGGCTGGTCTTGCCGATCGGGTGAATCGGCGTGAAGTAGAGCACGTCAAAGCCCATCGCGGCGATGTCGGGCACGCGCGCGATGCAATCGCGCAGCGTGCCATGCCGGCCCGGCAATGCGCTCTGGCTGCGCGGCATCATCTGATACCAGGTGCTGAAGCGCGCCTTGTCGCGGTCCGCGGTCAGCGGGAAGAATGGCGAACGCGTCAGGTCCGGCCGCGACTGGCTCTCGGCCATGGCTTCGCCGAGCTCGGTTGCGAGCAGCGAGGTGATGTCGCCGTTCTTCAAATAGTCCTCGCACTGCCTGATGATGATAGCTGCGGCGTCCTGCCGCGCGCCATGCGCCTTGGTCAAAAGCCCGGCGCCCTCGATCGCATCGAGGCTGACATCGGCCCCGGTGCGCCGCTTTCGCGCGGCGGCGTGCGACCATGTGGCGAACTCGTCGGTCCAGGCTTCGATCGCGTAGACATATTGGCCGGGCTCGGGGGGCGTGAACGCGCCGGACCAGCGGTCATTGCCGTGATGGGTCATCGGCTCGCTCCGCCATTCGCGCTCCTGCTCTCCTCGCCAGATCAGCGCGGCTGAGATCACGGCCTCACCATCGCGGTAGATGTCGGCCCAGATCTCAACCGGCTCGCCCGCGATCCGCTTCACGGCGAAACGGCCGCCGTCGATCGCGGGATAGACGTCCTCGATCAGGAAAGCGCTGCTGGCCGCGGCACTCTCGACAGTTTGAATTGTCTTGTTCACGGTGATGCCATTGACAAGAAAGCAGGAGCCCGTTTCCCTTGTCGGGAACCCACGCTTGGTACCATGATAGAAAGCCGCTTGTGTGTCATTGGTTCCCTTGGGAACGGCAAGCGCAGTTTGCGAGTTACCCCTGACTAACCTCTTCCGCGATCTCGTTATTCTCCATGCCCCTGGCCAATTAATGGCCTGCAAGCTGCGTGCCGAATGGATCTTTTAGCTCAAGCCCGGATCAAGGGCGTTCAATCCGAATTCATCGACGCCCTCGGCAAGCTGCGGGTCACCGCGCCCGAGGCCCTCAAATCCATCCTCGACGCCCTGCCGGAGAAGCGGGTCTATCGCTTCGTCAGCGGGCCGGTCGTGGTCCGTGCGCTCGGACGCCCGCGCACGGAATTGACGTCGGTTGGCGCGCCGCCGCTGCAATGGAAAATCGCCGGCAATGGCAATGTGATCGCGGCAGGCGAGACGCGGGAGCCCGTGATCGCCTGGCCCGCGGGCCTGGCGCTCGGGTATCACCGCCTGACGCTGACCGATGCCGAAGGTGTGAGCGAAGACGTGCCGATGATCGTGGCCCCCGAGCGCTGCTTCGGTGGCGATTTCGACCGCGGCTGGCTGCTCGCCGTGCAGCTCTACAGCGTCCGCTCCGACCGCAATTGGGGCATCGGCGATTTCACCGATCTCGCTGGTCTCGTCCGGCTCGCCAAGCAGCTCGGTGCCGACGGTGTCGGGCTCAATCCGCTGCATGTCCTGTTCGACGATCACCCAGCCGATTGCAGCCCCTATTCGCCGAACAGCCGGCTCTTCCTCAACCCGCTCTATATCGACGTCGAGGCTATCCCTGAATTCTCGGCCGACCTCGTGCCCGACGCGGCCGCGACGGCGGCCCGTCTGCGCGAGGGCGACCGCGTCCCTTATGCCGACATGGCGGCGCTGAAATGGCTGGGCCTGCGCGCCGCCTTTAACAGCTTCGTGACAAGCGCGAGCGCGGCGCGTCGCAAGGCGTTTGACGCCTTCCGTGCGGAGCGCGCGCCGCTGTTGTCCCGCTTTGCCTGTTTCGAGGTGCTGCGGCACCGTTTCACCGGCCCCTGGTGGGAATGGCCGGCGGAATGGCAGCAGCCGGACGAGGCGAAATGCGCCGAGCTGCGTAATGGCGCGGATAGGCGCGAGGTCGAGTTCGTCGAATTCGTGCAATGGACGGCCGATAGCCAGCTGCATGCAGCCAAGGCGCTCGCCGGCCAGCTCGGCATGCGGGTCGGGCTCTATCTCGACGTCGCCGTCGGCGTGCAGTCCAACGGCTTCGATGCCTGGAACGAGCAGACGGCGATCTCGCGTCATCTCGCGGTCGGCGCGCCGCCCGACGTGCTCAACACGATCGGCCAGGATTGGGGCCTTGCCGGCTTCAATGCCGGTGGGCTGGAAGCGCAATCCTTCGTCCCGTTCGCCGACATGCTCGCGGCCTCGATGCGCCATGCCGGCGCGATCAGGCTCGATCACGTGCTCGGTCTGAAACGGCTCTATCTCGTGCCGCGCGGCTTCAAGCCCGACAACGGCGCCTATGTGCAGATGCCGTTCGAGGCGCTATTGGCCGCCGTAGCGCGCGAGAGCGCAGCCCACAAATGCATCGTGATCGGCGAGGACCTCGGCACCGTGCCGGAAGGTTTCCGCGAGATGATGCAGGATTTCGGCATCTGGTCCTATCTCGTCATGATGTTCGAGCGCGACGATGCCGGCCATTTCCGCAATGTCGACCATTACCGGCCCAATGCGCTGGTGACGCTGAACACCCATGATCTGTCGACCTATGCCGGCTGGCGCTCCTTCAGCGATCTCAAGATGAAGCGCTCGCTCGGGCTCGATCCCGGCGAGAACGACCAGGCGCGATGGGATGCGCTCGGCGGGCTCGACGAGATCCTGCGCCAGAACGGCATCAGCGCCAACGATCTCTACTCTGTGCTGGCCTTCCTGTCGCGCACGCCCTCCCGGCTGCTCGCGGTGTCGATGGAGGATCTGCTCGGCGTGATCGACCAGCCCAACATTCCCGGCACGATCGACGAGCATCCGAACTGGCGCCAGCGCCTTCCGGTCGCGCTCGACAAGATCGCGTCCAAGATCGATCTCGCAGCTTTGAAGGCTGCGACGCGGGAACGTTCATTGCCCGGCGGGAATTGAACCGCCGGGACTTGCCAGGCGCGCACGACATTGGCTCAGAGGATCGAGGACTATGCGCTGATCGGCGATTGCGAGACCGCGGCGCTGGTCGGGCGCAACGGCTCGATCGACTGGCTGTGCTGGCCCGCCTTCGATTCCGACGCCTGCTTTGCCGCCATCCTCGGCACCCACAAGAATGGCCGCTGGCTGATCGCGCCGAGCGAGAACGCGACCCGCATTTCGCGGCGCTATGTCGGCCATACCCTCGTCCTCGAGACGCGCTTCGAGACGAAGAGCGGCACCGTCGCGCTGATCGATTTCATGCCGCTGCGCGGCAAGGCGTCGGACATCGTGCGGCTGGTCCGCGGCATCGGTGGCACCGTGAAGATGAGGATGGAGCTCGTCATCCGCTTCGGCTTCGGCGCGGATATTCCCTGGGTGCGGCGGATCGACCATTCCTTGATGGCCATCGCCGGCCAGGACATGACGGTGCTGCGCACGCCGGTCGAGACCCGCGGCGAGGATCTGACCACCGTCTCGGACTTCGAGGTGAAGGAAGGCGAGACCGTGCCATTCGTGCTGACTTACGGTCCCTCGCATCTCGACCCGCCTGCGCCGATCGATGCGGAGCTGGCGCTTCAGGAGACCGAAAAATTCTGGGAGGACTGGTGCGGCCATTGCACCCGTGACGGCGACTATCAGGAGCTGGTCCTGCGCTCGCTGATCACGCTGAAGGCGCTGACCTTCGCGCCGACCGGCGGCATCGTCGCGGCACCCACCACCTCCTTGCCGGAGAAGCTCGGAGGCAGCAGGAACTGGGACTATCGCTTCTGCTGGCTGCGCGATGCCACCTTCACGCTGCTGGCGCTGATGAACTCGGGCTACACCGAGGAAGCCCTGGCCTGGCACAATTGGCTGCTGCGCGCCGCGGCCGGCTCGCCCGCGAACATGCAGATCATGTACGGCATCTGGGGCCAGCGGCGCCTCCTGGAATGGGAGGCGGGCTGGCTCGACGGTTACGAGGGTGCGCAGCCGGTGCGCGTCGGCAATGCCGCCCACGCGCAGCTCCAGCTCGATGTCTACGGCGAGTTGATCGACGCCTTCCACCAGTCGCGCATGGCGAGGCTCAAGCTCGACGACGAGACGACCTGGGCGCTGGAATGCGCCGTGCTCAACCATCTTGCCGAAGTCTGGGATCGGCCCGACCACGGCATCTGGGAGCGGCGCGGCCAGCCCAAGCACTACGTGTTCTCCAAGGTGATGACCTGGGTCGCCTTCGACCGCGGCATCAAGAGCGCCGAGACCTTCGGCTTCAAGGCGCCGCTCCTGCACTGGCGCGCGCTACGCGATGCCATCCATCGCGATGTCTGCAACAGGGGATTCGATGCGGAGGAAAATGCGTTCGTCGAGTCCTACGGCTCGAAGATGCTCGACGCCAGCGTGCTGTTGCTGCCCGCCGTCGGCTTCCTGCCGGCGGACGACCCGCGCATCCGCGGCACCATCGCCGCGGCCGAAAAATGCCTGATGCGCGACGGTTTCGTGCTGCGGCACGACCCGCGCGAGCTGCCCCCGGACCAGCCGCCGCTCGAAGGCGCCTTCCTGGCCTGTACCCTATGGCTCGCCGATGCCTATGTGCTGTCGGGCGATCTCGACAAGGCGCAAGTTCTGCTTGACCGCGTAGTCGGCATCGCCAACGACGTCGGGCTACTGGCCGAAGAATACGATTCCGTGGCCCGCCGCCAGACCGGCAATTTCCCGCAGGCCCTGACCCACATCGCGCTGATCAACACGGCGCATAATCTGTCGGCGGCACGGCAAGGCAGCGAGAAGCCGGCGGTGCAGCGGTCGAAGTAGCAAGCGCCGTCAGGCGCTTTTGCCCCCACGAGCACGGTGCGCTCCCTCGCCCGCTTGCGGGAGAGGGTTGGGGAGAGGGTGTCTCCGCAATGGGATAGCCCCCTAGAGGAGAAAGCCCTCACCCGCGCCTTCGGCGCGACCTCTCCCGCAAGCGGGAGAGGTTGCACCGAGCCCGTGGCAATCGATTCAATCTAAGCCATTCCGCTCAGCCAACCCCATTCCGCGTCAAGATCATCTCCATCGCCTCGGCAAAGCCGTCCTGCTCATTGGTCGCAGTGACATGCGTCGCCTCGTCCTTGACGTTGTCGGCGGCGTTGCCCATGGCGATCGAGGTGCCGCTGACGCGGAACATGGCGAGGTCGTTCTGCATGTCGCCGATGGTGGCGACCGCGTCGGTCGAGATGCCCAAGCGCTTGGCCATCGCTTGCACGAATGTGCCCTTGTTGAAGCCCGGCGGGGTGATGTCGAGATAATAGGTCTGCGAGCGCACCGCGGTCGCCGCGCTGCCCAGGGCTTCCTGCATCACCTTCTCGCACGCCTCGAGCCGGGCGGCGTCGGCGCTGGCGCCAACGATCTTGCACGCGCTGGCAAGGTAGGGCGAGAAGTCAGTCACGATCGTCGGATCGGAACGGATCGTGTGCCGCTCGTGCGCGACGTAGCTGCCGCTGGGATTGTCGATCAGCCATTTGTCGGTGGTGAACAGCCAGACGTCGGCGCCGTAGTCGCGCAGGATCTGCAAGGAGCGCTCCGCCGCCCGCGCGGGAATTAGGTGCTGCTCGACCGGCCGCATCTCGGGATCGACGATCGAGGAGCCGTTAAACGGCCCAACCGGCAGCCACAGCGCCAGCGGCTCGATCAAGAAGCGCATGCCGATCGCCGGACGGCTGGAGGTGATGGTGAAACCAATGCCAGCCTGGTGCAGCCGCTGCACGGCGTTTTTCGCGCGCTCCGTCAGCGTCTTGTCCTTGGTCAGCAGCGTGCCGTCGACGTCGGAGACCACGAGTGAGATTTGGGTCATGGCAGAACCTTGGGTGTTGCGCCGCCCAGTTTGAGCTGCCGCACGATGCCGTCCACGATCGCTTCGACGGTCTCGTCGATCGAGACGATGATGGCGTGCTCGCCCGGCTCCGGCGGCTCCAGCGTCTCGAACTGGCTGGCGAGCAGTCCGGGCGGCATGAAGTGCCCCTTGCGCTGCGCGAGCCGCTCGGCGATCAGCTCCTTCGTGCCCTTCAGGAACACGAAGCGGACGTCGTCGCGTCCGCGCAGCAGCACGTCGCGATAGGCGTGCTTCAGCGCCGAGCAGGCGATGATGACGTGCTCGCCGCGGCCGCAGACCCGCGCGATTTCGTCGGCGATGGCATTCAGCCAGGGCCAGCGGTCTTCGTCGGTGAGAGGATGTCCGGCCCGCATCTTCTCGACATTGCTGGCGGGATGGAAGCTGTCGCCGTCCTCGAAACGCCAGCCGAGGCGCTCGCCGAGCGCCTTCGCGACCGTGCTCTTGCCGGAGCCCGACACGCCCATCACGATCAATGCACAAGGTGCTTCAGCGCGGCCCACGAATGTCCTCCGGAAGCGCGGCCCTGTCGACCAGCCAGACGGTTTCGCCGTTCGAGCGCGCGCGTAAGGCCGGCAGATTCTCGCCATTGCAGAGGCGCGTCAAGATCGGCCGCTTGTCGTGCCCGGCAATCTCGAACAGCATTTCGCGGCAGGAGGCCAAGACGGGCAGGGTGAGCGAGACCCGCGGCACGAACGGCGCGACGTTCGCCTTGGGCACGCCGACGACCCAGCGTCGGGTCTCCTCGATCTCGGGGTAACCGGGAAACAGCGAGGCGGTGTGGCCGTCCGGTCCTGCGCCCATCAGGACGAGATCGAACAGCGGACGTGCCGGATCGAGCTGGTCTCCAGCATAGAAGGCCTGCAGCTCGCGCGCATAGGCTTCCGCAGCGGCATCGGGATTTTCGGCTGTGGTCGGGATCGGGTGAATATGGCCGGCGGGCGCATGGCGGTCGAGAAAGGTCGCGCGCGCGACCGCCATGTTGTTGAGGGGATCGCTTTCGGGCACGAAGCGTTCGTCGCCGATGAACCAGTGCACGCGCTCCCACGGAATCCTGCCGCGCCAGGCCTCGCTGCCGAGCAACTGATACAGCTTCCTCGGGCTGGAGCCGCCGGTGAGGCAGATCGCGATCCGGCCGGGATTGGCTGCGATCCGCGCCATCACGCGTTCAGCCGCGGCGCGGGCGAGAGCTTCGGCATCGGCCTCGATGATCAGCTTCGGCTGCTCGGCCGGAGCCATCACGAGTACTTCCGCCAGCTTCGGCCGTCGCGCCGGAGCAGCTCGTCGGCGCAGGCAGGGCCGTCGCTGCCGGCTTCATAGGTTTCGATGCCGTTGCTGCCCGCGCTCTTCCAGGCGTCCAGGAACGGCTGCACCGCCTGCCAGCCGGCCTCGATGCCGTCGGCGCGCTGGAACAGGATGTTGTCGCCGATCATGCAGTCGTAGATCAGCGTCTCATAGCCGGTCGAGGGATCGGCGCGAAAATAGTCGCCATAGCGGAACTTCATCTCGACGCCGTCGATGGTGATGCTTGGCCCCGGGATCTTGGCGTTGAACTGCAGCTCGATGGTCTCAGTCGGGGCGATGCCGATGGTGAGGAAGTTCTGAGACAGGCGGTCGACGTCCGTACCCGAAAACATCGACAGCGGCGCCTGCTTGAACTTGATCGCGACTTCGGTGCGCTTGTGGCCGAGCGCCTTGCCGGTGCGCAAGTAGAACGGCACGCCGGCCCAGCGCCAATTGTCGATCATCAGCTTGAGCGCAACAAAGGTCTCGGTGGTGCTGTCTGGCTTGACGTCCGCGGTCTTGCGATAGTCCGTGATCTCGTCGTCGCCGCTGCGACCCGCGAGATATTGCGCGCGCACCGAATTCTTCAGTGCGTCCTCCCGGCTGGGCAGCTGGATCGATGTCAGCACGTCCGCCTTCTCGGAACGCACAGAGTGCGCATCGAAGCGGGCGGGAGGCTCCATCGCGACCAGCGACATCAGCTGGAACAGGTGGTTCGGCACCATGTCGCGCAGCGCGCCGGTGGCATCGTAGAAGCCGCCGCGGTGGCCGACCCCGAGCTTCTCTTCCACGGTGATCTGGATGTGATCGATGTGGTTGCGATTCCAGATCGGCTCGAACATGCCGTTGGCAAAGCGCAGCACCAGGATGTTCTGCACCGTTTCCTTGCCGAGATAATGATCGATCCGGTAGATCTGGTGCTCGTCCATGATCTTCAAGAGTTCGGCATTCAGCGCGCGGGCCGAGGCGAGGTCGGTGCCGAACGGCTTTTCGATCACGAGCCGCCGCCAGGCGCCGTTCTCCTTCATCATGCCGGTGCGGCCGAGCTCCCGCGCGGTCGGCGCGAACGCAGCGGGCGGCGTCGCCAGATAGAACAGCCGGTTGCCGCCGGTGTCCTGCGCGCATTCCAGCGAATCCAGATGCTCACGCAGGCGGTCGAAGGAGGGCGGGTCCTTTGCGTCGGCCTCGACGAAGGTCACGCATTCCAAAAGCCTCGTCGCGATGTCGTCGTCCACCGGGCGCGTCGCGAATTGCCGCAAGCCCTTCAGAAGGCTGTCGCGCAGCTCCTCATCCGACTGGCCCCTGCGGGCGACGCCGACGACGCAGAATTTCTCCGGCAACAGGTGCTCGGCCGCTAGATTGTAGAGCGAGGGCATCACCAGGCGATGGGTGAGATCGCCGGTGACGCCGAAGATGACGAAGGCGCAATTTTCCGGCTTGCGCTTTGGCTGCGGGTCTTTTGTCACGAATGGTCGGCCTTCGCTTGGTTTACGCGTTACTTCGGCTTCGCCGCGCCCGGCTGCGTCGGCTCCTTGTGCCCGCCGAACCCTGCACGCATCGCCGAGAGAATTTTTTCGGCGAAGGTGTGTTCCTTGCGGGAACGGAAACGTGTGTAGAGCGCCGCGGTCAAAACCTCGGCTGGCACGGCCTCGTCGACCGCGGCATTCACGGTCCAGCGGCCTTCGCCGGAATCCTCCACGAAGCCGGAATATTCCGACAGTTGCGGACTGTCGGCGAGGGCGGTCGAGGTGAGGTCGAGCAGCCAGGACGGAATCACGCTGCCGCGCCGCCACACTTCGGCGATGTCGGCGAGATCGAAATCGTAGCGATGATCCGCCGGCAAAGCCTCGATATTGGCATTCCTGAGGATGTCGAAACCTTCGGCATAGGCCTGCATCAGGCCGTATTCGATGCCGTTGTGGATCATCTTGACGAAATGGCCGGCGCCGACGGGCCCGGCGTGGATGTAGCCTTGCTCGACGCGGGGATCGCGGCCCTCGCGCCCCGGCGTGCGCGGAATGTCGCCGGCGCCCGGCGCGAGCGCCGCGAAGATCGGATCGAGCCGGTCGACCACCTGCTTCTCGCCGCCGATCATCATGCAGTAACCGCGGTCGAGCCCCCACACGCCCCCGGAGGTGCCGACGTCGACATAATGGATGCCGCGCGCCTTCAGCGCCTTGCCGCGGCGGACGTCGTCCTGCCAGAAGGTGTTGCCGCCGTCGATGATGACGTCGCCTTCCTGCATCACGCCGGCGATTGTCTCGATCGTGGTCTCGGTGATGCGGCCGGCCGGCAGCATCACCCAGGCCGTGCGCGGCCGCTCCAGCTTGGCGACGAACTCTTCCAGCGTCGCCGAGCCGACCGCGCCGTCGGCGGCAAGGCCGGCGACGGCCTTGGCGTCCTTGTCGTAGACCACCGTCGAATGCCCGTGGCGCATCAGGCGGCGAACGATGTTGCCGCCCATTCGGCCGAGGCCGATCATGCCGAGTTGCATCTGCATCATTCCCTTAGTTCAGCGCGTCGTTGAGCGCTGCATTGAGCGCGGCAAGGCCTTTCTTGAGCCCACCCTTCAGGTGCACCCGCAGCGCACGCCGGCCGCGTTCCGTCAGCACGTCGAAATCGCCACGCGCCTGCGCCGCCTTGATCACGCCGAAGCTCGCCTTCTGCCCCGGCACGGGCAGGTCCTTGGCGTCATCGGCGGTGATCTGGAGGAAGACGCCGCTGTCGGGCCCGCCCTTGTAGGCCTGTCCCGTCGAGTGCAGGAAGCGCGGGCCGAACTCGGCGCAGGTCGCGACATGCCGCTTCTCGCGCACCTCTAAGCGCATGGCCTGAAGCGCGTCGATCGTGGCCTTGTCGCGCGCGATGTAGCCGAGCAGGGCGACGTAGTCTCCGTCGCTGGATCGCGACAGATGCGCCTTCAGCCAGGAGCCGAGATCGCCATTGGCGCCGGCGGCGCGCAGCGCCGTGGCATTGGCCTCGTCGGTGTAGAGATCGGCGTCCTTGGTGCTGACCACCGGCTCTTCCGCCGGCAGCTTGCCGGTCTTCTCGAACGCGGCGGTGAGCTCGCGGGTCTTGATCTTGGCTGCTTCCACGTCCGGCTGGTCGAACGGGTTGATGCCGAGAATGCTGCCGGCCACGGCGGTTGCCATCTCGAAGCGGAAGAATTCCTGGCCGAGATGCTCGATCGACTTCATGACGATGCGCACCACGGGATGACCGGCCGCCTCTATCGCGGCAAGCTGGGAATCGTGTGCGGCGTCCGCTTCGCCTTCGACACGGATGTCGATGAAGAAGCGGTCGTTGCCGTAGACGGAGGGATCGCCCAGCGGCTCGCCCTCTATCGGGATCAGGCCCTTGCCCTCCTTGCCGGTCGATTCCGCGATCAGCTGCTCGGCCCAGGCGCCGAAATCGGCGATCTTCTTCGACGCCAGGATCGTCACCTTGTCGCGGCCTTCGAGTCCCGCGAGACCCATGGCAAGGCCGAGCTGCACGCCCGGGTTTTCGGACGGCGGCACATCGGGGCCACAGGAGCGGGCCATCGCCAGCGCATGCTTGACGAAGCTCTTGACGTCGATGCCCGCGGTCGCCGCCGGCACCAGCCCGAACGGCGAGAGCACCGAATAGCGTCCGCCGATCGAGGGCTCGCCATGGAAGATGCGGGCGTAATGAAGGCTCTTCGCCGCCTTCTCCAGCGACGAGCCGGGGTCGGTCACCGCGATGAAGCGATGCCCGGTCTTCACCTTTGCACCCACCGCCTTGGCAACCTGCTCGTGGAAATAGTCCTTCATCGCGTTCGGCTCGGTGGTGCCGCCGGACTTGCTGGAGACGATGAAGACGGTGTTGGCGATGTCGATCTTCGCCTCCATCGCCCGCACCTGTGCCGGATCGGTGGAGTCGAGCACGTGCAGCTTGGGGAAGCCGGGCTTCTTGCCGAAGGTCTCCGCCAGCACCTCGGGGCCGAGGCTGGAGCCGCCCATGCCGAGCACGACGGCGTCGGAGAATTTCTGGCCCTTCACGCGGCCCGCATAGTCCTCGTAATCGGCAATGTCGGCCTTGGCTGGACTGTCGAGCCAGCCGAGCCATTTGTCCTCGTCCGCACCGGTCCAGACCGACTTGTCGCGCTGCCACAGTCTGCGGATCTTGGCCGACGCCCGCCATTCCTCCGTGGTCTTGGCCAGCGCCTTGCCGAGCGCCTCGCCCAGCGAGAGCTGCTGGCGGTCGAGTGCGGGCCCGAGCACGACCGCCCGCTTGTGGGCGACGGCGCCGTAGAGCTTGTCGGCGGCATCCGCAAACAGCTTGACGCCGTCCTTGACCAGCTCCTCGGCGATCGCATCGAGCGAGATGCCGGAGCGCTCCAGCTCGTCCAGCACGCGCTTCGCGTCCTCGACGTTCTCCTCCAGGCTGTCGCGCGGCTTGCCGTGGTCGCGGAACGCATCCAGCGTTGCCGGCGGCACGGTGTTGATGGTGTCGGGGCCGATCAACTCCTCGACATAGAGGACGTCGCTATAGTCCTTGTTCTTGGTGCCGGTGGAGGCCCACAGCATGCGCTGCGGCTTGGCGCCCTTGGCGGCGAGCTTCTCCCAGCGGGGGCCTGCGAACAGGCGCTTGTAGTCCTGGTAGGCGAGCTTGGCATTGGCGATCGCCACCTTGCCCTTGAGCGCGGCGAGACGTTCCTTCTCGGACGGATCGTTGGCGCGGGCGATCTTCTCGTCCAGCTGCTTGTCGACCACCGAATCGATCCGGCTGACGAAGAAGCTGGCGACGCTGGCCACATGCGACGGATCGCCGCCGCCGGCGACGTAGGTCTCGAGACCGGCGATGTAGGCCTCGGCCACCTCGAGATAGACGGCCTTGGAGAACAGCAGCGTGATGTTGATGCTGATGCCCTCGCTGATCAGCTGCTCGATCGCCGGCAGGCCCTCCGGCGTCGCCGGCACCTTCACCATCAGGTTCTTGCGACTGACGTCCTTCCAGAGCCGCCGCGCCTCCGCGACCGTGCCTGACGTGTCCATGGCGAGATAGGGCGAGACCTCCAGGCTGACATAGCCGTCGCCGCCCTTGAGGCGGTCATAGACCGGGCGCAGCACGTCGGCGGCGTTCTGGATGTCCTCGATCGCGACGGCCTCGAACAGGTCGGCCACGGTGCGGTCGCCGCGCTTCAGCGCCTTGCCGATCGGGGCGTCGTATTCGTCCGAGCTGCCGATCGCCTTCTCGAAGATCGACGGGTTGGAGGTGACGCCCTTGACGCCGTCGGTGTCGATCAGCCGCTTCAGGTCGCCCTTGGCGATGAAGCCGCGGGCCAGGAAGTCGAGCCAGACCGCCTGTCCGTGCTTTTCCAGTTCTTTGACGGGATTCATGATGTTTATTATCTCCAAGCCTGCGGACGAGGGTTTTCGCGAAGGTCTGACGCGCTATCCTCTAGCCTACATGCACCCGGGAGGGAACCAATCAAGGGTGCGGGAGTCATACCCTCCAGTGTAACTCCGTCGCGATCATGGCGATCCAGACGGGCAGCTTACTGTTGCGTAAAGGTCGTTCACCATCCGGCTGATCTGAGCGCTTCGCTGCCCAGCGGGCATGTCGTCGTCATCCACTCCTACGCATCCGCGCTCTCCGTATCGACAATGAATTTCTGCCACGGGGATGGCGGAGATCTTGCTCGAAGATTGCCGCGGTCACGAAATGATCGTGCTGAGGCCGGCGCCGGACATGCGAAGAGCTCCGCAGCATCCCAAGCTGGCCGTTACGCAGAGAACGATCGCGTTGTCATCCGTCGGGGTGGGCCTGGCCTGGCAGCGATTGTGACACGGTGCTGCGCGTTGCCGCGGCGACGTACAGGCCGCCAGCACACCGCATTGCAGCAGGAAGATGAACGGGGACCGCAAGGCTTCGCCGTACGAGCGTCATAAGATCGCCGCTCCCCGATCGCTATGCTGCACCGCCGGATGGGGCCATCCCCGGGAACGCCCGGATGTGGCGACCGAGTGACATTTTCTGGAAATGAGCCAGAATAGACGGAGATTCGCACAAATTACAGGCAGGTGCCTGTTCGTAACTCATGGAGTGCCTACGTTGTGCGTTGCGTCGAGTCGCCACCCGGGTGTCCAATGATTGTCATGTGCTCACGCTGATTCGAAACGGCCTGAGGAACGGTCCGGTAACTGCTTTCGTTTCAGCTTGTAGCGGAACTCACGCGGAGAGGGATCATGTACAACGATTCTCTATTCAACGCTTTCGCTCGGTCGTTCGAGGCGAGAAGCCAGCACGACATGTCGATGGCGGAATATCTGGAATCGTGTCGAAGCGATCCCATGAAATACGCGAACGCGGCTGAACGACTGCTAGCGGCGATCGGTGAGCCTCAGACGATTGACACGGCCAAGGACCCACGCCTTGGCCGTATTTTTTTGAACCGCACCATCCGCACCTATCCAGCCTTCGCCGGCTTCTACGGCATGGAAGAAACCATCGAGCGCATCGTCGGTTTCTTCCGCCATGCGGCGCAAGGTCTCGAAGAGCGCAAGCAGATCCTCTACCTGCTCGGCCCGGTCGGCGGCGGCAAGTCCTCGCTCGCCGAGCGGCTCAAGTCGCTGATGGAAGTGCAGCCGATCTACGTGCTCAAGGCCGGCGACGAGCTCTCGCCCGTGTTCGAGAGCCCGCTCAGCCTGTTCGATCCCGATCAGCTCGGTCCGATGCTGGAGGAGAAGTACGGCATTCCGCGCCGTCGCCTCACCGGCCTGATGAGCCCGTGGTGCTACAAGCGGCTGGAAGCGTTCGGCGGCGACATTTCCCAGTTCCGTGTCGCCAAGATCCAGCCGTCGCGGCTGCGCCAGATCGCGATCGCCAAGACCGAGCCCGGTGACGAGAACAACCAGGACATCTCCTCGTTGGTCGGCAAGGTCGACATCCGCAAGCTCGAGACCTACGCCCAGAACGATCCCGACGCCTACAGCTATTCCGGCGGCCTCAACCGCGCCAACCAGGGCGTGCTCGAGTTCGTCGAGATGTTCAAGGCGCCGATCAAGATGCTGCATCCGTTGCTGACCGCAACCCAGGAAGGCAATTATATCGGCACCGAGAACATCGGCGCGATCCCGTTCACCGGCATCATCCTGGCGCACTCGAACGAAGCCGAGTGGGCGAGCTTCAAGGCCAACAAGAACAACGAAGCCTTCATCGACCGCATCTGCGTCATCAAGGTGCCCTACTGCCTCAGGGTCACCGAGGAGCAGAAGATCTACGAGAAGCTGATCCAGGGCTCCGAGCTCGCCTCGGCTCCTTGCGCGCCGTCGACGCTGGAGACGCTGGCGCGGTTCTCGGTGATGTCGCGCCTGCGCAAGCACGAGAACTCCACCCTGTTCGCCAAGATGCGGGTCTACGACGGCGAGAGCCTGAAGGAATCCGATCCGAAGGCGCGCAGCGTCCAGGAATATCGCGACGCCGCCGGCGTCGACGAGGGCATGGATGGCGCCTCGACCCGCTTCGCCTTCAAGATCCTGGCTGCGACGTTCAACCACGATCCGCAGGAGGTGGCCGCGGACGCCGTGCATCTGATGTACGCGCTGGAGCAGGCGATCCGCCGCGAGCAGCTGCCTGAGGAGACCGAGAAGCGCTATCTCGAATTCATCAAGGCCGAGCTCGCACCGCGCTACGCCGAGTTCATCGGCAACGAGATCCAGAAGGCCTATCTGGAATCCTACTCGGATTATGGGCAGAACCTGTTCGATCGCTACGTCGACTATGCCGACGCCTGGATCGAGGACCAGGACTTCAAGGATCCCGATACCGGCCAGCTGCTCGATCGCGAGCTTTTGAACCAGGAGCTGACGAAAATCGAGAAGCCCGCGGGCATCGCCAATCCCAAGGATTTCCGCAACGAGGTCGTCAAATTCTCGTTACGCTCCCGGGCCCAGAACGGCGGCAAAAACCCGACCTGGACCTCCTACGAGAAGATTCGCGATGTGATCGAAAAGCGGATATTCTCCCAGGTCGAGGACCTGCTTCCGGTCATCTCCTTCGGGTCGAAGAAGGACGGCGAGACGGAGAAGAAGCACGGCGAGTTCGTCGCACGCATGGTGGAGCGCGGCTATACCGAACGTCAGGTTCGCCGGCTCGTCGAATGGTACATGCGCGTGAAGCAGGCCGGTTGAGGCGGATGGGAGGCGAATGGTAAAGTGCCCATTCACATTATTGACAGGCGCCTGAATCCAGGCGGTAAGAGTCTTGAGAACCGCCAGCGGTTCTTGCGTCGGGCCAAATCCCTGGTGCAGGGCGCCGTCAAGAAGACCTCGCAGGAACGCGACATCAAGGACGTCCTGGAGGGTGGTGAGGTCACGATTCCACTCGACGGCATGCACGAGCCGCGTTTCCGCCGTGAAGGCGGGACGCGCGACATGGTCCTGCCCGGCAACAAGAAGTTCATCGAAGGCGACTATCTCCAGCGCTCCGGGCAGGGCAGCGCCAAGGATTCCGGTCCCGGCGAAGGCGACAGCGAGGACGCCTTCCGTTTCGTGCTGAGCCGTGACGAGTTCGTCGATCTGTTCCTCGACGACCTCGAGCTTCCGGATCTCGCCAAGCGCAAGATCGCACAGACCGAGAGCGAAGGCATCCAGCGCGCCGGCTACACCATGACCGGCTCGCCCGCCAACATCTCGGTGAGCCGGACGGTGAAGCTCGCGCTCGCCCGCCGCATCGCGCTCAAGCGTCCGCGCAAGGAGGAGATCGAGGAGCTGGAAGCCGCGATCGAAGCCTGCACGGACGAGGACGAGCGTGCGGCTCTCGTGGCCCGGCTCGAAATGTTGAAGGCGAAGTCCAAGCGCATCCCCTTCATCGATCCGCTCGATATCCGCTACCGGCGGTTCGAGACGGTGCCCAAGCCCGTCGCGCAGGCCGTGATGTTCTGCCTGATGGACGTTTCCGGCTCGATGTCCGAGCACATGAAGGACCTGGCGAAACGCTTCTACATGCTGCTCTACGTGTTCCTGAAGCGGCGCTACAAGCATGTCGAGATCGTCTTCATCCGCCACACCGACCGCGCCGAGGAGGTCGACGAGCAGACCTTCTTCTACGGTCCGGCCTCGGGCGGTACGCTGGTCTCCAGTGCGCTGCAAGCGATGCACGAGATCGTGCGCGAGCGCTTCAACCCGTCGGACTGGAACATCTACGCCGCGCAGGCTTCCGACGGCGACAATTCCTATTCCGACGGCGAACTCACGGGGCTCCTCTTGACTGAGAAGATCCTGCCGGTCTGCCAGTTCTTCGCTTATCTCGAGGTCGGCGAGGCCGGCGGCAGCGCCTTCGATCTCTCCGACTCCTCGCTCTGGAGCCTCTACGAACGCCTGCGCAACAGCGGCGCCCCGCTCTCGATGCGCAAGGTCTCGGAGCGCAGCGAGATCTTCCCGGTATTCCACGATCTGTTCCAGCGCCGCGACACTGCCCAGGAGAAGGCCGCTCCATGAAGGAACGTTTGTTCGAAGGCGCCGATTGGGATTTCCACACCTTGCAGCGCATCACCGATGCCTGCGAGGAGGTGGCGCTGAAGGATCTCGGTCTCGACGTCTATCCGAACCAGATCGAGGTCATCACCGCCGAGCAGATGCTGGACGCCTATTCGTCGGTCGGCATGCCCCTGTTCTACAAGCACTGGTCATTCGGCAAGCACTTCGCGTTCCATGAGGCGTCCTACCGCAAGGGCCTGATGGGGCTCGCCTATGAGATCGTGATCAACTCCTCGCCCTGCATCTCCTATCTGATGGAGGAGAACACGGCGACGATGCAGACGCTGGTGATCGCGCACGCCGCCTTCGGCCACAACCATTTCTTCAAGAACAATTATCTGTTCAAGCAGTGGACCGATGCCGACGGCATCCTGGACTATCTCGACTTCGCCAAGAACTACGTCATGCAGTGCGAGGAGCGCTACGGCCGCATCGAGGTCGAGCGCACGCTCGATGCCGCGCACGCGCTGATGTCGCACGGCATCGACCGTTATCCCGGCAAGAAGAAGCTCGATCTGCGCGCCGAGGAGAAGCGGGCAGGGCGCCGCCGCCAGCACGAGGAGGAGGTCTTCAACGATCTCTGGCGCACGGTGCCGAAGGGCGCCGCCAAGAGCCGCTCCACGCTCAGCATCGAGCGCCGCCGCAAGCTGCTCGGCCTGCCGCAGGAGAATTTGCTCTATTTCCTGGAGAAGAGCGCGCCGCGGCTGGCGCCCTGGCAGCGCGAGCTGCTCCGCATCGTCCGCCACATCGCGCAATATTTCTATCCGCAGAGCCAGACCAAGGTCATGAACGAGGGGACGGCGACCTACGTTCATTATCGCATCATGACCAAGCTGCACGAGCAAGGCCGCATCAGCGACGGCAACTTCCTCGAATTCTTGGGGTCGCACACCAACGTGGTGTTCCAGCCCGAATTCGACGACCCGCGCTTCTCCGGCTTCAACCCTTACGCGCTCGGCTTCGCCGTGATGCAGGACATCGAGCGCATCGTTAGCAATCCGGAGGACGAGGACCGCGAGTGGTTCCCCGACATCGCCGGCAAGGGCGACGTCATGGGCGTGCTGCGCGACGTCTGGGCCAATTATCGCGACGAGAGCTTCATCGGCCAATTCCTGAGCCCGAAGTTGATGCGGCACTTCCGCATGTTCCATCTGCACGACGATCCCGAGGAGCGCGCCGGCATCCGGGTCGACGCCATCCACGACGAGCGCGGCTTCCGCCGCGTCCGCCGCGAGCTGGCGCGGCAGCACGATGTCGGCTTCATCGACGCCAATATCGAGGTGGTCGACGTCGATCTCTCCGGCGACCGCCGCCTGATCCTGCATCACCACGTCATCAAGGGCTCGCAACTCAACGAGACCGACGCCAAGCGCGTGCTCCAGCACCTGGCCGATCTCTGGACCTACGACGTCGCACTGATCGAGGTCGACGCCAACGACAAGGTCCTGCGCGAATACGTCGTCAGCCCGCGCCCGATTCCCGCCGCGGTGGCGTGAGGCTGTCTCCTCTTTTGAAGTGAAGCTCGCGCGCCGAAGGCGGTGCGCTCCCTCCCCCGCTTGCGGGGGAGGGCTGGGAGAGGGTGTCTCCGCAGTGGGGTTCCCCAAGAGGATAGAGCCCTCTCCCGCGCCTTCGGCACGACCTCTCCCGCAAGCGGGAGAGGTTGCACCGAGCCCGTGGCAATCAAGTCAACCTAAAGCCATTCCGCTCTACGCCGATCGCTTCCCCGGCTTCTTCTTCGACACATTCAGCTCCACCGCCGCGCGGATCAACGCCTTCAGCGCCTTCTCGTTGACCTTTTCGCCCTCGCGAAGATCGATCGCCCGGCGCACATTGCCGTCGAGGCTGGAATTGAAGAGGCCTGCGGGATCCGCGAGTGCCGCGCCCTTGGCGAAGGTCAGCTTCACCACCTCCTTGTAGGTCTCGCCGGTGCAGATGATGCCGTCGTGCTCCCACACGGGAACGCCGCGCCATTTCCACTCTTCGACGACATCAGGGTCGGCCTCCTTGATCAGCGCGCGAACCCGCCCCAGCATCTCACCGCGCCAGTCGCCAAGCTCCTTGATCCTGCCGTCGATCAGCTTGGGTGGCGAGGCGGTACCTGCTTGCTTCGCGCTGCTCGCCTTCGCCGCCACGGGCTTCTTCATCATGGCCTCGTTCACGCGTTGCTGCGGCCGCGATAAGGCAGCGCGAACAGATAGAGCCCGGTCGCGAGCAGCGGAATCAGCGGCGCCAGCGCCAGGAAGCCGATCCACACGGCCTCGACCTGCATCGTCATCGCCACGATGTTGGCGATGACGGCAAGCGTGAAAGCCATCGACAGCCAGCGATGAATTTGCCGAATCCACATCTGCGTGCTCATTGGGACCTCCTTTGAGAATGATCGGAATGGGTGGTGGAGCTAGCTCGCCCGCGCCAGCAAATCGTCCAGCTTCGCCAAAAACTGCTTCCAGCCGGCATGCGCGCCGCCGAACGCCTGTTTCTGCGTCGGGCGGAAGCCCGCCTGCTCGACGCGCAAATGCGTGCCCGCGCTCGTCGGCGTCAGCGTGAAGGTGACGATGCTCTTGAGATCGAACGCGGCGTCCTCGTGCGAGAAATTCCAGGTGTAGGCCAGCGTCCTCTGCGGCTCGATGGTGAGCACCTCGCAGTCCAGCACGCCGCCCCATTCGCCGCGCAGATTGAAGCGATGGCCGACGACCGGCTTGAAATCGTTCTTCATCAGCCATTCCTCGATCAGATGCGGCTGCGTCAGCGCGCGCCAGAGCCGCTCGGCGGGATAGGCAAATTCGCGCTCGATGACGACGGAGCGCGTTTCGGCGGGTTCGTTCATTGGTCCATCCTCGTCAGGAGATCGTCGAGGGCATCTAACCTTTTCTGCCAGAACCCGGCCATCTGGCCGGTCCAGTCGATCAGCGGATTGAGCGCGCCGGGCTGCGCGCTGTAATGGGTCTGCCGTCCTTCGTGCCGGTCGCGCACCAGGCCCGCCTGCTTCAGGGCGCCAAGATGTTTCGACACCGCCGGCTGCGATACGCCGGATCGCGCCGTCAGCGCCCCGACCGTCTGCTCCCCCTCACGGCACAGCCGCTCGAAGATCGCCCGCCGGGTCGGGTCGGCGAGCGTCCTGAACAGGAGGTCGGGGGTGGGAGGCATGAAAAATCCATAACCGGGAGGTTATGAATAGACTCATAACTGTGGAGTTATGGGTAAGTCAAGTACGATGGGGCCTGCGGCGCCGCCATACGCCCCCGTCATTGCGAGCGCAGCGAAGCAATCCAGAATCTGTCCGCGGAGGCTGTCTGGATTGCTTCGTCGCAAGGGCTCCTCGCAATGACGCGGAAAGGGCTGCGCCAGACGTCGCCGTGCCCGCCTACGGCCGCAAATACAGATACCCCTGCGACTGCAGCTCGGCGAGCCGCACCACGCCGCCGTTCTCTGCGTTGACGAAGCCTGGCAGCAGCTCGCTCAGCGTCACGTTCTGCGCCTTCATCGTGTTGCCGCAGGCCGCGAGCTCGACGCCGCCCGTGGAGAAGTCACCGACGCGCTTGCTGACGTCGGGGTTGGCCTGCGCCGAGTGAAACGCCTTCAGCGCCGGGCCGTGGATCACCAGCGCGATCGTCACGTGCTCGGGGCCGCCGACGCCGTCGATGTGGTTCTGGATATTGCCGAGCACGAAATGGACCTTCTCGGCGTCGCTGAGGTGATAGGCCACCTTGAGCTTGTTCGACCGCGCGGTGGCGGTGGTGGCTTTCGCGCTGGAGCCGCCAAGCGCCGCACCGAGTGCCGAGACGGCGCTCCACAGGATGTTCCGGCGGTTCATGGCGATCTCCTCGACGAAGCCCGAATTTGCCGCAGGCATATCATTTGTGGCGCAGCGCCGCGAGTTCCTTGCGGTCGGTCACCAGCGAGGCGCACTCGCGATTGTCGGCCCGGTCGAGCCGGAAAATCTTGTCGTCGGCGCCGGCGGTCAGCGAATGCTCGGCGTCATCGTCCGGCTTGTTGTTCTGCCAGACCCTGACACGTTCGAGCCGGACGATCGCGGACTTGTCGTCCTTGGAGAGCGCAACACCGATGCCGCCGCCATCGCAGTCGACGCCGCAGCCGAGGCGCACCTCGTCGCCGCTCCTGGTGAATACGGCGTGGTTGCACGAGCCGCTGGAGTCGAAATCGCCGCTGCGGTGACGGTACCTGAAGCCAAGGCGGAAGGAATGGTGAAGCTCCTTGTCCTCCTTGTCGAATTCCGCGGAGATCAGCAGCTTCATCGCGGCGACCTTCTGCTTCGGATGCCGCGCCAGATGGTCGGCATCGTAGCGGCGGACGAAGCAGGCATAGGCCTTGTCGCCGGGAGGCTTCGCATACATCCGCGTATTGAAGGTCTCGGCCTCGGCCTTGCTGGGCTCGCGAATATCGTCGACTTCCTCGGCGCGGCCGACGCTGGTCAGCGCAGCAAAAGTGAGGGCAGCAAGGATGACGAGCTTCATGAGGGCCTCGCGCACACGACAATTTCGTCGCAGCAGGACAGAGCTGCTGTCTGTTAGACGCAGAATTGGTGACCCGCGTTCAACCGTCGCAAGCCGCTCGAGCGGTGGTCGCGGTGCGGATTCGCGCAACTCGCTTCACGCTCCGCCTTAGTCACTGATGGGCTTGAGAAGGTTCAAGCGGTGAAGCGGGCGGCCCTTCGGAACTTGAAGTCTGCAATCGCTGCGACATTGTCTCGGTTCGTCAATGTGATAGCCTTCACAAACGACCGCCTTCGGCGGTCGTAAGCTGGGGCTGCCTTGTCAGTATGTGGAGTCCCCCCGCAATGGGCGAAATTCGCAGCTTCAAATCCGGCAATCAAGACGAGCCGCCTGCGCACGGCGCCATGCCTCGTCGCCTCGCAGCGATCATTGTCGGTGACATCGCTTCGTACAGCCGCATGATGCAGGCCGATGAGGAGGGGACGCATGTCCGCGTCAAGCGGATCGAGCGCGACCTCATCTATCCAAGCATCGTCGAGCACCATGGAACTCTGGTGAAGACGACAGGCGATGGCTTCATCGCCATTTTCGACAGCCCCGTCGAGGCCGTTCGATGCAGCATCGTCATCCAGCAGAACCTCATCGGCCGCAACGCGTCGCTTCCCAAGCATTCGCGGCTCGAATATCGGATCGGCGTCAATCTCGGCGATGTGATCGTGGAGTCGGACGATGTCTACGGCGACGGCGTCAACATCGCCACACGCATCGAGGGCATTGCCGAGCCCGGTCAGGTCTATATCTCGGGCGCGATCTACGAGCAGATCAAGCACAAGGTAGTATGCGGCTATGAGTCGCTCGGCGACCGCAAGGTCAAGAACATCACCGATCCGGTGCGCGTGTATCGTGTGCTGCCGGACGCTGATGCGATCGGCAAGACAAGAAGCCGGCGTGAGAACGCGCTGATCTTTTTGCTGGCCATTACAGTGCTGATGATGGCCACCGGCGTGCTCTGGTATTTGCTGGCGCAACCCGGCAAGATGGGCGAGCAGGCTGCCGCGCCGCCCACCGCTCCGGTGGTCTCACCGGTTCCTCAGCCGTTGCCGAGCGAGGCGGCGAAGCAGACGCCGCAACCCTCTCCGTCATTGGCTTCGTCGCCTTCGGCCCCGACTCCGGCTCCGGCTCCCAGCCCATCGGCAACGCCGGTGCGCGAGCCCGAAATGATCGCCATTCGCGGCGGCAGCTTCGCCATGGGAAGCAACGACGATCCGACCGAGCGTCCCGTCCACCAGGTCACGATCAAGCCGTTCTCGATCGGAAAATACCCGGTGACGGTGCAGGAGTGGAACGAATGCGCTGCCGCCAAGGCGTGCGGATTCACGGCCACCGGCAAGGACGATGCCCCGGTCAGCAATGTGAGCTGGATCGATGCGCAGCAATATGTCGCCTGGCTCGCGCAGGCGACAAAGAAGCCCTACCGGCTTCCGAGCGAAGCCGAATGGGAATATGCGGCACGCGGCGGGACACAGACCAAATATTGGTGGGGCGACAAGCTGCAGCCGGGCATGGCCGGCTGCAAGGATTGCGGTGAACTTGCGGCCGAGCAGCCGGCCAAGGTTGGCAGTTTCAAGCCCAATCCGTTCGGGCTTTACGACATGGGCGGCGGCATCGATCAGTGGGTCGCGGACTGCTGGCACCGGACCTATCAGGGCGCGCCCAGCGACGGCTCGGCGCGGACCAGCGCTGACTGCAGCTCTCATGTCCTGCGCTCAGGCTCCTGGAAGAACGATTCGAGATATGTGCGGCCGTCAAACCGCGGTGGATACGACACCGGCGTCCGTTACCCCACGCATGGATTCCGGATCGCGCTCAGTCCGTAGGTACTGGAGTCAATTTGATGAAGATCGTTTCCTGTATCGCGCTGGCGGCCGCCATCGCATTGTTCCCCGGCGCGGCCTATCCGCAAGGCAAAGCTGCGCCAAAGGACGCCAAGCTTTATTTCATCTCGCCGTATGACGGCCAGAAGATCCGTGGTGGGTTTTGGGTCCGTTTCGGCCTGCGCAACATGGGCGTGACGCATGCCGGCGACGACTACCACAATGCCGGCCACCATCATCTGTTGATCGATGTGAAAGACCCCATCAATGCCAAGGAGCCGATTCCGCAGGACAAGTCCCATCTGCATTTCGGAGCGGGACAAACCGAAACGTTTCTCGAGCTTCCGCCGGGCACGCACACGCTGCAACTCGTGCTTGGCGACGCCAAGCACTATCCGTTCGAACCACCCGTCGTGTCGGAGAAGATCACGATACGCGTCAGGCCGGCGGCATCAGCGCGAAGATGATCACCGCAGGCTGGCGTTGATCTTGTCCAGCACCGCCGAGCCCGGGCAGAGCGTGTCCGCCTCCAGCGCGTTGAGCGGCGTCTCGACCGTGTTGAGATGCTCGTGCAGGTCCTCCGCGTCGGGGTCGACGTACAGAAGACCGGTGACGATCTGGCCCTTGGCGGCGTGCCTTGCGAGGAAGGTCTGGGCGCCCAGGCGGTCATGCGGATCGTAATCCGCATCGATCTTGCGCAGCGCGACCTTGCTGCCGTCGTGCTGCTCGACCACCTGCACCGTGCCGGGCGCGTAGTCCACCGCAATCGGGTCGCGGCCGACCAGCACGTCGAGCCGGTTCACCGCGTCGTTGTGCTCGCGGACATAGTCGAAACTCTTGGTCGAGCCGGCGTGGTTGTTGAAGGCGATGCAGGGGCTGATCACGTCGATGAAGGACGCGCCCTTGTGGCCGATCGCGGCGGCGATCAGCGGCACCAGCTGGCTCTTGTCGCCGGAGAACGAGCGCGCCACGAAGGTGGCCCCGAGCTGCAGCGCGATGGCGACGAGGTCGATGGCGTTGTCGGTGTTGGTGACGCCCTTCTTGCTCTTCGAGCCGCGGTCGGCGGTCGCCGAGAACTGACCCTTGGTCAGGCCGTAAACGCCGTTGTTCTCGACGATATAGGTCATGTTGACGCCGCGCCGGATCGAATGCGCGAACTGGCCGAAGCCGATCGAGGCGGAATCGCCGTCGCCGGAGACGCCGAGATAGATCAGATCGCGGTTGGCGAGGTTGGCGCCGGTGAGCACGCTCGGCATGCGGCCGTGCACGGAATTGAAGCCGTGCGAATTGCCGAGGAAATAGTCCGGCGTCTTCGACGAGCAGCCGATGCCGGAGATCTTCGCCACCCGGTGCGGCTCGATCGAGAGCTCGTAGCAGGCTTCGATGATCGAGGCCGTGATCGAATCATGGCCGCAGCCGGCGCATAGCGTCGAGATCTTGCCCTCGTAGTCCCGATGCGTGTAGCCGAGCGCGTTCTTCTTCAGGCCCGGATGATGGAATTTCGGTTTTGCAATGTAGGTCATGAAAGCACCTGCGATCCCAGGGCCGTCATGGCCGGGCTTGACCCGGCCATCCACGTCTTGGCCGAGAAAAAGAAAGGCGTGGATGCCCGGGTCAAGCCCGGGCATGACGAAAGAGAGAGTGATGCGCTAATCATGACACGGCCTTGCGGAGCGGGGTCACCTTGAGGTGGTCCTGGTGGTCGCCAATGGCCTTGGCGATGAAGCGGGCAGTGATCGGCGTACCGTCGTAATGCACGATCGGCACCAGACGGACGGGATCGATGCCGTTCTCGTTCACGATGAGCTGCCGCAGCTGGCTGTCGCGGTTCTGCTCGACGACGTAGACGAAGTCGTGCTCGGCGAGGAAGCTCGCCACGCTCGAGTGGAACGGGAACGCGCGGATGCGCAGGCGGTCGAGCTGATGCCCGCGCGCCTCCAGCAGACCGATCGCCTCGTCCATCGCCGGCGAGGTCGAGCCGAAATAGATCACTCCATATTTGGTCGGCCGTTCCGCATTGGCCTGCAGCGGCCGCGGCACCAGGTCCTGAGCGGTCTCGAACTTGCGCACCAGGCGCTGCATGTTGTCGGCGTAGACGGTGCCTTCCTCGGAATAGCGCGCATAGCGGTCGCGCGACGTGCCGCGGGTGAAATAGGAGCCCTTGGTCGGATGCGTGCCGGGATAGGTGCGGTAGGGAATGCCGTCGCCGTCGACGTCGAGATAGCGGCCGAAGTCGCGGCCCTCCTCCAGCATCTCCGCCGTCATCACCTTGCCGCGGTCATATTGCCTTGCATCGTCCCACTTCAGCGGGCGGCAGAGCCTGTGGTTCATGCCGATGTCGAGGTCGAGCATCAGGAAGATCGTGGTTTGCAGCCGCTCGGCGAGATCGAACGCGGCCGCCGCGAACTCGAAGGCCTCGGCGGGGTCTTCCGGGAACAGCAGCACATGCTTGGTGTCGCCGTGCGAGGCATAGGCGCAGGCGATGATGTCACATTGCTGGGTGCGGGTCGGCATGCCCGTGGAGGGGCCGGCGCGCTGGATGTTCATGATCACGGCCGGGATCTCGGCAAAGTAGGAGAGGCCGATGAACTCTGTCATCAGCGAGATGCCGGGGCCGGAGGTCGCCGTGAAGGCGCGGGCGCCGTTCCAGGACGCGCCGATCACGATGCCGATCGAAGCCAGCTCGTCCTCGCCTTGCACGATCGCGTATTTCGCCTTGCCGGTCTCAGGATCGTGCCGGTACTTCTTGCAATGGGCGGTGAAGGCTTCGGCGACTGACGAGGACGGCGTGATCGGATACCACGCGCACACGGTGGCCCCGCCATAGACGGCGCCGAGCGCGGCGGCGCTGTTGCCTTCGATGAAGATACGGTCGCCGACCTTGTCGGACTTCTTCACGCGCAGCCCGATCGGGCATTTCAGGTTCTGCAAGGCCCAATCGCGGCCGAGATGCAGCGCATGGACGTTGGAGGACAGCAGCTTCTCCTTGCCCTTGTACTGCTCGCCGATCAGCTGCTCGATCAGCTTCGGATCCATGTCGAGTAGCGCCGAGAGCGCACCGAGATAGATGATGTTCTTGAACAGCTGGCGCTGGCGCGGATCGGTGTAGGTCGAGTTGGTGATCGCGGTCAGCGGCACGCCGATCACGGTGATGTCGTCGCGGAATTTGGTCGACGGCATCGGCTTGGTGGAATCGTAGAACAGGTAGCCGCCGGGCTCGATGCCGGCGACGTCCTTGTCCCACGTCTGCGGATTCATCGCCACCATCATGTCGACGCCGCCGCGTGCGCCGAGATGGCCGGCTTCCGTCACGCGCACCTCGTACCAGGTCGGCAGGCCCTGGATGTTGGAGGGGAAGATGTTGCGTGGGCTGACAGGCACGCCGTGGCGCAGGATCGCGCGCGCGAACATCTCGTTGGCGCTGGCCGAGCCCGAGCCGTTGACGTTGGCGAAGCGGACGACGAAGTCGTTTACGCTGCTGATCGGCTTTTTGTCGGACATGTCGAACCTGCGTGGGTCATCTCGATGAAATATTTCTGCATGTCCCAGGCGCCGGTGGGACAGCGCTCGGCGCACAGCCCGCAATGCAGGCAGACATCCTCGTCCTTCACCATCACCCGCCCGGTCTTCAGGTCCGAGGAGACGTAGAGGTCCTGGTCCGGATGCGCGGAGGGCGCCTTCAGGCGCTGGCGCAGATCGCTTTCCTCGCCGTTAGCGGTGAAGGTGATGCAATCCATCGGACAGATGTCGGCGCAGGCGTCGCACTCGATGCAGAGCGAGGTCGAGAACACGGTCTGCACGTCGCAGTTCAGGCAGCGATGGGCTTCGCCGAGCGCCAGCTTGACGTCATAGCCGAGCTCGACCTCGGCGCGGATGTCCTTCAGCGCAACGACCTTGTCGCGATGCGGCACCTTGTAGCGCTTGTCGGGCGAGATGTCGTTGTCATAGCTCCATTCGTGGATGCCCATCTTCTGCGAGGAGATTTGCACCTCCGGCAGCGGGCGCTCGTCGACCGCTTCGCCCGAGAGCATCTTGTGGATCGACAGCGCGGCGTCATGGCCGTGCGCGACCGCCCAGATGATGTTCTTCGGGCCGAACGCGGCATCGCCGCCGAAGAACACTTTCGGATTGGTCGAGGCGAAGGTCTTCGGATCGACCTTCGGCATGTGCCATTTGTCGAACTCGATGCCGCAATCCTGCTCGATCCAGGGGAAGGCGTTCTCCTGACCGACCGCGACCAGCACGTCGTCGCAGGGAATGGTCTGATCGGGATCGCCCGAAGGCACGAGGTTGCGGCGGCCTTTGGCGTCGTATTCGGCTTTGACGTGCTGGAAGGTGACGCCGATCAGCTTGCCGGCGACATGCTTGAAGGCCACCGGGACCATGTAGTTGAGGATCGGGATATCCTCGTGGATCGCGTCCTCCTTCTCCCACGGCGAGGCCTTCATCTCGTCGAAGCCGGAACGCACGACCACGGTGACTTTCTCGCCGCCGAGCCGGCGTGCGGTGCGGCAGCAATCCATCGCGGTGTTGCCGCCGCCGAGCACGATGACGCGCTTGCCTATCTTGTCGACATGGCCGAATGACACGTTGGCCAGCCATTCGATGCCGATATGGATGTTGGCGGCGGCCTCTTTCCGGCCGGGAAGCTCGAGCTCGCGGCCGCGCGGCGCGCCGGAGCCGACGAAGATGGCGTCGTATTTCTCGGCAAGCAGCGCCTTCATGCTGTCGATGCGGTGGCCGCCTTTGAACTCGACGCCGAGACCCAGGATGTAGCCGGTCTCCTCGTCGATCACGGAATTGGGCAGGCGGAATTTCGGGATCTGGGTGCGCATCATGCCGCCGGCTTCCGGGTCGGCATCGAACACGGTGCAGTGATAGCCGAGCGGCGCGAGATCGCGTGCCACCGTCAGCGAAGCGGGACCGCCGCCGACCAGCGCGACGCGCTTGCCGTTCTTCGGCCCGGGCTTCGGCAGCCGCTGCCTGATGTCGTCCTTGAAATCCGCCGCAACACGCTTGAGGCGGCAGATCGCGACAGGATTTTCCTCCACGCGTCCGCGCCGGCACGCCGGCTCGCAGGGACGATCGCAGGTGCGTCCCAGAATGCCGGGAAACACGTTCGACTTCCAATTGATCATGTAGGCATCGCTGTAGCGGCCTTGGGCGATCAGTCGGATGTATTCGGGAACCGGGGTGTGCGCAGGACAGGCCCATTGGCAATCGACCACTTTGTGAAAGTAGTCGGGGGCCGCGATGTCGGTCGGTTTCATTCCTACCCTGTCCGCGCGAGCCCGAAGACCCCGCGGCCTTTTTTGTTAGAGCTTGGCGAGCGCTTAACGCGCTTCGATCTGGTTTCTGAATGACGTCATTGGGTTAGCTTATTAGAACCGTTCCGAAGTACAACGGCAAATTTGCGCGCGTCACCGCTTTCATGGGAGCTACGCGTGCACGGCATTAACGCGCGGCGCACGAGACGCGTGCGGTGCAATATGCTGCGATGCGGGTGCCGTTCAGCCGCGCGCGATATCGCTCTTGGCGAGGTCCCACATCAGGCAGTAGGTGCCGACGGAGATGGGGAGCGGGAAGGGCGCCGCAGCCGGGCCGGTGAAGCGCTCGGCGATGACGGCGGAGACCGCATTGACATGCGTGCCGTCGATCAGCACGAACCAGTCTCGCGCGCCCTCGTTGCGCACCGCCGGAATTCCCGCCGTTGCGCCCGACAATTCCGGCTCGCTTTCGAGCAGGTGCATCGAGATGATGCCGTCGCGGTCTTGCGGCGCCAGCTTTTCTTGCAGCGCATCACGCCACGCACCGGCGTTGTCGGGCGTCGGCCGCAGCCGCACCAGGCCGAGCGACGTGCCGCGGCCAGTACCCTTGCTGATCGTGATGCGCGCGACCACGCGCAGCATGTCCCGGAAGCGCGCCATGGATCGCCGCGACCATTCGGTCTGGTCGGCGAGCCGCGCCCGGTAGGCGGGGCTGTCGAGCACGCCGAGCGTTTCGGTCGAGTACAGCGAGAGATATTTGGGGTTGGCGGCATGCGCGACATAGCGCCGCGCTTCGAGAAATCCGTCGATTGCGACGCGCTCTTCCAGATGCTCGCGATCGTACCAGCGGTTGAAATCGGCCTCGTCCGAAGCGTCGATGTTCATCGACGTCAGCAGCATGCCCTTTCCGGCGAGCGGCATTCTTCTTGTCCTCTCATCGCCCGATCTTCGACGCAAGGTCCGCGATCGACTTCATGACCGCGTCCCTCACGCCGCCATCATAGAGCGAATGCCCGGCTTCTTCCACGATGCGAAGCTCGGAACCGGGCCATACTTTCGCAAGGGCCTGCGCTGTCGCGGGAGGACACAACAGATCATAGCGCCCCTGCACGATTATGCCGGGAATGCCTTCGAGCCGGCCCGCGTTCCGCAGCAGCTGGTCCTCGTTCATGAAGCTGTCGTTGATGAAATAATGCGCTTCCATGAACGGCGTCGCCGGCAATGTGCGCCAGACGTTCAGCGCGGCGAGATCGAGCCGCGTCCTGGCCGGCTTGTGCTCGGACAAGGTGCGCTCGGTGTCGTGCCAGGCCTTCGCCGCCGGGCCATGCACGGCAGGGTCGGCATCGAGGATGCGGCGCCAAAAGGCCTCCACCGGCTGCGCCCGCTCTTCGGGCGGCAGCACGCTGAGGAAATCCTCGTACAGCGCCGGATGGAATTGCGACAGGCGCGAGGTGAAGGCCGTCTCGACCTCGGCTCGCGTGCCGAGAAACGTCGCGCGCAGCGCAATGCCCGAGACGCGCTCGGGATGCACCTCGGCATAAGCCAGCGCCAGCGTCGCGCCCCAGGAGCCGCCGACCACCATCCAGCGTTCGAAGCCGAACTTTTCGCGGATCGTTTCCATGTCCGCGATCAGATGCTGTGTGGTGTTGTGCTCGCGCGATCCCTTGGGCCGGCTGCGGCCGCAGCCGCGCTGGTCGAACAGCACGGCGCAGAAGCGGTCGGGATCGAACAGCCGGCGATGGTCGGGCTGGCAGCCGCTGCCGGGCCCGCCATGCAGGTAGACCGCGGGGATGCCGTCGGCGCGGCCGACGCTCTCGACATAGAGCTCATGGCCGTCGCCGACATCGAGCATGTCGGAGGTCAGCGGCGCAAAGGGATCGGCACGTTTGGTGGAAGCGGCCGCGTCGGCGTCAGGTCCCATTCTCGGATTCCAGGGTGCCGCCGGCAAAGTTGCGATAGAGGAAGCGGCTGGTCTCGCCCTCGGCCTCGGCTTCCGCCTGCTTGAAGATGGTCTCGTGCAGCGGCGACAGCGCGCAGGCCGGATCGGTGTTGGCGGCATCGCCGGTCAGCGCGAAGGCCTGGCAGCGGCAGCCGCCGAAATCGATCTCGCGGAACTCGCAAGTCTTGCACGGCTCCTTCATCCAGCCGGTGCCGCGATAGCGGTTGAAGGCGTCCGAGTTCTGCCAGATCCAGGCGATCGAATGGTTGGAGCGCACGGATTCGAATTCGAGCCCCGTGATGCTCTCGGCGGCGTGGCAGGGCAGCACCTTGCCGGCGGGCGAGATGTTGAAGAACTGCCGGCCCCAGCCGCCCATGCACTTCTTCGGCCGCAGCGCGTAATAATCCGGCACGACATAGTCGATCGTCAGCCGGCCCTTCAGCCGCTCCCGTGCCTCCTCGACGATTTCAGTGCATTCCTCTAACTGCGCCACGGTCGGCATCAGCGCGGCCCGGTTCTTCAGCGCCCAGCCGTAATATTGCACATTGGCGACCTCGAGCCGGTCGGCATCGAGATCGAGCGCCATCTGGATGATGTCAGGGAGCTGGTGCAGGTTCTGCCGGTGCATCACCGCGTTCACGGTGAGCGGCAGGTCGAGCTCGCGCGTCCATTTCGCGACCTCGAGCTTCTTGCGATGACCGCCCTTGTAGCCGGCAACGCGATCGGCGAGGCCTTCCTCGATGCCCTGGAAAGAGATCTGCACATGGCAGAGCCCGGCGTCGGCGAGATCGCTGAGCTTCTCGCGCGTCAGCAGCACGGCCGAGGTGATCAGGTTGGTATAGAGCCCGGCGTCGCTGGCATGCTTGACCAGCTCGACCAGATCTTTCCGCGCCGTCGGCTCGCCGCCGGAGAAGTGCACCTGGAGCACGCCGATCTCGGCGAGCTCGCTCAGCACCTTCTTCCATTCCTCGGTCGTCAGCTCCTTGCCGGAGCGGTCGAGCTCGACCGGGTTGGAGCAATAGGGACATTGCAGCGGGCAGCGGTGAGTGATCTCGAGCAGCACGGCGAGCGGGATGCCGAACGTCTCCGCTGTCGAGCGCTGCTTTTCCAGCACCGCGAGGCTGTCGCTGGGCGGGATGGTCACGTCGCTCATGACGTCTTCTCCCTGATCTCGGTGAGAAAGCCCTTGTCGGCGAGATCCTGCAACATGGCGATGACGTCGGTCAGGATCGCCTCGCGCGGCGCTGCGTACTTTGTGGCGAGCTGATCGGCGACCTCGCCGACATTGCGCTCGCCGTTGCAGAGTTGCAAGACCTCGACCGCAATCTCGTCCGGCGCTAGCACCCGCTCCGGCGCCAGGATCACCCAGACCTTGCGCGTCTCGTCATATTTCAGCTTGGCATGCCGCGGCAGCACGGGGCGACTCGCCTCGCTGACGCTGATGTTCCGCGGCCCGGCCATTGCTTTAATCCTCAGCTCGCTTTGGGCACGAACGCGCCCGGCGGAATGTGGCCCTCGACATAGGCATGCTGGAGCGCGTCCAGCTGCACCCACAGCACGTTGGTCTTGAAGATCAGCGCGTTGCAGACCTGCGCGCGCTGCTCCGGCGTCGTGGCGTGCCTCTTGACATAATCGAGCGCGAAATTGGCGTCGCGCGGCGCCTGGGTCAGGCGGCGCTTGAAGTAGCTCATGATATCGGGGTTGACGAAGTCGTAGTGCTCCAGCATGCCCGAGATGCGTTCTTCATGCAGGTTCGGCGCGAACAGCTCGGTGAGCGAGGAGGCGATCGCCTCCAGCGGGCTTTTTTCGCGGCAGAAGTGCACATAGGCTTCCACCGCGAAGCGCGTCGCCGGCAAGATGCCTTCGGTGGATTCGACGTAAGCGGTGTCGAGCCCGAGCCCTTCGGTCAGCTTGATCCAGCGCTCGATGCCGCCCTCGCTGCCGACATCGCCGTCATGGTCCTCGATGCGATGGCGCCATTCCAGGCGGGTGGCGCGGTCGCGGAAGCGGGAGATCACCACCGCGTCCTTGATCGGAATCGTGCTCTGGTAATAGTAGCGGTTGAGCGCCCAGGCCTGCACCTGGCCCTTGTTCAGCTTGCCGCCATGCAGCAGCTTATGGAACGGATGCAGGCTGTGATAGCGCGTGGCGCCGATGTGGCGCAGCGCCGCCTCGAGCTGCTCAGCCGAGTTGAGCTTCAAGTCCTTGCCGATCGAGAGCGCGGTCATTCCAGTCAGTGATGCGGCGTTCACAGCACGATCTCCGTTCCGTCCGCGGGTATCTGCCAGCCCGCCTGCTCAGCGGCTTTGCGCTCGGGCGAGCCGGGGAGCAGCGCCGGATTCGAGTTATTGATATGCAGAAACAGCTTCCTGTCGATATTGAGGTCGGCCAGCCGCGCGATGGCGCCGTCCTCGCCGGACATGGCGACATGGCCCATGCTCTTGCCGGTCTTGTGGCCGAGGCCGGCCCTGATCATCTCGTCGTCGCGCCAGACCGTGCCGTCGAAGAACACCAGTGAAGCGCCGTCGATCTCGGCCTTGAGCGCGTCGGTCACTTCGGCGCAGGCCGCGATGAAGTAGAAGAACTTGCCGGTGGCCTTGTCGGTGATCTTCAGGCCCAGCGTGTCGCCGTCGCCGCTCTCGCCGCCCGGATGCGCTTTGCCTTCGAGATACCAGGCCGACTTCCCCGGCACGGCGAAGGGCAGCACCTCGAGCCCCGAGCGCGTGCCGTCGGGCAGCCGCGGCTCGAACGGCTCCCGGATCGCAATCGGCTGGCGCCGCACGTTCTTCTCGTTCAGCACGTTGAAGATGCTGTTGGAGCTGAGGATCGCCAGCACCTTCTCGTGCGCATAGACCGTGAAGGGCGAGCCCTCGCGCATCGATAAGAGGCCGGCTACGGCATCGACTTCGCTGTTGGTCAAGATCACGCCCGCAATCGGCGTGTGGCGCAGCGCGCCCGCCTTGGGGTGCAGCTGCGGCGTGGCATTCAATTGCTGGCGAAGATCGGGGGAGGCGTTGATCAGGAACCAGTGCTCGCCGTCGCCGCTGAAGGCCACAGAAGCCTGGGTTCGAAAGAGCTCATGTCCCTTCGCACGAGCCGCGCGGCAGCCTTCGCAGCCGCAATTCCACTGCGGAACTCCGCCGCCGGCCCCGGCGCCCAGGACGACGACGCGAAGCATGATCCGTCTCCTGGAGGCGAATTGGCGAGGTGGATCTCAGGCCGAGACAGTTTCGGACAAGGTTTCTGACTGTCGGAAACGTATCGTGACCGAAAGAACCACCTGCGCAGAACGCGTTTCCACCAGCCGCTTACTTGCGGGTGGCGCTCACATACATATTGATTTCCATGCCGCAGGGCACTTCGACGATCTTCGGGGCTTTCCAGGCCATTTGGCTCTCCATTTTCGCGAATTCGGACGTATCCGCCCATTGGACAAGTTAGTGCGGACGGCAAAGTTCGCCAGTGAAATTTTCCCGACCTAGGTAGTAGGCTGCGGGAATTGTTGCACTGCAAAGATGGCGTATTGCGGCCGCAAAGATGAGCGGATCAGATACGCAAAATTGCCGATAGGTCGTGATCCCTGTCGGGATAAACCAGTTGTGAGTATGGATCGGCTTCTCATCGGCGACAGACGACCCCATTGGATCAGGCATGCCCAGATATTTCTTCAACACCCGCATCGGCGACGAACTGATTGTGGATCCTGACGGCGAGGACCTGCGCAACCCCGATCGCGCCTGGGAGGTCGCGCGCCAGATGATCCTCGAGGTCGTGAAGTCGGAAGGAACCCAGCCGGCGCTGCTGGAGGCCGTCATCGAGGTCACCGACGCCGACGGCGAGATCGTGCTGGAGTTTCCCTTCACCGAGGCGCTGCTCGACATGCCGGACCAGTCCGCCACGAGGCATTAGCCGGACCAGTCCGCGAGGTGGCAAGAGAGGCCCACCACTCCCTCCACGTCATTGCGAGCGTAGCGAAGCAATCCAGAATCCCGCCCCGGAGGCAGCCTGGATTGCTTCGTCGCAAGGGCTCCTCGCAATGACGGAGAATGAGGCAGCACCCGGGCCAAACCCGCCCTCCACCCCCGCGAAATCCGCATGGCTTTGCCGCGTTCCCGGCGCTAAAAGACGCCGGTCATACGGAGCAAGCCATGCAAGATCTCTGGCGCCTGTCGGCCGCCGACCTCGCCGCCCTCGTCAGGTCTAAAAAAGTGTCCGCCAGGGAGGCCGCCAAGGCGGGTCTCGCGCGGCTCGATGCCGTCAATCCCCAGCTCAACGCGGTGATCGACCACCGGCCGGAGGACGTGCTCAAGCAGGCCGATGCCGTCGATGCCGCAATTGGGCGGGGCGAGGACCCCGGCGTCCTTGCCGGCGTGCCCGTCACCATCAAGGCCAATGTCGACCAGGAAGGCTTTGCCACCACCAACGGCCTCAAGCTGCAGCGCGACCTGATCGCGCGCGAGGACAATCCGGTGGTCGCCAATTTCCGGAAATCTGGCGCCATCCTGCTCGGCCGCACCAATTGCCCGGCCTTCTCCTATCGCTGGTTCACCACCAATCTCATCCACGGCGACACCAAGAACCCCCGGGATGCCTCGCTGACGCCCGGCGGCTCCTCCGGCGGCGCCGGCTCGGCGGTCGCGGCCGGCATCGGCCACATCGCGCACGGCACCGATATCGCCGGCTCGATCCGTTATCCCGCCTATGCCTGCGGCGTGCACGGTCTGCGCCCAACGCTTGGCCGCATTCCCGCCTTCAACCCGGCGCTGCCGGAGCGCCCGATCGGACCGCAGATCATGGCGGTGTCGGGCCCGCTGGCGCGCACGGTCAACGATTTGCGCATCTCGCTCGAAGCCATGTCGGCCCGCGACATCCGCGATCCCTGGTTCGTGCCGGTGCCGCGGCAGGGCCCGGCGCGGGACAAGCGCGCCGCGCTCTGCCTCAATCCGGGCGGCCTTGCCACCGCGCCGGAGGTGAAGGCCGCGGTGAGCGATGCCGGCAAGCGGTTGGAGCGCGCGGGCTGGACCGTCGATGTGATCGAGGACACGCCGCCGATGCGCGAGGCGGTCGAGTGGCAGATCAAGCTCTGGCTCGGCGACGGCTATGAGGCGCAGCTGGAGATGGCCGAGCGCGAGGGCGATCCCGGCGCACTGGCCTGCCTGCGCGGCAACCGCGCCAGGGTCACGCCGATGGATCAGGCCAATTACGCCAGGGCGCTGACCCGACGCGCCACGCTGACGCGCGACTGGATGCTGTTCTTCGAAAAATACGCCGTGCTGCTGACGCCGGTCTCCGGCGAATTGCCGTTCCCCGACCATCTCGACCGCAAGGACGAGGACTCCTTCAAGCGGGTCTGGGAAGCGCAGCTGCCGCAGATCGCGATTCCCTTCATGGGACTGCCGGGCCTCGTCGTCTCCACCGGTCTCGTCGGCAAGGCGCCGGTCGGCGTGCACATCGTCTCCGGCCGCTATCGCGAGGATCTGTGCCTGCTCGCGGGCGAGGCGATCGAGGCCGGCGGCGTGCCACCGTCGCCGATCGATCCCGTGGGCTAGCGATGACCGCCATCTACGACTTCAAGGCCAACTCGCTGGCCGGCGAGGAGGTCGCCCTGCGGCGTTTCGAGGGGCAGGTGCTGTTGATCGTCAACACAGCGAGCAAATGCGGCTTCACGCCGCAATATCGCGGCCTCGAGGATCTCCATCGCGACCTCTCGCCGCGCGGCTTCTCGGTGCTCGGCTTTCCCTGCAACCAGTTCGGCGCGCAGGAGCCGGGGCAGGCGAGCGAGATCCAGGAATTCTGCTCGACCCATTACGACGTCACCTTTCCCCTGTTCGAGAAGATCGACGTCAACGGGCCGAAGGCACATCCTCTGTACGAGTACCTGAAACGCCAGCAATCCGGGCTTCTCGGCGCCGCCATCAAATGGAATTTCACCAAATTCCTGGTGAACCGTGAGGGCCGCGTGGTCGCGCGCTATGCGCCGACCGCGCGGCCCGAAGGATTGCGCAATCAAATCGAAACACTGTTGTGAGCGAGACAATCATGAGCGACGAATTTCCGGACCGCCTGTCGGTCGACCCGAACAGCCCCTATTACAACGCGGAGATCCTGTCGCGCGACGTCGGCATCCGCTTCAAGGGCATCGAGAAGACCAATGTCGAGGAGTACTGCATCAGCGAAGGCTGGGTCCGCGTCACCGCAGGGAACGCCAAGGACCGCCACGGCAACCCGCTGACCATCAAGGTGCACGGTCCGGTGGAGCCGTATTTCCGGGATAAGAAGTGACGGCGAAGCCGTCATTCCGGGATAAGACATAGTCTCGTATTTCGCCCACACTCTGTCGTCATGCCCGGGCTTGACCCGGGCATCCACGTCTTCAGACTTGCTCCGTGGCAAAGACGTGGATGGCCGGGTCAAGCCCGGCCATGACGAGCGGAGAGATCCAGCCAGGAAAATCGCCCATGTCCGTCCGCATCGTCGACGTCCGCGAAATTACAAAACCGATCTCTTCGCCGATCCGCAACGCCTATATCGACTTCACGAAGATGACGACCAGCCTCGTCGCCGTCGTCACCGATGTGGTGCGTGACGGCAAGCGGGTCGTCGGCTACGGCTTCAACTCCAACGGCCGCTACGGGCAGGGCGGTCTGATCCGCGAGCGCTTTGCCGCGCGCATCACGGAAGCTGATCCGAAGTCGCTGCTCAACGCAGCCGGCGACAATCTCGACCCCGACAAGGTCTGGGCCGCGATGATGACCAACGAGAAGCCGGGCGGCCACGGCGAGCGCTCGGTCGCGGTCGGTACCATCGACATGGCGGTGTGGGACGCGGTGGCGAAGATCGCCGGCAAGCCGCTGTTCCGCTTGCTCGCCGAGCGTCACGGCGTCAAAGCCAATCCGCGCGTGTTCGTCTATGCCGCCGGCGGCTACTATTATCCCGGCAAGGATCTCTCGATGCTGCGGGCTGAGATGCGCGGCTATCTCGACCGCGGCTACAACGTCGTCAAGATGAAGATCGGCGGCGCTGATATCGACGAGGACCGCAGGCGCATCGAGGCGGTGCTGAAGGAGATCGGCAAGGACGCCCAGCTCGCCGTCGACGCCAACGGCCGCTTCAACCTGGAGACCGCCATCGCCTACGCCAAGATGCTGCGGGACTATCCGTTGTTCTGGTACGAGGAAGCCGGCGATCCGCTCGACTACGCGCTGCAGGCTGCGCTCGCGGAGTTCTATCCCGGCCCGATGGCGACCGGCGAGAACCTGTTCAGCCATCATGACGCCCGCAATCTGATCCGCTACGGCGGCATGCGCCCCGATCGCGACTGGCTGCAGTTCGATTGCGCGCTGTCCTATGGCCTGTGCGAATACCAGCGCACGCTGGAGGTGCTGAAGACCCACGGCTGGTCGCCGAGCCGCTGCATCCCGCATGGCGGCCACCAGATGTCGCTCAACATCGCCGCCGGCCTCGGCTTGGGCGGAAACGAAAGCTATCCCGACCTGTTCCAGCCCTATGGCGGCTTCCCCGACGGCGTGCGCGTCGAGAACGGCCACATCACCATGCCCGAGCTTGCAGGCATCGGCTTCGAAGGCAAGTCGGATCTCTACAAGGAAATGAAGGCGCTGGCCGAGTAGGCGCGCGCTTCGGAGTTCGAGGCGAGACGGCCGCGCTAACAACGGTGTCGTCCCCGCGAAGGCGGGGACCCATAACCCCAGGGAGGAGTCGTTTCGCGAAGCTAATAACTCCGAGTCCCCGTAACCACGAGCTCCTGTGGTTATGGGTCCCGGATCTGCGCTTCGCTCGAGACAACGCTACGCGTTGTCGGGAGCTGCGCTTGTCCGGGACGACGACCGAGTGTGTCGTTACGACAACCGCATATCCAGCAGCCTTCGCCCCTCGCCCTTCAGCAGCTTCTTCACCGCGCTCGACGCCACGACCTCGCCGTCATTGGCGTAGGCCTCGTGGTTCTTCTCGATGTCGTCGAGGCGGTAGAGGTAGTTGACCATGACGCCGGCGGACTCGCGCATTCCCTTGGGCGAGAGGTCGCCGAGCCAGTTGATGCGCTCCAGCCGGGCGCCGTTGCCGAGATGGAAGCGGGCGACGGAATCGATCAGCTTGCCCTTTGGCGTGCGCGCCTTGAGAAAATAGTGCGCCGCGAGCGGCTCCAGCACGGCGCGGAGCAGCGCCGCCGTCTCCGGGCTCTCGAACCATCTGGGATCGTCGAGGCGCCTCAGCACCTCGCGGTCCTCGTCCGACAGCGGCAGATCCTTGTCCTGCTTCACCCAGGCCATGAAGCCCGGCACCGGCGACAGCGTGACGAAGGTGTCGAGCTTCGGCAGCTCGCGGCGCAGCTCTTCCACCACCTGCTTGATCAGGAAGCTGCCGAAGGAGATGCCGCCCAGGCCGCGCTGGGTGTTGGAGATCGAATAGAACACGGCGGTGCGCGCGCGCTCGATCGGCAGGTGCTGGCGGTCGACCGCGAGCAGGGGCTGGATCGCGCCGGGGATCGTCTCGGTCAGCGCCACCTCGACGAAGATCAAGGGCTCGTCCACCATCGCAGGATGGAAGAAGGCGTAGCAGCGCCGGTCGACCGGATCGATGCGGCGGCGCAGATCGTCCCAGTCCGAGATCTCGTGCACGGCCTCATAACGGATGATCTTTTCGAGGATGTTGGCCGGGGTCGACCAGTCGATCCTGCGCAGCACGAGAAACCCCCTGTTGAACCACGAAGAGAGAAGATGCGAGACGTCGCGGTCGAGCGCGGCGAGATCGGTGCGCCCGTTCATCATACCGAGCAGATCGGCGCGCATGTTGACGAGATCGCCGGTACCGCCGGGTGCGCGGTTGAGCCGCCGGATCAGCTCCTGCCGGCGCGGCTCTGAGGCGAAGTGCAGCGAGCTTGCGTCCTCGTCGCTGGGCGCGGCCCGCCATGTCTCGATCGCCTTGGACAGGCGCTCCCGGTCGGGACCGAAATCGCGCACCAAGCCCTCGAAGAAGGCGCGGCGTCCGGCCGCGTCCAGCTCCCCGTAGATGTCGAGCACCTCGCGCGCCATCGCGGTGCCCGAGGCTTCGCCCCGGCCCGACAGCAGCGCATCGCAGAGCTCGAGCAGTCCGTCGGCATCATGCTTGGTATCGGCGGCGTCTCCCCGGCGAAGCAACGTGCGGCCGCGCTCGGAGATGGTGGCAAGCAGGTCGGAGAAGAAGGCGTTGGCCATCGGGGCTTTCGTATCAGGTCTGTGCGATGCGGCAAGCTTACACGGGATTTGGGTGCAAGCCGATCACAATCAAGCAGGCGAATGCGGCATCTTTCGTCGGGCCGTGCGTTTGGAGAATGAGGGCATGCCGGAACGGGTCGATGATATGCCGGGCAGTGCTCATTCCAAAACGCGCTGTCATGCCCCGGCTTGACCGGGGCATCCAGTACCCCGCAGCTTCTCGATTCTAGCCGAGCCGTCTCGGCGTACTGGGTCGCCCGGTCAAGCCGGGCGACGACACCGCGTGTGTTGCAAACTCCGTCGGCGTCCGACCCGTCACCTGGCGGAACGCGGCCGAGAACGCCGGCACGCTGGCATAGCCGAGCTGGGTCGCGAGCTGCTTCACCGAGACATTCGCATCCGTCGATAACCGCTCGATCGCCGCCGCAATCCTCGCGCGCTGGCACCAGCTCTTGAAGCTCAGCTGCGTCTCGCTCGAAAACAGCCGCGACAGCGTACGCCCGGAGGTTCCCACCTCGCGCGCTAGCGTGTCGATGTCGTGCAGGCCGGTGGGATCGTCGAGCACGATCATCGCGGCGCGGCGGCAGCGCGCCTCGCGCGGCAGCGGCACGAAAGTCGCGGAATCCTCGGCCCGGTGCAATTCAAGCATCACCAGGCGCACCAGGAGCTCGGTGCGTTCCTCGGTGTTGCGCCCGTCGAACAGCGCGAGGATCGCCTGATTGAGCAACGGCGACACCCGCACCACGAATTCCCTCGTCAGACCGTCATAGCGCTGCTCGCGCTTCAGCCAGGACAGGTCGAAATACAGCGTGCGCATCTCGATGTCGGCGAGCAGGTCAATGGCATGCTCGAGCCCGGCCGGCACCCAGACCGCGCGGTCCGGCGGCACCAGCCAGCGTCCGGCGGGCGTCGTCACCTGCATCGTGCCCTTTGCCGCATAGATCAGCTGCGACTCGCGGTGCATGTGCAGATCGATCCGCATCCCCTTGGGATAGTCGCGGGCGACCAGGTGCACGCCCGCGGGCGAGCGGTGGTTGCTCCGGACCTCCCGCAGCATTGGCGTTTCCAAGATTGGCCTTTCCACGACAGTCATTGGCAGCATCTCGTCATCGGGAGGACATATAACTCATTTCGGAGCAGGAGAGGATTCGGAATGAACAGCCCCAGCCGGGTCATCGGTTTCGTCAACGCAGGTCATTTCATCGACCATTATTCGATGCTGATCTTCGCAGCCGCCGTCATCATCATGGGTCCGGCGCTCGGCATGGCCTATTCGGAACTCTTGCCCTACGCGACGCCGGGCTTCGTCGCCTTCGGCGCCGGCTCGCTGCTCACCGGCTGGCTGGGCGATCGGTGGAGCCGCCGCCACATGATGCTGATCTTCTTCGTCGGCATCGGCCTTTCGATGATCGCGGTCGGCTTCGTGCAGACCCCCGTGCAGCTCGGCGCCGCGCTGCTCGCGATCGGCATCTTCGCCTCGATCTATCACCCCGTCGGCACCGCCATGATCGTGTCTTACGCCGACCGGCTCGGCCGCGAGATGGGCATCAACGGCGTCTGGGGCAATCTCGGCGTGGCCTCGTCGGCGCTGGTCACAGGCGTGATCGGCCAATATCTCGGCTGGCGCTTTGCGTTCATCGTTCCCGGCGCGGTCACCGTCCTGATCGGCATCACCTTCGCGCTGACCATCGTGCACGAGGACCGCAAGGGCAGCAAGCAGGCCGCGGCGCAGGCGCGGGTGGCCAGGCAGGACATGTGGCGCGTGATCCTGGCGCTCCTGATCGTGGTGATCGCGATCTCCACGACCTTCAACGCCGTCACCGTGGCGCTGCCAAAGCTGTTCGCCGAACGGCTCGCGGACCTGACCAAAAGCCCGGCGCTGTTAGGTGTCATCGCCGCCGGCGTCTACGTGTTCGGCGCGATGACGCAGTACACGATCGGACGGCTGCTCGACCGCTATTCGCTGAAGACGGTGGCGCTGCCGCTGTCCTTCATGCTGGCGCCGTTCCTGTATCTCGCTGCGAGCCTGAACAATCTTCCGCTGATCCTGGTGTCGATCGGTATCGTCATGGGCGCGTTCGGGCAGGTCACGGTGAACGACGCCATGGTCGGCAAATACACGACGGAAGAGTGGCGTTCGCGCGCCTATGCCGTGCGCTATTTTGTCGGTTTCACCGCGGCCGGCGCCTCGGTCGGCCTCGTTGCCTGGCTCTACGAGCAGGGCGGCTTCGTCACCATGCTGCACGCCTTCGCCGCCCTTTGCCTGCTCGCCATCGCCGCCGCGCTGATCCTGCCGCGCGAGATCAGGACACCGCAGGCGGTGTGAGCCGAACTCTCTCCACCGTCATTGCGAGGAGCCCTTGCGACGAAGCAATCCAGACTGCCTCCGCGGAGGCGGTCTGGATTGCTTCGCTTCGCTCGCAATGACGGAGGATGAGGAGGCACCCTCGCCATGCCGCCTATGATGCCATTATGCCCCTGTTTTGCCCGACGGAGCAAGCCGGTTCGGTAAGACCGAAATTACGCCAACCTTTTCAACTCCATCCCTACTGTGCATGGGGTTGTTTTTCGCACTCTTTGTTTTGAGCGGACGAAAGGAAGCTAAGACTTCACCTCCGCCACCGCCTGCGGCTTCTTCTTCGACGCCCGCCAGTTCTCGAAGCGCTGCACCACCACAAAGAAGGCCGGCACGAACAGCACCGCAAGGCAGGTCGAGGCCAGCATGCCCGAGAACACCGTGATGCCGATCGACTTGCGCGCGCTGGCGCCGGCGCCGGTGGCGAGCACCAGCGGGACGACGCCGAGGATGAAGGCGAACGAGGTCATCAGGATCGGGCGGAAGCGGGCGCGCGCCGCCTCGATCGCGGATTCGATGATCGGCTTGCCGTCGCGGCCGTGCAGCTCGAGGCCGACCTCGACGATCAGGATGGCGTTCTTGGCCGAGAGCGCGATGAGCAGGATCAAGCCGATCTGGCAATAGAGGTTGTTGTCGATCTTGAGCGCGGAGAGGATCAGCATCGGTCCGAGCAGCGACAGCGGCACGGCGAGGATCACCGAGATCGGCGCGTACCAGCTCTCGTACTGGCCGGCGAGCACGAGATAGACCAGCAGCATGGCGAGCCCGAACACCCAGTAGATCTGGTTCGAGACCGCCTTCTCCTGATACGACATCGCGGTCCATTCATAGCCGGTGCCCGGCGGCAGCGTCTTGTCCGCGATCTCCTCCATCAGCTTCAGCGACTGGCCGGAGGAGTAGCCCTGCGCCGGTAGGCCGATCACGGTCGACGACGGATAGAGATTGTAGAGGCTGATCAGCGACGGCCCCGTGGCCGGCGTGATCTTGGCGACGGTGCCGAGCGGGATCATGTCGCCGTTCGAGTTGCGCACCTGCATGTTGGCGATGTCGCGCTCGGTGACGCGGAAGGCGGGATCGGCCTGGGTGTAGACCTGGAACACGCGGCCGAACTTGTTGAACTGGTTGACATAGGACGAGCCGAGATAGGTCGACAGCGCAGAGAACACTTGATCGGTGGTGACGTGCAGGGTCTGGGTCTTGATGCGGTCGATCTCGACGTTGAACTGCGGCACCGAGGAGCGGAACGAGGACTGCACGCGCTGCAGCGCGCTCTGGCTCTGTGCGTTGGACACCATCGCGCCGGTGATCGCCTGCAGCTTGGCGAAATCGCTGTTGCCGTCGCGCAGCTCGACCTGCATCGAGAAGCCGGCGGCGTTGCCGATGCCCTGGATCGGGGGCGGCGGCAACACGATGGTGCGCGCCTCCATGATATCAGCGAGCTTGTCGTTCAGGCCAAAGACCAGCGAGCGCAGATCCTCACCGGGCCCTTTGCGGGCGTCCCAATCCTTCAGGATGATGTAGGCGACACCGGCATTGGCGAGGCTGGCGCTGTTGTCGAGCGCGGAGATGCCCGCGATGGTGATGACCTGCGCCACGCCGGGCGTCTCCTTGATCAGCCCGCTTGCTTTGTCGAGCACGGCCTGCGTCCGCTCCAGCGCGGCGCCGTCGGGCAGCTGCACCGCGGCGATCAGATAGCCCTGGTCCTCGATCGGCAGGAAGCCGGTCGGCACCCGCGACAGGCCGTAGCCGCTGGCTGCGATGATCAGCAGCGCGAATGCGACCGAGATGGTGGCGTGCTTGACGAGAAACGTGATCAGCCGCGTGTAGCCGCGCTCGACGCGGTTGTAGACCGCATTGAAGCCCCGATAGAAGAAATTGCGTTGCTCCGGCGGCACCGCCGGCCGCAGCCACAGCGCGCATTGGGTCGGCTTCAAGGTCGCGGCGTTGATGGCGGAGAGCAGGGCGGTCGCGGCGATCACCAGCGCGAATTGCGAATAGATGCGCCCGGTCAGTCCTGCCAGGAACGAAGCCGGCAGGAATACCGAGATCAGCACCAGCGTGATGCCGACGATCGGCGCGAACAGCTGGTCCATCGCGCGGATCGCGGCGTCATGACCGTTCATGCCCTGCTCGATGTTGTGGGCGGCGCCCTCGACCACGACGATGGCGTCGTCGACCACGATGCCGATCGCAAGCACGATCGCGAACAGCGTCGACATGTTGATGGTGAAGCCGAGCGCCGCCATTGCCGCGAAGGCGCCGATGATGGTGACGGGCACGGTCGTCGCCGGCACCAGCATCGCGCGCCAGTCCTGCAGGAAGATGAGGATCACGACCAGCACCAGCAGGCCAGCCTCGATCAGGGTCATGTAGACCTCGTGCACCGAGGCCTCGACGAACTTGGTGGTGTCGAACGGCGTGTCGTACTTGATGCCTTCGGGGAAGCGCTTGGCGAGCTCCGCCATCTTCTTCTCGACGGCCTGTTCGACCTGGAGCGCGTTGGCGCCCGGCGATTGGAATACGCCGATGCCGACCGCGGGTTGCTTGTTGAGCGAGAAGATCTGGCTGTAGGTCTGCGCGCCGAGCTCGACCCAGCCGACGTCGCGCACCCGCGTGACGTCGCCGCTCGTGCCGGTCTTGACGATGATGTTCTCGAACTGGCCGGCATCGTCGAGCCGTCCGTTGACGTTGAGCGTGTACTGGAACGCCTGTCCCGGCGGCGTCGGCGGTGCGCCGACCTGGCCGGCGGCGACCTGCTGGCTCTGCTGCTGGATTGCCTGGATCACGTCCTGCGGCACCAGGCCGCGAACCTGCAGCTTGTTGGGATCGAGCCAGATCCGCATCGAGTATTGGCCGGCGCCGAATACGGTGACGTTGCCGACGCCGGGCAGGCGCGAGAGCTCGTCGCGGATGTTGATGGTGGCGTAGTTGCTCAAGTAGAGGCTGTCGTATCGCGAATCGGGCGAGGTCAGCGTCACGAACAACAGGATCGAGGTCGACCGCTTCTGTACGGTGACGCCCTGGTTCTGCACGGCTTGCGGCAATTGCGACAATGCGCTGGAGACGCGGTTCTGCACCAGCACCTGCGCGAAGTTGAGGTCGGTGCCGATCTTGAAGGTCACGGTCAGTGTGTAGGTGCCGTCGGAGCCGCTGTAGGACTGCATGTACAGCATGTCCTCAACGCCGTTGACCTGCTGCTCGATCGGCAGCGCCACGGTGTCGATCACGGTCTTGGCGCTGGCGCCGGGATAGCGCGTGGTGACCTGCACGGTCGGCGGCACCACGTCGGGGTATTGCGCAATGGCGAGATTGAACAGCGCAACGCCGCCGATCAGGATCATCAGGAGCGCGATGACGTTCGAGAGGACCGGCCGCTCGATGAAGAACTTTGAGATCATGGCTGGCAGCCCCTACTTGCTCGAGGCCTGCGTCTGCTCGATCTTCGTCACCTGCGGGTCGATCTTCTGGCCCGGGATGACGCGCAAGAGCCCCGCGGTCACGACCCGATCCTCTGGCTTCAGGCCGCTCTCGATCACGCGCAGGCCGTTATCGACCGGACCGATCTGTACCTTGCGCTGCTCGACGACGTTGTCGTTGTTGACGACGAGGAGATAGCGGCCGCCCTGGTCGCTGCCGAGCGCGGTGTCGGGAACGAGCAGGGCGCTCTTCTCCTGGTCGAAGGGCACGCGGACCCGGACGAAATAGCCAGGCAGCAGCACCCGCTTGTCGTTGGGAACGAGGCCGCGCACGGCCAGCGTGCCGGTCGACTGGTTGAGGGTCGGCGAGACGTAGTCGAGCTTGCCCTCATGCGGGTAGCCGGTATCGGTCTGCAGCCCCACTTGAATCGGGAAGTGCTTCATGTCCGCGGGCGTCAGTCCGCGACGGGTCGCCTCGGCGCGGATGCGCAGCACGTCCTGCTCGTTGACGGTGAAGTTCACATAGATCGGGTCCATCGCGACGATGGTGGCGAGCTGGGTCGGCGAGGAGACGCCGACGAGCTCGCCGATCGAGACCATGTGCGCGCTGACGATGCCGTCAAACGGTGCCGTGACCTTGGTGTAGCCGTAATTGACCTCGGCCAGCTTGGTGTTGGCCTGGGCCTGCTGCAGATTGGCCTGGGCGTTGTCGCGGTTCGAGGTCGAGGTGTCGAGCGTGGCTTGCGAGACGGCCTGGCGCTGCACCAGCTCGGCCTGTCGCTTGTAGTCGGCCTCCGCCTGCCGCAGCGAAGCCTGCGCGCCGACTTCGGCCGCCTGGGCCTGCTCGAGCTTGAGCTTGTAGGTCTCAGGCTCGATCGTGAACAGCTGGGTGCCCTGCTTCACGAATGTGCCGTCCTGATAGTCGATCGTTTGCAGAAAGCCCTGCACGCGCGCGACGAGATCGACGCTCTTGATCGGTGCCGTGTTGCCGGTCGCCTCGATGTAGCGCGTCACCGGACGCTGCACCGGCGTCGCGACGTCGACCTTGGGCGGCGGCGGCGCCACGAACGTGTTCTTGTCCTCGCAGCCGGCGAGCACAGCCAATGCCGCGGTTGCGGCGAGTGCCCGACCGATATGTTTCCTCGCTGCTCCATTGCGTCGTGCGGGAGATGCGGGATTGGCGCGCGTCATTCGGTGGTCCCCGATTGCTGTCTGTCGGTGCGGCAGGCTACCAACAAATGGGCAGTCGTGGAACACCATAGCCATGGCGGTCACGGACCTTGCACAGCAAACGGCTGTGTGGCTTTTGACAGATTTGTCACGACAAGGCGCTTTTTCACCCGGCGAACGATCGGCCCGTCCGCACCTAGGGCTGGCGCGCATGCCACGCCGCAAGCACATACTTCTCGTCTTCGGCAGTGAGACCGACGACTGGCCCGTTGACGGCGCGGAGCCAATGAAGCGTATCGCGCGCGGTGTCTCCCGGCGGTCGCGAGGTCAAGCCGGCCGCGCGCGCGGGCGAGGTATCGCGCGTCAGGAAGCCGGCGTAGTCCGGCAATGGCAGCCACATCGGCAAGGACCGCGGGCCCGCCCAACGCCTGACGTCATGCGCTTCCAGAAAGTCGCGATCGATCCAGGTGAAGGTGCAGGAAGCGTTCAGCGCGGCTGCGCATTCGCTCAGGAATCCGCCGCGCGTGCGGATCGGCCCAATCCCGTCATAGATGCCCGTGAGATCGGTCTCTGCCGCATGCACGATCCATTGCGCGAGATCGCGCACGTCGATGAACTGGACCGCATCCTCCGGCGATCCCGGCGCCAGCACCTCGCCGCCGCGCGCAAGCCGCGCCGGCCAGTAGGCGAACCGTCCGGTCGGGTCCTCAGGCCCTGCGATCAGTCCGGCGCGGCAGATGAAGGCGTCATCGCCGACCGCCTGTTCGCAGGCCACCTTGGCGGCGCCGTAGATCGCCTCGGTGCTGTGCTCGATCTCTCCCGCAACAGGCTCGCGCAGCGGCGCGGAGTCGGCGCGTTGCCCCGGGATGCGGTTGTCCGCATAAACGCTGATCGTCGAGACGAAGGTCCAATGCACGCCCGGCCGCTTTAGCGCGGCGACTGCGCGACGGACCTGGCCAGGATGACGCGAGACATCGACCACGGCGTCGAATGTCTCACCCGCGAGTGGCGCAAGTCCGTCGGCCACGTCGCGGTCGATCCGCACGAAGCGGGCGCCCGCGGCAATCGGCCCTGCGAGGCCGCGAGCGGCGCAGGTCACGTCATGCCCGCCAGCGCAGGCATGGCTTGCGATCGCCCGGCCGAGAAACTGGCTGCCGCCGAGAACGAGAATGCGCATGGAAAGGTCCGCGTGATCGATGCCACCGCGAGACTACAACCTGCGCTGGCAGTTGCAACCCGCTTCCTCAGCGTGCCCTGATCTCCGCGTATTTCGCCATTGCCTTCTCGAACTTCCGGTTGAACAGCCACATCGCGGCGAAGATCTCGCGATAGCTTGCCGAGGTTCGCGCCCGGTCGGCCTGTCCGAACGCGAAAATGCTGTTGTTGCGCAGGTACCTCATGATCCTGGGGCTGGACACCCGGTAGTTCAGGAGATCGCCCGATCTCAGCGCGGACCGCGTCGGGGTGGGAACGATCTGGATCAGCTCGAACAGCTTCATCTGGTCGATCGGGTCGGGCAGCGTCTTCACGACTTTCGGGATCTCACGAAACAGATCGGCGTGCGCGTTCATCAGGCCGTTGCGCACGTTGGTCCAGTGGTTGAAGCGCTGATCGGTGCCGCGGGCGCGCGCCTCCTCCCGGTCGTCTCGCGCACTTAACTCCGGATCGATCGCAGCGACGTCGCCCTTGATCTTCTCCCATGTCTTGCGGCCGTTGCGGTCTTCGGAGGGGCCGGTCTGGAAGCTGCCCATATAGGTGTTCGAGCGTGCGTTGCGGACATTCTGCTTGCCGTTGGTCTCCGCAAAGAACAGCCCGAGGCTGATCCGCCCGGCAGCTTCGGCGTGTTCGGGAGCGAGGCCCTTGGCGCGCGCAATTGCGACCGCGAGATCGACGACGTCCTCTAACGGCGTCGGCGAGCTCTGCGCGCCGGCCGGCGGCGCCTCCATGATGTCGAACAGCTTGCCGTATTCCTCGACCAGCGGCTCGATGTCGGCATCGAAATAGGCCGGAGGAATCTCGAACTTGTTGGGCCGGCCGATCCGCGACGGCATGACGTCGGTGAGGTCCTTGTAGCTGCTGATCACAGCGACGCGCGCGAGATAGAGCGCCTGTCCCGGCAGGTTCGGCAGCGGCTCCTTCGCCTCGATCTGGCGCCGCCGCTCGGCGAGAATGGATTTGAAGCCGCCGAGCGCGCGCTCGTAGGCCGCGAGCGCCTCCGATTGCTGTGGCGTCGGCGCCGCCTTCTGCGCAACGGCGGGTGCCGCGCCGAAGAAGGCAGCAGCCGCAAATGCTACGGCAGCAAGTCGTCTCGATCCCATGGCTGGTTCCCGTCGATTCGATGGCCAGCGAGATCGTAGACGTCGGAGGCGAGCCGCCGCAATTCTCCTTTCACGCCGCTCGGTAGTCCGGCGCCGTCGCAAGGAACTTGGCGTAAGCATCCGCATCCGGCGGCTGGAAGCGTCCCGCAAGTCCGCCGCGCTTCTGCTGCTTGGCACCGATGTCGGCCATCAGCTCGTCGAAATGGCGGTAGTGATAGGGGGCGACGCAGAGGCCGCCATAGACGCCCGCGGCCGGCCGCTCGACGCGCTTGAAGTGCAGCATCATCTCGATGTTGTCGCGCATCGTCTGGGCCGTCGGCTGGTTGGCGAGCTGGCCGTCGGCATAACGCACCAGCCAGTTCGCCGCGAGGTCGGCGCAGAGCACGGTGCAGAACGAGGAGTTGAAGCCGACGAAGCCGAGCTCGGGCAGATCCGGATTGGCGATCAGGCGATAGAGCCGGTACTGCCCGTCGGCATCGACCAGTTTCTGCCGGTAGGCCTCGGGCAGGAACGGCACGCCGAGCTTGTAGCCGATCGCGAGCACGGCGACGTCGGCGCCCACGCGCTCGCCGCCACTCATCACGATGCTGTCGCCCTCATAATGGTCGAACGTGCCGAACACGGCCTTGATGCGGCCGTCGGCGACCATCGGGTAGAAGCCCGGCGTTGCGATGGGCACCGAGCAGTTGACGCCGTCCTCGATCCGCTGCTTCGGCACCATCTTGCAGCGGCCGAGCTTGAGCTGCGCCTTCAGCAGGCTCTCCAGCCCGCGCCAGTTCGCCCAGACCAGCGGCGCGGCGATGCGGTGCGCGAGCCGCCCCATCGCGCTGATGCCCCAGCCCGGAAACATGTCCTCCTGCGCGCGGATGTAGAGGATGCGCTTGAAGTTCACGAGACCGCCGATGAAATAGGGAATGCGCCAGACCGGCTCACGCATCACGATGGTGACCTCGCGCGCGCCTGACTTCACCGCATTCACGGCGATGTCGGTTGCGGACTTCGAACCGCCGAGCACGACGACGCGGCGTCCCTTCGCCAGTGTCGGATCGCCGTATGTCGACGAGTGCAGGATCTGGCCGCCCTGCGCCAGAAAGCCGTCCTCGCCGGGGCAATGCAGCTCGCGCGGCTCGTTGAACTGTCCGGTGCAGACCGCAACGAAATCGAAATCCTCGTTCGTGGTCGTGCCGTTCTTGTCCTTCAAGGCAAGCGTCCATCCCAGTCTGCCGTCGGCGCGGCGCGCCATGCCGGCGACTTCGGTGTTGAGCCGCAGCATGCGCTCGAGGCCAAAACTCTTGGCATAATCGGCGAGGTAGGCGTGGACCTGCGGCCCGGTCGGCCATTCCGGATAGGCCTCCGGCATGGCGCGGTCGGTGTAGCGGTAGAGCTCCTTCGGGCTCTGGGTCTGCACCTCGGGGTAGGAGCGCGCCGGCTCCCAGACGCCGCCGAGATCCGAGCTGCGCTCGACGATGGTGACGCGGTGGCCTCGGATGGAGAATGCTTTCGCGGCGGCAAGGCCGGAGACGCCGGCGCCGATCACGCAGACATGTTTTGGGCTGACCATGGGATTGCTCGATGTGTTTGGCGCGCAAGCGGCCGCGTTCGGCCGCAAGGCACGGCCGGCCGGACTGCAAGCAAATGGAAGCGGAGGAAGCGGCGACGGCTAGTCGTTGGCCTCGGGCGGCAGGAAGTCGACCTCGTGCAGCGCCGAGATGCGCACGACCTCGGCCGGGTCGGTCAGATTGTGCAGCTGGTTGAACAGCGCCTCCAGCTTCTGCATCGGTGAGACCCAGAACAGCGCGCGGCACGGCTTGTCAGACTTGTTGAAATAGCCGTGCGGGATGCCGCGTGGCATGCGCACGAGGTCGCCGGCATGGGCCTTGACCCATTGACCGTCGAGCTTGAGATCGAGCGTGCCTTCCTGCACCAGGATGAACTCGTCCTGGGTCGGATGGATATGCACCGGCACGAACTGGCCGGGATCGCTGTTGGTCTCGAACGCGAAGGTGGAATCGGTGACGGCCTTGGGGAAATAGACCTGGCCAAGGATGTTCCAGCTCTTGCCGCCGTAGCCTGTGCCGTTCGCGGTGATACCTTTTTCGAGTGCAGTCATGGCTTGCTCCTCATGGATTCCGGCGGGGCGGAGCATCGGCCGGGGACGGACCGCCTGTCTATCCGCTAAACGAATCCGGATGAACCTATTGCCATGCAGCACGACGAATTTGCGAGCTACGGCCCTTTTCGCCCCCGCGGAACTATTCTAGGCTTAAAGGAATTCCGGGCGCGAAGCATGGTCGACGATGTCCGCAGCCGAGCTGGAAATGAGCGCAACAGCCTCTGCAGCCGAACGGCTTGCGGCCTTCGCCCGCGTCACCACTGATGACGTCGACGAGGCGGCCGAGCAGATCGGGCGCATCTTCTGCCCGCATGATCTCAAGCCGACACAGGCGCGCGCGGCCGGCTTCTCGGCCCGGCACAATTGCGCGGCCTTCGACGGCTTTTCCATCAACTACGTCGCCTATGGCGGATCGGTCAGCATCGATCCGGGCTGCCTCGAGCGCTTCTTCCTGGTGCAGGTCCCGCTCGCGGGCAGCGCCCGCATTCGTGCCGGTCGTCGCGAGCTCGATGCGGCGCCGGGCCGGATCGCGTCGCTGCTGTCGCCGACGATTCCGACCCGGATGACGTGGAGCGATTGCGCGCAGGCGATCCTGCTGCTCGACCGCCGCATGGTCGAGCAGCGCGCCGCGGCCTTGTCGGGCCGGGCGGCCGGTGTGGTCGAGTTTGATCCGGTAATCGAGCTGGATGCGCCGTCCGGGTGGGCTCTGCAGGCCAGGCTCGCCGACCTGATGACACTCGCCGAGCGCCTCGGGCCATCAGGCCGGCTGTCGCCGGCCGCGATGGCCGATTGGCGCGAAGCGCTGCTCGATCATCTGCTCAACCGGCAGCGGCATGGCCTGTCGAATGCGATTGAAACGTTCTCGGGGCAGGCCGAGCGTTTGCCGCGCGCCTTGCGCGCCGCGCGCGATTACCTTGCCGACCATGCCGGCGAGCCGCTCGATCTTGCGCAGCTCGCCTGCGCTTCAGGCATCGGCATCCGCGCACTGCAGCTCGGCTTCCGCCGTCACTTCGGCGCGTCGATCTCGCAGATGCTGCTCGACATGCGCCTTGCAGGCCTTAACGCGCGCCTCGCGCAAGCCGCTCCCGATGTCTCCATCACCGAGATCGCCTTCGATCTCGGCTTCACCCATCTCGGCCGCATGGCCGGCGCCTACCGCGAGAAATTCGGCGAGACGCCGTCAGCCACGCTGCGGCGAAGGATGAGCTAGATCCGTCTCGCCAGACCTTGATGCCGGGCCTCAACCCGCCGGCGAGTCGGTCTGGCGCAGCGTCGTCACCCAGATCACGCGCGCCACCTGCTGGGTCGGGTTGTCGAACATGTGCGGCACGATGCTCGGAAAACGAAAGCTGTCGCCGGCTTCCAGCACATGGGCCTGGTTGTCGAGCCACAGCCGCAGGCTGCCCGAGAGGATGTAGCCCGCCTTCTCGCCGGTGTGCTGCAGGAAGTCGGTGCCGGAGGAGGCGCCGGGGTTGAGCGTGAGCTCGTAGAGCTCGAGCTGGCCCTTGCCTTCCGGCGTCAGCGCTTCCTTGACGACGCCGCTGGCGGTGAGCCGCAGCAGTCGCCGGTTGGTCTTGCGCACGATGTAGCGTTGCCCGTCGGCGGGGTCGCTGCTCTCGAAGAAATAGGAGATGGGGACGTCGAGCGCGATGCCGAGCAGGCGCAGCGTGCGGATCGACGGCATCGCGCGTGCGCGTTCGAGCTGGCTGATCATGCCGGTGGACAGGCCGGTCTTGTTGGCGACGTCCTGGATCGAGAGGCCGGCGCGCTGCCGCAGCAGCCGCACGGTTTCGCCCAGGCGCTGGTCGACCGCATCGTCAGCTTCGATCGTGGAAGCGTCCTTGGTGCCGTTGGTATCGCCGCGACCATCCATGTCGCTCTCCCATGCATCATCTCAGCCTCGGGTATCGAGCCCCGTGGCTTTAGTCAGAGTGAAAACCTGGTGCATTCTAGCAATGCGATTGACAGCTGTATTTAGTCGTGATGAACTTTTGCTACAAAAATTTAGAAGCACTAAAGCCCACTCCTGTCCCTTTGCCGGGGTCTCGGGGGCGCGGGAGACGGTGCCGCGTGCGGAACGGAGAGTGAGTCATGGCGGACGACACCGGCAAGTTCGGCGTTGGGGCAGGGCATCTCGGCATTCCGAATCGCCGTCAATTCTTCCAGCTCGGCGCGGGCGCAGCCGCAGGCTGGACGCTTTCAGGGAACGCCTTCGCACAGACCGAACGTCCCTCTAATCCGCCGGACAAGCCGCGCGGGCAGGTGATCGCGGCGCTGTCGCAGGAGCCGACCGTCTTTCATCCCTTGATGCCGGGCATCGAGGTTGACCAGGGCGTCTGGTGGCAGGTGTTCTCGCCGCTCTGGTACATCGAGCCCGACGGGAAATTCGTTCCCGACCTCGCCCGCGAAGTCCCGACCATCGAGAATGGCGGCCTCTCGGCCGACGGCCTGACCTGGAAGATCAAGCTGCGCAGCGACGTGAAATGGCACGACGGCACGCCGTTCACGGCCGAGGACGTCAAGTTCTCGCTCGAGCTGATCAACAATCCCGATTTCCGCGTCCGCAACCGCGTCGGCCACAGCCTCGTCAAGGACATCAAGGTCGTCGCGCCCGACGAGATCCACTGGCGAATGGAGGCTCCCTATTCGCCATACATGTCGATTCTCTCGCTCACCTTCATCGTGCCCAAGCATATCCTCGAGAAAGTGTCCGATCCGAATTCCTCGCCGTTCCACAACGCACCCATCGGTACCGGGCCGTTCCGCTGGGCCGAGCGCGTGCCGGGCGCCCACATCCAGCTGAATGCCCATACCGGTTATCATGGCAAAGGACCTTACGTCGAACGCGTCGTTTTCAAATACATTCCGGACCTGACCGTTCTCTACACCCAGTTCCGCACCGGCCAGGTCGACTACACCGGCCTGCAGGGCATCCTGCCGAACTTCGTGCAGGAGGCGAAGACGCTGAAGGGTCGCAAGATCTTCGTCTCCTCGACCTCTTCGGTGGAACACATCGCGCCCAATCTGGAATTCGGGCCCTTTGCCGATCGCACCGTGCGCGAGGCGCTCTATCTCGCCATCAACAAGCAGGCGATCATCGACGCGCTTAATTACGGCCTGCCGACGCCGACCGAGAGCTTCGTGCCGCAGCAGGCCTGGTCGTTCCAGCAGGGCCTGCCGCAGCACAAATACGATCCTGCCAAGGCCAACGCGCTGCTCGACGCCGCGGGCTGGGTTCGCGGCTCCGGCGGCATTCGCGAGAAGGGCGGCGTCAAGCTCGAATTCACCAACTCGACGACATCGGGCAATGCCGTCCGCGAGCAGACCCAGCAGCTCCTGATCCAGGACTGGCGCGCGATCGGCGCTGCGATGCGCGTCAACAACATGCCGGCGGCGGTGATCTGGGGCGAGTTCTGGCAGCAGTCGAAGTTCAACTCGGTGCTGGTGTCGGTGAACTTCATGCTCGGCAGCGACCCCGACGTGACGCCGCGCTTCGGCTCCGGCGCCATTCCCGCCAAAGGCGGCCGCGGCTTCAACACCTATCAGTACAGAAGCCCGGAGGCGGATCGTCTGCTCGCTGAAGGCGCCAAGCAGTTCGAACTCGCCCAGCGCAAGACCACATATGGCGACCTGCAGAAGCTGATCCGCAACGATTTTGCGATCCTGCCGCTGTTCCAGGGCTTCATTGCGGAGGGGGTGAAGGAGGGGCTGCAAGGCTTCCGTCCCAACATCAACACCTCGATCAATTGCTGGAACATCCGCGAATGGTATTGGGCCTGATGTCTCGGGCTGGTCGGATCGCCTGAGATGGCCCGCTACGTCGTCAATCGCCTGGCACAGGCGATCATGCTGCTGGTGATCGTCTCGGGAATCGGCTTCGCCATCCTGCATCTGGCGCCCGGCGGGCCGCTGTCGCAGTTTGCCGTCTCAAGCCATATGACCCAGGAGGATCTCGACCGCGTCACCAGGCAGCTCGGCCTCGATCGGCCGTTGCCGGTCCAATATCTCGACTGGTTCGGCCGCATGGTGCGGGGTGATTGGGGCAAGTCGTATCGCGACGGCGAGGCGGTGCTGTCGGTGATCTCCTCGCATCTCGGCGCCACGCTGGAGCTGATGGCGACGGCGACGATCATCGCGGTGCTGCTCGGCTGCTGGATCGGCATCCTCGGCGCGCTACGCCGCTACTCGCTGTTCGATACGCTCGCCACCGTTGGCGCCATGATCGCGCTGTCGATCCCGACCTTCTGGTTCGGCCTCGTCACCATCTACGTCTTCTCCGTCAAGCTCGGCTGGCTGCCGGCGGGCAATCGGCACACCATTGGCGACGGCTCCTTCCTCGACCTGCTGCATCATCTGATCGCGCCGGCCATGGTGCTGGCGCTGGTCGAGACCGCGATGTGGGGCCGCTTCATGCGCTCCTCGATGCTCGAGGTCATCAATCAGGACTACATCCGCACCGCACGCGCCAAGGGCATGCCGGAATGGCGCATCCTCACCGTGCATGCGCTGCGCAACGCGCTGCTGCCGATGATCACGGTCGCCGGCCTGCAGTTTCCGACGCTGCTCGGCGGCGCGCTGGTGGCGGAGACCGTATTCACCTGGCCGGGCATGGGCCGCCTGTTCCTGGATTCGATCGGTTACCGCGACTATCCCGTGGTGATGGGCATCCTGATGTTCTCGGCAACGATGGTGCTGATCGGCTCGCTGCTGGCAGACATCCTTTATGCCGTCGTCGATCCGCGCATTCGGGTGGGCTGAAGCGATGGCGACCGCAACCCTCTCCACCGTTCAGCTCGCGCCCGGCCAGGCCGCGTGGCGGCGCTTTCGCCGGCATCGGTTGGCGCTCGCGGGCGCATTGATCATCCTCGTGCTCGTGCTCGGCTCGGCATTCGGTCCGTATCTGCTGCCGTTCGACGACACCTACATCGACATCATGAAGCGGTTCGCGCCGCCGCTCTCCGGCGCGCACATCCTCGGCACCGACGAGCTCGGCCGCGACGTGCTGGCACGGTTGATGATGGGCGGGCGGGTCTCGCTTTCGATCGGCATCGTCGCGATGGTGATCGCGATGGCGGTCGGGATCGTCGTTGGCGCCTTTGCCGGGTTCTATGGCGGCGCGGTCGGTGCGGTTCTGATGCGGCTGGTCGATGCCGTGCTGTGCTTTCCGACCATCTTCCTGCTGCTGGCGCTCGCAGCGCTCACCGAACCCGGCCTCGTCACCACCACCGTGCTGATTGCGGCGACGGCCTGGATGGCGGTGGCGCGCGTGGTCGAGGCCCAGGTGCGCTCGTTGCGTGAGCGGGAATTCGCAGTCGCCGCGCTCGCGTTCGGCTCGTCGAACCTGCGCATCATGTTCCGCGAGCTCGTGCCCAATGCGATCGCGCCGATCGTCGTTGCCGCGACGCTCAACGTCGCCAAGGCGATCCTGCTCGAATCCTATGTCAGCTATCTTGGCTACGGCATCCAGCCGCCGGCGGCGAGCTGGGGCAACATGCTCAACAATGCGCAGATCTATCTGACCAGCGCGCCCTGGCTCGCGATCGCGCCGGGCGTCGCCATCACGCTCGCGGTGACCAGCTTCAACTTTCTCGGTGACGGCCTGCGCGATGCGCTCGATCCGCGAATGAACATCCCGTGACGCGCAAGACCTCTGACGCGCAAGAGCTCGAACTGAACTCCAGGAGTGCCCCATGTCCCCGCCGCTCAACCGCATCAACAGCGACGAACGCCTGCCGGCGCAGGTAGATGTCGTCGTCATCGGCGGCGGCGTCATCGGCGTCTCGGCCGCCTATCATCTGGCGAAGAAGGGCCTCTCCGTCGCGCTGGTCGAGAAGGGCCATGTTGGCGGCGAGCAGTCGAGCCGCAATTGGGGCTGGTGCCGCCAGCAAGGCCGCGCGCGCGAGGAGATTCCGCTCGCCCGCGAGGCGCTGCGGTTGTGGGAGGACATGCAGAACGATGCCGGCGTCGATGCCGGCTTCCGGCGAACAGGGGTGTTGTTCCTGACCAAGAGCAAGGACGAACTGGCAAGCTGGGAGCGCTGGGCAGCGGTCGCGCGCGAGATGCAGGTTCACTCCACCGTGCTGACGCCGGCCGAAGTCGCCGAGCGCATGCCCGGCAATGCTGACACGTGGGTCGGCGGCCTGCACACGCCGAGCGATGGCCGCGCCGAGCCGTCGATGGCCGTCCCTGCGCTCGCCACCGCCGCTCGCAAGCACGGCGTCACCATCCACCAGGGCTGCGCCGCGCGCGGACTGGAGACGACGGGCGGACGCGTCAGCGCGGTCGTCACCGAGAAGGGCACCATCCGCACGCAATCCGTGCTGCTGGCGGGCGGCGCGTGGTCGTCGCTGTTCTGCCGCCGCCACGGCATCGAGCTGCCGATCGGCCTCGTCAACGCCACCGCGTGCCGGACTACGCCGGGACCGGAGATCACCTCCGGCGCGCTCGGCACCGATTTCTACTGCATCCGCCGCCGCCTCGACGGCGGCTTTACGCTGGCGCTGCGCAACCGCGGCACGGTCGAGCTGTCGCCGGACCTGTTCCGTTACGCGCGCACGTTCTGGCCGACCTATCAGCATCGCAAGAACGGATTGAAGCTCTCGTTCGGCAAGTCGTTCTTTGATCAGCTCGTGCGCGGCACCAGCTGGAGTTTCGACAAGCCATCGCCCTTCGAGGCCGAGCGCGTGCGCGATCCCGCGCCCGACATGTCGCTGGTCAATGCGGCGCTGGCGGCGCTGATCAAGTCGAATCCGGAATTGAAGGACATCGCAATCGCGGAAGCCTGGGGCGGCACCATCGACTGCACGCCCGATACGATTCCGGTGATCTCACCGGTCGATGCGCTGCCGGGCTTCTTCCTCGCGACCGGCTTCTCCGGCCACGGTTTCGGCATCGGTCCAGCCGCTGGCAAGCTTGCGGCCGACCTCGTGACGGGCGCGACGCCGCTTGTCGATCCCGCCGCCTACAGCCACAAGCGCATGATCGACGGCCGTCGTCTCGCGCCGGTCAGCCCGTTCTGAGGCCGGCATGACGGTTCTCTACAAGGCCAACATGGTGCGCGGCGCCGAGTGGGCGCGCTTCTTCGCGGAGCGCGCGCCCGACGTGCCGTTCCGGCTCTGGCCTGATATCGGCGACCCCGCCGCGGTGCGTTATCTCGTGGCCTGGGTGCCGCCGGATGACATCGCGACGACCTTTCCCAATCTCGAGCTGGTCTTCTCGGTGGGTGCCGGCGTCGATCAGTTCGACACCACGAAAGTCCCAGCGCACATCCCGCTGGTCCGCATGCTGGAGCCCGGCATCGCCGAGACCATGGTCGAATACGTCACCATGGCCGTGCTCGGCCTGCATCGCGATCTCCTCGATTTCATCGGGCAGCAGAAGCAGCAGGTCTGGCGCGAGATCCGGATCACGCCGGCCAGGCGCCGGCGGGTCGGCGTGATGGGGCTCGGCCAACTCGGCCAGGCCGTGCTGAAACGGCTCAAGACGTTCGGCTTTCCGCTACTTGGGTGGAATCGTTCGCCGCGCGAGATCGAAGGCGTCACCTGCTATGCGGGGGCCGATGCCTTGCCAGAATTTCTGGCGCAGGCCGACATTCTCGTCTGCCTGCTGCCGCTGACGGATCAAACGCGCGGCATTCTCAATGCCGAGTTGTTCGCGCGCCTGCCGCGCGGGGCAGGGCTCGTCAATGTCGGGCGCGGCCCGCATCTCGTCGAGGCCGATCTCCTCGCAGCCCTCGACAGCGGCGCGCTATCAGGTGCGGTGCTCGACGTCACCGATCCCGAGCCGCTGCCTGCAGGCCACCCGTTCTGGAGCCATCCGCGCATCCTGCTGACGCCGCACAATGCCAGCATGACGACGCCCGATACGGCGGTCGATTTCGTGCTCGACGTCATCGCGCGGCATCGTCGCGGCGAGGAGCTGCCCGGGCTGGTCGATCGCAAGCGGGGGTACTAGGGCGGAATGGTGATGGTGACATCAGTGCTGCCACGGGCTCCTCTTACCTCTCCCGCCTGCGGGAGAGGTCGGCGCGTAGCGCCGGGTGAGGGCTCTCTCCTCTGGGGGGATCTCGCTTGCGGAGACACCCTCTCCCCAACCCGCCCCCGCAAGCGGGGGAGGGGGCGCATCTTCTCCGCGGCGGTTGGCGGAGGCCTCGCATGAGCATCGTGGCAAACATTTCGAACGAAGCCATCGCCAACGCACAGGGCCCCGTGCTGTCGGTCGCCGGCCTCACCACCTCCTTCATGCTCGAGCGGCAATGGGTACCCGTCGTCCGCAACGTCTCGTTCGACATCGCGGCCCGCGAGACCGTCGCGATCGTCGGCGAGTCCGGTTCGGGCAAGAGCGTCACCGCGCTGTCGATCATGCGGCTCATCCCGAGCGAGATCGGCCGGGTCGAGGGCCGCGTCATGCTGGCGGGGCGCGATCTGCTCGCGCTGCCCGAGGCTGATATGAAGGATATCCGCGGCAATGACGTCGCCATGATCTTCCAGGAGCCGATGACGAGCCTCAATCCGGTGCTCACCATCGGCTTCCAGATCGCGGAGGCGCTGATCCAGCATCGCGGCCTGTCGCGCGCGGCAGCGGAGGCGGAGACCATCCGCCTGCTCGATCGCGTCCGCATCCCTGCGGCGGCGTCGCGCTTCCACGAGCATCCGCACCGCTTCTCCGGCGGCATGCGCCAGCGCGTGATGATCGCGATGGCGCTGGCCTGCAAGCCGAAGCTTCTGATCGCGGACGAGCCGACCACCGCGCTCGACGTCACCATCCAGGCGCAGATCCTCGAGCTCTTGAAGGAGCTTCAACAGGAGGAGGGCATGTCGATCCTCTTCATCACCCACGACATGGGCGTGGTCGCCGAGATCGCGGACCGCACCGTGGTGATGTATGGCGGGCAGGCGGTGGAGACGGACGCCACCGCCCGCATTTTCGCCGCGCCTGCGCATCCCTATACGCGCGCGCTGCTCGCGGCCGTGCCGCGGCTCGGCTCGATGGACGGGCGGATGCGGCCGATGCGGTTTCCGATCGTCGACAAGGTGACGGGCACGTCGGACGAGCCGGCCGAGACGCCCGATACGGTCTCGCCCGCCGAGCGGCCTCTGCTGGAAGTCTCAAACCTCACGACGCGCTTTCCGATCCGCTCCGGCCTGTTCGGCAAGGTCTCGGGCCGCGTCCATGCGGTCGAGAACGTCTCCTTCACCTTGCGCGCCGGCGAGACACTGGCGGTGGTCGGCGAATCCGGCTGCGGCAAGTCGACCACCGGCCGATCCATCCTCAAGTTGACCGAGCCGGACAGCGGCACCGTCCTGATCGACGGCCAGGATGTGCTGGCCATGAACGGCCGGGCTCTACGCGATGTCCGCAAGCACATGCAAATCGTGTTTCAGGATCCGTTCGCGAGCCTCAATCCGCGCATGTCGGTGGGGACGGCGATCGCCGCGCCCCTGCTTGCCAACGGACTCGCAACGGCGTCGCAGGCGCGCGACAAGGTCGCCGACCTGCTCGTCCGCGTCGGCCTCTCCGCCGACATGGCCGCGCGTTTCCCGCACGAATTCTCCGGCGGCCAGCGCCAGCGCATCTGCATCGCGCGCGCGCTCGCCCTCGGGCCGAAGCTGATCGTCGCCGACGAAGCTGTCTCCGCGCTCGACGTCTCGGTCAAGGCGCAGGTCGTCAACCTGATGCTCGACCTCCAGGCCAGCATGGGCCTTGCCTATCTCTTCATTTCCCACGACATCGCCGTGGTCGAGCGCATGAGCCACCGCGTCGCCGTGATGTATCTCGGCGAGATCGTCGAGATCGGCCCGCGCGCGTCGGTGTTCGGCAACCCGCAGCATCCCTATACGAAAAAACTGATGGCCGCCGTGCCGGTGCCCGACCCGTCACGCCGCGGCACGCGGCGCCAAGCCTCGAACGATGAGATCAGAAGCCCGGTCCGCGCGCCGGACTACCAGCCGCCGGTGCGGCAATATCGCGAAGTGTCGCCCGGCCACGTGGTGCAGGTGTGGGGCGAGGAATGGTCGACATGAGGCTGCGAGCTTCACGAAAGCAAGCGCGGATCTTTGATTTCGGCCAGACGTGATCAGCGTGCTGACCAACCGCGCGTTGCAGAGCCAGCATGTTCGCCCTCCCTTATCGCAACAATGCAGGCGCGTCCTCCGGAAATTGTGACCGAATAGAGCGACAGGGAAGAGCCGTGTGTGAACCGTTTCATACGCAATCGCTCTCTTTCTGAATTACCACTCTCGCAACGAAATTGCCGCACCCGGATCATTTCAAACACGGGTGAGAGGCAATGCCTGCGCAGCCGCATGCTCGCAGCTTTGGATTGGCTCCATCTTGCTCACGAGCAAGCCAGTCCCATCACTCAGCAAAGATCCTTCAGAAATTGGAATGAAAGGGCATCGCGCAACTCACGCAGCTTCTGTTCGGGGTCGGCCGGTAGGCTGCTACTTACTCAGAAGGAGCTCCTATGAAGATAAGCAGCGCAATTTCCAACGCCTTCTCCGCAACAAGGCGGGTCGGCAATCTTCGGATCCCCCGTTCCAGTTTGATCAAATCGGCCCATCTTCTTGAAAGAATCGGACTGGCCGCGGTTGGGGCCTCTGGCGGGCTCTATGTTGGTGCGACCCTGTTACGTCAGAAGGCCGGACTGTTTGAAAGCGGCTGGATCGTCCTGATAACGATACTCTACGGAGCTCTTGGCTATTACATGGGGATTGATTTGTCGGGCAATGCCCCCGCGCAGAGGTCGACATCGAGCATCTCGGAAGAGTGGAACGGTTCCGAGCCGATAGAGATCATGAGTGCGGCCGGCACGTTCGGCGCGGCAATCGCTGCAACTCTGTCCGTCAGCATCCTTGTCCTTGATCAGAATTTGCCAAACGGCCTGATCGGCTTTGTTGCCGGCTGCTGGGTAATTGGTTCTTCGCTGCAGGTTGCGGCGGGCACGATGGCTCGCAGCTACGAAGCGCCGATCAGCGAGCAATGAAGGAGCTGCTGTCGCGGAAAACGTCCGTTCGGCACAAGCCGCAGTGTTGGTTCGGTTTCGGTTCGAAATGACCGCCACGACTCATCGCAACCTCCGCCGTCCAATGCTGCGTGCCGACGATGTTTGGTAGCAAAGCCGTTCGCATCGAGCAGCATCACCGCTTGAATGCGATATCGGCATTGAGAAACCCAGGTTGTCGCGCAACAAACAAGACGTGCCATCATGGTGGTGTTGGTATATTGTCCCCGCGCGCCGTGGTCCAAAATTTCTGCTAACCGCTAACCACACGATCGGTGGAGCCAATGCAGATTGCGGAGTGGCTCGAGAAGCTGGGGCTTGCGCAATACGCGGAGCGCTTTGCCCAAAATGGGATCGACATAGGCGTCCTTCCCGAACTGATGGACGAGGACTTCGATAAGCTCGGAGTCCTGCTCGGCCATCGCCGCAAGATGCTGCGTGCTATCGCTGACCTCGATCCGGCCGCGTTGATCGCATCTCCCGCTCCTCCTCAGGACGCCGAGCGGCGTCATCTCACGGTCATGTTTTGCGATCTGGTCGGCTCGACTGCGCTCTCGGCGCGTCTCGATCCCGAGGATATGTGGGAGGTGATCCGGGCCTATCGCGCTGCCTGCGCGAGCGTGATTGCTGCTTATGATGGCAGGATAGCCAGATTCGTCGGTGACGGAATACTTGTCTATTTCGGCTATCCGCGCGCCCACGAAGATGATGCCGAGCGCGCGGTGCGCGCCGGCCTCGACATGATCTCCGCGATACGCCAGCTCAAGACAGGGACCGACGAACGAGCTGAACTGCGGATCGCAATTGCGACCGGACTCGTGGTGGTCGGCGACCTCATCAGCGGAGATGCGTCGGAGGAGCACGCAACCATCGGCGACACACCAAACCTCGCCGCCCGGCTCCAGAGCCTGGCGGAGCCGGGGGTCGTCGTCGTTGCTTCATCGACGCGCCGGCTGCTTGGCGATCTCTTCTCCCTGCGCAATCTCGGCCGTCGGGAGGTCAAGGGAATGGCAGACCCCATCGCGGTCTGGGCGGTGGAAGGCGCGACCGCATCCGAGAGTCGCTTCGAGGCAGTCCGTGCCGCGCGCTCGATCGGTTTTGTCGGCCGAGCGAACGAGATCGAGTTCATCCTCTCGCGCCAGCGGGAGGCATGGCAGGGGCGGGGCCAGTTCGTATTGATTTCCGGCGAAGCGGGCATCGGCAAGTCCCGTATTGTGGCGACGCTGTCGGAAAGCCCCTCGTTGGGGTCGCACCGTCGCGTGCGATATCAGTGTTCGCCTTACCACACCAATAGTGCGCTTCATCCCTTCGTCGCGCAGCTCGAGCGCGCCGCCGGAATTCGCTCGCACGACACGGCGGATCAAAAACTCGACAAGCTCGAGGCAATGCTCGCAATAGGAACCCAGCAGGTCGCTCGGGCAACACCGCTCATTGCGGCATTGCTTTCGATTCCCACCGGCGACCATTGCCCGCCCCTCGGCTTGAGCCCGGCGCAGCAGCGGCGGCAGACATTTGCCGTCCTTCTCGATCAGCTTGAGGGACTGGCGCGAGGCCAGCCGCTGCTGATCATCTGCGAGGATATGCATTGGGCCGATGCCACGACACTTGAACTGTTCGATCTCGCGGTCGATCGGATCAGAGGACTGCCGATACTCGTGCTCTTGACGTCCCGGCCGGAGTTCGAGCCCTCCTGGTCGGGCCTTGCCAACGTCAGTCTGTTGCGGCTCGACCGGCTCGATCGGCAGGACACGCGCGCGCTCGTCGAGCAGATTGCCGTCGGTCGCCGGCTGCCACGCGAGATGATGGAGCAGATCATCGACAAGACCGATGGCATTCCGCTATTCGTCGAGGAATTGACCAAGATGGTGCTGGAGTCCGGGCTGCTCGTTGAGGATGCCGGGCGCTACCGCCTGAATAATCCGCTGCCGCCGCTTGCTATCCCTGCGACGCTGCAGGATTCGCTGATGGCGCGGCTCGATCGGCTCGCTCCGGTCAAGGAGGTGGCCCAGATAGGAGCCGCCATTGGCCGCGACTTCTCGTACGCGCTGCTGAAAACCGTGGCGGGACGCGACGATCTGACGCTGGGCGCGGCGCTGGGACAACTTGAAGAGGCCGAACTGCTGCTGCGTCGTGGGACACCGCCCGAAGCAAATTACAGTTTCAAGCATGCCCTTGTTCAAGAAGCGGCCTACGAGAGTCTGCTCAAGAGCAAACGGCAGGTGCTTCACACACGGATTGGCGATGTCCTGCGCGACAAGTTTCCAATCGTCGCCGAGACCGAGCCGGAAGTTCTCGCGCACCACTTCACCGAGGCGGGGCTGAGCGAGATCGCCCTCGACTGGTGGCGCAAGGCGGGCCAGCAGGCGTTGAAACGCTCGGCTTATTCCGAGGCGATCGCCCATCTCGGCAAGGCCATCGCGATCGCCGACCAATTGCCTGGCGAGCCCCACCGGATGATGAGCAGGCTGCATCTTCAAATCGCATATGGCCGTGCCTTGCGGGGCAGCCTCGGCCACAGCGCTCCGGAAACGGTCGCCGCATGGACGCGCGCGCGACAATTCGCAGCCGGTATCGATGATCCCGTTGAACTTGCGCCGGTCCATTCCGGCCTCTTCAATGCCTGCCTGACCCATGGCGAACTTGCTCCGATGCGGGAGCTGGCGGATGCCATCAGGAGCGCCGCTGAGCGACGGCCGGACTCGCCGGTGGCCGCCGTCGTGGCCCATTGGACTGGGGGCGTGACCTGCTGGTTCGCCGGCGAGTATTTGAACGCGCGTACGCATCTTGAGCGGGCGCTGGCGATCTATCGGGCCGAACCGGATCCCGCGACCTTCAGGGCTTCGGCGCTGGATCTCCCGTTCGTGATCATGAGATTTCTCGCTTTGGTGCTCTGGCCGCTCGGTGACATCGCTCGTGCGCGCAAGCTCGCCGCGGAAGCGGTGGGTACTCCAGGAGAAAAACGGGCGCTGTCCCAGGCCAATGCGTTGGTTCATCGCGCGGTGTTCGACGGAGTATGCGGGGGCATGTTGCAGCAGACAGAGACAATCCTGGCGCTCGGTCTCGCACGCGACCACACGATGCCGCTGTACGTGGCCGCCGGCACCTACCTGAACGGCCTCGCCAAGTGGCGTGCAGGAGACCGAATGGCCGGACTGGCGGACATGCGTCACGGCTGGACCTTCCTGCACGAGAACGATTGCTACCTTTGCGAACCGTTTTGGGGGATGCATGTCGCCCTGGCGATTGCAGATGTAGGCGAAGTCGAGACCGGGCTGGAAATCGTGGACGAACTGATCGCCGGGACGGGACAATCAGGCCAGCATTGGCTCGATGCCGAGCTGCATCGTGTCCGCGGTAAACTCTTATCGCGCCATAATCCTTCGGACGAATCCAGCGCCGAAGACGCCCTCAAGCGAGCGCTGGACATCGCACAACATCAGCGGACCAAGACTTTCGAGCTGCGCAGTGCCCTTGAACTTGCACGCCTGTACAAGACAAATGGCCGAGCGCGTGCGCTATCCGAAGTTCTCGCTCCCGTGCTCGCCGAATTCGAGGCGGAACGAAATCTTCCGGAATCCGTGGAAGCGAAAGAGCTGCTCAAGCAAGAGCATGAGGCACATGCCGTTGCCCCAGGCCGTACGTCGTATCGGCAGAGATGATCCTCACGAATTCACGTGCACGAAGTCCCGCAGCAGCGGATAGATCTCGTTGTTCCAGCGCTTGCCGGAGAACACGCCGTAATGGCCGACGCCGGCCTGCATGTGGTGGACGCGGCGATAGGCGCGCACGCCGGTGCAGAGGTCCTGGGCGGCGAGCGTCTGGCCGATCGAGCAGATGTCGTCCTTCTCGCCCTCGACCGTCATCAGCCCCATGCGACTGACGGCTTTGGTGTTCACTTGACGGCCGCGATGCATCAGCTTGCCTTGCGGCAGGAGGTGCTCCTGGAACACGTCGCGCACGGTCTCGATGTAGAACTCGGCCGGCAGATCCATCACGGCGAAATATTCGTCGTAGAAGGTCTTGATGGTCGCGGCCTTCTCCTTCTCGCCCTTGGCGATGTGGTTGGCGAGGTCCATGTGCTGCTTGATGTGGCGCTCGAGATTCATCGAGACGAAGGCGCTGAGCTGCACGAAGCCGGGATAGACTTTGCGCAGGGCGCCGCGGCACTGCACCGGCACGTAGTTGATCAGATTGCGCTCGAACCATTCGATCGGCTTGCTCTTGGCGAACTCGTTGACCCTGGTCGGCTGGATCCGCGTGTCGATCGGGCCGGCCATCAGCGTCAGCGTCGCCGGGCGCGAGGGATGGTTGTCCTCGCACATGATCGCGGCAGCCGCGAGCGCGGAGACGGACGGCTGGCAGATCGCCACCATGTGCGGGCGCGGCCCGAGCTGCCCAAGGAAGTCGATCAGGTGCTCGGTGTAGTCGTCGAGCCCGAAGCGGCCCTCGCTGCGCGGGATGTCGCGCGGATTGTGCCAGTCGGTGATGTAGACGTCGTGGTCCTGCAGCAGCGTCTTCACGGTGCCGCGCAGGAGCGTGGCGAAATGTCCGGACATCGGCGCCACCAGCAGCATGCGCGGCTGCTCGCCGACGCCTTCTTTCTTGAAGTGCAGCAGCGAGCCGAACGGCGTCGCGTAGGCGATCTCCTCGCTGACTGCGACCTCGCGGTTGCCCACCATGACGCTGTCGATGCCGTAGGCGGGACGGTCATAGGTGAGGGTGGAGCGCGAGATCAGCTCCAGCGCGGCCGACAGCCGGCCGACCACCTGGTCCGATGAGCCCTGAGGCACCAGATTGAGGAATTTGAGTGCGGACGAAGCCCCCGCGCGCCATGGCGCAGTCAGGTCCATGTGGTTCTGAAAAGCCTGATAATACATCGACATCATACTGAAGCGCCCACTTGCCTCCTGTCGTGATGCAATATCGAAGCCAGACGGGAGCCGGACCGCCCGGAAAATTGGCACGTCGCTTGCTGCGCCCCGGTCGGGTAGGCACAGATCACGGGCACGCACGCGCGGCGGTGCGTTGCCCAGGCGTGAGGGAAGGGCTCTATGGCGAAGGCGACACTGACCATCAGCAGCAAGAACTACTCGTCCTGGTCGCTGCGTGGCTGGCTGCTGACGAAATTCTCCGGGCTCGATTTCGAGGAGATCGTCACCGCGCCGGACGATCCGTCGGCGCGCGCGGAGATCCTGCTGCTGTCGTCCTCGATCCTGGTGCCGTGCCTGCGGCACGAGGGTGCCGTGGTCTGGGACACGCTGGCGATTGCCGAATATCTCAACGAGGTGATGCCGGACGCAGGCCTGTTGCCGGCCGACCGCATCCAGCGCGCCCATTGCCGCTCGATCTCAGGCGAAATCCATTCCGGCTTCACCACTTTGCGCGCCTCGCTGCCGGTCAACCTGAAGGGGCACTTTCCCGGCTTCAAGATCTGGTCGCGGGCGCAGGCCGATATCGACCGCGTCTGGTTCATCTGGCGCGACTGCCTGGAGAAATCGGGCGGTCCCTTCCTGTTTGGCGAGAAGCGCACCATGGCGGATGCGATGTACGCTCCCGTCGTGACGCGCTTCGTGACCTACGACGTTAAGCTCGCACCGCCGCTGAAGGCCTATGCCGACACCATCATGGCCATGCCCGAGATGCAGGAATGGGTCGCGGCGGCAAAGGAGGAGCCGGCCGAGATCGAGGAGCTCGAGGTCGAATATTAGGCAGGCGTTGCACGGCTGTGCCTGTTTCGGGGGCGGCGGCCCTCCGCTGCGGACCGCAGCGCTATGCCTTTGCACCAATTAACCTTTGGACCCGGTGACAGGCGCCTGCGATCCGGCCGGCTGCGCAGATATTGTGCGTGCCTGCCGAACCGCAGCGAGATCTAGCCGTGAACAGGTGCGTACAAGGCGCTTCGGCTGATTCGGACGTGATTCGTTCGGGCCGCGTTCCGAAGGTTAAAGCGCAGCGCCGCCCCGTCGCATTTTGAAACAGACACCGCCTTCAGGCGGCCCCGCGCTGCTTCACGCGCGGCAGGCGCCAGCCGATCACGGTTGCTTCCACCGCAATCCCGGCCTCGTGGTTCTGCCAGCGTCCCTCGACATAGCGGCAGGCGAACGGCAGTTGATAGGTCCCGCTGTGATCCTCGCACAGCACTTCGAGTGGCAGGCCCGGCGGTGGTTCTCCGGCGCCGTCGAATTCCGCCAAACGTCTATCGCGCGTTGCCATTCCGAAAATCTCCCCTAAACAAAGCCGCGGAGAGCGCCCACTTCTTCCGCATGCGGTTCACTGCTCCCCCGTCCCAAGGGGAACGAGCCCAAGCTCAACGCGAGAATGCGGTGCGAGTGTGGTAGCCTCACGCTGCAGTGCGCAAACAGTGCACATTGATGTGATCGACTGGCGAGGAACTTTCATGCTGCTTCGAAACGCCGGCATTTGTTTCGCAATGTTGCTGCTCGCAGCGCTGGCGCCTCCGCCCGTGCTCGCGCAGGACGTGCCCGGCATCGAGATCTGCACAGTCGAGAAAACCATGGAGCGCCGCACCAGCTGCCTCCAGAGCAATGTCGACTTCCTGCAGAAGACGATCACCAAGCTCACCCTCGATCATCAGCAGAAACTGGATGCTGCCAATCGCCAGATCGATGCGCTGAAGACAGCCATCGCCGGCCTGCAGAAGACGCTTCTCGATCTCCAGGCCGCGCAGGCGAAGACCACTGAGGATATGAAGAAGAAGCAGGACGCGCAGCCGGCAAAGGACGCTGCGAAATAGGCGCGCCGATCACGCCACGCGATAGCGCTCCATCACGCCACGATCGGGCTCGTAGCCGAGTCCGGGTCCCGCGGGCACCGCGACATGGCCGCTTGCATCGACATCGGCGCGGCCGCCCCAGAGGCAGGCTTCGCGTTTCAGATAGAACATCTCGACCAGCCCGTCGTCGCGCGTCGCAAGCAGATGCAGCGTCGCCAGCAGGCCCGGGCCAAAGTAAGGCGAGTGCGGGACGATCTTGACGCCGGACCGATCGGCCAAGCCTGCGACCTTCAGGAATTCCGTGATGCCGCCAACCTTGATCACCGAGGGCTGGGCGTGGCTGACCGCGCCCGCCTCCATCATCTGGCGGAATTGATATTCGGTGCAGGCATTCTCGCCGGCGGCAATTCCGAGCCCGCTCTTGCTGCGCACCTCGGCAAGCGTGGCGAAGTCTTCCGGCGGCCAGACCGGCTCTTCCAGAAACATCGGCTGCGCGTCGCGGCATGTCGCCGCGAAGGCGATCGCCTGCTCCCCGGTCAGCGGGCAGTTCATGTCGACCATCAGTGGAATGTTGGGACCGATCGCTTCGCGCGCGGCAAGCACCGCAGGCGTCGTGGTCTCGTGCAGCTTGATCGCGCCATAGCCGAGCGCGAGCGCCTTCCTGCATTCGGCGGCGATGTTGTCGGGCGAGCCGATCCGGAGCAGGCTCGCGTAAGCCGGGATCGCCGTGCGCCTGATCTCGCCCAGCAGGCGATGCAGTGGCACGCCCGCGGCCTTCGCGGCCAGGTCCCACAATGCGATATCGAGGCCGGAGATCGCGAACATGGTGATGCCGTAGCGGCCGAACAGATGCAAATTGCGCTGGATCTGCTCCATCGCTTCGGGAATGCCGGCCGCATCGGGCACCTTCAGACCGCGGGCCTGCGGTGCGATCATCTCCTCGACCGCGCTGCGCGTCGTGCGCGGGCAGACATAGGCGAAAGCATCGCCCCAGCCGGTCAGCCCGGCATCGGTCGTGACCTCGACGAGGACCATGTCGAGCGCCGTGATGGCGGAAGCGCCCTGGCGGAAGCTCGCGACACCGGCATCATAGGGGATGCGGATATGGTGCGCCCGCACATCGGTAATTTCCATGACCCGGTTCCTCTTTCTCCTGAGCGGTTTCGACGAGTGTAGCCACGAACGTTAGGGCGTTGCCAGGGGCCATTGCCGGACTATGCTCATGCGAAGCACAGCAATGCCGATCAAGCAGAGCGATGGAGACCGGCGCATCATCGCCGCGCTTCGAACGAGGTTTGAGCCGCCATGAATCCAGCCCAGCGCGCGCTCTGGTATATCGAGAGCCATCTGGCCGAGCCAATGACGCTCGACGAGATCGCTGCGATCTCGGGCGTGTCGCGGTTCCACATCGTGCGTGCGTTTGCCGCAGCGGTCGGTCTGCCGGTGATGCGCTACGTGCGCGCGCGGCGGCTGACGGAGGCGGCGCGCAGTCTGGCAAAGGGCGCACCCGACATCCTGTCACTGGCGCTGGAGGCAGATTACGGCTCGCACGAAGCTTTCACCCGCGCGTTCCGCGACCAATTCGGCACCACGCCCGAAGCGGTGAGGGCGGCAGCGTGCGTCAACCAGCTCAGGCTACAGGAGCCGATCCTCATGGATTCCACCATGCTCGACCATCTTGCCCCACCGCGTTTCGAGACCGCAAAAGCCTTCCTCGTCGCCGGTCTCGCCGAGCGCATCTCCTGCGACAACGGTGCCATGATCCCTGGTCTATGGCAGCGCTTCAATCGGGAGGTCCTCGACATTCCCGCGCGCGTCGGCAACGTCGCCTACGGCGTCTGCTGCAACGGCGATGATGCCGGCAATTTCGATTACATTGCCGGCGTCGAGGTCGCCGATTTCTCCGACCTGCCGCGCCGCTTCGGTCGCATCCGCATTCCGGAGCAGCGCTATGCGGTGTTCACGCACAAGGATCACGTCGCCTCGATCCGGCGCACCGTCAACACGATCTGGAATCAATGGCTGCCGGCGTCTGGCCTGAAAGCCGCGGACGCGCCCAACTTCGAGCGCTATGACGAAAAGTTCGATCCCGCCACCGGCAACGGCGGCTTCGAAATCTGGATACCTGTCAGCGAATAACACGCAACGCTGGCATACCGTCCCGCTTGCTTGGCAAGCCCCGGCGACTTTGCCATAACCGCAGGCAAATCTTGCCTGCGGGGGGCCGAGCCGGACATCCCGTGCAAGCCATAACAAGCAGCCGGGAGGGTCCAATGTCCAACGTCCGCGTTCTCGCCACCGACCTCGAATTTCCCGAAGGGCCGGTCGTGATGCCGGACGGCTCGGTGGTGCTGGTGGAGATCCGCGGCCAGCGCCTGACGCGCGTCTATCCCGACGGCCGCAAGGACATCGTGGCCAGGATTCCCGGCGGCCCGAATGGCGCCGCGCTCGGACCCGACGGCAAGATCTACATCTGCAACAATGGCGGCTTCTCCTGGATTCCGGCCGGCAAGATGATCATGCCGGGCCCGCAGCCGGACGAGTATCTCGGCGGCGCGATCCAGCGCGTCGACCTGCAATCCGGCAAGGTCGAGACCGTCGTGACCAAATGCGGCGCGCACGATCTGCGCGGGCCGAACGACCTCGTCTTCGACAAGCACGGCGGCCTCTGGTTCTCCGACCTCGGCAAGCGCCGCGCGCGCGAGATGGACGTCGGCGGCATGTATTACCTCAAGCCCGGCATGAGCGAGATCGTCGAAATCGTGCATGGCGTATTGCCGGCCAACGGCATCGGCCTGTCGCCGGACGAGAATACGGTCTACATCGCGGAGACGCCGACCGGGCGGCTTTGGGCCTATGAGCTCTCGGCGCCGGGCACGCTCAAGCCGCGGGATCCGATCTATCGCGGCGAGCGCGGCCAGCCGATCTGCGGCCTCGGCGGCTACCAGATGTTCGATTCCCTCGCGGTGGAAGCTGGCGGCAATGTTTGTATCGCCACGCTCGTCTCCGGCTGCATCTCGGTGATCGCGCCCGACGGCACCCTGGTGGAACAGGTCCCGACCGGCGACCGCGTCACCACCAACATCGCCTTCGGCGGCCCCGAGCTGAGGACCGCCTACATCACGCTGTCGGGCAAGGGCGAGCTGATCGCCATGGACTGGCCGCGCGGCGGATTGCCGTTGAATTTTCTGAACAAGTGAATGTATCTGGGCGAGTTGTGCCAATACATCCGTCGTCATTCCGGGATGCGTGCGCCAGCACGCAGGCCCGGAATCCATAACCCCAGGCGGTGGTTATGGATTCCGGGCTCGCGACTTCGTCGCGCCCCGGAATGACGGCAGTCATTATGGAGTGAGAAATGCCCTGGCCCGATCCCATCACCCTGCGCGGACAGCACGCCCGTCTCGAGCCGCTGTCGCATGACCATCGCGAAGGGCTGGTCGAGGCGGTCAAGGACGGCGAGCTGTCGAAGCTGTGGTACACCGCAATCCCGCTGCCGGAGAACATGGGCAAGGAGATCGACCGCCGCTTAGGCCTGCAGGCCGCGGGCTCGATGCTGCCCTTCACCGTGTTCGATGCCGGCGGCAAGATCGTCGGCATGACCACCTACATGAACATCGATGCCGCCAACCGCCGCGTCGAGATCGGCTCGACCTGGTACGGCAAGAGCGCGCAGCGCGGCCCGCTCAACACGCAGTGCAAGCTGCTGCTGCTGCGCCATGCCTTCGAGACGCTGAACTGCATCGCGGTCGAGTTCCGCACGCATTTCTTCAACCACCAGAGCCGCCGCGCCATCGAGCGCCTGGGCGCCAAGCAGGACGGCATTTTGCGCAGCCATCAGATCGCGCCGAACGGCACGTTGCGCGATACCGTCGTCTACAGCATCACCGCCGCCGAATGGCCGACGGTGCAGGCGCATCTCGAATTTCAACTCAACGACAAGCCGCGCTAGGGGCGGCCGAGGGACCATGGATAGATTTGATTATGTGATCGTCGGCGCGGGCTCCGCCGGTTGCGTGCTCACCAGCCGGCTCAGCGAGGACCCCAACACCTCCGTTTGCGTACTCGAGGCGGGCCCGTCCGACTGGCACCCCTACATCCATCTGCCGGCGGGTTTCATCAAGACCTTCCACATGAAGAGCATCAACTGGGCCTATCAGCAGGAGCCCGGTCCCTGGACCGGCGGTCGCAGCATCTACGCGCCGCGCGGCAAGACGCTGGGCGGCTCGTCCTCGATCAACGGCCACATCTACAATCGCGGCCAGCGCATGGATTTCGACACCTGGGCGCAGATGGGCAATCGCGGCTGGGGCTATGCCGACGTGCTGCCCTATTTCCGCCGACTGGAGAAGCGGATCGGCGAGGGCGAGGACACCTATCGCGGCCGCGACGGCAACCTCATCGTCACCACCATGAACTGGCGCGATCCGCTCTGCGAGGCCTTCATGGAAGGCGCGGTCTCGCTCGGCATTCCCCGCAATCCCGATTACAACGGCAAGACCCAGGAAGGCGTCTCCTACTGCCAGCGCACCATCAACAACGGCCTGCGCGTCTCCGGCGCCACCGCGTTCCTCAAGCCGGCGATGAAGCGGCCCAACGTGCATGTGCATACGCATGCGCACGCGACCGAGATCATCTTCGAGGGCAAGCGCGCCGTCGGCGTGCGCTACATGAAGGGCGGCCGCGGCGGCCATCCCGTCGAAGTGCGCGCCAACAAGGAGGTGATCCTCTCAGGCGGCAGCTATAATTCGCCGCAGCTGCTGCAGCTCTCCGGCATCGGCTCGCCGGATCTGTTGCAGCAGCACGGCATCGCCGTGCGTCACGCGCTGCCGGTCGGCGAGGGCCTGCAGGATCACTACGCCCCGCGCACGGTGGCGCGGGTCAAGGACATCAAGACCATCAACGAGCTCCGCCGCGGCTGGCGTCTCTGGGTCGAGGCGGCGAAATGGGCCACCGCGCGCCGCGGCCTGCTGTCGCTGTCGCCGACCATGGTCTATTGCTTCTGGCATTCCGGCGAGAGCGCGGAGAGCTCCGATCTGCAGCTTACCTTCACGCCGGCAAGCTACAAGGAGGGCGTGCAGGGCCAGCTCGAGGATGAGCCCGGCATGACGGTGGCGTCATGGCAGCAGCGCCCCGAGAGCCGCGGCTATGTCCGCATCCGCTCATCCGATCCGTTCGCGCCGCCGATCATCCAGACCAATTATCTCGATGCCGAGCTCGACCGCCGCGTCATCGTCGGCGGCATGAAGCTCGCGCGCAAATTGCTGAAGTCCGCGCCGCTGTCGCCCTATTACGCCTACGAGGATTTCCCCGGCCCCAACGTCAACACCGACGACGAATTCTTGCACGCCGCCACCGAGCGCGGCACCACCACGTTCCACCCCGGCTGCACCTGCCGCATGGGCCCGGCGGATTCCACCTGGGCGGTGGTCGACGACCATCTCCGCGTCCACGGCCTCGAAAGCCTCCGCGTCATCGACGCCTCGGTCATGCCGCGCATGATCTCGGCGAACCTCAATGCATCCACCATGATGATCGCCGACCGCGCCTCCGACCTGATCCGCGGCAAGCAGCCGATGGAAGCGGCGCGCATTCCGGACACGGCGGTGGCGTGAGGTGCTTGGGCCTTGGCGCCAGGTCATCGATGAACGAGAACGCCTTCTTCTCGAAGAGGAGTTAAGGAAAGAGATTGGTGATCGGCACCCGCTCATCGGTTTGAAGATCAAGGTGCTCGCCAGGCGAGACGACCATGATGACGTCCTTGCCTCCCTTGAAGATGGAAGAGTGACCGAAGTTCACTTGACGTGGTCCGGCAAGAAAGAAGTCGATCCGAGCTGGCCTAGAACTGTCATTTTCGAATCGATGGACCAGTGGCGGGCGCAGGCTGATCTGACGTAGCTCAATCGTAGGGTGGGCAAAGCGACTTGTCCGACGTAGCTCGAAGAGCGAAGGCGGAAGCGTGCCCACGCTTCTGCTGCAATATTGTAGAGGTGGTGGGCACGGCGCAAGGGCGTCTACCCTACAAGCTTGCTGTTTCGCGGGCCCGTCAACCCCTTTTCGCGAAAATATTCCACTTTACCGAAATTCGGAATTGCGGCATAGATCGAGACAGCCCGGCCCGACGAAGAGGGGCGGTTCGCGAGTCGTTCGAAACGCGGGCCGGGTTGCGGTGGACGCGGCAGCGTCGGCACGATGGGTGCGGGCAGGGCGGGTAGTCCCTGTGAGCCCGAGGCCCCCGTGCAGACGAACGGCGCTGAAGTCCGGCGAAGCTTCTTGGCGAAGCCGGATGAGCTGCGTACGGCAAAACCGTGTGGTCCTGGCCGTCGTTGCTATGGTCAAGCTGGCTGCGGAGATGCGCGCGAACCCAACCGGGCGGACGGCATCGTCAATTCGCGGGGCGAGGGAGGCCAGAAGGAATTCGGCTCCCGGGAGAGCACGGCATAAGCCGTCCGACCATCGCGCAGGGAAGGCCGAGTGATCGGCGACACCTGTATGCTGCTGTGCGGTTTTCTGCGTGTGCTTTTCGCGCAGCGGACCGCGGGTGCCCGTCGGCACCCGGTCTTCCCTGCGCCCTCTTTCTGTTGGGCGACGGAATGAAGCAAAGCTCGGGCGAGATGAGCCGCGAGGCTGCGAAGGTGCGTCTGCAAATTGAATTGCCGGCGGAGAACGACGCCGTTGCTCCTTGCTCCGTCATTGCGAGCGCAGTGAAGCAATCCAGAAGCTCTCCGCGTAGGGACTCTGGATTGCTTCGCTGCGCTCGCAATGACGGGATCGGGAGGCTGCTCGCGACACGCTCGATATCGTAGGGTGGGCAAAGCGAAGCGTGCCCACGATCTGCATCCATCACGGAGGAACGGTGGGCACGGCGCTATGCGCCTTTGCCCACCCTACGGCACCGTGCGACGCGTTACGGCGTGCCTACACTTCCCTTCTGCTCAAGAACGCCAGCCGCTCGAACAGATGCACGTCCTGCTCGTTCTTCAGCAGCGCGCCGTGCAGCGGCGGAATCAGTTTGCGCGGGTCCCGTTCGCGCAGCTGCTCGGCGCTCATGTCCTCGTTGAGCAGCAGCTTGAGCCAGTCCAAGAGCTCTGAGGTCGACGGCTTCTTCTTCAGGCCGGGCACCTCGCGGACCTCGAAGAAGATGCGCAGGGCTTCTTCCACGAGGCGCTTCTTGATGTCGGGGAAGTGGACGTCGACGATGCGGCCCATCGTGTCGGCGTCGGGGAACTTGATGTAGTGGAAGAAGCAGCGGCGCAGGAACGCGTCCGGCAGCTCCTTCTCGTTGTTGGAGGTGATCATCATGATCGGGCGCTGCTTGGCCTTGATCGTCTCGCCGGTCTCGTAGACGTGGAATTCCATGCGGTCGAGCTCGAGCAAGAGGTCGTTGGGGAATTCGATGTCGGCCTTGTCGATCTCGTCGATCAGGAGCACCGGGCGCTGCTCGCTGGTGAAGGCGTCCCACAGCTTGCCGCGCTTGATGTAGTTCCTGATGTCGGACACCCGGGCATCGCCAAGCTGGCTGTCGCGCAGGCGCGATACCGCGTCGTATTCGTAGAGGCCCTGCTGCGCCTTGGTGGTGGACTTGATGTGCCAGGTCAGAAGCGGCGCGTTCAGCGCCTTCGCCACTTCCTCCGCCAGCACCGTCTTGCCAGTGCCGGGCTCGCCCTTCACCAGGAGCGGGCGCTCCAGCACGATCGAAGCGTTGACGGCGACCTTGAGGTCATCGGTCGCAACATAGTCCTTGGTGCCGGTAAATTTCATTGCGCGTCCTTGTTGGTCGTCGTCGCCAGGCATTGCCAATTTCATGCCCTGGTCACGACAAGCGAACGGCCGCTCGCGGCGGCCGTTCCTGGTTCGGTCAGGCTTTCAGACCCGTTTTATCAGCGAAAGGATGACGAGCACAATCACCGCGCCGATCGTGGCATCGACGATGGCGCCGATCGTGCCCGTTGCCAGCTGGATGTGCAGCTGTGGCAGAACCCAGCTCGCCACCAGCGCGCCGATGATGCCGACGACGATGTTGCCGACCAGCCCAAATCCCGCCCCGTGGACAATCTTGCCGGCCAGCCAGCCGGCGATCGCGCCGATGATGAGCGCGGCGACAATTCCCATTGCAAACGTTCCCCAAACCACCCCGTGAAGGCCGCTAATTCTAGAGCAAAAAGCCTGCCGGTCCAGCCTCAGTCGAAGCGCTCGCGCTTCACCTCTCCCGATGGGAGAGGTGAAGCGGCGCCCCTTGACGTCCGCCACCCGACGGGCAATCTGTCACCCATGTTCCTGCAATTCTTCACCTCTCTGCGCGATGCGCAGGTCCCCGTGACGCTGCGCGAATACCTCACGCTGATGGAGGCGCTCGACGCTGACCTTGCGGACTATACGGTCGAGAATTTCTATTACCTGTCCCGCGCCTCACTGGTGAAGGACGAGCGCAACCTCGATAAGTTCGACCGCGTCTTCGGCACCGTATTCAAGGGGCTGGAAAGCCTGCTCGACGCCATGGAGAAGGCGGAGATCCCCGAGGAGTGGCTGAAGAAGCTCGCCGAGAAGTATCTGACGGAAGAAGAAAAGAAGCAGATCGAGGCCATGGGCTGGGACAAGCTCATGGAGACCCTGAAGAAGCGCCTCGAGGAGCAGAAGGGCCGTCACCAGGGCGGCTCGAAATGGATCGGCACCGCCGGCACCTCGCCGTTCGGCGCCCACGGCTACAACCCCGAAGGCGTGCGGATCGGCCAGGAGAAGAACCGCAACAACCGCGCCGTGAAGGTGTGGGACAAGCGCGAGTTCAAGGATCTCGACGGCAATGTCGAGCTCGGCATCCGCAACATCAAGGTGGCGCTGCGGCGCCTGCGCAAATTCGCCCGCACCGGCGCGCCGGACGAGCTCGATCTCGACACCACCATTCGCGAGACCGCCAATCACGGCTATCTCGACGTGCACATGCGACCCGAGCGGCGCAACGCGGTGAAGCTCTTGGTGTTCTTCGACATTGGCGGCTCGATGGATGCGCATATCGAGCAGGTCGAGGAGCTGTTCTCGGCGGCAAAGAGCGAGTTCAAGCATATGGAGTATTTCTACTTCCACAATTGCCTCTATGAGGGCGTGTGGAAGCAGAACAAGCGCCGCTTCACCGATCGCACGCCGACCTGGGACGTGCTGCACAAATACCCGCACGACTACAAGGTCGTGTTCGTCGGCGACGCCTCGATGTCGCCTTACGAGATCATGGTGCCCGGCGGCTCGGTCGAGCACGTCAACGAGGAGCCGGGCTCGGTCTGGCTCGACCGCATCATCCGCACCTATCCGCATACGGTGTGGCTGAATCCGGTGCAGCAGAAGCACTGGGACTATTCGGAATCCACCACCATCATCAAGCGCATCTTCGCCAATCGGATGTATCCGATCACGATCGAGGGGCTGGAAGCCGCGATGAAGGAATTGACGCACTGATGCCTCCCGTCGTCATTCCGGGGCGCCCGAAGGGCGAACCCGGAATCCATCGGGCGCAGTGCATGTAGAGGAATGGATTCCGGGCTCGCGCTACGCGCGCCCCGGAATGACAACAAGAGGGAGAAGCACGTGCCCCAGACCATCACCCGCGGCATCAAGGCGCTGATCGACGAGGCCAATGCCGAGATCGAGACGCTCACCGCCAAGGACGCGATCGAGATCTCCAAGAACGGCGACGTCGTCATCGTCGACATCCGCGATTCCCGCGAGATCGAGCGCGACGGCCGCATCCCCGGCGCCTTCGCCTGCACCCGCGGCATGCTCGAATTCTGGATCGACCCGCAGAGCCCGTACGCCAAGCCGATCTTCCAGGAGGACAAGAAGTTCGTGTTCCACTGCGCCGGGGGCTTACGCTCTGCGCTCGCGGCCAAGACCGCGCAAGACATGGGCCTCAAGCCCGTCGCCCACATCGCCGGCGGCTACGCCGCCTGGCGCGATGCCGGGGGGCCCACGGAGAAATGGGAGCCGAAGAAGAAGGGGTGACCCCTCTCGTCATTCCGGGGCGCGACGAAGTCGCGAGCCCGGAATCCATTCATCCGCCGACTCTGCCGCGCGATGGATTCCGGGCTCGCGCTGCGCGCGCCCCGGAATGACAGCAAGGAAAAGCCCATGACCATCGCCACCGACCCCCTCGTCTCCACCGAATGGCTCGCTGCTCACATCGGCGATGCCAACGTCAAGATCCTCGACGCCAGCTTCAAGCTGCCGGGCGTGCTGCCGCTGCCGAAGGACGATTATCTCGCCGCGCATCTGCCGGGCGCCGTGTTCTTCGACGTCGATGCGGTGTCGGATCATTCCAACCCGCTGCCGCACATGTTTCCGAGCGCGGAGCAGTTCGGCCGCGACGTGGGCAATCTCGGCATCTCCAACGCGGACACCGTCGTGCTCTATGATGCCGGCGGCTGGGTCGCAGCGCCTCGTGCGTGGTGGATGTTCCTGTCCTACGGCCACAGCAACGTGCGCATTCTCAATGGCGGCCTGAAGAAGTGGCGCACCGAGGGACGCGCGACCGAGAGCGGTGAGGTCAAGCCGAAGCCTGCGACCTTCACGGCGAGCTATGACGCAAACCGCGTGCGCAGCATGCAGCAACTGATCGCCAATGTCGAAAGCCGCAACGAGCAGGTGATCGACGCGCGCGCCGCCGATCGCTTCGAAGGCCGCGCGCCCGAGCCGCGCCCGGGCATCCGCTCCGGCCACATCCCCGGCGCCCGCAACGTGCCCTACAATCTGCTGTTCGATGCCGCGACCGGCGAGATGAAGCCGCTCGACGAGCTCCGCGCCGCCTTCACGAAGGCCGGTGTCAAGCTGGATGCGCCGATCGTGACGAGCTGCGGCTCCGGCGTCTCGGCCGGCGTGCTGACGCTCGCGCTCTACCGCCTCGGCATCACCGAAACCGCGCTCTACGACGGCTCGTGGTCGGAATGGGGCCAGGCCGGCGGCCCGGCCATCGCGACCGGCCCGGCGTGATATGAGTATTGGATGCGTTCGCGCTTCCACAGCGTCATGGCCGGGCTTGTCCCGGCCATCCACGCCTTGACGCGCAGTACGAAGAACGTGGATGCCCGGGACAGGCCCGGGCATGACGACCTCTGTGAGCGTTCCAGATCGGCTCCCGCAAGCGGGGCGAGGTGAAGAAGATCAGCGCGTGCGTGCGGTCGTTGTTGTCGCGAAAGCCGGCTGCTGCTGACCGAACGGATCGAGCTGCTGCTGCAGCTGCTGAGGCGGCGGGCGCCGCACCACGCGCTGGCGCTTCTTGGCCTTGGCCTTGCGCTTGGTCGCCTTGCTGTCCGGCTTGGTGCTCTCGGCCTTGCTGCTTTCGGCCTTGACCTTCGCCGGCGCGTCCGTCGCCGCCGTGGCAGCGTTCAGCGCAGCGAGCCTTGCGGAGGCGACATCGAGCGCCGCGGCGGCGAGGGCCGGGTCAGCCGGTTCCGGCTCGCTGGCGATTGCGGCAGGCTGGGCCTCGGGAATCCCGGCCGTGGTGTCGGCGGGGGTCAGCGTATCGATCGAAGCCGGCGCTGCGGCCGCCACCGTCGGTTCGGGCTTGGCTGGTTCGATGGCCGGCACTTCAGCCAGGGGCGCGGCGGCCTCGGGCTGGACGTCGGTCTCGGTCCTGAGTGCGGCCACCTGTTCGGGCTCGCTCAAGGGCAGAGCAATGGTCGGCACCTGATCGCGCAGCGATGGCGTGGTCTCGGCGGGCGGCTCCGGCTCGGCCCGCAGCACCGCGAGCACCGGCTGGGCCGGCTCGGGCGCTTGCGCAAACACCTGCTCCTGCGGCCCGTTCCGCCAGCCGGGGTTGTTGACATATTGCTGATGGGTCGCCCGGAGCAGCGCGGCGGCCCCTAGGCCGAACACCAGGATGGAGGTTGACAGCAGGATCGCGGCAAACAGGAAGCGAAAGCCGGGAAGCATTGAGCGATTGCGAATTTCCGCCCCGGCGGCGGAGTGGCCGGGGCTCAAGAGCCATCTGAACGCGGTGACGGTACTGCTTGCCGCGTTCGCCACGCGGGATCGGAGCTCAAAAAGGTGGCGAATCAGGCTGATTCGACCATATCGCAACGTCTCCGCATCGTTCCGTTAAAATCGCGGTCGACCGTCGCGCCAATCGAAGGCGCGACACGATTTCAGCCTCGTGATGCAACGGGGCAACGGTAGTCTTGCGGATCACAAATCGGCAAATCCGGCGCAAATACGCCTGATATGTCTTGAATGTGCCGCTATCTTCCGTCATCTGGCCGTTAACGGTCCGATCGGGCTTGGGGACTATACAAGAGCGATGATGATCAAACACTTTCTGACGATATGCGCTGCCGCAACAGTCGCTGCGGCGGGAACCTCGCTCGCTCAGGCTCAGAGCTATCCGATCCAGCAGGTGCCCGGCTATGGCGCACCGGCCGAATATCGGCCCGGTGACCGCATGCCGAATTTCGACGCGCTCGACGAAGACGACGAGGCGATGCCGCATGCCTCGCTGCCGCCGCCCGGTCCGGCCGACGATCCGCGCTACGGTCGTCCGATGAGCGCGCCTCCGGTCTATTCGGCTGCCCCGCCCCAAGGTCCGGTGATGTCGCCGGATGATCCGCGCTATGGGCGCCCGGCTGGCGCCCCGCCGGTCTATTCGGCCGCGCCGCAGGGCCCCGTGATGTCGCCCGACGATCCCCGCTACGGCCGGCCCGCCGGTCCGCCGGCGGTGATCTACGCCGACCGTCCGCCTCAGCAATCGCCCGCCAATGATGGCCTGCGTCCGCCCGAGGCTGTGGGCGGTCCTGCCGCGACCGGGGCGGTCCAGGCCGGACAGCCGCCCGTGGGCACGGATGGCCGCCCGGTGGCCTTGGCCGCGCTGCCGCCCGAGGAGCAGCCCGATGCTGCACCGGTGCAGCTGCCGCCGAACCTGCGCCGTCAGGAGGTCGCGTTCCAGACCAAGGAGCCGGCCGGCACGCTCGTGGTCGATACGCCCAACACCTACCTCTATTACGTGCTCGGAGGCGGCCGTGCGATCCGCTACGGTGTCCGCGTCGGCCGCGACGGCTTCACTTGGACCGGCGTGCAGAAGATCACCCGCAAGGCCGAGTGGCCGGATTGGCATCCGCCGACCGAGATGATCGAGCGCCAGCCCTATCTGCCGCGCTTCATGGCCGGCGGCCCGGGCAATCCGCTTGGCGCCCGCGCGATGTATCTCGGCTCGACCGTCTACCGCATCCACGGCACCAACCAGCCCTCGACGATCGGCAAGTTCGTCTCCTCCGGCTGCATCGGCATGCTGAACGAGGACGTCTCCGACCTGTTCGAGCGCGTCAAGGTCGGCACCCGCGTTGTCGTGATGCCGGGTGGTCCGCCGCCGGGAACGGCGACGGCCTCCGCCGCGCCGACGCAGAGCGCTGCCGGGCCGGCTCCGATGTCCGCCCAGGCGGGCCCGGTCCCGGGGACGCAGCCCACCGTTGTGCCGCCGCTGCCCGCGCCGGTCACCGTGCGCTGAGGGCCTCAACTCGATGAGATTGCGAAGGGCGTGCCGTCGGCACGCCCTTTTCGTTCAGGCCAGCTTCCGCGGCAGATCGCCGCCTTTGGTGAAGGCGGCGATCGCCTCGACCATCTGGCCGTAATGGATGCGCAGGCCATCCGTGGTGGCGTAGCCCAGATGCGGCGTCAGCACGAGATTGTCGAGCTTGCGGAAGGGATGGTCGACCGGCAGCGGCTCGACCGAGAACACGTCCAATCCGGCACCTGCGATCTTGCGCTGCTGCAAAGCGTCCAGCAGCGCCTGCTCATCCACGATCGGCCCGCGCGCGGTGTTGACCAGGAAGGCCGTCGGCTTCATCCGCGCAAGATCCGCGCGGCTGACGAGGCCACGCGAGCGCTCGCTCAGCACCACGTGGATGGTGACGATGTCGGCCTTGGCGAACAGCTCCTCCTTGGAGGCGTAGCCGACGCCGGCCGCCGTACATTTCTCCGCGGTGAGGTTCGGGCTCCAGGCGATCACGTTCATGCCGAACGCCTTCGCAATGCCCGCCATCTTGCTGCCGAGCTTGCCGAGCCCGACGACGCCGAGCGTCAGCCCTTCGATCTCGACACCGGCAAAGGTCTGCCAGGACTCGCCCGCATGCATCCGCGCGTTCTCGCGGCCGATGCCGCGGGTCAACTCCAGGATCAGACCCATGGCGAGCGGCGCCGTCGGATCACGGGAATATTGCGTGCCGCCGATGGCGATGCCGCGCGCTTTCGCGGCCTCGATGTCGATCGCAGCGTTGCGCATGCCCGACGTCAGCAGCAGCTTCAGCTTCGGCAGGCGATCGAACAGGCTCTTGGGAAATGCCGTGCGCTCGCGCATCGCGCAGATGATTTCGAACTCGGTGAGCGCACTGGCTGCGGCCTGCTCGGAGGCGAAGGGATGGCTGAACACGGTGATGTCGACGCGATCCGACAATTTCGGCCAGTCGGCGACGTCGAGGGCGAGATTGAAATAGTCGTCGAGGATCGCGCAGCGCAGCCGGCTCATCAGCGTTCATCCATGGCGAGAGGTGAAGGCGCCGGGCGGGCGCCGTCATCGGAACCTGGCCATGGTTTGCGCGCAATCGCGCCGGCGCGCAAGCAGCCTGCGCCTTCAAAAATCCGATAGGAGATCGTCGCTCAGAGGTCGCGGGGCTTCAAGCGGAACGGTGCATCCATGCCGTGCTTGGCGCGCCAGGCGGGGCCGGGGCCGCGCATGTAATGCAGCTCGGGCCGGTAGGGATTGAAGGCGGTGACGAAGAAGCGCTTCCAGAAGGCCTTGATCTCCGAGGCGAACCCGGAGTCGCGCCCGGCTCCTGCCGGAACAGGAAGAGAATGGGTCTCGATCAGAGCCATGATGCGGCCTCGCTGTGCTCCCCGTTCGTTCTGAGCGGGTGGCGCTGTTTCCGCGCGAAACCGAGCTTTGGCCTGATTTATTAAAAGATGGTTTCAATTGTCCGGATCGGTGGCCGGATGGTTTCCTGACCGTATTCATCCGTGGTGAACGGACGGAAAACGTTGCCCTTTGGGGGCGGGATCGCTACATCGGCGGCAAGCAAAATTTCCTCAAATCGAAGGTTTCACGGGACCGATGGCGCGCCAGTTCATCTATTTCATGCAGGGCCTGACCAAGAGCTACCCGACCCGGAAGGTGCTCGATAACATCCATCTGAGCTTCTACCCGGACGCCAAGATCGGCGTGCTCGGCGTCAACGGCTCGGGTAAGTCGACGCTGCTCAAGATCATGGCCGGTCTCGACAAGGAATACACCGGCGAAGCCTGGGTCGCCGAGGGCGCCCGCGTCGGCTATCTCGAGCAGGAGCCGCAGCTCGATTCCAAGCTGACCGTGCGCGAAAACGTCATGCAGGGCGTAGCCAAGCAGAAGGCGATCCTGGACCGTTACAACGAGCTCGCGGTCAACTATTCGGACGAGACCGCCGACGAGATGACCAAGCTGCAGGACGAGATCGAGGCCCAGGGCCTGTGGGATCTCGACAGCAAGGTCGACCAGGCCATGGACGCGCTGCGCTGTCCGCCCGACGATGCCGACGTGACGAAACTCTCGGGCGGTGAGCGCCGCCGCGTCGCGCTGTGCCGCCTGCTGCTCGACCAGCCCGAGCTCTTGCTGCTGGACGAGCCGACCAACCATCTCGACGCGGAATCCGTGTCGTGGCTGGAAGGGCACCTGCGCAATTATCCCGGTGCGATCCTGATCGTCACCCACGACCGTTACTTCCTCGACAACGTCACCGGCTGGATCCTCGAGCTCGATCGTGGCCGCGGCATCCCGTACGAGGGCAATTACTCGTCCTGGCTGGTGCAGAAGCAGAAGCGTCTGGAGCAGGAGGGTCGCGAGGATGCGGCGCACCAGAAGACGCTGGCCCGCGAACAGGAATGGGTCGCCTCGTCGCCGAAGGCCCGCCAGGCCAAGTCGAAGGCGCGCTACCAGCGCTATGAGGAGCTGCTGAAGAAGGCGAGCGAGAAGCAGACCCAGACCGCGCAGATCATCATCCCGGTCGCCGAGCGGCTCGGCGCCAACGTGGTCGATTTCGAAGGCCTGAGCAAAGGCTTCGGCGATCGTCTCCTGATCGACGATCTCACCTTCAAGCTGCCGCCGGGCGGCATCGTCGGCGTGATCGGTCCGAACGGCGCCGGCAAGACCACGCTGTTCAAGATGATCACCAAGCAGGAGACGCCTGACAAGGGCACGATCACGGTCGGCGAGACCGTGCATCTCGGCTACGTCGACCAGTCGCGCGACGCGCTCGACGGCAAGAAGACGGTGTGGGAGGAGATCTCCGGCGGCAACGAACTAATCCTGCTCGGCAAGAAGGAAGTCAATTCGCGCGGCTATTGCTCGGCGTTCAACTTCAAGGGCGCGGACCAGCAGAAGAAGGTCGGCGCGCTCTCGGGCGGTGAACGCAACCGCGTCCACCTCGCCAAGATGCTGAAGTCCGGCGCCAACGTCCTGCTGCTCGACGAACCGACCAACGACCTCGACGTCGACACGCTGCGCGCGCTCGAAGAGGCGCTAGAGGATTTTGCCGGCTGCGCAGTCATCATCAGCCACGATCGCTGGTTCCTCGACCGCATCGCGACGCACATCCTCGCCTTCGAGGGCGAGAGCCACGTCGAATGGTTCGAAGGCAATTTCCAGGATTACGAGAAGGACAAGATGCGCCGGCTCGGCCAGGACAGCATCATCCCGCACCGCGTGAAGTACAAGAAGCTGACGCGGTGATCGCGGCATGATGCGGCGGGCGCTTATTGCTGCGGTGATCGTTATCGCCTGCGGCTGCTCGCCCGCCCATGCTGCCGACGCCGCCTTCACACAGTTCATCGCCTCGTTATGGCCGGAAGCGCAGGAGGCCGGCGTCTCGCGCAAGACGTTCGAGGAGCAGACGCGCGGACTCGAGCCCGATTACAAGCTGCCCGATCTGCTCTTGCCCGGGCGGCCGGCGACTGGCGCGCCGTCGCAGGCCGAGTTCGTGCAGGTGCCGGCCGACTACGTCAAGGAAGCCTCGATCGCGCGGCTTGCAGGCGAGGGGCAGCGGCTGCTCCAAAAGCATCGTACCTCGCTGGACGAGATCGAGAAGAAGTCCGGGGTGCCGGCGACCGTCATGCTCGCCATCTGGGGCCGCGAGACAGACTATGGCCGGCACACGTTGCCCTACGATCTGGTGCGCGTACTGGCGACGCAGGCCTATGTCGGACGCCGAAAGGATCAGTATCGCAACGAGTTCATTGCCGCGCTCAAGATCCTCGATGAGGGCGTCGTCACGCGCAAGGACATGCGCTCGTCCTGGGCCGGCGCGACCGGCCTCACCCAGTTCCTGCCGTCCGAATATTACAAGCATGGCGTCGATTTCGACGGCGATGGCCGCATTGACATCTGGCACTCGGTGCCGGATGCGCTGGCCTCGGCTGCGCAGCAGCTCGTCAACAAGGGTTGGCAGAGCGGCGTGCGCTGGGCTTACGAGGTGCAGGCGCCGCCGAAGGTCGATTGCACGACGGGCGTGCCGGAGGTGACGAAGCCGATCGGCCAATGGCTGCGCGAGGGTTTTGTCCCGGTACGCGGCCAAAAGCTCAGCGCCGCCGAGCAGGCGCAGCCGGCCTCGCTGCTCCAGCCCGAAGGCATCTACGGCCCGTCATTCCTGACCACGAAGAATTACTTCGTCATCAAGGAATACAATTTCTCCGATCTCTACGTGCTGTTCGTCGGCCATCTCAGCGACCGCATGACGAGCCCGCTGCCGTTCGCAACGCCCTGGTCCGCCTCGAAGCAATTGCGCACCAAGGACGTCGAGACCATGCAGCGCGGGTTGATGCGGATCGGACTCTACAAGGACAAGATCGACGGCAAGGCCGGCATGCAGACGCGTGCCGCGCTCGGCGCCTATCAGAAGTCGGCGGGCCTCAAGGTCGATTGCTGGCCGAGCGAAGAGGTGCTGCGTTCGATCCAGGCGGCGCGATAGCGTGCGCAAACAAAAAGCCCGGCCAATGCTCTCGGCCGGGCTTTCCGATCGCGGCGCGCATGCGCCAGGCAATCAGATCAGTAGCAAACGCGAACCGGGCGGCTGACCCAGCCGTAGCCATCCCAATAGCGCTCGCGGCGCCAATAGCAGGGCGCGGGCGGCGGGGGCTCGGCGATGTAAACGGGGCCGCCATAGGCGGGACGGCTGGAGGCGATGGCGCCGCCGACGATGGCGCCACCGATCAGGCCGGCTGCGATACCGGCGCCGACGCCGTCATGGGCCTTCGCGGACGGAGCGGCGGTCACCAGCGAACCGGCGACCGTCGCGACCGTGAGCGCGGCAACTAAAGTCTTGTTCATGCTCTTGGCTCTCCTGGGAGATGGGTCCTCCTGTTAGAGGCGCCCGGGTTTCAAAGGTTCACGCACACTCTGATGGAATTGGCCTTGCAGCTAGGAAGCGCGCAAATGGTCAATCCACGGTAAACGCACACGGAGCTGTGACGAGAAAAAGCGGTCTTTTTCAGGCCCTGAGATGAACGGCGCATCCGTAGTCAACCGGCTTGGCGCGCCTCAGCCGCAGACTCGGACGCGACGGACGCGCCAGGCATAGCCATCCCAGAAGCGCTGCTTCTGCCAGACGCAGCCGCCGTAATAGTCGTCGGCAACATAGCCTGGACCCGGGGCGTAGTAGCGCGGCGGATAGTAACCCGGCCCATAGTAGCCATAGCTTGGTCCGTAATAATACGGAGAAGCCAGCGCGCCGCCGACAATGGCGCCGCCGATGATCCCGGCCGCCACGCCTGCCGCGACACCGCGCTGGGCATGGGCCGGCGTTCCGGCCGTCAGGGCCAGAATGGCGACGGCAGCGACCGCCAGGAGCGACTTCTTCATTGCTTGACCTTTCAGACGAACACGCGGGAACCTTTGGGCCGCAAGGTTCCATATTTCGCTTGAATGATCAATGAACGGCACCTTTGCCGGAGACGACCAATTGGTATGGGTCCCACCGGGAGACGATGATGGGCAACGCGATGGTTAATGCTTTGATTGCGGCCGGGATCGTTTCCGCGATCGGCTACGGCTGGATCGCACATCTCCAGAACCGCGCACGGCGCTCCCGCGCCACCGCCGGCAGCCACGGAGGGAGTAGCGGGGACAGCAGCTATTCCGGGACGAATGACGGCTTCTCGCTGGGAAGCTGGTTCTCCGGCGGCAGTTCGGGGAGCTCTGGCGACGGCGCAAGCTGTTCGAGCAGCGATAGCGGCAGCAGCAGCGGCGGCGACTGCGGAGGCGGTGGCGACGGCGGAGGAGGAGGCGGCGGTGGCGGCGACTAGTCCGGCTACAATCTTGATCCAGCGCAAGAGCTTGATTTAGAGCCGTTCTAGGCTTTGATCAGGCCAGTTTGGAATAGCTTCAAATACCTGTTTTTCCTTTTGCATCCGGCCGGCCTGTTAAATATCGATGATGGCGCATCACCGAAGGGCCGGCCGCTTCCATGATCGTTTGTTCCTGTAATGTGCTGAGCGATGATGATATCCGCGCCGCCGTCGCCGAGTCCGACGACGCCGTGCGGCATGCCAAACAGGTCTATGGCTGTCTCGGCTGCAGCGCCGAATGCGGCCGCTGCGCCCGGACGATCAAGAGTATCATCGACGAAGCGCTCGGCCCCTGTGCGCAGTCCTGCTGCGCCGGCTGCCCGCATAGCCACACCGTGGCCGCCAACGACGAGACCGCCGAACCCGCCGAGTTCGCCCTCGCGGCCTGCTGAAAACTTCCGCAATTCCGGCTGAGCTTTTCCCCGGCTGGGTTCCCGTAGCCGGTTGCTCTCGCTCGCAAAGTGATTTAGAAGCGTTCTAAACTCGGTTTGGGACCGATTTGGACTGCAAGAGCTGGAGTGAACCATGCAGGGCGACGCAAAAGTCATCGACTATCTCAACAAGGCGCTGCGTCACGAACTGACTGCGATCAATCAGTACTGGCTGCATTACCGCTTCCTGGACAATTGGGGCCTGCTGGACATGGCCAAGGTCTGGCGCAAGGAGTCCATCGAGGAGATGGAGCACGCCGACAAGCTCACCGAGCGGATCCTGTTCTTCGACGGCTTTCCGAACATGCAGGTGCTCGATCCCCTGCGCATCGGCCAGAACGTCAAGGAGATCATCGAGTGCGATCTCGCCGCCGAGATGAGCGCGCGGGCGCTCTATCAGGAAGCGGCGACCTACTGTCACAGCGCCAAGGACTATGTCACACGCGACCTTTTTGAGAAGCTGATGAGCGACGAGGAGCACCACATCGACTTCCTCGAGACCCAGCTCGATCTGATCGGCCGCATCGGCCTTGAGCTCTACACCCAGAAGCATGTCGGCGGGCTCGAGGGCGAGGGGCACTAAGCGAGGCCCGGCTCCCTCCATCGTCATGGCCGGGCTTGACCCCGGCCATCCACGTGCTGCCGCACGACGTTTCGTTTTGCGGAACCGCTCTCGGCTACAGCTGCGTCTTGTAGAGCTCTTCCACGGCCTCCTGGCTCGCCGGTTCGCCGAGGCCGGTCTGCTCGTGAATGACCGTGACGATGCTCGGCATCACCGAGCGCTGCACCTTCTCCGACGACCACAGCTTCGAGCGCATCAGCGCCTTGCCGCAGTGGAAATAGACCTCGCTGACCGCGACATTCAGCACCGCGCGCGGCGGCTTGCCGAATTCCACCATCGAGGCGAGCAGATCCGGGTCGGCCGACAGCGTGCCGCGGCCGCCGACGCGCAGCGTCTCCTCGATGCCCGGCACGAAGAACAGCAAATGCACGAAGCCTGAGCCTTCGACCACGTTGCGGAAACTGTCGATGCGGTTGTTGCCGGAGCGGTCGGGCATCAGCAGCTGGTTGGGGCCGGCGACGCGGACGAAGCCGATGCCGCCGCCGCGCGGCGAGGCGTCGACGCTGCCGTCCGCTCCCGATGTCGCGAGCACGCAGAATGGCGACATCTCGATGAATTTCTTCGCATGCGCATCGATCGCGGGCCGTGCCTTCGCGATCACGCGCGGGCTCGGCTTGGCATAGATGGTGGCGAGGTCTTCGGCGCTAAGATCGGTCAACGGCGTGCCTCCGCTTCAGCTAGGCTTCAAGCTACCCGATCGGGCCGTCGCCAGCCAATGGAAATCACCAAGGCGCGTTACACCGCATCCGCCGGCACGAAGCAGCTGATGATGATCGAGCCGCGGTGGTGGACGTACCACACCACGGCCTGGCCGATCGGGTTGCCCTGGTTGCGGATGATGGCGCGTTCGGGCACCTCCATCCATTGTCCCTCGATCGGCACCCAATAGGCGCCATTGCGCACGTCGTATTCAGTGCGATGGCCATCGGAGATGTCACAGCAGGGAACCCCGTTCGGCGCGATCACGCTCTTGAACCAGGCGCGGATGTCGGGCGGAACGTGGTCGTATTGGCCATTGTCGCGCGCGAACGCAACGTTAGCCAGCGCTGTCGCCGCAACCAGCCAAACGCACAGTGCGAGCCTGTGCATGCGATCCTCCTCATCGCGTATCGTGCCATGGGCGCGCGATTGTCCTGCGCGTCTTTCCCTATCGTTGGCACGGATTAAGCCTGAGCCGTCACTGCAATGCATGCTCAAATAATATGCGATGCCGGCGCCCCGCTTATGATGCGCTGCGAGATGCAGCTTGTGGCGATGCGCATCCACCAAGTTGGTCGCAGAAGCGAGAAGGGGGATGTAGGATTTCGGCTCGGACCTTCGTCTTCAGGAAAACGCCGGGAGAAAGTGCATGTGCCGCAACATCAAGACGCTGTTCAACTTCGAGCCGCCGGCGACGGAGGATGAGATCCACGCCAGCGCGCTGCAATTCGTGCGAAAGCTGTCGGGTTTCAACAAGCCGTCGCAGGCCAACGAGGTGGCGTTCGAGCGTGCGGTGGCCGAGGTCTCCGAGGCGGCGCGAAAACTCCTGACCTCGCTGCATACCAATGCGCCGGCGCGCGACCGCGAGGTTGAGGCGGAAAAGGCGAAAGAGCGTTCGCGGCTGCGCTTCGGTGCGTGAGCTCAGGCAGCGTGCTCCGTGATCTGGCTCACGGTATCTGCTGCCTCAGCTTGCGATGATGGCGGCCGGGGTTTTGATCGCCCGGAGCACGACATGAGCCACCCCCTTCTTCCTTTGAAAGCAGGTGCCATCGTCTTCACGCTGCTGTGGACCGCGTGGATGATGTGGTGGAGCGGCTCGTTCTCGAGCGCGAATGTGATCATCCTCGCCCTGTGCGGCGCGGCGGTCGGCTATCTCTGGTATCGCGCCATGCGCTGGCAGTTCGAGCGCATGGGCATGCTGCCGCGGCGCGAGGATCGGCCCGACTAGACCCGTCGGCTATCCTTGCCCTGCTTCTTCTTTTTCTTTTTCTTCCGGTGATCGTCGACGTCATCGCCCTCGTCATCGACGGTTGCCTCGTCGGTCTCCTGGACGGCGGCTTCGAGCGCTTCGCGCTCAGCGGCTTCGCGCTCGCGCTGGCGGCGGCGTTCGTCCCAGGCGTCGAAGAGCTGGTCAAGCCAGGGCAGCACCTGCTCGATCGACGGCAATTGGCCGGGCGGACCCGGCTCGCCGCGCGGGCCTTGCGGCCCCGCCGGTCCCTGCGGCCCGGCAGCGCCGGCTGGCCCACGCGGACCGGCTTCGCCCTGTTTGCCTTGCGGACCGGGCTTGCCGGGCGGTCCGGCCTTTCCGACCGGGCCCGGCTTGCCCTGCGGCCCGGGCTTGCCGCGTGCGCCGTCGGGGCCGCGCCGGCCCGGATGGCCCTGTGGCCCCGGCCGTCCCGGCTCGCCTTGCCGCCCGCGAGGCCCCTGAGGCCCCGGCCGTCGTCCCTGGTCGTCTGCCACGCCACCGCTCCCTTCACCTGGAGCAAGCTACTTAGCGGCGTTTGACGACAGCAGCAATTCTGCCCGCGCATCGTGCCAGGCTTGATCAACATCAATCGGCGGCGCGAGCGGCCGCCTCATCGCGCGTGGCTGCGCAGCGCGTCGTCGCTGTCCGACTGATGTCGTGCGCTAATCCTGACAGGCGGGCACGTCGATGCCGGAGGCGGCATAGAGCCTGATCTTGTTGCGCAGCGTGCGCACGGAAAGGCCGAGCACGCGCGAGGCGCGCGTGCGGTTGCCGTCGCAGCGCGCCAGCGTCTGGAGCACGAGCTCACGCTCGACCTCGTCGACGGTGGCGCCGATCAGAAGCGGAACGATCTGATTCGGGGCAAGGAATTGTGCGTCCGGCCCGGACGCGGCGACATGAACAGTGGTCATCAACACACCTCCCGATCAACGCCCGCTTCCATCGTCGGAAGCGGATCGAGAACCAACGACCCCCAAGCCGTGAATCTACGGTGGTCGGGTTTGGTTAATGAAAGGTTAATTGGAGGGGCTGCACCGAATTGATCTTGAGAATGCCCAGATGCCGCCGCGATTGGCGCGAGTCTCGCCTCACACCGTGCGATAGCCGCCGTCCACCATCACGATGGTTCCGGTGACATAGGCCGACAGGTCGGAGGCGAGGAACACCGCGGGACCGACGATGTCCTCGGGCTTGCCGGTGCGCGCCAGCGGGGTGTGATCGATGAAGGCCTGCACCAGCGCCGGATTGGTCGCGCGCGCATTGGCGTTGAGGTTGGTCTCGATGAAGCCGGGGCCGATCGCGTTGACGCGCACGCCTTCCTTGCCGAGCTCGACCGCGAGCGCCTTGGTGAAGCCGAGCACGCCGTGTTTCGAGGTGGTGTAGGCCGCCGAGCTCGGCGTGCGCAGATGCACGAAGGACTGGATCGAGCCGATGTTGACGATGCGGCCTTTGCTGGCGCGCAAGGGCGCGAGGAACGCCTGCGTCACGTTGAAGACGCCGTTCAGATTGAGCGAGATGATGTCGTTCCAGTCCTTCGCCACCGTCTCGGTCTCCGCGGTGAAGGCGTTGCGGCGGGTGATGCCGGCATTGTTGACGAGGATCGAGACCTGCCCGATCTTGTCCGCGATCTGCCTGGCGAGCGCGAAGCAATCCTCGCGCCTGACAACGTCGAGCGCAAAGCTCTCGGCCTTGCCGCCCGCTGTCCGGATCTCCTGCGCCGTCTCCGCCACCGTCTCGGCGTTGACGTCGAGCAGCACGACCTGCGCCCCCTCCCGCGCATAGCCGGCGGCGATCGCCCGGCCGATTCCGGAACCGGCGCCGGTGACGACGGCGATGTGGTTTGCGAGCAGCGCCATGGCAGTTTCCTCCCGTTTTCGTTTCGAAGTTTCTCGAAACGCTAACGCGAAATTAAGGGGTCGGAAACGGCGGCCTTGGCATATTGATCCTGATTGCTAAACGTTGCGCGCATGATGGAACGGCTCGAAACCTGGAAACTCGCTCTGGAACGCCTGCGGTCCGTGCAAGCGCCTGACTGGGCCGAGGCCGGCCGGCTGGTGGCCGAGATCGCGCGGATGAGCAGCGACGTCACGCTGCGCCAGGCTGCCGAGCAGGCGCTGCCGGTGCTGCGCCAGGCCGTCGACAATGACGATCATAGCGTGACGCTGGCGGCGCAGCGCCGCGTCGGTGTCGTGCTCGAGGTCGTGCACGATCTGTCCGCGCCGCGCTTCGGCCGCCGCAACGCCGCGCCGAAGAAGCTTTCCAGTGAGGACCGCGCCCGCAAGGTGCTCGGCCTGCCGCTCGCGGTGCAGCTCACCTGCGAGGACATCAACCAGGCCTATCGCCGCGCCGCCAAGGGCCTGCATCCCGACCACGGCGGCAGCGCCGAAGCCTTCATCGACCTCGCCGCCGCGCGCGACATCCTGATCCATCCCGGCGCGCACAAGGACGCGTGAGCGTCTCGGGCCTTCGAAAAGCAAACCGGGCAAGGACGCCCGCGTCCTTGCCCGGTTCTTCGTCCGCCGATCGATTACCTTACCACTTGCAGCTACCGCTCTTGAGCGCGGCGTCCTTCACCGCGAGCGCATCGACGAAGGTCGGCACGCTGGCGCTGGCGCGGTGATAGCCGGCCGGCCACGGCGTGGTCGGGATGCTCTCGTCCCAGATCTGGCAGAAGCCGGTGTCCTGCCAGCGGATCAGATGATAGCTGGCTTCGGCCGGGCTCGCGGCGACGAACGCGGTGACGGCAAGACCGGCGGCAGCGCACAGCATGGAAATACGACGCATGATCAGCTCCTCAAATGAATGATGTGATGCGCCTCCCGACAATGACGGGGAGGGGTGGTGCGGGACGCGCTTGGCATGCGCCCCGGACAAGATGTGAGTAGTTCCACCCGCCGCCGAGGTTCAAAGAATGTGCGTGGGACAGGTCTGATTGCGGCCGGGGAAACGCTTCAGGCCACGCAAAGCAAAAGGGCGGATCGCCCGCGCGACCCGCCCTTCAAACGCTATTCTCGCGTCCGGCTCAGAGCGTGCACTTCCGCTCGGCGCGCATCTTGATCTGCAAGTCCGAGGCTTGCTGGAAGGTCGGGAGCGGCTTGCTGACGACCTTGTAGGTCGAGACACCAAACTGGAACGGCTTGTACTGCAGGTCCTCGTTCCAGACCTGGCAGATGCCGGTGTTGTCCCAGCGGATCACGTAATAGCCGACCTTCGCGGAGGCGGGCACGGCGAACACGGAACTAGCGATGCCGGCAACGGCACTGAGCGCGAGAAGGCGACGCATGAAGTATCTCCTGGTGGGACATGGGTGGTGGGACATGGGACCGAAAAAATTCGTGCGGTAAAAGCAGGTCCTTTGCAAGCCGGGGAGCTGCCATTCACGGACATGTCAGGCGTGCCATGAGCATTTGGTTTGGACGCGTGCCCGATAGGTCACACGCAGCTGACTAGGCTCCTACTTGGCCAGCGAAGCGACCGCCTCGATCTCGATCAGCATCTTCGGATCGGGCAGCGCCTGCACCACGCATGTGGTGCGCGCCGGGTAGGGCGGCGGGCCGAAGGCGCCGGCATAGAGCGCGTTCATCGCGGCGACGTCCGAGGCGCGGGTCAGGAGCACGTTGACCTTGACGAGATCATGCATGCCGGCGCCGGCCTCGCCCAGCACGCGCTTGATGTTGACGACGACATTGGCGAACTGCGCCTCGAAGCCGTCGGGCAGCGCGCCATTGGCATCGAAGCCGGGAATGCCGGAGACGAACAGGAGGTCGCCAACCCGCGTCGCAAAGGACAGCGGCGGCGCCTTGACGTGCGGCGGGGGCGCGAAATGCTGGATCGGCATGGGATCACCTCGGGACGTGGCTGAGGCAGGAGCGTAGCGGCTGGCGCGGGCTTCTCAAAACACAAAGTGCGAAAACAACCCCATGCACAGTAGGGATAGTGCGGAGATCGTTGGGGTTTTCGGAAATTCGGGATTGCGGAAGTGCGCGTTTGCTCCGTCGGGCAAAACAGGGGTAGTATGGCATGCTGGCGATGGTGGTCTTCGCCTCTCCCCGCGTGCGGCCTGCGCGTGGTGAGAGAGCAGGCCATTCACCCCGTCATTGCGAGGAGTCCTTGCGACGAAGCAATCCAGACTGCCGCCGCGGAGCGATTCTGGATTGCTTCCGCCTTCGCCAAGGCTTCGGCGGACAAGTCGCTGCGCTCGCAATGACGGAGCATGAGGACCTTCCGCAAGTCTCGCCGCCGCCTTGTTTGCGGAAGCGCCCGCCGATCATGTTGCCGCCCCGATCGATCAGGTACATTCGCTCGGTCTGATTCGAATCCTCCTTTAAAAACAGCTCCCGGAGACCCCCATGAAGCTCGCATCCACCCTCCGCGCCGCGTGCGTCGCCATCGTCGCCCTGGCTGGCCTCTCGACGACGGCGCAGGCCGACAGCGGCTTCGTGACGCTGACGATCTACAAGGCGGGCTGGATCATCGGCGGCTCCGGCGGCTCGGGCGTGCTGAACTTCCGCGGCCGCTCGTACGGGCTTTCCACCGGTGGCCTCGACTACGGCCTCGTGTTCGGGGGATCCAAGACCGTGCTGCGCGGCCGCGTCTCCAACATCAACCGTCCCTCCGATGTTGCCGGCGTCTACGGCGCCGCCGGTGCCGGCATCGCCGTCGGCTCCGGCGCCCGCGCCATCGTCCTGACCAACCAGAAGGGCGCGGTGCTGGAGCTGTCGGGCACGCAGGTCGGCCTGATGGCGAATGCGGATCTCAGCGGGCTTGCGATCACGATGCGGTAAAAGACGGTGCCGTAGGGTGGGTTAGCCCTGCGGATGCGCGAAGCGAATTCGCAGGGCGTAACCCACCATTTCTGCCGCCTTGGAAAGAGAGGAGGCGGGTTACGCTTCGGACAGCGCTTCGCGCCGCCCGAGGCTAACCCACCCTACGATTTCCCGACCATCGCATGCACCCGCTCGCAATGCGCGACGATGTTGGCGTGCGCATCGACGAAGGCCTTCAGCGGCGTCGGGATCGAAAAGTAATAGATGTTGGCGATGAAGCCGTAGATGCCGGCATCAACGCTCGTCGGCGCCGCGCCGTGCACGAAGCCTTGCGCCGGCACGATGTCCGTCAGCACCTGCAGATCAGCCAGCCCCCGCGCGTAGGCCTGCTCGGGCGTGTAGCGGCCGATGCCCTGGAAGTGATAGCGCTGCGCGTTGTAGGCCTTCGCCTTCTCGAAGCCGGCAGCCTCGATCTGCGGATGCTGCGCGATGAAGGCGTCGCGGAACGCCGGATAAAAGCGCTCGTCCTTCCAGCGCGAATAGGACATCACCCAGTAGAGATCGTCCAGCATGCGCGTGACGAGATGGTTGGTGCGTCGCTGTTCCGACGACAGGTCGGCATCGATCGTCAGGCGATATTTCGCGATCGCATGCGCGATGATGGTCTCGCTGTCGCCGATGATCTCGCCGTCGTCGACGATGTAAGGCAGCTGCCCGCGCGGCGCGGCCGAGGCATCGAAGACGTGCTCATGCACGAACGGCACGCCCGCGAGCTTGAGGAAGGCGTAGACCTTGAGGCCGTAGCCGTTGTTGTCGGCGACGCCGAAGAGCTCTGGGTAGGAGTAGAGGGTCAGCATGGGCGGGCTCCTCCGGGGTGGCGGAGGCCAGCATGCTAGGGAGGGGAAACGGATGCAATCCTCGTAGCCCGCATGAGCGCAGCGACATGGGGGAATGGGCTCCCGGATATCGCTTACGTAAGAGCGCCATTTGCGAACTGCCTTTTGCGCAATAGGATGACCGCAATCCTCTGGTCCGGGAGATCACGATGGCCATCAACAAGGACAAGATCGACAACGTGAGACCTCGCCCATGACCCGCGACGAATTGGTCGCTGCCTATGCGGCACCCGGCCGCCACTATCACAATCTCGCACATATCGAGGATTGCCTGGCGGCGCTCGCGCGCGCCGAGGGTCTTTCGGCCGCCGAGCGCGAGACGCTGTCGGAAGCGATCTGGTGGCACGACGCCGTCTACGATCCGACGCGAACGGACAACGAGGAGCGCAGCGCGGAGCTCGCCGAGCAGCACGTCCGCGCCGAGCTTCGCCAGGAGGTCGGCCGCCTGATCCGGCTGACCAAAACGCACGACGTTCCCCCGGGCGACCGTCTCGGGGCGATCCTGATCTCGATCGACCTCAGCATTCTCGGCGCCGATAACGCCCGCTACGACGCCTATGCCGCCGCGATCCGTCGGGAGTTCAGCCATGTCGCCGAGGACGACTATCGGGCCGGCCGCGCCCGCGTGCTGCGCTGTTTCGCGGCACGCGAGGTCATCTTTCCCGACCCGGTCTTCGCCGCGACTTTCGACCGCCAAGCCCGTGCCAACCTCGCCCGCGAGCTGGCCAAGCTGAGCTGAAGCGGCAACCCGCTTACGAACGCGCCGCGGCGTTGAACACCGCCAGCTGCGCCTCGAACGCCCGCCTGAACGCCGGCCGCGCCTCGCCGCGAGCGACATAGGCGGCAATGTCGGGGTATTCGTCGAGCAGGCCTGATGTGTTCAGCCGCCGCAGCACCGTCACCATCATGAGATCGCCGGCTCTGAAGGCGCCGTCGAGCCAGTCGGCCTTGCCGAGGCGGCGGGACAATTCGCCGAGCCTGATGCGTACCCGCTCCTGCAAGCCTGGCAGGCGTTCGGCGTACCAGCTCTTGTCGTGCTCGAGCAGCATCGCCATGGAGAGCTCGACGATCGGCGGCTCCACCGTGTTCAGCGCAGCGAACATCCATGCGATCGCGCGGGCGCGCGCGTTGGCGTCCTTTGGCAGCAAGCCGCCGTGACGTTCCGCGATGTGGAGCACGATTGCGCCGGACTCGAACAGCGTGAGATCGCCGTCCTCATAGGTCGGAATCTGCCCGAACGGATGTAGCGCAAGATGTGCGGGCTGCTTCATCGCGGCAAAGGAGAGGAGGCGAACGTCGTAGGGCTGGCCAACCTCTTCCAGCGCCCAGCGCACCCGCATGTCGCGCGCGTGGCCCTTGCCGCGGTCGGGCGAGGATTCGAAGGCGGTGATGGTGGGAGGCATCTGGGGCTCCGGGGTGATCGTTTCCAGAGGACGAACGACGATGCGGTTTTCCGACAGACACTGTGCGAAATATCGGTGGTGGCGTGCCCCGGACGCAGCGCAGCGCGCCCCTGGCGATGCGAAGCATCGTCCAGTGCGGCGTGATGCGCTGCAGAGCCGGGGCCCATGGCGAACGCGCGCCGGGGCTTCTGGGTCCCGGGTCTGCGCTACGCTTGCCCGGGACACGAGAGCAAGGTCCCGTAGGGTGGGCAAAGGCGCTCTTCGCGCGCCGTGCCCACCGTCCTGCCGGACCCATGGAAAGATCGTGGGCACGGCGCAAGAGCGCCTTTGCCCACCCTACGCGGCGATCCACGCCGCCAGCTCGCGCCACGGCTCAATCGTCCAATGCCCGGACGCCGCACCCGACGGCGACGGCAGCACAAAAATTCCCGGTAGGTTTTCATCCCGCGCCTGCCGTCCCAACGCAATCGCAGCTGACGGTCTGCCGTAAAACAAGCTCGCCGCCTTCTTGCTCGTGAACGCAATCGTCCGCGGTCGGTACTTGTCCATCTTCGCCCGAAAGCCCGGCACGTCGATCGTCTCCGCCGCGATCTGGTGATCCATCCCGGCGCCCGTCTTGCAGAGATCAGTGAAGCCGATCCCGAGCTCGATCAGCGAAGCAAACTCGCCCGGCTGATAGCGCCGCGGCGTGATCCCGGCCTCATGGATCGCGCGCCAGAAGCGGTTGCCGGGATGGGCGTAGTAGTGCCCGAGCTCCGCCGAGCGCGTCGAGGCGGCGGTGCCGACGAAGACGAGGCGGAGGTTGGGGCGGAGGAGGTCGGGGAGGCGGTGAGGGCGGGGCTCGGGCAAATTAGGAGTTCCGCGCGCTTGGAATGCAAGCGTGCTCTCATCTGCGATCGATTGATTGTTACGCCGCTGCTGCTTACTCGCCCTCGATCAAAGCGGCTTGTGGACTGTGAGATGATTTGTTCCGTAAAGGCGTCCATAGAACTCGAACGCATATCGGTCGGTCATTCCAGCGATGAAGTCGCAGATCGCACGCATCCGAATCATATCAGGAGCACCTTTGCACAGGGCACGAAAATCGTTTGGCAGTAGTCTGGTCCCATCTTCAGCACTCAAAGCTTGAAAAATCGCAGAGACAATATCCTTTCCTCTGTATTCTACGACCTGCAGTCCAGGAGAGCGAATGATCGCATAGTAGGTTATATTCTTCAGTACTTCGACAAAAAGAAACGTTTCGAACCTGAGTCTTGCATTGTGCAGTTGCGGATACGACCTGTTTGGAACGACCTCAATGCCTGACAAGAAATTTTGCACGAGCCCGGATGTGAATTTCGTGCGTTGATGTCCGTCTTGAATGAGCTTCCTTGACAGAGCTTGGATTTCAGATGCTACGACAACGCGTCCCTGAATCTCCTCAAGCTTTCCGCGCAGGCTGATGGAGTTTTCGGTTGGAGCAAATAATATATCTTGAAAGACCTCCAATAACGCGCGGCGCACGAAATTCGCGTCGATCGTCCGAAAGAACGGTTCATTTTCTGGATACTGCTTCTTCGCCCTCTCAATGATTGTTTGAGCGACGGACGCATAGATATCTTGATCGAGGGCAAATAGACCCATCGGCGTAAGAAAACCGGCTTTGAAATTGTCCTCTAGATCGTACGTCGAATAGGCAATATCGTCCGCTATATCCATTATCGAACATTCGATAGTCTTGAATTTGTCTGGGTGGTTGGTTGTCCCCAATACATTTGTTTTGATGTCTCTGACGAGTTCTTTATCCTCGAAGTAGTATCCTTTCCCCACGCCAGGCTTTCTTCTGTCCCCTGCGCGTAGTGGGATTGCACTGTCATACTTCAAGAGTGCGGCGAGGCTTCGGTAAGTTAAATTCAATCCGTATCTTTGATCATTGAATTCTGGATCGAAGGCCGATGACTCTCCGAACGGAGAGCGAATCTTTTTCTCAAGTCTGGTTACAATCCTAAGGCTCTGAGCGTTGCCCTCGAAGCCGCCATGATCTCTCATGCATTCGTCTAGAGCTTCTTCGCCGTTGTGACCAAACGGCGGATGACCTAAGTCGTGGGCCAAGCCCGCGAACTCTACAATATCCGGCTCGATCTTGTTTTGCTTGCTACGAAATTCAACGGCGGTTGCGTTCAGTCTTATCGCTATCGATTTAGCAATTTGTGCCACTTCCAGCGAGTGAGTTAAGCGATTTCGATAGAAATCAGATTCGTGTCCTGGAAAAACTTGGGTCTTCCCTTGAAGGCGACGAAAGCTGGGAGAGTGAATAAGGCGAGCATAGTCCTGTCGCCATGGAGTGCGGAAGGATTCCGGGGTCTTGCCGCTCTGCTCATCCAGTGGCCGAAGCTTGTCCCCAGGTGAATACAAACCTGGCATCGCAGTTTACTCTAAAAGATGGAACTCTACTTCTTTTTTCGTGCAGCCTTTTTCGTGGCAGCTAATTTACCGCGTTTCTTCGTAGGTCCGGCTGCAGTGTTAAGGGCAACTGAAAACGTGGCTGATAGCCAATCTAGATCCGAGCGGACAGCCCTTCTGAGAGACGTGGCTTCTCGGCTTAAATCGGGGGGCCTCAACTTGGTCGCGCCGCCTGCCATATGCCTCTCCCCAATCAGCTGAGTCGCTATCATAGATGAATTTTTGAAAAAGGCATCGTCAAAGTTGAGGTGTGCGGCGCGACCGTCTTTTAACGTTTACAACACCCGATTACTCTCCTTCACCTTCTCCGCATCGAGATACAAGCTCTCGCCCATCTCCTTGAACTTCGCGCTCATCTTCGCCATGCCGTCCTCGGCCGTGCCCTGCATCGACATGCCCACGCTGTTCGGATCGTTCAGCGTCGCGGCATAGTCGCGCACGTCCTGCGTGATCTTCATCGAGCAGAATTTTGGGCCGCACATCGAGCAGAAATGGGCGACCTTGTGGGCTTCCTTCGGCAGGGTCTCGTCGTGGAAGTTTTTCGCGGTGTCGGGATCGAGGCCGAGGTTGAACTGGTCGGTCCAGCGGAATTCGAACCGCGCGCGGGAGAGGGCGTCGTCGCGCAGTTGCGCGGCGGGGTGGCCCTTGGCGAGGTCGGCGGCGTGGGCGGCGATCTTGTAGGTGATGACGCCGGTCTTGACGTCGTTGCGATCGGGCAGACCGAGATGCTCCTTCGGCGTGACGTAGCAGAGCATGGCACAGCCGAACCAGCCGATCATGGCGGCGCCGATCCCTGAGGTGATGTGGTCGTAGCCCGGCGCGATGTCGGTGGTCAGCGGCCCAAGCGTGTAGAACGGCGCCTCGCCGCACTCCTTCAGCTGCTTGTCCATGTTGATCTTGATCTTGTGCATCGGCACGTGGCCGGGGCCTTCGATCATGACCTGGCAGCCCTTGTCCCACGCGATTTTTGTTAGTTCGCCGAGCGTCTCCAACTCGGCGAACTGCGCGCGGTCGTTGGCGTCGGCGATCGAGCCCGGACGCAGGCCGTCGCCGAGCGAGAACGAGACGTCATACTTGCGCATGAGGTCGCAGATCTCGTCGAAATGCGTATAGAGGAAGCTCTCCTTGTGATGCGCGAGGCACCACTTCGCCATGATCGAGCCACCGCGGCTGACGATGCCGGTGACGCGGCTGGCGGTGAGGTGGATGTACTGCAGGCGCACGCCGGCGTGGATGGTGAAATAGTCGACGCCCTGCTCGCACTGCTCGATCAAGGTGTCCTTGTAGAGCTCCCAGGTGAGCTTGACCGGATCGCCGTTGCACTTCTCCAGCGCCTGGTAGATCGGCACGGTGCCGATCGGCACCGGCGAGTTGCGCAGGATCCACTCGCGCGTGGTGTGGATGTTGCGGCCCGTCGAGAGGTCCATCACGGTGTCGGCGCCCCAGCGGATCGCCCACACCATCTTCTCGACCTCTTCCTCGACCGACGAGGTCACCGCCGAATTGCCGATATTGGCGTTGATCTTGGTCAGGAAGTTACGGCCGATGATCATCGGCTCGAGCTCTGAGTGATTGATGTTCGAGGGGATGATGGCGCGGCCGCGCGCGATCTCGTCGCGGACGAACTCCGGGGTGATGAAGGCGGGCACCGCGGCGCCAAAACTCTCGCCGTCGGCGAGCGCGGCTTCGGCGCGCTCGAGCTGGGCCTTTCGGCCAAGGTTCTCGCGTTCGGCGACGTAGATCATCTCCTTGGTGATGATGCCGGCGCGGGCGAATTCGAGCTGGGTCACCTTGTGGCCGTCGAGCCCGCGCAGCGGCTTGTGATAGGCCGAGAAGGCGCGCGCGGCCTTGTCGGCGGAGACGCTGCCATTGTCCTCCGGCTTGATCTGGCGGCCCTCATATTCCTCGACGCCGCCGCGCTCCAGCACCCATTGCTTGCGGTTGCGGGGCAGGCCGGCGTTGACGTCGATGGTGACGGAGGGGTCGGTGTAGGGGCCGGAGGTGTCGTAGACCGGCAGGTTCGGCTCGCCGGCGCCTTCGGAGAGAATGATCTCGCGCAAGGGCACGCGGATATCAGGCGCGGCGTCGGGCGTTGCGAAGATTTTTCGCGAGGAGGGCAGCGGGCCGGTGGTGACGGCGGGAACGGTTTTTTCGGGATTGGAGCGGATGTTCATGGGATCCTCCGGTTTAATTCGTTAGTTTCGCTGCGCGAGAGGCAAATTCCGGTGTCATCCCCGCGAAGGCGGGGATCCAGTACTCCGAGGCGGTGCAGCTGGAGCCGAGACGCCGCGGAGTACTGGATCGCCCGGTCAAGCCGGGCGATGACAGTTGATGGTGTGGAGAAGGCGTGCGCATCACGCCGCCTCCGCAGCCAAACCGAGCCATTGCCGCACGCGGGCATCGGGGTCGGGGTTCTGGGTGACGTCGCTCACCACCGCGATCGAATCCGCGCCCGCCGCAAAAATCTCCGCGGCGTGCTCGAACTTGATCCCGCCGATGGCGACCAGCGGGATGGTGCCAATGCGCTTTTTCCATTCGGTGATTTTGGGAATGCCCTGCGGCTCGAAGCGCATCGATTTGAGCGTGGTGAAGAAGATCGGGCCGAGCGCGACGTAGTCGGGCTTGGCTTCGAGCGCGGTGGCAAGCTCGGCGTCGTCGTGGGTGGAAATGCCGAGCTTGAGGCCGGCCTCGCGGATCGCGCCGAGGTCGGCCTCGGCCAGGTCCTCCTGGCCGAGATGCAGATATTCTGCGCCGGCGACGATCGCGGCGCGCCAATAATCGTTCACGACCAGCTTGGCCTGCGTGCCCTTGGTGATCGCCAGCGCGTCGCTGACGATCTGCAGCGCCTGGGAATCGTCGAGCTCCTTGGCGCGCAGCTGGATGGTGCCGACGCCGAGCTTGGTCAGGCGCTCGACCCAGGCAAGGCTATCAACCACGGGATAGAAGCGATCAGGATACGGCATGCCAGAACGGGGTCCCAACGACAGGGGTGGAGGGCGAGGCGAAGTCGCGGGCGTTCATCAGCCCGGCCTCGTAAGCGGTGCGGCCGGCCTCACAGCCGAGGCGGAAGGCGTTGGCCATTGCGACGGGATCGGCGGCTTTGGCAATCGCGGTATTGAGCAGCACGGCGTCATAGCCGAGCTCGAACGCCTGCGCGGCGTGAGAAGGCGCGCCCAGGCCCGCGTCGACCACCAGCGTGATGTCCGGCAGCCGCTCGCGCAACAGTTTGAGTGCATCGCGGTTGGTGATGCCCTTCGCGCTGCCGATGGGAGCGGCCCACGGCATCACCACCTTGCACCCCGTTTCGACCAGGCGGCTCGCGACCGAGAGGTCCTCGGTGCAATAGGGGAAGACTTCAAAACCGTCCTTGATCAGGATGCCGGCGGCTTCGACCAGGCCGACGACGTCGGGCTGCAGCGTGTCGTTGTCGGCGATGACCTCGAGTTTGATCCAGTTCGTGCCGAACAATTCGCGGGCGAGCTTGGCCGTCGTCACCGCCTCGCGCACGGTGCGGCATCCCGCGGTGTTCGGCAGCACGGTGACGTCGAGCTCGCGGATCAGCTTCCAGAACGCATCGCCGGTCTTGCCGCCGGCGGATTCGCGCCGCAGCGAGACCGTGACGATGTTGGCGCCGGAGGCGCGGATCGCGCCTTGCATGATCGCAGGCGAGGGATACAGCGCGCTGCCGATCAGGAGGCGGGAGGCGAAGGTTTTGCCGTAGAAGGTCACCATGTGGCAGGTGTCTCCGCAAGTGCAGGAGTCATCCCCGCGAAGGCGGGGATCCAGTACGCCGCAGCAGCGCGGCTGGAACCGTGAAGCCGCGGGGTACTGGATCGCCCGGTCAAGCCGGGCGATGACAGTGGGGTGTAGGGAATGCGCCGGTGGGACAAATAGACAGCCATCACCTCACCCTCCCTGCCGCGGCGTGATGATCTCGATCTCGTCGCCGGCCTTGAGCTGCGTCTCGGCCCAGCGGCTCTTCGGCACGACGTCGTAATTCAGCGCGATGGCGAAATGGCTGCCTTCGTAGTCGAGCTCGGCGAGCAGCGCGTCGACGCTGGCTGCGCTGACCTCGCGCGGCTCACCGTTGACGATCAGGCGCATTGCATTACCTCGTTGTCGATCTGGCCGCGCTCGACATAGGCGAGCGTCAGCTCGGCGAGCGCCGGCGCGATCAGGAAGCCGTGGCGGTAGAGGCCGTTGACGCTGATCTTGCGATCGCGAATGCCGATGCGCGGCAAATTGTCGGGAAAGGCGGGCCGAAGCCCCGAGCCGAACTCGACGATACGGGCCTCGCCGAACGCCGGGTGCACGGTGTAGGCCGCGCCCAAGAGCTCCAGCGCGGAGCGGACGCTGACGCCGGTGTCTTCCGCCTCGATCGAGGTCGCGCCCAGCATGAACAGGCCGTTCTCGCGCGGGATCACGTAGAGCGGCCAGCGCGGGTGGATCAGCCGCACCGGGCGCGCCAGCTGCACCTCGTCCGTCTCGATCAGGATCATCTCGCCCTTGACGCCGCGAAGCTCGCTCTGCTCGTCGCGGGCACCAAGGCCGCGGCAGTCGATGACGATGCCGTCAAGCTCGTTCGCAGTGACGTCGCTGCAGAACTTGATGGTGCCGCCGGCAGCCTTGATGCGCTCGTGCAGCTGCGGCAGCACGCGGCGCGGCTCGACATGGCCCTCGGCGGGGAAGAACAGCGCATCGCGGAAGCGGCCCTCCAGCGACGGCTCGAGCGCGGCAAGGCCGGCGGCATCGAGCCGGCGGTGATGCTCGGTCATGCGCGCAAACCGCTCGAAATCGTTGCGCTCGCGCGGATGGGCGACGACCAGCGAGCCGTTGAACGGCGTGTCCGGCAGCTCGCGCCGCCAGAGATCGAGCGAGCGCAGCCCCAGACGGCTGATGATGGGCTCGGCGACTTCGGCCTCGCAATAGGGCGCGAGCATGCCGCCGGCCCAATGGCTGGTGGCATCCGTCATCGCCTCGTCACCACGCTCGTGCAAGGTGACGGCGTGACCGGCCTGCGCGAACAGCAGCGCCTGCCAGGCGCCCGCGATGCCTGCGCCGATGATGGATACCGGTGAATCCGGTCGCTTGGTGGTCTGCAACATCCCTGTCCCTTCGCCGGCATGACCCGGATCAGGTTCAAAGGGTCACCGCGGTCCTGGGCGGTATTGCCCATTTAGCGGTATCTCAGCTCCTCCTCGGAGCACCCCTCGGAACGGTGGTAATGTATGCCAGCGGGACGGGGTGGTCAACGCGTGTTGGCGCGGAACCCGACCGTGCCCCGGACGCAGCGCATCACGCAGTGGTGCGCTGCTGAGCCGGGGCCCATTGTTGTGTAGGGGCTGGGTCCCGGCTCTGCGACGCAACGCTCGCGCGTTGCGTCTCGTCCGGGACACGAAGGCTACTTTAATGCCTGCGCCCGCGCGTTGCGGACGCGCTGGGCGAGCTTCCTCTGCGCCGGCGCGGCGAACATCGGCTGCGGATTGCCGTTCGGCTCGAGCCAGGGTTGGGCCATAGTGCCCTGGCCCATGGTGTCGCCCATACTCGCGACCTGGACGGCCTCCTGCCGCTGGCGCTTTGCAGCGTAGTAATAGCCGCCCGCGAAATAACGCACGGCTCGCGCGTGATCGCCATTGGCGGCGCGGTAGGCGCCGGCGAGGTACTTCACCGCATAAGTGAGGTTGGTGTTGGGATCGCGCAGGCCGGCGGCATCGCCGGTGTAGCCGACCCCGCGGGCGGTCGCGAGCTTGATCTGCATCAGCCCGATGGTGCCGCCGCGGCCGACGACGTGCGGCTGATAGCGGCTTTCACGCATGATGACGCGATGCACCAGCGCTTCCGGCACGCCGTTGGCGCGGGCATGGGCGGCGACCATCTCGGCATATTCGGCTTGCCCGGCGAAAGCTGCCTGCGGCAACGTCAATCCGGCCGCGAGCAGCGCGACAATTCGTAAGATTTTCATCGAAGTATTCCTCGGCAGAACGGACCCGCACCCCAGCGCGTTAGGCCGTGGGAACACGGCGATGATGTGGCGAAATGTCACCAGCGGCGATTTTTGCCGGCTCGTCGCGTTTACGACTCAAACCTGGGTTAAGCTTGGGGCTGGTGAAGCGCTTACGCGACAGCGGGTCTGTCCATTTCGCGCATTCGCCCAACAATCGCTACTCAAAACCAGCACTCGGGAGGACGTCCATGACCCCTGCAGACATCGACGACATTCCCAAGCAGAACCCTTGTGCACAATGTGGCACACCGATCCCGTTTCCTGACTGGATCGAGCCGGGCGAAGGCCGCGTCTCCTATCTCTGGACCTGCCGCGCCTGCAATTACCGCTTCGAGGCGGTGGCGATCTTCCCGCACGAGGCCATCGAGCACCCGCCGCTCGCGGCTTGATCAGGCGGCGCGGCGCCTGCGAGACCGGCAATTTCATCCGCACGACCAGGTTGGTGACGCCGCGATGCAGATCGTCGGGGCGCGCGGCGGCGGTCGCGGACGCCGGCCCGACATAATGCACGACATGGCCCATATCGCCGAACTGATCGGCGACGAGCTGCAGCGTGCTGGCGATGTCGACCAGCGTCACCGCCTCGACCTTGCGGTCGTCGCGCAAGAGCGACAGCACCGATTCCAGCATCGCACGCATCTGGTCGAGATCCATCAGCATGCGCTTGCGGTTGGCTTCGTCCTCGATGAACTCGGCGCGCAGGCGCAGCCGCGTGATCGGCGTGCGCAAATCGTGGCTGATCGCGGCCAGCATTTGCGTGCGGTCCGACATCAACCGCACGATCCGCTCGTGCATGCGGTTGAGCGCGCGCGCCACCGCGCGGATCTCCTCCGGGCCGCGCTCGGGCAGCGGCTCGGCGGCGCCGTCGAGGCTGAAATTCTCCGCCGCCGCGGCGAAGGACGACAGCGGCCTCGTCAGCGCGCGCGCCGCCCACAGGCCGAGCACGGTGACGCAGATGAAGGCGCTCATCAGCGCCATCAGCCAGGGCGCGCCAGAGAACAACGGCCGCGGGGCGCCATCGACATGGCCCGCGATCACGGTGCCGTCGGGCAATTGCACGCCGATACGGGGCTCGATGCTGCCTGAACCCAGCCGTCCGGTCTTGTAGGCGCGGCCGAGATGGCGGCGCATCCAGCGCAGATGCAGGCTGTCGCTCTCCGCGAGATCGGCCGTGCTGGGCGCCAGCATCTCGATGCCGAGCCCGGGGAAGGCGCGCGCGAGATCGGTGACGAGCCTCGCCGCGCTTCTGATCGACTATAAGAGCTGACCTCGGCGACGCCGGGTCAGCGCGGTCCTCGCCGCGGTCCTGCCTTGCCCCAATGCGCATGATCGTCGGCGGGGAACCGTGCATCGCAAAATGTTCCTGAGTGACGCAGGAACAGTTCGCGCATGGCGCGACGAAATTGCGGCACGCACGGAACTGCGCCCGATCAGAGCGGTTTTCTCCGCACGAGTTTTCTGTGAAGGAGAGGACAACCATGTTGATGAAATCGATCGTCACCGGCCTCGCCGGTACCGCGCTACTTGCGACCGTCGCAATCGCGCAAACGCCGCCCGCCGCCACCACCGACAAGGCGGCCCCTGCGGCCACCGCAACGACCACGACGGCTTCCGGCCAGTGGCGCACCTCGAAGATGGACGGCCTGAAGGTCTACAACGAGGCCAACGAGAACATCGGCACGATCAATGACCTGCTGATGGACAAGAACGGTGACATCAAGATCGCCGTGATCGGCGTCGGCGGCTTCCTCGGCATGGGCGAGCATCTGGTCGCCGTGCCCTACGAGAAGCTGAAGTTCGTCAACGAGCCCGTCGCCTATACCGGCACCGGCGCGAACACCGGCGCCCGGCCCCGCTGGCACGACGACCGGCGCTGCGACCGGTACCGACAGGCCCGCAGCGACCGCATCGACGTCGTCCGCGTCAAAATGGTATCCGGACCACGCCGTGTTCAATGCCAGCAAGGACGAGCTGAAGAACATGCCGCAGTTCAAGTACGCGGAGTAATGCGGCTCGCGTAACTGCCTGAACGAAGCGCGCCTGGTTTTCACCGGGCGCGCTGTCGTGTCTTCGACCTCCTGCGTCCTCAACCCCCGCTGCCCTTGAGCCGTTCATTGCGTCGGCGCAGGGCTTCCAGGGTGGCGAGCAAGATGACCGAGACGGTCGTCAAGATCACGGCAGCTGCCGTGATGGTCGGGCTGATGTTCTCGCGGATGCCGCTGAACATCTCGCGCGGCAGGGTCCGCTGCTCGGGACCCGCCATGAACAGCACGATCACCACCTCGTCGAAGCTGGTTGCGAACGCGAACAGCGCGCCTGATGCCAGACCCGGCAGGATCAGCGGCAGGATCACGCGACGGAACGCGTAGATTGGCGAGGCGCCGAGCGAGGCGGCGGCGCGTGCCAGGTTGGTGTCGAAGCTCTGCAGAGTCGCCCCGACCGTGATCACCACGAAGGGCGTCGCCAGCGCGGTGTGGGCCAGGATCAGACCGAGATAGCTGCCGGTCAGCCCGATCGGCGCGAAGAAGAAGTACAGGCCGACCGCGGTGATGACCCCGGGCACCACCACCGGCGACAGCACGAAGGCCAGCACGAGCGGCTTGAACCGGCTCTTCCACTGCGCCAGCCCCAGCGCGGCCAGCGTGCCCAGGACCATGGACAACAGCGTCGAGGCGACGCCGATGATCATGCTGTTCTTGAGCGAGTTCATCCAGCGCGGCGAATTGACGAAGTCGTCGTACCAGCGCAAGGAAAGACCCGGCAGCGGATAGGTGAGGTACGAGCTTGAACTGAAGGACAGCGGCATGATCGCGAGGATCGGCGCGATCAGGAAGATGAAAACCAGCGTGGAGACAACGATAGTCGCGGTCCACGCGATGCGCTGGCTGGGGGTGCGCAAGGAGGAATTGTCGCTCAATTCTTCATCCCTCCGGTGACCTGCTGGCCCTGCACCAGCTTGCCGTAGACGAGAGCGAGCAGAACGGTGGCCAGCAGCAGCACCGCGCCCAGCGCCGAAGCAAGGCCCCAATTGGCCGTCTCGGTCGTGTAGAGGGCGATGAAGTAGCTGATCATCTGGTCGGCGGCGCCGCCGACGAGGGCCGGCGTGATGTAGTAGCCGAGCGCCAGGATGAAGACGAGCAGGCTTCCCGCGCCGATGCCAGGCAGGGTCTGCGGCAGGTAGATCCGCAGGAAGGCGGTGAGGGGCGGTGCTCCGAGCGAAGCGGCGGCCCGCATGTAAGCGGGCGAGATCGCCTTCATGCTGCTGTACAGCGGCAGGATCATGAACGGCAGCAGGACGTGGGTCATGGCGACGCAGACGCCGAAGCGGTTGTAGATCAGGCGCAAGGGTGCGTCGATGATGCCGAGCCAGAGCAGACTGTCGTTCACGACGCCCTTGCTCTGCAACAGGACGATCCAGGCGCAGGTGCGAACCAGGAGCGAGGTCCAGAACGGCAGCAGCACGAAGATCATCAAGAGGTTCGACCGGCCGGGCGGCAGCGTCGCCAGGAGGTAGGCGACCGGAAAGCCGAGGATCAGGCAGAGCGCCGTGACACCGAGGCTGATGAGGAAGGTGCGGAGGAAAATGTCGCGGTAGATGGCCTGATCCGGTGGTGCGGCGACGATCGCGCCGTCCGCGTTTCGCGTCAGGTCGAGCGCGGCAAGCAGGTAGAAGCCGGTGATCGGGCCGCTCGCGTCCTTGATCGTGGTCCAGGTGGCGCGTTCGCGCCAGGCGGGGTTGATCTTGCCCAGCGTCTCCCTGGCCGTACCGGGCTCAGGCACCGCCTTCAGATTGCGTCCCGTGCTGGTCAGGATCGTGCGGAAGCCGTTCAGCGCGTAGTTGAGCCGTTTGGCCGCAATCGCAAGGGTGCCGGCGGCGCGCGCCGCCAGGATGTCGCTTGCAAGCGCCGCATAGGCGTTTTCATCCGGCAGGTCCTTGCCGTCCCAGCTGGTAAGAGCAGCGACCGTCTGCGGCAGGACCTGACGCACCTCCCAGTCCTCGACCGAGCGCCACAGCATGCCGGCGATGGGACCTGCGAAGGTGAAGAGCAGAAACAGCAGAAGCGGCAGGACCAGCGCCAATGCCTTGACCTGGCGTGTCCGCTCCGCGCGCCTCAAGCGGCGTTTGAGCGGCACCTCGGTCTTGGCGTCAGCGCCAGTCAGAAGCGCGTTCGTCATTGATCGCTATTTCGCGGCCCATTTGTTGAAGCGCTCGGTCAGGCGGTCGATGTTCTCGAGCCAGAAGCCGACGTTGATCTCGACCGCGTTCTTGATGTTGTCAGGCGCCGTCGGCAGGTCCTTCAGGACGGCGGGCGCGAGCCGGCCGGCGGCGTCCTTGTTGGAGGTGCCGTAAGCAATGTTCTCCGACAGCTTGGACTGGTTCTCCGCCTTGCCGACGAATTCCAGGAACTTGTAGGCCGCGTCCTTGTTCGGGCTCCCCTTCAGGATGACCCAGCTGTCGAGTGTGAACAGCGCGCCGTCCCACACCATGCCAAAGTTCTTCTTCTCGTTCTTGTTCGCGGTGTCGATGCGGCCATTGTAGACCGAGGTCATCGCCACCTCGCCGGAGGCGAGCAATTGCGGCGGCTGCGCGCCGGCCTTCCACCAGACGAGGTCGCCCTTGATAGTGTCGAGCTTCTTGAAGGCGCGCTCGATGCCTTCGTCGGTCGCCAGCACCTTGTAGACGTCCTTCGGTGCGACGCCGTCGGCCATGAGGGCGATCTCCAGCGTGGTCTTCGGACCCTGACGCAGGGCACGCTTGCCGGGAATCTTCTTGGTGTCGAAGAAGTCGGCCCAGCCTTTCGGGGCCTCCTTCAGCTTGTCCTTGTCGTAGCCGAGCACGAAATCGTAGAGGATGGCGCCGACGCCGCAAGGATTGACCGACGGCGGGATATAGGCGGCCTCGCCGCCGATCTTGGAATAGTCCAGCTTCTCGAACAGGCCCTCTTCACAGCCGACCGCGAGCTCATCGCTCTCGACCTGGACGACGTCCCAGGTGGCGGCACCTCCCTGCACCTTGGCGCGCAGCACGCCGACGCCGCCGTCCCAGGATTCATCGTTCATCGCGATGCCGGATGCTTTCTTGAACGGCTCGAAATAGACCTTCTTCTGGGCCTCCTGATACGCACCGCCCCACGAGACGACGGTGAGGTCACGCGCCTCCGCGACATTGGCCAGCGCAGCACTGGCGCCCAGTGCCGCGGCGAAACCCAGAGCAATCTTGCGCTTCAGCATGGTCTTCGTTCCTTCTTCATGTGAGTTGCGTTGACATCGAGTGTTCAGCTTTGCCGCCGGCAGACCAGACGGGATCGAGGGCGAGGCAGTCCTCCGGGCGGAAGGTGATGAACACGCTTTCGCCAGGTCTTAGGCCGTGATGCGCTCCCGGCTGAAGCTTGACCATGAACTCGGCGTTGCCGGCCACATCCAGCACGGCCAGCGCGTGGTCACCGAGATAGATGGTGTTCTGCACTTTTGCCGGCAGCCGGTTCGGTCCCTCACTGGAATTGCCATTGGGAATTATTGCGACACGCTCCGGCCGCACCGACAGGGAGGTCGATGCGCCTGCGCCTGACACGTTGACCGCCCGTGCGGCGACTGTGCCGCCACCGGCCAGCGCGACGCGGCAATAATCCCTTTCGACGGTTTCCACGGTGCCGGCGAGCACATTGTTCTCGCCGATGAAATGGGCGACGAAGCTGTTCACGGGATGCTCATACAGCGCGTCGGGGCGGTCGATCTGCTGCACGATGCCGTCGTTGAATACGGCGATGCGGTCCGACATCGTGAGCGCTTCGCTCTGGTCGTGGGTGACATAGACGACCGTGATGCCCATCGTCTCGTGCAACTGCTTGATCTCCAGCTGCATCTGCTCCCGCAGCCGCTTGTCCAGCGCGCCCAGGGGCTCGTCCATCAGCACGAGCTGCGGATTGAACACCAGCGCGCGGGCCAGCGCCACCCGCTGCTGCTGACCGCCGGACAATTGCCCGGGCCGCCGGTGCGCAAAAGTTTCCATCTTGATCATGCGCAGCGCCGCGCTGACGCGCTCTTGCGTTTCCGCCTTGCTCGACTTGCGCACCGACAGCGGGAAGGCGATGTTTTCAGCGATCGTCAGGTGCGGAAACAGCGCGTAGTTCTGGAACACCATGCCGATGTCGCGCTTGTGCGGCGGCACGTTCTTGATCGGCCGCTCGCTGAGGTAAATCTCGCCATGGGTCGGCACCTCGAAGCCGGCCAGCATCATCAGCGTGGTCGTCTTGCCCGATCCCGACGGGCCGAGCAGGGTGATGAATTCGCCCTTCCTGATGTCGAGGTCGAGGTTCTTCACCACGAGATGCTCGCCATCATAGGTTTTTTGAATGCCGGAAAAACGCACCAGCGCCGGCGCAGGCGTGACCATGCCGGCTTCCATGTTGTCCTCGCGTTGTCCCCTACAATGCGCGTGCGAGATTAGCATCCTGCAGCGAGAATGCCAGCGGCGCAAGCGACGAGGAATTGTGCGGGTCCGGCGAGTGGCGGGGCTATCGCATATGAACAGTGCACGTCTGGCACGATAGTCCCCACATCGTCATGGCCGGGCTTGTCCCGGCCATCCACGCCTTGCCGCGCAGCACAAAGAACGTGGATGCCCGGGACAAGCCCGGGCATGACGACCTCGGTGAAGGTTCAAATGCAAATAGCCCTGCGATTCGCAGGGAAGCGCTACATCCCCGACAGCTTCGTCACGAATACGTTCAGCGAGCCGCCGGCTTCCGCAACCACGCGCAGAGTCTTGGAATCGAAGGCGATGTCGGCGAGAGTGAGGCTCTCGATCCTGGCCTCGACCTTGAGGCCGTCCTCGCTCTTCTGGTAGTCGGCGATTGCGGCGGCGATCTTCTCGCGGGCGTTGGCGGCGATCGGCTTCAGATCGAGCGTTGCCCTCTGCAGCAGCGCCTGCTGCATCTGCGGGACGACGGCGCGGGCGGCGGCACCCAACAGGCCGAAGGCCGCCTCGGATTCCACCGCGAGCTGGATGTCGGTGAGCCGCAGCGTCTGCTGCGCCTGGTCGAGCACCGGCCGGCCCCAGATGTGCACATTCGCCTCGGCGCCGAGGCCGAACCAGCTCTTCTTCTCCTTGGCGCGCACCAGAAGCGAGATCAGCAGTTGGTCGCCCGAGGGCACGACGTTGGCGCTCTTGACGGTGACGTCGACCGGGCCGGAGCCGTCCTCCGGATAGGTGCGGCCGACCATCTGCGCGGCGATCAGCTTGTTGATCTCCGTGAAAGGCACGTCGATCGGCACGCCGATGTTCACGCCGGTGCCGGTCGGCGGTACGATCGAGATCTTGTCGGGGAACGGACAGTCCGGCTTGGTCGGCGTCGAGGTCACGCGTGTCTCGGCTTCGAGGCCGAGCAGCAAGGTCACGGCCTGCGCATCGACGCGCGGCTGCGCCGCGATCGCGCGCACCGGCTTCATCTCGAGCCAGAGCGGCGGCAGCGCCGCCGAGGCGCCAGATCCTTGCAGCGGGATCGAGCGGCAGGCCTTGATCCATTGCGCTTTGGCATTCTCGCGCAGCGAGGGATCGTTGCGGATGCGCTCGGAGACGGCGTTGATCTGCTCGCCGACGGTCTTGTCAATCAGCGGCTTGACCTGCGCGGGCACGTTGACCTTGGCGCCGGCGACGTTGAGGTTGGTGTCGCCGAGATTGACCTGGGCGCCGAGATTAGGCTCCAGATACCAGGCGGCGGCGAGCTTCGGGCGCGAGGTAACGACGACGTTGCCCTTGATCTCCGCGCTCGCGTTCAGGTTCTTGATGTTGACCGCGCCGATCCGCTTCGCGGCGTCGCCGCCGAGCACGCTGCCGAGCGCATCGCCAAGCGCGCCTGTGGCCTTCGACGACAGCGAGCCGGTCACGTTGAGCTTGCCGGTGAGCGGGGTCGAGATCGTCAGCACGTCCTTGTCGCCGGCTGCCGCCATCGGGCCCCGGACGGCGGACCAGCCGATATCGGCATTCTCCAGGATCTGCGAGATCGGGTTGTCGGCCTTGCCGGCGAAATTGCGCGGCGCGGCCCTCTCGGCCTGCTCGCGGATCGCCGACAGCGCGATGGCGACCGGCGCGATCACGATGGAGCTCTTCGAGGCCGGCGGCAGCGGCGGCAACTGAGCGACCGGCGGCGCCGAATCTGTCGCGCGCGGCGCCAGTAATTCCATCGCCTTCAGGCTGATGAAGAACGACGCCGCGAGCACCGCGACACCGATCAGGATAGTCTTCACATTCCACGTCAGACGCATCAATCCCCCAAGTCGCCCCGACGGGGATTCTACAGGGCGGGCGAGGAGGGCGCTAGAGCGCACCCGTTGGGTGGAATTGGGGCGAAACCGCAGCGTGAGATCTGCGACTGCGGCCATCCTTCGAGACGCCCGCCGTTGGCGGGCCCTCAGGATGAGGACCGTGTGTGTGCGGCGCTGGTTTCAGCGAGCGCCGATGTTGCTTAGCCTCATCCTGAGGAGACCGCGAAGCGGTCGTCTCGAAGGACGAGGCTAAGCGCTCAGCTCACCGTGAACTAGCTTTGCCGCGGGCGCCGGACCGCTCTCACCTTGCCGCGATTGCCGCCGCCGCAGAAGAAACGGTCACCGCCGTCCGATTCCAGGCCTGACACGATCGTACCGGCGGGCATGTCGATCTGCTCGATCACTTGTCCCGTTTCCGGGTCGATCCGACGCAAATCGCTCTGTTCGTTCTCCCAGGTGCCGTGCCAGAGCTCGCCGTCCACCCAGGTCACCCCGGTCACGAAGCGCTTGCTCTCGATGGTGCGGAGGATCTTCCCCGTTTCGGGGTCAATTTGATGGATCTTGCGCTCGCGATATTGCCCGACCCAGAGCGAGCCCTCGGCCCAGGCGAGGCCGGAATCGCCGCCGCCGCCGGGCGCCGGAATGGTGCCGAGCACCTTGCCCGAGGCCGCATCGATCTTCTGGATGCGGTCCTCGGCGATCTGGAATAGGTGCCGTCCGTCGAACGCCGTTCCCGCATGCGCGGCGACGTCGATGGAGCGCGCGATCCTGCCGTCGGCCGGATCGAGCGCGTTCAGCTTGTCGCCGGAGGCGAACCAGACTCGCGTGCCGTCATAGGTGACGCCATGCACGGCTTCGACGCCTGGAAAGGGGCCATATTCCGTGACGATCTCGGCGGCTGAACGTTTCATGTGCTTGCTCCCTGTGCTTAACGCGCATCCTACGTCTTCAGGAGCGGCGTGGGGAGTAACAAGCCTGTCGGGAAACCCGGAACGGGCGGCGTCATCCAGCGGCGCGCCCGTCCGTGTCCGTACGACTGCACCTTGCCCGACCGCGCCAGCTCCTCGAGCGCGCGCTGCACGGTGCGCGGACTGATGCGAAGCGCAAGCGCGAGCGCCGAGCTCGACCATGGCTCGCCGTCGGTAAGAAAGGCGAGGACGGCGGCGTGCCTCTCCTCAACGGGCCGCGCCAGCACGAGGACGTCGCGCGTCTTCCGCGGCGCCAGCACGAAGCCTTGCTTCGTCGCGCTGATATCGGCCAGCGGCGCGAGCTTGGTGCGGAGCCGTCCGATCTCGACGCGCAGGCGCGCGCGGTGCGATTCGTCGGCGTGCCCGGCTCGAAAGGCGCCGGATATCAGCGTCTCGCGCGAGACATCCGCAGGCCATGCTTGGGCCAGGAGACGCGCGAGCGCGAACAGCACGGGGCGCGTTCCGAGCGACACCGCGACGCCTTGCCTGCGCACGACGTGATGAAAGGTATCCACGACCAGCGCCGTCGAGGTCGCCAGACGTTCGACCTCTCCCAGCAACAGCGGATGTTCGCTGCCGCGGGCGATCAGGCGTGCTGCCGGCGTGTCGAGGATCAGGCTCGCGCTGTCGACCTCGGCCACGAGCGCCGGAATGGCTGCAAGGCGCGCTGCGTGAGCCGCGCGGCCAAGCGCCGTGCGCGCGTCGTTCGTTCTGAGCCGCCTGATGGCGATGCCGGCGAGCACGAGCTCGCGGACGACCTGCGACGCGGGCGGGAGCATGGCGGGACGGACTTCGGCGAGCGTGCGCTCGGCCTCGTCGAGGCGCCCGACCAGAAGCAGGCGGCGGGCCTCGACATGGCCTGCATGGGCGGCATTGACGAGATCGCCGTGCTGTTCGAGCGTCGCGCGTGCCGCCGCGAGCGTCTTCACCGGCCAGTTCAGATCGCGTGAGACCAGCGCGATCTCGGCTTCGGCCACCAGGCATCTTGCGCGTGCCACCGCCTCGCGCGGACCGAAGGCGCGCGCGGCGGTGCGCAGCAGCAACTTGGCCTTGGCGAGATCGCCGAGCTGCGCCATCGCGATGCCGCGCAGCGCCAGCGACGGCGCATCGTTGCGCAGCGCGACGCGGTTCAGGGCGCCGAGCGGATCGCCGGCCTCTAACGCGCGCGCAGCGGCAGTGATCAGCGATTCCATGTCAATCCCGCCACACTTGTTACTCCCGCACCGTGGCCGCTTGGTGCCAGAAATCGTTGGCAGGACGTCGAGCAAAAGCTTTGGAGAGTCATGATGACATCAGCAGAAAAAGCAGGAACCAACGGAAAGACCGCCATGCAGACACCGCCGGTGGTGTCGCCGCAGGACTGGGAGGCGGCCCGTCTGCAGCTGCTCGTGAAGGAGAAGGCGCATACCCGTGCCCGCGACGCCTTGGCCGCCGAGCGGCGCCGCATGCCATGGATGGCGGTCGACAAAACCTATGCGTTCGAGGGCCCCGGCGGCAAGCTCAGTCTGCACGAGCTGTTCCAGGGCCGGCGGCAACTGATCGTCTATCGCGCCTTCTTCGAGCCCGGTGTGTTCGGCTGGCCCGATCACGCCTGCCGCGGCTGCTCCATGGTGGCCGACCAGGTCGCCCATGTCTCGCACTTGAATGCCCGCGACACCACGCTGGTGTTCGCGTCGCGCGCGCCGTACGCCGACATCGTCAGGTTGAAGCAGCGGATGGGCTGGACCATGCCCTGGGTCACCATCACCGACAGCTTCGATGCCGATTTCGGCGTCGACGAATGGCACGGCACCAACGTGTTCTACCGCGACGGAACGCGCATCTTCCGCACCTATTTCGTCAAGAGCCGCGGCGACGAGCAGATGGGCGGGACCTGGAACTATCTCGACATCACCCCGCTCGGCCGCCAGGAGGTGTGGGAGGACTCGCCTCCGGGCTATCCACAGACCCCGACCTACAAATGGTGGAACTGGCACGACAGCTACGAGGAGGGCGCCGCGCCCGACAAGCGATGGGTGGAGATCTCGGACGCCGGCGAGAAAGCCTTCCGCGAGGAGGCCGCGGGAGAACGGAAATGACCGGCCCGGTCAGCGCGGTCCCCGGCGCCAGCCCCGACGCTGTGGCGGCCGCGCGCCACCTCGCCAGATGGCTGGCGCTGGCGGCCACGCCGACCTTCGCGATCATGGCCGTGATGACGGCTTTGGCCGAGGGTGGGTCCGCGGAGATGCTGTGCGGCGCCGGGCAGGGCTCTCTGCTCGGCGGGATGGTGCCGATGTATCTCTTGATGAGCGCGTTTCATGCCGCGGCGTGGCTGAGGCTGATGGCGGAGCGGCGGCGGTAGCGGCCGGTGAAGCGATCCGCCGGTGCGAACGCCTCGTCCTTCGAGACGCGCGCAAGGGCGCGCTCCTCAGGATGAGGCTATCTGGCATTTGGCGAGTGGCGCAAGTACTGGATGACTGCGAGCCACACACTCAGTCCTCATCCTGAGGGCCCGCCGTAGGCGGGCGTCTCGAAGGATGATGTGATCCTCGCTTTGCCAGCTCATGCAGCTCGGCGAAGCCGCCGCGCATGAACGCCTCCTTCTTCGCGCGGCTCCATTTCTTGAGCTTGCGCTCGCATTCGATCGCGTCGGTGATGTGGTCGAACCATTGGGAGAAGATCAGCGTGACGGGGCGACGAGACATCGTGTAGCCCTCGAACGTGCCGGCGTTGTGTTGAGCGACCCTAATCTCGAGCTCGGTGCGCGTCGTGCCGATGTAGTAGCTGCCGTCCGCGCATTGGAGAATGTAGAGCCACGCGCCGTCGGTCATCGTGAACGCCTCGTCCTTCGAGACGCGCGCAACGGCGCGCTCCTCAGGATGAGGCTAATCTGGCAGTCCTGCCTTGGCGCAAGAGGATTGATCATGACCGGGAAACGTCTCGGCAGCCAATCGAAGCAGCAGACTCAGTCCTCATCCTGAGGGCCCGCCGCAGGCGGGCGTCTCGAAGGATGCGCCGCAATCACCGGTCACTGCGACATTGCCTTCAGATGCGTTACCACTTTCGCCGCCTCCTCCGCCGAGATGCCGCCATAGGGCTGCATCTTGTGGCCGGACACGACTTCGTCCGGCTTGACCATGAAGCGGGTGAGCTTGTCCTGGTCCCAGGCGAAGCCGGCTTCTTTCATGGACGAGGAGTAATTGTAGTCCGGCAGCGAGCCGGCCTTGCGTCCGACGATCTTGTTGAGATTGGGACCGAGGCGATTGTCGCCTTCCTTCATGGAATGGCAGGTGCGGCAGGAATTGTTGAAAGCCTGCTTGCCGGCGTCGTCATTCGCGGGTTGCTGCGCGCGCGAGGCGTGCGCGGACACGAGCAGCGTCAGTGCTCCGGCGCAGGCGAGGGCGTGCAGCCATGGGCTTGGCGAGGGTTGCCTTCGTGGTCGCATTTGCGCCTCCATCGGGGATTGCGCCGCAACAGGCGCAACGGGGATGTCGAGGGCAAACGAAAACGGCCCCGGTGGGTTCCGGGGCCGTTCGCGTTACGTTGTCCTGTCGCTTCAGCGGCTCGCGGCGCCGAGGTCTGCGCGGCGCTCGGTCATCGGCAGCACGATCACCTTGGTGCCGACGTTGACGCGGGAATAGAGGTCGGTGACGTCCTCGTTGGTCATGCGGATGCAGCCGGAGGACACGCGCTTGCCGATGGTTTCAGGGGCGTTGGTGCCGTGGATGCGGTAGATGGTGCCGCCGAGATACATGGCGCGCGCGCCGAGCGGATTGCCGGGGCCGCCGGCCATGTGGCGCGGCAGATAGGGCTGGCGGGCGATCATCTCCGGCGGCGGCGTCCAGGCCGGCCACTCGGCCTTGCGGCTCACTGACTGGATTCCGGACCAGGTGAAGCCGTCGCGGCCGACGCCGATGCCGTAGCGCAGTGCCTGGCCATTGCCGAGCACGTAATAGAGATAGGTATTGGGCGTATCGATGATGATTGTGCCCGGCGCTTCGCGCGTCGCGTAGGAGACGGTCTGGCGGCGGAAGCGGGCCGGCAGCTCGACCGCGTCCTGATCCTCAGGCTCGGTCTGGTAGGTCGGCGCCTGATAGGGCTGATACGGCTGATAGGGCTGCAGCGGCTGCGGCGCGGTCATCGGCGGCAGCGGCTGGAAGAACGGGAAGATCTGCACCGGCGCGGCCTTGGCTGCACCAGCGAACGCGATTGCGGAAACCGCGACGGCACTGAGTGCAACGGCGCGCGAAAACGTCTTGAACGTGTCCAGATTGAACATGTGATCGCCCCTGTTTGCTCGGTGTTTTGCTCACCGCGGCACCGTTGCGGTGCTCCGTTGCCTAAAGTCCTAACGGCAAAACGTTTCGGGACATTTGCGCGGAAAACCGAAAACGGTTTCACGGCGGCAAGAATTGTTTCATGACAGTTTCGTGGCTCCGCCGGCTCGTTAACGAACAAAACAGCACGCCGACACTTCTGTGACGTCACACGCCTGAAATAACCTTCGTTGATGGTCGATGCCTGAGAATCATCAAACTCTCGGGATCTTCCCATGCGGGTATTAATCGCGACGGACGCCTGGCATCCGCAGGTCAACGGTGTGGTCCGCACCCTGACCTCCCTAGCGAATGCGGCCAAGGCCCTCGACGTCGAGATCGACTTCCTCACCCCCGACGGCTTTCCGTCCTGGCCGCTGCCGACCTATCCGGGCCTGCGCTTCGCGCTGCCTTCGGCGAAGGAGATCGCGCGGCGGATCGAGAAGGCCGCGCCAGAGGCGCTGCATATCGCGACCGAGGGCCCGATCGGCTGGGCGGCGCGCGCTTATTGTCGCCGCAACCGGCTCGCCTTCACCACCTCCTACACGACCCGCTTTCCGGAATACGTCTCGGTGCGGACCGGCATCCCGGCGGGCGTCGGCTACGCGGTGCTGCGCCACTTCCACGATGCCGCTGCCATGACCATGGTGGCGACGCCCTCGCTGCGGCAGGAGCTGTCCGAGCGCGGCTTCAAGCGGCTCGGCTTCTGGACGCGCGGTGTCGACACCGGGCTGTTTCATCCCGACGCTCCGGCACAGCTCGACCTGCCGCGCCCGATCTTTATGACGATGGGGCGCGTGGCGGTGGAGAAGAATCTCGAAGCGTTCCTCTCGCTCGATTTGCCCGGCACCAAGGTCGTCGTCGGCGACGGCCCGCAGAAGGCGGCGCTGGAGAAGAAATATCCGGACGCAGTCTTCCTCGGCGAGAAGAAGGGGGCGGATCTCACGGCCCATCTCGCCGCGGCCGACGTATTCGTGTTTCCGAGCCTGACCGACACCTTTGGCGTGGTGCAGCTCGAGGCGCTCGCCTGCGGCACGCCGGTTGCGGCGTTTCCGGTGACGGGACCGAAAGACGTCATTGCCGATCACCCGATCGGCGCGATCGACCACGATCTGGGCTCCGCCTGCCTGCGCGCGCTCACGATGTCGCGCGAGACCTGCCGCAATTTCGCGCTGGAGCGCTCCTGGGAGAACAGCGCGCGCCAGTTCGTCGGCAACCTCACCTCACTGCAGCCCAGCCGCGTCCTGCGCGCCTCGCCTCGCATGGCGCGGCGGCCGGTGCGCGGCTGACCGTTTATTCGAACCACAGCGAGAACCTCATCGATGGCTAAGATCATGAACTTTGACGGCACCCAGCAGCTCGACCTCACGCGCGGCACGGTCGAGCAGGCCTATGACCGCTGGGCGCCGGTCTACGATCTCGTGTTCGGCGGCGTATTCGCCAAGGGCCGGCAGGCCGCGATCGCGGCCACCAACAAGATCGGCGGCCGCGTGCTCGAGGTCGGCGTCGGCACCGGCATCTCGCTGCCGCTCTACGCGCCGAACCTGCGCATCTTCGGCACCGACATTTCGGAAGCGATGCTGGACAAGGCGCGCCGCCGCGTGACGGAGCAGAAGCTGAAGAACGTCGAGGGCCTCGCGGTGATGGACGCCGAGAAGCTCGAATTCCCTGACAATTCCTTCGACGTCGTGATGGCGCAATACGTCGTCACCGCCGTGCCGAACCCGGAGAAGGCGCTCGACGAATTCGCCCGCGTGCTGCGTCCGGGCGGCGAATTGATCATCCTCACCCGCGTCAGCGCCGACGCCGGCATGCGCCGCTTCATCGAGCAGAAGCTGCAGCCGGTGGTGCGTCCGCTCGGCTTCCGCACCGCCGAGTTCGCCTGGTCGCGCTATGCCAAATGGCTCGCCGGCGCGCACGGCATCGAGCTTGCCGAGCGCCGCTTGATTCCGCCGCTGGGACACTTCTCGCTGGTGCGCTTCCGCAAGGTCGACGTCGCCAAGGCGGCTTGATCTGCAAGCTCACGCGTCGCGTGCGTCATCGCGCCGCTGCACATCGTCACATGACAAAATGATGATGTCACACGGCCTACATCGAATCCCTGTAATCCTGAACCCGAAAGCATTTTGGGGAAGAGCATGATCAAGAATTATCTCGAGCAGCTGCGGATCCAGCGCTGGGACGACCATCGCTACTATCACCACAGCCGCATCAATCAGAGCCTGCACTTCGTCAGCGCGCTGAGCTTCCTGTTCGCCTATGTCTGGCTGTTCATCGATCCCGTCGTCTCCGCGCTGGTCGGCTGGTTGGTGTCGATGACCTCGCGCCAGGCCGGCCACTTCTTCTTCGAGCCGCACACCTACGACCACATCAACCAGGCGACGCACGAGTACAAGGAAGAGATCAAGGTCGGCTACAATTTGCAGCGCAAAGTGGTGCTGATGGCGATCTGGGCGCTGTCGCCGCTGGTGCTGGTCGTCGATCCCACCCTGTTCGGCATCTTCACGCCCTGGCAGAGCGCGACCGACTTCATGCGGCAGGTGGCGAAGATCTGGCTCGTGGTCGGCGGTGGCGGCCTGCTGTTCCGCACGGTGCACCTGTTCTTCATCCGCGACGTCGAGACCGGCCTCGTCTGGATGACCAAGATCCTGACCGATCCCTTCCACGATCTGATGCTCTATCGCGGTGCTCCGCTCGCCCTGATGCGCGGCGAGCTGATGGATCCCGGCCTGCACCTCAATCCCGAGCACACGCTGGGCTTCATCGACGAGCCCGTGCTCGAAGAGCAGCACGCTTGAAGCGCGCGGCGCACGCGACAGGCTCCGATGTCTGATGGCTACGTCATGCCCGGGCTTGTCCCGGGCATCCACGTGTTCGGGGCTGCGAACGCGGTGCTTCCTTCACCTCTCCCCGCGTGCGGGGAGAGGTCGAATTTGCGCGGAGCGCAAATTCGGGTGAGGGGGGCTATCCGCGGGGACGCTGCCAGATGGTCGTGCGTCAATGCTCACCGCACGCGCGGAGAGCCCCCCTCACCCCGACCCTCTCCCCGCAAGCGGGGCGAGGGAGAAGGGCGAGCGGTGATCGGGGCTAAGTGTCAGAGAGCCTCAGCGCCCGAAGCGCTTGGCCAGCATCTCTTTCAGGATCTGGCGCTTGATCTGCTTGTTGGTGAGCACGCCATCGTGCCAACAGAAGCCGTCGGCCTTCATCTTCTGCGCGGCGCGGACGAAGCGCTCGGCGACTTCGGTGAAGCCGGCGTCGGTGTAGTTGAGGCTGAAGATCAGCCGTCCCGTGCCGACCCAGCTCAACGCCAGCCCTTCGGCGCGCAGGTAATATTGCAGCATCCAGTTGTAGCGGGACGGCGTGGTGTATTTCACCGTCCAGATCGAGGAGAAGTTGGCGAAGCGCACCGGCAGGTCGGCATCCTGCATCATCTGGTTGAGCTTCTTCACGCGCCCGTTCCAGGTCTCCTCCAGCCCGTCATAGACGGCACGGAAGTTCGGGCTGGCGAGGCGGCTCAGGAACTCGTCCATCGCCGTCATGACGTAGGGGTGCGAGTTGAAGGTGCCGCGGGCGAAGCAGATGTCGGCGGGACGGTCGTCGCGGAAGCGCCGCATCAATTCGCGCTTGCCGCAGACCACGCCGACCGGCAGGCCGCCGGCGAGGCTCTTGCCATAGGTCACCATGTCGGCCTTGACGCCGAAATATTCCTGGGCGCCGCCGGCGGCGAGGCGGAAGCCGACGAAGACCTCGTCGAAGATCAGGACAATACCGCGCTCGCTGCAAACCTCGCGCAGCTTCTTCAGCCATTCGGTGTAGGCCGCGCGATCGAAATTGCCGCCGCGGGAGGAATCGACCAGCGAGGAATCCCCGGGCGCGTTGGCGTTGGGATGCAGCCCCTGCAGCGGGTTGACCAGAACGCAGGCGATGTCCTTGCGCGTGCGCAGGACATGCAGCGTCTTCTCCGACATCTCGGCGAGGGTGTAGGTCTCGTGCGCAGGAATGGGATTGCCGACACCCGGCTGCACGTCGCCCCACCAGCCGTGATAGGCGCCGGCGAAACGAACCAGGTGCGTGCGCTTGGTGTGGTAGCGCGCCAGCCGCACAGCCTGCATCACGGCTTCGGTGCCGGACATGTGGAACGAGACCTCGTCGAGGCCGGAGATTTGGCAGAGCCGCTGCACATTCTCGAGGATGACGGGATGGTACGGCCCGAGCACGGGTCCAAGCGCGTGCGCGCGCTTCTCGGCGCCCTCGATGCACTCCTTGTAGAAGTCGTTGCCGAAGATGTTGACGCCGTAGGAGCCCGTGAGGTCGTAGAAGCTGTTGCCGTCGACATCGGTGACGGTGACGCCGCTGGACGATTCCATGAAGGTCGAGGTCCCCAGATGCTCGCGGACGAGGCGCGAGAACTGGAACGGCACGCGATAGCTTTCGGTGAAGTTGAGATCGGAGATCTGCTCCGCCGCTTCCTTGGTCATCGCGCGGCCCTTGGGGTAGCGCTCGGCGTAGAGCCTGGCGAGACGGAAGAAGGCGTCCTTGCGTTGCGCTGCGATGTTCGCCGGCGCACCGTCGCAGGCGAAGTATTGATCGCCCTCGAACTCGTAGAACGGCAGCAGCCGCGCCACCCGGCGCGACATCTTGGAGTGCCCGGCGAGCGAGCGGTGCTTGGCGCGGGAGAGTTCGACCCGCGCCTTGATCTTCGGGAGGACGGCGGCAGCGGACGCTGCGGCGGCCACGGACATCGAGAGAATCGGGAGTGTCGTTTCCATGACAACAAGCGCTAAACCTGCGAGCTGACAGATTCATGACAGTCAAAGCCCTCATCGCCTCTTTCACTCAGCAGGAAGACCTCAACTTCCTGTTGACCAATCGCATCCCCCGCGCGGCCCTGACCCGCTTCATGGGCTGGTTCTCCAAGATCGAGAATCCCCTGGTGCGGGACTTCTCGATCGCGCTGTGGAAGCTGTTCTCCGACCTCGATCTGTCGGAGGCAAGCAAGACGCAGTTCAGGAGTCTGCACGACTGCTTCACCCGGGAGCTGAAGCCGGGCCTGCGGCCCTTCGATCCTGATCCTGCGGTGGTGGCGAGCCCCTCCGACGGCATCGTCGGCGCTCACGGGAAAATCGCGGACACCGAGCTGTTCCAGGTCAAGGGCGCGCCCTATTCGCTGCTCGATCTCGTCGGCGATTCCGCGCTGGTCGAGCAGCACCGCAACGGCTCCTTCGTCACGCTGCGGCTGACGTCGAGCATGTATCACCGCTTCCATGCGCCCTATGACGCGCACATCGAGCGGGTCACGCTGATCCACGGCGACGTCTGGAACGTCAACCCGATCGCGCTCAAGCGCGTCGAGCGTCTGTTCTGCAAGAACGAGCGGGCGGTGATCCGCACGCATTTGTCGACCGGCGAAGCCGTGACGCTGGTGCCGGTGGCGGCGATCCTGGTCGCGAGCATCCGCCTGCACTTCCTCGACATGGTGCTGAACGCGCAGACGCGCGGCCCGGTCAATTTTCCCTGCGACGTCAACGTGAGCAAAGGCGAGGAGCTCGGCTGGTTCGAGCACGGCTCGACCATCATCATCCTCGCGCCCGGCGATTTCTCCTTCTGCGACGGCATTGCCGAGGGCACGCGCATTCGCGCGGGTCAAGCGCTGCTCAGGAGAAAGTAGTCTTCAATCCGCCGCCCCCGCCGCCTATATCGTCGGGTGGGGACGATTCGATCGATACGGATGTGACGATGGCGCGGGCGCCGGTCATGGCGGCGGGTGGTATTGTGTTGCGGCGCGCGCCGGTGCCGCTGGTTGCAGTCGTGCGCCAGCGCAAGCGCAACGAATGGGTCCTGCCCAAGGGCAAGCTCGACGACGGCGAGACGCCGAGGGAAGCCGCGCACCGCGAGGTGCTGGAGGAGACCGGCCACGACGTCGCCGTGCACGAATTTCTGGGCACGCTGGTCTATCAGTCCGGCGGGCGCTCCAAGGTCGTGCATTACTGGCGGATGGAGGCCGACGGCGGGCCGGTCCGCAAGCTGATGAACGACATCAAGGCGGTCGACTGGTTGACGCTGGACGACGCGATCGCCCGTCTGTCGCGCGAATACGAACGCGTCTTCCTGACTCAGATCGGACCGATCGCGCTCGCGGCGGCAGGGCTGGCGCCTCTGTCCGTCCCGGAGCAGGTTTCCGAGCCGGTGTCGCCGTTGGCGAAGGACGACATCCATGCATCTTTGCAGACGCTGACACAAGCGGAAGCAGCTTCTGTCGATGAGTTGCGGCATGGCCTGTTGCAGAAGGTGAAGGCTTGGCTGCGCGGCGAGGCGTGAGTTCTCTCGACCTCGCCCCGCTTGCGGGGAAAGGTCGGATTGCATCGTAGGTGCAATCCGGGTGAGGGGGACTCTCCGCGAGTCTCACTGTCACTATTTCTGCCGAAGCAGCCCCTCACCCCAACCCTCTCCCCGTAAGAACGGGGCGAGGGAGCGCACCGAGCGCGCTCACGTGCGTCGAACGTGTTTGAGCCGACCCTCCGCGCGTCAGCTGACGCGCTTCCAGGTCTGACCGCCGCAGAACATGCCGCCGAAGGCGCAGCCCTGCACGCGCATCACGTTCGGACCTTTCATCGAGATCGTGGAGTCGTAATTGCGTCCGGAGTTGGGATCGCGAATGCGGCCGCTCCACTTCGATCCTTCGGGCTTCATGTTGATCAGGATGCGCTCATTGGTCTTCTCGGCATAGCCGCAGAGATTGGCGCCACACTGCTCGACGCGGACATTGCCCTTGTTCTCTTCGGTCGCCCAGATGCCGATCGGCGAGTTCGCTGCGGCCACGGGCGCGGCAGCCACCGGAGCCGGCGCGGGAGCCGCGGCGACGGGAGCGGTGGCAGCAACGGGCGCGGGCGCCGCAACCGGAGCAGGCTGCGAATTGTCGAAGCCAATAGAGGGAGCGGCGGCAGCGGTCGCGGCTGGGGCAGCGGGCGCGGCTGGCGCTGCCGGCGCAGTCGCTTGCGGCACCGGCTGCTGCTGCACGGGAGCCGGCGCGGGCTGCGCCGTCGTGGGCGCCGGAGCCGGCGTGGTGTCCTCGTCATCGTCCTTGGAGCCGCCAAGGCCCTTGAGGTTGATGTTGTTCAGCTTGATCGGCTTGTCCGACAGGCCCGGCGCGACGATGGTCACGCAGTTGAGCGAAGCGCAGTTGCGCGGCGTCTCGATGCGGATGTGCTGGCCCTCGATCTGGAACGAGATCGAATTGCCGGCATGCGCGGCGGCGGTCGAAGCCAGGAAGAGGGCGGTGGCGGCGATGGAGAGCTTGTTCATGACAACCTCCGAAAATAGCGCGGTCCCGATATGGACTGGTGTCGCTGGTGGATGAAGCGTGGTTCGACCCTACGCCGCGGCGGTCGGGCGTTCTGTGATGGGCGTCACAACGAGCGAACAACGCCTGGGTGATGCAGCGCACATTCAGCCTCGCCTGCGCTGCGTAACGTCGTCGCGACCTGAGGGAAACGCAGATGCAGCGGCTTGCAACCTGGCTTGCCACTTGTCTTGCCACATCGATCGCGCTGCTGGCGGTCGCGCCGACGGCGCAGGCCGGCTCCTACACGTTCTCGATCGGCGGCAGCCGGTTCCATGTCGAGGCGCCGCGCAATTGCCGAGCCGCGTCCTGTATTACGGTGGCTCCCAAGCGCAGCCTCAGGCCGACGGGGGATGTCGGCCCGGCACGAACTGTGCAGCCGGCGCCCGCGCCGATGGTCCAGGCGCCGCAGCCGGCTTGTCCGGCGGCAGCGGTCAAGCCGCCACAAGCGGCTGTGGTGGTGCCGCCACCGGCGCCTCCCGCCCTTGCCGCGGCGACATCGCAGCCCGTTGCACCGCCGCCGGCGCCAAGCTTGGAGATTGCAAGAATGGAGACGCTGAGCCCCGGTCCGCCGCGGGTTGACCTGGAGCGCACCGATCAGCCGAAGACCGCCGCGCTCGAACCGCCGCGCATCGAGCCGCCGGTCATCGTTCCGAGCACCGAGATCAATCAGACCGTAGCGGTGGCGCAGATCAGCACTGACACGGGCCACGCGCTGCTCGGCGAATGGGAGAGCCTAGGTGCCAAGGGCACGGTCCGCATCGAGCGCTGTGGAGCTGCGTTGTGCGGTTACGCGCTCAGTGAAGCGTCGAGCCGCGGCGAGAGCGTGCTCGTCAACATGAAGCCGAGGAAGCGCGATGTCTGGGCCGGCAGCATCTACAGCCGCTCCAGCGGCAACACCTACTACGCGAGGATGACGCTGAAGGGCTCCGGCAAGCTGCACGTCGAAGCCTGCGCGCTCGGCCGCTTCTGGTGCTCCGGCAACGACTGGACGCGAGTCGATGCGCCACGGGAGGAGATCACCGCCTCGTCGCAGCCATCGCGCACGCGGTCGTAGTGTTTTTCTTACCCTCCCCTGGAGGGGGAGGGTTGATCGCGCGCAGCGCGAGCGGGGTGGGGTGATCTCTCCTCTCGGACACTGTGGATGGGGAGAGACTGTCACCCCACCCCGCTACGCATTCCGCTTCGCTACATGCGCAGCGACCTTCCCCCTCCAGGGGAGGGTAAGCAGCCGCGTTGTGTCGATCGATGCCGTCTAAATCATCCCGAGCACGATGGCGCCGACGAAGGCCATGGCGAGGTAGGCGGTGATAACGCTCAATCTGCCGGCGAACGTCATGAGGTCGCTCCCTCCGTGCGCGTTGCTTGGCGCGCAGCTCTTATGGTTAACAGAAAGTCTCTTTCTGAAAAAGTCAGGCTCGCTGTCGGTCGTCATCGGCAGCAACCGGCCCCGCCGCGCCTGGTATGGTTAAAGAACACTGAAATCAACACGTTGAAGAGTCTTTAAGTAAATTCACCGAACGTGCGTTCATGACGCGCGGAGTTCGTTTGTATCTCGTCGGCTCCATCGTCCTTGTTTCGCTAGCGGGTTGCGGTCGCGGCTTCTTCCAGGCCGAACGCGAACCGTGGCGGGCCGAGGCAGAAGCCGCATGCCTGAAATCGGGCGCAGTCAAGGAAAGTGCGGACATCGTCCGCATCGACCCGATCTCCGGCCCTGGCAGCTGCGGCGCCGAGTTTCCGCTCAAGGTCGCCGCCATCGGCGAAGCCTCCGGCACCTATGGCTTTGCCGACGAGGCGCTGCGCCCCCCCGGCAGCATCGGCAACCAGCCGCGTTGGCCGGTGCAGCCGCAGTCGAATTATCCGCAGAGCCGGGGATATCCTGCATCGTCCTATCCGCAGCCCTCGAACTATCCCGAGAGCGCGGTGCGCCAGCCCGCCGGCTACGGCACCTCGTCCGGGCCGATGTCGCTCAACGCTCCCGGCGTGGCTGCGCAGGAGGACGAGATCGACCTGCCGCCGGAGGGCACCGATGCCGCGGGGGCGGCGCGTTACATGAACACACCGAGCTATCCGGCTCGTCCGGCGCCTTACTCGCAGGCGCCGGCACAGCAGCCGCTGCCGCGTCTTGGTCCTGCGCAGGGTAATCCCGTCACGAGCGTCGGTCCCGTCGCGATCAAGCCGACCGCGACGCTCGCCTGTCCGATCGTGTCCGAGCTCGACCGCTGGCTCGCCGACACGGTGCAGCCGTCGGCGATGCGCTGGTTCGGCGTACGCGTCGCCGAGATCAAGCAGATCTCCGCCTATTCCTGCCGCGGCATGAACGGCAATTCGCGGGCCCATATTTCGGAGCACGCCTTCGGCAACGCCCTTGACATTTCCGCCTTCGTGCTCGCCGACGGCCGCCGCATCACCATCAAGGACGGCTGGCGCGGCATGCCGGAAGAGCAGGGCTTCCTGCGCGACGTGCAGGCTGGGGCCTGCGCGCACTTCACGACCGTGCTGGCGCCGGGCTCCAACGTCTTTCACTACGATCACATCCATGTCGATCTGATGCGCCGCGCCAGCCGCCGCCTGATCTGTCAGCCCGCCGCGGTGTCGGGCGAAGAGGTCGCCTCGCGCGCGCAATCGCGCAGGCCCTATGCGAGTGCGCGCGAGCCGTCGGTGACCGGTTCGCTCGGTGCTCGCAAGAGCACGATGCACAAGCGGGAAGACGACGAGTACATCGACGAATAGGCATGACCTTGCGGAAGTCATCTCCCGCCGTCATTGCGAGCGGAGCGAAGCAATCCAGACTATCACCGCAGCGGCAGTCTGGATTGCTTCGTCGCAAGGGCTCCTCGCAATGACGAGGAGAGACCGGATTCACTATGACCGCTGGCATCGTCCGCTATCTCACCCACCCGCAGGTGCAAATCGATCCCGATGTGCCGGTGCCGCAATGGGGCCTGAGCCCGGTGGGTCGCGCGCGCACCGAAGCTTTGGCGAATGCAGGCTGGCTCGCAAGCACGACGCAGATCGTCTCCAGTGGCGAGCGGAAGGCGATCGAGACCGCCGAGATCATTGCCGCTCGGCTCGGACTCATGATTGAGATCCGCGAGGCCATGCACGAGAACGACCGTTCGGCGACCGGCTTCCTGAAGCCGGCCGAGTTCGAGCAAGTCGCCGACCAGTTCTTCGCCGCGCCTCATCTCAGCGTGCGCGGCTGGGAGCGCGCTGCGGATGCACAGGCGCGGATCGTGCGCGAGGCCGAGGCGGTGCTGGCGCGACATCGTCCCGGCGACGTCCTGTTCGTCGGCCACGGCGCAGTCGGCACGCTGCTGTTCTGCCACATTGCGGGCCACCCCATCGCCCGCATCCACGATCAGCCCGCCGGCGGCGGCAACTGCTTTGCGTTCGCGCGGGAGGGGCGGCGCGTCCTGCACGGGTGGCGCGCAATGGAAGACATCGGAATTTGATCCCAGCGGAGCCGGAGTTCATCCGGCGGCCGGCTTCCGCGGCGCGGGTGCCAATCCCATGCAGCGCTGCACCTCACCCGGGACGTTGTAGGTGCGCATGATGTGGCGGCTGTCGCGCAAGCCGGACGCCTCGCGTTGCACCACGAACATCCAAAGCGCCTGGCCAGCTTCCAGCACCAGCTTGCGCCTGGCCGGTTGCATCGCTTCCGGCACATCGGTCGCTGCGTGGGCGGCGTCGAACTCGCGCAAGCGCGACAGGCTCTGTTCGAGGGCACGGCCCATCCGTCCAAGCGCGGAAGCCTGTTCCTGGACGATCTCGTAGTGGAGGATGTCGACCGGCGGGCGAAGATCGCGAGACATGGCCGCAATATAACCGCCCGGCCCACAGGCGCAACGCGCGGCTACTTCGCCTTATACGCCGCCAGGAACATCCGCGTTGCGCTCTCGACCACCGCACTCATGCGCTGTTCCGACGGCGCGGGCGCCGCCTGGAACACGAAGGGCAGGAACAGCGAGGCCTTGCTGAGCTCCATGAACTGCGAGGCGGCGAGATCGCAATCGTCGATCGCGAGATCGCCCGAGGCGACACGGGCCTTGAGATAGTCGGAGAGGCGGTTGATGCTCTTGTCCAGCACGCGCGCATAGTAACGGCGGCCGACATCCGGCATGCGCTCGGCGATCGCCATCACGGTGCGGATCGCCGATCCGCCACCGGGGCGGCAGACCAGGTGAAGATAGGCGAGGCCGAACTCCTTCAGCGTCGTCTCGGCCTCGCGCTCGGGATCGAAACTGAACACGACCTGGCCATGCTGGAGCGCCTCCTGTTCGACGATGGCTTCGAACAGCGCGAATTTGTCGGCGAAATAGACGTAGAGCGTGCCCTTGGAGACCTGCGCGGCGCGGGCGATCTCGCCCATGCTGGCGCCGTCGAAGCCAAGATCCATGAACACCTTGCGGGCACCGTCCAGAATCTGGCGGCGCTTGGAATTGTCCTCGTCCGGGACGACGTGCAATTGTTCGCCGGCAGCTACAACCATTGGTTTAGGGTCTCGGAAGCTTTTTGGTTCGGATCAGGGCCATGAAACGCCAACTAAGGCTTCGCGGCAGTAAGGTCTGCAGGACACGATCTCTATATTGACCGAACCGTTCGGTCAATGGTATTTGAGATCCAGCGAGGAGACCGCCCGCAGCAGCGGGCGCCCTCGGTTGCGTTTTTGGGGAGGCCTGGATGGCCGCATCGAGAGACCAGACGGCTCGCGTCCTTCGCCAGGAAGCGGTGGAGGACCAGGCGGGTGGTGATGCTGTCTCCGAGGCATCCGCACTCCCTGCCGAGCAGCTGCGCCCTCATGTCGCCGAGGAAGCGAAGCGTCCGACCCGCGAGGCGCCGGAGGGCCCGGTGACCGACAAGCCGCCGGCACCCGCGACGGAGGTGCCTGCCGCCGCTGCGCCCAAATCCGGCAAACGCAAATTCGTCCTGACCGGCGTCGGCCTCGCGCTCGCGCTCGCCGTTGCGGGCTATGCCGGCTATTACACGCTGGTCGGCCGCTTCTACATCTCGACCGACGATGCCTATGTCCGCGCCAACAACACCATGCTCGGCGCGCGCGTTGCCGGCCATATCTCCGCGATCCTCGCCGGCGACAACACGCCCGTCCAGGCCGGCGACATCATCTTCCGCATCGACGACGGCGATTACAGAATTGCGGTTGAAGCCGCCGCGACCAAGATCGCGACCCAGCAGACCACCATCGATCGCATCGGCCGCCAGGTCGCCGCACTCGACAGCCAGGTCGTCCAGGCCAGGGCGCAGCTCGTCTCCGCGGAAGCGGGCCTCAAGCGCGCCGACCTCGATTACGAGCGCCAGCAGGCGCTGAGCAGCAAGGGCTTTGCCTCGCGCGCCACCTTCGAAAGCTCGGAGGCCGGACGCGACCAGGGCGCCGCCGCGGTCAAGGCCGCACGCGCCGCCTATGAGGTTGCCGTCAGCAATGTCGACGTCGCCAAGGCGCAGCAAGCCGAAGCGCAAGCGCAGCTCGCCGAGCTCAAGACCACGCTCGCCAAGGCCGAGCGCGACCTCAGCTTCACCGCGGTGCGTGCGCCGGTCAACGGCACGTTCTCGAACCGCCTGGTCAACACCGGCGACTTCGTCGCGGTCGGCCAGCGCCTCGGCAACATCGTGCCGCTGGATGAGGTCTATATCGACGCGAATTTCAAGGAGACGCAGCTCAAGCGCATCCGTCCCGGCCAGCCGGTGACGATCAAGGTCGATGCCTATGGCATGCGCAAGTTCTCCGGCGTGGTCGACAGCATCGCGGCGGGCGCGGGCTCGGTGTTCACGCTGCTGCCGCCCGACAACGCCACCGGCAATTTCACCAAGATCGTGCAGCGCGTGCCGGTTCGCATCCGCGTGCCCAAATCAGTGGCGAAGCAGAACCTGCTCCGCGCCGGCATGTCGGTCTACGCCACCGTCGACACCAACAAGGGCGCCGCCGACGCCGACACCGAGGTCGACCTCGACCATCCCACCGCGGTCCATCCGCAGTAGGGACGATGACATGAGCCGCGCCGCTGCCCCGAATGCAGGTGCGCTCCCTCTCCCGCTTGCGGGAGAGGGCTGGGGAGAGGGTGTCTCCTCCAGGGAGACTCCCCAAGAGGAGAAAGCCCTCACCCGCCGCGCTCTTCGAGCGCGTCGACCTCTCCCGCAAGCGGGAGAGGTAAGAGCCCGCCGCTCCAGTCCGAACTGACACATGGCCACCGCCACTACCGCTTCACCTGCCATGATGGCGGATCCCGCTTCGGAGCGCATTGCGCCGAAGCGGCTGTTCGCGTTCATCATCATGGTGTTCGGGATGTTCATGTCGATCCTGGACATCCAGATCGTCTCGGCCTCCTTGAGCGAAATCCAGGCCGGGCTGTCGGCGAGCTCGAGCGAGGTGTCCTGGGTTCAGACCGCCTATCTCATCGCCGAGGTGATCGCGATCCCGCTGTCGGGCTTCCTGTCGCGCGCCTTCGGCACGCGGCTGCTGTTCGCGATCTCGGCGGCGGGCTTCACCGCCGCAAGCCTGCTTTGCGGCTTCGCCACGACGATCGAGGAGATGATCCTCTGGCGTGCGCTGCAGGGCTTTCTCGGCGCCGGCATGATCCCGACCGTGTTCGCTTCGGCCTACACCGTCTTTCCGCGCACGAAATTCCACATCGTCGGACCCATCATCGGCCTCGTCGCGACGCTGGCCCCGACCATCGGGCCGACGGTCGGCGGCTACATCACCGACCTGATGTCGTGGAACTGGCTGTTCTTCATCAACGTCGTGCCCGGCATCGGCATCACGTTGGGCGTGCTGGCGCTGGTCGATTTCGACGAGCCGCATTTCGAGCTGCTCGAGCGCTTCGACTGGTGGGGCCTATTGTTCATGGCCAGCTTCCTCGGCACGCTGGAATACGTGCTGGAGGAAGGATCGCAACATCAATGGATGCAGGACACGTCGGTCGCGATCTGCGCCTGGATCAGCGGTCTCTCGGCCATCGCCTTCTTCTGGCGCGTGTTCACGGCGGCCGAGCCGATCGTCAATCTGCGCACCTTCTCCGACCGCAATTTCGCCGTCGGATGTACGCTGCAATTCTGCATCGGCATCGGCCTCTACGGCCTGACATACATCTACCCGCGCTATCTCGCCGAAGTGCGCGGCTACAGCGCGCTGATGATCGGCGAGACCATGTTCGTCTCCGGCATCACCATGTTCCTGGTCGCGCCGCTGGTCGGCCGGCTCATGGCGAAGGTCGACATGCGCTACATGATCGCATTCGGCCTCATCGTGTTCGCGATCGGCTCCTACCAGATGACCTTTATCACGCGCGAATACGATTTCTACGAGCTGCTGGTGCCGCAGATCCTGCGCGGCATCGGCATGATGTTCGCGATGGTGCCGACCAACAACATCGCGCTCGGCACGCTCGCGCCCGAGAAGGTGAAGAACGCGAGCGGCCTGTTCAACCTGATGCGCAATCTCGGCGGTGCGGTCGGCCTCGCCGTCATCAACACCGTGCTCAACGAACGCACCGACCTGCACATCGTCCGCCTGCAGGAGCGGGTGACCTGGGGCAACGCGACTGCGACCGAAACCCTGACCATGTTGATGCAGAAGTTCCAGGGGCTCGGCGATTCCGCGCTGATGGCGATGAAGCAGCTCAGCCAGATCGTGCATCGCCAGGCCGTGGTGATGAGTTTCGGCGACGTCTTCCTCATGCTGGCGCTGTTCTATCTCGGTCTCAGCCTGCTGGTCGCGCTGCTGAACAAGCCGGCTTCGCCGTTCGGCGCCGGCGGCGACGCGCACTAATTTGCAACACTCGTGCGTGATCTCGCGCGAGGCCCGTTGCAATCGGCTGGCGACACATCTATAAAGCGCACCCATTCATTCGAACCGGGGAGAGATTTGCATGATTTCGTCGCAATCGCAGATCGTACGCCCGCGCTCGATGATGACCTCGATCACGTTCTGGCTCGGTATGTACGCGGCCTGTTAGAGGCCTCTTCCGCCAGCTTCGATTGGGCCAAGGTTTTGGCCAAGCGTCCCGATCGCTTCGTTTCCCAAGTCAAAATCAGTCTTACGTGACGCCGTCTCGGCCCTCGCGGCCGGCCTGCGTCCACCGATGGAGCCGGCCCGCGCGAAGCGGCCGGATGATGCCATGACCGCTCTGTCCAAGAAGCCTGCGGCGATTCGCGTCGTGCTTCCCTTCGTGTTCAAGCATTGGCTGAAGCAGCCGGGGCGCGGCCTCGTCGTGGCCGGCGGCCTGCTCGGCGCAACCGCCGCCGATTTGTTCATGCCGGTCTTCTCCGGCCACCTGATCGACGCGCTGACCCGAGGTCCGTCCGACCCCGATGCCCGGCACGCGGCGCTGGTCGCGTTCGGCGCCATCGTGGCGCTGGGTGCGGCCTCGATGGTGCTGCGGCTCGCGGGATTGCAGGCGATCGTGCCGTTCACGCTGCAGATCATGTCCGAGGTCGCGCAGGAGGCGTTCACGCGCGTGCAGCGTCTCTCGACCGACTGGCACGCGAACTCCTTCGCCGGCTCCACGGTCCGCAAGATCACCCGCGGCATGTGGGCGCTCGACCTGCTCAACGACACGCTGCTGTTGGCGCTGCTGCCCTCGTTCGTCGTTCTGATCGGCTCGATGATTCTGCTCGGCCTGCACTGGACCTCGCTCGGCGCGGTGATCGCGCTCGGCGCGCTGGCCTATGTCACGATGACGGTGCTGTTCTCGACCCGCTACATCGCGCCGGCCGCGCGCGTCTCCAATGCCTGGGACACCAAGGTCGGCGGCACGCTGGCGGATGCGCTGACCTGCAACGCCGTGGTGAAATCCTTCGGTGCGGAGCTGCGCGAGGATGCGCGGCTCGCGCGCGTCATCAACCGCTGGCGCGTGCGGGTGCGGCGGACCTGGTTTCGCTACAACTACACCGCCATGGCGCAGCTCACTCTGCTGCTGGCCTTGCGCGCCTCGGTGATCGGCGGCTCCGTATTGCTGTGGGTCTCCGGCTACGCCTCGCCCGGCGACGTCACTTACGTGCTGACGAGCTACTACGTGATCCACGCCTATTTGCGCGACGTCGGCATGCACATCAACAACCTCCAGCGCTCGGTCAACGACATGGAGGAGCTGGTGGCGATCCACGACGAGCCGATCGGCATCGCCGATGCGGCCGATGCGCAGCCGATCGCGATCGAGGGCGGCGAGATCGTGTTCGACGACGTCACGTTCCAGTACGGCGGCCATCGCACGCCGCTCTACGACGGGTTGTCGCTGACGATCCGCGCCGGCGAACGGGTCGGCCTCGTCGGCCGCTCCGGCTCCGGCAAGACCACCTTCGTCAAGCTGGTGCAGCGGCTCTACGACGTCACCGGCGGCCGCGTGCTGATCGACGGGCAGGACATCGCGCTGGCCACGCAGCAATCGCTGCGCAGCCAGATCGCGATCGTGCAGCAGGAGCCGATCCTGTTTCACCGCACGCTCGCCGAGAACATCGCCTATGGCCGGCCCGGCGCCAGCTTGGAAGTGATCGAGCAGGCGGCGCGGCTTGCCAATGCGCACGACTTCATCCTGCGCCTGCCGAAGGGCTACGGCACCCTGGTCGGCGAGCGCGGCGTGAAATTGTCGGGCGGCGAGCGGCAGCGCGTGGCGCTGGCGCGCGCCTTCCTGGCGGATGCGCCGGTGCTGATTCTGGACGAGGCGACCTCGAGCCTGGATTCGGAATCCGAGGCGCTGATCCAGGAGGCGATGGAGCGGTTGATGCAGGGCCGCACCTCGATCGTGATCGCGCATCGGCTGTCGACGGTGAAGAGCCTCGATCGCATCCTGGTGTTCGATCGCGGCGAGATCGTCGAGCAGGGCACGCACGCGGTGCTCGCGCGCAAGCCGGACGGCATCTATCGCAGCCTGTTCGAGCGCCAGGTGGTGGAGCTCGGACAGATCGCAGCAGCGGAATGACGCGCGTGGCCGGCGGACGAATGCCGGCCACGTTGCGTGAGGATGGAATGACATGAAAGACCTGACACACGGCTCCATCGTGAGACATATCCTGATCATGACGCCGCCGATCATGGCCGGCATGATCTCGATCATGATCTGCCAGCTGGTCGACCTGTACTTCGTGTCTAGCCTCGGCGATGCCGCGGTTGCGGGCGTCGCGGCGGCGGGCAACGCCGGCTTTCTCGTCAACGCTTTGATGCAGGTGCTCGGCGTCGGGACAGTGGCGCTGATTGCGCATGCGGTGGGACGCAAGGACCGGCGGGACGCCAATCTGATCTTCAATCAGGCGGTCGCGCTCTCGGTGCTGGCGGGCGTCTTGACCCTCGTGATCGGTGCGGCGCTGTCGCGTCCTTACATGCGTTCGATTGCCGCTGACCAGGCCACGATCGAGGCGGGGACCACTTATCTGTTGTGGTTCATGCCGGCGCTCGCGCTGGAATTTGTCATGCAAGTCATTGCCTCCGCCCTAAGCGGGACCGGTATCGTTCGCCCCGCTATGTTGGTGCGGATCCTTGCCGTCATCATCAACATTGCACTGGCGCCGGTACTGATCTCGGGCTGGGGCACCGGTTATCCGCTCGGTGTCGCCGGCGCCGGACTGGCGAGCACGATCGCGGTGGGCGCCGGCGTCCTGATGCTGCTGGCGTATTTTCGCAAGGTCGAGCGCTACGTTGCATTCAATCCGGTGCAGTGGCGTCCGCAGCCGCGCTACTTCAAGCGCATCCTCAATGTCGGTCTGCCGGCCGGCGGCGAGTTCGCAATGATGTTCATCTTCATGGCGGTAGTTTACTACGTGCTGCGCGACTTCGGCGCGGCGGCACAGGCCGGATTCGGTATCGGCCAGCGCGTGCTCGCCCTCATCCAGATGCCGGCGCTCGCGGTTGCACTGGCGGCCGGGCCGATCGCAGGCCAGAATTTCGGCGCTGGCGACGCCGCGCGGGTGCGAGAGACTTTCGTCAAATCGGCGCTGATCGCCACGGTCGTGGCGGTCGGCTTCATGATCCTCGCGCAGCTGAAGCCGGAGCTGCTGCTGGCCGGATTCTCCAACGACCGGGAGACGATGGAGGTCGCCTTCCTGTTCCTGCGGATCATCTCGCTCAACATGGTGGCGCAGGGCCTCATCTTCACCTGCTCCAGCATGTTCCAGGGCCTCGGCAACACCAAGCCTGTGCTGCTGAGCTCGCTGACGCGCGTGTTCACCTATTCGGTGCCGGTGCTCTGGCTGTCGACGCGACCCGGATTCCGCATCGAGCACGTCTGGTATCTTTCGATCGCGGCGACGACGCTGCAGGCCGGCTTGAGCCTGTGGCTGCTGCGCCGCGAGTTCGGCAAGCGCTTCGCGCCGCGGGACCAGCCTGCGGAGACCGTGGAAGCCGAGGCGGTCGCGCCTCCCGCGCGTGCTCCCGCGTAGAGAAAATGACCGCCCGCCAGTTCGCGGCGCTTCAATGCCCGCCAAGGCTATTCCAGACGAGCGTCAGGCCGGACAGGAACAACAGGCCGAGAACGACATCACCGAAATGCTTGTCGTTCAGCGCGTGATAGACGCGCGCGCCCGCCCAGGCGCCGACCAGCGTGCCCGGAAACGCGACGGCCGCGAGCCAGACCACCTTGAAAGCGACGAGGCCGGAGGCTGTCTGCAGCACCAGTGCGGTGGCGAGTACGGTGAAATTGAAGAGCTGGAAGATGCCGCGCCGCTCGTGCTTGTTCCAGCCGCGGATGTTGGCCCAAAGGATCGGCAGCGGGCCGGACAATCCGGCAAGTCCGCCCAGAATGCCGCCGGCAAAGCCGATCGCACTGTCTGCGACCCGGCCGCCGATTTTGATCGCGAGCGGCCTCTTGTTCAGATACAGCGCGCTCGAAAAGATCAGGATCAGGACGCCGACGCTCAGCCTGAACACCTCCGGGTCCGCGGAGGCGACCATCATGGTCCCGAGCGGCACGCCAATCAGTCCACCGATCAGGAACGGCCAGACCAGCGAGAGATCGAAATTCTTCCACATCGAGGGCAGCGTCGAGGTCTGCGCGATGACCGAGCAGATCAGCACCAGGGGCACCGCGAGCGAGGGCGGCAGCACGTAGAGCCAGATGCCGAGCGCCATCAGCGCCGTGCCGAAACCGGCCAGTCCCGAGACGAAGCCGCCGGCGAGCGCGCCGAGCAGCAGCAGGACGTAGGTGAGCGTTTCCAACGAATTGTCCTTCGCAAGGGGCGACCCTGAACGGTTGATCGCGCGGCTCGCATAACATGCCTGTCGGCATCGAGGTCAATCCATGCCGCATGCAAGCGTGGTCTGCGGCCGCTTCACCGTCGGTGATCTGAAGTGCGATGAATGTAGCCCGATTGCTACGAGGGAGGTGCGCTCCCTCGCCCGCTTGCGGGAGAGGGTTGGGGAGAGGGTGTCTCCACAACGGGACAATCCCCCAGAGGAGAAAGCCCTCACCCGCGCCTTCGGCGCGACCTCTCCCGCAAGCGGGAGAGGTGAAGGAAGCCATTTCCGCACTAGACGATCTGCCTGGTGTCGGCAGGCTTCTGCAGCGCGCCGACCAGGATACGCAGCGCTTCCGTCAATTCCGATCTGTTCCGGGCCGCGCCGAGCGAGACGCGTGCCGCATGCGGCGGCGCCCCGTCGACGGTGAAGGCATCGCCGGCGACGACGGCAAGCCCGTTCCGCAGCAGATGTGCCGCGACGTCGGGGCGTCCTTCCGGCAGCCGCAACCAGAGATGATGCGCAGCGGGCCTGGCGAGGAACTGAAAGCCTTTCAGTGCGCGTTGCGCGAGCTGCTGGCGTCCGACCGCCTCGTTGCGGATGGCGCTGATGATGCGGTCGGCGATGCCGTTTTCGATCCAATGCGTTACCAGCGCGACCATCAGGGGCGCCGGCATCTGTACGGTCGCCTGCAGGGAGGTGCGCATGTCCCGCTGCGCGCCGCTGTCGGGCGTCACCAGATAGGCAACGCGCAGCGCCGGCGCGATGCATTTTGACAGCGTGGTCGCAAGATAAGTCCGCTCCGGAACGAGGTTCGCGATCGGCGACGCCGAACGGTCGAACAGCCCGTAGGCGTCGTCCTCGATCAGGATGGTGGCGGCATCGCGGATGATCTTCGCAATAGTGCCGCGCCGGTCGGCGGAAAGCGTCGCCGTGGTCGGATTGTGCAGCGTCGGAATGAGATAGACGGCTTTCGGCGTATGCGCGCGGCACGCCTTTGCCAGCGCATCCGGCAGGATGCCGTCCTCATCCATGGGGACACCGACGAGCTTGACGCCGAGCAGTGCCGCGGCGGCCTTGATGCCGGGGAAGGTGAGCGCTTCGGTCAGCACGGTGTCGCCGGGGCGCGCAAGATGGGCGAGCAGGTTGAAGAGGATCGTCTGGGCGCCGGGAAAGATCACCAGCCTGTCGGCCTGCGCATGCGGAACGCGGGCGCGCATCCAGCGCGCCGCGACCTCGCGCTCATGCGCGCTGCCACCGGGCGGCTGATAGTTCAGATATGCCGTCAGGCCCGATTGCGCGCGCAGGGCCTCCAGTCCGGCAATGATGCGCTCGTCGAGCTGCGCCTCCAGCGGGTGCGGCGGCACGTTCATCGACAGGTCGATCGCGACCGGGTGCGGCAGGTCGACCGCGCGCCGCGCGCTGGTCTCCGACACGAACGAGCCCTGTCCGACCCGGGCTTCCATGATGCCGCGGCGCCGCGCCTCGGTGTAGGCGCGCGTCACCGTGGTGAGGTCGATGCCGAGGGCCTTTGCCAGCGCGCGCTGCGTCGGCAACTGTTGACCGCGCACCAGCCTGCCGGCGGCAATGTCCGCCTCCATGGCCTCGACGATGCGCTGGTAGCGCGGGCCCGAAAGCTCCGAGATTGTAGGGATCCATTCCATGCAATTTAGGCCCATAACCTTTGAATGTATGGATACAAGATAGTATTGTATGGATCATCGAAAAGGAAGAGGTGTGGTCATGTCTGTCTCTCCGGCGACGGTCTCTCTGGCCAAGGCGATGTGGCGCGGTTTCAGCGGCAAATGCCCGAATTGCGGGGAAGGGCACATGTTCGGCCGCTTCCTGAAAGTGGCGGAGGCTTGCGACCATTGCGGCGAGGAGCTGATCCACCAGCGCGCCGACGACTTTCCCGCCTATCTCGTGATGGTGGTGGTCGGCCATCTCGTGGTCCCGGCGATCCTCGCGGTCGAGACCGCCTACGCCCCGCCGGAATGGCTGCAACTCGCGGTGTGGCTGCCGGTGACGCTGTTGGCCTCGCTCGCGCTGCTGCAACCGACCAAGGGCGCCATCGTCGGCCTGCAATGGCAGCTCGGCATGCATGGGTTCGAGGCGGGCAAGTTGCGGCGTAACGCCGGCGAGCTTGCGCCGGTGCTGGTGAAGGCAGACACGCGCGCCGCCTGAGGCGGCGTTTACATCGCGCGGCATGCCGCTACACTCCATCATATCAAGCAAGAATGATGGAAACCCCGATGGCCCCGCGCGAAGACCTTCCTGCTCTGTCACGGCGCGTGGTCCGGCGGATGGGCGTGGAAGAAGATGCACCCGCTGATGGCGCAGGCCGGCCACCGCCTGGTGGCGCCGACCTACACCGGGCTCGGCGAGCGCGCGCATCTGGCCAATCCGTCGGTCGATCTCGACACGCACATCCAGGACATCCTCAACGTCATCGCCTTCGAGGACCTCAGCGACATCGTGCTGCTCGGGCACAGCTATGGCGGCATGGTTGCGACCGGCGTCGCCGACCGCGCGCGCGAGCGCGTAACGCAGCTGATCTATCTCGACGCCTTCGTGCCGCGTGACGGCCAGTCGCTGTTCGACCTCAACGAGGGCGGGCGCGAGCCGATGCGCAAGGCAGTCAGCTCGGGCGACGGCTATCGCATCCCGCCGAACCCGCCGCCGCCGGACACCTCGCCGGCCGATCTCGACTGGCTCAACGCGCGCCGCGTCCCGATGCCGATCCAGTGCTTCGAGACGCGCCTGAGGCTCGAACATGGCGAGCCGGAGATGCCGCGCAGCTACATCTACTGCACACGCCTTCCGCCCGGCGATGTGTTCGGGCAGTTTGCCCAGCGCACGAAGACGAGGAGGGCTGGCGCTATGTCGAGCTCGACGCCAGCCACGCGCCGAATGTGACGGCGCCGGAGGCGTTGATGAAAGCGTTGAGCGAGATCGTGGCGTAGTTCGTCATTCCGGGGCTCGCGAAGCGCGAACCCGGAATCCATTCATCCACCGACACTGCCGCGCGATGGATTCCGGGTTCGTGCTGCGCACGCCCCGGAATGACACTGGTTGAATGTTTGCGCGCTCGTACAATTGGTGAGGGGTCCGATGCGTTAGCATCGAACCCCTCGTTGCAAGATATCAGCCGGCCTGTAAGCCGGGTTCTGTAGGGCACCGTCCGCTTGCGCGAACGATACGTGACGGCCATTCCTCTGGGACCATGTTTGCACACGGCCTCGAGCAACCTACCCGGACGGCGGGCCTGACATCGCCCCGCGGCGTTATCGCTTTCGCGAACAGCCCGCTTAAGCCGTCCCTATTCGGTTTTGCTCCCGGTGGGGTTTGCCATGCCGGCTCCGTTGCCGGACCCGCGGTGCGCTCTTACCGCACCTTTTCACCCTTGCCGCGCCGAAGCCCCGGAGGGCGAAGGCGGGCGGTTCGTTCTCTGTGGCACTTTCCCTGGGGTCACCCCCGCCGGACGTTATCCGGCACCGCATGTCAAGGGAGCCCGGACTTTCCTCCCCGGCGGCCTTTCGGCACCTGCCGGAGCGGCCGTCCGGCCGACTGACGGCTTTAGGCATGGGCATTTGTGACGGTTTCGTCAAGCCGATATCGCGAGGCACGCTCGCCCAGAAATAATTTATCCTGAAGATGTCGTTTGGCGCGTGCCCCGTTCGACTGGATGTCGCCGATGGAGCCGAACACAGGAGTGAAGCAATGCAATATCTGCTGATGATCTACCAGAACGAGGTCGAGTACGCGAAGATCGACGCGGCGACCAGCCAGAAGATCCTGGCCGAGTATCAATCCTTCACGCAAGACATCATCCAGAACGGCAATTTCAAGGCCGGTGACCGCTTGCAGCCGACCACGACCGCGACAACGGTGCGCGTGCGCGACGGAAAGACGCTGACGACCGATGGTCCGTTCGCGGAAACGCGCGAGCAGCTCGGCGGCTATTACCTGATCGAAGCCAAGGATCTCAACGCCGCCATCGAGATCGCGGCGCGGATTCCGAGCGCACGCATCGGCTCGATCGAGGTGCGGCCGATCTGGGTCTACGACAAGTGACGGCTCTCACCTTCGTCATTTCCGGGATGCGCCGCAAGGCGCAGGCCCGGAATCCATATCCCCGAATCGTGGTTATGGATTCCGGGCTGCCGCGCCCGGGAATGACGAGAGGGGAGTGATAGCGTGACATGACCCCGAGCGAGATCGGAAAAATCTTCCGCGACGAGGCGGGGCGGGCGCTGGCCACGCTGATCCGTCTCGTCGGCGATTTCGATCTCGCCGAGGACGCGCTTCAGGATGCTTTTGCGGTCGCGCTGGAACGCTGGGCGTGTGAGGTCCCCGACAATCCGCGCGCCTGGCTCGTCAACGTCGCCAAGCATAAGACGATCGATCGCATCCGCCGTCAGGCTGTGTTCCGCGGCAAGCAGCAGGCGCTGGTGCACGAGCTCGAGCTTAACGCGCTGGGCCCGGACGAGCCGACCGCAACGCTTGACGACGACATGCTGCGGCTGATCTTCACCTGCTGCCATCCCGCGTTCGCGCCCGAGGTGCAGGTCGCGCTGACGCTGCGCACCGTGTGCGGACTGTCGACGGCGCAGGTGGCACGCGCCTTCCTCGTCGGCGAGGAAGCGATGGCGCAGCGGCTCGTCCGTGCCAAGCAGAAGATCAGGCTTGCCGGCATCCCCTATGAGGTGCCGGAGCGCGAGATGCTGGCGCCGCGGCTCGATGGCGTGCTCGCCGTGATCTATCTCGTCTTCACCGAAGGCTATGTCGCGACCGAGGGCGCGGACCTGATGCGGCCCGATCTGGCGAGCGAGGCGATCCGGCTTGGCCGCCTGCTGAACCGGTTGATGCCCGACCGCGCCGGCATCAAGGGCCTGCTGGCCCTGATGCTGCTGCACGACGCGCGCCGCGCCGGGCGACAGACGCCGGCCGGCGACATCGTCCTGCTCGAAGAGCAGGACCGCTCGTTGTGGGATCGCGCGCAGATCGACGAGGGGCTACGGCTGGTGGAGCACGCGCTGCGCGTGCCGGGCCGGCCACAACCCTATGCGGTGCAGGCCGCGATCGCAGCGCTGCATGCGCGTGCGCCGAGCTTCGAGGAGACCGATTGGCCGCAGATTGCGGGGCTGTACGAGGTGCTGCTGCGCATCAATCCGTCGCCGGTGATCGAGCTCAATCACGCCGCGGCGCTGTCGATGGTCGATGGGCCGGCACGAGCGCTCGATCTCGTCGATGCGATCGCCGCGCGCGGCGGGCTTCGCGGCTATGAGCTGTTGCCCGCCGTGCGCGCGGATCTGTTGCGGCGGCTCGGCAGGACGGAGGAGGCGCGCGAGGCCTATCGTGCAGCGACGGCGGCGACACAGCTCGCGCCGTTGCGAAGGCTCTATGCGCGAAGAATGAGGGAGATGGATTGAGTTTCCGTCATGGCCGGGCTTGTCCCGGCCATCCACGTTCGCATGCGCGGAGGCAAGACGTGGATGCCCGGGACAAGCCCGGGCATGACGGAGCAAGAGGTCACATTCTCGGAAGACCTTTGCTATGTCGACGCCACCGGCGTTCCTTCCGCCGGCAGGCTCGCCAGCAGCGCTTGCAAGGTCGACAGCGTCGAATGATCGGCGACGCCGTCCAGCCGCGCCGGGCGGAAATGGCGCTGGAAGGCGGTGACGACTTCCATCGTCGCAGCGTCGTACTTGCCGTTCAGGGGCACGCCATAGCCGTACCTTGCCAGCGCCTGCTGCATGCTCAGCACCGCGTCACTGATGGTGCCGAGCATGAGAGTCTCGCCGCGGACGATCGGCGCAGGCGTCACCCAGTGGCCGACGCCGGAATTGGCCAGCGAATGCCACGGAAATTTCTCGCCGGGATCCTTCTTGCGGGCGGGCGCGACGTCGGAATGGCCGAGCACCCGGTGCGCCGGCACCTTGCGGCGGAGCATGATGCCGCGACACAGCGCGATCACGGCAGCGATCTGGCGCAGCGGATACTCCGGATAGCCCCAATCATGGCCGCGATTGATGATCTCGATGCCGATCGAGCAGGAGTTGATGTCGTCCTCGCCGGCCCAGGAGGAGACGCCGGCGTGCCAGGCACGCTTGGCCTCAGGCACGCATTGCACGATGCGGCCGTCCTCCAGCACGACATAATGCGCCGACACTTCGGTGCCGGCGGTGCAGAGGCGCGCCAGCGCGCCTTCGACATCGGGCATGCCGGTGTAGTGCAGCACGATCATGTCCGGCTGCCGTCCCTTGTTGCGCTCGCCATGGTTCGGGGAGGGGATGATGTCCGAGACGATCGAGGAATCGGGCTCGAAGGTCCGCAGGCCCGCCACGGTCTTGGGAACCGGGAGAACGCGGTGACGCTTCGAATCAGATCCAGGCGTGGACGAACCCGAGGGCATGAGCAGCTCAAATCGACGGAGAGTGGGGCAAGCCCTTCTCTTTACTATTCCTTTACCCTCCATCGCGCGCAATCGCGCGGCGCGGTTAACGGATTCATTTTGGCGATGTGTGTGGATGACGCATCACTCCCCTCGTCACCTTTTCCACTTGTCACGAACCGAGCAACGCTTTCTTAACGCTAAGGGCCGTTACTGAGGGATGAAGAGCCGACCCGCGTCCGGAGGCGGCCAAAGCGTATTTTGGCTCGAAATCCCATGGCTGCCCGACAAATTCCGCTGGGAACACTGGGTTTGTGGCCCGGGACGATCGGGCTCGGTAACCATGCTGGACAGGGGCTTTGTCGTGGAACCGCCGCGACGCGCAATGATTCGAGGCGTTATGGGCTTGTTCGGCCCCGATCCCGCTTGGGTATCTCGCCCGGCCGTCGGCAGGCGTCGCGCATGAGCTCGGCCCCGCACATCCCCGTTCTTGGCCGTGAGGCCATCGCGCATCTCGCCCCGTGCGAGGGCGGCGTCTACGTCGACGCCACCTTTGGCGCCGGCGGTTATAGCCGCGCGATCCTGGACGTGCCGGGAACCCGACTGATTGCCATCGATCGCGACCGCACCGCGATTGCCGGCGGTGCCGAGCTGGTCCAACGCGCCGCGGGCCGGCTGACGCTGGTCGAGGACCGCTTCTCCAATCTCGCCGAAGTCTGCGCGGCGCAAGGCGTCGATGGCGTCGAGGGCGTCGTGATGGATGTCGGCGTGTCCTCGATGCAGCTCGACCAGGCCGGCCGCGGCTTCTCCTTCCGCCTCGACGGTCCGCTCGACATGCGGATGGGGCAGACAGGTCCGACCGCGGCCGACATCGTCGCGCGCGCCTCGGAAGGCGATCTCGCCGACATCATCTATCTCTTCGGCGAGGAGCGGCATTCGCGCCGCATCGCCCGCGCCATCGTGGCGGATCGGCAGGAAACTCCGTTCACGACCACGCGCGCGCTCGCCGATCTCGTCGGCAGGGTGGTGCGATCGAAGCCCGGCGACATTCATCCGGCGACACGGACGTTCCAGGCGCTGCGCATCTTCGTCAACGAAGAGCTCGAGGAGCTCCAGACGGCGCTCGCTGCGGCCGAGCGCATGCTCAAGCCCGGCGGCCGCCTCGTCGTGGTCTCGTTCCATTCGCTGGAAGACCGCATCGTCAAGAATTTCCTCTCCGAGCGTTCCAAGACCGGCGGCGGCTCGCGGCATCTGCCGGAAGTCGCGCAAGTCCCGCCGAGCTTCCAGCTGCTGACGCGGCGACCGGTCGTCGCCGGCGAGGACGAAGTTGCGCACAATCCGCGCGCGCGCTCGGCAAAGCTGCGCGCGGCCGAGCGCAGCTCGGCGCCGGCGCATGAGACTGATGAGGCATCGTCTTGGCCGAAGCTCGCCGACGTGATGAGGGGCGGCTAGCGCATGCGCATCATCCACCTCCTCGTCATCGGTGCGCTGATCTTCGCAGCCGCCCACGTCTACCGGATCAAGATGGACTCCACGGCGCGCACCGAGAAGGTGCTGCGGCTACGTGCGGAGATCCGCGAGCAGCGCGATGCGATCGCGGCGCTCCGGGCCGAATGGGCTAAGCTCGATGCGCCCCACCGCCTGCAAGGCCTGTCCGACCGGCATCTGCACCTCAAGCCCGTCAATGGCACGCAATATGATTTGCTGAAGAACCTGCCGGAGCGTCCGCCCCGGATGTTCAGGCCGGGCGAGCCCGATCCGATCGGGGCCATGCTCAAGACCATTGAAGCTGCGAGCGATCCCGACACGGTGACGGGCTCCGTGCCTCAGCCCGAGGACAAGCAATGAGCCCGGCAACGCCTGCAAAACCCATCGAAAAGCTGGCCGAAAAGTCGACTGAGCCTTGGCGGCGGCGGCTGATCCGAAGCCTGCTCTACGGGCGCAACGTCGATCGCGCCGCGAAGGCGCGCGCGCGTGTCGGCCTCGCCATGCTCGCCTTCGCTTCGGTCTATGCCCTGATCGGCGGGCGGCTCGTGATGTTCGCCATCGGCGCCGACGCCCACAGCGCGCGCCGCGCCGCAGCACAAGAGGTGGTTGCGACCGCGCGGCCCGACATCGTCGATCGCAACGGCGCCATCCTTGCGACCGACGTCAAGGCGGCGAGCCTGTTCGGCGAGCCGCGCCGCATCATCGACAAGGACGAGGCGATCGAGCTCCTCACCGCGACCATTCCCGACCTCGACGAGGCCGAGGTGCGCGAGCGCCTGAGGACACGCAAGGGCTTCGTCTGGCTCAAGCGCGAGGTCACGCCGGCGCAGCAGCAGGCCGTCCACAAGCTCGGCATTCCCGGCATCGGCTTCCTGCGCGAGAACAAGCGCGTCTATCCGACCGGCAACGAGGTCGCTCACCTCATCGGTCTCGTCAATATCGACAACCAGGGCATCGCCGGCCTCGAGAAGTGGCTCGACAATCAAGGGCTCGCCGACCTCCACCGCGCCGGCTTTGCCACCGACCGGTTGCAGAAGCCGATCGAGCTCGCGGTCGATCTGCGCGTCGAGCACGCGCTGCGCGACGAGCTGTTGAAGGCCAAGGACAAGTTCCGCGCCAAGGCCGCCTCCGGCATCGTCTCAAACGTCAAGACCGGCGAGATCGTGGCGATGGTCTCGCTGCCGGACTTCGATCCCAACAATCCGAAGGAAGCGCACGACCCCGACCGCATCAACCGCCTCACCACCGGCGTCTATGAGATGGGCTCGACCTTCAAGGCGTTCACGCTGGCGATGGGGCTCGATTCCGGCAAGATCAGTCTGAACTCGATGTGGGACGCGCGCGGAAACCTGCATTACGGCAAGTTCACGATCCACGACAGCCATCCGGTCGGGCGCTTCATCAACACCAAGGAAGTGTTCACCTATTCCTCCAACATCGGCGCGGCGCGGATTGCGCTCAACCAGGGGGTCGAGGCGCACAAGGCATTCCTCGCCAAGCTAGGCCAGACGACGCGGCTGCGCACCGAATTGCCGGAGAGCGCGGCGCCGCTGCTGCCGCGGCGCTGGAGCGAACTGAACACGGTCACCGCCGCGTTCGGCCAGGGCCTGTCGGTGGCGCCGCTGCAGGCGGTGATGGGCATCAACGCGCTGGTGAACGGCGGCTATCTGATTCCGCCGACATTCCTGAAGCGCAGCGAATCCGAAGCCCAGGCGATGGCCAAGCGCGTCATCAAGCCGGAGACCAGCGACAAGATGCGGTTCCTGATGCGGCTCAATGCCGAAGTCGGCTCGGCGAGAAAGGCGGACGTCAAGGGCTATTACGTCGGCGGCAAGACCGGCACGTCCGAGAAGGTCGTCAACGGCCGCTACGCCAAGAAGCGCGTGCTCAACTCCTTCACCGCCATCCTGCCCTGCGATGATCCCAAATATCACGTCCTGATCATGCTGGACGAGCCGCAGGCATTGCCCGAAACGCATGGTTTCATCACCTCGGGCTGGAACGCGGTGCCGACCGGCGGCAAGGTGATCGAGCGGATCGCGCCGCTTCTGGGAGTCGAGCCGCGGTTCGAGCTGCCGCCTGCAGAGCGCCTTATTCTTGCAGCATCCAGGACAACCCAGTAATCAACCGGGTGGGCCATCGCCGCTGCTGAGTCGGGATTTTCCCCGGAGGATTTGGCTTTCCGGCAGGGCATGTCGACTGGAACACCATGAAGCTGCGCGACCTCTTGGGTCAGGATGTCAAGGGCAATGACGCCGCAATCGAGCCCGCTGTTGCGGCGCTCGAGGTGAGCGGCGTTGCGCTCGACAGCCGCCTGGTCAAGCCGGGCGATCTCTTCTTCGCGCTGGCAGGTAGCAAGACCGACGGCGCCCGCTTCGTCGATGCGGCGATTGCCGCTGGCGCTGTTGCCGTTGTCGGTGACCATGCACCGGCCGCGTGCAAGGTGCCGTTCATCACGAGCGCCAATCCGCGCCGCGCGTTGGCGTTGGCCGCTGCGAGGTTTTTCCCGGCACAGCCTGCGACGATCGCCGCGGTGACCGGAACCAGCGGCAAAACCTCGGTCGCCGCGTTCACGCGCCAGATCTGGGAGCGGCTCGGGCATGCCTCCGCCAGCATCGGCACCATCGGTCTGGTGTCGCAGAAGCGCACCGTCTACGGCTCGCTGACCACGCCGGATCCGATCGCGCTGCACCGGCAGTTGGACGAGATCGCGCGCGAGGGCGTCACGCATCTCGCCTTCGAGGCATCTTCGCACGGGCTCGACCAATTTCGCCTCGACGGCGTGCGCATCTCGGCCGGCGGCTTCACGAATCTCTCCCGCGACCACATGGATTACCATCCGACCGTCGCGCATTATCTCGCGGCTAAGCTCCGCCTGTTCCGCGAGCTGGTGCCGCCTGATGGCGCCGCGGTGATCTCGGCCGATCATGATTGCTCGGCGGAAGCGATTGATGCGGCGAAATCGCGTGGCCTGCGCGTCATGGCGGTCGGCCGCAACGGCGATGGGGCGGGCGAGGGCATCCGCCTCACCGAGGCCGTGGTCGAAGGTTTCTCGCAAAAGCTCACCGTCGAACATCGCGGCAGGGCCTACGCGATCCGGCTGCCGCTGGTCGGCGAATTCCAGATCGAGAATGCGCTGGTGTCGGCCGGCCTTGCCATCGGCACGGGCAGCGATGCTGAAAACGTGTTTGCGAGCCTCGAACATCTCGAAGGCGCCAAGGGCCGGCTCGAGCGCGTCGGCGAGCGCAACGGCGCGCCGATCTTCGTCGACTATGCGCACAAGCCCGATGCGCTCGCGAAGGCACTGCAGGCGCTGCGGCCTTATGCGAAGCGCAGGCTGGTCGTCGTGTTCGGCGCCGGCGGCGACCGCGATGCCGGCAAGCGCCCGATCATGGGCGAGATCGCGGCGGAGAACGCCGACGCCCGTCATCGTCACCGACGACAATCCGCGCAGCGAGAAGCCGGAAGCGATCCGCGCCGCGATCCTCGCCGCCGCCAAGGGCGCCCGCGAGATCGGCGACCGCGCCGAGGCGATCCGCGCCGCGATCGAGGACTTGCAGGACGGCGATGCGCTGCTCATCGCCGGCAAAGGCCACGAGACCGGGCAGATCGTCGGCGGCGAGGTGCTGCCTTTCAGTGATCACGAGGCGGTCGCTGCCGCACTAGCATCGAGGGTCGCATGAGCGGGCCAATATGGACGGTTGCCGAGGTCGCGCGCGCGCTGGGCGTCGCCGGATCGTTCCCGGAGACGCCGATCGATTTCGTCACCCAGGACAGCCGGCTGGTGAAGCCGGGCAGCCTGTTCGTTGCGCTGAGCGGCACGCCGAGCGGCGGCTTCGTCTCGGCTTTCGCCAGTGCGCGCGACGGCTGGGAGTTCGCCGACAAGGCGGAAGCCGCAGGCGCAGTGGCGATGATCGTGCCGCACGAGATCGCGGGCATCCGCATCCCCCAGATCGTCGTCAAGGACACGCTGATCGACGGCCTCTGGGGCCTCGCGCGCGCCGCACGCGCACGCTTCAATGGCCCGGTGATCGGGCTCACCGGCAGCGCCGGCAAGACCAGCACCAAGGAATTTCTCGCCGCCTATCCGAACGCCTATGCCAGCCCCTCGAGCTTCAACAATTTCTGGGGCGTGCCGCTGACGCTGTGCAATGCCAGACGGGACGCCAGCCTCTGGGTCGTCGAGATGGGCATGAACCAGAAGGGCGAGATCGCGCGATTGAGCGAGCTCACGCAGCCGACCGTCGCGCTCGTCGTCAACGTCCAGCCGGTGCATTTGGAAAAGCTCGGCTCGCTCGAAGCCATCCGGCGCGAGAAGGTATCGATCGCGCTCGGACTGCCCGAGAACGGCGTGCTGGTGCTGCCCGCCGGAATCAAGGCTTCCGAGTGGAAGGGCAAGGTCGTGCGCTTCGGCGGCGAGCATGCCGAGGTGCACGAGGTCGCGCACGCGCCGCACGGCGAGAGCTGGCAGGTCGTGGCCGCGATCGGCAGGAAGGAGATCGCCTTCAGCCTCACCCCTGGCGCGCCGCACCGGGTGCACAATGCGCTGGCCGCGCTCGCCTCGGTTCATGCCGCGCATCTCGACGTCGCGACCCTCGCGGTCAAGCTCGACCGCGTCGGCATCATGACCGGCCGCGGCGTCGAGCAGGCGGTCGGCGACGTCACCGTGATCGACGACAGCTTCAATGGCAATCCGGCCAGCGTGGCCGCGGCGCTGCAAAGCCTGCAGGCGCGCAACATGAGCGGCGGCCGCCGCATCGCGATTCTCGGCGACATGCTCGAGCTCGGCGCGGACGCAACGAGCTATCACACCGGCCTTGCCAGCCACCTCGACGGCATCGACGGCGTCTATTGCGTCGGGCCGCTGATGCGCCACCTGTTCGACGCATTGCCCTCGGGCAAGGGTCTTGGCTGGCACGACGATCCCGCCACGCTGAAACCGGCGGAGGTCGCAAACCTGCTGAAGGCAGGCGACGTCGTGGTTGTCAAGGGCAGCAAGAAGATGTTCTGGGTCAACAAGTTTGTGCCGGGGCTGGTGGCCGCCTTGCAGGCAAAGGCGTAAACTGCTTGGAAGGCGCCGTTCCCGAATCCCACCCCTTGCGGCGAAAGCCGTCCGTTTCCCGAACGCGCGGCCCATGACGAAGACCAGCGAATGCGCGTGAAGCACCTGGACGTGCAAAGGCGCCATAGGACCGTCTGAATGTTTTACTGGCTGATCGAGCTTTCCAACACATTTCCGGGCTTCGGTGCCTTTCGCACCTTCCTGAACGTCTTCCGCTACATCACCTTCCGCACCGGTGGCGCCATCGTGACCGGCGCGCTGTTCGTGTTCCTGTTCGGCCCCTGGATCATCGATCACTTGCGCATCCGTCAGGGCAAGGGCCAGCCGATCCGCACCGACGGTCCGCAATCGCATCTTTCCAAGAAGGGCACGCCCACCATGGGCGGGCTGATGATCCTGTCCGGGCTCACGGTCGGCACCGTGCTGTGGGCGAATCCGCTCAACCCCTATGTCTGGATCGTGCTCGCGGTGACGCTCGGCTTCGGCTTCGTCGGCTTCTATGACGATTACCTCAAGGTGACCAAGCAAACCACGACCGGGTTCGGCGGCAAGCTGCGCCTCTTGATCGAAGCCGTGATCGCGCTGGTCGCCTGCTATGCGCTGGTGCGGCTCAACCGCGATCCCGCCTCGACCGCGCTGACGATTCCCTTCTTGAAGGATACCGTGCTGCATTTCGGCTGGTTCTTCGTCGTCTTCGGCGCGTTCGTGATCGTCGGTGCCGGCAATGCGGTGAACCTCACCGACGGGCTCGACGGCCTCGCCATCGTGCCGGTGATGATCGCCACCGCGAGCTTCGCGATGATCGCCTATCTCACCGGCAACTTGGTGTTCGCCGACTACCTCCAGATCAAATATGTCGCAGGCACCGGCGAGCTCGCGGTGCTCTGCGGTGCGCTGCTCGGCGCCGGTCTCGGCTTCCTCTGGTTCAACGCGCCGCCGGCCTCGATCTTCATGGGCGACACCGGCTCGCTCGCGCTCGGCGGCATGCTCGGCGCGATCGCCGTCGCGGTGAAGCACGAGATCGTGCTCGCCGTGATCGGCGGATTGTTCGTGCTCGAGGCGGTTTCGGTCATCGTTCAGGTCGTGTCCTTTAAGCTCACCGGCAAGCGCGTGTTCCGGATGGCGCCGATCCACCATCACTTCGAGCAGAAGGGCTGGACCGAGCCGCAGATCGTGATCCGATTCTGGATCATCTCGGTGATGCTGGCGCTCGCCGGCCTCTCGACGCTGAAGCTGCGGTGACCGATCGATGATTCCCGTCACGTCCTTCGCCGGCAAGACCGTCGCGGTGTTCGGCCTCGGCGGTTCGGGGCTCGCCTCCTGCCATGCGTTGAAGGCCGGCGGCGCCGACGTGATCGCCGCCCGACGACAATGCCGAGAACGTCGCCAAGGCCGCGCAGGCGGGCTTCATCACCGCGGACTTGCGCAACGTCTCCTGGGCGAAGTTCGCCGCGTTGGTGCTCGCGCCCGGCGTGCCGCTGACGCATCCGGTGCCGCACTGGAGCGTGTTGAAGGCGCGCGAAGCTGGCGTCGAGGCAATCGGCGACATCGAGCTGTTCTGTCGGGAGCGGCGCCGCCACGCGCCGGACGCCCCGTTCGTCGCCATCACCGGCACCAACGGCAAGTCGACCACGACGGCGCTGATCGCGCATCTCACGAAAGTCGCCGGCTACGACACCCAGATGGGCGGCAACATCGGCACCGCGATCCTGTCGCTGGAGCCGCCGCGCACGGGCCGCGTCCACGTCATCGAGATGTCGTCCTACCAGATCGACCTGACGCCCTCGCTCGATCCCTCCGTCGGCATCCTGCTCAATGTCAGCGAGGACCACATCGACCGCCACGGTACGATCGAGCACTACGCCGCGGTGAAGGAGCGCCTCGTTGCCGGCGTGCAGGTCGGCGGCACCTCGATTGTCGGTGTCGATGACGGCTTTTGCCGCGACATCGCCGACCGGCTCGACCGCGCCGGCAAGAACGTGGTGCGCATCTCGGTCAAGAACCCGCTCGCGTCGGGCATTTACGTCGAGCACGGCACCATCGTGCGCGCCGCGGGCGGCGCCCGCAGCGAGGTCGCCGCGCTCGGTGGCATCGGCTCGCTGCGCGGCCAGCACAACGCGCAAAACGCGGCCTGCGCGGCTGCTGCCGCGCTCGCGATGGGCATCAGCCAGGACGTGCTGCAGAACGGCCTGCGCAGCTTTCCGGGCCTGGCGCATCGCATGGAGCAGGTCGGGCGCCGCGGCAACGTGTTGTTCGTCAACGATTCCAAGGGCACCAACGCCGACGCCACGGCGCATGCGCTGTCGTCGTTTTCGGAGATCTTCTGGATCGCCGGCGGCAAGCCGAAGGCCGGCGGCATCACTGGCCTCACCGGTTTCTTCCCGCGCATCCGCAAAGCGTATCTGATCGGCGAAGCCGCGCAGGAGTTTTCGGGCACGCTCGGAACGGTCCCGCACGAGATCAGCCAGACCCTCGACGTCGCCGTCGAGCACGCCTCGCGCGATGCGGAAGCCTCTAGCCTCACAGACGCCGTCGTCCTCCTGTCCCCGGCCTGCGCATCGTTCGACCAGTACCGCAATTTCGAGATCCGCGGCGCCAAGTTCCGCGAACTGGTGCAAGCCCTGCCGGGCGTGAAGCCGGTGGTGTGAGGGCGCTCTCGTGTCCCGGACGCGCGGAGCGCGAGCCGGGACCCAGAAGGCGACACGGTATACTGTTGAGAGTTGGGCCCCGGCTCTGCAGCGCACCGCAAGAGCGCTGCGCTGCGTCCGGGGCACGAGAGTCTCCAAAACTTGAACGTTTTCCTTAACCCCCCGGTAACCAACCTCGGCGACCAATGGACGGACCTCTGTCCGAAAGCGGCCGCCCATGCTCTCCCGTGAAGAACGCACCCCCTTTTCCGAGTGGTGGTGGACCGTCGACAAGCCGCTGATGGGCGCCATCCTGGGGCTGATGCTGACCGGGGTGATCCTGTCGCTGGCGGCGAGCCCGCCGGTTGCAACCCGCATCGGGCTCGATGCCTTCCATTTCTTCAGCCGCCACGTGCTGTTCCTGGTGCCCTCCTGCATCGTGCTGCTCGGGGTGTCCTTCCTGTCACCGCGCGCGATCCGCCGCTCGGCGCTGATCATCTTCGCGGCGAGCATCGTCCTGATCGTGCTCACGCTCGCCTTCGGCCCGGAGGTGAAGGGCTCGCGCCGCTGGATCACGCTGCTGGGCGTCAACATCCAGGCCTCCGAGATCGCAAAGCCGTCCTTTGTCGTGATCGCTGCCTGGCTGTTCGCGGAATCGACCAGGCGCCCGGAGATGCCGGCGACCTCGATGGCAGTGGTGCTGCTCCTGATGCTGGTCGCGCTATTGGTGATGGAGCCGGATTTCGGCCAGACCATGCTGGTGCTGATGGTGTGGGGCTCGCTGTTCTTCATCGCGGGCATGCGGATGATCTGGGTGTTCGGCCTCGCAGGGCTCGGCGCGGCCGGCCTGTTCAGCGCCTATCTGTTCGTCCCGCACGTCGCAGGACGTATCAGGCGCTTCATGAACCCGGCCTCCGGCGACACCTTTCAGGTCGATACCGCCATGGAGGCGTTCTACAACGGCGGCTGGTTCGGGCTCGGACCGGGCGAGGGCATCGCCAAGCGCAGCCTGCCGGACAGCCACACCGACTTCGTGTTTGCGGTCGCTGGCGAAGAGTTCGGCATCATCCTGTGCCTTGCGATGCTTGCGCTGTTCGCCTTCGTCGTGATCCGCACGCTGTCGCGCGCCTATGCCAACGAGGACATGTTCGCGCGCTTTGCGGCCTCCGGGCTCGCGATCCTGTTCGGCGTGCAGGCGGCGATCAACATGTCGGTGAACCTGCAGCTCATCCCCGCCAAGGGCATGACGCTGCCCTTCATCTCCTATGGCGGCTCCTCGATGGTCTCGCTCGCCTATGGCGTCGGCATGATGCTGGCGCTGACGCGGCTGCGCCCGCGCACCGAGGTCGAGGCGAGCGGCCACGCCGAGGCGATGCGCAGTTACGCGTGAAGCTCTCGTGTCCCGGACAAGCCAACGGGTCCGCGCGTAGCGCGGCCCGATGACAGGCTCCGCGCAGAGCCGGGACCCAGGATGCCGCAGCCATATCGCAGAAGGAATGGGCCCCGGTTCAGCAGCGCACCACGCTGCGAAGGGCAGCGCGCTGCGCTGCGCCCGGGGCACGAACACTCATTGTTGCCTTCGCTCGCAATGACGAGAAAGACCCTGTAAAACTCTCTCATTATGGACACGTCCCCCCTGATTCTTCTCGCCGCGGGCGGCACCGGCGGCCATCTGTTTCCGGCCGAGGCGCTCGGCGTCGAATTGATCCGGCGCGGCTATCGCGTCCGCCTCGTCACCGACGAGCGCGCGCTGCGCTATAGCGGGCTGTTCAGCAAGGACATGATCGACGTCGTCAGAAGCGAGACCGCGCGCGGCCGCAATCCGTTCCAGCTCGCCTATGCCGGCCTCACGCTTGCCGCCGGAACGCTGTCGGCCTATGCGCTGATCAAGCGATTGAAGCCCGTCGCTGTCGTCGGCTTCGGCGGCTATCCGACGCTGCCGCCGCTGGTCGCGGCGAAATTCGCCGGCGTGCCCGGCATCATCCACGACGCCAACGCCGTGCTCGGCCGCGCCAACCGGTTCCTGTCGCGCCACGTGCGCGCCATCGCGACGTCCTTGCCCGGTGTGCTCGATCGCGACCCGGCGCTGGCAGGCAAGACCACGACCGTCGGCACGCCGATGCGTCCGGCGATCCTCGCGGCCGCTGCGGTGAAATATGCAGCGCCCGAGCCAAACGGTCCGCTGCGTCTGCTCGTCGTCGGCGGCAGCCAGGGCGCGCGCATCATGGCCGACATCGTGCCGGGCGCGATCGAAAGGCTCGAGCCTGCGCTGTGGAGCCGTCTCGTCCTCACCCAGCAGGTGCGCGAAGAGGACATGAGCCGCGTGCGCGCCGTCTACGACAAGCTCAAGATCAAGGCCGAGCTCGCGCCGTTCTTCACGGATCTGCCGGCGCGGCTCGCCTCCAATCATCTCGTGGTATCGCGCTCCGGCGCGGGTACCGTGGCCGAGCTCGCCGCGATCGGCCGCCCCTCCATCCTGGTGCCGCTGCCCGGCTCGATCGACCAGGACCAGTTCGCCAATGCCGGCGTGCTGGTCAAGGTCGACGGCGCAATCCGCATCCCGCAGACCGAGTTCACCTCCGACCGGCTGGCGTCGGAAATTTCTGGCTTCGCCGCCGAGCCGGCGCGGCTTGCCGCGATGGCTGAAGCCGCCCGCGGCGCTGGCCGGCTCGATGCGGCCGAGCGGCTGGCGGATCTCGTGGTCAAGGTCGCGGGAATCTGACGCCTGTTCCGGCCCGAATGGCCAAAAAAGTCACTTGTCATGCCCCGCGAAAGCGGGGCATCCAGTATCCGACGCAGTTGATTTGAATCTCAGGCGTCGCGGAGTACTGGATCGTCCGCCTTCGCGGACGATGACCCCAAGGAAACCACATGAGACTGCCGCGCGAGATCGGACCCATCCACTTCGTCGGGATCGGCGGGATCGGCATGAGCGGCATCGCCGAGGTGCTGGTCAATCTCGGCTATGCCGTGCAGGGCTCGGATGCCTCCGACAATTACAATCTCGACCGTCTGCGCAAGAAGGGCGCGAAAGTCTCGGTCGGCCACAAGGCCGAGAACATCGACGGCGCCGAGGTCGTGGTCGTGTCCTCCGCGATCAAGCGCGACAACCCGGAACTGATGGCCGCGCGCGAGAAACGCATTCCCGTGGTGCGCCGCGCCGAGATGCTGGCCGAGTTGATGCGGCTGAAGAGCTGCGTCGCCATCGCCGGCACGCACGGCAAGACCACCACGACGACGATGGTCGCAACGCTGCTCGACGCCGGCGGCCTCGATCCGACCGTCATCAATGGCGGCATCATTAACGCCTATGGTTCGAACGCACGTCTCGGCGCGGGGGACTGGATGGTGGTGGAAGCCGACGAGAGCGACGGCACCTTCCTGAAGCTGCCGACCGATGTCGCGATCGTCACCAATGTCGACCCCGAGCATCTCGATCACTTCAAGACCTTCGAGGCCGTGCAGGACGCGTTTCGTCACTTCGTCGAGAACCTGCCGTTCTACGGCTTTGCCGTGATGTGCATCGATCATCCCGTGGTGCAGAGCCTCGTCGGCAAGATCGAGGACCGCCGCATCATCACCTATGGCGAGAATCCGCAGGCCGATGCGCGGCTGGTCGATCTCACCGCGGGCGGCGGCGGCTCGAAGTTCAAGGTCGTGATCCGCGACCGCAAGAACGGCACCACGCACGAGATCGCCGATCTCGCGCTGCCGATGCCGGGCCGGCACAATGCCTCGAACGCGACGGCAGCGATCGCGGTCGCGCACGAGCTCGGCGTGTCGGACGAGGTGATCCGCAAGGCGCTGGCCGGCTTCGGCGGCGTCAAGCGCCGCTTCACCAAGACCGGCGAGTGGAACGGCGTCACCGTGATCGATGATTACGGCCATCACCCCGTGGAGATCGCAGCCGTGCTGAAGGCCGCGCGCGATTCCTACACCGGCAAGGTGATCGCGGTGGTGCAGCCGCATCGCTATACCCGCCTGCAATCCCTGTTCGAGGAGTTCTGCACCTGCTTCAACGATGCCGACGCGGTCGTCGTCGCCGATGTCTATGCCGCCGGCGAAGCGCCGATCGAAGGCATCGACCGCGATCATTTCGTCGCCGGCCTGCGCGCCCACGGCCATCGCGAGGTGATCCCGCTGCCCAATGCCGGCGAACTAGCCAAAATCGTCCATGGCATCGCCAAGAGCGGCGATCTCGTTGTGTGTCTCGGCGCCGGCAACATCACGCAATGGGCGTATGCGCTGCCGGACCAGTTGAAGGCGTTGGGGTAAGGACGGTGGGTTTCCCCGACATCACGCCCGCTCTCAAAGCCGCGATGCCGGATCTGCGCGGCCGGCTGCTCGCCAACCAGTCGCTCGCCGAACTCACCTGGTTTCGCGTCGGCGGTCCAGCGCAGGTGCTGTTCACGCCAGCGGACGAGGCCGATCTCGCTTACTTCCTGGCGCATCTCGCCTCCGACATTCCCGTCTACGTCATCGGGGTCGGCTCCAACCTGATCGTGCGCGACGGCGGCATTGCCGGCGTCGTGATCCGCCTTGCGCCGCGCGCTTTCGGCGAGGCGAGCGCGAGCGGCGACATCGTCACAGCGGGCGCCGCCGCGCTGGACAAGCGGGTGGCCGAAGTCGCCGCCGCCGCCAATATCGGCGGGCTCGAATTCTACTTCGGCATTCCCGGCACGATCGGCGGCGCGCTGCGCATGAATGCCGGCGCCAATGGCGGCGAGACCAAGGACGTGCTGATCGAGGCGAGGGGTGTCGGGCGCGACGGCACCAAGCACGTCTTCTCCAAGGCCGAGATGAAGTTCGTCTACCGCAGCAGCGGCGTCGATCCCTCCATCATCTTCACCTCCGCGCGCTTTCGCGGCGAGATCAGGGACGCGGAGGCGATCCGCGCGCGCATGGCGGAGGTGCAGAGCCATCGCGAGACCGCGCAGCCGATCCGCGAGAAAACCGGCGGCTCGACCTTCAAGAATCCGCCCGGCCATTCCGCCTGGAAGCTGATTGACGCCGCCGGCTGCCGCGGCCTGCGCGTCGGCGGCGCACAGGTTTCGGAGATGCACTGCAACTTCCTGATCAACACGGGCGATGCCACCGCGCACGACATCGAGACGCTCGGCGAGACCGTGCGCGAACGGGTGAAGGCGAATTCCGGAATTGAGCTACACTGGGAAATCAAGCGGATCGGGGTTTCATGATCACCGTCATTCCGGGATGCGCCGCAGGCGCAGGCCCGGAAATCCATAACCCCGACTGGTGGTTATGGATTCCGGGCTCGCGCTTTCAGCGCGCCCCGGAATGACGATGCAGATAGGTAACGGACCAAAAAACATGCGCATCACCATCCTCTTCGGCGGCTCCAACCGCGAGCGTCTCGTCTCGGTTGCCACAGCCCAGGCGCTGCATCAGGCGCTGCCCGAGGCTGACCTCTGGTGGTGGGACGTCGAGGACAAGGTGCACGTCGTGCAGTCGAAGCAGCTGCTCGAGCATGCCCGCCCGTTCGAGGACGAATTCAAGCCGGGCACGCGCGGCGTCCCGCTCGCGCAGGCGCTCGACCGGGCCAAGGCTGAGGATCGCGTGCTGGTGCTCGGCCTGCACGGCGGGCGTGCCGAGAACGGCGAATTGCAGGTGATGTGCGAGGCGCGCGGCGTGCCCTTCACCGGCTCGGGCTCGGCGTCGTCGCATCTGGCCTTCGACAAGATCGCAGCCAAGCACTTCGCCGCGCTCGGCGGCGTGACGCCGCCGGAAAATCTTGCGCTCGATGATATCGACGAGGCTTTCGCCGAGTATGGAAGGCTGATCGCAAAGCCCGCGCGCGACGGATCGAGCTACGGCCTGATCTTCGTCAACGCCAAGCAGGATCTCGTCGCTGTCCGCAACGCAGCGAAGCATGAAGAGTACGTCATCGAGCCCTACATCGCCGGCGTGGAGGCGACCTGCGGCGTGCTGGAGCGCACCGACGGCTCGATCATCTCGCTGCCGCCGATCGAGATCATTCCGGGCGAGGGCAATTTCGACTACGCGGCGAAGTATCTTTTGAAGTCGACCCAGGAGATCTGCCCCGGCCGCTTCGCACCCGAGATCACCGCCGCGCTTAAGGAGCAGGCGATGCTGGCCCACCGCGCAATGTCCTGCACCGGCTATTCCCGCTCTGACTTCATCGTTTCGGACAAGGGCCTCGTCTATCTCGAAACCAACACGCTGCCCGGGCTGACCAAGTCCTCGCTCTACCCCAAGGCGCTGAAAGCCGAAGGCATCGAGTTCGTCGACTTCCTGCGCGGCCTGGTCGAGCTCGCCTGCCAGCGCGTGCGGAAATAGTCAGGACTGGTTAACGGCCAGACCGGCGAAACGGGGCGGTTTGGTGGCCAAAACCGGTAAAATGCCGGACATCGCGGCGCAAATGCCAGACATCGCGAGGCAAAATGCGCGAGTCGTTAACGAACTTTACCTTTTGTTTACCAGGACGTCCGAAGGTTAACGCTGGCGGCGCATATGGCGCTTTGGCTGCCGGCGCGTGAGCTGTCGCGGGTGATGTCACCCCCAGCGAACGCTTTGAAGGGGAGAGGTTTTCTTCTGCTGAAGACCAGCACCCGGCCCGGCAGGTCCGAGACGTCATGTTCGCCAGGATCCGCGCGATGTCGCGGGCAAACTGTTGACGAGCTCGTGCAATGGATGGTGCAGGACGCCTCACCCGATCGCTTTCAAGATCGCTGAGGCCCCAAGCTGACCTGAAGGCGGCCGCTATCGGAGCGGTCGTGCTTCTGCGCGAGTGGATGCAGGACAAGCACGAAGCGGCGCGCGCTGCCGCCAGGGACAAAGCCAAGGCCAAGGCCGTCATCGAGCGCGAGCCACCGCCGCGCCTGGTCGCGCTGGTCGAGCGCTATCTGCCGCGCCGGGTCGGCCTGACCATGACCGTGCTGCTGTTGATCGGCAGCTGCGGCTTCGGCATCGTCAAGGGCGGCCACCTCCAGGATTTCGTCACCGCGGTCAGCGATGCCCGCAATGCGCTGGCCAATTCCGCCGGCTTCCGGATCACCTCCGTCGTCATCAACGGCCGCAAGCAGCTGACCCAGGACGAGATCCTCGCGATCGGCGGCGTCAGCGGCCGCTCCTCGCTGCTGTTCCTCGATGCCGAGGCGGTGCGCGACAAGCTCAAGGCCAATCCCTGGATCGCTGATGCGACCGTGCTGAAGCTTTATCCGGGCCAGCTCATGATCGAGCTCACCGAGCGCAAGGCGTTCGCGCTGTGGCAGGAGGCCGGCCGGCTCTCCGTCATCGCCGACGACGGCGCCGTGCTCGAGCCCTATGTCTCGCGCCGCTTCCTGTCGCTGCCGCTCGTAGTCGGCAAGGGCGCCGAAACCCAGGCGCGCGATTTCCTGGCGCTGCTGGCGCGCTATCCGCAGGTCCATTCGGTCACCAAGGCCGCGATCTACGTCGGCGAGCGGCGCTGGAACCTGCGGCTCAAGGACGGTCTCGACATCCGCCTGCCCGAGCAGGACGTCGGCAACGCGCTTGCGATGCTGTCGAAGCTCGACAAGGAGGACAGGCTCTTTTCGCGCGACATCGTCGCCGTCGACATGCGCCTGCCGGACCGGCTGGTGGTGCAGCTCTCCGAGGACGCCGCCAAGGCGCGCGAGGAGCTGTTCAAGGACAAGAAGAAAAAGAAGGCCGGGGATTCCGCATGACCGGTCTCGATCGCACCCAGACGCCGAAGACGCGCCCGATGCCGCACAAGCGCGGCGGCATCGTCGCCTGCCTCGACATCGGCACCAGCAAGATCGCCTGCATGATCGCGCGGCTGAAGCCGTCGCCGCCGAGCGATGCGCTGCGCGGCCGCACCCATGCGGTGGAATTGATCGGCTACAGCCAGATCCAGGCGCGCGGCATGAAGGCCGGCGCGGTGATCGATCTCGGCGAATGCGAGCAGGCGGTGCGCCAGGCCGTCGGGCTTGCGGAGAAGATGGCCAAGGTGCGGGTCGAGTCCGTGCTGTTGTCGGTCTCCGGCGGCCGGCTCGCCGGCCAGCTGGTCGAGGCTGCCGCCGACATTCGTGGCGGCGCCGTGACGCCGGCCGATGTCAGCCGCGTCACCTCCACCGGCATGCGCCACGCCACCGGCGAAGGCCGCACCGTGCTGCACGCCCTGCCGGTCGGCTACACGCTCGACGGTGTCAAAGGCATCCGCGATCCCCGCGGCATGGTCGCGCACCAGTTCGGCGTCGACATGAACGTCGTCACCTGCGACGCCACCGTGGCGCGGAACCTGATGCTGGCGGTGGAGCGCTGCCACATCAATGTCGAAGCCATGGCAGCCAGCCCCTATGTGGCCGGATTGTCGGTGCTGACCGACGACGAGGCCGATCTCGGCGCCGCTGTCGTCGAGATGGGCGCCGGCACCACCACGATTGCCGTTTATTCGGGCGGCCGCTTCGTGCACGCGGCGGGTTTTGCGGTCGGCGGGCAACACATCACGATGGATCTTGCGCGCGGACTCTCGGCGACCATTGCCGATGCCGAGCGAATCAAGACCTTATACGGCACCGTCATCACCGGCGGATCGGACTCGCGTGAGCTGATGTCTGTGCCGACAGCCGGTGACGAGCAGGATCTGCCGCAGATCGTCTCCCGCGCCACCATCGCGAACATCGTCAAGCACCGTGCCGAGGAAGTCTTCGAAATGGTTCGGGACAAGCTGAAGGATTCGCCCTTCGCCGCAGAGCCGAACGGCCGTGTCGTGCTCTCGGGCGGGGCCTCGCAGCTGACCGGCCTCGTCGATCTCGGCACCCGGATTCTCGGCCGGCCCGTGCGGGTCGGTCGTCCGCTCGGTTTCGGCCGGCTGCCCAACGAGGCGAAGAACGCCGCGTTCGCGGTGCCGGCCGGACTTCTGGTCTACCCGCAATATGTTCACCTCGAACATGTCGAACCGCGGCATACGCGGCAGCAGATCAAGACAGGGACCGGCGGATATTTCGGAAAGGTCGGACGATGGCTACGCGAGGGCTTCTGATGACCGCTTTCCGCAATCTTCGATTTTCACCAACTCCCGCGGCCACCGGCCGGGGCGAACCCACGCGCGCGTGATCGAGAGGCAACCATGACCATCAGCATCAATGTTCCTGATATTCACGAACTGAAGCCCCGGATCACCGTGTTCGGCGTCGGCGGCGCCGGCGGCAACGCCGTCAACAACATGATCACGGCGGGCCTGCAGGGCGTCGACTTCGTGGTCGCCAACACCGACGCGCAGGCGCTGACGATGTCGAAGGCGCAGCGCATCGTGCAGATGGGCACGGCCGTCACGCAAGGCCTCGGCGCCGGCTCGCAGCCGAACGTCGGCGCCGCGGCCGCGGAAGAGGTGATCGACGAGCTGCGCGACCATCTCTCGGGCGCCAACATGGTGTTCGTCACCGCCGGCATGGGCGGCGGCACCGGCACGGGTGCAGCTCCCGTCATCGCCAAGACCGCGCGCGACATGGGCATCCTCACCGTCGGTGTGGTGACCAAGCCGTTCCACTTCGAGGGCCAGCGCCGCATGCGCACGGCCGAAGCCGGCATCTCCGAGCTGCACAAGGTCGTGGATACGCTCCTGATCATCCCGAACCAGAACCTGTTCCGGGTCGCCAACGAGAAGACCACCTTCGCCGACGCCTTCGCGATGGCCGACCAGGTGCTCTATTCGGGCGTTGCCTGCATCACCGACCTGATGGTCAAGGAAGGCCTGATCAACCTCGACTTCGCCGACGTCCGCGCCGTCATGCGCGAGATGGGCAAGGCGATGATGGGCACCGGCGAAGCCTCCGGCGACAAGCGCGCGCTGACCGCCGCGGAAGCCGCGATCGCCAACCCGCTGATCGACGACTCGTCGATGAAGGGCGCCAAGGGCCTCCTCATCTCCATCACCGGCGGCAAGGACCTCACTTTGTTCGAGGTCGACGAGGCCGCGACCCGCATCCGCGAGGAAGTCGACCAGGACGCCAATATCATCGTCGGCGCCACTTTCGACGAAGCGCTCGACGGTCTGATCCGCGTCTCGGTGGTCGCCACCGGCATCGAGCAGGCCGCGATCGCCCGCAACAGCCAGGCCACCTCTGCGCCCGTCGCCAACCCGGCACCACAGATGCAGCAGGCTGCCGCCCCGGCCGCCGCCGAGAGCCGTCTGGCCGACCTGACCGCCCGGCTGCGTGCCGACAACCAGCGCCTGGCCGAGCGCGCCCAGAAACTGGAAGCCCAGACCCCGGCCGCCGCGCCGGCTCCGATTGCCGCCGCGCCCCGTCCGAACGTCGAGCGTGCTGCGCTCGCCGCGATCGCCGCTGCCGTTTCCGAGGTGCCGCAGCCGCAGGCGCCGCAGACCTATGGCGACGTCACCGTGCGCCCGATCGCGCAGAAGCCGACCCTATTCCCGGAGGCCGACATGGCCCCGGTCGCGGTGCAGGAGCCGATGACGCCGGATACCTTCATCCCGCCGCAGGCCGAGCGTCCGGCCCGCGCGCCGCGCATGCCGCGAATCGAGGAGCTGCCGATGCCGGCGCAGGCCGAGATTCGGCAGGCCCGCGGCGAGGCGGAGGAGGAGACCCCGCAGAAGACCCGCCTGTCGCTGCTGCAGCGCCTCGCCAATGTCGGCCTCGGCCGTCGCGACGAGGAAAGCGAGCCGCCGGTCGCGGCCCGCACTGCCGGTCCCGCCATGCCGCCGCTGCCCGAGCGGCGGCCGCAGAAGACCGTGGCACAGCAGATCGCGTCCAACGAGCCGGTATCGGAGTATGCCCGCCGTCCCGCGCCGCAGGGTCTGGACGTCCATGGCCGCCCCGCGCCTGTTGCGCCGGCGCCACAGGGCGACGACCATCTTGATATCCCGGCCTTCCTGCGGCGGCAGGCGACCTGAGGATTGTTACAATAAGGCAGACGAAAAAAGGTCCTGGCGAGGAGCTCGCCGGGACCTTTCCTTTTGTCCCGGGCATGTCCGGATTGCGCGGCCAAACAACTGATTTTAAATCATTAATTACGGCGTCGGTGGTTCAGTAAAACTGCCGATAGCGGTCCCGAAACCCGGCGCAATTTGGTTAAGCCTTGGCGCGAATACGGCAGGTTTGGGGTAACAATCGGTAAAAAAGCGTGAGTTGGCGCTGTTTGAGGCTGCAACTATGGTTTGCCGTGACTTGGGGATACGGAGATTCGGTAGCGTCGGCTCTGGCCGGCCAAGCGGGTCTCGTATAAGTCGCAGTGGGTCTTAGTGGGGCGGGTTCCTGATGAAATTTAGCCGGCAAACAACGCTTCGTGCGCAAGCCTCTGTGGCAGGCGTGGGCGTTCATTCCGGTCTTCCCGTCACTCTCACGCTTGGGCCTGCGCCTGTCGACGCGGGTTTTATTTTTGTCCGGACCGGACTCGAGGGAAGTGACCGCGAAGTTCAGGCCACCGCCGAGCAGGTGATTGCGACTGACTTTGCCACCGTCCTCGGCGACCGCAACGGTCCGCTGGTGTCCACTGCCGAGCATGTGCTTGCTGCACTGCGGGGAATGGGTGTCGACAACGCCACCATCGAGATCGACGGTCCCGAAGTCCCGATCATGGACGGCAGTGCCGCCGCCTTCATCGCGGCAATCGACCAGGCCGGCATCGTCACCCAGCCGGCGCCGCGCCGTTTCATCCAGGTTCTGAAGCCGATCTCGGTCAAGATCGGCGACTCCTTCGGCGAGATCAGGCCCCACACCAACGGGTTCCGCGTCGAGGTCGAGATCGATTTCACCAATCCCGTCATCGGCCAGCAGGCTTACGCCTTCGACCTCAATCCTGAAGGTTTCCGCCGTGAAGTCGGCCGGGCCCGGACCTTCGGCCTGATGTGCGATGTCGCGCGGCTCTGGAGCGCCGGCTATGCCCTCGGCGCCTCCTTCGACAACACCGTCGTGTTCGACGACGAGCGGCTGCTGAACACCGAGGGCTTGCGCTACGCCGATGAATGCGCCCGTCACAAGGTGCTGGACGTGATCGGCGACCTCTCGCTGGCCGGCCTGCCGCTGCTTGGCGCCTACCGCTCGGTGCGTGGCGGCCACAAGCTCAACCACGCCGTTCTGACGGCGCTGCTCGCCGACCGGACCGCCTGGCGGGTGGTCGAGGGCGAGGCTGCCCGCCGCACCACGCGTGCCGTGGGCGAGGTCGGCCGTGGCATCGTCGGCGGCCGGGTCGCTGCGGCCTTCGGACCGGATGTGTCCTGACGCGGCCTGCCGCCTTCGGAACGTGGTTGGCGGCCCCCGGGAAACTCCTGGTAACCATGATCGGCTAGCATTGCGGCAGGTTCGCCTTAATCCGGGCGAAATGCCTCCCTATCCGGTTCGTTAACAATCGTTTTCGGATACATCGGCGTGGTCGCGTGGCAGGCACCACGGTTACATTTCGCGCCCATGAGGGGTTCGTGGGCTGGCGGACACCGCATCACAGGGCGTCAGGGCTTAAACTCATGTCGGCACAGCGTATGACGCGCGGATATTTCTCGGTCTCGTCGCGAGCCCGCGGGCTGATTCAGGCCGTCACCTTCATCGTTCTTGCGTTGCCGCTCGCCGGATGCGGCACGGGCGCACTCTGGGACAAGTTCACCGCCAAGGACGACACCTTCGTCGAGGAGCCCGCCGACAAGATCTACAATGAGGGCCTGTACCTCATGAACGAGAAGAAGGACATGAAGGCGGCGAACAAGAAGTTCGAAGAGGTCGACCGCCAGCATCCTTATTCCGACTGGGCCCGCAAATCGCTGCTGATGTCGGCCTATGCGTCCTATCAGGGCGGCGATTATGACGGCTGCATCGGTGCTGCCACCCGCTACGTCACGCTTCATCCCGGCAGCCCGGATGCGGCCTATGCGCAATATCTGATCGCCGCCTCCCATTACGACCAGATCCCGGACATCAGCCGCGACCAGACCCGCACCGAAAAGGCGATCGCCGCGCTGGAAGAGGTGGTGCGCAAATATCCGAACTCGGAATATGCGACCTCGGCCAAGGCCAAGATCGAGGGCGCGCGCGACCAGCTCGCCGGCAAGGAAATGAGTGTCGGCCGCTACTACGCCCAGAAGCGCGACTACACGGCTGCGATCAATCGGTACAAGACCGTCGTCACGCAGTACCAGACCACCCGCCATGTCGAGGAGGCGCTGTTCCGGCTGACCGAGGCCTACATGACGATCGGCATCGTCGGCGAAGCGCAGACCGCGGCGGCCGTGCTTGGGCACAATTTTCCTGACAGCCGCTGGTACAAGGACGCCTATAATCTTGTAAAATCCGGCGGTCTCGAGCCGAGCGAGAATCAGGGGTCCTGGATCAGCCGGACCTTCAAGAAGATGGGTCTCGGCTAGGAAATTTGGTTCCATGCTGGCGCGTCTGTCGATCCGTGACATCGTCCTGATCGAACGGCTCGATATCGAATTCGCCTCCGGCCTCGCGGTTTTGACCGGCGAGACCGGTGCGGGCAAATCCATCCTGCTCGATGCCTTTGCGCTGGCGCTCGGCGGCCGCGGCGACGCCGGCCTCGTGCGTCACGGCGCGGAGCAGGGGCAGGTCACGGCCGTGTTCGATGTCCCGAAGAATCACCCTGCCGCGAAGATCCTGGCCGAGAACGGTCTGGACGATACCGGTGAGATGATTCTCCGGCGCGTGCAGCTCGCCGACGGCCGCACCCGAGCCTTCATCAACGACCAATCGATCAGCGTGCAGACGCTGAAGGCGGTCGGCACCGCCCTGGTCGAGATCCACGGCCAGCACGACGAGCGCGCGCTGGTCGATGCCGCAACCCACCGCCGCCTGCTCGACGCTTTTGCCGGCCTCGAGAAGGACGTCGCGGCCGTCGAAGCGCTCTGGGACGCGCGCCGCACCGCCAACACCGCGCTGGAGGAGCATCGCGCCGCCATGGAGCGCGCTGCGCGCGAGGCCGATTATCTGCGCCACGCCTCGGACGAGCTGAAGCAGCTCGCGCCCAAGGACGGCGAGGAAACCGCGCTGGCCTCCCGCCGCACCACCATGATGCAAGGCGAGAAGATCGCCTCCGACCTGCGCGAGGCGCAGGAAGCGGTCGGCGGCAATCATTCGCCGGTTGCCGCGCTCTCGGCGGCGGTGCGCCGGCTGGAGCGGCGCGGCGTCAACTCGCCGGCGCTGGTCGAGCCGGCGGTGAAGGCGATCGACGCCGCGATCAACGCGCTGGAGGAGGCCGATCAGCACCTCCAGGCGGCGCTGGCCGCAACCGATTTCGATCCGGCCGAGCTCGAACGCATCGAGGAACGGCTTTTTGCTTTGCGTGCGGCGTCTCGCAAATATTCGACCCCGGTTGACGGCCTCGCCGCGTTGGCCGCCAAATATGCCGCTGACGTCGTGCTGATCGATGCCGGCGCCTCGCGCCTGAAGAAGCTGGAGCAGGCCGCGATCGAGGCGGACAGCCGCTATGCGGCGGCCGCCAAGAAGCTGTCGCTGGCGCGGCAGAAATCGGCCGAGAAGCTCAACAAGGCGGTCAATGCCGAACTCGCCCCTCTCAAGCTCGAGCGCGCCAGGTTCATGACCCAGGTCGAGACCGACGAGGCCGCGCCCGGGCCGCAAGGTTTCGATCGCGTCGAGTTCTGGGTGCAGACCAATCCGGGCACCAGACCGGGGCCGTTGATGAAGGTCGCCTCCGGCGGCGAGCTGTCGCGCTTCCTGCTCGCGCTCAAGGTCGTGCTGTCCGACCGCGGCTCGGCGCCGACGCTCGTCTTCGACGAGATCGACACCGGCGTCGGCGGTGCGGTTGCGGACGCCATCGGCGGGCGCCTGGCGCGGCTTGCCGGCAAGGTCCAGGTCATGGCCGTGACCCACGCCCCGCAGGTCGCCGCCCGTGCCGACCAGCACCTGCTGATCTCCAAGGACGCCCTCGACAAGGGCAAGCGCGTCGCCACCCGCGTCAATGCGCTCGCCGCCGACCACCGCCGTGAGGAAATCGCCCGCATGCTCGCCGGTGCCGAGATCACGGCCGAGGCGAGGGCGGCGGCGGAGAGGCTGCTGAAGGCAGCGACGGCTTGAGGTTCGTGTCCCGGACGCGCGGAGCGCGAGCCGGGACCCAGAATGCCGGCCGCGACATGGGCCCCGGCTCTGCAGCGCACCGCTGAAGGAGCGCTGCGTCCGGGGCACGAGATTTCCACAAGCCTTTACCCTCCCGCCCGCTCCGTCGTATCCAAGCGCCATGGCCAGAGCAGCAAAATCCAAAGCAACACCGCTACGCGACGTCGCCGAGCTCACCAAGGCGCAGGCCAAGGTCGAGCATAAGCGGCTCGCGCTCGATATCGAGGGGCACAACGAGCGCTACTATCAGGAGGACGCGCCCACCGTCTCCGACGCCGAATACGACGCGCTGCGCCAGCGCCTCAACGCGATCGAGGCGCGTTTTCCCGAGTTCGTCACCGCGGACTCGCCCTCGCAGAAGGTCGGCGCCGCGCCGTCAGGGCGCTTCAGGAAAGTCCCGCATGCCGTGCCCATGCTGTCGCTCGACAACGCCTTTGCGGAGGAGGACGTGCGCGACTTCGTCGGCCGCATCGTGCGTTTCCTGAAGCTCGACGACGACAAGATCGACTTCTCCGCCGAGCCGAAGATCGACGGTCTCTCGATGTCGCTGCGCTATGAGGGCGGCGAGCTCGTCACCGCCGCGACGCGCGGCGACGGCGCTGTCGGCGAGGACGTCACCGCCAACATCCGCACGCTCGAAGACGTGCCGCAGAAGCTGAAGGGCCGCAACATCCCCGACATCTGCGAGGTGCGCGGCGAAGTCTACATGACCAAGAAGGCGTTCCTGGCGCTCAACGAACGGCAGAAGGCGGCAGGCGATACCATCTTCGCCAATCCGCGCAATTCGGCCGCCGGCTCGCTCCGCCAGAAGGACCCGACCATCACCGCCTCCCGTCCCCTCGGCTTCTTCGCCTATGCCTGGGGGCAGATGAGCGCGATGCCGGAAGACACGCAGAGCGGCATGATCGGCTGGTTCGAGCGCTGCGGCTTCAAGACCAATCCGCTCACCAAGCTCTGTCACTCGGTCGAGGAACTGCTCGCCTTTCATCATGCGATCGAGGAGCAGCGCGCGCGGCTCGACTACGACATCGACGGCGTCGTCTACAAGATCGACCGCATCGACTGGCAGGAGCGGCTCGGCTTCGTCTCGCGCACGCCGCGCTGGGGTATCGCGCACAAATTCCCGGCCGAGCGCGCCATGACGGTGCTGCGCGACATCGAGATCCAGGTCGGCCGCACCGGCTCGTTCACGCCGGTCGGCAAGCTCGAGCCGGTCGGCGTCGGCGGCGTGATCGTGCAGAACGTCACGCTGCACAATGAGGACTACATCAGGGGCATCGGCAACAAGGGCGAGGTGCTTCGCGAGGGGCGCGACATCAGGATCGGCGACACAGTGGTGATCCAGCGTGCCGGCGACGTCATCCCCCAGGTGGTCGACGTCGTCCTCGACAAGCGGCCGAAGACCGCCAGGGAATTCCACTTCCCGAAGAAGTGTCCGTGTCCGCTGCACACCGACGTCGTGCGCGAGGAGACGGCGACGGGCGAGGAGGGCTCGCGTGCCCGCTGCACCGGCGAGTTCGCCTGTCCCTATCAGAAGATCGAGCATCTGAAGCTGTTCGTGTCGCGGCGGGCCTTCGACATCGACGGTCTCGGCGAAAAGCAGCTCCAGTATTTCTTCGACGAGGGCTGGGTGAAGGAGCCCGCCGACATCTTCACGCTGGAGAAGCGCAACGCGAAACTCAAGCTCGAGGAGATCGAAGGCTACGGCGCGACCTCGGTGCGCAACCTGTTCGGCGCCATCGAGAGCCGCCGCAAGATCGCGCTGGAGCGCTTCATCTTCGCGCTCGGCATGCGCCATGTCGGTGAGACCACGGCGCTGGCGCTGGCGCGCGGCTACGGCTCGTGGGACGCCTTCCATGATGCCTGCCTCAAGGTTGCCAAGGGCGACGAGGAGGCGATCGCGGACATGGACGCGCTCGACCAGATCGGCGACACCGTGATCAAGAGCATCGCCGATTATTTCGGCGAGAGCCACAACCGCGGCATCGTCGAACGCCTGACCAGGGAAGTCGAGATCGTCGACGCCGAGAAGCCGAAGAGCAATTCGGCCGTCGCCGGCAAGACCGTGGTGTTCACGGGCTCGCTGGAGAAGATGACACGGGATGAAGCCAAGGCGACGGCCGAGCGGCTCGGGGCCAAGGTGTCGGGCTCGGTTTCGAAAAAGACCGATCTCGTCGTCGCGGGCCCCGGCGCCGGCTCGAAGCTCGCGGACGCCAACAAGCACGGCGTCAAGGTGCTGACTGAAGACGAGTGGTTGAAGCTGATCGCCGAGTGAGGGGCGCGTTGGCCCCTCGCAACCCTCGTCATCGCACAGGCGCTCCCCCAACAGCTTCCCGTGATCGTACGCGGACGCAAGAGTTCCTTCACCATTCGCGTTGACCCGATGTTTACCGCTTCACGTGAGGCCGCATTTACCAATGCGCGACGTCGCCCCGTGAAAACACCTGCATTCGCTTGAGTGTGCCGCCTGCGCAACGCCGATTAACGCCCCGGCAACCTAAATTGGATACTCACAATAAAGGTCGAATTGCACGGATGTACTGAGTTCGATCAAACGAGCGTAAGCGTAGCGTGAGCGTATCGATGTCTGTGTTGCGTAACCATCCGAAGGGCGCGCGGTTCGCGTCCTTCGGCATCGGTCTCTGCATCTTCGCATTGATGCCGAGAGAGACCGGCTATCAGGACATTGCCTCGCTGCTGGCGCGCCAACCCGGCGTCGCCGAGCGGTGGCAGAAGCAGGTGTTCTCCGCTGCGTCCTCGATCCAGCTCGCCACCTACAGTTTTTCCCGGCCCATCGGCACCTCGGTTCCGCAGAGCGCGATGGTTCGGCTCGCGAGCCTCGACGGCGGCGACGTCACCGGCGCAATCCGCCGCAATCCGGCGCTTCAGGCACCGCCGCGCTACCACGCATCCGACTTTCCCAAGGTCGATCGCGCCCTGAAGGGCGATCGCCTCGCAATCGTCGCGCCGACGCAGTCGCCTGAGACGGCCGCGCCGGCTGCAGCACCGGCCAAGGAAGATCCCGCGACCTCGAACAGCTCGGTGTTCGGCGCCAAGACCGCCGCATTGCCGCCGGCGATGTCGCCGGAATCCGCGGCCCCGCTCGATCCCGAGCTGCAGGAGGCGATGCGCGCGCCGCCGCTGCCGCAATATTCCAATCCGCCGCAGGCGAGCGAGGCTGCGCGCGCGTTCGCGGTGCAGCCGCTGGAAGCGCTGAAGCGCGCCACGGCGCCGGCTGCTCCCGCGCGCGATCCTTTCAGCGTCAAGACATCGAGCCTGTTCTTCGGCAGCTCCTCGCTGGGCGGCAATCTCGAGACCATCGAGAGCTGGCAGCCCGGCGCCGAGCCGCTGATCGTGATGCCCGACCCCGACATGAAGGTGACGGCCTCGCTGACCCCGCCGACGGCGGAGATCGCCAAGGACATCGAGAGCGGCGAGAGCGTCGCGCCGAAGGGCGAGGTCAACGCCGACAACCAGCGCGGCAAGTCGCCGGCGGAGCGGCTCGCGCTCGACGACAAGTCGCGCGCCAAGTCCGAGAAGTGTCTTGCCGAAGCCGTCTATTTCGAAGCACGCGGCGAAGCCGTGCGCGGCCAGATTGCGGTGGCGCAAGTTGTGATGAACCGCGTCTTCTCCGGCAAATATCCCGACACCGTGTGCGGCGCGGTCTACCAGAACAAGCACCGGCATCTGGCCTGCCAGTTCACCTTCGCCTGCGACAACAATCCGGACGTGATCCGCGAGCCCGAAATGTGGGAGCGCGCCAAGAAGATCTCCAAGGCGATGCTCGACGGCCAGATCTGGCTGCCCGAGGTCGGCAAGTCCACGCACTACCATGCCTACTGGGTCCGCCCGTCCTGGGTCGCCGAGATGAAGAAGCTGTACAAGACCGGCGTGCACACCTTCTATCGGCCGCGCAACTGGGGCGACGGCAGCGAGCTGCCGAGCTGGGGCACGCCGGCGCAGACCGCTGCGCTGTCGGCCGAGCTCGCGCAGGAAGCCAAGAGCTCCGCGGAGTTGGGCGAGCGGCGGTAGCTTTCTCAACCTCGCCCCGCTTGCGGGGAGAGGTCGAATTCGAGCGAAGCTCGAATTCGGGTGAGGGGGTACAGGACTCTCGACTGGTCGCATGTGCGGAGAGAGGCCCCTCACCCCAACCCTCTCCCCGTAAGAACGGGGAGAGGGAGAAGAGCTCCCTACGCCTCGATATCCAGTGCACAGTCGAAATTCGGCGCAGAATGCGTCAGGGCGCCGGCCGACGCATAGTCGACGCCGGTGGCCGCAATGGCGGCGATCGAGTCCAGTGTGACGCCGCCGGACGCCTCCAGCGCGAGGCGGCCCGCGTTGAGCCTCACCGCCTCGCGCAGCGTCGCAAGATCCATATTATCGAGCAGCACCGCATCGGCCATTCCGCTCTCGAGCACCTCGCGTAGCTGCGCCAGCGTGTCGACCTCGATCTCGATCTTGACGAGATGGCCGGCATGGGCGCGGGCGCGCTCCAGCACCGGGCGGATGCCGCCGGCGACCGCGATGTGGTTGTCCTTGATCAGGATCGCATCGTCGAGCCCGAAGCGATGGTTGAAGCCGCCGCCGCAGCGCACGGCGTATTTCTCCAGCGCGCGCAGTCCCGGCGTGGTTTTTCGCGTGCAGCAGATGCGCATCCTGGTGCCTTCGGCGCGGGCGACATAGTCCGCCGTGAGCGTGGCGATGCCCGACAGCCGGCCGACGAAGTTCAGCGCGGTGCGCTCCGCCGTGAGGATGGCGCGCCCAGGACCCGAGATCGTGAGCACGTGCTGGCCTCGCGCAACCCGCGCGGCATCGCGAACATGTGCGCGCACCTCGATCTCGGGCGACAGCTTCTGCAAGGTCGCGAGCGCCAGCGGCAATCCGGCGATCACCCCGGACTGGCGCGCGACAAGGATGGCTTGCGCGCGCGTCGCCTCCGGGATCGTCGCCAGCGAGGTGACGTCGCCGGCGCGCCCCAGGTCCTCGTCGAGCGCGCGACTGGCGGCCGCCTCGATCGCGAGCGGCGAGAGGAAGGCATCGGGATAGAGCAGTGAGGTCGGGGTGATCATGGGGCCTCCTTCAGGCGATCATGGATTGCGCAAGGCGTGGCCGCGGGTGCTCGTCGAGGCTCTCCGCGACCTCGCGCGCCGCGGCGAGCGTGGTCATCGTTCTCTGCGCCAGCGCTGGGTTTTCGGCCGGGTGATCGGAACGGTAATGCGCACCGCGGCTCTCGCGCCGGGTCCAGGCCGCAGCGGCGACGAGCAGGGCCGAAATCGCCATGTTGCCGAGGACGCCGCGTCCGGCCTCGCGCTCGAGCCTTGCGAAATGGCGCACGGCTTGTGCAAGCCCGCCATCGTCGCGGATCACGCCGACATGTGCGCTCATCGTCGCGCGCAGCCGCTTCACTTCTGCGGCGTCCGGCGTGCCGGCGCGCGACCTCACCAAAGAGTCGGGAAGGCGTGCCGGCGGGGGCACGGTGCGGCCGGCGATGTCGTCGGCAATGCGGGCGGCATAGACGACGGCTTCGAGCAGGGAATTCGAGGCAAGCCGGTTGGCGCCGTGCGCGCCCGTGGAGGAGACTTCTCCGGCGGCCCAGAGACCGTCGATCGAGCTGCGACCGCGCGCGTCCACCGCGATGCCGCCCATGTGGTAATGCGCGGCCGGCGCGATCGGAATCGGCTGCGCCGCGGGATCGATGCCGGCGGCGATGCAGCTCGCATGCACGGTCGGAAACCTCGTCGCAAAGCGCGCGCCCAGCGCCTGGCGCGCATCGAGGAAGGCGCCGCGCCCGGCCGCGATCTCGGCGAACACGCCGCGGGCCACGATGTCGCGGGGCGCGAGCTCGGCGAGCGGGTGGCGGGCGCTCATGAAGCGCTCGCCGTTGCCATTGATCAGCGTTGCCCCTTCGCCGCGCAGCGCTTCGGTGGCGAGCGGCGCCGGGTCGCGGCCGACCATGATGGCGGTCGGGTGGAACTGCACGAATTCAGGATCGGCAATCACGGCACCGGCGCGGGCGGCGATCGCAAGGCCCGAGCCGCTCGCTTCCGACGGATTGGTGGTGACGGCGTAGAGATGGCCGAGCCCACCGGTCGCAAGCACGACCGCACGCGAGGCGAGCACGAGCGGCCGTGCCGCGGGATTGCCGGCCTCGCGCAATTGAAGCCCGGTGACTGCGCCGTCCTCGGTCAGCAGTGCTTCGGCGACGAAGCCTTCCATCAGCCGGATCGAGGGCGTGCGGCGCACGGCCTCGCTCAAGGCCGCGATGATCGCGGCACCGGCGCCGTCGCCGCGCACATGCACGATGCGTCGCGCCGAATGCGCAGCTTCGCGTCCGACGGCAAGCCTGCCGTCGAGATCGCGGTCGAACGGAACGCCAAGGGCGAGAAGATCGTGAATGCGCGGCGCCGCTTCGCGCGCGATCCCGAGCGCGACGGCTGCATCGACGAGGCCGCCGCCGACCGCGACGGTATCGGCAGCGTGTGTCTCCGGCGTATCGCCTTCGGCAACTGCCGCGGCGATGCCGCCTTGCGCCCACGCGGAGGATGCGCCGTGCCCAAGCGGTGCCGCCGAGATCAAGGTCACCGGCCGCGGTGCAAGCTTCAGCGCGCAGAACAGTCCGGCAAGACCGCCGCCAACGATGACGACGTCGTCGGTGCTGGCGGGGTCGTGGATATCGTATTGCATGTTGTTCGCCCTCAATTGCTCAGATTGATCATGCGTTGGACCGAGCGCCGCGCGCGTTCCGCGAGCGCGGGGTCGATCGTCACCTCCTCGCGAAGCGTCAGCAGGCTTTCCAGGATGTTGGCGAGCGTGATGCGCTTCATGTGCGGGCAGAGATTGCAGGGGCGAAGCATCTCCACGTCGGGCAGCTCGGCCCGGACATTGTCGGCCATCGAGCATTCCGTGATCATGACGAGCCGCCGCGGCCGCTTCGCGCGTACCCAGTTGATCATGTGCGCGGTCGAACCGGTGAAGTCGGCTTCCGCCAGCACGTCCGGCGGGCATTCCGGATGCGCGATGATCTGCACGGACGGATCGGCCTCGCGAATGCTCCGCAGCTCTTCGCCCGTGAAGCGCTCATGCACCTCGCAGGCGCCTTTCCAGGCGATGATCTTCACGTCGGTCTTCGTCGCCACGTAAGTGGCGAGATATCGGTCGGGCAGGAAGATCACGGTTCGGGGCGTTCAGGCTCTCGACCACCTGCACCGCGTTCGAGGACGTGCAGCAGATGTCGACCTCGGCCTTCACCTCCGCCGAGGTGTTGACGTAGGCGACGACAGGCACGCCGGGGAATCTCTCCCGCAGCAGCCGCACGTCCGCACCGGTGATGCTGGCGGCGAGCGAGCAGCCCGCACGCGAATCGGGAATCAAGACGGTCTTGTCCGGATTGAGCAGCTTCGAAGTTTCCGCCATGAAGTGCACGCCGCATTGGACGATGATGCCGGACTTCACCTTGGTGGCTTCGACCGCGAGCTGGAGCGAGTCGCCGCCGATATCGGCGACGCAGTGGAAGATCTCCGGGGTCTGGTAGTTGTGGGCGAGGATGACCGCGCCCCGCGCGCGCTTGAGCTCGTTGATCGCATGAATCGTCGGCGCCATCAGCGGCCATTCGATCGACGGGATCACGTGCTTGACGCGGTCATAGAGCGGCGCAGTGGCGCGTTCGACCGCCGGCGGTCCATTCCAGGGAGGGCATCGGCCATGTCGGTCCCGGAGGCGCGGCGCGGGGGAAGGTGATCGGCTGGCCTTGCGGCCGATTGGCAAAGTCGTCGGGACCGTACATTCCAGTGATCGGCATTGAAGCCTCCCAAGTGTGGCCATTAGGTGTGCCATTATGCTCAGTTTGAGAATATATAGGGCCCGAGAAAGCCGGCCGAGCAGGCCGGGCAGAAAGCCATATATGCTCAATATGAGTAGATCAAACGTAGCACGCACGGGCGAGTATCGCTAGGGCCTGCCGTACACATTCCCGTCACCGCGCACCTGTCAGGCGAGGTCGGATTGAAACGCAATGCTCCCGCTTCAGCTCTTCGTGGAATGCAATCGTTTTTGCCTTGGGATTTTCATGCATATGCATTAAATGGGCTGTCCCGCGGCTGCTGATTTGCGGCTCCGCCAAGGACAGACGAGGACACCCATGTCGACACAGATCGGCGAGCTCGCACCGGCCTCGCGTTCCTCCAACTGGCGTACCCCGGCCGTCATCATCCTCTGCGGTTGTGCCATCGGCATGCTCGGCTTCGGTCCGCGCTCGGCGCTCGGCTTCTTCGTGCAGCCGATGAGTCACGAATTCAGCTGGGGCCGTGACGTGTTCGGCCTCGCCATCGCCGTGCAGAATCTGTTGTGGGGACTGGGCCAGCCGTTCGCCGGTGCGGTCGCGGATCGCTTCGGCCTGTTCCGGGTGATGTGCGTCGGCGCGCTGCTCTATGCCGGCGGGCTGCTGTTGATGCGCTATTCCTCGACGCCGCTGTCGCTCAACATCGGCGCCGGGGTGATGATCGGCTTTGGCCTCGCCGGCTGTTCGTTCAATCTGGTTCTGTCGGCCTTCACCAAGCTCTTGCCCGCGGAGAAGCGCGGCATCGCGCTCGGCGCCGGCACGGCGGCGGGTTCGTTCGGACAGTTCCTGTTCGCACCGATCGGTGTCGCCTTGATCGACAATTTCGGCTGGCAGCAGGCGCTCTCCGTATTCGGCTTCCTGATGCTGCTGATCATCCCGCTGTCGCTGGCGCTCTCGACGCCGCCGGTGACAAGCGTGAACAGCGCAACGCCCGCGGATGACCAGACCATCACCACGGCGCTTGCCGAAGCCTTCGGTCATCGCTCCTACGTGCTCCTGGTGCTCGGCTTCTTCACCTGTGGCTTTCAGCTCGCCTTCATCACCGTGCATCTGCCGGCGTTCCTGGTCGATCGCGGTATCACCGCACAAACCGGCGGCTGGGTGATCGCGGCGATCGGCCTGTTCAACATCATCGGATCGCTGAGCGTGGGGTATCTCCAGAACTATCTTCCCAAACGCTACATCCTCTCGGCCATCTACTTCACGCGCGCGCTGGCAATCCTCGCCTTCATCTCGTTCCCGATCACGCCGTTCTCGGCGATCGCGTTCGGCGCGATCTCCGGCTTGACCTGGCTGTCGACGGTGCCGCCGACCTCGGCGCTGGTGGCGCTGATGTTCGGAACGCGCTGGCTCGCGACGCTCTACGGCTTTGCCTTCGTCAGCCATCAGGTCGGCGGCTTCCTCGGCGTCTGGCTCGGGGGCATCGTGTTCGAAAAGTTCGGGTCCTACACGCCGATCTGGTGGCTCTCGATCCTGTTCGGCGTGCTCTCGGCGCTGATCAATCTTCCGATCGTGGAGAAACCCGTTCAGCGGGCGGTTGCGCAGCCTGCCTGATCGGCTAAACATCCCCGACAAACAAAGTCAGGGAGTTCAGTCGTGGCCACATTCAAGGCGATCGGGATCGACAAGGCGGACAAGGGCACCACCGCGCAGCTCGCGCAGTTCGACGAAGCCGAGCTGATGGAGGGCGATGTCACCGTCCGCGTCGAATGGTCGACGCTGAACTACAAGGACGGCCTTGCGCTCACCGGCAAGGCGCCGGTGGTGCGTCGCTTCCCGATGATCGCCGGCATCGATTTTGCCGGCACGGTCGAAGCCTCCTCGCATCCGCAGTGGAAGGCGGGCGACAAGGTCGTTTGCACCGGCTGGGGCATGGGCGAGACCCATCTCGGCGCCTATGCCGAGAAGGCGCGGGTGAAGGGCGACTGGCTGGTCGCTCTTCCGCAAGGGCTATCGGCGCGCGACGCCATGGCGATCGGCACCGCCGGCTTCACCGCGATGCTCTCGGTGCTGGCGCTGGAGAAGCATGGCATCTCGCCGAAGAGCGGCCCGGTCGTGGTGACGGGCGCTGCCGGCGGCGTCGGCTCGGTCGCGATCGCCGTGCTCTCGAAGCTCGGCTACCACGTCATCGCTTCGACCGGGCGGGCCTCCGAGGCCGACTACCTGAAGCAACTGGGGGCTGCCGAGATCATCGACCGCAACGAATTGTCGGCGCCGGCAAAACCCCTCGCCAAGGAGCGCTGGGCCGGCGGTGTCGACAGCGTCGGCTCGACCACCCTCGCGAACCTGCTCTCGATGACGAAATATGGCGGCGCGATCGCGGCCTGCGGCCTCGCCGCAGGCATGGACCTGCCGTCCTCGGTGGCGCCGTTTATTTTGCGCGGAGTGTGCCTTCTCGGCATCGATTCCGTGATGTGCCCGATTGAGCCCAGGAAAGCGGCCTGGCAGCGTTTGGCCTCCGACCTGGACCGGACAAAACTGGCTGAAATCACTGAGGAAATTTCGCTCGACGAGGTTCAGGGCTGGGGCGCGAAGATCCTCGCCGGCCAGGTTCGCGGCCGCGTCGTGGTAAAAATTGTCTGACGGCGTTCAGACTTTACCAACCAAGCTGCTTCAATCTCGCCATGGTTCGTATGGTAAGCAGCGGGTAAAGAGATAAAGGCATCGCCCGCTGCGGGGGTTGGTTCGGAGTTGAGCATGCTTGCGCGTATTGTGTTGGGGGCTGTCACGGCGGCAGCGACGTTTGCGCCGGCCATCGCTGGAAGCATGAACGCCGACGAGGCGCGCCGCTTCGTGGCCGGCAAGGTGTTCGCCTTCACCTGTTTCGACGGCACCCGCGGTGCAGGCCGCATCCTCGACGATCTCGGCGCCGCCGGTGCGGTGCAATTCTCGGGCTCGGGCCCGGTCAAGCACCTCCGACTTCCCGGCAATACGCTCCAGATTCGCGGCCAGAACGTTTGCGCCTCGATCAAGGGCATTCCGTTCGAGCCCTGTTTCAACCTCGAAAAGACCGACGATCGCAGCTTCCGCGGTTCGGTGTCGGGCATGGGCTTCGCCTATTGCGACTTCCGTCACCAGGGCGGCAACCAAATGCTGATGGCGCGCGCTGCGGCGCGGCCGCGCTCGCTGCACAAGCCGGAGCACACCGGCACGGTTGCCGCATCGAACACCGAGGTAGCCGCGCGCGTCGAGACGCCGCGTGTCGAGGGCAGCCGGCTCGAGCCGGTGAAGTCCGAGCCGGCGAAGAACGAGGGACCGCTGGAGCTGCGCCGCTCCACGCAGTGAGCTCGCCTGCACGGGACAACCCGCGCCATTGATCGTCGAAGGCATCATCGAACACCAAGCCGCCCGCGCCGTAGTCATACGGACGGCGGCTTTCATGCCTTGGTAGCTGTTCGGGCCGCAGTTTGCGCGCGGCCGGGGGGCGGTCCCACGCAAAGGTTCAACGATGTCGCTCTATTTCTTCCGCATCAGCACCGGCCGTTATTCCGGCGCCGCCGACCTGCCGTACGAGTTCGAGGATCGCGCAGCCGCCTGGACCGAGATGACCGAGGTGTGCGCCAATCTGCTCAGCGGTATCGCGCGCAGCCTGAAGCCGAACGCCGAATGGTGCATGGAGCTGCTCGACGAGGACAAGCAGCCGGTCTTTCGAATCAGCCTCGTCGGCGAGGCCATCGGATGTAAAGCGTCCTAGCTCCGACTTGAAGCTGCAATTTACAACTATGACGGGATCATTTCCTTTCGCGCTCAATCATTTAGCGTGCAAAGTCAGTATTTCTGCGAGGGATTTCGTTAACCAAATCGGAATGTGAGAAGCTCACTTTTTGGGCAATGGCGCAGTCAGGGAAGCCGACAATGACTCGGCTGCGCGTTCCTTCGGGGGGAAGCATGCCCATGTTGAGCCTAGTTCAGAATCTGAGGATCGGGACCAAGCTGGCGATTGCGTCGGCACTCGGTGTGCTCCTGGTTGGGGCCATGATTGCAAGCCAGATGCTCGGCAATGCGGGCATTCGCGAGAGCAGCCAGAGCGCGCTTGCGCAGCAGCAGATCGCGCGCGACGCAGTCAAGGCCGAGGCTGCGGTTCGCGGCATGCAGCTCGCGGTACGAGACCTTCGCCTTGCCAATAGCCAGGCTGACATTCAGAAGGCCGTCCAGAACCTGGGCGACCAGCAAAAATCGACGAATGCGCTGGTCGATGGAATGCTGAAGCTTTCTCACGAGGTGGAGAACCGCGCTCGGATGGAGAAACTGAGATCGCTAGCTGCGAATTACGAAAAGGCCGCGCAGCAGATCGCCGGCGTGCGCGGCGAAGCCCTGGCCGCCAGCGGTGCAGACGGAGCGGCCCGCGCTGCGAAGCTCAATGAAGACGTCGTTCGCATCGCGCGCGAGGTGACCCTGCCGATTGCCGGCGAGCTCGACGTGCTGATCGGCCAGATCGCCGACTACGCAAGGCACAAATCCGAGGAAAAGAATGCCGCGGCCGCGGCACAAATGAGATCGAGCGAGCAGCTTGCGATCCTGGTCGGCGCACTCGCCATGCTCGTCCTCGTCGGCTCCTGGCTGATGTCGTTCCTGACCATCGGGCGGCCGATCCGTGCACTCACGGTCGCTATGGACAAGCTCGCCGGCGGCGATTTCTCCGTGGTTCTGCCCGGTCTCGGCCGCAAGGACGAGGTCGGCGGCGTCGCGGCGGCCGTTGAAAAGTTCAAGGTCGTGTCGGAGCAGAAGGCGCGCGAGGACGCCGAAGCCAAGATCAGGCAGGACCAGATTGCGGCCGCGCAGCGCAAGGCCGAGATGCACAAGCTGGCTGACAGCTTCGAAGCCGCGATCGGTGAGATCGTCGATACCGTGTCCTCGGCCGCGACCGAGCTGGAAGCTTCCGCCTCGACGCTGACCGCGACCGCGGCGCGCGGCCAGGAGCTCACGACCATGGTTGCTGCCGCTTCCGAGGAAGCGTCCACCAACGTGCAGTCGGTCGCGTCGGCGACCGAAGAGCTGTCGTCGTCGATCACCGAGATCAGCCGGCAGGTGCAGGAATCCGCCCGCGTCGCCGGCGATGCGGTGAACCAGGCTCGCACCACGACCGATCGCGTCGGGGAGCTCTCCGCTGCTGCGGCGCGGATCGGCGACGTGGTCGAGCTGATCAACACCATCGCCGGCCAGACCAACCTCCTGGCGCTCAATGCAACCATCGAGGCCGCGCGCGCCGGCGAGGCAGGCCGCGGCTTTGCCGTCGTCGCTTCGGAGGTCAAGGCGCTTGCCGAGCAGACGGCGAAGGCGACCGGCGAGATCGGCCAGCAGATCGCCAGCATCCAGACCGCCACCGAGCATTCGGTCGGCGCGATCAAGGACATCAGCCACACCATCGAGAAGCTGTCGGAGATCTCCTCGACCATCGCAGCCGCGGTGGAAGAGCAGGGCGCCGCAACGCAGGAGATCTCCCGCAACGTGCAGCAGGCGGCGACGGGCACCCATCAGGTATCGTCCAACATCACCGACGTGCAGCGCGGCGCGAGCGAGACCGGTTCGGCATCCTCGCAGGTGTTGGGGGCCGCGCAATCGCTGTCCGGCGACAGCAACCGGCTGAAGCTCGAAGTCGGAAAGTTCCTCGATACCGTGCGCGCGGCCTGACACGTGCCTTTTCGCGAGCGTCCGCATCGTAACGGGAGATGCCGGTGCGGCTGCAACAAAGAGTTGCAGCGAAACCACGATCGCTGCGCACGAGCCGTATTTTTACGTAGCCTCCTGTTAACGCCTGTTTGCGATTATGCGCGCAATCCTTCGGGAAAAGAACCAGCCAGCATTGTTGAACTGACCTTCGCCCGGGTCGTCCGTTGTGACGTCTGCGGCGCAGGTGATGTGCGCGTTGCCGGGTAATCATCGGGATTGTCGTGATGTCGAAGTTGTCGATCGTCTTCAAGCTGCTGACTGTGCTGTCGGTTCTCGTGCTCTCGCTCGCCGGTGTCGGCGTGATGGCGATCGGCACGATGCAGAACATCAACGCCCACACCGTCGAGATCGCGGAGAGCTGGTTGCCGAGCGTGCGAGCCCTCGGCTCGATGCGCGCCGACATCAACGAGCTCCGCGTCGCGCTGCGCCTGCACCTGATGCAGGACACCGCCGAAGGCAAGGAGGCCGCGGAGAAGCGGCTCGCAGGCTTGCGTGAGCGCATCGAGAAGACGCGCAAGGTTTACGAGCCGCTGATCACGATCGCCGAGGAGCGCTCGCTCTACGAGCAATGGAGCAAGGCCTGGGCTGAATATCTGAACGGCGTGCAGGAGACGATGGCACTGTCGCGCAAGAGCATCGGCCGGTTCCCGACGGATGCCAACGAGCTGCTGCAGACCAAGGTCGCGAAGATGGCTCAGGCCGCCGATCCCTTGCTGCTGAAGGGCATCGAGCTCAACAACCGAGGCGCCGAGCTGGAGACCAAGCAGGCGGCCGACAGCTACGCCACCGTGTTCCGCGTGCTGGTCGGCATCATCGTCGCCGCCGTCGTGATCGCGATCGGCGCGGCTTACTATCTCGTGCGCGACGTCTCGCGCGGCATCGCCTCGATCATTCGCCCGATGCAGTCGCTAGGCCAGGGTGACCTTTCAGCCGAGGTGCCCCATCGCGGCGAGAAGACCGAGATCGGCTCGATGGCGGATGCACTCCAGATTTTCAAGGAGGCGCTGATCGCCAAGAAGGCCGCCGACGAAGCGGCGGCGCGCGAAGCCGAGGCCAAGATCGAACGCGGCCGCCGCGTCGATGCCATCACCCGCAATTTCGAGGTCATGATCGGCGAGGTCGTCGAGACCGTATCGTCGGCTTCGACCGAGCTCGAGGCGTCTGCGGCAACGCTGAGCGGCACAGCGCAGCGCGGCCAGGAGCTCGCAACCGTCGTTGCGGCTGCATCGGAGGAAGCTTCCACCAACGTCCAGGCGGTGGCCTCTGCTTCCGAGGAGCTGTCGTCCTCCATCACCGAAATCAGCCGCCGCGTGCAGGATTCGGCGCGGATGGCGGCGGAAGCGGTCGAGCAGGCGGCGCGGACCAACGAGCGCGTCAACGCGCTGTCTCAGGCGGCCGCCCGCATCGGCGACGTCGTCGAGCTCATCAACACCATCGCGGGCCAAACCAACCTGCTCGCGCTGAACGCGACCATCGAGGCGGCGCGCGCAGGCGAAGCCGGCCGCGGCTTTGCCGTCGTCGCCTCCGAAGTCAAGGCACTGGCCGAGCAGACCGCGAAAGCGACCGGCGAAATCGGGGCGCAGGTCTCGGGCATCCAGGCGGCGACGCAAGAATCCGTCAACGCCATCCAGGAGATCGGCGGCACCATCGAGCGGCTGTCGGAGGTGTCCGCGGCGATCGCCGCCGCCGTCGAGGAGCAGGGCGCGGCCACGCAGGAGATCTCGCGCAACGTTCAGCAGGCCTCGCTCGGCACGCAGGAAGTGTCGTCCAACATCACCAACGTGCAGCGCGGTGCGATCGAGACCGGCTCGGCCTCGAGTGAAGTGCTGTCGGCGGCGAAGTCGCTGGCGACCGACAGCACCCGCCTGAAGGTCGAGGTCGCGCAGTTCCTGGAATCGGTCCGCGCGGCTTAGAGGCACCCGCTCGATCGTTGTTGACCTCTCCCCGCTGGGGAGAGGTGGAGTGCCCGCCCGACGATCCAGTCTAGCTGCCCGTCTGCGGCGCGGCCGGCGGCGGTGCGATCTGCCGCCGGAACAGGATACGCTGGTAGAGCCAGCCGATCGCGACCAGCACGACGCCGAGGCACATGAACGAGAGCGCCCGATAGACGCCCGTCAGCGTCCACACGTCGACGGCGAACGCCTTGAAGATCGTCAGCGCGATGACGGCGGCAGAAGCCAGCCGCGCACGCTCCGAATTGACCAGGATACCGACGCCGAGCAGCGCCACGCCGAAGGCGAGCCAGCCGATCGAATAGGTGTATTGCTCGGCACTCGTGGTGCCGCCGTAGAGCAGGACCGGGCCGTGATAGAAACGGCGGATCTCCAGCGTCACATAGGTGAGCGCGAACACCAGGGCACCACCCGCAATCGTGTTTGCATATGCGACACTGCGGTGTCCTGCGACCGCGTAGGAGAGCAGCAGCATCAGCACGGCCGGCAACGCATAGCCAAGCAGCAGCAGATTGAACACGAGGCCGCCGACATTGACGCTGGAGAGCAGCAGCGGGTTCTCCAGGATCAGGAGACCGATCACGCTGATGAGGCCGGCGATCGCCGTCAGCACGACCGCGCCGACATTGTGCACGATGCTGTGGGTGCGCAGCCGAAGGCGCTCCAGGCCGATTGCCATGGCGAGCGTGACACAGACTTGCAGCGCGAACTCGAGCAGTGAGGGGGCCGCGGTCATGCGACCGCCAGTCGCGAAGTGCCGGATCTCCATGAAAGCGAGCAGGGCCGTGAACAGGATGGCGGCGGTCTCGACCACGCGCAGCGGCGCATCGTCGGCGCGGCGGCGCAGGAAGATGCTCGCGCCCCAGAACGAGGCGGCCGGCAGGCCATAGCCCCACAACAGCCAGTTGAAGATCGGCGTGGTGCCGACGGCATCGCCGACGATGCGCGGATCATAGACGATGCGCGCGGTGACGATCGCAGCGAAGATGGCAGCCAACCGCCGCAGCACCGGAATCGGCCGCTGCAACGAGATCCAGGCGGTGCCGAGCGACATCAGCGCGAGCGCGATGGTGAGCCAGCCCTTCTCCAGGGCGAAGGTCAGCGCCAGCGCCAGCGCGCCGAGTGTACCGGTCGCGAACAGCGCGACCGAGGTTGCAACGCCGGGCCGCTCTTCGCGGCGCATCAGCGCTTCGGTCGCAGCGCCAAAGGCCGCAGCGAGCAGCACGGCAAGGATCGCAAACGGGATCGAGCGGTCGAGATGGGCAATGCGCGCATAGAGCGCAACCAGGATGGCGATGGGCGTTGCGACGCCCGCCGCAGACCACACCACGGGAATGATCGCCGAGTTCGAGCGGCCTTGCGCGAAAAAGCCCGTGACGCCGAAGCCGGCGGCGAAGATCGCGGCCGTCACCAGATGCAGCGTCACCGCGCTGTCGGTCGCGACCGGGCCGACGCCCGGCATCGGGCCGCCCGGCAGCACCAGCATATCAGGATTGGCGCGCACCGCCCATTCGGCGAACACGATGAACACGGTTGCCGCGGCCGCGCCCAGCGCGCCGGTCGCCGCCGGTGCACGCCAGGCGACGAACAGCGTGCCGCCGACGAGGAGCGTGAAGGCGATCAGCGCGAGATCCGCATGCGCGCTCGACAGCACGACCAGCATCGCGCCAAACAAATAGGCGCCGAGCGCGCCCGATGAGACCGGCTCGATCTCGCCGTCCTCCATGCTGGGTCCGAACATGAAACCGCAGACGACGAGCAGTGCGGCGAGCACGAAGCCGGCGATGGCATGGAAGGCGTGCGGCGCGACCTGCACCTGTTCGGTATCGAGACCCGGGAATATCCAGAGCACCGCGAAGGCAATGGTCGTGACCGCAAGCCAGCGCCATAGCCTGATGCGGGCGAGCCCGAAACTCGCGGCCGTCACGACCGCAAGATAGATGTAGAGCGCCCAATAATCCGGCTTGCCCGAGGAGACGAGGATCGGCGTCACGAAGGCGCCGACGACGCCGAGCCCGGCGAGCGCGGGGCCGTGCAGGAGCGCTGCGGCCAGCGTGCCCATCGCAACGATGCCGAGCAGCACGAAGGCTGTCGCAGGCACGAGGAAGTCGTAGAGTGCGTACGCCGCGTAGATGGTGGCGAACGCCACCGCCGTGCCGGCCGCGGTGAGGATCGCGGGAATGTTGGCGATCGGCAGCGCGGCGATGCTCGAAATGCTCTCTTTGCGCCGCGTCCATTCGCCGGCGCCCAGCAGCGCAGCGGCGAACAGGCCGCCGAGGAACACGCGCACGCCGGGGCCGAGCAGACCGGCCTCGATCGAATAGCGCACCATGAAGAAGCCGCCGAGCGCGAGCGCAAGCCCGCCGATCCACACCACCCAGCGGGTGCCGAGCCGCTCCTCGAATCCAGGTGCGGCCTCCGGCACCGGAGGGGGCGCAGCGGCGCCCGTGCTCGGCTCGAGCGGGGGCGGCGAAATCTCTTCCGTGACGAGCGGAGGCGGCGTCGTTTCGGTTTCCGGCGCCAGCGGCGTCGGCTCGGCGGCTGCAGTCGTCGCGGGGGCTTCGGCCTGCGCCGGCGCCAGCGGCGGCGGCTGCACCGGCCGCTGCGCGTAAAGCATCTCTTCGAGCGAACTGATCCGGCGGCGCAACTCGGTCGCCTGGCTGGACGCCTTGATCGCGATCAGGAAGGCGATGATCGCAATGATCAGCGCAAAGACGTCAAACGGGCCGTCGAACATGAAGCCTCCAGGCAATCGGCGGGCAGGGGCCGATACCACTGATATCAGGAACTTAATTTCTTGAGCATGATCTTACCGGAAAACCGCAACGCACTTTGCGCTAACGCGGCCCTTCGGGTCCGGATCATGCTCTAGCGCCGGGAGCGTACGCGCAAGCCCGGCGCGGGCCGCTCCTGGAGCACCTCGCGGCGGAAGCGGTAGAGCGCTGCCGGCCGTCCGCCCGTCTGTGTCGACATCACCCCGGTCGGTTCGACCAGGGCCTCCATCTCGACCAGGCGGCGGAAATTCTGCTTGTGCAGGTGCCGGCCGGAGATCGCCTCGACCGTGTGCTGCAGTTCTGTGAGTGTGAACTCAGCCGGCAAAAGTTCAAAGACCACAGGACGATACTTCAGCTTTGCGCGCAGCCGCGCGATTGCCGTGGCGAGAATCCGGCGGTGGTCGAACCGCATCGAGGTCCCGAGCGGGGGAGGCGTCTTGCGCGCCAATGCCGCAGGACGCCCATCGCGGCGGGCCTCCTCGATCAGCCCGGCCTCGTAGAGCAACTCGTAGCGGTCGAGCACGCGCTCCTCGTCCCAGGGCGCTCCGTCGAGACCGAAATAGAACCGCACGCGATCCTTCCGCGGCAGCGCGCGAATCGTCTCTGGCGTCTCCTCCTCGGCCCATTCGGTCAGCGCAGGGATGATGTCGCGGGCGATGATCGCGGGCGGCTGGTCGCGCCAGTCTTCCCAGGGGAAGAAGCGATACCAGGGCGCGAAGCTCGCCGCGTTTGTCGCGAGCTCGCCGCCCGCCGGGCGCGTCAGCGCGAGATAGCCGATCGAAACGATATGGGCGCCGGTGTCGCCGGCCTCGGCATGACGGCCGCGGTCGCCGAACGTGTAGAGCTGCTCGACATAGCCGAGCCGCAGCCCCGCCTGTTGCTCGACCCAGGCGCGCAGGCCGATCTCGAACGTGCGATGGCTCACCGCGTCGAACGGACCGAACGGCAGGCCGGCAAGCCCGTCGGCACCGTGTGCGGTCAGGATCAGCGGCTCGTGGTTCTCGATCGCGACGATAGCGGCGGTGAGGCCGATTTCGATTGGCGTCAGCAGCGTGTCGCTCATGCGGTGACGATCGCAGGTGTTGCGGAACAGATCTCGCCGCGGGCTCGCTGTAACCTCTCCCGCTTGCGGGAGAGGTCGGCGCGTAGCGCCGGCTGAGGGCTTTCTCCTCTAGGGGGTTGTCCCAATGCGGAGACACCCTCTCCCCAACCCTCTCCCGCAGGCGGGAGAGGGAGCGCAGTCCCGTCGCGGCTGCTATTCGACTCGCGCCTCATTCGAGCTCGATCGCGAAGGGGCGGCCTTCCACCATCATCGCGCCGGGGCCCATCTCGTCGAGCGCGCGCAGCATGCGGCCGTTACGTCCGAGCGCATGATCGGCGAGGCTGACGATGCGCCGGTTCGGCGAGGCGATCGGCGAGGCCGCGCGAATCTTCCTGGCGATCTCGATCTCGTCGCGATTCGGATTAAGCGCGCAAACGGCCGCGAACGCACTGGCAGTGGAGCGGCTGATCCCGGCATAGCAATGCACCACCAGCGGGGCGCTGCGGTCCCAGCCGCGCACGAAGTTGAGCACCTGCTCGATATGCGTCTCCGACGGCGCGACGAAGCCGTCCATCTCCTCGGTGATGTCGTCCATCGACACCTTGAGATGGTTGGCCGGGAGCACCGACACGGGACGCGCCACCTGCTCGACATTGGCCATCACGGTCAGCACGTGGCTGGCCTTGGTGAGGCGGACGGTTTCGGGAAGCGCGGCGAGGGAACAGACGTGGATCATGGCGAACCTTTTTCTTGATTATAGCCGCGGCCGTTGGGTGGGCAAAGCGAGGCGTGCCCACCACTTTTGTCGCAAACGCGAAGTGATGGTGGGCACGGCGCAAGAGCGCCTTTGCCCACCTTACAAGACTCACGCAAACACGGCGCCAAACCGCTCCAGAAACTGCTTCTCGGCCCGCGCCGCGGTCCAGGGCGTCAGATAGTCGCGTCGGACGCTGTCGGAGAGACCCGGATCCTTGCCGAACAGGCGCCGCGCTTCGCTCGCGCTGAAGCCGGCGAGCTCGGTTGCCTCGAGATAGGCCGCGCCGCGATCGGCGGCCTTGATGGCCTGCGTGATGTCATCAGGCAAGACCGGCGGCAAACCGAAGCGGATATGGATGGCGCCGAGCAGCCGCTTCTCGACGACCTTGTAATGACCGTCGAGCACGGCCTTGAACGGCGAGATCATGTCGCCGATCACATATTCCGGCGCATCATGCAGCAGGGCCGCGAGCCGGACGCGCTGGTCGACGCGGGGTATCTCATGGCGCAGCACGGTCTCTACCAGCAGCGTATGCTGTGCGACCGAAAAAATGTGCGCTCCGAGGGTCTGTCCGTTCCAGCGCGCCACCCGCGCCAGGCCGTGCGCGATGTCGCCGATCTCGATGTCGAGCGGGGAAGGATCGAGCAGATCGAGCCGCCGGCCCGACAGCATGCGCTGCCAGGCGCGGACCTCTTCGTTGCGCGCTGCCTTCTTCGCCGTCATTTGGCCTTGAGGCGCAGCTTGCGCTGGGTCTTGCTGCAGGTCGCATGACAGTGGCAGTCGACCAGGTGGTCGTTGACCATGCCGGTCGCCTGCATGAAGGCGTAGACGATGGTCGGGCCGACGAATTTGAAGCCGCGCGAGGACAGCTCCTTGGAGATCTGCACCGACAGCGGCGTCGAGGCCGGCACGCTTGCCGTGGTCTTGAACTGGTTGACCTTCGGCCGTCCGTCCATGAAGTCCCACAGCAGCTTCGAGAAGCCCGGGCCCTTCTCCATGATGTCGAGATAGGACTTTGCGCTTAGGATCGCGCCTTCGATCTTGGCCTTGTTGCGCACGATGCCGGCATCGTTCATCAGCGCGTGAACCTTCTTGGGCGTGTAGCGCGCGATCTTCTCCGGCTGGAAATCGTCGAAGGCTTTGCGGAAATTGTCGCGCTTGCGCAGGATCGTGATCCAGGACAGGCCGGCCTGGAAACCGTCCAGCATCAGCTTCTCGTATAGCGCGCGGTCGTCGTATTCCGGCACGCCCCATTCGGTGTCGTGATAGGCGACATAAAGCGGATCTTCGCCCGGCCAGGGGCAGCGGGTCAGGCCATCGGGATGCAGGCGGGCCGCGCGGCTCATGCGATGGGCTGCTTGGCTGGAATGCGAACGACGTCTGGTTCAGCCAGCGTCAAAGCCAGCCCCCCAGCGGTGAGCGGCTGGCCTGCATCGAGTGCATCGGCGACACGATCGATGCGCACCAGCGCGATGCCCTTGCCGCCGGCCGTCGAGCCGATGGTGCCGACCGGCTTGTCGCCGGCGAGAATGGTTGTGCCAGGCTCGGGCGAGGCGTCTTCGAGCAGCACCTTCACGCTGCGCGTGCGCGCGGTGCCGCGATGCTGCATGCGCGAGACGACCTCCTGGCCGACATAGCAGCCCTTGTCGAAATCGACGCCGGCGAGGCGATCCATGTTGGTCTCATGCGGGAACGCATCGCTGTACATGAAATCGAGCCCGCCGCGCGGCACGCCGAGCGCAATGCGGTGCGCCTCGTACTCGGCTGCATCGACCAGCTCGGCGCCAATGAGATCGGACAGTTTCTGCTTGAGATCTTCCGGGACCAGGATGCGGTAGCCGAGCCCCTCAGCCCGCGGATCGGCAAAGGCAAGGTCAGGCTGCGCCGCCGGCTCGCCGTCCCACGCCGCGAGCACGCCGAGGTCGAGCTTGTCCACGGTGACCTTGGCGCGCAGCTTGTAGAATTTCAGCTTGGTGGCGAGGGTGTCCGCCAGCGCTTTCGGGCAGTCGATCAGGAACCCGCCGCCGTGGCCCGCGGGCGCTTCCGTGATCAGGAAATCCACGATGATCTTGCCCTGCGGCGTCAGCAATGCGCCGAATCGCCCCAGACCAGGCTTCAGCCTGTCCAGGTCGGTGGTGACGAGGCCATTGAGGAAGCTGCGTGCATCCTCACCCGCGACTTTGATCACGCCCCGGTCGGGAAGAAACGCCGATTTCATGCGAAAATCTCTTGCGACATGTTGCTCCGGAACGTAAGCCCGCAACGCATAAACGACAAGACCTCGAGCCCTGCGCTTGGGGATGAGAGAGGCCCAATGACCCAGCATTTCGATGTGATCCTCAAGGGCGGCACCGTAGTCAACCAGGACGGCGAGGGCGTCCGCGATATCGGCATCACGGGCGGTCGCATCGCCGAGCTCGGTCCGCTATCGCAAGACTCAGCCGCCGAGGTGATCGACTGCAAGGGCCTGCACGTCCTGCCCGGCGTGATGGACACGCAGGTGCATTTCCGCGAGCCCGGGCTGACGCACAAGGAAGACCTCGAGACCGGCTCGCGCAGCGCCGTGATGGGCGGCGTCACCGCCGTGTTCGAGATGCCCAACACCTCGCCGCTGACCGTGACGGAGGCCGAATTCACCGACAAGGTGAAGCGCGCCCATCACCGCATGCATTGCGATTTCGCCTTCTTCATCGGCGGCACCCGCGAGAACGTCCAGGTCCTGCCGGTGCTGGAGCGCGCACCCGGCTGCGCTGGCGTCAAGGTGTTCATCGGCTCGTCCACCGGTGCGCTGCTGGTCGAGGACGACGAGAGCCTGCGCCGCATCTTCCAGGTGATCCGCCGCCGCGCCGCCTTCCACGCCGAGGACGAATACCGCCTCAACGAGCGCAAATCGCTGCGCATCGAGGGCGATGCGCGCTCGCATCCGGTCTGGCGCGACGAGACCGCGGCGCTGTTGGCGACGCAGCGCCTGGTCAAGCTTGCACACGAGACCGGCAAGCGCATCCACGTGCTGCACATCTCGACCAAGGAGGAGATCGAGTTCCTGCGCGACCATAAGGGCGTCGCCTCCTGCGAGGCGACGCCGCACCATCTGACGCTGGTCGCGCCGGAATGCTACGAGCGGCTCGGCACGCTGGCGCAGATGAACCCGCCGGTGCGCGGCGCCGATCATCGCGCCGGCATCTGGCGCGGCATCGAGCAGGGCATCATCGACGTGCTCGGCTCCGATCACGCTCCGCATACGCTGGAGGAGAAGCAGAAGATATACCCGGCTTCGCCCTCAGGCATGACCGGCGTGCAGACGCTGGTGCCTGTTATGCTCGATCACGTTAATGCGGGTCGGCTCTCGCTGGCGCGCTTCGTCGACCTCACCAGCGCCGGCCCTGCGCGCCTCTACAACATGGCCTGCAAGGGCCGCATCGCCGCCGGCTACGACGCCGACTTCACCATCGTCGATCTCAAGCGCAGCGAGACCATTACCAACAAATGGGTGGCGTCCAAGGCCGGCTGGACGCCGTATGATGGCGTTCGCGTCACCGGCTGGCCGGTCGGCACCTTCATTCGCGGCCGCCGCGTGATGTGGCAGGGCGAGCTGGTGACGGCCGCGCAGGGCGAGCCGGTGCGGTTTCTGGAGACGCTGAAGGCGTAGGGGCGGCAAGCTCGTCATTGCGAGGAGCGAAGCTACGAAGCAATCCAGAATCGTTCCTCGGTGGCAGCCTGGATTGCTTCGCTTCGCTCGCAATGACGAGAGGAGAGGTCTACATTTCATTTCGAACGGGAGTGTAGTCCGATGTCCCAGCCATCATCTCTCATCACCACCGAACAGCTTGCCGCTCGCCTCGGCGATCCCGACCTGCGCCTCTACGACTGCACGACCTATCTTGAGCCCGCGCCGGAAGGCGGCGTCGTGCCTTATCGCGCAGTTCCCGGTGACAAGACGTTCGCCGCCGGCCACATCCCGGGCGCCGATTTCCTCGACCTGCAAGGTGAGTTCTCGGACACCTCGTCGCAACACTTCTTCATGATGCCCGATGTCTCCCAGCTGGAGGCCGCCTTCGGCCGCCACGGCCTCGATGCGGGCAAAACAATCGTGCTCTACAGCATCGGGACGATGATGTGGGCGACACGGTTCTGGTGGATGCTGCGCGCCCTCGGCATCGATGCCCACGTGCTCGACGGCGGCTTCGACAAATGGCAGCAGGAGGGGCGGCCGGTCGAGACGGGCGCGCCGAAGGGCTATCCAGCGACGACCTTCAAGGGGGCACCGCGCGCAGGCTGCTTCGTCGACAAGGAAGCCGTGCTGGCGAAGATCGGCGATCCCGCAACCGTCATCGTCAACGCGCTCGGGCCGCAGTTTCACCGCGGCCTCGAGCCGAGCCGCTATGGCCGTCCGGGCCGCGTTCCCGGCAGCGTCAACGTTCCCGCAGCCACACTCGTGAATGCCGACAAGACGGTGACGAATCTTGCGGATGCGCAAGCGAAGTTCGCCGCCCAGGGCGTCACGCGCGAAAAGAACGTGATTCTTTATTGCGGCGGCGGCATCTCGGCGACGATCGACCTCTTGCTGCTGACGCAGCTCGGCTACGACAAACTGACGCTCTACGACGCTTCGATGGGCGAATGGGCGAGGGATCCGGCGCTGCCGACCGAGACGGATTAGGTTTGCTGACGCTTCCCTCAGTGAAAGATCCCATTTGTCCTGCACAAGAGGTCGTCATGCCCGGGCTTGTCCCGGGCATCCACGTTCTTTCATGCTGGCGGCAAGACGTGGATGGCCGGGACAAGCCCGGCCATGACGATGTGGAGACTAGTGTGGCCAACGCGCACTGCTCATATGCGATAGCCCTTCCTCCAGGAGAGGGTAAGATCGGGGCAAGAAATCTCGGAACCTTTGCCCTGGGCCTGCATCCAATGTCCGAAGCCAAGGGAGCTAACCGCCATGCCAGGGACCGCAGCCGGCCTGACCGCCGGCGCCAGGACGTCGGAAGCCGCGCTGGTGGACCGCGCGCGGCGCCGCGACGAGGCCGCTTTGCGCGAGATCATGCAGGCCAATAACCGCCGGCTCTTCAGGCTCGCCCGCGGCATCCTGCGCAGCGACAGCGACGCGGAGGACGTGGTGCAGGAGACCTATGTCCGCGCCTTCACGCACCTCGATGGATTTCTTGGCGAGTCGGCGCTGTCGACGTGGCTATCGCGCATTGCCATCAACGAAGCGCTCGGACGCACACGCGGTCGCAAGCCGCAGGTCGAGCTGGGATCGGTGCCGGAGGCAACGCTCGAAGCGCAAATCATCCAGTTTCCGCTTTCGTCCGCCGCGACTGATCCGGAAAAGTCCATGGCCCAACGCGAGATCCAGCGTGTCGTCGAACGCGCGGTCGATGAACTGCCCGAGACCTTCCGCATGGTCTTCATTGCGCGGGTGATGGAAGGGATGAGCGTGGAGGAGACCGCCGAGCTGCTCGGCATCAAGCCCGAGACCGTGAAGACGCGGTTGCACCGTGCGCGTACGATGCTGCGCGAGAACGTCGAGAAGAAGATCGGTCCGGTCGTGATGGATGCGTTTCCGTTCGCTGGTGAGCGTTGCGAGCGCCTGACGGAGGCCGTGCTCAGGCGCCTTGGCATCGGGGCGTAAATTTCTCGGGAACGTTCGCTCGAAATTGGCATCCAACCTGTGCAAGCAACAGTCCGGAACGTTTCCGGCCCACAGGAGTGTCAAGTCATGTTGATCCGATGGAGCGCGGCGACCGTCGCGGCGATGATCTTGTCGTGTCCCGTATTGCTGCAAGGCGCCAGCGCAGCCGACAAGCCCACCGATCCCCAGATCGCGCATATTGCCTACATCGCGGGCGTGATCGACATCAACGCCGCCAAGCAGGCGCAGAAGAAGGCCAAGAACAAGAACGTCAAGGCGTTCGCCGAAGACATGCTGCGCGACCACGAAGCAGTCAACAAGCAGGCCCTCGCGCTCGTCAAGAAACTGAACGTCACGCCGGAGGACAACGACACCAGCAAGGCGCTCTCGAAGCAGGCGGCAGACAAGCTGGCCGAGCTCGAGAAGCTCGATGGCGTGGCGTTCGACAAGGCCTACGTCGCCAACGAGGTCGCCTACCACAAGGCAGTCAACGGCGCCTTGGAGACGCAACTCATTCCGTCTGCGAGCAATGCCGAGCTGAGGAGCCTGCTGCAGACCGGGCTGAAGATCTTCCAAGGTCATCAGCAGCACGCCGAGCATGTTGCGGCCGAGCTGAAATAGGAGCCTCGCATGATGCCGGGACGTCTCGCTTCGATCGCGCTTGCGCTCGTCCTCCTGTCGACGATCGTCCCGGCACGCGCCGCGACGATCGAGATTACGATGGACAATCTCGTGATTGCTCCGGCTGAAGTATCGGCGAAGATCGGCGATACCATCACCTGGGTCAACAAGGACGTCTTCGCCCACACCGCCACCGCCAGGAACGGCGATTTCGACGTGATGCTGCCGCCGATGCAATCGGCGACGTCAGTTCTGAAGAAGGCTGGAATGGTCGAGTATTACTGCCGCTATCATCCCAACATGAAAGCGACTCTCAAGATCGAGCCGTGACCGAGGGAGAGAGCGCGTTCCCGACTCTGTCGGGAACATGTCCCGGTCATCGCGAGACTAATGCTTGTCTGCCGGCAACGGCTTCCGTGCGATAAGAGCGGCAGACTTCGCGACGACTTTCGCAGAGTCATTCATCCGTCAACTGGCCCCGCCCGCGTGGCGGGGTCATTTTCAGGCGGCTTACTGCTTCAGGACGGCTTACTGCCTGCAGATGCCGACCGAGAATTCGCCGTTGCGGATGCGGCCGGGAAAGCCCTCGACGAACTTCGCAACCGCGTCCTCGCCATAAGTGCCGACGAGCTCGGCGAGGGCCGCGAACAGGCTCGCCTGCGCCAGGCAGTCGCCGTCGACGCCGTCATGACGCGCCTCGGCCCAGGCCTCGTTGAGATAGCTCAGTGCGGCCTGTTTCTGCTCGTGATCGGGCAGCGGCGCGCGGGCGGGGGCGTAGGAAATCGGCTGGCTCATGAAACTCGGTCAGGCTGGGGCGCGATCCACGGCGATGCGCTGTGCGAGAGGTGTAGCACGGGCGTTAACGACCGCTAGGCCACATCTTTAAGAACGGTTAACGGCTGTGAACAAAGTCGATGACAGGGTTCCAGTCACGCACATGCGTCGACCGCGCCGTCGTTCCGGGGCGCGCCTCGCGCAAGCCCGGAATCCATCGGGCATCAGAGACGGTGGATGAATGGATTCCGGGCTCTCGCTTCGCGAGCCCCGGAATGACGGGGTAGCTAGTTCGCGTAGCGCGCCGTGAGATCGCGCGAGATCTTCGAGCCTTCCTCGATGTAGCGGCGGATCGCCACCATCGCGGCCGGCGTGCAGCTGCGATAGGTCTGCTGAAAACCGTTATAGCCGCGATTGAAGCCGGCGATCATGCGGGTGCGGCGCTCGCCGGAGGGGGTCTCGGCATCGATCAGCGCCTGCATCTCGTTGCGCCATTTGTTACCCTCATTGGCCCCGCAGATGCCGCGGAGATAGTGCAGGCCGCCGAGGATCTCGGCCAGCCGCTGCAGTTCGCCGTCAAACGGCGCCGCCACGTCCTGGGCCCTCGCAGGCACGGAGGCGCAGGCGAGAATCAGGACAAAAATGGCCAGAAATCGCGACGACATCGGCGGCTGTATGCCCCCTCGGGACGGCTGGCGCAAGGCGGGCCGTCAGGCCCCAAGCAGCCGGTGAGCGGACTGGATGACCTCCTCCAGCCCCCCGGTCAGCTTGAGGTCGCCGAGGCTTGCCAGGGCGCCAGGGGCGATCCAGCGGTAATCGTCGAGTTCGTCGTTCAGCGCCGGCTCCCGGGCCGTCCAGCGCGCGGCAAAGGACATGATCAGGTAATGGCCGGCGCCGGTCGCGGCCGGCAGCACCTCGCGCCAGCCGGCGAGGCCAATGATCTCGATGCGAAGGCCGGTTTCCTCGTCGACCTCGCGGCTCAGGGCCTGATGCAGCGATTCGCCGAACTCGACCCGGCCACCCGGCAGCGAATAGAAGCCCTTGGCCGGCGAGCGGGCGCGGCGGACCAGCAGCACCTTGCCGTCGCGGAAGATCGCCGCGCTGACCGCAAGCTGGGGATGGGCAGGATGGACGATTGCGGCCAATCGCGTCACCTATCCGGATGAATTCGCCATGATGGTGTCGACGTCGGCCTCCGCGCCACCATTGATGATGCCGCCGCAGGCTGCGATCAGCGGCTTGACCCAAAGCGTGGCCTGCTCGGCGAGGCGGACGCGCGTCGTGTCCTTCTCGACCTCGCGCATGGCCGAGCCGACCGCGGTCAGGATCGAGGTCATGGTATCCGTCAAGTGGTCGAACTGGGCACGCACGTTGGGATCGGCTTTCTCATAGGCTTCGATCGCCAAATCCCGCGCCTTGAAATTCGACGCCGTGAAATGCTCGGCATAAGACAGCGGCGTCCAGGTCAGGAAGTCTTCGGCGCATTCCGGCATATCCGGCACCATTTCGAGCAGCATCACGGCTTCATTGAAATGGTTGAGATAGTCGGTGGCAAGCCCGGTCCGCGGATTGATGTTGGCCACGCGCAGCCGCTCGGCCCAGGCGGTCGCCTCAGGGCCCGTCTGTACATGCGTCCGCGCGGGTTGGGAGGCCGTTGAGCTCATCTGCCGCAGTGTTAACGTTCGGGGTTAAAAGGACCTGAACGGACCCTATATAGGCCTCCAAGGATGTGTGGACGCTTCGTCATAACTTCGGCCCCCGCGGCTTTGCGGCAACTGTTCGGCTATGTCGAGCAGCCGAATTTCCCGCCCCGGTACAATGTCGCTCCGACGCAACCGATTCCGGTGGTGCTGCTCGAGAACGGCGCCCGCCATTTCCGCCTGATGCGTTGGGGCTTGTTGCCCGGCTGGGTCAAGGATCCCCGTGGGTTCACGCTCCTGATCAACGCCCGCTCCGAGACGGTGCTGGACAAGCCTGCGTTCAAGACTGCGATTCGCCGCCGGCGCGGCCTGATCCCGGCCGACGGCTATTACGAATGGAAGACCGAAGGCGGCCGCAAGCAGCCGTTCTTCATCCACCGTGCCGACGGCGAGCCGCTCGGCTTTGCCGCTGTGTTCGAGACCTGGGTCGGGCCGAACGGCGAGGAACTCGACACGGTCGCGATCGTTACCGCCGCGGCGGGCGAGGATCTCGCCGCGCTGCATGACCGCGTGCCCGTCACCATCAGCCCGCGCGACTTCGAGCGCTGGCTCGACAGCAAGGGCGACGAGATCGACGCGATCCTGCCCTTGATGAAGCCTCCGCGCGCCGGCGAATTCGCCTGGCACCCAGTCTCCACCCGCGTCAACCGCGTCGCCAATGACGACGAGCAGCTCGTGCTGCCGATCAGCGCGGAGGAGATCGAGGCGGAGGCCGAGGCGGCGAAGCCGAAGAAGCCGACGCGGAAGGTTGCGGCAGCGTCATCAGATGACGGGCAGGGGTCGTTGTTCTAGGTGCGGTGCCGTAGGGTGGGGAAAAGGCGCAACGCGCCGTGCCCACCATCTCTCGGTCGTCCGCTGCGCGATGGTGGGCACGCTTCGCTTTGCCCACGCTACAGCAGCGGTGTTCTAAACAATCTCCCGCGCCCGCAGCCCCGCGATCTCCGCCGCATCGAATCCCAGCTCGCCCAGCACCGCGTCCGTATCCGCGCCCAGCTCCGGTGCCATGCGATCCAGCCTGCCGCCGCCATGGGCGAGCTTGAAGCCGCTGCCGGCAAAGCGCAGGCGGCCGAATTGCGTGTCCAGCTCCTGGATCGCGCCACGCGCCTTGATTTGCGGATGGTCGATGACCTCCTCGACCTTCCAGATGCTGGCGCAGGGCGCGCCGGCGTCCTCCAAGATCGTCTCCCATTCGCGTGCCGGCCGTTTTGCCAGCGCTTGCTCGATGATGGCGCGCAGCGCGCCCTCGTTCTCGTTGCGCGAGAACCAGTCCGCAAAGCGCGGATCTGACAGCGTGTCCTCGCGGCCGAGCGCAGCCATCAATGCGCGGTACTGCTTCTCGTTGTTGACGGCGAGCAGGATATGGCCGTCGCCGCACTTGAACAAATTTGCCGTGGTCCGGCGGCTCACTGCCTGGTTGCCCGACAGCTGCTGCCGATGGCCGGCGACAGACCAGTCCGCAATCTGGCCGGAAAGAAACGCCAGCGTCGCCTCCAGCATGGAGACGTCGATCAGCTGCCCCTTGCCGGTGCGGTCGCGCTGATACAGCGCGCTCGAGACACCAAAAGCAGCGGTGGCGCCCGAGAGCACGTCGCACACGGCAAAGCCCGCGCGCGTCGGCCCCGTCTCGGGGTGGCCGGTGATCGCCATGATGCCCGACAGCGCCTGCATCTTGCCGTCATAGCCGGGCCGCAGGCGGTCCGGCCCGGTCTGGCCGAATCCCGACACCGCGCAATAGATCAGCTTCGGGTTGACGGCCGACAGCGCCTCGTAGCCGATGCCGAGCTTGTCCATCACGCCGGGGCGGAAATTCTCCATGACCACGTCGACGCGGCCTGCGAGCTTCTTCACGATCGCGATCGCCTCCGGCTTCTGCAGATCGAGCGTGAGGCTGCGCTTGTTGCCGTTGACCGCCTGAAATGCCGGCGCCAGCCCGCGCTCGGCCCATTCGCGGCTCAGCGGCGTGCGGCGCATGTCCTCGCCCTCGCGCCGCTCGATCTTGATGACGTCGGCGCCCAGCAGTGCGAGCTGGTAGCTCGCATAGGGGCCGGCCAGCACTTGCGTGAAATCCAGGATCTTCACGCCCTCGAACGGTCGCGTCACGTCGCTCTCCCTCGGCTTGTTGTTGTTGGAGGACGTCAAGCATGATCCGGAAAAGTGCGAAGCGGTTTTCCGGAAAGATCATGCGCAAACAACAATCTGAAGCGCGATGATGATTCTTCCGAATCTCAACGCGCTTCAGGCGGCGCGGTTGCCGCGCGCAATCTCCTTCTGCTTGTCGAAATCGGCGCGGCGCCGCGCCAGCTCTTCAGGCGAGAGCTGCGCGACATTGTTGTAGTCGAGCTTCCACGACGCGTCCTCGCTCCAGCGCAGCGGCGATTGTATCGTGGTCTGCGGACCGCTCGCGGTCTCCAGCAGTCGGAGCGCCAGCTCGAGCGTCTGCGCCTGCGAGGCGATGTCGTGCGGCTTGCCGGCGGAATTGCCGAGCGGGAAGTCGGAGAACAGGAAGCGCGGCACGGCCGCGTGCTCGACGATGTCCTTGGCGCAGCCCATGATCACGGTCGGGATGCCATTGCGCTCCAGGTGCCGCGCCACCAGCGCCGTGGTCTGGTGGCAGACCGGGCAGTTCGGCACCAGCACCGCGACGTCCACCTTGTCCGCGAGGCAGCGCGCCAGGATCTCCGGCGCGTCGGTGTCGAGCGTGACGCGATGGCTGCGGTTGGTCGGCGCGCCGAAGAAGCGCGGCGCGACTTCGCCGATGCGGCCGGCGGCGGATGCCTTCAACAGCTGCGGTAGCGGAAACCAGGTGCCGCTGTCGGTGGCCGACGTGTGCTTGCGGTCATAGCCGATGTGCGAGATGCGCAGATCGTGCTCTTTCGACGTGTCGCCGTCATAGACCTGATAAAACTTCGCGCTGCCATTATACGCCGCACCCGGCCCCTGGTCGCCCTTGGCCGCATCGTATGGCGCAGCGGTGGTGATGATGGTGACGCGCGACTGAGCCAGCGGTTTCTTCAGCGGCTGGAACGGCGCCTCGGTGTAATGCGCCCAGCGGTACGGCGTGGTGTAGCCGATCGCCGCGTAATAATCCCGGGTGCGCTGCATGTAGGGGACGGGGGAATCGTAGTCGGGCGCAAAGCCGAATTCGTCGTCGCGCGGAGCAGACATGGCGCGTCTCCTGGTTCTTGGTTGGGCCAGACTAGAGATAGTTGCGGGGTTGCTCAACGGGGGAGGGAGGATGCAGGACAGAGTTGCAGTTGAGGATAGCGCGGCGCGGACGGTGCCTCTTACCCTCCCCTGGAGGGGGAGGGTCGATCGCGCGTAGCGCGAGCGGGGTGGGGTGATCTCTCCACTCGGGCACTGTTGGAGGTGGAGAGACCGTCACCCCACCCCGGCTCACATTTCGCTGCGCTCAATGTGAGCCGACCTTCCCCCTCCAGGGGAGGGTAAGCACACCTACCTGAACACATGCAGCGCCACATACTGCAGCAGCATGATCGCCTTGGCGTCGATGATGCGGCCGTCGGCGATCATCGCGAGGGCCTCGTCGATGGACAACTCCAGCACCTCGATGTCCTCGCCCTCGTGTTCGAGGCCGCCCCCATCGCTCACCCGCATCTCGGGCTCGTATTCGGCGACGAAGAAATGCAGCTTCTCGGTGATGGCGCCGGGGCTCATGAAGGCCTCGAACACCTTGTGGACGTGGTGCAGGCGATAGCCGGTCTCTTCCTCTGCCTCGGCCCGGATGCGCTCCTCGGGCTCGGCGTTGTCGAGCACACCGGCGGCCGCCTCGATCAAGAGGTCGTCGTAACCGCGGATGAAGGCCGGCAGGCGGAACTGGCGCACCAGGATCACGGTCCGTCGCGCAAGATTATACGGCAGCACGGCGGCGGCATTGTCGCGCTCATAGGTCTCGCGGTGCTGGGTCTGCCACTCGCCGTTGGCGCGCCGGTACTCGAACGTCGTGGTCTTCAGCGTGGTCCAGCCGTCCGAGAGCACGCGGACGTCCTTGATGCGGACGCGGTCGGAAATGGTCATGAGGTCTCTCTCTTCTTCACCTCTCCCCGCTTGCGGGGAGAGGTCGGATCGCCCTTGCGGTCCGGGTGAGGGGGTACAGATCCGTCGACGGTCCCACGTGCGGAGAGAGGCTCCTCACCCCAACCCTCTCCCCGTAAGAACGGGGCGAGGGGGCGCAGTTGCGTTCGCGGCCGCATCCCGAACTCAATTGCTTGCCGTAGTCGCGCGGCCGTCGAGCCACTTCTGGAACATCACGGATGTCGACAGCTCGAAGCCGAGCGAGCCATAGAACGCGTTGGCCTGCGCGTTCTCGCGGCGGACCAGGAGCTGCAGCTTTGCAATACCCGCACGCCGCAGCCAGTTCTCGGCGGCTGCCATGATAATGCGGCCGTAGCCACGCTTCTGACAGCTGGGATCGACGGCGACGTAATAGACCCAGCCGCGATGGCCGTCATGGCCGACCATCACGGTGGCGAGGATCGCGCCATTGTCGCGGCCGACCAGCACGGTGGAATTGTCGCGCCGCCGCGCCAGTGCGATGTCGGCATGGGGATCGTTCCAGGGCCGCGTCAGGCCGCAGCGCTGCCACAGCGCGACCACGGCCTCGACATCGGGGTCGGTGATCGCATCGATCGCAAGGGAAGAGCTCACAGCACCTTCCCCGGATTCATGATGCCGAGCGGATCGAGCATCGCCTTGATGGAGCGCATCAGCTCGATCGCGGTCTTGTCCTTTACTTGCGGAAGCTCGTCGCGCTTGAGCACGCCGATGCCGTGCTCGGCCGAGATCGAGCCGCCCATGCGCAGCACGATCTCGAACACCACCGCGTTCACATCATGCCAGCGCGCGAGGAAATCGGCGGTGTCGGCGCCGATCGGCTGGCTGACGTTGTAATGCAGATTGCCGTCGCCGAGATGGCCGAACGGCACCGGCCGGGCGCCGGGGATCAGTTTCACCACGGCCGCATCGGCTTCCGCGATGAATTCGGGCACGGCCGCAACCGGGACGGAGATGTCGTGCTTGATCGAGCCGCCTTCCGGCTTCTGCGCCGCCGACATCTCGTCGCGCAGCTTCCAGAACGCGCCGCGCTGAGCGAGGCTCGCCGCGATCACGGCGTCGTCGACGATCTCCTCCTCCATGGCACGGCCGAGGATCGTCTCCAGCAGCGTGCGGGCATCCTCGCTCGGCGATGACAATTCCATCAACACGTACCAGGGATGCTTCTCTGCGAGCGGATCGCGCACGTCGATGCCGTGGCGGACCGAGAAATCCACCGCCAGCTCCGACAGCAGCTCGAAGCTCGTCAGCGCGTTGGCGGCTTCGCCTTGCGCGATGGTGAGCAGCCTCAAGGCCGCCGCCGGCGATTTCAGCCCGACGAAGGCGGTTTCGATCGCCCGTGGCTTCGGAAACAGTTTCAGCGTCGCCGCGGTGATGATGCCGAGCGTGCCTTCGGCGCCGATGAAGAGGTTGTGCAGATTGTAACCGGTGTTGTCCTTCTTCAGCTTCGACAGTGAATTGAGCACGCGCCCGTCGGCGAGCACCACTTCCAGGCCCAGCGCCATCTCGCGCGCGACGCCATAGGCGAGCGCCGCGGTGCCGCCGGCATTGGTCGAGAGATTGCCGCCGATGGTGCAACTGCCTTCGGCCCCTAACGACAGCGGAAACAGCCGGTCGACCTCGGAGGCCTTGGCTTGCGCGATCTGCAGCACCACGCCGGCCTCACACGTCATGGTGTTGGAGGCGGTATCAACTTCGCGGATCTTGTCGAGCCGGCGCAGCGACACCACCACCTCGCCATTGTGCGGCGTCTGGCCGCCGACGAGCCCGGTGTTGCCGCCCTGCGGCACCAGCGCGATGTTGTGCGCGGAGGCGAGCTTGCAGATCGCGGAAACCTCCGCCGTCGAGCCCGGGCGCAGCACCAGCGGCGAGCGGCCGTGGAACAGATTGCGCTCCTCGGTGACGTAAGGCTCGATGTCAGTCGGGTCGGTGATGGCGTGGCGGTCGCCGACGATCTTGCGGAATTGCTCGATCAATTCGGGCGCAAGCGGCGGGGTGGCAGGCTTGTTGATGTTCATGTCCTCGTCTCTTGCTTCAACGCGCCACCGCGGCGCGGCGCAGCCTGTCGTTGATCGCCTCGCCCAGACCATCTTCGGGAATCGGCATCACCGCAATCGCCCGCGGCGCTTTTGCATCGAGGCTGCGAAGATAGCCGAACAGATTGGCGGCGGCTTCATCGAGATCGGCGGTGGGCGACAAATTCATGACGGCCGAGGCGGCGTCAAGACCGGGCAGGCGCTCCGGGCCGAACGCCAGCAGCGCATCGCCCGGCGCGACCTCGCGTGCGTTGAGCCGCACAAGGGCGCGCGGCGCGTAATGCGAGGCCAGCATGCCCGGGGCCAGCGGCTGGCTGTCGTCGCTGTCAGCCTCCACCGGCGGCCGCGCCAGCTTCGCGCCCAGCACAGCCTCGATCCGCTCGCGCGATAGCCCGCCGGGACGAAGCAGCATCGGCGCGTCGAAGCAGCCGATGATCGTCGATTCCACGCCGACCATAACAGGCCCGGCGTCGATGATCAGGTCGATCCGCCCGGCAAGGTCGCTCTCGACATGGGCGGCGAGCGTCGGCGAGACGTGGCCGGAGATGTTGGCCGAGGGCGCCACCACGGCGCCGCCGAAGGCGCGCAGGATCGCCTGCGCGACGGGATGGGCGGGGATGCGGATCGCCACCGTGTCGAGGCCGGCCGTGGCGAGATCCGCCACCGGGCAGTCCTCGGTCTTGGGCACCACCAGCGTCAGCGGCCCCGGCCAGAACGCCTCCGCGAGCGCCAGCGCGCGCGCATCGAACCGCCCGATCCGCCGCGCGGCTTTGAGATCCGCGACATGCGCGATCAGCGGATTGAACGCCGGCCGGCCCTTGGCGGCGTAGAGATGGGCGATCGCGACCGCATTGGCAGCATCCGCCCCGAGCCCATAAACCGTCTCAGTCGGGAATGCGACCAGCCCGCCGGCCGCAAGTCGCCGGGCGGCGGCTTCCGCGCCGGCCTCGCCGGCCGGCAATATCAGCGTTTCGACACCCGTTTTCACAGGGATAAAATTCCTCATCTCGGCCGCTTGCAGTGCGTCAAGCCCGACGCTATAAGCCGCCTTCTTGTCGGAGTGTGGCTCAGCCCGGTAGAGCACTGCGTTCGGGACGCAGGGGTCGCAGGTTCGAATCCTGCCACTCCGACCAGAAATCATTAGGTTTTTCCTTCTGATCGTTGGTCCTTCCCGAGTCAACCACCGTTTCAACCACCGAAACATATCGGGCCTTTTGGCCAATGGCCGTGGCCGCCCCCTGCAGAAAGTCTGGGTGGTGGTGGCCGTACGTGTCCTGCAGGACCTCGGGGGACATGCCCAGAAACCCAGCGGCCTCCCAGATGGGCACGCCGCGCTGCATCAGCCACGTCGCAGCAGTATGGCGCAGGGTGTGCGGTGTCACCTTCCCTGGTAGGCCGGCAAGCCCCACAGCGGTCTTGAAGCCCTTCTTCACCGAGGCGACGGGCTTGCCGTTAAATTCAACGAAGCACTCCGCGATCAGCTTGCGGTTCCACCAGCGTCGAAGGTGGGCAAGGAGCCGAGGCGGTATTGGCGCCGGCGTCTGGCGCTTCTTCGTCGTGCGTTTGCCGATCACCTTGCGATAAAAAATGCCGCGCTCCAGATCCACGTAGGACCGTCCAGGCATGGCATAGGGCGACGCCGTCGCTATCGCACCTGCCCGAGTGCCGGTGTACAGGCCAATCAACACAAACCGCGCGATATGGCGCAGCGGCCTGCGGCTCGTGGCGACCGGGTCGCCCTTGGAGGTCCCTGAGTGTACCGTCTGTTTCTCGCGATGCCGCCAGCAGTGCCAAAGCAATGCGGCGGCCTCTTTGCGGGTCAGCCAACGGTCGCGCGACTCTCCCTTGGGAGGCAGCGACACGCGTACCACGCCGCGGTGGAAGCCTTCCTTCGCGTGGTGATTGATCGCCGCGCGCAGCGTCTCCAGATCGCGGCGTGCGCCGCCTGGGCTACCACGATGCTTGGCATATCCGGCACAGGACTGCGCGTTGACTTGGGCGAGCATCTTGCCGCCCCAGTATTCGTTCAGGCGCTCGATCCGAGGTTCAATTTCATGTTGCTCGCCAGGCTCGCCGATGTCCGTCAGATAGATTGACAGCACATCGGCGCAGTCTATCACCTCTATGTCCCGTCTGGTTCGCTCGGGTTGGTACTTGCGTGCGATGTAGTCCGCGAGTGCTTGCTCTGCTTCTTGAGGCGGCTTTGTTCCAGACGCGCTCGCAAGGCATCCCGTGGCGATATGTCGATGGCCGTCCTTGATGATCCAGACGGCTTTGGCGACGAGCTTACCGTCCCGGTAGCGCGGCTTGCGCTTGTAGAGCCGAGCTCCCTTGCTTGGACGCGGCATAACTCTCTCATCTGATCAATGTTGTTGAGTGTCGTGAAATCCTTGTTCGCGATTCTTTCTACAATTAGCCTTCCGCGCGCAGCCTCTCTTCTCAAGCCAGACGCGGTCATAGTCCCGTCAGGAAACGCAAGGCGAGCCGCAACTTGAAGCCTTAGGGGCGCGTTGCGGTCGATGTCCCTGCGGTCGAGCCGTTTAGGCACTCAACTCCGCGGCTAATGCCGCGCAAAGTAATCATAGGTGGCTCCATGCTAGTTTCATCTTAGTCATCGTCATCAGCTTGGTTTTTCGCAATCAGGTAGGCGTGCCTCTCAAAGTCGAAGGTACCGTTACTAACCTGCTCCAGCTCGCCTGCGAGCTTCTTAGAGCTCAGTCGAACCCAATTCTCGACGACATCAACGCGCACTAGCGCGTAAAGACCTCCCGCGAAGAAAATTGCCCATCCCGCTCTGGCCAGCCATTCGTGAACGTCTCTCAATAGATCGTCCGTTATGCGGTTGCGATGCCACAATCGCTTAAGCGTAATTTCCGAGAGGCGAAATCGAGTGATCTCCTTTGCTCGGTTTTCGCCAGAGCGCGCCAGTAGAAGCAGCAAAATGGCGCACTCTTGAGCGTCTGGAAAATGAAACCGACCCTTTGTCATCACTACCTTCTATCACTTATTTATGTTATTTCAAGTAGAATATATGGCCAAAATTTCGAACCTAGGTCGCAATTTTTTGACAAACTAGAGCTTAGGTGTTCCTGAGTATTCGCCCCGAGAGAAAGCTTTTAAGGAGAAACCGAAATGGCATTTGGAAAGAAGCGTCTTCGCCGGAAGAAGATGAACGGGTTAGCTGGAGCGCCAGCACGGCGAAAGAAGAAAGAGAATTTGATGGCGAAGCAACAAAAAGAGCTGGGCCAGTTCAAAGAAACACATCCTGAGTTCGGAGAGGCTCTTGATGAGATCCGTTCCAAAGCAGCTGATGGCTATCAGCGAGAATGCGATTATGACGTGGCTGATCATTTGATGGATGTGTTCGAGCTGATTTTGAATGCGGGCGCGCAGCGAAAGGTGCTGCTGCGTGAGCTCGATGCAATCTTCTCTCGCCGGTCTGGGTCCAACAGATATTTGAGCCTGTTGAAGGCCGCATCGGTGAATGGCTATAGCGAGAAGCTCTGTACCCATACGACGAAGGCCGCCTGATCGATACATGCGCGCGGGCGTGGCGAGCTCTATGATGGGGTTGCGTGAAGGTCAGGCGGCCTGCTGACCGGCGGGCTTGCCGGCTTGACCCAGGAGCTTCCATTCCCAGGGCAGCAGTTCGTGCAGACGCGATGCGGGAAGGTCGGCGATACGGGCGAGGACGTCGGCGAGCCAGGCCTTAGGATCGACCTCGTTGAGGCGACAGGTCGTGATCATCGTCAGGATGATAGCGGCGCGGTCGGCGCCGCGCAGGCTGCCGGCGAAGGTCCAGTTGCGCCTCCCCAACGCGATGCCGCGCAACGCTCTTTCAGCGGCGTTATTGCTGAGGCAAATCCTGCCATCGTCGAGGAAGCGGGCGAAGTCGTCCCAGCGCCTGAGCATGTAGTTCATGGGTTTCAGGACCTCGGAGGAGCGCGAGAGGGTTTCTCGCTCGCAGAGCAGCCAGTCGTGCATATCGTCGAGCAGCGGCTTGCTCTGCTCCTGGCGCACGGCACGCCGCTCGTCGGCGCTGCGGCCGTTGATGGCGCGCTCGATCTCGAACAGCGCATCGAGGCGTCTGACAGCTTCCAGTGCGATCGGGGAGACCGGTTTGCCCTTGCGGCCTTCCCTGGCATTCTTCTCGACGTCGGCCAATTCGAAGAAGCGCCGCCGCGCATGGGCGAAGCAGAATGCCGGCGTGATCGGCATGGCTTTCTTTTGCGGGTCGAACAACGGCTCGAAGCCGCTATAGCAATCCGCCTGCAGAATGCCGGCGAAGGCGGCCAGATGCTTCTGGGGATGTTCGCCTCGTCGGTCGCTCGAGGCGTAATAGATCGCCGCCGGCGGCGCAGGCCCACCGTAGGGCCGATCGTCGCGCACATAGGTCCAGATCCGGCCGGTCGTACACTTGCCCTTCGCCAGGATGCGGATGGTGGTGTCGTCGCCATGCAGGCGCTCGGCCGACAGCACATGGCGCTCGATCAGCTGGAAGAGCGGCACGACGGCGAAGGTTCCGTGGCCGACCTGGTCGGCCAGGGTCGACAGCGGCAGGTCGATCCTCTCGGCCTTAAAGCGCACACTCTGGCGGTTAAGCGGGATATGCATGCCGAACTTGTCGAACAGGATCGTCGCCAGCAATTGCGGACCGATGAAGCCGCGCGGCGTGGCATGGAACGGTGCCGGCGGCTGGCTGATCTTCTCGCAATCGCGGCAGGTGAACTTTTCCCGCACCGTCTCGATCAGCTTGAACCGGCGCGGGATCTCCTCCAGCGTCTCGGTTACATCCTCGCCCAGCTTCGCCAGGCGCGATCCGCCGCAGCAGGCACAGCTCGTCGGGGCCTCGATGACGACGCGCTCACGCTCGATGTCGTCAGGCCACGGCTTGCGCACCGGCCGCCTGCGCGTGAAGGAACGCACGGCGTGGGTTTTCGTCGCTGCGGCCTGAGCGGCAAGCTCGTCCTCACTCGCCGTGGTAATGAGTTCTTCGAGCTCCAATTCCAATTGCTCGATCAGCCGCGCCGTGCGCTCCGAGCGCTGCCCGTACAGTTCGCGTTTGAGCTTCTCGATCCGCAGCTCAAGATGCGCGATCAGCGCCGCGTTATCCGACAGCTCCGCCCGCGCCCTGGCAGCCATCGCCTCGGCTCGCAGCCGGGCCTCACGCTCGGCTTGCAGCGCTGCCAGGGCACTGACAAGGTCCGACGGAAGATCGTCCGGCTTCGATATCATGAAGCCATTGAATCAGATCAAGCAGCAGATTCAACCAAAAACGGCTATCCGATCCGCGTCGGACGCTGGGCTTCTTGCGGGTTGCGCCAATCGATTCCGGACAACAGGTAGCTCATCTGCGCCGGTGAGATCGTCACTGCTTCGCCCGCAACCGATGGCCAGATGAACCTTCCTCTCTCGAGTCTTTTGGTGAACAGGCATGCTCCTTGGCCATCGTGCCAGATCACCTTCACAAGATCGCTTCGGCGACCGCGGAAGACGAACAGATGACCGCTGAGCGGATCCTTGCGCAGCACCTCCTGCACTTGGAGCGCCAACGACGGAAAGCCTCGGCGCATGTCCGTGTAGCCTGTCGCGAGCCACACTCGCGCGCCCGTCGGAACCGGGATCATCGGCGTACCAAAGCATCGAGAACACGACGTAGCGCGTCTCCATCAACCTCGCCATCGACCCGGATGCGGTGTCCGCTACCAAGGTCGATCTCGATGATGCCCTGGCTCCTCCGTCGACGCGCCGGCGCCGCCGTCAATGGCGCTTCGGTCAGATTGTGCGGCGGCACAGACGATCCAATCTCGACCGGCACGAACGGCGCTATACTCGCTTCAGCGTGCTTGCAAAGCTCCTTGCGCCACCTGAACAGCTGGCTCACATGAAGCCCGGCCCTGCGAGCCACCTCGGAAACACTGGCGCCGGGCTCGAGCGATGCTGCAACAAGCCGTTCTTTCTCATCCTGCGACCACCGGCGCCGCCGCTCGACCGATGTGATCACCTCCGCCCGCGAAATCGTCATAGCGCTTCTCCTAGGATTATCCCTAGGACCTGCAGCCATCGCGTTCGTCAAACAAGGCGGCCTTTGGCGCAGGGATACGAAGCTCTTGAGCAAGAATGCTAAGAGAGTGCAGGGGGCAATCAAAGAGGGTATCAAGCCGGACAACTTCGAAGAATATCGAAAGAATTTCGGCAAGCCCGGCACCAGATCGCCTAGAGCCTAGCGAAGATCGATTCAGCTCCTCGAGGTGTCACCTCGGGGAGCTTGGCGCCACGAGTAGTACCGATTAGCGAGATGTACCACAAAAGATATGTTTCTCCGCGGGCGGGCTATTTGGCTTCTTGTTATTGTTGTTGACACACTTCATCTTCGATATTGCACGCTTTGAGCCCGTTCTGCAGCGTTTTGAATGAGAATTGCAAGATTTGCGCAAACTAAAACGTCGATTTTCGACCTTGTAAATGATCGTCATCCCCCAACAAAGGATGACGTCAATGTCTCTTTTCAAGCACGCTCTTATTCAACAGCACGAAGACGACGCTGTCGGCGAGCTTCTTATCGCCTTCGAGACTTCTCGTAAGCGCCATCTTGTCGATGAGGATGATGAGGATCTTGTCGTCTCAGGAGACGGTGCCAGTCTCAGTGCCGTTAATAGCGATGCACGGCTATGCTGGGCTCATTTCCTCTGCAGAGAAATGGCTGGTCTTCTCAGCTACGACGACGTTTTTCGAAGTATTAATCAGCCGGTGTTCCTGGTCACTCTAGTCGATATAGGTTGCGCCAGAGCCTCGAACGAGTTCAACGTTGACCTAAAGCCGATGGTCCGACGATTGGGCAAAGGTCTCCACGATTGCAATTATATCGGATTGATCGAGCCGGGGCTCTATCCCTATATCGCCACCGTTGGTGCGAGCCTTGATCGCTCGCAATGTGTATCTTGGCATCTCCACGCTCTCGTGTGGGGAATAGATGCCAAGAGACTAAAGCGCCTCGTTGCCAAACTGAACCGTACCAAGAAATACATTCCTATCTCTCCTGACCAAACCGGGGTTGATGCACGGCGCGTGCGAGACGGAGAGTTTGCTGAGACGTTGGCCTACCTTCTTAAACGACCAACCATGGCGTACCGGCTCGCGAAAGGCGAAAAGCCCAATTCCTCCGGAGAGATCAAGTTCCATCAGTATGAGGGCAACATGCGTCCGGGGGAACGTCTCACGAGTTATCTGCAGATGAGGCATCTTTCTCTGCCGGATCTTTGGATCGCATCAGGCGACGGCAAAAAGGTTCTCAAGGCGACAATACGGCAGTGTCGCATGGCCATTCGTCGTTTCGAGCGAGCATCCACGGGGAAACAGTCGCGCTTCGGGCGCAGAGGTGGGCTTTTCGATCTTGTAAATGATCAATAGCAGCATCGATTTCATCGCTCGCCGCTGGTCTTCAACCCAATTGCAATCGCAGGCACCGACCTCGCCTCAGGCGACGCCTACTGCGTGCCGGTATCAAGGTATAAAATCATGTCATTTCATCGCATGAACACGGCGGGCTTGTTCAAGCTGAACAAAGAGCAGCGAGAGGCCGTCAACTACGGCATCAAGGGCGGGAAGGCGACGCAGCATCGCCCGTTATTGATTGTTGCTGGCGCTGGGACCGGAAAGACCCGCGTGTTATCAGCTCGCGCCGGTCGCTTGATCTCTTGCGGTGCCAAACCGGAACGAATGTTTGTGGCTACGTTTACTCGAAGGGCGTCTCAGGAGCTGGTCGAACGCGTTCAGTCGACCATCAGGGCCGAATTGGATGGAGTATCGGTCCGCTTGCCCTACGCCGGTACGTTTCATTCGATAGCCAACAATTTACTGCGGGAGTTCGCCTCCCAAATCGGTCTGACGAAAATGTTCACCGTCTTAGATCAAGAGGATGCGAAGGACCTCATGGACATTGTCCGTATGGGTTCAGGAAAAGCCGATGACGAAAAGGCGCTCCCTTCGACGGAAGTATGCTGTGACGTATTCGCGTACAGTAGAAACGCCAATCTGTCGCTCAGGGCAACGCTTAGCAGGCGATTTCCGAGTTTGATACGACATCGTCGACCATTGGCGACCATCTTCAAGAGGTACGTTAGAGCCAAGCTCAAGCGGAATTGTGTAGACTATGACGACCTGCTTGTTCATCTCGCAACGCTGCTTCGCAAGCCACGAGTGGGGGATACGCTTCGAAGGCGCTTCGACTATGTCTTAGTCGACGAATTCCAGGACACGAACAGGCTACAATTCAAGATCGTAAAGCTCTTGAAGCCAGACGGGCGAGGTGTGACGGTCGTCGGCGACGATGCGCAAGCAATCTATTCGTTCCGAGCGGCCACGGTGAAAAACATTCGCACTTTCCCGACAAGCTTTGCGTTGTGCACAAAAGTCGTCTCTCTCGCGAGGAACTACCGGTCGACGTCCAAGATATTGAAGGCATCTAACGCTGTGATCTCCTTGGCTGACGACGCTTTCGAAAAGAAGCTGTGGTCGAAGCGGAAATCGCACCAGCTACCCATCCTAACTACGGTTAAGGACGAGAGAGGTCAGGCCAGGCATGTTGTGAAGACAATCCTTTCCTTGCAGGAGCGACGAGTGAAGCTTAAGCAGCAGGCCGTCCTGGTCAGGACGTCGCATGAAAGCGCACTCCTCGAAGTTGAACTCCAGAGATCAGGGGTGCCATTTAGAAAATGGGGCGGCCTCAGGTTCTTGGAAGCCGCCCACATTAAGGATGTTCTGGCAGTACTTCGATGGCACGAAAATCCCAGAGACCAACTAGCTGGTTTCCGCGCTCTCTTGCTCTTGGATGGGATCGGCAAGGTAACTGCGCATCGAGTTTTGAAGCGATTCGACGGAATGGCCCCGCACAGTCTGTTAAGACAGGCGGATATGCCCGCGGCAGCACAGGGGCGGGTGAACAAATTTAGGAGGCTTTCGGCAAAGCTATCGGCGTCAGAATGGCCCGCATCTTTGCACCATATTCTGAAGTGGTACCGCCGCCGTCTCAAGCGGAAATGCGAGAATAAACTAGAGAGCAAACTGGCAGACCTCGAGCAACTCGCGGTCTTCGGAGGGGAGTTTGAATCTGGTCAAGAGTTCTTGGCAAATGTCGCGTTGGATCCTCCCGCGATGGCCAAACGACGGTATTCAGAGGATGATCCCGAAGACGTTCTGACCCTCTCGACGATCCATAGCGCAAAGGGGTTGGAGTGGAGGTCGGTCATGATTCTCAATGTAATGGAAGGCTGTATACCTTCTGCGCGCGCCAAGAGTAGCGCAGCCCTAGAGGAGGAGCGTCGTCTTTTGTATGTCGCCATGACGAGAGCACGAGATCGGCTCGAACTGGTTTATCCGCGACGAAATTTTCAGCCTGATCCTCGAGCGGTGCCCGTGGCTACTGTGTTCTCCCGAAGGTCGCAATTCTTACCTCGATCCGTATCGTCTCGGTTCGTGCTCGAAAGCGGCTAGGATCCGCTCAAGCTCTGTGCGCGCTCCTTGCACGGCGGGCCTATAGACCAGAACGGCGAAGTGGCGCTCCGTCGCGAACTGGGGCCTGTTGCGGGCTGACGTGATCACTGCGACGGTTTAGCTTCAGCTTGCTGGCCAAATCGGCGCACCCTGCTATGCCGCCGTTCGCGCGGATAAAGCGGAGCAAGTCACTTGAAGCGACCTTCCTTGTGAGGGCAAACTCCATGGCGCGTGTCCAGCGACTTTTCATGCGCACATCCTGCTTGTCACACGTAGCTTCGATAATCGTGCGGATTGGATGCCAACTTGAGCGTACTGGCGACATCAATTCGCATGGGGCGATCTCGGCAAGAGAATCTAAGAGATCGTTCGAGGCGAATACCTCATAGGCACGGAATACCGCCCGCAGATATTTGTATTCGCTGAATTTGCCGCCCCTTGAGACCGAGCGGTCCCATGCTTTCCGAACCGTTTCGATTCGACTGACGATTTTCGCTTGAGTGGGAATGATCACCGCATTCTTCGAATTCATTCGAAGCTCCTGGTTTTGCTTCTGGCGTGCTAAATTAGCGTCGTGTCGATGAGCGCCGGGACAAAAGACTTTTGGGCGGTTATGTTGGGGATCTGGTCTGTCCTTGTAGAGCACTGCTCTTGATCGGAAGCGACGTCTGAAGCGACGTTTCAGGCGAAATGCGAGCGGCGAGTGGCAAAGTATCCAGGTTTTTGCGGCGCCAATTTTCGTAAATTTGTCGGAAGACGACCGGATGGGGAACTAATCATGGTTCTTCTCGGCAGGGGCAGCACTTTCACGCGCCAAACGCCGTCTTATTGCATATTCGCAAGATGATGAGGTTCGCTCACCCCCGAGGCCCTCGTATTTGGCGAAACGATGGCGACCTTGTTGTGCCGTCGCTCCTCCGGCCGTCAATTCAAGTTGCAGCGTTGTTTGAGGCGAAGCTTTCGGCGAAAACCGCATCCAGATGGTCAGAAATGAAAGGTTTCGAGCCGAGTCAGTTTTCAAAATTGTTTGAAAAATTCCGGCCGTTTGGCTCGTGTACGCTGGTGACGACCGTCCGCCCAAAGCGTCCGACCTGAACAGCATGGCTCCGCCCCGGGGACGTGCTCGGGGTCATCTCGGATCTTGTAAATGCGTTCTACAGTGTTCTGCAGACATCGGAGGACGACCTATGGCAACTGATTCAGGCCGAGCGAGCAATGTTTATCTGGTTGGTCCTGATAGAATAACAGAAATCGTCAATGGACGAAGTAGCGATTATCGCCCTTGCAGGGAAACGCCCGTCATAGTCAGAGTGAGTACCGGGCTGCGGCGACGTCAAGTCGCGGATCTTCTCACGGTTCTGATCGAGCATATTGGCGCGAGTCGGAATACGAGGGCTTCACAGACAAAGGGGGCTCGTCCTCGTCGGGAGAAGATCTATGTGGATCTGTCCTGAGGCTCGGGCACGCTGGTGCCGGACGCCTGCTCATTGCACCGACCGAAATATGAGCGGCGCTGCTGCTTGCAGCAGCGCCGCTCGTCCGCCAAGCGTCTCCCAATTTCGGCTGACTGCGTGCTACTCAGTCCCTCAACAAGAGGGTAGCGAAGCCTTGGTGGCCAATCATTGTCGTGGCCTACTTCGCGTCGTATCGTCCAATGACCGAAGTGGATGTCGCCACGCGGTATTGCCGTTTGGACGCGCTTGCGGCTGCGAGGCGGAGCGAATTGCCGCCATCAGGCTCCGTTTTGCCGACGACGTTCATCGCCCGTGTGGGGTTAGCTCACCAAGTGAATGACTCCACGCTCCAGTCAGCAGTAAGTGAAAAACCAAAACAACTCGCCGATTTTAGAACGGACATGCTACCGCTTGCTAGAGTTCAGTATACCGACAATAGCGTTGATTGTGCCTTCATTGGCAGCAGCGTTGTATGCGAAGTTCACCTGCTTTCCTGCAATCTCCTCGATCCGATCCGGCGCACGGTCTTGATATCCATGAGTCGCCCCTTCCCAAAGCTTAGTTTGTACCGCGACAGGACGCTTGGTCTTAGCCATGTCTGAACACAGCACCGGACTCGTCGCTTGGTCCTTCTCAGCCAAGAACAAGTACACCGGAGCGTAGAACTCGACGTTTTTCATGTAGAGACACGAAGGCTGCATCACAAAGGCACCGGCAAACATGTTCTTTTGAACATCACCGATCTTCCTGTTCATAATGATGAGCGATGTCGTCGCGCCGTTGCTGCGGCCCAGCACATAAACCTGCTTTGGATCGGCCTTGCCGGTCTCGATCAGCCAATCCAGTGCTGAATATGCATCATCCGTCCGACGTCGCGCCCATTCCAGTTGACTCGGGTCAGCGCAGATTCCGTTCCCCGTGACCCCCCGAGTTGCAAAACTATCAAGGACCAACACTCCATATCCCGCCTGGACAAGTCTGCCGCCGTACTCATTGGCCCACTTCTTCAAGCTGGGTGTCATGCCGCTGCATCCGTGCAGCAGTACGACGAAGGGGATACGGCGGCCTGTCATTCCTTTGGGCATCAGTAACTCAGCTGCAAGTGCGCCTTCCTTCTGAGTCTTGCCCCCTTCTTCGACCGTCGCGTTCTTGAAGTTTGGCGTGTAGCCGTCGATGTAATCATTGCCGGGAACCCAAGCCACGGGCGCGGATGATCTCCACTTAATCGAGACCATTTCAGCCTGAGCACGAACGGGCTCAGAAACTAGCAAGAGAAGGCCAAGCAGCAGCGCGGTCGAGGTTTTCGTAGAAGCGGCCAGCGATGTGCCGAAGTGCAGCAGCCGCTGTCCAAGCCTGGTGTTGCCGTTCACGGACGTTCTGTAACTGCACAGTTCTGCAAGTGTGGTCATTGGGCTCCCCTCCTAGCCGCTTCGTTGAGCACTCAAGTAATATCTGTTTTTTAGATAATCTGGAACTCAGATTATTTGTTCGCCCCCGTTGTCTGGTGGGCGAATCGATGTCTCGGACGCTTCAATCGACGCGACACGAGGCGCTTCGATTGTTCTTGATTGAGAAGAGGAAGAAGGCCGGTCTCACGCAGACCGAGGTCGCCGCAAAGTTGAAGCGATACCAGTCGTTTGTTGCTTCCGTCGAAACCGGCCAGAGGAAGCTGGACGTCGTGCAATTGATTGCGTTCGCGGAAGCGATTGGTTTCGATCCACGAGACGCAATCAAGCGTATGATGGCCACCAAGGATGATTGACTAAGCCGTCAGTACTCGTCTGCCAGCATGAGCGTGATCACCCGCTCAGTGACGTTTGGATCGGCTGGATTGGGGGAGTGATAGGTCAGTGTCTTATCGTAGTACTCGATCTTGAACATGAGGGCGTGACCATCCAGGTCGAAAATACCCATATCATGCTCTTGGTGGGGATCGTTGGCGTGGTGAAAATCATCAAATGCAGCCAACGTCTTGATCGCACGCTCTACGAAGCTCTGGCCGAGGGCGGCGACGCCGGCGGTCATGACCGCTCCGCCTCCAATCAAGTGCTTCCTGAGGTCGTCGTTGAGCGAGCGAATGAGGTCCGTGTCGTGAGACATGGTTGTTCCTTGTTTTGCGATGTTTGGGGAATGAGGGAGTGGATGGCTCGGAATCCGAGCCATCCGAAGTTGACTTACTCAGAAATCGGGTAGGGGAGGGCGACTGCCCGGAAGTGGCATTGAAAGGCTGGGTATCTTGAGAAATCGCGATACTTCAGCGTAAGCGTCTCGCCGTCCCGGGCCAGGACGACGCTTTCCCACCAGCCGTCGCGGGGGCCCTCGTGATAGAGAACGAGATGCCCTTCGGCGATGTCGTCCCAACTGCGGGGTGGCTTGGCAATCGGTGCCTCAGTTAAGGCCGGACCAGGGTTCGACTTTGCAGCTAGGGAAGCCGGGGCTGCGGCCGTCTGGATCTGATCGAAGAGGTCGCGCTTGATGTACGGAATGAACGCCTTGCCTTGGGCGTGCAGCCGTCCGACAGGGATCTTTTTCAGTAAGTCAGCGATGCTAGGTTTGTCGTCAGCGCAGACTGAGAGCTTTAGCGACTTGGCTGCTTTCATCGCTGCTGCTGCGTGCTTCTCAGGGAAGCGCCCTGCCTTGGGTTTGCCGGCTGTGTCGAGGCCGAAGACAATCAGCTCTCTTGCGCTGGCCTGAGCATGTCCTGCAGACTTTGTCATCAAAGCCTCCCAGAAAAGCAGAAGGGCCCCGATCGGGGCCCTTGCTGGGGAGGTGTATTGAATCTCGGGCTGCCTGACGGCCTTAGTAAGACGATCATTTCGATTTCTCCATAGTCATTTGAGAGCAAATACTCTCAAGTAGAATTGTAGTAAAGACGTCATAAATGTCAACAAAACCAATACTTTAAGCGATATTTTGATTCTTGAGTTTTTGCTTTCGGTTTGACGCTAAAGTCGTTGTTTCGGCGACAAATACTGTAAATTTCGCAAGTATTTTGAATGCAATACTTAGACTCATCAATATTGTTCGCGTTGCAGACGTCTAATTCGTCGGCCGCACAGTATCGCCATAGTGCATGTTGAATAAGTCTCGGAAAAATCCGCGGAAAGCTGCCGTTGAACGCGCGAGCGTCAATGCATTCGGCTACACGGCGCAAAATGTCGGAGCAGCCGCCGTGCTGATAGCATTTCGGGCCGTAGACGTGAGCGGCGTCGAATTCAGCCAAGATGCCGGTCCGTCTCAGGAAATTGTGTACGAGGGTATCGACCACGATCATCTGACTGCCAACGTCAAACCATCGCGGTCGGTTGCCGCGGTCGGCCATCAGCACGGCTGATAGAGTCATTGATAGGACTTTGTCCGACACCCCGAAGATATGTCGCATCGGCCCAATCAGCGCCTCCTGGCCCGCACGGAAATCTCGATCACCGGTCTCTTCGAGGCGTGCGTCTATCCAGCCAATCAGGTCGGACCTCGTCTGGTCGCGTATGAACAGGTAGAGGCTGAATGCTGTTTGGTTCAGCCGCCCATTGCGCAAGGGGTGACTCGGTACCGGGCAGCGCGCCATGTGACCGGGTTGAGAGCACGACTTGCCCGTCTTGTCGTATCGACACCCCTCGAATGTCCAATAGCTCGGAAGGAGAGGGCAGGTTGGCTGTCCAGCAAGCTGAGACTTAATCGTTTGCCAAGTCGCGTTACCGTTCGATTCCAGATAGGAATGCGCGACGCTGTCCGATATCCCCTGGAAGCTAAAGCTGTCCATCATCCAATCGAATAGACCTGCCGTGCTATTTGCTCTTAGTGCTGCTATCAGGCGCGGATCGTTCGAGCTTGTGCCGTCAACTGAGGCAGCAAAATCTGGATCGACGCTCACCGCGCACACGGATTCGATCAGAGCTACCGCGAACGCCGTCGGGTCAATTTGCGCTCGTTTGACGTACTGCATCTTTGGAGGCTTGGCTAAATCAGTGATACCAGCCTCCGTTGCGCATCGCTGTCGCCGTCGATGTATCTTTGCGTTGTTTGAATTGAGCTATGGCCGGCCAGGAGCTGCACGTCTCTTAACGAGCCGCCTGCCTTGTGAACGAGTCGGGCAGCGCGCGTAATAAACGTTCGTCGCCCTGAGTGGGACGAGCAGCCGCTGAGCCCGGTCGCGTGAAAAGCCCGATTGAACCAAACGACGATGCTGAGCGGCGTCATCGGTCCGCCGCGCTCGGATCGTACAATCGCGCCATTCCCCGGAGACAAAGGCCGCAAAGCAACTAGCGCTTGTCGTAAATGGCCCTGCAGGGGAATGCGGCGGCCGTGCCGTTTCTTTGCAATCGTATCTCGCAACTCTATTGTCGAGCCGATCTGGCCCTCAGCGCCTTCGACCATTTCCCAGGTCAACTTCGCAATTTCTGCTGCGCGCAGGCCTGCCTTCAAGGACAGTAGGACAATAACGCGATTTCTATCCGGGTGGCGGGTCGTCTCGGCGAAGAAGAGTAAATCTTGCGCCGCTTGATCAGAAAGTATCTTGGCTTGCTTGCCTGCCATCTCGATCAAACCGAATGCTAGATTCTAGCAACTCGGCTGACCGCCGCAACAGAATAAAAGCTTATCAGTTCGATGGCCGGACTCATTCAAAACACTAGCCGCCCCGCTCGGACGATCGGGCAAATACGACTTAGCCTCTAGAAGTCGCTACTTGCAGCGCAATCGCAGCGGATTGAAATCTTGTAAATGAGCACTGAGAAACGCACGTCGCCAACTATTGCGCGCGAAACGTGCATCATTGCAATTGGAGAGACTAATGAAAGATACGCGCCGCTACTGTGACGGAATTCGTATTCATCCTTACCTCGGTGGAATGCTTGCGGCTGAAGGTCGGATTCTCCGTGAAAGGTATTTTCCGCTCAGAATCCTTACCGATGAGTACAATCGCGCCGCAATTCCATTGCTGAATGAGGCCGAGCTGATCCAAAAATTTGATCCGACCAAAGAGCTGCCGGATTGGCTTCCCAATGAGTTGAAGAGGTTGATTAGGCGGCACCGGCATATCCCGATCTGGATTCCAGATATCAGACGCTATGTACTCGATGATTGCTTTGCGCTAGCCAGACAAACTACTTTGCCAGAGCGTCACGGCTACGACCAGTTGAGTGTAATTGGCGTGTCTGAACTCCTCATCCCAACGAATAAGATCGTACGCGATCTTGTCCGGCGTATAGGCACGAAAGTTGAAGCCAGCAGAGAGATGCCGCGCGGCGGCACCATCCAGGGCTTCCTTGGTGACATCCGTCATACGGCGCCCTTCTGCAAAACCGGTTTCGCTGCTGAACGTGCTTCCGTTCAAGGCCAGCCTCTTCGTTCGGATGACGCTGCGCTTCGTAGCAGGGAATAGCCAGTGAAATCGGGGCTCGCGAGCATCAAATCGAAGGTCTGTCCGATCCCTGCCAGGTCGAGATAGTTGTGGCTATTGCAGCTCCGGAGGTGCACGCTGTCCTTCAGGCAGAGATGATATCAATCGGTCGATCTGTCAGACGCGCTGCCGTCGCAATGGTCCGGAAGGCAATTGCACTCCGTCGCTCCCTCGTCGTGTTTGAGAACAGCGCAAGGAGCTGTGCGATGAGCGGGCGGTCGTGGCAGGGGTTCACTGGAACCCTAAGCGGCCGGATTCATTAGCTCGAGACGGGAGCAAAAAATGCCGGATTCCCCATCTCGCAGGGATGACTGTCCGCATCTCATGCCGCGGCATTGCCGTTATCGCCCTCCAATCGAATGATGTCAGAGATGTCCAGGTCAAAAGCAGTTCCGCGGAAGACGTCAGCGGGGACAGCTGAGCAAGGACGGGCGGTTCGGCTGACGCCCGAGCTTCTCGACCAGGTTGACGCATGGGCGCTCAGCCAGAAGCAGAGGCCTAACCGATCAGAAGCGGTACAACTGCTGGTGAAGACGGCGCTCGAAGGGCTGCGTGATCGGCCTATGCGCGAATCTCCAGAGTCGAATCGTGAGAGCCCTCGGATCCGCGCAAAGGAGCTTGCCTCTGACGCGCTCGACCGGCTGGCCGATACGGGTGCGACATCCGAAGACAGGGCAAGCCGGAAGAGCAGGCTGATGAAAGGTCCCGAAGAATTTCGCAAGGTCCGGCGGGACAGATCGAACAGTTGAGGCTGATCGTATGACAGGACGACAGCCGCATCGATGTCCGAGTCTTCAGGCAAGCAACGCACCGATTGGCGGGACTAATATGTGTTCAATTTCTGGAGCGCTCCATGAATCGGTATTTCTTTGACATCCAAAGTGGTCGCGATTTCTTTGCAGACGAGGAAGGTCTACCCCTTCCCAATCTGAAAGCCGCCGAAGTCAAAGCAATGCAAACCTTGACTGGAATCGCCCGGGAATCCGTCTTCCCAAGCAAGCGGGCGGATTTGGCAGTGGAAGTGCGCTCGAGCACCGAACAGCTGTTCTGCGTTTCGATAGTCCATCGGAACTCGAGCACCAAGCATTGAAGCCGGTTCCCCTAGGCCAATATGGTGGTGCTAGCTTGCATCCGCTACAGATCGACGCAGAGGTGCGCCGGGTCCTGCCCGCGACGTGAGTGGAACGATCGCTTTCCGATATCCCCGCGTCCTGCAGGGCAAGTGCAAAACGACCGTTGTACCGCAGGTTCCGGCCGCAAAGTCGCGCGGTTCTCCCCGCAGGCGGAGCCAGTTGTGACAGCTCGGGAGCCAGTGGCTATACTCTAGGCTCGGCGCTTCGGAAGGGCACGGCATTCGCGAGCAGCGGGCTTGTGCCTGCTCGATCTAGGGCTCGCGTCATCTACTTGGGGGCGGCTTTGAGTACTTGGGGGCGGCTTTGAGCAATTCCACTGAGCGGCCAAAGTACGAACGCCTGGCTGACTTCATTCGACAGAACCAGGCTCCGATCGTGAAGGAATGGACGGAGTTCGCTCGAACTCTGTCACCGGCCAGCGATCGGATGACGAAGTTGGCTCTGGAAGATCATATCTTCGATCTTCTTAGGTTTGTGGCGGACGACCTCGAAACCGCACAAACCCCGCGGGAGCGATTTGATAAATCGCGAGGCGACGGCCCGAAAGACAGCCCCTTTTCTCAAAGCGCGGCTGAGCTCCATGCCGCTCTGCGTCTGGCCGACGGCTTTAACATCGACCAGATGATCTCGGAATATCGGGCGCTTCGCGCAAGCGTCGTCAAGCAGTGGGTTGCTCATCATCGAAGCCTTGCGGACACCGATATTGAGGACTTGACGCGGTTCAATGAAGCGATCGATCAGGCCGTGACGGAGTCGGTAGCCCACTATACCAAGACGATAAATGACTCGCGCAACCTGTTTCTGGGCGTCCTCGGCCACGACCTGCGCAATCCTCTCGGCGCCGTTTCGATGGGCGCTCAGTGGATGGAGCGATCGGGGACAACCGACGCGAAGCAGGCCAAGGTTGTTTCGGAGATCAAGCTGGCCGCAGGGCGGGCGACGCGAATTCTGAACGATCTGCTCGATCTCACACGCTCGTCCTTCGGCACTCAAATCCCCGTTACAAAGACCGAGAACGACGTTGCGGCTCTGTGCCAGGAAATCGCAGATGAGTTTCGCGCCGTCAACGCAGATCGAAAACTTCAGGTCGCGACGAAGGGCGATCCGTTGGTTTCCTGCGACCGCGCCCGCCTGGGACAGGTGCTGTCCAATCTGATGGGCAACGCGGTCCATTATGGCGACGTAGCGACGCCCATCACAGTGACCGTCGCAGGTAACGATCCCGATGCTGTGACCATCAACGTGCACAATCTCGGCTCCTCAATCCCGCTTGAAGCGCAAAAATCAATCTTCCAATCCTGGACGCGAGGCCACGATGACGGAAGTCCGCCGGAGCACAGTACCCACCTCGGCCTCGGCCTCTACATCGCAAAATTGATCGTCGAAGCCCATGGCGGCGAGATCTCTGTGGCATCCAACGAAGAAACAGGCACGTGCTTTTCGATCCGACTGCCTCGCAGGTGACGGTCATGCTCTGAGTGGAAGGGGCGGCGTTCGACGCGCTCACCCTGCGGCGATGGGCAGGCAGGGTCGCCAGACGCACATTGCCGACTGGGCGACTTCCACGCTCATTCGGCGGAAGTGGCGGCGCCTCATGGTGAACCCTCGGAAACCGTCAGCCGCATTGTCGATGCAAAGATTGCTCAGAATCAATCGGCCATTCGGAACGTCGGCTGCTGCCATCGCTTAAAGCCGTGACTGCGGATGTCCCGACCGGGTGGCGTCACTGCATTAGAAAGGGCTGATATGCCAGAGCAAAGCTCTCCTCGCGGCAGTTGCGTCTTGATCGTCGAGGACGAACCGATGCTCCTCTTGATGGCGAACGACATCGTCCAGGATGCGGAGCTGCATCCGCTCCTTGCCGGCAATGCCGATGAGGCCATCAGGATTCTTGAAACCCGACAGGATGTTTGCGTGGTCTTCACGGATGTCAGGATGCCTGGCTCGATGGACGGGCTTGGGCTCGTGGAGGCCGTTCGCGAAAGATGGCCACCGATCCAGCTCCTTGTGGTCTCCGCCCATCTGGTCAAAGGCTCTGAGCTACCCGATGGGGCAAGATTCTTCCGCAAACCATACCCGTCAGAGGCGATCATCTCGACGCTCCGAGAGCTTGCTGCCTGATCGTGAAGAGCGTTTGTCCGCACAACGGGTTGCTGAACGCCTTTGGCGCCGGCGTCGCTCCGATGCCCATCTGTGCTCGCGCGCTTCGCATTTCCTGTGGGGTGTTGATCCTGCGGGCGCCGAGCGCCGGCCTCACCAGCTTCTACCACCTGATCAATATTGACCAGCGCGTCGTACCTTAAATTGCTACGCCTGATCCATCACCGCGCGGCCCTCGGCATCTGTCGGTGATGAGAACGCTGTCGCGCTCCCGCCTTCCCTGGGAAAAGGAGCACGCTATGCAGCGACGCCGAATCAAGCAAACCACCTCCTTTGAAGAACGCCTTGCCGAGCATGGGCGAGCCCTTCGTCAAAAGGCGAAATCGCTTCCGCCAGGTATTGAGCGGGAACAAACCATCCGCAAAGCTCGGCAGGCGGAGACCGGGGCTCAAATCAGCGAATGGCTGTCCACACCCGGATTACCGGCTCCCGAATGAAGGAACGGGAGGTCGCTGCGTTCGAGCAGCATCAGAAAGCAGCATGATGTTGCGCGCGGATCCTGCTGGCAGGCCCCGCGCGTCGGCTCACGATCATTGCGTTCAGTCCCGGTCGTTCGCCTCTTCCTTGATCACGGGCGGTGTATGGCCGAGCTCAATCTTTTGAGCCAGTTGCGCCCGCTCCTTGTCTGCCGGCTGATCTTCTCCGCGGACGCGCATGATGCCGTGGTCTGATGTCTTGGTCATGATGACCTCCTGCCGGACCAATCCCGGCTTAACCACAACGTTCCAAATACGGAGAGCCGCGGGCGGAGCGGTCGCGTCATTCCGGTTGCTTCGCCACAATTGGCCGCGGCCTCGTTCTGAAACGTCGCCTGAGCCGCTTCCATTTCATCTCGATCCAACGCAACACGGCGAGGAGAGGTTTTTGCAGGATCGGCATGTCCTGCGCGATGAGAAGAAGTCCAAGGGGGAGCATCCAGAGGCCGAAGAGGGGCAAGAAGCTGAAGATGCCCCCGAGAATGAGTCCCCCCGCAACGATGATCCGGATCCAGAGTTTGGATGGCTCCCGCAGCCAGCGAATGAAAGTCCCGACTTTCGTGGGCACTGAACGCTCGATCAATGTGAAGTATCTGTTCAGCCCTACTGTGACGGAGGCCATGCCAAATCCGATTCGCGTGAGTGTTAAAGAACCGCATCGCAAAATGCTGCTCGGAACTAAACCGGCTGGGGGCGAAGTGTTCCCAGGTCGTGGTTGGGATCGGCTTTCTCGATTGCGGCAGCCAAGCGACTTCACAAGAGATGCGCCATCAAACAAAAGCCGCTCGGGCGTTACACCGAACGGCTTTTCTTCGCGGCTCCCAGTCTCCTGGTTCTGCCGCCCAACTCAAGCCGCCTCCTCACCCCTTTGTTCCCTCGGGCGTCCGGCTGTCAGCTAATCGGTGGCGCAGATGAGACGAACGATGACTCTCCGGCTGCCGCATTCTTCAATGAGTGCAGAATTCCAACCTGCCCTAGAGCTGTCTCTGGGATGGCAGATGGTCGAAGAGGTTCATGGGCGGCCCTCTGTTCATCCGTCCGCGCCGCCGTTTGACGAAGGGGCGTAACGCTACGTGGCCGTCTTCGGCAGGTGGAGGTATCCCGCGTCGAAGTCTCCGACTTCCTGGAGCCGGGTCCAATCAAGCACCGTCAAGTGCCGGCTTTCGAGGTTGATCAAACCCAGCTTGCGCAGCTCCTGGAGCACGCGGTTGACGTGAACAATCGAAAGGCCCATGGCATCGGAAAGCTCTTCCTGCGTGATCGGCAGTTCGCATGAGTAATCTTCCACAAGGCCCATGGCTCGCGCACGGACGATATATTCGCACATAAAATGCGCTGCCCGGCCTAGCGCCTGCCGTCGTCCGATATTGGTGATCCATTCGCGGAACATCGCCGCATAGATAAGTGTTTCACGCCAGAGGGCCGCCGCGACGCGGGCTTGGCGTTCGCACAGGCGCTGCAGATCCTCGTGCTGAATGAAGCCGACCTTGCAAGCCGTGATCGTTCCGATGCTGATGTCCAGCGTCTGCAGGTGCAGGCTCTGAAGGTCCGGCATGTCGCCCGTGATGTGGAATGCGAGGATCTGGCGCTTGCCCTCGCCTGTCATTTTGAAGGCGCAAGCCACGCCATCGGCAATGACGAAAGATCGGCTCGGGCGATCCCCCTCGCGTACGATGTCCTGATGGGCCTCGATCACCCTCTGATCGATCGGGAGCGCCAGTATCGCCTTCCGCTCTTCGTCAGAAAGCGGGAAGACAGTTTCCAGCTTGCGGATCAGCGGGTGAGTATTCCTTACATTGGCCGCAGACACTTGAAAGAGCCTTCGAATTCAGTTCCACAAATTAGCATCGTTGCTGTCCCTGAGTCTGTTCCTTTTTGACGATTTAAGCCGGGTTCCGTGAGCAGCGGTTCTTCTAGGAACGGAGTGGGATGGCGAGTATTGTCGCCTATCTCCCGTGACCATCAGGCGATCCGGAGACTGAGAGATGCCACGCGCTCCCCGCCAAAATGAAGGAGCGTCCCATGCCGCGCTATCATTTTCACATTATGGACGGCAAGGCTGGTCTCGATCACCACGGCACCGAGCTTGCCGACCTAAATGCTGCAAAGGAAGAGGCCGTAAAGCTGGCGGGTGAAGTCCTTCGAGAGTCGAAGCCGGGCGACATATGGGAAATCAAATCCTGGAAGCTTCTCGTCAATGGCTATCCCTCGCCCGAGACGGGCCGCACTTATTTTACGTTGGCCCTGTCCGCGGCGGATGATGTGTCTGCTTGACGGGCCCCATGCCAAACCGCTGAGGTCGTCAGAGTGTCTACCCATATTCATGCGGATCAGGAACACGACATCATATACCCGCAGGTCCTTCCGTTTCTGCTGATCCACGCCGGTTGCCTCCTGGCGACATGGTCGGGCGTCTCGTGGCCAGCGGTTGCGATGTGCATCGTCTTATATTGGTTACGCATGTTCGCGATCACTGCTGGGTATCACCGGTACTTCTCGCATCGAGCCTACTCAACGAGCCGAACGTTCCAGTTCGCTCTTGCGTTCCTCGCCCAAAGCAGTTCCCAAAAAAGCGTACTTTGGTGGGCTGCGAAACATCGACATCACCATCTTTACTCCGATACGGAGAAAGACGTGCATTCGCCAAGCCAAAAGGGCTTCGTTTACAGCCACGTCAGCTGGATTTTCGATCGGCAGCACGATGCGACCGATTTGACGAAGATTTCGGACTTTGCGTCGTATCCTGAGTTGATGTGGCTGCACAAATTCGAGCTTTTGCCTGCGATCGTGACGGCAGGTCTTTGCTTCCTCATTGCGGGATGGTCAGGACTCGTGGTCGGATTCTTCTGGAGCACAGTGCTCCTGTATCATGCAACGTTCTGCATCAACTCCCTTGCACATGTTCACGGCCAAAAGAGATATGTTACGGGTGATAACTCCCGCAACAACTGGCTTCTGGCTCTGTTTACGATGGGCGAGGGGTGGCACAACAATCATCACGCCTACCAAAGCAGCGCCAAGCAAGGCTTTCGCTGGTGGGAGATCGACGTAACTTATTATATTCTGGTGGCCTTATCCTGGCTCGGCATCGTCTGGAACTTGAAGACGCCGCCGGAGCAGGTTCTCCGCAACGAGCAACGCTTGGGATCTCGTGTCATCAGGCGGACGGCCGAGCAACTTGTTCGTCGTTTCAATCCCGAGGGCATCGCACTGGCGATCAGATCATCGGTCCATCAGACTGACTTGTTCCCGAGGGACGTTGTCTTGAAGGGGCACCCTCGCGTGGACATGCATCTGCCCCACATGCCGACTCGCGGCCAATTGCTGGCGGAGGCCCGCGTGATGTTCGCGAAGACGACTTTCTTGGATGATATCGTCGATCGCGCTCACGAACTCCTGTTCGCATCGGTCGCTTCCTACTTGGCCGTTCCGCCTCTCGTGGCCGCCAAAAATCCGGATCTTGAACGAAAACGTAGGATTGTGCGCGGGCCACCGCATGTAAGACCAATGTGAACTGGCAAAAATCCGGCACGCGAGCTCTTTCCTCACAGAGGCCGTTTCGCTCCTGATGAGGACCGCCGGAGCGTTGACTTCTCAGCCCAAGAAGGTTCGCACCTTTGTCACGGCGTCGTAAATTTCGATCTTGAGCTTCGGGTAAGTCGATTTAAGTGTGCGGCCCGAGGATTCCGCAGCTTCCGCTGTGTCAAACCTCGACTTGAAGTGCCCGTCGACAATGACCACAAATCCGTCCGCTGGCGGTCTGTCGGCACGTGGCGTTTTCGGCTCGGGCTCGTCAACTGAGTGAACTGGTTTTTTCATCGGAACTCCCATGAATCGCAGAAGCGTGGCAAGCGGCTCCCTGACACCGACGGCATGCCGCAAAAGAACACTTATGCCGGCATCAGGGGCTGGCAGCCGAGTTGCGTCTCAGAGTGCAGACAGCAGACAGAGGGCACAAGCTTTGCCGCCGCCAGGCTCTGACAGGAACGACTCTCCCGTCCTGAGGTTGTCGTATTGGTCTGTGGCGCGATAACTGACCCCTCAGCTCGCGCCATCCACCCGGGATGGCTCATCGTGGGACGCGCGTCTTGCGATGAGTCGATTCTCGGAAGGGTGTCTCAGTTGGTCCTCAGGTTCTTTCCGCGGCTCTTCGAAGAGGCAAAGTCGCGGGCGTTGTCGGACCTATTCGGCGGGCTTCTCTTTGCGCGGAGACGGGAGCGTTCGATTTTCGTCAGTCTGCTCCGCGTCACCGGGCTTTTTGCCCGCCATATTTCCCGGATTGTAGTGATACTTACCTTCCGGATTTTCGCCGGGCTGCTTCTCATCCGGGCTTCTGTTGTTGTTTGCCATTTATCCAGTCGCTTTCTTGGCAAGAGTAACAAGGTTGAACAAGACCAACGTCCACATGTTCCACGCGATCATTTCTTGCCCCCAGCGCGCAGGGCCGATTAATTGGGAGTGACCTGGACCGGCGACAGCGACAACGAAGCGCTCCAAGGTACGTTTGGAACGAAGACTCGGCACCGACGGTTGACGATAGCCTGCAACATTTCTCAATCTCCCTGAGGCATCGTGCAGACCACCAGAGGTACTGCACATGGAACTCCCGCGAACACGCTCGCCCTCGCTCCAATCTGACTACACCACTCCCTTGCGGCGACATCCTGCGCTTGCGGCCTTTGCAGGGGCAGCTTCCCTCCTCGGGGCCATGGCGATCGTAAATGGGCGAGTCGCCAAGAAAGCGGAACGCGATAACCCGCCTCGCGGGCAGTTCTTGGAGATCGATGGCGTCCGACTGCACTACGTGGAACGCGGCAACGGCCGTCCGCTTGTGCTCCTGCACGGCAACGGCAGCATGATCCAGGATTTTGAATCCAGCGGCTTGATCGACCTGGCGGCCAACCGGTTTCGGGTGATCGTATTCGACCGCCCCGGATTCGGACACAGCTCGCGGCCGCGGAACGTGATATGGACCCCGGAAGCCCAGGCCGATCTGTTCAGAAAGGCGCTTGATCGGCTGAGCGTTCAGCGGGCGATCGTGCTTGGACATTCGTGGGGTGCGGCGGTCGCTCTTGCGCTGGCAACAAGACATCCGTCATTTGTCGAAGCTTTGGTGCTCGCATCAGGCTACTATTTTCCAACCGTCCGTGCTGATGCGGCGGCATCTTCGATGTCTTCGATGCCCGGGATGGGCGATGCGATCAGTCACACGATCTCGCCGATCGTCAGCCGCCTCTTGTGGCCTTCCATGTTGCGAAAGATGTTCGGTCCGCGGCCAGTCCCTGACAAGTTCGTCGGTTTCCCCAAGGAGTTGGCGTTGCGACCGTCACAGATGCGTGCCAGCGCGGCGGAGGCAACGTTGATGATCCCCGCTGCATTTGAGTCGTCGAAGAGCTACGACCAACTCAAGATGCCCACCATCATCATCGCCGGCGATGAGGATCGCCTCATCGATATCAACAAGCAATCGGTCAGACTTCACGGCGAGATCACTCACAGCAAGCTGCACCGCGTCGCTGGGGCAGGGCACATGATCCAACAGTCTGCCACGACTCAGTTGATGGCGGCCATCGATGAAGCCGCTGCCGCGACCGATATTGGCGGGAATGCGCCGCACCGGTTCGCGAGCGCCTAGGAACGCTCCGGCGGGGACAGGTGTTGCACCTTATTCTTCAGTTGGCGAAGAGGCCCGCCGCGGGCCGAACCGCCAGCCGCACCGACTGCTTGTCTGGCTAGAGGCTCCTGCAGCCGCATCGCGCCCTTACGGCCGTGCGAAGCTGACTCAGCCGTCGGGGGCAAGCCCCCGTATCGGGATGGAGAAAAGCGTCGTGGTCTCGCTGTCAAAGTTGCCGCATGAGCCCCCCTCGTCCCCAGGGCAGAATGTCAGCGTGCCGCAACCGGCTGTCTCGCCACCGCAGGCGGCCGACGATATCGAAATGCCGCTGCCGTCCAGTCCGCAGACGTTCTTTCTCGGTAGTCTGCTAACCCTGGCGGTGCTGGCAGCTGTTCATGCGGCAAGCTCGATCATATTGCCCGTGGTGCTCGCCTTCGTGCTGCAGCTCATTCTCCAACCCGCTGTGCATCTGCTCGACCGTATAGGTCTCCCCCGTGCCATCGGAGCGCTCTTGGCGATCCTGGTGGTGGTGGGAGCGCTCGTGGGCTTTGTGGCAGCCTTGTCGCTACCTGCCGCGACCTGGGCGGAGAAATTGCCGGAGGGTCTACCTCGCCTCGAAACTCACCTGGTCGTCCTGAAGCGGCCGATCGAAGCGCTCCAGAAAGTCATCCAGCAGGCCGAGCACGTCGCCGACGCTCCCGACAGGAAAGGTGCAATCGTTTCGGTCCGCAGGGATCTTGGCCTTACCGGCGCGCTCTTCGCGGGAACGCGCGCCGTCATCGACGGCCTGTTTACGACCGTGCTGGTGCTCTATTTTCTCCTGGTGGCAGGAGACATCTTTCTACGACGCATCGTCGAGGTCCTCCCGAATTTTCGCGACAAGAGGCAGGCGGTGGACATCTCCCAGCAGGTCGAAGCGGACATATCCGCCTATCTTCTTACTATCACGGCCATGAATGCCGCAGTGGGAATCGCAACGGCCGTTGCGATGTATTTCTGCGGACTTGGAGACCCCTTGCTGTGGGGAGCCGCGGCCTTCCTGCTCAACTACGTTCCAATTCTGGGACCGCTGCTGGGGACCGTCATGTTCCTCCTGGCCGGAATGTTGAGCTTCGACAGCTTGTGGTGGGCCCTGCTGCCGCCAGCCCTCTACTTCGGCATCCATCTCGTCGAAGGCGAAACCCTGACGCCCCTGCTGCTTGCCCGACGCTTCACCCTGAACCCGGTGCTGGTCATCCTGTCGCTGGTGTTCTGGTTCTGGATGTGGGGCGTGCCTGGCGCGATCCTGGCCGTTCCGATGTTGGCCATCCTCAAGATCGTCAGCGATCGCGTACGCCCGCTCAAGGCTTTGGGGCACATCCTCGAAGGCTAGAGCATGATCCGGAAAAGTGCGTAGCGGTTTTCCGAGAAGATCATGCTCAAACAATAACCTGCAGCGCGATGACGATTCATCCTAATCGCATCGCGCTAGTCCGGTGTGCTCCCCGAGAAGATTGACGACCGGGCCGCTGGAAGGAGGCCATTGCAGTGTGCAGTCACGCCAGCGGCATCGAGAAACTGAAGCGGGTCTCGGCGGGCGTGGATGCGACGGTCAAAGCACCTCCATGGGCTTTCGCAATCTGAGAGGCGATGTAGAGTCCCAATCCAAGCCCTTGCTTGCTCGCACGAGCCTTGCCCCGGAAGAACGGCTCGAACAGCTTGTCCATCACGGCTTGCGGAATAGCCTCACCCGCATTGGCGACCCAGAGCTCGAACGATCCATTCTGCGTCTCGGCGCGAACGGTGATGGGCTTGTCGGCCGCACCATGTGTCACAGCGTTGCCGAGCAGGTTTGAAAGGAGCTGGCCGATGCGGGTGCGATCGCAGTTGACCGGCCCATCGATTGCAAACTCGGATTCGATGACCCGACCGGGCGAAGCAAGCCTCAGTTCGTCGATCACCTGGGCAAGGACGGGCTCCAGCGGTCCTCTCGCATCATAGTCCAGGGTGATGCCACCGCCCAGACGACCGCGTGCAAAGTCGAGGACGTTGTCGATCATTGCGGCCATGCGCATGACTGTGGTCTGCATCATGGCGACGATGTGGTGCTCCTTCTCACTCTGCACGGTTCGGCCGAGGAGCCTCGCGCCGGCGCTGATGGAGGCGAGAGGATTGCGGAGATCGTGACCGAGAACGGCGATGAACTGTTCACGCAGTTCGGACGTTTCGTGCTCGAGCAGCAGCACCTCTTGCGTCGCCTTTTCGGCCGCAATGGCCGATTCTCGGCCTGCCAGGAGCTCCTGTTCGTAGCGCCGCCGATCGGTCGCCTTGATCAACGCGAGACGGATGAGCAGCAGCTTTCCATCCGCATCGCGGCGCTCATTCGCGTTGGCGATCATGTGGAGCGGCTCACCGGCAGCGGTCACAAGGTCGATCGCGAATTCGTTGAAGAAGCCCTGCATCCGCAGCAGCGGCGCGATATGGGTTTCGTAGTAGATGCGGCCCGGCATGGTCAGGAGATCGCTGAACCGCTTGCCGGCTATCTGGTCTGCCGCGTGCCCGCTCCACGCCAGCAAGGTCAGGTTGACGTGCGCGATACGGCCGTTCGCGTGCAGGGTGACGTACCCGCACGGTGCGTTGTTGACCATGTCCTCGAAGTCTGGACCGGAGGTGCTCACGAGACGAAAGCTCGCATCGCCGCGATGACCTGGTCGGGCGCGCTGAGGTTCGGGCAATGGCCGGTCGCATTCAGGACGATCATCCGACCGTCGGGAATATTGCGGGCAACAAACGCGCCGACCTCCTGGGAGGCGATGATGTCCTCCTCGCATTGGAGGACGAGGACTGGAACGGAAACTTCCGCGAGATCCTTGCGATTGTCGGAGGTGAAAGTCACACGGGCGAACGCTTTGGCAATATCGGGGTCCGTGCGGCAGAAGCTGTTCGTGAGCTCCTGACCGAGTTCGGGCCGGTCGGGATTGCCCATGATCATCGGCGCCATCTGTGTTGACCAACCCATATGGTTGGATTCGAGAAGCGCGAGCAATTCATCGATCTGCTCGGCACTGAACCCGCCAACATATCCTTCGTCGTCGATGTAGCGGGCTGAAGGGCCGATGAGCACGAGCTTGCCGAACATGCCTGGTGCTTGTCGCGCCGCCAGCACGCCAATCATGCTGCTGACGGAATGTCCGACGAAGACGCAATCCTTCAAACCTAGGTCGGCGCCGATTTCGACCACGTCGTCGGCGTAACCGGACAAGGTTGAATACTTGGCCCAGTCATAGGCCGACAGATCGGATCCGCCGGCGCCGACGTGGTCGAATAGAACCGTCCTGAAGTCCCTTTCGAACGCCGGAGCCACGAACCGCCACATGTTCTGATCGCACCCGAAGCCGTGGGCGAAGACCATCGCCCGGTCGCCCGCGCCACGAACGTGAACGTTATTCCGTTCGGTTACATTTGCCATAAAGCCTCCCTTACGCATCATCGTGCAGCTTTCTATCTTTGCTAAGCGCAATGCGGCCCTGGCCGGGAGCACTCGCCGAGCTTTGGCTCCAGGGCAGCGTCTCGGTTCTGCGTCGCCCAGATCAGAACCATCAGGAGCATCATGATTTCCTACCCGTGTAGATGACCAGCTGCCGGATATCGCTCGAGCCATCTGATGCAATCTCGAACGTCCCCAACGCCGGGACAGTTCCAGCGGGAAGCTGGCCGCGCTTCAATGGAATGATCTGGCGAGATCAGAGCCCGCGACTGGCGACGCGCGAGGCGCGTCCTGCGAACTGTCGATCCACTCCGCGTCCGAAAGTCACATCTTCGATCTCGAGGCGGTGCATCTGGGATGCTGTAGTTGACTGCTGTTCACACTGATGACGTCTCAGCCATTGTCATGGCGCGCCCAATGTCGCTTGACCGACGAGACCCCACGCCATCTCGAAATCATCTCCTGGGCGGAAATGTGCCACGAGTGACGGCTCCACTTGCATCCGCTTCATCGTCGCGCCGAACCAGATAGACCAAAGGCGAGTCGTCCGCAGCTCTCTCCGTCTTCGCGTGGACGTAATACACTTCTTCTGCTGGATCGGCGCGACGCACCCTAATCGGAGACGTCCCATCCCAAAGCGGTCTGTGTCCGAGCGTCATTCGCTTCAAGTCCTCTAGGAGCCATTGCTCCTGGCCGAGTTCTCTGGCCTGGAAAAGCGTGGCAGCCATGAGCGCTAAGATCGGCTGGCCATCGATCTCCAGCACGAACACGCCCGCAGGTAACTCCTCGGTTTTCACTGGCACCATCATCTGAACCACTCCTTTTCCTCGGCCGGTCGAAGCGGTCGAGCCCCCCGGGGCGAGATTCGGGCCTCTTGTCCGTCGACGCTTGCGCTCCGTACGTTCCTCATCCGATGTAAGGCGCATCGCCCGCTTGTCGAACCGCGCCTGGCACGGCTGGCAACGAGCCGGCGGCCCCTAACTTTATCTTGTCCTGCAATGCTTGACTTCGTCATCAGGGACAGCCGGTTCACCGCTTGCGTCTGGCAAGGCTTCGCAAGGAAGACGCGATTTGCCGCCGCTGATTTCGGTCAGGTCCTGGGGGGAGCGACCGAGCAAACCGGAGCATCTGATGGCGCAGTTGAACGAGCTGCGAGACGCTGTAGCCGATTTGTTTGTCTGTTCGCTTGCGCAGAAGTGACGACATGACATCGACCATGGCCAGGCGGCGCGCTGACTTTCCTTCACCGAGAGCTACGGAAGTCATATTGAAACCTGGCTTGGCGCTTTGCTGGTCAATTTTGCTCACTCGCAAGTAAATGTGCTGAATCCGGCGAGCCGGAAGCATGCGCTTCGGTCGCTGCCTGCCTTCAGGATATTAGGTCAGCCTATGAAATGCCGGGGGCAATGCTTCTCGAACCAGTTCACTTAGATCCAAGGTCTCGCCACTTTCGGAAATGTCAGAGAACAGGACCTCCACGAAGGGATGTTGGCGGTTGAACGCGGCACCTCGCTCGTATTTCGCGCGCACAATCCGTTGGAGTGCGGGGAGGTTCAGTCTGCCAAGTGCATTGTATTGATCTCGGAAAAGACTTTGACGTCCTCCAAGATGCTCGACGGATTCTGCCCAGACGTCCATCACCTTCCGGCTCATGAATGCCTCGACCTGCTTGTTGCCATCCCGTGCAATGAGTCGGAGCCCGTCCATCGTGTGCGGTCCTTCATCGATTCGAAAGCGCGCAAGTGGCATGGAATCCTCCTGTTGTCGGCGACCTATTCAGGCCGGCAGCCTGTCGCGGGGCGTTGCACTCAATTGGCCCGATGGTCCGATCAGACACACAGGATATGGGTATGGAAGCGTCGAATAGCGAGGGGGTGCAAAGCAGGACCCGCAAGGAGTTCGGGCGCTGCCTAACTCCATGGTGAGCTATATTGACCAGCGCGTCGTGCCGCCGGGTCGGCATACTTCCATGCTCCATCGTAAAGTCGTGCCACGCGCAGGGCGACCGTCGCTTCGCCCGAGAATGCCTGCTGATGGGCGCGCAATGAGCCGCGCCCTTTGGAAAGTGGCTCTTCCCTAGAATTGCGAACAATCAGGGAGTAAATTCTGCCCAATAGGGCCGCTGCCGCAAGGTCTGGCCGGCAAGGAGCAACCGTTCGTCGCTTGGTCAAGAAAGCCGTTCCCTGGCAGCCGATCGAAGCGAACAAGTTTGGTCGATTCAAAGGAGTCCACGCGTGGCGAAGCCGTCCAAGGACACGTTCGATCCCCAACATTTTCTCGGCAAGGTGGGCGCCGGCAAAGCCATTCTGACGTTTCGCAAGAACCAGCATGTGTTTCAGCAGGGCGACGCTGCTGACTCGGTGTTCTACATTCAAAGCGGCAAGGTCAAGCTGACGGTCGTTTCGGAGCAGGGCAAGGAGGCAGTCGTCGCCATTCTCGAGCCCGGTCAGTTCTTCGGCGAGGGATGCATGAATGGTCATCCTCTGCGGATCGCGACGACAACGGCGATGGAAGATTGCGTCATCACGTCGATAACCAAAGAAGCGATGATGTCGGCTATCCGTGAAGAGCCGAAATTCTCCCAGCTGTTCATTTCGTATCTGTTGACCCGAAACAGCCGGATCGAGGAGGACCTGATCGACCAGCTATTCAATTCCAGCGAACGGAGGCTGGCTCGCCTGCTGTTGCTGCTCGCGAATTTCGGCAAGGAAGGCAGTCCGCAGCCGATCAGTGCGAGCATCAATCAGGAGACACTGGCTGAGATGATCGGGACCACGCGATCGCGGGTCAGCTATTTCATGAACAAATTTCGAAGGTTGGGGCTCATCAGCTATAATGGCCACATCGAGGTCCACAACTCGTTGTTGAGTGCGGTGTTGCACGAGAAGCCCGTGCTCAGAGAACGCGACTAGAGAGACTCCCAAGCGACGGCCCCAGAGCGTGGGGGCGCAATGAGGCCGTCATTTCCTCGGATGCTGTGGGGGGCGTTTGCATCCGGTCGTCCTTACCAAGTTGCGCCACCGACATTCGTTCCGGCAGAAGCTCAACTCGCTTTCGTACGGTCAAGTCGAGTCGCAAGTCCGGGATCATTTCTCTGGAGCGATTCAGGGCTCAGCCTCACTTCATCCTGTGCTCACGAATGGATCTCGTCGGTCCACACCTTGAAGCTGACCAAGGTGTTAGGGCCAAACGTCTGGGTAATCGGCACGTCGGCCGCGTCACGTCCTTGAGCGATCAGCACACGTCCAATCCGGGGGACGTTGTTGCGTGGATCGAATGTGTACCAACGTCCGCCGATGTAGGCTTCGAACCATCCCGCGAAGTCTCCTGGGGCGTAGGGGGGAGGCATGCCGATGTCGCCGAGATAGCCGGTGCAGTATCTGGCGGGAATGTTCATGCAGCGACAGAACGTGATGGCCAGATGCGCGAAGTCTCGGCAAACGCCCTTGCCTTCGTTGAAGACGTCCCGGGCCGTCTTGGTTGCGCGCGCGTGTTCGTAGCCGAATTGAATGTGATTGTGAACGAAATCACAGATCGCCTGAACACGGGCCCATCCGGGCGAGACCTTCCCGAAAAGTTTCCACGCGACATCGGACAGATGATCGGTTTCGCAATAGCGGCTGCCGAGCAGATATACGATCGTCTCTGCCGGCAAGTCCTCGACCGCGTGTTGGGTAGCCGAGGGCACAACGACGTCCGGCAAGCCGGTGTCGCGAACGATCCCGTCAGCCGCCAGGCGCATTCGACCGGCTGGAGCAACGATGCGGCTGCACCAATTACCGAAGCCGTCACGATAGGGGACGATCGCAACGGAGGGCGTGGTGGTCAGATAATCGGGCAGGACGACGTCCGATGCCCGAGAGAAATGAACGCCCAGGACCATGATCATGGGTGTGTGCTGCGGAAAGTCGTAGATCATCTCATAGCCGACCCGGATCTTCACTCGGCGTCCTCCAAAGTCGACAAATTGCCGCGGCTGCTTCGATCTCGATCGTGCCTATCGAGCGTGGCGTTCGGAAGTTCCAACGCGCTGGCGGGGGGCGTGTTCCTGCCTCTTCATTGAGCGACATTACGACAGAGCCGCCGCTGTTTTGACGTTCACGTCCACATCCATCCCAAGCTCGTCCTCACGAGCTCCCCAATAAGTGCCGAACAGGGGAATGGCCTGGCTTGGGACTCTGGCCACCGCCACGCGGATCAGATCGCGGTTTCCGACGATTCCATTGGTCGGATCGAACTCGACCCAGCCGGAGCCGGGGACGTAGATCTGGCACCAGGCATGGGTGGCTCCCCCGCCCAGCCAGACAGGACCATCGCGATCCGGTACGTAGATATAGCCGGTGATAAATCGTGCGGCGAAGCCGAGGCTTCGTGCAGCTTCAATCATCAAGACGGCAAAATCCCGGCAGGTGCCCTTCCTGCGTTCGAGTGTCGTAGAAGGACTTTGCGTTCCTGGCGCCGTGCGGCGGTCGTAGGCGAAGCCATCCGAGATTGCTTCATTGAGGGTCATCAGGACCTGTCCGGTAGGACGTCTGGTCCCGCGCACGAGAAACGTGTCCAGCCACCGGCCGAGATGGTCTTCGGGGTCTGAGAACCACCTCTGAACATAGGGTGCCAGGTCGGGCGCCTCCTCCGCCTGATATGCAAACGGATGGTCCTTCGCGTGGTCCTCAATTCTGAAGTCGGGCGCATTCTCCGGCGTGTGATCGACCTTGATGACGCACTCGAATCGCAAATTGTCGCTGTCACAGCCAAACTCGACCTGCGCAACACAATTCCCGAAGACATCGTGCAGCCACCTCACTTCCGAGGGCTCGGGCGTCACATCGAGCGAGAAATCAATCAGTCGCTGGTCGAAACTATCGCGCGGGCGCGCCATCAATTGATGTCGGCCGAGCCGGACCGCACGCCGGTACCGATATGTCGTGATATGCCGGACGAGGAAGATCGCCATGGTACCGCCGATCGACGAGAGGTGAGAGCTTGCTCGATGGCCGCTTGACGTGGAGAGTCGGACGATGTTGGGGCCCTATAACGCGCCTCGGGCGTGGCCAATCATCCTACGAATCCCAGCTTTGATCTGCCAAGCCTGGAGCGGCTTACCATAGAACTCGCTGCAAGGGGGAAGATCGATGCTCGGCGGGTTCAATTGCTCGGACATCAGGATGACGTCGATCGCCGGCCACCGACTACGCACGGTGTGCGCAAGGCCTATGCCGTCCATGCTGCCCGGCAGCTGGATGTCGGCGCAAACGAGCGCGATGTCGGATCTGGAGCTCAGGATTGCGAGGGCTTCGTCGGTATCCAGCGCTTCCAACGGCGTGTAGCCGGCGTCTTCCACCATGCCAACTGCGCGCCTGCGGAGCACCATCTCGTCTTCTACGACGAGAACGAAGACTGGAATGCGTGATGGACCGAGCGTCATTGAGACTCCCCGGCATACGGCTGCTGTGGGTGCGCACCGATGATGGGCACGCCCCTCTATGGTTCCCGTCTCGCTGCCGCATCCCTATCCGTTGAGATGTAATTTCATGATTTCAGAGAGTTGCGCCGCTGCGGCCCGCGGGCGGCTACCATTGAATGAGCACCGCACCAGCGATCACAAACGCGAAGAAGATCGGCAGCAGGACCGGCGGCACCAGCCACTCGCGCAGTCCGAATTTGGAGATGTTTGACATATTGACCGCCTCTTGGTCGCGGCGGGAGCACGATGCTCTCAGTCACCGATAACAGCCGGGAAGCACGCGGTGATATTCAAGATATGGTGCCCGTCCGCGGAATAGCGAGGTCAGGCAGAAACTATTTGCTGTGACAGGGCGAACGGGATTGTAGTTCGCTTTCCACGTAGCCATCTAAGAGTTTGCGGCGCCTCAACGCTCTTCCAGCGCCAGGTTTGGCACCGTCGCTCGCAAGGGCGGTCGCAGATCGGCCGTCCAAAAGGCAAATCGCGTCGAGCTGGCAAGGCAAGGAAGTCCCCTTTCCACAACGGATCGGCTCCGGCCACATGATCGAGTTTCCAAACCATAGCCGTTCATACGACCGCACGCGGCGTGCCGTACGGTTCTGGGGACACGATAGCGCCATTGAGGCATCGTTTTTCATCGAAGAAGAAGCGCTGAAGCGAATTCAACCCGATACCGGTTACGATGAGTCGAGCCTTCTCCACGCGTTCGATTCCAATCGGGACTTGATATGCGCCGCCGCAGCCAAGGTGTACGTTCGCGGTACCAGGGGCTCTTACGATCTGGTCGCCGGCAATTTTTGACCCGATCGGCGCCATTTAAGGGTTTCGCACCCGAGCCAAATGAATCCCTCTGCCTGTGCCTATAGGCAGATGGAGTCTCATTCTGTTTCAATGCAGGAGCGTAGCCTTTTCTAGCCCGGCAATGGTCTGCCCCAGAGAGTTGCAAACGCCCTCGATCGGTGATTTGCACTCGACGCCGGCCGCATCTGGACCGATGGACTTCGGTCCTAAAGGTCAAGGAGTGACTGCTAACGCATTTGCTGCTGGTACATGGGTGTCCGCCCCGCTTCAGCAGGTCGGATAAGCCCCTCGACCGATCGACGGCAGCACATTTCGGTGGTACAAGAGCAAATCGAATAGTGCGATAAGCCGTTGTTTTTGTTGATATTCAAGGGATGCATGTCCAGTCCGCCCCTGGGCGTCTGAAGCTCAAGCGCCGATCAAGAGTCTGTCCGCAAGGCGGCCTGTGACTACCTCGTTGAGGAAGCACCCTAGCGCTTCGCGAAGTGGGCGCGGATCTCGGTCTAGTCGGGTTGCCATCATTCGTCGCGCTGTAGCCTTGGTCGAAGACGACATCCGTGCGCCGAACGGCGCTGAGGCAACCGTTCTTCGACCACCGATTGACCACCGAAACCCCGTGAACAAACGGCGATAAAGGTGATCAATCGCGAGCAAACTTCATTGTTTTTGTTAATCTTTTCGTTTGCTACTTACGTTCGGGACGCAGGGGTCGCAGGTTCGAATCCTGCCACTCCGACCATTCTTCCAAGTACTTATAGTTTCTATGTTTTTCCTGCGCAATGAATTCAGGCACGGCAGCCATGCCTGTCGCTCCCAAGGCTTATGCCAAGGGCGTCGAGGAGCAGATAAGGCGAACGCCTGCCGCCTCTTCATCCGGATGGTGAAGGCCGTCGTTGGCTTCCAACTTCTCTACGCTCATTCCAAGCCTGCGCGCGGCCTCCCTATCGACACCCGCTTGGGGCCAGGTCGCTGCCACTGCGTGAGGATTCTAGGCAGGCAATGTCACCAGCCATTAAACCTCTGCCATCTTTCAATGCCGTTGTCCGTGGCGGCATAATATTCGGAGAATTGAGCTCCGGTCGCACAGGCGTGATTCGGGAGTATTCGAAGTCGTGTGCCAATCGGAAAGCAATTTTCAAGAGAGATGACAGAACCGTCTCTTACGGCAAGGATTCCGTGTTCCTGATTTGCTGCGATCATCACCAAGTCTTCCTTGAGGGGGCGCCCCCCTAAATCGCATGCGATCCCGTATCCGTAATCATGGCGCTGACGAGCAGTGCCGCGGTCTCGGCTCATCGCCATCCATCCGGCATCGACGATAATCCAGCCTTTCTCCGACTGATGGCCGACCACGGTCGTCAGCACGGAAAGGGCAATATCGTCGAACGCGCAGACGCCGACATTCGTCATGAATAGATCGAAGAACACGTACACGCCGCAGCGCACTTCCGTAACGCCGTCCAAGGCGCGGGCGGACAGCGCTGTCGGGGTCGATCCGACGCTCACGACCGGGCACGGAAGGCCGGCAGCGCGAAGCCGTTCGGCCGCGCGAACGCTCAAGGCACGCTCCTGCTCCGCCAAGCGCTCCAGGGCCCCGGGCTCGTCGAGCTCATAGGAGTTTCCGGCATGAGTCAGCACGCCGCGAAGTGTGGCGCCGCCGGTGTGAAGAATGCGACCGATCTCGATGAGACGCGCATCCTCGGGGCCTACACCCGATCGGTGCCCGTCAGTGTCGACCTCGAGCAGGACGTGGAAAGGATCGCGATGGGACTGCGCCTCGACGACGGCCTGCGCAGCCTCGACCGAGTCGACCAGAATCTTGAGGCGGCAGCCCCGATCACGCAGTCGCTGAGCCCGGCCGAGCCGGTGCGGCGCGATGCAGACGGCGTAGAGGATGTCGTCGTAGCCCGCAGCAAAAAACTCCTCGGCTTCGCGCAGGGTCGAGACGGTGATGCCGTTCGAGCCCGCGGCGCGCTGCCTGTCCGCAACAGCGAAGCATTTGGTCGTCTTGACGTGGGGACGGAAACTGACGCCCAAGGCGCTCATCCGGTCCTGCATGCGGGCGATATTACGCTGCATGCGCACGACGTCGACGATGGCAGCGGGCGTTTCGATGTCGGAGAAAGATGTCATGCTTAGTCCAGATATTCGCCCTTGGCGCGCAGCACTGGCACGTCGTGCTCCAGCCCTTCGGCGATCAGCGCGCTGACGGCGCCGGGCTCGAGATCCGCTCCCCGTGGCAGTTCGACACCAACCGCCGTCATTTGCCGCACGACATCCGGGTCGGCAAGTGCTGCGCGCAAGGCGTCGTTTAGTTTCTGACGCACCGGAACGGGCGTTCCCCTCCGCACGAAGATCGCGTTCCAGGAGCGGAGTTTCACGCCCGGAAAGCCGGCCGCTGCCGCAGTGGATATTTGAGGCGCCTGCGGCAGGGGTTGATCACTCAGCGCCGCGATTGCCTTGATCGTTCCGCCGAGCACTTGAGGTAGCGCCGTGGTGGTCTGGTCACACATGAAGTCGACGTGACCACCCATGAGGTCGTTCATCGCTGGGGCAACGCCGCGATAGGGAACATGGGTGATGTTCAGTTTCAGGTTTGACAGCAGCAGAACGCAGGCATAGTGCGAAATCGATCCGACGCCAGCGCTGCCATAGGTGAGTTTATCGCGGTTGGCACGGGCATAGGTGACGAACTCATGTAGATTGGATGCCGGCAGGTCCGACTTCGCGACAAGAAGTGTGGAAGCCATCCCTGCGAGCCCCACAGGCTCGAAGTCGGCGGTTGGGTCGTAAGGAAGGCGCTTGTAGAACGCGACATTGGCGACATGTGTGCCGATGGTGCCAAACCCGAGCGAATATCCATCCGCAGGCGCCTTTAGCAATTTGGTTAGGCCGATGGTGCCGCTGGCGCCGCCAACATTTTCCACGATGATCGATTGCTTCAAGTGGGCGGCCATGGCTTGAGCCACCGCCCGGCCAAGTGCATCGCTCGGGCCACCGGCGGGAAACGGAACGATCAGCGTCAATTGCCTCTCGGGAAACTCCTGAGCCGTTGCCGCAGAGATGTTCAATCCGACTGCGAAGATGGCGGCCAACGTGCGAGATATCATGAAAAGTCCTCCAGCCACGGAACGAGGTCGTCGAGGTTCGGAGATTCTTTCTCGGCTGCCGGCGCGCCCTCCGGACGAGCCAAGCCCACGCGATTGTGCCAGTAGGTGCGCAGCCCGACGGCTGAGGTGCCGATGAGGTCGTAGCCGGAGCCTGCGACAAACGCTGCGTCCGCGGCCGACACGCCCAGCATGTCCAACGCAAGACGATAGGGGCGGGTGTCGGGCTTATAGAAGCCGGCCTCTTCCGCGGTGATCACGACATCCCATTGTGTGCGGAGGCGGGCGGCGGCCATTCGTCCAAGGCGCGTCGAGCAATTGGTCACGACTGCCAGGCGCGCGCGTCCTGCCAACTGGTCTAGCGCAGCCTGCGCCCCGCTCCAGACCGGGAGGGACATCCAATTTGCTTCGAGGGCGTCTGCCGTCGACGGCGCGAGACCGGTTGCGCGCGCAGCCTGGCGGACCAGACTCTCATACGGAACATACCTCCCGCAACCATACGTCAGGCGGAGATACTCGGCCCTCCAGGCTCGGCCCGATGTTTCGGATCCGGCGGCGGCATTCCAGACGCTCCAGGAATCGAGGAGCGCCGTGAGAAGATCGAAAAGAACGGCGCGGGGCATGGTCATTGTCAAACTTCTATCACTTTCGTGATCAGTTGTGATTAAGTATGATTGTCTCTTCCCTTCAGGAAAATTGAATGATTGCGCTTGAGGATTTTCGGTTCGTGGTCGCCCTGAGCCGAACCGGCTCGCTAAGCGGGGCAGCGAGGGCGCTCGATGTCACGCCGCCGGCGCTTTCCATGCGATTGAAAAAACTGGAGGCCGTTCTCGGGATCAATCTTGTCGTCCGCAACTCCCGAGGGCTGCGCTTCACGCCGGAAGGCGAACAACTCGTTCATGAAGCCCAGTCTCTGTTGGCGCGCATCGATGATCTCGGGAACAGTCTCAGCGGCGGCGTATTTGCCGGCCCCCTAAGGGTTGTCGCGCCGTTCGGCTTTGGCAGGATTCATGTCGCGCCCGTCATGGCGGCATTCATTCGCGACTACCCACAGGTGCGTGCAACGCTGGATCTTTCCGAAACGCCGTGGAACAGCAATGTCGAAGCTGACGTCGTCATCCATATTGGGACAGTCCGGGATTCCTCGTGGATCGCTCATCTTCTTGCCCGCAACGCGCGCTGGGTGTGCGCCAGTCCCGACTATCTTCGACGACGCGGAACGCCGTCACATCCTCGCGACCTGGCGCAGCATGCATGTCTCTCCGTTCGCGAAAACGAAGAGGACGTGACGCTGTGGCGCTACAAGAGCAGCCACGCGTCATCCAGGCGATCAGAAGCGCTTCGAATAACTCCGGCACTCACGAGCAACAATGGTGAGGTCGTTCGCGAGTGGGCTGTTGCAGGGTTGGGCATCGCACTCAGGTCCGAATGGGACGTGGCGCCATCCGTTAAGAGGGGCGAGCTGCGTCGGCTGTTTCGTGAATATGAATTCGAAGGCGCCGATATTCTGGCTTTGGTGCCAACGCGTCGCGGGGTCTCAGCTCGTGTTTCGCATTTTGTTGAAAGCCTCAAAGCCCGCTTTCAACCGAGGCCGCCTTGGCGAAGTATTTGACGTGCATGCCACTCGGCAGCGGGACAACCGGCAATGTCCGCTATGGGCGTGGCAGGGCGGGGTCATGGCCCAGAGCCGAACCGGGCAGGACAGCGGCGCGGCCGTGCGACCGCGCCGCTGTGACGCTGTTATGTGGAGGCCCTAGTCCTCGTAGGGTGCGTAGGCTGACGTGCCCCAGCGAGGCCCTTCATAGCCGTAACCAGGACCCCAATATCCGTAGGTGTTGGTGGGGTGCCAACTGCTGCCGATGCGCTGGCATTGGCCGACGCCGGCCATCAACTGGCCGCCGCTCATGGCGGGCCCAGCGGCGCCGACTGCTTCTCCAGCTGGTGGGGTGCACGGGCCGGGACCGCGTCCCGCAGCGAGGCTGGGGCTTGCAGTTGCGAGCGGCAAAATCGCGGCCAGAGTTGCGGCGACGCTCACGAGTTTCGTACGTGTCATGGTTGTCTCCATGTTCGAGGCTTAACGGGGGACCAATCCCTCCTGCCTGGAGACGTTCCGCGCGGAACGGCCGCGATTTCGCGACCAAGAAGGTTTCCTCCGGTTTCACGGAACGCCGCGATTTCCATTCACGTGAGCGCGTCATCGCGAGCCCGCATCATCTGCGAGCCACCAGCACACCGACCAGAAAGGCCACCAGCAGCGACGGCAGCGGGGCGTCGCGCACCATGCCGCGGACGATGTCTTGCCAGTGCTGCTCCGGGACCAGTTTCGGCGATCGCACCCTAGGCGCGGGATCGATGCTCCATTGTGATGCGAGTTCGGCGATCTCGCTTTGCGCGAGGCGCACGCCGTCGCGGACGCGAAAGATCGCCGCATCGGACCGCTCGCGCGGCGCGAGCAGCATCAAGGTTTCGACGGCGGTGCGCAGCGTCATCTCGCCGTAGCCTTGCAGCCTTACCTGCTCCTCGGGGTCGGACGTCATGCGAAATCCCTCGCAGCGCCAATTCTTCATGACGCGAAGTGCTTTGCATGGAAATGGCCGCCGCCGAGCTTGGTTCCCTGCGCGGCGCGAATCGGCAGGCCGATTATTTCCGCAGCAGCTCGCTCAAGGCCGCCGTCGCTTCGGCGCAACGGATGTCGTCAATCTCCCGCGACAGGCTGAGCGCGCTCGATCTCAACTCCTCGAGCTTCCAGCTGTCCGGATGCTGGCTTTCGAGCTGACCGAGACGCTTGTTCAGATCGTCCAGTCTCGATTGAAGCTGCCCGATGCTGGCGGCCCCATTCACTTTCCAAACGCGTTGTGCACGCATCGTCGTTCCCCTGATAGTCTCACGGCCTTGTGAGAGCGGTTCATGGCCGGAATGGGAGTTTGTTTTGTCCGGCTTCAGACGGTGGGGAACCGTTGCAGATCGGCAACGCAGTTCTCGTTTGGTGCTCACCCAGCGCCGCACGATGATACCCGCAGGCACGGAATTCGATTGTGCCCTCAGTACGGGGCGCCGAGGCGGCCTGTGCGCGCGGTGGTAGGCTCGGGCCGGGCGCACTCGAAAAAGATGAGGAATGACGCGTGACGAGAATTGTGACCATTGCAGCCGGCCAGCTCGGACGGATCGCGAGGAGCGAGACCAGGACCGCGGTGGTGGCGCGGCTGATGGCGTTGATGCGCGAGGCGCGGGCCTGCGGCTGCGACCTGATCGTCTATCCCGAGCTGGCCCTGACCACGTTCTTTCCGCGCTGGTACTTCGAGGATCAGGCCGAGATCGACAGCTTCTTCGAGCGCGAGATGCCGGGTCCCGAGACGCAGGCGCTGTTCGATCTCGCCCGCGAGCTCGGCATCGGCTTCTGCCTCGGCTATGCCGAGCTGACGCTCGAGGCCGGGATTGTCAGGCGCTACAACACGTCCATCCTCGTCGACAAGAGTGGCGCGATCGTCCTGAAATATCGCAAGGTGCATCTGCCCGGCCATGCAGAGCACGAACCGTGGCGCGAATTCCAGCATCTGGAGAAGCGCTATTTCGAGCCCGGCAGCGGCTTCGGCGTGGTCGATGCCTTCGGCGGGTTGATGGGCATGGCGATCTGCAACGACCGCCGCTGGAGCGAGACCTATCGCGTGATGGGCCTGCAGGGCGTCGAGATGGTGCTGATCGGCTACAACACGCCCGTGCACAATCCGCCCGCGCCGGAGCATGACGATCTCTCGCTGTTCCACAATCATCTGGTGATGCAGGCCGGCGCCTATCAGAATGGCACATTCGTGGTCGGGGTCGCCAAGGCCGGTGTGGAGGAGGGCGTCGACCACATCGGCGGCAGCTGCATCATCGCGCCCTCGGGCGAGATCATTGCGGCCTGCACGACAAAGGGCGACGAGATCGCGCTGGCGCGCTGCGATCTCGATCTCTGCAGTTCCTACAAGCGCACCACCTTCAATTTCGACGTGCACCGCCAGCCGCGCGCCTACGGCATGATCGTCGAGCGGAAGGGCGTGACGATCATGGCGGATGGGACGCCGGTGCCGCGCAGGGGGTGACGCTCTCTCCTTCGTCATTGATTCCCTTCACGACCACGTGTGTTTATTTGGAAACGTTCATTCCCTATTATCCCGCAATGCAAAAGACCGCCCGCCGCTCTCGACCTGCCGCCCGTCTGCCCGGCCGTCCCCGGGAATTCGACATGGACACCGCGCTCGACCGCGCCGTGCGTGTGTTTCGCGAGCGCGGCTATCATGCCACCTCGATCGGGAACCTCACTGCGGCCATGCGGCTCGCGACGGGAAGCATCTACAAGGCGTTTCGCGACAAGCATGCGGTGTTTCTCGCCGCCTTCGAGCGCTACACGGCCCTGCGCCAACAGCAGACCCGCAGCGCGGCGGCGCGTGGTGCAAACGGTCGCGAGCAAATCCGCAACGTGCTGCTGTCCTATGTCGAGCACTCCCGGGGAATCGAGGGGCGGCGCGGCTGCCTCGTGGTCGGCAGCGCGGTCGAACTGTCCGCGCTCGATCCGGTCGTGGGTGCCCGCGTCAGCACACAGCTCGCGAGCAACGAGAGCTTCATCGCCGGCCTCATCCGCGCCGGACAGGCCGATGGCTCGATCCCCCGCCATGTCGTAGCCGACGACACCGCGCGGCTGATGCTCTGCATCACGCAGGGAATGCGCGTCGTCGGCAAGGCGCGTCTGCCGCTCGACGCAGAGCGTCTCGTCGGTGCCGCAATGAAGCTGCTCGCCTGAATTTTTTGTCAGATAGGGAATGACCATTCCCTATACCCTACCTAATGGCCATTCCCTGCGCCTTACCTGGAGTCCATGCGAATGACGATGAATGCCACGATCGAGACCGCACCCGGGCCGGATGCGGTATCGCAGCGCCTGACCTTCGTGCTTGCCGCGGCCTGCGGCATGGTCGCCGCCAACATCTATTATGCGCAGCCGCTGATCGCCCCGATCAGCGCCGCGCTCGGCCTGTCGCATGCAGCTAGCGGGCTGATCGTGACGATGACGCAGATCGGCTACGGCACCGGGCTGCTGCTGATCGTGCCGCTCGGCGATCTCGTCGAGAACCGCGCGCTGATCTGCTCGGTGATCATGCTCGGCGCCGCGGCGCTGCTCGCCGCGGCGTTCGCAACCCATGCGCTGCCGTTCCTGCTCGCCGCACTGTTCATCGGCCTCGGCTCGGTCGCGGTGCAGATCATCATCCCCTATGCGGCGCATCTGGCGCCTGAAGCCATCCGCGGCCGCGTCGTCGGCAACGTCTCGACCGGCCTGATGCTCGGCATCATGCTGGCGCGTCCGGTGTCGAGCTTCGTCACCGCCTTGCTGTCGTGGCACGCAGTGTTCTTCGCCTCCGCTGCGCTGATGATCGTGCTCGCAGCCGTGCTCCGGATGACGCTGCCGAAGCGCAAGCCGGTCACGCGGATGCATTACGGCCAATTGCTGCTGTCGATGCCGGATCTGGTGCGGGCCACGCCGCTGCTGCGGCGCCGCGCGCTCTACCAGGCGAGCCTGTTCGGCGCCTTCACCCTGTTCTGGACGGTGGCGCCGCTCCAGCTCGCCGGCGAGTTCGGCTTCTCCCAGCGCGGCATCGCGCTGTTCGCGCTGGCCGGCGTCGCCGGCGTGTTCGCAGCACCGATCGCCGGGCGCCTCGCGGACCGCGGCCATAGCCGGATCGCGACGCTGGTCGCGATGCTGCTCACGGCCGTCGGCTTCCTCGTGACCTCCATCGGCGCTCCCGGCTCGATGCTGAACCTCGCCTGTCTGGTGGTGGCCGCGATTGCAATCGATGTCGGCGTCCAGGGCAATGTGGTGCTGGGCTTCCGTGCCATCTTCGCGCTCGGGCACGAGCACCGCAGTCGCCTCAATGGTCTCTACATGGCGACGTTCTTCGCCGCCGGCGCGGTCGGCTCGGCGGTCGGAGCCTGGGCGTTCGCACAGGACGGCTGGACGCTCGCATCGGCCATTGGCCTTGCTTTGCCTGTCGCGGGGTTGCTCTACGCGCTGACCGAGTAGCGGCCGCCGCCGGAACGGTGCGGCCGACCTCGCGATGACGCAATTTCCATCTCGCGGACTGGTTGCGGTTGTAGTACTTTCGTCGCAACGCACCTGGTTAACGGGCGGCAGGGGGGATGCTGATGAAACGTGCGGGGCTGTTTGGCGCACGGCGGGTACGGCCATGGTCGTGGCGGGCGTTTCTGCTCGGACTAGCCGTCGTCGCGGTGTCGGCCGTGGTTCAGGGCATCTGCGTCCTGCTCGGCGCAAAGTTCTATTTCGCAGCGTTCCTGCCCGGCCTGTTTGTGCTTGCGCTGATGGCGGGTGCACCGGCGGCGGCATTCGCCGCGCTGCTCACCGTGCCGCTGGTGTGGTGGGCGTTCATCCCGCCCTTCTTCGAGCTCAATGCGCTGACCAGCGCGCATGCCGATTCCATCAACCTGTTCTGTCTTCTTGCCGTCCTCCTGATCGGCCTTGCCGATCTCTGCCGCGCGACGATGACGATCGTCAGAAGCGGCGGGCTGAAGCCTTCGGGCGAGAGCGCGGCAACGAATCCGCAATAAATCGAGCCGCGCGCGTTGCGCCCGAGCAACAGTCCGGCAACCATCCGCGAACTTGCCGCGCGCCGCTAACTTTTCGAAAAAGATTTGGCCGCAGTTTCTCCCGCGGGAATGACGAGGGAGTTTTCGGACATGAACGGTCACGCCATCCTGGAGAACGTGCGCCGCTACCGCGGCATTGCATCGCTCTATCGCCAGACCGCAGCGTTCCGCCCGGGCCAGAGCTGGTCTCTGCTGGAGCAGGCGAGCGAGTGGGAGGCGCGGGCGCTGTCGGAGCTGGAAGCCTATTTCGCCTCGCGCACGGACCACGCCGCCCCGCTCGCGGCCTGATCGCCGGCCATCGGCGCGCCCCTGAACCGGCTCGCCGAAGGCGCGACCGCCACGGGCAACTACGGAGTTGTCTCCGCATCCTTCTGTGCTAGCAACGGCCGAGACATTCTTCACGTCGGCCGGGGCACGCGATGACCACCTTCAACCGCATCTTCACGACGGAGCGCCTGCTCCAGATCATCGTGGTGCTGGCGGCGACGCTCGCCATGAAGCTGATGAGCTGAGCGAAGCCCGGCTATCGTCCGCCTAGCTCGGGCAAATCAGGCAGATAGTTCGAGCCTTCCGAGCCGAGAAAATCGAACATCGCCTGCGCGGGCGGCAACAGCACCTTGTCGCTGCGGCGGATCACGTACCATTGCCGCACGATCGGCAGGCCCGCGACGTCGAGCACGACGAGCCGGCCCTCGGCGAGCTCATGTGCCACGGTGTGAGCCGAGATGAAGGCGATGCCGAGCCCGGCGATGACCGCCTGCTTGATGGTCTCGTTGCTGCTCATCTCCATGCCGATGATCGGCTCGAGATCCGATTTCTGGAACATGCCCTCCATCAGCGTCCGCGTGCCCGAGCCGGGCTCGCGGGTGAGGAAGGTCTCGTGCACGAGATCGGTCAGGCTGAGGCCGGAATCCTTCTCCAGCCAATGGCCCTTGCGCGCGACGATGATGTGCGGGTTGCGCCCGAGCTGGCGGACGTCGACGGTGACGTCGGCCGGTGGCCGACCCATTACCGCGAAGTCGAGGTCGTAGCCGTGCATGGCCTCGCGGATCTCCTCGCGATTGCCGATGGTGAGCTTGATCTCGATCTTGGGGTAGCGCTTGGAGAATGCCGCGATCGCATGCGGCACGAAATATTTCGCGGTCGAGACCGCGCCCAGATGCACGGTGCCCCCGGTCCGCCCCGCGAGCAGGTCGAGCGAGCCCTGGCAATCGGTGATCGCGGCTTCGACCCGTTCGGCCAGCGCCAGCACCTCCCTGCCGGCTTCCGTCAGGAGCATGCCGTCGCCGGTTCGCTGCACCAGGGGCAGGCCGGCCAGGTCCTGCAGCTGCCGCAGCTGCTGGGTCACGGCCGGCTGGGTCAGCCCGAGATGGCTCGACGCCGCCGTCACGCTGCCTTTGGCCGAGAGCGCCGCGAGCGAGCGCAGTTGCCGGATCGTCAGATGCCGGAGCTGGGCCGCTGCATGGCCGGCGCCATTATAAGAAAATTCTTTGAGGCTCATTATGATTAGAAATTTTCCTTATTAAGCGGCCCCTGTCAATCTCCTGATGCCGGCACTGACCGCGACCTGCCTCCACCGGGAGGGAATGGATGCGGCACCGGCAAAGGGATGGACGCAGATGACCGGGCAACTCAGGCTGGACGACCACCTTCAACGGTATTCCGAGACCGCGCCGTATGCGCTGGCCGTGGCAGCCGCGGTCGATGCTATCGCGGCCGGGGCGATCGAGATTGCCGATCTCATCGCCAGCGGCGATCTCGCCGACGCCTCGGGCCTGACCACCGGGCGCAACAGCGACGGCGATCTCCAACGCGACCTCGACGTCCAGGCGGACGCGATCCTGCGCCGCTGCCTCGGCCGGCTGCCGATCGCGGCGCTGGCGTCGGAAGAGATGCGCGAGGCCCAGATCGTCGATCGTCAGGGGCGAATCTGCATCGCGATCGATCCGCTCGATGGCTCCTCCAACATCGACATCAACATGACCGTCGGCACGATCTTCTCGATCTTGCCGGCCCCCGATGATCTCTCACTCGCCTTTCAGCAGCGCGGCTCGGCGCAGCTCGCGGCGGGCTTCGTCACCTACGGTCCGCAGACCTCGCTGGTGCTGACGCTCGGCGACGGCGTCGACATCTTCACGCTCGATCGCAAGGCGGGCTGCTTCCGCTTCGCGCGCAGCGGCGTGCAGATCGCCGAAGCCTGCGAGGAGTTCGCGATCAACGCCTCGAACCGCCGGCATTGGGATCCGCCGGTGCGCGCCTTCATCGACGAATGCCTCGCCGGCGTCGACGGGCCCGCCAACCACGATTTCAACATGCGCTGGATCGGGTCGCTGGTCGCGGAGGCTTATCGCATCCTCACCCGTGGCGGCGTGTTTCTCTACCCTTCCGATGCGCGGCCCGGCTACGGCGACGGCCGTCTGCGCCTGACCTACGAGGCGCACCCGATGGCGATGATCATCGAGCAGGCCGGCGGCTCGGCCTCGACCGGGCGCGAGCGCATCCTCGATCTGTCGGCGCAAAACCTGCACCAGCGCGTGCCGCTGATCATGGGCTCGAGCAACGAGGTGCGGCGCGCCGAGGAGCTGCACTGCGACCCGCTGCTGGTCGCCAGCGTCTCGGCGCCGCTGTTCGCGCGGCGCGGATTCTTCCGGCTCTGAGCGAGGCGCCGATGTCCAGAAAGCATCCGATCATTTCCATCACCGGTTCCTCCGGCGCCGGCACCACCTCCGTCAAGAAGACCTTCGAGCAGATCTTTTTCCGCGAGAAGGTCAACGCCGTCTACATCGAGGGCGACGCCTTCCACCGCTACGACCGTGCCGAGATGCGTGCGCAGATGGCGAAGGAGGCCGAGCGCGGCAACAAGCATTTCAGCCATTTCAGCCCCGAGACCAATTTGTTCGAGGAGCTGGAGCGCGCCTTCCGCGACTACGGCGAGACCGGCACCGCGGTGACGCGGCACTACGTCCACGACGCCGAGGAATCGGCGCTGCATGGCGCGGCACCAGGCACCTTCACCGACTGGAAGCAGCTGCCGGAGGATTCGGACCTGCTGTTCTACGAGGGCCTGCACGGCGCCGTGGTCACCGATAAGGTGAACGTCGCGCGCTATGCCGACCTCAAGATCGGCGTCGTGCCCGTCATCAATCTCGAATGGATCCAGAAGCTGCACCGCGACCGCAGCGCACGCGGCTATTCGACCGAGGCCGTCACCGACACCATCCTGCGGCGGATGCCCGACTACATCCACTACATCTGTCCGCAATTCACCGAGACCGACATCAACTTCCAGCGCGTCCCGACCGTGGACACCTCCAATCCATTCATCGCGCGCTGGATCCCGACGCCGGACGAATCGATGGTGGTGATCCGCTTCAAGAATCCGCGCGGTATCGACTTCCCCTATCTGCTCTCGATGCTGCCGCAGAGCTGGATGTCGCGCGCCAATTCGATCGTGTGCCCGGGCGCGAAGCTGGACCTGGCCATGCAGCTGATCCTGACGCCGCTGATCATGCAGCTGATCGAGCGCAAGCGCAGCCTGAAGTGAACAGGGAGAGACTCCGATGAACATCTCCGTCCATGCCGAAGCCGACCTCAATGCGGTCACGCACAACGATCTCGCCAATGCCGTCCGCTTCCTCGCGGTCGATGCCATCGAGGCAGCGCAGTCAGGCCATCCCGGGCTGCCCATGGGCATGGCTGATGTCGCGACTGTGCTGTTCTCGCGTTTCCTGAAATTCGACTCCGCGCACCCCAATTGGCCTGACCGCGACCGCTTCGTGCTGTCGGCGGGGCATGGCTCGATGCTGCTCTATGCGCTGTTGCATCTCACCGGCGGCGATATCAGCCTCGACGACATCAAGGCCTTTCGCCAGTGGGGCTCGAAGACGCCGGGTCATCCTGAATATGGCCACACGGCTGGTGTCGAGACCACGACGGGACCGCTGGGCCAGGGCATTGCGACCGCGGTCGGCATGGCGCTCGCCGAGCGGATGGCGAATGCGCGGCATGGCGATGGGCTCGTCGATCACTTCACCTATGTCATCGCGGGCGATGGCTGCCTGATGGAAGGCCTCAGCCAGGAGGCGATCTCGCTGGCCGGTCATCTCGGGCTCGGCCGGCTGATCGTGCTGTTCGACGACAACGGCATCTCCATCGACGGTCCGACCTCGCTGGCGACATCGGACGACCAGCTCGCGCGCTTCGCCGCCTCCGGTTGGTCGGTGCGCCGCGTCGACGGGCATGATCCCGCAGCGGTGGCGCAGGCGATAGCGGAGGAGCGGGAGACCGCAAAGCCGTCGCTGATCGCCTGTCGCACAATCATCGGCTATGGCGCGCCTGATAGACAGGGCACCGAGAAAGTGCATGGCGCGCCGCTCGGCACCGAGCAGACGGCAGCGGCGCGGCAGACGCTGGGTTGGGACTATCAGCCTTTCGTGGTGCCGATCCCGGTGCTCAAGGCGTGGCGGATGATCGGGCAGCGCGGGCAGGTCGACCGCCTCGCCTGGCTCGATCGCTACGAAGGAGCGACGCCGGAGCAGCGCGACCTGTTCGTCGAGGGCAAAGCCGTGACTCTGCCCGCCGCCTATGCGCTGGCCGCGGCGAAATTGCGTGAGCACTTTGCATCCGAGCGGCCGAAGCTGGCGACGCGGCAGGCCTCGCAACAGGTGCTCGAGGGAATCGCGGGAACAATTCCCGGCCTGGTCGGCGGCTCCGCGGACCTCACCCATTCGAACCTGACGCATGCCAAGGCGCAGGCGCCGGTCAAGAGCGGTGCGTTCGCCGGCGACTACATCCATTATGGCATTCGCGAGCACGGTATGGCCGCGGCGATGAACGGCCTCGCGTTGCATGGCGGCTTCATCCCCTATGGCGGCACGTTCTTGGCGTTCTCCGATTACAGCCGGCCGGCGATCCGCCTGGCGGCCTTGATGCGGCTGCGCGTCATCCATGTCATGACCCACGACTCCATCGGGCTCGGCGAGGACGGCCCGACGCATCAGCCGGTCGAGCATCTCGCGGCGTTGCGCGTCCTTCCCAACCTGCTCGTGTTCCGCCCCGCCGATGCGGTGGAGACGCTGGAAGCCTGGGATTGCGCGCTCGCGGCGGAGCATCGCCCCTCAGTGCTATGCCTGTCGCGGCAGGCCCTGCCGACCTTCCGCAGCGATGCGCGCGGCAGAAACCACGTAGCGAACGGAGCCTATCTCGTCATCTCGCCGGATGGTGGCCGCGACGTGACGCTCATCGCAACCGGCTCGGAAGTCTCGATGGCGCTGGAAGCCGCACGCTTGCTCGCGACCGAACACGTTCGCGCCGCAGTGGTCTCGGCGCCGTGTTTCGCACTGTTCGAGGAGCAGCCGGAGGATTACCGCGCCTCGGTGCTCGGCACCGCGCCGCGTGTCGGTGTCGAGGCCGCTGTCGCCGGCGACTGGCATCGCTGGATCGGCACCGACGGTGAGTTCGTCGGCATGCGCGGCTTCGGCGCCTCGGCCCCGGCGTCGGTGCTGTACCGCGAATTCGGCATCACGCCGCAAAGCATTGCGGAAGCGGCCCGCCGGGCGATCGCCCGCAAGAGCCAATAAGGAGGACGCCCCTTGGCCCGTATTACTCTCCGCCAATTGCTCGATCACGCTGCCAGCCACGGCTACGCCGTGCCGGCGTTCAACATCAACAACATGGAGCAGGGCATCGCCATCATGCAGGCGGCGGCTGCGGTCGATGCGCCGGTCATCATCCAGGCCTCGCGCGGCGCGCGCAGCTATGCCGGCGATCTCATGCTTTCGCACATGATCGATGCGCTGGAGCGGACTTATCCGGACATTCCGCTCTGCATGCACCAGGACCACGGCAATGACGAAGCGACCTGCGCCTCGGCCATCGCCCACGGCTTCACCTCGGTGATGATGGATGGCTCGCTGAAGGCCGACGCCAAGACGGCGGCCGATTATGATTACAACGTTGCGATCACGCGCCGCGTCGTCGATCTCGCCCATTGGGTCGGCGCTTCCGTCGAAGGCGAGCTCGGCGTGCTCGGCTCGCTCGAGCACGGCGGCGGCGAGCAAGAGGATGGTCACGGCGTCGAGGGCAAGGTCGGCCACGACCAGCTGTTGACCGATCCGGACCAGGCCGTCGACTTCGTGCGCGCCACAAAGGTCGATGCGCTCGCGATCGCAATGGGCACTTCACACGGCGCCTACAAGTTCAGTCGCAAGCCGGACGGCGATATCCTGGCGATGCGCGTGGTCGAGGAGATCCACCGCCGGCTGCCGAACACGCATCTGGTCATGCACGGCTCCTCCTCGGTGCCGCAGCCGCTGCAGGACAAGTTCAACCAGTTCGGCGGCGAGATGCCGCAGACCTGGGGCGTGCCGGTCGAGGAGATCGTTCGCGGCATCCGCAGCGGCGTGCGCAAGGTCAATATCGACACCGATTGCCGGCTGGCGATGACCGCGGTGTTCCGCAAGGTGGCGGCGGAAACGCGCTCCGAATTCGATCCGCGCAAGTTCCTCAAGCCGGCGATGGACGCAATGCGCGAATTGTGCCGCGAGCGGTTCGAGCAGTTCGGTACCGCAGGCCACGCCAGCAAGATCAAGGTCATTCCGATGAGCGAGATGGCGCGGCGCTATCGCGCCGGCGAGCTCGACCCGCGCATCGATGCCCGCGAGCCGGTTGCCGCCTAGCCAATCAGAAAGAGCAGAGAAAAGAGCAGGAGAGAGACATGAACGCACATGCAGGCACGGTCCGCGGCAAAGAGCGCTATCGCTCCGGCGTGATGGAATACAAGCGCATGGGCTATTGGGAGCCCGACTACATGCCGAAGGACACCGACGTCATCGCGCTGTTCCGCGTCACGCCGCAAGACGGCGTCGACCCGATCGAGGCCTCAGCCGCTGTGGCAGGCGAATCCTCGACCGCGACCTGGACGGTGGTGTGGACCGATCGCCTGACCGCGGCCGAGAAGTATCGCGCCAAGTGCTATCGCGTCGATCCCGTTCCGGGCTCGCCGGGCTCGTATTTCGCCTACATCGCCTATGATCTCGACCTGTTCGAGCCGGGCTCGATCGCCAACCTCTCGGCCTCGATCATCGGCAACGTGTTCGGCTTCAAGCCGCTGAAGGCGCTGCGGCTCGAGGACATGCGCTTTCCCGTCGCCTATGTGAAGACCTTCCAGGGACCGGCGACCGGCATCGTGGTGGAGCGCGAGCGGCTCGATAAGTTCGGCCGGCCGCTGCTCGGCGCGACCGTGAAGCCGAAGCTCGGTCTGTCCGGCCGCAATTACGGCCGCGTGGTCTATGAGGCGCTGAAGGGCGGGCTCGATTTCACCAAGGACGACGAGAACATCAACTCGCAGCCCTTCATGCATTGGCGCGATCGCTTCCTTTATTGCATGGAGGCGGTGAACCGCGCGCAGGCCGCTTCCGGCGAGGTGAAAGGGACCTACCTCAACGTCACCGCGGCCACCATGGAGGACATGTACGAGCGTGCGGAGTTCGCCAAGGAGCTTGGCTCGGTGATCGTGATGATCGACCTCGTGATCGGCTACACTGCGATCCAGTCGATGGCCAAGTGGGCGCGGCGCAACGACATGATCCTGCATCTGCATCGCGCCGGCCACTCCACCTATACGCGGCAGAAGAGCCATGGCGTGTCGTTCCGCGTCATCGCGAAATGGATGCGGCTTGCCGGTGTCGACCACATCCACGCCGGCACGGTGGTGGGCAAGCTCGAAGGCGATCCCAACACCACGCGCGGCTATTACGACGTCTGCCGCGAGGACTTCAATCCGACCAAGCTCGAGCATGGCCTGTTCTTCGACCAGTCCTGGGCGAGCCTCAACAAGATGATGCCGGTAGCCTCCGGCGGCATCCATGCCGGGCAGATGCACCAGCTGCTCGACCTGTTAGGCGAGGACGTCGTGCTGCAGTTCGGCGGTGGCACCATCGGCCATCCCATGGGCATTGCGGCCGGCGCGACCGCCAACCGGGTGGCGCTGGAAGCGATGATCCTCGCCCGCAACGAGGGCCGCGACTATGTCCACGAGGGCCCGGAGATCCTGGCCAAGGCGGCCCAGACCTGCACGCCGCTGAAGGCTGCGCTCGAGGTCTGGAAGGACGTCACCTTCAACTATCAATCCACCGACACGCCGGACTTCGTGCCGACGGCGCTGGAAACCGTCTGAGGAGATTTGAGATGAAGATCACCCAGGGCTGCTTCTCGTACCTGCCGGATCTGACCAACGAGCAGATCACCAGCCAGGTGCAGTATTGCCTAGCCAATGGCTGGGCGGTGAACATCGAGTTCACCGACGATCCGCATCCCCGCAACACCTATTGGGAGATGTGGGGCCTGCCGATGTTCGATCTCCAGGACGCCGCCGGCGTAATGATGGAGCTCGCCGAGTGCCGCAGGGTCTATAGCGACCGCTACATCCGCATCAGCGGCTTCGATTCCAGCCACGGCTGGGAATCGGTGCGGATCTCCTTCCTCGTCAACCGGCCGAAGCAAGAGACGGAGTTCGAGCTGGTGCGGCAGGAGGTCGGCGGCCGTGCGGTCCGCTACACCACGGTTCGAAAGTCGGCGGCGCACGCGCCAGCTTGAGTCATCCGCTTCCGCGCGGAGCTCTCCCTGCTCCGCATCCTTGGCGGACAACTGCTTCGCCGCCTTGCTCGCGGCGAAGCTCTTTTCTTCGAGGGTAGTCATGCTTGATGTCCCCCACGCAACCACGACCGAACACAGCGAGACCCATTTCGATCTCCGCAAGGAGGCTGAAGCGGCCGGGATCACCGAGACGCTGCAACAGCTCGATCAGGAGCTGATCGGGCTCAAGCCGGTCAAGAACCGCGTGCGCCAGATCGCCTCGCTGTTGCTGATCGAGCGCATCCGGCAGCGTGCGGGCCTGGCTTCCGCGCCGCCGACGCTGCACATGTCGTTCACCGGCAATCCTGGAACAGGCAAGACCACCGTCGCTCTGCGCATGGCCAGGATCCTGCACGGCCTCGGCTTCGTGCGTCGCGGGCAGGTGATCTCGGTGACGCGCGACGATCTGGTCGGCCAGTACATCGGCCACACCGCGCCGAAGACCAAGGAGATCCTGAAGAAGGCAATGGGCGGCGTGCTGTTCATCGACGAGGCCTATTACCTGCATCGTCCCGACAACGAACGCGACTATGGTCAGGAATCGATCGAGATCCTGCTCCAGGTGATGGAGAACCAGCGCGAGGACCTCGTCGTGATCCTCGCCGGCTACGGCGAGCGGATGACGAGTTTCTTTGGCTCAAACCCCGGCTTCCGCTCGCGCATCGCCCACCACATCGAATTCCCTGACTATGCAGAGGCCGAGCTGCTCGTCATCGCCGAGCTGATGCTGAAGGAGCGTGGCTATCGCTTCTCGGCTGCGGCGCGAGAGGCGTTCGAGAAGTACATCGCGCTGCGTCGGACCCAGCCGTTCTTCTCCAACGCGCGCTCGATCCGCAACGCCGTCGACCGCATCCGCCTGCGGCAGGCCGATCGGCTGGTGTCCGATCTCAATCGCATGCTCGATGTCGCCGACCTCGAAACCATCGATGCCATGGACGTGCTCGCGAGCCGGGTGTTCAGCGGCGGTGCGGATGCGCGGAGTGCAGTGCCATGACGAAGGAGATCATGATCGCTCCCTCGATCCTCGCCGCGGATTTCGCGCGTCTCGGCGAGGAGGTCGCCGCGATCGACGCCGCTGGGGCCGACTGGATCCATTGCGACGTCATGGACGGACACTTCGTGCCGAACATCAGTTTCGGTTCCGACGTCATCAAGGCGATCCGCCCCTATTCGAAGAAGCCGTTCGACGTGCATTTGATGACCGCGCCGACAGATCCCTATCTCGAGGCGTTCGCAAAGGCCGGAGCGGACATCATCACGGTGCACGCCGAAGCGGGGGCGCATCTCGACCGCTCGCTGCAGGCGATCCGTTCGCTCGGCAGCAAGGCTGGCGTCAGCCTTTGTCCGTCGACCCCGGAAGCGGAGATCGAGTATGTGCTCGATCGTATCGATCTCGTGCTGGTGATGACGGTCAATCCGGGCTTTGGCGGCCAATCCTTGATCGCATCGCAGATCGACAAGATCAGGCGGATCAGGACCATGATCGGCGGGCGGCCGATCCGGCTCGAGGTCGACGGCGGTGTCACGCGCGACAATGCCGCGGCCGTGGCTGCAGCGGGCGCCGACACGCTGGTCGCGGGCTCCGCCGTGTTTCGCGGCAAGAGCGCTGGCGAATATGCCGCCAATATCGCGGCCATTCGCATCGCCGCGGAGACCGGCCGGGTTCCGAAGCTGCAAGATAGTTCCGCGCCCGCGAAGCGGGCCGAAGAAAGTGCGCTCATCCGGTAGATTACGGAGCAGCCCGCCGCCGTGGCTCCGGTGTGTCAAGGCGCGCCACTTTCTCCGGATCTCTACGGAGCATGCCGTCCAAATCGATCGGCTCATTCAGTCCGGGGTAACCAACGCACCGGAGAAGGACAATCTATTAACGACCGCGCAATGCCAAGCGTCTCAATCTGTGGTTTAGGGACGTTATGAGAGCGCGGATGCGCGAGGCCGGTGATCGCGAGCGTCAGCGGATGATCGAAGTACGCGCGCAAACGCGCGACGAGGTCGAGCAGGATCTGCTGCGGACCCGCGAGTTCCTCGACACAATCATCGAAAACATTCCGATCGCCGTCTTCGCGAAATGTGCGGAGAGTTCGCGCTACATCCTGCTGAACCGCGCCGGAGAAGACTATTACGGCATGCCGCGCGAACAGATGCTGGGCCGAACGCCCGAGCAGATCTTCCCGGCTGACGTGGCCCGCGAGGTCAACGAGCAGGATAGACGCGTCGTGGCCAGCGGCATGCCGATGGTTCTGGAGGAGCATCTGCTCGAAGTCGGCGTCAAGGGCCGCGACCGGGTCGTCAATTCACGCAAGATGCTGATCACGGATGGCAACGGGGATCCGCAATATCTGGTCGGCGTGATCGAGGATGTCACGGAGCGTGTCACCACCCGGCAGCGGATCAGCCATCTTGCGCATCATGATGCGCTCACGGACCTGCCGAACCGCAGCGCCTTCAACGCGGCGCTCGACGAACGGCTGGAGCGGGCGCAGGAGGCATCGACCAGTTTCGCCGTGCTGAGCCTCGATCTCGACCGCTTCAAGGAGGTCAACGACGTGTTCGGTCACCCCGTCGGCGACATGCTGATGCGGGCGGCCGCCGACCGGCTTGCCGCGGAAGCCGAAGGGGCCTTCGTCGCCCGCATCGGCGGCGACGAGTTCATGATCCTGATGCCCGACAATGCCAGCCGTGAGGACGTTCTGGCGCTGGCCGAACGCCTGGTCGAGACAATCGGCAAGGAGCTCGAGGTCGACGACTATCTCTCCCACGTGGGCCTTAGCGTCGGCATCGCGTTCTATCCCGACGATGGCTTGAACGCGGCGACGCTGCTCGCCAACGCCGACTCGGCTCTCTACCGCGCCAAGCGCGAGGGCAGGAGCCGGGTCCGCTGCTTCGAATCCGAGATGGACCAGGAGCTGCGCGACCGCAGGCTGTTGCAGCACGACCTGCGGCAGGCGCTGGAGCAGAACCAGCTCCTGGTCTATTTCCAGCCGCAGGCGCGGGTGGATGGCGAGGTCATCGGCTTCGAGGCGCTGCTGCGATGGAATCACCCGACGCGCGGCTTCGTGCCGCCGGATCAGTTCATTCCGCTCGCCGAGGAGAACGGGCTGATCGTCGAGATCGGTGAATGGGTGCTGCGCGAGGCGTGCGCCGCGAGGCGGCATCCTGGCCGCGGCCGTTGCAGGTCGCGGTCGATCTGTCGCCGGTCCAGTTCCAGGCGGGCGATCTCGAGCGCTCGATCCACCAGATTCTGTTGGAGACGGGGCTGACGCCGACGCGGCTCGAGGTCGAGATCACGGAGGGCGTGCTGATCGGCGATTTCACCCGCGCGCTCAACCTGCTGCGGCGGCTGAAGGCGCTCGGCATCCGCATCGCCATGGACGATTTCGGCACCGGCTATTCCTCGCTGTCCTATCTGCAGTCGTTCCCGTTCGACAAGATCAAGATCGACCGCAGTTTCATCTCCAACCTGGAGGCGACGCCGAAATCGGCCGAGATTGTCCGCGCCGTCCTGAGCCTGGCGCACGCGCTGAAGATCCCGGTCATTGCCGAGGGAGTGGAGACGGAAGCCCAGCGTGCTTTCCTGGCGCGCGAGGCCTGCGAGGAGATGCAAGGCTATCTCGTCGGCCGGCCTGACCTGATCGAACGCTATCTCGACTTGGTCAGCGTCGCCGTGGAGCGCCGCCTCTCCGCCTAGCGTTGGGCACACAGTTCCAAACGGACGTTTGGAACTAAAATCCTTACCGGCACTTCTCGAAAATTAACTTGGTTCAGGCGCGTTGTGTGCGCAGCAAATGTTTTGCATAAACGCCATCGGCCTGACGCAAATCAGGGCAATAAGCCCGTGAACGCGAGGGAGGGTCTCATGGAGAACGTACGTCGCTACCGGGCGCTGGCGTCCCTCTGCCGTCAGCAGGCGGCCTACCGGCCGCTCCAGAACTGGGAACTCCTCGGCCAGGCCGAACATTTCGAACATCTCGCCGAAATCGAGCTCAAGGCGCATTTCGACGCGTGCAATGCGCATCGCGAGAAGGACGCCGCCGCGCCGGCGCCGTGGGAGGCTCCCGTCGCGGCGTGACGGCGCCAAGGCGGCTCATCAATGCGACATCAGCGTCGGGACCGTCATGGCTTCCAGCATGGCGCGGGTGACACCCCCGAGAACGCGTTCCTGCAACCGCGAATGGCCGTAGCCGCCCATCACCAGGAGATCGAGACTCTCGTCGGCCGCCAGCGACAGAATGATCGGCTGAATGTCGGCGCGCGTGGCGGTCAGGCTGACCGTGCGGGTGGACAATCCGCGCCGCCCGAGATGTCTGGCCAAGCCGCTCGCTGAAGCTTCGCCGGAGACGTCGTCGGTCTCGTTGACGGTGATGATCACGATCTCTTCGGCGCGCGCCAGGAACGGAGCTGCGTCGCGCATGGCGCGGGCGGCAACGCGACTGCCGTCCCAGCAGATGCCGATCCGCTTCGCCTTGAAGGCTCCCCGGAAGGTGTAGGGCAGGAACAGCACCGGGCCGCCCGCCCGGAACAGGATCTCGCTCGGCACGTCGTTGTCGAACGAGCCCTGCGCCGGATCGGGCTGGAGCACCACGTTGAGATCGTGCAGCCGTGCCATCTCGCCGAGCGAGCCGGCGGCATCTGCCGGGATCGCGCCGAGTGCGTGGCAGGTATAGGAGATGCCGGCGTTCGCCGCCTCGCTCGTGAATACCGCGAGCGCCGCCTCGGCCCGCTCCACGGCGCGCTCGCGCTCCAGCTCGAACACGGCCGCCACCGCCGCGCCGCCTTCCATGACGTAAGCCGTACTGGTGGCGACATAGCCGACCGCGACCGCGTCGAGGTGCGCGTTGAGCTTCGCCGCGAGCGAGACCGAGCCCTCGATCGCGGGACGCATGGGACGTTCGGTGGGAATGTGGACGAGAATGTCTTTGTACATGGCGCGCCTCCGCTGAGCATCATCCGATGGTCGCAGTTTCTCCCTGCGCGAAGGCGACGCGTTGAGCTGTATCAAACGTCCGGATTGCCTGCTACGCCCGCTCATCCATTCTTTGCCGAGATTTAATCGGACGGACGGGACGTCGTAAGGTGGCAGCGACCATGTTGAGGGCAAGGCGACACCTGCTCAACATGGACATTTCGACATGAACGATCGCGTCAATTCCGACATCAACACTTCTCGCAAGATCTTGCGGCCGCGGCGGCTCGCGCTGCTCGGCACCGTGGCCGCGCTGGGCGTGGCCGCCCTGGCCGTTGCGCCAGGCGCCACGCCGTACGGCATCAACTCCTTGATTGCGCCGGCTCAGGCGGCCGAAGCTGCCGCGACGCCGCCCGGCTTCGGCGATCTCGTCAGCAGGGTCAAACCCGCTGTGATCTCGGTGCGGGTCAAAATCGATCAGGACAACGACAAGAGCGCGATGCTGCAGCAGAACCGGATGGATTCGGACGAGGACACGCCGTTCGACCAGTTCTCGCGACAGTTCGGTTTCCGCTTTCCGGGCGGCGCGAACGGCATGCCACGCCAGCGCCACCAGATGATCACGGGCGAAGGCTCCGGCTTTTTCATCTCCGCCGACGGCTATGCCGTGACCAACAATCACGTCGTCGATCGCGCCGAGTCCGTGCAGGTGACGATGGACGACGGCACGACCTACACCGCGAAAGTGGTCGGCACCGATCCGAAGACCGATCTCGCGCTGATCAAGGTCGACGGCAAGAAGGACTTTCCGTTCGTCAAGTTCTCCGACCAGAAGCCGCGCATCGGCGACTGGGTGGTCGCGGTCGGCAATCCCTTCGGTCTTGGCGGCACCGTGACCGCCGGCATCGTCTCGGCCAGCGGCCGCGACATCGGCAACGGTCCCTATGACGACTTCATCCAGATCGACGCGCCGATCAACAAGGGTAATTCCGGCGGCCCGGCCTTCGACATGAACGGCAACGTGATCGGCGTGAACACTGCGATCTTCTCGCCCTCGGGCGGCTCGGTCGGCATCGGCTTCGATATCCCGGCTTCGACCGCCAAGCTCGTCGTCGCGCAATTGAAAGACAAGGGCGCGGTCACCCGGGGCTGGCTCGGCGTGCAGGTGCAGCCGGTGACGTCGGATATTGCCGACAGCCTCGGGCTCAAGGAGGCGCGCGGCGCGATCGTCGACAATCCGCAGGATGGCAGCCCGGCGGCGAAGGCCGGCATCCAGGCGGGCGATGTCATCACCGCCGTCAACGGCACCACGATCAAGGACTCCCGCGACCTCGCCCGCACCATCGCCGGCTTGGCGCCGGGCACGTCCGTGAAGCTCGATGTCTTCCGCAAGGGCGACAGCAAGACGATGACCCTGGTGCTTGGCGAACTGCCGAATGAGCGCCAGGCTAAAGGCAATGGCAATGCCGACGAGGGCAGGGGACAGTCGGGTGCCGGCACGCCGCGCCTCGGCCTCAGCCTGGCGCCCGCAGGTGACGTCCAGGGCGCAGGCCAGAACGGCGTCGTCGTCACCGAGGTTGATCCGCAAGGCCCGGCCGCGCAACGGGGCATCCGGACCGGCGACGTCATCCTCAATGTCGGCGGCAAGGCTGTCAGCAATGTCGGCGAGGTCCGCTCCGAGCTGGCGCAGGCCAAATCGTCGGGCAAGCGCAGCGTGCTGCTTCAGGTCAGAAGCGCGGAGGCCACCCGCTTCGTTGCGGTGCCACTCGCATAGCGCGAACTCGACCCTCACAAATCCAGGAAGGCGGCCTTCGGGCCGCCTTTTGCACACACGTCACGTCCGCACCAGGCCGGTCACATTCTCGTTAACGGCAGGGATGATGACCTGGTGCGTCCGAAAAAGCCGTGTTCGCTGATCACACTCGCAAGACGCCTCAGTGCTCTGCGGCAACGCCGCCGCCGACCGGGTTGCAAGCGTGGAACTTCGAGCCTCCCGGCGCTTTGTGGAACTCGCCGGTGGTTCACAAGTGATCGGTGCCATCATGGATCGACTGAAGCTCTCGCTCAGGAGTGCGCTGCTCGTGGTGCCATTGGTGCTCTCGGGTGAAAACGCGCTCGGGCGCGACGACGGCCGCTACGCGAATTCTCCTCTGAAGCCATGGTTCGACAGTTTGCGCAGCCATCTCGGTCCGTGCTGCTCGGATGCCGACGGTTTCGCCCTCGCCGATCTCGACTGGGAGTCGCACAACGGGCGCTACCGTGTCCGCATCGACGGGCAGTGGATCGACGTGCCGGACGAGGCCGTCATCACCGAGCCGAACCGCGCCGGCCGCACCATGGTGTGGCCGGTCAAGACTGCGTTCGGGATTTCGATCCGCTGCTTTATGCCGGGGAGCATGATCTGAGACCGGTCAGCGCGACCGCTTGGATGATTTGCGCTTCGATGATTTCTTGTTGGATGATTTCTTGGACGACGTCCTCGACGATTTCTTGGACGTCGTCTTGGCGCTCTTGCGCTTTGAAGCCTTCTTCGGGACCTTCTTGCCCTTCTTGCGTGCCTTCGACAGTCCGATCGCGATGGCCTGCTTGCGGTTCTTGACGCGGCCGCCGCGCCCGCCACGGCCGCTCTTCGCGGTGCCCTTCTTGTAACGCCGCATCTCGGTGGCGACATCGCTGCCCGAGCTGCGTGAGTAGCGGCGCTTTTTTGCCTTGCGTGCCATGCATATTCTCCCTCGGCGGGGAGAACCATTCTGCACAGCCATGGTTCCGGGAGCGTGGAACGGCGCAGGCCTAAAGCGCGATGCGATGCTCTAGAAGGAGTTTGCCAGCTCGATCTCCGCTTCCAGCACCTGGATGCGCCGGGCGGCCTCGCTGAAGGACAGATCCCGCGCATATTGGCCGGGCTGGTAGGCCTCTTCGCTGAGCCGCTTCAGCTTGAGGCCCTGCGCCCGCGTCATCTGCTCGCCCAGGAAAAATCTGGCGTCGTATTTACCTTGAACCTGCATCTGGCGTCTCCGTCCTGAAATCGTGACTTGACTATATGTTCTTATTTTGTTCTAACAAGGCATGGACAACAGAATTAATGAAATTCGACGTAAAATCAGAGCCTTGAGGTTTGAGATGGCCGACGTCGAGGCGTCGGTGCGCGACCTCGTCGAGCGCGATCACGACTGCACGGAAAAGGCCCTGGCGCAGATGGACCTGCGCCGGAAGATCAATCTCTTGATCGCCGAATGGAAGGCGGCCGGCGGCAGCGACGTACTGCCGAACGTCCGCGACCGAGTGCGACTTCGTGCCGTGAAGACAGGCGGCAATTCCGCGCGCGCAGTCGAGCGCCGCTGAGATCCTTGGCGCCGGATACTGAAGGCCGAGTGCCGAGCCCAAAGATAGAAGACAAAGGGCTCCGCAATGCGGAGCCCTTCATGATTCCAGGGCGCGCCTATTTGGTGGTGGTCATGCCGCCCTTGTTGGTCATGGTGCCGCCCTGATCGGAGCCGGGACCGGCGCCGCCTTGGCCGGATGGATCAGCGCCCTTGGAGGACTTGGTGTTGGCGCCGGTGGTCTGTGCCGACGATTCATGCTTGGCCTTATGCGATTTGGCCTGGGCGGCAAACGGCGCGGCGGCAAGGCCCGTTGCCAATATTGCGGCGAGAGCGAGCTTGGTCGTCTTCATGCGGGGGAACTCCCTGAGTTAAATTGACGCAGGCAGCAAACCGCGCGTCGCGGCAGGAGTCCCGGCGAAGTATCTTCCGTGCGTCACGCACGCTTCAAGTTTGCTTGTCCTCGACCAGGATGAACACGGCGCCGGTGAGCGTCGCGCCGATCGCGAAGGTCGTCACCAAGGTGAGGGCGAAGACCATCGCGGCCTGGCTTCCGCCATTGTTCAGCAGGTTGGCGACGGCTGGATTGGACAGGACGAGCGTGAGGCTGAAAATGAGGCCAAGCGCTGCGCCCATCATTGCATGTGTCATCAGCTTGATAAGGCCGCTGGCAGAGATCAGCTCAGACGACTTTTTGGTGCGCATGGGACGGCATCCCGAACTGCCACGCCAACGCGCATGTGATCGCCGGGTTTCCGCTCCGCTGAAGGAATTGTTACCGCCCGTTTCATCCGGCGTTCATGCCGGGCTTGCCAAGATGGGCGCCAGCAAAACGGGAACATCGATATGGGTAAGGTGGTCTTTCTTTACCGCTCGCTAGCCTATCGCAACGCAGCCGCGGACATCCTGCGCAAGGCGCGCAAGCTCCCGATTGGCGCGGAGCGGAGCGCAGCTCGCCGCTACGCGAGGGCGCTGCGCGATCTCGCCCGAACGGAAGCCTGGCTCGAAGGGCGCGTCGCGCGCGAACCGCGCACGGCGGAGCGCATGAGCAGCGCAGCGTCAGGTTAACCGGATGCGCGTTGCAATTCGGCGGCGCCGGCGGTGTCGAACTTGCTTGGTGCAGCCGCCGCGGTCTTGCGTGTCAACGGCACCTCAAGACGGCACAGCAGGCCCTCGGCGCGCCAATCGAACTGCGCCTGTCCGCCAAGCTGGGACTCGATGCTCGCAAGCAGGCTTCGCGTGCCGAAGCCGCGCGATTTCGGGGTCTTGACCAGGGGACCGCCAGATTCCTCCCAGCTCAGCGTGAGCAGCTCCTCGTCGACCTGCCAATCGATCGCGAGCCGCCCCGATCGGGTGGATAGCGCGCCGTACTTGGCCGAGTTGGTGAAGAGCTCGTGCAGCGCGAGCGCGAGCGTCTGGGCCGTCGCCGGCAGCAACTGAACTTCGGGCCCTGCCAATTTGATCTGGTCACCCAGCGAATAGGGCGCAAGCTCCTCGTCGATCAGCCTGGAGAGCTCGGCGCCCTGCCAGCTCGACAGCGACAGGATGGTGTGCACGCGCGCCAGCGCATTGATGCGCCCCTCGACGGCGTTGACATAGGCCTTGACCTCGTCGGCCCGGGTGAGGCGCACGATCGATTGCGCCAGCGCCAGCGCGTTCTTCGCGCGATGATCGACTTCCCGCGCCAGCAGGTTCTGCCGCTCCTCGGCGCGCTTGCGCTCGGTGATGTCGACGGTCACGCCGCTGACGCGCACCACGCGCCCGCTCTCGTCCGTGGTTGCGGCCGCCGTGCCGACGCACCAGCGCACCTCGCCGTCGGGCCGCAGGATGCGGAACTCCGTCTCGTACGCGCGCGTACCCTTGTTGAACTCGGCGATCGCCTTGCGCAACTGATCGACGTCATCGGGATGCAGCAGGCCCTGAACGCTGGCCGGAGTGACCTCGAAATCCTCGGGGCTGACGCCGAAGATGCGGTATTGCCCCTCGTCCCACATCCAATCGCCGCTGATCCAGTCCCAGTCCCATGACCCCATCTTGCCGGCCGCGATCGCCATGCTGCGCCGCTGCTCGCTCTCGCGCAGCTTCGCCGTGGACGCCTCCAGTTCCGCGGTGCGGGCGCGGACGCGATCCTCGAGCTCGTGGTTCAGCCGTTCGAGCTCGCGCGTCTTGCGGTAGAGCTCGGCAAACACCTTGATCTTGGCGCGAAGCACCTCCGGCACGACCGGCACTGGCACGTAATCGACCGCGCCCATCTCGTAGCCGCGCAGCCGGTCGATGTCGCTGACCTGGATGGCCGAAATGAAGATCATGGCGGTCTTCTGAAAGCGCGGATGCTCGCGGATCATCGCGGCGAGCTCGAAGCCGTCGAGCTCGGGCATGCAGACGTCGACCAGGATCACCGCGATCTCGGTCTTGAGCAGCACCTCCAGCGCCTCGCGGCCCGAGGAGGCGATCACGAGGTTCTCGCCGAGATCCTTCAGGATCACCTCATAGGCGAGCAGCTTGGCCGGCTGATCGTCGACGAGCAGGATGTTGACCTTTTCCTGGTCCATGCGCGGGTCCAACTCAGCGATGCAGCCACATGCGGATCGCAAGCAGCAATTGGTCGGTGTTGACCGGCTTGGCGAGGTAGTCAGACGCGCCGGCTTCGAGGCACTTCTCGCGGTCGCCCTTCATCGCCTTGGCGGTCAACGCGATGATCGGCAGACGGGCGAAGGCCGGGTTCTCGCGGATCACGCCGATGGTCTGATAGCCATCCATCTGCGGCATCATGATGTCCATCAGCACGATCGCGATCTCCGGATTGGATTCGACCAGCGTCACCGCCTCACTGCCGGTCGTGGCCGTCAGCACCTTCATGCCGCGTCGTTCCAGCACGCTTGAGAGCGCGAAGATATTGCGGGCATCGTCGTCGACGAGCAGGGCGGTCTTGCCGATCAGGTCCTCGTCGGAACTGTTCAGCTTCTCCAGCATGCGCTGCTTCTCGATCGGCAGCTCCGTGATCACGCGGTGCAGGAACAACGCGGTCTCGTCGAGCAGGCGCTCGGGCGATTCCACGCCCTTGACCACGATGCTGCGTGCCATGGTGTGAAGCTCGGCATCCTCCTCGGCGGAAAGCTCGCGGCCGGTGAACACCACGACGGGGATGTTCGACAGCGCCTCGTCGTTGCGGATCTGATCGAGCACCTCGAAGCCGCTCATGTCGGGCAGCCTAAGGTCGAGCACCACGCAATCGCAGGGTTGCTCGCGCAACGTCGTGAGCGCGCCGGCCCCGGTATCCGTGGCCAGGATCTCGATGTCGTCGTGGTGCAGCAGCTCGCGGATCGAGAGCCGCTCGGCCTCGTTGTCCTCGACGATCAAGAGCCGCTTGCGCCGCGGCCGCGCATATTCCTTGATTTGCGTCAGCGCGGCCGAGACGCCCTCGGTCGTCGTCGGCTTGTTGACGAAGGAGAAGGCGCCGCGCGCCAGCGCATGCTGGCGGTCCTCGTCGAGCGTGATGATCTGGACCGGGATGTGGCGGGTGAGCGGATTGTGCTTGAGCTGGCTCAACACGGTCCAGCCCAGCATGTCGGGCAGGAACACGTCGAGGGAGACGGCCGTCGGCTGGTATTGCTTGGCGAGCTCGAGGGCCTCGGCGCCGCGCGCGGCGACCAGGACCTTGAAGCCCTTGTCGCGGGCCAGATCGACCAGCACGCGGGCATAATGCGGGTCGTCCTCGACGATCAGGAGAATGGTGTCGCCGGGCTCGAGGTTGAGGCGGTCGTCGGGCAGCTGCTCGATAACGCGCTGCTGGTCGGGCGCAGCAGGCTGCAGCGCCGGCGGCTGGCCGTATTGGTGTGACGCCGGCGCCCGCGGCGCGAGGGTCGGGCCGGAATATTTCAAGGGCAGATAGAGCGTGAAGGTCGAGCCCTTGCCCGGCGCGCTGCGCAGGTGGATCTCGCCGCCGAGCAGGCTGGCAAGCTCGCGGCTGATCGCAAGGCCGAGGCCGGTGCCGCCATATTTGCGGCTGGTGCCGGCATCGGCCTGCTGGAACGCCTCGAAGATCAGCTTCTGCTTCTCCAGGGGAATGCCGATGCCGGTGTCGGACACTTCGAAGGCGATCACGGCCGGCGCCGAGTTCAGCACCGGATGATCCGTCCCCCAGCCGCCGATTGCGCCGGCGACCTTCAGGCGCACTTCGCCGTCGGCGGTGAACTTGAAGGCGTTGGAGAGCAGATTCTTCAGAACCTGTTGCAGCCGCTTGGAGTCGGTCACGATGCTGCGCGGCAGGTTCGGATCGACGTCGATCTTGAACGACAGGTTGCGGTTGTCCGCCTCGTGCCGGAACGGCCGGCCGACGGTCTCGAGCAGGTTCGCGGTCAGGATTTCCTCGGCGTCGACCGTCACCGTGCCGGACTCGATCTTGGAGAGATCGAGAATGTCGCTGATGAGGTTGAGCAGGTCGGTGCCGGCACCATGGATGGTGCGGGCGAACTCGACCTGCTTGGCCGAGAGGTTGCCATCGGGGTTGTCGCTGAGCTGCTGTCCGAGGATCAGGATCGAGTTCAGCGGCGTACGCAGCTCGTGGCTCATATTGGCGAGGAACTCGGACTTGTACTTCGACGTCAGCGCGAGCTCGGTCGCCTTCTCCTCGAGCGCGCGGCGGGCCTGCTCGATCTCCTGGTTCTTGCGCTCGACCTCGACGTTGCGTTCGGCGAGCTGCTGCGCCTTCTGCTCGAGCTGGTCATTGGTCTGCTGCAATTCGCGTTGCTGGGTCTGCAGCTCGCCGGCGAGCTGCTGCGACTGCTTGAGCAGGCCTTCGGTCTGCATCGTGGCCTCGATCGAATTGAGCACGATGCCGATGGAGTCGGTGAGCTGCTCCAGGAACGTCATCTGCGACGTCGTGAAGGAGATGAGCGAGGCGAGCTCGATCACGGCCTTGACTTGGCCCTCGAACAGCACCGGCAGCACGACGAGGTTTTTCGGCGCGACGCGGAACAGCGCCGAGTTGATCGGCACCACGTCCGACGGAATGTCGGAGACGACGCGCGGCCGCTTGTCGAAGGCGCATTGGCCGATCAGGCCTTCGCCGAACTGCAGCACCGGCTGATAGGGGTAGACGCCGTCGCTGGCGTAGGAGGCGAGCAGCAGGAGCTGCGGATCGTTCTCGTTTTCGACCTGGTAGATCACGCCGGTATGGGCGTTCACCAGCGGCGACAATTCGGTGAGCAGCAGGCGGCCGACGGTGGTGAGGTCGCGCTGGCCCTGGAGCATGTTGGTGAACTTGGCGAGGTTGGTCTTCAGCCAGTCCTGCTCGGTGTTCAGCTCCGTCGTGAGACGGAGGTTGGTGATCATCGTGTTGATGTTGTCCTTCAGCTCCGCCACTTCGCCGCGGGCGTCGACCTGGATCGACCGCGTCAGGTCGCCCTTGGTCACCGCAGTTGCGACTTCCGCGATCGCGCGCACCTGCGAGGTCAGGTTGGCCGCGAGCAGGTTGACGTTGCCGGTGAGATCCTTCCAGGTGCCGGCAGCGCCGGGCACGTTGGCCTGACCGCCGAGCCGGCCTTCGACGCCGACCTCGCGCGCCACCGAGGTCACCTGGTCGGCGAAGGTCGCGAGCGTCTCGGTCATGTTGTTGATGGTGTCGGCGAGCGCCGCGACTTCGCCCTTCGATTTCACCGTGAGGTTCTGCTTCAGATCGCCGTTGGCGACCGCGGTCACCACCTTGACGATGCCGCGCACCTGCTCGGTCAGGTTCGCCGCCATGAAGTTGACGGTGTCGGTGAGGTCCTTCCACGTGCCGGCGACGCCGGGCACTTGGGCCTGGCCGCCCAGCTTTCCTTCCGTGCCCACCTCGCGTGCGACGCGCGTCACTTCGCCGGCGAATGCGTTGAGCTGGTCCACCATGGTGTTGATGGTGTTCTTCAGCTCCAGGATTTCGCCCTTCACATCCACAGTGATCTTGCGCGAGAGGTCGCCGCGCGCGACCGCCGTGGTGACTTCGGCGATGTTGCGGACCTGGGTGGTGAGGTTCGCAGCCAAGAGGTTGACGTTGTCCGTGAGATCCTTCCAGGTGCCGCCGACGCCGGGCACCACGGCCTGACCGCCGAGCCGTCCCTCGGTGCCGACCTCGCGCGCCACGCGCGTGACTTCGGCGGCGAAGGAGCGGAGCTGCTCGACCATGGTGTTCAGCGTGTCCTTCAGGAGAAGGATCTCGCCGCGTACGTCCACCGTGATCTTCTTCGACAGGTCGCCGCCGGCGATGGCGGTTGCGACCTCGGCGATGTTGCGGACCTGCGCTGTCAGGTTGGAGGCCATGAAGTTGACGTTGTCGGTGAGGTCCTTCCAGGTGCCGGCGACGCCGGGCACCTCGGCCTGGCCGCCGAGCTTGCCTTCGGTGCCGACCTCGCGCGCCACGCGCGTGACTTCGCCGGCAAAGCCGTTGAGCTGGTCCACCATGGTGTTGATGGTGTTCTTCAGCTCGAGGATTTCGCCCTTCACGTCGACGGTGATCTTGCGCGAGAGGTCGCCGCGCGCCACCGCGGTCGTCACCTCGGCGATGTTGCGGACCTGGGCGGTGAGGTTACCCGCCATCGAGTTGACGGAGTCCGTCAAGTCCTTCCAGGTGCCGGCGACGCCGGGCACGTTGGCCTGACCGCCGAGGCGGCCTTCGGTGCCGACCTCGCGCGCCACGCGCGTCACCTCGCCCGCGAAGCGGTTGAGCTGGTCGACCATCGTGTTCAGCGTGTCCTTGAGCTGAAGGATCTCGCCGCGCACGTCCACGGTGATCTTGCGCGACAGGTCGCCGCCGGCGATGGCGGTGGCAACTTCCGCGATGTTGCGGACCTGGGCGGTGAGGTTGCCCGCCATCGAGTTCACGGAGTCGGTCAGGTCCTTCCAGGTGCCGGCGACGCCGGGCACGTCGGCCTGGCCGCCGAGCTTGCCGTCGGTGCCGACCTCGCGCGCCACGCGCGTGACTTCGCCGGCGAAGGCGTTGAGCTGGTCGACCATGGTGTTGAGCGTTTCCTTCAGCTGAAGGATCTCGCCCGAGACGTTCACCGTGATCTTCTTGGACAAGTCGCCCTTCGCCACCGCGGTTGCGACCTCGGCGATGTTGCGGACCTGGCCGGTGAGGTTCGAGGCCATCGAGTTGACGCTGTCGGTGAGGTCCTTCCACGTGCCGCCGACGCCGCGCACCACCGCCTGACCGCCAAGCTTGCCTTCGGTGCCGACCTCGCGCGCCACGCGCGTGACTTCGCCGGCGAAGGCGTTGAGCTGGTCCACCATCGTGTTGATGGTGTCCTTCAACTCGAGGATCTCGCCGCGCACGTCCACGGTGATCTTCTTCGAGAGGTCGCCGCCGGCGACTGCGGTGGTCACCTCGGCGATGTTGCGGACCTGCGCGGTCAGGTTCGAGGCCATCGAGTTGACGCTCTCGGTGAGGTCCTTCCAGGTGCCGGCGACGCCGAGCACGTTGGCCTGGCCGCCGAGCCGGCCCTCGGTGCCGACCTCGCGGGCGACGCGCGTGACTTCGCCGGCGAAGGCGTTGAGCTGGTCGACCATGGTGTTGAGCGTCTCCTTCAGCTGAAGGATCTCGCCCGAGACGTTCACCGTGATCTTCTTCGACAAGTCGCCGCTCGCGATGGCGGTCGCGACGTCGGCGATGTTGCGGACCTGCGCGGTCAGGTTGGAGGCCATGAAGTTGACGTTGTCGGTGAGGTCCTTCCAGGTGCCGGCGACGCCGGGCACCTGGGCCTGGCCGCCGAGCTTGCCCTCGGTGCCGACCTCGCGCGCCACGCGCGTGACTTCCGAGGCGAACGAGTTGAGCTGGTCCACCATGGTGTTGATGGTGTCCTTCAGCTCCAGGATCTCGCCGCGCACGTCCACGGTGATCTTGCGCGAGAGGTCGCCGCGCGCCACGGCGGTCGTGACGTTGGCGATGTTGCGGACCTGTGCGGTCAGGTTGCCGCACATCGCGTTGACGGAGTCGGTCAGGTCCTTCCAGGTGCCGGCGACGCCGGGCACGATGGCCTGGCCGCCCAGCTTGCCGTCGGTGCCGACCTCGCGCGCCACGCGCGTCACTTCGGAGGCGAAGGAGCGCAGCTGGTCCACCATCGTATTGATGGCTTCCTTGAGCTGGAGGATCTCGCCGCGGACGTCGACCGTGATCTTCTTGGAGAGGTCGCCGTTGGCGACCGCGATCGTCACCTCGGCGATGTTGCGAACCTGGTTGGTCAGGTTGTTCGCCATCGAGTTGACGCTCTCGGTGAGGTCCTTCCAGACGCCGGTCACCTCCGGCACCTGGGCCTGGCCGCCGAGCTTGCCTTCGGTGCCGACCTCGCGCGCCACGCGTGTCACCTCCGAGGTGAACACGCCGAGCTGCTTGATCATGGTGTTGACGATCGTCGCCGACTGCAAGAACTCGCCGCGGAGCGGACGGCCGTCGACGTCGAGCTTGACGGTCTGCAGCAGGTCGCCTTGGGCGACAGCGGCAACCGCGCGTGTCACCTCGCGCGTCGGCCACAACAAGTCGTCAATCAGCGTGTTGACCGAACCTTCCATGTCGGCCCAGGAGCCCGACGCAAGGCCGAATTTCACGCGCTGGCGGGTCTTGCCTTCGCGTCCCACCACCTGGCCCACCAGCTCGAGCTGCTGTGCCATGCGCTGGTTGGCGGCGATAATTTCGTTAAAAGTGTCGGCGATCTTGCCGTCGATACCGAGATAGTCGCCGCTCATGCGCACCGAAAAGTCACCGCTGCGCATCGCCTGGAGGGCGAGCAGCAGTTCCGCTCGGGAATCTGACTCGGACGTACCGTTGATTTTTGGCTTTGGGACGCGACGACCGGAGCGTGATGCAGTTCCGGAATCGAGGTCGCTCATACTGTTTCCCCCGCAGGCGTCGGCCGAATCTGAGGCAAGACGCGTTCGACGAAATAAGAGCGTCAGGCAAATTCGAAATCAAGCGCCAACGTACGGCGCAAGGAAATGGAACCCGCTTTGCTCAGCCCGACCGAGTTAACGACGGACCGGCCGGTTTGTTCCACACCCCCTCGAAAGGAAAAAGGCCGCAGGGGCGGGTCGTCAACGCGTCCGTCGTCCGCAGCCCTGCTTCGGAACGGAGCGCCGAGCCTGACGGTTAGCCAGCGCAGACAGGGAGAACGGACATGAAGGCAGCAATTTTCGCCATCGCCATCGCGGCGCTTGCCGCGGGGTCGGCTCTGGCGCAGGGCGGTGCGCCAAGCGGGCGCGGCTCCGTGACGGGCGACCCCGCCGCAAGCTCCGCCAACCCGCAGGCGGACACGCCGACCACCGGAGCGGCCACCCGCTCGAATCCAAGCGGAAGCGGCACGTCCTCGTCCGGCGGCAAGGACGACAACGGCGATGCGGGTCGCGATAAGATGCCGGAGAGCGACCGCACCGTGCGGCCGCAGAGCCAGCAACACCGGAACGACAAGTAGAGTTATTTGTCCGCCATGGTGCGCTCGGCGTCCCTGACCTGCGCACGCAGCAGCGGAAGCTGTTCGCGCGCGAACGCTGCGAGCGCCGCATTGTCGGGCGCCGCCAGATAGCGCTCGAGCAGGCCGATGATCGATTCATACTCGGGAATCTGCGCGGCGTAGAAACTTCTGACGTAGGCCGGACCATCCGACATTTCGGGCTCGACGAGGCTCGCGCTCGAGGATGTAGCCCTGCCAACATGCAGTTCCGCGCCGATGGCCTCCTGGACCTCTTTTAGTCGCTTGTCGCGCTTAGCCGCTTCCTCGGCGCGCAGGGCGGCGAGGTTCTTGACCTCGGCGTTGCCCTTGAGGTCGGTGTTCTCGAGCAGCCCCTGTTGAAACCGGCTGAAATTGTAGGCACCGCTGATCACCTCGATCGCGGAGGGCGCCCGTGCGCCGGGCTTTCGTTCGCCAAGGCTGTCGGCAAGCGCCGAGGTGCTGATCAATGCCAGAATGATTGCGGCGACAACTCGCATTGATCTTCAATGACGAACCGCGTGCGAAAGTTCCCCGACCATTACGATCCGGTAAGCGGGTTGCGGCGCAAGAGTTCCGTCCCCACGTCCTTTATATGAAACAGTCTGACGTCTTCAGAGACAACGCCGACAATTGTCTTCAGCTTGCCGAGCGCGCTGACGGACAGCCCGCCCATAAGCGCTATTCGCGCATGGCCGACGCCTGGACGGCACTCGCCAACGAGCAGGATTGGCTCGACGGCGAAATTTCGCCCGTTCCCGTCCATGCAGCTCCAAAGCGGAACGGGTGAGCTCGTCTTCAAAGATCTGCATGTGAGACCGCTCACGGAAGGCGCACAACCGATTTGGGATCATCCGGGAAGGTCGATCGCGGAGGTTTCCAATTGCAGAAGGAGGTTTGACGATGGCTCCACGTCTGGCTCTTCTCTCCCTCATTCTCGCCTTTGGCGTCTCCGTCGCGTTCGCGACGGTGACGACGGTGCGACAGGTGCATCTCGAGAGCGCATCTGCCGTCCATGCCGTGCGCAGCTGATTGCGGCAGCGGAACATTCGACGCCGCAATGCGTAAGCGCTCCGACACATCAGCAGAAGCAAGAGCGCATCATGGCCCATTCCGACCAAGGCATCGTCAAGGACAAGCGTGGGGAGGAGCAGCCCCGCGACAAGGAACGTGCGCAATCCGTGCACAAGGCGGATCCGAAAGGCTCGCCGTCGCGTGAAGCGACGCGCGATCCCAAGCTGAACGACAACATCAAGACGCCGGGTTCCGGCGCCATGCCGGACGGCTCGAGCGACGCCACGGGCTAAGCGCTCACCAGGAACGAATTCGCGCAGGAAGAGTCGCCGGGTTGCTTCCGGTAGTCATGCCCCCGGTGCGCCGGAAGCAATCTCCAAGGACGGCCCTGGCACTCACCGTGCCGGGGTCGTTTTCTTTTGGAGAGGCTTCGGTGTGTTATCCGCCGCCGCTCTCCGGATCCCCCTGAGTATGTCCTTCAGGCCCGCGGCCGAATACGCCGAAGCTGCTTGACTTCACGCCGGCAGCGGCATCGACGCCCACAGCGGCCAGTCCGCACTTCAGGAGTTCGCGGACTGCTGCCGCCCGCGTCGGCATGCGGTGCTTGAACCGGAAATCGTCAATGGCGGCCAACTCTTCCGGCGAGAGCATAACCTGAAGGCGCTCGGCGCGAAGGTCGTTCATGGCGATCACGCAAATTGAGTAGGTTGAGTAGCTTACTCAACGAACCAACTTGATGAGAGTTCCGCGAAAGCCGACGAAGTCTGCAAGTGAGTAGGAAATCAAATAAAATCAATAATTTATTGAGCGCGTGCAGCCGTGAGGCATTGTTCCCGGAGGGAGGAGAGACCATGACGGACGAAGTCAGGTTACCCCGCAAGCTTTCCGAGGAATCGGCAGCGCCTGAGCCGGTGCGGCCAAGCCAGCAGAAGATCATCGATGAGGTCGAGCGCTGGGCCAACAGCCCGGGCCTCCAGCCGCCGCAATCGCAGCCTTCGACGGGAGCGAAAGCGAGCTAGGGCATGATCCGGAAAAGTGCGAAGCGGTTTTCCGCAAAGATCATGCGTAAACAACAATCTAAAGCGCGATGACGATTCATCCGAATCTCATCGCGCTTTAAGGCTTTGCGAAGCGAGAGCCCGTTGCCGACGGCGAATGGCCTGATCGACGCGATTTGTGGGAGACACTGCGAAGCTTGCGTCTGAGCCACCAGGCCGACACGGACACGATGGCCCAAACCGTCAGCGCGGCTAAAAAAGCGAGCGCGACGCTTGCCCCGACAATTAAATGGAAGATAGCGGCGAACGCGGCGAGGCCGATGCTGCCGAGCGCGGCGCCGACAGCATCGAGGGCCGCGGCCTTCTGTCCGCGACGCCGCCCGCTCAGGCCGGCCTTCTCCTTGGCGTGACGCTCGTGACTTTCGATCAGCGTCGCGCTGGCGCAGAAGATGGCCGGAAGAGCAAGAAAGAGCCCGCCGACGGACAGGCCGAACTTCGAACCGATAACGCCCGCGAGCACCGTCGCACCGCCGCCGAGCACGAAGCGAATGGCGTACTCGTACCACCGCGTCTGTTTCAGCGCCGATGTCGATAGCTTCACCAGCATCAGGCGGCACCTCCCAGGCCGGCGAGCAGGCCGAAGGCGACAACGAGCCATGCGGCAAAGGCGAGGATCGTGGCTGGAAGCGCGCCGAAACGGAACCTCATCAGGAGGTGGCAGACGACGACGCTGTAGCAGGCGAGCGCGATGGCGCCATAGATCATCGTCCAGCTCTGGGCCGCAGCATATTGCGGGCCGTGCTGGACCATTGCGATGCCGAGTGTGGCCAGCGCCACCGACGGTGCGGCGCCGAGCAGCCCGGCAAAGCTCTTCGGCCGCAGCATGTCACCGAGGATCGCGAAGACGGATACGATCAGGCCGCCGGCGACGAAGCGCACGAGATATTCAGTCATGGCTGTCCCCCCGAGCCCTTGCGCTGCCGCTGCCGTGACTTCGCCATCGTGAACGGCCGGAACAGGCGCTCAATGATGATGCCGAGCGTGAAACCTGCCACGACGTCGCTGGCCCAGTGCGCGAGCAGCGCGACGCGCGTCAGGGACAGCGCTACCGCAAAGGAGCGCGCCAGGCTGCGCGGGGCCGGCGGCAACAGGCCTGCGGCCGAGGCAAGGGCGCCCATATGCACGGCGTGACCTGAGGGAAATGCATCGCGCGCTCGCCCCGAAAAGGGAACGCCGCGCCTATGGCCGCTCACCGTCAGCCGGTCCGGCCTCGTCTGATCGAACACGGATTTCAAGACATGTGGCAACACGGCCGTCACCAGCGACACGATCAGGACGTGATCGGCAACGGGACGCTGCTGCGGATGCCGAAGGCGGGTGTAGAGCCATCCCACTGCCGCGAGCGCAACCAGGACATGCTCGTCGGCGCCCCAGGTCATGGCCTGGGCGGCATGCTCGAGCCCCGAGTTGGTATTGTGCGCGATCTCGTTGGCGATCGCCGTATCGATCCGGGTGGGTTTGACTGTTACAAGGGCCATCGGTCCGTCGGCGACTGTTCCTCCATGACAGTTTTGTAAAGCCCTGGAACAAAGAAGGTTCCTGGCTCAACCGGCAGGCACCGCACAGCGGCAGCGCGATGACGTTCTCATCGCGCGCCAGGAAAGGACGCCGGAGGGCCGGCGTCCTTTCAGCAATGCGTTACTTGCTGGATTGGCCGACGCTCGGCGCCCTGCCGAGGTTCTTGGCCATGTCGAGGTGGTGCTTCAACGCCGGGAGCGTCTTGCCGGCCCAATCCTTGAGCTCGGCATTGTCGCCGCCCTTGGCGTAGCGCTCGAACAGCGACACGGCATCTTCATGCGCGCTGACCTGATAGGAATTGTAGTCCGAGCTGAAATCCTTGCCACTCGCATTCTTGAGCTTGTCGATCTTGCTCTGATGCGAGCTGTCGAGCGCCGTCGGCAGCTTGGCCTGCACCTTGCCATTGCCGACCAGTCCCTTGAGCTCGTTGCTCGTCTTGGTGTGATCGGTGATCATCTGCTGCGCGAAGGCTTTCTCTTCCGCGTTGCCCTTCTGCTGGGCGAGCTTGCTCGATTCGATCTCGAACATGTCGCTGATCGCGACCTGCGTCACGAAGTCCGCGGTCGCAGGCGCAACGCCGAGCGCCGAATTCACGCCGGTCTTTTCGCCCAGCGACTGGGCGAGGGCAGGGCCTGCGAGAACCATGCAGGCAAGAGCGATGATTGTGCGTTTCATGGTCAAATCCTTCCGAAAAGGTCGCGTGGGCGCTTGCCGGCGACGTGCGGCGACCAACACGCCGCCGCGGCCGAGGTTCCTAACGGCTAATCCGCGCGATTCCGTCCGGTGCGCGGATTGATGGGATCTGTCGGCTTGCGTCGAAGCCGTTCGGGCAGGAACGGTTCGGCCGCCGTGGCGGTCGCGTCGGCCCGTACGTCCGCGTGGTGCTGCGCCTGCTCGTGGGAGGTGCGGTTGTCATTGATCCGGCGCTTGACGTCGAGACCGTCGACCGGATCGTTGACGCCGTGCCTGATGTCGCGGAAATCACTCATGGCTCGCCTCATTGCTTTCCTGGCAGGATCGATTCCAGCACCTGCCGCGCTGCTCCCTTGATCATCCCGCTCTCGTTCGGGTCGCCCTTCATCAGGGCGAGCGAGAAGTTCTTCGCCTGCTGCAAGGTGATGTGTGGCGGCAGCGGCGGCACCTCGGGATCGGTTTTCACTTCCAGCACGACGGGCATCTCGCTTGTTAGCGCCTGCTCCCAGGCCGAGCCGAGCAGCTGTGGGCTGTCGACGAAGATGCCGCGCAGGCCTATCAGTTCGGCGAAGCGCGAATAGGAGACGTCGGGAATGCGCTGTGACGCCTCGAACTTGGGATCACCGTTGATGATGCGTTGCTCCCAGGTGACCTGGTTGAGGTCCTCGTTGTTGAAGACGCAGACGACGAAACGTGGGTCCTTCCAGTCGCGCCAATACTTCGCAGCGGTGATCAGCTCGGCCATGTTGTTCATCTGCATGGCGCCGTCCCCGACGAGTGCGATCACGGGGCGGTCCGGATGGGCGTATTTGGCCGCGAGGGCGTAAGGCACAGCAGCACCCATCGAGGCGAGCCCGCCGGAAAGCGAGGCCGTCATGCCGCGCCGCATCTTCAGGTCGCGGGCGAACCAGTTGGCGCATGAGCCGGAATCGCTGGTGATGATGGTGCGGTCCGGCAGGCGCGGTGACAATTCCCAGGCGACGAGCTGCGGATTGACGGGCGCGGCGGGCTGATGCGCGCGGCCATCCAATGTCTTCCACCATGTTGCAACGTCGTCCTGGATGCCCTGGCGCCAGGCCCCGTCGCTCTTGGGTTTCAGCCGCGGCAACAATGCCCGCAGCGTCTCGGCCGCATCTCCGACGAGGCCGACTTCCATGGGAAAGCGGATCGACATCATGCTGGCGTCGATGTCGATCTGCACGCCGCGCGCGCTGCCTTCCTTCGGCAGGAATTCTGCGTAAGGAAAGGCCGAGCCCACCATCAGCAGCGTGTCGCATTCCATCATCATGTTGTAGCTGGGCTCGGTGCCGAGCAGGCCGATCGAGCCGGTGACCCATGGCAGGTCGTCGGGCAGCGCGGCCTTGCCGAGCAGCGCCTTGGCGCAGCCGGCCGACAGGCGGTCGGCGACCGCAATGATCTCGTCGGTGGCGTGAAGCGCGCCGGCGCCGACGAGCATTGCGACCTTCTTGCCGGCATTGAGGATATCAGCGGCGCGGTCGAGATCGACGTCGTGTGGGATGATTCTAGGGGCGCTGTATCCGACGCCCGAGTGCAGCGTGCCGTGCGCGCGGGGCGGGTCCTCGTAAGCCTCCTCCTGCAGGTCGTTGGGCAAGATGATGACGGTAGGAGTCCGCCGCGCCAGTGCGATCCGCACCGACCGATCAATCAGGTGTCGCACCTGCGCGGGCGAGGAGGCCTGCATGACGTAGGCGCCCGCGACGTCCTTGAACATGGAGAGGAGGTCGAGTTCCTGCTGATATTGGCCGCCGAGGGCGTTGCGCGACTGCTGGCCGACAATCGCCAGCACCGGCTGGTGATCGAGTAGCGCGTCGTACAGCCCGGTGACGAGATGCGATGCGCCGGGACCGGAGGTCGCAATGCAAACGCCGAGCTGACCTGAGAATTTTGCGTAAGCGGTTGCCATGAAGGCCGCCATTTCCTCGTGCCGCGCCTGCACGAAGCCGATCTTGCCGCCCGCCCGGTTCATCGCACCGAACACGCCGTTGATGCCGTCGCCGGGATAGCCAAAGATGTGGCGCACGCCCCATTGGTACAGGCGCCCAATGATGAAGTCGGAGACGGTCTGGGACATCGCGGGCGGCTCTCTCTGTTGCGGCCTCGGTAGCCTCAGAGAACCGGCTCTTGGTGGTGATGTTCCCAAAGCTTTTGCGGAATACCCGCCGGAACGATCACTCACCCCTTCCGGTTGATTCATAAATGGCTGAGTGGAGAATGACGATGCTGAATCAGGGCGAACTGGACCGCAACGAGATGGGCCGGCTGATCGGAAGCGACAAGGTCGAGGGAACCGCGGTCTACGGTGCTGATCGCAACAAGATCGGTTCAATCGAACGGGTCATGATCGACAAGATCAGCGGCAAGGTCTCATATGCGGTGCTTGGTTTCGGCGGCTTTCTCGGCCTCGGCAATGATCACTATCCGTTGCCCTGGCAGTCGCTGAAGTACGACACCGAGCTCGGCGGTTACGTGACTGCGATCACCGCCAAGGATCTGGAAGGCGCGCCGAAATACGGTGAGAAGACCGACTGGAACTGGAGTGACGACGCCGCCGTGCGCGGCATCAACTCCTATTACGGTGTTCCCTTCGCTTGAGCTTTGAGGCGCGCCGCCTCGCTCACCCGGCCGCTTCTCTCCGCCCCGGGCCCGCATGCACATGCACCTGCTTGGCATGCAGCACCTCGCCGCATTCCGAGCACACCATTACGGGATCGAACAGCTTGCCGCAGCTCTTGTGCTCGTGCAGCAGCGGGCGGCCGCGCTCGTCGCCCATATGGGCGTCGCCCCAATGCACCATCGCCATGATGATCGGGTAGAGGTCGAGCCCCTTCTGAGTGAGGATGTATTCGTAGCGCTTCGGCGCCTCGGAATAGGGGACGCGGCGCAGGATGCCGAAGCGGACCAGCTTCTTCAGCCGCTCTGAGAGCAGATGGCGTGTGATCTGGAGCGAGGACTGAAACGCCTCGAACCGCCTGACTCGCAAGAAGCACTCGCGCAGGATCAGCAGCGTCCAGCGGTCGCCAATCGCGGCGACGGTGCGCGCAAGCGAGCAGGGCTCTTCCTCCAGCGTGTCCCATTTCATGATGCGGTTCCTCAAGTCGTCAGTCTGAAAAAGGAACTAAGTTGATCGATCAGAGAGATTTTCGCTAGATGCTAACATTCAGCCGCTCAGTTTGACAGTTCTATTTTTGAACTATAGCCTCCGGCACACAAACGCCGCGCGCTCAGCGCGGCCCATGGGAGGAGGCGGTCTTGTCCAAGCGAAACGCCACTGCGGCCGTCATCGGGGCCGGCGATTTCATCGGCGCCGAGATCGCCAAGAAGTTTGCCGCCGAAGGGTTCTCGATTTTCGCCGGCCGCCGCAATGGCGATAAGCTCGCGCCCCTGGTGCAAGAGATCGAAGCCGCCGGTGGTGACATCCACGCCCGCTCGCTCGACGCGCGGAAGGAGGATGAGGTCATCGCCTTCCTCAACGACGCCGACAAGCATGCACCGCTCGAAGTCTGCATCTTCAACGTCGGCGCCAACGTCAATTTCCCGATCCTCGACACCACCGAGCGCGTGTTTCGCAAGGTGTGGGAGATGGCCTGCTATTCCGGCTTCCTCGCGGGCCGTGAGGCCGCGCGGCTGATGCTGCCGCGCGGCGGCGGCAACATCTTCTTCACGGGTGCGACCGCGAGCTTGCGCGGCGGCAGCGGCTATGCCGCCTTCGCCAGCGCCAAGTTCGGCCTGCGCGCGGTCGCGCAGGCGATGGCGCGCGAGCTCGGGCCGAAGAACATCCACGTCGCCCATCTCATCATCGATTCCGGCGTCGACACCGAATGGGTGCGCCAGCGCCGGCTCGAGGTGCTCGGGCCGAATGCGCTCGATAATCCCGACCTCCTGATGCCGCCGTCCTCGGTCGCGAACGCCTATTGGCAGCTTTACCAGCAGCCGAAGAGCGCCTGGACTTTCGAGATGGAGATCCGCCCCTTCGGAGAGAAATGGTGACCGCGGCGAGAAAGTCCGGCTAGACTGAGCTCAACATCAAGCAAATTCCGGGAGGATTTTCAGTGAAGACCGCGATCACCGAACTGTTCGGCATCGAGCACCCGATCATCCAGGGCGGCATGCATTTCGTCGGCTTCGCCGAGCTGGCCGCTGCCGTCTCCAATGCCGGCGGGCTCGGCATCATCACCGGTCTCACGCAGAAGACGCCCGAGCTGCTCGCCAAGGAGATCGCGCGCTGCCGCGACATGACGGACAAGCCGTTCGGCGTCAACCTCACCTTCCTGCCGGCCTTCTCGGCGCCGCCTTATCCAGAATACATCGCGGCCATCGTCGAGGGCGGCATCAAGGCCGTGGAGACCGCGGGCCGCAGCCCGGAAGCCTACATGCCGGCGCTGAAGGCCGCCGGCATCAAGGTCATCCACAAATGCACATCGGTGCGCCACTCGCTGAAGGCCGAGCGCATCGGCTGCGACGCCGTCAGCGTCGACGGCTTCGAGTGCGGCGGCCATCCCGGCGAGGACGACATTCCCAACATGATCCTGCTGCCGCGTGCGGCGGAGGAGTTGAAAATCCCATTCGTCGCCTCCGGCGGCATGGCCGATGGTCGCAGCCTGGTCGCGGCGCTCTCGCTGGGCGCGGCGGGCATGAACATGGGCACGCGCTTCATCGCCACCAAGGAAGCGCCGGTGCACCAGAACGTGAAGGACGCGCTGGTCGCGGCCACCGAGCTCGACACCCGCCTGATCATGCGGGCGTTGCGCAATACCGAGCGCGTCCTGAAGAACGCCAATGTCGACCGCCTGCTCGAGATCGAGCGCGAAAAGGGCGCCAAGCTCACGATCGACGACATCCACGACCAGGTCGCGGGCGTCTATCCCAGGATCATGCTGGACGGCCAGATGGATGCCGGCGCCTGGAGCTGCGGCATGGTCGCGGGCCTGATCCACGACATCCCGTCCTGCAAGGAGCTGATCGATCGCATCATGGCCGAGGCTGAAACCATCATCCGCAGCCGCCTGATGGGGTTCCTGGACGGGACGGACGCTGCGCGAAAGGTCGCCTGACACCGCCAAACTTCTTAACCACGGCGGCATCTGACCGCTGGAATTACGCGCGGCGCCTCCTAGATAGGGATAAATTGCCCCTTTTATAAATCGATTTCAGGAGGCGTCCGTGGTCCTGAAAAGCGTTCCCTTCGCAATTGCCTTTGCCCTCGTGGTCGCAGGGGCCGGTGTTGCGCGCGCCGACGACTACAAGCCGGGCGAATATCTCGGCCTCGATCTATCCAAGGCGGTGCTGTCGCCGAAACGTCTCGGGCCGGAGACGCACTTCGCGCCGGTCGCGCTCGAAGCGCGCGGTGGGAACGAGGCACAGGCACGCGCTGAGCCCGTCGACGTGCCGAAGAAGGTTGCCGCCGAACGCGTTCGTGTGGCCGAGCCGAAGGGCACGCATGCGGCGAGCAGCCAGCCGCGGGGCGCGGCCCGCGCCAAGCTCGCGCACCGCCGCGGCAATCCGCTCGATGCGCAGGCACTGGACACCCGCATCCAGACCTGGCCATGCCGCTCCGGCGGCATCTGCAACTGGAAGCGGTGATCACAGGCGTCATCCCCGCGTCGCAAAACCGTAGGCGCGGAGTCAAGAATCCGTAAGCCGGGAGTCAAGGAGCGCAGGCACCTTCCGTCGAGATTCGACGAAGGTCTCCTGAATGGCAACGCTCCGCGCCTCGCGCGCATGGACCCGGCGGCAGTTTCTGGTCCGCTCCGCTTCCAGTCTCGCCATCGCCGCGCTCGCGAAGCCTCATTTGAGCCGCGCCGCCGATCGGCCGCAGATCGCAGGCGGCATCCAGTCCGGCGATGTCTCCGGCGGCTCCGCGGTGATCTGGGCGCGCGCCGATCGGCCCGCGCGGATGCAGGTGGAATGCTCCACGGTCGAGAGCTTCAAGACCATCATCGCCTCGGCCTCCGGCGATGCGCGGCCCGCCGCCGATCTCACTGCAAAACTCCTGCTGGCGGATCTGCCGCCCGGGCAGGACATCTTCTACCGCGTCCGCTTCGACGACATCGCCACCGGTCTCCTCGGTGAAAGCCGCATCGGCCATTTCCGCACCGCGCCGGCAGCGCGTCAGTCGATCTCGTTTCTGTGGTCCGGCGACACCGCCGGGCAGGGCTGGGGCATCGACGTCTCCCGCGGCGGCTATCGCAGCTATCGCACCATGCTCGACAACAATCCGGATTTCTTCATTCACTGTGGCGATCACATCTACGCGGACTGCACGATCCCTTCCGAGCAGAAGCTGCCGAACGGCGAGACCTGGCGCAACATCGTCACCGAAGAGAAATCGGAGGTGGCGCACACCCTGGCGCAGTTCCGCGGCAACTACAAATACAACCATCTCGACGAGCACTTCCGCGCCTTCCATGCGCAGGTACCGATGTTTGCGCAATGGGACGATCACGAGGTGACCAACGACTGGTCGCCGATCGGGACCTATGACGAGTCCGGACACGAGGACGACGGCACCCCGCGCCTGGTCGCGCGCGCCCGTCGGGCCTTCTTCGACTTCATGCCGATCCGCGACATCGGCGCGCGGCATGGCCGCGTCTATCGCAAGATCGCCTACGGCCCGCTGCTCGACGTCTTCATGATCGACATGCGCAGCTACCGCGACGAGAGCTGGAACAAGGGCGATGATCACCGCGGCTGGATCCTGGGCGCCGAGCAGCTCGCCTGGCTGAAGCGCGAGCTCGCCGCTTCGCGCGCGACTTGGAAGGTGATCGCGGCCGATTTGCCGATCGGCTTGATCAGCCTGGATGCCGTTGCGCTCGGCGATGGGCCGCCCGACCGGCGCGAGCACGAGATCGCGGATCTGCTCGCCTCGATTAAACGTGCCGGCATCCGCAACATCGTCTGGCTCACCGCCGACATGCACTACACCGCCGCGCACTATTACGATCCGAGCAAGGCGCAATTTAGGGATTTCGAGCCGTTCTGGGAGTTCGTCTCCGGCCCGTTGCATGCCGGCAGCTGGGGACCGGGCGAGCTCGACGACACCTTCGGCCCGGTCGCGATGTACCAGCATGGCTGCAGCGCTGCGCAAGGCGAGAATCTCGCGCCCTGCTTCGGCCTGCAATTCTTCGGCAAGGTCGATATCGATGGCCGGACCGGCGTGATGACCGTGACCCTGAAGGACGTCGACAATCGCGACCTCTGGTCGGTCGACATCGTACCGCAGCCGCAGGTGCATCCTTCGCTGGTGGCGCAGCATTGGTGAGGTTGCGGCGCGCCAGTCGTCATGCCCGGGCTTGTCCCGGGCATCCACGTTCTTCGTGCCGCGTGGCAATGCGTGGATGGCCGGGACAAGCCCGGCCATGACGATGGAGAGGCATTGCTAACCCGATCTTGATTGGCCGCCGTGCTCCTCCCGCGCTAGGGTGGGGGTCCCGCCACTTCTTCTCCATCACTCGAAAAGTCTGCTCACGCGACATCGCCGCGCGCATCCGGTGGGCTGAATTGCTCAGGAGCCTGTTAGCATGGATCATCTGAAAACACAGGGCATCAGCATGCCCAAGCTCGGCCTCGGCACCTTTCGCATGCAGGGCGATGCCTGCCGTGTCGCGGTCGAGAGCGCGCTTTCGATCGGCTATCGCCACATCGACACGGCCGAGATGTACGCCAACGAGGAGGCGATCGGTGCGGCCATCGCCGCGTCCGGCGTGCCGCGCGGCGAGCTGCACGTCACCACGAAAGTCTGGCACGAGAACCTCAGCCCCGATGCGATCCGCCGCGCTTTCGACGCCAGCCTTAGGAAGCTCCGGCTCGACCATGTCGACCTCTATCTCGTGCATTGGCCGTCGAAAGCCGCGAACTGGGGCGCGGTGTTCAAGACCCTGATGAAGCTTAAGGAGGAGGGGCGCACGCGCGCCATCGGCGTTGCCAATTTCACCACCGCGCTGCTCAAGGTCGCGGTGGAGGAGATCAAGGCGCCGATCGTCTGCAACCAGGTCGAATATCACGCCATGCTCGATCAATCGAAGTTGCTGGCCTATCTCCAAGCGAGGTCGATTCCGCTGGTTGCCTATTGTCCGCTGGCGCAAGGGCGTTTCGCGAGCGATCCGGTGCTGGCCGACATCGGCGCCCGGCACAATGCCACCGCCGCGCAGGTCGCGTTGAAATGGCTGCTCGACCAGGACGGCGTCGCCGCGATCCCGAAGGCCTCGCGTCGCGAGAGCCAGCAGGCCAATCTCGACGCGCTGAAGATCACGCTCGACGATGCCGACCGCATAAAAATCGCCGCGCTGGCGAAGGACAGACGTTGCGTCAATCCCGGCTTCGCACCGGCATGGGATTAGCTGCAATGACCAAGCAATAGAAATGGCCCCGTGAGGGGCCATTTCCATGTTGCGTTGCGCATTAGTCCCAGTGGTGGTGATGGCGATGGCTGCGCTTGATGACGACGACCTTGTCGCCGCGATGGTGGCGATGCCAGCCATGGCGATGTCCGCGGAATTCGGCGCGGGCGCCGTACGGGCCGTGGTGATGATGATGATAGCCGCCGCTGCGCTTGATCACCACCGTCTCCGCACTTGCGAGTGTCGGCGCCGCGATCACGAGCGCACCGAGAGCCGCAACCACATAACCAAGCTTTTTCATGATGTCCTCCTCCAAACGAATGCACATCTAAACCGCAGATTTGCGCGAACGTTCCGGAGGAGCGGGAAGAGAATTCTGAACGGATGTTCAGACGAAGGCGTGCTAATCGCAGCGCTGCTGCGCGGGCGTCGGCGCACCGCTGGCGACGTATTTGCCGTTCCTGATCGTGTACTCGCCGCGCTCGCTGCGATTGTAGATCGCGCGCAGGCTGCCGTCCTTCTGCAACAGCAACCCGAACTCGCGGGCCTGATGCAACGAGGGGAAGTACACCATGACATTGAGCAGGCCCTCGGCATTGACCGTGGCGGACACCACCTCGTTCTCGTCCCTGGCCTCGCCGAAATTGCGCCGGTACATCACCCGGCCGTCTTTCCGGATTTCGTAAGTCAAGCGCGCGCCCTGGTCGCGGTCGGGCCTACCCGAGCAATCGACCGCCCACGAGCCGAGCAGGCCCCATTGCTCCACGGTCACGGCCAGCGTCTCGGCACCAGCCGTGGAGGTGAACGCGACCCACAGCACCGCAGCCGCGATCCAGCGGCTCGAACAACGCATCATGTCCTGAAAAACCCCGCCTCGAACAATTCCAAAGTCTAGCATCCCGCGCGCGACCCCGCCACGGAAGCCGCCGATCGCCCGCGAATTTGATCCGCGTCAATGAGGTAGGGCGTTTGGAAGGTAAGATGGCGTTTCCCGAAGGCGAACGTGGATAGAGCAATGCTGAATCAAGTCATGGATTTTGCGGGCGAAGTGCTGCCGGGGAGCTGTGCCGTACCGCCTTATTCCGAGGCCGCATTTCTGAGCGAGTTGGGCGATCGGTTGCGGTCCTCACGCATGCGCTGCGATCTGTCGCGCCGGGAGCTCGCCCGCCGCTCGGGGATTTCCGAGCGCTACATCGCCCAGATCGAGGCCGGCAAAGGCAACGTCTCCATCGTCCTGTTGCTGCGGCTGGCTTCCGCGATTCACGGCAGTCAGCCACAGGCGGCGTGAGAAGACGTCCGGACCGGGCCTCAGGCTCGCTTCTCCACATTGGCGCTGCGGGCGGGCACGCCGAACTCCTTGCGGCAGACCTCAGCTAGCACGGCGACGCCATCGCGGATCTGCTGATGCGTGGGGCTGGCAAAGCACAGCCGCAGCCGCGAGGCGGAATGGCCCTTGCTGGTCGACCATTCCGGCCCCGGATTGATCGAGACGCCGGCGGCGAGCGCGGCCTGATACAGCTTCAGCGTATCGACCTGGTCGGGCAGCTTGACCCAGAGGAAGATGCCGCCCTTGGGCTCCTCGAACTCAGCGGCGGTCCCGAACTGCTCGTTGAGCGCTTCCATCAGCGTGTCGAGCTTGCTGCGCAACGCCTTGGTCAGGGCCGGTACGTGGGTTGAAAAATGCGGCTTGCAATAGGTGGCGAGCACCATCTGCTCCAGCGCGCCGGAGCCAGCATCCGTCTTCAGCGCGAGCATCCGTGACATCACCTCCCAGGGCGCCACGACGAAGCCGACGCGCAGCGCCGGCGCGATCGACTTGGAAAACGAGCCGATATGAATCACGCCGCCGCTCTCGCTCATCGCGTAGATCGCGGGCGGCCGCTGCCCCGACCAGATGAGGTCGGCATAGCAATCGTCCTTGAAGATGGGCACGCCATATTCGGTCGCGAGCCGCACCAGCTCGGTGCGGCGGCTCTCGGGCATGATGCTGCCGGTCGGGTTCTGCACCGTCGGAATGGTGTAGATGTATTTCGGCCGGATGCCGCGGCGCTTCAGGTCGGCCAGCGTGGAGGCCAGCAGGTCCATGCGCATGCCGTCCTGGTCGAGCGGAATGCCGACGACGTTGACGCCGAGCCGCGCCAGGCGTGTCAGGGAGCCCTGATAGCTCTCCTGCTCGAAAATCACGGTGTCGCCGCGCGACAGCAGGGTGGCGTTGACGAGGTCGAGCGCCTGGAGCGAGCCGGAGACGATCAGGAGGTCGTCGACCGTGCAGCTGATGCCGGCGTCGCGCTTGAGTTTCGTCACCAGGAATTCGCGCAACGGCAGGTAGCCCTGCGGACCATGCGCCAGACCGTAGGTGGCGAGCGAGCGGCCCTCGCGCCGCAGCACCGTGTCGGCCGCTTCGATCAGCTCATCGAGCGGCACCTGTTCGGAATCGTTGTTGCCGCCGACGAAGCTGTATTTGGCAAGGCCCGTCCAGCGCGCAGACGGGGCCGGCAGCCCTGCTGGAAACAGGGGCGCGAAATCGAAGCTGGACGTCATGGGAGCGTTCCTCGTTTTGTTCTTGTTGAGCGTCGGCTTTGCACCGGGCGCCTTACTTCTTGCCGGCCGTCCTGGTCGGACGGCCCTGACTGATGAAAGCGTAATGCGCGTTGGCGATGCCGCCAACCATTAAGGCTTCGACCACGGATTCTGCGATCTCGCCCGTGGCGGCCCAGTCGACCAGAAAATTGGCGCCGGTCCCGCTGCGCACGTCGTCGGTCGGAATGAAGATCGAGACGGTGGCGAGCGGCCTCAACGCCACCGGCGTCTTCAGATAGCTCTCGACCTGCTTGCCTGCGGTGTCGAAATAGGCGATGCGTTTGATGACCAGCGGCTGGGTCTCGGAGGCGTTGTGTACGCTCAGCGTCACCGAGAAGTCGACACGCAGCTTGCCTTGGCTCATCGCGACGCTGGAATAGGCGGGCACGTAGAAACCGCCGGAGACGGCGAGGTCCTCCTTCGGCGGCGTGGTGAGCGAATCGGCAAAGTTTTGTTCGATACTGATCTTGGATTGCGCGGCGGCGGGCACGGCAAAGGCGAAGGGAGCGAGCAGCATGGCTGCGAAGAGCCCATTCCGCATGTGACGAATTGCTCGCTTGCCGCACCGCAACCCGCCACTAGGGTGCGGCAAAACGGACCAATTTGGCATGCATGAGCTCATTCGCGATATCACACTCTCTATTCTGTTCGCCTGGATGCTGGGGCTTCTCGCCCATTTCTCCCGGCAACCGCTGATCCTGGCCTACCTTATCGCCGGCTTCTGCATAGGTCCATTCGGTGCCGGCTGGGTCCATTCGCAGGAATCGATCAGCGTCATCTCCGAGCTCGGCCTGATCTTCATGCTGTTCATGATCGGGCTCGAGATCGACCTGAAGAAGATCGTTCGGGCGGGGCGGGTGATCCTGTTCGCGGCGGGCAGCCAGCTGCTGGGCGGCTGTCTGCTCGGGCTTTTGTTCTTCGTCGGTATCGGCCTGTCGCTCGGCGGCGGGCATTTCGATGCGGTCTATCTCTGCGTCGCCTGCGCGCTGTCGAGCACGGTCATCATCGTCAAGGTGCTCTACGAGAAGCGCGAGCTCGATACGCTGCCGGGCCGCATCACCCTCGGCATCCTCGTGCTCCAGGACATCTTCGCCATCCTGTTCCTGGCGGTGCAGCCGAGTCTGGCCAATCTGCAGGTCAGCGTCATCCTGCTCTCGATCGGCCGCGTCGCGGTGCTGGTCACGGCCGCGCTGCTGGTCAGCCGCTACGTGCTGCCGCGCCTGTTCCACCAGATCGCCCGGCGGCCCGAGCTGATCCTGCTCGGCGCGCTCGCCTGGTGCTTTCTCGTCGCCGAGACCGCGTATCAACTGTCGCTGTCGCGCGAGATGGGTGCGCTGATCGCCGGCGTCTCGCTCTCGACCTTCCCCTATGCGCTCGATGTCACCGCCAAGGTCACCACGCTGCGCGACTTCTTCATCACGCTGTTCTTCGTCGCGCTCGGCATGACCATTCCCGTGCCCGGCCTCTCGGTGATCAGCCTCGCCTTGATGATCGCGGCGTTCACGGTGGTGAGCCGCCTCGTCACCACCTTCATTCCGCTCTACCTGATGAAGCAGGGCCTCCGCGCCAGCCTGTTGCCGGCGCTCAACCTCGCGCAAATCTCCGAATTCTCGCTGGTGGTGATCCAGACCGGCGTCGCGGACCGCCACATCGCTGCCGAGACGGCGAATGCGGCTTCGTTCGCCTTCGTGGTGCTGGCGGTGCTCTCGACCTTCGTGATGACCCGCAGCGACGAGATCACCCGTTGGGCGATCGGCCCCTTGAAGCGGATCGGCCTGCGCGATCTCGACCATGGCAACGGCCATGCCGAGGAGGGCCACGAGGGCGGCCATGGCGAGGCCCGCCGCATTGTCATCCTCGGCTTTTTCCGTGCGGCGAGCGCGCTGCTGGCCGAGATCGAACGGCAGGCACCGGTGCTGCTCGAGCAGATCACCGTGGTCGATTTCAACCCCAATGTGTACCAGACCCTGCTTTCACGTGGTCTGCACGTGATCTATGGCGACATCAGCAGCGCCGACACGCTGCTCCATGCCGGCGTCGGCAAGTCCGAGATGATCATCCTCAGCGTGCCGGATTCGCTGCTGAAGGGCGCCACCAACGAGAAGCTGGTCCGTCACGTCCGCGCGCTCAATCCGACCGCCCTGATCGTCGCCACGGCCGACCTGTTGGCCGACGTCGGCGCGCTCTACGAGGCCGGCGCCAGCTACGTCACCGTGACCCGACTCAGCGATGCACATGAGCTGTTTACCGTGATCGAAGCCGCCCAGGCCGGCCTGCTCGCGGACAAGCGCGCCGAGCTCGATCAGCGCCTCGGCGAGCGCCGCGAGGTGCTGCCCTGACGGCGTAGGGCCGCCTTCCTTGCAGCCTTCCTTGCGGGCAATCTGCGCCTATATCGCTGGTATGCCCGGTGCAAGCCTGAAACCCATCGGCAGGCCCGCCCTCGGGCATATGTGGTTGCGCTGGGGAGACTAGCGCCCCGACCCAAGTCCGGCTAAGCCTCCCGGCCATAACCGATAGAGATTGGGAAATGCCCGATAGCGTTCAGGAAGTCTTGCAGGCCTTTGCCCGGGGTGAGCTCGTGGTCGTCACCGACGACGAGGACCGCGAGGGCGAGGGCGATCTGATCGTCGCCGCCTCGCTCTGCACCGCCGAGAAGATGGCCTTCATCATCCGCCATACCTCCGGCATCGTCTGCGCGCCCGTGACGACCGAGGACGCGCGCCGGCTGCGGCTCGATCCGATGGTCGCCCACAACGATTCCGCGCACACCACCGCGTTCACGGTCTCGATCGACTACAAGCCCGACGGCGGCACCGGCATCTCCGCCGAGGAGCGCGCCTCGTGCTGCCGCGCGCTCGCCAATCCCAATGTCGGCGCTAACGACTTCGCCCGGCCCGGCCACATCTTCCCGCTGATCGCCAAGGACGGCGGCGTGCTGCTTCGCTCCGGCCACACCGAGGCCGCCGTCGACCTCTGCAAGCTGTCCGGCCTGCCGCCGGTCGGCGTCATCAGCGAACTCATGAACGACGACGGCAGCGTGATGAAGGGCGAGCAGGTCGCGCAATTCGCGGTCAGGCACAAGCTCAAGCACGTCACCATCGCGGACATGATCGCCTACCGCCAGGCGCGCGAGAAGCTGATCGAGCGGGTCTCGACCTTCGTCACGGACAGCCCGATCGGTCCCTTGCAGGGCTATGCCTACCGCTCGCCGTTCGATTCCATCGCTCACGTCGCCTTCGTCTATAACGGGGTCGGCGACGGCAAGAACGTGCTGACGCGCTTCCACAAGCCGAACATCGTCAAGGACACCTTCACCGGCCACAAGCGCATGGCCGCCGTGCTCGAGCATTTCAAGAAGACCGGCCGCGGCGTGCTGGTCTATCTGCGCGACGGCGCGGCCGGCGTGCCCGTTTCGCCGCTGCCGGACGAGACGTCGACGGAGGCCGACCGCAACCGCCAGTGGCGCGAGGTCGGCGTCGGCGCGCAGATCCTGCGCGACCTCGGCGTGACTTCGATCCGGCATCTCACCTCGTCGGTGCACGACTACAAGGGCCTGTCGGGCTTCGGCATCGAGATCGTCGCCAACGAGCAGCTCGAAAGCTGACACGCATTGTCTTTCCCGGTCGCGCTGAAAGCGCCACCCCGGAACGACCGAAGCCAGGATGCAATTGAACTTGTTGCCGCGGCGCTTTACTTTGTCGGGCAATTATCGACGGAACCAGACGCGAAAGGACGTTTCATGAGCGTGCGCCCTCAGGCCAAGGACAAGCCGGCTGCGGCTTCTTTCCAGTGGGACGATCCGTTCCTGCTCGACGAGCAGCTCACCGAAGACGAGCGCATGGTGCGCGACACCGCCCGCGCCTATGCGCAGGACAAGCTGCTGCCGCGCGTCTCCAAGGCCTATCTCGAGGAGAAGACCGACCGTGAGATCTTCAACGAGATGGGCGAGCTCGGCCTGATCGGCATCACGCTGCCGGAAGAATATGGCTGCGCCAATGCGAGCTACGTCGCCTATGGCCTCGTCGCGCGCGAGATCGAGCGGGTCGATTCCGGCTATCGCTCGATGAACTCGGTGCAGTCCTCGCTGGTGATGTACCCGATCTACGCCTATGGCGACGAGAACCAGCGCAAGAAGTACCTGCCCAAGCTCGCCAGCGGCGAGTGGGTCGGCTGCTTCGGCCTGACCGAGCCCGACGCCGGCTCCGATCCGGCCGGCATGAAGACCCGTGCCGAGAAGGTGTCGGACGGCTATCGCCTCACCGGCAGCAAGATGTGGATCTCGAACGCGCCGATCGCCGATGTCTTCGTGGTCTGGGCCAAGTCGGCCGCGCACGACAACCAGATCCGCGGCTTCGTGCTGGAGAAGGGCATGAAGGGCCTGTCCGCGCCGAAGATCGGCGGCAAGCTCTCGCTTCGCGCCTCCATCACCGGTGAGGTCGTGATGGACGGCGTCGTGGTCCCGGAGGACGCCCTGCTGCCCAACGTCTCCGGCCTCAAGGGCCCGTTCGGCTGCCTCAACCGCGCCCGCTACGGCATCTCCTGGGGTGCGCTTGGCGCCGCTGAGGACTGCATGCACCGCGCCCCGTCAATACACGCTCGATCGCAAGCAGTTCGGCAAGCCGCTCGCCGCGACCCAGCTGGTGCAGAAGAAGCTCGCCGACATGGAGACCGAGATCGCCCTCGGCCTGCAGGGCTCGCTTCGCGTCGGCCGCCTGATGGACGAGGGCAAGTTCGCGCCCGAGATGATTTCGATCATGAAGCGCAACAATTGCGGTAAGGCCCTCGACATCGCCCGCACCGCCCGCGACATGCACGGCGGCAACGGCATCTCGATCGAGTATCACGTGATGCGCCACGTCCATAATCTCGAGACGGTCAACACCTACGAGGGCACCCACGACGTCCACGCCCTGATCCTGGGCCGCGCGATCACGGGCATTCAGGCGTTCTTCTAGTCACTGTGTTTTTCCGCCGCGGCTAGCTTGCTCAACTGTCATCGCCCGCGCAGGCGGGCGATCCAGTATCCCAGAGACTTCGCTTTTGTCACTGGCGCTGCGGCGTACTGGATACCCCGCCTTCGCGGGGTATGACGGCGAAGAGTGTGGCACAGGAAGTCCCATGTCCGACAACGACGACGTCCCGTTCAACCGCAACTTTCCGCTGAAGCCCGGCATCGTCGAGGAGGTCCGCCCCGGCGTGCGGCGCGTGCTCTGCAACAATCCGAGCCCGTTCACCTTCACGGGCACGGTCAGCTACATCGTCGGCAAGGGCAATGTCGCGATCATCGATCCCGGTCCAGACGATGCGGCGCATGCGGCGGCGCTGCTCGATGCCGTGCGCGGCGAGACCGTGACGCACATCTTCGTCACCCACACCCATCGCGACCATTCGCCGAACACCGCGCGGATCAAGCAGGCGACGGCTGCGCCGGTCTATGCCGAAGGCCCGCATCGCGCCTCGCGGCCGCGATTCGAGAGCGAGAAGCACAATCCGGAATCCGGCGCCGACCGCGATTTTGCGCCCGACGTCAAGCTGGCGCACGGCGACGTCGTGGAAGGCAACGGCTGGCGGCTCGAGACCGTCGCGACGCCCGGCCACACGGCCAACCATCTGGCATTCGCCTGGCCGGAGCGGAAGTTCAACTTCGTCGGCGATCACGTGATGGGCTGGTCGACCTCGATCGTGGCGCCGCCCGACGGCTCGATGATCGACTACATGGACTCGCTTGACCGGCTCGCCGCCCGCGAGGAGGATCTCTATTTCTCTGGCCATGGCCCCGAGATTCCCGAGGGCCAGCGCTTCGTGCGCTTCCTGATCCGCCACCGCAAGGCACGCGAGGCCTCGATCCTGCACCGCCTCGCCAAGGGCGAGACCGACATCCCGACCATGGTCCGCGCGATCTATATCGGTATCGATCCGCGCCTGACGACAGCTGCCGGCTATTCCGTGCTGGCGCATTTGGAAGATCTGGTCGCCCGCGGCGTGGTGGCGACGGATGGCGATCCCGTGATCGGCGGCACCTATCGGATGGCCTAGGGGCGAATAGCGAATGGGGAATAGCGAATGGGCGGCTCCATTCGCTATTCGCTACTCCCCATTCGCCAAGTCACTTCTTCACCGTCTTCGCCGGCGCCTTGGGCGGCGTCACCGGCGTCTTCTTCACCGGCTTGAGTGCATCGGCGTCGGCGGCGGTGTTGAGGTCGTCGATGAATGTCTTGACGCGTGCGGCGTTGCTGCCGAGGTCGCTGTCGAAATTTCGCGACGCAGAGCGGATATCGACGCGGGAATCATCGCCATCCGGCACGACCCTGATCGAAACGTCCTCGCGGAAACCCATGATCGGCGTGCGCGCCACCGCCTCGATGCGACCGATGCGGCGCGGCGGCTGCGGTGCGCGCTCGTCGATCACGATCCATTTGCGCTTGTGGACGAGCTGAAGCGCGATCGCATAGGCGCGGTCGGCCGAGATCTCGAGCTCGACGGGCTCGATCTCGGGATAGAAATGGCGCTGCTGCTCCGCCGAATAGAGGCCGGCATAGACCGCGGTGTTGGTGCCCTCGCCGGTGCGCAGGCGCGCCAGCGCATCGAAGCGCGGCGGATCGATCGGGTCGGTGGTGATGTCGTAGATCGACGGCAGCTTGCGATATTGAAAGGCCAGATAGGCGGGATAGGCGAGGATCGCCCCGTCGATCAGGAAGGCGAGCAGGATGCGCGCCATGCCGCGCGAGCCGTTCTGCCAGATTGCGGCAAAGCCGGCGAGCCCGAACAGGATCGAGAGGCCGGCGATCGCGAGCCCGCCGATGAACGTCGCCAGCGCCGGCTTGGGCTCCAGGAAATCGAAACGGACGACGATGATCGACACCACCACCGCCAGAACCGCGAATACGGCCAGATTGCGCGCCCAGCTCGCGAGGCTGGACACGGGCTCCGACTGGTAGGGAGCGGAAAACCTGCGGGCCATCGGGTGAGCTCTGCCGGGGTTGGCGATGCCGGCCGATCTGGCGCGACAATGCGCCGTTGAGACCACGGCCGAGGGGCAAATTCAAGGGTCGATCACCCTCTTACCCTGCGCTGGAGGGGGAGGGTCGGCTCACATGGAGCGCAGCGAAGTGTGAGACGGGGTGGGGTGACGGTCTCTCCACATCCGACACTGCCCGAGCGGAGAGATCACCCCACCCCGCTCGCGCTGCGCGCGATCGACCCTCCCCCTCCAGGACCCCTCCAGGGGAGGGTGAGCACCACTGCCTACGCCGCCGCGTTCGGGAACCGGTAATCCCTAAACTGGTCGCGCAGCGCCGTCTTCAGGATCTTGCCGGTGGCGGTGTGCGGAATGCCGTCGACGAAAGCGACGTCGTCGGGCATCCACCATTTGGCGATCTTGCCCTCCATGAACTTCAGGATGTCCTCGCGCGTGGCCTGCTGGCCCTGCTTGAGCTGCACGATCAGCAGCGGCCGCTCGTCCCATTTCGGGTGGAAAACGCCGATCACGGCGGCTTCCGCCACGGCGGGGTGGCCGACCGCGAGGTTTTCGAGGTCGATCGAGGAGATCCACTCGCCGCCGGACTTGATCACGTCCTTGGAGCGGTCGGTGATCCGCATATAGCCGTCCTCGTCGATGGTCGAGACGTCGCCGGTGTCGAAGAAGCCGTCCTCGTCGAGGATGTTGCTGTCGACGCGGTAATAGGCCTTGGCGACGGCGGGACCGGAGACCTTGAGGCGGCCGAAGGTCTTGCCGTCCCAGGGCAGTTCCTTGCCGGCATCGTCGGTGATCTTCATCTGCACGGCGAACGGCGCATAACCCTGCATCTGCAGCACGTCGAGCCTGGCATCGCCGGTCGCATTCTGGAACGGCGGCTTCAGCGCCGCGACGGTGCCGATCGGGCTCATCTCGGTCATGCCCCAGGCATGGCGGACGTTCGAGCCCATGTCGAGGAAGGCCTTGATCATCGAGCGCGGCATTGCCGAGCCGCCGCAGATCACCATCTTCAGATCCGGCAGTTTGAGATTGTTGGCGGTCATGTGCTGGAGCAGCATCAGCCACACCGTCGGCACGCCGGCGGTGTGCGTCACCTTCTCGGTCGAGAGCAGTTCGTAGACCGAGGCGCCGTCGAGCTTGGCGCCCGGCATCACCAGCTTGGTGCCCTGCGAGGGCGCGGAGAAGGCGATGCCCCAGCTGTTGGCATGGAACAGCGGAACGACCGGCAGCATTGTCTCGGACGCACTGGTGCCGAGCGCGTCGACGTTGTTGGCCATCAGCGCGTGCAGCACGTTGGAGCGATGCGAATACAGCACACCCTTGGGATCGCCGGTCGTGCCGGAGGTGTAGCACATCGCCGCCGCCGTGTTCTCGTCAAAGTCCTTCCATTTGAATTTGCCGTCGGCCTGCGCAATCCAGTCCTCGTAGGCGACCGCGTTCTTCAGCGTGGTCTCCGGCATGTGAGCCTTGTCGGTGAGCACGATGTAGCGCTCCACGCTGGGCAGCTTGTCCGCGATCTTCTCCAGGATCGGAATGAACGTGAGATCGGTCATTACGACGCGATCCTGCGCATGATTGATGATCCAGGCGATCTGTTCGGGGAAAAGGCGCGGATTGACGGTATGGCAGATGGCGCCGATCCCCATGATGCCGTACCAGACCTCCAGATGGCGCCAGGTGTTCCAGGCGATCGTTGCGACACGATCGCCGAGCTTGATGCCGTCGCGCTCCAGCATCTGCGAGACCTTGAGCGCGCGCTTGTGGATCTCGGCGTAGTTGGTGCGATGGATCGGTCCCTCGACCGAGCGTGTGACCACCTCCTGCTTGCCATGAATCCTGGCGGCGTGTTCGATGATCCGGTGGCAGAGCAGGGGCCAATCTTGCATCAAACCAAGCATTCCGACGTTCCTCCGAGAAGTCGCTGGGCGCGTTATCGCTCTCAGCGTTGGGCCAAAGAATTGCCATGAGTTTTAGCCTGCCGGACTTTCGTCGCAAATGGTCTTGTCGCGGCTATATGTCCGCCGGGGCGGCAATGGTTACCGCTGCGGCGGGGCTATTGCTGCTCGCCGAAAGGGCAGAGGCGCGGAAATATCCTGCGCCGCTCGATATCTTCAACCTTGGAGCACCGAAGCCCCGCGCAACCGTTCGCGCCGCGAGGATTCCGCTGCCGAAGCCGCGTCCCGAGGAGGCCCCCAAAGCGTCGGATGAGCGGGCGGCGCAGGCAGACGGCAAGCCGTCCCCCGACAAGCCAAGCGCGGACAAGCCCGCCGAGGCCGCGCCGCCGCCCGAGAAGCAGGCCTCGGCCTGCCGGCTGGCGCTGACCGAGGAGATCGCGATCGCGCCGTCCATTCCGGATATCCGCGGCCCCGGCGCCTGCGGCGGCGAGGATCTGGTGCGGCTGGAGGCCATCGTGCTGCCGGACAAGCGCAAGGTGACGGTCAAGCCGGCGGCGATCCTCCGCTGCACCATGGCGTCCGCGCTTGCCGATTGGGTGCGCAAGGACATGGCGCCGCTGGCCACCAGCCTCGGCTCCTCCGTCAGCGAGCTAGACAATTTCGACAGCTTCGAGTGCCGCGGCCGCAACCGCGTGGCCGGCGCGATGCTGTCCGAGCACGGCAAGGCCAATGCCATCGACATCCGCGCCGTCAAGCTCGCCAATGGGCAGTCGATCGGCCTGACCGACCGCACCACCTCGCGCGAGGTGCGCGAGCGCGTGCTGCACTCGGTCTGCACTCGCTTTTCCACCGTGCTCGGCCCGGGTTCGGACTGGTACCACGAGGACCACATCCATCTCGATCTCGTGCAACGGCGCAACGATTACCGGATTTGCCAGTGGAACGTCTGGGATCCGCTGCCTCAGGTCGCACCGCTGCTGCCGGCGGAACGTCCCGAGGAGGCACCGCCGCGCGAGGTCGCGGCCAAGCCCGAGGCAAAGGAGGGCGCCGACGACGGTGGGGCGGAGACGCCTCCTGCGCCTGCCAACAAGCCGGCGGCGGATGGCAACAAAGCCAGATCACACCAGCCGGCAACAAAAAAGCGCCGGTGAAACCGGCGCCTTTGAAAAGCCTCGGGCATGGCCTGCTTAGTAGGGTGAGCTGGAACCGCCCTGGAGCGCGAGGCGCGGCTTGTAGGGCGAATCGCCGTGCTTGGGCTCGAGCACCACGACGAGGGTGCCGAGCTTGACGCGATCATAGAGATCGATCGCGTCCTCGTTGGTCAGGCGGATGCAGCCTGACGAGATCGAGGCGCCGATATATTCCGGCTGGTTGGTGCCGTGGATGCGGAACAGCGTGTCCTTGCCCCCAGAATGAAGGTACAGGGCGCGGGAGCCCATCGGATTGTCCGGTCCGGGTGCGACATAGGTCGGCACGCCCAAGCGCGAGATTTCGCCGGGGGTGGGGTGCCAGGCCGGCCACTCGGTCTTGCTGGCCACCTTGGCGATGCCCGACCAGGCCATAGCTTCTTCGCCGACGGTGATGCCGTAGCGGATCGCCTTGCCGCCCTCCAGCACGTAATAGAGGTAATGGTTGTCGGAATCGACCACGATCGAGCCCGGCGCTTCCTTGCGGTGGAATTCGACAATGGCGCGGCGGAACGGTTCTGCGACCGCGGTATTCTCGTATTTCACCTTGGCAAGGAGCTCTTTATCCTTAGGCTTGAACGCCTTGGTGTCCGTCGCCTCGTAGCGCGTGGTGGCCTGCATGCAGCCCGACAGCAGCAGGCCAGCGGCCAAAATCCCAAAAATAATTCTCAGCGACGACATGGTTTGGTTCCAATCAAAACAATACCGTGCGGAAGGGACCTGAGCGTAGCGCTCAAGTTCCTCGACTCCGTTAAGCCCATTATGGTTGAAATCTGCCACAATTCCAGCGCTGAAGCCGTTTTCCAGGGCTGTAAGACCGCAGCTGTGGCTTTTCTGCCGCAAATTTGGGGGTGTCGTGCGGGTTTTTTTGGTAAGACGCGCCAGACTGTTCCTCCGGCGCCACAGTTAAGCCTTGGGGCCGCCGCGGATCTAAACGCTCCGTTAATGTTGTTGTCATCGTGAACCTGTCAGAATCGCGCTAAGGGCTGTCGTTCTGTCGCAGGATCTCTGGAGCTTTTGATGTTTTCGGTGTTCGTTCCCTCCGAGACCTCCCTCAAGAAGGCGGTTGTCGAGGATCTCACAGCGCTGCCGGAGAACGCAGTCTGGATCGACCTCGTCAACCCCTCGGCTGCCGAGGACAAGGCGGTCGAGCGGCTGGCGGGCATCGCCATCCCGACCCGGGAAGACATGCAGGAGATCGAGATCTCCAGTCGCCTCTATATGGAGAACGGCGCGCGCTACATGACCGCGACGCTGATGTGCCACTCCGATACCGACATGCCACGAACCACGGCGGTGACCTTCATCCTCGGCGATCACCGCCTGGTGACGGTCCGCTACGACCTGCCCAAGCCCTTTGCGCTGGTCGAGGCCAAGCTCGCCCGCTTCTGCACGCCCTCGATCACCGGCGAGATGGTGCTGATGGAGCTCCTGGACGCCGTGATCGACCGCTGCGCCGACATTCTGGAGCGCTGCGGCGCCGAGATCGACCAGGTCTCGCACGAGATCTTCGAGCCGGAGAGCGAGCGCCACGGCCACGCCAAGCGATATTCCCAGATCCTGATCTCGATCGGCCGCAAGGGCGATTTGACCTCGAAGGTTCGCGAGAGCCTGGTGTCGATCGGCCGCGTCGTGACGTTCCTGTCCGCCGTGGTCGAGGGCGTGAAGTGGTCGAAGGACATGCGCGAGCAGCTCAAGACCATGCAGCGCGACGTCGCCTCGCTGACCGATCACGCCTCCTATCTCTCCAGCAAGATCACCTTCGTGCTCGACGCCATGCTCGGCGTCGTCAATCTCGAGCAGAACAACATCATCAAGCTGTTTTCGGTCATGGCCGTTGTCCTGATGCCGCCGACCCTGATCGCCTCGATCTACGGCATGAACTTCAAGGTGATGCCGGAACTCGAATGGGTGCACGGCTACCCGATGGCGCTGGTGATGATGCTGATCGCGGCCATCGTCCCGTACTGGATCTTCAAGTGGAAGAAGTGGCTGTAGGAATCGTGCGCGAGCAAAGATACCTACCGAGACCTTACGCCGCTCGCATAGACACGATGAATCGTGTCGCAGAATCGATCGGGATTGCGGCGACGCGGTGACGCGTGTGTCATGCCGCAATTCCTCCGGTAAAATTTGAGCGGTGGGCTGAACGTTTGCGCGAAACTTGTCTGCGATAAGCAGGGCGTAGCCGCGAGGAACAGCCATGGTTGAGAAACACATAACGTCGCCCCGCAACGTCATCGATCTGGCGAACTACCGTCAGGCGATGACGAGCGGCAAGGCGCCGTCGATGTCGGCACGCATGTGCCGGCACTGTGGTGCTCCGCTGCTCGATGGTGAGAACGACGACGACTGCTCGACTGCATTCAGCACGGCCGCTCCGCGGCCGCGCAAGCGGTCACGTCGGATTCGACTCGATTGAGGAACGGAAGGTAAGGGCGATCCAGGCCTTGCGGCGGCGTTGTCTGGATCGCCTTGCTTCCCTGAGCGGCCATTTCCACTTCCGTCATTGCGAGGAGCGAAGCGACGAAGCAATCCGGACTGTCTCTGCGGAGGCAGTCTGGATTGCTTCGCTTTCGCTCGCAATGACAGTGCCCGTCTACACGTGCTGGCCGCCGTTGATGTGGATCTCGGCGCCGTTGACGTAGGAGCTGGTGTCCGTGCACAGCACGTAGATGATCTTTGCCACTTCGTCGGGCGTGCCGAGGCGGTGCATCGGGATCTGCTGCTCCACGATTTTGTCGGTGCCCGGCGACAGGATCGAGGTGTCGATCTCGCCCGGCGCGATCGCGTTGACGCGCACGCCGACGCGGCCGAAGTCCGAGGCCATTTCGCGTGTCAGCGAAGCCAATGCGGCCTTCGAGGTGGCATAGGCGGCGCCGGCGAAGGGGTGCACGCGCGAGCCCGCGATCGAGGTGACGTTCACCACCGAGCCCTTTGCCGCCTTCAATTCCTCGATCAGCCCGCGCGCCATCATGATCGGCGCGAAGAAGTTGACGTGGAAGACGTGCGTCCAGGTCTCGAGGTCGGTGTCGACCGAGCCGAGCCGGGAGCCGCCCGGGCCCTTTGGCGAGATCGCGGCGTTGTTGACCAGGGCATGCAGCATGCCGCCCTCGAGCCGGTTGCGGATCTCCGAGATCGCGCGCGCGGTGTCCTGGGGATCGCCGAGGTCGACCTGGATGTGGTCCTCCGGCCCGGCGTCCCAGGGGCAGTCCTCGGGGAAAGGGTGCCGCGAGCAGGTGATGACGCGCCAGCCGGCCGAGGAGAAACGGATCACGGTGGCGTGGCCGATGCCGCGGCTGGCTCCGGTCAGGAGCAGCGTACGGCGCGGCGCATTGGACGAATGCGGCATGGACATCTTTCAGGTCGGCCCAAAGCTTACGGATACATTCGCGTCTTGGACCACGGTTGGCCCGCGGCGTCACGGCGAAATTCGATGCGGTCGTGCAGGCGGAACGGGCGGTCGTGCCAGAACTCGATCCGCAACGGCGTGATGCGCCAGCCACTCCAGCCCGGCGGCCGCGGCACTTCGCCGATGACGTATTTGGCCGCGACCTTGGCGATGGCCTGCTCGAACGCGAAGCGGCTCTCCAGCTCTTGCGATTGCTTGCTCGCCCAGGCGCCGATCTGGGCCTGCTTCGGTCGGGTCGCGAAATAAGCGTCGGCCTCGGCGTCGGTCACCGGCGTCACGTTGCCGCGGATGCGGACCTGACGGCGCAGCGACTTCCAGTGAAAAAGTAACGCTGCCTTAGGATTTGCGGCGAGTTCGCGGCCCTTCTGGCTGGCGATATGGCTGTAGAAGACGAAACCCTCGGTATCGAAGCCCTTCATCAGCACCATGCGCACATCAGGCAGCCCGTCGGGATCGACCGTTGCGAGCGCCATGGCGTTCGGATCGTTCGGCTCGCTCTTGACCGCTTCGTTCAGCCAGGCCTCGAACAACGCAAATGGCTCGTCGGCGGCGGTGAAATCACCGGATGTTAAGGGTGTCTGGTGTTTCATCGAGGTCGTGTCGGTCATGTCCGGAGTCCGAGTTGCGTCCCGCGGCCCAAAACGCGTTGTTGTCCGCTACCGCCCTATATAGGGCATGGGGACGCGTTGGCCTATCGGCGATCCGGCCGTCCGGCTTCGTCATGACGATGATTCTGATCGGGCTTGGTGCCGGCGGCTGCAGCTTTTCCCGCAACGACGGCAGCGCCTATGCCAAGGCCGAGGACAGCGACCTCACCGGCTCGATCGCGCGGCCGGCGAAGGACGCTCCCCCGACCGAGACCGATCTCGCCTTCACCCGCAATGCCGCCTCCGACGTCCTCAGCAAGGGCGACAAGGATTCCAGCCAGCATTGGGAGAATCCGGAGACCGGGGCGCGCGGCTCGGTGACGCCCATCGCCCAGTCCTACGCCGCCGAGGACGGGCGCAAATGCCGCGACTTCCTGGCGAGCTACGTCAACGGCAATACCGAAAGCTGGCTCCAGGGCGCCGGCTGCCAAAGCGGCCGTGGCCGTTGGGAGATTCATACGCTAAAGCCGTGGCGGAGCTGAGCATGATCCGGAAACGTGGGAACCGGTTTTCCGATCAGACCATGCTCCAAAGATAGAGCTTCAGCTCGCGTTCCTAGTTGCAAAAATGCCACTCTCTTCCCACATCACCCGCAGGTGGGGCGGGGAGCCCTTTGAACAATTCGATTTCTTGAAGGAGACGTGACGAATGCGCGACCCCTATGAGGTCTTGGGGGTGCCGCGGAGCGCCAGCGCTGCCGCGATCAAGAGCGCCTATCGCAAGCTGGCCAAGAAGCACCATCCTGACAGCAACAAGGGTGATCCGAAGGCTGCCGAACGCTTCGCCGAGATCAACTCGGCCAACGAGATCCTCGGCGACGAGGACAAGCGCAAGCAGTTTGACCGCGGCGAGATCGACGCCGAGGGCAAGCCGCGCTTCCAGGGTTTTCCGGGCGGCGGCGGTCCTCGCGGCCGCGCGGGCCCTGGCGGATTCGAAAGCTATACGTTCCGAAGCGGCGGTGCGGGCGGCCCGGGCGGCGGCGCGTTCGAGGACATCCTCAACAGCATGTTCGGCGGCGGGATGCGCGGCGCGCGGCCCGGAGCCGGCGCCCAGTTCGAGTTCGACACTGGCGGCATCGGGCTCGATCTCGACGTCAACGTCGCTATGAGCGTCTCGCTGGAAGAGGCGGTCAAGGGCGGCGAGAAGCGTGTCCGGCTGCCGACGGGCAAGGAGCTCAACGTCAAGATTCCGGCCGGGGTCACCGAGGGCCAGCAGATCAGGCTGCGGGGGCAGGGAGAAAGTGCGCAGGGCCATCCGCCCGGCGATCTCCTGATCACCATCAACATTGCACCGCACCCGTTCTTCAAGGTCGAAGGCGCAGACCTCAGGATCGACCTGCCGGTCACGCTCTACGAGGCGGTGCTCGGCGGCAAGGTCCGCGTGCCGACCCTCGGCAATGCCGTGGAGCTCTCGGTCCCCAAGAACACCTCCAGCGGTCGGACCTTCCGCCTCAAGGGCAAGGGCCTTCCGAAAGCCGGCGGAATCGGGGATCTCTTCGTCATCATCAGGATTATGCTACCGGACGGGAACGACGCCGAGCTTGAAGCATTGATGGAGAAGTGGCGGGACCAACACCCCTACAATCCACGTAGCGGTGTCGGTTAGGGCGAGAGCGAACTGAAGGGGTTCTCCTAAAGGACCACGGCATCGTCCTGGAGATGATGCCCATCATACGCCTGAGGCGTGGTAGCGCTTCATGGTTTCGACGTGTCGGCTGTCCGGCGGGGCAGCCGATAAAAAGGTGCGGCCTCGAGAGGGGGACCAGCGCGGTACCAAAAACCCCAATCGAGGCCGCCCGCGTCGATCGGCGGATCGAACGCCACTCATAATCGCGTGAACACCCGGTGCGATAATGAGACGCGTCGATGTCCTGATTCCAAATTTTCGATGACGGAATCTAGGCACAGCGCTTGTGCGGTTGTCTAGGTGCCATTTTTCTCTGCTTGGTCGTAGACGGCCTGCGCCACCTTGGTCAGCCGCTCGCGATCGCTGCTGCCGCTGACGACGTAGCCGACGCCGCGCTCGGACCAGAACAACGCGCCGTCCTTGTCCGTCTTGGCGTAGCGCATTTGCGTCGCACCATTCTCGGTCTTGGCGCTGTAGATCGTGTACCGCTCGCCCGAAGCGCCCTCGTACATCAGGAACGACGCCGGGCCGTTCGGTCCCGGCAGAAGCCGGCCGCCGACCAGCTTCAGCCCGCTCGCCTCCAGGTTCGGCGCGAACACGGTCCAGCCGCAGCGCCGGGTCAGCCAGGCCTGCAAGTGATCGCGCTCGTTGCCGCCGACCTCAACGGGGTGGCGGACCTCGACGACATAGAGGCGGTGGGCATCGAGTGCGTCCGCCGTAAAGCTCCGGAAGGTCGAGGGTGCGTTGGCGGCGCCATGCGCCACCCAGCCGGCGGTGCCGCCGGCGACGAAGGCGACCAGCACGGCCGCGGCGGCGCCATAAAACCATTGCCGCGGGCGGCGCTCCAGCCTCTCGAGCTCGAGCCGTGCGGGCACCCGTTCATGGGCAATCGAATCGTAACGCGCGTGCAGCATCTCGGCCATGGTCCGCCAGGACTGCACCCGCTCGGCGTCCTCGGGGTGGGCGGCAAGAAAGGCCTCGACGTCGGCGCGTCGCTCGGCCGGCAGCTCGCCGTCGACATAGGCGTGCAGTTCGTCCTCGGTCACTGGGATGTTGCGGTCGTTCATATCGGTCGTCTCTGGCTCTGCGGCCCAAAATGTCTTCTGCGAGTTAGCTTCGCGCAGCTCACTATCCGGCTGCGGGCGGAGATCGTTCGATGCATCGACCCGGCCATCATTTCACCCGCCTGAGCGCCGTACGCTCGCCCTCCAGCGAGGCTTTGACGTGGGCTCTTGCGCGCGCCAGGCGCGACATCACGGTGCCGATCGGCACGCCCTGGATGTCGGCAACCTCGCGGTAGCTCATGCCTTCCAGCATCACCAGCAGCAGCACCGAACGTTGCTCCTCGACGAGGGTGGTCAGCGCCTTCTCGATGTCGCGTCCTTCGGCCTCGGTCCCGCTTGCATCGGGGTTGTTATCCGTCAGCGGCATGAATTGCGGCCGCCTTGCCAGCGAGCGCCGTCGGTTTTTGTTGAGGTTGGTCAGGATCGTATAGAGCCAGCTCCTGACGTCGCCTCCGAGAAACAGCCGCTCCGAACGCAGCGCGCGTACCAACGTATCCTGGACCAGATCGTCGGCCGCATCGGCATCGCGTGTGAGCGCGCGGGCGTAGCGGCGCAACGCCGGGATCATGGCTTCCACACTCTGGCGAAACGCACTCATTGCGGTCCTGACATCCCTGGCGTTAGGCGCGCGCCTATAGCGATCATAACACCCAAGCGGAACGGCTATTCCGGCACTCGAAACAGCGTTAATGCGGATTAGGGCTGTACCGCGGGGGAGGGCTGGTGTACCTCCAGACCTCAACGAGAGTTCGACGGGACGTGCAAAAAATGGCGCAGAATTCGGGTCTGATGCAAGGAAAGCGCGGGGTCATCCTCGGCGTCGCCAACAACCGCTCGATCGCCTGGGGCATCGCCAAGGCATGCCACGCCGCGGGCGCCGAGCTCGCCTTCACCTATCAGGGCGATGCGCTGAAGAAGCGCGTCGAGCCGCTCGCCGCCGAGATCGGCGGCCTCGTGCTCGGCCATTGCGACGTCACCGATGCCGCGACCATCGATGCCGTCTTCGCTGTGCTGAAGGAGAAATGGGGCAAGATCGACTTCCTGGTGCATGCGATCGCCTATGGCGAGCAGCTCGACGGCCGCTACGTCGACACCACGCAGGAGAATTTTTCGAAGTCGATGCTGATCTCCTGCTATTCGTTCACGGCGGTGGCGCAGCGCGCCGAGAAGCTGATGACGGATGGCGGCTCGCTGATCACGCTCTCCTATTACGGCGCCGAGAAGTGGATGCCGCACTACAACGTCATGGGCGTGGCCAAGGCGGCGCTGGAAGCCAGCGTGCGCTATCTCGCTGCCGATCTCGGCGAGAAGAACATTCGCGTCAACGCGATCTCGGCAGGTCCCATCAAGACGCTGGCGGCGTCCGGCATCGGCGACTTCCGCTATATCCTGAAGTGGAACGAGACCAACGCGCCGATGCGGCGCAACGTCTCCACCGAAGACGTCGGCGGCAGCGCGCTGTATTTCCTCTCCGACCTCTCGCGCGGCGTCACCGGCGAGGTGCACCACGTCGATTCCGGCTATCACGTGCTCGGCATGAAGCGGCCGGATGCGCCTGATATCTCGCTTGGCGGGAAGGACTAGCCTCTAACTGAAATGCCCAAGCCTACGATCTACTATCTTCGCCACGGCGAGACCGAGTGGAATGCGCTCGGCAGGCTTCAGGGCACCAGGGACATTCCGCTGAACGCGCGCGGCCTCAGCCAGGCCGTGCAGGCTGGCGGCATTCTCGCCGACCTGTTCAAGCGCGACGGGCACGACAAGGCCGCGCTGGCTTACGTGTCGAGCCCGCTCGGCCGTGCGCGCCAGACCATGGAGCTCGCGCGCGGCAAGCTCGAATTGCCGCCTGCCGATTACGCGCTCGATGATCGTCTGCGCGAGATCGGCTACGGCACCTGGGAGGGGCTGACGCTAGCCGAGAGCGAGGCGAGGGATCCGGACATCTATGCCAGGCGTCTCGCCGACAAATGGACCGTGGGGCCTGCGGGTGGGGAGACCTACGCCGACGTGCAGGTCCGCGTGCGCGCTTGGTACGACCAACTCCTGACCGACACCGTCGCGGTGGCCCATGGCGGGACCTGCCGGGCCCTGATGGTGTCCCTGGGGCTGGAGACACCGGCAAGCGCCGCCGATCTCTATATCGAGCAGGGCGCCGTCTACGTGTTCCGCGACGGGCGGTTGGAGAAGTGTAGTTAGGGGCCGCCCCATCCCTACCGTCATGCCCGGGCTTGTCCCGGGCATCCACGGACTTTTTCGGTTTTGGTGTGCGCAAGAACGTGGATGGCCGGGACAAGCCCGGCCATGACGCTGTGGCAGGCATTTGACCGCCCCTTCAGATCGCGTTAGGTCACGGTGACATTCATCATAAACGTTGCAAGTCAACGTTACGCGGCAGTTCGGGATGTCCTTCAATACCTTCGGCCACATGTTCCGCGTCACCACCTTCGGCGAGAGCCATGGGGTGGCGATCGGCTGCGTGGTCGACGGCTGCCCGCCGATGATCCCGCTCACCGAGGCCGACATCCAGCGGGATCTCGACCGCCGCCGTCCCGGCCAGTCGCGCTTCACCACCCAGCGCCAGGAGCCGGACCAGGTGAAGATCCTGTCTGGCGTGATGGCCCATCCCGAGACTGGCGTTCAGGTGACGACGGGCACGCCGATCGGCCTTCTGATCGAGAACACCGACCAGCGCTCGAAGGACTATTCCGAGATCAAGGACAAGTTTCGTCCCGGTCACGCCGACTTCACCTATGAGGCGAAATACGGCCTGCGCGACTATCGCGGCGGCGGGCGCTCCTCGGCGCGCGAGACCGCGATGCGCGTTGCGGCCGGCGCCATCGCCCGGAAAGTGCTGCCCGACGTCAAGGTGCGGGGCGCCCTGGTGCAGATCGGCCCGCACAAGATCGACCGCGACAAGTGGGACTGGGACGAGGTCGCCAACAATTCGTTCTTCTGCCCGGACAAGGACAAGGCCGCGTTCTTCGAGACCTATCTCGACGGCATCCGCAAGAGCGGCTCCTCGATCGGTGCCGTGATCGAGGTCGTCGCCGAAGGCGTGCCGGCAGGTCTTGGTGCGCCGATCTACGCCAAGCTCGATTCCGATCTGGCGGGCGCGATGATGACCATCAACGCCGTGAAGGGCGTCGAGATCGGCGCCGGTTTTGGTGCGGCAGAACTGACTGGTGAGGAGAACGCCGACGAGATGCGTTCCGGCAATGACGGCACGCGCTTCCTCTCCAACCACGCCGGCGGCGTGCTGGGCGGCATCTCCACCGGACAGCCCGTGGTGGTGCGTTTCGCGGTGAAGCCGACCTCGTCGATCCTGCAGCCGCGTCTCACCGTCGATCGGCAAGGTACCGAGACCGAGATATTCACCAAGGGCCGCCACGACCCCTGCGTCGGCATCCGCGCCGTCCCCGTCGGCGAGGCCATGATGGCCTGCGTGCTGGCCGATCACTTCCTGCGCGATCGCGGGCAGGTGGGACGCTGAACTTGCGGTACTAGTCCACCGCGCAGCTTGACGGCTCCACAACTTCGTCCGCAAATGCGGCCATGAACAGCTCCGAGCTTCAGCGCATCTCCAACTGGCTGATTGACGGCACTTGGGCGGCTCAGGAGCCGGCCGTAGGGATTGCCGATTTCTGCGAACGTCTGGTCGCGGCCGGCCTGCCGCTGTGGCGGTTCGGCATCTTCATCCGTACGCTGCATCCCGAAGTTTTCGGCCGCAACTTCATCTGGCAGCAGGGCCAGGGAGTCGAAGTCGGCAGCGTCGATTTCGAGATCCTGGACACGCCCGAATTCGCCCGCAGCCCGCTGCGCGTCGTGTTCGAGCAGGGGATCGAGGTCAGGGGCCGCGCAAGCGATCCCGACAGCAAGCGATTTCCGTTCCTTGAGGACATGCGCGCCGAAGGCGCGACCGACTATGTCGCGGTGCCGGTGCCTTTTCTCGACGGCTCCATTCACGCGACGAGCTGGATTACGAAGCAGTCCGGCGGCTTCAGCGACGACGACATCGCGACGATTCGCTCCCTCGTGACGCCGCTCGCGCGCATCAGCGAGATCATCAGCCAGCGGCGCACCGCCGAGATGCTGCTCGACACCTATGTCGGCAACCGCGCCGGCGCGCGCGTTCTCGGCGGCCAGATCCGCCGCGGCCACCACGACACCATGCAGGCCGCGATCTGGTTGTCGGACCTGCGCGGCTTCACCGCGCTGTCGGACCGGCTGCCGCCCGAGACGGTTGTCCAGATCCTCAATCATTATTTCGACTGCCAGGTCACGGCGATCCGAAACCATGGCGGCGAGGTGCTGAAGTTCATGGGCGACGGCCTGCTCGCCGTGTTCCCGATCGACGAATATGTCGGCGATGCCGCCCATGTCTGCGCGCACGTGCTGGAGGCGGCGCGCGAATCCCGCGCCAGCGTCGAGGCGCTCGCCTTTCCGGTCGGCGACGTCGTCGAGCGCTTCCGCTTTGGCGTCGCGCTGCATGTCGGCAACATCCTTTACGGCAATATCGGCGGCGGCAACCGCCTCGACTTCACCTGCATCGGCCCGGCGGTCAATCTCGCCGCAAGGCTGGAGAAGATCACGGGGCGCCTGGGGCGGACCGTCGTCGCCTCGGAAGGTTTTGCCAATGTCTGCCGCCATGATTGGCACCAGCTCGGCGAGTTTCCGATCGCGGGATTCTCCAAGGCGCAGCGTGTGTACGGGCTGGCGGATGAGACGTCGGTGGTGATGGCGTGAAAGTCGATCCGTGCTCTCGCATGTGAGACCATGGGCATCCTTGGCGCTCTCCCTGTGCCTGACTGGCTGCGGGTTCGTTCAAGACGAAGCGGTTGATGGGCCTTATCGTCTCGTCGCCCTCGACGTCGATGAAGATATGATGCTTTGCCGATCCATCGGCACCGATGCAGATTGTGTAGGCGATGGTCTGCCGGGGCCTACGGTGTTTCAGGCCGGCGCGAATGCCCGGTACATCGTGTTCGCTCGCCACCCGCGCAAGCGGGGAGAGCAACCGAACCGTTCGGTCACGGAGTTCTACTATATCGCACGAGAGGCGAATGAGCGGGACGTTTTGGTGCAGGTATCCGTGAGTGGCCCTTTCAATGAAGCTGAATGGCAGGAGGAGAAGCGAAGGCTGCAGCTTCCGGAGTTCAGCAAGGTCTTTGCCAAATTGAAGTAGCACGCGGCCAGATCATCTTGGCGCGCCTTGACCGCACTTCTAGGCTGTATGCCTCACTCCTCCGGCTCTGTCGTGAACAGCAGCGGATAGCCCTTGGCACGGCCGGCGTCGGTGGCGCGCGTTGCCTTGGTTTCGGCGACGTCCTTGGTGAATACGGCCACCACGCAGGCGCCCAGCTTGTGCGCGGTGATCATCACCTTATAGGCCTGATCCTCGGTCATGCGGAATTCGGCTTTCAGCACCATGGTGACGAATTCACGCGGCGTGTAGTCGTCGTTGATCAGGATGACCTTGTGGAGCTTCGGCCGCTCGACCTTGGTCCTGGTCCTGGTTTTCGGTTTGGTGACGGTATCGTTCATCGTGTCCCGAAACGCTCTGGCTCGGATGAGCCACCAGCCAACGCATCATACCGCAGGAGCGGGCAGCGCTCCAAGATACGCGGCCGCTCGCCACTATGCCGTCGCGGCTGGGCAGGAATGCACGACTTGCGCCTGCTCGAGTTACGGAAGCGCGCGAACGAGCTGTAATGCGGCGATCAGAGCGCCCACCGACAGCACGACCGACGCAATCATGTAGGCGGCGGATGCCCATGTCTGGCCGCGCTCGATCAGAAACCAGGCATCCAGCGAGAACGTCGAGAACGTCGTGTATCCGCCACAAATCCCGACCGTCAGAAACATCCGCGCGGCCTGCGGCAGGTTCCATTTGGTCGCGAACAGCGCGGTGAAAATGCCGATCAGGAACGATCCGGTGACGTTGACGATCAGCGTGCCCCACGGAAAATCCGTACCGAACGCGCGGCCCGACCCGATCGCAACGAGATAGCGTATGACCGCGCCGAGCGCTCCGCCGCCGGCGACAGCGAGAATGTATTGAATGTTCAATGTCTCGGTCCCCACTTCGCCATTTGCTTCACTTGCCCTCCGTGGCCAGACCCTTGCCGACGGCGAGCAGCCCCACCAGCGAAACCAGCGCGAATCCAAGCCCGGCAAGAAACGTTCCCGCCGGTCCATAGGCGTCCCACAGCGCACCCGCGATCACGCTCGCAGCCAGCAAGGCAAGCCCGGTGAACAGGTTGAAATAGCCGAAGGCGGTGCCGCGCAGGCTTGGCGGGGCGGCATCGGCGACCATGGCCGAGAGCAGGCCCTGCGTCAGTCCCATATGGAGTCCCCACAGCACGACTCCGAGCGCGAGGCCCGCAAGGCTCGGGAGCAGCGCCAGCGCGAGGTCGGCCGCGGCGAGGAAGACCAGGCCGAACGCGAGCAGGCCGGTCCGGTTGATCCGGTCCGACAGCACGCCGGCCGGATAGGCCGACAGTGCATAGGCGACGTTCATCAGCACCAGTACAGCCGGCACCCACATCACGTCGAGCCCGATGTTCTGTGCGCGCAAGATTAGGAAAGCCTCGCTGAAGCGCGCGAGCGTGAACACGACGCCCACGGCGACGACGCGCCAATAGACCGCTCCGAGCTGGCGCATTGCGGCGAGATTGAGCGGATTTTCGGCACGTTTCCGGCTCGGATCGGGATCCGGCTCCTTCACCGCGAACGCGATCAGCCCGAAGGACAGGAAGGCCGGCAGCACCGCCACCCAGAACACGAGGGTAAAATTGTCTGCCGTCCACCACATCAGGCCGATTGCCACGAGCGGCCCGACGAAGGCGCCGATTGTGTCGAGCGATTGCCGCAGGCCAAAACTCGCGCCGCGCAGGCCGACGGGGGCGATATCGGCGATCAGCGCATCGCGCGGCGCGCCGCGAATGCCCTTGCCGACGCGATCGATGAAGCGCGCCGCCACCAGCCATCCGACGCTGGGCGCGAGCGGGAACAGCGGCTTGGTGAAGGCGGCCAGCCCATAGCCGAGCGCGGCGAGCAGCTTGCGGCGGCCGAGCCAGTCCGACAGCGCACCGGAGAAGATCTTGGTGATCGAGGCGGTCGCCTCAGCAACACCCTCGATGAAGCCGACGGTGAGGGTGGAGGCGCCGAGCACGGTGACGAGATAGACCGGCAGCAGCGCGTGGATCATCTCGGAGGAGATGTCCATGAACATCGAGACGAAGCCGAGCACCCAGATCCCTCTGGGCAGCGTGGTCCGTACGGCATTCGGTGTCGTCATCGTCACGTCTTCGTGGTCCCCTCGCATTCGCCTGCCGGCCGCCAGCAGGCAACAAAAAACCCGCCATCGGCGGGTACGTCCATGCTCCCGCCAAAGGCAGAGGCCCAAGATTGCCTCTCCTCGAGCAGGAGTCATCAGCCCATGAGGTCATCGACCGCCGGGCGGTTGTCGGGGGACTCCATCCCCATCTGTGCGACCAACCTAGCATGGAAATCGTGCCGGACAAGTGGGCGGGGGGCGCGGGCCTCCGCCGTCAGCTGTCATTCCGGAAATGCGCAGCATCGAACCCGGGAACATGGCGGCAGACTCGCACAACGTGTGAATTCCTAACTCGAATGTGAAGCACAAGCGATCTTCGGCCTTTGCGGCAAGCCGATTGCATGTCACCATCGCGTCATACGACGGGAGACTGCGATGCGTTTGCTGTTCTCGATCGGGGCTGTGCTGGTGGCCGGCATGCTTGCCGGAGGGGATGTCGCGGGCATCGCGGCACCAGGACCCAAATTCGAATCGCCCAGAGCTCAACCGCAGCGGCTTGCGGCCGACAAGGACGCGCAGAGCGTCGATGTCGAGCTGATCCTCGCGGTCGACGTGTCCTACTCGATGGACATGGACGAGCTCGCGATCCAGCGCGAGGGCTATGCGCAGGCGATCCAGTCGAAGGAGTTCCTGCAGGCGCTGAAGCTCGGCCCGAACGGCCGCATCGCAGTGACCTATTTCGAGTGGGCCGCCTCCAGCGACCAGAAGATCATCATTCCCTGGCGGCTGATCGATGGTCCGGAGACGGCGGACGCGGTTGCCGCCGAGATCATGAAGACGCCGATCCGGCGCGCTTCGCGCACCTCGATATCAGGCGCGATCAACTTCGCGATGCCGCTGTTCGACGAGGATCCCTATCGCGGCCTGCGCCGTGTCATCGACATTTCCGGCGACGGTCCGAACAACAATGGTGGCCCGGTCACGATGGCGCGTGACGCTGCGCTGGAGAAAGGCATCGTCATCAACGGCCTGCCGATCATGGTCAAGGAGCCGTCCTATTCGACCATGGATATCGACAATCTCGATCTTTATTACGAGGACTGCGTCATCGGAGGGCCGGGGTCCTTCGTCATCACGATCAAGGAGCGCGACAAGTTCAAGGAAGCGATCCGCACCAAGCTGCTGATGGAAATCGCCGGCCGCACGCCGGAGCGCCCGGTGATGCGCGTTGCCGACAAGGAGCCGCGCGTCAATTGCCTCATCGGCGAGAAGATCTGGTCCGACCGCTGGGGACGGTGAGGGGGCGGTTTTTTCCGGCGGCATCACGCCCACCAGTTCCGGCTGAGACCTTTTGCCCGCCCGAACCATGCGCGCGCTTAACGGCTCGTTAACGGCTGCGTGGCCCTAATCGCATCGTTACTGTTCGTTCCCGCCGGCATCCTGACCTGCCCAAACCAGCGAAAGCGGGTTTGTCAGGCCCGTCCGAGCAATCCAATGGCCATCGTCACATCGAGCACCAGCCAGATTTCGCCCGCCAACGAGCGGCTGTATCGCCAGAGCGCTCTGCTCGGTGACTGGAAGGGCAATTGGGTGGGCAACAACCAGCCCGTCGGCTTCAAGGTCGTCAACATCCGCGGGGCCCGGGCGCAGGTCGAGTACACCAACAACGGGCGCACCGAGCGCGGGTTTGCCGAGGTTAAGGGCACGCTCATCACCTTCGGCGGCGTCACGGTCGGCACCAAGGACGGCAAGAACATGGTGATGCTGTTCTCGTTCGGGGGCGTTGGCAAGCAGACCGCCAATCTGCAAAAGCAGGACCCGCCCGCGTCCGACAACCGCCTGATGGGAAGCTGGGGCGGCTATTCCAGCGAGAACGGCAAGAGCGCGAGCTTCAAGGTGCTGTCGGTCAATGGCAAGGAGGCCGAGGTCAGCGTCACCACCGACGGCGTCACCCGCAAGGGCACCGGCTTCGTCTACAAGAACGTCATCATGTTCGGACAGACGCAGATCGCAAGCGACGACGGGCAGAACGGCAAGATCATCTACCAGGTGGGCACCAAATCCTTCATGGTGCCGGTGACGAAATATCCGCCGGCGGATTCGTCGTCGTCGGTCGATAGGACGGCATAACACTTTACGGCGCTGTTCCGCCGGGGTGAGCCAGCGCCTTCAATTCTCGGTCGACCTGCCGCAGCATTGCGCAGGCCTGCGCGAAACCGCCATCAGCGACGAGTCGCCAGATTTCGTCGGCCTGCTCCACCAGGTGCGGAATCGTCAGCGGCAGGCCGGCTGCCTCCTGTAGCGCCCCCTTCTCGTTGATCAGATAGCGCTCGTTCACTGCGAACAGCACCTGCGCAATGCAGGCGAGCGACCTGTAGAGGCATCCCGCGACATGGGTCCGCTCGTTGCGTGCCGCCGCGAGCTCGGCATTCTCGATGCTGAACAGGACCTCCCATTGGAAGCGCCGGATCAGGGCGCTGCGCAGATCCTCCGGATAGGGAAGTGCGATCGATTTGAGCCGGGCGATCACGCCGCTCGGATCGTGCAGCGGCTGACAATATGCGATCTCGCCCATCCAGATGGTCGAGCAGAAGCCGTGCGGATGGCCGGGTTGGTAGTCCATGGTAACCACGCCGGCGCGGCAGGATTCCATGACGGCCTCGACCGCGTCGGCGTCGCGGTAGAGCAGGTCGACCTTGCGGCCTCCCACCGAAAGCCAGGCGCCGCCAACGATCCACGGGCCCCATTCTCCGACGGGCGTCACCGTCGTGGCGGCGGGATCGTCCGCGATCGCCCGCGCGGCGGCCAGCAACCGTTCGGTGCCGAGCGCTGACTTGAAATAGAGTCCGATGTCGTAGTCCGAGGCCGCGTGCGCGCGGCCTCGCGCGCGAGACCCGCCGAGCACGACAGCTTGAACGCCGGGTACATCGGCAAGAACGGATGTCAGGCGGGTGAGCAGCGGATCGTGAGGCATCAGGTGCGGTTCCCCGAAAGACCTGCGGCCGCGAGGGCCGGTGCAGTCGCTCCGCTGGCATTGATGATGGTCGCGGAGTATAGTTTTGCAGGGTTTTAGACGGTAGCTGGAATGTTCGACCTTGCACGCTCATGCTCTCTTGCAGCTCTCGCATTGCTCTGCCTCGGCGGAGCGCCGGTTCATGCCCAAGTGGCGCCGCTGCGATACTGGATTCCCGGCGGGCCTTTCGGCCTTGGGGGCGCTGCCGGCCTGAGCTCCGACACCTATGGCAACTTTGCGGGCTTCAACGCCGGAGAGGCCGATTGGCGCACGAGCTCTGCAAACGGGTTCTTCGTCGGTCGCGAACGCGGCAATCTCGGATTGAACGGCTTCAACCAGGCGGGCTCGCTCGGCAATTTCAGCGCGCTCTCTTATGACAGCACGCAGTTCGGCTATCAGATGAAGACCGCGGGCGGCATGCCCGTCACTTTCTTTGCCGGCTTCGACACGCTGAAATACGGCAACGGCATCGGCAGCTCATTGGCGCCGCTCACCCCCGGCGCCGGGCCCGGCTATGGCGGGTTTGCGGGTGTCGAATTCAAGCCGACCTCAAATCTCAGCCTGTCGTTCGGCGTCGGCTACAGCCAGCAGGATTCGGGGCGCATGGACAGCGATATCAGATCGAACATGCTGCCCGGCGAATCGCCGGCGCTGAGCGGCCTGCGGCGCTAGGATCGCATCACCAGCTCCGGCGGACGCCGCAGCGATTTCGGCAGGATCGGGCCGGTGCCGAAGCGCATCACGATGTCGGGGCGCCGTTCGCCGAGACCGAGCCGGGTCGCGAATTGCTGCCTCAGGGCTGCGACCTCGACCGGCTGGTTGACGAAGGAATATTTCAGTCCCAGCGCGGTCGCCTGCAAGCCGAAGCGCTGGCAGGCGCGGCCGACCGCGATCCAGTGCGAGGTGTCGCTGCGATCGGCAGCAAGCACCACGACACCGGCGGAGCTGCCGAGCTGCTCGCGGTATTTCTTGTTTTCTCCGCTCTCGGTGAAGAACAGCTTCAGAAGCGGCCGTGCCATCCAGGACGGCAACGCTGGATTTCCCGATGCGGGCGCGAACAATCCGTCCATCGTCGCGACCGCCTCGGCCTCGTTGAAGCGGATCCAGCTGGCGAGCTCGCGCATGAACGCCTGGTCGCGCATCTGCGCCGAATTGCCGTCGAGCACATAGTCGGCGACCTCAGCCATTCTCGCCCGCTCGGTGATCAGGATCGCCGCGACGCCAGGCTCGCGGCAGGCGTTTTCGAGCTGGCGCAGGATCTCGGGCGCGGCAGGCTTGCCGGCGAAGGTCGCGCGGGTGCATTGCCTGACGGGAATTGCTTCAGTGAGGGCCGAAGCGGCAGGAGCGGCCTCGTCGAGCGTGATCACGATGCGATCGCCGTCGACGACCGGATCGGCGCGCCAGCCCAGCGTGGCCGCGGCGAGGATGAGGTTTTCGGCGGCACAGCCGAGACTGACGAAGAGATGATGATCGTCGGGATCGACGGCCGGGCAGCGCCGCGCGACATCAGGCGCAATCGTGATGACATTGCCGCGGACGGAGAAGATCCACGGCTGAGTGTTGTGGCTGTTGGCCGCAAGCGTCGCAAAGCGAACGAGCTCGCGATCCCTCGGTGTGGCTCGCAGCGGAGCCCGTGACGAGCTGACGGCTTCGTCATAGGTCATCGCCGCCAGCGCGGCAGAAGGGCCGCCGATCGCCGCCGCAGAAAGCCCGAGCGCGGCCGTGATGAATTGTCGCCGGTTGGCCACCCCTGTCCGCTCCGCTTCGATTGCGCGAAGGCATTGTTAGCCCCGGCCGAGGGCGGAGCGATTGACCAGTATCAAGGTTGCCGGCTTTGCAGCCTACCGCGCGAACCGCGCCACCAGCTCGACATGCGGCGTGTGGCGGAACTGGTCGACCGGCACCACGGACTCCAGCCGATAGCCGCCGTCGATCAAGAGCCGCGCGTCGCGGGCAAAGGTCGCGGCGTTGCAGGACACCGCGATGACGACCGGCACCTTGCTCGCCGCAAGCTTCAGCGCCTGCGCCTGCGCGCCCTGGCGCGGCGGGTCGAACACCACGGCGTCGAAGTCCCGCAGCTCCTGCGGCACCAGCGGGCGGCGGAACAGGTCGCGCGGTTCGCACTTGATCGGCTTCAGGCTAGGTGTGCGCGCAGCTTTGGCCAGCGCCGCGATGGCGCCGGCGTCACTGTCATAGGCGGTGACGCGCGCCTTCTCCGCGAGCCTGAGCGCAAACGGACCGACGCCGCAGAAGAGGTCGAGCACCTCCTTGGCCTTGCCGATGCGGTCCGTGACGAGTGCCGCGAGCGTCTCCTCGCCTGCCACCGTCGCCTGCAGGAACGAGCCCGGCGGCAGCGTCACCTCGGCGCGGCCCATCCTCACCGTCGGCGGCAGGCGTTGCAGCACCAGCTCGCCATGCCGGGTCAGCCGCGCCAGGCGGTGCTGCTCGGCGACGCGCGACAGCGCGGTGACCAGCGCCGTCGGCAGCGGGCCGGAGCCGCGCACGTCGACATCGAGGCCATTGGCGGTCGCGGTGACCTGGATATCCAATGGCTTGGTCACCGGCATCTTGGACGTCAGCGGCTCGGCGAGCGCCCAGGCGGCATCGAGTGCGCCCTCGAGCGCGGGATCGAGGATCGGACAACGATGGATCGGGATGACGTCGTGAGAGCTCGCAGCCGAGAAGCCGACCTTGAGGATATCGTGTGTGCCGAACCGGCCGTGCAGCGTGATGCGTCGGCGCCCGGCGCCGTGGGCGTCGACCAGCGGCGCCACCTCGCAATCGATGCCGGCCTGCGCCAGCGTTTCGATCACGATATTGCGCTTCCAGGCTCGATACGGCTCGGTCGCCCAATGCTGGATGGCGCAGCCGCCACACACGCCGAAATGCGGGCAGAATGGCTCGACGCGTTCCGGGCTTGCGACCTCCACCGCCAGCAGCTTGCGCCGGTCGGGATGATGGCCTGCGACGTGATCGACCTCGACGGTCTCGCCGCCGAGCGTATAGGGCACATAGATTGCTTCGCCGGCGTCGAGGCAGACGCCGTCGCCGCGATGGCCGACATGATCGATCGTGATGCGCTCAACCACGGCGCGCGCCCAGGAAGAATTCGATATTGCCGTCGCCGCCCGTGATCGGCGAGGGAAATATGTCGATCTCGGTGCAGCCGAGCGACGCCGCAAAGGCCGCGATGTCGTCGCAGATCTCCCGGTGTATGGCGGCATCGCGGATGATGCCCTTCTTGTTGTGCTTCCTGTCAGCCTCGAATTGCGGCTTGATCAGCGCCAGCAGGCTCATCGGCGCGGCCGCCAGCGACAGCGCCACCGGCAGCACTGATTTCAGCGAGATGAAGCTGACGTCGATGACGACGACATCGGGGCGCGCCGGCAGGCGCTTGCCCTCATAGCTGCGGATGTCGGTCTCCTCCATCGATACGATCTTCGGATGATCGCGCAGCGAGGGATGCAGCTGGCTTGTGCCGACATCGATGGCGAACACCAGGCTCGCGCCGTTCGCCAGCAGCACCTCGGTGAAGCCGCCGGTGGAGGCGCCGACGTCAAGGCAGACATGGTCCTCGATCTCGATCGGGTACCGCTCCAGCGCCCCGGCGAGCTTGACGCCGCCGCGGGAGACGTAAGGGTGCGCCGGCTCGGCCTGGATCACCGCATCCTCGGCGATCGTCTCCGACGGCTTTGCGACCTGCTTGTCGTCGGCCGTGACGAGGCCGGCTTCGATGGCCGCGCGAGCTCGCGCCCGGCTCTCGAACAGGCCGCGCTCGACCAGCAATACATCCGCGCGCTTGCGGGCAGGGGGCATCGGATCTCCGACGGACGACTAAAAAGCTTATGTAGCGATCAATCGCGCGGCCGCCATCCGGACGCAAGTCTCGAACGCGGTGAGATCGTGCCAGACGTCGATCGGCATAGTGGCCGGTGTCACCAGCGGGCAGCCGTGCAGCTCCAGCGCATGGATCATCATGAGGTTGTCGACGAGGCCGAAATCTTCGACCGCCAGCCCCTGTGCATCGACCAGCCGACCATCCTCGGACACGACGTCCATGAAGCGACTGAGGCGGTCGGCATAGACGGCGCCGTCGTTGGAATAAGCCAGGCAGAATTTGCGGCGGCCGGCCATGTAGCCGAGCTCGTAGACGGTGCCGGGATCGGCGCCGGCGCCCCGGAACGGGGTGAGGTTGGCGATGATCGCGTCGGCATCGTCCATCATCGCCTCGTTGCCGCAAAAGATTTGCCGCGAGGCGTCACGCGCGGTGAGGTCGATCGCATTGTCGAGGGGATAAAGGCCGGTAAGTCCGTGCGCGGCGCAGATTTCGACCTTGCGCCGGCCGATCTCGACCGCATCCGGCAGGAACACGTCGGGGCCTGCCAGATAGATTTTCATCGCGCGACCGATTGAGAAGGCATCGGAGTTGCCGCGACGTCGGCGGTGCAAAACCTCTCCAAGGGGAGAGGTCGCGCCGAAGGCGCAGGTGAGGGGTTACGCTCTCACGTGGGACCTGAGCCCCTCAGCCGGATTGCACTGGACGACGCTTCGCATCGCCAGGAGCAATCCGACCTCTCCCTACGGGAGAGGTGGGGTTCAGCGTCTGCCGCGACAATCAAGCCAGCTTGACCGTCTCGGTTTTCACGTCCTTGCCGAGCGCCTCGAACACCTTGGCGACGATGCCCTTGGCGTCGAGGCCGGCGCGGGCGTACATCGCGGCCGGGGTGTCGTGGTCCTGGAACACGTCGGGCAGCACCATCGAGCGGAACTTGACCATGCCGCTGTCGAGCACGCCCTGGTCGGTCAGGTACTGCGCGACATGCGAGCCGAAGCCGCCGATCGAGCCTTCCTCGATCGTGATCAGGATCTCATGATCGCGCGCGAGCTTGAGCACCAGCTCGGTATCCAGAGGCTTCATGAAGCGCGCATCGGCGATCGTGGTCGACAGGCCGTGGGCGGCGAGCTCGTCGGCGGCCTTCTCGCATTCGGCGAGGCGCGTGCCGAAGGAGAGCAGGGCGATCTTGCTGCCCTGGCGGATCATGCGGCCCTTGCCGATCTCGAGCGGAATGCCGACCTCGGGCATCTCGATACCGCGGCCTTCGCCGCGCGGATAGCGCAGCGAGCTCGGACGGTCGTCGATCGCGACCTGGGTCGCCACCATGTGCACCAGCTCGGCTTCGTCCGCCGCCGCCATGATCACCATGTTGGGCAGGCAGCCGAGATAGGCGTTGTCGAACGAGCCGGCATGGGTCGCACCGTCGGCGCCGACGAGGCCGGCGCGATCGATGGCGAAGCGGACGGGCAGGCTCTGGATCGCGACGTCGTGGACGATCTGGTCGTAGCCGCGCTGCAGGAAAGTCGAGTAGATCGCGCAGAACGGCTTGTAGCCTTCGGTCGCAAGGCCCGCGGCAAAGGTCACCGCGTGCTGCTCGGCGATGCCGACGTCGAAGGTGCGGTCGGGGAAGGCCTTGTTGAAGATGTCGACGCCGGTGCCCGAGGGCATCGCCGCGGTGATGGCGACGATCTTGTCGTCCTTCTGCGCTTCCTTGACGAGGCTCTGGCCGAACACGTTCTGATAGGCCGGCGCGTTCGGCTTGGCCTTGGCTTGCGTGCCGGTCGCGACGTCGAACTTGACGACGGCGTGGTACTTGTCGGCGGAGGCTTCCGCGGGGCCGTAGCCCTTGCCCTTCTGCGTCACGACGTGGACCAGGATCGGGCCGGTCTCCATGTCGCGGACGTTCTTCAGCACGGGCAGCAGATGGTCGAGGTTGTGGCCGTCGATCGGGCCGACATAGTAGAAGCCGAGCTCCTCGAACAGCGTGCCGCCGTCCATCATGAAGCCGCGGGAATATTCCTCGACGCGATTGGCGCGGTTGGCGAGGATCTTGGGCAGGCGCTTGTTGATCTGCTTGGCTGCATCGCGCAGCGTGCGATAGGTCTTGCCGGAGTAGAGGCGCGACAGATAGGCGCTCATGGCGCCGACCGGCGGCGCGATCGACATGTCGTTGTCGTTGAGAATGACGATCAGGCGCGAGTTCATCGCACCGGCATTGTTCATGGCTTCATAGGCCATGCCGGCCGACATCGCGCCGTCACCGATCACGGCGATAACGTTGTTCTTGCCGCCGGAGAGGTCGCGCGCCACGGCCATGCCGAGGCCGGCGGAGATCGAGGTCGAGGAATGCGCCGCGCCGAACGGATCGTAGTCGCTCTCGCTGCGCTTGGTGAAGCCGGACAGGCCGCCGCCGGTGCGCAGCGTGCGGATGCGGTCGCGCCGGCCGGTGAGGATCTTGTGCGGATAGGCTTGGTGGCCGACATCCCAGATCAGCCGGTCGCGCGGCGTATCGAAGACGTAATGGATCGCGGTGGTGAGCTCGACCACGCCGAGGCCCGCGCCGAAGTGACCGCCGGTCACCGAGACGGCATCGATGGTCTCCTGCCGCAGCTCGTCGGCAACCTGGCGAATCTGCTCGACCTTGAGCTTGCGCAGATCTTCCGGCGTCCGGATGGTGTCGAGAAGCGGCGTCTTACTGTATGCGTTCACGGCGATTTCCAATTTGTCAGCACCGGAAGGTCATTCCGGTGCGCGATGGGTTTGCACAATATCGGCGCAGCGCGAGTCCTATAACCGTCGGAGCCACCTGCACGGGGCAAGGCCCCGCCTTCAAGCTTAGGTAAGCTTAAGTGTGCTCCGGTTCAGTCTCTGTGATCCCTGTCACTTAGATCGGCTTCGTCCGTCCCAAGCCAATTTCATTAGCAGTTTGAAGCGCTTGTCGTCGGTAATCGGTGCCCACGCAAGGCTTACAAAAAGCCACACTCCGCGCAGCTTTACACCAAAGCTTGGGCCAAAGCCAACCCGCTGGGCCGATTAGGGGTATGCAGGTGCAACTCGCGGACCAGAAGTGGTTAACCTCGGTGCGGGGTAAGGGGTTCCGGCCTTGCTCGGTTCTTGGCAGCTTTTTGGCCCGAGTATGGGCTTTTCTCGCTCTCAACGACCCGATTCGAAGGCGGGGACGTATCGATCCACCGCCAGGGAACCGCATGCCGGTCGGGAACTGCGCACTGCGATAAGGACGCAGCGGCCACGCTCACCGCGAAGACATTCTATGCGGACCTGCGTCGCGCTCTTGCACGGCCCTGGGGAGTCAGAAGGCTGAGCGGGAGAGCACTCTTTTTACTGGACGTCGAGCGGCGCCGTGCCGGTGGCCTGGCCGCTGGCATCGGTGGTGATCTTGTCGACGCGCGCCTCGGCTTGGCGCAGCAATTCCTCGCAACGCCGCTTCAGGGCCTCGCCGCGCTCGTAGATCGTCACGGATTCCTCGAGCGGCACCTTGCCATCCTCGAGCCGCTTCACGATCGTTTCGAGTTCCTCGATCGCGCGCTCGAAGGTGAGCCTGGAGACGTCGACTTGAGTATTTTCGGCCATATCCGTTTCCGATTGCCCGATTCGCTTCACCTTGGAGAAAGCAGAGTTTTGCGGGCGTAATGTGGCGGGTGGGTCAAGCGCCCATCAGGGCGCCGACATGCGCCGTAACAGATTCTTTCAGTCCCTGCAGGTCATAGCCGCCCTCGAGCACCGAAACAACGCGGCCGCCAGCGGTCTTGTCGGCGAGATCCATCAGCTTGCGCGTCACCCAGGCATAGTCCTCCGCGCGCAGGTTGAGCGAAGCCAGGGGATCGCGATAATGCGCATCGAAGCCGGCCGAGATGATCAAGAGCTCGGGGCTGAATTTCTCGAGCTGCGGCAGGATCAGATTCTCGAACGCGACGCGGAATTCCGGGCCGCCGTCCTCGGAGGCGAGCGGCGCATTGACGATGGTGTCGTGATCGCCGCGCTCGCTTTTAGCGCCGGTGCCCGGAAACAGCGGCATCTGGTGCGTCGAGCAGTACATCACGGTCGGGTCTGACCAGAAGATGTCCTGCGTGCCGTTGCCGTGATGCACGTCGAAGTCGACGATGGCCGCCCGCTTGATGCCGTATTTGCGCTGCGCGTGGCGCGCGGCGATCGCGACGTTGTCGAAGAAGCAGAAGCCCATCGGCTTGCCGATCTCGGCGTGATGTCCGGGCGGGCGGACCGCGACGAAGGCGTTGCGATGCTCGCCGGCCATCACCGCTTCGGTCGCCGCAACCGCGCCGCCGACGCCCCGCATCACCGCCTCCCACGTGCCGGGGGACATCGAGGTGTCGCCGTCGATGTAGACCTGACCGCTGGTCGGCGCGATGTGGCGCAGCTCGGTGACGTAATGCTCGTTGTGGCAGAGCGTGACGAGATCGAGATCGCCCTCCGGCGCTTCCTCGCGCGCCAGGAACTGGAAGCGCTCATGCGACAAGGCTTCTTCCACCGCGCGCAGGCGATCCGGCCTTTCAGGGTGTCCCGGCGGCGTGACATGGTCGAGGCAGGCCTTGTGGGAAAGGAGAAGCGTGCTCATCAGGTCGGCCTCACGGAAAACGGGCTTTTGGCGTCGTTGGCCCATTCGGCGCCAAAACGCAATGCAAAACCCAATCTAGGCGCTTGGCCGGGAATGGCAAAGGGCTGCCCGCTTGATCCGGATCAATTCACACGCAGGATGCGCCTGGGCGGCAGCGGACCGACCGGCCCGTGCGCCCGGAAGAACGCGAACAGCGCGTCCGCATCGTAACCGCCGTATTGTGGCGCGGTGCCCTGTTTGGCGACGGTAAACCCGTCTCCGCCGACGGCGAGATAATCGTTGAGCGTGACGCGGTAGCCGCTTCCCGGCTCGATCGGCCTGCCGTTGAGTGTCATCCGCTCGAGGCTGACGCGCTCGCCGAACGGCTTTGAAGCATCCCAGGTATAGGCGAAGCCGTTCGACACCTGGAGAATCCGCGGCCGCTTCGGGTCCAGCCATTGCTGCTCGAGCAAGTCCTTGAGCTGGCTGCCCGTCAGCGTCATGGTGACGAGGCGGTTGCGGAACGGCTGGCTGGCGAAGACGTCGCCGAACGTGATCGCGCCATTCTCCTTCGGAACGATGTCGGTGCGGATGCCGCCGGGATTGGTGAGCGCGATGACGGCGCTGCCATCCTTGGCATCGCGGGTTGCGAGCAATTGCGCGTCGGCGATGATATCGCCGAGCGCGCTTTCGCCGGCCTCGTTCGGCACGCGCGACAATGTCTGCGTCACCGAGCCGGCGGGCCGGTTGGCGATCGGCGCGGAGAGCTTGTCGTAGGCCTCGATCAATGCGGTCTGCTCGGGATCCCTGGCCAGCGAGGCATTGGCGACGATCACGTTCTCGGCTTTCGCGCCGACGATGTCGCGCGTTGCGGGATCGAGCTTGAGGTCGATCGCAGTGACGAGCGTGCCGTATTTGTCGCCGCTGGTGACGAGCCGCCCGTCGATATCGCAGATGTAGGCGCGGTGGGTGTGGCCGCTGACGACGACGTCGACGGCAGGATCGAACTTCCTGACGATGTCGACGATCGGTCCCGTGATGGCAGGGCATTCATTGTAGTCGCCGGCGGGCTCGCCGCCCTGGTGGATCAGCACCACGATCGCTTCGACGCCGCGCGCCTTCAGCTGCGGCACCAGCGCGTTCACCGTCTCGGCCTCGTCGCGGAATTCGAGCCCGGCGATGCCCGCTGGCGAGACGATGCCGGCGGTCTCCTTCAAGGTCAGGCCGATGAAGCCGACGGGGATGCCGTCGAACTCCCTGATCTCGTAGGGCGGCAGCACGCTCTTGCCGGTCGCGGTCTCGACGGTGGAGGCCGCGAGATAACGGAATTTGGCGCCCGTGAAGGGATGCGGCCCCTGGCAGCCGTCGACGGGATGACAGCCGCCGTTCTGCATGCGCAGAAGCTCGGTGTTGCCCTCGTCGAATTCGTGATTGCCGACCGAGCTGATCGCAAGGCCCATCATCGAGAGCGCCTCGATCGAGGGCTCGTCGTGAAACATCGCCGACAGAAACGGGCTCGCGCCTATCAGGTCGCCCGCGGCGACGAAGATGGCGTTCTTGTGCCCGTCGCGCAGCTGCTTCAGCAGCGTCGCCATGTACTCGGCGCCGCCGGCCGCCACCGTCACCTTCTTGGACTTGTCCTCGGGGTCGTTGATGCGGATGCCGCCCGGCGGCGGCCGCAGATGGCCATGGAAATCGTTGATGGCGAGAATGCGCAGCTCGACGGGGGCTGCGCTCTGGGCCGCAGCGGGGAGGGTGCCGGTGAGAGCGAGGACGAAGCAAGCCAGGCGGAGAGGATGTCGCATGGAGTTAGACTATTCGTTCGGCGCAAAGATTTCACGAAGGTTGTTGTCGTCATTTTTGGGGCACGTGCAGCGTCGTTCCCCGAGAATCCCATCATCGCACGAGCCGTGCCGCTCGATGAATGCCATGCCCGTTACGTGCCGCAACAATTAGCTACAATGTTTCATTTGAAAAACCGTTGGTTGTGGGGCACGATCCGGCCCCGTTCCCTTCAGGCAGACCGTCAGATTGATGATTGCCGCCCCCCGGATCGACGAATCCTCGCCGTATTATCGCGGCTGGCGGGTCGTGCTGGCGTGCTTCCTGATGGCCTTCTTCATGTTCGGCTTCGGCCTCTACGGCCAGGGCGTCTATCTCGCCGAGTTGCAGCGCGCTCACGGCTGGCCGGGCACGCTGATCTCCGCGGCCAGCACCTTCTCGTTTCTCCTGACCTCCGTGCTCGTCATCTTCACCGATGACCTGCTCGAGCGCATCGGGCTGCGCGCGTTGATCCTGTGCGGCCTGACGGCGCTCGGCGCTTCGACCGTGCTGCTGGCGCTGATGCAGACGCCCTGGCAGCTTTATCTCGCCTATGCGCTGATGTCGGTCGGCTGGACCGGCATGGGCACGGTGGTGATCGCGACCGTGCTGAATTCCTGGTTCGAGCAGCGGCGCGGCCTCGCGCTCAGCCTTGCCTTCAACGGCGCGACTTGCGGCGGCATCATCCTCGTCCCGCTGCTGCTGTCGCTGACCGGCAGCATCGGTTTCCGGTCTGCGATGCTGACGGCGACGCTCGCGATGATGGTGCTGGTGCTGCCGGCGGTCGTGACCTTCGTCGGCTGGCCCGCAGGGACAGCGCCTGCAGCGGGCGGACGTTCCTCCGGCTCAGCGCCGGTTCGCTCGCGCAAGGCGGTGCTCGCCAACGCGGCGTTCTGGACCATGGTGCTGCCGATCGCGCTCGCGCTGCTGGCGCAGATGGGTTTCATCGTCCACCAGGTGGCGTTTCTCGAGCCGCTGATCGGCCGCGCCGCCGCAGGGCTTGCCGTCACCATCATGGCGGCGATGGCGATCGTCGGGCGCCTCTCCCTCGGCCTGTTCGTCGACCGGCTCGATGCCCGGCTCGCCTGTTCTGTTTCGATGACGAGCCAGGCGGCTGCGCTGTTCGTGGCTCTGCAAAGCACGAGCCCGACCGTGCTGCTGGCCTGCTGCGCCGTCTACGGCTTCTCGATGGGGAACATGATCACGTTCCCGCCCTTGATCATCCAGCGCGAGATCGGTGCTTCGGCCTTTGCGACCGCGGTGGGCCTGGGCACCTCGATCAGCGGCATCGTTAGCGCCTTCGGCCCCGGTGTCGTCGGGCTCGTGCGCAGCTTGACCGGCAACTACACGACCGCATTCGCACTGTGCGTGGTGCTCAATCTCGTGGCCGCCGGAATCGTGTTGTGGCGGCCGAGGAGAAGGCTGCAAGATTCGCACACTCTATCACCGTCGCCCTGAGGCGGTCGCTTCTTCAGCGGCCCTCGAAGGATGACGGGAGCGACAGACAACTAGCTACCCAGCAACGCCGCATCCGCCGCTGCGACCGATTCCGCGCTCTCCGTCACGGTGCGCTCGAGCGCGCCGGCCTGCACCGCGATGTTCTCGGCGAAGAAGCGCGCCAGCGCGACGTAGCGCGGCGCATCGCCAAGGCCTTCGGCCTTGGCGGCGAGCGCCTCGGAGGCGAGCAGGCAGCCGCCGAGCGTCGCGCCGAATTGCTGCAGATAGGGCGTCGCCCCCGCAAGCGCGTCGTTCGGAGCGGAGGCAACGCGCTCCAGCAGCCATTTGCTGGTGCGCGTGAGCGCCTCCAGGGCCTCGCGCAGCTTGGTGCCGGTGGTGCCGAAAGCGGGATCGTTGGAGGCCTCCACCTGCTTGACCGTTGCCGAGAGCTCGTCGAGCAGCGCCCACACCGATGCGCCGCCATTGGCAGCTAACTTGCGCGTGACGAGATCGATCGCCTGAATGCCGTTGGTGCCTTCGTAGATCGCGGTGATGCGGGCATCGCGGTAGTGCTGGGCCGCGCCGGTCTCCTCGATGAAGCCCATGCCGCCATGCACCTGCACGCCAAGATAGGCGACCTCGTTGCCGATATCGGTGGAGTAGGCCTTGGCCATCGGCGTCAGCAACGCCGCGCGCGCGGCGGCTTCAGTGCGCACCTTCGGATCCTTGGCACGGGTCGAGACGTCGATCGCGACGGCCGTCGCATAGCAGATGGTGCGCGCGGCCGCGGTCTGCGCCCGCATCCGCATCAGCATGCGCTTGACGTCGGGATGCACGAAGATCGCATCCGAGCCGTCGCCTTTCTTGCCGACCGCGCGGCCTTGGCGGCGCTCCTGCGCATACGACAGGGCCTGCTGGTAGGCCCGGTCGGCAACGCCGACACCCTCCAGGCCGACGCCGAGGCGGGCCTGGTTCATCATCGTGAACATGCAGCGCATGCCCTGGTTCTCTTCACCGATCAGATAGCCGATCGCGCCGCCATGATCGCCCATGGTCATGGTGCAGGTCGGCGAAGCATGCATGCCGAGCTTGTGCTCGACGCCGCTCGCATAGATGTCGTTGCGCGGCCCCAGCGAGCCGTCCGCATTGACCATGAACTTGGGAACGAGGAACAGCGAAATTCCTTTGGTGCCGGCGGGCGCATCGGGCAGACGCGCCAGCACGAAATGCACGATGTTGTCGGTCATGTCGTGCTCGCCATAGGTGATGAAGATCTTCGTCCCCTTGATGCGATAGGTGCCGTCCGCCTGCTTTTCGGCGCGGGTGCGCAGCGCGCCGACGTCGGAGCCGGCCTGCGGCTCGGTCAGCTGCATCGTGCCGGTCCATTCGCCGGAGACGAGCTTTTCGAGATAGATCTGCTTCAGCTCGTCGCTGCCGTGGGCGTCCAGCGCCTCGATCGCCGACGCCGTCAGCAGCGGGCAGAGGCCGAAGGCGACGTTGGCCGCGCTCCAGATCTCGGTGCAGGCGGCGTTGATCGCGAGCGGCAGGCCCTGGCCGCCGAAATCTTCCGGGCCGGACACCGCGTTCCAGCCGCCCTCGGTCCAGCGCTTGTAGGCGTCAGGCCAGCCCGGCGCGGTCGTGACCTTGCCACCCTCGAGCTTGATGCCGTGTTCATCGCCGACCTTGTTGAGCGGCGCCAGCACGTCGGATGCGAACTTGCCGGCTTCCTCCAGCACGGCGGCCGCGAGGTCGGCGTCGAAATCGCCGTAATGGCCGGCCTCCAGGGCGGCCTTGAGGCCCGCGCCATGGTTGAGCGACAGCAGCATGTCAGAAATCGGCGCGCGGTAGGTCATGGCTCACTCCCCGAGAACAGATATTGGCGCCGTATTCCCATGAAACGGGAGCGGTCTCAACTGCCGGGACGCCGGATGCCTAGCCGGAACGGGCAGGGCCGTTGGGGCCCAGAATAGAGTGTCAGCCGCGGGCCCTTTTTGCCCCTCCAGGCGGTTGAAATGCTGCGCCGCTCCCTATAGACCGGGCTACGACCGACGGGAATCTGCGGTGGCCGGTTCTGCCCGTTCCGTTCGTCGTCTGTTGGGGCGTAGCCAAGCGGTAAGGCAGCGGATTTTGATTCCGCCATTCGGAGGTTCGATCCCTCCCGCCCCAGCCAGCATACAAGCTGTTGAGTTCGTTGGGTAAGCAGCTCCATTCCCGCCAAATTTTTGGCGCGTTTGGAAATTGAGCTTCTAATGCTTGGTCCAGAATCGAACTAAGCGACGTTCTGCATCACATGGACACTATTGGGTCTTTCCGTGGCTTTGATCGCAATATAAACCGCATAGGCTACTCGGGGAGACCTCTTACGCGCTGTCGTAGAACAGAGAGTTATGGCGAGCAAATCGGATAGTCAGTTGAGCTGATGCGCTTCTGCACCAGAGGGGCGTCAAGCTGTAGTTCGCCCAGCCGATGGCGCAGAGTTAGCCGCAGTGGCGCTGCGGCCGTTGTGGGGGAAACGCGGCTAGTCGCCGTTACGCCGCTTTCCTGCGGGGCTTCGGCTTTGCTTTTTTGTCAAGCAAGACCCTCTCTGGAGCCGGGCGCGCGCCTGGACCAGGGTGGACATGAACTTCCTTGGCTGAAAGCGGCTCGCCGCATTCCGAGCACACCATCACGGGGTCGAACATCTTTCCGCAGTTGCGGTGCTCATGCAGCAGGGGACGTCCGCGTTCGTCGACCATGTGCGTGTCGCCCCAATGTACGAGCGCCATCATGATCGGATAGAGGTCGAGGCCCTTTTGCGTCAGGATATACTCGTGGCGTTTAGGCGACTCCTGATAGGGAATGCGGCGCAGGACGCCCTGCCGCACCAGCTTCTTCAACCGCTCGGCGAGCAAATGCCGTGTGATTCCAAGCGCTGACTGAAAACCCTCGAAGCGGCGCGTGCGCAGGAAGCATTCGCGGAGAATCAGAAGAGTCCAGCGGTCGCCAATCACACCGATGGTGCGAGCCATCGAACACGGCTCTTCCTCAAGTTCATCCCATTTCATTCTGCTCTCCGGTCGACCGGCGCCTGTTCCGCTCGAATCAGGGGGAAGCGGCAGCACGCTTACACCATTCTAGATAGGTACTAAAGGGGATACAATCCCCCGCCGGTCGTCCGAAACCTCGTGATTTCATAGCAGATTTGACAGTTCAATTTTAGAACTATAGAAATGAGTGACAGCCTGCGTTCGGCCTAGAAGATCACTCAAATCTGACCAACATCGCGCCCTGCGGGAGGAGCTGACATGTCCCTCAAAGTTGAATTCCTGTTCGATTTCGGCAGTCCGAATGCTTACCTCGCGGAACTGGCGCTTCCGGGAATCGAACGGCGCACCGGCGTGAAATTCGAATATGTCCCGATCCTGCTCGGCGGCATCTTCAAGGCGACCGGCAACATGTCCCCGTTCGATTCCCTTCGTGGCATCAAGAACAAGCCGGAATACCAGGCTCTAGAGACCCAGCGCTTCATTCGCCGCTACGATGCAACGAAGTTCAGGTCCAATCCTTTTTTTCCGGTCAATACGCTGATGTTGATGCGCGGTGCCGTCGCGGCGCAATTCGAAGGCGTGTTCGAACCCTATTTCCGCGCGGCCTACCACCACATGTGGGAGGAGCCAAAGAAGATGGATGACCTCGAAACCTTCCGAGCGGCATTCATCTCCTCAGGCCTCGATATCGATCGGTTGCTTGCGCGTGCGCAGCAGGACGACGTCAAGAAGGGGCTGATTGATCGAACCACCGACGCCGTCAACCGCGGCGCATTCGGCTCGCCGACCTTCTTCGTTGGAAAGGAGATGTTTTTCGGCAAGGACCAGCTTCGCGATGTGGAGGAGTCGATCGTCGAGCAGATCGGCCAGCCCGTTTCGAAGACGGCCTGAGGCCAGAAGCTGGAGCTTTTGCAGAGCCGGGCAGACGTCCGCGCGCCTGCATGACGAAAGCTCAGTCGGCCTTATAACGAAACCAATTCAGGGAGAATGTCATGCCCGGTCCCCTCAACGGCGTTCGCGTCCTCGATTTGACAGGCGTCGTGTCGGGCCCGTTCGCGACCATGTTCCTGGCGGATCAGGGCGCGGACGTCCTGAAGATCGAGCCGATCGGCGGTGACATTACGCGGCGCAGCCGCGCCACCATCGACAAGGAAGGCGAGTTCTCGGCACTGTTCATTTCGTCAAATCGCGGCAAGCGCTCGCTCGCCATCGACGTCAAGAGCGAGGCCGGCCGTGAGGTTCTGGCCAAATTGGTCGCGAAGGCGGATGTGCTGGTGCAGAATTTCCGGCCCGGCACCATGGAGCGCCTCGGTCTCGGCGTCGAAGAGTTGCGCCAGCGCCATCCGCGCCTGATCTATGTCTCGATCAGCGGTGTTGGCGACTCCGGACCTTATGTGAAGAAGCGTGTTTACGACCCGATCATTCAGGGCCTGTCGGGCTTTGCCGATATCCAGTCGCAGCCGGTTACGAACCGTCCGCAGATGATCCGGACTATCGTCTGCGACAAGACAACCGCCGTGTTCACCGCCCAGGCGGTGGCGGCAGCCCTCTACGCGCGCGAGAAGACAGGGCAGGGTGATCACATCCAGGTCGCCATGCTGGACGCGATGATCTCCTATTTGTGGCCGGAAGGCATGATGCAATACACGGTGGTGGGGGCCGAGGCCACTGCTGCAGATCCCAACGATCGGCCGGATCTCGTGTTCAAGACCAGCGACGGCTACATCACCGCCGGTACCATTTCCGATTCCGAATGGCAGGGTTTTTGCCAGGCGTCCGGCGATCCGGAGCTTGCCAGGGATCCCCGTTTCTCGACGCCGGCGGCGCGCTCCGTCAACGCCACGGCACGTATCAACAAGATGGCGGAGTATATCAGCCAGCACACCACCGCCGAATGGCTGGAGCGTCTGGACGCCGCCGACGTCCCCTGTTCGCCGATCCTGCGACGGGGCGAGATCATTCACAATGAACAGGTGGTCGCCCGCGATATCATTGCCGAGTTCGACCAGCCGAAGGTGGGGCGGGTGCGGCAGCCGAAGCCAGCGGCGCGTTTTTCGGTCAACGAGGCCACGATCGGCGGGCCTGCTCCCAGGGTCGGCGAGCACTCCCGCGACGTGTTGCACGAACTTGGGTACGACGATGGCGCCATCGACAAGATGATCGCCGAGCGCAGCGTGCGCGTCGCGGTCTAACCGCGAAACCCGTTGGCGATGTCTTCTAGGCCTTCGTCGGCGCCGGCGTGATCGGCGCCATGGGAACATTCGCTGCAACGGCTCGCTGGAACGCTTCGCGTTTCCGGATGCTCTCGAGATAAGGCTGAGCGTTGTCGCAAATGCCGACGCCATAGGCGATAGCCCACTCGAGGCACGTCGTGAGCAGGATGTCTGCGCTCGTAAAACGGTCACCCATCAGGAATTTCCGGCCGTCTCCGAGCGCGACTTCAACATGGCGCAACTGCTGGCGGAAATACTCGCCGGCCTGGGCAACGACCTCGGGTGCGATGCCGTAGATCGGTCCGAGCGCGTCAGCCCGATGGCGGCGCATCACGTAAAGGCTCGTGGAATCCAGCTCCGCGACGATGAAGAAGCACCATTCCAGCCACGCGGCATACTCGCGCGGGGCGTCCGGAATCAGCGATCGATCCGGCGTGGAATACATGCGCGACAGGTAGGCAACGATCGCTGCGCTCTCGCCGATGCAGAAATCGCCATCTTGAAGCAGCGGGATCTTCTGGCGCGGATTGAGCTTCGAGTATTCTGCGGTCTTGGTTTCGCCGGTTCGTGGGCCAATGGGCCTTGTGTTGTAGGCCAAGCCCAGTTCGTGCATGGCCCAGTGCGGACGAATGGTGCGACTCGTTCCAACGCCCCACAGGGTCAGGTCTGGTGTCGCATTCATATTACCATTTCTCCACGGACGGACGGAGATCGAGTTCGTGGGTCCAGCCATCTTTGCTCTGCTGGTGGGTGAACCAATAGGCTTCGGCTATGGAAGACGTCTTGGTCAGGCTATCGGGCGGAATGTCGCTTGCTTCGATGCCCTTCGCCGCCTTCATGCGCTGGTGAATCGCCTCGCTATCCACGCCGGCGTCGATCAGGAGATGCACGACGTGGATGTTCTTCGGTCCAAGCTCGCGCGCCATCGCCTGGGCCACTGCACGAAGGCCGAACTTCGCTGATGAAAATGCTGCAAATCCCGGGCCGCCACGCACGCTTGCCGTCGCACCCGTAAAGAAGATGGTGCCGCGTCCGCGCGACAGCATCACGCGGGCCGCCTCACGTCCAACCAGGAAACCACCATAGCAGGCGAGTTCCCAGGCCTTGAAGAACAGCTTCTCCGTGGTCTCGAGCAGGGGCTTGTTGACGTTCGAGCCGGCATTGTAGAGACAAACCTCGACAGGCCCGTGCTCTTTCTCGACTCGCGCGAAAATGCCTTGGACGTCTGCTTCCTGACGCGCATCCACGCTGAATGCGTGAACATCATGCCCCGCATCCCTCAGCTCGGCCACGAGTCCCTGTGATTTGGACGCATCGCGCCTGCAGATGCAAACCGTATAGCCGCCTTGGGCAAAACGCCGGGCGACCGCCGCGCCAATGGCATCGCCTGCGCCAACAAGTATCGCTACACCGCGGCTCGCTGCCATCCTCGATCCTCCCTTTAAGTTCTTATTTGATACTATAGACTAGCTGCCGGATGATGCGTTGTAAACGGAGGTTCTTAGGAGCCGCGCAGAAAAAAAAGCTACTCGCGGATGGATCTTCCGTTCGACTCCGGGAAAGACCGACGACGATTTATCGATTGACGAGTTCTAAAAAAGAACTATAAGTCGAAGACAAGTGTGCCGCATTGCAACGTCGGCATGGTCGGTCGGGAGGTCAGTCGTGGCGGAGCTTTCAGAGACGATCAGTGTCGACGAGATCGCTGCCGGCTTGCCGAGCCGAATCGATAAAGTCACGGCAGGACCGGTTGCCAGAGCGCCCGACCGGATTGCGCTCGTCGAAGACGGGGCCTCCTGGAGCTATCGAGATCTGGAGCAGCGCGTTGGCGAGATCGCCACCGTTCTCTCCTCGCTGGGGATCAGGGCCGGCGATCGGATGATCATCGTCAGCGAGAACTGTATTGCGCTTGCTGCTTTGCTGCTGGGGGCGAGCCGGCTCGACGCCTGGGCGATCGTCGCCAACCCGCGCTTGGCGGCGCGCGAACTGGACCAGATCCGCGATCACAGCGGCGCCCGACGGATGTTGTTTACGTCGGGTATTTCGAAGGAGGCCGCTGCTCACGCCTCTCGCTATGGCGCCGAGAGCCGGCGAATTGGCCCGCTGCCGGATATTGGTGTTGGCCCGCTCAACGAAAGCGCGTCAGTCCAGCCCGTGGAGACCGATCCAGCAAGGCAAGTCGCGGTTTTGATCTACACGTCAGGGACGACCGGAACTCCCAAGGGCGTGATGCTCTCGCATGACAACCTGCTGATCAGCGCAAAGACCACCGCGTACTTCCGCAGGATGAACGAGAACGACAAGATCTATCTTGTGTTGCCGATCTCGCATATCGTCGGCATCTCGCTCCTGATCATGACGCTGATGGTTGGCGGCACGGTGCGGATGGTCAGCAAATACGATCCGGCCGCGACTGCAAAGGCCATCGCGGAGGAGGGCGTCACCATTCTCAATGGCGTGCCTGCCACCTATCAGCGCCTGCTGGAGTACAAGAGCGTATCAGGCGTGGAACAACTCCCCCGAGGCTCGTTGCGCTTGATCGCCGTCGCCGGCGCGCCGCTGGATTTGAACCTGAAGGTGCGCGTGGAAAAGGAGTTCGGGCTTCCCTTGCTCAACGGCTACGGGATCACTGAATGTTCGCCGGGAATATCAGGGGTACGTTTCGATAGGCCACGTTCCGATCAGGCGGTTGGCACGCTGCTGCCAGGCGTGGAGGCGCGGGTGCGAACCATCGAAGGATTTCCGACGGCAGTAGGCGAAGTCGGCGAGCTGCATGTTCGCGGGCGCAACGTGATGCTGGGCTACTATCGTGCCCCCGAGCTTACCGCGAAGGTGGTTGATAGCGAGGGCTGGTTCAATACCGGCGATCTCGCGCGTTTCGACGGCGACTGTCTGTACATCGTCGGCCGCACCAAGGAAATGATCATTCGTTCCGGTTTCAACGTCTATCCCGCCGAGGTCGAAGCAGTCCTCAACTCACATAAAGACGTCGTGCAATCCGCTGTGGTTGGTCGTGCCGCGGACGGCAATGAGGAGATCGTGGCCTTTGTGCAATTGCTGCCGGGATCCCGCACGACACCAGAGACGCTGATGCATTTCGTCAGATCTCAGCTTACGTCTTACAAGCGGCCGTCCGAAATCGTCATCCTCGAGGCCTTGCCGGCGACATCGACTGGCAAGATACTCAAACACAGGCTCGCGGAGTCCTTGCGCGAAGGCGCAACCCCTGCGATGCAGGCGCCCGAATTCCGCAGGCAACATATCTAACTTTACCGGGAGGACATCTTGCAAAAGAGAAACGCAACGGCGGCCGTGATAGGCGCGGGTGACTTCATCGGCGGCGAGATCGCCAAGAAATTCGCAGCAGAAGGCTTTACGGTCTTCGCCGGTCGTCGTAACGGCGACAAGCTGGCTCCGCTCGTCAGGGATATCGAGGCTGCCGGCGGAGAGATCCAGGCCCGTTCGCTCGATGCTCGCAAGGAAGACGAGATCATCTCCTTTCTCAACGATGCAGACAAGCATGCGCCGCTGGAAGTCTGCATCTTCAACATCGGGGCGAACGTGAACTTCCCGATTCTGGACACCACAGAACGCGTCTTCCGCAAGGTCTGGGAAATGGCATGCTATTCCGGTTTCTTGGCCGGTCGCGAGGCCGCCCGCCTCATGCTGCCGCGCGGGGGCGGCAACATCTTCTTTACGGGGGCGACCGCCTCGCTCCGCGGCGGCAGCGGGTACGCCGCTTTCGCAAGCGCCAAGTTTGGCCTTCGCGCGGTCGCGCAGGCCATGGCCCGCGAGCTTGGCCCGAAAAATATTCACGTCGCGCATCTCATCATCGATTCCGGCGTGGACACCGAGTGGGTTCGGCAACGCCGGCTGGAGGCTCTCGGGCCCACCGCGCTGGATGATCCGGACGCCTTGATGCCTCCGGCCTCCGTCGCGACATCCTATTGGCAGCTCTACCAGCAACCGAGAAGCGCATGGACGTTCGAGCTGGAGATCCGTCCCTTCGGCGAGAAGTGGTAGCGGAGCCTGCTGCGATGGAGCTCAAGCTTTCCCGCGAGGATGCCGCGTTTCGTGACGAGGTGCGCAGTTTCATTGCGCAGAACTATCCGCCGGAAATGCGCGTTCCCAATCCGGAGACCGACCTGACCAAGGAGCAGTCGCTGCTCTGGCACCGGATCCTGCACAAGAAGGGCTGGATCGCGCCGCTCTGGCCCAAGGAGTATGGCGGCCCAGGCTGGTCGGTCACGCAGCGCTTCCTGTTCGAGCAGGAGACGTCTCGCGCAGGCACGCTGCCGCCGCTCGCCTTCAGCGTGACCATGGTCGGGCCGGTGATCTACACCTTCGGCAACGAGGCGCAGAAGAAGAAGTTTCTGCCGCGGATCCTGTCCGGCGAGGATTGGTGGTGCCAGGGCTATTCGGAGCCGGGTTCGGGCTCGGACCTCGCGACCGTCAGGACCAAGGCCGTGCGTGACGGCGACCACTACATCGTCAACGGTCACAAGACCTGGACGACGCTGGCGCAGCATGCCGACTGGATCTTCTGCCTGGTGCGGACCGATCCGAGCGCCAAGCCGCAATCCGGCATCTCCTTCCTGCTGATCGACATGAAGTCGCCCGGCGTCACCGTGCGGCCGATCATCACGATCGATGGCAGCCACGAGGTTAACGACGTCTTCCTCGAAAATGTCCGCGTGCCCGTCGAGAACCTGGTTGGCGAGGAGAACAAGGGTTGGACCTACGCCAAGTTCCTGCTCGGCAATGAGCGCACCAGCATGGCCGGCATCGGCCGGTCCACCCGCTACATCAACAAACTGAAACAGATCGTGAGGGCCGAGATACCGGTCGACGATCCCGCGCATCTCGAATTCCTGCGCGACATTGCCCGCATCGAGCTCGACGTGCTGGCGCTGGAAGCGACGGAGTTGCGCGTTGTCGCCCAGATGGCGCGCGGCATAGATCCAGGACCTGCGGCCTCGCTGTTCAAGATCCGCGGCACCGAGATATTTCAGAATATCACCGAGCTCACCCATCGCGCGATCGGCAATTACGGCCTGGCCATCCGCGAGCATCCGGTCAGCGCCAACCGCTTCATGCCCGGCCCCGACTACGGTCACACCGCGTCGGAAAAATATCTGAACGCGCGCAAGCTCAGCATCTACGGCGGATCCAACGAGATCCAGCGAAACATCATCGCCAAGGCCGTGCTTGGGCTCTAGCCACGACGGATCGAGAGGATCGGATGGATATTCAGTTCACGGAAGAGCAGGAATTGCTGCGATCCAGCGTCCAACGCTTGCTGCGAGACCAGTATGATTTCGAGGCGCGGCGCAAGATCGTGGCGAGCGAGGAAGGCTTCAGCCGGAAGCAGTGGGAGGGTTTCGCCGAGCTCGGCCTGCTCGCCGCACCGCTCTCGGAAGGCGCGGGCGGTCTCGGCGGGGGTCCGCTGTCGACCATGATCGTCATGCATGAGTTCGGCCGTCACCTCGTGGTCGAGCCTTTCGTCGAGACGGTGGTGCTGGCCGGCGGATTGATCGAGCATGTGGGCACGCCGGAGCAGCAGCAAAGCTTCATCCCTGAAATCATCGACGGCTCGAAGATCTGGACCTTGGCCCGGACGGAGAAGGGATCGCGCTTCGATCTGGCCAATGTCACGACCAGAGCGCGGCGCGGGGGGAGCGACTACGTCCTGACCGGCGCGAAGACCATGGTGATCGCCGCGCCCTGGGCCGACCATCTGATCGTCTCGGCGCGGACCTCCGGCGACGATCGTGACCGCGGCGGCGTCAGCCTGTTCGTGGTGGATCGCCGCGCGACGGGCGTCGATCTTCAGGGTTTCAGAACCATCGACGGTCGGCGGGCAGCGGAGGTCAGCCTGCGCGGCGTCCGCGGGCAATTGCTGGGAGAGGAAGGCGAGGGCCTTGCCGCGCTGGAAGCCTGCCGCGACCGCGCCATCGGCGCGCTCTGCGCGGAAGCCGTCGGCGCCATCGGTGAGTTGAACTCGGCGACGCTGGATTATTCGAAGACGCGCAAGCAGTTCGGCACCACCATCGGCTCGTTCCAGGTGCTGCAGCATCGGATGGTCGACATGTTCATCGCCCACCAGGAGGCGCTCTCTCTGATGCAGCATCTGAGCCTCAGCCTCGGCGGCGGCGATGCCGGCCTGTCGCGGCTCGCCTCCGGTGCCAAGTCGAAGATCGGCTATGCCGGCAGGTTCGTTGCCGACCAGGCGGTGCAGCTTCATGGCGGCATGGGAATGACCGACGAGCTCAATGTCGGGCACTATTTCAAGCGTATCTCCTCCATCAACATTCAGTTCGGCGACCCTGCGTTCCACGTGCTGCGTTACGCGCAGCTGGACGCGGCCGCGTAGGCAGAGAGGCCAGCATGACGACAGAAGCAGTCATCGTTTCCACCGCCCGAACGGCCGTCGGGAAGGCCTATCGCGGTGCGCTCAACAACACGGACGGCCCGACCATGGCCGGGCACGTAATGGCCGAAGCGGTGAAGCGCGCCGGCATCGCGCCCGGAGAAGTAGAAGACGTGGTCATGGGCTGCGCGATGCAGCAAGGCACCATGGTGATGAACGTGGCGCGCAAGGGCGCCATTCGCGCCGGCCTGCCCGTCACGGTGGCGGGCACCACCATCGACCGGCAATGCGCGTCCGGCCTGCAGGCCATCGCGGTTGCCGCGCGCTCGATCATGCTCGACGGGGTCGAGGTCGCGATCGGTGGAGGCATCGAGTCGATTAGCCTCGTGCAGAACGAGCATATGAACAAATTCCACGCCGTTGACGAAGAGCTGATGGCGATGAAGCCTGAAATGTACATGTCGATGCTCGATACCGCCGAGGTCGTTGCCGAGCGCTACAAGATCGGCCGCGACAAGCAGGACGAATACAGTCTCGAGTGCCAACGCCGCGTCGGCGCTGCGTTGCAGGCCGGCCGCTTCAACGACGAGATCGTGCCGTTCACGACCAGGATGGCGCTGGTCAACAAGGACACCAAGGAGGTCACCTACCAGCAGGTGACGCTCGCCAAGGACGAAGGGCCACGGCCGGAAACCACCGCCGAGGGCCTGGCCAAGATCAAGCCGGTGTTCGAGGGCAAAACCATCAGCGCAGGAAATGCCAGCCAGCTTTCGGACGGTGCCTCGGCCTGCGTGATCATGAGCGACAGGATTGCTGCCAGGAAGGGGCTGAAGCCACTCGGCATCTTCCGCGGCTTCGTTGCCGCCGGCGTCGAGCCCGACGAGATGGGCGTCGGCCCGGTCGCCGCGATCCCGCGCCTGCTCAAGCGCCATAACCTGAAGATCGACGACATCGACCTCTGGGAGCTGAATGAGGCTTACGCGGTGCAGGTGATCTATTGCCGCGACAAGCTCGGCATCGACCCCGACAAGCTCAACGTCAATGGCGGCTCGATCGCGATCGGCCATCCCTACGGCATGACTGGTTCGCGGCTCACCGGCCACCTGCTGATCGAGGGGCGTCGGCGCAAGGCGAAATACGGCGTGGTGACCATGTGCATCGGTGGCGGCATGGGCGCAGCCGGTCTGTTCGAAATCATCCACTGAGCGGCAACGCGGGAGATCATTCGTGAAGACAGCAATTACCGAACTGTTCGGCATCGAGCACCCGATCATCCAGGGCGGAATGCACTATGTCGGCTTCGCCGAGCTCGCAGCTGCGGTGTCGAACGCCGGCGGGCTCGGCATCATCACTGGGCTGACCCAAAGGACGCCCGAGCTGCTGGCAAAGGAAATCGCGCGCTGCCGCGACATGACCGACAAGCCGTTCGGCGTGAACCTCACCTTCCTGCCGACCTTCAGCGCCCCACCTTATCCGGAATATATCGCCGCGATTAGGGAGGGCGGAGTAAAAGCGGTGGAGACCGCCGGCCGCAGCCCGGAACAGTACATGCCGGCACTGAAGGCCGCCGGCATCAAGGTGATCCACAAATGCACCTCGGTCCGTCATTCGCTGAAGGCCGAGAAGATCGGCTGCGACGCGGTCAGCGTCGACGGCTTCGAGTGCGGCGGTCATCCGGGCGAGGATGACATTCCGAACATGATCCTGCTGCCGCGCGCCGCAGACGAGCTCAGCATCCCCTTTGTCGCGTCCGGCGGCATGGCAGATGGCCGCAGCCTCGTCGCGGTGCTGTCGATGGGCGCGGCGGGCATGAACATGGGGACGCGTTTCGTCGCCACCAAGGAGGCGCCGGTCCATGACAACGTCAAGCAGGCGCTGGTCAAGGCCACGGAGCTGGACACCGTTCTCGTCATGCGCGCGCTGCGCAACACCGAGCGCGTGCTCAAGAACAAGGGCGTCAACGAACTGCTCGAGATCGAACGCGAGAAGGGGGCAAGCCTGAAGATCGAGGACATCCATGATCAAGTCGCCGGCGTATACCCGCGCGTGATGGTCAACGGTGAGATGGATGCCGGCGCCTGGAGCTGCGGCATGGTGGTCGGCCTGATCCACGACATCCCGACCGTGAAGGAACTGATCGACCGTATCATGGCCGACGCCGAACGCATCATCCGGGAGCGCCTGACTGGTTTTCTCGACGGCGCCGGGCAACGGCCGGCTGCGGTTAGGGCAATCGCCTGAACCCTTCCGGAAGGGCGTTGCGGACGTTCTGACGAGGTTATGCGCAGCGCATGGTCATGCGTGCGTCGATCGTTGTTGAGGCCGATGGGCTGATGGACGGCCTTCGGTAGCCTCGGAGGCACTTATGAGCCAAGCCGACTTCCACTACTACGAGCCTTCGAAAGGCCACGGACTCCGGCATAATCCCTTCAATGCAATCGTCGCGCCGCGTCCGATTGGCTGGATTTCATCGCGCAATGCGGCCGGTCAATTGAACCTCGCGCCGTATAGTTTTTTCAACGCGTTCCTGTACGATCCTCCGATCATCGGATTTTCCTCGATTTCGTGGAAAGACACCGTCAAGAACGTCAGCGAGACCCGCGAGTTCGTCTGGAACCTGGTCACCATGGATCTCGGCGAGCGCATGAACGTGACAGCGACGCCGCTCGATTACGGCGTGAGCGAGTTCGAAGCAGCCGGTTTGACGCCGATACCCGGACGCCACGTTGCTGTGCCGCGGGTGGGCGAGAGCAGGGCCGCCATGGAATGCAAGGTCGTCGAGGTCTCTCAGCTGGCCAATGCACGCGGAGAAAAGGTCGAAGGATGGTTCGTGCTTGGTGAGGTCGTCGCGGTCTACATCGACAAAACGTTGATCGAGGACGGCGTCTACAACACGGCACTTGCGCGTCCCATTCTGCGCGCCGGCCGGGGTGGAGATTATCTCGAGGTCAGGACCGAGAACATGTTCGAGATGAAGCGCCCAGCGGGCAGCAGCAAACCAGAATTCCACGGGAGGACCTGATTAAGCTGGAAACAGGCTCGATTGTCGGGCCAGCCAAGCTTTGCCGCGTTCTGCCCGACAGGCCTAAGCCCGACTTCGCAAAGCCGATGAGTGTCTGAACGGAAACGCGTCCGGGGTCATACGCCATCAAGAACGCGGGCCCCGCGCGTACAAGCCAAGAGCCAGCAGGGAAAACGCGCTCATCGCGACGCCCAACGCAAACATGGCTTGATGGGACACGGTGGCAGCAAGCCATACGCCGATTGCCGCGATCATCATCTGCAAGAAACCCAGCAGCGCCGAGGCCGCGCCAGCCTTCTCGCCGAATGGAGACAACGCGCGCGCCGTGGCCAACGGACTGACAACACCCATGCCGAGAAGAAAAACGCACATCGCGCCCAGAAACGGCAGGAAAGTCGGGCTGATGATCGAAATGAGCAGGATCGCAAGGCTGCTGCCGGCCGTCGCGCACAAACCCGCCCGGATCGGGCCATCGAGCCCGTAGCGTGGTGCCAATCTCGTTGCTAGCATGCCCGCAGCGAATACGATGAAGACGGTGCCGGCAAAGAAGAGTCCGAGCTGGATCGGCGTGAAGTGCAACGCTTCGATGAACAGGCGCGGCGCCGCGGAAAACATCGAGAACAAGCCGCCCATAATGAGGCTCGAAGCGGCCGCGGGGGTGGCGAAGCGACGGTCGCCAATCAGACCGGCATAGGTCCTGCCGACGACAATCGGATTGAACGGCGTGCGGATCGAGTTGTGGGTTTCGCCAAGAACGATGGCGTAGGCGACGGCGCCGACGGCGGCAAAGGCCGCGACCAGCGCGAATTCGGCGCGCCAGCCCAGGCTGTGGTCAAGGGCGCCGCCGAGCAGCGGCGAGAACCCGGGAGCTGCGGACATCACGATCATGATGAGCGCCATTGCGCGCGCCAATGCTGCGCCACTGAACATGTCGCGAGCGATAGCGCGAGACAGCACTGACGTCGCGCAAGCACCTGTTGCCTGCACGACGCGGCCGATGAGGAGATTGGGCAGGTCGGTTGCCAGACCGCACCAAGCGCTGCCGACGAAGAACACAGCAAATCCGATCAGGACCGGCCAACGTCTTCCGTAGCGATCCGAAAGCGGCCCGACCAGCAGCTGGCCCAACCCGAACACCGCAAGAAAGACGGTGATGGCGGACGTGACCGCCGCAGTCGTGACATTTAACGAGATCGCAATCTGCGGCAGAGACGGCAACAGAATGTTGGTCGCGAGCGTTCCCATCGCGGCCAGCACGGAAAGGATCGCGATCGGCAGGACGCCGGAGTTCGGAATGTCCCGCGACGCGGCGTTCGTCATATCAGCCATGGATATTCCTCGTCGCGGGGAAGAGCAGATCAGGTGGCGAGTGACGCGGTTCGCACCGCTCGCCGAGTCCGTCGTCCGTCAGCGGTGATATCAGCGGACGACGCGCTCGATCGCGATGGCGGTAGCTTCGCCGCCGCCGATGCAGAGCGACGCGACGCCGCGCTTGAGGTTTTGTGCTTCGAGCGCGTGCAGCAGCGTCACGATCAGCCGCGCGCCGGTGGCGCCAATGGGATGACCTAGCGCGCAAGCGCCGCCGTTGACGTTCAACTTTTCTCTGGGGATGCCGAGATCCTTCTGTGCCGCCATCGCGACGACGGCAAATGCCTCATTGATTTCGAACAGATCCACGTCGCCAGCGCTCCAGCCGACCTTGTCCAATAGCTTGCGAATAGCGGGGATCGGGGCCGTCGTGAACCATTGTGGCTCCTGACTGTGGGTGGCATGGCCCTTGATCTCGGCGAGCACCGGAAGGCCGTCGCGATCGGCGAGCGAGCGTTTCGCCAAGATGAGCGCCGCAGCGCCGTCAGCATTGGCGGAGGAGGCGGCGGGCGTGATGGTGCCGTTGGCGCGGAACGCTGGCTTAAGCCCTGGGATCTTGGCGGGATCGACTTTGAGCGGATGCTCGTCGTTGGAGATGATCCGGGGCCCGGCCTTCTCGGTCAACGTAATCGGAGCGATCTCCGCTTTGAAGGCGCCGCCTTCGACCGCCTTCCGTGCGCGGGTCAACGTCTCGATTGCATAGTCGTCCTGGTCCTTGCGGGTGAATTGATAGGCTTCGGCGGTGGCCTCGCCGAAATCGCCCATCGAGCGTCCTGTCTCGTAAGCGTCTTCCAGCCCGTCCATCAGCATGTGGTCGATGATGCGGTCGTGGCCGGCGCGATAGCCGCCGCGCGCCTTGGCCAGCAAATACGGCGCATTGCTCATGCTCTCCATGCCGCCGGATAGAACGATCTCGGCGGAGCCAGCATTGATGATGTCGTGAGCGATCATGGTGGCCTTCATGCCGGAGCCGCAGACCTTGTTGACGGTGGTGGCGCCGGTGGCATCCGGCAATTTGGCGCCGCGCGCGGCTTGGCGCGCCGGCGCCTGGCCTTGTCCGGCCGGCAGCACGTTGCCCATGAAGACCTCGTCGATCCGTTCGGGTGCCAGCTTGGCCCGTTCCAAAGCCGATCCGATCACATGGGAACCGAGCTTGTGGGCACTGAGTGGCGAGAGCTCGCCCATGAAGCGGCCGAGCGGCGTACGGGCCGCGGAGAGGATGACGACGGGATCGGAAGCGGCTGCCATGGTGAATTCTCCTGTTGATCACTTCGTTATATGACGATAGTCATATAACGCCGGCGACAATGCAATGAAATATTGCCGCTTCCGAAGCGGCTCGGAGGCGCTGGTGGATGGAAACGGTTGGAACAGGCGGTCACCCAGCAACCCGCAGGGAGGGGAGATGCGTTACGTAGGAGACCATAGGCGCCAGACCCACAGCCGGATCGTTGAAAATGCCTCCTACGGCTTGCGTCAAAACGGTGCCGAAGGACTTAGCGTCGTCGAGTTGATGAAGCTCGCGGGTCTTACGCATGGCGGGTTCTATAACCATTTCGAGTCACGTGCCGCACTTGTTGGCGAGGCGATCGCGTTTGCAATGGACCAAATGGTCGAGCGGTGGAAAAAGCTGGCGAACCGGAAGGCCGGCGGGGATCGCTTCGAGACGCTGATCGCCGATTATCTCAGTTCCCGTCACCGCGACAATCCCAGACAAGGTTGCGCGCTTCCAGCCCTGGCCGCTGATGTCGCTCGATCGAGCCCGAGCGAGCAACGGGCGCTTGCTTCCAAGCTGGAGGAGATGATCGACATCCTGGTCGAAGTGCTTCCCGCCGAGCGTCACCAACAGGCGCGCCAAATCGCGACGAGCGCCATTGCGACCATGGTTGGATCGATCGTGCTCTCGCGTGCTGTCGGCGCCGGGAAGCTTTCCGACGATATTCTCGACGCCGGACGGACGACTGTCTGCGGCCGGACTCACAAGCGGCAGCGCAGAACGGCAAAGGCTATGAGCTGCGACAAACCATAATTTGGGAGGTGCCCATGACGGCCGGCAAGTGGCTCAAGACAGCCTGCAACCTGTGTTATGTGAATTGCGGCATCGAGGTGTGGGTGAATGAGGGGCGCCTCGAGAAGGTACGAGGCGACCGTTCAAACCCGAAGTCGCAAGGCTATCTGTGCAACAAGGCTGCGCGCATTCCCTATTATGCGCATCACAGGGATCGGCTCACGACCCCGCTGCGTCGTCGTGCCGATGGCGGCTTTGATGAGATCGAATGGGACGTGGCGATCTCCGAGATCGCGGAGCGGCTTCGAGACATCGTCGACAAGTATGGCGGCAAGAGCATTGCCCTTTATGGCGGCGGCGGGCAGGGCAACCACGCCGGCGGCGCCTATGCCAGTGGACTGTTGCGCGCGCTGGGTTCGCGCAGCGTCTTCAACGCTCTTTCGCAGGAGAAAACCGGCGATTTCTGGGTCAATGGCCACATGTTCGGCAGCCAAACCTGCCACACCGCCGAGGATGTGCATCATTGCGATCTCTTGCTTGTCATCGGTGCAAATCCCTGGATCGCGCACGGATTCCCCAATGCGCGCGATCACCTCAATCAGATCCGCAAGGATCCCGCACGCAAGCTGATCGTGATCGACCCCCGCCGGACTGAAACCGCCGAAATGGCGGATCTGCATCTCGCAGTTCGTCCCGGTGCCGACGCGTTTCTTCTCGGCGCGCTGCTGGCCACGCTCATCCGCTCCGACCGGATCGACCACGCATTCATTCAGGAGCACACGATCGGCTTCGCGGAAGTGAGCCAAGCGCTATTGAATATCCCCGTTGCGGAATGGGCGGCCGCCGCCGATATTTCGATCTCGGATCTGGAGCGCTGCGCGGCGATGATCGCGGCGGCGAAGGCCATGGTGGTTCGGGTTGAACTCGGGATCCAGCAAGGCATCAACTCGACGCTGAACTCCTATCTCGAAAAGCTCTTAATCATGCTTTCCGGCAGCTTCGGCCGTAAAGGTACCAACCAATTGCATAGCTGGCTTCAGCCGCTATGGGGAAATTCTCCGAACCAGACCTACGCTCCGACCGGCGACGCGATCATCGGGGGCCTGTTGCCTCCCAATATCTTCCCGGAAGCCGTGCTCAAGGATCATCCAGACCGGCTGCGCTGCGCCTGGATCGACAGTTCCAATCCTGCCAACACCGCAGCAAACACCGAGGCGGTGGAAGGAGCGCTGCGCTCGCTCGAGCTATGCGTCGTCGTCGACGTTGCGATGACCGAAACCGCGCAGCTCGCGCATTACGTTCTCCCGGCGTCCACACAATACGAGAAGACCGAATTTACGCTATTCAACTTCGAATTCCCGACAAACTATTTTCACGTGCGCGCTGGCGTCTTGCCGCCGCTCGCCGGTACCTTGCCGGAGCCCGAGATCTACACGCGGCTCGCCATCGCCATGGGGCTTCTGCCGGGTGACAATGTGCTCGCGCCGCTACGCGAAATAGCGCGGCGCTCGCGATCTGAATTCGCCGCGGCCTTTCGTGCTTTCATCGGGGAAAACCCTGCGGCAGTGCCTGCCTTGGTGCTCTACCATACGCTGGGGCAGACGCTTCCGGATGGCACGGCGGCCGCGGCTCCCTTGTGGAGCGCGGCACTGGCTTGCGCGAAGCGATCGCCGCAAGCGGTGCGGCGGGCGATCGGTGCATCCGATCAGGTGACGGATCAGCAACTCGGAGATCTCCTGTTCGATACGATCGTGGCCGCCCGGCAGGGCACGGCGGTGACGCGGCACGACTATGAGGAGGTCTGGTCATTAATCGGCCATTCGGATCGCAGGGTTCGGCTGGTGGTGCCACAGATGTTGGAATGGCTCGCTCGTCTCGATCCCCAAACCGCGGGCGCGCCAAAAGAGTTCCCGTTCATGCTGGCAGCTGGTGGCCGCCGCATGTTCAACGCTAACCAGATCTTTCGCGATCCCGCGTGGCGTCGAGAGGACCCGGACGGCGCCCTGTTGATCAATTCGAGCGATCTGAGCGAGCTGGGTGCGAAGGATGGCGACTGGATCGCCGTCGAGTCGGCAGTCGGGCGGCTCGTTGTCCGCTCTAAAGTCGATAATGCCATGCGCAAGGGCCAACTGGCGCTGCCGCACGGTTACGGCCAGGCTTATCCCTCGCCGGACGGAGAACGCCTGATCAACGGACCGCGCATCAATCTGCTCACCGAGAGCGGCAACCGCGATCCCATTGCGGGCACGCCCTACCACAAGAACGTTGCGGTCCGTCTTGCCCTGGTGTCCGCGCACGAAGCTGCCACTTATCAATCGCAGTCCGAGCGAATTCATAAGAGGGCGGCCGGACAATAGCCCGAAGGAAGCGTCAAATGACCGAGAAGCCAATCGCGATCGTGACCGGGGTGGGCCCGGGCACGGGAGCTGCCATCGTCAAGCGCTTCTCCGCCGGTGGTTTCCGAATCATCGCGCTTGCTCGCTCTGCGGAGCTCATCGATCGCCTTGCGCAAGAGCTTCCCGACGTGCACGCGATGACCTGCGACGTGTCGGACGAGTGCCAGGTGCGGACCGTCGTCACTGAGGTAAAGCGTCGCTTCGGCCCCGCTGAAGTTCTCATCCACAACGCGGTAGGAGGAGGCTGGGGGAATTTTCGCGAGATCGATCCGAAGATGCTGAAGGGCAACTTCGAAGTCAACGTGATGGGCCTATTGTACCTGGCACGCGAAGTAGCTCCTGACATGATCGATCGGGGCAAGGGGGCGATCCTGGTGACCGGAAACACCTCTTCGATCCGAGGTAAAGCCAATTTCGCCGGCTTTGCGCCGACGAAGGCGGCGCAGCGTATTTTGGCCGAGTCGATCGCACGTGACTTGGGACCTCTCGGCGTGCACGTCTCCTATGTTCTCATCGACGCCGTGATCGATACGCCCCGGATGCGCGCGCGGATGAGCGACAAACCGGATGAATTCTTCATCAAGCCTGCCGCGATCGCCGACGAACTTTACCACCTCTACGGTCAGGACCGATCGGCCTGGTCATTCCTTACAGAGCTGCGGCCATTCAACGAGAATTGGTGAGACTTGCCCTCCGCAGGACTTGAAAGGTCAGAACCATGACTGATGGATCAATCTCAATTGATACGGGGACGGACGAACTGCTGTGTGTGATTCGGGATCGCGTTGCCGTGATCACCTTGAACCGACCCGAAGCCCGAAATTCATTGTCCGATCATCTTACGCCGGCGTTGCGCCGGATGATCAAACAGAATGGAGATGATCCTGAGGTCGGAGCCCTCCTGATAACAGGTGCAGGCACGGCCTTTTGTTCGGGTGGCGATGTCAAGGGCATGGGCGGCAACTCTGCCGCGCCGGCCATGTCAGTCAGCGACAAGGTTGCGCGATTGCGGGAACGTCAGCGAACCCTGACCGGCGTACTTGTTTCGGTGCGGAAGCCCACCATCGCTGCCTTGCCGGGACCGGCGGCCGGTGCCGGGCTTGCGATCGCACTCGCTTGCGACATTCGTATTGCAGCTGAATCCGTCATCATGACGACCGGCTACGCCAGGATCGCGCTCACCGGCGATTACGGCATTTCGTGGCTGTTGACCCGGCTGGCCGGGACGGCGCGTGCCCGCGAACTCATGTTTTTGTCCGAGCGGATCAGTGCACGGCGCTGCGAAGCGTTGGGCCTCGTAAATCGCGTGGTGCCTGACTCCGACCTGCAAGGCGAAGCATTCGAAATGGCGAGAGCATTGGCGAATGGCCCGGCGACCGCCTATGCCTCCATGAAGGATAATCTCGACCTCGCGCTGTCGGCCGACTTCCTGACGTCACTGGATCACGAGGCCGAGAGGATGGTCCTCGCGGCGGGCACGGCGCAGCATGCCGAAGCCGTCCGGGCTTTCATTGAGAGGCGTCCGCCGACTTACAGGTGAAACTCTTTCAGGTCATTGCTTCGAAGGCCTGGCGGGCCGCACCCGCAACCGCACAAGCTGGAGCTGCCAAGCCAATTGCTCATTCGACTGCGGCGATACGAATGGGACGCGTTCCGATCGGAGCGCCGGTCGCGCGGTCGATGGTGAGGGGATCGATTTCCGTTCCGTTCTCGGCATCGAAGAACCGGGTGACCTTGCCTCCGCTGCGATGCTTACGTCCCCACGCGCCAATCGCGAAGAGCACCGGCAAGAAGTCGCGCCCGGCTTCCGTCAGCACATATTCGTCCCGTGGCGGACGGTCTGAATAGCGGCGCTTCTCCAGCAATCCCTCGTCAACCAGTGCTGAAAGCCGACCCGTCAGCATCGTCGGCGCGATACCGAGACTCCTGCGAAAATCGTCGAAGCGGGTCAGCCCCGCATGGGCATCGCGCATGATCAGCATGCTCCATGCGTCCCCGACAATCGCCAGGCTTCGGGCGATCAGACAAGGTTGGGCCGAAGGTTTTTTCATGTCAGTTTCATTTTAGTAGTGACTTGGTACTAAATTGATAGTAACAGGTTGCTCGTCGATGTTCCAGAACAAAATTGAGAAGGCCGGAATGAGCAAGACAGAACAGGGAATTGCGCTGATTCCGGGTGCTTCCGGTGCCAGCCGAACGATGGAGCAAGTGATGTCAAACTATATCAGCCACCCGAGATCGGTCGTGCGTTATGTCGATGCACCGAATCTCTCGATCAGTGCTGCGGGAACGACCTTTGCCTATCGCGACATCGGTCCGCGCACCGGCGTGCCATTGATCCTTCTCAACCATTGGGGCGCGGTTCTCGACAATTTCGATCCGCCGATCGTCGATGGGCTCGCCACCAGGCATCGCGTGATCGCGATCGACTACCGGGGCATCGGCGCTTCAGGCGGGAAAGCGCCCGTTAGCGTTGGCGAAACGGCGCAGGATACGATTGCCCTGATCGCCGCGCTCGGCTTCGAAAAAGTCGATCTGCTGGGCTTTTCCCTCGGGGGCTTCGTGGCCCAGGACATCGCGTTGAAGGCCCCTGGTCTCGTGCGAAAGCTGATTCTGACCGGCACAGGCCCAGCAGGCGGCAAAGGCATCGAGAAGGTTGGGCCGGTGTCCTGGCCGTTAATGATCAAGGGCCTGCTGACACTGCGAGACCCGAAATTCTACCTGTTCTTCACCTCCACGGCCAATGGCCGCCGGGCCGCAAAGGCGTTCCTGGCAAGGTTGAAGGAGCGCAAGGCAGATCGGGACAAAGCAGCCACACCGGCGGCCCTGTTGCGGCAACTCAAGGCGATCAAGGGCTGGGGCCAGCAGGCACCTCAGGATCTCGGCAGCCTCCGCATCCCCGTCCTGATCGCGAATGGCGATAACGACATCATGGTGCCGACCGCAAACAGCACCGACATGGCACGGCGTATTCCGGGCGCACAACTGGTCATCTACGAAGATGCCGGGCATGGCGGGATTTTCCAGTACCACGCCGATTTCTTGCCGAAGGCGCTGTCGTTCCTCGACGCCTGACGCCGCAACCAGATTCCAGATTGGAGATGACATCATGAAGGCAGTCGTCGTCGACAAATACCAGAAGAAAGGCGCTGTTCGCCTGGCAACCATGCCGGAGCCGGGGGTGCGGGACGACGATGTCCTGGTTCGGATCCACGCAACAGCCGTGAACGTTCTCGACTCCAAGATCAGGGGTGGGGAATTCAAGCTCATCCTGCCGTATCGTCCGCCTTTCATTCTGGGTCATGACGTTGCCGGAACGGTCGTCAGGGTCGGCCGCAATGTCAGACGGTTCAAGGCGGGCGACGAGGTCTACGCACGGCCGCGCGATCATCGCATCGGAACATTCGCCGAATTCATTGCGATGAACGAAGCCGACGTGGCGCCGAAGCCTGCGAACATCAGCATGGAAGAGGCCGCCTCCATCCCGCTGGTGGGACTGACCGCCTGGCAGGCGCTGGTCGAGGTAGGCAAGCTGAAGCCTGGCCAGAAGGTCTTCATCCAGGCCGGCTCTGGCGGCGTGGGGACTTTCGCCATCCAGCTCGCCAAGCATCTCGGTGCGGTCGTGGCGACGACGACGAGCGCGAAGAATGTCGAGCTGGTCAAAAGTCTCGGCGCGGACCTGGTCATCGACTACAAGACGCAGGATTTCGAGAAGGTCTTGTCGGGCTACGATCTGGTCCTGCACAGCCAGGACGCCAAGACGCTTGAAAAATCTCTGCGCGTGCTTAAGCCGGGCGGCTTGCTCATCTCGATCTCCGGGCCGCCTGACCCGGAATTCGCCAGGGAGCAGGGCATGAACCTCTTCCTGAAACTGGTGATGCGCTTGCTGAGCCGCAGTGTGCGGAAGAAGGCCAGAAAATTCGGTGTGCGCTTCTCATTCCTGTTCATGCGTGCGCAGGGACAGCAACTGAGCGAAATCACGTCCCTGATCGAAACTGGGGTGATCCGTCCGGTCGTGGACAAGGTTTTCCCGTTCGAAAAAACCGGCGACGCGCTCGCCTATGTCGAGACCGGGCGCGCAAAGGGCAAGGTCGTGATTGCCGTGACGCACTAGGTCCCGCAATGACGCTGCTCGCGTTGTGAAGCCCTGACTTGTGACCAACAAGGTAAACACATTGGAGGAAGCAACATGACTGAGTCCCCCCGCGACACTCACACTTCCACACCTGACGTTGCACTCATTGTCGGCGGCGGCCCTGGTATCAGCTCGAGTTGCGCCAGGCTGTTCGCGGAAAACGGGATGCGTGTCGCCGTCGCAGCCAGGAATCCGGAAAAAGCCGTCCTTGAGACACTCGAAAAGATGCACGGCGTGCGTCGGTACGCCTGCGATGCAAGCGAACCGGCGGCCGTGGCGCAGCTATTCAAAGACGTCGCTCAAGAGGTCGGGACGCCAAGGCTTGTCGTGCACAACATCGACGGTCGCGTTTCCGGCATTTTCCGCAAGACGGTGGTCGAGGCCGACCCGGTCATGACGTTCGAGACGCTTCGCAACGCCGCGTTCTCTGCGTTTCTGGTGGGCCAACAGGCCGCTCGGCTGATGCTCGGAAACGAGCCTGATGCCAACGGCGCGCGAGGAACGATCATCTTCACGAACGCCAGCGCGGCGCTCAAGGGCTTTCCATCAGGTGGGCCATTTGCAATGGCATGCCATGCCAAGTCCGGACTCGCGCAAAGCATGGCGAGAGAATTGATGCCGCGTGGAATCCACGTGGCAAATGTGCCGATCGACGCCGCGATCGGCTGGACTCAGGAGGACGGCACCCGGGCGCACCGGCTGGCGGGAACGACTGTCGACGACAACATGGCCGACCCCGCTCATATTGCCGAGACCTATCTGCAACTGCACCGCCAACATCGCTCGACCTGGGCCTTTGAAGTCGTGCTGCGGCCGTGGGTCGAGAAATGGTAGGCGCGCCTAGCTGATCCCTTCGAACGATTCTGAGGAGGTGGACAATTCCAAATTGGAATTCTGTGCATCTATTGGCGACTCCATAGAATATGGCCCGACCGGCCATACAGTCGCCTTGACAGTTCTATTTTAGAACGGTTTACTCCATCTGCCGATAGCAATGAGCGTGCGGACCTCCCGGTCGAAGGGGGCTGCAACGCTGCCGAAAACAAGGCACAGGGGAGGATGGCATGAGGAGCGTGGACGAGCTCACCGCAGCCGAACTGCTGGACGGCCTGCCGTCCAGGGTGCACGAGGTCTACGCGCCGTTCGTGCGGGATATTCCAGATCATCCGGCCTTTATGGAAGGCGGTCGTGCCTGGAGCTACCGGCAGTTCTCGGACGCAGTCGACGCAGCGGCAAAGGATCTCGTCGGTTTGGGCATCAGGTCTGGTGATCGCCTGATCGTTGCCAGCGAGAACAGCGTGGCCCTGGGAGCGATGCTCTTCGCGGCAAGCAAGCTCGATGCCTGGGGCATTCCAGTCAATCCTCGCCTTTCGCCCAGGGAAATCGATCTCATCGGAACGCACAGTGGCGCCAGACGCGTGCTGTTCAACTCGGCGCTGTCGAAGGAAGCGGCCGACCATGCCAGCCGCATCGGTGCGGAAATCGGCGCCGTGGGGCCGTTCGGCGGCATCGGCATCGGTCCTCTCAATGCGGATGCCGAAGCGGAGCCCGTCGAGAAGGATGGCGCCCGCCAGGTCGCAGGCCTTTTATACACCTCGGGCACGACCGGTGCGCCGAAGGGCGTCATGCTGAGCCACCGCAACCTCCTCTTCACCGCAAGGACGTCGGGAATCCTTCGCCGAAGCAGTCCAGGCGACCGCATTTACGGCGTGCTGCCGATGTCGCACATCGTCGGGTATTCGATCCTGCTGATTTCGACGCTGATGCACGGCGGCACGTTGCATGTCGTGGCCAAGGCTGATCCCGCTGCGCTGGCTCATGCCATCGCCGAGGAGGGGATTACGAGCCTGTTCGGCGTGCCTGCCACATATCAGCGGCTGCTTGAGCACAAGGCGGTCAAGGGCATCCAACGGCTCGAACGGGGCAGGATGCGGATCATGGCGGTCGCTGGCGCTCCGCTCGACCTCGATCTCAAGAAGCGGGTCGAGGACGAGTTTGGAATCCCGCTGCTGAACAATTACGGCATAACGGAATGCTCACCAGGCCTCACCGGGGTCCGTTCGGAACAGCCTGTTCCGGACGAGTCGGTCGGCCCGTTTCTTCCCGGCATCGAGCACCGGATCGTGGACGGACAAGGAAAAGAGGTGGCGACCGGTGAGGTGGGCGAATTACACGTTCGAGGTCCGAACATCATGCTGGGCTACTATCGTGCGCCCGACCTGACGGCGGCGGCGATCGATGAGCAGGGATGGTTCAACACGGGAGATCTCGCGCGGGTGAACGGCAAGGGGCATCTCTATATCGCCGGCCGCACCAAGGAGCTTATCATCCGCTCCGGCTTCAACGTTTATCCCGCCGAGGTGGAAGCGGTCCTGAACGCGCACGACCAGGTCGTTCAGTCGGCCGTCGTCGGACGAAAGGTCGAGGGCAACGAGGAGGTCGTCGCGTTCGTTCAGCTTCTCCCCGGTGCGAGCATCAGCGCGGAAGACCTCATGGCGTACACGGCCCAATTGCTCACGTCCTACAAGCGTCCGACCGAATTGATTGTGCTTGACGCTCTGCCCTCGGCCTCCACCGGCAAGATACTGAAACACAAGCTGCGGGAGATGGCGAACGATCAGGCTGCCCCGAAGGCGTCGCGTGCGGCAGCCGCTGGCTGACGGGCGTCAGGTGTGATTTGCACGGCAATATGCCGGTTTAAGAAAGAACGTTAGCGACGGACTTGTCGCCAAAGGGAGATGACAATGTTGAGAAACGCCATGATTGTAGCCGCGCTCGCGGCATCCATAGCCGGCGCGCATGCGCAGACGCCGGGCGTCACCGAATCCGAGATAAAGATAGGAGCGACGTTCCCTTTCAGCGGCCCCGCTTCGCCGCTCAGCAATACCGGAAAGGGCATGATCGCCTACGTCAATTCGATCAATGAGCGTGGCGGCATCAACGGGCGGAAGATAAACCTCGTCACCTACGACGATGCCTACAGTCCCCCCAAGACGGTGGAGCAGACCAGGAAACTCGTGGAAAGTGACGAGGTGGCGTTCCTGTTCGGCCCGCTGGGTACGCCCGGCATCAGCGCTACTATCAAGTACGTCAACGCGAAGAAAGTCCCGCATCTGTTTGTCGTGAGCGGAGTCACAAAATTCACGAACTTCGCTGAATTCCCCATGACCACGACGGGATTGCCGAGCTACGACACCGAGGGACGAATCTACGCGAAATACATCACCCAGACCCGGCCGGACGCGAAGATTGCCATCCTCTACCAGAACGACGATCTGGGTAAGGACTTCGTCAATGCATTCAAGGGCTATTTGAAGGACGATTTCGACAAGAAAGTCGTCGCGTCGTCCTACGAAGTGACGGAGCCGACCATTGATTCCCACGTCGTTTCGCTGAAATCGTCTGGCGCATCGGCGTTTTTGGTGGCCGGCACGCCGAAATTCGCAGCGCAGGCCATCAAGAAGGCCGATGAGATAGCGTGGAAGCCGCTGTTCCTGATCAACTTTGTTTCGAGCTCGGTGTCCTCGACCATCGTCCCCGCAGGACCGGAAAAGGCCGTAGGCATAGTCGCCGCGACAATCACGAAGGATCCGAATGACAAGAAGTGGGCCGACGATCCCGGCATCAAATGGTACCGCGAGTTCTTTACCAAATACCTGCCGGGCGCAGATATCGGAGACAACAATTATCTGTTCGGGACGCAGCAGGGACAGCTCCTGGAGCAGGTACTCAAGCAATGTGGCAACGATCTCTCGCGGGAGAATATCGTCAGGCAATCGCGCAGCATCCGCGGGCTGTCGCTTCCCACTGTTATACCAGGCGTCATCATCAACACGGGCCCCGAAAACAGTATGGCGTATACGCAGCTGCAGCTGCAGCGCTGGAATGGGACCACGTGGGAGCAATTTGGTAGCGTACTCAGCGCCGACGGAAAGTGAATGCACCTTCTGAATGCAGCGCGGGTGATTTGAGCCCGTAACACGACCAGCTTACTCGTGGAGTATGGATGTCCAGCGACGTTCTTTTCCGACCTTTCAAGCTGAAAGGGCTGAACCTGCCGAACCGGGTCGTGATGGCGCCGATGACGCGCTCATTCTCTCCGGGCGGAATCCCGACCGAAGACGTCGCGCGGTATTACCGCCGGCGTGCCGAAGGAGCGGTCGGATTCATCATATCGGAGGGTACGGGCGTGGATCGTCCGGCATCCCTGAACGATCCGAACGTTCCCCGTTTTCACGGGGAGAAGGAGCTGGCGGGGTGGCGGCGTGTGGTCGACGAGGTGCATGCCGCGGGTGGTCTGATGGCACCGCAGTTATGGCACGTCGGAGCCGTTCGCACCCGCGCCCAGGATTGGTCTCCTCCTGGCGCCTACGACAGTCCGTCGGGTCTGTCGCGGCCGGAGAAGAAATTCGGCGAGCCGATGAGCGAAGCGGACATCGCAGACGCGATCCGCGCTTTCGCCGATGCGGCGCTTGCTGCGAAGCGCCTGGGGTTCGAGGCCGTCGAATTGCACGGCGCCCACGGCTATCTAATCGATCAATTCTTCTGGGAAGGCACCAATCGTCGCGAGGATGCCTACGGAGGCAAGGACCTGCCGGGCCGGGCCCGGTTTGCCGCTGATATCGTCCACGCGGTGCGCAAGTCGGTCGGACCGGACTTTCCGATATTGCTCCGCATCAGCCAGTGGAAGCAGCAGGATTACGAAGTGAAGCTGGCCGATACGCCTCGCGCGTTGGAAGCCTGGCTCAAACCTCTGGTCGAGGCGGGGGTCGATATTCTGCACTGCTCGCAACGGCGCTTCTGGGAGCCGGAGTTCGATGGCTCCGATCTGAACTTCGCCGGATGGGCCAAGAAGGTGACGGGCGTGCCGACGATTTCGGTCGGGTCGGTCGGCCTGACCGGCGAGTTCATCGCCGCATATGGCGGGGAGAGCTCCCGTCCGGCGTCCCTCGACGAGCTGATCCGCCGCCTCGATCGCGAGGAGTTCGATCTTGTCGCGGTCGGGCGGGCGCTGCTTCAGGATCCGCAATGGCTCCTGAAGATACGCGAGGGCCGGACGGAGGAATTGATGGCCTTCGAACGGACTGCATTCGCTGCGCTGAGCTAAGGCTGAAAGGGGTGCCTGCAGTCGGCTGGAAGCAATTCGGAGACGAGCAATGAGCGACGCCAAGACCCAAGTCGGCCAGATACGCACCGAAGTGCACGGGCATGTGTTCAAGATCATCATCGACAACGTGGCGAAGAAAAACTCCTTCAGCCCGCAGATGATGGCGCAGATGTCGGATGCGATGACGCTTCTCGATCGCACCGACGATTATTGGGTCGGGGTACTGTGCGCCGAGGGGCCGGATTTCACGGCCGGGCTGGATATGCCGAAATTCTTCGGACCCAAGGCCGAGAATACCGAGCTAAAGCCCGGCAACATCGATGCGTTCGCCTTGAAGAGCCGGTGCCGCAAGCCGATTGTGACGGCCGTGCAGGGGATCTGCTTCACGATCGGAATCGAAATGATGCTGGCTGGCGACATCGTCGTGGCGGCCGACGACGCCAGGTTCTGTCAGATGGAATCCAAGCGCGGGATCGCGCCTCTTGGTGGTGCCCATTTCCGGTATTTGACGCGGGCGGGCTGGGGAGACGCGATGTATCACCTTTTCCTATGTGACGAGTTCGGCGCAGCCCGAGCTCACAAGATCGGGTTCGTTCAGGAAGTCGTTGCACCCGGCCAGCAGATTGCGCGCGCGATGGAGATTGCGAATCTGATCGCCAAGAACGCGCCGATCGGCATTCAGGTGACGAAAGAGGCCGCGTTGAAATACATCGAGGCCGCCGAGAAAGCCGCGATCGATTACATTCCCAAGATCAAGGATCGCGTCTTCAGCAGCGAAGACATGAAAGAAGGCATCCAGTCCTTCGTGGAACGTCGCTCGGCCGTGTTCCGCGGGAAATAGAAATCCGGCGGACCTTGTCCAGACCATAGTTGAAGACGGCAGATGCGTCGACTGGAGCGAGCCCCAGGTCCATGCCAAGCGGTGCAATCAACGACAGGCTCAGGAAGCCGTGGGCAATGGTGCCGCCTGCAGGACTTTCTTTGCTCGCACGCTCTGCGTCGACGTGGATCCACTGGCTGTCTCCGGTGCAGGCGGCGAACTGGTCGATCATGGACTGGTCGATGGTGACCCAATCGGACTTTCCGAGATCCTGGCCCACGAAATCCCTGATCGCTCCAAGTGTGATTTTTGCCATCGCTGGCGTCCGTTGTTTCGACTTTTGGCATATTCCCTTGTACTGCAGGGAAGGCCATGTCGATTTTGTTCAACGGGGACCGTAATCTTGAATAACGACCGCGCTCTGACAGTGTTTTCGTTGCGCAAGGGACGAGAGCATGACCGAGGCAAGCTGGGATTTGTTTCGCTTGTTTTCCGTGGTGGCGCGCACCGGAAGCGTCAACCGTGCCGCGCACGAACTGGGTATGAGTCAGCCGACATTGAGCAGGCGTCTGAAGGAGCTGGAGCGCTACGTGGCCGCTCCCCTGTTCTTTCGCGCATCGTCCGGCGTGAAGCTGACGCGGGAAGGCGAGGACCTGCAACGCTCGGCCGGCGATATGATGCTTGCATTCGAGTCGTTTCATCGTGATCTGCGTTCGCGGGTCGGGCAGCGATCGTCCGTGGTCAGGATATCGGCGACCGAAGGCATGACCAAGCACTGGCTCCTCCCGCGGGTTGCGGAGCTGCGGCGGCGCGATAGCCGAATCTATCTGGAAATAATCTCCACGGTGAACCAGCAGAGCTTGGCAACGAGCGATTTGGATTACGTCATCAGGATGGGAGATCCGGGTGAGAACGATCTCATTGGAAAGCGGGTCGCCGATGTGCCGATGGGGATATTCGCCTCCGAGCAGTACCTTGCCGGACGCTCTGCGCCCCGATCATTGCCTGAGCTGAGGGATCACGACATCATCGGCCATACTGCCGATTTTGTCTCATTTCGCAGTATTCGGCCCAATCAAAGGCATCTATTGGAGTATTTCTCGGAAGCGGCGGGTACTCGCAGCGTCGTTCGGGTCAACCCGGTGGCTAACCATTTTGCCGCCGCCGGTTGCGGCCTCGGGCTTGCGCTTCTTGCCGTCCTGTTCGCGCAGGCCGAGGGGCTGGTTCAGGATTGCCGCAAGAGACAGTCACGATGAACGCATGGTTGCTCCGCAGGCGCGAGAGCGCCGCAATTGAAGTTGCGCGGCTTGAAATTCGCGACGCCATTGGGCGCCGCATGCTGACGGCACAGCGCGGCCTATCGGCAAACGCCGCGTCAGTGCTGACGCAACTTTGCGTTAGCTTGATTTCCTCGCTCGCAGTCGAGGCACGCGCGGGCGCTTCGCGTGCCTCGTTGGATAATGCAGCTGATGCATTGCCACCTTCATCGCCGGGTGCGCCGAATCGTCGACAAATCTAATTGAGAGGGCAGGGCGTTCAGTATAGCTACAGAGTTGTAGTGGGCGCATGGGACAGTCGGGTCGCAGTAATGGCAGATCACTCGCCAGGTGACACCAACGACCGTCGACGAAATCTCGGACGCGATGGAAAAGGTGTTCGGCCGGCACCGCGCCGAGATCAAGTCCATCACCGGCGTCTACAAGCGGGAGGCGTCCACCATGGGTAACCGGGTCGAGAAGGTTCAGGCGATGATCGACGCCTTCGTTCAATCCGCCCTGATGCTGCTTCTCGGCTTCGCGATGTTACGAGGCGCTGCGATCGACGGGCTTAGTCTTGTCAGCCAACAGGTCGTTAATCTCTGGTTTGTACGGCGCCGGGGCATTGCGGCGGCTGCCAGTCTCGGCCTTGCGGCCGATTCCTTCGTCTTTCCCAAGCTGATCGATGGTCTCATCACGCTCACACGAGCAGGTCGGTGCCGGTCGGATCCCTTACCGGGAAAGGCGCTTCCTCATTTGGAAACGTCTGCTAAGCAATTGATTTTTCTAGAGGCGAATGCGGCTATTTTTTCCAAACGCTCATTGGAATCATTGAATAATCAAACAGGTTTTGATTCCGCCATTCGGAGGTTCGATCCCTCCCGCCCCAGCCAGCACTCAAAGCTGCTGAGTTCACTTATATAAACAGCGCTATTTCCGCCAATTTTCTTGGGTGCGTTTGGAAATTGAGTTTCTGGTGCTCGGTCTGGACTCGAACTAAACGACCGTTGGCTTATCTCCGTGGGTCTCATCTCCCAACATATACTGCGGAAGCTGCTCGGGCAGGTCCGTTAAGCCCTCATCGTAGGATGGCGCATTGCGGCGAACAAATCGGACATGGCGGGCGCCTCTCCTGCGCGCGGGTGTGATGGGCTTTGACGGCGTGAAGTAGTTCACGAGCCGCAAGCATCGCCAGGGGTAGCGTTCCTCGGGGGTCGTGTCCCCTGTGGTGGTGTAGCTCGGTAGAGCAAAGCCGCCCGTACGCGCGCCGCAGATAGCGCCGTAGCGGGCGGGCGGCTTTGCGGTGGTCACCGGCGGTTCGCCGATAGGGTCGGGTTGCTGACACCAACCTGATTCGAGGAACCACCGATGACCGATGAGATGATGAACCTCCGCACGCTCGTGGAGAAGACCCCCGATGCGGATCTGCTGCGCGAGATGATCGGCTTTGCGGCCCAGCGATTGATGGAGCTGGAAGTTGAAGGCCAGGCCGGGGCCGCCTACGGCGAGAAGAACCCCGAGCGTCTGGCACAGCGCAACGGCTACCGCGACCGGACCTGGGAGACCCATGCCGGCACGGTCGAGCTTCGCATCCCCAAGCTGCGCAAGGGCTCCTACTTTCCAGGCTTTCTGGAGCCGCGCCGGATGGCCGAGAAGGCGCTCACCGCCGTAGTGCAGGAAGCCTATGTGCCAGGCGTCTCGACCCGCTCGGTCGACGATCTGGTGCAGGCCATGGGGATGAGCGGCATCTCCAAGAGCCAGGTCTCACGGCTGTGCGCGGAGATCGACGCACGGTGTCGGCCCGGTCCGCAAATACTCGATCGGTGCGGCGCTGCTCGACAAGCGCGACCCATCCAAGGTGCTGGCACGTTCGCGCGAGCCGCTATTGCGGCCTGAATCATCCGAGCGCGAAGGATACGTCCCTAACGTCGCTTATACTTGTGGCGGGATGCGGCACAACAACCAGATCATTCTGCCATATGCCGTGTCGGACACATTCTCGAATTTCGCAACGATCGAGATTTCCGAGCTCATGGACGCGATGAAATGCTAGGCGCGGCCTTCGTGGTCGTTGGCGTCAACCGTGTTTCTCAACAACTCGTAGGAACCTAATAGCCAGCTAATGCGAGCAAGGGCGGAAGCACCACTCTCCTGACGTGTTCGTAGCCATCGAGAGGATAATAACAGAGGAATCCAGATGCGTTACATCCAGCTGGCCTTCGATTGTGCTCACTTCCTATTCGAAACGCCACTCGTCTAGCACCCTCCGTGGACTTGACTCGATCCGCGCATCTTAAGCTGATCTCAGGAGCATACATCCAATTCAATAGCTCCTTTTTTTCCCGAGCTACTCCTGCGCCGTGACAGCGGGCCGCACGCTAATTCTTGCGAGCTCGCGACGCTCGTCGTCTGTCAGTTGCCAATTCGCGCACTGGCTGCAAAGCTGCGCGAAAACGTCGTGCAATTGGCTTCGGGCGACCCTGACGATCTCGGTATCGTCGAATTCGCAAGACTTCAGGAAAATTGGCAAGGTAAAACTGGTCTGACGGCTATCGAACTGAAACGTCAGGCGAATGTCCTCGCCACGTTCATTCGGCAGAATCATCTCGATGCGTGCGATCGTAATCTCGAACATATTGGTCGTGTCCCCGGAGGTGATGTAGCTCGGTAGAGCAAAGCCGCCCGGACGCGCGCCTCACCTAGCGCCGTAGCGGGCGGGCGGCTTTGCAGTGGTCACCGGCAGTTCTCCGGTAGGATCGGGTTGCGACACGCCAACCCAACCGAGGAAAGCCGACGACCAACGACATGATGAACCTGCGCACGCTCGTAGAGAAGACCCCAGGCGCCGATCTGCTGCGCGAGCTGATCGGCTTTGCTGCCCAGCGTCTGATGGAGATGGAATTCGAAAGCCAGACCGGGGGCGGGCTACGGCGAGAAGGCCCCGAGCGTCTGGCCCAGCGCATGGCTACCGCGACTGGATCTGGGACCCGGGCCGGCGCGATTGAGCTGCGCATTCCCAAGCTGCGCAAGCGGTCCTAATTCCCGGGCTTCCTGGAGCCGCGGCGGATGGCCAAGAAGGCGCTCACCGCCGTGGAGCAGGAAGCCCATGTGCAGGGCGTCTCGACCCGCTCGGTGGACGATCTGGTGCAGGCGATGGGTATGACCGGGATCTCCAAAAGCCAGGTGAGCCGGCTCTGCGGCGAGATCGACGACAGGGTGAATGTGAATAAGCCGAAGTTCGCCCCCCATCGGCTTACAACATTGACCCCATACGTGATGAACATTCCCGTGATCGTTCAATGAATTCGGCTGTGTTGGCGGGGGTCAACCTTCGGCGCCGATCGGGGTCAAACCGCGCGCCGAATAACAGCGGATCTCTGAAAAGGCCGTGCAACTCAAAGCAGAGAAGAGCATAAGATTGCAGAACTCACACCTTTGCATCCCGGCTCCCTAGCCGCCGCGGCCTTGGCAGTTGTGATGCTCTCGGAATATCGATTCAGCACGGTCTTGTACGTCCCCTGCGGCGGCTTATGTGCTGATTAGCACTTGCTGGCCACGACTGCTATTTCATCCAAAGCAACAACAACCAGAAAACAGGAGGACAGCATGAAGTTCCGTCCGCTTCACGACCGCGTTGTGGTCAAGCGCATCGAAGCCGAAGACAAGACCACTGGCGGCATCATCATTCCGGACACTGCCAAGGAAAAACCCTCGCAGGGCGAGATCACGGCGGTTGGTCCAGGCGGCCGCGACGAAGCCGGCAAGCTGATTCCGATAGACCTCCAGGTCGGCGACCGCGTGCTGTTCGGCAAGTGGTCCGGTACTGAGGTCAAGCTCGATGGTCAGGAACTGCTGATCATGAAGGAAAGCGACATTATGGGCGTTCTCGTCGATCTGCCTGCCGCGAAGAAGAAGGTTGCCTAAGCACCAGTCAGTTTTCCTCATCCTGAGCCGTCGGCGCAGCCGGCGTCTCGCAGGATGAGGCCCGCAAGTTCAAATCCCGCTCCTTAAGAGCTCGCCTAGGCGCGATCATTGGGATCTGACCAGTCGAAAACGGAGATCATGATGTCGGCCAAAGAAGTCAAGTTCGGCGTAGATGCCCGCGACAAGATGCTGCGCGGTGTCGAAATTCTCAACAACGCAGTCAAGGTCACGCTCGGTCCCAAAGGCCGCAACGTCGTTCTCGACAAGTCGTTCGGCGCTCCCCGCATCACCAAGGACGGCGTCACCGTCGCCAAGGAGATCGAGCTCGAGGACAAGTTCGAGAACATGGGCGCCCAGATGGTGCGCGAAGTCGCCTCCAAGTCCGCTGATGCCGCCGGCGACGGCACCACGACCGCCACCGTGCTCGCGGCTGCGATCGTCCGTGAAGGCGCCAAGGCGGTTGCCGCCGGCATGAACCCGATGGACCTGAAGCGCGGTATCGACCTCGCCGTGGAAGCCGTCGTTGCGGACCTCGTCAAGAACTCCAAGAAGGTCACCTCGAACGACGAGATCGCCCAGGTGGGCACCATCTCGGCCAACGGCGATGCCGAGATTGGTAAGTTCCTCTCCGACGCCATGAAGAAGGTGGGCAACGAGGGCGTTATCACGGTTGAAGAAGCGAAGTCGCTCGAGACTGAACTCGAGGTCGTCGAAGGTATGCAGTTCGACCGCGGCTATATCTCGCCTTACTTTGTTACCAACGCAGACAAGATGCGCGTTGAGATGGACGACGCCTACGTCCTCATCAATGAGAAGAAGCTGTCTCACCTGAATGAATTGCTTCCGCTGCTCGAAGCCGTGGTGCAGAGCGGCAAGCCGCTTGTGATTATCGCGGAAGACGTCGAAGGCGAAGCGCTCGCCACTCTCGTCGTGAACCGCCTGCGTGGTGGCCTGAAGGTCGCGGCCGTCAAGGCTCCAGGCTTCGGCGATCGCCGCAAGGCCATGCTGCAGGACATCGCGATCCTGACCGGCGGCCAGGCGATCTCGGAAGATCTCGGCATCAAGCTCGAGAACGTCACGCTCAACATGCTCGGTCGCGCCAAGAAGGTGATGATCGACAAGGAGAACACCACCATCGTCAGCGGCGCGGGCAAGAAGGCCGACATCGAGGCGCGCGTCAATCAGCTCAAGGCGCAGATCGAGGAGACCACCTCGGACTACGACCGTGAGAAGCTGCAGGAGCGTCTGGCCAAGCTCGCCGGCGGCGTCGCGGTCATCCGCGTCGGCGGCGCGACCGAGGTCGAGGTGAAGGAGCGCAAGGATCGCGTTGATGACGCGATGCATGCGACCCGCGCGGCGGTCGAGGAAGGCATCCTGCCGGGCGGCGGCGTCGCCCTGCTGCGCGCTTCCGAGCATCTCAAGGGGCTGCGCACCAAGAACGATGACCAGAAGACCGGTGTCGAGATCGTGCGCAAGGCTCTATCGTATCCGGCTCGCCAGATCGCGATCAACGCTGGCGAGGATGGCTCGGTGATCGTCGGGAAGATCCTGGAGAAGGATCAGTACGGCTACGGCTTTGACTCCCAGTCCGGCGAATACGTCAACCTGGTCACCAAAGGCATCATCGACCCGACCAAGGTGGTTCGGGTGGCGATCCAGAACGCGGCCTCAGTCGCGGCTCTCTTGATCACCACCGAAGCCATGGTCGCCGAGGTGCCGAAGAGGAATGCAGGCACCGGCGTGCCTGCGGGCGGCGGCATGGGTGGTATGGATTTCTAAGCGGGCCGGCTCATGACGAAGAATGGCAGAGAAGGAAACGGATGAGCCGAATCCTACAGAGATGCCGAGGTGCCGAGGTGAGCCTTGCTGTCCTATCGGCATCGACCGCGAAGTCCTCAAGCGAAAAGCCCGGCCACGAGAGCCGGGCTGATCGGTAATAATTCCAAGTCAGGCAATGCACGGAAGAAATCGGGGAAAGATGTCGCGTCTGTTCAAAAAGGAACACTCGAACCGATTATTGGCAAGACCGCGCAGTGTAGAGATTTCACAAGGGCGCGACATTTCGGGGAGTCCCGCTCCTGGCCCTTGGCGCAGATACTCGCTGTGAGCATAGGGCGCTGCCGCCAGGCTACGGCGACAAGGCGCATCGTGCCCTCGTAAGAGTGTCCGTATGCGATTGCGTGAGCAATTTGGTACAGACGCCGATCGCTTGACGTGTCTAGCCTCCTTAACGGGTGAGATTCGACTTACCTCTAGGTCAAGGCGAAAACGATGGAAATCTCCAGGGAGACAAAAGCTGCCGTGCGGCCGGCACTGTGGGGAGCCGTGGCCGGAGCAATCGCTCTGGCAATCGTGGGTTTCAGCTGGGGCGGCTGGGTGACGGGTGGGACCGCCGAGGCGCTCGCAAGGAATGGAGCTGCGACGGCTGTCGTCGCAGCTCTCACACCCATCTGCGTTGAGAAGTTTCGACAAGCCGCAGACGCGTCGGCAAACCTGGTCGAAATGAAGAAAGCGACCTATGCATGGGACCAGAGCAAGTTCGTTGAAAAAGGCGGTTGGGCCACCATGCCGGGAAGCACCGAGCCAAACTCGGCCGTTGCAAAAGCTTGTGCCGAATCGCTTGGTAGCAAGAATGCCGCGGAGCTGCGCGGATAGTCAGGAAACTCGTGCGGCGGAAAGACCGCTGCCATTGATGGTTCCCGGCCTCTTCTTGCAGGCACAGGCGGCTTATACCGTCGATTCGATGTGACCATCGCCACTTCCCGGGTGAGAGTCTTTTCTTTCCACGCAACCGTTCCGTGAGCCAGAACGCGAAGAGGAAAATTCCTACACACGACGGAAGTTAATTCGCGCGCAGTGTCGGTTGGGATCTTCCGGCACACGGGTGTCGGCCCAGCGCTATTGTCCAGGTGGGCAGATCAAAGAGTCGACGTTTAGCTGTTCGCCGCGCAATTTCGCTGATGGAGCCCAGCTTGCGCGAGCAGGACCGTTTCAAAAGTTTGCGGCGACCAAATCGTAAGAGCCCCTGCTGCCGCGGCTGTAGATCTTGGCAGCGGCGGCACAGATCAAGTCACGATTGCAATCAAACGCGTTCAGAAAGCCTGGTTCATCGTAGCTGGCATCTGGTTTAAGTCGCTTCAGCGCACCTTCGTTTATGAAGAACGACGCCTCAATAGCGCTGTCGTATCCCCAAAATCGCACGGCGCGCCGCGTGCGATCATAAGAGCGACTGTGATTTGGAAACTCAATCATGGTTGAGCCGATCAGTTGCCGATACACGAGACTCGCGCCTAGCACGATTTGCATCGGAGGTTGGAGCGATTCAGTTGCGCGAACTCTCAAGTGGTTATCTTGGAAGCGTATTACAATGTCGCTCGATGATAACGACAGCAAGAAAGTTGCGCTTGGCCCTCGTCATTCTGCGAATAGGCACTACATCTTAGTCATCACCGCGCGCTCCTCGGCTGTTATCGGTGACTGAGAGCATTGTGCTCCCGCCGCGGCCAAGAGGCGGTCAAATGTCGAATATCTCCAAGTTCAGTGTTCGCGAGTGGATGGTACCTCCCGTATTGCTGCCGATCTTTTTCGTGCTGCTGATCGCTGCTGCAGTGCTGATTCAGTGGTAGTTCCCTCCGGCAGGCGAGCGTCATCAGTTCCAGCCAATGATCCATTCGCCAAGGAAGGGAGCCAAATCGTTTGTTGGCTTCTGAACTGAGCATCAGGGCGGCAAACGCCTCGGATAGAGCTCGCAAGATGCCGCCGGACATCAGAGCGCGGAGGCACTGCAAAAGGTAACAATCCTGGAGAACGCTGCCGAGATGCTCAAGCATCTCGGCTGCAAGGTCGGCGTGTCATCAGAATGACAGGTGAGAGTTGATCCTGTCCGCTCCACCGTTCACGCACGCCGATGGGGTCGGATATTATGAGGAAAGAGCACCTGGGTATGGATCATAGGGGCACCGAGATGCTTGTCCCAGATCGATCGCTCGTACCAGTCTACAGCCGTTTCCCGTAGATGGCCCATCCAATGATGCTGGTCCAGCGCTGATCTTGCACGGCCGTCCGTAGCGCGATCGAAGCCTTCGACAATCCCGATGAGTCGAAATTCTCTCCTCGGGACCCGATAGCCGAATGACGTCGGCTGCCGTCATCGCTGTCGCGATGACGCTTAAGGAGCTTTGCACGAACTCCACGAAGTTTGGCGGCCGGTCGGTCCCGGAGGGCGGGTCGACCTCGTCTGGACAGTGGAAGGCATGTGATACGTCTTGCGGATCGTGGCAGCGGAAAGAATCGGACGACGAAGAATCAAGCTTGCCGCACCGGATGACCAGCTGCTGATCAATATTGCTCACGTTCCAAGAGAATGGGCGCCAGGTGCGGTCAAGGAGTTCGACCCGCATCCGGTGCATCCGGAGCCTGCAGCCTTGTTCAGTCCGCCGTATGAAGTGCTGTCTTTGTAGACTGAGCAATATTGCTCAGCAAAACATCCCGACCTGGATCAATATGCTGGTTCGCAGGGGCGAACTCGGCGGAAGGAGCCAACTATGAATCCGATCACCGCATTTCTTGCGATAGCCTGCGTCGCTATCGGCGCGGTGCTTGGCCTGATGGGTTACTTCGCGCTCGGCACCGCTTCGCTGATCGCCGCGATCGTCATCGCCTCCGCGCTGAAGATGGCAAACACCTGGCAGAAGTTCGTTATCCTCCGCGCCGGCAAATTGCGCGGCGTGAAAGGGCCCGGACTTTTCGTGATCATTCCGGTTGTCGATAGTGTCGTTGCCGTCATTGACGAGCGTATCCAGACTACCGCTTTCAGCGCCCAGGAGGCCCTGACGAAGGACACCGTCCCAGTGAACGTGGACGCCATCATTTTTTGGTTCGTCCATGACGCACAGAAGGCGGCCTTGAACATTACGAACTACCGGGAAGCCATCGATCGTGTCGCCCAGACTTCGCTGCGCGAAATGATCGGCTCCTCGATGCTAGCGGCGCTCTTGTCGGAGCGGACCGCCGCTGACCAGCTGTTGCGAAGCGAAATCGGACGCAAAACGGCCGACTGGGGCATCTCAGTGAGGTCAGTCGAGATCCGCGACGTCGCGATCCCGGTGGCTTTGCAGGATGCGATGTCTCGGCAAGCGCAGGCCGAGCGGGAAAAGCAGGCCCGTGTAATCCTCGGATCGGCCGAAGCCGCCATAGCCGGCAAATTCGTCGAGGCGGCCGTGATCTATGCGGGGCGGCCGGCGGCATTGCAGCTCCGCGCCATGAACATCATCTATGAGACAACCAAGGAGCGCGGCACCACGATCCTGATGCCGACATCGATGGTCGACAGCATGAACCCCGTCGTGGCCTTGGCTTTGGCGAGCCAGGACAAGACCGTGTCGGCCGAGAAAACCGGCTCGCTGCCGCTGAGCACCCCGTTCACACAACAGAAAAACGCTTCCAAGGTTGACGAGACTTCGCTTGCTCTCGAGCCAACTTGACACACCCAACGCGGTTTTGGAGCTGTTACTAAGGGACCGTCGGTGGATACGCTCGAACGCACATGTCCGAAAGCAGTCTAGACATGGTTCAAGGCCCCTCAGAAACCCGCGCGTTGGCGCAGTTGCTTGCCCACTATCGCCAACCCAATAACGCGCGCGGTATTTTCGAGCTTTTGATCACAGCAGTACCCTTTTTTGTCATCTGGGCTCTAATGTTGGCCGTTGTTGTCCGCGGCCATTGGATTGGTCTGCTGCTGGCAGCGCCCGCGGCGGGCCTGCTCGTTCGTCTCTTCATGATCCAGCATGACTGCGGCCATGGGTCGTTCTTCCGCGGCCGTCTTGCGAACGATTGGGTCGGCCGAGCCATCGGCGTTATTACCCTAACTCCGTACGATTACTGGCGACGCAACCATGCGCGCCATCACGCGAGTTCGGGTAATCTCGATCATAGGGGCTCCGGCGACATTGATACATTGACCGTGAGAGAGTTTGCCGCACGGCCTCGATGGCGACAGATCCTCTATCGTCTGTACCGGCATCCGATCGTAATGTTCGGCGCAGGTCCCACATATCTCTTCATTTTGCGGCATCGCTTGCCGATAGGGTCGACGCGCAGCGGCTGGCGGCCCTGGCTGAGTACAATGGGTACGAACGTCACCATCGCGGTTCTGATCGCCGGCATGATTGGGCTGGTTGGCCTTGGGCCATTCCTGCTGGTGCATCTGCCGATCGTGGTTCTGGCTGCGTCAATCGGTGTCTGGCTGTTCTATGTTCAACACCAATTCGAGGAAACATCGTGGTCCCGTGATAAGGCGTGGAGCTTTCACGAAGCTGCGCTGCATGGCAGTTCGCACTATCACTTGCCGGCTGTCTTGCGCTGGTTTACGGCGAACATCGGCGTCCATCACGTCCATCATCTATGCAGTCGAATTCCCTGCTATCGGTTGCCCGACGTACTCCAGGATCATCCGGAACTCGCTGCCGTGGGACGGAATCACGCTTTTGCAAAGCCTGCAGTGTGTGCCGAGGGCCTTGTGGGATGAGAAAGGGCGGCGGCTCGTTTCGTTTCGAGAGGCCCGTCTCCGGCAAAATTTCCAATGTGAGCAATATTGACCAGTGAGCGCGGCATTTTTGAAAGCATACTACCGCTCTGATCGCCAGAGATTGGCCGCCGTTGTCTAACATTCCGTTATTGGCTTGAGGTCTCAAACAGGTTCCCGTAAGCGGCGCATTGAAGCCGTCCTCGAAACGCGCGTTTCAGTCCCGCAGCGATGTGCGATGCGGTCAGGAAAGCGGGCGCGGTTCATTTTCTAGGAGTCGCCTAATGGTTGAAAATGCGCCGCAGAGTAGATTTTTCGTTCGCGCGGGAGGTGTCGGCTGGATGGTCTACGATCGAGAACGCAGGGGGCCGGCTCTGATTGGAACCGATGTGGCGGATCGTTTATCGAAGGAACAAGCAGGACGGGCGTCCGCGATCCTACTTGCTTCAGCACAGAAGACCTGGAGCTGAAAGCTTAAGAGCGGGGCCGCCTCACTTCGCGGACTGACAAGGCTAGCCTCGGGTTTCGCACCATTTGCCGTGCGGGCACAGGCCGCTGAAGTTGGGCCGAGTCATCGGCCCTCTCAGACAATTGTCTCGTTCACGTTAGCACACGTCAAACCACGATGTGCGATTTGATCGCCGCTCGGTCAGCATTTTCTGGCATTTTCTACGTATGAGAGTTATCTTCAGCGTTTCTATCTATGGGAGTTCGCTAGAGACCAGAGAAGATCGGTGTCTCGCAAAATTGTGTGACGCGCCGCCGCCACGATCGGAAAACCGATGCTTAAATTGCTGGCACGATGCGCGGTGGTCTCTATTGTGCTGACTTCGGCGCTCGCCGCCGAACCGGTCAAGCTCAAATTGGCGTTCTTCAGCTCCGACCGCTCGACGAGCTATCTCGCGGCGGTCAAGCCGTTCGTCGACGCGGTCAACGCCGAGGCCAGAGGCCAGATCGAAATTGAAACCTATTTCAGCGGCGCGCTTGGCAAGGACCCGGCTGAGCAGCCCCAGCTCGTGCTCGATGGTAGGGCGGACATCGCCTACGTCGTCACAGGCCTGACGCGCAATCGATTTGCCGACAATGCAATCCTCGAATTGCCCGGCTTGTTTGCGAGCATGCGGGAGTCCGTTGCGGTGCTCACCCGGCTGATGGCAGCCAACGCGCTGCAAGGTTACGATGACTACATCGTGATCGGCGCTTATGTCAGCGAACCCGAGACGATCCACAGCAATATCCCGATCACGTCGCTGAATGATCTGAAAGGCAAGCGACTTCGCGTCAACAATCCTGGCGAAGCCGCCGCGCTCGAAAAACTGGGGGCGCGGCCTGTGCTCTTGCCGGTCAACAAGATCTCCGAAGCTATCGGCAACGGCAGCATCGACGGCGCCCTCGTGAACCCTGCTTCAGTGGTCGATTACGGCGTCAAACGCGTTGCGACTTATCACTACCTTCTTGGCATCAGCGGCGCGCCGCTGATGGTCTTGATGAACCGGAAGACATTCAACCGGCTCCCGAAATCGGCGCAGTCAATCATCCTCAAATACAGTGGTGCGTGGTCTGCCGGACGCTTCGTAGATACCTACGAAGCTGTGGAAAGCAGCATTATGAGGGAGCTAAAGTCAGATCCCAACCGTCACGTGATCGTGCCCACGCCGTCGGACCTGGATGCGGCAAATGCCGTATTCGCGACCATTGCCGATGATTGGGCTTCGAAAAGTCAGCGCAATGCCGAGCTACTGAAAACGGTCCGGGCCGAGCTCACGAAAATGCGATCGAACCGGTAGCCGCGGATGCCATCATTCGCCAGCATCCGGCCTCAGCGAAACATCGTCATCATCTGCGTCGCGCTTGCCATATTGTTGCTGGGTACCGGGGCGACCCTGAAGATCACGACTGATTATCTTCTCCGTCAAGACGCGACGTCGACCGCTCGCAGCTGGGCCCGGTTCCTGGCAGCCAGTGTCGCCGATCTCGAGCAGATTGCCGGCGGCGAGCAGCCGGCCGCCGCAAGCCTAGCGTTCTTCTTGTCGGCCCGAAATTCCGGTGAGGTCTTTCAATACGAGATCTTCAACCGCAATGGTTATTCGCAGCTCGTGTCGACCCAAGCAAAGATCGCACTCCTCGATTTGTCGGTATACAGCCCCGATGCAGCGCGATCGGTCGCCGAGGCTCAACCTATCGTCGATGTCAGGGAGGGCAATTCGGTCGACCGACCGGCATTCTTCGCGCGCGCCTATGTCCCGGTCCAGGCCGACGGTCGTCACATTGCGGTCGTTGCGGCCTACGTGGATCAAACGGAGCAACGCAGGAGTTTTCACAATACATTCCTGACCGCGGCCGCATTCCTTTGCCTGCTGTCGGGCCTCGCCTTCTCCATTCCCGCAGTTGCGTGGTATCGTGAAACAAAGGTGAAGCAGGTTGACCGACGCATCCGCTTCCTCGCCCACCATGACGCGTTGACCGGGCTGGCCAATCGTCCCCAGTTGATCGAAAAGCTGGAAAGAGCCCTCGCTCACTTGCCGACGCGGGGCGGCAGCCTTGCCGTGCACTTCATCGATGTCGACCGCTTCAAGGAGGTCAACGATACGCTTGGTCATGACGGCGGCGACTTTCTACTCAAGTCCATCGCCGAGCGTCTGCGCGCTGCGGTCCGGATCGACGACGTGGTGGCCAGGCTCGGCGGCGACGAGTTCGTCGTCGTGCAGAACGACGTCGGCGGCAGGATGCAGGCCGAGACCTTTGCGCGCCATCTTGCCACCGCCGCAAATGCTGCGGTGAAGTTCAAGCAGCACGAGATACACACCACCGCTAGCATCGGCGTGGCGCTGGCGATGGAGGAGGGCACCAGCCCGGAACGATTGCTCAAGAGTGCCGACCTCGCGCTCTACGCGGCCAAGGCCGCCGGCCGCAACTGCATCCGGTTCTTCGTGCCCGAGATGGATACCGAGCTACAAGCGCGCATCGAGCTCGAAAGAGCGATTCGCGAGGCGGTGCTGAATGATCGCTTCGAACTGCATTACCAGCCGCTCTTCGAAGTATCTCAGCGCCGTCTTGCCGGCTTCGAAGCGCTGATCCGGATGCACGCAGCGGACGGGACCCTCGTTCCGCCACTGGCCTTCATCCCGGTCGCCGAGGACTTGCGACTTATCGACAAGATCGGGGCGTGGGTGTTGCGGGAGGCATGCCGCACCGCCGCAACCTGGCCGGCGCACCTGACCGTTGCAGTAAACCTGTCACCCCAGCAGTTCGTGGCGGGCACCATCAGCGACATCGTCGCTGCCGTACTGAGGGAGGCGGAACTCGCGCCGCACCGGCTCGAACTGGAGATTACCGAAGGCTTGCTGCTCGGCAACACCGAAACGATCATGGCGCAGCTCCTGACTCTCAAGGCGATGGGCGTGGCCATCGTAATGGACGATTTCGGTGCAGGCTATTCGAGCTTCAGCTATCTGTGGCGCTTTCCGTTCGACAAGATCAAGATCGATCGAACCTTCATGCAGGGCCTCGACGGCCCCCATCGCCAGGTCGGAGCGGTGGTCAAAGCGATCATCGCGCTTGGACGCGAGTTGCACATGCGCGTAACGGTCGAAGGCGTCGAGACCGCCAGCCAGGCGGCATTTCTCGATACGGCCGACGGTGATCAGGTCCAAGGGTTTTTCTTCGGCCGGCCGGTCCCGGCCTCGGAGCTCGGCGCCAGCATTCTGGCGGGCTTCGCGAGGCCAATGTCGCCGGCTTTACCCGTGCCCAAGCTGCAGGTCGTCAACGCCACCGCTGAACGGTAGCACGAACCTGCACCTCCGTGGGCGGAGCGGCTCCCCGGCCCTCCGCCATTGTAGACCATTCTCGCGTTTCGGTTAGCGCTTGTCTCACCAACATGACATTTTTCTTCCGTAGCCTGCATCTCTCGCCGAGGTTGCGAATTGGTGATCATGCCTACCATGGAAAATCAATCGCGTTGCACCTCCGCGCCGGAACGCGGCAGCCCACACACAGGTGGCCCCCTCACGACGCCGATCGACGGCGCAACAAATGGCGGGTCCGGTCCACGGCACGCGTTGGACGTGCATCTTGATCCCGGCAAGACCGAGGTCTCGGAGACTGACGCTCCGAGTGCAAATGTGGCGCCGAGCCGGACACCACTGCGATTTGTGAAGGCAGCCGTGGGCATCGCCATCGTCGCAGTATTCGGCTGGCTCCCCCTGAGAGCGGTTTTCCAGACGTCAAGCGTCGAAGCAGTCGTCAACGCGAGGCTGGTGACATTGAGGTCGCCGATTGACGGCAAGATTTCATCCGGCGCCGGTCTGTCGGGCGATCCAGGCATCGTCGCCGAGGGCACGTTCATCCTTCGTGTCGTCAACGCGCGCGGTGACCGCGTGCGGCTCGACGATCTGCGCAGCCAGATGTCTCGCCTGGAAAACGAGAGGCCAAGCCTCGTTTCGAAGATAGCATCGGCTCGCGCGGCGCAGAAGGATCTGGCGCGTCAGGCGGCCCTGTTCACGAAGGGGCGTATTCGTCAGCTCGAGGCGCGCATCGCGGAAATCCAGGCCTCAATCGAAGCGGCCGCGGCGCGTCGCGAGGAGGCGACGGCCGCGGTGGAGAGAGCCTCTTCGCTTGTAAAATCGGGCAGCGTTTCCTCCGTCGAGCTTGGGCGCTTGACGAGAGATCAAACCATCGCCCAACAGACTGAGATCGGCGCGCGACGCCGCCTGGATGCAACCCAGGTTGAGCTCACCGCCGCCCGCGAAGGCACCTTTCTCGGCGACAGTTACAACGATCGTCCGAGTTCGGTGCAACGTGAGGAGGAAATGCGGCAGCGGGCGGAGGGGCTCACCGCGGACGTCGCGCATGCGGATGCGCAGATCGCGTGGCTCGAGGGTGAGATTGAATCCGAGCGATCTCGCTACAGCAGCCGCTCCGAAGCGGAGCTCAAATTCCCCGTCGCCGGCCGAGTCTGGGAAATCCTGACTGCGCCAGGTGAGGACGTCCGGGCCGGTCAACCGCTCGTTCGCCTGCTCGATTGTTCCGGCGCGGTGGTGACGGCGAACGTCAGGGAGAGTGTGTATAACAGCCTGCAACTTGGATCGGTCGCGCAATTCCGACCGAGCGCCGAAGGGCCCGAGTTGGCCGGCACCGTGGTCAATCTTACGGGCTCCGCAGGGGCCGCGGCCAACCTCGCCATCAATCCCGATGCCCTGAGCAAGGAACCATATCGTGCCACAATTTCGGTCCCCGCCCTTAACGATGGCTCCAACGATTGTCCGGTCGGGCGAACCGGACGCGTCATCTTCTCGGCAGATAGTGCGAGAATGCCATGATCGCCGCGCTGACACCGGGCCTTCTTGCGCTCGGGTTCTGCCTTGCCATCCTGCCCTGGCTGCGGCCTGGGAACTCTGCGCCGCGTTCGCTGATGATCGCGATTCTATTGCTGCTCATGATCCGCTACTTTGGATGGCGCCTTACGTCCACGATCCCGCCCGTCGGCTGGACCGCCGATTTCGTCGTGGGAGTCGTGTTCCTCCTCGTGGAGGCTGCATCACTCGCGGCGAGTGCACTGTCGCTACTGTTTCTCAGTCGTACGATCGATCGAACGCCGCAAGTCGAAGCCAATAGGCGGTGGCTTGCCGGACGGGACACTCCCCTCATCGACGTGTTCATTTGCACCTACAACGAGGAAGTTTCGATTCTCGAGCGCACGATCGTCGGCACAACTGGAATGAACTATCCTAACTATCGAGTTTGGGTGCTGGACGACGGGCGGCGCCGCTGGCTCGAAAAGCTTTCAGGCGAGCTCGGCTGCCGCTATCTGGCTCGGCCCGACAACAAGGACGCCAAGGCCGGCAACATCAACCACGCTCTTCGTCATGTGACAGGGCTCGTCGATCCTCCCGACTTCATTTCGATCCTCGATGCCGATTTCGTTCCCATGCCCGAATTTCTCGCTCGCGCGATGTGCCTGCTCCGCGATCCTGGCGTAGGCGTGGTGCAGACGCCTCAGCATTTCATCAATGCGGATCCGATTCAAACCAACCTGGCCGCGACCAAGGTCTGGCCGGACGAGCAGCGCTTCTTCTTCGATATTCTGATGCCAGCGAAGGACGCGTGGGGCGTGGCTTTCTGTTGCGGCACGTCGTCGGTCATCAGACACTCGTCACTGGTGAAAATTGGCGGCTTTCCGACCGATTCCGTGACGGAGGATTATCTACTGACACTGCGGCTGAAGGAGATTGGCGCGCGCACGGTGTACCTGAACGAGCGGCTGACCTTGGGGTTGGCCCCCGAAGGACTGAAGGAGTACATCACTCAGCGCAGCCGATGGTGTCTTGGCTTCATGCAGATAATTCGGGGGCGCAGCGGCCCCTTTTCGCGAAGATCGCGGCTGGAACTTGTCGACAGGCTATCCCTGGTCGAAGCATTCATGAGTTGGACCTCGACCTATGTCATCAAGGTATTCGGTCTTGTCATTCCGAGCCTTTATCTTCTGTTCGGCATCAAAGCCGTTCAGGCGGATCTTTCCATACTCCTCGGATATTTCCTGCCGTTTTATATCTGGTATTCGCTCACCATCGCCTGGATTTCTCGTGGACGGTCAATGGCGGTGATGTCCGACGTCTCCCAATACATTGCTTTGCCAGCGGTTCTCAAAGCAGTCGCGAGGGGACTGCTCAAGCCGCTGGGGCACAAATTCGAGGTCACCGCAAAGGGCGGGGATCGCGATCAAGGTTTCATCGAATGGCCGCTGCTCAGGATCTACGGCTCCGCGTTGGCGATTACGCTCGCCGGAATTACCTATGCCTTCGTGCTTCATGCGCAAGGCGACATTATCGCTTATGGCGGCCTGGCGCTGGCCTGGAGTTTATACAATGCAGTCGTCCTGACGATCGTCTGCCTGGTGTCCGTCGAGCAGCCGCGGCGGCGAAAGGCCGAGCGGTTCGAGCGAACTGAGCCAGTTCTTTTCAATATCGGTGGGCGGTCCGGCATCTACCGTTTGGCCGACATGTCGATCACGGGTGCCCGCTTCGTGAGCAACAATCCTCCACCGGTTGGCACCGTCGTCCATTGCACACTTCGTGAGAGAACTCTCGCCGCTCTGGTCGTGCGGCGTACAGCGGATGGATTTGCAATCCGATTCGATGAGACCCTCAACACGCGCGTTGATCTCATTCGAGCTTTCTATTCCGGCGACTACGTCACCGCATTCACCGGCATACGCGCCGCCCCCCTCGGCAAAGCAATCATGATGCGGATTTTCGGGTGACTACGTCTACCGGCGGTATTGTTGGGTCAGGCTTCGGGCGCTTCCATCGAAGGCGTTGGGCAGCATGGCTGTCCTAGCATGATAGTCGTGCTAGTGGGCGGCAAGAGCAGCCATAACCGAGAGCGTCGCGGCAGATCGGGGCCATTTGATAACCAACGCGCTCGCCGTGGAGACTGAGCAAAATTGACCAGCGAATCGGTGTCTCTAAGAGCATGTATCCTTGGGGGGCGGGCTGTTGGGAGGAAGGAATGATCGCCGAGCGAAAGCCACCCAGCTTTTGGCCTCAGAGTCCGGACGACGAGATGCGAATGAGGGGCACCCTTCGCTCTCTCGAAAAAGAGAATATGGAGCTGAAGGAGCTGGTCGTCCGCCTTTCGGAGACTATCCTTCGATACGTCGAAGGGCGACGCTGAGTTCGCGAAACGAGGCGCTGAGCTAGATGTCCGTTGAGCGGGTCACGGCCGTAGCGAAGCTAGGCTCGCCCCACGGCTTCGTCGCCGCAAGGCCTACATCGATGGTTTCGGCGCCTGATCGCTTCGGTTGCGCGCGTGCTATGTCGGCGCCCGCAGCTCGCCCCGAAACCAAGCTAAAGTATTTGCGCATTTCATCGGGTCGACTGCTTCGTCGAGGAGCTGGTGGATGAGATCACAAGCGGGACATTCGAAGGTTTGAATGCGAAAGCCGGCGGGACCGGGCGTAATGCGCGCCAGCATCATGCTTATCTGGCATTCGGGACACATCGGTCGCTGGATGGTCATTGAGCTAGCCTTGATCAGGGCGGGAGCGCGAAACTCCCAGTCACCGGTGGATGCCGTTGGGCGCGGTGATGCACCATCGTTGAGCAATGCATGCTGCTGCCGCTGGCCAATATTGATCATCTTCCGAACTAGCGTTGGTTATCCCAAACACGCGCTTTCACGATTCGACTCCTTTTTAGAATATGCAGTTGTCCGGTCGCTCCCATGAACGGCATCTACCGGCCTGGCTGTCCTGTCTGCGCCGACGCGTCGCCGGCGGAACGCTTAGCTCACCGGTCGATGAGATATTCAAGCGTAGACACAGCGGGCTGCTGCTCGTCCTACGAACACACGCCCCGGAACGGACCAGCGATAAGTGAGGGTCCTGAAGCAACCATCGGTGGCGAGCAACGTTGATCCACCACCAAGCGAAACAAGGAGACACAAATGTCAGATCACATCCAGACAGAGCAGAATGTGCCGCACCAACCGAATGGCAATGATCAGCTCAATACAAGAGCTTCGTCCAGCGCCTTGCCCGGGGCCTTCCTTGCGATTGCCAATGCTTACGGGGACTACACGAAGAAGTCGCTCGAGCATACGAGACTGTTTGTTGAGAAGCTCTCGGGCGTAAAGTCGCTCGACAAGGCGATTGAAGTTCAGGCCGACTTCGCCAAGGCAACCTATGGCACGTTCGTTGTGGAGTCGCAGAAGATCGGCACGCTTTACGGCGATCTTGCCAAGGAGTCGTACAAGCCATTCGCTGAGGTTGTTGCAAAGATGACCCCGACAAATCGGTAACATGGCTTAGAACTCTGTCCCGCGGTGCCGGAGCAAAGCGGCTCTGGTTCATCGCGAGGCATTGCCGGGAGGAGCATTATGGCCAGTATCAATCAGATCTTCGAAAGCTTATCCATTAACCCAGAGCAGGTAACCGCCGTGAACGCAGCGTACGACCTGGCATGTCGAACGCTTCAACACATCGGCCAGCTGGAGGTAGATCGGGAAATCATTGCCAGGAGAATTGTGCAGGCAGCAGGCGACGGCGAGCGCGATGCCGACAAGCTGTGCGCGCGTGCCATCCGTGGACTGACTGCGCTCGACTACCGGCAGCATAGCACCTAACGGCCCGAACGATCCACTGACTGGCAGAGCCACAAGTCAAATACCATTTGGGTAGTCGCCTCAGCGAATTGCGCCGCTCGCCTTGCGAGATGAGAGCTTCGAGCGAAGATCCGAATGTCATCCCGTCATTGACTGCGTCTCGTTCGCAACCGAGCACTGCAGGGAACTAAAGCTTGTTAGGGCCGTTCCATCCTATGGCCGATCTTCGTCGGCTTGAATGCAGTTTGATTGGAAAATATTAGCTGACGAAGTCCTTAATAGTTTCTGCAGCTGTCGCGGCGCTATTGGCCACGACAGGGCTGGCGACAGCGCAAGGCGTCAATCAGGGAGCAGCGAAGGAGTCTCCGGCTGCCGCCTCGCCTAAAGGCGATAGCGCGGTGCCGATGAATGCACCAGCGGCAAAGGGAGCCGAGACATTACCCCCCGGCGCTACGTCAAAAGAGGGTAAGCCTCAACATGTACAGGTCAAGCCGGAGGCAACAACGACGGGCGACAAGAAAGCTGACGGCCGGTCGAAGGCTCCGGACTCAACTGCTCCGACCGCCGCTTCGAAGGACATGAAGAATCCGACAGCTGACTCGAAATCACTTCCTGACACCAAGCCGGCAAGCGAGCTGAAAGCCGACAGCAAGGCAAAGGCAGTTGATTCGACAACCACCTCAAAGGACTTGAAAACGCCGTCTGCCGACACAAAGCCATCGACCTCCGACAGTAGGACGACGGGAAATGCGGCAAACTCGGCGACGGCAGCTCCTCCCGCCGAGAAGCGCACCCAGATAACCTCGGCGATGAAGCAAGAGAAAGTCGAGGAAGTAACGAACGTGAATTTCAATCTCTCAATCGGAACGGCTGTGCCCGCCGGTATCCGCTATTACCCGATGCCGTCACGTATCGTGGAAATCTATCCGGAATGGCGTGGATACGATTTCATCCTGGTGCACGGCAAGTATTTTGTCCTTCGCCCGCGTACGCATGAGATCGTTTACATCATTGAGGGGTAGGCGAGCTCCCGAACCACATGACAAGCAGCTGAACGCAAGAGGGCGGCTCAAGAGCCGCCCTCAATATATGAACCGGGCGCCGCGCGCGTGGTGTTGTTATCTCCTCCGCAAGTTTGTTGCGGAAAGCGAGCAATATTGACCAGCGCACAGGGAACTCCAAAAGGTAGGTTGTTTGATCACCGCCCTACGATAGGCATCCATCGGTGACTGAGAGTGTCGCGCTCCCGCCTGGTTCTCAAGGGGAGTATCATGCCGTCTAGTCGATCCAATCCAAGGCTTAGTGCCGCAGACTTCAGAATTCATGGCTGCTCGAGATGCCGCACGCCGATGACGTTGGTCTGCATCGAACCGGACAAGCCCGGTTTTGATGTGCGCACCTTTAAATGCGCAAGGTGCGGACACGACGAAGTCGTCATCGTTGCAATTTAGGCTGGCTTCGTAATCCGCTACTTTGCCTGCCCGAAGAGCGGAGCAAGAACTTCACGCCTGTGCTCTTGCGAAGCCTGACGCCGAAAAGGGGGGCGATTGGCACCGAGGAGATGATCCGCTCATCTCCAGAGGGAAAACCATGGTTGCCGTCATACCGCCGTTGCATAGTCCTTCGGTCCCGCTTGATGTTGATCTGCCAGATCCACACGCTGCGGCAGTCGATGCTCGCAATGAGACGGAGATGCCGCTTCCGTCTGATCCGCGGACGTTTTTTCTCGGTGGCTTGTTCGGATTAGGTGTCCTGGCGGCGCTCTACGTCGCAAGCTCGATCATTCTTCCGGTCATGGTTGCCCTCGTGCTGAATCTCCTGCTTCAACCCGCTGTCCCCCTCTTGGGACGCTTGCATCTGCCGCGGGCTGTGGGAGCGCTCTTCACCGTTCTTCTGGTGATTGGAGCGCTTGTCGGTCTGGTGGCGGCGTTATCGGTGCCGGCCACGACCTGGGCAGAGCGGCTGCCCGAGGGCATTCCCCGCCTGGAGGCACACCTACGGCTTGTCAGCGGGCCGATTCAGGCGTTGCAAAAAGTCATTCAACAGGCCGAGCAGGCTGCAGATGCTCCGCCCGGCAAGGGATCAATTGTTTCGGTTCGCCGCGATCTGGGCATAACAGGCGTCCTTTTCGCCGGCACGCGCTCCGTACTCGATGGCCTGTTTACGACGGTCCTGGTGCTTTATTTTCTTCTAGTCGCGGGCAACATATTCCTCCGGCGGGTCGTTGAAATTCTGCCGACGTTCAGCAACAAGCGACAAGCCGTCGATATCTCTCAGCAGATCCAGGAGGACATATCGGGGTATCTGCTTACAATTACGGCCATGAATGCCGGGGTAGGCGTCACGACGGCGGCAGCGATGTATCTTTGCGGCCTGGGAGATCCGCTGTTGTGGGGTACCACGGCCTTCCTTCTGAACTACATTCCGATTCTGGGGCCGCTTTTCGGCGTCGGCATCTTTGTGCTGGTCGGAATGCTGAGCTTCGAGAGCTTGTGGTGGGCCTTGCTGCCGCCGGTGCTCTACTTTGGCATTCATCTCGTCGAGGGCGAAATCTTGACGCCCCTGCTGCTTGCGCGGCGCTTCACGCTAAACCCGGTGCTGATTATCCTGTCGCTGGTGTTCTGGTTCTGGATGTGGGGCGTGCTGGGTGCGATCTTGGCTGTGCCGATGCTGGCTATTCTGAAGATCGTTTGCGACAGGTTGCGCCCCCTTAAGGCGTTGGGACATTTCCTAGAAGGGGAATAGTGACGTCGGCCGGCATTTCACCTGCCTTTCGGTGTACCGAATCTCGACCTCGAATCCCTGCGGAACGAACGCCGGCGGCGCGACTTGGTGAGGGGCGACCGGATGCATATGCCCCCCAAAGCATCCGATGAAATGACGGCCTCAGCGCGCCCCCACGCCCTGGGGTCGTTTTTTTCCGACCGCCCTACTGATCTCGCTCTCTCAGCAGGGGCTTCTCATGCAAAACCGCGCTCAACAGTGAATTGTGGACCTCGATGTGCCCATTATAGCTGATGAAGCCCAGCCTGCGAAACTTGTTCATGAAATAGCTGACGCGGGATCGCGTGGTCCCGATCATCTCAGCCAATGTCTCCTGACTAATGTTCGCGCTGATCGGCTGCGGGCTGCCTTCCTTGCCGAAATTGGCGAGCAGCAACAGCAGTCGAGCAAGCCGCCGCTCGCTCGAATTGAAGAGCTGGTCGATCAAGTCCTCCTCAATCCGACTGTTCCGGGTCAGGAGATACGACATGAAGAGCTGTGAAAATTTCGGCTCGTCACGAATAGCCTTCATCATCGCGTCTTTGCTGATCGACGTGATAACGCAATCTTCCATCGTCGTTGTCGTCGCGATGCGTAACTGATGACCGTTCATGCATCCCTCGCCGAAGAATTGGCCGGGCTCCAGAATTGCGACAACCGCCTCCTTACCCTGCTCGGATACGACCGTTAGCTTGACTTTACCTTTCTGAATGTAAAACACCGAGTCTGCGACATCGCCTTGCTGGAACACATGCCGGTTCTTGGGAAGCTCGAGAATCGTTTTCCCCGCACCCACTTTGGCGAGGAATTTCTTGGGGTCAAAGATGCCCTTGGTTGGCTTTGTCACGGAGCCTCCTGTGCCTCACAAACCTGCCCGATCTCGGTTAACTGCCAAGCGCCCTGGCGTTTTTGAACGAGCGGCGAGAGCGTTTTTAGCCAGCTTACCTGCCGATTTTCACCAGTTCTACAAGAAAGCAGACTGTTGAGCGCGTCAGCTCGCTGCCCACCGAGGGCGACACCGCCTGCGCTTCCCCGAGCGCGTCGCGCATCGGCTACGGCTGCGGCTGTTAATCACCGGATTGCGATCGCTACGACGTGGGAATGAGCGCAGTTGACGTGTTCAGAATGCGGATGTCGACGCAGATGATCGGGCGGTGATGAGGCAGTATGCTGGCTCGGTACCCCAGCCCGCTGGTCAATATTGCTCACTCTTGTGCCATCTTATTGTACGGCCGAGGCTCGTTATTCAAACCGTTGATCCCCATATCTTTCTAAGTCTCACCATCCAGGGTGGGGAGATGGGCTGAGACTTCGAACGAAAGAGCCCAGCATGTTTAAATCTCAGCAATACCGCGCAGTGGCGGAACAGGGCCGATCGGACGGCGTAGCCCTTGCGGCTGAAGAAGAGCTTGTTCTGCGGTATCTTGGCGCAGCCATCATCATGCAATGGAACGCTCTACCGACCACGCTGCAACGCGATATCTTCGACACTGCCGGGTCGATTGGCGAGTTGCTGGAGACGGCGGCGCTCCGCGGCCAGATCGCCCGATTTCTTCATAACCACAAGGATGACGCCGGTCACGGCAAATTGCCTCTAACAGAAGACATGCCTAGCGATGCGAGATCGTGCACTTTGGCTCTCTCACGGTGGGACAACGAGGGAGGCGCAGTGCGCGACGGGCTGTCGATCTAACCGGATGCCGATAACAGGAGATTTCCATGTCACTTACACAATTTCGGGTCGATGACGGACCACATACCATGGACGGGTTGCGGCTTCTTGCTCAGGACGGAAATGAACAGATCGAGGCGTTCATGGGCCGGAAGGTGATGGACGTTTGGGCGGAGTCTGTCGAGCACCGTGGAGGACGACAAAGTCTGTTCCGCGATCAATACAATGCGCTTGGCCGGTTGAACCTTGCCGCACTTCAGCGGATTGTGAGCGCGAAGTACCAGCGAGGCGCCGCATTCAACCGCCAGCATCCCTTTGTCGAGGTTCTATTCTCTGACATTACGGAAAGCGGCGAGGCTTTAGATCTAAGTCAACTCGTTCGGGAGGTGTTGCCGCCAGCGTTTCATAGACTGGCCTGAGACCTGGACCACGAGAAATCTCGCGACTGGAGTCATGTGCGCTCAGTATCACAATCGTAGTAGAATGACCCGCGCTTGGCGATAAGCAGAGCTGCGAAACCACAGCTCGGTCGTGGCGGCAAGATCCTGGAGGATCCAATACGGTTTCGACGCGCAGTACATTCAACAACATTCGGAGAACAAGATCGATATCGACCGGACAAAAGTGCCCAATGTGATCCGGAATGCCTGCTCGGTGGCAGCTCTCTTGATCAGCAGGATGGCCATCGTCGCCGAGCCGAAGCTTCGGCCGCCGGCGGACACATGGCGCCCGAGAATGCGGATGGCGACGCCCGGCCTTTTGCTTCTTTGATATAGTTCGTTGCCCGTAGGCCTCTACCATCTTCACGAAAGAGCTGGTCCGTCATTCTCTGGGACCAGCGAGGACCAACCGCTGGCGAGTCCAGCTCAACCTGATTCGCGCTTGGCTCAATGCGCAAGAGCGACTCGGCCTGTTTAGAAGTTGGAGGAGCGAGCGTCGACCGATATGGGTAAGTTCTGCAAAGCGTAGAAAAGGAAGATTGCCGTTAAATTCTCTCTCTCGCGCGTCGTCGCCTCCTGCGCCAGCCCCGATAGGCGATCCTTCTGTGGGCCTCGTTGGTGCTCTCTCGCAAAGCGATCAAAGTGAGCAGCTGTGTATTGAGATCCTTTGAAATGGAGCGGAGGTAAAAAAGCTTATCGTCGAGTGACTGCATTGATCTGCCAACCCCCATTTTGGCGAAATATGACCTGAAACTCTGACAGCCGCTGGTCAATATTGACCACCCCCGGATCAATGGTTAGCCGCTCTGATCGAGGGAAGGTCAATTGGTTTCATCTTCCGCAACGAGGTGACCCAAGGGGGAGTTATTCATCAGGTGCAAAATCGGCGTAGTGCTTTGGCATGCTCGAGCGGATTGCTTGTCCTAGCGCTACCCCAAAACGGCGACTCATCGAAGTCATCGCTTCCATCAAATGGCAAGTCAGTGCCGCCGGTGAGCCCCCGGGGGAGGAGGGGCACGTCCTGAGTCTTTCGAATATTGCCCAAGTTAGGACGAGCAATATTCTCAAGCGGCTGGAACGATTGATCTTGGGAGTTCTTGGTCCTCAGCAATCGGAGATTTATCTCCGAGAGCCAAGCCCACTGACCGGTCGACATTTTGCCCCAATGCCCGGCGGAAGGCTTAGCGGCCTCAGATGCCCCCGCACTGAGGCCGTTGCCTTTGGTCGAGGTGAAGGTGTTCGGCGCCGCTGGGAGGCACTTGGGAATTACTCCCAGTTGCGGATCAGTCCCGGCGAAGGGCTCGCCGCCGGAAGCAAAAACGCCGCCCGCTTGAAATGAAGCGCAGACGGCGGTCGATCAGCCCCGGGAGGGTGAGAGTAAAATCCCGATACCAGTTGGTCTCTACGGAGCGGACGTAGGTTCAGCCTGTTGGAGATGAAGTCCTAAAGCGGCGCCAATAGTCCCGGCGAGGTCAACCACTTGTTGACCTCTCCGGCAACATCGATCTGCCGGGCTTTTCGCAAAAGCTCCGAGCGGCGGATACCAGCGGGCATCCCTTTGGCCTGCTGGCGAAGGTTGAGCGCTTCTTGCGTCAGGCGATATTCGAACGTCGATGATGGTTCTGGGATCGTCGAGCCAAGATTTTCATGTTCCGCTGCGGGGTAAGCGGGAGCGCAACTCGCGTTCACGCCACCGATAGCATTAGCTACTTCTGCGGAGCAGTTTCTTCTTGCTCTCCCGGAACCATTGTTTCGCGATTCTATTGGCTCACTGACACAAACTTCTTTTGGGAGATACTTCATGAGAATTCTCACAGTTTTAGCAGCCGCAGCCAGTACGCTTATCGTGACCGCGGCATCGGCAGCCCCGCTTTCCCTCAGCACATCGCCCACGCCGGAGAGCAGCCTTCAAAAGATTCGCATGGTCTGCAATGAAGACGGACGGTGCTGGCGCGAACGTAGCGAAAGGCGCGTCATCATCCGCGAAGGGCGCGATGCGTACGGATATGCACCACGTGAGCGCTACATCGAGCGACGTGGCTATGAAGACCGCGGCGGCGTTGGCTTCCGCGCTCCCGGCGTGAGCGTCGGGATCGGCACCTACTGAGAGACGAAGCAAGCCGATGCAAGAGGTCGCGGTGCAATCCGCGGCCTTTTTGTTGGATTCTCAGGCGATCGGCAAGCCAAACGGCGCCGGCCCAGCTGGGAAGCTAAGGTATCGGACCCTTTCGACAGAGCTCGCTCAGGGCTTGAACAAAAGCCAGATCACGCGACCACGGCGATCGAGCCGAGTGGCACGTCCAGCGTGTAGACTAATCCGCCCCGTTCATATGCGAGGCTCACCTGCCCGGTCAGTTGCTGGCCCAGAGACCCCATCATCCGGGTGCCGAAACTCCGGCGTGTGGGCGGCTCGACGGGGGGACCGCCCCTTTCAGTCCAGACTAGGCGAAGCCTCTGCTTCAACTCATCGATCGCCCACGAAATCTCGACGCGGCCCGTCGGGACGGACAGGGCGCCGAACTTGGTGGTGTTGGTGCACAGTTCGTTCAACGTCATCGCAAGCGCAATGACGGCGACCGACGTAATCCTGATATCCGGTCCATTGAAGTGGAAGCGTCTGTCGCCCTGACTGTCGTAGGGCTCCGTTGCGCTGCTCAGCGTGTGGGTCAGGCTCGCATCGGCCCAACTCACCTGCATCAGCAGATCATGGGCTCGCCCCAATGCGAGCAGCCTGCCCTCCATGGCCTTCTGTCCATGCTCGATACTCGGCGCTCCGCGGAAGCTCTGGGACGCGATTGCACTCACCATGGCAAGCGTATTCTTGACGCGATGATGAAGCTCACCGAGGATCAGCTTCTGCAATTTGTCGGCGGCACTTCGCTGCTCGGCATCGATGCCGGCCTGAATGATCAAAGCTTGCGCGTCGATCTTGGCCTGTTCGAGCAGCAAGCGAAGGCTGTCGTTCTCGGCGGACAGGGAAGCCTCCTGCTCCGACCGGGAGGGGGAGGCGCGCGCGGCGTCAAACGCGCCACCGAGCGTCCAGTCGCCTGCCGTCGGAACGATCTGCAAAGCACCTGCGCCCACCATCGCCTTAAGCTCGGTGATCATTTGCTCGACACCGAGCGGTTTACCGAAAAATCTGCTGTTCGCCGGCCGTTCCGCCTCGGACGGCTTTACCTGGCCGGACACCAGAATGATCTTGATCGAGGGCCAGCGCTCGTGCACCGCATGGGCGAGCTTGAGGCCATCGATAGTTCCCGGCATTTGAATATCGGTCAGCAGCAGCGAGATGTCCGATCGGGACTCCAGAACCGAGATTGCCTCGTCGGCATTAATCGCCTCGATGGGACAGAACCCGGCATCCTCCACGATGTCGACCGCACGCATCCGCAGGATCATCTCGTCCTCCACGATGAGAACTTTCGGCACCTGGATTGGCTCTATTGACATGGTGATCTCGCTCTCTCTCGGCGGGCCGAGGGAGTCTCGGCACCCGCGAATGCTCGTAAACCGATTGCCCTGGACCGACGCCGCGCCCATTGCTGCGCCTTTCGAGGGAAGAAAGGCCAGCCAATTCGCCGCGTCCGCGGTGTCTCGTCTCGGCGTGACGGTCTGATGCTGCCAGGCTGGTTTGGACGGGAAGAACTGGGGGGCTGATCCCTGAGGCTAGCTGATTGAACGAGGACCGAACTATCGCCGGGCAGTCACGAGACGAGCTTCCTGGATCTTCGTTCCAGAGCCAGCGTGTCGCAAACAGGACGTGGGAAAGTCCGGCCAGACCTGTGCCGAGCAATCTAGGAAAGCGGCTCGGATTTTGAGCCGGTCGCCTTTGGCCAGCGCCACGAGCTCATCCGCCTGCACTTTTGGAGCAAAGGTCGGCAAAGCGATCACCGCCGCTCCGAGGAGCATGAAGATCGCGAGGGATGACAGAGATCTCACCATTTTGTTCTGCTGACTTTCGGTCTTCGATCCCGCCACGTTCGAGGATCCGCCAGGGCAACAACCATAACGAGATATCGTTCCTCCTGTTCAACTCGGCTGTTTGGCCTGGTTCGTTCCTATGCCTGGTGCGGCACTGTTGCAATCGAGCGGAGCGCCGCGCGCCGGCACAATAGATTTGAACCATTGGCCCTGCCAATCGTCTTCCTCCCTGGAGGAAAGCAAATGATGGAAGACCAACTCGCCCGCCAAGAGCAGGTTGCTTTTCGTTTAGAACAATCCAAGCGCCTGCTGCGTGGAGCGAAAGATCCCACGACCGCGCAGCGCATTGGCAAGCTGATCGGCGACCTGGAGCGAGAGCAAACGGAAGAAAACGAAAAGTAAGCCGCCGCTGGCGCGAACGCGCCCCCGATCGCGCTTGCGCTTCTTATGAGCCTCGCAACCGCATCGAGTGCGACGGTCTATGATGAAGACCGTCGCACTCGAGCAGCGTGGCTCGTGCGCTCAATACGGGGTGTAGTATTGGCGGCGATAGGGATACGGGCCGCCGTAGTAGCCTGGCGCGTAGTAGCTCTGCGGATAGCCCGGCCCGTAATAGCCGCCACCGTAGGCTCCATAGGCGGCGGCTCCAGCCGCAGCGCCAAGGATGCCAAGACCAATCGCGGCCCCCGGAGCGCGGTAGTAGCGGCCACGATAGTGGCGTCGGTAGTAGACCTCGGTCACTCCGGATGAAGAAGCCGCTTGTGTCAGAAGAGTCGTACTCGCCGAGATCGGGGCTGCCGCCGAAGGGAGCACCGAGCCAAGCATCGCCGCACCGAAGAGCGCGACGGCGACCGTGCCTTTTATTGTCTGGTGGTTCATAGTCGTATCCTCTCGAATTGGAGTACGCCGCTCCTTGATGCGGTTCAGCGCGGCAAGAGAACGCCTCTTTTCGGCTGAGGCTCTCTCGCCTCCTCCTCCGCCAGCAACTTCAAGAGCACTTCCCGCTCCGCTTCACTGTGCGGCTATGCAAGATGTTCCTTGGATAGGATGAGGTCCTGCAGGTGAATGTACTTCTCCATGGCTGACCTCGCTGATTGGATCGAAAGACGACGTTCTTGCGCGGGACGCACGTTCGAGCCATCCGCGCAACGCCTCGAGAATGTCGGGCATGATGCTCCTTCTAAGATCAGACGGGAGCAACACGCTCCCACTCACCGATGGATGCCGAGAATGGACCGGTGATGAAGGATATCGTGCCGCAGTGCAGCTCGAGCTGATGGTCAAATTTGCTCGTTCACGACAATTTAATGGGCGAGATTTTGCCATCCTGAAGCTCCATTGCGTCGCACTAGGATGTGACGAGAACTTGTACGGACATCCCGGCGAAGGCACCGGTGCTGCCGACGAAACTGCCGGACACCGGGATCGTCTGCCGGATGTCGCGCGCGACCGCGACCGGGATCAGATTGAAGCCCCCGAGGCTGCGATTGGTCGGGTCGAAAGTGATCCAGCCGGCTCCCGGTACGAAGACCTCCGCCCACGCATGGGTTGATCCCGCGCAGGTCGATCCGACGCTGCCTTGTTCCGGATTGTAAAGGTAGCCGGAGACGATCCTGGCTCCGAAGCCGAGCATGCGTGCTGCTTCGGCGAACAGCACCGCGAAGTCCCGGCATGACCCCCAGCCGCGATCTAGTGTTTCCAGTGGCGTTTGGGTCCCCTCATCCTCACGGCTCTGGTACCGAGCGGCTTCAGAAACACCGACGCTCAGGTCCTTTAGCAGCGACAGCGTATCAGTCCGACTTCCTCGAACGAACCTTTGTGCCCAATTTCTCAGGAGTCCTGCCGCATCCGAGAACTGGGGGGAGGCCAGGGCGCCGAGATCGATCCAATCGTCGTCAGAATAGCGGAATGGGTAAGACATGGCCGAAACAGCGATATCGAATACCGGCCATGCAACCGCGTCGAGCTGGAGCTCCGCGACGCCGACGATCACCAGGTTCGAGGCCGCCATCTGAAACGTGGCCGTCGCGATCGTATTGCCGAACACATCGTGCGCCCAGGTCAGGTCCGCGTCCGGCGTCACCTTGATGTTGCTCGAAATCAAACGAAGCTCGCGGCTTTCGCGCGGACGAAGCATCAAGCGATGCGGCAACAGGCGCACATGTTCGTTGAATCGATAGGTCGTCGTGTGAAGAACCTTCAGCGTCGTCAACGAATGCTCCCATCGCTGCAGCCTCCGGCCAGGCCCCTTATCCGGTGGTCCCCTTCGGGAAGTGTGGCCGAGTTGACGAGGCTATGCAAATGTCGCTCCAGATGACCGAAGCCTGAGGCGAGGCCGGATCCGGCGGTCGTTCTTCCTTACGATGAAGCCTGTTATGAGCTGGCTTGATCGATGCGTAGATGGAGTCCCGTGATGCTCCAGTTCACATCACTCTTGGGACATAAGCCGTCTCCGACGACTGCCGGACGCCTTCACCAATTCTCTGAAACGACGTGCCGTTGAGCTGGGGCGGACGCCAGCACTGCGAAGATCGGCCAAGTGCCTCATGGGCACGCCACATTTGTCGCAGGGCCGCGACGGTATCTCCGATCGCTCCAACAGGAGAGTGGGCGGCATCTCCGTCACTTCTCAATGCCTGAGATTCCGTTGATCCGGCCTAGCCAGATGACTGACCGGATTGGGTCTTCCAGAGCACCAGCTTGGTCGATTTCCAACTTTGGACCTTCAGAGGAAGGGAACTCAAAGCCCTCCAAAAAAAGTCGTCGCGAACAAGTCCTTGGCTATTGGGGATGGTTGGGAAGCGACTCGTTGAGAGTGGGGAGATCTGGGATATCCTCAACAATGGACTGACCAGGGTTCCGCCGCTGTACCGTTATGCTCATTCGCCAAGAAGTCCGAAGCCAAATCTGAAATGGTGGAGAATCCTCCAAGGTGGCCGTGTCATGCATGCCGCAGTCGGTGCTCCGCACAGATCGCCCGTTGTCAGTGCCGGAACCCAGGGGACGCCGGCGTATACGTCGTTGGGCCAGTCATCCGGCTTCGTATGCTCGGCTTCTTATTCGGCTAGAAGATCTCGATGCGGGTCACCTTCGCTGATGGCGATGAGCTTCTTTTAGCGCCGGATATTGTCGTGATTGACATAATCATTCATTGCGCCCTCCCAACGGACTTAGCAGCGTGGTGCGCGAGATTCACTATTGGCCGCCTCTTGCGCAGGAAACGCAAAGCCTCATTGTAGGATATGAGAACAGCGATGTAGGCGTCGCCATTCAGATTCGACGAGATGCCTTAAGCGAAGGATAGGATGAGATGATCGCAGGTTCGGTTGGCGTTGGGAAAGGCGGTAGCCCTCCACTGACTCGAACCCGCGACGTCTTGCTCAGCCGCCGGCACGCTCTTTTGCGGTTGGATGTTTCGCTACAAGCTATGATCTGCAGTGATCGGATTTTGACTTGGTTGGAAGAATTCCCTTGTGAAACCAATGGTAGCAGCGTGTCTCTTAATCAGCTGCTCGATCAGCACGCAAAGTCCTATCACGCGTTGGTCCGCACGACTTCCGGAGCAGATCACCGGATGAGAATGGCTGAGACCTTACAAACTGTCTTGCTCGAAAAACGATAGCGCTTCAGCGAGACGACCCAGGATGCCCTCGCACGTATCGATACTGACGGTGTCCGCTTTCACGCGAGCAGCATGTGGTTGGCTAAGCTCCGAGAGGCGCTTCCTTATTTGGAAATGCCTGACAAGCAATTGATATTCCTAGAGGCGAATTGGCTCGATTTTTCCAAATGCACCTTGAAATCACTGAATAATCAAACTGATTTTGATTCCGCCATTCGGAGGTTCGATCCCTCCCGCCCCAGCCAGATCTCCCGCCCCGCCTGAAATCACCCACGAAACCGGCCCGGCTGGGGAGCTGCTGCACAGCTCTGCGCTGCACAGGGTGTTTCTCGGCAAAGATTCCGCAGACCGGGCCTTCCCCATGCGAACCATGACCCGCCGCGACAAAAGATGGGCGACGTTGAGGGGCGAACGGTCTACGACGGTGAGGTCGTCTCATGAACGCCACCCAAAAACGAGAACAACGTCATGCCGCACTTGGTGATCGAATATTCGGAAGGGACGCTCGCTCGCGACGACGTAACAGGCTTGATGGAAGCGCTCTTTGAAGCCGCTTGGCGAACGGGCATCATGAAGGCGGAGGACGTCAAGGTGCGGGCGTGCGTCTACAACGATTTCCTGGTTGCCGGGAAGCGTGACAGCTTCGTGCATCTGTCTGTCTATTTGCTCGAAGGTCGATCGCCCGACCAGAAGGTCGAGCTGAGTACGAGCCTTCGACGGACGATGACAGAGCGATGCCCGGATGTGGTCAGCATAAGCGTGGATGTCCGTGACATGGATCCGGTCGCCTACAAGAAATGGCTAAAATGACGGGTGCTCGCCAAAAGGCGGCAGCTTCTCAGACGAGCAGGGGCTGCGCGGCGAGGGACATCTCCTTGAGGAGAGGCAGGAAGCGATCGATCATCTCACCGGTCGTGATGCGATCGACATGAGCGCCGATATTTGCGGCTGCGATGACGGCGCCATCGTAGCGGCGAATTGGCACCGATATCGACCGAAAGCCCTCTTCGGCTTCCTGATCGACAAGGCTATACCCTTTGGTGCGGTCGGCAATGATCGTCGCAATCACTGCCGATTTGTCGACCAGCGTCGACTGGGTCTGAGCCGCCAGCTTCATGCCGTCGACCGTTCTTGTCAGCTCGTCGTTTGCCAATCTGCCCAGCAGAACGCGTCCCACCGACGTGCAGAAAGCCGGCAGCCGATATCCTATGTCCAGTCCGGTCGAAAATACCCGCGCCGGACTCGAGCGGGCGATAAAAACGACCTCTTCGCCATCCAGGATCGCAAGGGAGCAGACCTCCTTGGCCTTGCCGGCGACCTCGTCCATCAACGGCTGCATCACGGTGCTGATTTGGTTCGACGTCAAATAGGCCGAAGCCAAAAGCAGCACTCTGGGCGTTAGCGAAAACAACCGCTCGTTGCCCGCGACGAATCCGGATTTTACGAGGGTCATCAGAATCCGGCGCACCGTCGCCCGCGGAAGATGCGCGCTCTTGGAGAGGTCGCTGAGGGTCATTGGACGGCGATCGATACCGAACGACTGTATCACGCGAAGACCCCGATCCAGGGTCTCGATGAACTCGCTGCCCTCCCGCGCCTTTTCCTCTTCTTCCGTACGCTTCAGCCTCGGCATTCTCTTGGGCGGTCCCTCTCAGTGGCCTCTCGAAAGCGAGAACCATCACAAATCCGCGGACTAGGCGCCAGCCTTGTCTCCGGCTGTCACCAGGGATTTGAGGTCAAAGGAAGGTCTGCGGCTTGCTCCGGTGCAGGGGAGATCGACACCAGCCCGCAAACGCGTATCGAGAAGGAAGTCCTTGGATAGCGGCGGCCACTGATAGGGCAGCCACTCTTCGTCGCACACGATGGTGATGGGCTGAGAATAGCCGGCGTCACGAGCGGTGAGAGCGGCTTGAACCCCGGCATATGATGCGCCGATGATGACCAGTCCCGTCATGATTGCCTCGCCGGCACATGGACCACCAGCTCGTCGAGAGGGGCGGGCACCTTCAGCTGGCAACTCAGCCGACTATTCGGCTTTCGCTCTCCCGAGACGGCGGACAGCAACTCGAGCTCTTCTTCGCTCGGCTGAGGGACAGAGCTTGCTTGTTCTTCATCGACGTAGACGTGACAGGTCGCGCAATCGAGGCAGCCGCCGCATTCGCCGTCGAGGCCGTGTGCCGCGAGCATCACGCTCACGTCGCGTCCGACCTCGATGGATTTTCCGCTGCCGTCCTGCTGGACAAATCTCACTCGCGGCACCCGACCTCCGTGTCGTTTGTTCGATCTAAGAACATAAGTTCGATAGACGGTTAAAGCAATTCTGGCGGCCCCTCAATCCCGGCTTGTTTGCCGCCGCTGCGGTTCCATTAGGCAGATCCTGCGGAAATATTTTGCTTGCTTGCGCCTCACACTGGAGTCATTCTGAAGAATATCGAACGATTGTTCGTCTACCGAACTTGCGGGGAGGACGCAATGAAGCTGACGACAGCGATCGTGGGAGTGGTGCTGACATCAAGCGCGGCGTTTGCCCAGCAGCAGGAGGCCAATGCTCCCTCGCTTGCCTTGATCAACGGCAAGATTCTCACCATGGACAGTCAGTCAAAGGTTGCGGAAGCGCTTGCCGTTCGCGACGGACGAATCTTGGCCGTAGGAGACGCGGCGACGATCAAGGCGTTGGCCGGAAATCGCACCCGCACGATCGACTTGCAGGGCAAGACTGTCGTTCCCGGGCTGATCGACACGCACGCGCATTTCAAGGCTGCCGGTCTGTCCGACTACGTCGTCAACATGAGCGGCGCCAAGACTGTTGCGGATGCCCTCGCAAGCATCAAGCAGTTCGTGGCGAAGAAAAGGCCCGGCGAGTGGATCATCGGAAGCGCCTGGCATCCCCCGTCACAGCTCGCGGAAAAGCGTTACCTGACACGCCAGGAAATCGACGGCGTCGCGCCGAACAATCCGGTCTATCTCCGGACCGTTGGCCACTTCTCGATGGCCAATTCGATGGCGCTCGAGAAGGCCGGCGTAACCAAGGCCACGCCAAACCCAAGCGGCGGATCGTTTGAGCGCGACAGTGCCGGTGACCTGACCGGCGTTCTGGTCGAGACGGCGATCGATAAGGTCGAAAAGATCGTTCCGGAGTGGACGGCGGACGACGAGTTTCGCCAATTCAAGCTCGCGGAAGGTGTGCTGAACTCGTTCGGGATCACCAGCGCCGTAGAAGGGGCCACCTCGCCCAGGGACATCGCAGCCCTGCAGCGCGTGGCGCAGGCCGGTGAAGCAACGCTACGGGTCGGTCTCATGTGGCGCCCGGAACCCCCCGCCGAGAACGCGGCCTGGGAGGCCATCATGCGAGGCAACGGCGCCTCCTCGGGCTTTGGCGATGACTGGCTGAAGTTCGCCGGAATCAAGATCCTTTACGATGGCGGCATGACGCTCAAGACGGCGCTCATGCGCGAGGCCTATCCAGACTCGCATGATGGCTACCACGGCATTGCCCAGCAATCGCCGCAACGCCTCAAGGAGCTGGTGTCCATTTGCAATCGCCACAATTGGCGCGTGGGTGTCCATGCCGTCGGCGACAAGGGCATCGACCAAGTCCTTGATGCATTCGAGGCGGCCGACAAGGAGAAATCGATCAAGGATCGGCGTTTCGTCCTGATCCATGGAAGCTTGATAGTGCCCGAGCAAATGGAGCGCGCAAAGCGCCTCGGTGTCAGAGTCGACTTCCAGAACGTGTTCATGTGGGACAAGGCGGCCACCGTCGAGCGCTTCCTGGGTGCGGCGGTCGCCAATCGGGCCGTGCCCACGAAAACTCTCATCGAGAAGGTGGGGCTGAACAGCCTCGGCGCAGGCACCGACTTCCCGGTGAACACGATCAATCCCTTCATCAACATCTACGTCATGGTAACCCGCAAGGATCTCGCCGGACGCGTTTATGGAGCGAACGAAGCCGTCAGCCGCGAGCAGGCGCTGCGCCTCTACACCAGCGCGGCATCGCACTATATGTTCGAAGAGAACGAGAAGGGGACGATCGAGGCCGGAAAACTCGCGGACCTGACCGTGTTGTCGGCAGACCTCATGACGGTCCCCGAGGAGCAGATCAAAGACATCAAAGCCGACCTGACGATCGTCGGCGGCAAGATCGTGTTTCAGCGTTAGTCTGCGTCCGATAGCATGAGGACGCATCTCGAAGCCGAGAGAGGAGATCCAAGTCATGATGAGCCAAGAGCAGAACGACCTCATTACCCGCGTCGGACCGAAGGCGCCTGCGGGAAAGCTGATGCGGATGTATTGGCAGCCTGCTGCGCTCGTCGACGAACTCGCGGAGGGGCGCCCCATCAAGGCCGTCAAGCTTCTCGGCGAGAACTTCGTTCTGTTCAAGGACGAAACGGGGCGCTATGGCCTGCTCGATCGCGACTGCCCGCATCGGGGCGCCGACCTTGCCTTCGGCCGGCTCGAGAACGGTGGCCTGCGCTGCGCCTTCCACGGGTGGCTGTTCGACGCCACGGGACAGTGTCTCGAGACGCCCGCCGAGCCTGCAAACTCCTCGCTCTGCAAAAACATCAAGCAGCGGTCCTACCCCGTCGTGGAGAAGGGTGGAATCCTGTGGGCGTATTTGGGTGAAGGCGAGCCGCCCGCGTTTCCGGAGATCGACTGCTTCGCGGCGCCGGACGAATACACCTTCGCCTTCAAGGGCCTGATCGAATGCAATTGGCTGCAGGCCCTGGAAGTCGGCATTGACCCGGCCCACGCATCGTTCCTTCACCGGTTCTTCGAGGATGAGGATACATCGGCGGCCTATGGCAAGCAGTTTCGCGGTGCGTCGGCCGACTCGGAAATGCCCATGACGAAGGTCCTGCGCGAGTACGACCGGCCGATCATCAACGTCGAGCACACCGAATACGGCCTGCGGCTCATCGCCTTGCGAGAAATCGACGAGCAGCGCACCCACGTTCGCGTCACCAACCAGCTATTCCCGCATGCGTTCGTCATTCCGATGAGCACGGAGATGACGATTACCCAGTGGCATGTGCCCGTCGACGACGTGAATTGCTATTGGTATGCGATTTTCACCAGCTACGCCGCGCCCGTCGACAAGGCAAAAATGCGCGCGCAGCGCCTCGAGCTTTACGAGTTGCCGGAATACCGCTCGCGGAAGAACAAGTCGAACGACTACGGCTTCGACCCGCACGAGCAGGCGACCGAGACTTACACCGGCATGGGCGCGGACATCAACGTCCACGATCAGTGGGCCGTCGAGTCGATGGGCGCTATTCAGGACCGGACGCGTGAACATCTCGGCCAATCCGACAAGGCGATCATTCAGTACCGCCGGCTGCTTCGCCAGGAGATCGAGAAGGTGGCTTCCGGGGGCAAGCCGCTGTTGTTCCTCGACGCTGCCAGCGCGCGCAGCATCCAGGGGCCAGCCACAATGGATGGCATCGGTCCGACGAAGGGCTGGGAAACCTACTGGATGGAAGTGGACGTCAAGCGTCGTCGGGGCGCTCCCTGGGCCGCGCCGGTGCCCGCCGAGCTCGCCAAGAAGGTGCCTCACCTGACCGCCGCCGAATAAGCCAGGCCGCCCAGCTCAGCAAAGGAGATGTCGTTGAGTTTCGTCGAAAAGCACGGTCTCTGGTCGGCCGAACAGAAGGAGGCTGCCATCCGCATGCGGCGGATGGCGGAGGAGCAGGAGTTGCATACGATCCGGCTCTCCTTTCCGGACCAGCACGGCATCTTGCGCGGCAAGGCGCTGGTCGCTTCCGAGGCGCTCTCGTCGATCGAGAGCGGCTGCTCGATAACGACGACATTGCTCGCGAAAGATACCTCTCACCGCACGGTGTTTCCCGTATTCACCGCCGGCGGCGGGTTCGGGATGCACGAGATGCAGGGGGGAGGCGACATCTTGATGGTCGCTGATCCCACCACCTTCAAGGTTCTCCCCTGGGCATCAAAAACCGGGTGGGTGCTTTGCGACCTCTACTTCTCCGATGGACGACCCGTGCCCTTCGCCTCCAGGGGCCTGTACCAATCCGTGCTGGGGCAGCTCAAAGACCGGGGCTATGATTTCAAAGCGGGCCTCGAGGTCGAATGCCACATCTTCAGAGTCGAGAATCCCCGCCTGGCGCCTTGGGACGCCGGCAGTCCCGGCCAACCGGGCGAGCCTCCGGAGGTCAGCCTGCTTTCGCAGGGCTATCAGTACCTGACGGAGCAACGTTACGACCAGATGGAGCCTGCGCTCGAGCTGATCAGGCAAAACATCGTGGCGCTGGGCTTGCCGCTTCGGTCGATCGAGTTGGAATACGGGCCGAGCCAGTGCGAGTTCGTGTTCCAGCCCACCGTCGGCATTGAGCCGGCGGACACCATGGTGCTGTTTCGTACGGCAGTGAAGCAGATCTGCAACCGCCACGGCTATCACGCGACCTTCATGTGCCGGCCGCGGATACCGAACGTGATGTCATCGGGGTGGCACCTTCACCAATCGCTGGTCTCCCGAACAGAGGGCGTCAACGCGTTCATGACGAGCGAACCGGCCGGCCTGTCGAACCTTGGCAAGCACTATATGGCCGGGCTGCTGGAGCATGCCAGGGCATCCGCGGTCTTCTCGACGCCGACGATCAATGGCTACAAGCGCTACCGTTCCTATTCGCTGGCTCCGGATCGGGCGATCTGGGGACGCGACAACAGGGGCGTCATGATCCGCGTGCTGGGCGGTCCCGACGATAAAGCCACCCGGCTCGAAAACAGGATCGGCGAGCCGGCCGCAAACCCCTATCTTTACATGGCGTCGCAGATTCTGGCCGGCCTCAACGGCATTGATCGCCAGCTCGATCCCGGTCCGTCGGCGGACACTCCATACGAGACCAAGGCGAACCTCCTGCCGACCTCCTTGCGCGAGGCGGTGTTCGCGTTGCGCGATGACCCCTTCTTCCGCGAGGCTCTCGGAGAGAAATTCGTCGACTACTACGTTTTCATCAAGAACGCGGAAATCGAGCGCTTCCAATCGACGGTCACCGAGTGGGAGCAGCGAGAATATTTCGAAATGTTTTGAAACGGCATCACCGAAGCGGGAGAAGAGAGATATGAGCTTGAGGTTTGGACTTGTTGGTGCCGTCGCGATTGCCACTGCCTGGATGTCGCCGGCGCAGTGCGACACGATCAAGGTGGGGATCATCGGCACCATGTCCGGTCCGTATGCCTTGTTCGGCCAGAACTTCAAGTACGGCATTGACGCCTGGGTGGCCAAGCATGGATCGAAAGTCGGCGATCATCAGATCGAGTTTGTCTATCGCGACGAAGAATCGCCGAACCCCGCCAAGTCGAAATCATTGGCTCAGGAGTTGATCGTCAAGGAGAAGGTTCAGTACATCGCGGGACTGTACTTCACTCCGGACGCCCTGGCCGTCGCTCCACTTCTCGAGGAAGCGAAGGTGCCGATGATCGTCATGAACGCCGCGACGTCCGCGATCGTCGAGAAGAGCCCCTACATCGTGCGGACGTCCTTTACGATGTGGCAGAATACGGTCCCCGCGGCAAAGATCAGTTCAGCCTTCCAAGCAGCCTTCGGATGATCTTCCGCAGGTTTTCGGCGTACTCATCGACGACCTGACGCCTCTCGGCCGATGGCGGCAGCTGACTGTCGTCGTCCCCGTCCGGCGACGGAGGATCCGTCTTGGATCTCCCGCGCATGATCGAGGCGATCGGCTTTGTCACTTTCACGGGAAGTCTGACCTCTGATGCACGACGCGTGTCGTTCAGGCTAGGTGCCAGTTCCATCTGCCACCTTCACACACGTTAAGTCACCGGAGCGGGTCGTCTGCATTGGCTTCGGGGCGCGCTAGGGGCACGAGGCGGTCGGATCGCGCTTCGGGCAGCGGCCATCGGCGGCTGCGCCGAGCTGACGGCCGAGCTCGGCCCTGAGAGCCTCCTTGTCCCATTCGGCGCCGTCGCATCTGACGATTCGCTTGGCGCGCTCGAAGGCGTGACTCTCGGCGGCGTCATCGCCGATGCGGACGACCACGTCCCGATGGAACGGGCAGGCCGTCGTCGCGCGGGTCGTCTCCAGGGCGTAGCGCACGACCTCGGTGAGATCGTCGGTGTCAATGTCGGCAAGCATGTCGGTTCTCCTGATCGGCGTCCTCCCTTGTCCAGACCATGCACTGGCTTCGACGAAAACCGGCCTCGGGCTCGATGGGAGCGCCGAGGCCGATTGTTCGCGTGGCTCTTCCATCCAGGGTCTGAACTCGTCCAGCAAACCCGCGCTGCCGATCTTCGTTCCATCGAACTCTTCGGCGGAGCCGCTCTCCGGCCTGCTCCATGTTCGCGGTCTTCTGCACTCTCCGTGAAAGCGGCGCCGGGAGGGCCTCGAAATCCAAACGTCGCTCGCTCCGGCAAAGGGGACCTCGAAAAAGCGTTCCCGATGCCGACACAAGACTATCGTCGGCGTCGCAAACATGACTTGATCCAGCTCAAAGGAGGCGGCGGTATTCGACCGAACGCTTCTCGATCGGCAACCTGCTTACAAGCGCTGCGCGATGTCTTCACCGCTGCCCACGTCAATCCGTTCAGGACATCTGCGTAAGTATTGGCCCGCAATTTCCAGGTCGCCGCGCCGGGCCCTTATCTACAGCATGGAGCGCAACGTCATCTTCAAATGCCCCCGCACGGGCATGAACGTGCAGCACTGGATTCCCGGCACAGCCTCCGACGCCGCGGACACGCACGTCCCGGTCCGGTGTCCCGCTTGCGCCTCGCTGCACTTCGTGGGTGTCGCCAGCGGCAAGACCTTGAGCGAGGGCATCGGTCGGCCTCGCGCGATCACGCACCAGCCGGTCTCGGCGACCGGCTCGATCCATCGCGTCCTTGACCCCGTGAGCTCCGCCGGGCCGCGTCCGGATCGGATCTTCCAACTGGATCCTCAAGGCATCTCAGACCCAGCCGCCATCGACGATATAGTGCTGGGCGGTGCAGGCGGAAGCCTCGTCGGAGGCGAGGAAGACGGTGAACTTTGCAACCTCGTCCGGCATGAGCCGGCGCTTTAGGCATTGTCGCTGCTGCAGCTCGATCTCGCCGGCCGGCGTCATCCATTTCTCGAGCTGGCGCTCGGTCATGATCCAGCCCGGCGCGATCGCATTGACTCGGATGTTGTAGGGGCCGTAATCGCGCGCCAGCGAGCGCGTCAACCCGATCACGCCCGACTTGCTGGCGGTGTAGGCGGCCATGCCGCCTTGTCCTGCGATCCACGATACCGAGCCGAAATTGACGATGGCGCCGGCATTCGCCGCCTTCATGTCCGGCAACACGGCCTGCGATGCGAAGAACTGGTGCTTCAGGTTCACCGCGATGCGGTCGTCCCAATAGTCCGGCGTCATCTCCTCGGTGTTGTGCCGCTCGTCATGCGCGGCATTGTTGATCAGGATGTTGATCGGGCCATGAGCCTTGCGTGCCTCGGCGACGCCGGCACGCAGCGCGGGTATGTCGGTGAGATCGACGTGCTGGAAATGCGCAGCCAGTCCCTGCTCGGACAGCTCGCGCGCCAGGCGCTGTCCCTCGTCGATCTTGATGTCGAAGAACACGACCTTGGATTTCTGCTCCGCAAAGCGCCGCACGATCGCAGCGCCGATTCCGGCTGCGCCGCCGGTGACGAGCACGACCTTGCCGGCGAGGTCGGAATAGATCGCAGCCATGGGCACCTCGTTTGTTGCGGCCGGCGCGGCAGGCCGCGTCGACTCTTTCGCAAACCATAGCCATTCCATTGGTGAGGTGCATAGATCAGAAATTGTGTTGCGCACCTCAAAAATTGAGGGCAGGATTGCGTCAAAGAATAAAAGACGGTCGGGAGGATGTGATGAGATTGCTCGGGAAACTGGGACTCGCCGCTGCCGCATGCCTGCTTTGGGCCAGTTCCGCGTCAGCCGACACCACGGTCAAATGGCTGCACATCGAGGTCAACCCGGCCCAGGTGAAGATCTGGGAGGAGGTCGCACGCAGCTATGAGGCGTCGCACCCCGGTGTGAAGGTCGAGATGCAGTTCCTCGAGAACGAGGCCTACAAGGCCAAGCTGCCGACCATCCTGCAATCGAAGGATCGGCCGCACATCATCTATAGCTGGGCCGGCGGGGTGCTGAAGACCCAGATCGAGGCCGGCGTGCTGGCAGACATCACCGATTCCGTGAAGAGCGGCGGCTACAGCGACACGATCGCGCCGGCAGCGCTCGCGGCTTTCACCAGCAACGGCAAGGTCTATGGCCTGCCGACCGCGCTCTCGCAGGTCGGCTTCCTCTACAACAAGGATTTGATGGCCAAGGGGAATGTCGACGCGACCAAGATCAAGACATGGGACGATCTGCTCGGCGCAGTGAAAGCGCTGAGGGCCGCGGGCGTGACGCCGATCGTGGTTGGCGGTGCCGACAAATGGCCGCTGCATTTTTACTGGACGCATCTCGCAGTGCGCATCGGCGGCAAGCCGGCCTTCGATGCCGCACTGAAGGGTGAGAATGGCGGGTTTGCCGGCGAGACCTTTCAGAAATCCGGCGAGTTGTTCAAGCAGCTCGTCGATCTCCAGCCCTTCCAGAACGGCTTCCTCGGGTTCAAGAATCCGCAGGCCGTCGGCTATTTCGGCGACGGCAAGGCTGCGATGATCCTGGCCATCTCGTCCTTCTATCACACCCAGCGCGCGCTTGCCGCCGACAAGGTCGGTCTCAGCGACGACAAGCTTGGCTGGTTCGATTTTCCGGTCGTACCCGGCGGTAAGGGCGAGCCGTCAGACACGCTCGGCGGCATCACCGGCTGGTTGATCACCAAGGGGGCGCCCAAGGAAGCTACCGACTTCCTCAAGTTCTTCATCTCCAAGGACGTGCAGGCGCGGCTTGCAGCCGGCAACTTCATCGTTCCCGTCGTCAAGGGCGGCGAGGCCGGTCTCAACAGCGCCTTCATGAAGCAGATCGCGGCCAATCTGGCGAAGTCCAACTATCACCAGAACTTCTATGACCAGAGCCTCGGCCCGTCGGTCGGTCGCGTCGTCAACGACGTCACAGCGGAGATCGCCGGCGGCAGCATGAGCCCGCAGAACGCTGCGAAAGCCATCGAAGCGGCCTACAAACAGGGTAACTGATTGTGGCGCGTCGGATCGCGATCGCCTCGCCGATGAACGTTGCTGGCGAGGCGGCTCCTCAGACGCTGCGTGGCCCAGGCTGGGACGGACGCTTCACCGTCCTGATCCTGTTCCTGCCGCCCGCGCTGCTGCTGTTCACGCTGTTCGTGGTGCTGCCGATCGGCGAGGCCGCCTGGTACTCGGGCTTCAACTGGAACGGTTTCGGCAGGCCGACGAACTGGATCGGCTTCGACAATTACCGCTTCGTGCTGGAGACGCGGGCCTTCTGGCTCGCGCTGCGCAACAACGGGCTGATCATCGCCGTTTCGCTCGCCATCCAGCTGCCGCTTGCGCTGACGCTCGCCCTCATGCTGGCCGAACGCTTTCGCGGCGCCGTGGCGCTGCGCATGCTGTTCTTCATGCCCTATATCCTCGCCGAGATTGCGACGGGCCTGATCTTCAGCTTCGTCTATGACGGCGACTACGGCCTCGTCGCCTCGATCTGGCGCACCTTCGGCGCCGAGCCTCCGCATTTGCTGGCCTCGACCGACACGGCGATGCTGGCGGTGCTGATCGTGGTGGTCTGGAAGTATTTCGGCTTCCACATGATGCTGTTCATCGCGGCGCTCCAGAGCCTCGACAAGAACCTGGTCGAGGCCGCCCGTATCGACGGCGCGACGCGGACGCAGACGCTGCGCCACGTCGTGATCCCCTTGCTCTATCCGACCATCCGCCTGTCGGTGTTCTTCGCCATCATCGGATCCCTGCAGCTGTTCGATCTCGTCATGCCGCTGACGCGCGGCGGACCGGCCGATTCCTCGAACACGTTGGTGAGCTTTCTCTACAACAACGGCATCTCGCGCATGCGGGTCGGCTATGGCAGCGCCATCGGCGTCATCCTGTTCGCGATCTGCGTGACCTTTGCCTTCACCTACAAGCGATGGTTCATGCGCGATGAATAGTGCCGGGGCTAGAAACGCATTCGATCCCGCCGTGCTGTTCAAGGCGCTGTTCCTCGGCCTGGTCGCGATCTTCGTCCTGGTGCCGCCTGCTCGCGACCCTGCTCGGCGGCTTCAAGTCGCTCGGCGAGCTCCGTGTCAATCCATTCGGCCTGCCTGCACAATGGGAGTGGCAGAACTACGCCGACATCCTGTTCTCGGCGCGCTACTGGGAGCTCCTGCGCAACTCGTTGATCATCTCGACGCTGGCGGTGACGCTGACCCTGATCACGGCTTCGATGGCCGCGTTCACCTTCGCCCATGTCAGGTTCTTCGGCTCATCGATGCTGCTCAGCTATTTAACGCTGGGCCTGCTGTTTCCCGCCGCGACCGCCGTGCTGCCTCTGTTCATCAAGGTACGCGATCTCGGCCTGCTCGATACCTATTTCGGCGTCGCGCTGCCGCAGGTGGCGTTCAGCCTCGCCATGAGCGTGCTGCTGCTACGCCGCTTCTTCAAGGACATTCCATACGAGCTGCTCGAGGCCGCTCTCGTCGACGGCTGCAGCTACATCAAGTTCTTCCGCTATGTGACGCTGCCCTTATCGCGGCCGATCCTGGCGACCGTCGGCACCATCACCTTCGTCAACAGCTGGAATGCCTATCTGCTGCCGCTGGTGATGCTGAATACGGATGCGCTGTATCCCTGGCCACTCGGCATCATGGTCTACCAGGGCGAATACTCGTCCGAATGGCACCTGATCCTGGCCTTCATCACACTCACCATCCTGCCCACGATCATTCTGTTCCTGCTGGCCCAGAAGCACATCGTGGCCGGCCTCACCGCAGGCGCGGTCAAGGGATGAGCCGTATTCTGAGGAGATAACATGAGAAAAGTCGGCATCGGAATCATCGGTTGCGGGGTGATCAGCACCGCCTATCTCAAGGCGGCCCAGCGCTTTCCGGTCATGGAGGTCAGGGCGCTCGCCGACATGCGCAGCGAGATTGCGGAGCGCCAGGGCGCGGCATTTGGCTTGCCGGGAATGCGGGTCGACCAATTGTTGAAGCGCGACGATGTCGAAATCATCGTCAATCTCACGGTGCCGCTCGCCCACACCGATGTCAGCCTGGCGGTGCTGAACGCCGGCAAGCACGTCCATTCGGAGAAGCCGCTCGGCATCAATGTCGCCGAGGCGCGCAAGGTCATGGAGCTTGCCGCGCAGAAGAACCTGCGCGTCGGCTGCGCGCCCGACACGTTCCTTGGCGGCGGCCATCAGACCGCGCGCAAGCTTATCGACGACGGCGCGATCGGCACGCCCGTCGCGGGCAGCGTTTTCTTCGGCTGCCCCGGTCACGAGCGCTGGCATCCGGCGCCCGGCTTCTACTATCTGCGCGGCGGCGGGCCGATGCTCGACATGGGGCCGTATTACATCACCGATCTCGTGCAATTGCTCGGTCCGGTCGCCAGCGTGATGGGCTCGACCGCGCGCCCCAAAACCGAGCGCCTCGTCACCAGCCAGCCGATGAACGGCGCGCTGATTCCGGTCGAGGTCCCGACCCATGTCGCGGGGACGCTGGAGTTCGAGAGCGGGGCAGTCGTGTCGATCACGATGAGCTTCGACGTGCCGAAACATCGGCATGCGCCGATCGAGATCTACGGCGACAAGGGCAGCATGCTGGTGCCCGACCCGAATCGCTTTGGCGGCGAGGTGCAGGTGGCCAAAGCCGGCGGCGAATGGGAAGCGATGCCGCTGACGCACGGTCACGTCGAGGGCGAGTTCCGCTCGATCGGCGTCGCCGACATGGCTGGCGCGATCCTGAACGACCGGCCGCATCGCGCCAGCGGCGCGCTCGCCCTCCACGTGCTGGAGGTGATGGAGGCGTTCCAGACCTCCGCCGACGAGGGCCGCCGCGTCAGGATCGAGAGCCGCGTCGAGCGGCCGGCGATGCTGCCGGCGGGACGCGAAACCGGACAGATCGATTGAGGGAATGACCATGCGCAAGGCAATGATTGTATGGGGTGGCTGGCCGGGACACGATCCCGATCTCTGCGCGTCGATGATCCGTGGCTGGCTGAAGGCCGAAGGCTTCGAGGTGCGGATCGAAACCTCGACGGCCGCCTTTGCCGATCCCGCGATCCACGATCTCTCGCTGATCATACCGATCTACACGATGTCGAAGATCGAGAAGGCGGAAGCGCTCAACCTCTGCGACGCGGTGCGCAGCGGCGTCGGGCTTGCCGGCCATCATGGCGGCATGTGCGATGCTTTCCGCGAATCGGTCGATTACCAATTCCTGTGCGGCGGGCAGTGGGTCGCCCATCCCGGCAACATCATCGACTACAAGGTCGACTTGACGAAGCCGGACGATCCGATCATGACGGGTCTGAAGAGCTTCGAGCATCGGTCCGAGCAATATTACATGCATGTCGATCCCGCCATCGAGGTCCTGGCAACGACGACCTTCACCGGGGAGCACGCGCCCTGGATCGAGGGCGTGGTGATGCCGGTGGTGTGGAAGAAGCGCTATGGCGCGGGGAGGGTGTTCTATTCCTCGCTGGGCCACCGCGCCTACGAGCTCGACGTGCCGGAGATCCGGACGTTGATGACCCGCGGCATGCTGTGGGCCGCGCGCGAATGACTGAAGGCGCGACCCAGCCGGTGCTTCGGGCCACGCTCGAGGACGTCGCGCGCGCGGCGGGCGTTTCGCTCGCCACCGTCGATCGCGTCGTCAACCGGCGCGAGGGTGTCCGCGCCAAGACCGTCGCGCGCGTCGAGGCCGCCGTGGCAAAGCTCGGCTATCGCGCCGATCTTGCCGCGGCGCGGCTCGCCCGCGGGCAGACCTTCCGCTTCGCCTTCGTGCTGCCGATCGGCAGCAACAGCTTCATGACCAATCTCAGCGAGCAGGTCGCGCGCACCGCGGACTGGCTCGCCGGCCATCGCGGCTTCATCGACATCCACCATGTCGACGTGTTCGACCCCGATGTCCTTGCCGGTGCGCTGGAGAACCTCTCGCCGGCCTATCAGGGCGTCGCCGTCATCGCGCTCGATCATCCCCGGGTTCGCGCCGCGATCGACGAGCTCGTCGCGCGCGGGGTTGCCGTGGTCACCCTGGTGTCGGACGCGCCGAGCTCGTCCCGGGTGCATTATGTCGGGATCGACAATCCGGCCGCGGGCCGCACAGCCGCCACGCTGATGGGACGCTTCCTCGCCGGGCGCGAGGGCACCGTGGCCGTGATTGCGGGATCGTTGTCGCTGCGCGACCACACCGAACGGCAGTTCGGCTTCCACCAGATCCTGTCCAGCGAGTATGCGAACCTGTCCGCACTACCTGTCATCGAGGGGCGCGACGACAGCGACCGCACGCGGGACCTTACGGCCGCGCTGCTCGCGCGCCACGCCGACCTCCGCGGCATCTATTGCTGCGGCGCCGGAAACCGCGGCATCGCCGATGCGCTCGAGGCCTCGGGCCGCGCGCGCGAGGTGGTCTGGATCACCCATGAGCTGACCGAGCACACCAGACGGTTCCTGGTGCGCGGCACGCTCGATGCCGTCATCAACCAGGATGCCGGCCATGAGGCGCGGTCTGCGGCGCGAGTCCTGCTCGCGCATTGTTCGGGCGAGCCGATCAGCCCCGACCAGGAGCGCATCCGCATCGACATCTTTTTGCGGGACAATCTGCCGTAGAATTATCCCTCGTACTGATCCGGCCCCATCGCCCAGGACGACTCGTCGTGGCCGAAGGCATAATTGCGATTGTTGAGCGCCGGATTGCGGTTGACCATCGGCCGCATGAACATCGGATGGGTCGCCGAGCGCACCTCGTGCTCGACCGTGAACAGCTTCTTGCCGCTGTCGAGATCGACGATGTCGCAGAACCGGTACTGGTATTGATTGTCCTCGCGCGAGATCAGCTTGCGTGCAAGCAGCTTGCGGTAGGGGCCGGAGAAGTCCGTGATGTACATCTGCACGTGGTGGCCGTCATAATCGGCTTGCGGCCGGTCGGTCTCGCGAAACAACAGATGCTGGTTGCGGCCCGTCTTCACGGCGGCCACAGTGCCATCGCCGTTCCGCAAGCTCGCGGGCATGCCCATGACTTCAGGGTAGAAGGCGCAGATGCCGGCCGCCGTTCCCTTGGGCACGTCGAACTCGACATAGGGAATGCCGAGCGCGATCCGGCCGAACCGCGCGGCGTCGGGCTCAAAGCAGCGCACGCGGTTGCCCCAGGGGCAAACCGCCTCGACATGGTCGTTGTGCTCCCTGAATGCGAATGCGGTGCCCTCGAGCTTCTTCGCAACCGACGCAAGCCGCGCCAGCAGGGCCTCGCGGCCTTCGATGACGAGGCCGACGTGTCCGCGCAGCACCTGCGGCCGGCCGCTCGGCAGATGAAACTGGCTCCGCCCGGCGTTGATCCACATGTTGGTGTCGGAGACCATCAGGTAGGGATCGCGGGTGAGCCCGAGCCCGGCGACGTAGAACAGCGTGGCGAGGCGCTGGTCCGGGACCTGGATGTTGACGTGCTCGAAATGGATGGCGTTGCCGAGATCTTCTGCGGACCGGTCGAATTGCTGCGGCATGGGTGTGCACTTCTCGCTGGGGACGAACCGGTGCATCTTAAAGCATAGTTTCCGGCCGTCGAATTTTTCCGCCGGGCACGTCCTGCCGGCGCGGACGACATGCCGATTGCCGTCTCGCCAGCCGCCGCTGCTTCCGCGGAGGCGCCCTGCGACAATTTTTTCTCTGCTGTGACCCTTGAACGGAATTCGACCCGTTCCTAGGTCGTTTGCCGCCCGGGGGCCGGTTCCGGACCCGGATTTTGGACATCGCTGAACCTACCCAAGGAGGATGTGCATGCATTTCCGCCCGTTGCACGACCGTGTGCTCGTGCGCCGCATCGATGCCGAGGAGAAGACCGCCGGCGGCATCATCATTCCCGACACCGCCAAGGAGAAGCCGCAGCAGGGCGAGGTCATCGCCGTGGGACCGGGCGGGCGAAACGAGCAGGGCCAGCTCGTGCCGCTCGACGTCAAGGTCGGCGACCGGGTGCTGTTCGGCAAGTGGTCGGGCACCGAGGTCAAGATCGACGGCGAGGAGCTGTTGATCATGAAGGAAAGCGATCTTCTCGGCGTGGCCGAGCAGGCCGGCACGCTGAAGAAGGCGGCGTAACGCTGACAGTCATCGAACGGAAAGGAGTTTAACAACATGGCTGCCAAGGACGTGAAGTTCGCGACCGAGGCCCGCGAGCGCATGCTGCGGGGCGTCGACACACTGGCTAATGCGGTGAAGGTCACGCTCGGTCCAAAGGGACGCAACGTGGTTATCGAGAAATCGTTCGGCGCTCCCCGCATCACCAAGGACGGCGTCACCGTCGCCAAGGAGATCGAGCTGGAGGACAAGTTCGAGAACATGGGCGCCCAGATGGTGCGCGAGGTCGCCTCCAAGACCAGTGATCTCGCCGGAGACGGCACCACCACGGCGACCGTGCTGGCGCAGGCCATCGTCAAGGAGGGCGCCAAGGCGGTCGCTGCCGGCATGAATCCGATGGACCTCAAGCGCGGCGTCGACCTTGGCGTGGACGCGATCGTCGCCGACCTCAAGTCGCACGCCAAGAAGATCACCTCTAACGACGAGATCGCCCAGGTCGGCACCATCTCGGCCAACGGCGACACCGAGATCGGCCGTTTCCTTGCGGATGCGATGCAGAAGGTCGGCAACGAGGGCGTGATCACGGTCGAGGAAGCGAAGAGCCTGCACACCGAGCTCGAAGTGGTCGAGGGCATGCAGTTCGACCGCGGCTACATCTCGCCCTATTTCGTCACCAACGCCGAGAAGATGAAGGCCGAGCTCGAAGATCCCTATGTGCTGATCCACGAGAAGAAGCTGTCGGGCCTGCAGACCGTGCTGCCGCTGCTGGAGCAGGTCGTGCAATCCGGCAAGCCGCTCCTGATCATCGCGGAGGAGGTCGAGGGTGAGGCGCTGGCGACGCTGGTCGTCAACCGCCTGCGCGGCGGCCTGAAGGTGGCAGCCGTCAAGGCGCCGGGCTTCGGCGACCGCCGCAAGGCGATGCTGGAGGATATCGCGATCCTCACCGGCGGCACCGTGATCTCCGAAGATCTCGGCATCAAGCTCGAGAACGTCACCGTGAAGATGCTAGGCCGCGCCAAGAAGGTCGTGATCGAGAAGGAGAACACCACGATCGTCGACGGCGCCGGAGCCAGGAAGGATATCGAGGCGCGCAGCCAGCAGATCAGGGCGCAGATCGAGGAAACCACCTCGGATTACGACCGCGAGAAGCTGCAGGAGCGCCTCGCCAAGCTCGCCGGCGGCGTCGCGGTGATCCGGGTTGGCGGCGCGACCGAGGTCGAGGTCAAGGAGCGCAAGGATCGCGTCGACGACGCTCTGCATGCGACCCGGGCCGCGGTCGAGGAAGGCATCCTGCCGGGCGGCGGCGTGGCACTGCTGCGCGCGCTCAAGGCGCTCGACGGCGTCAAGACCGCCAATGCCGACCAGAAGGCGGGCGTGGACATCGTGCGCCGCGCCATCCAGGTCCCGGCGCGGCAGATCGTGCAGAATGCGGGTGAGGACGGCTCCGTCGTGGTCGGCAAGCTGCTCGAGAACCAGACCTACACCTGGGGCTTCAATGCCGCGACTGGCGAGTACCAGGATCTGGTGCAGGCCGGCGTGATCGATCCTGCCAAGGTCGTCCGCACCGCCTTGCAGGATGCGGCCTCGGTGGCCTCGCTGCTCATCACGACCGAAGCGCTGGTGGCCGAGAAGCCGAAGAAGACGGAAGCGCCGAGCGCTCCCGCGATGGACTTCTAAGGACGGGCGAGCCCTGCCGAACGGCCGGGCTCGTTTGCCATGGATCTGTGACTGTGTTCTCGAACGAAAGGAGGATGAAATGATCAAGGATCGTGCTTTCTCCGCTCGCGGGGAAACCACTCGGAAAACGTTGCGGCGGCTCGCCGCCTTGGCCGTTGGGGCTGGCCTCTCGCTGGTGCCCTTTGCGGCCTTTGGCGCCGAAAGCGCCGGCCCTGCCGCCAAGACGGCGGACAGTTTCGAGCGGCTCGCCTTGCCGCCGATCCCGTACCTGGACACGATGCCGTGGTCGAGCTGGGACCGGGGCGGCCCGACCATGAAGGTGGACACATTGCTGCCGGTCCTCGGGCCATCCGGGATCCGGCTCGACCTCACGCCGCCTGATCGGGACAGGCCGGAGCCTGCCACCAGCTGATACGGGGGGGCGGCCGGCGAGGCCGCTCCTCGTCCTTGTCAACCGCTCACCGCGCGCGAAAGGAGAATCATCAGATGAGAGGCATTGTCCTCGCCGTCGCTTTGTTGGGCATGGCCAATGTGCTCCAGGCCAAAGAGGCCGACACTCCCCGCGGAGAGGCGCGGATTTAGGCCGGGCCCGCCCGGCAGCTCGCGACCAGTTCCGCTGGGGCGTCTCGGAGCAATCCTGAGCAGTCCGGCCAGACTGAGCGCAGGAGCCGGGAGTTTTCGCCCGAACGCCTCATCCCGGATATCTGCAGAGGATGCTGATCGGCCTTGGCCGATCAGCATCCTCTTTCCGCTCACCTAATGTCACGTCACGAGGCGCGCCTCATCGAGACGCGCGAACATCTTCGCCTTGAGCCGCTGCAGCGCGCGCTGCTCGATCTGCCGGACGCGCTCGCGCGAGATGGCGAACTTGCCGGCGAGCGCATCCAGCGTCTGCTGCGGCTCGCCGAGATATCGCGCCTCGACGATGCTGCGCTCCCGCGGTGTCAGCGCAGCGAGTGCATCGGCGAGGGCAGTCTTGGTGCGTTCACGGTCGGCCGCGTCCAGCAGCAGGCTCTCCGGATCGGGAGAGGGATCCACCAGCCGGTCCTGCCATTGGTCGCCTTCCGCCTCGACGCTGATCGGCGCGTTGAGTGAGATGTCGCCGCGCAGCCGGCCGTTCATCTCGGCGACGTCGGCTTCCCTCACGTCGAGATGTTTGGCGATAGTTGTCAGCTGATCCGTCCGGAGATCGCCATCCTCCGCGACCCCAAGTCTGCTCTTCAGCTTGCGCAGGTTGAAGAACAGCTTCTTCTGCGCAGCAGTGGTGCCCAGCTTGACGAGCGACCATGATCGCAGGATGTATTCCTGAACCGAGGCCTTGATCCACCAGGAGGCGTAGGTCGCAAGCCGGAAGCCTTTCTCGGGATCGAACCGCTTGACGGCCAGCATCAGCCCGACATTGGCCTCCGAGATGAGGTCGGCGATGGCGAGGCCATAGCGGCGATATTGCAGCGCGATCTTCGCCGCGAGCCGCAAATGGCTCGTCACCAGCCGATAGGCGGCGTCACGATCGCCGCAATCGCGCAATCGCCTCGCATAGTCGGCTTCCTCCGATGCCTCGAGCAGCGGAAAACGATGGATCTCCTTAAGATAGCGGGATAGCCCGCTTTCCCCGTGAAGGGCAGGAAGTGAGGCAACCAACATCGCGCCCTCCCTCACGAGCACCGTTCGCCCCGATCAGGGGCGCCTTGCCGATCCAAGCGATAATCTGAGTGAAGCGCCGAGAGCGGCGCGGTCCGAGCGCAGTCAGGTTTCATGGCCAAATCCTCGTTAGAGCAAGATGGTTGGACCACCGCGAACCTGATCCGCTGAGCCCGATCATGGCACCCAGACGCCTCAGGCCGGTGGGCGCCACTAGAATTTGGAAATGGCCGGAATGTTCCAGCGTGAACGGTCGTGACGGAAATTGCGATTGCCGTATGCCTTTGCCGCTGCAGACAGGCTCTTGAAACGCGGAGCCTTCATTCCAATCTGGTCCACGCAGGCGCCGATGAGGCTGCACGCATGCTTGGTTCGTGGGATGGATGACTATCGTGATCTCGTGAGCGCAGCTCTTGCGCTGTTCTGCGCCGGCTTGATGTTGGTGGCCGGCCATCTCCTGATCGAATGGCACGCCAGAAGCACCGATCCCGGCATCGGGATCGAGGCGCCGAAGCGCGAGGGCGCGCCCGCGCCGCTCATCTCGAACGGTTCGCCGCCGGACAGGCGGATGATCGAGCTTCCCGCCGAGATCAGGCGCAAGCGCGCCGCGTGAGTGGCCCTAGATCGCCCGCAGCCCTTCCTTGGGCATCTCCCGGATCAGCACATCGATGTCGCTCTGCTCCAGCGTTTCCTTCTCGAGCAGCTTCTTTGCGGCGCGGTCCAGGATCGGCCGCCGCGTGGTCAGGATGCCCTGGGTGCGCTGGAACACCTGGTCGACGATGGTTTTCACCTCGTGGTCGACCGCGGCGGCGGTCTCCTCGGCATAGTCGCGCTCGCGCGTCGGATAGGGGCGGTCAGGGCCGGCCAGGAAGTTGCCGAGATCACGCTCATAGGCGACGCTGCCCAGACGCTCCGACATGCCGTAACGCGTCACCATGCTGCGGGCGATGTCGGTGACGCGGCGCAGATCGTCCGCCGCACCGGTCGACAAGTGCCCGAACACGATCAGCTCCGCGGCGCGGCCGCCGAGCAGCACCGCCATCTTGTTCTCCAGCTCCTCCTTGGTCATCAGGAAGCGGTCCTCGATCGGCCGTTGGATGGTGTAGCCGAGCGCGCCGACGCCGCGCGGGATGATCGAGACCTTGTGCACGGGATCGGTCCCCGGCAGTGAGAGCGCGACGAGGGCGTGCCCCATCTCGTGATAGGCGACGATCTCGCGTTCCCTGGCATTGAGCAGGCGGTTGCGCTTTTCCAGCCCGGCGACCATGCGCTCGACCGCATTGTTGAAATCGCTCATGGTCACCGCTTCGGCGGCGCGGCGCGTCGCCAGCAGCGCGGCTTCGTTGACGAGATTGGCGAGATCCGCGCCCGTGAAGCCCGGCGTCAGCGCGGCAACGGCGTCTGCGTCGACATTGTCGGCGAGGCGCACCTTCTTCATGTGCACCTTGAGGATCTCGATGCGGCCCTTCTTGTCGGGGCGGTCGACCAGCACCTGGCGGTCAAAGCGGCCGGCGCGGAGCAGGGCGGGGTCGAGGATTTCGGGCCGGTTGGTGGCGGCGAGGATGACGAGGCCAGAGCGCGAATCGAAGCCGTCGAGCTCGACCAGCAGCTGGTTGAGCGTCTGCTCCTTCTCGTCATGGCCGCCGGCGAACGGGCCGATGCCGCGGGCGCGGCCCAGTGCATCGAGCTCATCGATGAAGATGATCGCCGGCGCCTTGTCGTGCGCCTGCTGGAAGAGGTCCCGCACCCGCGCGGCGCCCACGCCGACGAACATCTCGACGAACTCCGAGCCGGAGATCGAGAAGAACGGCACTCTCGCCTCGCCGGCCACGGCCTTGGCGAGCAAGGTCTTGCCCGTGCCTGGCGGGCCCACCAGCAGCACGCCTTTCGGCATGCGGCCGCCGAGGCGACCATAGTCGGTCGGGTTCTTCAGGAAATCGACAACCTCGCGCAGCTCGTCCTTGGCCTCGTCCACGCCGGCGACGTCGGCAAACGTGACGCCGGTGTTGGATTCAACGTAGACCTTGGCCTTGCTCTTGCCGATCGCCATCAGCCCGCCGCCGATCCCGCCGCCCTCGGCCATGCGGCGGCCGATGTACCACCAGACGCCGAAGAACAGCAGAACCGGCATGACCCAGGACAACAGGTCGCGCAGAAACGTGCTCTCGATCTGCCCGGTGAAACGAACGTTGTGCTTCTCGAGCTCCTGGGCGACGTCCTGGTCGACGCGCGTGGTGACGAATTGCTTCTGGCCGCCGGACAGCGGCTCCTTCAGCGTGCCCTGCAAGGTGCGGTCGGAGATGCCGACCGTCTCGACTTTCCCCTGGCGCAGCAATTGCTGATATTCGCTGTAGGGGATCACCGCGATCTGGTTCGCCGCCGAGATCAGATACTGAATCAGGAAGACCGCGAAAATTGCGGCGATGGCGTATCCGATATTGAAACGGGCATTCTTGTTCATGGGGAGGCCAGATCCGATCGTGTTACGCGGGCCGGGCTAACGTCGAGGCGCATTTTGGCGCGCTCGCTCGGGCCCGGTGCGCCTCCGGACCTGCATCTTAGCGACAGAACTTCTCCTGCTGCCATCGGTTCCAGTCATCCCAAACGCGGGCTCGGCAGCGCCGTACGCAGGCGATCGAGATGCCGGGCAGCGATAAGGCCCGGTTGCAGGCCGGGCCTTTGCATCAGCTCACCAGGGATACCAGTAAGGATATGCCGCCGGATAATACCGGACGGTCCGGTAATAGCGGGGGCCATAATAGTATCGCGGCGGACCATAGACCGGCGCATAATAGACCGGAGGTGCGGCCGCGGCGGCCAGCGCTCCGGTGAACAGGCCGAGCGCGATGGCCGGACCGATGCCTGGACCGCCCCAATGATGATGATGGCCCCGCCAATGGGCCGAGGCCGGCGCAACGGTTCCGATGAGGAGCGTTGCTGCCGCGGCGATTGCAAGAGCAAGCTTTCTCATGTGACTTCCCTCGACTTATGCCCGCGCAAGCGGGCTTCTCAATCCTTTGCATGAGTTTCGTCTCGCCGAACACGGGGCCCGGCTGCATTCGAACTTAGGATCGGCCGTGACGACTTCAAGTCTCGTGCTGCGGCTCCGACGTTTGGTCGCGGCGCGCAGGGGCGTCACTCGCGGAGGAGAGAGGCGTTGGCCGCCATCGTCACCGCCGGGTGTGCCGTCCAATTCCGCCGGTCGAAATGTCCGCGGCTCATTCCTGGGCCAGCATGGATGTCGTGCCTTGCGGTGACAGCCGGCCGCTGTAATTTGAGCAAAACATCAAAGGAAGGAATCCATGGGAGGAGTCTTGGAGGGCGTGCGCGTGCTCGATTTCGGGCGCTATATCGCCGGGCCCTATTGCGCCACCTTGCTGGCCGAGTTCGGGGCCGAGGTCATCCGCGTCGAGAAGCGCGACGGCAGCGAGGACCGGTTCGTCGCGCCGGTGGGTGAAGGCGGCGAGGGCGCGCTGTTCCTCCAGATCAATCGCAACAAGAAGGGCATCACGCTCGATCCGATGAAGGCGGAAGGCCAGGAGGTGATGCGCCGCCTGATCGCGACCGCGGACGTCGTGGTCGCCAACCTGCCGCCGCAGACCCTGCGCGCGATGAAGCTCGATTACGACTCGCTGAAGGCGATCAAGCCGGACATCATCCTGACCACGGCGACCGCGTTCGGCGGGCCGGGCCCGTGGTCCGACCGCGTCGGTTTCGACGGCGTCGGCCAGGTGATGTCGGGCTCGGTGTACATGACGGGCGCGGGCGATCCGCCGTACCGCGCCGCGGTGAACTGGGTCGATTTCGGCACCGCGCTGCACTGCGCCTTCGGCACGCTCGCCGCGCTGATCGAGCGCGGCAAGTCCGGGCGCGGGCAGATCGTCGAAGGCGCGCTGCTCGCAACCGCTCTGTCCTTCACCAATGCCACGCTGATCGAGCAGGCTGTCATTAACGTCAACCGCGTGCCGACGGGCAATCTCGGCCAGACCGCCGCGCCCGCCGACATCTACCGCACCAAGGACGGCTGGGTGCTGTGCCAGGTCACCGGCCATCCGCTGTTCAAGCGCTGGGCGCGGCTGATGGGTGAGGAAGATGTGTGGCTGAACGATCCGCGCTTTGCCGACGACATCAGCCGCGGCAACAACGGCCCGCTCATCAGCGAGCGGATGGCGCGCTGGTGCGCCGAGCGGACCACGCAGGAGGCCGTCGATACGCTCGGCCAGGCGATGATCCCGACCGGCCCTGTGCTCTCGCCGCAGCAGGCACTGGATCATCCGCACATCCGCGCCGCCGGCTTCATGCAGGATGTCGACTATCCCGGCCTGCCGAAGCAGGCACCGGTTGCCCGCGCCGCGGTGCGGCTGTCGGAAACGCCGGGCGAGATCGCGCACCGCCCGCCGACCCTCGGCGAGCACACCGACCGCGTCCTCGCCGACCTCGGCTATGGTGCGGACGAGATCGCGGCGCTCCGGCAGAGCGGCGTCATCTAGCGGCATATCATTCGGTTCCGCAGACTGCCGTGCTTCACCTCTCCCCGACGGGGAGAGGTCGGATTGCTAGGACGCGCAATTGCGCGGCGTAGCAATCCGGGTGAGGGGCCCGCGGCATTCAGAGAGACCTTGACCCCTCACCCGGACCGCATCTTCGATGCGCTCCGACCTCTCCCTTCGGGAGAGGTGAAAGCCCTGCGCGTCACAGCAATTGCTTCAACGCCTTGGCATCGGCGGGCGCTGCGCTCTTCTGGTCGTTGTCGAAATAGACGTAGACGTCGCAGCCCTGCCGCTTCCACGACTTGATGCGCTTGGCCCATTGCGCCAGCGTGGCCTTCGTATAATGCCCGTGATAGCGCCCGCTTGGGCCGTGTCCGCGCACATAGACAAAATCCGCCGTACGCTTCCACGGCGCCGGCGCATCGTGGTGGTCGGACAGGCACAGCGAGATGTTCTCCTCCGCCAGCATGCGCAGGATGCGCGGCTGATACCAGCTCGGATGGCGGAATTCGAAACTGTAACGCCGCTTGCGCGACAGCAGCTTGAAGAACGAGGCGAGCCGGTCCGCATTCGCCTCGAATTGCGGCGGCAGCTGGAACAGGATCGGGCCGGCCTTGCCGCCGAGCCTGGAGATGCGATCCTCCAGCAGCTCGAGGCTGTTGACGGAGCGCTCCGACAGGCGCTTCCAGTGCGTGATGAACTTGGACGCTTTCCACGCGAACACGAAATCGCGGCCGGTCTGCTCCCGCCATCCCTTCACCGCCTCCGGCGTCGGCGTGCGGTAGAACACCCCGTTCAGCTCCGTGGTGTCGAACTGTCCGGCATAGTAGCTGAGCTGCTGCTTCAGCGTCACGCCCTCGGGGAAGAACGGGCCGCGCCAGGAGGCGTAGTGCCAGCCCGAAGTTCCGATCAGAACGCGCGCCATGTTTCACGTATCATCCGTTGCCATTTGCCGGAGGGAACGTCCGTACGGCCGATACGTTTCTCGTGAGCATCAACGGTGAGGACCGGAACCGATGTACGCGCTGTTCGAAGGCAACAAGCAGATCGGCAATCCCTTTCCGACCGAGAAGGAAGTGTGGGAAGCCGCCTTGATCGAAGGCCTCGTCACCGACGTCCCCGTTGCCGACGAGGAGGGTGGCCACCTTCTGCCCGCCGGCTATCACGTCGAGCGCGTGGACGAGACATTCGCGCCGCGGCCGGACTGGAAGCTGCCGCGCGAGATAAGTTAATTCGTCGCCAGCGCCGCCTTGGCGACTTCGGCCATCCAGCGTGAGGCCACGGGCAGGATCGCGTCGTTGAAGTCGTAGCGCGGGCCGTGCAGCTCGGCGCCCTCGCGCAACTCGCCATTGCCGATCCAGACGAAGGCGCCGGGCCGCTGCTGCAGATAATGGGCAAAATCCTCGCCGGCCATGCTGGGCGCGAGATCGCGCCGCACCGGCGCCTGCACGTTCTCCGCGGCGATGCGGGCGAGGTCGGCCTCGTCAGGCGTGTTGATCACAACGCCGACACCCCAGACGATCTCGGGCGTGACCTTGACGCCGAAGCTGGTCGCAATTCCGGCGCAGGTGCGCGTGATGCCGTCGAGGATGACGTCCTTGACCGCCTCGCGGTGGTAGCGCAGCGTGCCGCGGATGGTGACGCGTCCGGCGATCTGGTTCGGCGCGGTGCCGCCTTCGATCGTGCACAGCGACAGCACGGCGGTGTCGAGCGGGTCGACGCCGCGCGAGGTGACCGATTGCAGCGCGACGATGAAGTGCCCGGCCGCCACCACGGGATCGCGCGTCAGATGCGGCATGCCGGCGTGCCCGGCGTGGCCCTCGATCGTGATGGTGATGCGCCCGCCGGAGGCCATGACGACGCCGTCATGCACGGCGATGGTGCCGGCGGCAAGGCCCGGCCAGTTGTGGAAGCCGAATATCCGCTCCATCGGAAAGCGATCGAACAAGCCGGCCGCGACCATCGCCCGCGAGCCGCCAAAGCCTTCCTCGGCGGGCTGGAAGATGAAATCGACCGTGCCGCTCCAATCGGTATCAGTGGCGAGCAGCGCTGCGGCGCCCAGCAGCGAGGCGGTGTGGCCGTCATGGCCGCACGCATGCATCACGCCGGACGTCGTCGAAGCGTAGGGCAGGCCGGTGTCCTCGGTGATCGGCAGCGCATCCATGTCGGCGCGCAGGCCAACCCGCCTCTGCGCGTGGCCGCGCGTCAAGGTCGCGACGACGCCGTGCCCGCCGATATTGGCCTCGAAGGGAATGCCGAGCTCGGTGAGCTTGTCCTGCACGAAGGCAGAGGTCTCTTTCTCCTGGAGCGACAATTCAGGATGCGCATGCAGGTGCCGGCGCCAATCGGTCAGTTTCTGGTGGAGTTCGGGGGACAAGGCAGGGATCTTTCGCGAGGAGGATCGACTTGTCAGCATAGCCGATTATTGGACCGCTGCATCAAGCGCCAGCAAATGGCTCGCGTGCAAAGCACGCCGCTCTTTCCCCGTCATTCCGGGGCGCGCCCTCTTGGCGCGAACCCGGAATGACGAGCATGGGTGTTATGCCAGCTTCGCCAGCCCCTTCCAGTCGAACCCGATCCCATGCCCCGGCCTGTCCGGCGCCAGCGCAAGCCCGTCCTTCAGCACCAGGGGATGCTCGATATACTTGTCGAGCCCGAAACCGTGCGCCTCCAGATAGGATCGGTTCGGGCAGGCCGCGAGCAGATGCACGGTGATGTCGTGCGCGCCATGGCTGGTGACGGGCAGGTTGAACGCTTCCGCCAGCCGCGCGATCTTCATGAACGCGCTGACGCCGCCGCAATTGGTGACGTCGGGCTCCGGATAGGACACCGCTCCACTGGCGATGTAGTTCTTGAACTCCCACAGCGAGCGCAGATTCTCGCCCGCCGCGATCGGCACGCCGCCGGCCTGCATGATGCGCACATGGCCGGCGACGTCGTCGGGGATGATCGGCTCCTCCAGCCAGGTGAGGTCGAAAGGAACGAAAGCACGCGCGGCGCGGATCGCCTCCTCGACCGTCCATTTCATGTTGGCGTCCGCCATCAACGGAAAGCCGTCGCCGAGATGTTGCCGCATCGCGGAGATGCGCGCGACATCGGACTTGAGGTCGGGCCGGCCGACCTTCATCTTGATGGCGCGAAAGCCCTTGGCGAGATTGCCGTCGGTCTGCTTGAGCAGCGCATCGACGGAGAGATCGAGGTCGATGCCGCCGGCATAGCACGGCACGTGCGCATCGAAGCCGCCGAGCAGGCGGTACAGCGGCAGCTTGGCGCGACGCGCCTTCAGATCCCACAGCGCGATGTCGAGCGCCGAGAGCGCCAGCACCGCGGGCCCGCCGCGCCCGCCATAATGCAGCCCCCACCAGACATGATGCCAGATCGCCTCGGTATCGTCGGCCTCGCGTCCTTCGACCAGCGGCGGGATCTCGCGCTTGAGAATGTCGGCCACAGCTCCGCCGTTGCGCCCGACCGTATAGGTGTAGCCGACCCCTTCGGCACCGTCGGCATCGCGGATGCGGCAGGTGATCAGCTCGAACGCCGTCATGTCGCCATGCGTGGAGTCCGACAGCGTGATGGGGAGGGGAATCCGGTAGAGCCCGGTCTCGATGTGTGCGATGCGCGGCATGTGGCCTCCCTGTTTTTTTGTTCTTCGTAGGGTGGGTTAGCTAGCGGCTGCGCGAAGCGCAAACGCTGGCGTAACCCACCTCTTCTGTCACCGCGGATACGAACAGTGGTGGGTTACGCCCCGCGGTTTGCACTGCGCGCAATCCGCGGAGCTAACCCACCCTACGATCTACCGCATCGTCGCGAGTTGCACCGCCAGCGCGCAGGCGCGGTCGTATTCGTCGAGATTAATCCATTCGTCGACCGTGTGCGCCTCGTTCTGTCCCGCGCCGAAGGTCACCGTCGGAACGCCGTGGCGGACCATCCAGTTGGCGTCTAAGCCGCCATTGGCGGCGCGCACGTTCGCCGTTCCGCCCACGGCAGACACCGCCTCGATCGCGCGCTTGATCACGGGCAGGTTCTCCTTCATGCGGAACGGATAATAATCGGTCTCCGCCTTGAACTTGACCTTGCCGGACTTGCCTTGCGCGTTCGTCACCTTCTTTGCCGCCTTCTCGAACGCGGCCTTGTAGGCCTTGGTGATCTCCTTGAAGAACTTTCCGTCGTGGCTGCGGCTCTCGCCGCGCACATGGACGTAATCGGTGACGACGTTGGTGGCATCGCCCGCGGGGCGGCCTTCGCCGCCGGTGACGGGGCCGACATTGCTGGTGCCTTGCTTCTTGCCCTTCACCACCTTGCCGAACCAGCCGCCGGCCTTCACGTCGGCAAGCGCCAGCGCCATGATCATGGTCGAGGAGATACCGCGCTCGGGGGCGACGCCGGCATGCGAGGCGCGGCCGAAGATCTCGACGGTCCAGCGATCGGCGCCGACGGCTCCGATCACGACGTTGGAGGCCGAGCCGCCGTCATAGTTGAACGCCATCACCGGCTTGCCGAGCTCGTCCAGCTTGACGTGCCGCGCGCCGTAGAGCCCGCTCTCCTCGCGCACGCAGAACAAGAGCGTAATCGGCGGATGATCGAGCTTCTGCTTTGCGAGCTCGGCGGCCAGCGTCACCAGCACGCCGCAGCCGCAGCGATTGTCGCCGCCGAGCGCGGTCCTGGCCTCGTTGACGATCTTGCGCCCCGACAGCTTCGGCTTGGCACCGGCGCACAGCGGCACCGTGTCCATGTGGGTCATGAACATGATCCGCGGCTGGTTGTGCAGCGCGCCGCGGCCGGGCAGGTCGACGATGAGGTTGCCGGTCTCGGTCGGCACCGGAATGCGGGTGTTAGCGTCGTCGAGCCGGATCGCCTCCGCCGGCACGCCGCTCTCTTTCAGCGCAGCCGTGAGCTCCCGCCCGATCGCCGCCTCCTGTCCGGTGACGCCTTCCACGGCGAGGAAGCGCATGAGACGATCGGTGGCGGCTTTGGTGTCGACAGGCATGGACTCGAATTCCCTTGATGCGGATGGCGGCGCAGCATCTCCTGCGCTTCCGCATTTCGCAAGGGGCTCAGACGCGCTGCGTGTAGATCAAGAAAATCAGCACGCCGAGCGCCAGTGCCGCCGCCATGAACAGCAGCACTGCCGGCAGCCCCGCGAGCGCGGCCACAGCGCCGGTGACGGATTGCATCAGCGCGGTGCCGAGAAAGAACGCGAGATTGACGGCCGCAAGCGCCTTGCCTGCCACCTGCGCATCGACCAGTTGCCTGGACATGCCGAACAGCAGCGGCTGCGCGGAGGTGAAGAGCCCGATGAGCACGAACAATGCCAGATCGTAGGACGGCGGCATGACGTTCACGCCGAACAGCCATGCAACGGCAAAGTGCGGCGCTCCCAGCGCCATCAGCGCGAGCAGCAGCGCCGCGATCGCATGCGTTCCGGCGACCAGCTCGCGGCGGCGGCCAAGCCTGCGGTCGATCATGCCGACCAGCAGCGGGCCTGCGATCATCGCCAGCGTGAACGCGCCGAGCTGGTTGCCGGCCTCGATCCGCGTCAGGCCCTTGATCTCCATCAGCCAGGGCCCGCCCCACAGGCCGCGCAGCACCAGCGTGCTCGCCAGCGACACCATCGCCAGCGCGATCACGCCGCGCAGCGGCCGCGACAGGCCGAGCCTGACCACATCGATCATCTGCGACAGCGGCGAGGAATCGTCCTTGTGCTCGGCCGGCTGGTGCGGCACCAGCGCGAACACCGCGAGCGCCACCACGACGCCGCCGATCGCGGAGATCCAGAACCCCGCGCGCCAGCCGTAAGTGTCGATCACGAAGGCGAGCGGGCTCGCCGACAGCAGCATGCCGATATTGCCGATCGAGAGGATGGCACCCGACCACAATCCGAACCGCTCCGCCGACAATTGCTTGGCTGCGAGCGTCATCGGGCACATCAGCATGCCCGAAGTCGCGACGCCGAGCAGCAGCTGCCCGACGGCGAAGCTCTCGGGTCCCGTCGCAAACCCCGAGGCCATCGCGCCGAACACGGTTCCCGCCAGCAGGGCGAGCGACACCGGCCGCACGCCGAACCGGTCCATCGCCGCCCCGACCGGGATCTGCGAGGCGGCAAAGGCGAAGTGATAGACCGAGGTGAGGCTCGCCAGCGCCTGCGGCTCGATGTGGAAATCCGCCGCCATCAGGTCGAGGCTCACCGCCGGAATGGTGCGCAGCAAGGTCGACAGCATGTGGCCGCAGGCGAGCGCGACCAGCGCGAAGATCAGCGCGCGGGTGGCGGTGCCCGCGTCGTCGGCGGCGGTGGTCATGAGCGTCCCGTCCCGAGAAGGTTTTGGGGTGGGTTACATGATCGACGGGGTGGGTGCCAATGGCGGCAGCGCGCCCCCCTCATGCCGGAATGTGACCTCGGACTGGTACTCGAGCTCTCGAGCAATGCCATTGCCGAGAGCTAGCTGCATTGCAACGCACCACTTTCGAGACGGCGCTCACCCCGGTACGGAGTCATGGCGTTGCGCCCGGGGATGAAGTGTTGTGGGCGTCTCCGCGGTGCGCGCGACGGTTGCATCATCTTCGCTCTTGGGAGCTTCCGTTGGCGGACGCAGGAACAAAGGAGACATCGTCTCTCTTACCTAGGCTAAGGAGACTTGATCATGCTGTCCTCGAGACCACCACGGCCCATTCGCACAACGCTCGATCTTGCGAACGCTGAGCAGGTCAAGTCGGTACGCAGGCGGCTTCGCATCTCCAATGCCGATCTGGTCAGGATCGTCGACAAGATCGGCAACTCTCTGGCGGCCATCGAGAAGGAAGTGGAGCTCGAAAAACTGGCCGTTCAGCAGGGTAGTGCCAGGGACGCGGCGACGACCCTCGAATGAATCCAACCCATCACGTGGGAAAGGAGAATTGCGATGAACGGTCTGATCTACCTCATAGGGCTAATCGTTGTGATCGCCGTCATTCTTTCGTTCTTCGGCTTGCGATGACCCGCCACGGCCCGGCAGGTGACCGCCGCGCCGGTGGAGTCATTCTTAATGTCGCGTGCAGCAAATGATTGATCCGCACCAGGTCAATACCATCATAGCGACGACGGTTTGCGCGTTCTTCAAGGGCCTTCCGGACGCTGAAATCGGACCTGAAGAAGCCAAGCTGCTGGCCAAGCAGATCACTGAAGCGCTGAACGCTGCCGGACTGCAGATTGTCCCTGTGGAACCGGCGATCACAAGGCCCTAGCTCTATGGTTGCGGCACCGGGCTTTCTGGCTCAAAGGTCCGTCAGGTGGGGGGACGGCGCTAGACCCGTTCGAAAGTATCGACGTTGGTTGTGACGGCGCGCCACCAGTTCGATGGCCTGAGCTTTGCGGGGTCGCCCTCGCTGGCGGCACTCAGCGCCTGGTCGGCAACCACGAACCAAGCGGTCTCCATTTTCCCGTGACGCAACAATCCCGTGTACGAAACGACGCTGTCGCCCGTGGCGGACGAGCCCACGGCGACGAAGCCGATGCAATTGCCCCGATGAAATCCGGTGACCTGCACCGTTTGTCCATAGAAGCCGCTGTCTTCAAGCGCGGTCTCGAACGTGCCTTCGACGCGCTCCTCCGTCTCGCTGATGATGCGCAGGATGGAGCCGAACTGATTTCGCCAACTGCCGACCCATGACATCCCGGTTCTCCCATGGTCATTTGCCCGGTGTGATGTGCAGCCGGTGCAATCGATGCAGCTCCCCGGCGGCGGTCTTCATCAGGCCGCGCGCCGCCTCACGGTCCCGGCCGACGATGAACCCCGATGCAAAAGCCACGGCGCGCCGGTTCGCCGGCGGCGCCGCCAACGCTGTCTCCGTCGCCAGCTCTCGATGCGTCATGAAGTCGTTGAGCGATCCTAGCGCGGATTGGATCTGCTTCAGCTGATCGGAGAGATTTGCGAGCTGTTTCTGGTCGCGATCGCTATACAGGCTCTTGAAGAAGTCGACGGCGTAACGGATCTTCTTGATCTTGATCCGCAGCCTGTGACGCTGCATCGGGTCGAGATCGTCCAGATGCTTGCCCTGCTTGCGCGCCTTCCTGATCCGGCGGTCCAGCACCGCCGCGGCGTAACCGGCAATCGACCGGTCGTCATCGGGGCGGGGCTGTCCGGTTTCGATCCACTCGATCACGTCGATCAGCAGGCGGCGGTAGCGGGGCGATTCGACGGCCTCGCGGGCGCGCGCGAAGGCTGCGCCTCGCTCCGTGGAAAATTTCTCGGCGATCGCGCGTGCGCCGCGATTCGGCACGCCTTGGTCCGCGATCGGCAGAATGCTTTCCGTGAGAAAGACGTCGATCTCGCGCGCCGGCGCCAGCTCGCCCGTGAGCCATTTGAGCTCGGCCTTGATCCGCTCCGTGCTGGCGCGCGGGAGGATGTCGGAGAACAGCGAGATCGCCGCCCGCAGGCGCCGCAGGCCGACGCGCATCTGGTGGACACCTTCCGAATCCATGTCCCGCACGGGATCGGCATTCGCCGTGATCTGGCGAAGCGTCGAATGTGCGATCACGCCGAAGGCATTGCGCGGCGAGAGCTCTCGTTTCAGCTCGACCCGTTCGGCGTATTGCGCGCCTGCGCCGTTTCCCGTCACGAGTTGAAAGCCTCGCTCGGCTTTCGAGCGCAGATCGAGCTCGGCGCCCGTTTTGCGTTCGACATTGCGTGCCAGTCGAAACAGATCGGCGATTTGCCCGGATTTCAATTCCAGCTCGAGCTCGGCGACCAGCCGCGAGCGCCGCCCGGCGCCGATGCGGCCACGGTCGACGGCGAGCTCGATCTGGCTCCGTCGCACCCGCCTTGCTTCAGTCGTGCGATGAACCTCGGTCCGAAACACCGGCCGCAGCTTGCGCGGAAGTTTTTTAGACGCGAGATCCGCAAGAGGCGTGTTCTTGACCTTCGTCAAGTCGGGCCTTGCGCCTGCGACCTCATGCTCCCATTCGCCGCGCGTCGCGGCTCCGGAGCCGTCGGCCTTTACGGTCTGCACATAGCGATCGCCAACCTTGCGGACGCGGAGCGTGAGGCCATGGCGCCTGAGCTTCTGCTTGCTGGTGTCGTAGTAGGTCGACACGAGTGCCTGCTCCGACCGGTCGCTGTGTCGTCCGTTCAAAGCGCCGTCGCGCAAGATGGATGACAGCTTTCGCGGCGCAAGGCGGAATTTGAGTTCCGTTTCGGCATTCATCGGACTGTGCTTCCGTTGCCGATTCAAGTCGGCGCCGGTGCGGGAAGTTCCGTGTGCACGGGGTTTTCGAATCTCCATTCGTCCGTCCGTCATCCGCGTCCGGCCGGACGCCATCACGTCAAGTTCCGTAGCACCTTCAGTGCATCATCCAGCAAACAATCGATCTGTCTCCGCTCGCTGATTGTTTCCCTCGTGAACCATCCATGCTTCCGCGCATTCCGGTTTCGGAACGGCGCGTCGGCAAGACGCTTCTTGTTGTAGGCAACCTGCGTGGTGAGCCCACTGACATTCGCCGTTGCCAGTTCGCAATTCGATTTCAGGATCTCGACCGGCTGCTTTGCGCCGGCAAGCGAAGCCTGCAACTGCGTGACCTTGTACTGGGTCGATTTGAAACACGTCGTTGGCCTTTACCGGCACGTTCGGCTTGATCGGGATCGCCACAATTTGTCCTGCACATTCGATAATTAAAAAGAGCGAGAAATGTCGCGAGGATAGGTCCGCCTGTTAACAGCGAGATAGACCCAAACAACCCGCCCCCATCGCACCAGTTTGAATTTCGAGACACAAGCGACAGCGGAACGACCATATAGGCCAGAATAGTGATCATGGCTGGCCCTCACTGTTAGGTTGTGCTATCGTGATGCGGTGGAGGTAGCCGAAGCCGCACGTCGAAGTGCCCTTCAACGACAAGCTTTATCGCCCAGCAATCCTGTTTCGATTATGCAGACGCCATGCGGCGTCGACGTCGCACGTTCATTTGCACGCTCCCTCGCTCACCAGCGATTCAAGTGGCTCCGTCGTTTTCTGTACAAGGAATGATGTATGCGTATCACAGCACTGAATCAGATTTCGGAACGCTCGGCGTGACCGCGACGTTGTGCGGGACCGAAATAGCGCCTGCCCAGCACACGGCAGCCCTGCCATCCATGAAAAACAATCGGCACCGCCCGCGGCACCCGCCGAGCGCGCGACGCCGAATTCCGAACGAACCGACGATGGAGACCGTATTACATCACTGAAGAGGAGGACCCGATATGTTTCGAGGATTTCTGCCCCTGACGTTGTCTCTCTGCCTCGGCGCGGCAGCCGCGCCCGCGGCGCTCGCCCAGGCGGCCATCACCGAACAGGAGGCGCACGCCATCGCGGTTGACGCCTACGTCTACTTCTACCCGCTGCTGTCGATGGACGTATCCCGCAAGCAGTTCACCAACGGCACCACCGATTTCAAGGGCCCGATGAATACGTTCGTCAACGTGGCCGAATACCCGCCGGCGGATTTCAAGGGCGTGGTGCGTTCCAACTTCGACACGCTGTATTCCGTATCGTGGCTGGACATGACCAAGGAGCCTGTCGTCATCTCGGCGCCGGATACCGATGGACGCTATTATCTGCTGCCGATGCTCGACATGTGGACCGATGTTTTTGCGTCGCCAGGCTGGCGCACGACGGGCACCAAGGCCGGGACGTTTCTGGTGACACCCCCAGGCTGGCGGCCGGATCTGCGCGACAAGTTTGCCGAGGAGTTCAAGCTTCCGAAAGACACCCAGCGCATCAACGCGCCGACGCCTTACGTCTGGCTGATCGGCCGGACCAAGACCGACGGCCCGCCGGACTATGACGCGGTTCGCAAAATCCAGGCCGGCTACAAGGTCACGCTTCTTTCCGAATATGGCAAGGCGCCCAGACCGCTTGATTTCAAGCCCGACCCAAGCGTCGATATGAAGACACCGCCAAAAACCCAGGTCGATACCATGTCGGCGGGCGTCTATTTCGCCAACGCCGCCGAGTTGCTCAAGCTGCATCCGCCACATATCACCGACGAGCCGATCCTCGCGCAGATGAAGAAAATCGGCATCGAAGTTGGCAAGAGCTTTGACATCGGCAAGCTCGATCCCACCGTGCAGCGGGCGGTGGAAGCCGCACCGAAGGATGCGCAAAAGCTGATGGCCTGGAAGCTGCCGACGCTGGCGCGGGTTGCCAACGGCTGGTCGATGAATACCGACACCGTGGGCGTTTATGGCAACTATTACCTGAAGCGGGCCATTCTCTCGCAGCAGGGGCTGGGCGCGAACGTGGTCGAGGACGCCATCTATCCGCTCAATCTCGCCGATGAATCCGGCAAGCCGCTCGATGGCGCGAACAAGTACACCATCACCTTCGAGAAGGGCGCCACCCCTCCGGTCAATGCGTTCTGGTCGATCACGCTCTACGATCAGGACGGATTCCAGGTCGGCAACACACTGAACCGCTTCGCGGTGAGTAGCTGGATGCCGTTCAAGTACAATGCGGATGGTTCGCTCGATCTCTATTTCCAGAACGCGAGCCCCGGCAAGGAGCTCGAAGCCAACTGGCTTCCAGCGCCGAAGGCGCCATTCAACCTGACGATGCGCCTGTACGCGCCGAAGTCTGAGGCGCTGACCGGAAAATGGAATCCGCCGCCGGTCGTGAGGTCGCAAACAACGGTGGGGATCTCGGCCCAATGAAAGTTGACGGCACGCCGGCGCTTCGGCGCCGGCGTTTGACCGCGCGAAAACAATCATCCCTGAAGAGGAGCCGGCACCATGTTGACGAAACGCGACCTTCTCCGTTCCGCGGCGCTTGCTGCAATCACTGTCACGACGACCAAGGCTATCCCGGCCAACGCGCAGGCCAAGACGGAATGGCCGGACATCCGCGAGGCCAAGGCCATCGCCGAGGAAGGCTTCATCTACGGGCTCCCGATCGTGATGAACTACGCTGTGATGTACGAGTATTCTGTCGACAAGAATTCGGGACAATACAAGGCGCCGTTCAATCAGATCAAGAATGAGCCACGGGTCTTCACCTACAAGGACACCGCGGTTATCACCCCCAACAGCGACACACCGTATTCGTTTGCCTGGATGGACCTGCGAGCGGAGCCGGTTGTCCTCTCGGTGCCGGCGGTGGATCCCAAGCGCTACTACTCGATCATGCTGTGCGACGGCAACACGTTCAATTATGGATATATCGGTAGCCGCGCGACCGGCAGCGATGCCGGGGACTATATGGTTGCTGGACCAGACTGGCAGGGCGCAACGCCTGCCGGTATCAAGAAGGTGTTCCGGTCCACGACGCAGTTTTCCATCGCTGGCTATCGGACGCAGCTTTTCAATCCGGCGGACATGCCTAATGTCGAGAAGATACAGGCCGGATTTAAGGTGCAGCCGCTCTCAGCCTATTTAAAGCAACCAGTCACAGTCGGTACGGCCGCCGTGGACTTTCCCAAGATCGACAAGGAGTTGGTGAAGAAGAACTTCTTCGAGTATCTCGACTTCTCCTTGCAGTTCGCACCTGCGGGGCCGGAGGAAAAGGAAATCCGCGCAAGGCTCGCGCGCATTGGCGTCGGCCCCGGCAAGACCTTCGATTTCAAGGAACTTCCGATTGCTCACAAGCTCGAAATCGGCTTTGGCATGAAGGACGGCGAGGAGAAGGTTGAGAAGTATCTTGCTGGCGGGCAAAAGGAGGTCAATGGATGGAAAATCGGGTCGCTGTTCGGAGACCGGGCATTCTTCAGCGGCGACTGGCTGAAGCGAGCCGCCGCAGCCAAGGGCGGCATCTATGGCAACGATGCGGAAGAGGCAACGTACCCCTTTACCAAAGCTCTCGCCAATGGTGAGGCGCTCGACGGCAGCAAGCACAATTACACGCTGACCTTCCCGGCAGGACAAGCTCCACCCGTAAATGCATTCTGGTCGGTGACGATGTATGATGGCAAGACGCAGTTGCTGATCGAAAATCCGATCAACCGATACCTGATCAACTCGCCGATGCTGCCCGACATGAAGAAGAATGCCGACGGCTCAGTGACGTTGTACATCCAGCACAAATCGCCAGGCGCTGACAAGGAATCCAACTGGCTGCCAGCGCCTAACGGGGACATTTACCTCGTCATGCGGCTGTACTGGCCGAAGACCGAGGCCCCGTCGATCCTGCCGCCCGGCAACGGCACCTGGAAGCCGCCGGCGATCGTCGTGGCGAGCTAGCATTCGGGTCGGTCCGCCATCGCCGGAAGGTGATGGCGGCCGCAGCCTGGTTGTCGACGTGTGCCCGATCCGAAGCAGGGACAATGGAAAACAAGAGAGGATCCGAACATGGCTTCGGCCAACGGGTTTCCGTTATGAACCGCCGCGCGGTGCTGTCTGCGTTTGCAGCGTTCACCGCGTTTCCTGTCGTGTCCGCCCTGGCGCAAACGCCCGCGGCCGATCCGCTGCCGTCGTGGAATGATACGGCGACCAAAAATTCTATCGTCACCTTCGTCGAGCGCGTGACGAAGCCAGGCTCGCCCGACCTGGTGCCGCCTGCCGAGCGGATTGCCACCTTCGACAATGACGGCACCTTGTGGGCGGAGCAGCCGATCTATTTCCAGGCTGCCTTCGCATTCGACCGCGTGAAGGCGCTCGCCCCGCTGCATCCGGAGTGGAAGGACAAGGAGCCGTTTGCCTCGCTGCTCAAGGGCGACATCAAAGGCGCGCTCGCCGGCGGCGAGGCCGCCATCTTCCAGATCGTGACGGCCACCCATTCCGGCATGACCACGGTGGAATTCGACCAGATCGTGCGCGACTGGATCGCCACAGCCAAACACCCGGTGACCGGGCGCCTCTATACCGAGATGGTCTATCAGCCGATGCTGGAGTTGCTCGCCTATCTGCGCGGCAACGGCTTCAAGACGTTCATCGTCTCCGGCGGCGGCATCGACTTCATGCGCGTCTTTGCCGAGCGGGTCTATGGCGTCCCGCCCGAGCAGGTGGTGGGCAGCAGCGGCAAGCTGAACTTCGAGCTGCGCGACGGCAAACCCGTTCTCATGAAACTGCCCGAACTCGATTTCATTGACGACAAGGCCGGCAAGCCCGTCGGCATCCAGATGCACATCGGCCGCCATCCGATCGCGGCTTTCGGCAACTCCGACGGTGACCTGCAAATGCTCGAATGGGCCAAGGGAGGCGGCGGTGTCCGCTTCGCCCTTATCGTGCACCATACCGACGCCGAACGGGAATGGGCCTACGATCGCCATTCCTCCATTGGCCGCCTCGACAAAGCGCTCGACGCGGCCCAGGCGATGGGCTGGACCGTTGTCGACATGAAGAACGACTGGAGGAAGATATTTCCATTTGGAAGCAAATGAACATCAAGTGGACGGGGCCGTTTTCGCAATGCCCGATGGAGGAATAGCAGGCGATGTTCTCGCGACTTTAGCGCAACAGTTGCGAAGGATTTTTGATCTGGACCGTTTTCAGAGCGATAGCCTACGACGAGCTATTATATCTATGGCAATCTCGGGTAGAGCACTGTGGTCTCCAGCCATTGGGAGTAGGTATATGGCGCACCACCTTCCCAAGCGAAGTTCCAACCGTCAGCGCACGTGCCGCGGCCTCGGCGCGGCTCTGCTAATGTTGGGATCGATGTCCGGGGCGGCCTACGCCGACGAAAGCGGCGTTTCCTACTGGCTTCCCGGACGCTTCGGCAGCCTTGCAGCGACACCTCAGGTGCCGGGCTGGTCCATGGCCGCGGTGTACTATCACACCTCGGTCGAAGCATCGGGCGCCGTCGCCGCGGCAAGGCAGATCCAGATCGGCAGATTCCCGGCAACGGTGAACGTCAATCTTAATGCCAGTCTGAACGCGCAGGCCGATCTGATTCTTTTGAATCCCACTTACACTTTCGGCACACCGGTGCTTGGCGGACAACTGGCCATCGGCATCACTGGCCTGTTCGGCCGAGCAAGTACCGGCATTGACGGAACGCTCACCGCGGCACTCGGACCGCTGGTGATAACCCGCGAGGGAAGCATCTCGGATTCCCTCACCTCCGTCGGCGACCTCTATCCGCAGGCCACATTGAAGTGGAACGCCGGCGTGCACAATTTCATGACCTATGTGACGGGCGACATTCCGGTGGGCGCCTACGATCCCGCGCGCCTCAGCAACCTCGGCATCGGCCACGCCGCGATCGACGCCGGCGGCGGCTACACCTACTTCAACCCGGCCGCGGGACACGAATTCTCCGCCGTCGCGGGCTTCACCTACAACTTCAAGAATCCCGACACGCAATACCAGAACGGGATCGACTTCCATGTCGATTGGGGTATCTCGCAGTTCCTCTCCAAGCAGTTTTTCGTCGGCTTCGTCGGCTACGGATATCAGCAGATCACCGACGACTTCGGCCAGCATCCGCAGCTCGGCGGTTTCCGGTCCCGCGTCTTCGGCATCGGCCCGCAGTTCGGATATCTCTTTCCGATCGGCGACATGCAGGGATATCTCAATCTGAAAGGCTATGGCGAATTTGCCGCCGAGAACCGGCCGTCGGGATGGAATGTCTGGCTGACGTTCGCGATCTCGCCGACGGCCCCCACCAGCACGCTGACACCGGCGCGCCGGGTGGTGACGAAGTAAGGCACATCGCGCGGAAAGCGGCAACCGATGCTACCCGATACGCTGACTGTCAGTCAGCTATCCCACGTTATCTCGCAGGCTGCGGCGCCCGCGTTTCTTCTGGGCGCGCTGGCAGCCCTCATTGCGGTCCTGATCTCCCGTCAAAATCGTATCGTTGACAGAACGATTGTCCTGAACGGGATACCCGAGGACGATGTGAGATGCCGGCTGAAGGCTGATCTGCCACGTTTGATGCGACGTGCGGCCATGCTGAACCGGGCAATCTTCTGGGCCGTGATCGGCAGTATTTCGGTAGCGGTTCTTGTCGTCGTCGCGTTTGCAAGCGCGTTTCTTCAGATTCAGCATGAGCGCGGGGTGGCCATCCTGTTCATGGTTGCCCTTGGTGCGTTCACTGCATCGCTTGTTGATTTTGCCCGCGAGGTGCGAATCGCACTGAGCGAGTTCGATCATTACGCCTGACGCAGTGTTCAACCCACCCATCAGCCGGAAGGGACCAGCACCAATCGCCTGAGTGAATAACCAGCCCAGAGCAGCTCTTTATCGACTGATCAACAGAGAGGCCGGCGGTGACGGCGACGTCGAGCTTGCAACTCCGGGCAATGTCGAATTTCGGCACTCCGTCTGCCACCGGCACAACCAACTGACGTCCCCATCATAGAAACGGTGATAGGCATTTCGGCCTCCCGATCGGTCCGACGCCGTCCCGCACGGCTCAGGCTCTCACTCAATTGCTAATCGAGCTTCGTAGCTTCGTACATATGGCCCCCTAGATCCATCAGAGTCTTCGTCTTCTAGGTCAGGTCTCGCGCCGGAAATGACGCGCTCCAATTCGCCCGTGCCACGACCGGCGCCGGAGGTCGCGCCGCAATCTACTTCAGCTCATTCAGAAGCTTCCGAGCGTCCTCCAGCAAAGTCTTCATCCTGTGTCGCTCGGCGCGGCCATCCGGTGTGCACATTCCATGTCGATATGCATTCCGGTTGCCCTTCGGGGCGCCCGATCTCGGCGCGCCGCCATGCATGCGGCAGCGGCACTTGCCGTGTACCGCGGGCGCGCGGCAGGCGGTGCCGTCGCGCGTCCGCGCCCCGCAGCGCGGGCTCGTCACCATCGCGCGCGTGCTGCGGACGTGACCGCCGCTCATGCGCTGGCGCCTTGCCTTGCGTCCGCCCATTCGGCTTCGCCGGCCGCGCCCGACGCAATGCCCGGATCGGCACTGATCAGATGCGCATGCTGCGTGACATTGCCCACGATCGCCCGTCCGCCGTCCTGCACCGACAGGTTTTGCACCGTGATCGCGCGCTCGTCGCTGTTGCGATGACGGTTCAGCGCTTCGACCTGGGCGGCGAAGGTGCGGGAGAGCCGGGTCAACGCGCGGGCGATGCCCTCCTGCTGCGCGAGATCGTCGGTGCAGGCGAGCCGGCATGCACAGCGCATCGCCGCCATGTGCACCGACACCATCTGCGACACCAGCATCGCCTCGACGGAATCCTTGGGCGCGATGCTCCTGATCGTCGAGATCATGAAGGCGAGATTGGCTTCATCCGGCTTCTGCCCGACCACACTGGCCTTGACCAATTGCCTCAATATTCCGTGCATCGCGTCACGGTCGGCGGCGCCGAGCGCCTCGACCAGCAGCTGCTCGCCGGCATGCGGGTCGGGATGGCGGATCGCAATGCGCCGCTTGTAGAGTTTTACGCGCGGGTTCGTTGTGGAGGCGCTGCGATCGGATGCCGCGAGCGGCGAAGTGATGGGACGTGAGAGAGCTGTCGTCATGTGCTGTGTCCTACTGACCGCGCAGGCGCGAACGGCCGTTCGCTGCTGCGCGCGAATGCGAATTTCGAGATGTCGATGAAGGGTTTAGGCGCAACCGGGTCGGCGCGGCTACGGCTTGGCAGGCCGTGACGCTCGCGACTGTTGCGATGATGCCAGTATGCCACTGTTTTGCCCGACGCGCCAGAATTTATTTCGCAAATCCGAAAAGATCTGTCCGCCGCCCGCAAAGTCCTTGTTCTGGCAGGGGCGGTCTACTGTGCATGGGGTTGTTTTCGCACTTTTGTTTTGGAAGCGGCGCGCACGTGCCGTGCCGCGGAATGCCGGCAGCCAAACCCGATTGCGAAATCCGACACGGCCGCTATTCATGACTCAAAGGCGCCGCACCAACAAACATGCACAAGCGGCGCCAAGAGGTCCGGGAGAGAACGAATGCAACGAACCGCCCGCCTGCTGGCAGTCATCGCAGGACTATGCGCCTCGGCGCTGGCGACAGAGGCTCTCGCGCAGAAATATCCGTCGCGGCCGGTCAAGATCATGGTCGGCTTCAGTGCGGGCGGCCCGGTCGACGTCGTCGCGCGCATCATCGGCGATCGCTTGAGCAACAAGCTCGGCCAGCCCTTCGTGGTCGAGAACCGCGCCGGCGCCAACGGCATGATCGCCGCCGAAGCCGTCGCGCGTGCGGACGCGGACGGCTACACCATGCTCGCCTGCAACTCGTCGACGATCACGCTGAACAAGACACTGTTTAGGGATATCCGCTACGACCCCGAGAAGGATTTCGCGCCGCTCACCACCGTGGTGTCCGCGCCGCTCGTCCTCGTCGTCAACCCCGAGAATCCCAAGACGGCGAACGTCAAATCGGTGGCCGATCTCGTCGCTGCGGCGAAGGCCGCGCCCGGCGCGCTCGCCTACGGCTCGGGCGGCAACGGCAATCTCGCCCATCTCGCCATGGAGCTGCTCAGCCAGAAGGCCGGCATCAAGCTGATCCACGTGCCCTATCGCGGCGGCTCGGCCGCCGAGGTCGGTATTCTCGCGCAGGAGGTGCTGGCGGTGTTCGATCCGCTCTCCGCCGTGCCGCTGGTCAAGGCCGGCAAGCTGCGCGCGCTGGCAGTGTCCTCGGCCGAGCGGCTGCCGGCGCTGCCCGACGTGCCGACCGTGGCGGAAGCCGGCTATCCCGGATTCGACATCTCGTTCTGGGTCGGCTTCTTCATGCCCAAGGCAACACCCGCGCCGATCCTGGAAACCCTGCACCGGGAGATCGTCGCCGCCGCCAAGGATCCCTCGGCCGAGGAGAAGCTTGGCGCGCAGGGCGTCGTCAGCGTGCTCAGCCCGGCCGATTACGCCGCGAAAATCGCCAAGGAGACCAAGGAGCTCGCAGAGGTGGTCGCGGCGGCGAACATCAAGGCGGAATAGGGCGCGACGCGCTATCTGCCGATCAGCAGCGTAAGCCGGTCGAGCAGCGGACGCTGTCCTGCATTGATCTTGTCCTGCGCCGCGTCGAGCGTGAACCATTCGGCGCGGTCGACTTCCGGAAAGGCCTGCCGCTTGCCGCTGCGCGGCGGCCATTCCATCTCGAACGTGTTGCTGCGAATGCTGCGCACGTCGAAATCGAGCTCGGCCGCGAAGGCGGTGACGAGTTTGCCCCCGCGCTGCCTGACCTGACCTAGCGGGGTCAGCGGCATGGAAAGCTCCTGTCCCAGCTCCTCGGCGAACTCACGTCGCGCAGCGGTCTCTGCGTCATCTCCGTCCGCGTACTCGCCTTTCGGGATCGACCAGGCGCCGAGATCCTTGTTGCGCCAGAACGGCCCTCCGGGATGGACCAGGAGCACCTCGATGTTCCCACGCTTGCGATAAGCGATGATCCCGGCACTCTTCGATGGCATTGCAGGTTCCGGCACGGGAAAAAGTGGAACTGAGCGTCTTAGCGCAGGTTAGTAGCGCAGTTTCATTTGTTGAAAGGGAGTGAACCATGATCCGCCTGTTGGCAACCACCGCATTGGGGGTGGTGCTGGCGAGCGCCGCGTATGCGCAATCGCCCAGCACGAATCCGCCGTCTCAGCAGACGACGCAGTCCCAGTCGAACTCCACCGCGCCATCCACGACCTCGCCGTCGAGCGCGACCGACACGCAGCAGACCACATCGCAACCGCAGCAATCCCCGCCGTCGGGAACGTCGACCCAGACCACGCAGACCAATCCACCATCGTCCGGCTCCGGCACCGCCAATACGGGCTCGACTGCGCAGTCGCAAAGCGGGACGGCAAATTCCAATGCAGCCGGCAACCAGCCTGCAACGCAGCAGAGCGCCAACCCGCCACCTGCGAACACCAACCAGGCGCAGGACCGGTCCAATCCGCCGCCGGCCAGCAATCAAGCCCAGCAGGCACCGGCCGCATCTGGAACCAACCAGGCCCAGCAGGCACCGACTGCGCCGACGAGCAACCAGGCGGCCGCCCAGACCGACGTCAACCTCAACAAGCAGCAGGAGACCAAGATCAGCGCGTCGATCTCGCACCTCAACGTGCGGCCGCTGACCAACGTCAATTTCTCGCTGAACGTCGGCACGGTGGTGCCGCGCGACGTGCACCTCTCGACGCTGCCGCCCGACGTCGTTGAGATCGTGCCGCAATATCGCGGCTACAGCTTTGCGCTGGTGAAAGATCAGATCGTCGTGGTCGATCCGGCGACCTACAAGATCGTGACGGTGCTGCCGTATTCAGGCCAGTCCACGGCGACAACGACGACCACGCGCGAGCGTAGCGCCAGCAAGTTCTCGGATCGCGATCGCGAGGTGATCCGCAAGCATGCGAAAACCCGTACCGAGGGGCGCAAGGAAGTACGGACCACCGGCAGCACAGCGCGCAGTGAGATCCGCGTCGGTGACCGTCTTCCCGAGAGCGTCGAGGTCGAGGAGTTCCCGACCACGGTCTACCGCGATGCGCCGGGCTTGCGTGAATATCGCTACATCCACCGCGACACCCGGACCTATGTCATCGAGCCGCGCGAGCGGAGGGTGATCGAGGAGATCGACTAGGTCGATGGCGATTGGAGCCGCGCAAGGGAGCGGCTCCGATCGTTAGCCTGATGTCCGTTCGCGCGATGCGAGACGAACGGCGCGCGCCTTCGCGCTCTTTCCGGCCGCGCGTGCCGCGATCATGCTGCGGGCCTTGCCGGGAGCCGTGACATTCTTCCGCAACAGTGTGGCGAGCCGCTTGCGGGCGAGATTCGTCGTCACGCGCGCCGCGAGTTGCTCACCCTTGCGAATGATGTTCGCAACCGAAGGCGTCAGGTTCACCGGAACCCAGGCGACGTCCTTGGCCGTCGAAAGACTGCCGATGCCTTCGCATGGCGCTTCGCGCGGCAGGTCGATGCGGATCGCGAGCGCCTCCGACCGTTCGGTCCAGTCTTCGGCCTTGGTGCCGGTGATGATCCGGACATAGTCACGCGTTTCGCGCGGCAGCTCGCTCTGCCTGGCAAGCCATTTCTGGATGCGGCCGGGACCGGCATTGTAGGCGGCGGCAGCAAGGCCGAGATTGCCGAAATCGTCGCGCAGCTTGCGCAGGAATTTTGCCGACGCCGGCAGCGCCTTCATCGGATCGAAGGGATCGTCGAGCCCGACCTCGGCGGCCGTCCCCGGCATGAACTGCGCGACGCCCTGCGCGCCAGCATGGCTGACCTCGTCGGACTTGAAGCGGCTCTCCTGCCAGATCAGGCGCGCGAAGAACGGCACCGGAATGCCGCTGGACTCTGCGGCCTCGCGCAGCGCGTGACAAAATCGTTCGGTTGGCGAGGGCTCCGCCTGCACGACCGGCTCAACCGCGCGCGGTGGCTCGATCACCTGCTCGTACGCCGCGTGCGCATTGGCAAGCTCGATCGCCTGCACGCTGGCGACGAAGAGCTCGACCACCGGAACAAGTGGCGAGGCATGATTGTTCTTGAGAACAGTGGTGTCGAAACGTGATGCTTGGCGGGATGCCGACGGATCGAGATCGCACATCAGAAGCAGAAACGCGGCGCAAGCCGCGACGACAAATCGCATTTGCTGGGAGAACCTCGAACTGTGGGATGAACGGGCCAGCGATGCGCCGGCAATAGGAAGTTCTTAACCGTCCGATTGCGGCAAAGCTGCGATCTCGTCGGTTCCTTCGGTGTTACTACGGTGTTCCCGAAGCGAAACCATCCGCGGTTTTGCGGGCCGTTTGCGAGTGGGATGCGCGATGACGATGCGATGGATGCTTGGCGCGGTGATTGTGCTGTGGCTCGCCGGCCCGGCGCTCGCAGGCAATCTCGATCCGGCCGCGGTGAACGAGGCTGCGCGTCCTGCGAAGCCGCCGGCCACCGACAAGCTGAATGCAGCCGTGGTGAAGCTTCAGGTGCTGCTCGATCGCGCGCAGTTTTCGCCCGGCGAGATCGACGGCAAGCTCGGCGTGAACGCGCAGAAGGCGCTCAAGGCGTTCGCGGAGCAGAACGGCATCGCATCCGACAAGGTTGTGGCGCCGGAGCTCTGGGACAGGCTGACCGCAGCGAGCGAGGGCCCGATTCTCGTCGACTACAAGATCACCGACGCCGACGTGAAGGGACCGTTCTTAAAGAAGCTGCCGGCCAGGCTCGATGACATGAAGTCGCTGGACGCGCTGAGCTACACCAGCCCGCTCGAAGGACTTGCCGAGAAATTCCATATGAGCGCGGATCTGCTCAAGGCGCTCAATCCGGGCAAGGCGTTCGACAAGGCCGGAGAGACGATCGTGGTTGCCAATGTTCCGGCGCGGCGCGAGCTGCCGCGCATTGCCCGGCTCGAAGTCGATAAGACCAACGGGACCTTGAAAGCGTTCGACGCAAGCGGCGCTCTGCTGGCGTTCTATCCGGCGTCAGTCGGCAGTCCGGATCGCCCGACGCCAACGGGAACGCTGAAGGTCACCGCCAGCCACGAGCTGCCGACCTACCGCTACAATCCCGAGTACAAGTTCAAGAGCGTCAAGTCCAAGAGACCGTTCGACATCAAGCCGGGACCGAACAATCCGGTGGGCGCATATTGGATCGGCCTGTCGGCGCAGGGCTACGGCATCCACGGAACGGCAGAGCCCGACAAGGTCAGCAAGTCGGCGTCGCACGGCTGCGTTCGGCTCACCAATTGGGACGCGCGGGTGCTTGGCGAGAACGTGAAGCGCGGCATGCCCGTCGTCTTCCTCGATGCGCCGACGGAATCTTCATCGAAGCGGCAGGGCACGCCCGCTGCGAAGCGTGCCGCGAACTAGTCCTTGGGAAAATCCTTGCGCATCGCGATCTCCGCGGCGTCGCCGGGCGACAGCACGTTTTGATCGAAGGCGGCCTGCGGCGTCGTCATGATGTCGTAGAGCGAGATGCCCTTGATCGGCTTGCCCGCGGACGCATTCGGCGAGCGTGCCGTTGTAGACGAGATAGGGCGAACCGCGATCCTTCAGCCGCTCGCCCTTCAGCGACGGCCATTTCTTCAACTCGGCCGGCGCGTCATAGGCGATCGGCGATCCCTCTTTGAACATGCGTTTGGCCCCGGTGGCTTGATGGCCGGGAAGTCTACAGCCGCCGGGTAAACGCCCGTTAAAGAATTGGTTCAAATCAGCCGGCAATGAAGGCGAGCAGGGTGCCGTTGGCCTTGGCCGGCGGCACGCAGATCGCAGCTCCGCTCCGCACGGCGGCCGGCCCCAGCGCCTTCTCGGTCGCGGCGAGATCGCCGCTGACCAGCACCAGCGCGGCGCCACCGCGTTCGGAGAGGCCGGTCAGCGACACGCCGGGATAGCGCTTGGCGAGCTGGTCCAGCGTCAGATAGACGAAGTCGGCGCGATCGCCGCCGGAGGGCACGATGACGGCGCCGTCCGCGTCGGTCTTCGCCTCGCGGTCGATCAGGCGGGCGAGATGCGCGGCCTCCTTGGCGGGCTCTGGCGTTGCGATCAGCGTCTGCTTGATCCGCTTGGCCGCATTGGCGTGGGTCATCAGCTCGGGGATCCACACGGTCTCGCGGGTCTTGTGCTGGCAGGCGAAGATGCGCACGCCGCCCGGCGCTTCAGCCGTCGGCCACATGAAGGTGCGGAATTTCGCCGCCGAGATCGTGCCGTCTGGCAGCGTGACGGGGCGTTCGAAATCGGTCGGGCCGATCGGCTCCAGGCCCCGTGCACGGATCTCCTCGGCGCCGGCGGCGCTATCGACTGCAGTGAAAGCGATGCGCTCGATGCCCTCGCCATGGCGCTCGACGAAGGCGCGGGCCGGCGCATTGTGCTCGGTTGCCACGAGCACGCCGAGCAGCTCCATGTAATCGGGGTCGAACATGATGGTGTAATTGCCGGTGCCCATATGCGCGCTGTGGGTGCCGCGCGGCGAGACCGTGAAGCCGAGTTGCCGATAATTCTCGGCAGCCTTGTCGAGATCCTTCACCATGACGACTGCGTGGTCGATACCGATGACGTTCTTGAGGGCCACTGTTGTTATTCCCCGATTGCAAGCTGATTTTGCGCCGCGCCGGCGGCTGCCGGCCATGTCTACGCCGGATGGGCCGTCAAGTCATTTTCAATTCGGCGAGAGATGCGGAATTTCATTCCGCGCGATGCATCCTCGTCCGGCGTGCGTCAGCGCGCCTGTTCGATATAGGCCGCGAGGACGGCGCGCTCCTCGCCGGTCATCTCGGTGATGTTGCCGGGCGGCATAGAATTGGACCAGGCCGCGACCCGTCCGATCAGGCGGATGTTGCGATGGATGTGCTCGGGCGTGTCTAGCACAATGCCCTTCGGCGCGGTGACGATGCCGGCCCAGACCGGCTCGGCCGCGTGACACATGCTGCAGCGGGACATCACGATCTCCTCGACATTGGCGGCCGTGACGGGCGCCGACAATGCGCCCGTCTTCACCTCGCGCGGTCCGGCGGCGGAGAGGAGGAGGATCGCAATCACGCCGGCCGCGGCCACGCCCCACACCCACCAGGGCGATTTGCGCCCGGCATGACGCTCGTTGAAGAAGTGGCGGATCACCGGCCCGAGCGCCAGGACGATCGCGACGATGATCCAGTTGAAGCGCGTGGCGTAGAGCAGGGGATAGTGGTTGCTGATCATCAGCACGACGACGGGAAGCGTCAGGTAATTGTTGTGGACCGAGCGTTCCTTGCTGGCCTTGCCGAGGTTGGGATCAGGCGCCTGTCCGGCGATCAGGCTGGCCACGATCTTCTTCTGGTTCGGGATGATTAGCGTGAAGACGTTGGCCACCATGATGGTGCCGATGATCGCGCCGATCTGGTTGAAGGCGCCGCGTCCGCTCAGCACATGGGTGAAGGCGTAAGTGAGTGCGACCAGGAACAGATAGCCGCCGATGGCGAAAGGCAGTTCGCGCTGGCCGAGCCCGGTGCGGCAGGCGGCCTCATAGAGCAGCCACGCCAGCGCCAGGCTGCAGAAGCTGAACAGTCCAGCCTGGAATGATGTGAGGTCGAGGATCGACTTGTCGACCAGGAACAAGTCGGCCTCGAGATAATACACCACCACCATCAGCGCGAAGCCGGACAGCCAGGTGGTGTAGGCCTCCCATTTGAACCAGGTCAGCTCGTCCGGCATCTGGCTGGGCGCGACCAGGTATTTCATGATCCGGTAGAAGCCGCCGCCATGGACCTGCCAAGCCTCGCCCTGCACGCCGCCCGGCAGGTCGGCCTTCGGCTTCAGGCTGAGGTCGAGGGCGATGAAATAGAAGGAACTGCCGATCCAGGCGATTGCGGCCACCACGTGCAGCCAGCGCAGCAGCAGGCTCGCCCATTCCGATATAACGGATCCCCACATGAACTCCTCATCCGGCGCGACCTGGATGCCGCAGCCTCCATGACCGTAACCGGCGATCGCCGCCCTCACAATGTGTCGCACCGTTCAACCGCATTTTCCAGTATGATGGACTGCGGCTGATGCACATCGTGCGGGCATGAACTGACGTGGGATTCGGCAGGCGCCAAACCCGCCGAGACCTTTTGCGGGTGATCGGCGTTGACGCACGACACGAGCAAGGCGGAGGACGACGAATTGAGCGACAGGATAACGTTCGTGGCGATGCTCGCAGCGCTGCTGGCTGCTGCGGCGGCCGGTGCACACGCCGAGCCCGTGTTGCAGGGCAAGGACGCCTATGGCGATTGGCGCGCCGACAAGCCCGGCACGGTCAGGCTGATCCGGCCGCAGGATCTGGTCAGGCCCGGCGCCACGCGATCGGTTGCGAGCTCGTCGCGCGTGGTGCCGCGTCCGCCGGAAGCCCAGCTCCAGGTGCCTTCCGGCTTCAAGATCGAGCTGTTCGCCGAAGGCCTGCGCGCGCCGCGCATCATCCGCGTGGCGCCGAATGGCGACGTGTTCGTTGCGGAAACACGCGCCGGCACCGTTCGGGTGCTGCGCGCGGGCGAGGGCGGCAAGGTCGCCACCAACGAGATCTTCGCCAGCGGCCTGCGGCAGCCGTTCGGCATCGCTTTCTTTCCGAACGGCGACAATCCGCAATGGGTCTATGTCGCCAACACCGACAGCGTCGTTCGCTTTCCGTACAAGGCCGGCGATGTGAAGGCGCGCGGCAAGGCGGAGACGGTTGTTGCAAGCCTGCCGGATGGGGGCCATTCCACCCGCGATATCGTCTTCACGCCCGACAACACGCGTATGCTGGTGTCGGTGGGTTCGCTCAGCAACGTCGCCGAAGGCATGGGCACGCCGCCCGGCGGGATGGAGGCGTGGGCGAAGACGCAGCCGCTCGGCGCCACATGGGCCAGCGAGCTCGAGCGCGGCGCGGTGCTGGCCTTCAACCCTGACGGCAAGGAGCGAAAGATCCATGCCACCGGTATCCGCAACTGCGTCGGCCTCGCAATCCAGCCGCAGACCGGTCTGCCCTGGTGCTCGACCAATGAGCGCGACGGCCTCGGCGACGACCTCGTGCCCGACTACGTCACGAGCGTGAAGGAAGGCGCGTTCTACGGCTGGCCGTGGTTCTATATCGGTGGCAATGAAGACCCGCGCCATGCCGGCGCGCGGCCGGATCTCAAGGACAAGGTGACGGTGCCCGATGTGCTGATCCAGCCGCACTCGGCCTCACTCGGCATGACCTTCTACCAGGGCGCGCAGTTTCCGCCCGAATACCAGGGCGACGCCTTCGCCGCCCAGCACGGCTCCTGGAACAGGTCGAAACGCACCGGCTACAAGGTGATCCGCATCCGCATGAAGGACGGCAAGCCGACCGGCGAGTACGAGGATTTCGTCACGGGGTTCGTCGTGAACGACACGGAGGTGTGGGGACGTCCGGTGGGCGTAGCGGTCGCGAAGGATGGATCGCTGCTGGTGTCGGAAGATGGCAACGGCACGATCTGGCGGGTGACGCACTGATCTTACCCTCCAGGGGAGGGTAAGAGCAGCATGCTTGCCTCGACCTAGCCCCGTCTCACGCTCGCACCACCATCCACCGGCAGCGTCACTCCGGTGATGAAATTCGCCTCATCGCTCGCCAGGAACAGCGCGGCGTTGGCGACGTCCCAGCCCGTGCCCATCTTTCTGCGCAGCGGCACCTTGCTGTCGCGTTCGGCTTCGACCTCGGCGCGGGTCTTGTGCCATTCGCGGGCGCGGGTGTCGACGGCCATCGGCGTGTTCATCAGGCCGGGCAGGATGACGTTGGCGCGGATGCCGTATTCGGCGTTCTGGTAGGCGAGCTGTTCGGTGAAGGCGATCATCGCCGACTTCGTCGCTTTGTAGGCGACGTAAGGATAGGTGGTGATCGCGGCCATCGACGAGATGTTGATGATGGCGCCGCTTCTCTGCGCGCGCATGATCGGGATCACTTCCTTCGCCGCGAGAATGCAGCTCTTCAGATTGATGGCGACGACGCGATCGAAGGCCTCCTCGGTCAATTGCAGCAGCTCGGCATCGCCACCGGCGAGGCTGACGCCGACATTGTTGTGCAGCACGTCGATACGTTCCCAGCGCGATTGCGCGTCCGCAACCATCGCCTTGATGTCCGCAGCCTTGGTCACGTCCGCCTTGAAGGCCGCCGCCGTGCCACCTTTCGCGGTGATCATCGTGACCGTCTCCTGCGCCGATTCCAGATGGTGGTCGACACACAAGACCTTGGCGCCCTCGCGCGCGAAGGTAAGCGCGGTCGCGCGGCCGTTGCCCATGCCTTCGCCGGGGCTTTGCCCGGCCCCGACGACGATCGCGACCTTGTCCTTCAAGCGCATCTCGGTTCACTCCCATCCTTGTCATTATTTTCGTGCAGACTAGCAATCGCGCTCCTGGGAGAGAAGAGCGCGCTTTCCGCGTTCATGTCATTGACATCACACGGAATTGCATGTGGCGGCCGGTCCATCGCGCATGGCTGGCCGTTGCGCTCCAGGAACCGTTCCGGCCTCGCTGCGTTTGTCGCGGAGCCTTTCCCGCGCTAGGCTCAGTCCCGGGGCTTCCCAACCACCAGTGGCTTGCCGATGAATCTGCTCGATCCGCAAGGGCCCGTGGCTGCTGGCAACAGCACCATCCTGGTCGATTCCGTCTTCATCATGCTGGTGATCGTGGTGCCGACCATTGTCGCGATTCTAGCTTTTGCGTTCTGGTTTCGCGCCTCGAATCCGAGGGCGCGCTACCAGCCGGAGTTCGTCTATTCCGGCCGTGTCGAGATGGTGGTGTGGTCGATTCCGGCGCTCACCGTGATCCTGCTCGGCGGCGTCGCCTGGATCGGCTCGCACCAGCTCGATCCCGCCGCGCCCGTGCCGGGCACCGGCAGCCCGGTGCGGATCCAGGCGGTCTCGCTCGACTGGAAATGGCTGTTCATCTATCCGGACCAGCGCATCGCCACCGTCAACACGCTGACGGTGCCGGCCGGCGCCGAGCTGAATTTCCAGCTGACGTCATCGAGCGTGATGAACACGTTCTTCATCCCGCAGCTCGGCAGCATGATCTACACCATGAACGGCATGGTGACGAAGCTGAACCTGCGCGCCGACAACGAAGGCAAGCTTCAGGGCCTGTCCGCGCATTTCTCCGGCGACGGTTTCCCGGACATGATGTTCGACGTCAACGTGATCTCGCCGCTCGCCTTCCCGGACTGGGTGGCGAATACGGCGAAGACGGACGCGGTGCTGAACGAGGACAGCTACAAGAAGCTAATGCAGCAGGGCATTGAGAAGGGCAGGCCGGTCTACCGCCTCGACGATCCGCGCCTGTTCGATTTGATCGCGACCCAGCACATTCCGCCGGGACCCGGGCCGGCCCTCGCGTCCGAAGCAGGCCGGTCGCACAGTGGAGGCCATGATGCTCGGTAAGCTCGATTGGTCGGCCATCCCGCTGGACCAGCCGATTCCGCTCGTCGCCGGCGCGATGGTGCTTGTCGCGATCCTCGGCGTGCTGGGCTGGGTCGTGGTGAAGGGACATCTGCCCTATCTCTGGCACGAATGGATCACCAGCGTCGACCACAAGCGCATCGGCGTCATGTACATCCTGCTCGCTTCAGTGATGCTGCTGCGCGGCGGCAGCGACGCCATCATGATGCGGATCCAGCAGGCTGTGGCGTATCAGTCGCAGGGATATCTGCCGCCGGAACACTACAACCAGATCTTCTCCGCGCACGGCACGATCATGATCTTCTTCGTGGCGATGCCGTTCGTGATCGGGCTGATGAACCTCATCGTACCGCTCCAGCTCGGCGTGCGCGACGTCGCCTTCCCGACGCTCAATTCGGTCGGCTTCTGGCTGACGGCGACGGGTGCGCTCTTGGTCAATATCTCACTCGTGGTCGGCGAATTCGCGCGCACCGGCTGGCTCGCCTTTCCGCCGCTGTCGGAACTGTCCTATTCGCCCGGCGTCGGCGTCGACTATTACGCCTGGTCGCTGCAGATTTCCGGCGTCGGCACGCTGGTGGCCGGCATCAACCTCGTCACCACCGTGCTGAAGCTGCGCACCAAGGGCATGAATTACCTGCGCATGCCGATGTTCTGCTGGACCACGCTGGCCTCGAACCTCCTCATCGTCGCGGCGTTCCCGATCCTTACCGCGACGCTGGCGATGCTGCTGCTCGACCGCTATCTCGGCTTCCACTTCTTCACCAACGAGGCCGGCGGCAACGTCATGATGTTCATGAACCTGATCTGGGCCTGGGGTCATCCCGAGGTCTACATCCTGGTGCTGCCCGCCTTCGGCATCTTCTCTGAGGTGGTCTCGACCTTCTCCGGCAAGGCGCTGTTCGGCTATCGCTCCATGGTGCTCGCGACCATGGCGATCTGTGTCGTCTCCTTCATGGTCTGGCTGCACCACTTCTTCACGATGGGCGCAGGTCCCAACGTCAATGCCATCTTCGGCATCGCCAGCATGATCATTGCGATACCGACCGGCGTGAAGATTTACAATTGGCTGTTCACGATGTATGGCGGCCGCATCCGTTTTGCGACCCCGATGTTGTGGTCGGTCGGCTTCATGGTGACGTTCCTCATCGGCGGACTGACCGGCGTGCTGCTCGCGGTGCCGCCGGCCGACTTCATGCTCCACAACAGCATGTTCCTGGTGGCGCACTTCCACAACGTGATCATCGGCGGCGTGCTGTTCGGCGTTTTTGCCGGCTTCGAGTACTGGTTCCCGAAGGCGTTCGGCTTCCGTCTCGACGAACGCTGGGGCAAGGCCGCGTTCTGGTTCACCTTCATCGGTTTCTTCATAACATTCATGCCGCTCTACATTGCCGGCATGCTCGGCATGACCCGGCGCATGCAGCACTACGACGTGGCGGCCTGGCGGCCCTGGATGATCGTTGCGGCGGTCGGCGTGGCGGTGCTGACGATCGGGGTGATCTGCCAGATCGTGCAGCTCGTCGTCAGCATCCGCAATCGCGAGGCGTTGCGCGACCGCACCGGCGATCCCTGGGACGGGCGCTCGCTGGAATGGGCAACCTCGTCGCCGCCGCCGGCGTTCAACTTCGCCTTCAACCCCGATGTGCGCGGCGAGGACGCCTATTGGGATATGAAGGCGCGCGCGAAGCAGCAATCGCTCGCGCATGAGACGCCGGATTATCAGGATATCGAGATGCCCCGGAATTCCCCGACCGGATTCGTCTGTGCCTTCTTCGCCACCATCATGGGATTCGCGCTAATCTGGCACATCTGGTGGATGGTGATCCTGGGCGGCTTGGGCGCTTGGGCGACCTTCGTCGTGTTCGCCTGGCGCGACCATGACGAATACGTCATTCCGGCCGAGGAGGTCGCCCGCATCGACCGCAGCAACATCCAGGAACGGCGCAATCTCGTCAGCATGGCGGGAGCAGTCTGATGGCGATGACCGCGACCGCAGGCCACGCGCACGCCGATCCCCATCATATCGGCCTCGTCATCGAGCATCCTGGCCCCGCTCCGAAGCGGATCGTGACCGCCTACGGCTTCTGGATCTTCCTGCTCTCTGACATCGTGATGTTCTCCTGCTTCTTTGCTGCCTATGCGGTGCTGTCAGGCCAGACCGCCGGCGGCCCCAAGGGCGCGGAGATCTTCGAGCAGAGGAACGTGGCGATCGAGACGGTCTGCCTGCTGCTGTCGAGCTTCACCTGCGGCATGGCCAGCATCGCCGCCGACGTGCGCAACCGGTTCTGGTTTTATCTTAGCATGACCGTGACCTGCGTGCTCGGGCTGATATTCCTCGTGCTGGAGTTTCGCGAATTTGCCGACCTCATCGCGCGTGGCTATGGCCCGTCACGAAGTGCGTTCCTGACCGCGTTCTTCTCGCTGGTCGGCTGCCATGGTCTGCACGTCTCGGCCGGCGTGCTGTGGCTGCTCACCATGATGGCCCAGGTGTTCGCAAAGGGCTTTCGCGCCGACATCTTGCGCCGGATGACGTGCTTTGCGCTGTTCTGGCACGCGCTCGACATCGTCTGGGTCGCAGTGTTCTCCGTCGTTTACCTGCTCGGGAGCGCGCCATGAGTGAGCAGACGCTTGGGATGGTCAAACGCGACCTCGCGCCGGGCGAGGAAGAAGAGCATAGCGTCGGCGCAAGGATCCTCGGTTACGTCGTCGGGCTCGTGCTCGCGCTGCTGCTCACGGCGACGTCGTTCTTCATCGCCGGCACGGACCTGGTCTGGCAGCCCTCGATTCCCGTCGCGCTGATCGTGCTCGCGATCGCACAGATGGGCGTGCATCTGGTGTTCTTCCTGCACATCACCACCGGCCCCGACAACACCAACAACGTGCTGGCGCTCGCCTTCGGGCTGCTGGTGGTGTTCCTGGTGGTCGGCGGCACGGTCTGGATCATGGCAAATCTCAACGCCAACATGCCGCCGATGGACCAGATCATGCGGATGCAGTGATGGCGCTCTTTCGTGCAATGAGATTGGAATCGGTCGCTGTTCGGGTTCACCTCTCCCCAGCGGGGAGAGGTCGGATTGCGAAGCAATCCGGGTGAGGGGCCGCAATACGCGGTGGGACCGTAACCCCTCACCCGGATCGCATCTGTCGATGCGATCCGACCTCTCCCTTCGGGAGAGGTGAACCCCGGAGCTCGCATCGATTCAAAGGGTCGCCTTGCTTTAGCGACGCACAAAAAGAAAGAGCCGCTTGTGACAAGCGGCCCAAGTCTAGGGAGGAAACGCCCAAGCAAAGACAATCGGCCGAAGCCGGATTGCTGCCAAGGAACGCTCGCGCAAGGCGCTTGCGTAGGCTTACAAATGCAGCAACCGCCGATGAAGTTCAATTCCGGATCAATACGGCCTCGGATTACCACTCACGGGTGCGTGAGGGAGCTTGCTCACCTTGGCCGGCGGCAATTGTAGGCCTTGCGGAAGCCGGCCGCCTGGGCGTCCTCCTCCGAGCAGAACCAGCGATCCGGTGTCGTGGTCGCGGGATAGCTCGGGCATCCCCGCAGATGGTAGATGCCGATATTGCCGGTGACGCGGGCGCGCACCGCGAGCTTGCCCTTGATGCTGCAGTTGGGGGGCATCGTCAGCTCCTCCGGAAACAGCACGGCGCGGATTTCCTTGTCGCGGTCCGGGCGGCAGGCGGTGCCCAGCAGCGCGCCGTCCTTCTTGCCGCTGCGGAAATCTTGCGGTGCAACAAAACAGCCCTTCCAGATCCCCGCCGCCGTCGTCTTGGCCTCGGTGGCTGCCGGCTTGACGTTGGCCTTCATCGGCTCGCGTGCGAGGGCAAAGCCGAGCTTGATCAGCTGCTCGTTCAAGCTGGCCTTGTCGCCTTCGGCCGTGCAGATGGCGCGGTGCCGCTTGCCAAAGCTCTTCTCGGGTCCGACATCGTCGCAGCGCACCGTTCGTTTGTTGATGAGCTTCGTGAGCTGGTCGCGGGCCTCGATGCCGCAGGTCCAGGCATCGGCTTTATTGTCGATGCAGACCTGGTCGAGCTCCGGCGCGTCGACGCCGTCGAGCCGGTAGGTGACGTCGCCGAGCTGGACCGAGTTGCCGTCACGGGCCGTCGCGGCGCCGGTGAGCGCGGAAACTGGTCCGGACGAGGCCAGAAATCCGGACCAGGCGAGAAACGAAACGAGCGCAAAAGCGCGGGCGGCGGCAAAGAATTTCTGGAAGGACATACGGTCTCGCTATCGATGGCTCGTGCGCCCCGTTCCTAGCATCCGGATGGGGCGAGACCAATGGTCTGCGCCTCGCGAAGTGCAACATTCCGGCCCCGCGGCTTTACTCCGCCGTCGCTCTGCCCGTATCGTTTGCCGGCCTTGCGAGGCGCGAAAGGCCGAATCGCCCGGTAAGCGGCGAGGGGGGAGGACAAGGTTGCGATGAAAGACCCTGTGGATGTCCTGATCATCGGCGCCGGCGCTTCGGGCGCGGCGGTGGCGTGGTCGCTGGCCGAGACCAAGATGCACATCCTCTGCCTGGAGCAAGGCGGCTGGATGAACCCGGCGGAATATCCCAGCACGGGCCGCGACTGGGAGGCTAAGTTCTACGGCGAATGGTCGTCGAGCCCGAACGTGCGCGCCCGGCCCGAGGACTACCCGATCAACGACGACAACTCTCCGATCAAGGTCGTGAACTACAACGCGGTCGGCGGCTCGACGGTGATGTACACCGCGCACTGGCCGCGGCTGCATCCCTCCGATTTCAAGGTGAAGACGCTCGACGGCGTCGCCGACGACTGGCCGATCGACTACGAGGCATTGACTCCGTTCTTCGAAGAGAACGACCGCATGATGGGCACGTCGGGGCTGTCAGGCGATCCGCTGTCGCCGCTGACGCATCCGCCGATGCCGCAGCAGCCGATGGGCCTGTCCGGCGCCATCATCGGCAAGGCCATGAACAAGCTCGGCTGGCACTGGTGGCCGTCGGACACCACGGTCGCGACGATGGACTACGAGGGCCGGGCGCGCTGCATCAATCTCGGCCATTGCACGCCGGCCTGCGCGCAAGGCGCAAAATCCTCCACCGACATCACCTATTGGCCGCATGCGATCCGCGCCGGCGTCGAGCTGCGCACGCATTGCCGGGTGCGCGAGATCACCACCGACGAGAACGGCATGGCCTCGGGCGTGGTCTATTACGACAAGGACGGCATCGAGCAGTTTCAGCCCGCGCATGTCGTCGTCATCGCCTGCAACGGCGTCGGCACGCCGCGGCTGCTGCTCAACTCGGCATCGGGCCGCTTCCCCAACGGTCTCGCCAATTCGTCGGGCCTCGTCGGCAAGAACCTGATGTTCCATCCCTATGCGCAGATCTACGGCTATGTGAAGGAGCCGACCGACTCCAACCGCGCGCCGCCGACCTGCCTGTGGAGCAAGCAATGGTACGACACCGACCTGTCGCGCGGTTTCGTGCGCGGCTATGGCGTTCAGTTCGTGCGCGGGGCCGGGCCGGTGTTCGAAGCGGTCGTGAGCGAGCAGAAGGGCATCTTGCCGTGGGGCGAGGATCACCACCGCGTGTTCCGCAGGCTCAACGGCCATCGCTTAGGTTTCTCCGCGATTTGCGAGGACCTGCCCGAGGAGCACAATCGCGTCACGCTCGATCCGGTGCTGAAGGACAGCCACGGCATTCCCGCGCCGAAGGTCGACTACACCATCAGCGAGAACAGCCGAAAGATGATGGAGCACGCGCTGGCGCGCGGCCGCGAGTTTCTCGAGACGGCCGGCGCGACCGACATCTGCGTCAACTCGCCGATCCCCTGGGGCGGCTGGCACCTGCTCGGCACCGCGCGCATGGGCACCGACCCCGAGCGCTCCGTCGTCAACGAATGGGGCCGCTCGCACGACGTGAAGAACCTCTTCATCGTCGACGGCAGCATCTTCGTCACCTCGGGCGGCGTGAACCCGACTTCCACCATCCAGGCCCTCGCGCTCTACATTGCCGACCAGATGAAGCAGCGCCTCGCCAATTTGTTCGATTGAGGCTGTAATGTCCGCAGACAACCAACTGACACGCAGGCAGCGCGACGATCTCCGCGCCATCGCCGCGATGATCATCCCGGCCAGTGACGAGTACAAGGTGCCGGGCGCCGATGATCCCGCGATCCAGGCGGACATGCTAGCAACGCTCGGTCGCGATACCAAATTGGTCGCGGCGGCGCTGGATCATTTGGCGCGGCTCGCCGGCGCCCCGCTCGCCGAGCTCGATGCCGCCAGACGCGATGCGGTGGTGCACGAGTTTCGGAAGAGCGGCGGCGTTGCCGCCGCAACCCTCGTCCGTGTCGTGCTGCAATGCTATTACCGCGACGACCGCGTGCTGGGCTCGTTGGGGCTCGAGCTGCGCGCGCCATTCCCCAAGGGCCATGTGCTCCCAGAGGGGGACTGGTCGCTGCTCGATCCGGTCAAGGCGAGAGGTGGTTCGCTGCGGCGCCCGCCCTAGCCATCTGGGCAGTCCGGCCCAGCGCTCCAGGCGGGCCACTTGCATCGGCGGGAGCAGGCCACCATCTGTGTGAGCCTCAAGGACTCTTGCCATGTTGGACTTCACCTCAGATATCGCCGATGACGCACCGTCATCGCGGACGAATGCGGCCGCCCCGGTCGATGACCGGGCGCTGCTGGACGCCTATTCCCATGCCGTGATCGACGTCACCGATCGCGTCGGCCCTGCGGTCGTGCGCGTCGAGACCGGCCCCAAGGTGCCGAACGGCCGGAAGCGCGGCGGGCTCGGCTCCGGCATCGTGATCTCGCCGGACGGACTCGTGCTCACCAACAGCCATGTCGTCGGCACGTCGAAGGAGATCCGGCTGCGCGACGTCGAAGGCCATGTCGGCGACGCCCAGGTGCTCGGCGTCGATCCCGACACGGATCTGGCGCTGTTGCGCGCCAATGGCGTGCGGCACTTGCCCTATGCCGCGCTCGGCAATTCCAAGAATCTGCGGCGCGGCCAGCTTGTGATCGCGATCGGCAATCCGCTCGGCTTCGAATCGACGGTGACGGCCGGCGTGGTCTCCGCGCTCGGCCGCTCGATCCGCTCGGTGAGCGGGCGCACCATCGAGGACGTGATCCAGACCGACGCCGCGCTCAATCCCGGCAATTCCGGCGGGCCGCTGGTGTCGTCGCATGCCGAGGTGATCGGCATCAACACCGCGATCATCAATGGCGCGCAAGGAATCTGTTTTGCGGTGGCCAGCAACACCGCGCAATTCGTGCTGTCGGAGATCATCCGCCACGGCTATGTCCGCCGCGCCTATATCGGTGTCGCCGGGCAGACCGCGCCGGTCCCACGGCGGCACGCGGTGCTGGCCGGCGTCGAGAACAAGATGGGCGCGCTTCTGATGCAGATCGAGCCGGATGGACCGGCGGCGAAGGCAGGCCTGTTGCCCGGCGACGTCGTGATCAGGCTCGACGGCGTCGAGATCAACGGCGTCGACGATCTGATCCGCGTGCTGGACCGCGACCGGATCGGCCGCCGGCTACCCATGGACGTGCTGCGCCTCGGCCGCCTCCGGGCGATCGACATCGATCCCGTAGAGCGCAAGCCGGTGCGCTAGCGCAGAGCGGTAGCGAGCACGTCTCCACGATCTCGTCATTGCGAGCGAAGCGAAGCAATCCAGACTGTCTCGGCGGAAAGACTCTGGATTGCTTCGTCGCAAGGGCTCCTCGCAATGACGCGGAGAGAGCATGGGCCTTCCCCCGCTACTCCGCAGCCGCGGCGAAGCGGCTGTTCTCGAGCTCCGCTTCCAGCCGCGCCGTCTCGGTCGCCGCCAGCTTGACGTTGGCCTCCTTGACGTGGCCGAAGCCGCGGATGGTCTCCGGCACGCGCGCAAGCCGCGTCAGCAGCGAGATCTGCTCCGGCTTCAGCCCTGTGATCCGCTGATCGATCATCGCCAGATAATCCGCGATCAACTTCCGCTCGGTCCGGCGCTCCTCGGTGCGGCCGAACGGATCGAACACGCTGCCGCGCAGGACCTTGAGCCTGGCGAGCAGGCGGAAGCCGTGGATCATCCAGCTGCCGAATTCCTGTTTCTGCAGGTGCCCGGTCGTCTTGTCGCGCTTGGCGAAGATCGGCGGTGCCAGATGGTACTTCAGCGTAAAGTCACCATCGAATTTTTCGGACACCTTTTTTGCAAAACTGCCGTCGGTATAAAGTCGGGCGACCTCATATTCGTCCTTGTAGGACATCAGCTTGAACAGGTTCTTTGCGACCGCTTCTGTGAGCTCGGTTGACCCGGGCGAAGCCGCGCTCTCCGCCTTGCGCACCTTCGCGACGGCTGCGATGTAGCGGTCGGCATAGGCCTTGTCCTGATAGGAGTTCAGGAATTCCGCGCGCGTCGCGATGGTGTCGTCGAGCGATTTCGCCGGCGCGGACGCTCTCGCCTTGAACTGAAGCACGCTGCGCACGCGCGACATGTCGTGGGCTGCGAGACGGCCCCAGGTGAAGGCGAGCTTGTTCATCTCGATCGCAGCGCCGTTGATCTCGATGGCACGGAGCAGGGCCTCCAGCGACAGCGGGATCGCGCCCTTCTGGAACGCAAAGCCCAGCATGAACGGGTTGGTTGCGATGGAATCGCCCATCAGGGCCGCGGCAATGCCTGTCGCGTCGATGATGTCGAGGTTGTTGTCGCCGATAGCGTCGCGGAGCACGGTCTGCATCGCGCCCATCTCGAAATCGAGATCGGGGTTTTGCACGAAGCTCGCGGTCGGCTGCAGATCGGCGTTGATGTAGGCCTTGGTCAAGCCGCGCTCGGCGCGGCTCAGCGCCGTCGGGCCCGCGGAGACGATCATGTCGCAGCCGAGGATGACATCGGCGCCGCCGGTGGTGATGCGGACGGCGGAGATGTCTTCCGGCCTCCGTGCGATGCGGACATGGCTCATCACCGCGCCGTTCTTCTGCGACAGGCCGGTGAAGTCGAGCGCCGAGCAGCCGCGGCCGTCGACATGGGCGGCCATGCCGAGCAGGGCTCCGATGGTGATGACGCCGGTGCCGCCGATGCCGGTGACGAGGATGTTGTAGGGCCCGTCCAGCTCACGCGCCGGCGGCAGCGGCAGATCCGCGAACAGCTGGCCGGAATCCACAGCCGAGGTCTTCAGCCGCTTCAGCGAGCCGCCATGGACGGTGACGAAGCTCGGGCAAAAGCCCTCGACGCAGGAAAAGTCCTTGTTGCAGTTCGACTGGTCGATCTGGCGCTTGCGGCCGAATTCGGTCTCCAGCGGCTGCACCGAGACGCAGTTCGAGGCCTGCGAGCAATCGCCGCAACCTTCGCAAACGAGCTCGTTGATGAAGGCGCGCTTGGCGGGATCGGGATAGAGCCCGCGCTTACGGCGGCGGCGCTTCTCGGCGGCGCAGGTCTGGTCGTAGATGATGACCGTGAGGCCCTTGATATCGCGCAGCTCGCGCTGCACGGCGTCGAGCTCGCGGCGGTGGTGGATGGTCGCGCCTTGCGGGAAGTAATTGCCTTGCGGGTACTTGCTCGGATCGTCGGAGACGATCGCAAGCCGCTTGACGCCTTCGGCCCAGACTTGATGGGCGATCTGCGCGACGTTGAAGGCGCCTTCGGCGGGCTGGCCGCCGGTCATTGCGACGGCGTCGTTGTAGAGGATCTTGTAGGTGATGTTGATGCCGGCGGCCGAAGCCGCACGAAGGGCGAGCAGGCCGGAATGGGTGTATGTGCCGTCGCCGAGATTCTGGAAGATGTGCTGCTCGCTTGTGAAGGGCGACTGGCCGATCCAGTTCACGCCCTCAGCGCCCATATGCGAGATCAAGTCCGTGCGGCGGGTCGGCATGCTCAGGGCCATGCCGTGGCAGCCGATGCCGGCCATGGCGCGGCTGCCATCGGGCACCCGCGTCGACGTGTTGTGCGGGCAGCCCGAGCAGAAGAACGGCGTGCGCGCGAGCTTGATCGGCGTGCTGGTCGTCACCGGGTTGTCGAAGGCCTCGAGCCTGGCGAGGCGCTGCTCCAGCACGGGACTGTGATGGCCGAGCTTGCGCAAGCGCGCCACCAGCGCGCCAGCGACAATGGTCGGCGTCAGCTCACCCTCGCTCGGCAACAGCGGTGCGCCGCGCTCATCGCGCTTGCCGGTGACGGTCGGGCGCTTTGAGGCATCGACGTTGTAGAGGATCCGCATCAGCTGGTCTTCGATGAAGCCGCGCTTCTCCTCGACCACCAGCACGTCCTGAAGGCTTTCGGCGAAACGCCTGGCGCCGCTTTCCTCAAGAGGCCAGGTCATCGCGACCTTGTAGATGCGAAGGCCGAGATCCTGCGCGTCCTTGTCGGTGATGCCGAGGTCGGCCAGCGCCTGCCGCAGATCGAGATAGGCCTTGCCGGTGGCGACGATGCCGAGCCGCGCGGGCTTGGAATCCAGCACGATACGGTCGAGCTGATTGGCGCAGGCGAAGGCCTGCACGGCGGCCATCTTGGGGCCGAACAGGCGCTTCTCAGCCTCGAGCGGCGGGTCGGGCCAGCGGATGTTGAGGCCGCCGGGCGGCATCTCGAAATCGTCGGGGAGCTTGATCTGGATACGTTCAGGATCGCTGTAGATGGACGCCGAGCTCTCCACGGTTTCGCTGATCGCCTTGAAGCCGACCCAGCAGCCGGAGAAGCGCGACAGCGCAAAGCCGTAGAGACCGAGATCGAGATAGTCCTGCAGCGTTGCCGGGTTGATCACGGGAACCAGCGCCGCCGCGAAAACCTGCTCGCTCTGATGCGCCAGCGTGGAGGACTGGCAGCCATGGTCGTCGCCGGCGAGCGCCAGCACACCGCCGTTGCGCGAGGTGCCGGCGGCATTGGCGTGCTTGAGCGCATCGACCGAGCGGTCGACGCCCGGTCCCTTGCCGTACCAGATGCCGAACACGCCATCGACCTTGGCGCCGGGAAACAGGCCGACCTGCTGGCTGCCCCAGACCGCGGTTGCGGCGAGGTCCTCGTTCAAGCCAGGGACGAAAGCGATGTCGTGCTGCTGGAGGTGTGACTTCGCCCGCCACAACGCGTGGTCGTACATGCCGAGCGGGGAGCCGCGATAGCCCGAGATGAAGCCGCCGGTCTTGAGGCCCTGAAGCCGGTCGCGTTCGCGCTGCAACATGGGCAGACGGACGAGGGCCTGCGTCCCGGACAGGAAGATCCGCTTCGATTCGAGCCGGTATTTGTCGTCCAGCTCGACCTGCAACAGCGTCATTCGGGAGTCCTCGTCTTTCGTTCGGCGGGAGGTTTGCGCTGCGGGAGGGATCGCGGCTGCGCGACGCGAATTGTGACAGTGAAAAGGACGGGCCAGCGAAGTCAATATCGCTGGCCGCATCCGTGGCGCTCCTGCTAGTCATGGCTTGCACGCGGAGGAAAATATGATGGCGTTCGAGACCGAGATCACTCAGACCGGAGGCGCCTTGGTCGGGCCGTGGCGCCGGCCACGCCAGATGCTGCAGGCGCAGACCTACGACGCGCACGCCTCGATCCATGACGACGCCACCGCGCAGAAGCTCGGCTTCAAGGGCGGCACCATCGAAGGCCCGACGCATTTCAGCCAGTTCGCACCGCTTTGCGAGCGGCAATGGGGGCAGGTCTGGTTCGAAAGAGGTTGCCTTTCTGCCCACTATCGCAGCGTCTGCTACGAGGGCGAAGAGGTGCAGGCGATCCTAATGGCCTCTGAGGCTGAGCAACCGGAGTGTCAAATTCTAATGGTCAAGCGGGACGGCACCGAGGTGCTGCGCGGCACGGCCTCCATCATCGACAGCCCAACAGCCCTTGGTCTGCGTCTGCGTGAGCTTAAGCCGCTCGCCGACCCGGTGATCCTTCGCGACGTGCAAGTCGGCGTGACCGGCAAGCGCCAATCGGTGCGCATGGCGTTCGACCAGAACATGGGCGATCTCTATCCGTTCTCGCTGAGGCAGAAGCTCGCCGTCATCACCGAAAGCTCGCCGTACTATTCGGGCGCGGATAACCCGTGGGGCAAGCCCATCATCCCGATGGAGATGCTGAGCGTGCTGTTCCAGTACCGCTCCAAGGACGATCCGCTGCCGGCCAAGGGCCCGGCAGTCGGCCTGTTCGCCGACCAGGAGATCCGCCTGCTGAAGGGGCCGCTCTTCGAGGGCGAGGAATACGAGGTCGAGCGCGAAGTCGTCGCGCTCTCGGGCAGCCGCCGCACCGAAAGCGCCTGGGTCAAGACGCGCGTGTTCGACAAGGCGGGCACGATGGTCGCAACCATGTTGCTCAACGCGGCAACGCTGAAGGAGTCTTACGCCCCGTATGAGGAAGAGCATCGGCGGTTGTATGGGGCGGGGCGGTAGCCTCTGCTCGTCATTCCGGGGCGCGCGTAGCGCGAACTATGATGCGCAATTGCGCATCAGAGAATCCATCTCACCTCGCGCACTGCCGCCCGATGGATTCCGGGCTCGACGCTTCGCGTCGCCCCGGAATGACGAGCGGAGGCCGCTCATCCTTTAAGCAGATGCACGGTGCGAAGCCGTCGCACAGGGAATAAGCAGGCGCCGATCGCCGGCGTAACCTTCTGACTGCGCAACTAATTCCCTCGCGGCTCTCGTCCCATCGCAATTGTACACAATGGCACGGCGCTTGCAGAACTCCCGCTCAGGAGAGTTCTCGCGGGGCCGTCATGTTGAACTCAGCCAAGCCGACAAGGGGCGTCGTCAGCGCCGAGCCCGAGCCGATCACGCTCGACTGGCCCGCCACCGCGCTCCTCATCATCGACATGCAGCGCGACTTCATGGAGCCCGGCGGTTTCGGCGAAACGCTAGGCAACGACGTCAGCCAGCTCGCGCGCGCGGTGAAGCCGATCGGCGCGGTGCTGACGGCGGCGCGCGACACCGGCATGCTGGTCATTCACACGCGCGAGGGGCATCTGCCCGATCTCTCCGACGCGCCGCCGGCCAAGGTCGAGCGCGGCGCGCCGAGCCTTCGCATCGGCGATCCCGGTCCGATGGGGCGCATCCTCATTCGCGGCGAGGCCGGCCACGACATCATTCCCGAGCTCTATCCGCTCGACAGCGAAATCGTGATCGACAAGCCCGGCAAGGGGGCGTTCTACGCGACCGAGCTCGGCGAGGTCCTGGAGAAATACGGCATCGAGAATTTGCTGGTGTGCGGCGTCACCACCGAAGTGTGCGTCAACACCACCGTGCGCGAGGCCAACGACCGCGGCTATCGCTGCGTCGTCATCGCCGACGGCTGCGCGTCCTACTTCCCCGAGTTTCACGAGATGGGCCTGAAGATGATCAAGGCCCAGGGCGGGATCTTCGGCTGGGTCGCGGATTCAGCCGCAGTTCTGGAGGCAATGAAGGTTTCGACCACATAGGGGGTATTGTCATGAGCACATTGACGGGGGCGGCCGGCAGTTCTGATCTGAACAACTCCGACTTCAAGCCGGCGCTCTGGACGTCGGGCGACTGGAACGCGTTGTTCGGCTTCGGCACCAACATCCTCGTCAACATGTTGGTGCTCACGGGCCTGTTGCGCTTCGTGCTGAAGATGCCCGACAGCCTCGTGTTCGGCCGCATCCTGCCCGCGCTGGGGCTGATGATGTGTCTCTCCACTTTCTACTACGCCTATCTCGCCTACCGCCTCGCCCAGAAGACCGGCCGCAACGATGTCTGCGCGCTGCCGTCGGGCGTCAGCGTGCCGCACATGTTCATCGTGACCTTCGTGATCATGCTGCCGATCACGCTCAAGACCGGCGATCCGCTCAAGGGCTGGTCGGCGGGTCTCGTCTGGGTATTCTTCCAGAGTTTTATTTTAATGATCGGCGGCTTCATCGCGCCGTTCATCCGCAAGATCACGCCGCGCGCGGCGCTGCTCGGCACGCTCGCGGGCGTCTCCGTCACCTTCATCTCGATGCGGCCGGCGCTCGAGATGTACATGACGCCGCAGATCGGTCTCGTCTGCTTCGCCATCATCCTGGTGAGCTGGTTCGGCGGCGTGAAATATTGGCGCGGCATTCCCGCGGGCCTCGTCGCGATCGCGGCCGGCATGATCATCGCCTGGGGCTCGAACCTGTTCGGGCTCGGCCTCGGCGGCCTGAGCATCGCGGGTGTTGGCGCGGCCTTTGCCAATTTCGGGTTCTCGGTGCCGATCCCGGCGCTGGGCTATGTCTTCTCCGGCTTCGAATTCCTCGGCATCATCCTGGTCACGGCCATTCCGTTCGGCGTCTACGACCTCGTCGAGGCCATGGACAATGTCGAGAGCGCGGAAGCGGCCGGAGACGACTATCCGACCAGGCGCGTGCTCACCGCCGACGGCGTCGTCAGCCTGATCGGCTGCCTGATGGGCAATCCCTTCATCAACGCCGTCTATATCGGTCATCCCGGCTGGAAGGCGATGGGCGGCCGGATCGGCTATTCGGCTGCGACCGGCGTCATGGTGGTGGTGCTGTCCTGGTTCGGCATCATTTCGGTGCTGCTGGCGCTGGTGCCCGTCGTCGCAATCTCGCCGATCCTGCTCTACATCGGCATGCTGATCGGCGCGCAGGCGTTCCAGACCACGCCGGTCAAGCACGCGCCTGCGATCGTGCTGGCACTGACCCCGCACCTTGCCGCCTGGGCCAAGCTGCAGATCGATACGATGCTGGCCTCGACCATGACTGCGGCGGCAACCGTCGGCGGCATGGCCGCGGAAAAGGCCGACGCGGTCAAAACGGCTGCGATTGCCGCGCTGCCGCAGCAAGGCGTGTTCTATCACGGCCTCGAGGTGATGGGCGGCGGCTCCATCCTCGGCGGCCTCATCCTCGGCGCTATTGGTGTCTTCATCATCGAGCGCGATTTCGAGAAGGCCTCCGCCTTTGCGCTGGTCGGGGCAATCCTGACCTATTTCGGCTTCATGCATGGCGAGGCCGTCGGCATCGGCGGCGGCTTTGGCGTGACCCCCGCGGTCGCGCTGGCCTACGCCGTGATGGCCGCCGGCCTGTTCGCCGCCAGCAAGCTCGGCGCTAGCGAGCACTATGCCGCGCATCCGGAGATGTCGGCCGCGCCGGCGGAGTAGGCCTGGCTTTCACTTGAGGAAGCGGCCGGGCGATCGCCCGGCCGCTTCTGTTTCAGGGGCGTACCGCCGGCGTTTCCATCGGCAGGCCGCGCGCCCGCGACATCAGGTACAGTTCGAGCGCAACCAGCTCGGGTGAGCCGTAATCATAGGCCTGGGCGCGGACGCCGCTCATGCAGCTGCGCAGCCGCCGCTCCAGCGACCCCAGCGTCTGCCATTCCAGTCGATACAGCGGATAGCCGGTCGGCTGTCCTTGCGTGATCGGGGCGCCGGCGAGGCGCTTGTCGAAATTGTCGTCATGGCAGTTGGTGCAGGCAAGGTTGAGCTGGCCTTCGCGCTGCATGAAGAGGTCGCGGCCCTGGTCGACAAACGGCTTGAGCTGCGGATCGTCGCCGGCGGTGATCGGAATGCTGCGTGACTGGTGGCCGACGAGGGCGGACAATGCGAGCAGGTCGCGGCTCTCGTAAGGTAGCGGCGTTGCCTGCTGATGATTGGCCCGGCAGAGATTGATGCGCTGGTCGAGCGTGACGGGGCGCGCAAGTGCTTTGTCGAAGGCGGGATAACGCGCCGCGACGCCCTTCATGCTGGTGCGCGCATCGCCATGACAATCGGCGCATGCCCTGTCGGCGCTGCCGGTCTTCTTCTTCCACAGCTGCTCGCCGTCGAGCACGAACAGCATGCCGGGATTGGCGGTGTCGTCATCCTGCATCGCGCGGGTGTCCGGACCCATGAAGGCATAGCCGGAGCGGCGCGCATCGGACGGGATCTCTCCGGCGAGCAGGGCGGGGGCCGTGACGAGCAATATCGCCGCCGCTATCGCGCGCCAAGAGATCATCCGACCGTGATCGATGCCGATGCGGTGGACGAATAGCCGTTGTCGCCAATCCACTCGAACTCGAACTTGCCGCTCTCCTTGGCCACCGTGAAGAACGACAGATATGGGTTCGCCGCAATCGCCGGAAACAGGTCGGCACGAAAGATCTCGGCGCCGTTGTAGCGGCAGATGAAGCTCGTGATGATGTCGCGCGGCACGAGCTTGCCGTCCGCGGTGTGGCGGAATCCCGTTTCCATGATGTGCGAGGTCAGCGTGCGGATCTCGATGATCTCGCCGCGTCTGGCTTTCGAGGGAACGTTGATGAGGGCGGCCATCAGTTCATCTCCTCGGTGCAGGCCGCCAGCGTCACGACGACATCGGCGGCAACCTGCCAGAACGTGTCGTCGGACAGGCGCGCGATCGCGACCACCTTCTGGGTGTCGGCGAGCCGGATCCGGGTCGAGACCTGGGCTCGGCCGGCGGAAGGACCAAGATAGAAATTGCCGATGTTCGGCTGCGGGTTCTTCTCGTTGAAGACGTGGATGCTCTTGACGTGGTCATCCGCCGTCATCGGGCTCGCAACGCTGACTGTCACCGGCACCGTGTTGCCGTTCTCGACCAGCGGCGGAATGTCGAGCCTGATCCTGCCGTTGCGAAGCTGGGCTTCGCCGACGAGGTTACGGATCGCAGCGTTGAGCATCGCCGGCGTCGCTTGAAGCGGCCGCAGCGTCACGATCGGGACCGTGCCGGCGACTGTCACGCCTCCGGCAAGGTTCAAGAATTGTCGTCGCGTCGTTGGCATGAACCTAGTCCCGAAGCGTTGCAAGAAAGGCCACGATGTCCTCGATCTCCGCAGCCGACAGGATCGGCTTGCCGGCGAAGTTGCGTCCGACGCGGACGAGGCCATCGTTGCGATAATAGAACGGCATGATGGTGTCCGGATTGAAGCGCGAGGCATCGACCAGTCGAAGCCGCAACTGGCTCGCGGACCACCGGTTCCCGGCACCGGCAAGATCAGGCGCGAGGTCGCCCTGGAACCGCGTTTCCGGAAATGGGCCCGAATGGCAGAGGATGCACGTCGTCGTGCGAGTGAGCACCAGCGCGCGCCCGCGCGCGGCATCGCCGGGTGAGCCGGTGAGCGAGGCGGGAATGCCGTCGCCGACGATCTTGTAGGGTACGAGCTCTTCGGCTCTCGCCCCAGCGGCAAGTGCAAGGCTTAGCGTAATCACCGCAGCGACGACCGATGGAATGTGAGACGAGAGATCCAGCCGCAAGCTCCTCTTACCTCTCCCGCTTGCGGGAGAGGTCGGCGCGCAGCGCCGGGTGAGGGCTCTTTCCTCTTGGGGGGTCTCGCGAGCGGAGACACCCTCTCCCCAACCCTCCCCCGCAGACGGGGGAGGGGGCGCACTGTGGTCGTGGCGGCGGGCTCGTTCCATCATTGCCCTAGCCAAAGGTGTCCGCCGTGATGGCTTCAAACCAGCGCTCCGCCTCTGCCGCTTCGCGCGCCCGCAGTTCGGGCGGCGCGTCGACCGGGCTGGTGGTGCCGCCCTCGATCTCGGCGAAGATGTCGCCCCTGGGCTCGTAATTGCCGGCCAGCGAGAAGCCGTAACCGGGCGCGACGACGTTGTAGCAGACGCCTGTCAGGCGCGGCGTCTCCGGCCCGCGGCCTGCAAAGAGATTCACGATCGCGCCAGCACAGGCCATGCCTTGCGCACTCGCAGCGGATGCCGATTTTGGAATGCCGCCGCCGAGGCAGGCATCGCCAACGACGTGGACGTTCGGAACGAGTTTCGACTCGAACGTGACGGGATCGATCGGGCACCAGCCCGTCGCGTCCGCAGCGCCCGCGATGGCGGCGATGCGCCCCGCGCGCTGCGGCGGGATGACGTTGGCGACATCAGGGGTGTAGTTGCCGAACTCCGTGACGATGGTTCGCGTCGTCGGATCGATCGAGGTGACGCGGCCGCCTTGCGACAGTGCGACGCGCTCGATCATGTCGCCATAGAGCTCCTTCCACGCCTTCTCGAACAGCCGCTGTTGCGAGAAGGCGTCCTTGGCATCGAGGATCAGAACTTTCGACCGCGGCTTTCTCGACTTCAGGTAATGCGCGATCAGGCTCGCGCGCTCGTAGGGCGCTGGCGGGCACCGGGAAGGATTGGCCGGGATTGCAATGGCGACCGTGCCGCCGTCCGCCATCGCCTCCAATTGCCGGCGCAGCAAAAGCGTTTGCGCGCCAGCCTTCCAGCCATGCGGCATCGTCTCCGACGCGGCACCGTCGTAGCCGGGCAGGGCCTCGAGATGGAAGTCGATGCCGGGCGAAAGCACGAGGCGGTCATAGCCAAACGTGGTGCCATCGCCCGTCGTCACACGACGCGTCTGCGTGTCGATGCCCGTCGCAGCTTGTGTGACGATGCCGATGCCCCCGGCGGCAAGCTTGTCATAGCCGAACTGCTGCGCCTCTATCTCGCGCAGGCCCGCGATCACCTCGTTGCTGAAGGGACAGGAGATGTAGGTCTGGTTCGGCTCGATCAGGGTGACCTGTAATTTAGCATCGGCGCGCGCGAGCGCGCGGGCGCAAGCCGCGCCGCCAAAGCCGCCGCCGACCACGACGACGCGGCCCGCCGATTGCGCGCGCAGGATCGAAGGTGCGGCGAGCGATGTAGCCGCGACGGCGATGCCGAGGACGGCATTCCGCCGCGTCACCGGCGCATTCATGAGACTTGTCCGGAAAATGCTGCGGCGGCCGATACGGCCGCCGCGATTTGACGTTTGAGCATGATCTTTTCGGACAACCGCTCCACACTTCTCCGGATCATGCTTTACGCGAAGGTGATGTTCTGGTCGCGCAGCGGCACATGGCGGATGCGCTTGCCGGTCGCGGCGAAATACGCGTTCAGCACCGCCGGCGCCGCGATGCCGATGGTCGGCTCGCCGACGCCGCCCCAGAACCCGCCGCTCGGCACCATCACCGTCTCCACCTTCGGCATCTCGTTGATGCGCATCGAATTGTAGGTGTCGAAGTTGGTCTGCTCGATCTTGCCGCCCTTCACCGTGCAGCCGCCGTAGAACAGCGCGGAGAGGCCATAGACGAAGGAGCCGGCGACCTGCCGTTCCACCTGCGCCGGATTGACGACGTAGCCGGGGTCGGTGGAGGCGACGATGCGATGCACCTTGATCTTGCTGCCCTCTGTCACCGAGATCTCGGCGGCGCCGGCGACATAGCTGCCATAGCCCATCACCTGCGCGATGCCGCGATAGACGCCTTGCGGCGCCGGCGTGTTCCAGCCGATCTTCTCGGCCACCGCATCGAGTACCGCGAGGTGCTTGGGGTGGTTGCCCATCAGCTTGCGGCGGAATTCGAGCGGGTCCTGGCCTGCGGCATGGGCGAGCTCGTCCATGAAGCATTCCATGTAGATCGCGTTGTGATTGACGTTGACGCCGCGCCAGAAGCCGGGTGGGACGTGCGGGTTGCGCATCGCATGCTCGACCAGAAGGTTCGGCACCGAATAGCCGAATGCGGCTTCGCCGGATTGGGCGACGCCCTGGAATGCCGCGGGATCCATGCCGTTCTGCAACGCTTCGGGGCGGAGCGAGAACAGGATCGATTGCCCGGACAGGCGGTAGTGCAGCGCGATCAGGTTGTTGTTGGCATCGAACGCGCCGGTCATCTTGCACTGGGTGATCGGGTGATACCTGCCGTGCGCCATGTCCTCTTCGCGCGACCACAGCAGCTTGACCGGCGTGCCCGGCATCTGCTTGGCGATCATGACGGCCTGGCGGACATAGTCGGTCTGGCCGCGCCGGCCGAAGCCGCCGCCTAACATCACCTTGTGCACGTCGCACTTCTCGGCCGGCAGGCCGGACGCTTCCAGCACCGCTGCAAACGCCGCCTCGCCGTTCTGCGTGCCGCACCAGACCTCGCATCGGTCCGCCGTGTAGAGCGCGGTGGCATTCATCGGCTCCATCGTGGCGTGGTTCTGGTAGGGATAGGAGTAGACGGCCTCGACCTTCTTGGCGGCGCCGGCAATCGCGGCCTTCGCGTCGCCGTTCTTGTTGCCGACATAGGCCGGCTGCGCATTGTCGAGGCCCTCGGCCAGCCATTTCGCAATCGACTCGCTGGAGACTTTTGCGTTGTCGCCTTCGTCCCAGACGATCGGCAGTGCTTCCAGCGCGGTCTTGGCGTGCCACCAGGTGTCGGCGACGACGGCGACGGCGGTGTCGCCGACCTTGACCACCTTCTTGACACCTTTCATGTTGGCGATCTTGGCTTCGTCAAAGCTCTTCAGCTTGCCGCCGAACACCGGGCAGTCCTTGATCGCGGCGTTCAGCATGCCCGGCAGCCTGACGTCGGCGCCGTAGATCATGGCGCCGGTGGTCTTGTCGACCGTGTCGAGCCGATTGACGCCCTTGCCGATCAGCTTCCAGTCCTTCGGATCCTTCAGCTTGACGTCAGCCGGCGGCGTCAGTTTCGCCGCGGCCTCGGCGACCTTGCCGTAGGTCGTGGTCCGGCCCGAGGGCGTATGGGTGATGACGCTGTTCGCGGCCCTGCATTCGGACGCCGGCACTTTCCATGCGTCGGCTGCGGCCTGGATCAGCATCACGCGCGCGGTGGCGCCGCCCTTGCGGACATAGTCCTGCGAGGAGCGGATGCCGCGGCTGCCGCCGGTCGAGAAATCACCCCAGACGCGCTTGCGGGCGACGCTCTGGCCGGGGGTCGGATATTCGGTCGTGACCTTGGTCCAGTCGCATTCGAGCTCCTCGGCAACGAGCTGGGCGAGGCCGGTCAGCGAGCCCTGGCCCATCTCCGAGCGGGCGATGCGGATCACCACGGTGTCGTCGGGCCTGACCACGACCCAGGCGCCGATCTCCGGCGAGCCGTCGGCGGCGCGGACCACGGCGGGGCCGCCGAAGGGCAGGTCGAGGCCGATGGCAAGGCCGGCACCGACCGCAGCGGTGCCGATGACGAAGGCGCGGCGGTTGAGCCGCGGCGATATATGCTTGTTCATGTGGGGATTTCCTTACGCGCTCGCGATCGTGTGGATCGCCTCGCGCACCTGCTGGAAGGTGCCGCAGCGGCAGATATTGGTGATGGCCTCGTCGATGTCGGCGTCGGTCGGCTTCGGCTTCTCGTTCAAGAGCGCGGCCACCGCCATGATCATGCCGCTCTGGCAATAGCCGCATTGCGGCACGTCCTGGGCGATCCAGGCCTCCTGCACCTTGTGCAGCGTATTGCCCGAGGCGAGCCCCTCGATGGTGGTGATCTGCTTGCCCTCGGCCTCGCTGACCGAGATGCCGCAGGAGCGCATCGCAACGCCGTCGAGGTGAACTGTGCAGGCACCGCATTGTGCAATGCCGCAACCGTATTTGGTGCCGGTCAGGCCGGCATTCTCGCGGATCGCCCAGAGCAGCGGCGTATCCGGCTCGACGTCGAGCGTGAAGGTTTTTCCGTTGATTGTTAGGTTTGCCATCGCAAGTCCCCTGATTGGCCCAATCCACCGATTGAACTCAGGCGCGCAATGTGTCCGGCAAACTGGAACGGTTCAAATCAACAGTCCGAGGTTCAAATCAACAAACCGAGCGCGGCCAGGGCGCATGGGCCCCGCTCTGGGGTATGGACCGGGAGGGCGTTTTGGCTCATCCCTTCGCAATCGATTCGGGTTGAGGCCTTGTTCCGAGGGCGCCAATCCCCGGCTTGAGGCGACGTCCGGCTGTGAATGCCGGTTCCAGGTCCCCGCGCCGCTTGCCCAGCGGCGACAGTTTGTCCCTATTGCCGGGGTGCAAGTCGCGGGCGCTTTGGTACACTGCGCCGACGCAAAAGGAGTTCCATGAACGTGCCGAGTCCCTGCAACGTACTGATGCTCTACCCGCTGTTCTCGGCAGAGTCCTTCTGGACCTTCGGCGAATCCTGCAAAGTGATGGGCGTCAAGCGCCCGGCCGCCCCCCTGGGCCTGATCACCGTCGCCGCGATGCTGCCCGAGAGCTGGACCGTCCGGCTGATCGATTGCAACACGGCACCCTTCGGCGAGGAGGATCTCGCCTGGGCCGACGTCGTCTTCACCGGCGGAATGTTGCCCCAGCAGGCCGACACCTTGCGTCTGATCGAGCTCTGCCGCGCCGCCGGCAAGCCGGTCGTGGTCGGCGGTCCCGACCCCACCTCGAGCCCCCACATCTACGAGCGGGCCGACTTCCGGGTGCTCGGCGAGGCCGAGAGCGTCATGAACGAATTCATCGCGGCCTGGGAGAGCGGCGCGCGTTCCGGCCTCTTCACCGCACCGAAGTTCCAGGCCGACGTCACCAAGACGCCGGTGCCGCGTTTCGACCTGCTCAAGTTCGAGGACTATCTCTATCTCGGTGTGCAATATTCGCGCGGCTGTCCCTTCACCTGCGAATTCTGCGACATTATCGAGCTCTACGGGCGCGTGCCGCGGACCAAGACGATCGAGCAGATGTTCGTCGAGCTCGAGACGCTCTACAAGATGGGCTATCGCGGCCATCTCGACTTCGTCGACGACAATTTCATCGGCAACAAGAAGTCGCTGCGGCAGTTCCTGCCGAAGCTCGCCGAATGGCAGCGCACGCACGGCTATCCCTTCGAATTCTCCACGGAAGCCTCGGTCAATCTCGCCGACGACCCGGAGCTGTTGGAGCTGATGGGTGCGGCCAATTTCTTCGGCATCTTCGTCGGCATCGAAAGTCCGGACCCGGCGACGCTGGTCGCGATGCGCAAGAAGCAGAATACGCGGCGCAACATCGCCGAGAGCATCCACAAGATCTACGCCGCCGGCATGCTCGTCACCGCGGGCTTCATCGTTGGCTTCGACAACGAAAAGGTCTCGATGGCGGAGGCGATGATCGACTTCATCGAGGAGGCGGCAATCCCCGTCGCCATGGTCGGCCTGCTCTATGCCTTGCCCAACACGCAGCTCACGCGCCGGCTGGAGCGCGAAGGCCGGCTGCATTCCGGGCACGACGTGGCGCCGACGATTGGCGCCGATCAGTGCACGGCGGGCATCAATTTCGATCCGGTCCGCCCGTTGCGTGACATCCTGACGGACTACAAGCGGGTGCTGGAACACATCTACAGCCCGGCGGCCTATGCAGCACGTGTCGACCGCCTGATGACGCTGCTCGACCGCTCCCGGCAGCGCTCCGAACTTGCCGAAGGTGACATCCGCTCCAAGCTCGGGGCCATGGAGACCGTGCACAAGGTGGTGTCCGCGCTTCCCGAGGCGCGGGGGCCGCTCTGGCAGACCTTCATGAACTGCGCCAAGCGCGACACGTCGTCCGCACGCATCGCCGTGCAGATGATCGCGGCCTATGCGCATCTCGGACCGTACTCGCGCAAGGTCATCGCGGCGATCGACCAGCGCCTGGCCGCGCTGGACAGCGAGGCCGTCGCTCCTGTGGCTGTCGGCGTGACGGCGGCCTGAGGCCTTACTTCACCGCGAGCCGCAGGAAGCTCATCACGCTGCCGAGCGCGGCAAAGCCCGCGCCGAGCGCCAGCGCCAGCGTCGCGCCCTCGTGGCCAGCGAGTGCGAAGCAGGCGGCGGCGAGCGCCGCGCCGGTGGTCTGCCCGGTCAGGCGCGCGGTGGCGACGATGCCGGAGGCGCTGCCGCTGCGGTGCGGCGGCGCGCTTGCCATCACCGCCTTCATGTTCGGCGCCTGGAAGAAGCCGAACCCCATGCCGCAGATCACCATCCGCCAGATGATGTCGGCAATGGCGGGATTGGCCGGCAGCGTCGCCAGCAGCGCCATGCCGAGACCGAGCAGCACGAGCCCGATGCCGCCGAGCAGGCCGACGGCATGGCGGTCGGAGAGGCGGCCTGCGATCGGCGCCATGATGCCGACCACCAGCGGCCAGGGCGTCATGAAGAAGCCGGTCTCGACCTGCGAGCGGCCGAGCACATCCTCGAAATAGAACGGCAGCGAGACGAAGGCGAGGCCCTGGACGGCGAAGGAGCACACCGCCGTTGCCGCCGACAGCGCGAACATCGGCCTGGCGAACAGGTCGATCGGCAGCATTGGCGCGGGATGATCGGCGTGGCGGCGGGTCAGGATCACGCCAAGCACGAGGGCGGTGACCAGCTCGATGCCGACCACGAATGGCGACAGATTGTGCGCGGCGCTGCCGATGCCGGTGATGAACAGGCCGAGGCAGGCGGTGGCCAGGATCGCGCCGAGCAAGTCGAAGCCGTGATCGGCGCGCGGAGTCTTCGGCAGCATGGCAAAGCCAATGCCGATCGCGATGAGGCCGAACGGGATGTTGACGGCGAACAGCCACGGCCACGGTCCGAGCGCGAGGATGGCAGAGGCGATCGAGGGCCCGATGGTGAAGGCGGTCGCGACCACCAGCGCGTTGTGGCCGAAACCGCGGCCGAGCATGCGGCCGGGATAGACGAAGCGCACCAGCGCGGTGTTGACGCTCATGATGCCGCTCGCTCCCAACCCTTGGAGGGACCGCGCCAGCAACAGGCTGTCGAGCGACCATGCCACCGCGCAGAACAGCGAGGCAATGGTGAACAGGATCAGGCCGCCGAGATAGATGCGCTGGTGCCCGACGATTTCGCCGAGCGCCCCGAGCGGCAAGAGCGTCGCCACCAGCGCGATCTGGTAGACGTTGACGACCCAGACCGATTGCTCCGGCGTGACGTGCAGGTCGGCTGCGATGGCGGGCAGGGCTATGTTGGCGATCGCCGTGTCGAGCGAGGCCATCGCGAGCGCAGTGAAGATCGCCGCGACCGCCCAACGCCGCTGCGCGGCCGGCAGGCCGTCGGCGGTGGGAGGAGCGGGCTCGCGCGCGGCGGCAGGTAGCGTGATTGTCATTTTCCTTGGCGCGCTGCTCCGGCGGCGGGACGTTCGGCATGTACTACGGAGGCGCCGGCTTCCACAGGCGCAAGCTTGCATGCTGTGTATGCGCGAAGGTCAGGCAATGCGGCTGCGCTGCGAGCGCAGGGCCAAAACAAAAGTCGAAAAACAACCCCATGCACAGTAGGAGGCCCTTTGATCGAAAAGGCATTTTCTCGCCGTGTCGAAAACGGCGGTCGCAGCCGCCATCAAGTTGACCCGTCGGGCAAAACACTGGCAGGATGCCAGCGTGCCAGCGATCAGGCCGGGAGCAGGCCGCATGCGCGTCCTGCGCGCCGTCTCCGCCACGCCGACGTTGAGGCAGATCAACACTCCGCCCGCGCGGCCGCTCGACCTTTCCATCAGCGCATCGATGGAAGGGCGGCCACATGCAGACTTTGCTCAGGGAAATCCGGAATACCCCTTTGCTCTGGATGCTGGCCTTCGTGCCCATCGTGCTGGTGGCAGAGGCGGTGGCGCCGCATTCCCATACGCTGCTGTTCGTGCTCGCGGTGCTGGCCATCGTTCCGCTGGCGGCGCTGCTCAGCCACGCCACCGAGGCGGTTGCCGCGAAGACCGGCGATGCCGTGGGCGGATTGCTCAATGCAACGCTCGGTAATCTGACCGAGTTGATCATCGCCATCACGGCACTGCGGGCCGGCCAGTACATGCTGGTGAAGGCCTCGATCGCGGGCGCGATCGTCACCAACGCGGTGTTCATGCTGGGCGCCTGCCTGCTGCTCGGCGGCCTGCGCTATCACGTGCAGGAATACAACCGCGCCGGTGCGCGGCTTTCGTCCGGCCTGCTGCTGATGGCGACCGTCGCCCTGCTTGCGCCTTCGGCGGTCGCCGATCTCGACCACCTGCCGCAGGGCGGGGGCATCCTCAACAAGCTCAGCCTCGGCATTTCGGTCCTGCTCATCATCGCTTACGGGCTCGGCCTGTTGTTCTCGCTTCGAACGCACAAGGAATTGTTCGCAAGCGCCGGTCACGGCCACGACGACAAGGAGGCGCACTGGCCGATCGGAACGGCCGTCGGCACGCTGCTGGTCGTCACCGTGCTGGTCGCGTTGGTCAGCGAGATCTTCGTCGAATCGGTGCAGAAGGCGGCGGAAACCTTCGGAATGAGCCCGGCCTTCGTCGGCTTCATCGTCGTCTCGCTGGTCGGCGCCGCCGCGGAATTCGCGGTGGCCTTCGCCGCGGCGCGCAAGGACCGGCTCGACATGGCCGTCAGCATCGCGCTCGGCAGCGCCTCGCAGATTGCGCTGTTCGTCGCACCCGCTTTGGTGCTGCTCAGCTATGTCGTGGGGCCGAAGCCGATGGACCTGCAGTTCTGGCCGGGCGCCGTCACCATGATGATGATCGCGACGGTGACGTCGGCCTTCATCACGTCCAGCGGGCGCTCGGCCTGGTTCGTCGGCGCCCTGCTGATCTTCATCTATGCGGTGTTCGCGCTGACGCTGTACGTGGTGCCGCCGGCGGGACAGGGGTGAGATTCGGTGCCCTTCGATCTCGCGCCGGCAGGCTATTGGTCGCGCGAGATCATGCCAGCCCCAGGCCGCCATCGACGGCGATGACCTGACCGGTTACCCACGCCGAGGCCGGACCGGCGAGTTGGACGACCCATTCAGCAACATCCTCGGGCACGCCGCGGCGGCCGAGCGGTATGCTGCCGCGCTCCTGTTCCTCGACCGCTGCGGCCTGCTCCGCCGACAATCCCATCATGCCCGTCAGCGCGCCCGTCTCCGTTGGGCCCGGTGCAACGGCGTTCACCCTGATCCCGAACGGGGCCAGTTCCAAGGCCCAGCATCGCGTCAAATGCTCCACGGCGGCTTTGCTGGCTGCGTAGTGAGATAGTCCCGGCGCCGCTTTGTGTCCGAAGGTGCTGGAGACGTTGACGATCGCGCCGCGCCTGGCCTTGAGATGGGGAAGCGCTGCCGACGCGAGCAGACTTGGGCCGAGCACGTTGACAGCGAAGATGTCTGTGATGCGATCGGCAGTGACATCGGCGAGCGACAGGATTGCGCCCGCGCCGGCATTGTTGACCAGCGCGTCGAGGCGGCCCCATTTGTCGAGCGCCTTCGCAATGGTTCGCTTGGCGTCCTCGGCGGACGCTGCATCCGCCGTCATTCCCGCGATGTTCTCGTGTTGCAGCGTGGTCTCCTGGATCAGGCTCGCCCGGCGGCCGGTGATCAGCACCTGATAACCTTGTTTCGCGAAGCGGAGCGCCGCTGCGCGGCCGATGCCTGACGTGCCGCCGGTGACGACAACGACCTTTTGATCTTGCATGTTCTCATCTCTCGTGCGGTCAGCCGCACCAATTGGTCGGAGTTTGCACGCCGCGGCGGCCGATTCCCGGTGTACCGGCCGCCGTGACGGGTGTGATCTGAAGAGCGCGCGCTCGATCATCCGTGGACGCGCGCTCCCGTTCAGCCGGTTCTTGCCGGTCAGTAGTCCCAGAACACCGGGACCCAGCGGAAGGCATCGCCGGCGGCCGCGACATGGCCGACCGATGGGAACGGCATGTGCGTGGCCACCAGCAGCTCGCCGCTCTGCGCAAGCTCCCGCAACAGCTGGATACGAACGCGCGCCGCCTCCTCAGGGTCGTGCTCGAAGCCGTTGTGCCATTCGGGTTGGTCGAACCCGACCGCAAACACGGCATCGCCGGCAAAGGTCAGCGCTTCGCCGCCGGACGCCACGCGGACCACGCTATGTCCGGGCGTGTGACCGCCGGTGCGGCGGACGACGACACCGGGTGCAACCTCGTGCTGCTCCTCGAACGGCCGGATCTGGCTGCCGTACATCTTCACGAACTGCTTGGCGGCGGCCCGAAGTGCATCGGGAAATCCCTGCGGCATGTTGGTATGCGTGAAATCGGGCGACTCCCAGAACTTGACCTCGGCGGCGGCCACGTGAATCCGCAGGTCCTTGCGCAGCCGCTCCTTCACGCCGTCGACCAGCAAGCCACCGACGTGATCCATGTGCATGTGGGTCAACACGAGATCGGTCACGGACGAGAGGTCGATTCCGGCGGCCTCCAGGCGCTTGATCAACTGTCCGGCGCGCGGCAGATGCAGATCGGGATCGGACCCAAGTCCGGCGTCGATGAGAATGGTCTTGTCGCCACTTCGCACCATCACCGCATTCAGTGCCCAGTCGAACGCATCCTGAGGCAGGAACATCTCGCTCAACCAGTTGGCCCGTACGGCGGGGTCTGCGTTGTGCGCCAGCATGGTGGTCGGGAGCGGCAGCACGCCGTCGCTGACCACCAGCACGTCAATGTCGCCAATGCGCACCGCGTAGCGCGACGGCACGAGCTCTTCGGGTTTCGCGGCGATGGAGGCGTTGTGCAGATTCATGTTGGTCTCCTTTTCAAGGTTGGGGGCAGTTGCTAGAGCGCCGTGACGCGCTCGGGATCGGCGGAGGCGAGCGCTGCGGCGCGTTCGGCTTTGGGCGGATAGATCCAGACCGTGTTGATCTCCTGCTTGGTCTTCTTGGCGACGTCGCCGACCATCTCGACCGTGCGCTCCCAGCCGCGGGTGAACAGCGCGCCGGCTTCGCCGAGGTCGAGGCAGGTGACGTAGGCTTTCTGGTGATAGGGTCTGGTCGGAACGCCCAGCAGCTCGGCGGCGGCGTTGTTGCCGGCGAACGCGCCCATCCGGGTCGCGTGTTGACATGACATCAACGCGTAATTGCCGACATCGTCACACGCCGCCCGTGCGGCATCGCCAGTGGCGAAGACGCCGCTGACCGATGGGACGCGTAATTCGCGGTCGACGAGCAGCCGGCCAAACTGGTCGCGTTCGGCCGGGATCTGCGCCGTCAACGGCGCTGCACGGATGCCGGCGGCCCAGATCACCGTCTCGCACTCGATCTGCTGGCCATTGGAAAGCGTGACGCCGGACTTGTCGAGCGAGGCCACGCCGACACCGAGCCTGGTTTCGATGCCGAGCTTCTGCAGCGCCTCCTCGATGATAGGGCGGGGGCCTGCGCCCATATCCGGGGCGATCGCCTCGTTGCGGTCGACTATGACCACGCGCAGCCGGGCGTCCTTGCCGAGAATCTTGCGCAGGCGCGACGGCACCTCGGTTGCCGCCTCGATGCCGGTGAATCCGCCGCCGGCGACGAGGACGGTATTGCGTGCCTTCGAGGCCGGGCGACTCGACAGCCCGTGCAGGTGACGATCGAGCGCAATGGCATCATCGAGCTGGTCGACGCTGAAACCGTATTCGGCAAGGCCAGGAACGTTCGGCCGGAACAGCCGGCTGCCGGTGGCGACCACCAGCCGGTCGTAGGACAGCTTTCTCCGCGTGCCTTGCGCAGCAGCGATCTCGACCACCTTGGACTTGGTATCGATTGCCTCGGCATGGCCACGGACATAAACGACGTCGATCGCCTTGAAGACGTCCTGCAGCGGTGCGGTAAGGGTCTCGGGCTTTGGTTCGTAGAGTCGCGGGCGAACCACGAGCGTCGGTTCGGGCGCGACGAGCGCGATCTCGAGCTTGTCGGGCGAAGCGCCCTGAATGTCGCGCAGGCGGGCGGCTGAAAGGGCGGCATACATGCCGGCGAAGCCGGCGCCGATGATGGCGATGCGCATGTTGATTTTTCCTCGAGTGATGTGATTGGGATGAAGGCCGGGCTATGCCGTCACGAACCTGAGCAAGTCGGCATTGACGATGTCCGGATGGGTCGTGCAGACGCCGTGTGGCAGCAGATCGTAGATTTTGAGGGTGCTGTGCTTCAAAAGCCGGGCGGACAGCGGCGCGGAGTCGGCGACGGGGACGATCTGGTCGTCGCTGCCGTGCAGGACGAGCGTCGGCACGGCGATGCTCTTCAGGTCTTCGCTGAAATCGGTCTCCGAGAAGGCCTTGATGCCGTCGTAATGGGCCTTGGCGCTGCCCATCATGCCTTGACGCCACCAGTTCCAGATGGCCGCCTGCGAGGGCTCGGCGCCCGGACGGTTGTAGCCGTAGAAGGGGCCGCTCGCGAATTCGAAATAGAACTGCGACCTGTTGGCCGCGAGCTGCCGGCGCAGGCCGTCGAAGACCTCCAGGCGCAATCCACCGGGATTCGACTCGGTCTTCAGCATCAGGGGTGGCACGGCACCGATGAGCACAAGCTTGGCCACGCGGTCACGGCCGTGACGCGCAACGTATCGCGTCGCCTCGCCGCCGCCGGTGGAGTGGCCGACGTGAATGGCATTGCGAAGATCGAGGTGCTGGGCGAGGGCGGCGACATCGGCGGCATAATGATCCATGTCGTGGCCGTCGCTGACCTGGCTGGAGCGGCCGTGGCCGCGGCGGTCATGGGCGATCACGCGAAAACCCTTGCCGAGGAAGAACAGCATCTGGGCGTCCCAGTCGTCGGCGCTGAGCGGCCAGCCGTGATGGAAAACGATCGGCTGCGCGGACTTCGGTCCCCAGTCCTTGTAGAAGATTTGGACACCGTCGCTGGTGGTGACGAAGGCTGCACCGTCGTTCTTGCCGACCGAAAGCGCGGCGCTCTCGGCATCGCGGCCTACCGCCGAGGTGGAGCGGACGGTCAATGACGCCGCGTACAGAAGTGTGGTTGCCAGGATATTTCGCCGCGAGGTGCTCGCGAGCCGACTGACGGATGTGATCAAGGGCATTTGCTGCTTCCATTGCAGGTGGGGGGCACCATGAATGTCTAGCGAACCGGGCTTGCCCGTGCCCCAGCGCGATTGCCGCGATTGCATCGCGATTGCTGCTATCGACCGCGCCGCCGCCAATCGCTCGGCGATTCCCCCGTCAGCTTTCGAAACGCGGCGGCAAAGGCGGTCTGGGAGGAGTAGCCGAGCGCGACGGCGATCGAGACGACGGAGGCGTCGGTGTCGCGCAGCATGTTCATGGCTTGCTCGAGCCGGTGCTGGCGCAGCCAGGCATGCGGAGAAAGCCCGGTACTGTCCTTGAATGCGCGGCAGAAGTGAAAGCGCGATAAGCCGGCCTCGGCGGCAAGCGCTGCGAGCGAGACGTCGGCATCACTGTCGGAGCGCAACCGCTCGATCGCCCGCAGCAACGTCTTCGGCGCCAACCCGCCCCTCGCCGGCGCGATCGTACTTGGCGAGCCGGTGTGCGCAGCCAGAAGGCGCGTCGCAAGCAAATCCATGAGTTGCTGTCTGAACAGCGTGTCGAGAGCCTCGTTTCCATCGAGCACGTCCGCCGCGCTCAGGAGCAGGCGGGACGTGACGGGATCGGGGTGCGCGGTTCGCTCCAGGAGCTCGGACGGTGCGCCGGCTTCGGCTTCATCCGCAACGCGCTTCAGCGTTGTCTGCGGAAGGTAGAGCTGTACGACGTCGACCGGTTTTGGAATGTCCCACCGGGAGCTCGACCCCTCCGGAATAATAATGACGACGCCCGGGCGAAACGTCCCGATTGCGACGGATTGCCCGGACCGCCGCTCCATGCGTTGCACCGCGCCGTTGTAAGCCATGATGACGTGATGGCTCATGGGCGCAACGACGTCGTGCAACGGCTCGTGCTTCCAGTGGGCAATCCCGGCGCCGGAGGAGTCCAGCGCCATGCGGAAAGGCATCGTGCCCAGCACCCGTGCCATCTCCACATCGGCGGCGGGTCGATCGCCCGCTTGATCGCGCCGCATTTGAGACGCGGCGGGGATGTCGTTCGGAGATTCGTGCAATACGACTTTGCTCATGGCTTTGCCCGGGTGGCGGCGCGTCGCTGGGGCGCGACAAATCGACCATCGTTTCAGCCGCGCAGAGCGGGGCCGAACAGCCGGTCTTGGCGATCTGCTCAAAGGATGGATCAGGTCCGAAGGCGATCCATCGAGATTCCGATGCCGTTGATTTACAGGTTCTAGGCAGCGCGAAGATCTGTGTCTTTCCTGATACTGCCGCGCATTGCCTGATCCTGCTGCGCGCGTCGGGCGCCCGCTAGTCGCGCGCGCTTGTGAAAAGTCGTGATGTCGACGCTGCGGTTCGGCGGCCCCTCACGTCGCCAAAAGCAAGCACCGAACAATTTGAAATGTTTGACAAATTTGGATGGGATTAGATCGGGGAGGGGTGCGACTTCGTCAATCGTGGACAGCGGTGGGGGATACCGATAAAGGTTCCTGCAAATGGCAGGTTGCTGTGGCCTGCTCTACGACGGCACAGACGAGACACAGGATGATCAGGACAGGCGCGTACGGTGAGCGGATCGGAGCATTCCTCCGCCTCGATGATGTGCCGCCCACGCTGATGACGCGGTCGCTGCGCAACGCCGAGATCGCAGTCACGGAAACGCGAAACGACAATCCGGTGCCGGGTCTGTCCGGTTCGTTTGCTGCGGAAGACGCCTATCTCGTCAGCTTGAAATTGCGCGACTATCCGGAGTGCGAGCTCTGGGAGCAGGGTCGTCACCTCACAAAGGCAGACGTCCATGCCGGGACGACTTATCTATACGATCTCAAGGCCGACCCCCGCTACGTGATCGACAAGCCGTTTCACTCTCTGCATTTCTACGTGCCGCGCTCGGCGCTCGATGGTCTCGCCGATCAGTCGGGGGCGCGGCGCATCGATGCGCTCGACTGCGGCCCCGTCGGGCACGATGATGCCATCATCCGTCATATCGGCGCTTCCTTGCGCGACGGACTGCGCCGGCCGGGCGAGGCCAACCAACTCTTCGTCGACCACATGATGCTGGCGCTCACGGCTCATGTCGCCGAGACCTATGGAGGCTTTCGGCACAAGGCCGAGACCACCCGCGGCGCGCTTGCGCCATGGCAGCTCGCGCGCGCATGCGACAAACTTGAAGCGGATCTCGGCGGCAAGCTGCCGTTGCAGGCGATCGCTGCGGAGCTCGACCTCTCCGTCAGCCACTTCTCTCGTGCGTTTCGCACTGCGACCGGCCTGCCTCCTCATCGCTGGCTTCTGCATCATCGCGTGAGAACCGCCAAGCGCCTGATGCGTGAGCACGGTCTCTCACTGTCCGAGGTTGCTATTTCGGCCGGTTTTGCCAACCAGAGCCACTTCACGAGGGTGTTCTCCGCGATCGTCGGCGTCAGCCCGGGTGCATGGCGGCGCGATGCGCAGGGAGCAGCAAACCACGAAGGTTAGGCGTGCTTCGGCGAACCCACCTTACGGCACAAGCGTGATGAGCTCGTAGACGACGACCGCAGCGCCGAGACAGCGCCGCCAGGGGTTCACGCCGCGGATGATCTCGTCGGCGCCCCAAATCATCAGTCCGCCTTTGAAGACGATTGTCAGGACGACGCTGGCTCTTCCCGCGGAAGGCCAGATCCAAAGCAGAAGGCCGGCGACGATCACGATCCATAGGATGAGGTTGGGCCATTGCGCGATGGTGATGGCGCCGGTTTCGCGGCTCCTGAAGAACCAATCGAGGAATCGGCGCACGATCACCGCGTCGGTCAGATCACGACCTCGCCCTCTTCGCGGCCCTTCCAATACGTGATGCGGTTGGCTTTGACCTTGATCAGGACAATTCCCGGCGTATCGATGCCGTTGTCGAACCACTTGTCGAGGTCGCTGGTCCAATGCTGCTGGAAGGCGGCCTTGTCGCGGATCAGCTCGGCAGTCCCTTCGACCGCGACGTAGATTCCCTTCGAGAATAGGCCCGCCTCCGATGAGAATCCGAGCGCTACCTTGGGATTTCGTTGGATGTCCGACACCGTCCGCGCCTGTTCGTAGGTGAAGTAGTACGAGGTGCCGTCGTAGGCGACGTCGCCATTGTTGCTCATCGGACGGTTGGCAATTTCGCCGTTCTCGGTGTGCGTCGAGAGAATGGCGATGTCGATGCCGGCCATTTGCTTTGAGATTTCGGCGAGCGACTTCTTGGGCATGAACTTTCCTCCAGTGGAGCGGAGGCAACGACTGGATTGGGCCCCATGTTCCCTGAAGCCGGGGACGAAGTACGCGCCCGCGGTTGAGCAATGACTCGCTTATTACCGGCGGCGGTCTGACGGTTGGGCGGTCATGCTCGCCGAGAATGGCCGCAGGTGCGGCCTTGCGCTAGTTGTCGCGCTGGCCGGCTCGTCACGATCCGATGTTACGACCATCTTGACCTCGTCCTCACCGCACGATCATCGACTCCGGCCAATTCGGTGCTTGCCACACCGTCGACCACGGCTGGTCACCCCCACAGCCGCGCGCAGTGACATCCACGCGGACGAGCACGAAGCTGCTGGCGCTGGTGGTAAAGCCTTCGGTCGTTCCGAGGCGGTAGACGTGACGAAGGCGAGAACTCGGACACATGTCTGTTCCGGTTACGGCCTCGAACACGCCGGCTTCCTTTCGCCAGGTGATGAGGCCCGGGCGCGGCGTGGTGCCGAACCCGGTGTTCTGTGCGAGGAACGGAAACGCGACGAGCTTCGGATGGCGCACGTCCTTAAGGTCGAAGACGAGATGACTTCCCGTGATCCACTGACAATATACGAGGACGAGACGGCGCTTACTCTCGACCAAGAAGCGAAGCGGAATCTCTTTTATGCCTCTTTCGACGTCGCAGCTTTCGCGCTGTGCCGCGCGCGCCACCTGCCGCGGGACTTCGGCGAGGGCTGAGACCTGGAAATCCGTTCTGCCTCCAAACGGGATGGGATCGAAGGCGGCGGTCTCATCTCGACTGCCGGCGCTCTGCTTGTCCTCGCCAAACGCGGCGGAGGTCAAGTGAACTGCGGCGAGGAGCATCAAGAGACCAATCGCAACACTCACGCTCTTCAATGCCGAACGCATCGCATGACTTCCTAGAACTGATACCGCCGCAGTCCCCATCCACGGGGATCACCGTGCCCATGATTGTACTGCGCCCGCGAGGCGAAAAACACCACGAGCGCACGCACCCATGCGGTCAAGCCAGGCCGTTTTCGGCGATTTCGAGCCAGCTGTGGTGGCACGAGAAGAACCGAAGGACACGCCTGAGTGTGTATCGGGCATGGGCCCGATGAGGCAAGTGAAGGACCCGCATCTGGGAGTTACGATCCCAAAATTTGAGGCGCTCCCGACGCGGGCTTGGGCTGTCGACTCGCCTACTGCCAAGATCGGCGCCGCATCGCCAAGGTACCAGTGACTTTTGAACGCTTGCGCATTCGTCGTTCCTCAGCCTTTTCCAGGCGGGTACGAAGGTTCTGAAGCTCCGTCAGTTGAGAGCTGAGCGACAAAACACGTTGACGCAGAATCGCAATACGGTCGCACTGACCACGAGTACTCATGACGCGCCCTAAACTATGACCGTCAGGAAATGAACAGCTGGGCCAAGAAACAGAATGGACTTAAACCTATGAGTGTTGATGACCATAGCAAAGGTTCATGAAATTTGGTTGACACGCGCGGTAGGGACGCCGCCGACCGCGATCGGGACACGCCAAGGGTCAAAGCGCCGTTGGATCGGTGATTTTGCGCGACCGCCCCACGGGTCGATTCCGAGTTCCTTTACGGAAAACCGCTGCTAGAGCACAAGCCCGAGCACCAACCAGCTGGCAACAGACAAACAGACGCCAATTCCCAAATACGGCAATGCAATGCGCATGGTCATTCCTCCATGCCTAGACGCGACGAGAACATGGTCAGATACGCAGATTCGGGGCGCCAGCCCTATATTCCATGCGATGTATGAGCTGTTTAACGGCATCCGAGGAGTATATTTAATTTGACTTTTGAATATGGTCAAAATTATATGTATTTGAGTTAATTGTTATATTTAATTTGGGCGTGTCGCCGCGCCGCAACACATTATCTACGCGTGTTCTGATCGGGTGCCGAAACCATGCGAACAGGCTGGGCGATCGCTCCATTGGAGTTGCTCTTGAGAGAGGCGTGATGCATGCGCCAATCAATCGATACTGCACCCAAGGGTCGAGACAACACCCGAATAGATGATGCGGCGGGGGCCGTTGAGCTCGGTCACGGGTTGCCCGAGACGGGCAGATGGGGCGCAAAGGACGGCTCAGCGCTCTGCTCTTCACGGACCCATTGGTTCGGTGAGACCGAGGATATCGATCCCGAGGAGACGGGTAGTTCGCTCATTGCAGCTGTCGTTCTGGTCCCCCTTATCTTCGCTGGGGTAGCCCTGCTCGGTGCTTTCGACCCGTTCAAGGCACAACCGACTGCCGAAATGACTCGAATCGACGGCGCCGCCGGCCTAGACCAGCGGCGTGACTTCGCGACCGGCTCGCCAGCACTCCTTCAGAGCGAAACGTCCGAGGCCCCGATTCAGGCAGTCTCTGCAAGCGCGGCGGGCCCGCCACAACGGCTCGACGCCGACGGGCGCAGTGACGCGCTCTCCGGTGAACTGGCCGGCGCGCGCAGGGAGCTTGACGAGGCGGTCCAGCGCATGCACACGGCGGAAATTGCCGCGGAGGAGCTGCGGCAGTCTCTTCAAAACGAGCGAGCCCGCAGCGCCGCGTTCGCGGACGAACTTGCCGGAACCCGCCGCGAAGTAGAGGCTGGTATTGCGCAGGCGCGCGAGGCGGACGAGGTGGCCGCACAGCAGAGGGATGCGGCGGCGTGGGAGATCGCTGAACTGCGGCAGTCCCTGCAGCAGGAGCGGGAAAAGAGCGCCGTCCTGGCGACGCGAGTGAGCGCCGCGCAGGCGATAGCGGCAAGCGCTGAGCAAGAACGCTACGAGGCGCAGTCACGCGCCGCCGCCCTCGCGAGCGAGCTTGCCGGCATGACTCGCGGATCGGCTACGGCCGACGGTGCGACGGCGGAGCAAAGCGAGGCGGCGGGCGGGGAGATCGCGGAATTGCGGCAGTCCTTGCAGCAGGAGCGCGAAAGGAACGCAGCCCTCGCGCAACAGGAGGACGCCGCGCGGTCGGCAACGGCGAACGCCGAGCAACAACGCCGTGCCCTCGAAGAGGCACAGGCTCATGCTGCCGCGCTGGAGAGCAAGCTTGCGCAAACGCGCGGCGTCATCGAATCGCTGAACGGGCATCTGCGCGAGGCGAACGATGCAGCCTCGCAGCAGAGACAGGCAGCGAACCGGGAAATCGCCGAACTGCGACAGTCGCTGGAGCAGGAGCGGAGCAGGACTGAAGCCAGGGAGAGAGAGATCGCCTCGGTATCGCGCCTTACCGATCAGCATGCCCCGGCGGCGCAAAGAAACGACGGCCCGATCTTGTCGACGGCGCAGAACGTGACCGCAACGGAGCCGCCGACGAATCCAGGCCAGGACGAGGTGGAGGCCCGATTGATCCCGCGTGCCAGAGCGTTGCTCGATCAGGGCAATATCGGTGCAGCGCGGATCGTGCTCGAGCTCGCTGCCGAGAAGAACATTGCGCAGGCGACCTTCATGCTCGCGGAGACATATGATCCAGCGGTTCTGGCCGCTTGGGGCGCCTATGGAACGCGCGGCGAGGCGGCCAAGGCGCGCGAGCTCTACGCGAAGGCGCAGAGGAGCGGCATTCGCGGAGCCAAGGAACGACTGGATGCATTGCATCACTGAGAGTGGGCTTTGCATTCATGCTGGGACGAGTGGTTGCAGTGGGCATCCGGAAAGGAACGACATGAACAAGCTGCCAAGGTCGCTCTCGTCGCTCCTGCTCGCCGCGCTGGTGCCGATGGCCGTGCTGCTTCAACCGACTTGCCTGGAAGCACAAACCGCAAGATCCGCCAAGGCGGATGCACAAATCGTCCGACGGCCGCTTCCTCAGGAGAGAGAAAAGGACCGGATGAACGCCTGGACCGTCGGGCTCGCCGGCGGCCTGCTCGAGGGCGCGCCGATCCGCCTCGCGGCCGAAATGGCCCGTGTCGTCGACGACGGAGCACAGCTGCATCTTTTGCCGATCGTCACCCGGGGCGCCACCGACAATCTGAATGCGCTACTCTATCTGCGTGGTGTCGACACCGCGATCATCAATTCCGACGCGCTCGACGAGTACAAGCTTCAGGTTCCGCAGATCCAAAGCCGCATCACCTACCTGCTCAATCTGTTTCCGTCCGAATTGCACATCTTCGTGCGGCCGGAGATCACGAGCCTGCAGGACCTTGCCGGCAAGAAAGTGAACTTCAATACCCAGGGCACCGCAGCCGCCTATTCCGGACCGCTGATCTTCAGCCGCCTCGGCATCGACGTCGACAAGACGTTCATTCCGCATCAGCTTGCCCTGGAACAGATGCGCAAGGGTGAGATGTCGGCCGTGGTGTTCATCACATCGAAGCCCGTCGACGCCTTCGTACGCGGTCGTTGGGAAGCGGGATTCAAGTTTCTCCCGGTCCACTACGACAGGAGATTCGAGGACTATTATCTGCCCGCGACGTTGGACGCGATCGAGTATCCCAATCTGATCAAGCAGGGCGATCGGGTCTCGACCATCGCGGTGCCGACAGCGCTCGTTGCGTTCAACTGGCGGCCAGGCTCGAATCGCTATCAACGCGTGGCGCGCCTCGTCGATTACCTGTTCTCGCGGATCGACCGCCTGCAGGCACCAGGCTTTGATCCGAAATGGCGGTCGATCAATCTCGCCGCAACCATCCCGGGACTCACCCGCTTCCAGGCAGCGCAGGAATGGCTGGATCGCCAGGCACGCAGCGCCCAGGCGAAGCCATGAACGCTGCCGTTGCTCCGCTCGCCGTCGCCTTCAACGTTGCCTGCGGAATCGCTTACGCGCAAAGCACCGGCGATTCCACGGAAGCACTTCGGGCTTGTTCGGGCATGGACGGATCGGCCCGGCAGGAATGTCTTCAAGATTCATCACGTAAGTTGTCACGGCCTGCCCGGCGGGTGTCGGACGATAATTGGCTAGTCAGCGAGACCACCTCGCCGGTCGACTATTCGCCGATCGTCACCGCCACCACATACTCTGTCAGCGGCTCCGATGGAGCCGCGATGCAGCTCGCAATCCACTGCCGCAAAGGCCGCACCGAAGTCACGGTCGCCGGATCGGCGCTGTCACGGAGCGCCAACGAATACGTCATCTCCTTTCGGCTGAATGCGGACACGCCGATGCAACTCGCGGCAGCATCGCCGTCATTCGGCTCCGGCGTCGCTTTCGGGGGCGACGTCGTAAAGTTGCTGAACGCGCTACCCGACGAGGGTCACATCGTCGTGCGCCTTTTCGCCCGCACGGGTCAGGTGCAAGACGGACAATTCCTGCTCAGCGGATTCGAGAAGGTGCGTAGGAGAATGGCGGCTGCATGCAAATGGCCACATAGCGTCGCCAGACCAGGAAGGTGATGGTCAGGGAACGGGAGACACGAGATGATCAATCTGAAGTTGGCGATGGCAGCGATGGCGATGCTGCTCCTGGTCGGATCAGACGCGCAGGCGGAGCTGGACAACCAGTTCAACCCGCACTCGAGCGCGACGAATCAAGTAAGCAATCCGAAGCAACCGGGTAGACAGGCGCAGGCGAGCAAGCCGGGACAGACTCGCACGAGCAAGCAATCCCCTGCGACCAGGGCGGCGATGGCCCAGGCGACAAAGCCCGAGATCGCCAAAAAGCCGCATCAGCTGATATTGCAGGTCAATTCCAATGACCCCGCGATGATGAACCTCACGCTCAACAATGCGAGCAATGTCGCGCAATATTACCGCGATCTCGGTGAACCAGTGTCAATCGAGATCGTCACCTTCGGTCCGGGTCTTCATATGCTGCGCGATGATACCTCGCCGGTAAAGCCACGCATCGAGGTGCTCGCGATGAGCAATCCCGAAATCTCCTTCAAAGCCTGCGGCAACACCCAGGAAAATATGCGGAAGGCGGAGAGCAAGGACGTCAATCTGATTCCGCAGGCGACGGTGGTCAAATCGGGTGTCGTCCGCGTTATGGAGTTGCAGGAACAAGGCTGGAGCTACGTCAAACCGTGAGGTCCGGCGACAATGAGGCCGTCGGATGCGCAGTTGGAACGGAATGGCTTTAGGTTGAATCGATTGCCACGGGCTCGGTGCAACCTCTCCCGCTCTTGTCCGCCGAAGCCTTGGCGAAGACGGATGCCGGAGAGGTCACGCCACCTGGCCGCGCCGACGGCGCGCCCGACGACAGGCTCCGGCGCGGGTCAGGGCTTTCTCCTGTCGGGGCTATCCCATAGCGGAAACATCTCCCCAGTCCTCTCCCGCAAGCGGGAGAGGGAGTGCACTTACCTTGTAGCAATCAAACTGTCGGCGGCGTGCCACAAGGCGGCTACGAAGTCCCGCCTTAGAACTGATGCCGCCGCAGTCCTCCATCCACCGGGATCACAGTGCCCGTGATGTACCGGGCCACGGGTGAGGCCAGGAACACCGCGAGTGCAGCGAGATCTTCCGGTTCACCCCAATAGCTGACCGGGATCTCCTCGGCAAAACGCTCGCGATAGTCCGGCGGGTATGGTCGCACGCTCCCTTGGTCTTCTGCTTTTTGTTGTTCGTTTTCTGCCCTATCCCGTGGGCTTTGCGAATTGCCCGACCGAGACGAGCAGTGGTAACCAAGAGCCTTGCCGAAGGACAAGAGCCTTGGCGAGGGAAATACGAAGAACAAAGGCGTCGAAGGATGGTCTGGGATCCGCAGCAATATCTGAAGTTCTCCGGCCATCGGCTCCGGCCGGCCGTCGACCTGTTGATGCGGATTCCGGATGTTGCCCCCCGTGCGATCGCCGATCTCGGCGCCGGCGCCGGCAACGTCACCAAATTGATCAGGGAGCGCTGGCCGGAGGCACGCGTGACCGGTGTCGAGGGCTCGGCGGAGATGGTCGCGGCAGGACGCAAGGCCGCCCCTGACGTGGAATGGTCACATGAGGATCTCGGCCATTGGAGTCCCGTCGGGCAGTACGACCTGATCTATTCCAATGCCGCACTGCATTGGCTGCCCAATCATGCGGCGCTGTTTCCGTCGCTGATGGAGAAGGTGACGCCTGGGGGCATGTTCGCGGTGCAGATGCCGCGCAATTTCCTCGCGCCGTCGCATGTGCTGATCGGCGAGACTGCGCTCGATGGCCCATGGCGGTCCAAGGTGGAGCATCTCGTCACCCCGCCGCCGGTGGAAGGGCCGGCCTTCTATCACGATCTGCTCGCGCCGATGTCGGCCAACATCGACATCTGGGAGACCGAATATCTGCAGGTGCTCGAAGGCGACAATCCCGTGAAGGAATGGACCAAGGGCACCTGGCTGACGCGCTATCTCGACGTTCTCCAAGGCGAAGAGAAGGCCGCGTTCGAAGCCGCCTACGGGATGCGCGTCGCAAGGGCCTATCCGAAGAATGCGGCGGGGCAGACGCTGTTCCCATTCCGGCGCCTCTTCATGGTCGCGCAACGCAAAGGCTGATGGCGCTGCCGCAATGCGGCATAGCATGCGTTGCCTTGGACTCGCGCGGATGCCGGCTTGCGCATCCGGCGGTCATCACGTTAGCTTGGCAGCGCTTAGCTCTCGTTGTTACCGACGGCTGCGGCCCAATAGCAACAATACCAACGGTCGGGGGCAATTGCGCTCCCGGCCGTTGCGCTTGAACGATCCAATGGGGGGACCAAGTTGCTGCGTGTGCTGAATCGTTCTCTCGATCATCTCGAGGAATGGCTGATCGCGACGATGATCGCGGCTGCGACGTCGCTCATCTTCGTCGCGGTGCTGCACCGTTACGGCGCCGGGCTGTCGATCGACATCGCCAAGTGGGCGGAAGCCCGCAACCTCGCCTTCCTCGCCGTGCCCGCGCGCGCGACGTTCGCCTGGCTCGCTGCGCTCGATTTGTCGTGGGCGCAGGAGCTCTGCATCTACATGTTCATCTGGATGGCGAAGTTCGGCGCCGCCTATGGCGTGCGGACCGGCATCCATGTCGGCGTCGACGTGCTGGTCAACATCCTGCCCGGCGGCTCGCGCCGCCGCATCATCACCTTCGGCCTGCTGTGCGGCGCGCTGTTCACCGCCATCGTCGGCTATTTCGGAGCCGCCTTCGTCACCCACATGTGGCACAGCGGCCAACAGTCCAACGACCTCGAAGCGCCGATGTGGTTCGTGTATCTCACCATCCCGCTCGGCTCCGCCCTGATGTGCTTCCGCTTCCTGCAGGTCGCCTGGTCGTTCTACCGCACCGGCGAGCTGCCGCATCACGATATGGCGGGCGTCGAGGGTGTCGAGGCGGATCCGGTGCATCCGGCGCCGGTCACGCCGACCCAGGTGGTCCGGGACGAGCGCAGCCCGCTCGGCTGGATCCTGATGCTGCTGCCGGTCCTGATCGTCGCGCTGTGCTTCGCGCATGCCGGCCACGTCATCACGCTGCCGCAGGGCCTGCGCGTCTTCATCGTGTTCGCGCTGCTGATCTCGCTGATGCTGACGGGCATGCCGATCTCGATCGCGCTGGGTCTGACCGTGCTCAGCTTCATGTTCACGCTGACTGACGTGCGAACCGAATCGGTGGCGCTGAAGCTGTTCACCGGCATCGAGAATTTCGAGATCATGGCGATCCCGTTCTTCATCCTGGCCGGCAACTTCCTGACCCATGGCGGCGTGGCGCGGCGGATGATCACCTTCGCGACCTCGCTGGTCGGCCATTGGTACGGCGGCCTTGCGCTGTCGGGCGTGGTCGCCTGCGCGCTGTTCGCCGCGATCTCAGGCTCCTCGCCGGCGACCGTGGTGGCGATCGGCTCGGTGATCCTGCCCGCGATGGTCGCGCAAGGCTTTCCCAAGCGGTTCGGCGCCGGCGTGATCACGACGTCGGGCTCGCTCGGCATTCTGATTCCGCCATCGATCCCGATGGTGCTCTACGCCGTCTCCACCAACAGCTCGGTGGGCAAGCTCTTCATCGCCGGCATCGTGCCGGGGCTTGCGCTCGCCACGCTGCTCGGCATGACGACGTTCTATCGCGCCTGGCGCAACGACTATCCGCGGATGCCGAAGGCGACCTTCATGGAGCGTCTCGATGCGTTCCGCAAGTCGATCTGGGGCATCCTCCTGATCGTGATCGTGATCGGCGGCATCTACAGCGGCCTGTTCACGCCGACTGAAGCGGCCGCCGTCAGCGCGGTCTACGCCTTCATCGTCGCGGTGTTCATCTACAAGGACCTGAAGCTGCGCGATGTGCCGCGCGTGCTGCTGTCGTCGGCCAACCTTTCGGCGATGCTGCTCTACATCATTACCAATGCCGTGCTGTTCTCGTTCCTGATGACCTACGAGAACGTGCCGCAGGCGCTGGCGCAATGGATGATCGACCAGGGCCTGGGCTGGATCGGCTTCCTGCTGCTTGTCAATCTGCTGCTGCTGCTCGCGGGCAACGTGATGGAGCCGTCATCGATCATCCTGATCATGGCGCCGATCCTGTTTCCGGTCGCGGTCAAGCTCGGCATCGACCCGATTCATTTCGGCATCCTGATGACGGTCAACATGGAGGTCGGCCTGTGCCATCCGCCCGTCGGCCTCAATCTCTACGTCGCCTCGGGCATCGCCAAGATGGGGATCACCGAGCTCACGGTCGCAGTGTGGCCGTGGCTGCTGACGATGCTGGGCTTCCTCGTGGTGGTGACCTATTGGCCCGGCCTGTCGCTGTGGCTGCCGCGGCTATTGGGGATGTAGCGGTGCGACAGGCACGAGCGGTGGGCGCAACTCTTTCCCCTGGAGGGGGAGGGTCGATCGCGCGGAGCGCGAGCGGGGTGGGGTGATCTCTCCACTCGGGCACTGTTGGATGTGGAGAGACCGTCACCCCACCCCGTCTCACATATCGCTGCGCTCCATGTGAGCCGACCCTCCCCCTCCAGGGCAGGGGAATCGCATGTAATCCTAAGGCATTGCGATTTGGAGAGAAATCGATTCTGAAGGTGACTCCCGGAGTTGGAAGGAGCGACCGATGGATCGATTTTCGGAGTGCTTCGAAGAGCTGCCCGACCCGCGTGCGGACAATGCGCTGCACGACCTGACGGAGCTTTTGTTCATCGCCCTGATGGCTACGTTGTCCGGAGCGACAAGTTGCACCGACATGGCGCTGTTTGCGCGGCTGAAGGCTTACCTTTGGCAGGACGTGCTGGTGCTTAAGCATGGATTGCCGAGCCATGATACGTTCAGCCGTGTGTTCCGCATGCTCGATCCAAAAGCGTTCGAAGCGGCATTCCGACGCTTTATGGAGGCTTTCGCTCAAGGTGCGAAGATTGCACAGCCACAAGGCGTGATCGCGTTAGACGGCAAGGCGCTGCGGCGTGGCTACGAGAGCGGCAAAAGCCACATGCCGCCGGTCATGGTGACGGCCTGGGCGGCGCAGACGCGTATGGCGTTGGCCAATGTTCTGGCGCCAAACAACAACGAAGCTCTCGGCGCTTTGCAACTCCTCGAACTCTTGCAACTCAAAGGCTGCGTAGTGACGGCGGATGCACTGCATTGCCACCGCGGCATGGCCGAAAAGATCGTGACGCGGGGCGGCGATTACGTGCTGGCTGTGAAGGAGAATCAGCCCGCGCTGTTGGCTGACGCCAAGGCAGCGATTGCCGCAGCCACGCGCAAGGGTCAGAAGCCGGTCGCCACCACGGATGCAGACCATGGGCGAAAAGAAAAGCGCAGCGCGCTTGTCGTGCCCGTCAAAGACATGGCCCAAAAGCATAACTTTCCTGGCCTCAAGGCAGTCGCGCGGATCAGGAGCAAGCGGGGGAACGACAAAACCGTCGAACGCTACTTCCTGATGAGCCATAACTACAGTCGAACGCAGGTTTTGCGCATTGTTCGCACCCATTGGACCATCGAAAACGGCCTGCACTGGCCGCTCGATGTCATCCTCGACGAGGATCTGGCCCGCAATCGCAAGGACAACGGTCCGGCCAACCTTGCCGTGCTCAGACGACTCGCCCTCAACGTCGCCAGAGCTCACCCCGATACAAAAATCTCCTTGCGCCTCAAGCTCAAGCGCGCCGGCTGGAACGATACCTTCTTCTTCGAACTCCTAGGCCACATGCGATAGCCCTGCCCTCCAGGGGAGAGGGTAAGAGCCGCCGCATCGTCTCGTACTTTCTGTCATCGCTCTCCGCACGCTCGCTGTCATCGCCCGGCTTGACCGGGCGATCCTCTATTCCAGAGGCCGCCGTGCTTGAGCCGAGACGCCGCGGCGTACTGGATGCCCCGGTCGAGCCGGGGCATGACAGTGTGCCTTGAGGTGAGAGAGTTGCCTTCCTACTCCGCGCTGCTCACCAGCTTGATCCGCGGTGCCTGCGCCTCGGTCAGGCTGCGATAGGCGGCGAGGTAGTCCAGGGCCATGCGCCGCGCGGTGAAGCGCGTCTCGAACTGCTTGCGGATCGCGGTGCGGTCGAGTTGCGGAAGCCGGTTCACCACGCCCGCGGCGCTGATGACGTCCTCGACGATGAAGCCGGTGAGGCCCTCGTCGATGATCTCCGGCACCGAGCCGCGGTTGAAGGCGACGACCGGCGTTCCGCACGCCATGGCCTCGATCATGACGAGGCCGAACGGCTCCGGCCAGTCGATCGGCAGCAAGAGGCCGAGCGCGCTGCTGAGGAAATCCGATTTCTCGTGATCGCTGATCTCGCCGATGAAATCGACCAACGGATTGTTCTCGATCATCGGCCGGATCAGCTCGTCGTAATAATCCTGGTCGGCACGGTCGACCTTGGCCGCGATCTTGAGCGGAATGCCGCAATGGGTCGCGATCTTGATGGCGCGATCGACGCCCTTCTCGGGCGCGATGCGGCCGAGCACGGCGAGGTATTCCTGTTTCGCCGGCTTCGGCGTCAGCAGATTCTCCGGCAGGCCGTGGTGGATCGTCGTCACCCAGTTCGCCTGCGGCACCGGCCGCCGCTGTGCATTGGAGATCGAGATGACCGGCATCTTGGTGAAGGTATTGAAGACCGGCTGATGCTCGGGAAGATCGAGCCGGCCGTGCAAGGTCGTCACGAACGGGGTCGGCTGGCGGTGGAACAACGACCAGGGATAATAGTCGAGATGGAAGTGGAGGAAATCGAACTCCTCGTCGTCACATTTTTGCCGCACCCGCTCCAGCAGCACCATGTGCAGCGCGTTGGGATCGCGCACGGAACCGTCGAGCCGAAGCGCCCGCGGCCATAATGCATCGAGCTTGGCCGATGTCCGCGAGTCGCCGCTGGCGAAAAGCGTCACGTCATGGCCCAGGGCCACCAGCTCTTCCGTCAACCAATGCACCACCCGCTCGGTGCCGCCATACAGCTTGGGTGGAACAGCCTCCGTCAACGGAGCTACCTGCGCGATGCGCATCTCACCATCTCCTCTGCGATCATGAATGTTGAAACCCCCGCCTTTACGGCACCGGCAATGCCAGACGAGGGAACGTTCCCGCACCTGCGAAGTTCCTTCCCGCGAACGTTACATATTCGACACGTCGGGGAAGCGTCGCGATGCTGCCACTACATCTTCGCAGATCGTCCGCATCCGCATGTCGTGATGGGATTGCCCGGGAACCGAGGCGAAGCGGTCGATGTTCACTCGACCAGTAACGAAACGAAAAACCAGCATAACGGGGCGACAGCCATATGGATCAGCTTTCTGGGTACGCGCGTAGGCCATTTGCCTTTGTCCTGCGCTATCTCCGGCGTCGTCTCGCGTCGCATTTGGTGATCCTGGCCGCGGTCGTGGGCGCCGTTGCCTGCTCCGTAGGCACCCAGTATGGCGTGAAAGCCCTGGTCGACGCCTTATCCGCCGGTCCCTCGTATGGCGGTGGCGTATGGCTGGCATTCATTCTGCTCATGTCACTGATTGCCGCCGACAACTTCCTGTGGCGGATCGCGAGCTGGACAGCGAGCTTCACCTTCGTCCGGGTCACGGGCGATTTACGGCGTGACATATTTCGTCATCTGACCGGTCACGCGCCGAGCTACTTCTCGGACCGGATGCCCGGCATGCTGACGAGCCGCATCACCGCGACCTCGAACGCGGTGTTCACCGTCGAGAACATGTTCGTCTGGAATGTGTTGCCGCCGTGCATTGCCACAATTGCGGCAATCATCCTGATTGGAACCGTCAGTCCCTATATGGCGCTCGGCCTGATCGCGATCGCGGGCGGCATGGTGGTTGCGATGTTTCGTCTCGCCGCGGCAGGCAAGCCGCTGCATGACGATTTCGCCGACAAGGCCGCGCTGGTCGACGGCGAGATGATCGACGTCATCAGCAACATGCCGCTGGTGCGCGCCTTTTGCGGCATCACCCACGAGCATGAGCGGTTCGACGCGACGGTGAACCAGGAGCTGACCGCGCGCAGCCGCAGCCTGCGTTATCTGGAGAAGCTGCGGCTGTTGCATGCCGTGATCACCGTGCTTCTGACCATTGCGCTGATGGCCTGGGCGATCTCGCTCTGGCAAAAGGGCCAGGCGACGACCGGCGACGTCGTGCTGGTCTGTACGCTCGGCATCTCGATCCTGAGCGCGACGCGCGATCTCGCGGTGGCGCTGGTCGACGTCACCCAGCACGTCGCGCGTTTGACCGAGGCGATCGCCACGCTGCTGGTGCCGCACGAGCTCCGCGATCACCCCGAGGCCGAGCCCCTGGTGAAGAGCGGCGCGGCCATCGCGTACAACAACGTCACTTTCGGCTATCCCGGCAGCGACAAGATCTTCGAGCGCTTCAGCCTGCGCCTTCAGCCCGGCCAGCGCGTCGGACTGGTCGGCCAGTCCGGCGGCGGCAAGTCGACGCTGTTCACGTTGCTGCAGCGCTTCTACGACGTCGACGAGGGCAACATCACCATCGACGGCCAGGACATCTCTAAGGTGACGCAGCTGAGCCTGCGCGAGGCGATTTCCGTCGTGCCGCAGGACATTTCCTTGTTCCATCGCTCCATTCGCGAGAACATCCGCTACGGCCGGCCGAACGCGACCGACGACGAGGTGCTGCGCGCGGCGATCGCGGCGCGCTGCGACTTCGTCGAGAGCCTGCCCGAGGGCCTCGACACCATGGTCGGCGACCGCGGCGTCAAGATGTCGGGCGGCCAGCGCCAGCGCATCGCCATCGCGCGCGCCTTCCTGAAGGACGCGCCGATCCTGCTGCTGGACGAGGCGACCGCCGCGCTCGACAGCGAATCCGAGGAGGCGATCCGCGAGGCGCTGTCGCGCCTGATGCGTGGCCGCACCGTGATCGCGATCGCCCATCGCCTCGCGACGCTGCGCAATTTCGATCGCGTCGTGGTGTTGAGGAATGGTAAGATCATCGAGGACGGCTCGCCCGAGCGCCTGATGCAGGGCCACGGGCCGTATCGTGAGCTGGTCACGCAGGAAATGAGCCGGCTCGCGCAAGCCGCCGCGTAGACCAACAGTCGCGTTCTCGAGTCGGTCGCGTTTCGAATCAAGCGCAGGGGAGCAGCTCATGTCGGCAGAAGCCGTAACCCAGTTCGTCTCCGTGACGCGGACCTCGGAACAGGTCGCGGAACAGCCTTTCTACATTCCGATGACCGGGCCCTCGGCCCGGCCGCGGCGTTCGCTCAAGCACGACGACACCTTCATCGTGCTCGACAGCCACGGCGACATCGGCGCCTCGGCCGGCGGGCCAGACGGGCTGTTCCATCATGACACGCGCTATCTGGCGCGGCTGGAGCTCGTGCTCGACGATCTCCAGCCGCTGCTGCTCGGCTCGAATCTGCGCGACGACAATTCGGCGTTGACCGTCGATCTCACCAATCCCGACATCTACCGGCAGGGCAGCCTCGTGCTGCAGAAGGACCTGCTGCACATCGTGCGTACGATCTTCCTGTGGCGCGGCACGGCCTATCAGCGTATCGGCGTGCAGAACCATGGCGACCGGCGCACCAGCTTCGAGCTGACGCTGCTGTTCGGCAACGACTTCGCCGATCTGTTCGAGGTCCGCGGCGAGCGGCGGCCGCGCCGCGGCGTCGGAACCGGCCGGCTGCTCGGGCCGACCGACGTCCTGTTCGAGTATCGCGGCCTTGACGACGCCGAGCGGACCACCGGCCTGCATTTCGATCCGCGTCCGACGCGGCTCTCGGTCAACGCTGCGACCTGGGAGCTCGACCTGGAGCCGCACCAGGCCAAATCGCTGTTCGTCGCCGTGTCCTGCAACCGGCCGGTCACGGAGAAGCCGGCGCGGTTCTTCCCGGGTCTGCTGGCGCACCGCCGCGAGATGCGGCAGTCGACCATGGGCGCGGCCAGCATCGAGACCTCCAACAACATCTTCAACGAGGTGCTGTGCCAGGCCATGGCCGACCTCAACATGCTGATGACCGAGACGCCGCAGGGGCGCTATCCCTATGCCGGCATTCCCTGGTACTCGACCACGTTCGGCCGCGACGGCCTCATCACCGCGCTGCAGATGCTCTGGGTTGATCCGCGCATTGCCAAGGGCGTCCTGCGCCGGCTCGCGCATTTCCAGGCCGCGGCGGTCGATCCGCTCGCGGACGCCGCGCCCGGCAAGATCCTGCACGAGATGCGCGGCGGCGAGATGGCCGCGCTCGGGGAGGTGCCGTTCGCGCATTACTACGGCAGCGTCGATTCCACCGCGCTGTTCGTGCTGCTGGCGGGAAGCTATTTCGAGCGCACCGGCGACGAGGCCACGCTGATCGAGCTGTGGCCGGCGATCGAGGCGGGGCTGGCCTGGATCGACGGCCCTGGTGATCCCGACCAGGACGGTTTCGTCGAATACCAGCGCGCGACCGAGAAGGGTCTGGCCAACCAGGGCTGGAAGGATTCCTATGACGCGATCTTCCATGCCGACGGCCGGCTTGCCGAGGGCAATATCGCGCTCGCGGAGGTCCAGGGCTACGTCTTCGCCGCCAAGCAGCTCGCGGCGCGTTGCGCGCTGCGGCTCGGCAAGCCGGACCGCGTGCGCAAGCTCGAGGCCGAAGCCAGGGCGCTCGCCGAGCGCTTCGAGCAGGCGTTCTGGTGCGAGGAGCTCGGCACCTATGCGCTCGCGCTCGACGGCAAGAAGCGGCCCTGCAAGGTGAGGACCTCGAATGCCGGGCAGATCCTGTTCAGCGGCATGGTCCGCGAGGACCGCGCGCGTCTCGTCGCCGCCGATCTGATGCGGCCGCATTTCTTCTCGGGCTGGGGCATCCGCACCGTCGCGCAAGGCGAGGTGCGCTACAACCCGATGTCCTACCATGACGGATCGATCTGGCCGCACGACAACGCGCTGATCGCGCTGGGCCTGGCGCGCTACGGCCTCAAGCATTCGGTGGCGCATGTCTTCAAGGGTCTGTTTGATGCCGCGACCTACATGGATCTGCGCCGGTTGCCCGAATTGTTCTGCGGCTTCCGGCGCGAGAAGCGGCGCGGGCCGACGTTGTACCCGGTCGCCTGCGCACCGCAGGCCTGGGCCAGCGCCACGCCGTTCACGCTCCTGGAAGCGGCGCTCGGCCTCGAGTTCGACGTGGCGCGGGGCGAAATTCGCCTGCGCAACCCGCATCTGCCGGCGTTCCTCAACGAGGTGATCCTGCACGATCTGCGCCTCGGCGAATCCAGCGTCGATCTTCGCGTCAGCCGTCACGGCGACGACGTGGCGCTGGAAGTGTTGCGCACGCGCGGTCAGATCCAGGTCTCGATCGTGCTGGCGCGCTAGAGGCGCGAGGAGGAGTTCATGCGTGCGACCGGATGGTTGATCCTGAGCGTGGCGATCGTCGCGGGCTTGACGGTCGCCGGATCGCGCGCGGCCGAGGAGCCGCCTGCATCCCCGAGCGAAGCAAAGGCACCGGCAAATGTGCAACCGCCAGCTTCCACGGTGCCCGTCACGCCCAAGGACGCCGCGCCGCCGCCATCGGTGACCATCATCGGCGCGAGCGAGGCCCACGGTGTTCTCGGCCGCGACGTTCGCAGCGCCGCCGGCGAGGACATGGGGCGCATCGTCGACGTCATCGTCGATCGCACCGGTCATGTCCGCGCTGCGGCGATCGATTTCGGCGGCTTCCTCGGCGTCGGCAGCCGCAAGATCGTCGTCGACTGGAACGCGCTGCGCTTCGGCAAGATCGCCAACAAGAAGGACAGCATCACGCTGGAATTGACCAAGGCGCAGGTCGCGGCCGCACCGGAATACAAGGAGGACACGCCGATCGTCGTGCTCGGCGCGTCCGGCAGCCTTCAGCCGCTGCAAGCGATCCAGTGAGGTGCAGGGAGGGCTGACCGCCCGTGCTGTTATCGAGGAAGCCGAACCATGCAGATCGCGGCGGCGTCGTCGAGCAGGACAACGTCGTGGAGCCGGCGGCTGCGGGCATTCCGGCCCCGTCGCGGCAGAGCCTCCGCGGCCTCGACTGGTTCATCTTCTTCCTCGCCGACGTGCAGACCGGATTCGGTCCCTTCATCGCGGTCTATCTGACGACGCAGAAATGGACCCAGGTCGAGATCGGGTTCGTGCTGTCGATCGGCGGCATCGTCGCCCTGATCGGCCAGATGCCGGGCGGCGCGATCATCGATGCCGCGAAATCGGAGCGCCTCGTCGCCGCCCTCGCGATCGCGACCATCGGCGCCTGCGCGCTGGCCTATGCGGCGATGCCGATCTTCGCCGTCGTGGTGACCGCCGCCACGCTGCATGCGATGGCGAGCTGCGTGCTCGGGCCGGCGATCGCCGCGATCAGCCTCGGCCTCGTCGGCCCGCTCGCGATCGGCGAGCGGCTCGGGCGCAACGCGCGCTTCGCCTCGCTCGGCAACGGCGTCGCGGCGGCGGTGATGGGCACCGCGGGCTACCTGTTATCGAGCCGCTCGGTCTTCCTGGTCACTTTCCTGCTCGTGATTCCAACCCTGATCGCTCTGTCGCGCATCCGCGAGAACGAGGTCGACATCAGGCGCTGTCACGGCGAGCTGCCGCCTGAAGCCGCCGAGCGCGGCGACCCCAATATCTGGCACCTGATCCGGCAGCGCCCTCTCATCGTGTTCGCGCTCAGCGTGCTGCTGCTGCAGCTGGCGAATGCCGCGATGATGCCGCTGATGGCGAGCGCGGTGACGGCGCGATCGAGCCAATGGGCGACCGTGCTCGTCGCCTTTTGCATCGTCGTTCCGCAAGCGATCGTGGCGCTGCTGTCGCCGACGGTCGGGCGCAAGGCGCAAGCCTGGGGCCGGCGGCCCTTGCTGCTGATCGGATTCGGCGCTCTGGCGATTCGCGGCCTGTTGTTTGCGACCGTGCGCGATCCGTATCTCTTGGTGCTGGTCCAGGTGTTCGACGGCATCACCGCGGCGGTCTTCGCGGTGATGATCCCGCTGATCGTCGCCGACGTGGCCTTCGGCAGCGGGCATTTCAATCTGGCGCAGGGGATCGTCGGCACCGCGACGGGTATCGGCGCGTCGCTGAGCACGGTGCTTGGCGGCTATGTCAGCGACAAGTTCGGCAATGCCACCGCATTCATCGGGCTGTCCGGCGTTGCGGCAGCGGGACTCCTGCTGATCCTGTTTGTGATGCCGGAGACGCGGCGCACGGGTCTGACCGCCACCAAAGAAATGGCCGGCTGAACGAATTCAGCCGGCCAAAGTGGGTGGGGAGGAAGATTGAGGATCAGGCGTCGAGATTGTGCAGGCGCTGGCGGTTGCGCAGCACGATCTGGCGGGCACCGGAGAAACCGAGGATGCCCTGAGCGTGAAGCTGCGACAGCGCGCGCGACACGGTCTCCAAGGTGAGGCCGAGATAGTCGCCGATGTCGCGGCGGCACATCGGCAGCGCCATCATGCCGGCGACGGCGAGGCGGCGGTCCATTTCGAGCAGGAAGGTCGCGACGCGCTCCATCGCAGTCTTGCGGCCCAGCAGCAGCATGTGGTCCTCGGCATGGCGCAGCTCGCCGGCGGTCATGGCCCAGAGCTTGCGGGCGACCTGCACGTCGGTGCCGGCGGCCTTTTCCAGGCTTGCGCGCTTCACGAGGCGAACGGTGGTGTCGATGATGGCTTCAGCGGCGAGGCGGTGAGTGGGACCGGATTCGAGGCCGAACACGTCGCCGGGAAGATGGAAGGCGCCGATCTGGCGGCGGCCGTCGGAGAGAAGCTTGTAGCTGCGCACCGCGCCGGTGACGACCTGATAGACATATTCGGCCGCCTCGTCCTCGCCATAGATCTCCTCGTCCTTGCTGTAGGAGAACTCGGTGGCGACCAGGCCGACATGGCCCGCGATGGCGCCGAACTGGTCGGTAACGGGGTGGGCAGGAGCAATCTTGCCACCGACTTGGGTGTTGATCGCCTGGGTGTTGAGCGTCTGGGTCAGCATCTGCGCCATCTCCGTTGTGATGGAGCACTGCTACGATGAAACACGCAATCCGGAAATTTCGCGCGTTATCTTAGGGATGTTTACTTACGTAGAGTCCCGTAGGTCACGCCCCGGGGCGGTCCTGGATGGCGTGGCGGATGCATTTGACCAGGTTTTCGTCGAGAAGCGGCTTCAAAACCACGTCCTTGATGCCCGCTGTCGCGGCCCGGGCCGAGATGTTCTCGTCGGGGTAGCCGGTGATCAGGATCACCGGCGCGTCGCGGTGCGATTTCCGCAGCCGGCCGGTCAGATCGATGCCGTTGATGTCGGGCATCTTGTAGTCGATGACGTAGCAGTCCGGCCCGGGCGCGGCGCCGAGATTGAGCAGCGCCGTGCCACTCCTGAAGGTCCGCACGGCGAAGCCGTCGATCTCCAGCAGGAACCGCAGGGATCCGAGGACTGCGGCATCATCGTCGACCACAAAGACGGTGGGTTGTGGGGAGGACGACGGCCGCGCACGATATGGGCTGACCTCAACCATGCTGTCTGGTTAGCACGGCGCCGTGAAGCCGCCTTGACCTGCCTCAATCCTCGAGCATGCCGGCGCGCATCGCGAGGCGAACCAGTTCCGAAAGGCTGCTCGCCTGCATCTTGGTCATGACGTTGGCCCGGTAGACCTCGATGGTCCGCGGGCTGATGTCGTATTCGCGGGCGATCAGCTTGTTGGAGAGGCCCGCGACCAGCCCCTCCATGACCTGGCGCTCCCGCGGGCTCAAGGATGCGACGCGGGCGGCGATGTCTTGTGCGAGGGCCTCGTTCCTGGCGGCGGGCTCGGCCTGGCGGAGCGCCGACTCGATCATGGCGGTGAGCCGGTCATCGTCGAACGGCTTCTCCAGGAAGTCGACGGCCCCGAGCTTCATCGCCTCGACCGCCAGCGGCACGTCGCCATGACCGGTCATGATCAGGATCGGGAACGGGCTTTGCTGCGCCTTCATCCGCTTCAAGAGCTCGATGCCGTCGAGGCCGGGCATGCGCACGTCGGAGATGACGCAGCCGAAACCGAGGCCGGGCAGGGCTTCGAGAAAGGCGAGCGCGTCGTCGAACAAAGTGACGGCGAAGCCGGCGGAATCCAGCAGGAAGTTCAGCGAGTCCCGCATCGCCGCGTCGTCGTCGATGACGTAAACATGTCCCTTGGTCGTCATGGATCAGCTCTCGTCGGTTGCCGGCAGAGTGAAGCGGAACGTCGCTCCGCCCGCTGCGTTGCTCTCGGCCCACATGCGGCCGCCATGGGCCTCGATGATCGAGCGGCTGATGGAGAGTCCCACGCCCATGCCGGTGTCCTTGGTGGTGAAGAAGGTCTGGAACAGGTTTGGAATGATGTCTTCCCGGAAGCCGATGCCGGTGTCGGAGACCTCCACCTCGATCATGCCGTCGGCGACACGGGTGTTGGCGACAACGAGCTCGCGCCGCTGCGACTGCGCCATCGCCTCGAGCGCGTTGCGGAACAGGTTGACCAGCACCTGCTGTATCTGCACCCGGTCGGCGAGAACGAGGTCGGCGTCGGGATCGAGGCTGAAGCGGAGCTGCACGTTCTGCTCGCGCGCGCCGGCGAGCCCGAGCGCGCCGGCTTCCTCGATCAGCTTGGACAGGCTCTCGACCCGCTTCTCGGACTCGCCGCGGGAGACGAAGTCGCGCAGGCGGCGGATGATCTGGCCGGCGCGCTGTGCCTGCTCCGCCGCCCGGTCCAGCGCGCTTTCGACCTTCGGCATGTTGGGATCGGTGCTGCCGGCGAGGAGGCGCCGCGATCCCTTCATGTAATTGCTGATCGCCGCCAGCGGCGTGGTTGAGCTCGTGGGCGAGCGCGGAAGCCATCTCGCCCATCGCGGTCAGCCGCGACACGTGCACGAGCTCGGATTGCAGCTCCTGGAGCCGCGCCTGGGTCTGCTGGTGCTCGGTGAGGTCGCGCACGAAGCCGGTGAAATAGGGCTCGCCCGCGCGTTGCGTCTTCCCGACGGACAAGTGCATCGGGAACGTCGTGCCGTCGCGGCGTTTGCCGGTCACGATGCGGCCGATGCCGATGATGTGCGCATCATTGGTCCTGAGATAGCGCGCGAGATAGCTGTCGTGACGCGACTGATCGGGTTCCGGCATGAGAATGCTCACGTTTCGGCCGATCGCTTCCTGCCTGCTGTAGCCGAACAGCCGCTCCGCGGCGCTGCTGAAGAGCTGCATGATGCCGCGTGAATCGATGACGATCATGGCATCGGGCACGGTTTCGAGAATCGAGCGAAGATGATTCTCTTGGGATCGCAGAGCTTCCTCGAGCTGTTTCTCCTCGTTGATGTCGAGGAATATCCCGCTGAGGTGACGCGGCGTGCCCGTATCGTCGCGGATCACGCCGGCCCTGGCCCGGATCCATTGACCCTTCCCGGATGCGCCCCCGATCTTGAAGGACAGGTCGAGACCCCCGCCGCCTTCCGACGTGCGCTCGATCGCCTTCAGGAGGTGGTCCCGATCGCCCGGCTGCAAGACCGACAGAAAGAGATCGTAGCTCACCTCCTGGTCCGGCTGCAGGCCAAACAGCCGCCTGGCCATGTCCGACCATTCGAGTTCGCGGGTCTGCAGGTCGAGGTCCCAGGTGCCGACGCCGAATCCCTCGATGCGGACTCGGAAATGCTCGCCCCGACCATCGTCTGCCTGATGGGTTACGCGGGTCGGCGCCAAGCTCTGCTCCTCTTCTCGGCGGGTCGGCAGGACGCCTTTACCGCTCCGGGAATGTCGCCCAAGGCCTGCCCGGAGGCAAGCGCGGACGTTGAATCCGCTGGCGAATTCCCCATTGCCGGGAGAGCGGGCCACCAGAGGCGTCGGATTTGATCTATCTCAGCCTGTTGCGTGGCAACAGGTCTAGGATTCGAAAGAAATTCTGTAATGCTGGAGATCCCCGATGACATACGCGACCGTCATGGTCAGCCTGGCGCTCGATCAGCCCAACGAAGCACGTCTCCAGGTCGCAGGCGAACTCGCCGAACGATTCGAAGCGGCCATCGTCGGGGTGGCTGCGGCGCAGTTCACCCCGCCGCTCTATTTCACCGACGGCGCAGAAGCGCAAGCGCTGATCGACGAGGGCGAAGCTTCGATCAAACGGCGGCTCGCCGGCCTCGAAGCGCAATTCCGCGCGGCCATGAAAAATCGCGGTGGGCATGCGGAGTGGCGCAGCGCGATGGATTATCCGGCCCGCTTCGTCACGGCGCAGGCGCGTTGCGCCGACATCGTCGTTAGTGGTGGGCAGAGCCCGGCCTTCTCCGATGCTTTCTCGCTGGCGAGCCCCAAGGACCTGGTGATGCAGGCCGGCCGCCCGCTGCTCGTCGTTCCCCACCGGGCCAACTGGCTCGACCTGCGCAGCGTGCTGGTGGCGTGGAAGGACACGCCAGAAGCGCGGCGGGCGGTGGCGGGCGCGCTGCCGATGCTGCACAAGGCGAAGGACGTCACCATCGTGGAAATCCCGGAGCGGGGCGACGACCGTTCGGCCGTGATGGCCGGTGTCAGCGACGTTGCCGCCTGGCTCGGCCGCCACGGCATCACCGCGACTGCGCGGGTCCTCGAGGCCGCAGGAAGCGAAACCGCTGCCGCGCGGTTGGAGAAAGTCGCCGGCGACACCGGCGCGGGCCTGATCGTCGCGGGCGCCTATGGTCATTCGAGATTTCGCGAACTGATCCTCGGAGGCGTCACCCAATATCTGGTGACGCAAACCGTCCGCAGCGTGCTGCTGTCGCACTGACCATCGGCCGGCCAGTTTGAGGAAATCGAGGAGGACGCGCCGTGTACCAATTTCTTGAACAGACCGTCGACGGCTACATGACGCGCAACGTCAAGACGGTGCAGCGCGGCCTCGACTTGTTCCAGCTCAGTGAGATGTTCGAGACCGACGATTTCAATTCCTATCCGGTCGAAGACGACGGGCAGGTGGTCGGCATCGTCACCAAGTTCGACATCCTGAAGTGCTTCGCCTTCACGCCGAGCCAGATGTTGCCGCGCTACGACGACCTGATGAGCCGCAAGATCGGCGACGTGATGACGCCCGAGTTCATCTACGTCAGCCCCGACACGCGGCTGACACGCGTGCTCCAGATCATGGTGGAGCATCGCATCAGGAGCATCATCGTGCTCGACGGCACACAGAAGCTGGTCGGCATCATCGCGCGCGAGGACGTCATCGCGGCGCTCAAGGCGACGGCGCGGGAGTGAGGACGGATCCTTTGGTTCCAATCCGTGATTTCACGGAGGTGTCTGCGTGCGATGGCCCTGCGCGCGGGGAGGGAAGGCACCTCAGCTGGCGGCACATCGGCTCACATTAACAGAAATCCATCCAGCTTGATTTCAATCAATTCGCCGCGAGGGTGGATGTGGTTTCTGGCAGCGTGTTCTTTCAGAGAGAATCCGCATGAGCCAGCCCTCCATCTCAAAATCCATGACCATCGGTGAAAGCGGCTTGGCTGTCGTATTCGCAGTCACCGCTTTCCTCTGCGTGATCGCCTCGGCCAAGGCGCTCGATGCGCCCTTCGCGTTCCACGCTGCGCTCAGCGCGGCGGCCAGCCTCGCTGCGGTGTTCTTCATCGTTAACCGCTACTTCGAGCGGCCGGCGGCGCTGCCGGCCCAGGAGATCAACGGCCGCCCGAACTACAGCATGGGACCGATCAAGTTCTCGGCCTTCATGGCGATGTTCTGGGGCATTGCCGGATTCCTCGTCGGCCTCATCATCGCCTCGCAGCTGGCCTGGCCCGCGCTGAACTTCGATCTGCCCTGGATCAGCTTCGGCCGCCTGCGTCCGCTGCACACCTCCGCGGTGATCTTCGCCTTCGGCGGCAACGTGTTGATCGCGACCTCTTTCTACGTGGTGCAGAAGTCCTGCCGCGCGCGCCTTGCCGGCGACCTCGCGCCGTGGTTCGTCGTGCTCGGCTACAACTTCTTCATCCTGATCGCCGGCACCGGCTATCTGCTCGGCGTCACCCAGTCAAAGGAATATGCCGAGCCGGAATGGTACGCCGATCTGTGGCTGACCATCGTCTGGGTCGTCTATCTGCTTGTCTTCCTTGCCACCATCTTCAAGCGCAAGGAGCCGCACATCTTCGTTGCGAACTGGTTCTATCTCGCCTTCATCGTGACGATCGCGGTGCTGCATCTCGGCAACAACCCGGCGCTGCCCGTTTCGGTGTTCGGCTCGAAGTCCTACGTCGCCTGGGGCGGCATCCAGGACGCCATGTTCCAATGGTGGTACGGCCACAATGCGGTCGGCTTCTTCCTGACCGCCGGCTTCCTCGCCATCATGTACTACTTCATTCCGAAGCGCGCCGAGCGGCCGATCTATTCCTACCGGTTGTCGATCATCCACTTCTGGGCGCTGATCTTCCTCTACATCTGGGCCGGTCCCCACCATCTGCACTACACGGCGCTGCCGGACTGGACGCAGACGCTCGGCATGACCTTCTCGATCATGCTGTGGATGCCCTCCTGGGGCGGCATGATCAACGGCCTGATGACGCTGTCGGGGGCCTGGGACAAGCTGCGTACCGATCCCGTGCTGCGCATGCTCGTCGTCTCCGTCGCCTTCTACGGCATGTCGACCTTCGAAGGCCCGATGATGTCGATCAAGGTGGTCAACTCGCTCAGCCACTACACCGACTGGACCATCGGCCACGTGCATTCCGGCGCGCTCGGCTGGGTCGGCTTCGTCTCCTTCGGCGCGCTGTACTGCTTGGTGCCGTGGGCCTGGAATCGCAAGGGCCTCTACAGCCTCAAGCTCGTCAACTGGCACTTCTGGGTCGCCACGCTCGGCATCGTTCTCTACATCTCGGCGATGTGGGTCTCCGGCATCCTGCAAGGCCTGATGTGGCGCGCCTACACCTCGCTCGGCTTCCTCGAATATTCCTTCATCGAGACCGTCGAGGCCATGCATCCCTTCTACATCATCCGCGCCGCAGGCGGCGGCCTGTTCCTGATCGGCTCGCTGATCATGGCCTACAATCTCTGGATGACGGTTCGCGTCGGCGAGCAGGAAGTCCAGATGCCCGTCGCCCTTCAGCCGGCGGAGTGAGGAGCTCAAGCAATGTCGTTCTGGACACGTCACCAAATCTTCGAAAAGAACTCGATCATCCTGATTGTCGGCATCCTGCTGGTGGTCGCGGTCGGTGGTCTCGTCGAGATCACCCCGCTGTTCTACCTCAAGAGTACGATCGAGAAGGTCGATGGGGTCAGGCCCTACACGCCGCTCGAGCTGGCGGGGCGCAACGTCTATGTCCGCGAGGGCTGCTATCTCTGCCACTCGCAGATGGTTCGCCCCCTGCGCGACGAGGTCGAGCGCTACGGCCACTTCTCGCTCGCGGCCGAGAGCATGTACGATCACCCGTTCCAGTGGGGCTCCAAGCGCACCGGCCCGGACCTCGCCCGCGTCGGCGCCAAATATTCCGACGAATGGCACGTCACCCATCTGGCCAACCCGCGCGCGATCGTGCCGCAGTCCGTGATGCCCGGCTATCCGTTCCTCGGCAAGGCCGAGATCGACCCGGATGCGATCGCCGGCGACATGCGCGCGCTCAGGACCGTAGGGGTGCCCTATAGCGACGAGCAACTCGCCAATGCCGCCGCCGACCTGAAGGCCCAGGCCGATCCGGACAATGCCGGCACCGACGCATTCACCAAGCGCTACGCCAAGGCCGTCGTGCGCAATTTCGACGGCAAGACCGGCACGCCGACCGAGATGGACGCGCTGGTTGCGTACCTGCAGATGCTGGGCACGCTGGTCGACTTCAAGATCTACAACGAGAAAGCCAATCTTCGCTGAGAAGGCATGAACGATGAAAGCCATCCTGACCGTCCATAATCTTGCGTCCGACCTCGTGACCACGATCTGGACACCGGTGTTCGTCGCGATCTTTCTCGCGATCATCGCCTACGCATTTTGGCCCCGTAACAAGGCTGCGTTCGACAAGGCAGCGCACCTGCCCTTGCGGGAGGAGTGAGAAACCATGACCGATCATTCTAGCGACATCGATTCCGTCTCCGGCAAGTCCACGACCGGACACGAGTGGGACGGCATCAAGGAGCTCAACACGCCGCTGCCGCGGTGGTGGGTGATCAGCTTTTATCTCACCATCCTCTGGTCGATCGGCTACTGGATCGTCTATCCGGCCTGGCCGCTGATCCAAAGCAACACCACCGGCCTGTTCGGCTATTCCTCGCGCGCCGACGTCGCGGTCGAGCTCGCCAACCTCGAGAAGATCCGGGGTGACAAGATGGCGGCGCTGGGCACGGCCTCGCTCACCGACATCCAGAAGGATCCGGCTCTGCTCGCGCTTGCGCGCGCCAAGGGCAAGACGGTGTTCGGCGACAATTGCGCGCCGTGCCACGGCACGGGTGCGACGGGGTCCAAGGGCTATCCCAACCTGAACGACGACGAATGGCTGTGGGGCGGCTCGCTCGACCAGATCATGCAGACTATCCAGTTCGGCGTGCGGTCGGGCCATGCCAAGACCCATGAGGGGCAGATGCTCGCCTTCGGCAAGGATGGCGTGTTGAAGTCGGACGAGATCGTCACCGCCGCCAATTACGTGCGGTCGCTGTCGGGCCTTTCGACCCGCAACGGCTATGACGCCGCCAAGGGCCAGAAGATCTTCGCGGAGAATTGCGCCGCCTGCCATGGCGACGCCGGCAAGGGCAACCAGGAGATGGGCGCACCTGATCTGACCGACAAGATCTGGCTCTACGGTTCCGAGGAGGCGAGCTTGGTCGAGACCATCGCCCAAGGCCGCGCCGGCGTGATGCCGGCCTGGGAAGGCCGGCTCGATCCCGCCACCATCAAGGCGATGGCGGTCTACGTCCACTCGCTGGGCGGCGGAAAATAGCAGAATAGGCACCAAACGGGGGGCAACAAAAGCGCCCCCGTTTGCGCTGGATCAACTGACGCGGCGATGTCGGGTCTAGGTTTAATCGCACCTCTTGAAAAGATTTGGCGATGAACAAGACCGTGAACCCGAAAGACCTCACATCGGACGATGATTACGGGCCACTCTACGCGGCCCGCAAGAAGGTCTATCCCCAGAGCGTCTCCGGTACTTTCCGCCGCATCAAATGGGGCCTGATGGCATTCTGCCTCGGCGTCTATTATCTCCTGCCCTTCGTACGTTGGAATCGCGGTCTCGGCGCGCCGAGCCAGGCGGTGCTGATCGATCTTCCCAACAGCCGCTTCTATTTCTTCTTCATCGAGCTGTGGCCGCAGGAGGTCTATTACTTCACCGGTCTGTTGATCGTCGCCGCGGTGGCGCTGTTCCTGATGAACTCCATCGGCGGCCGGATCTGGTGCGGCTATCTCTGTCCGCAGACGGTGTGGACCGACCTGTTCTACGCCGTCGAGCGTCTGATCGAGGGCGACCGGCGCGAACGGATGAAGAAGGACAAATCGTCCGATCCGATGAAGCTGGAGCGCATCTCCGAGATCGTGCTCAAGCACTCGATCTGGCTCATGATCGCCTGGTGGACCGGCGGCGCCTGGGTGCTCTACTTCAACGACGCGCCGACCCTGGTGAAGGAACTCATCACCTTCCAGGCGCCGATGATCGCCTATATCTGGATCGGGATCCTCACCGCGACGACCTATCTGCTCGCCGGCTTCATGCGCGAGCAGGTCTGCACCTATATGTGCCCGTGGCCACGCATCCAGGCCGCGCTCACTGACGAATGGGCGCTCAACGTCACCTATCGCTACGACCGCGGCGAGAAGCGCACCTCGGTGAAGAAGGCCGCCGAGCTGCGCGCGCTCGGCCAGCAGGTCGGCGATTGCGTCGACTGCTACCAGTGCGTCGCGGTCTGCCCGACCGGCATCGACATCCGCAACGGACCGCAGATGGAATGCATCCAGTGCGGGCTCTGCATCGACGCGTGCGACAACGTGATGACGAAGATCGGTCGGCCGAAGCGGCTGATCGGCTACGACAACGACATCAACATCCACCGCCGCCAGGAAGGCAAGGCGCCGATCTATCGGATCGTGCGGCCTCGCACCGTCGTCTATAGTGCGATCATCGCGGCCATCGGCGGCTTCATGGTCTACACGCTGGCGACCCGCAGCCTGCTCGACGTCAACGTGCTGCACGACCGCAATCCGGTCGCGGTCAAGCTCAGCGACGGCTCGATCCGCAACGCCTATACGGTCCGGCTCCTGAACAAGAGCGGCTACGACCGCGCCATCGCCATCGACGTCGAGGGGCCCGTGAACCCAACGATGCACGTCGTCGGCGTCGATTCGGTCACGCCGGACCGTCCGATCATTGTGATCCCGCGCGATGCGACCAGCGAGCTGCGGCTGCTGGTCACCGCGCCGGCCGAAAACAATCCGGAGAAGTCGATTCCGGTCCGCTTCCACGTCATGGACATCGGGCTCGGCGTCGCCGCGAGCGCCACCGACAATTTCGTCGCGCCGTAAATCCAGGAGACCGTCATGTCATCCAAGCCGCTGACCGGAACCAAAGTCTTCCTGATGCTGGTCGCCTTTTTCGGTCTCGTGATCGGCGTCAACGCGACCATGATGAAGCTCGCGATCGCGACGCTGCCCGGCACCGACGTCGACAGCCCCTATGCCGCGGGCCTCGTCTACGATCGCGAGATCTCGGCGGCGCAGGACCAGGCGGCGCGGAAGTGGAAGGTCAACGCCCATGTCGAGCGCCGCAACGACGGCGGCGCTTCGGTCCAGGTCGAAGCCCGCGATGCTGGCGGCCAGCCGATCTCCGGGCTGAAGTTCGGTGGCCGGCTGGAGCGGCCGACCGACAAGCGCTCCGACCTCGCCGTCGAGCTCAGCGAATCCGGCATCGGCCTCTATCGCGGCAATGCGGCGTCCGTCGCGCCGGGCCAATGGGATCTGGTGATCGAGGGCGAGGCGCGGGGGACGCGCGTGTTCATGTCGCGCAACCGCGTGATCCTGAACTGAAGGATTCCGTCATGCAGGTCACGCGCGATTTCTCTCACTATGTCCGCGATGCGGGCGAGGGCCTCCGGCACATCGATCTCGCCGTCGAGGGCGTCCACTGCGCCGGCTGCATGGCCAAGATCGAGCGCGGGCTCTCGGCCATCCCCGACGTCACGCTGGCCCGCGTCAACCTCACCGACCGCCGCGTTGCGCTGGAATGGAAGGCGGGCACGCTCGACCCCGGCCGCTTCATCGACCGCCTCGAGGAACTCGGCTACAAGGCCTATCCGTTCGAGACCGAGAGCGCGGAGGTGGCCGAGGTCGCCGAATCCCGCTTCCTGCTGCGCTGCCTCGGCGTTGCGGCCTTCGCCACCATGAACGTGATGATGCTGTCGATCCCGGTATGGTCGGGCAACGCCTCGGACATGCTGCCGGAGCAGCGCGATTTCTTCCACTGGCTGTCGGCGCTGATCGCGCTGCCGGCGGCAGCCTATGCCGGCCAGCCGTTCTTCCACTCGGCCTGGCGCGCGCTGTCGGCCAAGACCACCAACATGGACGTGCCGATCTCGATCGGCGTGATCCTGGCGCTCGGCATGTCCGTGGTCGAGACCATCCACCACGCCGAGCATGCCTATTTCGACGCGGCGATCATGCTGCTGACCTTCCTCCTGGTTGGCCGCTTCCTCGATCAGAACATGCGGCGGCGGACCCGCGCGGTCGCCGGCAATCTCGCCGCGCTGAAGGCTGAGACGGCGGCGAAGTTCATCGGCCCCGACGAGATTTCGCAGGTGCCGGTTGCGGCGATCCATCCCGGCGACATCGTGCTGCTCCGGCCGGGCGAGCGCTGCGCGGTCGACGGCACCGTGATCGAAGGGCGTTCCGAGATCGACCAGAGCCTGATCACCGGCGAGACGCTCTATGTCACGGCCGAGCAGGGCACGCCGGTTTATGCGGGATCGATGAACATCTCCGGCAGCTTGCGGGTGCGGGTCTCGGCCGCCTCTGAGGCGACGCTGCTCGCCGAGATCACGCAGCTGCTCGACAACGCGCTCCAGGCGCGCTCGCGCTACATGCGCCTCGCCGATAGGGCCTCGCGGCTCTATGCGCCGGTGGTGCATGCGACCGCACTCCTGACAATTCTCGGCTGGGTCATCGCCGGTGCGAGCTGGCACGATGCGATCGTGACCGGCGTCGCCGTGCTGATCATCACCTGTCCCTGTGCGCTCGGGCTTGCGATCCCGACGGTGCAGACGGTAGCCTCGGGCGCGATGTTCAAGGCCGGTGTTCTGCTCAATGCGGGCGATGCGATCGAGCGGCTGGCTGAAGCCGATCATGTGATCTTCGACAAGACCGGCACGCTGACGCTGCCCGAGCTCGAAGTCATGAATGCCGCCGACATCCCCGCCGATGTCTTCGAGCTCGCCGGCCGGCTCGCGCTGTCGAGCCATCACCCCGTGGCTGCCGCCGTCGCTCAAGCTGCCGTTGCGAAGTCTCCGATCCTCAGTGCGGTGGAGGAAGCCGGGCAGGGTGTCCGCGCGACCGTCGATGGCGTCGAGCTTCGCCTCGGCCGTCCCTCCTTCTGCGGCGCCGAGGGGCTGGTGGGCAGCGTCATGGTCGATCCCGAGGCCTCCATCGTCGCGTTCAGCAAGGGCAGCGACGGGTTCATCCTCTCGGTTCGCCAGGGCCTGCGGCCCGATGCCAAGGCGGTGATCGCGCCGCTGAAGGCGCGCAACATCGGCATCGAGATCCTATCAGGCGATCGCGAGCCTGCAGTGACGGCGGCGGCGCATGCGCTCGGCATTCCCGAATGGCGCGCCGGCGTCACCCCGGCCGACAAGATTGCGCGGATTGAGGAGCTGAAACGGCGCGGCGCGAAAGTGCTGATGGTCGGCGACGGCATGAACGATGCGCCCTCGCTCGCGGCGGCCCATGTCTCGATGTCGCCGATTTCGGCCGCGCATCTCAGCCAGGCCACCGCCGATCTCGTCTTCCTCGGCCGGCCATTGGCTCCGGTCGTCGCCGCCATCGACGGTTCGCGCAAGGCGCTGCATTTGATGCGGCAGAACCTCTGGCTTGCGATCGGGTACAATGTGCTCGCGGTGCCGGTTGCGATCAGCGGCGTCGTGACGCCCCTGATCGCCGCTGCCGCCATGAGCGGATCGTCGATCCTGGTGATGCTGAACTCGCTGCGCGCCCGCAGCGCCTCGCGGGAGATCGTGTAATGGAGATCCTGGTCATCCTGGTCCCGCTGGCCTTGATGCTCGGAGGTGCCGGTCTCGTCGCTTTCCTGTGGTCGCTCAGGAGCTGCCAGTACGACGATCTCGACGGCGCCGCCTGGCGCGCGATCGCCGATGACGAGCCGCCGCAGGAAGCGCCGGCCAAGCGCTAGCGTTTCAGGGCGAATGTAAGCAGGGCTGCGGCCGCGAGCGCCGCGCCCACGCCGAATATGCACGCCTGCCATCCGAAAGCGTCGAACAGGCGCCCGAGCACGGCGGTGCCGACCAGTCCGCCGCAGAAGTAACACGCAAGATAGCTCCCGCTGGCGATGCCGCGATTGTCGGCTGCGGCCTGTCCGACGAAACTCGTCGCGGCGGCCTGTGCGAAGAATGTGCCGACCCCGACCAGGACCATGCCGGCGAGCACTTCGCCCAGACGCGGCGACAGCATCAAGGGCAGGCCGAGTCCGGCGACAGCGAGCGCGCTCCAGATCGTGGGCCTTGTTCCCAGCCGTACAGTCACCTTGCCGGCGAGAAGCGTCGTGACGATAGAGGGCAGGAACACGAAATAGACGAGGCCGAGATCCATCATGCCGAGCGACAGCGGCGGCCGCACCAGCACGAAATTGACGTAGGTGAAGGTGCCGATGAAGGCGAACAGGATGCAGAAGCCGATGCCGAACGCGGCGCGCAGCTGCGGATTGCGCCAGTGCGCGATGGTGGCGGCAAGCGGCGACGCCGCCGGCATCGTCGCATGCATCGGCCGCACGCGTCGAATCGTGAAATAGACCAGCGCCGCGCCGGCCAGATTGAGCGCTGCGAACAGATAGAAATTCCAGGCGAGGCCGAACCCGTCGGCAATTGCGGCCGAGATCAGCCGGCCGACGAGGTTGCTCGCGACATTGCCGGTGATATAGGCGGCAAACGCGCCGCCGGCGTCCATGGCGCTGCATTGCTCGCCGAGATAGGCGAGGGTGAGCGCGAAGGCGGACGCCATGCACAGGCCCTGCGCGACCCGTAGGGCGGTAAAGACGGCAAGATTGGGCGCGACGGCAAGCAGGCTGGTGGGGACCGCAAGCAGGACGAGGCTCAGCAGGATGCCGGTTCGCCGTTCGATACGCGGACTCAAGAAACCGACCACGAGGCTGGCTGCGGCCATGCCGAAGGTGCTGGCATTGACGGCAAAACCCATTGCCGCGGGTGTGACGCCGTAGTGCCGTGTCAGCGAGGGCAGGATCGCCTGCGTGGCGAACAGATCGACGACGGTCAGGAAGGCGGTGAGGCCAATCACGAGCGAGCGAAGCGCGAGGCCAGGGGATTGCGCATCCATCGTGATCGCGGTCGGTTTGATCGACGCGGAAAGATCGGTCATGGCGTGCATTCCCTTCTGTCATTCCGGGCTGGTGCGCGATCACCAGACCCGGACTCTCGAGATTCCGGGTTCGCTTCGCGCCCCGGAATGACGGACATCAAAGGCCGTCACATATGATTATCGTTAGGATCCCTACGGACGTCGCCGACATAGAGAATGACGGTCTCCTTGCCGAGGTTCTTCCACCAGTGCGAGGTGCCGTGGACTTCGGGGCGGATGTCGCCGGCCTTGTGCACGATCGGGTCGACGCAGTTGGAGGCGTATTCGACGATCTCGCCCTGCTGCACGAAGATCAGGGCAGGACGGTCGTCATGGCTGTGCCAGGGCACGATGCCGCCGGGTGCGATGGTCAGCTTGCGGAAGCGCAGCTCGCGGCCCTCGATACGGGCGGGCTGCTTGCCGAGATCGATCGTGCCGAGCGTCACGTCGGTGACGCCGACCGGCTTGTAGTCGACCATCGGCTGCGCATTCGGCTTGGTCTTGCCGGCCGGACATTCGCCGGCGAGGACCGGCGTCGCAAACGTCAGGGCGCCGAGAACGGCGACGCCTGTCCACACCGCCCGCGGAAATGTGAGATGCCTGGACATGGAAGGTCTCCTCTGCTGGCCGCGACCCCTGATGGTCGCGGGTGTGGCAGGAGCTTCGTCGAGACGCTCTTCATCTTGAAATGCCGGCTTGCTTTCGATGCGATAGCCCGACGCTATGCCGATAGGCGGCAGCTATCGAACCGATTGGGCATCGGCATTTCCGCTTTCGCAGCATCCGGCGTCCGATGCCAGCACGCCCGATTGCGGTCGCCCCTTGCGGGCGGGCAAACCGGGAAACTAATATTCGCCCGCAAGGAAGCCGGAGCAGGAAGATGACGTCTCTCTCGCCAGCCGATGCCGAACAGCTCAGGCTCGCGTTCCAGCGCTGCCGCGACATGGACAGCACGCTGAACGAACAGCTTCGCGCCTATGCCGATGCCAGCCGCGAGGTCTTTCCGGCCTATGGCGAGGCGGTCGATCGCCTGGTCGCGCGATTGAGCGACAACGGCGGCGGCGAGACCGCGCCGCGGCCGGGCGATCCGATGCCGCCGTTCATGCTGCCCGACGAGGGTGTGCGTCTCGTGTCGCTGCCCTCGCTGCTGGAGGGCGGCCCCGTCGCGGTGATGTTCTTCCGCGGCCATTGGTGTCCCTATTGCCGGCTCAATGTCCGCGCCGTGGTCCAGGCGCTGGACCGCATCAAGGCGATGGGGGCGCAGGTCGTCGCGATCGTGCCGGAGACGCAGGAATATACCGGACAGCTCAAGGCTGAATCCGGTGCGCCGTTTCCGATCCTGACGGATCTCGACAACGGCTATGCGCTGTCGCTCAACCTCGCGATCTGGCTCGGCGCCGAGATTCAGCAATTGCTGTCCTATCAGGACATGGCGAAATTCCACGGCAATGACGGCTGGATGCTGCCGATCCCGGCCGTGTTCGTGGTCGGACGCGACGGCATTGTGAAAGCCCGCTTCGTCGATCCGGATTTCCGCAAGCGCATGGAGATCGACGATCTGATCGAAGCGCTGGAGCGTGCCAGTCGCGAGAATTGAGCGTCGGCGCTACCCCGCGATCTCGCGCCAGTCCGCGCCGCGCAGCATGCGCATCACGGCGTTGCCCACGGCGGTGCGTTGCCGGCCGGCGACCCCATAGAGATTGACGGTGCGGCGGGCGTCGAGCCCAGTGACAGAGGCGCGGGTCAGCCGCTCCGGCACGGGCGAGGTGTGCGGCACCATGGCGATGCCCATCTCGGCCTCGACCAGCTCTATCAAGTCGCGCTCGTTCGAGACCTCATGACCCTGTTCGATCTCGATGCCGTGCTCGCGCAGGCTCGCGGAGATGCGGCGCGCGTGCTCGCAGAAGGTTCGGCTCAGCAGCAGCTCCGATCGCAGATCGTCCATCTCGACCGAGCTGCGTCCGGCCAGCCGGTGCCCATCGCCGACGACGAGCTCAAAGCTCTCGGTGAACAGCGGCCAGACATCCAGCCGGTCCCAGGCCTCGTCGATCTCGGCCGCAATGCCGAGCTCGGCTTCGCCCTTCTTCAAGAAGTCGCCGACCTCCCGGCCCGAGCCGCGCAGGAAGCGGAATTCGAGCCGGTTGAACTGCCGCTTGATCTCGTTGAGATGCGGAATCAGCAAAGCGAGATCGATCGAATGCGTCAGCGCAATGCGGAGCGCACCGATCTCTCCGCTCCTGAACGAGGAGGCGAGCGAGCGCGCGCCGATGGCCGCGTCATAGCACTGCTTCAGCAGCGGATGCATGCGCTGGCCGAGCTCGGTCAATTGCGCGGCGGGCCGCTCGCGGCGGAACAGGTCGCCGCCAAGCTCGGCCTCGAGCTGCTTGATCGCGCGCGTCAGCGAGGGCTGCGTCACGTTGCATTCCTCGGCCGCGCGCGTGAAGTTCAAGAGCTGCGCCACCGCGAGGAAATAGCGGACCTGGTGCATTTCCATGGATCGGCTCCCAGCAAAAAATCGACCGGAATCTAGCCGATCAGGACGGGAAATGACATCCCGCCTGCGATAGCGCGGATGTATGGACTCGGAAGCCAACCGGCATTTCCCCAAGTCCAGGAGATCCCGCAGATTTCGCTCCAGCCTGGCGCGGTGTTGCGCCGAGAAGAGGTCTGGACCATGAATATCCCCATCAAGACGCAGACGTCCGCTTCGTCACGCGTGCTGGCCGGCAAGGTGGCGCTCGTCACCGGGTCGACCAGCGGCATCGGTCTCGGCATCGCACGGGCACTCGCTGCCTCTGGCGCCGACATCGCGCTCAACGGCCTTGGCGTCGCCAGCGAGATCGGCCGGACGCGCGAACAGATCGCCGCCGAGTTCGGCGTCAAGGCCAGCTATTCGCCGGCGGACATGACGAGGCCGAAATCGATCGCCGAGATGATCGCGGCGACGGTGGCCCAATCCGGCCGGCTGGACATCCTGGTCAACAACGCTGGCATCCAGCATGTCGCGCCGCTCGACCAGTTTCCGGTCGAGAAGTGGGACCAGATCCTCGCGATCAACCTGTCCTCGGCCTTCCACACCACGCGGCTCGCGTTGCCCGCAATGCGGCAGAACGGTTTCGGCCGGATCATCAACATTGCCTCCACGCACGGCCTGGTCGGTTCGCCGTTCAAGGCAGCCTATGTCACCGCCAAGCATGGCATCGTCGGCCTCACCAAGGTGACGGCGCTGGAGACGGCGGAGCAGGGCATCACCTGCAACGCGATCTGCCCTGGTTATGTCCATACGCCGCTGGTCGAGGCGCAGATCGACGGCCAGGCCAAGGCCCATGGCATCTCCCGCGATCAGGTGATCCGCGACGTGCTGCTGGCGCAACAGCCGAACAAGCGCTTTGTTACGGTCGAGGAGCTCGGCGCACTCGCGGTGTTCCTGTCGACGGATGTGGCGGCCTCGATCACCGGCGTTGCGCTGCCGGTCGACGGCGGTTGGACCGCGCATTGACATGGGCCGGCGCAGCAAGTCGAATGTTCCAACGGTGCAAGCTCACCAGGAGCGAGACATGGGCACGCAGGACAATTCTCAGCATAAGCAGCACGACCTGCCGGGTCAGGTCGTGCTCGTGCTTCAGGGCGGCGGCGCGCTCGGCTCGTACCAGGCCGGGGTCTACCAGGCCTTGCACGAAGCCGGCATCGAGCCGGACTGGATCATCGGCACGTCGATCGGCGCCATCAATGCGAGCCTCATCGCCGGCAACGCGCCCGAGCACCGCCTCGCGCGCTTGCGTGAGTTCTGGAAGCGGATGGAGCAGCAGCCGGTCTGGAACTGGCGCACCGCGTTTCCCGGCTTCAACGAGAAGCTGACCTATTGGTCGACCGTGACCCACGGCATTGCCGGTTTCTTCCGGCCCAATCCGCTGGCCCATGCCGGCGATTCCTATCCGCTGGGCGCCGATCACGCCGGCTATTATTCGACCGCGCCGCTGGAGAAGACGCTGAGCGAGCTCGTCGATTTTGATCTCGCCAACCGTTGCGCGCCGCGTCTGACGGTCGGTGCGGCTCATGTCGGCACCAGCGAAATGCGCTATTTCGACAGCCGCGACGGCGAGCTGACGGTGAAGCATGTGATGGCCTCGGGCGCGCTGCCGCCGGCTTTCCCCGCCGTGCGCATCGACGGCGAGCTCTATTGGGACGGCGGCATCCTGTCGAACACGCCGACCGAAGCCGTGTTCGACGACAATCCGCGCAGGAACTCGCTGATCTTCTCCGTGCATCTGTGGAATCCGGTCGGGCCGGAGCCGACCACGATGGCGGAGGTGCTGAACCGGCACAAGGACGTGCAATATTCCAGCCGCATCGCCAGCCAGATCGTGCGACAGCAGCAGGCCCATCGTCTGCGCCATGTCATCAATCAGCTCGCGGCGCGGCTGCCCGAGAGCGAGCGCAACGATCCCGCGGTGAGGGAACTGACGAGCTACGGCTGTCCAACCCGCATGCATGTGGTGCGGCTGCTGGCGCCGCAGCTCGAGCACGAGACCCATACCAAGGATATCGACTTCAGTCCGTCCGGGATCACGCGGCGCTGGCACGCCGGCTATGCGCACACGAAATCGGTGCTGGCGCGCAAGCCCTGGATCGGCGAATTCGATCCGCTCGCTGGCGTCGTGCTGCACGAGCATATGGACGAGATGCCGATGGCTGCGGAATGAGGGTCCTGTTCGTCATTGCTTTGCACGACGACGATTTCGCAGGCGCGCGGTCCGGAGTATGGTCGCCGTATCTTCGTCGCGAGGCTTGCAATTGGTCGCTGAGAAAGATCTGGAGGAGTCGCTCGTTACGCTGCGTGTCAACGCGGCGGGATCGGTCGCGGGCGTGTTCGGTCCGGCCTCACTGACCTGGCAGATCGACCGGGAGGCCGTGCTCTTTCTCGGCGCCGGCCGTGCGCTGCTGCTGCAACTGGCCCATCCCTGGGTGGCGGCGGCGATCGCCGAGCATTCGCGCACCCTTGCCGATCCGATCGGCCGCTTCCATCGCACCTTCGACATCGTCTTTACGATGGTGTTCGGCTCGCTGGACCGGGCGCTGCTGTCATCCCGGCAGCTGCATCGGCGTCACAGCATGATCGTCGGCGAGATGCCCGAGACCGTGGGGCCGTTCGCGGCCGGTTCGCGCTACTGCGCCAACGACATCCCCGCGCTACGCTGGGTCCACGCCACGCTGGTCGAGACCGCGCTCATGGCACATGATCTGGTGCTGCCGCCACTCTCGGCGGAGGAGCGCGATCGCTATTGGAGCGAGGCCAGGCTGTACGGCGCCCTCTTCGGATTGAAGGGGGATGATTTGCCGGCGGACTGGTCCGGCTTCGTCGCCTACACCAAGGCAATGGCGCAGTCGGAGACGCTAACCGTTGGCCCTGCGGCGCGCGAGATCGCCGCGCAGATATTCAGCGGCGCGCGCCCGTGGCTGCGGCCGCCGCGCTGGTATTGCGCGCTCACCGCGAGCATGCTGCCCGAGCGCTTGCGCGCGGGCTTCGGCTTTGAGCTCGACGAGCGCGGGATCCGATCTGCCGACAACGCGCTGCGATGGATCAGGCTCGTCTATCCGAAATTGCCTGGCCGGCTGCGCTATGTCGGTCCCTACCAGGAAGCGCAGGCGCGGCTGCGGGGCGAAGCGCAGCCTGATTGGATGACGCGGTGTCTTAATCGCGCCTGGATCGGCCGTCCGCAGATGGATGTGCGCGGGAAGGGGTGACGGCCGATCGCTCGTGTCCCGGACAAGCCGCAACGCATGAGCGTTGCGGCGCAGAGCCGGGACCCAGAGGCCACGAACTCCTGTGCAGCGTGGGCCCCGGCTCAGCAGCGCACCACGTCGCAAGGGCGACGCGCTGCGCTGCGTCCGGGGCACGAGAGCGGAGTGGGGCGCGCGAGTTTCTCCGCATCGTCATTGCGAGCGCAGCGAAGCAATCCAGACTGTCACCGCTGAGGGATTCTGGATTGCTTCGTCGCTTCGCTCCTCGCAATGACGGAGAATGAGTACGCTCCTCGGGGCGCCTCATCCTCACACCGATGCCAGCTTGCGGTACAGCGCGCTGTAGCTGCCGGCCGAGACGCTCCAGGAGAACGAGCGCCCCATGGCGCTGCGGCGCATGGTGTCGAGCTGGTCGTGGGCCATGAAGGCCGAGAAGGCGCGCCGCACGCCGCCGAGGAAGGACTCGCGCGAGGGCTTCGAGAACAGGAATCCGGTCTCGCCGTCGCTGATGGTCTCGGCGAGGCCGCCGGTCTGGTGACCGATCGGCAGCGAGCCGAAGCGCTGCGCGTACATCTGGCTGAGCCCGCACGGCTCGAACCGCGACGGCATCAGGGTGAAGTCGCTGCCGGCAAAGATGCGCCGCGCCTGGGCGTCGTTGAAGCCGATCGCAACCCCGATCGCGTCGGGGCGGCGGCGGTGCGCGTCGATCAAGGCCTGCTCGAGCGCCGGCTCGCCGGAGCCGGTGACCACGATCTGCCCGCCGGCGTCGACGATCTCGTCCGCCGCTGACAGAACGAGGTCGATGCCCTTCTGGTGCACGAGGCGCGCGACGATGCCGAACATCGGTCCGCGCGAGACCGCCAGCCCGAACTGCTTGCGGACGTAATCCGCATTGGCCTTCTTGCCGACCCAGTCGCCGGCACCGAATTGCTGGGCGAGCTGGGCGCAGGAGCGCGGGTCCCAGCTCTCGTCGATGCCGTTGAGGATGCCGGTGAGCTCGGCGGCGTCCGAGCGCAGGCGGAGCAGGCCCTCCAGGCCACAGCCGAATTCGGCCGTGGTGATCTCCCGCGCATAGGTGCCGCTCACCGTGGTGAGGTGGGAGGCGTAGACGAGGCCCGCCTTGAGGAAGGAGACCTGGTCGTAGAACTCGACGCCGTCGATGTGGAAGGAGCTCTCCGGTGCGCCGATCCGCCGCAGCGAGTCCTTCGGGAAGAGGCCCTGATAGGCGAGGTTATGGATGGTCAGGATGGATGGGAGCTTGGCGCCCTGCCAGGCCAGGTAGGCCGGCACGAGCGAGGCCTGCCAGTCGTTGGCATGGATCAGGTCTGCTGCCCAATTCTTGTCCAGCTTGCCCATGGCGAGCTCAGCCGCGGCCGAGGCGAAGCGCGCGAAGCGGATGTCGTTGTCGGGCCAATCGCGCCCGAGCTCGTCGCCATAGGGGTTGCCGGGCCGGTCGTAGAGCTGCGAGCACAACAGCACATAGACCGGCAGCCCGTCCTTGGTCGCGGCACGGCCAAGCGAGCAGGCCGGCATCTCCGCGAATGCCGGACAGCGGCCAACGATCTGGATATGGGTGAGTTGCTCGATGATGTCGCGATAGCCGGGCAGCATGATCCGGATATCGGCGAAGGAGCGAAGTGCGCGGGGAAGGGCGGCGGAAACGGCGCCCAGTCCGCCGACGCGAACGAAGTCGTCCATCTCAGTGGTGACGAACAAGACCCTCAAGAACAGCCGCCCTTTTCCGATCCCGCTCGCTGCTATGCAAGAACGGGTCCAGTTGTGCTGGAATTCCAAAGCCCGCCCACGCGGCACGTCTGTTCGGTAAACACTTTCCTACTCAGCCGCCGCCCTCTAGGGTCGCCGCATCAACAACAAAGAACTTCGATGGTTCCCACGAGATCCGAGGGCGCAGGCAGGCATGCAGCTAGCAGATAAGCATGAGGGGACGACGACAAAGGCCTTCGCGGGCCTGCGGGTGCTGGATTTTTCGACCACGATCGCCGGGCCCCATTGCACACGGATGCTCGCCGACATGGGCGCCGAGGTCATCAAGATCGAGACCGACGGCGGCGAGACGATGCGGACCCGGCCGCCGCTGCGCAACGGCTGCAGCACCGCGTTCGGCCAGCTCAATGTCGGCAAGAAGAGCGTGGTCCTCGACCTCAAGTCCGAGGACGGCAAGGAGGCGGTGCGCCGGCTGGCCGCGACGTCAGACATCCTGGTCGAGAACTTTCGTCCCGGCGTGATGCGCCGCCTTCGGCTCGACTACGACAGCCTGCGCCAGGTCAACCCGAGGCTGATCTACTGCTCGATCTCGGGCTATGGCCAGACCGGCCCTTCGGCCGAGCTGCCGGCCTACGCCCCGGTGATCCACGCGGCCTCGGGCTATGACATGGCCCATCTCGCCTACCAGCCGGGCCGCAACCGTCCCGACTATTGCGGTATCTACCACGCCGACGTCGTCACCGGGACCTATGGTTTTGGCGCGATCGCGTCGGCGCTCTATCAACGCAGCGTGACGGGCGCCGGCCAGCACATCGACGTCTCCATGCTGGAAACCATGCTGTCGCTGACGCTGACCGAGCTGCAGAGCTCGCAATTCGCGGTGCCGCCGCCGCCGCGCCCCATGTTCGGGCCGACCGAGACGGCAAGCGGCTACGTCATGATCACGATCGCCAGCGAGAAGACGTTCCAGGCCCTGATGGGGGTGATCGGCCGCCCGGACTGGGTTTCCGATCCACGCTTCGCCACCTATGCCGCGCGCCGCGAGAACTGGGCCGAGCTGATGGACGGCGTCGAAATCTGGTCGCGGCAGCTTTCGACCGAGGCGTGCCTGCGCGCACTCGGGGCTGCCGGCGTGCCGGCCTCGGCCTATCGCAGCGTGTCCGAGGCCTTGGCTGATCCGCAGCTTGCGCATCGCCGTGCGCTCTCAGAGGTGCGGGACGAGGGCGGCTCATTCCAGGTGCTCAACCTGCCGTTCCGGATGTCGGGCGCTGACACGGCGCCGGCCAAGACCGTGTCCGTGCTCGGCGAGCACACCGCCGCCTTGCGCCAGGAGATCGGGCTTGCCGACGGCTCGGCAATTCCGCCAGGCAAAACGGCCGCGACATCCTGAGTCTTATCGCCGCCACATGCGGCGTTTGAACTCTCGTTCGTTCCCCTTGCCGAGGCGAGCATTTGTCGCCAAGCTCGCCTCCGAGTCATTCAACGATCCGAAACATCGGACGACGGATCCCGGGAGGAACCATGACGAACGCGGCGGCCTTGGCACGCAGGCGCGTGCCTATTTTCCTCGTTGCGGCATTTGCACTGGCAACGCCGGTACAGGCGCAGAAATCGGGCGGCAGCATCACCGTCGGCCAGGAGCTGGATATTCCGGGCTTCGATCCACTCAAGGTCGGTGTCTACGACACGTCGACCAATACGGCTGCGGCCGCGATCTTCGACACGCTCACAACGCTGAATGACAAGGGCGAGCCCGCGCCGAAGCTCGCGGTGTCCTGGACCCATTCCGAGGATTACAAGACCTGGACCTTCAAGCTCCGCGAAGGCGTGACATTTCATGACGGCACGCCATTCAACGCGCAGGCCATGAAGGAGAACTTCGACCGGCAGAAGAATCCCGCCAACAAGTGTCGCTGCGCCTTTTACATCACCAACGTGAAAGAGGTGCTGGCCCCCGACGACTACACCCTCATCTACAATCTTACCGACCCTTCGATCAACTGGCCGGCGGTTATTACCATTCAGAGTTCCAACAACGTCATCCACTCTCCAACCGCCTGGAAGACCAAGGGTGACGATTACAATCGCAACCCCGTCGGCACCGGCCCCTACATCCTGAAATCATGGACCGCTGGCGACCGCATGGTGCTGGAGAAGAACCCGAACTATTGGGACAAAGGCCGTCCCTATCTCGACCGCATCGTCCTGAAGCCGCTACCCGACGCGCAGTCGCGCTTCGCCTCCCTGCAATCGGGCGAGGCCGACATCATCTGGGACGACGAGAACGACGCCGACAACATCACGAAGGCGCAGAAGGACCCCAAGCTCACCGTTCACACCTACAAGGGCTCGGGCGCTGCGGTCTATGCCTTCAACACCAAGGTGGCGCCGTTCGACGACGTGCGGGTGCGCCAGGCGCTGGTGATGGCGATCGACCGTCCCAAGATGTCGCAGGCGATCAGCAACGGCCTGAGCCGGCCGGCGAGCAATCCTTACGGCGACGGCTCCTGGGTCAAGTGCAAGGACGACGGGGCGCTGCCGTTCGACGTCGAGAAGGCCAAGGCGCTGATCAAGGATTATGGCAAGCCGGTCGAGTTCAAGATGCTGGTGACGGCAACGCCGCGCGGCCGCATCATCGGCCAGGTGCTGCAGCAGTTCTGGAAGCGCGTCGGCGCCAACATGGAGATCGAGCAGGTCGACCAGGCCACGATTCCGACGCGAGCCTTCACGCGGCAATTCCAGCTTACGCCGTGGCGCATCGTCGATCTCGCCGATCCCGATCCGCAGATGTACGCGAATTTCCGCAGCGGCAGTCCGCTGTCGCTCTCCGGATATTCGAACCCCGAGCTCGACAGGCTGCTGGATCATGCACGCGTGACCGCAGATATGGGCCAACGCAGCGAGGATTACTGCGCCATCAGCCGCCTGATCAACAAGGAGGCGATCTGGTTCTGGACCTTCCAGAACACCTATTACGCGCTGTCGAGTGCCAAGCTGAAAGGCTTTCCGAAGATGTACAACGGCGTGATGGACGTCTCCAGAACCTGGCTGGAATGATGGCGCGATGCTGAACTTCATCGTTCGGCGGCTGCTTGCCATGCTGCCGGTGCTGCTCGCCGTCTCGTTGCTGACGTTCCTGATCGCCTCGCTGCTGCCGGGCGATCTCGCGCTCGTCATCCTCGGCGACCAGGCAACGCCGGAGAACGTCGCGGCGTTGCGCCGCGACATGGGGCTCGACCAGCCGCTGTGGTGGCGCTACCTGAGCTGGCTCGGCCACGTGGTGCAGGGCGATCTCGGCCGCTCGTTTCGCACCGGGCAGACGGTGCTGCAGGCGGTGGCCGAGCGCATTCCGGTCTCGCTGCAGTTGATGCTGATGGCAGAGTTCATCGGGCTCCTGATCGGTGTTCCCGTCGCGATCGCCTGTGCCGCGCGCGCCGGCGGTGCGTTCGACCGCTTCATGACCGGCAGCGCTTTCGCGATGCTGTCGATGCCGTCGTTCCTGACTGCGATCCTGCTGATCTATCTGTTCGCGGTCGAGCTGCGCTGGCTGCCGGCGACCGGCTATGTGCCGTTCACCGAGGCGCCGCTGGCCAATTTGCGCTTCTTCGTGCTGCCGGCGCTGACGTTGGCGCTGGCGGAATGGCCGGGCATCATGCGCGTGCTGCGCTCCGACATGATCGCGACGTTGCAGGAGGACTATATCGCGCTGGCGAAAGCAAAGGGTCTCAAGCCATCGCGTATCCTGTTCGTGCATGCGCTGAAGCCGTCGTCGCTGACCCTGGTGACGGTAACCGGCATCAATATCGGCCGCCTGCTCGGCGGCACGCTGATCGTGGAATCGATCTTCGCGCTGCCCGGCATCGGCCGGCTGCTGGTCGGGGCGATCTACACCCGCGACCTCGTCATTCTCCAGGGCGTCGTGCTGCTGGTCGCCTGCGGCTTCGTCATCGTGAACTTCATCGTCGACATGCTCTACGCCGTGCTCGACCCCAGGATCCGCCATGGCCACGCTTGAGCTGTCGATCCAGGACGAGGACGTGGCTGCGCCGGTCGGCCGCAAGCCCAAGCTCGGCCTGTTGTTCTGGATCGCAAGCGCCTGGGTTGCGATCATCCTTTCGCTTGCGATCCTGGCGCCGGTGCTGCCGCTGCAGAACCCGATCGACATGGACATGCTGGAACGGCGCGCCGCCTTCTCCAGCGAACATTGGCTCGGCACCGACGGGCTCGGCCGCGACGAGCTCGCCCGGCTGATCTTTGGCGCGCGGGTGTCGCTGACGGTCGGGCTGATCGCGCCCATGATCGGCCTCGTCATCGGCGGCGCGCTCGGCCTGCTGGCCGGCTACTTCCGCGGCCGGTTCGAGACGCTGGTGGTCGGCAGCATGGATGTGCTGCTCGCGTTTCCGCCGCTGATCTTCGCGCTCGCGGTGGTCGCCTATCTCGGGCAGTCGGTCCCCAACCTCACTGTCGTCCTCGGCGTGCTCGGCATTCCCGCCTTCATGCGCGTGGCGCGCGCGGCGACGCTGACGCTGGCGCGGCGAGAATTCGTGATCGCGGCCGAGGCGCTAGGGGCGAGCCATGCGCGCATCCTGCTGCGCGAGCTGCTGCCGAACGTCATCCTGCCGCTGCTCGCCTTCTTCCTGCTCGGCGTCGCCGTCACCATCGTGGTCGAGGGCGCGCTGTCCTTCCTCGGCCTCGGCGTGCCGCCGCCGATGCCGAGCTGGGGCAGCATGATCGGGGAGGGACGTGACAGTCTGGACGTCGCGCCGCGCCTCGCCTTCCTGCCGGCGGCGGCACTGTTCGCGACCGTGCTGGCGTTCAACCTCGTCGGCGACACATTGCGGGCCCTCACCGACCCACGTCAGGGGGCGCTGTGAGCGCGCCGCTCTTGGCCATCGAGGATGTCGCGGTCGAGCTGCCGACCCCGCGCGGAAATTTGCGTGCGGTCGATCACGTCGACCTTTTGCTGGAGGCCGGCCGCACGCTCGGGATCGTCGGTGAATCCGGCTGCGGCAAGACCATGCTCTCGCGCGCCGTGCTGCAGCTGCTGCCGAAGAAGGCGAAGCTGACGGGCCGGGTGATGTTCGACGGCGAGGATCTGGTGCGGCTCGAGCCTGAAAGCCTGCGGCGCCTGCGCGGACGCGATCTCGCGGTCGTATTCCAGGACCCGATGACCTCGCTCAACCCGGTGCTCACCATCGGCACGCAGCTGATGGAAACGATCCAGGAGCACCTCGAGCTTGACGCTCCCGCCGCGAAGGCCCGCAGCATCGAGCTGCTCGCCGCCGTCGGCATTCCGGCGCCGGAGCAGCGGCTCACACAATATCCCCATCAATGCTCCGGCGGCATGCGCCAGCGCATCGCGATTGCGATCGCACTGTCCTGCGAGCCGAAGCTGTTGATCGCGGACGAGCCGACCACCGCGCTCGACGTCACCATCCAGGCACAGATCCTCGATCTGCTCGCGCGCGAGCAGCGCCGCCGCCACATGGCGATGATCATCATCACCCACGATCTCGGCGTCGTCGCCGGCCGCGCCGACGAGGTCGCGGTAATGTATGCCGGCCGGGTGGTGGAGCGCGCGCCGACGCAAGCCTTGTTCAAGCGCATGCACATGCCCTACACCGAGGCGTTGCTGGCGGCGATCCCGAAGCTCGAGACCGCGCCGCATACGCCGCTGCCGGCGATCTCGGGCCGTCCACCCGATCCGACGCGGCCTCTGAAAGGCTGCTCCTTCGCGCCGCGCTGCAATTATGCCACGGCGCGCTGTCATGAGGCCAAGCCGGTCCTGACGAGTGCCGAGATGCCGGGACATCTCTATGCCTGCTTCCATCCGATCCGGATGGCGGAGGGGATCGAGGCATGATGCAGCTTGCCGTGCGCCCCGCGCCGCTTCTGAGCGTCGACAATCTCGTCGTCGAATATGGTCTGGGTAACAAGATTGTTCATGCCGTCTCCGGTGTCAGCCTCGAGGTCGCGCGCGGCGAGACGCTGGGACTGGTCGGCGAATCCGGCTGCGGCAAGTCGACGCTCGGCCGCGCGGTGCTGCAACTGCGCCGCGCTAAGTCCGGCCGCGTGATGTTCGACGGCGAGGACCTCACCGCCATGGAGGGCGAGGCGCTGCGCAGGATGCGCCGGCGCGTGCAGCTGATCTTCCAGGATCCGATTGCTTCCCTCAATCCGCGCCGGCGCATCGGCGACATCGTCGCCGAGCCGCTGATCATCGCCGGGATCAAGGATGCCGCCGAGCGCAAACGGCGCGTTCACGAGGTGCTCTCCGCGGTCGGGCTCGACCCCGATCTCGTGGCGAACCGCCTGCCGCACGAATTCTCCGGCGGCCAGTGCCAGCGCATCTGCATCGCGCGCTCGCTGGTGCTCAAACCCGAATTCATCGTCTGCGACGAGCCGGTGTCGGCCCTCGACGTCTCCATTCGCGCGCAGATCCTCAACCTTCTGGAGGAGATGAAGGCGCGCTTCGGTCTGACGCTGCTGTTCATCGCGCACGACCTCGCCGTGGTCAAAGCAGTCAGCGATCGCGTCGCGGTGATGTATCTCGGCCGGCTCTGCGAGGTCGCTCCCTCCCAGCAATTGTTCGCGCGGCCTGCGCATCCCTACACCGCGCTGCTGTTGCAGGCGATCCCGGTGCCGGATCCGGACGTGCGTCCCGTCGAAAGTGTGGCGGCCGGCGAGCCGCCATCGCCGATTGCGCCGCCATCCGGCTGCCGCTTCCGCACCCGCTGCCCGCGCGCAGATCAGCGTTGCAGCGCGGAGATACCGGAGTTGCGCCAGATCGCACCCGGCCAGTTCGCGGCTTGCCACCATCCGCTGGCCTGAACTAAGACCGGTTTGTCTGGTCGCGCCGACCATGGCATGGTGGCGCGACAACAAGAAGCATGCGGGAGGACGCCGATGAAGAGTTTCAAGGTTGCCGATTTCAAGGCACCGCTGTTGGAGGTCGACGAGGCGACGCCGCAGCCCTCGGGCACACAGGTGCTGATCAAGGTGAAGGCCGCCGGCGTCTGCCACAGCGACCTCCACATCTGGGAAGGCGGCTATGATCTCGGCCATGGCCGCAAGCCGCTCTCGTTGAAGGACCGCGGCATCAATCTGCCGCTGACCATGGGCCACGAGACGGTCGGCGAAGTCCTCGCCTTCGGACCCGACGTGAAGCCGACCGATCAGGGCGACCTGAAGGTCGGCGATGTCGGGCTGGTCTATCCCTGGATCGGCTGCGGCAAATGTGCCACGTGCCTCGCCGGTGACGAGAACATGTGCCTGACGCCGCGCTCGCTCGGGGTCTATTGCGACGGCGGCTATTCCGATCACATGCTGGTGCCGCATCCGCGCTACCTGCTCAATCTGAAAGGCCTCGATCCTGCGACGACCGCGCCCTATGCCTGCTCGGGCGTCACCACCTACAGTGCGCTGAAGAAGGTCGAGCAGCATTTCGACACGCCGATCGTGATGTTCGGCGCCGGCGGCCTCGGGCTGATGGCGCTGTCGCTGCTCAAGGCGATGGGCGGCAAGGGCGCGATCATGGTCGATATCGACGCGAGGAAGCGCGAGGCGGCAGAGAAGGCCGGTGCGCTCGCGACCGTCGATCCCAAGGCGCCGGACGCGCTGGAGCAACTTGCCAAGAAGGCCGGCGGGCCGATCCGCGCCGTGATCGATCTCGTCGGCAATGCCGCCACGACGCAGCTCGGCTTCGACTGCCTGACCAAGGGCGGCAAGCTCGTCATCGTTGGCCTGTTCGGCGGCGGCGCGACCTGGGCGCTGCCGCTGATTCCGATTAAGGCGGTGACGATCCAGGGCAGCTATGTCGGCAATTTGCGCGAGACGCAGGAGCTGCTCGACCTCGTGCGGTCGAAGAAGGTGCCGCCGATCCCGGTGACGCAACAACCGCTCGCCAAGGCCAACGACGCCCTGCTGCAATTGCAGCAGGGCGCGGTGGTCGGCCGTACGGTGCTGACGCCGTAACGAACGCTCTCTCCGTCGTCATTGCGAGGAGCGAAGCGACGAAGCAATCCAGAATGTCTCCGTGGATGCAGTTCTGGATTGCTTCGCTTCGCTCGCAATGACGACCTGGTTGACACCTTCCTTGAGGCCTTAAATGTCCGCAAACAACGCCTTCCACATTGCCGTGCTCGCTGGTGACGGCATCGGCCCTGAAGTCATGGCGCCGGCGCTGGAGGTGCTGCGCAAGGTCGGCGAGAAGTCCGGCCTCGGCTTCCGCTTCACCGAGGCGCCGGCCGGCGCCAACCATTATCTCGCGACCGGCAAGTCGATGCCGGATAGCACCATCAAGCTATGCGAGGAGGCGGACGCGATCCTGCTCGGGGCCTGCGGCCTGCCGTCGGTGCGCTACCCCGACAACACCGAGATCGCGCCGCAGATCGAGCTGCGCTTCATCTTCGATCTCTATGCCGGCGTGCGTCCGGCGCGCCTCATTCCGGGCGTGCCGAGCCCGATCGTCGGCGCGGACCAGCGCGGCATCGATCTCGTCGTGATCCGGGAGTCCACCGAGGGCCTGTTCGCCTCGATGGGGAAGGGCATCGTTACCCATGAGGACGCGCGCGAGACCCTGGTGATCACGCGCAAAACCTCGGAGCGTCTGTTCGAGTTCTCGTTTCGCCTCGCCGAGCGGCGCAAGGCGCGCGGCAAGCCGGGGTCGCTTGCCTGTGTCGACAAGGCAAATGTGTTCAAGGCGTTCGCCTTCTTCCGCCGGATCTTTGACGAGGCCGCTAAACGTCATCCGGACGTGAAGACGGATCATCTCTATGTCGATGCCTGTTCGGCGATGCTGGTCAAGCGTCCCTGGGATTTCGACGTGATGGTGATGGAGAACATGTTCGGCGACATCGTCTCCGACATCACCGCGAGCCTGATCGGCGGCCTCGGCATGGCGCCGTCCGCCGACATCGGCGACAAATACGCGGTGTTCCAGCCATGCCACGGCACGGCGCCTGATATCATGGGGCAGGGCAAGGCCAACCCCACCGGCATGATCCTGTCCGCCGCGATGATGCTGGATTGGCTCGCCGACAAGCACGGCATCGAGAGCGCTGCGGAGGCCGGCGAGACAATCGAGCGTGCGGTGGACCAGGTCTATGCCGGCGGCGTCAAGCCGATGGAGTTCGGCGGCGGCAATGGCACGGCTGACATCACGAAAGCGGTGCTGGGAGCGCTGTAGGGGCTGTGCTCCTCGCCTCTCTCCACGACGAAATTACTTTCCCCTAAACTGCGGCTTGCGCTTTTCCATGAAGGCCTGCCGGCCCTCGCGGAAATCCGCGCTGTCCATGCAGGCATTGCCGATCACCTTGATCGCCTCCATGTCGCGCCGGCTCTCGTCCTTCAGCACCTGCGCGATGGTGATTTTGGCCGCCTTGATCGCGAGCGGGGCGTTCTGCGCGATCGTCTCGGCCATCGCCATGGTCTCGCCCCAGAGCTCGCCTTGCGGAAACACGCGCTCGACGAGGCCGATGCGCAGCGCTTCGGCGGAATCGATGCGCATGCCCGTATACATCAGCAGCCGCGCCCAGGACGGCCCGACCAGCGACACCAGATGCCGCAGGCCGTCATAGCCATAGGCGATGCCGAGCTTGGCGGCGGGAATGCCGAACTGGCTTTCATGCGAGGCGAGGCGGATGTCGGCGAGCATCGCGACCTGCATGCCGCCGCCGAGGCAATAGCCGTCGATGCAGGCGATGGTCGGCTTGGGATAATCGGCGAGCAGCGCGCGCTGGGCGGCGCTGCGCTTGGCGTATTGCTCGGACGCCGCCGCATTGTGCCTCACCTTCTCGAACTGGCTGATGTCGGCACCCGAGACGAACGCCTTGCCGCCGGCGCCGCGCAGGATCACGACGCGCACCGTGTCGTCGTCGCGCAAGGCCGTCAGCGCCTCGCCGAATCCCTCCCACATCTCCAGCGACATCGCGTTGCGCTTGTCGGGATTGTTGAAGGTGATCACGCCGACGCCATCGGCCGTGTGCGTCAGAATCTTGCCGTCGGCGTAAGGTGTTCCGGTCGTGCTGATAACGTCTGGCATCGCGCGCTCGCTGCTCGGTGGCGAGGCGCAATGTGCGGCGCAGGCACCGCCGCGGTCAACCGGCGCGGGAGAGCAGAGTCTGCATCCGCCTGTGCTGCGATTGCATGGCGCGCGGCCGGAAACTTCGAAGGAAGACCGGCAAGAAAAAGGGGCGGCCAGGCCGCCCCGAGACAGGCCGCGCGCAGTTGCGCGCAGACATCTTTCGGCCGATCTCGTGCAATCCGGCCGCGCCCCCGTGACGCGGCGGATTGAACGTCGGCCGTGAAGGCCGGGCCGTCGACCGGCCTCAGCTCTCGTTCGCCGCGATCGATTCCATCAGCGAGACGAGCTGACGCTGCACCGTCTGGTCCTTGATCTTGCTGTAGGCGCGCAGCAGGCGGAGGCTGAAGGCCGAGTCGAGGAAGAGCAGGCTCTCGACTTCGCGGGCCTTGTTGTCGCCGTCGTAGAAGAAGGTCACGGGCACATCGAGGGCGGAGGCGATCTGCTGAAGCCGAGCCGCGCCGACGCGATTGACGCCCTTCTCGTATTTCTGCACCTGCTGGAAGCTGACGCCGAGCTTCTCGCCGAGCTCGGCCTGCGAGATCTTCATCTCGACGCGCCGCAGACGGATCCGCTTGCCAAGCTCGATGTCCGGCTTGCCCGCGCTGCGCTGCTTCATTCTTTTCGCCGCTGCTTTCATCTCTGTTTTCACCTTTGTTCTTCGGTTGAAAATCCCCCGAAGAGCTGGGTCAGGGGTTCGCCCATATACGAGTCCTTGAATTCATGCGGGTGCACGAACTCTTCCTTAAACCACGGGAAGCGGGCCGGATTGAAAGCCTCGATCAGCCAGTCAATCATGTGCCGCACGCGGGGGATACGGCCGCTACCGGGGTGGTAGGACAACCAGATATCCAGCGGCCGGTCCAGCTCGACCTCCAGTGGAATTAGTTTCCCGCCGAGCGCAATGGCGTAGCTCGGGAAGACACCGATGCCGGCGCCGTTCGCGACCGCCCAATAATTGGCGCTCGAGACGTTCGTCTTCATGACCAGAAGGTCACGTTCGGACACGCCCGGGAAGAAGCTCTCGAAGGATTCCTTGGCGGCGAGCTGGTCGGCGAATTGCAGCACCAGACGATGCTTGATCAATTCCGCCGCCGAGCGCGGCGCGCCATGCTTTGCGATGTATTTCTCGGAGGCCCAGAACATCAGATGCATGCGGCCGAGCCGCACCAGCTTGATGTCCAGCGCCGAGGGACGGGACAGATGAATGGCGACGTCGGCCTCGTGGCGCGAGACGTCGGCCGAGCGCATCGCGCAATGCAGGTCCACCAGGATTTTCGGATAGGCCTGCTGGAATTCGACCAGGCGGGGGGCAAGCCAGAATGTGCCGAGCCCTTCGGTGACGGCCACGCGGACCTCGCCCGACAGCGCGTTGGCCATCGAATCGCTGGCGCGCAGCACGTCGAAGGTGGCCGCCTCCATGCGTTCGACAGCGGAGACTACCAAGGCGCCCTCATCGGTCAGATGGGTGCCGTGGACGTCGCGCGTGAATAACGTGGTGCCGGTCTGGCGTTCGAAGTCGTCGATCCGACGCCGCACGGCGTTGATCGACAGAGACAGGCGCTCGGCCGCCGAGCGAAAACTTCCGCATCGGACGACTTCCAAGAATATGCGGGCGGCGTCCCAATCGGAGAGGCCGCTGATATTTGTCTTTGGGCGTTCCGCCAGAGGAACGCCCCTTTCCGCCAAGGAGTGCATACAATTCCCTTTGGAACGCTAAACTGGCAGAATCTGGCGCAAACCACAACCACGACGGGTTGGGGAACGACGAGTTTTGAACGTCATCCTTACTACCTTAGGGCGGTATTTGGATGCTCCCATGGGCTGGGAATTCGGGCGAGGCTAATCGGCTCGAGTGAGGGGTATGACGTGAGTTCCGTTGCGAGCCGCGAGATGGCTGCGGGAGTGCCGGCGCTGACTGCAATGAACGGTCTTGCGCAGGAGTCGGTGCTCTTCGCCGTTGCTGGATCAATCGCACCGCGTCAGGCGTTCGCTCCCGGAGCATTGCTGCGGTCGCCAAAGGCGTCGCATGGCGATCGAGCGGGAACCCGGTTCCGCAGCAGAAACACACTGAAATCAGGTTCGAAGGCGCAGTCGCCTCGTGCTATCTATCGTCTTCCATGGGGGCCGAAGGGGGCGTGACAGATACGTCTCGCAGGCCGAATTAACGGAAAGAACGCCGGTGTCGCATTCAGACGAACAGTTGCAGTCGGTGCTGGAAACGCTCGAGGAGTGCCGCAGGGTTCTCAATGCCTGCAACAGCCGCGAGTCGGCCGAGATGCTGTCCATCGTCATCCTCGACGTCAGGATGAAACTGAAAGGAATCGACAGTGCCGATCTCAAGGCGCTGTGCGACGAAATGCTGCGGAGCGCTGCCAGCGAGCCGCCGGCCCCTTCCAAGCAGACGCAGGACCAGCCCCGGCGTCCGCTGCTCCGCGTGGTGAAGTAGCCGCGCCGCCCAATCTCGCTTTCCGGCGAGGTTTGTGCGCGTCCCGATGCCGCATCTGTGATCACGGAGGGCATCGGGCGGAGCCCTGGCTTTGTGCGCCTCTGTTGCGCATTCTCCGGCATGGGCTACACCAGAGCCGGTTCGGCTCCGGGTCGGGCGCGATCCCTGCGCGCCTTGACGGGGCCTGAGATGGCTCCGATTGCATCATGCAAAATGTTTCGATTCCGGCCGCACTGATTGCCGGCCTCGTCAGCTTCCTCTCGCCTTGCGTCCTGCCTCTGGTTCCGCCCTATCTGGTCTACCTCACGGGCGCCACGATCGAGCATGTCGAGAGCGACGAGCCGGTCGCGGCCTCCAAGCGCGCGATCATGATGTCGGCGCTCCTGTTCGTGCTCGGCTTCTCCACCATCTTCGTGGCGCTCGGCGCCAGCGCTTCGCTGATCGGCGGGCTGATCCGTGCCTGGTCGGCGGAGCTGTCGATCCTCGCCGGCATCGTCATCATCATCATGGGCCTGCACTTCCTCGGCCTGACGCGGATCGGCTTTCTGATGCGGGAAGGACGCCTGCCGATCCCCAAACCGGTCGGCCTGTGGGGCGCCTATATCATGGGCCTCGCATTTGCGTTCGGCTGGACGCCCTGCATCGGCCCGATCCTCGCCGCGATCCTCTCGGTCGCCGCGGCGGAAGCCACGGTGACGAGGGGCGCCGGCCTGCTCGCGGTCTATTCCGCGGGCCTCGGCATCCCATTCCTGATCGCCGCGCTGATGATCGAACAGTTCTCCGCGCTGTTCGCGCGCATGAAGGGCCAACTCGTCAACGTCGAGCGCGCCATGGGCGTCCTGATGGTGCTCACCGGCATCGGCTTTCTCACCGGCGCGGTCTCGAATGTGAGCATCTGGCTGTTGGAGACGTTTCCGGTGCTGCAGACGATCGGTTAGGGCGCGCGGGGACCGGGTTCTCACGGACGAAAAAGTAGAGGAACCGTTGAAATCGGTCAGGCATGCTGCCACGGAACGACGATTCCAAACCTTTCCGGTCCCGAGGCGTTGCATCGGGGGACAACTCGCATGGTGGAGATCACGTGACCAAGACACTGCGCTTAGAACCGCTGTCGGACAACGCGGCGTTGGTTGCCTGGCAATTTTTGGGGCAGCCGTTGCAGGAGTGGCCGAGCTGGGTTCAGTCGAATTGCTCGCTGCAGAAGGATGCCGACGGAAAATTCGAGCTTCGGCACGAGCGGCGCAGCGGCACACAGATCGTCTATCTCGGCGAGTGGCTGGTGAGAGATCTCGATGGCGGCGTGGACTTCTACACGGACGCTGAGATCTGGTCGCGGTTCGCTGCCAAGCGCTGACGCGCTGAGAGATTCAGCCGACGCGTCGATCGCGCCTTAGTCTTTCCTGCCCGAGCTTCGGACGATCAAAAGCCTGTGTGGCTGGTGGGGCAAAAGGCCTCGCGGTAGGACACATCCACAGAATGCAATCTGTGGTAATATTCCTTCGTACTGCACCCTGAGGGGCAATTCTTCTGAACGTATACTGAAACGAGAATTTCAGACAATCGACATCTTCGGCGCCCCTCTCCCTTACAGCATATTGAGCAGGAGCAAGCGATGGGAACCGACGTGAATGTTCATCCCGGTCATGGCAAGGCCGGACGTCAACCGACGCGACAATTTCTGGATACGCTTTCCGGACACGACGATCCGGGCATGTTTGGCCGGATGTTTCCGACCCTGGAGCCGCTCGCTGTCGACGACGGTCCGCTGCGCGAACTCGCCGACGCGATGAAGGATCCCGCCCCCGGCGATGCCGCGGGAAACAACGCCAACGTCCCGGCGGGTTTCACCTATCTCGGCCAATTCGTCGATCATGACATCACGCTCGATCTGACCTCCTTCGGCGAGAAGGAAGCCGATCCGATGGCGGTCACGAATTTTCGCACGCCCGCACTCGATCTCGACAGCATCTATGGTCTCGGTCCCGACGGGAGCCGTCATCTGTACGCGCGCAATTCGGCGGGCGACAACGGCAAGACTCCGGGTCCCAAGCTCCTGATCGGCAAGACCGTCAACGTCGACACCATCACCGGAGATCATCGCAACGACCTCCCGCGCAATCCCGAGGGGTTCGCCCTGATCGGCGATCATCGTAACGACGAGAACCTGGTCGTCGCGCAAACTCACCTTGCGATGCTGAAGTTTCACAACAAGGTCTGCGATCAGCTCGCGGCGTCAGGCAAGCCGGCGGGCGAGATCTTCGAGGAGGCGCGCCGGATCGTGACCTGGCACTATCAATGGATGGTCCTGCACGATTTCGTGGAGCGGATCACCGAGAAGGGTATCGTTGCGAAGATCCTCGAGCAGGGTCGGCGCTTCTACCGCTTCAAGAAGATCCCCTACATGCCCGTCGAGTTTTCGGGGGCGGTCTATCGTCTCGGCCACAGCATGGTGCGCCAGGCCTATAGCCACAACCGGATCTTCACGTTCGGCCCCGGCGGTATTCCTGCAACTCTCGATTTGCTGTTCAGGTTCACCGGCCTTTCGGGAGGAATCATCGGAGACCTCGCACCCAATCCGATTCAGCCGCCGCTCCCGCTTCCGTTGCTTTCGAGCAACTGGATCATCGACTGGCGGCGCTACTTTCAGGTGCTGCCGAACAACCCTGCGGGCGTGACGCTCAATCCCTCCCGCAAGATCGACCCCTTCATCGTGCCGCAACTCCATACCCTGCCTGGCGACGGCGGCAGCCTGCCGTTCCGCAACCTCAAGCGCGGCGTGTTGCTGGGATTGCCGTCCGGGCAGGACGTCGCCAAGGCCATGAAGATCAAGAATCCGCTGACGCCGGAAGAAATCTCGAAGGGGAGCGACGGCGCCGTGGCGAAAAAGCATGGCCTGCACCAAAACACCCCGCTCTGGTACTACATCCTCAAGGAGGCGGAGCAGCGGGGCAGCGGCGAAAGGCTCGGCCCGGTCGGCGCGACCCTGCTTGCCGAGGTCTTCGTCGGCCTCGTCCATGGCGACCACCAGTCGTATCTCTGGCTCAAGGGCAAGAGCTGGAAGCCGACGCTGCCGTCGCAAGTGCCGGGCGAATTCACGATGGCCGACCTGCTGCGTTTCGTCGGGGATATCAGCCCGATCGACGGCATCTCGACGGTCTAGACCAGACGCCCGCCAGCGTTGCAGACGATGGGCCGGACCGGCGTGCATGGCGCGCCGGTCTGGACGTTTGCAACAATGCTCAGGGCTTGAACACGTAGCCCGGCGTGATCGCCGCCGTCTCCGGGATCGGCGGCAGGTCGGCGAACAGCTCAGGACGGTCTTTCATGACCTTGAGAATGTGCTTCGGCTCAATATGCGCATTGACATCGAAGGTCGATTTGAGGATGCCGAGCCGGGTGAGCCGGTCCTGGGCGCTCCACAGCGCGCGGTAGTTGTTCGCCGACAGCCGGCGGTCCGCCTGCTGGATGTTGAACTGCATCGCGGCCTCCGCGACCTCCTGCTTCAGGCCTGGAATCCAGCGCGTCGCGACTTGTGCCGCCAGCTTCGGGTTCTTGCGCATCCATTGGTCGGCCTCGGAGACGGCGGCGAGGAATTTCTCGATGGTCTCGCCGTTGGCCTGCACCCATGGGCGCAGCGCGACGTTGAAGCCGATATAGGAGATCACGTCGCCGCCCCGAATGATCTCGACGGCGCCCGGCACGTCCTTGCCCGCGACGATCGGCCAGGGGTCCCAGCCCGAGAACGCGTCGATGCCCTTGGCGAGCAGGGCGACGGTCATGTCCGGGGGCGGGGTGTTGACCAATGTTACGTCGTCGGGTTTCAGTCCGGCCTTCTCCAGCGTCGCCAGGATGTAGAGATGGTTGATCGTGCCGAACGACGCCGCGATCTTCTTGCCCTTCAACGTCGAAAGGTCGCCCTTGACGATGCCCGAGCCTTCGCGCGCGATGATCGCCATCGTGGCATCGGAGCCGGCCTTGGTGGCGTTGCCGCTGTAATTGCCCAGCGCGACGAGGTCCATGCCGCGCAGCACCGCGCCGATCATGGGTACGCCGACCTGCACGATCTCGCTCTCGCCGGCCTGCAACGCGTTCAGCGCGTCGACGCCGGTGGCGTAGGGGCGTGCGATCGTGACGTCGAGCCCGTACTTCTCGAAGAAGCCGCGCTCGAGCGCGATGGGCAGGCCAATCTGGTCGATGCCAGTGACCATGCCGGCCTTGAGTTTCGTCAGGGTTTGGGCGCTTGCCGGCACCATGCCGGCCAGAAGCGCCAATCCAAGCAGCAAGAGTCGTTTCATAGTCTCAGCCTCCCTCTTTTATCGGCCCCACCGACGTCACCCAATAGGGCCGGGCCACGGCATTGAGGTCCGTTCTTTTGACACCGCGCAGCTCGATCGAATGCTCGTCCGTGCCCGAGACGCGTCCGTATTGCTGGAAGGCGAGCACGTGGAAACGCTCCGGCCTGAACGGCAGCTCGATCTGCACGTTCACCTTGTCCGATGTGCCCGCGAGCTGCGGCGAGATCTTTCCAGGCGCTGCCACCGTCAGCCAGACCTGAAACAGTGCCCATGCGGCCACCGCGCCGAGAACGATACGGCTCTTGGGCGAGCGAAGAACGTCGGCGGCGATGCTCATGCTGCGCGCACCATCTGCAGCACGCGCGCCGAAAGCTGCTTGAACTGGTCGTCCCGGACGAGATCGTCCCAGATGCGGGGACGCGGCAGGTCGACCGCGACCTGGTCGAGCACGCGTCCCTTCGACAGCACGACGACGCGGTTGGCGAGAAACACCGCTTCCGACACGTCATGGGTGATGAAGATCACCGTCGGCTTGCGCTCCTGCCAGATGCGGGTCAGTTCCTCCTGGAGCGTCATGCGCGTCTGCGCGTCGACGCTGGCGAACGGCTCGTCCATCAAGAGGACGTCGGGGTTGTTGGCGAGTGCGCGCACCACGCCGACGCGCTGCTGCATGCCCCCGGAGAGCTCGTTGGGATAGCGGTGCGCCGCATGCGAGAGCCCGGCAAGCGCGAGATATTCATGCGCGATGCGGTCGCGCTCGGCCTTCGGCACGCCGCGCATCTTCGGCCCGAAGCCGACATTGTCGAGCACGGTCTTCCAGGGAAACAGCGCGAACGACTGGAACACGACGCCGCGCTCGGGGCCGGGCCCGTGCACCGGCTTGCCGTCGAGCAGGATGTCCCCCTTCGAATAGGGAATGAAGCCGGCGATCATGTTCAGGATCGTCGTCTTGCCGCAGCCGGAGGGGCCGACTACCGAGATGAACTCGCCGGGCTCGACGTCGAGTGAGACGTCGTGGACGGCGGTGACATGCGCGCCTGCATAAGGGTCGAAATAGGTCTTGCCGAGATTGCGCAGCGAGAGCGTCTTCATGATGTCACCAATCCCCAACGCTGGCCGGTCGCACGCTCGAGCGGGGCGAGAATCCAGGCGTCCACGATGTACCAGAGCAGTCCGAGAATGATCATGCCGAGGATGATCTCGACGGTCGAGCCGGCGCGGCGCGCATCGAACATCATGAAGCCGATCCCTGAGGTGCCGACGATCATCTCGACGGCAATCAGCGCGCGCCAGCCGTAGCCGAGTCCGTTGCGCAGGCCGGTGATGATGTTGGGCAGCGCGCCCGGCAGCGTCACCTCCCAGAGCACGCGCGCCCGCGAAGCCCCGAGGCTCAAGGCGGCGCGTGACAGATCGCGCGGTACCGATTCGACGCCGAGCACGGTGTTGAGCACGACGGGGAACAGCACGGTGTAGACGATGACGAAGGTCATCGTCGTCAGACCGAAGCCGAACCAGATCAGAAGGATCGGCAGCCAGGCGATGTCGCCGATGGCCTGGAAGAACAGCAGCACCGGCCAGCAGATGCGATGCGCCCAGCGGCTGGTGCCGATCAGGATGCCCAAGGGTATGCCGAGCGCCATGCCGACCGCGGCGCCGGTCGCGAGCCGGATCAGGCTGTCCTGGAGATAGTCGGGCAGGATACCCTTGTAGGTCAGCGTGAAGAATGCGCGGATGACGTCGGCCGGGCCGGGGAAGAACGCGCGTGGAAACAGCCCGGCCTCGCTGACCGCGGTCCAGAGCGCCAGCACCGGGATGAAGGGAATGATCGCGGCGATGCCCGGCCAGCGCCGGGTCAGGCGGGCATAGCCGGCCCAGATTTGCAGCAGGACGTTCATGCGCGCCTCACCATGCCCCAGCGCTCGATGGTCGCGCGTTCCAGCGGGACCAGCAACAGACGGTCGATCAGAAGCCAGAGCACGCCGATCACGATCATGCCGAACACGATCACCTCGGTGCGGTAGAAATCGCGCGCGACGAACAGCATGTAGCCGAGTCCGACATTGGTCGCGATCATCTCCGCGGCGATCAGGCCGCGCCAGGCAAAGCCCAGGCCGGTGCGAATGCCCGTGACGATATTGGGCAGCGCGCCCGGCAGCAGCACTTCGGTCAGCAGCGCCCAGCGGCCGGCGCCGAGCGAGGCGGCAGCGTTGCGCAGCGTGTGCGGGATGGTCCTGACGCCGAGAAGCGTGTTGTAGGCGACGACGAAGAATACGGCGTTGAAGATCACGAAGACGATCGCGCCGAAACCGTAACCGAACCACAGTGTCGCGATCGGGATCCAGGCGATGCCGGCGAGCACCGAGAAGAACCGGAACAGCGGCGTGAGAAAGGCCGCGACTGTCGGGCTGACGCCCATGGCGATGCCGAGCGGCACCGCGGTGGCGATGCCGATCAGTGTCCCCAGGCCGACCCGCAAAAGACTGGCGCCGACATGCGCGAACAACGTGCCGTCCCGGATCGAGTCAAGCGCGGCGGTGCCGACCGCGCCGACCGAGGGAAATACGCGCGGATTGACGTTGAACAGCGGGATCACGGCGGCCCAGACCGCGACCAGCGCAAGCAGCGGCGCGACGAACATTGCAGCGCCGGCCAGCGAGTTGACGCTGCGCATCAGCCGCGACGATCGGCCTTTCAGACTGCCCGTCAGCTGCATTCGACCTCCCTGACGCTCAGCTATGCCTGTACCGGCATTTCCCACTGATCATTGCTGGTATCGTAGCCGCGTCTTGCGCAATCGCATATCTGTATCGGTTGCGACCCTCCTCGCGATCCGCGCCGAGCGGGGATCCGGGCCGAGCCCCCTTATGTCACGGTGCATGGCGCTTTCTCTTGCGGTTGAGGCTCGGCTTCCTGACGGCGCGCAGGGTCGATCCGTCCGCCTTGCGAGCCGCCGCGGCGATAATGGTCTTTCGGTTCGACAGCTTCGATCGGGTGTAGCCCAGCAGCCGTTCCATCGCGGCGCGCGCCTTCTCCGGGTTGCCGCTCTCGATGGCCCGCGCCGCCATGACGTGGTTCGGCAGATTGTCCTTGAACCAGCCGCCGGGGCCGCCGACGGCAACGGTGAAGACGGTGCCCAGAATGGTATCGATCGCGCCGCGAAAACCCTGGAGGACCGGATTGTGGGTCGCGTCCAGGATGGCGAGATGGAAAGCCTTGTCGGCAGCGAGGGCGCTGGCCTGGTCCTTTGCAGTCTGCATCGCCGCCAGGGCCGTGCCGATCCGCCAGCGGTCGTTCCTTGTTGCACGCTCGGCCGCAAGCGCTGCGGCAGCGGGCTCGATGATCGAGCGCACCTCCTGGATTGCCAGCAGAAGGTCCCGATCCGGCTCGTCCTGGCCGACCAGCCAGCTCAGCACGTCGCGGTCGAGCAGGCTCCATTCGTGGCGCGGCAACACGTGCGTGCCGTGGCGGGGCCGCACGCTGACCAGACCTTTGGCGGCGAGCGTCTTGATGGCTTCGCGCACCACGCCACGCCCGACTCCGAAGCGGGCTTCGAGCTCAGGCTCCGGCGGCAGGGCTGTCCCGACCGGAATGAGATCCTGCGCGATCTCCCGGCCGAGCGTCGTCAGCACGGCGCGAATGCGGCCGGGCTTGATCGGCTTGTCGACGGGGCTCGGGCGCGTTCTTGCCACTCGTACGTTTCTCCCGTCCGGCCTGTCGCGGCTGGTTCGTTTGTATTTGGCTGCCACGCCCGGCAGCCGCAATCATCGGATGTTTAACATCGGATGATTGGATGAGGGCAAGCGCAATTGTCGCAGCACCCCGTGTTGCGCTGCGATATGCGCGTGGACCGCGGATCAAAGCGTCTCCTCCAGCGCGCAGGTCACAGTGCAGACGACGCCGCGCGGCAGGGGCAAGCCCCCGTGATCCGCTGCACCTCGGCATCGAGCACCATGCGCATGCTACGCACCGTTTCCAGCACACGGCGCGCAGCCTCGCTGCGATCCTGACGGTAGTTGTAATTGGCAAGGCCCACCGCGAAAACGATCAGCGGCAGCGTCGTTCCGGCCCCCGTCCAGCGCGCTCCTGATCGCCGGAGACCTCGCGCCTCCGCCGTACACCGAAGTGGCGAGTTGCAGTGCAGCAGGCGTTTACGTGCAGTCCTGCGACGAAGGGGTAGCTCCAGCGCACGCGAAATGACTTCCGTCCCGCCGAGGTTTTTCATACGCTTGCCTCTCGCAAGCCGCATAACGGCTGCGCTCACGGCCGGGCGACAGGGCCGGAGCATCAAAGGGAGGGGAGACGATGAAGCGAAGATCATTTCTCGCAGGTATCGGTGCAACCACTGCGGCAGCTGCCATCGGCATGCCGTCGATCCTGAGGGCGCAAGCCCCGATCACGCTGAACGGTGCCGTGCAGTTCAATGACGACCATGCCTTCAATCGGGCCCTGCTGCGGTTCGAGGAGCTGGTGAAGAAGTATTACGGCAAGCCCGTCAACTTCACCCTGCACAGGAACTCCTCGCTCGGCCTCGAGAAGCAGTATTTCGAGTACATGTCGCAAGGCAAGGCAGTCGATTACGGCATCGTCTCGCCGGCTCACATGTCGACCTTCGCCAAGGCCGCCCCGTTCATCGATGCGCCCTTCGTGTTCAAGGGCATCGAGCACATGAACAAGGTGGTCGAAGCCAATATCCTGGCGCCGGTCGCCGACGAGGTCGCGGCCAAGGCGGACGTGGTTCTGATCGGTTATGCCGGCGGCGGCATCCGCAACATCTTCGCCAACAAGCCGCTCAAGAACCTCGCCGATCTCAAAGGCCTCAAGGTGCGCGTGCAGGGCGCGCCGATCTGGTCGAAGACCTTTGCGGCCGTCGGCATGAGCCCCACCGTGATCGCCTATAACGAAGTCTACAATGCGATCCAGAACGGTGTCATCTCGGCCGGCGAGAACGAGGCGGCCGGTGTCGAGGCGATGAAGTTCTATGAAGTGGCGCCGCATCTCAACCTGACCCAGCACGCCGTGTCGATCCGGCCGATCTGCTTCTCGGTGAAGACGCTGAAGACCCTGCCGAAGGATCTGCAGGACGCGATCATGAAGGCGGGCAAGGAGGCCGGCGATTACGGCCGCCAGCTCGAGTCGAGCGAGGAGGTCGTCAAGCTCGACACGCTGGAGAAGGCCGGCAAGCTCAAGCGCGTTCCGTTCGAGGAGCGGGACGCCATGAAGAAGCTCGCCGACCCCGTGATGGCCACCTACGCCAAGGAGATCGGCGCGGAGGGCATCTTCGAGAAGATCAACGTCGTCTGAGGCCGCCCTGTCCGCCGATAGCATTCCGGGCAGGCCTCGCTTCCTGTCCGGACATGGCGGATGAGCGCCGTACGGAGCTCCAATGTCCGAAATGCACGTCCCGTCCACACCGTCGCTGTGGCGCCGCGTCACCGCGGCCTATGCGAAATTGCTGGAATTCCTGCTCGCCGCATGCGTCGGCATCCTGGTCATCCCCGTCACGTTGCAGATCGTCTCGCGCTACACGCCATTCATTCCCTCCTACATCTGGACCGAGGAGATGGCGCGATTCCTGTTCATCTGGACGATCATGATCGGCGCCATGGTCGGTATCCGCGAGGCTCAGCATTTCGAGGTCGACGTGTGGCCCGATTTGTCGCGGCGGTCGGAGGCTGCGGTGCGGATCCTCGCGCGGCTCGGCGTGCTGGCACTGGCCATCGTGTTCGTGTCCGCCGGAATCGAATTCACACGCTTCGCCTGGAACAGAACGTCGGAGCTGGCCGATCTGCCGCTCTGGCTGATCCACGTTGCCTGGCCGGTGGCCGGCGTGACCTGGATCGTGTTTGCGGGCGAACAGATGCTCGATGAACTGCGCGTTCTGGTCGGGGCACAGCAATGAACGGCACTGTACTTTCTGCCGGACAGGCCGCCATGGTGCTGTTCGGGGTCTTCATCGGGCTGCTGATCGTGCGCGTGCCGGTCGCCTTCGCGCTCGGCCTTGCCTGCGTGCCGATCCTTCTGATCGAGCCGCGCCTGTCGTTGATGACGCTCGCGCAGGAGACCTTCAACGCCTACAATTCGTTCATTCTGCTCGCGGTGCCGTTCTTCCTCTTGACGGCGAACCTGATGAGCATCGGTGGCATCACCGACCGCCTCGTGGCGCTGTCGCGCTCGATGGTCGGGCACTGGCCGGGATCGCTGGCGCAGATCAACGTGGTGCTGTCGGTGTTCTTTGCCGGCATCTCGGGCTCCTCGACCGCAGATGCCGCCAGCCAGTCCAAGATCTTCATCGATGCGCAGAACAAGGAGGGCTACGACCTTTCGTTCTCCATTGCCATCACCGCGGTGTCGGCGGTGCTTGCCGTCATCATCCCGCCGTCGATCCTGATGATCGTCTGGGGCGGGCTGATCTCGACCTCGATCGCGGCGATGTATCTGGCCGGCATCGTGCCGGGCCTTTTGATCGCGGGCGCGCAGATGGTGACGGTGCACATCTATGCCGTGCGCCGCGGCTACCCCACCTATCCGAAATCGACCTGGGTCGAGATGGGATCCGCTATCTGGCGATCGATCCCGGCGCTGATGACGCCGTTCATCATCGTCGGCGGCATTCTGCTCGGCTGGTTCACGGCGACCGAGTCCGCCTGCGTCGCCGTGCTTTATTCCGTGGTGCTCTCCGCGTTCTTCTACCGCGAGACGGGCTTGCGGGAATTGTACAAGGCGCTGCTCGACACCGGGCGCCTTGCCGGCGTGGCGCTGTTTTGCGTCGGCACCGCAAGTGCATTCGGGTGGCTGCTGGCCTACTACAAGATCCCGCAGGAGCTTTTGGCGAATGTCTCGACCTGGGGCATGGGCACGGTCACGGCGGGCTTCTTCATCGCCTTCTGCTTTCTGGTTGTGGGCTGCTTCCTCGACGCGATCCCGGCGATCGTCATTGTCGGCACCGTGCTGGAGCCGCTCGCCAGGTCGGTCGATCTCCATCCAGTCCAGTTCGCGATCATCTCCATCGTGTCGCTGGCCTTCGGACTGGTGACGCCACCCTACGGCCTCTGTCTAATGATCGCCTGTTCGATCGCGGGCGTGCGGCTGCGCTATGCCCTGAAGGACACGGTGATCATGCTGATCCCGATGCTGCTCGTGCTGGCGGCGGTGATCATTTGGCCCAGCGTGTCGTTGTTCCTGCCGCGCCTGCTTGTGCCGGAAATGCTGAAATGAGCGTTTGATCGTGCGATCCCGCGGTCGTGGACCGCGGGACCGTTCCGGTGGGCTACAGATTGCTTTCAGTGATCGCGGCGTAGACCATGCTGCGCAGCTCGCGGCGGATCGGATAGGCGCTCGACGGCAGCACCTGGGTCATGAAGATCGCGATCAGGTCCTCTGCCGGATCGATCCAGAACGAGGTCGTGGCGGCGCCGCCCCAATTGTATTCGCCGGGGCTGCCGGCGATCAACGTTTCGGCCGGGCGCATGGTGACGGCGAAGCCGAGACCGAAGCCGATGCCGTTATAGGTCGCTTCCGAGAACAGCGAGCGCGAGACTTCCGGCAGCGCACGGCCGCCCGGAATGTGGTTGGTCGTCATCAGGGCCAGCGTCTTCGGGCCGATCAGCCTGACGCCGCCGAGCTCGCCGCCATTGAGCAGCGTGCGGCAGAAGGTGAGATAGTCGGCGACCGTCGAGCACAGGCCTCCGCCGCCGGAGATGAACGAGGGGGGCGACAGGAACGAGCTCGTTGCCGGGTCGTCCTGCAGCGTCAGGCCTTCGCGTCGCTGGCCGGCATGGAAGGTCATGCCGCCGCCGGGATCGGCGGAATAGCAGGCTGCGAAGCGATGTGCCTTCGAGGCCGGCACGTGGAAGTCGGTGTCGATCATGCCGAAGGGATCGAGGATGCGCTGTTTCAAGAACTGCTCGAACGGCACGCCGGAGATCTTGCCGACGAGATAGCCGATCACGTCGGTCGCAACGGAGTAATTCCAGGACTCGCCCGGCGAAAACTCCAGCGGGATCTTGGCCAGGCCTTCGATCATGGTTTGGAGTGTGCCTGACTTCTCGACCTCGCCGATCTTTTCAGTTCGATAGGCGGCATCGACGTTGGAGCGTTGCTGGAAGCCATAGGTGAGCCCAGACGTGTGGCGCAAGAGGTCGACGATCAGCATCGGCCGGGACGGCCGCCGGGTCAGGAACGCCGGGTAGGTGCCGGCGACGAACACGCCGAGGTCCTTCCACTCCGGAATGTATTTGGCGACGGGCTCGTCGATGGCGACGAGGCCTTCCTCGACCAGCATCATGAAGGCGACGCTGGTGAGCGGCTTGGTCATGGAATAGATGCGATAGATCGTATCGTCCTTCACCGGCACCTTGCGCTCGACATCGGCAAAGCCCTGCACTGAGCTGTGTGCGACCTTGCCGCGGCGGTAGACCAGAAGATGCGTGCCCGGAAAACGGCCGGCATCGATGTACCGGCGCTTGAGATGTGCATCGACGCGGTCGAGCGCGGCCTTGGACATGCCGACGGATTCGGGCGAGGCGGGGGTGGGGGCGAGCATCGGTTCCTCCGGGCGTTTTGTCGTTGATACCGAAATGGCGGCCGCATTCCAAGTCGGTTGCGCTTAACGGGGCCGGGCCGGCTGGTGTAGACTCGGCCTCGGAACGCAAGGAGCCCGCCAGGGCCAACGAGAAGAACGCGAGGGCAAACGCACCATGACTCAGTTCACCGAGACCGAACTCACCGAAGCCGTCGTCAGGAGCTTCGACCACACGCCCGATACGCGCGCGAAATTCCTGCTGCAGGAATTGGTGAAGTCGCTGCACGATTACGTGAGCAAGACCGGTCTCACCTTCGAGGAATGGGAATACGCGATCGATTTCCTGACCCGGACCGGGCAGAAATGCACCGACACCCGCCAGGAATTCATCCTTCTGTCCGATGTGCTCGGCGTCTCCATGCTGGTCGACGCCGTCAATCACAGGGATCGCGACGGTGCCACGGAGACCACGGTGCTCGGCCCGTTCTATGTCGGCGAGCACAAGGTGACTGCGCACGGCACTGACATCTCGCCGAACAACCAGACGGGCGAGCGGATGTTCGTGGAGAGCCGCGTCACCGATCTCGAGGGCAAGCCGCTCGCCGGCGTTCCCGTCGACGTCTGGCACGCCGATGACGACGGCTTCTACGATTCCCAGAAGCCGAACTACGACGAGGTCGGCGCCTCGGCGCGGGCGCGCTTCATCACCGACGACGATGGCCGCTTCTTCTTCCGCACCATCTTGCCGTGCAGCTATCCGATCCCGACCGATGGTCCGGTCGGCGAGATGATCGTGCAGACCGGCCGCCACCCGATGCGCCCGGCGCACGTGCACTTCCTGGTCAATGCCAAGGGCCATGAGCCGCTGATCACCCACGTCTTCATGGACGGTGACAAATATCTCGATTCCGACGTGGTGTTCGGCGTGAAGGACGATCTCGTCGCCAAGGTCGAGCCGCGCAATGATCCCACAATGCCCGACGGCACCAAGGCGAACGGGCAGTGGCATTTGATGACTTACGAATTCCACCTCAAGCCCGGCGGCGGCATGGCGCCGAAGCCGCTCGGGGTGAAGGCGACCGAGCCGGCGTGAGGATGCGAAATCTCAGTCATCCCCCGAGATAGGCTGCCAACTCGTCGGGCGTACCCTTTGGAAAGGCGTCTTTCAGATAATCGAGGAAAGCGGAGACGCGCGCACTGAGCAATCGCCGCGAGGGATAGAGCGTCCACAGGGCGATGTCGGCTCCCTCGACGTCGCCCCAGCGAACGAGCGTGCCGGCGGCAAGATCGTGGCTGACGAGCGACAGCGGCAGCCTTGCAGCGCCGATACCGGCTCTCACGGCATCGCGAACCATCATCAGGGATGACAGTCGAAGCACAGGATCGATCGCGATGCGCGATGGGCCGCTTGGCCGTCTGATGTCCCAAACCGCAGCTTTGTCATCGCCGCGCACGATGGCCGGAACGGCGAGGTTTCCTCTCGGGTGCTTCAGAGCGGGGCTGGCGACGACCAGCATTCGGTCGCGCAAGAAGATGCGGCCGACCAGGCTTTCATCCGGATCGGGATTGACCCGGATCACGAGATCAAAGCCTTCCTCGATCATGTCGACGTAACGGTCATCGGTCGTAACTTCGAGCCGGACTTGCGGATGCCGAACGGCGAAGCCGGCCGCGAGACGGCCCATCGCGGTTTGCGAGAAGAGCAGGGGTGCGCTGATCCGCAACCTGCCCTTTGGCTTGTCCCCACCCGAGGCGATCGCGGCCGCGGTCTCGTCGAGCTCGGTGAGGAGTGCGCCCGTCCGCTCATAGAGCGTGCGCCCTTCCTGGGTGAGCTTGAGCGTGCGCCCGCCGCGCTCGAACAGACGCAGATCAAGACTGCTCTCCAGTTCAGACACACGTCGAGACAAGGTCGCTTTCGGACGTCCCGCTGCCCGCGCGGCCTTTCCGAACCCTCCGTGACGGGCGACGAGATTGAAATCGGCAAGCGCAAGCAAATCCATCTGTTCCACCAATGAGACGGTCTGTCCAAATATAACGTCTATCGGCTCGCATGTGGATCATTAGTTTCCGGGTGTCTTCCAAAACCCAACCGGAGTGATCCCATGACCATCCTCGTTACCGGCGCCACCGGCACCATCGGCCGCAACGTCGTTGAGCAACTCGTCAAGCGCGGCGCCGATGTGCGCGCACTCGTCCGAAATCCCGAGAAGGCCAACCTTCCGGCAGGTGTCGCGGTCGCCCAAGCCGACTTGCTGGACGTCGATTCCGTGCGCGCTGCGTTTTCGGGCGTCTCGACGCTGTTCCTGCTCAACGCCGTGGTGCCCGACGAATTCACTCAGGCGCTGACTGCGCTCAACCTTGCCCGCGAAGCCGGCATCGAGCGGTTCGTCTATCTGTCGGTCATTCACAGCGACCTCTACGTGAATGTGCCGCACTTCGCCGGCAAGTTCGGGGTCGAGCGCATGATCGAGCAGATGGGCTTCAAGGCGACCATCCTGCGGCCCGCCTATTTCATGAACAACGAGCTCATGATCAAGGATGCCGTGACCGGATATGGCGTCTACCCGATGCCGATCGGCAGCAAGGGCCTTGCGATGATCGACGCGCGCGACATCGGCGAGATCGCTGCGATCGAACTGATCCGCCGCGAGACATCCGCAGCGCCGCTTCCGCTCGAACGCATCAATCTTGTTGGCCCTGAGACACTCACTGGCGCGAGGGCCGCCGCGATCTGGTCGGAGGTGCTCGGCCGCGCGATCGCCTACGGCGGAGACGATACCGCGGGGTTCGAGAAGAACCTCAGGCAGTTCATGCCGCCCTGGATGGCTTTCGACATGCGGGTGATGGGCGAGCGCTTCCTCACCGAGGGGATGATCCCTGAGCCCGGCGACGTCGAGCGTCTGACCGGCATGCTGGGCCGTCCCTTGCGCTCCTATCGCGACTTCGTCGCCGAGATCGCGGCCTCCGTTTGAGGCTTGCCAGAGCAGAAGCGCAGGCGGGCTGGCTGCGCCGCTCGCTATTGATCATGTGGCGAGCGGCAATCTCGATCAGCGCGCATGCAGCAAGGCCAGCAGCACGACGACGGCGCAGGCGAGCGCCGCCGTTGTCAGCTTCCAGAACATCAGCGGGCTGCGCTCCAGGAGCGGTGTGATGCGCGTGTCGAGATAGGCCGGGTTGGGCGTGCGAAGCTCGAAGATGAATTCCGAGAGATCCTCGTGCCGCTTGTAGGGATCGGGATGGAGCGCGCGCCGGAGCGCGCCGTCGACCCAGGCGGGAACGTTGCGGTCATCGTCGGCGGCGCGATATTTAAGCTTTCGCACATCCGCCTTGCGCCGGATTTTGGCGATTTGGGTGCCGTAGGGCAGCTTTCCCGTCAGCATCTGGTAGCAGATCACGGCCAGCGAAAACATGTCGGAGCGCGGCGAGCCGCCTTGCCCCAGGAAATATTCCGGCGCCGTGTATTGGACGGTGCCCAGGATTTCGTCGGCCTCCCCCGGCGGCGCCGCCTCGGCCACGCCGGCGACCCTGACCGATCCGAAGTCGATGATCTTGGCGGTGCCGGTCTTGTCGATCAGGATGTTGTCGGGCCTGAGGTCTTGATGCAGCATCTCCATGCGATGGAAGGCGCGCAGGCCCGCGGCGATCTGCTCGATGAGGCCGCGCACGGTTTCGAGATCGGGCCGCGGATTGTCGGTCATCCACTGCTTCAAGGTCTGCCCCTCGACGAACTCGGTCGCGACGTAGAGATAGCCGCGTCGCCGCGACTGCGACAGCGGTTTGAGCACATGCGGGCTGTCGATCCGGCGCGCGATCCACTCCTCCATCAGGAAGCGCTTGAGATAGGCGGCGTTGTCGCGTAGGTCGACCGACGGCAGCTTGAGCGCGACCGGCTGCTCGGTCTCGGTGTCGACGGCGAGGTAGATATGGCTGCGGCTGCTGCCGTGGATCTCGCGGACGATCCGGTAGCCGTCGAAGATCGCCCGCGGCTCCGGCAGCGCCGGCAGCGGCAATTCCGAGCTCTGATTGAAGATGCCGGCCGGATCGCGCTGCGGCACCGCATCGATCCGCAGGATCTGCACGGTGATGTTGTCGTCGCTGCCGCGGCGATAGGCTTCCTCCACGATCGCCTTCGCCGCCCCGTCCAGCTCGGCTGCATGCTCGCTTAGCGCGCTCGTGATGAAACGGGAGTCGACGAATTCATAGGCGCCATCGGTCGCCAGCAGGAAGGTGTCGCCGGCCTCGATTTCGATCGCCTGATAGTCGATCTCGAGCTGCGGATTAATGCCGAGCGCGCGGCCGAGATATGTCTGCTCGGACGAGACGATGATGCGGTGATCGTCGGTCAGTTGCTCCAGCGCCTTGCCGGCGACGCGATAGACGCGGCAATCGCCGACATGGAAGATGTGCGCGGTGGTTGCCTTGATGACCATGGCGCTGAGGGTGCAGACATAACCCTTGTCGCGGTCATAGGCATATTGGCTCTTGCGCGTCTGCGCATGCAGCCAGGAATTGGTCGCCTCCAGCACGCGGCGGGCGGAGGTCTTCACCGTCCACGATTCCGACGTGCAGTAATAATCCATCAGGAAGCTCTTGACCGCCGACTCGCTGGCGATCTGGCTTACCGTGCTCGAGGAAATTCCGTCGGCGAGAACCGCCGCGATGCCCTTCAGGCTGAGCAGCGGCTCTTCCGGAATCAGGACGCCGTGAAAGTCCTGGTTGATGGGCTTGCGGCCCTTGTCGGAATGCTGGCCGACTGAAATCAGGAGTCCGCGGGTCATCGCCATCCCCGGCAAGGAGGAGCCTCACCCTGATCGGGCGAGGCTCCCCTGTCGAGACGTTTTCGATCAGGCCGCAACGCGGGGCTTCACGGCCTTCTCCGCCTGACGCTTCGGCAGGGTCATGACGTGCGTGGCATAGAGGGTCATGCCGGTGAAGGCGAGGCCGCCGACGAGGTTGCCGAGCACGGTCGGGATCTCGTTCCAGATCAGATAGTCCATGATCGAGAACTTGGCGCCGAGCAGCAGGCCCGACGGGAACAGGAACATGTTCACGACGGAATGCTCGAACACCATGTAGAAGAACACCAGGATCGGCATCCACATCGCGATCACCTTGCCGGGCACGGAGGTCGAGATCATGGCGCCGACGACGCCGGTCGAGACCATCCAGTTGCAGAGCATGCCGCGTAGGAACAGCGTCGCCATGCCGGCCGCGCCGTGCGCGGCATAGCCAAGGGTTCGGCCCTCGCCAATATTGCCGATGGCGGCGCCGACCTTGTCGGGCGCCTGCGTGAAGCCGAAGGTCGTGACGAAGGCCATCATGAAGGCGACGGTGAAGGCGCCGGCGAAATTGCCGACGAAGACGAGACCCCAATTGCGCAGCACGCCGTTGAGCGTGACGCCCGGGCGCTTGTCGATCAGCGCGAGCGGCGAGAGCACGAACACGCCGGTCAGGAGGTCGAAGCCCAGGAGATAGAGCATGACGAAGCCGACCGGGAACAAGAGCGCGCCGACCAGCGGCTGGCCGGTGTTCACGGTGATCGTGACGGCAAACCAGGCTGCGAGGGCCAGGATCGCGCCGGCCATATAGGCGCGGATGATGGTATCCCGGGTGGACATGAAGATCTTGGACTCGCCCGCATCCACCATCTTGGTGACGAATTCCGAAGGCGCGAGATACGACATCAATGGTTCCTTTTGCTCGTAAGTGAGATCGACACGCCCCCCGACGAGGGCGCGGCTGAACGTCATCGGCCGTGCGGGCAGCCTGCCGCGCACGAGGGCTATGGAAAGTCTGGAAGCCTTGGGAATCGCGTCACGAGGACTCTGAAGCCGGAGACCGCGAAGCAGGTGAGCTTCCGGGATGCAGCCGCCAGAGGCTGCATCAATGCGGCCAAGCCGCAGTCGTCGTTGACGCAACCTCAGAAGCAATTTGTGTGCCGTGGTGCGTCGATCGAAAAAGCGAGCAAATTCAGCTGGATGTCAGCTGCAGGGGGATGATTGGCAAAACTGCGCCGCCTCTTGCTTGAGCGGCTGCACAACTTTTGTGCGGCGCACAAGGATTGAGCAGATCGCAAACTTCGCGTGCGGAACAGGGCTGCGTTGGTCAGACGCGAAATTACCAAGCATCTGATTATCCATCATTTTTGACGGTGGCAGGCTTGGCATGAAGCTTGAATAGTTCCAGGCCGACGCCATTGAAGCCGTCCCGCGAGACTTCTCATCCGAATTGCTGACGCACCCAAACGGGGTCTCCCCGTCGCGCGTTCGCATGCGCCTTTTTCTGGCGTCACGGACGGACGGGCTGCTCGTGCGCACTGACGCAATCATTCCGCAACGACGCAAAAGGACGACACGACCTATGACCAAGCGCATTCGCCGGCCCTCCGAGACTGGCCTCAGCCGCCGTCAATTGTTGAAAGCCACCGGCTCGACCGCCGCACTGCTCGCCGCCGCCAAGCTGAATTTCCCCGCCGGCGCCTTCGCGCAGGACGGAGGCCCCGAGGTCAAGGGCGCCAAGCTCGGCTTCATTGCGCTCTCCGACGCCGGCCCGCTGTTCGTCGCCAAGGACAAGGGCCTCTTCGCAAAGCACGGGGTGCCCGACACCGACGTGCAGAAGCAGGCATCCTGGGGCACCACGCGCGACAACCTCGTGCTCGGCTCCGAAGGCAACGGCATCGACGGCGCGCACATCCTCACCCCGATGCCGTACCTGATCTCGGCCGGCAAGGTGACGCAGAACAACCAGCCGACGCCGATGTACATCCTGGCGCGGCTCAATCTCGATGCGCAGTGCATCTCGGTCGCCAAGGAATATGCCGACCTCAAGGTTGGCGCGGACGCCTCGGTGCTCAAGGCCGCATTCGAGAAGAAGAAGGCCGAAGGCAAGTCGGCCAAGGTCGCGATGACCTTCCCGGGCGGCACGCATGACCTCTGGATCCGCTACTGGCTCGCCGCCGGCGGCATCGACCCCGACAAGGACGTCGAGACCATCACCGTGCCGCCGCCCCAGATGGTGGCGAACATGAAGGTCGGCACCATGGACGCCTTCTGCGTCGGCGAGCCCTGGCCCGGGCAGTTGGTCCACCAGAAGATCGGCTATACCGCCGTCAACACCGGCGAGATCTGGAGCAAGCATCCCGAAAAGTCGTTCGGCATGCGAGCGGCCTGGGTCGACAAGAACCCCAAGGCTGCAAAGGCGATCCTGATGGCCGTGATGGAGGCCCAGCAATGGGCCGACAAGATGGAGAACAAGGAAGAGCTCGCCACCATCATGGCGAAGCGCCAGTGGATCAACTGCCCGGTCGAGGACATCGCCGATCGTGCCAAGGGCAAGTTCGACTACGGCATTCCCGGCAAGGTGGTCGAGAACTCGCCGCACATCATGAAGTACTGGCGCGATCATGCCTCCTATCCGTTCCGGAGCCACGATCTCTGGTTCATGACCGAGGACATCCGCTGGGGCAAATACGAGGCCGGCTTCGACAGCAAGGCGCTTATCGCCAAGGTCAACCGCGAGGACCTCTGGAAGGATGCGGCCAAGACCCTGGGCGTTGCCGCCGCCGACATTCCGGCCTCCACCTCGCGCGGCAAGGAGACCTTCTTCGACGGCAAGGTGTTCGATCCGGAAAATCCGGCCGCCTATCTGAAGTCGCTCGCGATCAAGCGCGTCGAAGTCTGATGGAGCCCTGCGGCCGCCTTTAGGGGGCGGCCGCATCGTCCTTGCCACGCCGGAGAGAGATAGCGATGAACATGACCGCCACCAAGATCGAGGTTGAGACTGCGACGCCTGCCGCAACGATTGCGCCGGTCGTCGCGCTGACGCCCAAGCGTCCCCCGCGCGCTGAAACTTACGCACGCATGGCGCGCGAGACAGCCGTGCGCGTGATCCCGCCGCTGGTCGTGATCGCGCTGCTGACGCTGGTGTGGGAGCTGGTCTGCAGGAGAGCCGGTTCGGCGCTGCCGCCGCCCTCAAAAGTATTTGCGGATACCAAGGAGCTGATCTTCGATCCGTTCTTCGATCATGGCGGCATCGACAAAGGCCTGTTCTGGCACCTGTCCGCCAGTCTCCAGCGCGTCGCCTTCGGCTACTCGCTCTCGGCCATCGCCGGCATCGCGCTCGGCGTGCTGGTCGGACAGTCGGTCTGGGCGATGCGCGGGCTCGATCCGCTGTTCCAGGTGCTGCGCACCATTCCGCCGCTGGCCTGGCTGCCGCTCTCGCTCGCGGCCTTCCGCGACGGCCAGCCTAGCGCGATCTTCGTCATCTTCATCACGTCGATCTGGCCGATCATCATCAACACCGCGGTCGGCATCCGCAACATCCCGCAGGACTATCGCAACGTCGCCGCGGTGGTGCAGCTCAATCCGCTGGAATTCTTCGCAAAGATCATGATCCCGGCGGCGGCGCCCTACATCTTCACGGGCCTGCGCATCGGCATCGGCCTGTCCTGGCTCGCGATCGTCGCCGCCGAAATGCTGATCGGCGGCGTCGGCATCGGCTTCTTCATCTGGGACGCCTGGAACTCCTCGCATATCAGCGAGATCGTCCTGGCGCTGTTCTATGTCGGCATCGTCGGCTTCGTGCTGGACCGCCTGATCGCGGGGCTCGGCAAGATCGTCACCCGCGGCACCGCGCAGAACTGAGAGGGGAGGGCACATGACCGCCTATCTGAAGCTCGACCACATCGACAAGGTCTTCACCCGCGGCGCCGCCAGCACGGAGGTGCTGAAGGACATCAACCTGACCATCGAGAAGGGCGAATACGTCTCGATCATCGGCCATTCCGGCTGCGGCAAGTCGACCCTGCTCAACATCATCGCAGGGCTGACCGGCGCCACCACGGGCGGCGTGCTGCTGGAAAACCGCGAGGTGAACTCGCCGGGGCCCGATCGCGCCGTGGTGTTCCAGAACCACAGCCTGCTGCCATGGCTGACCGTCTACGAAAACGTCAGGCTCGGCGTCGACAAGGTCTTTGCCAAGACCAAGTCCCGTGCCGAGCGCGACGCCTGGGTGATGCACAATCTCAACCTCGTGCAGATGGCCCATGCCAGGGACAAGCGTCCTTCGGAGATCTCCGGCGGCATGAAGCAGCGCGTCGGCATCGCCCGGGCGCTGGCGATGGAGCCGAAGGTGCTGCTGCTCGACGAGCCGTTCGGCGCGCTCGACGCGCTGACCCGCGCCCACTTGCAGGACTCGGTGATGGCGCTGCATCAGAAGCTCGGCAATACCATCCTGATGATCACCCACGACGTCGACGAAGCCGTGCTCCTATCTGATCGCATCGTGATGATGACCAACGGACCGAGCGCGCGCATCGGCGAGGTGCTGGAGGTGCCGCTGGCGCGGCCGCGCAAGCGGCTCGACCTCGCCACCAACGCCACTTATCTGAAGTGCCGCCAGCGCGTGCTCGAATTCCTCTACGAGCGTCATCGCTTCGTCGAAGCCGCGTAAGTCACGCGTTCACGCGAGATCTGCCCGCGCCCAATTAATCGACATCAAGCTCAATCCTTGTGCGTCGCACAGGGATTGAGCGAAACGCAAATTTAGCGTGCGGAAAAGCCCTGCAAACAATTCGGGCAATACGAATAACATCCTGAAATCCCTGTGTTTCCTGCGTGCGCGCAACTGGCACGGAAATTGAAACGTCTTTGCGCGACGCCAACGACGACGTCCCTCAACATCATCAATCAGCATCGTGATCTCGCCACCGGGGGTGAAGCCTCGGAGCGCGCCTCCGTGACCGGAGGCAGAGCCTGCAACGACGCAGCGGTGAGCCTGGAAGGGATACGCAATGACGAAGAATCCGACCCTGAACTCCAGCTGGATTTCAGACTGGCGCCCCGAGGATGAGGCGTTCTGGAACACGACCGGCAAGTCGATCGCGCGGCGCAATCTGATCTGGTCGATCGTCGCCGAACATATCGGCTTCTCCGTCTGGCTGATCTGGAGCATCGTCACCACCAAGCTGCCGCAGGCCGGCTTCCACTACACCACCGACCAGCTGTTCCAGCTCGTCGCCGTGCCGGGCCTGATCGGCGCCTTCATGCGCTTTCCCTACACCTTCGCGGTGACGACGTTCGGCGGCCGCAACTGGACCATCTTCAGCGCGGCGATCCTGTTCATCCCGACCTTGTCGCTTGCCTATTTCGTCAGCCAGCCCGACACGCCGTTCTGGCTCATGCTGCTGGTCGCCTCGACCGCAGGTCTCGGCGGCGGCAATTTCGCCTCCAGCATGACCAACATCTCCTTCTTCTTTCCCGACCGGATGAAGGGATGGGCGCTGGGCCTCAACGCGGCCGGCGGCAATATCGGTGTCTCCAGCGTGCAGCTCCTGACCCCGATCCTGATGACGCTCGCCGTCTTCAACCTGTATCAGGCGACGCCTGTTGACGGCATCTTCCTGCAGAATGCCGGCCTGATGTGGGTGCTGCCGATCGCAATCGCGGTGTTCGGCGCGGTGTTCTTCATGAACAACCTCACCACGGCGAAATCGTCGGTGAAGAACCAGCTCGCGATCGTCAAGCGCAAGCACACCTGGATCATGGCTTATCTCTATATCGGCACGTTCGGGTCCTTCATCGGCTATTCGGCGGCGTTTCCGCTGCTGCTCAAGACGCAGTTCCCCACCGTGACAATCTCGATCGCCTTCCTCGGCCCGCTGGTCGGCTCGCTGTCGCGTCCGCTCGGCGGCTGGCTCGCAGACCGGGTCGGCGGCTCCATCATCACGTTCTGGAATTTCATCGTGATGGCGGGCGCCACGGTCGGCGCGCTCTATTTCGTCGGACACAAGGATTTCATCGGCTTCCTGTCGATGTTCCTGATTCTGTTCGTGACGACGGGCATCGGCAACGGCTCGACCTACCGCATGATCCCCTCGATCTTCCGCGAGGAGAACCTTTTCAAGGTGCGCGGCAAGGGCGATGCGGCACGCAGCGCTGCCCTGAAGACCGCGAGCATCGAGAGCGGCGCGGCCGTCGGCTTCATCGGCGCAGTCGGTGCCGTCGGCGGCTATCTGATCCCGAGCGGCTTCGGCAAGTCGATCGCCATGACCGGCGGGCCGCAGCTCGCGCTCGTGGTCTATCTCGGCTTCTACGCCTCCTGCCTCGCTCTGACCTGGTGGTTCTACCTGCGTCGCAGCCCGCAGGGTGAGGGCGCGCCAAGCCTCGCCGAGGCGCGTGTGTGAGCACGACAAATTGGCACGAATGTCGCTTCTCCCCGTACGCGGGGAGAAATCTCTCTGATGACGTTTGACCCATGAACTTTGTCCGCAATGGCGCGGACGAAGGCAGACCGAAACAGACAGGAGAACATCATGACGCCCGAGCAGATCACCCTCGTTCAGCAGAGCTTCGCCAAGGTCGCCCCGATTTCGGAAGCCGCTGCGGTGCTGTTCTACGACCGCTTGTTCGAGGTGGCGCCGTCCGTGCGGGGGATGTTTCCCGAGGACATGACCGAGCAGCGCAAGAAGCTGATGGGCATGCTCGCCGCCGTGATCAGCGGCCTGTCGAATCTGGAGTCGATTCTTCCCGCGGCCTCCGCGCTCGCCAAGCGTCACGTCGACTATGGCGCCAAGGCCGAGCACTACCCCGTGGTCGGCGCGAGCTTGCTTTGGACCCTCGAGAAGGGCCTTGGCGAAGCCTGGACGCCCGAACTCGCCGCAGCGTGGACCGACGCCTATGGCGTGCTGTCCGGCTACATGATTTCCGAGGCCTACGGCGCGCAAGCGCAGGCCGCCGAATAGGAGATGCGTTGTGAGTGAACCGCTGGTCATCGTCGGCAACGGTATGGCGGCCGCGCGTCTGGTCGACGAGCTCGCCAAGACCGCGCTCGGCCGCTACGCGGTCGCCGTGATCGGCGAAGAGCCGCGGCTCGCTTACAATCGCGTGCTCCTCTCCTCCGTGCTGGCGGGCGAGACCGGCTCGCACGAGATCGAGCTGCGGCCGGCCGGTTGGTGGCGAGACCGCGGCGTCACGGTGCGCTACGGCTATCGCGTCAGCGAGATCGATGTCGGCCGCCGTGAGCTCAAGATCGCGGGCGAGGAGAGCATGGAATATTCCAAGCTCGTGCTCGCCACGGGATCGACGCCGCTGCGGCTCAACGTGCCGGGCGCCGATCTTGCCGGCGTGCACACGTTTCGCGACACCCGCGACGTCGACCTGCTGCTGACGCTGGCCGCGGCCAGGAAGCGCGTCGTCGTGGTCGGCGGCGGCCTGCTCGGGTTAGAGGCGGCCTACGGTCTCGCCAAGGCCGGCGCACCGGTGACGCTGCTGCATCTGATGGACCGGCTGATGGAGCGTCAGCTCGACGCGCCCGCGGCCGACCTGCTCAAGACGCTGGTCGAGCGCAAGGGTATCCGCATCCTGCTCAATGCCGCGACGGCCCGCATCCACGGCGACGGCCACGTCCAGGCGGTCGAGCTCGCCGATGGCAGTCGCATCGCGGCCGATGCGGTGATCTTCGCCGCGGGCATCAAGCCGAACGTCGCGCTGGCGAAAGAGGCGGGGATCGCGGTCAACCGCGGCGTCGTCGTCAACGACGTGATGCAGACCTCCGCGTCCGACATCTTTGCGCTCGGCGAATGCGCCGAGCATCGCGGCACCTGCTATGGCCTGGTCGAGCCCGCCTACGAGCAGGCGCGCGTGCTGGCGCGGCATCTGGCCGGCCGGCCCGCCGCCTATCAGGGCAGCGTGGTCTCGACCAATCTGAAGGTCTCCGGCGTCAGCGTGTTCTCCGCCGGCGACTTCATGGGCGGGGAGGGCAGCGAGAGCCTCGTGCTGTCGGATCGCAGGCGCGGCACTTATAAGAAGCTCGTCATCGCCGACGGTCGGCTCACCGGCGCGGTGCTGATCGGCGATACGATCGATGCGCTCTGGTATCTCGAGCTGATCCGCAATCGCGACAAGGTCGCTTCGATCCGCACCGACATGATGTTCGGCCGCGCGCTGGCGCAGCCTTCGAAAGCGGCGTGATATGACGGCGATCGATCCAAATCTCCGCACCACCAAGACCACCTGTCCCTATTGCGGCGTCGGCTGCGGCGTCCTGGCGACGCCCGACGGCAAGGGCGGCGCGGCGATCGCGGGCGACCCCGATCATCCCGCCAATTTCGGCCGGCTGTGCTCAAAGGGCTCCGCGCTCGGCGAGACCGTCGGCCTGGAAGGGCGGCTGCTCTATCCGATGATCCGCTGCAAGGGCGTGCTGGAGCGGGTCGCCTGGAGCGATGCGCTGGACCACGTCGCCCACCGCATGCAGCACATCGTGGCGCGCGATGGGGCCAACGCGGTCGCGTTCTATCTCTCCGGCCAGCTCCTCACCGAAGACTATTACGTCGCCAACAAGCTGATGAAGGGGTTTGTCGGCACCGCCAATGTCGACACCAATTCCCGCCTCTGCATGTCGTCCTCGGTTGCGGGCCATCGCCGCGCTTTCGGCGCCGACACGGTGCCTGGCTGCTATGAGGATCTCGACCAGGCCGATCTGCTCGTCTTCGTCGGCTCGAACGCGGCTTGGTGCCATCCGGTGCTGTTCCAGCGCATGCTGAAGAACAGGCAGGAGCGCGGCGCCCGCATGATCGTGATCGATCCGCGCCGCACCGATACCGCCAGCGATGTCGACCTGTTCCTCGGCCTCAAGCCCGGCACCGACACCGCGCTGTTCTCCGGCCTGTTCGTGCATCTCGCCGACAATGGCGTGCTGGACCAGGATTACATCGCGCAGAACACGTCGGGCTTCGATGATGCGCTGGCGCGCGCGCGCAACATCGCCGGCAGCGTCACTGCGACCGCGCTCGCCACGGGCCTCTCCGAGCAGGACGTCGCCGCCTTCTTCAGGATGTTCCGTGACACCGAGAAGGTCGTCACGCTCTATTCGCAAGGGGTCAACCAGTCGGCGCAAGGCACCGACAAGGTCAACGCCATCCTAAACTGCCATCTCGCCACGGGGCGGATCGGCAAGCCGGGCGCCTCGCCGTTCTCGCTGACCGGCCAGCCCAACGCGATGGGCGGCCGCGAGGTCGGCGGCCTCGCCAACATGCTCGCCGCCCATATGGGCTTCACGCCGCCCGACATCGACCGCGTCAGGCGGTTCTGGAAGGCGCCGCGCATCGCCACCCATGAGGGGCTGAAAGCGGTGCAGCTGTTCGAGGCGATCAACCGCGGCGAGGTCAAGGCGCTCTGGGTGATGGGCACCAACCCCGCGGTGTCGCTGCCCGATGCCGACATGGTGCGCGACGCTCTGAAGAAGCTCGAGCTGTTCGTGGTGTCCGAGAACGTGCTCTCCAACGACACCGTCGCGGCCGGCCCGCACGTGCTGCTGCCGGCGCTGGCCTGGGGCGAGAAGTCGGGCACGGTGACCAATTCGGAGCGGCGCATCTCGCGCCAGCGCGCGTTCCTGCCGGCGCCGGGGGAAGCGCGTCCTGACTGGTGGATCCTGAGCGAGACTGCAAAACGTCTCGGCTTCGGCGACAGCTTCAATTACAAATCGGCCGCCGATATCTTCCGTGAGCATGCCGCGCTCTCGGCGTTCGAGAACAATGGCAGCCGCGATTTCGACATCGGCGCGCTGACCTCGCTGTCGGACGAAGCCTTCGATGGTTTGAAGCCGGTGCAATGGCCGGTGCGCGAGGGCGGGACGCCCGGCGAGCGCTTCTTCGCGCAAGGCGGCTTCTTCACCAATGACGGCAAGGGCCGCTTCATAGCACCGGAGGTGCCGGCGCTGCGCGGCGAGACCGGTCCGTCGCGCCCCTTAAGGCTCAACACCGGGCGCATCCGCGACCAGTGGCACACCATGACGCGCACCGGCCTGAGCCAGCGCCTGGGCGCGCATCTGCCCGAGCCTTTCGTCGAGATCCATCCCGACGACGCCGGCAAATACGGCATCGCCCATGACGGCTATGCCCGTATCACCACCGATTACGGCCAGTGCATCCTCAAGGTCGTCGTCAGTGAGCGGCAGCAGCGCGGCACGCTGTTCGTGCCGATCCACTGGAGCGCGACGAACGCCTCGCACGGCCGCATCGGCGCGCTTGTGCAGTCCTTCACCGATCCATTCTCGGGGCAGCCGGAAGCCAAGGCGACGCCGGCCGCGATCGCGCCTTACGAATTCGTCTTCCGCGGCTTTGCATTGTCGCGCAAGCCGCTCGATCTGCCGCAGAACCTGTTGTGGACGCGCGTGACCGTCAGCGGCGGCTTCGGCTATCTGTTCGCCGACAATGCCGATCTCGCCCGCTGGCCCGCCTGGCTCGAGAGCGTCGCCGGAGAGGACGTTGCCGAATATCGCGATTTCGGCGGCGGGGTTTTTCGCGCGGCTTCGTTTGTTGGGGATCGAATCGAGACCTGCCTGTTCGTCGGCCCCGCGCACGATGCCGGCGACTGGGAGGTGGTGAAGAGCCTGTTCGCGGCCGATCAGGTCACGGATGAGCAGCGCCGCATGCTGCTGTCGGGCAGGTCCAGCGAAGGCGCGGCCTCGACCGGCCCGATCGTCTGCGCCTGCTTCGGCGTCGGCCGCGGTACCATCTGCGACAGCATCGCTGGCGGCGCGCGCACGGCCGCCGACATCGGCGCCAAGCTCAAGGCCGGCACCAATTGCGGCTCCTGCATCCCCGAGCTGAAACGCCTGATCGCCACGACGGAAGTGCCTGCACAGCAGGCGAAGGTCGCAAGCGCGGCGGGGTAGGGCTGGCTCTCTCAACCGTCATTGCGAGCGAAGCAATCCAGAGTCTTTCAGCAGAGGGATTCTGGATTGCGTCGCTGCGCTCGCAATGACGGTGTTGATGCAGGTGCGCACCAAATCGATCATCTCGTGCCCCGGACGCAGCGCAGCGCATAGCGATGCGCTGCAGAGCCGGGGCCCATGTTGCACCGAGTTGCGTGGCTTCCTGGGTCCCGGCTCTGCGCAGCAGCGTTTCACGCTGCAGCGCGTCCGGGACACGAGAGCGGCGTGGACGCGGCCATGCCCTCGCCCCAATCGACGCGCCCTCGATTGTGCCCTATGCTGCCGCGCTCCTTTCAACATCCACAACAACCATGATGTACCTGGAAACGCCGCCGCGCCTGATCGAGACCAGGCTGTTCACCGCCATGCCCGACAAGTTTCGCCGCAAGGGCGTGCGAACCGATTGGGCCGATGCCAACCGGCCGAACATGCCAACCGAGAGCTTCATCGAGGGGCCGTCATTCGACAAGGACGGCAATCTCTACATCGTCGACATTCCGTTCGGCCGCATCTTCCGGATTGCGCCCGACGGCGAATGGTCGCTCGTGGTCGAATATGAGGGCTGGCCGAACGGGCTGAAGATCGCATCCGACGGACGCATCCTGGTCGCCGACTACAGGCATGGCATCATGGAGCTCGATGCCGAAGCCGGCCGCGTCAAGCCGGTCGTGACCGGGCGCAATTCGGAATCGTTCCGCGGCTGCAACGATCTGCATCTTGCCTCCAACGGCGATATCTATTTCACCGATCAGGGCCAGACCGGCCTGCACGATCCAAGTGGCCGGGTCTATCGGCTGGGTTCGAACGGCCGGCTCGATTGCCTGCTCGACACCGGCATCAGTCCGAACGGCCTGGTGCTCGACCCAGCCGAAACCGTGCTGTTCGTCGCGATGACGCGCGACAACGCGGTGTGGCGGCTGCCGTTCATGAAGGACGGCAGCGTGTCCAAGGTCGGCCGCTTCTGCTCGCTGTTCGGCACCAGCGGCCCTGACGGCTTGACCATGGATGCCAAGGGCCGCCTGTTCGTCGGCCACCCCTCGCTCGGCCACGTCTTCGTGTTCGCGCCGAACGGGGAACTGATCGCGCGCATCAAATCGTGCGCGGGGCCGAACTGCACCAATGTCGCGATCGGTGGCGAGAACAAGGATCGGCTCTATATCACGGAGTCCGCGACCGGCAGCGTGCTGGTGGCGGATATCGGGGGATTGTAGCGCTGACTCTTCGCCTCTCCCCGCTTGCGGGGAGAGGCCGACGCGCAAAGCGCGGCGGGTGAGGGGGGCCTCCGCGAGTCCAACTGTCAGCGAATCTGCGGAAGCAGCCCCTCACCCCGACCCTCTCCCCGTAAGAACGGGGAGAGGGAGAAATAACAGCGGAGATCGGAGCGACCATGAACACAAAACCCTTCGGTAAGACCGGCGCAAACGTCTCTGTCATCGGGCAGGGCACCTGGTATCTCGACCACGGCGACCGCAAGCGCGCGATTGCGGCGCTGCAGCGCGGACTCGATCTCGGCATGACCCACATCGACACCGCCGAGATGTACGGCGATGCCGAGCTCGTCATTGCGGATGCGATCGCAGGCCGGCGCGACGAGGTGTTCCTCGTTTCGAAAGTGCTGCCCAGCAACGCCTCGCGCCGCGGCACCATCACCGCCTGCGAGCGCTCGCTGAAGCGACTGAAGACCGACCGGCTCGACTGTTATCTGTTGCACTGGCGCGGCTCCTATCCGCTGGAGGACACCGTTGCTGCGTTCGAGGAGCTGGTGCAATCAGGCAAGATCAAATCCTGGGGCGTCTCCAATTTCGATGCCGACGATCTCGACGAGATTCTCGAAGTCTCCGGCGAGGGCCGGATCGCCTGCAATCAGGTGCTCTATCATCTGAAGGAGCGCGCGATCGAGCATGCGGTGGTCCCGTGGTGCGAACGGCACAATGTTGCCGTCGTCGCCTACTCGCCGTTCGGCCACGACGATTTCCCCGCAAGCAGCAGCAAGGGCGGTGCCGTGCTGGCGCGCATCGCGGAAGCGCATCGTGCGACGCCGCGTCAGGTCGCGCTGAGCTTCCTCACCCGTGCGACTACGGTGTTCGCGATTCCGAAGGCCTCGTCTGCGGAACATGCCGGCGAGAATGCGGCGGCAGGCGATATCGTGCTGACGAAAGACGAGGTTGCCGCGCTCGATGCGGTGTTTCCGCGCGGGCCGAAGCCGCTCGGACTGCCCATGCTGTAGTGCACAACGGGCAAGATTAACGGAGCATTGACGCGCGCGGCGGCTCGCGCATATCGGCATCCTGTTTTCGGAAGTTGTGAACGCGGAGCATTTGTCGTTTTTTACGGCTGTTCTCGATTCGCATTTTGCCCGGGTTCCAGCCGTGACACCGCCGCCCGCCGTAGCCGCAAGGCTCGACAGTATACCCATGCCTGTGCCGGAGAAGAAGCAGCAGGCTCGCCGCGCGCCTGCGCGCGTCGATCATCCCTTCAAGGGCATCGCGCTGATCCTGCTCTCGACGGTGTTTCTCGGCTGCTCCGACGTCACCGCGAAATATCTATCGACCAGCCTGCCCTCGATCGAGATCACCTGGATCCGCTTCCTCACCTTCACGCTGCTGTTCACGCCCGTGATGCTGCCCGCCTCGCCGTTCTATGCGATGCGGACCAAGCGTCCCGGCCTGCACGTGATGCGCGGGGCGGCCCTGCTCGGCTCCTCGCTGTTCTTCATCACGGGCCTCGGCTTCCTGCCGATCGCGGAAGCGTCCGCCACCGGTTTCGTCGCGCCGCTATTCGTCACGGCGCTCTCGATCGTGTTCCTCGGCGAGAAGGTCGGCATGCGCCGCTGGCTCGCCACCGCGCTCGGCCTCATCGGCGTGCTGATCATCCTGCGCCCGGGCACCAGTGCGTTTCACCCCGCCGCCTTCTTTCCGTTGGTCTCGGCGGCGTGCTGGGCCGGCACGCTGATCCTGACGCGCATGATGAGCGGACGCGAAGCCGTCGTCACCACCATGGCCTATTCCTCGCTCACCGGCCTTGTCATCCTCACCGCGATCGTGCCGTTTGTCTGGGTGACGCCGTCCTGGACCGCAATCGCGCTCGGCATCTTCATCGGCGTCGCTTCGACCGCGGGCCAGTGGATCGTCGTGCTCGCCTATCGCTACGGCGATGCCTCGGTGCTGGCGCCGTTCTCCTACTCCCAATTGTTGTGGGTCAGCATTCTCGGCTTCTTCATCTTCGGCGAGATCCCGAGCATCTGGACCGTCGTCGGTGCAGCCTTCATCGTCGCCAGCGGTCTCTACATCGCCCATCGCGAGCGCGTCCGCCGCGCTCAGCTGCTGGTGCTGGAAGAGCGTTCGCCGAACGCCTGACGCAAGTTCGCAGCTTTCGCGTCGTGCTATCAACGGCTCCAACGATCAGGGAGGAGCCGGATGCGCGCCGCGATTTTCAGGAACGGTGAAATTGTCGTAGGCCGGATGGCCGAACCGACGCCGGGCCCAGGTCAGGTTCTGGTCAAGACGCTCGCCTGCGGCATCTGCGGCTCCGATCTGCACGCGCGCCAGCACGCCCATCGCATGGTGGAGATGGCGCGGAAGACCGGGCGCAAGCCGATGGACCTCAGCCGCGACGTCGTGTTCGGCCACGAATTCTGCTGTGAGATCGTCGACTACGGCCCCGGCACATCGCGCAAGCTGAAGCCGGGAACCCAGGTCTGCTCGCTCCCAGCGCTGGTGACGCCGCAGGGCATCGAAGGGATCGGCTATTCCAACGATAATATCGGCGGCTATGCCGAGGCGATGCTGCTGAGCGAAGCGCTGCTGCTCGAAGTACCCAACGGCCTCGCGCCGGAGCATGCCGCGCTGACCGAGCCGCTCGCCGTCGGCGTTCATGCCGTCGCCAAAGCCAATATCCGTGGCGGCGAGGTGCCGCTCGTGATCGGCTGCGGCCCGGTCGGACTTGCGGTGATCGCCGCGCTGAAGCTCAAACGGCTGCATCCGATCGTCGCGGCCGACTATTCGCCGGCGCGGCGTGCGCTCGCCGCAAAACTCGGTGCCGACATCGTCGTCGATCCCCGAGAGTCGCAGCCTTACGCGACTTGGGCCGAGCACGCGCAGATGTCGGAGGCCGAGAAGGCGGCGCGGCCGCCGTTCCAGGCCATGCTGCCCGCGCTGAAGCCCGCCATCATCTTCGAGTGCGTCGGCGTGCCCGGCCTGTTGCAGCAGGTATTCGAGGGTGCCCCGCGCGATGCGCGTATCGTCGTGGTCGGCGTCTGCATGGAGAGCGACAGAAGCGAGCCCATGCTCGGCATCATGAAGGAGCTCAACGTCCAATACGTGCTCGGCTACACCCCGGAGGAGTTTGCTGCGTCGCTGCGCCTGATCGCCGAAGGGCAGGTGGACGCGGCCGCGATGGTCACCGCCGAAGTCGGCCTCGACGGCGTCGCCAAGGCCTTCGCCGATCTCGCCAACCCCGAAGCCCACACCAAGATCATCGTGCAGCCGTGGCGGTAGGAGTGTCAATATTTCGCCGGCACGTACATCTCCGGCGGGACCGGGCCTCGCTGATAGTCGGGATGTCGCACGCGCGGCGGCAGCGTCACCGGAGCCCGCACGACCTCCTGGTACGGTATCTGAGTCAATAGATGTGCGATGCAGTTGAGCCGGGCGCGCTTCTTGTCCACGGCATCGACGATCCACCACGGGCTATCCGGCAGATGCGTGTGCTCCAGCATCGTCTCCTTGGCCTTGGTGTACGCCTCCCAGCGACTGCGGGACTCGACGTCCATCGGGCTCAGCTTCCACTGCTTGAGCGGATCCTTGATCCGCATGGTGAAGCGGAACTGCTGCTCGTCGTCGGTGATCGAGAACCAGTATTTGACCAGGATGATGCCGGAGCGGATCAGCATGCGCTCGAACTCCGGCACGGTCTTGAAGAACTCCTGATATTCGTTCTCCGAGCAGAAGCCCATGACGCGCTCGACGCCGGCGCGGTTGTACCAGCTGCGGTCGAACAGCACGATCTCGCCGCCGGCCGGCAGGTGCGCGACGTAGCGCTGGAAATACCATTGCGTGCGCTCGCGCTCGTTCGGCGCGGGGAGCGCCGCGACGCGGCAGATACGCGGATTGAGCCGTTGCGTGATGCGCTTGATCACGCCGCCCTTGCCGGCGGCGTCGCGGCCCTCGAACAGCACCACGACCTTCTTCCTCTCGCTCTGCACCCAGTCCTGGAGCTTGATCAACTCGCCCTGGAGGCGAAGCAGTTCCCGGAAATAGAGCCTGCGATCGACCGTCGGTTTCAGGGTTCCGGGTCTCGTCGAGGAGCTCGTCGAGACGGGCATCATCCAGCTCCATCTCAAGTTCCTCGTCGAGATCATCGGCCATTTCCTGGATGATGCGCGCGCGCTTGGAGATCTCGGATTTGCGATCGGCTGCGGTCATGGGTCCTTCTCTCCGCTAGGATGCCAGTTACCAACGACCATCGGCGGGCTTTGTTGCGCCCAATGTGACAACCCGCCAATCCCCCTGAGCCAGGTCACACCGGCAGCGCGATCGAATATTTTACCTGGCTCAGCGCAAAGCTGGACTCGATTGAGGCAATGCCGTCGAGGCGGGTCAGCTTGGTCTTGAGGAACGTCTCGTAGGAGGCGAGGTCGGCGGCGACGACACGCAAGAGATAGTCGCGGTTGCCGGTCATCAGATAGCACTCCAGCACCTCGTCCCATTTCGAGATGGCGCGGGCGAAGCGGTTGAGATCCTCCTCCTTCTGCCGTGCCAGCTTGATCGAAATGAAGACGCTGACGTGCAGTCCCAGCGCCTTCTGGTCGACGGTCGCGACATAGCGCGAGATGACGCCGCGCTCCTCCAGGAGCTTGACGCGCCGATGGCAGGGCGAGACCGAGAGCCCGACCTTGTCGGCGAGCTCCTGCATGGTTAGGCGGCTGTCGTTCTGAAGGTGGCTGAGGATCTTGCGGTCGATGGCATCGAGCTCGGGCATTGGGATGAAACCTGCAATCTATCCGCTACGTTGGTAAAGTATCCCAATATCGGCGGGTATGGCGCGAAAAATTGAGAAGTTTGATGCCGCGCGCAGGCGTATGATCGGTGCATATTTTCCGGAGCATCGCCATGCCCGTTGACCCCGCCCGTCTCGACATCCTGACCGCCCTCAGCCGCAAGGCGCTGTGGCTGTCGTCCTGGACCATCCACCACGCCAACCACATCCGCTCCAATGCGGATGGCCTCAAGGTCGGCGGCCACCAGGCCTCGTCCGCCTCGCTCGCCACCATCATGTCGGCGCTGTACTTCCACGTGCTGCGCCCTGAGGACCGCGTCGCGGTGAAGCCGCATGCGAGCCCGGTGTTCCACGCCATCCAGTATCTGTTCGGCCGGCAGAGCCGCGAGAAGCTGGAGAATTTTCGCGGCTTCAAGGGCGCACAGTCCTATCCCTCGCGCACCAAGGACGTCGATGACGTCGATTTCTCCACCGGCTCGGTCGGCCTCGGCGTCGCGCAGACGCTGTTCTCCTCGCTGGTGCAGGACTACGTCAAGGCGCACGGCTGGATGAAGGACCGCCGCGAGGGGCGGATGATCGCCCTCGTCGGCGATGCCGAGATGGACGAAGGCAACATCTTCGAAGCGCTCGCGGAGGGCTGGAAGCACGGCCTGCGCAACACCTGGTGGGTGGTCGACTACAACAGGCAGTCGCTCGATGCCGTCGTGCGCGAAGGTCTCTGGGAAAAGTTCGAGACCATGTTCCGCAATTTCGGCTGGGACGTCGTCATCGTGAAATACGGCCGACTGATGCGCGAGGCCTTCGCCGAGCCCGGCGGCGAGGCGCTGAAGCGCTGGATCGACAATTGCCCGAACGCGCTCTATGCGGCGCTGTGCTTCCAGGGCGGCGCAGCCTTCCGCAAGCACCTCCATGATGAGATCGGCGACCAGGGCCCGATCACAAGACTGATCGACAAGCGCAGCGACGAGGAGCTCTTGGCGCTGATGTCGAATCTCGGCGGCCACGACATGGCGAGCATGCTGGAGGCGTTCGACGCGATCGATCACGACCGCCCGGTCTGCTTCATCGCCTACACCATCAAGGGCGTCGGCCTGCCGTTCCAGGGCCACAAGGACAACCACGCCGGTCTGATGACTGTTGCGCAGATGGAGAAGTATCGCGAGAGCCAGAACATCCGGCCCGGCCAAGAATGGGACAAGTTCGAAGGTCTGCCGCAGGATGCAGCCGAGCTCGAGGCCTTCCTCGCGCGGGTGCCGTTCAATCAGGATGGTCGCCGGCTCACGGCGCCCGTCATCGAGGTGCCGCAGCAGCTCGCGTTCAAGCCGTCGCCGCAGATGTCGACCCAGCAGGGCTTTGGCCTCGTGCTGAACGAGATCGCGCGCAGCGACAGCGAGCTCGCCAGGCGCATCGTCACGACCTCGCCGGACGTCACCGTCTCCACCAATCTCGGCCCCTGGGTCAATCGCCGCGGCCTGTTCGCGCGGGCCGAGAAGGCGGACTTATTCCGCAGCGAGAAAATTCCTTCGACCTACAATTGGGACGCTTCGCCAAAGGGCCAGCATCTGGAGCTCGGCATCGCCGAGATGAACCTGTTCATCATGCTCTCGGCGCTCGGCCTGTCGCACCAGATCAACGGCGAGCGGCTCTTGCCGGTCGGCACGCTCTACGATCCCTTCATCGAGCGCGGCCTCGATGCGCTGAACTACGCCTGCTACCAGGACGCCCGCTTCATGGTGGCGGCGACGCCGTCGGGTATCACGCTCGCGCCCGAAGGCGGCGCGCATCAGTCGATCGCAACGCCCTTGATCGGCATGGCGCAAGACGGCCTCGCCTCGTTCGAGCCGGCCTTCGTCGACGAGCTCGCCGTGATCATGGCTTTCGGCTTCGAGCACATGCAGCGCGATCCAGGCGAGGGCGGCTCGGTCTATTTGCGGCTCTCGACGCGCTCAATCGAGCAGGCGCAGCGGATCATGACACCGGAGCTGCGACAGGGCATCACCGACGGCGCCTATTGGCTGCGCAAGCCGGGGCCGAATGCCGAGGTCGTGATCGCCTATACCGGCGCGGTCGCGCCTGAGGCGATCGAGGCGACCGGCTTCATCGGCGAGAGCCGCCGCGACGTCGGGCTGCTCGCGATCACCTCGGCCGATCGTCTCCATGCGGGGTGGACCGCCGCGCGGAAATTGCGGCGCGACCGCCGCGGCGTGCAGCATCTCAGCCACATCGAAAAGCTCCTGGCGCCGCTGCCGCGCGACTGCGGCATCGTGACCGTGATCGACGGCCATCCGTCTGCGCTCGGTTGGCTCGGCAGCGTCCGCGGCCACCGTGCCGAGGCGCTCGGCGTCGAGCAGTTCGGCCAGACCGGCAGCATCGCGGACCTTTATCGGCACTACGGCATCGATGCGAACGCGATCATCGATGCGGCCGAAAGCCTCACCACCGGCGCGCCGGTGCTGCACCGGAAGATGGCGGTGTAGTGGAGGTAACTCCCTCGTCATTCCGGGGCGACGCGCAGCGTCGAGCCCGGAATCCATAACCACGATCGGGAGTATGGATTCCGGGCTCGCGCTCCGCGCGCCCCGGAATGACGGCTGAGAGTGCCTTGCCACGTTCCCGCCACCGGCTCATATAACCTCCGTCCGCCGCAACGCTGGCCCCGCATATGGCGGGTTCAATTGCCGGCGCTTTCGTGCAAGGATGCCTGCCGAAACGCCCCCTCCAAGCCCCCAAGAAGAGGTTAACGATGGTCAATCGCATGCAATTCTACATCGACGGCGCCTGGGTCGATCCCGCCGTCAAGAAGTCCACCGCCGTGATCAATCCGGCGACGGAAGAGGCGATGTACGAGGTTGCGCTCGGCTCCAAGGCCGATGTCGACAAGGCGGTCGCCGCCGCCAAGCGCGCTTTCGAGACCTTCTCCCAGACCAGCCGCGAGGAGCGCGTCGCGCTGCTCGGCAAGATCATCGAGATCTACAAGGGCCGCCTCAAGGAGATCGGCGCCGCCGTCTCCGACGAGATGGGCGCGCCGCTGCCGATGGCGGAGAAGCTGCAGGCCGGCGCCGGCCTCGGCCATCTCATGACCACGCTCGACGTGCTCAAGAACTACCATTTCGAGGAGCCGGTCGGCACCGCCATGGTGCTGCGCGAGCCGATCGGCGTGGTCGGCATGATCACGCCCTGGAACTGGCCGCTGAACCAGATCGCCTGCAAGGTCGCGCCCGCGCTCGCCGCCGGCTGCACCATGATCCTGAAGCCCAGCGAGTTCACGCCGACCTCTGCGCTGATCTTCGCGGAGATCCTGCATGAAGCTGGCGTGCCCAAGGGCGTGTTCAACCTCGTCAACGGCCTCGGCCCCGAGGTCGGCGCCGCCATGAGCGAGCACCCCGACATCGACATGATCTCATTCACCGGCTCGACCCGCGCCGGCATCGACGTTGCGAAGCGCGCAGCGCCGACCGTCAAGCGCGTCAGCCAGGAGCTTGGCGGCAAGTCGCCGAACGTCATCCTCGAAGGCGCCGACCTCACGAAGGCGGTGACCGGCGGCGTGATGCACATGTTCAACAATTCCGGTCAGTCCTGCAACGCGCCCTCGCGCATGATCGTGCCGCTGTCGAAGATGAAGGAAGTCGCCGCGATCGCGAAGGCCGTCGCCGACAAGACCAAGGCCGGTGATCCCCGCGCCGAAGGCACCACCATCGGCCCGGTGGTCAATCGCGGTCAGTGGGACAAGATCCAGGGGCTGATCAAGAAGGGCATCGACGAGGGCGCAACGCTCGTCGCCGGCGGCCCGGGCCTGCCCGAAGGCGTCAACAAGGGCTTCTATGTCCGCCCGACCATCTTCGCCGACGTCACCCCTGACATGACGATCGCGCGCGAGGAGATCTTCGGGCCGGTGCTGACCATCATCGGCGCCAAGGACGAAGCCGACGCGGTCAAGATCGCCAACGATACGCCGTATGGCCTCGCCGGTTACGTCACCGGCCCGACGGTCGAGGACGCCAAGCGCGTCGGCCGCCAGATCCGCGCCGGCAATGTCAACCTGCAGGGCGTACCCAACGACCGCACCGCGCCGTTCGGCGGCTACAAGCAGTCCGGTAACGGCCGCGAGTGGGGCAAGTTCGGCCTCGAGGACTTCCTCGAAGTGAAGGCGGTCGCCGGCTTCAACGCGGCGTAGTTCATACGGCGCTTGCGCCGCGAGGGGATGCCGGCTTCCAGGGAAGCCGGCATCTTTGCTGTGAGACCAGCCGCTTCACGGCGACAACAGCCCGTCAAATCAATAAAAGCAAAGGGACGGAACGTGAGAAAACTGATCATCGCATTCGTTGCGCTGCTGACGCTGTCAGGCGCTGCGCAGGCCCAGACGGTGAAGGATCTGCTCAACACGCTCAGGGCGAAATGGAACGAACCGACCGAGCCGTTCAAGATCGTCGACAACGTCTACTATGTCGGCACTAACGGCCTCGCGTCCTACCTGATCACGTCGCCACAGGGGCATATTCTGGTCGATACCGTGATGCCGGAATCGACGTCGCAGATCAGGACGAGCATCGAGAAGCTCGGCTTCAAGATCAGCGACATCAAATATCTCCTCAACACCCACGCCCATATCGACCACACCGGCGGCTTCGCCGAGTTGAAGCAGGCGAGCGGCGCGCAGATGGTCGCGGGCGAGGCCGACAAGCCGTTGCTCGAAGGCGGCTATTATCCGGGTGCGCAGGAGGAGAAGGCGCTCGACTTTCCGCCGGTGAAAGTCGACCGCACGGTGCGTGAGGGCGACACCGTCGCGGTCGGCAGCGTCACGCTAACGGCGCGCGAGACGCCCGGCCATTCGCCGGGCTGCACCAGCTGGGCCTTCTCGGTGAAGGATGGCGATGCAACACGCTCGGTGTTGATCTTCTGCAGCGGCACCGTCGCGCTGAACCGGCTTGTCGGCAGCCCGACCTATGCCGGCATCGTCGACGACTATCGCAAGACCTTTGCGCGTGCCAAGGACATGAAGGTCGACATCCTGCTGGCTCCCCATCCCGAGATGTACAAGATGGCCGAGAAGCGCGCCAAGCTCGCCGGCGGCGGGCCCAGTCCGTTTGTCGACCCGGGCGAGTTCAAGGTCTATGCGGCATCGCTGGAAAAGGCGTTCGAAGAGGCGCTCGTCAAGCAGACCGCGGCGGCACAGGAGAAGAAGGGGTAGAGACGGTCGGTGGTTGGGCGCGCTGTGGAGCCTATCCCCCTACCGCACCCTGCGTGTTCACATACAGCGCGTAGATCGACTGGCTCGCGGCCATGAACAGGCGGTTGCGCTTGACGCCGCCGAAGCAGACATTGGCGCAGCGCTCGGGCAGGGCGATGCGGCCGATCATGACGCCGTCGGGTGCGAACACCACCACGCCGTCGAGCTCGGGATCGCCCATGCCCCAGCCGCACCAGAGATTGCCGTCGATGTCGCAGCGCATGCCGTCGGGCGTGCCCGGGCCGGCATCGATATGGACGCGCTTGTTCGAGATCGTGGTGCCCTCGGGCGAAACGTCATAGGCGAGGATTTTTCGGTTCGGCACGCCCCGCGATTCCACGACATACAGAATTTTCTCGTCCGGCGAGAAGCACAACCCGTTCGGTCCGAGCACGCCTTCGGCGACGATGGTCGCCTTGCCGGTCTCGGGATCGAGTCGATAGACGTTGGGCTCGATCTCGGGCTCGGCCTTGTAGCCCTCGTAATTGCCGAGCAGGCCGAAGGTCGGATCGGTGAACCAGATCGAGCCGTCCGATTTAACAACGACATCGTTCGGCGAGTTCAACCGCTTGCCGTTGAATTGATCCATCAGCACGGTGATGCTGCCGTCATACTCGGTGCGCACCACGCGCCGGCCGCCGTGCTCGCAGGTGATCAGCCGGCCCTGCCGGTCACGCGTGTTGCCGTTGGCGAAATTTGAGGGCTTGCGGAACACGCTGACCGCACCGGTCTCTTCCTCCCATTTGAGGATGCGCTGGTTCGGGATGTCGCTGCACAGGAGATAACGCCCATCGCCGAACCACACCGGCCCCTCGGCCCAGCGCAGGCCGGTCGCCAGCCGCTCCACCGCCGAAAGCTTCAGCCAGTATTTTTCGAAGCGAGGATCGAGTGCCCTAATCGCGGGATCGGGGTAATAGGTCGCCGGCTGCCAGCCTGGCCGTTCCTCCGTGTGGGACGATGCCTCATTCATGCCGGTTCTCTCGTTTCGTTCCCTCTGGACAATCCTGCTATCATTAGAGACACGTGATCGCAAATTCGGTCACCAACGGCGAGGGACGACATGCCGCGTATTCTGATGACGGGAGCTTCGGGCGGGATCGGCACCAGCCTGCGGAAGCTGTTGCCGCCGATCTACTCGGATCTCCTACTGTCCGATATCAAGCCGCCGGCTGATCTCGGCTCCGATGAAAAATTCAAGGCCGCAGACCTCGCCGATCTCGCGCAATGCGAGGCGATCTGCGAGGGCGTCGACGGCATCCTGCATTTCGGCGGCTATTCGGTCGAAGGCACCTGGGATCAGATCCTCCAGGCCAACATCATCGGCGGTTACAATCTGTTCGAGGCGGCCTACCGCAAGGGCGTCAAGCGCGTGGTGTTCGCCTCGTCGAACCACGCCGTCGGCTTCTATCCGCGCCATCACAAGATCGGCACCGACGTCACCCCGCGCCCCGACGGCCGCTATGGCGTCAGCAAGGTGTTCGGCGAGGCCGTCGGCGCGCTCTACGCCGACAAGCATGGGATGAAGGTGACGTGCCTGCGCATCGGCAATTTCGGCGACATGCCGCTCGACAAGCGCCGGCTCTCGATCTGGCTCAAGCCCGATGACCTCGTGCAGCTCTGCCGCATCGGGCTCGAGCATCCCGACATCCATTTCGAGATCTTCTACGGCGCCTCCTTCAACGAGCGCGCCTGGTGGGACAACCACCGCGCCTACGAATTCGGCTATCGCCCGACGGGCCGCGCCGAAGATTTCCGCGAGCACGCCATGGCCGAGCAGGCCAAGCTGAAGCCGGATCCGGTTGGCGATTATTTCCAGGGCGGCACGTTCTGCAGCATGGAGTTCGATGCTGATCCGAGCCGGATCATCGACTGGAATAAGCGGTAGTGATCGTTCACCGGCCGAGCGTCAACAGCGGCTTGCCCGTCTCGACGATGTAGGTCGCAAGCTCCGCGGCGTTGCCGCTGCCGACATTCTTCACTGCATGATGCACTCCGTGAGGAATGAGCAGCACGTCGCCGGCCTTCAGGATCAGCGGCGGCCTGCCGTCGAGCCGATATTCCAGCTCGCCTTCGATCAGATAGACGAGCTCTTCGCCCGGGTGACTGTGCCTGGCGGCAACGACGCCCGGAGGAAAGTCGACGCGAACCTGGACGACCTCGCGCCCGGGCGCGCTCAGTGCTTCCTTCATGAGATGTGTGCGCTTGATGTCTCCCAGTCGTGGCTCTTCGGATCGTGCCGAGAGCGAAGCTAGGCTGGTTGCGACGATCAGCGCCGCCGCAACCACGATCCAACGTTTAGTCATGTGAATGTCCTTTCGAGTTATGCAGGATGTTGTGGGGGAGCATCAGCCGGCGGCAGCCGCCGGGGTTGCGCGAAAGCTGATGGCCATGCGGTTGTAGGCGTTCATCAGGCTGATCGCGATCGTGAGGTCGACGAGCTCGCGCTCCTCGAACACGACCCTTGCGGCCTGGTATGCCTCGTCCGGCACGCCCGTCTCGGCAACCCGCGTCACCGTCTCTGCCCAGGCCAGCGCAGCCCGTTCGCGTTCGTCGAAGAGATTGCCGGCCTCGCGCCATGCCTGCAGCAGCGCGATCTTCTCGACCTTCTCTCCCTTCTTGAGCAGGTCGCGGGTGTGCATGTCCAGGCAGTAGGCGCAATTGTTGATCTGGGAGATCCGCAGATAGACCAGCTCGATCAGCGTGGCAGAAAGCCGGCTTTGCAGGACGTAGCCGTAGACGCCGCCGAGCGCCTTGATGCCGGCCGGCGCGATCTGGTTGTAGTCGAGACGCTTACTCATGTTTCTCTCCTTGATGGTGTTTCTGCTGGACGGCAGTGGTCAGTTCCTTCTCGCCGCTGTCGACGACGAATACTGCGAGCAGGCTTGCGGGCTCGGACCGGCTCGCATTGCGGCTGACAGGATGCTTGGAGCCCGGCGGCTCGTAAAAGCTCTCGCCGGCGCGATAGACCCGCCTAGGTCCATCGTTCACCTGTGACTCGATTGCGCCTGACAGCACGTAACCAAAGATGAAGGCCGACTTTGCGTGGATGTGCGAAGGCGATCTTCCGCCGGGTTCATAGTTCACAACCAGGGCCACAAGTGACTTGCCCGGGATGTTGGGGATCGATTGCTCGAAATGGGGCGTGACCGTTTCGCCGATGCCGTGGGCGGCGCTGGGCGCCGCACTCGCAATGGAAATGGCAACGCAAGCCGCAGCGAGAATGGATGGCACTTTCATGGAGGGTCTCCTGTCTAGAGTTCGTGTCTGTTGTGCTGTGGTGCCTTTGTTCACCTGCGGATGGCGGCCTTCAGCGAGTCCGTGAACACCCAGAAGGAAGCGGCGAGCAGGCCGACGTCCTTCAGCAGGAACTGTCCCGGAGCGACCGTGATCGCGGGGGCCCCGAGCTCCGGCACGACGACGCCGGGCGTCGAGATCATGAAGCTCAGCGTGGTGACGAACAGCCCGGCCGACAACAGGCCGCCGGCCGCGGAGTAGATCGGGCTGGACAGGCGGAGCGCGATCAGAACCCCGATGCTGAGTTCGACGAAACCGAGAAAGGTCGAGAAGCCGCGGACCGAGAACAGCGTGTAGAACCATCGCAGCAGCGGGCTGTTCTCGACCAGGGGCACCAGCCCCTGTGCTTCGTAATCGGTGAATTTCATGCCGCCGAACCAGGCGTAGATGATTGCGAGCGACGCGTAGAGACCGATTCGGCTGATCGGTTCGGCGTAAGCGAGCAGGCGTTCAGACTGTTCGCGCCAACTGATCGTGCGGCGCAGGGCGATGGTTGAAGTGGACGCATGGCTGATGATGCGTGACATGGTGATCTCCGTTTGATGCCGGTCGTTCGCTCACGCACTCACGTGCGTGTGCAGGTTGTAGCGAGGGGCGGGAATGGTGCTCGAGAGCTTGTTCGTCATGGCAAGCCGCGCGCTCTCGTGGCGATCCCACTCCGACTTGTCGGCCAGCGCCGGGATCGTCACGACTTCGCCGAGGTCGAGACCGGCGAGGGCGGCGTCGACCAGGTCGTCGGCCGACATGACGATCTCTGCCGGCAGCTGGTGAACCGGCGTGCCCGCGATGTCCCAAAACTCCGTCGCAGTGGCGCCCGGCAGCACGGCCTGAATGCGGATGCCCTTCCCGGCGAGCTCGTGAACGAGTGACTGGGTGAATGCGAGCACGAAAGCTTTCGAGCCGCCGTAGACGCCGTTGAGCAGCTCCGGCGCGATCGCGACGATGGAAGCGATGTTGATGATCGTGCCGTGGCCGCGGGCGATGAATCCGGGCACCGCTGCGTAAGTCAGGCGCGTCAGTGCACCGACGTTGAGACGGATCATGTCCTCCATCTTGTCGATGTCGGAATCGATCAGCGGGGCCGAGGCGCCGACGCCGGCGTTGTTGACCAGCACCGAAATGTCGCCGTTGGTTCTGATGAGTTGCTCGACGCGGCGGAGGTCGGCAGGGGATGTGAGATCGGCTTCCACCGTTTCCACCTTGCGGCCAGTTTCGTTGCCGAGCCTGCGCGCGAGCGATGCGAGCCGCTGCCTGTTGCGCGCAACGAGGATGAGGTCGTGGCCGCGCTTCGCCAGGCGATCGGCGTAGATCGCGCCGATTCCGGTCGAAGCTCCGGTGATGAGGGCAGTGCCTTTTCTGGTCTGGGTCATTTTCGTCTCTCCTTCGGTTTGGGTGCGGAGAGGAATAGGCACTTCCGGAAATGGTGGGTATCTGGCAAAATCGGGATCTTTCCTTCCAGAATATGGAAGTGTCCCATGGATCGTCTCGAAAGCATGTCGGTGGTCTTGGCGGTGGCGGAGGCGGGCAGCCTGTCTGCTGCCGCGCGCCGTCAGAAAATGCCGTTGGCAACGGTGAGCCGGAAGGTTTCGGAGCTCGAGGAGCACCTCCAGACCAAGCTGTTTCATCGCTCGAGCCGCGCGCTCGTCCCAACGGACGCCGGTCGCTCTTACATCGCCGCGGCCAAGCGAATTCTCGCCGATCTCACCGAAGCCGAGCGCGTTGCCTCCGGCGAATACACCACGCCGCGTGGCGATCTCAGCATCACGACGCTGGTCGCGCTCGGTCGGCTATGCTTGCAGCCGATCCTTGCCGAGTTCCTTGCGGCATTTCCGGAAGTGGATGTTCAGCTCATCTTGCAGGACCGGACGCTCAACCTTCTGGACGAGAACATTGACGTCGCGCTTCGTGTCGGCGATCTCGCCGACAGCGGCCTGATCGCCGTGCGCGTGGGGGAAATTCACCGCGTCGCCTGCGCCAGCCCGTCCTATCTGAAGCTGCGGGGAACGCCGAAGGCTCCCGATGATGTCTCCGCCCACGACTGCATCAGCTATCCTCCGCTTCAATCGCCGGGCACGTGGAGATTCAAACGAGGGCAGACCGAGTATGCAGTGCCGGTTCGGTCGCGCTTCATTGCGAGCAATCTGGAATCGGCCATCGATGCCGCGCGCGCAGGCATCGGGATCACCGTCGTGTTCTCCTATCTGGCGTCGGATGCGCTGAGGTCTGGAGAGCTCGTTGCGCTCCTGCAGGACTTTCAACCGCCGCCGCAGCCGGTCAGCTTCGTCTACTCGCCCAACCGCTTCATGCCGGCGAAGCTGCGCGCGTTTCTCGACTTCGCAGGGCCGCGCCTGAGGGCGCGCTTGGCCGACAGTCCCGGAAACGTTGCGCCGCGGAGGCCGCGGGCGTAGCTGCGGGCGCGCACATCAGAAATGCAGGTTGAGCCGCAACAGCGCCTGGTGCCGCTCGAACTGATCGAGGTTGAGGCTGCGAACGTCGCCGATCGCCTGGCCGGCAACCTGCATCTGCCAGGTGCCGGAGATGCCGACCTCCTTCGAGATGTTGTAGGAGAAGGTTGGGCCAGCAAAGACTGCGTCTCCCAAAAAGCGGTCGAGGCCGCCGCCGTCATAGGCCCGCGCGTAGCGTACGCCGAGGCCAAACACGAGGTCGGGCTGCACTGCGTACGAGATCGCGGCCTGTAGCTGCATCTCGGAATCGTGTCGCCAAAGATTGGTCGAGATCTCGCGGGTTCCGCCGGTCCCGTACCAGACGTTGAAGGCGGCGAACAGCCTGTCCTTGACGAGCTCGCTGTCGAACAGCGCGGCAAACTCTGCGCCATATTGCGCGATATGCATGCCGCTGGCGTCGTCGATCCGGCTCCAGCCGGGCTGGGCATGGAGTGTCAACCCGAAGGGCGCGACGGCACGATCGACCAGCTTGTAGCGCAGTTCGAGCGCGACACCGCCGAAAGCGACGTCGCGATGATCGGCAAGACCCGGAACGCCACTGATGTGCTGTCCGGTCAGTGCAAATCCGGGTGCTATCCGGAAGTTGTCCGAGACCGTGTATTTGACCTGATTGAGATTGGCCCAGGCTGCGTAAGTGCCGGAGCGCTTGCCGAACGCGCCGACATTCTCGAACTCGATCTCCATTTCGCCGGGCTTGCCGATGTCGGAGCCCATGCTGAAACCGAAGATGTGCTCGGTGTCGATCTCCGAATGAGCCGACGGCAAACCTCCCGTCAGCTTGCTGACGCCGGGGGCCGGTGCGGAGCCAGCCCAGGCATAGGCGAGGCCGCGTGGACCGTCGTCGGCAGAGGCGGAGACGCAACTCGCCAGATGACCGGCGACGACAATTGCGGCCGCTATTGCGCCCCGGAAGCTCGACTTTCTCAGCACGACATCCCACCAACCCGCGCGAACCAGGGAGATACTGATCGACGCAAGGAGCTTGGTTCACGCGCAGCCCCTGCGATTGCAAGTCATTCGCAAGAACAATTCCACAGAATGGCCGGGCGTGCAACTACTTGCTAATCATTCTTAGTTGCGTTCAATGGAGCTACGGCGGGCTGGCGGGCCGGAGACGTCCGCGCCGCAGAGCTGGAAGCGGGAGATTCCGTGCGCGTCGGGCGCCGTCGCGTGCGGCAAGGCCGTGCGATTCTCGGGACCGCCCCGAAAACCAAGCGTCAGGCCTGCAAGTCGAGTTATTGACAATCAGGGGGCTGGCCTTACCACCACGACAAAAGCTGAAGGGAGCGCCCTGATGACGAGTGGCTTGCGCAAGGGTCTGACGAGCTATGGCGATGCCGGCTTCTCGCTGTTCCTGCGCAAGGCGTTCATCAAGGCCATGGGCTATTCCGACGACGCGCTGGAGCGCCCGATCGTCGGCATCACCAACACCTATAGCGATTACAATCCCTGCCACGGCAACGTCCCGCAGATCATCGAAGCCGCCAAGCGCGGTGTGATGCTGTCGGGCGCGATGCCGTTCGTGTTCCCGACCATCTCGATCGCCGAGAGCTTTGCGCATCCGACCTCGATGTACCTGCGCAATCTGATGGCGATGGACACCGAGGAGATGATCCGCGCCCAGCCGATGGATGCGGTGATCGTGATCGGCGGCTGCGACAAGACGCTGCCGGCGCAGGTGATGGCCGCGATCAGCGCCGACCTGCCGACTGTGGTCATCCCCGTCGGGCCGATGGTGGTCGGTCATCACAAGGGCGAGGTGCTGGGGGCCTGCACCGATTGCCGCCGTCTCTGGGCGAAATATCGCGCCGGCGACATGGATGATGCCGAGATCGAAGCGGTGAATGGCCGCCTCGCGCCATCGGTCGGCACCTGCATGGTGATGGGCACGGCCTCGACCATGGCCTGCATGATCGAGGCGATGGGCCTGTCGCTCCCGATGAGCGCGACGATTCCGGCGCCTCATGCCGAGCGCTTCCGTCTCGCCGAGGCCAGCGGCAAGGTTGCCGCGGAGATGGCCAAGGCCAAGGGCCCGAAGCCGAGCGACGTGTTGACGCCGGCCTCGTTTAGGAACGCGCAAGTCGTGCTGCAGGCGATCGGCGGTTCGACCAACGGCTTGATCCATCTGACCGCGATGGCGCATCGCTCGCCGCACCGGCTCGACCTCGCAGCGTTCGACCAGATCGGCCGCGAGGTGCCGGTGCTGGTCGATCTCAAGCCGTCCGGCGAGCACTATATGGAGCACTTCCACCACGCCGGCGGGGTGCCGAAATTGCTGGCGCAGCTCGGCGATCTCGTCGATCTCGATGCCAGGACCATCAGCGGCCAGACGCTGCGTGAGATCGCGGCGAATGCGGAGGACGTGCCCGGCCAGGATGCCATCCGCCCGCGCGACAATCCGATCAAGAAGGAGGGCGGCCTCGCCATCCTGCACGGCAATCTCGCCCCGCGCGGCGCGGTCATCAAGCAATCGGCCGCGAGCCCGAAGCTGCTGCAGCACACCGGGCGCGCCGTCGTGTTCGAATCCGTCGAGGACATGACCTTGCGGGTCGACGATCCCGATCTCGACGTCAACGCCGACGACGTGCTGGTGCTGCGCAATGCCGGCCCGAAAGGCGCGCCGGGCATGCCGGAAGCGGGTTATCTGCCGATCCCGAAGAAGCTCGCGCGCGGTGGCATCAAGGACATGGTGCGTATCTCGGATGCGCGCATGAGCGGCACCGCGTTCGGCACCATCGTGCTGCACATCACCCCGGAATCCGCCGTCGGCGGGCCGCTGGCGCTGGTTGAGAATGGCGACATGATCCGCCTCGACGTGGCCAAGCGCAGCATCGAGCTCTTGGTTGACGCCGCCGAGCTGGAGCGGCGCCGCGCTGCGTTGAAGCCGGTGGCCGCGCCGGAGGAGGCACGGCGGGGCTACGCCTGGCTGTTCAACGAGACGATCCTGCAGGCCGACGAGGGCTGCGATTTTGACTTCATGCAGAGGACGGGCCCGGCGAAGGGCTGAGCCGCCGACCGCAGGGGTATCGCATTTGAGAGCTTTCCCTGCGGCCATCCTTCGAGACGCCCGCTTTAGGCGGGCACCTCAGGATGAGGACGGAGCGCGCGGCTACAGTTTCAACGGGCACTGACGCTGATGAGCCTCATCCTGAGGAGGCGCGTCAGCGCCGTCTCGAAGGACGAGGCGTGCGCACCGGCGCCGCCCTGCCACTGATCGTGGGGCCGCTACTTGCTCTTGCTCGTGAACTTCTTCACGGCGGTGCGGAACGCTTCCGTGTTCATCGCCATGATGATCTTGTGCTCCTCGGCATCGAGCTGCTGCTTCACCGGCGTGGTCGCCGCCTGATAGACCAGCTGCTTGGTGCCGGCGATCGAAGCCGGCGGGTTCTGCGCGAGACGCTCGGCAAGTTTTCGCGTCGCGGTCTTCAGCTCGGCGGCAGGAGCGACCTTCGCGACCAGGCCCCATTCATAGGCCTGCTGCGCGGTAAAATTGTCCTCGGACAGAAAGATCTGCAGCGCCCGGCGCGAGCCGACCGTGCCGACGATGCCAACCGTCGAGCCACCGTCCGGCGACACCCCGATCTTGGCATAGGCCGGCGTGAACTTGGCGTCGTCAGCGGCGATGCAGAGGTCGGTGACGAAGGCGAGGCCCATGCCGGCGCCGGCGGCCGAGCCGTGCACGCTCGACAGCGAGATCTTCGGCATGCGCCTGATGATCTCGATGAAGGCGTGATAGTGCTTCAATAGCTCGCCGACGACGGGCGTCACTGTGGCAGCTTCGGCGGCGGCCCCGATCGTCTGCAGATCACCGCCGGCGCAGAACGCGCGGCCTTCACCCTCGAGCACGACGACGCGGATGTCGTCGGCGCCTTCGAGATAGGCCGCGAGCTGCTCGAGCTTCTGCGCAATCGCAAGGTCGATTGCGTTGAACGCGGCAGGGCGGTTCAGCGTGATGGTCGCGATCGGGCCGTCGATCCGCAGCAGGGCGGGATCGTCGGGCTTTGAGACGGGAGCGGTCATCTGGATTTCTCCGGCAGGAGGTCGAGGCTCGAACTAAATCGCAGAAGGGCAGGGGTGACAATCCCCGAACCACCGCTCTTGCGCCGGGCGGAATGATAGGCTCAAATGGAGCCGCTTTCGCCAAGGGACGGACACGAGCGCCGGCTCCTCGCAAGGCCAGCAAGCAAAATCAGCGAGAGAGGAGGCGGCATGGGTCACGCTCGTGTCTTCCGGAAATGGGCTGTCCGATGACTGGCCCGGTGATCATCGTCGGTGCCGGCCATGGCGGCTACCAGATCGCGGCATCGCTGCGCCAGGCCGGCTTTGCCGAGCGCATCTGCCTGATCAATGACGAGCCGCATCTGCCCTATCAGCGGCCGCCGCTGTCCAAGGCCTACATCAAGGGCTCCGCGGGTCCGGAGAGCCTGATGTTCCGGCCTGAGAAGTTTTACCAGGACCAGACCATCGAGCTGATCGCGGGCCGCGCCGCCTCGATCGACCGCTCCGCGCGTAAGGTGCATCTCGCATCCGGCGAGACGCTGGACTATTGGCACCTCGTGCTGGCGACCGGCGCGCGCAATCGCCTGCTCGATCTGCCCAATGCCAATCTGCCCGACGTGAAATATTTGCGTATCCTCGACGACAGCGAGGCGCTGCGCGCGATCATGCCGTCGAAGACGCGCGCCGTGATCATCGGCGCCGGCTTCATCGGCCTCGAATTCGCCGCGACCGCCCGCATCAAGGGCCTCGAGGTCGACGTGCTCGAACTCGCCCCGCGCGTGATGGCGCGCGCGGTGACGGCGGAGGTCTCGGAGTATTTCCAGGACCGCCACCGCGAGGCCGGCATCCGTATCCATCTCGGTGTGCAGGCCACCGCGATCGAGGCGGAGGGCGGCAAGGTCACGGGCGTGTCCTTGAGCGACGGGCGGCATCTGCCGGCCGACCTCGTCGTGGTCGGCGTCGGCGTGCTGCCGAACATCGAACTCGCGGCCGAGGCAGGGCTGCCGGTCGCGGCCGGCATCATCGTCGATGAATATCTGTCGACGGCTGATCCCAACATTTCGGCCATCGGCGATTGCGCGCTGTTCGCAAGCCCGCGCTTCGGCGGATCGCTGCGGCTGGAATCGGTGCAGAACGCCACCGATCAGGCCCGCTGCCTCGCGGCAAAGCTGACCGGGGATAAGAAATCGTACGACAGTCATCCCTGGTTCTGGAGCGACCAGGGCGACGACAAGCTCCAGATCGCGGGGCTGACGACCGGCTACGACCGCGTCGTGCTGCGCGGCGATCCCGCCAAGAAGGCGTTTTCGGCGTTCTGCTATCACGGCGACAAGCTGCTCGGCATCGAATCGATCAACCGCGCCGGCGATCACATGTTCGGCCGCCGCTTGCAGAGCATGGACCGCACGATCACGCCGGAGCAGGCCGCGGACGAGAGCTTCGACCTCAAGAGCGCGCTGGCGTGAAGTTCTTCTCCCTCTCCCCGTTCTTACGGGGAGAGGGTCGGGGTGAGGGGCTTTCTCCGCGCATACGATGGCAGTCGGACTCGCGGAGAGTCCCCCTCACCCGGAATTTGCTCTCGCAAAATTCCGACCTCTCCCCGCAAGCGGGGAGAGGCGAAGAGGCCTCTACAGCACCGCCGTCACTTCGGCCGCCGTCGGCATCGACGGTCCGGCGCCCATCCGCTGCACGCTGATCGAGGCGGCGGCGTTGGCGAATCTCAGCGCGTCGCGCAAGGCTGCGCCGTCCGCGAGTTGCGCGGCGAGCGCGCCGACGAAGCAGTCGCCGGCGCCGGTGGTGTCGAGTGCCTTCACCACACGGCCGGCAACCGAGATCTCCTCGCGCCCGGCGAGCGCGAGCACGCCGCGCTTGCCGAGCGTGACGCAGATGGTTTGGTCCTGCCGCGCCTGAAGTTTTCGCGCGACGTCGATGATCTTCGCGGCCTCATCGTAGTCCGACAGCTCACTGCCTGCGAGAAAGCCGAGCTCGGTCTCGTTCAGGACGAGGATGTCAACCAGCGCCAGCAGCTCGCCCGGCATCTTCTGCGCGGGCGCCGGGTTCAGCACCGTCACCGCCCCCGCCGCGCGGGCGCGGTGGAAGAAGGCAGCGATCGTCGGCAGCGGAATCTCGAACTGGCTGACGGCGACGTCTCCCTTCAGCAGCGGCACGACGCTAACGTCGTCAGCGCCGACCAGCCCGTTCGCCCCGGGAACGACGACAATGGTGTTGTCGGCCTCGGCCACCGTGATAATGGCCGTCCCGGTGTGGGTCTCGGCCGTCTCCACGACGTAGCCGAGATCGATGCACTGCTCGCCGAGAAAGGCCTTCAGTTCAGTGCCGAACGAATCCCGGCCCAGCCGTCCGATCAGCGTGGTGCGCGCCCCTAACCGCGAGGCCGCGACAGCCTGGTTCGCGCCTTTGCCGCCCGGGAAATACAGCACCTGGCGGCCGGCGACGGTCTCGCCGACGCGCGGATGGCGATCGGCCGTGGCCACCACATCCATGTTGATGCTGCCGGCAACGAAGACCCGCCCCATCTTTTTCTAGACCCTGACCTCGAACTCGTGCCTGACCTTGGCGATATCGACCAGCGTCGGCAATCCGGCCTCGTTGCCGAGGCGCTGGATCTTGAAGGTCGAGGCGGCGCGGGCGAAATCAAAATGCTCGCGCCAGCTTTTGCCGGGATGGGCGAGGTAGGAATAGACATAGGCGCCATGGAAGACGTCGCCGGCGCCGTTGGTGTCGATGACGCGCTCGCGCGGGATCGGCATCGCCGGCATCACCTGCACCGTGCCGGTTTCGTCGTACCAGAACAGGCCCTTCTCGCCCATGGTGACGCCGCCGATCTTGCAGCCGCGGCTCTTGAGATAGTCGAGCATCTTCTCCGGCGTCAGATCCATCTGCTCGCACAGGCGCTCGGCGACGATGGCGACGTCGATGAATTCCAGCAGCTCATGGGTGTTGGTGCGCAGGCCGCCGCCGTCGAGCGAGGTCAGGATGCCGGCCTCGCGGCACACCTTGGCGTAGTGGATGGCGGCATCCGGCTGGTGGCCGTCGACATGCAGCGCGCGGCAGCCGCCGAGATTGAGCATCGGAAAGGGGTGGATGTGCTCGTCGTCGCGGCAGCGGACGATGGCGCGCTTGCCGTCCTTGGGCATGATGAAGGAGAGCGAGGACTGGTTGACCTTGCGCCCATGCAGCGAGATGCCGTACTTCGCGCACATGTCCTGGAACATGCGCCCCAGCCAGTCATTGGCTGCGGTCGCGATCAGGTCCGGCACGATGCCGAGCTTGGCGCAGCAGAACGCCGCCGTCACCGCATTGCCGCCGAAGGAGACCGCGTAGTCACGCGCCACGTGCTTCTCGTCGCCGGTCGGCATGTGGTCGGTGATGAAGACGACGTCGATATAGGTCTGTCCGATGAAGAGAGCCTGCATTGCTTGTCCGTGATGCGCTTGTGGTCCCGGCCGGCGAGATTACTCTAGCACCGGTTCCGCTCCGGAGGGACGCTGAAATTATTCGCAAAACTGCCGCCCGAAGCGCTTGAGGTCAGCATGGTCCGAGAATACGACCATCACTGGCCCATGCCAAGCCCGGACAAACGCCGTCTTCCGCTCCCGGGGTTCCCGGTCCACAAAAAGGGTGCAGAATGATCACCGGCCTCGATCACATCGTCGTTCTCGTAGGCGATATCGGCGCGGCCAAGGCGGCCTATCAGACGCTGCTCGCCCGCGCGCCGGCCTGGCAGAACTCGGGCGAGGGCGCCGACCGGGTGCTGTTCACCCTCGACAATATGACCATCGAGCTGATGGCCCCTCACGGCTTCAGCGTCACCGCCGACCGCATGCGCGCACTGCTCGGCGACCAGGAGGGCGTGCTTGCCAGCCTGTGCTTTCGCGTCGCCGACATCGGCAAGATGCACCGCCGGCTGGAGCGGGTGGCCCTGAGGCCGGACCCGGTCGCGGAGGTCGAGAGCAGCGACGCCGGCACGGACGCCGTGCTGCACTGGAAGCGCACGCGGGCCACCACCGAGCTGACGCGCGGCGTGCGCATGTTCTTCCTGGAGCTGGCCGACGAGCGTCCGAAGTCCGCCGTGACCGACATCGCGCCGATCGAGGGGCTCGACCACGTCGTCGTCACCACCGAGGATTCCGAGCGCGCCGCCGCGCTCTACGGCGCCCGGCTCGGCCTTGATCTCGCGCTCGACCGCTCGCACCAGGACTGGGGCCAGCTGATGTTCTTCCGCTGCGGCGACCTCATCGTCGAGGTGGTGCGCCGCCCGGTCGCGGGCGGCGATGCCGCGCATGACCGGCTCTGGGGTCTGAGCTGGCGGGTCAGCGACATCGACGCCACCCGCGCCCGCCTGATCGCGAGCGGACTCGACGTCTCAGAGGTGCGCACCGGCCGCAAGCCGGGCACGCGCATCATGACCGTGCGGAGCGGCACCTGCGGAATCCAGACCGTGCTGCTGGAGCGCTCGCCGAGGCCGGTGGATTGATTCTGTCATTCCGGGGCGATGCGTAGCATCGAACCCGGAATCCATTTCGCGACTGACTCTGCCGCCAAATGGATTCCGGGCTCGCGCCAAGAGGCGCACCCCGGAATGACGAGACGTTCTCAAACGCACGCTCGCGTGCTACACGCGTCTTGTCGGCACCCAGCGAGCACCCGGTTTGGCGAAGGCAAAGCGAACTCTGAAATGGCAGCGCGACCCCGAGGGGATGCGGCTGCGCATTCTCGAAGCCGCCAAGCAGGAGTTTTCCGCCCATGGTCTTGCCGGCGCACGCGTCGACCGCATCGCGGCCAAGGCCGGCGCCAACAAGCGCATGCTCTACTATCACGTCGGCAACAAGGACGAGCTCTATCTCGCCGTCCTCGAAGGCGCCTATGACAAGATTCGCAGCGAGGAGCGGGGGCTCGATCTCGAACATCTCGATCCCCCCGAGGCGATCCGCCGCCTGATCGAGTTCACCTGGAACTACTTCCTGCGCAATCCCGAATTCCTCTCGCTGCTGCAGACCGAGAACCTCGCGCGCGCAAAGCACCTGAAGAAATCGACCAAGGTCAAGTCGATGCACTCGCCCTTCGTCGAGATGATCCGCACCGTGGTGCGCCGCGGTGTCGAGAGCGGCGATTTCCAGGTCGCGGTCGATCCGGTGCAGCTCTACATCTCCATCGCGGCGCTCAGCTTCTTCTATCTCTCCAATTCGGCAACGCTCAGCGTGATCTTCGGCCGCGACTTGCTGGACAAGAAAGCCAAGGACGAGCGGCTGGCGCATATGGTGGGCCTTGTGCTGGCCGCGCTGACGGGGCAATCCGCGGCGCTGTTCGAGATCGCGAAGACGCCGAAGTCGCGCGCCGCGATCGTGCAGGCGGTGTAGCTCGTAGCCATGATGGGGCGCCTTGCTCCGTCATTGCGAGCGCAGCGAAGCAATCCAGACTGTCTCCGCGGAAAGTTTCTGGATTGCTTCGCTGCGCTCGCAATGACCACGTGGAAGCGGCGTGCACCTCACTCCGCCCCCGTGCCCCGGACGCAGCGCAGCAACGCTTACATTGCAGCGCGTCCGGGACACGGAAGGCGATAGTCCGGTCCCCAAAAGCTCCCGGAACCTCGAGCACAAAACGTCACAGGGAAGCTCTGGACAGTATTTATCCAACGGGTTAATTTCTCCCCATAACGAAGAAGACTGCCGGGAGTGAAAATTGGCCGAGCCGAAGCCGCAAAACGCTGTTTCCAAGCTGCTGAATGCAGCCTGGGTTCGGCCGTTCTTGTTCCTGGTCTTCATCGTCGTCGCCTGGGATCTCGCGATCCGGCTGTTCAGAATCCCCGCGTACCAGATCCCGGCGCCGCTCGACGTCGTCGCCGTGCTGCGCACCGAATGGCCGGAGCTGCTGCGCCAGTCCTGGCCGACCACCTATGCGACCGTCTGCGGCTTCCTGCTGTCGGCGCTGTTCGGCATTCCCGTCGCGATGCTGATCGCGGGCTCGAAGACGGTGGAGAGCTATATCTATCCACTGCTGGTGTTCTCGCAATCGGTGCCGAAGATCGCGATCGCACCGCTGTTCGTGGTCTGGTTCGGTTTCGGCATCATTCCGAAGGTGATCTCGGCGTTCCTGCTCGGCTTCTTCCCGGTGGTGGTCTCCGCGGTGCAGGGCTTCAAGTCGGTGGACCCCGATATGGTCGATCTCGCCCGCGCCATGCAGGGCAGCCGCTTGCAGGTGTTCCGCGCGGTGAACCTGCCGCATGCGCTGCCGGCGATCTTCTCCGGCCTCAAAGTGTCGGTGACGCTGGCCGTGGTCGGCGCGGTGGTCGGCGAGTTCGTCGGCTCCAATTCCGGCATCGGCTACGTGATGCAGCGCTCGATCGGCACCTTCGACCTGCCGACGATGTTCGCGGCGCTGGTGATCCTGGCGCTGCTCGGCGTGGTCCTGTTCTGGATCGTCGACCGCATCGAGAAGCTGGTCATTCCCTGGCATGTCAGCCAGCGCGAGGACGTGATCTTTGCATCCTGACTAAAGCAACGAGCGGCCGCCAACGGCCGACGCAACAACGGCAAGGGAGAGAAACGATGAAGCGGTTGATTGGAGCTGCATCCGTAGCACTGATGGCGTTCGCAGCCATGCCGGCGCAGGCAGCCGACAAGGTCGTGCTGATGCTGAACTGGTACGTCTATGGCGAGCACGCGCCGTTCTATTACGGCAAGGCCAAGGGCATCTACGCCGCCGAAGGCATCGAGCTCGAGATCCAGGAAGGCCGCGGCTCGGCTGCGACCACGCAGGCGGTTGCCGCCAAGACCGCCGACTTCGGCTATGTCGACGTCCCCACCATGATGCGCGCCGCGATCAAGGGCGCGCCCGTGGTTGCAACCGGCGTGCTGCTGCAGACCTCCCCGATGTCCGCGATGGGCTTCGCCGACAAGAACATCAGGAAGCCCGAGGACATCAAGGGCAAGACGGTGGCGATCACGCCCGCGGACTCCATGACCCAGATCTGGCCGCTGTTCCTGAAGAAGACGGGCCTGAAGGAGAGCGACTTCAAGACCGTCGCCGGCGACGGTCAGACCAAGCTCAACGCCGTCATCAACGGCCAGGCCGATCTGTTGCTCGGCTACGTCATGGACCAGTCGATGAAGATCAAGGACGCGACGGGCAAGGAGGTCTACCCGATCAAGTTCGCCGACTACGGCATCAACATGGTCTCCTCGGGCGTCATCGCCAATACCGACTATGTGAAGGGCAATGCCGATTTGGTCCGCCGCTTCATGTCGGCGACGACCAAGGCGGTCGAGGCTGCCGAGAAGGAGCCGAAGGCGGCCGCGGCGCAATCGATCCTCGATGCCAACCCCAAGGGCGGCAAGATCGACACGCTGACGCAGGGTTTTGAGCTGACCATCCCGCTGTACCGGACCGCGGAGACCAAGGGCAAGCGGCCGTTCCAGGTCACCGACCAGAACATGACCGAGACCGTCAATCTGCTGGTCGAATATGGCGGCCTTGACGCCAAGGCCAAGGAGAACCCGAAGGCTTTCTACACCAGCGATTACCTGCCGAAGAGCGGCTCGTGAAACCTGCGACTGTCATGAGTGAAACCGCGCAGTCGGCCGCTCATCTGAGACTGGTGAGCGACCGAGCTGCCGGCGATGCGTCGGGCATCAAGCTGTCGGGCGTGTCGAAGACCTACCGGACGCGCGACGGCGATGTGCCGTCGCTGCGGCCGCTCGACTTCCACATCAATGACGGCGAGTTCTTCGTCGTGGTCGGACCAAGCGGCTGCGGCAAGTCCACGCTGCTCAAATTGATCTCGGGCCTGCTGGCGCCGACCACGGGCGAGATCCTGGTTGAGGGCCAGAAGGTGACGACGCCGCACGGCAATGTCGGCATCGTGTTCCAGAACGCGCTGCTGCTGCCCTGGCGCAACATCCTGGGCAACGTGATGCTGCCGATCGACATGAAGCGGCTGCCGCGGCAGGACTATCTCGACCGCGCCAAGTCGCTGCTGAAGCTGGTCGGCCTCGAAGGTTTCGAGAAGAAGCTGCCTTGGCAGCTCTCCGGCGGCATGCAGCAGCGCGCCTCGATCTGCCGCGCGCTGGTGCACGACCCGAAAATCATGCTGATGGACGAGCCGTTCGGCGCGCTCGACGCGCTGACACGCGAGCGCATGAATGTCGAATTGATGCGGATCCAGCGTGAGACGAAGAAGACCGTGCTCCTGATCACGCATTCGATTCCGGAAGCCGTGTTCCTCGCCGACCGCGTGCTGGTCATGACCGAGCGCCCCGGCGCGATCGCCGCGATCTACGACGTGCCGCTGCCGCGTCCGCGCTCGCTCGACGCGATGGCAGATCCGGTTTTCACCGAGCTCGTGCAGCGCATCCGCAAGCATTTCTTCTCGCAAGGTACGTTGGACTAGGGCATGCGATCGGTTTGGGCTGCAACCGCGACGACGGTGCGCTCCCTCCCCCGCTTGCGGGGGAGGGTTGGGGAGAGGGTGTCTCCGCTGGCAAGACTCCCCAAGAGGAGAAAACCCTCACCCGGCACTTCGTGCCGACCTCTCCCGCAAGCGGGAGAGGTGTACCGCCGACTTGGCCAAATGTTCGGGACCAACTAACACCATGTCCCCCCGCCTGAAGCTGCGAGACATCGCCTTCTTCGAACGTCCCGTGCAGTTCGCGCGGCCGTTCCGCTTCGGCGCTGTTACCATCAGCGCAGCGCCGCAGCTGTTCGTGCGGGCCGAGATCGAGGTCGAGGGCAGGGGAACCGCGGTCGGTGCCAGCGCCGAACTGCTGGTGCCAAAATGGTTCGACAAGCGGCCGGAGCTGTCGCCGGCGCAGACGGTGGACGGTCTGCGACGCTCGCTGGAGATCGCGCGCGGGCTCTATCTGGCGCAGACCGGATTCCAGACGGCGTTCGGTCTGCATGCAGCTTGTATTGGCGACCAAGTTGCTGCTTGTGCAAAAGAGAACATTCCGCCGCTTGCCGCGGCTTACGGTCCGGCGGAGATCGACAAGGCGGTCCTCGACGCGCTGCTGCGCGGCGTGGCGACCAACTTTTTTGACGGCATGGCCGGCAATGCCGCCGGCATCGACGCACGGCTGTCGCCCGACTTGAGTGACGGCGATATCACGCGATTCCTCGTTCTCGCCAATCAGCACCGATCGGAACGCGTTGCGATCCGCCACACCGTCGGCCTCGATGATAAGATCGAAGGCGATGGCGGAGTTGCCGATCCACGTGAAAACTTCGGTGCGCGTTATTTCAAGCTCAAGCTTGGTGGCGATCCGGAAGCGGACACTGCGCGACTGGTCCAGATCGGTGGCCAGCTTGCGACGCTGCCTTACGGTTACAGCGTCACACTCGACGGCAATGAGCAATATGGTGACTTGAGCGCACTTGAAGTGCTGGTCGACCGACTGGAGCGCGACAGCGCGCTCCGACCTATCACGGGCAGGTTGCAATATATCGAGCAGCCGCTGCCGCGTGATATCACCCAACGGACGCCGCTCGGCGCTCTCTGTCGCCGCGATTTCATCATCGACGAAGCGGACGATTCCTATGATGCTTGGCCGACCGCATACAAGCTGGGCTACAGCGGCGTGTCCTCGAAATCCTGCAAGGGGCTCTACAAGTCGATCGTGAATGCGGCCCGGATGATCGCGCGGGATATGGACGGAGCCGAGTGCTTTGTGACCGGTGAAGATCTGACCTGTCAGCCGGGGCTCGCCTTGCAGCAGGATCTGGCACTCGGAGCGCTGCTTTGCCTCGATCATGCCGAGCGCAACGGTCATCATTATGTCGACGGTTTTGGCGAGACGCCGGCCTCCGAAGCACGCGCCTTCGCGGTCGCGCATACCGATATCTATGCCGATGCCGGGCAGGGCATCCGCCTCAACATCCACAACGGCGATCTCCTGACGGGATCGCTCAACACTCTGGGCTTTGCGACCGCGGTCCATCCGGATTGGTCGGCATTGCACCCGCTCGCCCAGCCAAGATCTCAGGAGCAATTGGCATGACCACCCAACGCCTCGGCCTCATCATGAACGGCGTCACCGGCCGCATGGGGCTCAACCAGCATCTGATCCGGTCGATCGTCGCGATCCGCGACCAGGGCGGCGTGCGCCTGAAGAACGGCGACCGCGTCATGCCCGACCCGATCCTGGTCGGCCGCAATGCCGAGAAGGTCGAGGCGCTCGCCAAGCGCTACAACATCACGCGCTGGACCACCGATCTCGATGCCGCGCTCGCCGACAAGAACGACACCATGTTCTTCGACGCCGCGACCACGCAGGCGCGGCCCGGCCTGTTGACCCAGGCCATCAACGCCGGCAAGCATGTCTATTGCGAGAAGCCGATCGCGACCAATTTCGAGGAAGCCGTCGAGGTCGTGAAGCTCGCCAATGCCAAGGGCGTCAAGCACGGCACGGTGCAGGACAAGCTGTTTCTGCCGGGGTTGAAGAAGATCGCTTTCCTGCGCGATTCCGGCTTCTTCGGCCGCATCCTCTCGGTGCGCGGCGAGTTCGGCTATTGGGTATTCGAGGGCGGCTGGCAGGAGGCGCAGCGGCCGTCCTGGAATTACCGCAGCGAGGACGGCGGCGGCATCATCCTCGACATGGTCTGCCATTGGCGCTACGTGCTGGACAACCTCTTCGGCAACGTCCAGAGCGTGAGCTGCATCGGCAACACCGATATCCCCGAGCGCTATGACGAGCAGGGCCAGAAGTACAAGGCGACCGCGGACGATTCCGCCTACGCCACGTTCCAGCTTGAAGGCGGCATCATCGCCCACATCAACATGTCCTGGGTCACGCGCGTCTATCGCGACGATCTCGTCACCTTCCAGGTCGACGGCACGCTCGGCTCGGCGGTCGCGGGCCTCACCGACTGCATGATCCAGGCGCGGCAGGCGACACCGCGCCCGGTGTGGAATCCCGACGAGAAGCGGCTGCACGATTTCTACGGCGACTGGCAGAAGCTGCCCGATAACGTCACCTACGACAACGGCTTCAAAGAGCAGTGGGAAATGTTCATCCGCCACGTCTACGAGGACGCTCCTTACAAGTTCACGCTGCTCGAAGGCGCCAAGGGCGTGCAGCTCGCCGAATGCGCGCTGAAGAGCTGGAAGGAGCGGCGCTGGATCGACGTCGCCCCCATCAAGGTTTGAGGTCAGTCGGATAATCCCGATGTCTACTGAGCCGTCATTGCGAGCGAAGCGAAGCAATCCAGAATCTTTCCGCAGAGGCAGTCTGGATTGCTTCGCTTCGCTCGCAATGACGGGGAGAGGTTCGAAATCATGAACAAGCCAGTCCAACCGATGTCGTCTTTGTCGCTGAAGCTCCCCAAGCCCGATCGCTCGATCGAGACCTATCGGCTCGCGGCCTCGCGCACCTTTCCCGCAAAGCTCGAAGGGCCGCTGAACCGCATCGCCTTCTCGGCCGTGCACACCGTTGCCGATCCCTTCGCCGACAACGATCCCTGGCTGTCGGCCGCGGTCGACTGGGACAGGACCATCGCCTTCCGCGAGCACGTCTGGGACCTCGGTCTCGGCGTTGCCGAAGCCATGGACACCGCGCAGCGCGGCATGGGGCTGGACTGGCCGACCTCGCTGGAGCTGATCACGCGCTCCGTCGCCGCCGCCAAGCGCCGCAACGCGCTGGTGTTCTCCGGTGCAGGCACGGATCATCTCGCAGTGGAGGACGCGAGAAACCTCGACGACGTCATCCGCGCCTATGAAGAGCAGATCTCGGCGGTGGAGAAAGTCGGCGGCCGCATCATCCTGATGGCCTCGCGGGCCCTCGCAAAACTCGGTCGCAATGCCGACGACTACGCCAAAGTCTATGATCGCGTGCTTTCGCAGGTCCGTGAGCCCGTCATCATCCACTGGCTCGGCGACATGTTCGATCCGGCGCTGGCGGGATATTGGGGCACGAGGGATCTCGACAAGGCCATGGACATTGCCGTCGCCATCATCAACGGCAACGCCGCCAAGGTCGACGGCGTCAAGGTTTCGCTGCTCGACAAGCAGCGCGAGATTGACATGCGTCGCCGGCTCGACAAGCGCATCAAGATGTACACCGGCGACGATTTCAACTACGCGGAGCTGATCGCCGGCGACAGCGAAGGCTTTTCGCACGCGCTGCTCGGCATCTTCGATGCCATCGCGCCGGCGGCGTCCTACGCGCTGTCGCGGCTGGCGGCCGGCGACGAGGCTGGCTTCCATGACGTGCTGGGCCCGACGGTGCCGCTGTCGCGTCATATCTTCAAGGCGCCGACGCGGTTCTACAAGACCGGCGTCGTCTTCATGGCCTACCTCAACGGCCACCAGGATCATTTCACCATGGTCGGCGGACAGGAGAGCACCCGCTCCACGCTGCATCTGGCCGAGCTGTTCCGTCTCGCCGACAAGGCCGGCCTGCTCGCCAATCGTGAACTCGCGACGCAACGGATGAAGACCGTGCTCGCCACCCACGGTATCGAATCCTGATGCGCGCTTTTTCGTCCGATCACCGCTGGCTGTCGCTGAACACGGCGACGGTCCGCAAGCAGGGTGACCTCATCGAGATTATCGATGCCTGCGCACGTCACGGCATCCGAGCCATCGATCCCTGGCGTGACCAGGTCGCGAACGTCGGTCTCGACCGCGCCGCGCGCGCGGTGCGCGAGACTGGCCTTGATCTCTCAGGCTATTGCCGCGGCGGCATGTTCACCTCGGATGTCTCGCGCCGGGGCGAAGTGCGCGACGATAACAGGCGCTGTGTCGATGAAGCCAAGACACTAGGCGCGCCCTGCATCGTCCTCGTCGTCGGCGGCCTGCCGCAATATTCGCGGCCGGGCAGTGAGGCTTCGAAGGATCTGGTGGCAGCGCGCGGGCAGGTCGAGGAAGCGCTCGCTGACATGCTCGACTACGCGAGGCAAGCCAAGCTGCCGCTGGCGATCGAGCCGTTGCATCCGGCCTATGCGGCCGACCGCGCCTGCGTGAACACAACCAAGCAGGCGCTCGATATCTGCGACCGGCTCGATCCCGGCCGCACCGGCATGCTCGGCGTCGCGCTCGATGTCTATCACATCTGGTGGGATCCGGAGCTGATGGACCAGATCGCACGCGCCGGCCGGGACCGCCTGCTGGCGTTCCATGTCTGCGACTGGCTGGTGCCGACAAAGGACATCCTCAACGACCGCGGCATGATGGGCGACGGCGTCATCGACATCAAATCGGTGCGTGCGGCGGTCGAAGCGCAGGGCTTTGCCGGCTATTCCGAGATCGAGATTTTCTCCAACGACTGGTGGGGCAAGCCGATGGACGAGGTGCTTCGCACCTGCATCACGCGGCACAGGACGGTGGTGTAGTTGCCTCGAGTGTCTCGTGAAAAGTCAGACGATTGCGCTATCATCGATTTTTCCGTTGAATCCCGGACTATCACTCGTCAATTCGATCTGCGAAGCTCTGACGACACAAATGCGCTTGCAACCAAGCAGGCGCGGAGGGAGGTTCGCAGTGGAGAAAGTGCGACGCTTGCGTGCGATGAGCTCACTGTGCCGTCAACAGGCCGCATACAACAGCATGAACAAATGGAAGCTGCTCGCAGAGGCAGAATACTGGGATCATCTGGCTGACCTCGAGCTATCTTCCCATTTCCAACAATGCAACGCCATCGTCTTGGTAGAGCAGCCTCAAGCGATCACAGATGCGAAGTGCTGAGCGGAAGACGATTTCCGCCGCGTGAGGAAAGGCCGTGTACTCATAAAATCACGCAAGTAGAGGGTTGCCGTATCACCCGTGTGCTCGCTGTACGGCAACGTCTGAAGCTTGAAAAGGCGCGCGATCATAATTGGGAAAGCTCCTCCATGAGCGCCTTGGCGGAACGAAGGTCCGGCGTTTCGAAGCCTTCCGTAAACCAGCCGTAAACCGAGCCAAGAAGGCACCGTGCGTCGGCTATCCTACCCTGGTCGCGCCAAAGCCGAGCCAAATGCATTGCGGCACGTAATTCAAAGGACTTTGCGCTCTGGCTTTGGGCGACCTTGAGTGCAGTTTGCAAATACCCCTCGACCTCGTCAGCTGGAGCACCACGAATCCGATGCAGTTCGCCATCGATGCATGCAAGTTCTGCCTCCCACATACGCTCGTCGCTGCGCGCGGCAAGGACCTTTGCTTCGGCAAGGGCAGCGACGCCGTTGTCGTGGTCACCTAAGTGGAGGTAGGTGGCCGCGAGCATCCATAAGTACCGAACCTGGTACCAACTGGCTCCGAGCCTGTTCCGCTCGTTGAGACTGAGGCGCATGAGCGCCAGGCCGCCCTCCACGTTGCCCTCTTGGGCCATGGCCCAGCCCCGCAGGATGAGGCCGCTCTCGCGCCAATAGTTCAAGCTGTTCTGATCGGCGAGATCGATGATGGCCTCGGCGTGCGCTTTGACGGCCGCCACGTCACCCATTAGCTCCGCAGTGGCCGCCCCGCCATAGACCTGCACATGCGCGGTAAGGTTCGTCTGATTCAACTCAATAGCGTATTGAGATGCGGCACGGCTAGTCCGCTGAGCCTGTTCGGGGTAACCCAGAACCCAAAGCACAATCGCCAAGTAGGGTAGCGCCGAGGCCTTTGGGTCATGTACGTAGTGCACAGGTGGCGGCCGATGCGCCTCCGGCTGATAGCGACTCAAGATCGTTTCGAACTCCGAGCGTGCGGTCAGAAAATCACCGGCATGCATGGCGGTGAGCGCGGCCAGACGATGCACAGCTAGTTCCAGCGCTGTGTCACTGGTGCGCTCGGCGGCGCGCTGCGCCTCGGCAACGAGGCTCTGCATGGCAGCAAAGTCGCCGCGCACGAAGTGGAAGATGAATTTGCCGCTAAGGGTGGAAAACAAGGCGCCCGTGTCGTCGAGTTCATAGCAGAGCGCATGAGCCCTGCTGAAGGCTGTGCCAAGCTGCGGAGCCGTGTATCCGTGAATGGCAATCAGTGGACCTCCGATTGCTGTTTGCAGAGCGAGCTCCTGGCGATCGCGCTCCGGCCCTTGTGGATTGGACCTGAGTGCCTCCAGCCCCCTTGTGAGATGAGTGATCGCTTCGAGATTTGCGGAACGCCCGGCCGCAATGCGGCCGGCCCGCAGCCAATAGTCCACCGCCTTTCCTGCCAGTCCACCCTCGGTGAGATGCAGAGCGATCGTCTCCGGCTCTGCCTCAGCACGGGCAGGGTAATGTTGTTCGAGAGCTGCAGCTATGCGGGCATGGATCTGCTGCCGCTTGCTCTTTAGAAGACTCTCGTGCGCGATGTCCTGCACCAGCGCATGTTTGAAGCTGTAGCCAACATTCGGAGGTACGCCACGACGGAATATCAGTTCCGCGGCCAATAGGTCATTGAGAGCATGCTGGAGCGCGTGCTCGTCGAGCGCCGTTACAAGGCGCAGAAGATCGTGTCCGAATTCGCGTCCGATGCAAGCTGCAATCTGGGCAACTTCCTTGACCGGCGCCAATCGATCAAGCCGGGCCATCAAGGAGTCCTGCAGCGTCGTCGGGATCGCCAGCGGCGGTAATGGGCCGATCAGCTCATAACGGCTGCCGTGGTCTTTGAGCAGACCGGATTCGACGACGGCTTTGGTGAGCTCCTCGACGAACAACGGCACGCCGTCGGTCTTGGCCAGAATCTGCTCAAGCACCTCCTGAGGGAGTGTTTTGCCGCCCGTGATCCGGTCAACGACTGCCGCCCCTTGCCGACGTCCCAGCCGGCTTAGAAAGAGCGCTGTCACATGTCCATGACCCGTCCAGCGCGGAATGAACTCGGGCCGGAAGGTAACGATCATCAAAATCGGAAGTCGCTGCACCTCGTCGACAAGCCGATCGAGGAATTCGAGCATAGTAGGGTCCGCCCAATGGACGTCCTCGTAGACGGCAAGCACTGGCTGTTTTGTCGCTAAGCCTTGTATCTGTTCCAGAAGGGCCTGGAAGGTTCGCTCCTTCTTCTGGTGCGGACTGAGTGCGAGGGGCGGGTATCTCTCCCCGGTCGGGATTGCCAAGAGATCCGCGAGAACCGGCGCGCTCTCATGCACATCGTCCGCACCAAGCGCGAGCATGGCCTCGAGTTTATCGAGCTGTTCGTCGGAAGCGTCCTCCCGCCGTATTGCCGCTGCCCGTTCAAGGAGGCCAACGACGGGATACAGAGCGGTGTTGGTATGAAATGGTGAACAGAAATGGCTCAGCGGCGTGTGCGGCACACGGGCGACCTGGTCGCGTAAGGCTCGCACGAGCCGCGACTTGCCAATGCCGGCTTCGCCGCCGAGCAGGACGATCTGTCCTTCCCGCTCTTTCGCCCGCTCCCAGCGATCCAGGAGCAATGCAAGTTCTTCATTCCGTCCGACCAGTGCGGTCGTTGCCAAGCCATGCCGGGCCTCGAACCTGCTCTCTGCCGCGCCTTCACCAATGACAAGCCACGCCTGCACCAGTTCCGGGAAACCTTTGAGAGGCACCGTGCCGAGGTCGTGGTACGTGAAAGCTTCGCCGAGTAGGCGGCGGGTCGATTCCGCAATCACCACATCACTTGGGTTGGCCAGATCTTGCAGTCGGGCGGCTAGGTTTGGTGTTTCGCCGATGACTGCGCGCTCGCGAGCCTCTCCCTCGCCAATCAGCTCGCCGACCACGACCAGACCGGTTGCGATGCCGACGCGAGCGGCGAGCGCTGCACCACCCGGTTCGGTAAGGGAGGCGACCGCCTTGGTCACTCGAAGCCCGGCGCGAACGGCGCGCTCCGCCTCATCTTCGTGCGCCCGCGGCCAGCCGAAATAAGCGAGAACGCCATCGCCCAGGAATTTGGCTATGTGGCCTTCGAATCGGTCGATCTCGCCCACCACGGTGTTATGGTAGGCCTGCAAGAGGTCACGCAACTCCTCGGGATCCCGCCCTGAAGCAAGTGCCGTCGAGCCGACCAGGTCGACGAACATGACTGTGAGCTGTCGACGCTCCGCGTCCGAAGGGATCGATGGCTTCGCGTAGTCGGCAGGTCCATTGGCGTTGACAGCCACCGGGGTGATCGGCGGAGCGAGTGCATGGATTGCCTTTAGCACAGCCTTGCGTGGGCCGAGTGGCAAGCCAAGCTCCCGCAGGTCGGCTTCGGTCAGTTCTGGCAAAATTTCGGACGTGATTTCAGCGTCACAAAAGGTCTTTATGTAGCGCTCCAGCCCGAGACCGCAAAGCCATTGCGCGATATCCACGACAAGCCTCCTCGTGCCGCATCAGGCAACGGTCAGCTCAATTGAACGTATGCAACTTCAGCTTCAGCGAACCATCTGCCTGACGCTCAAACACGTGGGTTGCGATCCCGCCTGCAGGTTGGCTGGCGCCATCCTCTGTCTTACCGTTGGCGCTCCAATGGGCCGTGCCGTAGACGATCTTCTCATCTCCGCCGGCGTCGATGAGGACCAACCTGTGATCGGTGAATCCGCTTGAAAACAGCCCAGCAAAGAAGCTCTCGATCTCTGTCGGACCGGATATCACTTGATGCGTTGGCGGCAACAATTTGGCGTCTGGCACGTAAGTCGCCGCGATAGCCCTGGCATCTGCTTTGTTGAATGCTGAATCCCACGCGGCGTACGCCGCAGCAATGTCGTGTTTTATGGAGGAAGCTAAGGCTGTCATGATCCCTCCCTCAATCGCGGGCTTGCTTTCGTTGGAGAACGATTGCGTCACCCCGCTTGGTCGACCGCTGCGTAAATTGCAACGAGAGAAAGCGACGCCCTCATTGGCCTGCGACCTGTTGCAGCCTGTTGAAGCGCGCCTTCTGCTCGCTGCTCAGCGTGGCATAGAACTCGTCCAGGGCGGGTTCGACCAGCTTGGCGGCGGTCAACATGGCCTCGAGCCGATGCTGCATCGTCTCCAGCCGTCCGACAGGTGTCAGCGGCGCATCGTTCGGACAGGCTGCCTGTAGGCTTTCAACGCCCTTCGCCGTCGCTTCACTGAGGCGGTCGAGCGCCTCCTTCTGCTTGCCGGCCGGGTGGAGCACAGCCTCGATCCTCTGGATCGGCAACTGCGTGAGCCCGGACTTCGGATCGCCACAGCCCTCGCTACTCGCCTCCTGCTGCTGCGGCGAGCGCTCGCCGACATTGGGGCCAAGCGCGTTGAAGCGGGCCTGCTGCTCGTCACTGAGCGAGTTGTAGAAATTCTCCAGTGCCGGACGAACGATCTTGACGGCTTCAAGCGTCGCGCTGATGCGGTTCATCATCGCGCGCAAGCGGCCAGGGGGAGTCAGTGCATAAGTCTCCGCGCAGGAATCCTTGAACACACCGGCAGCGTTGGCCGCCGCCGTCTTCAGCTCATCCAACAATGCGCGTTGCTCCGGCGTCGGCCGCACCGCCTGTGCGATATCCGCAAGCGGCCAGGCGGTCACGCCCTTGTCCGGCGTGGCACACAATTGCTGAAGCGTCTGCGGGCTCACGCTGGCACGCTGGCGCGCGCGGTAGCCGCCGGCTTGCGGAGTGTCATACGGGTTGGTGCTAGCATAAGCGGAGTAAGGGCCGTCACCGCCCCAGAACACGGTGTCGACGAAGTCGTCATAGGCGTACGCCCAATATCCGGGCTCGTAGCCATAGGACCAGAACGTGTAGTTGAAGATGTCGGAATAGGCGTAAGGCCAGAACACGGGCCCAAGCCAAGCCACGAACACCGCGGGATGACGGTGACGCCAGGCCTGCCGGGGTGCCCAGCCGCTTTGGCGCGTGACGAGAGCCGCTTGGGTCAGGGCAGTGGACTGCTCGCGGAAGCGTTCCGCAAACCGTCCGCGCTCGGCGGCCTGCGCAGCGGCTGCAAGTGCCGGAGCGCGCTCCGCCGGAGCCTGCAGCCCAAGCCGCTGCTGGCGCGCCAGGTCAATTTGCTGCGCGCGCTGCTCTCGGCCAAGCAAGCGGTTTTGCGCCTGGAGCATTCGCTGCTGCGCCCGTTGCGCTTGCACGCCTTCCGGCTTTTGCGACTGCAATTGCTGCACCCGCTGCTGCAGGCGTTCGATGCGGGCCTGGCGCTCCGTTGTTTGGCGCGACAGCATGTCGCGCTGCCGTTGCTCCACCTGCTGCGAACGCTGTTGCACGCGTTGCTCGCGCTCCAGAAGACGGCTCTGCGACTGCAGCAACCGTTGCTGCTGTTGCTGCGCCCTTGCGCCTTCCGGCTTCTGCGATTGCAATTGCTGCACGCGCTGCTGCAAGCGGTCGATGCGGTCTTGGCGTTCCGCGGATTGGCGCGAAAGCATCTCACGCGGCGGTCCCGATCGCTCGCTCACGGCCGGGGGGGCACTTGGGCGCGAAGGGGCGGCGATATGCGGCGCCGGCCGCGGCGCCATCGCCGGACGTTGCGGCGCTGCCGGCGGGCGCTGGAATTCGCGCCGGGGCGCTGCCACCTGCGGGGCGGCTCGGGGGGCACTGATTTGTGGGGTCGGACGCGGTGGCGGTGAGGCGATGTGCGGCGCCGGACGTGGCGCCATCGCCGGTCGCTGCGGCATGGCTGGCGGCGCGGCGGGACGCGCCATGGCTGGCGGAGCGGCCGGACGTGCCATCGCTGGCGGTGCTGCTGGCGGTGCGGCTGGACGAGCCATAGCCGGTGGTGCTGCCGGGCGTGCCATGGCCGGTGGTGCTGATGGCGGCGCTGCGGCTGGTCCTGGTGGTCCTCCACCCCGTCCGTGTCCGTGAGGTCCCTGAGCCGACGCGCTCGTCGTCAGCATCGAGACGCCAACCAAAACAGCCGTCAGGCAAACGCCACGCGGAAGCATGATCCTAGCTCCCAACTCGTAATGGCCCACGACTTTCAACGCACAGACCGTGGAATCGTTCGTCCTTGGCCACGGCTGGCATTGCGATCTTCCGACGCAGCCAGTCTCAAGAGAAATCCTGCGTCAGGATCGCGGCGAACCGCTCCAGCGCCCAGTCGACCTGGTCGCCGGTGATCACCAGCGGCGGGGCGATGCGGATGGTATGCTCATGGGTATCCTTGGCGAGGATGCCCTTGGCCTGGAGCGCCTCGCAATAGCGGCGTGCCCGTCCGGCCTCGGGATGCAGCTCGACCGCCAGCATCAGGCCGCGCCCGCGCACGTCGCGGATCGTATTGGCGCGAATGTCCTTCAAGCCCTCCAGAAAGCGCGCGCCTTGCCTCGCCGCGTTCTCGATCATGCCTTCCTCGACCAGCACGCGCATCGCCGCGCGGGCCACGGCGCAGGCAAGCGGGTTGCCGCCGAAGGTCGAGCCGTGCTGCCCGGGCCTCAATGTCCCGAGCACGTCGTTGTTCGAGAGCACGGCCGACACCGGATAGAAGCCGCCGGACAGGGCCTTGCCGAGCAGCGTCACGTCCGCCTCAATTCCCTCGTGCTGTTCGGCGAGCAGCTTGCCGGTGCGGCCGAGCCCTGTCTGGATCTCGTCGAGCACCAGCATCACATTGTTGGCGGTGCAGAGCTCCCGGACCTCAGTGAAATAGCCGGCCGGAGGAATCACGACACCGGCTTCGCCCTGGATCGGCTCGACCAGAAAGGCGACCGTGTTTGGGTTGATTGCTTCCGCAAGCGCCGCGGCGTCGCCGAACGGGATGACTTTGAAGCCCGGCGCGAACGGCCCAAAGTGTCCGCGTGTCTCGGGGTCCGTTGAAAAGCCGACGACGCCCAGCGTGCGTCCGTGGAAATTGTTGGCACAGACGATGATCTCGGCCTGGCCGTCCGGCACGCCTTTCACCTCGTAGCCCCATTTGCGGACCGACTTGATCGCGCTTTCCACCGCCTCGGCGCCGCTGTTCATCGGCAGCACTTTGTGGGAACCGGTGAGCGCGGCGATCTCCTCGTAGAACAAGGCGAGTTGGTCGTTGTGGAAAGCCCTCGAGGTGAGCGTCAACCTGTGCGCCTGTTCGACCATCGCCGCCAGGATCTTGGGGTGGCAGTGGCCCTGGCTGACCGCCGAATAGGCGGACAGACAATCGAGGTACCGGTTGCCTTCAGTATCCCAGACCCAGACACCTTCGCCACGCGACAGGACGACCCCGATCGGCTCGTAATTACGGGCCCCGAAGCGTGCTTCTGTCGCGATGAAATCAACGACCGGCGAGCTCATCTGCCGTCACTCCGTTGCTGCGCGCGGGGGCGTCAATCGACTGCACCGGCGGGTCGCGCCCAAATGAATGTGGGTATCAGTTTGTCAGCTCGGAAGCCTTGATGCGCCGATGGCGCGGCGCGGCCTGATAGTCCCGAAATGTCAGGTGGTTCTGCCGGGCCACAGGGCACCGTTCCGCGACCCAGGCTCTACTGTGCATGGGGTTGTTTTCGCAGTTTGGTTGCCGGCCCTCAGCCAAGCGCGCAGGGCACGCTCAAGAAGCCGCGGAACCGGACCCGTCCGCCGCGCACTGGCGGGCCGCTCACGGCATAGTTCGGAAAGCGCGCCAGGAAGCGCGAGATCGCAATCGCCCCTTCCAGCCGCGCCAGGGCCATGCCTGCGCATTGGTGCGCGCCGGTGGCGAAGGCGAGGTGCCGGTTCGGCGTGCGCGCGATATCGAAACGCTCAGGGTCGGGAAACTGCGCGGGGTCGCGGTTGGCTGCGCCAATGCACAGCGTCACCGACGTGCCGGCCTCGAGCATGACGCCGCCGAGCTCGACCTTCTCGGTGGTCATGCGGTTGCCGAGCTGGTTCGAGCTCTCGTAGCGCAGCACCTCCTCGATCGTGGTCTTGATCATGTCCGGGTTCTCGATCAGGCGCTGTTTCTGATCGGGATGCCGGTCGAGCGCCACGAGGCCGTTGCCGATCAAATTGGTGGTGGTCTCGTGGCCGGCATTGAGCAGGAAGATGCAATTGTGCAGCAGCTCCTTCTCGGTCAGCCGCTCGCCGTTCTCTTCCCCCTGGATCAAACGCGTCAGCACGTCGCGCTCGGGATTGCCCGGCTTTGCGCGCCGCCGCGACACCAGCGTCTGCAGATAAGCGAGAAAGTCCGCCACCGCCTTGTTGCCGCGCGCAGCCACTTCGGGCGACACCACGGGTTCGAGAGCACCCAGGATCGCCAGCGACCAGTCGCGCAGCGGCCCGCGCTCCCCGTGAGGCACGTCGAGCAGATTGCCGATCACCTCGATGGGAATCGAAGCGGCAAAATCCTCGATCAGTTCGCAAGCGCCCTTGGTTTCGATGGCATCGAGCAGGCCGTCGACCAGCTTGATGAGGTCCCCCTCCATGCTGGCGATCGCGCGCGGCGACAGCGCGCCCATGATGAGGCGGCGCACGCGAGTGTGCGACGGCGGGTCGTTGAAGACGAGGCTGGTGGTGTGGTGCTCGTAGAGCGGGGTGTCGCCGTATTTCGGCGCGAACTCGCGCTTCTTGTCCGAGCTGAACGACTTCGTGTTCTTGTAGGTGGTGACGAGATCGTCGTAGCGGGTCAGGAACACGGTGCCGCTGCGCAGGCGCTTGACCGGCTCGTTCTCCCGCAGTGCACGATAGGTCGGATAGGGGTCGTCGTAGAACTCCGGCGTCAGCTTCTCGAGGTCGAAGCTTGACGCCAGCGCCTTCGCATCTGCGTTCATCCCGTTATACTCGCCGGTTAAAGCCGATATGCCGTTTTTGTTGTTCTGGTTGGCGCATGCCTGCGTCTACAGTCTTTGCAGCTTTAGTCTTGGCACCTTGCTAGCCGACCGGACAGGAAAATGCACGCACGCGCTGACGCTGCCGACACGGCGCCGAACTGGCCCGACGATATTTTCGCGACCTTGCAGCGCTTCGACGTTCGGCAGGTGCCTTATGTGCCGGACGCCGGTCATTCCACGCTGATCCAGCGCGTGCTGGGCTCCTCCACCATGCGTGGCATCGCGCTGACGACGGAGGAGGAGGGCGTGGCGCTGCTCGCCGGCGCCTGGGCCGGCGGACAGCGCGGCGTGCTGCTGATGCAGTCGAGCGGCGTCGGCAATTGCATCAACATGCTGTCGCTGATCCCGATCCTGCGCTTTCCGTTCCTCACGCTGGTGACGATGCGTGGCGAGTGGGGCGAGTTCAATCCATGGCAGGTGCCGATGGGCTCGACCACGCAAGGCGTGTTCGAGCTCTCCGGCGTCAAGGTGCTGCGCGCATCGCACGCAGCCGAGGTGCCGGCCGTGCTGGAGGCCGCCGCAGCCCAGGCCTACAACGCGCTGACGCCCACCGCCGTCCTTCTGTCGCAGCGCCTGATCGGCGCCAAGGTTTTCACCAAATGAGCAAGGCCAATCTCCTCGACCGCCGGAAGGTGGTGTCCACGCTGCTGGCGAACCGCAAGGACGTCGTCGCGATCGGCGGCCTCGGTGCGTCCACCAACGACATGTGCGCCGCCGGCGACCACGCCCGGAACTTCTACCTCTGGGGCGGCATGGGCGGTGCCGCGATGATCGGGCTGGGTCTGGCGCTGGCGCAGCCGAAGCTGCCGGTATTGGTCATTACCGGCGACGGTGAGATGCTGATGGGCATGGGCAGCCTTGCCACCATCGGCCTGCAGAAGCCGGCCAACCTCTCGATCGCAGTGCTCGACAACGAGGCCTATGGCGAGACCGGCGGCCAGACCAGCCACACCTCCGCCGCCGCCGACCTCGTCGGCATCGCCAAGGCTTGCGGCATTAACGACAGCCGGGCCGTCACGACCATGGCCGAGGTCGAGGCCTTCGCCAAAGTCGTCCATGACGTCTCCGCGGGTCCGCGCTTTGCCAATGTGAAGATCGACAGCGCCGGCCTGGAGCGGATTCTGCCGACGCGGGACGGGACCTACATCGTCAACCGGATCCGTGCTGACCTCGGCTTCCAGCCGATCTAGTCGGTCCGTCCATCCCCGAACGCCTGCACGCGGGCCGTGCAGGCTCGACCAATTTCCATTGATTCTAGGTCGCATGCAGGTTGCGATGCAACATAGTGCTTGACTCCTGCGTGGGTGAGTGCTTACTCACCCAGCATGAGCTCATTGCGTATGACGAGCGACCTGAGGCGTCAATTGATCCTCGGCGCCGCAAAGCGCTGCTTTGCCCGACACGGCTATAACGGCACCACGACCAAGAGCGTGGCGGCCGCCGCTGCCATTTCTGAAGCGCTGCTGTTCAAGCATTTCCCGTCCAAGGCGGCGCTCTACGCCGAGATCCTCAGCGACGAATGCGAGGCGGATCCCGCTCTGATGGAGCTGCTCGAGCGCGAGCCGTCGACGGCTACGCTGGTCGAGGTGATCCGCGGCATGGTCGAACACTTCCTCCAGATCGCCGACGGTCCCGATCAGGAAGAGGCCCAGCGCCTGCGGCTAATGGCCACGAGCCATTTGGATGACGGCGAATTCGCCCGATTGCTGTATGCCAAGATCGAGACGCTGATCGGCGCTGTCTTCGTCGCCTCGCTCGAGCGTGCGGTTGCGAGCGGTGACGCGCGGCCCTGCTCTGGCGATCCGCTCAACCTGTTCTGGTTCGCGCATCATGCGGTGATGACCGCGGCGCTGACCAGGCTGCCGGCCACGCCCTGTCTTGCTTATGGCAGGGCGACCGACCTGGAGCGGCAGCTCTGTGAGTTTCTCCTGAGGGGTATCGGACTTAACGACGCCGCAATTGCTTCGCATCTGGGCCGCAATCAGGCCGCGGATGCGAACCGGGCGGCGATTGCAGAAAGTGCATGACATGAACATCGTGGCCGAAAACAAGATTTCGGGGCAACCGATCGACAACAAGGCTCCCAAGCGTCCGGTCCGGCCAGTGCGCTGGTTCATCATCGTTGGCACGCTTCTGGCCGTGCTCGTCGGAGGGCTCGTCTGGTTCAATTACTTCCGCGGCCAGATGATCAAGCAATTCTTCGCCAACAACAAGCCGCCGCCGACCGCCGTCAGCGCGGCCGAGGCGAAGTCCGAGGTGGTGCCGAACCTGCTCACCGCGGTCGGCAGCCTCGTCGCCGTGCATCAGGTCGACGTCAGCGCCGACGTCAACGGCCGTGTCACCGCGATCAAGTTCGAGCCGGGCACGCGCGTCGAGGCCGGCACGCCGCTGGTGCAACTGTTCGACGCGCCCGAGCAGGGCGATCTCGCCAATTACAAGGCGCAAGCGACCGTCGCGCAGCTGTCGCTTGAACGCGCCAAGCAGCTGGCCTCGCGCCAGTTCGGTCCGCAGGCGACCGTCGATACCGCGCAGGCTGCCTATGACCAGGCGCAGGCGGGCATCGCCAAGACCGAGGCGTTGATCTCGCAGAAGCTGGTGCGCGCGCCGTTCGCCGGCGATCTCGGCATGCGCAAGGTCGAGGTCGGCCAGTATCTGACCGCCGGCACGGCGATCGTGTCGCTGACCGATCTGTCCGAGCTGTGGGCCAACTTCACGGTGACGGAAAAGGATTCCGGCAGCCTCAAGGTCGGCCAGGTCGTGCGGTTGAAGGTCGACGCCTATCCGGGCCGCACCTTCGAGGGCAAGATCACCACGATCGAGCCCCAGATCTCGACCGATACTCGCAACATCCGCGTGCAGGCCACGATTGCCAATCCGGAGAAGATCCTGAAGCCCGGCATGTTTGTCACCACGACCGTGGTGCTGCCGGAGAAGCCGGCCGTGATCACGGTGCCTGAAACGGCAGTCGATTACACGCTGTACGGCGACTCGGTGTTCGTGATCACCGAGAAGAAGGAAGAAGACGGCAAGACCAGCCTGTCGGCGGTGCGCACCTTCGTGCAGACCGGCAACCGGGTCGAGGGTCGCGTCGAAATCGTCAAGGGCCTGAAGGTAGGCGACAAGGTCGTCGCTCTCGGCCAGCTCAAGCTGCAATCAGGCGCGCCGGTATCGATCTCGACCGATCCGGCCCCGCAGATCCCGGCGCAGCCGCCGCGCTACTGACAATATCCTCGCGTGATCCGGCCGGGCCGGATCACGCGTCTTGAAAAAAGAAATCGAGATCGCCCGCGATGGCCTTTACCGACATTTTCATCAAACGACCGGTCTTGTCCGTCGTCGTCAGCCTGCTGATCCTGCTGATCGGCCTGCGCGCGGCAATGGTGCTGCCGATCCGGCAATATCCGAAGCTGTCGAATACGGTCATCAACATCACGACCGTCTATCCCGGCGCGTCCGCAGACCTGATCCAGGGCTTCATCACCACGCCGATCGAGCAGGCGGTCGCGTCCGCCGAAGGCGTCGACTACATCACCTCGTCCTCGGTGCTCGGCACCTCGACGATCCAGGTCTACATCAAGCTGAATTTCGATCCGAACCAGGCGCTCACCGAGGTGCTGGCGAAGACGAATTCGGTGAAGTACCTGATTCCGAAGGAATCCAACGACCCGATCGTCACCAAGACCACCGGCCAGACCACGGCCGTGATGTATCTCGGCTTCTCCTCGGACGAGCTGTCGGGCTCGGCCATCTCCGACTATCTGACGCGCGTGGTGCAGCCGGTGCTGTCGACCGTCGACGGCGTCGCCTCGGCCGACATTCTGGGCGGCCAGACCTTTGCCATGCGGCTGTGGCTCGATCCGGTGAAGATGGCGGGCCGCAACGTATCGCCGGCTGACGTTGCGGCGGCGATCCAGGCCAACAACTTCCAGTCCGCGGCGGGTCAGACCAAGGGCTATCTGATCGTCTCGAACGTCTCGACCAACACGGGCCTGACCAACGTCGATCAGTTCAAGAAGATGATCGTCAAGGCCAAGGACGGCGGCTTCGTGCGGATGGAGGACATCGCCACCGTCGAGCTTGCAGCCCAGAGCACGGATGCCAGCGTCGCCTTTAACGGCGAGCGCGCGATCTTCATTGGCGTGCAGGCGACGCCACAGGGTAATCCGCTGACGCTGGTCAAGGGTGTGCGCGCGCTGTTCCCCGAGCTCGAACGCAACCTCCCGCCCTCGATGAAGATGAAGGTCGCCTACGACTCGACCAAGTTCATCCAATCTTCGATCGACGAGGTGCGGAATACATTGGGCGAAGCCGTCATCATCGTGATCGTGGTCATTTTCCTGTTCCTGGCCTCGCTGCGCTCCGTCATCATTCCCGTCGTCACCATTCCGTTGTCGATGATCGGCGTCTGCACGATGATGTTGGCGCTGGGCTTCAGCTTCAACCTGCTGACCCTGCTCGCGATGGTCCTGGCGATCGGCCTCGTCGTCGATGATGCCATCGTCGTGGTGGAGAACATCCATCGCCATCTGGAGGAGGGCAAGACGCCGGTCCAGGCCTCGCTACAAGGCGCGCGCGAAATCGTCGGGCCGGTCATCTCCATGACCATCACGCTCGCCGCCGTGTACGCGCCGATCGGGTTCCTCGGTGGCCTCACCGGGTCGCTGTTCCGCGAATTTGCCTTTACCCTCGCAGGCTCGGTCATCGTATCAGGCGTGATCGCGCTGACGCTGTCGCCCATGATGTGCTCGGTGCTGCTGAAGAACACCGAAGAGGGCCGCTTCGCCAAGTTGGTGAACCGGGTGTTCGGCGCCATGACGCGGTGGTATGGCCGCAAGCTCGACCGCTCGCTCGACTACAAGGCCATCACCGGCCTGTTCGCAGTGACGATCCTGGGACTCGTCGGCTTCCTCTACATGAACACTTCGAAGGAGCTGGCGCCCGAGGAAGATCAGGGCATCGTGTTCGCGGTGACCAAGGCGCCGAAATACGCCAACATCGACTATGTCGATTTCTACGGCGAGAAGCTCGACAAGGAATTCCAGAAATTCCCCGAGACCGATCTGCGTTTCGTGCTGAACGGCATCAACGGCCCGCAAGGCGGCATTGCCGGCATGCTCTTGAAGCCCTGGGACGAGCGCACACGCTCGTCGATCGCCTTGAAGCCGCTGGTGCAGGCCGAGCTCTCCAAGATCGAGGGCGTGCAGGCGTTCGCGTTCAACCTGCCGCCATTGCCGGGCGGACCCGGCGGTCTGCCGATCCAGATGGTGATCAATTCCACGGCCAGCTTCCAGACCGTCTATGAGCAGATGGAGAAGCTGAAGGAGGCTGCACGCAAGAGCGGCATGTTCATCGTCTCCGATAGCGACCTCGCCTACAACCAGCCGAACGTCGAGGTGACGATCGACCGCACCAAGGCTCAGGACCTCGGCGTCAACATGCAGAACCTCGGCTCGACGCTCGCGGTGCTGCTCGGCGGCAATTACATCAACCGGTTCAACCTCGAGGGCCGCTCCTATCAGGTGATTCCGCAGGTGCCGCGCGGCAAGCGGCTGTCCCCGGAATCGCTCGGTGGCTACTATGTGACGACCAACACCGGGCAGCAGCTTCCGTTGTCGACCGTGGTCTCGATCAGGACCAAGACCGATCCGAATTCGCTGACGCACTACAACCAGCTCAATTCGGCGACGTTCTCCGCCGTGCCGATGCCCGGCGTGACCGTCGGCGCTGCGGTCGACTTCCTCGAAGGCGAGGCCAAGAAGCTGCCGCAAGGCTTCAGCCACGACTATCTGGCTGACTCCCGGCAATACGTGCAGGAAGGCAATCAGCTTGCCATCACCTTCGGCTTCGCGCTGATCATCATCTTCCTGGTGCTGGCGGCCCAGTTCGAGAGCTTGCGCGACCCGCTGGTCATCATGATCTCGGTGCCGATGGCGATCGTCGGTGCGCTGATCCCGCTGTTCTTCGGCATGGCGACCATAAACATCTACACCCAGGTCGGTCTGCTCACCCTGGTCGGCCTGATCACCAAGCACGGCATCCTGATGGTGGAGTTCGCCAACGAGCTCCAGGTTAACGAGCGGCTCGACCGCCGCTCGGCCATCGAGATGTCGGCCCGCATCCGTCTGCGGCCGATCCTGATGACCACGGCCGCGATGGTGACCGGCCTGATCCCGCTCCTGACCGCGACCGGCGCGGGCGCGGCCAGCCGCTTCTCGATCGGTCTCGTTGTCGTCGCCGGCATGTCGATCGGCACGCTGTTCACGCTGTTCGTGCTGCCGGCAGTCTATGTGGTGCTGGCGACCGACCATCGCGCGGCGGCCGATTCGGAGCGGAACAAGCAGATCGGCGAGCTGGACCTCGATTCAAAGGCGCTACGGCCGACCTGAGGCCGTTGGCAGGCTAGTCCCGAAAGGGCGGCAGCGGTGATCCGCTGCCGCCCTTTTCGTTGGGTCTCGGGCGAGCTCCTTGCCGCGCTTGCGAGAGACAAGGTCCGGTCTTCTTGCTAGGTTCCGTGGAATGAGCCTGTCCCTCCACCCCGATACACCTCGAGCCGGGACATTGCCGAGCGCGGCCCCAGGCGAGGTCGCCTCCGGCGACACGGCGGGGCGCGGAATCCGGACCCGGCTCTTCGCCAAATACGTCGCGCTTTTCGTGGCGGTCGTCGCCATTGCGCTGCTCGCCAATGGCCTGTTCGAGGTCTACTTCTATTATCGCGAGCACAAGGCCTCTCTGATCCGGGTCCAGCACGAGCAGGCCGAGGCGGCCGCTGCCAAGATCGGCCGGTTCGTCAAGGAGATCGAGAGCCAGCTCGGCTGGACCACGCAGCTGCCCTGGTCGGGCGGCTCGATCGAGCAGCGCCGGTTCGACGCGCTGCGCCTGTTGCGCCAGGTCCCTGCGATCACCGAGCTGGCCCAGGTGGATTCGACCGGCAAGGAGCGGCTGCGGGTCTCGCGGCTGGCGATGGACGTGCTCGACAGCGGGATCGACCTGTCGAGCGATCCGAAGTTCACCGAAGCGGTCGCGCGCAAGGTCTATTACGGGCCGGTCTATTTTCGCCGGGAGTCCGAGCCCTACATGACGCTGGGGCTGGCGGGCGCACGCAAGGATGCCGGCGTCAGCATCGCCGAGGTCAATCTCAAGCTGATCTGGGACGTCGTGTCCCAGATCAAGGTCGGCGAGCGCGGTAACGCCTACGTGGTCGGCCCGGAGGGCCGCTTGATCGCGCATCCCGACATCAGTCTCGTGCTGCGCAACACCGACATGTCCGGCCTTGCGCAGGTACGCGCCGTGCAGGCCGGCGGCGCCATGCCTGACGTGCTTTCCGAGGCCCACAACGTCCAGGGGCAGAAGGTGCTGACCGCATCGGCCCCGATCGAGCCGCTGCGCTGGACCATGTTCGTCGAGCTGCCGGTCGAGGAAGCCTATGCCGCGCTCTATGCTTCGCTGCAGCGCCTTGCAATCGTGCTGCTCGCGGCATCCATCTTCGCGGTGCTGGCCGGGATCTTCCTGGCGCGTCGCATGGTCGGGCCGATTCAGGCGCTGCGGAGCGGCGCGGAACGAATGGGCGGTGGTGATTTCTCCCAGCGCATCTCGATCAAGACCGGCGACGAGCTCGAAGGTCTCGCCGACCAGTTCAACGACATGAGCGCGCGCCTGCAGGAATCCTATGCGGACCTCGAGAACAAGGTCGAGCAGCGGACAGCCGAATTGCGGGAGTCGCTCGAGCAACAAACGGCGACGTCGGAGGTGCTCGAAGTCATTAGCTCCTCTCCGGGAGAGTTAGAGCCGGTGTTTCAGAAGATGTTGGAGAATGCTACCCGCGTCTGCGGTGCGAATTTCGGCACGATGAATCTGTGGGACGGCCAGAAATTCAACATCGTCACCGACTACAACATTCCGCCCGATTTCTCCGCCTTCCGTAAGCGGACTCCGATCTTCCCACATCCAGGAACGACGCTGGCTGCAATCATCGCGACGCATCAGCCCGCGCAGATCAATGACTTGAGGGAAAGTCCCGGGTACAAGGCCGGTGTTCCCTTTGTCGTCGGAATGGCCGACGTTGCCGGCGCCCGAACCCTTCTCTCCGTACCCATGCTGAAAGAGGATGATCTGATCGGCGCGATGACGATTTTTCGACAAGAGATTCGCGGCTTCACGGACAAACAAGTCGCACTGGTGGAGAACTTTACCAAGCAAGCCGTCATCGCGATCGAGAATACGCGCCTGCTGAAGCAATTGCGCGAGCGTACGACCGAGCTATCGCAATCGCTCGACAATCTGCGCACCGCGCAGGACCGCCTGATTCAGACCGAGAAGCTCGCTTCCCTCGGCCAGCTCACCGCCGGCATCGCCCACGAGATCAAGAACCCGCTCAACTTCGTCAACAACTTCTCCGCGGTCTCGACCGAGCTGATCGACGAGCTCAACGAGATCCTGCAATCGGCCGCGCTCGACGGCAAGACGAAGGAGGAGGTCGACGAGCTGACCGGCATGCTCAGGGCCAATCTCGAGAAGGTGGTGCAGCACGGCAAGCGCGCCGATTCCATCGTCAGGAACATGCTGCTGCATTCGCGTCAGGGTTCCGGCGAGCATCGCGCCGTCGACATCAATGCGGTGGTCGAGGAGAGCCTCAATCTCGCCTATCATGGCGCGCGCGCCGAAAGGCCTGCCTTCAACGTCACGCTCCAGCGCGATTTCGACCCGGCTGCCGGCATGATCGACGTCTATCCGCAGGAGATTACGCGCGTCTTGCTGAACCTGATCTCGAACGGCTTCTATGCCGCGGCCAAGCGCAAGGAGAGCGAGGGCGATGCGTTCGAGCCCACCTTGCGCGCGGCAACGAAGAATCTCGGAGACAGGGTCCAGATCCGGATTCGCGACAACGGCACCGGGATTCCAGCCGAGGTGAAGGAAAAGATGTTCAATCCCTTCTTCACCACCAAGCCGGCCGGCGAGGGCACAGGACTCGGCCTTTCCATGAGCCACGACATCGTGGTGAAACAACACGGCGGCACGATCGACGTGAATACCACACAAGGTGTATTCACCGAGTTCATCATCACGCTGCCGCGGACGATGGCAGCGGGCGACACTTCCGGAGGAAAGTCTTGAACGTTTACATCCTGGTCGTCGATGACGAGCCCGACGTCGAGGCACTGTTTCGGCAGCAGTTCCGGCGCGACCTGCGCGCCGGCCGGTTTCAGATGGAGTTTGCGCTCTCGGCCCCCGAGGCGCTCGAGCGCGCTGCCGAGGTTCGTGATCCCTCGCTGATCCTGATCCTGTCCGACATCAACATGCCCGGCATGAGCGGGCTCGACATGCTGCCGAAGGTGCGTGCCGCGCATCCCGATGTTCCCGTCATCATGATCACGGCCTATGGCGATGCCGAGACGCGCCGCAAGGCGATCGAACGCGGCGCCGTCGGGCTCCTCACCAAGCCGATCGACTTTGCGCTGCTGCGCCAGGAGATCGATACGAGGCTCGAGCAAGCCGCATGACTGCGACCATCCTCTTCGTCGACGACGAGCCGGACCTCGAGGCGCTGATCCTGCAGAAATTCCGCAGGCAGATCCGCGATGGACGGCTCGCGCTTATCTTCGCGCGCGACGGCCTGGAGGCGCTGGAAGCGCTGGAGCAGAATCCGCATGTCGACATGGTGGTCTCCGACATCAACATGCCGCGGATGGACGGCCTGTCGCTGCTCGCGAAGCTCCAGGAGGCCGAGGAGAAGAAGTCGACCATCATCGTCTCGGCGTACGGCGACATGAGCAACATCCGCACCGCCATGAACCGCGGTGCGTTCGACTTCCTGACCAAGCCGATCGACTTCGCCGACCTCGAAGCCACGATCGAGAAGACCGTCCGCCACGTGGAGATGCTGCGCGAGGTGCGGCGGCGCCAGATGGAAGCCGAGCGCGCCCATGCCTCGCTATCGCGCTTCTTCTCGCCGGAGATCGCAAGGCGGCTGGCCGCGAACGTCGATGGCGACGGCATCGAGGTGCAGTGGCGCGATGTCGCCACCCTGTTCACCGACATTACCGGATTCACCTCGCTGGTCGAGACCGCGCCTCCGCAGACGCTGGGCGAGCTCCTCAACGAATATGTCGGCGGCATGACCGAGATCGTCTTCGCCCATGAGGGGACGGTGGCCAAGATCATCGGCGATGCGATCCAGGTGCTGTTCAACGCCCCCGGCGACCAGCCGGACTATGCAACGCGTGCGGTCGCCTGTGCCCATGCCCTCGACGCCTGGGCAGAGGATTTTTCGGCGCGCTGGAAGGCAAGAGGCGTGAACTTCGGAGCCACCCGCATCGGTGCCCATGCCGGTCCGGCACTGGTCGGCAATTTCGGCGGCAACCGCTTCTTCGATTACACCGCCTATGGCGACACCATCAATATTGCGGCCCGGCTTGAGGCGGCGAACAAGCATCTGGGGACGCGCATTTGCGTCAGTGTCAGCGTGGCAGAAGCCGCTGCAAACTTCCACGGCCGCCCCGTAGGCGACCTGATGCTGCGCGGACGCAGCGAGCCGCTGCGTGCGTTCGAACCGCTACCGCAGGCGAGGTTCGAAGCGCCGGCGACCGCGCAATATGCCGAGGCCTTTGCCAAGATGGAGGCCGGCGACGCCGCCGCCATGCCGTCGTTCGCCGCGCTGGTCGGCATGCACGCCGACGATCCGCTGGCCGGTTTTCACCTGAAGCGCCTGCTCAACGGCGCCAAGGGCACTCGCATGCAACTGGAATAGGAGTCCGTCATGACGCGCGAATTCTCGGCCGGCAATTATCGTTTCATTCCGTCCGTGTTCCAATATTCCGCCGGTGCTGCCGCGGATGAGGGCTACGAGATCGAGCGGGTCCGGTTCGACCGCCTGGTGCCGCTCGCGGAAGGGTTTGCGCTGGCGGCAAAGTTCATCCAGGAGGCGGGCCGCCCGCTGACGGCGTTCTGCGCCTGCGAGCTGCGCTCGCCCGCGGCCTTCAGCGAGGAAGGCTTTCGCGCGTTCAATCTGCACTATGTGAAGACGCTGTCCGAATGGGGCATCTTCGACGGCACCACCAATCCGGTGGCGCGCAGCAATGTCTGTCCGGAGATCGATCCGCCGTCGGAGCCGTCGTTCTATGCGTTCTCCTTCACGCGTCCGACGCGGTCAAATTTGCCGAGCTTCGTCATCGCCGGCGGCGCCGAGGCGCGCGAGGGCAGCGGCACCTATGTCGAGCGCACGGTGCGCTACCGCGACCTCAGCCCGGAGGGGCTGCGCGAGAAGGTGCGCTTCACCACCACGTCGCAGATGGAAAACCGGATGGCGGCCTTCGGCTTCGGCTGGAAGGATACGACCGGCGTGCAGGCCTATTCCGTGCACGACTTTCACCACGCGCTGGTGGACGAGCTGGTCCGCCACGGCGCGCTCCGTTCCGGGCTGACCTGGCATTTCGCCCGCCCGCCGGTGGTCGATCTGGAATTCGAGATGGATTGCCGCCGCGTGCTGCGGGAAGTGGTGATCTGAGGCTCGACGCTCGTCCTTCGGCTATTGTTATCGCCTCAGCGCTGCCTAGGGTCGAGCGCGTCGCGCAGGCCGTCACCGAGCAGGTTCAGCGACAGCACGACGAGGAAGATCGCAAGGCCCGGCCAGATTGCCATCCAGGGCGCCTGGGTCAGGAAGCGTTGTGCCGCGTTGAGCATGCTGCCCCACGACGGCGCCGGCGGCTGCTGGCCGAGGCCGAGGAAGGAGAGGGCGGCTTCGGCGATGATGGCCGCAGCGATCGAGAGCGTCGCCTGCACCAGAAGTGCCGGCAGGATGTTCGGCAGGATGTGCGAGAGCGCGATCCGCCACGGCGGATTGCCGAGTGCGCGCGCGGCCTCGACATAGTCTTCGGCTTTGACGACGAGCACCTGGCCGCGGGTCAGGCGGATGAAGATCGGCGTCGCCGAGATGCCGATCGCGATCATGGCATTGCCGAGGCTCGGGCCGAGGAACGCGGCGAGTGCGATCGCCAGGATCAGGAACGGGCAGGCCAGCATCGCATCTGTAATGCGGCTGATCAGCGCGTCGGTGAAGCCGCCGCGGTAGCCGGCAAGGAGACCGAGCGGCACACCGATGCCGAGCGCGATCGCGACCGAGATCAGGCCTGCGAGCAGCGAGGCGCGCGCGCCGTAGACGACGCGGCTGAGGATGTCGCGGCCGAGCTCGTCGGTGCCGAACCAGTGGGCCGAGGTCGGCGGTTTGCGCACCAGGCTCCAGCTCGTCGCGATGGGATCATAGGGCACGATGAGCGGAGCGAGCACGGCAAGGACGATGAATATCGTGAGCACGACGAGCCCGAACACCGCCGCCTTGCGCTTGAACAGCCGCCGACGCGCGCGGCGGGCCGGGCTATCCAGCTCGTCGGCTCGCGTGAGAGGGCTCGGCAGCGCGGCGTCGGTCATGGATCAGCCCCGGAGCCGCGGATTGACGAGGATGTATGCGATGTCGGCCACCAGATTCAGCGTGATGTAGACCGTGGCCGTGACCAGGACGACGCCCTGAACCACGGCATAATCGCGGTTGAATACGGCATCCACGATCAGCTTGCCGAAGCCGGGAATGGAGAAGATCTGCTCGGTCAGGACCGCGCCGGAGAGAAGCGTACCGAGCTCGAGCGCGCCGAGCGTGATGACGGGGGTCAGCGCATTGCGCATGGCATGCTTGAGGATCACCGTGCGCTCCAACAGCCCTTTGGCGCGCGCGGTGCGCACGTAGTCGCTTTCCAGCACCTGAAGCATGGCGCTTCGCGTATGCCGCATCAGGATCGCGGCGATCGCATTGCCGAGCACGAAAGCCGGCATGATGGTGACGGCCAGGCTTGCGCGCCAGTTCTCGGTGAGCGGCACGTAGCCGGAAGCCGGCAGCCATCCAAGCTCGATCGAGAACAGGAAGATCAGCATGATCCCGAGCCAGAAGTTCGGCGTCGAGATGCCCCACAGCGCAAAGAGATTGGCGCCATAGTCCCAGGCGGAACCCTTCTTCACGGCCGCGACGATGCCCGCGGGAATGCCGATCAGCAGCGCGATCAGGATCGCCATCGAGCCGAGCTGCAGCGTCACCGGCAGCTTCTGCGCGATCAGCTCGCGCACCGGCATCTTGTTGCGCAGCGACTCGCCGAAATCGCCCGAGAGCACGCCCTTGATCCAGTAGGCGTACTGCACCGGGACGGGCTGATCGAGCCGGTACTGGCGGCGGATCTGCTCGATCACGGCGGGATCGCGCTCCTCGCCCGCCATCACCAGCGCGGGGTCACCCGGCAGCAATTGCTGCAGCGAGAAGATCAGCACCGAGACGAAGAACAGCGTCGGCACGATCTGCACAAGGCGGCGGGCGAGGAAGTTCAGCATGGTCCCACTCGTGTCCCGGGCGAAGCGCAACATGCAATGTTGCGCTGCTGAACCGGGACCCAGTCACGGTTCGTTGTTGCCATGGGTCCCGGCTCTGCGGAGCAGCGCTTGCGCGCTGCACCGCGTCCGGGACACGGACTGAATGTCGGGCCGATCACTTCAGCTTGAGGCCGACAACGCGGACGAGGCCGTCCGGCATTTGCCTATAGCCTTCGAGCTTGGTCGTGTGCGCGATGATGATGCGGCGGTGGTAGAGGTAGAGGATGGCGTGATCTTCCAGCTCCAGCTTCGCAAGTCTCTCGTAGGCGGCCTTGCGCTGAGCCATGTCCGACGTACGGCGGGCATCGTCGAGCGCCTTGTCCGCGTCGGCATTGGCCCAGGCGCTGTAGTTCTGCGGCGCATCCTTGCGCAGGAACACGTAGGAATTCCCATCGGGATCGATGCGTCCGCTCCATGCGAGCATGAAGGCCTGGTATTCGCCGGACTCGGCCTGCTTCAGCGACGTCGCAAACTCGGTGACGCGGATCTTCATATCGAAGCCCGCCTCGCTCGCCATGGATTGCACCACCTGAGCCACCGCTTCGGTCTCGGCACCCTTTGGTACCAGGAAGTCAACGCTGACTGGCCCAGTGACGCCGGCTTCCTTCAGGAGCGCCTTGGCTTTGGCGATGTCGCGGCCGTGGATCGGAAATGCGCCCTGATAATAGGGGTGATCGGGATTGACCCATTGGTTGCCCGGCTTGAATTCGCCGTTGAACACCACCTGGTTGATCGCCTCGCGATCGATCGACCAGTCGAGTGCCTGCCGCACCTTGGCGGATTGGCTGAGCGGGCCCTTGGCCTTGTCCTTGCCGATGTTGAGCGTGATGCCCTGATAGCCCAGCTCGATGGCGGTCGCGACCTTCAACCGCGAGTCGGCGCGCACCTCCTTGAGGTCGGTGGCGAGCACGCGCTCGATCAGATCGAGGCCGCCGGATTTCAGGTTTGCGAGCCGCACGGTGGCGTCGACAATCGGCTGGAACACGATCTTGTCGATGAAGACGTTGTCCTTGTTCCAGTAGTCGGCGAATTTCTCGAACACGATGCGGTCCTGCTGCACGCGCTCGACGAACTTGTAGGGGCCGGCGCAGATCGGGCGGAGGCCGAACTTGTCGCCGGCCTCCTTGGCCGCCTTCGGCGACATCATCATGCCGGCGCGGTCGGTGAGTTGAGCGAGCAGCGGCGAGAACGGCGACTTCAACACAAGCTTGATCGTGAGGGGATCGACGATTTCGACGTGATCGACCGAGGCGAGCTCCGGCTTGCGGAACGAGCCGGGGAACGTCAGATGCCGCTCCAGCGAGAATTTTGCGGCCTCGGCATCGAACGGCTCACCGTCGTGGAATTTCACGCCGGGCCGCAGCTTGATGACCAGCGCCTTGCCGTCGTCGGCGGTTTCGCTCGAGAGCGCCAGCTGCGGCACGATGTTGAGCTTCTCGTCGATGTCGAACAGCTTGTCGCAGAAGGAGGAGAACACGATGCGGCCGACATAGGTGCGCGCCATCGTGGGGTCGAGGATATCGGGGTCTTCGGCGAGGCCGATGCGCAACGTGGTCTGGGCCTGCGCGGCCCCGATCGACACCAGCACAGCGGCGGCTGTTGCGGCCAGGCGAAACATCTTCATCGGTCAATCCCCATTGCTTCGGCTAGTTCGTTGCGGACGCGGCGTACTGTATACCAGCCCCGGCGGGGCTGCTGCCCTCCGCCTTTCGGCTGAAGGCCGCGACCAGTTTTGTAAGCGCCGGCGAAAACCCGCCGGCGGTGGGTAGAATGGCGTCTCCAGACGGCAGCTCCGCGGTGCGGTGACAGGCGGTGGCGTGGCCCGTGCGGTCGGCTAGAAGCGCAGGCGCCTCGCTGCGGCAGCGCTCGATCACGAACGGGCAGCGGGTGTGAAAGCGGCAGCCGGCGGGCGGATTGAGGGCGCTCGGGATTTCGCCCTCCAGCAGCACCGTCGTTCGTTTCGCCTTCGGCTGTGGCAGCGGGATCGCCGACAGCAGTGCGCGGCTGTAGGGGTGGCGCGGCGCGGCGAACAGCGCGTCGGCTTCCGCGGTCTCGACGATCTGGCCAAGATTCATCACCGCGACGTGGTCGGCGATGTGCTTGACCACCGCGAGGTCGTGCGAGACGAAAATGTAGGCGAGCCCGAGCCGGTCCTGCAGCTCGCGCAGCAGGTTCAGGATCTGGGAGCGGATCGAGACGTCGAGCGCCGAGACCGGCTCGTCGCAGATGATGAGCTTCGGCTCGACCGCGAGTGCGCGGGCGATGGCGATGCGTTGGCGCTGGCCGCCGGAGAATTCATGCGGATAGCGGCGGGCGAGGCGCGGCTCCAGCCCGACCAGCCGCAGCAGTTCGGCAACGCGCTCGGCCCGCCGCGCCGGCGGCACCAGATCGTGCAACGCCAGCGGCTCGGTCAGGATCTGGCCGACCGTCATGCGCGGATTGAGCGAGGCGTAGGGGTCTTGGAAGATGATCTGCGCCTCGCGGCGGAAGGCGCGCAAGGTCCCGGCGTCGAGCGCGAGCAGGTCGCGGCCGTCGAAGCGGATCGTGCCGGCATCCGGCTCGATCAGCCGCAGCACCAGGCGGCTGACGGTGGACTTGCCGCAGCCGGATTCGCCGACGAGCGCCAGCGTCTTGCCGGCCTCCAGCGAGAAGGACACGCCATCGACGGCCTTGACGTGCGCCAGCGCGCGGCCGAGCAGCGACCGCTGAGCGACGAAATGCTTGACCAGGCCTTCAACCTCGAGCAGCGCCATCACGACACCAGCAATTCGAGCGGCGCGCGGATGCAGCGCGAGAGATGGCCGACGCTGACTTCGACCAGCGGCGGCGGCGCCCTGGTGCAGGCGTCGAGCACGAAGGGACAACGCGGGGCGAAGCGGCAACCGGCGGGCGGCTGTGCCATGTTCGGCACCATGCCTTCGATCGTCGCAAGCTGCTCGGCGCGGTGGTCGAGCCGCGGGATCGAGCCGAGCAGGCCGACCGTGTAGGGATGCTGCGGCGCGGAGAACAATTCATCGACCGGCGCACGCTCGACGATCTCGCCGGCATACATCACCGCGACCTCGTCGCAGACCTCGGCGACGACGCCGAGATCGTGGGTGATCAGGATGATCGCGGCGCCGCTCGCGGCCTTCAGCTCGCGCATCAGCTCAAGGATCTGGGCCTGCAGGGTGACGTCGAGTGCGGTGGTCGGCTCGTCCGCGATCAGCAGCCGCGGGTCGCAGGCGAGTGCCATCGCGATCATGACGCGCTGGCGCATGCCGCCGGAGAGCTTGTGCGGGTAATCGTCGATGCGACGCTCGGGCGAAGGGATATGGACGCGGCGCAACAGCCCGATCGCGCGCTCGCGCGCGCTCTTGCGCGAGCCGCCCCGGTGACGCAGGATTGTCTCGATGATCTGGTCGCCGATCGTGAAGCTCGGATTGAGCGAGGTCATCGGCTCCTGGAAGATCATCGCCAGCCGGTTGCCGCGCAGATCGCGCAGCGTCTGGTCCGGCGTGGTCAGCAGGTCGAAACCGTCGAAGCGGATCGCGCCGGATATTTCCGCGCTCTGCTTCGGCAGCAGGCCCATGATCGCCAGCGACGTCACGCTCTTGCCACAGCCGGATTCGCCGACCAGGCCCAGCGTCGCGCCATTGGCGACACTGAGATCGACGCTGTCGACCGCGTGGGTGATGCGGCCGTCGTCGCCATGGAAGCGGATACGCAGGTCCTTGATCTCGATGAGGGGGCTGGCGCTCATGATCGTCTCGCGCGCGCCGCTTCGATGCTGGCGTCGATGACGCTACGATCGGTGGTGCCGGCCGGGTTCTGCCGCGTCGGCATGGAGGCGCGGAAATGCACCCAGAGCTCGTGGCTGACGCGCTCGAGCCGTTCGAGCTCACCGATCGGATCGGGATGGTCGTCGGCGCGAATGTCGAGGGCCGGCCATTCCTCCTCGCCGTGGATCACGAGCGCGGCCGACTGCTTGCCGCGCTTGTCGCCGCCGGCGGCTTCGCCGGCGCGCATCGCCGCGAGCAGGCGGCGCGGGAACGGCAGGCTGTCGCTGGCGATATATGTCTTCGCGGTCTCGTCGAGCACGTCTGGGCCGGCGAGCATATTGCCGGCGATCGAGAAGCCGCTGCCCGCGACGTGGCCGCACCAATCAACGCAGTCGCGCCCGGTATGCGCGGCGATTGCGCCGCTGGCATCCATGATATGGACCTGGCGGCTCTCGCGGCCGTCATCGGCCGCCAGCAGGGTGGCGAGCACGTCGTGGGCGTTGAGGCCCTCACGCAACAGCTTGACGCCGTCGATGCCGTAATAGGGATTGACGAAGGCCTGCGTCGCGATGGCGCCGAGGCCGGCGGTGACGTAGGGCACACGCGCGCCGACGGCGAAGAAGCGGGTCGCAACCGCGATGCCGAACTGGCCGGTGGCAGGATCGCGCGCGATGATCGACCAGGTCATGTGCTGCTTTCAGCGTCCCGCCGCGTAGCCCTGCATGCCGCGTGGATTGGCGGCTGCGCGCCGGCGCGGACCCACGCGTGAGGCCGCGGTGAGGCGGCCTTCGGACCAGTCGGGGCCGACCTCGACGATATGTCCGCGCTCGCGCAGGTTCTCGATGGTTGCCTTCGGCACGCGGTTCTCGACCACGAGCACCCCGGGACGCGCGGTGCGAGGCCAGAACGAGATCGGGAAATGCTCGGAATGCCAGGCCGGCGCGTCGATCGCTTCCTGGAGATTGAGGTTGCAATGGACGTGGCGCAGGAAGAATTGCGTGATCCACTGGTCCTGCTGATCGCCGCCGGGCGAGCCCCAGGCGAGGTAGGGCTCGCCGTCACGCAAGGCCATAGTTGGCGACAGCGTCGTGCGCGGTCGCTTCCCCGGCGCGAGCGCGGCGGGATGACCTTCCTCCAGCCAGAACATCTGGGCGCGGCTGCCGAGGCAAAAGCCGAGCTCGGGAATAATCGGTGAGGATTGCAGCCAGCCGCCCGACGGCGTCGACGACACCATGTTGCCGTCCCTGTCAATGATGTCGAAATGCACGGTGTCGCCGCGGACCTCGCCGAAGCGGCCCACGGTCGGCTCGCCGGCGCCGAGCGCGCCGACCGCCTCGCGCTGGCCCTCGGCGCGACGCAGCTTGACGACACCGCCGAAGCCCTCGACCGAGCCCGGAATGAAATCGAGCGAAGCCTTGTCGGTGACGAGCTTGCGGCGCTCGTCGTTGTAGGTATCCGACAGCAGCGTTTCGATCGGGATCTCGTTGAACTTGGGATCGCCGTAAAATTTTTCACGGTCGGCGAAGGCGAGCTTGGCGCATTCGATCTGGAGATGGATGAACTCCGGCCCGGTCGGATCGAGGCCGTCGAGTGCAAAGCCCTTCAGCAGCGCGAGCTGCTGCAAGGTGACCGGACCCTGGCTCCAGACGCCGGCCTTGCAGACGGTGTAGCGGCCATAGTCGTAGGTGAGTGGCGCTTCGACCGTCGGCTGCCAGCGCGCCATGTCCTCGGCGGAGAGCACGCCGCGATGCGGCGAGCCGCTGACGTCCATCACCTCCTGGGTGCGGCAGAACTTGTCGATGGCTTCCGCGACGAAGCCTTGCGACCACGCTTTGCGCGCGCGCTCGATCTCGGCATCGCGGCCGCCGGCGCCGCTTTCCGCTTCGCTCAGGATCCGGGCGTAGGTCGCAGCCAGCGTCTTGTTGGTGAACAGCGTGCCGGGCTTCGGCACTTCGCCGTTCGGCAGGTAGACGGCGGCCGAGGTCGGCCAATGCTTGCGGAACAATTGTTCGACCGTCTGGATCGTGGCGCAGGCGCGCTCGACCAGCGGATAACCGTCGCGGGCATAGGAGATCGCGGGCTCCAGCACGTCGCGCACGCGCATCGTGCCGTAGTCCCGCAGCAGCATCATCCAGGATTCGAAGGTGCCGGGAACGCAGGCGGCGAGGAGGCCCGTGCCCGGCACCATGTCGAGGCCTTCGCTTCTGTAATGCGCGATGGTGGCCCGCGCCGGCGCCGGGCCCTGGCCGCAGATTACCTCGGTGCGGCCGCGCTTGACGTCATGCACGATGATGGGCACGTCGCCGCCGGGACCGTTCAGATGCGGCTCGACCACCTGGAGCGTGAAGGCGGTGGCGACGCCGGCATCGAAGGCATTGCCGCCCTTTTCCAGGATGGCCATGCCCACGGCCGTCGCAATCCAGTGCGTCGAGGCGACGACCCCGAACGTGCCCTCGATCTCGGGCCTCGTCGTGAATGGATCGGGATTGATATTACTGCCCATGGGAGTTCACCACCTTATTTCCGGCGCGCGCAATTGATCACAGGGCCACGCCGCCGCCAAATGCACAGGCTGCATGGCACGCGCGCGTCACGCCGGGACCGGCGCGGTGTTGACCGCATGGCAGGCGACGCCGCCGATCAATTCCGGCGTCTCCTTGCGGCAGAGATCGAACGCCAGCGGGCAGCGCGGATTGAAGGCGCAACCGGAGGGCGGGTTGATCGGGTTCGGGATCTCGCCCTTGACCGGAACGCGCTGGCGGCCGCTCATGGCAAGATCAGGCACGGCGCCCAGCAGCATCTTGGTGTAAGGCATGCGCGGATTGGCGAACAGCTCGCGTCCGTCCGCGATCTCGACGATACGGCCGAGATACATCACGCCGACGCGGCTCGCCATGTGGCGCACCACGGCGAGGTTGTGGCTGATGAACATGTAGGTCAGGCCGAACTTGTCCTGGAGGTCGCGCATCAGGTTCAGGATCTGCGCCTGCACAGAGACGTCGAGCGCCGAGGTCGGCTCGTCGCAGACGATGAATTCGGCGTCGGAGGCGAGCGCTCGCGCGATCGCGATGCGCTGGCGCTGGCCGCCGGAGAATTCGTGCGGATATTTCAGCCGGTCGTCCGGATGCAGGCCGACGAGGCTGAGCAGCTCGCCGACGCGAGCCTGGATGTCGCGCTCGCCCTGGATCAGGTCGAAGGCGCGGATCGGCTCGGAGATGATGGCATCGACCCGGAAGCGCGGGTTCAGGCTCGCATAGGGATCCTGGAAGATCATCTGGATACGGCGGCGCAGCTTCCGCCGTGCCAGGGCCTGCCGCGGGTCGGTCATCGAGATGCCGTCGATCAGCACGTCGCCGGCGCTTGGCGGCAGCAGGCCGACGACCATGCGCGCCACCGTGGTCTTGCCGGAGCCGGACTCGCCAACCAGGGCAAACGTCTCACCCTTCCTGATGTCGAAGGTGACGTGATCGACCGCCTTGAGATATTCGAGATGTCCGCCCTCGAGCACGCGGTTGAGCCAGGGTTTCGAGACGTCGAAGACGCGGCGCAGGTTTGTGGCATGGACGAAGGAAAAACTCATGCCACGCTCTCCGCCGGCACGTCGTCATAGAGGTGGCAGGCCACCGATTGCGTGCCGCGCGGCAGCGGCTCCGGCCGCTCGACACGGCAACGATCGAAGGCGAAGGCGCAGCGCGGATTGAACGAGCAGCCGCGCGGAATCGCCGACAGGCGCGGCATCGAGCCCGGGATCTGCACCAGGCGCTTGTCCTCGCCCGCAAGTGTCGGGATCGCGCCCATCAGGCCCTTGGCATAAGGATGCAGCGGATTCTTCACGACGTCCTGCACCGGGCCGATCTCGGCGACACGGCCGGCATACATCACGGCGACGCGGTCCGAGGTCTCGGCGATCACGCCCATGTCGTGCGTCACCAGCATCACCGCGGTGCCGTGGTCGCGCCCAAGGCGCTTGATCAACGAGATGATCTGCGCCTGCACGGAGACGTCGAGCGCGGTGGTCGGCTCGTCGGCGATGATCAGCTCCGGCTCGGCGCAGATCGCGAGCGCAATCACGACGCGCTGGCGCATGCCACCGGAAAACTCGTGGGGATAGCCGTCGATACGCTTTTCAGGCGCGGGAATGCCGACTTCGGCCAGGAGGTCGATGGCGCGGCGGCGGGCGGCCGACTCGGACAGATTGAGGTGGGTGCGGATCGTCTCCACGATCTGGTCGCCGACCTTGTAGAGCGGATTGAGCGACGTCAGCGGATCCTGGAAGATCATGCCGATGCGCTTGCCCCTGATGCGGCGAATCTCCTCCGGCGGCAGATTGTCGATGCGCAGGCCCGCGAGACGAATCTCGCCGCCGGCGATGCGGCCGGGTGGATCGATCAGGCCGATCACCGCGAGGCCGGTGACGGACTTTCCGGCTCCGGACTCGCCGACGACGCCGAGCACCTCGCCCTTGGCGATGTCGAAGGAGACGCCGTCGATGGCGCGCAGCGTGCCGCGGCGGGAGGCAAACTCCACGTGAAGATCGCGCACGGAAAGGACGGGTTCGGTCATGGACGAGGCGTATTCATCGAAGCTTCGGATTGAGCGCGTCGCGCAGCCAGTCGCCGAGCAGATTGATCGACAGGATCAGCGCCGCGAGCGCGAGCCCCGGGAAGGCGACGATCCACCATTCGCCGGCGAACAGATAATTGTTGCCGATGCGGATCAGCGTGCCGAGCGAGGGCATGGTGTCGGGCAGGCCGACGCCGAGGAAGGACAGCGTCGCCTCGGTGATGATGGCGAGCGCAAGGTTGATGGTGGCGATGACCAGGATCGGGCCCATCGTGTTCGGCAGCACGTGCCGCAGCATGATCTTCGGCGCCGGCAGGCCGATCAGCTGCGCGGCGGCGACGTAGTCCTTGTTCTTCTCGACCATCACGGAGCTGCGCACCGTCCGGGCATAGCCGACCCAAAAGCTCAGGCCTATCGAGATCACCAGCACCACCAGCATGCTGGTGGCGTCCAGCCGGTTGCCGAGGATTGATTTCGCGATGCCGTTGACCAGCAGCGCGATCAGGATCGCAGGGAATGTCAGCTGCACGTCGGCGATCCGCATGATCACGCCGTCCACTGCGCCGCCGAAATAGCCGGCGATCAGGCCGAGGGCGATGCCGAGCGCGCCGGCGAAGATCACGCCGGCGACGCCCACGGCGAGCGAGATGCGCATGCCATAGAGAATCGCGGAGAACACATCGCGGCCTTGCTCGTCGGTGCCGAGCAGGAACGGGCTCTGACCGTCCGCGGTCCACAGCGGTGAAATCCGCGAATTCATCAATTGCAGCTGTGCCGGATCGAACGGGTTCTGCACCGCGAGCACGGATGCAAAGATCGCAAGCAGGAAGAACAGGACCGTGATGGCCGCAGCCACCATGGTGAGCTTGGAGCGGCGGAACGAATAGAACAAGTCGCTGTCGAGCGTGCGGCTGAACCAGCCCTGGGCGGCCTGCACCGGCTGCGCGCTCTGCTTGTCGGAATTGGAGACGATTGCGTCGGACATGCAGGCTGCCCTATGCGGCGCGACCGACGGTCGAGCGCAGGCGCGGATCGACCACCGTGTAGAGGATGTCGACCACCAGATTGATGTTGACGAAGATCAGTGAAACCATCAGCAGGTAGGCGGCCATGATCGGAATGTCGACGTTTTGCACGGCCTGGACGAACAGAAGCCCCATGCCCGGCCATTGGAACACGGTTTCGGTGATGATCGAAAATGCAATAACCGAGCCAAACTGAAGCCCTGCCACGGTGATCACCGGAATCAGCGTGTTCTTCAGCGCGTGGCCGAAATGGATCGCACGCGTGGTCAGCCCCCTCGCGCGGGCGAAGCGGATATAGTCGGTCCGCAACACTTCCAGCATCTCCGCGCGCACCAGCCGCATGATCAGGGTCATCTGGAACAGGCCGAGCGTGATCGAAGGCATGATCAGTGCCTTCAGTCCCGACACCGTGAGCAGGCCGGTCGTCCACCAGCCGAGCTTGACCACCTCGCCGCGGCCGAACGAGGGCAACCAGCCCAATGTCACGGCGAACAGGTAGATCAGGAGAATGCCGATCAGGAAGGTCGGCAGCGAGATGCCGATCAGCGAGACCGCCTGGAATAGTTTGGCCAGCACGGTATCGCGCTTGAGCGCCGAATAGACGCCCATCAGGATGCCGAACACCATTGCAAACACGGTCGCACAGATCGCAAGTTCCAGCGTCGCGGGCATGCGCTCCATCAACAGCGTCGCGACCGGCTGGCGGAACTGGTAGGAGACGCCGAACTTGAACTGCGCCGCATCGGCGAAATAGCGCACGAACTGCACCGGCACGGGGTCATCGAGGCCGAGCGACTTGCGCACGATCGCGCGTTCGGCGGCCGAGGTGTCGATCGAGACGATCTGGTTGACGGGGTCGCCGGCGAAGCGGAACATCGAGAACGCGATGATGCCGACGGCGAACATGACGCCGATGGCCTGAACGGCGCGGCGAAGCGTGAAAGCGAGCATGCCTTCCACTGTCCTTGGGTGAGCGTACGGCCGACGTCCTTGGCGGCCGGAAAAGAAAGGTCCCGGAAGGCGGATGCCGCCGGGACCTCGTGTTCAACCGATCCTATTCCTTCTTGGTTGCCCAGTGGAACATGACGAGATTGTCGGCGCGCTGCGGCAGGTTCACCTTCTTCGATACGCCCCAGGCCAGCGCCTGCTGGTGCAGCGGGATGTAGGACCAGTCCTTCATGCCGATTTCGTAGGCCTGCTTGATCAGCTGGTTGCGCTTGGCGGTGTCGGTTTCGACCAGCACCTTGTCGGTGATGGCATCGAAATCCTTATTGCAATAACCGCCGAGATTGGCCTCGCCGCGCGAGGATTTCGCATCGTCGCGGCAGCCCATGATGTCGTAGAGCACGTTGTGGGAGTCCATCGTGCTCGGGGTCCAGCCCAGCAGGTAGAACGAGGTCTGGTAGCCGCCCTGCTTCAGCACCTTGGCGAAGTACTGCGCCTTCGGCTGCGCCAGGAGATTGATCTTGACGCCGATGCGGGCGAGCATGCCGACCACGGCCTGGCAGATCGCGGCGTCGTTGACGTAGCGATCGTTCGGGCAGTCCATGGTGACCTCGAAGCCGTCGGGGTAACCGGCTTCGGTCAGGAGCTTCTTGGCGCCGTCAGGATCGAATTTCGGCCGCGTGAACTCCTTGGACAGCACGAACAGTTCCGGTGCGATCATCAGCGCCGACGGCGTCGACAGCCCGCGCATCACGCGCGTCTTGATCAGCTCGATGTCGATCGCCTTGTAGAAGGCCTCGCGGACGCGGACGTCCTTGAACGGGTTCTTGCCCTTGATGTTGGAGTAGAGCAGCTCGTCACGCATCTGGTCAAAGCCGAGGAAGATGGTGCGCAGCTCCGGTCCCTTCAGCACCTGGGCGTTCGGGCTGGAATCGACGCGAGAGATGTCCTGGATCGGAACCGGCTCGATGACGTCGACTTCGCCCGAGAGCAGGGCGGCGACGCGGGTGGCGTCGGAAGCGATCGGGGTGAAGATGATCTCCTTGAGATTGCCCTCGACCTTGCCCCAGTAATTGGGATTGGCCTTGAACACCGTCTTCACGCCGGGCTGATGGCTTTCAATGATGAAGGGACCGGTGCCGTTCTCGTTCAGTGAGGCATAGCTCGGCGTGGTCGCCGCCACCGGCGTCGGATCGACGACGTTGTTCTCCTCGGCCCATTTCTTGTTCATGATGTACCAGACATCCCACGCGTTATGCAGAATGGGATTCGGCGAGGGCAGGACGAAGTCGACGGTGTAGTCGTCGACCTTGACCACCTTGACGTCCGGCGCAAGGCGGGTCTGCATGTTCGACCCCTTCTTGCGGACGCGATCGGCCGAGAACACCACGTCGTCGGCGGTGAAGGGGTTGCCGTTGTGGAATTTCACGCCCTTGCGCAAATGGAAGCGCCAGCGCGTCGGCTCCGGGGTTTCCCAGCTTTCCGCCAGCGCCGGAATGATCTTGAGATCCTTGTCGCGCGCGGTGAGGCCCTGATAGACGTGGCCGAGATGAGCGTGGGTGGTGCTCTCGTTCAGGGTATAGGGATCGAGCGACTTCAGGTCACCCTGGTTGGCATAACGTAGCGTCTGGCTGGACGCTGGCGAGACCGCCAACGCAAGCGTGCCGGCGAGCGTCGCCGCAAACAGACTTTGACCGATCGACATTCTTGACCCTCTCCACACTGCTACGCCGGTGATTTTTGATTGTTCGGCGGGCTGACTGATCCATGTTGCCCAGAGTTCTCGACCCGTGCAAGCGTCATTCCAGCAAGGAACGCGCCAAGTTGCACCGCTGTGCAGCAATGCTGCCCGGCGATCCCAGGGCCGGCAGGCGTCCTTCTGCGCGGGTTGCGGGCCGGTCGATTTGATTGACCATACCCGTCGATTGGGAAAGCCGGTCTTTGCAGCTTCCTTTCAGGTCGCTTGCGTTGCAGACCTTCTCGCGGTGATACTCCGACAGGCCGCTCGAATCTCATCCGGAGGGGACATGAAGGTTAACATCGAAATCGACTGCACCCCCCTCGAAGCCCGCCAGTTCTTTGGTCTGCCCGACGTGGCGCCGATGCAGACGGCGGTGATGGACAAGCTGCAGCAGCAGGTGCTCAGCAATATCGAGAAGGTCTCGCCGGAATCGCTGATCCAGAGCTGGTTCACCTTCGATCCCAAGATCGCCGAGCGGTTTCAGGACATGTTCGTCGCGATGGCCGGTCTCGGCGGCACGCGCAGCGGCGACAAGAAGAAATAGTGTCGCCCGGGCCGGACGGGGCGCTGCAAGAAGGCCGGCTTCGTCCGCCGGGTCTCGGCCTGCTGCTCGCCGAGGCCCGTGGGCTGTTCGAGTTGAATGCGAGCCTGATGCTGTCGCCGCTCCTGATGCGGGCGCCGCGGGGCGACGGCCATCCGGTGCTGGCGCTGCCGGGCTTTCTCGCCAGCGACCTCTCGATGGTGCCGATACGGCGCTATCTCAGCGAGCTCGGTTATGCGGCGCATGCCTGGCGGATGGGCCGCAATCTCGGCGGGCTCGGGCGAATGCGGGATTCGCTGCGCAGCCGCTTGGCCGAGATCCATGCCGCCACGGGACGCAAGGTCAGCCTGGTCGGTTGGAGTCTCGGCGGCGTCTATGCCCGCGATCTCGCGCTTTGGGCGCCGGACAAGGTCCGCTACGTCGTCACGCTCGGCAGCCCTTTCGCCAACGATGTGCGGGCGACCCACGCGACGCGGCTCTATGAGACGCTATCCGGCGAGAAGGTGGAGGACTATGCGGAAGCGCGCGAGGCGATTGCCGGCGATCTGCCGGTGCCGGCAACGTCGATCTATTCGCGCGCCGACGGCGTCGTGAACTGGCGGACCTGTCTGCTGCGCCCCTCCGACCGTGCCGAGAACATCGAGGTGCACCTGGCGAGCCATATTGGGCTCGGCGTGAACCCGGCGGTGCTGTGGGCCGTGGCGGATCGCCTGGCGCAACCGGAGGGAGACTTCCGGCCATTTGACCGGGCGGGGCCGTTTGCCATTGCATATGCCCCGCCGGACCGGGCAGTATCGGCCTGACTAGAGCGCCGCCAAGGCGCCCGTCGAATACTCGGGAGGGAACCATGGCTGACGGTAAGAAGCTGTCGTCGCTTGACGCGTCGTTTCTCTATCTGGAAACACCGGAGATGCCGATGCATGTCGGCAGCATGGCGATCTTCCGCCTGCCTGACGACTACAAGGGCGATTTCTTCGAAGACTTCAAGGCGATGATCGTCTCGCGCCTGCACATCGCGCCGATTCTCAAGGCGCGGCTGGAGAAGGCGCCGCTCGACATCGATCATCCATCCTGGGTCGAGGACGATCAGTTCGACATCGACCGCCACATCTTCCGGGCAAGCCTGCCGCAGCCGCGCGACCGCGCCACGCTCGAGCGCATCGTCGGCTGGATGCATGCCAAGCTGCTCAACCGCGCCCGCCCGCTCTGGGAGTTCTACGTGTTCGAGGGCATGAAGGACAACGAGGTCGGGCTCTATTCCAAGATGCACCATGCCGCGATCGATGGCGGCGCCGGTGCGGCGCTGACCAACATGATCTACGACATCTCGCCGATCCCGCGGAAGGTCGATCCGCCGACCGCGGGCAGCAAGCCCGGGCAGGAGCCGCGCGACATCGCCGCCAACCTGCTCGACTCCTATCAGCAGCTGTTCAGCCAGCCGCTGGAGGCTTCGCAAGCGGCGAAGAACCTGCAGCTGCCCCGCACCGGCAAGAGCGATATCGGCTCGATCCTGTTCGACAACGCGATGTACCAGATCGAGAGCGCGGTGCGCTTCGCCGGCAACATCCCGACCGTGCTCAAGAGCGTCTCCGACGTGCTCGGCAAGATCGCCGATCCCAAGTCGCGCGAGAGCCTTGCCAGCATGGTGTCGCCGCCGACCATGCTCAACAAGACGATCTCCTCGGAGCGGAGCTTTGCCGGCGTGTCGATCCCGCTGTCGCGGGCCAAGGCGCTGGCCAAGCAGGCCGGCGGCAAGCTCAACGACGTGGTGCTGGCGCTCGCCTCCGGCGTCGTCCGCCGCTATCTCCTGCGATATGGCACGCTGCCGGCGAAATCCCTGACCGCCGCGGTGCCGATCTCGCTGCGGGAGGAGGGCAACACCGAGGCCAACAACCAGGTGTTCGGCATGATCTGCTCGATCGCCACCAACATCGCGGATCCCAAGGCGCGGCTGGAAGCGATCATTGCGCAATCAACCAAGTCCAAGGAGATGTCGCATCCTTTGCGGGCCTTGATGCCGCAGGTCTCCAACATCTCGATGCTGGGCGCGCCGATCATGGTGCAGATTCTGGCGCTGCTCTATAGCCGCTCGAACCTCTCCGACGTGCTGCCGCCCGCGGCCAACATCACCGTGTCCAACGTGCCCGGGCCGCGGCAGACGCTCTATGCCGCCGGTGCCGAGCTCTTGCACATCTTCCCGGTGTCTATCTCGACCCACGGGCAGGCACTCAACATCACCGTGCAGAGCTATCGCGACCAGCTCGATTTCGGCTTTATCGTCGGTGCCAACATCATCCCGCATGTGCAGGTGATGTGCGACATGCTGCCCGAGGAGTTCGCTGCGCTGGAGGCGGCCTACGCGCCGCCCGCCACCGATATCAAGGGCGCTGCGGAGTAAGGAATTTGCTATGATTGAAATGCCGCAGCTCAAGTTCGCGACGACGAACGGAATCCGCATGGGCTTCTACGAGGCGGGACCGGCCGATGACAAGCCGCCGGTCGTGCTGTGCCACGGCTGGCCCGAGCTCGCCTTCTCCTGGCGCCACCAGATCAAGGCCCTGAGCGCGGCCGGCATCCGGGTGATCGCGCCCGACCAGCGCGGCTACGGCGCGACCGACCGGCCCGAGCCGGTCGAAGCCTATGACATGGAGCACTTGACCGGCGATCTCGTCGGTCTGCTCGATCATCTCGGGATCGACAAGGCGATTTTCGTCGGTCACGACTGGGGCGGCTTCGTCGTCTGGCAGATGCCGCTACGGCATCCCACGCGCGTCGCCGGTGTGGTTGGCGTCAACACGCCGCACTGGGACCGCATGCCGATCGATCCGATCGCGCTGTTCCGCCAGCGTTTTGGCGACCAGATGTATATCGTCCAGTTCCAGGACCCCGCGCGCGGACCGGACAAGATATTCAGCAGCCGTGTCGAGCAGACCTTTGACGCCTTCATGCGCAAGCCGGCCGCGCGCCCTCCGGGTGCGCCTCAGGAACAGCCGATTGCTGGCATTGGTGCTTCGCCGCGCATCAACCTGGCGTTCCCGCAGATGATCGCGAATTACGACGCCAGACATGATCCGCGCACGCCGATCCTGTCGGCTGACGAGAAGAAGGTGTTCGTCGACACGTTCACGAAGACCGGCTTCACCGGCGGCATCAACTGGTACCGCAACTTCACCCGCAACTGGGAGCGCGCGAAAGGGCTGGACCACCACATCCACGTGCCCTCGTTGATGATCATGGCCGAGAACGATGCCGTGCTGCCGCCCTCGGCGGCCGACGGCATGGAGAAGCTGGTCGATGACCTCGAGAAGTATCTGGTGAAGGACAGCGGCCATTGGACGCAGCAGGAGAAGCCGGAAGAGGTCAGCGCCAAGCTGATCGAATGGCGCAGAAGGCGGTTTGGCTAGCGCTCGTCATTGTGAACTCGTCATTGCGAGGAGCGAAGCGACGAAGCAATCCAGACTGCCTCCGCGGATATATTTCCGGATTTCTTCGCTTCGCTCGCAATGACGACATTGAGGCAGGGGGACTACATTTCGATGTCATCCAAGAACCGTCTGGACCCGATCCCGCAGCCGGCGACCAAGCCGGTAGTCGGCAACATGCTGTCGCTGGACGCGGCCGCTCCCGTGCAGCACCTGACGCGGCTTGCCAAGGAGCTCGGTCCGATCTTCTGGCTCGACATGATGGGCTCGCCGATCGTCGTCGTCTCCGGCCACGATCTCGTCGACGAGCTCTCGGACGAGAAGCGGTTTGACAAGACGGTGCGCGGCGCGCTGCGGCGCGTGCGTGCGGTCGGCGGCGACGGCCTCTTCACCGCCGACACCCGTGAGCCGAACTGGAGCAAGGCGCACAACATTCTGCTGCAACCGTTCGGCAACCGCGCCATGCAGTCCTATCACCCGAGCATGGTCGATATCGCCGAGCAGCTCGTCCAGAAATGGGAGCGGCTCAACGCCGACGACGAGATTGACGTCGTTCACGACATGACCGCGCTGACGTTGGATACGATCGGCCTGTGCGGCTTTGACTACCGCTTCAACTCGTTCTACCGGCGCGACTACCATCCCTTCGTCGAGTCGTTGGTGCGCTCGCTCGAAACCATCATGATGACGCGCGGCCTGCCGTTCGAGCAGCTCTGGATGCAGAAGCGGCGCAAGACGTTGGCCGAAGACGTCGCCTTCATGAACAAGATGGTCGACGAGATCATCGCCGAGCGGCGCAAGAGCGCGGAAGGCATCGACGACAAGAAGGACATGCTCGCCGCAATGATGACCGGCGTCGACCGCTCCACCGGCGAGCAGCTCGACGACGTCAATATCCGCTATCAGATCAACACCTTCCTGATCGCAGGGCACGAGACCACCAGCGGCCTGTTGTCCTACACGCTCTACGCGCTGCTCAAGCACCCGGAGATTCTCAAGAAGGCCTATGACGAGGTCGATCGCGTCTTCGGCCCCGACGTCAACGCCAAGCCGACCTATCAGCAGGTGACGCAGCTCACCTACATCACGCAGATCCTCAAGGAGTCGTTGCGGTTGTGGCCGCCGGCGCCGGCCTACGGCATCTCGCCGCTGAACGACGAGACGATCGGCGGCGGCAAGTACAAGCTCAGGAAAGGAACGTTCGTCACCATTCTGGTGACGGCGTTGCACCGTGATCCCAGCGTGTGGGGTCCCAACCCTGATGCCTTCGATCCCGAGAATTTCAGCCGCGAGGCGGAGGCAAAACGGCCGATCAATGCCTGGAAGCCGTTCGGCAACGGCCAGCGGGCTTGCATCGGCCGCGGCTTCGCCATGCACGAGGCAGCGCTCGCGCTCGGCATGATCCTGCAGCGCTTCAAGCTGATCGACCACCAGCGCTACCAGATGCACCTGAAGGAGACGCTGACCATCAAGCCGGAAGGCTTCAAGATCAAGGTGCGGCCGCGTGCCGATCGCGAGCGCGGCGCCTATGGCGGGCCCGTTGCGGCTGCGTCCTCGGCACCAAAGGCGCAGCGTCAGCCCACCACGCGGCCCGGCCACAACACGCCGATGCTGGTGCTCTACGGCTCCAATCTCGGCACCGCCGAGGAGCTCGCAACGCGCATGGCCGATCTTGCCGAGATCAACGGTTTTGCCGTGCATCTCGGCCCGCTCGACGACTATGTCGGCAAGCTGCCGCAGGAGGGCGGGGTGCTGATCATCTGCGCCTCCTATAACGGCGCGCCGCCGGACAATGCGACGCAGTTCGTCAAATGGCTCGGGGAGAATCTGCCGAGGGATGCCTTCGCCGGTGTGCGCTACGCCGTGTTCGGCTGCGGCAACAGCGACTGGGCCGCGACCTATCAATCGGTGCCGCGCTTCATCGACGAGCAATTGTCGAAGCATGGTGCGCGCGCGGTCTATCCGCGCGGCGAGGGCGATGCGCGCAGCGATCTCGACGGCCAGTTCCAGAAATGGTTCCCCGCCGCCGCGCAAGTCGCGACCAAGGAGTTCGGCATCGACTGGAATTTCACCCGCACCGCCGAGGACGATCCGCTCTATGCGATCGAGCCTGTCGCGGTGACCGCCGTCAACACCATCGTCGCCCAAGGCGGTGCAGTGGCGATGAAGGTGCTGGTCAATGACGAGCTCCAGAACAAGTCCGGCGCGAATCCTTCCGAGCGCTCGACGCGCCACATCGAGGTGCAGCTGCCGGCCAACCTCAGCTATCGCGTCGGCGATCACCTCAGCGTCGTTCCGCGCAACGATCCTACGCTGGTAGACTCGGTCGCGCGCCGCTTCGGCTTTTTGCCGGCCGATCAGATCAGGCTCCAGGTGGCCGAAGGCCGGCGCGCGCAATTGCCGGTCGGCGCGGCCGTGTCGGTCGGCCGCCTGCTCAGCGAGTTCGTCGAGCTGCAGCAGCTCGCGACGCGCAAGCAGATCCAGATCATGGCCGAGCACACCCGCTGCCCCGTCACCAAGCCGAAGCTGCTGGCCTTCGTCGGGGAGGAGGCGGAACCGCTCGAGCGCTATCGCTCCGAGATCCTCGCCAAGCGCAAATCGGTGTTCGACCTGCTGCTCGAATATCCGGCTTGCGAACTACCGTTCCACGTCTATCTCGAGATGCTCTCGCTGCTGGCGCCGCGCTATTACTCGATCTCGTCCTCGCCGTCGGTCGACCCGGCGCGTTGCAGCGTCACGGTCGGCGTGGTCGAAGGTCCGGCCGCCTCCGGCCGCGGCACCTACAAGGGTATCTGCTCGAACTATCTCGCCAATCGGCGGGCGGGCGATACGATCTACGCAACCGTGCGCGAGACCAAGGCGGGCTTCTGCCTGCCGGATGATCCATCCGTGCCGCTCATCATGATCGGTCCGGGCACGGGACTTGCGCCGTTCCGCGGCTTCCTCCAGGAGCGCGCCGCGCGCAAGGCGAAAGGGGCCGCGCTCGGCCCGGCCATGCTGTTCTTCGGCTGCCGCCATCCCGACCAGGATTTTCTTTACGCGGAAGAGCTGAAGGCGCTGGCGGCGAGCGGCATCACCGAGCTGTTCACGGCGTTCTCGCGCGCGGACGGGCCGAAGACCTATGTGCAGCACGTGATCGCGGCGCAGAAGGACAAGGTCTGGCCGCTGATCGAGCGGGGCGCGATCGTCTATGTTTGCGGCGATGGCGCGAAGATGGAGCCGGACGTGAAGGCTGCGCTGGTCGCCATCCACCGCGAGAAGAGCGGCAGCGATGCTGCGGCAAGCGCGCGCTGGATCGAGGAGATGGGCGCGAACAACCGCTATGTGCTGGACGTCTGGGCGGGCGGGTAGCGCGAGACGTGGTCTGTAGCCCGAATGGAGCGCAGCGAAATCCGGGGCGATCTTTCTCACGAGAGTGTTTCCCGGATTGCGCTTCGCTCCATCCGGGCTACGAGCCAAATCGTGCTAAACGTCGCCCATGATTCCCTGGGAAAAGATCGACACCGCCAAAATCCCCGGTTCCGACGAGGAGCTCCGCCTGATGCGGCGGGGCAAGGAGTTCTCCATCAAGCTCGGCACCAACGAGCTGATGAACAGCCGCCTGTCGGGGTCGGAAGCGGCGCTCGCAACCCTTGCCGCGAAGCAGATCGAGAAAGTCGCAAAGCCCGTCGTTCTCATCGGCGGTCTCGGCATGGGTTTTACGCTACGCGCCGCGCTGGCCGTGCTCGGAGCCCAGGCGAAGATCGTCGTCTCCGAGTTGGTTCCGTCGGTTGTCGCCTGGGCGCGAGGCCCAATGGCGGAGGTCTTCGGCGATAGTCTCGATGATGCCAGGGTGAGCATTCGCGAGATCGACGTTGGCGAAATCATCCGGGCGAAGCGTTCGGCCTTCGACGCCATCCTGCTCGACGTGGACAACGGGCCCGAGGGGTTGACCCGGAAGGGCAATGACGCGCTCTACGATGCGAGCGGGCTCTCGTCGGCGAGGACGGCGCTGCGGCCGGGAGGCGTGCTGGCCGTCTGGTCGTCGGGACCCAATCCGCCGTTCACAGGGCGTCTCAAGCGTGCAGGTTTCGACGTCAACGAGGTCAACGTTCGCGCCACCGGCAGAGGCGGCGGCGCGCGCCACGTGATCTGGATCGGGCGGAAGGGCTAGGCTGCGCCTCGAGGTTAGAACATCGTGTTGCCGTTCGCCGGGTTTTCAGGAATCTCCTGAATGACGTCCCAATGCTCGACGATCTTGCCGTTCTCCAGCTTGAAGATGTCCACGATCGCGCGGCCCCTGGTGCCGGGCTCGCGAACCGAATGAACGTGCAGGATGACGAAGTCGCCCTCCGCGAAGCTGCGCTTGATCTCGCTGCGCGAGTTCGGAAACTTCTCGCGCAGGAAGCCGACGAATTTCCGGAAGCCGTCGGGGCCATCGGGAGCGGTTGGATTGTGCTGGACGTAACGGTTGCCGACATAGGCGAGGGCGGCGTCGGCGTCCTTCTGGTTGAGGCCCTTCTCATAGAAGGCCAGTACGGTTTGGCGGTTGGCTTCTTCCTGCGCGCTGGCGGCCATCGCGGCGTCGCCAGCGAGAAACAACATGAGAATGGAAGCGGCCATTGCCGCGGATCGGATGATGAAATGCATGTGAGCTCCGAGAGGCCGCAGCCTCTGTTTGGCGTCTGAGACGGCCTGTATAGCCTTCATAGGAACTCCCGTTAAGACAGGCACCGGCAGCTCACATGGTCACCGAGAGGAGACCGGCCGGCCTAAGCCGCCTGCGCCGCCGCGCCATGCGCGTGCTTGTCGATCGCGTCGATGATTTCCGGCCAGAAGCGCATCGGCAGCGCGTGGCCCATGCCCTCGATCATCAGCAGCTTTGCGTTCGGGATCGACGCGGCCGTGTCCTTGCCGCCTTCGGGGCGGACCAACGGATCGACGGTGCCGTGGATCACGAGCGTCGGAGCCTTCACGGCGTGCAGCCGCTCCTTGCGGCTGCCGGAGGCAAGCACGGCGCGGAGCTGGCGGCCGACGCCGGCCGGATTGAGCCCGCGCGCGAATACGCGCTCGGCGCGGCCGGGATCAAGCGCTTCCTCTTCCGGGAAATGTCCGGCGCGCAGCACCTTCCAGGTTTGGCCGTAGCGGACGATGAACTCCTCCTTGCTGCGCGGCGGCGGCGCCATCAGCACCGCGGCGGCCTCGCGGGTCGGGGGCGGCACGCGCGGATTGCCCGTCGTCGACATGATCGAGGTCAGCGAGCGCACGCGGTGCGGAAACGACAGCGTCACCTCCTGCGCGATCATGCCGCCCATGGACGCTCCGACGAGATGCGCCGACTTGATGCCGAGCGCATCCATCAGCCCGACCGTGTCCTTTGCCATGTCGATCAGCTTGTAGGTCGCGGCCACCGGGATCCGCAACAAGCGCAACTTCAGCAGCTCGAACGGCGTCAGCCGCTTGCCGCCAGTGAGATGGCTCGACTTGCCGATGTCACGGTTGTCGAAACGGATCACGCGGAAGCCGCGCGCGGCGAGCTGCTCGCAGAACGCATCGTCCCAATGGATCATCTGCGCCCCGAGGCCCATGATCAGCAGCAGCGGCTCGGCATTGTCGTTGCCGAAGATCTCGTAGCAGATGTCGATGCCGTTGGCTCGGACGGTCTGGGGCGATTGATGGGCGGTCACGGGTTCCTCCTGCTGACCGACGCTGTATCGCACGGTTTCATTCCACGAAGAAGCCGCGTCTCCGACGTTGCGTCGGTTGCTTGCCGGTTGACCGGCACCGCGCAACGGTGTGGTATGGCGGGACAAGAAGGGTGCAAAGCCCTCCGCATTGGGAGGACGCCGATGACCGACAAGATCACCGATCCGGTCGCCTTGTGGCAAAAGATGGTTGGCGAAATGGAGAAGGGTTTCAACTCCTTCGCGACCAAGGCGATGGAGACGCCCGAATTCTCGCAGGCCATGAACCGCGCCGGCGGCGTTGCTGCAGGTGCTCAGAAGCAATTCGGCGATCTCATGGAAAGGTACCTGATCTCGATGAACCTGCCGAGCCGCGAGCAGATGACCGGCATCGCGGAACGGCTCCAGTCGATCGAAGGCCAGCTCGCCGAGATCAAGTCGATGCTGAGCCAGATGTCGGCCACTTCGGGCGCGCCGCAACCCGGCGCCGCGCCGCGGCCACCGCGAACCAAGCGTCCGCCGTCCGAAGGCGGAGACCAAAAATGAACGCGCCGGCGGGACTTGATCTTGCCTCGATCCCGGAGCGCATCCAGTCCGAGGTACAGCGCGCGATTCAGCGCAGCATCAAGGGCGTCGAATACTTCTCGAGCTCAGGCCCCTCGCTCGGCTCGACGCCAAAGGACGTGCTGCACTCGCGCGGGACCATGAGCCTCTATCACTACCGGCCGATGTCGGACGAGATCTACCGCGTGCCGGTGCTGATCGTAATGGCAACCACCAATCGCGGCTACATCCTCGACCTCGTGCCCGGCCAGAGCTTCATCGAGTTCCTGCTGAAACGCGGCTACGACGTCTACATGCTGGACTGGAGCGCGCCGAGGCCGGAGGAGAAGAGCCTGCGCATGGAGGACTATGTCCTCGACTTCATTCCGGACTGCGTCCGCCGCGTGCAAGCCGATTCCGGCGAGCAGGACGTCTCCGTCATCGGCTATTGCTTTGGCGGCGTGCTGTCGCTGCTCTACGGCTCGATCCACAAGGACGGGCCGATGAAGAACCTGATCTGCTTCACCACGCCGATCGACTTCCGGGAGATGAAGCTGTTCTCGAACTTCTCCGACCGCCGCTATTTCGACGTCGACCACCTCGTCGACAGCGTCGGCAACGTGCCGCCGGAGATGATCCTGTCCTCGTTCGAGATGCTGCGCCCGGCCTCGCGTACGGTGAGTCAGATCCAGCTCTGGGAGAACATCTGGAACGACGAGTTCGTGAAGTCGTACCGCATGTTCGACCGCTGGGCGACCGACACGCTGCCGCTCGCCGGGGAATATTTCCGCGCCATCACCAAGGACCTGATGTGGGACAACAAGCTGTTCGACGGCACCATGTCGGTCGGCGGCCGGCCGGCGAAGCTCGAGAACATCACGGTGCCGATCCTGCACGCGGTCGCCGAGCACGATCACATCGTGCCCTATGAGGCCGCCAAGCACCTGATCGCCAAGATCGGCTCGACCGACAAGGAAGAGGTGATCCTGAAGGGCGGTCACGTCTCGCTCGTCGCCGGCGCCAACGCGGTGAAGCGGCTGTGGCCGAAACTGGATTCCTGGCTGGGAAAGAGATCGACATGAGCGAGCAGCGTTCCTATCCGCGCCACGTCACAACCGACGCCGGCGCTATCGAGATCCGCCTGATGTCGCCCGCCGACGAGGCCGCGGTGCTGGCTTTTGGCAAGGGCCTGCCGACCCATGACCTGTTGTTCCTGCCACGCAACATCAGCGAGCCGAAGGTGCTGTCGGCCTGGGTCAAGGAAATCGAGCGCGGAGCTATTCAGAGCCTGCTCGCGGTGAGAGAGGGCAGGGTCGTTGGTTGCGGCACGCTGGTGCGCGATCCCCATTCCTGGTCGCCTCATGTCGGTGAGATCCGGATGGTGGTTTCGCCCGAGGTCCGCGGCAAGGGCGTGGGCAAGGCGCTGTCGCAGGAGACCTTTGCGCTCGCGCTCGGAGCGGGCCTGGAAAAGCTCTCGGTCCAGATGACGGTGGATCAGCAGGCAGCGATCGCCCTCTTCGAGAGCCTCGGCTTCAAGGCTGAGGCCCTGCTGCGGGACCATGTCCGGGACGTCGACGGCAAAACCCACGACATCGTCGTGCTCGGCCATAACATCGCGCAGGTCCAGGCTCAGATGGAGGCCTACGGCCTGCCTGGCGCCGTCCAACACTAGAAGGCGCCGTCCCAACACTAAGGGAGCGCCACCCTGCAATCAAAAACTCGAAAAACAACCCCATGCACAGTAGGCGGCTGGCTAGGAAGGCAGCCATCTGCCTTCAGATGAGGCTGATCACGATTTCGTGATATCGCAGTGCAATACGAATATTGCATCGCACAATTAACCGTGGCATATAAGCCGTGCCCCGGGCCATCGAGGACGGGGTGAGCCCATAGCTCAAACCATTGAGGATGGAGAGAACCCCATGACCACTGAAACCAATACCGCTTTCGAGGGCTTCAAGGACGCTTTCAAGAACATCCAGAACCTGGAAGTTCCCGAGGCCGCCCGCGAATTCGTCAAGAAGACTGCCAACACCGCCAAGGACCGTGCTGCCGAGGTGTTCGCTGGCTCCGAGCGAGTGACCGCCGCCGTCGAGAACGCGGTGACCGAGTCCATCACCGAGGCCGGCAAGATCAGCCGCAACATCCAGCAGGCGATCTACGAGGACGCCGAGGCGTTCTTCTCGGGCATCGACAAGCTCGCGTCGGCCAAGTCGGTCAGCGAAGCCGTCGAGATCCAGTCGAGCCTGCTCCGCTCCCGCGGCGAAGTGTTCGTCTCGCGCGCCAAGGCGACCGCCGACTATCTCGGGAAGCTCGCCGCCAACGGTGCGAAGTCCGCTCAGGACAATTTCGCCAAGGTCTACAGCAAGACCGCCTGATCTGGCGCCTGAGCACAACTGAATTTCAGGCCCGCTTCGGCGGGCCTTTTGTTTTCGCGCCACCGTCATTGCGAGGCGCTCTTGCGACGAAGCAATCCAGAGTCTTTCCTCTGAAAGATTCTGGATTGCTTCGCTTCGCTCGCAATGACGAGTACTGTGATGCCGTCATGGACTCGTCTGTTACCTTCTCCTTCGATGCCCCCGGCGATGCCGCACGCGCGGCCGAGCTCCGCCGCGTCAAGGCGCTGGCGACTTTGGTGCTGGCCTCGACGCTGGCACTGTTCATCGTCGCAAAGTGGCTGCTGCCCGTGCATCCCGTGTTCGGCTTCATTGCCGCCTTTGCGGAAGCTGCCACGATCGGCGGGCTCGCCGACTGGTATGCCGTGGTGGCCCTGTTCAAGCGCCCGCTCGGCCTGCCGATCCCGCACACCGCGATCATCCAGAGCAACCAAGCCCGCATCGCCGACAAGCTCGGCGAATTCATCCAGGTGCATTTCCTCGAGGCGGCTCCGGTCGAGGCCAAGCTGAAGGAAATCGATTTCGGCTCCTTCGTCGCCGACTGGCTGCGTGACCGCAAGCGCAGCGACGACCTCGCGCGCTTTACGCTGCGTCTGTTGCCGGAAGCCGTGTCCGCGACCGAAAGCTCCGGATTGATGACCTTCATCGTCCGCCGCATGTCCTCGCAGCTCCAGGCGATCGACCTCGCACCGCTCGCGGCCGGCACGCTGCGCGGCTTCGTCGCGGAGGGACGGCACCAGATCCTGTTCGACGATCTGCTGCGCGTGATGCACGAGACCTTGAATCAGACAGAGACGATGGCGATGATCCGCGAGAAGGTGCGCGCGGAATTGCCGACCCTGCTCAAGCTCTATCGCGCTGACAAGTTTCTGGTGAACAAGATCGTGGCGTCCGCCACCGCCTTCTTCAACGAAGTGCGCAGCGATCCCAAACATCCGTTCCGCGGCGAGTTCGACCGCATGGTGCTGAACTTCGTCGACAGGCTCGGCACCGATCAAGCGTATATCGACCGCATCGACGGCCTGAAACGCGATCTCCTGGCGCGGCCGGAGCTTGCCGATCTCGCCCGCACCGTCTGGGCCAACACGCGCTCCTTCATCGAGCGCAGCGCGAGCGGCGAGACGCAGGTGCTGCAACATCATCTCGCCGGGATGTTCGTCTCGGCCGGCGAGGCGCTCGCCGGCGATGCCGAGCTGCGCGGCGAGATCAACAAGGGTCTCGTCACCGTGCTACGCAGCTTCGTCGCGGACCAGAAGAGCGGCGTCTCGACCTTCATCTCCGATCAGGTCAAGGCGTGGAATATGACGCAGCTGATTTCGCTGATCGAAATCAACATCGGCCGCGACCTGCAATACATCCGCTTCAACGGCTCATTGATCGGTGGGCTCGCCGGGCTCGCGCTCTACACCGTAGAATCCCTGCTTCGATGGTTGTGACTTTTGCGTCACGGCCGTTAGCATTAACGCGCGGACCTATTGTCGCCCCGCGTCTCTCCCGCTTGAATGTCGGGAACCGGCCGCCTAGCTGATTCATGTTGCGCTGCGGAACGATCAAGAAGCCGGTGCATTGGAATTCATGCCGATTTGCCGGTCTCGCTGCCGGCGGCCTTTCCAGGAATTCTTCCCAGGGGAAACATTGATGACCGCAACTGCCCAGACGCTGCGCCCGCCGTCCCGCACCTTGATGTTTCTGGAGGGGCGCGCGATCCACGAGTTCGGCGCATTCCTCGGCGCGCTGCCGCTGCTCAGCCTTGCGCCGCGCGGCGATGGGCATCCGGTGCTGGTGCTGCCGGGCCTTGTGGCTTCCGATGTCTCCACACGTGCGCTGCGCGCGTTTCTGACGAGCAAGGGCTATGCGGTGAGCGGCTGGCGCCAAGGGCGCAATTATGGCCTGCGCGATGGCGTTCAGGACGCCATGGTCGATCTGGTCCATGAGCTCAGTGACACGCACGGCCGCAAGATCAGCCTGGTCGGCTGGAGCCTTGGCGGCCTCTACGCGCGCCAGCTCGCCAAGATGATGCCGGAGCGCGTGCGCCAGGTGATCACGCTCGGCAGCCCCTTCGCCGGCGATCCGCGCTCGACCAACGCCTGGCGCGTCTATGAATGGGCGAGCGGGCGCAAGGCCGACGAGGTCGATCCGCGTTTTGGCGGCGAGCTCGCCGTGCCGCCGCCGGTGCCGACCACCGCCATCTTCAGCCGCAGCGACGGCGTCTGCGCCTGGCAGGGCTGCATGGAAAAGTCGGGCGCACAGACCGAGAGCATCGAGGTCGAAAGCAGCCATTGCGGCATGGGGCACCATCCCGCCGCGGTCTATGCCGTGGCCGATCGCCTCGCGCAGAAGGAAGGCCAATGGCGCCCGTTCGATCGCAGCGGCTGGCGCAGCCTGGCCTATCCCGATCCGCATCGGTGATGTCTTGCCTCTCCCCGCCTGCGGGGAGAGGCCGCCACGCGCCGAGCGATGCGGAGCATCGTCCGAAGCGTGGCGGGTGAGGGGGGCTCTCCGCGAGTCTGTCTGTCACTGATTTTGAGGATGCAGCCCCTCACCCCTTCCTTCTCCCTGTAAGAACGGGGAGAGGGAAGATCAAGAGCTCTCCGCGAAAGCGTCGACCCCTCCATTGTCGCGCCTGCACCAAACGCGCTAAGCCTGCCGCATGGCGCATCCGCTTTCCCGTATCATCGACCAGCTCAAGCGCGAGCCCTCGCGCACCGGCTCCATCGTCATCACCGTGTTCGGCGATGCCATCGTGCCGCGTGGTGGCTCGGTGTGGCTCGGCACGCTTCTGGAATTCTTCGAAAGCCTCGACATCGACAGCGGCGTGGTGCGCACCGCGATGTCGCGGCTTGCCGCCGATGGCTGGCTGACGCGCGAGAAGGTCGGCCGCAACAGTTTCTATCGCCTGGCCGACAAGGGCCGCCAGACCTTCGAGGCCGCGACGCGCCACATCTACGATCCGCCGCCGTCCGACTGGACCGGACGCTTCGAACTGCTGCTGATCGGCAATGGCGAGGATCGCGACGCTTCGCGCGAAGCGCTCCGCAATGCCGGCTTCGGCAGCCCGCTGCCGGGCGTATGGGTCGCACCATCGGGCGTTCCGGTGCCGGATGAGGCCGCGAGCGCGATCCGCCTCGAAGTCTCGGCGGAAGACGACAGCGGCCGCCGTCTGCTCAGCGCGAGCTGGCCGCTCGATCGCACCGCCGATGCCTATCTGAAATTCATGAAGACGTTCGAGCCGCTGCGCGCTGCGATCGCGCGCGGCACGGATCTGTCCGAGGCCGACGCCTTCACCGCGCGGATCCTCTTGATCCACCATTACCGCCGCGTCGTGCTGCGCGACCCGCTGCTGCCCGAGAGCCTGCTGCCGCCGGATTGGCCGGGCAGGGCGGCCCGCGAACTCTGCGGCGAGATCTATCGCGCGCTGCTCGCTCCGTCCGAACAATGGCTCGACAGCCATGGAACCAATGAAAAAGGGCCGTTGCCGGCCGCGCGAAAGCTGCTGGAACGAAGGTTCGGCGGTTGACCATTATGTTACAGTAATATCTTGCATGATGTAAATCTTGTTATATATTCCCTCCCAATAAACGGGAGGATGCGCATGTACACCCAGGCGCTGAACACGGCCGAGACCGCTGATCGCGATCTCGAGGACGCAGGCAAAGCCGCGCAATTCCAGGCCCGCGTCGATGCCGAGGAGCGCATCGAGCCGAACGACTGGATGCCGGCGGCCTATCGCAAGACGCTCACCCGCGCCAGATCTCCCAGCACGCGCATTCCGAAATCGTCGGCATGCTGCCCGAAGGCAACTGGATCACGCGCGCGCCGACCTTGCGCCGCAAGGCCGCGCTGCTCGCCAAGGTGCAGGATGAATGCGGCCACGGCCTCTATCTCTACGCCGCCGCCGAGACGCTCGGGTCCTCGCGCGAGGAGCTGGTCGACGCCATGCTCGCCGGCAAGGCCAAATATTCCTCGATCTTCAACTATCCGACGCTGACCTGGGCCGACATCGGCACGATCGGCTGGCTGGTCGACGGTGCTGCGATCATGAACCAGATCCCGCTGTGCCGCTGCTCCTACGGGCCCTATGCGCGCGCGATGATCCGCGTCTGCAAGGAGGAGTCCTTCCACCAGCGCCAGGGTTACGAGATCATGGTGACGCTGTGCCGCGGCTCGGAGGAGCAGAAGGCGATGGCGCAGGACGCGCTGAACCGCTGGTGGTGGCCGGTGCTGATGATGTTCGGCCCGCCGGATGCGAAGAGCCAGCACAGCGACACCTCGACGAAGTGGAAGATCAAGCGCTTCTCCAATGACGAGCTGCGCCAGAAGTTCGTCGATGCCACCGTGCCGCAGGCGCAGTATCTCGGCCTCACCATTCCCGATCCCGGCATGACGCAGGACGCCGACGGCCACTGGCGCTACAGCGAGATCGACTGGACCGAATTCAAGCAGGTGTTGGCCGGCAACGGCCCCTGCAATCGCGACCGCATGGCCGCGCGCCGCAAGGCGCACGAGGAGGGCGCCTGGGTGCGCGAGGCGGCAGCTAGCTATGCCGCCAAGCGCGCCCAGCGTCAGACCGCCCAGGCTGCCGAATAGGAGACCGATATGGCCACGCCGAACACGCCGCTGTGGGAAGTCTTCATTCGCAGCCGCAACGGGCTCGCACACAAGCATGTGGGATCGCTGCATGCGAGCGATGCGACCATGGCGCTGCAGGCCGCCCGCGACATCTACACCCGGCGCGGCGAGGGCCTGTCGATCTGGGTCGTGCCCTCGAGCGCGATCACCGCGAGCGATCCCGCCGAGAAGGGCATGATGTTCGAGCCGGCGGAATCCAAGATCTACCGGCACCCGACGTTCTACGAGGTGCCGGATGAAGTGGGGCACATGTGATGGTGGTCGCCAACATCCAGGTCTCCGAAACCCCGCTGGTGCTCTACGCGCTGCGCCGCGCCGACGATGCGCTGATCCTCGGTCACAGGCTGTCGGAATGGTGCGGGCACGCGCCGATGCTGGAAGAGGACATGGCGCTCTCCAACATCGCGCTCGACCTGATCGGCCAGGCGCGGGAGCTCTACACCTTTGCCGCCAAGGTCGAAGGCAGGGACAACGACGAGGACAAGCTCGCTTACCTGCGCGACGTGCGGCAGTACCTTAATCTTCTCCTAGTCGAGCAGCCCAACGGCGATTTTGCCCAGACCTTGGTGCGGCAATTCTTCTATTCCGCCTTCGCCGATCTCTATTGGCGTGCGATGATGAATTCGCGCGATGGGACGCTGGCTGCGATTGCTGCGAAATCGGAGAAGGAGAGCGCCTACCATCTGCGCCATGCCTCGGAATGGATCATCCGGCTCGGCGACGGCACTGAGGAGAGCCACACGCGCACGCAAGCAGCGATCGATCATCTCTGGGCCTTTACCGGCGAGATGTTTGCCGTCGACGACGGCGAACGCGCGCTGATCCATGCTGGCATTGCTGTGGATCCCGCAAGCTTGCGCGGGCGCTGGCTGGCGACGCTCTCGGACGTCACGCGTGAAGCAACGCTCGCGCTGCCGCAGAACGACTGGATGCAGCAGGGCGGCCGCGCCGGTCGCCACAGCGAGCATCTCGGCCACCTCCTGTCGGAGCTGCAATCGCTGCAGCGGACTTTTCCGGGGCTGACATGGTGACGGTGACCGATGACGCTGCGCTGCGCCAGCGCGCCTGGGACGCCGCCGCAAGCGTGGTCGATCCGGAAATTCCGGTGCTGAGCATTGCCGATCTCGGCGTGCTGCGCGACGTCGTTCTCGACGGTGATCATGTCGAGGTCGCGATCACACCGACCTATTCGGGTTGCCCGGCCATGAACATGATCGCGCTCGAAATCGAGGTCGCGCTGGAGCGCGCCGGTTTCCATCGTCCGAAGGTGCGGACCGTGCTGTCGCCGGCCTGGACCACGGACTGGATGACCGAGGACGGACGCAAGAAGCTGCGCGCCTACGGCATCGCGCCGCCGCAAGCTTCAAACTCGCGCCGCGCGCTGTTCGGCGAACAGACTGTCGCATGCCCGCAATGCGGCTCGGACAAGACTGAGCTGCTGTCCGAATTCGGCTCGACCTCCTGCAAGGCGCTCTGGCGCTGCAAGGCCTGCCGCGAACCCTTCGACTACTTCAAGTGCCATTGACCATGTCCGCAGCCGCACCGCGCTTCCATCGTCTCGCCGTCAGGGACCTCCGTCGCGAGGCTACGGACGCCGTGTCGATGACCTTCGCCATCCGCCCCAATGAACTCGCCGGCGATTACGCCTTTACGCCCGGCCAGTATCTGACGTTGCGCGCCACGCTCGACGGCGAAGAGGTGCGCCGCTCCTATTCGATCTGCTCCGGCCCCGACGACGGCGAGATCCGTATCGCGGTGAAGAAGGTCGATGGCGGGGCGTTTTCGAGCTGGGCCGCCGAAGATCTCAAATGCGGCGACGAGCTCGACGTGATGACGCCGACGGGCCGTTTCGGCGTCGTCCCCCCGGCAGATCGTGCGCGTGTTCATGTCGGCTTCGCCGCCGGCTCCGGCATCACGCCGATCCTGTCGATCGTCAAGGGCGTGCTCGCGCGCGAGCCGGGCAGCCGCTTCTTTCTGTTCTACGGCAACCGCACCACCGACAACATCATGTTCCTCGAAGCGCTCGAGGAGCTGAAGGACCGCTTCATCGATCGCCTTTCGATCTTTTACGTGCTCTCCGGCGAGGAGCAGGACATCCCGATCCTGCATGGCCGGCTCGACGGCGACAAGGTGAGGGTGCTGCTCCGCGCGCTGGTGCCGGCGTCAAGCGTCGATCACGTCTTCATCTGCGGTCCTCTTGGCATGAGCGAGGAGATCGAGGCGACCTGCCGCGATCTCGGCATCGCGGACGAGCGCATCCATGTCGAGCGCTTCGTCTCCGAGTTCGGCGGCAAGCCGCGGCCGAAGCGGGCGGTTGCGCCCGACGCGCCGCCGAAGGCGGTCGCCTCGCTGATCATCGACGGCAAGCGCCGCGACGTGCCGGTCGCCGAGGACGAGGCCATCCTCGATGCCGCCCTGCGCGCCGGTGTCGATCTGCCCTTTGCCTGCAAGGGCGGCATGTGCTCGACCTGCCGCGCAAAACTGGTCGAGGGCGAGGCGCCGATGGACATCAACTATTCGCTGGAACCGTGGGAGCTCGAGGCCGGCTTTGTTCTCACCTGCCAGGCCAAGCCGTCCACAGAGCGGGTCGTGGTCGACTATGATCATGTCTGATCGGGCGTTCCGCGGCTCCGCAATGCAAACGCGTCGCATTATTTGACAGTTTTGGCCAAGCAGCAGAACATCATGAGCAACCGTCTGGCCGGGAGAAGCGCGTGAACGTCAAAGCCGCCCTGTCGCCTGAGGATATTGCCCGTGCCTGCGCCGATGCGATGTGGGCCGAGGACGATGCCTCCAAAGGTCTCGGTATGGAGATCGTCGAGATCGGCCCGGGCTTTGCGACGCTCGCCATGACGGTGCGGCCTGATATGGTCAATGGCCAGCGCATCGCCCATGGCGGCTTTATCTTCACGCTGGCCGATTCCGCTTTTGCGTTCGCCTGCAACTCGCACAATGAGCGCGTCGTCGCGGCACAGGGCCAGATCACGTTCATCAAGCCGGGCAAGCTTGGCGATCGTCTCATTGCCAAGGCGCGGGAGATCACGCGCGGCGGCCGCTCCGGCATCTACGATGTGCGTGTCACGGCGGGCGAGGTCGTCATCGCGGAATTCCGCGGACATTCGCGGGTCATTCCCGGCAATTGGCTGCCGGCGCAAGATCAATAAGAACAAACACAAAAGAACAGACAATGTGGGGAAACGAGGATGGCTCTGACGAGGCTCAAGGAAGGTGGCAACGCCTATAGCGCCGAGATGGATGCGCATGAGCGCGCCTCGCGCGGCGAGATCATGGCGCTGCAGAAGCAGCGGTTGGCGTGGTCGCTGAAGCACGCCTACGACAACGTCGCGCATTACCGCAAGGCTTTCGACAAAGCGGGCGTGCATCCGTCCGACTTTCGCGAGCTCTCTGATCTCGCCAAATTCCCGTTCACGGTCAAGACGGACCTGCGCGACAATTATCCCTTCAACATGTTCGCCGTGCCGCGCGAGAAGCTCGTGCGGGTGCATGCTTCATCCGGAACGACCGGAAAGCCGATCGTGGTCGGCTATACGCAGCGCGATATCGACACCTGGTCCGAGGTGATGGCGCGCTCGATCCGCGCCGCCGGCGGCCGCACCGGCATGATCATCCACAATGCGTATGGCTATGGACTCTTCACCGGCGGTCTCGGCGTGCACTACGGCGCCGAGAAGCTTGGCTGCACCGTAGTGCCGATCTCCGGGGGCATGACCGAGCGGCAGGTGCAGCTCATCAACGATTTCCGGCCCGACATCATCACGGTGACGCCGAGCTACATGTTGGCGATCCTCGACGAGTTCAAGCGCCAGAAGCTTGATCCGCGCCAGTGTTCGCTCAAGATCGGCATCTTCGGCGCGGAACCCTGGACCAACGCGATGCGCGCCGAGATCGAGGACGCCTTCGACATGGATGCGACCGACATCTATGGCCTGTCCGAGGTGATCGGCCCGGGCGTCGCGCAGGAATGCATCGAGACCAAGGATGGCCTGCACATCTGGGAGGATCATTTCTACCCGGAAGTGATCGACCCCGAGACCGGCGCGGTGCTGCCCGACGGCGAGAAGGGCGAGCTGGTCTTCACCTCGCTCACCAAGGAAGCCTTTCCGGTGATCCGCTATCGCACCCGCGACCTGACGCGGCTGCTGCCGGGCACGGCGCGGCCGGGCATGCGGCGGATGGAGAAGGTGACCGGGCGCTCGGACGACATGATCATCCTGCGCGGCGTCAATCTGTTCCCGACCCAGATCGAGGAGGTGCTGCTCGCGACCGACTGGTGCGGCGGCCATTTCATCCTCGAGCTCACCCGGGAAGGCCGCATGGACGAGCTCACCATCATCGCCGAGGCGCGGCCCGAGAGCTGGGACGGCCGCGGCCTCGTCGACCATGCGGATCGGATTTCGACTCACATCAAGAATACGATCGGCGTCAGCTCCAGGGTGCAGGTGGTTGCGCCGGCCACGCTGGAGCGCTCGCTCGGCAAGGCCAAGCGGCTCTACGACAAGCGGCCCAAGGACTGACTGGACGGATTGACTCGACCGGCCCCAGGGGCGACAAGGCCCGCGGGAAATCGCGGGTCTTTTTCATGTCAGCCGATGCCAAAACCGTCGAAGCGCGCTGTGTGCGCCTCAACGCCAAAGCTGAAAATGCCGTTGCGCTTGCACCGATCGTTGAGCGCCAGATGCTTGCGCGCGCACCGAACGAGCTCTTGATCGAGGTGAAGGCTGCCGCCGTCAATCCCTCCGACGTCAAGGCTGCGACCGGGCTGATGCCCTATGCGGTGTTCCCCCGCACCCCCGGCCGCGACTATGCCGGCGTGGTGATCGACGGCCCCGCGGGCACAATGGGGCGCGAAGTGTTCGGCTCGTCCGGCGACCTCGGCATCCGTCGTGACGGCACCCATGCGAGCCATCTCGTGGTCGAAGCCGATGCGGTCGTGGAGAAGCCGAAGTCTGTGTCCTGGGAGGAGGCCGCCGGCATCGGCGTGCCCTTCGTCACCGCGATGGAAGGCTTTCGCCGCGCCGGCTTGCCGAAGAGCGGCGAGACCGTTCTGGTGTTCGGCGTCAACGGCAAAGTCGGCCAAGCCGCGGTGCAAATCGCCACCTGGCAGGGCGCGCGCGTGGTCGGCGTGGTGCGCAGGGCGGAAACCTATGAAGGCCACACCAACGCGCCCATCGAGGTGATCGACGCCTCCGTCATCGACGTTGCCGCGCGCGTGCGCGAATTGACCGGCGGCAAGGGCGCCGACATCGTCTTCAATACGGTCGGCGATCCCTATTTCCAGGCCGCGCACAAATCGCTCGCGCTTCGCGGCCGCCAGATCCTGATCGCCGCGATCGACCGCATCGTGCAGTTCAACATCCTCGAATTCTATCGGGGTCAGCACACTTATGTCGGCATCGACACGCTGGGTCTATCGTCGGCTGCGACGGGCGCGGTGCTGCGCGATCTCGGGCCGGGTTTTGCCAGCGGCCATCTGAAGCCGTTTCCGATCAAGGCGAATGCGATCTATCCGCTGGAGCGCGCGAAGGAAGCGTATGTTGCGGTCGCCGGCTCGTCACGTGACCGGGTGATCCTGAAGCCGTAACCATGGAATCCACGCAACTCGTTATCCTCGCCGGCCTTGCCATCGGTCTCGTCTACGGCGCAGTTGGCCTGCTCAGCGATTTCTGCCTGATGAGCAGCATGCGCGGGTTTCTGGCGGAGGGCGACGGGCGGCTGGTGCGGACCTACGCGCTCGCAATCGCTGTTGCGATCGCTGCGAGCCAGTTCCTCGCCAGCAGCGGCACGGTCGATCTCGGCAAGTCGATCTATTTGCAGCAATCGTTTTCGCCGGCGGTGCTGTTCCTCGGCGGCCTGCTGTTCGGCTACGGCATGGTGCTTTCGAACGGCTGCGGCTCGCGGGCGCTGGTGCTACTCGGCCGCGGCAATCTCCGCTCCTTCGTCGTCGTGATCGTGCTCGCGATTGCCGCGCAGATGACGCTGAAGGGCCTCATCGCACCGGCGCGCATTGCGCTGGTGCAGGCAACGCAAGTCACGGCTCCTGCCAACTCGCTGCCGTCGTTGCTGGCGACGCTCGGCTTCACGGAATCGCTTTCGCGCGCGCTCGCCGCGGCCGCGACAACCGTCGCGTTGAGCCTGTTCGCTTTCGCGCATCCTGCGTTCCGTCGCTCGCCCGGCCAGGTCGTAGCGGGCATCATCGTGGGCCTCCTCGTCGCCGGCGGCTGGCTGGCCACCGGCTATCTCGGTGCCGACGACTTCAATCCGGTCCCCGTGACCTCCCTTACGTTCGTCGCGCCGATCGCCGATAGCCTGCAATACGCCATGCTCTCGACCGGGCTGACGCTCAACTTCGGCATCGCGACGGTGGCCGGCGTCTTCGCCGGCAGTCTGGTTACGGCACTCGCAACAGGCCGCTTCAAGCTCGAAGGCTATTCCTCGCCGCGCCACATGCTCCGCTCAGGGACCGGTGCCGCGCTGATGGGGATCGGCGGCGTGATGGCGTTCGGCTGCTCGATCGGGCAGGGGCTCACGGGCGTGTCTACGCTCGCGCTGGGCTCGTTTGTCGCGGTCGCCGGCATCCTGCTCGGCACCGCGGCGGGCCTGCGCGGGTTTCTGCGGGTTCAGCCTCTCGCGGTGGCCTGACTGCGCAATAACCGATCGCCTAGCGTCGCAAGGCCGATGCCGGAGACGATCAGCGCGGCCGCGACGGCAAGGCTCGCGTCGATGGGTTCACCCAGAAGGATCGCAGCGCTGGCGATGCCGACCAGCGGTGTCCCGGTGGTGCCGAGCGACGTCGTCAGGGCTGAGATGCTCTTGTTGACCATCGACATCGCCCAATAAGCCAGGACCGTTCCGACCAGGCCCGAATAGAGAAACAACAGTACGAGCCTCCACGACCACTCCACATGCGGGAGGCCATCCACAGCTGTCGCGCCGACCGACAGCACGATCGTTGCCACGAGCACCTGCCAAAGCAAAAGCTGAAGCGGAGATCCGATCCAGCGATGCGCGCGGATATAGATGATGTTCGCAGCCCAAGAGATCGCGGCCAGGATGACCATGCCGGCGCCGAGCAGCACGTTTGGGTTGGTCCAGTCGATCGAGGATGGATTCAGGATGACGGCAAGGCCGATCAGCCCGAGCAGAGCGCCGGCGAGCTTCGGCGCCGTCAGCGTGTCCTTGCCGAAAAGGGGCGCGGCGAGTGCGACCCAGAGCGGCGTGGTGTAGCCGAGCACGATCCCCTTGCTTGCGGGCAGGAAGCGAAGGCCGCTGGCAACCAGGATCGAGAACAGCGTCATATGCAGCAGCGCCACGCTCAGAATCACGGGAAAGTCGCGTCGCTCCGGGATCACGAGATTGTTGCTCAGTCCGAGCAGCACGAACAATCCAGCCAGCGCGATCCAACTCCGGATTGCCGCGCTCCACAACGGCGGGACGAACTGCACGAGCTGCTTGGTCACCGACCAATTCACGCCCCAGGCCAGCACCACGATGAGGAACAGGCCGATGGCCGCACGGGGTGAGAGGGTGTTCATGTCGCAGGTCCTTGAAGCAGTCCGAGCCGCTGGATAGCATCCCGACTGGCATTTGAAAAAGCGCCAGATTGGAGAAGAAGAGAGTGCCAGTATCCGACACGACGATCTCCGCGTTGATCGAGCTGAAACGGACCGATGGCGAGGGGCTGGTGGCGCAACTGACGAGCCAGCTGCGAGGCCTGATCGCGACCGGCCGCCTCGGCAAAGGCCGCGTGCTGCCGTCGAGCCGACAGCTTGCGAGCGATCTCGGCGTCTCGCGCAACACCGTCACATACGCGTTCGAGCAGCTCGCGGCCGAGGGATATGTCTCAGCGTCTCATGGCCGCCGTCCCGTGGTCATGATCGACGGCCACGAACGCATCGAACGGGGCGCCGTCGCAGCGGGCGAATGCGTCGGCAAACTGCAGCTCTCGCCTTGGGCTACGAAGCTCCAGCAGGCCGACTGGCCGATGTCTTATCGGGGGGAGCTCAAACCGCTGCGCCCGGGGCTGGGCGATTTCAGGGAGTTTCCGAACGAGGTCTGGGCACGCTGCCTGCGCCGCAGTGCCGTGCATGCAGGCAGGCGCGAGCTGGGACCGGTCAACCGGCTGCGCCTGCGGGAGGCGCTGACGCATTATCTGGCGACGAACCGGGACGTCCGCGCCACGGCGGAGCAGATCATGATCCTGCCGAGCGCGCAGGCCGCGCTGACCTTGATTGCTGCCACACTCATTTCGCCGGGCGATCATGTATGGGTTGAAGACCCAGGCTATCCCGGGGCGGCGGCTGCCTTTCACGCATCCGGCGCGCGCCTGACCGGCATCAGGCTGGACGAACAGGGCATGCAGCGAATGCCAGGCCTTGGAGCTCCCAGGCTGATCTTCATGACGCCCTCGCATCAGCACCCAACCGGCCGATTGATGTCGCTGGCCCGCCGAACCGAGTTTCTCGCGGCAAGCCGGCCCGGCAGGACCTGGATCGTCGAGGACGATTACGACGGCGAATTCCACTACGACAGCCGGCCGGTGCCGGCCTTGCAGGGACTAGATGCCCATGGCCGTGTGTTCTATGTCGGCACATTCTCGAAGGCGATGAGGTCGGACATCCGGCTCGGCTACCTGGTCGCGCCGGCGGCGCTGGTCAGCACCTTGGAGATCGCGCAGCAGCACATGGGACTGATCGCCGCCAGCCACATCCAGGAGGCGCTGGCCGAATTCATCGCCGATGGGCACTTCCTCGCGCATCTGCGCCGCATGCGCCGGCTCTATCACGCGCGCCGCGATCACCTCGTCGAGGAGCTGCAGCGGCATCTCGGTGGCATGCTCTCGGTCGAGGTGCCCCCCGGCGGTATCCAACTCGTCGCCCGCCTCAAGCGCGGTCGGGCCGATCAGGCTGCAGTCAAGCGACTGGTCGCTGCGGGCGTCGAAACGCGAGCTCTGTCCAGCCTTGCGCTCGGCCGCCCGCGCGATCACGGCCTGCTGCTCGGCTTTGCGGCGTGGCGCGAAAACGAGATCAGCGCGGCCGTGCGCACGATGGCGTCGTGCTTTTAGAGCATGGAGATAAGGCTCGATGCGGCAACGAAGGAGGTGCGCTCCCTCTCCCGCTTGCGGGAGAGGGGTGGGGAGAGGGTGTCTCCGCAAGCGAGAATCCCCATGTGGAGAGAACCCTCACCCGGCGCTTCGCGCCGACCTCTCCCGCAAGCGGGAGAGGTTCGAACGAGCCCGCGGGCGGTCTATTCAACTTAAAGCCAATCCGCTTAGGCGCTACCCGACGGCCTTCGTCACGATCCGGATCTCCGACGTCAGCGTCCGGTGCACCGGGCATTTGTCGGCGATCTCCATCAGCTTCTTGCGCTGCTCGGCATCGAGCGCGCCGTCGATCGCGATGTCGCGCTCGATCTGGTCGAGCATGCCCTCGCGTGTCTCGCACTCCGCACAATCCTTGGCGTAGATCTTGGAATGCTTCAGCGTGACCGTGACGCGGTCGAGCGGCAGCGACTTGCGGTCGGCATAGAGACGCATAGTCATCGAGGTGCAGGCACCTAAGCCGGCGAGCAGGAAATCGTACGGGCCGGGCCCGGCATCCGCGCCGCCGGCCGCAATGGGCTCGTCCGCCACCAGATGATGCGGGCCGACAATGATGGTCTGGTTGAACGTGCTCTTGCGGGTCTCCTGCACGACGACCTTGCGCGGCTCCTCCGGCAGATCCATCGCCTTCGCGGGCGTCGCTGCATCGACGTAACGGCTGGCCCAGGCCACGATCATGTCGGCCGTGTAGAGCGCGTCGGCAGGCTTGGTCAGAAGATGATCGGCGTGGTCGAGCGAGACGAAGCTCTTGGGATGTCTTGCCGCGACGAAGAGCTTCGTTGCGTTGTCGATGCCGACGGTGTCGTCAACGGGCGAATGCATCACCAGCAGCGCCTTGTGCAGGCCGGTGACGTCCTTCATCAGCTCGTGCTCGGCGATGTCGTCGAGGAATTCGCGCTTGATCCGGAACGGGCGTCCCGCGAGCGACACTTCGACCTCGCCCTGCGCGCGGATGTTGTCGAGATGCTCCCGGAACAGGCCGGTGACGTGAGCGGGATCCGAGGGCGCCGCGATGGTGGCCACCGCTCTCGCCTCGGGAATCCGTCCGGCAGCGGCGAGGATCGCGGCGCCACCCAGGCTATGGCCGATCAGGATCGAGGGTGCCTTGCGGGTCTCGCGCAAATGATCGGCGGCGCGGACGAGATCGGCGACGTTGGAGGAGAACGTCGAATTGGCGAAATCGCCGCCACTGGAACCAAGCCCGGTGAAGTCGAAGCGCAGCACCGCGATGCCCTTGGCAGCGAGCGCGACCGAGATGCGCTTGGCGGCCAGCGTGTCCTTGCCGCAGGTGAAGCAGTGCGCGAACAGCGCGAACGCCGCGGGCTCGCCGTCAGGCACCTCCAGCGCGGCCGCGAGCTGGTGGCCGCCTTCGCCGGTGAATTGAAAGCGTTCCGTCGGCATGGGCTTCCCCCCGTCTTGCTCGAACCTAATCGCCCGAATAGCGCTGCTCGGCCCAGGGATCACCGCGGTTATGATAGCCGCGGACTTCCCAGAAGCCCGGCGCGTCCTCGGTCAGGAATTCGATGGCCTGGAGCCATTTCGCGCTCTTCCAGAAATAGAGGTGCGGTACGACCAGTCGCACCGGGCCGCCATGCTCGTCCGTCAGCGGCTGGCCGGACCAGGTGTGGGCGAGCAGCGCGTCCTCGGCGGCAAAATCCTCCAGCGCGAGATTGGTGGTGTAACCGTCATAGGAATGCAGCACGACGAAGCGGGCATCCTCGCGCGGCTGGCAGGCCGCCAGCAGCTCACGCGTGGCGAGCCCTTCCCATTCGTTGTCATAGCGCGACCAGGTCGTGACGCAATGGATGTCCGAGGTGAACTGGGACTGCTTCTGCGCGGCGAATTCGGCAAAGGTCCAGAAAACGGGGGTCTCGACCGCACCATAGACGTCGAGCCGCCAGCGCTCGCGCGAGACCGGCGGCGTGACCCCGAGATCGAGCACCGGCCAGTCCTTGGTGAGATGCTGCCCGGGTGGAAGCCTTTGATCCTCCGGGCGTGTAATCTTGCCGGTGAGAAAGCGGCCCTCGCGCGCCCACTTCTCCTTGGTGCGCGTCAGCTTGCTGTCGGATGGCGTCTCGTCGGTCATGGCCTGTGCTGGTGGCGATGCATGGCTGAGGCCTGCTTGGTGTTGCGCACGCCATGAAAGGCCTGTCCGCTTGCTTTGGGAAGGCCTTACATCGCCTTTCCGAGCAAAAATGGCAACTGGCGGGGGCCGCGCACCGTTCCTTGCGACCAAGTCACCGTACCTGCCGGATCGAGCCGGAAGTCGGGAATCCGCTTCAGCCATTCCTCCAGCGCCACCTGCATTTCCATGCGCGCGAGGTTGGAACCGACGCAGCGGTGGATGCCGAGGCCGAAGGCCGCATGGCGGTTCTCGCGCCGGTCGATCACGACTTTGTCAGCGTCCGGAAACATCTTGGGGTCGCGGTTGGCTGCCGGGAACGACAGCAGCACCATGTTGCCCGGCTTGACCGGACAGCCGGATACCGTGGTCTCCTTGACCACTTCACGCGCCATCGTCACCGGCGAATAGGCGCGCAGCAGCTCCTCCACGGGATCAGTCCGGGCTCGGCGATCAGCCGCTCGCGGTCGGCCGGCGTCTTCGCAAGATGCCAGAGCGAGGAGCCGATCGCGCTCCAGGTGGTGTCGATGCCGGCGATCAGCAGCAGGCGCAGCGAGCCCATCACATGGGTGTCCTCGAGCGGATTGCCGTTCTTGTCCCTGGCGTTCATCAGGTAGGAGATCAGATCGTCGGTGGGCTTGCTCTTGCGCGCTTCGATATGGCCGCCGAAATAGGCCGTCATCTCCTGCACGGCCTGGAGCAGCTTGCTCTCGTCCCTGATGCCGAGCTCGAGGATCATGTGGATCCAATTGATGAAAAGGTCGCTGTCGCTCTCGGGGATGCCGAGCATGTGCGCGATCGCCCGGACCGGGATGTGCTTGGTGTAGCGCGCCGCAGCGTCCACCCTCTGCTCGGCGATGAAGTCGTCGATCAGCTCGTTGCAGATGGCGCGGACGCGCGGCTCGAGCTTCTTCATCGCGTCCGGGGTGAACGGCGGCAGCAGCAATTGCTTGGCCGGTTTGTGCTCGGGCGGATCGGAGGTGATCGGCGGGGCTGCGTTCCGGCTGGTGATTTCCGGCCGTACATCGCGGACGATGATGCGGCGGGAGGAGAAGTGCTCGGTGTCGTTGGCGATCTCGCGCACGGCCTCATAGGTCGTCGGCAAATAGCAGCCGAGGAAGCGTTCGGTGTGCACCACGGGACTTACGGCCCGCAGCTCGTCCCAGATCGGGAACGGGTCCTCGGTCCATTGCGGATCGGTGTGGTCGAAATCATGGACCCAGTCGGTGACGGGCGGATGGGCGACAGGCTGGTCGACGTCGGACATGCTGGGAATCCCTTGGCTCGTATTCGCTGAACGCATGCGGGGCGGCAACGGCCGCACTATTCCTCGATCACATCGATTGCGATTTCCGGGCAGTTGGATTTCGCAAGCCAGGCCTTGTCCTCGAGTCCTGGCGGGACGGTGCCGTCACCAGCTTCGTGCGCGTTGCCGTATTCGTCGAGCTCGAAAAGCTCCGGCGCGAGCGCCTTGCAGCGGGCATGACCCTGGCATTTGTCGGGATCGACGTGAACCTTCAGTCGCTCTGCCATTCTCGGCTTCCTTGGTCGTGTACGCGCGAGGGCCCGAAGGCGGCGCGTTTCCTCATCCCAGCTTTATTTAAGTTATATGCTATTACATTCGCGGCGGGCTTCCCCTGTCAAGCGCAAACTTATAGGCTTCGCCCCGACATGCGCTCACGACCAGCCCGCAAGCCCGAGAAGACCTACCACCATGGCGATCTCCGCGATGCGTTGATCGAGGCCGCGCTGCAAGAGGCAGAGCGGGGCGGCGCGGAGGCCATCAGCATCAAGGCGCTTGCCAAGAAGCTCGGGGTCTCGCAGCCGGCGCCATACCGGCATTTTGCCGACCGCGAGGCGCTGCTCGCCGCCGTCACCGCGCAAGCATTCCGGCAGCTCTCGGCGCTCTTGCGCGAAGCGATGGCAAAGCCGTCGCAGCAATCGAAGCTCTCGCGGCTCGCACAGGCGACGCTCAATTTCGGCTTGCGCCGGAATGGCATCTACCGCCTGATGTTCGCCTCGCGCACGGTGTCCTGCGCGGTCAAGGGCAGCGAGCTGCACGAGGCGACGCGGGAGACCTTTGCGCTCGTCATCGAAGCTCTGGAAGCGCCCGCCGTGGGTTATTTGCGCGAACGGCAGGCGCTCAAGATCTGGGCGGCGCTGCATGGGGTGGTGATGCTGGCCGAGCAGGGCCTCTTCACCGGCGAGGCGGCGCATGCCACGCGCGAGGAACTGGTCGAGGATTTCGTCAACGAGACGAAGGCTGCGCTTGCGGTCGCGATCAAGGATGCGCGGCGTCGGACCAAGGCCGGCGCTTAGGGCTTCGCCTTCAGCAGCTTCATCAGCTTTTCGACCGCGCTGTCCGGCGTGGTCACGACGGGGCGGCCGGTGGCCTCCGCGACCAGCGGCGCCGTCGCGGCGATGCTGAATTGCGCCAGCGCGATGACGTCGCAATCGCGCAAGCTCCGTGAGGCCTCCGCGATCAGCTGGTCATGCGTGGCGCGGTCGCCGCGGTCGAGCGCGGCCAGCGCGCCGTCGGCGAGCTTCGGCACCACCTCGACGGAGGCGGGAAACTCGGGCGGCATCGACGCCAGCGTCGGCGGAAAGCTCGAGAGCAGGCCGATGCGTCGGCCCATGGTCACCGCCCTCTCAATCATGGCCTCGTTCGGCTTCAGCACGGGCATCGGCGCATGCGCGCGCGCGACGGCCTCGATGCACGGGCCGAAGGCGGAGCAGGTGAACAGGATTCCATCCGCTCCCGTCGCCGCCGCGTAGTCGCCGAGCGCGAGGAACCGTTCCGTCATGGCATTGTTGAGTTGCCCGTCGCGGGCGAGATCCGCCGAGAGACTGTCGTCAAGCAGGTTCATCAGTCGCGCCTCGGGCCACGCCTGCGCAAACGCTGCCTCGATCGGGGCGATGGAATGCTTGAGGGCGTGGATAAGGGCGATGCGAGGGGGCGTCGTCATGGAACGTCATTGCGCATGGAAGGTCTCGCACTTTTGAGACGCTGTGCATCGCGAAGTGCTACGTTCCGGTCGACGAAACGGTGCGCGCCGCCCCTCATTCGTCGACACTGCGTAATACGTTATCGACGGCGGTTCCCAGCTTGTCGACGATCAGGTCGATCTCGCGAGCCGAGGTGATGTAGGGCGGCGCCAGCAGCACGTGATCGCCGCGGACACCGTCCACGGTGCCACCCCCGGGATAGCAGCCGAGCCCATGCGCAAACGCCTCGGCCTTGATCTTCTGGTTCAGCTTGAGCGCCGGATCGAACGAGGTTCGGTCGGCGCGGTCGGCGACGAGCTCGATTGCCCAGAACAGGCCGCGTCCCCTGATGTCGCCGACATGGCGATGATTGCCGAAGCGCTCGATCAGGCGCTGCTCGAGCTGCTTGCCGCGCTCCTTCACGCGGGCGAGCAGGCCGTCCTCCCGGATGACGTCCTGCACCGCGAGCGCGGCCGCGCAGGCGAGGGGGTGTGCGAGATAGGTGTGACCGTGCAGGAACGCGCCCGAGCCCGCGCGGAGGGTGTCGATGATCCTGCCGCTGACGAGCATGGCACCGATCGGCTGATAGCCGCCGCCAAGCCCCTTGGCGATCGCCTGAATATCGGGCGCGACGCGCTCCTGCTCCCAGGCATGCGTCGTGCCGGTGCGGCCCATGCCGCACATGACCTCGTCGAGAATGAGCAGTGCACCGTGGCGGTCGCAGACCTCGCGCACCGCTTTGAAGTAGCCGTCCGGTGCGGTCACGGCGCCGGCGGTGGCGCCGACGACGGGCTCGGCGAGGAAGGCCGCGACGGTGTCGGGGCCGAGCCGCTGGAACTCGGCTTCGAGCTCGGTGGCGAGGCGCGCCACAAACTGCGCATCCGACTCGCCCTCGCGCTTCTCGTGATAGGCGAAGGCCGGCGTGACGTGGCTGAAAGCGGTCGACAGCAGCGGCGCATAGGGCGCGCGGCGCCAGGCGTTGCCGCCGGCGGCAAGCGCGCCGAGCGTGTTGCCGTGATAGCTCTGTCGCCGCGCGATGAAATGCTGCCGCTGCGGCTCGCCGCGCTCGATGAAATATTGCCGCGCCAGCTTGATGCTGGCTTCGATTGCCTCCGATCCGTCGCTGACGAAATAGGCGTAGGCGAGCCCGCCGGGCTCGTGTCCGACCAGCTTTTCGGCCAGTGCTTCAGCCGGCTCGGAGGAGAAGAAAGCCGTGTGCGCGTAGGCGAGGGTGGACGCCTGATTTGCCATCGCCGCGATGACGCGCGGGTGCTGGTGGCCGAGGCAGGAGACCGCCGCGCCACCGGAGGCATCGATGATGCGGCGTCCGTCCTCGGCGAAGAGATAAATGCCCTCGCCGCCGATCGCCTTGGGTGGCGTTTCGCGCAGTGAGCGATGTAGCACACGGCTGGTGCGAGTGCTCATGGATCAACCTTTCTCCGAGACGCAGGTCGGCCGCGGCAAGCCGCGCCTCGGTATGTTGCCGCCGCCGAGCGAGAACGCCCCTCCGGCGAACGACTGCGCAGGCGCGGAGCTCAGTCCTTCACCTTCGGATAGATCGGCGTCGTGCCGCGCAGGCCCAGAATGTCTTCCAGCACCTTCGCTCCGGCGATCACCTGCGCGTCGGCGCGCGGCGCGCCGACTACCTGCACGCCGACCGGCAGGCCCGAAGCCGTGAAGCCGCAGGGCAGGGAGAGAGACGGGCAGCAGGCCAGCGTGATGGCGTAGACGATGCCGAGCCACTCGACGTAGTTTTCGAACCTCTTGCCGGCGCATTCGGCGACATAGCGATGCTCGATCGGGAAGGGCGGAACGATCGTGGTCGGCGTCAGCAACAGATCGTAGCTCTTGAAGAACTCGATCGCCCGCGCCGTCATGCCGACGCGCTGCGCCTCGGCGCGCGCGAGCTGCTCGACCGTGAGCTTGAGGCCTTCCTCGATGTTCCAGATCACCTCGGGCTTGAGCAGGTCGCGCTTGGTGCGCAGCAGATTGGCCTTGGTGATCGCAAAATCGAAGGCGCGCAGCACGTGGAAGCATTCATGCGCCTCGCGCCAGTCCGGATGCGCCTCCTCGACGATGGCGCCGGCCTCGGCGAAACGTTCGGCGGCCTTTCGTGTGATCGCCTTCACTTCGGGATCGACCGGGGTGATGCCTAGATCGGGCGAATAGGCGATGCGCCTCGGCCGCTTGCCCGCCTGGGCCGCCGACAGGAACGAGGTTGCGGGAGCCGGCAGCGACAGCGGATCGTCGGCATAGTCGCCGCTCATGGCATCCAGCAGCAGCGCGAGATCCTCGACGTTGCGCGCCATCGGGCCGACCACGCCGAGATTGCGATCGATGCCGGACTTTGGGGTATGCGCGACGCGGCCGATGCTCGGCCGCATGCCGACGACGCCGCAGAAGGCCGCGGGGCTGCGCAAGGATCCGCCCATGTCGGAGCCTTGGGCGAGCCAGGCCATGCCGGTCGCCAGCGCCACCGCCGCGCCGCCGGAGGAGCCCGCGGCCGATTTCGTCGTGTCCCAGGGATTGAGCGTCGCGCCGAACACCTCGTTGAACGTGTTGGCACCGGCCCCGAACTCCGGCGTGTTCGACTTGGCGTAGACGACCGCGCCATTGGCCTCGAGGTTCTCGACCATGAGGTCGGACTTCGCGGGGATGTTGTCCTTGAAGATCGGCGAGCCCTGCGTGTTCAACACGCCCGCGACGTCGGTCAGATCCTTGATCGGCACCGGCAGCCCGGCGAGCAGCCCGCGCGCGCCGGCCGGCTTCTGCATCAGTGTCTTCGCACTCTCCCGCGCGCGATCGAAGCACAGCGTCGGCAGCGCGTTGACCTTGCCGTCGACCTCCTTGATGCGCTTCTCCAGCACGTCCAAGAGCTCGAGCGGCGAGACGTCGCCGGAGCGCAGCTTGTCGACGACGGTGCAGGCGGTTTCGCGGATCAGGTCTTGAGACAAATATCTTACTCCAGTGCTTGTTGTGTCGTCATTGCGAGCGCAGCGAAGCAATCCAGACTGTCACTGCGGCAAGATTCCTGGATTGCTTCGCTGCGCTCGCAATGACGAGAATAGAGTTAACCCCACCCGGCGCTGATGCCGCCGTCAACGGTATAGATCACCCCCGACGTATAGCCGGCGCGATCCGAGGCCAGGAACACCATGAGGTCGCCGATCTCGCGCGCATGCGCGGGACGGCCGAGCGGCAGGCTCTTCTGGAATTCCTTGTAGCGGCTCTCGTCGCCGAACTGGTGCTTGGCCCGCGTCTTCAGCAGGGTGACGTGGCGGTCGGTGCCGACGGGGCCGGGATTGATGCCGACCACGCGGATGTTGTCGGCCAGGCTCTTGCCGCCGAGCGCCCGTGTGAACGCCATCAGCGCGGCATTGCCGGCGCTGCCGCAGATGTAGTTGGCGTCGAACTTCTCGCCGGCCGCGCCGATGTCGTTGACGATGACGCCGCCACCCCTGGCTTTCATCTGGGCGTAGATGTAGCGCGTCAGGTTGATATAGCCGAACACCTTCAATTCCCAGGCGTGCCGCCAAGTCGCCTCGTCGATCTTGTCGATCGAGCCGCCGGGGATGTCGCCGGCGTTGTTGACGAGCACGTCGATGTCGGCGGCTTCCTTCGCCAGCCGGGCCACGTCCTCCTCCTTGCGCAGATCGACGATGCTCGTTGTGGCGTCGATCTGGTGCGCGGCGCGCAAACGGTCGGCCAGCGCCTTGAGTTGATCGCCGCTACGCGCCGCGAGGAGGAGATGCGCGCCTTCCTCGGCGAAGGCCTCGGCGGCGGCTGCGCCAATACCCTTGGACGCGCCGGTGATCAGGACGCGCTTGCCGCGCAGATGCAGATCCATGGGGGTACTCGTTCGTGGGAATAGGATCAAATCAGTAGGCGCTTGGCCGCGCCATGGTCAACATTGCAGTGCAGCGTTGCACTGCCGCCGCGTTTGGTCCATTGCAGTGCAGTCAGAAGGCGGCGACTGCCGGACCAACCAAGGACGTTCTCGATGAGCAAGAAACAATACCGGATCGCGGTCATTCCCGGCGACGGCATCGGCAAGGAGGTGATGCCCGAGGGCCTGCGCGTTTTGGAGGCGGCGGCGAAGAAGCACAACGTCTCGCTGCATTTCGACCATTTCGACTTCTCCTCTTACGACTATTACGAGAAGCACGGCCAAATGATGCCCGACGACTGGAAGGAGAGGATCGGCAAGCACGATGCGATCTATTTCGGTGCGGTCGGCTGGCCGGCCAAGATCCCGGACCACGTCTCGCTGTGGGGCTCGCTGATCAAGTTCCGCCGCGAGTTCGACCAGTACGTGAACCTGCGCCCGGTGCGGCTGATGCCCGGCGTGCCGTCGCCGCTGGCGGGGCGCAAGCCCGGCGATATCGATTTCTGGGTGGTGCGCGAGAACACCGAAGGCGAGTATTCCTCGGTCGGCGGCCGCATGTTCCCGGACACCGACCGCGAGTTCGTGACGCAGCAGACGGTGATGACCCGCACCGGCGTCGACCGCATCCTGAAATTCGCCTTCGAGCTCGCGCAGTCGCGGCCCAAGAAGCACCTGACCTCGGCGACCAAGTCCAACGGAATCTCGATCACCATGCCCTATTGGGACGAGCGCGTGGAGGCGATGGCCAAGAAGTTTCCAGGCGTGAAGTGGGACAAGTACCACATCGACATTCTCACCGCGAACTTCGTGCTGCATCCGGACTGGTTCGACGTCGTGGTCGGCTCCAACCTGTTCGGCGACATCCTCTCCGACCTCGGCCCGGCCTGCACCGGCACCATCGGCATCGCTCCGTCCGGCAACATCAACCCCGAGGGCGATTTCCCATCCGTGTTCGAACCGGTGCACGGCTCGGCGCCCGACATCGCAGGCCAGGGCATCGCCAACCCGATCGGCATGATCTGGTCCGGCGCGATGATGTTCGAGCATCTCGGTGAGAAGGAAGCCGGCAAGTCGATCGTCGAGGCGATCGAGCGCACGCTCGCCGAACGCACGCTGCGCACCAAGGATCTCGGCGGCAATGCCGACACGACGGCGTGCGGCAAGGCGGTTGCGGATATGGTGGATTGAGGCGGGGCACCCTGCGTAGGGTGGGTTTAGCCCTGCGCCGCGCGAAGCGTGGTCCGCTGGGCGTAACCCGCCACTGTTCGTATCCGCAGAGACAGAAGTGGTGGGTTACGCCAAGCAGATGCGCTTCGCGCATCCGCTCGGCTAACCCACCCTACGACTACACATACGACTTCCGCGCCGGATCGAAGATCGGCGGATAGTCGTTCTCGTCGAGCAGATCGAGAAACGGATCGAGCCCCCTGGACTTGATCAGCCCGAGCTCCTGATGCGAGATCAGGTTCACGGTCAGGATCTCCACCGGATCGCCCGCAATCTCCAGCGCCTCGGCGATCTCCTTGTCGGGGCCGATGATCGGTGTGAGCAACAGGAACGTCTGGAAGTCCGTTCCTGCAACCGGCGGCCACGGAAGCGCGACGCGATGGCCGAAGCCGAACCAGGTCGTGTCGATGAACGGCAGATTGGCCAGCCAGCGCAGATTGGCGCAAACGTCCTGCGTCGGCTCGCGGACGTACCACATCAGCTCGGCCCGGGGCTTTGCGTCCCCGGGGACGCCGTGCATCCGTTGCTCGCTCATGCCGTTGGTGAGAAGGACATAGCCTTCGTCGGAGTCCTCCTGGCAAACCGGGACGAAATCGCGGCCGAAGGCGTGGATGTCGATGCGGCGCTCCGCGTAGTCCGTGAATGTGCGCTCGGGCTCGCCAAGCTCGCTCTCGTAGATGGCGAGCCGTTGCCGGTAGAGATCGGATCCGGGCGACGGAAGGTTTGAGCCGGACACGAATTTTGCGAGACGGGAGAGCATGCGAACCTCGGGCGGATGCAATCGGATATCCGCATTGTCGCAAGGTCATGCGGGGCGGTTCAAACCTGTGCCGCGAGCACGTCGATATCTTCGCCGCCGTCCAGTCTCTCTTGCGCGATTGGTCATGAGGCGCGAGGCGACGCCGAGGAACGCGCCTCGCTCCGATCAGCTCGCGATCTTCTCGATCGCCGTCTGTTCCAGCCCGAGCTTCTTCCCGGCATCCAGGATCTCCTGCCAGGAGGTTGGGTCGACCGGGATTCCCTCGGCGAGGCGTTTCTTCTTGATCTCGCGCTCCGGCTCGCCCGCGATTCTGACCTTGTCGACGCCGGGGGCAGGCGGCGAGCCGGTGTGCCAGCTCACGAAGCTCTCGACTTCGCGTGCAAGGTTCTCGCCGGTGCCGAGCTTGCCGGGGTCGATGACGATCGAGAGCATGCCGTTGAGGACGTTGTACTTGCCATCGGACGGGCCCTTGACCACCTGCCCGCCGGAGAGCGCGCCGCCGAGGATCTCGCACACCAGCGCGAGCCCCGAACCCTTGTGCTCCCCGAACGGCAGGATCGCGCCGTACGGCGGAATCACGGTGTAGCGCGGGTTTGTCGTCTGCTTGCCTTCATTGTCGATGACCGTGCCGGGCTCGAGCGCGACGCCTTTGTTGTGCGCGACGCGGGTCTTGCCCTGCGCGATCCTGCTGGTGGCGAAGTCGAGCACAATGGGATCCTTGCCGGCGCGCGGGATGCCGACGCAGAACGGGTTGGTGCCGTGGCGTGCGTCGCTGCCGCCCCAGGGCGCCACGATCGGCCGCGAGATCACGTTGACGAAGTGGATCGAAACCAGGCCGTGGTCGATGCACTGCTCGGCCCAGTGGCCGATGCGGCCGATGTGATGCGAGTTTGAGAGGCCGACAAGGCAAACACCGTTCTTCTTTGCGCGCTCGGCCGCGAGCTCCATCGCTTCATGGCCGATCACCTGGCCGTAGCCGGTGAGGCCGTCGAGGGTGAGAAGCGGGCCGGTGTCGAGCACGATCTTGACGTGCGAGTTCACGGCGAGGCCGCCATTGGTGACGCTCTGGACGTAGCGCGGAATCATGCCGACGCCGTGCGAGTCGTGTCCCTTCAAATTGGCTTCGACGAGATTGGTGGCCACGAGCTCGGCCTCGCGGTCCGAGGAGCCGCCGGCCCTGACGATGGCATGGATGGCCTTGGTGAGCGGCTCAGCCTTGATGATGCGATAGTCGGCCATTGTTGTTGCTCTTATCCCTTCACGATCCGGCGGCAATGGACCAACGCCGCTTCAATCAGGTTCTCGCTCGCCTCCGGTGTGCGGAAGGCCGAATGCGCCGACAACGTCACGTTCGGCAGCTTCGTCAGCGGATGATCGCCGGGCAGCGGCTCGATGTTGAAGACATCGAGGCCGGCGTGGCGGATATGGCCGGACTTCAGCGCCTCGATCATGGCGGCCTCGTCGACAACAGCGGCGCGGGCGGTGTTGATGAGGATGACGCCGCGCTTCATTGCGAAAATTTTCTCGCGCGTGATCATGCCGCGCGTCTCGTCGTTGAGCAGCAGGTGCAGCGACACCACATCGCTTCTCGCCAGCACGCTGTCGAGGTCGGTGAACTCGACGCTCGCGTGGCTCTTCGGCGAGCGATTCCAGGCGATCACCTTCATGCCGCTGCCGGACGCGATGCGCGCGACCTCCGCGGCGATGCCGCCGAAGCCGATCAGGCCGAGCGTCTTGCCGGTGAGCTGCATGCCGTCCTCGCGCAGCCAGTTGCCGGCCCGCATCTCGCGATCCATCATCGCGATGACGCGGGCCGACGCCCACATCAGCGCGATCGCGGATTCCGCAACCGCCGTGTCGCCGTAGCCCTTGATCAGATGCACGGAAATGCCGAGCTCGGCGAGCTCTTCCGGATTCATGTAACTGCGCGCGCCTGTGCCGAGGAACACGACGTGCTTCAGCCCCGTGCATTTCTTCGCGACCTCGGTCGGCAGCGCCGTGTGGTCGACGATCGCGATCTCTGCGCCGTCGAGCACTTCCGGATATTGCTCGGGCGTGATGTCGGGATTCCTGTTGATCCGCACCTTGGGATCACCGGGCTTCTCCAGCCGCTCCATGATCACGGCAAGCGATTCATTGGCGTCGACGAAAACTCCGCGCATGGTTCTCTCCGCTCAGGATGCGACGCCGGCGATCGCCAGCACGGTATGCATGAGGACGTTGGTGCCCGCGGCGCAGTCGCCCTGCGTCGCATCCTCCAGCTCGTTGTGGCTGATGCCGTCCTTGCAGGGCACGAACACCATCGCCGCCGGCATGATCGTGTTGAGGTTGCAGGCGTCGTGGCCGGCGCCGGAGGTGATGCGGCGCGAGGAATAGCCGAGCGTCTTGGCGGCGTTCTCGACGGCAGCAATCAGCTTCGGATCGAAATGCGTCGGCGGCTTGCGCCAGACCAGATCGATCTTGACCTCGACCTTGCGGCGCGCCGCGATCTCGGCAATCGCGGCTCGCAGATCGCGGTCGAGCGCGTCCATGATGGCGCCATCGGCACTGCGGCAGTCCATGGTGAAGGCGATCTCGCCGGGAATAACGTTGCGCGAGGGATTGGCGATGACGGCCTCGCCGATGGTGCCGACGGCGTTCGGTCCGTGCTTCTTCGCAATCGACTCCATCGCCAGCACGATTTCGGACAAGGTCGCCAGCGCATCGCGCCGCAGCGGCATCGGCGTGGAGCCCGCATGGCTCTCGAAGCCGGAGATCTTGCCGTCGTACCAGAGCACGCCCTGGCCGGAATCGACCACGCCGATGGTCTTGCCTTCGGCTTCCAGGATCGGCCCCTGCTCGATGTGCAGCTCGACGAAGCAGCCGAGCTTCTGGAAGCCGACCGGCTTGTCGCCGCGATAGCCGATGCCGTCGAGCGCCTGGCCGACGGTGGTGCCCTCGGCGTCCTTGCGCGACAAAATGTCGTCGGTGGTGAAGTCGCCGACATAGGCGGCAGAGGCCATCATCGCAGGTGCGAAGCGCGAGCCTTCCTCGTTGGTCCAGTTCACGATGCAGATCGGCGCCTCGGTCTCGATGCCGGCATCATTCAGCGTGCGGATCACCTCCAGCGCGCCGAGCGTCCCCAGGATGCCGTCATACTTGCCGCCGGTCGGCTGGGTGTCGAGATGCGAGCCGATGCCGACGGGCAGCTTCGACATGTCGCGGCCTTTGCGCAGGCCGAACTGTGATCCGAGCGCGTCGACGTGGACTTCCAGTCCGGCATCCTCGCAGGCCTTGCGGAACCAATCGCGCACCTGCTTGTCTTCACGGCTCAACGTCAGCCGCCGCACGCCGCCCTTGGCCGTCGCGCCGAATTGCGCGGTCTCGTGGATGGAGCCCCACAGGCGGGCAGAATCGATTTGCAGGTTGGTCGCGGCTCGGCTCATGCGGTCGTTCTCTCTTTTGTCCGGCGCCTTTTTCAATGACGCGCCTGTGCGGGCGCGTCAACCGCGAGGCTGCTCTGCGCAATTTGCCGTGCAAGCTCGGCGACGCGCTGCACGGCGACGACATCGGGCGAGGCCAGCCAGCTTGCGGTGAAGGTCAGCGGCGCGATGGAAAGGTCGGTGTCGAGCAGCTGCAGCCGCCCGTCGGCAAGCTCGTTCTCGACGATGGCGTCGGGGATCACGGCGATGCCGAGTCCCTCGACCGCCATGTGGATGACGGTGGCCAGCGAAGCGGATGCGTGCAGCCGGATCGGCGGCAGCTCCGGCCGGTCGAACACCTCGCGCACGACCTCGTAGGGCTTGGTCTTGCGCGGGAAGGTGATGATCGGAAACCGTGCGAGCTCTGCTGGCGTCACCGGGCCCTTGCCGAGCCCGAGCGACGGACTTGCGAGGAAGCCGATCGGATAATCGGCGAGCACGCGGTTGTGCACGCCGGAGGCGGACAGCGGTCCGACCACGAAGGCGAGCTCGATCTCCTGCGCGAGCAGGCGCGCGGTGAGGTTCGGCGTGATGTCGACCTCGATCTCCAGCGACAGGTTCGGATAGACCTCGTTGACGCTCTTGACGAGCCGCGGCAGCCAGGTGTGCACGATGGTCTCGGCGACGCCGAGCCGCATCACGCCGCGCATCGCGGAAGCATCTCCGATCTCCGCCATCATCGCCGCGCGCAGGCCGATCAGCTTCTCCGCATAGACCATCATCTGCCGGCCGCTCGGGGTCGGGGAGGCGATGCGATGATCGCGGTTCAAGAGCTTCACGCCCATCTCGCGCTCGAGCTGGGCGATGCGCTGGGAGATCGCCGGCTGGGTGGTATTGAGCCGTTGCGCGGCGCCACGGAAGCTGCCGAGCTTCACAACCCAAAGGAACGTCTCGATCGACCTGAAGTCCAGCATTGAAAGGATTTTCCCGATCGATAAATCAGATTTATCGAGATTGATTAGAAACGAAGATTAGACTTTATAGCACGCTTGGTGTTGGCTTGTCTTTGTCGAGTTTATAGGCAGGTCGATCACATGACTGTTTTGGTGGCAGCGCAGCAAACTGAAACACCCGACGCCCTCCCGAGCCGCAAGGCCCGGCTCGCCTACCGCGAGGGGCTGGTCGCCTCCACCGCCGGCGCCGCCCCCGGATATGTCCAGGGCAATCTGGCGATCCTGCCGGCGGAATATGCCGGAGCCTTCCACCGCTTCTGCCAGCTCAATCCCAAGCCGTGCCCGATCATCGGCATGTCCGATGTCGGCAGCCCTTACATCCCCTCGCTCGGCGCCGATCTCGACATCCGCACCGACGTGCCGCGCTACCGCGTCTGGCGCGATGGCGACGTCGTGGACGAGCCGACCGACGTGACGAGCTATTGGCGCGACGACCTCGTCACCTTCGTGCTCGGCTGCTCGTTCTCGTTCGAGGAGGCGCTGCTCGAAGAGGGCATGCCGATCCGGCACATCGAGAAGAACGTGCGCGTGCCGATGTACCGCACCAACATCGCCTGCGGTGTATCAGGTCCGTTCGCCGGCCCGATGGTGGTGTCGATGCGTCCGTTCAAGCCGGCCGATGCGATCCGCGCGGTGCAGATCACCTCGCGCTATCCCGCCGTGCACGGCGCCCCCGTGCATCTCGGCCATCCGCATCTGATCGGCATCAAGGATATCGCCAAGCCCGATTACGGAGATCCGGTGCCGGTCGCCGACGACGAGATTCCGGTGTTCTGGGCCTGCGGGGTGACGCCGCAATCGGTGATCAACGCCGCGAAGCTTCCGTTCGCGATCACGCATTCGCCCGGCCTGATGCTGGTGACCGATCTCAAGAACAGAAATATGGCCGTGATTTAGTGGGCAGCGTCTGCTGCTTCTTCGGGCTTTACCGCATCCACCAATCGCTTCATTCGATCAGCCGAAATTCAGTAACAGGGGACTTTGCCATGACGATCACTCGCCGCGACGTGTTGTTGGGGGCCACCGCCACTGCCGCCCTCGTGCCGCTGGCAGCGCGCGCACAGAGCTCGGAAGTCGTGATCGGCGTGATCTATCCGTTCTCCGGCGGCAGCGCGCAGCAGGGCGTCGACGCGCAGAAGGCCTATGAGACCGCACTCGAAGTCATCAACAAGGACAGCGATTTCGACCTGCCGCTGGCGAAGGGCGAAGGCCTGCCGGGCCTCGGTGGCGCCAAGATCCGTCTCGTGTTCGCTGACCATCAGGCCGATCCGCAGAAGGGCCGCGCCGAGGCCGAGCGCCTGATCACGCAGGAGAAGGTCTGCGCCGTCATCGGCACTTACCAGAGCGCGGTGGCCGTCACCGTCAGCCAGATCTGCGAGCGCTATCAGGTCCCGTTCCTGTCCGCCGACAATTCCTCGCCGAGCCTGCACCGCCGCGGCCTGAAATATTACTTCCGCGCCTCGCCGCACGACGAGATGTACTCGGCCGCGATGTTCGACTTCTTCGACGCCATGAAGAAGAAGGGCACCAAGATCGAGACGCTGTCGCTGTTCCACGAGGACACCATCTTCGGCACCGATTCCGGCAATGCTCAGACCAAGATCGCCGGCGAGCGGGGCTACAAAATCGTCACCGACATCAAGTATCGCGCCAACTCGCCGTCGCTCTCGGCCGAGGTGCAGCAGCTCAAGACCGCCAATGCCGACGTGCTGATGCCGTCGAGCTACACCACCGACGGCATCCTTCTGGTCAAGACCATGGCCGAGCTCGGCTACAAACCGAATGCGATCGTGGCGCAGGACGCCGGCTTCTCCGAGAAGGCGCTCTACGATGCCGTCGGGGACAAGCTCGAAGGCGTGATCTCGCGCGGCACCTTCTCGCTCGACCTGGCGCAGAAGCGGCCGATGGTCGGCAAGATCAACGAGATGTTCAAGGCCAAGTCCGGCAAGGATTTCAACGACCTCACCTCGCGCCAGTTCATGGGCCTGATCATCCTCGCCGACGCCGTCAGCCGCGCCAAGTCGACCGACGGCGAGAAGATCCGCGATGCGCTGGCCGCGACCGACATCCCGGGCGAGAAGACCATCATGCCCTGGAAGCGCGTCAAGTTCGACGAGATGGGCCAGAATAACGATGCCGATCCGGTGCTGCTGCAATATGTCGGCGGCAAGTTCGTCACCATCTTCCCGCCGCAGGCTGCGATCGCCGAGGCGATCTGGCCGATGAAGTAAGCGCTGCCGGGGACAGCGGAGCAGGCGGTCTGGGAGCCATCTGCTCCCACACTGTCATTGCGAGGAGCCCGCGACAAAATTGCATAGCAATTTTGCGCTGGCGACGAAGCAATCCAGACTGCTTCCCTGGAAACATTTCTGGATTGCTTCGCTTCGCTCGCAATGACGAAGCCTGTCGTGACGTTTCGAACGGGGGACCAGAGTTGACAGCCCAAGCCATTATCCAGAGTCTCGCGAGCGGCCTTCTGATGGGCCTGCTCTACGGATTGATCGCGGTCGGCCTCGCGCTGATCTTCGGCCTGATGGACGTCACGAACTTCGCCCATGGCGAATTCCTGATGATCGCGATGTATCTGTCCTTCTTCCTGTTCGCGTTTTTCGCCATCGATCCGTTGCTGTCGGCGCCGCTCGTCGCCGCGGCGCTCTTCATATTCGGTGCGGTCGTCTATCTGCTCCTTGTACGCTTCGCCATGCGGGCCAAGGCCAATGCCGGCATGGTGCAGATCTTCACCACCTTCGGCCTTGCCATCGTCATGCGCGGCCTCGCCCAGTACTTCTTCACGCCGGACTATCGCAGCATCCCGCAGTCCTGGCTCGGCGGCAAAACCATCTCGGTCGGCGGCATCTTCCTGCCGGAGCCGCAGCTGGTCGGCGCGCTGGTCTCGATCGCGGCCTTTGCCGCTCTCTATTTCTTCATCCACAAAACTGATTTCGGCCGCGCAATCGAAGCGACCCGCGAGGATCCCGGTGCAGTCGCGCTCGTCGGCATCGACAAGAACCGCGTCTTCGCGTTCGGCTGGGGCCTCGGCGCCGCGCTGGTCGGCCTCGCCGGCGCGATCATGGCGGTGTTCTTCTACATCTATCCCGACGTTGGCGCCTCCTTTGCGCTGATTGCCTATGTCACGGTGGCGCTCGGCGGCTTCGGCAGCGTGTTCGGCGCCTTTGCCGGTGGCATCATCGTCGGTCTCGTCGAAGCGGTCACCGCGCTGGTGCTGCCGCCGTCGCTGAAATCGGTCGGCATCTACTCTGTCTATCTGCTGGTCGTCTTCATCCGGCCGCGCGGCCTGTTCGGATCGATGTGATGGACAAGGATTTTGCAGCGCGGCGCCGCCGCGACCTGATCATCGCCGCAGCGCTCGCTACCATTGCCGCGCTGACGCCGTTGTTCGTGAAGGACGTCGTCGTTCAGAACATCCTGATCCTGACACTGATGTATGCGGGATTGTCGCAGAGCTGGAATATCCTGTCCGGCTATTGCGGGCAGATCTCGCTCGGCCACGCGCTGTATTTCGGCCTCGGGGCCTATACCACCGAGCTACTGTTCACGAAGTTCGGCGTGCTGCCCTGGTTCGGCATGCTGGCGGGCGGGGTGGTGTCGGCGCTGATCGCGATGGGGCTCGGCTATCCCTTCTTCCGCCTGCGCGGCCATTACTTCGTGATCGCCACGATCGTCATCGCCGAAATCGGCTTGCTTCTGTTCCACAACTGGGAATGGGCAGGCGCCGCGATGGGTATCACCATTCCGATCCGCGGCGACAGCTGGCTGAAATTCCAGTTTCTGCGCACCAAGCTGCCCTACTTCTATTTCGCGCTAGCGCTGTGCTGCCTCGCCTGGTTCGTGACATGGTGGCTGGAAAACTCCAAGTGGGGATTTTGGTGGCGCGCCGTCAAGGACAACCCGGAGGCGGCCGAGAGCCTCGGTGTCGACGTGTTCAATTCCAAGATGGGTGCGGCCGCGGTTTCCGCCTTCCTTGTCGCCGTGGGCGGCAGCTTCTACGCCCAGTTCGTCTCCTATATCGATCCGGAAAGCGTCATGGGCTTTCAGTTCTCGCTGCTGATGGCGCTGCCGGCCGTGCTCGGCGGCATCGGCACCCTGTGGGGGCCGGTGTTAGGGGCGGCCATCCTGATCCCGCTGACTGAGCTGACGCGCTTCAAGTTCGGCGGCTCGGGGCGGGGTGTCGACCTCATTGTCTACGGCACGCTGATCGTTCTGATCTCGCTGGCCCTGCCGCGCGGCCTGCTGAGCCTGTTTTCACGCCCGAAGAAGACGGGAGCTGCCCGATGAGCGCGCTGCTCGAAACCCGCGGCGTCTGGCAGCGCTTCGGCGGCCTCGTCGCCAACAGCGACGTCTCGATCTCGGTCGGCCGCGGCGAGATCGTCGGCCTGATCGGCCCGAACGGTGCCGGCAAGTCGACGCTGTTCAATCTCATCGCCGGTGTTCTGCCGCCGACGCAAGGCTCGATTCTATTCGACGGCGAGGACGTCACCAAACTGCCGGCGGCCGAACGCTGCCGGCGGGGCATCGGCCGCACCTTTCAGGTCGTGAAGAGCTTCGAGACCATGACTGTCATCGACAACGTCATCGTCGGCGCCCTCGTGCGTACCACCGTGATGCGCGAGGCGCGCCGCAAGGCGCATGAAGTGCTGGAGTTCACCGGCCTTGCCGCGCGCGCCGACGTGCTCGCCAGCGACCTCGTGCCGGCCGAGAAGCGCCGCCTCGAAGTCGCGCGGGCGCTTGCGACCGAGCCGAAGCTGCTGCTGCTCGACGAGGTCCTCACTGGCCTCACGCCGACCGAGGCGCAGACCGGCGTCGCGCTGGTGCGCAAGGTGCGCGATGCCGGCATCACGGTCTTGATGGTCGAGCATGTCATGGAGATCGTGATGCCGCTGGTGGACCGCGCCATCGTGCTCGACCTCGGCAAGGTCCTGGTCGAGGGCAAGCCCGCCGACGTCGTGCGCGATCCCAAGGTGATCAAGGCATATCTGGGAGATCGTCATGCTGTCGGTGCGTGAAGTCACCACCGCCTATCAAGGCCTGGTCGCGATCTCCGCGGTCTCGATCCAGGTCGAGAAGGGCGAGATCGTTTGCGTCGCCGGCGCCAACGGCGCGGGCAAGTCGACGCTGCTCAAATCCATCGCCGGCGCCGAGCGTCCGCGGTCCGGCACGGTGACGTTCGACGGCAAGCGCCTCGACGGCATGGCGCAGCATCACATCACGGCGACCGGCATCGCCTATGTGCCGGAAAACCGCCGTTTGTTTCCGCGTCTATCGGTGCGCGACAACCTTCGCCTCGGCAGCTATCTCTACCGGGGCGAAGCGAACCGCGAAGAGCCGCTCGATCTCGTCTTCAAGCTGTTCCCGCGCCTCCAGGAACGTCTGGAGCAGCGCGCCGAGACGCTCTCCGGCGGCGAGCAGCAGATGCTCGCGATCGGCCGCGCGCTGATGACGCGTCCGCGCCTGTTGATGCTGGACGAGCCCTCGCAGGGCATCATGCCGAAACTGGTCGACGAGATCTTCCAGGCCGTGAAGCTCATCCGCGACTCCGGCATGACCGTCCTCATCGTCGAGCAGCGCATGGCCGAATGCCTCGAGATCGCCGACCGCGCCTACATCCTGCAAACGGGCCGCGTGCTGATGCAGGGCTCGTCCGCGGAGATCAAGGGCAATCCGGACGTGAGGAAGGCGTATCTGGGGCTGTAGCCGAATAGTATCGGGCACGCCCGCGCAACATACCCGGTGTCATCGCCCGACTTGATCGGGCGATCCAGTACTCCGAGACGTCAGAGATATGCAGAGAAGCCGCGGCGTACTGGATTCCCCGCTTTCGCGGGGAATGACAGCGGTGGTGAGGCGACGCTCGTCCACCCCTTACCGCAAGTCGCTAATGCTCGTACCCGTGCTCCGGCAACGTCACCCCGAACACCTTCACCAGATCCGTCACCTGCTCCGGAGACAAATACCGCGGGTTCATCCCGCGCAGCAGCAGATACAGCTTCGCCGTCTCCTCCAGCTCTTCCGTCGCGAACACCGCCGCCTCCAGCGTATCGCCGGCGACGACAGGGCCGTGATTGGCGAGCAGCACGGATGAATATTTCCCCGCCAGCCCCTTGATCGCATCTGCGACCGCGGGGTCGCCGGGGCGGTAATAGGGCACGAGCGCGGTGGCGCCGCATTTCATCAAATAATAGGCCGTCATCGGCGGCAGCGCGGCGCGCGGATCGATCTCGGGCAGCATCGAGAGCGCCACCGAATGCGTGGAGTGGAGATGCACGATGGCACGAGCACTGCCGCGCGTGTCGTAAAGCGCCGTGTGCAGCGGAACTTCTTTCGTCGGGGCATCGCCCGAAACCAGCCGGCCCCGGCTATCCAGCCGCGACAGCTTCGCCGGGTCGAGGAAGCCGAGCGAGGCATTGGTCGGGGTCACCAGCCAGCCGCCATCGTCCAGCTTGACGCTGATATTGCCGGAGGAGCCCGGCGTCAGCCCGCGCTCGAACAGGGATCGTCCGAAGCGGCAGATGTCCTCGCGCAGCCGTGTCTCGTTGCTCGTTTCGGTTCTCATGGCCGTCATGCCTGCTTGTCTCACGCTTTGGCAGCGCGGCCAAGCCGTGTTATTCGGTTGCCAAGCTGCCGCAAAGGGCGGCTATTTGGGAAACGTTCGCAAGGGTCAGTTGCATATGTCCGCCTCCACGTCACAAAGTCAGCGTATCGCCGTTGTCGGGCTCGGCTCGATGGGCTTTGGCATGGCGACCTCGCTCAGGCGCGCCGGCCATGCCGTGACCGGCTGCGACGTCTCGGCGGATGCCGTCGCACGTTTCGTGAAGGACGGCGGCACCGGCGCCAAAACGCCGGCCGAGGCGGCCACGAATGCCGACATCGTCGTCAGCGTCGTCGTCAACGCCGGCCAGACCGAGGCGATCCTGTTCGGCAAGGACGGCACCGCCGAGACCATGCCGAAGGACAGCGTGTTCGTCTCCTCGGCGACCATGGACCCGGACGTGGCGCGGCGCCTGGCCAAGCAGCTGGAGGCGACCGGCCGGCACTATCTGGATGCGCCGATCTCCGGCGGGGCGCAGCGCGCCGCGCAAGGTGAATTGACGATCCTTGCTTCCGGCAGCTCCGCGGCTTTTGCGAGGGCGCGGCCGGCGCTCGATGCCATGGCTGCAAAGCTCTACGAGCTCGGCGATGCCGCCGGGCAGGGCGCTGCGTTCAAGATGATCAATCAGCTGCTAGCCGGCGTCCACATCGCCGCCGCCAGCGAAGCCATGGCGTTCGCGGCCAAGCAGGGCCTCGACATCCGCAAGGTCTACGAGGTGATCACGGCCTCCGCCGGCAATTCATGGATGTTCGAGAACCGCATGCCGCATGTGCTCGACGGCGACTACACGCCGCGAAGCGCGGTGGAGATCTTCGTCAAGGACCTCGGCATCATCCAGGACATGGCGCGCAGCGCCCGATTCCCCGTGCCGGTCTCCGCCGCCGCGCTCCAGATGTTCCTGATGACATCGGCCGCCGGCATGGGCCGCGACGACGACGCATCGGTCGCGCGCATGTATGCGCAGGTCACCGGCGTCAAGCTGCCCGGCGACAAGTAACAGAGGATTTCCAATGCCCCGTTTCGCCGCCAATCTCTCGATGATGTTCACCGAGGTGCCGTTCCTCGACCGCTTCGATGCCGCCGCGCAAGCGGGCTTCACCGCGGTGGAATTTCTGTTTCCGTACGAGCATCCCGCCGAGGCGGTCGGCGAGCGGCTCAAGCGCAACGGCCTGACCCAGGCGCTGTTCAACCTGCCGCCGGGCGACTGGAACGCCGGCGAGAAGGGCTTTGCCGCGCTGCCATCGCGCTTTTCCGATCTCAAGGCGAGCCTGGAGACGGCGCTGCCTTATGCCAAGGCGACCGGCGTCAAGCGCCTGCACCTGATGGCCGGCATCGCCAACCGCGGCGAGCGCGCCGCGATCGAGGCCTTCTACAAATCTGTGGCCTGGGCTGCCGAGTTCTTTGCGCCGCACGGCATCGATATCGTGATCGAACCGATCAACGCGCGCAACGTGCCCGGCTACTTCCTCAATGATTTCGGCTTCGCGCGGGATCTGATCCAGGAGCTGAGGCTTGCGAACCTGAAGCTCCAGTTCGACATCTATCACTGCCAGATCATCCATGGCGACGTCACCATGCGGCTGCGCGAGATGATGCCGATCATCGGCCACATCCAGATCGCCAGCATTCCCTCGCGCAACGAGCCCGATGGCGAGGAGCTGAACTATCCGTTCCTGTTCGAAGAGCTCGATCGGCTCGGCTATGCCGGCTTCGTCGGCTGCGAATACAATCCCCGCGGCAAGACCACCGATGGGCTTGCCTGGTTCAAGCCCTATGCGGGAGTGAAGCCGTGACCCCAGCGTTAGGCTGCATCGCCGACGACTACACCGGCGCCTCCGATCTCGCCAACACGCTGACGCGCGCCGGCCTGCGCACCGTCCAGACCATCGGCATCCCTGCCGACGATCTGGCGCTGCCCGAGGTCGATGCCGTCGTGGTGTCGTTGAAGAGCCGCTCGATCGAGGCCGGCCTTGCCGTGTCGCGCTCGCGCGCGGCGGACAAATGGCTGCGCGGCCGCGGCGCGGGCCACGTGCTGTTCAAGATCTGCTCGACCTTCGATTCCACCGACGCCGGCAATATCGGCCCGGTCATGGATGCGCTGCGCGCCGATTGCGGCGAGGGAGCCGTGCTGGTGACGCCAGCCTTTCCGGAGACCGGGCGCACCGTCTTTCAGGGCAATCTGTTCGTCGGCGCCGTGCCGCTCAGCGAGAGCCCGCTGAAGGACCATCCACTCAACCCGATGCATGATTCCAACTTGGTGCGCGTGCTGGCGCGCCAGAGCAGCACGCAGATCGGCCTCGTCGATCTCGCCACCGTCGCGCGCGGCGCGGAGGCCGTGCGGGCACGGCTGGCCGAGCTCGCCGCCAGGGGCATCGGTGCTGCGATCATCGACGCCGTGTTCGACCGCGACCTCGAGACCATCGGGCTCGTGGCCGCCGAACATCTTCTGTCGGTCGGCGCGTCCGGCATGGGCCTGGGACTTGCGCGCGCGCTGGTGTCGACGGGCAAGGTGAAGCCGGCACTGAGCAGCGAAACCGGCGCGGCCGTCGGCGGCCTGGCGGCATGCCTTGCCGGCAGCTGCTCGCAGGCGACGCTTCAGCAGATCGCGTATGCCGCGGGTGTCATGCCGGTGTTACATCTCGATCCGGAGCGTATCATTACGGGGGCGGGCGAAGCCGAGCGTGCGCTGGACTGGGCAAGGCCGCGACTGGCCGAAGGTCCGGTGCTGATCGCATCGAGCTCGACGCCCGATCAGGTCGCCGCGCTGCAGGCGCGCCACGGTCGCGACGCCGCCGGTCATGCGATCGAGCAGGCCATGGCCGATATTGCAGAAAACCTTGTAAAATCAGGCGTGCGGCGACTGATCGTTGCCGGTGGCGAGACATCCGGCGCCGTTGTCGATCGGTTGAAGATTCCCGGATTTCTCGTAGGAGTAGAGATCGCGGCTGGCGTTCCGGTGCTGCGCGCGGTCGGCGCCGAAAGCGACATGCTGCTCGCTCTGAAGTCGGGAAATTTCGGCGGCGCAGAGTTTTTCTCGGATGCGCTTAGGCTCATGCGCTGAGCGCAGAACATCTTTAGCTACCTGTTCATTTCTTTCGGGCTCCGTACTCGCACGGATTCGCAGCTGACATCCGCACGGGTTGCTCTTGTGTTGGATGTCGGCGCTGCTCCTTTTGTTTGATTCGTAATTCCCGGACGCGCGCTCGCGCCTGCACGAAGAGACCTCAATCATGTTTGCCAACATTTCCATCCGCGCCAAGATCATCAGTGTCGTGGCGTTCCTGCTCGTCGCGATGGCCGGCATGGGCCTGCTCGCCATCATGAAAATGCGGTCGATGAACGCCAACACCGCCGACATCACGATGAATTGGATGCCCAGCGTGCGGGTGCTCGGCGAGCTTCGGGCGAGCGTCATCACCTATCGCAACGTGGTCCGCCAGCACATGCTTTCCGACACGCTGGACGAGAAGCTCGCCAACGAAAAGACGGCCGTGACGGTGCTCGAGGCGCTTGCCAAACACCGCAGCCGCTACGAGCCGATGATCACCTCGCCGGAGGAGCGGGCGCTCTACACCCAATGGGCAAAGCTCTGGGACGATTATAAGAAGGGCACGGAAGAGGTGATGGCGCTCTCGCGCAAGGAAGCCGGCAAGATCCCACACGAGGCCCGGGAGCTGAATACGAAGACCGTCAACAAGCTCGGTCTTCAGGCAGACGAGGTCCTGACCAAGGACATCGAGCTCAACACCAAAGGCGGAGAACAGGCCGCCCAGGACGCCGCCGACAGCTACGCCTATACCTTCATGCTGGTCTCGGCCATTCTCGGCGCCGCCATCGTCATCGGCATCGCCGTCAGCTTCTATCTCGTCCGTGACGTCTCTAGCGGCATCAACTCGATCACCCTGCCGATGCAGGCGCTGGGGCGGGGCGACCTCTCCGCTGAAGTCCCGCACCGCGGTGCGAAGACCGAGATCGGCGCCATGGCCGACGTGCTCCAGATCTTCAAGGAGGCGTTGATCGCCAAGAAGGTCGCCGACGAAGCCGCCGCCGCCGACGCCGAAGCCAAGATCGAGCGCGGCCGCCGCGTCGACAACATCACCCGCGAATTCGAAACGATGATCGGCGAGATCGTCCAGACCGTGTCGTCGGCCTCGACCCAGTTGGAGGCCTCCGCATCGACCCTGACTGCGACCGCCGACCGCTCGCAGCGGCTGGCGACCACGGTGGCCGGCGCTTCGGAGGAAGCCTCCACCAACGTGCAATCGGTGGCCTCGGCGACCGAGGAGATGGCCTCGTCGGTCGGCGAGATCAGCCGTCAGGTGCAGGAATCGGCGCGGATGGCGGGCGATGCCGTCGGCCAGGCGCGCGCCACCACCGATCGCGTCAGCGAGCTTTCCAAGGCCGCCTCCCGCATCGGTGATGTCGTCGAGCTGATCAACACCATCGCCGGCCAGACCAACCTGCTGGCGCTGAACGCCACCATCGAGGCGGCGCGCGCAGGCGAAGCGGGCCGCGGTTTTGCCGTCGTCGCCTCCGAGGTGAAGGCGCTCGCCGAGCAGACCGCGAAGGCGACCGGCGAGATCGGCCAGCAGATCTCCGGCATCCAGGCGGCGACCAACGACTCCGTCGGCGCCATCAAGGAGATCTCCTCGACCATCGAGCGCCTGTCGGAGATCTCGTCGGCCATCGCCGCTGCGGTGGAAGAGCAGGGCGCCGCGACGCAAGAGATCGCCCGCAACGTGCAGCAGGCGGCGCAGGGCACCCAGCAGGTGTCGTCCAACATCACCGACGTGCAGCGCGGCGCGACCGAGACTGGCACGGCCTCCTCGCAGGTGCTGTCGGCGGCGCAGATGCTGTCGAACGATTCCGGCCGGCTGAAGAGTGAGGTCAGCAAGTTCCTGACCAACGTCCGCGCCGCGTGAGGTGCGCGATCGCTAGGCCACCCGCCACTCCGGCACGTCATCCGCTGCCATAGCGATTTCGCCGAGCGAGCCGACCGGGGTGCGATCCATGGCGAGCAGATGCGCCAGCGTCGCGCCATCGCTGGCCGGGATCCGCGCCAGCGTGCGGCGATCGTCCTCTGTCCGCAGCATCACGACGCCATGCTCGATATTGCCGCCGCGGCCGTAAAGCACGGTGAAGCTCTCGACCTTGCCCTTGCCAGTGGCCTCCGCGACGAACTCCGGCACCGCGCGCTTGTTGCGGTCCGCATCGGCCTGCGCGCTCGTTTCCTGCACCAGCGCCTCGCGCGGCGCCGTCTTCGACACCACCAGCGCGTGGTGCTTGGTGACGAAGCCGCCCTGGCCGTAGAGCAGGCCGAGCCTGGCGCCGTCGCGCATACGGGACACCATCGCACAGGCCGCATGCGTCATGTAGGTGTTGAGCGGCGCGCCGAAGAAGGTGAGGCCGCCGGTCACGGTCGGCTGCACGTCGGCACCTAAGCCCAGCGTCCGCCGCGCCATTTTGGGCACGCAGGGGAAGCAACTGTAGAGCTCGATCGCGTCGAAGGACTTGCCGTCGCCGCCGGCGAGATCCATCGCCGCTTTCAGCACGGCGTTCTGCGGGTGGCTCTCGTAAAACTGGTCGCGCAGCAGATAGTCGCGCGGCTCTTCCGCCGAGGCGCCGCCGAGCGGGTAGACCAGTTTGTCTTCGGCGATCCCGGCCGCGCGTGCCTTGGCGAGACTGGTGAGCAGCAGCGCACCGCCCATGTTGACGCTGGGGTTGGCCACCATCAGCTTGTTGTAGGGCCAGGCGATCAGCCGGTTGTCCGCGGTCGGCGTCGTGATCTCCTCCGGCGCATAACGCCGCTTCAGCCAGGCGTTTGGATTCTGCGCGGCGGCTTCCGAATAGCGGGACCACAGCGTGCCTGATTCCGCCATGGCCTCGCGCGGTGTCTGCCCCCAATGCGCGGAGGAGGCCGCTTCATAGAACGGATAAACGGTCACAGGTCGAAACACGCCGAGCTTCACCGCCAGCGGCTTCTGGAACGCCGCGCCGCGCTTCGGCTCCTCGACGTCATGAGCGAACGGCGTCCACGGGAGCTTGACGCCGGTGCGCTCCGCCTTGGTCGCGGTCGATTGCGCCTCGGCGCCGCAGATCGCCGCCACGCTGCACTCGCCGCGCGCGATGCGCTTGGCCGCCTCGTGGATGTAGCGGATCGGGCTCTCGCCGCCGACTGGGCCGTAATAGCAATGCGCGGGCGAGATGCCGAGGCGTTGCGCCAGGAGCTGCTCCGGATCGCGATAGCGCCAGCTCAGGAAATTGACGACGTCGAGCGATTGCACCTCGCCGAGCAGTTTTGCACCGGCGTCTTGTTCGGCGCGCCGCAGCGCCTGTTCGAGCAGGTCGAGCGGTTCGAGACCCGCCGCGATCTCCTTCGGGCGATCGATGATCTCGCCGATGCCGACGATGACGGGGATGCGGTCTTCGGGGATATTGGTCATTTCTTCTTGCTTCAATTCACGATGTCAGTTGTTCGTCATTGCGAGCGCAGCGAAGCAATCCAGAATCTTTCCGCGGCGGCAGTCTGGATTGCTTCGCTGCGCTCGCAATGACGAATGGACTACTCTGCCACCAGCGCATTCATGTGCTCGACGGCTTCGGCAAAATCCTGCTTGAACTCCTGTACCACGGCGCCCGCTGATTTCACGCTGTCGATCAGGCCGACGCCCTGGCCGACGAAATAGCTGACGAGATCGCGCGCCCTCGCGTTGCCGCTTGCGGCGGCTCGATCGATCGAATGGAACGCGTCGCGGCTGATGATGCTTTGCAGCGGCATTGGCAGCGCGCCCGGGCTATCAGGCGCACGGTCCCAGGCATCGGTCCAGACCGAGCGCAGCTGCCGCGCCGGCTTGCCGGTGCGGCCCTTGGAGCGGACGGCATCACGCGAGGACGCCGCGATCATCTTCTCGCGAAAGATCTCGCTCGTCTCGGACTCGACGGTCGCAAGCCACACCGAGCCGGTCCAGGCGCCCGCCGCGCCCATCGCCATGCAGGCCGCCATCTGCCGTCCCGTCATGATGCCGCCGGCCGCTAGCACCGGCACGTCGCGGATCGGCTTGATCGCCTTGATCACCTCCGGCACCAGCACCATGGTCGAGACCTCGCCGCAATGCCCGCCGGCCTCGGTGCCCTGCACCACGAGGATGTCGACGCCGGCCGCGACCTGGCGCAGCGCGTGCTCCTTGGCGCCGACCAGCGCTGCGACCGGCACGCCATGCTTCTTGCCCATCTCGATCATCGCCTTCGGCGGCACGCCCAGCGCATTGGCGATCAGGCGGATCGGATGATTGAAGGAGATTTCGAGCAGCTGAAGCGCGGTCTTGCCGTCGAACGGCTGCGGCTGGTTGTCCGCGACCTCGGTGGTGGTCAGCTCGATGTCGTACTTCTTCAGGAGATCGCGCGTGTAGTTGCGGTGCTCCTGCGGCACGCGCGCTTCCAGGCTCTTCCAGGTGACGTCCTTCTCGCCGGCTGTCGAGATGTTTTCCGGGATCAGCACGTCGATGCCGTAAGGCTTGCCGTCGACGTGATCGTCGATCCACTTCAGCTCACGCTCGAGCGTATCCGGCGTATGCACCGTCGCGCCCAGCACGCCGAAGCCGCCGGCGCGGCTGACGGCGGCGACGACGTCGCGGCAATGGCTGAAGGCGAGCAGCGGGAATTCGATCCCCAGCATGTCGCAGATCGGCGATTTCATGGCTCTCTCCCGGCGGCAGGCTTCGCATTCTCGTTGCTTTCGCTGGCAAAGCAAAGTGACGCGAGCGGATCGATGACATGCCGGATCCGGCGGTGCATCTTGTGTATAGACGTTGCGCTCTATCCGTTGGCCGCGCAGGCCCTGCAGGCGCCCGGGAATGACGGAGGGGAGAGCTGCCATGACAAAACGCAGAGTTGTCCCATCCGGCAATGCATTGCGGCGCCCTTGTCATCGGCCGTTTGCGGGCTAATTAATGCAGACGCATCCTTTTTTCCCGGAGCCCCGTATGACCGACGCCCCCGCCTACGTGCCGCCCAAAGTCTGGACCTGGAACAAGGAGAACGGCGGGCAATTCGCCAACATCAACCGACCCATTGCCGGCTCCACCCACGACAAGGAGCTGCCGGTCGGCAAGCACCCGCTTCAGCTCTACTCGCTGGCGACGCCGAACGGGGTCAAGGTCACCGTGATGCTGGAGGAGCTCCTGGCGCTCGGCCACAAGGGCGCCGAATATGACGCCTGGCTGATCAAGATCGGTAATGGCGATCAGTTCGGCAGCGGCTTCGTCGACATCAATCCGAATTCCAAGATCCCGGCGCTGATGGACCGCTCCGGCCCAGAGCCGATCCGGGTGTTCGAGTCAGGCTCGATCCTGTTCTACCTCGCCGAGAAGTTCGGCGCCTTCCTGCCGAAGGATGTCAAGGCCCGCACCGAGGCGATGTCCTGGCTGTTCTGGCAAATGGGCAGCGCGCCCTATCTCGGCGGCGGCTTCGGCCATTTCTACGCCTATGCGCCGACCAAGATCGAATACGCCATCGACCGTTTCGCAATGGAGACCAAGCGCCAGCTCGACGTGCTTGACCGGCGTCTCGCCGACAACGAGTATCTCGCGGGCAAGGACTACACCATCGCCGACATGGCGGTGTGGCCCTGGTATGGCGCGCTCGCCAAGGGACTGGTCTATGGCGCCGGCGAATTTCTGTCGGTGCAGGACTACAAGAACGTGCAGCGCTGGACCGACCAGATTGCGCAGCGCCCCGCCGTGAAGCGCGGCCGCATGGTTAACCGCGTCTCCGGCGATCCCGCCAGCCAGCTCCACGAGCGCCACGACGCGAGCGACTTCGAGACCAAGACCCAGGACAAGCTCGTGCCCGCGACGTAGCTGACGGGTTCATCACCTCTCCCCGCAAGCGGGGAGAGGTCGAATTCGATCGCAGATCGAATTCGGGTGAGGGGGTACAGGTCCCTCGACAGTCTCGCGCGTGGAGAAACGCCCCTCACCCCAACCCTCTCAGCGCGAGCCAAGCTCGTCGCGGCTCCGTAAGAATGGGCGAGGGAGCGCACCGTTGCTGCGGCCTATTTCTTCATGCCCTCCGCCGCCGGAAACACCACGCGGTCATCGGTGCGGCAGTAACGGTCGGCGAACATGCGGCCGATCGGGTGATAGCGGTCCATGTGCACCCGCATCGCCTTGTCGTCCCAGAGCTCGTCGCGGATGTGGAAGTGGAGGCCTTCGCCCATGATCAGCCGGCGATCGTCGTTGACGTCGATCAGCTTCCAGAGCTTGCACTCCATCGCCCAGGGCGTGTCAGCTAGCCGTGGCACCGCGATCTTCGTCGAGGGCGCAAGCTTCAGCCCGAGATAATCGGGCTCGCTGATCTCAGGCGGAAAATCGCCGCTGCTCTCGTGCATCGCCCGCGCCAGCGGCTCGTCCGTGAGGTTGACCACGAATTCACCGGTGCGCTGGATGTTGAGAAACGTGTCCTTGTCCTCGCCGTTCGGCTTGCGGTTCGCCGCGAACATGCAGAGCGGCGGATCCTCGCAGAAGGCGTTGAAGAAGCTGAACGGGGCGGCGTTGACCACGCCGGTCGGCCCGAGCGTGGTCACCCACGCGATCGGCCGCGGCAGAATGAAGGACGTCAGCACCTTGTAGCGCTCGCGTGGCGTCAGCTCGCTGGCGGCGTAGTCCATTGGGGCTCCTCGGCTTTCTTCGCCTCTCCCCGCCTGCGGGAAGAGGCCGATGCGCGGAATGCGCGGCGGGTGAGGGGGCTCTCCGCGAGTCCGACTGTCACCGTCCTCGTGGAGAATCCCCCTCACCCTCTCCCCGCAAGCGGGGAGAGGGAAAAGAGATAAGGCGCCTTACGCCATGCTCAGCTCGTGGCGGCCCACCACCATCCAGTGCACCTCGTCCGGACCGTCGGCGAAGCGCAGGTGCCGCACGTCCTGGTACATCTCGGCGAGCGGGGTCCAGTGCGAGATGCCGGTGGCGCCGTGCATCTGGATGGCTTGATCGATGATCCTGCAGGCGCGCTCGGGCACCATGGCCTTGACCATGGAGACCCAGACGCGGGCCTCCTTGTTGCCGAGCACGTCCATTGCCTTGGCGGCCTTTAATACCATCAGCCGCATCGCCTCGATCTCGCAGCGCGCCTGCGCGATGATCTGCATGTTGCCGCCGAGATGGGCGATCTTCTTGCCGAAGGCTTCGCGGGTGAGGCCACGCTGCACCATCAGGTCGAGTGCCTTCTCGGCCTTGCCGATGGTGCGCATGCAATGATGGATGCGGCCCGGGCCGAGGCGGAGCTGCGAGATCTCGAAGCCACGGCCTTCGCCGAGCAGGATGTTCTCCTTCGGCACGCGCACATTGTTGAAGCGCATGTGCATGTGGCCGCGCGGGGCGTGGTCCTGGCCGAACACGTACATGGGACCGAGCACCTCGACGCCGGGCGTGTCGCGCGGCACCAGGATCTGCGACTGCTGCTTGCTCGGCGGCGCGTCCGGGTTGGTCTTCACCATCACGATGAGGATCTTGCAGCGGGGATCGCCGAGACCCGAGATGTAGTACTTCTCGCCATTGATCACCCATTCGTCGCCGACCAGCTTTGCGGTGGTCGAGATGTTCTTGGCGTCGGAGGAGGCGACGTTCGGCTCGGTCATGACATAGGCCGAACGTATCTCGCCGTTGAGCAGCGGCTTCAGCCATTTCTCCTTCTGCTCCTTGGTGCCGACCCGTTCCAGCACTTCCATGTTGCCGGTGTCGGGCGCCGAGCAGTTCATGGTCTCCGAGGCCAGCGGGCTCTTGCCGAGCTCGGCGGCGATATAGGCGTAGTCGAGATTCTTCAGGCCCTGGCCGGTCTCGTCATCGGGCAGGAAGAAGTTCCAGAGGCCTTCCTGCTTAGCCTTGTTCTTGGCCTTCTCCAGCACCTCGAGCTGCTTCGGCGTAAAACTCCAGCGATCTTCTTTGCCTTCGCCGGCCTTGGCGAACTCGACCGACATCGGCTCGACGGTATCGCGGATGAACTTCTTGACGTGATCGTAAAGCGGCCGGACTTGGTCCGACATTCGCAAGTCGTTGAGCTCGTCGCCGGGATTGAGCGTGTAGTTGGTGGTGCGGGGAATGTAGGTGTGTTTTGTCATTGGTCCTCCCGGGGGTCACTGAGATCGCATTGGGGGCGAGAATAGTCGCAGCGACGCCAAAGCGCGAGCGCGCATTTACCGCGCGGAGCCATGCCACCTGATGGAATATCGCGAGGGCGTTTGAAATGTTGTTTGAATGGGGCGACGCGCAAGTGGGCTCTAAGCGCCGTCCGATCCCCAGGAGTCCGTCATTGCGAGCGCAGCGAAGCAATCCAGAATCTTAACCGCCGCGGCAGCCTGGATTGCTTCGTCGCAAGAGCTCCTCGCAATGACGGGAGAGACCGGTCGACCTCAGGCAGGCATCCGGTGCATCGCGCAGATCTTGTTGCCGTCGAGATCGCGCAGGTAAGCCAGATACAGCTTGCCGCCTGGGCCCTGACGCACCCCGGGCGGATCCTCGATCGATTTTGCGCCGGCTGCAACGCCCGCTGCGTGCCACGCATCGACCTGTTCCGGCGAATTGGCGGCAAAGCCGATCGTGCCGCCGTTGGCGCAAGTCGCCGGTTCGCCGTTGATAGGCTTCGATACCGAAAACACGCCGGTCTTGGTGATGTAGAAGATGCGGTGGCCGTCGACCCTGGCCGGCCGCACCTCGAGCGTGCCGAGCAGTTGGTCGTAGAACGCCTTGGCCTTGTCCAGGTCGTTGGTACCGATCATGACGTGTGAAAACATTTGCCCGTTCCCTCAGTGTTGTAGCCCGGATGGAGCGATGCGAAATCCGGGTCTTGCTTGCTTTTGGCCGTCCCGGACTCGCTGCGCTCCATCCGGGCTACGAGAATCAAAACGCGGTATAGCCGCCGTCGATCACGAACGTATCCGCGGTGTGATACGACGACGCCTTGCTCATCAGATACACCGCGATGCCGCCGAAATCGGAGGCTTCGCCGAAGCGCCGCATCGGAATCCGCGGCATCACGTTGGCTACGAACTTGTCGTTCGCCATGAGCCCTGCGGTCATGTCGCTCTTGATCCAGCCCGGCAAGATCGCATTCGCGGTGACGCCGTGACGCGCCAGCTCGACGCCGAGGGCGCGCACCAGCGCGTTGATGGCGGCCTTGGTCGCGGCATAATGCTCGTTGCGCGCCGTGCCGAAGATCGAGGCGAGGCTCGAGGTCGCGACCAGCCGGCCAAAGGGATCGCCGGCATTGGCGCGATCCGTCATGTGCTTGGCGGCGGCCTGGAACGCGTGGAACACGCCGTCGAGATTGGTCGCGAACATCGTGCGCCATTCCTCCTCGGTGCGCTCGATGAAGGCGCGCCGGCCACCGCCGCCGATGCCCGCATTGGCGAAGCAGCCATCGACCCGGCCGAAGGTGTCGAGCGTCGCCTTCATCGCTGAATCGACCGAGGCCGGATCGGTGACGTCGCAGACGCGGCTGTCGACCTTGCCGGACAGGCCCGCCATGCTCGCGGCGGCGGCCTTGTTCTTGTCAGCATTGCGGCCCCAGATCGAGACGTTGCAGCCCTGGCCCGCGAGCGCCTGCGCGATGCCGAGCCCGATGCCGCCATTGCCACCGGTGATCACGGCGACGCGGCCGGAAAGGTCGAAGAGGTTCATGGCGCGTTTCCTGTTTTTAGACTGCGGCGCATCAGCCGCTGCGCACAAGATTGCTTGCTATGCTCCGATCACCATGGACAAGACCGCGCCAAAAATCAAATATGCGCCCCGGCAAAACGAATTCCGGCCTGCGAAACTGACGCGGGCCGCAACCGATGAGGAAACCATGCAGTTCAAACACGTCACGCTCGATTTCGATGGCTCGGTCGCGATCCTCAAGCTCGACCATCAGGAGGTGATGAACGCGGTCTCCGTCGACATGCTGGGCGGTCTTTCCGAGGCGCTCGATGCGATCGAGGAGAAGAAGGACGCGGTGCGCTGCGTGGTGCTGACCGGTGCGGGGCGGGCGTTCTGCACGGGCGCCAATCTGCAAGGCCGCAACAACCAGGCGAAGAAGACCAAGGCCGGCCTGACGCTGGAGACCGGCTTTCATCCCTTCCTGCGCCGCATCCGCAACCTGCATTGCCCCATCGTCACCGCGGTCAATGGCCCGGCCGCCGGCGCCGGCATGAGCTTCGCGCTGCTCGGCGACATGATCCTATGCGCGCGCTCGTCCTATTTCCTGCAGGCCTTCCGCCGTATCGGCCTCGTGCCGGATTGCGGCTCGACCTGGCTGTTGCCGCGCCTCGTCGGCCGCGCGCGCTCGATCGAATTGTCGTTGATGGGTGAGCGCTTGCCGGCCGAGAAGGCACTGGAATGGGGCCTTGTCAACCGCGTCTATGATGACGGCGTCTTGATGGAGGAAGCGATGAAGCTGGCGCGCGATCTCGCCAGTGGGCCGACGGTGGCGCTGTCGCTGATCCGCAAGCTCTATTGGGACAGCCCGGAAAATTCCTTCGAGGATCAGCTCAATCTCGAATTCCAGTGCCAGCTCCGCGCCGGCGACACCGAGGATTTCCGCGAGGGCGTCGGAGCGTTCCTCGAGAAGCGGCCCGCGCAGTTCAAGGGCAAATGATCGAGGCGGCGCTTTCACGCAGCGTCCGGCGCTGGTGCAAAGGGGCGACCGGCGCGACCTCTGCGGCAAAGCTCTCCGGCGGCGCCAGCCAGGAAACCTGGCGCTTCGACATCACCCATCCCGACGGGCCGATCGGCGCGATCTTGCGCCGCTCGCCGAAGGGCTATGGCGCCGCGCCGACCCGCGCGGCCGGTCTTGCCGCGGAAGCGCAGCTGATGCAGCTCGCCTATGAGGCCGGCGTGCCGTCGCCGCGCGTCCTGCATGTGCTGGTGCCGGAGGACGATCTCGGCACCGGCTTCATCATGCAGCGGATCGAGGGCGAGACCATCGCGCGCAAGATTCTTCGCGATGAAGAGTATGCGGCGGCGCGGCCGCGTCTGGCGCGGCAGATCGGCGGCATTCTCGCAGGTCTCCATCGGCTACCGCAGGACAAATTGCCTGCGCTGCGCAACAGGGGCGCGACCCAGGAGATCGCCGAGTTCGAGCGCGACTATCGCAGCCTGAACTGGCCCAAGCCCGTGTTCGAGCTGGCGCTGCGCTGGCTGCGCGATCACGATCCCGGTCCCTCGGCCGAGACCACGCTGGTGCACGGCGATTTCCGCAACGGCAATCTCATCATCGGCGCCGATGGCGTTCGCGCCGTGCTCGACTGGGAGCTCGCCCATCTCGGCGATCCCATGGAGGACCTTGGCTGGGTCTGCGTCAATTCCTGGCGTTTCGGCGAGATCGACAAGCCCGTCGGCGGTTTTGGCACGCGCGAGGAGCTGTTCGCCGGCTATGAGGCGGCAGGCCGCAAGGTCGATCCGGACCGCGTCAAGTTCTGGGAGGTGATGGGCACGCTGCGCTGGGGCATCATGTGCGGCGGCATGATGCAGCGCTTTCGCGAGGGGCCCGACCATTCCATGGAGCGCGCCATGATCGGCCGCCGCGCCAGCGAGACCGAGATCGATCTGTTGCGGCTTTTGGCGCCGCGCGGGAGCTGACACATGCAGGACGAGCCGACCCCGATCGAGCTGACCAAGGCAGTCGCCGATTTCCTCCGCAGCGACATCACGCCGCTGATCTCCGGCCACCAGGCCTTCAAGCTGCGCGTCGCCATCAACATCCTCGACCTCGTCACGCGGCAGTTGACGCGGGAGGAGGGGAGTGATGCGAAGGAGGTGGAGCGCCTGCGCGCGCTGCTCGGCATCGACGGCTCGGTCATGGAGCTGAACCGCGTGCTCGCCGAGCGCATCGCCAGGGGAGAAGTCGATCTCGCGACCCCCGGTCTCGCCGAGCATCTCTGGGCGACCACGATGGACAAGCTCGCGGTGGATCAGCCGAACTACGCGTCCTACAGGCGCGAGCTGGGGCGGGGCGGATAGCTCTTTCCCCGTCATTGCGAGGAGCCCTTGCGACGAAGTAATCCAGACTGTCTCTGCTGGGCAACCTGGATTGCTTCACTACGCTCGCAATGACAGTGTTGAAAGAGGGGGCGCTCCTCTCTCCTCCGTCATTCCGGGGCGTCGCGAAGCGACGAACCCGGAATCCATTCATCCGCACGTTCTGTCGCTCGATGGATTCCGGGCTCGCGCCTGTCGGCGCGCCCCGGAATGACGAGTTGGGGAGACTCGTTTCCTACTTCCCCACCCATTTCGGCGGGCGCTTCTCGGAAAACGCCTTCGGGCCCTCGATGTAATCCTGCGAGGCGACCATCGCCTGCACGGCCGGATAATCCCGCTGCTCCGCGATCGCCTGCTCCAGCGACGCGCCAAGCCCCTTCTGGATCGCCTGCTTCGAGGCCCGGATCGACATCGGCGAATTCTTGGCGATCATCTCGGCCCAGCGCAGCGCGGCCGCGAGCGCCTCGCCCTGCGGCACCACCTCGTTGACGAAGCCGAGCTCGAGCCCCTCCTTGGCGCTGACATGGCGCGCGGTGAGGATCATGCCCATGGCGCGCTTCAGCCCGATCTGCCGCGGCAGCCGATGCAGGCCGCCGGCGAGCGCGGCAAGGCCGACGCGCGGCTCGGGCAGGGCGAAGGTCGCGTTCTCCGCGGCGATGATGAGGTCGCAGGCGAGCGCGATCTCGAAGCCGCCGCCCATGGCGACGCCGTTCACGGCGGCAATGATCGGCTTGTCGCAGTCGAAGCGCGAGGTGAGGCCGGCGAAGCCGCCCTTGTCCCAGCCGCGTTTTCCCCCCGCTGCCTGCCACTTCAGATCGTTGCCGGCGCAAAACGCCTTATCGCCGCTGCCCGTGACGATCGCGATCCACTGCTCGGGATCTCCAGAGAAATCGTCAAACACCTTCTGAAGCTCGAAGTGCGCATCGGTGTGCAGCGCGTTGTAGACCTCGGGCCGCGACAGCGTCACGATCGTGATCGGCCCCTTGCGTTCCACCTTTGAGAATTTCAGCTCCATCGCGCGCTCCCGGATTTCTTTCGAAGGAATATTGGCGCCATACTACCGTGCGGGTGCGCCAGAGCACCATCGAATTGCGCGGGCGCGCCTTGCGCTCCTCACATCTCGGCTTGCTTGACTTGCACGCGCTCTTCTCACCTTAATCGCACCAAGCAAGAATGCGCCCAGCGCCTTAACGCAAAACGATAAAATCAATCCGGGAGAGAACCTGTGGATTTCTCATTGCCTGCCGATCTCGTTGCCTATCTCGGAGAGCTCGACCGCTTCATCGAACGCGAGATTAAGCCGCTGGAACAGGCCGACGACAACGTCCGCTTCTTCGACCATCGCCGCGAATGGGCGCGCACCGATTTCGAGAATGGCGGCCTGCCGCGCCACGAATGGGAGGCGCTGCTGCGCAAGGCCAAGGATCTCGCGGATGCCGCCGGGCATCTGCGCTTTCCGGTGCCGAAGCAATATGGCGGCAAGGAAGGCTCCAATCTCTGGATGGCCGTGATCCGCGAGCATTTTGCCGCCAAAGGCCTCGGTCTGCATAACGACCTCCAGAACGAGCACTCCATCGTCGGCAACTTCCCCGTCGTCACCATGCTCGACCGCTACGGCCGCGACGACCAGAAGGCGATGATCGACGGCTCGATCAGAGGCAAGTACCGCATCACCTTTGGCCTGACCGAGCCGCATCACGGCTCGGACGCGACCCACATGGAGACGCGCGCGGTGCCCGCCACCCGCGACAACGTGAAGGGCTGGATCATCAACGGCGAGAAGATGTGGACGACTGGCATGCATGTCGCCACGCACTGCGCGCTGTTCGCGCGCACCAGCGGCAACGATGGCGATGCCCGCGGCATCACCTGCTTCCTGGTGCCGGCCAAGAGTCCCGGCGTCAAGGTCGAGGAGTACATGTGGACCTTCAACATGCCGACCGACCATCCGCGCGTCAGCTTCACCGACGTCTTCGTGCCGGAGGATGCGCTGTTCGGCGAGGTCGGCCGCGGCCTGTCGCTGGCGCAATGCTTCGTGCACCAGAACCGCATTCGCCAGGCGGCAAGCTCGCTCGGCGCCGCGGTCTACTGCATCAACGAGAGTGTGAAATACGCGCGTGAGCGCAAGCCGTTCGGCAAGGCGCTGGCGGAAAACCAGGCGATCCAGTTCCCGCTGGTCGAGCTTGCGACGCAAGCCGAGATGCTGCGCCTCTTGATCCGCAAGACCGCCTGGGAAATGGACCAGCTCAACGAGGAGCAAATCGAGCGCACGCTCTCCGACCGGGTCTCGATGTGCAACTACTGGGCAAACCGCCTCTGCTGCGAGGCCGCCGACCGCGCCATGCAGGTCCATGGCGGCATGGGCTATTCACGCCACAAGCCGTTCGAGCACATCTATCGCCACCACCGGCGCTACCGCATCACCGAAGGCAGCGAGGAGATCCAGATGCGGAAGGTGGCGGGGTTCTTATTCGGCTATATGGGGCCGGGGAAGCATTAGAGGCTCGCAATGCTCTGGTAGGGTGGGCAAAGCGAAGCGTGCCCACCACCTCTATCCGCAAGCATCAAGCGTAGAGAGATGGTGGGCACGGCGCTTTGCGCCTTTGCCCACCCTACGGCACCGCGGATCAATTCACCCGACGATCCTTCCCCGCCCAATACGGCTCGCGCAATTGCCTGCGCAAAATCTTGCCGCTCGGATTCCGCGGCAGCGCCGGCAAAAACTCCACGCTCTTCGGCGTCTTGTAGCCGGCGATGCGGGTCCGGGTGAAGTTGATGATGTCGGTCGCGGTCGCCTGCTTGCCCGGCTTCATCACCACCATCGCCTTCACTGCTTCGCCCCATTTCTCGTCGGGCACGCCGATCACGGCGGCTTCGGCGACGTCAGGATGATCGCACAGCGCGCTCTCGACCTCGGCGGGGTAGATGTTCTCGCCGCCGGAGATGATCATGTCCTTGATGCGGTCGTGGATGTAGAGATAGCCGTCCTCGTCCATGTAGCCGGCATCGCCGGTGCGCAGCCAGCCGTCGCTGCGCAGCGTGGATGCGGTCGCCTCCGGCAGGTTCCAGTAGCCCGCCATGTTGGAGCCCGAGCGCGTTGCGATTTCGCCGACCTGCCGCGGCGGCAGCGGCTTGCCGTCCACGTCCAGAATCGCGATCTCCACGCCCGGCAGCGCCTTGCCGGCCGAGCGCATCCGCTCCAGCCCCTCGACGTGATCCTCCGGCGGCAGCGCGACGATGGTGCCGGTGGTCTCGGTCATGCCGTACAATTGCACGAAGCCGCATTTGAAGACGTCGATGCATTCCTTCAGCAGCGCTGCGGGGATCGGCGAGGCGCCGTACAGCATGTATTTTAGCCGCGAGAAGTCGACCGTCCTGGCGCGCGGCTGCCGCACCACGAATTGCATCGCCGCCGGCACCATGAACAGTTTTGTGATGCCCGACTGCTCGAAGAAGTCCAAAACCTTGGTCGGGTCGAACTCGCGTGCGATCACCCCGCGGGCGCCGTGATAGAGTCCCATCACACCCCAGCCGGAGCCACCGATATGGAACACCGGCATGGCCACCAACGACACGTCGTCGGTCGACCACCGGTTCCACTCCGGCTTGTCCTCGGCGTTGCCTGATTGCACCAGGTTGAGGAAGTTGGCATGCGACAACATCGCGCCCTTCGGCTTGCCCGTCGTGCCCGACGTGTAGAGCTGGATCGCGATGTCGCGGGTGTCGATCGGCACCTTCGGATCATCGCCGCTCTGCGCATCGCGCCATGCCGTAAAATCCGGCCATTCCGGCGCGCCGCCCTCGGTGGTGATGATGGTGCGGACGCTTGGTATCTGATCCCTGATCTGGCGGACGAGCGTGATGAACTCCGGTCCCACGAAAAGCACCGGCGCGTTGCAATCTGAAACGATGAAGGCGACCTCGGGCCCTGCTAGCCGCCAGTTCACCGGCGCCATCACGACGCCACCCTTCATCGCGCCCATCAGGAGCTCGAAATAGATGTCGCTGTTCTTGCCGAGATAGGCGATGCGGTCGCCCTTCTTCACGCCCATTGCGAGGAGCGCGTTCGCGACCTTGTTGGTCTTGGCGTCGAACTCGGCGAAGCTGGTGGTGCGGCCCTCGAATTCATAGGCAATAGCGCTGCCGCGGCTCTTCGCACGCTCGCGCACCATGTCGGCGAGGTTCGCCAATGGCTGTGTGGACATGTTTCTCCCGCAGGCGTTTGTTTTTATGCCGGGGAGTGTGGCGTCATCCGCGGGTGAAGACAAGATGGGACAAGATCGGCTGCGGTTTCATGTCCCGGACGCTGCGCAGCACGAAGTGATGCGCTGCAGAGCCGGGACCCAGCATGCTGCAATGTGCGTTGAGAGAGTTGGGCCCCGGCTCAGCAGCGCACCACGTCGCACCGGACGATGCTTCGCATCGCCGGGGAAGCGCTGCGCTTCGTCCGGGGCACGGAAAAGCGTCACCCCCGCTTCGCGCGGTCCTTCTCGTTCTGCGCCATGATGCTCTCGCGCGCGGTCTTCCAGTCGTCGTCGCTCCAGTCGCGGAGCTGGTAGAAGTTGCCGCCCATGGCGAGCGCCTGGGCGCCGTCCATGGCGATGGTCTCGCCGTTGATCCAGTCGCAGCCGCCGGAGATCAGGAACACGGCCACGTTCTGCAGTTCCTCCATGGTGCCGACCCGGCCCATCGGGTTCATCGCCTTGGTGCGCGCGCCGGCTTCGTCACCGGGCTTGATGCGCTTGCTCATGCCCTCGGTCGGGATCTCGCCCGGGGCGATGGTGTTGAGGCGGATGCCGTGTCGTCCCCATTCGGTGGCAAGCGACATCGTCATGGCGTGGATCGCCGACTTGCTCATCGCCGAGGGCACCACGTAAGGCGAGCCGTTGCGCACCCAGGTCGTGGTGATCGAGACGACGTTGCCGGGCTGCTTCAACGCGATCCAGCGCTTGCCGACCGCATGGGTCACGTAGAACGTGCCGTGCATGACGATGTTGGCGACCGCATCGAAGCCGCGCGGCGAGAGCTCCTCGGTTCGCGAGATGAAATTGCCGGCCGCATTGTTGATGAGATCGGTGAGGGGGCCATCGCGGAAGATGGTCTCGATCATCTCCTCGACCGCGAGCGCGTTGCGGATGTCGACGCCGTGGCTGGTGACGCGGCCGCCGTAGAGATCCATCAGCTCGGTTGCGGTCTCGTCGCACACGATCTTGCGCCGACCGCAAATGTGCACCTCGGCGCCGAGCTGGAGAAACCGCGCCGCCATCGACTTGCCGAGACCGGTGCCGCCGCCGGTCACGAGGATGCGCCGGCTGGCCAGAAGATTTTCCTTGAACATGGCTGTTTCCTCTGTCGCGATTGTCAGTTAATTGGTCGATTGACTAAATCCGGCCGCCGGCGTCCTGTAAAGCGGCACTGAACAAGAACAGGCAAGAACTAGGGGAGAATTCGTCCATGGACGACCGCGTCTCGATCTCGATCTCGGAAGGCGTCGCCGATGTGCGCCTGGTGCGCGCCGACAAGATGAACGCGCTGGATCAGCCCATGTTCGAGGCCCTCGTCGCCGCAACCGACCGGCTGTCGAAGGAGAAGAGCGTGCGCGCCGTCGTGCTGTCGGGCGAAGGCCGCGCCTTCTGCGCCGGGCTGGACATGGGGCGTTTTGCCGCTATGAAGGAGAAGGGCGGCAACGGAATTCCGGGTGGCGAAAATCGCGATCTCACGGTGCGCACCTATGGCAAGGCCAACTTCGCGCAACAGGCGGTGTGGGGCTGGCGCCAGCTACCGATGCCTGTGATCGCGGCCGTGCACGGCGTCGCCTTCGGTGGCGGCTTCCAGCTCTCGCTCGGTGCCGACATGCGCTTTCTCAGCTCGGATGCGCGCATGTCGATCATGGAGATCAAATGGGGCCTCGTGCCCGACATGGCTGGCACGCCGATCCTGGCCTCGCTGGTGCGCGACGACATCCTGCGCGATCTCACCTACACCGGGCGGATCTTCTCGGCGCAGGAGGCGCTGGCTTACGGCCTCGCCACGCGCATCTGCGACGATCCGCGCGCTGCGGCGCTTGAGGTCGCGCGCGAGATCGCAGGGAAAAGCCCCGATGCGATCCGCGCGGCCAAGCGGATGCTGAACAATCTCTCGGTCGATCCGGGCCCGGCGCTGCTCGCCGAATCCGTCGAGCAGCAGAAGCTGATCGGCAGCCCCAACCAGACCGAGGCGGTGCGCGCCAACCTGGAGAAGCGCGCGCCGAATTTTGCGGATTAGCTTTGGGTCATTCCGGGATCCGCCGTAGGCGCAGGCCCGGCATCCATCGAGCCGCATCGTTCGCTGTGAAATGGATTCCGGGTTCGATGCTGCGCATCGACCCGGAATGACGGCACAAACAACAACAAAGAAAAACAACAATGAGCCAAACCTCCCCCTTCCTCGGCATCGTCTCCGGCGAGCGCCGCCGCTCTCACGTCGAGGTCACTGAGCGCGCCGACCGCATCGCGGCCGGCCTCGCCAAGATCGGCGTCCGCCAGGGCGATAGCGTCTGCATGCTGATGCGCAACGACATCGCCTTCCTCGAAGCCGCCTATGCCGCGATGCGGCTGGGCGCCTATGGCGTGCCGATCAACTGGCACTTCAAGCCGGAGGAGATCAATTACATCCTGAAGGATTCCGGCACCGCGGTCCTGATCGCCCATGCCGACATGCTGCATGGCTTGCGCGATGCGATCCCGCATGGCGTCACCGTGCTCAGCGTGCCGACGCCGCCGGAAATCCGCTCCAACTACAAGATCGATCCGGGTCATCTGAAGACGCCGGACTTCGCGATCGATTTCGAAGCCTGGTTCGCGCAACACCCGCCCTATGACGGCCCGATCGTGCCGCAGCCCATGAACATGATCTACACGTCGGGCACGACAGGCCATCCCAAGGGCGTCCGCCGCAACGCGCCGACGCCGGAGCAGCAGGCTGCCGGTGAGCGCATGCGTGCGATGATCTATGGACTCAAGCCCGGCGCCCGCGCATTGCTGCCGGGGCCGCTCTATCATTCCGCGCCGAACTCGTTCGGCATCCGCGCCGGCAAGCTCGGCGGGGTGCTGGTGCTGATGCCGCGCTTCGAGGCGGAGGAATTTCTGCAGGCGATCGAGCGCTACAAGATCGATACCATCTTCATGGTGCCGACCATGTTCATCCGCCTGATGAAGCTGCCCGAGGAAGTGCGCAGGACGTACGACGTCTCCTCGCTGCGCCACGTCATCCATGCCGCCGCGCCGTGTCCGGCCGACGTCAAGCGTGCCATGATCGAATGGTGGGGGCCGGTGATCTACGAGTTCTACGGCTCGACCGAATCCAGCGCCGTGACCTTCGCGACCTCCGAGGATGCGCTGAAGAAGCCCGGCACCGTCGGCAAGATTTCGCCGGGCGCCGAGCTGCGCTTCATCGGCGACGACGGACGCGTACTCGGCGTCGGCGAGATCGGCGAGATCTATTCGCGCATGGCCGAGATGGCCGATTTCACCTATCACAACAAGCCGGAGAAGCGCGCCGAGATCGACCGCGACGGCTTCATCACCTCCGGCGACGTCGGCTATATCGATGAAGACGGCTACGTCTTCATCTGCGACCGCAAGCGTGACATGGTGATATCAGGGGGCGTCAACATCTACCCGGCCGAGATCGAATCCGTGCTGCATGCGGTGCCCGGCGTGCATGATTGCGCCGTGTTCGGCATCCCCGACGCCGAGTTCGGCGAGGCGCTGATGGCCGTGGTCGAGCCGCAACCCGGCGTCACGCTCGAGGCCACCGACGTTCGCGCGAGCCTGAAGACGCATCTGGCCGACTACAAGGTACCCAAGCACATCGAGATCCGCACTGGCCTGCCGCGCGAAGATTCCGGAAAAATCTTCAAACGCCGCCTGCGCGATCCCTATTGGGAGCAGGCGGGCCGGAAGATCTAGCCCTGCTTCGTAGCCGTAGGGTGGGCAAAGCGTCCGCCGTCGCTCGAAGAGCGAAGGCGGAGGCGTGCCCACCAAGTTCGCTTCCGAAGGCAGATCGTGGGCACGGCGCAAGGGCGCCTTTGCCCACCCTACGAGACTGCGGAGAGATCATCCCGGGTTATGCGGCGCTCCGGGCTTCACCTTGCGTGCCCTGAAGCGTCCTGGCGCGGACAAATTCCGAGCCTATATGAATGGGATCACCACCTCCGGATCGTCCCATGGCCCCCGTTTCCATCCTTCTCAACATCCTCTGGATCCTCATCGGCGGCGCCTGGATGGCGTTCGGCTGGTTGATCGCCGCGATCGTCATGGCGATTACCATCATCGGCCTGCCCTGGGCGCGGGCGGCGTTCAACATCGCCGTCTACACGCTGCTGCCGTTCGGCTCCCGGGCGGTGAACCGCTACGATGTCACCGGCGTCGAGGATATCGGCACCGGCCCGCTCGGGGTGATCGGCAACATCATCTGGTTCGTGCTCGCCGGCTGGTGGCTCGCACTCGGTCACCTCCTGACCGCGCTCGTTCTCGCCGTCACCATCATCGGCATCCCGTTCGCCTGGGCCCATCTGAAGCTCGCCGGCATCGCGCTCTGGCCAATCGGCAAGGTGATCGTGCCGGCTTAGGACGTTGCCTGAACGTCGGCGTTCGGCGGCAGAGCGGAGCCGTGCGGCGCCGTCGCGGATTCAATCGCGCGGGCTACTTCTTTTTTGGTGTCAACCAGTCCTCGTCTTCCAGGGACGGTGCTTGTTTCTGCTGTTCCAGGATTTTTCTGTACTCCTCCGGGATCACCTGGCTGCGAGATGCTTCATGCAGCGTGTGCGGGAACCAGGTCGCAATGCCGGGGAAGGCAATCATCAGGCCAACGCAGATCACCTGCAGCACCATGAACTGGAACATGCCAGCGTAGATCGTTCCGAGACTCCAGCCCTTGACCACCTGCTTGAGATAGTACGCTGACATGGCGACGGGCGGTGACAGGAAGGCGGTCTGCAGCACCACCGCAACCAACGCTCCGAACCATATGAGGTCGATGCCCATGCCTTTCACGACAGGATAGAAGATCGGTAGAAACACCAGGATGATGGCCGGCCACTCAAACGGCCACCCCAGCAGGAAAATGAGAAGGAGCACGACAATCAGCATGAGGCTCGGCGGCAACTGCAGGCCGAGCATCGTCTCGGTGATCCAGTTCGCCGAGCCAAGGCGGGCGAACACCGCACCGAAAATGTTCGACGTGACCGCCAGCAGGAGGACCATGCTCGACGTCGCCATCGTCGAGATCAGCGCGCGTTGCAGTCCGCTGAGCGAGAACCTGCGATATGCGATGGCCAGGATCAGCGCGCCGACGCTGCCGATGCCGGCGGCCTCCGTCGGCGTCGCAAGCCCCCCGATGATCGAGCCGAGCGTCGCCGTGATGAGCCCGAGCAGCGGCAGCGTGCCGACGGCCACCTCGCGTGCAATGTATCCAGCGGAGTAGATCCGCTCATCCTTTGGCACCGGCGGCCCGAGCTTGGGATTGATGAAGGAGCGGCCCATCAGATAGATGATGTAGATGCCGGCCAGCAGAAAGCCCGGTCCGAAGGCTGCAGCGTAGAGATCGGCGACCGAAACCCCGAGCACCGGCCCCATCACGATCAGCATGACCGATGGGGGAATGAGAATACCGAGCGTGCCGCCCGCCGTGATGGTGCCCGCTGAAAGCTTGGCATCATAGCCCGCCTTCGTCATGATCGGCGATGCCATGATGCCAAGAACGGTAACGGCTGCGCCGACGATGCCTGTCGCCATCGCGAACACGGTCGAGGTCAGGATGACGACGAGGAAGAGTGCGCCGCGCACCGGCGCAAGCAGCATGCGGAACGCCGTAAAAAGGCGCTCCATCAGTCCCGCCTGCTCGGTGATGAAGCCCATGAAGATGAACAGCGGTACGGCGGCGAGAAGTTCTTCCTTCATCATGCCGATGGTCTGGAAGTAACCAAGCTCGAAGACCGTCCCGCCCATGCCCCAGTAGCCGAACGAGAAGGCGAGAAACAGCAACGTGAACGAGATCGGCACACCGATGAAGATCGCGCCCAGCAGCACCAGCAGCATGATGAGGCCGATGAGCGCTTCTGCGGTCATATCTCGACTTTCTCCTTATGCTCCAGCTCGACGCCGGTGCGCGCCATGTAGATGCTCTTGATCAACTCGGACACGCCCTGGACCAGCAGCAGGAGGCAGGCGAGCGGCACGACGAATTTGAACGGCCACAGCACGGGCCGCCAGGGAGTCTGGTCCGAAGTCTCGTTGATCAGCCAGGCGTAGTGAAATTCGTTCCAGCTGATCAGGAACAGCATGATCAGGCTCGGGAAGAAGAAGACGACGTAGGAGATCGTATCGATCCAGCCCTTCCTACGGATCGAGAACTTCTCCCAGAAGAAGTCGGTACGGATATGAGCACCCTTGTGCAGCGCGTAAGCGGCGCCAAGCATGAAGAGCGAGCCGTACAGCATGTAGGTTGCGTCGTAGGCCCATATGGTCGGCGCGTTGAACAGGTAACGCGCTCCAACCTCGTAGGCGACGGCGAAAACCAGCGGCACCGAGAGCCACGAGATGATCGTGCCGGTCCGGTCGGTGAAGCCGTCGATCATCCTGATGATAGCCAGAAGCGCCGGTGGCTGCCCGCCTGTTATCTCAGCCATGCCTCGCTCCTGTCGCCGATCACTCGTGCGGCGCAAGCAGGCCGCCTGCGTGCGAATTGAGGGCGGTCAAATCGGCCGCCCTCGGAGGAAGTCCTATTTCTCGGTTGGGAAGTAGTAGTTCGCCATGAAGGAGTATGGCGGGAAGTAAGACCTCTTGTACGGCACCACAGCGCTGGCATACGCCTTCTGCGAGTCGTGCACCTTCTTGAAGAACGGGTTCTTGGCGCCCTCGGCCGCCGCGATCTCGTCCCACTTCTTGATGAAGGCCAGCAGGATCTCCGTCGGCGTGCGGAGGATCTGTACGCCGTGCTTCTGCTGCATCTCAATCAGCGCATCGGCGTTCTGGCGCTGCCACTTGGTCCACCAGACGAGGAATGTCTCGTTGGCCGCCGACTTGATGATCTCCTGATGTTGCGGGCTGAGCTCCTTCCACACATCGCCGTTGATCACGAGCTCGCCGACCGTCACGTTCTCATGCAAGCCGGGTGAATAGTGATACTTCCAGACATTGTGGAAGCCGAGCTGCATGTCCTCGATGCCACCGACCCATTCGGCGCAATCGATCACGCCGCGTTGCGCGGAGGGAATGATTTCTCCGCCCGGCATGTTGACCACCGTGAAGCCGAGCGCCTGCCACACTTCGCCGGCCATGCCGGTCTGGCGGCATTTCATGCCCTTCATGTCCTCGACCGTCTGGATCGGCTTCTTGAACCAGCCGAACGCCTGCGGCCCTGCAGGCAGGATTGGAAACACGACGAGGTTGAGCTTGAGCTCCTTCTGATAAAACTCGTTGTAAAGCTCGAGGCCGCCGCCGTGATAGAGCCAACCCATCACGTCCATGAAGTCCATGCCGAAGGTGCCGCCGGGACCGCCGGTGAACAGGATCGCGGTCTTGTTCTTGCCGGTCCAGTAGCCGGCCCACGCATGCGCTCCGTCGAGCACCTTCTTGTTGGTTGCGTCCAGCACCTCGAACGCCGGCACGACCTGGCCGGCGGGCATCGCCTCGATCTTCAGCGCGCCGGCTGACAGCTTGTTCACTCGGTCGACGAAATAGGTGAAGTTGTCATAGAGCGTGAGCGACGCCGGCCATGTGGCCTGCATCTTCAACACCTTCGTCTGCGCCATGACTGTTGTGGTGGATACGACAAACGCCGAAGCGATCAGGGCAACGGCGACCAACCCCAGAAACATGCGTTTCATGAGCTATCTCCTCCCTTGGACAACGTGACCGCGGCGAACTATTTTCTTCGTTGTTCTTGATCGCCAAGTCTTCAAACCACGTCTGTCATCATTCTGCCACCATCGCCGCAAGTTGTCATCTTGCTTTCTGGCCGCAGCAAGCGCTGGATTTGGACATGGGCGAGACGTCAGCTCTTTGACCCTTCGGCGACGAACCTCCATTCGTTTGTTGCGCTGGCTGTCGGTGGCAAACCAGACGCCGGGGGGCGCCTTTGGCTGCGGCCGGACGCGTCCAGGCGATGCGGCGCACACCATGCCTCGCGTTGCCCGACGGGCAAAACACGCCAATGCAGGTCAAGTGGCGGGAGTGCAAATATTCTGATTGACCGAATTCGCTGTTTCGGGTAAACCGCAGCACATCCCGGCTCGTCAAAGGGACGTTTCGCGATCGTCACGATACGTAGGCCGGGATGCGATGGACGCGGCAGCGCCGGCGCGTGACGGGATGGCAGGGCGGGCAAACCCGTGAGCCATCGCGATCCGCGGCACGACACGGTGTGGTCACAGCGTTGCTTTTCGGCATTGGGGGCGAGCACGCGCGAGCTTCCGACTGTCCGGGAGGGACGTTCGCGGACGGCAAAAGCGTGTGGTCCTGACGCCCGGGTTCTGTGCGTCAAGGCTTGCGGTGGTGAAGCGGCCCGACCGGGTGCGCGCATCAGTGATCCTCAAGGCAACGGGGGCAATAGTGCATCGCTCCCCGGGGAGAGCGCGCCATAAGCCGTAAAACCATTGCGCAGGGAAGGCCGGGATGTTCCGGCATCACCTGTGGTCACCCCGCGTGCGTCTTGTCGCGTGCGGACCTTGGGTGCCGGCTGGCGCCCGGCCTTCCCTGCGCCCTTGCTTCTCGATGAGGGCGAAACGGACAGCAAAACTTCGGGCGCCTGCGCCGTGAGACCGCGAAGGCATGTTTGTTTGACCAGGCTGGCCATTCTCGTGCCCCGGACGCAGCGCAGCGCTCCTTCAGCGATGCTCTGCAGAGCCGGGGCCCATGTCGCGGCTGTCGCTCCTGGGGCCCGGCTCTGCGCAGCAACGCTAAGGGGCGTTGCTGCTTGTCCGGGACACGAGCGCCGCCAGCAGTTTGCGTCGCCCCAACTTCATCTTGCACTGCGGTAGAAAAATATCGCACACTCCGTCGGACCGGGCCGCCAAGGGCGCGAGCAGGGGAGCGAGCCATGTCCCTCCAGACCGTACCATCCGACAGCACTGAGCAGCGCCCCAACCGCCCTGAGGATGTCCAGGCGATGGAGGCCGATGCCCGGCTGCGGGACGACATCCGCCTGCTCGGGCGCATCCTCGGCGACACCGTGCGCGACCAGGAGGGGGCCGACGTGTTCGACCTGGTCGAGCGCATCCGCCAGACCTCGATCCGATTCCACCGCGATGAGGACCGGCTCGCCCGCCGCGAGCTCGAGCAGATCCTCGACAGCATGTCGACCTCCGAGACCGTGCGGATCGTCCGCGCCTTCAGCTATTTCTCGCACCTCGCCAACATCGCCGAGGACCAGAACAACATTCGACAGATGCGCGCGCGCGCGGCGGCCAAGAATGGCGGCTCCGGCGTGCTGGCGGAGACACTGGCGCACGCCAAGGCGGCGGGCATTGGTCCCGACCAGCTTCGCACCTTCTTCAAGACCGCGCTGGTCAGCCCGGTGCTGACCGCGCATCCGACCGAGGTCCGCCGCAAGAGCACCATGGACCGCGAGATGGAGATTGCAGCCCTGCTCGATCGCCGCGAGCGGGTTGCACTGACCGCGGAGGAGGCGGCTGCCAGCGACGAGCAACTCCGCCGCGAGGTGCTGACGCTGTGGCAGACTAACCTGTTGCGCCGGACCAAGCTCACCGTGCTGGATGAGGTCGCCAACGGCCTGTCGTTCTACGACTACACCTTCCTGCGCGAGGTGCCGCGGCTCATCAACGCGCTGGAGGATCGGCTGGAGGAGGGCGGCGAGCAGGCGGCCGGCGAGCTCGCCTCGTTCCTGCGCATGGGCAGCTGGATCGGCGGCGACCGCGACGGCAACCCGTTCGTCACTGCCGACGTCATGCGCGGCACGCTGCGGCTGCAGTCGAGCCGGGTGATGCAGTTCTATCTGAACGAGCTGCACGTGCTCGGCGCGGAGCTGTCGATCGCAGCCCATCTCGCCGACGTCTCCGAGGAGCTGCGAACGCTTGCCGAGCGCTCGCCGGACACCTCGCCGCACCGGAGCGGCGAGCCCTATCGCCTCGCGGTATCAGGCATCTATGCCCGTCTCACCGCGACGGCTGAAAAGCTCGAAGTCGAGATCACGCGCCGGCCTGTCGGCAAAGCGGCGCCTTACGAGAGCGTGAGGGAGTTGCTGGCCGATCTCGACGTGCTGCATCGCTCGCTGATCTCCAACAACGCCCGCGTCATCGCCCGCGGTCGACTGCGGCTCTTGCGCCGCGCGGTGGATTGCTTCGGCTTTCACCTGGCCCGGCTCGACATCCGTCAGAACTCGGCCATCCACGAGCGCACCATCGCCGAGCTGATCGACGCCGCCAATCCCGGCATGTCCTATCTCGCGCTCGGCGAGGATGCCCGCATCTCGCTGCTGACCAACGAGCTACGCTCGACGCGCGCGCTGGTCTCGCCCTTCGTCAAATACAGCGACGAGACCATGGGCGAGCTCAACGTGTTCCATGCCGCCGCGGAAGCGCATGCGAAATTCGGCTCGGACGCCATTCCCCAATGCATCATCTCAATGTGCAAGGGCATGTCGGACATGCTCGAGGTCGCCGTGCTCCTGAAGGAGGTCGGCCTCGTCCATCCCTCCGGCCGCAGCGCCATCAACATCGTGCCGCTGTTCGAGACCATCGAAGACTTGCAGGCTTCGAGCAGCATCATGGACCGCATGCTGTCGTTGCACGATTACCGCCGGCTCGTCGACAGCCGCGGCAGCGTGCAGGAGGTCATGCTTGGGTACTCCGACAGCAACAAGGACGGCGGCTTCGTCACCTCGGGCTGGGAGCTCTACAAGGCCGAGATCGGCCTCGTCGAAGTGTTCGAGCGGCACCACGTGCGCTTACGCCTGTTCCACGGCCGCGGCGGCTCCGTGGGGCGCGGCGGCGGGCCGAGCTATGACGCCATCATCGCGCAGCCCGGCGGCGCGGTGAACGGCCAGATCCGCATCACCGAGCAGGGCGAGATCATCTCGTCGAAATATTCCAACGCCGAGGTCGGCCGCAACAATCTGGAGATCCTCGCCGCCGCGACGCTGGAGGCGAGTCTCCTGCATCCACGCCAGAGCGCGCCGCGCCGCGAATATCTGACCGCGATGGACGAACTCTCGAACCTCGCCTTCAAGGCCTATCGCGGCCTCGTCTACGAGACCGAAGGCTTCGTCGATTACTTCTGGTCGTCCACCGTCATCAACGAGATCGCCACGCTCAACATCGGCAGCCGTCCGGCCTCGCGCAAGAAGACCCGCGCGATTGAGGACCTCCGCGCGATTCCCTGGGTGTTCTCCTGGGCGCAATGCCGATTGATGCTACCGGGCTGGTACGGCTTCGGCAGCGCGGTCGAACAGTGGATCGCGGAGCATCCAGAGCAGGGCATGCCGTTCCTGAAAGAGCTCTACCAGGAATGGCCGTTCTTCCGCATGCTGCTGTCGAACATGGACATGGTGCTGGCGAAAAGCTCGATCGCGATTGCCTCGCGCTATGCCGAGCTGGTGCCGGACGAAGCCTTGCGTGAGAAGATCTTCGGCCGCATTCGCCGCGAATGGCATTCCTGCATCGAAACGCTGCTCGATATCATGGGCCAGGACCGATTGCTCCAGGGCAACCCGCTGCTGGAGCGCTCCGTCCGCCACCGCTTCCCCTATCTCGATCCGCTCAACCACGTGCAGGTCGAGCTCTTGAGAGAGCACCGCGCGCAGAACCCCGACGAGCAGGTGCTGCGCGGGATCCAGCTGACCATCAACGGCATCTCGGCGGGGTTGCGGAATACGGGGTAGGGCGAGTTGCAAATGGCGAGTAGCGAATAGAAACCCTATTCGCCATTCGCCACTCCCGATTCGCGCTACCTTACACCGGGTCCCAGGTGAAGATGTCGGCGGAGCGGTCGAGCTTGTAGAACGAGCCCTTCAGCGCCGGCATGCCGTGTTCGGCGATCGACTGCGGCGTCCAGCCTTCGCTCCGCTGCACCGAGCGGATCGGACGGTTCTGGCTGAACAGGAAGATCTCATTCATGCGCACGCCAAAGATCTGGCCGGTAACGTCCTTGGCGGAATCGCCGAGCAGGTAGCCGCAGAGCGGCGCGATCTTCTCCGGGCCCATCTGCTTGATCTTCTCGACGCGCGCCTTCTCGGCGTCGGTCTCGGTCGGGATGGTGCCGATCATGCGGGTCCAGGCGAACGGCGAGACGCAGTTGGAGCGGACGTTGAAGCGCCCCATGTCGAGCGCGATCGACTTCGACAGTCCGACGATGCCGAGCTTGGCCGCCGCGTAATTGGCTTGGCCGAAGTTGCCGATCAGGCCGGAGGTCGAGGTGAAGTGCACGAACGAGCCCGACTCCTGCTCGCGGAAGATGCGCGCTGCGGCGTGGCTGACGTAGAACGAGCCCATCAGATGCACCTTGATGACGGCCTCGAACGCTTCCACGCTCATCTTGTGGAAGATCATGTCGCGCAGGATGCCGGCATTGTTGACGACGCCGTCGAGCCGGCCGAAATGATCGGTTGCGGTCTTCACGATCTTGCTGGCGGGAATAGCTTCCGCGACGCTTTCGAAATTGGCGACGGCCGTGCCGCCGCGCTTCTTGATCTCCTCGACCACCTCCTCGGCGGGCGCCGCGTTCGCACCAGCGCCGTCGGCGGCTCCGCCGGGATCGTTGACGACGACCTTGGCGCCCTCGGCCGCGCACAGAAGCGCAATCTCGCGCCCGATACCGCGGCCTGCGCCGGTGACGATGATGACCTTGTCTTGCAGTGATTTGCTCATGTGGGTTCTCCGCTATGCGTTCCGGCGTTTCTTACCTCGCCCCGCTTGCGGGGAGAGGTCGGAGCGCATCGAAGATGCGATCCGGGTGAGGGGGTACAGGTCTCGCAGCCATCTCATCCGTGGAGAGAGGCCCCTCACCCCAGCCCTCTCCCCGCAAGAACGGGGAGAGGGAGAGGCGAGCAGCGGGTTACCTCTCGTTCGTGAACACGATCGTGCCACTCGCGGCGAACATGCCGCCGACACCGTGGCACACCGAAATCTTCGCGTTCGGCACCTGTGCCGGCGCGATGCCGCGCATCTGGCGCACGCTCTCCTGCAGCGCGTACATGCCGTACATGCCCGAGTGCATGTAGGACAGGCCGCCGCCATTGGTGTTGAGCGGCAGCTTGGCCCCAGGCCGCGTGTTGCCGTCGGCGATGAATTGGCCGGTCTCCTCATAGGGCATGAAGCCGAGATCGCCGAGGCCGAACAGCGGCAGATGCGCGAACGCATCGTAGATCATGAGATGGTCGACATCCCCGTGTGCGATGCCGGCCTCCTTGAAGGCGAGCGGCCCCGCGGTCTTGAAGGCACGCGAGGAGTTGAACGTCTCCATCTGGCTGACCATCGGCGTCTCGACGCTCTCGCCGGTGCCCATGATGTAGACCGGCTTGCGCGGAAAATCCCTGGCGCGGTCGGCCGAGGTCAGGATCAGCGCGCCGCCGCCGTCAGTGACGAGGCAGCACTGCAGAAGCCGGAACGGATAGGCGATCATGCGCGAGTTGAGGACGTCGGCGACCGTGATCGGCTCCTTCATCATCGCGCGCGGATTCTTCGCCGCCCACTCACGTTGCACCACCGCGACCGAAGCCAGCTGCTCGTGAGTGATGCCGTAGGTCTTCATGAAACGCAGCACGGGAATCGGGAACATGCTGGGCGGGCCATAGACGCCGAAAGGAGCCTCGAACTGGCCGTTGAGGCTGTCGGCCGGCGTCGAGCGCGGCAGTTTGCCGATCATCGACTTGCCGCTCTCGGCGTGGGTGATCAGCACCGTCTTGCACAGACCCGCCTCGATCGCCGCCGCGGCGTGGCGGACATGCAGCATGAAGGAGCAGCCGCCGACCGAGGTGCCGTCCACCCAGGTCGGCTTGATGCCGAGATAGTGGCAGACCTGCTGCGGCGTTTCGACCGCGGTGGCGAAGCCGTCGATGTCGGACAGCTTCAGCCCGGCATCGGCGATGGCGTTGAGCGCGGCATCCGCATGCAGCTGGAGCTGCGAGGCGTTGGGAATGACACCGAGCTCTGTGGTCTCGGCCGCGCCGACGACGGCAACCTGGTTCTTGCGCATGGCCTTACCCCTTCGCCGGGCGGAAGACGGGGAGGGTGATCTTGTCGTCGAGCTCCTGGAAGGCGACCTCGAGCTTCATGTCGAGTTCGAGCGCCTCGGGGGTCTGCGGGCAGTCGATGATGTTGCTCATCATCCGCGGGCCCTCGTCGAGCTCGACCACCGCGATGGCGTAAGGCGGCGTGAAGCCCGGCGCGGCCGGACGATGGTTGATCACGTAGCTGTAGAGAATGCCCTTGCCGCTCGCTTTGAAGATGCTGACCTTGCGCGAGGCGCAGGAGGGGCAGAACGGGCGCGGCGGGAAAGTAGACATGGGCACAGGCATCGCAGCGCTGCAGGCGCAATTCGCCGGCCTTGGTGCCGTCCCAGAAGTGCTGGGTCTCCGGCGTCGGTTTCGGTCGCGCGCGCTGCGGTTCGGCCATGTTGGCGGCTCCTCCCAAGAGACTCCCGAGCGACAGGCCTCGCGCCCGCCGGTTTCGAACTTGATGCGACAATCGACCATGGCGCGTCAACGGTCCAGCAATGCGCATGCATGCCATCATGCGCACAATGCTTGTGTCGAGCTGAGCCAGCGCTATAGATTGCGCGCGAAATATTCCGTGAGACAGACATGCCCGATTTTCCGACACTGGCGCAGCTCGCCGAAGATCTCGAAAGCGGCCGCACCACCTCCCGCAAATTGGTCGAGGCCTGCCTCGCCAGGATCGCCGACCCCGCGGGCGAGGGCCAGCGCGCCTTCATCCATGTCGACAAGGACGCCGCGCTCGCCGCCGCCGATGCGATGGATGCCTTGCGCAAGGCCAAGGCGGCGCCGTCGCGCTATGCCGGCATCCCGATCTCGATCAAGGATCTGTTCGACATCAAGGGCCAGGTGACGCGCGCCGGCTCGCGCGCGCTGGATGACTCAGCCCCGGCCGAGCACGATGCCGCGACGGTGGCGCGGCTGCGAAAGGCCGGCTTCGTCGTGATCGGTCGCACCAACATGACCGAGTTCGCGTATTCCGGCATCGGCATCAATCCGCATTATGGCACGCCGAAGGGAGCTTGGAACCGGTCCGAAGGCCACGTGCCCGGCGGCTCGTCCGCCGGCGCGGCGGTGTCCGTGCTCGACGGCATGGCGCATGGCGCGCTCGGCACCGACACCGGCGGCTCCTGCCGGATTCCGGCCGCCTTCAACGGCATCGTCGGCTACAAGCCGACGCAGCGCCGCGTGCCGCTCGACGGCTCGGTGCCGCTTTCATTCTCGCTCGACAGCATCGGACCGCTCGCACGATCGGTCAGCTGCTGTGCCATACTCGATGCCGTGCTCGCCAATGAGCCGATCGTCGCCTTGAGGCCGCGGCCGATCCAGGGCATGCGCCTTGCGGTGCCCACCACGATCGCGCTCGATGACCTCGACGCCGAGGTGGCCAAGACCTTCGAGCGCGCGCTGAAGACGCTGTCCGATCACGGCGCCATCGTCGAGCGTATCGAGATGGCGGAGTTCCATGACGTCGGCCCGATGAACGCCAAGGGCGGTTTTGCGGCCTCCGAGAGCTATGCCTGGCACCGCTATCTCATCACGGCCAAGGGCGACGTCTACGATCCCAGGGTCGCGGTGCGCATCATGCGCGGCGAGGCGCAGAGCGCGGCCGACTACATCGACCTGCTCAACGAACGCCGCTCGCTGATCGCGCGCGTCAATGCGCGCATCGCGCCCTATGATGCGCTGGTGCTGCCGACCACGCCCAACACACCGCCGAAGATCGCCGACCTCGCCGACGATCAGGCGTTCACCCGCGAGAACATCCGCGCCTTGCGCAATTGCAGCCTGATCAACCTGATCGACGGTTGCGCCATCTCGCTGCCCTGTCATCGCGAGGGCGACATTCCCGTCGGCCTGATGCTGGCGGGCGCAGGCGGCTCGGACCGCCGTATCTTCGAGCTTGCTGCCGGCATGGAGGCCGTCATTCGTGTTTGATCTCACTTTCACCGTCGATGCCCAGGACACCACCACGCCCCTAACGCTGGCGATCGACCAGCTGGTCATCGCCGGCTGGACCGGCCGCGACACGGTCGCGCGCGACAAGCACATCGCCGAGCTGGAGGAGATGGGCATCGCCCGCCCGGCCTCGACGCCGATCTACTACCGCGCCTCGGCGCGGCGGCTGACCCAGGAGGACAGCATCGAATGCACCGGCGGCGATTCTAGCGGCGAGGTCGAGTTCGTGCTGATCGGCTGGCAGGGCCGCATCTTCGTCGGCTGCGGCTCGGATCACACCGACCGCAAGGTCGAGGCCTACAGCGTCACGGTCTCCAAGCAGATGTGCGACAAGCCGATCGCCTCGGCGCTGTGGCAGCTCGAGGACGTCATCGGCCATTGGGACAAGATGATCCTGCGCTCCTACGCCACCATCAAGGGCGAGCGCGTGCTCTACCAAGAGGGCACGCTGGACGCGATGCTGCCGGTCGCCGACCTCATCGCGCGCGGCTTTGACGGTAGCAAGTTCCCCGACGGCTGCGCCATGTTCGGCGGCACCTTCGCCGCCAAGGGCGGCATCCGCCCCGCAGATCGGTTCGATTTCGAGCTGGAAGATCCCGTGCTGAAGCGGACGATCCGGCACGGCTACGACGTGGTGACGCTGCCGGTGCGGGGGTAACTCGCTCCACAAGCGACGGCCCCGTAGGGTGGGCAAAGCGAAGCGTGCCCACGTATTGCGAAGACGTGGGCACGGCGCAAGAGCGCCTTTGCCCACCCTACGAAACTGCCGGTGAGGGGCTGATCCCTCTCCGCGTCATTGCGAGCGAAGCGAAGCAATCCAGGCTCTCTCCGCGGAACCAGTCTGGATTGCTTCGTCGCAAGGGCTCCTCGCAATGACGGGGAGACGATCATCGGAAATCGGGTGGTTGTGGCGCCCGGGATCTGCGACACCCGCTCCCGTCATTCCGGGGCGCGCCCACTTGGGCGCGAGCCCGGAATCCATACTCCCGATCGTGGTTATGGATTCCGGGCTCGCGACTGCATCGCGCCCCGGAATGACGGATGGATAGGATCATCGCCATGGCCATCGCGAAACTCGTTTCCGCTCTCGATGAAACAGCCGACCTCGCCGGCCACGTCGACGCCCTCGACTGGCCCCAAATCACCGCCGAGCTCGACTCCCAAGGCTGCGCCGTGCTGAAGAACCTGCTGACGCCTGCCCAATGCGGCGCCATTGCCGCGCTCTACCCGGACGATGCGCACTTCCGCAGCCGCATCGTGATGGGCCGCCACGGCTTTGGCCGCGGCGAGTACAAGTACTTCGCCTATCCGTTGCCCGAACTGATCGCGCAGCTCCGCCCCGCGCTCTACGCGCACCTGCAAGCCGTCGCCAATCGCTGGAATGAGGCGATGGGGATCGACATCCGCTATCCCGGCACACATGCGGCGTTCCTGAAGCGCTGCCACGACGCCGGGCAGACGCGGCCGACGCCCCTGCTGCTGCAATATGAGGCTGGCGACTACAATTGCCTGCACCAGGACCTCTATGGCGAGCACGTGTTCCCGCTCCAGGTCGCGATCCTGCTGTCCGACCCCGGACGCGATTTCAGCGGCGGCGAGTTCGTGCTGACCGAGCAGCGTCCGCGCATGCAGTCGCGGGCCGAGGTGGTGCCGCTGGCACAGGGCGATGCGGTCGCCTTCGCTGTGCATCATCGTCCGGTGCAGGGGACACGCGGCACCTACCGCGTTAATCTGCGCCACGGCGTCAGCCGGATCAGATCCGGCCGGCGCCACACGCTGGGTGTGATCTTCCACGATGCCAAATGAGCGCTGCGATTGACGGGTGATCTGTTCGACAGCCTCGCCGAGGCGCAGCCATCGCGCGAAAAGATCGCCGACGGTGCCGTGCTGCTGCGCGGCTTCGTCAAGCCGATCGAGAGCGGGCTGATCGACGCGGTCCGCGCCATCGTGGCGCAGTCGCCGTTCCGGCGGATGACGACGCCGGGCGGCCACCTGATGTCGGTGGCGATGACCAATTGCGGCGAGCGGGGCTGGATCACCGATCACACCGGCTATCGCTACGATCCCATCGATCCGCGCACCGGTGCGCCATGGCCGGCGATGCCGCCGCTGTTCGCCGATCTCGCCCGCCGCGCCGCGGAGCAGGGCGGCTTTGAAGGCTTTGCCCCCGATGCCTGCCTCGTCAACCGCTACGAGCCGGGCACGAGGCTGTCGCTGCATCAGGACAAGGACGAGCTGGACTATTCCGCGCCGATCGTCTCGGTCTCGCTCGGGCTGCCCGCGACCTTCCTGTTCGGCGGCCTCGCGCGCAATGACAAGCCGCGCCGCTTCCGGCTCGTCCATGGCGACGTCGTGGTCTGGGGCGGGGCCAGCAGGCTCGCCTATCACGGCGTGGCGCCGCTCGCCGACGGCGAGCATCCGCTGCTCGGCCGGAAGCGGATCAACCTGACCTTCCGCAGGACGCGCTGACGCGTTTCCTCGCAGCCCTCGCTCGTCTAAGCTTGGGGCGGGGAGGCGGCGACATGACGACCACACAGAGCTCGGCCGGCACGGGCACGGCGAACCGCACGGGGCTGTATCTCGGGGTGCTGCAATTGGTGTTCACGCTGGGCTGGACCACCTACGTCGTCTACCTGCCAAAGCTCGCCGCCGATGTCGGCATCGCGCCGTCCACCGTGATCCTCATCCTGATGCTGGATCAGGCGATCTTCACCATTGCCGATACCGCGATGGGAGTAGCCGCCGACAAGCTCGCGCCCCATGTCGGCAGGCTCGGCCTGTTCGTCGCCCTCGTGACCGCGATCTCCTGCGGCGCCTTCGTCGCGCTGCCCTTCGTTGCCGGAGCCGGCGCGGCGGCGCAGGGCTGGTTCATCGCGCTGATCGTGATCTGGTCGATCACCTCCTCGGCGCTGCGCGCGCCGCCGCTGACCTTGCTCGGCAAATACCGCGCCAAGCCGCAGGTGCCGTTCCTCGCAGCGCTCGCCATGCTCGGCTACGGCATCGCCGGCGCGGTCTCCCCCTATCTCGGCGTGGTGCTGCGCGAGCACGATGCGCGGTTGCCGTTCGTGATCTCCAGCGTGGTGCTGCTTCTGACCGCGCTCGGGCTATCCAGGATCGAGCATGACGTGGCGCGCGAGACCGTGCCGCCCACACCGGACGAAGCGGCAAAGCCGCTCGGTCTCGTCCCAATCGCCTTCATCGTCGCGATGATCACGCTCGCACTCGGCTACCAGCTGCACTTTGCCATGAACAGCGCGCCGTTCTATCTGCGCTTTGCAGCTCCCGGCGACCTGCAATGGCTGATGCCGGTGTTTTGGATCGGCTTCAACATCGCGATGTTTCCGGCAAGCCTGATCGTCAAGCATCGCGGCGGCCTCGTCGTGATGGGCGCCGCCGGCCTGTTCGGTGCGGTGGCGATTGCGGCGGCCGAATTCGCCGGCAATCTCAACACGCTGATCGCCGCGCAATTTCTCGCCGGAGCTGCCTGGGGCTGCATGCTGATGAGCGCGGTCTCGGCTGCGCTCGCGATCGGCTCGACCGGCGCGGAAGGCAAGGTCACGGGCCTCGTCTTCTCCGCGCTCGCCCTCGGCACCTTCGCGCGGATGGCCGCGGTTGCCGGCGGCCTGCAGAAGATGCCGGAATACGCGCCGCTGCTGCACTGGGCGCCGGTCGCCTGCTGGTCGGTCGCGGGCGCCGGTCTGCTGGTGATTGCAGCCGCGCGGCTGCAGGGCGCGTCTAAAGCGCGATGAATTAGGCTTGATCGCGCAACGACGGAGGTACGCTCCCTCTCCCGCTTGCGGGAGAGGGTTGGGGAGAGGGTGCTTCCGCAATGGGACAATCCCCAAGAGGAGAAAGCCCTCACCCGCGCCTTCGGCGCGACCTCTCCCGCAAGCGGGAGAGGTGAACAAGCCGCGACAATCGATTCAACCTAAAGCCATTTCGCCTCAAGGCTTCGGCGGGTGAATGAAGGCCCACGGGCTGACTTCGGAATCCCGGGGCACCTCGACGGAAATCAGCACCGGCCCGCCGTGGCCGAGCGCCTTCTCCATCGCCGCCTTGAATTGCTCCGGCGCGGTGACGCGCGCAGCAGTCACGCCAAAGGATTCCGCGAGCTTGACGAAATCCGGATTGACGAGGTCGGACGCCACCACTCGGCCATCGAAATGCTGGCGTTGGTCGCGGCGGACATTGCCGTAGGCGTTGTTGTTGAACACCAGCGTCACCACGCCGATGTTGAACTGCACGGCGGTGGCAAGCTCCTGCACGCCGAACATGAAGCCGCCGTCCCCGGTGATGGCGACGACCGGCTTGTCGGGATTGGCGACCTTGGCGCCGAGCGCGGTCGGGAAACCCGAGCCGAGCGTGCCCTGGTAGCCCGAGGTGATGAAGGTGCGCGGCTGGTAGATTGGAAAGCCGTACCAGGAGGCGAAGCCGACCTGCGACAGTTCGTCGGTGACGATCGCATCTGCCGGCAGTACCTCGCGCAGGATGTTGAGATAGGCCATCTGCGGCTGAACCCGCTGGATCTCGGCTTGCGCGGCCGCGGTGGCCTCGCGGATCGTGCCGCGCCGTCCGGAAGTCTTGCTGTAGCCGGCCCTGCGAACGGCGGCGGCGAGATCGCGGGTCGCGGTCTTGGCATCGGCGACGATCGCGGTGTCCGACGAGAACCGCCGCATCTCGACCGGATCGATGTCGATGCGGATGCTCTTCAGGCCAGTGGGCCGATACGGCCAGCGCGACATGGTCGGCAGCTCAAGCCGTGTGCCGATGCCGATCATGAGATCGGTATTCGGCCACAGCCTGTAGGCCGCGGCCATAGTGAGCCCGAGCTCGTGCGCATTGGAGACGATGCCGCGGCCGCTGCGGAAGGCGACCACGGGCGCATCGATCATCTCGGCGAGCTCGAGGATTTCCTCACCCGCTTCGATCGCGCCGCTGCCGACGAAGATCATCGGCGCCTTGCTGGTCCTGATGAGCGCGGCGGCCTGCTTGATCATATCAGGATCAGGCTGCGGCGCCGGCAGAGGCTCCAGCACCTTCGCAGGCGCCGCGTCGGCACGCTGGGTGAAGACGTCCCAGGGCATCTCGACCGACGCGGGGCCGCGCCGTCCCGACATCATCTCCTGGAAAGCGCGCGCGACGATCGTCGGCGCATCGCCGGGATATTCGATGCGCTCGGCCCATTTCACATAGGTGCGCAAGGTCGCGAGTTGGTCCGGCATCTCATGCAGATGGCCGCGACCCTTGCCCAGGAACGAAGTCGGCACCTGGCCGGTGACGCACAGCACCGGCTCGTTGCAGCCGAACGCGGTGAGCAGCGCGGCGCTGGCATTGAGCACGCCCGGGCCGGGTACCACGCTGAACACGCCGGGCCGGCCGCTGGAGCGCGCATAGCCGAATGCCATGTAGCCGCAGGCCTGCTCGTGCCGCGCGCCGATCACCTTGAGCTGGGCCTGGTGGAACGCGTCGAACAGGCCGTAGACCTGCGCGCCGGGCAGGCCGAACACGGTGTCGACGCCGTGGGCGACAAGCCCGCTTACGATCGCTTCGCCGCCGGAGAGGCTGGTCATTTGGTTATTCCATTTCGCTTGTTGTTCAGGCTTCGTCGATCACGCCGTTGCGCAAGCGCCCGATCCCCTCGGCCTCGACCTCGACGACATCGCCAGGCTTCAGATAGCGCGGCGGATCGAACCGCGCACCGGCGCCGGTCGGCGTGCCCGTGACGATGATATCGCCGGGGACCAGGGTTGCGAAGGTCGAGATATAGTTCAGGAGATAGCGGAACGGAAACATCAGCCGGCTGGTGCGATCGTCCTGCCTGAGCTCGCCGTTGACATGCGTGGTGAGCCTGACGTCCGCGATCTGCGATTCCCGCGTGTAGGGCACCAGCCACGGGCCGAGGCTGCCGCTGGAATCGAAGTTCTTGCCCTGCGTCACGTTGAACTTGGCGTGGCGCAGCCAGTCACGCACCGAGCCCTCGTTGCAGAGCGTCAGCGCGGCGATGTGATCGAGCGCGGCGCTTTCGGGAATGTGCCGGCCTTGCTTGCCGATCACCAGCACGATCTCGCCCTCATAGTCGAGCTGCGCCGAGGCGCGCGGGCGCACCAGCGGCGTGTCGTGGCCGACGAAGGAGCGGGGCGAGCGCATGAACATGCTGGGATATTTCGGCGCCTCCTGGCCGTCCTTGTACTCGGCGTTACGATCAGGATAGTTGACGCCGATGCAGATGATCTTCTCCGGTGCCGGGACCGGCGGCAACCAGGTGATCTCGCTGAGTGCGTGAACCGGCGTGCGACCAGCGGCTTCCTCTGCAAGGCTCACGAGCTTTCCGGACGCGATCACCTCGCGCAGCGTCGGATAGGTCTGGGCATAGCGCGCGGAGAGATCGACGATGCCGCCTTCCAGAACGGCGCCGTACTTGGTTTCACCCTTGACGGAATAGGTGGCGAGACGAGGCAGCTTCATCAGTCCGCCACCAGCACATCGGCCACGAATTTCGGCTCGCGCACGGCTTGGCCCGTGAACGGCGAGCCCTGCTCGAACCAGGACCGCGGCGCCGGGGCGCCCCACAGCGTCTGGCGGCGCGGATCGCGCAGCGACCAGCGCAGCGGCTCGTGGTCGTGATCTCCGGTGAAATAGTCGCTGGTGTAGAGCTCGAGGCGGTGTCCGTCGGGATCGCGCACATAGAGGAAGAACGCGTTCGAGATGCCATGGCGTCCCGGCCCGCGCTCGATGTTCTTCACAAAACCTTGCGAAGCCATGACGTCGCAGAGATGGATGATGTTCATCGCCGTCGGCGTCCAGTAGGCGAAGTGATGGAGGCGCGGCCCCTTGCCGTTGGTGATCGCAAAATCGTGGACATTGCCCTTGCGATGCATCCAGGCCGCGGCGATGCGCCCGTTCGGCCCGTCCTCCTCGGCATATTCGGTGAGGCGAAAACCGAGCCGGGCGTAGAATTCCATCGTGTCCTGCACTTCGGCCGCGAAGACGTTGAAGTGATCCAGCCGCTGCGGGTGGCAGCCCCGGTAGAGGTCGTAGCGGCGCAGGAGATGCGGCCGCCGCTCCATCGCCGCGTAGAGCTCGATTCTAAAGCCGAAGGGATCGGTGAATTGCAGCGTGCGGCCCTGGAACGGCTGGTCGACGAAGGCGTAGGCGAGGCCGTTCTCGGACAGGAACGTGGCGGCCTTGTCGAGATCTTTGTCGTTGCCGACCTTGAAGCCGAGCCGGGCGCAAGCCGGCACCGCGGCCTTGCGCAGCACCAGCGAGTGATGCTGGTGCTCCTCGGCCGCGCGCAGGTAGACGGCCTCTTCGTCGGCGTCCTCGACATGCAGGCCGACAATGGTCTCGTAGAACTCGCGGCTCAGCTTCAGGTCGGTGACGTCGAGCACGACGTGGCTGGAGCGGATGATGTTGAACGGCGGTTCGAAGACATGTTGCGGTACCGGCATGTGCGTTTCCCCTTCTCGGCTTCGTCATTCCGGGGCTTACGAAGCACGAACCCGGAATCCATTCATCCACCAACTCTGCTGCTCGATGGATCCGGGTTAGGCTCTTCGAGCCGCCCCGGAATGACACCGCCGCTAAATTCCCAGCTTCTGAATCTTGTGCGTGCCCCGCGCTAGCGAGACGTGCTTGGTTTCCATGTAGAAGTCGAACGAATAATCGCCGCCGTCGCGGCCGATGCCTGAAGCCTTCATGCCGCCGAACGGCGTCGGCAGATGGCGGACATTCTCCGAGTTCAGCCAGATCATGCCGGCCTCGAGCGCATCGGCAACACGCAGTGCGCGTCCCATGTCATTGGTCCAGACATAGCCGGTCAGGCCGTAACGGATGTCGTTGGCGATCTCGATCGCGTCCACCTCGTCTCGGAAGGGCAGTACGGTCAGGAACGGCCCGAACACCTCCTCCTGCGCGACCCGCATCTTGCCGTGCGCACCGGTCACCAGCGTCGGCTCGACATAATGCCCGCCGCCGGGGCCGTCGCAGGCCTTGCCGCCGACCGCAATGGTGGCACCGTCCTGGCGCGCCACGTCGAAATAGGAGCAGACCTTTGCCAGATGCCGCTCGTGGATCAGCGGGCCGATCTCGGTGGCGGGATCGAGGGGATGGCCCACCTTGAGCGCCTTCACCCGCGCGGTCAGCTTCTCCACGAATTCTTTCGCGATGCTCTGCTGGATCAGCAGCCGACTCGAAGAGGTGCAGCGCTCGCCATTGAGCGAGTAGATCATGAACACGACGGCATCGAGCGCGCGGTCGAGATCGGCGTCGTCAAACACGATCACCGGGTTCTTGCCGCCAAGCTCGAAATGCACGCGCTTCAAGGTCGGCGCGCCCTGCATCATGATGGCCGAGCCGGTCGCGCTCTCGCCGACGAAGCCGATTGCCTTGATGGCGGGATGCTCGGTCAGCGCCTTGCCCGCTTCCTCGCCAAAGCCGTGCACGGTGTTGAGCACGCCGTCGGGGACGCCGGCTTCCTTCACGAGCCTTCCCAGAATGGAAGCGGTCACCGGCGACCATTCGGCCGGCTTGTGCACGACGGTGCAGCCGGCCGCCAGCGCTGGCGCGATCTTCCAGGTCGAGAGCATGAACGGCGTATTCCATGGCGTGATCACGCCGACCGGGCCGATCGGCACCCGCGTCGAGACGTTCCAATGCTCCTCGCTCGGCGTGTTAAGGCCGTCGCGCGCCTCGCTGCATTTGTCGGCGAAGAAACGGAAATTCTCGGCGGCGCGGATCGCGGCCTTTGCCATGAAGCGATAGGCCTGCCCGGTATCGATGCATTCGAGCACCGCGATGTCCTCGGCATTGTCCTCGATCGCATCGGCCACCCGATGCAGCAGCTTCTTCCGCATCGGCGGGCCCATGTCGCGCCACGACTTGAACGCGAGTGCAGCCGCAGTCGCTGCCGCGTCGATGTCCTCGGCATTGCCCCGCGCGACGCTGGCGAGCACGGCGCCATCGACCGGCGACCTGGTCTCGAACGTCTCGCCCGAGATCGAGGCGACGGTCTTGCCGTCGATCATGTGGCCGATGCCGTCCGCGCGCAGAGTTTTCAAAAGCGGCGCGAGGCGGTCACGGTTGGCCTGGAACAGATCGGCTTTCGGCGTGGGCTTATCCATGAGCGGCCTCCGCTTTCAGGGCGTCGTGAATGTTGTTGCGCTTCCAGCTGGTGTCCTTGTCGTTGATCTGCATGTCGAACGACAGGGCGAACTTGCTGGCGGCGAAGACGGGATCGAGATGTCTTGAGAGCGCCTGGAAGACGTGCTCGCCGGCCTTCTGGCGGGTAGGCAGGTCGCGGCCCTCGCCGATGCGCAGCACCATGTCCAGGAATCCGTAGTCCTGCCGCGCGTCCGCAATCGCATAGTGCTCGCAGCGGATGGCACGAACGCGGATGCCGCCGAGCGGGAAGATACCGGTCTCGCTAGCTGCCTTGCGCACGACCTCGCACACCGCGGCGATGTCGAGACGGCCGTCGAGATTGGCCGAATACTCGATGGTGAAATGCGGCATCGCGGTTTCACTCCCTGTCTTCTTCCGCCTAGGCGAAGTAGCAGCTCACCGAGCCGTAGGCGCCATAATCGGCCTGGATTGTGTCGCCCTTGCGGGTCTCAATCGGACGGATGAACGAGCCGGCGAGCACGACCTGGCCGGGCTCGAGCGCCAGCCCAAGCGGGGCGATCTTGTTGGCGAGCCAGGCGACGGCAGTCGCGGGATGATTGAGCACGCCGGCGGCAAGGCCGGTCTCTTCCAGCTGGCCGTTCTTGAAGCAGAGCGCTCCGATCCAGCGCAGGTCAGCATCCAGCGGGCGGATCGGCCGCCCGCCGAGCACGATGCCGGCATTCGCCGCATTGTCGGCGATGGTGTCGAAGATCTTTCGCGTCGCCTTGGTCTTGGGATCGACGCGCTCGATCCGCGTATCCAAAATCTCCAGCGCCGGCACCACGAAGTCGGTGGCGTTGAGCACGTCGAACAGCGTGCAGTCGGGCCCTGAAAGGCGCTTGCTCATGACGAAGGCGAGCTCGGCCTCGACGCGCGTCGCGATGAAGCGCTCGGTCGGAACGAGGCCGCCATCAGCGAAGAACATGTCGTCGAGCAGCACGCCGGAATCCGGCTCGTCGATGCCAAGCGCGCTCTGCATCGCTTTCGAAGTGAGGCCGATCTTGTGGCCTTTGACCACGCGCCCCTCGGCGATCTTGACGTCGACCCAGGCCTTCTGAATCGCATACGCATCCGAGATGCTGATGTCCGGGAAGTCGTGCGAGAGCTGCCGGATTTGCGTGCGCGTCTTCTCCGCCTGGTGCAGACGCCTCGCGCAAGCTTGGATATCGTCGTTGGAAAGCGCCATTTGTGATCTTACAAATCGTGGTGCCGCGGAGATACTTAACATGTTAAGTGAATGCGTCAAACACAAATTCGGCTTGCTGCACTGCAAACGTTTTGCGGCTTGAAGGGGCGTCATGACCAAGAAATCTGCCGATCCCGCCAACGGTCACCCGCCTGCCGCGCGCCAGGTGCCGATGCGCGATTTCTCGCGCTCGCTGCCGATGTCGCTGCTGCGGGCACGGGAAGCGGTGATGCGGCAGTTTCGTCCCTCGCTACGCGAGCACGGCCTGACCGAGCAGCAATGGCGCATCCTGCGCGCGCTGGCGGCGATCGAGGCGGTCGAGGTCACGGAACTCGCGCGCACCGCGTTCCTGCTCGGGCCGAGCCTGTCGCGCATCCTGCGCGACCTCGAGGCGCGCAACCTGATCGAGCGCAAGACGGCGAAGGCCGACCAGCGCCGCAGCATGGTCTCGATCTCGAAGGAGGGGCTGAAGCTGATGGCCTCGGTCGCGCCGACGTCGGAGGCGATCTATGCCGAGATCACGCGGCGCTTCGGCGCCCGCAAGCTCGCCGAATTGCAGGAGATGCTCGGCGAGCTCGAACGGAGCCTTGCCGGGCTCGGCGGCGCGGACGAGACAATAGCCGGGGAGTGAAACCAGATATGCGTGCGTGCGCGGCGAGAGCCATGGACATTCACGCTTTTTTTCGCTCAAAGTGCGGCCCAACCGATCCGCGGCGAGTGAGAGCAACAGGGAAGGAAAGGCAACGTGGCGAACAAAGTCAAAGAGATCTGGAAGTCGGGCAAGGCGGTCGTCAACGCCTGGCTTGCCATTCCCTCCGGCTTCTCGGCCGAGATGGTCGCGCAATGCGGCTTCGACAGCGTCACGGTCGACATGCAGCATGGCGTGCAGGACTATCTCTCGATGGTGCAGTGCTTCCAGGCCATGGACAAGCATCCGGTCACCCCGATGGTCCGCGTGCCCTGGAACGAGCCTGGCATCATCGGCAAGGTGCTCGACGGCGGCGCCTATGGCGTGATCTGCCCGATGGTCAACACGCCGCAGGAAGCCCGGAACCTGGTCTCCTATTCGAAATATCCACCCAAGGGCGTGCGCTCCAACGGTCCGATCCGCGCCGGCATGTACGGCACCGCGGGCTCCTATCAGAAGACGGCCAACGACGAGATCGTGCTGCTGCCGATGATGGAGACGCGGACCGCCGTCGAGAACATGGAAGCGATCCTCGACGTCGAAGGCATCGACGGCGTCTATATCGGCCCGTCCGATCTCGGCTTCTCCTACGGCCTCGAGCCCAAGCTCGACCGCAGCGAGCCCGAGATCCTCGCGATCTACGAGAAGATCATCAAGGAATGCAGCAAGCGCGGCCTCAACCCGGGCATTCATTGCAGCGGCGCCGAGGGCGCAGCGCGCGCGATCAACATGGGCTTCAAGCTGGTGACGCTGTCCAACGAAGTCGGCCTGATGACCACCTACGCCAAGATGCAGGTGAACGCGACCCGCAAGGATTCGGGCGGCAAGGCGTAAAAAACCCGCGCATGGCGAATGGGAGTAGCGAATAGGGCTGCTCCCATTTCCACTCGCCATTCGCTATTCGCTACTCGCCTCCGAAGGAGACTTCCATGACCATCAGCCCCGTCATCCGCCTGCATCCCGATGATGGTGTGGTGATCGCGCGCGCGAGCCTGCCGCCGGGAACATTGGTCGCCGACGGCGTGACCACGGTCGATCGCATCCCCTCCGGCCACAAGGTCGCGATCAAGCCGATCGCCGAAGGCGAGCCGATCAGGCGGTACGGCCAGATCATCGGCTTTGCCACGCAAGCCATCGCGCCGGGCCAGCACGTGCACGTGCAGAATTGCGGCATGGGTGATTTCGCCAAGGACTATGCCTATTGCGTCGACGTCAAGCCGACGCCGAATTTCGACCTGCCGGCGACCTTCGAGGGCATCCGCCGTCCGGACGGCCGCGTCGCCACGCGCAACTATATCGGCATCCTCACCTCGGTGAATTGCAGCGCGCATGTCGCGAGCCTCGTCGCCGACGTCTTCAAGAAGAATCCCTTCACCGGCGACAATCCGCTCGCCGACTTCCCCAACGTCGACGGCGTCGTCGCGCTGACCCACAAGACCGGCTGCGGCATGACGCAGAACGAGCCGCTGGCGCTGCTCCGCCGCACGCTCGGCGGCTATGCGCGGCACGTCAACTTCTCCCACGTCATCGTGCTCGGCCTCGGCTGCGAGGTGAACCAGATCGGCGGCCTCATGGAAGAGCAGAAGCTTGCCGGACGACTGCGCGCGATGGACATCCAGGAGGTCGGCGGCACCCGCAAGACGGTCGAAGCCGGCATCGCCTTCGTGCGCGAGGCGCTGACTGACGCCGACAAGGTCCAGCGCGAGACGGTGCCGGCGAGCGAGCTCACCGTGGCGCTGCAATGCGGCGGCTCGGACGGCTATTCCGGCGTTTCCGCCAATCCCGCGCTGGGGGCGGCCAGCGACCTCATCGTACGCCACGGCGGCACCGTGATCCTGTCGGAGACGCCGGAGACCTACGGCGCCGAGCACCTGCTCACCCGCCGCGCCGTCAGCCGCGAGGTCGGCGAGAAGCTGGTCGATCTGATGCGCTGGTGGGACGAATATACCACGCGCGAAGGCGCCGAGATGAACGCCAATCCGAGCCCCGGCAACAAGGCCGGCGGCCTCACCACCATTTTGGAAAAGTCCCTCGGCGCGATGGCGAAGGCCGGCACCACCAATCTCGTCGAGGTGCTGCGCTATGCCGAGCCCGTCACCAAGAAGGGGTTCGTGTTCATGGACACGCCCGGCTACGATCCGGTGGCCGCCACCGGACAGGTCGCCGGCGGCGCCAACCTCGTCTGCTTCACCACGGGCCGCGGCAGCGTGTTCGGCTGCAAGCCGGCGCCGTCGATCAAGCTCGCCACCAACACGCCCATGTACAAGCGCATGGAAGAGGACATGGACGTCAATTGCGGCACCATCCTGGAAGGCGAGGAGAGCGTCGAACAATGCGGTCAGCGCATCTTCGATCTCATCCTCAAGACCGCCTCGGGCCAGCCGACCAAGAGCGAGAGCTTCGATTTCGGCGGCGCCGAGTTCGCGCCCTGGGTGCTGGGCGCGACGATGTGAGAGAGGCGAATGGCGAGTAGGGAGTGGCCGCAATTCGCCACTCACCACTCGCCCGTGCCTTAGGCACGGTCTGCCCGTTGTTAGTGCTTGATCGCATTGACCTCCGGTGTTCTGCTCAAAAATGCTGCTGGAGCACCGCATCCCTTGTCGATCTACGTCGCGCTACACCACGTCACGCACTACAAATACGACCGCCCGATCGACCTCGGCCCGCAGACCATCCGGCTGCGGCCGGCCCCGCATACGCGCACGCCGATCCTGAGCTATTCGCTCAAGGTCACGCCCTCCAATCATTTCGTGAACTGGCAGCAGGACCCGCAGGGCAACTGGCTGGCGCGCTATGTCTTTCCGGAGAAGACCACCGAACTGAAATTCGAGGTCGACTTCACGGCGCAGATGACCGTGGTCAACCCGTTCGACTTCTTCGTCGAGCCCTATGCCGACAGCTTTCCGTTCGAATACCCCAAGGATCTGAAGACGGAGCTTGCGCCTTATCTCGAGACCATCAAGCCCGACCGTCTGTTCGCCAGGTTCCTCGATTCGATCCCGCACGAGGCCCCCAACACCGTCAACTTCCTGGTCGACCTTAATCGCGAGATCCAGAAGAAGGTTCGCTACATCATCCGCATGGAGCCGGGCGTGCAGACGCCGGAGGAGACGCTTGCCTCAGGCGCGGGCTCATGCCGCGACTCCGCCTGGCTCCTGATCCAGACCTTCCGCCATCTCGGGCTCGCCGCCCGCTTCGTCTCGGGCTATCTGGTCCAGATCCGTCCCGACATCGATCCGATCGAGGGACCGCCGGAAGTCGAGAACGACTTTACCGATCTGCACGCCTGGGCCGAGGTCTATCTGCCGGGTGCCGGCTGGATCGGATTCGACGCGACCTCGGGCATGCTCGCAGGCGAAGGGCACATCCCCGTCGCAGCCACGCCGCACTATCGATCCGCGGCGCCGATCTCCGGCGGGGCCGGCTTTGCCGAGGTCGAGTTCTCCTTCGACATGAGCGTGAGGCGCATCCGCGAGGCGCCGCGCATCACAAAGCCGTTCTCCGACGAATCCTGGGCGCGCCTCAACGATCTCGGCGAGCAGGTCGACGGCGATCTCGCCGCCCATGACGTGCGCCTCACCATGGGCGGCGAGCCGACCTTCGTCTCGGTCGACGATCTCGAGGCCGGCGAGTGGAACACGGAAGCGGTCGGCCCGACCAAGCGCGCCCTCGGCGACGATCTGATCCGCCGGCTGCGCACGCGCTTCGCGCCGGGCGGGCTGCTGCATTACGGCCAGGGCAAATGGTATCCGGGCGAGAGCCTGCCGCGCTGGGCCTTCGGCCTCTATTGGCGCAAGGACGGCGTGCCGATCTGGAAGAATGCCGACCTCATCGCCAAGGTCGAAAACCCGCGTCGCGCCGAGGTGAAGGACGCCGAGACCTTCATGGAAGGCACCGCGGCCCGGCTCGGCCTCGATGCCGGCTACATCATGCCGGCTTATGAGGACACCGCGTACTGGCTCCAGAAGGAGGCGGAGCTTCCCGTCAACGTCGATCCCTCCGATTCCAAACTATCCGATCCGGAAGCCCGCGCGCGGATGGCGCGCGTGTTCGACGAGGGCCTCAACACACCGCGCGGCTTCGTGCTGCCGGTGCAGCGCTGGAACGCGCCGCCGCGTTGGCGCAGCGAGCGATGGCAACTCCGGCGCAATCATCTGTTCCTGATGCCGGGCGATTCGCCGCTCGGTTTGCGCCTGCCGATCGGCTCGCTCGGTTACGTCCCGCCCAACCAATATCCCTACATCGTCGAGCAGGACCCGATGGAGGCGCGGGACAAGCTGCCGGTGTTCACGCTCGCGGCGCGGCCGGAATCCCCGCCGCGGGCCGCGCCCGAGCATCTCAACACCTCCGTCCCGGTTCGCACCGCGATGTCGGTCGAAGTCCGCGACGGCGTGCTCTGCGCCTTCATGCCGCCGGTCGAGCGCATCGAGGACTATCTCGAACTGGTCGCCGCGCTCGAAGCCACCGCGGAGGAGATGCAGCTCCAGGTCCATGTCGAGGGCTACCCGCCGCCGTTCGACCCGCGCATCGAGGTGATCAAGGTGACGCCCGACCCCGGTGTCATCGAGATCAACATCCAGCCGGCGAAGAACTGGCGCGATGCGGTCGAGATCACGACCGGTCTCTATGAGGATGCGGCGAAGGTGCGCCTCGGCGCCAACCGTTTCCTGGTCGACGGCCGTCACACCGGCACCGGTGGCGGCAATCACGTCGTGATCGGCGGCTCCTCACCGCAAGACTCGCCGTTCCTGCGCCGGCCCGATCTTCTGAAGAGCCTGGTGCTGTATTGGCAGCGCCATCCGGCGCTGTCCTATTTCTTCTCCGGGCTTTTCATCGGTCCGACCAGCCAGGCGCCGCGCATCGACGAAGCCCGGCACGACAGCATCTACGAGCTCGAGATCGCGCTCTCGCACGTGCCGCCGCCGGGCACGCAGACGCCGCTGTGGCTGGTGGACCGGCTGTTCCGGCACCTTCTGGTCGACATCACCGGCAATACCCACCGTGCCGAGATCTGCATCGACAAGCTCTATTCACCGGAAGGGCCCACGGGCCGGCTCGGCCTCGTCGAATTCCGCGCGCTCGAAATGCCGCCGGATCCGCGCATGTCGCTCGCGCAGCAGCTCCTGATCCGCGCGCTGATCGCAAAGTTCTGGCGCGAGCCGCTGAGCGGCAAGTTCGTGCGCTGGGGCACCGCGCTGCACGATCGCTTCATGCTGCCGCATTTCATCTGGGAAGATTTTCTCGACGTGCTCGGTGAGCTCAAGCAATCGGGCTATCCGTTCGAGCCGGAATGGTATCTGGCCCAGCTCGAATTCCGCTTCCCCGCTTTCGGCCGCATCCATCATGGCGGAGTGACGCTGGAGCTGCGGCAAGCGCTCGAGCCTTGGCACGTGCTCGGCGAGGAGGGCTCGGCCGGCGGCACCGTGCGCTATGTCGATAGCTCGGTCGAGCGGCTCCAGGTCAAGGCCGAAGGCTTCGTCGAGGGCCGCCATGTCGTCACCTGCAACGGCCGCCGCCTGCCGATGACCCCGACCGGCCGCTCCGGCGAGGCTGTGGCCGCCGTCCGCTTCAAGGCCTGGCAGCCGGCCTCCGGCCTGCACCCGACCATCCCCGTGCACGCGCCGCTGACCTTTGACCTGATCGATACCTGGAACGGCCGCTCGCTCGGCGGCTGCGTCTACCACGTCGCCCATCCCGGCGGGCGCAACTACGACACCAAGCCGGTCAATACCTACGAGGCCGAGGCCCGGCGGCTGGCGCGCTTCCAGGACCACGGTCACACCCCGGGTCCGATGCAGCCGCCGCCCGAGGAACGCACAAATGAATTTCCGCTGACCCTCGACTTGCGGACCCCGCTCCTGCAATGAGTATGATGGTGGGGGAGGGAAAGGCCCATGGGCGAGGGCGCAGCCGAAGACAACGACCAGGCGGGCAGGGCAAATGCCCAGCAGCGGATTGCGCAGTGGGTCCGCGACTATAGCCGCCTGCCCGGCATCCCCGACGAGTTCCTGGGGCCCGACGGTGCGCCGCGCGCGGTCTGGAGCCGCTTCTTCGACGCCTTCGGCGCGCTGGCGCCCGACGAGATCGAGCGCCGCTTCGGCATGGCCGATCGCCATCTCCGCGAGGCCGGCGTCACCTACCGCGCGCCCGGCGATAGCGCCGACCGGCCCTGGTCGATCAGCCATCTGCCGCTTTTGATCGACGAGGCCGACTGGCAGCAGCTTTGCGCCGGCATCACCCAGCGTGCCGAGCTGCTCGAGCGCGTGCTGCGCGACATCTATGGCGAGGGGCGCCTCGTGGCCGAAGGCGCGCTCCCGGCCGCGGCGATCGCCGGCAGTCCCGAATATCTCCGTCCCGTCTGCGGCGTGCCGCCGCCCGGCGGACGCTATCTCTCGATCTATGCCGCCGATGTTGGCCGCGGGCCCGACGGCCGCTGGTGGGTGCTCGGCGACCGCACCCAGGCGCCATCGGGTGCGGGCTACGCGCTGGAGAACCGCCTGGTGCTGTCGCGCGCCTTCTCCGATCTCTACAAGTCGATGAACGTGCCGCGCGTCGCGCCGTTTTTCGAAGCGTTCCGCGACTCCCTTCGCGCGCGCGCCGATCGCGACGAGCCCAGGATCGGCGTGCTCACCCCCGGCAGCTTCAGCGAGACCTATTTCGAGCACGCGACGCTGGCGCGCTATCTCGGATTCCTGCTGGTCGAGGGCGACGATCTCGCGGTCAGCGACAATCGCGTCCACATCCGCACCGTCGCCGGCCTGAAGCGGCTGGATGTGCTGTTGCGCCGGGTCGATTCCAACTCGCTCGATCCGCTCGAGCTCGATGCCTCCTCGCGGCTCGGCGTGCCCGGCCTGATCGACGTGCTGCGCAAGGACGGCGTCGTCGTCGCCAACATGCCGGGCTCGGGCGTTTTGGAGGCGCGGGCGCTGCTCGGCTTCCTGCCGGCGCTGAGCCGCCGCCTGCTCGGCGAAGACCTGAAGATGCCGCACATCGCGACCTGGTGGTGTGGCCAGCGCGTGGCGCGCGACGAGGTGCTGGCGCGGCTCGACGAGGTCGCGATCGAAGGCGCCTATCGCCGCGGCGTTCCCGGCTTCGACTCCAGCGGTCCGGTGCTCGCGAGCGAGCTCGACGCGAGCGGACGGCAGCGCCTGATCGAGGCGATCGGCGCGCGCGGCATGGACTATGTCGGCCAGGAGGTGGTGCGGCTCTCGACCATGCCGGTGTGGGAGCATGGGCAGCTCACGCCGCGTCCCTTCGTGCTGCGCGTGTTCGCGGCCGCCACGCCGGATGGCTGGGCCATCATGCCGGGCGGCTTCTGCCGCATCGCCGAGCAGCCGGACGCGCGCGCGGTGTCGATGGGCGACGGCGCGCGCGCCGCCGACGTCTGGGTCGTCTCCGACAAGCAGGTCGCGACCGCGACGCTTCTGCCCGCGATCGACAAGGTGCGCATCCGCCGTATCGCCGGCGTGCTGCCGAGCCGCGCCGCCGACAATCTGTTCTGGCTCGGCCGCTATCTCGAGCGCGCCGAGGCGACGCTGCGGCTGGTGCGCGCTTTGGGCTCGCCGAGCGGGCCGAACAAGGGCACCGCGGCCTCGGTGCAATCGGCCGAACGCATCCAGCGCCTGCTGGTGGCCTGGGGCGCGGTTTCGCAATCCTCACGCACGGCCGCGGGGCGCATCGTCGCCGAAGCGCTGCAGGGCGCGGAGCGTTTCGGCTCGGCCCTGTCGCTGGTGAGGGCGGCGCAGCGCACGGCGACCTCCTTGCGCGAGCGGCTGTCGCCCGATGCCTGGCAGGTGATCACCGAGATGGCCGAGCGCCTCGCCATCGAGGTGGAGGACGACGACAGCGTGCTGAGCGCCGCCGAGCTGACCTTGCAGGAGCTGGCGAGCTTCGCAGGCCTTGCGCAGGAGAATATGAATCGCGCCGCCGGCTGGCGCTTCCTCGACATCGGCCGCCGTATCGAGCGCGCCATCAACACCACGCGCTTCACCCGCCAGTTCGCCTATGACGAGGCCGGTGACGAGGATCTCGACATCCTGCTGACGCTGGTGGATTGCCAGATCACCTACCGCTCGCGTTATCTGCTGGCGCCGATCCTGGCCCCGGTGCGCGACCTCGCGGTGCTCGACGGCTACAATCCGCGTTCGGTGGCGTTCCAGGTGACGACGCTGAACGAGCACATCGCCGCGCTGCCGAGCCTGAAGGAGCATGGCCTGATCGAGAAGCCGCAGCGTCTGGCGGTGGCGATGCAGGCGATGCTCGCGACCGCCGAGGCTGAGAAGCTCGAGGTCAAGACGCTGTTCGCCCTGGAGCAGGATCTGCTCAGCCTCGGCGAGGCGATCGGGCAGCACTACTTCCCGCACGGCCCCAATGCCAGCCGGCCGGAAAAGCTGACGGGGCTGGCGTGATCTACGACATCCGTCACGTCACCACCTACGAGTACGAGAATCCCGTCAGCTTCGCCCGCTGCACGCTGCGACTGGAGCCCGCAAGCGGCGGCGGCCAGGAGCTGATCTCGCACGAGGTCGAGATCCATCCGCGCCCGGCCGAGCGCAATGTGCGGCGCGACTTCTTCGGCACGCTGACCGAGAGCGTGGTGATCGAAGCCGCGCATCGCAATCTGCGCATCGACTCGCGCTCGCGCGTCTCGGTGTCGCGCAAACCGCCGGCCCGCGATGCGGTCAGCCCGCCCTGGGAGAGCGTCCGCGATGTCGCGTTCGAAGCCACCAGCCTCGGGCCGTCCTCGCCGGTCGGCTATGTCTTTGCCAGCCCCCTGGTGCCGGTGCTGCGCCCGGTCAGCGCCTATGCGGGGATAAGCTTTCCGCCCGGCGCGGGCATCCTCACCGGCGCCGTCGACCTGATGCGACGGATCCGCGGCGAATTCCGCTACGATCCGAAGGCGACCGTGATCTCGACACCGCTCGACGAGGTGTTCGACAAGCGTCACGGCGTCTGCCAGGACTTCGCCCATGTCATGATTGCCGGGCTGCGCGGGCTTGGCCTGCCGGCGGCCTATGTCAGCGGTTATCTGCGCACCGCTCCGCCGCCGGGACAGCCGCGTCTGCAAGGCGCCGACGCCAGCCATGCCTGGGTCTCGTTATGGTGCGGGCCGGAGCTCGGCTGGATCGATCTCGATCCGACCAACGATCTCCTCATCGGCAACGATCACATCGTGCTCGCAATGGGGCGCGATTTTTCCGACGTCTCGCCGGTCGACGGCATCATCGTCGGCTCGCCCAAGCAGAAGCTCAGCGTTGCCGTCGACGTGCTGCAGGTGGAGTAGGGCGGGTACGTCAGCCTCTTCGATGCAGCACAATCATATGCCCAGGAGCGGCGTATGCCACCCTCTTTACAGCGCTAAGCGGTCAGCACGTCTTCGATCCGGATCGGCAGGGTGCGGACGCGCTTGCCGGTCGCATGAAAGACGGCGTTCGCGATCGCGGGGGCGATACCGACCAGGGCGATTTCGCCGAGACCCTTGACCCCGAGTTCATTGACGTGCGGATCCGACTCCTCGACGAAGTGCGCTTCGACCTGGGGAATGTCCAGGTTGACGGGCATCAGGTAGTCGGCCATGTGAGCGTTGACCGGCCGGCCGTCGCGAGCGTCGAGAACGGTGCGCTCCATCAGCGCCATACCGATGCCGCCGACCATTCCGCCGGTGCATTGGCTGCGGGCGAGACGCGGGTTGACGACGCGGCCGATGCCATAGGCGCCGACCGCGCGGCGGACGCGGATCGTGCCGACGTCGGGATCGACGGCGACCTCGACGAAGACGGCGCCGAACGAGTGCATCGAGAACCTGGCGGCAGCCTCGGGATCCCGCTGAGACGACGCCGTGGCTTCGATCGGTCGATCGTTCCGGTCCTTCGCGGCCTGTTCCCGCACGGCGATGCAGGCAGCGCGGATCGCGGAGCCGACCGAGGCCATGGTCCAAGAGCCGCCGTGGGATGGTGCAGGCGGATAATCTGAGCGGCCAAGGCTGAAGCGCACCTTTTCGACGGGGAGCCCGAGAGTCTCGGCGGCGACCTGCGTCATCGACGTATAGGTGCCCGGACCCATGTCGCTGGCCGCGATCTCGACCTCGGCTGTCCCGTCGCGAAGCAGCCGCGCCCGCGCGGTGGCCGGCGCGTGAAAGGCCGGATAGCTTGCCGAGGCTACTCCCATCCCGATCAGCAGGCGGCCGTCGCGCATCGAGCGCGGTTCGGGCGTACGGCGCGACCAGCCGAATCGTTCGGCCCCGAGATCGTAGCATTTCATCAGCGATCGGCTGGAGAAGGGCTTGTTTTCTCCCTCGTCGATCTCCGGCTCGTTCCGGCGCCGCAGATCGATCGGATCCAGGCGGAGCCTATAAGCCAACTCGTCCATGGCGCATTCGAGCGCGAAAACGCCGCTGGCCTCGCCAGGGCCACGCATGTGGTTTGGCGTTCCGGTATCGAGCGGGACCAGGCGGTAGCGCGTCCGCACGTTGGGCGAGGAGTAGAGGAACGTCGTGACCGAGGTCAGGGCTTCCATGAATTCTTCGTAGCGACTGGTCTCGCCCGTACCTTCGTGCACCACGCTGATGAGCTTTCCATCCGCCGTGGCGCCGAGAGCGATCCTCTGCACCGTGCGCGGCCGATGTCCGGTCGTGAAGAACATCTGCTTGCGCGTCAGGACGAGCTTCACCGGGCGGCCAACGTGGCGGGCGGCCATGGCCGCGAGCGTCACATGAGGCCACGTTCTGAGCGAGGTCCCGAAGGCCCCGCCGATGAACGGGCAGATCACCGTCACTTTCTCGGGTGACAAACCGAAGATCGCCGCGATCTCGGCCTGCTCGTTGACGACGAACTGGCTCTTGCTCCAAAGCGTCAGGCGGTCACCGTTCCAGCTGGCGATCGTCGCATGCGGCTCCATCGGATTGTGGTTCTCGCGCGCGATGTCATAGGTCTCGTCGACCTTCACCGGCGCGTCGGCCAGAGCCTTATCCGCGCTTCCGCGCGTCGTGTCGGCGGGAAGCCGGGCGTCCGGCTGTTTGCCGGCCTCCGGTACGATGGGACGAGCTTCAGGGCCCGCGGAATCGACGATTGGCCGCTCGGCCTTGTAGGTGACGCGCAGCGCCGCGGCGGCCCGCTCCGCCTGCGCGATGGTCGCGGCAACGACGAGCGCCACCGGCTGGCCGTGGAAGCGCACAAGATCGTCCTGCAGCACATGCAGCCGCTCGCCCGTCGCCGGATCGATGTAGCTCTTGTGCGGGCCGTACGCCAGGCGTGGCGCGTTGAGATGCGAGAGAACGGCGAGAACGCCCGGCATCTTCTCGACCGCCGCGCTGTCTACGCCGGTCAATCGTCCAAGCCCTATTGTGGCGCTGACGATCACGGCATAGGCCTGGCCCGGCTGATTAAAATCGGCCGCGTACCGCGCGGAGCCGGTGACCTTGGCGCGGCCATCCACGCGGGGCAGCGGCTGTCCGATGACGCTGATCGTCATGCAATTCCTCCCGTCATTTCGAAGGCGCGGACGATCGTCCGCGGCAGGAGTTCGAGTTTGTAATGATTGCCGGACAGCGGGCGGGCCCCTTCCAACGCCGATCGGGCGGCCGCCTCAAACACCTGCCGGCCCGGTACCTTGCCGATCAGCGCCGCTTCCACCGCGCGCATGCGCCAAGGTCGGGTGCCGACCCCGCCAACCGCGAGCCGCGCGCCGCGGATCACGCCGTCCACGACGTCGAGCGCCGCTGCCGCGGAGACCAGCGCAAATTCGTAAGACGCGCGGTCGCGCACCTTGAGGTAGCGCGCCCGGCGGCTATCAGGCCCCCCGGGGATCCGCACTTCAACGATGAGCTCGCCCGGCAGCAGCGTGTGTTCGAGATGGGGGGTGTCGCCGGGCAAGCGAAACAGCTCCTCGACCGGGAAAGTGCGCTCGCCCTTCGGACCCCTGACCTGCATGGTGGCGTCGAGCGCGACCAGCGCGACCGCAACGTCCGAGGGGTGCGTCGCCACGCAGTGATCGCTGGTGCCGAGAATGGCGTGACCGGCATTCAGGCCGTCGCGTGCGGCGCAACCTGAGCCAGGGCTGCGCTTGTTGCAGGATGCGTCGAGCATCCGAAAGTAGGGGCAGCGGACGCGCTGGAGCAGGTTGCCGCCGATCGAGGCCATGTTGCGCAGTTGCGGTGAGGCGCCCTCGATCAGGCTCTCGGAGATCAGCGGGTAAAGACGCTGAACATCGGAGTGGGCGGCGATGTCGGCCATCCGCGCGAGCGCGCCGATGACGAGATTGGACCGGTCGACGCGAATACCGGAGAGCGGAAGCGCATTGATGTCGACGAGCTGCTGCGGCTGCTCCACCTCGTCGCGCATGAGATCGATCAATGTCGTGCCGCCGGCGATGAGGCGGCCTCCGGAGGACGCGGCGGCGACGGCGGCCTCGATGGAGGTCACCTTCTCGATCGTGAACGGGAGCATGGTCAGACCCTCTTGGCGGCGTCGGCAACGGCGGCGACGATCCCGGGATACGCCCCGCAGCGACAGATATTGCCGCTCATCCAGAACCGAATGTCCTCCGGCGAGCCCGCATGGCCTTCGGCGATGCAGCCGACGGCCGACATGATCTGCCCGGGGGTACAGAAGCCGCATTGCAAGCCGTCGTGCTCGACGAATGCGCTCTGGAGCGGATGAAGCTCACCATTCTTCTCGAGACCCTCGATCGTCTCGACTGTGGCCCCGTCGTGCATCGCAGCCAGCGTCAGACACGACACGACCCGCCTGCCGTTGAGCAGGATGGTGCAAGCGCCGCAGGCGCCCTGATTGCAGCCCTTCTTCGTACCGGTGAGACCGAGATCTTCGCGCAGGACGTCGAGCAGGGATTGCCGCGTATCCAAGTCAAGCTCCTGTCTCGTTCCGTTCACGTTCAGGCGAACCCGTGCCGTCGATGCAGCGGGCTTGCTTTCGGATGCGGGTTGCGCGGCAACTTGGGGCACCACCGCCATGGAAGCCGCTCCGCCGACAGTCAGCAGGAGCGAACGGCGCGATACTCCGCCCCGCGTGCTTTCGGTCTCAGCAGCGCCGGCGGCGAACGGCTCTTGGTTTGTCATGGTGGTCGGGATCCCCTCGGATGATCCCGCCCAGTAAGCCACGATCCCGGCGGACGCACCGTTCCGATATTGCGGCGACTATCGCAATCTTGCGACGAAGTGGTGCCGGCGCCTAAGGACTCTGCTTCTCGCCCATTGCGGCGAAAGGCCGCCCAGCTGTGAGGGGGCGCAATGAGATCAAGCCCGACCCTTGCGCTATCTTCCCATCGGCGTTGTCTCGATACCGCCATGTCCATCATGCGCAGTATTTGGGCAATCAGTCAGAAGACATTTCGGGCCGAAGCTTCCCTTCCCCGCAATGTCGTGAAATATTGGTATGTTGATGAAGCGCCTGTCGCGGGTGCGGTCAAATAGTGCGTAACCAAAGCGATGCCCGATCCGGTACACACACGAGAACGAAACCCTTCTCAATCTATGATCCGGATTCTATCGGAGGCACCGCCGCCGTTGGCACCCATCCAGCTAGACTGCGGCACTCAACTCACTCATCGTTTTGTTCGCGGCACGCGTTACGGCTATGCCCCGGGCATGCCCGGACACCTTGTCGGCACCTATTATGGTGAGCCTCAACACAGTGCGTGGACGGTTGAGCGACGGCGGCTCTCCGCTCCGCTGCGGCCCAATTCCATCACAGTGATTCCCGAGCGGCATGATGGAGATTGGGAAGTTGACGGACCGCTGCACGTGTCCCATGTCTACCTCACCAACGAACGACTGGAGCATTGCCGAACGCTCATCGGCGGACGAGGCAATGTAGAGCTGATAGCACGCGTCGGCAGCGAAGACGCCGTGACCTCGCAGATTCTCGCGATCCTCAGCAACCCCGCCGTCATTGCCGATCCTTCGGCAAAGTTGCTGGTCGATCGCTCGGTCGACCTGCTCTGCATCCAGTTGTTGCGTTTGCACAGCATAGTACAACTGCCGCAGAGCCCCGCCTATACTCGCGGCGGGCTCGCACGCTGGCAGCTTAAGCGTGTGACCGATTACATGCTGGCGCATCTCGACAAGCCGATCGGCCTCGACGAACTGGCGTCGCTCGTCGGCCTCAGCCGCTACCACTTTTGCACGGCGTTCCGCCTCTCGACCGGATTGACGCCGCATGTCTGGTTAACTCGGCAACGCATATTGCTTGCACAACGGCTGCTGAATGATCCAAATCTATCGATCAGTGAAGTTGCGCTCGCGGTCGGATATTCGACGCCATCGGCTTTCGCCCAGACCTTCCGCAGAATTGTCGGCACGACGCCCCGAAGTTTCCGCCGATCCTTGTAGCCTCACATCGGATGTCTGCTTCTGGGCCCATCTCCGACCCGGGGCGAGGACGCCAGCGCGCTGCTATCGAGGTGGAGCGGACTCTCCAAGGAGTGCAGCGCGGGCTTATAAGTAGCGCCCCTGGTAATGGTCGGCGCTCGCCGTTCATCTCACCATGGTCTCGCGATCCCAGGCCTTGTAATCGGGCGAACCCTGGGTGCGGATAGGACCGTCATAGCCGTATTCCACCATGTGCACGGTCACATAATCTTCTCCAAAAAACGCGACGCCGTAGGATTGCGGCAGGTCGCAGGCGCTCAGCAGCTGCGTCTCGGAAAAGAGCGGATAGCTCGCATGGTTGGTGCCGCGCAGCGACGAGACGGGGACGCCTGCAATCGAGCCTGCAAGAGGCAAGTGGCAATGCCCGAAGAAGACGTGGCGGATCTTGGCCCGATGGCGGCTGACGAGATGCCGGAACGGAGCCTCGTCGAGCAGGCCGATCTGGTCGAACGGGACGAGATGCACCGGCATGGGATTGTGGTGCATGAAGAGCAGGAACGGCCCGTCATGCTCGGAAAGCCGGGCCTCGAGCCAGCCGAGACGATCGTCGCAATAGCGGCCGGCGTGCGTCTCCGGATGGGCGGTGTCGAGAAACAGGCAGCGCCCCGCGGCGGTGTCGTGGATGCCCTGGACGAAGCCGTTCTCGTCGGCGAGGTCGGGGAATACGCTCAGGAAGGCGGCGCGCCGGTCGTGGTTGCCGATGCACAGCCGCACCGGCAGCGGATATGCGTCGAGGCGCTGCTTGAGCCATTGATAATCGGCGAGATCGCCCCAATCCGAGAGGTCGCCGGTGATCACCATCAATTCGGCGTCGTGATGATCGTTCAGCGCATGCGCCAGCGCCCGCTCGAAATTGACGCGCGGATCGCGGCCGCCGATGGTCGAGCCGGGCGCCGTCAAGTGAATGTCGCTCAGGTGCAGCAGTTTCATCGCCATCTCCAGTCATTGGTCCGGCACGGGCGCCGATGGCGTCCCGTGCCGGCAGATGTCAGGACGCTCAGCGCGCCGCGCCGGTCGTCTTCGGCAGCAGCTTCTGCACGTCAGTCGTCATGTCGGCGAGAACGTCCTCCGGCTCCTTGGCGCGGGCACCCGAGATGATCGAATTGAGATGATCCTTGATCACGTCGGTGATCTTCAGGCCGTTGTCGCCGGGGAAGGCGTACCACTTCGTGAGCAGCGCGAGTTGGCTGACCGCGGTGTAGTTATTGGGGTTCTTGACGTAGAAGTCCTTCAGATAGACCTCGTTGGCGACCTTGTTCGGCGGCATGTAGCCGGTCGTTTCCGCCATGATCGCAGCGCCCTTGGGGCCGGTCCAGAACTTCACCACTTCCCAGGCGGCATCGCGCTTGGCCTTGTCCTTGGCGAGGATCAGCACGACGTTGCCGCCGGCCGGCAGCCTGCCCTTCGGGGAGGCGACGTCCGGGAACGGAATCGTCTTCAGCGCGAACTTGCCGCCGGTCATCTGTGTGACCTTGTTGAGGTCCGAGGTCGAGGTGACGTGGAAGCCGGTCTTGCCGGCCGCGAACGCGGCGCGCATCGACGGCTGGTCGAGATTGGGCATGCCGGCCTCGTTGACGAGCCGCGCGATCGTGTTGATGGCGAACTTGCCCTCGGCTCCGTCGAAGGCGACCTTGGTCTCGTCGGCATTGAGCATGGTGCCGCCGCGCGCGAACACCGGCGCCTGCCACAGCCAGTTGCCGGTGATGTCCCAGGCATAGGTGACGCCGTTGGTGTCATTGCCGAGCGCCTTGACCTTCTTGGCCAGCGCGATCAGCTCGTCCCATGTCTTCGGCAAATTGTTCACGTCGCCGCCGGCCTGCTTCACCAGGTCAAGATTGACGTAGACGATCGGCAGCGAGATCGCGAAGGGCAGGGCGTAGACCTTGCCGCTGGCGGTGCCGATGTCGAACATCGCCTGGTGGAAGCCCTGCTTGTCGAAATCCTTTTCGGCGGCGATGTAGCCGTCCAGCTCGGCCGGGATGCTCTTGTCGACCAGGACGCGGATGCGATTCAGACCCTGGAACGAGACATCAGGCATCTGATTGGTCACGGCCTCGCGCAGCACCTTCTGGGTGCCGTCCTCGTAGGATTCGTAAGGCGCCCGCATCGTGACCTTGATCTCCGGGCGCACCTTGGCGAATTCCTCGGCGATGCGCTTGTGCGTCTCGGTGAACAGCTCCGGATAGGGATATTGCATCACGATCTCGGTCTTTGTCTGCGCGAGCGCAGATCCGGCCGCAAGCGACAGAGCCGCCGCGGCGATGATGGTCTTCAGCATGATAGACTCCTTGTTTGAGGTGACGTGGCTACTTGATCCCGGTCAGGGTGATGCCCTCGATGAAACGGCGCTGGGCAAAGAGGAAAGCGATGACGAGCGGCGCGATGATCACCATCGCCGCAGCCATCAGCGGGCCGTAGCTGGTGCCGGCCTCGCTGTTGCGGAAATGCGCGACCGCGAGCGGCGGCGTGCGCAAGTGCTCGCTGTTGAGCACGATCAGCGGCCAGAAATAGTCGTTCCAATGCGCGACCACGGAGAAGATCCCGAAGGCGGTCACTGCGGGAATCGCGGCCGGCAGCATCACCCGCCAGACGATGCCGAATTCGGAGATGCCGTCCATGCGCGCGGCGTCGACGAGATCGTCGGGCACGGTCTTGAAGAACTGGCGCATCAGGAAGATGCCGAACACCGAGATCGTGAAGGGCAGCACGAGCGCGGCATAGCTGTCGAGCAGGCCGATCTTGTGCAGCAGCAGGAAGACCGGGATCGCGGTCGCCTGCGGCGGGATCAGGATCCCGAACAGCACCAGCGCAAACAGCGTCTCGCGGCCGAGGAAGCGAAGTTTTGCCAGCGCGTAGGCCGCCGGCAGCGCCACCATCACCTGCAGCACGAAGATCGAGACCGTGACGATGATTCCGTTGAGCAGGAAGCGCAGGAGATTGGCCTTGGCGAAGGCCTCGCGCAGGTTCTCGACAAGCGCGAACTGGTGCGGGATCAGGTGCAATTCGCTGGAGAAGATCTCGGTCTGCGGCTTGGATGCGGTCGAGATCATCCAGATGAAGGGTGCCAGCATGAGCGCGGCGCCCGCGATCAGCAACACGTGGCGGAGGATCGCCCGGACTGGGTTGGGATGCGCGTTGCTCATGTGTAATGCACGCCGCGATCGGCGAGCCTCGATTTGATCAGCGTGAGCAGGAGGACGAAGACCAGGAAGACGACGGTGATGGCCGCGGCATAGCCCGAGCGGAAAAACTCGAAGCCTTCCGTGTACATCGTGTGGATCAGCACCTCGGTGGATTTCGACGGGCCGCCCTTGGTCAAGACGTGCACGGTGTCGAACACCTGGAACGAGCGGATGCCGGAGATCACGACGACGAAGGTCGTGACCGGCCCCAGCATCGGCCAGGTCACGAGGCGGAAGCGTGCCCAGCCGCTCGAGGCACCGTCGATTTCGGCCGCCTCGTAGAGCTGCTTGGGGATGGAGACGAGGCCGGCGAGGAACAGCACCATGTTGAAGCCGACCGCCTGCCAGATGCCGATCGCGCACAGCGCATAGAGCGCCGTGCTGCGGTCCTGCAGCCAGGCGAAGGCCGGCAGGCCGGCGCCGCGGAGCAGCCCGTTCACCAGGCCGAATTGCGGATGCAGCATGAATTCCCACACCACCGCCATCGCGATCAGAGTCGCCATGACGGGCAGGAAATAGATCGTCCGGTAGAGGCTGCGCAGGCTGGTGCCGCTCTGGATCAAGAGCGCGATCGCAAGGCCGGCGATCACGGCGCCGGGCACTACGATCACGACGTAAGTCAGCGTGTTGCGCAGCGCGGTCCAGAACACCTTGTCGGCGAACAGGTCCTGGTAATTGGCCAGCCCGATCCAGGAGAAATGCGGCGCGCCGAGCTGATAATCGGTGAAGGAGAGGGCGATCACGCCGGCGAGCGGACCGAGCAGCATGACCAGCATGAGCGCGGCGGCCGGCGTCACCAGCGCGTAGGCGGCATGAGTCCGCCTGCTGCCATGGGCCGGCAGCGTGCGCCTCGTCGTGCCCGTGGGAGCGACGGCCGCGCCGATGGTCATGGAGCCGTCAGACATGGGCGGGCTCACGGATGCGCTCGGCCTGCTCCACTCTGAGCTCGATCCGTTTCCCGGCCGGATCGAACATCCGCACCGCGTCTGGTGCGAAGCCGAAGGCGACGGAGCTTGCCATCGCCGGCAAATGCTTGACGTCCGCGAGCCGCGCGATCAGGCGCGACCCGGTGCCTTCGACTGCGAGATGCACGAAGGCCTCGGCGCCGAGATTTTCCAGGTGGACGACGGTTCCGGAGAACGGCCCGGTGCCGAGCTCGATCCGCTCCGGACGGACCCCGATGCGGCAATCGCCGGCCGCCGCATTGCACGTAAGCTTCAAGGCGGTCCCCAGCACATCGACGCCGCCGTCCTTTCGGATCCGGCCGGGGAGGACGTTGATCTTGGGGCTGCCGATGAATTCGGCAACGCGGATGTCGCCGGGCTCGTTGTAGATCTCGGCTGGCGTGCCGGCCTGGATCAGCTCACCGCCCATCATGACGGCGATCCGGCTCGACATCGTCATCGCCTCGGCCTGGTCGTGCGTGACGTAGACGAACGTCGCCTTGAGGCGGCGGTGCAGCTCGGCGAGCTCTGCGCGCATGTGGACGCGCAGCTTCGCGTCAAGATTGGAGAGCGGTTCGTCGAACAGGAAGGCCACCGGCTCGCGCACCATGGCGCGTCCGACCGCGACGCGTTGCCGCTGTCCGCCGGACAACTGTCCGGGCTTGCGCCGCAGCAATGGGGTGATGTCGAGCTGCTCGGCGATGCGTTCGATGTCGGCGCGAATGTGCCGTTCCTTGGCGCGCCGGCCCGGCAGCAGCGCACCCAGCAGCGGCAGTCGCTCGATCGCGGAGAGGCGCCGCATCCGCAGCGGCACCGCGATGTTGTCGAAGGCGCTCAAATGCGGATAAAGCGCATAGGATTGGAACACCATCGCGAGGTTGCGCGCGCTCGGGCGAATGCCGTCCACGGGGCGGCCGTCGATACGGACCTCGCCGGAATTTTGCGGCTCGAGCCCGGCAATGATGCGAAGCAGGGTCGACTTGCCGCAGCCGGACGGGCCGACCAGCGAGATGAACTCGCTGTCGGCGATGCGGAAATCGATGCCCTTCAGGACGTCGGTGCCGTCAAAGGACTTGCGGATTGCGGATAGTTCGATTTGCGCCATGCGCACTGATCCCCTGCTGGTCCGTTTGCGGCGCACGAGGAGTAGGAAGCGCGTCTGACATTCACATAACGGTCAATGGCCTTCCTTATGGTCATCCCAGGTTTTGCTTTCGCCCGGTCCGACGGGGAATATCATCTTGGGGTTGTTGTCGTGGCGTTGACGTCTTCGCGTGTCCGGGCGGTCAATGCCGTGTTCGAGACCGGCAGCTTTGCCGCTGCGGCAAGGCGGCTCGGGGTGTCGCAGCCGGCCGTTGCGCAGCTGGTGCGGGATCTGGAGGCCGAGTTCGGGGTGGCGCTGTTCGACCGGCACGGCCAGACCCTGATCGCGACGTCGCTGTGTCGGCGGCTCTATGCCGCCACGAGCCGCATGCAGGCGGTCGAGGCGGATGCGCTCGCCATCCTGCAGCAGCGCGACGAGCTCACGGGGGGTGAGCTTCGCATCGGGCTCGGTAACGCCATGCCCGGCATGGCGTTGATCGCGGCGTTCCGCAATCTGTATCCGAAGATCCAGATCAACATCGAGATCGGCAGCTGGTCGGCGATCATGGCCGCGGTGGTCGACCAGCGCGTCGACGTCGCCGTATTGCCGGAGGTGCCGCAGGACAACCGCTTCCGGCGCGAGCCCTGCGTGCAGCAGCGCGTCGTTGCGATCTGCCATCCCGTTCACGATCTCAGCCGCCAGTCGCGCGTGTCCATCGCCGGCCTCATGCAATATCCGCTGGTGTTCCGGACCCGGGATTCCGCGACCCAGCGCGCCGTGGACCGGGCGTTTCGCACCCTCAACCTGCGCGCCAGTCCGACGATCATCGTTAATACGCGCGAGGGGATGCTGGAGGCGGTCGCCAACCGGCTTGGCGTCGGCTTCGTGTGGGAGCACGGCTCGAGCCGCATCGACCGGATCGCGAAGGTGGCGATCGCGGAAATCGAGGCGGAGTCGCCCGAATACATCTTCTCGCTGGCCGGCAAGCGCGGCAAGCTGGTCGAGCTGTTCTATCTCGCCAGAAGCCTTTCGCGCCCGGCCGACGGCGCCGATATCCTGGCCGCGCCCTGAGCGGTCCGAGAAGCGGCGCCGCTCCCGCGCCTTCCGGCCAGCCTCTGGTTGTGCCGAACTGTGACGGCAACCGTGATGTTGCGCAGCGGGGCCGGCAAGATGACGGGAATTTTCGCCCCGGAGTTTGGTGACCCGGCCCAAGATGGGCTATGCTCCCCGGCAAGTCGAGACAAGAATGAGACGTCGGGAGACGGCATGGGATACCAGCGGCGGACGGGGCTGCATCCATGATGACCTTACCCAGGCTGGCGGCCGAATCCCTGGAGAAGGTGCTGGGCTCGTTCATGCGCCGCAGGTTCGGTGAGACGCCGGCCAACATCATCGAGAGCGCCACCCGCACGACGATGGAATGCATCGGCAACAGTGATGCGCTCTATCACAATATCGAGCACACGATGCTGGTGACGCTGGCTGGGCATTCGATTCTCAGCGGTCGGTATCTCCACACGCACCTGGCGGCAGAGGATTATGTCCACGTCCTGATTGCCTGCCTCGCTCACGATATCGGCTATGTGCGCGGCCTGTTCGAGGAGGATGACGAGGACGGCTTCCTGGTCGACGCGGCCGGCACGAAGGTTTCCCTGCCGCGCGGCGCATCGGATGCCAGCCTGATGATGTATCACGTCGATCGCTCGAAATTGTACGTGATGCGGCGACTGAGGCATATTCCGGGGCTTGACCCGGAACGCGTCGCCCGCGCGATCGAAGGCACGCGGTTTCCCGCCCAGCCGGGGCAGGAATACGATACCGAAGCCTCGATCCTGCGCGCGGCCGACTTCATCGGCCAGCTCGGCGATCCCAACTATCTGCGCAAGGCCAACGCGCTCTATTACGAGTTCGAGGAGGTCGGCATCAACCGCCAGCTCGGCTACGACTCGCCCGCCGACATCGTGAACCGCTATCCGCAATTCTATTGGAACAGCGTTGCTCCGCACATCCAGACCGAGATCGGCTATCTCAACAAGACCGAGATCGGCCGGCAATGGATCGCCAACCTCTACAGCAACGTGTTCCGTGCCGAGCGCGACATCTCGCTGTCCGGTCCGCAGAAATAGCTGCGACATGCATGCAACAAAAAACCGTCACCACTGACGTCCTCGACATCGCCTATCGCGAATACGGTGCGCCGGACGGCTGGCCCTGCATCATGGGGCACGGCTTTCCCTATGACGTGAACGCCTATGCCGAGACCGCGCCGATCCTCGCCGAGGCCGGCGCACGCGTGCTGGTGCCCTGGCTGCGCGGTTACGGGCCGACGCGGTTTCGCTTCGCCGAGACGCTACGCTCCGGCGAGCAGGCGGGGTTAGGTGCCGATCTCCTGGCCTTCATGGATGCGCTCGGGGTCAAGCGTGCCATCGTCGGCGGCTATGATTGGGGCGGGCGCGCCGCCTGCGTGGTTTCGGCGCTCTATCCGGAGCGCGTGATCGGTCTCGTCTCCGGCAATTCCTACAACATCCAGAACATCGCCCTCGCCATGGAGCCGGCCTCGCCGCCGGAGGAGGCGGCGTTCTGGTATCAATATCTCTTCCACAACGAGCGCGGCCGCCGCGCCTTGGAGCGCAACCGCCGCGGCTTTGCCCGTCAGCTCTGGACGATGTGGTCGCCGAAATGGGCCTTCGATGACGCAACGTTCGAGACGAGCGCCGCGTCCTTCGACAATCCCGATTTCGTCGACGTCGTGATCCATTCCTACCGCCATCGCTACGCGCTGGTTGCCGGCGATCCCGCCTATGCGGGGATCGAGGCGAAGCTTGCCGCGCAGCCGCCGATCCGTGTCCCGACGATCGCGATCGACGGCGACAGCGACGGCGTCAATCCCGGCACCGCCCACCACGCGCGCAAGTTCGAGGGGTTTTTCGAGCGGCGCGTCTTCACCGACGCCGGTCACAATTTGCCGCAAGAGCGGCCGGCCGAATGGGCACAGGCCGTGATCGACGTGCGGAAAGCGGCTGCCTCATAGGCGGCCCCGAGGCGCCCTCGGCGCACCTCATCATGAGGGGATTGGCGGGTCGGCACTAGGCCATCCTCCCGTTCCCCAAGTTTCCCCGACTTTCGGGAACCTTTTCCGATTGGCGCCGTCCAAGCTGTGGGCCCGCTTCCATATGCGGGCTCGTTGCAGGGGAGAAGCTTGATGAAGTCACAAGTGCGCAAGCTGGAACGTGTCGCCGTGGCGCAGACGCCGTCCGATCGGCCTGACAGGGCGGAGGTCGAACAGGCGATCCGGACCATGATCCGCTGGGCCGGCGATGATCCCGCGCGCGACGGTTTGCGCGAGACACCTGCTCGCGTTGCACGCGCGTTCGCAGAGTATTTTTCCGGATACGCACAGGACCCGACCGAAATCCTGCAAAAGACCTTCGAGGAGATCGAAGGCTATGACGAGATGATCGTGCTGCGCGGCGTTCGCTTCGAGAGCCATTGCGAGCACCACATGGCGCCGATCGTCGGTCGCGCCTGGGTCGCCTATATTCCGCAGGGGCGCGTCGTCGGCATCTCCAAGCTCGCACGCGTGGTGGACGTCTACGCAAAACGGCTCCAGATCCAGGAGAAGATGACCGCACAGATCGCCAACACCATCAACGACGTGCTCAAGCCCGAAGGCGTCGGGGTGATCATCAAGGCGACACATCACTGCATGACCACGCGCGGCGCGCACAAGCCTGGGACCGATCTCGTCACCAGCCGCATGCTGGGCGTATTCCGCGACAATGCGCTGACGCGCCAGGAACTGCTGGGGCTCGCCAGTTCGGACGACTGACTCGCGCGCTCATGATGGAGGCGTTGCCATGGCCGAGGATAAGAAGCCGAGCGGACCCGACCTGACCGAAGGCGTGGCCCTGACCGAGTTCAAGGACGGCAAATTGCTCGGTCACGTCGGAGAGGACGATGTCCTGCTGGTGCAGGCTGGCAGCGAGGTCTTTGCGATCGAGCCGGCCTGCAGCCATTATCACGGCCCGCTCGCCGAGGGCCTGGTGGTGGGCGACACCATCCGCTGTCCCTGGCATCATGCCTGCTTCTCCCTGCGCACGGGCGAAGCCACGCGGCCGCCGGCCTTGAACGCGCTGGCGGTCTGGGAGGCCACGCGCGATCAGGACAAGATCATCGTCCGGCGCAAGCGCGAGGCCCTGACGCCGCCGTCCGCCCATCGCAGCGCACCGGCGCCAGACAAATTCGTCATCGTCGGCGGTGGCGCCGCCGGCTTCGCCGCCGCCGAGACGCTCCGGCGCGAGGGCTTTGCCGGTGCCATCACCATGTTCAGCAATGACGGCGCGATGCCGGTCGACCGGCCAAATCTCTCCAAGGATTACCTTGCGGGCAACGCGCCGGAGGACTGGTTGCCGCTGCGTGGCGAGGACTATTACCGCGACTCGGGCATCGATCTCAGGCTCAACGCCGACGTCGTCGCGATCGATGCCAAGTCGCGCAGCGTCACGCACGGCAACGGCGACAAGCTGCCGTTCGATCGGCTGCTGCTGGCGACCGGCGCCGAGCCGCTCAAGCTGCAGATCCCGGGCGCGGACCAGCCGCATGTTCACACCCTGCGCTCCGTCGCCGACAGCCGGGCGATCATCCAGGCGGCGGGGAGCGCCAAGCGGGCGCTGGTGATCGGCGCCAGCTTCATCGGCCTCGAGGTCGCGGCGTCCTTGCGGGCCCGCAAGATCGAGGTGCACGTGGTCGCGCCGGACGAGCGGCCGATGCAGAAGGTGCTCGGCGCCGAGATGGGCGATTTCGTTCGCTCCCTTCACGAGGACAACGGCGTCGTCTTCCACTTGAAGGAAACGGTGGAGAAGCTCGATGGCCTACGTGCGAGGCTGAAGAGCGGTGCTGTCATCGAGGCCGACCTCGTCGTGGTCGGCATCGGCGTCAAGCCGCGCCTCGCGCTCGCCGAGCAGGCGGGGCTAACCGCCGATCGCGGCGTCAGCGTCATCGAATATCTGGAGACCAGCGTCGCCGGTATCTTCGCGGCCGGCGACATCACGCGCTGGCCCGATCCCCATTCGCGGCAGAGCATCCGTGTGGAGCATTGGGTGGTGGCGGAGCGGCAGGGTCAGACCGCCGCGCGCAACATGCTCGGCAGGCGCGAGCGCTTCGACGCGGTGCCGTTCTTCTGGAGCCAACACTATGACGTGCCGATCAACTATGTCGGCCACGCTGAGAACTTCGATGACGTCGCGATCGACGGCAATATCTCCGGAAGGGACTGCCTGCTGAAGTACCGCAAGGGCGGCCGCGTCCTCGCGGTCGCTTCAATCTATCGCGATCTCGACAATCTCAAGGCCGAGCTCGAGATGGAGCGCACGCGCGGCTGAAGCCCCGCGCGCGAGCTTGATTTGCGTCAACATTGCGACAGGTGAAGGCTGTTCTGCTGGCTGTCGTCCCGGTGCGGTGTGTGCTATCCTGGCGTGTGCCCGCGGGCTTCGCATGCAGGAGTGGCCCATGACCAGTGCTTCAGACGCATCTCATCCTTCCAGCTCGGGTATCTCTGCGCTGCACGGCAAATGGGGGTGGATCGTCGCGCTAGGCGTCGTTTACCTCATCGCCGGCTTCGTTGCGCTCGGCAGCATGGTCATGGCGACGGTGGCGAGTGTGATCGTGGTCGGCGCCATGATGATCGTCGCCGGCGTGACGGAGATCATCGGCGCATTCCAGATGAAGAGCTGGGGCAAGTTTCTGATCTGGGCCTTGCTCGGCGTGCTCTATGTCATCGCCGGCTTCCTGACCTTCGCCAACCCGCTGTTCGCGGCAGTCCTGCTGACATTGTTCTTGGGCGCATCGCTGATCGCCTCGGGCGCGGTGCGGCTGTTTCTTGCCTTCAGCATGAAGCGCGAGAGCCCGTGGCTGTGGGTCGCGCTCTCGGGCGCCATCACGCTGCTGCTCGGCCTCCTGGTCGTGGCGCGCTGGCCGGTGAACAGCGTCTACATCCTCGGCCTGTTTCTCGGTATCGACCTGATGATGGCCGGCGCCGGCTGGATCAGCTTGGGTTTCGCCTTGAAGCGGCGCGGCTAGCGCAACGCCATCAGCAACTCGACGCAAGACCCTCTTGCGGAACTCCGCTGAGCTGACGTGCTGACAAGAGTCAGCACGCCGCGTGACCGTCTCGCGCGGCGATGATCATCGGGGAGAAACCATGAAAGCCGCTTTGGTCCTGGCCGCAGCGCTGGCCGCCGCCTGCGCGTCCGCCCCTGTCTCCGCGCAAAAATCCTACGGTCCTGGGGTCAGCGACACCGAGATCAAGATCGGCAACACCATGCCCTATAGCGGTCCGGCCTCGCCGCTCAGCATCACGGGACGGGTGATCTCCGCCTATTTCGACGAGATCAACGAGAAGGGTGGTGTTGGCGGCCGCAAGCTCAACCTGATCTCGCTGGACGACGCCTTCTCCCCGCCCAAGACCATGGAAGCCGCGCGGCGCCTCGTCGAGGGCGACGGCGTCGCCTTCATCTTCGCCACCATGGGCACGGCGCCGAGCTCGGCGATTGCAAAATATCTCAACAGCAACAAGGTGCCGCAGATCTTCCTGATCAGCTCGGCCTCGAAGTGGAACGATCCCGCCAACATGCCGTGGTCGATCGCGCTGCCCTGGGCACCGAACTACACCAGCGAGGCCGCAATCGATGTCGCCTATGCCCGCGCCAAGAACCCGAATGCGCGCTTTGCGGTGCTCTACCAGAACGACGACGCCGGCAAGGAATATCTTCGCGGTGTCAAGGAGGCGCTCGGTGCCGACGCCGACAAGGCGATCGCGATGGCCTCGAGCTTCGAGGTCGCCGACCCCACCGTCGATTCCCAGGTTCTGACGCTCGCCAATACCAAGGCCGACGTCTTCATGATCTATTCGGTGACGCCGCGCGCCTGCGCGCAGGCGATCCGCAAGGCGCACGAGGTCGGCTGGCAGCCGACGCGCTTTCTCGCCTCGGGATGCGCCAACAAGGCCACCGTGATGGCGCCGGCCGGGCTTGAGGCCGGCAAGGGTGTGCTGTCGCTCGGCGCGCTGAAGCCGTTCGTCGAAACGCCCAGGGACGACCCGGCGATGACGGCCTATATCGACTTCATGAAGAAGCGCCTGCCGAATGCCGACATCAACAACGTCGCCGGCCTCTACGGCTACACCGTCGCCGAAGCGCTGGTGGTCTTACTCAAGCAATGCAAGGACAATCTGACGCGCGAGAACATCATGGCACAAGCGGCGAATCTGAAGAACGTGCCGCTGTCGCTCCTGATGCCCGGCATCACCCTTAACACCACGCCGCAGGATTTCCGCCCGATCAAGGACGGCTACATGCTCCAGTTCGACGGCAATGACTGGATCGTGGCCAGCGAATTGCTGCGCGGGACGTGAGACTGAGCGAGCCAGCGTCTCTCTCCGCTCGCTTGGAATCGTAGGGTGGGCAAAGGCGCTCTTGCGCCGTGCCCACCATCTCACTCGATCGCAAAAGATGCGTGGGCACGCTTCGCTTTGCCCACCCTACGATACTGGCGGGAAGGTCAGCGATCAGGAGACCATCATGGACTTTCAGCACTCTCCCCGTTCGCTGGAGCTGCAGGAGCGCGTCCGCCAGTTCATGCGGACACAGGTCGAGCCGGTCGAGGAGCTCTATTATGAGCAGGTCAAGCCGGAGGCGACACGCTACAAGACGCCGCAAATTCTCCAGGATCTCAAGCAACTCGCGCGCCAGCAGGGGCTGTGGAATCTGTTCCTGTCCGGCGAGCACGGCCCGGGCCTGACCAACCTCGAATACGCGCCGGTGAAGGAGATCATGGGCCGCATCCTCTGGGCGCCCGAAGTCTTCAACTGCTCCGCGCCCGATGTCGGCAACATGGAGGTGCTCGCCAACTACGGCACCAAGGCGCAGCAGGAGCGCTGGCTGGCGCCGCTCCTCGAGGGGCGTATCCGCTCTGGCTTCTCGATGACGGAGCCGCAGGTCGCCTCCAGCGATGCCACCAACATCCAGTGCGAGATCAAGCGCGACGGCGACGATTACGTCATCAACGGCCGCAAATGGTTTACCTCGGGCGCGATGAACGAGGATTGCGAGATCCTGATCGTGATGGGCAAGACTGCGCCCGACCACCCCGACCGCCATCGCCAGCAATCCATGATCCTGGTGCCGAGGAATACGCCCGGCGTACGCATCGTCCGCGACATGCTCACCTACGGCTTTGACGATGCGCCCGTCGGCCATCCCGAGATCGTCTATGACAACGTCCGCGTGCCCGCCGAGAACATTCTGCTCGGGGAGGGCCGCGGCTTCGAGATCGCGCAAGGCCGGCTCGGCCCCGGCCGCATTCATCACTGCATGCGCCTGATCGGCTGCGCCCAGCGTGCGCTGGAATTGATGTGCCAGCGCGCGGTCTCGCGCGTCGCCTTCGGCAAGCCGCTCGCAGAGCAGGGCTCGGTGCGCGAGGACATCGCGCATTCCTTCTGCGAGATCGCGCAGGCGCGGCTGCTCACCTTGCAGGCCGCCGACAAGATGGACCGCGAAGGCAACAAGGCCGCGCGCGATCTGATCGCCGCGGCCAAGATCGTGGTCCCCAGCATGGCCGCCCGCGTCATCGACCGCGCCATCCAGATCCACGGCGCCGCCGGCGTCTCGCAGGACACGTTCCTCGCGCGCGCTTACGTCTACGCCCGCTTCATCCGCATCGGCGACGGGCCGGACCAGGTGCATCTCGCGGCCGTCGGCAAGGAGCTGATCAGGCGCGGCGGGGTGATGGGGTAGCGCCGTGGCCCTTGGCCGGATTGCGCATCGGCGGCGCTTCGAAGCGCCGCGACGGGCAAGTCCTTTGGCCGCGATGCCGTATGGCCTCAGATCACTGTAGTACAATAGTAACTACTGCTGACCGAGAGTGACCCTGCACGCCATGGCGGGTTCACCCAGGTGAAAGAGCACAGATCGCTTTCGCGCGAGAAAACGTCCGATACCGACGTTACAGGAAGCGCTCGCGTCCTGTAGGTGCCGGCGGGCCATTTCCGCATGAGCCTGCGTTGGCTGATCGTCGCGGCGCTCCTCCTGGCTGCCTTGCTCGTCCAGATACCGATCGTCCTGAACCCGGATCTGGCCTGCCTGCTGACGGAGGGCGAGCAGGTCCTGGATGGCCGCAAGCCGGGCGTCGATCTCTTCGAGCTGAATCCACCCCTGTCGGTCTATTTGTACATGCCGGCATCGATGCTGGCGCGAACGACCGGAATTGCGCCTGAAGTGATCGTGATCATCCTGATCCTGGTCGAAATCATCGTCGCGCTTCTGATGATCGATCGTGCCGCTGCGGCCGCAAGGCTCGGGATTGAAGAGCGGATCGTTGCGACCTGCCTGTTCGCGTTCTTGTTCGCAATTCTTCCGAGCGGCGTATTCGGACAGCGTGAGCACGTCGCCGTCATTGCGCTGACCCCTTTCGTCGCCGTCACCGCGATCCGCTGGCGTGGCCTCAGCCCCGGAGCGGTTGCGGTCCTGGCGGGACTTGGCGCCGGACTCGCCATGAGCATCAAGCCCCAGCTTGCCCTGGTCGTCGGGCTTCCGATCGTCCTTGCGGTCGTCCGCCAGCGATCGCTCAGGCCGTTGTTCTCTCCGGAAGCGATGACGGCGGCTGCTGTCGTCATCGGCTACGGTGCGGTCCTCGCCAGCGTTTTCCCCGCCTATCTGTTCGACTATGCGCCGATGGTCTCTGCCGCTTATTTGCCGTTGCGGATGAATCTGGGCGATCTGCTGTCTTTCCCGGCCATGGTGTTGGCCGGGTCCGTCGTGTTTCTCGGCCTGCTGGCCCCGCACGAGTTCAAGTTTGGAGGCAACGCGACCCCGTGGTTGGCTGCGGCGCTCGGTGGAGCTGCAAGTTTCGTTCTCCAGGGCAAGCATTGGACCTACACGGCGTTTGCGCTCTGTGTCTTTGCGATCGCCGCGCCGCTGTTGCATGCGCGCATCAGGACGATGCGGATGCCGGTCATGATCGCCGGCCTCGCCGCCGTTGCGCTCATCGGCTATTGCCTGGCCTTGCAGGTCCGGCCGTTTCCGCCGCTCAAGGAGCGCATCCTGGCCCTCGCAAAGCATCCGCGGCTGATCACGATCGGCGATCACGTCGCGCTGGGGCATCCGCTCGTCCGCGAGGTCAACGGGACCTGGGTGGGCAGCTCCTGCATGCAGCTGTTGGCTGCCGGCGCGATGATGCTGCAGAAAACGACGACGCCAACCGAAGGCGAGCGCGCAAGACTGGACAGCATCATCGATTTCGAGCGGCGGCACTTGCTCGCAGACCTGCGCGCCGGTCGTCCGGATGTGATCCTCGTGGATACCCGGCTGCTGAGCGCGGTCCCGTTCGACTGGCTGGCCTGGGCAAGGTCCGATCCGGAGCTCCAGGCCGAGCTAAGCCGTTACCGCGAGCTCGAGGATGCCGGCGGCCGCGTCCGGATCTTGGTCGCTCGATCGGGTTCGGAGCGGTAACCCCGTTCGGTTGTGCGCCGGCTGCGGCACGGGCGCCACGCTCGTCATGCTGACATCATGCCCCTGTTTTGCCCGACGAGTCAAAATCGGTCCGCAAGAACAGCACGCTTTCGCGCCGTTCGGCTAAGCCACTGAAAAACCTCACCCCCGCCTACTGTGCATGGGGTTGTTTTTCCGTTTTTGCTGGAGCGACCGTTTTCGCGGCGCCAGGCGGGCCGCTACCCCGCCTTGGCGATGCGCCCGTCCGCCGACCCCGCGCGCAGGTTCTGGAAGAACGTCTCCACCTCCCGCGACAGCGTCTGCGCCGTCTCGGTCAGGCTGCTGGCGGCGGTGAACACCGAAGCCGCCGCAGTATCGGTCTCGCCAATGGCATCGCGCAGCGAGGTGATGTTCGCCACCAGCGTCTCGTTGCCTTGGGCGGCGCTTTGCGCGTTGGAGGAGATCTCGCGCGTGGCCTGGTCCTGCTGACTGATGGCGCCGGCAATCGCGGATGTGACCTCGTTGATCTCGCGCACGGCCCCGCCGATCTCGCGGACGGCGTCGACGGCGTTCCGCGTCGAGGCCTGGATCATCGCGACGTTCTCGCTGATCTCGGCCGTGGCCTTGGCGGTCTGGCCCGCGAGCGCCTTCACCTCGTGGGCGACGACAGCAAAGCCGCGGCCGGCATCGCCGGCACGCGCCGCTTCGATGGTGGCGTTCAACGCGAGCAGGTTGGTCTGCTCGGCGATCGCCTGGATCAGGTTGAGCACGCCGTCGATGCGTTGCGTGGCTGCAGCGAGGCTCTCGATCTCGGAGATGGACTTCTCGGTGCGCTGGCCGGTCTGCTCGACCGCGCCCGCGCTCTGCCGCACCTGGCGGCCGATCTCCACCACCGAGGCCGAAAGCTCCTCGGCCGCGCCCGCCACCGCGGTGACGTTGTGCGAGGCCTGCTCGGTGGCATTCGCCGCGGTGCCGGCGCGGCTGCTAGCATCCGCAGTGACACGCGTGATGGTCTGCGCGGTCTCGCGCATGACGGAGGCGTTGTCGCTGAGGCCGCGCATGATCGCGCCGATCGCCTCGCGAAATTGCTCGACGGACCGCTCGACGTGACGGGCGCGCTCCTCGCGCGCGGCGGCGTCTTGCGACACTTGCGAGGCGAGGTTGCGGTTGCGCCCCATCGAGTCCTGGAACACCTGGATGGCGCGGGCCAGCGCGCCGATCTCGTCGGCGCGGTCGGAGTGCGGCACCACGACATCGTCGGCGCCGTCGGCGACCTGCTTGATGGTGGCGGTGATCGCGGCGAGCGGCCGGGCGATCGAGCGGGCAATGATGACGATGCCAGCGACGACGAGGGCCAGCGCCACGCCGCCGAGGCAGGTGAGGATGAACGACAATGTGCGGGCGGTCTCGGTCTGCTGCGCGATCTGCCTGCCGCGCTCGGCATAGACCTTGGACAGCGCCTCGAGGTCCTTGTTCAGCGCCGAGCGGACGCTGCGGTTGGCGTCGTTGTCGCCCCATTCGCGGCCCGCTGCCGCGTTGATCTCGACGCCGCGCCGCACCAGCTCCTTGCGGAACTCGACGAACTGCTCGATGCGCTTCTTGAAGGTCGCGAACTGCTCGGCATCGTCTTCCTTGACGATGGTCTCCCAGCGTTTCACGACGTCGAGGATCTGGGCGTTGAACTTGAGCAGGCCGTCGCCGTATTTCTTCACCACGGCCGGCTCGGTCGACATGTAGATGCCGCGCGATTCCATCACCACCGCATAGACGAGGGAGTTGACCCGCTCGACGTTCAGCGCGGCGGAATTGGCCGTCTCGATCGCGACTGCGAGGTCCGCGCTGCGGCGGCTGTTGTAGTCGGACAAGATCGCGATCGCTGCCGTGAGCAGCGCGAACAGCGCGAAGATCGCATAGAGCTTGCTGGCAAGCGTGAAGCGGCCTGCCGGCTTGGCGGCATTCCCAGATCGGACGGATGTCATGATGTTCAAGGAGCCCGGATTGGCCTGACCGGCCGGTGAACGGGGTCAGGCAAATTGTTGCAAAACTATGCAGAACGAAGATGGACGCCTCGTTAACGCGCGGCCTGGCCGCCTCCGTCCTAGGTCGAAGGAAAGGCAAGTCATTTCAGCGTCTTGATCCGAAGGTTTAGTTTCAGGATAGTCTTTTGGGATAGTCTTGGAGTCGGCCGTTGGCCGAGCAACCCGGAGAGACCCTTGGTCTACCGCCACAGCATCGACGCCACGACCTACAGCTTTCCCGACCTGCGCGACCTGCTCGCCAAGGCGACACCCCCTCGCTCCGGCGACCGGCTGGCCGGAATTGCCGCAGCCAGCTCCGAGCAGATGATCGCCGCGCGGATGGCGCTCGCCGATGTGCCGCTCGGCCAGTTCCTGCAGGAAGCCGTTGTTCCCTACGAGGCCGATGAGGTCACTCGCCTCGTCATCGACAGCCATGACGCCAGGGCGTTCGCGCCGGTGGCATCGCTGACGGTCGGCGCCTTCCGCGACTGGCTGCTGTCGGACGCCGCAACGCCCGAGATCCTGCGCAAGCTGGCGCCCGGCATCACGCCGGAGATGGCGGCCGCGGTGTCGAAGCTGATGCGCAACCAGGATCTGATCCTGGCCGCGCGGAAATGCGAGGTCACCACCGCCTTTCGCAACACCATCGGCCTGAAGGGGCGGATGAGCACACGCCTGCAGCCGAACCATCCCTTCGACGATGCAAGGGGCATCACCGCCTCGATCCTCGACGGCATCCTGCTGGGGGCAGGCGATGCCTGCATCGGCATCAATCCCGCCAGCGATGATCCGGCCGTCATCGCGCAATTGCTGCGGCTGCTCGACGAGATCATCGCGCGGCTGCAGATCCCGACGCAAGGCTGCGTCCTGACCCATGTCACGACGACGCTGTCGCTGATCGGGCAGGGCGTGCCGGTCGACCTCGTCTTCCAGTCGGTCGCGGGCACCGAGGCCGCCAACCGCAGCTTCGGCATCGACCTCGCACTGTTGAAGGAGGCGCAAGAGGCCGGGCTGTCGCAGTCGCGCGGCACGGTCGGGCGGAACCTGATGTATTTCGAGACCGGCCAGGGCTCGGCGCTGTCGGCGGGCGCCCATCACGGCGTCGACCAGCAGACCTGCGAGGCGCGCGCCTATGCGGTCGCCCGCGCCTTCGCTCCGCTGCTGGTCAACAGCGTGGTCGGCTTCATCGGCCCCGAATATCTCTATGACGGCAAGGAAATCATCCGCGCCGGGCTAGAGGATCATTTCTGTGGCAAGCTGCTCGGCCTGCCGCTCGGGGTCGACATCTGCTACACCAACCACGCCGAAGCGGATCAGGACGACATGGACAATCTCCTGACGCTGCTCGCCGCCGCCGGCGTCACCTTCATCATGGGTGTTCCCGGTGCCGACGACGTCATGCTGAACTACCAGTCGACGTCTTTTCACGACGCGCTCTATGTCAGGGACGTCTTCGCGCTGCGCCGTGCGCCGGAATTCGACGACTGGCTGGCGCGCTCGGGCATTGCAGGTGCCGATTTCCGGATTGCCGGCGATGCAGGCCTGCTGCCCGATTTTGCCGCGCGGCTGATCGCATGAGGCGGAAGGTCAACTCGGTTGGGAAACCATCGGCGCCTCTCGGAATTATGCTTACGCCACAATATTGAGAAATTCCGGCGACAGCATTACGCTATGTGTCGGGCTGGCAATTTCCGCACCATCGGTTGAGTGTGGCGGGGGAGCTTTGATGCGAGCTGAAAGTAACGGAACGTCCCGGCGGATTCTCTGCGTGTTTCCGCGCTACACCTCGTCCTTCGGCACGTTCGAGCATTCCTATCCGCTGACCGATGGCGTTCGCGCCTTCATGCCGCCGCAGGGGCTGCTGCTGATCTCCGCCTATCTTCCGAAGGAGTGGCAGGTCAAATTCGTCGACGAGAACCTGCGCCGCACGACGAGGGAGGAGTTCGAATGGGCGGAAGCGGTCTTCGTCAGCGGCATGCACATCCAGCGCCAGCAGATGAACGACATCTGCCGCCGTGCCCATGAGTTCGATCTGCCGGTCGCGCTCGGCGGGCCTTCCGTCAGCGCCTGTCCCGACTATTACCCGTCCTTCGATTATCTGCATGTCGGCGAGCTCGGCGATGCCACCAACCAGCTGATCGAGATCCTGTCGCGCGACACCTCGCGGCCCGAGCAGCAGGTCGTGCTCACGACCAAGGACCGCCTGCCGATGACGGAGTTTCCGATCCCGGCCTACGAGCTCGCCGACGTGAAGAAGTACTTCCTCGGCAGCATCCAATATTCCAGCGGCTGTCCCTACCAGTGCGAGTTCTGCGACATCCCCGGCCTTTACGGCCGCAATCCGCGCATCAAGACGCCGCAGCAGATCATCGCCGAGCTCGACCGCCTGCGCGAATGCGGCATGACCGACACGGTCTATTTCGTCGACGACAATTTCATCGGCAACCGCAAGGCGGCCATGGACCTGCTGCCGCACCTGATCGAGTGGCAGAAGCGGACCGGCTACGTGGTGCGGCTCGCCTGCGAGGCGACGCTCAACATCGCCAAACGCCCCGAGATCCTCGAGAAGATGCGCGAGGCCTATTTCATCACCATCTTCTGCGGCATCGAGACGCCCGATCCCGACGCGTTGAAGGCGATGCAGAAGGACCACAACATGATGGTCCCGATCCTGGAGGGCGTGCGCACCATCAACTCCTACGGCATGGAGGTGGTCTCAGGCATCATCATGGGGCTCGACACCGACAAGCCGAACACCTCGGAGGCGCTGCTCGCCTTCGTCGAGGAGTCCCGGATTCCGCTGCTCACCATCAATCTGCTGCAGGCGCTGCCGAAGACGCCGCTATGGGACCGGCTTGAGCGCGAGGGGCGGCTGGTCGAGGACGATGGCCGCGATTCCAACGTCGACTTCCTATTGCCCTATGACGAGGTCGTCGCGTCCTGGAAGCACGCCATGGCAGTCGCTTACGCGCCCGACAAGGTCTACGCGCGCTATCAGCACCAATGCGACCACGTCTATGTGAACCGGCTCAAGGTGCCGGTGCCGGACGAGATGAAGACCTGGCCGAACATCCGGCGCGGCCTCGTCATGCTACGCAACATCTTCTGGAAGGTCGGCGTGCTTGGCGACTACAGGCGCGTGTTCTGGAAGTTCGCGCTGGGCCGCATCAAGCGCGGCGACATCGAAGGCCTGATCGGCTGCACGCTGATCGCGCACCATCTCATCACCTTTGCGCGCGCGGCCTCCAGCGGCAAACAGAACGCTTCGAACTATTCGATCCGGCTGCGCGAGGCCGCCGTTCCGGCCGAATGATGCCCCATGTCTGACCCGGCCCTGCCGCGCCGTCCGACCCTCGATTTGCAGTCGTTCACGCCTGCGCGCGTCGCGCTGGGACGCAGCGGCGCGAGCCTGCCGACGAAGGCGTTGCTCGATTTTACGCTGGATCATGCCCGCGCCCGCGATGCCGTGCATGCCGCCTTCGATACGCCGCGTCTCATCGCCGATCTCGACGCGCTCGGTGTTGCCGCGACCGAGGTGAGGAGCCGGGCGGTCGATCGCAGCGACTATCTGCGGCGGCCGGATCTGGGACGGCAGCTCGACCCCGGCTCGGCCCAGCGTCTGGCACGAAGCATCTCGGCGCCGTGCCAGCTCGCGGTCGTGATCGGAGACGGCCTGTCCGCGGCGGCGGTCCATAGCCATGCGGCGATCGTGGTGAGGCGCCTGCTGCCATTGCTTGCGGAGGGGGATGCTGTCGCGGTTCGCCATGTCGTCGTCGCATCGGGCGCGCGCGTCGCGCTCGGCGACGAGATCGGCGCCATTCTCGGTGCGCGCATGGTCGTGATGCTGATCGGCGAGCGGCCCGGCCTGTCCGCGCCCGACAGCCTCGGCGCCTATCTGACCTTTGCGCCGAGGCCCAGCCGCACCGATGCCGAGCGCAATTGCGTCTCCAACATCCATCACGCCGGGTTGAGCCACGAGGAGGCGGCGTTCAAGATCGCCTGGCTGGTCCGCGAGGGGCTGGCCCGGGAGATCACCGGCGTGGCGCTGAAGGACGAGAGTGCGGACCCCGCGCCGCGCCAGATTGGCACATCCTCGCCGGGATGACGGTCATTCCAAGCCCGGATCGCCACTTTTCTGATCGATTCGGCCGCGCCGGGCCTGCTTGCGAAAAGACCTGTTGACCTGCTAAACCGCTGCCGGCGATTTTCCGCGCATTTTCAAAGGGCAAGCCTCCCATTGGTATGGCGTTTTCAAGCCGTTCGCGCGGCGCGATAAGCTCGCAAGGCCGAGCCGATTTAGGAACTGGATAAGGCATGCTCGAAAAGCACAGCGAGAATGAGGTTCATGTCGACAAGGTCGAGCAGGGACCTACGTCCTCCATCGCCTTCGGGCTGGAGCGGCTCGGGCTGATCGCCGTTCGGGCCCCGATCGTCTCCTGCATCGTCCTGCTCGCGTTGATCGTCGGCGCGGTGTTCGGGATCTACCGGATCAAGATCGACGATTCGCTGTCGCAGCTGTTCCGCTCCGACAGCCGCGAATTCCGCCAGTACGAAGAGGTGACCAAGAAGTTCCCGGCGGAGGAGTTCGATGTCCTCGTCGTGGTCGAGGGCAAGACCCTCCTGGAACGCAGCAACCTCGAGAAGCTGCGCGACTTCGTCACCGACCTGCAGCTGGTCGAAGGCACCCGCGGGCTGGTCTCGCTGTTCTCGGCGCGCCAGGCGCCGGCCCCCGGCAAGCTGCCGGCGGCCCTGTTCCCGGCCGAGCTGCCCGAGGGCGCGGCCTATGACAAGTTCATCGAGACCGTCAAGAACAACGAGATCATCCGCGGCAAGTTGCTGTCGGAGGACGGCACGCTGGCGTTGATCGTGCTGTCGCTCGATCCCGAAGTGGTCGGCTCCAACAAGCTGACCAAGACCGTCGGCGACATCCGCGCGCTGATGAAGGAGGATCTCGGCGACACCGGGCTCAACGTGCAGCTCTCGGGCGTGCCGGTGATGCAGCTCGAGATCCGCAATGCGGTCGAGCGTGACGGGCTGACCTACAACATCCTCGGCATCCTCGCCGGCTGCATCATCGCCATCATCTTCTTCCGCAAGATCTCGTTCATGATCGCCGCGGCATTCCCGCCGATGATAGCAATCCTGCTGGCGCTCGGCGCGCTCGGCTGGGCCAATTTCAATCTCAACATGTTCCTGAACGTGATGACGCCGCTCATCATGGTCATCAGCTTCTCGGACTCGATGCAGCTCACCTTCGCCGCGCGCGACCGGCTGATCGCGGGCCAGGACAAGTTCACCGCGTTCAAGAACGCGGTGCTGGTGGTGGGCCCGGCCTGCGTGCTGACGCATGGCACCGCCGGCATTTCCTTCATCGCGCTGATGTTCTCCGACTCCGACCTGATCCGCAAGTTCGGGGAGGCGGGCCTTGCCGCCACCATCATCGCGCTGGTCGCGGTGCTGTCGCTGGTGCCGGTGTTCGGCGTCCTGTTCGTGCGCAACGAGAAGGTCTTCGCGGTCAAGTTCCAGGGTGCGGACGCCGGTGTCCAGGCGCTGCGCAATTTCTGCTACTGGATCGCGGTGCGCATGGTCGGCCGGCCCGGCCTGTTCAGCCTGATCGCGGTGCTGTTCGTCGGCGGCCTCGGCGTCATCTATGCCAATCTGGAGCCGCGCTACCGGCTCGCCGACCAGGTGCCGGACAAGCGCCAGGCGGTTGCTGCCAGCGATCGGCTCGATGCCAAGCTCACCGGCGCCAATCCCGTCAACGTGCTGATCGTGTTCCCCAAGGGTGAATCGCTCTATTCACCGCAAACGCTCCAGACCATCGCCGAGGTGCATGCGACGGTCGAGAAGTCCGCAGGGGTCGGCAACGTGTGGTCGCTGGAGACGCTACGCCGCTGGCTGGCGGAGAAGGCCGGCAGTGCCGATGTCGCGACGCTGAAAGAATATGTCAGCGTCATCCCCGAGCACCTGGTGCGGCGCTTCATCGACGCCGAGCAGGACGCCGTGGTGGTGGCCGGCCGCGTGCCGGACAAGGATTCCAGCCAGCTCCTGCCGATCGTCGACAAGCTCGATTCCGAGCTCGACGCCGTCCGCAAGAAGCATCCCGGCTATGAGATCGCCGTGACGGGTCTCGCCGCCATCGCCGCGCGCAACTCGGCCAACATGATCGAGAAGCTGAACCACGGCCTCACGATCGAATTCGCGCTGGTCGCGATCTTCATCGGCCTCGCCTTCCGCTCCTGGGTGGTGACGCTCGCCTGCATCCTGCCGGGCATCTTTCCGGTGGTGATGTCGGGCACGGTGCTGTGGGCGATGGGCGAGGGCCTGCAATTCGCCAGCGTCGTCGCGCTGACCGTCTCGTTCGGACTTGGCCTCTCCGCCACCATCCACTTCCTCAACCGCCTGCGGCTGGAGAACAAGCCGGGCGTCGGCTCGGCGCTGGCGGTGGAGCGGGCGACCGTGCTGGTGGGACCTGCGCTGATCCTGACCACGGTGGTGCTGGCCTGCGGCCTCGTCGTCACCGTGTTCTCCGACCTGCCGTCGCTGCGGCTGTTCGGTTGGCTCAGCGCCTTCTCGATGGTGATGGCGCTCGTCGCCGACCTCTTCATCCTCCGGCCGACGGCGATGTGGCTGATCAATCTGCACGCCAAGCTGCACGGCCCGGACAAGCAGGCGATCTGAGTGGCTTCATCCACCGGACATGGAATCGGCGCAGTCTGAATGACTGCGCCGGAGTTCCGGTCGGGGACGAATCATGCAGTACGACGGCTCCATCGTGGCGTTTCAACAGAAGCGAGGCGGTGATTCAGCTGCTTTTTTCGTCCCGTTCCTGACATCGGGTATGACCCTGCTCGACGCGGGCTGCGGGCCCGGCACCATTACGGCAGCGCTGGCGGACCACGTCGAAAAGGCCGTCGGCCTCGATATCGAGCCGACGGCCATTACCGCCGCCAATCGGCTCGTGTCGGCGGCGGGCTCGACCAATCTGGCCTTTGTCGAAGCCGATATGACGGCGCTGCCGTTCGCAGATGGAACGTTCGACGCCGTGTTCTTTCACGCGGTGCTCTACCATCAGAGCCGGGAGATATTGGCGCGAACGCTGGCCGAAGCGCGCCGCGTGCTGAAGCCGCGCGGTCTCGTCGCAACGCGCGATGCCGACGTCGGCGGCAACGTTCTTTATCCTGAAATCGACGGCGTGCGGCTCGCGCTCGATCTCTGGCAACGCTGGTACCAGCACGACGATCCGGAGGCGCTTCGCTTCGGGCGCCGGCAGGGCTCCATCCTCCGAGCCCACGGCTTCGCGCCGGTCTGGGCCGGTGCAAGCTACGTCAACCACGGTGCCGATGCGCAGACCCGCAGCGAGGCCGTTGCCGATGCGCGGCGGAGCCTGCTGGACCTAGGACCGCAACTCGTGGGCAGTGGGCTCGCGACAGACGATGAGATCCGGGCCGCGCTTGCCGGATGGGAGGCTTGGGAACGCGATCCGGACGCGGTCTATTTCCGATGCCGGTGCGAATGCATCGCGCGAAAGGACTGATCCGGCGCGGTTCGGCCCTCACGCCTCGACCCGGACGATCCCGTAGGGATTGAACTTGAAGTCGCCCTCGGCGTAGTCCTGCTCGCGCGACAGCGCGAGCTTGCGGTCGCGCAGCGTTGCCTCGATGCCGCGCTCAGCCATCGCGTCCGCGATCTCGTCCATCAGCTTCACCGCGTTCCGGTCGCTGCCGCGCGATCGCGCGACATAGATATCCGGCAGTCCGACGAGGTGGAAGCCGACGCTTTCGTTGTAGGTGTCGCCGGCAAGCGGACGCTTGGCGAAGGCGAGGCGGCAGGATCGGCCCATCGCTGGCGTGACGGTAAGGCCCTGGTTCGTGTTTGCGGCGGCCTTGCACTCGCGGGCCAGTTGCCGCCATCGCGCCAAGCCGTGGGCAACGCCCGCGCTTTCTCCTTTCACGGCTGTGGCGCCGGCCTCGATCATCTCCTCGACAATTCGCAAGGCGGCAGCTGAATAGGCGACCGTCTTGTGCTGCTCCATCGACGGGCTCAACACGTAGAGGACCGCTTTGTGATTGAGTACGGCCATTTCGTCCGCCTCGGACCACGCTTTCGGAAAGACGCGGTCCCAGCACACACCGAAAGAGCGCTCCATGTGCGGATCTGGATTGGCTTGCGAATAGGTGCGGTCGATCTCGAAGCCGAAATCGGCGATCGTCTTCGCCACCGCCTTCGGCGGATGCAGCAGGCTTTCATTCTTGCCGAGGAAGCAGAGCACGTGACGCGGCTTCACGGACGAAGGCTGCATGTTCGCTCCCTGCTGCTCGCTGGCGAAGGCGCGGCTGGCCACGAAGAGCCCGGCGGCCTTCAGCAGATGTCTGCGGATCGGGTCCATCTCAGCAAATCCAGCCGGTCAGTTCGTGTCAGCAAAAAGCCCCCGGCTCGCGAGAGCCGGGGGCATGTTCCACATTGCGTGCGAAAGGCCGTCAGCCCTTCGTCATCGTGATGTTGACGCCGCGGATCTCGCCCTTGGACGAGATCTGCACCGTCTGCTTGGTGCCGTTGGTGCGCAGCGACAGGTTGGCGGCAAAGCCGTTGGCCTCGACGAAGACCTCGATCTGGCCGCCGCCGGCGGTGCCCTGGAGATTGCCGAAGATGTTGCGGCTGGACTCGCTCCAGTTGCCGGAGATGCGGTCGCCCTGGCTCGTCACGTCGCTGGTGAGGTTGAACTTGTAGCTGTCGGAGGCGCAGCTCAGCGCCTGCTTCAGGTTGAGGCCGCTGCCGGCGACCTTATAGTCCGCCTTGCAGCGAATGCGCTCGGTGGAGCCGTCGGACAGCGACACCGTGCCGGTTCCGGTCCACGCGCCGTCGAAACCGGCAAACGGTCCGGACGACTGAGCGTGGCTTGCCGATGCCGAGAAGAGCAGCGCCGCCCCGATGCCGGCCGCCTTGATTGCCAGTCCAGATCGCCCAAAGAATGTCATCTCGAATATCCCCGTTTTGGAACGACGTTCGCTTCGATCGAGAACGTCTCGCCACATCGAAAGTTTAGTGCTCCGAGCAAGTCGCAGGTTCAAAGCCCGGCGACCAGAGACGGCGGTTCACGCGACCCCGCCGTGCTTCCAGGGCCGCGATTTGCCGCGTTTCGTCATGTTTCCGGCAGCCGACGACGGGCGAAGAGATGCAGCGCGGCAACAGGTCTGCATTAAAACGCGATGCTCCAGAATTATGACGTAGTATCAAGCCCTTACATCTGCCAATGAAGGCGCGGGGAAGACCTGATTCGGCGAGGGCGGCGCCAATTTGGCCGCATTTGCCAGTGCTTGTGCCTTCTCTGAGGCCGCTACAAGCGGCGACTTGCCATCAGAACCAATCCGTTCCGGCCATCCGCCCTGCGCAGTCCGGGATCGGTGCGATTCTGCCGTCAGAATGAAGGAATACAATGCGCAATCTTCTCGTCGCTCTCACCCTGCTGTCGGCCTCCCTTTCGACGGCGGCGTTCGCCCAACAAGGGCGTGGCACGGACGCCGAGCAGAAGGCCTGCACCCGCGATGTGCAGAAGTTCTGCCGCCCGGTCATCGACCAGGGCGATTTCACCATCCTGGCCTGCCTCAAGGAGAACCGGGCCAAGATCTCGCAGGCCTGCGACCAGGTGCTGAAGAACCACAATCAATAAACTCGGCCATTGGCCTAGAAAGGCGGCCCTTGGCCGCTTTTCCGGGCCCAATCTGAAGGGGCAGCCATCGACGGACAGGATTGGTTTTGCGGGCGTATTCCCCTATATGGGGGCCGCGGCGGCGTCGCCGGCGTGAGCCCGCCCGAGCGAAAAAGTCCTTCCTCTCCAAACGATTGTAAACCAGCCCTCGATGACCTCTGCGAGCGAATTGCGATCCGGCAAAGGTGACCGCGACGAGAATTTTCCCGTCGCGTCCTGGATCATTCATCCGCGTCATCGCGCCCTGATCCTGGCCTATTACAATTTCGTCCGCACCGCCGACGACATCGCCGATCACGCCACGCTCCCCCCCGACCAGAAGCTCGCTTATCTCGATCTGCTCGAGGCGGAACTGCTCGGCAAGGGTGACACCCAGCCCGAGGCCGTCAGCTTGCGCCGCGCGCTGGCCGAGCGCGGCATGGCGCCGCGTCATGCGCTCGACGTGCTGATCGCCTTCCGCATGGACGTGACCAAGCTGCGCTATGAGACCTGGGACGAGGTCATCCATTATTGCCGCTACTCGGCGATGCCGGTCGGCCGCTTCATGCTCGACGTTCACGGCGAGAGCACCTCGACATGGGCCGCCTCGGACGCGCTCTGCGCGGGCCTTCAGATCAACAATCACCTGCAGGATTGCGGCAAGGATTATCGCGAGCTCAATCGCGTCTATCTGCCACGCGATGCGCTGGCAGCACACGGCGCCTCCGTCGAGCAGCTCGGTCTCGCGCAGTCGCCGCCGGCGATGCTGGCCTGCCTGCAGTCGCTCGCCGCACGCAACGAGGAGCTGCTCGGGGAGGGCAGGTCGCTCGCAGCCGAGATCCGGGATTTCCGTCTCGGCGTCGACGTCTCCGTCATCCAGGCCTATGCCGACCGCATCGTGCGCCTGCTCAAGGTACGCGATCCCTTGCGGGAGCGCGTGCATCTGAACAAATTCGAGCTGCTCGCCTTCAGCCTCGCCGGAATCATCGGCGAAGTGGGCCGCCGTGCGATCCGTCGCAAGGCCATTTCCAGACCGGGGACTGCCCATGACGCTTGAGGCGACCACGCCCGGCGCCAATTACGGCTCGACCGCATCCGGCAGCTCGTTCTATGCCGCGATGCGCATCCTGCCGCGTGATCAGCGCGAAGCCATGTTTCAGATCTACAGCTTCTGCCGCCAGGTCGACGACATCGCCGATTCCGACGGCCCGCGCGACGAGCGACTCGCCGCACTTCAGGAATGGCGCAACGATATCGACGCGCTCTATCAGGGCCATCCGCCGCCGCGGCTGAAGGACTATGTCGCCTCGGTGAAGACCTTCGGGCTCAAGCGGGAGGATTTCCTCGCCATCGTCGACGGCATGGAGATGGACGTGCCGCAGGACATCCGTGCGCCCGACATGGCGACGCTGGATCTGTATTGCGACCGTGTCGCCAGCGCCGTGGGGCGGCTGTCGGTGCGCGTGTTCGGCATGCCCGAGGAAGACGGCATCCTGCTCGCGCACCACCTTGGCCGCGCGCTGCAGCTCACCAACATCCTGCGCGACATCGACGAGGACGCCGGCCTTGGCCGGCTCTATCTGCCGCGCGAGGCGCTGCTGCATGCCGGCATCACCTCTGATGATCCGAACCGCGTGATCGCCGAGCGCGCGCTGCCGAAGGTCTGCATGCCGCTGGCGCAGCGCGCCAAGGTGCATTTCGAGAAGTCGGACGAGATCATGAACCGCAACAGGCGCCGCGCCGTGCGCGCGCCGCGGATCATGTCGAAATATTACCATTCCATTCTGGACCTCCTGATCGCGCGCGGCTTCACCGCGCCGCGCGAGCCGGTGCGTGTGTCGAAGATCACGCGCATCCTGATCCTGCTCCGTTACGCTTTCATCTGATGCAAAACACAGCTCACATCATCGGCGCTGGAATTTCCGGCCTCTCCGCCGCCGTGCGGCTCGCCAATTCCGGCTTCAAGGTCGCCGTGCACGAGGCGACGCACCAGGCCGGCGGCCGCTGCCGGTCCTATTTCGACGGCGCCACCAATCTCACCATCGACAACGGCAATCATCTGCTGCTGTCGGGCAACAGCCATGCGCGCGCCTATGCGCGCGCGATCGGCACCGAGGCGGGCCTGGTCGGCCCCGAGCGGGCGCAATTTCCGTTCGTCGATATCAAGACCGGGCAGCGCTGGCAGATCGATCTCGGCGATGGCCGGTGGCCGACCTGGGTGCTCGACGAAAGCCGCCGCGTGCCCGACACCGGCCTTTCCGATTATCTCAAGCTGGCGCCGCTGATCTGGGCGTCGGAGGAGACGCTGGTCGGCAAGTCGATTCCGACCGAGGGCATCCTCTATCAGCGCCTGGTGCAGCCGCTGCTGCTGGCAGCTCTCAACGTCGATCCGCCCGAGGGCTCGGCCGGGCTCGCCGGCGCGATCGTGCGCGAGACGCTGCTTGCGGGCGGGCAGGCCTGCCGTCCGCTGATTGCGCGCGACGGTCTCAGCGCGGTTCTGATTGAGCCCGCCGTGAAGTTTCTGCAGGAGCGTGGTCACACCGTTCAGCTCGGCCATGAGCTGCGCTCGTTCGTCAGCACGGACGGCAAGGTGACCGCGCTGAATTTCGGCGGCGAGGATTTGATCCAGCTCGGCGCGGGCGATGTCGTCGTGATGGCGGTGCCGCCGCGCGCGGCAGCCAACCTGCTGCCGGGGCTGAAGACGCCGACCGAATTCCGCGCCATTGTGAACGCGCATTTCCGCTTTGAGCCGCCGCCTGGCTCGGCGCCCATCCTCGGCGTGATCGGCGGCGTGGTGGAATGGCTGTTCGCGTTCCCGAACCGTCTGTCGGTGACCATCAGCAATGGCGACCGCCTGGTCGACATGCCGCGCGAGGAACTGGCGCAGACGATCTGGAACGAGGTCTGCCAGGCGGGAGGTGTCTCCGGCGAGCTGCCTCCTTGGCAGATCGTGCGCGAGCGCCGCGCCACATTTGCGGCGACGCCGGCCCAGAATGCCCTGCGTCCCGGGCCGGTCACTGCGCTGAAAAACCTGTTCCTCGCCGGCGACTGGACTGCTACGGGATTGCCAGCAACCATCGAGGGATCGGTCCGGTCGGGTGACCGCGCCGCCGATCTGGTTCTGGCCGCCAAAGAATCCTGAAAGGCGGCCCGACGGGCAATTGTCCCGGTCAACTTTCAATCGAGTATCGGAGCAATCGAGCGACATGGATTCCGTGACCGCGACCAGCCGCGAAGCTTTGGAATCGAGCATTGCGTCGGCCACCCAGGGCATCCTCGGCTTCCAGCAATCCGACGGCCATTGGGTGTTCGAGCTCGAGGCCGACTGCACGATTCCGGCCGAGTACATCCTGCTGCGCCATTACCTCGCCGAGCCGGTCGACACCGTGCTCGAGGCCAAGATCGGCAACTATCTGCGCCGCATCCAGGGCCCCCATGGCGGCTGGCCGCTGGTGCATGACGGCGAGTTCGACATGAGCGCCAGCGTGAAGGCGTACTTCGCGCTGAAGATGATCGGCGACTCCGTCGACGCGCCGCACATGGTGCGCGCGCGCGAGGCGATCCACGCTCGCGGCGGCGCGATCAACAGCAACGTCTTCACCCGCTTCCTGCTCGCGACCTTCGGTGTCGTGACCTGGCGCGCGGTGCCGGTGCTGCCGATCGAGATCGTGCTGTTGCCGTTCTGGTCGCCGTTCCACCTCAACAAGATCTCCTATTGGGCGCGCACCACTATGGTGCCGCTGATGGTGATCGCCGCGCTGAAGCCGCGCGCAAGGAATCCGAAAGGCGTCGGCATCGACGAATTGTTCCTGCAGGACCCGCGCTCGATCGGCATGACCGCCAAGGCGCCGCACCAGAGCATGGCCTGGTTTCTGTTGTTTCGTTCGCTCGATGCGATCCTGCGCGTGATCGAGCCGCTGTTTCCGAAGAGTCTGCGCAAGCGCGCGATCGACGCCGCGCTCGCCTTCACCGAGGAACGGCTCAACGGCGAGGACGGCATGGGCGCGATCTACCCGCCCATGGCCAACATCGTCATGATGTACGACGCCCTCGGCAAGGACGAGAACTTCCCGCCACGCGCGATCACGCGCCGGGGCATCGACAAGTTGCTCGTCATCAAGGACGACGAAGCCTATTGCCAGCCCTGCGTCTCTCCGGTGTGGGACACGACGCTCACCGCGCATGCGCTGCTGGAGGCCGGCGGTGACAAGGCGGTGCCGGCCGCCAAGCAGGGCCTCGACTGGCTGATCCCGAGGCAGGAGCTCGAGGTGAAGGGCGACTGGGCAGTGAAGCGGCCCGACGTGCGCCCGGGCGGCTGGGCCTTCCAATACAACAATGCCCATTATCCCGATCTCGACGACACCGCCGTCGTGGTGATGTCGATGGACCGCATGCGCCGGGAGCACGGTGCGGCCGGCTATGACGACGCGATCGCCCGCGGCCGGGAGTGGATCGAGGGCATGCAGAGCGACGACGGTGGCTGGGCCGCCTTCGACGTCAACAACCTCGAATATTACCTCAACAACATCCCGTTCTCGGACCATGGCGCGCTGCTCGATCCGCCGACCGAGGACGTCACGGCGCGATGCATCTCGATGCTGGCCCAGCTCGGTGAGACCGCCAAGACCAGCAAGCAGGTGGCCGCCGGGGTCGCCTATTTGCGGAAGACCCAGCACCCGGAAGGGTCCTGGTACGGCCGCTGGGGTATGAACTTCATCTATGGAACCTGGTCGGTGCTGTGCGCCCTCAACATGGCCGGCGTCGACCACAAGGACCCCATGATCCGCAAGGCGGCGGCCTGGCTGACCTCTATCCAGAACGACGACGGCGGCTGGGGCGAGGACGCCGTCAGCTACCGGCTCGACTACAAGGGTTGGGAGGCCGCCCCCTCGACCGCCTCGCAAACGGCATGGGCCTTGCTTGCCCTGATGGCGGCAGGCGAGGTTGATCACCCGGCCGTCGCCCGCGGGGTGGAGTACCTGATTGCAACACAAGACAAAAAAGGACTGTGGGACGAGCAGCGGTACACCGCCACAGGCTTCCCCCGCGTGTTCTATCTACGTTATCATGGTTACCCAAAGTTCTTTCCGCTGTGGGCGTTGGCGCGGTATCGGAACTTGCGGAACACCAACAGCAGGGTGGTAGGGGTCGGAATGTGACTTTGGGGACGGGGGACTATTTTACCGTGGGTCAGGCCATCGACCCGCGGCCGATACTGATCGTGACCGGATTGGTGCAGGAGGCCCGCATCGCGGCCGGGCCCGGAATGGCGGTCATCTGTTCATCCAGCAGCCCGACCCAGTTGCGGGCGCTTCTGACGGTGGTGGATCCTGAGACGATTCGCGGCGTGATCTCATTCGGCGTGGCCGGCGGGCTCGACCCGAGCTTGCGCTCCGGCGACGTCGTGCTGGCGACTGAAGTGCTCTCCGGCGACACCCGCTGGGCCGCCGGCCTGTCGCTCGGCGACGAGCTGATCGAGCGCCTGACCTCCGGCCGCCGCCGCGTCGTGCGCGGCAGCCTCGCCGGTGCCGAGGAAGTGGTCACGAAGCGCTCCTGCAAGGCGGCCCTGCACTCCGAGACGGGGGCCGCCGCGGTCGACATGGAAAGCCACATCGCCGCGGCCTACGCCGCCGAGGCCGGGCTGCCCTTCGCCGCGGTCCGCGTCATCAGCGACCCCGCCCACCGCGCGCTGCCGGCGCTGGCCCGCGCCGCGATCAAGCCGAACGGCCAGATCGACCTCGGAGCCGTGCTGCGCGGCATCGTGCGCAATCCGGCAACGTTGCATGCCCTGGTCTCGACCGGCATCGACTTCAACCGCGCCCTGCGGTCGTTGCGCGGCTGCCGCGATTATCTGATCGGGACGGAGTTCGTCGAGAGCGAGGCCTTGGTGTCGAAGGCGGCGTGAGCGGGGTCTTCGATCTGAGAATAAAGAAAAGGCCCGGTCGCGCGACCGGGCCTTTTTCGTTCGGTGTCTGTAGCCCGGATGGAGCGAAGCGTAATCCGGGGCCTTGCTACATGGAGAGACCATCCCGGATTTCGCTTGCGCTCCATCCGGGCTACGGGCTCTGCGTTTTACGCTGCCGTCGACGCCTTCTGCGCTGCTTTCGCCTGCGCAGCCGCAGCTTCGTCCTTGCGGATCTCCGAGAGCTTCTTCTGGACCTGCTCGGAGAAGATGTACTGCGCCGGGCGCTGCTTGGAGAGGTCGATTTCCGGCGCCATCGGGCCGCTCGTCCGCACGCCGCGCAGCGCCACCCACATCGCCTTCAGCGGGTTGTTGAGCGCTGCGGTCGCAGCCGTGGGCTCGTAGCCGCAATGGGCCATGCAGTCGGCACACTTCTCGTACTTGCCGGTGCCGTAGGAATCCCAGTCGGTGGTCTCCATCAGCTCCTTGAAGGTCTTCGCGTAGCCTTCACCGAGCAGGTAGCAGGGCTTCTGCCAGCCAAAGATGTTGCGCGCGGGCATGCCCCACGGGGTGCATTCGTATTCCTGGTTGCCGGCGAGGAAGTCCAGGAACAGTCCGGAATGCATGAAATTCCACTTCTTGCCCTTGCCCATCGCAAAGACGTCGCGGAACAGCTTTTTGGTCTTGGTGCGGTTGAGGAAGTGCTCCTGGTCCGGCGCGCGCTCATAGGCGTAGCCCGGGGACATCGAGACGCCGACGCCGAGCTCGGTGGTGAGGTCGAGGAATTTGGCGATCTCCTCGGCCGGGTGGCCGTCGAAGATGGTGGCGTTGACGTTGACGGTGAAGCCGCGCGCCTTGGCCGCCTTGATCGCCGACACCGCGCGGTCGAACACGCCCTTCTGCGACACGGCCTTGTCGTGGTGGTCGCGCAGGCCGTCGAGATGCACCGAGAAGAACAGATAGGGCGAGGGCTCGAACAGATCGAGCTTCTTCTCCAGCAGCAGCGCGTTGGTGCAGAGCGAGACGAACTTCTTGCGCTCAACGAGGCCGCGCACGATCTCGCCGATCTCCTTGTGAATCAGCGGCTCGCCGCCGGGAATGGCGACCATCGGCGCGCCGCACTCGTCGGCGGCGTCCCAGCACTCCTGCGCCGTCATGCGGCGGTTGAGGATCGCATCGGGATAATCGATCTTGCCGCAGCCGACGCAGGCGAGGTTGCAGCGGAACAGCGGCTCCAGCATCAGCACGAGCGGATAGCGCTTGCGGCCAAGCAGTTTCTGCTTGAGCAAATAGCCGCCGATACGCATTTCCTTGAAGAACGGGATGGCCATTACAGGTTTCTTTCTGGGCTTTTTAATTCGGGTGGGTCAGCTCGCGGCCAGTTGGGCCGGAAGCCGGAATTCGATGTTTTCCTCGCGGCCCGGCAACACCGAGACCTTTACCGGTCCGATCCGCCGCATCGCTTCGATCACGTCATCCACGAGTACCTCGGGCGCCGAAGCGCCGGCCGTGACGCCGACGGTCCTGGCATCCTTCAACCACTCCGGATTGAGCTCGCTGCCGTCGGCAATCAAATAACTCGCGACGCCGGCCTCAGTGCCGATTTCGCGGAGCCGGTTCGAGTTCGAGCTGTTGGCAGCGCCCACCACCAAGATCACGTCGACCAGCTTGCTCAAATCCCTTACCGCAGATTGGCGGTTCTGTGTCGCATAGCAGATATCCCGGATATCCGGACCTTGAATGTCTGTAAAGCGGGCCTGAAGGGCCGCGATGATGTCCTTGGTGTCGTCGACCGACAGGGTGGTCTGGGTGATGTAGGCCACTGGCGTATCCGCCGGCAGGGTCAGCGCCTTAACCTCTTCAACGCTCTGGACAAGCTGCACCGGCCCCGGGACCTGGCCCATCGTGCCCTCGACCTCGGGATGGCCGGCATGGCCGATCAGGATCAGGGTGCGGCCCTTGCCGATGTAGCGCTTCCCCTGATTGTGAACTTTCGTGACCAGCGGGCAGGTGGCATTGAGCACCGGAAGGTCGCGCGCGGCGGCCTCTTCCTCGACGCTACGGGCGACGCCATGGGCGCTGAACACCGTCACCGCCTTCGGCGGTACCTCGGAGAGTTCCTCGACGAAGATGGCGCCTTTGGCCTTCAGGCTCTCGACGACGTATTTGTTGTGCACGATCTCATGGCGCACGTAGACGGGCGGGCCGTACTTCTCCAGCGCCCGCTCCACGATTTCGATTGCTCGCACCACCCCCGCGCAGAAGCCGCGCGGTTGCGCCAGATAAACTTCCATTGGACGCCCCTCACGCAAGTTGCACCAATCCGCTCTTTGCAGTCCCCAAGCGGCACTCCGATACTGACCAATGAGTTGCAATATCCGCACCATTGGTTCGCGCCTGCGGTAGCCACCCACCCCTGTGGACGGCTCCGGCGCATGGAGGCGCAATACTTTGTGTCAAAAAATCGGCGGTAGGGGAAGGTGGAACCGCTGAGGGGGGCGTCAGAGGTATTTTAGTAGGGATTGCGGTATGCCTACGTGCGCGACATTCCTGCATAGTCCTTCGTCACGTTCCCGCCTCAACTCCCTGGCTATACCGGCCGCCCCGCATGATTTTGCCACGGTCTCCCGCCGTTTACCTCGAACCTTCTGGCGGCGAGAACCACCCAAAACAGCAATAGGTTTCGGCCGGGAACTCCGATAAACAGCGGGCGTTTCCGGCAAGCTGTTAACCGCAGAAAGAAAAGAAGTGCTGCAAAGCGTCGTCGTTGCCATCGTCAGGGCCTGCACCCGGTTTGCCTCCCTCGTAGTCGTTCTCGGGCTCCTGCTGTCGGTGGGGGCGGGCTATTACGCTGCGCGCCACTTCGCCATCAACACCGATATCAACTCGCTGATTGCCCAGAATCTGGACTGGCGGCAGCGTGACCAGCAATTCGACAAGGCGTTCGATCAGAACGAAATGATCCTCGCTGTGGTCGAGGCCAGGACGCCGGAAATGGCGAGCGCCGCGGCAGACGCGCTCTATGCCAGGCTGAAGGACGACAGGACCAACTTCCACTCGATGCAGCAGCTCGGCAGCGGCGCGTTCTTCGAGCGGAACGGCCTGTTGTTCCTGCCGACCGAGGAGGTCGGCAAGATCACCGGCCAGTTCGAAGCCGCCGCGCCGCTGATCGAGATCATGGCCGGCGATCCCTCGATCCGCGGCCTGACCGGGGCGCTGGAGACCGGCCTTGCCGGCGTCAAGCGGGGCCAGGTCAAGCTCGACAGCACCGAGCGGCCCTTCAACCTGATCGCGCAGACAGTCGAGACCGTGCTCAACAAGGGCAACGCCAGCTTCTCCTGGCGCGAACTCGTCAGCGACGAGCCGCTCAAGGACTCCGACAAGCGCACCTTCATCGAGTTCAAGCCGATTCTCGACTACAACGCGCTGGAGCCCGGCAAGGATGCGACCGACGCGATCCGGAAAGCGGCGGCGGATCTGGATTTTGCTGGCAAATACCAAGCGCGGGTGCGGCTGACCGGCCCGGTGCCGATCGCCAACGAGGAATACGCGACCGTTCAGGAGGGCGCTGTCGTCAACGCCGTCGGCACGATTCTCGTCGTGCTGGTCATCCTATGGCTCGCGCTGCATTCGTCGAAGATCATCTTCGCGGTGTTCGTCAATCTGTTCGTCGGCCTGGCGATCACGACAGCAGCCGGCCTGATGATGGTCGGATCGTTCAACTTGCTGTCGATTGCGTTCGCGGTGCTGTTCGTCGGCCTTGGAGTCGATTTCGGCATCCAGTACAGCGTCCGCTACCGCTCGGAGCGCTACAAGCACGACGATCTCGCCGGCGCGCTGGTGCTGGCAGCCAAGCGCTCGGCGGTGCCGCTGTCGCTGGCGGCGATGGCGACGGCCGCGGGCTTCCTCTGCTTCATGCCGACCGACTACAAGGGCATCGCAGAGCTCGGCCAGATCGCCGGCGTCGGCATGCTAGTGGCGTTCATCTCGTCGATCACCGTGCTGCCGGCGCTGCTCAAGCTTTTGAACCCGCCCGGCGAGCCGGAGCCGGTCGGGTACGCCTTCCTGGCGCCGCTCGACCACTTCCTCGAAAAGCACCGCGTGCTGATCGTCGGCGGCACGCTGCTGCTCGCGCTCGGCGGCCTGCCGCTGCTCTACTTCATGAAGTTCGACTTCAACCCGATGAACCTGCGCAATCCGCACGCCGAGTCGATCGCGACCTTCCTCGATCTGCGCAAGGATCCGAACACCGGGGCCAATGCCGTCAACGTGATGACGACGTCGGAAGAGCAGGCGAAGCAGGTCGAGGCGAAGCTGGAAAAGGTGCCTGAGGTGCTCAGGGTGATGTCGCTCGACAGCTTCGTGCCGCAGGACCAGCCGCCGAAGCTGAAGCTCATCGCGCAGGGCGCCAAGGTGCTGAATCCCGCCCTCAACCCCGATCAGATCGATGCGGCGCCGACGGACCAGGAGAATGTCGAATCGCTGAAATCTTCGGTCGACAATCTGCGCCGGACGGCGGGCGACGCGAAGGGCCCTGGCGCTGTCGCCTCACGCCGTCTCGCCGGCGCGCTCGAAAAGCTCGCCAGTGCCGACGAGGCCACACGCAACAAGGCGCAGGACGTGTTCGTCACGCCATTGAAGATCGTGTTCGATCAGCTCCGCAACGCGATGCAGGCCGGGCCCGTCACACTGAACTCATTGCCGCCCGAGCTCGTCAGCGCCTGGAAGAGCAAGGACGGCATCATCCGTGTCGAGGCGCTGCCCAAGGGCGATCCCAACGACAACGATACGCTGCGCAGATTTGCGGCAGCGGTGCTCCAGGCCGAGCCGACTGCGATCGGCGGGCCGGTCTCGATCCTGAAATCCGGCGATACCGTCGTGAAGGCGTTCATCCACGCCGGTATCTATGCGCTGCTGGTGATCGGGCTCCTGTTGTGGATCACGCTCCGTCGCTTCGTCGACGTGCTGATGACGCTGGTGCCGCTTCTGGTTGCCGGCGTGGTGACGCTCGAGATCTGCGTGTTGATCGGACTGCCGCTGAACTTCGCCAACATCGTCGCGCTCCCGCTGCTGCTCGGTGTTGGCGTGGCGTTCAAGATCTACTATGTCGTGGCCTGGCGCTCGGGCAGGACGAACCTGCTCCAGACCAGCCTGACGCGCGCGATCTTCTTCAGCGCGCTGACCACGGCGACCGCGTTCGGCAGCCTGTGGCTGTCGAGCCATCCCGGCACGTCCAGCATGGGCAAGCTGCTGGCGCTCTCGCTGGTGACGACGCTCGCCGCCGTGCTGCTGTTCCAGCCGGCCCTAATGGGCAAACCCCGCAATCTCAGGGAGTAGGCAGATGTCGCCGACCGGGTCGGCGGCGCCCTTCTGACCGGGCTTGGCTGCGCCGGCGGCCTTGGGAGCAGCAGGTGCAGGCGTGGTGGTGCCGCTCCCGGCTTGGGCTGCTTGGGCCCCTTGCCCCGCTTGCCCCCCTTGGGGCTTCGGCGCAGTGCCGCTGGATTTCGCTGCGCCCTTGGCCATGGCGTTGGCAGGGCTCGAAGGGATCGGCGGGCCGACCCGGGTCCAGGTTTCGCCGCCGCAGAGGAAGCCCATGACGCAGCCCTTGATCTCGAGCTGGTCGGGACCGGCCGGCGTGATGGTCGCGCTGTAGAGCTGGCCGTCGTTGGCGTTGTAGACCTGTCCTTCCCACTGATCGACGCCGGGCTTCTTCTTCATGTCGATCAGGGTTGCCATGCCGAGCGTCGGCCTGTTCTTTTTCGAGGCGTCCGGATTGTTCTGGTCGCGTCCGCCGGGCTGTTTTTCCCAGGAAACCGCGCCCCACATGCTGCCATAGCATTGGGCGACGCGAATGTTGGCAACGCCGTCGGCGACCCGCCAGTCGCCGGTCGGATCCGCGGCGAGCGCGGGCGTCAGGCCGGCGTAACCGCCAGCCAGTATTAGTCCGGTGTAAAGGGCCAAACGCATGTGTGTTCCTTGGCAGTGCAACATGGTCTAAAGCTGTGCTTGCGAAGATGGTCCGAAAAAGGGCAAAAGGCCGCACAGACCGTTTTCAGCAACGGTCCGTTTTCAGTTGACGAGACGGCCCTCAACCGAAGTATGTAGCGGATGCACAGCCCAAATCCAGACATGTCTCAGCTATTCGCGGACCGTCAGGCCCAGCGCAGCACCCTGCATAACCGGTATCTGAACGAGCAGTTCGTCCGGGTTCTCAAGACCATCGGCTACGATGTCGGCTTTCAGAAGGGGCATGGGCAGTATCTCTACGACCGCGAGGGCGCGCGCTACCTCGACCTGTTGTCCGGCTTCGGCGTGTTTGCGATCGGGCGCAATCATCCGGTCATGCGCGAGGCGCTCAAGAGCGTGCTCGATGCCGACCTGCCCAACCTCGTCCAATTCGACGTCTCGACGCTCGCAGGTGTGCTGGCCGAGCGCCTCCTGAAATACGTTCCCTATCTCGACAAGGCGTTCTTCGCCAATTCCGGCGCCGAATGCGTCGAGGCCGCGATCAAGTTCGCGCGCGGCGCGACGGGGCGTCCCGGCATCGTCTATTGCGCCCACGGCTACCACGGGCTGACCTACGGCGCGCTGTCGCTGACCGGCGATTCGAATTTCCGTACCGGCTTCGAGCCGCTGCTGCCGGGCTGCACCGCGATCCCGTTCAACGACCTGGCCGCGCTGGAAAAGGCGCTGGCCTCGCGCGAGGTCGCCGCCTTCGTCGTCGAGCCGATCCAGGGCAAGGGCGTCAACATGCCCAGCGACGAGTTCCTGCCCGGCGCGGCCGCACTCTGCAAGAAATACGGCACGCTGTTCGTCGCCGACGAGATCCAGACCGGCATGGGCCGCACTGGCCGCTTCCTGGCGGTCGAGCATTGGAACGTCGAGCCCGACATGGTGCTGCTGTCGAAGTCGCTGTCGGGCGGCCACGTGCCGGTCGGCGCCGTGCTGACGCGCAAGAGCATCTTCGACAAGATCTTCAACCAGATGGACCGCGCGGTGGTGCACGGCTCCACCTTCTCCAAGAACGACCTCGCGATGGCCGCGGGCATCGCCACGCTCGACGTCATGGAATCGGAGAAGCTGATCGATGCAGCCGCCAAGCGCGGTGCCGAGCTGCGCCTCGCGCTGACGCGCATGGTGCCGGGCTACGAGCTGCTCAAGGAAGTCCGCGGCAAGGGCCTGATGATCGGCATCGAATTCGGCCCGCCGAAATCGTTGCGCCTGCGGGCCTCCTGGAACGTGCTGGAGACCGCCAACAAGGGCCTGTTCTGCCAGCTCATCACCGTGCCGCTGTTCAAGGATCACAAGATCCTGACGCAAGTCGCCGGCCACGGCAGCCACACCATCAAGCTGCTGCCGCCGCTCACCATCACCGAGGAAGATTGCAGCTGGATCGAGAAGGCGTTCGACGACGTGATCGCCGGCAGCCATAAGGTCCCCGGTGCGATCTGGTCGCTCGGCAAGACGCTGGTGGACAACGCGGTGCGGCGATCGGCCTAGAGACGATCGCTCAAGCCGCCTCGGTCCGCGGCCGAAACTTATTTGCCAAACTCGAGCACGGCTTCCACCACGTGCTCCGGCATTTCCTGCGCGACGCAGTGGCCGGCATTCTCGAAAACCCACGTGGTCACGCCCGGAATCAGCGACACAGCGCGTCGCGCCATCTCCTTGTAGATTGGACCCGACTTCGCCGCTGTAGTGACGCGCACCGGACAGTCTAGCTTGGTGAGCGAGGCAAACGGATTGCCGCGGGCATCGCCAATGTAAACCTGCTCCATCGCCTCGTAGATGGGAAGCAAGATCGCTGCTTCGATTTTGGGCGTGCAGCAGAGCCGGATACGGCCGTCATCCAGGGGCGCGAAGCCGTGGCGCACATACGCCCGTAGCGAGGTTTCGGTCCAATCGGCAAACGCCGGTGCTGCGCGGTAACGTTCGAACACTACGTCGGGACTGTCGAACTCGGCGCGTCGGCGCAGCGTGCCCTGCACGCGGGCGAGCGATTCTTCGCTCAATCCTCCGGAGCGCGACGCGCGCGGGTCCATGATGGTCGGCTCCATCACGAACAGGCGTGCGAAACGACCAGGCAGGAGTTTCGCAGCGAGAAGGAGATCGGTCGCACCCGCGCTGTGACCGATTCCATAGATGTCGCGGAGATCGAGCGTATCGACCACTCGGCAGATGTCGTCAGCGTAATCAAGGAAGTGATAGGCGCCGGGTTTGTGGCTTGCGCCATGACCGCGTCGGTCGAGTGCATAGACGGTATAGGTCGAGGCAAGCTCGCGCGCGACCTCATCCCAGACGGCGGCGACGAAGCCGGTGCCGTGTGCGAGCAGGGCAGGCGGCTTGCCGCTCTCGCCCCATTGCAGGATGGCGATGTTGGCCTCAGCCGGGCCGATCGAGAAGCGGTGCGGGTCGATCATGGTGGCAAGATGCTACTTCGCATCCTCCAGGATCATGGTCGCACCCTTCTCCGCGATCATCGCGGTCGGCGTGTTGGTGTTGCCCGAGGTGATCGTCGGCATGATCGAGGCATCGACGATGCGCAGGCCGTCGAGGCCGTAGAATCGCAACCGCTCGTCCACCACTGCCATTGGATCGTTCGCCGTGCCCATCTTCGCGGTGCCGACGGGATGGAAGATGGTGGTGCCGATGTCGCCGGCGGCTTTCGCGAGGGAGGCATCGTCGTCGCCGACGGAAGGGCCGGGCAGATATTCGCTGGGGCGATATTTGGCCAGCGCTTTCTGCTGCATCAGGCGTCGCGTGGTGCGGATGGCGTCGGCGGCGACCTGGCGGTCGTCGTCGGTCGACAGGTAATTTGGCGCGATGATCGGCTTCTCGTCCGGGCTCGCCGAACGAAGGCGCACGTTGCCGCGCGAGGTCGGCTGCAGATTGCACGCGCTCACCGTGATCGCAGGGAAACGGTGCAGGGGATCGCCGAACTTGTCGAGCGAGAGCGGCTGCACGTGGAATTGGATGTTGGCGCGGGCGCGCGTCGCATCCGAGCGGGTGAAGATGCCGAGTTGCGACGGTGCCATGGTCAGCGGGCCGCGGCGGCGGAAAGCGTAGTCGAGCCCCATCAGGCCGCGGCGCAACAGATTGTAATAGGTCTCGTTCAGCGTGCGCACGCCCTCGACCTTGTAGATCGCGCGCTGCTGCAGGTGATCCTGCAGATTGCGCCCGACGCCGGGCTTGTCCATGACGATGTCGATGCCGAGCGGCGACAGCCAGTCGGCCGGTCCAATGCCGGAGCGATGCAGCACCTGCACCGAGCCGATGGAGCCTGCCGAGAGCACCACCTCGCGCTTTGCGCGCGCCTCGATGATCTCGCCGTTCTGGATGAAGCGCACGCCGACGGCGCGGCCCTGCTCGATGATGAGGCGGTCGACCAGCACGTGCTTCTCGAGCCGCAGATTGGGGCGCCTCAAGGCCGGCTTGAGGAAGCCGCGCGCCGAGGACCAGCGCCGGCCGCGCTTCTGGTTGACGTGGAAATAGCTGGTGCCTTCGTTGTCGCCGGTGTTGAAATCCGGGATGCGCTTGATGCCCATCTCCTCGGCGGCGTCACCGACCGCGTCGAGAATGGCCCATGACAGCCGCGGTGCCTCGATGCGCCAGCCGCCCCCGGCGCCGTGATGCTCGCTGGCGCCGAGGAAGTGATCCTCGAGGCGTTTGAACAGCGGCAGCACGTCGTCGTAGCCCCAGCCGGTCAGCCCAAGCTGGCGCCAATGATCGTAGTCGGCAGCCTGTCCGCGCATCGAGATCATGGCGTTGATCGCCGAGCAGCCGCCGATCACCTTGCCGCGCGGATAGGCCAGCGAGCGGCCGTTCAGGCCGGGCTCGGCCTCGGTCTTGAACATCCAGTCCGAACGTGGATTGCCGATGGCGAAGAGATAGCCGACCGGAATGTGGAACCAGATCCAGTTGTCATCGCCACCAGCTTCAAGGATGAGAACGCGGTTGCCTGGGACAGCCGACAGCCGATTGGCGACGATGCAGCCCGCGGTGCCGGCTCCGACGACGATGTAGTCAAACTCACCTTCAAGCCGCCTCGGCATTCTGCGTCCACCCGGATTCTCTTTGCTTTCCGTTTAATAGGCAGACGCAGCCGACCGGGACAAGCCCGGCCATGCCAAGTGAACAGGGCTAGACCCCGATTGCCGGCGGTTGGGTGGACCGACGCTTGCATGGTAGACAATCCTGTATTTCCAACAGCTCGAGACCTTCCATGCCCATCGTGAACCGCGTCGCCGACCTTCAACCCGATATCCAGGCCTGGCGGCGGGACATCCATCAGCACCCCGAGCTGCTGTACGATGTCCACCGCACCGCAGCATTCGTTGCTGACCGGTTGCGGGAGTTCGGCTGCGACGAAGTCGTGACCGGTCTCGGCCAGACCGGCGTCGTCGGCGTGATCAAGGGCAACAAGCCCACCGGCGAGGGGCTCAAGGTGATCGGCATGCGTGCCGACATGGACGCGCTGCCGGTCGAGGAGCAGACCAATCTGCCTTACGCCTCCAAGATCCCCGGCAAGATGCACGCCTGCGGCCATGACGGCCACACCGCGATGCTGCTCGGGGCGGCCCGCTATCTCGCCGAGACGCGCAATTTCGCCGGCGATGCCGTGGTGATCTTCCAGCCCGCCGAGGAGGGTGGCGCCGGCGGCGCGGCCATGGTCAAGGATGGCCTGATGGAGCGGTTCGGCATCGAGCAGGTCTATGGCATGCACAACGGCCCGGGCATCCCGGTCGGCTCGTTCGCGATCAGGCCAGGCCCCATCATGGCGGCGACCGACGAGGTCGACATCGTGATCGAGGGCGTTGGCGGCCATGCCGCGCGTCCGCACAAATGCGTCGATTCCGTGCTGGTCGGCGCGCAGGTGATCACCGCACTGCAGTCGATCGTCTCGCGCAGCGTCGATCCCCTGGAATCGGCGGTCGTATCGATTTGCGAATTCCACGCCGGCAATGCCCGCAACGTCATTCCGCAGACCGCGACCCTGAGAGGCACCATCCGCACACTGTCGCCTGAGGTGCGCAAGCTGGTCGAGAAGCGCGTGCATGAAGTCGTGGCGGGCATGGCGCAGATCACCGGCGCCAAGATCGACCTGCACTACAAGCGCAATTATCCGGTCGTGAACAATCATGCGGCGGAAACCGAAGTGGCACGGCGCATCGCCACGCAGGTCGCGGGCGAGGCCCATGTCCACGAGATGGCGCCGCTGATGGGCGGCGAGGATTTCGCCTACATGCTGGAAGCGCGGCCCGGGGCCTTCATCTTCTGCGGCAACGGCGACAGCGCCGGCCTGCATCACCCCGCCTACAATTTCAACGACGAGGCGATCGTCTACGGCACGTCCTATTGGGTGAAGCTGGTCGAGGAGCAGCTCGCGGCGTCGTAGGACCGGGTCCGAAGCACAGATGAAAGGGCCCGTGCATTCCACGGGCCCTTGTCTATTTGAGAGATCGGATCGTCAACAACGGCGTGAAGCCATTTCCCGCTGTATTCACGCAGCCCGTGCGGCCTTCTTCTGCAGGCCGGCGGCGATCTTCAGATCTTCGACGAAGCGCCGATATTCCAGAACCTTGGCTTCGGGATCAGGCAGTCGCAGCAGATAGGACGGGTGCACGGTCACCAGCGCCTTGCGGCCTTCGGGAAGCTCGATCAACCGGCCGCGGTTCTTCCCGATAGGGGTGATCTTGCCGAACACGCTTTGCGCGGCGGTGGCGCCCATCGCCACGATGAGATCCGGTTGGATTGTCGAAACTTCCCGCTCATACCATTGCCGGCACGCCCGGATCTCGGGTGTGTTCGGCTTCTGGTGCAGGCGAATCTTTCCGCGCGGCACGAATTTGAAGTGTTTCACCGCGTTGGTGACATAGACCTTCTTGCGGTCGACGCCGGCCTCCTCCAGCGCGCGATCGAGCATTTGCCCGGCCGGGCCGACGAAGGGATGGCCGGCGAGGTCTTCCTTGTCGCCGGGCTGCTCGCCGACCAGCATGATGTTGGCATTCTTCGGCCCTTCGCCGAACACGGTCTGTGTCGCGTCCTTGTAGAGATGGCAGGCGCGGCAATGCGCGGCCTCCTCGCGGAGCGTTTCGAGATCGTCGGCAGCTGGCTTGCGTCTCATCGGAGCCTCCGGCCGCTTCTGAGGCTTGTGCGGATCGGTTGCGGCATTGGCGATCATGGCGCCGGTCATGCGCTCGGCGTCTTCGATCAAGGGCTTAATGATCGAGGCCTCGGGCAGGTTCCTCCAATATTTCTTCGGCATCTCGGCCTGCATCGCCTTCACCTTGAGCCGGGCCGGATTGAAGATGCTGGCATAGTAGCGCCGCCAGGTTTCCTCCAGCCGGTCTTCGCCCGGCGCCTCGCTCTTGCTGACGCCCGGCGTGAAGGAGAGCGCATGGCCGTCCCAATGCGCGCAGAGGTCCGGCGTCAGGATCGACCAGGGCATGTCGGCAAAGCGCTTGGCGAAGAACGGCGCGGCGAGCTCGACGACGTGATGCTCCGGCTCGAACCAGGCGACGTAGTGCGCCTGGCGTTCCCTGCCGATCTCGCGGAAGCGCACGAAGGCATGCATCTTGTGCTCGTCGCGATAGACCGCTTTCGCCATGGCCGTGACAAGCGCGACATCGGGGTCGGTCGCGACCTCGATGAGATCGTGATTGTCCTTCAGCCGGAACAGCAGGCGATACAGGATCGCAAAGCGCTCGTTGTCGCGATGCAGGATCGCCGCCTTGGCAAGCTCGACGAATTTTGCCGAGACGGTGAACGTGCCGTCGTTCACCTCGAGGATCGGAGACGGCGCTTGCGGCGCGAACAGCTCGGCTTCACGGCCCTGCACGGTCCAGGTGGCCTCGCCGGGCGGCACGTGATGGAGCACGAGGCTACGCGCGGCTTTGCGCCAGCCGTCGAAATCGGTTTCGGTGTCGAGCATGATGTACTGCATCAGAAGCCAAATCCCAGTTGCGTTGCTTTCGGCTTGAACCGTTCGATCAGCCCGGCAGCATCGAGACGATGCGGTGCGGGACGGTGATCGCTGAGGACGATGAACGGCAGTGCCTTGTTGCGGGGCACATGCAGCCGCGCGAGGTCGGCGAGGCGGATCGTGGTGGTGCGCCGCGTCGCGAGGATGCGTTCGACCGTCCTGGTGCCGAAGCCCGGCACCCGCAGCAGCTCCTCGCGGCTGGCGCGGTTGACGTCGAGCGGGAAGCGGTCGCGGTGGCGCAGCGCCCAGGCGAGCTTGGGATCGATGTCGAGCGGCAGCATCGCGCTGTCGTCGACGATCTCACCGACGTCGAAGCCGTAGAACCGCATCAGCCAGTCGGCCTGGTAGAGCCGGTGCTCGCGCAGCAGCGGCGGCTGTATCAGAGGCAAAGCATGGCTCGCGTCGGGGATCGGGCTGAAGGCGGAGTAATAGACGCGCCGCAGCCGGTAGGCGCCGTAGAGATTGGCGCTGGTGTGGAGAATGGTGTGATCGGAGGCGCTATCTGCGCCGACGATCATCTGCGTACTTTGTCCGGCGGGCGCGAAGCGCTGCGGTTTGGCCTTTGTCTTCGCGCTGCGGCTGTCCTCGGCCTCGTCCAGCTTCAGCCGCAGCCGGCCCATGGTGCGGCGGATCGCGCGCACGTCCTTCTCCGGCGCGAATTGCTGCAGGCTCGTCTCTTCAGGCATCTCGATGTTGATCGAAAGGCGGTCGGCATACTTGCCGGCCTCGGCGATCAGCGCGTCGTCGGCCTCGGGAATGGTCTTCAGGTGGATGTAGCCGCGGAAGTGATGCTCCTCGCGCAGTTTTCGCGCGACGTTCACCACTTGCTCCATCGTGTAATCAGGGCTGCGGATGATGCCGGAGGAGAGGAATAGGCCCTCGATGTAATTGCGCCGGTAGAAGTCGAGCGTGAGCCTGACCAATTCGTCGATGGTGAAGCGGGCGCGTGGGACGTTCGAGGACGCGCGGTTGACGCAATAGAGGCAATCGTAATTGCAGGCGTTGGTCAGCAGCACCTTGAGCAGGGAGATGCAGCGTCCGTCCGGCGCGTAGGAATGGCAGATGCCCATGCTTGGGGCGGTCGAGCCCATGCCCTTGCCGTCGCTGGAATCCCGCTTCTCGGTGCCGCTGGAGGCGCAGGATGCGTCGTATTTGGCGGCGTCCGCCAGAATCTCCAGCTTGCGTTGTACGTCCATGTTTGAATCTCTTTGATTCCGCTCATGAATCTTTGGATGCGCCAATTCGATTGACTCTGCCGGCGCCGTTAGCTTTATATTAGAACATATCATGAACAAATGAGCCAGCCGCTGGTTCTCTTTTTGAGAGCCATCGGCAATCACCTCTGAGGAGCGGCGAGCATGAGCGGCGCACGTATGAGCGCGCTTGCAATCCTGCGCGGCCAGATCGAGCGCATCGAGACGGCCGAGGTCGTGCATTCGCGCGATCGCGTCGCGCTCGGCCATGGCGCGGCCGACGCCGCGCTGAAGGGCGGGCTCGCGCGCGCGGCGATCCATGAGGTGTTTTGCGAGGGGCGTCAGGGCGCGGCCGCGACGGGGTTTGTCATGGGCCTTGCGGGACGCGTGAGCGCACGCCGGCCGCTATTGTGGGTGCGGCAGGATTTTTCGGAAGTGGAAACCGGCGCGCTGTCGATGAGAGGGCTCGCCGAGCTCGGCCTCGATCCGCGCCGTGTGGTGGTGGTGCGCGCCGCCGATGTCGAGAGCGCGCTGCGCACCTCGGCCGACGCGCTCGCCTGCGATGCGCTGGGCGCCGTCGTACTCGAGCTCTGGGGTGAGACCAGGCAGTTCGATCTGGTGGCGAGCCGCAAGCTGACGCTGGCGGCGCAATCGTCCGGCGTCACCGGCCTCTTGCTGCGGATGGCCGCGCAGCCGCTGCCTTCGACCGCGGAGACACGGTGGATGCTGCGTGCGGCGCATTCGCCTCCGGGCTCGGTGTGGAGTGCCTGGGGCGCGCCGGTGTTCGATGCCGAGCTCTTGCGCAATCGTCATGGCCCGTGCGGCCGGTGGATCATGGAATGGAATTGTGATGAGTGCCAGTTCAGTGAACCGTCGACGTATTCTCAGCCTGTGGCTGCCGCGCCTGCCGATCGACAGGATCCAGCGGTTCGTTGGCAGCGCCGGGCTGGGTAAAACCAATCATGCGCCTGATATCGTCGTCATCAAGGACAGCAATGCGCTGGTGATCCATGCGCTGGACGAGGCCGCCGAGCGCCTCGGCCTGTATATCGGCCAGCCGCTCGCCAATGCGCGGGCGATGTGCCCGGACTTGCGTGTGTTCGACGCCGATACCGTGGCCGATGCGAAGACGCTCAGCGATATCGCCGATTGGTGCGACCGCTTCACGCCGCTGGTGGCGCTCGATCCGCCGCACGGGCTGTTCCTGGACATCACCGGCTGCGCGCATCTGTTCGGCGGCGAGGCCGCGCTGCTCAAGACGCTGGTCCGTGCGCTCGGCCGGCAAGGCTTTGCCGTCAGCGCGGCGATCGCGGGCACCTCGGTCTGCGCACGCACGCTGACGCGGCAGGTATCCGGCACTATCGTTGTCGATGGCGGCGAGGCGGAGGCGATCAGGTCATTTCCGGTCTCCGCGCTCGGTGCGGGCGAGGCCATCACCACAGGCCTGCGCCGTGCCGGGCTGAAGACCATCGGCGACGTCGCCTCGCGCAGCGCCTCCGAGATCACGGCGCGGTTCGGCGCCCGGTTCTCCACGCTGCTCGCCCATGCGCTGGGGCAGGGCGATGCGCCGATCAGCCCGCGCAAACCGCTGCCCGACTACATCGTGGAAAAACGCTTTGCCGAGCCGATCGCAACCGACACCATGATCGCGATGACGCTGTCGCGGCTCGCCGACACGTTGATCGCGTCCATGGAGAAGCAGGGCAAAGGCGCGCGGCGGCTTGAAGCGGCGTTCTTCCGCACCGACGGCGTGGTGCGTACGATCACGGTCGAGACCGGACGTCCGGTGACGCGAAGCGCCGTGATCGACCGCTTGTTCCGCGAGCGGCTCGATGCACTCGCCGATCCCCTCGATCCCGGCTTCGGCTTCGACATGGTGCGGTTGTCGGCGAGCCGCACCGAAATCGTGGTGCAGGAGCAGCGCGATCTCGATGCCCATGTCCACGACAATGACGAGCTCGCCGCGCTGATCGACCGCATCGCTGCGCGCATCGGCGGCAAGCGTGTCGTCGTGCACCTGCCGCAGGATACCCATATCCCAGAAAGCGCGGTGCTGGCCGCATCGGCGCAGCATCATCTCACCGCCGCCATGCAGGCCGAATGGCCGGCGCGCGTCGCGAGCGAGCCGCCGCTGCGTCCCTTGCGGCTGTTCGACAAGCCGGAGCCGATCAAGGTGCCGTTCGCGACCGTGCCCGATGGCCCGCCGCATCAATTCACCTGGCGGCGCGCCCTGCATGCGGTGGTGCGGGTCGAGGGGCCCGAGCGCATCGCGATGGAATGGTGGCGGCAGGACGGTAAGCAGCTGACACGGGATTATTTCCGCATCGAAGATGCCGAGGGCCTGCGCTTCTGGATCTTTCGCGACGGTCTCTATGAAGGCGAGGTGTTCGATGGTGACGGCAAGCCGGCGTCTCCCGGCTGGTATGTGCACGGTCTCTTCGCATGAATACGCTTAGCTATGCCGAGATCGGCATCACCACAAACTTCTCCTTCCTGCGCGGCGGCTCGGATCCGCGCGCCTATGTGCATCAGGCGAGCGCTTTAGGAATTCCGGTGATCGGCATTGCCGATCACAACACGCTCGCGGGTGTGGTGCGGGCCTACAAGGAGCTCGACAATGACAAGGTGCTGCACAAGCCGAAACTGTTGATCGGCGCTCGCATCGTCTTCATCGACGGCACGCCCGACATCCTGGTCTATCCACGCGATCGCGCGGCCTATGGCCGGCTGTGCCAGCTCCTGACCCGGGGCAAGCGCGGCGACGACATCACGCGGATCGAAAAGGGCGAGTGTCATCTCAGGCTTGACGATCTCCTGGAATTCTCGGAAGGCCAGCTCCTGGTGTTGACGCTGCCGCATCGTTTCGAGCCGGCGCGGGCGCTGGATGTCCTCGCAAAGCTGAAGGCGAGCCGTGCCGAGGGCGTGTGGCTGGCGGCGAGCCTGCTCTATCGCGGCGACGACAAGCGTCGCCTCTTGCGGCTCGATGATCTCGCCGCAAAGGCAAAGGTGCCGCTGCTCGCGACCAATGAGGTGCTGTATCACGATCCCGGCCGCCGTCCGCTTCAGGACGTGCTGACCTGCATCCGGGAAAAGACCACGATCGAGGCGATTGGGCGGAAGTTAGAGGTCAATGCCGAGCGCTTCCTGAAGACGCCGCGCGAAATGGTGCGGTTGTTCCGCGATGTCCCCGAGGCGATCGCGGAAACCATGCGCTTTGCAAACGCAATCGACTTCTCGCTCGACCAGCTCAAATACCAGTATCCGGACGAGCCGGTACCGCCGGGCAAGACCGCGCAGGGGCATCTGGAGGACCTGACCTGGGCGGGCGTCGACAAATATTTCGGCGGCAAGATCGACGACAAGCTGCGCGCGACCTTGAACAAGGAGCTCGCGCTGATCGCCGAGCTGAAATACGCGCATTATTTCCTCACCGTGCACGACATCGTCCACTACGCGCGCAGCCAGAACATTCTGTGCCAGGGCCGCGGCTCGGCGGCGAACTCGGCCGTGTGCTACGTGCTCGGCATCACCTCGGTCGATCCGACCAAGGTGGACCTCTTGTTCGAGCGCTTCATCTCCAAGGAGCGGCTGGAGCCGCCCGATATCGACGTCGATTTCGAGCATTCGCGGCGGGAGGAGGTGATGCAATATGTCTATCGCCGCTACGGCCGCCACCGCGCCGCGATCATCGCCACCGTCATCCATTACCGCCCGCGCAGCGCCATCCGCGACGTCGGCAAGGCGCTGGGCCTCACCGAGGACGTCACCGCCGCGCTCGCCGACACCGTCTGGGGTAGCTGGGGCAAGGGTCTCAACGACATGCAGGTCCGGCAGGCCGGGCTCGATCCCGGCAATCCCATGATCAACCTCGCGGTCGAGCTTGCGACCGAGCTGATCGAATTCCCGCGCCATCTGTCCCAGCATGTCGGCGGCTATGTGCTGACGCAGGACCGGCTCGACACCTATGTGCCGATCGGCAACGCCGCGATGGACGACCGCACCTTCATCGAATGGGACAAGGACGACGTCGATGCGCTTAGCATGATGAAAGTCGACGTGCTGGCGCTCGGCATGCTGACCTGCATCCGCAAGTGCTTTGACTTGATCGACCAGCACAAGGGCGAGCGTTTTGTGCTGGCGAGCGTCCCGCAGGACGATCCCAACGTCTACGACATGCTGTGCCGCGGGGAATCGCTCGGCGTGTTCCAGGTCGAGAGCCGCGCCCAGATGAACATGCTGCCGCGGCTGAAGCCGCGCACCTTCTACGATCTCGTCATCGAAGTCGCGATCGTGCGCCCCGGGCCGATCCAGGGCGACATGGTGCATCCCTACTTGCGGCGGCGGAACGGACTCGAGAAGGTGAGCTATCCCTCGCCGTCACCGGAGCATGGCGACAAGGACGAACTCTACAAGGTGCTGCACAAGACGCTCGGTGTCCCGCTGTTTCAGGAGCAGGCGATGCGCATTGCGATCGAGGCCGCGCATTTCACTTCCGAGGAAGCCAACGGCCTGCGTCGCTCGATGGCGACCTTCCGCAATGTCGGCACCATCGGCCAATATGAGGAGAAGCTGATCGGCAACATGGTGGCGCGCGGCTACGATCCCAACTTCGCCAAAAGCTGCTTTGACCAGATCAAGGGATTTGGCTCCTACGGCTTTCCGGAGAGCCATGCCGCGAGCTTTGCACAGCTGGTCTACATTTCGTCGTGGCTGAAGCACTATCATCCCGACGCCTTCTGCTGCGGTCTGTTGAATTCGCAGCCGATGGGCTTTTATGCGCCGGCGCAGATCGTCAGCGACGCCCGCAAGAACGGCGTCGAGGTGCGCGACATCGACGTGTCCTACAGCTTTGCGCAGAACACGCTGGAGGAGGGGAGCGGTCAGTATTGCGCCGTGCGCCTCGGCTTTCGCCAGATCGATGGATTCCACTGGCTGGACGAGGATGAGGAGCGCCTGAAGCGCTCTCAGTCGTCATTCCGGGGCGCGCGTAGCGCGAACCCGGAATCCATCGCGCCGCATACGCCTGGCGGAGGAATGGATTCCGGGCTCGACGCTGACGCGTCGCCCCGGAATGACGGTGTCGAGAAAGCTCAGGATTGGGCCGACCGCATCGTCGCCGCGCGCAACCGTCGTCCCTTCACGTCGCTGGAGGATTTCGCCCGCGACACCGGCCTGCCCAAGCGCGCGCTGATCCTCTTGGCGGATGCCGATGCGTTCCGCTCGCTCGGGCTCGACCGCCGCGAAGCGCTGTGGCAGGTGCGGCGGCTGCCCGACGACGTGCCGCTGCCGCTGTTCGAGGCGGCGACCGCGCGCGAGCAGCCGGACGAAGGCGCAAAACCGCTGCCGGTGATGCCGCGCGCCGAGCAGGTGGTCGCGGACTACCAGACCATCCGCCTGTCGCTGAAGGGCCATCCGATGGAATTCCTGCGCGAGATGTTTACGCGCGAGCGTATCGTCGCCTGCAAGGAGATCAATCATGAGAACGAGCGGCGCCGCGTCCGCTGCGCCGGCGTGGTCCTCGTCCGGCAACGGCCGGGCAGCGCCAGCGGCGTCGTGTTCATGACGCTGGAGGACGAAACCGGCATCGCCAATGTCGTGGTCTGGCCCAAGATCATGGAGCAGTACCGAAAAGAGGTGATGGGCGCGCGCCTCATCCTGGTCGAAGGCTACATCCAGAGCAGCCCGGAGAAGGTGACGCATCTCATCGCCCAGCGCATGGTCGATCGCTCGCACGATCTGGTCGGATTGGCCAACGATGCGCTCGGCCGCAAGCATCCGCTGCCCGCAGGCGCCACCGTGGTCGAACCGCTCAACGAAGACCCTCGCGCGCTTACGGACATGCCAGCGCAAAAAATCCGCCACCCCCGCAACGTCCGCATCCTGCCGCCGTCGCGGGATTTTCATTGAGCGAGCGCGGGCTACTGCCGACGTTTATTGCGATGATTGCGCCTCATTCTCAGTCGTCATGCCCGGGCTTGACCCGGGCATCCACGTCTTTCGAAGTGTGCAGCAGTGCGTGGATGGCCGGGTCAAGCCCGGCCATGACGGAGGAGAGAGAGCTCGGCAAGCTTCCCTCAAAAATTCACCCGGTTCGAGATCGCGCCGTCCACGACCAGATTCGAACCCGTCGTGAATCCCGACACCGGGCTCGCCAGAAACACCGCCGCGCTCGCGATGTCCTGCGGTGTCGCCATACGGCCGGTCGGGTTGCGCTTCATCGCGTCGTTGTAACGCTCCGGCATGTTCTTCTCGATCATCTCCCAGACGCCGCCCTTGAAATAGACGGTGCCGGGCGACACGACATTCACGCGGATCTTCTTCTTCGCGTATTGCCGCGCCAGTCCCTTGGCCATGTGGATCAGCGCGGCCTTGATCGGGCCGTAGGAGCTCGCCGTGTCCGCCTGCGCCGCGGAGATCGACGAGATGATCACGAAGGCCGCATCGCCGCTGTTAGCGCCGCTTGTCTCGAGGAACGGCCGGGCGGCGTCGAAGGCGTGCACGGCGCCGAGCACGTCGAGCCGGAAATTCTGTTCCCAGGATGCAGGATCGTGCCCTTGCGCCATTGCGCCGGCATTGGAGAACAGCAAATCGATGCCGCCAAGCTCTTTTGCAGCAGCCTCGATCCAGCCTTTCAACGCCGCGCCGTCGGTGACGTCGACCGGGCCGCCGGTGGCATCGATGCCGCTCGCCTTCAGCTCAGTGACGGTTGCCGCAACCTGATCGGCATTGCGCGCGCACACCGCGACATTGGCGCCTTCGCCCGCCAGCGTCGCCGCAATCGCCCGCCCGATGCCGCGCGTGCCGCCGAGCACCACAGCGTTCTTGCCTTTGAGACCGAGATCCATTGTTGGCTCCTTTTTGTTGGTGCTGCGAGTGTAGCTGTTTCGCGAGGCGCCCAGAAGCCTCCACGTCGTCATTGCGAGCCACCGGGTCCGCGCAAAGCGCGGCCCGATGACAGGCTCCGCGAAGCAATCCAGAAATGCATCCGCGGAAGGATCCTGGATTGCTTCGTCGCATCAGCGCAAAATTGCTGCGCAATTTTGTCGCGAGCTCCTCGCAATGACGCGGAGAGACTTCACTCCGGCGCCGCTCCCACCGGCGGGCCGCCGGGCGGGCGGTGCAGGAAGGTCAACGAGGCATAGGCGCCGGCCCAGGAGCCGATTGCGGCAAAGGCAACGTAGAAGACGTTCTCGGTGTAGCTGATCACGGCGTAAGAGGAGAGCAGGTACCAGACCGCGCTCCAGTTCGCCGCCGGGATGCGCTTGCGCGCGATCACGGCCGAAGTGAACATGACATAGACGGCGTCGGTGGCCGCAGTCGCGATGAAAACGGCACCTGCGATGAGGGGATCGATGGCGGCCATTGCAATCCTTTCTGCGATCATGACACGGTCGCGAAAAGTACAGCAAATGAGCAGAGAGAGAAGCAGCCATGCAGGGCCCCGCCGACATTCTGGCTGTGGAATCTCAGCCGGCTCGAGGGCGATTGAATACCCCAGATGTTACGGGAGAGGCCGTACATGCTGCGTTCATAGAACGCATGCAATCCGGCTTCGGCACGTTGAAGGCGGTGCAGCATTCCGTTCGGCTGTCGAAGACGCCGGCGCAATGGAGCCGTCCGGCGATGCCGCTCGGCAGTCATCCGGCACAATGGCCGGGCCGAAGCTGACATGAAGCTGACATGTCGCAAAATTTTAACGCAGACGGAAAGGGCCGACGCGTTTTTTAGGTTGTTTGAAATCCCAATTCGGCACTATTAGCGCGAGCGATGAGGCAATCATTTGCCGAGATCGTCGCAGACACGACCGGGCCCCATGGCAGTTGAGATTACCAAGCGATTGCACGTGATTGCAAAACAACGGGTGATCGCATCCGTAGTTTTACTAGCCCTCGCCGGCGCCGGTGTCGGAGCGTACGGCTTGTTCTCTTCGGGCCCGAAGGCAAAGAAGCACTCCGAGATCTCCAGCCAGTCGCGCAGGAACGCGCAGACCTTCACGCCGACACCGTCCGAATGGGCGACGCTGACGATTGAACCGGTCGCCGCCAGGAGCTTCCGGGCCGAGTATGTCACCGAGGGCAAGGTCGCGGTCGACGAGGATCGTTCGACGCCGGTGTTCTCGCCCTATGCAGGCCGTGTCACCAAGCTGCTCGCCAAGCCCGGCGAGACGCTGAAGCAAGGTCAACCGCTGTTTACGATCGAGGCCGCCGACACCGTGCAGGCCCAGAACGATTTCATCGCGGCGATGACCTCGCAGAACAAGGCGAAGTCGGCGCTCGAGCTTTCCGACATCCAGTTCAAGCGCGCCAAGGACCTCTACGAGGGCCATGCCATTCCGCTCAAGGATTACCAGCAGGCGGAAGCGGCCCAGGTGCAGGCGCGCAATGACCTGCGCTCCTCTGTGGCGGCGCTGGAAGCCGCGCGCAACAAGCTGCGCATCCTCGGCTTCACCGACGAAGCCATCAAGACGTTCCAGGAAAAGGGCGTCATCGATCGGGAGATCACGATCTACTCGCCGATCTCCGGCACGGTCGTGCAACGCAAGATCGGCCCGGGCCAATACGTCAATTCCGGCGCCAGCGATCCGGTCTTCGTGGTCGGCGACCTCTCCACGGTCTGGCTCACCGCCTTCGTGCGCGAGAGCGATGCGGCCGCGGTGTGCATCGGGCAGGACATCACCGTCAATGTGATGGCGCTGCCGGGCCGTCCGTTCAGCGCCAAGATCAACTACGTTGCCGCCGCGATCGACCCCGCCACGCGCCGCCTGCTGGTCCGCGCCACGATCGACAACAGGGACGGGCTGCTCAAGCCGGAAATGTTCGCGAACGTCACGATCTATTCGGCCGGCGACCGCGCCGCGCCGGCGGTGCCGAAGCAGGCGCTGATCTACGAGGCCGACAAGGTCCGCCTCTGGGTCGCGCGCGAGGACAAGTCGGTCGAGCTGCGCCAGATCAAGATCGGTCTCATCAACGGCAACCTCGTCGAGGTCACCAGCAATCTGAAACCCGGCGAGCAGATCGTCACCAAAGGCAGTCTGTTCATCGACCGCGCGGCGTCCGGCAGCTGATCGACGACCCAAGAAAATTGAAGACCTGAATGGATCGTCTCGTTGCCCTTGCCGTCAACCGGCGTTTCCTGATGGTCGGCATGTTCGTCGCCGTGCTGATCGGCGGCCTGATCGCGTTCAACCGACTCAACATCGAGGCCTATCCCGACCCGACCCCGCCGATGGTCGATATCGTGACGCAGAGCCCGGGCCTGTCGGCGGAGGAGATCGAGCGCTACATCACGATCCCGATCGAAACCCAGGTCGCCGGCCTGAAGAACATCACGACCATCCGCACCATCTCGCTGTACGGTCTGTCCGACGTCAAAATCCAGTTTTCCTTCGCCTACACCTATGACGAGGCGCTGCAGCAGGTGCTGAATCGCCTGGCGCAGCTCGCGCCGTTGCCGGGCAACGTCCAGCCGCAGATCTCCCCGCTCAGCCCGATCGGCGAGATCTTCCGCTATCGTCTCGTCGGCCCGCCGAACTACAGCGTGCTCGACCTCAAGACCATCCAGGACTGGATACTGCAGCGCCGCTTCCGCGCAGTGCCCGGTGTAATCGACGTCACCGGCTGGGGCGGCAGGAGCAAGACCTACGAGATCCAGGTCGACTTCAACAAGCTGGTCGCCAACGGCCTGACGCTGCCGCAACTGCTCCAGGCGGTCGGTAATTCGAACGTCAATGTCGGCGGCAACACCGTCGATATCGGCCAGCAATCCGCCGTGGTCCGCGGCGTTGGCCTGATCCGCTCGATCGACGATCTCGCCAACACCATGGTGGCGCAGACGGGTGGCAATCCGGTGCTGGTGAAGGACGTCGCCACCGTCACCGTCGGTCAGAAGCCACGTCTCGGCATTGCCGGCCTCGACGATTCCGACGACATCGTGCAGGGCATCGTGCTGATGCGGCGCGGTGAGCAGAGCTCGCCGACCATCAAGCGCGTCCACGAGCTCGTTCAATCCATCAACAATTCCAGCATTCTGCCGCCTGGCGTGCGCATCGAGCGCATCTACGACCGCGGCGACCTGATCGAGCTCACCACCCACACCGTGCTGCACAACATGGTGGTGGGCATCCTGCTGATCGTGCTGTTGCAGTGGATCTTCCTTGGCGATCTCCGCAGCGCGCTGATCGTCGGCGCCACCATCCCGTTCGCGCTGTTCTTCGCCGTCATCATCCTGGTGCTGCGCGGGGAATCGGCCAACCTCCTGTCGGTCGGCGCGATCGATTTCGGCCTCATTGTCGATGCCACCGTGATCATGGTGGAGGCGATCTTCCGCCGCCTCACGCAAACGACGCCGATGTCGGGATCCGAGCATATGTCGCCCGAGACGCTGTTCGGCATGAAGAGCCATGCCATCCTGAGCGCGGCCGCCGACGTCTCTCGATCCATCTTCTTCGCCGCGGCGATCATTATCGCGGCGTTCCTGCCGCTGTTCACGCTCTCTGGCGTCGAGGGCAACATCTTCGGGCCGATGGCGCGGACCTATGCCTATGCGCTGGCCGGCGGCCTGCTTGCCACCTTCACCGTGACTCCCGCGCTGTCCGCCATCATCCTGCCCGCGCATGTCGAGGAGACCGAGACGAAGGTGATGCTGATCCTGCACCGGCTCTACATGCCTGTGCTGAACTGGGCGGTCGCCAACCGCAACATCGTCCTCGGCGCCGCGGTCGGCCTGGTGTTGATGACGGTGGCGCTCGCCCGGCTGCTCGGTCTTGAATTCCTGCCGAAGCTGGAGGAGGGCAACCTCTGGATCCGTGCCACGCTGCCGCCGACCATCTCGCTGCAGGAAGGCAACAGCTACGTCAATGAGATGCGCAAGGTGATCCGCGCCCGGCCCGAGGTCGAATCCGTCGTGTCGCAACACGGCCGTCCCGACGACGGTACCGACGCCGCCGGCTTCTTCAACGCCGAGTTCTTCGCGCCGCTCAAGCCCGTGAGCCAGTGGCCCGGTACCCGCGACAAGGAAGAGCTGACCGCCCAGCTGCTCAAGCAGCTCGACGATCGCTTTCCCGGCGTCGAGTTCAACTTCTCGCAATATCTCCAGGACAACGTCTCCGAAGCCGTCTCCGGCGTGAAGGGCGAGAACTCGATCAAGCTGTTCGGCAGCGACCTTCAGGCGCTGACCGACACCGCCAACAAGATCAAGTCCGTGCTCGCCACCGTGCAGGGCGTCACCGACCTTGCGGTGTTCACCTCGCTGGGCCAGCCGACCGTTCAGATCGACATCGACCGCGCCAAGGCGGCGCGCTACGGCCTCGCGCCGGGCGACATCAACGCCACCATCAAGGTCGCGATCGGCGGCGACACCGCCGGCGACCTCTATGAGCCCGGGAGCGACCGCCACTTCCCGATCATCGTCCGCCTCGCGCCGGAATACCGCCGCAGCGCCGAGGCGATCCAGAATTTGCGGATCGGCGCGCCCGGGCCGAACGGCACCGTCACGCAGATCCCGCTGAGCGAGGTCGCCACCATCAGCCTCGTCTCCGGTGCCGCCTATATCTATCGCGAGCAGCAGGAGCGTTATCTGCCGATCAAGTTCTCGGTGCGCGAACGCGATCTCGGCAGCGCGATCAGCGAGGCGCAGCAGAAGATCGCCGCGCAGGTGCAGCTGCCGCCGGGCTCGCACATGGAATGGGTCGGCGAGTTCGGGAATCTTCAGGACGCGATCCGGCGGCTCTCGATCGTGGTGCCGATCTCGCTGGCGCTGATCGGCGTGCTGCTCTGGTTCAATTTCGGCTCGATGACCGACACGCTGCTCGCGATGAGCGTGATTCCGATGGCGATCTTCGGCGGCGTGCTCGGCCTCTTGATCTCGGGCACCGCGTTCAGCGTCTCCGCGGCGATCGGCTTCATCGCGCTGTTCGGCATCGCGGTGATGGACGGCATCATCATCCTGTCGCAGTTCAACCAGCTGATCGAGGAGGGCATGGACCGCATGAGCGCGGTGGTACGCACCGGCGAGCTGCAGCTCCGGCCGGTGCTGATGACCTGCGTCGTCGCAGGCGTCGGCCTCCTGCCGGCAGCGTTGTCTGAAGGCATCGGCTCGCAGGTGCAGAAGCCGCTCGCGGTCGTCGTCGTCACCGGCATGATGCTGGCGCCGGTCGTGATCCTGGTGACCTTGCCGGTGCTGATCTCCTTCTTCTCCCGCCGCGCGCGCTGACCGTCAGAACCCGTAGAGCCGCGCCGGATTGTCGACCAGGATCTTCTTGCGCACCTCGGCATCCGGCGCCCACACCGGAAGCTGGTTGAGCAGGCGGCCGTCGTCGATCTGATAGAGCGGCGCGATGTCGGTCGGCTTGCGGCCCTCGACGCGGCTCGAATCCGGATGCGGCCAGTCGGTGCCCCAGACGATGCGGTCAGCATTGGCCGCGATCAGCGCGCGGGCATAGGGCACCATGTCCTGATAGTCGGGCGCCAGCTTCGACGAGCGATAGGCGCCCGAGATCTTCACATAGGCCTTGCCGGACTTCACCAGCGCGACGAGGTCGGAGAAGCCCGGCTGCTCCAGGCCGAGCGAAGCGTGAAGGCCGCCGAAATGGTCGAACGCGACCGGCACCGGCGCCGTCTCGACGAGGTCCTTGATCGCTGAGATCATGGCCAGCGTGGTGTAGAGCTGCACGTGCCAGCCGCGCGCCTTCATGCGCTCGACGGCGGCGGTGAAGCGCGGCCGGCCGACATTGGGGTCGTTGACGCCGCCGGTCGCCAGATTGAGGCGGATGCCGCGGAAGCCGTCCTGGTGCATCGTATCGAGCGCGCTCTCCGGCGTCTTGTCGTCGATCACGGCAACGCCGCGCGCGGTCGCGCCGCGCGCCTTCATGCCGAACAGCGTGGAGGAATTGTCGGTGCCGTAGACGCTCGGCGTCACGATCACCACGCGCTCGATATGCAGCGCCTTGTGCAGCGCCGCCATTTCTTCCGGCGAAGCCGGCTCCGGCGTATAGACGCGCCCGGCGAAGAACGGAAACTTTTCGACATCGCCATGAATGTGGGTGTGGCAGTCGCAGGCATGCGCCGGCACGTCGAAACTGATCGGCGTCGAAGGCTGCGCCGCGCGGGCATGGGCTTTGCTGGTCATGGCTACTCCGGCCGCAAGGGAGGCAAGCAGGACGCTGCGTCGGCTGAGCACGGTTTCTCTCCCGGTTTGTTTTTTTATCGTGAGTGGGAGGAGAATATCACATCAGCCGGGTAACCGCTCCGCTTCGCTGCATAGCTGCTCGACAAGCTCCGCAAGCGGACGTGAGCCGTCCACGCGTACGACCGGGCAGGGCAGGCCGGCGAGCCAGGCTTCGTGCTTGGCGAGACTGCGGCCTTCGCGATCGCCGGCTTCGTAATGGGAAGCCCATTCGACGAAGTCTTCGGTTTCGCCATGGCGCCAGCCGCCCGGCGCGACGGCATCAGCGCCGAAATGGGCGGCCTCGCGGGCGCGCAATCGTTGCGTCCGGATCTCGCGCGGCGCGGTCACGAAGACGACCAGGTCGAAGTACGAAACGAGCTCTTCGCCCCAGCCGGTGACGGACCCGCTCAGCACCCAGTCGAGACGCGGCAAGAACATCTCGCGCATCAGGCGCAGGCGGTCGGCGGCCGGGCGGGTCGTCTGATAGGGCGGCACGGTGGGCAGCCAGAAATAGTCGTCGCTGTCGTGATGCGGCAGCGCAAGCTGCCCCGCGAGCGCGCGACCGATCGTGGTCACGCCGGAGCCCGAGGCTCCCGTCAGATGGATGCGGCGGCTTTTCATGTGCATCCACCAGAGAGATTTGAGGCTACTGCCCCGACGGCGTGCGCAGGCCGTGCCAGGCGTCGCGGACCTGGTGGTAGTGCACCTCGGGCAGATAATCCGGCGTGTTCAGGTTCAGCGTCTTGACGTCGAGATGGCCGATGGCGCTGAGCAGCGTGTAGGAGGCGATCACGCGATCGCGTTGCGCGCCGATCAGGCGGGCCTTGGCCTGGATCAGGTCGGCCTGCGAGTTCAAGACGTCCACCGTCGTGCGCTGGCCTCCGGCGGCCTCGCGCTGCACGCCCTGCAGCGCGACGGTGGCCGCCTTCACCTCGGATTCCGAGGCCGAGACCGTGATCTTGGCGCCTTCGTTGGCAACCCAGGCGCTGACCGCCGCCGTACGCGCTTGATTGCGCACCTGGTCGAGCACGAGGCGGCTCTGCGCCGTGATCTCCTTGGCCTGCCGGGTCTGCGCCGCGGCCTGGCCGCCGTCGTAGATCGGCGCGGTGACATTGGCGACGATCGAAGCCTGGTCCTCGGCGAGGGTGCTGAGCGCCGGGTCGTTGTTGCGGCTTTTGCTGGCGCTGCCCTGGATCGTCGCGCTCGGCAGCAGCGTGCCTTCGGCGATGCGGATGTTGGTGGAGGCGACATCGACGTCGAAGCTGGCGGCCATCACCGCCGGATGCTGGCGGATCGCCATCGTCATGGCTTCCTCGCGGCTCTTCGGCAGATAGCGGTCGACGGCCTCGGCAGGCCTGAGCTGCGAGGGCGCATTGCCGATCACCTGCGCATAGGTGGCCTGGCTGACCGCAAGCGCGACCTCGGCCGCGTTGAGATCGGCAAGGCCACGATTGAGGCGGGCCTCGGCCTGCGCGGTGTCGGTCGGCGTGACGTCGCCGGCATTGAGCCGGCGCTGGGTGACGGAGAGCGTCTCGCGCAGGAACGCGACGTTGGAGCGCTGCGCCTCGACCAGCGACTGGTTGGCGAGAACATTGGTGTAGGCGGTGACCGCATCGAGCAGCACGCCCTGGCCGACATTGCGGAGTGCTTCGCGGCCCGACTGCACCTGGAGCTCGGCGGCCCGCACGCCGTTGGCGGTGCGGAAGCCGTTGAACAGGCTCTGCGTCACGGTGACGCCGATGATCCAGGGCTTCAGATTGCCGGTCTGGATGGTGTTATCCGGCAACAGATTGCGCACCGATTGCAGGCCGGCGCTGAGGCTCGCCACGATCTGCGGCCGGTAGCCGGCCAGCGCCTGCGGCACGTTCTCGTCGGTGGCGCGCTGGCGCGCACGCTCGGCATTGAGCTGCGGATTGGTCTGATAGGCTTTTGCCAAGGCGTCCGGCAGGGCTTCGGCCGATGCCACGGAGGGAAGGGCGCAAGAGAGCGCCAGCGTGGTCCATGTCGCAAGCACATGACCCGCGCCCGATCGACGTCGCGTCACCCCGCGACCAGCTCTGGCGGTACGCCCAATCATGTAATCCCGCTTAACCCCGGCTGTCCGCCCCCGCCGACGATGGCCTCTTAACTGTTTAGCCAGCCGAGGTCCCGCAGGCAAACTGCCGCGGGCAAAACTCCCATGTATTCCGTGCTTGTTGCAGGCGCGTCACAGGCTGTGCGCGGGAAAGCGCCAGAGCCTTACACTGGCCTGACCGGCTCGTGCGCTACCGGTTCTTGTTCACAGGCTTGCGCTTCTCGATGAACGCCGCCATGCCCTCCGAACGGTCCTCGAGCGCGAAGGTCGAATGGAACAGGTTGCGTTCGACGCTCATGCCTTCGGAAAGCGTGGTCTCGAAGGCGCGGTTCACCGCTTCCTTGGCCATCGCGGCCGCAGGGCGCGACATCGCGGCGATCTTCTCGGCGGCCGCCATGACCTCGTCCATCAGCTTGTCGGCGGGTACGATACGGCTGACCAGGCCGGAGCGCTCGGCTTCGGCGGCGTCCATCATCCGGCCGGTGAGGCAGAGGTCCATGGCCTTGGACTTGCCGATCGCGCGCGTCAGCCGCTGGGTACCGCCGATGCCGGGAATGGTGCCGAGCGTGATCTCGGGCTGGCCGAACTTCGCGGTGTCGGCGGCAATGATGAAATCGCACATCATGGCAAGCTCGCAGCCGCCGCCGAGCGCGTAGCCGGCGACCGCGGCGATGGTCGGCTTGCGGCAGCGCGCGATGCGGTCGCCGCCGATCGCGGCGAAATCCTCGGAGAACATGTCGATGAAGCCCTTGGGCTGCATCTCCTTGATGTCGGCGCCGGCGGCAAAGGCCTTCTCGTTACCGGTCACGACGATGCAGCCGATGGCGTCATCGGCCTCGAGATCGTCGACCGCAGCTGCGATCTCGCGGAAGACGCCGAACGAGAGCGCGTTGAGCATCTTCGGCCGGTTCAGCTTGACGATGCCGACCGCGCCGACGCTCTCGACGATGATGTGTTCGAACGTGCTCATGCTCCACCCACGCTTTCGATTGAGCGGGCAATGTGCCCGCTGGCGCGGATGCCTTCAAGAGGCCGGACGCGGGACGCGCGCGGGTCGCGCCCCGGCGGAACCGGCCATCAGGCCATGAACATGCGCGCGGCGGAGGCCAGGGTCAGCAATGTGCCGACGCCGATGAAGATCTTGCCGATCAGGGAGCTCTGGTCCCAGGCCGAGCTCTGCTGGCTGCTGGCCATCACCGGCGCCGGCCGCGGCTGCGCCTCGGTTGCGGCGATCACCGTCTTCTGCGGCGGCGGGGTCTCCTGCACGGCGCGATCGATGTCGTTGAGCTGATCTGGCGCGACGACCTGGCTTTCGGGGTTCTCGGCGCTGGCATTAGCGGCGGCTGCCTGGACGTTGTCGTTGGCGCGGTTCGTCATCGCGGCCGCGGCGCTCGACGTATCGGCGAGCTGCGCATTGGCGTTGGCGATCTCCGGGGCCATCTGGCTCGAGGCCGGGACCTGACTGTCGGTCTTGTCGTTCTTGGCCTCGTCGGGCTTGGCCACTGTCTCCTTCTTGCCGGCCTTGTCCTCGGATTTCTGCACCGCCTTCTTGCTGTCGGTGCGGCGCGAGTCATGGCGCCGTTGCTTGTCCGTATCGGCCCCTTTGTCGGCACTCTCCGATTTGTTACCTGCAGCCGCGTTCGGCGCCGCCTGTGCGAGGCCCCCGGACAGCAAGACAAGCCCGGCCAAAACGATCAGGGCCGCGCGCGCGCTGGTTTTCATCATGTCGACGATCTCCCCAATTCCGCCCGTCCCGGCAGCAAACAGAGACCCCGGGGCGTGACGACAGCGGGGCAGAAAATGGGAATCTTCGGGCCACACCCGGCAAAAACGCGGCAGACGGCCTCCCCAAGCCGCCCGCCCGATGCAGGACGCACCGATCGGTGTTAAGAGCCGTCGCAGATGTTTGCGGCCGCATCGGTCGCGCGGCCCGGACCTTGATCACGAATTCGTGATAATTTTGGCGCCCGCGTAACAAATTGAAAGAGCGGCCGAATTGCATGGTGAGGGGCGCGCGTGCGCGGACGTGAGGACGAATGGACCGGCCTGATGCGGTCGGCCATGGCTGGCGATGATGCGGCGTATCATCGTCTGTTGAAGGCAGTCACGCCGGTGCTGCGGGCCGCCGCGAGGCGTGGCTTGGCGCGGGCGGGTCAGCCGCCCGACCAGGCCGAGGATATCGTGCAGGAGATTCTGTTGGCGGTACATCTGAAGCGGCATACCTGGGACAGCGAAGCCCCCTTCGCGCCCTGGCTGTTTGCGATCGGCCGCAACAAGCTGATCGATGCGCTCCGGCGGCGCGGCAGGCGCGTGTTCGTCAACATCGACGATTTCGCCGAGACGCTGCCGGGCGAGGCGCCGCAGGACACCGCTTCGGCCGGCGAGGTCGCCGCCCAGCTCGGAACCCTGCCGCAGCGTCAGCGCGACGTGCTGCAATCGATCGCGGTCGAGGCTGCCTCGATCAAGGATACGGCGGCAAGGTTGTCGATGAGTGAGGGTGCGGTCCGGGTCGCGCTGCATCGCGGACTTGCGGCGCTGACCGCCAAATTGCGGGACCATTGATCATGGACACCGATCAACTCATTCGCTCGCTCGCCGCCGACAATCCGCATCGCGCGCCCCGCGTCGGCGCGGTGCTGAGCATGGCGCTGCTGGTCGCTGCGCCGCTGTCGATCCTGATCTTTGTGACGTTCTTCGGCGTGCGCGCCGACGTCATGAGCGCCATGCGCAACCCGTTCTTCGACATGAAGTTCGCGGTGACGTTGTCGCTCGCAATCCCCGCCATCATCGTCAGCCTTCATTTGTCGCGTCCCGAAGCCCTGCTGCGCGGCTGGGGCTGGCTGCTGCTGCTTCCCGTCGGGTTGCTCGCCGTGGCGATTGGCAGCGAGGCGATGATGGCGCCGGCGATGCCGATGACGATGCGCCTGGTGGGTAAGAACTCCAGGGTCTGCATGGTCGCGATCCCCGCAATGGCGCTGCCGCTGCTTGCGGGGGCGCTGTTCGGCCTGCGCCACGGCGCGCCGTCTCGTCCCGCGCTCGCCGGAGCGCTCGCAGGGCTGGTGTCGGCCGGATTTGCGGCGACCCTCTATGCCTCGCACTGCACCGACGATTCCCCGCTGTTCGTCGCGACCTGGTACACGCTCGCGACCGCGCTGGTGACGGCGATCGGCGCGGCGGTCGGATCGAGGGTGTTGCGGTATTAGAGCATGATCAGGAAAAGTGTGTAGCGGTTTTCCGAAAAGATCATGCTCAAGCAACAACCTGAAGCGCGATGACGATTCATTCTAATCGCATCGCGCTTTAGGCCGGCTTCACGCCGCCGGCGTCGCGTGCAACTGCATGCGGTGGAAGCGCAGCACCTGTAGCGCGGTCGATGAGCGCAGCGCCTCATAGGTGTCGCGCAGCTTCAGCATGTCGGTCTGCGACCCGCCGGAGAGCTTCTCGCGCAAGGCGATGATGGCGCGCACGCTCGACCATTGCATGCCCGCGGCCTTGGCGAGGATCATCACGCCTTCGGTGCGGCTCTCGATCATCATGGTCTCGGCGGTCTCGACCGCGATCCCCGCGAGTGCGGCCAGCGCCGCGTTGGTCTCGTCGAACTTGCCCTGCTCGGCGAAGGTGGCGACCTGGAGCTCGTTGAGGCGGCCGTCCTCGTGCAGCGACTTCACCAGCGCGCGAGCCATCTCCGTCTGTTTCGTCCTGGCGACGGCGCGAACCCGTTGGGCCGCTTCCTCGACGGCCCTCGACACCTCGTCCGCGAGCTCGGGATGCGCAGCCGCGAGCTTCCTGCGCACGCTCGAGGATGCCTTGGCGACCAGCCTCAGATAGTGATGCCGCGGCAGGTCGGGTCGCAGGCCGATGCAGCCGGCGAGGTCGTCGTCGCGCTCGGCGCGGACGACGAGGTCGGCGAGACTCTCCTCCGAGAACCGCGCGCCCGGATTGCCGACCGTCGATTGCACCACGTCCTCATTGCCCCGCGCCACCAGCACGTCGGTCAGCGCTTCCGACAGCGTCCGCCGCAGCGAGATCGCCTTGAGATGCGCCTGGCCCCTGGTGCGCGCAATCTCGACCAATGTTGCCTCATCCAGCCGCTCCGACTTCGACAGCACGGGGCCGGAGACTTCGATCACCTCGTCGAGCGCGAGCGTGCGGATGATCTGCGGCGGCGCAGCCGCGATCGGCGCGAGCCGCTCGGCGAGCAGCGCCTTGGCCGACGTCTCGATCTGCTCGATCAGGCACTGGAACACGTCGTCGAATACGCGGATATGGTCGTCGGAATAGTCGACCGCGTTGCCCACGAAGAGATCGGTGACGCGGCGGAGCGTCTCCACCCGGCGCGCGACGGTGCCGTGCGAGAGGGCAGCCTGCAATTCCTCGAGCAGGCTTTCGGATAGTCTTGCGGAATTGGATCTCATTGCTCTGTCCTGGAGCGGTCGGTCCGGCAGCGGCTTCTGTCGCGCCGGAGCAAAAAGGATCGGTCAGCTCGCTGCAATGCAGTTGCGCCCTTGCGCCTTGGCGGAATAGAGCGCGCTGTCGGCGCGCGCGAGAAACGTGTCGGCAGTATCGACGTCGCGCAGCGTCGCGACGCCCGCGGAAATGGTCACCCGCATGCTGGGGGAGAACGCGCCCCAGTCGAGATCGGCGACGATGCCGCGCAGGCGCTCGAGCGTGCGGAGCGCGACTTCGCCCGACGTATCCGGCAGCAGCAGCAGGAATTCCTCGCCGCCATAGCGGCCGAAACTGTCGGCCGGGCGGATGTTGGCGAAAATGGTGATCGCGAAGGTGCGCAGCACCTCGTCGCCAATGGGATGGCCGTAAGCGTCGTTGATGCGCTTGAACCAGTCGAGATCGATCAGCGCGATCGCGAAGGGCGTGGATGCCCGCCGCGACTTTTCGATCTCGGTGTCGAGAAGCCGCATGATGCAGCGGCGGTTGTAGGAGCCGGTGAGCTCGTCGAGCTCGGCCAGTTCCTCGATGCGTCGATAGGCGGCCTTCAATTCGATGCTGCGCTTGTACAGGATCTTGCGTAACGTGGCGCCGAACAGGCCGAGGAAGGCGCACTGCCCGATCACCAGCACGAAGCAGAGCATCGAGGCGGTCCGCTGCAGCCGGGTCGCGACCGGCAGTCCGATCGGCAGGTCCGATCCCAGGAAAACCACGGTGAGCCCGCAGGTGGCGAGGCCCCAGGTGAGCATGGCCTGGCTCGACGTCATCCGCAGCGTGCCGAACGCGAAGATCAGAAACAACACGGCAAGGAACGCGACCCCGATGGTCGGCACCGCGAGCAGGAACACCAATTGCAGCGCCATATGCGCCGAGATCTGATAGACGGTGAGGTAGTGATCGTCGAAACGGTCGCCGAAACCGGCCTCCGACAGCACCGTGAAAGTCCCGATGATCAGAAGGCCGCCGAGCCAGAACAGCGTCGGTACGGCCATGGAGACCGCGCCGTCATAGGCGTAGAGCAGCAGGACCGCGCCGCCCAGCGAGTAGCTCGCGACCTGGCCGATATACATCTGGCGGCGCTGCCAGACGCGGCGCGCCCTGACCTCGGGAGCCGTCGTCTCGGGCGCGAGGACGAGATCCGCGACCTCTGCGGCATTCCTCTCCGGAAAGGACGTCGCGGCCGTACCCATGGTCCCGCCAATGGTGGATGTCAGCGTAAAAACCTACGTGGCAAGCCTTTAGGTTTGGTATCCTTTGAAATCGAATCCGAACCCTGCAGCAGGGAACAAGGCGATCATCTAGCGTGAGAATTTTACCGATGATCACGCATCGTGTGCGCTGCGGTCGAGCCGAAGCAAGGCTTGGCGCGACAAAGGTGGTACGGGGCTGCTATGGAACCGGATGAGGCCGGGCTGCCTATGTCCGGGCAGGCATTCCGCAGGGAATATCGCAGTATTATGGTACCGATTCGGATTAGCGACGCTGACCATCACGGGTGGGACAAGAAAAATGCCCGTATGTGGGGTAGCTCACACAAGCCCCCGTATGACTGCGGTAGGTTGAACAATTTTGCCCCCCACATCGAACCGTCCACCGCATCGACCCGACCAACCTTGCGAGACGGCCATTGAGCGCGACACAGGCGGCTTCAGACGAGATCCTGATCGCCAGGATCGCTCAAGGTGACCGGCTCGCCATGCAGGTGCTGTACGGGCGGCACCATGTCAGGGTTTACAGGTTCGGGCTGAGGCTCGTGCGGGACGAGCAGGCGGCGGAAGACCTCATCAGCGAGGTGTTTCTCGACGTCTGGCGTCAAGCCGGCAAATTCGAGGGCCGATCTGCCGTTTCCACCTGGCTGCTGGCAATCACCCGATTCAAGGCCCTGTCTGCGCTCCGGCGCAGGAAGGATTTCGAGCTGGACGAAGACGCCGCCAACGCGATCGAGGATACGTCCGACGATCCGGAAACGGTGGTGCAGAAGAAGGATACCAGTGAGGCGTTGCGGGAGTGTCTGACGGGCCTCTCGCCGGATCATCGGGAAATCGTCGATCTCGTCTACTACCACGAGAAGTCCGTGGAAGAGGTGGCCGAAATCGTCGGGATACCGGAGAACACTGTGAAGACGCGCTTGTTCTATGCGCGCAAGAAACTGGCCGAACTGCTGAAGGCAGCCGGCGTCGAGCGAGGCTGGCCATGATGGCTTTGAGCAAGAAGATGCTGGAGCAAGAGCCCAGTGAAATTGAACTGCTGCTGCCCTGGCACGCTGCCGGCACGCTGAACGCGCGCGATGCGCGCCGTGTCGAGGAAGCGCTGGCGCGCGATCCGGACCTGGCGAAGCAATATGCGGCGATCCGGGGCGAGTACGAAGAGACCATTCATCTGAACGAGAGCCTTGGCGCTCCGTCGGCGCGCGCGATGCAGAAGCTGTTCGCCGCGATCGATGCCGAGCCGGCGAGGGCCAGCGGCTCGCTGCCGCTGTCGGCGCGTATCTCGACCTTCTTCGCGAGCTTGTCGCCGCGCACGCTGGCGTGGTCGGCGAGCCTCGGTGCCGTCGCGCTCGTGCTGCAGGCCGGCATCATCGGCGCCGTGCTGATGAAGAACCAGCCGGCGACCTTCCAGACCGCTTCGCTCTCGACCAGCGCACCGATCACGCGCGAGCTTGGTAGCGCCGCCGCGCCGGCGCGCGCGCTGGTGCGCTTCACCCCTGAGGCGCGCGTCGCCGACATCACCGCGCTGCTCGACAGCTACCAGGCTTCGATCATCGGCGATGCCAAGGGCGGCATGTTCCGCCTCCAGTTCGACAAGGCGATGAACCAGGACGAGCTCGCTTCGCTGCTCGGCAGGATGCAGCGCGAGAAGTTCGTCAACCTCGCCGTCGCGGCGCCCTAGGCGCGCCGCCGAGCCGATGACGGGCAAATCCGAGAGCAGGGTGCGCACTGGGGCCCGCGCTTCATCCGTCGGCGTTGCGCTTCTGGTCGCCTTCTGTTTTGGCGTGGAAGTTGCGCAGGCGCAGGCGATCATGCGCACGCCGACGATCAGCGTTCCCTCGCGCACGCCGACCGTCTCTCCAAACATCACCCCGCGGGTCAGCCCGAACATCGCTGCGCGCGCGGTGAGCGTTGGCCGCGGCCCGCGGACGATGGCGACTATTCCCACGACGTCGCGCATCCGGCCGACGACGCCGGTGCTGCCCTATGCACGTTACTCGCCGAACCTCTATCCGGCCTGCACCGCGCCCTATCGCAGCGGCGACGGCGAATGTCTGGCGCAGCCGAACGCGGGCGGCGAGGGCACTGGAAAATTCGGCAAGAAGAGCGCCGGCAAAGGGCGCGGGAACAACACGCCGGTGGCGCTGATCGCGCGCAGCTTCGCAGGCGAATTCGTCGCCGAGATCGACGGCGCGCTGTCGACGGCCGAGGCCGACGAGCTGGCGCGTCGCCACGGCCTGACCCGCCTCGCTTCCGAGAATTTCCCGCTGATCGGAGCCACGTTCGGCCTGTTCCGCATCGCCGACGGCCGGCCTTATGAGACCGTGCGGCGCGAATTCGCGGCCGACGGCAGCGTGCGCTCGCTGCAGCCGAACTTCCGCTACGTGCTCCAGGACCAGAAATCGTCGGCCGCCACCGAGGGCGATCCTGCGCAATACGCGCTGGCAAAGCTGCGCCTGCCGCAGGCGCATACGTTGGCGCACGGGGCCAACGTCACGATCGCCGTGATCGATTCCGGCATCGACGCCCGGCATCCCGAGCTCGCCAATTCCGTCGCCGACAATTTCGACGCGCTCGGCAGTGCCGAAGGGCCGCACGTCCATGGCACCGGCATCGCCGGGGCGATCGCGGCCCATGCCCGTCTGATGGGCAGCGCGCCCGAGGCCCGCATCATCGCCATCCGCGCCTTCGGCGGTGCCAATGGCGGTGCGGAGAGCTCGTCCTATATCATCCTGCGTTCCCTGAATTACGCCGCCGAGCACGGCGCGCAGATCGTCAACATGAGCTTTGCCGGTCCGAAGGACGCGGTGATCGAGCGCGCGATCGCGGCGACGGCCGCGCGTGGTCTCATCCTGATCGCCGCCGCCGGCAATGCCGGGGCGAAATCGCCGCCGCTCTATCCGGCGGCCAACCCCAACGTGATTGCGGTCAGCGCGACGGATCGGCAGGACAGGCTGTTCTCCGCCTCCAACCGCGGCAACTACATCGCCGTCGCGGCCCCCGGCGTCGACATCTTCCTGCCGGCACCGGACGGCAAATACCAGGTGACGTCGGGAACCTCGTTCTCGGCCGCCTATGTCTCAGGCGTCGCGGCGCTGCTGCTCGAGCGCAACCACGCACTCAAGCCGGAAGCGCTGCGCCTGACGCTGGCGAAGACCGCACGCGACCTCGGCTCGCCCGGGCGTGACGACCTCTTCGGCGACGGCCAGGCCGACGCGTTTGCCGCCGTCATGGCTGTTCCCGCCGATAGCACGACGCCGGTCGCTGCTGCCCCCGGTACAACAAAACGTGAAGATGCTCCGAAGCGTCGCGAGGAGCCCGGCGCACGCGCGATCGAGCAAACCTCGCTGTCGAGCGCGGAGGATAAACCCGCGGTTTCTCAGGCAGATAGGCCGCCGGCGCGATAGTCGCTGCGACAACTTTACGCTCACGCCAAAGGTTAAAAAATCAAACCGCGCATTTGAACGTTCAGTCCGCTGCCACGACCAACTGATGTGGGAGCGGTCATCCCTCCCCATCAGTCATATCAGGCGCGAGCGCCCATCCACCCCAAGCGCCCATATGGCTCGACCCGTCCGGTTGTCCCCCCGGACGGGTCTCTTCTTTTCAGAGCGTTTTCGAGCGAAGTGGGTGCCGGTTCGCGTGAAGAAAACGCGTCAAGACAAGAATCTGGCGTCCGATTTTTCGAAGCTTCACATCCGTTCATCTTGCAGTTGAAGATCGCCGTGGCTTCGGTCGCCGCCACGAGGGCGTCCCGCCGCAACTCCGTCATGCTTGTGCGAAGCTTGACTCGAAAACACGGAAAATCACCGCACGACTACGGTATTTGACGACGAGCGTTGCGTCGTTGCTGGACAAGTCAAAACTTTTCCACAAAATATTCTTGTCGCGTCTAAATTGATTCGTGTGCGTTGCGTCCCCCGCGTCCGTGTTTTCTCCTGACGGGCTGGTTCATGACACATCGCCAAGAGTCAATTCATGCCGTGGCCGTCGGCCGCGACATCGCAGCGCGCTGGTGCGCTCTCGCCGAGCAGCGCCTGCAACATCTCTCCGAGATGTTCGAGACCGGCCGCTGGCGCCGGTATCATTCCGAGATCGCCTTCCTTGAAAACATCCAGGAAGCCAAGCGCGCCGTCCAGACCTGGCGCGCGCTTGCGACGGGCGGCGATGTCGCCGAGGCGGCTGCGAGCGTGACGCCGGCATTCGGTTGGTCGCCGGCGACGATGCCTCGCATGGCGCCGCGCGAGCAGCAGGCGCAAACGATGCAGCCCAAGACCTTGCAGCCAAAGGCCGTTCACATCGCCCCCGAGACCACCACGCCGGTCAGGCTCGATCCGAAGCCCGACGTGCTCGCGGAGATCACCGATGCCCCGATCGCGCCGCTTGCTATGCCCGTAGCTTGGCCGTCGTTCACCGCGCCTGCCGAGATGCCGCCGCTCAGGGCACCCGCTGCGAAGGCACCGTTCACTGCGCCTGCCGTGAGATCGCCGCTCGCGGAGCCGGCCGCAACACGGCCATTCGCCGCGCCGGAAGTGAGGCCGCCCGTGCCCGCCGCGAAGCCGCCGAAGACCGCGCCCGCAGCGATGGCGGCGCTCCTGCCGCAGTTCGCCCCGCCCGCCGAGGAAATCGTCGCCGCCCCCGAGCGCGTCGTCGAATTCACTTTCAGCCTCGACGGCCTGGAAGCGAAGTACCCGCTGCTGCGGAACGCGTTCTAGCGCCGCACCGCATTGCCGCCGACCACCAGCTGCGCGAAGCGTTGCGCGCCGTCGGCCGACAGATCCGACGTCACCGCGCGGGCGTGATCGAGGCCGACCACGGCGCCGCGCGGCGTCTCGGAGATCATGTTGTTGTTGACCAGCGCGGTGCCGGCGCCCGGCACGACGGAGACGCCGACGCCGGCCAGCGCCTTGCGGATCACGTTGCCCGTGATCGCGACGTCGCGCAGATATCTGCCCCAGCCGGCGACGATGCCGTAGGACGGCGCGTTCTCGATCACGTTGCCGGTCACCGAAGAATCCGCCTCGATGTAGATGCCGACGCCGGCATCGTCGTCGGGCGCGGTCCCGATCGGCCGCTTCGGGATTAGGTTGCGGATGATGTTGCCCTGGACCACTGCGATGCGGCCGCCCTCGTTGAAATTGCAGACCGAGACGCCGACAGCCGCGCCGTCCACGATGTTGTTGGCGATCACCGCGGCCTCGAACGCGAACTCGGAATAGAGCGCGACCTCGCGCACGTCGCTGACGCTGTTGCCACTGATGTGGATGTTCGAGGCCGAGTTGCCGCGCACTGCCGAATAGTCGCAATTCCTGATGCGGTTGCCGCGCACGATCACGTTGCCGGCGCGAAAGGCGTTGATGGCATTGCCGAACTGGCCCGAGCCGCCGGGGCCGGCCTTGATGTTCTCGATGCGGTTGTCGGCGACCAGCGTGCCGTCATCCCCGATCGCGGTGCGCAGGATCTCGATCCCGTTGTCGTTGGTGCCGAGAATCGTGTTGCGGCAGACGCTGAGGCCCCTGGCGTCGAACGACACGACCGCCGTCACCGCGATGTCGTTGAAGATGTTTCCGGAGATGTCGCCCGCGACCTGCTCGAGCCAGATGCCGCTGCCGCCCGAGCTCGCGATAGCGCATTCGCTGATGCGCACGTCGCGCCCCCCGAGGACGTGGATCAGGCCGCGCCGTGGCGGCAGCGGGATGCCGCCGCCCTCGAAGGTGATGCCGGCGAGGCCGATCGCATCGGAGCCGTCGCTCTGGATCGCCGAGGCGCCGCCGGTGAAGACGAGCTTGGTCGCGCCGCGCACGCCGATCAGCTGCGCGCCGTTCGGCAGCCGCAACAGACCGGTCCGGTACACGCCGGGTGGCAAGGCGAGCGGCAATTGCGCCCGCGCGGCCTCGTCGATGGCACGCTGCAGCGCGCGGGTCTGGTCCTCGCTGCTGCCGGGCCGGACACCATATTGCGTGGCATCGCGGCCGAGCAGCGACGTCAGCGGCGCGGCGCGTGCGGCATCGGCCGGCTTGGCCAGCGCACCGGCAATGCCTGCGGTCGAAGCCCCGATGAGATGACGGCGATTGAGGTTCATGACGCGTCCTCCGGCGGACGCGGGAGGTGTCCGCAGCGGTTTCGTAGCGCAGCAGGGCGAGGACCGTGAGGATTGTTCGCGGTAGGGTTAAATGTTTACGCAAAAGACGGTGCCGTAGGGTGGGCAAAGGCGCGCTTGCGCCGTGCCCACGACCTGTCCGAGGCAGTAACAGAAGACGTGGGCACGCTTCGCTTTGCCCACCCTACGAGGCCGGCGTGTTCCGCGCCTTGCGCGCCAACTGCACCATCTCCATCAGCATCGCTTCGCCCGCATCCACCAGCTGCTCCAGCGTGATGCGGGCTGCGCCCTTCCGGCGCGCACCGCCGCTGCGCGCGAGCAGGGGAATGTGGATGAACGCAGCAAGCCTGGGTCCGCCCGCCTTCACGCGCTCGATCGCGCGCCAGCTCAAGTAGTTGCAGAGATAGGCGCCGGCGTCGCGCGAGGGACGCGCGTCGATGCCGGTGAGGCGCGCGGCGCGCAGCAGCCTTGCGGTGTGCGGGCCGAACATCATCGCGTCGGCATGGCCGGCGATGCCGCGCTTGGTCGAGCGGGTGTTGGCGGCGTCGGGCCAGAGCATGGTGACGGCGTTGCGCGCCCGCGTCTCGATACGCAGGTAAGGCGTGCGTGCGGCGAGGCCGAACATCAGCAGCGCGTCGGGCTTTTGCGCAGCGAGCACGTCGGGTAATTGCCGGTCGACCGCGGCATAGGTGACCGGAAAAATGTGGCTCGAGAGCGCGACATCGTCGAGCGCGGGCCGGCGCAATTGCGCCAGCCGCGCCACCAGCGGCTGGGTCGGATTGTAGGGCGCGCCGGGAAACGGACCGAAGCCGGTGAGAAGAATGCGGAGCTTGTCGCTCATTGCAGCAACTCCAGCATCTGCTCGGCGGCGAGCGCCGGCGTGAGGTGGCCATCGGCGACCTCGGCCTCGATCTTGCGAACCTTGGTCCGCACCGAGGCCTCGCTGCGCAGCCGTGCCAGCATGCGCTGCTCCAGCATCGACCACATCCACTTCACCTGCTGCTCGCGCCGCCGCGCGGCGAAATCGCCGGACGCGTTCATCGCCTTGCGGTGATCCAGAACCTTCTGCCAGATCTTTGCGATGCCGTCGCCGGTCAGCGCCGAATAGGTCTCGACCGGCGGATGCCAATGCTCGGACCGTGGCGCCAAGATATGCAGCGCGCCGCGATAATCGGCCGCGGTGATCTTGGCGCGCTTCAAATTGTCGCCATCGGCCTTGTTGATCGCGATCATGTCGGCGAGCTCGACCAGGCCCTTCTTGATGCCCTGCAGCTCGTCGCCGCCGCCCGGCAGCATGAGGGCGAGGAAGAAGTCGGTCATGTCGCAGACGGCGGTCTCCGACTGGCCGATGCCGACGGTTTCCACCAGCACGACGCCGAAGCCGGCGGCCTCGCATAGCAACATCGCTTCGCGCGTCTTCGCCGCGACGCCGCCGAGCGTGCCCGAGGAGGGCGAGGGGCGGATGAAGGCGTCTCCAGACGCCGACAGCCGCGCCATCCGGGTCTTGTCGCCGAGAACCGAGCCGCCGCTGCGCGCCGAGGACGGATCGACCGCGAGCACCGCGACCTTGTGGCCCTGCTCGATCAGATGTGTACCCAGCGCATCGATCGTGGTGGATTTGCCGACGCCCGGCGATCCCGTGATGCCGACGCGATATGCCTTGCCGGTGTCCGGCAGCAGCATCTGCACCAGCTCCCGGGCCAGTGCCTGATGGTCGCTGCGCCGGCTCTCCACCAGCGTGATGGCCCGGGCGAGGGCCGCACGACTGCCGGCGCGTACGTCGCGGGCGAGGGTCTTGATGTCGAGCGAGGCCTTCTTCTCAGTCATGCCTCTGCTTTACAACGGCAAGGCGGGGCAGGCGAGGCCCGCCCGCCCGATATCACCGGGTCGTTGCCGCGGCGGTCTGCGGCTGTTTCACCTTGCGCCAGATCCACACCATGACCGGCCAGAGCAGCGCGCCGATCGCCATCGCGGCGAGGATGGCCGCGACCGGACGCTCGAAGAACGGCAAGATGCTGCCGTCGGACTTGATCAGCGAGGTGACGAAAGCCTGCTCCACCATGGTGCCCATGACGATGCCGAGCACCATGGCGGCGACGGGATAGCCGTTGGCCTCCATGACATAGCCGATCACGCCGAACGCGGCGACGGTGACGACGCCGAACATGTTGTTGCCGATCGCGAACGAGCCGACCGCGCAGCACAGCATGATGATCGGCATGATGGCCGAGCGCGGTGCCAGCAGGATGTAGGTGGCGACGCGGATCATGGCGATGCCGAGCGGGATCATCATGATGTTCGCGATGATGAACATCAGATAGATCGCGTACATGCTCGACGCCTTCTCGGTGAACAGCGTCGGGCCGGGATTGAGCCCCTTCATGTAGAGCACGCCGATCGCAATCGCGGCGATGGTATCGCCGGGGATGCCGAACAACAGCGAAGGCACCCAGCCCGAGGCGATGCTGGCATTGTTGCTGGCGCCGGCCTCGACCAGGCCCTCGACATGGCCGGTGCCGAACTTTTCCGGCTCCTTGGAGAAGCGCTTCGACATCGCATAGGAGACCCAGGCGGCCATGTCGGCGCCGGCGCCGGGCAGCACGCCTATGATGATGCCGACGATGTTCCCGCGCGTCATCTGCCAGCGATAGAGCTTGGTCAGCTTCCACTGGCCGGCCATGATGCTTCCGAATTTGCGCCGCGGCAGCGGCGGCGGCTCGGGCGTCAGCATCGCGCGCATCACCTGCGCCACCGCGAACACGCCGACGAGGGCCGGGATCGGCTCGATGCCGCCGAACAGGTCCGTAAGCCCAAAGGTGAAGCGCGGGACGCCGCCGGGATTCTCGATGCCGATGCAGGCGACGAGCAGGCCGATGAACATGCCGGCGATCGCCTTGACGGGCGAGGAACGCGCCACCAAGGTGGCGCACATCAGGCCGAGCAGCGCCAACCAGAAATATTCGAAGGTCGAGAACGACAACGCGATCTCGGCCAGCGGCGGCGCCAGGATCATCAGCGACAGCACGCCGGCGATGCCGCCGACCGCGGAGAACCAGACGCCGGCCCCTAGCGCGAGCTCGGCCTGGCCCTTGCGCGTCATGGCGTAGGCTTCATCCGCGTAAGCCGCGGAGGCGGGCGTGCCCGGGATGCGCAGCAGCGCGCCGGGAATGTCGCCGGAGAAGATCGCCATCGAGGACGCCGCGACGATGGTCGCGATGGCCGCTATCGGTGACAGATAGAAGGTGACCGGGACGAGCAGGGCGGTCGCCATCGTCGCCGACAGGCCCGGCAGCGAGCCGATCACCAGCCCATACACGGAGGCTGCGAACATGGAGATGATGACCTCCCAGGTGGAGATCAGCGCGAACGCATCAATCAGGGTCTTCAACATCGATCACCAGGGCGTCGGCAGCAGGCCAACCGGCAGCGGCACGCGGAGCAGCTTGCCGAAGATGAGATGAATGGCGAACGGCGAGAGCATCGCGAGCGGCAGCGCCAGCTTCAACTTCGCCCCGAGCGCGGTCGAGGTCACGTAGACCATGATCGCCGCGGTGATGATGAATCCGAGCCGGTCGGCGGCAAGAACGTAGAACAGCAGCAGCGCCGGCGGCAGCAGCGCGCGCAGGCCGTAGAGCTTGCCCTGCGGTGGCGGGGCAGCCGCCTGGCCGTCCTCGAACGGGACCAGCTCTTCCTCCTCCTCGAAGGAACGGCCGATCCCGAACACGATCGCGAGTCCGCACAGTGCAAGGCCGCAGCCGATCACCAGCGGAAATACATTGGGGCCGACCGGCTGCCCCGGCACCGGCGGCAGAATGTAGCCGCCATAGGCGGCAGCCGCGCCGAGCGCGACGAGAAACGATCCCGTGACGGAGTCGGGAAGACGCATAGGGGTCCTGTATGCTTTCTTCTCCCTCTCCCCGTTCTTACGGGGAGAGGGTTGGGGTGAGGGGACTTTCCGCGCGAACGGTGAGAGCTGGACTCGCGGAGACTCCCCCTCACCCGAATTCGAGCAAAGCTCGAATTCGACCTCTCCCCGCAGTCGGGGAGAGGTGAAAACATCACGCCTTGCTCAGGCCCGCGGCCTTCATCGCCTCGCCCATCTGGGCGTCGCCCTTGTCCATGAAGCCCGCGAAATGGGCCGCATCGCCCCACACGGTGCCGAAGCCGCGATTGCTCATGAAGTCCTTGAACTCGGCGGAGTCGTAGACCTTCTTCAGCGCGGCGGTGAGCTTGGTTGCGATCTCCGGCGGCAGATTTTTCGGCCCCGCAATGCCGCGCCAGGCGCCGGTTGCGTAGTCGATGCCCATGGCCTCCTTCAGCGTCGGCACGTCCTTGAACACCGGATTGCGCGCGGGCGCCATGATGGCAAGGCTCCTGGCCTTGCCGGCCTCGATGATGGCGCGCGCTTCCGGCACCGAGCAGGTGGTGAGATCGACACCGCCGGCCGCGAGATCCTGCATTGCGGGTGCTGCGCCGTTCGACGGCACCCAGGCGACCTGGTTGGCGGGCAGGCCCATCGCCTGCATCCAGCCGACGAGCGCGAGATGCCAGATGCCGCCCTGGCCGGTGCCGGAGGCCTTGAACTTCCCCGGAGGCGCCGCCTTGATCGCGTCGGCGAGCTCCTTGACCGTCTTGTAGGGCGAGGAGGAGGAGACCTGGATGCCGGGCGGATCCTCGTTCATCAGCGCCAGCGGCGTGTAGCTCTTCGGCGTCAGGTCGGTGAGGCCCTGCCAGTGCATCATCGAGATTTCGACGGTCAGCATGCCGATGGTGTAGCCGTCGGGCTGCGCGGTCGCGATCGCGGTATGGCCGACCACGCCGGAGCCGCCGGTGCGGTTGACCACGTTGAAGGGCTGGCCGAGGTCTTTCTCCAGCAGCGCTGCGACGATGCGCGCGGTGGCATCGGTGCCGCCGCCGGCGCCCCAGGGCACGATCACGGTGACGGGCCGCGCCGGATAGGCTTGTCCGAACGCGGGCTTGAAGCCGAAAGCGGCGGAGGCCGCGATAGCGGCGGTGGAAGCCGCAAAGGTGCGGCGTGAAATCTTGGACATTGAATCCCTCCCAGCGGCGCCCGTGATGCCGGGCGCTCTTGTCAACTCGGGCATTCTAGTCGGCTTTGCGTCGCCGCCGCAAGGTAGCGCTACCAACCGGAAGGCCATGTTGTGTGAAAGCAGACGCCTCCTCGAACGGGCGGTCGGAAATCGGGTGGGTTTTGTCCGCGCGCCTGGCCAACCTCTGCGCGCAACGAAACCAAAGGCAAGCCACCGATGACCCAAGCCTATTACAGCGCCGTGCTGGACCACCCGCTCGACGACGTCTGGTCCCTGATCCGCGATTTCAACAACTACCCCGCTTATATCGACGGCGTGAGCGAGAGCGAGATCGAAGACAACAGGCGCGGCGATGAAGTCGGCGCCGTCAAGCGCTTCTGCTATCTCGGAAACTGGATCCGCCAGCGCCTGGTCGATCACTCGGACGACCAGCACAGCCTGACCTATGCCGGTCTCGAAGCGATACCCTATCCGCAAGACGACGGCGGCCCGAGTCCGGCGCCGACGCGCTACCAAGGCACCATGCATCTGCGTCCGATCATCGAGGGCAACCGAACCTTCATCGAATGGTCGGTTGCGCTCGAAACTGAACCTGCGGACGCCGAGCGCTGGAAAGCGTTGTTTGCCTCCTGGATTCCCGATTGGACGGATTCCCTCGCGCGGACGCTGGCCCGAACCCGTCCGCGATCCCGTTAGCCTGAGCTCACGGCTCGTCCGCGTCGCCCTTGGGCCGCGCGCCGCCGAAGATGCGGGCGCCCTCGGCCGTGAGGTAAGGCCTCAGCGTCTCCCACGGCACGAAGGCGACATACTCGCCCTCGGCGTAGGGACCGACGGCATAGGGCGGATAGTGGAAAGTGAGGCCGGAGCTCTTGCCGGCCGCGGTGGAGGGCGCGAGCGTCACCGCGCCGATCTTGAGGAGGCGCGGCTCCACGGACTTGAACCACTCGTCGGTCGCGGTCTCTCCGGCGCCGCGCTTCTTCTTCTCGTCCTTCAGCGCGGCGATGATGGCCTTCACCATCGCCTTCATAGTGGGGCCGCCATCGGCGGTCTCGGTGAAGAACGGACGGATCGAGATGCGCTTGTTCGCGGCCTTGTCCCACAGGATCGTGTTCACGTCCGAGTTGGGATGCGCGCCGCCTGTGTTCATGTAGTCGTTGCGCAGGACGCTGACATACCGGTCGGCAACCACGGAGCGGATTTCATATTTGCGCTCGAACTCCCAGCCGCCCTCCTTGAAGAACTGCGGGTCCGCTTTGTGCGCGGCAGCGGCTTCCGCGCCATTCTTGTCGAGCCACTTCTTGCCCTCCGCGAGGCAGTCCGCCGCCAGCGCCGCATCCGCCTTGATCCTGTCGCCGAGGAAGACGCGCGCTTCGATGCTCTTGGTCTTGACGATCGCATCGGGTTTGGGATCGGCGGCGTGGGCGGAAAACGCACATGTTGCGCTCAGCGCCAGGGCGACGCTCAAACCGGCGATGAACTTCAAGGTTAGTGCTCCTGCGTGAGCGTCAGAATATTTCGACAATATCGTCCGCGATCCGCTCCGCAAAGCGGGGAGAGATGGAGCGGCGAACAGTTGCCTGTGCTTGCAAGCCAGTCGCATCCTCGATGATGTGCTCGACATCGATCAAGTTGAGCAGGGAAAACGAGGTGTCCGGCTCGATCTCGACGAGCACGTCGATATCGCTATCAGGCCGATAATCGTTGCCGGCTCGCGAGCCGAAGATGGCAAGCTTTGCTACGCCCTTGCCTCTGATGGCATCCGCGTTCTTGCGTATCGCAGCGACGATTTCGTCACGCGTCATGGACACACCTGGCCGTCACACGGCCAGTCTACCATCTACTCCGCCGCCTCGCTATGCCCCAGCCGGGCGTTCAGCTTGCGGATCAGCTCCTCGGCGGCGTCCGCGATCACCGTGCCGGGCGGGAAGATCGCCTCGGCGCCGGCGGCATAGAGCGCATCGTAATCCTGCGGCGGCACCACGCCGCCGACGATGATCATGATGTCGTCGCGGCCCTGCTTCTTCAGTGCGGCTTTCAGCTCCGGCACAGCGGTCAGATGGGCGGCGGCCAGCGAGGAGACGCCGAGAATGTGCACGTCATTCTCGACCGCCTGCCGCGCGGCTTCGTCGGCGGTGGCAAACAGCGGCCCGATGTCGACGTCGAAGCCGATATCGGCGAACGCCGAGGCGATCACCTTCTGGCCGCGGTCATGGCCGTCCTGGCCGATCTTGGCGACCAGGATGCGCGGGCGGCGGCCCTCGGCCTCCTCGAAGGCGTCGATCAGCGCCTGAACCTTCTCGACCTGGGTGCCCATGCTGGACGCCTCCCGCTTGTAGACGCCGGTGATGGATTTGATCTCGGCGCGGTGCCGGCCGAACACCTTCTCCATCGCGTCCGAGATTTCGCCGACGGTCGCCTTGGCGCGTGCCGCATCGATCGCGAGCGCCAGCAGATTGCCGTTGCCTTCGCCGGCCGAGCGCGTCAGCGCGGCGAGGGCGGCATCGACCTCCTGCTGGTTGCGCTCGGCCTTCAGCCGCTTGAGCTTGTCGATCTGAAGCCGGCGCACATTGGTGTTGTCGACCTTCAGGATCTCGATTTTGTCCTCGTCGGTCGGCTTGTACTTATTGACGCCGATCACCGCCTGCTTGCCGGCGTCGATCCGCGCTTGCGTCTTGGCCGAGGCCTCCTCGATGCGCAGCTTCGGCACGCCGGCTTCGATCGCCTTCGCCATGCCGCCGAGCTCCTCGACCTCCTGGATGTGGCCCCAGGCCTTGGCGGCGAGGTCGCGCGTGAGCCGCTCGACATAATACGAGCCGCCCCAGGGATCGATGATGCGGGTGGTGCCGCTCTCCTGCTGCAGGAACAGCTGGGTGTTGCGGGCGATGCGGGCCGAGAAATCGGTCGGCAACGCCAAGGCCTCGTCGAGCGCGTTGGTGTGCAGCGATTGGGTGTGGCCTTGCGTGGCCGCCATCGCTTCCACCGTAGTACGCATCACGTTGTTGAAGACGTCCTGCGCGGTCAGCGACCAGCCCGAGGTCTGGCTGTGCGTGCGCAGCGACAGCGAGCGCGGGTCTTTCGGATTGAACGGCTTGAGCAGCTTCGCCCAAAGCAGGCGCGCCGCGCGCAGCTTGGCAACCTCCATGAAGAAGTTCATGCCGATCGCCCAGAAGAACGACAGGCGCGGCGCGAAGCGGTCGACGTCGAGGCCTGCGGCAAGGCCGGCGCGCAAATATTCCACGCCGTCGGCCAGCGTATAGGCGAGCTCGAGATCCTGCGTCGCGCCGGCCTCCTGCATGTGATAGCCGGAGATCGAGATCGAATTGTATTTCGGCATCCTCGTGGAGGTATAGGCGAAGATATCAGAGATGATCCGCATCGAGGGCGCGGGTGGATAGATGTAGGTGTTGCGCACCATGAACTCTTTTAGAATGTCATTCTGAATGGTGCCCGACAGCTTCTCCGGCGGCACGCCCTGTTCCTCGGCAGCGGCGACATAGAGCGCGAGGATCGGCAGCACCGCGCCGTTCATGGTCATGGACACGCTCATCTGGTCGAGCGGAATCCCTGCAAACAGCGTGCGCATGTCGTAGATGGAATCGATGGCAACGCCGGCCATGCCGACATCGCCGCCGACGCGCGGATGATCCGAGTCATAGCCGCGGTGAGTGGCAAGGTCGAAGGCGACAGAGAGGCCCTTTTGCCCCGCCGCGAGATTGCGGCGATAGAACGCGTTGGAATCCTCCGCCGTGGAGAAGCCGGCATATTGCCTGACCGTCCAGGGCTGGTTGACGTACATGGTCGGGTAGGGGCCGCGCAGGTACGGCGCGATGCCCGGATAGGTCTCGAGAAAATCGAGCCCGGCCAGATCAGCCTCGCCATAAGCGGGCTTCACCAGAATGCCCTCCGGCGTCAGCCACGGTTCGGCGCTGCCGGCAGGGGTGGCAGTTGCAGCTCGCTCGAAAGCGACCTCGGCGAAATTGGGAATGCGGGTCATTCCTTGGAATCCTCAAACCTGCGATTGCGCTCGATCAGCTTTTGCACATTCTTCTTGTAAACGGGATCGTCCAGGCGGCTCTGAGTCACTCGGCCGGTCCCGTCCCAGAGCAGCCATGCGAGCAGCTTTTCAGTCTTCCATTCTGCCAGACCGAGCAACGCTTGTCCGAGCAGTTGAAACATGGACCGCCTCAATCATGATCCGGATGCTGATGGCTGACGATGGTCGCCATCTTCTCCGGTCCGTAATTCTGCTGCGTGGTCTGGCTCGGTAGATTGGCGATGCCGACCACCCAGCCGAGGCGGGATTCGATGCCGAACTGCCGCGTCGGCACCACCCGGTCAGGGCGATCGAAGGTGCCGGTCATGATCTCGATCCGGTCGCCGTCGATGCGGCCGAAGCTCAGCGGCGTGCCGCAGGCCGCGCAATAGCCGCGATCGGCGATGGAGGAGGAGCGGAAGAACGACGGCGTGCCCTTGGTCCAGGCGAAATCGGTCTTGTTGATGTCGGCCAAAGAGGCGAACGGCGCGCCGCTCGCCTTCTGGCACATCCGGCAGTGGCAGATCGAAATCCTGGTCGGCGCCGTCATGACCGCAAATCGCACGGCGCCGCATTGGCAGCCGCCGGTGAGAACGGGTTTGCTGGTGTCGGTCATCGCTGTTCCATCCGTCGGTAGGCGTCCTGCAGTGCCGCAAGCGCATCGCCTCCGGCGAAGACAAAGCCCGTGACGCCGGCTGCTCGCAGCGCCGCCTCGGCCTCGGCCGGCCGGCCCGCCAGGTAGATATGTCGCCCGCCGGCCAATTGCAGGGCCTTTGCCGCGGCTTCGGCGTGTTCCGCATAGACCCTGTCGCTGGAACACAGACAGGCCAGCTCGGCGCCGGAGGCCTTGAAGGCCGCGGCCAGCTTGGCCGGATCGGCAAAGCCCTCGCTGCCTGTGGCCTCAATGCCGCCCGCCTCGAAGAAGCTCTTCGCGAACGTCGCGCGCGCGGTGAAATCGGCGGGCGTGCCGAGATTGGCCAGGAACACCTTTGGCCGTGCGCCCCGCGCCTTCAAACTCGCGTCGGATTTGTCGCGCAGCGCCTCGAACGGTTCCGCGAGACGGATCGGAGGCAGCGCCTCGAACTTGTAGGTCTGTTCGCCGTAGGGCGGAAGCGCGATCGGCGCTGCCTTCAGGACAGTGGCTTCGCTCTCGTGCAGGTTCGGAAACTCGCTGGCGCCGGTCAGTATGTCCCTGCGCTTCGCGATATTGGCCTCGCGCGCCTTGCGCGTGGCCGCGACCTTGCTTTGGAACACACCCTGCTGAAGCGCCGCGAACGCGCCACCGGCGCTCTCGCTCTCCTGGAACAGTGCCCACGCGGCATCGCACAGCTGCGCCGTCAGCGTCTCGATGCCGCCAGCCCCCGCCGCGGGATCGCTGACCTTGGCGAGGTTGCATTCTTCCAGCAGCAGAAGCTGCGTGTTACGCGCCACGCGCCGCGCGAACGGATCGGGCAGGCCGAGCGCCAGCGTATGCGGCAGCACGGTGATGGCATTGGCACCGGCCAGTCCCGCGGCGAACGCCGCCATGGTCGCGCGCAGCATGTTCACGTAGGGATCGCGTTGCGTCAGCATGCGCCAGGCGGTATCGGCCGCGATGAACAGCGGTTTCGGCGCCAGCCCGCAAGCGGTCTCGATGCGCGCCCATAGCAGCCGCACGGCGCGGAACTTGGCCATGGTCAGGAATTGGTCGGCATCGGCGGCGAGCCGCGCATAGACCATGTCCTGCGCGGCTTCCAGCGGAATGCCCGCGCCTTCGATCGCGCGCAGGTAAGCGAGGCCGCAGGCGAGCACGAATGCGAGCTCCTGCACCTCCGAGCCGCCGGCATCATGGATCACGCGGCCGTCGGCGGAGGCGAACGGCCCCTTGAAGCCGAGCCCGGCGAGGCCCTTGATGGCGCCCGTAATCGCAGGGGCAACTTCGTCCCAGGTATAGGGGCTGTGGCCCCACACCGCGCCCGCCGCGAGCGGGTCGAGCCCGAAGCGGATGTTGCAGGCGCCGGGATCGAGGCCGTTGCTCTTCACATATTCCGCGACATGGATCGCGGCCATCCGCGATTGCGGTCCCATCTCGAGCTCGATGCCGATGCCGGCGTCGAGGTGAATGTCTTTCAGGATCTTTGCCACCGCCTCGGCCGACGGTTCCAGGCCGAACCCGCGCGCGCCATTGGCGCCGGCAAACACCAGCGCAAGCCCGCTCGCACCGTTCTCCAGATCCTGCAGCGCCTGCGCGTTCGCGAGCGCCGCATCGGGATGGTCGATCCGCTGCACGATCTGCCACGGCGCAGCCGGCGGTCGGCCCATCACCGGCACAACGCCCTTCGCGCGCGGATAGAGCGGCTCGATCTTGATGCCGTCATAGGTCTTGCCGACCAGCTTCTCGAACGGCGCGCCCTTCAGCACGCCGTCGACCAGCTTGCGCCAGTCCTCAGGCGTGGCCTTGGGAAAATCCGCCGCCAGCGGCAGGTCGTCAGTCACGGAGGTCATGCGGCGCGGGGCTCCCGAACGTCTTGTTATTCGCAGGCGAAATTGCCATGGCGGACCGTTCCTGCAAACGGTTGTTTTTGGTTAACCGGTATCCGGAAGCCGCTCAATCCCTTGCGTCGAGACGCTGGCGAGCCCGTCACGCACACGAATGGCTGAGATCACGCGGTCAGGTGCGATTTCGGCCAGCGGCACCAGCACGAAGGCGCGTTCGAACAGGCGCGGATGCGGCAGCGTCAAATCGGGCTTCTGCAAGGAGACATCGTCGTAGGCGATCATGTCGAGATCGAGCGTGCGCGGGCCCCAGCGCCGGTCTTTCTCGCGCGTGCGGCCGAATTTCTGCTCGACTTTCTGCAGCACGAACAATAGCGCATGCGGATCGAGGCTGGTCTCGATCTCGATGCAGGCATTGATGAAGGGATCCTGGTCCTCGTCGCCCCAGGGCGGGGTGGCATAGTCGGACGAGCGCGCGATCAGCGCCGCCTGTGCCATGCCGCAGATATGCGCGATCGCCTTCTTGAACGTCGTGCGGACGTCGCCGACATTGCCGCCAAGTGCGATCAGCACGCTCGCCATGCTAGGGATGCCGCGAGCGCGTCAGCACGATGCCGACATCGTCGAAGATCGCGGCGATCGGCGCGTGCGGCTTGTGCACGGTGACCTTCACGGCGCGGATGCGCGGAAAGTGCGACAGGATGGCATCGGCCACCGCGCCGGCCGCGCGCTCCAGGAGCTTGTAATTGGTATTCTTGAACGCCGCCGTCGTCGTCGTCACGACATCGGCGTAGGACACCGTGTCCGCGAGCCGGTCGCTGCGCGCAGGCTCGGACAGGTCGGTATAGAGCTCGAGATCGATGACGAAACGCTGGCCGACCTCGGTTTCGTGATCCATCACGCCGTGGCGGGCATGGATCGACAGGCCGGTGACGAAGATCGTGTCGGTCATTGCTTGCTCTCGATGGCCTGCGCCACCCGCAGGGCCTGCAGGGTTTCGGCGACGTCATGGGTCCGGATGATCTTGGCGCCGCGCTGCGCGGCGACCAGATGCGCCGCGATCGAGCCGGCGAGCCGCTCCGATGGCTCGGACGGCGACACCGAGGCGATGAAGCGTTTGCGAGAGGCGCCGACCAGGATCGGCAGGCCGAACATGTCGAGCTCGCGCAAGCGCGCCAGCGCGGTCATGCTCTGCTCGGCGGTCTTGCCGAAGCCGATCCCGGGATCGAGCACGATTTTTTCGCGCGCGATGCCTGTCTTCGCGGCAATATCGAGCGAGCGCAGGAAGAATGTCTTGATATCAGCGACGATGTCGATGGCGGGATCGACGCTGTCGCGGTTGTGCATGACGATGACCGGAACGCCCCTGGCGGCGATCAGCGGTGCCATGCCGGCGTCGCGCTGCAGGCCCCAAACGTCGTTGGCGATCGCCGCGCCCTGGTCGAGCGCGAAGGCCACCACCTCCGCCTTCATGCTGTCGATCGAGACGGGCACACCGAGCGCCACGACGTCCGATAGCACCGGCTTCAGCCGCGCGAGCTCTTCCGCCGCCGTGACCGGCCGGGCGCCCTTGTAGGGCCGGGTGGATTCGGCGCCGATATCGATGATGTCGACGCCGGCGGCGATCATCGCCCGCGCCCGCTCCAGCGCCCGCGCCGGCGCGGTGAACTCGCCGCCGTCGGAGAAGGAATCCGGGGTGATGTTGAGCACGCCCATCACCGCAGGAAGCGGCCCGCCCACGAGCGTCCGCAGTGCGCCGATCCCGGCCGAGCCGGCCGGCGGGACGGAAGGGGAGGGCGAGGCATTCATGCGGCCCGCTTTGCGCGGTCGCGAAGGGGGTGTCAAGCCGGGATTGAGGGCGATTCGCGGCCATTCCGATGCGCACAGACGGCCGAAAGGATGCGATGTTTTTGCCCACACGCCGTCATTGCGAGCGCAGCGAAGCAACCCAGAGTGTCACCGCGGAAAGATTCTGGATTGCTTCGCTGCGCTCGCAATGACGATGCGGGAGCAGTGGTACCCCACCTCTCCGGCTTGATCCGCAGCTTAGTACGTAATCTTCGGCGGCAGCTTCTTGGCCTTGGCGATGATGTCGCCGACCGACTTCTCGGAAGGCAGGACGCGGACCAGCTTCTTCTTCTCGTTGGCCTCGCGCATGCTCTGCGCCAACCTCGCCGGATTTCGATAGGCGAGCTCGCGCACGGTGGTGACGCCGGCGGCGCGGACGAGCCCGACCTTGGCCCTGCCCATGCCGGGGATGCGCATGTAGTCGGAGACGTTGGCCCATTCCAGCAATTGCTGCTCGCTGATGCCGGTCTTGGCCGAAAGCGCCTTGCGGCCCTTCACGGTGGACGCCGCCTCGAGCAGCGCGTCGGTGGTGCGGATTCCTTGCGCCTTCAACTTGTTGGCGGCAAAGGCCGGCAGGCCCTCAATCTCGGAAATCGGATATGTCATGATACTCGATATGAAAAGCGTCGCTCAGGCGAACTGGCTGAGGCCCGGCGTCCCCGCGATGATCTTGCCCATCTGATCCGCTCCGATTTTGTCTCGCCCGTAGCGGAAAAGTTCACGGGTGACGTTTTGAATCTCGGACATGCCGAGCCCCAGGCCCATCAGGCGGGTGCCGACGGCCATCAAGCCGCCGCCCATCAGCCGCGACAGACCGCCACCGCTCTTGGAGGCTTCGATCGCAGCTTCCGCTCCGGGGATCTGGTCGATCAGGGCCTGCACACTGTCGGAAGGGCCCTCGTTGCGAAGGAAGGCCAGGATAATGCCGACGGTCTTTTCAGCGACAGCACCATCTATGCTGGCGTTTGTCGCCAGCCGTCCGATCAGCTCGTCCATAAGACCCCGCCCCTCAGCCGGTTTGCATGCCGGAATATTGCTTTCGAAAATGATCTTGAGCCGGTGTGACGTGAAATACAAGCGATGAACGCAGGCGCCGTCGCGAACGCGCGAAAAGTGTTGCCGCCGTGCAAGAGCCTAGAACGAATCGGCGAAAAATTGCCGCTATGCGAAACGCCTCGTTGCTACTTTGGGCTGACCGTGTCCGTCCGGTCGGACAATGTCGCATGCGCAGGAGCCGCTGAACCGATTTAATCGGCGCACGAGATGCGTTAAACTACGGAATTGGTGCATTCGGGTTTCGAGACGCGAAACTCGGCAGAGAGATCAGAGAGAATAATGACCGCACAGGACAGCAAGCTCGGCGATACCGACGACAAGATCTTCGTCGGCAAGGGAGACGAGCAGGCTTGGCTGACGCTTGCGCTGGCCAATCGCCACGGCCTCGTCACGGGTGCAACCGGAACCGGCAAGACGGTGTCGCTGCAAGTGATGGCGGAAGGATTTGCGCGCGCCGGTGTTCCGGTCTTCGCGGCCGACATCAAGGGCGACCTCTCCGGAATCTCGGAAGTCGGCGAGGCCAAAGACTTCATTCTCAAGCGCGCCGGCGAAATGGGTCTCAAGTTTCAGCCGGACCAGTTCTCGACCGTGTTCTGGGACGTGTTCGGCGAGCAGGGACATCCGGTCCGCGCCACCGTCACCGAAATGGGGCCGCTATTGCTGGCGCGGATGCTCGACCTGAACGAGGTGCAGGAAGGGGTTCTCAACGTCGCATTCCGCGTCGCGGACGAGAACGGCCTGCCATTGTTGGACATGAAGGATCTGCGATCGCTGTTGGATGCGATCGTGCCCGCCAGCGGCAAGAAGGGACCGGATGCTGAGGAAGATCCGTTAGCCGAGATCCGGAAGGCCGCGCAGAGCTTCGGCAATGTGAGCAAGGCGACGGTTGGAACCATTCAACGCCAGCTGCTGGTGCTGGAAAACCAGGGCGGAACGAAATTCTTCGGTGAGCCTGCACTGGAGCTGAAGGATTTCATGAAGACCGATAGCGACGGTCGCGGCATCGTCAACATCCTGGTTGCCGACAAGCTGATGGAGAGCCCCAGGCTCTACGCTACCTTTCTGTTGTGGTTGCTGTCGGAGTTGTTTGAGGAATTGCCGGAAGCCGGCGACCTGCCGAAGCCAAAACTGGTGTTCTTTTTCGACGAGGCGCATCTGCTGTTCAACGATGCGCCGAAGGCGTTGATGGACAAGATCGAGCAGGTGGTTCGTCTGATCCGTTCCAAGGGCGTCGGCGTCTATTTCGTCACCCAAAATCCGATCGACGTGCCGGACAAGGTGTTGGCCCAATTGGGCGGTCGCGTGCAGCATGCGCTGCGCGCCTTCACGCCGCGCGACCAGAAGGCGGTCGCCGCTGCGGCGCAGACCTTCCGGCCCAACCCGAAGCTCGACACCGCCAAGGTGATCACGGAGCTCGGCAAGGGCGAGGCGCTGGTGTCCTTCCTCGAGGGCAACGGCACGCCTTCGATGGTGGAGCGGGTGATGATCCGGCCGCCGACGGCGCGGATCGGGCCGATCATGCCCGAGGAGCGCAAGGCGATCATGAGCAGGAGCCCGGTGAGGGGCAAATACGATACCGCGGTGGATCGTGAGTCCGCCAATGAGATGCTGCAGAAGCGCGTAGCCGGCACGGCTGCGCCTGCCGACGCACAAAATGGTGGAGCCGGCGCAGGCGGCGGAATCCTTGGCCAGATCGGCTCGATCGTCGGCACCGTCTTCGGCACCAACGTCAAGCGAGGTCGTCTGTCGACCGGCCAGGTCATTGCCCGCGACGTGACGCGATCGGTCACCAACCAGGTGATCGGCGGGATGGCCGCCAATATCGGCAAGTCGCTCGGCGGCCAGCTCGGCGGCTCGATCGGCCGTACGCTGGTCCGCGGCGCGCTCGGCGGATTGCTACGGCGTTAGGCAGAGCGCCCGGCGGGCAAGCATGCATCGACCCCATTCGCGATCTGCAAGGGGCCGAACGTCACACATCCTAGTGAGGCGACTCCCTAAGCCCCTGCCGGTCTGCTAGGTCCTGGACGATCCCAACAAGCCGCCGCGTCCCATGCATGTGATCGACCTCGACTACAATACGGCGAACTGGCCATCCTCATGCTGCTGTCGCTGCCGTGGTTTCCGCTCGCCTTCCAGGCTTGGGGCAACAACCTCGCTGCGACCGCCATCCTCGCAGGGTGTCTCGCCTGGCACATCCGGCATCCGCCGCTTGCGGCTGGCCCCGAGGCCGCACCGGCGCTAAAACCCGGGACCTCTTGAGACTCAAACAACCAGGATAGCAATCATGGCCAACGCGCAGCTCCAATCCGTGCTCGACCACATCGACAAGGATTTCGACAACAGCCTGCAGCGCCTGTTCTCGTTGCTGCGGATCAAGTCGATCTCGGCCGATCCCGCCTTCGCCGATGATTGCAAGGCTGCCGCCGAGCATCTCGCCAGGGACATCGCCAGCCTCGGTGTCGCCACCGAGGTGAGGCCGACCGCGGGTCATCCCGCCGTCGTCGGCAAGACCGGCGCGGGCGGGCGGCCGCACGTGCTGTTCTACGGCCATTACGATGTGCAGCCGGTCGACCCGCTCGATCTCTGGCATCGTCCGCCGTTCGAGCCCGTCGTCACCGATCATGCCGACGGCCGCAAGATCATCGTCGCGCGCGGCGCCGAGGACGATAAAGGGCAGGTGATGACGTTCGTCGAGGCCTGCCGCGCCTGGAAGAAGGTGACGGGCTCGCTGCCGGTCGACGTCACCTTCCTGATCGAAGGCGAGGAGGAGGTCGGCTCGAAGAACTTCGTGCCCTTCATCGAGGCCAACAAGGACGAGTTCAAGGCCGATTACGTGCTGGTGTGCGACACCAGCATGTGGGACCGCAACACGCCGGCGATCACGACCTCGCTGCGCGGCCTGCTCTATGAAGAGCTCAAGATCACCGCCGCCAATCGCGATCTGCATTCCGGCGTGTTCGGCGGCACCGCGATGAACCCGATCCGCCTGCTCACGAAGATCCTGGGTGGCCTGTTCGACGACGACAACCGCATCACCATCCCCGGCTTCTATGACGGCGTGAAGGACACGCCGCCCGATATCCTGGAGCAGTGGAAGAAGCTCGATTTCACGCCCGAGACCTTTCTCAAGCCGGTCGGGCTGTCGCTCCCGGCTGGCGAGAAGGGCAGGCTGCTGGTCGAGCAGGCCTCGACGCGCCCGACCTGCGACGTCAACGGCATCTGGGGCGGCTATATCGGCGAGGGCTCCAAGACCGTGATCCCCTCGCATGCTTCGGCCAAGGTCTCGTTCCGCCTGGTTCAGGGCCAGGACCCGCAAAAGATCCGCAAGGCCTTCCGTGATTACGTGACGGCGCGCATTCCCGGCGATTGCAAGGTCGAGTTCGGCGACCATTCTGCCGCGCCCGCAGTCGCGCTCGACTGGACCATGAAGCCGCTCGCCGCCGCCAGCAAGGCGCTCGCGGAGGAATGGGGCAAGGAGACCGTGCTGATGGGCTCGGGCGCCTCGATCCCGATCGTCGCCGACTTCAAGCGCACGCTCGGCCTCGACTCGCTGCTGGTGGGGTTTGGCCTTGACGACGACAACATCCACTCGCCGAACGAGAAATACGACCTGCAGAGCTTCCAGAAGGGCATCCGCTCCTGGGCAAGGATCCTCGCCGCGCTGGCGGAGGTGAAATAACGCACGGTGCCGTAGGGCGGGCAAAGCGCAGCGTGCCCACTACTTCGCGCGCAAGCCGCAAGATGGTGGGCACGGCGCGATGCGCCTTTGCCCACCCTACGAGACCTCACCCCGTCATTGCTTCGCTGCGCTCGCAATGACGACTCAAATAAAAACGCCGCCCGGAATTGGGCGGCGTTTCATTCCGATACGTGCAGAGGTAGTTCGACGCAAACACTACCTCAATTTCGTGAAAATCTCAAGACCTGTAGCCGGGATTGACGCGGTCGAGCTTGCGCAGCAAGGGCGGCCACACGAGGTTGTTTGCGCGCAGCTCGGCGCGGTCGCGGTTGGCGAGCAGCTCCGTGTTCTTCTCGATCGCGATCTCCTCGACCGGATAGACCGGCGTGCCGAGCGCGCGCGTGCGCACCTGCATCGAGCAGGCGCGCTCGAGATGGTACATGCGCTCGAACGCGGAGGCGACCGAGCGGCCGACCGTCAGCGTGCCGTGATTGCGCAGGAGCATGTGGTTGTGGTCGCCGAGATCCTTCTGCAGCCGCGGCCGCTCCTCGTGGTCGAGCGCGATGCCTTCATAGTCGTGATAGGCGAGGTCGTGGGTGACGAGCTGGGCGGTCTGGTTCAGGGGCAAGAGGCCTTCCGCGCTGCTCGACACCGCGGTTCCGTCGAGAGTGTGGAGGTGCAGCACGCAGATCGCGTCCTCGCGCACCTCGTGGATCGCCGAATGGATGGTGAAGCCGGCAGGGTTGATGCTGTACTCGCTCTCGGAGAGCTGATTGCCGTGCAGGTCGACCTTGACGAGGCTGGAGGCCGTGATTTCCTCAAACATCAGCCCGTAGGGATTGATCAGGAAGTGATGGTCGGGACCGGGCACGCGCGCGGAGATGTGGGTGTCGACCAGATCGTCCCAGCCGTAGAGGGCGACCAGGCGATAGCAGGCGGCGAGATTGACCCGTTGCTGCCACTCCGCCTCCGTCATGTTGGAGGGGACTTCCCTCAGGCGAGCTTCTGCTGGCGACATGGCTGATCTCTCCGAACCTCGTTGTTGCGGAACGGGAGCGTAGTCGCGGGAGAGGCTTGCGGCAAGGCGCGAGGAGCGTGGCTGTCAAGCGTGGCCCGCATGGAGCGCGTAGCCCGCATGGAGCGAAGCGGAATGCGGGGCAGCTCGCACGATGCCACAGGTCCCGGATTACGCTTCGCTCCATCCGGGCTACGGATACGGAGAAATCCTACGGCGCCGGGATCGACAGCAGGCTGGAAATGCCGCGGCCGCGGATGTCGTAGACGCGCGCGAACACCACGTCGTCGCGCTTGATCTCGACCATGACCGGGGCGGTGAGGCCCTTGCAGTAGAACTCGCCGAGCGTCATGGCGAAATCGGCCGCGTTGGAATCCCAGCCGATGGTGAAGTCGGGCCCGAGCGCCACCTGGGCCGGGCGCTGCGGACCACACACCGCCACCTTCCATTTGCGGTTGCCGGGCGGCACTTCCTGGCGCTCGACGAGCTGCTCGCGCAATCCGTCGGAGGCCTGCTTCAGGGCGAGACCCCAATAGTCCAGCATGAAGCGGTCGTCGGCGCCGCGCACGGTGCCGGCGATGTGGTTGAAGTGCGTGTATTGATAGGGGTGCAGCCGGATCATCTCGGCGAGCGACAGCGCAAGGCCGAAGCAGAAGGTGGCGAGCACGACCGGCTGCCAAGTGCGGTGATTGGCCCGCAGGCGCTCCATGGTCCGGGCGAAGGCGACGCCGCCGAGCACCGCCATCGGCGGGATCACGAAGACGAAATGGCGGATGCCGTTGTAGAGCGCCGGGCGCTTCACCATCGCGATCGCGAGCGGCAGGGTCGCAGCCAGCGTCAGCATCAGGAGGATGGTCTTGCGGCGCGCCGGAACCTCACGCCGCGGCAGCATGGCGAAGGTGCTGACGATCGCACCGCCCATCAGAACCAGCATCACCTCGGGCAGCTGCAGGGCGAACAGCGTCGGCAGATACGACCAGGGCATGTCGGGCACCGACACGATCGCACCGTCGAACATCTCCTTCCACGGCTTCTCGAAGAAATGCGAGAAGTAGGTCAGCGCCGCCAAGGGATTGCCTGGCTCCATGATCGACCACGGCCAGATCAGACCCATCACGAGGTAGCCGAGCACGAGGCCTGGCAGCAGCACATAGACGACATGGACGAAGCGGCGAACGGATTCGCGCGGACCTTCGGTGCGCAATTCCTCCAGCAACAGCGGCACGAAGCCGACCACGGCGTAGACGAGCGCGAGTCCGCCGAGAACACGGCAGCCGAGCGAAAGGCCGGCCCCCAAGCCGACGATCAGGATCGTGCGCGGCGATGGCTGCGGATATTCCTCGGCGAGCCGGACGAGGCCGAGCATCAGGACGACCATGGCGACCGCGAAGGGTGCATCCTTCGGGTTCATGAACATGTGGCCGTAAAAGGTCGGGCAGAGCGCAAGCAGGAGGAGGGAGGCCAGACCGGCAAGGGGTCCGCCGATGCGGCGGCCGAGCCGCCATGTCACGGCAAGCCCGATTACGCCGACGATGGCGCCGACCAGACGGCGGGTCTCGAACAGCTCGAGCGGAATGACCTTGTGCAGCAGGGCCGCGACCATGTCGAAGCCGCCGCCATACATGTAGAGATTGGCGAAGGAGAGTGCTGCGGTGTCCTTGAAGCCGGAACCGAACATGCGCAGCAGCAGGTCGGCATATTCGGCGTGGGTGTAGTCATCCCAGCCGAGCCCGTAGTCGCGGAAGGTCAAGCCCGCAATGACGGCGACCGCGGCCAGCACCAGCATGGCGAGATCGTCGCAAGTCCGTTCGATCGAGCGCCGCTGAGGCGTGTCGATCGCCGAAGTCGTGATGGATGTCATGGCTATCGGTGCCCCGGAATCCCCTTTTGGCCCTGCTGGCGCGCGCGGGCCTCAACCCCGGACTCCCTATAGCGCAGTTCCATTACCAAGTAATTGGGCATTATGGCTAAATTCCTGATGCGACGCAGCAATTCCGGTTGGCACCCATTCAGATGACTTTGCGAGCAGCTTTAGCAGTAGCGAGCCTCGGCTGAAGGGAATGTGAATAAGTCCCTGATTTCCTTCCCTTTAGGAACACTGCCCAGAATTGGCCGTTGGCGTGGAACAGCGTATGACGGTATCGTGGCGTAGCGGTTCTCGCGCGTGGATGCGCGGCCGGGGGTGAGTTCGATGAATTTGGCATTGCTGATCGTGGGGATTTGCGCCGTGCTGGCGGGTCTCCTCGCGGTGATTTTCGGCATGACGATCAGGGAATTCAGCCTCGGCGGGACTCTCATAGTCTCCGGCACCATTGGCGTCTGCTCCGGAATGTTACTGGTCGGCCTGCATCTGGTGCTGCTCGAGCTCAGGGGCATCGCACGCCGGCTGGCCGGTGCGGTCGCGCCATCCGAGGTTCGGGTCAGGCCCGCGCTGCCGGGCCTCGCTGTGCCTGGCGTAGTCGCGCCCGAGCCGGTGCCCGCTGCGGCGGTGAGAGCCGAGCCGGCGCCGCCGCCACCGCCCGCAAGTCCGCCGCCATGGCAGAGCGAAGCTGCCGCGCGCGAGCGGCCGCATGCCGAGGCACCGCAGCAGGAGCCGGAAGCCCCGACACCGCCTCCGGCTCCGGAAGCGTCGCGCCGGCGCAACCTGCTGTTCGCCTCGACCTCACGCAAGGAGCGCGAGCGCGCGGAGGCGAAATCCGGTGAAGTTGCGCCGCCGCCTGCGGAGGCGGGCGAGGCCCCCAACCTTCCGCCGCCTGCGAGCTTTGACGTGGCCTGGCCGAAGCCGGACCGTACGCGCGCGTCGGAGCCGCAGGCCGCCCCGCGCCGTCCGCCGCCGCGCTCGCCGTCGCCCCCCGCAGAGACCGCCCCACCGTCGCCACCCGAGCCGCCGCCCGTGGAGCCCCCGCCGGTGACGGTGCTCAAGTCCGGCGTCGTCGATGGCATGGCCTATTCGCTCTATTCCGATGGCTCCATCGAGGCGCAGATGCCGGAGGGCATGATGCGCTTTGCCTCGATCGACGAGCTCCGCGCCCATCTCGACCAGCGCGGTTGAGGCGGTCCGCTGTAGTAAAGCGGCGCCTTTCACCAGTAATCAGCGCATCGTCGTCAGTTGTCGTGTTCCAGCCGAATGTATTCTTGACAGGGAATACTTCGGTGGCGTCAATCCCGTAACCACAAGCGGACAAGGGAGGGGCGCATGTCGGATGCGGGGGCGAAGAATTTCATCGAGCTGACCGCGAGCATCGTGTCGGCCTATCTCCGCAACAATCCGACGCCGGCGGCCGAGATTCCGAACCTGATCAGTCAGGTGCATGGCGCCTTGGTGCGGGTCTCGTCAGGCCGCACCGAGACCGCGCCGCTGGAGCCGGCCAAGCCCGCCGTCTCGCTCAAGAAGTCGATCGCGCCCGATTATCTCGTGTGCCTCGAAGACGGCAAGCGCTTCAAGTCGCTGAAGCGCCATCTGCGCACGCAGTACAACATGACGCCGGAGCAGTACCGCGAGAAGTGGGGCTTGCCGGCCGACTATCCCATGGTCGCCCCGAACTATGCGGTGGCGCGCTCGCAACTGGCCAAGCAGATGGGCCTCGGGCAGCAGCAGCGGAAGAAGGGGAAGTAGTTCAGGCCCGAGATCCCGTAGGGTGGGCAAAGGCGCTCTTGCGCCGTGCCGACGAATTCTCACCAATCACACGCAAATGGTGGGCACGCTCCGCTTTGCCCACCCTACGGCAGTTTGCTGTGTGGTTCGGTACGTGCGCTCCTCACTCGAGCGGGCGTTGCTCACGTCGCTTCCGCGAGCGCCTCTCTCGCATCGGTCTTGATGCGCTCGACCATCGAGCGCAGGCCGTTGGAGCGCTGCGGCGTCAGATGATCGCGAAAGCCGAACTCGTTGAACACGGCGATCGCGTCGGTATCGAGGATCTCCCGCGGCGTGCGGCCCGAATACAGCGCGAGCACGATCGCGACCAGCCCGCGCACGATATGGGCGTCACTGTCGCCGCGATATTTCAGGACCGGCTCGCCATTGCTGCGATCGACCGTCTTCTGCAGCCAGACCTGGCTGACGCAGCCCTGGACCTTGTTCTGGGCCGAGTGTTCCGCCTCCGGCATCGGTTCCAGAGTGCGGCCGAGCTCGATGACGTACCGGTAGCGGTCGTCCCACTCGTCCAGAAGCTCGAAATTGTCCCTGATGTCGTCGATCGTCGTCATATCGGCCCGCAGTTCCCGCTTACCGCCAATATAGAGACGCGAAGCCCTGAAATCGATAGGGCTTGGACGCTAATTCGCCGGCCCCGGTCCGCGCCATTCGAGCGCAAGGTCATCCTGGGTCAGGGTATCGCGCGGCGCCTCGCTCGCTGCAAGATCGCCTTCGCCGGCCTGCGCGATCGAGCCGGTATGGTCGGGCGCCTTCTTGCTGTCGGTCTTGCCGTCGTTCCTGCCGCCGTCGTTCTTGTCGTTGGTGATCTGCTCTTTCTTGTCGTTGATGATCTGATAGAGCTTCTTCGCGCCGTCCTGGGCGCGCTGGCCGATGATGGTCGCGGCCTGGCCGCCGACCTCGCAGGCCGCCGGCTGGCGCTTACAGAACTGGGTCACGTCGGAAACGGCCGCGGTCGCGGCCTGCACCGCATCGGCGGCGCCGATCTGCGGCAGCTTGTCCGATTCGGGCGTCTTGTCCCGCGGCAGGAGCACCAGCACCAGCCCGAGCCAGAATGTGATGCGGAGCAGAAAGCGCATCTTATCGACCTGTCCGTTAGACTCCGCCCGCGGCGATCTCCCGCGGATGTCGGACCTAGCGATCCTCGATAAATCGCAAGTGATTGCCTTGAGCTTAATTCGCAGAAAATTGACGCAAAATTCTTCCGCAACGACGTTCCGGTAAATTTTCGATTGACGCCACCGCCCGTGCTTCTGCCGGCCACCCCGCATCCACCAATTCGAAACCATGCGGAGCAGGGTGAAACCCTGCGTTCACCATTCGCAGCGAAGACGTCGCCAAATCGTCTAAAAAGCTCCGCGATAACGCGGTGTCCGGCCCCACGCTGTGCCGCCTTAGCACTCGTTTAAGGTCGCTCTGACACGGTAGCTCAACGACAAGGAGGCGTTCCGGCGCGTCTTCCAAGAGACGATTGAGCCGAAGCGCGAGACCCGTGACAGTTTTGAGTATCATCCGCGATTGTCTCGATGCACTGCTGCATCCCTCCGCGCGCTACGATGCGCTGATGCGCGCACGCCATCGCGCCTTCATGGCACCGCGGCTGCTCGGCAGCCTAGCCGCCTTCGCTGCATTTCCGGTCTATCTCGCCATGCGCGGCGCGCCGAGCGCGATCGAGGTCGCGGCCTTTGCCTGGCTGATCGCGCCGATCATGTTGTCCTGGTTCCTGTCGCGCACCGGCCGTTACGAGGGCGCGCACGTGCTGTCGTCGCTGGCGCTCGCCGGCCTGATCATGGCCGTCGCGATCACGACGGGCGGCATCGAATCGTTCGCCGCGGTCTGGCTGATCGTGGTTCCGCTCGAAGCTGCGCTGTCGGCCTCGCGCCGCGTCGCGGCGTTCGCCTCGCTGCTCGCGCTGTCCTGCGCCGGAATGCTGATCCTGGTGAGCCAGCTCGGCTGGTTGCCGGTGGTTGAGCCGAGTGCCGCCGAGCGCGGCGTGCTGATGGCTTTCGGCGTCACGTCTGCCACTCTTTATGCCGCCGGTCTCGCCTTCGGCGCGGAATCGCTCGCGCGCACCAGCGTTGCGCTGTTGTCGCGCGAGGAGGAGCGTTACCGCCTGCTGGCGCGCAACATGAGCGATGTCATCTCGCGGCATCAGCGCAACGGTGCGGTGCAATTCATCTCGCCGGCGGTGGAAGCCATGCTCGGCATGCAGGTGGCCCAACTGCTCGGTCACGGCCTGTTCGACCGCGTCCATGTCGCTGATCGGCCGGCCTATCTCACGGCACTGTCCGACGCGGCGCGCGGCGAGGTGCGCAGCGTCGAGTTCAGGCTGCGGCGCGAGCTCGCCGCCGAGCGCGGTCAGGTCGATTTCATCTGGGTCGAGATGCGCTGCCGCCCGCTCGATCAGGACAGCGCGCGTGACGTCACGTGCGAAGCCGAAGTCGTTGCCGTGATGCGCGACGTCACCGACCGCAAGCTTTTCGAGCAGGCGCTGGACCAGGCGCGCAGCGCCGCCGAGGCGGCCGATGCCGCCAAGACGCGCTTCCTCGCCACCATGAGCCACGAGCTGCGCACGCCGCTCAACGCCATCATCGGCTTCTCCGAGATGATCGCGCAGGAGCAGGCCTTGATGCTGGGTGCTGCGCAGCGCAAGGAATACGCCCAGCTGATCAACGATTCCGGCCAGCACCTGCTCTCGGTCGTCAACGGCATCCTGGACATGTCGAAGATGGAATCAGGCAATTTCGAGATTGCGTCCGAGCCGTTCGCGCCGCGCGCTTCGCTCTTGCATTGCTGCAATCTGCTGGCGCTGAAGGCGCGAGAGAACGGCATCGACCTGATCACCGACGCGCCGCAGGACCTGCCCGTCATGACCGGCGATCCCAGGGCCTTCAAGCAGATCGTGCTCAACCTCGTCGCCAACGCCATCAAGTTCACCGAGCGCGGCGGTCAGGTCTGCGTATCGGCCGCCGTGTCCGGTTCGCAGCTGACGCTGCGCATCAGCGACACCGGCGTCGGCATCGCGCCCGACGATCTCAAGCGCATTGGCGCACCGTTCTTCCAGGCCGGCACAACCTATCAGCGCCGTCACGAGGGCACCGGCCTTGGACTTTCGATCGTGAAGAGCCTCGTGGCGTTGCATCTCGGCGAATTGACGGTACAAAGCAGGTTGGGCGAGGGCACGGCGGTCACCGTCAAGCTGCCGCTCGTCTACATGCCGCCGCAAGCCAAGCCGGCCGAGCGCAAGATTGCGACGCTGACGCCGGCGCTGCGCCAGGATATTCAGGACCAAGCTCACGACCAGTCTCAGGACCAACCCGCTCTGGTGAAGAAAAGTGCCTAAGAAGTCTGCCAAGGACGAAGCCGCTCCGCGCCGCCGTGGCGCCAAGGCTGCGGTCATCGATGTCGAGACCGAGCGCAACCTCGTGATGCGCGTGCTGCTGCACAGCCCCAAGGACACGCTGGCCGGCCTCGTCGCCGTCGCCGCGATCGCTGCGATCGTTGCCAATGCGCTGTTCCTCCAGACCGGCCGGCACCCCGCGCCGATGTTCGGCACGGTGATCAATCTTCCCGCGCCGTCGTCCGTGCCGCTGTCGAATCCCATGCCGCGTCCGCGCCCCGTCGGCGCCGATACCTCGCCGCTCGAGCCGCGCGCGACCGAGTTCCGCGTCGAGCCCAAGCCTGTCGAGCCCAAACCCGCCGAGCGTGCCGCCGAGAAGCCGCCCGAGAAGCCGGTCGAGGCGACCGCCTCGACGCGCTCGAACGATCCGATGACCAATCTGGTCAAGGCGACCACCTCGACGCCGCCCGCGGCCCTGCGTCCGCCGGCGCCGATCCCGGCGCAAAGCCCGGCCGCACGCCGCATTGCCGGCGTGCAGCGCGCGCTGTCGGAATACGGCTACGGCAATCTGAAGATCACGGGCAGCATGACCGGCGAGACCCAGGCCGCGATCCAGAAGTTCGAGCGCGAGCACAAGATGCAGGTCACCGGTCAGGTCTCCGACCGTCTGCTGCGCGAGCTCGCCGCCGCGATCGGCCGTCCGGTCGAATAAGCACCAGGCCCGGCGCAGAGTCACAGTCCCATGTGCGCTCGGTGCCTCCGCGGGGAGGGATGTCGCCACAATTGACTTCAGATTATTTTGTAGTTACAAAATAATCTTGTGAAGATCGTTTGGGATGAGCCAAAGCGCCGAGCCAATCTCGACAAGCACGGGATGGATTTCGCAGATATCAACGAGACCTTCTTCGACAATGCTTTGGTTTTGGCCACTTATGGCAACCGCTGGCGCGCGATCGGTATCAACATTCGTGGCGTCATCTCGGTGATCTTCGCGTCCCTCGGAGCCGAGGGCGTCAGCATCGTCAGCATGCGTCCTGCCAGCAGGAAGGAAAGGAGGCTCTATGAAGAAAGCCGTCGCTAAGAAGGGCTACACCGCACGGGACATGCGAGCTGTGAGCGACAATCCGGAATGGACCAAGGATGACTTTGCTAAGGCCAAGACTTTCGACGAGGTTTTCCCCGGCATGCGGAAGGGCCGCGGTCCCAATAGAGCCCCGACGAAACAACAGGTGACCTTGCGCCTGAGTCCGGCCGTGCTCGATCACTTTAAGGCGGAAGGTCCGGGTTGGCAGAGCAGGATCGACGAAGAGCTGATCAAGGTGGTGAAGCGCAAGCGCACCTCCGCCGCGGGTTAGCTCATGCGTTTGAAATCCAACATTTGGGTGGCGGCTTACCTCCGTCGCTGCCAGACCGAGGGCGTATTCGGCGCCGTGCGGCGTCGCGGTGCCGAGGAGGCGGGCGCGGTGTTCGTGAAGGTGTCGCTGCTCGACGGCAATGCGATGCTGTATGCGCCGGCGCCGCAGACCGTCTATGACGACGGTCGGCCGGTCGATCGCTTCTTCGTCCCTGTCGCGCCGCAGCCTCTGCCGGATCACACGATCGAGGAGCGGCTGATCAAGGAAATCCGCTTCGATCCGGATGCCTGGATCGTCGAGACCGAGGATCGCGCGGGCCGGCATTTTCTGGAATTGGCGAAGGCGTAGCCTCAACCGTCATTGCTCGCAATGACAGGGTTGGAGTTCGTTGCGTGCCTCACCGCTGCCGCTCGCTGAGGCGGCGTAAGCAAATCAGCGATCCGACGAATTAGTCCCCGTCCGCACCGCCGGGCTCGAGCCGGGCTGCACGCCCGGCCGCGTCTGGCTCGCGCCGGCGCGTGCGCGCTGGCGCTCCCCGTCATGCAGCGAGGACTGATACTTCGCGCGGGTGACCGCGAGCGTCGAGCCGCGCCAGGCCGCCAGCATCACCAGCGCCGATCGCTCGGCGAGGCGGTCGTAGAGCCGCGACAGACGGTACACGGCGGTCACGGACGTGCCGATCTCCGGCTTGAAGAACAAGAGGATGCGCTGGAACACCGGGCTCGGCATGTCGAGCGCGCGCGCGGCGACGGCAAGCGCCTCGCCGCCGGCATCATCGACGATCTGGGCTGCAACGCGCGAGGGCAGGATCAGGCTGTCGCCGAGCTCGAAGGTGAAGCTTTCGATATCGCCCGCGATCGCCGCCATCTCCAGGATCTGGATCGCGCGCTTGGCGCGCACGGTCGGAATACGGGGGGCGGCTTTCAGCGGGGTCTGCGCCAGATTGTGCAGGATCAGCGCGCGCTCGGAGGCGCCGGCGCGGAAGAACATGTCGTGGATCTCGGCCGCCTCTTTCGGCTGCATCGCCAAGTTGGCGGCCATGCGTTGCTCGGCCTCGGTCGGCACGCGCGCCGAAGCAGACGCGCGCGGCGGGGCGGGGATCTCCCGGGCCAGTGGAACCCTGCGGCCTTCCTGGGTGGCGACCAGGCCTAGCTTCTGCAGGATCGGGACGGGCGTCTGCGGATAGACCGCGAGGCGGGCCTTGACGGCCGCGCGCGTCGCATCGTCGACCTGGTCGATCAGCCGCGTGGCGAGCTCGACGAATTGCCGCTGCTCGTCGTCGCTGTGGGTGCTCGTCTGGACATAGAGGTCGGTCAGCACGCGCAGCAGCGTCGGACGGACATCGACACCTTCGCGACGGGACAGGGTCATCAGCCCGTCGAATCCGGGAAACAGCGACTTGGTCATGGAGGCGTACGCAACTCGGGAAAGACTTGGTGGCGAGCCTAGCGCAGCTTCGTTTAAAGCCTCGTTAAGGAAAACGAGGCGTGAAGCCGGCCCTGCAATTTGAGGCGTTGTCGTGCCGCAACGGGACGGCGCGGCGCGGTCCGTGCGGCTACGGTTGAAGCGGCCCGTTTACACCCCGTTAACCATGAGCTGATCTTAATGAATGCATGTTGCAGGGGCGCGTTCGGTCGCGCGGCAATTGAAGAGAGCTGACATGGGGACCATCATCGAATTTCCGGCCGGTCGCCGGGTGGGCTCGTCGGGGGATGTCGCTCCGCGCGCGGACATGGGAACGGTTCTGATCCTTCCCGTGATTCGAATCGAGCGCGAGGCGGACGAAACCAGCGGCGATCGCGGGCCGGAGCAGGGCACAGCGCCGGGGCGCCGTCGTCGCCGCCGCTGACATCCGGCTTCATGCAATGCCGGACGTCATCCGCCAGATCCGGCCTGTCCTATCGGCCGTCCTGTTCACGCTGCTCGGCGCCTCGCTCGCAGCGTGTAGCGGCGGCGACTTCGGCCGTACCCGCGAGAGCATGCGCAGCGACGACATGCATCGCTGGCTCGGTGCGGAGGTTACCTCCAGCGTCGGCCTGAGGCCCTCGCAATTCCAGCTCACCGACGAAGAGCGCCAGCTTCGCGACCTCGCCTATCCCATGATCGAGCCGCCGCTGTCGCGCCCCGCATGGAAGAGCGTGTTCGGCGACTACAAGGCGCTGCCCTCGCCGTGGCGGCAGAAGGTCGTGTTCGACCGCACCATGTACGGGCGCACGCTGATCGACGAGCCGCACCGCTCGCATTCCTCGCGCTACGCGCAGCTGATCGAGGACGTGCGCAACGACATCACCCGCTTCGAGCCGTTCTTCGCATCCGCGATCCGCGTCATCGATCTCGACAGGAAGCGCGATGCCAGCATGGCGCGTGTCTCCGCGCTGTCGCCGAGGGAGAGGGACGACGCGGTCGCGCGCATGCAGGAGAACTCGCTGATCATCCAGTGGGTGCAGCAATGCCTTGAGCAGCGCATCTCGTCCTACCGCTGGGCGCTGGAGCGCCTGGTGATCCAGGCTCCCGACGGCATGGCCGCCGATGCCGACCGCCTGATCGGCGAGCTCGCCGCCCAAACCGCCAATCCGCCGGTCCAGGGGCAACCGCCCTATGGTCGCGCGGTGGTCTCGAAGGGCTAAGCACGCGTCCTCAGCCCTTTGAGCTCGGCCGCGCCCCGCGGCCGATCGGCCCGATTCCCCGGGTCGCCTGACCGGTTCCACGTGACCGTGCCGCCTGTAGCTGCCCGACCCGTCGAGGACTCCGGGAACCGCATTGATGGCCCTTGTCCTTCCGCGCAGGCCGGATAGGATCGCCTCGTTTCTTCGAATTCATTTTATCCAAAGGTCCTTCGAGATGAGCTTAAACGCCGCGCATCCGCGCAAGAGCCGTCTGGACATTTCCTCGCGCCACCTGTTGGCAGTTGCCATTCTGCTCGGATCGACCTGCTCCGCGACCGCGCTGACCAAGGAAGCAGCGCTCGAGAATTGCCGGATGAGCGTCGGCAAGCCGATCGTGCAGGCCTGCATGCGCGCCGGCGGCGCCAATCTCGAAGCTTGCCGCGCCAAGGCCTCGCCCCAGGTCAGGGCCTGCACAATGGCGGCGCTGAACGCCGCCAATGGCCGCGCCAATGTCGCCGTCGAGCTTCCCAAGGAAACGGCGCCCAAGCTTGAAGCCGGCACGGCACTGCCGAAGGATTTCGTCGCCCCGCCGCGCAGCATCTCCGACATCACGGCGATCCTCGACGGCGATAAGCCCAACGAGAAGATGATCGCGGAATTGAAGTCGGAGGCCGACTCCGTGCCCACGGGCAAGGAATCCCGCCAAGACCTCGCGCAGCTCTATTTCGATCGCGCCAATGCACGCGCGCAGCTCGGCCGGCTCGCCGAAGCGATGGCTGACGCCGACAAGGCCGTGGAGGTCGGGCGCGGCGCCGTCGGCCCGAATTTGCTGGGGCGCATGTTGCAGCTCCAGTCCCTGCAACACTCGCTCGCGGGCGATCCGAAGCGCGCGCTCGAGATCATGCAGAGACTTTTGCGCGAATCGGCCAGCATGCCGGGCGCCAAGGGATTTCAGTTCGTGACGAACCGCGGGATCGCGGTCGTTCTCATCCAGATGGGCGACCTCGCACAGGCCGAAGCCTATCTCCGCCGCAGCCAGACCGCGATCCAGGAGGCCCGCACCAGCGGCCATCCCAATTGGCGTGCGGCCTATGCGAAGTTCGGCCAGAGCTGGGAAGGCGAGCTGGAGCTCACTCGCGCCGCGATCTTCGAGGCGCGCGGACAGTTCGCAGACGCCGAGGCCGCCTATCGCACCGCCGAGCTGCGCAAGCGCGCAAGCACGAAGGCGATCATGGCGTCGGACAGTGCGCCGGCCGAGACCCTTCTGCTGCAGGCGATCGATGGCACCGTGTTGAGCCAGGCGCGCATGAAGGCGAAGCAGGGCAAGTTGGCCGAGGCCGAGGTGGACGCGCGCCGCGCGCTGCTGTCGCGCCTGAAGGATACCGGCAAGTACAATCCGGTTACGCCGCGCTTCGTCATGGGCATGGCGGGCATTTTGGTCGATCAGGGCCGCTACGAAGAGGCCGAGAAGCTCGGCCGTGTCGCCCTCGATATCAACAAGACCGTGGGTGTGCCCGAGGATTCGCAGGCGACGGTGCAATTGCTGTCGCAGCTCGCGGGCATCCTGACGCTTCGCCGCCAGAACGCCGAAGCGGGCGAAATGTTTGCGAGGATAGAAAAGGCCGTCGCCGGCTGGGACCCGCAGCGCCGCCAGGTGTTCGAGCTCAATCCCTCTCGCATCCTGTCCCTCTATGATTCCGGACAGCTGGACGCCGGCATTGCCGCCGCGGAGCAGCTCGTGAAGAGGCAGATCGCCCGGGTGGGGGAGAATCATTTCGACGCCGCCTCGGCACGCGGCACGCTGGCGGTCGGATTGATGCGCGCCCGCCGCGATGCCGACGCAATCCGCGAGTTTAGGGCCGCCATTCCGGTGATGATGGCGAGCGCCAACGATAACGCCGACGACGAGAACACGACGGTGGTGGCCGCGCGCAGCCAGCGGCTGCAGACCATCGTCGAGAGCTATCTGCTGCTGCTCGGCAGGGCCGAAGGAGGCAGCAGCAACGTCGGCGAAGAGACGTTCAGCCTGGCCGATGCCGTCCGCGGCCGCTCGGTGCAGCAGGCGCTGGCTGCCTCGAGTGCGCGTGCGGCGGCAAAGGATCCCGCGCTCGCCGAGCTCGTGCGCAAGGAGCAGGATCTGAGCAAGCAGGTCAACGCCCAGCTCGGTACGCTTAACAACGTGCTCGCGCTTCCCGCAGCGGAACGCGACGAGAAAGGCGTGCAGCAGATACAGGCCTCGATTGCAGCGTTGCGCGGCCAGCGCGACAAGGCGCGCCAGGAGATCAAGCAGAAATTCCCGATCTATGCCGATCTCGTCTCGCCCAGGCCGCCGAGCGTCGCCGAGATCCGCGCGACGCTGACCGACGGCGAGGCCATGCTGTCGTTCTATTTCGGCCAGAACGGCAGCTTCGTCTGGGCCGTGCCGAAGTCGGGGCCGGTGGCATTCGCCGCCGTCCAGGCCAGGATCGGCGACATCGAGAGCAAGATACGCAAGCTGCGTGAAGCGCTCGAGCCACAGGCTGCGATGATCTCGGACATTCCACCGTTCGATCTCAAGCTCGGCCATGAGTTGTACGAGCTGCTGCTCAAGCCGGTCGAGAGCGGCTGGAAGCCGGCCAAGAACCTGATCGTCGTCACCAACGGTGCGCTGGGCCTGCTGCCGCTCGCCTTGTTGCCGACGGCACCGGCGGAGGTGGCCGCCGACGAAGACCCGCTCTTCGTCGGTTATCGCAACGTGCCGTGGCTGGCGCGAACCCATGCCGTGTCCACGGTGCCGTCGGCGGCGGCGCTGCGCACGCTGCGGCAGTTGCCGCCCGGCAAGCCCGGCCGCGGCGACCTCGTCGCGTTCGGCGATCCCTATTTCAACAGCGATCAGCACGCCGAGGCGGAAGGCACGGGTGAGAGGATTCAGCTCGCCGATGCCGGCGGCAACATCACGCGCGGCGGGCCGCTGAAGCGGCGCAACAGTCCCAAGCTCGACGGCGTCGATAGCGCCGAACTCGGTCTGCTGCCTCGGCTTCCCGATACCGCCGATGAGTTGAAGTCGATCGCGCTGGCCTTGCAGGCGGATCCCTCGAAGGTGCTGTTTCTCGGCAAGAGCGCGACCGAGAGCGCGGTGAAGACCATGAATCTCTCCGGCTTCAGGATCCTGGCCTTTGCGACCCACGGTCTGGTCCCGGGCGAACTCAACGGACTGACGCAGCCGGCACTCGCTCTGTCGTCGCCGGTGGTGACGGGCGAGGGTGGCGACGGACTGCTGACGATGGAAGAGATTCTCGGTCTCAAGCTCGATGCGGACTGGGTCGTGCTGTCGGCCTGCAATACCGGCGCCGGCGCAGGCGCAGGGGCCGAGGCGGCCTCCGGGCTGGGCCGCGCGTTCTTCTACGCCGGCACGCGCGCCCTGCTGGTGACGAACTGGTCGGTGCACTCCCAGTCGGCGCGGCAATTGGTGACGGACCTGTTCAAGCGGCAAGCCGACGATCCCAAGCTGTCGCGCAGCGAAGCGCTGCGCCAGGCGACGATGGCTCTTGTCGATGGTCCCGGCTATCTCAACAGCGAGGGCAAGACAGAGTTTGCCTATGCGCATCCGCTGTTCTGGGCGCCTTACACGATTATCGGCGATGGCGGCTTGCGTTGACGAATGGGAAGGGGGGCAAGGAAAATGAAGCGGAATGCTCTACTGGCTCTGGTGGTTGCGGGTCTGTTGGCCGCGGGATCCTCGCGCGCCGCGCCATTGATCACGGAAGAGGAGGCCAAGCTGCCGCCTCCCAAGGGCGCGGTCGCCGTCGATCAGCGCGGCATCATGCGCGGCCCGAAAATCGAGTTCGTCTCGCCGGGCGCTCCCGCGAATTCTCCTCTGCGGCTGGTGCTGAAATTCCAGTCCTATGGCGGGGCCAAGATCGATCCGGAATCGGTCAAGGTGATCTTCCTCCGAACCCCGAACGTCGACCTGACGCCTCGGGTCAAGCCCTTCGTGCAGCCAGATGGCATCAACATGCAGGATGCGGAGTTGCCGCCGGGCGAGTACACGATGCGTGTCGACATCAAGGACAGCGATGGCCGGCCGGGCACGACCGTCTTCACCCTGAAGGTTGCGCCCAAGTGAGCTCGCAGGTGAACTCGCAAGTGACGTGCCCCTACTGTCGGTCCGAAGGTGCCGAGGGTGCGCTGGTCTGCGCCTCGTGCGGGCGCGACATCGCCGTTCCGGCCACGCTGCTTGCCGAGCGCGACGATCTCTTGCGCAAGCGGGAGGATCTGCGCGATGAACTGAAGCGGGCCAGAGGCGAGATCGAAGCCATTATGAGGCGAGGGAAGTCGCGCTAGCGATGGAATGTCCGTTCTGCGCCGAGACGATCAAGGACGAAGCCATCGCGTGCAAGCATTGTTCGCGCGACTTGCGTGTCGTGCGTCCGACGCTCCTCGAGATCGACGAGATCGTTGCCGAGCTGGACAAGCTCAGACGCGATCTCGACCGCGTCAACGTCCGTCTGGAGCGCTACAACAATCCGTTGCGCTATTACGGAACGCATGCGGTGCTTTATGTCGCGATCCCATCCCTGCTGCTGGTGATCGCGCATGTGCTCGTGACCATCACCTTCAACGTGTCCCCGATCCCGCTCCGGATTGCATCGATCGCCATACCGCTGCTGTTCGGCTTCGTGGCCTATCCGTTGCACCGGGTGTCCGCCCTGACGGCGTTCGTGCTGGCGTTTCTGGCAGCGGCCGTCAGCGTCCTGTCGATGCTGACGGTTACGGGGATCCATGACCATGTTCCGATCCTTCCGACGATCTGGATCGAATGGCGTGAAGTGTTCGAGTATGGCGCGAGCATCCTGCTCGCCTTCGTCTCGGGCAACATCCTCAGCGTCGTGATCTTCCAGATCGTGCCGCGCGTGCTGACGCAGGGCGGCAAGCCGAACGCTTTCGCATTCAGGGTGGCGCGGCTGCTCGGGCAGCATGTCGGCGAGGAACAGCTGCGCCGTCGTGCCCGCTTGATCCAGGACCTCATGCAGACCGCGGGGCCGCTCGCCGGCGTTGCCGCGACCGGCGTCGGCTCGATCTATGCGGGCTTGAAGGGCTTGCTGGGCTAGCTCGACTGCACGTCCTCAGGCGCGCAGGGCTATCGCATATGAGATGTCGGCTATGGGCGCCGACTCTCTCCACGGCGTCATGGCCGGGCTTGTCCGGCCATCCACGCCTCTCCACGCGGCGCAAAGAACGTGGATGCCCGGGACAAGCCCGGGCATGACGGCTCTGCAAAATCCAAATGCGATAGCCCTGCTCACGCCGCGCCTGCAGGCCTAGCGCGCTTCCACCACTTCACCGTCTTCCTTCACGAAGCGGCCGACCGGATTGTCCAGGAGATCAACCACGGCTTCCGACGGCCGGCACAAGCGCGTGCCCTTTGGCGTCACCACGATCGGCCGGTTGATGAGGATAGGGTGGGCGATCATGACCTCGAGGAGCTGCTCATCGCTCCATTTGGGATCGTCCAGGCCGAGCTCCTTGTAAGGTGTTCCCTTCTCGCGCAGCAGCGCGCGAACCGGAATGCCCATGCTCGCGATCAGTTCCTTGAGCTTGTCCCGCGAGGGCGGAGTCTTCAGATATTCGATGACATCAGGCTCGACGCCGCTCTGCCGGATCATCGCCAGCGTGTTGCGCGAGGTGCCGCAGGCCGGATTGTGATAGATCGTGACGGTCATCGAGCTGTCTCCGTGATTGCGACCGAGGCGGACGCGCGTGAGCGGCCGAGCAACCAGTTCATCAGCAGCATGCCGGCGAAGGCGCCGCAGAGTTCCGCGAGGATGAATCCGGGCAGGTCAAGGGGGCGGATGCCGGCGAACGTGTTCGTCAGCGACCTTGCGATGGCCACCGCAGGGTTGGCAAACGACGTGGAAGCCGTGAACCAATAGGCGGCCGTGATGTAAAGGCCCACCAGCCAGGGGATGGCCGTCCGCTGAAACCGGATGCCGGCCAGGATCGTCGCGACCAGCCCGAACGCAGCGATCGCTTCGGCGAACCATTGCGGCCCTCCGGTTCGGACCTTCGTCGAGAGGTCGAGCAGCGGCAGGCCGAACATCAGATGCGCCGCCAGCGTTCCCGCGATGCCGCCGGCGATCTGCGCGACTATGTACAACGCAGCCTCGTATCCCGGCAGCTCGCGCTGGCCTGTGAAGACGAGCGTCACTGCGGGATTGAAATGTGCGCCGGAGATCGGACCGAGCACCGTGATGAGAACGACCAGGATGGCGCCGGTCGGCAAGGTGTTGCAGAGCAGCGCAAGTGCGACGTCCTTGGTCAGCGTTTCCGCCATGATGCCGGAGCCGACCACGGTGGCGACGAGAATGCCCGTGCCGAGCGCTTCGGCCGCAAGGCGCCGCGGGAGATCGAAATTGTCCATCAGCCGGCCTTCGGCGCCAAATCGGTTGCACCTTCGGAGCGGCCGATTTCGCGCAGCTTGGTGCCGAGCGAAAGCTTGTCGATGCTCCTCAGCGGGAGGTTCACGAATGTAGCGATGCGGTTTCTCAGATAACGAAACGCGGTGACGAATGCCGCCTGTTTCTCCAGTTCTGACCCCTCTGTCGCGGCAGGATCCTCGATGCCCCAATGTGCCGTCATCGGCTGGCCCGGCCAGATCGGACAGGACTCGCCCGCCGCGTTGTCGCAGACCGTGAAGACGAAATTTATCACCGGTGCATCCGCAGCGGCAAATTCCAGCCAGCTTTTCGAGCGCATTCCGTCCGTGGGATAGCCCATCTGTTCCAGCGTGCGCAACGCCAGCGGATGGACTGCGCCTTTCGGGGCGCTGCCGGCGGAGAAGGACTGAAAACGGCCGCCGCCGTCCTTGCGCAGGATCGACTCAGCCAGGATCGATCGCGCCGAGTTGCCGGTGCATAGGAACAAGACGTTAAACCTGTGATCAGACACGGCTTCGCTCCTTTCGTTTTGGCGAGCAGCACGATCGCAAGGTCTCGACGACGGGGTCGCAAACTTCCGGCCGTCCGCCGCAGCAATCGCGCAGCAGGAAGACCGCGACGTCGCGAAATTCGTCGAGATTGGCGCGGTAGACGATCGAGCGGCTGTGCCGCTCGGAAGTCACGAGGCCGGCGCGGCTCAATATCGACAGATGCGCCGACAGCGTGTTTTGCGGGACTTCCAACAGGCGGGCGAGGTCGCCGGCCGCAAGACCCTCAGGCTCGTGCCTGACCAGCATCCGGAACGCCTCCAGACGGGTCGGTTGAGACAGCGCGGCGAGCGCCAGGACAGCTTTCTCTGTTTCCATATATCCAGATTTATGGAATTGGAGGGGCCAAGTCAATCTGGAAACCTCCGGCCACGGAGTGAGTGGTAATTTCCAATATTCTAGAAATATGGTTTGACGTTTGATGCGCACGGGCGCATCGTGTTGCGCATGAAGATCGACGACGCAGCAGCACGCCTGGAGGCCCTTGGGAATCGGACCCGGCTGCAGATTTATCGCGCGCTGGTCCGGGCCGGGCACGCGGGCATGCCGGTCGGCCGCTTGCAAGACAAGCTGAAGATTCCGGCGTCGACGTTGTCGCACCACATCAAGACACTGGTCTCGGTCGGCTTGGTCAGTCAGATCAGGGAATCGACGACCTTGATCTGCCGCGCCAATTTTGACGCCATGCGCGGGCTGGTCGATTTCCTGGCCGCGGAGTGCTGTGCGGAAGATGCGGGTTGCAAGGAGGCGCAGACCGCAGCCTGACTGATTTGGCCAGTTATTCCATAATTCTAGAAGGATGGAGAGTTCGGAATGGACAAGACGGTTGCCATCATCGGGGCGGGGCCGGTTGGCCTCGCGGCCGCCGCTCATGTGTGCGAACGCGGCATGTCCCCGGTCGTGCTCGAAGCCGGACCCGAGGCCGGGCATGCGGTGCGGCAATGGCAGCACGTCCAGCTCTTCTCGCCCTGGGAATACAACGTCGACAAGGCCGCATCGCGCCTGCTTGCGTCGACGGGATGGAATTCGCCGGACCCGAGCTCCTATCCGACCGGCGGCGAACTGATCGAGCGCTATCTCGCGCCGCTGGCAACGCGAACGCCGCTGCGCGAGACGATCCGCACCTCGAGCCGCGTCACGGCGATCAGCCGCCTCGGCTTCGACAAGGCGAAGACGAAGGGGCGGGGCCAAGCGCCGTTCGAAATCCGCTACCGGAACGGCAAAGGCGACGAAGTGCTGCGCGCCGATGCCGTCATCGACGTCTCCGGCACGTGGTTCTCGCCCAATCCCGCCGGCAGCAACGGTCTGCCGGCGTTCGGCGAACGCGAATGCGCCGGCCGCATCGCCTATGGAATGCCGGCCGTGCGCGGCTTCGCTCGCGAAAGATATGCGGGCAAAACGGTGGCCGTGCTCGGTGCCGGCCATTCCGCGCTGGGCACGCTGATTGATCTCGCACAGCTCGCCGAGGAGGCGCCCGGCACCAGGCCCGTTTGGCTGTTGCGCGGCGACGATCCGGCGACGGCCTTCGGCGGCGGCCGCAACGACAAGCTTGCCGCGCGCGGCGAGTTGGGGTCAGCCTTTGCCGCGCTCGTGACCGCCGGAAAGATCGCCGTCGAGACCGGCTTCGCTGTCACCCACATTTCGGAGCTCGAAGGCCGCCTCAGGATTTCGGCAGGCGCCGGCTCTGCTGCGCCGAGTGTGGTTGCCGATGAGCTGGTGGTGTCGACCGGCTTCCGACCCGATCTCTCGTTCCTGTCCGAGCTGCGGCTGCGGCTCGATCCGGCGATCGAGGCGCCCCTCGCGCTCGCGCCGCTCATCGACCCGAACGAGCATAGCTGCGGAACGGTGCGGCCTCACGGCGCGCGCGAGCTGGCGCATGATGAGCCCGGCTTTTATCTCGCCGGCATGAAATCCTACGGCCGTGCGCCGACCTTCCTGATGATGACCGGATACGAGCAGGTTCGCTCGATCGCCGCCGACATCGCCGGCGACAAGGAGGCCGCAGCACGGGTCGAGCTCGTGCTGCCTGAGACCGGCGTCTGCACACGCTCCAGCGTCGAGTCCGCCGCTGCGGCGGGATGCTGTGGCGGCCCGGCCAAGGCCGAACCTTCGGCCTGCTGTGCCGCCGATGAATCCGCGAAGAAGGCAGGCAGCGCGGGGTGCGGTTGCTCATGAGCCGAGGCACTGCGGGCCCGCTCACCGTCGTCATCGCGCTCGGCACCGCGCAGACCATCGCGTGGGCGTCGAGCTACTATCTTCCTGCGATCCTCGCCGCGCCGATCGCAAGCGATCTCGGTCTTGCGCCCACTTACGTATTCGGCGCGTTGTCGGGAGCGCTCGTCATCTCCGGCCTGCTTGGTCCGAGAGTGGGGCATGCCATCGATACGTTCGGTGGGCGCAGCATGCTTGCCGTCTCGAACCTCGTTTTTGCGGCGGGCTTGCTGCTGCTGTCCGCGGCCTATGGCGTAGCGGTGCTGATCGCAGCCTGGATCCTGCTCGGCATCGGCATGGGCATGGGCCTCTATGAAGCCGCGTTCGCGACGCTGGCGCGCATTTACGGCGCCAATGCGCGACGAACGATCACCGGCATCACCCTGATCGCCGGCTTCGCCAGCACACTCGGCTGGCCGCTCACGACGTGGCTCGCCACGGAGTACGGCTGGCGCGCGGCCTGCCAGCTATGGGCGGTGATCCACATCGGCCTTGCCTTGCCGCTCAACCTTGCGCTGCCCCGTGCCGCTCCCTTGCATCAGGAGGCCGGACCGAGCACGGGCGCGAGCCAGCAATCCGGCCGCCAGAGCGAAACTTTCGCAATGATACTGCTGGCGTACATGTTTGCGGCCGCGAGTTTTGTCAGCTCCGGAGTCTCGGCCATCCTGCCCACCATGCTGGTTGCGTTCGGCGCCACGCCAGCACAGGCCTTGCTGGCAGGAGCATTGGTCGGACCCGCGCAAGTCGGTGCCCGCCTTCTGGAAGCCGGATGGCTTGGCCGGTTTCATCCGCTGCTGTCGGCGAGGCTCGCCATGCTCATGAATCCGATCGGCGTGTTGGCGCTGGTCGCGGGCGGCCCCTTGCTCGCACCGGTCTTCACGGTGCTGTATGGCGCCGGTAACGGCATCATCACCATTGCCCGCGGTACGCTGCCATTGGCGCTGTTTGGGCCGGTCGGGTTCGGCAGGCGTGTCGGGATGATTTCGCTGCCTTCCAGGGCAACGGGCGCTTTCGCGCCCCTTGCGCTGGGACTGATGGTGGAGCATCTCGGCAGCAGCGCGCTCTGGATCGGCGCGCTGGCCTCGGTCTCTGCGTTCCTCGCGCTTCTGCTGCTTCGTGGGGGTCAGACGGAATGAGTCCCTGTCCGATGGGAGGAGAACATTCGTAGCTTGCGCGGCTGGCCGCTGATTGCGGTGATGTGTATCGGCCAGCTCGGCAATCTGCTGCCGCACGTGACGTTATCCGCTAATCTGGCCCAGCATCTGATGCCGGCATGGGGATTGTCGGCCGCCGAGGGCGGGATGATGGCGAGCGGCTACGCGTTTGGCTACATGCTGGCGGTGCCCGTGCTGACGACGCTGACCGATCGCATCGACGCACGGCTCGTGCTCCTCGGCGGCTCTGTCGTCAGCGGACTTGCGACCGTCGCCTTTGGCATCTTCGCGCAAGGCTTCTGGTCGGGGACCATCATCTGGTCGCTCGCCGGCCTTGGCTTTGCCGGTGCCTACATGCCCGGGCTCAAGGCACTGACGGACCGGCTGCCCGCCGGCGACACCTCGCGGGCGGTCACGCTCTACACGTCGAGCTTCTCGGTGGGCGTCGGCCTGTCGTTCCTGATCGCCCAAGTCCTCGCCGACGGCTGGGGATGGCGGACCGCGTTCTACGTGACCGGCATCGGTCCCATCGCGATGGTGGTCGCGTGTCTCTTGATCGATAGCCGCAGTCCCGCTCCAAGAGCGGGGCGCCTTTTGAACTTTGCGCCCGTCTTCGCCAACCGCGAGGCGCTCGGTTACATCTTCGGCTACGGCGCGCACTGCTTCGAGCTCTACGGCATTCGCACCTGGCTGGTCGGCTTCTGGACCTACGTCGTCGCGCATCAGGGCGCGCCCTCATGGCTAAGCCCGGTCCTGATGAGCTTCTGCTTTGCAGTGATCTCCATGCCGGCCAGCATCCTCGGCAACGAGGCCGCACTGAAATTCGGGCGACATCGGGCGATCACTGTGGTGATGATCGCCTCGGCTTGCGTTGCCCTCGTCATCGGCCTGAATGCGACGGCTCCGGCATGGCTGCTGGCGCTGCTGCTGATGATGTATGGCCTGACGGTACCGGCGGATTCCGGTGCATTGACAGCCGGGACGTCGGCCGCGGCTGTCTCGGAGCATCGCGGGGCGACTCTCGCCCTGCATTCGACCGTCGGGTTCGGCTTATCGGCAATCGGAGCCTGGGGAACCGGGGTTGCCCTTGATGCCGCTGGTGGTCCCCAGCGTGCAGAGGGCTGGCTGCTGGCCTTCATCGTGCTCGCGGCCGGGATCGCACTCGGCCCGCTCGCCTTGCTATGGTCGCGGACGGCTCGGTCCGACGAGCTGGTATCGAGGTCGCAATAGGCGAGGCAGGATGCGGGCGATCGGCCTGACGGGCCTCGGAGCCTTGGTCACGAATGCTTGACCTTGATCAAAGAATGCTTTCGGCCGCAGACTATGGTACTCAGGCCAGCGTTGCGGCTCCAAAGGTATCCAAAAGGTTAAAAGCACGTTTCATGCGGATCGTTCGGACCATCCTGGCACTCGCCATCGCCATATCCCTGGCGATGCTGCCGGCTGGCGCGTCCGCATCCGGCTTCGCGATGTCGTCGGGTGACATGCAGGCGGCCATGCAGGCCGGCGGCGACGGCGACATGTCGATGGACGATTGTTGTCCCGACATGAAGGGTACGGGTTCCGACACCGGCTACAAGTGCGGGATGGGCTTCTGCTGTGTCGGCGGCACCGTCGCACTGGCGGACATTCGTCCGCTGGCTTTCGAATTCCTTGCCGTCGCGGCAGCGGAAACGGCCATTCCTGCCGATCAGGTCGTCGACTCTCGCGGCGGCAGTCCTCCCTTCCGGCCTCCTCGAATCTGATCTCTCCAAAGACGCGCGCGGGCACGCCCCGCGCGGCGATGACTGATGTGCGCGTTCCTGCGTCGCGGTCGAGATCAATTCATGAGGACAGGACAATGCTTTCCAAGTTCAGCACTGCGGCTGTTGCCGCCACCCTTTCGCTCGCCGCTTCAGTCGCTCTGGCGGGTGCCGGCGATTACGCCTTCGAGCCGGTCAATGCCGAGATGAAGAAGGGCGACGACGTCACGCTCGCCGTTCGCTTGACCAACAAGCAGACCGGCAAGCCGGTGCTTGATGCCGTCATCTTCAAGACGCGCGTCGACATGGCTCCGGACGGCATGGCCGAGATGGAATCGGCGGTCGCGCCGCTGCCCTCCAAGGAGCCGGGCGTCTACGCCTTTAAGACGGACCTGCCGATGGCCGGCCGCTATCAGGTCACGCTCTCGGCGAAGGTGCAAGGCGAGCCTGAGACGGTCACCGGCAAGGTCATCGTCAAGGCGACCAAGTGAGCTTTCGGGCGCCGTTGGACGGCGCCCGAACTTCTCTTTCCCATTCAGATGGACGCGCGCTCCGAGCGCGCGAAACAACCATGAAGACGTTGCGTCTGTTGACGACTCTCGCTCTCGGCAGTGGCCTCGCCCTTGGCGCGTACTGGTTCTCGAACGAGGGGCGCTGGTCGGTCCATGCCGAGGTGACCCCGGCTGCGGCGCCAGCGGACCGGACTCCGCTCTACTATCGCGATCCGAGCGGCGCGCCGCTTTGGTCCGCCGGGCCAAAGAAGGACGACCGCGGGCGGGACTATCTGCCGGTCTACGATGACGACAAGGCCGCCCAGGCAGAGCCGAAGCCACCGCAGGCGGCTTCATCGCGAAAAATCCTCTACTACCGCAATCCCATGGGCCTGCCCGACACCTCGCCGGTGCCGAAGAAGGACCCGATGGGGATGAACTATATCCCCGTCTACGAAGGCGACGACGCCGATGACGGCACGGTGAAACTGTCGCCCGGCAAGATCCAGCGCAGCGGCGTGAAGTCCGAGCCGGTGGCGCGGCGACCGGTCCAGGTCCTGGTCAAGGCGCCCGGTACGATCCAATTGGACGAGCGCCGCGTCTCGGTGATCGCGATGCGCGCCGAGAGCTTCGTGCAGAAGATCGCGGACGTCACCACCGGCTCCCGCGTGAAGGCGGGCCAGCCGCTGATGGAGATCTACAGCTCGGCGGTCGCCTCCGCGGCGGCCGACTATCTCGCGACCATCACCTCCAAGACGGTCGGCGGGGTCGAGATCTACGGCCGCGGCTCGCGGCAACGGCTGATCAATCTCGACGTCCCCGAGCGGGTGATCGCCGAGATGGAGAAAACGCGCCTCGCGCCCGTCACCATCCACTGGTCGGCGCCGCGCGACGGGATCGTGCTCGAGCGCAATGCGATCGAAGGCATGCGCGCCAATCCCGGCGACGTGCTGTTCCGCATCGCCGACACCTCGCTGGTCTGGGCTCTGGTCGACGTCGCCGAGCGCGATCTCGGCAACATCGCGGTCGGGCAGGCCGTTACGGTGCGCGCGCGCAGCTTTCCCGACCGAAGCTTCACCGGCAAGATCGCGGTGATCTATCCGCAGGTGAACCGCGAAACCCGGACGGTTCGCGTCCGCATCGAGCTTGCCAATCTAGATGCGATGCTGCTGCCGGACATGTATGTCGATGCCGACGTCGATACGGGAGATGGCGCGCCCGTCCTTGCGATCCAGGACAGCGCGGTGCTCGACACCGGCACGCGGCAGGCCGTCCTCGTCGATAAGGGGGACGGGCGCTTCGAGCCGCGGGAGGTGAAGCTCGGCCGGCGCGGTGGTGGCTTTATCGAGGTGCGGGACGGCCTTGCCGAAGGCGAAGCGGTGGTCACATCCGCCAACTTCCTGATCGATGCCGAAAGCAATTTGAAGGCCGCGCTGAAAGGCTTTGCCGAGGCTGCGCCTCAGGCCGCCGACGCCGGCCATGCGACGGGAGAGCACAAATGATCGCCCGCATTATCGCCTGGTCGGCACGCAACCTGCTGCTGGTGCTGTTCGGCACCGGCTTTGCGGCGGCCGCCGGTGTCTACGCGCTGCTTCATCTGCCGCTGGATGCGATCCCCGACCTCTCGGACACCCAGGTCATCGTCTACACCGAATATCCCGGCCAGGCGCCGCAGGTGATCGAGGACCAGGTCACCTATCCCTTGACGACGGCGATGCTGACCGTGCCGAAATCGAAGGTGGTGCGCGGCTTCTCCTTCTTCGGCGTGTCGTTCGTCTACGTGATCTTCGAGGACGGCACCGACATCTATTGGGCGCGCTCGCGCGTGATGGAGTTCCTGAACGGCGCAACGTCGCGGCTTCCCGTCGGCGTCACCCCGACCATCGGGCCCGATGCGACCGGCGTCGGCTGGGTCTATCAATACGCCGTGATGTCGAAAGAATTGAACCTCGCCGACACGCGCACGATCCAGGACTGGAATCTGAAATTCGCTCTGGCCAAGGCCGAAGGCGTCGCCGAGGTCGCCAGCATCGGCGGCTTCGTCAAGCAGTACAACGTGGTGCTCGACCCGCAGCGCATGCGCGATCGCGGCATCAGCATGCAGAAGATCCGGGAGGCGATCCGTGCCAGCAATGCCGACGTCGGCGGCCGCACGGTCGAGCTGTCGGAGTTCGAATACGTCATCCGCGGCAAGGGCTACATCAAGAGCATCAACGATCTCGGCAAAATCGTCCTGAAGACCAGCAACGGCACGCCGGTGCTGCTGCGGGACGTCGCCAATGTCGAGCTTGGGCCCGACGAGCGGCGCGGCATTGCGGAGCTGAACGGCGAGGGCGAGGTCGCGAGCGGCATCGTGCTGCAGCGCTTCGGCGTCAACGCGCTCGACGTCATCGAAAACGTCAGGAAGCGCTTCAAGGAGATCGCGAGCAGCTTGCCGAAGTCGGTCGAGATCGTTCCGGTCTACGACCGCTCCGGCCTGATTTATTCGGCGATCGACACGCTCAAGCACACGCTGTTCGAGGAGAGCATCGTCGTCGCGCTCGTCTGCATCGTGTTCCTGCTCCATGTCCGCAGCGCGCTGGTCGCGATCCTGATGCTGCCGGTCGGCGTGCTGATGGCGTTCGGTGCCATGAAGCTGCTGGGCCTGGGATCCAACATCATGAGCCTCGGCGGCATCGCGATCGCGATCGGCGCCATGGTGGATGCGGCGATCGTCATGATCGAGAACGCGCACAAGCACCTCGAGCGCGCCGAGCCCGGTCAGTCGCGCGTTCAGATCCTGATCGACGCGGCATCCGAGGTCGGTCCGGCGCTGTTCTTCAGCCTGCTCATCATCACCGTCTCGTTCATGCCGATCTTCACGCTGGAATCGCAGGAGGGGCGGCTGTTCAGCCCACTGGCGTTCACGAAGACCTTCGCGATGGCAGCCGCGGCCCTGTTGTCCGTCACGCTGGTGCCGGCGCTGATGGTGATCTTCGTCCGCGGCAGGATCGTGCCGGAGAGGAAAAACGTCATCAACCGCTTCCTGATCTGGATCTACCGCCCGGTCATCAAGGGTGTGCTGCGCGCCAAGACGCCGGTGATCCTGGCTTCGCTGGTCGTGCTCGCCGTTACGATCTGGCCGGCACGGCAGCTCGGCACCGAGTTCATGCCGACGCTGAACGAGGGCACGCTGCTGTACATGCCGACGACGCTGCCCGGCATCTCCGTGACCAAGGCGGCCGAGCTGATGCAGACGCAGGACCGCATCATCAAGTCGTTCCCGGAGGTCGAATCGGTCTACGGCAAGGCGGGGCGGGCGGCGACCGCGACCGATCCGGCGCCGACCGAGATGTTCGAGACCTTGGTCAGCCTGAAGCCGAAGGAGCTTTGGCGTCCCGGCGTCACGGTCGACAGCCTGATCGCGGAGATGGACAAGGCGCTGCAGTTTCCGGGCGTCTCCAACGCCTGGACCATGCCGATCAAGGCGCGCATCGACATGCTGTCCACCGGCATCCGCACCCCCGTCGGCGTCAAGGTGATGGGCACCGACCTCGTCGAGATCGACCGGCTGGCGAAGCAGGTCGAACGGGTGATCAAGACGGTGCCGGGCACCTCATCGGCCTATGCCGAGCGCGGCATCGGCGGCTACTATCTCGAGATCGTCCCGGATCGCGAGGCGCTCGCCCGCTATGGCATCCTGATCCAGGATGTTCAGGACACCATCGCGGCGGCGCTCGGCGGCCAGACCGTCACGACGACGGTGGAGGGGCGGCAGCGGTTCACGGTGAACATGCGCTATCCGCGCGACCTGCGCGACAATCCCAAGGCGATCGCCAGCGATATCCTGGTGCCGATGCCCGCAGGCGGCGCGGTGCCGCTCGGCGAGGTCGCGAAGGTCGAGCCGGCGCGGGGGCCGACCTCGATCCGGACCGAGAACGGCCAGCTCGCGACCTACGTCTACGTCGACATCCGCGATCGCGACATCGGCAGCTACGTCGCCGATGCGCAACGCGCCGTGACTGACAGCATCCAGTTCCCGCCAGGATATTACGTGGTCTGGAGCGGTCAGTACGAATATCTCCAGCGTGCCGCGGCGCGCCTGAAGATCGTGGTGCCGGTGACGCTGACGATCATCTTCCTGCTGCTGTACCTGAATTTCAGGGCCATGACCGAAACCCTCATCGTCATGCTGTCGCTGCCCTTCGCGCTGGTCGGCGGCATCTGGATGATGTGGTGGCTCGGCTTCAACATGTCGGTCGCCGTCGCCGTCGGCTTCATCGCGCTCGCGGGCGTCGCCGCCGAGACCGGCGTCGTGATGCTGATCTATCTCGAGCATGCCCTGGCCGAGATGAAGGCGACCTGCAGCGCCCAGGGCAGGAGCTTCACCCGGCAGGATCTCCACGATGCCATCATGGTGGGTGCGGTCGAGCGCGTCCGTCCCAAGATGATGACGGTCGTCGCTATCATGGCGGGCCTGCTCCCGATCATGTGGAGCACCGGAACCGGGTCGGAGATCATGCAACGAATCGCGGTGCCGATGATCGGCGGCATGATATCGTCGACGCTGCTGACGCTGATCGTGATCCCGGCGATCTTCGGATTGGTGAAGGGCTTCCGCCTGCCGCCCAAGCGCGAGGACAGAGGACAACCGGCTGAGATGCCCAAGCCGATCGGCGCCAGATTGCGCGTCGTGGAGCCGGCCGGATGAGGCGAGCCGTGACGCACGATCATATGTCGAGGCGCCGGAGTGACAGAAGAGGAAGCCGAAGATGAAGCAACGCGCATATCTGATGACCCGCCGGTCCCTTGTCGGGCTGATGGCCGCGGCAGCTTTTGCAAGGCGTGCCGCGGCAGCGCCAGACGCAGCCACGCTCACGGTGCACCGGGATCCAAGCTGCGGCTGCTGCGCCGGCTGGGTGCAGCATCTGCGGGACGCAGGGTTTACCGTCCAGGTGGAGGAGACTCCCGACCTCGAGCCGATCCGGGCGCGTCTCGGCGTCCCCTCGAACCTGATCGCGTGTCACACGGCAGAGGTCGCGGGTTATGTCGTCGAGGGGCACGTGCCGGCTGCGGCCGTGCGGCGCCTCCTCGCGGAGCGTCCAAACGCGAAGGGACTAGCCGTCCCGGGCATGCCGGTCGGATCGCCCGGGATGGAAGGCGGCACGCCGCAGCGCTACGAGGTGGTGCTGTTCGGTGCCGACGGCCAGAAGCCGTTCATGCGCTTCATCGGCGCGGAGGCGATTGATTGATGAAGGAGCGGACGGTGCTGCGCGATGCCTAAAGCGGAATGGCTTTAGCTCGAATCTATAGCCGCGGGCTCGGTGCGACCTCTCCCGCTTGCGGGAGAGGTCGCGCCGAAGGCGCGGGTGAGGGCTTTCTCCTCTTGGGGGCTATCCCACTGTGGAAACACCCTCTCCCCAGCCCTCTCCCGCAAGCGGGAGAGGGAGCGCACTTACGTTGTAGCAATCAAACTGACTCATCCCGCTTTAGCCACCACTACGGCTGCGGCGGATAGCGCTCGAATCCCGGCAGTTCGTGCGCATGCTCCATCCAGCGCAGGCGCTCGGCGACCTGGATCTGTATCGTGGCAGGCACCGCCTCGGGATCGTCGTAGGTCGCGCTCTGGATGTCGATCATCCCCGGGAGTATGTCGGCATTGACGTAGAACAGTCCGGTTCCGCACGCGCCGCAAAACTGCCGCCGCCCGTGTTCCGAGGAGCGGTAAAGCTTCGGCTCGCCCTTGGTCACCTTCACCGCGCCCTCCGGGTACATCGTCCAGCCGACGACCGGAGCCCCGGCGTGAAGCCGGCAATCGCGGCAGTGGCAAAGCGCGTGCACGATCGCCTCGCCCTCGACTTCGTAGCGGATTGCGCCACAGTGACAGCCGCCGGTGATGGTGCTCATGCGTTTCCTCCGATCGAAGATGACGTTCCAGATCGATAGCTCTCGAGCCCGGTGGCTTCAACAACGCAGCCAAGTCGGGATTGCGTCGTACTGTCGCCTGACAGCTGCTGCCATTCCCGACGAGCGCCGCTAAGTTCGCGCCCGTGTGCTCTCGATCCGCAGCAGCCGTTGCTTCACCGTCCGCGCGATCGCAGCCGGCGCCTCCTCGGGGATCGCAAAGCACGAGCTCGCGTTGATCTCGCACAGCACGTAGGTGTCCGCGCCGGCCGCATCTTTCGGCCCGTACAGGAAGTCCGCGTCCCAGATCACCGGCAATGACGGCTCATCGATGCCGAGCGTTGCCATCATCTGCGGCGTCCATTCGTCCTCCATCGCTCCTCGCAGCGCCTGGAATGGCGCAGCATCAGGCCCGTGCATGATCCGCGGCCCGGGCTGCGCCTCAGGCGCCTCCGGTCCCTCCGGCGGCGGCGAGATCAGCGCCTTGATCTTCTGGTGTCCGAAGCCTGCGACTTTGGCGCCGCTCATGTAGCAGCGGATCATGCCGTCGGGCAGGCGCGGTTGAAACGCCTGGTCGATGATGCAGCCGCCCCAACCGAAATAGGGCTCGCACCGTGCGAGCAGCGCATCGATCGGCATGTCCTCAGGCGTGCTGCCGCGCTGTGCATGCAGCACGCGAACCATGCTTTCCGTGCCGGGCAGGGCCTCGACCTTCCAGACCCCCTGGCCGCCATTGCCGCGGTTCTGCTTCAGCACGCGCGGGCCGCCGGCACGAAGGCGCGCCGGAAACTGGCTGCGGAAGCTTGCCGCGGTGTCATAGCGATGCGTGTCGGCGCCCCAGCCCAGATGACGCGTCCGGTAGAGCACCTCCTTGACGCCCATCTTCAGGATGATGTCCGGATGCGCGCTCACCCATGGCCCTTGCGCCGCGACGTCGCGCAGCAGGGCGTCGAGCTCGGCGCGGGTCTTGCCCTGGTGGATCGGATCGACCCAGACCAGCACGCCGTCGGCTGCGAGCAATTGGTCGCGGACCGCGCCCGCAAAGCTCTCGTCGTAAATCGCTGGGAAGGCGTCGATGCCTGCGGCGGCGAGCGCCTCGAAGACGCGGACGAAGCGGCTGTTCTGCGCCGTCGCCTCGCGCCGCGCGGCAGCGTCGCCGCGGGAGAGGATGGCTATTGTCTGGCGGGAGGAGGGGTGACGTTCGGTGTCCATGCGCAAGCTCCACGTATGTGCGTGCTGCGCAGAGCTTGGACCTGGGTCTCACGGGGAGTCTGCATCGTCCCCACGCGGACAATGTATGTGAAACCGCCTCGTCGTTTCAAGATGGTTGGCGGGTTCCTGACGAAGGGAGCTCGCCTCCATCGATCTCGACGCCGGAAAGCTTGATCAAATCATTGATGTCGAGATCGAATTGGACTCGATCGAACGAGACCGATCAGGATGGGTCGCTTACGCCATCCTCGTTGTCCCCGAGGATTGTCTCCGATAGCAGTGCAGCGGCCTTCTGCAGGGGAGCTATGAACCGATCCAGCTCAGTGAAGCTCACCCGCGCCACGGGAACGGACACACCCAGGCACGCGATCAGCTCGCGATCCGGTGAGAGGATGGGAACGGCACAGCCGACCACGCCTCGCACATATTCTTCATTGGTCTTGGCCCAGCCGCGCTTGCGGGTCGCATCGAGCACCTCCATGAGGCGCTCGACATCGACGATCGTGGTTTCGGTGTATCGCGTCAGCGTGAGCGCGCGGCACAGCTTCTCGCGCATGCGCTCCGGCAGTCGGCTCATATAGATCTTGCCAGTCGACGTGCAGTGGAGCGGGGCCGCTTCGCCGGGATTGAACTGGAGGCCTTGCGGTTGCGAGACGCGGACACTGTCGACGTAGGCAACGACATTGTCCCGCACGACCCCGATCTCGCATTGCTCGCCGATTTCGGTGGCGACGGCGCGAAGCACCGCGTGCCGCCGCGCGGTGCGGAAGGCTGCGCCGATGACACCGGCCGACAGCAAGACCAGTTGATTGCCGACCACGTAGCGCTTCGTCCCCACGGCTTTCTGAAGAAGCCCGCGCTGCTCCAGATTTCCGATGAGCCGATGGGCCGTCGGCAGCGGTAGGGACAGCGCAGCGGCGATCTCCGCAACCGAGGCTGCTCTGGTCTGGCTGGCGACATAGCCAATGATCGCGAACGCGCGGTCCAGTGGGCCGTCGGTACTAAGCTGCTGCATTTCACCAGTCTCCACCCATCTCAGAAAATTATCATTTTTCGGAATAAAAACTACTGAAATATGAAAATCGTTCTAGCCGCTTTTGTGCTGTGCCCATATCGTTGGCGTTGTCCGGTGGTGAACAGGATTTGTGCAGTGCGAGCCACCGTGCTCAGGAGATCGGGATGTCAGGTCTTTACGACGTCGATGCCGTGAGGAAGGAGTTTCCGGCTGCCGAGCGGATCACCTATCTCGACTCCGGCTTCCAGACGCCGCTCGCGCGTCCCGTCAAGGCGGCGATCGATCGTTTTCTGAGCGAAGGTCTCGAGACTGCCGGCCCGAAGAGCCTCTGGCTCGATCGCGTCGAGCAGACGCGCGAAAAGCTGGCGCGGTTTCTCGGCGCATCGGCCGACGAGATCGCCTTCACCAAGAACACTTCGGAAAGCATGAACATCGCCGCGAATGCGCTGCCGCTGCGCGCCGGCGACAAGGTCCTGATGATCCACGGCGATCATCCGAACAACGCCTACGCATTCCTCAATCTGCGGCGCAAGGGCGTGACCGTCGCATTCGTGCCGATGACGGAGATCGTGAACGCCGACAGCCTTCGTCCCTACATCGATGCGAGCACGAGGGCGATCTCGATCTCGCAGGTGACATTCCATGCCGGTCATCGTTTCGACATCGAAAGCATCGGCGCCCTCTGCGCGGAGAAGGGGCTCTATTTCGTCGTCGACGTGATGCAGGCGATCGGCGTCGTGCCGATCGATGCGAAAGCGATGCGCGCGACCTTCATCGGTTCGGGCAGCCATAAGGGGCTGCTCGTGCCACAAGGGCTGGGCCTGCTTTATTGGGACAAGTCGAGGGCTGAGCTCGAGCCTGCCTATCTTGCGGCCGCGAGCCTCGCTGAAGTTCCGGCCGATCTGATCGCCCGGCCTGACAGGCTCGATCCGGCCCCGAGCGCGCGCCGCTTCGAGCTCGGCAATTTCAATCTTCCGGCCATCCATGCGCTCGATGCCTCGCTCGACATGATCGAAGCGCTGGGCGTCGAGAACATCCAGAACCATTGCTTCGATCTCGGCGATCACCTCATCGCCCGGCTCGATACGCTCAGCGTCCGCCTGGTCGGCCCTCGCGCGCGGCAACATCGCGCGCCGCACATCTACGTCATTGCGCTGCCCGCAGCCGAATGGCTCGGCCATTTCGAGGAGAATAACGTCCGCGTGTCGCCGGAGCGGGACGGCATTCGCGTGTCGTTCGGGATGTTCAACACGGTTGGTGACGTCGACCGCCTGATCGAGGTCATCCAGCGGCGCGGCGTGAAGCCATCATCGAGAGCCGCATAGGCTGTCCAGCAAGGAGACGTACATGACGAAGTTTGCACGTGTCTTGAGCATTCTGTCAGGTCTCGCGGTCATTGGCGGCCTCGGCAGCGCCGCGACTGCCGCCGACAGCCCCACGCTCGCCAGGATCAAGTCGAACGGCGCTATTACCATCGGCCACCGCGAGGCCTCGATCCCGTTCTCCTATCTCGGTCCGGACCAGAAGCCGATCGGGTTCTCGCTCGATCTCTGCGCGGCCATCGTCGAGCGCATCAAGGCGGAGACCGGCCTGCCAAATCTGAAGGTCAATTACGTTCCGGTGAACTCGTCCAACCGCATTCCGCTGATCCAGAGTGGCACCGTCGACATCGAGTGCGGCGGCACGGCGAATGACAGGAAGCGGCAGGAACAGGTCTCGTTTTCCGTCGCCACCTTCGTCAGCCAGCCGCGCTGGCTGGTCAAAGCGGACAGCGGCCTGAAGACGGCCGGTGATCTCAAGGGTAAGACCATCGTCGTGACCCAGGGCTCCAATGCTGTCGGCTTCGCGCAAGGCGTGAATGCGAAGGAGCAGCTCGGCTTCAACATCGTCCAGGCAAAGGACCATGCCGAATCCTTCCTGATGTTGAACACCGGCCGCGCGGCCGCCTTCATGGAGGACGATATTCTGCTCGCCGGCCTCAAGGCGACGGCTCCAAATCCGGATGCGCTGATATTTCTCCCCGAGGGGTACGCCAAGATCTACTATGGCCTGATGTTCACGAAGGGTGATAGCGGCTTCAAGGCGCTGGTTGACGACGTTCTGTCGAAGCAGATGGCGTCGGGCCAGTTCGAAAAGACCTACGCCAAATGGTTCACGAGGCCAATTCCGCCCAAGAACGAGAACCTGGCGTTTCCGCTGACAGTCGAGCTCACGGAACGGATCGCGCGTCCCAGCGACGCGGTGGACTAATCGCGACTTCGGCGGAGACTGTCCCGCAAACCGAGCCCCGAGGTTCGCCATGTTTGCAGTGCTTCTTGAACAGACCGCGGATGGCCAGCGCTATATCGACTGGCTCGTGTCGGGCCTCGGCTGGACCTTGGCGCTGGCGTTCTTCGGCTGGTGGATCGCCTTCGCGGTCGGGGTCGTCGTCGGCATCGGCCGCACCGTGCAGAATCGGCCCGTCGCGGCGCTTGCCCGCCTCTATGTGGAGATCTTCCGCAATATCCCTGTGCTGGTGCAGATGTTTCTCTGGTACTTCGTCCTGCCGGAGATTCTTCCCGTCTCGCTCGGGAACGCCATCAAGCAGATTCCGCCGCCCTGGGGATCGTTCTTTCCGGCGCTGGTGTGCCTCGGTCTCTACACCGCCGCCCGGATCGCCGAACAGGTGCGGGCCGGGATCGAGGCCCTGCCGAAAGGTCAGGTCGAAGCGGCAAGCGCGCTCGGGCTCGGCGGATATCCGACCTATCGCTATATCGTCGTGCCGCAGGCGCTGCGCTTGATCATCCCGAGCCTGACCAGCGAGGTGATGGGCATCTACAAGAACACCTCGGTCGCGCTCACCATCGGGCTGATGGAGCTAACGGCGCAGGCCCGCCAGATCAGCGAAGCGACATTCCAGACCTTCACCGCTTTCGGCGCCGCGACGCTTGTCTACCTCGCGCTGGCGCTCATCGCCTATCAGGGGATGGCGCTGATCGACAGGGCCGTGCGCATTCCGGGCACGGGCCCTGCGGACGATGCAGTCAGGCCGGGCGCGACGCACGCGATCGAACCGATTGATTCCTTGCCTGACGCGATGGAGGTCGTGAAGTGAACAACCTCGATTTCTCCGTTGTCATTCAGGCGTGGCCTTACCTCTGGTCGGGCCTGCTGTTTTCGCTGGCGCTGACCGCCGTTGCTTTCGTGGTCGGCCTGGTCCTCGGCACTTGTCTCGCCCTGGTGCAGCACTTCGAAGTGCCCGTGCTTGGCAAGCTCGTGCGCGGCTATGTCGCCCTGATGCGCTCGATTCCGCTGATCCTGGTTCTGTTCTGGTTCTTCTTCCTGGTGCCGATCGTGCTTGGCCATCTCGGCGGCAACGGGCGGCCGGTCCCGATCGGCGCCACCTGGACCGCGTTCATTACCTTCGGCCTGTTCGAAGCGGCCTACTATTCGGAAATCATCCGCGTCGGATTGCGGGCCGTGAACCGGGGACAGTTCGAGGCCTGTCAGGCGCTCGCACTCTCCACCTTCGATACCTATCGCTCCGTGATCCTGCCGCAGGTGCTCCGCGTGGCCAGCCCGATCATCCTGAGCCAGACCATCATCCTGTTCCAGGACACCTCGCTGGTCTACGTGCTCTCGCTCACCGATCTGCTTGGCGCAGCCTCGAAACTCGCGCAGCTGAACGGCCGTCTGGTCGAGATGTATCTGGTCATTGCGATGGTCTACCTCGCCATCAGCTCGGCGGCATCGCAATGCGTGGCCTCCTTACGCAAGCGATATGCGATCGTGGGACTACGCCGCTAGCGCTGCGCACGGTCATCCCAATCTTTGGAGAGGAAAATGCTTGAGCTCGCTGCGAGGAATCGGGCGTCCATCGTCACCGTGGAAAATCTGGTGAAGCGGTTCGGCCATTTCACGGCCCTGAACGACGTCAATCTCACTGTTGCCGTCGGCGAGAAAATCGTGCTGTGCGGCCCCTCCGGCTCGGGCAAGTCGACGCTGATCCGCTGCATCAACCACATCGAGAAGCACGATGCGGGGCGCATCGTCGTCGACGGGATCGAGCTGTCGGACCGCATGACCGACGTCAACGGCGTTCGTCGCGAGGTCGGCATGGTGTTCCAGAGCTTCAACCTGTTTCCGCACCTCTCGGTCGTCGAGAATTGCATGCTGGCGCCGATGAAGGTGCGGGGCCTGTCCCGCACTGATGCGCATGAGCGAGCGATCGGTCTGTTGCGCAAGGTGCGCATTCACGACCAGGCGAACAAATATCCGGGGCAGCTCTCCGGCGGCCAGCAGCAGCGCGTCGCCATCGCGCGGGCGCTGTGCATGCAGCCGAAGGTCATGCTGTTCGACGAGCCGACCTCCGCGCTCGACCCGGAGATGGTCAAGGAAGTGCTCGACACCATGGTGGAGCTCGCGAAGGACGGTATGACCATGGTCTGCGTCACGCACGAAATGGGCTTTGCCCGCGAGATCGCTGATAGGGTGGTGTTCATGGATCGCGGCTGCATCGTCGAGGAAGCCGACCCCGAAACCTTCTTCCGCGCACCGAGCACGGAGCGGGCGAGGGATTTCCTCTGCCAGATCATCCATTAGCGATCCGTCTCGATCTGCGAACCGATCGAGGGCACGTCGCGGGAACCAGCCTACTCATGCCGCCAGATTCTCACGGCCGAAATGACCAGGATCACAGCCAATCCCGGCAGAAGAATCGAATTCGGGACGACGCCGAGAAGCAGGCCGCCGATGAATGTGCCGGTGATGGACCCGATGGCCATCGCAAGCATGAACTGCCAATTTGCGCGGAGCACCGAAAAGCTCTGGTCGCGACTATAGCGTGCAAATCCCACCAGCATGGTCGGCAGGCTCACCGCGAGTGAGAGGCTGCCCGCCAGCTTCACGTCCGCGCCGAACAACAGGATCAGGGTGGGGATCAGGAATTCCCCTCCGGCGACGCCGAGCAACGATGCCACGATCCCGATCGCAAAGCCCGCTGCTATGCCCGCGACGATCAGGCTCACGCCTGTCAGCGCCGGTGGGGTTGCCGCCTCGTTGCCATGTGCGAACAAAAGCATGCCGGCGATCAGGAGCAGCAGGACGGCAATGATCTTGTAGAGCGCCCCGGACTTTAGGCGCGTCGCCCAGGATGCTCCGGCATAGGCGCCGAAAAGGCTGCCCGCCAGCAGGTTCAGGATGATCGGCCAATGGGCATGTATCTCCGCGAACGGAACGGCGTGTGCACGAAACGGCAGTGCGCTCGCCACCACGATCAGGCTCGTCGCCTTGTTCAGAATCACGGCCTCGAGGCCGCGAAATCCGAACAGGCCGATGAGCAGGGGCAGCCGGAATTCTGCACCACCGAGACCGATCAAGCCGCCCAGAGTGCCGATGATTGCGCCGGAGCCGAACGCGGCAGGATTGTTTCGCATGGACACGACGCAAAGATGCGCGAAAGATAACACCCGCGACGGACGGCTCCGTGCGGGTGTGACGAACTCTCGATGATGCCAGTATGCCCCTGTTTTGCCCGACGAGTCAAAGGTAAGCACGGGTCCCCGGCGGTATCGTTGCGGTCGGCGGAAGAGCGTAACGATTTCAACGCCCCGCTACTGTGCATGGGGTTGTTTTCGCACTTTTTGTTTGGCGGCCGCGCTCACCGCCGGCCGCGCGGCGCCTCGGCCTTGGCCGGCGGCTCGGTTTGCGGGGCGCAGGTCGCGGCCTGAAGCGAGGCTTGCGCCTGCTGCATCAGGCCGGGCTCGGGGGCGAGCGCCTTCATCAGGATCAGACCGGTCGTGGTCGGGGAATCGATGATCAGGCGGTCAGCCGCGGTGACCTCCTCGTCCTCCGGCAGCTCGCTATGCTGCGCTTCCGTCATCAGATCGAGCTCGATCACCTTGCGGCCCGCGGAGCGGTCGTTGATGGCGTAATAGGCGATCTCGTTGCGGGTGTAGAACGACACCGAGGTGTAGGCTTGGCTCACCGGCACGGTGAGCTTGATCGGCCCGCCAGAGAGATCATAACGACAGATCGCCAGCGCGAAGGCCGGATCCATGAACGGCATCGGCGAATTGTTGGGATCGGCGAGGGGAAGCTGGGTGACGGCGTTCACCCTGGTCATCGGCGTCAGCCGCGAATAGGCATCCTGCGTGGCAATCCGCGGCAGCGCCAGCACGCTGACGAGATGGACCACGAGGCCCAGCACCACGCCGGCGACGACGGTGAAAACGAGCCGGATCATGAGCAGCCCACCGTGGTAATGCTCGGCATCGGCGCATCGCGCTGGGTGCGCGTCCCAACGCCGACCGGCGTGTCGTAGAGACGCAGCATCAAGGCGTAGCGCTCGATGCCGCCGGTCGGCAGCCAATTGCCGGCGCGCGAGCGCGAGGCGATCCGGATCTCGAACGAGCCGTCGGATGCGCGCACGATCTCCTGGCTGGTGAAGCCGTAGCGCTGCAGCGAATTGGCGACGAGATGGCCCTTGCGGTCGTAGAGCGTCAGCGTCCAGAACCGCGCCGGCGGCGTCACGCCGGAGATGACCACGTCGCAGCGGCCGTCGAGCGCCTTCTTCCTGTCGTCGGTGGTTGCGGTGAAGGCGACCCCGTCGCCGGTGCCGATCGGCAGCTCGCCGTTGCGGACGATGGTGGCGCGCGAATAGGGATCGACGTCGGCGGTGCCGGTGCGCGGCCGTGCCGTCCAGGGGCCGATGGTCAGCGCGCCGATCTCGGTGCCGCGCGTCGTGGTCATCCACGTCGCGCCGACGCCGACGACCGTCGCGAGAAGAAGCGCCGTCAATGTGGTCAGGATCAGCCGCACTTGCTTTCGATCAGTACTTGCGCGGGGCGGAGGCGTTGGCGTTGTCTTCCGCATAATTCTGCGGGAAGGCGAGCGCGCTCGCCGACGAGGACGGCCTCGCCGGATTGCTGTCATTCGCCGTCGATTTGTTCGCGGCCTTGGCCGCATCATCCAGCAGCTTCTCGACCCGCACCAGGATGTCGGCGCCGCGCTTGGTCAGCACCGGCGGCGGACCGGGCTTGGTCTCGAGCACTTTCGGCGCCGCGTTGGCCTGCGCGTTGCTCACATGCTGCGGCGGCAGCTTCTGGGCCATGCCGATGCCGGGGATCTCCCGGACCTCGACGCCCTGATGCGCCACGAGCATGATGTCGTGCCAGGTCTGCGCCGGCAGCGAGCCGCCGGTCATGCGGTTAGTCGGCGAGTAATCGTCGTTGCCGTACCACACCGCGCAGGTGAAATTGCCGGTGAAGCCGACGAACCAGGCGTCGCGATAGGCATTGGTCGTGCCGGTCTTGCCCGCGGTCGGAATGCCGTCCAGCGCGGCGCGGCGCGCGGTGCCTTCGCTGACGACGTGGCTCATCATGCCGGACATGTCGGCGGCGACGGAGGCGGGGATCGCCTGCCGCGGCTTCGGTCCGTCGCGGTCCCAGCGCCAGACCAGGTCGCCGGCGCCGGTGCGCACCTCCAGCACCGCATGCGGCGTCACCGCCTTGCCGCGGTTCGGGAAAGTCGCGTAGGCGACCGCGTGCTCGAGCACTGTGACTTCGTCCGAGCCGATCGGCATCGACGGCGTGTCGGGCAGCGGCGCCTTGAGACCGAAGCGGCGCGCGACCTCGACGATCTTCGCGCGGCCGACCTTGGCGGGGTTCTGCGTCTTGGGCTCGTTCTTCCGGCCGATCTCGATCGACAGCTTCACCGGCACGACGTTGATCGAGCGGGTGATCGCCTGCGTCAGCGTCACCGAGCCGGAATAGGAATGGCCATAGTTCTGCGGGCACCAATTGCCGATGCAGACCGGACCGTCGACCACGACCGAGTTCGGCGTGTAGCCGTTCAAGAGGGCCGTGGCGTAGACGTAGGGTTTGAACGAGGAACCCGGCTGGCGATAGGCGTCGGTAGCGCGGTTGAACTGGCTGGCGCCGTAGTCGCGCCCGCCGACCATGGCGCGGACGCCGCCGTCGAGGTCGGCAACGACGGTCGCCGCCTGCGTTGCGTGGTAGTCGCGGCCGAACTGGCGAAGCTGGTTCTCGACAGCGGCCTCCGCCGCCTTCTGCAAGTTGGCGTCCATCGCGGTGCGGACCACGAAGACGCGCTCGGTGTAGGACTTCGGGAAGGTGTCGACCAGCTTGCGCATCTCGTCGAAGGCGTAGTCGAGATAATAGTTCGGCGAGGCCTCGTCGCGGCGGTCGACCGCGAAGGCGGGGTTGCGGCGGGCACCGAACACCTGGCCTTCGGTCATGAAGCCGGCATCGACGAGGTTGTCCAGCACGACGTTGGCGCGGGCGCGGGCGGCGGGCAGGTTGATGTGCGGGGCGTACTTGGTCGGCGCCTTGAACAGGCCGGCGAGCATCGCCGCTTCCGCCAGCGTCACGTCGCGCGCCGACTTGTTGAAGTAGAAATGCGCCGCGCCGTCGACGCCGAAGGTGCCGCCGCCCATATAGGCGCGGTCGAGATAGAGCTTGAGGATCTCGTTCTTGGTCAGGCGCCATTCCAGCCAGATCGCGAGGAAGGCCTCGTTGACCTTGCGCTCGATGGTGCGCTCGTTGCTCAGGAACAGGTTCTTGGCGAGCTGCTGGGTGATCGAGGAGCCGCCCTGGCGGACGCCGCCGGCTTGCGCGTTGGTGACGAGCGCGCGCGCGGTGCCGGCGATGTCGATGCCGAAATGCTCGTAGAAGCGGCGGTCCTCGGTCGCCAGCGTCGCCTTGATCAGCACGTCTGGAAAGTCTTCCAGCGGAATGGAATCGTTGTGCTTGATGCCGCGGCTGCCGATCGGGTTGCCGTAGCGGTCGAGGAAGCTCACCGCGAGGTCGGACTTCTTCAGCCAGTCCTCGTCCGCGGTCTCGCGGAAGGCGGGAATGGCGAGGGCGAGCATCACGACGAGGCCGCCGAGCCCGAGGGTTGCGGCCTCCGAGAACGGCTCGATGAACACCCAGCGCTTCCACCGCCCGACATAGAAGCGGTCCATGAAGGTCGAGTAGCGCTCGTAGAGCTCGCGGATGCCCTTGGCCGACGAGAACAGCGAGGAGTCGATGCGCGCATCGAGATCCAGGAAGAAATTCCGGATCCTCTGCTTCCAATGCGGTGGTATGATCTGGCGCACCTAGAACCCTTGCGGCTTGCTTCGAAAGCGTTCAAGCACCCGGCCGGGGCGGCATCGAGACGTCTTGCGGGTATGTTGCGGCAAACCCAAGGCGCCCGGCCAGCATCCGAGGGACTTGCTGTTCCTTCTAGCCGAGCGGGGCTCATAAACCAATGGCCACGCTCGCTATTTTGAACAACAGGCCTAATTGACCCCGGATCATTACGGGCCTCAAAGGGGCCTCGCTTGCACCATTGCCGCCGCGCGCCCTAGATGGCGTTGCCGTAGCTCTTTCGAACTGTTGTTGAGGCGCATGACCGCAGCTCCCAAACGATCTCAAGGCCAGGAAGGATTCTTCTGGAAAACCAAGACGTTGGAACAGATGTCGGAGCGCGAGTGGGAAAGCCTGTGCGACGGCTGCGGCCGCTGCTGCCTGAACAAGCTCGAGGACGAGGACACCGGGCAGATCTACTTCACCCATATCGGCTGCAAGCTGCTCGACGGGACGAGCTGTGCCTGCAAGGACTATCCGAATCGTTCCGACAAGGTTCCGGACTGCGTCCGCCTGACCCCGGCCAATGTCCGCACCCTGAACTGGCTGCCGCCGAGCTGCGGCTACAAGCTCGTCGCCGAAGGGCGTGACCTCTATTGGTGGCATCCGCTGGTTTCGGGTGACCCCAACACCGTGCACGAAGCCGGCGTCTCCGTGCGCGGCCGCGTGGAGGGCAGCGAGGAGGAGGTCCCGGACGAGGAGCTCGAGGACCACATCGTGCAATGGCCGGCGACCTTGCCGAAGCGAGCGCGCTTGAAACGACGTCCGAAGGACTGATCCGCCGCCGCGCCGAGGTCACGTCTTTGCGATGACCTCAAGGCGGGATGCACCCATGCGTCGCGGTGCCTGCCTGGGAAGAAATTTCCCCTCTACATTGGGCTGCATAGTACGAATCCTTCGCGGTGTTGCACCGCGTCACGACGCCCGATCGAGATGAACAAGTTCGACCGGCAGAGCGATTCTGCCGACATCCAGGCCTTGCCCGACGACATTGCCGAAGAGCTGTCCCGCCTGCCGAGCGAGGTCATCAGCGTCGACGACGCGCCCTCGATCGCCCCGCCGGTACCGCTGAGCTCCGACGAGGTCCGCACCATCGTCATCAGCCTGATGGTGACGATGTTCCTGGCCGCGCTCGACCAGACCATCGTGGCGACGGCGCTGCCGACCATCGGACGCCAGTTCCAGGACGTCTCCAATCTGTCCTGGGTGATCACCGCCTATCTGCTCGCCTCGACTGCGGTCGCGCCGGTGTTCGGCACGCTCAGCGACATCTACGGCCGCCGCGTCATGATCATCATCTCGCTCAGCCTGTTCGTCGCGGGCTCGGTGCTGTGCGCGATCGCGCCGAACATGCCGATGCTGATCCTGGCACGCGGGCTTCAGGGCCTCGGCGGCGGCGGCATCATGCCGGTGGTGCAGACCGTGATCTCCGACGTGGTGAGCCCGCGCGAGCGCGGGCAGTACCAGGCCTATTTCTCCAGCGTCTGGATGGTCGGCGGCATCCTCGGCCCGGTCATCGGCGGCGTGTTCGCCGAGCATCTGCACTGGTCGATGATCTTCTGGATCAACCTGCCGCTTGCGGCCGCAGCGCTCGCATTGCTGCTGCCGAAGATGAAGAAGATCCCGGTGTTCCACCGCAAGCGCAAGGTCGACTGGCTCGGCGGCGTCTTGCTGATGGCGTCCGCCGTGGTCTTCATGCTGGTGCTGACCTGGGGCGGCACGCGCTATCCCTGGCTGTCGCCGACCGTGCTGGCGATGGTGGGCGGTGCCGTTGCGCTCGCGGTGACCTTCGTATGGCATGCCCGGCGGGCCGACGAGCCGTTCTTGCCGCTGCCCTTGCTGACGGGATCGGTGGCGCCGTTCGCACTGACCGCGGGCGGCTGCGGCCTCGGGGCGATCACCGGCCTCACCGTGCAGCTGCCGCTCTATTACGAGCAGGTCTATCATCTCACCGCCAGCGAGGCGGGGCTTGCGCTGATCCCGCTCGCGGCGGTCTCGACCGTCGGCGCGGCCGTCGCCGGCCGCACCATGGCTCGCGCAAAACACTACAAGCGCGTCGCCATCATCGGCACGTCATGGGCCGCGTTGTGCGGTCTCGCCCTCACGGTCACCACCTTGCCGCTCTGGGGTCTGCTGCTGCTGATGGCCGCGTTCGCGCTGGGACTCGGCACGACTTTTCCGGTATGCGTGGTCTCGCTGCAGAATTCGGTGGCGCGTCCGCAAGTCGGCACCATCACCGGCGCGATGAACTTCTTCCGCTCGCTGATGTCCTCGTTCACGGTCGCAGCCTTCGCCGCGATCCTGCTCATCGCGCTCGGCACCGACATCCCGCTCGCCGGCGAGCATCACGCCGCGGGCGCCGTCGCGATCCCGGCCGACGACATGCGGCACGCCTTCCGCTACGTGTTCGGCGCCGCCACCGCGCTGATGACGATCGCTGCGCTGTGCCTGATCGCGATGGAGGAGCGGCCGCTGGCCGGACCCTCGGCCAAGCAGCCCGTGGAGATGGCCGAGTAGGCTAGCCGCCTCGATCGGCGTAAGGCTCGTTTGCGACATTGCCCTCGGCGGCCTTTCGCGCCGCCGCTGCAAGATGGGTCTTGAGCTGCGCCAGCGCGTCGGCGGACCAATCATGGACATCGGTGACGGCGACCCAGGCATCGACGTAATGTTCGGGCGCGTAGACATGGCCAAAGCCCATCGGGGTATTGGTCGCGACTGCCATGTCGAGGGCGAGCTGCAGCATCGTCACGACTGGATACCATCGCAGCTCCGGTGACACATCCGGCCCGCGCGGCGCCGTCATCCAGTCAGGGGCCCGATAGGCGTCGCGATAGGCGAAGAAGGTGATCGCGTCGCTCGCATATTGCAGATAGACGATGCGCATCGGACCCCAGGGCGCATCTGCCGGCACCGTCGGTCCATTCTGGTTCATGAAGCGCACGAAGCGGCCGTCGCGGAATTCCGGCAGCCAGGCCGGCGTGCCCGGATTGCGGTTTGCCGTGATCGAGCGCCAGATGCGACTTTCGAACGGCGCGCCGCTCAAAAGTGCGCCCGCAATCGGATCGCCGATCATCTCAAACAGCTCTGCGGATTTTTCCGAGTTCATCGCGCCGAGGCTCAGTCCGTGCAGGTACAGCTTCGGCCGCCGGTTCTTCGGCAGCGTCGTCCAGTAGCCGTAAATTTCCGAAAACAGGGCGCGCGCCGCTTCTGCACCGGATTCGGGCTGAAACAGCAGCGTCAGCGGACTGTTGAGATAGGAATACTGCATCGCGACACTGGCGACGTCGCCATGGTGGAGATATTCGACGGTGTCCATCGCGGCAGGGTCGATCCAGCCGGTTCCGGTCGGCGTAACGACGATGAGTGTGTCGCGATCAAACCCGTGCTGCCGCTTGAGCTCGTCGAGCGCAAGCCTGGCGCGCGCTTGCGCCGTCTCGGCGCCGCCAAGGCCGACATAGACCCGCACGGGCTCCCGCGCGGGTCTTCCTGTAACGGCGCTGATCTCAGTTGCGGTCGGCCCCGAGGCGATAAATCTGCGCCCCATGCGTCCAAGCTGCGTCCACTTCACCAGCGAGGCGGCACTTCCCGTTCGTTCGGGCGCGGTCGGCTGCGGCCGCTCGGGCTCAAGCAAGGCGTCGACTTCGCGAAAGGACAAATCGAGCGCGTTGAACGCCGTGCGGATCAGGACATTGCTGGCGATCGACCAGAACAACAGGCCCGCGGCGAGCACGCCGATGACGTTCGCGATCCTCCGCGGAACGACGCGCCTCGCACGCGCGGCGATGAGGCGCACGGCAAGCGCGAACAGCCGCGCCAGCACCAGCAGCACGACGAACGTCATCACGGCGATGGCGCAGACCTTGAGCGGATGGGCGGTCTCGACTGGCGCCATCTTCATCACGGTGCGGATCGAGTTCTGCCATCCGGCTGCCCGCCACAGAAAAACAATGACGACGAGCAGGCAGGCGGCCGCCACCAGCGCGTTTGCGGTCGATCTCAGGCGCGCCGGCGGCTCGGGCAATTCCAGATAGTGCCACAGCCAGCGCCAGACGTTGCCGGCGAGATAGCCGATCCCGAAGCAGGCGCCGGCGATGGCGCCCTGCGTGAGATAGCTCCGCGGGATCAGCGTCGGCGTCAGCGCGGCTGCGAAGAACAGGGCACCGAGCATGAGGCCGACGCCGGAGAACGACAGCAATTGCCGCCGAATGAGCCACGTCAGTTTGCCGAAAGCACCCACCGCGCCATTCAACCTCAGCTATTGTCTGACAGACCACTCTTGCGCGGCAGCACGATCGTGAATTCAGTAAACTTGCCCGGCTCGGTCGCGACGTCGATCCTGCCGCCGTGCTGCTTCACGACGATGTCGTGGGTCATCGACAGCCCGAGGCCGGTGCCTTCGCCGGCTGGCTTGGTGGTGAAGAACGGATTGAACATCTTCTCCTTCACGTCGTCGGCAATGCCGGTGCCGTTGTCGCGGATCGCAATCTCGACGTTATCGCCGCGATCGCGCGTCGCCGCGATCACCGTCGGCTCGTAACCGGCGGCACCGTCGGCCTTGCGCCTGATGACCGCGTGGAAGCCGTTCGAGATCAGGTTCAGGAGCACGCGGGTGATTTCCTGCGGAAACACTTCGGCCTGTCCGGCCGCTGGATCGAGCGCGCGCTTCAGCGTCACGTGGAATCCGGGCTTCTCGGCGCGTGCGCCGTGATAGGCGAGATTCAGGCTCTCCTCGACCAATGCATTGATGTCGCTCAGCCCATGCTCGCCGCCGCCTTCGCGCGAATGCAGCAGCATGTTCTTGACGATGGAATCGGCGCGGCGGCCATGCTGCACGATCTTGCCGAGGTTGTCCTGCAGAAGCCCGGTCAGCTCGTCGACCTCGCTGCGGACGTTCTCGGGGAGGGGGACCGGCACGAGCACCTCGTTCAGCTCCTCGGTCAGTTCGGCAGACAACGAGGCGAAATTGTTGACGAAGTTGAGCGGGTTCTTGATCTCGTGCGCGATGCCGGCCGTGAGCTGGCCGAGTGACGCCAGCTTCTCGGTCTGGATCAGGCGGTCCTGCGCGGCGCGGAGATCATCGAGCGATTTGGCGAGCTCGCTGGTGCGGGTCGCAACTTCGTTGAACAGGCGCGTGTTCTCGACCGCGATCACGGCCTGGTCGGCAAAGGTCTTGAGCAGGTTGATCGCCTTGTCCGGGAAATGACCGGGCTCCCGCCGCGTGACGGCGATGGTGCCAATCGCAAGGCCATCGCGCAGCATCGGCACCACGAGGATGCTGCGGTAACCGCGCGTTCGCGCCAGCTCCTTCATGGCTTCGGTAAGATCAGGCTCATTCTGCATGTCGCTGCGGAAGGCATACTCGCCGCTGCTCGCCACTCGGCTGTGAATGCCCGACGAGGACAGCGGCGTCGGAAACGAGCTCAGCAGATCCGCATTGCCGGCCTCATGGTCGGTCGTAAAGGCGGCCAGATGCAGCATGCCGTCGACGACGCGGGTGACAGTGGAGGAATGCGCTCCGATCAGCGCCTTGGCGCTGTCGGAAATGGCCTGGAACACCGGCGTGACATCGGACGGTGAAGCCGCGATCACCTTGAGAATGTCGGCAGTCGCAGTCTGACGTTCCAGCGCTTCCTTGGTCGCGTTGAACAGGCTGACATTCTTGATCGCGATCACGGCCTGGTCGGCGAAGGTCTGCAGCAGGCGCACATGATGCTCGGCGAAGTTGCCGGTCACGCGGCGCGTCGCGATGATGATGCCGATGGCTTCGCCCTCGCTCATCAGCGGCGCGAACAGCATGCTGCGATAGCCGCGGGCCCGCGCGATGTCGCGCGCGGCCGGTTCGACCTCGGTGTCCGGCAATTGCGCCGCGGTACCATTGGCCACCAGCTGGTAGGGCGGAAACTGCGCGAACGGCACCGGGAACGAGGCCTGGAGCACGCGATCGCCCGCGGGATCCGTCGGCGTGAATGCCGCAAGGTGCGCGGCGCCGTCGACATAACGCAGCACCGCGGTGGAGAAGCCGCCGATCAGCCGGTTGGCGTTGGTGGCGATGGCCTCGAATACCGGCTGCACGTCGGACGGAGAGGCCGCCATCACCTTCAGGATATCGGCCGTCGCGGTCTGGCGTTCCAGCGCCTCTTTGGTCTCGTTGAACAGGCGTGCATTCTCGATGGCGATCACGGCCTGGTCGGCGAAGGTCTGCAGCAGCTCTACGAGGTCGGGCGCGAATGCACCCGTTACCGTGCGTGTGACGCTGATCATGCCGACCGGCACGCCCCGGTTCATCAGCGGCATGAACAGCACGCTGCGGAAGCCGCGCAGCCGGGCCAGCTCCCGGTTCAGTTCAGGGACGTCGGCCGCCTCGCTGTCGGGAAACTGGATCGTCTGGCCGTCGCGCACGAGGCTAAAAGTCGGGAAGTCCGCGATCTTGCGCGGGAACGACGCCTTGAGCCCTGCGTCCGCCTCCGGGTTGGTCGGCGTGAACGCCACGAGGTGAAGCTCGTCGCCGATGAACTGGAGCACGGTGGCGGAGAAGCCGGCGAGCAGGCGCTTTGCGCTGGCGGCGACCGCCGTAAAGACCGGCCGCGCATCGGACGGCGAGGCCGCGATGGTACGCAAGATCTCGGCGCTGGCGCTCTGGCGATCCCGAGCCGTCGCAAGCTCGGCCCGCAGCTGCGCAATCTCGGCGGCGGCCGACCGCAATCGGCGCTCGAGTTCCTCGATTTCCTGCAAAACGGTCGTCATTCCCGGTCCAGCTTGATGCCGCGGCCTGCGCGGCACAGGGCCGGATTATCACAACTTCTGCGGCCGGAGCCAGCGGCTCGCAGCCGTGCCCGCACCGGCTCCGCTCACGTGCCGGGCCGCGACACCTCGGTCTCCTTGGCTGTGATGAACTCCAGCAGCACCGGCACGCCTTCCCTCGTCTTCGCGATGCCGCGCTTGATCGCGGGGACGATGTCTTCCGGCCGCGTCACCCGCTCGCCGTAGCCGCCGAAGGCGCGGGCCATCGCGGCGTAGTCGCCGGAAATGTCGGTCGAGCGATATTTTTCGGTCGAGATCGGCATCACCTTCAGCTCGATCGCCATCGAGAAATTGTTGAGCAGGATCGACATGATCGGGATGCGCTCGCGCACCGCGGTCTCGAAATCCATGCCGGTGAAGCCGATCGCAGCATCGCCCCAGACGTTGATGCAGAGCTTGTCGGGCTTTGCCAGCTTGGCGCCCATCGCAAGACCGAGGCCGTAGCCAAGCTGCGTGGTTTTGCCCCAGCCGAGATAGGTGAGGGGCTCGACCGATCGCCAGAACGGCGAGAGCTGGTCGCGCGGGCTGCCCGCATCGTGGGTGATGATCGTATTCTCGATGTCCACGGTGTGCTGGAGATCCCACAGCACGCGGTAGGGGCTGAGCGGCGCGTCGTTGCTGGTCAGCTTCGGCATCCATTTCGCCAGCCATTCCTTGTGTGAGGCTGCGATCTCGGCCGCGACGGCGGATGCATCGCGATCCGCGGTGACGGTCTTGCCGATCTCTTCCAGCAGCGCGTCGAGCACGAGGCCGGCATCGCCGACCAGCCCGATGTTCGCTTCCACATCCTTGTTAAGATGATTGGGATCGAGCGTCGAATGAATGATGGTCTTGCCCTTCGGCATTGCAATGCCGAAATTGGTCTCGGTGAAGGAGCAGCCGATGCCGAAGATGACGTCGGCCTCGGCCAGAAACTTCGGCACCGCGCGCGGCACTGCGAGGCCGCCGGAGCCGAGCGACAGCGGATGCGTCTCCGGAAACGATGATTTGCCGCCCAAGCTTGTGGTGACGGGGATCGCCAATCGCTCGGCGAGCCGTTTCAGCTGCGGCCAGGCCTGCGCATAGTGTACGCCCTGGCCGGCATAGATCACCGGCCGTTTTGCGTTCACCAGCAGGCTGGCGGCTTCCTTGACGTGAACGGGGTCGGCGCCGTAGCGGGTGCGCAGGACCGGCGTGTAGTTCAGCGGCTCCGGCACTTCCTCGTTCCACATGTCCGAGGGGATCTCGACGATGACGGGCCCGCCGCGGCCGTTCTTCAGCCTGGTGAAGGCGCGGCGGAAGATGTTGACGACTTCGGTCGCGAGGATGATCGGCTCGGACGATTTCGCGAACGGCTTCATCGCCTCGGTGGAATTGAAGTTCGGCTCGATATGCGCCAGCCTGCGCTGATAGCCCATCGGCAGCACCAGCACGGGAACGGATTCGCCGAAGCACTGCGCCACGCCGCCCATCGCATTCTCCGCGCCCGGCCCGTGCTGCATGCAGAAGGCGCCGATGCTGCGCCCCGACGTCACCCGCGAGATCGCATCCGCCATGTGGATGCCGACGCGCTCCTGCCGCACCATCACCGGGCGGATCTCGGCCTTGGCCGCGTGCTCGATCAGATGGTTGACCGGATAGCCGCAGAGGATCTCGATCCCCTCGCGCCTCATGATTTCCGCAATGGCGGTGCCGAGCTTCATGGCGTCTCTCTCCCTGGCAAGGCCGGTTGATCCGGCTTGTTGGGAGGAGAGGATCAGGAATTTCCGGAAGCGTAAAGCGCGGCTCCTTGGCTACGCAGGTAGGTCTGCCATGCAGGACCGCTTCGGCTCATCTCGTCGAGGCAGTCCATTCCTCGCCGATGGCAGCTCGAAAGACGCCCGGAGGAATCTTTCCAACGTCTGCCGGCGCGAGCTTGCTGAGAGGAGGACCGCATCTGTCGACGAAAAAGTCGAAAGTGTCGCTGCGCGTCCCAACGCCCGCCGTTTGCGCTATGGATGAATACGCACGCACGCAAGTCTTGAAATCGGAAATCACCTGCTGCAGTTTCTCGTTCTGTTCGGCGGGCGCGGACGTCGGCCAAGCTGCGGTCGCAAGCAGAAGAATGGTCGGGGTTGTTAACTTGATAGGCGTTCAGATGTCCTATTTGCAGTTCTGACAGATCGTCAGCTTTCGCTTCAAAGCCTCGTCTTCCTGATCGAAAGAAGAGCCAGCATCCTGGTTGGATCTGACTTCCTTTGCCGCGCGCGACCTCGCAGGCGGTGTCACCTCGCCGGGTGCGGCATTGTCCTCGGTGACGCTGAAGCCGTCATAATCGCCACCCGGGTTGGGCGCCTGCGGAAGCCCGCCGACCACAGGTGGCGAAACTTCTCTGGCGGAGGTGGCGGGTGGAACTCTGGAACGTGTGGCGCTCGTGCGCGGCGGCGATGCCTCGGGCGCGGCAAGCGACACCGGCGGCGCCATCGAGCTCTGCCCGTTCGCGCCGTCGTGCGGCCAGATGCCGGCCAGCGTGAGGCTGAGCGCCAGGAGCGTCGAGCGTCTCATTGTCATCCCTTCAAATAGATCTGCTTCAATGATTGAAGGTACGGCACTTCGCGCCGCGCCGAGAAAATATTAACCCTCACATGGCGTGCAAAATTGACGGAAATGCGGTGCGAGTGGCCGAGTGCCACGACCCCTTGATTTGCCCGCCGGGCGAAACACGCCAGCGCTGGGTCAGTCGCGCGCGGCCAAAATATTCGTATTTACAGAATTTCTGTTTTACCGTACAGCGCTGGCGGCGCCACCGCATCCCGGTCCGCGTCTCGTGACGGTCGCGAAACGCCCCTTGTGGCGAGCCGGGATGTTTCGTCGGCGGGCCAGGTTGGCTGCAGGGCGAGGCCGTCGGCCGGCGGTTACTTCATCGCGGTGCTGACCGAGTTGAACTTGTTGTTGAGCAGCGCAGCGCCCGTGCTGTTGACGATGGTCACGATTGCCAGAGCGATCCCAGCAGCGATCAGGCCGTACTCGATTGCGGTTGCGCCATTCTCATCGGCAAGGAAGGACCTAAGCAGACGCATTGCCAACTCCTGTTCATCCGATCCGATGGATGGTCGCGTCGTTATCGGACTTGCAAATCGATCGAACAAATCTTCGAGCGCCAAAACGCGGCGATCGCACCTTAGCTCGTACGACGGCATTCATTAAATTAGGGTTCCGTCGATCCGTTCAAATGAAGTCAAACCGACAGCCCGGTGCACTGCCCCATTGGCTTGGCCGCTTAACCGATTGTTGAGCCTGTTCGTCAACGAATAGGCAAGGATGTCTCGATCGCGCTCATCCGCGCCCGCCGTCCGCATTCAGCGCCCGCAACATCGCGATGCGGGCGAACATCACCCAGCCGCCGCCGGTCTCGGCCGCATTGATCAAGGTCTCGATCGCCGTCTGCCAATGCGCTTCGTGCTGGGCGTCCTCGGGCAGCTCCATGATGTAGTCGGCGGCTTCTTGAAGCGTGAGCAGCTTGCGCTTGTTGCTCACGCGGACGGGATCGTCGAAGGTCGTCGACCAGGGCATGTCAGGCCGGCCGGTCGGCGAGGGAAGACATCACGGCGTGATCGCGGGGTGTGGTGCTGTTAGCCGGCCTTCTTTGCCCGCGCCGGCGCGCGCACCGGCTTGTCGGCGGCCTTCTTCGGCGTGGTCGCAGCCCTCGCCGCAGCTTCCTTGCCGCCCTTGCCCGATATCGGCAGCAGCATCTCGCGCTGGCCCTCGACGCGCTTCTTCGGCTTCTTGGCCTTGGTGTCCTTGGCGGCCTCCTTGGCCGTATCCCTGGCGACCTTCGCCGCGGGCGCCGCGTCCTTCTCGTTCGCGATGCTCTTCTTCAGCGCGTCCATCAAGCTGATGACGTTGCCGCCGGTCTTCGGTGCGGCCTTGGCGGTGATCGGCATGCCGCTGCGCTTCTTGTTGATGAGATCGATCAGAGCGGTCTCGTAATGATCCTCGAACAGCTCGGGCTCGAACGCGCCGGACTTCTTCTCGACGATGTGCTTGGCGAGGTCGAGCATGTCCCTCGTCAGCTTCACGTCCTGGATGTCGTCGAAATATTCCTTCTCGCTGCGGACCTCGTAGGGGTAGCGCAGCAGCGTGCCCATCAGCCCGTTCTCGAGCGGCTCCAGCGCGATGATGTGCTCGCGGTTGGTCAGCACCACGCGGCCGATCGCGACCTTGTCCATGCTGCGGATGGTCTCGCGGATCACCGCATAGGCGTCGTGGCCGACCTTGCCGTCCGGCACGAGGTAGTACGGGCGGATCAGATAGCGGTTGTCGATGTCGGCCTTGGGCACGAACTCGTCGATCTCGATCGTGTGGGTGGAATCGAGCGCGATGTCGTCCAGCTCGTCCTTGGTGACCTCGATATAAGTGTCGGTGTCGACCTTGTAGCCCTTGACGATGTCCTCGGAGGTCACCTCGTCGCCGGTCTCGGCATCGACCTTGAGATACTTGATGCGGTGGCCGGTCTTGCGGTTGATCTGGTTGAACGAAACCTTCTCCGTATCCGAAGTGGCCGGATAGAGCGCGACCGGGCAGGTCACGAGCGACAGACGCAGAAAACCCTTCCAATTGGCGCGGGGGGCCATGGGCTACTCCAGACGCAACAGCGGACAAGCTTTGAGGATACCATCGCCCAGTTGCGAATCATAGCAACCGCCGGCGCGGAATCTTGCAACGGCGTTAATCGCCGCCTGCGCCGTGTTTGCCGGGCGGGCCCATGGACCGGAACATCGCCCGAGATGACGCGTTGCCCCGGCAATTCATCGCCGAGGAGGTCGCGGCCATCCGACGCGACAGCCACAGATCGAGGTCACCATGGCAACCAGGCGAGAGCAGAACCGGATCGTTGAAACTCCGACCGAGGCGCGCCAGGGCGAGCCCGGACCTTCGGTGGCGGCGCTGCTCGCCATCTCGACCGGGCTTGCGATCCTGATCCTCGCCGTCGTCTGGTTCGTGTTCTTCCGGACCTGACGGCCGGATCAGCACGCCGGCACCTTCCGGCTCGCCGCGCGATGCGGCACGTTGCGCCCACCATGCCGCCGGCTCCTCCGGCGGCATGGTGGGCGCAGTCGCATTTGCGCGCGCCAAGTCGTATATGACCAAGCCGTATATGACCAAAAAGTAACGTAGCCCGGTTCCCTGCGTTCATATTCAGTTCACGCCGGAATTGCTCATCTGTGGCGGTGTTCATGTCGCCTGTTCTTGCAGCCTATCCTTGGAGAGAAGCGTGCGCCTGCTCGTTGTTGAGGACGACCCCGATCTCAATCGCCAGCTCACCAAGGCGCTGACCGACGCCGGCTATGTCGTCGATCGGGCTTTCGACGGGGAGGAGGGGCACTATCTCGGCGACAACGAGCCGTATGACGCCGTGGTGCTCGATATCGGCCTGCCGAAGAAGGACGGCATCTCGGTGCTGGAAGCCTGGCGCCGCAACGGCCGCACCATGCCGGTCCTGATCCTCACCGCACGCGACCGCTGGAGCGACAAGGTGCAGGGCTTCGATGCCGGCGCCGACGACTACGTCGCAAAGCCGTTCCACCTCGAGGAGGTGCTGGCGCGCATCCGCGCCCTGCTGCGCCGCTCCACCGGCCATGCCCAGAGCGAATTGACCTGCGGCCCGGTGACGCTCGACACCCGAACCGGCCGGGTCAGCGTGTCGGGCAATCCCATCAAGATGACCTCGCACGAATATCGGCTTCTGGCCTACTTGATGCACCATTCCGGGCGGGTGGTCTCGCGCACCGAGCTGGTCGAGCATCTTTACGACCAGGATTTCGACCGCGACTCCAACACCATCGAGGTCTTCGTCGGCCGCATCCGCAAGAAGCTCGACGTCGACATCATCCAGACCGTCCGCGGTCTGGGCTATCTCCTGACCCCGCCGCCGGCCCCGGGCGCCTGAGGCGTTCCGGCCTTTGAAGTATCTTGGCTTGACGGGAGGCCGAACAGGGCCCTTGGTCCGGTCATGACGTCCGACCACCTGCCATCCAGCGCCGCCCGGGATCATTCCGATGGCCGCTAGCTCGCTTGCGAACCGACTGTTCCTGTCGGCGACCGCCTGGCTCGTGGTGATCCTGGCCATCACAGGCGTGGTGCTGTCGTCGGTCTACAAGAACGCCACCGAGCGAGCCTTCGACCGCCGGCTCAATCTCTATTTGCGCACCCTCATCGCCGAGGTCGCAACGCCCGACGAGCCGCCGGACCGCCAGTTCCAGTCGCTTGGCGAGCCCCTGTTCGACCTGCCGCTGTCCGGCTGGTACTGGCAGATCACGCGGACCGACACCGAAAAGCCGGAAGTGCGCTCCTCGCGCTCGCTTTGGGACAAGAAGCTACCGAAGCTCGAAGAGCAGGGTGCCGAGCTCACCGCCGCCGGCATCCGCCTCGCCTATGTCGACGGGCCGGAAGGGCAGAATCTGCGCATGGTGGAACGGCCGGTCGATCTCGGTGCCGACGGCAAATTTCTGGTCAGCGTCGCCGGGGATGATACCGAGATTTTCGACGAGACACGCAGCTTCGACTACTATCTCGGCGGCACCTTCACGGCGCTCGGCATCGTGCTGCTGCTGACGACCGTGTTCCAGGTCCGTTTCGGCCTTGCACCGCTCAAGCGCATCTCGGACGCGATCGCCGACATCCGCTCCGGGCGGGCGGAACGGCTCGAGGGTGAATTCCCGGTCGAGATCGCGCCGCTGGCGCGCGAGACCAACGCGCTGATCGACGCCAATCGCGAGATCGTCGAGCGAGCGCGCACCCATGTCGGCAATCTCGCTCATGCGATCAAGACGCCGCTTTCGGTCATCGTCAACGAAGCCAGCGCGCATGCCGCCGATCCGTTCGCGGAGAAGGTGATGGAGCAGGCGGATGTGATGCGCGACCAGGTCGCCCATCATCTGGAGCGCGCCCGCATCGCGGCACGGGTCTCGGTGGTCGCGACCGTGACGGAGGTGGCGCCTGCCATCGAGGGACTGCGGCGGACCATGGAGAAGATCCATCGCGACCGCGGCATCGCGGTCGAGGCCAAGGCCGATCCATCCGCCAAGTTCCGGGGCGAGCGGCAGGATCTTGAGGAGATGGTCGGCAATCTCGTCGACAATGCCTGCAAATGGGCGGCCTCGCGCGTCCTCATTGATATCCTCGTCGAGCCGCCACAGCGGGCCGGCGCCGGCCCGCGTTTGCGGGTCATCGTCGACGACGACGGCCGCGGCCTGTCGGAAGCCGAGCGCGCCCAGGTCGCCCGGCGCGGCCAGCGCCTCGACGAGTCCAAGCCCGGGTCGGGACTGGGGCTGTCGATCGTGACCGACCTCGCGGCCCTCTATGGCGGCAGCCTTTCGCTCGGCAGCGCCCCGACTGGGGGTCTGCGCGCCGAGCTGGTTCTTCCCGGAATATAATCCCTTGTTTCGACGACAATTTCCGGCGCGGCTGAGGCTCCTCGAGCGAAGCATGGGAGGCATTCGAGGCAGCTTCCTAAACGGCTTCTTAAGTGGGGACCCCCTATGATCGCGCCGGACCCATCCCATGTCCGCCATTTTACCGTGCATTACCCGGGCGCATGAGCCAGACATCGATCGAGCGGCTGAGGGAATATCTCGCGCAGCTCCCGCCGCAGTCGCAGGCACTGCTGATGCGGGAGTTCGAGCGTGCGCTGGAGCGCGGCCAGGACACGGCCGTGGCCACCCTCGTGCTCGAGCAGCTGCGCAAGATCGTCCGCAAGAGCGAGGCGCGACGAGGCTTTGCCGCCGCGCACGGACGATCTGTCGCGGCTCCTATTCCAGGTGTTGGAACCGTTCCTCGTCGAAGCGGGCACTCCTGTCAGGTCCGGCCAGATTCGCCGCTCCTCGCTGCAGCCGATCTGGCAGTGGCTTGGCCGTGACGGCGCACCGGACAAGGTGAACGAATTCGAGGCGGCGCTGGCGCGCATGCCGGCGGACAGTGCTGGTCAGGTCGAAGCCCTGGCGCAGAAGCTTCAGGCCGTGGCCGCGGATGCGATCTTCGAGCTGACGGGGCCGGGCGGCGGCGACAAGTCCCGGGCGCTGGCCCGGGTCGGACCGCCCAACGTGATCGAGGATCTCTATTCGATCGGTGCGGTGCTCCAGGTCCGGGACGCCATTGCGACATTGAACGAGAAACTGCCGCGCACCTTGCGGGCCTTCGGGGATTCCCAGATCGCCTCGGTGACGTCGGCGCTCAACATTCCGGCGCTTCAGACGCCGCAAATGCTGCCTTTCGCCTTGTCGATCGTCGTGCAGCGGATGACCGCGCCCTGGCAGATCATCCGCCTTGCGGTCAAGATAGCGGCGTCCGATGACGAGATCCGCGTCGCGGCGACGCCCTACGGTGTGGCCGTCACGATGGCCCTGCATGATCTGTCCTGCGTCGCCGCGGTCCTGCGCATGGACATCAAGCGCGGCCATTTCGACAATGTCGCCGGCAACCTCAAGACACTGCACGACGGCGTGCGCGGACTGCGCACCGAGCTCGACCTGCGCAACGATTCGGCCTGGGGCAAGCAACTGACCTCGATCCGGGCCGACATCTCCAATGCGCTGCAGTCCGAGATCGACAGCGTTCCCGGCCGCGTCCGCCGCATCCTGCGCCAGCGCCCCGAAAAGGACATTCCGCCGGGCGCGCGGATCGACAGCACCGAAGTCGAGGAAACGGTGGCACTGATCGACTTCGTCGCGACGTGCCGCAACTATGCGAGCGAGCTTGCGATCAACGAGGTGACGCTGCGTACCTTTTCCGATCTCCAGCAATATGTGGAACGGTCGACCGAGCAGCTGGTGCAGTCGCTGCGCGCCGCCGATCACAAGGTCCGCACCTATCGGCAGCAGCAGGTGCAGGCCGCGATCCGCTTCTGCCAGGTGCTGTTCGGCGACGATTACGCCTCATTGATGAGCCGGGCCGCCGAAAATGCACTCACGGGCGAGCGCAAATCGTCGCGCGCAGGCTGATCGGCGCGCATTTTTCTTGATCACAATTTTAAGTTGACGATGCCGATGGCGCACCGTACTTTCGCGGTGCAAGTCTGGAAATTTCCATCTGTAGGCGCATGAAACCGGTCATCAGCTCGATTGAAATTGAGAACCGCGTCCTCGTTGCCAAGTATCAACGGCTGATGGTTGGAGCCAAGGTGGTGCTGGTCGAGAAGGCCAGCGATCGGCAGCTGCCTGAGACCGCCACCAGGGTTGCATCTCGGGTTCCGGTCGGAGCGCTGCGCATCAGATTGCCGGATGCAATCAAGCCCGGAACATACTTCCTGAAGGCCTTCGACGGGCACGGCGAGCAGGCCGCGCAAAGTATCGACTTCGAGATCGGCTAAGCCGTTGGATTTTCACCTTTTCGGGACGACCCGCGGGTAGCGCCGCCTTGACAATTGTCAATTGCCGCATCCTCCGGCCGTGGTGTAAAGGCACCTACAGGCGCGGTACGGGCGCCGCCGGAAGCTTGCCAGATGACGCTATGGTTCGTGTTCGCGCTGATGACGGTCGCGGCGATTTTCGCCGTGCTCTGGCCGCTTGGTCGCACCAGCCGCGCGCAGGATCAGGGCAGCGAGGTCGCGGTCTATAAGGACCAACTGGCCGAGATCGAGCGTGATCTCGCCGCAGGATTGATCTTGGCGCCGGAGGCCGAGGCTGCGCGCGTCGAGGTCAGCCGCAGGCTGCTCGCGGCGGCGGCCAGCGAGCCGGCAACGGCGCCGAAGTCGAACCTCAAATGGCGCCGTGCGGCGGCCGTGCTGGCGCTTGCCGGACTGCCGCTCATCGCGGCCGGCGTCTACATGCCGCTCGGCTCGCCCCGGCTGCAGGACTTTCCGCTTGCGCAGCGGGAGCGCGGGGGTGGCATGGCGCAGTCGCTCGAGAACCTCGTCGTGCAGGTCGAGCAGCATCTGGAGAAGAATCCGACGGACGGGCGCGGCTGGCACGTGCTCGCGCCGGTTCTGGAGCGGCTCGGCCGCTTCGACGACGCGGTGCGCGCCTATCGCAACTCGCTCACCTACAATGGCGAAAGCGCGGAGCGCAGGTCCGATCTCGGCGAAGCGATCTCGGCTGCCGCCGGCGGCGTGGTGACCGCCGAGGCCAAGGCCGAATTCGAGCGCGCGCACGCCTTGAACGCCGACGATCCCAAGGCGAATTACTTTCTGGGCCTTGCCGCCGAGCAGGACGGCCGCAAGGACGACGCGACCAACATCTGGCGTGCGCTGCTTGCGAAAGCGCCGGCGGATGCTCCGTGGCGTGCCCTGGTGCAGTCCTCGCTGGCGCGGGTCGGTGGGGGCGGCACGCTGCCGGCGCTGTCCGACGAGACGATTGCTGCCTCCAAGGACATGGCCGAAACCGATCGCAACGCGATGGTGCGCGGCATGGTCGACCGTCTGGCGACGCGGCTGAAGCAGAACGGCGACGATGTCGAGGGCTGGCTGCGTCTGGTGCGCGCCTATCTGGTGATGGGCGAGCGGGACAAGGCAATGGGCGCTTCGGCCGATGCCCGGCAGGCGGTTGCCAGCAACGCCGAGCGGCTGCGCCAGCTCAACGAAGGCCTGAAGACTCTCGGGATCGGCGGATGATGATTTCGGGACGAGAGATGCGGAGAACGGATACGCCATGACGCGCAAGCAGCGACGTATGACCATCATCGGCGGATCGCTCGCCGTGCTCGCGCTCGCGGCCGCGCTGGTGCTCAACGCGCTGCGCGACTCCATCGTGTTCTTCTCGACCCCGACCATGGTCGCCGAGAAGCAGGTCGAGCCCGGCAAGCGGTTTCGCCTCGGCGGCCTGGTGCAGCCCGGCTCGCTCCAGCGCGGCGACAATCTCGCGGTGACGTTCGAGGTCGCCGACGGCAACGCCAAGCTGCCGGTCGCCTTCAAAGGCATTCTGCCCGACCTATTTCGCGAAGGGCAGGGCGTCGTCGCGGAAGGCGCACTCGATGCCAACGGCGTGTTCAAGGCCGATACCGTCCTTGCCAAGCACGACGAGACCTACATGCCCAAGGACGTCGCCGATGCCCTGAAGAAGCAGGGGCACTGGAAGGACGATTACGGTGCCCAAGGCTCCGGCGCCCAAGGCTCCGGTACCCAAGCCTCCGGTGCCGCCAAACCCGCGGCGACGACCGCGCAAGGCAATCCGCAGGGAGCGGTGCGGTGATCGCGGAATCAGGACATTACGCGCTGGTGCTGGCGCTCGCCCTCGCACTGATCCAGTCCGCGGTGCCGCTGATCGGCGCGCGCCTTGGCGACGCCGCCCTGATGAACGTGGCGCGCTCGACCGCACTGGCTCAGTTGCTGTTCGTCGGCGCCTCATTCACGGCGCTGGTGATGCTGCACGTGAACTCGGATTTCTCCGTCGCTAACGTCTACGAGAATTCCCACTCGATGAAGCCGCTGCTCTACAAGATCACGGGCGTCTGGGGAAACCATGAAGGCTCGATGCTGCTGTGGGTGTTGATCCTCGCGCTGTTCGGCGGCTTGGTCGCAAGCTTCGGCAACAATCTGCCGCTCTCGCTGCGCGCGCATGTGCTGGCTGTGCAGGCCTGGGTCGCCAGCGCGTTCTACCTCTTCATCCTGATGACATCGAACCCGTTCCTGCGCATCGCGAGCCCCCCGATCGAGGGACGCGATCTCAATCCCGTGCTTCAGGACATCGGTCTCGCCGTGCATCCGCCGATGCTCTATCTCGGCTATGTCGGCTTTTCGATCTCGTTCTCATTCGCGATCGCGGCCCTGATGGAGGGACGGATCGATGCGGCCTGGGCGCGCTGGGTGCGGCCCTGGACGCTAGTAGCCTGGATCTTCCTGACCCTCGGCATCGCCATGGGCTCGTATTGGGCCTATTACGAGCTCGGCTGGGGCGGCTGGTGGTTCTGGGATCCGGTGGAGAACGCTTCGCTGATGCCCTGGCTCGCCGGCACCGCGCTCCTGCATTCGGCGCTGGTGATGGAGAAGCGCAACGCGCTGAAGGTCTGGACTATCCTGCTCTCGATCCTGACCTTCTCGCTGTCGCTGCTCGGTACCTTCCTGGTTCGCTCGGGCGTCATCACCTCGGTGCACGCCTTCGCCACCGATCCGACCCGCGGCGTGTTCATTTTGCTGATCCTCTGCCTGTTCATCGGCGGCAGCCTGGCGCTGTTCGCGGGCCGCGCCACCTCGCTGAAGCAGGGCGGCCTGTTCGCACCGATCTCGCGCGAGGGCGCGCTGGTGCTTAACAATCTGCTGCTCACGGTGGCCTGCGCCGTGGTGCTGTTCGGCACGCTCTATCCGCTCGCGATGGAGATGCTCGCCGATTTCAAGATGTCGGTCGGCGCCCCCTTCTACAATCTGAGCTTCGCGCCGCTGTTCGCGCTGTTGCTGCTCGCGGTGCCGTTCGGGCCGATGCTGGCGTGGAAGCGCGGCGACCTGCTCGGCGTGATGCAGCGTCTGCTCGCCGCCGGCGTCGCCGGGCTGGTCGTGGTCGCCATCGTCTGGGCCTGGGTGCGGGGCGGCAGCGCGCTGGCGCCGCTCGCGATCGGGCTCGGCGTCTTCGTCATCGCCGGCGCGGTCACCGATCTGGTCGAACGGACGGGCCTGGTGCGCCTGCCGTTCGCAACGGTGCTGCACCGGGCGCGCGGCCTGCCGCGCTCGGCGTGGGGCACCGCGTTCGCGCATGCCGGCCTCGGCGTTGCGCTGATCGGGATCGTCTGCGAGACCACCTGGAACAGCGAATACATCGCGACTATGAAACCGAACGAGACTGCCCATGTCGCCGGCTACGATCTGAAGCTCGACGGGCTGTTTCAACGCCAGGGCCCGAACTACCGCGAGATGATTGCCGAGTTCAAGATCAGCCGCGATGGCGAGGCGGTCACGGTGATGACGCCGTCCAAGCGCAGCTTCACCACGCGCGGCTCGTCGACCACCGAAGCGGCGCTGCTGACGCGCGGGGCGAGCCAGCTCTACGTCTCGCTCGGCGACGCCACCGCCGAAGGCGCCATCGCCGTGCGCATCTATCACAAGCCGCTGGTTCTCCTGATCTGGTGGGGGCCGGTGCTGATGGCGCTCGGCGGCGTGCTCTCGCTCTCCGACCGCCGCCTGCGGGTCGGCGCGCCGAAGCCGGCGCGGGCCAAGCAGCGCCTCCAGCCCGCGGAATGATCCGATGCGCCGGATGATGGCCGCCTTCGTCGCCTTGCTGCTGCTGGCATTGCCGGCGGCCCACGCTGTCCAGCCCGACGAGATCATGCCGGATCCGGTGAAGGAATCGCGCGCGCGCGAATTGTCGCGCGAGCTTCGCTGCATGGTTTGCCAGAATCAGTCGATCGACGATTCCGATGCGCCGCTGGCACGCGATCTCAGGCTGCTGGTGCGCGAGCGCATCGCGGCCGGCGACAGCAATTCGCAGGTGCTCGATTTCCTGGTGGCGCGCTACGGCGAGTTCGTGTTGCTCAAGCCGCGCTTCGAGCTGCAGACCCTGCTGCTGTGGCTGCTCGGGCCGGTGCTGCTGATCGGCGGCGGCCTGGCGCTGTGGCTACAGATCCGCCGCCGCTCGGGAAGGGGTGCCGACGTACCGCCTCCGCCGCTCACGGCGGAGGAGAAGGCGCGGCTTGCGGCCTTGATGTCGGACGAACCCAAATCGCCCTGAAGCCGTCTACGTCGCGCCACGCAGTGCGCGGCAACGGCTGCGTGGTTCATGCTAAATTGACCTTTGTCTGGAAGCTTGTCGCGAGATTTGATTCCAGCTCCTGAGTCCCCCGATGTTCGCGAACAGCAATCTGACGATCCGCTTCCTGGTCGGCGCCGTCGTCGCTGCGTTATTGTTCCTGCTTGGCATCGGCGGCAGCACCGGCTTCATCGCGGTGCTCTATCTCAACAACGAGATCACCAGCCTGTCCTCGAACTTCGCCGCGCTGAGCGGCCCGGCGCGCGACCATGCCATGCAGATCTACCAGCAGGCGCAGACCGCGTTTTCTTATTTCCTGCTCGCCTGCGGCGTGATCGCCGTCGTCGCTTTCGCGATCTGCTTCACGACCTGGTTCGCCGTGCGCAACGGCATCCTCAATCCCCTCGCGGCCATCGTGCATGCCATGCGCGAGGTCGCCGACCAGAAGTTCGAGACATCAGTTCCGGGGCTCGGTCGCACCAACGAGATCGGCCTGCTCGCCGGTGCGCTGGAGGTGTTCAAGACCAACGGCATCGAGCGGCGCCGCCTCTCCGAGCAGCAGCTGCATGAAGCGCAGCATCAGGCCGAGCGTTCGAAATTCCTCGATAACAGGATCAAGCGCTTCAACGATCTCGTCGCCAGTGTCGTCGCCAGCGTGGCGTCATCGGCCGTGCATCTGAAGACCAACGCGGAGACGTTGTCGCGGACCGCCAACGACACCAGCACCAAGGCCAATGCGGTCGCGAGCGCGGCGAGCCAGGCCAGCGCCAGCGTGCAGACGGTTGCAGGGTCCGCCGAGGCGATGACGAACTCGATCGGCACGATCAGCCGCCGCGTCACGGACGCGACCCAGCGCGCCGAAGGCGCTGCAAGCCAGGCGGAGAAGAGCCGCGATACCATTCACACGCTGTCGGATGCCGCCGAAAAGATCGGCGAGGTCGTCCAGCTCGTCCAGGCGATCGCATCGCAGACCAATCTCCTGGCGCTCAACGCCACCATCGAGGCGGCACGGGCCGGCGAAGCGGGCAAGGGGTTTGCGGTGGTCGCCTCGGAAGTGAAGAACCTGGCGCATCAGACCAGCAAGGCGACGGAGGAGATCACCTCGCACGTCGCCAGCATTCAAGGCATCACCGCGGAGACCCGCGGCGCGATCGACGGCATTTCCAGGACGCTGTCGGAGATCTCGTCGATCATGTCGGGCATCGAGGTCGACACCGCCCAGCAGCGCAACGCCACACAGGAGATCACGCGCAGCGCCCAGGATGCCGCGCGCGGAACCCTCGACGTCTCCAACCATATCGTCCAGATTACCTCCACCTCGGCCGAGACCGGCCGCATGGCGGCCGAAGCCAGGGATTCGGCCGTCGATCTGTCGCGGCAGGCCGAGACCTTGAAGCGCGAAGTCGACGAGTTCATCGTCAGTGTCAGGGCGAGCTGAGGGGCCAGAATTCGCGCTTGCAGCCTTGTCGGGGGAACTCGATTAAGTTCCTGTAAGGTCACGATTTTTGGCCTGTGCTGAACTGCCGCATCCGCCTCGACGCATCATTACAAAAGTTTAACCCCGCCGCCAGCGCGCGGTAAGGCGGGAGTCCCCATCTTCAGGTTCGCAAGGTGCTGCATCCGGCACCAACAGGAATTCAGGGCTCTGGAGATTTCCGCATGAACGATCGTATCGACCTTTCGAACCTCCCGTCCTACCGGCAGCCGCGCCGGTCGGTGTTTTCCGCGCGCAAGCTCGCGCTGATGGCTTCGGTCGTCGCCGGTCTCGGCGCGGCCGTCTATGGCTTCAGCCCGTCGACCTCGCCGGCCGACCTGTTCTCCAGCCCGGCGCATGCGCAGGTCAACAACGAGGTTCGCAAGGTCGAGCGTCCGGTCGGATTCGCCGACGTCGTCGAGCGCGTGAAGCCTTCGGTGATCTCGGTCAAGGTCAACATGAAGGAGAAGACCGCGAGCAATGACGACGGCGACGATTCCTCCTCGCCGTTCCAGCCGGGCTCGCCGATGGAGCGCTTCTTCCGCCGCTTCGGTGGTCCGGATGGTTTGCCCCCCGGCCTGAAGGGCGGCCGTGGCCGCGTCGTGCAGGGGCAGGGCTCCGGCTTCTTCATCTCGGCTGACGGCTATGCCGTGACCAACAACCACGTGGTCGATGGTGCCGACAAGGTCGAGGTCACCACCGACGACGGCAAGACCTACACCGCCAAGGTGATCGGCACCGACCAGCGCACCGACCTCGCGCTGATCAAGGTCGAAGGCAGCACAAACTTCCCGTTCGCCAAGCTCGCCGACAGCAAACCGCGGATCGGCGACTGGGTGCTCGCGGTCGGCAATCCCTTCGGTCTCGGCGGCACCGTGACCGCGGGCATCGTCTCGGCGAGCGGCCGCGACATCGGCAACGGCCCATATGACGATTTCATCCAGATCGACGCGCCCGTGAACAAGGGTAATTCCGGCGGTCCGGCCTTCGACACAAACGGCGAGGTGATGGGCGTCAACACCGCGATCTACTCGCCCTCCGGCGGTAGCGTCGGCATCGCGTTCTCGATCCCGGCCAACACCGTCAAGAGCGTGGTTGCGCAGCTCAAGGACAAGGGCTCGGTCAGCCGCGGCTGGATCGGCGTACAGATCCAGCCCGTAACCTCCGACATCGCCGACAGCCTCGGCATGAAGAAGGCCGAAGGCGCGCTGGTGGCGGAGCCGCAGGCGAACGGTCCGGCGGCGAAGGCCGGCATCGAGTCCGGTGACGTGATCACCGCGGTGAACGGTGAACCCGTCAAGGATGCCCGCGAGCTCGCCCGCACCATCGGCGGTATGGCACCCGGCGCGTCCGTGAAGCTCAACGTGCTGCACAAGGGCCAGGACAAGGTCGTCAACCTCACCCTCGGCCAGTTGCCGAATACGGTCGAGGCCAAGGCCGACTTGGACAAGGACAGCGGCAAGGGCGCCAGCAAGGGGACGGACGTACCGAAGCTCGGCATGACCGTTGCGCCCGCCAATTCCGTGGCCGGTGCCGGCAAGGAAGGCGTCGTGGTCACCGAGGTCGATCCGAAGAGCGCGGCGGCCGAACGCGGCTTCAAGGAAGGCGACGTGATCCTCGAGGTCGGCGGCAAGAGCGTGGCGACCGCCGGCGAAGTCCGCGACGCGATCAACGCGGCGCGGACCGACAACAAGAACAGCGTCCTGATGCGCGTGAAGAGCGGCGGCCAGTCGCGCTTCGTCGCGGTGCCCATCGCCAAGGGCTGAGGCCTTCAGGAGGCCTACGAGATGAAGGGTACCGCCGGCATCAGTCGCCCCCGCCGCCGGTGCCCTTCGGGGAAGCAGCGCAACGCTGGCTTCCCTCATCTACCTTCCGGTGGAATTACGCCCCCCTCCGTCGGAAGGCCTAGGGCGGTGAGGTCCCCCCAGCTTCACCGCCCGCCTTTTTCCCGCGTCGAGCCTCTCCTGCTCGGCTTGCATGCGGTTGCCGCTCGCGCCATGTTTAGAGAAGGTTGACCTCCTTGACCGCCGCCGAACGCACGATGCGCCTCCTCATCATCGAAGACGACCGCGAATCCGCCGACTACCTGGCCAAGGCGTTTCGCGAAGTCGGACACATCGCCGACCACGCCGCCGACGGCGAGGAAGGCCTCGCCATGGCCGAGAACGGCGAATACGACGTGCTGGTGGTCGACCGCATGCTGCCCAAGCGCGACGGCCTGTCGCTGATCGGCGCATTGCGCGACAAGGGCAATACGACGCCGGTGCTGATTCTCTCCGCGCTCGGGCAGGTCGATGACCGCATCAAGGGTCTGCGCGCGGGCGGCGACGACTATCTGCCGAAGCCCTATTCCTTCGCCGAGCTGCTGGCCCGCGTCGAAGTGCTGTCGCGCCGCCGCGGCGGTCCCGCCGAGGAGACGCTTTATCGCGTCGGCGATCTCGAGCTCGACCGGCTCTCGCATCGCGTCGCCCGCGGCAAGGACGAGCTGACGCTGCAGCCGCGCGAATTCCGCTTGCTCGAATACCTCATGAAGCACGCCGGCCAGGTGGTGACGCGAACCATGCTGCTGGAGAATGTCTGGGACTATCATTTCGATCCGCAGACCAACGTCATCGACGTGCACATCTCGCGGCTGCGCTCCAAGATCGACAAGGGCTTCGAGCGCCCGCTGCTGCACACGATCCGCGGCGCCGGATACATGATCCGTGACGGCATTCGGTAAACTCATCCGCACCACGGCGTTCCGGCTGACGCTGGTCTATCTCTTGCTGTTCGCGATGTTCGCGGCCTCGCTGCTGGCCTATTTCGCCTGGAATACGCGGCGGCTGATCACCGAGGAGATTACGCAGACCGTCAATGCCGAGACCTCGGAGATCAACGAGATCTACGACCGCGGCGGCATGGTTCGCCTGGTGCGCACGATCGAGTATCGGGCGCTGCGGCCAGGCGCCAATCTCTATCTCGTGACCACGCCGACGGGCCAGGCGATCGCCGGCAATGTCGGCTCGCTGGCGCCGGGCGTGATGGCGACGCGCGGCTGGTCGGAGACGGCCTACCGGCGGATCGAGGACAGCGATGACCGCGATCATCGCGCGCTCGTTCGCGTCACCGAATTGGAGAACGGCTTCCGGCTTCTGATCGGCCGCGACTTGGCCGAGCGGCGGCGCCTGTTCGGCATCGTCGCGAAGGCGGCGCAATTTTCGGTCCTGATCGTCGTCGTGCTGGGCCTCGGCGGCGGCATCTTCGTCGCGCGACGGGTGCTGAGGCGCATCGACGCGATGACCGGCACGGCGCAGCGGATCATGACCGGTGATCTCAGCGAGCGCCTGCCCGTAGGGCGCAGCGGCGACGAGATCGATCGTCTCGCCGAGAACCTTAACGCCATGCTGGAGCGGATCGAGGCGCTGATGGCGGGGCTGAAGGAGGTTTCCGACAACATCGCCCACGACCTCAAGACGCCGCTGACACGGCTGCGCAATCGCGCCGAGGAGGCGCTGGCGAGATCGGGCTGCGAGGCGGATTATCGCGCCGCGCTGGAGCGGACCATCGAGGAGTCCGACGGGCTGATCCGGACCTTCAACGCGCTTCTGATGATCGCGCGCGCGGAATCCGGACAGGCGCGCGGTAACATGGACGACTTCGATGCCGCGGAGGTCGCGGAGGGCATCCACGAGCTCTACGAGCCGCTCGCCGAGGACGACGGCATGACCCTGAAGGTCAAGTGCGAGCCGACGCCGGTTCATGCCAATCGCGAGCTGATCAGCCAGGCGCTCGCCAATCTTGTCGAGAACGCGATCAAATACGGCCAGCCCGCGGCACAGCCGGCGGGAACCGTGGTCAGCATGGACGCGCGGCAAATCACGATCGAGGCGAGGCGCGACGGCGACCTGGTGCTGCTCAGCGTCACCGATCGCGGCCCCGGCATCCCCGAAGCCGACCGCAAGCACGTCATCGAGCGATTCGTGCGGCTGGAGGCCAGCCGCACGCTGCCGGGCTCGGGCCTCGGCCTCAGCCTCGCCTCGGCGGTGGCGACGTTGCACGGCGGCGAATTGCGCTTGGGCGATGCCCATCCCGGCCTCGTCGCCACGCTGGTGCTGCCGGCGCGCGCGGGTGCCGGCGACAGGGTTGCTCCGCCAATACCGGATGTGCCACAGAAGGTGGCATGAACCACTCCGCGCCGGGAAACGCGGACAAGCATGGTGAGAGGCTGGCCGCACGCTTCGCGGAGGCTCCCCATATTGCCGCTTCCGCAACCGACGAACCCCGTTTCGAAACCTGGCTGGCCGAGCTCGAGCCGGCACAATCGGCCCGTCTCGAAACGCATCTCGGCCATCCCTTCGCCCGCGAGATCCTGACCGGGATTGCGGAATTCTCGCCCTATCTGTTCGACCTGGTGCGCGCCGATGCCTTGCGCCTGATCCGGCTGCTCGAATGCGATCCGGATGCGCATCTGACGGCGCTGATCGCGGAGGCGCGCAGCGCGGTGCTCGCGGCTTCGGAGGAGGCCGAGGTGATGCGGCTGCTCCGCCGCATGAAGGCTGAGGCTGCGCTCCTGATCGCGCTGTGCGATATCGGCGGTGTCTGGCCGGTGATGCGGGTGACGGCGGCGCTGACCGATGTCGCGGTGTCCTCGGTGCAGGCGGCACTGCAATATCTGCTGCGGCAGGAAGCCGCACGCGGCAAGCTCTCACCGCCCAATCCCGAGGCACCCGAAGAGGGCTGCGGGCTGATCGTGCTCGCGATGGGCAAGATGGGTGCGGGCGAGCTGAACTATTCCAGCGATATCGATCTCATCGTGTTCTTCGATCCCGATGCGACGACCCTCGCGCCCGATATCGAGCCGCAGCCGTTCTTCGTCCGCGTGACGCAAGGCATGGCGCGCATCCTGCAGCAGCGCACCTATGATGGTTACGTCTTCCGCGTCGATTTGCGGCTGCGGCCCGATCCGTCCTCGACGCAGGTGGCGATCTCGCGGGACGCCGCGCTGAACTATTACGAGCGGGAAGGGCGCACGTGGGAGCGCGCCGCGATGATCAAGGCGCGGACCTGTGGCGGCGATTCAAAAGCGGGCGAGGCATTGCTCGCCGAAATCGCGCCGTTCGTCTGGCGCAAGCATCTCGACTTTGCCGCACTTGCCGACGTGCACGACATGAAGCGGCAGATGCAGACCTATCGCGGCCAGAGCGAGGTTGCGGTCGAGGGCCACAACGTCAAGGTCGGGCGCGGCGGCATTCGCGAGATCGAATTCTTCGCGCAGACCCAGCAATTGATCGCCGGCGGCCGCCATCCGGAATTGCGGGTGCGGCCGACGCTGAAGGCACTCGACATCCTCGCCGCCAGCAACTGGATCACCGTTGCGGCGCGTGACGAGCTGACGACGGCTTACGAATTCCTGCGCCGTGTCGAGCATCGCCTTCAGATGATCGCCGACGAGCAAACCCACACGCTGCCCGAGGACAAGCAGGCGGTCGAGCGCTTCGCGTGGTTCTTCGGCTATCGGAATCGCGAGGCGTTTGCGCGCGACCTCTTGCACCAGCTCCAGATCGTGCAGGGCCATTACGAAAAACTGTTCGAGGGCGACGACCCGACCGGCACGGCCAAGCTGCCGGCGCTCGACTACGGTGCGGGCCCCGACGATCCGCGCCTGCTGCAGCACCTCGCGGCGCTCGGCTTCAAGAAGCCCGCCGCTGTCGCGCAGACGGTGCGCGACTGGATCACCGGCGACTACCGGGTCTTCCGCGTTGAGGCGACGCGAAGCGCCTTCGTCGAGTTCGTGCCGGCCTTGATCGACGGTCTTGCCCACGCCGAAGAGCCGGATCGCGCTGTCGTCTCGTTCGATCATTTCCTCGCCGCGCTTCAGCGCGGCGGCCGGCTGATCACGCTGCTCGGCCAGAACCGCGATCTCGTCGCGCTGGTGGCGCTGGTGCTCGGAGCAGCGCCCCGGCTCGGCGACATGCTGGCGCGGCAGCCCCAGCTGATGGATGGCCTGATCGATCCACGCTTCTTCGGGGCCATGCCCGACAGACAGGAATTGTCGGGGCGGTTAGCTGCCACCGTGCAGGACGCCGGTTCATACGAGGAGTTCCTCGATCGCTTGCGCCTGTTCGGGCAGGAGAGCCTGTTCCTGATTGGCACGCGCATCCTCTCCGGCACCGTCTCCGCGCAGCAGGCGAGCACGGCCTTCGCCGACGTCGCCGAGGGTATCGTCCACACCGTGCACGGCCTGGTTGCCGATCGCTTCGCCGCCCAGCACGGCCGCATCAAGGGGCAGCAGACCGCCATCATCGCGATGGGCCGGCTCGGCAGCCGCGAGATGACGGCCTCGTCCGATCTCGACCTGATCCTGCTCTACGATTTCGACGGCGAGCATCCGGACTCCGATGGAGTGAAATCGCTTCACGGCGCGCACTATTTCGCCCGCTTCACCCAGCGCCTGATCAGCGCCTTCACGACGCGCACCAATTACGGCGTGCTCTATGAGATCGACATGCGGCTGCGTCCCTCGGGACGCGCGGGTCCGGTGGCGTCGAGTCTCGTCTCGTTCGCGGACTACCAGGCCACCGAGGCTTGGACCTGGGAGCACATGGCGCTGACGCGTGCGCGCGTGGTCTCGGCTTCGCCCGAATTCCGGGAGCGGATCGAGCGCGTCATCCGCGATGTCCTGACCCGCCGCCGCGATCCTGCCATCACCGCCAACGACGTCGCCGACATGCGGCGCGCGATCGCGCAGGAGAAGGGCGAGGCGGATTGCTGGGATCTCAAGCATGCCGCCGGCGGCATGGTCGATATCGACTTCATCGCGCAATATCTCCAGCTCGTGCACGCGCATGACAAGCCCGAGATTCTCGACGTCAGCACCATGCAGGTGCTGGAGAATGCCTGCAGGATCGGCGTGCTCGCGCAATCGGAGACGGAGATCCTGCGCGCCGCGGCGCGGCTCTATCACGACTTGACGCAGATTCTGCGGCTCTGCGTCAGCGAGCGCTTCAAGCCTGATACCGCCGGCACCGACCTGCAGCGCGTCATGGCGCGCGCCGGCGACGCGCCGGATTTCTCCTCACTGGAGGCGCGGGTGAAGGAGACGCAGAGCGAGGTGCGGCGCGTGTTCAGGGCGCTGCTGGAAGGGTCATAGCCTGCTTCAGCGCGGTGATGGCCTCGCGCACGTCGGGCTCCAGGCCCGCACCGCCCGCATCGAGATGGGCGAAGATCGCGCGCTTCATGCGGGGATCCCAGAACTTCTTGATGTGCTCGGCAATACCAGGCACGGCCTTGTCACGGCCCTGACTACCAAAGAACTTGCCGATCTGGTTGGCCATGTAAATCAGGCGGTCAGGCGACATCGGCGACCTCCGTGGCATGGCGCGCGACGATCCGGCTACCATGTGAAAATATCTCGAACCCGTCCTGCCGCGCGATGGCGATCAGCGTGATGCCGGCGGCTTCCGCCGTGCGGACCGCGAGGGCGGTGGGCGCGGACACCGCGACCATCACCGGCGCGCCCATCGCGGCGGTCTTCTGTACCATCTCGACCGAGACGCGGCTCGTCAGCAGCACCATGCCGTTGCGCGGCTCGTTGCGGCTGCGCGCCAGGGCGCCAGCGAGCTTGTCGAGCGCATTGTGGCGGCCGACATCCTCGCGCAGCGCGACGATGTTGCCTGTGGGGGACCAGAACGCAGCGGCATGAACGGCGCGGGTCTGCAGATTGATCGATTGCAGCGGCGCGATGGCCTGCATCGCCGCCATGACCTGCTCGGGGGTGAAGGTCTGCCCGTCCGGGACGATCGCCGCGGGCCGCACCGCTTCGGCGATGGACTCGACGCCGCAGATGCCGCAGCCTGTGGGACCTGCGATGTGGCGACGGCGCTGGTTGATGCGCGCGGCATCTTCCGATGCCAGCCACATGCGCAGCTCGATGCCGTCGTCGAGGCGGACCATTTCGAGCGACTTGATGTCGTCGACCGATTTGACGATGCCTTCGCTCACGCTGAAGCCGACCGCAAAATCTTCCAGGTTCTGCGGCGTCCCCATCATGACGGCATAGGTGCCGCCATTATAGGTCAGCGCCAGCGGCGTCTCCTCGGGGACGAACCGCGTTCCTTCGGACGCCGCATTGTTGCGCCAGACGTCTCGATCGATGGCCTGGACCGATACGTGCATGCGCTACTCCGCGGCTTCGGCCGGCACGATGCGGCGGGATTGGCGCGCCTGCGCATCATAGGCCTTCTGCCACTCGGACGGGCCGTTCGAGGGCGAGACCTGCACCGCCGTGACCTTGTATTCGGGGCAGTTGGTCGCCCAGTCCGAATAATCGGTCGTGATGACGTTGGCCTGCGTGTCCGGATGGTGGAAGGTGGTGTAGACGACGCCGGGCGCAACGCGATCGGTGATCTCCGCACGCAGCGTGGTCTCGCCGGCGCGGCTCTTCAGCCGCACCCAGTCGCCGTCGCGCACGCCGCGCTGCTCGGCATCATGCGGGTGGATCTCGAGCCGGTCCTCGGCATGCCAGACCACGTTTTCTGTGCGCCGCGTCTGCGCGCCGACATTGTACTGGCTGAGGATGCGGCCCGTGGTCAGCAACAGGGGATAGCGCGGGCCGGTGCGCTCGTCGGTCGCGACATATTCGGTCACGACGAACTTGCCCTTGCCGCGAACGAAGCCATCGATATGCATCACCGGCGTGCCCTCCGGCGCCTTGTCGTTGCAGGGCCACTGCACCGAGCCGAGCTCATCGAGCTTGGCATAGGAGACGCCGGCGAAGGACGGCGTCAGTGCCGCGATCTCGTCCATGATCTCGGAAGGGTGGCCGTACTTCATGTCGAAGCCCATCGCCTTGGCAAGGCCGATGGTAACCTCCCAGTCGGCCAGGCCGTTCTTCGGCGTCATCACCTTGCGGACGCGCTGGATGCGGCGCTCGGCGTTGGTGAAGGTGCCGTCCTTCTCGAGGAAGCTCGAGCCGGGCAGGAAGACGTGGGCGTAGTTCGCGGTCTCGTTCAGGAACAGGTCGTGGACGATGACGCATTCCATCGCCGACAGCGCCGCGACCACGTGGCTGGTATTGGGGTCGGACTGCAGGATGTCCTCGCCCTGCACGTAGATGCCCATGAAGGTGCCTTCGACCGCGGCGTCGAACATGTTGGGGATGCGAAGGCCCGGCTCGGGGTTGAGCTTGACATTCCAGAGCGCCTCGAACTGGTCGCGCACGGCATCGCCGGAGATGTGGCGGTAGCCGGGCAGCTCGTGCGGGAACGAGCCCATGTCGCAGGAGCCTTGAACGTTATTTTGGCCGCGCAGCGGGTTCACGCCGACGCCGGGACGGCCGATATTGCCTGTGACCATCGCAAGGTTGGCGATCGCGATCACGGTGGTCGAGCCCTGGCTGTGCTCGGTGACGCCGAGGCCGTAATAGATCGCGCCGTTGCCGCCCGTGGCATAGATGCGGGCCGCTTCGCGCAGCACCTTGGGATCGACGCCGGTGAGAATGGCGGTTGCTTCCGGGCTGTTGTTCGGCCGGGCGACGAAGGCGGCCCATTCCTCGAACTCGCTCCAGTCGCAGCGCTCGCGCACGAAGGCTTCGTTGACGAGGCCCTCGGTGACGATGACATGCGCGATCGCCGTCATGACCGCGACGTTGGTGCCGGGCATCAGCGGCAAGTGCAGCGCCTTCACATGCGGCGATTCCACCATCTCGGTGCGGCGCGGGTCGATCACGATCAGCTTGGCGCCCTGGCGCAGCCGCTTCTTCAGCCGCGATGCGAACACCGGGTGGGCGGAGGCCGGATTGGCGCCGATGATCACGACGACGTCGGTGTCCTCGACCGAGTCGAAATCCTGCGTGCCGGCGGAGGTGCCGAAGGTGGTGGCAAGGCCATAGCCGGTGGGGGAGTGGCAGACGCGGGCGCAGGTATCGACATTGTTGTTGCCGAAGCCGGCGCGGATCAGCTTCTGCACCAGATAGGTCTCCTCATTGGTGCAGCGCGACGAGGTGATGCCGCCGATGGCATCGCGGCCGTATTTTTTCTGGATGCCGCGCAACCTGGCGGCGGCAAACGTGAACGCTTCGTCCCACGACACCTCGCGCCAGGGATCCTCGATCCGCTCGCGGATCATGGGCTTGAGGATGCGCTCCTTGTGGTTGGTGTAGCCCCAGGCGAAGCGGCCCTTGACGCAGGAATGGCCGCGATTGGCCTTGCCGTCCTTGTAGGGCACCATGCGCACCACTTCCTCGCCGCGCATCTCCGCCTTGAAGGCACAGCCGACGCCGCAATAGGCGCAGGTGGTGACCACCGAGTGCTCGGGCTGGCCGATCTCGATCACAGACTTTTCCGTCAGCGTTGCAGTCGGGCAGGCCTGCACGCAGGCGCCGCAGGAGACGCATTCGGAGCCCAGAAAACTCTCGCTCATGCCCGGCGAGACGCGGCTGTCGAAGCCGCGTCCGGAGATGGTCAGCGCGAAGGTGCCTTGCACCTCCTCGCAGGCGCGGACGCAACGCGAGCAGACGATGCACTTGGAGGGATCATAGGTGAAGTACGGATTGGACTCGTCTTTGGGCATCCAATGGTCGTTGTCGCAGCCGTGGCTCTTGGCGAAGACGTGGTTCTCGCCTTCATAACCATAGCGCACGTCGCGCAAGCCCACCGCGCCCGCCATGTCCTGCAGCTCGCAGTCGCCATTGGCGCCGCACGTGAGGCAGTCGAGCGGATGATCGGAGATGTAGAGCTCCATCACGCCCTTGCGCAGCTTTTTCAGCCGCTCGGTCTGGGTGTACACGACGAGGCCGTTCATCACTGGCGTGGTGCAGGAGGCCGGCGTGCCGGCGCGGCCCTCGATCTCGACGAGGCAGAGACGGCAGGAGCCGAACGCGTCGACCATGTCGGTTGCGCAGAGCTTCGGGATCTGGTGGCCCGCGTCCATCGCGGCGCGCATGATCGAGGTGCCCTCGGGCACCTTGACCTCTCTGCCGTCGATTGTGAGCGTCACCATCGTCGTGGATTTGGAGCGCGGCGTGCCGTAGTCGACTTCTTCGATCAGAGACATCGTCCTTCTCCTATTCCGCGGCCTGCAGCGTGGTCGGGATGGGTGCGAAATCCTCCCGGAAGTGCTTCAACGCGCTGAGCACGGGGTAGGGCGTGAAGCCGCCGAGCGCGCAGAGCGAGCCGAATTTCATGGTGTTGCAGAGGTCCTCGACCAGCGCGATGTGTTCATTGACGCGCTCGCCGCGCATGATCTTCTCGATGGTCTCGACGCCGCGGGTCGAGCCGATGCGGCACGGCGTGCACTTGCCGCAGGATTCGACGGCGCAGAACTCGATGGCGAAGCGCGCCTGCCTGCGCATGTCGACGCTGTCGTCGAACACGACGATGCCGCCATGGCCGATCAGGCCGTCGCGCGCGGCAAAGGCCTCGTAGTCGAACGGCGTGTCGAACAGGGCACGGGGGAAATAGGCCCCTAACGGCCCGCCGACCTGCACGGCGCGGACCGGGCGGCCGGTGAACGTGCCGCCGCCGATGTCGTCGACGAGCTCGCCGAGCGTCACACCGAAGGCGGTCTCGAACAGGCCACCGTAGCGGATGTTGCCCGCGAGCTGGATCGGCATCGTGCCGCGCGAGCGGCCCATGCCGAAATCCGCATAGGCCTTGGCCCCCTCGGCAAGGATGAAGGGGATGGCCGCGAACGACAGCACGTTGTTGATGATGGTGGGCTTGCCGAACAGGCCGTGATGGGCCGGCAGCGGCGGCTTGGCGCGCACGATGCCGCGGCGGCCTTCGAGGCTCTCCAGCAGCGAGGTATCTCCTCGCCGCAGACATAGGCGCCAGCGCCGACGCGGACTTCGAGATCGAAGGTTTGCTTGGAGCCGCCGATCTTGTCGCCGAGATAGCCGCCGCGCTTCGCGGCCTGGATCGCGACATTCATGGCTTCCACAGCGTGCGGATATTCGCTGCGGATGTAGATGTAACCCTTGGTCGCGCCGACGGTGAGGCCGGCGATGGTCATGCCTTCGATCACCAGGAAGGGATCGCCTTCCATGATCATGCGGTCGGCAAAGGTGCCGCTGTCGCCCTCGTCGGCGTTGCAGACGATGAACTTGCGGTCGGCCTTCGCCTGCGCGACGGTCTTCCACTTGATCCCGGTCGGGAAGCCGGCACCGCCGCGGCCGCGCAGGCCCGATGCGGTGACTTCGGTGAGGATCGCATCCGAGCCAAGCGACAGAGCCCGTGCGAGGCCCTGGTAGCCGCCATGGCCGCGGTAGTCGTCGAGTGAGCGCGGATCGATCACGCCGCAACGGGCGAAGGTGAGGCGGGTCTGGCGCTTCAGCCAGGGGATCTCGTCGGTGGCCCCTAACCGCAAGAGATGCGGCGTGTTGTTTGCGAGTGCGTCGAGCAGGGAGGGCACATCTGCTTCCGCCACCGGGCCGAAGGCGATGCGTCCCTGCGGCGTTGCGACCTCGACCAGCGGCTCCAGCCAGTACATTCCGCGCGAGCCGGTCCTGACGATCTCGATGGCAACGCCGCGCCTGGCGGCGGCCTGCTCCAGCGCCAGGGCGACCTCGTCGGCACCGACGGCGACCGCGCCGGCGTCACGTGAGACGTAAAAACGCATGCTCATCGCTGCGCCTCCGCAACCAGCGCATCGAGGCGTTTCTGGTCGAGCCGGCCGATCAGGCGGCCGTCGAGCATGGCGGATGGCGCGGTCGCGCACAGGCCGAGGCAGTAGATCGGCTCCAGCGTGACGCGCTCGTCGGGCGTCGTGTTGCCGAACGACACGCCGAGCTTCGCCTCGGCCCGCGCAGCCAGCGTATCGCCGCCGGCAGCCTGGCAGGCCTCGGCGCGGCACAGCTTCAGCACATGGCGGCCGGCGGGCTTGTGGCGGAAATCATGGTAGAAGGTGAAAACGCCGTGCACTTCGGCGCGCGACAAATTGAGCGCCTGCGCCACCATGGGAATCGCCGCCTCCGGCACGTAGCCGAACGCCTCTTGAAGCGCATGCAGGATGACGAGCGTCGCGCCTTCCTGCCCGGCATGTTCGGCGATGATCTCGGCGCCGCGCGTCTCGTTCCAAGGCTCATAAACCGCTGTCATTCTTCGTTCTCAACCAGAGCGTTTCCTTCGCCGCAAACTAGTTGGAATCATTCGCAGATCAATAAAGCTGTCCCGTGCTGCGATTGCGGATTCTGATCGATTTGCAACCGCGATTGATCGATATGGATTGGTAATGAAAGTTGGACCGGCTGCGGGTTTTTACGTGTTGGTGCAGGTCCGGCGTGCTAACTTGCATGCCAAGATGGAATCCGAGGGGACGACCGGTTGATCGACAAGCTTGAACTATTGCTGGCGCTGGCGAAGGAGCGGCATTTCGGCCGCGCGGCCGAGGCCTGCGGCGTGACGCAACCGACGATGTCGACCGGGCTCAAGCAGCTCGAGGAAATTCTCGGCGTGATGCTGGTCCAACGCGGCTCGCGCTTTCAGGGTTTTACGCCGGAAGGCGAGCGGGCGCTCGACTGGGCGCGGCGGATCGTGGGCGATGCCCGCGCGATGCGCGACGAGATCAACGGGCTGAAGCATCAGCTCTCCGGCGAGATCCGCATCGCGGCGGTCCCGACCGTGCTCGGCATGGTCGCCGCGCTGACCACGCCGTTCCGTGCGAAGCATCCGGAGGTGCGCTTCCGCATCCAGTCCACCACCTCGTCCGAGGTGCTGGGGCTGCTCGAAAATCTCGAGGTCGATGCGGGGCTGACCTATATCGAGAACGAGCCGATCGGCAAGGTGCGCACCATCCCGCTCTACAACGAGAGCTATCGCCTGCTCACCGCGCCGGACGCGATGTTCGGCGACCGCGAGACGGTGACCTGGACCGAGGTCGGGCAGGTGCCGCTGTGCCTCTTGACCCCCGACATGCAGAACCGCCGCATCATCGACCGCGCATTGCGATCGGTCGGCGCGGAGGCGACGCCGACGTTGACGTCGAACTCGCTGCTGGTGCTGTTCACGCACGTCAAGACCGGGCGCTGGGCCAGCGTGATGCCGGCCAAGCTCGCCGAGACGCTCGGCCTGTCCGACACCGTCCGCTCGATCCCGATCGTCGCCCCCGAAGTCAATTACAGCATCGGCCTGGTGATCCCGCAGCGCGATCCCATGACGCCGCTGATCGCAGCTTTGGTCAACGTCGCGCGCGAAGTCGCGCCCTCGCTGCAATTGTAGGATTCAAGCTGCAGCCGATATCCCCGACGCCTTCACCGCGTCGCGCGGCAGGGTCACGCGCACCACGGTGCCGACGTCGATCTTCGAGCGCAGGCGCATCGAGCCGCCGTGGAGCTGCGCGAGCGAGCGGGCGATGGCAAGGCCGAGGCCCGAGCCGTGATAGGTCTTGGTGAGCTGGCTCTCGACCTGCTCGAAGGGACGCCCGAGCCGCGCCAGCGAATGCGGTGCGATGCCGATGCCGGTGTCGGCGATCATCAGCACGATCCTGTCGTCGAGCTGGCGGCTGCGCACCACGACGCGTCCGCCGTCCGGCGTGAACTTCACCGCGTTGGAGAGCAGGTTGACGATGATCTGCTTGGTGGCGCGGCGGTCGGCGACGACCGAGATGGATTTTGCGATGTCGGCATCGAGCGTCAGGTGCTTGTCCTGCGCACGGCCGGTGACGACCCGCAAGGATTCGGCGAGCGTCTGCGAGAGGTCGAGCTGTTCCATGTCGAGCTTCATGCGGCCGGCCTCGATCTTGGACATGTCGAGGATGTCGTTGATGACCTCGAGCAGATAATGGCCGCTGGTCAGGATGTCCTGGCAGTATTCCTGGTACTTCTCGCTGCCGAGCTCGCCGAACATGCCCGAGCCCATGATCTCGGAGAAGCCGATGATGGCATTGAGCGGCGTGCGCAGCTCGTGGCTCATATTGGCGAGGAATTTCGACTTGGTCTGGTTGGCTTCCTCGGCGCGGGTCTTCTCGCGCTGGTACTTCTCGGCGAGGTCGGCGAGCTCGACCGCCTGGCGCTCCAGCGCGGCCTGCGAGCGCTTGAGGTCGATGACGGTGGCGCGCAGGCGCAGATCGTTGTCGACCAGCTTCTGCTCGTGCTCCTTGATACGGGTGATGTCGGTGCCGACCGAGACGTAGCCGCCGTCCTTGGTGCGGCGCTCGCTGATGTGCAGCCAGCTGCCGTCGTCGAGCTGCGCCTCGAAGGTGCGCGCGCCCGGGCCCTGGGCCGCGGTCTCGTTGTGGCGGGTGCGCACCTCCGGCATGCGGCCGACTTCGAGCACGGTCTCGTAGGAGGTGCCGGGGATGACGGCGCTGTCGGGCAGCTTGTGCAGGCGCTGGAAGTGCGAGTTGCAGAGCACCAGACGGTCGCTCGCATCCCACAGCACGAAGGCCTCCGGAATGGTCTCGATCGCGTCGCGCAGGCGGAGGTCGGCTTCCACGGTCTTTTCGGCGAGGCTCTTCTGCTCGGTGATGTCGACGGCGATCCCGATCAGGTGGACGCTGGAATCGGTCGCCCCGCGGGTCTTCTCGCAGCGGACGCGGAGCCAGATCCAGTGGCCATCGACATGCTGCATGCGGAAGGTCTGGTCGATGTGGTCGATCTTCTCGGAGATGAGCTGGTCGGCGATCGCGAACAGGTCGATGTCGTCGGACTTCACGAGCGCGTTGACCTCGCCGAAGGTGAGGAGTTCGTGACGGCCGTCGAGGCCGAGCATCGAGAACATCGACTGCGACCAGAAGATCCGGCCGCGCGACAGGTCCCAGTCCCACAGCCCGCAGCGGCCGCGGTTGAGCGCGGTGTCGATGCGGCCGCGCACCGCGTCGTTGATGAGATCGCCTTCGCGGGCGCGGGTCGACTGCCAGTGGAAGGCGAAGCCGAGGATCAGGACGACGAAGCCTGTCGTCGCCGACAGCGTCACCGAAAGCGCGGCGTCCGAGCCCCAGATCGGCTCGTTGCGCTCCTGGATCACGGTGACGAAGCCGGGCAACGACTTGATCTGCCGCGAGGTCGCCATCGCCGCGTTGCCGCTCGGCAGCGTCATGTCGGCGACGTTGGCGTCGCGCGGCGGTGCCGCGACCAGCTGCGCGGTCGTGATCGCATCGAGCAGGCGGTCGTTGCCGATCGGGTCGCTGTCGACCGGAATGCGAGCGAGGATGCGGCGGTCGATGCCGGCGGAGGTGACGATGACGTGGCGGCCCGAGGCCGTGGCCCAGGACGGAATGAGATCGGGCAGCAGCGTCGGCAGGCTCTCGATGTTCTTGAGCCGCTCCTGCCGAACCGAGGTGAGGCGATCGATGCGCTCGGCGAGCAGGTCGGCGAGGGCCGATATGTCGTGGCGGATCACCAGCCGCTTCTGGCGCGTCTGATCGACCACCTGCACGAAGGCACCAAGGCAGATCGTGATCAGGAAGGCGATGATGAGCGTCGGCACGGCGCGACGAAGCGCTGGCTCCGCGATCAGGAGCCGGTGATAGGCAGGTTTCGCGATCGATTGCGCCAATCCCTTGATCGAATCGGATTGGACGCACGCGCTCGCGGCGTCTGCACGCGACATGCCTTCGGCCCCCTGAAAACCAGCTTGCAACTGAAGTCCGGAAGCAGCCCCACGTCACTTCCGAATCACACCGATTTGAATCCAGTTTTCGCGGGCTGTCGAGAGTCAACGAATCGTTAACGCGAAATTATTCTTATCCAACACGCAGTGTGTGCATCGCGCGTCCGCAAACGCACGGGTGCAACGAGTCCGAAACGAGAACGTGTGACTCGCCGCGCATTCTTCGTCACGCCCGCGGCGGCTCGGCGTGGCTGATGACGCGCTTCACGCTCGGGAACGCGCGCCGCAACGCACGCTCGATCGCGTCGACATGCTCGTGCACCTTGATTACGCTCATCGACGGTGTTGCGCGGCAGTGGAAGTTGACGATCTCGCCGGCGTCGGTGTTGCGGACCCGCACATTGTGGATGTCGTGGATCTCGCTGCCGGCGGCATATTCCGTCAGCGCGGCGGCGATGGTCCGCACCCGGTCCGGCGTGGCATCGACCCCGAACGGAAGTTCCGGTTCCAGCGGCTCGATGTGAACGTCGACCTCGACGTCCTCGCCGAACTCCTCCTGGATGTTGCGCTCCAGCGTGTTGGCGATGTCGTGCGCGGCCTCGAGCTGCATGTTGGCATCGACCTCGAGGTCGATGCTGACGATCAGCTTGACGCCGAGATCGTGCACCGTGACGTGGTGGACGGCGAGGGCGGAATTGCGCGCGATCACCATGATGCGGTCGCGCACGGTCTCGTTGTCGCGCGCGACGGGCACTGCGGCGAAGGTAAGGTCGGCATCACCGAAAGCCTTGGCGACGGCGGCCTGCGCGTTGCGCTTGATGTCCTCGACCCGGTCGATCGGATAGGTCCGCGGCACCTTCGCGATGGTGTCGATGAACGTGGTCGCACCGACCATGCGCACGCGCAAGCGTTCGACGTCGATTACGCCCGGGACGCTGCGGATCGCCGCTTTGGCCTTCTCCTGCGCGCCTTCGGGAGCGCGATCGACCAGCGTCTGCACGGTCGAGCCGGCCATGCGCAGGCCGAGCGCTGCGATCATCACGGCAACCGCTGCGGCCGCCGCGGTGTCACCCCACCAGAAGCCGAGCCCAGCCAGGATCAGGCCCACGATCACGGCGCAGGAGCCCATCACGTCCGAGGCGAAATGCAGCGCGTCGGCCGCCAAGGCCTGGCTTCTGGTCTCCCGCGCGGCACGGTGCAGGGCGCGGGCGCGCCAGAGATTGACGGCGATATCGATCACCAGCACCACGAACGGCACGGCCGAGATGGTCGGCGGCGGGGTTCCTTCGCGCAGCCGGCTATAGGCCTCGACCAGGATGCCGCCGGCCAGCACGTAGAGCAGGGCGGTGACGCCGAGCGCGGAGATGCTTTCCAGCTTGCCGTGGCCGTAATGGTGCTCCTCGTCCGCGGGCCTGTCGGACACCCGCACCACCGCCCAGGTGATGATGGTCGCAACCAGGTCGATCAGGGAATGCAGGGCTTCCGAGATCAGCGCCAGCGAGCCGATCGCGATCCCGACCGCGAACTTGGCCGCCGCCATGCCGCCGCTGGCGAAAATCGAGATGGCCGCGACCGAGGTTTTGTCATGCTGGGTGGTCATGGGCGGGGATTTAGCAGCCCCGTGTGGGACATCAAGCGATGATCCACAGAACTAGTCGCGAGTGAGTTGCAGGAGCGGGACCATCAGCGCCGTCATGCCCGGGCTTGTCCCGGGCATCCACGTTCTTCGTTGCGAGCGGAAAAGACGTGGATGGCCGGGACAAGCCCGGCCATGACGGGTGGAGCAGGAGCTCCGTCACTCTTCGCGGGGTCGCCGTCCCCTACACCGTCACCACGATCTTCCCCAGATGCTTGTTCGCTTCCATGTGCTCGAACGCCTGGTCGATGTCGTCGAACGCGAACACCTTGTCGATCGGCAGTTGCAGCTTGCGCGATTCCACCGCGCCCCAGATGTCCCTGCGGACCTCGGCAAAGATCTCGCGGACCTCCTCGATGGTACGGGTACGGAAGGTGACGCCGACATAGTCGATGCGGCGGGCCGCGTGCAGGTCGAAATTGAAGTCGGCATGGGTGCCGCCGAGGCGGCCGACATTGACGATGCGGCCCTTGATCTTCGTCGCGGCTAGGTTCTGATTGGCGACCTTGCCCGAGACCTGGTCGACGACGAGGTCGACGCCTTCGCCGTTGGTCGCCTTCAGCACCTCGTCCACCCATGTCGGATCGGAGCTGTCGACGGCGAGGTCGGCGCCATACTCCTTCAGCCGGCCGCGGCGATACGCGTCGGTGGACGAGCCGATCACCAGCTTCGCGCCCTTGAGCCGGGCGATCTGCATCGCCATCAGCCCGACGCCGGAGCTCGCGCCCTGCACCAGCACGCTCTGGCCAGCCTGCACCCCGCCGATCGTGACGACGGCGTTGTGCATGGTCGCGAGCGCGACGGGGAGGGTGGCAGCCTCCTCGAAATTCATGTTCGAGGGCGTGTGGAGCAGCCGGCCGTGATCGGCCAGCGTATACTCGGCGAACGCCGCGCCGCCCGATCCCATGATGCGGTCGCCGATCTTCACGCCCTTCGCATCGGGCCCGAGCTCGGCGATCTCGCCGGCCCATTCCATGCCCAGCACGGTGCCGACGCCGCCGGCCGCGCCATGGGCGTGGCCCTTGCGCATGCCGGTGTCGGCCCGGTTGAGGCCGCAGGCGCGAACGCGAACGAGCACCTGCGTGCCTTTGGGCTTTGGTTGAGCGACGTCGGAAATCCTCGCGCCTTCAGGGCCGTAGACGTAGGCTTTCATGCAATACTCTCACGTCTTGCAGTGATTATTCCGCCGCTTCGCGTTGTGGCTGAACGATCATCCCCTCGAGCCGGCTGCGAATGATCGCCTCCGCCTCGCGCACGATGCGGGAGACGAGCTCGGCACAGCTCGGGATGTCCTGGATCAGGCCCTGCACCTGGCCGGCCGACCAGATGCCTTCGTCGGAATTGCCGGTGGCATAGACCATCTTGCCGCGGGCACCGGCGACGAGCTCGCGGATGTCCTCGAACTTGGCGCCTTCCTTCTCCATCGCGACGACCTTGGTCGAGACGGCATTCTTGGCCACGCGCGAGGTGTTGCGCATGGTGCGGAAGATCAGCTCGGTCTCGCGCTCGTCATTGGCGACGATCTTCTCCTTGATGAGCTGATGGATCGGGCTCTCCTTGGTGGCCATGAAACGGGTGCCCATGTTGATGCCCTCGGCTCCCAGCGCCAGCGCTGCGACGAGGCCGCGGCCATCGGCAAAGCCGCCCGAGGCGATCATCGGGATCTTGATCTTGTTGGCGGCGGCGGGAATCAGGATCAGGCCGGGCGTGTCGTCCTCGCCGGGGTGGCCGGCGCATTCGAAGCCGTCGATCGAGATGGCGTCGACGCCCATGCGTTCGGCCGAGAGCGCGTGACGGACGCTGGTGCATTTGTGCACGACCTTGACGCCGTGCTTCCTGAACTCGTCGACATGCTCCTGCGGCTTGTTGCCGGCGGTCTCGACCACCTTGATGCCGCTCTCGATGATCGCGGCGCGGTACTCGGCATAGGGCGGCGGCTTGATCGCCGGCAGGATGGTGAGGTTGACGCCGAACGGCTTGTCCGTGAGGTCGCGGCAGCGCGCGATCTCCTTGGTCAGGTCCTCCGGCGTCGGCTGGGTCAGCGCGGTGATGAAGCCGAGCGCGCCGGCATTGGCGACGGCTGCGACCAGCTCGGCGCGTCCGACCCATTGCATGCCGCCCTGAACGATCGGGTGCTGGACGCCGACGAGCTTGGTGAACCGTGTCTGCAACATGATCTGTTTCCCCCGCGCCCCGCGTGGCGCTCTGTTATCCATTGGCTGGCGGGAGGATGCCGCTGGGGGTGGGAAAAGTCTATTGCGCGGCGGGGCGGGGCGACCATGCAGGAGGCGAGGAGATTCCGCGGGGCGGACAATTGGGGTGCGCTGCTGCCTGACGAGGGCAAGCTCTTTCCTCAAACTCCGCCCGTCATACCCCGCGAAGGCGGGGTATCCAGTACGCCGCGACCTCTCGGCTCTACCCTCGCAGTCTCTGGAATACTGGATTGCCCGCCTCCGCGGGCAATAGACACCGAGTATGGGGCGAAGAGCTACTTCGCCGACAACCGCACCATCTGGCGCCCGCCGTTCATTTCCTTGAGGCTGTTGACGAAGTTTTCCGGGCGCTGCCAGCGATGGGGGACCTTCAATCCCATGAACTCCGCGATGTCGCCGATGAAGCCGGTACAGTTTATGGTCTCGGCATTCCAGACCGGAGAGCTGGCCTGCAACTCCTTGATGTAGGCGAACACGCGCTTGGCGTCGGCTTCGTTGAGGTAGACCCGATAGCTCGCGGTCAGATATTCCGGATCGAGATCGCCATAGCTGGCACCGGTCTCGGATGGCACAAAGGTGATGTGACCGAGCACGTAAGCGAGCGTGTCGCCGGCCGGTGTCAGGCCCGCAACCTCGACGGCCTTCTCGCTGGTCTTGCCGTACCAGACGAAGGCATGGCCCCAGCTCGCGGCCGTGCGGGCGCGGAAGTCGACGTAATAGGGGCCTTTCTCCGCACGCGCGACCGAGCGCCGCGTCGATTGCGGCTGAGGCCGCGAGGCGGTATCGGTCGTAGCAAGCGCGTTCGCATCGGCAACGCGCCTGTCGGTCTGCTTGTCGGTCTCATGGGCCGAGGCCGAGGGCGTCGTGCATGAGAGCATAGCCGCAAGAGCGAAGCCCGCGAGGATGCAGGATCCCGATCGACCAGCTTTGTTCGTCACGCTATTCCCCCTCGACCATAGGCCACGAATGTGGCGCGTCCTTTGCCGCGCGTCAGTAGCGCGCGGCGACCGGGCCCGGCGCCTTGCCGATCGGGGCCTTTCCAATCGGGCTCTTGCCGATCGGCATCTTGCCGATCGGCGCCTGCTCGCCCGGATAGGCTGGCACGGGCTGCCGGCGCGGCAGATCCGCAGCGTTTGCAGCCGTCGCAAAAGCAAGCGTGGCACCCAGAGCAAATACAATCTTCTTCACAGCGATACCCCTAGAAGGTTTGGTCCAAACACGGTCATGCCGTGCCCCCAGACACGCCTTCCAAAAGGGCGGCCGAATACGTCCAAGTTGCGGCGCGCACGGGACATGTTGGCGGCATTGCTCGGGCGCGCGAAGATGTGATGTGACTGGATGTTTCGGAGCGCGACCAACCTTGGTGCTGACAGGGGTCCGCTGGGCTTGCCGGGAGCGCGCAGCACCGGGATTCCGTCAACGCCAGGCGCTGCGGAAAGATGCGAGGTGGCGCGCACGTCCTGTGCCGGCCCTTGCATCCGGGCCGGCCAGCCAGTGCCAGGACGAACCAACCTGCCCGGGGTTATTTCTTCCCGAGCAAGTTCGACCGGATCCTGTCGGCGAACCAGACCACGAAGATCGCGGCGAACGAGAGAGCGAAGTACAGCACGGTCCACAGCAGTGCGTTGCCGGCATTCGTCATTGCGTCCTCCCTTGCATCAGAAATCAATCTTTTGCCGGGGAGGGTAGCCTTGGCCGCGACGGCGCGATTTGCGCCAGATCAATTTTGCTGCTCTGCGGCGGCGAAAAAGTCTACAGCCGAAACTCGTTGGTGAGTTCGCCGATGCCGTCGATCGCGACGGTCACCGTGTTGACGGGCTCCTTCATCACGCCGACGCCGACCGAGGTGCCGACCGCGATGAGGTCGCCGGGCAAGAGGGTCATGTCGTGGGAGATCCTGCTCACCAGCTCCTGTGCACTGAAGATCATGTCCGAGATCGGGTAGCTCTGCCGCTCAGCGCCGTTGAGGATGGTGCGCACGGTGAGTTTTGCCGGATCGAGACCGGTCCCGATCACAGGGCCGAACGGACCGTAATCGTCAATGCCCTTGGCGCGGGCCCATTGGGCGAAGGTGGGGTCGCGCGTCAGGATGTCGTTGGCGGTAATGTCGTTGACGCAGGTGTAGCCGAAGATGCAGCCGTCGGCCTCATCTGGCGAGACACGGGCGCAGGTCCTGCCGATGACAATGCCGAGCTCGCCCTCATAGGTGGTCTTGCCGTCGTAATAGGACGGGCGGCGGATCACGGCGCCGGGTGTGGCGATGCTGGTGGTGGCCTTGAGCAGGTACAGCGGCTCCGGCGGTTCGGGCTGGTTCAGCTTGGCCGCGAGCGCGTGGAAATTATTCCAGAGCGCGACGATCTTGCTGGGCACGCAGGGCGCAAGCAGCTCGACCTCCGAGAGCGCCAAAATCTTGCCCGTTGCGGCGTTGCGACCGAACATGTCGCCCTCGTGCACGGTGATGCCGGAGGACGTCAGCGTGCCGAAGCCCGTCGTTCCGGCATGGCGGAAGCGCAGCCATTTGGTCACGCTCGTCATCACGCCACCGCCAGTGCGCGCGGATCAGCCGGTGTCGAGACGCCGTCATAGAGGCCGGCGATGCGGGCGCGCTGCGTCACCATGGCCAGCACCGAATCGAGCGCGGGCGTGGCAATGCCGGTGAGCCGGCCCATCTCCTGCACCACGGTGACGAGCGGATCGATCTCCATCGGGCGACCGCGCTCGAGATCCTGCAGCATCGAGGTCTTGTGCGCGCCGACCTTGCGCGCCCCCTCGATGCGGCGCTCGACGTCGACGCGGAACTTGACGCCGAAGCTCTCGGCGATGGCTTGCGTCTCCACCATGATCGCGCGCGACAGCGCGCGCGTGGCGGGATCGGTGCAGATCACGTCGAGCGTGGCGTGGGTCAGCGCGCTGATCGGGTTGAAGCAGACATTGCCCCAGAGCTTCAGCCAGATCTCGTCGCGGATGCGGTCGAGCACGGGAGCTTTCAGGCCGGCGGCGACGAAGAGATCGGCGAGGCGCTGCACGTCGGAGGTGATCTCGCCCGAGGGCTCGCCGAGCGGAAAGTTGTTGCCGTAGACGTGACGGATCACGCCGGGCGCCTCGATCTCGGTGGCGGGATAGACGATGCAGCCGATGGCGCGCTCGGCCCCCAGCTCACCCCACTGCCGGCCGCCGGGATCGATGCTCTCCAGCGTCGAGTTCTCATATTGGCCGCCGTGCTTGTAGAAGTACCAGTAGGGAATGCCGTTGACGGCGGTGACGATGCGGGTGTGAGGCCCGAGCAGCGGCTGCATCTTTTCGATTACGCCGGTGATCGAATGGGCCTTCAGCGTGATGATGATGAAGTCCTGCACGCCGAGTTCAGTGGGGTCATCGGTGCAGCGCGGATGAACGGTGTGCTTTTCCTCGCCCGCGAGCAGTGTCAGGCCGCGCTCGCGCATGGCGGCAAGGTGCGCGCCGCGTGCGATCAGGCTGACGTCAGCGCCCGCGCGCGCGAGCTGAACCCCGAGGTATCCGCCGATCGCGCCGGCGCCGTAGATGCAGATCTTCATGAAATCCTCGCGAGCAGAGACGGATTTTGGGACGAAAGATCCGGTCCGGCTCGGAAGGATCCGAGCCGGGGCCGGCAGTCGCAGGGGGAAGTTTTGCCGCTCTAAAGCGCGCTGCGCTTTAGTCTATTGTTTGAGCATTGATCTTGTCGGAAAACCGCTGCGCACTTTTCCGGATCATGCTTTTAAGCCGCCGCTTGCGGCGTGCCGTTGAGCGCCTCGTCCATCGCCGCGGCGATGTCGCGCATGCTGATGACGGAGACGAGGCTGTAATCGTCGATCACGGGCAGATGGCGGATATGATGACGGTTCATCAGATGCCGGACGTGCTCGATCGTGTCGGTGGAGGTGCAGGACACCAGCTGCTGCACCGAGACCAGCTGGGAGACCTTGACGTTGACGGCGCCCGCACCGTGCTCGGCGACGGCGCGCACCACGTCGCGCTCGGTGAACATGCCAACCGCGGTGTTGCCCTCGGAGCGGACCACATCCTTGACCACCAGCGCGCTGATATTGTTGGCGCGCATCAGCTTGGCCGCGATCCCCACCGTTTCGTTCATACGCACCGTGACGACGCGCGGCGTCTTCTTGCGCAGAATGTCTCCGACCAGCATTGCAACCTCCTGGGTGAGTGGTGAGGAAGTGTGGTATACATAATGCCAATCGTCAAGCGCTGGATTTGGCGGATCCGAAAAATCTTGCGACAGGCGTACTGACATTATCGCCGTGCCAAAAAGAAAGGGCCGCATCGCTGCGCCCCTTCGCAAGCCGGCAAGGTTCAGCCGCTCACGCCGTCTTGGTCTTGGCAGTGCCGGTCGCCTTGTCCGTGCGCTCGGCTTCCTGGCCGTGGATGAAGGCGCGGCGCATCGGCTTGATCACGAGCAGCGCCATCAGCGCCGCCATGGCGTTCAGTCCCACCGCCAGCACGAACACGGCCTTCCAGCCATAGGCGGTCGAGATCACGCTCGCGAGCGGGACGAGCAGGGAAGCCGTGCCCTTCGCAGTGTAGAGCATGCCGTTGTTGGTGGTTGCGAACTTCGCACCGAAGGTGTCGCCGCAGGTTGCGGGGAACAGCGAATAGATCTCGCCGAACACGCCGAAATACACCGCGGTCGCCAGCACGAAAACGACAGGCACCCGGCCATAGGCCGAGAGCGTCAGCAGCATCAAGGCGGCGGTGCCGAAGGCGATGAACATGGTGGGCTCGCGGCCGATCGTGTCGGAGACCCAGCCGAAGAAGGGTCGCCCGAATCCGTCGAAGATGCGGTCGAGCGAGATCGCGAAGGTCAGCGCCGCCATCTGAAAGCCGGCGAGCGTCACCGGTGTGTCGGCAATCCCGTAGTCGTGCGCGATCGGGGCGATCTGCGCCGCCGTCATCAGCCCGCCGGAAGCGACCATGACGAAGACGAGATACATCGCCCAGAAAACTGGGCTGCGCAGCACTTGCGGCGGGGTGAAATCGATCCTGGTCTGCGGCAGGTTGAGCTGCTTCTTCTTCGGCGGAATGGAGAGGCGCGGCGGCTGGATGAAGAAGGCGAGCACGAACACGACGAGGCCCTGGGCGATGCCGAAGGTGAGGAAGGCGTGCTGATAGCCGCTCGAGGCGATCATGCTCGCGATCGGCACGATGGTGATCGCGGCCCCTGCGCCGAAGCCGGCGGCGGTCGCGCCCGCCGCGAGGCCGCGGCGGTCGGGAAACCAGTTTCAGCGCGTTGCCGACGCAGGTGCCGTACACGGCACCCGCGCCCATGCCGCCGACGATCGCCGCCGCATAGAGCACGGTGAGGCTGTCGGCGGAGGCGTTGAGGATCCAGGACAGTGCGATCATCACGCCGCCGAACATGATGACGATGCGCGGGCCGTATTTGTCGACGAACCAGGCCTCGACCGGCACCAGCCAGGTCTCGGTGACGACGAAATTGGTGAAGGCGAGCTGGATCGCGGTGCGCCCCCAGTGGTGGGCGGCATCGATCGGATCGACGAACAGCGTCCAGCCATATTGCAGATTGGCGATCATCGCCATGCAGACGATGCCCATGCCGAGCTGGAGCCAGCGGAAACCGGAGCGAAGCGGCGCGGCGGTGGCGGCGCCGCCCGGGCTGGAAATCATCGAGAACCTCCCAAACCGCCTGATTGTCTGTGACACAGGATCGCAAGACGACCTGATGTCGCGAGTATTGTGGCTTATCGTCGCAGGCGTGGCGCGAAGATTGGTATACGATATTCCAGATTGCAAGCCCTAACTTGTCACTTCTTGGTGGCTCGCCCGCGCCCCGGCGAGACGATGCGGCGATCGCCAAAGAAAAACGCCCGGCCGTGAGGCCGGGCGTCGTGCTTGCTGAATTGTGCCGCCGGTCAGATCGTCGATTTCGCGACCACGATCTTGCGCCAGGGCTTGAGCACCGCGATCGCCAGCACCGAAGCCAGGATGTTGGCGCCGGCCGCGATGATGAACACGCTGTCCCAGGTCCCCGATGTCTGCTGCATGTAGTTGGCGATCGGCACCAACAGCGCGGCGGTGCCCTTCGCGGTGTAGAGCAGGCCGGCATTGGTGGTCGCGAACTTGGTGCCGAACGTGTCGGTGCAGGTCGAGGGGAATAGCGAGTAGATCTCACCCCAGGCGAAGAACACGAAGCCCGAGAGCAGCACGAACCAGACCGGATCGTGGCCCCAGAGGTAGAGCATCCAGATGCCGAACCCTTCCATGCCGAAGGCGATGAACATCGTGTTCTCGCGGCCGATCATGTCGGAGATCCAGCCGAAGAACGGACGCGTCAGGCCGTTGAGCACGCGGTCGATCGTGGCCGCGAAGGTCACCGCCGTCATCGTCACCGCCATCAGCGTCACCGGGACGCTGTCGACCTTCCAGTCAACCGCGATCGGCTTCAGGTTCGCGGTGACCATCAGTCCACCCGCGCCAACGATCACGAACATGAAGTACATCAGCCAGAAGATCGGCTGGCGCAGCACTTCGGTCGGCTGATAGTTGCGCCGGGTCTGGATGATATTGGCATTCGCCACCACGTTCGGCACCTGGCCCGCTTTCGGCGCGAGCAGGAAGAAGGCGAGGAGGCAGATGATGATGCCTTGTCCGAGGCCGAAATAGAGGAAGGTGGTCTGGAATCCGCTGTCCTTGATCATGGCCTGGATCGGCGCCACGGTCAGCGCGGAGCCTGCCCCGAAGCCGGCCGCCGTGATGCCGGCCGCAAGACCGCGCTTGTCCGGAAACCATTTCAGCGCGTTGCCGACGCAGGTGCCGTAGACGCCCCCGGCGCCGATGCCTGCGATGATCATGCCGAGATAGTAGCCGTTCAGCGAGGTCGCCTGCGCGTTGATCGCCCAGCCGATGGCGCAGAGCACGCCGCCGACCAGCACTACGATGCGCGGGCCGTATTTGTCGACGAACCATCCTTCAACCGGCACCAGCCAGGTCTCGAACAACACGAAGAGCGTGAAGGCCCATTGGATCGAGGCGCGATCCCAGCCGAACGTCTTCTGGATGTCGGGGACGAAGAACGTCCAGCCATATTGGTAGTTGGCGATCATCACCATCGCCGCCACACCGATCGCCAATTGCGCCCAGCGATAGGCATCGCTTACGCGCGCGGCACTCGGGGCCGCTGCTGCCGACTGCACCATGTCCGTCATCAAAAACCCTCCCAAACGCGCCCATCATTGTTATGCATGCGCTGGCGCGCACTCTGGTATGCAATATGCCAAGATTCAAGCGATCGAGGGGAGAGTGCGGCGAAATAGCGCAGGCTTGTTCACATGCGCCATGGTCGCGGGCTTGTAAAGCCCGAATTGTTGCCAGTGCCGGCGCCAGCTCGAGCTTTGCCCATGCAATGTATTGATTTTACGATATTTATTCTGTCAGGGCGTGTGGCCGAGATCTCTGCTGGCAGTTGCGCTCTCGGAGGTTTCTCTACCTGCGCGCTGGCTCGCGGGCAAAGGCGCGGGGCGTCTACCGACGCGCCACTCCCTGGAATTCTATATTCCAGAAGTCTGAGTGCGGCAATTTGGCGTCGGTAGCGATGCGGATTGCGCAGATCCCGCCTCACGCCATCGACGTGCGCAGCCGGCTGTAGCCTTCCTGGATCGCGGACCAGAACAGGGCGACCAAGCCGAGCGCCATGATGGTGCTGACGAGGCCGTTGGAGAAGAACACCCCGAGCGAGCCTTGCGAGCCCAGCAGCGATTGCCGGAAGGCTTCCTCGGCCTTGTCGCCGAGCACGATGGCGAGCACCAGGGGCGCGAGCGGGTAATTGCACTTCTTCAAGAGATAGCCGAGCACCCCGAACACCAGCATCAGCATCACGTCGAAGGTGCTGTTGTGCACCGAGTAGGCGCCGATTGCGCAGAGCACCAGGATCAGCGGCGCGATGATGCCGAACGGCACGCGCAGGATCGCGGCGAAGATCGGCACGCAGGTGAGCACGACGATGAGGCCGGCGAGATTGCCGAGATACATCGAGGCGATCAGGCCCCAGACGAATTCCTTCTGCTCGACGAACAACATGGGCCCGGGCTGCAGGCCCCAGATCAGCAATCCGCCGAGCAGCACGGCGGCGGTCGGCGAGCCGGGCACGCCGAGCGACAGCATCGGCAGCAGCGCCGAGGTGCCGGCGGCGTGTGCGGCCGTCTCCGGCGCGATCACGCCCTCGATCTCGCCCTTGCCGAAATTGTTGCCGCGCCGCGCTAGGCGCTTGGCGATGCCGTAGCTCATGAAGGAGGCCGGCGTCGCGCCGGCCGGCGTGACGCCCATCCAGCAGCCGATCAGGCAGGATCGCAGCGAGGTCATCCAATAGGCGGGCAGCTCGCGCCAGGTCTGGAGCACGACACGAAGGTTGATGCTGGCCTTGCCGCCGCGGAAGGCGAGCCCTTCCTCCATGGTCAGCAGGATCTCGCCGATGCCGAACAGGCCGATCACGGCAATCAGGAAGTCGAATCCGTTGAGCAATTCGGTGACACCGAAGGTCAGCCGCAATTGCCCGGTGATCGAGTCGAGGCCGACCGCCGCGAGCGCAAAGCCTATCATCATCGCGGCGATGGTCTTGAACGGCGGCTCCTTGCTGAGGCCGACGAAGGAGCAGAAGGCGAGGAAATACACCGCGAACTTCTCCGCCGGACCAAATCGCAGCGCAAAGCCCGCGACGAGCGGCGCGACCAGCGTGATCATGATGACGGCAAACAGCGCGCCGATGAAGGAGGAGGTGAAGGCCGCCGTCAGGGCTTCGCCGGGCTTGCCCTGTTGCGCCATCGGATAGCCGTCGAAGGTGGTCGCTACCGACCATGGCTCGCCGGGAATGTTGAACAGGATCGAGGTGATGGCGCCGCCGAACAATGCGCCCCAATAGATGCAGGACAGCATGATGATCGCCGATGTCGGCGGCATGCTGAAGGTCAGCGGAAGCAGGATCGCGACGCCGTTGGCCCCCCCTAACCCCGGCAGCACGCCGATGATGACGCCGAGCGTGATGCCGATCACCATCAGCATGATGTTGTAGGGCTGCAGGGCGACCGCGAAGCCGTGAAACAGATTGGCTAACTCTTCCATGTCGATATGTCCTGCAGCAATAACGGGGATGACGGCGCAGCTCTCACAGACCGAGCCATTCCTCGATCGGTCCCTTGGGAAGCGGCACCAGGAACCAGCGCTCGAAAACCAGATAGGTCACGACCGGCATGCCGATAGCAATCGCGGCAATCGTCAGCCAGCGATAGCCGCCGAGCCAGCGCATGAACCAGGCAATGAACACCATGGAGCCGACATAGAGGCCGACGAACGGCATCGAGCCGACGTAGATTGCCGTGGGAATGACGACGCTCATGACCTGACGAAGCTGACCCCATTCCGCGAAAAGCCGGCCGTCATCGTCGCGTTGCGCGTTCCACAGATTGATGGCGCTCGAGGCGACGATGGCGGCGCCGATATAGAAGGGGAAGAAGCCCGCACGCGGGCCTTCTGCACCCCAGTTGATGCCAGCCTTCAGGCTGCCGAAGATCACGATGAGGCCGAACACGCCGATCAGCAGCGCCATGCCGATTTCCAGCGTCTTGTGTGCGGGGCCGGATTCGGATCGGGATCGTTCAGTCATGAAGCCTCCAGGCGGAAATGCAGTCTTTCGCAGTCGCTGCCGGCGCGAGGACGCGCAGCATCCTCGGCCGTCATCGATGCCAGGCTCAATTCGATGCGAGGAAGGCCGGCTTCCTTCATCAGGCTTTCGTGCCGCTTCTCCTCCGCCTCGATCCACTTGGCGTAATCGGCGCCGGTCAGGAAGGTCGTGTTGAAGGCGCCGCTCTTCATGAACTCCTGCCATTCCGGCGTGGCGCGCACCTTCTTGAACAGCTCGATGTAATATTCGACCTGGTCCTTCGTGGCCTTGGGCGACATGAAGATGCCGCGCAGCATGAGATATTCCATCGCAAGGCCCTGCGACTTGCAGGTCGGAATGTCCTTCCAGGCCTTGCCGTCGGCGATCGGCTCGTCATAGGCCATCGGCTGGGCGTCGAACACGCAGAGCGGACGGAGCTTGCCGCCGCGCCATTGCGCGACCGCCTCGATCGGGTTGTTGACGGTCGAATCGACGTGGTTGCCGACGAGCTGCACCGCGACTTCGCCGCCGCCCTTGTAGGGAATGTAGGTGAACTTGGCGTCGATCGCCTTCTCGATGCCGACCGTGATGATCTGGTCTTCCTGCTTGGATCCAGTGCCGCCCATCTTGAACGTGCCGCTCGGCGCCTTCTTCGCGGCCTCGACATAGTCCTTGACGGAATTGTACGGCTTCTCGGCATTGACCCAGAGCACGAACTCGTCGAGCGCCAGCATCGCGACCGGAGTCAAATCCTTCCAGTTGAAGGGGATGCCCGTCGCCAGCGGCGTCGTGAACAGGTTCGACAGCGTGATGATGATCTTGTGCGGATTGTTCGCCGACGTCTTCACATCGAGGAAGCCTTCACCGCCTGCGCCGCCGGCCTTGTTGATGACGACCAGCGGCTGCTTCATCAGATTGTGCTTGGTGACGATGCCCTGGATGGTGCGCGCCATCTGGTCGGCGCCGCCGCCGGTGCCCGCGGGCACGATGAACTCGACCGGACGGACCGGCTCCCAGGCGGCACGGCTTGCGGTGCTGCTCGCGCACGACATCACCATTGCCGCCAACGCGACATTCAGAACGAATGGCTTCATCTTGTTCACTCCCTGTCGAACCCTCAACGCAGCCGCTCTTTGTCGGCTTGCGTCAGCCCATCCCGAGTCACATGCCCCGGGATTACCCTTGCGGTCTAGCACCCATGGCCGTCCCGATAGAAACTGTATGAGCAGGGATAACGCGCGGCATCCGCATCTTTCGGCTTAGGCTTCGCCAAGGGCGCGGCAAACTTGCCACTCGGCCTTCCGTCCTGCGTTACGCTTCCCCGTCCTTACACTTTTGAATCGTGCAACCATTCTTGTTTGAATGGATGGTATGCGAAATGCCAGTAGACAAACAACCGGAATCGTCGGTTGGCCTCGGCGGACTAATCGTCGCAGTTGCGCTCGCGCGTGAGGGGACGGCGCTGCAAAATAGAATGGCCCCGACAGGCGGGGCCATTTGGTCAAACAATGCGTCTTTGGCTGTCTGCCATCACCCCCCTTGGGGTGAAGGCAGCGACGATCTGCTTACAGGCCGAAACGCGGCAAGTCCCCGTTGCGATTGGAGATTTCGGCACTCGCCAGCAGCAGGCCGTCGATCGCGGCCATCAGGCGGGCGAACAGCGAGGAGGAGGGCGCGAGAGCGACGGAAGCGGTCTTGGACATCGGAAATCCCTTTCTTGAGAACAGTCAGTCTTGCTGCCTCATTTCTGGGAACACACTATGTATGCCAGATGCCAGCGTCCATGGTCTTGTTTGCATAGCAGCATTCTTTCTTCCGCATTGCGGCATAGGCGGTGAACCCTGGGCGGGCCGAGCGCCTTGACACGGTCAGTCGAATAAAGAATGTAATGTTATAACATTACATAGTGAGATGCCGTGTCTCGTCGTCCTCGACCCATTCCCCTCAAGAGGCTGTTCGATCTCCATGCCCAAACTCCCCGTCACCGTCTTGTCCGGCTTCCTCGGGGCTGGAAAGACCACTTTGCTGAATCACGTCCTGAACAATCGGCACGGCTTGAAAGTGGCGGTAATCGTGAACGACATGAGCGAGGTGAACATCGATGCGGATCTGGTCCGCGATGGTGGTGCCAACCTCTCGCGGACTGATGAGAAACTGGTGGAGATGACCAACGGTTGCATCTGCTGCACCCTGCGCGACGATCTCCTGAGGGAAGTACGTGCGCTCGCCGAAAGCGGGCGCTTCGATTATCTGCTGATCGAATCGACGGGCATTTCGGAGCCGCTCCCGGTCGCAGCGACGTTCGATTTCCGCTCGGAAGAGGGCGAAAGCCTCTCCGACATCGCCCACCTGGACACGATGGTGACGGTGGTCGACGCCGCCAACCTGCTGAAGGACTATTCCTCGACCGAGTTCCTCGGCGAGCGCGGCGAGGCGCTGGACGGCGACAAGCGGACGCTAGTCGATCTCCTCGTGGAGCAGATCGAGTTCGCCGACGTGATCGTCCTCAACAAGGTGGACGATGCCTCGCCGCAACAGCGCGAGGCGGCACGGCAGATCATCCGCTCGTTGAATCCCGAAGCCGACATCATCGAGGCCAATCACAGCCGCGTGCCGTTCGACCGCGTGCTCAACACCGGCCGGTTCGACTTCGAGAAGGCCCAGCAGCATCCGCTCTGGTACAAGGAGCTCTATGGTTTCGCCGACCACGTGCCTGAAACGCAGGAATATGGCGTGAAGAACTTCGTCTACCGCGCCCGCCGGCCGTTCGATCCGGCGAAGTTCGACAAGTTCGTCAAGGCATCCTGGCCAGGCGTGATCCGGGCGAAGGGTCACTTCTGGCTGGCGACGAGGCCGCAATGGCTCGGCGAGATCAGCCAGGCGGGAGCGATCGTGAGGACCGAAGCGCTGGGGTTCTGGTGGGCGAGCGTTCCAAAGGAGCGGTGGCCGAACGATGAGGCCTGGCGCAAGCGGCTCCGCCAGTATTGGGACAAGCTGTACGGCGATCGTCGCCAGGAGATCGTGTTCATCGGCACCGGCATGGACGAAGCCGAGATCCGTGGCAGGCTGGACGCATGCCTTGTCCCTGATACGTCCACCATGGACATCGCCGCATGGTCCGCTCTCGCCGATCCGTTTCCGGCCTGGCGTCGAGGCGATCAGTCCAACTGATCGACGTGCCTGCCAGCCACCCGGCGTGAGGTCCGGGCTCGACCATCTCGGACCAGGTCTTGCAAGGGGACGGCAAAGCCGTTAGTGCTCTGCCCCCTTTCCAAGCATCATTCAGAGTGGTTCATGTCGAGCGCCTCGCCCGCCGTCTCGATCGGCATCGATTTTGGCACCAGCAACACGGTCGTTGCGCTGGCGGCGGACGACCGTCGGGTCGAAGCCATTCGCTTCGACCATAGCGGGCAGCGCCACAGCGTCTACGTGTCGGCCCTGTGCTTCTGGGAGGACCGGCCGGGCGCCGGTGCCCAGGCCGAGGGCGGGCCATGGGCGATCGAGCAGTTTCTCGAAGGACGCCACGTCTACCGCTTCCTGCAATCGTTCAAGACCTTCGCAGCGAGCTCCAGCTTCAGCACCACGCAAGTCTTCCGGCAGCGCTACAAATTCGAGGACATCCTGGCGGCATTCCTGCGCACGCTGGCGCGCCACGGCGGGGACAAGTTCGGCTTCGAGGCGGCGAACATCACGGTCGGCCGCCCGGTCCGCTTTGCCGGCGGCAATCCCGACGAGGCGTTGGCGATGCAGCGCTACCGCGCCGCGTTCGAGCGCTTGGGCGCCGGCCACGCGCGCTATGTCTACGAGCCGGTGGGCGCGGCATTCTCGTTTGCCCGCAGGCTGGAGCGCGATGCCACCGTGCTGGTGGCCGACTTCGGCGGCGGCACCAGCGACTTTTCCGTGATGCGTTTCTCGCGTGCGGGCGGCGTTCTTCGCGCCGAGCCGCTCGGCCACGCTGGTATCGGCGTTGCCGGCGACACCTTCGACTATCGCATCGTCGACCACATCGTCTCGCCGCGGCTCGGCAAGGGCTCCAGCTTCCGCTCGTTCGACAAGGTGCTGCCGGTCCCGACCGGGCACTACACGAACCTGGCGCGCTGGCATCAGCTCGCGATGATGAAGAGCAACGGCGATCTGCGCGAGCTCCGCGAGCTCCAGCGCACCGCGCTGAAGCCCGAGCTGCTCGAGGACTTCATCACTATCGTCGATCTCGACCTCGGCTTTGCGCTTTACCGCGCGGTGTCCGACGCCAAGGTGGCGCTCTCGGCGCAGGACGAGGTGGACTTCCGCTTTAGGGGCGGCGGCGTCGAGATCGGCGCGGCCATCACGCGGAAGAAATTCGAAGCCTGGATTGCCGACGACATCGCCCGGTTAGGTGCTACCGTCGACAAGGTGTTGGCCGAGGCCCGCATCGCCTCGCGCGAGGTGGAGAAGGTGTTTCTGACCGGCGGCACCTCGTTTGTGCCTGCGGTCCGAAAATTGTTCGCCGACCGCTTCGGCAACGAGCGGCTGATGTCCGGCGACCAGTTCGAGTCGATCGCCTATGGCCTGGCGCTGATCGGGCACAGTCCGGATCCCGACCGCTGGACGGCAGGCGGGGGGCCTGCTCCTCGCAATGGCGACGTGGGGAGATCTGTCAATCGAATCGAATAGTGCCGTAGGGTGGGCAAAGGCGCGGAGCGCCGTGCCCCACCATCCTGCAAGCTCGAGAGAGCATCGGTGGGCACGCTGCGCTTTGCCCACCCTACGATAGTGATGTTGTCGCTACTGGTTGATCTCCGGCTCGACGAGCTTGGCCAGATTGCGCAGCGATTCCTGCCAGCCGAGATAGCACGCCTCCGGTGGAATGACGTCGGGGATACCGGCCTGCGTGATGTCGATCTCGGTACCAACAGAGACCTTCTTCAGGTTCACCGTCACCTCGATCAGGCCCGGCAGGTTGGGGTCGTCGAACCTGTCGGTGTAGCGGAGACGTTCGCCCGGCACGAGCTCGAGATATTCGCCGCCGAACGAATGGCTGTTGCCCGTGGTGAAGTTCCGGAACGACATCTTGAACGTGCCGCCGACCTTGGGCTCGAAATGATGAACGGTGCAGGTAAAGCCGTTCGGCGGAAGCCATTTCGCCATCGCGTCGGCTTCCAGGAAGGCGCGATAGACCTTCTCCGGGCTGGTGGCGAGAACGCGGTGCAGGCGGACAGTATTGGGCATGGTTGTTATCCTTCGATGATTGATGGGCCCGAGCTGGCCTCTATGGCCCATTCATGTCACGAGGACGACGGGCAAGCCGCCGATCCGACAGGGGTCTTGCAGATTATTTGTCGCAGGGGCGGTCAACCTCGCGAGCCCGCCGCCAATCGGGCCGGATGCACATCCCTCCGCGCAAAGGGCTATCGCATTTGCAGATTCACTAGAGGTCGTCATGCCCGGGCTTGTCCCGGGCATCCACGTTCTTTGTGCTGCGTGGCAAGGCGTGGATGGCCGGGACAAGCCCGGCCATGACGATGTGGAGACTATCGTGCCCAAAGCTGTACTGCTCATACGCGAGAACCCTGCCCCTGCGCAGAGGCCGCCGAGCGCAGAAGCTCCGTCCAGGTTTAACCACTGCAGGTGAGGAACACGGAGCGTTGCGACGTGTTGTTCGCGATCAGAACAGGAGACAGTCAGATGATCAAGAAGCTCATGCTGGGCGCAGTGATCGCCTCGATCATGGGATCCACCGCAATGGCGCAACCCAGTCAGCAACAGGGAGGCGCGCAATCCGGGGTGGGCGGAACAAGCGACACCACGAAGAACAATGACAAAACCAAAGGCGGCATGACGACCGGGACCTCGTCGACCGGCACCACGGACGGCTCAGGCAGCAGCACCCCTGGCGGACAATCTACCAAGAAGAGCTCGACGCCCAAATGAATTCAGGAGGCGCTCATTGTTCGGTCTACGACCAAACGATGGGCGCAAACTTCAAGCCGCGGCAAAGAAGTTCTTCGCGAAGCAGCGGCGCGCTCCTTGATCGGCTCCGGCCTATGCCGCAACGTCATTCGGTGTCATTGAGAACGCCAACTTGTAACGACCGAGCGTCGGACCATCCTGCGCGCCCGCTCTTTGAAGCGATGGCGGCGAGAGCTGTCCGGCGATGACAGCGTCAACCGCATCGCTATCGTAACCTGACACCAGAATGATCCAGTCGGCGGCACCATCATTGCCGCGGATCTGCTGTTCAGTCGTGGGCGAACTCGTCTTGGGCGTATCGGTCAGCAGGAGGTGGGCTCCCGTCAGCCCCGGCTTCGAGGCAAGGGTGCCGAGCGTATCGAGAAGGTGGGCCTGCAGCTCGGCGGCGCGTCCGACGTGGGGCGACAGCCTGATGGTGGCGAGCGCGCCTGCGATGCCGCCGCCAAAGCTCGCGGCAATCCGGCACTGGCTGCGCACCATGCCGAGATGATGTGGCATCATCTTCGTCGACCACGGCGTCGGCGCATTGAGCCGGTCGAGATAGCCCTTCGACGTGAGGACGTCGTAGTGCTCGAGTTCGTAGAGCACGAAGAAGCCCTCGGCGTCCGTCGTGCTGGTCCAGCGTGACCCCCGCCGAAAGCCGGGAATGCTCATCCGCTCGGGAAAGTGCTCGTGCGAATGCCAGTCGCCGAACTCGCTGCGCTGCTCCGGGCGGACGCTCCACCACATCGCAACGGCGGCCTTGCCGAGCAGTGACATGTTGACCTCCCTGCCTTGCGCGGGGCTATCGCATTTGAAAGCTTCTCCTTGCGGCCATCCTTCGAGACGCCCCGCTTTAGGCGGGCTCTCAGGATGAGGGCGGAGTGCGCGCAGGCCGCCACTAGTCATATGCGATAGCCCTGACTTTCTTGCGGACACTTTGCCTCAACACCAACAGCGGCGGCAAGGTGTCTCCGCCTGGCAAGCCGCAGCCACGACGCGATCGAAGGCTATCATGGTGCAGGTAAACGCGAGCCAGCGGATCGCCTGACTGCGCGTCCGATCACATCGGCTCGCCGACATCGCTGCGATAATGCCTCGGCGAAGTTCCGAAGCGGCGGCGGAAACAGCGGTTGAAGTACGACACCTCGTTGAATCCGCAGGCATAGGCGATATCGGTGATCTTCGATCGGTTGTAGCGCGAGTCGAGCAGCATCTTCCGTGCCTTCTGCAGCCGCAGCTCAGTGACACGTTCGGTAAAGCTCGATCCGGTCTCCTGGAGCAGTTCCTGAACGTAACGCGGCGAAAGCCCTAAATGGCGCGCAAGCTCGCTCGGCGAAAACGACGGATCAGCGAAACGCCCCCTGATATCTGCGATCACGTCCTGCAGCCGCGCGGCACGCAACCCGCGGCGCGTCGCAAGTTCGGCTGAATCGCCGCGGGCGCCGAGGACCAGCGCGACCAGATCGATGAGATGCGTACTGATGTTCTCCTTCAGCACAAGGTCGGCATCGATATCGGAGTCGATGACGATGGCGAGATAGCGCTCCAGGTGACGCAAGGCCGGCGATGCAGCCAACGGCTTCACGGCAAGGTCCTCGAAATTCGGCAGCCGCTCGGCCAGCAGCGCGCGCGGCACCGTGACGCAGCGAATAGCGACCGGCCCGTCGTGCTGCGCCGCGATCGGCGCTGCGTTGGTATAGAGCATCGCCTGCCCGACGCCGCGAATGGCTTCGCGGCCCTCCTGCCTGATCAGCGAACTCGTACCGTTGAGCATGGTGCCGATGATGTAGTCGCCGCGGCTGTCAGCTTCGACGTGACGCTGGGTACGCACTGCCGTCTGAATATTGGAGTCGAGCTGGCTGACCGCGATATCGCCGAATTTCAGGAATTCGGACCGCGAATAAAACGGCGCATCGGGAAAGAACGAAATGTCCGCCGCGCACAAATGATCGGTGAACAGGTCGAGCCACAGCCGTTGGCGCGAACGTTCGTCAAGATGCGCGGGAAGCTGATCCGAAGCGAATACGACCTTGGACATCGTTGCACGGCAAAGCTGTGGATGTAGCGCGATACCGCGGCAGAGTTGGTCGCGGCGCAAGCGTTACAGATGCGGTAAAGCGCCGCACGCTCTGCCGGAACTGATTGGCTGTTCGCCCCAGTCCTAGTCAGGCGCCGTTGTCCAACTTCGTCATGCGCTGAGCCCCGCAAATGTGTCCGCCGAGCAACATGGGCGTCCGAAAAGACGAGACGATGCGGGATCGTCCAACTCGGGTGCAGGCCAGGACAAGAAGCCTATGCTATTTCGTGTCAGTAACTTAGCCGTGAAACGAAGGCGGCAAAGGCGTGGTGCACTACGCCTTGCGACCGGAGGCGCTCCTGTAGTTTGGAGCAGCTTCCTTGGAATTGGAATTGGGGGTTGGAGTGAAAAAGCTGACACTGACGGGCGCTTCATTGGCTGGCGCCTCGATCATGGTTTCTGCAGGAGCTCTGGCCGCCGACCTGCCGATCAAGGCGCCGCCCCGACCGGCTTGGATCGATAGCTGGGCAGGGCCGTATATCGGCGCTTATTTCGGCGCGGGTGCCGGACGTGTGACGGAATCCTCGACCGGCAGTTTCGGTAGCAGTTCTGTCTCGACCAACGCCGGCGTGGTGACGTCGAGCTCGACCTTGGTCGGAACGACTGCGAGCAATCTTTCGGGCGACGTGACCGGTTCGATGGTCGACCTGTTCGCGGGATATAATTGGCAGGCCGGGAATATCGTGGCGGGCGGGCAGGTCGAAGGCACGGTCTTTTCCGATGTCGCGATGAAGCCGTTCGGCAACCAGACGCTCAACAGCGTCAGCACCAACGTGCTGCTCGGGGCGGTGACCTCGACGACTGCCGGCACGGCAATCGTGCAGAGCAACCAGCAGCTGCGCTCGCGGGTCGGGCTGATCGGCCGGGTCGGTTTTCTCGCTCGTCCGGATCTGCTGCTGTATGGCCTCGGCGGCCTCGAGTTCGGTCACTTTACCTTTGCCGACGGCGCCGATCCTTTCGGCGGTGACAACAACAAATGGGTGGCCGGCTACACGGTCGGCGCCGGCGGCGAGTTGAAGCTGACCGGCAATTGGTCGCTGCGCGGCGAGTATCGGTATCTGAACTTTGGCTTCAACCGGAGCGCAGCCAGCAGCGCAACATCCAGCTCGGCGACGGGCGCAACCACTTTTGTGTCGACCAGCAGCGAAGCCTCTTCGTCACGTACAGATGCCGATTTCCACCTGGCCAAGATCGGTCTGGTCTACCAATTCGGTGATCCCGGACCGCTGTCCGCAATGGCGGCGATACCGCCGGCAGCACGCGGGTCTTCATTCGCAAGCGCCTGGGGTGACAGCTGGGCCGGCCCCTATATCGGTGCTTACTTCGGCGCCGGCGTCGGGCGCGCAAGGCAGACCTCCACGAGAATCGACGACGAAGGCAGTGTCAGCACTCTCGGGGGGACGTCTGCGTTCACGCAATCAGGATTCGGCAATCTCGCCGGCGACATGACCGGTTCGATGGTCGATCTGTTCGCGGGCTACAATTGGCGAACCGGCAATGTCGTGGTCGGCGGGCAGATCGAAGGCACCCTGTTCAGCGACGTCACCACGAAGACGGTCGGTAACGAGGCATACAGCTCGGTTTCGAGCGACAACGGCGTCGTCACCTCGACAAGATCGGGGACGAACAGCATCGAGGACCGGCAGCAATTGCGCTCGAACGTCGGCGTGATCGGCCGGGCCGGTTATCTGGTGACACCGAATGTGCTGCTGTATGGCCTCGGCGGCCTGGCGCTGGGGCACCTGACCTATCCCGACAGTTTTCCCGATTCGGAAGCGCAGGTCGGCGGCAAGAACGGCAAATGGGTGGCCGGTTATGTCGCGGGCGCCGGCGGCGAGGTCAAGCTGACGGACAGCTGGTCGCTGCGCGGCGAATACCGCTACATGCATTTCGGATATGACCGCAACGAACCGTGGGGCAACTCGCAGACGTCCGTATCGGGTGGCGGCACCACCACGTCCACCAACAGCACTGTCAACCGGCGGCATATCGATGCCGATTTCCACGTCGGCAAGGTTGGACTGGTTTACCAATTCGGCGCGTCAGGAGCGCGGTCGGCGGTGGCGGCACTGCCGGGCCCGGCCTGGAGCGACGGCTGGGCGGGACCCTATATCGGTGCCTATTTCGGTGCCGGTGCCGGACGTGCCGCGGAAACCATCGCGGGCACCAGCAGCAGCACGAGCACTTCCACCTTCGTCGGGACCACGACGTCCACCGGCACCCAATCGACGGCCGGCCGTCCCGTCGGCGACGTGACCGGCTCGATGGTCGATCTTTTCGCGGGCTACAATTGGCGCGCCGGCAATGTCGTGGCCGGAGGTCAGATCGAAGGCTCGGTCTTTTCCGACGTTACGTTCAAGACCATCGGCCCTCACTCATTCTCCTCCGTCGATACCACGAATGGCGTCGTCACCACGACAACCACAGGTTCGCAAACCGCCGGCAACCAAATCCAGCAGCAGTTGCGTTCGAACGTCGGCCTGATCGGCCGGGCCGGTTATCTGGTGACGCCGGACGTGCTGCTCTACGGCCTCGGTGGCCTGGCGCTGGGCCATTTCACCTACCCTGATGGCGACTTCAGCCGCAGCGACGCCAACGGCAAGTGGGTGGCCGGCTATACGTTAGGCGCCGGCGGTGAGGTGAAGCTCGCAGGCAACTGGTCGCTGCGCGGCGAATATCGCTATACGCATTACGGCTTCAGCCGTAACGAGACCAGCAGCTTCTCATCGAGCTCGCAATCGACGGGATCCTCCAGCGCCTCTTCGTCCGTCGACAGCACCAACCGTCAGATCAATGCCGACTTCCACACCGGAAGGATCGGTATGGTCTACCGGTTCGGTGAAGGAGGACCTCGCTCGGCCATGGCGGCGCTGCCCGGCGCCCCCAGCGATCACTGGGCTGGCCCTTATCTCGGCGCCTATTTTGCCGCCGGCGCAGGCCGCGCGCGGCAAATTCTCGCTTCGACTGCTGACTCTGCCCAGCAGAACTTCAACGGCGCGGTGCTGACGACGGATTTTGTCAGCAACACGACGAGCCGTGGCAGTGCCGTCGGTGACACGACGGGCTCGATGGTCGATCTGTTCGCAGGCTACAATTGGCGGGCCGGCAATATCGTGGCCGGCGGTCAGATCGAAGGCACGCTGTTCTCGGATGTTGCCTTCAAGATGACCGGCGAGCAAACGAGCAACACCCGTCAAGTTCTCAACGGTGTCGTGACCACAAGGGTCAATCCGAGCACGATGCAAGCCAGTGAGCAGCTGCGTTCGAACGTCGGGGTGATCGGCCGGGCCGGCTATCTCGTGACCCCGAAGCTGATGCTCTACGGTCTCGGCGGCCTGGCGCTGGGTCATTTCACCTTTCCCGACCCCGGCGGCGTCAACGGGCCGAACGGCAAGTGGGTGGCGGGCTATACAGCTGGCGCGGGCGGCGAATTCAAGCTCACTCAACGATGGTCACTGCGCGGCGAATATCGCTACATGCATTTCGACATCGACCGCAACGAGACACGGACCAGCTCGAGCACGCAGATCCAGGGCGCCACGACCATTCTCAGGTCGAACGCAGACACCACGTCGCGAAAGACCAGTGCAGATATTCACATTGCGAAGATCGGCGCGGTTTATGGCTTCTGCTATTGCGACTAGGTGCACGGTGGCAAACGCGCATGCAGACGGTGGTTGCGATCACCTCTATGAAATAGGCCGGCGAAAAGCCGCTACTGAGTCGTTCCATGGGTGCGCCGCCTCTCGGCGCGATTTGAGGGAAGTCATGAAATCCATCGTCTCCGGTACTCTCCTGGTCTCGGCTCTCTGTCTCTCCCACGCCGCCTTCGCGGCCGATCTCGGCAGGGCCTACACCAAGGCGCCGCCCGCGCCGGTCGCATTCAGCTGGACCGGTTTTTATGCCGGCGTGCATGGTGGTTATGGCTGGAGCGATCCGACCGCGACCTTCGATCCCGGCGCGCTCGCAACCGGGACGGTGCCCGGCTATGTCGTCACGGGCGGGACTGGGCCGTTCACCCTGGATGTGAGCCCCAAGGGCGGATTCGGCGGCGGCCAAATCGGCTATAACTGGCAGTCCGGCGCGTTCGTGTACGGTCTGGAAGCGGATGTCAGCGGCGCTGCCATCAGGGAAACGGCGAGCCGCCCCTTCAGCGTCACCGGAACGATCGGCGGCGACAATGGCGCCTTCACCGGCGTATTCAATCTCAAGCAGGAAATCGATGTGTTCGGCACGGTCCGCGGACGTCTCGGATACGCGGCGAACAATGTGCTGATCTACGGTACCGGTGGCTTCGCCTGGGGCCACGTCAAGAACAGCATCTTCACCTCCAATCTCGCCACGCCGAACATCGCCAATTTCAACGGCTTCTTCCCGGCCCTGACGCGAAGTGCATCCTCGTCGGAGGTCCAGGTGGGCTTCTCCGCGGGTGGCGGCCTTGAATGGGCTTTCGATCCGCGCTGGACGTTCAAGGCCGAGTACATCTACATCAATCTCGGAAAGTCGAACGGCAATGCTCTTGCATTCCCCGGCGCGTCGTTCACGGACACCGAGGTTCAGCTTCATACGGCCAAGGGCGGCATCAACTATCGGTTTTGACTGAATGGATTTGGTGGTGCTAGTGGTGGTAACGCAGGCGCGCCTAGTAGCGAACCACGGGCAGGGCAGAGCAAGTCTGCTCTGCCCTGAACTCAGACGTCAACTTGTTCGGCTATCGCGAGAGCGTCATCGAATCCGATGTCGAAATAATCGAACGGTACTCTCGGTCTTCCGAGTCTAGCCGCTGAGCAAAAGAGGAGTCCGAGTCAATCGGTGGTGCCGGATGAACGAGTTATCAAGCACTTTCGACGGCCTCTTCAAAAGCGAATTTTCGATCAATCAAGCGGTTGGACGGAGCGTCACGTATGTGCGCCGGGGCAAGTTGCTGGGCGGTAATTCCGGGTTTGCTCATATTGGGAATTACCATGTCGAAGGGGACTCAATCCGTGTCGAAGTGACCAGCCGACGACACAATTTTGGTGCCGATCATCAGTCTCTACTCGGTTCCGACGTCTCGTCAATTTCAGTCGTTGGAAGAGCCGTTGGTAAGGCGTTTCACTTCGAGGGCAGTTCCCCGCAGGTGCCCGGCGCCGTCTTTCGATCCATCATGACACCCCTGGATGAAAGCGATCTTCCGGCGCCCGGGATGATTGGTGAAGGTGGCATTTCCAACGGATTGTACTCCATCCATTTGAAAATCTTGGACGGCGTCCCCGGCGGCCTGACTGGGGTGATGCTATTGAACAACGGCCGCATCTTGGGTGGCGATGCTTTCTTCTACTATCTGGGGTCATATTCCTCCTCCAGCGGTCGATGGAGAGGGCAGATGGTCAATCAAGAGCATACGCCAGCGCGAGGGGAAGACCCGGTATTCGGCGGACACGAGATTGGAATTGGTTTTTCCGGGACGTGCGATGCCAAGGGCGGTTTCCTCGAGGGCACGGCGCTTGCGGGCAAGCGCAGCATCAGGTTCGAAGCTGATCTGAAATTGATCTGCGCTGCTTAAGGGGCGCGAAAGCTGATGCGCGCAGCTGCCGGGCGACGCTAGAAGATCGATTTCGCTCGGAGTTGGTCCGTCGGCGTCAATATGCTTAGCACTGAGCGTTGCAAGGGAGGCGAGAAGTGCTCTCGAAGGAAAAAACGAGCACTACTCTATTGAAGGTGATCTTAGGGCTCATCTCAGTCTGGGGGGGGCGGCTGGATTGAGGAGAAGCTGTTCGGCCACTGGACCAACCTAGGCATCTTTATCGGGTGGATTGTCGGAGTGATGATCGCCTATGGCATAGATCACTTCCGAAATTCGAAACGGGACGCCATTGAGGGGGAGCGCCGCGGAGCCGGAGAGCAGTGAACGTCAGCCTGAAGGCAATGCATCAGCTCCCTCGAGAGGAGTGACGGCGAGTGAAAGTTGCGTATTGGCTCGTCGCTGACGTCCTTGCGCCTCGCGAGCCTGCGATGCCGCCGCCAAAGCTCGCGGCGATCCGGCACTGGCTGCGCACCATGCCGAGACGATGCGGCATCATCTTTGTCGACCACGGTGTCGGCGCATTGAGCTGGTCGAGATAGCCAACGAGCACTGACGCCGATGAGCCTCATCCTGAGGAGGCGCGTGAGCGCCGTCTCGAAGGACGAGGCGTGCGCGCGGGCCGGCACCAGTCAATGCGATAGCGCTTATCTTCGTGCGGACACTTTGCTTCAACACCGACAGTGGCGGCAAGGTGTCCCTGCTCGACAAGGCCGATACGGGATGTGCGCATTCGCGCCGCTGTCATCGTTGATCCTGCACCGGCGACCCTGACGCGGGAGAATCTCGCTCTCGTCAAAGTGCCTTTCCAGTTCTGACGCTCGCAGTTCGGCGGGCCTGGAGTTGGCGATGGCTCGGGCAACGCACGCGTCGCCGAGGGCTTGCCGGGCAAGCCTGACATGCACGTCGTGCCGGCCGGCCACTATGCGTTCCTCGCTCCATGCTCGGCCGCTCTCGCCGCAGCCGTCCCGCGCATCTGCACCGACGTGCCCGCAGGGTTCGACCGGGCAGGGTTTCATCGCGAGCTCAACGCGGCGGTGGTGAAGTATTTTCGCGAACAATTGGCGGTGGGAGATCGCTGAGGGTCTTCGAAGTACGGTGTGACAGTGTTGGACTGCACCCCTGAAGTGAGACACGATATTTTATAGTGACAGTGCGGTTGCCATGATGCGTTATCGTGCCCTGTTTTGCGAACGCGGTTTCGAACTCAAGAGGCGATTGGTAGCCGAGCGCCGAATGCAAGCGCTCCTTGTTGTAGACCTCGATAGCAGCCCTTAGCGGAGTCCAGCGGCTGTCGAGCGGGCCACCCTAAAGGTCCACTTCTGGCCCATGAGACATCAGGACGACTTGCTTTCCTTGGTAGTTTCGTCAATATCGTACTCATGACTGTCGTCGTGATCACTTTCGCGAACTTGTGGTGGCGCTCCACTTAGGAGCGGCACGGCTTTGTCATTACCCAACCGTCGCCGCCGTTCATCGGCTTGCGAGGTTACTTTCATCAAAAGTCCGATTGACCGGCGGCTCCTAATTTGGAGAACCGCGATGCAAGATTCGTCAGCTACCCTCCCTGTTATCTTGACTGGCGACAGAACAACCGGACCGTTGCACCTAGGGCACTATGTCGGTTCGTTGAAGAACCGCGTCGCCTTACAGACAACGCACCGGCAGTACCTGCTGCTGGCGGATACCCAGGCACTCACCGACAACGCGCGCAATCCCAGTCGGGTGCGTGACAATGTCCTTGAGATCGCGACAGACTACCTCGCTGTCGGCATCGACCCGGACCAGAGCACGATCTGTCTTCAATCACATCTTCCGGCATTGGCCGATTTGACCCTGCTGTACATGAACTTTGTCACGGTGGCGCGGCTTGAGCGCAACCCAACCATCAAGGACGAAATTCAGGCGCGAGGTTTCGGCAGAGATATTCCTGCAGGCTTTCTCTGCTATCCCGTCGCCCAGGCCGCAGACATCACCGGTTTCAAAGCGACGATTGTCCCGGTTGGACAAGATCAAGCGCCATTGGTTGAGCTAACGAATGAGGTTGTTCGCCGCATCAATCGCCAAGCTGGTGTTGACGTGTTGCCAGAAGCTCACGCCCTTATTCCTCGCGTCGCACGTCTTCCTGGCATCGACGGCAAAGCCAAGATGAGCAAGTCGCAGGGAAATACGGTTCAGCTATCAGCAACGGCTGATGAGATACGTGAGGCCGTACGGCGTATGTTCACTGATCCAAACCATCTAAAGGCGTCCGATCCCGGTTGCGTCCAAGGCAACGTGGTGTTTACGTACTTGGATGCGTTCGACGAAGATCACCTCACGGTTGAGGATTTGAAGGCACGCTATATCCGCGGCGGTTTGGGCGACAGCGTTGTCAAGAGACGTCTGGAGGACGTGCTGCAGGCTCTTCTCGCGCCAATCCGAGACCGTCGCTGCGCACTGGCTCGTGATCCTGGCTATGTGCTGCAAGTCGTCAAGCGCGGCACCGCGCGAGCGCGTGAGATAACAGAAACCACTTTGCGCGATGTTCGCGCTGCGCTTGGTCTATTCGCCCTGAATTAATCGGATTGGAGGACAAGCCAAGCCATGTCCGGATTCAGCCCTTGCAGACCAAGCTGCCGGGGCTCTCGACGGTCAGTTCATGACCCACCGCAGGACGTCCCGAGCGGCCACACACGCCATTGCGGTGGATCATTCTTAGCGTGTAACCCCGACGTTTCCATCTTAATCCATCGACCTAACAATTAATGCCGGGACAAAGTGACGAATTCTGACCGGCGGCGTGCTCCCCACGGATTATCCTGTTGCCTCACCAGAGGAGGTGACCATGGTACGATTTATTCCGACTTCCATCACACGACGAAGCATGGTCGCAGGAATGGCGCTGACCGCCGCCCCGACGACTGTATTGCAGGGAGCGAGTAAGGCATACGCGCAGGCCCAGCAAACCTCGCCTGAGAAGAGTCTGTATGAGCGGCTGGGCGGCGTTTTTGCTATTGCGGCCGTCGTGGATCACTTCAGCGACGCTGTCGTGAAGAATCCCGTCGTGGGCCAGAAGTCCAAGAATCCGCAACTACGAGAATGGCACACCAAGAACCTGACAAGGTTGCCGGGCCTCAAGTTCATGCGGACGCTGTGGGTCTGCGACGTTTCGGGCGGGCCCCTTAAGTTCGCGGCCACCAAGCCTGGCGCGACGCCGCTCGGACTTGAGGAAGCGCACCGCAATCTCAGAATATCTCCGGCAGAGTTCGATGAGGTCGCGGCGGAACTCGGGCGGAGCCTCGACTTTGCCAAGGTCCCTAAGCGCGAGAAAGCCGAGGTGCTGGCTGCGTTTGCCGCGCATAAGGACGAGGTTACCGCCGGGTCTGCGACCGTCGGCAAGCGCGGCTGAAGGGTGATCTCCCGGTCTTCGCTAGCACCGACTGGCTCCGGCTGGGCGGGCACGTTGGATCGCGCCGCCAATCCGTCCGGTTGTGGGCCCATTGCTGACGTTCCTCGCGCTGACGTCCGATAAGCGCCCTTGGACTCCAGATCTCTGCGGCCGGAGATCCGTCCGATGTGCAGCAGCGAGCGCCCGATGTGCGCTCCCGGCATGATATCCACGATGGCATAATACCCCTGTTTTGCCCGACGGGTCAGAATTTTTTCGTCGAATCAGAAATATCGTTGCGGACCAATGGGATGGCTACTGTGCATGGGGTTGTTTTCCAGTTTTGATCTTGAGCCTGCGATTGCAGCCTTCACAAGCAAAAGGGGCCGCCCCTTCGGACAGCCCCTTGGTCTCGTGAAATGTGGCCCGCTTACTCCGCGGCCTGCTTCTGCGGCGGGTCGAGCGCGCCGGACTTGTGGATCTCGGCGACCTGGTGATCGCTGAAGCCGAGCACCGAGCGCAGGATCTCGTCGGTGTGCTCGCCAAGCAGCGGGGAGCGCTGCACGTCGCTCGGGCTATCCGACAGCTTGATCGGGTTGCCGACCGAGACGTACTTGCCGCGGGTGGGGTGGTCGACCTCGACGACGGTGCCGGTCGCGCGCAGCGATTGGTCTTCCGCGATCTCCTTCATCGACAGGATCGGGCCGCACGGGATGTCGTCCTTGTTGAGGATCTCCATCGCCTCGAACTTGGTCTTCGTCATCGTCCACTGCTCGATGCGGGCGAATATCTCGTTCAGGCGCGGCAGGCGCGCGGCCGGCTTGGCGTAGTTCGGATCGGTCTTCCAGGTGGGCTCGCCGATGACGTCGCATATCTTCTCCCAGACGGGAGCCTGGGTGATGAAGTAGATGTAGGCGTTGGGATCGGTCTCCCATCCCTTGCACTTGAGGATGCGGCCGGGCTGGCCGCCGCCGGAATCGTTGCCGGCGCGCGGCACGGCATCGCCGAACGGCACGCCTTCGCCGAACTGGCTGTATTCCTTGAGCGGGCCGTGCGCGAGGCGCTGCTGGTCGCGCAACTTGACGCGGCAGAGGTTGAGCACGCCGTCCTGCATCGCCGCGGTGACGCGCTGGCCCTTGCCGGTGTGGGTGCGCTGGTAGAGCGCGGTGACGATACCGAGCGCGAGATGCAGGCCGGTGCCGCTGTCGCCGATCTGCGCGCCGGTGACGAGCGGCACGCCGTCGCGGAAGCCGGTGGTGGAGGCGGCGCCGCCGGTGCACTGGGCGACGTTCTCATAGACCTTGCAGTCTTCGTACGGTCCAGGGCCAAAACCCTTGATCGAGGCGACGATCATCTTCGGGTTGATCGACTGGATCTTCTCCCAGGGAAAGCCCATGCGGTCGAGCACGCCGGGGCCGAAATTCTCCACCAGCACGTCGCACTTCTTGATCAGCTCGGTGAGGACTTCCTTGCCCTTGGGGTTCTTGGTGTCGAGCGTGATCGAGCGCTTGTTGTGGTTGAGCATGGTGAAATACAGGCTGTCCACGTTCGGGATGTCCTGCAGCTGGCCGCGGGTGATGTCACCCACGCCCGGGCGTTCCACCTTGATCACGTCGGCGCCGAACCATGCCAGCAACTGCGTGCAGGTCGGTCCTGACTGGACGTGGGTGAAGTCGAGAATGCGAACGCCCTCGAGCGCTTTGGTCATCGTGTTTGCTCCGTACTCTGTCTGCCCCTGCACCCGGCAGGGCGTAATGGGTTTAAGGGGTGGACTTACTTCTTCTTCTGCAGAACGCTCTGCGGATTGAGGTTGCCGATGCGGCCGCTCTCCGAGCCCGCGGCCGGATCGATCACCGCGTTGATGAGCGTCGGCTTGCCGGACTTCATGGCGTCGTTGACGGCGCGCTTCAGCTCGTCCGGCGAGGTCGCGTTGACGCCGACGCCGCCGAAGGCTTCCATCATCTTGTCGTAGCGCGCGCCCTTGACGAACACGGTGGTCGCCGGATCGGAGTTGGCGCCGTTGACGTCGGTGCCGCGATAGATGCCGTCATTGTTGAAGATGACGACGCAGATCGGAAGGTTGTAGCGGCAGATGGTCTCGACCTCCATGCCGGAGAAGCCGAACGCCGAGTCGCCTTCAACAGCGAGCACGGGATGGCCGGTCTCGAGCGCAGCCGCGATCGCCTGGCCCATCCCGATGCCCATCACGCCCCAGGTGCCGACGTCGAGACGCTTGCGCGGGCGGTACATGTCGATGACGCCGCGGGCGAGGTCGAGCGTGTTGGCGCCTTCGTTGACGAGGATCGCCTCGGGATAATCCTTGATGACGTTCTTCAGCACGCCGAGCGCGCCGTGATAGTCCATCGGCGATTTGTTGTTCATGAGCTTCGGCGCCATCTTGGCGACGTTCTCTTCGCGCTTGGTCGAAACGGCCTTGGTCCATTCGGCGGGCGGCGCGGTCCAGCCTGAGCCCATCGCCTGGTTGAAGGCGGAGACCACCGAGCCGATGTCGCCGACGACGGGCGCGACGATCTCGACGTTGGAATCCATCTCCTTCGGCTCGATGTCGACCTGGATGAACTTCTTCGGCGCTTCGCCCCAGCTCTTGCCCTTGCCGTGCGACAGCAGCCAGTTCAGCCGCGCGCCGATCAGCATGACGACGTCGGACTCCTTCAGCACCGTCGAGCGGGCGGCGCCGGCGCACTGCGGATGGGTGTCGGGCAGCAGGCCCTTGGCCATGCTCATGGGCAGGAACGGAACGCCGCTCTTCTCGACGAAGCTCTTGATCTCCTCATCGGCCTGCGCGTAGGCCGCGCCCTTGCCGAGGATGATGAGGGGGCGCTTGGCGCTCTTGAGCACGTCGAGCGCGCGCTTCACGGATGCGGGCGAGGGGATCTGCGCGGGCGCAGCATCGATCACCTTGACCAGCGACTTCTGGCCGGCCTCGGCGTTCATGACCTGGCCGAACAGCTTGGCCGGCAGGTCGAGATAGACGCCGCCCGGACGGCCTGAGACCGCAGCGCGGATGGCGCGGGCGAAGCCGATGCCGATGTCCTGGGCGTGCAGCACGCGATAGGCCGCCTTGCACAGCGGCTTTGCGATCGCGAGCTGGTCCATCTCCTCGTAGTCGCCCTGCTGGAGGTCGACGATCTCGCGCTCGGAAGAGCCCGAGACCAGGATCATCGGATAGCAATTGGTGGTGGCATGGGCGAGGGCGGTGAGACCATTGAGGAAGCCGGGCGCCGACACCGTGAGACAGACGCCGGGCTTCTTGGTGAGATAGCCGGCGATGCCGGCGGCGTAGCCGGCGTTCTGCTCGTGGCGGAACGAGATCACGCGAATACCCGCGGCCTGCGCCATACGGCCCAAATCCGTGATCGGGATGCCCGGCACATTATAGATGGTGTTGATGCCGTTCAGCTTGAGCGCGTCGATGACGAGATGGAAGCCATCCGTCAGTTCCTGCTCGGTGCCCGGTGCTTCGGACTTGGTCGCGGTATTCAGCATGGGCCTTGTCTCCCTGGTCTCAAGGTCGTTGGGGCGAATTGTTCGCCCTTCTGGTGAACGTTGCTTAAGTGAACAGTTACGTAAACAGTTCTTGGCCGTGCGCTTCGACGTAAGCGGCAAGGCCGAGGGTGTGATCGCGGGCGCGCTTCTCGGCAAGCTCGGTGTCGCGCGCTTCCAGCGCTTCGATGATGCCGAGATGCTCGGGCAGTGACGTCGCGGTGCGGTCCTTGCGTCCGATGGTCAGCTGGCGATAGCCGCGCACGTGCAAGAGGAGGTCGTTGGTGAGATCGACCAGCACGGGGGATTCCGACAGCGAGATCAGCGCCTGGTGGAAGGCGATGTTGGCGCGCGAATATTCCTCGACGTGATCCTCGGGCAGGCGGTCCTTGCCGAAATCCTTGAAATAGTCGCGCAGCGCCGTGATGTCCTTCTTGCGCGCGGTGGTGGTGATGAGGCGGGCGGCCATGCTCTCCAGCGCCGCCCAGGCGCGGATCATGTCGACGATCTCGCTCTTGGTCCTGCGCACCACCATGATGCCGCGGCGGGGAACGGTCTTCACGAAACCGTCCTGCTCCAGCATCGCGATCGCTTCGCGGATCGGCGTGCGGCTGACGCCGAGCCGTTCGGACAGCGCGCGCTCGTCGAGCATCACCGGCTCGGGCGTCGAGTAGATGTCCATCTTGAGGATGGCTTCCTTCAAGGCGTCATACGCCTTGTTCTTGAAGCTGCTCTCCGGGGCAATACGAACGATTGCGATGTCTGCCTCGGCCATGTTCGGCAACGCCTTGGTTGGTTTCCGTAGTGACACGACGAATCTCCTCCAGTGGGGAGTCGTCTTTTACAGGAATATTAACTGGAAAGTTTTTGGCATACCACATGCCAGAATGTCAAGCTGCCTATTTTTTGCGGCCTTCTAGGCCATGCACCAGCTTGACAAGTTGGCTTCTGGCATACCAAATGCCATCGCCAGCCATTTTTGATCCATGCCGGCGGAGTAGTCTTGAGGCTTATGCCACTCCGTACCGCCGCATGGAACAGAGCGCGGCGAATGGCAAGCATCATGGGCAGCCGCAAACACGCGCGCGCTTTGAAAAGAACGAACTGAGGTCAAGGGAGAAGCCACATGTCCAATTCCAAAGATGCCGTCCGCAAGGTGCTTGACCAGGTCAAGGCGGACAATCGCACCAGCCTGACGGCCCCGGAAGGCAAGCTGGTCTGCGACGCCTACGGCATTCCGGTGCCGAAGGAGGGCGTGGCCAAGTCGGCGGGCGAGGCCGGCAAGATGGCTTCGTCCATGGGCTTCCCCGTCGTGATGAAGATCGTCTCGCCGGACATTCTCCACAAAACCGAAGCCGGCGGCGTCATCGTCGGCCTCAAGACGGCCGAGGAGGCCGAGAAGGCCTACGAGACCATCCTCGGCAACGCAAAGAAATATAAGTCCGATGCCAAGATCGAAGGTGTGCAGGTGCAGCAGATGCTGGCCGGCGGAACCGAGGTCATCGTCGGCTCGATCACCGACGGCTCGTTCGGCAAGCTGGTCGCCTTCGGCCTCGGCGGCGTGCTCGTCGAGGTGCTCAAGGACATCACCTTCCGCCTCGCGCCGGCGACCAAGGAAGACGCGCTCTCGATGCTCGACGGCATCCAGGCGCACGAGATCCTGAAAGGCGTGCGCGGCGGCGAGCCGGTGAACCGCAACGCGCTCGCCGACGTCATCGTCAAGGTCTCGCAGCTCGTCACCGATTTCCCTGAGATCGTCGAGCTCGACCTCAACCCGGTGTTCGCGACGCCGAAGGATGCCACGGCCGCAGACGTCCGCATCGTGGTCGACTTCGCCTACAAGCCCAAGCCGAAGCCGCGTCCGACCGATGAGATCGTCGCGGCGATGAACCGCATCATGCAGCCGAAGGCGGTCGCCGTGGTCGGCGCCTCCGCGGAGGACGGCAAGATCGGCAATTCCGTGATGAAGAACCTCATCAACGGCGGCTACAAGGGCGAGATCTATCCGATCCATCCCAAGGCCGCCGAGATCCTCGGCTACAAGGCCTACAAGAGCGTCAAGGACGTGCCGGGTGTGATCGACGTCGCCGTGTTCGCAATCCCCGCAAAATTCGTCGCGGCCGCGCTGACCGAATGCGGCGAGAAGAAGATCCCGGGCGCGGTGCTGATTCCGTCGGGCTTCGCTGAAGCTGGCGCGCCGGAGCTGCAGGCCGAGATCGTCGAGGTCGGCAAGAAGTACGACATCCGTCTGATGGGGCCGAACATCTACGGCTTCTATTATACGCCCGCCAACCTCTGCGCGACCTTCTGCACCGCCTATGACGTCAAGGGCCATGCGGCGCTGTCGTCGCAATCGGGCGGCATCGGCATGGCCATCATCGGCTTCTCGCGCTCGGCCAAGATGGGCGTCTCGGCGATCGTCGGCCTCGGCAACAAGTCCGATATCGACGAGGACGATCTGCTCGCCTTCTTCGAGCAGGACCCGAACACCAATCTGATCGCCCAGCACTGCGAAGACCTCAAGGACGGCCGCGCCTTCGCGGAAGCCGCAAAGCGCGTGTCCAAGAAGAAGCCGGTGGTGGTGCTCAAGGCCGGCCGGACCTCGGCCGGCGCGAAGGCGGCGTCGTCCCACACCGGCGCGCTCGCCGGCAACGATCGCATCTATGAGGACGTGTTCAAGCAGTCCGGCGTGATCCGTGCCCGCTCACTTCGCCAGTTGCTCGAATTCGCCCGCGGCGTACCGGTGCTGCCGACGCCGAAGGGCGAGAACGTTCTCATCATCACCGGTGCCGGCGGCTCGGGCGTGCTGCTGTCGGACTCCTGCGTCGATAACGGCCTGTCGCTGATGTCGATGCCGCCGGATCTCGATGCGGCCTTCCGCAAGTTCATCCCGCCGTTTGGAGCGGCCGGCAATCCCGTGGATATCACCGGCGGCGAGCCGCCGATCACCTACGTCAACACCGTGAAGCTCGGCCTGTCGGATGAGCGCATCCACGCGCTGATCCTCGGCTATTGGCACACCATCGTCACGCCGCCGATGGTGTTCGCCCGCAACATGGTCGAGGTGAAGAAGGAGATGGAGGCCAAGGGCTTCGTGAAGCCGATGGTCGCCTCGCTCGCTGGCGACGTCGAGGTTGAGGAGGCCGCCGAATATCTCTATCAGAACGGCATCCCGGCTTACGCCTATTCGACCGAGCTGCCGGTCGAGGTGCTTGGCGCCAAGTACAAGTGGGCGCGCGGGGCAGGGCTGCTCTGAGCTTGCGTTCACCTCTCCCCGCTTGCGGGGAGAGGCCGAATTGCGAAGCAATTCGGGTGAGGGGACTCTCCACGAATCCGTCTCTCACCGTCTTTGCGGAGACTCCCCTCACCCCGACCCTCTCCCCGCAAGCGGGGCGAGGGAGAACGGTCAGGTCGCGATGAGCAAGAACGTGATCAGGCGCAAATCGCTCGAGCCCAAATCGGCCTCGGAGGCCGATCACGAGAGCCGCGACGGTGGCGTGCAATCGGTCGACCGCGCACTGTCGATCATCGAGACGTTGGCCGACGACGACGAAGGCTATCGTCTGAGCGATCTCGCGATCCGCACCGGCCTGTCGGCGTCCACCGTGCACCGGCTGCTCGCAACGCTCGAAAGCCGCCGTTTCGTGCAGTTCGACCGTGGCGAATCCAAATGGCACGTCGGCGTGCGCAGCTTCACGGTCGGCGCCAGCTTTGCGCGGCGACGCAATTTCTCCGCACAGGCAATTCCATATTTGCGTAAGCTGCGCGATCTTACTCGCGAGACGGCCAATCTCGCCGTGGTCGACGATGAATTCATCATCGTGCTGACTCGTATGGAAAGCCGCGAGATCATGCGCTCGCTGACCAAGGTCGGTGGCCGCGTCCCCATGGTGACCTCCGGCGTCGGCAAAGCGGTGCTCGCAACCTATTCAGACGAGGACGTCGGCGCCGTCATCCGCCATCACGGCATGCCCCGCCTGACCGAGAAGTCGATCGTGCGGCCGAGCGATCTGTTCAGGGAGCTCGAGAAAATCCGCAAGCAGGGCTTTGCTGTTGACGATGAGGAGGCGCAGATCGGACTACGCTGCGTCGCCGCGGTGGTATACAACGCACTGGCTGAACCGCTTGCCGCGATCTCCGTATCCGGCATGACCAGCCGCGTTACCGACGAACGGTTGCCGGAGATCGGGCAGATCGTCCGGGAAGTTGCGGCCGAATTGACGGCCGCGCTTGGCGGGGTGATCCCAGCGCCCCGCTAAAAGGACTCTTGGGATCTCACTGGACAGCATCGGCCGTTTTGGTTGATATGCGACCAAACGACACAATGCGGCAAACGTCCGCATGAGCCTGGAGATGCCCTCATGTTCCGATTTCCCGCGCGCCTTGTCGGCGCAGCCGTCGCGTTGACGCTGGCGGCAGCCAATCCGGGTTTTGCCCAGCAGCTCGAGCTCAAGCTGATGGCGCCGGCGGCTCCGGGCGGAGGCTGGGACCAGACCGCGCGCTCGATGCAGCAGGCGCTGGTGGCTGCGGGCGTCGCCCGCAGCGTGCAGGTCACCAATGTTCCCGGTGCCGGCGGCAGCGTCGGCATCGCGCAGTTCGTCAACGGCGCCAAGGGCGACGGCAACCAAATGATGGTCAACGGCTTCGTCATGGTCGGCGCGCTCGCCATGAACAAGTCGCCGGTGACGCTGGAGCAGGTGACGCCGATCGCGCGGCTCACCGAGGAAATTCAGGTGATCGTGGTTCCCGCGAATTCGCCGATCAAGACCGCGCAGGACCTGGCCGCCGCGGTGAAGGCCGATATCGCGAAGGTCACCTTTGCCGGCGGTTCGGCCGGCGGCGTCGACCATGTGATGGCGGCCTTGTTCGCCGGCGCCGTCGGTGCTGACGCCAAGAAGATCAACTACATCCCGTTCTCCGGCGGCGGCGACTCGCTGGCGGCGATCCTCGGTGGCAAGGTCACCGCGGGCATTTCGGGGCTGAGCGAATATGAAGGGCAGATCAAGTCCGGCAAGCTGCGCGCGATCGGCGTGACCTCGGAGAAGCGCATCGCAGGAAGCGACATCCCCACCTTCAAGGAGCAGGGCATCGACCTCGTGATCGCCAATTGGCGTTCGGTGGTCGCGCCTCCCGGCATCACACCGGAGCAGCGCAAGACCTTGAACGATGCGGTCGAGAAGATGGCGAAGTCTGACGCCTGGAAGGAGATCCTCAAGCAAAAAGGCTGGGAGGACGCCTATCTCGGCGGCGACGCTTTTGCCGACTTCCTGAAGAAAGAAACGGCCCGGGTCACCGACGTGCTGAAATCGGTCGGCTTGGTCAAGTCATGACCTCGGGCGATCCCGTCCAGCCGCCGCGGCGTGTCGACCGCGCCGGCCTCGTCATCGCGGCATCGCTTGCGGTGCTCGCCGCCGTGCTGGTCTGGGACGCGCGCGGCCTGCAATCCGCCGCGATGTACGGGATGGGACCGGAGGCGATGCCGGTCGTGGTCGCCTGCGGCCTTGCGCTGCTTGCGATCGGCAATTTCATCGACGCGCTGCGCGGCAATTTGCCGGCACGCGAGAGCGCCGATCCCGTTCCTGTGGTTCTGATTCTCGTCGGTCTGGCGCTGCTGATCGCCATCATCGGCTCTGGCGGCGGCTTCATCCTGGCGACCTCGGCCCTGTTCGTGACGACCTCGGCGGCCTTCGGACGCCGTGCCATCCTCATTGACGCCGTCATCGCTCTCGTGATGTCGACCCTCATCTATCTCGCGTTCGACCGGTTGTTGACGCTGAGCCTGCCTGCCGGCCCGCTGGAGCGACTGCTGTGATGGATACCTTTGCCGCGCTGGCTCACGGCATGGCGGTCGCCGTCCAGCCGATGAACCTGCTTTACGCGCTGATCGGCGTGTTCCTCGGCACGGCCGTGGGCGTTCTGCCCGGCATCGGCCCGGCATTGACGGTCGCGCTGCTGCTGCCGGTGACCTACAAGCTCGACCCCGGCGGCTCGCTGATCATGTTCGCCGGCATCTATTATGGCGGCATGTACGGCGGATCGACCACAGCGATCCTCATCAACACGCCCGGCGAGAGCGCCTCGATGGCGACTGCGCTCGAAGGCAACAAGATGGCCAAGGCCGGCCGCGGCGGGCCGGCGCTCGCGACCTCCGCAATCGGTTCCTTCGTCGCCGGCACCATCGCCACCATTGGCTTGGCTTTCCTTGCGCCATGGCTGGTCGATGTCGCCGTGCGCTTCGGCCCCGAGGATTACTTTGCGCTGATGTGCGTCGCCTTCGTCACGGTGTCGGCGACCTTCGGCGATTCCCCAGTCCGCGGCCTGACCAGCCTGTTCATCGGTCTGACACTCGGTCTCGTCGGCATCGACAAGTTGACCGGTCAGGCGCGGCTTGCGTTCGGCGTTCCTGAATTGCTCGACGGCGTTGAAGTCACAACGCTCGCGGTCGGCCTGTTCGCGGTGGGCGAGGCACTCTACGTCGCATCGCGCCGCCACCACACCGAGGAGAAGCTGGAGCCGGTGCGCGGCTCGCTGTGGATGACCAAGGAGGACTGGAAGCGGTCTTGGAAGCCCTGGCTGCGCGGGACCATGTTCGGCTTCCCGATCGGTGCGCTGCCGGCCGGCGGCGCCGAGATCCCGACCTTCCTGTCTTATTCGACCGAGAAGCGGCTGACGAAGCATCCCGAAGAATTCGGCAAGGGCGCGATCGAAGGGGTCGCCGGCCCCGAAGCTGCCAACAACGCCTCTGCCGCCGGCACGCTGGTGCCGCTCTTGACGCTGGGCCTGCCGACCTCGGCGACGGCCGCGATGATGCTGGCGGGCTTCCAGCAATATGGTCTCAATCCGGGCCCGCTGCTGTTCGCCGAGCGGCCCGACCTCGTGTGGGGCCTGATCGCCAGCCTGTTCATCGCCAACATGATGCTGCTGGTGCTCAACCTGCCGCTGGTCGGCCTGTGGGTACGGCTGCTCGCGATCCCGCAGCCCTGGCTCTATGCCGGCATCCTCGTGTTCGCGACCATGGGCACCATCGCGGCAAAGCCGTCGGTCGTGGAATTGTCGATGCTGGCCGGTTTCGGCGTGCTCGGCTTCCTGATGCGTCGGTTCGATTTCCCGATCGCGCCCGTCGTCGTCGGCCTCATCCTCGGTCCTATCGCCGAAAGCCAGCTCCGCCGCGCGCTTGCGATCAGCCTCGGCGATCCCATGACGCTGCTGCAGAGCCCGATCTCGGCGACGCTGCTCGGCGTCGCGCTGATCGCACTGGTGGCGCCGTTCGTCTTGAGGGGGCTCGGCCGGTTCAAGGCGAACGAGGATTAGCCGTTCTGACGCACACATGTTCTAATGCTGCGTCTGCCCTGGGGAATTGTCATGCCATCGGAAGTTCGCTCGCCTCGTCTGGCCGTCCTGATCGATGCCGACAATGCCTCCGCCAAAATCGCGGATGGGCTATTCGAGGAGATTGCCAAGATCGGCGAGGCCAGCGTTCGCCGCATTTATGGCGACTTCTCCAATGCCCGTTCCAGGGGCTGGGCCGACATTCTGTCGAAACACGCCATCATTCCGCAGCAGCAGTTCGCCTACACGACCGGCAAGAATGCATCCGACATCACCCTTGTCATCGATGCGATGGACCTGCTTCACAGCGGACGCTTCGATGGCTTTTGCCTGGTGTCGTCCGACAGCGACTTTACGCGCCTTGCCGCACGCATCCGAGAGCAGGGCATCGATGTGTTTGGTTTCGGCGAGCAGAAGACGCCGGAGAGTTTCCGGCAGGCCTGCCGAAGATTCGTCTATACGGAGAATCTGCTTGCCGCGCCGGTGAACAATCAGGATGCCGTCGTAAGGCCGACGTCGCTTCAACCGCCTGATGCCGCCGTGCCCGTGATCAAGAAGGTCATCACCCAGATGGAGAGCGAGGACGGCTGGGTGACGCTCGGAGAGGTCGGCCGGCAACTCGCCAATCTCGCCTCCGATTTCGATCCGAGAACGTATGGTTTCCGCAAGCTGAGCGACCTGGTGCGCAAAACCAATTCGTTCGAGATCGACGAGCCGAAGGGCCGGTCGATGCGGATTCGGGTTAAACCCGCCACTGCGGCGGCGCCGAGAGCGCGGAACCCGCGTCGACGTGCAAGGCCAGCCAGCGCTGCTGCGCCTAAGACGTAAGCAGGACGCGCCGCCATATTTGAGCTTGCCCGGTGTGGCGCGGGGCGTAACCATGGCTTGCCCGTAACGCCATGCGAGGTTCCCATGACCAAGCTCACCCGCTTCACCGTCGCGCCGCTGCACAGCATGACGCGGCGCCTCGCCGACGTCGCTTCAGTTCGTGTCGCGCCGGATCTCGTCGTCACGGGGGCGCGCGTGCTCTCGACCTATTCCGAGCGTATCCATCCGGGGCGCGAGGTCTGGATCACCGGCGGCCGCATCGCGGCGGTGAAGCCGGCCGGTACAGCGAAGAAGGCCTGGAGCGATATTCCGCTTTATGACGCGGCCGGCGGCATCATCGCGCCGGGCCTCGTCGATCCGCACATTCACATCGAATCCTCGATGGTGACGGCCTGCGCCTATGCAGAGGCCGCGCTCCTCAACGGCACCACGACGATCTTCTGCGACAGCCACGAGATCGGCAACGTCATGGATGTCGCCGGTGTCGAGGCGATGCTGGAGGACGCGCGCGAGGCGCCGCTTTCTATCTTCTTGACCGTGCCGAGCACCGTCCCCGCGACTTCGGCGGAACTGGAGACGGCAGGCGGCGACCTCACGCCGGACAAGATAGCCGGCCTGTTCGACCGCTGGCCCGAAGCGGTGGCGCTTGGCGAGAAGATGGATTTCGTGCCTGTCACGATGGGCGACGAGCGCAGCCATGCCATCCTCGCCGCAGCCTTGAAGCGGGGGCGTCCCGTGTCCGGGCATGTCTATGGCCGCGAATTCGTCGCGGCCTATGCGGCATCCGGCGTCACCGACACCCATGAGGCGATCGACCGCGACATCGCCGATGATCTGCTCGATGCCGGCGTCTGGGTGTTTTTGCGCGGCGGGCCGCCGACCACGCCCTGGCATTCGCTGCCGCAAGCAATCCGAACGATCACCGAGCTCGGGGCCTCGCACAAGCGCACCGCCGTGTGCACGGACGATCGTGACGCCGACGATCTCCTGCTGTTCGGTCTCGGCTGGGTGGTGCGGGAAGCCGTGAAGGCGGGGATGTCGCCGGAGCAGGCCTGGTCGATGGGCTCGCTGCATGGCGCGACGCGCTTCGGAATGGAAGGCGATATCGGCGGGCTCGGCGGCGGCCGCCGCGCCGATCTCGTGCTGATGGACGATCAGCTCAAGCCGCAATGCACCTGGTACGGCGGCGAGCTCGTGGTCGAGCACGGCAAGATCACGCCGCGTCTCGATCAGGCGCTGTCGCAGCGCTATCAATATCCCACGGTAGCCTATGCGACCGTCAAGCTGCCGAAGACGATGAAGCTCACGCCCGAATTGCCGGCCAAGGCCTGCACCGTGAACGCGATCAAGACCGCGCTGCCTGGCATCACGCTGATCCACGACAAGGTCGCGATCGAACCGGCCAAGGACTGGCCCTCGCTGTTCGCGCGCTATGGCCTCTGCTTCGTCGCGGTGGTCGAGCGTCATGGCAAATCCGCGGGCAACGTCGCCCATGGCCTCTTGAAGGATTTCGGCCTGAAGCGCGGCGCGGTCGCGTCCAGCGTCGGGCACGACAGCCATAATCTCATCGTCGCCGGCACCAACGAGGGCGACATGCAGGTCGCCATCGCCGCCATCAAGGAGCGGCAGGGTGGCGTTTGCGTCGTCGTCGACGGCGAGGTGAGGGCGCTGGTTCCGCTGCCAATCGCCGGCCTCCTCTCCGACAAGCGCGTCACGGTGGTGGCCGAAGAGGTCAAGGCGCTGAAGAAGGAATGGGCCGAGGCCGGCTGCACCATCCCGTACATGGGCTTCAATTTGATTCCGCTATCGGTCATTCCGGAAATTCGCATCACCGATAAGGGCCTCGTGCTGGTGCCGCAGATGCAGTTGGCGCCACTGTTCGAGTGAGGCGCTTTCACGCATTCCTCGATTTATCCGATTGAAACCGCCGCGGTTTTTCCGGAGCTGCCGCATCGTGGAAAATAAAATCGATCTCGTTGAGATCGGCTTCTGCACACCTGATGATCTCGCGCGCTGATGCAATTTGAGCGAGGTCTGATATGGCGAAGATGCGAGCTGTCGATGCGGCCGTGCGTATCCTGGAGAAGGAAGGTATCTCGACGGCCTTCGGTGTTCCCGGCGCTGCGATCAATCCGCTTTACTCGGCGCTGAAGAAGCGCGGCTCGATCCGCCACATCCTGGCGCGCCATGTCGAGGGCGCTTCGCACATGGCCGAGGGCTATACGCGCGCCAGGGCCGGCAATATCGGGGTCTGTATCGGCACCTCCGGGCCGGCTGGCACCGACATGATCACCGGTCTTTACTCCGCGATCGCCGATTCCATCCCGATCCTCTGCATCACCGGGCAGGCGCCGCGCGCGCGGCTCTACAAGGAGGATTTCCAGGCCGTCGACATCGAGTCGATCGCAAAGCCCGTCACGAAGTGGGCGGTGACCGTGCGTGAGCCGGCGCTGGTGCCGCGGGTGTTCAGCCAGGCCTTTCATGTGATGCGCTCAGGCAGGCCGGGGCCAGTGCTGATCGACATGCCCCTCGACGTGCAGCTCGCCGAAATCGAGTTCGATGACGAGACTTACGAGCCGCTGCCGGTCTACAAGCCCGCCGCGACGCGCAAGCAGGTCGAGAAGGCGCTGGAGATGCTCAACGCCGCCGAGCGGCCGCTGATCGTCGCGGGCGGCGGCATCATCAACGCCGACGCCTCGGACCTGCTGGTCGAATTCGCCGAAATCGCCAACGTACCCGTCGTGCCGACGCTGATGGGATGGGGCGCGATTCCCGATGATCACGTGCTGATGGCCGGCATGGTGGGTCTCCAGACCAGCCACCGCTATGGTAATGCCACGCTGCTGGAATCCGACTTCGTGCTCGGCATCGGCAATCGTTGGGCCAACCGCCATACGGGATCGGTCGAGACTTACACCAAGGGCCGCAAATTCGTTCACGTCGACATCGAGCCGACCCAGATCGGGCGCGTGTTCAATCCCGATCTCGGCATCGTCTCGGACGCGAAGGCCGCGCTCGAACTGTTCGTCGCCGTCGCCAGGGAGTGGCGGCGGTCAGGCAGGCTCCGCGAGCGCCAGGCGTGGCCTGCGGCCTGCCGCGACCGCAAGAAGACGATGCTGCGCAAGAGCCATTTCGACAACGTCCCGATCAAGCCGCAACGCGTCTACGAGGAAATGAACAAGGCGTTCGGCCGCGACACCACCTATGTCACCGTGATCGGCCTGTCGCAGATCGCCGGCGCGCAGTTCCTCGGCGTCTACAAGCCCCGCAACTGGATCAATGCCGGGCAGGCGGGGCCGCTCGGCTGGACGCTGCCGGCCGCGCTCGGCGTGCGCGCGGCGTGCCCGGAACGTGAGATCGTCGCGCTCTCCGGCGACTACGACTTCCAGTTCCTGATCGAGGAGCTCGCGGTCGGCGCGCAGTTCAACCTGCCCTACATCCACGTCGTCGTGAACAATTCCTATCTCGGCCTGATCCGCCAGGCCCAGCGCGGTTTCGACATGGACTATCACGTCCAGCTTTCCTTCGAGAACATCAACGCGCCCGAGATCGGCGTCTACGGCGTCGACCACGTCGCGGTCGCTGAAGGCCTCGGCTGCAAGGCCATCCGCGTCACCGACCCGAAGGACACGCAGGCAGCGTTTGCGACCGCCCGCGAATTGATGGCCAAGCACCGCGTGCCTGTGGTGGTCGAGTTCATCCTCGAACGGGTCACCAACATCGCGATGGGCACGGAGATCGACAACATCGTCGAGTTCGAGGAGGTGCTGGACCTTCCGCTCGACGAAGTCGAGACCACGCGCGTGCTGCAGCCGGCGGAATAGGGGAAGAAGCACATGCCGAAATTTGCCGCCAACCTCACCATGCTCTTCAACGAGATGCCGTTCCTCGACCGCTTTGCGGCGGCGAAGGCGGCAGGCTTTACCGGGGTCGAATATCTCTTCCCCTATGATTTCGACAAGGCGCAGCTGCGCGAGCAGCTCGAGGCGCATGGCCTGACGCAGGTGCTGCACAATCTCCCCGCCGGCAACTGGGCGGGGGGCGAGCGCGGCATTGCGATCATGCCCGACCGCATCGCCGAATTCCGCGACGGCGTGTTCCGCGCGATCGATTATGCCAGGGCGCTCGATTGCGAGCAGATCAACTGCCTCGTCGGCATCGCCCCTGTCGACGCCGATCCGCACGAGCTTCGGGAGACGCTGGTCGGGAATCTGCGTTTTGCAGCTTCGACGCTGGCACGAGAGAACATCAAGCTATTAGTCGAGCCCATCAACACGCTCGATATTCCCGGTTTCTTCCTCAACGGCACCGAGCAGGCGGTGCAGCTGATCTCCGAGGTGAGGTCGAACAACCTCTTCATCCAATACGACATCTACCACATGCAGATCATGGAGGGCGATCTCGCCCGCACCATGCAGGAATATCTGCCTCAGATCGCCCACATCCAGCTTGCCGACAATCCCGGCCGCCATGAGCCCGGCACCGGCGAGATCAACTATCCCTTCCTGTTCCGCCATCTCGACGCGATCGGCTATCGCGGCTGGATCGGCTGCGAATACAAGCCGCGCACCACGACGCTGGAAGGCTTGTCGTGGCACGCGGCGCAGACGTTTGAGACCTGAGATCTAGGGCCAGATGCGGCCGCGCTGACGGTGCGCTCCCTCTCCCGCTTGCGGGAGAGGGTTGGGGAGAGGGTGTCTCCGCGATGGGATCCTTGCGGAACAAATCCCAACGTGGAGAGAACCCTCACCCGGCACGCGGGACGATGCTTCGCATCGCCCGGACGTGCCGACCTCTCCCGCAAGCGGGAGAGGTGCACCGAGCACGTGGATAGACTTACCAACATGTCTTGCAGAGGAAACGACGACAATGACCAACATCGGCTTCATCGGACTCGGCACCATGGGACGGCCGATGGCCGGCCATCTCCTGGCCGCGGGTCATCGCGTTCTCCTGCATGACGTTGCTCCGATCGCGCCGGAGCTGATGTCCGCGGGCGGCATCGCCTGCACATCGGCCAGGGAGGTCGCGGAGCAGGCGGACGCGGTCATCATCATGGTGCCGGATACGCCGCATGTGGAGGCCGTGCTGTTCGGCAAGGAGGGTGTCGCCAGCGGCATCTCCAAGGGCAAGATCGTCGTCGACATGAGCTCGATCTCGCCGCTGGCGACGAAGGAGTTTGCGAAGAAGATCGAGGCGCTCGGCGCTGATTATCTCGATGCGCCGGTGTCGGGCGGGGAGGTCGGCGCAAAGGCGGCGAGCCTCACCATCATGGTCGGCGGGCCGGAGCGGGCTTTTGGCACCATGAAGCCGATCTTCGACAAGATGGGCAAGAACGTCACCCATGTCGGCGGCAACGGCGACGGGCAGACGACAAAGGTTGCCAATCAGATCATCGTCGCACTCACCATCGAAGCCGTGAGCGAGGCCCTGTTGTTCGCATCCAAGGCGGGTGCGAATCCCGCGCTGGTGCGCAAGGCGCTGATGGGCGGCTTCGCCTCCTCGCGCATTCTGGAGGTGCATGGCGAGCGCATGGTGAAGCGCAATTTCGATCCTGGCTTCCGCATCGAGCTGCACCAGAAGGATCTCAACCTCGCGCTCGAAGGCGCGCGTGCACTTGGCCTGTCGCTGCCCAGCACGGCCGTGGCGCAGCAATTGTTCTCGTCCTGCACCGCACATGGCGGCAAGGCCTGGGATCACTCCGCCATGGTGCGGGCGTTGGAACTGATGGCGGGGCATGAGATCGCCAGGGCCTGAACTGTTACGCGGTAACACTGTCCAGTGATGCATCTTTCGTCGCAGGGGAACCGGAACAATGCTCCGGCTCCGCGGGTTGAAGGCGCAGGACAATCACTGGAGACATCAGGACATGAAAACCCGTCTTGCGATTACGTTGGCTGCAGCGTCGCTGCTGGCGTCGAGCGCAGCCTTTGCTCAGTCGACGACCGAACAGGGCGCCAGGGACGGCGCGCGTGCAGGTGGCGACATCGGCGGCCCGATCGGTGCAATGGTTGGCGGCACGGTGGGTGCAGCCGTCGGCGCCGGTCTCGAAATTCCGAATGCGGTCCTCGGCGGAATTCCTCGCAGCGACTCCGTCGTGGTCCAGGAGCGCGTCGTGGTGGGCGAGCCGCTGCCTCCGACCGTGGTGCTGCGGCCCGTGCCGAACTACACCGAATATCGCTATGCGGTCGTGAACGATCGCCGTGTGATCGTGGAGCCGCGCACACGCCGCGTCATCAAGATCATCGACTGATCGACGCAATTCTTTGTGCTGAGCAGGGCCCTGCGGAGCATCACTCCGCGGGGCCTTCGCTTGTCATGGCGGAGCTGGTGCGAAAGCGCGAGAGTAGCCGGTCTGCCGCGGCGGCGAGTGCAAAGCCGAGGCACGCGGTGGCAGCATCGACCAGAAAATCCACCAGCCGCGCGTGACGGCCGGGTGCCCAAAATTGCATCAGCTCGAGAACGCCGATCAGGACGACCGCGGCCGCTGCGCTCAGTAGGCGCCGGCGTGGATAGGCGAGACCGAAGGCCAATCCCACCATGACGAAGGCAAGCGCATGTTCGCCGTCCTGACCGAGGTCGGAATGGGGGCGAAGGCCGGGAGGACCGAGCGTGGCGAACGTAACGGCAGCGGCGAGCAGCCAGGCAAAGGTACGAATGAACATCCGGGTCGCTTAGCACGAATTTGGTCGGGTTGTCGCGAGGCTCGCATCAGATCGCCGTGTAGTTAATGACAAAATGTTAAAGGGGATCGCGCACGCCGAGGCCATGCATGAAGCGTTCCCGGATCTGCACGGGGTCGCGCCGGGTGGTGCCCACGCCGGGCTTGTCGTCGATCCTGACCGCGATCAGGCTCGGTTCGGAAGCAGCCATGGCGTCGTCGACCAGCCGCTCGAAATCCTCCTCGTCGGCGGCCCACGCACTGCTCGCGAGACCAGAGCCGATGGCGATGGCGACGATGTCGGCGACACCAGCTGCCGGCGTCGGCTGCGCGCCGGTGATTTGGTAGATGCCGTTGTCCATCACGATCATCGTGAGGTTCTTCGGCTTCAAGGCTGCAATCGTCGAGAGCGCACCGAGCTGCATCAGGAGCGAGCCGTCGCCTTCGAGCGCGAAGACGCGGCGGTCGGGCTGCGCCAGCGCCACGCCGAGCGCGATCGGGAAGGCGAGGCCCATGCTGCCCAGCATGTAGAAGTTCTGCGGGCGGTGGCCGGCGGCCCACAGATCGAAGTTGGTGTTGCCGATGCCGCCGATCACGGCTTCCTCGTGCTTCAGCTTCGCGATCAACCGCGAGGTGACGTCGAAGCGGTTCATCACCTTGGTATTGCCAGCGTTCAATTCTTGATTCATTTGGCCGGCCTCACTTGTCGAAGACCTTGCCGCCCGTAAGCAGCGGGTTGAGGATCAAGGCGACGGGCGCCTGCGTGGTGACGGCCTGCTTGATCGAGCGGTCGGTGATGAATTCGAGCTCGTCGAGCCGGGTGATGGTGTGATGCTCCAGCGCCAGCGAATCCAGCACCGGTCGCATGGTGCGGCAAACCAGGGACTGGCCGTAGTTGAATTCGCCGAGCGTGCCGCGCTCGGACACGAACATGATGAGCGGAATCTGGTAGGGCACTGCGAGCGAGGCCAGCACGTTTGCGAGCGTCGCAAAGCCGGAGGTCTGCATCAGCACCGCGCCGCGCCGGCCGCCCATCCAGGCGCCGGCGACGATGCCGACGGCCTCTTCCTCGCGGGCGGTCGCGAAAGTGGTGAAGAAGGGATCGGCGTGCAGGTTCTTGATCAGCGGCGTCAGCACGCGGTCCGGCACGTAAGGGATCAGGCTGATCTCGTTCCGCTTCAAGGTTTGCAGGACGATGCCGTGCCAGCTTCCGTCGCGGCTCCCCTGCGGCTGCTGTTCCGCAATCGCCATCGCGCTCTCCCTCGGGCCGCGCATGCTTCTTGGTTCTGGCCGTCGCGGCGGTCTGCCGAACTTGACGCGGGCAGCGGGATTGTCAACATGTCCGTGCCGGCACCATGATCTGCGCCAGCAGGCCTGCCGTGGCCGGCACCGCCATGGCATAAGCGGCGACAACCAGAACACGGGAGGGGCATAGGAGGGCGCGCGTCGCGCTGACCTTGCGGCTCTCCCGCGAGCGAGCCGGAAGGTCCTGATGTCCGTCAACAACAAGCGCGTCGTCTACTCCAATTATTTGGCCAATCCGATCTATATCGACATCCTGAAGGCGCGGCCCGACGTGCGGGTCGATCGCATCGAAAACCGAAGCCCCGAGGATGTCTATGGCCCGCTCCTCGGCGCGGCCCACGTCTACCAGGTCGGCGCCGCCCGCGACGAGCTCGCCCCGCATTTCCATGTCGATGCCGCCTTCCTGAAGCGGACGCCGAATTTGCTGCTGGTCTCCAGCAACGGTGCCGGCTTCGATCCCGTCGACGTCGAGGCCTGCACGGAGGCAGGCGTCGTAGTCGTCAACCAGTCCGGCGGCAACGCCCATTCGGTCGCCGAGCACGCGCTGGCGATGATGCTGACGCTGTCCAAGCGCATCATCCAGTCGGATCGCCGGCTGCGCCGCGAGCGCGACGTGAACCGCAACGATCTCGTTGGCAACGAGGTCGAGGGCAAGACCGTCGGCATCATCGGCCTCGGCAATGTCGGCCGGCGCATCGCCGCCTTGTGCAAGGGCCTGCTCGGCATGACAGTGCTTGCCTACGATCCGTATTTGTCGGCCGAGGTGATGGCCGAGCGGGGCGGGGAGAAGGTCGAGCTGGACGAGCTGTTGCGCCGCGCCGATTTCGTCTCGATCTCATGCCCGCTCAACAAGGGCAGCCGCAACTTGATCAGCACACGCGAATTCGCGCTGATGCAGCCGCATGCCTATTTTATCACCACCGCACGCGGCTTCATCCACGACGAGGACGCGCTGCTGCAGGCGCTGCGCGACAAGCGCATCGCCGGTGCCGGCCTCGACGTCTGGTCCAAGGAGCCGCCGCCGCCGGAGCATCCGCTGCTCCAGTTCGACAACGTGCTGGCGAGCCCGCACACGGCAGGCGTCACCATCGAGGCGCGTCAGAACATGGGCCGGATCGCCGCCGAGCAGGTGCTGGATGTGCTCGACGGCAAGCGCCCGCCGCGCATCATCAATCCCGAAGCCTGGCCGCGCTATGCCGAGCGCTTCAAGCAGGCTTTTGGCGTGACGCCGGGGTAGGACGCGCGAAGCCCAGTTGCGCGCCGATCCTTGGTTATCAGGATGAAAACAGAGAGCGGTGGATTTTACTGATGGCGTGAATGAACGCGTATGACCTCTCCTGTAGATCAGGGAGCATGAGCATACCTTCGATTGCGACATCCGGACTTTCTGCGGCGAGTTTGCGCGTGAACGTGGCCGCGAGTAATATCGCCAACATCAGCACGACCGGCCCACTACCCGCGTCAGGCGGGTCGAGCGCATCGGCCGGTGCGGGCATTGCTCCAACGTTTCCTGCAGCTTACGTGCCCTTGCGAGTCGATCAGGTCTCCCAGTCGAGCGGTTCGACACCAGGCGGTACGGTCGCGACCGTATCGACGGTGTCGCCGAGCTATACCGCGCGTTTCGACCCAAGCGCTCCCTTCGCAAACCAGGACGGCCTGGTCGCAGCGCCGAATGTCGATCTTGCTAGCGAATTCGCTCAGCTGGTGACCGCAAGGTACAGCTTCGTTGCCAATGCGAAGGTCATTCAGGCCTACGCCGAGACGCAAGACACGCTCCTCGACATCAAGGCGTGAGGGCTGACGGTCGGCCGTGTCTCGCCAGCCTGGGCCACTACCCCAGCTTTGCGCCGAGCTGCTGGAACACGGCCTCGCAGGTCATGAGGTCGAGATGGCCGCCGCCCGCGTTCTTGAAGAACGTGATGTCGGACGGTGACGTTCGCCCCTGCACAAGGCCGCCGACGAGGTCGTAGAGGTCGCCGAGGACGTCCGCCTCGCTGATCGCGCCGCTCGCGATCGGCTGCAGGATGTCGCCGACGCCGTGGAAGGCGGATTCCCGCCGGTCCACGAAGACGCGGGAGCGCTTGGCCGCCTCGTCATCAGCCTCCCGGGTTTGCGGTGTGTAGCCGCCGACGAGGTCCAGATGCGTGCCCGGCCGCAGATTGCGGCCCTTGATCAGCGGCTGATGCGCGCGGGTGCAGGTGGTAATGACGTCGGCCTCGCGCGTCGCGGCGTCGAGATCCGTGATTGCTTCCGCCTTGATGCCGGCCTTCGCCAAGCGCTGAGCGAGATCCACGCCCCGGTCCGGACTGCGATTCCAAATCAGCACGCGCTCCAGTGACGGCCGCACGGCTCGATGACCCCGGATCAGCCATTCAGACATCTCGCCGGCCCCGACGCAGAGCAGTGTCTCGGGATTGGGCGGGGCGAGCAGCTTCGTGGCCAACGCGGAGTCGGCTGCGGTGCGCCAATGCGTGATCTCGGTCCCGTCCATCGCCGCCAGCGGCCGCCCATTGGTGCCGTCGAACAGCACGCACACGGCCTGCACCGCCGGTATCCTGCCTTCGGCCAGATTGGCCGGAAAGCTGGTGAACATCTTGCTGGCCATGTATCGGCCGGGATCGACGGCGCTGCGGATGACGTATTGCCCCCTCTCGTCTCCAAGGAAGGCGTCCAGCACCTCCATCTTCGGCCGGCGATGCGCTTCTTCGAGGGCCGTAATCAGGATCGGAAAGGTCAGAGCTTTCGTGACTTCGGTATCGGAGACAAAGTGCAAGGCAAGTTCCTTATTGGCGACCGGCATTTGCCCATAAACCCGCGCGGCAGGTTCCGCAACGAATCTTCCGCCGGGACCGGACAAGCCTTGATCCGCGTCAAAATCTCCTTTCCCCGTCCGGCCTAAATGGGACTAGAGTGCCGGCGGGCAGGCAGGGAGGTCCCATGTCAACTTATGTCGTCAGGTTCATGAAGGACGTGCTCGGCGAATACGGCCGGCAACGCGAGGTCTGCCAGGGCACGCTCGAGATCGACGCCGCCGACGAGGACGAGGCCAGGGAACGGGCGAAAGCGAGGTTCTGCAAGGACCAGGCGTTGCATCACTGGTCACTGCATGCCGACCGCATCCACGTCAGACCGGCCGACTACCCATCCTAGGGCTTAACGCCCGGGTGCCGTGACGGGCGGGGGCGTCGTCGTCCCCGCGCCGAGCGAGCGTTGCACCATGACGGTGTCGGACCAGCGGCCGTGGCGGAAGGCAACGCCGCTGAGCAGGCCGGCGCGCGCGAAGCCGAACCGCTCGTGCAGCTTCAGCGAGGGCGCGTTATCGGCATCGATATAGCCGATCATCTGGCGAAAGCCGGCCGCCGCGCAGGCATCGATCAATTCCTGCAGTAACAGCCGTCCGACCCCGCGGCCGAGATGGGCGTGATGGACGTAGATCGAGTGCTTGGCGGTGTATCGATAGGCGGGCCTTTTGCGGAACAGCACGGCATAGGCATAGCCGACGACCTCGCCGCGCCAAGTCGCCACCAGATGCGGCAGGCGGGTCTGCTTCAGGTTCTTGCGCCGGTCGCGCAGATCGTCCGGGTCCGGCGCACCGGTTCCTTCGACATCGCGCGGCACGCCGTTGCGGACGTGATGGCGGTAGATCGACAGCATCGCCTCGACGTCGCTTTCGCGTGATGGCCGAACCAGGACGGGTTCATCGCTCGCGCGCGCAGCTGCTTCGTTCATCGGCACCTACTCGGTCACGACATAAGTGTAGAGCCCGATGCGCCCATTCGCATCGACCTCCTTGTAGACGCCCTGGATCTCGACGTCGAAGCCCGGAAATGTGTTGAAGCAGGTCTCGAACATCTTGAGATAATCAATCATGGGCTTGGCTCGTTCCGTCAGCCGCTCGCCGGGCACGATGGTGGCGATGCCGGGCGGGTAGACCACGAATGGCGTGGTCGCGATGCGGCCGGCGATCGCCTCGATCGGGAGGTAGTCGACGTCGTTCTTGAACAGATAGCGCGCGGCATCGCGCGGCGACATCGCGATCTCGGGCATGTGCTCGGGCATGAACTGCCTGGCCTGGAGCGCGCTGACGTCGGCGGTGCGGAAGAAACGGTGCATCTCGCCGCAGAGGTCGCGCAGCCGCGCACCGGCGTAGCGCGCCTGCCGCTTTTGATAGAATTCGGGGATGACATCGGCCAGCAGCGCATTGTCGTCGTGCAGCCTCTTGAATGCGACGAGGCCGGAGATCAGCGTGCCCGCCTTGCTCGCCTCGACGCCGGGCGTGAGCAGGAAGAGCAGGGAGTTGAGGTCGTTCTTCTCGGGGACGATGCGGTTCTCGCGCAGATATTGCGCGACGACCGGCGCGGGAATGCCGTGCTCGGCATAGGCGCCGGTCGCACGATCGAACCCGGGCGTGAGCAGCGTTAGCTTGTTCGGATCGGTCATGGCAAAGCCTTCCGCGAGATCGGGAAAGCCGTGCCAGTTGGTATCCGGGGAGAGCTGCCACAGCGCGGGATTGGTGGCGAGTTCGTCGGTGGAAAGGGTCTCCCAGGCGACATTGTGCGCCGCGCCGGGGCGGCTGACGTCGGCAATGGCGATGCGATCGGGAACGAACGGCTCGAAGAACCAGCGGCGGTCCGAATTTTGCTCCTTCTCCTCGAACTCCCGGCGCATCGCGCGGATCTTCTTGCGCAGCTCGATGCCGAGCCGGATCGTGTCGTCCCACAGCACTTCGCCGGAGCGGCCCTTCATCATCTGTGCGCCGACGTCGAGCGAGGCGAACAGCGGATAGAACGGCGAGGTCGAGGCGTGCTGCATGAAGCTCTCGTTGAAGCGGCGGTGCTCGACGCGGCGCTTCTGGCCGCGGATATGTCGGTCCTTGATGTGGATCTGCGAGGCCTGCGAGAAGCTTGCCAGCTGCTTGTGGGTCGACTGCGTCGCGATGATGCCGGGGGCGTCGGGCGGAAGATTTGCCAGCCCCATGGCGAAGCGGCCGGCATAAAGGGGGTGGAATTTCATGAAGCCGGCCCAAGCTTCGTCGAACAGGATGTAGTCGCAGAGATGGCCAACGCGCTTCAGGATCATCTCGGCGCTGTGAATCGTGCCGTCATAAGTGCATTGTTCGACGACGGCGACGCGGAATGGCCGTTCCTTGCGCCAGGCGTCCCTGTCCGTGACAAGCGGATGATTGCGGATCCCCTCGCGCAGGGCCTTCTCGTCGAGCCTGTCCCAGCGCATCGGGCCGATCAGCCCCCAGGCGTTGCGAACGGTCGGCACATAGACCGGGATGCCGCCATTGATCATCAGCGCGCCGTGATGGGCGGCCTTGTGGTTGTTGCGGTCGAACAGCACGAGATCGCCGTCGGTGACGAGGGCGCCCAGCGCGACCTTGTTCGAGGTCGAGGTGCCGTTGAGCACGAAATAGGTCTTTTCCGCACCGAAGATTTGCGCGGCCTCCTTCTGCGCCCTCAGCGCGGGGCCCTCATGGGTGAGGAGGTCGCCGAGGTCGAGCACGGAATTGTCGAGGTCGTCGCGGAACACGGATTCGCCGAGATGCTCGACGAACACGCGCCCGATCGGGCTGCGATTGTAGAACACGCCGCCATTGTGGCCCGGGCAGGTCCAGAGCTGGTTGCCTTCCTCGGCATAGTCGACCAGCGCGCCGAAGAATGGCGTTTTCAGCGTCTCCGCATATTGCTTCAGACGGCTGATCAGGTTCTTGGCGATGAAGGTTGGCGTCTCCTCGGACAGGAAGACATAGCCGTCGATGAAATCGAGCACCTCGACCGGCAAATCCTCGAACCGCTTGCGGCGGATCAGGAGAATGATCGGGAAGTCGAGGCCACGGCGGCGCATCAGGTTGATCAGCGCCGAGGTCTTGCCCTCCAGCCCTTTCTTGCCCCAGTCCACCACCATGCAGCCGATCGCGGCGTCGGTCTGCACCGCCATCTCGGCATCCTCCAGCTTGCGGGCCCGGACCACCTCGAAGCCGGAGCGCTGGATCTCCTCGATGATCTGGTTGAAGCGGACGCCCTCGAGGTCGTCGGCGTCGAACACAGGTGCGGCGAACAGGAAGTTGAAGCGCTTGAAATAATCCATGGCGGGTCCCGAATGTGCAGGAAGATACAGCTCTCTGCACATTCGATGACATCTGGATGACATGCCCGAGTGCTGTGGCAAGGTTGGCCTGCCGCTTCACTCCAGTAGCTTATCCAGCGTGATCGGGAAGCGCCGGATGCGCTTGCCGGTGGCGTGATAGACGGCGTTCGCAATTGCGGCCGGGACGCCGACGATGCCGATTTCGCCGAGACCCTTGATGCCCAACAGGTTGATGCGGTCGTCGGGCTCGTCGACGAAAATCACGTTGATGTCGTGGACGTCGGCGTTCACGGGAATGTGGTATTCGGCGATGTTCGCGTTCATGATGCGGCCGAAGCGGTGATCCATCACCGTCTCCTCGTGCAGCGCCATCCCGATCCCCCAGACCACGCCGCCCATGATCTGGCTGCGGCCGGTCTTGGTGTTCAGGATGCGCCCGGCTGCGACCGCGCTCACGACCCGCGTGACGCGAATGACGCCGAGCTCTTCATCCACCTTGACCTCGGCAAAGACCGCAGAATGCGTGTTGCGCGCGTGGGACTTATCCTCGGCGAACTCGTTCAGCTTCTCCTTCTCGATCCGTTCAAGCTTGCTGTGGCGCATGACATCCGCAATCGAGACGGCGCGATTGCGGTCGGCGGCCTTGGCAACCGTGCCGTCGAGGAGAACGATGTCCGGCGCATCGACGGCGGCGAGTGGCGAGGCAGGCATCGCCTTGGCATATCGCGCGAGCTCGCGGCGAATCTCCTCGGCTGCTCCAAGCACGGCGTGCGCGCTCGAGGCGGCCATCCATGAGCCACCTTCCACAGGTGCCTGCGGCAGGCTCGAATCCGCAAGCTTGACGCTGACGTTCTCGATCGGCAGCCCGAGGGCATCGGCCGCGACCTGCGCCACGATGGTGTACGTGCCGGTGCCGATATCGGACGCGGCGCAGGAGACCTCGGCATGGCCGTTGGCCGTCAGCACGATGCGGACGGCGACGGGCATCTGCAGCGCTTCCCACACCCCAGTCGCCATGCCCCAGCCGACCAGTTCCTTGCCGTCGCGCATGGAGCGCGGTGTCGGGTTGCGCCGGCTCCAGCCGAACGCTTCGGCGCCGCGGGCGTAGCACTCGCGCAGCTGCTTGCTGGTGTAAGGCAGGCCTTCGCTCTGGTCGCGATCCGAGTAGCACCTCAGGCGCAGCTCGACCGGATCGAGCTGCAGCGCGACGGCCAATTCGTCCATGGCGCATTCGAGCGCGCAGACGCCCGTTGCCGCACCCGGCGCGCGCATGTCGCAGGGCGTCGAGACGTCGAGGTCGACCAGCTTATGCGAAAAGTTGCTGTGGGGGCTCTTGTAAAGCTGCTCGGCCCAGCCCGTATCGTTGCGCGAAAAATCCTCATAACGTGAGGTCACGGCAACGGCTTCGTGGGTGATCGCATCGAGCGTGCCGTCCGGCTTTTGCACCGAGCGCAACGCGCTCGATGGTCATGGGACGATAGCCGAGGCCGTACATCTGCTGCCGCGTCAGCACGACGCGGACGGAGCGCTTCAGTGCGAGCGCGGCAAGGGTTGCCAGCACCACCTGGTGCTGCGGTCGCAGGCCCGAGCCGAAGGCGCCACCGACATAGGGCGAGATCACGCGGATGTCGTCCGGTTTCTTGCCGAAAACACTGCAGAGAAACTTCTGGACGTTCTGGACGCCCTGCGTCTTGTCGTAGACCGTGAGCCCGCCACTGCCGTTCCAGACGGCCGTCGTCGCGAAGAGCTCCATCGGGTTGTGGTGCTCGGTCGGGATGACGTAATCCGCCTCGTGGCGCACGGCCGCGCGCGCCAGGGCTGCTGCGGCATCACCACGCGGCTTGTGCGGTTGATCCACTTTTTCGGCCTTGCCGCGTTCGGATTCGAGATCGGTCGCAAACGCCTCCTGCTCATATTCGACGCGAACGCGGGTTGCGGCGAACTTGGCGGTCTCCCAATCCTCCGCGACGACCAGTGCGATCGGCTGGCCGTTGAACTTGATCCTCTCGTCATAGAGCGGACGGAACGGCGAGCCCTTCTCCGGCGCCACCTCATCCTTCCAGGCTTCGTCCTTGTCGGCGAGGGGCGGTCGATGTTCATGCGTGAGCACGTCGACCACGCCCTTCACCTTCAGCGCCTCGCTGGTGTCGAGACGAACGATGCGCCCACGCGTGATGCTGGCCTCGACGACGAAGCCGTGAAGAAGACCGTCTGCTGCGAACTCGCCAGCATATTTGGCGGCCCCGGTGACCTTGGCCCGGCCGTCGACGCGCGACGTTGGTGTTCCGACATAGGCGTTCATCGGGCCCTCATGCGATTTTCTTGTGAGCTTGTGATTGCGGTGTGGCGCTTGCGGCCTGGATCAGCGCCCGCACGACGGCTCGGCGCGCCAAGTCGATCTTGAACCCGTTGTGGGAGCGTGCCGTCGCTCCCTGCAGCAGCAGGTCGGCGGCGCGCCCGAAATGATCCGGTGTTGCCGCCTGACCGCGCAATGCGGCTTCGGCCTCGAGGCTTCGCCAGGGCTTGTGGGCCACGCCACCGAGAGCAAGGCGCGCTTCGCCGATCGCGTTGCCCTCCAGGTCGAGCGTGGCCGCGACGGAGACCAGAGCAAAGGCGTAGGACAGCCGGTCGCGGATCTTCAGATAGCTGTAGTTCCGGGCAAAGCCGTGCGGCGGCAGCTCGATGGCGATAATGATCTCGCCGCTGCCGAGATTGGTATCGAGGTGAGGCTTGTCCTCGGGAAGCCGATGGAAATCCGTCAGCGCGATGGTGCGCTGACCAGAGGGGCGTGCGATATGCACGAGCGCGCCGAGCGCGGCCAGCGCCACGCTCATGTCGGACGGATTGGTCGCAATGCAGGATGTGCTGGTGCCGAGGATGGCATGGTTGCGGTTGAGGCCATCGAGGGCCGAGCAGCCCGCGCCGGGGCTTCGCTTGTTGCAGGGTGTCGTGGTGTCATAGAAATAGGGGCAACGTGTTCGTTGCATCAGATTACCGCCGACCGAGGCCATATTGCGCAATTGCGCGGAGGCGCCGGCCAGGATGGCGCTGGCAAGCAGGGGATAGCGCTGCTCGATCAACGGATGGTAGGCGAGGTCTGAGTTCGGCACCAAGGCGCCGATGCGCAGACCGCCGTCCGCTGTCTCCTCGACGTCGTGGAGCGGCAGGCGAGAGATGTCGATCAGCCGGGAGGGGCGTTCGACGTTCTCCTTCATCAGATCGATGAGGTTGGTGCCGCCGGCGATCAACTTCGCACCGGGATCGGCGGCGAGCAGGCGGATGGCGTCGGCAACATCGCTTGCGCGGGAATATTGGAAGTTGTTCATGACCGGCTCATTGCCTGCTCGATCGCAGCCACGATGTTGGGGTAGGCACCGCAGCGACAGAGGTTTCCGCTCATCAACTCCCGGATCTCATCCGCATCGCGCGCACGGCCTTCGGCCAACAGGCCCGCGGCAGAGCAAATCTGTCCCGGCGTGCAATAACCGCACTGAAAGGCATCGTGGTCGATGAAGGCCTGTTGCAGGGGATGCAGCGCGCCGTCCCTGGCCAAGCCTTCGATAGTCGTGATCTCGGCGCCATCCCTCATGACGGCCAGGGTCAGACAGGAATTGACCCGTCTTCCGTCTATCAGCACGGTACAGGCACCGCATTGGCCGTGATCGCAGCCTTTCTTGGTGCCGGTCAGCTCCAGACGGTCGCGCAGCGCATCCAGTAGCGTGGTCCATGGCACGACCTCGAGCGCGCGCCTTTCGCCATTGACGACGAGGTTGATCGGAATGCGTTCGGGGATCGTAAGGTCGGCCATGGTGTATTTCCCTGCGGAAAGGCCGAGCCGGGCAAATTGTGCAAATAACGCGAGACTGCGTTGCCGCCGCTGGCCGATAGCGCCCAACGGATGACGGGTTGCTTGGTTCCCGACCGGTTCTCCCGATTGAATTTACGAGATCAGCGCTTCGTCTCGCTGAACACCACAGTCGGTACCGCGCGGTTGACGATCTCGCGCAGCGCGAAGCTCGATTGCACCCGCGCGACGCGCGGCAGGCGGGACAGCTCGGTGCGGTGGATGCGCTCGAAATCCTGGATGTCGCGGGCGAGCACGATCAGGATGTAGTCGTCCGTCCCCGACATCAGGAAGCAGCGCACGACGGAGGGACATTTCGTCACCTCTGCCTCGAACGCCTTCAGTGCCTCGTCGCTCTGGCTCTCCAGCGCGATGCGAACCAGCACCGTGGTGGTGAGGCCGAACTGGCCGAGGTCGAGCGCGGCCTGGTAGGCCTGGATGTAGCCGTCATCCTCCAGCGCCTTCTGCCGCCGCGCCAGCGCCGTGCTCGACAAGCCGATCTTGTTGGCAAGCTCGGTGTGGCTGGCTCGCGCATTGGTCGTGAGTTCCGCGAGGATGGCGAGGTCTTTCCGGTCGAGGGCCAAGGTTTCGTTTCCAGCGTCAAAGGACGATTTCGCGCCGGAAACCGGCGCGGGCGCCGCCAAGGTAGCGGATATTTGCACGAAACCAAACCGACCCTCTCGCTACGATCAACAATGGAATCAAAGCATTGGCGAGGGAGATCAAGATGCGCGTCGGAGTGCCCAAGGAGATCAAGCTGCAGGAATATCGCGTCGGGCTCACCCCAGGTGCGGTCCGCGAATACGTTGCCGCCGGGCACCAGGTGACGGTCGAGAGCGGCGCCGGCAGCGGCATCGGTGCGTCCGACGAGGTGTACCGGCGGGCAGGGGCGTCCATCGCCGAGACCGCTCGCGAGATCTTTGCAAAGTCCGACATGATCGTGAAGGTGAAGGAGCCGCAGAAGAGCGAATGGGCTCAGCTTCGCGAAGGCCAGATCCTCTTTACTTACCTTCATCTTGCACCGGATCCCGAGCAGGCCAAGGGCCTTCTTGCTTCGGGCTGCACCGCAATCGCCTATGAAACTGTCACGGACGCGAGCGGTCACCTCCCGCTGCTCGCCCCGATGAGCGAAGTCGCCGGCCGCCTTGCCGTCGAGGCCGCCGGCGCCGCGCTCAAGCGTTCCAGCGGCGGCCGCGGCCTGCTGCTCGGCGGCGTGCCCGGCGTGCAGCCGGCACGCGTCGTCGTGCTCGGCGGCGGCGTGGTCGGAACGCAGGCGGCGCGCATGGCCGCCGGCTTAGGTGCCGAAGTCACCGTGATCGACCGCTCGATCCCGCGCCTGCGCGAACTGGACGATCTGTTTGTTGGACGCGTGCGCACCCGTTTCTCCACCATCGAGGCGGTCGAGGACGAGGTGTTCGCCGCCGACGTCGTGATCGGTGCCGTGCTGGTGCCCGGCGCCAGCGCGCCGAAGCTCGTCACGCGCGCGATGCTGAAATCGATGCGGCCGGGAGCCGTGCTGGTCGACGTCGCGATCGACCAGGGCGGCTGCTTTGAGACCTCGCACCCGACCACCCACGCGGAGCCGACCTACGAGGTCGATGGCGTCGTTCACTATTGCGTCGCCAACATGCCGGGAGCGGTGCCGGTGACCTCGAGCCAGGCCCTGAACAACGCGACGCTGCCGTTCGGCCTGATGCTGGCGAACAAGGGCTTTGCGGCGGTCTTGGAGAATCCGCATCTGCGCAATGGGCTCAACGTGCATCGCGGCCGGGTGACGAACAAGGCGGTGGCGGAGAGTCTGGGGCTGGAGTTTGCGCCGGTAGGGAGCGGACTGGCGGCGTAGCGAGATGGGCCATCGTCGGTGCGGCGCCATCAACCGACTGGAAGATGGCGCTGCCGCCGTGCTCCCGAGCCCCCGGGGAATCCCGACGCGGTGAAGGCGTTGTGACCGGAGCGGCGGTGTCCAAATAGGCGGAAAGAAGAAAACTATTGCCGCGGTCCTGTCAGGAGGAAGGAGTTTCCCCTTCCGAGGGCAAAAACGCCAATCGCTTCCATTGCTGTTTGGAGCCGAAACGACGACATTTCCGCCAGAAACTGGTGGATCGGCAGCCATGGAACGCACTGGATTTGAGCCCTTCGGCGAGCAACTGGCGTCCGCAACGGACACCCAGCCGAAGTCGCGTGCCTCCAAGCTCCTGCTGCGCGCCGGCACCACCCTGTTCTGGTCGCTGGTCGCGGGCATCGTGCTGGCCCGCGCGGCCTTCTTCGAGCCGGGCATCTATGACGGCTTCAGCCGCGTCGCCTCGCTGGCCAAGAACCTCATCTTCTGAGGCCGTTTATTCCGGGCTGAGGACAGAACTTCTCTCGGTCCTGATATGTCGAAAACATATTCCCCAATTGAATTGCGCTGCGTATAAATCTTTCTCCTCCGGGAGAGATTTGTGTCGCAGAATCAAGCATCCAGCCCGGCCGATTCCAAGCCGGCCACCGCCGCGGGCCGTATTGCGGCGCTGATTCCGGGCATCCTCCTCTGCGTTCTCGTGGCCGGTGTGTCGGCCCTGCTCGAGCGGGCCGAACTGGGCATGTTCGAGCACCCCTATGTCGAGGCGCTGGTCATGGCGATCCTGCTCGGCATGGCGGTGCGCAGCTTCTGGAAGCCGGCCCCACGGTGGCAGGCCGGCATCGCCTTCAGCGCCAAGCAACTGCTGGAAGTCGCGGTGATGCTGCTCGGGGCCTCCATCAGCTTTGCCGCGATCGCGGCTTCCGGCATTGCGCTGCTCGCCTCCATCGCCGCGGTCGTCGTGGTCGCGCTCTGCGTCTCCTTCGGCCTCAGCCGGCTACTCGGCCTGTCGACGCGGCTGTCGATCCTGATCGCCTGCGGCAACTCGATCTGCGGCAATTCCGCGATCGCTGCGGTGGCGCCCATCATCGGCGCCAGCAACGACGAGATTGCATCCTCGATCTCCTTTACGGCGATCCTTGGCGTGATGATGGTGCTGGGCCTGCCGCTGCTGATCCCGCTGCTGCAATTGTCCGCAACGCAGTACGGCATTCTCGCCGGGCTCACCGTCTACGCGGTGCCGCAGGTGCTCGCCGCGACGGTGCCGGCAGGTCTCGTCTCAACCCAGATCGGCACGCTGGTGAAGCTGACGCGTGTCCTGATGCTCGGCCCGGTCGTCGTCGGCCTGTCGCTGGTCGCTTCGCGCTGGCAGAGCGATGCCAAGAAAACCAGCGTCGGCTTCTTCCGCCTGGTCCCTTGGTTCATCCTCGGCTTCCTTGCGCTTGCGACCCTGCGCTCGCTGGAGATCGTGCCGGCGACAGTGGTTGGCCCCGTGACGACGATCACGGGTTTTCTGACGGTGGTCTCGATGGCCGCCCTCGGCCTTGGCGTCGACGTGCGCGTGCTCGCCAATGTCGGCGGCCGGGTGACGGCGGCCGTGACGCTGTCGCTGATCCTGCTGCTGGGGATCAGCATCGCGCTGGTGCACTGGTTCAAGTGATAACGGTTGTTGCCGCGAGGGCGAAGCCGCGACGCCTCTGAGAGCCGTCCACAGGTCCTAGCGCGCAAAATACCTCATCAGTTGTCCCTTCTTGTGCTCGACGTATCCGTCCTGCCAGTCGGCGTCCGTTTCCAGGAAGCCCGACCAGCCCTTCTTACCCTTACGTTTGCGCTCGCTCTCGATGGCCCGGAAGCGGTAGTGGTCGTAAACATCGAGGATATGGACTGCATAAGCCTCAGCCAGAGCGCGGTTGCCGCTGACGATCAGCATGTTCTCGTCGTTTGAATAGGAGGCCTTGTAGCCCAGATTGTGGCTGCCGAGGATGACATGACAGTCATCCCGACGGGGATCAATGACGGCCAGCTTGTCATGGATGATTGCTCCAATGGCTCCCTTGGCCGTCAACTGTTCTGCCCCGAAGTCGCCGAGCAGATTGTGGTCGTCAATGCGTGAGGCGCGAACTATCGATATGTTCTTGTCATCAAATGTCGCCGGCGATTCGCCTTCTTCCACGACTTCACCATCCTCGTCCTTCTTCTTGCCGACATAGTTCGGCATCGCCATCGGGCTCGAAACGGCACCACAGATCAGCAGCGAACGATCGTGTAACCCGATGTTGATGACTTCACCGATGATGCAGTCTTTGCCTTTCTGCCCGGGGTAAAAAGCAAGGAATAGAATCGCCTCCTTGGCGCTCCGCATTAACTTGTAGGCATCGGTTAGGTCGGGTGGTGTAGGGGCCGGTTTCGTCTTGGACGTCGGTTTCTTGCGTTGTGGCATATTGGGAGAGAACCAAGCGCGGAGTGTCGTGCCGTTCCCTGCGTCGATCTCTTCGGGTGTAGCATTGTCCTCCCGGAACTTGTCGCCCTGTTGGTTGTCTTTCATCGCCTTTCCGAACGGCCTTGGAAGCTTCAGTTGATCCTTCTTCATACGCTTCCAGTAGTTTAGGTATGACCCGGCGATGGCGTCGTCCTCGATCAGCAGCGCGTTATTCGTCTGTCCGGCGATGCCGGTGGAGGTCCAGTTGGTACTGCCGGTCAGCACGGAACGGTTTCCGCCTCCCGGCGGGACGTGGACGACGAACTTGTTGTGGCCGATGTGAATGGAATTGTTGAACATCCGGTGCTGTACATCGACACCTTCATCAATGAGACGCTTCCGCGCCGGCCTGTTGCGCTCATCCCATTTCTTGTCCTTTCCCGCCGACGTGTTCGATAGGATGACGTGTATACGAGACTTGTTGGCGACGAGAATGTCTTCGAGTTCACGATCTTCCAGTTCATACAGCCCGAGATAGAACCTTCCCTCGCGGTCGAAGAGTTCGCGGATCAGCGGGATGACGTCGCCCGCGAGATATTTGCGATGCGGATCATTGGGGTTTTCCAGCTTGTCTATTAGCTCGTTTGGCTTGATGACGCCGTCATCGAGCAGCACGTTGCGCAACCACTGCGCAGCCAGGATGCCGTTGGTGAAGGTCGAGCGGAATGGACCACGCCTGCTGGTGACATGGATATCATTCGATTCTACCGCGTCCGCGAGATAGCCGAGCGGACGCTTCGGTCCTTCATATGCTTTGACGCGGATCTTGACGGGCTTGCCGTCGGGACCTTTCACCGGGCGGCCCTTCTTGTCCCGCTTGACGATGTCGGCAAAGTCGATCCCGTTCGGCGGAACGGGTTGGAGGCCGGGGCGCAGGTCACCGACAGGCCGAATTTCGTAACGCACCCGAACCTCGTCAGGCCTGCGTGTCGCACCGTCGCGCTTCTTGCGGAGGGTAAGGTCCCTCCAGGCGAACTTCTGTACCGGCCAGACGCCGGTGTCCTGCGGGATCCAATGGGGATTGCGTTGCCCCTTGAAAGAAACCCAAGCCGCGCATTTGACCCGATCTTCCTTGCCATCGGCGCGTCGCTTCACAACACCGCTTTCGTCCACATAAACACGAGTGACTTCGAAGCCGAGACAATCCTTAATCTTGCCGTCGATATTCCACGCAACGTAAGCGACCTCGTTGTTCGCGTAGCCGCGAACGGAAATGATTTTGCCCATGGCGCAATTCCCTCAACCCGCAAGATACGAAAAGCGTATCTATGGACAAGAATAACCAAAGGTTGTGTGGCTTGGGGAGGTTACCTGTCCTCGTGCGGCAAATTGCCACTTGGTCCTTGCGAAGAGGGCGCCGGCCCGTGAAACGAAGCGGTCGGCGAGTTCAAGTCCGCGTCACATTCCGCCCGAGGCGGTCGCTTCCTCCGGGCAGCGTGGGGGGAAGCAGGAGCGAACCTGCTAAATCACGTCCGCGAGCGAGTGGCCGTGCAGCTCGATGTTCAGCCCCTGCATGCCCAAGTCGTTGATCTCGCCGCCCATCGCCTTCAGGCTCTCTTCGCGGATCAGCGACATCAGCCCGCGGCGGAGCGCCAAGAATTCCGACGACATCATCATCGATTGCTGCCGCGGCCGCTCCAGCGGGATCGGGATCTCCGCCTTGATCGAGCCCGGCCGCGCAGTCATGCAATAGACGCGGTCGGACAGGAAGATGGCTTCGTCAATGTCGTGGGTGACGAACAGCACCGAGATCTTCAGCCGCTGCCACATATTGGTGAGGATCTGCTGCATGATGACGCGCGTCTGCGCGTCGAGCGCGCCGAAGGGCTCGTCCAGCAACAGCACTTTCGGTCCCGTCGCGAGCGCGCGGACGATGCCGACACGCTGCTTCATGCCGCCGGAGAGCTTTTCCGGATAATGCTTTTCGAACGCTTCGAGTCCCGCAAGCCCCAACAGCGTGCGCGCGGCGCGTTCGCGCTGCGAGCGCGGCATGCCGCGCATCTTCAGGCCGAACTCGACGTTCTCGCGCACGGTCTTCCACGGAAAAAGAGAATATTGCTGAAACACCATGCCGCGTTCGGCGCTCGGACCGTTTACCCGCTCGCCGTCGACGGTAACTACACCGGTCGTCGGCCTGAGGAAGCCTGCGACCGCATTGAGCAGCGTCGACTTTCCGCAGCCGGACGGGCCGACGATCGACACGAACTCGCCGGGCCGCACATGTATCTGCGTGTCGGTGACGGCCTGCACCGCGCCCTCGATGGTCTCGTAGGCGAGGGAGAAGTTCCTGACTTCGATGTGGCCTTTTGGGCTGTTCGCTAGCACCTCGCTCATGTCGATCTCCACGGCATCACCAATTGCCCCGCGCCCCGGATCAGCAGGCTCGACCCGAGGCCGAGCACCCCGATTGCGATCATGCCGAGCGCGATGTCGGCATATTGGACCAGCGAATAAGCTTCCCAGGTGAAGTAACCGATGCCGTACTGACCGGAGATCATCTCGGCCGCGATCAGCGACACCCAGGCGACGCCCATGCCGACGGTGAGGCCGGTGAAGATGTGCGGCAGCGAGGCTGGGAAATAGACCTCCCGGAAGATCGAGCGTTCGCGCGCGCCGAGACATTGCGCGGCGCGTACCAGCACGGGGTCGACCAGCGACATGCCGTGCAGGGTGTTGACGAGAATCGGGAAGAACGAACCGAGGAAGGTGATATAGACGATGCTCTGCTCGTTGGTCGGCCACAGCATGATCGCCATCGGCACCCAGGCGATTGCCGGGATCGGCCGCAGCACTTCGGCGACCGGGAAAATCACCTCATGCACCAGCTTGAAGCGCCCCATGATCAGGCCGAGCGGCACGCCGACGATCGCCGCGAGCGAGAATCCGATGAAGATGCGCCGGCAGCTGAGCAGGATGTGCATCAGGAATTTAGGATCGTGAATCGCCTTTATGAAGCTGTCATAGACCGCGAGCGGCGAGGGCACGTTGGTGAAGCGCACGAAGAACACGACCCGATAGGTCGTGAGCAGATGCCAGACCAGCAGAAAGGCGAGCAGCGAAATCACGCCGATTGCCGCCGCGCGCAGACCTGCCCGATTGAGCCGGTACCAACGCAACCCCAGTGTGGCGAAGGAAGGCGGCGTCGAAGGCCGGATGATGGCGGCGGGCGCTGAGCCCGCCTCAGCAAGTGCTGTTGCCGGCATGCTGTCCTCAGGCTGTCTGACGAGGGCGGGGCTGCTCACGTCTTGCCTCCGCCGACGGCGGCCTTCATCGCTTCATCGAAGCCGAGCACCTTGCCGCTGATCTTGGCGGCGTAGGCTTCGGCATCCTTCTTCAGCAGGAACGGGGCGACCTCGCTATTGCCGACCGCGAAGAAGGCCTGATCGGCGAACAGCTTGATGCCCCGAGTGGTATCGAAGACATAGGCGACGTTGATCTTCTGGCCCTTGGCCTTGTAGTCGGCATAGGCGCTGAGCGTGCAGCTGGCGGACGAGAAGGGCATGATGCCGGCACCGTCGACCCAGACTTCGCCCGCCTTGCGCGGATCGGTGATGGGCTTCTTGCAGAAGCTGTCCTCGCCCGAGATCTCATAGTTGTTGGTGCTCGCGAGCTGGGCGTCGTAGTCGAGCTTCATTTCAGCATAGGCCTTGCGGATGTATTTGTCGTCGACCCATTTCTTCGGATCGAACTCCTTCATGCGGCCGAGATTCTGCAGCACCTTGACGTCGGTCGTGGCCGCATCGATCAGCGCCGGCTTGATCGTCGGATCGGTCGTCATATTGCCGCTGGGCCCTAAGAAGATGTAGACGACCTCCTTGTTGATGCCGGTCCATTCCTGGATCTTCTCGGCGGCCAGCTTGGGATCCGCGCGTAGCCACTGATTGGCGGCGATTAGCGCCTTGAAATAGGCGACGACGACCTCGGGATATTTTTCGGCGAAGTCGGTGCGGACCACGATGCCATGGAAGGTCGGCAGGTTCGTTTCGACGCCGTCGAAGATCTTTCGCGCGAAGCCGCGGAACGGCAACAGCTCGGCGAAGGGGACGAAATCGGCGTGCCCGTCGATCTTCTTCTCCTGCAGATTGGTCGAGCCGACCTCCGGGCTCTGGCTGACGAGCTGGAAGAAATCGGACGAATAGCCGCGATCCTGCATCGCTTTCAGCACCATGCCATGCGCGGCGGAGCCGAAAGGCACGCTGACGAGCTTACCCTTGAGATCGGCGAGGTCGAAATAGGGTGAGTCCTTGTGGACGACGAGGCCGTTGCCCGAGCCGGACAGGCTGTAGGCGGCGATGCCGACGAGGCGGCTCTTGCTCTCCGGATTGCTCTCGAAGGTGAATCCGTTCACGATGAGCGGATAGTCGCCCATCATGCCGATCTGCAGCTTGTTCGCCATCATCGCGTTGGTGACGGGCGGACCGGAGGTGAAGTTCTGCCATTCGAGCTCGAACTTGATGTTGGCGTATTTGCCGTCCTTCGGCAGGTACTTCTCGAGCAGTTGCAATTGGCGGATGACGACGCCTGCGGTGACCGTGTTGGTCGTGGTATCCTGCGTTCCGATCCCGAGCTTGACGGTTTCCGCAGAAGCCGGCTGCGAGACGAGCAGCGCCAGAGACGACATCGCGATCGAGAGCGTGGGAAGATGGCGGACCATTCTCATCCTCATTCGGTTGGATGTGCTGTGGGTGCCATGATTGGGGGAGGGCGCAGGCAGGGCAAATCCGGAGTGGCCGCCGCAGTCGATTAGTTGCCGGGAAAAGCTGATTGCATACTCCTTGGGCAGTCCTGCATTATAAAGCCGCTTGGCTGTGCACCGGCCATGGTCGCGGGCCCCCTTCAATCCCCCGCCTGGCCGCGCATCTCCTCCAGAATGTCGGTCCGGCAGACCACGATCTGCGAGCGTTTGGTCAGCACGATTCCCTTCTCCTGCATCCGCTTCAGGCTGATCGTGACCCATTGCCTGGTGGCGCCGACCATGTGGGCGATGTCGGCGTGGGTGAAGGCCGCGGCGATCACGGTGCCGTCGGGATCCGCGACGCCGTAGAGCTCGACGAGATGCAGCAAGAGATGGGCGAGGCGCTGCGTGATCGAGCGCGTCCCCAGCATCTGGGCCAGCGCCGAATAGCATTTGCCCTTGAACGTCAGGCCTTCGATCAGGCCAATCGCGAGGTTCGGGATCTCTGTAGCAAGGGACCGCAGTTCCTTTCCCGGCAGGTGCACGACGCTGCAATTACTGGAGGCAACGCCGGACCATTGATGCACGGTGCCTTCGAACACTTCGGGACCGCCGACGAAGTTGCCAACATGCCAATAGGCCAGCGTGATCTCGCGTCCGAGTGGCGAGGTGTAGAACACACGGATGCGGCCGCTCTCGATCAGCCAGATGCCGTCATGCTTGCCGCCCTGGCTAAAGAGCGTCTGGCCGCGGTTGAGCACCTTGCGGCGGCCCTGCTTCAGCACCAACTCCCGCTCGCGCGGTGAGAGCTTGTCCATCAACGGTGGTGGACCGCCGATCCATTGCTGGTTCTCGGTGAGCAGGAGCGAGGAGCTGCCGGCAGGCCGTATCGCTGCGGGAACAGCCCCGCGCACCGCATTCGCCGCCTGCAACATCGCCTGCCTCCCGAACGTTCAAATCGTTCTAAAGAGGAGCAATGTCTGTGCCAGATGGGGGCAGTCGCCTCGCGCGGGGAAAATGACAGCGAAGACCGGGTCAACGCCCCGCCAGGTTCAACAGATACGACTTGGGATATATTCCCCGGTTGTGCCCATCCGAAAACGAGATGTTCAGCCCATAGCCGAGATCGCCGATGTCGGTGATCGCAATCCCCGGAAACGCTTTGGGGAAGCGGCCGTCGAAGCGGGCGCGGGTGCAATGGGCGCATTTGCAGGAGAGGCGGAGTGTTTCGGCGGAAACGTTGAGCGCGTCGTCCTGCGTGGTGCGGACCAGGAGCGAAGCGAGATCGGCGCTGGCTTCGTAGCCGGCCACGGTCGGTGCCACCAATGTCATCGTCATGAGGAACCTCTGACTTCATTCTACGTCGAGGCAGGAACGCACGAATAGCAACTAATTGCCGGTGCGGGCGGGATCGCGAGCCTGCTCTTCGAGCAACCCACGCGAAAATGTGAAACTAATCCACCGGGAATTTCACTTCCGAATTGCCGGACTCTCCTCTCTCCGAAACCTTGCGCGTCATCGATGACCAAGGAGAGACGATGAGTGCATTTCAAAAGGAAACGGTTCTGTCGGTCAGGCACTGGACCGATTCCCTGTTCAGCTTCACCGCGACGCGCGATCCCGGCTTCCGCTTCCAGAACGGCCAGTTCGCAATGATTGGTCTGGAGGTCGGGGGTAAGCCGTTGATGCGGGCCTACAGCATGGCCAGTGCCAATCACGAGGAGGCGCTCGAATTCTTCTCGATCAAGGTGCACGACGGCCCGCTGACCTCGCGCCTTCAGAAGATCAGGGAAGGCGATATCATTCTGGTCGGGCGCAAGGCGACTGGCACGCTGATCACCGGCAACCTCATTCCGGGAAAACGCCTGCTGCTGCTCTCAACCGGAACGGGCCTGGCGCCCTTCGCCAGCCTGATCAAGGACCCCGACGTCTATGAGAATTATGAGACCATCGTGCTCGCCCATGGCTGCCGCCAGGTCTCGGAACTCGCCTATGGCGAGCACCTCGTCGAGGGCCTCCGCAATCACGAATTCTTCGGCCCCTTGATCGGCGACAAGCTCGTCTACTACCCGACCGTCACCCGCGAGCCGTTCCGGAATCGCGGCCGCATCACCGACCTGATCGTCTCGAACCAGGTCTTCGAGGATATCGGACAAGCGAGCCTCGACATCGAAACGGACCGCATCATGCTGTGCGGCAGCCCGGCGATGCTCGAGGAACTCCACGCGATGTTCGCGGCGCGCGGCTTCGTCGAGGGCAATCATAGCCAGCCCGGTCATTTCGTCATCGAAAAAGCCTTCGTCGAGCGCTGCGCTACAAATCGCGTCCTAGCGACAACTAATTGCTATCGCGGCGACGCCCCCTGAACAAATCTGACGCAAAGGCGCCGGCTACCGGCGAACCAGGAGCAAGCGATGGCACTAGATCAGATCGTCGACGGACTTTCGGAGGTTTCCTGCGATGTGCTGGTGATCGGCGGCGGCACGGCCGGCCCGATGGCGGCACTGAAGGCGAAGTTGAAGAACCCGAAGGCCAATGTCGTCCTGCTCGAGAAGGCGAACGTCAAGCGCTCCGGCGCGATCTCGATGGGCATGGACGGGCTCAACAACGCCGTCATCCCCGGTTACGCGACGCCGGAGCAGTACACCAAGGAAATCACCATCGCCAATGACGGCATCGTCGACCAGAAGGCGGTCTACAAGTACGCCCAGAACTGCTACAACATCATCGAGGAACTGGACAGCTTCGGCATCCGCTTTCTGAAGAACGAGAACGGTGACTACGCCGTCAAGAAGGTGCACCACATCGGCACCTATGTGCTGCCAATGCCGAACGGCGAGACCGTGAAGAAGGCGCTGTATCGTCAACTCCGCCGCGCCCGCATCCTGATCTCCAACCGCTACATGGCGACGCGGCTGCTCAAGTCGACCGACGGCCGCATCGCCGGTGCAATCTCCGTCAACACCCGCACGGCCGAGATGCTGGTGATCAAGGCCAAGGCCGTGATCCTCTGCATGGGCGCCGCCGGTCGCCTCGGCCTGCCGACCTCCGGCTATATGTTCGGCACCTACGAGAATGCCGCCAATTCCGGCGACGGCTACGCCATGGCCTATCACGCCGGCGCAGCGCTCGCGAACCTCGAATGCTTCCAGATCAACCCGCTGATCAAGGACTATAACGGCCCGGCCTGCGCCTATGTCGCCGGCCCGTTCGGCGCATATACGGCAAACAACGAAGGCTCGCGCTTCATCGAATGCGACTACTGGTCCGGCCAGATGATGCTGGAGTTCTACAACGAGCTCCTCTCCGGCAAGGGTCCGGTGTTCCTCCAGCTCAAGCATCTCCACCCCGACACGATTTCCGAGATCGAATCCACGCTGCACAAGGTTGAGCGCCCGACGCGCGGCCTGTTCCAGCAGGGGCGCGGGGTCGACTACCGCAGCGAGTCCATCGAGATGCATATCTCCGAGATCGGCTTCTGCTCCGGCCACAGCGCGTCAGGCGTGTTCGTCGACGACAATGCCCGCACCACCGTACCCGGCCTCTATGCCGCCGGCGACATGGCGAGCGTCCCGCACAATTACATGCTCGGCGCCTTCACTAACGGCTCGGTCGCCGGCATCGACGCGATGGAGTTCGCCGACAACCATGATTTCGCGGAATTCGACGCGGCCGACGTCGCCATGGAACGCCACCGCGTGATGGCGCCGACCAAGCGCGAGGACGGCATTCCGCCGAACCAGATCGAGTACAAGACCCGCCGCCTGGTCAACGACTACCTCCAGCCGCCGAAGGTCACGCGCAAATATGAGCTCGGCATGCGGCGGCTCGCCGAAACGCGTGAGGATATGCAGGAGCGCATGATCGCGCGCAACGCGCACGAATTGCTGCGCGCGCTCGAAGTGCAGTCGATCATGGACTGTGCCGACATGGCCGCACACGCTTCGCTCTACCGCGAAGAGAGCCGCTGGGGTCTCTATCACTGGCGGACGGACTTCCCGGAGAAGGACAACGAGAACTGGTTCTGCCACACGCTGCTGTCCAAGCAGGACGGCAGGATGACCAGCGAGAAGCGCGCAGTCGAGCCCTATGTCGTGCCGATCGCGGACGACGAGAAGGATCTCTACGACAAGCAGCGCATTCGCGCCTCGGCATGACCCACCAAAACATAACCAACAGGAGACATCACATGCCTCTCGCGTCCTATCAGACATCGGTTCCGGTGGTGGTCGACGACGCCAAATGCATCGCGGACAAGGGCTGCACGGTGTGCGTCGATGTCTGCCCGCTCGACGTGCTGCGGATCAGCGACATGACCAACAAGGCCTACATGGCTTATGACGAGTGCTGGTATTGCATGCCCTGCGAAGCGGATTGTCCGACCGGCGCCGTCACCGTCAACATTCCCTATCTGTTGAGGTGATCATGTCGAGCCCGTTCGAATCATATGACGATCTCGAGGACGCCGACGAGCGGCTGCAGGCGGCCGATCCCGCCGAACGCCGCGTCGCCATCATTGCACTCGGCCATTCCGGCGATCCCGCCGCGGTCGCACATCTCGCCAACATGGTCGCCGATCCCGATGCCGGTGTGCGCCAGCAGGTCGCGATGGCGCTCGGCGAGTTCGACGGACCGGAGGCAGCAAGCGCGCTGGTGAAGCTGTTGGTCGATCCCGAGAGGATTGTCGCGGCGGCTGCGGCCGACAGCATGGCTGAATTCAAGGATCCCGCCTGCGCCGACGCGATCCTGCCGCTGGTCAGGCATACCCACGCTTTCGTCCGCATGGGTGCTCTGCGCGCGCTCAAGGAACTGCGCCGCAGGGATACACTCAAACCCGCGCTGGAAGCGCTCCAGGACCCTGACGCCGCCGTGCGTGTGCAGGCGATCGGCGTGATCGGCTTCCTCAAGCTGGAGGAATCCATTCCGGCGCTGACCGCGCTGATCAACGATCCCGATGCCCATGTGCGCCGTGCCGCCGTAAGCGCATTGGCCTTTTCGCAGATGAAGCCGGCGGCGGAGACCATCACCCGCGCGCTGAAGGATGCCGACTGGATGGTCCGCGAGATGGCCGCGGAGACGCTGGGTCTCAACGTGAATGGTGCAATCGCGGCTGATCAGCTCGTCGCTTGCCTCGCGGACGAGTTCTGGCAGGTGCGGCTGAAGGCGATCCGCAGCCTTGGCAAGATGAACATCGAACGCGCGGTGCGGCCGATCGGCAATTGCGTCAATCACGACCAGGCGAATTTGCGCAAAGAGGCCGCCGCCGCGCTAGGCGAGATCGGCCATCCAGACGGCGAGGCATTCCTGGCCGTGATCGCCGACGATCCTGATCCTGATGTCCGCAAGAATGCGCGCTGGGCGCTGCATCAGATTGCGGCGCGAAAGGCGCGTGCAGGGGCATAATTGCACGGCGCACCGCCGCTCTGGACTTCCAGCGCCAGACGTTTATTGGTCTTCGCTAACGGGAACGGGCGCTGCGAATGCGGCCGTTCCTTAGAACAGCGAGGACGCGGCCATGACGACATTGACGGTAAAGGACCTTCTCCCCGAGGACGGCACGAAGGGGACGCTGGTCGGCCGCGTCTGGCTGCCGCAGGTCAACGGTCCGGCCGTCGCCGCGGTGCGCGGTGACGGTGTGTATGACGTCACAGCAGAATTTCCGACCATCAGCGCGCTCTGCGAGACGGACGATCCCGCCAAGGCGCTTGCCGCCACCAAGGGCGAGCGCATCGGTGATCTCGAGGCGATCGTGGCCAACACCCCGCCGGACGTGCGCGATGTCCAAAAGCCCTGGCTGCTCGCGCCCGTCGATCTCCAGACTCTGAAAGCCGCTGGCGTCACCTTCGCGATCTCGATGCTGGAACGTGTCATCGAAGAGCGCGCCAAGGGCAACCCTGCCTCGGCCGAAGCGATCCGGAAAGAGGTGACGCGCCTGATCGGCGATGATCTGTCAAAGCTCAAGCCAGGCTCGGATCAGGCGATGCACCTGAAGCAGGTGCTGATTGATCAGAACGCCTGGAGCCAATATCTCGAGGTCGGCATCGGTCCGGATGCCGAGGTCTTCACCAAGGCGCCCACCTTGTCGTCGGTCGGCACCGGCATGGACGCCGGCCTGCATCCGAAATCGACCTGGAACAATCCCGAGCCCGAGCTCGTGCTGTTCGTCTCGAGCCGCGGCAAGATCGTCGGCGGCGCGCTCGGCAATGACGTGAACCTGCGCGACTTCGAGGGCCGCTCGGCGCTGCTATTGTCGAAGGCCAAGGACAACAACGCGTCCTGTTCGATCGGCCCGCTGCTGCGCCTGTTCGACGACACCTTCACGCTCGACGACGCGCGCAGGCTCGACATCAGCCTGAATGTCACGGGCACGGACGGCTTCGTTCTCGACGGCCATTCCTCGATCAGCAAGATCAGCCGCGATCCGACCGATCTCGTCGCGCAGACCATCGGCAAGGTGCATCAATATCCTGACGGCTTCGTGCTGTTCCTCGGCACCATGTTCGCACCCGTGAAGGATCGCGATGCGCCGGGGCAGGGGTTTACGCACAAGCGCGACGACATCGTCACCATCGCGGCGCCCCAGCTGGGCAAGCTCGTCAACCGCATGCGCACCAGCGACGAGTGCGAGCCGTGGACGTTTGGCATCGGCGCGCTGATGAAGAACCTGGCGCAACGGAAGCTGATCTAGCTCGGGCCTCCTTCGCCTCTCCCCGCGCGCGCGGAGAGGCCTGATTGCATCGGAATGCAATCAGGGTGAGGGGGCTCTCCACGAGTCAATCTGCTCGAGACACGCGCAGCTCCATCCATATCGTCATTGCGAGCGTAGCGAACCAATCCAATCTTTACGCGGAGGGATCCTGGATTGCTTCGCTACGCTCGCAATGACAGGAGGGGTGAGGCTGCGAGTGCGTCTGTCACCGTCCTCGCTGAAACGCCCTCATCTTAGCCTTCCCATATTTTTTCATCTTTTCGTTGCATTTCTGGAACAAAATCGCGCTGAGCGTGTCAAAGGGTCGGCTCGCCGCCGCCCGACCTTTCATCCTCCAAATAGTCAAATAATATGACTAGTCGGAACCTTGCTTCCGTGGAATAGTGCCCGCCGCTGGCGCGAAGGCCGGCCTGTGGGTGCCGTGCTACCAATGGGCGCCCCAGACAAACATCTTGGGAGACGCGCCTGATGACCCCCAAAACCCCCTTTGCGGCCAGAGCCATGGCGGCCTTGTTGCACGCGGCGCCGGCCAGTGCAGGCCAGCTCACAATCGGCTTCTCGCAGATCGGATCGGAATTCGGCTGGCGCGCGGCCGAGCCGTCGGTCTCAACGTGAAGTCGACCTCCTGCGACGCGCGCACCGCGCCGAAGCTCTTGCTGATCCCCTGCACTTCAGGCGTGCTTCTGTTCGCCTTCATCGCCCTGCAGCAGGGACTGGTCGCGCTTCGCCGGCCGGTGGCGACACATGTGGGAGCGGCGTGATGACCTCGCGGATCGTCGTCATCCCGACGCGGCGGGCCCATTCCAACCATGCGGAGGTGGCGCGTTCGATCGGCGTCGACATCATCGCCGGCCGCTATGCGGAAGGCACGCGCCTGCCGGGGGATGCCGAGATGATCGCGATGTTCGGCGTGTCGCGGCCGGTGCTGCGCGAGAGCGTCAAGACGCTGGTCGCCAAGGGCCTGCTCTCCACCAAGGCGCGGGTCGGCACCGTCGTGCGCGAGCGTGGCGCCTGGAACATGTTCGACGCGGACGTGCTGGCGTGGCACCTCGACGCCGGCATCGACAAGCGCTTCCTCAACGACCTCGCCGAGATCCGTCTCGCCGTCGAGCCGCGCGCGGCGATGCTGGCGGCAACGCAGCGATCCGAGCAGGACATCAGCGAGCTGCGCCGCTGCATGGATCGCATGCGGCAGGAAGCGTCCGACTCGGTCGGATTTGCCGATGCCGATCTCGCGCTTCATGTGGCCGTGGCGCGTGCCTCGGGCAATCTGTTCATGCGCTCGATCGGGCATGTCATTGAAGCAGCGCTGCGCGCCTCTTTCCTGCTCAGCGCTCCGGTCGAGTCGGAGGACCGCGAAACCGTGCTGCTCTGGCATCAGAAGATCGTCGATGCCATCGTCGCGCGCGATGCCCACGCCGCATCCGAGGCCATGGTCTATGTCATTCACAACGGCATGCGCCGCCATGACAGTACGGTGATCGAGACCGCCCCGGCCGAGCCGCTGCGGTCGGCCGACACTGGAGAACAAGCGTGACAGACCTCCGCATCGCCATCGTCGGCTTCGGCAAGATCGCGCGGGACCAGCATGTGGGGGCGATCGCCGCCACACCGGGTGGAACGCTCGCCGCCGTGGCGAGCCGCAACGCCTCGCTGCCGGGGCTACCGCATTTTGCGACCGTCGAGGAATTGCTTCAGAAGGGGCCGCCGATCGACGCGGTCTCGCTCTGCACGCCGCCGCAGGTGCGGCGGGCCCAGGCCGCGGCGGCGCTCGCCGCCGGCAAGCATGTCATGCTGGAGAAGCCGCCGGGCACCGGCGTTGCTGAGCTTGATCCGTTGATCACGATGGCGGCGGGTGCGAAGCGGACATTGTTTGCGACCTGGCATTCGCGCTATGCGCCGGCGGTGGAGCCGGCCCGGCAATGGCTCACTGATCGGCACATCAAATCCGTTCACATCAGCTGGAAGGAAGACGTGCGTGTCTGGCATCCCGGACAGGGCTGGATCTGGGAGCCCGGCGGCCTCGGCGTGTTCGATCCGGGCATCAATGCGCTGTCGATCCTGACCAGGATTCTGCCGAAGCCCGTGTTCGTCACCGCGGCCGAGCTGGCCTTTCCAGCCAATTGCCAGGCGCCGATCGCGGCGAACCTGAACCTGACGGATATCAGCGGCCTGCCCGTGACCGCCGAGTTCGACTTCCGCCAGACCGGGCCGCAGAGCTGGGATATCCTCGTCGATACCGATCAGGGCCGGCTGACACTGTCCAGCGGTGGCGCGCGCATGGCCGTCGACGGCAAGGTGCTTGCCGAAGGGCCCGATGAGGAATATCGCGGACTCTACCGACGCTTCGTCGCGCTCACAGCGACCGGCGCAAGTGACGTCGATCTGACGCCGCTCCGTCTCGTCGCCGACGCCTTCCTGCTCGGCAAGCGCACGATCGTCGAACCGTTTGTGGATTGAGCATGGCCGCATCAACAATCACAAGAGACGTGTTCGGGACGCTGCCCGACGGCCGCAAGGTCGAGCGCGTCGTGCTGCGCGGGCAGGGCGGCTTCGAGGCGCGCATCATCAGCCACGGCGCGGTGCTGCAGGCGCTGATCGCGCCGGATGCCAACGGCGGATACGACGACGTCGTGCTTGGCCATGATGCCTTCGCCGGCTATCTCGCCGAACGAAAGTTTCTGGGCGCCACCGTCGGCCGCTATGCCAACCGCATTGCCAAGGGACAGTTTTCGCTTCAAGGCGAGACGGTGCGGCTTGCCGTCAACAACGGTCCGAATGCGCTGCACGGCGGGCTCGAGGGTTTTGATCGCAAGCTCTGGGAGATCGCTGATATCGACGAGGGCGCCGAGCCCGCCGTGACGCTCACCTATGTCAGCCCGCACGGCGAGGAGAATTATCCGGGCAGGCTCGAGGTCCGCGTGACCTATCGCATCACAGGCCCGACCGAGCTGTCGCTGCTGATGGAAGCGCGGACCGACCGGCCGACCATCGTCAATTTGACCAACCACAGCTTCTTCAACCTCGAGGGCGCGACGTCAGAGACGTCCATTCTCGATCACCGCTTGATGGTCGCCGCCGAGCAGTTCCTCGCCATCGATCCCACCGCCATTCCGCTGCCGGAGCCGCCGCGCAGCGTGGCCGGCACGCCGTTCGATTTCCGCAAACCGCGGCCGGTGGGCGAGTGCATCCGCGAAGGCGATCCGCAATTGCGAAATGGCAGGGGCTACGACCACACCTACTGCCTCGGCCGCGACGGCAAGCTTGCGCTCGCGGCCCGGCTGGAGGCGCCGCGCTCCGGGCGCATCATGGAGCTGCTCACCGATCAGCCCGGACTTCAGGTCTATTCCGGCAATTATCTCGACGGTACGATGTCCGGCAAGGGCGGCAAGCTGATCCGGCAATCGGACGCCATGTGCCTGGAGCCGCACATCTGGCCCGACGCGCCGAACCGGCCGGATTTCCCGAGCCCGCGCCTCGATCCCGGCGGGGTCTATCGCCATCACACGGTCTATCGCTTTTCGGTGAGGTCGCCATGATGGAGCAGGTGCCGACGACTGTCCTCTCGGACCATCCTTGCCATCTCGGCGAAGGTCCGACCTATGACGTGACCACGGATACGGCCTGGTGGTTCGACATTCGCGAAGGCAAGCTGATCGAGGCGCAACTCGGCACCGGCTCTGTCCGCAGCCACGCGCTCGGTCGGATGGCGAGCGCGCTGGGGCGCATCGACGCCGAGCGGCAGCTGATTGTCGCCGAAGATGGTCTCTACATCCGCAAGCTCGCTGATGGTGCGATGACGCTGTTCTGTCCGCTCGAAGCGGACAATCCGATGACGCGCTCAAACGATTGCCGCGTGCATCAATCGGGTACGTTCTGGATCGGTACTATGGGCAAGAAAGCCGAGCCGAAGGCGGGCGCGATCTACGCGCTTCATCGCGGCAAGATCTCGACGCTGTTTCCCGGCATCAGCATTCCCAATTCGATCTGCTTCTCGCCCGACGGCGCAACCGGCTACTTCACCGACACGCCGCGCGCGGTGCTCTATGCCGTGCCGCTCAACCCCGCGACCGGCCTGCCGCGTGGCGAGCCCGAGGTGCTGTTGCGCCACAGCGGCATCGGCGGTCTCGACGGTTCGGTATGCGACGCCGACGGGCAGATCTGGAATGCGTGCTGGGGCGCGAGCCGGATCGACGTCTACTCGCCCCAAGGCGAGCGTCTGCGTTCGCTCAGTGTGCCGGCGAAGCAGGCGAGCTGCCCCGCCTTCGTCGGCCCCGACCTGTCGCGCCTGCTCGTCACGTCGGCCTGGCAGGATATGGACCCGGCGGCACGCGCTGCCGATCCGCAAGCCGGCTGCACCTTTCTGCTCGAAGCAACCGCGCGCGGCCGCGCGGAACCCGACGTCAAGCTCGCATAGGAGGCCGAAGCCGTATACGACCCGTCGTTCTCGACACTACGAAGAAAGTCCGACACCCAAAGGGAGTGAAACATGCTGAAACTGAAGACAACATTTCTCGCGCTGGCGTTGGCCAGTGCCGCCACGATGGCTACAGGCGTCGCTGCCTTCGCCCAGAAGGCGACGGTCGGCATCGCCATGCCGACGAAATCCTCGGCGCGCTGGATCGACGACGGCAACAACATGGTCAAGGTGCTGAAGGAGCGCGGCTACAACACCGACCTGCAATATGCCGAGGACGACATCCCGAACCAGCTCTCCCAGGTCGAGAACATGGTGACCAAGGGCGCCAAGGCGCTGGTGATCGCCGCGATCGACGGTACCACCTTGTCCGACGTGCTCAAGCAGGCGAAAGCAAAAGGCATCACCGTGATCGCCTATGACCGCCTGATCCGCGGAACGCCGAACGTCGACTATTACGCGACCTTCGACAACTTCCAGGTCGGCGTGCTCCAGGCGGAATCGATCGTGCAAGGTCTCGGTTTGAAGGACGGCAAGGGCCCCTTCAACATCGAGCTGTTCGGCGGCTCGCCCGACGACAACAATGCCTACTTCTTCTATAACGGCGCCATGAGCGTGCTGAAGCCGTATATCGACAGCGGCAAGCTCGTCGTCGTGTCCGGCCAGATGGGCATGGATAAGGTCGCGACCCTGCGCTGGGACGGCGCCACTGCGCAGGCCCGCATGGACAACCTGCTCAGCGCCTACTACGGCAACAAGAAGATCAACGCCGTGCTGTCGCCCTATGACGGCCTCTCGATCGGCATCATCTCCTCGCTGAAGGGCGTCGGCTACGGCAGTGCCGGCCAGCCGATGCCCATCATCTCGGGCCAGGATGCCGAAGTGCCTTCGATCAAGGCCATGCTGCGCGGCGACCAGTACTCGACCATCTTCAAGGACACCCGCGACCTCGCCAAGGTGACCGCCGACATGGTCGACGCCGCGCTCGCCGGCAAGCAGGTCACCGTCAACGACACCAAGACCTACGAGAACGGCGTCAAGACCGTGCCGTCCTATCTGCTCAAGCCGGTTGTGGTCTACAAGGACAATTGGGAGAAGGTGCTGGTCGACAGCGGCTACTACAAGAAGTCGCAGTTCCAGTAAGACCCTCTCTTTTTCCCCTCTCCCCGCTTGCGGGGAGAGGGTTAGGGTGAGGGGCCTCTTTCCATACGGGCAGTGGTTGGTATGCACTCCGTCATTGCGAGCGCAGTGAAGCAATCCAGTCTGCCACCACGGAAATAGTCTGGATTGCTTCGCTGCGCTCGCAATGACGATGTGGATGCAGCGATATCATTCAACCTCTCCCCGCACGCGGGTAGAGGCGAAGTAACGCAAGGGACACCAAAGCCATGACCGCCATGCTGGAGATGCGCAACGTCAGCAAGAGCTTTGCCGGCGTGCAGGCGCTTCGCGACGTCAACTTCTCGGTTCGCGCCGGGCAGATCCATGCGCTCGTCGGCGAGAACGGCGCCGGCAAGTCGACGCTGATGAAGGTGCTGAGCGGCGTCTATCCGCACGGCAGCTACGAGGGCACCATCATCTTCGAGGGCGAGGAGCGCCGCTTTCGCGACATCAATGATTCCGAGGCGCTGGGCATCATCATCATCCATCAGGAGCTGGCGCTGATCCCGCTGATGTCGATCGCGGAGAACATCTTCCTGTCGCATCCGCCGTCGACGTTGGGGGTGATCGACCGCGACGAGGTCTACCGGCGCACGCGCGAGCTGCTGGCGCAGGTCGGCCTGAAGGAATCGCCGGATACGCTGATCACCGATCTCGGCGTCGGCAAGCAGCAGCTTGTCGAGATCGCGAAGGCGCTGTCTAAGCGGGTGCGGATGCTGATCCTGGACGAGCCGACCGCGAGCCTCAACGAGGCCGACAGCGCCGCGCTGCTCGAGCGGCTGATGACGTTCCGCGAGCAGGGCATCGGCTCGATCCTGATCTCGCACAAGCTGAACGAGGTCGCCAAGGTTGCCGACCACATCACCGTGCTGCGCGATGGCCGCACGGTGGACAGCATCGACTGCCACGCCGAGCAGATCCAGGAAGACCGCATCATCCGCAGCATGGTCAACCGCGACATGGCGCACCGCTTCCCGGAGCGCAACGTGAAGATCGGCGAGCCGGTGCTCGACGTCGAGAATTGGTCGGTCTATCACCCCATCCATCCCGAGCGGCAGGTGATCAAGAACGTCAGTTTCGGTGTCAAGCGCGGCGAGGTCGTGGGCATTGCCGGACTGATGGGGGCTGGGCGCACCGAGTTCGCCATGAGCCTGTTCGGCCGCTCCTGGGGCACCAATATCAGCGGCACTATCCGGCTCGAAGGCCGTGAAATCGCGCTGCCGAGCGTCGCCGCCGCGATCGATGCCGGCCTTGCCTACGTCACCGAGGACCGTAAGCAGCTCGGCCTGATCCTTGCCGACGACGTCCGCAAGAACATCACGCTCGCGAGCCTCGACCAGGTCGCACCCGGCAGGGTGATCGACGATATCGCCGAGCTCAAGGTCGCCAGCGACTACCGCAACCGGATGCGCATTCGCTGCTCCGACGTCTACCAGGAGACCGGCCAGCTCTCCGGCGGCAACCAGCAAAAGGTCGTGCTGTCGAAATGGCTGATGACCGACCCGAAGGTCCTGATCCTGGACGAGCCGACCAGGGGTATCGACGTCGGTGCCAAATATGAGATTTACTGTATCATCAACGAGCTTGCGGAAGCCGGCCGCGGCGTCGTGGTGATCTCCTCCGAGATGCCCGAGCTGCTCGGCATCTGCGACCGCATTTGCGTCATGAACGACGGCGCCTTCGTCGGCGAGTTCAAAGGCTCAGAGGCGACACAGGAAAAGATCATGCGCGCCATCATGCGCAACGAACGAAGCATTGGGAACGCCGCGCCCGCGGCCGCGGAGATGGGAGGATTGCAGCCATGACCGACAAGACGGTTTCGCTGCCCGAGGAGCGCCGGCACGGCAGCTTCATCAAGAACAATTTGCGCAATTACGGCATGTTGATGTCGCTGGTTGCGATCATGCTGTTCTTCCAGGTCGTGACCGGCGGCACGTTGCTGCAGCCGCTCAACCTCACCAACCTGGTGCTGCAGAACAGCTACATCGTCATCATGGCGCTGGGCATGCTGCTGGTCATCGTCACCGGCCATATCGACCTTTCGGTCGGCTCGGTCGCAGGCTTCATCGGCGCCGTGGCGGCCTTGCTGATGGTGACCTACAAGGTCGACTACACGCTCGCCTTCCTCGCCTGCCTCGCGCTCGGCGGCGCGATCGGTGCGGCGCAGGGCTATTGGGTAGCCTATTTCAAGATTCCGTCCTTCATCGTGACATTGGCGGGGATGCTGGTGTTCAAGGGCCTGGCACTCGCGGTGCTGCAGGGCCAGTCGCTCGGGCCGTTCCCGGCGACCTTCCAGAAGCTGTCCTCGGGCTTCATTCCGGAACTGCTGCCCGAGGCCGGCACGCTGCATCCGACCTCGATGCTGATCGGCGCCGTTCTCGCGCTCGGGCTCGTCTATGCCAGTGCCAAGGGAAGGTCGCGCGAGCAGTCGCACGGCATCGAGGTCGAGCCCTATGCGTTCTTCCTCGGCAAAAGCATCCTGCTCGCCTGCGCCGTGCTCTATTTCACCTATCTGATCGCCTCGCATCGCGGCCTGCCCAACGTGCTGGTGATCATGACCGCGCTGATCGCGCTCTATGGCTTCGTCACCCGCCGCACCGTGATCGGCCGGCAGATCTACGCCGTCGGCGGCAACGCCAAGGCGGCGAGCCTGTCGGGCATCAAGACCGAGCGGCTGACCTTCCTCACCTTCGTCAACATGGGCGTGCTCGCCGCACTTGCCGGCCTCGTCTTCGCCGCGCGGCTCAACACCGCAACGCCCAAGGCCGGCCTCGGCTTCGAGCTCGACGTCATCGCCGCCTGCTTCATCGGCGGCGCCTCGGCCTATGGCGGCGTCGGACGGGTCGGCGGTGCCGTGGTCGGCGCCATGATCATGGGCGTGATGAACAACGGCATGTCCATCCTCGGCATCGGCATCGACTATCAGCAGGTCATCAAAGGCCTGGTGCTGCTGGGCGCGGTGTGTATCGACGTGTACAATCAGCGGCGATAGGTCGGGTAGGGTGGGTTAGCCGAAGGCGTAACCCACCAGCGGCTGTACCCCGGATGCAGAAGTGGTGGATTACGCCTCCGGCTAATCCATCCTACGCGCGCATTCGACGCTCGCGAGCTGAGCTATTGCTCACAACGTGGGTATATGATCGAATGTCTGGATGGAGCAAGGCCGGCCAAATCCCGATCTGATCATCTTCGACTGCGACGGTGTGCTCGTCGACAGCGAGCTCTTGAGCTGCCGCTGCCTCTCTGAGGCCCTGGCGGAATTCGGCCTCGTGCTCAGCGAGGAGCAGGCGCTCGAGCTGTTTCTCGGACGCAGCACCAAGGCCGTCGAGCAGCATTATCGTGATCTCGGCCACTCGCTGACGGACGCCTTCATGTCCCGACTGAAGTCGCGTGTGCTGGAGAATTTTGCCGCCTCGCTCGCGCCGATCCCCGGGGTGGAGGCGGCGATCTCCGGACTGACCGTGCCGTTCTGCGTGGCTTCATCCAGCGACCTCGACCGCGTTTCGCTTTCGCTCGACGTCACCGGTCTTCGGGCATATTTCGGCGATCGGATCTACACTGCGCAGATGGTCAGGCACGGCAAGCCGGCGCCCGATCTCTTTCTCCATGCCGCCGAGAGCATGCGCGCGTCGCCATCGCGCACGCTGGTGATCGAGGATAGCGTCAGCGGCGTGCAGGCGGGCAAGGCGGCCGGCATGACCGTCTGGGGATTTGTCGGCGGCGGCCATTATCGCAACCGCGACGGCGGGGCTATATTATCCGCCGCCGGGGCCGATCGGGTCTTCGCGCATATGAGCGATCTCTGGGAGGTGTGAGCCCGCATGGCCGCCGAGAACGACAAGTCGAGACTCGACGACGCCGCGCGCGCCGGCTGGCTCTATTTCATTGCCGGCCACACCCAGGACGAGATCGCGAAGATGCTCCAGGTGTCGCGGGCCTCGGCGCAGCGGCTGGTCTCGCTGTGCCTCGCCGAGCGGCTCATCACCTTCCGGCTCGAACATCCCATCGCGGCCTGCATGGAGCTGGCGGCGCGCCTGAAGCAACGGTTCGACCTCGTCCATTGCGAGGTGGTGCCGGCCGATCCGGCCGCGCCGCAGGCGGTGGCTGGAATCGCCGAGCGCTGCGCCAATTTGCTCGATTCCACGCTGCGTTCGGAGACGCCCGTGATCGTCGCGCTCGGCACGGGGCGGGCGGTGCGCGCCGCGGTCGAGCGCGTCACGCCGATCGAGCGGCCCAATCACCAGATCGTCTCGCTGGTCGGCAACATTTCCGCCGACGGCTCGGCGAGCTTCTACGACACCGTCGGCCGGCTCGCCGACCGCACCGGCGCGCGGCACTATCCGATGCCGCTGCCGTTCCTGATGTCGTCGGAGGACGAGCGCAACAAGATGGTGCGCATCGAGCCGATCGCGAAGGTGAAAGCGGTCGCAGCCAAAGCGGATTTGCGCCTTGTCGGCATCGGTCAGATGGACCAGAAGGCGCAGGTGCACATCGACGGCTTCGTCACCCGCGACGAATTGTTCGAGATGATGCGGCTGGGCGCCATCGGGGAGATTACCGGCTGGGCCTATGACGCCAAGGGCCGCCTGCTCAAGGCCGGCACCAACAAGCGCCTCACCAGCATTCCGCCGGAAGTGCCGGCGAAGACAACGACCATCGGTGCGGCGGTAGGCGCGGCCAAGGTGGCTGCAATTGCAGCCGCGTTGAGCGGCGGGCTGATCAACGGATTGATCACGGACGAGGCGACGGCAAGAGCGATTCTGGAGCGGTAAAAGCGCTTACGCTTCGCGTGCCTACCACTGGATGCTCCGCGTTCGCGGAGCACGACAGCCGTGGGTGAAGCAAAACCTTCCCGTCCTTCCCGCACCGCAGCACTCATAAGTTGCGCAAACACCCGCGCGCGTGCTTGACAACTGCCGTTCGCCCGTCGAACATACGCCCAACGCGTGGGCATATGCCCAAAACGCGAATTGAGGGGAGGTCACCGTGAAACATGTCCTGGGCGCCGTCTGCGGCGCGTCTTGCCTGCTGCTGGCCGTCCCAGCGATGGCCGAAACGACCCTGACGATCGCCACCGTCAATAATGGCGACATGATCCGCATGCAGGGGCTGACGGGTGAGTTCACCAAGAAGAACCCTGATATTTCGGTCAAATGGGTGACGCTGGAGGAGAACGTGCTGCGCCAGCGCGTCACCACCGATATCGCCACCAAGGGCGGCCAGTTCGACGTTCTCACCATCGGCACGTACGAGGTGCCGATCTGGGCCAAGAAGGGCTGGCTGGTACCGCTCGCCAACCTCGGCGCCGACTATGACGTCGCCGACCTCTTGCCCAAGATCAAGGACGCGGTCTCCGCCGACGGCAAGCTCTACGCCGCGCCGTTCTACGGCGAGAGCTCGATGGTAATGTATCGCACCGATCTCTTCGAGAAGGCCGGCTTGAAGATGCCGGAAAAGCCGAGCTGGGATTTCGTGATCGACGCCGCCAAGAAGCTGACCGACAAGAGCGCCGGCACCTACGGCATCTGCCTGCGCGGCAAGGCAGGCTGGGGCGAGAACATGGCGTTCCTCTCGGCCATGGCCAATTCCTATGGCGCGCGCTGGTTCGACGAAAAGTGGCAGCCGCAGTTCAACACGCCGGAATGGAAGACGACACTCACCACCTACGTCAACCTGATGAAGGAAGCCGGCCCTCCCGGCGCCAGCTCCAACGGCTTCAACGAGAATCTGGCGCTATTCAACGCCGGCAAATGCGCAATGTGGATCGACGCCACGGTCGCGGCGTCCTTCGTCACCAACCCCAAGGAGTCCAAGGTCGCCGACAAGGTCGGCTTCGCGCTCGCGCCCAACACCGGGCTCGGCAAGAATGCCAACTGGCTGTGGGCCTGGAATCTCGCAATCCCTGCCGGCTCCAAGAAGACGGAAGCCGCCGAGAAGTTCATCGCCTGGGCAACCAGCAAGGACTACACCAAGCTGGTGGCGTCGAAGGAGGGCTGGGCCAACGTGCCGCCGGGCACACGCACCTCGCTCTACCAGAACGATGAGTACCTGAAGGTCGCGCCGTTCGCCAAACTGACGCTGGCCTCGATCGACGCCGCCGATCCCAACAAGCCGACGGTGAAGCCCGTTCCCTACGTCGGCGTGCAATACGCCGCTATCCCCGAATTCCAGGGCATCGGCACGCAGGTGGGCCAGCAGTTCTCGGCGGCGCTTGCGGGATCGATGACAATCGATGCGGCGCTCACGGCTGCGCAGTCCGCTACCGAGCGCGAGATGAAGCGCGCCGGCTACATCAAGTGAACCCGGGCTCTCCCTGAGCTCAAACTTGCGGCCATCCATCCTTGCTGGATGGCCGCCCTTCTTTCCCCGAGCGGAGCGCCAAGAATGGCAACCCGGCAGACGCAGCTTCTTGCGCGGTCGCTCCTGACCCCGGCCGTCGGGCTGCTGTTCATCTGGATGATCGTCCCGCTGGCGCTGACGATCTACTTCTCGACGCTGCATTACAGCCTGCTCGATCCCGGTTCGGAATCGTTCGTCGGCCTGGAAAACTTCCGCTACTTCCTCACCGACCCTGCCTTCCTCGCCTCGCTCCAGAACACGCTGGTGCTGGTCGGCTCGGTGCTGGCGCTGACCATCCTGCTCGGCATTCCCCTGGCGCTGCTGATGGACCAACCCGTGATCGGCCGCAATTTCGTGCGGTTGATGGTGATCGCCCCGTTCTTCGTGATGCCGACGGTGAGCGCGCTGGTCTGGAAGAACCTGTTGATGCATCCGGTGTCGGGATTGTTCGCCTGGCTCGCCTCGCTGTTTGGCCTGACGCCGATCGATTGGTTCAACGACGTACCGCTGTTTGCGGTGATTCTGATCGTGACCTGGCAATGGCTGCCGTTCGCGACCCTGATCCTGCTCACCGCGCTGCAATCGCTCGACGAGGAGCAGAAGGAAGCCGCCGAGATGGACGGCGCGAGCGCCGTCTCGACCTTCATCTACATCACGCTGCCACACCTCGCGCGTCCCATCACCGTGGTGATCCTGATCGAGACCATCTTCCTGCTCACCGTCTTTGCAGAGATCTACGTCACCACCGGCGGTGGCCCGGGGCTGTCGACCACCAACATCGCCTTCTTGATCTATGCGCAGGCGCTGATCCAGTTCGACGTCGGCAGCGCTTCGGCCGGCGGTCTCGTTGCGGTGGTCATTGCCAACATCGTCGCCTTCTTCCTCGTCCGCATCGTCGGCCGCAACCTGGAGGCCTGACATGGCACGGATGGCGACGACGCGGCGGGTGATGATATCGACGGCGGCGGCCTGGCTGTTCGGCTTCCTGATCTTCTTCCCGATCCTGTGGATGGTGCTGGCGAGCTTCAAGACCGAGCTGGAGGCCTTCGCGATCCCGCCATCCTTCCTGTTCTTCCACTGGACCACGGAAAATTACGCGACCGTGCAGGAGCGCAGCGACTACCTGCACCACGCGATGAACTCGATCATCATCGCCGGCGGCTCGACGCTCATTGCGCTGTTGATCGCCATTCCGGCGGCGTGGTCGATGGCGTTCTCGCCGACCAAGCGCACCAAGGACATCCTGCTCTGGATGCTCTCGACTAAGATGATGCCGCCGGTCGGCGTGCTGGTGCCGATCTACCTGATCTACAAGAGCTTCGGCCTGCTCGATTCCCGCGCCGGTCTCGTCTTCATCCTGTGCCTCGGCAATCTGCCGATCGTGATCTGGATGCTCTTCACCTATTTCAAGGAGATCCCACGCGACATCCTTGAAGCCGCGCGCATGGACGGGGCCACCATCGGCCGCGAGCTGGTCTACGTGCTGACGCCGATGGCGATCCCGGGACTGGCCTCGACGATGCTGCTCAATTTGATCCTCGCCTGGAACGAGGCGTTCTGGACGCTCAACCTGTCGACTTCGAACGCTGCGCCGCTCACCACATTCATCGCCTCGTATTCGAGCCCGGAAGGGCTGTTCTGGGCAAAGCTGTCGGCGGCCTCGACGCTGGCGATCGCGCCCATTCTCGTCCTCGGTTGGTTCAGCCAGAAGCAGCTCGTACGCGGGCTCACCTTTGGCGCGGTGAAGTAAAGGGCTGCCGGATCATGGGTCAGATCACACTTCAGGGCGTGCAGAAATCCTTCGGCCCCGTGCACATCATCAAGGGCGCCGACCTCGACATCGCCGACGGCTCCTTCGTCGTGTTCGTCGGTCCGTCCGGCTGCGGCAAGACCACGCTGCTGCGGCTGATCGCGGGGCTCGAGGACGTCAGCGGCGGCAAGATCCTGATCGACGGCAAGAACGTCGTCGATACGCCGCCTGCCAAGCGCGGACTGTCGATGGTGTTCCAGTCCTACGCGCTCTATCCGCATATGAGCGTGCGCGGCAATATCGGCTTCGGCCTCAAGATGGCGGGCTTGCCGAAGGACGAGATCAACCGCAAGGTCGAGGCGGCCGCCGCGACGCTGAACCTCACGCCCTACCTCGACCGCAAGCCGCGCGAGCTCTCCGGCGGCCAGCGCCAGCGCGTCGCGATCGGCCGCGCCATCGTCCGCGAGCCCAAGGCATTCCTGTTCGACGAGCCGCTCTCCAACCTCGACGCCGCGCTGCGCGTGCAGATGCGTATCGAGGTGACGCGACTTCAGAAGCAGCTCGGCACCACCGCGATCTACGTCACTCACGACCAGGTCGAGGCCATGACCATGGCCGACAAGATCGTCGTGCTCAACGGCGGCAAGATCGAGCAATATGGCTCGCCGCTGGACCTTTACGAGCGACCCGCCAATCTCTTCGTCGCCGGCTTCATCGGCTCGCCCAAGATGAACTTCGTCACCGGCGAGCCCGCTCTGCAGAAGGGAGCAGCGACGATCGGCGTCCGGCCGGAGCATCTGAAGATCGAGCGCGACGGCGGTGGCGGCTGGCAGGGCACCATTGCGGTGGCCGAGCATCTCGGCAGTGACACCTTCCTCTACGTCGATGCCGGCGCGCTCGGCATGCTGACGGCGCGCTACATCGGCGAATTGAGCCTGCATGCCGGCGACCGGGTGTCGCTGATGCCCGACCCTGCGCGCATTCACCGCTTCGACGAGAGCGGCAACGCTCTTCGGGGCTGACAAGAAACGGCAAGAAGACGGAAAGACGACCATGTATCTGGAAAAATTCAGGCTGAGCGGCAAGACCGCGTTCATCACCGGCGGCGGCCAGGGCATCGGCCTCGCCTGCGCGGAGGCGCTGGCCGAGGCCGGTGCGAAGGTCATCATCGGCGACCGCGACGGCAAGGTCGCCGACGGCGCCAAAGCCAGCCTGAGGGCGAAGGGCTATGACATCGAGACCGCGATTATGGACGTCACCAACACTGCACGCGTGGCGGAGGTGGCAAATGATCTCGTCGCCCGCCATGGCAAGGTCGACATCCTCGTCAACAATGCCGGCATCGCGCGGAGCGAGACGCCGGCCGAGACCGTTACCGACGAGCACTGGCTCAACGTCATCGACGTCAATCTCAACGGCACCTTCTGGTGCTGCCGCGAGTTCGGCAAGCACATGTTGAAGGCTGGAAGCGGTGCCATCGTCAATGTCGGCTCGATGAGCGGCTTCATCGTCAACAAGCCGCAGGAGCAGTGCTTCTACAACGCCTCCAAGGCCGCCGTGCACCATCTGACCAAGTCGCTGGCCGCCGAATGGGGCGCGCGCGGCATCCGCGTCAATGCGGTGGCGCCGACCTATATTGAGACGCCGCTCAACGCCTTCGTGAAGAGCAATCCGAAAATGTATGACGCCTGGATCGGGGGAACCCCGATGGCGCGCATGGGGCAGGTCGAGGAGATCGCCTCCGTCGTGCTGTTCCTTTCGTCCGAGGCCGCGAGCCTGATGACCGGCAGCGTCGTGCTGGTGGATGGCGGCTACACTTGCTGGTAGGCTCACCGTCAAAACGGACGGAAAGCGACCGGGAGAGACCATGCCGCGAGCTTATATCGGCGTCGACGTGGGGACCACGAGCACGCGGGCAGGGGTGTTTGACGAGGCCGGCACGCTGCTCGCGACGGCCCGGCATCCGATCAGGATCTGGCACGAGGCCGGCGACATCGTCGAGCAGTCGTCGGAGGACATCTGGCAGGCCTGCGCCAAATCGGTGCGCGCGGCGATGGCGGAAGCAGCGATTGCGCCCGGCAGCATCGGCGGCATCGGTTTCGACGCGACCTGTTCCCTCGTGGTGCTCGATCCGCAAGGCGAGCCGCTCACCGTCAGCACCTCCGGCGAGGCGCAGCGCAACGTCATCGTCTGGATGGACCATCGCGCCACGGCCGAAGCGCGGCTGATCAACGAGACCGAGGACGCCGTGCTGCGCTACGTCGGCGGCTCGATCTCGCCGGAGATGGAGATGCCGAAGCTGCTCTGGTTGAAGCGGCATCTGCGTGCGAGTTTCGATGCCGCCGGTCACTTCTTCGATCTGGCCGATTATCTGACCTGGCGCGCGACCGGCGCGCTGCAGCGCTCGACCTGCACCGTCACATGCAAGTGGAACTATCTCGCCCATGACGGCGGCGGCTGGAGCGCGCCGTTCTTCAAGCGCATCGGCCTGTCCGACTTCGTCGCCGAAAAATACGCGCGCATCGGCACCGAAATCGTTGCGCCCGGGACACGCCTCGGCGAAGGTCTCACGCCGGCAGCAGCAGTCGAGCTCGGCCTTCCCCAGGGCACCCGGGTCGGCGCCTCCCTGATCGACGCCCATGCCGGCGGCATCGGTGCGATCGGCGGCCGTGACGGGGCAGGCGGCCCGAGCGATGTCGGCGATCGTCTCGCCTACATCATGGGAACGTCGGCCTGCATCATGGCGACGACGAAGGAGCCGTGCTTTGTGCCGGGCGTATGGGGGCCCTATTATTCCGGCATGGTGCCGGAGTTCTGGCTCAATGAAGGCGGGCAGTCCGCCGCGGGCGCTGCGATCGATCATCTCCTCAAGTCGCATCCCGGCCATGGCGAGGCGAGCGCGGCGGCACGCAGCGAAGGCCTCGATCTCATCGATTTCCTCGAGCGCCGCATCATCGCGCGCTCCGGTGATGCCAGCCGTGCCGCGCTGCTGGCGCGCGACATCCACGTGCTGCCGGAATTCATTGGCAACCGCTCGCCCTATGCCGATCCCGACACGCGCGCGGTGATCGCGGGCCTTGATCTCGACACCGACATCGCCGCGATGGAACGGCTGTTCGTCGCCGGCCTCTGCGGTCTTGCCTACGGGCTTGCGGAGGTCATCGAGGCTTTTGCGGCGCACGGGGTCCGCTCCAGCATCATGATCATGGGCGGCGGTGCCAGCCGCAGTCCTTTGGTGCGGCAGATCATGGCCGACACCACCGGTCTCACGGTCGCGCTGCCGCAGACCAAGGAGCCGGTGCTCCTGGGGGCCGCGATGCTCGGGGCGGTCGCCGGTGGCGCTTACGCCTCGATCGGCGAGACCATGGCCAAGATGTCGGCGCTAGGACGCAAGAGCGAGCCGACCGCGCCTGATATGGCCGCGTTTCACGCCCGCAAGCGCGAGGTCTACAAGCTGCTGCGCGATCTCGATCGCGGCAGCCGTGCCGCGATGCGCAGCGTCGCGAGAGGTTGAAGGACATGCTGATTGCCTGCGGCGACGCGCTGATCGATTTCGTGCCGACGCGAAACATCGAAGGGCGCGAAGCGGTGATGCCCGCGGTGGGCGGCTCCTGCCTCAACGTCGCGATCGGCATGGCGCGGCTGGGCGTGCCAACTGGTTTCGTCGGCGGCATCTCGACCGACCTGTTCGGGCGCATGATCGCCGATCATGCCTCCGCATCGAAGGTTGCACTCGATCTCGCCATCCGCAGCGACCACCAGACCACGCTCGCCTTTGTCCGCATTGTCGAAGGCGAGTCGCACTACGCCTTCTACGATGCCGAGACCGCGACGCGGAGCTGGACGTACCGGCGCGGGTCCATTCCATTCGATACGATCGAGGCCGTCCATGTCGGCTCGACCACGCTGGTCAACGACCAGGGTGCGGCCGAGACCAAGACGCTGATCGCAGACGCGCGGGCGTCGTCCACGATCTCCTTCGATCCGAACTGCCGACCGAATCTCGTCAAGGACAAGCCGGGCTATCTCGCCCGCATGGCCGAGTTCGCCGGAAGTGCCGATCTCATCAAGATGTCGGACGTCGATTTCGCCTATCTCTTCGGCGAGGAGCCGTATCAGCAGCGCGCGAGCACATTGCTGGGGCAGGGGACGAGCCTCGTCGTCATCACCCGAGGCAACAACGGCGCCATCGCCTGGCATGCGCAGGCAGGGCAGATCGAAGTGCAAGCACCAAAGGTCGAGGTGGCCGACACCATTGGCGCCGGCGATAGCTTTCAGGCGGCGCTGCTGTTCGCCCTGTACAATCAGGGTCGCATCGCCCGGCCGAGATTGCAGGACATCGGCGCGGACGAGCTCCGCCGTGCGCTGTCCTTCGCCGCCAATTGTGCCGGCCTGACCTGCACCCGTCCGGGCGCCGATCCGCCCTGGAGCCACGAGATCAGTTGGAGCTGGTAGTCCACGTCACATCCGCGCGACGGCCTTCTCGGCACATTTGAGGAAGGTTCCGATCAGCGGACTGTGGGAGTCCCGCCGCCAACAGACTGCGATATCGAGGGAGTCAGCGACGTCACGCAGGGGTCTGAACACGACTCCGCGTGGCGCGCCGAGTTGCGCGCAGGCCGGCAGGATGGCGAGACCTTCGCCGGCCAAAACCAGGCTCATCGCAGAATGCACCGTCTCCACCCGGCTGGCGATCGGCATCACCACCTGGTGCCGACGCAATAAAGGGACGACCGCGGAGGAGGCGGGCCCATGGTCCGGATGCGGGAGTGCGATCAGCGGACGGCCCTGCAGCCGGGCCATCGGCACGGAGCTCAAGCGGGCGAGCGGCGAGCGGATCGGCATGGCCAGCATGAAGGGCTGTGCACCGATCTTTGCCATCTGGATCTCGGGATGATTGATCGCGGGCATACACAGCGCGACCGTGACGCTGCGGTCGAGCACGCGGGCCTCGCGGGTCGATGCGCTGAGCTCAACGAAGCTGAGGTCGACGCCGGGAACCGCACGACGCAGTTCGGGGATGAGCCGCGGCAGCATCGCATTCGCCAGCACGAACATGTAACCCACCGCCAGCCGGCCGCGCCGTCCCGAAGCAACCGCGCGCGCGGCTTCGGCGCCGTCGGCCGCCAGCGCCAGCGCTTCGCGGGCGCGCGCCAGCAACGCCTGGCCCGCCTCGGTCAGATCCATGCCGCGGGTGCCGCGGCGGAACAGTGGCGCGCCGATCTCGGCCTCGAGCTTGCGGATCTGGACGGAGAGCGGCGGCTGCGCCATCCGGAGCCGCTCGGCGGCCTTGCCGATGCTGCGCGCCTCGGCGACGGCGACGAAATAGCGGAGCCGACGAAGATCCATTGGCATACCGAGAACGTATGGGTTGGCGATAAAAATCGTATTGGACGGCGAGTTAACAAAACTGTCATTCTCGCTGTCAATGTCTTCGGGCCAATGGCGGCCCCGCTTCGGAGCGTGATGTGACGATGAACGGCGATCCCTGTCTGTTGTCCGCGACCGAGCTGCGCGGCCTTATTGCGGGCAAGCGAATCTCGCCAGTCGAGCTCACTCGCGCCGTGCTTGCCCGCGCCGAGGCGCTCCAGCCCGAATTGAACTGCTTCATCACGTTGTGCGGCGACGAGGCGATCACAGCGGCGCGCGAAGCCGAGCGCAAGGTGATGACGGGCGAACCGCTCGGCCTGCTGCACGGCATCCCCGTAACCGTCAAGGACATCGTCAATACCAAGGGGGTCAAGACCACCTTCGGCGCCGTACCCTACAAGGATAATGTGCCGGCCGAAGATGCCGTCGCCGTCGCGCGGTTGCGCAGCGAAGGCGCGATCCTGATCGGCAAGACCACGACGCCGGAGTTCGGCAGCAAGTGCCTCACCGATTCACCCTTGTTCGGCCGGACCCGCAATGCGTGGGACGCCTGCCGATCCTCCGGCGGCTCGAGCGGCGGCGCGGCGGTCGCTGTGGCGAGCGGCATCGCGCCGCTCGCGATTGCGACCGACGGCGGCGGCTCGACACGAATTCCGGCCGCTTGCAACGGCGTGGTGGGCCTGAAGCAGAGCAACGGCGTGATCCCGCACAGCCAGGCCCTCGACGTGTTCGGCAACCAGACCTATGTCACGCCGACCACCCGCACCGTCGCCGATACTGCGCTGATGATGCAGGCGATGGCGGGCGAAGATCCTATCGATCCCTGGTCGATCGGCGTGCCCGTGCCCGACTTCATCGGCACCGCCGCCCCGCATGGTGATTTGCGCGGTCTGAGGATCCTGTACTGCCTGACGCCGCCGGGCCGTCCGGTGTCGGCCGAAGTCGCCGCCAATTTCAAGGTGAGCCTCGACCGGCTGGCCGGGTTAGGGGCCGAGCTCGAGGAATTCTCCGGCGAGGGTTTCGACATCGAGCCGATCTGGCGCGCCATCAACCACACCGTCTGGCGCACGCGCTTTGCCAAGCTTGCGGCCGAGCATCGGGACGAGCTGAGCGAAGCCTTCCTCAAGCAGCTCGCGCTCGCCAGCGAAGTCAGCGGCATCGACTATCAGGAGGCGATGTTCGCGCGCACCGCGTTGTTCCGCCGCGTGCAATCGCTGCTTGCGCGCGGTCACCTGCTGGCGATGCCGACCCTGACGCGTACCGCGCTGCCGATCAAGCAGGATCTGTTCGGCAGCATCGAGATCGACGGCAGGCATTTCGACAGCGTCCGGCCGCATTGGTTCCCCTGGACCATGCCGTTCAACATGACCGGCCATCCCGCCGTCAGCCTTCCCTCGGGCTTTGCCCGCGACGGGCTGCCGATCGGGCTCCAACTGGTCGGCCGTTTCCGGGCCGACGCGGAATTGCTGCGCGTGAGCGCTCTGTTCGAGGCGTCAAGCGACCTTCTGTCCCGCTGGCCGTCTTGAGGAGATGGCGATGCAGCAAAGAGCTTGCTTAAGGCGTCCGGACATGTTGATCGTGGCCTGGGTGAGCCCTGAAGCCGAGCGCGCATGAGCGTCTTTGTCCTCCGACGTCTGTTGACTCTGCTGGCGACGCTGGTCGGCGCATCGCTGATCATCTTCCTGGTGCTGGACGCGCTGCCTGGCAACGCAGCGCAGATGCTGATGGGCGCCGACGCTTCGCCGGACGCGGTGCGCGCGCTCACCGTCAAGCTCGGGCTCGACCAGCCGCTGGCCGTTCGCTACGTGCAATGGATCAAGGGCCTCCTCGTCGGCGATCTCGGCAATTCCTACGTCTACGGCACCCCGGTCGGCAGCCTGATCGCCGAGCGGCTCGTGCTGACCATTCCGCTCGCGATCATGGCCATGACGATCACGGTGACGCTGGCGCTCTCGGCCGGCATCTACACCGCCGCCAACCACAACAAGCTCGGCGATGTCGGCGTGATGTCGTTGACGCAAGTGGGCATCGCGCTGCCGAATTTCTGGTTCGCGATCCTCCTGGTGCTGCTGTTCTCGGTGCGGCTGCAATGGCTCTCGGCCGGTGGCTTTGCCGGCTGGGAGGACGGCATCTGGCCGGGGATCAAGTCGCTGCTGTTGCCCGCGATCTCGCTCGCGGTGGTGCAAGCCGCGATCCTTGCCCGCGTCACGCGCTCGGCCGTGCTCGAAGTGCTGCGCGAGGACTTCGTCCGCACCGCCCGTGCAAAAGGCCTCGGCAAGCGCGAGGTGCTGTGGAGCCACGTGCTGCGCAATGCCATGATCCCGGTCATGACGGTGATGGGGCTGCAATTCGCCAATCTGCTCGCCGGCACCATCGTGATCGAGAACGTGTTCTACCTGCCGGGCCTCGGCCGCCTGATCTTCCAGTCGATCGCCAACCGCGACCTGATCGTGGTGCGCAATTGCGTGATGCTGCTCGCCGCGATGGTGGTGATCGTCAACTTCGTGGTCGATGTGCTCTATGCCTTCATCGATCCTCGCATCAAGGTGCACGACCTGTGAGCGCGCCCATCGCCATCGACGCGCCCGTCGCAACGCGTCCGCTGCCGGCGCGCACGTTCTGGCGCCGCGCGCTGCGCCACCGCAGCTTCGTCCTCGGTGGCACGCTGAGCCTTCTGGTGCTGGCTTCGGCGCTATTGTCGCTGGTATGGACGCCGTGGTCGCCTCACGAGATCGACATCGCCGCAAAGCTCCGGCCGCCCTCGGCATCGCATTGGCTCGGCACCGATTCCTTCGGCCGCGACATCGTCTCGCTGCTGCTTGCGGGCGCCCGGTCCACCATCATGGTCGGTGTGATCGCTGTCAGCATCGGTCTTACCTTCGGCGTCACGCTGGGCCTGATCGCCTCGGCCCGGCGCGGCTGGACGGAGGAGATCATCATGCGCTTTTCCGATTTCACCTTCGCCTTTCCGGCCGTGCTGTCCGCGATCATGCTCGCCGCCGTGGCGGGGCCGGGCATGGTGACCTCGATCGTCGCGATCGGCATCTTCCAGATCCCGACCTTGACCCGGTTGACGCGCGGCTCCGCCAATGCGATCTGGGCGCGTGAATTCGTGCTCGCGGCACGCGCGGCGGGCAAGGGGCGCTTCCGCATCACCATCGAGCATGTGCTGCCGAACATCCTGTCGATCCTGATCGTGCAGGTCACCATCCAGTTCGCGCTCGCCATTCTCGCCGAGGCCGCGCTGTCCTATCTCGGCCTCGGCACCCAGCCGCCGCAGCCGTCCTGGGGGCGGATGCTCAACGACGCGCAGACGCTGCTGTTTCAGTCGCCGATGCTCGCGGTCTATCCGGGCGTTGCGATCGCAATCTCGGTGCTCGGCCTCAACCTGCTCGGTGACGGATTGCGCGACTTGCTCGATCCCCGGCTGGCGCGGGAGCGATGACGATGGCCGAGCGCTCCGACACGCCGCTGATCGAGGTCGAAAATCTCGGCGTCCGCCTCAACACCAGCCGTGGGCCGGCGCACGCCGTGCGCGGTGTCAGCTTTGCGCTGAGGCGCGGCGAGACGCTCGGGCTCGTCGGCGAGTCAGGCTGCGGCAAGTCGGTCACGGCGTTGTCGTTGATGGGGCTGCTGCCGGACAGTGCCGTCGTCACCGGCAGCATCAAGCTGGACGACGACGAGATCGTCGGACTTGCGGATGCGGATTATTGCCGCCTGCGCGGCAACCGCATCAGCATGATCTTCCAGGAGCCGATGACTGCGCTCAATCCGATGCACAGGATCGGCAATCAGGTCGCCGAGCCGCTGCGGCGTCATAAGAATTATTCGGCGGCGCAGGCGCGTCGGGAAGCAATTGCCTTACTCGACCGCGTCGGGCTGCCCGACCCCGCACGTCGTGTCGATGCCTATCCGCATCAGTTCTCCGGCGGCCAGCGCCAGCGCGTCACCATCGCGATGGCGCTAGCCTGCGAGCCGGACCTGTTGGTCGCGGACGAGCCGACCACTGCGCTCGACGTCACCATCCAGGGCCAGATCCTCGACCTCATCGCCGATCTCGTCGAGGAGCGCGGCATGTCGATGATCCTGATCTCGCACGATCTCGGCGTCATCGCCGAGAACGTGCAGCGCATGATGGTGATGTATGGCGGCACCGTCGTCGAAAGCGGGCCGACCGACGAGGTGTTCCGTCGCATGGGCCATCCCTACACGCAGGGCCTGTTCCGTGCCCGGCCCAAGCTCGGCGCACGCAAGGGGACGCGGCTGAAGACGATCTCGGGCACGGTGCCGGAGCTCGCCGATCTTCCGTCCGGCTGCACCTTCTCCGATCGCTGTCCACTCGTGATCGATCAGTGCCGTGCCGCGCTGCCGCCGATGGTGGATGTCGGCCCCGGCCATTTTGCGCGCTGCATCAGAACGGACGTGTCGATGGCCGAGCGCGTCGGAGCGCTGACCGCATGAGCATCGCCCCGCTTCTCGACGTCAGGGATCTCGAGCAGCGCTACACGCTGCCGCGCGAGAGTCTGTTCCGTCCGCCGGGGCAGGTGCGCGCGCTTAACGGCGTCAGCGTGCAGGTCCGGGCCGGCAAGAGCCTCGGCATCGTCGGCGAGTCCGGCTCCGGCAAGTCCACCTTCGCGCGCGTCGTGATGGCGCTGGAGCGGCCGACCGCAGGACAGGTCGCGCTGCTCGGACGCGATCTCAATCGCCTGCCGGCCGACGAACTGCGCCGGGCCCGGCGCGATTTCCAGATGGTGTTCCAGGACCCCTATGGCTCGCTCGATCCGCGGCAGACCATCGCGCGGATCGTCGCCGAGCCGCTGACCGTGCTGGAAGGCGCCGACCGCACCACGTTCCGCGACCGCGTCGCCGCGGTGCTGCGCCAGGTCGGCTTGCGCGATGCGGATATGGAAAAATATCCGCACGAATTCTCCGGCGGCCAGCGCCAGCGCATCGCGATCGCGCGTGCGCTGATCACGCAGCCGAAGCTGATCGTTGCCGACGAGCCGGTCTCGGCGCTCGACGTCTCCGTGCAGGCCCAGGTGCTGAACCTGATGCAGGACCTCCAGGAGCAGTTCGGCCTGAGCTACATCCTGATTAGCCACGACCTCGCCGTCGTCGACTATCTCTGCGATGAGGTCGCGGTGATGTATCTCGGCCGCATCGTCGAGCAGGGCCGGCCGGAGGATCTGTTCGAGCGCTGCGCCCATCCCTATACGCGGGCGCTGCTGGATGCGGTACCGCGGGCACGCGCCGGAGGTGGCCGGCGCCGCCGCGGAGCCCAGGCGATCGCCTCGCAATCGGCGGCGACGGCCGGATGCCCCTATGCATCGCGCTGCGCTCTTGCCGACCAGCATTGTCGCGAGGTTCCGCCTGAGTTACGCAAGGTGGGCGAGGGGCACCTTGCCGCCTGCCACAAGGCCGAGGCTGTGATGGCGTTGCCGCAGGCGGCCATGGAAGGTTAGTGTTCGGGGCAGGATTGGCGTTAAGCTGGAAACAGGATCGGTTGGGGAGTTCGCGCATGTTCAGGAAACTATCGATCGTCGCATTTGCAGCTGCGCTCGTCGCGGCGCCTTTGCCGGTGCTGGCGCAGAGCAAGAAGGACAGCGTCGTCATGGGGATGACGCTGGAGCCGCCGGGGCTCGACCCCACCAATGCCGCCGCTGCCGCGATCGCAGAGGTCACGCTCTACAACATCTATGAGACGCTGACCAAGATCAACGAGGACGGCTCCACCTCGCCGCTGCTCGCCGAGAGCTGGACCGCTTCGCCCGATCTGAAGACCTATACGTTCAAGCTGCGCAAGGGCGTCAAATTCCACAATGGCGAAACGTTCGATTCCGCTGCGGTGAAGTTCTCGTTCGAGCGCAACGCGGCGCCGACCAGCACCAACAAGGACAAGAGCCTGTACCAGGCCTTCGAGAAGGTCGAGACGCCCGACGCCGACACCGTCGTGATCACCGTGAAATATTCCGAGCCGAACCTGCCGTTCCTGCTCGGGCAGGCGGGCGGCTCGATCGTCGAGCCGAAGAGCGCTGGCACCAATGTCACGCAGCCGGTCGGCACCGGACCGTACCAGCTTGGCGCCTGGGCCAAGGGCTCTTCGATCACGCTGAACAAATGGGCCGGCTACCGCAACGCCTCCGCGATCAAGCTGTCGAAGGTGACGATCCGCTTCATCTCCGATCCGGCGGCGCAGGCCGCGGCGCTGCTCTCGAACGACGTCGACGCGTTCCCGCGCATCGCAACCCGCGTGGTTGCTCAGTTCAAGTCTGATCCGCGCTTCACGGTGCTGATCGGCGGCTCCAGGGCCAAGACCATCGTGGCCATCAACCATCGCAAGAAGCCGCTCGACGACGTCCGCGTTCGCCGCGCCATCCTCGCCGCGATCGACCGCAAGGCCTTGATCGACGGCGCGGTCGAGGGTTACGGCACGCCGATCGGCAGCTTCTACACGCCGGGATCGCTCGGCTATGTCGACACCACCGGCATCAACCCGTACGATCCCGAGAAGGCCAAGAAGCTGCTGACTGAAGCCGGCGTCACCACGCCGCTCGAACTGTCATTGAAGCTGCCGCCGCCGCCCTATGCGCGGCAAGGCGGCGAGATCGTCGCGGCCCAGCTCGCCAAGGTCGGCATCACCGCCAAGATCGAAAACGTCGAATGGGCGCAATGGCTGTCGCAGGTTTTCGCCGGCAATGGCCCGCACAATTTCGATCTCACCATCGTCAGCCATGTCGAACCGTTCGACCTCGTCAAGATCACGGAGCCGGACTACTACCTCGGCTACAACAACGAGAAGTTCAACGCGCTCTACAAGCAGATCGTCTCGACGCCGGACGAAGCCGGCCGCGCCAAGCTGCTCGGTGACGCCCAGCGCATGCTGGCGACCGATGCAGTCTCGGCTTACCTGTTCCAGCCGCAATGGCCCACCGTCATCAACAAGAAGCTGAAGGGCGTCTGGAAAGAAGTCCCGCAGTTCGAGAACGACTTCTCCGCCTGGTATTGGGAATAGGCGGCGTCTGCTGTGTCCTCTCCACGCGTTGGAGAGGGCAGCTCCAAGCAAAACCTGAAAAACAACCCCATGCACAGTAGCCAGGGTCAGTCATTTCAATGGCTTGCACGTTGCGCCTGTGTGATCGACGCGATGCGCCCGAAAGTTGACCCGTCGGGCAAAACACTGGCATGATGGCATGCTCGAGTCTCGTGGTGGAGACGCGCGCCGTCGGTCGAGGCAGAAGTGCAGAAATCATCCCGCCGCAATGCCGGCATTGCCGCGGCGGCAGCCAGCGCCGAGGCGCCGATCTCCCCAAAGCTTGATCATGCGAGGCTCGATCATGCGTCGATGAGCGATATCGCTCATGCTTTGGCCGATGGGCATGTCACTGCGACGGCGCTGGTCAAAGCCTATCTCGCGCGCATCGCAGCCTACGACCGCGACGGGCCCAAGCTCAACGCGGTCCGCGCGCTCAATCCCGATGCACTCGCGATCGCGGGCAGGCTCGACGGCGTCAAGCCATCGGCCGAGCGGCCGCTGGCCGGCATCCCGATCCTGGTGAAGGACAACATCGCGACCGGCGACGCGCAGCCGACCACGGCGGGCTCGCTGGCGCTGGAAGGCGCGCGCGCACGGGACGATGCGACGCTCGTCAAGCTGCTGCGCGAGGCCGGCGCGGTGATCCTCGGCAAGGCGAACCTGACCGAGCTTTCCAACATGCTCGCGGTCGACATGCCCTCTGGCTATTCGTCGCTGGGCGGTCAGGTGAAGAATCCCTATGCGCCGGCGCTGGCCGACGATCACGGCATCCCCCTCGTGTCCCCGGGCGGCTCGAGCGCGGGTTCGGCGGTCGCGGTGGCGGCCGGTCTATGCGCGGCCTCGATCGGCACGGAGACTTCGGGCTCGCTGCTATTCCCGGCGAGTCAGAACGGCCTTGTCACCGTGAAGCCGACCGTCGGGCTGATCAGCCGTGCCGGCATCGTGCCGATCTCGCGTAGCCAGGACAGCGCGGGACCGATGACGCGGACCGTGCGCGACGCGGCGCTGCTGCTCAACGTGCTCGCTGCGAAGGACCCGCTCGATCCAGCGACGCAAAAGCAGCGGCGGCCGGCCGACTACACCGCCGGGCTTGCGGCCGACGCGATGAAGGGCGCGCGCATCGGCGTGCCCAGCGATCCCGCCGACCCGCTGAACGACTGCTATTACGGCAAGCTGCCACCGAAGTCGGCCAAGCTGATGGCCGAAGCGATTCAAATGCTGGAGGATCTCGGAGCCGTCATTGTGCGTGCTAGCATGCCGACGCTTGGGTGGATCGGCGGGCCGGGTACGACGATGGCCGTGCTCAACCGCAATCCGCTGAGCGCCCACAAAGGCACGATTGCCCGACCGCCGGTCGTCTTCCTCTACGAAATGAAGCACGACCTCAATCTGTATCTGAAGGATTGGGCAACACAGACATCAAGGCCATGACCGACATCGTTGCCTTCAACGAGGCGAATGCGGACAGGGCGCTGCGTTTCGGCCAGGACCACTTTCTCGCGGCGGAGATGACCAGGGGCGATCTCAGCGAGCGCGAGTACAAATCGGCGCGCGCCATGGACCTGCTCTCGGCCAAGACGCGTGGCATGGATGCCTATATGAGCCGGCACAAGCTCGACGCCGTGCTTTTCCCCGGCGCATACGGCGCGGCAATCGCTGCCAAGGCGGGCTATCCCAGCGTCATGGTGCCGGGCGGGTTCGTTTCGGGGACAGACGACGGCAAGGACACGCCCGACTATCCGTTCGGCGTCACCTTCGCAGGCCGCGCCTGGAGCGAGCACAAGCTGCTGCGCCTGGCCTACGCGTATGAGCAGGCCTCCGCCAAGCGCAAGGCGCCGCCCGGTTTGCCGGCGCTTTAGAGTGCGCTGTGCGTGCGCCGGTTGGTGGCGGTGGCATGTGCTGACAAATCCGCTGTCTGTTCTCACCGATACAGCGGACGCGCCGTCCCTGCCCCGGAGAGGGCGCTTTGTGACTCGAAGGCGACATCGACCAGACGTCTAATCGGCCCTTCAACTCACCTGCGTGCCCTTGTGTTATTGTATGCCTTCCGGGAACTCGATGGAGGGAAGGATGGACATTCGATCGAAATTGACGGCGCTGTGTGAAGCGTTCAACGCGCACGACTTGGATTCCATCATGGAGTTCTTTGCTGACGATTGTGTCTTGGAGATGCCGAGGGGAAGCAAGCCTTGGGGCTCCCGCTTCGAGGGCAAACGCAACGTACGAGACGGGCTCGCGGCGCGCTTTGAAGGCTTACCGGATGTTCACTACGGCGACGCCGAGCATTTTGTGGATACGATGGCAAACACGGGCATTTCAAAATGGACGCTGACGGGCACTACAGGCGAAGGAAAAAAGATCGAGGTCCGAGGATGTGACTTTTACACTTTTCGCGCGGACGAGGTGATCCGCAAAGACTCATATTGGAAGATTATTGAAGGACCTTCGTCAGCTTAACGACGCACATGTCCGAATGTGGCCCAGAGGTGCAGGTCCGCGCAGCGTCTCTGTTGTCGGCTCATCGGGGAAATCGGAAGTAACCCGCCGTGCCGACAATTGGCGCTCATGACCCGGAGCAGACGTGTCACTTGAGAGCGCCGTCTCGCTTCATTGCTGACTTCATCTCGGCCATGGTCGCGCTCGCGGGAATGCGCCTCTCCTTGAGAACCCAAACGCCACAGAGCCAACCCAATCCCCCTCCAATGATGGGAGCGACGATCAACTGCCATAATCCAAAATTGAGAACGAGATTTCCCAAGAAGAACCCGAGGGCTCCGAGGGTTGCGATAAGCCCGGCATAGGAAAACTTGTCCAGTAGATTATCCGGTGATCTCACGAGGCCACCAATTGGTTGTTGCCATCTAGCTGAATAGGCTGAGCCGATTTTGGTGTTTGCTGTTTGCAGTGGACCGGATGCGGGATCGCACTTGCCCTGACCACCGCTTTTGACCCACAGCCGGCTCTCGCGAGCTTCAGGAAGTCGCTCTCGCCTTCATCAAAACGAACAGGTGAGAACCGGCGGCTATGAGCGAGAAGATCACTATCCCCAATTCAGCACCGTGCACATGCTGCGGCGCATATGTCGAAGCGAGTAAGATGAAGAGCCGGACTGCCGCCATAAAAGCAATCATCCCCCACATAGCGAGCCACTTTGGGGCATACCAAGTTGGCTCGCCGCTCGAACTCCATTGCATAGCAACGCGCTTACTTACGATACGTGGGCCAAGATAAAGGTTTAGCCCGACGACCGCCGCGATAGCGAAGCCAAAGACATAGTCTGCTGGGAGCATGGTTGCCGTCTTCCAATCACCGGGCGAGACTATCAAGAGACGTAGGGACAATCCATTCATGTTTAGATGGAACTGCCCGCGCCTGTTTCCTTATGGTTGCCGGTAGATTGACCGGGCGCGACGACCGCTTCTGGCCCGAAGGCGAAGTTGCGGCTCCGCTCGCGGAGGTCCGCTCATCGTAGTGAACCTGACTAGATTTGCTCAACCTGAGTTCTTCGCATTTTGACCCCAAGCGGACCACGCCGCATTCGCGAGCGTTGATCAATCAATACGACCCGCTATACAGCAGCAGCCCGTCGGCGGATGAAGAGGTGTCATGAACAGCCAGGAATTCGTTGAAGCCATCAAGCGCTATGTGGGGGATGCCGCAATCGAAGATACAGTAGCCCTCCTGAAGAACCCGCCGGGCAGAAACGTGCCACGCGAACAGCGTGTGCGCTCAGAATGGTACCAAAGCCTGCGAGCGGGAGACGCCGATAACGTCAATGCCGTAATTGCGACAGCACCATCAAACGCTGTTTGGGCTTCTGGCGGTGCTCGATGGCGTGCGATCCGTCGACAACGAAGGGGGGCGCTTCGAGCTAACCTATGTTGGTTCGACGCGGGTTGTGCTCAATGATCAGCAGGCCACAAGTCTACACGATCTCTTAAACGCCTCGAATTGATGTCTGCTCGCCGGTGCCACGAGCACGTATACTTCCTCGTATCGGTTAGAGGCAAAGTCCGCTTTTGCCCCTGAGCCGAACAATGGTGAGGCCATCGCAATGTTGGCTCGAAGGCGTAGACCGGACGAGCCGTGCTTACCTCGGCTGCCGCTTTGTAACCCTTCGCAGACGTCGAACGCTCAACGGAACGAGCCAACTTCCGTGGTTGCCGAAGCGGCGAGATCGGCGTTTCGAAGGCGGTCAACGAGCGTGAAGACGTCCGCACGTTCGATGATCAGATCGCGGAACAGCCGCGCCCGGTGTGACATCCATTGCGGGTCGGGATAGACGACATGCATGGGCAGCGGCGGCACGACGAAGTCGGGCAGCACATGGACGAGGCGGCCGGCCGCGATGTGCTCCTGGGTACACCAGTTCGGCAGCACGGCGACGCCTATCCCCTCCAATGCAGCCAGCGTCATCACGTCCGCATCGTCGCAGGTCATCGCCGGCGCGATGTCCACGACGTAACGGCCGGTTTCGGATTCGAACGTCCATTGATTCTTCTGCGACAGACGCGAGTAGGTGATGCACGGCATGCGGCGCAGATGATCCGGCAGCGAGGGCAGCTGATGACGCGCGAGCAGCCCGGGCGCCGCCACCAGCAGGCGTTTAATAGTGCCCACCCGCCGCGCCACCAATGAACTCGAATTGAGGCTGCCGATCCGTATCGCGAGCTCGGTTCCGGTTTCGATCAGGTCGACAAACTGTTCGGTAAAACTGACGTCGAGCCGGACATCAGGATAGCGGCGGGTGTATTCGGCGAAGATCTCACGGAAGAAGAAGCGGCCGAACGAGGTCGGCACCGTCATGCGCAACGTCCCTGACGGATTGCCGATCCGGCTCTGCGTCGGCGCGCCCGCGCTCTCGAGCAGCGCGACAATGTCCTTGGCGTACTTCAACACGCGGTCGGCTTCCGGGGTCGGCCGCAGCTTGCGCGTGGTGCGCACGAACAGCCGGCAGCGAAACTCGGCTTCCAGCAGCGCAATCCGCTTGCTGATCGCCGGCTGCCCCAAACCGAGGTCGTCGGCGGCCTGGGTGAAACTCCCTGCCTCCATCACCCGGATGAAGGTCTGCAGCGCCTCGATCCGGTCCATTCATTCCTCGCCGGAATTTATAATATTCTCACCATTCCATATACGGCATGGCTGGTCCGGTCTAGCCTCCCTGCGTTCAGGGGAGGAACGCGAATGAGCAAATCGATCGGCATTCTCGGGGCCGGTATCGGCGGCCTGCATCTGGCGCTCTACCTGCAGAACGAGGGCATTGCGGCAACCGTGCTGACGGATCGCGCCCCGGAGCAGTATGCGGCGACACGGCTGATGAACACCGTCGCGCATCACGGCGTCACCATCGCGCGCGAGAACGAGCTCGGCGTGAACCACTGGGATGATCCCCAAGTGGTCTATCACCACCACGATCATTACTTCAATTTCCCCGACGGCGGGCTGCTGTTCCGCGGTGCATTTCAGCGGCCGAGTCGCGCGGTGGATTATCGGATCTACCTGCCGGCCCTGATGAAGGACTTCGAGGATCGTGGCGGCCTGATCGAATATGCCAGCATTCAGGATGACGACATCCCCGCGCTGGTCTCTCGCTTCGACCTTCTCGTCGTCTCCACCGGCAAGGGTGCCCTTGGGCGCATGTTCGCCCACCGGCCCGAACTCTCGCCGTTCACTCGGCCGCAGCGCCTGCTTTGCGTCGGCCTGTATGACGGCGTCGATCACGGCAGCCCCGATGGCGACGATCCGCGCGGCGTCACCCTGTCCGTCTCGCCCGGCCATGGCGAGATGATCGTCATTCCCACGCTGAGCTTCGGCGGCATGAAAACGGCGCTGTTGATGGAAAACATTCCCGGCGGCGACATGGCCGACCTGGTGTCGCTCAGCTACGATGACAACCCGGCAGCATTCCGCCAGACCATTCTGGATAAGCTGGAAAAGCATCATCCGCACACCTACGACCGCATCGACACGCACCGCTTCGGACTGGCCCAGCCGCTCGACCTGCTGCAAGGCGCGGTGGTGCCGACGGTGCGGCAGTCCTGGGTGGCTTTCGACGGCGACAAGCTCGCCATTGCCTTGGGCGACGTTCACTCCGTCGTCGATCCCTTGATGGGCCAGGGCGCCAACATGGCCTCATATGCGGCCTTCGAGCTCGGCAAGGCGATCACCGACGCGGTGGCATTCGATGCGCGCTTCGTCGAGGAGGTCGACCGCGCGCGCGAGAACCGCGTGCTTGCCGCTGCCCGCTGGACCAACATGATGTTGCAGCCGCCATCGGAGGCCATGGGCCGGCTGATCTTCGCCATGTCGCAGGACCGGGCGCTTTGCGACGAGTTCACCGAGAACTTCAATTATCCGGAGCGCCAGTGGGATCGTCTGGCGAGCGACAAACGCATCCACGCCTGGATCGATAGTCGCGCAAAGATCGCCGCCTGACGCCGAACCGCCGTGCGGAATCAGCTCCGCTCCTGGGCGGTTGGCTGAACCATGTCTGAGAGGAACACCAATGCACTGCCTGACCGTTCTTTACCCGACGCCCGACGATCCATCGGCCTTCAGGGCCTATTACGTGGACAAGCACGTATCCCTGGCAGCGACGCTGCCCGGTCTGCTGCGTCATCATTACGCTTTCCCCGAACGATTCGGACCGGGGGAAGCGCCTTTCTGCATCTTCCAGGCCTTCTTCCCCGACGCTGCTGCGATGGACGCGGCGCTCGGTTCGGAGATCGGCCGGAAGGTCGCAGCCGACGTGCCAAACTATTCGCCCAAGGGGGCGACACTCTGCCATTTCACGGTCGAAGGCGCGTGATGGGTCACGTTGCCGAACCGGCCGGTTTTCGGGCAGCTGCATCGCGGTTCGCGACGGGCATTGCGGTCGTCGCGACCGTCGACCGGGATGGCGCGCCGCTCGGCATGACCGCCAACAGCTTCACGACGGTTTCGGCAAACCCGCCAACCGTGCTTGTCTCACTCATGCACGGGCGGACGTGGCAGGCTGTGGCCAAGTCCGGCATCTATTCGGTCAATGTCCTGCATGCGGAAGACGCTCCGCTCTGCGCGCACTTTGCCGGAAGGCCTTTGTTGCGCGACGCTCCGCCACTCGTCGCTCGCCAAGGATTTTTCGTGCTCCCGCAGGCACTCGCGCAGTTCGCCTGCGAGGTGGTCCAATCGATCGATATCGCCGACCACACGCTCTTCATCGGCGAGGTGCGCTGGTGCCGGCACAACGAGGGAGCGCCTCTCGCATTCTACGCCAGCCGTCTTCGAAGGGGCGTTGGGATGGAAATCTGTTCCGCGGATCGTGTTGCCTATTCCGGTGACGGATGGTGTGGACTTGAGACGACTGTGCTCGGAAGGGTGAACCACTATACCTTCCGCCGCCCAATGCAGCCCAGCGCATTGCAGATGATCCGCGCGATCGCAATCGCTCCAAGATTTTGCACGTCGCGCTCGGGAACGAATTCGACGATGTCGAGGCCGACTATTCTGGACCTTGCCGCGACGCCTCGTATGAGATCGACCACGTCGAAATAGGACAGGCCGCCGGGCTGTGGGACGAGCACGCCCGGGATGACCGATGGATCGAGACCGTCGCAATCGATGGTGATCAGGCACTCGCCGTCAGCCTCGATCGCGCCGAGCGCGCTTGCGATTCCGTGACGGTGGACGTGTCTTGCGGTGAAGATCTTCGCGCCCCACGCCTTTGCATCGTCGAATTCGGCACGACCGGAGCCGCCGATGCCGCGCAAGCCGACCTGAACGATGCGCTTGACCCATGGGAGTTCGCTGGCGCGCCGCATCGTGCTGGAGAACGTATAGCCCGATCCGTTGCGCTGATCGCGCCAATCAAGATGGGCGTCGATCTGCAGGATGGTCAGTCCCTTGCTGTCCTGGAACGCTTCGAAGAAAGGGATCGGGACCGAGTCGTCTCCGCCCACGAGGATCGGAACGGCGCCAGCCGAAAGGACGGCTTGCGCGGCTGCTCTGATGGCATCACGGTTGATCTCCGGCGTCATTGGGTCGGTCGGGACGTTTCCACCGTCCAAGACTCTCGTCTTGCTCGGATCGAGCAACTCGGCGTCCTGGTCAAAATCCCAACGGGTGAGATCGCTCTCATAGTGACGCAGCGCGCGACGGATGACGTCGGGCGCTTTTGCGGCATGGCTGGTCTGACCTGCAAGGTACGGGGTGGCATCCGACGCGCCGAACAGGATCGCATCGGCCGCCGGCAGTGCGGCGGTCAAGTCGCAGGCCTCAACACCCAGAAAAGTCGTCATGTCGTGATGCACTACGCGTATCCATGGATCACATATGCATCGGCTCAACGTGCATCGCTTGACCGTGTTCCGATCGGTCGCCCTCTGCGCAGTGACCGAAGCGGCGGGTTAAGCCATGCCGACCGCGCTTTGCGCGGCCGCCAAGGCTAACGCACCCTACACATGCCGCTGCTCGTCAGATCATGCCGCTTCGGCCTCGACCGTGCTGATCCAGTCGCGGGACAGCGCCACATCGGCCTGCGACAATTGGTGGCCTGTTGGCAGCACCTTGTGATCGACGCGCGCGCCGGTGTCCGACAACAACGCCGCGAGGCGTGCCGAATTGCTCGCCGGAACGATCGGGTCGGCGTGACCGGAGAGCAGCAGCACCGGCTTGCCGCCGAGCGCAGGCTTAGGCGGATCCTCGGGCGGATCCGACAACGGCACCATCGCGCGCAGCAGGACCGCGCCGGCAAGCACGTCAGGCTGCAGCAGCAACAGCGCGGCGGCGATGTTGGCGCCGTTGGAGAACCCGACCGCGATCGGCGCGGCGAGGCCGTAGCGTTGCCGCGCCTCCGCGACGAAGTCGCCGAGCTCGTGCGCACGGCGGGCTACGTCCTCCTCGTCGAACACGCCTTCGGCGAGACGGCGGAAGAAGCGCGGCATGCCGTGCTCGAGCACGCGGCCGCGCGGCGAGAGCAGGGCGGAGCCCGGCGAGATCATCTTGCCGAGGCCGAGCAGGTCGTTCTCGTCGCCGCCGGTGCCGTGCAGCAGCAGCAGCGGGGGCGAGCCCGCGCTGGTCGCGGGCTCGAAGCGATGGATGAATGAAGTCTCGGTCATGACGCGGTCTCTTCCAGATTCGGCAGAACGCCCTCGATCTGCTTGCGGTGCGGTTCGAGGAAAGCAGGCAGCTTCAGCTCGCGGCCGAGGCTCGCGACGGGCTCGTCGACGGCAAAGCCGGGGATGTCGGTCGCGATCTCGAACAGCACGCCGCCGGGCTCGCGGAAGTAGATCGAGCGGAAGTAGTTGCGGTCGCGCTGCTCGGTCGGGTGCAGGCCGTGATTGCTGACGAGCTTTTGCGCCATCTCGCCCTGCTCGGCATCGTCGGCCGCGCGGAAGGCGATGTGATGGACGGAGCCGCCGCCCTGATGGCCCCGCAGGAAGCCCTTGGCTTCGTAGATGTCGACGACGCTGCCTTCGACATCGCCGGGCGCCTTGAAACGGATCACCGAGCCCTCGCGCCCGGTCTCCTTGAAGCCGAACACGTCGGTGAGGATGGCCGCCGTCTTCGCCGCGCTGTCGAGCAGCAGGGTCACGCCGTGGAAGCCGCGGATCGCGTGCTCGGCCGGCACGTCGCCATTGCTCCAGCCCGGCTCGTTCTCGGCACCTGATATGCCGACCAGCGCGAGCGCCATGCCATCGGGATCGGTGAACGGCAGCACGGACTCGCCAAAACGCTTCTCCAGCGCCTCATACGCGATGCCCTTCTCGGTGAAGCGCTGCGTCCAATAGCCGAGCGAGCGCTGCGGCACGCGGAAGGCGGTCTGATGGGTCTCGCCGACGCCGCGGCGCCCGGCCGAGACGCCGGCCCAAGGAAAGAAGGTCAGGATGGTGCCGGGGCGGCCGGTCTCGTCGCCATAATAGAAGTGGTACGTGCCGGGATCGTCGAAATTGACCGTCTTCTTGACGAAGCGCAGGCCAAGATCCCGCGTGTAGAAGCCGAAATTGCGGATGGGATCGCCAGCAATCGCGGTGACATGGTGCAGTCCAGACATTGTCGTCCTCCAGATTCGGGGAGCGGTCTTGCTCTGGCCGGAAATATCGTTCCGCTTTAGATTGGAGACAATCCATGCAAATATGACGGCTATGTCTACGATTTGGAAACAATCGACGGGGCGGGCGCTTGGATAAGCTCGGCAGCCTCCGGGCCTTCGTGAAGGTGGTGGAAAGCGGCAGCTTTGCCGAGGCCGGTCGGCAGCTGCGGCTGTCGCGCTCGGCGATCAGCAAGTACATCGCCGACCTCGAGGAGAGCCTCGGCGTCCAGCTTCTGAACCGCACCACAAGGCACGCCAGCCCGACCGAGAACGGCCAGCGCTATTTCGAGCGCGCGGTCGTGACCCTCTCGGAGATCGAGGCTGCCGACCAGGCGGTGACGCAGGCGCAATCGGCACCGCGGGGGCTGCTGCGTGTCAACGCGCCGATGTCGTTCGGCACGATGCGGCTCGGGCCGGTGCTCGCCGATTTCATGGCGCGTTACCCGGAGCTTCAGCTCCAGATCGTGCTCAGCGACGATCTGCTCGATCCCGTGCAGGACGGCTTTGACGTGACCTTGCGGATCGCGGAGCTGGAATCGTCCAGCCTGATCGCGCGCAAGATCATGCCGGTGGCGCGCATGATCTGTGCGTCGCCGGATTATCTCGCCCGGCACGGCACGCCAAAACATCCGCAGGATTTGCGCGAGCATGTTTCGCTGACCTACGGCTTCCTGCTCACGGGCAATCAGTGGAAGCTCACAGGCGGCGACGGCGACCACTGGATCCAGCCCGCCTGGTCGCTCTGCGTCAACAATGCCGAGGTGCTGCGCGATGTCGCCATCAAGGGCAGGGGACTGGCGCTGCTGCCGGAGTTCATTGCGGCCGATGCGTTGCGGAAAGGCGAGTTGCGGACAGTGCTGGATGAGTATTCCGCGCCGCCGCTAGCGCTCTATGCGGTCTATCCGCCGACCCGGCACCTGTCGGTGAAGGTGCGGCTGTTCATCGATTTCCTGGTGGAGCGGTTTGGGCGCGAGGATATTCTCGCCTAGCGCCGCAGCGTGAACGCGTCCGCACTCCGCCGGTGCTCCCATTTCGCCTGCTCCAGCTCGGGCCGGTCGCACTCGATCTCGGGATAGCCGATGCAGAGATAGGCGATGAATTTCCACGAGGGCGGCACGTCGAGGATGGCCTGAATGCGATCCGGATTGAGGATCGACACCCAGCCGATGCCGATGCCCTCGGCGCGCGCGGCGAGCCACATCGCGGTGATCGCGGCGACCACGGAATATTCCGTCGTTTCAGGCATGGTCGCACGGCCGAGGCCGTGACCGATGTCGCTGGCCTTGTCGGCGAACACGGCGAGGTGGCCGGGGGCCTGTTCGAGGCCCGACAGTTTCAGCGTGGCATAGCGCGCGGCCCGGTCGCCGGAGTAGCAGCTCAGCGCGTCGGCATTGCACGCCTTGAAATCGTTCGTGATCGCCCGGCGACGCGCGGCATCGTCGACGACGACGAAGCGCCAGGGCTGGCTGAGGCCGACCGAAGGCGAGAGGCAGGCGGTCTCGATCAGGCGATCGATCGCTCCCTCCGGCAGCGGATCGCTGCGGAAGCGGCGCACGTCGCGACGCCACACGAACAGCTCGCGCAAGTGCTGGCGGAAGTTGTCGTCGAACTCGACCATGAGGTCATCGCCCCATCTGGAAGGACGCGGCCACCAGCAGGATCAGGATCTCGCCTGTCTGCTCGAACGCGCCGAGGATGTCGCCGGTCTGCCCGCCGATCTGGCGGATGGCAAGCCGCGCCAGCAATAGGCCAGCAAGAGACAGCAAGATCAGGCCGACCAGCGCCTTGCCCGGCCCCAACGTCAGGGCAAGCGCAAGCGTTCCAAGCGCGAAGGCGATGGCCACGCTGCGCCCGGGCGGCGCCCCGGCGCCGGCAGACAGGCCATCAGGCCGCGCCGCCGGTACCAGCGACATGAAGGCCGGCAGGCCGGCACGGGCAGCAACGTGCGCCGCGCACAGCGCGAGCATGACGGCCCATGGATTTGCGATCGTCGCAAGCGCGCTCCAGCGCAGGCCGAACGTTAGGATCAGGGCGCAGACGCCATAGGTCCCGATCCGGCTGTCGCGCATGATCTCGAGCTTGCGCTCGCGCGTGCGGCCGCCGCCGAGGCCGTCCGCGGTGTCGGCAAGTCCGTCCTCGTGCAGCGCGCCGGTGATGAGGGCGGTCGTGGCCAGCGCGAGCAAAGCGGCAAGGCTCGGCGTCAGTCCGAAGCGAATGGCGATCTTGTAAGTGAGGGCGCCGGCGAGGCCGACCAGCAGTCCCGCGACCGGCAGCGCCCACATTGCCCGCGCAACGGCGCCGTCGCCCGCAGGCTTCGAGGATGCCACCGGCAGGATCGTCACGAACGATGTCGCCATCCTGAGATCGGCGAGGATGTCCTTGAGAAGCTCGGCGCGCGGGATCATTTCAGCTTCAACGGCAGGCCGGCGACGACGAACTCGACCTCGTCGGCGACACCGGCAATGATCTGGTTCATGATTCCGGCGGCATCACGGAAGCTGCGCGCCAGCGCATTGTCGGGCACGATGCCGAGGCCGACCTCGTTTGTGACGAGGACGACGGGGCTGTTGAGACGGGGCAGGGCATCGGCGAGCTCTCTCACCTCTCGCTCCCAATCGCGCGCCGCATGCATCAGATTGGAGAGCCATAGCGTCAGGCAGTCGACGAGCCTTGCGCCGCTGCCATCGGTTGCGCGCAGCGCAGGCACGAGATCGAGCGGCACCTCGCGCTCGATCCAATCGGTTCCGCGCCGCGCGCGATGCTTCGCGATGCGTTCCTGCATTTCGCCATCGAGCGCCTCGGCGGTCGCGATGTAGACGGGCTGGCCGGCAAAGCTGCGCGCGCGCGCTTCCGCCCGGGTGCTCTTGCCCGATCGCGCCCCACCGGTGATCAAGATGACGGCCATGAAGGTCTCCTGCCGCAGCACTAATCATCAAACGCGGCCAAAGACAAAGCCGAAAACAGGCGGCGAGGGGCTTGCACTCGGCCGCCGTCTTGCGCAACAGGGGCGGGACAGGAGCTAGATGTGGACTTTGCGGGCGCGATGGTGGTGGCGATGGCGGTGGACGCCCTTCTGGGCTGGCCGGCGTGGCTGTTCGCGCGGATCGGGCATCCTGTCACCTGGCTGGGCGGGCTCATTGCGGCCATCGACACCGCCTGGAATCGCGCGTCCGATCCGCCGGCATTGCGTCGAGCGGCCGGCGTCGCCGGCGCGCTTGCGGTGATCGCGCTCTCCGCGGCGCTCGGCTGGGCGCTGCAATCACTGCTTCCTTCGGGCTGGATCCAGATCGTGCTGATTGGCATCCTGGCCTGGCCGCTGGTCGCGCTGCGCTCGCTGCATGATCATGTGGCGGCCGTCGCCATGCCCTTGCTTGCCGGCGACGTCGCCGCCGCGCGCGATGCGGTCTCGCGCATCGTCGGCCGCGATCCCGCAAGCCTCGATGAGGCCGGCATCGCGCGCGCGGCGATCGAGAGCCTTGCCGAGAACGCCTCAGACGGCATCGTCGCGCCGGTGTTCTGGGGCGCGCTGTTCGGCCTGCCCGGTATCCTCGGCTACAAGGCGATCAACACGCTGGACTCCATGATCGGCCATCGCAGCGAACGGCACGAAGCCTTTGGCTGGGCGGCAGCGCGCATCGACGATGTCGCCAATTTCATCCCGGCGCGGCTGACCGGATTCCTGTTCGTGCTGCTGGCACCGCAACGGTCGGAAGCATTGGCCTGCATGACGCGCGATGCACGCCATCATCGCTCGCCCAATGCCGGCTGGCCGGAAGCGGCGATGGCGGGCGGACTCGGTGTGCGGCTCAGCGGTCCCCGCATCTATCACGGCAGCGCGACCGACGAGCCCTGGCTGAACAAAGGCGCGCGCGATCCGCGCGCCGCCGACATCGCGGAGGCGCTGACCGTCTACCGTCGCGCCATGCTGCTGGTCGCAGGCCTGCTTGCGATCCTGGCCTTCGCATGAAACAACGGGGCATGCGCGAGCACGGTGGAAATCTGGACCTGGCCCAGCAGCGTTTTGGCGGACGCGCGGAGGATTGGATCGATCTGTCGACCGGCATCAACCGGCTGCCCTATCCCGTGAGCGAGGTGAGCGCGCGCGCGTGGAGCGCGCTGCCGTCACGTGCCGAGATCGAGGCGCTGCATCAGGCCGCAGGGCACGCGTACCGCACCGGCGCGCCAATCGTTGCGCTTGGCGGTGCGCAGGCTGCGATCCAATTGCTGCCGCAACTCGTGCCGCCCGGTCGCGCGCGTATTTTCGCGCCGACCTACAATGAATATGCCGGCGTGCTGTCTGCCGCAGGCTGGGAGGTGCAGGAAGTCGGAGAGCTTGGCGCGCTGCCGGGCGCGGACCTCGCCATCGTCGTCAATCCCAACAATCCGGATGGCCGGCGTTCTGCGCCACAGGATCTATTGGCGCTGCTGCCGCGCGTCGGCCGTCTCGTCATTGACGAGAGCTTTGCCGACGCCGTTCCGCAGCTGTCGCTTGCGCCGCAGGCGAATCAGGCGGGACTGCTGGTGCTGCGCTCGTTCGGCAAGTTTTACGGGCTTGCCGGCCTGCGGCTCGGATTCGCCATCGGTCATGCCGCCGACATCGGCAGGCTTGCCGCGATGTCCGGTCCATGGCCCGTTTCGGGCGCAGCGATCGAAATCGGCTGCCGTGCCTTGCGCGATGAGGCCTGGGCCGAGGCGGCGTCGGCGCGGCTCGCGCGCGATTGTGCTCGCCTCGACGAGATGGCGTCTTCGCAAGGCTGGCGGCTCATCGGCGGCACACCGCTGTTTCGTCTTTACCAGACGCGTGACGCGCTGGCCGCGCAGGAGAAGCTCGCGCGTGGGCAAATCTGGCCCCGCGTCTTCGCGCAACAGCCGACATGGTTGCGGCTCGGGCTTCCCGGCGGTGAAGCCGAATGGACGCGCCTTGCCGAGGGCCTAGCGCGCTAGCGCGAGCAGGCCTTCGACGTCGAGATGCTCCTCGATGTGATCGGCCAGTGCATTGAGCGCGCTCTCGATCCTGGCGTGATAGGGCTCGTCGCCTGCGGGAATGTCGAGCTCGGCGAGATACGCCTTGCGGAAATCATCCGACGTGAACAGGCCGTGCAGATAGCTGCCCTGCACTCGGCTGTCCCTGGAGATCGCGCCTTCCGCCTCGCCGCTCACCTTCGCAAATGGCCGCGCACGATCGGGGCCTTCGGTGCGGCCGATATGGATCTCATAGGCTTCGATCGGCTGCTCGGTGGTTGCGTGCACGGCCGCAACACGCGTGAGGGTTTTTTGCGGGCTCATCACCGTCTCGACATCGAGAAGCCCGAGGCCCGGCGTGTCGCCGGCGGGGCCCTCGATGCCTTCGGGGTCGGCGACGCTGCGTCCCAGCATCTGATAGCCGCCGCAGAGGCCGAGCACATGGCCGCCCCGGCGGTGGTGCGCGAGCAGGTCGATGTCCCAGCCCTGCGTGCGCAGGAAGGCGAGGTCGCCGCGCGTGGATTTGGAGCCGGGAATGATGACGAGGCGCACGTCGCCCGGGATCGCTTCGCCCGGGCGCACCATCACGAGATCGACGCCTGGCTCGAGCTTGAGCGGATCGAGATCGTCGAAGTTGGCAATCCGCGACAGCGCGAGACAGGCGATCTTGCATCGGCCCGGCTTGCGCGCATCGCGCAGGCCGAGCGCGTCTTCGGCCGGCAGCTCGCCAGCACGCGGAAACCAGGGCAGCACGCCAAACCCGCGCCATGCGGTCTTTTGCTCGATCAGATTGTAGCCGTCGTCGAACAGGGTGGGGTCGCCGCGGAACTTGTTGATGACGAAGCCGGAGATCATCGCGGCATCGTCGGGGTCGATCACCGTCTTGATGCCGACGAGCTGGGCAATGACACCGCCGCGGTCGATGTCGCCGACCAGCACGACCGGCACATTCGCCTTGCGGGCAAAGCCCATATTGGCGATGTCGGACCTGCGCAAATTCACCTCGGCCGGGCTGCCGGCACCTTCGACCAGCACGAGATCGGCGCGCGCCTTCAGGCGCTCGAAACTCTCGAGCACCGCGCCCATCAGCGACGGCTTCATCGCCGCGTAGTCGCGCGCGCGTGCGGTCGCGATGCGCTTGCCGTGAACCACGACTTGCGCGCCGACATCGGTCTCGGGCTTGAGCAGCACCGGGTTCATGTCGGTGTGCGGCTCGACACCGGCGGCGAGCGCCTGCAGCGCTTGGGCGCGGCCGATCTCGCCGCCGTCGACGGTGACCGCGGCGTTGTTCGACATGTTCTGCGGCTTGAACGGCAGCACCCGCAGACCACGGCGCGCAAAGGCGCGCGCAAGGCCGGCGACGATGAGCGACTTGCCCACGTCCGAGCCGGCCCCCTGGATCATCAATGCGCGTGCCATCGATATCTTTTAAAGCGGAATGGGATTGAGTTGAATCAAGCAGCTGCGGGCTCGGTGCACCTCTCCCGCTTGCGGGAGAGGTCGTGCCGAAGGCACGGGTGAGGGTTTTCTCCTCTTGGGGGCTCTCGATTGCGTAGATGCCCTCTCCCCAACCCTCCCCCGCAAGCGGGGGAGGGAGCATACCTCCCTTGGCGCAGCATTAGAATCCAATCTCATCAGCATCAAAACTCGACGCCGGCCTGCGCCTTGATGCCGGAACGGAACGGATGCTTGACCAGCGTCATCTCGGTGACGAGGTCGGCGATCTCGATCAGCTCGTCCTTGGCGTTGCGCCCGGTGAGCACGACATGCGTCATCGCAGGCTTTTGGGTCGTCAGGAACTCGACGACTTCGGCGATATCGAGATAGTCGTAGCGCAGCGCGATGTTGATCTCGTCGAGCACGACCATGCGCAGCCGCTCGTCGAGGATCAGCTCTTTGGCCTTCTCCCAGCCGGCGCGTGCGGCGGCGATGTCGCGGGCGCGGTCCTGCGTCTCCCAGGTGAAGCCTTCGCCCATCGCGTGGAACTGACAGAGGTCGCCGAAATGGCCGGTGAGCAGTCGCCGCTCGCCCGTGTCCCAGGCGCCCTTGATGAATTGCACCACCGCGCAAGGGAAGCCATGCGCGACGCAGCGGACGATCATGCCGAAGGCCGAGGAGGATTTTCCCTTGCCGGCGCCGGTATGGACGATGATCAGGCCCTTTTCGCCGCTCTTGGTCGCCATGATCTTGTCGCGGGCGGCCTTCTTCTTCGCCATTTTCTGGGCATGCCTGATGTCGGTTTCCTCGGCTGTTTGGGTATCCGGTTCAGATGTCATGGGACCCGGTCCTTCGGCTTGACAAGTGGCGGCCACCGGCAAATGGTGGCCCGGCGTTGGTTCCTGTCCTATGACAGGCGAAGAGGGAATGCGATAGGGTCCGAATCGGCAAGATCTGGATCCAAACTGCAGCCGCCCCCGCGACCGTGACCGGAGAGATGCCCGAAGCCACTGATTCCTTTTGGAATCGGGAAGGCGGGGATCGAAGGGCCAAAACCCTGCTCCGCAAGCCGGGAGACCTGCCAGCGCGGACGAGTTTTGGACCGGCGGACGGGGTGTTCCGCGACGGGGAAGCGGGCCTTTCTGGAGAATGGTCCGTGCGCCTCATCGCCTCCCGCTGTTATCTGGAAGAGGCGATGACCGTCACACTTCATGTCTGCATTACCTGCCGCGCCGGCCAGACGCTTGGAGAGGGCGAGACGACGCCCGGCAAGCGCCTGCATGGCGCGATTCTCGAGGCCGGCGTGCCCGAGGGCGTCAGCGTGGTTCCCGTCGAATGCCTGTCGGCCTGCAGCCAGGGCTGCTCGGTCGCGCTCAGCGCGCCCGGCCGCTGGTCCTATGTCTATGGCCGCCTGTCGGAGACGAATGCGCGCGACGTGGTCGCGGGCGCTGCGGCTTATGCCGCCGCGCCTGATGGGATCGTGCCATGGCGCAGCCGTCCCGAGATCTTCCGCAAGCAGTCGCTTGCCCGCATTCCCCCCATTGCCGTCGTGCCGGAGGCCGCCGAATGAACTCGCTCGCAAAAGTCCCCGTCACGGTGGTCACGGGTTTCCTGGGCTCCGGCAAGACGACGCTGATCCAGCATCTGCTCAGCAACGCCGGCGGCAAGAAGCTCGCGGTGCTCGTCAACGAGTTCGGCAGCGAAGGCGTCGACGGCGAGATCCTGAAGTCCTGCGCCGATGCGAACTGCCCGGAGGAGAACATCGTCGAGCTCGCCAATGGCTGCATCTGCTGCACCGTCGCCGACGATTTCATTCCGACCATGGAGCAATTGCTGGCGCGGCCGGTGCGGCCCGATCACATCCTGATCGAGACCTCGGGCCTGGCGCTGCCAAAGCCGCTGCTGAAGGCGTTCGACTGGCCGGAGATCCGCTCGCGCATCACGGTCGACGGCGTGATCGCGCTGGCCGACGCCGAGGCCGTCGCGGCCGGCCGCTTCGCGCCGGATCCGGCTGCGGTGGAAGCGCAGCGCGCGGCGGACGACAATCTCGATCACGAGACGCCGCTGTCGGAAGTGTTCGAGGACCAGATCGCCTGCGCCGACATCGTGCTGCTGACCAAGGCCGACCTTGCGGGCGCCGCAGGCATCGAAGCCGCAAAGGCGGCGATCACCGCCGAGATGCCGCGCCGCGTGCCGATGCTGCCGGTCACCGACGGCGCGATCGATGCGCGCGTCATCCTCGGCCTCGGCGCTGCGGCCGAGAATGATCTCGCCGCGCGGCCCTCGCATCACGACGGCGAGGAAGAGCATGAGCATGATGATTTCGCCTCCGTCGTGATCGACCTTCCGGAGGTGGCGGATATCGAGGAACTGGTTGCCTCCGTCCAGAAGCTGGCGCGCGAGCAGAACGTCCTGCGGGCCAAGGGCTACATCGCGGTCGCGGGCAAGCCGATGCGCCTGTTGCTGCAGGCGGTCGGCGAGCGGGTGCGCCATCAGTTCGACAAGCCATGGGGCGCGGGTCACAGGCAGTCCAAGCTCGTCGTGATCGGCGAGCATGGCGATATCGACGAGGCCGCCATCAAGGCAGGACTTGGTATCTGATGCACGTCGTCTTCCGCGAGAGCCGCGGTCTCGAGGAGACCGCGACGCCAAGAGACATCGGCCAGGACCCGGCCGATCTCGTGGTGCTCTCGTATTCGGATTCCGATTTGGCCGCGTTCGCGGCCGGCTGGCGGCGCGGTCGGGGCAGCCTGCCGTCGCTGCGGCTGGCCAATCTCGCGGAGCTGCGGCATCCGCTGTCGGTCGACACCTACATCGAGCGCACGCTGTCGCAGGCGCGCGGCATATTGGTGCGCCTGATCGGCGGGGAGTCCTATTGGGCGTACGGGCTTGCGGCGCTCCAGCAACTCGCGAAGGATCGCGGCATCGTGCTGGCGGTGCTGCCGGCCGACGGCCGCGACGACACGCGGCTGGACGGGTACTCGACCCTGCCGGTCTCGACGCTGCGTCGGCTCAAGGTGCTCTGCGACACCGGTGGCCCGGTCGCCGCGCAAGCGGCGATCGCGCAGCTCGCGCTGGCCTCAGGCCTCTATGCTGGCCCGGTCATCGGCGAGATGACCGTGCCCGAGATGGGATTCTACGATCCCGCGCGCGGCGTCATTGCCGCGCCGGCGGGCGGCGAGGGCAAGCCGCGCGCACTCGTGACGTTCTATCGCTCCTATCTCACCGCCGCCGATACGGGGCCGGTTGACGCCTTGATTGTCGCGCTGCGCGAGAAGGGATTTGACGCCTACGGCGCGTTCGTCACCTCGCTGAAGGCGCCGGGCGTTGCCGACTGGCTGCGCGCGCATCTGGCGCAACATCCTGCGGCGGCGATCGTCAATGCGACGGCGTTCTCGGCCCTTGGCGACGACGGCACGACGCCATTCGATGCCGCGTCCTGTCCGGTGTTCCAGGTCGCGCTCTCGACGGCGCGGCGCGAGGATTGGGCGGAATCACTGCGTGGCCTGTCGCCCGGCGATCTCGCGATGCATGTGGTGCTGCCGGAGGTCGACGGCCGCCTGTTCGCAGGCGTGGTGAGCTTCAAATCGGCCGGTCAGCGCGATCCGGATTTGCAGTTTGCGCATCTGGCGCACAGGCCGGATGAGGAATGCGTGAAGGCGGTCGCCGCGCGCGTTACGGCCTGGCATCGCCTTGCGCAGAAGCCCGCCGGCGAGAAGCGGCTGACCGTCGTGCTCTCGAACTATCCCGGTCGTCCGCACCAGATCGCGCATGCGGTTGGGCTCGACGCGCTGGCGTCAGTCGAAGCGTTACTGTCCGATCTGGCGGAGGCCGGCTTCGATGTCGCGCCGATCGATGCGCTCGGCGAGACGCTGCTAAGGCAGAGTTTGACCTGGAGTGTTGCCGATTATCGCGCGGGGCTGTCGCGCCTGCCGCAATCCTTGCAGGACGATCTCGCGCGCGCCTGGGGCGCGGTGGAAAACGACCCGAGCTGCCGCGATGGCGCGTTCCACTTCGCCGCGATTCAGTGCGGCCGGTCGGTCATCGCAGTCCAGCCCGAGCGCGGCGATGCGGCCTCGCGCGATGCCGATTATCACGATCTCACCCGCACGCCGCGCCATGCCTATGTCGCATTCTATCTCTGGCTCAGGCAGCAAGGCTGCGATGCTGTCGTGCATATGGGCGCGCACGGCACGCTGGAATGGCTGCCCGGAAAATCCGTGGCGCTGTCCTCGAGCTGCTGGCCGGAAGCGCTGATCGGCGATCTTCCCGTCATCTATCCCTTCATCGTCAACGATCCCGGCGAGGCCGCGCAGGCCAAGCGGCGCATCGGCGCGGTCACCATCGGCCATTTGCCACCGCCGCTTGAGACATCAGCGGTGCCGGAAGGTCTACGTCGGCTGGAACGGTTGCTCGATGAGTATTCGACCGCTGACGGCCTCGATCCCGCCCGTCGCCAACGCCTGATCGCGGCGATCCGTGACGAGGCGCGGGCAGCGGGTCTCGAAGACGATCTCGGCCTCGATGCCTCGGCCGCACCGGCCGAAGCGATCCCGCGGATCGACCGCTTCGTGTGCGATCTCAAGGAGAGCCAGTTCGGCGACGGCCTGCACGTGTTCGGCCGCGGCGCTTGTGCCGATGCGGAACGCGATGCATTGCGTTCCGCGCTCGCTGGCAAACGCGTCGCGCCGGGGCCGTCGGGCTCCCCGTATCGCGGGCGTCAGGACGTGCTGCCGACAGGGCGCAATCTCTTCGCCGTCGACCCGCGCGCGGTGCCGACGCCATCGGCGCATGCCCAAGGCATCAAGCTCGCCGAAGAGCTGCTGCGGCGCCATCTGCAGGATCATGGCGACTGGCCGAGGGGTCTCGTCGTCGATCTCTGGGGGTCGGCGACCATGCGCACCGCAGGCGAAGAGTTTGCGATGGCACTGCATCTGGCCGGCCTTGCGCCGCGCTGGGATCATGCGTCCGGCCGCGTCACCGGTTATGACATCATCGCGCCGGCCGAGCTCGGCCGCCCGCGCATCGACGTCACGCTGCGCGTATCCGGCCTGTTCCGCGACGTCTTCGCAGGTCTGGCGCAATTGTTCGAAGCCGCCGCCGAGGCGCTCGCCGCGCGCGAGGACGAGGGCGATGAGAACCCCTATCGGCATCGTGCGCGCCGCGTGTTCGCGCCGCGGCCCGGACAATACGGCGTCGGCCTGTCGGCGATCCCGGATGCCTTCACGCCGGAGACGCGCGAGGCCGCTGGCGAAGCGTGGCTGTCGGCATCGTCCTGGGCGTTCTCTGCAGATGGCGCGATGCAGCGGGATCGCGCAGGTATCGAACAGCGTCTCGCGTCCGCCGATGCTTTTGTCCACGTCCAGGACTTGCCCGAAACCGATCTGCTGCTCGCCGCCGACTATGCCGCGCATGAGGCAGGCATCGCCGCAGCAGCCGCGCACCTCGGGGCAGGCGCGCCGTCGCTCTATCATCTCGATGCGACACGGCCGGGCGAACCGCATGCGCGCACGCTGACGGAAGAGATATCGCGCGTCGTTCGCGCACGCGCGGCCAATCCGGACTGGATCGCCGGCATGATGCGCCACGGTTTCCGCGGCGCCGCCGAGATCACCGCGACGCTGGAGCACATGGCCGCCTTCGCACATCTCGCCGGCGCCGTGCCGCCGCATCTGTTCGACCTCTATTACGACGCGACACTCGGCAACGACGACGTCCGCGCCTTCATGGCGCGCGAAAATCCGTCCGCACTCGCCGCAATGGAAACCTGCTTCACGCGCCTGCACGAAGCCTCGCTCTGGCGAACCCGCCGCAATTCGATTGCAGCGGCGCTGCGGGAGGCGTCATGAGCACGGCCACGGTTAAGGGATGGTGTCCCGGCGCACTGCGCCCGATGCGATCGGGCGACGGGCTCGTGGTGCGCGTGCGTCCGTTCGGCGGGCGCCTTGAAGCGCCGCAAATCTCCGGGCTTGCGGAACTCGCCGAGCGCTTCGGCAATGGTCTGATCGACGTCACGAGCCGGGCTAACTTGCAGATCAGGGGCGTTCAGGAGGACGGCCATCGGCCGTTGCTCGACGGCCTTGCGCGATTGGCACTGCTCGATCCCGACGCCGACATCGAAGCCAGGCGCAACATCCTGGTGACGCCGTTCTGGAGCAACGGCGACGAAACGCAGTCGCTCACGGCGGAGCTCGAAGAGGCGCTCGCCGATTCCGGCCTTGCCCTTCCCACCAAGTTCGGCTTCGCCATCGATGACGGGCGGTCGCGCGTTCTCGCCGGCGATTCCGCCGACATCCGCATCGAGCGCGACCGCTCGGGCGGTCTCCTGGTGCGGGCGGACGGCGCCAAGCTCGGCCGCTCCGTCGATCGCGGCCAGGCTGTGAGCGCGGCGCTGGCGCTCGCAAGCTGGTTCCTCATCTCCGGCGGTGCGAAAGGCGGGCGTGGGCGCATGGCAGCTCACATCGCATCCGGCGCCGTGTTGCCTCAATCCTTGCGCGGCGAGACCGAGCCTGCGCCGGTGATGGCCGCGGTGCGGCCCGGGCACTATCCGCAAGGCGCAATGGTCGGGGTGGCGTTCGGGCAGATGCTGCACGCGACGCTGCATCAATTCTCTGCTTGCGGCCATGCGCTGCGCATGACGCCCTGGCGGATGGTGCTGAGCGAGGGCAAGCGCGAGATGCCGAGCGGGGCGGGGCTCATCACGAGGCCCCATGATCCGGCGCTGCGCGTCATCGCCTGCAGCGGCGCGCCGCGCTGCCGCGAGGCCCATGCCGATACGCGCGCGCTAGCCGCGGCGCTGGCGCCGCGCATCGCCGCCGACGCGCGGCTCCACGTCTCCGGCTGCGGCAAGGGCTGCGCCCATTCCGGCGCGGCTGCGGTCACGCTGATTGCAACGCGCGCCGGGTTCGATCTCGTCCGCGACGGCTCAACCCGCGACGCGCCGGCCCTGCGTGGGCTGAACGGCGCCGACATCGTCAGCGATCCCTCCATCCTGGTCGGAGGGAACTGATGCCGCACACCTACGAGACCGACGGCGCTGTGATCTACCGGCAATCCTTTGCCACCATCCGGGCCGAGGCCGATCTCGCGCGCTTCACGCCGGACGAGGAGCCGGTGGTGGTGCGGATGATCCATGCCGCCGGCATGGTCGGCCTCGAGGCGCATATCCGCTTCACGCCTGGTATGGCGAAAGCCGCGCGGGCGGCCTTGCAGAAGGGCGCGCCGATCCTGTGCGACGCGCGCATGGTCTCCGAAGGCATTACGCGCGCAAGACTTCCCGCCGCCAATGCCGTGATCTGCACGCTCGGCGATCCCGCCGTGCCCGCGTTGGCGCAGTCCATGCGCAACACGCGCTCGGCCGCTGCGCTGGAGCTGTGGCGGCCGCATCTTGATGGCGCGATCGTCGCGATCGGCAATGCACCGACCGCGCTGTTTCATCTGCTCAACATGCTGGAGGATCGCGACTGTCCGCGGCCGGCTGCGATCATCGGCTGTCCCGTCGGCTTCGTCGGCGCGGCCGAATCCAAGGCCGCGCTGATGGCCGATCCGCCGGCACCGGCGCTCACCGTTGAAGGCCGCCTCGGCGGCTCCGCCATCACGGTTGCTGCCGTGAACGCGCTGGCAAGCCGGAGCGAATAGAAATGGGACGCATCATCTGCTGCGGTCTCGGCCCCGGCGATCCTGATCTGATGAGCGTGCGTGCCGATCGTACGGTGCGGGGCGCTAGCCACGTCGCCTATTTTCGCAAGAAGGGCAGGCCCGGCCAGGCGCGCCGCATCGTCGAGGGCATGCTGGCTGCGGGCGTTACCGAATATCCAATGGAATATCCGGTTACGACCGAGATTGCTTTCGACAGCCCCGAATACGTGCAACTGCTCGCAGATTTCTATGACGAATGGGCCGAGCGCCTGGCGCGGCTTTCGCGCGTCGTCGACGTCGTCGTGCTCTGCGAGGGCGATCCCTATTTCTACGGCTCCTTCATGCATCTGCACACGCGCCTGCAAGGCCGCGTCGAGATCGAGGTGATCGCCGGCATTCCCGGCATGGTCGGCTGCTGGAACGGCGTCGGGCAGCCGATCGCGCTCGGCGACGACGTGACGACGGTGCTGATGGGGACGCTCCCCGAGGCCGAGCTCGAACGCCGCATGCGCGATTCCGATGCGCTGGTCGTCATGAAGACCGGCCGCAATCTGGCAAAGGTGCGCCGCGCGCTTCGCTGCGCCGGGCGGCTCGACGATGCCTGGCTGGTCGAGCGCGGCACCATGCCGGGCGAGCGCGTGGTGCGGCTCGCCGAGATCGACGCGGCCGACTGCCCCTACTTCGCGATCGTGCTCGTGCACGGCAAGGGCCGGCATCTGGACGCCGCCGAATGACGGGCACCCTGACCATCGCGGGCCTCGGGCCGGGCAGCGACGCGCTGGTGACGCCGGAGGTCACGGCGGCGCTTGCGACGGCGACCGATATTCTGGGCTATGCGCCTTATGTCGCACGCGTGCCGCCGCGGCCTGGGCTCACCCTGCATCCCTCCGACAATCGCGAAGAGCTGCAACGTGCGAGCGAGGCCCTGCGGCTTGCCGCCGACGGCGGCCAGGTCGTCGTCATCTCTTCCGGCGATCCCGGCGTGTTCGCGATGGCGTCCGCCGTGTTCGAGGCCCTCGAACAGGCGCCGCAATGGCGGGAGCTGCCGATCCGCGTGCTGCCCGGCGTCACCGCGATGCTGGCGGCCGCCGCGCGTGCCGGCGCGCCGCTCGGACATGATTTCTGCGCGATCAACCTCTCCGACAATCTCAAGCCGTGGACCGTGATCGAGAAACGCCTGCGCCTCGCGGCGGAAGCCGATTTTGCCATCGCGATGTACAACCCGCGCTCGGCCAGCCGCCCGGAAGGATTCGGCCGTGCGCTGGCGCTGCTTCGCGAGGCCGGCTGCGGCGAGCGTCTCATGATCTTCGCGCGCGCGATCAGCGCGGCTGATGAAAAGATCGAGATCGTGACTCTGAGCCAGGCGACGCCCGAGATGGCCGACATGCGCACGCTTGTCATCCTCGGCAATTCGCAGACACGCCGCGTCGGCCGCTGGGTCTATGCGCCGAGGCGGGTAGAATGACCGAGCCATTGCATCACGTCAGTGACGCGCTCGACCCGCCGGCGCTCCGGCAGCTCTGGTCGCGAGATCATGATTACGGGAAGGCCGAGCCTGCGGGCCGCGTCGATCTTGGCGCGTGCGCCGTCGCCGCCGGAATTGCGGGCAACGATCCAGGAGATGCCGCGCGTGCGCAGCATCTCGAGCTCACTGTCGAAGGTGAAGGGGCCGCGCGACACGATCACATCGGCCGCGAAGGGCAGCGGCGCCTCGGGCGGATCGACGAAGCGCAGCGTGTAGGCGTGCTGCGGCTTCGTCGCGAACGGCGCGATGTGCTGGCGGCCGATGGCGAGGAACACGTTTGCCGGAGCGTCCGGCAGTGCGGCGACCGCAGCGTTGACATCCACCACCTCCAGCCAGGTGTCGGCGGCCGCCTTGATCCAGGGCGCGCGTTCCAGCGCAAGCAACGGCGTGCCCGTCTGCGCGCACGCCTCGACGGCGTTGCGGCTCATTTCCGCGGCGAAGGGATGTGTCGCATCGATCACATGAGTTATGCCTTCGCGGCGGATGTAGTCGGTCAGCCCGCTCACGCCGCCAAACCCGCCGATGCGGGTCGGCAGCGGCTGATCGGCCGGCGCGCGGGTGCGGCCGCCATAGGAATAGACGGCGTCGATGCCGGCGCGCGCGATCTCCGCGGCGAGCAGGCTCGCATCGGCCGTTCCGCCCAGAATGAGGGCGCGAATCATGTCTGATCCCTGGCTGACCATCATCGGTATCGGCGAAGATGGCCTTGCTGGGCTGTCGGAGGCAAGCCGAAAGGCGCTTGCCAGGGCCGAAACCGTGTTCGGCGGCGAGCGTCATCTTGCGCTTGCCGAAATTGGCAGCCGCGGCCGTCCGTGGCCGGTGCCGTTCGATGCGAATGTCGTGCTGAGCTGCCGCGGTCGGCCGACGGTGGTGCTCGCCTCCGGCGATCCGTTCTGGCATGGCGCCGGCGCAAGCCTCGCCGAGAAGCTCGGCAGCGACGAGTGGATCGCGCATCCGTCACCGTCGACGTTCTCGCTTGCGGCCGCGCGGCTGGGCTGGCGACTGGAGTCGACCATTTGCCTCGGCCTGCACGCTGTATCATTCGAACGTCTCGCTCCGCACCTGGTGCGCGCCGCGCGCATCATTTGCCTCGTGCGCGATGGCAAAGCCGCCGGCGATCTTGCGAAATGGCTGACGGAACGCGGCTGGGGCGCTTCCGCATTTTGGACTCTCGCCGCGCTCGGCGGGCCGCGCGAAGCTGTCCAGCAGTATTGCGCAATGGACTTTGCTGATGATCGCGCTGCCAATCTGGTTGCGGTAGCGGTGGAGGCGAGGGGCGCACAGGGCATTCCGCGCAGCTCGGGCCTGCCAGACGACCTCTTCGTCCATGACGGCCAGATCACCAAGCGGCCGGTCCGCGCACTGGCGCTCTCCGCGCTGGCGCCGCGTCCGGGGGAGCGGCTGTGGGACATCGGCGCCGGATCGGGATCGATCTCTGTGGAGTGGGCGCTGTGCGGCGGGACGGCTACCGCAATCGAGGCGCGCGAGGATCGCGTCGCGAACATTCGCAAGAATGCGGCCGCCTTCGGTCTGACGCATCGGATCACAGTCGTCACGGGCAGGGCACCGGAAGCTCTTGCCGGGTTGGAAGCGCCGGATGCCGTCTTCATTGGCGGTGGTCTCGACGAAGTGTTATTTGATGCGATCTGGACGCGGCTCTCGCCGGGTACGCGGCTCGTGGCGCATGCTGTGACGCTGGAGACGGAAGCTCTGCTCGGCGAGCTGCATCAGCGTCACGGCGGCGAACTGATGCGGGCCGAAATTTCGCATGCCGTCCCGCTCGGCCGCTATCGGTCGTGGGAGGCGGCACGCCCCGTGGTGCAGTGGAGTGTGGTGCGATGAAGGTCGCCGGTTTAGGCTTCAAGCGCGACGTGACGCTGACTTCGCTGCGCGAAGCGCTGCTGGCTGCGGGCGGTGCGGAAGGGCTTGCGGCGATGGCAACTGTCAGCGACAAGGCCGACACCGAGGCGCTGAAGCAACTCGCTCGTGAATGCGGCGTGCCGATCAGGGCTGTTCCGGTCGCGACACTGGCCGGCATCGACACGCCCACGCAATCGAAGCTCGTCGCGGAGAAATTCGGCACCGGATCTGTGGCCGAGGCTGCAGCGCTCGTGGTCGCCGGTCCGCACGCGCGGTTGATTGCAACACGGGTCGTCTCGCAGGATCGCAGTGCGACCGCGGCGATCGCCGAAGGAGACGGCGTATGACGGTGCATTTCATCGGCGCCGGGCCGGGCGCGCCCGATCTGCTGACGTTGCGGGGCCGCGACCTGATCGCGGCCTGTCCAGTCTGTCTCTATGCCGGCTCGCTGGTGCTGGAGGGCGTGCTGGCGCATTGCCCGCCCGGCGCGCGCATCGTCAATACCGCGCCCATGTCGCTCGACGAGATCATCGCCGAGATCGCAGCCGCGCATGCGGCAGGCCTGGATGTCGCGCGGCTGCATTCCGGCGATCTCTCAATCTGGTCGGCGATGGGCGAGCAGCTCCGCCGTTTGCGGGCGCTGGGGATTCCCTACTCGGTGACACCCGGCGTTCCCTCGTTCTCGGCTGCCGCGGCCGCGCTCGAGGCTGAGCTGACGCTGCCCGGTCTTGCTCAGACGGTCGTGCTGACGCGCACGCCGGGCCGGGCCAGCGCGATGCCCGGGGGCGAGAAGCTCGCTGCGTTCGCTGCGACCGGCGCGGTGCTCGCGATCCACCCTGTCGATCCATCTGCTCGACCAGGTCGTCGCCGAGCTGACGCCGTATTACGGCGCGAATTGCCCGGTCGCGATCGTCTGGCGCGCGAGCTGGCCGGAGCAGCGCATCGTGCGCGCGACGCTGGCAACGCTCGATGCGGCCGTGGGTGGCGAGATGGAGCGCACCGCGTTGATCCTGGTCGGCAAGACGCTTGGCGCTGCCGATTTCGACGAGAGCCGCCTCTACGCCGCCGATTACGACCGCCGCTACCGGCCCGTCGGTGCCGAGCCGCGCTTTCCGGAGGCGTCGTGATGGCGGCGAGCCTCGTCATCTCCGCGCCGGCCTCCGGTGTCGGCAAGACCACGCTGACGCTGGCGCTGGCCCGCGCCTGGCGCAATCGCGGCCTGAACGTGCAGTGCTTCAAGAGTGGGCCCGACTATATCGATCCCGCCTTCCACGCCGCCGCCACGGGACGCGCCTCGGTCAACGTTGACAGCTGGGCGATGGATCGCAGCGCCGTCGCGCATCTCGTCAGCCGTGGCGGCAATGCAGATGTCGTGCTCGCCGAGGGATCGATGGGCCTGTTCGACGGTGTCGCTGCGCGCGGCGTCTCCGGCACCGGAGCGACAGCTGATATCGCGGAGATGCTGGGCTGGCCGGTGGTTTTGGTGATCGATCCCTCCGGCCAGGCGCAGACTGCGGCAGCGATCGCCGCCGGCCTTCGCGATTACCGCGCCGGCGTGCGCCTTGGCGGCGTCGTGCTCAATCGCGTCGCCAGCCCGCGCCATGAGGATCTGGTGCGGCGCGCGCTGAACGAGGCCGGCATCAAAGTGTTCGGCGCGCTGCCGCGCCATGCCGAGATCAGCCTGCCGAAGCGGCATCTCGGCCTCGTGCAGGCCGAGGAGCAGGCCGAGATCGGCAAGCTGATCGACGAAGCCGCGCGCTTTGTCGCCGAGCACGTCGATCTCGATGCGGTGCTCCACTCGGCAGGCAAATGGTCGCCGCAAGCTGTGGCGAACGGCTTGAACGTGAGGCCGCCCGGCCAGCGCATCGCGCTGGCGCGCGATGCGGCGTTCTCGTTCGTCTATCCGCATATGCTGGAAGCCTGGCGCGCGGCGGGCGCCGAGATCGTGCCGTTCTCGCCGCTGGCCGATGAAGTGCCCGACGCGAGCGCCGACGTGTGCTGGCTGCCCGGCGGCTATCCCGAGCTTCATGCAGGAAAGATCGCGGGCAATGCGCGCTTTCGCAGCGGACTGCGCGCTTTCGCCGAGACGCGGCCGGTGCATGGCGAATGCGGAGGCTATATGGTGCTGGGTGCAGGCCTGACCGACGCCGACGGTATCCGCCATGAGATGACAGGGCTGCTCGGCCTGGAGACCAGCTTTGCCAAGCGCCGCATGCATCTCGGCTATCGTCTTGCCGAACTGGCCGCGCCGATGCCGGGGCAACAACCTGGGGCGCGCCTGCGCGGCCACGAGTTCCACTATTCGACCATCCTCGCCCAGCCCGATACGCCGCTTGCGGTCGTGCACGACGCCACCGGCGCGGTCATTGCCGAAACCGGCTCGCGCCGTGGCCATGCCACCGGCACGTTCTTCCATCTGATTGCGGAGGACCGGTGAGCGGTTTTGTCTCTTTCGTTTCCGCCGGTCCCGGCGATCCCGAGCTCCTCACCGTGAAAGGCGCCAAGCGGCTGCGCGAGGCTGACGTCGTGCTTTATGACGATCTTGCCTCCGGCGCGATCCTCGATCTTGCGCGGCCAGGTGCCAATCTCGTCGCGGTGGGAAAGCGGGCCGGGCGTCCTTCGACCAAGCAGCACCACGTCAACCGTCTCCTGGTCGACTATGCCGCAACAGGCGCGCGCGTGGTGCGGCTTAAATCCGGCGATGCCGGCATTTTCGGCCGGCTCGAGGAGGAGATCGAGACGCTGCGCGAAGCCGGCATCGGCTACGAGATCGTTCCCGGCGTCACCTCCGCCTGTGTCGCCGCCGCCCAGGCCGGCATTCCCCTGACCCGCCGGCATACCTCCCGCCGGGTGCAGTTCATCACCGGCGCTGACGTCACGGGCGAGCTGCCGCCCAATCTGAATTGGGCGGCACTGGCCGACCCCGAGGCCACGACCGTGGTCTATATGGGCCGGCGCACCTTTCCGGCGCTTGCCGCAAAATTGATCGCGCACGGCCTCGCTCCGAGCACTCCGGCGCTGTTCGCCGAATCTCTGGGGCGTCCCGACGAACGGCTGGTCCGCACCACGATTGCCGAGCTCGCCGAGCAGCTTGGGCGCGGCGGCGCCGCTTCCACCGCCGCCGTCATCCTGTTTGGTGCGCTGGCGGGAGAATATCCGGCATGAGCGCTCCGGCAGCGGTTCGCCCCTTGACGCCCGCGATGCGAAAGGGGCACACAAGAGAGGCATGGTGCTCGACGCGGCGCAAAGCGCCGGAGCATAATCGGGAATGGGGATGGGCGGACCCAGTTGCGGCGCCCCAAACCCCAGCCGCCCCCGCGACTGTAAGCGGTGAGGGGGCTCCGAACCGCCACTGGACCGCAAGGTCCGGGAAGGCCGGAGAACCCAGTGAACCGCGAGCCAGGAGACCGGCCGTGCACGTATTGAGGCCAAGGCCGTCGGGTGTGACGGCAGGAAGGAATTGAGCCATGCATATCGAACCCGGGATCGTGACGGGCGCCAAGCTCGTGTTGAGTTACGCGACCGGCATCGCCGCAGGCGGCGTTGCCTTGAAGCTCGCGGTCGAGACCGTGCGCGAGCAGGGCGCCGGCTCGTTCGCCGCGCGGACACTGGCCACCACCGCTCTCGTCTTCGTCTTCTTCGAGATCCTGCCGCACTTTCCGGTTGGGGTATCAGAGGTGCACTTCATCCTTGGCTCGACCTTGTTCCTGCTCTTTGGTGCTGCGCCTGCCGCCTTCGGCCTCGCAATTGGCCTGCTGCTTCAGGGCATGCTGCTGGAGCCAGTCGATCTGCCGCAATACGGCATGAACGTCACCACGCTGCTGGTGCCGCTGTTCGCGATCCAGGCGATCGCCACGCGGATCATTGCCCGCAACACCGCCTATGTCGATTTGAAATACGGTCAGGCGCTGGCGCTTTCGACGACCTACCAGGCCGGCGTGATCGCATGGGTGGCGTTCTGGGCGCTCTATGGCTCCGGCTTTGCGATCAGCAACCTCGCCAGCATTGCGACGTTCGCTGCCGCTTATGCGCTGGTCATCGTGATCGAGCCGCTGGCCGATCTCGCCGTGCTGGCGCTGGCGAAGTCGCTGCGTGGCGTCACCGCGCCCGGCCTCGTCACGCCGCGCCTTCACAACGCGGCCTGAGAGACAAGCGAAAGGGCGGCCGCCGTGGCCGCCCGTCGCGCTCGCGATGCTCACGCTCTCCCTGATAGGCATCGGTTGCGGCGATCCCGAGCAGCTCACGCGCGCCGCGACCCGCGCCATCAACGCGGCCGATCTCATCCTGATCCCGCGCAAGGGGACTGCGAAATCCGATCTCGCCGATCTCAGGCGAACGATCTGCGCCGGTGTGCTCACCAACAAAACGACACGCATCGCCGAATTCGACCTTCCCGTGCGCGATGCGACCGAGTCGGACTACCGCAAGGGCGTAGACGATTGGCACGATGCGGTGGCCGCGACCTGGTCGCAGACGATCGCTGGGCATCTCGAAGATGAGGGCAAGGTCGCGCTGCTGATCTGGGGCGATCCTTCGCTCTATGATTCTTCGCTGCGCATTGCGCGGCGGTTGAATCCGTTGCCGACAATCGAAGTCGTGCCTGGGATCACCTCGATCCAGGCGCTGTGCGCGGCGCATGCGCTGCCGCTCAACGACATCGGCGAGCCGTTCCTGGTCACGACGGGGCGGCGCTTGCGCGAAGGCGGCTGGCCGCAGGGCGTCGATACCGTCGTCGTGATGCTCGATGGCGGCACGGCGTTCCAGTCGCTCGATCCGGCCGGACTTCACATCTGGTGGGGAGCCTATCTTGGCATGCCCGATCAGATCGTCATGTCCGGCGCGCTGGCTGAACTGGGCGCGCGCATTGCCGCCGTGCGGCAGGAGGCACGCGAGCGGCACGGCTGGATCATGGACAGCTACATCATCAAACGCAGGCGTTGAGCAGCATGCTTCCCGAATGGGTTACCCAGAACTGCCCCGAGGTCTCCGCTGTTCATCGCGAGGCGGCCATTGCGCGGCAGGCGCAGCTGACGAAGCCGACCGGCGCGCTCGGGCGGCTCGAGCAGCTCGCAATCGAGCTTGCGGGCCTGCAGGCGACCGGGCAGCCGCGCGCCGCGCGGGTGCCGATCATCATCTTCGCCGGCGACCACGGTATCGTCGCGCAGGGCGTGTCGGCCTATCCGCAAGCCGTCACCATCGCGATGATGGCGAATTTTGCCGCCGGTGGCGCCGCGATCTCGGTGCTGGCGCGCGAGCTGGGTTCGAGCCTCGAGGTCGTCGACGCCGGCACGCTGTCCCAGGAGCAGATGGCGGGAATCGTCACCGACAAGCCGCGCAGCGGCACCCGCGATTTCAGTGTCGAGGCCGCGCTCACGCCGGCGGAATTGGCCTTCGCCTTCGAGGCCGGCCAGCGCGCGGTGGTGCGCGCCGAGGCCGGCCGGCCTGATCTCTTGATCTTCGGCGAGATGGGGATCGGCAACACCACGACATCGGCGGCGATCGCGGCGAGCCTACTTGGTGTGAGCGCCGGGGAGATCGCGGGCAGCGGCACGGGCATCGATGCGGCCGGCCGCGCGCACAAGGCGCGGGTGATCGATGCGGCGATCGCGCGCCACGGCGTCGCCGGAGCCGCGGTCGAGAAGATCCTGTGCGCGGTCGGTGGCCTCGAGATCGCGGCGATCTCGGGCGCGATCATCGCGGCCGCGCAACGCCGCATTCCCGTGTTGATCGACGGCTTCATCGTCTCGGTGGCGGCGCTGGCGGCGGCGCGCCTCAACCCGTCCTGCCAGCCGTTCCTGTTGCCCTCGCATCAATCGGCGGAGCAGGGACATCGGCTGGTGTTGCGCACGCTGAACGTGCAGCCGCTGATCAGCCTCGATCTCAGGCTCGGCGAGGGATCGGGTGCGGCGATCGCGCTGCCGCTGGTGCGCTCGGCCTGCGCACTTCACAACGGCATGGCGACCTTCGCGCAGGCCAATGTGCCGGATCGGCCTAGCTAATGCGTTGATTGACCGAGACGACACGCCAGCCGCCCGCGAGCCGGTCGATCCGGGTCAGCGACAGTGGATCGATCACGAAGCGCAGTGCGGCTTCCGGTGTGAGATCGAGCGCGATGCAGAGCGTGGCACGAATGGTGCCGGAATGAACGACCAGCGCCGCGGAGCCTGCGCCAATCTGCGCCAGGCCGAGGCGGACGCGGGCGACCTGATCCGCAAAGCTTTCGCCGTTCGGCGGCCGTCCGTGCGCGGGATCGCGCCAGACCTGCGCGTAGGCCTCGCCGCCGGTCGCGGCGAGCTCGTCATGCCGATGGCCGGTCCAATCGCCGAAATCCTGCTCGCGAAATTCGCTGACCAGTTCCGGTTCGAGCCCCAGCGCGCGCGCCGTCTCGACCGTGCGCCGCGACGGGCTGGCATAGCCGGCGACATCCGCGGGCAAGAGGCGCCTGAGAGCCGTCAATGCGGCGTGATCGCCGAGGTCGGCCCGCGCATCGGCCGCATGGATCGTCCCGGGCACGCCCACGACGGCCGCATGCCTGATCAACCAGAGGAAGGTCTCGCCTTCCATGCTCATCTCCAGGGAAGTTGGCTGCTGTGGCCACAACGCCGCAACTGGCACATTGACTCTGTCTTGGCGGTAATCCTAGATGCTCGCGACGGTTTTCCCGAGAGGGAATGAAAAGGGAATGCGGTGCGGGGAAAATTGTCCCCAATGCCGCGGCTGCCCCCGCAACTGTAAGCGGTGAATCCTTCGTCACGAGCCACTGGGTCCTCGGTCCCGGGAAGGCGACGAAGCGGTCACGACCCGCGAGCCAGGAGACCTGCCGTCAGCCGTGGTCACACGCGAAGATGTCGGTCGGGGAGTACAGACATTCGGCTTCATCGGACGGCTGCAAGGCCAAAGGTGAGACCTCGTTCGCTGTGACGTGCCACTGACGTCATACCGAGGTTTTGACCTGTGTCTTCCATCCGTATCGCACGACCGCGCCGCGTCCTGCTGGTTTCCGCCGCGTTCACGTCCTTCGCCGCTCTTGGTCCGCCTGCCGCTCTGGCGCAGCAGGCCCGGGAGTCCCTGCCACCCATCGAGGTATCGCCCGCCCAGGCGCGCAAGCCGGCCAAACAGGCAGCAGGAGCGGCGCAGAGCGCGCGTCGCGCGGCAGCGCGCAGGCCGGCGGCTGTATCCGCCGCGCCAAAACCCGTCGTGCCGGATTCGACGGTGCAGACGCCCCTCAACACCAATGCCGTGGCCGAAAGCGCATCGCGGCTCGGCCTGACGGTGCGGCAGACGCCCGCGACCGTCGAAGTTGTCTCCGCCGAAACGATGCGCGAGCAGGGCTATCGCACCGTGTCCGAGGTGGCGCAGGGCGCCGTCGGCGTCACCTCGGGCGACAACCCGGCCGAACCTTCCGCCTTCTCCATGCGCGGCTTCACCAACAGCCAGATCAACACGCTCTACAACGGCATCAAGATCGGTCCGCAGAACATGACCTCGCGGATCGTGGACACCGCCAACCTTGAGGCCGCGGAATTCCTCAAGGGCCCGGCCTCGCTGATTTCGGGCGAGGGCGCGGCGGGCGGCGCGATCAACTTCGTCACCAAGCAGCCGCACACCGGAGCTGTCAGCAACGAGGCCGATTTCTCCTGGGACTCGCTGAATTCGTTCCGTGCCCATTACGGCTCCGGCGGCAGCACCAATGTGCAGGGGCTGGATTATCGCTTCGACATCAGCCGTTCCGCGCTCAACGGCTTTGCCGACGACACCAATGTCAAGACCTTCGGCACGTCCGGCCAGCTCAATTACCGCGCCTCGGATAGTCTCAGGTTCTGGGGCGCGGTCGAATATCGTGAAGACCGCTCGAAGGCCTATTGGGGCGCGCCGCTGGTGCCGGTCGCCTTCAGCGGTTCGCACGCGACGACGGGGATCGTCTCCGGCAATTACGTCTCGAATTACAACGGAACGAATCTCGGTGCCGTCACCATCGACGATCGCACCTTCAACACCAATTACAACGTTCTCGATAACCGCAACGTGGCGCAGGAAGTGTGGCTGCGTGGCGGATTCGAGCTGAAGCTCGCGCCTGACCTCACGCTGAAAAGTCAGGCCTATGGCTATGGCGCGGAACGAATCTGGTTCAATAACGAGATCGAGGCGTTCAATTCCACCACGAACCTGGTCGATCGCGAGCGTTTCTATGTCGCCCACAGCCAGCGGCTGGTCGGCAACATCACCGACCTGATCTGGGATACAAATATTGCGGGCTTCGATAACCGGCTGGTCACGACGCTGTCGTCGAGCTATCTCGATTTCGTCAGGCCCGGCGCGGCAAACTTTCCCGGCGATTCCGTTTCGCTGGTCGACCCCAACCGCGGTTTCTACGGCCTGCTCACGACGCAGCAGCAGACCGCACGCATCGACAACGAGGCGCTGTCATTCGAGGACAGGCTCAAGCTGACGCGCAGCTTCGCGCTGATCGGCGGCCTCCGCGTCGAGCATATCGGGCTCGACCGTAATTCGACCGACAAGAACGGGATCGTGAAGGCGGGCTTCCCGTTCACGAAAGACTGGGCGCCGGTGACGGGCCGCATCGGCTACACCTGGGAGGCCGTTCCCGGCCTGACCTTCTTCAGCCAGTACGCCACCGGCGCCGACGTCGCAGCCAACAACATCTTCCTGCTCTCGCCCACCCAGCCGCTCGATCTGACCACCGCGCGCACCTATGAGACCGGTGTCAAGCACCTGTTCTGGGACAACCGGGCGGAATGGTCGTTCTCGGCCTACGACATCGTGCGCAAGAACGTCTATGCGGCCGCCGGCGGCATGCAGCTGAATATCGCCGGGCGGCAGGAGTCGAAGGGCATCGAGCTTGCCGCCTCGATACGCCCGATCGAGCCGCTGCGGCTGTGGGGCAACATCGCCTATGTCGATGCGCGCTATGCCGACTACAATTTTGCCGGCGGCTCGTTCTCGGGCAACACGCCGCCAAACGTGCCGCGTATCGTCGCAAACGCCGGCGCGTCGTATCGCTTCTTCACACCGTGGCCGGTGGAGCTTGGCATCACCGGTCGTCATGTCGGCGACCGCTACAACACCGACGCCAACGTCGTGACGATGAAGGCCTACACCGTGGCCGACGTCTACGCCTTCGTCGACATCCCCAAGACGGCGTTCAATGCGGTCGACCAGGCCCGCCTGACCTTCCGTGTCCGCAACATCACTGATAAGCGCTATGCGATCTGGGGCGATCCGTTCTATCCGGACCAGATCCTCCTGGGCGCGCCGCGCACCTATGAAATATCGGCCGCGTTCAAATGGTGAGGCCCTGAGCGCATGATGGGCGCGATCGTCCTCACGCATCGCTGGCTCGGCATCGCGTTCTGTCTGTTGTTCGCGATGTGGTTCGCGAGCGGGATCGTCATGCACTTCGTCCCGTTTCCGTCGCTGACGGAAGCGGAGCGATTTGCCGGACTTGTGCCGGTCGATCGCGACGGGACGAGGATCTCGGTCGCGGACGCCGTTGCGGCGAGCGGGATTGCCGATGCGACACGTGTTCGGCTGATCCAGCGGAGCGATGGACCGGTCTACGTCGTCTCGGGCTCCGCAGGTTCGCGAGCGGTTCGCGCCTCCGATGGAGGAGACGCGTCGGTGACATCAGCCGATGTCGCGCTCACCATCGTGCAAGCTTATTCACGTCAGCGCGGGCTTGAGGCGGTGCGCGCTGCAATCGTCGCGCGGTCGGACTACGATCAGTGGAGCGTGCCGAACGGTTTTGATCGGCATCGCCCCTTGTTTCGCGCCGCTCTCGGCGATGCCCCTGGAACGGAGGTCTACGTTTCGTCGCTGACCGGCGAAATCGTCCTGGATACGACGCGCAGCGAGCGCGCGTGGAACTGGGCCGGCAGCGTGCTGCACTGGATCTATCCGACAATTCTGCGCAGCAGCTGGGCGCTGTGGGATCGCGTGGTCTGGACGCTGTCGCTGCTGGCCCTGATCGCAGCACTGCTTGGCGCGGTGCTCGGAATCGTGCGTGTGAAGATACGGGGACGCCAGCTCTCGTCGCCCTATCGGGACTGGCACGCCCTGCATCACATCATCGGTCTTGTCGTGACCGTGTTCGTGCTGACCTGGATCTTCAGCGGCTGGCTGTCGATGGATCACGGCCGGCTGTTCTCGCGCGGGCAATTGACGCCGGCGGAGGCCGCCGTGGTCGATGCCGCCCCGGATTGGCGAGACGCTTCATCGCTGCAGCCAATATCGCCGTCGGCGCTCGAGGTCGAATGGTTCGCGTTCGGCGCCAAGGTCTATCGGCGCGACCGGGTTGGTCTCGGCCGTCAGGCTTTGATCAAGGCAGGGGACGTGCCACGCGGACAGTCGGCATACCTGGATAGGCCGGAGATCGGCGACCTGACAGCGCGCCTTGGCGCCGGCTGTGCCGCACCGTTCCTGCTCGCCGGCAACGACGGCTATCCAGCGCAATCCGCACTTCCGGGGGTCCCCGTCTACCGCACAACGTGCGGCGATCTCTGGTTCGATGTCGATGCTGCCGATGGCAAGGTGCTGCAAAGGCTGGACCCGTCGCGCCGCGCCTATCGCTGGCTTTACAGTGCGTTGCACACGCTTGACTTCCCGATTCTGCTGGCTCATGCGCGGCTGCGTGACGCTCTCATCGTCGGGCTCTGTACGCTCGGGCTGATGTTCTCCATCACCGGCATCGTCATCGGTTGGCGGCGCTTGCGGGCATGGCTGGCAGCCTGAGCAGCTTGAAACGGCACGCCGGGTGCTACGCCCGGTTATCCACCAGCGGCCGGTGATGTTCTCGCTTACTGACCGTACAATAAAGAGAGGCTGAGCCGACCTCCGTGCATAGCTCCTGGTCAGTCCTCTCTCCCGCACCGCCGTTCGATCGCCTGCAAATTAGACAAGCGACCTCGCGCGATCCGATTGCAGTGCAACGGGCGCTTCTATTTGCCTCGAAGAATCCAGGGGTGGGCTGCACATTTCTGCTTCGTGTGCTTCTGCTCTCTGCGCGAGCAGCGCTGCACTAAAACGTGCAGTCGATGGTGCGCCGCGCAATGCCGGTGGCTGTGCTGGCCCAGTGGTTTGCGACAACTCTGGCCCTATCCCGCGGCCATCGCTCTGTCGCACGCTCGCACGTGATGGCATGACAGGGAATGATGATGAACGTCATGCGTAGCTGACTGTGCAGATGAGCGATTCCGGCAATCACTGGGAGGTCGGCACCGATATCGGTGGCACCTTCACCGACATCATCGCGATCCGGCGCGATTCCGCGGAAGCGCGGATTGCCAAGGTGCCGTCGCGCCCCGACGCACCGGTGCAGGCGATGCTGGAGGCGATCGAGGCGGTCGGCCTGCGCAAGAGCGAGGTCAAGCGCTTCGTCCACGGCACCACGCGCGTGACCAACGCGATCGTCGAGAACCGGCTGCCGAAGGTGGCGTTGGTCGCGACCGAAGGCTTTGCCGACGTGCTCGAGATCGCCCGCTATCGCCGGCGCGATCTCTATCGGCTCGACATTCCGCCGAAATCGCCGCCTCTGGTGCCGCCCGAACGATGCTTTGGGCTCGCCGAGCGCCTCGATCATGAGGGCCGGGTGCTGAAGGCGCTCGAGGAAGCCGAGATCGAACGCCTGGTGGCGTGGCTGAAAGGCACCGGCGTTCAGAGCGTTGCGGTCGCGCTCCTTCACGCTTATGCCAATCCAGTCCACGAGAAGATGCTGGGCGAGCGGCTCAGGGGCGTCGTCGCCCATGTCTCGCTCTCGCACGAGGTCAATCCCGAGGCGCGCGAATATGAGCGAACCTCGGCAACCGTGTTCAACGCGGCCGCGATGCCGATCGCGGTTCAATATCTCAGCGAGCTGGAGCAGCGGCTGCCGATCGGGCCCGGTCTGCAGGTGTTTCACTCCGCCGGCGCCATGGTCCCGATTTCGGCGGTGAAGCGGCGTCCGCTGGTGATGGCGATGTCGGGCCCGGCGGCCGGCGTCTCGGCGTCGGTCAGCATCGCGCGCCAGCTCGGCTGCGCGCGGATGCTGACCTTCGACATGGGCGGCACCACGACGGACGTGTGCCTGATCATCGACGGCCAGGCCGAAATGACCGACGGCCGCATGCTCGGCGACAAGCCGCTGCGCCAGCCGATGCTCGCGGTGCATTCGATCGGCGCCGGCGGCGGATCGATCGTGCGCAACGGTCCCGGCGGCCTGACGGTCGGGCCGGAAAGCGCCGGCTCCGAGCCGGGCCCGGCCTGCTATGGCCGCGGCGGCACGGAGCCGACCATCACCGATGCCAATGCGGTGCTCGGCTATCTCAATCCCGAGACCAAGCTTGGTGATCGCATCGGGATCGACATCGCGGCCGCAAAGCGCGTCATCGCGCCGATTGCCCGCGCGCTCGGGCTGAGCCTGACGGAGACGGCGCTCGGCATCATCAAGGTCGCGAACGCGACCATGGCCCGCGCGCTCCGCCGTGTCACGGTCGAGCGCGGCATCGATGGCCGCGACTGTACGTTGCTCGCCTTCGGCGGCGGCGGTCCTATGCATGCCGCGGGCCTCGCCGATCTCTACGGCATTGCAGAGGTGGTCGTGCCCAGTGCCTCGAGCGCGTTCTCGGCGCTGGGTTGCCTCACTGCCGATTTCAGCTTCCTGCAGCAGCAGACCCTTCGCGCTGCCCTCGACGGCATCGATCTCGCGCGCGTCTCGGAACGGATCGAGGCCCTGATTGCCGATGCCTCGGCGCCGCTTCTCGCCAACAATGTTGCGAAGGCCGAGATCCAGGTCGAGCTGGTGGCCTTGATGCGCTACGCCGCGCAGAACGACGCCATTCCGGTATCCTTCACGCTGCCGCTCGACGTTGCCAGGCTGAAGCAGGACTTCCTGACGCGGCATCATGAGCTGTTCGGCTATGCGACCGGCGAACCCTGCGTTATCGAGTCGGTGCGGGTGCAGGCCCGTCGCCCGTCGACGACAATTGTCAGCCGGCCGGCGACCGCGGCGAGGGCAGTGTCTATGACCACGCGCACCTGCTCGTTCGACGGCTTCCACGACATCGCAACCGCGATCGTCGACCGCGCGTCGCTCACCGAGACCATCAATGGTCCCGCCATCATCGAAGACGCCTGGTCGACCGTGGTGGTGCCGCCGGGCTGGCAGGCGAGGCCCGATCCATCGGGCAATCTGTTCCTGACGCGGAGGGCGGCATGAAGCTCGATCCGTTCGTCGTCGAGGTCATCAGGCATGGGCTCTCCGCCGCGGCCGAGGAGATGAGCCTCGTGATGACGCGTTCGGCGCGCTCGCCGCTCCTGCGCGAGGCCGGCGACCTGTCATCGGCGATTACCGACGGCCATGGCGGCCTGGTCGGGCAGGGCCGCGACATTCCGATCCATCTCGGCGCGATGGCCTACACCATCCCCGAACTCCTGAAGGTGATGCCGCGCGATGGCCTGAACGACGGCGACGTCGTGATCTACAATGTCGGCGCGCTCGGCGGCAATCATCTCAACGACGTCAAGGTCGTGCGCCCCGTCTTCTTCGAGGGCGAGATCGTGGCTTTCGCAGTCAGCCTTGCGCATTGGCCTGACATCGGCGGCACCTGGCCCGGCAGTTATTTCGCCAAGGCCGTCGATACGTTCCAGGAGGCGATGCGGATTCCGCCGGTGCTGATCGCGACTGCCGCCGGCCTCAGTACGCCGATCGTGCAGCTGCTCAAGGCCAACGTTCGCGATGCCGAATCCTGCGAGGGCGATCTCCTTGCCCAGATCGCGGCGACCAAGGCCGGCGAGAAGCGCATCGTCGAGCTCTGCCGCGAGCATGGCAAGGCAGTCTTCATGGCGGCGCAGTCGCGCCTGCACGACCTCTCCGAAATCGAGATGCGGGCGGCACTGCGCGATCTTCCGGATGGCGTCTACGAGGGCGAGGATTATCTCGACGACGGCAGCGCAAACAATGCGCCGGCGCGCATCCATGTGAAGATCACCATTCGCGGGGATGAAGCGACCTTCGACCTCTCCGGAAGCTGCGACCGCGTCTCCAATTTCTGCAACACGACGCCGTTCATGGCGCGCTCGGCGGTCGCCTATGCCGCGCGCATCATGAGCGGACGCGACATGCAGCAGAACGCCGGCGCACTGCGGCCGCTGACCATCATCACGCGCCCGGGTTCGATCCTCGAGCCCGGCTGGACCGCCTCCGTTGCCGCCGGCAATCACGAGACCTCCATGCGCATCGTCGATGCGATCTTTCGCGCCATGCAGGACACCATTCCCGAGCGTCTGTCGGCGGGCGGGGCGACCACCGCGGGCGTGCTGTTCTTTGCCGAGCCGCGGCCGAACGGGTCGTGGAAGATGCTCTACGAGGTCCATGGCGGCGGTGAAGGCGCGCGGCACGATCGCGCCGGCACGTCCGCAACCCGCGTGCATCTGTCCAACACTTCGAACACACCGGTCGAGGTGATCGAGGCGAACTACGCGATCCGGCTCGAGCAGCAGGCGATTCGCCGGAATTCCGGCGGCGCGGGCGCACATCGCGGCGGTGACGGCTCCGTCCGCACCTACCGCATCCTGGCGCCCTCGATGCACCTGACCACTTGCATCGAGCGCATGGTGATGGCGCCGTGGGGCATGCAGGGCGGCTCTCCCGGCGAGGCCTGCCGCATCTCGCTGGTCCGGCAGGGCGCCAACGTCGCCATCGACGGCAAGTCGAACCTGGTGTTGCAGCAAGGCGATCTCGTCACGATCGAGATGTGCGGTGGCGGTGGCTACGGCGCCGTTCCGGCGGAGTGAGGCAGTGGCGATGAGCAGATTGTTGCGAACCGGGCTGAATGCGGGCGAGGCTGCGCCGATGGCCGTGGTCGGCGGCGAGGGCGTCTACTTTCACCTTGCGGATGGCCGCAAGCTGATCGACGGCAGCAACACCGGCGGCGGACTCGGCCACCGCCATCCCGCAATGGTGGAGGCGATCCGCCGCGCGGCGGATACGCCCGTCGTCAACGAGGGCTGGACCTGGGTCGGCCGCGAGCAGGCCGCCGACGATCTGATGGCTATCGCCTTCAAGGGCGAAGAGGACTGGGTCGGCGCGGTGCGCTTCTGCATCAGCGGCAGCGAGGCCAATGACATGGCGCTGTCGCTGTGCCAGGCGTTGACGCAGCGCTCGGCGCTGGCAACGCGCGAGCGCGCCTATCACGGCATCACCGGCCTGTCGCGCAGCATGACCGTGCAGCCGCAATGGCACGGCGGTCTCGCCGTGCACGCCGGCGGCTCCAAGATGCCGGCACCGATGGCGCCGGTGCGGATCCTGCCGGCGCCGCATGGCGCGATCTACGGCGCGCCGGCCAACAAAGCGCCGCCCAGTGAATATCTGGCGGATGCTCCGCGCCTGCTCTCGGATACGGCAGCGACGATCATCGACTACACCCAGGGCGGCATCTATTACGACGGCGCCTATCAGGATGAAATGGCAAAGCGCGCGCGAGAGGCCGGCTCGTACTGGATCGCGGACGAGGTCGTCACCGGCGCGGGCCGTGCTGGGCGCTGGTTCGCGTTCCAGGGCGCGCAGAGCCGCCCCGATATCGTCACGCTCGGCAAGTCGCTCGGCGGCGGTGCGGCTGCTGTGGCTGCCGTCGTGGTGTCGAAAGACATCGTCGAGCGGCTGAAGGGAACGAGCTGGCAGAATTACGGCACGCTGCGCGGTCATCCGATCAGCATGGCTGCGGTGAGCGCTTATCTGAAGGTCGTCAGCGACGATAAGATTCTGGAGCACGTCGCGAGCCTCGAGAAGCTGTTCGCCCGCCGCCTGCTCGCGATCGCACAAAAGCATCCGAGCGTGCAGCGCGTAGCGGGGCAGGGGCTGCATTGGACGGTTGAGCTGCACGGCCCGGACTGGCGCACCTGGCACGCCGACACCACCGAGGTGCCGATTGCTTCGCGCGTCGCGGAACGCGCGCTGGAAGCAGGCGCGGTGATCGGTACCAGCGGCGAGCAGACCTCGCTGTTCCTGGCGCCGGCGCTGGTGATCTCCGAGCGCGAGGCGACGCTGCTGCTCGATGCGCTCGACCACGGCCTCGATATTGCCGACAAGGAGCACGGGTGAACGCGGACCACGCAGCACCTCGTCGCTCGCCGGCCTGGCCGGCGGACGAGCCCTGGCATCTCGCGATGCCTGATGGGACGCTCTACGACGCCCTGGTGCGTGCGGCACGTGAACGACCATCGCATCCGGCGACAATGTTCTACGGGGCGAGCCTGAGCTACGCCGAGCTGCGTGACCGGGTCGATGCCATGGCCGGCTTTCTGCAAGGCGTTTGCGGAGTGAAGCGCGGCGACCGCGTCATGATCGCGCTGCAGAATTCGCCGCAGTACGTCATCGCTTACTATGCGACGATGCGGGCGAACGGCGTGATCGTGCCGGTCAATCCCATGAACAAGACCGCCGAGATCGCGTATCTCGCCGCGGACAGCGGCGCCAGGGTTGCAATCATCGGCAGCGAGCTAAGCGATGTGTTTGCACCGCTGGTAGGCGAGGCGATTACGCATGGGATTGTCGCGCGGTACCGCGACGAAGTTCCAGCCGCGACGCCCTACACGCTGCCATCATGCGTGACCGAAGCGCCGTTGGAGCCGCCGTCATCGCCGGGCTGGTATTCGTGGTCGCCCGCGATAATGCAGGACCTGCAGCCGGGTGCGATGGAGGCGGGGCCGGCGGATCTGATGATCCTGCCCTATACCTCAGGGACAACAGGCAAGCCCAAGGCGTGCATGCACACCCATCGCAGCGCGCTGTTCACCGCCGTCTTGCAGGCGCGCTGGTATGGGCTCGATGGCAGCGACGTGATGACCGGCTTCATGCCGCTGTTCCATGTCGCGGGCATGCAGGGCTCGATGAATGCCGCCATCGTCTCCGGCGCCACGCTGCTGCTGATGGCGCGCTGGGACAAGGATCTGCTGCCGGATTTGTTCGAGACCTATGGCGTCACATTCTGGAACGCCGCGCCGACCATGATCGTGGATGTGCTCGCCAGCGCCAGCTTCCGCGACAAATGTTTTGCGAAGCTCAAGGTGCTGACTGGTGGCGGCGCGGCGATGCCGACAGCCGTCGCGGAACGGCTGAAGGGGCGGTTTGGGCTCGATTTCGTCGAGGGCTACGGCATGACCGAGACGATGTCTCCAACGCACCTCAATCCAATGGCGGCGCCGAAGCGGCAGTGCCTCGGCATCGCCGTGCACGAGACCGATGCCAGGGTGATCGACCCCGACAGCCTGGTCGAGCTCGACGACAACGTGGTCGGCGAGATCGTCGTGCACGGGCCGCAGGTGCTGCAGGGTTACTGGAACAGGCCGGAGGCGGATGCCGAAGCCTTCATCGAGCGGGACGGCAAGCGGTTCCTGCGCACGGGCGATCTCGGCTACCGCGATGCCGGCGGCTATTTCTTCGCCGTCGACCGCCTGAAGCGGATGATCAATGTCAGCGGCTTCAAGGTGTGGCCGGCCGAGGTCGAGGCGGCGATGTACCAGAACCGGGCTATCCGGGAATGCTGCATCATTTCAGCGCCGGACGGCTATCGCGGTGAGACCGTCAAGGCGCTGGTGGTGCTCGATGACGCCGCGCGCGCGACGACGTCGGAGGGCGACATCGTCGGCTGGGCGCGGAGCGCGATGGCGAGCTACAAGGCGCCGCGCGCCGTCGTCTTCGTCGAGTCCCTGCCGCGGACCGCTAGCAACAAGGTCAACTGGCGGCTGTTGCAGGATGCCGAATGGGGGCGGACGGCATGAAAGCTGCTCGGCTGGAAAAACAGCGCGAGGCTGCGATATGCTGCGCGCGCCAACACGCCCCTGAACGTGCGATCCCAAGCCTCGCCAAGAAACTCAAGAAATCAGGAATTCGCTGATGCGCATCGTCAATGTCGCCGCCGCCCAGATGGGCCCGATCCAGAAAGCCGACAGCCGCGAGGCCGTGGTCAAACGCATGATAGCGCTGATGGACGAAGCCAAGAGCAAGGGTGCCGACCTGATCGTCTATCCCGAGCTGGCGCTGACGACGTTCTTCCCGCGCTGGTACGTCGAGGACCGCGCCGAGTTCGACATCTGGTTCGAACGCGAGATGCCGAACGCGGCGACCAGGCCGCTGTTCGAGCGCGCGGCGCAGCACGGAATCGCGATGAACTTCGGCTATGCGGAGCTGACGCCGGACGGTCATCATTTCAACACCGCGATCCTGACCGACAAAACCGGCAAGATCGTCGGCAAATACCGCAAGGTGCATTTGCCGGGCCATGTGGAATACGACAGCAAGCGCTCGCACCAGCACCTGGAGAAGCGCTATTTCGAGCCGGGCGATCTCGGCTTCAAGGTCTGGCGCGAGCTCGGCGGCATCATCGGCATGGCGATCTGCAACGACCGCCGCTGGCCCGAGACCTATCGCGTCATGGGCCTGCAGGGCGTCGAAATGGTGCTGATCGGCTACAACACGCCGTCGGTGAATGCCGAGAAGAGCGAGGAGGGCGTCGAGAAGCGCCTGTTCCACAACCGCCTCTCGGTGCAAGCCGGCGCCTATCAGAACGCGACCTGGGTGGTCGCAGTCGCCAAGGCCGGCAATGAGGACGGTCATGCGCTGTTCGGCGGCAGCCTGATCGTCGATCCCAATGGCGAGATTGTCGCCGAGGCCAAGAGCGAAGACGACGAGGTGCTGGTCCACGCCTGCGACCTCGACGCCACGGCCTTCGGCAAGACCACGATCTTCGATTTCGCTCGCCATCGCCGCATCGAACATTACGGCCTGATCACCAGCCAGACCGGCGCGGTGCCGCCGCCGGAGACGTGACGCCGATGGCTGACAAAGGCATCTCCTTGCGTGAACTCGATCCGCGCGATCGCTACAAGCTGCTGTGCGGCGTGGTGGTGCCGCGGCCGATCGCGCTGGTGACGACGCTGGACGAGAACGGGGCGGTGAATGCCGCGCCGTTCAGCTTCTTCAACGTGTTCTCCGAGAGTCCCGCGCTGATCGTGCTCGGACTCCAGCACAAGCCGGATCACGCGCCAAAGGACACCACCCGCAACATCCATCGCGACGGCGAGTTCGTGGTGCACATGGTGGACGAGGCGCTGTCAGGCGCGATGAACGACTGCGCGGTCGATTTTCCCTCCGGCGCCAGCGAGGTCGCCGCGACGGGCCTGGCCACGCTTCCCTCCGTCGACGTGAAGGTGCCGCGCCTCGCCGCGGCCCCCTTCGCGCTGGAATGCCGGCGCCATGTCGTGCTGACCTTCTCGCCCGATCGCGAGCTCCTGGTCGGCGAGGTCTTGCGGGTTCACGCCCGCCAGGGCCTGGTCGATACCGCCAACATGTATGTCGATCTCGACGCCTATCGGCCGATCGGCCGCATATTCGGCAATCTCTACACCACCCAGCGCGACACGTTTGCCCTGGTCCGCGAAAGCCATGCGCAATGGCTCGCGCGCCAGGACACCAAAGAGCTGAAGGACGCCTAGTGAGCCGAGAACTGCACCGTACCCAGCGCCATGGTGACGGCCGCCTGTGTCGGGTCGATGACGGGAATCCGCAGCGCGTCTTCCAGCGCGCGGCGGTGGCGCGCCATGCCGGCGCAGCCCATCACGACGGCACGGGCGCCGTCCTCGTCGCGCAGCGCGCGGCCGACCTCGATCATCTTGGCGAGCGTACCTTCGCCCGAAGCGGTTTCGGCGACGCTCATGTTCAGCGGCCGCTCGCCGGAAAAGCGGTCGGTCAGGCCCATCTGTCTGAGATAGCGCATGTGACGCGGGATCGAACGCTGGGCGATCGCGATGACGCCAAAAGTCTCCGCGCGGGAAAGCGCCGTCAGCACGCCGCACTCGGCGATGCCGAACACCGGGCGGTCGGTGCCTTCGCGGCAAACCTGCAGTCCGGGATCGCTGTAGCAGGCGATGATGAAGGCGGCCGAGCTGTTGTCGCTTTCGACCAGCTTTCGCAGCGGGATCGCAACGCTATCGGCGTCCGCCTGGCTTTCAATGCCGAACGGACCCTCGGCCAGCGTCTGGCAGACCACCTCGGGCCCGCCCTCGAAATCGAGCGGCTTCAACGCGTCCTCCAGCCCCTGCGTGACCTTGTGGTTGGAGTTCGGGTTGATGACGAGAATGCGCGGCCGGGACATGATGGACTTCCTGCGAGAATAAGCGAACGTGCCTCGAGCCTATCACGGAGTGCCTCATGACTGAACCCGCTTACGACCTGATCATCCGCGGCGGCCACGTCGCCACCACGACCGATGTCTTCGAGGCCGACGTCGCCGTCTCCGGCGAGACCATTGCGGCCATCGGCCGCGGGCTTCCTCCCGGAAGGCGCGAGATCGACGCGCGCGGCAAGCTGGTGCTGCCCGGTGGGGTCGACAGCCATGCCCATATCGAGCAGCTGTCGGCCGCCGGCATCATGAACGCCGATACGTTCGAGAGCGCCACCGTCTCCGCCGCCTTCGGCGGCACCACCACGGTGATTCCGTTCGCGGCGCAACATGTCGGCATGAAGCTGCCACAGGTCGTCGCGGACTATCACGCCCTGGCGAAGAAGGGTGCGGTGATCGACTACGCCTTTCACATGATCATTGCGGACGCGACCAAGGAGACGGTCGAGGAGCACATCCCCGCGCTGGTGAAGCAGGGCCATGCCTCGATCAAGATCTTCATGACCTACGACCGCCTCAAGGTCGACGACGAGCCGCTGCTCGACATTCTGCTCGCGTCTCGCCAGTCCGGTGCGATGCTGTGCGCCCATGCCGAGAACCACGGCATCATCGCCTGGATGGTGAAGCGGCTGCTTTCGCGCGGCTACACGATGCCGAAATACCACGCCGTCAGCCACGCCCGCATCTCGGAGGCGGAAGCCTTCACCCGGCTGATCGGCATGGCGGCGCTGATCGACCAGCCGATCATGATCTTCCATGTCTCGACGGCCGAAGGCGCCAAGGTGATCCGCGACTCGCGCGGGCAGGGGCTCAAGGTCTTCGCCGAGACCTGCCCGCAATACCTGTTCCTCACGGCAAACGATCTCGACAAGCCCGGCGCCGAGGGGGCGAAGTGGATGTGCAGCCCGCCGCCGCGCACGCATGCCGACCAGGAGGCGCTGTGGCAGGCGCTCTCGCTCGGCGATCTCCAGACCATCTCGTCGGACCACGCGCCGTATCGCTACGACGAGACCGGCAAGCTGCGCGCCGGCCCGAACCCGAATTTCAAGCAGGTCGCCAACGGCCTGCCGGGCCTTGAGCTGCGGCTGCCGCTGTTGTTCGACGCGATGGTGTCGAAGGGACGGCTGGGCCTCGAAAAGTTCGTCGAGCTGACCGCGACGGCGCCCGCAAAGATCTACAACCTGCATCCGCGCAAGGGCTCGATCGCCGTCGGGGCCGACGCCGATATCGCGATCTGGGATCCCAGCCGCGAGGTCACCATCGCGGACCAGATGATGCACGACCTCGCCGGCTACACGCCGTTCGCGGGTCGCAAGCTCAAGGGTTGGCCGGTGTCGGTGCTCTCGCGCGGCCGCGTGATCATCGAGGGCGACAAGTGCCTCGCGAGCGCCGGCAGCGGAAAATTCCTCGCACGCAGCGGCGGCGAGGCGGCCAGGCCGACCGGCCGGCTCGTCGCCGACATGGATCCCGAACGGAATTTTGGAGCCAGGCTGCTGTGATGGCGGATTGCGCGCGATGAGGATCGTCATCTTCGGCGGCACCGGCTTTGTCGGCCTCAATCTGGCCGAGGTGCTGCTCGCGCGCGGGCACGAGGTGACGCTGTATGATCGTGCGGCATTGCCGCCGTCCGCGCAGCGATCTCTTGCCGATTACGGCGCACGACTTAAAGCCGTGCAGGGCGATATCACCGATGTAGATACCATCGATGCCCTGATCGCACAGGGCTGCGATGCGATCGTGCTGGGCGCCGCGATAACCGCCGGCGATGACCTCGAACGGGTGTCGCCCGCACGCGTTCTCGAGATCAACGTCATGGCCCAGATCCCGATCCTGCAGGCCGCGATCCGCCATGGCGTTCGCCGCGTCGTGAATCTGTCGTCGGCCTCGGCCTATGGCACTGCGGGCCAGCGCTATCAAATGCTCGATGAGGAAACGCCCTGCGATCCAGTCTCGTTCTACGCCATCAGCAAGTTCACTTCGGAACGCTCCGTCGCGCGCCATGCCGAGCTCTTTGGCGGCGATTTCCTGAGCGTGCGCTTAAGTGCCGTTTTCGGTCCGTGGGAGCGGCCCGGTTCGGTGCGCGACACGCCCAGCCTCCAGTTCCAGATCCTTGCTGCGTTCGCGCGCGGCGAGCCGGCGCTGCTGCCGGCGCCGGGCATCAAGGATTGGACCTATGCTGTTGACGCTGCCGAGGCTGTGGCTGTGCTGATCGAAGCCGAGCGGCCGCGCCACCGGCTCTACAACATCTCCAGCGGCACGGCCTGGTCGGCGCTGCAATGGGGCGAGGCGTTTGCGGCCCTGCATCCCGGGCTGGAGTGTCGGCTGGCGGAGCCGGGCGAGAAGACCTTCATCAAGCTTCATGGGGGCGATCGCGCGCCGCTCTCAGTGACGCGAATGGCCGACGAATTCGGCTGGCGCGCCCGCTTCGGCTGCGCGGAGTCGGCTGCTGCGATGAGCGCCTGGTGGATGCAGCACAAGGAGGGGATCTGACATGCGGCTGCAGGGGCGCACGGCCATCATCACCGGCGCGGGCTCGGGTATCGGCCGCGCCAGCGCAAAACTGTTCGCGGGGGAGGGCGCGCGCCTTGCTCTGGTCGATCGCGACGCCGCCGGTCTTGAGGAAACAATGAGCCTAGTCGGCGAAGCGACGACGCATGTCGGCGACGTCGGCGATGGCGCATTCGCCGAAACCGTCGTCGGCGACGTCGTGGCCCGGCATGGCCGGCTCGATATCCTCATGACGGCGGCTGGCTTCTCCTGTGGTGGCACGGTGCTGACGACGAGCCTGGAAGACTGGGATGCGGTGTTCCGCGCCAATGTCGGCGGCACCTGGCTGTGGGCGCGGGCCGCGGTGCCGCAGATGCAGCGGCAGAACAGCGGCTCGATCATCACGCTGGCATCGCAGCTCGCCATTGCCGGCGGCAAGGGCAACAGCGCCTATATCGCCGCCAAGGGCGCGATCATTAGTCTGACGCGCACCATGGCCGTGGATTTCGCCGCCGACGGCATCCGCGTCAACGCAATCGCTCCCGGCGCGATCGACACGCCGATGCTTCGCCGCAGCTTTGCGCGTCACGCTAATTCCGAGGAAGTGCGCGAGGCTTCGCGCAACCGCCACGCCATGAAACGGTTCGGCCGGGCGGAGGAGATCGCGCAGACCGCGCTGCATCTCGCCAGCGATGCCTCGTCGTTCACGACCGGCACCGTGATGGTGGTCGACGGAGGCTGGCTCGCGGCATGAGTGAGGCGCTCATCCAGCTCGAAGCGGACGTGCACGCCGATCTCGCTCGGATCGCGCATCCCGGCGCGGCGTGGCTCGAACCGAAAGCGGGGCCAGACGGCAAGCCGGCGCTGGATGTTCTCATCATCGGCGCCGGCCAGTCCGGCATCGCCATCGGCTTCGGCCTGCTGCGCTCGCGCGTCAGCAACATCCTACTGATCGACAAGGTCGAAGAGGGCAAGGAGGGCCCGTGGCTCACCTACGCCCGGATGCCGACGCTGCGCAGCCCGAAGGACTACACCGGTCCCGACCTCGACATCCCCAGCCTGACCTATCAGTCCTGGCACGAGGCCCGCTTCGGCAAGGCGAGCTGGCAGGAGCTCGGCCTGATCGCGCGCGAGCATTGGGCGGAGTATCTGCTCTGGCTGCGGCGCATGGTCGGCTTGCCGGTGCGCAACGCTTGCGAGCTCAAGGAGATCGCGCCGGCGGCTGAGGGCCTGCTCGCTGCGCGCGTGAAACGGGCAGGAGAGGTCGAAACTCTCTATGCCCGCAAGATCGTGCTGGCGACAGGGCAGGAGGGCATGGGCGGATGGATGATTCCGGAGCAGCTGGCGCATCTGCCGGCGAGCTCTGTTGCGACCGTCGTCGACGACATCGCTTTCGAAAGCCTGCGCGGCAAGCGCGTCGCCGTGATCGGTGCCGGCGCCTCCGCCTTCGACAATGCGGCGACCGCGCTGGAGGCCGGTGCGGCTGAAGTGCACCTGCTGTGCCGCCGTGCGCAGATCCAGGTGATCCAACCCTATCGTTGGCTCACCTTTCGCGGCTTCCTGCGTCATCTCAGCGATCTCGACGATGCCTGGCGCTGGCGCTTCATGCGCAAGATCCTCGAGATGCGGGAAGGATTTCCGCAGCCGACCTATGACCGCTGCGCGCGTCACGCCAACTTCACACTGCACGAGGGCGCGCCGGTTGAAGCCGCGCGCAAGACCGATAACGGCGTTGAACTCCAGACGCCGCGCGGCGCCATCACCGCCGATTTCGTCATCTGCGGCACCGGCATCGACATGGACTTTGCCGGCCGCAGCGAGCTCGCCCGATGTGCCGCCAACATCGCGACCTGGGCTGACCGCTACCAGCCGCCGGAAGACGAACGCAACGAACGGCTCGGCCGCTTTCCCTATCTCGCCGACGACTATGCCTTCATCGAGCGTGTGCCCGGAAAGACGCCGTGGATCGCCGACATCCATCTGTTCGCCATCGCCTCGACCATGAGCTTCGGTCCGTCGGGCTCGTCGATCAATGCGATGACGACCGCCGTTCCAAAGCTGGTCCACGGCCTGACGCGCGGCCTATTTCGCGCCGATGTCGAACGGCACTGGGATTCGCTCAGCGCCTATGACGTGCCGCAGGCCGTGGTGACGCGTCAGGCGCGAGAAATGGGGGAAACGCTGTGATCACCCATGCGCCGTCGCGACCTCGCGTCCCTCGAAATGTCCGATCGGACTGGCGCGCAACTTGCTTCTTTCTGAACCTGCCTTGCTGGCGTTCTCGTTCGAAATTCAGGGAAAAACCAATGCGTTTTGTGTCTTTCAGACTGGCGACCTCAGTTCTCGCGACCACTGCGGTGCTGCTCATCGCCGCCGCGCCGTCACAAGCGCAAACCCGGGCAGAGACCTTGCGCTACGTCACCGGCGCGTCCGTCAACACGCTCGATCCCAACATTCCCGGCTCGACCCGCGAATCCTTCGCGCTGAGTATGAGCACCTACGACCGGCTGGTGGCATTCGGCCGCAAGCAGCTCAACGGCAAATGGGTGTTCGACCTCGATACGATCACCGGCGAGCTCGCCGAATCCTACGAGGTTAGTCCCGACGGCCTGAAGATCACCTTCCGCCTGCGCAAGGATGCAAAGTTCCAGGACGGCTCGCCGGTCACGGCCGAAGACGTCAAGTGGTCGCTCGACCGCTGCGTCACCGCGCCGATTCTCGGCAAGGCGCAGCTGCTGACGGGCTCGCTGACGTCGGCCGATCAGTTCAAGGTGATCGATCCCCTCACCATCGAGGTGACGCTGCCTAAGCCCGACAAGCTTGCGCTGCCTAATCTTGCCACCGTCTACCCGATGATCATCAACTCGAAAGTGGCGAAAGAGCACGCGACGGCTGACGATCCCTGGGCCACGGCCTGGCTGAAGGAGCACACCGCCGGCAGCGGCGCCTATGCGGTCGAGAGCTTCAAGCCGGGCGAGCAGGTGATCATCAAGCGCAACGAGATCTGGAATCGCGGATCGCCGGGCAAGCCGGCGTACTTCAAGCGCGTCATCGTGCAATCGGTGCCGGAGCCGGCGACCCGTGCCAACCTCGTCGAGCGCGGCGATGCCGATCTCGTGCTCGACCTGCAGGCCAGCGACGTGCAGTCGCTGGAGGCCAAGGGCAAGCTCAAGGTGATCTCGACGCCGCAATACAACGCGGTCACCTACGTCTCGATGAACAACCAGATCCCGCCCTTCGACAACGTCAATGTCCGCCGCGCCATCGCTTCCGCGCTGCCCTATGAGGACATGTTCAAGGCGGCCCTGTTCGGCCGCGGCGCGCCGCTGTTCGGTGCGACCTGGCCGGACGGCAAGCCGCTGAACGGCATCTATCCGTTCCAGCAGCCGGTGAAGCTCGATCTCGACAAGGCCAGGGAGTACCTCAAGGCTGCAGGTCTGCCCGAAGGCTTCTCGACCACTTTCAGCTTCAATGTCGGCCAGGCCGCGACGGCCGAGCCGATGGCCGCCCTCGTCAAGGAGTCTCTTGGCAAGATCGGCATCAAGGTCGACATCCAGAAGCTGCCGGACGCGCAGATGTCGACGCAGATCAACGAGAAGAAGCTGCCGTTCTTCACCGAAGGTATCGTCGCCTGGCTGCCGTCGACCGACTATTTCTACCGCAACTTCTACACCGGCACTCAGCGCTGGAATTACTCTTCGATCAACAATCCGGACCTTGCCGCGATTGCGCAGGAGGCGCGCTTCGAGCCGGATAAGGCCAAATACGAGGCAGCCGGCCGCAAGCTCAACGCAATGCATTTCGACCTGATGCCGCAGATCATGCTGTGGCAGCCCAATCAGGACGCGGTGATGGCGCCGTCGATCGAAGGCTACACCTATGAGTTCCACCGTCAGGTGGATTATCGCGATGTCAGCCGCAAGTGACACTTGCGGCCAGCAGGGACGTTGAATGGTGACGACCGGTCTTGGTGCAACGATGGTGCGGGCGGGCAGGCGGCTCTTGTCGTCGCTGCCGGCACTGTTCGGTGTGCTGGTCTTCACCTTCCTGTTGATGCGCGTCCTGCCCGGCGACCCCGCGGTGTTCTTCGCCTCGGGCCCCAATGCCGGCAAGGAGGAGATCGAGCAGATCCGCAAGCAGATGGGGCTCGACAAATCCGTGCCGGAGCAACTCGTGTTCTATCTCTCCGACATCGGCCACGGCAATCTCGGCCGCTCGATGATGACCGGCCAGCCGGTGCTGAAGGACCTGCGCGAGCGATTGCCGGCCTCGCTCGAGCTCACCTTCACCGCACTGCTGATCGCGCTGATCGCGGCAGTGCCGCTTGGGGTGCTGGCGGCGCTGCGGCCGGGATCGATCATCGATCACGGCGTGCGGCTGTTCTGCGCACTTGGGGTCTGCGTGCCGACTTTCGTCTCGGGCCTGCTCTTGATCTACGTCTTCTATTATCTGCTCGGGCTGGCCCCTGATCCGACGGGGCGCATCGACGTCTTCACCTCGCTGCCGCCGCAGCGCACCGGCTTTCTCTCGATCGACTTCCTGCTCGCCGGCGACGTCGAGGGCTGGTGGGCGGCCTGCAGGCAGTTGATCCTGCCGGCAGTGAGCATGGCGCTGTTCGTGATCGCGCCGCTGGCGCGGATCACCCGCGCCTCGATGCTGGTCTCGCTCGGCAGCGATTTCGTGCGCACCGCGCGCTCGGTCGGATTGTCCTGGCGCAAGGTGGTCGTCACCTATGCGCTCCGCAACGCGATCCTGCCGGTCATCACCATCGCCGGCATCGTGTTCTCGACCATGCTGGGAGCCAACGTGTTGGTGGAGAAGGTGTTCTCCTGGCCGGGCGTTGCCTCCTATGCGCTCGATGCGCTGCTGTCGTCCGACTATGCGCCGGTGCAGGGTTTCGTGCTGCTGATGGCCAGCCTGTTCGTGCTGGTCAATCTCGTCGTGGACATCTGCTACGGCATCGCCGATCCCAGGGTGTCGATCGAATGACCAGCGCCACACTTCGCCATTCGGTTTGGATCCTGCGCGGCAATCCGCTCACGGCGGTGGCCGCGGCCGGGGTGACGCTGTTCGTCCTGGTCGCGATCTTCGGACCGTGGATCGTGCCCTACGATCCCGTGGCCTCGAACGTCTCGGAGGCGCTGCTGCCGCCGAGCGCGGCGCATATTGCCGGCACGGACCAGCTCGGCCGCGACGTGTTCAGCCGCCTCATCATCGCTGCACGGCTCGACCTTGCCATCGCAGTCTCCGCGGTCGGAATTTCATTCGTGATCGGGGCCGTCGTCGGCGCGTTCTGCGGCTATGCCGGCGGACGGCTCGATCGCGCCGTCGGCCGCTTCGTCGACGTGATGATGGCCTTTCCGCTGTTCGTGCTGGCAATGGCGATGGTCGCCGCGCTCGGCAACCGGATCGAGAACATCGTGATCGCGACCGCGATCATCAATCTTCCGTTCTACATCCGCTTCGCGCGCGCCGAGGTCAACGTCCGCCGCAATGTCGGCTGGGTCGAAGCCGCGCGCGCCTGCGGCGAGAGCCATTTCTCGGTGGTGCTGCGCTTCCTGCTGCCGAACATCCTGCCCGCAATGGCTGTGCAGATCTCGCTCAATCTCGGCTGGGCCATTCTCAATGCCGCCGGCCTGTCCTTCATCGGCCTCGGCGTCAAGCCGCCGACGCCGGAATGGGGCATCATGGTCGCTGAAGGGGCGCGCTTCATCTCCACTGGACGCTGGTGGCTGGTGGCCTTTCCAGGCCTTGCGCTGATGCTGGCGGTGCTGTGCTTCAACCTCCTCGGCGACGGCATGCGGGACATTCTCGATCCCCGGATGCGCACATGAGCGAGGATCTGCTCAGGATCGACGACCTCCACGTCGCGTTCTCGACGCGGCGGGGAATGGTCGAGGCCGTGCGCGGCGTCACGCTCACCGTCAAGGCCGGCGAGATGCTCGGTCTCGTCGGCGAGAGCGGCTCGGGCAAGTCGGTTACCGGCTTTGCGACGACGCGGCTGCTCGATGCAGCCGGCCGCGTCACCGGCGGCAAGATCCTGTTCCGCGGGCAGGACGTCACAAAGCTCCGCGGCGATGATCTGCGCCAGCTGCAGGGAGCCGCGATGTCGATGATCTTCCAGAATCCGCGGGCGGCGCTCAATCCGATCCGCGCGATCGGCCTGCAGATCGCGGACGCGATCCTCACCCACAAGCGTATCTCGAAAGAGGCCGCGCGTGCCGAGGCGCTGGACCTGCTGCGCGCCGTTCAGATCCGCGATCCCGAGGCGCGGATGAACGCCTATCCGCACGAGCTCTCCGGCGGCATGTGCCAGCGCGTCATGATCGCGATCGCGATTTCCTGCAATCCTGCACTGCTCATCGCGGACGAGCCGACCACCGGCCTCGACGTCACCACGCAGAAGGTGGTGTTGGATCTGCTGGCAGACATTGCCGCCGCGCGAGGCATGGCCACGATCCTGATCACGCACGACCTCGGCCTTGCGGCGCGCTACTGCCGCCGCATCGCCGTGATGGAGCGCGGCCGCATCGTCGAGGAGGCGAGCCCCGGCATTCTCTTCAGCGCGCCGCAGCACGCCTATACGAGGCGCCTGGTTGCGGCCTCGCCCACGGCAACGTCGCGGATCGAGGATCTCGTGACGGAGGAGGAGAGAGAGCGTTACTCCGCTGTTGTCAGGAAGCCCAGGCGGGAACCCGCACACGGGACGCCCCCGCTGCTGGAAGTGCGCAAATTGGCAAAACGTTTCGACCAGGGATCCGCTGCGGTTGCCGACTTCTCGATGACGATGGCGGGCGGCGAGAGTGTCGGGCTGGTCGGCGAGTCCGGCTCGGGCAAGAGCACGACCTCGCGCATGATCTGCCGCCTGATCGATCCGAGTGAGGGCGACATCGTGTTCGACGGGCAGTCGATCGGGCACGTGGCGGCGCGCGATTTCCACCGCTCGCCATTGCGCAGGGACATCCAGATGGTCTTTCAGGACCCGAACGAAAGCCTCAACCCGCGTTTCACGGCGTTCGATTGCATTGCCCATCCTTTGATGCGGCTCGACGGCATGCGCTCGGGCGAAGGCTTGCGCAAACGGGTGGAAGAATGCGCCGAGCGGGTCGGACTGCCGCTCGATCTGTTGCCACGGTTTCCACATCAGCTCTCCGGCGGGCAGAAGGCCCGCGTCGGCATTGCCCGCGCCATCGCTTGCCGGCCGCGGCTGCTGGTGCTGGACGAGCCGACCGCCGCACTCGACGTCTCGGTGCAGGCGGTTGTGCTGCAACTGCTCGATCGCCTCAGGCGCGAGAACGACATTGCGCTGCTGTTCGTCAGCCACGATCTCAACGTCGTGCGCATGCTGTGCGACCGCACCATCGTGCTGCGCAACGGCGGCATCGTGGAGCAGGGCGAGAGCCGGGCGTTATTTGATAATCCAAAGACCGACTACACGCGCAAACTGGTCGAGGCGATCCCGCATATCGAGACCGGGCCGACGCTGGCGGCCGCTCTGTGAGCCCCGAACTCGCATTCCTGGACCGCCAAATGGCGAGATCCCGCTGGCGAAGCCGCATTTAGTGGCATACCATTTGCTTGCAAATGGGCTCGGTTTCACTTGCCCTTTGCCAATGAACAGCTGGCATCACGGCATTTCTGGGAGGACTTCATGGATCGCAGGACGGTATTGAAGGGACTGGCTGGCGCGGGCAGCCTGGCGTTGACGGGTGGCCTGTCGGCCCCGGCGATCGCTCAGGGTGCGGCGGCGCGCACCCTGCGATTCGTGCCCCAGGCCAATCTCGCCAATTTCGACCCGATCTGGGGCACGCAATATGTCGTGCGCAATGCCGCCGCGATGGTTTGGGACACGCTCTACGGCATCGATTCCTCGTTCCGGCCGCAGCGGCAGATGGTCGAGTCCGAGGAAGTGACCGACGACGGCACCACCTGGACGTTCAAGCTGCGGCCCGGCCTCAAGTTCCACGATGGCGAGCCGGTGCTCAGCAAGGACGTCGTGGCAAGTCTGACGCGCTGGTCGGCGCGCGATCCGATGGGCCTGATGATCAAGGCGCTCCAGCAGGAGCTCACGGCCGTCGACGACCGCACCTTCAAATGGGTATTGAAGCAGCCCTTCCCGAAATTGCTCTACGCGCTCGGCAAGAACAATTCGCCTTGCAGCTTCATCATGCCGGAGCGCATCGCGCAGACCGATCCGTTCAAGCAGATTTCTGAATATATCGGCTCCGGTCCGCTGAAGTTCGCCAAGAGCGAGTGGGTCCCCGGTGCGAAGGCCGTGTTCGAGAAATTCGCCGACTATTCACCGCGCCAGGAGAAGGCGTCATGGCTGGCCGGTGGCAAGCAGGTGATGGTCGACCGCGTCGAGTGGGTGATCATGCCGGATCCGGCAACCGCGGCGGCCGCGTTGCAGAACGGTGAGATCGACTGGTGGGAGAATCCGATCGCGGATCTCGTTCCGGTTCTGAAGAAGAACAAGAATATCAGCGTCGATATCGGCGATCCCCTCGGCAATATCGGCTCGTTCCGCATGAACTTCCTCTATCCGCCGTTCAACGACGTCAAGGCGCGGCGTGCGGTGCTGATGGCGCTCAGCCAGGAAGACTACATGCGCGCGATCGTCGGCGACGACAATTCGCTGTGGAAGCCGCTGCCCGGCTACTTCACGCCGGATACGCCGCTCTACACCGAAGTGGGCGGCGAGATCCTGAAGGGCAAGCGCGATCTGGACGCCGCCAAGAAGCTGCTCGCCGAGAGCGGCTACTCCGGCCAGCCGGTGACGTGCCTCGTCGCGCAGGACCAGCCGATCACCAAGGCGATGGGCGACGTCACCGCCGACCTTCTCAAGAAGCTCGGCATGAATGTCGACTTCGTCGCAACTGATTGGGGCACGGTCGGCTCCCGCCGCGCGCAGAAGACGCCTCCGGGACAGGGCGGCTGGAACATGTTCCACACCTGGCACGCAGGCGCGGATTGCGTCAATCCGGCTCCCTACACCGCCATTCGTGCTAACGGCGACAAAGCCTGGTTCGGCTGGCCCACCAGCGCGGCCACCGAAAAGGAGGTCACCTCCTGGTTCGAGGCCAAGAACGTCGACGAGGAGAAGGCCGCCATCGGTCGCCTCAACAAGGCGGCGCTCGATGACGTCGTTTACGCGCCGACTGGTTTCTTCCTGAGCTACACCGCGTGGCGTAAGAACGTCTCCGGCGTTGCCAAGGGACCGCTGCCGTTCTTCTGGGGCGTGTCGAAGTCCGCATGATCGTGCGTTGAGGCCAGATGCTCTCCTACATCCTCCGTCGCATCGTTGCGACCTTGCCGGTCATGGCGATCGTCGCGCTGTTCGTGTTCAGCCTGCTTTATATCGCGCCCGGCGATCCGGCCGTGGTGATCGCGGGCGATCAGGCAAGCCCGGAGGATGTGGAGCGCATCCGCCAGAGCCTCGGGCTGGACCGGCCCTTCCTGGTCCAGTTCGGAAGCTGGGTCTGGCGCATCCTGCACGGCGATCTCGGCACCTCGATCTTCACCAACCTGCCGGTCTCGGCGATGATCGGGCAGCGTCTCGGACCGACGCTGTCGCTGATGATCGTCACGCTGCTGCTCACGATCGTGGTGGCGGTGCCGCTCGGCGTGGTGGCGGCATGGAAGGCCGGCAGCCTGATCGATCGCGTCATCATGGGCTTTGCCGTGTTTGGATTCTCGCTGCCCGTCTTCGTGGTCGGCTACATGCTCGCCTACATCTTCGCGCTGGAGCTGGAATGGCTGCCGGTGCAGGGCTACACGCCCCTCAACCAGGGCTTCTGGCCCTGGCTCGAGAACCTGATCCTGCCGGCGATCGCGCTCGGCTGCGTCTATATCGCGCTGGTCGCCCGCATCACGCGGGCAGCCATGCTCGAAGTGCTGCAGCAGGACTATATCCGCACCGCCAAGGCCAAGGGCCTCGGGCAGGGCGGCATCCTGTTCATTCACGCGCTGAAGAACGCGGCGGTGCCGATCGTCACCGTGATCGGGATCGGCATCGCGCTCCTGATCGGCGGCGCGGTCGTCACCGAGAGCGTGTTCGCGATCCCCGGCCTCGGCCGCCTCACCATCGATGCCATCCTGCGCCGTGACTATCCGGTGATTCAGGGCATCGTGCTGCTGTTCAGCTTCGTCTACGTCCTCGTCAATCTGATGATCGACGTCGTCTACACGCTCGTTGACCCGAGGATCCGCTATTGACCGACACCACCGTTAATCCGCATTCGCTTCCGGCCGGCCTCGTCCTTGCGCCGCAACTGCCCGAGATCCTGCGGCCGGTCAGGATACGGCGCGGCTTCGTCGGCCTCCTGCGCGGCCACCCGACGGTCGCGATCGGCGGCGCGCTGCTGCTGATGCTGGTGCTGATCGCGGTCTTTGCGCCGTACCTCGGCACGGTCGACCCGACCGCGCTTGCGCCCGCCAAGCGCACCCGCGCGCCGTCAGCCGATTTCTGGTTCGGCACCGACGTGCTCGGCCGCGACATCTATTCGCGCGTGCTGTTCGGCGCGCGGGTCTCGCTCACGGTCGGCCTGTCGGTCGCGATCTGCGCTTCGGCGATCGGCCTTGCCATCGGCATGGTCTCCGGCTTCATCCGCTGGGCCGACGGCATCCTGATGCGGTTCATGGACGGCCTGATGTCGATCCCGCCGATCCTGCTGGCGATCGCGCTGATGGCCCTGACGCGCGGCAGCGTCGGCAACGTCATCCTGGCGATCACCATCGCCGAGATCCCGCGCGTCTCGCGCCTCGTCCGCAGCGTCGTTCTGTCCTTGCGCGAGCAGCCCTATGTGGACGCGGCCGTGGCCTGCGGCACGCGCACGCCGATGATCATCCTGCGCCACATCCTGCCCAACACGGTTGCGCCGATGCTGGTCCAGGCGACCTATATCTGCGCCAGCGCCATGATCACGGAGGCGATCCTGTCCTTCATCGGCGCCGGCACGCCGCCGACCATCCCGTCCTGGGGCAACATCATGGCCGAGGGCCGCGCGCTCTGGCAGGTGAAGCCCTACATCGTGTTCTTCCCGGCGGCGTTCCTGTCCGTCACCGTGCTCGCCGTGAATCTGCTCGGCGACGGCCTGCGCGATGCGCTCGACCCGCGCATGGCCAAAAGCCTGTGATGTTGTCTGTGATGGATCGAGGCTGATTGCGATGGCTTTGCTCGAAGTCGAGAACCTCCAGACCCATTTCCGCACGCCCGGCGGCATCAACCGCGCGGTCGACGGGGTGTCCTTCCATGTCAACGAGGGTGAGACGCTCGCCATCGTCGGCGAGTCCGGTTGCGGCAAGTCGGTGACATCGATGTCCTTGATGCGGCTGATTCCGGAGCCGCCGGGCCGGATCGCAGGCAGCATCCGCTTCGCGGGCAGGGATCTCCTGAAACTGTCCGACCGCGAGATGCGCGCGATCCGCGGCAACGACATCTCGATGATCTTTCAGGAACCGATGACGAGCCTGAACCCGGTGCTCACCGTCGGCCGCCAGATCCGCGAGACCTTGATGATCCATCAGGGCCTCGACAAGCAGGCGGCGGAGGCGCATGCGGTCGAGATGCTGACGCTGGTCGGCATTCCCGAGCCGAAGCGGCGTGTTGGCGAATATCCGCACCAGCTGTCCGGCGGCATGCGCCAGCGCGTGATGATCGCGGTTGCGCTGGCCTGCAATCCCAAGCTTCTCATTGCGGACGAGCCGACCACCGCGCTCGACGTGACGATCCAAGCGCAGATCCTCAAGCTGATGCTGGACCTGAAGCGCCGGGTCGGAGCGGCCATCATCCTGATCACCCACGATCTCGGCGTCGTCGCCGAGATCGCCGAGCGTGTCATGGTGATGTATGCCGGCCGCAAGGTCGAGGAGGCGCCGGTGGCCGAGCTGTTCCGCTCCCCGCGCCATCCCTATACGCAGGGCCTGTTAGGCGCGGTGCCGAAGCTCGGCTCTTCGCTTGCGGGCACCGCGACCCGTCTTGCCGAGATCCCTGGGCAGGTCCCTGATCTCCGCAAGCCCATTATCGGCTGCGTCTTCGCCGGCCGCTGTGCGCTTGCCACCGATGTCTGCCGGCAATATGCGCCGGGACTGGAAGAGAAGGGGCCGCGCCACATCGCGGCCTGTCACTACGCTGCCAAGGGAGCCGTCGCGGCATGAGTCCTCCGCTGCTCCAGGTCAACGACCTCAAGAAGCATTTTCCGGTCAAGAGCGGCCTGTTCGGCCGCAAGTCCGAGTTCGTATATGCGGTGGACGGCGTCTCCTTCGAGATCGCGCGCGGCGAGACACTGTCGCTGGTCGGCGAGTCCGGCTGCGGCAAATCGACGGTCGGCCGCGCCATCCTGCGGCTGTTCGAGATCACCTCGGGCCAGGTCATCCTCGACGGCCAGAGGATCGACGATGCCGCACCAGGCACGATGCGCCAGATGCGTCGCCGCGTGCAGGTGGTGTTCCAGGATCCGTTCTCGAGCCTCAATCCGCGCATGCGCGTGCGCGACATTCTCGCCGAGCCGATCCGCAATTTCGGCCTCGCCAAATCTGCAGAGGATCTCGAGGTCCGTGTCACATCGCTGATGGACACGGTGCGCCTGCCGCGCGAAGCCTTGAGCCGCAGGCCGCACGAATTCTCCGGTGGTCAGCGTCAGCGCATCGGCATCGCGCGGGCGCTGGCGGCCGAGCCCGAGCTGATCGTCTGCGACGAGGCGGTCTCCGCGCTCGATGTCTCGGTCAAGGCGCAGATCGTCAATCTCTTGCAGGATCTCCAGCGCGAGTTCGGTCTCGCGCTACTGTTCATCAGCCACGATCTTGCCATCGTCGAGCATATGACCCATCGCGTCGCGGTGATGTATCTCGGCAAGATCGTCGAGGTGGCCCCGCGCCGCGAGATCTTTGCCGCGCCAAGGCATCCCTACACCAAGGCGCTGCTTTCGGCCGTGCCGCTGCCGGAGCCCGGAGCCCAGCGCAACCCCATCATCCTCAAGGGCGACGTGCCGAGCCCGATCAATCCGCCGAAGGGATGCCGATTCCACACCCGTTGCCCCTTCGTCTTCGACCGCTGCCGGACCGAGGAGCCGACGCTGCGCGCCGCGGGTCCTGAGCAGTGGGTCGCCTGCCATCTCGAAGAGGCTGCGCCGGCAATGAGCAGCTGAGGGGACCTGACGCCAGTCCGCGTCGCGCACTCACGCCGACGCTTGGACGGGTGCCTGGGCAAGGGCGGACTGACATCGGGTGATGATGGCATTATGCCCCTGTTTTGCCCGACGAGTCAAAATCCACCGCCAATTTAGGGCGGCATTGGCCTCGGAAGCGAGGCCGCACGGCGCATCGGAAATTCGTAAGCAAAAACAAGCCCGTTCTACTGTGCATGGGGTTGTTTTCGCACTTTCGATGAGGCCGGTCTCATCCCTGCCGGCGCAGGAAGCCGGTGATCGTGACCTTTTCCCAGATGCCGGCTGCGGCAAAGGGATCTGCACGGTTGAAAGCTTCGACCTCGGCGCGGCCGGGGGCCTCGATGAGGAACAGGCTGCCGATCATGGTCTGGCCGTCGTCGGAGACGAGCGGACCGGACATCACGATCTTGACGCCGAAGCGCGAGGTGTCGCTGAGGAAAGCCTTGTGGGCATCGTAATTGACGAGCCGCGTCGGCAACGCGCCGGTGCGGTCGAGGGCGTGAATGGCGAACAGCATGCTGTCTCCGTTTCTTGGCTTCATTCTTGGGACGGCCGCGGGCTGCGGCCGTCCGGGCTTGGTGCGATCGGGTCGTCTACTTCGCGCTGAGCTTGCCGGCGTCTTCGAAGGTCGGGCAGGTCCGCTGCTCCAGCGGCACGTCGAACGGCCCGTAATTGTCCTTGGTGATCACCGTCGGCTTCAGCACGATCTCGCTGATAACAGGCTGGCCCCGCAAGGAGCGGATTGCCATCATGGTGCCGAGGCAGCCTTGCGCAAAGCCGTTGTAGTCGCCGCTCGCCAGCAGCTTGCCGGACTTGATTGCGTCGATCGCCTCCTTGGTGCCGTTGATGCCGATCACCTGCGCCTTGCGGTTGGCGCCGTCGAGCGCCTCGATCGCGCCGACCGCCATGGCGTCGTTGGCCGCCAGCACGCCGTCGATCTGCGAATTCGACTGCATCAAGTTCTCCATCACCTGGAGCGCTTGGAGCCGCTGGTAGTTGCCGGGCTGCGAGGCCAAGAGCTTGGCGCCGGGCGCTTCCTTTAGCGCGTCGTTGAAGCCGCGGACGCGGTCGACATTGGTCAGCGAGCCCTTGACGCCCTCGATGATGACGATGTTGCCCTTGCCGCCGAGCGTCTTCAGCAGAAAGCGCGCGGTCTCCAGCCCGAGGCTGTAATCGTCGGCGCCGACGAAGGACAGGAACTTGCCTCCGGCAGAACGGTCGGTGATGTTGACGACCGGGATCTTGGCTTCGTTGATCTTCTCGACGCCCGGCACCATTGCCTTGTAATCGACCGGCGTGAACACGATCGCGCTCGGCTTCTTCACCACGACGTCCTCGATCTGGCTGAGCTGCTCGGGAATCGAGTCCGGCTTGGTCGGGATGTATTGCAGCGTCTTCGCGTTCAGCACCTTCGCCATGTTGTCGGCGCCGACCCGCACCGTCTGGAAGAACGGGTTGGTCTGGTTCTTGGTGAAGACCGCGATGGTCTCGCCGTCCGCATGTGCCGCATTCGTGAACGCGGCCACCATCAGCAGCGGCAGCGCCACACAGCCAATTGTCTTTCTCATATTGCCTCCATCCCTCATTTTGCTTGTTGGATTGCCAGAACTCATTGCGCGCGGCGGCGGGTCTTCATGTCGAGCCAAACCGCGAGAATGACGATGACGCCGGTGACGAGCGGCTGCCAATTGGCGCTGACCGCGAGCAGGTTCATGCCGTTCAGCACCAGGGTCAGGATCAGCGCGCCGATGAAGGTGCCGAACACGGTGCCAACGCCACCGAACAGCGAGGTGCCCCCGATCAGAACGGCCGCGATCGCCGGCAGCGTCAGGCTCTCGCCGATGTCGGCCTCGGCCGAATTGAGCCGCGACAGGAAGATGATCGAGGCCAGTCCCGCCATGGTGCCTGAGACCGCGTAGACCAGCAGCAGGCGGCGCGCCACCGGGATGCCGGAGAGGCGCGCGGCGACCGGATTGGCGCCGATCGCATAGATCTCCTGGCCCCAGACCGTGCGCTGCGCGAAGAACGTCCCGATCCCGAGGAACACCAGGAGCAGATAGACCGGGATCGGCAGACCGAACAGATAGCCGCTGCCGATCTGGCGGAAGCCGGCGGGGAAGCCGTGCAGGGTCTCGCCCGCCATGTACCAATAGGTGAGGCCGTTCAGCACCCAGAGCATGCCATAGGTGGCGATGAAGGAGGGGATGCGCAGCGCCGTGACCATGATGCCGTTGATCAGGCCGACGATGCCGCCGCAGGCAAGCCCGGTGAGGATGCCGAGCGCGGGCGAACCGGTCGTGTGGATCACGGTGCCGGCGAGGCAGGCGGACAGCGCGACATTGGCGCCGACGGAGAGATCGAGGCCGGCCGTGAGCACCACCAGCGTCAGGCCGGAGGCGATGAAGAAGGTCAGGCTCGCTTGCCTCAGCACGTTGAGGATGTTGCCGAGGCTCAGGAAGGAATCGCTGAGCACGGCGAGCACGGCGCAGATCAGGAAAGCGGCGAGCAGGCGATAGAACAGCTGGACCGCGTCCTGCGACAGGAAAGAGCGGGGCGGCGCCATGGCGCCCTTGGTGATGTCGGTCATGTGCGGCTCCTGAGGCCGTCGAGGAACAGGGCAACGATCACGAGCACGCCGACGCTGGCGACCTGCACCGAGGAGGGCAGCGAGATCAGGTTCAGCCCGTTGCGCAGCACGCCGACGGAGAGAACCCCGAGCAGCGTACCGAGCAGCCAGCCATTGCCGCGCTCGAACGAGGTGCCGCCGACGGCGACGGCCGCGATGGCATCGAATTCCAGACCGAGGCCCGCGGTGGGGTGACCGGAGTTCATGCGTGCGGTCATCAACAGGCCGGCGATGCCGGCCATGGCGCCGCCGATCGCGTAGACCGCGATCAGCAGCCTGTTGGGCGAGAGGCCGGCATAGCGCAGTGCCTCGCGGTTGCCGCCCAGGGCAAAGATGTAGGTGCCGAACCGGGTGTGATAGAGCAGGCCGTGAAAGGCCGCATAGGTCACCAGCGCCATCACGATCGGCACGGGGATGCCTGCTAGCGTCGCCGAGTAGATGTCGCGCACGCTGTGGGGAATGCCGACCACGCTCTGGCCGTCGCTGACGATCAGCGACAGGCCCTGCGCCATGCCGAGCGTGCCGAGGGTCGCGACGAACGGCGGTATGCCGAGAATGGCGACTAGCCAGCCGTTGGCAACGCCAAAGGCCGTGCCGACCAGAAGGCCGGCGCCGAGGCCCAGTAGCATCGACTTGGTCGCGAGCGACACGATCGCCACGCAGAGCGAAGTCAGCGTCAGCACCGCGCCCATCGACAGGTCCAGCCCCTCCGTCATGATGATCAGCGTCATCGGCAGCGCGAGCATGGTCAGGATGGTCGACTGCACCAGCACGTTGGAGAGGTTGGCGACCGACAGGAAGCCGGGCGCGATCACGCTGAACAGCGCGATCAGCAGCACCAGCACCATGGCAACGCCGGGAATGCGCTGCAGCGGATTGGGTTGAGCGACGACCGCGACCTCACGCATGATGCATCCCCAATCGCACGATGTTCTCCTCGGTCAATTCGTTGCGTGACAAATGTCCCGCGATGCGCCCCTCGCGCATCACATAGGCGCGGTCGCAGACATGGCAGATCTCGACCTGCTCGGACGAGATCATCAGCGCCGCCGCGCCGTCCGCCACGAGGCGGTCGATCAGCGCGAAGATCTCCGACTTGGCGCCGATGTCGATGCCCCGCGTCGGCTCGTCGAAGATGAAGAGCTTCGAGCCGGCGGCGAGCCATTTGCCGATCACGACCTTCTGCTGGTTGCCGCCGGAGAGCAGGCCGACGGTCTGGCGTGCGCTCGGCGTCGCGATGCGGAGCTGCCGGATCAGGCCGTCGGCGGTACGCTGGGCCGAGCGTTGGTCGAACAGCCCGCTCGGGAACAGTTTTTTCAGCGCCGACACCACCAGATTGTCGCTGACGGATCGCAGCAGCGCGAGGCCTTCGCTCTTGCGGCTCTCCGGGATCAGCGCGATGCCGCGGCGGGCGGCGAGATCCGGCTCGCCGGACATGCTCTTGCCGTCGAAGATGATCTCGCCCGAGGCCACGGGATCGGCGCCGAAGATGGCGCGGGCGACCTCGCTGCGGCCGGAGCCGACCAGGCCGCACAGCCCGACGATCTCGCCGCGGCGCACCTCGATGTTGATGTCGGAGATGCCGGTGGGCGCGGAGAGGCCCTTGACCTCGAGCAGCACCTCGCCGGGCTTGTCGGCGAAATGGCGCGGATAGGTCATGTCGACGTTGCGGCCGACCATCATGCGGACCAGCTGGTCCGGCGTGACGTCGGCGGGCCGGACTCCGTCGATGCGGCGGCCGTCGCGCAGCACGGTGATGCGATCGCCGAGCGCGAACACCTCGGCCATGCGGTGCGAGATATAGACGATCGAGACGCCGTCGGCCTTCAGCCGCGCAATCAGCGCGAACAAAAGCTCGGTCTCGCGGTCGGACAGTGCCGCTGTCGGCTCGTCCATGACGAGGATGCGGGCGTTCTGGCTGATCGCCTTGGCGATCTCGACCATCTGCTGCTGCGCGACGCCGAGCTTGTCGACGGTGGTGGCGGGATCGATGTCGAAGCCGATGGTGTCGAGCACGCGCCTTGCGTCAGCCAATATCCTGCGACGGTCGATGGTGCCGGGAATGCGGCCCTTCGGCTCGCGGCCAAGAAAGATGTTCTGGGCGATGTCGAGATGGGGGACCAGCGAGAATTCCTGGAAGATCACGGCGATGCCGAGCTTCTGCGCATCGGCGGTCGAAGAGATCGCGACCCTCTCGCCGTTGTAATAGAACTCGCCCGCGTCGGCGCGATACGCGCCGCACAGCACCTTCATCAGGCTCGACTTGCCGGCGCCGTTCTCGCCCAGCAGCATATGGACTTCGCCGGGGTAGACGGCAAAGGACACGTCGTCGAGCGCCTTGACGCCCGGAAACTCCTTGCTGATGCCGCGCAGCTCCAGCAGCGGCGTGGGTGAGGTGACCTCGATCGGGAGCGCGTCGCTCATGGCGTATTGCTCATGTTTTGGCTCTGCCAGCAAAAATCTTTCCGGGGTTCATCAATCCGTCGGGATCGAGCGCCGCCTTGATCGATCGCATCACGTCCACGGCCTCGCCGAGCTCGTCGGTGAGATAGTCGATCTTGCCGAGCCCGATGCCGTGCTCGCCGGTGCAGGTGCCGTCCATGGTGATGGCACGCGCGACCATGCGGGCCTGCAGCGCCTTGGCGCCTTCGGCCTCCTCCGGTTTTGTCGGGTCGATCAGGATCAGCATGTGGAAATTGCCATCGCCGACATGGCCGACGATCGGCGCGGTGAAGCCATGCTCGTCCGCGTCACGACGCGTCTCGGTCAGGCATTCGGCGAGACGCGAGATCGGCACGCAGACGTCGGTGATGACGGCGCGTGCGCCGGGGCGCAGGCCGAGGCCCGCATAGAGCGTGTTGTCGCGGGCATGCCAGAGCCGGCTGCGGTCTTCCTGCGCTTTGGCCCAGGCAAAGCCATGGCCGCCATGATCGGCTGCGATCGCCTGCGCGGCTTCGGCCTGCTCGGCGACGGAGGTTTCGGAGCCGTGGAATTCGAAGAACAGCGTGGGGGCCTCGCGATAGCCGAGCTTGGCGTAGGCATTGATGCCCCGCATCATGACGTCATCGAGCAGCTCGATGCGGGCCACGGGGATCGCGGACTGGATCACGGAGATCGCGGTGTCCACCGCATCGTGCAGGGTGTCGAAGCTGCAGACCGCGGCCGAGATCGCCTGCGGCACCGGGTGCACCTTCAGCGTGATCTCCGTGATGACGCCGAGCGTGCCTTCCGCGCCGACGAACATGCGCGTCAGATCATAGCCCGCCGCCGATTTCCGCGCGCGCCGGGCAGTGCGGATGATGCGCCCGTCGGCCAGCACGACCTCGAGCGCCATGACGTTGTCTTTCATGGTGCCGTAGCGCACCGCCATCGTGCCGGAGGCGCGCGTCGAGGTCATGCCGCCGATCGAGGCGTCGGCGCCGGGATCGATCGGGAAGAACAGGCCGGTATTGCGCAGCTCAGCATTCAGTTGCTTGCGTGTGATGCCGGGCTGCACCACGACGTCCATGTCGCTGTCGTGCAGGCTGAGCACCTTGTTCATGCGCGCGAAGTCGAAGCAGACGCCGCCGGCGACCGCCGCCGCATTGCCTTCGAGCGAGGTCCCGGCGCCGAACGGGACGATCGGCATGCCCACGCCGGCGCAGAGCTTGACGATTTCTGCGACCTCCTGCGTGGTCTCAGGGAAGACCACGATGTCGGGCGGTAGGCTCTGATAGTGCGACTCGCTCTGCCCATGCTGATCGAGCACGCCGCGCGCGACGCTCGCGCGCGGACCGATCATTCCAGCAAGGCGCTCGGCCACAATGCCCGTGCTGACCCGCGGTCCCATCCTCAGCTCCCGTCCCTGTTTTACGGACTCTTGTTGGTCCGCTGTTGAGCTTAAGCGGCTCTTGCGTTGCTTGCGACCTGCTTCAGGCCGAAATCATAGTTGAGATGAAAATAGTCGCGCTCCACCATGCGACCATCCGGCGCACGGCCGGCCGGATGACGGACGAAGTTGCGGATCAGGCTGTCCTTGACGCCGAACACGACGTCGCTGTCGAGATATTGGTCGCCGGCAACGAACACGTGCGTCACCAGCTGCTCGAAACCTGGCGCTGAGATCATGAAGTGCACGTGCGCCGGGCGCCAGGGATGGCGTCCCTGCACCTCCAGCATCTCGCCGACCGGTCCGTCATGCGGAATCGGGTAGGCGGCCGGCTTGATCGACCAGAAATGGAAGCAGCCGTTGGCATCGGTGTGGAAGCGGGCGCGCATCGCGAGATCGCCGATCTCATCGAGCTGCTGCACGTCGTAATAGCCGTCGTCGTCGGAGTGCCAGACGTCCACGATGGCGCCGGCGAGCGGCTTTCCGTCCACGGTCGAGACCGAGCCGGTGACCAGCATGGGATCGCCATCCATCGGCCCGGAGATGTCAGCGCCGCTGTCCTTCTCGGGCGCAGCCTGGACGAAGAACGGCCCGAGCACCGTGGTCTCGGTCGCGCCTTCGGGCACCGGATGGTTGATGGCATCGACCAGCATGGAGACGCCGAGCGTGTCCGACAGCAGGATGAACTCCTGGCGCTTGTCGGTGCACATATGCCCGGTGCGGGTCAGGAAGTCGATGCCGTATTCCCACTCCTTCTGGGTCGGCCGCACCTCGCGGACGAAGGCGTGAAGATGCCGCACCAGCGCTTCGCTCACCTGCTTGATGCGCGGATCGGTCGCGCCCGCGATCCGCTCCAGCACCGCGTCCGTGATCGTGTTTTCGTTGAAGTTACGCATGTGTATCTCCGCGATCAGAGTTTTGGTTCGCCGAGGCCGGACAGTCGTTCGAGATGCTTGACGGTCGCAATGAAGTCGGTGTCGCCGTCGCCTTGCGCGACCAGCGCGCCATAGGTCTCGCGCACTTGCGCGGCAAGCTGCAGCGGCACGCCGACGGCGTGGCCGGCGCCCAGGATCAGGTCGAGATCCTTCGCCATCTGCTTGCAGGAGAAGGTGGACTCGAAGTCGCGAGTCCGTAGCGGCGCGGTCTTGTACTTCACCATGGGCGAGGCGACTGCGCTATCGTCGAGCACCTTCAGGATATCCTGCCAGGCAATGCCGCCCTTGCGCGCGAGCGCCAGGCTCTCGGCCATCATTGCCGCCGAGACCGCGATCATCAGGTTGACCGAGAGTTTTGCGTAACGCGCTTCCTCGGCCGGGCCGAGATAGGTCTGGGCGCGGGTGAATGCGGTGAACAGCGGCTTTGCGCTCTCGAACGCGTCCTTCGGCCCCGAGACGAAGCAGGTCAGCGCGCCGGTGTGCACGATGCTGGCATTGCCGGAGACCGGCGCGCGCAGATAGGCAATGCCGCGTGCCTGCGCGGCGGCCGCAATCTCAGCCGAGGCGTCGACACTCACGGTGCTGGTTTCGATCAGGACGGCACCTTGTGCCATCGCGGCGACCAGGCCGGCGGGGCCGAGCAACGCGCTGCGCAAGGCGGCGTCGTCGGGCAGGGACGTGATCACGGCCGCCTTGCCGCTCACGGTCTCGGCCGGCGAAGCGGCAATCGCAATGCCCTGCGCGTGAGCCTCGCTGATCCTCGCCGCGCTCTGATCGAACGCGGTGACGGTGTAGCCGGCTTTCGCGACGAGCACCGACATCGGCAGGCCCATCTTGCCGATCCCGATGAAAGCAACATTCTTCGAAGCGTCAGTCATTGTTCTGGTCCATTGGCGCCTTCAGGCGGCGTGTCCCTGTCGTTCGATATCCTGCACCAGCCGCCGGCCGGATTGTGCCAGCAACTCCTTCTTCGTCTCGAGTCCCTCGACCAGAAGCCGGCCGTTCCTCTTCTGCCAAACGCCGCCGATCATGACGGCCTCGATGTTGGCGAGGCTCGTCTGCATCACGACAGTTGCGATCGGGTCATGCACCGGATGAAGATTGAAATCGGAGGCGTTGATGATGACGAGGTCGGCGAGCTTGCCCGGCGTCAGCGAGCCGATCTGGTGCTCGCGGCCGAGCATGCGGGCGCCTTCCGTCGTGACCCAGCGCAGCGCTTCGCGCACGGGAATCGTGGTCGTCGCCGGAATGGCGCCACTCACTTTGCGCGATTCCGCATTGTCCAGTGCCCGCTGCATCGACAGCGCAACGCGCGCGGCGGAGAGGAGATCGCCGGCCAGCACGGACTCCAGGTCGATGCCGATGGTCGGCCGCACGCCGCGCTTCAGAAGGCGGCCGGTGATCGGAAAGCCATGGCCCTGGATCATCTCGTTCTCGGGCGTCACCGAGAACGATACGCCGAGATCGACGAGACGATCGAGCAGATCATCGGGCAGATCGTTGCCATGGACGATGTTGATGCCGGGGTCGACGAGGCCGACCTCGAGCAGCTTTTCCCAGCCGCCGGGCGTCTTCGCCGGACCGCCGCCGTGATGCATCGATGCGATCAGGTTCAGCTCCCGCGCCAGGCGGAAATCGTGCATGGCGACGTCGAGCGTCGAATAATGCGGACCGAGGATGGCGAGCCCGAGCGTGACGAGTCCATTGCGGTCGGCGAGGGGACCCGCCAGCAACCGCTCGACCTCGCGGCGCGGATGCGGCACTTCCGAGAAATGCGGCTCGCCCGGCTTCGGCTCGGGCTTCGGTGAGCCGTGGAAGAACGCGGCGCGGATGCCGCTTTCGATCAGGCCGCGCACGGCGGCGTCGGTATGGTCCGGCGTCGGGTTGTTGTGGCACCAGTCGACCAGCGTGGTGACGCCGTGATTGATCTGGTTCAGCGCGCCGACAAGGGTTGCGATGTAGATGTCGTCGGGCCGGAACACGGTGGCGAGGCCCGCATGCATGCGGCGGAAATATTCCAGCAGCGTCCAGTTCGCTGCAAAGCCGCGCAAGCCGGTCTGCCAAGTATGCATATGTGCGTTGATCAGGCCGGGAATGACGATGCGGCCCGTGCCGTCGACGACCTCCGTGTCGGCCGCAGCGTCGATCGACGGGCGCACCTCGGCGATCCGGCTGCCCTCGACCAGCACATCGCCGGTCGCGAGATCGCCGATCGCGTCATCCATGCTGATGACGGTGGCGGATCTGATCAGGGTGCGCCGCATCGCCTCACGCCGCCGCTTTGATGGCGCTTGGCGGCTCGCCGGCGAAGGCGCGTGCAATCAAGTCGCGAATGGCGCCACGCTCGAGCGGGCGCGGGTTCCAATAGGCGTTGGTGACGGCGAGATCGGCCGCCTTGTCGATGCCGCTCTCGGGCATGCCGACATCGCGCAGCGCGACCTTCGCACCCAGTCGCTTCGCAAGATCGAAAAGTCCCTGCGATGCGTCGGTCGCGCCGATCGCGCGCGCGATCCGCGCCATCGCGTCGGGCACGGCCGGCGCGTTGTAGGCCAGCGCATGCGGCAGCACGATGGTGTGGGTTTCGGCGTGCGGCAGGTCGAAGGTGCCGCCGAGCGTATGGCAGAGCTTGTGATGCAGCGCCATGCCGACAGTGCCCAGGCAGACACCGCACAGCCAGGCGCCATAGAGCGCCTCGGTGCGGGCCTCGCGATCGTCGCTGTTGGCGGCAATACCGGGCAAAGCGCGCGCCAGCGCGCGGATGCCTTCTTCGGCCATCAGCGAGGTGACAGGATTGGCGTCGCGCGCGTAGAGCGCCTCGACCGCATGCGCGATCGCGTTAATGCCGGATGTTGCGGCCAGACTCGCCGGCAGCGTCAACGTCAGGTCGACGTCGTAGATCACGGTCTCCGGCAGCACGGCCGCATCGCGCACCGTGGTCTTCAGCCCGTTCTCGGTCTGGCCGACGATCGGCGTCATCTCCGAGCCGGCATAGGTGGTGGGAATGCAGAGCTGGTTGACGCCGGTACGCAAGGCCAAAGCCTTGCCGAGCCCGGTGGTCGAGCCGCCGCCGAGCGAGACGACGCAATCGGCCTCGCATGTCTTCATCACCGCGAGCGCGCGTTGCGTGACCTCGACCGGCGTGTGCATGGTGGCGCCGGAAAAGATGCCGGCATAGAGCGGGCCGAGCGCTGCGCCGAGGCTCTTGCCCTGCGCCTCCTGCTGCGGCGTCGTCAACACCAGCGCACGCTTGCCGCCGAGCCGCTCGACCTCGGCCCTGGCGCTCGCCAGCGTTCCGCTGCCGAACACGACGCGGCAGGGCAGGTTTTCGAAGGTGAACGAACCGATCATGCGCCGGTCTCTTTGATGGGATAATCGACCTGGAAGCGCCCGATCCGCAAGTCGCCTAGCGCCTCGCGCACACGCAGATGTTCCGGGTGGTTGGCGTAGGCCGCAAGCGCCGCCTGGTCCGTGAATTCGGAGAACAGCACCACGTCGCAGGCGTAATCGACCGCGCTGACGTCCATGCCGACTTCGATATGGGTGAGGCCGTCGATCCGGCCTTTGAGGCCCTCGAACAAGGTCTTGACCTTGAGCCGGGCGGCCGAGCGCTCCGCGGGCGTCTCCCCGCGCAGTCGCCACATCACGATGTGCCTGATCGGGCCCGACATTTCCTGATTTCCTCGCCTGCAATGGTGCTTTGTTGGCGCCATTTTGCCTTGCAGAAAACGGAAATAAAGGTCAAAGTTTGTAAGTCTCTTTTCCTCGTTTCGCAAAAATGGACCGGCTGCTTCAACTCGAGGTCTTCTCCAAAACCGCTGAGCTCGGCAGCCTTTCCAAGGCCGCCGAAATACTGCGGATGTCGAACGCCGCTGCGAGCCGCCATCTCAGTGCGCTGGAGGAGCGGCTTGCGGTCCGGCTGATCGAGCGCAACACGCGCCGGCAATGGCTGACCGAAGCGGGACAGGAACTGCTGCAGCGGTGCAGCACGCTTCTGAACGAGCTCGCCGAGGCCGAGGACGCCGTCTCCGACCGCGCGCTGTCGCCGAAGGGCATGCTGCGCGTGACGAGCTCGCTCTCCTTTGCGATGATCTATCTCGCGCCGATGCTGCCCGCCTTCCGCGCGCTCTATCCTGATCTCAGCGTGCAGATCATCAGCGCGAACCGCTACCTCGATTTCATCGAGGCCGGCATCGACGTTGCGATCCGCACCCGCGAGCACGAGCCGGATTCAAACATCGTCGTCCGCCGCATCGGTCAGATGCACCGCGTGCTCGCGGCCGCTCCCTCCTACCTCGAGAAGCACGGCCGGCCCGAACATCCCGCCGATCTCGCCCGCCACAACATGCTGATCTACAACCTCGCCAATGATCCCTATTCGCTGCGGCTGAGCCAGGGCAGCACGACGCAGACGATCCGGATCGCGCCGACGCTCGACAGCAATGACGGCCAGATCATCTGTGGCGCGGCGCGCGCGGGGCTCGGCATCCTGATCCAGCCGCTCTATATCGTGCAGGGCGATATCGCGGCTGCGCGGCTGGTGCCTGTCCTGAGCGATTGGCAGCTGCCGTTGCTCACCATGAACATCGCCTATCAGAACCGCGTCAGGCTGCCGGCCAAGATCAGGGTGTTCTCCGACTTCCTCGTCAGCTACATCCGGGAGCATTCAGAGCCAGGGATCTGGATCGACGCGGCGAAGTGAGCGGAAGCAGCATGTATCTCGGCATCGATCTCGGCACGTCGGCGGTCAAGACGGTTCTCGTCGATGATGCCCAGCGCGTGATCGCAAGCGAGAGCCGGTCGCTCGCGACCGTCTCGCCGCAACCGGGCTATTCCGAGCAGGATCCGGCGCAGTGGATCGATGCGACCTTCGCCACGCTGGATGCCCTCAAGGCGTCGCATGCCGATGCGTTAGCAGCGGTCGCAGGCATCGGGCTGTCCGGCCAGATGCATGGCGCCACGCTGCTCGATGCGAGCTTGAGGCCGCTGCGGCCCTGCATCCTCTGGAACGACGGACGCTCTGCGACTGAGTGCCGTGTCCTGGAGCAACGCTGGCCCGCCTTGCGCGAGGTGACGGGCAACAAGGCGATGCCGGGCTTCACCGCGCCAAAACTGCTCTGGATCGCCGCGCACGAGCCCGAGATCTTCGCGGCGACGAAACTCGTCCTTCTGCCAAAGGCCTATCTGCGACTGGTGCTGTCGGGCGAGCCCGTCGAGGACGTCTCGGATGCCTCGGGGTCCCTATGGCTCGACGTCGCGCGTCGCGACTGGTCGGACGCAGCGCTGGGCGCGACCGGCCTGTCACGCGAGCACATGCCGCGCCTGGTCGAGGGATGCGCGCCCGCAACGATATTGCGCAGCGAGCTCGCGCGGCGCTGGGGCATGATCAGGCAGCCGGTGATCGCGGGTGGGGCCGGCGACAATCCCGCGGGCGCCGTCGGCATCGGCGCAATCCGGCCGGGGGCCTCCTTCGTGTCGCTGGGAACCTCGGGTGCCCTCATGGCCCCGACTGACCGGATCGCCGCCAATCCCGACCGAGTCGTGCACACGTTCTGCCACGCCATTCCCGGCATGTGGATTCAGGCCGGCGCGATCCTCTCGGCCGCCTCCTGCCTGGCCTGGCTCGCGCGCCTGTTCGGCGTCACCGAGGCCGAGCTGCTGGCACCGCTTGGAGCGCGACCGCAGGCGCCGTCGCCCGTGAGCTTCCTGCCTTATCTCGCCGGCGAGCGGACGCCGCACGACGACCCCGTCGTGCGCGGCATGCTGGATGGCCTGAGCCATGGCACCGATCGCGCGGCGATCGTGCAGGCTGTGCTCGAAGGCGTTGCCTTCGCGCTTGCCGATTGCCGCGATGCGCTCGCGGATGCCGGCATCGGAATTGCGGAAGCCGACGTGATTGGCGGCGGTTCACGCTCTGCCTTCTGGCTCGCGGTGCTGGCGAACGTGCTGAACATTCCGATCCATCGCTTTGCCGGAGGTGAAACCGGCGCCGCGTTCGGTGCGGCGAGATTGGGGCGGCTTGCTGTCACGGGTGAGGCAATCGGTGACGTATGCATGCAGCCGCAGCGCATCGAAACATTCGAGCCCGACGCTGCACTGGTCGATGCCTACGCCGAGCGGCTTCCCGCCTGGCGTGAACTGTATCGGCCGCGCCACTAGCTGGCCCAATCTGGTTTGCATACTTCGGTATACGCGCCTTCGGTATTGCCCTGCGTCACCCGCTTTTGTTTAATGACCAAACCGCGTTGCCGAGAAACGAGACGCGGGTAGGAAACGCATTGTGCGCCGGGAGGCACGATGAACGATCCGATCCTCGAGATGCGCGGGGTGTCGAAGACCTTCTTCGGCATCAAGGCGCTGCGGGCCGTCGATCTCACCGTCTATCCCGGCGAAATTCACGCCCTGATGGGTGAGAACGGCGCCGGCAAGTCGACGCTGATGAAGATCCTGTCCGGCGCCTACCGGCCCGATCCGGGCGGCGAGATCCGCATCGAGGGCAGGGCGGTGCGGATCGAAGGCCCGCTCGGCGGCCGCGCGGCGGGCATCTCCATCATCTACCAGGAGCTGTCGCTCGCGCCCAATCTCAGCGTTGCCGAGAACATCTATCTGGGACGGGAGATATCGCAATCGGGCTTGCTGGCGCGCGGCGCCATGCGCGAGGGCGTCGGCCCGATCCTGAAGCGCCTGGGCGCGGACTTCCTGCCCTCGACGCTGGTGGCGCATCTGTCCATGGGGCAGCGGCAGCTGGTCGAGATCGCCCGTGCGCTGCACGTCAGATCGAAAATCCTCATCATGGACGAGCCGACGACCTCGCTGTCGGCCGCCGAAAGCGAGCGGCTGTTCGCGCTGATCCGCCAGCTTCGCGCTGAAGGGCTTGCCATCATCTACATCTCGCATCGCATGGACGAGGTCTATGCGCTCGGCGATCGCGTCACCGTGCTACGCGACGGCCGCCTGGTGGGTTCGCTCGACAAGCCCGAGATCCGCGCCGACACAATCGTTCGGCTGATGGTCGGCCGCGACGTCTCCTCGTTCTACAAGAAGGACCATGATCCGGAGGCGGGGCGGGGGCATCCCGTGCTCGCGGCGATCGACATGGCCGATGGCGGGCGCGTCAAGGGCTGCTCGCTCACCGTGCATGCCGGTGAGGTGGTCGGCCTTGCCGGCCTGATCGGCGCTGGTCGCACCGAGCTTGCGCATCTCATCATCGGTGCGTCACCGAAAACCTCCGGCCGGCTCGAGCTGGAGGGACGTCCGGTCGAGATCCGCACGCCGGGCGAGGCGCTCGAGGCCGGCATCGCCTATCTGACGGAAGACAGGAAGGCGCTCGGCCTGTTTCTCGACATGTCGTGCCTGGACAACATCAACTTGGCCGTGCTCGGCCGCGATGCGAAGCTCGGCTGGTTCCTGGACCGCGACAAGGCACGCGAGCGCGCCGACCGCGCCTTTGCAGGCCTCAGCATCCGCGCCGCCAATGCCGGCGTTCCCGCCGGCGGCCTGTCAGGCGGCAACCAGCAGAAGGTGCTGCTGTCGCGGCTGCTCGCCATCGCGCCGAAGGTCCTGATTCTCGACGAGCCGACGCGCGGCGTCGATGTCGGTGCCAAGTCGGAAATCTATTCGATCATCGACAACCTCGCCAAGGCCGGCACCGCGATCCTCGTCATCTCGTCCGATCTGCCCGAGATCATCGGCATCTGCGACCGCGTCATCGTGATGCGTGCCGGGCACATCGCCGGCGAGGTCAGCCGCGGTCCGCATTCGCCGCTGGCGCAGGAAGACATCATGGGGCTTGCCACGGGGATGGAGCATCTCGATGCCTGACAATGGTGCTGTGGAGGCAAAGCCGGCATCGACGACGACCAACGGCGCTGCTGCGGAAACAAGACGCCAGCGGATGAGGATGCTGATCAGCGCGCTCGGCATGTTGCCTGTGCTGCTGATCCTCTGCATCGGCTTCAACGTGCTGTCGGAAGGCCGCTTCTTCACCGGACAAAACCTCGGCATCGTATTGCAGCAGGCCGCTGTGAACACCGTGCTCGCCGCCGGCATGACCTTCGTCATCCTCACCGGCGGCATCGACCTGTCGGTCGGCTCGATCCTCGCAGCTTCCGCGATGGCGGGTTTGACGCTCTCCAAGATGCCGGAGCTCGGGATGCTGTGGCTGCCGGCGGCACTGCTCACCGGCCTCGTCTTTGGCATCGTCAACGGCGCGCTGATTGCGCTGCTTCGCCTGCCGCCCTTCATCGTCACGCTCGGCTCGCTCACCGCGGTGCGCGGCCTGGCGCGGCTGCTCGGGGCCGACACCACCGTGTTCAATCCCTCCATTCCCTACGCGTTCATCGGCAACGGCTCGCTGACGCTCATTCCCGGCGTCGCGTCGATCCCGTGGCTCTCGGTGATCGCATTGCTCGTCATTCTCGTCTCTTGGCTGGTGCTGCGCCGAACCGTGCTGGGCGTGCATATCTATGCCGTGGGCGGAAACGAGAGCGCAGCACGGCTGGCCGGCATCAAGGTCTGGGCCGTCCTGATCTTCGTCTACGGCATCTCTGGACTTTTCGCCGGGCTCGGGGGTGCCATGCAGGCGGCGCGGCTCTATGCGGCCAACGGCCTCCAGCTCGGTCAGTCCTATGAGCTCGACGCGATTACTGCGGTGATCCTCGGCGGCACCTCGTTCGTCGGCGGCATCGGCTCGATCTGGGGCACGCTGGTGGGTGCGCTCATCATCGCCGTGCTCTCGAACGGGCTCATCCTGATCGGTGTCTCCGACATCTGGCAATATGTGATCAAGGGCCTGGTGATCATCGGTGCCGTGGCGCTGGACCGCTACCGGCTGCAAGGCTCCGCGAGAACGTGAGAGGCCTGGCGCGCAGCGGCGTGCGCATGGCTTGAGACGAGATTCCGATGCGGCAACTGGTCTGCCGCGCCGGGGACGAAGACAGACCAGGGAGGAAGTCCATGTTGAAGACGATCATGCTCGCCGGCGCCGCCATGGCGCTTGCCCTGACCACCGCACCATCCTTCGCCAAGGAGCTCAAGTCGATCGGCGTCTCGCTGGGATCGATGGGCAACCCGTTCTTCGTCGCGCTGTCGAAGGGCGCCGAGTTCGAGGCCAAGAAGACCAATCCCAACGTGAAGATCACGACCGTCGGCTTCGAATACGACCTCGGCAAGCAGGTCACCCAGATCGACAATTTCATCGCCGCCGGCGTCGACCTGATCCTGCTCAATCCCGGCGACCCCAAGGCGATCGGGCCGGCCATCAAGAAGGCCCAAGCTGCAGGCATCGTCGTCGTCGCAGTTGACACTGCCGCCGAGGGCGCCGATGCCACCGTGACCACGAACAACGTGCAGGCCGGCGAGATCTCCTGCCAGTACATCGTCGACAAATTGGGCGGCAAGGGCGACGTCATCATCGAGAACGGGCCGCAGGTCTCCGCCGTGATCGACCGTGTGGTCGGCTGCAAGAACGTGTTCGCGAAGAATCCCGGCATCAAGGTGTTGTCCAGCGACCAGGACGGCAAGGGCTCGCGCGAGGGCGGCCTCACCGTCGCGCAGGGTTATCTGACCCGCTTCCCCAAGATCGACGCCATCTTCGCCATCAACGATCCGCAGGCGATCGGCACCGACCTTGCGGCGCGCCAGCAGAACCGAACCGGCATGATCATCACCGCCGTCGACGGCGCGCCCGATATCGAGGCCGCGCTGAAAGATCCGCAGTCGCCGCAGATTCAGGCGTCCGCGTCGCAGGATCCGTTCTTCATGGCGCGGCGCGCCGTGCAGGTCGGCGTCGGCATTCTCAACGGCCAGAAGCCGGCTTCGACCGTCGAGCTGCTGCCGTCCAAGCTCGTGACCAGGGACAACGTCGCCGAGTACAAGGGCTGGACCTCGGATCGCTCACAGTAAGGCATCGCCCGTTGCTGGGGCGCCTCAAAAAGCAGGAGATCTGACGGGGCGGCGGTTCGAGCGCCGCCGCCCCGCGCGGGTCCCGTGCTGATTGCTAAAGCGCGCTGACGTTCATCCCAGTTGCATCGCCCTTAGCGCGCGGTGGAGGGATTGGTTCGCGCAGGTGATACGCCCGACGGACTTGCGCTCGCGAAGAGACTGGTCTTGGGCTGGACGCGCGATCCGTCGACGAGCTCGAGCCGTCCGCAGCGGTTCAAAGTATGCAGCTTCCTGCCCGGCCATGCCGGTCCGGGTTTCAGAGTGTGGCGGACGACCTGCTTGAATGCCGTCGGCGACAGCTCGACCACTTCCGCCAGGGCAAGCGCTGCGCCGTATCCGTCGGTGCAATCCTGGACCGGCCGCCACAGTCTGTCATTGAGCGTGACGAAGTTTCCTGCCGGCCGCGTGCTGGCGCGGTCGATCAAGACTGGATTGCTGGCGTGGGGCAACCAGGGCCCCAGGAGGCGATCGGCGTAATAGATCGCCAGCGAATCCGAATAGCCGCCGGCTCCGTCGCGCCAGGCGCCAAACAGATAATACAGGCCGTTGTGGCGCGTGATCGTGACGTCGGCCAGCTCGAGGCCAGAAAGGAGCGTTGCGTATCGCTCCCATTTGTCCGGAAACCGAGTGCAGTTGTAGAGGGCGACGTCCCCGCGGGTCGAGCTCTCCGGGATCATCCACAGCTCGCCATCGTCCTCGATCAGGAACGGATAGGAGAGGTGACAGGGCTCCTCCAGCACCGGCATCACCTCGCCGATCGGCCCCGCGTCGTTGAACCCGATCGCGGAAATGATACCTTTTCCGACACGGTGATCGAGATCCTCGAAGAAGGCGAAGGTCCGTCCCTGCCACGTGACGGGAAAGGGATCGGCGTAGAAGTGGTTTCCAGGATCTCCCAGAACGTTCCAGCTTGGACCTGACAGGTCTCCGGTCTGCCAGACGCCCGGGCCGTCGTTGAAGCGCCATCCGACATGCCAATGCGGGGCATAGCAGCAGAGGCGATAGATCTCCTTGGCGATCGATACGGCAAGGCCGCGCGCCACGTAGCCAACGGGTCCGCGGCGCGGGACAGTTGAAGCGGGGCGCGGCAGGTGCGGCACGATGCGAGGCCTTCCCGACAGGATCGCCGCCAGCATGGTCAGGGTCCGCGCTATGACCGTTTCGAGCGCACCACTGAGGCCCGCAGCAATCTCACCGGACGGATGGCCGCGGTCGAGGACCGAACCGTCGATCTCGTTGACGATCTCGATCACGGGCAGGTCGCCGGCGAGGATGGCGGCGAGCGCGGCATTTTCGCCTGCGACGCCGTTGAACAGCGGCCGCAGATACAGCCGGGCCGGGCTCGCCGGATCGCGCGGGGCACTCGTGAAATCGACGATCACGTCGGCGGTGCCGATGCTAGCCCGTGCTGGTTCGGAGCTGATCGTCAGCCTGTCGGCGCCGCTGTGCTTGCCCTTGTGCAACACGATGCGTTCGAGCTCGAACAGCGCATCGAGACCTGCCGGCCGCGGCTCCGCCGTTGCCGTCCATGCAACTTGCACCGGCACGTCCCGGCCGTCGACCGACAGCGTCCTGCGGTCCATCCAGCGCCGCGCGTAGTCACGTTCACAGCGAAACTCGATGATCATGTCGAGCCAATCTGTTCCGACCTATCAGGTCAAACGACCCGGTCGAGAATTCGGACGTATTCCTCGACCATGGCATCTACCGAATAGCGCAGCCGCAGGCCTTTGGCGTTTTGTCGCAGCTCGTCACGTAATTGCTCGTCGGTTACCAACCTGGAGACCGCCGCGGAGAGCTTCGCATGATCGGAGGCATCGACGAAGAGTGCCGTCGGTCTGCCTTCGTAGGACAACACTTCGCGCAGGACGGGAAGATCGGTCACGACGGAGGGAACACCGGCGTTGGCGGCCTCCACCGCGGCCAGACCGAAGGTCTCGGCCTGGGTCGGAAAGACGAACACGTCGAGACAAGCAAGGAAGTCCGCCATCCGGCCGGGAGGAATCTCTCCAAGCAAATGCAGACGGTCCGAGACGTTCAAGTCGTTCGCGAGCTGCCTCAGCCGGGCCTCGTCGGCTCCCTGGCCGGCCAGCGCAAGATGCCAGGACGGTTGATCCGGCAGCAGACCGATCGCCAGATCGAGCCGCTTGTGCGGATGCAGCCGTGCCGCGCAACCGAGCAGGACGCGGTCCGGCGGCAGGTTGAATTGACCTCGTGCCGCCTCCTTCGACAGGGTAAGGGCCTTGTCGTCGAAGCCGTGCGGCACATGCACCATGCGCGACCGGTAGGCTGCGGGGTAGCGCGAATATTCGCGCTCCATGTCCTGCGAATTGAGCGTGATGCAGTCGAAGAAGCCGAGGCTGCCCATGGCGATGTCGGCGGTGCGGACCGGCCAGCTCATCGCCAGCGCGGATGAAACCTGATTGGCGACGACGGGTGCACGGCTGACGAGGCGCGTGACGCCGGCGCCGATGACGTTGCCGAAATGCTGGAAGGTCAAGACGGCGTCGGGCCTGGTGGTTCTGATGTGGCCGCCGAGCGTCCACAGCATCCGCAGCAGCGCCAGCGGATTGCCCGGCCGGCTCGGCGCGCAATAGAGCGTCTCGGGCGGCTCATCAAAGGAGTCCGATTTGCGGAAGAAGAACAGGTTGGTGACCCGGTAACCGCGCGCGGTCAGCCCGGCGCCGAGCAGCCGGGAGATCTCCTGTGCACCGGCGTTCTCGGCCTGGGTTTGCGCAAGAAGCACGTGGAGTTTTCGCCCACCGCCGTTCCGCGCAGGTGCCGTCGCGCTCGTCTCGTCCAGGTCCTTGTTCGGCTGATAATGGAGCACGGATCCCGACCCGCTAAAGCAACGAAATCTTCACCTTCTTAACTCCGTACCTATCATGCGGGCATCTCGCGGACACCGGCTAGCAACAAACTGAGTTAATACGGATCCATGGCGACGACGTCGTTCGCGCAGCATTTCCGCTGGTTCCCGGCTGGCGCGTTAACCAATCGGTCCTGCGCGTTCACCCCGGCGGCGCGTGCTGACACCTAGTCACGCGAGTCCGCGCTGCGAACGGCGTAATTGCCGCGCCTCGATGCTGGGAAGCGCAAGAGCACCAGAACGGAAGGATCCACCCCGCTGCGCCGGCGGCAGAGGACGTTCAGGGCGATGGTCGCGAGCGCGAGCGACACGGTCGTCGAGATCGCCGCGCCAAGCACGCCGAGGAAGGGGACCAGGACGAGAAATCCGACGAGCCGCAGCCCGACGTTGGCAGCGACCACCGGTACATAGATTCGTTCATGACCGGTCAGTTGCAGGATCGCAGCAGACGGGCCACCCGCCGCCTGGATGGCGGTTCCGATTGCGAGCACGATCAGGACCGAATGCTGTTCGGCGAAATGAGGTCCGAACAGGTTGAGGAGATAGGGGCCGCCGATCCAGATCGTGGCGAGACCGGCGACGACGCAGAGCCCAGTCACTTCCGCCATCAAGCGCGAGGTCCGCGCGAACTCCCCGTGGTTCTTGCTGAAATACAGCGACGGGAGCCGGCGCGCACCGAACGTGTAAAGCGCCGCGGACACCATGGCGAAAATGTTGGCGAGGCGCGAGGCGGCAAAGTAGATTCCCGCGGTCGTCGGATCCAGCATCCAGTAGACCAGAATGACGTCGAGATACTGATTGGCGACTTCGAGGATCGATGCGAGCCAGAAGTGCAGGGCACTCGAGCGCCAGCGTGACGTCTCTGAGCGCGCCGGCGTACTGCGCAGATCCGGCAGCACGCGCGCGACGGATACGATCTGCGCAACAAGGCCAACCGACATGGCGACCGTCATCGCCGCGAACAGCTCGGCCGGATCGAGTTGGCGTTGGGCGAGCAGCATGACGAGCAGGAACACGACGACGAGGGCCCGCCAAAGGAACTCGCGGTTTCCTTCGCCCATGAGAATGCTGACCAGCGAGCGCGCGATCTGGCTGCCGAGCATCAATCCGGCATTGACGGCCGTGTAGGCCGACACCGCAAGGATCAGCAGCCACCAGTCGCCTCTCATGCTCGCGACGATCGCGATCCCGCCGATCACGATCAGCATTGCGACCGAGGCGATCTTCAAGCTCGATTGCAGCACGCCCTTGGTAAGGTCCGGCCTTTCGCCGACCTGATATTCGTTCAGGAATCGCACCAGCAGGGATTCCTGGCCGACCAGTCCCACGACGGCTGCGATCTGCGCGACCGACAGCCAGGTCGCAAAGATGCCGAAGCCGTCAGGCGACATCGTCCGCGCCGCCAGCGAGAACAACGCGAACGCGAGCACGCCGCTGCCGACCTTGAGCAGGATGGTCCCGGCAACGCCGCGCGTGACGTCGCGCCGCATGAACTGGAGAATGGATGCGATCATGGAAGGATTAAGGGAGCCGCGCTCCCCTGACGAGACATGTTCCGATACCGGCGAGAACCTAGCATGTCGAGCAATCGCGAGTGTTAATGGACGAGTTGGAGGATTCGGCGATCGCGGTGATACGGGTTGCTTCGTTCTGGAACATCGCTGTCTCCATTGTCCAACATCTGCGCGTTCCAACTCGCGCGACGGACGACACAACGCCGCATCGACGACTGAGAAGGCGAGATCTGGGGCTCGCGTGCAGAATGGATTCGGGACAGCAAGACGCGTGCCGCGGCGAGTCGGCGAACTGGGCACCTGCGGTCATTAACCTCAATCTCAGGAAATGTTCGCACCCGGCCCTGCGATGCGACATCAGGCGAGAGAATTGCACTGCAGACGCTGTTAACCGTGGGAGCCGGAGCCATGACGAGAACCGTGACCGAGCCGGTCGACGGGGACGAGACCGCAACCATCGACTCGGACGTCGCCATCGTCGGTGGCGGCCTTGCGGGATCGCTTGCGGCGGCCGTGCTGGCGCGGGCAGGGCGTCGCGTCGCTCTGATCGACAAGCGGGCAGTCCATCCGGATGAGTTTCGGGTCGAGAAGATGGGCGGCCATCAGCTGGAGCTGTTCGGCAAGCTCGGCTTTCTCGATGCGCTCGAAGATGTCGCGTGCCGATATGATCAAGTGCTCAACATCCGTGAGGGCAAGGTGGTCGATGTCAGCGTCGGCAGGGCCTACGGTTTTGCCTATGCCGATCTCGTCGCAATGGCGCGTCGCCAGCTTCCGGATCCTTCCAACCTGATCGTCGACGAGGTCACAGCGATTGGCAGCAGCGGCGATGTCCAGCATCTCGAGCTCGCCTCCGGACGGCGCGTGACGACGTGCCTCGTCGTTCTGGCCACGGGCATGGCGGGAGCCCTGGGCTACAAGCTCGGCATCAGGCGGCGCGTGCTGGCCGAGCACCATTCGGTGTCGTTCGGTTTCACGATCGCGCGCAAGGATGGCACCCCGTTCGATTTCGAGGCGCTGACCTGTTACGGCGAACGCACGGCGGATGGCATCGACTATCTCAGCCTGTTTCCGGTCCACGCCGGAATGCGCGCCAATCTCTTCATGTTCCGCGATCCGACCGATCCTGTTATGCGCGAGTTGCGCCGCGAACCGGAGGCGACAATCTTGCGCCTGCTGCCGGGATTGCGGAGCTACCTCGGCGATTTCCGCGTGACCGATCGCGTCCAGAACTGGGTGATGGATCTGACCGTCGTCGAGGGGCATCTCCGGCCCGGAATCGTGCTCATCGGCGATGCGTTCCAGACCAATTGTCCCGCGGCCGGAACGGGCGTCGCCCGCCTGCTCGTGGACGTCGACCGTCTCTGCACCGAATATGTGCCGCGATGGCTCATGACTGCAGGCATGGGCCTGGAGAAGATCTCGCAATTCTATGCCGATCGCGACAAGATCGCGGCGGATCAGCAGTCGCTGAAGATGGCACGCTTCCGCCAGGCGCTGACCTCGCGCAACGATATCGGCTGGGACGTGCGGCGACGGTTGCACTTCCTGCGGCGCAGTCTTGCACACCGCGTCGATCAGATGCATCCGGGCTGGCTTGGGCGTGTCCGCGGCGCGCTGCGCGCTTGAACTCTGCGACCTTCGCCGGTCAGCGCGTGGGCGTCGCAGTGTGCGCGGGTTGAACCTTCAGATCCGATAGCCGCTTGGCCGCCAGTTTGAGCCAGGGCGCCTGCTTCAGCGCGAAGAGGGCGATTGCGCCTGCGGCGCTGCCGACCTGCGTGACCTCCCACATCGGTGAAGGCTGTGCGCCGAACGATTTCTTGTACGGCTCGTCGCCGATTGTGAAGTCGAGCATCTGATCTCCGCGCTCGATACAATCTCGCGCCACTTGTTCGAACGTCAGCGCGCCGATGGACTGGCTCCTGTAGCCGGCTATGTCGAAGGCGCTCATGATGATGAGGAAGCTGCCGCGGTGACACAATCCGAGCACGGCAGCGATCACTTCACCGTCCATCTTCATGGCATAGAGACGGACGAAAGAGCCAAGGCCTCGAAGGGCGACGTCGGAATAGAAGCCGTAATATTCGGGCCGCTGCAGCAGGTCTCCGTCGCCTTGTGCGTGAAAGCGCGGGCCGCGAAACTTCCTCATCACCTCCATCGTCTCGAGCACGGCGGCGCTGTCGCTGCAGCATGAGAAGCTCAGCGCGCCCTTCTTCTGCAGCTGGCGATATTTCTTGGCGAGCTCCTTCTGGTAGGAGCGATCCATCGCACTGGCCCGCCATTGCTCGTACGGCGCGACCAGAACCGTGGCGTAGGCGTTGGTGTTCATCGAAACGCGGCGGGACGTGGCCAGGAGGTCCTCGATCGGAAGCCGTCCGTCGGGCAGCTTGGCCATTCGCAGCAGATCGAAGGGGCGGACAAGACGCCGAATCTGCGCGCATGCAGCCGCATCATGGAGCAATTGCGAGAACACGTCCGGGCTGCAAACCGGTGCCAGATAGTCGGAAACGCGCAAGTCGGCGAACTCGACGGTCCGTATCGGACCGCGCCGGATCCGGAGCAGCGGCAGCACCATGGCAAGGGCGCCGGTGTCGCGGTAACGCACCACGACGACCAGAGCCGTTGCATCCGTTTCCGGCGCGAGCCTGGTGTAGAGGCTGTGCAACCAGACCGGATGCTGGAAGGCAGTGGCAGCCGAACGATCGAACAGCTCTGCATATTCCGGAGACAGAAAGTCGAACGACGGCTCGATGGCGATGTCGAACGTGTTGCTGGGCTTATTCATGCGCAATCAAGAAAACCGGGATCATCCGCGAACGTCGCTCGAACCGTAGCTGCGCTTATACCAAGGCCGTTACAGGTCAGACACTGCCGCCGCGCAATTTGCGCCAATGCGTTCAACCATGCTCGTATGGTTACCGAATTCTGAAGCCGGAGGCGGAAATGGCGCGTGGAGCGCACCTTGCGCGGTGCCATCGTCTGCACGGCGCAGGCAATGATCTACGATCCTCGGCTGCAGGAAAACTATGGTTCGCAAGGTCGAGCTCGTTCCCTCCGCTCCGATTCTCGGGCCGATCGGGCTCAAGCGCGAGTGAGACTTCTCAGAGACGCACCCCGGTGGTGGCAAACGCGTGCGCGGCGGGCTCCTGCACGCGATCGAGGATCACCATCCCGGCAACCGCGATCACCACGGCCGCGACGCAGCCAAGCAAAAAAGCCTTCATCCTCAGCCTCCCTCGATTGGACCACGCCATCTATACGACAGGGCCTGCGGCGAGCAAGCTCGTCGATCGCATCAGCCATCCGCCCGCTAGGGGGCTCTTGAACACGGGATCGGCGGAAAGACGCATCGCCCATCGAGCCAAGGGACCGGAGCTCGGCGCTGCTGCGCTGCACGATCCGGAACGGATGCGGGTCTTGCAAGTTTCCTGCAGGCCTGGTGAGCGCATCGGAGGCTTGGCGTGAAATTACCGAGAACGATCCTGTGCTTCGCAGCACTTTGCATTGTCGAGGGCGCCCTGGCCCAGCCGGCGCAAACCAACTCGCCGACGGGGCAAACGCCTCCTGAGGACAAGGGCCAGCTCCAGCCGCAAGGTTGGACGGGTCCGATCAATACCGGCTCGGGTGGTGCGCCGCCCGAAAGCCCCCAGGGCCAGAGTCCGCCCGGAATGCAGCCCGCGCCGGAGGGGTCGTCCAAGACCACGACGGCACCGGCCAAGTAGATCGGTCCGGGATATTCATTTCCGTTGCCTGTTCTGGCAATCTCGAGCGGGTGAATGTCAGCAGGCGGCCAGGAATGAACAGATCGGCTCTGTGCACGAAGGTGGCCGCAGTGCTGTGGGCCATCTTTGCCGCATCGTCCGTGCATGCCGACATGGTCGGACATGGTGGCCCGATACGGGCTCTCGCCGTCTCGCCCAATGGCGACAGCCTTGTCTCCGGCAGCTTCGACACCGCCGTCATCCGCTGGTCGCTGAGGACGGATACGGCAGAGCAAGTGCTGCGGTATCATGCCGATGGCGTCAATGCCGTCGCCTTTGTCAAAGACGGCCGCATGATCACGGCCGGCGCCGATGCGCGCATTGCGGTGTGGACGGCGGGCCGGCCGGAGCCGGACCGGGTGCTGGAGGGACATGTCGCACCGATCGCAGCGCTTGCTGTGTCGTCCGATGGGACGCTTCTCGCATCGGCGTCATGGGACCGGACAGTGCGGCTCTGGTCGCTGTCGGACGGCACCTCCCGCGTGCTCGAAGGGCATACGCAGAACGTCAACGGTGTCGCTTTCCTGCCGGACGGCAGGCTCGTCAGTGTCGGCTACGATCTTGCGCTGCGCATCTGGCGTCTGCCGGATGGCCAACCTGACATCGTGACTTTGCCGGCGCCGCTGAACGCGGTAGCTGTCGCGCCGGATGGTGAAATCGTCACGGGCGCGGTCGATGGCAGGCTGCGCATGCTGACAACGGACGGCAAGGTCAGCGGCGAAGTCGCGGCCAGTCCGACGCCGGTGGTGGCCTTGGCCGTGTCGGCGGACGGTGCGCTGATCGCTGCGGCCGGGATCGGCGGCACGGTGGCGATCATCGATCGCAAGTCGCGCAACCTGCTGCGCACCCTGGTTGGGCCCGGGCTGCCGGTGTGGGCGGTCGCCTTCCTTGCCGATCGCGAGACACTGATGACGGGTGGTGCGGACGGCAGAATCAGGCGCTGGAATGCCCGCACCGGCAATCCCATCGGTTCAAGCCTGATCGGCACACCGGCCGACCCGCTTGCGGCCTACGCCGGTGATCACGGCGCCGATGTGTTTCGGGCCTGTGTTGCCTGCCACACGCTCTCGGACAAGGAGGTGCAGCGTGCGGGTCCCACGCTTGCGGGACTCTACGGCCGCAAGATCGCTTCGGTGCCGGGATATCGCTTCTCTGATGCACTGAAGACGATGGACATCGTCTGGACGCCGGAAACCGTCGCACGATTGTTCGAAATCGGGCCGAATGCCTACACCCCCGGCACGAAGATGCCGGAGCAGCGCATCGGCTCGGCCGAGGACCGGCGCGCGCTGACCGACTTTCTGGGCCGCGCGACGTCGAGATGATTGCATTGCGCCGATTCGACGGCGTCCGCTTTAGTCCTTGCCGTTGCGTTCGCGGAGATAGTCATCCGTCGTTCGCGGCGGCGTTCGTTCCGGAACGCCCTTGAACGGATCGAATTGCTGTTCGCTCATGACCACGACGCGGCAGTCCGCGCACATCCTGAGCGCCTCGATTCGCTTGTCGCCGGCCGGATACATCCAGTGCCGGCCTTCGAGCTTGGCGGCGATGCGTTCGATCGTGCTCTTGACGCCGAAGGGCGTGCCGCAGCGGACGCAGAGCGCGGGCTCCTCTTCCTTGATGACAACGGCAGGCGCGCGTGCCGCCCGGAAATCGATCTGCGGCTTGAGGCTGATGACCTTTTCCGGACAGGTGCTCTGGCACAGGCCGCACTGCACGCAGGCATCCTCGATGAATTTCAGCACCGGCCGCTCGGGATCGTCGCGCAATGCGCCGGTCGGGCAGGCCGAGACGCAGGACAGGCACAGCGTGCAGCCATCGGTCTCGACGCTGATTGCGCCGACCGGCGCACCTTGCGGCAGCGCGATGACGTCGACCGGCTGCGGCGCCAGCCGGTGCAGCTCGCTGAGGGCGAACCGCAAGAGGTCGCGCCGCTTGCCGACGGTCTTGAAAGTTGCCGGCGTCGGGACCGCGGCGAGCGTGCCGATATCAGTCAAATGCGCGCCGAGCGCGTCGGGATCGTCGGTTTCGATGGTGGCGAGGCGACGGCCCGCAAATCCAAGGCCGCCGAGGATCGCCTCAGCCATCGCGATCGTCTGCGTCAATCCGGTCACGTCGTGGCGCGGCTTGCCACGGAGCAGGAAGCGCACGGCAGAGACGCCATAGGCGAAGGCGCCGACGATCGCCTCCAGCCCGACCTGCGTGAGCTCGTTGACGGCAAAGGGAAGCACGTTCGCCGGCAGGCCGTCGCCATGCCGCGCGAGGGCGTCGATCAACGGCGTGCCGTGCGGGCTGTCGTGAAAGAGCAGCACCGCATCCGCGCCGCCGGCCTCGCGATAGGCGAGCAGCATGGCGCGAAGTTTATGGAGCTGCGTATCGGCGGGCGGCAGCGCGTAGGAGACCGCGCTGGTCGGGCAGGCCGCCGCGCATTGGCCGCAGCCCGCGCAGATATTCGGATCAATTGCGACATGATCGCCGACGGGCGTGATCGCCCCGGTCGGGCAAAGATCGAGACAGCGATGGCAGCCCGTGCGCTTCGAGCGCGAATGGGCGCAAAGCGCGGGCGCAACCTCGACATACTTCGGCTTGTCGAAGCTGCCGACGAGATCGCGCGCGGTCAGCACGGCGCGCAGCACCGCGGCGGGATCTTTCGCGTCGGCGCGGAGATAGCCGTCGCGCAGGTCGTGGGCGGGAAACAGTGGCGGACCGCCGGAAAGATCGAGCACGATATCGCAGCGCGAGGTGACCCCGCTTCGCGGCGGGTCGAGCACAAAGCGATCGCGCGAGGAGGGGCGGGGACGCGCATAATCGTCGATGACAAGTTCGAATGCGCCGAAATGTCCCTTCGCGGAGCGGATCGTGCCCTTCACGATCGGGAACACCGTGGCAACCGGCGGCACCGTGTCATCGAGCTGCTTCAGCATCACGGTGACGTCGAGGTGATCGGCAAGCAGGCGGCCGGCCTCGATCGCGGCCTCATTGCGCCCGTAGATCAGGATAACGCCCTCGCTCGACAAGGTGACGAGAGGATAGTCCGGGGCGGGGATGGAGGCGGATGCAAGCAGAGCGGCCATTTTTGCGCCGGCGTGCGCGCCGTCGCGGGACCAGCCGGCCGTCTCGCGGATATTGACGAAGCCGATCGCATCAGGCCGCTCGCCGGCCTCGTCCGAAAATTGCGCCGCCTGCTGCGTGCAGGCGACCGTCAACACGCCTTCTGTCGCGGCCATGTTGCGGAAATGATCGAGCTCCGCCCCGCAGAGGTGGCGGAAGCTCTTGACCTCGCTGTTCGGACATGCGCGCCGGATCGCAGCCACGTCGAGGCGCATCGTGTCTTCGCACGAGCAGATCAGGATGGTCTTCGACGGCTGCTCCAGGTTAACTCCTCCGCCTTTCGGACGACGACGTCGGACTCGCGCCGGCCCTTCGCCTCGTATAGACATTATCCATCGGGAAGAAAAGGAAAGTGGAGGACGGCCTGCCGTCGATCCCAGTGAGCCATGTTTCCGCGGCGGAACCGATCCACCTGCCGCCGCCGTTCACATTGGTGCGATTGCGCGAGAGCGGTGACGCTTTTGCCCATGCATGCCGCATCGCACCGGAGAGCGGCGCCGGAACGCTCGTCTATGTCGGCCGCTTCGACCTCGCCGAGTTCGCCGTGGTGCTCGAGCCGGCCGAGCCGTTGCGCAGTGCGCGGCGTGCGTTCTACGCAGGCATGGTCGCGCTCACCGACGCGCTTCGCGCCTATGCACCGCCGAGCAAGCCGATCACGATCGGCTGGCCGGATGCGGTCAGGATCGACGGGGGGCTGGTCGGCGGCGGACGGATGGGTTGGTGTTCCGGAGCTGACGAGGACGCGCCGCCGCCCTGGCTGGTCTTCGGCGCTATGATACGGACGGTTGCCATGAATGATGACGATCCAGGCGTCCACCCGCTGGCGTCGGCGCTTGACCAGGAAGGCTTTGGCGAGGCGGGCGCGGCGCAGATCACGGAAAGCTTCGCCCGGCACCTGATGCTGGCGCTGGACGGCTGGCGGGTCGACGGCTTCGACAGCGTCGCGCGCGACTATCTCACGCGAATGCCACGTGAAAGGCAGACGATTCAGCGCATCGATGATTGCGGCGACCTCCTGACACGCCGCATCGGGACGGAGATGATCGAACGAAGAGACCTCGTCCAGGCGCTCGCGGTGCCGTCTTGGCTCGATCCGGCCCTCGGAGGACCGCGCCTGTGAAGCTCCTGCGTACCATCGCGCTCGATCCCTCCGACACCTTCGTGTTCGACGTGGCGGCAGAGCCGGGCGAATGGGCCGTCTCCGGCGCCTTCCGCTTCTGGGATTGCGATGGCGCAAAACTCGAGGGCAAGACCCGCGCGGCGTTTCGCGGTGGTTTCCTCGGGGTGCAATCCTGGGGCTGGTCGACGCTGGCGCAGATCGTTCCGGCGACCGCGGACGATTACCACGGCCTGGTCGATCTCCTGGCGAGGCAATTGGTCGATCGTTTCGGCGCGCCGGATATGGCGGCGGCGAAAACGGCCGCGGAAGAGGAGGTCGCTTTCGCCCAGTCGCTCTGTAGCCATCCCATCAGCTCGCTTATTGCGGTGCACCGCACTTCGAACGACGGTGAGGTCCGCGAGTCGTTCCGCCGGCTGCAGCTCCGGGAAGGCCAGGGGCATGGCAAGGCGTTTTCGTTCATGGAGATGGAGGACGACGTCCAGCCGGACGGCGATCTCAGGCTTGCGGATCTGGGCCGGGAGCCGACCGTCCGATGATCGATTTCTGGATCGCCTGTGGTCATCATCTGCTCGATCGCGACGAGGGCGGCGGCCTGCGTGTCACGGACGAGTTTCTCAAAGCCTATTTTGCCCGTCCCGAGCTGATGCCGCCGGACGACGCGTGCCCGGTCGAACGCCGGCTGCACCGCGATTTGCTCGCCGACCCGCGCCAGGCCGTCGGCGCCGGCGAGATCGCCGCGATTGCCGATGCGGATGCCAGGGAGAATTGGCAAGTTCGTGCTGGCGTTCCGCGATCTTCTGCTGCGGCATCCGACGCTCGAAGCCGCCTATCTTGCCTGGGTGCGCTCAGGGGCGAACGATCTGCCGCCGCTGTTCGTCAACCAGCTCGTGCACGTCATCCTGCGCAACGCGCTCGATGGCTGCGACGACCCGTTCGTGCTGCGCGCGGCCGAATTGTTCTTCCGGATCCAGCGCGTTCTCCCACATGAGCACGCTTTGTTGCTGGGAGACGAGGAGGTCGTCGGCGGCCGGAGCCCGACCCCGGTGCTCTCGCTGATGTCGATGCTCGGCGCCACCACCGATGCGGTGGTCGAGGTGTTGGGCGAGGAGAATGCCGAGGCCTATTGGCACCGGAGCGACCAGTTCGACATGGCCCTCGACCTGACCGCCGATGGCCGCGGACCTGTAGCGCTGGCGCAGGCGATGACGCGTTGGGTCTCCCATCTGCTCGGCATCGATGTCGTGATCGAGCCGCTACGGGCGCTGCACGAGGCGAAGCTGACCTGGTATGTCGGGCTCGATGCCGATGCCACGAGGCTCGGCGACCGTCTGTGGCACGGCGAAGAGCTCGGCGAGCGCGACGCCGATCGCGTGCTCGCGCTGTTCCGGCTGACGTTTGCGGATTCCAGCCGTGCCGTCGACGATGTCGGGGATGAGCCGGTCTACCTGATCCTATCGATGACGGCGGATCAGAAGCTGCGGATGAAGCCACAGAATCTGGTGACCGGGTTGCCGGTGAAGCGGCTGGAGATGGCGACATGAGCCCCGCGGCATTGCCGTCCCTCTCGATTGCCGTCGGCGTCGTGGTCGAGCGGCGCAAAGCCGACTCGCCTTGGGTCGATTTCATCTGGCGCGGAATTGCTGTCCTGCCGGACGAGCCGTCGACCCAACCCTGGACCGTGCTTCGCGAGCAGGACGGCACGACCCTGTTCTATGCCGGAAGCGCGACCATCGATCTCTATCCGTCGGAGACGGCGCGCTATCGCGACAATCTCGCCTCCGGCCGTCCGAGCATCTGGGTCGTGCTGTCGCCCGCGGAAGGCGCCTGGCCCTATACCGTCACCGCGGTGACCGCCGACCCCGCCGAGGGCGAAGGCTTTACCGAAGCCGCCGACAATCTCGTCGAGGCCGTGCCGATGCCGGAGGTGCTGCGCGAAGCGATTGAAAGCTTCGTGGCCGAGCACCATGTCGAGCGCGAATTCGTCAAGCGCAAGCGGCGCCGTGCCGACCCGGAGGCGCTGGCGCGGCGCGAACATGAAGGCGGACAGGAATGAGTGAGGAGGACTTCCTTGCGCGTTGGTCCCGCCGCAAACAGCAATCGCGGGCGGAGCCGTCGAAGCCTGCCCCGGCGCAGCCCGAGCCGCCGCCCGAAACCAAAGAGGACGAGACGGAGCTCGATCTGTCGAGCCTGCCGTCGATCGACGAGATCAATGCTGCCACCGACATCACCGCCTTCCTCGGCAAGGGGATTCCTCGCGAGTTGAGTCGTGCGGCCCTTCGCCGCGCTTGGGCGACCGATCCCGCGATTCGCGACTTCGTCGGGCTTGCGGAGAATGCATGGGACTTCAACGACCCGACGGCGATGCCGGGATTTGGCCCGCTGGATTGCTCCTCGGAGGAACTGGCAGCACTGGTGGATCGCATTGTCGGCGGCGTGCGCGAGGTGGCTCAGTCTCTCGCAAATACATCGATCGAACCGGCAGATTCTCCGGCGGAATTGCGTCAAGCCGACGTAACTGTCGTTTCCAATGTCCTTGAGCCGCCCGATGAGACGCAGCACCAGGCAATTCCTGCTGCAGTGCAACCGGCAGTGGGTGACAGACCCGCGGATTCTGCGGAGCCGGTGAGGTCGCGCACGCATGGTGGTGCACTGCCGCGCTGACCCACGACCAAAGGCTATAGGGACAGGCTATGGCAGGCGATTGACCGTTGCAGGAACCCGGATTACGCTACCTACTGCTTTGTAACAAAAGCGATAATCGAGCAGACGGGACTTGGATGGGAGGTCCACGTGCGGGATGACGGGCTTGATCGAGCGATCGATGCCGCAGGCGGCATCGCTCAGCTTGCACGCAAAATAGGCATCAGCCAGCCCTCCGTGTCGAATTGGACCCGTGTGCCCGCACAACGGGTGGTTGCAGTCGAAACGGCGACCGGCGTCTCCCGAAACGATCTGCGGCCCGATCTTTACGGTGAGCAAGCCGGCTCCGCCGAACTCGTCGATCCCATCGATGCGGCGCGCGCGCAGGAATACGCCTTGCTCGCGGCGCTGCTGTCTGCGCCTCCGTCGAAGCGCCTGCTCGATCAGCTCGCCGCGCTCAGCGGCGACGCGACGCCGCTCGGGCGCGCGCATGCGGCGCTTGCCGAGGCCGCCTCGAACGCCGTCCCAGCGAAGGTCGAGCGGGAGTATTTCGATTTGTTTGTCGGGCTCGGCCGCGGTGAATTGCTGCCCTATGCTTCCTATTATCTCACGGGCTTTCTCAACGAACGGCCCTTGTCGCGCCTGCGCGGCGACCTGATGACGCTCGGCATCGAGCGTATCGCCAACGATTCCGAACCCGAAGATCACGCTGCCATCTTGTGCGAGATCATGTCGGGCCTTGCCGATGGCCGCTTCGATGCCTCGCACGAGGCGCAGCGCGCCTTCTTCGAAAAGCACGTGTCGCCATGGATGGGGCGGTTGTTCGCCGACATCGAGAACGCGGGGACTGCCCGTTTCTATCGCGCAGTCGGCGCGCTCGGCCGCAGTTTCATCGAAATCGAGACGGAAGCATTTACATTCGCCAGCTGACCGAGGCGCTTCGGTCCGGGAGAGATGCGATGAGTGACGAGACGAAAGCAAAGGTCGGACGCCGCGATTTCCTGCGCAAGGTCGGCTTGGGTACCGCCGGTGCCGGCGCGGCGCTTGCGACACCGTTGGTCGGGTCCGCCCAGGCCGACAGTGAAACCAACGATGAGAAGCGCAAGGCGCGCTACAAGGAATCCGATCACGTGAAGACGTTCTACCGCGTCAATCGTTATCCGGCCTGAGAGGGAGGCTGCCGTGCTAGTCAAGCGAACACACCAGCGTTCCGATCGCCGCGGTTCCGTCGCCGAATCCCTTGCGGGGCAGGGCGGAGGACTTGATCGCCGCACATTCCTGCGCAAATCCGGTCTGGCCGGCGGCGCGCTCGCCGCGCTCGGGGCCATGCCGGTCGGCAACGTGCGCAAGGCGGAGGCGGCCGCCGCCGGCCCGCTCGCGGCCGGCGCCACCGTCAAGAAGAGCATCTGCACGCATTGTGCCGTGGGCTGCACGGTGACGGCGGAAGTCCTCAACGGAGTCTGGATCGGGCAGGAACCGAGCTGGGATTCGCCGATCAACCGTGGCTCGCATTGCGCCAAGGGCGCCTCGGTGCGCGAGCTCGTGCATAGCGATCGCCGCCTGCGCTATCCGATGAAGCTGGTGAACGGGCAGTGGACGCGCGTGTCGTGGGACACGGCGGTGAACGAGATCGGCGACAAGCTGCTGCAGGTTCGCGAAAAGTCGGGCAGCGATTCCGTCTATTGGCTCGGCTCGGCCAAGATGACCAACGAAGGAGCCTACCTGTTCCGCAAGCTCGGCGCGTTCTGGGGCACCAACAACACCGATCACCAGGCGCGGATCTGCCACTCCACCACCGTCACCGGCGTCGCCAATACCTGGGGCTATGGCGCGATGACGAACAGCATCAACGACATGCGCAACTCCAAGACGATGCTGTTCATCGGCAGCAACGCGGCGGAAGCGCATCCGGTCAGCATGCAGCACCTGCTCGAATCCAAGGAGCTCAACAAGGCGAATTTCATCGTCTTCGATCCGCGCCTGACCCGCACCGCGGCACATGCCACCGAATATGTCCGCATCCGTCCCGGCACCGACATTCCGGTGCTCTACGGCATGATGTGGCACATCCTGAAGAACGGCTGGGAGGACAAGGAATTCATTGCCCAGCGCGTCTACGGCTTCGACGACCTGCGCAAGGAGGTCGAGAAATGGAATCCGCAGGAGGTCGAGCGCGTCACCGGTGTGCCCGCCGCGCAGCTCGAGCGCGTCGCCAAGACATTCGCGACGGTCAAGCCCGCGACCATCATCTGGTGCATGGGCCAGACCCAGCACACGGTCGGCACCGCCAACGTGCGGGCGAGCTGCATCGCGCTGCTGATGACGGGCAACGTCGGCAAGGCCGGGGCCGGCGCCAACATCCTGCGCGGCCATGACAACGTGCAGGGCGCGACCGATGTCGGCCTCGATATCGTGACGTTGCCGTTCTACTACGGCCTCGCGGAGGGCGCCTGGAAGCACTGGTCCCGGGTCTGGGAGGTCGACTACGACTATCTCGTCTCGCGCTTCGACGAGAAGAAGCAGATGGAGACGCCAGGCATCCCGCTGACGCGCTGGTTCGATGCCGCGCTGTTGCCGAAGGCCGACGTCGCACAGAAGGACAACGTCAAGGCTGTGTTCGTGCAAGGCCACGCCAGCAACAGCATCACGCGCATTCCCGAATCGCTGAAGGGCCTGAAGGCGCTCGAGCTGCTGGTGATCGCGGACCCGCACCCGACGACCTGGGCGTCTCTGGCGGTCGAGGCCGGGCGCAAGGACGGCGTCTATATCCTGCCCGTGGCGACGCAGTTCGAATGCGCGGGATCGCGCGTCGCCTCCAACCGCTCGATTCAATGGGGCGAGCAGATCGTCAAGCCGATCTTCGAATCCAAGGACGACCTCGAGATCATCTATCTGCTGGCGAAGAAGTTCGGCTTCGCCGACAAGATGTTCAAGAACATCAAGGTCGAGAACAATCTTCCGGTCCCCGAGGACGTGCTGCGCGAGATCAACCGTGGAAGCTGGTCGACCGGTTATTGCGGCCAGTCGCCGGAGCGCATCAAGGCGCATATGAAGAACCAGCACAAGTTCGACTTGGTGACGATGCGCGCGCCCAAGGACGATCCGGAAGTCGGCGGCGATTATTACGGCCTGCCTTGGCCGTGCTGGGGCTCGCCCGAGGTGAAGCATCCCGGCTCGCCGCTGCTCTACAACAACAATCTGCACGTCATGGACGGCGGCGGCGCATTCCGTCCGCGCTTCGGCATCGAGCGCGAGGAGAAGCTGCCCGACGGCACGACGCGGAAGGTGAGCCTGCTCGCCGACAAGTCCTTCTCCAAGGGATCGGAGATCGAGGACGGCTATCCCGAGTTCACGCTGGCGAGCCTGAAGAAGCTCGGTTGGGACACGGATCTCACCGAGGCCGAGATGGCGACCATCCAGCGGGTCAACCCGGCCAATCCGGATGCGGTGTCTTGGGCGCTCGACCTCTCCGGCGGCATCCAGCGCGTCGCGCTGAAGCATGGCTGCGTGCCCTTCGGCAACGGCAAGGCGCGCATGAATGCGTTCGGTCTACCGGATCCGATCCCGGTGCACCGCGAGCCGATCTACACGCCGCGCGTCGACCTCGTCGAGAAGTATCCGACCTTGCCCGATGCCAAGCAGTTCCGTCTGCCCAACATCGGCTTCTCGGTGCAGAAGGCGGCGGTGGAGAAGGGGATCGCCAAGCAGTTCCCGCTGATCCTCTCCTCCGGACGTCTCGTCGAATACGAAGGCGGCGGCGAGGAAACCCGCACCAATCCGTGGCTCGCCGAATTGCAACAGGACATGTTCATCGAGATCAGCCCGGCTGATGCCGCTGACCGCGGCATCAAGGACGGCGGCTGGGTCTGGGTGAGCGGCGCTGAGAACAACTCGCGGGCCAAGATGAAGGCGATGGTGACCGAACGCGTCGGCAAGGGCGTCGCCTGGATGCCGTTCCATTTCGGCGGCTGGCTCGGCGGTAACGACCTGCGCAAGAACTATCCTGCCGGCACCGACCCGATCGTGCTGGGCGAGAGCGCCAACACGATCACGAGCTACGGCTACGATCCTGCAACCGGCATGCAGGAGCCGAAGGTCACCCTTTGTCAGATCGTCGCAGCCTGAGAGGAGCACGCACATGGCTCGGATGAAATTTCTCTGCGACGCTGATCGCTGCATCGAGTGCAACGCCTGCGTCACCGCCTGCAAGAACGAGCACGAGGTGCCCTGGGGCATCAACCGGCGGCGTGTCGTCACCATCAACGACGGCAAGCCGGGCGAGCGCTCGATCTCGATGGCCTGCATGCACTGCACGGACGCGCCCTGCGCGGCGGTGTGTCCGGTGAACTGCTTCTACACCACGGCCGATGCCGTGGTGCTGCACTCCAAGGACCTCTGTATCGGCTGCGGCTATTGCTTCTACGCCTGTCCGTTCGGCGCGCCGCAATATCCAAAGGTCGGAAACTTCGGCTCGCGGGGCAAGATGGACAAGTGCACCTATTGCGCCGGCGGCCCGGAGGCCGACGGCAGCAAGGAGGAATACGCGAAATACGGTGCGAACCGGCTGGCCGAAGGCAAGCTGCCGCTCTGCGCGGAAATGTGCTCGACCAAATCCTTGCTTGCGGGCGACGGCGAAATCATCGCGCAGATCTACAAGGAGCGCGTCATGAAACGCGGTTACGGCTCCGGTGCGTGGGGCTGGAAGACCGCTTATCGCGAGGCGATCGAGTCCTGAGGTGGCAACAGAAGGGCGCGCAAATACCGGGGAGGACGTGATGGCGTCATTTGGAAGGTTCATTCGCCTGGCGTTCGGCGTTTGCACGCTGCTTCTCTTGGCGATGGCGGCGCCTGCGAGTGCTCAGCAGGTCAATCCGACTGCAAGCGCGGTCAAGGAGCAGCAGCTTCTGCAGGAGCTGAACCGGATTCAAGGGCGTGTCAGCATTCCGGATCAGCGGTCCGGCGTTCTCGAGCAGCCGCAGGGGCGGGAATGGCGGGAATTCCGCATGGTGACGCTGCCCTGGATCGGCGGCGTTGCCATCATCGGCATGATCGCCCTGATCATGATCTTCTATCTCACCCGCGGCATGGTTCGACTGGAAAGCGGCCGCTCGGGCCGCACCATCGTGCGCTTCAACGGTTTCGAACGTTTCGTGCACTGGATGACGGCAACCTGCTTCATCATCCTGGCGATCTCTGGCCTCAACGTCACCTTTGGCCGGCAACTGCTATTGCCGCTGATCGGTTTCGAGGCCTTTTCCGAATGGTCGCAATGGGCCAAATACGCCCACAATTATCTGAGTTTCCCGTTCACGCTGGGGGTCGTCCTGATCTTCCTGATGTGGATCGGCGGCAACATTCCCAGCAAGGTGGATATCGAATGGGCCAAGCGGGGTGGCGGCCTGATCGGGCATGACCATCCGCCGGCCAATCGCTTCAATGGCGGCCAGAAAATGATCTACTGGATCGTCGTGATCGGTGGTGGGCTCGTCGCGGCGAGCGGCTATGCGCTGATGTTCCCGTTCTACGGCACGGGTATCGAAAGCATGCAGATGGCCCAGATCGTCCACTCCATTGTGGCGGTCCTGTTCGTCGCGGCGATGATCGGGCACATCTATATCGGCACCATCGGCATGGAAGGTGCGTTCGCGGCCATGGGCTCGGGCGAAGTCGACGTCAACTGGGCGCGCGAGCACCACAGCCTCTGGCTCGACGAGCAGATGGCGCGAACGGGACCGAACGACGGGCAGCGGCAACCCGCGACCGCAGCGGCCGAATAAAGCGAGCCTGCCCGCCTACCGCAGCTCTTTCGCAAACAAAACGGAGCGGTCCTGCAGCTCCTGCTCGGGAAGCTTGTCGGCCCGTCCCGTTTGCATGTCTTGAATGGACGCCATGCCGGGCTGACCGAAGTGAGGCACTGGATGCGGCCTGAATACGCTATTGGCCGCACCGGCGAGAAGCATGGCTGCGATTAGCGAGAGCATGAGGAGTTTCATGCGCGTCTCCGTCTGCCATCTCCACCCGGCACGATGAATACATCCGGATCGTCGAATCGGATGTGAGCCGCTTCACAGCGATGGGTTCCGTGGGCCGAGCTCCCCTGACGACAGTCAACTTCGGCGTCAAACTGGACATCTGCTTGCCAATACGAGCGCCCATCCCGCATCGGCGCGGTGATCCGCTGAGGCGGAATTCCCCCATCAGGCCAGCCATTTGGCTCGCATTCCGTCGGCTCGTCAGGGATCAGCGCGAAACTGGTCCGGCTCTTGCTCTTGTCAGTATGAGAAATCTTGATAAACGTCATACTGTAAAGGCGGGCGAATGGAACGAGTAGCGATGCGGACTTTGCGGGCGGTCGAGCCCGGAACGGTGGCGCTGCTTGGCGGGCTCGTCGCCGCCAACATCGCCGCATGGGCCTGGGCCTTCACGCTGTTCGGCGAGCGGCCGACGGTGATGGCGACCGCCTTGCTGGCCTGGGTGTTCGGCCTGCGTCACGCCGTCGATGCCGACCACATTGCCGCGATCGACAACGTCGTGCGCAAGCTGATGCACGGCGGCGAGACGCCGCGCAGTGTCGGCCTCTATTTCGCGCTCGGCCATTCCACCGTTGTCGTGGTGGCGACCATGCTGCTGGCACTGGGCGTCGTGAGCCTTGGCGGCGACAGCCTGCTCAAGGAGGTCGGCGGTCTCATCGGCACCTCAGTCTCGGCGCTGTTCCTGCTTGCGGTTGCCGCGATCAACCTCGTCATTTTCGTCGGCCTGTGGCGGACGTTTCGCGCGGCGCGGGAGCATGGCGTTCACGATGCTGCGCAGCTCGATGCGCTGCTTGCCAGCCGCGGTATTCTGGCCCGGCTGCTCGGCCCGATGTTCCGCCTGGTCACGAAGCCCTGGCACATGTACCCGCTCGGCTTCCTGTTCGGCCTCGGCTTCGACACCGCAACGGAGATCAGCCTGCTCAGCATCTCCGCCAGCGAAGCCGCGCGCGGCGCCTCGCTCGCCGATGTGCTGGTTTTCCCCGCGCTGTTCGCTGCAGGCATGGCGCTGGTCGACGCGGCCGATTCCGCGCTGATGGTGAGCGCCTATCGCTGGGCCTTCGTCGATCCCTTGCGCAAGCTCTGGTACAACCTCACGATCACCGGCGCCTCCGTCGCGGTTGCACTGTTCATCGGCGGGATCGAAGCGCTCGGCCTGATCGGCGAGCGGCTCGGTCTCTCCGGCGGCGCATGGGCGCTGGTCGAGGACCTCAACGAGTCGCTTGCCAATGTCGGCTTTGTCGTGATCGCGCTGTTTGCGGTCGCATGGCTCGTCTCGGTCGTGCTCTATCGCCGCATGTTCGGGAACGAGCCTCGCCGCGCCGGCACGAAAGTTTTGGAATGCACCGATGCGACCGAGGCGGCCTGAGCACGGTCGTCACGGCGTCGCTTTGACGGCACTCTCGGTCTTGGCGCTGCTCGCGGATGACGGCCGCGCCCTCGCACAGAGCAATGACGCCTCACGCGAACTGCCGCCGGTCGAGGTCAGTGGCGGCGCCGCGCCCGGGCGCAAGATGACGGCCGCATCGCGCCGTGCCGCCAGACCGCCCGCGGCCGGCCGCCGCATCTTCGTGTCTTCCGCGACGGCGCAGGCGTCGGATCCGCGCAGCGCCGGCTCGGGTGCAAGGGCCGCAGCCGGCATGGCCAGCGAGATCACCGTCTCCGGCGACGAGATCAACGCACGCCCGTTCACACGGCCGGGCGAGGCGCTCGAAGCCGTGCCCGGTCTGATCGTGACGCAGCATTCCGGCGAGGGCAAAGCCAACCAGTATTTCCTGCGTGGGTACAATCTCGACCACGGCACCGATCTGGCGATCATCGTCGACGGCGTCCCCGTCAACATGCGCACCCACGCGCATGGCCAGGGCTATGCCGATCTCAACTGGCTGATCCCGGAAACCATCGCCGCAATGGACGTGCGCAAGGGACCTTACTTCGCCGACGAAGGCGACTTCGCCTCGGTCGGAAGCGTTCACATCGGCCTGATCGACAGCACAAGGCGGCTGGCGCAGGTGAGCGCCGGCGGCTTCGGTTACCGCCGTCTGCTCGGCATGGATTCCGCGAAAGTTGGCGACGGTTCGCTGCTGGTGGCCGGCGAGATCGGTACCTACGACGGCCCGTGGGACGATGCGGACAAATTGCGAAAGCTCAACGGCCTCGTGCGCTACAGCCAGGGCACCGCGACCGACGGCATGTCGGTCACCGGCATGGCCTACGTCAACAAATGGAATTCGACCGACCAGGTGCCGCAGCGCGCCATCACCAGCGGGCTGCTCGGCCGGTACGGTTCGGAAGATCCGAGCGACGGCGGTCATGCCAACCGCTTTGCGCTGTCCGGGCGCATCGCGCAGACCGACGACATCGGTTCATGGAAGGCCAACGCCTATCTGGTGAAGAGCCAGCTCGACCTCTTCAACAATTTCACTTACTTCCTCGACGATCCCGTGCTCGGCGACCAGTTCCACCAGCACGACGACCGCTTGATGACGGGCGCCAACCTCTCGCGCACGCTGAACGGCTCCTTTGCCGGCCTGCCGATGCAGACCATTTTCGGTCTGCAATCGCGCTATGATGCGATCGACCTCGCGCTCACCAATACGTTCCGGCGCGGCTTCATCGGCAATATCCGCAGCGACAAGGTCGGCGAGGGCAGCGTCGGGGTATATGCCGAAAACACGGTGCGCTGGACCGACTGGCTCAGGACGACGTTGGGCTGGCGGGGCGATTATTACGCCGCCGACGTCACTTCTCTGTTCAACGCCGCAAACTCCGGCCGCGCCGATGCCGCGCTCGGCAGCCCGAAATTCAGGATGGTGCTTGGTCCGTTCGACCGGACCGAATTCTTCCTCGGCGCCGGCTACGGCATGCACTCGAACGACGCCCGCGGTGCGACCACGACGGAAGATCCCACCGATCCCGCGATAAGACTCACGCCGTCGCCGCTCCTGGTGCGCACCAGAGGCGCGGAGGTCGGGGTTCGCAGCAGGATCATTCCCGGCCTCGACAGCTCTCTCAGCCTCTTCATCCTGGATCAGGATTCCGAGATCCTGTTCTCCGGCGATGCCGGCGATACCTCGGCAACCCGCGCCAGCCGCCGCTACGGCTTCGAGTGGACCAATCATTACCGGCCGCGGTCCTGGATCGACATCGATGTGGATCTTGCAATGACGCATGCGCGCTTCCGCGGCCATGACGGCGAGCAGGCCGCGGTCTATGCCTCGCTCGCCGGCTATCCCGAGGCGCAGATCGGCAATGCGCCCGGCAACTACATTCCCAATGCCCCCGCGATGGTGGCATCGGCCGGAATAACGCTCGGCGAGAAGACCGGCTGGTTCGGCAGCGCGCGCTGGCGCTACATCGGCGCGAGCCCGTTGACCGAGGACAATGCGTTCCGCTCGCGACCGACCGGCATCGTCAACGCGCGGCTCGGCTACCGCAGCGAGAACGGCTGGCGAATCCAGTTCGACGTGCTCAACCTCTTCAACAGCAAGGCGAACCAGATCACCTATGCCTATGGCTCGCTGTTGAAGACCGACACGCTCTACAATCTCTGCACATCAGGCACCGCGCCGGCGGCCGTTTGTCAGAACGGCGTGATGGACTACGTGCTGCATCCGGTGGAGCCACTGACGTTCCGCGTCACTGTGGCCGGTACGTTTTAGGTTCATTGCGCGAGCGGTTTACCGGGCGAGCCTGCCAAAGCAATGACCTTCACCGTTGGTCGGACATCGTCAGCCGGTTGCGGGCTGGAGGGCGGGTCCTGCGCCCGGCGATGGCCGGCACGAGCGTGGGCGCTTCCCCGGCCAGACGGAGCGCGAAATAGGCAATGGTCGCTTGAAGGCCGTCCTTCAATGCCACCCGCGGACGCCATCCCAGAATCTTCTCGGCGGCATCGATCACGGGCTTGCGGCGCTTGGGATCGTCCTTCGGCAGGGGCTCGAAGCGCAGCGGCGACGCCGATTCGGTGCATGCCAGCACTTCACGGGCGATGGCCTCGATCGTGACCTCGTGCGGATTGCCGAGATTGCATGGGCCGGTGACCGAGGCGGGGCTCTCCATCAGGAGCTGAAGCCCCCGCACGAGATCGTCGACGAAGCAGAAGCTGCGCGTCTGCGTGCCCTTGCCGTAGATCGTGATCGGCTCTCCGCGCAAGGCCTGCACGATGAAGTTGGAGACGACGCGGCCGTCATTCTCGAGCATGCGCGGCCCGTAGGTGTTGAAGATGCGCGCGACCTTGATCTCCGTCCCGTGCATCCGCCGGTAGTCGAACATCAGCGTCTCCGCGGCCCGCTTGCCTTCGTCGTAACAGGCCCGCGGCCCGACCGGATTGACGTTGCCGAGATAGGACTCCGGCTGCGGGTGCACCTCCGGGTCGCCGTAGACCTCGCTGGTGGAGGCCTGAAGGATCCGGGCGCCCTTCTGCCGTGCCAGTTCGAGCAGGTTGATCGAGCCGAGCACGCAGGTTTTCATCGTCCCGACCGGATCGACTTGATAGTGGCGGGGCGATGCCGGGCAGGCGAGGCTGTAGATCCGGTCGATCCCGCCCTCGATCTCGATGGGATCGCGCACGTCATGCTCGATGAAGCGGAAGTTCGGATGGTTGAGCAGGGGCCGGATGTTGTCGGTGGTTCCCGTGAACAAATTGTCCAGGCAGATCACCATGCTGCCGCGTTGCAGGAGCGCGTCGCAGAGATGCGATCCGATGAAGCCGGCGCCGCCGGCGACCAGGACCGTCGGCGAGCGGCGCGATGCGTGGATGCGGGTCTGGAGCGTCATGACGTGGCCTTTCAGAGTTGGGCGACCTGCATGGGACGAACAACAGGGAGTGGTGCCGTCTTGCGGCGGCGCCGCGCGGCTGCCTCGGCATAATAGGTCTCCAGCTGCCGTGCGCGATGGTCGGGCGTGTGGTCGGCGAGAACCCGCCGCCGCGCGTTGTGTGCGATCGTGCGCCGTTGTTCTTCCGGCATATCGCGCAGGATCTCGACGACCTCGCGCGGGCTGGCTGCCAGCAGGATTTCCTTCGAGGGCGCGAAGATCGTCTCGATCCCCGGCCAGCGGTCCGAGATCACGGGCGTGCCGCAGGCCGCCGCCTCGAACAGCCGGACGGACGGGGAGAAGCCCAACGCCTTCATGTCGGCGCGGGTGGCGTTCAGCGTGAAACGCTGCGCCGCGTAGAACTCCGGATGCTGCTTTGGCGAGAGGTGCTCGATCCGAGTGACGTTGGCGGGCCAGGCGATATTGTCCGGATATTGCGCACCGGCGACGACGAATTGATCCGACGGCAGCGTGCGCGCTGGTGCAAGCAACAGCTCCTCGAGAACGGGCTGCCGGTCCTCGCTGTAGGTGCCGAGATAGCCGAGCGCCCATTTCGGCGGCGCCTGCTTCGGCGCGTAGATCTCAGCATCTGCGCTGCAATAAAGCACACGCGCGAGCGGACTGCCGTAGCCCTGCTCGATCATGCCGGGCACCGGTCCGCCGCTGAAGGAGAGATAGAGATCGAAGCGCGGGATCATTGCCGCCGAGAGATAATCGAGGCCTTGCTCCAGCCGCGCCAGAGTGACCGGCGTGTCGATGTCGTAGAACGCCGTGACGCCCCTCGCGTGGGTCGTGGTCCACTCGGCGAGCGCGATGCCGTCAGGGACATAAGAGCCGATGATCACCAGATCGGCATCGCGGATCAGCTTGCCGAACTGGCGCGGAACATCCTGCGAAGACTTGTACAGCTCGACAGTCCAGGCAGAGGGCTTGGTCAGGTCACGGTGATCCCGATACCAGGGCACGTCCCGCTCCAGGAACGTGACGCGGTGACCTCGTCGCGCCAGCGCTTCGATCAGGGCGCGGTAGGTCGTGGCATGACCGTTGCCCCAGGACGAAGTGACCGAAAGACCGATGACGACGATGGAGAGGTTCATTCTGCTGCCTCTACTCGGGAGCTGGGGGCGACGAAGAGATCGTTGAACTGGCGGGCGCGCTGCCGGTAAGTGTGCTGGCTGAGGATGCGTGCGCGGGCACGCCGGGCGATCGACCGGGCCCGCTCGGGATCGAGCGCGGTGAGGTGCTCGGCCACCTCGGCTCCGTCAGCGGCAACCAGCACCTCGCGGCCGGGTTCGAGGAAATGATCGATGCCGGCCCACTGATCGGTGATCAGGCAGGCGCCGGCGCCGATCGCTTCGAACACCCGCGTCGGCGGCGAGAAGCCGTAGCGCGCCATGCTGTCGCGATTGACGTTGAGCGTGGCGAGCGCGGAGCCGAAGAACGCGTTGTGATCGGCGGTGCCGACATGGCCGACCTTGCGCAGATTGGCGGAGGCGTCCTTGTCGTCCCAGCCGGAGCCGCCGAGTACGAAGGACTTCTCGGGCAGGCGGCGTGCAACGTCGAGGAAGAAATGCTCGATGCGCCTCTCGCGGTCGGGCAGGCGGTTCGCCAGCAGGCTGAGATCGCAGGCGAAGCGCGGATTGGGCGGCGACGGAAAATGCGTGGCCGGATCGAGCGCGTTGTAGATCGGTACACAATCCCGCGCGCCCACAGATCGATACGCGGATACGACGCCCTCGCCGCCGCCATAGGTCAGGACCATATCGTAGCACGGGATCGCGCGACGCAGATGATGCTGCGGATCGCTTTCGATCGCCTCGAGCGTGGCGGGAGCATCGACGTCCCAATAGACCCGCGTCAGCCGCGACGGTAGGGCGGCGACGGCGTTCTCCAGCTCGAGATCGAAGACGCCGACGCCGCTGGCCTTGACCAGCATGTCGGCCGATTGTGCGGCGGTGTCGAGCGCACGGCGCCAGCCGTCGGCGGTCGCGGGATAGACGATCACCCTGGCCCAATCCGGTTCGTCGATGTCGCGATGCGACTGGCGGTCGAAGGCGTCGGGCTCGTAGAAGGTGACCTCGTGGCCGAGCGCCGCGATCTCCTTCAGCATGCCGCGGTAATAGGTGGCGGCGCCATTCCAATAGGACGAGACGAGGCTGGATCCGAAGAAACAGATCTTCATGCAACGGCTCCGATGTCGTGCTGAGGCCGTGGCGAACGGCTGGAATCCCTGAGGTCGGTGACGATGTCGATGAGCTGCTCGGCGCGGTGGCGGCACGTATGGCGATCCCTGATGACCCTCAGGCCGGTCTCCACCATCGCGGCAGAGAATTCCGGATCGTCGATGACGGACCGAAGCGCATGCTTCATCTGTTCGCCATCGCCAACGCTGAGATAAGCGCCCTCGGGGAACAGGCCTTCCTCATCCGACCAGGGTGCCGAAACCAGGGGAATGCCGCAGGCCAGCGCCTCGAAGACGCGGATGGTCGGGATGCCCGGAAGCAGCGCGACGTAAGGCCCGCGCGGCACATGGATGGTCGCGCGCGCGCCGGCGAAGGCGATGGGCGCCCAGTGCGCCGGCAGCCAGCCGCCATAACGGATGCCTGCGCGCCTGATGGTGTGGAGTGCGTCATCCGAGTAGCGGACGCCATGGACGCTGGCGCGGAGCTTCAGCTCCGCCGCGGGCTTGACCAGGAACTCGTTCAGCTCGGCGCTGCGCTCGCCATCTCCCCAATTGCCGATCCAGACCAGATCGTCGGTCCGCTCCACTTGCGGCAGTGGATGATACAGCGCGATATCGGCGGCCTCGTGCCAGGTGAAGACCCGGTCGGCCCAGCCGAGCTTCAAATAGATCTGCCGAAGCACCTCGCCGAAGGCGAGCACACCGTCGAAGCCGTCGAGGTCGAATTGCGCAAGCTCCTCGGGCGCGCTGACGGCACGGTGATGAGTGTCGTGAAAGAGCAGGGTGAAGGACCCACCTCGCGCCCGCCTGCGCCCGATCTGCGCGATGAGATCGGGCGAATTCCATTCATGCACGATGACGAGATCGGCGCCCTCTAGCGCCCGGTCGAGATCGAGGCCGGTATCGTAGCGGCGGATGTCGATGCCGGAGAAGAGTGCCGGGATGTCGTCCATGGCACGACTGCCGCCTTCGCGGATCGCGTTCAGCCGGCTCCAGCCGTCGATGGGTTCGAACACGACGACCTCGTGCCCGAGCGCATGGAGCTCGCGCGCATAGCCTCGCAGGAAATGTGCGTTGCCGTTGTTCCAGCACGAGGTGAAGGCATGATAGAACAGGACGCATTTCATGCGCGCACCTCGATTTGGCTGGCCGCCGTGCTCGTCCGGCGCGATGCGATCAGGTCCCGGTAGAGACCCAGATAGGCGCTCGTCATGCGCGTCAGCGAATAGGTCAGGGATTGCTCATAGGCGGCCCGCTGCAGCCGCGCTCGACCCATATCGTCGGCGCAAAGCTCTGCCAGGGCCCGATGCAGCGCCTCGTTGTCGGCGGGATCGACGAACAAGGCTGCGCCGCGCCACAACTCCCGGAACGTCGGGATGTCGGAGAGGACCAGCGCACAGCCCGCGGCGGCGGCTTCCAGCACCGAGAGGCCGAACGGTTCATAGAGCGCGGGGCTGACGAAGATCCCTGCATGCTGCAAGCGCGCCTCCAGCTCTTCATGCGGCAGCTCTCCGAGCCAGGTGACGCCAGCTGGCAGATGTGCGTCGATCGGACCAGCCACCTCGACCGGCCATTCCAGCCCGGGCGCGGCGGCAGCGAGCGCCTCGATGTTCTTGGCTCGGTCCCACAGCCGTCCTGCCGCGAAAATCAGATCCTGCTTCCGTCCAGAAGGGTCACGCGGCGCAGTTCCGTTCCAGATCACCGCGCCGCGCGATCGCGGCTGGTAGATCGCGGTGATGACGTCGTAAAAGGCCCGGCTCGGACAGACCCAGGCCTGCGCCATGTCGAGCGCCGCAGCGACCCGCTCGCTGTAGCGGCGCCATTTGGGCTCGCCAAGCCAGGCCGTATCGTGGCAGGCCAAGGCCCAGGAGTTCACGCAGGAATGCGCCACCAGCACGGTCGGGGCCTGCCAGGCAAAGGTCGCCTCGCGAAAGCTGTTGAGATGCACAACGTCGGGCGACAACCTGGCTTCCAGGTTTGCAAGCACGCGCCTTGCGTCGGGAACGTTTTGGCCCTCCGGGTCCTGCCATTCGAGTGCGAGGTCCGTCTCGATCAGGTGAACGCTGGTCTCACGCAGCATCTGGCGCTGATCGACCCGTGCCCGCGGGCCCAGCGTCACGAGCGTGACGTCGGCACTGGACGCAGCGAGACTGGCGGCGAGGGCGCAGGAATAGGTCCACACGCCGCCAACCGTGTCGGTCGTCATCATGATCCTGATGTCGGCGCCACGGGTCATGAGGCCACCTGGAGTTCGAGGCTGTCGAGCGGCACCGGGCGATCGTTCTGCACGTCGCTGAACTGGTCGAACATCGCGAGATAGTGCCGGTGTGCGCGCTCCCAGGCGACATCGTCGGGCTCGCCCCAGAGCTTGCGGTAGTCGGGAGAGCCGGGATAGGGGTAGAGCGGCACGGGATCGTTGGCCCAGACGCCGGCATCCTGCATCGTGCGGCGCCAGCGCTGCACCACGGGATCGTCGTCCTCGGGCACCTCGATCAGATTGGCCTGCACGAAGGGGACGTGGCGGCGGGCTTCGACCAGCCGTTCCGCGAGCTGATCCGTCGTCATCTTGCAATTCTTGGCAAGGGCCGCGCGCCCTTCCACGGTGAGGCTCTCGATGCCGGCTTCGATCGAGACGCAGCCGGCGCGCCCGAGCAGGGCGAGCATGTCGGGCTTCCAGAGGTCGATCCGCGTCTGCACGCCGAACTTCAGCCCGCGCGTCGTCAGGCCCTCGAGGAGCTCGCGATTGGGAAGGAAGATCTCGTCGATGAAGTAGACGTACTCGATGCCGTGACGGCGCAGACGATCGATCTCGTCGAGAATGACCGTGGGCGGCCGCTTGCGATAGGCGTTGCGGAAATTCTCCTTGGCGCAGAACGTGCAATTGTACGGACAGCCGCGCGAGGCCTCCACCTCGGCGCCCGGCGCCGTCGGCTCGGCCTCGAAGCGGTGATGATGGTGGTGGTGACGCCGGATCATCTCGTCAGGCCAGTCGAGCGCGGGCTGATCGCTGAACGCGACCGCCTGCGGGCCGCCATTGACCCGGAGCGACGCACCGTCGGCGAAGCACAGGCCGGGAAAGTCCCGCTCGCCATTGGCGAGACGCAGCAGCGAGGCCTCGCACTCGCCCATCACGACGATGTCGACACCGAGCTTCTTCAGGGCGGTCTTCGGCGTTGTCGAGCCATGCGGGCCGACCGCGATCAGGGTCGGCGCAAGGTCCCGCACCGCGATGGCGAGCTGCTGCGGCACGCGCAGCTCGGGCGGCGCGCAGCGCCAGAACAAATAGGTCGGTGCGGTGGTGAAGACGATCTGGTCGGGATCAAAGGCGCGCAGCTCGGCCCCGATCTCAGCGAGGGAGAGATCGAACATATGCGCATCGAGCAGCAGCGTGTCGTGGCCCGCCGCCTTCAGATAGTGCTGGGAGATGCCGAGCTCGAGCGGCAGGTGAGGCGAGCGGCAGCCGAAATAGATGCTGCCTGAAAAATCCCAGTTCGGATTGATGAGGGCGACCCGCGTCATGCCAGGGCCTCGCTTCTGTCCTGTGACCCGAAGCGGCTGTCGAGCCAGGTGTGGAGCGAGCGCAGGCCGTCGGCGAGCGGCATTTGCGCCGTCCAGCCGAGCGCGGTGGCGAGCGCCCGCGTGTCGGTCACGTACCAGGGCTGATCGCCCGGCCGCCAGTCCGCAAAGCGATAGCTGACCTTGCGGCCCGTCAGCTCGGTGATGCGGTCGATCAACTCGAGCAGGCTGACCGCATTGGCCGGACCGCCGCCGAGATTGAAGACGCGCCCGCGCGCCAGTGCGATGTGGTCGAGCGCCGCGAGCCAGGCGCTCACCGCGTCCGACACGTGCAGCGCGTCGCGGACCTGCTTGCCGTCGCCATAGATCGTCAGCGGATTGCCGCTTATGGCGCTGAGCAGGAAGTGTGCGATCCAGCCCTGGTCCTCGGTGCCGAATTGCCGCGGCCCGTAGATGCAGCTCATGCGCATCACCACGGTCTGCAGCCCGAACACCCGGGCATAATCGTGGACGTACTGATCGGCGGTGCCCTTGGAGCAACCATAGGGGCTGTAGAAATCGAGCGGGGTGTTCTCCGAAATGCCGCCAGCGAGCAGATCATTGACCGGCGTGTAGCGGCGGCCGGCGAGCGCGATCTCGCCGTCCTCGATCAGGCGTCCGTAAACCTTGTTAGTCGAGGCGAAGATCACCGGCGCCGGGGAATTGTGCGAACGGACCGCTTCCAGCACATTCAGCGTGCCGCGCGCGTTGATCTCGAAATCGGCCGAGGGATCGCTGACGCTGTCGGTCACGGCGACCTGGGCCGCGAGGTGCAGCACGGCCCGTGCCTCGCGCACGGCGTCGATCACCGGAATGGGCTCGCGGATATCGGCCACCGTGATCGCGACGCGCTCGCCATGCCGGGATTTCAGCCATTGCGCGTTCTCGCGCGCGCCGGCGCGGGCGAGATTGTCGAGCACCAGCACACGGTCGCCGCGCTCGGCCAGACGGTCGGCGAGATTGCAGCCGATGAAGCCGCAGCCACCGGTAACAAGGACGGGTCTGTTGTCTTCACTCATCACGCGACCAACCCTCGTTGCAGCAGCTCACGGGGTCGCCCGCTCCGCCTGATCGTCGGCGATCTGGTCGGCGAGGTACCCGGCGAGCTCTTCAAGCCCGTCCTTGAACGCGACATGCGGCTCGAAGCCGAGCAGGTCGCGTGACTTGCCGATATCGGCAAAGCAGTGGCGGATGTCGCCGGCACGGTATTTCCGTGTGATTTCGGCAGCGATCTCGCACCGTCCCATCACCTCCGCCAGATCCTCGGCTACCGACAGAATGGTGCGGCTCTGGCCCGAGCCGACGTTGAAGACGTCCTGGGCATAGTCGGATTCGAGCGCCATGCGGCAGGCGCGGGCGACATCGTGCACGTGGACGAAGTCGCGCCGCTGCAGGCCGTCTTCGAAGACGAGCGGCGGCCGGCCATTGAGCAGCCGCGCGGCGAAGATGGCCAGCACCCCGGTATAGGGATTCGACAGCGCTTGCCGCGGACCGAACACGTTGAAGAAGCGCAAGCCGACGGTCGGAATGCCGTAGGCCTTGCCCGTGATCAGGCACATGCGCTCCTGCGCATATTTGTTCAGCGCGTAGATCGAGCTCAAAGACGGCTGCTTGGTCTCAGGCGTAGGCACGGGATCAAGCGCATGGCCTGCATGATCCCGCAGTTCCCACTCGCCTTGGCGAAGCTGCCCGATCGGTCGTTCATCGCAAGCGACGACGTTGCCGACGGCATCGCGATAGAGGCCTTCGCCATAGATGCTCATCGAGGACGCCATCACCAGCCGTGCGACCGGTCGCTTCGCCAGCGCTTGCAGCAGCACGGCGGTGCCGAGCTCGTTCGTCCGGACATAGGGCTCGATGTCGTACATGCTCTGGCCGACGCCGACGGCGGAGGCGAGATGCAGGACCATGTCGGCGCCGCGCAAGGCCTGTTCGACGGCGACGCTATCCGTGACGTCGCCTACCACGAGCTCGGCGTCGTTGGAGAGATAGGCGGGCCGCTGACGGTTGCCGCCATGGACTTGCGGAGAGAGATTGTCGAGAAGGCGGACATCATAGCCGGCCGCAAGCAGCGCGTCGGCCGTATGCGAACCGATGAATCCCGCGCCCCCAGTGATCAATACTCGCGTCATTCACCGCTCCGTGCCGCATGGGACCGATCCGTTCGGACCAGCCGATGATGAGAGTTGAAGCGCGCTTTGCTTGGTCGGGCGACCTGCGCGCCAGTCACGTCTGGGAGTTAGAAGCGGTGCAAGGAATGTTCGTTCCTGCGAAACCTACAAACGAAAATTTCTCTAACCTGGATCAATAACCCAAGTGAATCCCGGCTAGAATCCCGGTTAGAAATGCGCGCCATGAGGCGGCGCCGGCAGGTCGAGATGTCTTGCAACGGTCGCGCCGATGTCGGCAAAGCCGGCGCGCCGGCCGATCGGAGCCGTTGACCGCGCGGTCCACGCCAGGATCGGGACCTGCTCGCGCGTATGATCGGTGCCGCTCCAGGTCGGATCGCAGCCATGATCGGCGGTGATGATGAGAAGATCGTCGCTTCGCAGCCGGCTCAGCAACTCGGGGAGGCGGGCATCGAAAGCTTCGAGCGCCGTTGCGTAGCCGGCGACGTCACGGCGGTGGCCGTAGAGCGTGTCGAAATCGATGAAGTTCGCGAACAAAAGCCCGCCTTCTGCAAGGCCTCTCAGCCCATCGAGCGCGGCATCGAAAAGCGCCGCATTGCCGTCGCCGCGCAGGTTTCGCCCGGTGCCGCGATGGGCGAAGATGTCGTCGATCTTGCCGATCGTGACGATGTCGCGGCCGGCAGTGTCAGCAAGGTCGAGGATGGTTCGCTCGGGCGGCGGCACCGAGAAATCGCGCCGGTGCGAGCTGCGCTTGAAGCTGTCCGCGCTCGTTCCGACGAACGGACGTGCGATGACGCGGCCGATGTTCAGGGGATCGACCAGCCGCCTCGCGACCGTGCAGACCTCATAGAGTCGCTCGAGCCCGAAGGTCTCCTCGTGCGCCGCGATCTGGAACACGCTGTCGGCCGAGGTGTAGCAGATCGGCTCGCCGCTGCGCATGTGGCGCTCGCCGAATTCGGCGATGATGTCGGTGCCGGAGGCGTGGCGGTTGCCGAGGATGCCGGGCAGTCCGGCTTGTTCGCACAGCTTTGTTACAAGATCGCGCGGGAAGCAGGGCTGGATCTTTGGAAAATAGCCCCAGTCGAACGCGACAGGCACGCCGGCGATCTCCCAATGGCCGGATGGCGTGTCCTTGCCCCTCGATATCTCGCTGGCGCAGCCATAGCGCGCATGTTGAACGCAGCCGTCGAGCCCGGGCGGGACGCGGCCCGTGGAGAGGCGGCAGGCCTCGCCGAGGCCCAGCGCCACGAGATTGGGCAGGCACAGCGGCCCCTCCCGCTGCGGACTATTGGCACGCCCGGCCATGCACGCATCCGCGATGTGGCCGATGGTGTCGGCACCCTCGTCGCCGTAATTGACAGCGTCGGGCGCCGCGCCGATTCCGACGGAATCCATCACCAGGATCAGGGCACGCATGTCGGCTCCCTGATCGGCGGGGAGGCGCCACTAGAGGAGGCGAGACCGGTCCTCGTGCAATAGCGCTCGACCATCCGCGCGCAGAAATCGGCGAACTCGTTCGCATCGAGCGGCGGGCTGGTGTGATGCGGTTCGAGGCCGCGGTGTTCCGGCGTGAAGCAGAAGGTCACGGTGACCTCGAACTCGGCCAGCGCATCCATCTGGCGATCGAACCAGTCCAGCGCATTGGGACGGAAGCTGTCGGCCCATGACAGGCCGGTCCGCAAGTGCCTGACGCCGAAGCGGCGCATCCAGCGCACGGCGTCATCGAGACGATGGTCCTCGAAATGAAACCACTGGCAGAGGCCCATGTCGGCGGCATATTGGCCGAACAGCTCCGCTGCGGCTTTCGGCGTTCCATCCTCGCGCAGCAGGCCCATGTGAAAATGCCGGTAGTACGACGACCCTTCCGCCTCCTTGTGCCGCGTGGTCGCCTCCCAGGCCGAAGGAAGATCGTAGAGGCTATACCAATGGATGCGCGGCGCGCGGCCGATCAGAAGGTCGGCGGTGCGCGACAGACCCCAGGCCTGCACCTCCTCGGCGCCGAACGAGGAGACGCCGACCTCGGTCACCCAGACCGGGAGCGAGGTGACAGCCTTGATCTCCTCGATCTTCGCCGGCCATTCTCCGATCTGCCATAAATTCCAGTCGAGCGGAAAGCCGTGCACGGCGACGGCGTCGACGTGGTCGAGCACGCCGCGCGCCTGCATGCTGCGCATGAAGGACGGGTCGATCGGCGAGATGCCGCCGAGCACGCGCGGCAAGGTCGGATGCGCGCTGCGGATAGATTTTCCCGCCGCGAGGGCAAGATTCGCGAACATCGTCCAGTCCGGGTCGATCAGCAGGTCCCAATGCGACTTGTTGTTCGGCTCGTTCCAGATCTTGGCAGCCTCGATCATCGACCCGCCTCCCGTGATGGATAAACCGGTCCGTCAGCCTGCGGCCGTACCGTGTGCCTGCACAGATAGACTTCCTCCTCCGGATGCGCCGCGATGGCAAAGCCGGCGCTGCGCAGCATGGCCTCGACACAGGCGCGATTGGGCACCCACCAATTGGTGGGATCGTCGGCATATTTGTGCTCGATGAAGTGCAGCTTCGGGTAGCCGGAGGAATCGAACTGCTCGGTCGTCCAGAAGTCGTAATTCTTCTCGACCAGATCGACGCGGCTGTCGCCGCGCTGCATCGACTGAAACAGCAGGAGATCGCCGGCGACGTGCTCATGGATCAGGTCCAGCGCCAGCAGCGGGTGTCGCAGATGATAGAGCACGCCCATGAAGATCACGAGGTCGAACTTCTCGCGGAGCTGCCCGACATCATAGGCCGACATCTTGCGGAATTCGATCCTGAGCCCGTTCACCTCGGCCGCGAAGCGAGCCTGGGCCAGATATTCTTCGTCGGTGTCGAGGCCGAGCACGCGTTCGGCGCCGCGCCGCTTCATCTCCATGGCGTAGAAGCCGGCATTGCAGCCGATATCGAGCACGGTCTTGCCTTCGAGCCGGTCGGGGATGATGCCGGAGAAGCGCTGCCACTTCACATTGGGATAGTCGCCGAGGAAGTGCGACGGCGCGGTCGGCACGCCCTTGAGGTCGAGATTGTGAAACCATGGCCCCAGCGCATCGACGCGCTGGCGGATTTCCTCACGGGAGAGGGCGCCTCCGGTCATGCAATCGCTCCGTTATTCATTGAGACCGGCCGGGCCCCGTCCGATGAGGCGCGGGTCCGCGACTTGGAACGGCCCTCGACGCCCTCGGCGAGCAGGGCCATTGCCGTGCGATAGCCGTCGATGGTGCCGACATCGACGTAGGATTCGCCGGCCTTGATGCCGATGCCGATGCCGCCGGCCGCAAGATAGGCATTGACCAGCGTCCCAAAATATTCGTCGCGGCGTTCGCGTGCGCGCCACAGCGACTGGAGCTGGCGGAAGCCGTGCGCCGACATCTTGAAAGCACCCCAGATCCAGCGCGAGGCTGCATTCGGCTGCTTGACCTGGATCTCCGTCACCTGCTCGCCGTCCAGCACCACCGCATCGAAGAATTCGGGGTGCTCGACCGGGAACAGCAGGAACGAGAGGTCTGCGTCGGGTAGGGATTGCAGGGCCGCCTTGGGAAACCAGACCGTGTCGGGCAAGCCGACCATGACGTCCTCGTGCTGCCCGACGACGGTGCTTGCCCTGAACACCGCGTCGCACAGTCCGGAGGCTTCGGGCTGCACGACATAGGCGAGCTCGGCGCTGCCGTAATGGTCGCCGAAATATTCGAGGATGTCGGACTTGCCGGGCGAGATCACGAAGCAGATCTTGTCGGCGCCGCCGAGGATGAGGCGCTCCAGCAGATATTCGGAGACGGCGCAGGGACGATCGGTACCGTCGTCATGCCGGCTGCCGACCGGCAGCAATTCCTTCGAGAAGGCGAGCGGCTGGATACGGCTGCCGCGGCCTGCGGCCGGAACGATGCCCCACATGATCAGGCCTCCTCGATTTGTTGCCGGCTGACGCGGCTCGACGCAATCTGCTCGAGCATCGAGATCAGTTCACGCGCCCGCTTGTCGGATGTGTGCTGGTCCATGGTGCGGTCATAAGCGCGCAGGGCCATGCGTCTGAGCTCGGCATCCGGCATCGCGAGTGCGGCAAGCGCGTCGTGCTCATCGCGTGCGATCAGGATCTCCTCTCCGGGCGCGAAGAAGTCCGCAATTCCGGGCCAGTCGTCGCTGAGCAGCGGAGCACCGCATGCCGCGGCCTCGAACAGCCGGCCCGACGGGCACCAGCCCATCTCCGCCATGGCCCGGCGGGTGACGTTGAGGGTCAGCCGCGATGAGGCAAAGAACGGCGCGTGCTCGGACGGCGGTAGGTGCCGCACGAAATAGATGTTGGGCGACCATGGGAAATCGTCCGGATATTGCGCGCCGCCGATCAGGAAACGGAGATCCTGGCGCGCCCGCGCGGGCGCGACGAAAAGCGTCTCGAGCGTGCGCTGGCGGTCTTCGGAGTAGGTGCCGAGATAGGACAAATCGGCGCGATAATGCGGCTGCGGCGCGACCGGATGGTGGATGTCTGTGTCGACATGCCCATAAAGCGGCCGCGTGTCGCGCGCGCCGAGCCTGTTGCGGAATTCGTCCGCAACGTGAGGCCCTCCAGTAAAGCTGAGCACCAGCGCGAAGTCCCGCAGGCCGCGCGGGCCGATATAGGGGACAGCCTCGCCGGCGGTGAGCCTTGCCAGCGTGACCGGCGTATCGAGGTCGTAGAACACGGGAACGGCACGATCCTCGGCGAGGATCAGCTCGGTCGCGGCGATCGCATCGGGACAATAGGAGGTCACGATCGCAACGTCGGCTTCACGGATCTCGGCGATTGCCGCCTGCCGCACATCGTCCCAGTTCGCGAACAGTCGGAGCGCGCCACCCGGCAGTTCGTAGAGATCCCGGGCACCGGCATAATAGGGCACATCGCGCTCGAAGAAGACGACGCTGTGTCCCGAACGCGCGAGATGCTTGCAGAGGCCGCGCCACAAGGTGGCGTGACCGTTGCCCCAGGACGAGGAGATTGTCAGGCCGAAGATGACGATCTTCACGCCGGCACCCGCTTGTTGATCCCGGTGATCTTCATGCCGCTTCTGTCGGCGCGGAGCGTGCTGATGCTGGCCGGATCGATCTCGATCGAAAGAAACTGGTCGAGCGGCGTGCGCGAATAGTGCAGCAGCGCGGCGCGGATCGGCTCGGCGTGGCTGACGAGGACGACGGTGTCGAGATTGCGATCGGCACGCAGCTGCTCCAGATGAGCGACCATGCGGCTCTGAAGCGACCGCATGCTCTCGCCGCCGGGCGGGCGGCTGGTGCCGCGTCGCCCATTCCAGCGTGACCATCGGGGATCCGGCGCCAGGTCGTCGAACGATCGTCCGGTCCATTCGCCATAATCGAGTTCGTCGAGAGCGGGAACGATCTCGACCGGCAGCCTGAACTGCGCCGCGAGGATGCAGGCCGACTGCATGCAGCGCCGTTGCGGGCTGGACTGAATGAGCGATGGCCGCGGCGCGATGGTGCCGGCACAGCGCGCCATTTCCTCACAGCCGAGATCGTCGAGCGCGACGCCTTTCATCCGGCCGCACAGGATACGGCCGAGCAGGGCATGATGACCGTGGCGGACGAGATGGATGATCCCAGCCATCACGCAAACGCCTTGTCGTCGATGAAGGCGCGCGTTCGCCGTCCGGCCTCCTCGTCGGTGAACTGCTGCGGCGGCGATTTCATGAAATAGCTCGAAGGGCCGGTCAGCGCTCCGGCCTGGCCGCGGTCCATGGCGAGCTTGGCACAGCGCACCGCGTCGATCACGACGCCCGCCGAATTCGGGGAGTCCCAGACCTCGAGCTTGACCTCGGCGCTCAGGGGAACGCCGCCGAACGTCGTTCCCTCTAGGCGGATGAAAGCGAGCTTGCGGTCGGTGAGCCATGGCACGTGATCGCTCGGTCCGACATGGATGTTGTCGGGGTCCATGGGGACGTCGAACTGGCTGGTCACGGCCTGGGTCTTGGAGATCTTCTTCGAGGCCAGCCGCTCCCGTTCGAGCATGTTCTTGAAATCGGTGTTGCCGCCGACATTGAGCTGGTAAGTGCGGTCGAGCCGCACCCCGCGCTCGCGGAACAGATTGGCGAGCACGCGATGCAGGATGGTGGCACCGACCTGGCTCTTGATGTCGTCGCCGACAATCGGCAGGCCTGCCTCCTCGAAGCGGCGCTGCCATTCGGGATTGGAGGCGATGAAGACCGGAATGCAATTGACGTAGCCGCAGCCGGCCTCGATGGCGCGGGCCGCATACCACTCGCTGGCGCGCTGCGAGCCGACCGGAAGATAGGAGACCAGAACGTCGGTGCGGGACATCGCCAGCACTTCGGACACGTCGGCCTCCGGCACCTCCGCAATCGGAACGTCGTCGGTGAGATAATGTCCGATGCCATCCAGGACCGGACCGCGCTGAACGATCACGCCTGTCGGCGCGACGTCGGAGAAGCGGTGCGTGTTGTTGGGCGGGGCGAAGATCGCATCGGCGACGTCGCGGCCGACCTTGTTGGCGTTGACGTCGAACGCCGAAGCGATCTGGATGTCGCTGATATGGTAACCGCCGAGGTCCGCGTTCATCAGCCCCGGGACCGGCTCGTTCGACTTGGCGTTGCGGTAGTAGGTGAGGCCCTGGACGAAGGAGCTCGCGCAATTGCCGATGCCGACGAGTCCGACGCGCACGCGGCGCCTGTGTTGGAGACGAGAATGCATGGAATGAAGCCCTCCGGAAGCACGCGGCGTCGGTGCAAGAGTCGGTGTAAGTACGTCGGCGAACGTGTGGAAGGTATGTTCGTTCCTGGAAAGGAGATGGCGGGCGGCACGCCTTGGCCGATTCCTCGCGACAAAATGCGACGCGCTTAACATGGGATAAAATCCCGTACCGCCTGCTCGGAACGAACGACTTTCATGATGAAGATGAAGAAGATGAAGAAGATGAAGAAGATGATGCTCGCCTCGCGCGACCGCTTCGTACTATCGCGAAGAACAAATCACCCCGGCCCGCGTTTGTCGGCCAATGGTTCGATGCAGTGCGCGGGTTCATCGCCCGGCTAGTCAACGAGGTGTGACATGACGTCCAAGGCGCAAAACAGCGAAGCTCACGAGACTACCGATCACAACGTCATCCAGAAATGGGCCGAGGAGCGCGGCGGGAGGCCGGCGACCGTGAAGGCGACGGAGGAGGATGGCCACGCAGGAATCCTGCGCATTGATTTTGATCCGCCGGACGAAGCGCTGGATCGCATCAGCTGGGACGAGTTCTTCGAAAAGTTCGATGAAGCCGGCATTGCGTTCCTGCATCAGGATCGAACCAAGGACGGCAAGCTCAGTCGATTCCACAAGTTCGTGCGACATTAGCGACCGCGCGACATGGCGGGCGGCTGGGCGGAAGCAATCAGGGCGGGCGATTTCGCACGCGCCTGGACGATCAACGATCGAGATTTGTTGGAGATCGCGCATCCGCCCAAGCACACCGGCCCGCGCCATCTCCAGCGGATCTGGCGCGGCGAGGACATGAACGATAAGCACGTGCTGGTGCGCTGCTATCACGGACTCGGCGACACCATCCAGTTCCTGCGCTTCATGAAGCCGCTTCGCGCGATTGCGCGCAGCGTCACCCTGTGGTGTCAACCCGAGGTGCTGCCGCTGGTCGAGGGCGCAGCGGGCGTCGATCGCGCCATCCCGCTGCATGATGGTGCGCCCGAGAGCGCTTTCGAGGTCGACATCGAGATCATGGAGGTACCGCACGCCATCAGAGCGCGCCGGGATCAGGTGGAGATGCGTGGTCCTTACCTGGCGCTGCCTCCAATTGCTCTTCCGCCGCTTCGGCGAGAACAAAGTCTGGCCGTCGGCCTGGTCTGGAAAGTCGGTGAGTGGGACAAGCGGCGGGAGGTTCCGGCCGTCTTGCTGCGCAATCTCGCGGGTCCCGGCGTGACGCTCCATTCGCTCCAGCGCGGCGCCAGCGCCGATGAGCTCGCGGCGATTGGGGCGCGGGACGTCAGCACGCCCGACATCATAGCGCTCGGCCACCGCCTGCGGCAGCTCGATCTCGTCGTATGTGTCGACACCATGGTGGCGCACCTTGCGGGCGCGCTGGGATGCGAGGCCTGGGTCTTGCTGCATGCCGATTGCGACTGGCGCTGGCCTCAATCCGGCGCGCGTTCGTTCTGGTATCCGAGCCTGCGGCTGTTTCATCAAACACGGCCGGACGACTGGGGTCCTGTCATTGCCGAGGTCCGAAACGGGCTGCAGGCCCGCCTCGAAGCAGGTAGAGCGACCGCAGCGATGTGATTTCCAGGCCATTATTTCCAAGACATTGCTGAGGAACGAGCGCCGCCCACGCGCTTTGGAGCAACGTCTTCGCGAGGGAAAGACGCTCATGCAAAGTTCCGACGCCGGTGTGTCGACCGCCAGCCTATCGCGCGTGACAGACGATATCTGGATCGTGAACGACAAGCCGATCAGCGCCGCCGGCCTGCAACTGCCCGTGCGGATGACCGTGATCCGCCTGTCGAATGGCGACCTCGTGCTGCATTCGCCGGTGAGATATTCGCCGGCTCTGCGCCAGGAGCTGGAGCGGCTGGGCACGATCAGATACCTGCTGGGGCCGAATATTGCGCACTGGATGTTCCTGCCTGAATGGCAGAGGCAGTTGCCGCGGGCAGCGGTCCTTGCCGCGCGCGGCCTTGCGGCGCGCGGGCAGGTGCGGGCGGCGGGCCTGCGTATCGATCGCGAGCTTGGGGATACGACGCCGGAGGAATGGGCCGCCGATCTCGAAACGGTGTCGGTGAATGCTCCGATGTTCTCGGAGATCGAGCTGTTCGACAGACGGAGCCGGACGCTGGTTCTGACCGATCTCGTGCAGAACCTCGATCCCGACCACCTCAGCGCCTCGAATGCGGCTGCGGCGAACCTGCTCGGCATTGCCAGGCCGGACGGGAAGGCCCCGGTCTATCTGCGGCTGCTGCTCCGCCTCGGCGGCCGTTCGGCGCAGGCTGCGGCCGAGCGGCTCGTGAAGCTGGCTCCGGAGCGGGTGATCTTTGCGCATGGTGACTGGTTCGAAACACAGGGAACGGCACGGCTGCGGCGATCCCTGCGCTGGCTGCTTCCGGCGAAGGTCTCGGGGCGCGAGCACGGGCAGATGGTCGGCACGCGCGTCGTCATCACCGGCGCCTCCAGTGGAATCGGGCGAGCCGCGGCGCTGGCGTTTGCGCGCGAGGGCGCAAGCGTGGTCCTCGCCGCACGCCGCGGCGAGGTCTTGACGCGCCTTGCCAGCGAGTGTGAGGCGCTCGGAGGCCGGGCCCTGGCCGTGCCAACCGACGTCACTGACGCGGAGGCCGTGCAGCGTCTGGCCGGTGCGGCGGACGAGGCCTTCGGCGGCATCGACGTCTGGATCAACAACGCCGGCACGGGCGTGTTCGGGGCCTATCAGGACGCGGACATCGCGCTCCATCGCCGGACCATCGAGGTCAATCTGCTCGGCACCATGCATGGCGCGTTCGCGGTGCTTCCGATCTTCCTTCGCCAGAACCGCGGTGTCCTGATCAACAACATCTCGCTTGGCGGCTGGGCGCCGACGCCCTTTGCCGCAGCCTATACCGCCAGCAAGTTCGGCCTGCGCGGCTTCACCGCAAGCTTGCGTCAGGAGCTCCGGGCTCATCCCGACATTCATGTCTGCGGCGTCTTTCCGTCCATGGTCGATACGCCGGGCTTCGTCCACAGCGCCAACGCCTCCGGACGAAGGCTCGATCCTGGTCCGCTGCTTTATCAATCCGAGGACGTGGCCCAGACCTTCCTGCGCCTCGTCCGCGCGCCTCGCGACGAGATGGCCATGGGGTGGCCGGCGCGCGCCGGGCAACTGGCCTATGCGATTGCCCCTGAGATCACCGAGAATATCCTAGGAGCTGCATTCCGCTGGCTACTGTCGCGCGCGCGTCCCGCAGCAAGGAACGAAGGCACCTTGCTCGAAGCGGGTCCGCAGGGCACGTCCGTCGACGGCGGCTGGCTGGTGCGGAAGCAGGTTCCGCCGGCCGCTGTGCTCAGCAAGGGGCTCGTGGTGCTCGGGATCGCTGCCGGCCTGGCATTCGCGGCATCGAGGGCGGGCCGTTCCAGGCCCCGCGCGAGGACGCGGCGGCGCCGCGCGTGAGTCCGCGGCAATCTCGCGCCGAGGACCCGACGGCGATGCCCCCCGCCGGACCGCAGATGGCTCCGGCGCCGGAACGAAGCCCCGAAACCGCGCGTTCCTGCGGGAAACATCCGAGGACCAGACGTTGCCGCTCTATCATTTTGATTTGGTGGATTCTGAAACCGTAGCCGACGAGGGAGGTGCCGATTTGCCGGACGACATCAAGGCTCTGGATGTCGCCGAAGAGATTGCGCGGCGCCTGCTCGAGGAGCGTCCCGAGCTCAAGGGCCGCCACTTCTCGATCCTCGTCACGAACGAGGATGGTGAGGAAATCGGCCGGATGCCGCTGGATGTAGTGCACTGAAGCCGTGATCTGACATGACGTTCACGATTGGGGTGATCGCCGACACGCATGGACTGCTAAGGCCCGAGGCGGAGCGCTGCCTCGCCGGCGTCTCGCACATCATCCACGCCGGCGACATCGGCGCCCAGGCGGTGATGGACGGGCTTTGCCGCATCGCACCCGTCACCGCGATCAGGGGAAATGTCGACCGGGGCACGTGGGCTAAACGCTTTCCCGAAACACAAACGCTGCGCCTCGGCGGCCGCAGCTTCCACGTCCTGCACGACCTCAACGAGCTGACGATCGATCCTGCCGAGCTCGAAATCGATGTCGTGGTCTCAGGGCATTCCCACCGCGCGCGGATCGAAACCGTCAACGGCGTGCTTTATCTGAATCCAGGCAGCGCAGGGAAGCGACGCTTCAAGCTGCCGATTACGCTGGCAACGCTGGAGCTCGATTCCGGCGGGCCGCTGCGGCCCGTCATTCATGATCTCGACAGGATCTGACGCTAGGCCGGCGACCGCCGCCTAGTGCGTCTTCGATTTCTGCCACCGCTCCAGATCCAGCGGCGGCCGTTCCGGATCGATCTGTTCCTTCTCGGGATTGCCTTGCCAGGGCTTATTCGTCTGCCGGTGCGTCGGCATGTCGGTCTGCCGGCGCGGATCATCAAGCGGAGTCTCTCGCGGGTCGGTTTCAGGTTCGGTCGCCTTTGGCATGTGTGCTCTCCCGGAACTTGTGCGGTGCCGATAGGGCAACAACCCGAGCAGTATCAGCTCGTTCCAGCGGCTTGTCATGGTTCCGGCTGCGGCGATCGGTTCAGGAACGACTCGGGGCGTCAGTTCATTGCTCCATATCAGGATCGCGAAGCGATACAGGAGCAAAAGATGTCGAAGAAAATGCCTCCCGTCCCCGAAGAGCAGCGAAGCAACAAAGGGCCGGGTTCCGATCCCGCCGTTGAAACGGCGGAACGGGAGCCGGGCCGCGAGAACTTCGACACCCAGGGCCACCACGGCAACATCAAGCAGAACACGACCAATCAGGGCTATCAGCAGGACCGATGACGCTCGACCTCAACAAACCCAGTGAGAGACACGCGATGAGCAGAATGGGTCTCGTGCTGGTCGCCGTATTGGCGGCCGCCACCGCCGGTCCCGCATGGGGACAGGGAGGCGGCGGTGGAGCGGGGGGAAGCGCCGGTGGCGGGGCGGCTGGAAGCACGTCGTCGGCGCCCGGGACCAACTCGGCCGGAACGGCTCAGTCGAGCGGTGGCGCAGGCCCAAGGGGATCGACGACGGTCGGGCGACCCGGCAATCCGGCAGGCGGCTCCAATGTCGGACGCATCGACGGGACGGTCACGTCCGGACCCTCGCTGCAGGGCGACGACCAGATTCGCTCGGAGAGCTCCCGCGATTCCGAGGCGGATCGAAAGATCAAAGGCATCTGCAGGGGATGCTGAGCCCATGATGCTGCCCCCTTGATCAGCAGGGCTATCGCATTTGAGATTTTCCCTGCGGCCATCCTTCGAGACGCCCGCTTGAGGCGGGCTCCTCAGGATGAGGTCGGTGCGCGGCAGCAGTTTCAACGGGCACTGACACCGATTAGCCTCATCCTGAGGAGGCGCGTCAGCGCCGTCTCGAAGGACGAGGCGTGCGCGCAGACCGCCGCCACAAGTCATATGCGATTGCCCTGCCCCTGATCAGGACGCCGGCTTGACCGGCGTCCAGTCCAGGTCCGCATCATCGCGAGGCTCGGCTCGACCAACCCCGCCTCATCGGCTTTCTCCAGCGCTTCCTCCTTGGTCGGAAACGTGCGGCTCATCTTCTCTCCGTCCTTGAGCAGGGCGTATGCCATGATCGCCTCTCTGGCTTCCGTCGCTACGCACTATGCGATTTCCCTGAGGTTACTCAGGGTCGACAATCCGAGGCCACCCAAAGCAAGCAAGAACGATCTTCTCGGCATGTGCATCTCCAACATGTGAGCGACAGACGCAGCGTGATATCGAACGTTCCTACGGGAATGAAGCCGATAACCAATCGCGCACGCGTGCCGACGAATGTCTGGCTCGCCTTAACGCATGTTAGTCCCGATGAATTGGCACGATTGATCGCAAGCTCGATCCCAGTGAGATGCTGATTGCCATAGGAACGTGCGCGTGTGGCATGGCTTGATTCCGCATCGGAAGTGCCGAGCCGCGCACGAGTTCACCACATGCAAGACAGACAAAGCAATTTCCCGACGTCCGCAGGCGTCCTTCTCGGACTTGGCCTCGGCGCATTCTTCGACGGCATCGTCTTTCATCAGCTGCTGCAATGGCATCATATGTTAAGCGGTTGGTATCCGCTCAATTCCATCGAGAACATCACCCTCAATACGACTTGGGACGGCATCTTTCACAGTACCGCCTACGTCCTAGTGCTCGCCGGGCTTTTTCTGCTGTGGCAGCGGACACGCCGAAGCGCGCCGCGGTGGTCCGGCTCGCAGTGTTTCGGGACGATCCTGATCGGGTGGGGCATCTTCAATCTCGCTGAAGGCGTGGTCGATCACCAGATCCTGAGATTGCATCAGGTGAACGAGACCGTGCCCGACGGCCAGCGCATTTTCTGGGATATCGGCTTCCTGCTGTGGGGGGCTGCGATGATCTTCATGGGCGTTGCCATGGCACGAGTGGGGGCGCAGGAGGGAGTGCATGCGAAAGGCAGCCTACAGGGTCGTTAGAAACACGCCGCCGGCTCTGGTCTACGTGATCTTTCTGCTGCTGCTCGTGCTCGCAACGGCACCAGCGTTTCGACCAGTGCTGTTCGGCCTCTCCATCGACGATCTCTTGCAGTTGCGCTGTTTTTCGCCGGTCTGAGCGCGGAGGTGACCGGGTGGAGTTCAGGCTTCCTAGAAATTCCCGCGCCCCCACGCGAGGCGCCACTTCGCGAGGCGCCACTTCGCAAAAAAGGAACCATGGCTGCGGCGCTCGCTTATCAGACGCGAGTTGGAGGCGCCTGATGGGAAAGAAGCAATTTGCCGCTCTGCCGTTTCGTCTGGACAAGTCGGAGCTGCGGGTGATGCTGATCACGACCAGGCGCAAGCGCAGGTGGAGCGTCCCAAAGGGATCGCCGATGCGCAACAAGGAGCCGCACCTGACGGCTGCGTTCGAAGCCTATGAGGAGGCGGGCCTGGTCGGTGTCGTCGCCACGCGCGCACTGGGCAGCTTCAAGCATCGCAAGCGAAAAGGTGATCGCAAGCGGACCATGAGCGTTGCCGTCTTCCCCATGAAGGTGCACGGGCGGGAGCGCTGGTGGCCCGAGAAGGGCGAGCGGGAGGCGATCTGGGTCTCGCCGAAGACGGCGGCGCGCCTGGTGCACAAGGCGCAGCTCCGGCGCCTGATCGCCCGGTTCGCGGCGCAAACGGCGCGCGAGACATCCTCGCCGCTCGGCCGGTGAGGGGTGGTCCGGGATTAGGAACGCGTCGCGCGCCCGATCATTCAAGGTTGATGGACCAACAAACCACGGGGCTCATATCGGAGGAGCGGCCGCCTCACGACATCCTGGCAGCGGCGATCGAGCGACGCCGCGCTGTCCTGTTTGTGGGCGCCGGTGTCTCGATGGCGGTCGGCCTGCCGTCCTGGCAGTCCCTGATCGATCATCTCCTTGACGATCTCGGCCTCGATCGCAACGTCATCGATGGAATGCATGGCGGCTATCAGATGCTTGCGGAATATTATCGGATCAAGCGCGGCGGGATCGGCCCGCTGCGCAGCTGGCTCGACCGCAATTGGCGTGTCGACCCCGAGAAGATCGCCGCTTCAGAGCTGCACCGGATGATCGTCGAGCTGGACTTTCCGGTCATCTACACCACCAATTACGACCGCAATCTCGAAACCGCGTTCGACGTGCTGAACAAGCCCTTTGCGAAGATCAGCAACGCGAAGGAGATCGCGAGCGCGCGTGCCGGTGTCACCCACATCATCAAATTCCACGGCGACTTCGACGACGATGCTTCGCTGGTTCTGACCGAGACCGACTTTCTCAACCGGCTCGCCTTCAATTCCCCGCTCGATATCCGCTTTCGCGCCGATGCGCTGGGCAGCACGCTGCTCTTCGTCGGATACAGCATGTCCGACCCGAACATTCGGCTGTTGCTGCACCGGATCTGGCAGATCTGGGACGAGTCCGGGCACAGGCAGGACCGGCCGAGATCCTTCGTGTTCGTCGCGCAGCGCAATCCGGTGCAGGAGGCCGTGCTCGCGAACTGGGGCATAACCACGATCGCCCCGCCCGACGGCATGGCTGCCGATGACGGTCTCAGGCGGTTGCTGCGCGACATTCGCGAGCGGCGTGACGCCAGGACAGCGCCTAGCTCGTGTCCCGACACCGAGAGACATCGTTAAAGCGTGATGAGATCAGGTTTGATTGCGACAAGGTAAGTGCACTCCCTCTCCCGCTTGCGGGAGAGGGCTGGGGAGAGGGTGTTTCCGCAATGGGATGGCCGCCTAGAGGAGAAAGCCCTCACCCGCGCCTTCGGCGCGACCTCTCCCGCAAGCGGGAGAGGTTGCACCGAGCCCGTGGCAATCGATTCAACCTAAAGCCATTCCGCTTTAGGGCCGCCGCACGCTGCAGATCTCGTTCGGGGCTGGAGCGAGGCTTGCGGCATATTGCATGTCCAGAAAGCCGGCGCGCCAGCGCTGCGCCATGGCCGTCTCCGACAGGTCGAAGGATTTTTCCGGCCCGGCTTCCTCGCGGCCCGGGCGGTAGCTCAGGAGATAGACCTCGTCGTCGTAGTGGAGGTCCTGAAGCTCGGCGCGAAGCTGACGGGCCTCCAGCGCGTAGCCGAGGCGCTGGAAGGTCTGGTTGCCGAAGGTCAGGTCGCTCTTGCGCTCGGAGGCGGCCTCGAGCCCGTTAGGGACCTTGCCGTCGCGCGGAAACAGATCGATCACATAGAGGCGGAGCGGGCCTGCAGTTTCGAGGATCGGATCGAACGGCGCGTTCAGCGAGAACCCACCATCGCAAAGCCAGCGGCCGGCGATCTGCACCGGAGCGAATTCGGGGAGATACCCGCAGCTGGCCAGGATATGGTCCATCTCGATCCGCTCCGACGCGGAGTCGAACAACACGGCATCGCCGCTCTCGACGTCCGTGGCGCAGATCGTGATCCGCAGATCGCCGCCGTTCAGACGTCCGAAATCGATCAAGCGCTGCAGGCGTTGCCGGGTCGGGCCGAGATCGTAGAGGCCGCCGAAGTGAGACGCCGGAATGGGGAGGCGGGGGTGGAAGAAACCGGAATGACCAAGCACGCGCGTATTGATCGAGCTCAGCCACGCGAAGGTATGGCGGCCCGCGTTCGGCACGTCGGATGGACTGCTTGGTGCATGCCAATAGCTGCGTAAATTTCGCAGCCGATCGTCGCGCGGGCTTCCCGCGATCAGCGCGGCCGTGATGGCCCCGGCCGACGAACCGGTCACCCAGTCGATCGGCAGCCGAAGAGAGGTGAGTGCTTCGAACACACCACCATGATAGGCGCCGAGGCCGAGACCGCCGGAGAACGCGATGGCGGTGAGAGGACGCTCGGCTGCGGATGCGCCGCCTGGCTCAGCTGCACGGTCGGTCAAGACGGGCGCCAGTTGCCGGTCAGGTGGTCGCGCCGATCACCGGTACATCCTGCAATGGCGCGCACGGCCGTAGCGGGGATTGATCGCGAGAGCGGCGGCGAGCAATCGACATTCATTTCAAAGCTCCAATGCCGACAATGAACGCGGCTCTTGATGCGGTGTTCCAAGGGCTTCGAACGACACGCATCCAGAACAATCTCCGAGCCTCGGCAACGCGGCTACTCGGGCAGAGGCGTATCGGCGATGTCCAGCAGCGCGCCGAGGCCTTGGCGGAGGCGCCGCGTCGCGATGCTGTCGTTGGCAAGGCCGAACACCACGAGCGAGCGCGCGGTCACCGCGTAAGCATGCCCGAACTCGAACTCGGCCATCGGTGCGTCGGGCCGATTGGTATCGATCAAACCCAGCCAGCTGTGTCCTTCGGTGACCTCCGGCAGGGTGAAGTTCACGACGTCGTGGTGCGCGTTGTAGACCAGCAGCATGGTCGCGTCCGAGCCGCGCCGCTTGATCCCGGTCTCCTGCGCGCGGCCGTCGAGCAGCATGCCGAAGCATTTGGCGTTGCCGTCCTGCCATTGCTCCGTCGTCATCTCCTCGCCGGACGGCGACAGCCAGGTGACATCCTTGACGTCGAGCTCCTCGTTGTGCGAGCCGACCAGGAAGCGGCTGCGATATAGGATCGGAAACGCCTTGCGGGTGGCGATCAGCTTGCGCACGAACTCGCGCAGGCTGCGGCCGTTCGCGGTGATGCCCATCCAATTGAGCCAGGTGGTCTCGTTGTCCTGGGCGTAAGCGTTGTTGTTGCCGTTCTGGGTGTGCCCGAACTCGTCGCCTGCGAGCAGCATCGGCGTGCCGTGGGACAGCAGCATCGTCGCCAGCAGATTCCGCTTCTGGCGCTCACGCAAGGCGGTGATCTCGGGGTCGTTGGTCGGCCCTTCGGCGCCGCAATTCCAGGAATGGTTGTTGCTGTGACCGTCGCGATTGTCCTCGCCATTCGCCTCGTTGTGCTTGTCGTTGTAGGAGACGAGATCGTTGAGGTTGAAGCCGTCATGCGCGGTGACGAAATTGACGCTGGCCCAGGGCCGGCGTCCGCGCTTGTTGAAGAGGTCGCCGGAGCCCGAGACACGCTTGGCGAAGTCGGCCAGCGTCCCCGGATCGCCCTTCCAGAAGGCGCGCACCGTGTCCCTGAACTTGTCGTTCCACTCGGCCCAGCCCGGCGGGAACTGACCGACCTGGTAGCCACCGGGCCCGATGTCCCAGGGTTCTGCGATCAACTTGACGCTGGAGAGCACGGGATCCTGGCGGCAGGCGTCGAGGAAGCCGCCGCCTTCATCGAAGCCATAGGGTTCGCGCGCCAGGATGGTGGCGAGATCGAAACGGAAGCCGTCGACCCGCATCTCGGTCGCCCAGTAGCGCAAGGAATCTGCGACGAGTTGCAGCACACGCTGATGCGAAAGATTGACGGTGTTTCCGGTGCCGGTGTCGTTGATGTAGTAGCGCTTCTCGTCCGGCAGCAGGCGGTAATAGCTGGCATTGTCGATGCCCTTGAACGACAGGGTCGGGCCGAGCTCGTTGCCTTCGGCGGTGTGATTGTAGACGACGTCGAGAATGACCTCGATGCCATGGGCGTGAAACTGGTTGACCATGGCCTTGAATTCGTTGGCCGACGTCGCCTTCAGATAACGCGGCTCCGGCGCGAAGAAAGCAATGGAGTTGTAGCCCCAGTAATTGCGCAGGCCTTTCTCGACCAGATAGCTGTCGTCGACGAAGGCATGGATCGGCAATAGCTCGGCGCTGGTGATGCCGAGCGAGCGCAAGTAGGCCGGGATTTCCGAATGTGCGAGGCCCGAGAACGTGCCGCGGTCGGCTTCCGGCACCAGCGGATGCAGCTGGGTGAAGCCCTTGACGTGCATCTCGTAGACGATCGTGCGCTCCCACGGCACTTCCGGCTTGCGCGCCACGCCCCAGGTAAAGGCGGGATCGATGACGCGGCATTTCTGCATCAAGGGCGCGCTGTCGCGTTCATCATAGGACAGATCCTTGTCGGCGTGATCCAGCCGGTAGCCGAACAGCTCCGGCCCCCAGCGGAGCTGGCCGACCAGCTGCCTGGCATAGGGATCGAGCACGAGCTTGTTGGGATTGAAGCGGTGGCCGGCGTCGGGTTGGTAAGGACCATGGACGCGATAGCCGTAGACGGTGCCGGGGCGAGCGGAGGGCAGATAGCCGTGCCAGACCTCGTCGGTATATTCGGGCAGCTCGATACGTTCGAGCTCGGCTTCGCCGGTATCGTCGAACAGGCAGAGCTCGACCTTGGTGGCGTGGGCGGAGAACAGCGCGAAATTGACGCCGAGGCCATCCCAGGTGGCGCCGAGCGGGAAAGGTCTGCCTTCGGTGATCCGGGTGCGGCGCAGGCGTGAGGCCGTCCGCGTCAGGGCGTCGTCTGAATGTGCTGGCTGGTCCATCTCTGCCCCCGAGTTGCCCGTCAGGATGTCGGCGCAGTCGCGGCGGTGGGCTCCACGTCGGCCGGCTTGGACGGCGCGTTGGCTTTTTGCAGAGCCGCCTCCTTGCTGATGGCCGGAATGGAGTTGCCGATCCGCCCGGCGATCGCGATCAGCTCAGCGTCCGAAAGTCCGAGCCGTTTCTTGACGAGGCGCACCTGGGCGCGGTCGGTCAGGTCGAGCTTGTTGCGGATCAGTTGCGGCTTCGGGCGGCGCATGGCCACGGCTCCTGTCTGGGGTGGTAACCGTCGCGCTGCTGATTCCGTTCCCGTTGCGCTGCAAATGTCCGGCGTCGGCGCCGTGGAGGAACGAACGCACACGGCTCCGCTTTGTCGCTCCGACGCGCGCAATTGCATGCCGAGATGGACATGCCGCGAAAGGGGATGGGCTTGAGTCAAAGACTGGGAATGGCCGAGCAAAGTCGGCGCCATGGTCCTCAGATCGTCGATCATGGGGTCTCGTTCAACCTGTGGGCGCCGACGGCGCGATCGGTCGAGCTGCTCGAAATCGGCCAGCCGCCACGGAAGATGCCGCGCGATGCGGACGGCTGGTATCAGCTGTTGAGCCAAACTGCGCGCGCCGGCACGCGCTATCAGTTCAGGATCAACCAAGACCTCGTCGTGCCCGATCCCGCCTCATGCTTCCAGCCGGACGACGTCGGCGCGCCGAGCGAGGTGGTCGATACGGCCGCGTTGAGGGACCCGGTGCTCTATCCGGGCCGTCCCTGGGCGGAAGCGGTGATCTACGAGCTGCATGTCGGCACGTTCAGCGAAGAGGGGACCTATGCCGGCGTCGAGAAGAAGCTGCCTTATCTTCGCGATCTCGGCATCACCGCCATCGAGCTGATGCCGCTCAACGACGTCCCCGGGCGGCACAATTGGGGCTATGACGGCGTGCTCCTGAACGCGCCGAATGCCCGCTATGGCCGGCCGGAGGATCTCAAGCGGCTGCTGCGCGCCGCGCATGCCCTTGACCTCATGGTCTATCTCGACGTCGTCTATAACCATTTCGGGCCGCAGCTGAACTATCTGCATCTCTATGCGGAGAACTTCTTCAACCCGCGCCACACCACCGGCTGGGGGCCCGCCGTCAACCTCGAAGGAGCCGACGGCGCGTTCGTGCGCGGGTTTCTGATCGAGAATGCCCTGATGTGGCTGCGCGATTATGGGTTCGACGGCCTGCGCTTCGATGCCGTCCATGCACTGAAGGACGACTCCAAGCGTCATTTCCTGGTCGAGCTCGCCGAGACCCTGCGCAGCCAGCTGGCGGGCCGGCGCATCCATCTGATGCTGGAGAACGAGGCCAATCAGGCGCACCTGCTCGCGCGTTCGCAGGGACGAGCGACGTACTACGATGCGCAATGGGGCGACGACTTCCACAACGCGCTCCATGTCCTGCTCACGGGCGAGGACGAAGGCTATTACCGGGCGTTTGCGGACAAGCCGCTCGAGCATTTGGCGCGATCCCTGACCGAGGGCTTTGCCTATCAGGGCGAGGTGTTTCCCCTGCACGAGGCGCCGCGCGGCGAGCCGAGTGCTCATCTGCCGCCCGAAGCGACCATCTTCTTTGCCCAGAACCACGACCAGGTCGGCAACCGCGCCTTCGGGGAACGGCTGTCGCGGCTGGTCGGTCCGGACAAGCTGGAGCTGGTCCTCGCACTGGTTCTGCTCAGCCCGCATATTCCAATGCTGTTCATGGGCGAGGAAGCGGCAGCCGAAACGCCCTTCCTGTTCTTCGCCGACTGGACGGGCGAAGCCGCCGAACTGACACGGGAAGGCCGCCGCAAGGAGTTTTCGCACTTCAAGGCGTTCGCGACCCCCGAAACTCGCGCCCGGATCCCGGACCCGTGCGACGAAAGAACCTTCCTCGCCTCCAGGCTGGACTGGACCAGCATCAAGCAATCGCCTTCCGGCACCAGGTTCCGGGCGCTGACGGCGCAGCTATTGACGATGCGGCGCGAGAAGATCGTGCCACTGATCAAACGTGGGTTCGTTTCGGCGCAGCGAGACTTGCTGGGCGCGGATCCACGCATGGGCGGCGTGGATGTGCGCTGGCAGACGGAGCAGGGCGACGTTCTGCAGATCGTCGCCAATTTCGCCGACCACGAGCTGCCGATGCCGTCACTGGTCGACGGCGAGAGCCTGTGGCGATTGCGCCGCCATGTCGCCGGAGCACTTGGGCCCGGCGACATGATCGTGAGGCTTGGCCGCAAGCGCTGACGCAAGACGAGGTCAGCGCTCTCAGGCTAGCTGCCGGCACGGCTCGCGACGGCCGGTGTGGGCGAGGTCGCGAACTTGCCGAGCCCGAGGTAGACGAGGCCCGCCACGCCGATTCCGAACAACCAGCTCAGATCGGCGCCGCCGAGCAGATAGATCGAGATCGGCCCCTGCAGCGCGCTGACGAGGCCGTCCTGCACCAGCCATCCGGCAACGAGGCCGGCGAAGAACGCGATCATGCCGGCCCAGTTGATGTCGCCATAGGCGCTGCTCTCCGGCGAGCGATAGAGCTCGGCCACCTCGATCTTGCCCTTGCGCTTGATGAAGAAGTCGGCGAGCACCACGCCGGCCCACGGGCTCATCCACAACAGCAGGCTGATCATCCAATGGTCGAACGCCTTCGCGAAGGACGGCGCGAAGATGAAGTAGAGGGTAACCAGATAGCCGGCGACGCCGACGATGACGGTGAGCCAGAAGCGCGAGAGTTTCAGCCCCGCGCTCAGGGCCGCCAGCGCCGCCGAATAGACGTTGAGGATGTTGGTGGCGATCGGGCCGTGCAGCACCATCAGGAGGACAAGGATGCTGACGGGACCGCCGAACACCGCGCTGACCATCTTGGCGGGATCCGTGTCCAGCGTCGTCGAGGCAATGGTCGCGCCGAGAATGCCGAGCCAGACCGTCGGCACGAACATGCCGACATAGCTGTACCAGAACACGACTTTCGACGGCGTGGAGCGCGGCACGAAGCGCGAATAGTCGGAGGCCCAGGTGACCCAGGAAATGCCCCAGCCGACGCCGATTGCGGTCATTAGCATCGTCAGCATCGCCAGATGCGCGCCGGGCGGCAGCGAGGTGGTCAGGTTCCAGTTGACGACGCCGGGCCGCGTCCAGGCCAGCACGCTCATCAGCACCATGATGGCGATGGTCGGCGGCACCGTGTACTTCTCGAAGGTGCGGATCGCGTAGAAGCCGTAGACGCCGATCATCACCTGCACCGCCATCACCAGCGTGATGACGATCATCTCGACCAGCCAGGTGTCGGGCACGCCGAACTGGCCGAGGATGCCCATCGAGACCTTGACCGGGAAATAGGTGTTCACGCCGATCCAGCCCAGCGTCATCAGGAACATCAGGATGCTCGGCAGATAGGCGCCACGGACGCCGAAGGCGGACCGGCTCAGCACCATCTGGTTGACGCCGGTCTTGTGCCCCATCACCGTGAAGGTCGCGAAGATCGCGCAGCCCACGATGTTGCCGAGCACGATGACTGCGATCGTCTCCATCAGGCCGAGCTTGAGGATGATGCCGAGCGCGCCGAGCGCCCAGTTCACCGGCGCGATGTTGGCGCCGGCCCAGATCCACATCTGCTGCGGCCCGCTGGAGTCCCGGTCCGCGTCGGGAATTGGCTCGATGCTGTGAATATCAGCGCGAAGTTCGGAATCCGTCATGGCATCCCCCAATACGAAGCACGCTTCGCATCATCGCAGCATAAATCGTGCCATGGGTCGCGGAGCGGCCGGGCAGGGTGCGTTTCGATGCCGGACGCAGCGAGGCTCGCCTCGGATGCAATTGCGTTTTCGAGCGCGGGGCATGCTGACGCGTCGGCCTGCCGCGGCACGCCGGACCCGCCGGATAGTGGCGATCGATGCACGGCCGGGCAGCGGTACGATGATAAATTAAGCAGCCCAACTCAAAGCGCAGCACTCGCCTCTAGTCGAATAGGGCAGCGGCGCTGTCGCGACTGGGATGGCCGGCCACGATGCGCTGCATCATCTCGATGAAGAGCGCCTGTTCCCGCTGGCTCAAATCGCCGAGCGTTGCGCGATGCGCCCGCCGCGCTGCGCCCTCGATTTTAACCAGGAGCGCGGCGCCGGCCGGGGTCAGGCGGCACAATCGCGCGCGCCGATCGTCCCTGTTCACCGCGCGCTCGACCAGGTTGCGCGCAGCGAGGCGCTTCAAGGCGCCTGTTGTCGTGGTGCGATCGAGCGCGATATCGGCCGCCAAAGTGGTCTGATCGGCGGTTTCGCGCACCTCCAGCGCCGAGAGCAGGCTGTATTGCAGCGGCGTGACCTCGAATTCGCCGCAGGCTTCCTGAAACAGCGCGACGTGAATCTGGTGCAGCCGGCGGATCAAATAGCCGGGCCGTTCCGACAATGGCCAGGGGCGGTGCTTGCCCCCGCTGCGACTTTTCCTGGCTTGCCGCAATGCACGCTCTCCCAACCCCAGACCGTTCGCGCTTAGCTCGATTCGAACGCGCTCGCCACCACAGGATCATGGCACGAAGCTTGCTTTTATCCAAATGCGAAGCATGCTTCGTAATTCGAGAGCGGGGCAACCGCCTGCGCAAGAGCCTGAGGAGAGCGCCATGTCCGTCACTGCCAGCTTCGATCTTCTGCTCCGGGGTGGCCGCGTGATCTGTCCGGCCTCCGGCGTCGATGGCCTCAAGGACGTCGCCATCCGCAATGGCAAGATCGCGGCGGTCGCATCCGACATTCTGCCGACCAGCGCGAAGGAGGTCGTCGATGTCAGCGGCAAGCTCGTGCTGCCCGGGCTGATCGACACCCACGCGCACGTCTATCAATATGTCACCGGCCGTTTCGGCATGAACCCCGACATGGTGGGCGTGCAGTCCGGCGTGACGACGCTGGTCGACCAGGGCGGTCCGTCCTGCATGACGCTGCCGGGCTTCCGCCATTTCATCGCGGAAGCCTCGGCCTCGCGCGTCTATGCGTTTATCTCCGCCTATCTCGTCGGCGGTCTCGAGGGCCATTTCTATCCGCAGCTCTACAGCCCCGACGGCGTCGACATCGATGCGACCGTCAAGGCGGCAACCGCCAATCTGGATCTCGTGCGCGGCATCAAGGCTCATGCCGAGATCGGCGGCTTCGCGCGCTGGGGCATTCGCGTCATCGAGATGGCGGCCGAGATCGGCAAGCGCGCCGACCTGCCGGTCTATGTGCATTTCGGCCAGCTCTGGGGTCTGCCCGAGAGCGGCGCCAATGGCGAGGACGCCGACACCATCCTCACCCGCGTCATTCCGCTCTTGCGCGAGGGCGACATCCTCGCGCATCCCTTCACGCGCCATCCCGGCGGCTTCGTCAACCGCGAGGGCGAGGTCCATCCGGTGATCCAGGCCGCGCTCGACCGCGGCCTCAAGGTCGACGTCGGCCACGGCAGCCATTTCTCCTATCGGCTCGCGAAGAAGGCGATCGCCGCCGGCATCATTCCGACCACGCTCGGCGCCGACATCCACGGCTACAACACCCATGTGCCGGCGCCGGCGGGAACGCCCGACCAGCACGAGGACGATGAGAACCATCCGTTTGCGGGACAAGCCAAGTTCAGCCTGGTCCAGGCGATGAGCTCGATGATGGCGCTCGGCCTGTCGCTGGAGCAGGTGGTGCCAATGGTCACCTCCAATCCCGCGAAAATGCTCGGCCGTAGCGAGGAGATCGGCGCGCTCAAGGTCGGCATGGACGCCGACGTCTCCGTACTCACGGAGCAGCATGGCCGCTTCGTGCTCAAGGACAACGAGACGAACGAGGTGATTGCCGAGCGCCTGCTGCAGCCGGGGTTCTGCCTGCGCGCCGGCACGCGCTTCGATGCGGTCGCGCCGATCCTGCCGCAAGCCGTTGCGGCATAAGGCCGGGCGGTGGAGGAGAACGCGAAGTTGCGCAACGAGCGAGAATTTCCGCACGGCAAGACGGGGCAGGGCGTTGGCGCGCGGCTGCCGCGCAAGGAAGACGATCGCCTGATGCGCGGCCGCGGCCAATATGTCGGAGACGTCAGGCTCGCCGGTCTTCAGGACGTCGCCTTCGTGCGCAGCCCGCTGGCGCATGCACGCATCCGCGGCATCAATGTGCCCGAACGCCATCGCGGCAGCGTGTTCACGGCGGCCGATCTCGTCGGCATCAAGCCGATCCGCGCGGTGTCGGGGCTGCCGGGCTTCAAGATCTCTGAGCAGCCAGTGCTGGCGACCGGCAAGGTGCGTCAGGTCGGTGAGCTCGTGGCGATGTGCCTCGCGCCGACCCGCGCCGAGGCCGAGGACATCGCGGCGGCCGTGACGCTCGATCTGGAGGAGCTGCCCGCAATCCATGACATGCTGAAGGCGCGCGAGCCCGGCTCGGCGCTGGTGCACGAACATTGGGGCGACAACGTCTTCCTGGAGACCAATTACGAGGTCGACATCTCCGCAGCGCTCGACGCGCCGATCAAGGTGACGCGCGAGATCTCGACGGCGCGGCAATGCATGTCGCCGCTGGAAGGCCGCGGCGTGGTCGCGACCTTCGACAAGAGGCTCGACCAGCTCACACTGCATTCGGCGGCGCAGATGCCGCACATCACGCGCAGCGGCCTCGCCGAATGCCTCGGCATGGAGGAGGGGCAGATCCGCGTGATCTCGCCCGACGTCGGCGGCGGTTTCGGTCACAAGGGTATCCTGTTGCCCGAAGAGGTCTGCCTGTCCTGGCTGACGATGCGCTGCGGCCATCCCGTGCGCTGGCTCGAAGACCGCCGCGAGCATCTCGTCGCCAGCTCCAATTGCCGCGAACATCATTACAAGATCACGGTCTATGCTGACCGTGACGGCACGCTGCGCGGCATCGACTGCGAAGCGACGGTCGATTCCGGCGCCTACTCGTCCTATCCGTTCTCGGCCTGCCTGGAGGCCGCGCAGGTCGCCAGCATCCTGCCCGGCCCCTACAAGATGCCGGCCTATCGCTGCCGCACCTTCTCGGTCGCCACCAACAAATGCCCGATCCTGCCCTATCGCGGCGTCGCGCGCACCGGCGTCTGCTTTGCGCTGGAATTGATGCTGGACGTCGTGGCGGCGGAAGCCGGCCTCGAGCCCGGCGAGGTGCGGCTGCGCAATCTGGTGCGCCCCGAGCAGATGCCGTTCGACAACATCACCAAGAAGCATTTCGACAGCGGCGATTATCCGGAAGCGATGCGCCGCGCGCTCGCGGCCATCGGCATCGACGCCATCCGCGCCAGGCAAAAGCAGGGCGAGGCCGACGGCCGCCGCATCGGCGTCGGCATCTCCATCTATTGCGAGCAGGCCGCGCACGGCACCTCGGTCTATTCCGGCTGGGGTATCCCGATGGTGCCGGGCCATGAGCAGGCCACGGCGCGCCTGACGCCGGACGGCGGCCTCGAACTGCGCGTCGGCGTGCACTCGCACGGGCAGGGCATGGAGACGACGCTCGCCCAGGTCGCACACGAAATCCTCGGTGTGGATGTCGCGAACATCCGGATCCTCCTCGGCGACACCGCGATGACGCCGTATTCGACCGGCACCTGGGGCTCGCGCTCGATGGTGATGGCGGGTGGTGCGGTCGCGACCGCCTGCCGCGAGCTCGGCGAACGTGCGCGCCGCATCGGTGCGAAGCTGTTGCAGCACGATCCGGCCTCCGTGGTGTTGCAGAACGGCGAGGTGCGCGGCGTCAACGGCAGCGTCAGCCTGAAGGCGATCGCCCACACTTGGTACCGCCGCCCGCAGGATTTGCCGCCAGACGTCGATCCGGGCGGGCTCGAGGTCACGCAAGGCTACAAGCCCGTGCGCGACAGCGGCACCTTCAGCTATGCCGCGCATGCAGCCGTGGTCGCGGTCGATCCTGATCTCGGCGAGGTGGAGATCCTCGACTATGTGATCGTCGAGGACGGCGGCGTGCTGGTCAATCCGCTCGTCGTCGACGGCCAGATCTATGGCGGCCTCGCGCAAGGCATCGGCACCGCGCTCTACGAGGAAATGCCGTTCGACGCCTCCGGCCAGCCGCTGGCAACGACGCTCGCGGATTACCTGCTGCCCGGCCCGACGGAGGTCCCGGCCGCGCGCCTCGACCACATGGAGACGCCGTCGCCCTATACGCAATTCGGGGTGAAAGGCATCGGCGAGGGCGGCGCCATCGCACCGCCCGCCGCGATCGCCAATGCCGTCAACGACGCGCTGCGCCCGCTCGGCGTCGAGCTGATGCAGTCGCCGATCACGCCGCATCGCATAGTCGCGGCTGTGCTGGCTGCGCGTGCGGCTGAGAGGAGCGCGGCATGAAACCGGCGCCCTTTGCTTACGAGCGCCCGCGCGATCTCGATGCGGCTCTGTCGATGCTGGCCGCAAGCGGCGGATCGGCGAAGATCATCGCCGGCGGCCAGTCGCTCGGCCCCATGCTCAATCTGCGCCTGGTGCAGCCGGAGCTGGTTATCGACATCTCCGGTCTTGCCGAGCTCAAGCGGGCAGAGGTCTCCGGCGACGAGCTGGTGCTGGGCGCCCTCGTCACCCATGCCGATGTCGAGGACGGCCGCACGGCCGACGTGACCCGCGGGGCGATGAGGGCCGTCGCCGCCAATATTGCGTACCGCGCGGTGCGCAACCGCGGCACCATCGGCGGCTCGCTCAGCCATGCCGATCCCGCCGCGGACTGGATTTCGGCGCTGGCGGCCCTGGGTGCGCGCGTGACATTGCGCAGTCTTGCCGGTGCGCGATCGATGGCGGTCGAAGCGTTTGTGGTCGGTGCGCTGGAATCTGCGTTGCATGCCGGCGAGATCGTCGAGGCGGTCCACGTGCCGGCGCGATCGGCGACGGCGCATTGGGGTTATGCCAAGAGCTGCCGCAAGACCGGCGAATTTGCCCACGCGATCGGTGCGGTGCTGGTCGATCCCGCCGCCGCCTCGGCGCGTATCGTCATCGGTGCAATCGACACGGCGCCGATCGTCGTCACGAATGCCGAGCTGTTCGGCGGGCGGATCGCCGCGGACTACAAGCAGCGTTTCGATGTTCGTGTCGCCGACGCGCTCCTCGCAAAAGCCGGCATCGACGATGCCGCGCAGCGCCACATCCATGTCAGCGTGCTGAAGCGCGCCGTTCTGGAGGCCGCGGCATGACCACAATCGCGCTTCAGGTCAATCGCCGCGCGGTGGAGCTGCCCGCCGAGCCGCGCACCAGCCTTGCCGATTTCGTCCGCGACAGGCTCGATCTCACCGGCACGCATCTCGGCTGCGAGCACGGGGTCTGCGGCGCCTGCACCGTGCTGCTCGACGGCGTGCCGGCGCGCTCCTGCATCACCTATGCGGCGGCCTGCGAGGGCGCCGATGTCACCACGATCGAAGGCCTCGACGAGGACGAGATCACGACCGAGCTGCGCGCTGCCTTCACCCGCGAGCATGCCCTGCAATGCGGCTATTGCACGCCCGGCATGCTGGTCTCGGCGCGCGACCTGGTGCTGCGTCTGCCCGACGCCGACGAGCGCCAGATTCGCATTGGCCTCAGCGGCAATCTCTGCCGCTGCACCGGCTATGTCGGCATTGTGCGCGCGGTGCAGTCCGTGATCGAGGCAAGGCGCGCGCGCAACGTCGCGCCGGTGGCGGATGGGGGCCGGACCATCCTTGGTCCTGCCGGCTCGGGGCGAGCGGCAACCGCCCGGAACGAGCTGCGGCCTGCGCGGCACGCGCCAGCTCCGGCACTGGAAAGTGCCACCCCAAGCAGCATCCCCGACTTCACGCCGGCAACAATACTCGATCAGCGCTTCACGTTGCCGTATCCGCCGGCAAAGGTGTTCGCGATGTTCGAGGACATTGCAAGCATCGCCGCCTGCCTCCCTGGCGTATCGCTGTCGTCGACGCCAAAGCCGGAGCGCGTCGAAGGATCGATCCGCGTCAGGCTCGGACCGATCGGAGCAAGCTTCGAGGGTGCCGCGCGCGTCGAGCGGGATCCCGCGACACTCTCGGGGCGCATCGTCGGCATCGGCACCGACCAGCGCAGCCATTCCGCGACGCAGGGCGAGATCCGTTACCGCCTGCTCCCGCTGGAAGGCGGCGCGGTGACCGCGGTCGAACTGTCGATCGGCTACACGCTCACGGGAATGCTGGCTCAGGTCGGTCGTCCCGGCCTCGTGCGAGACCTTGCAAAACGTCTCGTTGCGGAGTTTGCCGCCAATCTCGACCGCCACATGTCCGGCGCCTCGTCGGGGCAGGCAGCTCCGGCGGAGCTCAGCTTCTGGTCGATTGCATCGGACGTCTTGCGAGCCCGGCTCGCTCAAATATTTCGCCGCGCCTTCGGAAGAGGTGGCGCGGAATGATCGGCGCGCCGGCGCCGCGGAGTGACGAAGCCTGGACTGCCCTGACATCAACAGCGTGGGATTTGGAGAGACAAACATGACACGAACACTCGGACTGGTTCCGGCAATCGCGTTGGCGACGGCCTTGTTCGGCGGCGCCGCGGGGGCGCAGACCATCAAGATCGGCGTCAACGAGCCGCTCACCGGCGCGTTCGCGGCCTCAGGCACTTACGTCGTCAACGGGGCCAAGATCGCCGCCGACGAGATAAATGCCAAGGGCGGCATCCTCGGCAAGAAGATCGAGCTCGTCATCGAGGACAACAAGAGCAACCCGACGGAGGCCGCCGCCGTCGCCGAGAAGCTCATCACCAGCGACAAGGTGCCGGTCCTGATGGGCGCCTGGGGCTCGAGCCTGACACTCGCGGTGATGCCCAAGCTGATGGAATACGAGACACCGATGGTGGTGGAGACCTCATCCTCCGGCAAGATCACGACGACGGGCAATCCCTTCATCTTCCGCATCTCGCCGCCCTCGGCGATCGAGGCGGCCGCGTTCAAGAACATCGTCGACAAGCTCGCGCTGAAGAAGGTCGACTTCCTCGTCATCAACAACGACTGGGGTCGCGGCACCGCCGAGGACTTCAGCAAGATGATGAAGGAGAAGGGCATCGGCATCGGCCTGGTCGAGACCATGGATCAGGGCGCGCAGGACATGAGCGCGCAGCTGTCCAAGATCAAGAGCTCGGATTCCGAGACCGTCATCGTCACCACCGCGGTCGATCAGCTGACCCTGATCTTCAAGCAGGCCGCCGCCCTCGGCCTGAAGAAGCGCATCATCACCACCGGCGGCTCGCAGAACCCGGACCAGATCATCGCGCAAGCCGGTGCGGCCGCCAACGGCACCATGCATCTGACGACCTTCCTGCCCTGGTTCCCGGACAAGACGCCGAACCCGGAAGCCACCAACTATTTCATCGCGGAATGGAAGAAGCGCGGCTTCGACTTCGCGGGCTGCACCGAGAGTTTTCGCGGCTATGACGGCATCCGCACCGTCGCCGCCGCGATCGAGAAGGCCGGCAAGGCCGAGCCCGCCGCGATCAAGGCGGCGCTCTGGAACATCAACATCAAAGGGCTGAACGGCGACATCGTGTTCCGCAAGTCGGGCCCTGAGGGCAAGGAAAGCGGTCAGAGCCAGCCGAACGTCTATCTCATCGAGATCGCCGACGGCAAGATCGAGATGAAGACGCTCTAACGCGCGATGAGATCAGATTCGATGCAGCAACGAGGAGGTGCGCTCCCTCTCCCGCTTGCGGGAGAGGGTTGGGGAGAGGGTGTCTCCGCGGTGGGATTCCCCAAGAGGATAGAACCCTCACCCGGCGCTTCGCGCCGACCTCTCCCGCAAGCGGGAGAGGTAATGCAGAACATCCGGGAACAATCTTGAGCGAATTCCTCCAGCATCTGATCAACATGCTCGTGCTCGGCGGCACCTATGCGCTGCTGGGTATCGGGCTGACCTTGATCTTCGGCATCATGAACGTCGTGAACTTCACGCATGGCGTGCTCTACACGTTCGGCGCCTACATCATGTTCATCGTGGTGCAGCAGCTCGGGCTGAACTTCTTTCTCGCGCTGCCCGTGGCCGTGCTGGCCGGATGGCTGCTGGGTGCGGCCATTGAATTGACCTTGCTGCGTCCGCTGCGCGGCTCCGACATCGACACCACCATGCTGGTGATGATCGGCGCCTGGATCGCGATGCAGTCGGGCACGCTGTGGATCTGGGGCGGAGTCGCAAAAGCGGTGGCGACGCCATTCCCGGAGGCGCCGCTGGTGCTGGGGCCGGTCTCGGTTTCATGGCTGCGCCTGTTCGTGCTCGCCGCGGCGGCCATGTTGATCCTGGTGACGTATCTGCTCATTAACAAGACCAGCCTCGGCCGCGCGATGCGGGCGACCTTCCAGGATCACGACACGGCGTCCCTGATGGGCGTGAACGTCGACATGATCTACACCTCGACCTTCGCGATCGGCTCCAGCCTCGCCGCCGCCGCGGGCGCGCTGCTCGGGCCGGTCTACGTGATCTTTCCGCAGATGGGCGATCTCGCCGCGGTCAAGGCTTTCGCCATCGTCATCCTCGGCGGCCTCGGCAACATCACGGGCGCGGTGATCGGCGGCTTCATCCTGGCGCTGGCCGAGGAGCTCGGCGCCGGCTACGTCTCGTCAGGCTACCGCGATGCCATGGGCTTTCTCATCATCATCGCGGTGCTGATCTTCCGGCCGACAGGCCTGTTCGCGCGCGCGGAGCGCGTCGGATGAAGACGATCGTCACGATTCTCGCCGTTGCGGCGCTGGCCTCGGTGCCGCTCTGGCTGCGCGATCCCTATCTGCTCAACGCGCTGATCACGACCGGCATCTTCGTCATCGGCGCGATGAGCCTCAATCTGCTGCTCGGCTTCACCGGCCAGCTCAGCCTCGGTCATATCGCCTTTTTCGGCATCGGCGCCTATGTCAGCGCGCTGACTTCGCTCGGTTTCGACATCGGCCTGCCCGGAGGCTTTCGTCTTGTCCACGCACCATGGCCGCCGATCGTAGGCTTCGTGCTGGCGATCCTGATTGCAGGATTGTGCGGCTATTTCGTCGGTCTGTTGTCGTTCCGCGTCCGCGGCGCCTATTTCGTCATTGTGACGATCTCCTTTGCCGAGGTGGTCCGGCTGGTCGCGCTGAACTGGGTCGAGCTGACGCAGGGCCCGTTGGCGCTGACCAATATCCCGTCCATCGCGTTGCCCTTGCCCGGCTTTGGCGAGCTGACGCTGCGCACGAAATTCCACAACTATTATCTCGTCCTGGTCGTTGCGCTCATCGCCTATCTCCTGATCGCGCGCCTCGTTCATTCCCATTTCGGCCGCTCCATGCGTGGCCTGATGGAGAACGAAACGCTGGCCGTCTCGGTCGGCATCGACGTGACCAGGACGCTGACGATCGCTGCGGTGATCTCCGCCGCGATCGCCGGCGCGGCCGGGAGCCTCTATGCGCACTACATCCGGATCATCGATCCCGAAGTCTTCGCCTTCATCAACACCGTCACCATGGTGATCATGGTCATCAGCGGCGGCAAGGGCTCGCTGGCGGGTCCCGTGGTCGGCGGCCTGATCTTCGGCCTGCTGCCGGTGGCGCTACGTCCGGTGATGGCACCGGAAGCGCAGTGGATCGCCTATGGCGGCGTGCTGATCGCCATCCTATTCGTGTTGCCGCGCGGCATCGTGCCGTCGCTGGCGCAGCGGTTGACCCGGCGACGGCGCGGGACGACGGCGCTGGCACCGGTGACGCTCACTGAAACCGGCGCCAAGGAGCCGGCGTGATGACTGCGCGCAGCATCGCCATGACCATCGATCAGGTCGCGGTCCGCTTCGGCGGGCTGGTCGCGATCTCCGACATGAGCTTTGAGGTCGGCGAGGGCGAGATCGTCAGCCTGATCGGGCCGAACGGCGCCGGCAAGACCACCGCCTTCAACGTCATGACCGGTTTCCTGACGCCGAGCGCAGGCGGAGTGACCTATCGCAACACTGCACTCGGCGGATTGAAGCCGCATGAGATCGCCGATCTCGGCCTGATCCGCACCTTCCAGCGCACCAGCGTATTCCCGAACGACACCGTCTATGACAACCTCCTGATCGGCCTGCACCGGCAGGGCCGGGTCCGGCTGCTCGACGCCATCCTCGGCCTGCCAGGCGCGCGCGCCTCGGAGCGCAAGCTGCGGCAGCGCGCGAGCGAGCTGCTCGAATGGGTCGGGCTCGAACGCCGCGCCCACGATGCGGCTGGCTCGCTCTCCTACGGCGAGCAGCGCTTGGTCGGCGTCGCGCTGGCGCTGGCGGCCGAGCCGTCGATGCTGCTGCTCGACGAGCCCGTCTCCGGCATGAACGCCTCGGAGACGCACCGTTTCGTCGAGCTGATCCGCAGCATCCGCGACCGCGGCATCACGATTTTGCTGGTCGAGCACGACATGCCGATGGTGATGACCGTCTCGGACCGTATCGTGGTGCTCAACTATGGCCGCATCATCGCCGAAGGGACGCCGGATGTGATCCGCAACGATCCTGCTGTCATCGAAGCCTATCTTGGACATGGAGCAGGACGTGCTTGAGATCCGCGACATGGTCTGCGGCTACGGTGGCGTCACCGCGCTGCGCGGCATCTCGCTCGACGTGAAGGCCGGCCAGCTGGTCGCCCTGATTGGCGCCAACGGAGCCGGCAAGAGCACGACGCTGCGTGCGATTTCCGGCCTGGTGCCGCCGCGCTCGGGCCAGATGAAGTTCGAGGGCATCGACATCACCGGTGCGAGGCCGCCGCGCGTGCTGGCGAGCGGCATCGCCCATTGCCCGGAAGGGCGGCGCGTGTTTCCGCATATGAGCGTCGAGGAAAATCTCGACATGGGGGCTTACCTCCGTCGCGGTTCGGGTGAGATCGCGGCCGACCGCGATCGCATCTACTCGGAATTCCCGCGGCTCGCCGAGCGGCGCAGGCAGGCCGCGGGCACGCTGTCGGGCGGCGAGCAGCAGATGCTCGCGATCGGCCGCGCGCTGATGTCGCGGCCGCGCCTGATCATGTTCGACGAGCCCTCGCTCGGGCTCGCCCCCAATATCGTCGAGCGCACCTTTGCGATCATCCGCGGCATTCGCGATGCCGGCACCACGGTGCTGCTGGTCGAGCAGAACGCCTTCGCCGCGCTCGAGATGTGCGACCACGCCTATCTGCTCGAGAACGGCCGCATCGTGCTATCGGGCGCCGGCAGCGAGCTGATCGCGAACGAGCACGTGCGCAAGGCCTATCTCGGTGGGTGACGACGCCGGATGGATTGACGTCTGCGATCTCGACCGGCTGAAGGCGGAGACCGTCGTCCGCGTCGCCGGGCGCGACCTGCTCGTGATCTGGAACGAGGGCAACGTCGTCGCCTGCGAACGTGCATGCCCGCACGAGCAGGCGGATCTGGCCTTGGGGCAGGTGACGGCCGGGCGCCTCAATTGTCCCCGCCATGCGGCATCATTCGATTTGCGCGATGGCGAAATCAGTGCGGGATGGCCGAGCCGGCCGCTGCGGCTTTATCCGGCGCGGATCATGGACGAGCGAATCTGGATTGAGCTGCAGGAGCGGCAGCCTGGGCGATGATGCCATCATGCCCCTGTTTTGCCCGACGAGTCAAAGCGGCGGCGGCGGTGTCGATCGGCCCTCAAACAGTTCGCCTTTGCAAACAACGACATCGCTACTGTGCATGGGGTTGTTTTTCGCACTTTTAGTCTAGCAGCCGCCGCGCGGCCTCCACCAGGACTCCGTCCGGACGGCGCAAAGCCTCGAGAATGGTGAAATGGTCGGCGCCTTCGACCGAGATGAGCTTGCCCGGCGCTCCCGCCGCCACGCGCCTGTCGTAGAGATTGATCGAATCGCAGACGAGCGCCGGCAGCTCGCTGCTGCCATAGGCGATGTCGAGGCGCTTCCGGGTGACGGGCAAGCGCAGTGGCGACAGCGTGGCGATCTCCTCGTCCGTCAGCTTCAGAGCGTCGTTCAGCCCCGTATCGCGGATCGGCGCGAGATCGTAGACGCCCGAGAGCGCGAGCCCCGCATGGACGCGCGGATGATCCAGCGCCATTGCGACGAGATGGGCGCCGGCGGACCAGCCCGACAGCACGACCGGCCCGGCAACGCCGTAGGACGCGCCGTGCGCCGCGAGCCAGTCGAGCGCGCGCGGGATCTCGGCGACGATCTCGCTGAGGGACACCTCGGGCGCCAGCGAATAGCCGGGGATCGCAACCGACCAGCCATGCGCGGCGACGCCTTCGACCAGCATGGCGAACAGCTCGCGCGAATTGCGCTGCCAGTAGCCGCCATGCAGGAACACCAGGCAAGGCGCATCAGGCTTCGCGGCCGGGTAGAGGTCGATCTTGTTGTTGGCCCGCTCGCCATAGGGCAAGTCGAGATGCGACTTGAGCGTGCCCCGCAGGCGGCTTGAGGCCTCGTTGCGCTCGGCGATCAGGGCCGGGCTGTTCTTGACCGCCGTGTTGTTGTCATAGGCCGCGCTGCGCTCCGCCCGGGACAGTTCGGACCAGCGGTCGCGGGGATCGAGCGGCCGAATTGTCGAATAAGCGTTCTCAACCATGGGAGTCTCCGTTTGCGTCAGGCACTGCGCAAGATCGCTTCGATCTCTTGCGCTGCTGCGAGCAGCGAGCGGTCTTGCCCGCGCGCCGCGATGATCTGAAGGCCGAAGGGAAGCCCGCGCCGATCCGTTCCGCACGGAATCGAGATCGCCGGCAGGCGGGCATGATTGACGAACGGCGTGAACACCGCGTGGGCCCGCGGGCTTGCGGGCTTTCCGCCGATCATATCAGGGCCAAGCTGCGTCAACGGCCAGGCGACGCAGGGGACGGTCGGCGCCAGCAGCACGTCAATTTCGGTGAAGAAGGCGGCGAAGGCGTTGGCGATCGCGGTGCTCGCAAGCAGCGCTGCAGCGACCTCCGCACCCGACCAGGAGAGACCTCGCTCGATCTGCTTGGCAACGTCAGGATCGAAGACAGTCTGATCCTTGCGAAAGCTATCGCCATGGAGCGCCGCGAGGCCCGCATGCTGCAGCGGCAAGATCGCATCCTCCGTGGCGCCTGCCGGCCAGATGGGATCGCGTCGTGTAATGTTCAAACCTGCTGCGGAAAGCCGGTCGACCGCGGCGGCGAGGCCACTCGCGACGACGTCGTCGATCGCGACGCCGAGACCAAGGCGCGGCGAGAACGCGATGCGCTGGCTGCCGATCTCTCTGGCCTGCTGCGCAACGACGGCAGACTCCGGATCGCGCGGATCGGCGCCGACCATGGCTTCAAACGCCAGCGCGATATCGGCCGCGTCCGATGCGATCGGCGCGATGACGGAGAGGCCGAAGAACGGTTCGGCGAAACCTGGCCCATAGGGGATCGCGCCATAGGACGGCTTGAAGCCGGCGACCCCGACATGCGCCGGCGGCCTGCGGCTGGAGCCGCCCGCATCGGTACCGATCGCGAGCGGCACCAGGCCGGCCGCAACCGCTGCGGCCGGGCCCCCGGATGAGCCGCCGGGCGTCAAAGCGGGATCGAGCGGATGCCGCGTCGGCCCATATAGCTGCGAGGTCGTCACGCCCTTGCAGGCGAACTCGGAGGTCGCGCCGATGCCGACGACGACGGCGCCGGCCTTGCGCAGCCGCTCGACCGCGACGGCATCGCGCGGCGCGATGAAATCAGCGAACAGGCGCGAGCCCTGCGTCACGCGCCAGCCGCCGACCCAGATGTTGTCCTTAGCGATCACGGGAACACCGGCGAGCGGCATGATCTCGCCCAGACGCAGGCGGTCATCGATCGCCGCCGCATCCGCCAGTGTGCGTGCAGGATCGATCGTGACGACCGCGTTCAAGGCCTTGGCGGCCTCGATGCGGCCGAGCGCGGCTTTCGCGGTCTCGACGGCATTGGTCCGCCGGGCGCTGACCTTGGCAGCGATCTCGCGCGCGCTATTTGTTCGCGTTATCATGGCCTCCCCACATCAATGCCAATGTGCCGCCAAGGGCAAGGCACGCCAGGGCGAAGAAGGCCATGCCGAGGCTGGCCACGCCATCGAGGATCGACACCAGCGCGGGCGCGGCAAGGAGACCGGCATAGGATGCGGTCAGCACCGCGCCGGTGGTCTCGCCGATCCGATCCTGCGGGGCGAGGCGGGCGATCTCGGCGACGAAGACGCCGTTCCAGCCCGACGCCGTCAGGCCGAATAATGCGGCGATGATGAATTGTCCGCTGCGGCCGAGCGAAGCGCCGTTCAGGCCGAGCAGCGCGGCGCAGAAGGCCATGCCGAGGCCGATGACGACGAGGACGGCGCGCGAGGCATCGAGCCGCATGGCGACATAGCCCCAGCCGAGACGGCCGACGAGGCCGCCGGCTTGCGCGCAGGCGAGCGCCATGCCGGCTTCGATATGGCTGAGGCCGAGCTCGCGCGTGCCGAGCGTGACGAAGACCGTGTTGAGCGACACCTGCATCGCGCTGAACGGCATCGAGGCCAGCGCCAGCATCGCGATCCGCCGGTCCGCGATCACCAGCGCCAGTCGCGCGCGGAGATCGAGCTTCGGCGGGGGGGCGACCTTGCCGGCATAGGCCGGCCGCAACCGTTCGAACAGCGCGATCGCCAGTAGCGCCAAGGCAGCAACGGCGGCATAGCACCAGACCGGCCCGAACGCGATGGCGATCGCGGGCAGGGCCAGCGAGCCGCAGACCGCGCCGATCTGGTTACCGGTCTGGCGCACCGAGAACACGAAGGCGCGCCGCTCGGCGGTCACGAGGCGCGCCAGCAGCGCCGCGCTCGCCGGCGTCTCCGGCCCCATGGCCAGGCCGATGCAGAGGCCCGCTGCCAGCAGCGCGGCGCTCGTTCCGAGCGAAGCCAGGGCCATGCCGACGACGATGGCCGCCGCGCACAGGCTCGCGATCCGCAGCGAGCCCAGGCGCGCGATGAAGCCGCCGCCCCAGAACGAGGCGGGGATGCCGACCGCGAACACCGCGGCGGAGAACATCGAGAGCTGCCAGACCTCGATATGGGCGCGCGGGGCGACCACGCCGGGCGCGAACAAGGCCAGCGCGACCAGGGCCTGAAGCCCGGTCATCGCGCCCAGGGCCGGCAACAAGGCCGGCAGCAGCGCGGGCGCTGGCCGAGCGGCCGTGTTTCCGTCTACCATGGCAACGTGCTCATGGGAGGAACATTGTGGCAGGCGGTATTTCCATTCACGCGGTCGATGTAGCGAGCGGGCGCCCGGCGCAGGGGCTGCGCGTCGAGATCTGGCGGATCGATCCGGATTCGCAGTGCATCGCCGACGGGCGGCTCGGCGCCAACGGCGTGCTCGATCATGCCGTCGCGCAAGGTGCCGGTGTGACGGAGGGCGCGTACGAGGTGCTGTTTCATCTCGGCGAATTCTTTGGCGAGCGCGACGGCTTCCTCACCGTGACGCCGTTCCGCTTTCGCATCAAGAACGTTGACGAGCATTTTCATTTGCCGCTGAAATTTACGCGCTGGGGCTATTCGTTGTTCCGCGGCGCCTGATCAGTTGGTCAGCCGCCGCGACAGGCCGGTGACGCGCTCCATGACCGCGACCAGCGCGACGGTGGCGATGATCAGCACGCCCGACAACGCGGCGATGGTGACATCCAGCTTGCCTTCGAGATCCTGCCACATCCGGATCGGCAGCATATCGGTGGCGGCATCGCGCAGGAACAGCGAGACCGGCACGTTGTCGAAGGAGGACATGAAGGCAATGAAGGCGCCCGCGATGATGCCCGGCCGGATCAGCGGCAGCACGATGCGGCGAAAGGTGTAAAGCCGGCTCGCGCCGAGCACGGCCGAGCTTTCGAGCAGGGTCGGCTCGAGCTGGGCCAGGGCTGCGATTGTATTGCGCACGACATAGGGCACGCAGACCACGGTGTGGCCGATCACCAGCGTCAGCGGCGACACCGGCAGGCCCACCAGCGAGAACAGCATCAGGGCGGCGAGGCCGAAGGCGAGCGCCGGCAGCACCAGCGGCGACATGAACAGCGAATCGAGCAGCCGCGCCGACAGCGTCCGTGACCGCGAGATCGCAAGCGCCGCGGCGACGCCGAGCACGACGGACAGGCCGGTCGCCCACATCGCCACGATCAGGCTGTTCTTGGCGGCGAAGTGCAACTGCCAGGCATTCCACAGCTCGACGTACCAGCGCAGCGAATAACCCGGCGGCGGGAATCGCAGCGAGAAGCCGCTGGTGAAGGAGACGATCAGCACCACGAGCGAGGGGGCAATGATGATGAGAAGCGCGATCACCGCGATCACGCCCATGACGAGCTCGAAGCTGATCGCCTCGAGCGTGCGCTTGCGGCCGCTCATCATGCGCCTCCATAGCCGCGCGACATGCGGCCGAGCGTGGTGAAGACCGAGACGACCGCGAGCACGGCGAGCAGGAAGATGATCGAGATCGCGGCCGCAAACGGCCAGTTCTGCAGCGTCGAAGCCTGCTGGTAGAGATACATCGGCATGAACAGCATCTGCCCGCCGCCGATCAGCGACTGGGTGATGAAGGCGGTGATCGCGGCGGCATAGGTCAGCGTGCAGCCGGCGATGACGCCCGGCAGCGAGAGCGGCAGCACGATCCGGAAGAAGGTGCGCCAGCTGCCGGCGCCGAGCGAGCAGGAGGCATCGTCGAGATTGGGATCGATGCGGCTGAGCGCGGTGATCAGCGGCAGCGTCATCAAGGGCATCTGCACCTGTGCCAGCGCGATCACCACGCCGAACTGGGTGTAGAGCAGCTTGAGCGGGGTGTCGATCAGGCCGAGCGATTGCAGCGTCGCGTTGATGATGCCCTGGCGCCCCAGGATGACGATCCAGGCGAAGGTGCGGACCACGACGCTGGTCAGAAGCGGCAGCAGCACGATCAGGATGATGACGGTCTGAAGCTTTGGCCCGACCCGCTGATACAGCCAGGCGATGGGAAAGCCGAGCACGAGGCAGACGGCGGTCACCTCGGCCCCCAGCAGCAGCGTCGAGCCGAGCACGCCGAGGCTGAAGGGATCGGTGAGGAAGTGCAGGTACTGGCCGAGCCCCCAATGGAGCCCGGCCGTGTCGTTGTGCAGCGAGAGCCAGAGCAATTGCAGCAGCGGCGCGACGAAGAAGGCCAGGAAGAACAGCGCCAGCGGCGCTGCCAATCCCATTCCGTAGGACGTCACGTCCCGTGCTGCCGGCGCTGCGCCCATGGCTTGAACCTCGAGGTTTTAGATCTTGATCTCGCGGTTGAAGCGTTCGATCCAGGCCGAGCGCTGCTCGTTGATCTTCTTCCAGTCCTGGAACACGAACTTCTTCTTCAGCTCGGCGGTGTCCTTGGCGAGCACACGTGCGATCTCGCCGCCCATCGTCACCTTGGAGTTGGTCGGCACAATCAGGTAGGGCGGATTCATCAGCGTGGTCTGCACCTCCGGCATCAAGGCCGCCTCGATCAGCTTGAAGGCGAGCTCGCGGTTCGGCGAGTTCTTGACGATGTGGATCGTGGTCTTGAAGGCGATGGCGCCTTCCTTCGGTGCCACGAACTCGACTGGCACGCCACGCGCTTTGAGGATCTGGATGGCGTTGAAATTGCCGGGCGAGATGTCGATCTGGCCCTGCTGGAACAGGGTCGCGAGCGCGCCGGGATTGGCGGCGACCGCGGCGAGGTTCGGCTTGAGCTCCTCCAGCGCCTTGAAGCCCGGATCGACGTTGGCCTCCGAGCCGCCGCGCATCTTGGCGATCTCGACCAGCCAGCCGGTGCCGAGCGTCGAGTTGAGGTTGGTGATGCCGACGCGGCCCTTGAACTCCGGCTTCCAGAGATCGGTCCACGATGTCGGCGGCGTCTTGACCGCTTCCGGATTGTAGGTGAGGCCGACGACCTGGAAGAACGGGGCGGGACCCGTCGGCTCCTGCGCCTCGGCAATCAGGTCCTTGTAATAGGCGCTCTTCTCGACCGGATAGGGCTCGACCAGATCCTGGCCGACGGCGACGAGGGCAGGACCCGGATCGTGCAGCATGACGTCGATCGGCGGATTTGCTTTCGCTGCGTTGACCTTGGCGATCTGGTCGACAGAGAGCATGGGATCGAGCACCATCGCGGCGTCCGCATTGGCTTTGCGGAACGCCGGCACCAGCACGGCCTTGTGCGCTTCCTCCCAGCTGCCGGTAAAGGTCGCAAACACCAGCGGACGCGCCTGGGCGTAGCTCAGGCCTGGAAACGCCTTCGTGGCCCCGAGCGTGAGCGCCGTGGTCAGCAGGCTTCTGCGGTTCATGATCATAACAAACTCCCCTCTGGACAAAGGCTGGATCTAAAGTGTTGCGGGAAAGGCGTTGGCGAGCGATGGGGCGAGCGGCGCGAGGCGCACCGCAGCTCCGTTCTCCAGGGCGCGCGTCTCGCCGATGCGCGCCTGAGAAACTTTGACGCCGGAGCCGTCGGCGGTGGTGACCTCGTGCACGACGGTGGCGCCCAGCGGCAGCGACATGCCGACGACGCCGGCAAAGCCGGTCTCGTCGCCGACGAATTGCAGGTGCTCGGGGCGGATGCAGACGGTGACGCGGCCGCCCTCGCTGAGCGCACCGCCTGCGGGACGCGCGATGATCTCCGCGCCGGCATCGAGGCGCACCTTCGCTGCCGTGCGGTCCGCCGAGACCACGACACCGGGCATGCGATTAGTGGAGCCGACGAAGGTGTTGACGAACAGCGTCTGGGGGCGGTCGTAAACGTCCGACGGCGAGCCGAACTGCTCGAGCTTGCCATGGCTCAGCACCGCGACACGATCGGCCATCGACAGCGCTTCTTCCTGGTCGTGCGTCACGATCAGCGTGGTGATGCCGGAGACGCGCTGCAGCCGCTTGACCTCGATCTGCATGTCCAGCCGCAGATTCTTGTCGAGCGCAGCGAAGGGCTCGTCGAGCAGCAGGATCGACGGCTTGATCGCGAGCGCGCGGGCAAGCGCAACGCGTTGCTGCTGGCCGCCAGAGAGCTGCCGCGGCAGCCGCTCGGCCATGGCAGGCAGCTGCACCAGCTCCAGCAGGCGCTGCGCTTCGCGCTGGCGCGTCGCCTTGTCGATGCCGCGGGCGGCGAGGCCGTAGGCGACGTTCTCGCTGATCGACAGGTGCGGGAACAGCGCGTAGTTCTGGAATACGATGCCGACGGCGCGCTTGTTCGGCGGCAGCGCATCGACGATGTCGTCGCCGATGATGATCCTCCCTTGCGTCTGCGCGATGAAGCCGGCGATGATGCGCAGCAGCGTTGTCTTGCCGCAGCCGGACGGGCCGAGCAGGGCGATGATCTCGCCGCCCTTGATGTCGAGATTGATGTTCTCGACCGCAAGCGCGCCACTCGGATACCGGTGGGTGACCGCGTCGACGACGAGCGATCGGCCGCTTGGCGCATCAACCATGGTGTTGCCTCCCGTTGCCCCAGAGGAGAAAGCAAGTCTTGTGCCCCGCACCTGTCGCTTTTCGGCGAGCGTTTTGGCATGGTGGTCCGATGACATCGGACCGATCGATATGCGAGTTCACCGCGACAGAGCTCGCGCGCGCCATTGCGAGGGGCGAAGTGTCCTCCCGCGAGGCCGTCGAAGCGCATCTTGCGCGGATTGCGAGCCTCGACAGCCAATTGGCGGCATTCGTGACTGTGGATACGGACGGCGCCCGCCGCGCCGCGCAGGTGTGCGATGCCGCCGCTGCGCCGATCGGCCCGCTGCACGGCGTGCCGATCGCGATCAAGGACCTCACCGACACTGCGGGACTGGCGACGACTTACGGATCGGTGCTGTTCCGCGATCACGTGCCGGCCGAGGATGATCTCGTCGTGGCGCGGCTGCGGCGCACCGGCGCGATCATTCTGGGCAAAACCAACACGCCGGAGTTCGGCTTCGGCGCGGTCTGCATCAACAGATTGCGCGGGCCGACACGCAATCCGTTCGATCCGGCGCTGACCTCCGGCGGATCGTCCGGCGGCTCTGCTGTCGCGGTCGCATCCGGCATGGTGCCGCTGGCGCAGGGCACCGATTTCGGTGGCTCGGTGCGCACGCCCGCCAGCTTCTGTGACGTCGCTTCGATCCGGCCGACACCCGGCCGCATCCCGTCGCCGCGCCGGCCGCTCGGCTGGGACATGCTGGCGACCCACGGCTTCCTCGCCCGCAATGTCGATGATCTCGAACTCGCGTTGTCGGTCTGCGCCGGAAGCGATGCGAATGATCCGCTCTCGCTCGGTAATGCCGATGATGACCGCCTCATCGCCGGCCATCCTCGGATTGCCGTCACGCCCGATTTCGGTGTGGCGCCCGTTGCGCGCGAGGCTCGTGCGCGTTTCGCTGCGGCGTGCGAGGCGTTCGCGCCTGTTGCCGATGTCGTGCCGTCCTCGCCCGACTGCGGCGGGGCGATCGAAGCCTTCCGCACGCTCCGTGCCGCGCACATCGCCAACGCTTACGGCGTGTTGCTGAGGACGCGGCGTGCGGAGCTGACGCCGACGGTGATCTGGAATATCGAAGCCGGCGCAAACCTGTCCGCGCAGGACTATCTCGACGCCGAGCGGCGCCGCACCGCACGCGATCTACCGCAGCTTTCGCGAGCTGTTTACCGCTGCCGATTTCCTGGTCGCGCCGGCCGCGTCCGTCTTGCCCTGGCCGAATGAAATCGCCGACTTCACGGCCATCGACGGGGCCGCGCTGGAGACGCCGATCGACTATCTCGCCGTGACCTTTATTGTGTCGCTCGTCGGCTTCCCGGTGCTGACTCTGCCGGTGCCGCGCGGGGAGAATGAGCTGCCCTTCGGCATCCAGATCATTGCGCCGCCCGGACGCGAATCCCGCTTGTTTGCCTTCGGCCGCGTGCTCGAGAACGAACTGGGTTTTTCGCATCGCCGGCCGCCTCTCTGATCAGCTGTCGCGATGCTCGAGCCGGGCGGCGAGCGCATCGGCAAGGCCGGTGGTCGGTTTAGCGGCGGGGCGGCGGAAGGTGCCCGCAATGGCCTTGCGCAAATGCAGCGCATGCAGCGCCTCGGCTTGCTTCACTGACGCTATGACCTGATCGACCACAGGGACGGGGATCCGGTCGGCAACGCGCTCGGCAAGGCCCGAGAGCGGGGCGCCGGCAAAGATCAGCACATCGGCCTCGTCCTCGACGATGGCGCGCCGGGCGAGCTCGACCAGCAGGTCTTCCTTCTCGGTGCCGACCTCGGAGATCGCCTGAAACGGCGTATCCAGCATGCGGATGCCGGCGCAGCGCTCCCACAGCCCGTGGGCGCGGACGCATTCCTCGTACCAGGGCCCCAGCGCTTGCGCGAAGGTGACGATGGCAAAGCGGCGTCCGGCCATGCACGCGGTCAGCATCGCGGCTTCCGCCATGCCGACCACGGGAATGTCGAAGGTCTCGCGCGCGGCGAACAGGCCGGGATCGCCGAAGGCCGCGATGATCGCGGCGTCGACGTGTGTGTGCTGCTCCGCAAGCATCTCCAGCGCGATGGCGCCGCCGATCTGCGCCTCGGTGCGCGTGGCGATATAGGGCACGCCGCGGGTCGCGGTGCAGGGGATCAGCTCGGTGCCTTCTGAGGCGGCGCGCCGCCCGACGCCCAGCATCAGCTGCGTGACCTCGGTGCTGGTGTTTGGGTTGAGCAGGAGCAGCTTCATGATCACGCCGCCGGCCGCTTGGCCTGAGAGGCGGCGAGGACTTCCAGCAGCGCCGTACCGGTGCGGGCGACGTGCGCCCTGAGCAGGCGTCCGGCCGCCTCGCCGTCGCGCGCTTCGAGCGCGGCCAGGATGTCGGCGTGCTCGTCGACCGAATTGCTCCAGCGCCTGTCGGCGCCGAGCGCGAGATAGCGCGCGCGCTCGGCGCGGAAGATCAGCGTCTCGTGCGCCTCGCGGAGCGGCGTGTTGCGGGCCATGCGGACGATGGCGTTGTGGATTTCGCCGTTGATCGCGAAATAATCGTCGAGCTTGCCACTGCGGTGATGACCCTCCATCCGGGTCTGCAGCGTGCGCAGGCGGACGAGATCGCGCTCGGTGGCGCGTTCCGCGGCGAGCTCGGCGGCGAGCCGCTCGATTCCGGCGAGCGCCTCGAACAATTCCGAGATGCCGTCGACCGCGATATCGGCAATGCGCGGGCTGCGGTTGGGACGGAGCTCGATCAACCCTTCCGCCGCGAGCACCTTCATCGCCTCGCGCAAGGGGGTGCGCGACACGCCGAGCTCCTTCGACAGCCTGGTCTCCTGAGTCTGCGAGCCCGGCGGCAGCTCGCCGCGAATGATCATCGTCCGCATCCGCGCGGCGGCGCGCTCATGCAGGCCCATCCGCTTGAGCTTGGACGACTTTCGCGCCGGGTTCGTTTCGGATTTTTGCTGCACGCGAGGCTTCCTGCTTGCAACTCATCCTAGCCACACCGAGCCGAACGCGATGCTCAAATAGGCGACGTATGTGGCGTAAAACAAATGCATATCGAACAAATTGTATGCAGTATGCAAAATGCGGGTTGCGCACGGCGCCGGGGATGCCGATGATCGTTTCGAGGGAGCGTTGATGCTCCCTGCGGCAACGGAGCGACTGTGATCGATGTCAGCCATGCGCAAGCGCCTCGGCATGATCACGCCGTCCTCCAACTCGGTGCTCGAGCCCGTCACCAGCGCCATGCTGGCGGGCACCCCCGGCGTCACCGCGCATTTCTCTCGCTTCCGCGTCACCCAGATCGCGCTCGATGCCGCCGCGCTGAGCCAGTTCGATGCCTCGGTGATGCTACCGGCGGCCGATCTGCTGGCCGATGCCAAGGTCGACGCGATCGCCTGGAATGGCACGTCCGCGAGCTGGCTCGGCATCGGCCGCGACCGCAGCCTGTGCGAGGCGATCGCGGCCCGCACGAATGGGCCGGCGACGACATCGACCCTGGCCTGCATCGATGCCGCCCGTGCGCTCGGCGCGAGGCGCATCGGCCTGGTCTCACCCTATACCGACGACGTGCAGCGGCGCATTGCCGACGTCTGGGCCGAGGAGGGGATCGCCCCGCATGCCGAGCGGCATCTCGGCTTGCGCGACAACTTTTCCTTCGGCAAGGTCGCGCCGGCGACGATCGCTGATATGATCCGCGCCGTAGCGGCGGAGGGTGCCGACGCGATCGTCATTCTCTGCACCAATCTCGATGGCGCAGCGGTTGCGGCCACGCTGGAGCGGGAGCTGGACATCGCCGTGCTTGATTCTGTCGCGGTCACATTGTGGCGGACCCTCGGCCTCGCCGGCGGCGATGTGACGGCCCTTGCCCGATGGGGGCGGATCTTCGAGACAATGCCAGAGATCAAGTGACGGAGACATCAGTGACGCAGCTCGACCTCGCCATCCGCGGCGGCACCATCGTGACGGCCAGCGACGAGTTTCGCGCCGATATCGGCATTCGCGACGGCCGCATCGTCAGCATCGCCGATAGCATCGCGGGCGCAGCGCGCGAGATCGATGCGACGGGCCTATTGGCGCTGCCGGGCGGCATCGACAGCCACGTCCACATCTCGCAGCCCTCGGGCCCCGACGTGGTGATGGCCGACGATTTTGCCTCGGCGACGCGCGCAGCCGCGGCCGGCGGCAACACCATGGTGCTGCCCTTCGCGCTGCAGGAGAAGGGCACCTCGCTGCGCAACTGTGTCGAGAACTATCGCAAGCTCGCCGAAGGTGAGTGCTACATCGACACCGCCTTCCATCTCATCATCTCCGATCCCACTGCCGTGGTGCTCGGGCAGGAGCTGCCGGCCCTGGTCAAGGACGGCTACACCTCGTTCAAGGTGTTCATGACCTATGACGACCTCGTGCTCAGCGACAAGCAGCTGCTCGAAGTGTTCGAGGTTGCGCGCCGCGAGGAGGCGCTGGTCATGGTCCATTGCGAGGGCTACGACGCCATCCGCTTTCTCACCAGCAAGTTGGAGCGCGAAGGTCATATCGCGCCGTATTATCACGGCACCTCACGGCCGCAGGCGGTCGAGCGCGAGGCGACGCACCGGGCCATCAGCCATGCCGAGGTGATCGGCGTTCCCATCATGATCGTGCACGTCTCCGGACGCGAGGCGATGGAGCAGGTACGCTGGGCCCAGCAGCGCGGTCTGCCCGTTCATGCCGAGACCTGCCCGCAATACATCACGCTGACGGCCGACGACATGAAGGGCCTCAACATGGACATCACCGGTGCGAAATACGTCTGCTCGCCGCCGCCACGCGATGTCGAGAGCCAGGAGGCGATCTGGGAAGGCATCACGTCGGGTGTGTTCCAGACCTTCTCGTCCGATCATTGCCCGTTCCGCTACGACGATCCCAAGGGCAAGCTGACGCCGAACGCCCGCACCTCGTTCCGCTGGGTGCCGAACGGCATCCCCGGCGTCGAAACGCGGCTGCCGATTCTGTTCTCCGAAGGCGTCTCGAAGGGCCGCATCACGTTGCAAAAATTCGTCGAGCTGACCGCGACCAATCACGCCCGCATCTACGGCCTCTACCCCCGCAAGGGCTCGATCGGTGTCGGCTTCGATGCCGATATCGTCCTCTGGGATCCCAAGTTGAAGAAGCCGATCCGGCAGGCCGATCTGCATCACGGCGCGGATTACACGCCCTGGGAAGGTTTCGAGGTCACGGGATGGCCGGTGACGACGATCGCCCGGGGACAGGTGGTCTGCAGCCAGGGCCGGATCGTCGGCGCCAAAGGCGCGGGCCAGGTGCTGAGCCGGGGCAAATCGAGCCTGATCTGATCCGGCTCGACACGCCGCCATCACGCTTCAAAGCGGAACGGCTTTGGTTGAATCGATGGAAGCGGCTCGTTCACCTCTCCCGCTTGCGGGAGAGGTCGCGCCGAAGGCGCGGGTGAGGGCTTTCTCCTCTTGGGGATTGTCCCATTGCGGAAGCACCCTCTCCCCAACCCTCTCCCGCAAGCGGGAGAGGGAGTGCACCTCCCTCGTTGCAGCGATCAAGACTAGTCTCATAGCGCTTCAGAAGGTCGCGGCCATTGCAGCGAGCCTTTGATGCGCCCGCTCGCGGGCGGCATCGATCGGCGCTTGCGGTCCCGTGGTTGGACCGATCAGCACGAAGCGGACATTGCTGATCCCGATGAAGCGCAGGATTTCCCGCAAGTAGGGCGTTGCCATATCGATGCGGCCGCGGTTCATGCCGGTGGCAAAATCGCTGCCGCTGGCGATGATGACCAGTGTCGGCCGATCCTGCAGCAGCGGGAGATATCCCTGCGATGGATCGAACCGAAAGGTGAGGCCGGGCTGGACGATGATGTCGAACCACTGCTTGAGCTTGTAGGGAAGGCCGAAGTTCCACATCGGGGTCGAGATCAGCACCCGGTCGGCGAGCGAGAAGCGCAGCGCCATTCGCTCGGCCTCGGCGAAGCTCTGACGTTGCGCCTCGGTGAAGGCTTGAGCCTTCATGCGCGCGTATTTAGCTTCGACGATGGGACCCGCAAACTCCGGCATCCGCTCGCGCCAGATGTCCACGACATCGACGTCCCAATCCGGCCGGGCGTGACGGAAGCCGTCGAGAAAGACCCGCGCGCCGGCCGTCGAGACGGACTCGGCGCGCGGCGAGCAGGACAGGTGCAGGAGCTTTGCCACAGCTCATCCCAGCGCTCTGATCACGGTATCGGCCCTGGTCACGACCGCGACGTTCTGCATCGCGAAGTTGATCGAGGCATTGTGCCAGTCGGCATTCATGGTCGAGCAGCAATCCTCGGGCACGATCATGAAATAACCCTTGTCGGCACCGGTCCGCGCCGTGTGCTCGATCGACATGTTGGTCCAGGCCCCCGTGTTGATGATCATGTCGCGGCCGGTCGCTTTCAGGATCGTCTCCAGCCGCGTGCCTTCCCAGGCGCTCATCCGCATCTTCTCGACGACGAAATCGCCGGGCCGGGGCTCGAGGCCTGAAACCGGGGCAGCGCCCCAGCTCCCGCGTACCATCGCCTTGCTGTCGACGAGACCTTCGAACAGCGGAGCGTTCAGCGTGACGCCAGGTGCGCCGGGCTCGACCACGAACCAGACATGGATGATGGTGACGCCGCGGGCGCGTGCGGTTTCCGCCAGGCGCCGCACATTCTCCACGACATGCTGTTGCTTGGCGTGACCGGGCGCGCCGGAATCGGCGAAGGCGCCGCCGTCCATGATGACGTCGTTCTGGAGATCCTGAATGATCATGGCGCAGCGTTGCGGATCGAGCCGCATCTCGCCCTCGGTCAGAATAGGCGCGGCTGGCGATGAGCTCGGGCTTGTTCCGCCGCCAGCGCGCCTGCCGCTCATATAGGGCTCATGCCGCGGGCCGACCTTGGTCGGGATCGCATACACCGAATGGGTCGAGGTGAGATAGAGCGTGCGGAAATCCGGCCCGCCCCAGGCGAGGTTGGCGACGAGCTCGGGCACGCGGACCTTGCCGAGCAGTTCGCCGCGCGGCGAATAGACCCAGACCCCGCCGGGGGCGGTGACCCAGACATTGCCGTGCTGATCGCACTTCATGCCGTCGGGCAGACCGGGTTCGAGCTCGGATTTGATGCCGCTCGCAAACACGCGCGCATTGGACAGCGAGCCGTCGTTGTTGACTTCGAATACACGGATCAGGGCTTGCACCGTGTCGTTGACATAAAGCAGCTTCTCGTCCGGCGAGAAGGACAGGCCGTTCGGCTGGTCGAACAAATTGCGCTCGGCCACGAGCTTCGGCTCGCCGCCCGGCACGACGCGGTAGACGCCCTGGAAGCCGAGCTGGCGCGGCCGCTCGACGCCGTAGACCGGCATGCGGCCGTACCAGGGATCGGAGAAATAGATCGCGCCGGATGAGTGCACGCAGACGTCGTTCGGGCTGTTGAGCTCCTGTCCGCCGAAATGCGAGGCCAGCACCTCGCGCCGTCCGTCCGGGCGTTCGCGGATCAGCGACGAGGTCGCGTGCTCGCAGACGATCAAATTGAGCTCGGCGTCATAGGTCATGCCGTTGCATTTGTTCGACGGGCGTTTGACCTCGACGACGCCGCGCCGCGCATCCCAGCGCCGCCGCACGTCGGCCGGCATGTCCGAGAACAGCAGATAATGGTCGACCGGATGCCAGATGGGCCCTTCCGTGAAGTCGAAGCCGGTGCCGATCTGTGCGACCGGCGCATAGGGGTCGATCAGGGTCTCGAACTCGCTTCGCAACGTCACATGCGTCATTGGACGATCCTCGACCTCAAGCCGGGAACCAGTTGCGCTGGGGGAGCGACTGCACGATCGGGCCCGGGACCTGATCATGCAGCCGCCCCACGACGTTGCCGCCTTCGATCTTGGCGGGCCGGTCGTGGACCGGGAGCAGGTAGCGCGAATTGCTGAGCAGCTTCTTGATCGCCGCCTTTTCTGCGCGCTTGGTGGTGCCATGGTTGCCGGTGGTGCGCGGCTCCCAATCGTGGATCTCATGGAAAGGCGTGACGATCTGGTCGTTGAAGTCGTAGATCACGTCGCCGCAGATGGTGGCGATGCCATCGGCGGTGTGGACGATGATGTTCATCGAGCCCTCGGTGTGCGCGTTGGCGGCATCGCAATAGACGCCGGGCATCAGCTCGATCGGCCCGGTGATCTCGAGGTCCAGGAAGCGCAGCGCGCTCTTGGTGTGCAGCCTGTCGATCAGGTGCTTGATGTCGGGGGCCGGATATTGCGGATGCATCAGGCCGGAGACGGAATATTCGAGTTCCTTGCGGTTGAGCACGACAGTCGTGTTCATCGGGAACAGATCGTCCTTGCCGGCATGGTCGATGTGCAAATGGGTGTGGCAGACGAAGCGGACGTCGCCCATGCGCACGCCGTGGCGCGCGAGCTGGTTCTCGATCATGTTCTCGTGGTACTGGAGCCCCCGCATGCCCAGCGTCTCCATGATCTGGTTGGAGCGATAGCCGGTGTCGACGACAACAGGATATTTGCCGCCGAGGATCAGGAAGCCGAGAGTGAGGACGCGGCGGGTGCGGCCGCAGTCGCGGCCGAGCACCAGGAAGCTCGATTCCAGCTCGATATCGCCGTAGTCCAGGATCTTGATCTCCAGCGCCATTCGTTTCCCTCCCGTCTCGTTTCTTGTCTGTCAAAGCCGATAGACGCGCGTCGCGGTCGTCCGGAAGATCGCATCCTGCTGCTCCGCACTGAACGGGGCGGCAGCCGCGCGAAAGGCTGCGACGAGCTCGCGATAACTGGTCCATAATTTCTCGATCGGAAAATTGGAGCCGAACAGGCAGCGCTCGGCGCCGAAGATCGCGACGGTATCAGTGAGCACGGCGGCGATATGCGCGGGATCGTTGCGATGGATGAAGGTGCCGAGCCCGGACAGTTTCGAGACGACGTTCGGACAACTCGCGAGCCGGGCCATCCCGGCGCGCCAGGCCGCCCGTCCAGCCGGCGAGAGATCCTCGAGCATGCCGGCATGCTGGAGGATGAAGGTCACGCCGGGACAGGATTCGGCCAGCTGCGCAGCATCCGGCATCTGCGGCGTGAACACCTGCAAATCGAAGCTCCAGCCGTAATCGGAAAGACGTGCGACGTTGCGACGGATCGTCGGGTCGGTGCAGAGATCCGGACGCGCTGCGAAGCGATAGAGCGGGTTCTCGTGCCAATGCAGCTGCATGCGCACCCCGCGCACCAGCGGATAGCGCTTGAGGCGGTCGAGCTGCGGGCGGACGTCGTCGGCCGCGAAATTGGCGTAGGCGACGATGGCGTGCGGCCAGCCGTGTTCGTCGGCCGTGCGCTGCACCCAGGCAGCCTCCTCCTCGAAATGCTCGGGCGCCCAATTGGTCTGCACATAGACGGAACGAATGACGCCGCTGTCCTTGAGATCGTCGAGATATTCCTGGATCGGATAATCGCGCCGGATTGGCTCGTACGGTCCGAAGATGCGGGACTGCATGGGGCCGGTCAGCCAGGGCAGGTCGGCCTGCCGCCAGATGTGATGATGGCCGTCGACAATATTGTTCACGCAGCTCTCCTTCCCAGTGCCAGGACGTGGGCGACGATCGATGCGCTCGACCCGCCGTCCACGAGATCGTCGACGAAGCGTTCGATCGCGACCAGCGCTTCTGTCTGCGGACGGAACGCGGGGCCTGTCGCGAGCGGCGTCAGCCAGCTCAGCCGCCACGCCCGCCGCGATAATTTCGCGACGGCGTCGCGAAGGGCGTCGGGCTCGCCGCGCTCGAGCCCGTCGGAGACGATGATCACAGCGGCGCCGCGGGCGTAGCCGCCGAACCTCGGGACCGCCAGAAACGCCTGCAGCGCGTCGCCGATCCGGGTGCCGCCGTCCCAGTCGCTGACCAGATGCGCCGCGGCGCTGAGCGCCTGCTCGCGCCGTTTCAGCCGCAGCGCGCGGGTGACACGGGTCAGCCGCGTGCCGAAGGTGAAGACCTCGACATTGGGCGCGGCCTGCACCAGCGCATGAGCAAGTTTCATATTCTCCTCGGTGCGGCTTTTCATCGAGCCGGAGACGTCGATCAGCAGCAGGACCTTCCGCGGGCGTCGCCGCCGCTTCATGTGACCGAGCCGCAGGATCTCGCCGTCGCTGCGGACAGAGTCGCGTAAAGTGCGGCGCAGGTCGGCGAAGGGGCCGCGGCGCGCCCGCATGCGGCGGTGGCCGCGCCGCCGCGGCAGGCGCCGCGGGGCCTCGCGTGCCAGCCGTCGGAGCGCATCGGTCGTGGAGAGCTGCGCGAAGCGGCGCTCGACCAGCGCCTCGGTGCGCGATGCAGTCAGGCCGGACTCGTTGGAATCGTCGGAGAGCAGGGGCTCCTCGTCGCCGCGACCTTCCTCCTGAAGGCGTACGGTCTCGTCGTCCTCGCCATTTTCGGCATGCTCGATCGCCTCGCTGCCGCGGAAATGCAAGTCGAACAGCCGATCGAAAGTGGCGCGACGTTCGGGCGGCGGGGCGAGGGTGGCGAGCGCAGATTGCCTGATGTCGTCGAGCTTGCGCGGTCCGAGCAGCGCGATCGCGGCGAGGAACGCAGTGGTCTGCTCCGGTGCAACGGCAAAGCCGTTGGCGCGCAGCAGCGCGACGAAGGAAACAAAGGTGCGGGCAGCGCGCGGGAGCTGTGGCTCGTTGCTCATGCGGTCGCCTCCGCGAGCATGGCGTCGAGCCGGGGCGCGATGAAGTGCAGGTCCTCTTCGTCCTTCAGCGCCACGCCGATCGAGCGCTTGAAGGCATCGGGCCAGCGTGCGCCGCCCTTGTTGAGGAGGGTCGCGGCCTCGGCCCAGTCGACGGCTTCGGCGATGCCGGGGGCCTTGCTCAGCGGTTCACGCCGCAATCTCTCGACGGCCGCGACGACGGCGCGGGCCGTGGTTTCGGCGACGATGGAGGCGCGCATCATGATGATGCGTGCCTCGCGCTCCGCCGTCGGATAATCGATCCAGTGATAGACGCAGCGGCGGCGCAAGGCCTCGTGCAGATCGCGGGTCCGGTTCGAGGTGAGCACGACGACCGGCCGCTCGGCCGCGCGGACCGTGCCACGCTCGGGAATCGAGATCTGGAAGTCGGAGAGGAATTCGAGCAGGAAGGCCTCGAACTCCTGGTCGGCGCGGTCGATTTCGTCGATCAGGAGCACGGTGGAATCAGGTGCGCGCAGCGCCGCCAGCATCGGCCGCTCGATCAGGAACGTCTCGCCATAGATGTCGATGCTCTCGTCGCCGGCCTGACGTATCGCCAGCATCTGACGCGGATAGTTCCACTCATAGAGCGCGGCAGAGGCGTCGATGCCCTCGTAGCATTGCAGGCGGATCAGGCGGCGGCCGAGCACCGCGGCGATAGCTTTGGCAGCCTCCGTCTTGCCGACGCCGGGTGCGCCTTCGAGCAGCAGTGGCTTACCGAGCGCGAGGCCGAGATAGGCGGCGGTCGCAAGGCCCTCGTCGGCGAGGTAATAGGCCGCGCGCAGCGCCTTCTCCAGCGCCTCCGGGCTGTCGATGCCGACGATGTTGCTGCGAACCGCCACGGCCGATCCTTTAGCGCCGCGCCTGCGGCCGCGCGCCGCCCTGCGCCTTGATCGCCCGCAGCACCTTTTCCGGCGTGATCGGCAGGTCGTCGATGCGAACGCCGACCGCGTTGAAGATCGCATTCGCCACTGCGGGCAGCACCGGGTTGGCGCACATTTCGCCAGGGCCTTTTCCCCCGAACGGACCGTCAGGGGCGGGACGCTCCAGCACGGCAATGTCGTGCGGGCAGATGTCGCCGGGACCGGGCATCAAATATTCGACGAAGTCGCGCGGCCCGTGGACGGGATCGGGATAGTATGGCTCAGGCGTCTCGTAGAGTGCATGGCTGACGCCCATCCAGGCGCCGCCGACCAGTTGCTGCTCGACCAGGCGCGGATTGAGCGCACGGCCGAGCTCGTAAGCCGAGTCCATCCGTACCATCGCGACCTCGCCGGTCTCGTCGTCCACCTCGACCTCGGCGACGAGGCAGGCATGGGCATAGCAGGTCGCGGGCGACATCTCGCCCGTTTCAGGGTCGACGTTGGAGAGCGGCACCAGGAAGATGCCGCGGCCCGAGATGGTCTTGCCCTGTTTGAACTGCGCGGCGATGGCGACGTCCTTGGTCGAGATCGAACGGTGCGGCGCGCCTTTGACGTGGATGTTGCCACGGCCGTCGGTCTCGAGATCGGCGGCGTTGACTTCGAGTTCCTCGGCCGCCGCCTCCATCATCACGCCGCGCGCCTCGCGGGCGGCGGCCATCACGGCGTTGCCGACGCGATGGGTGCCGCGCGAAGCGAACGAGCCCATGCAATGCGGGCCGGTGTCGGAGTCCGCCGTGTCGACATAGACGTCCTCGACGGGCACCCCCAGCGTCTCCGCGCAGATCTGCCGCGTCACCGACTTCATGCCCTGGCCGAGGTCGATCGACGACAGCGCCACGGTGAACTTGCCGCTCGGGTTGGAATGCACCAGCGCCTGGCTCGGATCGCCGCCGAGATTCATGCCGATGGGATAATTGATCGACGCCATGCCGCGTCCGCGATGCCGGGTCATCTAGCGCCTCCTGGTGCCGAAGACGGAGGAGAAACGGGTCGCGCCGTGCGAAGGTGCAGCCGGGCGGGGCGGGGGAGGAGGTGGCGCCGGCGGCGGTGGCTCGCGCGGCGGCTCCCGCGTCGCGGTCATCGGCGCGCGGTCATAACTCGTGCGCTGCTGCGCAGGCGCGGCCGGCCGCGCCCGGGAATCCGTCGGTGTTGGCGGGATCACGGCGCGGCTGCCGCCGCCGTCCTTGCGCGAGGAGGCTCGCCTGAACTCGTCGCGGATCGGCCATTTGGCCTTTTCCGCCGCAACCTGGACGCACTCGATCAGTGCCGTGTTCTTGGCCTCGCGCCGATGCGCCTTCATGTCGCCGTCGCGATAGGCGTTCAGAATCCGGAACTCCATCGGGTCCATGCCGACGAGGTTTGCGAGCTTGTCCATCTGGCATTCGATGGCGAAGTCCATCGCGGTGACGCCGAAGCCGCGCATCGCGGTCGCCGGCGTGCGGTTGGTGAAGACGCAATAGACATCGCCATAGACGTTCGGGATGGTGTAGGGGCCCGGCAGGTGCGCGGCGCATTTCACGGCGGCATAGCTCGACAGCCGCGTATAGGCGCCGCTGTCGAAATAGGCGCGGATCTTGCGCGCGACGATGCGGCCGTCGCGCATCACGCCGTCCTTGATGTAGATGCGTTCGGCGCCGCGCGGCGGGCCGTATTGCATCTCCTCCTCGCGGCCGAACACGTAGCGGACGGGGCGCCCTGTCAACATGGCGCCGAGGATCGCGAGCGGCTCGGTCAAGGTGTCGACCTTGCCGCCAAAGCCGCCGCCGACGGTGCCGCCGATGAAGTGGAAGGTGTTGGAGGGCACGTCGAGGATCTTGGCGCAGGTGTCGACCGAGAAGAACAGCGCCTGGGTCGAGGTGTAGACGACGTAGCGGCCGTTCGTGTCGGGCGCGGCGATGGCGCCGTTGGTTTCGGTCGGCGCGTGCTCGATCGGCGACATCTGGTAGCGCTGTTCGAGCACGTGGTCGGCGGTTGCGAGCGCGGCATCAGCGTCGCCGAAGCGCAGGCGCTGGTGGTCGTAGACGTCATGATAGATGAAGGCGTTCTTCGGATAGGTCTCGTTGACGACAGGCGCACCCGGCTTCAGCGCATCCTCGACGTCGAACACGGTCGGCAGCGGCTCGTAGTCGATCCTGACCTTTGCGATCGCCTCGAACGCCTCGCGCTCGCTGTCGGCGACGATAGCGAGGATCGGCTCGCCCTTGTAGCGGACCTTGTCAACCGCCAGCGACGGCTCGTCGTCCTTGCCGAAGTTGATCAGGCTGAGCAGCGTGCTGAGGTTGCGTGGCACGTCCGCGCCGCGGATGATCCGGCGCACGCCTGCCGAGCGCTCGGCCTCGGTGGTATCGATGCGGCGCAGCCTTGCATGGGCCTGGGTCGACCGAACGACCTTCAGGTGCAGCATGCCCTGCAGCTTGTGGTCGTTGAAATAGCTGGACGTGCCCGTGATGTGGCCGAGCATGTCCTGCCGCTGCGTGCCCTTGCCGATTTCCTTCAAATTATCATCACGCTCGTCGGCGAAGATGTCCTTGCGCAGTTCCAGCATGGTCTGACCTCAGGCGCTGGCCCGGCCGCCCGCGGCGGCGAGGATGGCATTGATGATGGGCTCGTAGCCGGTGCAGCGGCAGATGTTGCCGGAGATCGCCTCGATGACGTCGGCCCGGCTCGGGGTCGGATTGCGGTCGAGCAGCGCCTTTGCAGCCATCAGCATGCCCGGCGTGCAATAGCCGCACTGGGCGGCGAAATTGTCGGCAAAGGCGCGCTGCAGCGGATGCAGGTTCGGGCCTTGCTTCATGCCGTCGAGCGTCTCGACCGAGCGGCCCGCGACGGTCTCGGCGAGCGTCAGGCAGGAGAGGTGAAGCTCGCCATCGATCAGCACGCTGCATGTGCCGCAGCCACCCTGGCCGCAGCCGAATTTCGGCGTCATGTCGCCGATCAGCTCGCGCAGCGCGACGAGCAGATTGGTGCCGCCGTCGACGAAGATCGCGACGTCGCGGCCGTTGTGGCGAAACTGCAGGGGGATCTTTGTCATGGCGAGCTATTCCTGTCCCGACAGCAGGCGCCGCAAATGCACGCCGACGATCTCGCGGCGGTACCAGGCGCTGCCGAGCGCGTTGTCTGAGGGCGTTGTTCCTTCTGTAGCCGCCGAAGCAGCAGCTGCGATGGTCGCAGCATCCAACGAGCGGCCCTCCAGCGCGCGCTCGGCGGCGCGAGCGCGGATCTGGGTCGGCGCCATCGAGCCCAGCGCAATCCGCGCACCCGCGATCTGTCCGCCGCTGACCGGCAGATGCGCGGCAAGTGTAATCACCGAGCCGCCCTTCGGCTTGATGCGCGCGATCTTGCGATAACGAAACGCCTCGCTGCTTGCCGGCCGCGTGCAGGACACCGACAGCACCAAAGTTCCGGCCTGGCGCTCGCGCCCCTGCAGAAACTCCTCGATCGGAATATCGCGCGAGCCGAAGCCGCCTTGCACGGCGACAGTGGCATCCAGCGCCAGCAGCGCCACGGTGAAATCGCCGTAAGGGTTCGGCGCGAACAGATTGCCGCCAACCGTACCCATGTTGCGCACGGCGGGACCGCCGATCGAGCGGGCAGGGGCATGCAGGAAGGCGAGGTCGCGCTCGGCGAGCACGCGCGCGAAGGTGATTCCGGCGCCCAGCGTGATGCGTGGACCTGAGGCATCGATCCGGGTCAGCGCCTGGTCCTGCGCCCGGACGATCGTCGAGATCGAGACGTCGCCTTCGTTCAGCGCCCGCATCACCAGCGTGCCGCCGCCGAGATAGCGCGCGCTACGGTCCGACGACAGCGCGCCAGCCGCCTCGCTCGCATTCGTAAAGGTCTTTACCGTCACGGCCATGGCTTAGGCGGCCTCCTTCAGATGGCGGCGGATCGCTTCGAATCCGGCCTGATAGATGTCTTCGGCGACCATGTGGGTGATGCGGTCCTTGTCCTCCGGCTTCGTCGTGAACCGCGATTCCCAGTGCCAGAAGGTGCGGTCGCCGTCGGTGACCGGCAGCAAGCGGACATGGGCGACGTAATTGAACATCGGGACCGGCGTATCGAGCAGGCAATAGCTGAAGGTCTGCTCGAGGTCGGACAGCGCCAGCAATTGTTCTCGCAGCTCCGAGCCGTCCTTCAGCTTGAACCGCCTGACGCAGCCGATCTTGTCGGCGGATTGCGCGCGTTCGATCGCGGAGGTCGCAACCGCCGGATGCCAGCGGTCGTGCCCGTTGAAATCGCGCAGCACGTCCCACACCGCCTCGGTCGGTGCGTCCAGGATCGTGCTTTTGACGATATGCGGCACGGCTAGCCCTCTGTTGTTCTCTTCACCTCGCCCCGCTTGCGGGGAGAGGCATAGGCCGCCTGCGGCGGCCGTTTTGAAGGACGCCGAAGCAAGGCTTCGGCGCTGGCGAAGCGCCGGGTGAGGGGGAGTCTCCGCGAGTCCAACTGCCTCCGTCCCCGGAGAGGCTCCCCCTCACCCCAACCCTCTCCCCGCAAGCGGGGAGAGGGGGCGCAGTGTGCCTTGATCGAAACAGGTCGGATCACGTCAGCCTCCGAACACGCGTTTCAGGGCGTCGAAGCCGCCCTGAAACACGCCGCCGCCGATGTTGTTGACGAGCTCGGTCTCGCGTTCCCGCGCGCAGTCGAATTCGGCGGTCCATTCCATGAACGTCTGGTCGCCGTCGGTGACGGGCGTCAGGCGCAGGGTGGCGACGTAGTTCTCGACGCCCATCGGCGATTCCAGGATCGAGTAGGTGCAGAACATGTCGTAGTCGGAGAGGCCGAGCAGCTTCTCGCGGATGCGGTCGCCGTTGCGGAGGCGGAAATCCCTGACGCAGCCGATCTTGTCGGCGGGCTCGCCGCCCTCGATCCGGCTTTCGGCGATGGCCGGGTGCCAGTTCGGCAGGCCATTGAAATCGCGCACCCGCGCCCAGACGCGGTCGTTGCGGGCGTTGACGACGGTGGAGACGTAGACGCGGGCCATCGCTTAAGACCTCAGCTCTTCTTCCGCGGGCCGCGCTCGGAAGGCTCGCCACCCTCGCTCGCAGGCGGAGCGGCCGCCGGCTTGTCGCCGCCGCCACCACCTCCGCCGCTCTTGCGCGCGGCCTCCTTGATGCCCTGCATGTCGCGGGCCTCGCGGATCAGCCCCGGCATCTTGGCGAGGCTGCCGCCCTCGACGCCGATGTCGGACAGGATCGAGTCGATCAGCGGCGCCTGGACGCGATAGCGCAGCGCCGAGTCGATCACCTCGTCGGTGGCGCTGCGGCCGCCATTGCCGTTGCCGTGACCGTTGCCGTTGAGGCCGTCGACCTGGAGGATGCGGATGCCCTCGATCTTCTCCATCGGCTTGACGCTCTCGCGCACGATGCCCTCGATGCGGTCGAGCAGTTTTCTGCGGAACAGCGAGTAGCGCGCCTGGTCGGTCAGCACGTTCTCGGCCTCGTTCAGCATGCGCTGCGCCTCCGCCTCGACTGCGGCGCGCACACGCTCGGCCTCGGCGGCGATGCGGGTCTCCTCCGCCTGCTTCTCCGCCAGCAGGACCTCGACGGTCTTGCGCCGCTTGGCGATCTCGCTCTCGCGGGCGGTGATGACGCGTTCGGTGGCTTCGGTCGCCCGGATCCGCGCCTCCTCGGCGGCTGCGCGCGCGGCCGACTCCTCCAGCGATTTCTGATGGATGGCGATGGCCTTCTCCATCAGCACCGTCTCGACGTCCTTCTCGCGGTTGACCTCGAGCTTGCGCAGCTCGCGCTCGCGGCCGATGCGGGCCTCGTCGAGGCCGCGATCGGACGCGATGCGGGCGCGCTCGACTTCCTCACGGGAGGCGATCTCGGCTTCCTGCAGGGACTGCACGCGGGCGACCTCGAGCTGCTCGATGGCACGACGACGCTCGATGCGAGCGGCTTCCAGGGCTTGCTCGCGCGAGACGTCGGTGGTCTCGACCTCCTTGCGAGCGACGATCTCGGCCTGCCGGACCTGGCGGTCGGCGTCGATCCGCTCGGACTTTTTGGTCGACAGCGCGATGACGCGGTCCTCGTCCGCGATCTCGATCGCCTTCTTCTGCTCGATATTGAGCACCTCGCGCTTTTTGGAGGCATTGATGCGCTCGGCCTCGAGCGCCAGGTCGACCGTGATGCGCTGCCGCTCGATGGCGTCGCGCCGCTTCAGCTCGGCGGCATCCAGGATCCCGGTCCGCTCGATCTCCAGCGCGCGCGTTTCACGCTCGGCCTGGATGCGCTCGGCCGCAACCGCCTTCTCCTGGGCGATGCGGGCGGCCTCGATCGCCTCGCGCGAGGCGATGTCGGCTTCCTCGACGGCGCGGTTGCGGGCGATCTCCAGCGAGCGCACGCGCTCTTCCTGGGCGATGCGCGAAGCTTCCGTGGTCTCGCGCGCGGCGATGCCGGCGACGTCGAGCGCCTGGTTGCGCTCGATCTCCAGCTGCCGCGTGCTCTGCTCGGCGGCGATGCGCTCGGCAGCGAGCGTCCGCTCCCGCGCAATGCGGGCGGCCTCGACCGCGCGCTGGGCCTCGATTTCGGCCTCCTGGATGGTTCGCACCTGCTGGATCTCCAGTGCGCGGGTCCGCTCATCGGAGGAGATGCGTTCGACATTGACGATCAACGTCTGGGCGATGCGGGCCTTTTCGGTGGCCTCGCGTGCGGCAATCTCGGCCTCGTCGACCGCGCGCGTCCGCTCGATCTCGCGGCGGCGTGTCTCCTCTTCATTGGCGATGCGGGCATCGGTGACGACGCGGTCCTGCTGGATGCGGGCCTTTTCGATGGCCTCGCGGGCGGCGATCTCGGCTTCCTCGACCGTGCGCATCCGCTCGATCTCGCGCTGGCGCACTTCGCGTTCGGACGCGATGCGGGTGGTGTCGATCGAGCGCTGGTTGGCGATCCGGGTCTTCTCGATCTCCTCGCGCGCCAGCAGCTCCTTCTCCTCGATGGTGCGGGTCCGCTCGATCTCCTTCTGGCGGGTCTCGCGCTCGGAGGCGATGCGGGCCTCTGCAATCGCCTGCTCATTGGCGATGCGGGCGCGCTCGATGGCCTCGCGGGCGGAAATCTGCGCCTGCTCGGCCTCGGTCTCGCGCAGGGCCCGCTCGCGCGCGACTTCGGTGCGCTGAAGCGCACGGCGCATCTCGATGTCACGTTCCTGCTCGAGGCGCGCGGTCTCGCTCTCGCGCTCGATCTCCAGCGCCTGCCGTTCGGCCTCGAGGTTGCGGGAGCGGATCTTGATCATCGAATCCTGCTCGATGTCGTTGCGCAGCTTCCGCCTGGCCTCGATGTCCTCCATCAAGCGGGTCAGGCCTTCGGCGTCGAAACGGTTCGAAGGGTTGAAGAACTCGAGGTCTGTCTGGTCAAGATCGGTGATCGCGACCGATTCCAGCTCGAGGCCGTTCTGGGCGAGAGCTTCCGCCGCTTCGGTCTTGACCCGCGCGACGTAGTCGCCGCGACGCTCGTGCATTTCCTCCATGGTCATCTCGGAGGCGACCGAGCGGATCGCGGAGATGAACTTGCCGGCCAGCAGTGCGTGGAGCTGCCCGGGTTCCAGGGTGCGGCGGCCGAGTGTCGCCGCGGCAATCGAGACGGCCTCCCGAGTCGGCTGCACGCGGACGTAGAAGTCGGCCTCGATGTCGACGCGCATGCGGTCGCGGGTGATCACGGCATCCTGCTTCGAGCGCACGATGCCCATCGGCAAGACGTTCATGTTGACAGGCGTGTAGTCGTGGATGAACGGCAGCACGAAGGCGCCGCCATTGATCACCACGCGTTCGCCGAGGAAGCCGGTGCGGACGAACGAGGTCTCCTTGGAGGAGCGGTGGTAGAGCCAGTTCACGATATAGACGCCAACCACGATCACGATGATCGCGACGATCAGCCAGAGGATCAATTCACCGACCAGCATCCCTGACATCTTTCCCTCCCTCGAACCAATCAGGCGCTATCGCGCGCCGATCGCCTTGAATTGCCGCACTTGTTCCGTCAGCGCCCGCTCCACCGGCAGCCGCTCCATCGAGGACGCCCCGTAGAAGCCGTGGCAATGACGGGTATTCTTCATGATAAAGTCCGCGTCGGCGGGATCGGCGATCGGCCCGCCATGCGCCAGCACCAGGATGTCCGGATTGACGCTGAGCGCGGCGGTCGCCCAGGTGTCGATCTGCGCCGGGCAGTCCTTGAGCTTCGGCGCGGTCTGCGCACCGATCGTGCCGCCGGTCGTCAGGCCCATGTGGCAGACGATGATGTCGGCGCCGGCGATCGCCATCGCCGCGGCTTCCTTTTCGCTGAACACGTAGGGCGTCGTCAGCATGTCCTTGTCGTGCGCCTTGGCGATCATGTCGATCTCGAGCGCATAGGACATGCCGGTCTCTTCGAGATTGGCGCGGAAGGTGCCGTCGATCAGGCCGACGGTCGGAAAATTCTGGACACCGGCAAATCCGAGCGCCTTCAGCTGGTCGAGAAAGACGTCCATGTCGCGGAAGGGATCGGTGCCATTGACGCCCGCAAGCACCGGGGTCTGGCCGACCACGGGGAGCACCTCGTTCGCCATTTCCAGCACGATGGCGTTGGCATCGCCATACGCCATCAGGCCCGCCAGCGAACCGCGCCCGGCCATGCGGTAGCGGCCGGAATTGTAGATGACGATGAGGTCGACGCCGCCGGCTTCCTCACATTTGGCTGAGAGCCCGGTGCCGGCCCCGCCGCCGACGATCGGCTCGCCGCGCTTTGCCATGTCGCGAAACCTTTTCAGCAGCGCCGCGCGTTCAAACCTGGCCATCGGTCACCTCGCGAGTCTCCGCCGCACCCCGGTGCGCCCGAACAGGGTTCGGAACGCGCTGACGGTGGCGGCGGCGAAATCGGGATCGTTGATGTTCTTAGGGATGCGAATGAGCTGGCGGTTGCCGGTCTGCCGCACGGTGCGCTCCAGCGTGCGGAACAGCGCGGCATCGGCATCCGGATCCCAGAACGGCTGGCCTCGCGCGTCGAGCGCGGAGACGCCGCCCTCGGGCATGAAGAAACGCACCGGGCCGTCCATCTGGTTGAGCCGCTCGCCGATCCAGCGGCCCATCCGCTCGTTCTCTTCCACCGTCGTCCGCATCAACGTCACCTGTGGATTGTGGACGTGGAATTTGCGGCCGCGATAGCGCTCGGGAATTGTGTCGGGCGCGCCGAAATTGACCATGTCGAGTGCGCCGACCGAGCCGACATAGGGCAGGCGGCTGCGGATGATCGCGCCAAAGCGGTCTTCGGTCGCCGGGAACACGCCGCCCATCAAGAGGTCGCAGATCTCAGTCGTGGTGAGGTCGATCACGCCGGCGAGCTGGCCGGACTCCACGAGTTTCTCCATCGAGCGTCCGCCGACGCCGGTGGCATGAAAGACCAGGCATTCGAAATCGTCCCGCAGGTCGGCGGCGATCTTCTGCACGGCCGGCGTGGTGACGCCGAACATGGTGATGCCGACCGCGGGCAGGCCTGCCTCGCGCGCCGTTGCGGCACGCGCGTCGAGCCGCGCCTTGACCATGCCGGCGAGCGCATTGGCCCCGTTGGCGAGCACTGCGCGCGAGATCGAGTTCAGCCCCTGCACGTCGGTGACCGAGTACATCATCGTGATGTCGGCCGGGCCGACATAGGGCCCGACATCGCCTGATGCGACGGAGGAGATGATCAGCTTGGGCACCCCGACGGGTAGGGCGCGCATGCCCGGGGCGACCAGCGAGGCCGCGCCCGAGCCGCCCGCCGAGATCACGCCGGCGACATTGCCCTGGCGCCGCAGCCAATTCGCAAATGCATCCGCCATTGCTGTCACGGCGGCACCGCGGTCGGTGCCGAACACGGCGGAGCCGCCGCGGCCGTGGTTTAGGGCGATCTCCTGCGCGGAGACATCGCAGGATGAATGCTTGCCGCTGGTCGAGACGTCGACCAGCCGCGTCCGCAGGCCGCTTTCGGCGATGATGTCGCGGATGTAGCGCAGCTCCTGGCCCTTGGTATCGAGCGTGCCGACGACCAGCACCACTGGCGGGCCCGAAGCCTGCGTCGCCACCGGTTCGCGCTTGCGCCGCGCGGTCTCGTCGAGCTGCGCGACTTGCGTCGAGAGCGTCCGCGCGGCGGCCTCGATGCGGGCGATCGGCACCGGTTGCGACCATCGCGTCGGCAGCGTCGGGTTGGAGATGTAGATGCGGACCGGCCCGTCGCGCCGTGGGGCCGGCGCCGGTTTCGCCTCGGCACCCGGCTCGGCGACGTCGAGATCCGGTTCGAGCTCCGCATGAAGCCCGACGCCGAGCAGGCGCTGCTGGAGCTCGCGGTCCGCGGCAAGGCGCGCGGAGTCGATGATGCGGTTGATGCGGCCGTTGACCATGATCGCGACGTTGCGCGAGATCGCGGTGGCGACGCCGATGTTCTGCTCGATCACGAGCACGGACATGTCGCCGTCTTCGCCCAGCCGCAGCAGCATCTCCTCGACCTGCGCGACGATGACGGGCGCGAGGCCTTCGGTCGGCTCGTCCATGATGAGCAAATGCGGGTTGGTGAGCAGCGCGCGCGAGATCGCCAGCATCTGCTGCTCGCCGCCGGAGAGCTGGCCGCCGCCGTGGCCCTTGCGCTCGGCGAGGCGCGGGAATGTGTCGTAGATCCGCTCGACGGTCCAGGCGCCCGAACGCAGGCCGCCGGCGAGCTGCAGATGCTCGTCGACGCTGAGCGAGCGCCAGAGACGGCGTCCCTGCGGCACGTAGCCGACGCCGAGCCGGGCGATCTGGGCCGGCGGCCGCCGCGTGACATCCTCGCCGCGGACGCGAATCGAGCCGCCGCTCACGCCGACCAGTCCCATGATCGCCTTGCACAGCGTGGTCTTGCCCATGCCGTTGCGGCCGACGACGGAGAACACGCCGCTGTCCAATGTGAGATCAACGCCTTGCAGCGCATGCGAGTGGCCGTAGTAGACGTCGAGGCCGCGAACCTCGAGCGCCGGATTGCTGCGGCGGACCTCATTCATGGCCGCCCCCGAGATAGAGCTCCTGCACCTCGGGGTCGGACTGGATCTCCTCCGGCAGGCCTTCCTTGAAGACGCGGCCGTTGTGCATCATCGTAACGCTCTCGACGACGCGCAGCGCAACGTCCATGTCGTGCTCGATGATGATGTAGCCGATATGGGCCGGCAGGGAGGTCAGGATCTCGATCAGCTCGGCTCGCTCCGTGGGCGACAGGCCCGCGGCCGGCTCGTCGAACAGCACGAAGCGCGGGGCGCCCGCGAGCGCCAGCGCGATCTCGAGCTGGCGCTGCTGGCCGTGGGCGAGCTCGGCCACGCGCTGGTCCTTCACGGCGGAGAGATGCACGGCCTGCACCAGGTTGTCAGCCGCATGCATCAGCGCATCGTTCTGCCCCGGACGCAGGAACGAGAAGCGCCCGCGCGAGACGCCGCGGCAGGCGAGATAGACGTTGTCCTGCACAGTGAGGCCGGGGAACAGCGCCGAAATCTGGTAGGTGCGGCGCAGCCCGCGGCGGATGCGCTCATAGGGCGGGAAATGCGTCACGTCCTCGCCGAAGAAGCGGATGGTGCCGGAGGAGGGCGGGAAGTCGCCCGTGATGCAGTTGAACAGCGTGGTCTTGCCGGCACCGTTCGAGCCGAGCACGGCGCGCCGCTCGCCCGGCCGCACGGTGATGGTGACGTCGGTCAACGCGGCGAGCGCGCCGAACAGCCGCGTCACGCCGCGCAGCTCGAGCGCTGCGCCGGCACCGACGGCGGAGAGGCGTTGGGCGACGCTATCCATGGCCGCGCCCTCCACCGGAGCGGCTCGCCTCGCGCCGTTGATGCTGACGCCAGCGCTGCCACAGGCCGATGACGCCGTCCGAGGACCAGAACACGATGGCGAGGAAGCCGAGCCCGATCAGCAGGCGGAAGCGGTTGCCGTCGAGTCCGAGTCGGACCAGGAAGTCGAGCGCGAAGGTGCGCAGCAGCACGAAGATCAGCGCGCCGATGAAGGGCCCGATCGGGCGGGTGATGCCGCCGACGACGGCGATGATCAGCACGTCGATGCACGCGCCGACGCTGACCGAACCCGGCGAGATCTGGCGATAGTTCCAGACCTGGAGCACGCCGGCCAGCGCCGCGACGAAAGACGCGAAGGCATAGGCCGCGACGCGGTGCGCATTGACGTTGAAGCCGAGCGCCGCCATCCGCCGCGGATTGTCGCGCACACCCTGGAGCGCCAGGCCGAACGGCGCGCGCGAGAGGTATTCGACCGCGAAATAGCAGAGCGCGGCGACCGCGAGCACGATGTAATAGAAGGGAATGTCGGCGCGCCAGTTCACGCCCCAGAAGTGTGGCGTAGCCACCGTGTTGATGCCGGTATGACCGTTGAAGATCGCCCAGTTCTGGTTGGTGAAATAGTAGAAGGCCGCTCCGATCGCGAGCGTGATCATGATGGTGTAGATGCCTTCGGTGCGCACCGCGAGCGCTCCGCCGAGCGTGCCGAAGGCGGTCGCCAGCGCCAGCGCCATCGGCACCGCGAGCCACCACGGCCAGCCCAGGCTGATATTGGGGTTGCCGCTGACGCCGAACACCGCGACCATGTAGGCTGAGAAGCCCGCGATGGTGAGCTGCATCAGGCTGACCATGCCGCCATAGCCGGCAAGAAACATCAGGCTCAGCGCCACGGTGCCGAGGATCAGCGTGGTCGCGAAGATCTCGATCAGAAAAAAGCTGCTCGCGATCAGCGGCATGATCAGGAGAATGGCCGCGACGGCCCAGGCAGCGGGGTTGTTGATCTCCGGCCATGTCCGGGCGGGGGGCTGCGCCTTGGTGGCGCGGCCTAGGGCAACTGGGGCATCGTGGGCGAGCGACATCTCAGCGCCTCGCCAATAGGCCTTGCGGCCTGATCGCCAGCACCAGCACCATGATCAGGAAGGTCACGACGATGGCGTAGGTCGGGATGTAGACCGAGCCGAGCTGCTCGGCGAGGCCGATGATCAGCGCGCCGAGCGCGGCGCCCGGGATCGAGCCCATGCCGCCCACGATCACAACCACGAGGGACGCCAGCAGGAAACGGATGTCTTCGCCGGGCGACAATGACTGGAAGGTGCCGCCGACGACGCCGGCGATGCCGGCAAGCCCCGCGCCGAAGGCGAACACGCCGACGAAGACGAGCTGGATGCGCACGCCCGTCGCGGCGAGAATATCGCGGTCGTCCACGCCGGCGCGGATGATCATGCCGATCCGGGTGCGGTTGAGCGCGAGCCACATCGCGACGCCGATCACCACGGAGGCCACGAAGATCACGAGCCTGACGAGTGGATATCTGAGGTAGACCGGATCGCCCGAGGATTTGATCGCAGTCACCAGCGGCAGCTCGATGGGACCGATCAGCCATTTCGGGGTCTGGATCTGGTAGAAGTCGCCCCCGCAGGCCCACAGCATGAGATCGGCAAACACGATCGAGAGCCCGATCGTCACCATGGTTTGCCTGAGATCCTGGCCCTCCATCCGGCGGAACACGATCACCTGCAGCAGCACGCCGACGACAGCGGTCAGGATGAAGGCGACGACGAAGCCGAGGATCCAGGAGCCGGTCGATGAGCTGATGGCGTAGCCGATATAGCCGCCGAACAGATAGAGCGAGCCGTGCGCGAGGTTGACGTTGCGCATCAGGCCGAAGATCAGCGTGAAGCCGCTGGCGACCAGGAAGTAGAGGCCGCCAAGCGTGATGCCATTGAACACCGCGTTGAGGAAGACGCGCTTGCGGCCGATCGCCTCTTCCAGCCCCGGCGGCCAGACCGCGAAGATCAGCCAGAGCCCGACCGCAATCGCGATGATCGTAATCAGCGCCCAGGCCGGATGGCGTTCGACGAAGCGGCTCATGGCTTCACCTCGCCCCGCTTGCGGGGAGAGGTCGGCGCGTAGCGCCGGGCGAGGGAGACTCTCCGCGAGTCAAACTGCCGCCGCACTTGCGGAGACTCCTCCTCACCCAGACCCTCTCCCCGCAAGTGGGGCGAGGGGGCATGCAAGCCGTTGCCGGCTGCTGGCCCTGCCATGAGCGAACGTCCTCCCGTCACGCGCGATCCTCTTTTCCGGGATCGGGTTGCCGGCATCCTAGCCAAGCGGCGAGGGCGACGTTTGATCGTGAGTATCTTTTCGTGGCCTGCGCTCAGGCGCGCAAAACCTTGGCGGCGCGACGATAATCGGTCGGGGCCATCCCGACATTGGCGGCAAAAAAGCGCGTGAAACCGCTCTGCGAGGAGAAGCCGAGATCGAAGCCGATGTCGGCGATCGGTGTCTCGCTCGCCACCAGCGCTTCGAGCGCCTGTTCCATGATCAGCGTGTTGAGGTAGAGGTTTGGCGTGACGCCGGTCTGCACGCGGAACAGGCGGTAAAAATGCGGTCGCGACAGGCCGGATTCGCGCGCGATGGTGTCGAGCTCGATTTCAGCGCCGGGGCTCTCCGACATCATCTTGATGCACTTGCGGACGCGAAAATCGGTGACGCCGCCTGCGCGCGGATCGCGCGCGATCTCGGCCTGCTGCCAGCTTTCGTCGTAGCAGATGTCGATCAGTCGCCTCAGCTCGGAATCGAGACTGGAGAGCGATGGTGCGCCGCACACGAGCGCGGCGGTCCGCCTGATGTGCTTGTCGAGTGCTGGCGTGCGCTTGAACTGGGTGCGGCCGAAGCGCAACCGGTCGGAGCCGGAGGCATCCGGCGCAAACCATTCGGCGTTGACGTAGAGCACGAAGAAGATGGCGCCGCCGTCAAGATCGGTCGGCAGAAAGTTGTGCGGCTCCCAGGGATTGACGGCGACGACCGACGTCTCGGTGAGATCGTAATGCCCGTCGGAGACGTCGATGCATGCCGACATGCCGCCGACATGGAAGATCAGATGACCTTCGCGATGGGCGTGGATATTGAAAGGCCGGTTCAACTGATAAACCGTCGCCCGGCCGAAGCGGCCGTGGAAGACGGCGAGCGCACGGCTCATGCCTTCCCCTCCCGAGCATTCTTGTCTTTTCGGCCAGCCTTCAACAACACCGCCGAGATTGCAAGAGCGGAGAGCGACCGCGTCAGCGAGTCGCTCCCCGGTTGCGTCTGCCTGACGTGATGCGTCAGTATTTCTTACATTCCGGCACGGTGCGGCTCGGCAGCCCGATCTTGGAGAACACGGCCGGGTCGTAGCCGAGCGTCTGGTTCACGTTCGGGATCACCTTCACGACCTTGCTGAACAGCGCGCCCTTGCCGTCGTCGACGACTTCGGTGACGAAGTTGGTGCCGATCGCCTGGCGGTTGGAGTCGAGCTTGATCTTGCCGTTCGGTGCGTCGAGCTCGATCTTCGCCAGCGCTTCCTTGTACTTGGCCTGGTTGTTGGAGAGATCGCCGTTAACCTGACGCAGTGCGAGGATCAGCGCCATGGTCGAATTATAGTAGTTGGTGGCGAGCAGCGACGGGCTCGGGAAGCGCTTGTTGGGCGGGAAGGCGTCCTGATAGGCCTTCACGAACTTCTGCCAGCCCGGATCCTCCCAAGTGTCGGCCTGGCCGCTCGCCGCGATGGTTCCGATCAGCGCGTTCTTGGCGTTGCCCTTCGACGACAGGATGGTCTGGTCGATCATGATAGAACCGCCCATCAGATGCGCCTTGCCGCCGGCCTGCTGATACTGGTTGAGGAAGTTGACGGCGTCGGCGCCGCCAAGCCCGAGATAGATGGCGTCGACGTCGTCGGGCAGGGCAGCGATGACGGAGGCGAAGTCCTTCGTTCCCAGCGGCACCCATTGCCGGTTGGTGACCTGTCCGCCCATGCCGCAGAACTCGAGCACCAACCCGAACACCTGGGTATAGATGAAGGAATAGTCCTCGCCGACGGTCGCGATCTTGCGATACTTCTTCTCTTCATAGGCGTATTTGCCGAGGCCGATCTGCCACTGCGCGCCGTCCATGTTGTAGCGGAAGAAGTTCGGTGCCGGGTCGACATAGGTCGTTTCCTGCGCACCGGATGCGGCATTGATGAATGTCAGCCCGGGATGGCTCTTGGCAAAATTCTTGACCGCGATGCCTTCGTCGCCGGAGAGCGGCGACAGCAGGATCTGCACCTTGTCCTGCTCGATCAGCTTGCGCACGGCGCGCACGGCGGAGTCCGGCGTTGCATCGGTCGAAGCGACGATGAATTCGAGTTCCTTGTCGCCGACCTTCTTGCCGAGCACGTTGAGCGCGGTCTGGTGGCCGCGCATGCCGTCCTCGCCGAGCACCGTGTAGGTGCCCTCGAGCGTTGCGGTCACGCCCACCTTGATCTTTTCCTGGGCGATCGCCGCGCCCGAAAGAAACAGGCTGCTCAACGCGAGCAGTCCGATGCTGCATTTCGACATGTGCTCCTCCCTGTGTCATCGCTTGTTGCCGCGACGAACCGTATGGTGCCCGTGGCGCTCGAAGCCCGCGGCTTTGGAGGAAAGCTAGCCGAAGTCGGATGCGCTGCACCCATCGCAGCCTCGTTCGGCTTGACTGGCAGTCTCATTTTTGAATGTTGCGGCGCGAGTAATTTTCGCGGTGCAGCAGGGCGCCCGCGCTAGCTGTAATCTTCGCCGAGAAACTGGTTGATCGCATCGAACGCCTGCAGACGGTTCTTCTCCAGCAGAACCATGTGCGTGCCTTCGCCGATCTCGACCCATCGCCGGTATGGCGCATGCTTCAGCGAAAGGAACAGGTCCTGCGCCGAAGCGATGGGCACGTCCTGATCCCATTCCGCGTGGACCAGGAGCACGGGCACGCGAATGTCGCCGGCGTCGTAGAGCCTCTTGCCGGCGGCCCAGTATTCGCGGATGTCCAGGATCGGGCCGTTGACCGCACGCATGATGGGAGGCGCTTGCGCGCTGCCTGACGGGTCGGTCGCGAGCGAGATATTGGCCCAGCGCTCGAAGCCGCCCGCCGGGATCAAGCTCGATCGTGCCGCTTCCGGCGCAGCCGAGAGCCAGCGCGTCCTGAAGTCCAGCACCGGAACGTTGCGATAGCCGCCGAGGCGCCCGCCTGCATCGATCGGAGCCGGACCCTGCAGCACCCAAAGCGGCGCGACCAGCGCGAGCTTGACGACCTTGTCGTTGTTGCCTGCGGTGTAAGCGCCGGCCACCGAGCCGCCCCAGGACATGGCAACCAGATTGAGGCGCGCGATCCTGCGTTGCTTGAGGATGTACGCGACGGCGCTGGCGAGGTCACGCACGCCGGCCTCGGTGCGCACGAGCGGTTCGGACTGCTCCGGCGGCGCGTCCATCTCGGACGGGCGGGTCGATTGGCCATAGCCGCGCACGTCGAGCGCGAAGACGTCGTAGCCATGGCCGGCGAGATGATCCATGAACGAGAGGCCGTCGAGTGGCGTATCGAAAAGGCTTCCCGATGAATAGGTCGCGCCGTGCATCATCAGGATGGTTCGCTCGGCGGAGAAGGTCTCGAGCGCCACGGGGCGCTTGTTGCGCAGGTGAAGCGAAATTCCGGCCGTGTCGCTCGGGATCATGAGATCCTCGACCACGATCTCGGGCCTGTCGACGCGCGCGCTGGCGTGCTGGTTCATGATCGCTCTCCGTTCAGACGAGTTGCCAGGTGAAGCGTCCTCCGGTGCGGCTGACGCGGCCGACCGATGACTGTGCGAAATGGGTGGTGAAGATGGTCGCGCCCCGCTCGGCAGCATTCTCCAGCACGAAGGCGCGCGAGCGCAACGCGGCTTCCGGGAATTCGCAGAAGCAGGAATTGAGCGAAGGCTCATAGACCTGGAGCGGGTGGTGCATCACGTCTCCGGCGAACAGCGCCTCCTCGCCGCGCGAGACGAGGCGGATGGAGGCGTGATCGACGCTATGACCGGGTGTCGGAACGAACGAGATGCCTTCGAGTACCTCGCGTCCGTCCACCGCGATGAGCTTGGCAAGTCCGGCCTCGACCACCGGCCGGACGCTGTCGTCATAGACACGGTCGGCCGGCTTGCGCAGCGCCGGACCGAGGGACGGGGCAGGGCGGGCCGTTCCGGTCGGCTCTGTGCCCGTCGCGAGGCTCTCGCCATAGGCCTGCTCGATCGCAGAGAAGACGTAGGTCGCATTCGGGAAGGTCGGGACCCAGCGTCCGTCGACGAGGCGGGTGTTCCAGCCGACGTGATCGCCATGCACGTGGGTGAGCAGCACGTAATCGACCTGCTCCGGCGTGACACCCGCTGCGGCGAGCCGCGCCAGGAACGGCTCGTTGAGCCGGTGAAGCGGCGGAATCTCCGGTCGGTGCTTGTCGTTGCCGGTGGCCGTGTCGATCAGGATCGTGTGGTGCGGCGTCTTGACCAGCCAGCTGTGAATGCTTTGGATGAAGGTGCCTGTCGCAGCATCGAACGAGCCCGCCTCCAGGCGGTCGCGATGGCGCCCCAGCGCCTGCGGCTCGCCTTCCGGATAGAGCGCGTCGAACTTGAATGCGGCAAGCCGCAACTCGTCGATCCGCGTGATGGATGCTTCGCCGATCTGATAGGTCTTGGCCGCGTGAATCATCAAGATGTCCTCCACTGGACCGTGGCGTAGGGCTGGTTGCCCGGGCCGCGGTGACGGTGAGGTACGAAGCGAGCCAGGCCTTGGGGAGAGTCGCGGGCTCGATAGGTCCCATCGACATGGTCGATATCGGAAAGGAAGCTGGCCCAGCTTTTCACGCCGGCGTTTTGGCCCTAACCCTCGTATCGCGGCTCGTCGCGGTCGCGACATGCCCCAGACGGAGGTGCCACCGATGCAGGATGCGGAACACGGCCGGGGTCGGCCGGCCGATGATAACGATCTCGCCGAGATCGATCTTGGTCTGTTGCTGGCTCTGGAGGCTCTTCTGCGCGAGCGGAACGTGACGCGCGCGGCCTCCCGGCTCAATATCGGGCAGCCTGCGCTCTCGGCGCGGCTGAACCGGCTGCGGCAGATCTTTGCCGATCCGCTGTTCGTATCCGCCGCGAGCGGGCGCGGCGTCGTGCCGACGACGCGGGCGGTGGAGTTGCAGACGGCGCTTGCGGACGTGCTCGGCAAGCTTCGTCGCATGGTGGAGGGACCGGCCGTGTTCGACCCCGCCCGCAGCCAGCGCACCTTCGTCGTTGCCATCCACGAGAACCCGGCCGTGACGCTGGCGCCCGGCCTGGTCGCGCGCTTGACCGCGATGGCCGAGCGGGCGCGGCTCGCCCTTGTTCACCCCGCGCGCGATGTCGTGGATCAGCTCGAAAGGGGAGAGATCGACATCCTGGTGACGGGAGCCGACCGCGCACATGGCGAGCTGATGCAGCGACCGCTGTTCGAGGACGGCTTCCTGTCCGCACAGCGCAAGGGTCATCCGCGCGGCAACGGCCCGCTCGATCTCGACAGCTTTTGCGCGCTTGACCATCTGCTGATTTCCGCCGATGGCGGCGGTTTCTCGGGCCTGGTCGACGACGCGCTGGCGGTGCTCGGCCGCTCCCGGCGCGTTGCCGTCTCGATCCAGACCTATGCGCTGGCGCCGGTCATCCTTGCGCACAGCGACTGCATCTGCACCCTTCCGCGGCGCTTCCTGATCCGCTTCGCCCACGAGCTCGATCTCACGCCACCGCCGCTCGATCTGCCGCCCGCTCGCATCGTCGCGCTGTGGCATCCGCGCAATCAGGAGGACAAGGGCCACGCCTGGCTTCGCGAGTGCTTATACCAGGCGGCTGCTGCTTGATCGCGATGGGCCCTCACGTCGGGACGAGCGGGCGCTGCTCAGGCTGTAAGTTCTGATTTCTGAAATGAGGTCGGCCAGCTTGCATTCGTCGGGTCCGGTATGCCGCCTGCCGCCTTCCTGAGCTGCGTGCCGAAATAGGCAGGTGTCTCGAAGTATTGCCGGATCGGCATTATCGCCGGCTTTCGTCCCTGCCCCCGTGCTGGCGATTGACAGCGAATTATTACATGTCTAAAAATATGCAAATTCATATAATCCGTGAGATGCCTGAATGGACGTGCATCCGCTCAAGCTCAAGCTCAAGGTCAGGTCGTATGTCGCGGAGACGCCGTTCATACGGAGCCTTGTGTTTGGTGTGGAGGACGGCGTCGTGCCGCAATGGCAGGCAGGCGCGCATCTCCGCGTCGCGCTCCCGAATGGCGGAGACCGGCCGTACTCGCTGATGGCGTTGCCGGGACTTCCTGAAGATGCGCTGGCGCTTGGTGTCCTGCGCGAGGAGGCCTCGAGCGGCGGCTCGCAGTTCATGCACGCGCTCAAGGTCGGCGACGTCGTGAAGGCGAGCGCGCCGGTCAACAATTTTCGCCTGCACGAGGGAGCAGCGCCGGCGCTGCTGTTCGCCGGTGGCATCGGCATCACGCCCGTTCTGTCGATGGCGGCGGAGCTGGCGGCGCGGGGAAGCTCATATCGCCTGCACTATGCGGGGCGCACGCAAGGATTGCTGGCGTTCCTGCCGCAATTGCAGGAGATCTGCGCCGGAGGGCTGTCTGTCCACTACGACAGCGATGAATCCCGCCTCGACATTGCCGCGGCGCTCGGCGGTGCCGCAGCAAACGCCCACGTCTATGTCTGTGGCCCTTCGGGCATGATCGAGGCGGTGAAGGCGGCTGCGGCCGCCGCGGGTGTGTCAGCCGACCGCGTTCACTACGAGCTCTTCAAATCCGAGCAGCCGTCGTCGCCTGACCGGCCGTTCGAGGTCGAGATCAAGTCGACCGGGCAGGTCGTCGGCGTTGCGGCGGGGCAGACCATCATCGAGGCACTGGAGGCGGCCGGCTTCGACGTGCTCTACGATTGCCGGCGCGGCGATTGCGGCATCTGCCAGTGCGGCGTGATCGCGGGAGTCCCCGATCATCGCGACGTCATCCTCAGCGACGAGGAGAGAGCGTCCAACAAGGTCATGCAGATCTGCGTGTCACGTGCGAAGTCGGAACGTCTGGTGCTGGATCTCTAGGGGAGGCGAGGAACGCCATGAAAAGATACGGCGGGAATGCCCGCGCGATTGCGGCGCTGGTGCGCGAGGCCGAGGTGCATCGCGACGTCTATGTCGCCCCCGAGATCTTCGAGCTCGAGATGGAGCACCTGTTTCCCAACAGCTGGGTCTATGTCGGCCACGCGAGTCAACTTGCAAAACCCGGCGATTTCATCACGGCCAATATCGGCCGACAGCCGGTCATGGCCAGCCGCCATACCGACGGCTCCATCCATGTGTTCTACAATCGCTGCCCGCACAAAGGCGTGAAGATCGCGTCCGAACCCTGCGGCAACACCGGAAAGTTCTTCCGCTGCCCTTATCACGCCTGGTCTTTCAAGACTGACGGCTCCCTGCTCGCGATCCCGCTGAAGAAGGGCTACGAGGGCACCGGCTTCGGCGACACCCAGGCGAATGAAGGGTTGTCGAAGGTCAGGAACGTCGTCATTTACCGCGATTTCATCTTCGCTCGCTTGAGCGATGACGGCGTCTCCTTTGAGGATTATTTCGGCGAAAGTCTTTCGACCATTGACAACATGATCGACCGCTCGCCGGAGGGCAAGCTCGCGGTCCAGGCGACGCCGATCCGCTACATGCACACGTGCAATTGGAAGATGCTGGTCGAGAACCAGACCGACACTTGCCATCCGATGGTGGCGCATGAGAGCTCGGCCGGCACCGCGGTCAAGGTCTGGAAGCGCGAGCAGGGCGATTCCACGGAAACGCCGATGGCGGTGCAGCTCTACGGCCCCTTCATGAGCCCGTACGAGTTCTACGAGCAGAGCGGCATCCGGATCTGGCCGAACGGCCACGGCCACACCGGCGTCGCCAACTCCATCCATTCGAACTATTCGGATATCCCCGGCTATCTCGACCAGATGGTCGCGGCCTATGGCGAGCAGCGCGCGCATGAGATCCTTGGCGAAGTCAGGCACAACACCGTCTACTTCCCGAACATCATGGTGAAGGGCGCTGTCCAGATCCTGCGCAATTTCATCCCGATCGCGGTCGACAAGACGCTGGTCGAGAGCTGGGTCTATCGCCTGGTCGGCGCGCCCGACAAGCTCTACGAGCGCGCATTGATGTACAACCGCTTCATCAACGCGCCGACCTCGATCGTCGGCCACGACGACCTCGAGATGTACGAGCGGGCGCAGGAGGGACTGAAGTCCAACGGCAATCAATGGGTCAATCTGCGGCGGCTCTACGACGGCCACGAAGAGCAGGACGTCACGGCGGTGATCAACGGCACGTCCGAGCGGCAGATGCGGAACCAGTTTCACGCCTGGGCGAAATTCATCACCATGGGCATGGACGAGCGCATCGAGGCTGCGGAATGATCGGCGAGAAGACCATCACGGACTTCATCTATCGCGAGGCCGAGCTGCTCGACACGATGGAGTGGCAGGCCTGGCTCGATCTGTTTCACCCCGAAGGGCGTTACTGGATGCCGCTGGAATGGCAGCAGCAGGATCCGGTGCTGCAGCCGTCCCTGATGTACGAGGACCTGCTGCTCCTGAAGGTGCGGGTCGAGCGGCTCGCCGGCGAGCGCACCTTCAGCCAGAAGCCGAAGAGCCGTTGCCATCATCTGCTCCAGGCACCGCAGATCGTCGCGTGCGATCCTGCTGCCGGAATGTTCAAGGCACGGACTTCCTACATCTACACCGAGACGCGCGGCGATATGCTGGAACGCTATTCGGGATGGGCCTCGCACGAGCTCGTGCAGGTCGGCGATGCCCTGAAGATCAAGCTCAAGCGGGTCGATCTCGTCAATTTCGATGCGCCGTTCGGCAACATCCAGCTTTTCATGTGAGACTGCCTTGACCGCTGCGACCACTGTCCATGCCCGTTTTCAAGAGACCGCGCTCCGCCGTGGCGAGGCGGGCTTCCTCAACGTGCTGCCGGAGACCGCAGGCATCTACGGCATCGCGGCGGGCGAGATTTCCTACCGCGCGATGCTCGACCGGGTCGAGCGCCGGCGCGTAGCGTTTGCGAGCCGCGGCTACGGCGAAGGCCACCGGGTCGGGCTGCTGCTCCAGAACAGGCCTGTCTTCATCGAGCTGTGGTTCGCGCTCAATGCGCTCGGCGTCTCGGTGGTGCCGATCAATCCGGACCTCCGTCTCAGCGAGCTCGAATACATCATCGGGCATTCCGAGATGAATGCTGCGTTCGTCCTCACCGAACGGCGCGAGGAGGTGGAGCTGGCCGCGCGTCAGGCCGGCCGGCCGATCCCTGTCGTGGACGATCAGGACGACGTTCCCGCGCCCTTCGGCGGTGCGCGGCCCTTGACCGCGGCAAGCGAGAGAAGCGAATGCGCGCTGCTCTATACGTCGGGGACGACGGGCCAGCCCAAGGGCTGCGTCCTCACCAACACCTATTTCCTGCATTGCGGAAACTGGTATCGCGACGTCGGCGGGCTGATCGACCTCAAGCCAGACGGCGAGCGTATGATCACTCCGTTGCCGCTGTTCCACATGAACGCGATGGCGGTGTCGCTGATGGCGATGCTGTCGGTCGGCGGCTGCTTGACCATGCTCGATCGCTTCCACCCGCGCAGCTGGTGGGCCTCGGTGCGCGACAGCCGTGCCACCTGCCTGCATTATCTCGGCGTGATGCCCTCGATGCTGATGAGCGCGCCGCCGTCGGAGCTGGACCGCGCGCACAGCGTGCGCTTCGGCTTCGGCGCCGGCGTCGACAAGCTACTGCACGCCACGTTCGAGCAGCGCTTCGGCTTCCCGCTGCTGGAGGCCTGGGCGATGACCGAGACCGGCAGCGGCGGCGTCATCGCCGCCAATGTCGAGCCGCGCAAGATCGGCACCAGCTGTTTTGGTCGCCCGGCCCCCGAGATCGAGGTTCGGATCGTCGATGACGGCGGCAATGATGCCCCGCTCGATGTGCCCGGCGAGCTGTTGGTGCGGCGCGCCGGCGCTGATCCGCGCTACGGCTTCTTCCGCGAATATCTCAAGAACGAGGCTGCCACCATCGAGGCGTGGGCCGGCGGCTGGCTGCACACTGGCGATATCGTGTCGCGCGATGCGGACGGCGACCTGCACTTCGTCGATCGCAAGAAAAACGTGATCCGTCGCTCCGGCGAGAACATCGCCGCGGTCGAGGTCGAATCCGTTCTCAACCGCCATCCCGCGATCCGGCAGGCCGCGGTTGCGGCGACGCCGGATCAGGTGCGCGGCGACGAGGTTGCGGCGGTCATCATCGCTGAGAAGGCCGGCGCGGACCGCGCGCTCGCCGAAGAGATCGTGCGCTGGAGCCTTGAGCAGATGGCCTATTACAAGGCGCCGGGCTGGATCTGCTTCGCCGACAGCCTGCCGTTGACCGCGACCGAGAAGATCCAGCGCGGCGGGTTGAAGGATTTTGTCGGGAAGCTGATGCGCGAAGGCGCGTTCTTCGACCTGCGCGACCTCAAGAAGCGGCAAGTCTGATCAAGAAGGTCTGATCAAAGAAGGGTCTGATCATGAGCGAGATCCGCACCACCCTCATCACCGGCGGCAATTCGGGGATCGGCGAGGCCCTGGCGAAGAAGCTCGTCGCGCGCGGGCAGCGCGTGGTCTCGATCGGGCTGGAGCAGCCCGGCTGGACCCATGATCTGCTCGCGGCCTATCGCGCCGACCTCACCGATATCGAACAGACGCGTGCGATCGCGCAGGAGATCTGCCGCGATCACGCCGTCGACAGCCTGGTCCACAATGCCGGGGTCATCCTGCCGAACCTGCTGCCCGACGCCAAGCCGGAAGACATATTGATGCTCGCGCAGTTGCATCTGGGCGCGCCGATGCTCCTGACCCAGGCGGCGCTGGAAGGGATGCGTGCGCGCCGCTTCGGGCGCATCGTGTTCGTCTCTTCGCGCGCCGCGATGGGGGCAGTGACGCGCTCGGCCTATTCGGCCACCAAGGCCGGCGTGCACGGCATGGCAAGGACCTGGGCGCTGGAGCTTGCCGCGAGCGGCATCACCGTGAATGTCGTCGCGCCGGGGCCGATCCTGACCGATAATTTCTGGGGCATCATCCCGAAGGGCTCCGAGCAGCAGGAGCGGATGGCGCGCAACGTTCCGGTCGGGCGGCTCGGCTCGCGCGAGGATGTCGCACACGCAATCTCGTTCTTCCTCGACGAGCACTCCGATTTCGTCACCGGCCAGGTGCTCTATGTCTGCGGCGGCACCAGCCTCGTCGGCCTCGGGCCTTGACGCGCGCGCTCTAGATCTGGTTCTGGCGGATATTCTCGACCATCTTGGCCAGCACCCGTGCGCAGACCTCGATGTCGTCGGGCTCGATGCCCGCGACCAGCTTGTCGTAATTGTTCGCCATGATCGGCCAGATCTTGCGCAGCAGCGCTTCGCCCTCCGGCGTCAGGCCGACGACGCGGCGGCGCTGGTCCTCCTCGGCGATCTCGCGCTTGACGAGGCCCGACGACACCATGGACTCGACCATGCGGCTCGCCGTCGACTGCTCGGTCACCGCGAGAACGGCGACCTCGTTGACGGTAAGGGTCTTGTAGATGAACAGCACCGACAGCGTCCGGAACACGACGTTGTTGATGCCGTGCTCGCTCAAATCGCGGTTCTGATCCAGGTTCCAGCGATTGGCGAGCCGGTTGAACAGATACGGAATGTAGGTTTGCAGCTGGTCCCTCGTCCTCGGCGGACCCGACTTCCATCTGCTCTTGGATTCTCTGGCCATTATCTCTTGCGACTTTGCTTCTTGCTCTCGGTGTGAAGTTTCGAGGACAGCGATTTCAGCACGGACAACGCGGCGTCCAGCTCCCGGGCCGAGACGTTCTCGAGCCGTTTGGCGAGATGCTTCTTGTGGATTTCGGCCGCCTTCCGGAACAGCGCTTCGCCTTTCGGCGTCAGGCGCACGATGAAGGACCGCCGGTCCTCGCTCGACATCTCCCTGCTGATGAGGTCGTCGGCGAGAAGACGTTGTACCAGCCCCGAGACATTGCCGCCGGTCACCTTCAGATTTTGCGACAATTGCCCGAGCGCCAGGCCATCCTGGTAACGATCGAGCTGGGCCAGCACGTCGAATTTTGCCAGCGACAGGCCGAACTCCGAATTCAGCATCGAATTGAGCGAGGCGAACAGCTCACCGTGCAGCGACAGCAATTGGAGCCAGAGCCGGGTTTCGATCTGCCCAGGGACGGGAACAATGTTCTCCTTGAGTGCTGCCGGCATCGCATGACCATCGAGTACAGAATGTCTCGTCGAGTGAAGGGAATTACCGCGGGTCGTTCGCTCCGATTAACAACCTGAGAATCGTAGTCAAGCCGTCCGATCCTGACCTCCTGCGGGGCGAACGGCAATCCAAGCCTGTGTCCGGCGCCCGTGGAATCATGCGAAAGTCTTGATGGTCTGGATCACGCCGTCGAGCGCCGTTCCTGCGCTGTCCTTCAGCGCGGCCTCCCGCAGGCGGCGCGCCCAGTCGGCGGCATCCTCGCGGCGCTCCACCAGCTTGATCGCCGCGAGCGTCCTGTCGAATTTCGACAGCCCCCGGCTGTGAGTGTCTGAATAGCCTTTGACGAGGCGTCGGCATTGCAGGATCTCGACACCGAGCTGGTAATTGGTGCCGACAGCCTCGGTCGCGGCCTTGAGCCATGAATCCCGATGCGCCGTCTCGACGGCGTGACGCAGCGAGCGGCGGCGCAGGCCGCGCATCCCGCCGACGACATAGAGGGCCAGGAACCAGGGCAGCGAGTAGGTTCGCACCCGGCGTCCCCGGTTGACGCGGCGATCGAGCCAGCCGAGCAGGCGCGGTCGCGCGCCGAGCCAGCGGCCGAAGCCTGCCGGCAGCATGCCCATCACTTCCTCCATGCGGGGATGCATGAACTCGGTGGTCTGGAGCACCTGTCCGTTCGACATCTCGAGCTCGCTCTCGATGCGCGCGCGGCGGCCGGCGCGCGTCTTGAGGTCGGCGACGCGGATGACGTCGTCATAGGTCATGGCGTTGGCGAGGTACTTTGCCGCGGCTTCCGTGAAGGCATAGGCATGTGCCCCACCGCCGGCGTTTCGGTCGGCTGCGTGCAACCTCTTGAGGATGTCGAGATATTCGCCGCCATAGGCGATGTCCTGGAAGTCGATGACCTTCCGCAAGCCTGCACGAGCCATGCCGAGTGCAGGCTCGGACAACTCCTGATTCAATCTTGCGACAAGCTCACCGAGCTGCGGATCGGGCCTCGCCAAAGAGGGGGTATCGTCGGCTGGTTTGGTTGGCGCGGGCACCGCAACTTCGGTCGGGCCGGTCTTGACCCGCTCGAAGGCGGCCTCGAAAGTCTCGACGCTGGCCTTCGCACCTTTGCCGCCGGTGCGGATGACGTCGAGATAGCTTTCGCGGCTGAACGGCAGCACGCCTGCGCCTGCGAGCGCGCCGAACATCGCGGCCGAGATGACGCTGCCATGCGCGATCGCCAGCGCGTTCAGATCGAAGATGATCTCGGTCTTCGCCGCAATTCCGATGGCGCCGGTCACGGCGCCGCCGTCGGCGATGCCGTTGCCCGGTGCGATCTTCTCGCCGATCGCAAACGACCGGTGGTTGGACGCGATCAGCGTGGTGCGATCCGGCGTCACGAGGCCGCGCAGGATCGATCGCCCGGCCTCCATGAATTCCGCCGCCATCACCACGTCGACGTCGCCCGGGGTCGGCATCAGCGACAGGATCGGCTTGCGGCCGTCGAGCGGCGGCATCGCCTCGATATAGTAGATGGTGGCACCGGTGCGCTGGGCGACGCCGGGCACCGAGGTGGACTGCGCGACCCAGCCATGGTTCTCGGCGAGCTGAACGATCCAGTCGGTCAGGACGCCGCCGCCCTGACCGCCCATCGCGACAATCGCGATTGAGATCGGCCGCTCGGTCGCTTCGCCTGCGGCGGGGAGGGCCAGCCGGACCGTCTCGTCCCTCATGCCAGTGCCTCGAGCGCCGGCCGCCGGCGGTCGCGCCGACGCTGCAGCCAGCCGATCACGCTCATGGCGAGCTTGGATTTGAACATGTCCCAGCGAGTCGGATTATGGATGACGTCGGCTCGATAGAACGAGGGGCAGAGCACGGCGGCCTCGGCGACTTCGCCGCAATTGCCGCAGCCGACGCAGGAATTGTCGATCGCCGCGACCGGATCGTCGCGCAGGGGGTCGTCGAGCTGCTTCACCGACAGTGACGGGCAGCCGGAGAGGCGGATGCAGGCATGGTCGCCGGTGCAGACGTCTTCGTCGACGCCAAAGCGCTCCTTGACGATGCGCGTCCCGTCCTTGATCGCCTTGTTGATCTGCGGCTTCACGCGCCGCTGCTTGTTCAGCATGCATTCGGAGGACGCGACGATGACCTTCGGGCCTTCCTCTTTCGTCGTCAGCGCTTCCTTCAGCGTGTCGCGCATCTTGCCGACGTCGTAGGTGCGGTCGAGCTGGCGCACCCACTGGCCGCCGATGCCCTTCACCGCCTGCACGATGGAATTGTTGGTCTTGCGGCGCTTGTTGACCGCGCGTGACGACAGGATGTCCTGACCGCCCGTCGCCGAGGTGTAGTAATTGTCGACGATGACGAACACGCCGTCATGCTTGTTGAACACGGCATTGCCGATGCCGCTGGTCAGTCCGTTGTGCCAGAAGCCGCCGTCGCCCATCACCGCGATCGAGCGCTTGTCGGCCTTGACGTTGAAGGCCGAGGTCGAGGCCGGGCCGAGGCCGAAGCCCATCGTGGTCGCGCCGATGTTGAACGGCGGAAGGATCGAGAACAGATGGCAGCCGATGTCCGCGGAGACGTGGTGCTGGCCGAGCTCTTCCTCGACCAGCTTCATGGCGGCGAAGATCGGCCGTTCCGGGCAGCCGGTGCAAAGCCCGGGCGGGCGCGCCGGCACCACCTGCTTGAGCTTCTCGACCGCGGGGTGATTGAGCACGGGCGCTGCGTCCGGCGCCGGCGGCCGGTTGCCGAGCAGCCGCGGCTCGGTCTTCTCCAGGAATTCCCTGACGCCGCCGAGCAGCACCTGCGCGGTGTAGTCGCCGCCCATCGGCAGCACGTCCTTGCCGTGAACGCGCGCCTGGATGTCTTTGCGGCGCAAGACCGTATTGATCGCCTGCTCCAGATATTCCGGCTGGCCTTCCTCGACGATGAGCACGGCGTCCTTGTCGACGCAGAATTCCGCAACCTCGGCGTCGATCACGGGGTAGGTGACGTTCATGATGTAGAGCGGGATCTGCGTGTTGCCATAGGCATCCGACAGCCCGAGATATTGCAGCGCGCGGATGACGTTGTTGTACATGCCGCCCTGCATGATGATGCCGACCTTGCCGTGCTTCGGCCCCATCCACTCATTCAGCTTGTTGTCCTGAATGAATCCGATGGCAGCGGGCATCCGCGTCTTGATCTTCTCCTGCTCGTGCTCATAGGCCGCCGGCGGCAGCACGATGCGGTTGACGTCACGCTTGGGATTGTTGAGCGCGTCCCTGATGGTGTGCGCCGGCCTGACATTGTCCTTGCAGGCGAAGCTGCCGTGCATGTGGCAGGCGCGCACGCGCACCTCCAGCATGACCGGCGTGTTGGAGACCTCGGAGAGCTCGAAGCCCTTCTCGATCAGATTGACGATGCATTCATGCTCGGGGCGGGGATCGAGCAGCCACATCTGCGACTTCATCGCGAAGGCGTGGGTACGCTCCTGCATGATGGAGGAGCCTTCGCCATAGTCCTCGCCGACGATGATCATGGTGCCGCCGGTGACACCGCCCGAGGCGAGGTTGGCAAGAGCGTCGGAGGCGACGTTGGTACCGACGGTCGACTTCCACGCAACCGCGCCGCGCAAGGGATACATCACCGATGCGGACAGCATCGCCGCGGCGGCGGCTTCATTGGCCGAGCTCTGGAATACGACGCCGAGATCGTCGAGCACATCCTTGGCGTCGGCCAGCACGTCCATCAGATGCGAGATCGGCGAGCCCTGGTAGCCGCCGACATAGGCGACGCCCGATTGCAGCAGCGCCTTGGTGATGGCGAGGATGCCTTCGCCGCGGAACGTGTCGCCATCGCCGAGCCTGAGATCCTCGACCTCGCGAGCAAAAGACCGTTCAGCCATTGCACCCTCCAGAAATATGCGATAGCATACGTTTACATGTGAAGTAAGTCAACGCCGCGCCATGCTATCACGCTTGCGGATGCTCCCTCCGACAAGGCGGTGATGAGCCAGCGACAGGGTAGGGCTGATGCTGAAGCTGCCTCGCTTTAAAGCCGCCGCCGTCCAGGCTTCACCAGTCTATCTCAACGCGAGCGCGACCGCGGAGAAGGCGGCTTCACTGGTCCGTGAGGCCGCAGCCAATGGGGCGAAGCTCGTCGCGTTCCCCGAAGTGTTCGTTCCCGGCTATCCCTATTGGAACTGGATCACGGATCCCGTCACCGGCAGTGCATGGTTCGAGAAGCTCGCCAAGGCGTCGGTGCTGGTGCCGGGGCCGGAAGTCGACGTGGTCCGAAAGGCCGCGCGCGATACGGGATGCCACGTCGTGCTCGGCGTGAACGAGCGCAGCCCGATCTCGCTCGGCGCGATCTACAATACGCTGGTTTTCATCGGCCCTGACGGCGCCTTGCTCGGCAAGCATCGCAAGCTGGTGCCGACCTGGGCAGAGAAGCTGACCTGGACCGGCGGTGACGGGTCGAGCCTGCGCGTCTATGATACAGAGATCGGGCGTCTCGGAGGCCTGGCCTGCGGCGAGAACACCAACACGCTCGCGCGCTTTGCGCTGCTCGGGCAGGGCGAGCTCGTGCACGTCGCCAGCTACATCTCGCTTCCCGTCGCGCCCCCCGACTATGATATGGCGGAGGCGATCAAATTGCGCGCGATTGCCCACTCCTTCGAAGGCAAGATCTTTACGATCGTCTCCTGCTCGACCGTGTCGGAGGAGATCATCGCGGCGATGGAGGCCATCGTTCCCGACGCACGCGCACGTCTGCAACGGAAGTCGAGCGCATTCTCGGGTATCATCGGGCCGGACGGACGCGTGGTCGGCGATCCCTTGATCGACGACGAAGGCATCGTCTATGCCGACATCGACCTCGAGCGCTGCATCCAGCCGAAGCAGATGCACGACATCGTCGGGCACTATAACCGGTTCGACATTTTCGATCTGCGAGTCAACCGGCGTCCCCTGACGCCGCTGGGCCTCGCGGACAGCGAGGGCGATGCCGCGGAGCAGGGTTTTGTGCCGATCCCGCTGAGATCGGAATGATGATGAGATTGGGCCCGGCTGCCAACCGCAAAGAAGGTGCGCTCCCTCCCCCGCTTGCGGGGGAGGGTTGGGGAGAGGGTGTCTCCGCGTCGGGGTTGTCGAGGATTGCGGAGGATGTCCCTGCGCGGCGAGAGCCCTCACCCGCCGCGCTCTGCGAGCGCGTCGGCCTCTCCCGCAAGCGGGAGAGGCGAAGCACTCCCGCGGCCCGATCAACTCGACCCAGATTCATCATGCGCTAGGCGACGCCACGACACAGGACTTGGAGGATAGGATGCGCGAGAACGTGATCGGCCGGGCCAATGTCGAGGACACCCCGGAGCTCGAGGCCTATTACAAGGATCTCGAAAGGTACGAAGCCGGAGCGCTCTGGACCGTCGCCAACAAGATCGAGCCGTGGGCGCCGCAATCGGCCTCGGTTCCCGTGCTCTGGCGTTACAAGGATCTGCGCGAGCACGTGCTGCGCTCGGTCGAGCTGGTCTCGCCCGAGAAAGCCGGCCGGCGGGTGATCTATCTCAACAATCCCGGGCGGCGCGACGTGTCGGCCGCGGTCGGCTGGCTCTATTCCGGATTGCAGGTGATGCATCCCGGCGAGGTCGCCACGGCCCACGCCCACTCGGCCTCGGCGCTGCGCTTCATCATGGAGGGCGCGGGCGCCTACACCATCGTCGACGGTCACAAGATGACGCTGGGCGCGCGGGATTTCGTGCTGACGCCGAACGGCACCTGGCACGAGCATGGTGTCGAAGGCAACGGCTCGGTCTGCATCTGGCAGGACGGCTTGGACATCCCGCTCGTCAACGCGCTGGAAGCCAATTTCTTCGTCGTGCATCCCAAGATCCAGCAGGAGCCGTCCGGCTACCCCGTGGACGACATGACCCGGACCTGGGGCAATCCCGGCCTTCGGCCGGCGGACTCGCGCTGGTCGAAGGGCTATTCGCCGATGTTCAAATATGAGTGGGAGCCGACCTACGAATCCTTGCAGAAATATGCGGCCGCGACCGATGGCTCGCCCTATGACGGCATCCTCATGAACTACGTCAACCCGATCACCGGCGGGCACGTGATGCAGACGATCGGTGCCAGCATGCAGCTGCTGCGCCCCGGCGAGAAGACCAAGTCGCACCGGCACACCGGCAGCTTCATCTACCAGGTCGCCAAGGGGCGCGGCTATTCGATCATCGGCGGCAAGCGGCTCGAATGGGAAGAGCGCGACATCTTCTGCGTTCCCTCCTGGGCCTGGCACGAGCACGGCAATGCCTCGGCGAGCGAGGATGCCTGCCTGTTCTGCTTCAACGATCTGCCCGTCATCGAAGGCCTCGGGCTCTATCGGGAAGAGGCCTATGGCGACAATGGCGGTTACCAGTCGGTTGCCGCCTGACATGCTCTTGCAGAATTCAACCAGAACAGCCGGATAGAAGCTTTCATGCGTCTCGTCACCTACACCTTGGGCTCCAGCGGTGCCCGTCTTGGAGCCCTCGTCAATGGATTGGTCGTCGATGTTGAGCACCTTGGTGCGTCCAGCGGCGTGACATGGCCGAGTGAAATGCTGTCGTTCATCGACAACAGCGTGACGCTGCTGCCTGCGCTTAAGGAGGCACTGGCGGACGCCGATGGCCGCTTCCCGGCCGGCTCGGCGGTTGCGGTCGAAGACGTCAAGCTCCAGGCGCCGATCCCGCGGCCCCGGAAAAACATCTTCGGCATCGGGCTGAACTACCGGGCGCATGTGGCGGAATCGGCCAAGAGCCTGGATACGGACAAGGACCTGCCGAAGCAGCCGGTCGTCTTCTCCAAGCCGCCGACCTCGGTGATCGGCCCGGGCGCGGCGATCCAGCATAATGCGAAGATGACGCAGCAGCTCGACTGGGAGGTCGAGCTCGCCGTCATCATCGGCAAGACCGCAACGCGCATCGCGACCGACAAGGCGATGGACCACGTCTTCGGCTATTCGGTGATGATCGACATTTCCGCGCGCGACAATCGCCGCGCCGGACAGTGGATCTTCTCCAAGGGCATGGACACTTATGCGCCGTTCGGCCCCTGCATCGTGACAGCGGACGAGATTGCCGATCCACACGATCTGCGGCTGTGGCTGACCAAGAACGGTGTCATGAAGCAGGATTCCAACACCAAATACATGATCTTCGACATTCCGGTGCTGATATCGGACATTTCGTCGGGCATGACGCTCGAGCCGGGCGACATCATCGCCACGGGAACACCTGAAGGCGTCGGCGCCGGCATGAGCCCGCAGGAATGGCTTTGGCCGGGCGACGTGGTCGAGGCCGGCGTCGACGGCGTCGGTGTCATCCGCCACCCCGTCGTCGCGATCTGATGACGAATTTTTCGTTCGAGCGCGAGCTCAGGTTCGGAGACTGCGATCCCTCGGGGATCGCGTACTTCCCGTCTTATTTAAACATTCTCAACGGCGTCGTCGAAGATTTCTGGGCTGGAATCGGTTTTCCATGGCCGGAGCTGATCACGGTCCGGAAGATCGGAACGCCCACGGTGCACCTCAATTGCGATTTCTCCCGGCCGTCGATGTTCGGCGATCTCCTGACATTCAACCTGCGCATCATCAGGGTCGGTGGGTCATCTCTCCATCTCGCGCATGTCATCTCCGGCGCGAATGGCCCGCGCTGGCGCGCGCGCCAAGTCCTTGCTGCGACTTCGCTGGTCGATCATCATGCCATCCCATGGCCCGATGACATTCGCTTCGCACTGCTGGCGCATGTGAGTGTGGGCGAGGGGACCGAGGCAACGCGCGCATGATCTCGCTGTTCATGACATTTTCCGATTCCACAGGAGAACGGCGAGTTCGTCCTGACGAGGTCGGCACTGTGGCGGAGCTCGTCGGATCGATCCCCGACATGACCGAGGCCCTTTTGTTCACGCCGCTCGAACAGTCGGTCGACCATCCTTACAAGGCCGACGGCGCCGGCCCCGCCTTTGCGCTGCAACTCCGGTTTTCCGACCTGTTCGCCTGCGAGGCCGCGATGGACCGCGGCGGCGTCCTTGCCAGCCTCGCAACAGGGGCCGGGCTATCCGGCTTCACCGGACTCGATGTCACACACCAGGTGATGCTGACGCGCGCGTTTCCCGTCGATGTCGCGGAGCATCCGGCGGGAACGACGACCCCGTGCAGTTACCTCGTGCACTATCCCGGCCCGGCCGAGGATATGAACGCCTGGAACCTGCATTATCTGGAGCACCACCCGTCGATCATGCGGACCTTCCCGAACGTCCGCCAGATCGAGATCTACACCCGCATCGACTGGGTCGACCGGCTGCCGTCGCGGCGCGTCGAGCACATGCAACGCAACAAGCTGGTGTTCGACAGCCCGCAAGCCCTCGCGCACGCACTCGGCTCCGACGTGATCAAGCACATGCGTGCCGACTTCATGAAATTCCCGCCATTCGCAGGCGGCAACAAGCATTTTCCGATGCTGACCAGGGTGGTGGCGGCGAGGTCCTAGGCCGTGTACCCATAACCCGGCGGCGTGATGCGGTCAAAAGCAGCGTCTGCTTTGCTCCTATAGCGACCGAGTTCGTGCGGCGGCGCAGTATGTCGCGATGGGCCCAAAGCGCATAGCGCGGTCGGTGTTTGTTTTTTCGCGCGCTGGAATTGGAGGCATCGACCATTTGGGGCCGGATGCGCAGCCGACAAAATGGGCGAGGGCGTCGAACCGGGTTCGTCGGCTCGCGAATGGCATAAGAGGGCTGGCAACACGCGACAATTATAGTAGCGTTGTTGCAAGAAGAAGCGCACGGCGGCTGAAACCGGGCGCAACAATAGAACAGGGAGGATTTTCAATGCAGTTTCTCAAGGCTGCGGTTGCGGCCGGGCTTGTAGTTGCGGCCTTTACGGGCACCTCGCTTGCGCAGAACAAGCCGTCGGAGCTCAAAATCGGCATCACGACGTTCCTGTCGGGCCCTGCGTCAGTCTTTGGTGTGCCGGCGAAGGCCGCGGCGGAGATGATCGCGGAGGACCTCAACAAGAAGGGCGGCATCGGCGGCGTGCCGGTCAAGCTCTCCTTCATCGACGAAGGCGCGGGAGGCGAAGCGCTCGTCTCGAACTACCGACGCGTGGTGCAGGACGAAAAGGTCGATGCCACGTTTGCTTCGATCTCGTCGGGCAGCTGCACCCAGTTGGTGCCCGTCGCCGAAGACCTCAAAGTCATGAATTTCATGTGGGACTGCGGTGCGGCCTCCATCCTCGAAACCAAGAAGTACCGGTACAATTTCCGGACTCAGGCGAATGGCACGCCGGAAATGCTGGCCGTGCTCCTTTACCTGCTCAAGACCAAGCCCGACTTTAAGACCATCGCGGTGGTCAATCAGGATTATGCATGGGGTCGGGAGAGCTGGGAGATCTTTTCGACCGCGCTCAAGGCGATGAAGCCGGACGTGCAAGTCGTCGCGGAGCTCTTCCCGAAGTTCGGCGCACCGGACTACTCCACTGAAGTCTCCCGTCTGTTGGCGCTGCGGCCGGATGTGGTTCTGACCACGTCTTGGGGCGGAGATCTCGACACGCTGGTCCGCCAGGCCGGTCAACGCGGCCTGTTGCAGCAGTCGACCTTCGTGCTCGGGATCGGCGAATCATCGATCCAGCGGCTGGGCAAGGACTTGCCCGAAGGCCTGATCGTCGGCGCGCGCGGAGACCACTGGTTCCTGCATCCCGAGAAGAAGAACGACGCGGCCTTCAAGGCGTTCAATGAAGCCTTCAAGGCGAAGACCGGTGCATGGCCGATCTATCCGGTCTATCACATGGCGCAGGCATTCAAGGCTCTGCAGACCGCCTACGACAAGGCGATCAAGTCCAACGGCGGCAACTGGCCCACGCGCGAACAGGTCGTCGACGCGACGGCGGGTATTGAGTTCGCCACCGGCTTCGGCCGTCCGATTACGCTGCGGCCCGAGGACAACCAGGGTCTCGAAGCTCAGCTGGTCGGCGTCACCAAGTCCGTTCCGGGGTACGACTTCAAGCTGCTCGACAACATGATGATCTTCGATCCGAAGATGATCACCAACCCGGCGGGCGTACGGTCGGTTGAGTGGCTCAAGACGCTCAAGCCGGACTTCGTCAAGATGGACGTGCCGACCTTCAAAGCTCAGTAACGGCACGCTCGACTTTTGATTCCCGTCCTCCGAGCCGCGTCCCGGAGGACGGACCTTTTTTCGAAGGCCATCATGAACTCGACACTTGCTATCTTGGCGATCCTCGATGGGATCAGCTACGCCGCACTGGTGTTCTTGGTCTCTGTCGGGCTCAGCCTGATTTTCGGCGTGCTGCGCGTGGTCAACGTCGCGCACGGTTCGCTGTACGCGTTCGGCGCCTACCTGGCTGCGACGTTCAGCCTTGCAATCGCCCCGATCTCGCCTTGGCTCACCTATCCCGCGCTGCTGGCCGCCTCCATCGTGATCGGCGTCGTGTGCGGCGGTTTCATCGAACGGTTTCTGCTGCGACCGCTCTCTGGACAGGAGGACGTCCTCCAGCTTCTGATCACTTTCGCCGCCTTCATGATCATGGACAACCTGCAGCGTCTGATCTGGGGCGTGCAGCCCATCTTCGCCGCGGAGCCGTTGAGACTACTTCCCAACATCGCCGTGTTCGGCGTCAGCTACACGTCATACCAGGTCATTCTGCTGCCCGGCGTCGCATTGGCGACGCTGTTCGGGCTCCGCTACTTCCTGCGCAGGACCCTGTCGGGAGCGGTGATCCTTGCGGTCACGGAGGACCGCGAAGCTTCGACGGCCATTGGGATTGACGCAAAACGCGTATATTTCGTCACTTTCGTCATCGGAGCGAGTCTGGCCGCGTTGGGAGGAGCGCTGGCCTCGCCGACCACCTCGCTGGTCCCCGGTATGGGCGCCGATATGATCGTGCTTTCCTTTGCCGTCGCTGCGACCGCTGGTCTCGGCCAGATCGAGGGCACCGCGCTCACCGCGCTGATGATCGGCCTGACCCGTGCCTTCGTGATCTATCTCCAGCCGGAATTCGAAGTTCTCGTTCCCTATCTGCTGATGGTGCTGGTGCTTCTGGTGCGTCCGTTCGGCCTGTTCGGCGCCGTGCAGGTAAGGAAAATATGATGAGCGGTCGCATCAAGCCGGTCACCACGATCGCGACTATCTTCTTTCTGGCCAGCGCCGTCGCGCCCCTTTTTGTAGCGAGCTGGGCAACCTTGTTCGCGTTGATCCTAGCGAAGGGCATCGTCGTTCTCGGTATCATTCTTCTGCTGCAGGCGGGACAGGTGTCGTTCGGACATGCAATGTTCTTCGCTACCGGGGCATATACCGCGGCGTTCTGGGGCAAGTACGTCGGTGGCGGCGACATCGTGCTCTTCATCGCGCTGGGCGGCATAACCTCCGCCGTCTTCGGCCTCATCGTCGGGCTCTTCGTCGTGCGCTACCGGGAGATCTTTTTTGGAATGCTGAATCTGGCGTTTTCGATGGTGCTGTGGTCGCTGCTGGAGAAGATGTTTCATTACACCAACGGCGCCGACGGCATCCGGGTCCCTCGTCCGGCCCTGTTGGGGCTGTCGTTTACGCCCGAAACCTTCCAGTACGTCATTCTTTACGTGAGCCTCTTGATCGCGGTCGTCGCCTTCTACGGCGTGCAACGCTATCTCGATAGCCCGCTCGGACACATGCTGCGTGCCGTCAAATCGAACGAGACCCGGCTCGAGTATCTCGGGACGTCCGCACGGCGCGTGCTTCTGATAGGTTACGTAATCTCGGCTTTTCTCGGCGGCATCGGCGGCACGCTGGTGGCGATCATCCAGCAGATCGCCACGCCCGAGTTCGGGTTCTGGACGAAGTCGGGCGAGTTCGTCTTTATCGCGATCCTCGGCGGCAGCGCCCACGCCTTCGGAGCGTTCGCCGGCGCGGCGATGTTCGAGTGCGTGCGCTTCTATGCGGCGGCCCACCTGGCCGACACCTGGCAGCTGATCCTCGGCGCGGTCTTGATCGTCATCATTCTCTATGCGCCTAACGGACTGATAGGTCTCAGGCAGCGCTACGGCCAGGCGAAGCAAGGAGGACATTGATGGCCAACGTCCTCCTTTCCGCGAAGGGCATCAAGATCCGGTTCGGTGGTGTCGTCGCCGCCGACGGTATCGATCTGGATGTGCTCCAAGGCGAGAACCTCGCGATCATCGGACCGAATGGCGCGGGAAAGACCACTTTCCTCAACATCTCGACGGGTTATCTGCGGCCGCAGGCCGGAACCATCACCTTCCTTGGCCAGGAAATCACCGCGCAGCTCCCGCGCACGATCACCAAGCTTGGCATCGCGCGGGCCTTTCAGATACCGCAGCTCTTTCTTGATCAGACTGTGATGGAGAACATGCTGATCGCCGCGGCCTCGCGGCTGGGAAGCCCTTCCGGCTTCACGGCTCTTTCCGCCTTGCCTGAGCTGCCTGAAATGGAGCGCCTTCTGGATCTCGTCGGCGTCAAGTCGTACGCGTCTCGCAAGGCAAGGGAGCTTCCCGAGGGACAACGCAAGCTGGTCGACATCGCTCTGGCGCTCGCGCTAAAGCCCAGACTGCTGCTGATGGACGAGCCCACCTCGGGCGTTGCCTCCGCAGAGAAGCTGGAGATCATGGACATCCTGACGTCCGCGCTCGCCAAGGAGAAGGTGACCTCGGTCTTCGTCGAGCACGACATGGACATGGTGGAGCGCTATGCCCACCGAGTCGCGGTGTGGAACGTCGGGAAGATCCAAAAGGTCGGCACGCCCGCGGAGGTTCTGGCCGATCCCAAGGTCCGCGAACAGGTGATCGGCATATGACGGCGATGCTGGACTTCGAGAACGTCAACGTCGCGATCGCCGATGCGCCGGTGCTGCGCAACGTCAGCTTCTCGCTGCCGCCGGGCGCGACCGCCGCGCTCATCGGGCGAAACGGCGCCGGCAAGACCACGACGGTACGGACCATCATGGGCTTCACGAAGGCGAGCGGCATCGTGCGCCTGGGCGGTCAGGACCTGGGGCATGTTCCTCCGCATCGCCGGCCCTTCTTAGGCATCGGCTACGCCCCCGAGGACCGTCGTCTCTTCTCGGCTTTTACGGTGGAAGAAAACATTCTTCTGCCCGGTCGCGTCGCTAAACTTAGCGCGGACGAGGCGCGCCGGCGGCTGGAGCGAACCTACTCCGTCCTGCCGGAACTCAAGGAACTGGCGAGTCGCCCGGCGGGATCCGTCTCGGGCGGCCAAGGCAAGATGGTCGCCCTCGGGCGCGCCCTGATGCTAGGCACCCGCCTCGTCATTCTGGACGAGCCGTTCCAGGGACTCGCCCCTGTGCTGGCGCAGAGGTACGCCGAAGCGCTGCGTCGGCTTCGTTCGCAGGACCGGGACATTACCCTGCTGATCACCGAGTCGAACCCAAAGCTGCTCGAGACCTTCGCCGACGTGACGCTGACGATCGAGCGCGGCGAAATCGAAAGCCGGGTCCTTGCGTAGCGCTCGCCCGGTTCGGCGCGCGAAACAGACGGTCAAGCCAAGCTCCACGAGCTGCTCAACTCGCACCAACTGGAATTGGGGCGATGATGGCATTATGCCCCTGTTTTGCCCGACGGAACAACGTGTTTTCGTAAAATCCGCAAGGCTCGCCGCCAAGTCATTGAAATCGCTGTCACCGGCTACTGTGCATGGGGTTGTTTTCGGCGTTTTGTGTTTTCAGCGAGCGGGGCCTGATCCAGGCCGGCGCTAGTGTCCGCCGAGATAGGCCGTGATCAGCCGGGGATCGTGGATGAGATCCTTGGCGGGGCCCGACTGCACGATCTCGCCGGTCTCGAGCACATAGCCGTAATCGGCCGTCTCCAGCGCGGCGCGGGCGTTCTGCTCGACCAGCAAGATCGAGACGCCGAGATCGCGCAGCGAGGCGATGGTGCGGAAGATCTCGCGCACGATCAGCGGTGCGAGGCCGAGGCTCGGCTCGTCGAGCATGAGCAGCTTCGGCTTGGCCATCAGCGCGCGCCCGAGCGCCAACATCTGGCGCTCGCCGCCGGAGAGGGTGCCAGCGGCCTGACGCTGCCGCTCCTTCAGGCGCGGAAAGCGATCATAGACCTCGTCCAGCGTCTTCTGGACGCCCGAGCGGTCGCGCAGGCTGTAGGAGCCGAGCAGGAGATTGTCGGCGACCGACATGTCGGAGAACAGCTCGCGCTTCTCCGGCACGAGGCACAGCCGGCGCTCGACGCGGTCCTCGACGGACATCCTGCCGATGTCGTTGCCTTGAAAGACGAGGCGGCCGCGGGAGGCGAGCAATCCGATAGCGGCCATCAGCAGCGTGGTCTTGCCGGCGCCGTTCGGGCCGATCACGGTGACGATCTGGCCTTCCTCGACCGACAGCGAGACGTTGCGGACCGCTTCGACATTGTCGTAGCAGACGGTCACATCCGTCATGGAAAACATCTCGCTCACGCGACGCCTCCGAGATAGGCCTCTTGAACCCGTTCGTCGCTCCGGATCGCGGCAGGCGCGCCCTCGCAGAGCTTGGAGCCGAAGTCGAGCACGACGATGCGGTCGACCAGCGACATCACGAACTCCATGTCATGTTCGACGATCAGGATGGTCAGATGATCCGACCGCAGCGAGCGGAGCAGCTCCGCAAGCCTGAGCTTCTCCTGGCGACGCAGGCCCGCGGCGGGCTCGTCCAGCACCAGCAGCGCCGGGTCTGCGGCGAGCGCGCGCGCGATCTCCAGGATGCGCTGGTTGCCGAGCGGCAGATTGCCCGCGAGCTCGAACGGCTTGTCGCCGAGCCCGACGCGCTCGAGCTGCTTCAAGGCCTCGTGCCGGGTGCTGGCTTCCTCGCGCTGGTTGAGGCGGAGGGCGCCGGCGAACAGGCCCGTGCTGGTGCGCGCGTAGGTGCCGAGCATGACGTTCTCGAGCAGGCTCATGCGCGGCCGCAGCTTCACATGCTGGAAGGTCCTGGCGATTCCGTCCCTCGCGATGCGGGATTGTGGATCGCGCGTGATGTCGCGTCCGGCAAAGACGATCTCGCCCTTGTTGACCCTGAGCGCGCCCGTCAGGCAGTTGAACATCGTGCTCTTGCCGGCGCCGTTTGGGCCGATGACGGCGAGGATCTCGCCGGAGCGGACTTCGAAGCTGACATTGTTGACCGCGACGAGACCGCCGAACCGCCGTTCGGCGCCGTCGACCTTCAGAAGCAGTTCGCCCGGTTTCGGCTGGGGACGGCGGGGCAGTGGCGGGGCGGCTGGCGGCCGTTCGCGCTTGATCTTCGGCAAGTAGCGCGCGACGAACGGCACGATGCCCTGCCGCGCCCATTGCAGGAACAGGATGAACAGCGCGGAGAAGGCGACGATCTCGAGCTGGCCGGACGCGCCCTTGGCGATCAGCGGCAGATAGTCCTGCACGCTGTTCTTGAGCAGGGTGACGATAGCGGCGCCCACGACGCCGCCGAGCAAGCTGCCGGCGCCGCCGACCATCGACATCATCAGATATTCGATGCCCATGCCGGCCTCGAACGGGCCCGGGCTGATGAAGCGGCTCATATGGGCGTAGAGCCAGCCGGAGAGCGAGGCGAGGAAGGCCGCGATCACGAAGGTCACGAGCTTGATCCGGAACGCGTTGATGCCGAGGCTTTCGACCAGGATATTGCCGCCGCGCAGCGCGCGCATGGCACGGCCGACCCGGGAGTCCAGGAGATTGTAGCCGAGGAAAAGCACCACGACGACGATGCCCCAGATCAGGAAATAGATTTGGGCGCTCGAGACGAGCGCGAACGATCCGATACTGATCGGCGGGATCGACGAGATGCCGTTGAAGCGCCCGAGTCCCTCGACATTGCCGAACAGGAAGCCGATGGCGAGCCCCCAGGCGACGGTCGAGAGCGACAGGAAATGGCCCTGGAGCCGCAAGGTGACGACGCCGAGGACGGTCGCGACACCGCAGGTCAGCGCCACCCCGAACACGAGGCCGAGCCACGGCGAATATCCGTTCAGAGCAGAGACCCAGGCCGTGGCATAGGCCGCGACGCCGACGAAGGCGGCCTGTCCGAAGGACACGATGCCGCCGACGCCGGTGAGCAAGGCAAGGCCGATCGCGACCAGCGAATAGATGCCGATATAGTTCATCAGCGTGATGCTGAAGGGGTTGAGGACGAATGGCGCGAGCGCGAGGCACGCTACCGCCGCCACCGCCGCGAGCTGAACGTGAAGGCGCGTCATTCCTCGATCTCCTCCTCGGAATGCAGCGAGGCGAGGGATCGCCAGATCAGGATGGGGATCAGAAGCGAGAACACGATGACATCCTTCAGCGCGCTGCTCTCGAAGGATGCGAAGCTTTCGAGGATACCGACGCCGACCGCGCCGATGGCCGCGCCGGGATAGCTGGTCATGCCGCCGACGATGGCGCCGACGAAGGCCTTGAGGCCGAGCAGGAAGCCGGAATCGTAGAATATGGTGTTGACGGGCGCGATCAGGATTCCGGAGACGCCGGCCATCAGCGAGCCCAGGAGATAGGCGATGGTGCCGGCGCGGGCGGGACGTATGCCCATCAGGCGGGAGCCGGTCCGGTTCACGGCCGTGGCGCGGAGCGATTTACCGACCAGCGTGAAGTCGAAGAAGAGATAGAGCAGGCCAGAGAAGACGAGGGCTGCGATCACGATCAGCATGGTCTGGCCCGAGATCAGCACGCCCGCAAGCTCGGTCGACAATGACGTCAGCGGCTCGGTCCTGACACCCTCGGGACCGAAGAAGAGCAGCCCAAGGCCGACCAGCGCGAAGTGCAGGGCGACGGAGACGGTCAGGAGCAGCAGCACCGTTCCGTCCGCAATGGGACGGAAGACGATCCGGTCCAGCAGCGGGGAGATGGGGGTGATCAGCATCAAGGCCAGCACGAGCCTGATGGCGAGCGGCGGATCGGCGCGCATGGTCAGCCAGGCGAGACCAACAACGGCCAGCGGCAATGCGAGATAGAAGAAGAGAGCGCGCGGAAGCAGCTGACGCTCGCCATTGCGCAGCAGCGAGACGATTTCGATCAGGGTTGCGAGGCACGCAAGGATGACGACCAGCGCGCCCGTGCCCGGAAAGCGCTTAGCGTCGAGCGCCGCCAGCGTCAGCGCAGTGAAGGCTGCGATGTCGCCAAAGGGAATGAAGATGACCCGTGTCACCGTGAAGATGAGGACGGTCCCGATCGCCACCAGCGCGTAGACTGCGCCGGTGGCGATCCCGTCGATCGCAAGAATGGCTGCGATGTCGCTCGTCATTGAGAACGCCGTCCCCCTTGTTCTGGTGGCCTGCCCTGTCCGACTACGGCGCGTATTTCCAGGCGCCGCCCGTCAGGCGCACCACGACCAGCGCGCGCTCATCGACGCCGGTCACGGCGCCGGGCTTGAAGTTGTAGATGGCGTGCACGCCGGGCAGCTCCTTGGTGCTGAGGATCGCGTCCCGCAGGGCGGCGCGGAATTCCGCCGTGCCGGGTTTGGCCGTCTTGAGCGCGCGCTCCGCTGCATTGGCGAAGATCAGCCAGGCGTCGAACGAGTACGCGGAGAAGCCATCGGTGGTGGGGATGTTATGGACCTTTTGGTAGACGCTGCGGAAATCCAACGCGATCTTCTTGGCGAAGTGTTCGTCGGGCAGCTGCTCGGCCACGATGACCGGGCCGGCGGAGACCTGGATGCCTTCGGCCGCCTTGCCGCCGACGTTCACGAAGTCCGGATTGACGAGCGCCACCGTGCCGTAGGTGTTTCCCTTGAAGCCGCGCTCCGCGAGGCTGAGGAGCGGCAGCGCACCTTGGGTCCCCGAGCCACCATCCAGGACGGCGTCCGGCCGCGCCGCAAGCACTTTGAGGATCTGCGCGGTGACCGAAGTGTCGGTGCGCGCATAGCGCTCGTTGGTCTGGATCTTGACGTCGCCGGCGGCCTCCGCCGCCTTGGCGCCGTTGTAGACGAGGTCCCCCCAGGCGTCGGAGAAGCCGATATAGCCGATGTTCTTCATGCCATCGCGCTTCATGCGATCGGCGATGATCTTGACGAGGAGGGATGCAGGCTGCGGCACCGACACCACCCACTGCTCGGGTGTTTCCGGCAGTTTGCCGATCGGCGAAACCGCGATCATCGGCACTTTCAATTCGCTCGCCACTGCCGCCATGGCGATGGTCGAGGGCGCCGTCGCCGTGCCGATCAGGAGGTCGACCTTCTCTTCTTCCACCAGCTTGCGGGCGTTGCGGGTCGCGGCCGACGGGTCGGAGCCGTCGTCGAGCTGGATCAGGCGGATGGTCTCGCCGTTAACGGTCTTCTTGTATTCATAGGCCGCGTTGATGCCGCGCCCGTAGGGGATGCCGATCGACGAGCCGTTGCCGCTGAGCGAGGTGACGAAGCCGATGGTGATATCGGCCCGCGCGGCGGGGGCTGTGACGATGCCGGCAGCAAGTGCAAGTAAACTCAGAGCCTTGCGCATATGCGTTCTCCTCCGTTGATGCTGGATAGGAATGCTTCGATGCTGCCGCGCGGGGTCACCGAACGACGAACCGACCGATTGAAAACATTGCTGCGGCGCCAAATACCGGGCGCGACCGAAGAGAGTGTGCTGGCCCGGCGCTCAGCAGCCATGATGTTGCGTGCCGCGCGAACGATAGGCCCACCGGCACATGCAAGCGGGCCTTTTCCGGGGCGATGAAAGGTCGTCGATGCCGCCGCGATGCGCGACCGGCGATGCTGCTGCTAAGGCCGGCTGTTCGAGCACGGCGACTGTCCACACGATCGAGTCTCTCAAAATCGGTGCCCTGCAACATCATTGTCATGGCCACCGGTCCTTCACCGGCGAGAAATTACTTAAAGCCTAAAGTAACTCCGGTGGCGCCGTCAACACGTGTCACGGGGCTGTCAGAAAAAAATGTTGTTGCATACAATTTCGTCAGTGTGCGGCGCTTCTGCGCTATTCGATCGATCGAAAACGCCGTGCTCGCCTTGACCCCGACGGCACTGGTCGCCGTCGCGGCCGCGCGCATTTGACGCGTGAATTAGTTTATGATTGAAATATATTCATCGGCAGCCGACGACTGATCCTCCGATCACCGCTTGAGGAGAAGGACGATGCGCATCTTCTGGCAGAGCTTTGTTGATGCGAGCGTGAATGCGCCCTACATGGCGCGGCTGTCGGAATACCTGAACGACATCGCTGCGCCAGGCACGACGGTCCACGTCCAGGGCATCAGTCCGCCGGACCGCGAGTTCGGACGGCTCGCGGAATTGCGCTGTGCAGTCCAGGCAATCGACAACGGCATCGCAGCGGAGGAGGGTGGTTTCGACGCCTTCGTCATGGGGCATTTTCAGGATCCCGGACTCTACGAGCTGCGCTCGGCGCTCGACATTCCCGTGATCGGGGCTGGCGAGGCGACGTTGCTGGCGGCCTCTCAACTCGGGCGGCGGCTAGGTCTTGTGACGCTCGATCCCGTATTCGAGGTCTTGCACTATGAGCAGGCTGAGCGTTACGGCCTCGGCGATCGCGTCGTCCATGTGACCGGCCTTGGCTGCAGGCCGGATGATTTCGCCGATGCGTTCGCCGGAAACGCTGCCGCGCAAGCCCGCATGATCAAGGACTTCGTCGCCTGCGCTCTCCCGCTGGTGGAACGCGGCGCGGATGTCGTGATCCCGGCCGGCGTGTTGCCAGGCCTCTTGATCGGGCGAGAGCATGGCCTGAAGGTCGGCCACGCTCCGGTGGTCAACTGCGCGGCCGTGGCGCTCAAGAGTGCCGAGATGTGGGTACAACTCCGCAAGCTCAATGGCACCGAGCCCAGCCGCGGACCGAGCTTCAGGCGGGCCAGCGCTCAGGCCCGCGATGACTTCCGCGCGCTACTTGCCCGTAACAGTCGCTAGTCGTCGAAACACCGTTTCTGGAGAACAAATCATGATGACCCCCGAAAAGATCCTGTACGAGACCGAGGTGACGGCGACCGGAGGTCGGGATGGCAAGGCGGCCAGCGCTGACGGTCTGCTCTCGGTGTCCCTGTCCTTGCCGAAATCGATGGGTGGTCCCGGTGGCGAAGGCACCAATCCCGAGCAGCTCTTTGCGGCCGGCTATGCCGCTTGCTTTCTCGGCGCGGTCAAGCTCGTCGCGCGCACGCGGAAGGTGGTGCCCTCTGCCGAGCCGTCCGTGACTGCGAAGGTTGCGATGGGGCCGGTGCCCGTCGGATATGCGCTCGCTGTCGAGCTGAAGGTCAACCTGCCCGGTGTCGAGAAGGCCATGGCCGAAGAGGTCGTTGCCGGTGCGCATGAGCGTTGCCCCTATTCGAACGCAACCCGCGGCAACATTGACGTGAAACTGACGGTGGTCTGAGGCGGATGAACGAGGGCGGTCGGTGACCAACACCTTGCGCGCACCATATGACGGCGTGGTGATCGCGGCTCCCGTCACGATTCCCTATGTGCGCTACTCCATCGAGAGCGCGCAGTGGTGGATCGGGCGGGCGCTGAGCGCACTCGTTGCGCAGGCCGGCATCAAGGCCTCCGATATCGACGGCCTGTGCGTCTCCAGTTTCACCATGGGCACGGACAGTGGCGTCGGGTTGACGCAGCATTTCGGGCTCTGCGTCCGGTGGTTGGACACGATCCCGCTCGGCGGCGCCAGCGCCATCGCGGCGCTCCGCAAGGCCGCGCGCGCGGTTCAGGCGCGCGATGCCGACGTCGTGGCGTGCGTCGCTGGCGACACCAATCACGTCGATTCGTTCAGGCTGACGCTGGAGAATTTCTCGCGGTTCAATCAGGACGCCGTCTATCCTTACGGCGCGGGCGGCGCCAATGCCAGCTTTGCGCTGATTGCGCGCAACTATATGCGAATGTTCGGCGTCGCGCGCGAGGACGTCGGCAAGATCGCTGTCGCCCAGCGCGCCAATGCCCTGCGCAACCCGCATGCGCTCATGAAGGCGCCGCTCACGCTCGAGCGATACCTGGCGGCCCGGCCGATCTCCGATCCGATCCACCTGTTTGATTGCGTGATGCCCTGTGCGGGCGCGGAAGCTTTCCTCGTCATGCGCGATGAGACGGCTTCATCGCTGAAGCTGCCCGCCGCGCGACTCCTTTCGACGATCGAGCGGCACAATGCCTTTGCCGACGATCCGATGCAGGTGCGCGGCGGCTGGGCGATGGACGTCGGCGAGCTCTATGCAATGGCCGGCGTGAAGCCTGACGATCTCGATGTCGTGCAGACCTATGACGACTATCCCGTCATCACGATGATGCAGTTCGAGGATCTCGGCTTCTGCGGGAAGGGCGAGGGCGCTGAGTTCGTGCGGCAACACGATCTCACCATCGACGGCGACTTCCCGCACAATACCTCGGGCGGACAGCTCTCGGTCGGGCAGGCCGGCGCCGCCGGCGCCTATCTCGGTCTCGTTGAAGGGCTGCGGCAGGTTCTGGGCAGTGCCGGTCCCACGCAGGTCAGGAATGCGAGCCTCGCTCTGGCCTCCGGGTTCGGTATGATCAACTATGATCGTGGTCTCGCCTCGGGCGCCGCGATCCTTGCTGGACCTTCGCGATGACAGAGCCGATCAAGCCGCCCCGGCGGAAGAACCCGCTGCTGCGGACGCGGCTACCGGCCTCGCCCCCGCGACCGCGCAGCAGGATGTCGCACGGGTTCACGCGCGCGGCCGCCGAAGGCCGCTTTATGCTGCAGCGCTGCGAGGCTTGCGGCGCCTTTGCCTATCCGGCGCGCGAAGCCTGCCCATCTTGTCTTTCGGCCGGCCTCGCTTTCGTCGATGCGCCGCGGCGAGGTGTACTGCTTGCCGAGACAACGGCACGGGTGCCGAGCGACGTCTATTTCCGCGAACGGGCGCCGTGGCGGATCGGCCTCGTCAAGATGGATTGCGGTCCGACGATCGTCGCACATCTTCATGCCGACTGCGCAGAGGGTGCGGCTGTCAGGATGTCGTTGCAACTCGACAAGAGCGGCCAGGCGGTGGCCTTTGCCCACCCCGAAGCGGAGACTCCCCACATGGCGGACGACAAGCAGTGGCGGGAGATGACGGCCGATCCGAAATTTCGTCGCGCGCTCGTCACCAACGGCCGCAGCGTCATCGGTCAGGAAGCCGTCGCCGCCTTGACGGCGGCGGGCGCCAAGACGGTGTTCGTCGGCGTTGCCGAACCATGGCGGCCGTTCGCCGGCGAGGAGCGGCTGCGCGGTCAGGACAGGATCGAAATCGTGACTCTCGATGCGGCTGACGAAAAATCGGCTACCGATCTTGCGGCCGACATCGGCGGCAAGGTCGATATTCTCGTCAACACGACGGAATATGTCCGGCCGGGCGGCCTGCTCGACCGCAGGGGCACGAGCATCGCACGGGACGAGATCGATCAGGCCTATCTCGGCTTCATCAATCTGGCTCAAGCCTTTGGCCCCGCCATGCGGATGCGCGGTGCCGACGGTATCAACAGCAGTGCCGCATGGGTCAATATTCTCTCGGTCTATGCACTGGCGAACTGGCCCGCCTTCGGCGCCTACTCGGCTTCGCAAGCGGCGTGCCTGTCGTTGTCGCATTGCTTGCGCGCGGAGCTGCGGCCCGGCGGCGTCCGGGTGATGAACCTGTTCACCGGCCCTGTCGACACCGAATGGTTCCAGACCGTGCCGCCGCCGAAGGTCGCGCCGCGCGTGATCGCGCAGGCGATCGTGTCGGGCCTCAAGAACGGGCTCGAAGAGATGTATGTCGGAGATGTCGCCGAGGAGATCCGGCAACGTCTCGCGGCCAATCCGAAAGCGCTCGAGCGCGAGCTCGACCGATAAGAAGCGGGATTTCAACCGAGCTGGAGGACGTGACGATGCAAAGCAATCTCCTGGAGCTGGCGAGTGCGATTTCTTCCGGCGCGGTGCGCGTCGTCGATCTGACCTTCACACTCAGTCCGGACTTTCCGGTCATCGTCCTCCCGCCGGAGTTCGGTCAGGCCGCGCCTGTCCGCATCCAGGAGATATCGCGATACGATGGTCGCGGGCCGGCCTGGTACTGGAACAACGTTACGTTCGGCGAACACACCGGCACGCATTTCGACGCGCCGATTCACTGGTTCACCGGCAAGAACCTGCCGAACAATGCCGTCGACACGATGCCGGCCAAGGACATGATCGCACCGGCCTGTGTCATCGACTGCTCGGCGCAGGCGGCGCAGGATCCCGATTTCCTGCTGACCGTCCCGATTGTCGAAGCCTGGGAAGCCAGGCACGGCCGGATCCCCGAGCGAAATTGGGTCTTGCTCAGGACCGACTGGTCGAAGAAAGGCTGGCGCGATTACTCCAATCTCGGGGACGACGGCGCGCATACGCCGGGCCCGAACCCGGCGGTGATGAAGTGGCTGGTGGAGGAGCGCGGTGTCATCGGTTTCGGCACCGAAACCATCGGCACGGATGCGGGGCAGGCCGGGCACTTCGAGCCGCCTTATCCCGCGCATCACTTTCTGCACGGCGCGGGCCGCTACGGCCTGCAATGCCTGTGTAACCTGGATCAGCTTCCGGCCACCGGCGCCGTCATCGTGGCCTCGCCACTGAAGATCCAGAACGGTTCCGGCAGCCCGCTTCGAGTCATCGCTCTGGCGTCGTCGACCTGAGCCCAATCCATGGCGCTCGCCAATCAGACCAAGAAATTCTCACGTAAGACAGGTGCCATGAACTTGATCAAGAGCCTGGTGGCTTTCACTGCATTGCTGCTTGCCGTTCCGCAATTCGCGCAGGCCGAGATCCTCGTCGGATTCGTCACCGGCCTCAGCGGGCCGGTATCATCGATTGGTATTCCCAACGCGAAGGGGATCGCGGCAGGTCAGGTCTATATCGGCGAAATCGGCGGCGAGAAGCTGCGGGTCATCCAGCTCGACGACGGCTCCGATCCGACCGCGTCGGCACGCAATGCGCGCAAGCTGGTGGAACAGGAGAAGGTCGATATCCTGATCGGCACGTCCGGCGCTCCCCAGACGCTCGCGATGGCGACCGCGGCCATCGAGATGAAGATTCCGATGATCGCGGTGTCGCCGATCGCACCGGTGCCGTCAGGCGACGGCGGTCCCTGGGTCGTGCAGACGCCGCAGCCGACGCCGCTTCTGGTGCGAGGAATCGTCGACCACATGAAGGCCAAGGGCCTGATGACCGTCGCCTTCATCGGTTTCTCCGACGCGTTCGGCGATCTCATGTACAATTCGCTCGAGCAGAGTGCGAAGGCCGCTGGCATCAAGGTCGTCGCCAACGAACGCTATGCCCGGTCGGACTCCTCGGTGACGGCTCAGGTGCTGCGCGCACTCGCCGCGCGTCCCGACGCCATCATGCTCGGCGGCACCGGCACGCCAGGCGCGCTGCCGGTCATCGCTCTGTCCGAGCGTGGATATAAGGGACCGCTCTATGGCAATCACGGGCTGATCAGCGCCGATTTCCTTCGTCTGGCCGGCAAAGCCGCCAACGGCATCATGTGCCCGACCGGACCTGTGACCGCGGCGGAGCAGCTTGCGGCCAGCAATCCGATAAAGAAGGTCGCCCTGGATTTCCGCGCGGCCTTCGAAAAGGCCAACGGCGAGGCGCCGACGGATTCATTCTCGTCCTATTCCTTCGACGGCTGGCTGATCTTCGCCGACGCCGCCAAGCGTGCGCTGGAAACCGGTGCCAAACCAGGCTCACCTGAGTTCCGTACCGCGATTCGCCAGGCGCTGTTCACCACCAAAGAGGTGGTCGGGACGCAGGGCGTCTACACCTACACGCCGGCGGACCGGCATGGGGTCGACGATCGCTCGCGCATCATGGTTCAGATCGAGGACGGCAAGTACAAGCTGTTGCCTTGAGGTGCGAGCATGGTCGCAATGGAGAAAGATGCGCTGGCGAACATCAGCGAGGTGGTCGGCGGTGAGGACGTGACGCCTGCCTGGGCGCGCGCGATGGCGTCGTTTCCGCCGTCTGAGCGCATCCTCTCGACGATGCTCACGCGGCAGGCGGAGCGTTACGGCGACCGCCTTCTGCTCGTGGCCGGGGAGACGCGTTGGACCTTTGCGCAGGCTGCGGCGATTGCGGCTGCGTCGGCCCAGACGCTGGTCGATGCCGGGATCAAGCCGGGCGACCGGGTCGCGCTGATGTGCTCGAACCGTCCGGAGTTCTTGCAGGTCTATCTCGGCTGTGCGTGGCTGGGGGCGATCGCCGTCCCGATCAATACCGCGTTGCGCGGCTTCCAGCTGTCACACATTTTCCGCAACTCGCAACCCGCGCTTCTCGTCGTCGAGGCTCAGTTCGCCAGCGCGGTCGATAGTGTCGAGGCGGATGTCGAGCTGCCGCCTCGGACCTGGATCATCGGAGCTGGCGCCGACGCGGTCGGTGCCAGGATTTCCGCGGTCCCGCTGCCGCCTCTTGGCGCCGCAGCCCCGGCGGGCGCCGTCCGTCCCGGTGACACCGTTGCGATCCTCTATACGTCGGGCACCACGGGGCCTGCGAAGGGTGTGTGCTGTCCGCAGGCGCAGCTGTTCTGGTGGGGCATCTATTCGGCGCGCGCGCTCGGAATCCGCGAGGGCGATGTGCTGTTCACGACGCTGCCGCTGTTCCACACCAACGCGCTGAATGCGTTCTATCAGGCGCTGCTGAACGGATGCACGTACGTGCTCGAGTCGAAGTTCTCTGCTTCCGGCTTTTGGGCTGCCGCGCGACACCACAATGCGACGGTCGGCTATCTGCTCGGTGCGATGGCGTCGATGCTCCTGGCGCAGCCGAAGAGCGCAGACGAGTCAATGCATCGTCTTCGTGTCGCGCTTGGCGGCGGCGTGCCGCCGCAAATCCACGGCCCGTTCCGCGAGCGCTTCGGCGTACCGCTGGTCGACGGCTACGGGTCGACCGAGACGAATTTTGTGTTCGCCGGCACGATCCCGTCGGATCGGGCGGGGACTATGGGGTACCTGGCCGATGGCATCGAGGCGCGGATCGTCGACGAGAATGATTCCGCGCTGCCTGATGGAGAGGCCGGCGAGCTCGTGCTTCGCGCGAGAGAACCCTTTGCGTTCGCGTCCGGCTATTTCGGCATGCCGGAGAAGACCGTGGAGGCCTGGCGAAATCTCTGGTTCCACTCCGGCGATCGGGTCGTTCGCGATTCCGACGGGCATTATCGCTTCGTCGATCGCATGAAGGATTCCATCCGCAGGCGTGGCGAGAACGTGTCCTCGTGGGAGGTCGAGCAGGCCATCCAGGCGCATCCCGCGGTCGCTGCCTGCGCGATCTACCCGCTGCCATCGGAGTTGGGTGAGGATGAAGTTGCTGCTGCGATTCTGCTGGAACCGGGCCACTTGCTACAGCCCGTCGACATCGTCAGGCATTGCGAAGGGCGGATCGCCTATTTCGCTATTCCGCGTTATGTGCGAATCCTCAGTCAGATGCCGCTGACGGAGAACGGCAAGATCAAGAAGGGCGTGCTGCGCGATGCCGGCGTCACGACGGATACATGGGATCGCGAAGCGGCCGGAGTGAAGATACGACGCTGACGTTGTATTCGCTCAAGGTTTTTGCAGGGCGTCCCTGACGGCGGCCTTGAGTTCGTCGAGCTCGCCGATCAATCCATCGAACCGGTCTGCCGGGAAATCCGCCAGCAGCTCGGCAAGCCATGCGCCGTGGCTCTTGGCCATTCGCCTGAAGATCTTGCGGCCTTCGACCGTCATACAGACGATCTGCACGCGCCGGTCGAGGTTCGACGCCGTGCGGGTGATGTATCCATCTGCGACCAGGCGGTCGACGATTGGCGTGAGGTTCCCGGCCGAGACCATCAGGCGCTTGGGCAGCTCTCCCAGCACAAGTCCGCTTGGTTCGCGGTCGAGCTGGGCGAGAACGTCGAAGCGGGGCATCGTGAAGTCGAACTCTTCGCGAAACCGGCGCCGCAACTCGCCTTCGATGAGGGACGTGCAGGCGAGCAGTCGGAGCCAAAGGCGTGTCTGAGCCCTGTACTCGGCCTCCTGATCCGTCTCATTCCTGGCCGAAACAGGCGTGGACTCCTTCGCGAGTGCCAATCGAATCTCCCGGGCTTCGTGGCTCATGAAAGCTGGCGCAGCTCTCGTGGACGTCGGCAAGATAGTTCGTGCCAAAAGTAAATTCAAGGCTGCCTCCGAAGGATCCGGAATCGGCGCCGCCGTGCATCCGATCTACACTAAATTTCATGATCGGTGCTGCGGTGAGGGGCTTGCCTCCAACGTCTTTGCAGAACCGTCTTGACAATGCACGCATCGAGGAAATATTTTATACTTAAAATAATTGGGTGAGAGCTCGGCGCAACGCGCGAAAGCGAGGGATCATGCGCATAGTCTGTATCGGCGGCGGGCCGGCCGGCCTCTATCTGGGCCTCCTGATGAAGCGTCGACATCCGGAGCATGTCATCACGGTCGTCGAGCGCAACAAGCCCTACGATACGTTTGGCTGGGGGGTGGTGTTCTCCGATGCCATGATGTCTGCGATGCGCCTTGCCGACCCCGAGAGCGCGGCCGAGATCGAGAACGCCTTCAATCATTGGGACGACATCGAGCTCGTCTTCAAGGGGACGCGCCAGCGTACGACCGGCCACGGCTTCATCGGCATTGGTCGCAAGCATCTGCTCAACATTCTCCAGAGGCGCTGCGAGGCTCTGGGTGTCGAGCTCGCCTTCGAGCGCGAGGTGGAGTCCGATCTCGAATTTCCCGACGCCGACCTGATCGTCGCCTGCGACGGGGTCAACTCCAGGATTCGTGCCCGCTATGCCGAACAGTTCCAGCCGGATATGGTGATCCGGCCGAACCGCTACATCTGGCTCGGCACCAAGAAGGCGTTCGACGCCTTCACGTTCGATTTCCAGAGGACCGAGCACGGCTGGTTCCAGGCACATATCTACAAGTTCGATGCGGAGACCTCGACCTTCATCGTCGAGACCACGGAAGAAGCCTACAATGCTCACGGGCTGGGCGAGCTCGATCAGCAGGAGTCGATCGACTTCTGCGAGAAGATCTTTGCGGAGACGCTCGACGGTGCGAAGCTTTTGACCAACGCCCGCCATCTGCGCGGCTCGGCCTGGCTCAATTTCAGCCGCCTGATCTGCGGCAAATGGAACGTGTTCAACGGCCGCTCCCACGTCGTGCTGATGGGCGACGCCGCGCACACCGCGCATTTCGCCATCGGGTCGGGCACCAAGCTCGCGCTCGACGACGCCATCGAGCTCGCCAACCAGTTCGATCGCCATGGTCACGGACGCGAGGGCATCCCGACCGTGCTGGAGGCCTACGAGGAAGTGCGTCGCGTCGACGTGGCGCGCATCCAGAACGCCGCGCGCAATGCCATGGAATGGTTCGAAGTAGTCGGCCGGCGCTATGCTGATACGCTCGAACCGCCGCAATTCTTTTATTCGATGCTGACGCGTTCGCAGCGCATCAGCCATGAAAACCTGCGCCTGCGCGACCGTGCCTGGTTGGAAGGATTCGAGCGATGGTTTGCCGCGCGCTCGGGCATCGTCGTCAAGGACGGCGAACGGGTACCGCCGCCGATGCTGACGCCGCACCGCGTGCGCGGCCTCACGCTGGCGAACCGCATCATGGTTTCACCGATGGCGATGTATTCGGCGAAGGACGGGCTCATCAACGACTTCCACATCGCCCACCTCGGAGCGCGCGCCATGGGCGGCGCCGCGTTGATCTTTGCCGAGATGACCTGCGTCTCGCCGGATGCCAGGATCACGCCGGGCTGTCTCGGGCTCTGGAATGATGAGCAAGCGGCACAATGGCGCCGGCTGGTCGATTTGATCCATAGCGTCGGACACGCCAAGGTCGGCATCCAGCTCGGCCATGCCGGGCGGAAGGGATCGACCCGGCTCGCCTGGGAGGGGATTGACCAGCCGCTGGCTTCGGGCAATTGGCCGCTGATCTCGGCTTCCGCGCTGCCCTATCTGCCGCACAGCCAGTTGCCGCGGGAGATGAACCGCAGCGACATGGACCGCGTCCGCGACAATTTCGTCGCCGCAACGCACCGTGCTGCCGACGCCAAGGTCGATTGGCTCGAGCTTCATTGCGCCCATGGCTATTTGCTGTCGAGCTTCCTCTCGCCGCTGACCAACCGGCGGACCGACGAATATGGCGGCAGCCACGAAGCTCGTGCGCGCTTTCCGCTGGAGGTGTTCAGGGCGATGCGCGCGGCATGGCCATCCGATCGGCCGATGTCGGTGCGGCTGTCCTGCCATGACTGGACCGAAGGCGGCAACACGCCGGCGGACGCCGCGATCTTCGCTGCGATGTTCAAGGAGGCGGGAGCAGACGTGATCGATTGCTCCTCGGGACAGGTCTGGAAGGAGGAACGGCCGATCTACGGCCGCCTGTTCCAGACGCCATTCGCCGATCTGATCCGCAACGAAGTCGGCATCGAGACGATTGCAGTCGGTGCGATCTCCGAGGCCGATCACGCCAACTCGATTCTCGCGGCTGGCCGCGCGGATCTCTGCGCGATTGCGCGGCCGCATCTCGCCGACCCGGCCTGGACGCTGCACGAAGCCGCGCGCATCGGCATCACAGCGGTCAACTGGCCGAAGCAGTATCTGTCCGCCAAGGGACAATACGAAGCCAATCTGGCGCGTGCTGCTGCCGTGGCCGCGCAGTGAGCGAAGGAGGGGATCGGATGAACTCCGTGGTAAAGATGATCCGGCGCGAATGGCTGGACTGGCCGTTCTTCGAGTCCCCCCATCTTGCGATCGGCGAGGCGCTCGATCGCTTCGTGCAGTCGGGAGCCCTTCACAAGATCGATCACAATGATGTGGATGGTGCCTGTCGCAAGCTTGTGCGTGCGATGGGCGAGGCGGGGTTGCTCGATTGCGCGGTCGCGGCGCCCGATGGCGATGCGACGTCGATCGATTCCCGCTCGATCTGCCTGTCGCGCGAGTCGCTGGCCTATGCCGATGGCCTCGCGGATTTTGCTTTCGCCATGCAGGGGCTTGGCTCCGGAGCGATTGCTCTGGGTGGCTCGGCGGAGCTGCGCAAGGCCGTGCTGCCGAAGGTGCGTTCCGGCGAATGGCTCGCGGCCTTCGCGCTCTCCGAGAAGGAGGCGGGGTCGGACGTCGCGGCGATGTCATGCACGGCGCGGGCCGACGGCAACAACTACGTCATCGACGGCGAGAAGACCTGGATCTCGAACGGCGGTATTGCCGACGTCTATACGCTGTTCGCTCGAACGGGCGAGGCGCCGGGCGCCCGCGGCATTTCGGCCTTCGTCGTCTTTCCGGATGATCCCGGTTTCAGCATTGCCGAGCGCATCGACGTCATCGCGCCGCACCCGCTGGCGACGTTGCGCTTCACCAATTGCCGGATTCCCGCGAGCCGTAGGCTCGGCGCGCCCGGGGGTGGGTTCAAGCTCGCGATGCAGACGCTGGATATTTTCCGCGCATCGGTCGCCGCCGCAGCCCTCGGCTTTGCCCGTCGCGCGCTCGACGAGGCATTGTCGCATGCCCGCAGCCGAAACATGTTCGGTGCGACGCTGGGGGATCTTCAACTGACCCAGGCCGCGCTCGGCGACATGGCGACCGACACCGACGCGGCGGCGCTGCTGACCTACCGCGCGGCCTGGCGCCGCGATGTCCAGAAGCTTCCGACGACGCGCGAAGCCGCCATGGCGAAGCTGACCGCCACCGAGACCGCGCAGCGCGTCATCGACCGTGCCGTCCAGATGTTCGGCGGCCGCGGCGTGCGCAAGGGAGAGGTCGTCGAAGGTCTCTACCGCGAAATCCGCGCGCTGCGCATCTACGAGGGCGCGACCGAGGTCCAGAAATTGATTGTCGCCCGCGAGCTGTTGAAGCCGCGCTGAGAGGATTGAGAACTACGCATGAGCACGATCAGCAAGCCGGAAGCCCCCGTTGCGCGTGGTCTGCAACTGCTTCAGCCCAGCGGCTGGCCGCAGCCGAAGGGGTATGCGAACGGTGTCATGGCTGAAGGACGACTCATCGTGACGGGTGGTGTGGTCGGTTGGGACGCCGCCGGGCGATTTGCCGACGGACTCGTTGCGCAGGTCCGCCAGACGCTCGAAAACATCGTCGCGATCCTGGCAGAGGGCGGCGCGCGGCCGGACCATCTCGTGCGCCTGACCTGGTACGTCGTGGATATGGACGAATATGTGTCGAACCTGAAGGCGCTCGGCAAAGTCTATCGCGAGGTCATTGGCGCCCATTACCCCAGCATGGCGCTGGTGCAGATCGTGCGTCTCGTCGAGCCATCCTCGCGTGTCGAGATCGAGGCGACGGCCGTCGTCCCGCGCTGACGAAGGCGTCGGCCGCAGGCCCGAGGCGAGACCGCGACGATGGAAAGCTCTCCACGGCGCCCGTGATGGATTGGAGCGAGAGCTCGATATTTTCAACGCTAAGGGGCGGCGTGTGCACGATGTGTGCACCGGGAGATGCACAAAAATCTATCGACTGCAAATCTGAGCAGACGGTCTGAGGCGTGATACTGAGCTCGGCTTCCGCGCGATCGAATTGACGAGAGCAGTGCAGCGACTACAACAGGCGTTTCGCCGCCGGTCATGAGTGAGAAAGAAGCCCAATGTTCCTGACCGAGAACGATCCGAATGAATTGGTGGCATGGCGACGCCATCTTCACGCCGTGCCGGAACTGTCGGGACAAGAGGCAAAAACCGCGGAAGCCGTGCGGGCCCGTCTTCAGGCGGCGGGTGCCGACAGGATCGTTTCGGGCCTCGGTGGTCACGGCGTGCTTGGAATCTACGATGGACGTGAGTCTGGCCCGACGATTATGCTTCGGGCCGAACTGGATGCACTGCCGATTCAGGAAAAATCAGAACTCAAGCATCGATCACCGGTAGCAGGAAGTGCCCATCTCTGCGGTCATGATGGTCATATGGCAATTCTGGCGGCCGTAGCGCAAAATCTGAGCCAGCAACGTCCAAGCCGAGGTCGCGTAGCGCTCCTGTTTCAGCCGGCCGAGGAGGACGGGTCCGGTGCGGCCGCCGTTCTGGCTGATGCGAAGTTTGAGCAGGTGCGGCCCGACTTTGTCTTCGCGCTGCATAACCTTCCCGGGCTCGGTCTTGGACAGGTCTCCCTTGCCGAGGGCTTGGTGAATTGCGCCTCGCAAGGAATGCAGATCAGATTATCAGGACGAACCACGCACGCGTCGAATCCGGAGCTCGGTATCTCCCCGAAAGACGCACTCGCCAGGCTCCTGCTGGAGATTCCCGCACTTGGGCACGGTACGGAGCTGGACGACGACTTCTCAATGCTGACGGTCACCCATGCAAGACTTGGGGAGCCTGCGTTCGGTATCGCGCCGGGCTTCGGCGAGTTGTGGGCGACACTGAGAACATGCACCGACGTGATGATGGAACGGCTCCGCCTGGAGGCGGAAGACTTGGTTCGACGCGTGACGGCCGGTGAGGGGCTGAGCACGGAAATCGCTTATCGCGACGTCTTCAATCATTGCGCAAACCACGTCGATGCTGTTGCCCATCTTAGAAATGCGCTGGACGCAGAGGGGGTGCGACATTCGGCGGAGGGCCTCCCACTGCGCGGCTCCGAGGACTTCGGACGTTTTGGCTTCCGTTCGAGGTCGGCGATGTTCTTCCTGGGAGCCGGCAAAGAGCATCCCGGGTTGCATGAGTCGAACTACGACTTTCCGGATCAGTTGATAGAAATTGGTGCAAGAATATTCATTCGCACCATACGCAACCTACTTGGCTAAATCGAGAATTCCGGACGGAATGACAGCGGATCGCCTGCGTGTCACACGTTGGATCGGCGATTAGAACGATTTGAAACTAGAAGCATTCGAAAATTTGCAGTGAAGTTCGAAACAGGAAATCGCTTCTCCGATCACGACGGTTTTTGTCGTGCAACCTTAGATAATTTCTAGGTCTCAATTTCTTCTCGCAGCACAGTCGTATGTTAGGAAGCGACGGGGACGTGCTTGCAAGTGGAATTGGGGCGCAGGAATGACGCGTGAACTCTCGGCCAGGAAAATCGTGCGTACACTATCGTTGGGCGCGGTGAGTTATCTCGCGCTGTCGATGGAATCTTCGGGTGACCTTCAGCGTGCGGTTGCGCAATCCAATCTGCCGCCCGTGACCGTGGATGCCCCCAAGCCGAGAGTTCGTCAGCCGGTCCAGAGATCACAGCCGACGCGCGCCTCGCGTGGACAGCGATCCGTCGCCGCGGCGGCTCCGCGCCAGGCTGCACCCGTTCCCTATGTGGTGCCTTCGACCGGTACGGTCGGCACGGTGCCGCCCGCTTACGCAGGCGGCCAAGTCGCAACCGGCGGAAGCCTCGGTCTGCTCGGCAATCGCGGTGTGATGAACACGCCATTCAACCAGACGAGCTATACGGCGGAGTTGATACAGAACCAGCAAGCGCGCACAGTAGGGGACGTTCTGTTCAACGATCCCTCGGTCCGAACGAAGACGCCCGCTGGCAACGGCATTGATGGTGTGTACATCCGGGGCTTTTGGCACGACAGTGGCGACTATTCGATGAATGGTCTCTACGGAATGGCACCGTTCTACTCAACGTCCGCCAATTTCCTTGAACGTGTTGAGGTTCTGAAGGGGCCGAGCGTGCTTCTCGGAGGGATGCCGCCCGCAGGGGCCAATGGTGGCAGCATCAATCTGGTAACGAAGCGAGCTCCCGACTTCGACATCACTCAGCTCACCGCATTGTATATCTCAAAGTCTCAATTCGGACTGCAAACCGATATTAGCCGACGATACGGCGAGCATAAGGAATGGGGAGTCCGCTTCAACGGCATGGGACGGGGTGGATCGACAGCGTATGACCGACAAACCGACCAGTTTGGAAACGCGGTGCTCAATCTGGACTACCGCGGCGAGCGTGTCCGCTTTTCCACCGATCTGGGCTATCAGGCCGAGAATCTCAAGCCGCCCTTGCGATTTCTAACGTTCACCACCAGCCCTCCCTTTGCGACCACAATTCCGGTGCCCGCACTTCCAAAGCCCGGAGCGAACTACATGCCGGACTGGGCAACTTGGAAGCCGCGAGATTCCTTCGCACTGACCCGGGGCGAAGTCGACCTAACGGAGTCCGTGACTGTCTATGGTGCGGTCGGATATCACAAGAGCGAGATTGACTACATTTACCCTTCGCCACGTATCACGAACGCAAACGGTAACTGGTCGGCCGTTCCTTTCAGTGGAAGTGATGTCTATGACAACTATACGGGCGAGGCGGGGCTGCGCGCCTCGGTCGATACCGGCCCCATCAATCATCTGTTGACGGTCAACTACTCTGCTTTCGAGCGGGACTACAGCTCGTTCGGCAGGGCCGGTACTGCTATCAGTTCAAACCTGTACAATCCGCTCCCGATTCCTTTTCCAAACTTTGTTACTGTCGCCCAAAATCTGCAGACGCAGACGAAGCTTACCAGCGTCGGTATCGCTGACACGATGTCGATGCTCGACAACAGGCTGCAGCTCGTAATCGGCGCAAGGCGGCAGACAGCAGCTGTAGACAGCTTGAACCTGCTGACCTCAGCCAAGTCGAGTGTCGAGGTGCCGACTTGGAGCCCCGGCTATGCGGTCATTGTCAAGCCGGTGGAGAACATCTCCCTCTACGCAAATTACATCGAAGGTCTAAAGGCGCCGGAAGTTGTTGTCGGAGCCCAGGTGTATTCGAACGTGGGCGACATTGTTCCTCCCGCTCAAACCAAGCAGAAGGAAGTCGGCCTGAAGGTTGATATGGGTCGGATCGGCTTCACGGCGAGCGCATTTGACATCACCAGTCCGAACATCATCTCCGTCGCGGTGCCGGGGCAGGCGCTCCCTGCGAGGCGACTTTCCGGCGAGCAGCGCAACCGCGGCATCGAGCTGATGACCTTCGGAGAAGTGACGCCGACGTTCCGAGTGCTCGGTGGCTTGAGCTTCATCGACGGTGAGGTCGTCAGACAGGCAGTGTCCGCGGGAACGATCATTTTCAACTACAATGGAAAGGTTCCGGTGGGCGTGTCAGCGTTTAACGTCAACATGGGTGCCGAGTGGGATACCCCATTCTTGCCTGGGCTGACTATGACCGGCCGTGTAATCTATACCAGCGAGAGCTACGCCAACGATGCTAACACCCAGGAGCTTCCTGCGTGGACGCGGGTCGACCTTGGCGCGCGCTACACCTTCCTGTCGCCTTGGAACGGCAAGCCGATAGTCATTCGCGCAAGCGTTGAGAACGTGTTCAACGAGGCGTATTGGAACTCCTATCGCACCGTGAGTAGCGCTGTGTCACTCGGTGCCCCGCGCACCTACCTCCTATCGACGACGTTCAATTTTTGAAAGCTAGTCCTTAGTGCTCTGCTGCGTGCCGCCGCGGATCTCGTCCGCGGCGGTTTTTCGTTGGGTCAATGACTAACAAGTTGCACGTCTTGGGTTTGATGACAGCACAACTAAGCGCCGCACGCGACAAGATGTGAGATCAAGCAGTGTCGAGAAAGTTCCTCCTTGCGCGGTTAGAATTGCAGCAATCTGCGGCGCCTCCTGAAATCCCAATGTTTTCCCGCGTGTTGGCGCGCAAGCGCGGAGGTTGCATTGTGTTCGTGTGTCGCCAGTTTTGAGGTCTTAAAAAAAGACGCGTCGATATTGCTTTGACCCTCGTCTCCTTCTGACCTAGTCAAACGTCTCTGCTTTCGCTTTCCGAAAAGGGGATCGCGCCATGATGGTGTTCGACAGAGACGACGTCACCTTCACCGTCGTCGTCAATCACGAAGAGCAATACTCCATCTGGCCGACGTTCAAGGAGATTCCGGCCGGCTGGAAGGCAGTGGGCAAGTCGGGCAGCAAGAAGGAATGTCTCGACCACATCGAGCAGGTGTGGACCGACATGCGCCCGCTCAGCTTGCGCAAGTTCATGGACGGCGCGTCGCCTCAGCAGACGACGTAGTCAGCGAAGTCTGGTCGTCCGATGCGGCTTCTTTGTCTGCCTTATTCCGGCGGCAGTGCCATGTTCTATGCGCGGTGGCGCAGGCTGCTGCCGTCGTGGATCGACGTTCGGCCGGTCGAATGGCCCGGGCGTGGTGCGCGCATGGACGAGCCGCTGGCGGCCGATCCAGGCGTGCTGGCGGCGCAGCTGGCTGGTGAACTCGCGGCACAGCTCGACGGGCCCTACGCGTTGTTCGGGCACAGCCTCGGCGCCGTGATCGCGTTCGAGCTCGCACATAGCCTGCTCGATCGCGGAGCACCTGCGCCGGCCATTCTCTTCGCCTCGGGTGCGGAAGCGCCGGCGGTTCGGGACGGCAGCAAGTGGCGCCATCCCCTGAGCGACGAAGCGCTGATGCAGGAGTTGCGTAATCTTCAGGGCACGCCCGACGAGGCGCTGTCGAATGCCGAGCTAATGCGATCCGCGTTGCCGGTGCTGCGCGCTGACTTTTTGATGTGCGGGGCCTATGCCTACCGGGCGCGGCGTCCATTGCCGTGCCCGGTGCACGTCTTTGGCGGAGCGTACGACGAGACCAGCCGCGAAGCACTCGAGGCTTGGCGGCAGGAGACCTCGGCGGCATTCACGCTCGATATTCTGCCCGGGCATCACTTCTTCATTCACACAGAGCAGGCCGAGCTGATCGACCGGATCGGCTGGGCGCTGGCCCGGCAATCGGGGCGATCGATTGCTTCGCATCGGAGCGAGGATCATGAGCGCGTTCTCCGTCCAGCCACTCATTGACGGCAAGACTCTTCCCATGCTGCTTAGGGCAGGTGAGGCCGGGCAGCCGCTCGGCGAAGCCCTTCCCGTGCTGCGTGCGACGATCGACCGGTACCTGACCGACAGCGGCGGCATCGTGTTTCGCGATTTCTCGCTCGGTGGTCCCGATGCGTTTCGAGCCTTCGCGGCCGGTTTCGGTCATCGGCTGCTGACCTACGAGTTCGGGTCGACGCCGCGTTCGCAGGTGACCTCGGGTGTCTACACGTCCACGGAGTATCCGCCGCACCAGCATATCCCGCTGCATAACGAGCAGGCCTATACCCGCGATTGGCCGATGAAGATCTGGTTCTACTGCATGCAGCCGGCGCTGGAAGGCGGCGAGACGCCGATCGCCGACAGCCGCGCCATCTATCGCGACATGCCGCCGGCCATTCGCGAGCGGTTCGCCGAGAAGGGCGTGATGTATGTGCGGAACTACGGCAACGGGCTCGACGTCGACTGGCAGCAGGTGTTCGGCACCGACTCCAGATCGGAGGTGGAGGCTTACTGCGCTCGCCAAGACATCGAATGCGAGTGGAAGGAAGACGGCGAGCTCCGCACGCGCCAGATCTGTCAGGGCACGGCGCAGCACCCGATCACCGGTGACTGGGTCTGGTTCAACCAGGCGCATTTGTTCCACGTCTCCAATCTCGAGCCGGAGGTGCGCGAGAGTCTGCTCGACGTGGTCGAGGACGAAGCCGATCTGCCGCGCAACGTGTTCTACGGCGACGGTTCGACGATCGAGGATGAGACGCTGTCAACGGTCCGGACCGTTCTCGAGAAGCACAAGATCAGCTTTCCCTGGCAGGCCGGCGACGTCGTGATGCTCGACAACATGCTGACCGCGCACGCGCGGGCCCCGTTCAAGGGGCCGCGCAAGGTGATCGTCGCTATGGCCGAAGCTCATCGGCAAGGGTGATCGGCGGCAGGTCTCATTCGGCGGCGGGTATTTCCGGCACGCGGCCGGACAGGAATTCGAGAACATGGACAGATCCAACCTCGTCGAACGCTTGCGCGAGCACGCTGCCTTGCGACCGGAGCAGGTGGCGTTGCGGTTCCTCGAAGGCGACGACGTCGCCGGCGAGCTGACGTTCGCTGCGCTCGACGCTCGGATCAGGGCACTTGCGGCGTGGTTTCAGCAGGTGGGCGGGGCGGGCGAACGGGCGGTGATTCTGCTTCCGAGCGGAATCAACTATGCCGTCGCATTCTATGCCTGCCTGTATTCGGGCGTGATCGCCGTGCCGGCGTATCCGCCGGAGGGCGGCCCCGAGCGCTATGCAGGACGACTCAACGGTATCCTGCAGGATGCCGCGCCTCGCTTCATCCTGGTGGAGGAGGGCCTGCGCGGTCTCATCGAGGCGGCACTGCCCAAGCTCGCCGACGTGCAGATCATTGCGGTGGACACGATCTCGCTCGACCTCGCGGCGGACTGGAGCGAGACGAGGCCCGCGGCCGATGCGATCGCGTTCCTCCAGTACACATCCGGCTCGACCTCGCAGCCGAAGGGCGTTTGCGTCTCTCATGGAAATCTGGCGGCCAACGAGCGCGCCATTGAAGCGGCCGCTGGCGGAACGCTGGACGATGTCTTCGTGAGCTGGCTGCCGCTCTATCACGACATGGGACTGATCGGCGGGCTCCTGAATCCGTTGTTCACGGGCTTTACCGGCGTCCTGATGTCGCCGCGGAATTTCCTCGAGGGGCCACGACGTTGGCTCGAGGCCATCGACCGCCACGGCGGCACGATGAGCGGGGGTCCCGACTTCGCGTACTCGCTCTGCGCCGACCGCATTTCGGATGAGACCATCAGTCGGCTGGATCTAAGCCGGTGGAAGTTTGCGTTCTCGGGCTCGGAGTTTGTCCGCCGGACGACCCTCGAGAAGTTCGGCAATCGGTTTGCGCGGGCCGGGTTCGATCGACGGGCGTTGACGGCTTGCTATGGCCTTGCGGAGGCGACGCTGCTGGTCACGGCCGGCGACATTAACGCCGAGACCGTCAGCTATACGCTCGACACCGCGGAACTCGCTGCCGGCCGCATCGCGAGCGCCAGCGAAGGCACGGACCTCGTGGCATGCGGTCGAACTGCCGCTGGTCACGCCGTGCGCATCATGCGTATCGACGGCTCCGCCGAGGCCGAGGCGAATGAGGTCGGCGAGATCTGGGCCGCGGGTCCCAGCGTCGCGCATGGATATTGGAACAATGCCCAGGCCACACATCAAGCCTTCGTGGAGCGAGATGGCGCGCGTTGGCTTCGGACCGGAGACATCGGTTTCATTCGCGACGGTGCGCTCGTGGTGGCCGGTCGTCTCAAGGACCTGCTGATCGTTCGCGGGCAGAACGTCTATCCGACGGACGTGGAGCAGGCGGTCGAAGCCGAGGTCGAATCCGTCCGCAGCGGACGGGTTGCCGCCTTTCCCGTCGAGGTCGATGGGCGTGAGGCCATCGGAGTAGCGGCGGAGTTCAGCCGCGCCGTGCTCAAGCGCAGCAACCCGGAAGCGCTCGCACATGCGATCGGCGAAGCCGTCCTCCGGCAGGCTCAGGAATATCCGGCGGTGATCGTTCTGCTGAACCCGCAAGCGATGCCGCTGACCACGAGCGGCAAGCTGCAGCGGTCGGCCTGCGCAACGCGTCTCGCCGACAACACGCTCGACAGCTTCGCGGTGTTCGAGAGAGGGCGTCGCCGCGGCACTGCATCCCTGGCGGTGCCGGCGACTGATACCGAGCGCGCCGTCGCCTCGATCTGGTGCGACGCACTTGGCGTCGCGGCGGTGCATCGCGAGGACGATTTCTTTGTGCTGGGCGGAAACTCGATCGCGGCTGGCCAAGTCGCCGCGGCGATCCGCGACCGTCTAGACGTGGAAGTAGAGCTGCGCACCTTCTTCGACGCGCCGGCGCTTGCGGCCTTCGCTGGCCGGATCGATGTTTTGGCGGGCACCGGGGCTGGCCGGGCGCTCCCGCCGATCCCATGGGCCGTCGCGGCCGATCGCGCGATGCTGTCGCACGCGCAGGAGCGGCTCTGGTTCCTCTGGAACATGGACCCTGCTGGGACAGCCTATACCGTTGCGAGCACAATCGGTCTGAAGGGACGGCTCGATCATGCCGTACTATCGCGCGCTCTCGGCGAGATCGTCCGTCGTCACGAGATTTTGCGGACCACATTCATCGCCAGGGACGGTCGCGGAACGCAGCTGATCCACGATGTCATGAGCATCGGCGTCCGGCACGAGGATCTCCGCTCCTATTCTGTGCGGGAGCGCTCCGAGCGCGCGGAGACGATCAGGCGATCCGAGCTCGGGAAGCCGTTCGACCTCGTGAACGGGCCATTGTTGCGCGCCGTGCTGCTTCAATTCGCGGACGATGCGTATGAATTGCTGCTGCTGGCCCATCACATCATCGTCGATGGCAGGTCGCTTGATGTGTTGCTCGAAGAGCTGGCCGCTCTCTATCGAGCCGGTACTGGTCAAGGCGCAGGCGTGCCGCCGGTTCCGTCAATTCAATATGCTGATTTCGCAGCCTGGCAGCGAAGCTGGCTTGCGGGCGGCGAGGGCGATCGGCAGCTCGCCTATTGGCGCGCCAAGCTCGGCGATGCTCACCCGGTGCTGGCGCTGCCGCATGATCGGCGGCGCCCGACGATCCAGAGCCATGCCGGCGATACGATCGGTCTGGCCATCGACGCCGTGCTTGCGTCCCGGCTCCGGGAGATCGCCGGCAAGCAGCGCGTCAGCGTCTTCATGCTACTGCTCGGCGCATATTACGCGCTGCTCCATCGCTACACCGGGCAGAGTGATTTGCGTGTCGGCGTGCCGGTCGCCGGGCGCCGGCATACGCAGCTCGAACGACTGATCGGATGTTTCGTCAACACGCTGGTGCTGCGGGCCGAGATGACCGCCGAAGCGAGCTTCACGAGCCTGTTGCGTCAGGTCAGGGAGTCGGTGGTCGAGGCGCTGGCGCACCAGGATCTTCCGTTCGAAATGCTGGTCGACGGCCTCAAGCCCGAACGCAGCGGTGGGCAAAATCCCCTGTTCCAGGCGAAGTTCAACTACATGACGGCGCCGGGCGGTTTCTCCGGTGTAGAGGGGCTCGCTGCCGACATCGACATTGTCGATCTCGCTGGTTCGCATTTCGATCTCGCCCTCGACGTCATCGATGGCGTCGGCATGAAGGTCACGTTCAACTACGCCACCGATCTGTTCGATCGTCCGACTATCGCGCGATTGGCGACGCAATTCAGTTCGATGCTGCGCCAGATTGCCGACAATGCCGAGCGGCGGATATCGGACTTCGTCATCGACGACGGACACCGGCAGACCGTGCCTCGTGAGGCTGCGGCGTTCGGCTTTGCCGATGTGATGAGCCTTCATCGCGCGGCGACCGCGGATCGACAGACCGCCATCGCCATTCGATGCGGCCGGGAGCAATTGACCTTTGCGGCGCTCGAGCAGCGGTCAAACGGTATCGCGCACGCCCTCATCGCCAAGGGCGTGGCACGCGAGACACCGGTTGCGCTGTGGATCGAGCGCTCTCCGGCCTTTGTCGTCGCCTTGCTCGGTGTGCTGAAGGCGGGCGGCTCTTATGTCCCGCTCGATCCGAAATGGCCGTTGGAGCGCGTCCGCCGTATCCTGACCGACGGCGGCATCGACATCATGCTTGCGGCGGGCGACAAATTGGCGGATGCGCGCGAGCTGGGCTGCCTGGTGCTCGACGCGGAGGCGGAAGCGGCGCGCGCCGAGGTGTCGAGCCTGCCGCTCGACACGACCATTCATCCAACGCAGACCGCTTACGTCATCTATACCTCCGGATCGACCGGCGCGCCTAAGGGCGTCAGCGTCTCGCACGGGGCCTTGGCCAATTACGTGCAAGCTCTGTTGCAGCGCCTGAAGCCGCGGCCGTCGGCGAGCATGGCGATGGTTTCGACGGTGGCGGCCGACCTCGGCCACACTGTCCTGTTCGGTGCGCTCGCATCCGGCGGCACGTTGCATCTGCTGTCACCGGAGGCCGTGTTCGATGCGGATGCGTTTGCGCAAGCGATGCGCGAGGGCGAGGTCGACATTCTCAAGATCGTGCCGAGCCATCTGCGAGGGCTGCTTCAGGCCTCGCGCTCGGCCGATCTGCTCCCCCGCGACGCGCTCGTATTGGGCGGCGAGGCGTGCGATGGCGCGCTGCTGGACGACGTCCGGCGCTTGCGGCCGGAGTGCCGGATCCTGAATCATTACGGGCCCACGGAAACGACCGTCGGTGCGGTGACGCATGAGTGCGCGGCAGGCCGCGGGGACGGTAAGGTTCCGATCGGTCTGCCTCTTGCCAATCTGCGCGTCCATGTCCTCGATGACGCCTTGAACGAGGTGCCGATCGGTGTCGTTGGCGAGCTCTATGTCGGCGGCGCCGGCCTGGCGCGGGGCTATCGCGGCGCGGCGGGCCTGACCGCGGAACGCTTCGTGCCGGATCCGTTCGGCGCCGCGGGCGAGCGCCTCTACCGAACCGGGGATCGTGTCCGCTGCGACCGGGAGGGCCGGCTGATATTCCTGGGTCGTTCTGATGACCAGATCAAGTTGCGCGGCTATCGCATCGAGCTGGGCGAGGTCGCGCGCGTCATTAAGGCGCTGCAGGGAATCGGTGACGCGGTGGTCGTTTCACGCGCCATCGGTGCAAGTGAGCGCCAGGAGCTGATCGCCTATTGCGTGCCCGGGAGCGGCGTCGGTCCGCAGGCCGATACGATCAAGCAACAGCTGGCCGCAATCGTGCCGGACTATATGGTTCCGTCACACATCGTCATGTTGGCGCGACTACCGCTGACGCCCAATGGAAAGATTGATCGTCGCGCCTTGCCCGAACCGGCCGAACAGGGGGCGCCGGCCGGCTATGTCGCGCCTGCGGGGGATATTGAAGTTGCGATCGCGGCGGTCTGGTGCGAGGTGCTCGTTCGCGAGCGCGTCGGCCGCAATGACAATTTCTTCGAACTCGGCGGCGATTCGATTCTGAGCCTGCAGATCATCGCCCGCTTGCGCAAGCGCGGCATCCGGCTCACTCCGAAGCAGATCTTCAGCCAGCAGACGGTTGCCGGGTTGGCGATGGTTGCCGTGATATCGGCGGGGACGACCAAGAAGGAGAGACCGGCGGCGAAGGCGTCAGTCGGCGACACCGCATCTGGCATGCCCCGTCTGATGCCGATTCAGACGCGCTTCTTCGCCGAGGACATTGCCAACCGGGATCACTGGAACCAGGCGGTTCTGCTGCTGCCCCGGATGCAGGTCGATTGGGAGACGCTGCGGCGCGCGCTTGCGGCCATCCTGGACCATCACGATGCGTTGCGTTTGCGGTTCAAGCAGGTGGATGGCGCCTGGCGGGCGGAGGAGGGTCCGGCACCGGGGTCATCCGAACTGTTATGGATTCACGCGGGCGTCGGCGGCGCGACAGAGGTCACGGCGCTCGCCGGTGCCGCGCAGGAAAGCCTCTCACTGTCTTCCGGACCGCTGCTGCGCGCGGTCGGCATGGACCTGACGGACGGTAGCCAACGCTTGCTGCTTGCGATTCATCATCTCGTCGTCGATGGCGTGTCCTGGCGTATCCTGCTGGAAGACCTGGCGTTGGCCTATGACCAGCTGCAGCGTGGCAGTCCCGTCGCGCTGCCGCCGAAGAGCGACTCCTTTGCCTCGTGGAGCGAGCGGCTGCATGCTTATGCGGGAACGGCGGAGATCGCGGCCGAATTGCCGTATTGGCTGGATCGTGGTGCCGGAGCGCGCCTGCCATGCAACGACGACCATGGCGATGTCGATCGCGTCGGTGATGGCGGCGAGGTGTCCTTGGTGTTGGATGCCGACCTGACGTCACAGCTGCTCGAACAGGCGCCGGCTGCCTATCGGACCCAGGTCAACGATCTCCTGCTCGCCGGTCTCGTGCGTGCGGTGTCACGCTGGAGCCAGCACGACGAGATCACCGTGGAGCTCGAAGGCCACGGCCGCGAGGAGATCTTCCCGGATGCAGATGTGTCCCGCACCGTCGGCTGGTTCACGACGGCCTTTCCGGTCCGGCTGAAAGATGCAGGCGACGAGGCGTCGCTGATCAAGGCGGTGAAGGAGACGCTTCGCGCGATTCCGAACCGCGGGATCGGCTATGGCGTGCTGCGCCATCTCGGCTCCGAGCAGCAGCGCCATGCTCTGGCGCAATTGGCGGAGCCGCAGATCGTCTTCAACTATCTAGGCCGCTTCGACGCCAACATAGGGATAAACCAACACTTCTCCTTCGCAGCGGAGAGTGCTGGTCCCTCGCGTAGCGCCACGGCACCCATGCGCGGCTGGCTGAACATCACTGGCCTCGTGCGTGAAGGCCGATTGGAATTATCTCTCGGATACGGACGCAAGCGCTACCGGCACGCGACGGTCGAGCGGCTCGCCGCACATTACAAAGACGCACTGCGCGAACTGATCGCCCATTGCTGCAATGGAGCGTTCGGCCTCACGCCATCGGATGTCCCGCTGTCTGGGCTCGGTCAAGCCGACCTCGATCAGTTGGCTGCGAACTTGGATCTTCGCGGCATTGAGGACATCTATCCGCTCTCGCCGATGCAGCAGGGCATGCTGTTTCATGCGTTGCGCGATGGTGCCAACGATGCCTATGTGAATCAGGTCGGGCTCGAGCTGTTCAGCGTCGATGCCGGCAAGCTGAAGGCCGCGTGGCAGATGGTCAGCGACCGGCATGCGGCCCTGCGGACGGGGTTTGTCTGGCAGAACCTGTCGGGCGCAGCGCAGCAGATGGTGCATCGTCATGTGACGGTGCCGTTCGTCGAGGAGGATTGGCGCGGCAGCGCGCCTGCGGATCTGCAAGCCGCGCTGGCGGAGATATCCCGGAGTGAGCGCGAGATGGGCTTCGATGTTTCGCAGCCGCCGCTTCAGCGTATCCGTCTGATCCGTCTCGGCGACGACAGGCACTGGCTGATCTGGACCCATCATCACATCTTCGTCGATGGTTGGAGCTCGGCCCGGCTGGTGGCGGAGGTGTTGCAGCAGGTGAGCGGCCGCCCGCTGCCGGCCGTGCAGGGCGGCTATCGCGACTACATTGCATGGTTGCAGGATCGCGATCGCGAAAGCGCCGAGCGGTTCTGGCGGGAGGCTTTGGCAGGGCTCGAGGTGCCCACATTGCTCGCAAACACATTGGCGCCCCCCAAGACATCCCTGGCCGAAGGCCATGCCAGCGTCGGGCTTGCGGTGGACGCAGCGCTGACCGAGCGGCTGAAGTCCTTTGCAAAGCGCGAACGGGTGACGCTCAATACGCTCATCCAGGGCGCGTGGGCACAGCTGCTGCGGCGTCATTCAGGGCAGTCGGCGGTCTCTTTCGGCGTGACGATCTCGGGTCGTCCGGCCGAATTGCCCGGCGCGGAGGAGATGGTGGGCCTCTTCATCAACACGCTTCCCATCGTCGACGCGACCAGCCCACAAACTATCGTGGGCGATTGGCTGCGCCAGTTGCAGGAAAAGAATTTGTCGCTGCGTGAGCATGGCTGGACGCCGCTCTACGACATTCAGCGCCTCGCCGGCCGTGCCGGGCAGCCGCTGTTCGACAGTATCCTGGTGTTCGAAAACTATCCGATCGACGAGCGGGTGCTGCGAGACGGGGAAGGTGGTCCGCGGCTGGGACGTGTGGCGCATGTGACGCCGACGAACTATGCGCTGGCGGTGGCGGTGTTCGCTGCAGGTGATCGGCTGAACATTGAATTCAACTATGACCGGAGCCGGTACGACGAAGCAGCGATCCTGCGCCTTCGCGACATTCTCCACGGCCTGCTGGAACGGATCGCGGCGAATGCGGAACGTGCGCTCGGTGCTCTCTCTGCGGCAGTCGAGCAGGACGCGCGACGAGCTCTCGAATGGAGTGGCGCAGCGCGGCTGACCTCCGCATCATCCTGCGCCGACGTCGTGATGCATATCGAAGCGCAGGCCGCGCAGGCGCGGTCTGCCATTGCCATCGTCTGCGGCGACCAGCGCATCTCCTATGGCGAGTTGAACGCGCGTGCGAACGCGCTCGCACGACGCCTTCGCCTCTGGAATGTCGGTCCGGATCGGCTGGTCGGCATTGCCTTGAGCCGAAGCCTGGACATGATCATCGCGCTGCTCGCAGTTTTGAAGGCCGGCGGCGCCTATCTGCCGCTCGATCCGGATTATCCGGCCGAGCGGCTTGCCTACATGCTGCGTGACGGCGGCGCGGCGCTGGTCCTGACGCAAGGCGCGCTGCTCGAGTCGCTTGCACCGGTGTTGCGCGAAGCCGGGGTCGAGGCGCTCTGCATCGAGGAACCATCGCCGTGCGCCGGCGAGGACGGCGGGAACCTCGACATCGAAATCCATCCGGACAGCCTGGCCTATGTCATCTACACGTCCGGGTCGACCGGCGCGCCGAAAGGCGTGGCGGTCGCGCGCGGACCGCTGGCGATGCATTGCGAAGCCATCGGCCGGCTGTACCGCATGACCTCGCGTGACCGCGAGTTCCAGACGGCATCGATCAATTTCGACATCGCCCACGAGCGATGGCTGGTGCCGCTGATGACGGGCGGTTCGCTCGTCCTGCCTTCGAAGCCCGGTCTTCTGATTGACGATCTCGTCAGCGAGATGACCCGCAATGCGGTGACCTCGATCTTCCTGCCGCCGGCCTATGCGGATCAATTGAGCGCGGCATTGCGGCAGGGCGGGCGCAGGCTGGCGATCAGGGCCTGTATCGTCGGCGGCGAAGCCTGGTCCGATACTGGGGTCAGGGCATTTCGCGAGGCCGTCGATATCGATCTTCTGGTCAATGCCTACGGCCCGACAGAGACGGTGATCGCACCGACGGCATGGATCGTCGACGCCGCGTTGACACCTCACCAGCCCGCACCGATCGGGCGGCCCGTCGGTGCGAGGTCGGCGCACATTCTCGATCCCGACCTCAATATCGTTCCCATCGGTGTCACCGGCGAGCTCTTCATCGGTGGTGTTGGCCAGGCCCGCGGCTATCTGAACCGGGCTGCACTGACCGCGGAGCGGTTCGTCCCCGATCCGTTCAGCGACGATGGCACGCGCCTCTATCGCACCGGCGATCTCGCGCGCTGGCGCGACGACGGCGTGATTGAGTATGTCGGCCGCGCCGACCAGCAGGTGAAGATCCGCGGCTTTCGCATCGAGCTCGGAGAGATCGAGGCGCGTCTGCTCGAGCAGCGTAGCGTGCGTGCGGCGGCCGTTGTGGCAGGCGAAGGCCGGACCGGGCGCCAGTTGTTCGCCTATGCGAGTGGCGGGCCGTCGCTCGACGGCCGCGCCTTGCGCGATGCACTGTCCGCCGTTCTGCCTGACTACATGGTGCCGTCGTCGGTGACGGTGCTGGAGCAGTTGCCGCTCACCCCCAACGGGAAGATCGATCGGCGTGCACTGCCGGCGCCGGGCGAGGATGCTTTGGCGGGTCGCACCTACGAGGCACCCGAGGACGAGATCGAGCTGGCGCTGGCTGGGATCTGGGCGGAGCTGCTCGACGTCGATCAGGTCGGACGCAACGATCACTTCTTCGAGCTCGGCGGACATTCCTTGCTCGCCGTGCGGGTGCTGAGCCGGGTGTCGCAGGAGATTGGCGTCTCGATCGCGGTCTCGGATCTGTTCGCTCATCCCGATCTTGCGTCATTTGCCCGGGTCGTGTCGATCAGGCTGATCGAGCAAGAATTCGATGCCGAAGAGCTCCAGGAACTGGTGGGAACGGAGCAGTGAGCATGGCTGACACGGCAAAGCCGAGCCTACGCGATCTGGATCCCCAGCAGATGAGAAAGCTCGTCGCGCTGGCCAGGAATCGCGGCCGGAGTGACGCTGGCGCTATTCCGGTGGTGGCGCGGAGCGGATCGTTGGAAATGTCCTTTGCGCAGCAGCGGCTCTGGCTGCTGGCGCAGCTCGATGGTACGAATTCCAGCTATCACATTCGCGGAGCATTGCGGCTTACGGGCGAGCTCGATCTCGAAGCCTTGCGTTGCAGCATCGACCGTGTGTTCGCGCGCCACGAAGCCCTGCGCAGCGTCTTTCGCGTAGTGGACGAACGGCCGCGCGTGGTGCTGCTGCCCAGGGATGCGCGTGTGCCGCTGCTCGAACATGATCTGAGTAGCCGGGACGATCGCGAGCAGGAGCTGGCGCGCCTCTGCCGCGAGGAGGCCGCGACGCCGTTTGATCTCGCCGCAGGACCGTTGGTCCGCGGTCGCCTGATCCGGATGGCGGAGGGAGAGCATCTCTTCTTGCTTACCCAGCATCACATCGTCTCCGATGGCTGGTCGATCGGCGTGCTCATGCGCGAGCTCGGCGCTCTCTACCGGGCATTCGCCGCCGGCAAGGACGATCCTCTGCCGCCATTGGCAATTCAGTATCCAGACTATGCCGCCTGGCAGCGACAATGGCTGTCGGGCGAACGCTTGCAGCGGCAGTTCGACTATTGGCGAGAAGCGCTCGCGGATGCTCCTGCAATGCTCGAATTGCCGACAGACCGGCCGCGTCCGCCAATCAGGTCGATCGCCGGCGCGTCCCTGCCGATCGAAATCGATACGGAGCTCGCATCCGGCATCAAGCGACTGAGCCAGTCGAATGGTGCCAGCGTTTTCATGACGCTGCTGGCGGCCTGGGCAGCGGTGCTGTCGAGACTCTCCGGGCAGACGGAGGTCGTGATCGGGACGCCGACGGCGAACCGAAACAGGCCGGAGATCGAGGGCCTGATCGGATTCTTCGTCAACATGCTGGCTCTCCGCGTCGATCTCGCGGCCGAGCCGAGCGTCGCCGAGCTACTCCGCCGTGTGCGCGCGGCGGCGCTCGCGGCGCAGGATCATCAGGATCTGCCGTTCGAGCAGGTCGTCGAGATCGTTCAACCGCTGCGACGGTTGGAGCAGACGCCGGTCTTTCAGGTCGTGTTCGCCTGGCAAGGCAGCGACATGGGACCCCTCGAGTTGCCTGGCCTGAAGGCCGAGGTCGCTGATATTCCGCTGCAACAGGTCAAGTTCGATCTCGAGCTCAACCTCGGCGAGATGGACGGGCGCATTGTCGGCTCCCTGAATTATGCGACGTCGCTGTTCGACGAAGCGACGATCACGCGCTATCGGGGCTATCTGTTGACCGTGCTGCGGGCCATGATCTCCGATGCGAATCAGGTGGTCGACCGGATCGATATCATTGGTGTCGATGAGCGCAGGCGCGTTCTCGACGCGTGGAACGAGACGGCCACGCCGTTTCCCTCCGAAAGCTGCATTCACGATCTATTTGCGGAGCAGGTGAGAAGGGCGCCGGACGCCATTGCGCTGGCATACGAGGACGTTCGTCTGAGCTATAGCGAGCTCGATGCGCGAGCGAACAGGCTTGCGCGGCACTTGATCACCTTGGGAGTGGTGCCGGATCAGCCCGTTGCGATCTGCCTGCCGCGGGGCATCGCAATGGTGGTGAGCCTGCTGGCCGTGCTGAAGGCGGGCGGCGCCTATCTGCCGCTCGATCCCGCTTATCCTGCGGAGCGGCTACGTCGGATTGTCGATGATGCGAGGCCGCGCCTGTTGATCGCAGACGGCACAGGACGCGCGATCATTCCGGATGGGACTTGCGAGATCGTCGATCCCGATGCAGGCGCGGGGCAGGCGGCGTCGGATCCGGGTGCTCTCCTCAAAGGACTGACTGCGCGAAGCCTTGCCTACATCATCTACACGTCCGGCTCGACTGGCCGGCCGAAGGGGGTGATGGTCGAGCACCGCGGCCTGGTGAATCTGGCGTTGGCGCAGCGGGCGTTGTTCAACGTCAATTCGAGCAGTCGCGTCGTGCAGTTTGCCTCGCTCAGCTTCGATGCCAGCATCTGGGAAATCGTCATGGCGCTGTGCTCGGGCGCCGCGCTGTTTCTGACCGGCACGCGCGAGCATCAGGACACCGCGGCATTGTTCGGCTATCTCGCGGACAACGCGATCACGCATGCGACGTTGCCGCCGGCGATGCTGCACGGGCGGACCGATCTCGAACGGCTCGCCTCGTTGCGGGTTCTCGTTCTTGCCGGTGAATTGCCCAACGCCGAGCTGGCCAAGGGATTGCCTCCTGGTATTGCCGTCTTCAACGGTTATGGGCCGACGGAGGCAACGGTTTGCGCCACGAGCTGGTTGCGGCATCAGGGTTTTGACGGCGGCGCCACCCCGATCGGTCGACCGCTGCCGAATGCGCGAATCTATCTCCTGGACCGGTTCGGTGCGCCCGTTCCGCTCGGTGCCGTCGGCGAAATCTACATCGGCGGAGTCGGAGTCGCGCGCGGTTATCTCGATCGCGCCGATCTGACGGCAGAGCGCTTCGTGCGCGATCCCTTCTGCGGCGGTGCGGATGCGCGCATGTATCGCACCGGCGATCTCGGCCGCTATCTCCCGGACGGCAATATTGCGTTTCTCGGCCGCAACGACCACCAGGTCAAGATCCGTGGCTTTCGCATCGAGCTCGGCGAGATCGAGTTTCGGCTCAACGAGCATGCCGACGTTGCCGATTCAATCGTACTGGTGCAGCGGGATCACGGTGGTGACGCGCGGCTTGTCGCCTATGTCGCCGTACGTCGCCGCAATGGCGCGGGGCTCGATGCCAATGAATTGGTCAGCGCGTTGCGCGATCATCTGCGTGCCTGTCTGCCGGACTACATGGTGCCGTCGGCGTTCGTGAGTCTCGATGCACTCCCGCTCACGCCGAATGGCAAGGTCGACCGCAAGGCGCTGCCGGCGCCGGAGAACGATGCATATGCGCGACGCCGTTTCGAGCCGCCGCGAGGCGAGGTCGAACAGGTCGTCGCAAATATCTGGGCCGAGCTCTTGGGCATCGATCGGATCGGACGCAGTGACCACTTCTTCGAGCTCGGCGGCCACTCGCTGCTCGCAGTGCGCATGCTGGAGCGATTGCAGCGGCATGCGCTGAGGGCGGATGCGCGCATGCTGTTCGCGAAGCCGGTGCTGGCGGACTTTGCCGCCAGCCTCGATGGCGGCGTAGAAGCCGACGTTCCGGTTAATCGGATCACCCGGCAGACGACGGCGATCACACCGGATTTGTTGCCGCTGATCGCGCTAACGCAATCCGATATCGACAGCATTGTGGCCGGCGTTTCCGGCGGCGTCGCCAACATCCAGGACGTCTACGGCCTGTCGCCGCTTCAGGATGGCATCCTCTTCCATCACCTGCTGGCGAAGGAGGGCGATCCCTATCTGCTGATTGGCCGGATGGCCTTTGCCGACCGCGACCTGCTCGATCGCTATCTCGATGCGGTCCGGCAGGTGATCGCCCGTCACGACATTCTGCGAACGTCCCTCGTGTGGAACGGACTGTCCACGCCGGCTCAGGTGGTTTGGCGGCAGGCGCCCTTGGCCGTCAGCGAGGTCGTGCTGGACGGCGAAGGTCCGGCGGATGAGCAGCTGGCCCGCCGTTTCGATCCGCGATTCCATCGGATCGATCTCGGACAGCCGCCGCTGCTGCGCTTTGCACTCGCCGCCGATCCAGAAGGCGGGCGCTGGCTGCTCCTGGTTCTGTTGCATCACCTCATCGGCGACCATTCCACGCTTGAGGTGATGCACGACGAGGTCGTGAAGATCCTGTCCGGGCGAAGTCACGAATTGCCGCCGCCCTATCCGTTCCGGAATCTGGTGGCACAGGCGCGCGAATCGGCGGCGACCGCGGAGCATGAGCGCTTCTTCCGCGGCATGCTCGCCGACATCGACGAGCCGACCACGCCGTTTGGGCTGGACCGGGTGCACGGCGACGGTGCCGGCGTGGCCGAAGCTCGGCTGATGCTGCCCGAGAGCTTGAATGCAAGGCTTCGTTTGCAGGCGCGGCGGCTGGGCGTCAGCCTCGCCAGCCTTTGCCACCTCGCTTGGGGACAGGTGGTGGCGCGAACCAGTGGGTGCGAGCATGTGGTGTTCGGGACTGTTTTGTTCGGTCGCATGCAGGCCGGCGCGGGCGGCGATCGCACCATGGGCCTGTTCATCAACACCTTGCCGCTGCGGCTCGATTTCGACGACACCGCGGTCGAGGACAGCGTTCGTGATGCGCATCGTCGGCTGACCGAGCTGATGGCACACGAGCACGCCTCGCTGGCGCTCGCGCAGCGATGCAGCGGCGTCGCGGCACCCGCGCCTCTGTTCAGCGCGATCCTGAACTATCGGCACAATGCAACGCCGGCGGATCTGGCTGCCAACAGGGAGCACTCCGGGATCGAATGGCTCGGTGGCGAGGAGCGCACCAATTATCCCCTGATGCTGGCCGTCGAGGATTATGGTCAAGCGCTTGGTCTGACCGCTCAGATCGTCGATCCGTTCTCGGCTGATCGCATCTGCGCCCTGATGCAGCAAGCGCTGGACCAGCTGGCCGATGCGCTGGAGCATGCGCCGCGTGCGCCGGTCCGCCAGCTCGACATTGTGCCTCGCGAGGAGCGTCAGCTTTTGCTGGAGGTGTGGAATCGGGCGCAGGCGCATGATCCGCAAGTCCGATCATTCGTCACGCAGTTCGAGGCACAGGTCCGGAAGTCGCCGCAGGCGATCGCGCTGGCGTTCGGCGAGGCGGAGCTGAGCTATGCAACGCTGAATGCACGTGCCAACCGGCTGGCGCGGCGATTGCGAGATCACGGCGTCGGGACCGACGTCGTGGTCGGGCTGGCGCTCGACCGCGGCGTCGAGATGCTGGTCGCGCTGCTGGCGGTGCTGAAGGCCGGCGGGGCCTATTTGCCGCTCGATCCGGATTACCCGCCGGAGCGGCTGGCGCACATGCTGCGCGACAGCGGCGCGGCGCTGGTGCTGACGCAAGAGAGATTGCACGATCAGTTCGCAGCCATACTGGCGGAGACCGGCGCGGAGGCCTGGCTCGTTGATGGACAGGACGGCGAGGGCGGCGATGCAGGCAATCTCGATGTCGCCGTTCACGGCGAGAGCCTCGCCTATATGATCTACACTTCGGGCTCGACCGGTCTGCCCAAGGGCGTGATGGTTCGCCACGACGCCGTGACCAATTTCCTGGCGACCATGGCGGAGCAGCCCGGCATGACGGCCGGCGACCGGGTGCTGGGGCTGACCTCGCTGTCCTTCGACATCGCGGTGCTGGAGCTGTGGCTGCCGCTGACGATCGGCGCCTGCGTCGTGCTGGCGGATCGCGCGGCCGCGCATGATCCTGCCAAGCTCAAGGCGATCGTGCAGCGGCATGGCGTGTCCCTGATCCAGGCCACGCCGTCGACCTGGCGGATGCTGCTCGATCATGACGGTCCTGCGCTGCCGGCGAGCTGCCGGGTGCTGTGCGGCGGCGAGGCGCTGCCGCCGGATCTGGCGCGGCGGCTGGTGGCCCAGGCCGGCGAGGTCTGGAACCTGTACGGCCCGACCGAGACCACGGTGTGGTCGGCGCGCCATCGGCTCGATGCGATGGACGATCGTCCGCTGCTGGGCCGCCCGATCGGCAACACCACGCTTTACGTTCTCGACGGTGACCTCAACCTCGCGCCGGTCGGCGTCGCCGGCGAGCTCTATATCGGTGGGAGCGGGCTCGCGCGGGGCTATTGGCAGCGCGGCGGCCTGACGGCGGAGCGCTTCATCCCCGATCCCTTCGGTCCGCCGGGGGCGCGACTGTACCGCACCGGCGACGTGGCGCGGTGGCGATCCGAAGGCGTGCTCGATTACGTCGGCCGTGCCGATTACCAGGTGAAGATCCGCGGCTTCCGCATTGAGCTCGGCGAGATCGAGGCGCGGCTACAGGCGCAGGATGGTGTCCGCGCGGCTGTCGTCGTGGCGCGCGAGGCCGGCGCCGGCCGCCAGCTGGTCGGCTATGTCAGTGGCGAAGCGCTGGATGGCGCGGTGCTCAAAACGGTGCTGTCCTCGGTGCTGCCGGACTACATGGTTCCGGCACGGATCGTGGTGCTGGAGCGTCTGCCGCTGACGCCGAACGGCAAGATCGACCGCAAGGCCTTGCCGGCGCCGGATCAGCTTGTGGCGTCCGCCCAGCATGTGGCGCCGCGCACACCGGCGGAGGTCGCATTGGCCGCGATCTGGGCCGATCTGCTGCGCCAGCCCAACATCGGCGTCACCGACAACTTCCTCGAGCTCGGTGGTGATTCCTTGATTGCGGTCCAGCTCGTTAGCCGCATCAAGCGCGATCTCGGCCACGACCTGCCGCTCAATCGTCTGTTTGAATTGACGACCGTTGAAACCATGGCTGCTGCGCTGGGCCTGGAGAGCGAGACCGACAAGCGAAGCGACGACATCGTAGCGATGCTCGACCTGTTGAAGGAAGTCGAACTGTCCCATGAGTGACACGGCAACCACGCAAAAGCAGCAGCTGCGCGACATTTCACGGCGCTTGATGCGTCTCGATTCCGGCAAGCAGCACGCGTTCCTGTCGCAGCTCGCGGCGAAGGGCGTCAACCTCGCCATGCTGCCGATCGTGCGCCAGGAGCGAAAGCGGGCGCCGCTGTCCTTTGCGCAAGCGCGCCTCTGGTTCCTGTGGCGGATGGATCCGTCCAGCGCGGCCTACAACATATCGGCGACGGTGCGCGTGCGCGGCCAGCTGCAACCACGCGCATTGCAACAGGCGTTCGATATGCTCGTCGCCCGCCACAGCACGCTTCGCACTGTGTTTCGGCAGGAAGGGGAGCAGGCCGAACAAATCGTCCACGATCCGCAGCCGGCCGTATTGCGGCACGTGATCCTCGCTGGCGACGACCGCGAACGGCAGGCGCGTTCGTTGGCACGGCAGGAGGCCTCGCTGCCGTTCGATCTCGAGGCGGGCCCGCTCATGCGTGCGGCGCTGCTGACGCTGGACGAGAGCGACCATATCCTCGTCGTCAGCCTGCACCATATCGTGGCCGACGGCTGGTCGATGGGCGTGCTGGTTGACGAGTTCTGGAAACTGTACGCGGCATTCGCTTGCGGTGAAGAACCGGCCCTGCCGGAGCCGGAGATTGACTATGCCGACTACGCCGAATGGCAGCGGCTCTGGATGAGTGCGGTCGATGGCGAACGGCAGGTCGGCTACTGGACTAGGCGTCTCGCCAATCCGGCCGTGCTCCAGCTGCCGATCGACCGGCCGCGCCCGGCGGTTCCGGACCTGGCGGGATCGGCACATCGCATCCCGCTCGAACCGGCGCTAGCCAATGGCTTGCGCGCGCTCGCGCGGCGGCATCGCACGACCCTGTTCGCCGTCCTGCTGGCGAGCTTCAAGCTGCTGCTCTATCGCTACACCGGGCAGTCCGACATCAACATCGGCGTGCCCGTCGCCAACAGGCATCGCGGCGAAGCGCGCGGCGTGATCGGTCTGTTCGTCAATACCCAGGTGCTTCGCACGCAGATCGACGGCCGCGCGGCGATCGCGGACTTCATTGCGGCGGTTCATGCGGCCACTGTCGAGGCACAGGAAAACCAGGACCTTCCGTTCGAACGTCTGCTCGAAATCCTTCAGCCCACGCGCAGCCTGAGTCAGAATCCACTGTTCCAGGTCCTCTACAATCACCAGCGCCGTCGGGCGTCGGCTAGTCCATCGGATCGGACCGGTCTCCAGATCGAGACGATCGATACGGAGGTCGATGCCGTCAAGTTCGACCTCGCGCTCGATACCGAGGAGGGGCTGTCAGGCGAGATCCGTGCCATCTTCACCTATGCAACGGCGCTGTTCGAGACGGCGACGATCGAGCGCCTCGCCGCGCATTGGACCACCCTCCTGAAGGCCATGGTTGCCGACGACGCGCAAGGGATCGCCGATGTGGCGTTGCTGTCCGAACAGGAATTGGGGCTGTTGCGGCAATGGAATTGCGCCGACGACGAAACGGCAAGCTCATCGTTCACACCGGTGCATCGGACGGTTGCACGGCTGGCCGCCGAAACGCCCGACGCGCCGGCGCTGGTCTTCGGTGACGATGAAATCAGCTATGCCGAGCTCAACCGCCGCGCCAATCGGCTCGCGCACCACCTGATCCGCCTCGGTGTCGGGCGCGACGATCTTGTCGGCGTCTCGGCACGGCGTTCGCCAGGCCTCATTACGGCGCTGCTCGCCATCTTGAAGACGGGTGCAGCCTATCTGCCGCTCGATCCCGAGCATCCGGTCAGACGACAGGTCGGCACCCTGCGCGATGCCGGCGCGCGTGTCGTGCTGGTCGACGCAGATAGTTCGGCGTTGACGCCGCCGCCAGCTGGCGTCGTGGTCGTTCCGCTCGGTGCGATCAATCTCGCCACGGAGAGCGAAAGCGATCCCGAGATCGCGGTGGTGCCAACCAGCCTTGCCTATGTGATCTATACCTCCGGCTCCACCGGCATCCCCAAGGGCGTCGCGGTCGAACACGGTCCGTTCGCCATGCACTGCGAGGTGACGGCCGGGCTCTACGACATGGATCGGCACTCGCGCGAGCTGCACTTCCTGTCCTTCACCTTCGATGGCGCCCATGAGCGGCTCTGGACCGCACTGACCTGCGGCGCGGCGCTCGTGATGCGGGATGCGGACCTGTGGTCGGCCGAACAGACCATCGAAGTTCTGCGCCGGCAGCGCGTCACCAATGCCGGGTTCCCGCCGGCCTACCTGCAACAGCTCGCCGATTTCGCGATGTGGCGTGGCAATCCGCCGCCAGTCGAGCTGTACTCGTTCGGCGGCGAGGCGATGCCCAAGGCTGGCTTCGACAAGGTCAAGCGCGCGCTCAAGCCGCGGGCATTGATCAACGGCTACGGGCCGACCGAAACCGTGGTCACGCCGCTGGTATGGAAGGTCGATGCGAGCGAGGAGATCGACGGCAACTATGCCCCGATCGGTCGCCCGGTGGGCCGCCGCTCGGCGTACATCCTGGACAATGATCTCAACGTCGTTCCGATTGGCGTAACTGGCGAGCTGTTCATCGGCGGTGAGGGGCTGGCGCGCGGTTACCGGCAGCGAGCCGAGCTGACGGCGGAGCGCTTCGTCCCTGATCCGTTTGGCGCACCGGGCGCGCGTCTGTATCGCACCGGCGATCTGGCACGCTGGCGTGCCGATGGCGTCATCGAGTATGTGGGCCGGTCCGATCATCAGGTGAAGATCCGCGGCTTCCGGATCGAGCTCGGCGAGATCGAGGCATGGCTGATGCGGCAGGCCGGCGTGCGGTCGGCCGTGGTCGTTGCCCGTGAAGCCGGCGTCAGCCGTCAGCTGGTCGGCTATGTCGCCGGCGATGGACCGTTCGACGAAGCGGCGATGCGCGCGGCGCTCTCGGAGGAGCTGCCCGACTACATGGTGCCGGCCCGCATCGTGCGATTGGACCGGCTGCCGCTCACCGCGCACGGCAAGGTCGATCGCGACGCCCTGCCGGCACCGGAGATGCCGGCCGCAATCACCGCGCATGTCGCGCCGCGCTCCGCAGCCGAGACGGTGCTCGCTGCGATCTGGGCCGAGCTGCTCGGCCAGCCCGTCATCGGCGTCACCGACAATTTCTTCGAGCTCGGCGGCGATTCCATCATCTCGCTGCAACTGGTCGGTCGGGCGCGCCAGGCGGGCCTGCTGATCGAGCCGCGTGACGTCTTCCGACATCAGACCTTGCAGGATCTGGCGCGCGTGGCGCGGAGTGAAGACAAGGCGGAGATCGTCGCCGCTGAGCTCGATCTCGACGGCCGCGAGCACCTGCTGCTGCCGATCCAGTTGCGGTTTCTCGGTGAGGATGCAGGGGACCGTCATCACTGGAATCAGGCCGTCCTGCTGATGCCGAAGTCGCGGCTCGACTGGAGGCTCGTCGAGCTCACGCTTGCCGCTCTCGTCGCGCATCATGAGGCCCTGCGCTTGCGCTTCGAGGAGATTGATGGCGGTTGGCGCGCAATTTATGGCTCGCCGCCGGCGATCTCGGAGCTGCTCTGGATTCGCAGCGACGTTCGCGATGCCGCCGAGGTCACGGGAGTTGCCGCGTCGGCTCAGGCCAGCCTGTCGCTGGCCGGGCCGCTGCTGCGTGTGGTCGGCATGGATCTCGCGGATGGCAGCCAGCGGCTTCTGGTGGTGGTGCATCATCTGGTCATCGACGGCGTGTCATGGCGGGTGCTGCTCGAAGACTTTGCGGCGGCGTACGATCAGCTCCGCCAGGGCGCGGCTTCAGTCGCGCTGGCGAGGAGCGACTCTTATGCATCCTGGGGCGCGCGATTACAGGCCTATGCTGCGACCGACGAGCTGGCAGCCGAGCTCGACTATTGGCTGGAGCGGGGATCGCATGCCGCGTTTCCCTGCGATGACGATCATGGCGGGGTCGACCGGGTTGCAGACGGCGAGGAAGTCCTGCTGGCGTTCGACGCCGGATTGACCACGCGGCTGCTGAAGGAAGCCCCGACCGCTTACCGCACCCAGGTCAATGATCTCCTGCTGGCGGCACTTGCGCGAGCCGTGTCGCGCTGGGGCGGGGTTGAGGATGTCGTCGTCGAGCTCGAAGGCCATGGCCGCGAGGACGTCTTCGACGGTGCGGACGTGTCCCGCACCATCGGCTGGTTCACCACGGCATTTCCGATGCGCCTGCCGGGCGGCTCGAGCGAGGACGCCTCTCTGATCAAATCGATCAAGGAGGAGCTTCGGGCGGTTCCCAACCGCGGCCTGGGGTACGGCGTCCTGCGTCATCTCGGCACCGAGTCGCAGCGGAGCGCCCTGGCGGCACGTCCCGAGCCGCGCATCGTCTTCAACTATCTCGGCCAGTTCGATTCCAGCATGGGAGAGAGTGCCCCGTTTCGCCTCGCGCCCGAGAGCTCGGGGCCGATGCGCAGCGAAAGCGCGCCGCTTGGCCGCTGGGTCAGCATCAACGGTCAGGTCGGGGAAGGACAGTTGCGCCTGTCGTTCAGCTATGGCCGCAGGCGTTACCGGCGCGCAACCATCGAACGTCTCGTCGAGCATTACGCGGCGGCCCTGCGCGAACTCGTCGCGCATTGCACGGGCGGCGCCCGCGGCATCACGCCGTCGGACTTCGCCTTGTCGAACCTCAAGCAGGCTGATCTCGACGCGCTGGTCGCAGCGATCGACTGCCGCGAGATCGAGGACATCTATCCGCTGTCGCCCATGCAGCAGGGCATGCTGTTCCATGCCCTGCGTGATGGCGAGAGCGGCAATTACGTCAACCAGATCGGCCTCGAGATCCGTGGTCTCGAGGCCGGCAGGCTGCGCGCAGCCTGGCACGAGATCAGTTCGCGCCACGCCGTGTTGCGAACCGGATTTGCGTGGCGCGAGCTGTCGGGGGCCGCGCAGCAGGTGGTCTATCGCTCTGCGCCTTTGCCATTCGAGGAAGAAGACTGGCGCTCGCGGGCGGCCGCCATGGAAGAGGAGGAGGTGCGGGCTGCGCTCGCAGGTATTGCGCAAGCCGAACGTACCAGGGCATTCGATCTGTCTCAGGCGCCATTGCAGCGGGTCCGGCTGATCCGGCTCGACGACGCGCGCCACTGGCTGATCTGGACCCACCACCATATCCTGCTGGACGGCTGGAGCGCCGCGCGTCTGATGGCCGAGATCCTGCAGCACGAGCGCGGCGCACGCTTGCCAGCAGTGAAGGGCCGCTATCGCGACTACATCGCGTGGCTGCAAGGGCAGGACCGCGAGGCGTCGACCTCGTTCTGGCGATCGGCCTTGGCCGAATTGGACGAGCCCAGCTTCCTAGCGGACACGCTGGGAGAACCTGCGGCCAACGGTGCTTCCGGCCATGGCTCGTCTGACCTGCTGCTCACGGCCGACCTGACGGCAAACCTGCAAGCCTTTGCGCGGCGCGAGCGCGTCACGCTGAACACGCTGGTGCAAGGCGCTTGGGCGCAGCTGTTGCGCCGCCACACCGGCCAGCGCGCGGTCTGTTTCGGTGCAACGGTCTCGGGCCGGCCGGCGGAGATCAGCGGGGCCGAGGAGATGGTCGGCCTGTTCATCAACACGCTGCCCGTCGTCGATCAGGCAAGCCCGCAAACCGAGATCGGAGCGTGGCTGCGCGATCTCCAGGCGCGCAACACGGATCTGCGCGATCACGGCTGGATGCCGCTGTACGAAATCCAGCGTCTTGCCGGCCGTTCCGGACGCGCGCTGTTCGACAACATCCTCGTGTTCGAGAACTATCCGATCGATCAGGCGCTGCGGGGCGAGAGCGAAAGCGGACGCCGGTTCGGCCGGGTCGAGCAGGTCTCGATCACCAACTATGCGCTGACGGTGGCGGTCTTCGCCAAGCCCGACGGCATCAATCTGGGCTTTCGCTACGATCGCAGCCGCCTCGACGACGATCATATCAGATATCTGCAGGCCTCGCTGTCGCAACTGCTGGCCAGGATCGTGGCGGACGCCTCGCGGCCGCTGGGCGCGCTGGACAGCCTCGATGCCGATGAGGAGCAGAGATTGCTCGGCTGGGGCGGCAGCGCCGAGCGGGCACCGAAGTTTGGCGACACTATCGTCGCGCAGATCGAAGCCCGGGCCGCGGCTTCGCCATCGTCGATCGCGTTGATCTTCGGTGAACGGCAGGTCAGCTATGGCGAGCTGAACGCGCGTGCCAATCGCCTGGCCTGGCGGCTGCGGGAGCACGGGATCGGTCGCGACCGGCTGGTCGGCGTAGCGCTCGAACGCAGCGTCGAACTGATCGTTGGCGTCCTGGCTGTGTTGAAAGCCGGCGGCGCCTATCTGCCGCTCGATCCCGACTATCCCTCCGAACGCCTGCTTCATATGCTGCGCGACAGCGGAACGGCACTGGTGCTGACTCAGGAGCTGCTGCTCTCGCATCTCGCGCCGGTGATCATGGATGCTGGCGCCGAAGCCTGGACGATCGACAAGGAGGGCGAAGCTAACATCGAAGCGCCTGCCGGCAATCCCGATGCGGCGCTTCAGCCGGACAACCTGGCTTATGTGATGTACACATCAGGTTCGACCGGCGTGCCCAAGGGCGTGGCCTGTTCGCATCGCGCGCTGGCGGCGCGGCTTGGCTGGATGCAGGGGGAGTATCGTCTCGATCCTGCCGAGACCTTGCTGCACAAGACCCCGTTCAGCTTCGACGTCTCGGTTTGGGAGATGTTGTGGCCGCTCGCAACCGGCGCGCGGCTGGCGATCGCGCCTCCAGGCGCGCATCGCGAGCCGCGACTCCTGGTAAACGCCGTCATCGCCCACGACGTGACGACGCTGCACTTCGTGCCGCAGATGCTCGAGCATTTCGTGACCGAGCCCGGCGCGCCGCGCTGCACCTCGCTCAAGCGCCTGTTTGCCGGCGGCGAGGCGCTGTCGCTTGATCTCATGACGCGTGTGCGTGCGGCGTTCCCCAATGTACGGTTCGACAATCGCTACGGTCCGACCGAGGCTCTCATCAACGCCACCTACTGGACCTGTCGCGACGAAGGGGCGACGCGCGTGCCGATCGGACGACCCATTCCCGGCGTGACGATCCGCATCCTCGACGCCGATCTGAACATGGTTCCGGCAGGCGTGACCGGCGAGTTGTTCATCGGCGGGGCCGGTTTGGCGCGAGGCTATTGGCGGCGCGAGAAGCTGACGGCGGAGCGCTTCATTCCCGATCGATTCGGCGAGGAAGGCGAGCGGCTTTATCGGTCAGGAGATCTGGCGCGCTGGCGCGCCGATGGCGCGATCGACTATGTCGGACGCGCGGATCACCAGGTCAAGATCCGCGGCTTCCGCATCGAACCCGGCGAGATCGAGGCGCGGCTGCTCGATCAGCCCGGCGTTCGCTCCGCCGTCGTGGTGGCGCGCGATGTCGGCATGGGCCGTCAGCTCGTCGGCTATGTCAGCGGCAGCGGCCAATTGACGGAGGCAGGCTTGCGGACCGCGCTGTCGGCCGTGTTGCCCGACTATATGGTACCGTCGAGAATTGCGGTCCTGGAGCGGTTACCCTTGATGCCGAGTGGCAAGGTCGATCGCCACGCGCTGCCGGCGCCCGACATGGCCCATGGCCATCCGGAGCATCAGGCGCCGCGCACGCCGGCCGAGATCGCTTTTGCGGAGATCTGGGCGGAGCTGCTCGGTCGTCCGTCCGTCGGCCTCACCGACAATTTCTTCGAACTCGGCGGCGATTCCATCATCTCGCTCCAGATGGTCAGCCGCGCCCGGCGCGCCGGATACCTGATCGAGCCCCGCGACGTATTCCAGCATCAGACGCTCGAAGCTCTGGCGCGCGCGGCGCGGACCGAGCAGCGCACGGGGACGCTCGCCGATCAGGGGCAGGTCACCGGCCCGCATCCGCTCTTGCCGATTCAGTCCCGCTTCTTTGCGGAGGACATGGAGAACCGGGATCATTGGAACCAGGCGGTGCTGTTGCAGCCGAGAGAGCGTCTCGACTGGAACGTGATGCGGCGCGCACTCACCGCTGTGGTCGATCATCATGACGCACTGCGCCTCCGCTTCGCGCAGAGGCAGGGGAACTGGTGTGCCGAGCACGGCGCTGCTCCGGCAGCGGATGCGCTGCTCTGGGTGCGGCAGGCGATCGACCGGGCCGCCGTGACGGCGCTGGCATCGTCGGCGCAAGCAAGCCTGTCGATCGCCGGCGGAATGCTGTTGCGGGCCGTCGGAATCGATGTCGCCGATGGCAGCCAGCGTTTTCTGATCGTGATCCACCATCTCGTGGTCGACGGGGTGTCATGGAGGATCCTGCTGGAGGACATCGCGTCCGCTTACACGCAGCTTGCGAAGGGGGACGCAGCGATCGCGCTTCCGCCCAAGACCCATGGTTACGCGTTGTGGGGGCAGCGCTTGCGGGCTTACGCGACCTCGCCAGAACTGGCGACGGAGTTACCCTACTGGACCAGCCGCTGTGCAAATGCGGACGTTCTGTGCGACGACGACCACGCGGGCAACGATCGCATCGCCGATGCCGATGAGGTCCTGCTGTCATTCGAAAGTGAATGGACGCGGTGCCTGCTGGCGGAGGCGCCATCGGCTTATCGTACGCAGATCAACGATCTCCTTCTTGCCGGCCTTGCACGCGCCGTCTGGCAGTGGAGTGGGCAGGACGACGTTCTCGTCGAGCTGGAGGGGCATGGCCGCGAGCCTCTCGCTGGCGATCTCGACCTCTCGCGCACGGTCGGCTGGTTTACGACGGCCTTTCCGGTGCGATTGGCCGGTGGCTCGCAAGATCCTTCGTCATTGATCAAGACCGTGAAGGAGGAGCTTCGCGGCATTCCCGGCCGCGGACTGGGCTACGGCGTATTGCGTTATCTTGGCTCCGAAGAACAACGTTTGGCGCTATCGCACGCCGGCGAGCCGAAGATTGCGTTCAATTATCTCGGCCAGATCGACGGAGGCGACGAGGCGGCGCTGTTCAGGATGGCAGCGGAAAGCGCCGGCCCATCGCGGGATGCATCGAGCCCGCTGCGACGCTGGCTGATCGTGAACGGCACGGTGCGCGATGGTCGGTTGCTTCTATCGTTCGGCTTCGGCCGCAAGCGCTATCGGCGCGAGACGGTCGAGCGGCTGGCCGCGTTGTACGAGGCTGCGTTGCGTGAGCTGGTCGATCACTGCACCAGCGGCGCGTGCGGCCTGACACCATCGGATGTGGCATTGTCGGGGCTGGGTCAGACCGAGCTCGACAGGCTTGCGCTCGATTGGCGCGAGATCGAGGACATCTATCCATTGTCGCCGATGCAGCAGGGCATGTTGTTCCATGCGATGCATGACGGCGAGAGCGGACTCTACGTCAATCAGGTCGCGGCGGAAATCCGAGGACTCGATGCCGAAAAGCTGCGCCGCGCCTGGCAGGCGGCCAGCGATCGTCACGCGGTGCTGCGGACGGGATTTATTTGGCGTGACCTGTCCGGCGCGCCGCAACAGGTCGTCTATCGACGGGCCGAAGTGCCCTTTGTCGAGGACGACTGGCGAGCACGGAGCGCGACGTGGGACCAGGCGCAACTGGATGCGGCGCTGGCCGACGTTTCGCGGCAGGAGCAGGCCGCCGGGTTCGACTTGTCGCGACCACCCTTGCAGCGGGTTCGGTTGATCCGGCTCGGCGACGACAGGCATTGGCTGATCTGGACGCATCATCACATCCTGCTCGACGGGTGGAGCTCGGCGCGGCTGATCGCCGAGGTGATGCAGCATAACGGCGAGGGACGCCTGCCGGCATTGCACCACCGCTATCGCGACTACATCGCGTGGCTGAAGGCCCGTGACAGCGAGGCGTCGGCGGCCTTCTGGCGCAATGCGACGGCAGAGCTGGACCAGCCGAGCTTCCTGGCAGGCAGCCTCGTCGAACCGACGGGCTCCCAATTGTTTGGCCACGGCACGCTCGCGCTGGAGCTGGCTTCTGTACTGACCGGACGCTTGCAGGAATTCGCGGCGCGCGAGCGGATCACGATGAACACGCTGGTGCAGGCGGCATGGGCACAGTTGCTGCGACAGCATACCGGGCAGGGCACCGTCTGCTTCGGTGTCACCGTGTCGGGCAGGCCGCCGGAACTCGCCGGCGCCGAAGAGATGGTCGGCCTGTTCATCAACACGTTGCCGGTCATCGACGGTGTCGGCCCACAGCAGGCCGTTGGATCATGGCTGCGCGAGTTGCAGGATCGCAATCTGGCCTTGCGCGAATTCGGCGCGACGCCGCTCTATGAGATCCAGCGGCTGGCAGGGCGCCCCGGAAGGTCGCTGTTCGACAGCATCCTGGTGTTCGAGAATTACCCGGTCGACCGCGCGCTGATCGGACAGAACCGGCAGATCCAGGTCGGCGAGACTCGGATCGTCGAGACCAGCAATTATCCCTTGTTCGCCAGCATCGGCGTCGATGAGCGCCTGCGCCTCGTCTTCAACTATCAGCGCAAATATTTCGACGAGGCCCAGATCGCACGGCTGCAGCGAACCTTTGTGCGGCTGATCGAGGCACTGAGCATGGATGCCGATCGACCGGTCGGGATGATCGCGGCCCGCGATCCCGCGGATGACGTCCTGCTCGCACGGGCGAACGATACGCGCCGGGATGAACCGCGCGAGGGGATCATTGCGCAGTTCGAGGCACAGGTCCGGAAGTCGCCGCAGGCGATCGCGCTGGTGTTCGGCGAGGCGGAGCTGAGCTATGCCGCGCTGAATGCACGCGCCAACCGGCTGGCGCAGCGATTGCGGGGTCATGGCGTCGGGACCGAAATCGTGGTCGGGTTGGCGCTCGACCGCGGCGTCGGGATGCTGGTCGCACTGTTGGCGGTGCTGAAAGCCGGCGGTGCCTATCTGCCGCTCGATCCGGATTACCCGCCGGAGCGGCTGGCGCACATGCTGCGCGACAGCGGCGCGGCGCTGGTGCTGACGCAAGAGGGATTGCGCGATCAGTTCGCAGCCATCCTGGCGGAGACCGGCGCGGAGGCCTGGTTCGTTGATGGACAGGACGGCGAGGGCGGCGATGCCGGCAATCTCGATGTCGCCGTTCACGGCGAGAGCCTTGCCTACGTGATCTACACTTCGGGCTCGACCGGTCTGCCCAAGGGCGTGATGGTTCGCCATGATGCCGTGACCAATTTCCTGGCGACCATGGCGGAGCAGCCCAGCATGACGGCCGCCGACCGCGTGCTCGGGCTGACCTCGTTGTCCTTCGACATCGCGGTGCTGGAGCTGTGGCTGCCGCTGACGATCGGCGCCTGCGTCGTGCTGGCGGATCGCGCGGCCGCGCATGATCCTGCCAAGCTCAAGGCGATCGTGCAGCGGCATGGCGTGTCCCTGGTCCAGGCAACGCCGTCGACCTGGCGGATGCTGCTCGATCATGACGGCCCTGCGCTGCCGGCGAGCTGCCGGGTGCTGTGCGGCGGCGAGGCGCTGCCGCCGGATCTGGCGCGGCGGCTGGTGGCCCAGGCCGGCGAGGTCTGGAACCTGTACGGCCCGACCGAGACCACGGTGTGGTCGGCGCGCCATCGGCTCGATGCGATGGACGATCGTCCGCTGCTGGGCCGCCCGATCGGCAACACCACGCTTTACGTTCTCGACGGTGACCTCAACCTCGCGCCGGTCGGCGTCGCCGGCGAGCTCTATATCGGTGGGAGCGGGCTCGCGCGGGGCTATTGGCGGCGCGGCGCCCTGACGGCGGAGCGCTTCATCCCCGATCCGTTCGGTCCGCCGGGGGCGCGGCTGTACCGCACCGGCGATGTGGCGCGGTGGCGGTCCGACGGCGTGCTCGACTATGTCGGCCGTGCCGACCACCAGGTGAAGATCCGCGGCTTCCGCATCGAGCTCGGCGAGATCGAGGCGCGGCTGCAGGCGCAGGATGGTGTTCGCGCGGCCGTGGTGGTAGCGCGCGAGGCCGGCGCCGGCCGCCAGCTGGTCGGCTATGTCAGCGGCGAAGCACTGGATGGCGCGGCGCTCAAAACGGCGCTGTCCTCGGTGCTGCCCGACTACATGGTCCCGGCGCGGATCGTGGTGCTGGAGCGTCTGCCGCTGACGCCGAACGGCAAGCTCGACCGCAAAGCCTTGTCGGCGCCGGATCAGCTTGTGGCGTCCGCCCGGCATGTGGCGCCGCGCACGCCGGCGGAGGTCGCATTGGCCGGGATCTGGGCCGATCTGCTGCGCCAGCCCAACATCGGCGTCACCGACAATTTCTTCGAGCTCGGTGGCGATTCCATCATCTCGCTGCAGATGGTGAGCCGCGCGCGGCGCGAAGGCGTGCTCATCGAGCCGCGCGATGTGTTCCGGTATCAAACCATCGAGGCGCTGATTGCGGCATCCCGAGATGTCGAGCCAGATAAGGAAGACCCCGCATCGGAGCGCGGCTCGCTGGCGGGACTCTCCAGTGAGCAGCTCGGACGGCTCGGTCTGGACTGGAGCCGCGTCGAGGACGTCTATCCGTTGTCGCCGATGCAGCAGGGCATGCTGTTTCACAGCCTGCGCGATGCCGGCAGCGGCGTTTATGTCAACCAGGTCAGTGTTGAGATCCAGGGACTCGACCCGGAACGGCTCGGCACAGCGTGGCGCGAGGTGAGCGCGCGTCATCAGATGCTGCGGACCGGCTTCCTCTGGCGTGAGCTCTCCGGCTCTCCGCTGCAAGCCGTCTATCGCGACGCCATCGTGCCGTTCGCACAGGAGGACTGGCGAGGGCAGGCGATCAGTGATGAAAGAATTGCGGCGGCCCTTGCCGATGAGCGCGCCGCCGAGTTCGATCTCCAAAGGCCGCCGCTCCAGCGGGTGCGGCTTCTGCGGCTCCAGAACGACCTTTATCGGCTGATCTGGACCTATCATCACATCCTGATGGACGGCTGGAGCTCGGCAAGGTTCGTCGGAGAAGTCCTCGAGTGCTATTACGGCGCCAGGCCTGCCGCGAATGCGACACGCTATCGCGACTACATCGCCTGGCTGCAGGCGCAGGACGCCAAGGCTGCCGAAGCGTTCTGGCGCGAACAACTCAGGAGCTTCGATCAGCCGACGCAGCTCGCCGACGCCTTCGGCGCGCGCCGCCATCAGGCGTCCGGCCACGAACGCTGTTACACGCGTCTCGGAGAGGCCGCGACCGCGGAGCTGAAGGCGTTCGCGCGGCGCGAACGGATCACGCTGAACACGATCGTCCAAGGCGTGTGGGCGCTGCTGCTGCAACGCTATACGGGTCAGAACACGGTGACCTTCGGCGTGACGGTAGCCGGTCGTCCGGCCGGTCTCGACGGATCGCAGCAGATGCTTGGCCTCTTCATCAACACGCTGCCCGTGATCGAAACGCTTCCGCCCGAAAGCCCGATCGGAGAATGGCTTCGCGCGCTGCAGGACCGCAATTCGGCGATCCGGGACTACGAGCACACGCCGCTCTATGACGTCCAGGGCTGGGCCGGCCGTGCCGGTCAGACCATGTTCGACAGCATTATCGTGTTCGAAAACTATCCGATCGAACGCAGCATGCACCGCGGCGCAGGCGCGTTGCAGTTCAGCGGCCTGAAGAATGTCGACGTGACGAACTATCCGATGGACCTGTCGGTGCTGGTCGAAGACACGCTCCAGGTCGAATACACCTATATGCCGAGCCATTTCACCGCGGTGCAGGCGACCCAGATCAAGGTGCAGTTCGAGCACTTGCTGGCGGAGCTGACGCGGGATGCCGCGGCCTTGCTTGGTAGCATCGATCCCGTCACGGAGCTCGATGCCGCTCTTGCAGATCGTTGCAATCGGCACGCGACGTCAAGCGCTCCCCTGGCGCTGGTGCATGAGGCGATCAGCAGCCATGCGCGGCGTTATCCGGAGCGGACGGCGCTGACCATTGGCGGCTCGGTGCTCTCGTTCGGAGACCTCGAGCGCAGGGCCAACCGCCTGGCTCATCACCTGATCGCCCGGGGGCTTAAGCCCGAGCAGCGCGTGGGCGTTGTGGTGGAGCGAACTGCTGCCACGATGATTGCGCTGCTGGCCGTGCTCAAGGCGGGTGGGGCCTACGTTCCACTCGATCCCGAGCTACCCTCGGAGCGGCGCGCGTTCGTCATGCGCGATGCCGCAATCGCGTTCCTGTTAACGGGTCCGCTCGAAATCGAGGGCAGCCCGGACGGCATGGAGCGAATTTCCTTGTCTTCGTTCGAGTTCGACGCGGGACCGGACCATCCGCCGCAGCCCGAACTGCATCCGGAAAACCTAGCCTATTTGATCTACACCTCGGGCTCGACGGGGACGCCAAAGGGCGTGGCCGTCGCCCACGGTCCGCTGGCGATGCACTGTCGCGTCACGGGCAGCCTCTACGAGATCGACGAAAGCTCCTGCGAGCTGCATTTCCTATCGCTGGCCTTCGACGGCGCCCATGAGCGCTGGCTCACGGTTCTGTCGCATGGCGCACGGCTGTTGATGCGTGACGCCGAATTGTGGACGCCGGAACAGACAGTCGAGAACCTGCACGCCCATCGCGTCAGCCATATCGGATTGCCGCCGGCCTACCTCCAGCAGGTCGCCGATTGCGTCGAGCAGAGCGGCAATCCACCGCCGGTCAAGCTCTACTCGTTCGGCGGCGAGGCGATGCCGAAGGCGGGCTTCGACAAGGTCAGGCGCGTTCTCAAGCCACGCATTCTGATCAACGGTTATGGCCCGACGGAAACCGTCGTCACGCCGCTGGTCTGGAAAGTCGATGGCGCGTCCGAGTGCGACACGCCCTACGCGCCGATCGGCCTGCCGGTCGGAGACCGCCGCGCCTACATTCTGGATGCCGCAATCGACATCATTCCCGCCGGGGTCGCCGGCGAGCTTTATCTCGGCGGCTTCGGCCTGGCGCGCTGCTATCACGGCAAGGCCGCCATGACCGCAGAGCGCTTCGTCCCTGACCCATTCTCGTCGACCCCGGGAGCGCGGCTGTACCGCACCGGCGATCTGGCGCGGTGGCGCGAGGATGGCACCGTCGAATATCTCGGCCGCAGCGATGACCAGGTCAAGGTCAACGGCTTCCGGATCGAGCTCGGGGAGATCCAGACCTCGCTGCTCCGTCATGAGGCGATTGCGCAGGCGGCGGTGGTGGCAGTGCCGAGCGCAGCCGGAAATCAGCTCATTGCCTATGTCGCACCGAAGGCGGCAGATGACGCCGCGCCCGAGGCGGCCGAGAGGCTGGTCGAGCGCTTGACCGGTTTCCTGAAGCTGATCCTGCCGGCCTATATGGTGCCGGCGCGGATCATGGTGCTGGAGCGGTTGCCGACTTTGTCGAGCGGCAAGATCGACCGGCGTGCATTGCCGGCTCCCGATGCGTCGATGCGGAGCTTCGTCCCTCCGCAAGGCCTGGCGGAGACCGCGATGGCGCGCCTGTGGTCCGAGATCCTGGACGTGCCGCAGGTCGGGGTCACCGACAATTTCTTCGAGCTCGGCGGTAATTCGATCCTGTGTCTCAAGGTCGTGGCGCGGGTTCGTCAGGACAAGACGTATGGGATCGAGATCAAGCTGCGCGATCTGCTCCAGAAGCCCACGATCCGCGCCTTGCTCGCCGGCAGCGCGACCGCGGCGTCCGCCGTCGCACCCGCCCCATCGGCGCTGCTGCCGCTGAATGCCGCGGTTCGCGGCGTGAACCCGGTATTCGCCGTGCATGGCGGCTTTGGCACCGTCTTCGACTATGGGCCGCTGGCACGCCGCCTCGAAGGGCACCGGCAGGTGATCGGGCTGCAATCGAGAATGCTGGTCGATTCCTCGTGGACCGACGCCTCCCTCGAAGCCATGGCCGTGGACTACGCGGCCGAGATCCGGCGGATGCAGCCGCGCGGTCCCTACAGCCTGGTCGGCTGGTCCTTGGGAGGACTGCTGGTCGGTCTCGTCGCGGCCGAACTCGAACGCGGCGGTGAGCGCGTCGATCGTCTCGCGCTGGTCGACAGCTTCGTGCCGCGGCGGCCGGACGGACCGAGCCCGCAGGAGGCGATTGCCCACTGGGCCGACGATCTCGCCGGATTGCTCTCGGCGGTCCTCCCGAACGCTGCGGCCTCTCGCATCAAGGCGCAGGTCGAGGCATGGAAACGTGCTGATCTGCCGGAGACGCCGGGGCACATTCGCGACCTCGTTGCTTCTGTTGTGGAGCAGGGCAGGAGCGTGAGAGCGGACGATGCATCGCTCGGCGCGGATGATTTGTCCGCTGCATTCGCAGTCGGACGGCACCTCAACAGGCTGGCGCAGAACGCCGCGCTGCCGCGGGGCCTCGAAGCCACGCCGCTCTGCTGGTGGACCTCGACCCGTCTGGCGCAGCGTGATCGGCTGGAATTGCAGTTGCCGAAGGCGGTCGATCGCGGCTTCGTCGGCGACAACCATTTCACGATCCTGAGGGATGCCGGCCTGCTCGATGAGATCTGCGGTCTGCTCGTGCCGGCGGCGGCGTCGACGATCGCGCAGGATACGGTCCCGGAGCCGGCGGAGTAAGCCTTTGAGTCTTGATCCAGATATCGCGGCATTGCTCGAGATGGTGCAGGCCGGCACCGAAAGCGGCGCGCGCGTTCCGTTTCCGCAATTGACTGCTGCGCAGGCGCGGGCCGATTTCGATGCGTCCTCGCCGCTGCTCGATGTCGATCCGCCGGCGCTTGCCTACGAGCGGCGTTTGTCGCTGCCGGTGCGGGATGGCATGACGATCGAGGCGCGGCTCTATGCGAGCGCGCAGCCGAGCGAACGCACTCCCATTCCGGTTCTTCTTTACCTGCACGGCGGCGGCTTCGTCGTCGGCAGCCTCGATTCGCATCAGCCATTGTGCCGCGGCCTCGCCAAGGACAGCGGTGCGGCCGTGCTCTCGGTCGGCTACAGGCTCGCACCGGAGCACAAGTTTCCGACCGCCTTCGAGGATGCCGTCGATGCGCTGGCCTGGATCGGCCTCGAGGGCCGCGCGATCGGGCTCGATCCGCGCCGGGTCGCCGTCGGCGGCGACAGCGCCGGCGGAACGCTTGCCGCCGCGCTCGCGATCGAAGCAAGGACAAACACGGGCCTTCCGCAGCCGGTGCTTCAGGTTCTCGCTTATCCCGGCCTCAGCTCCCGACAAACCTCCGCATCCTACGAGCGCTACGGTACCGGCCATCTCCTGGAGCGCAGCACTGTCGATTGGTTCTTCCGGCAATATCTCCGCGACGAGTCGGATCGCGACGATTGGCGTTTTGCGCCGCTCGCAGCGGATGATTTGTCGGGCCTAGCTCCCGCATGCATCGTCCTCGCCGAGTTCGATCCTCTGGTGGACGAGGGGCGCGATTATGCAGCCCGCTTGGCGGCGGCCGGCGTTCCGGTCGATCTGCACGTTTATCCCGGCATGATCCATGAATTCCTGCGCATGGGGAATGTCGTAGCCGATGCCTTGCAGGCGAGGGCGACGATCGGGCGGGCGCTGGCCAAGGCCTTTCTCGCCGCTGGCGAAAAGGCGGCCTGATATGGCAATGCAGCGTGAACGAGAGTATGTCATGATCATCATCTCTCGCGCTTCTGTGCGAGAGGCGCATGAACGGATCCCATGAGCACGTCTAATCCAGACCATAGGCTGTCCCGCCGTGCGCTCCTCGGCGCGGGCGCAGCGATCGGAGGCACGGCCATTGCGGACCCATGGCCAATGGCATTTGCCCAAACCAGTGGACCGCAATCTGGGCTCCGAATTGCCGCGCTCGGCTGGGCCTGTGCCCAGACGATCCTGGCGCTCGGCGTTGTGCCGCTGGTGATTCCGGAGATCGAGCGCTATGGCCGGCTCGTCGTCGAGCCGCCTGTTCCGCCCAGCGTACAGGAGATCGGTCTGCGTTCGGAGCCAAATCTCGAACTGCTGCAGAGCTTCGCGCCCGACATCATCGTCATCGATCCCAGCATTGCGGCCGCCGTCCCCCGGCTCAAGCTGATCGCGCCGGTCGAAACGTTCACGATCTTCAGACCCGGCGGGCATCCTCTCGACACGGCGCGCCGTTCGACGCTGGAGCTTGCCAAACGTCTCGGGGTGCAGTCGGCGTGCGAAGCCTATTTCGCCCGTTTCGACGTCGCCATGGCCAGCTATCGTGAGCGGCTCCGGGGTCGCGGCGGCAAGCCGCTCTATCTCGTCAGCGAGATCGCGCGCAACCGCGCGCTCGTGTTCGGTCCGAACAGCCTCTATCAGGAGGTGCTCGATCAGTGCGGATTGAGGAATGCCTGGACCGGACAGAGCGGCCCATGGGGCCATACCAGTGTCGGGCTCGAAGTGCTCGCCGCGGTTCCGGACGCGCGGCTGGTGTTGATGACCTCGCGGGTCGCCGATGTCGAAGCGCTACTGAAGGCAAGCCCTGTGCTTCAAACCCTGCCGTCTCTTCGGTCGCATCGGCTGACGGTCCTGGGTAACCAGTTCTTCTATGGCGGCGTGCCGGCGGCCGAACGTTTCGCCCGCCTTCTCGCCGAACGTCTGCCGCGGGAAAGTCATGAGCAAGGTTGAGGCACTGCCGGCCCGGTCCGGCTTGCAGATGCATCCGGCGGTGCTGATCGGCTTGCTGCTGGCAGCCGCGGCCGCGCTGACCTGGCGCAACCTGTCCGGATATCTGCCCGCCGACGCCTGGCTGCCGGTGTTGTGGCGGCCGGAGGTCACCGATCCCCAGCAGATGCTAGTGCACTACACCGTTTTTCCGCGCATCGCAGTGGCGCTGCTGGCCGGCGCCGCCCTCGGTCTTGCCGGCACGGTCTCTCAGCAGGTGTTGCGCAATCCGCTTGCGGAGCCGAGCACCATCGGCGTCCTGAACGGCGCCTATCTTGCGCTGGCCGTGACGACGCTGTGGGCGCCGTCGCTGCTGGCCTTCGGCCGCGAGTGGATTGCGCTGTGCGGCGGGTTTGCTGCGTTCCTTTGCGTGTTCGGGCTGACCTGGAAGCGTGCGCTGTCGCCCGTCGTCCTGGTGCTCGCCGGATTGATCGTCAGCTACTACTGCGCGGTGACCACCCAGGCGCTGGTGCTGCTCAACCACGAATATCTGATCGGTCTGTTCATCTGGGGCGCCGGCTTCCTCAATCAGCAGGATTGGAGCAACGTCACGTTCCTGGCGCCGCGGCTGCTGATTTCGATCGTGCTGATCGCGGCGATGGTTCGTCCGCTGACCCTGCTCGGCTTCGACGACGAGACCGCGCGCAATCTGGGCCTCGGATTGACGAGGGCCCGGGTCTTCGCGCTCGTCATCGCGATCGCGCTCAGTGCGTCAGTCGTCAGCGTGGTCGGCGTCATGGGATTTGTCGGTTTGTCCGCGCCGGCAATCGTCATGCTGTCGGGCGCGCGCCGCTTTCGCGACCGGCTGATCTGGGCGCCACTTTGCGGCGCCCTGCTGCTGTGGCTGACGGATCAACTCGTGCTTCTGATCCCGCCCGGCTATCGCGAAATGCCGGCCGGTGCGGTGACCGCCCTGATCGGCGCGCCAATGTTGCTCGTGCTGCTGCCGCGGCTGCGGGCCGCCATGCCGATGGGAAACCTCACGCCATCCGCTCCGGCGCGGCTCGATCATCCCTGGCGCGTGATCCTGTTCGCGCTCGTCTTGCTGCTGCTTGCCGTCTGGATCGCACTCGCCCTCGGCGTCGGTTCCGACGGCTGGCGCTGGAGCGGCCTGTCGGGCTTGCAGGAATTCTGGCCGTGGCGCTGGCCGCGCGTGGTGTCGGCGCTGGCAGCAGGCGCGACGCTGGCGGTCGCCGGTACGCTGCTGCAGCGGATGACCGGAAACCCAATGGCCGCGCCGGAAGTCATGGGCATCAGCTATGGCGCCGCGATGGGCGTAATCGTTCTGCTCTATCTCTTTCCCGCCCACACCCGGCTGGAGCAGATTGCGGCGGCCGGGATCGGCGCCTTCATCGTGCTGGCGCTGGTGCTGCTGTTCAGCCGGCGGTCCGAGTTCAGTCCGGAGCGCGTGCTGCTGGCAGGCGTCGCCATGAGCGCGGCATTCGGCGCGATTATTGCCATGGCACTGGCGACGGGTGATCCCCGCATTGGCACGCTGCTGTCGCTGCTGACAGGCTCGCTCTACCAGATCGGTCCAGCCGAGGCCGCAATCCTCGCCGCCGCGGCGCTCGTTCTGCTCATCATGGTGCCGATGCTGTCGCGTTGGCTCGATATCCTGCCGCTCGGACCTGCGACCTCGCGTTCGATCGGCGTCTCGCTGACGCGGAGCCGCGTCATCATCATGCTGCTGACGGCCTTGCTGACGGCGACGGCCACGCTGATGGTCGGTCTTCTGAGCCTGGTCGGCTTCATCGCGCCTCATATGGCACGGATGATGGGGGCGCAGCGCGCGCTGCATCAGGCGGCGCTGGCCGCGTTGATTGGGGCGATCCTGATGGTCACGGCGGATTGGGCCGGACGCATGGTGATCTTTCCGTTCCAGATGCCCGCCGGCATCTTCGCCATGATGCTTGCCGGACCCTATCTCATCTGGCTGCTGCGGCCGCAGCGCGGTTGACGGCGCTCACCGCGCGAAGCTGATGAGATGGCCATGGTCCGGCGACGGCATCACGCCCATGGGGATGCCGTAGATGGTTTCGAGCTCGGCCGGCGTCATGATCTTGTCCGGTGTGCCGCGCGCGATCAGCTTCCCGGAATGCAGCGCGATGATCTCGTCGCAGAACCGGGCGGCCATGTTGACGTCGTGGAGCACCACGACCACGCCGAGATTGCGCTCGCGGGCGAGCTGCCTGACCAGCGACAGCACTTCGATCTGATGAGCGATGTCGAGCGCCGAGGTCGGCTCGTCGAGCAGCAGGCACTCGGCGTCCTGCGCAACCAGCATGGCGATCCACACCCGCTGGCGCTCGCCGCCGGACAACGTATCGAGCAGGCGATCCGCAAAGGGTTCGATATGGGTTAACGCCATGGCGTTTGCGACCTTCTCGCGGTCGATGTCACCGAACCGTCCGAGCGCGCCGTGCCAGGGATAGCGGCCGAGTGCGACCAGCTCCTTGACCAGCATGCCGGCGGCGGGCGGCGTCTGCTGCGGCAGGTAGGCGACCTTGCGGGCATAGTCCCGATCGCTCCAGGCGCGCAGTGCGCGGCCTTCGAAACGAATCGTTCCCGACGAGCTCGGTTGCTGGCGCGACAACAATTTCAGCAAGGTCGATTTGCCGGAGCCATTATGGCCGATCAGCCCGACGACGCTGCGTGCGGGAAGGGATAGCGTCAGCGGTTCGAGCAGCGCGCGCCCGGCCACCGCGAAGCCGACCTGGTCGAGCTCGAACAAGGGGGCGGGCGCTTCCGGCGAGGCCTGCGTGACGTTGCTTGGCAAGGCGAGCGTCCGTTCGCTCGTCTGCGCATGTTGGATCGTCATGGTTGGCGCAGGCTCCAATAGGCGACGGCCAGAAGTTGGTCGCGGGAAAGCTTTCGCTCATCGCGCAGATGGTTGCGCAGGGCCTTCAGCGCCTGCGCCTCACACGCGACCCAGGCGAAGACGTCCTGATGGTCCGGCCATCGCACCGCCTTGACGGCGTCGACCAGGAGCTGCGTCGTCCCGGCTGGACGGCCTTTGCGATGCAACCAGCGGATCGCTACCCCGGCCGGGGCGACCAGCGGAAATTCCTCGCGCCGATCCGCGGCCTCGATAAAGGCCTCACCCGCCGCTGTCGCCGGCAGCGTCTCCAAGATTCGCGCGATGGCGGGCAGGGCGGTTTCGTCGCCCGCCAGCAGCATCCAGCGCGCCGGACGAATGCCCCGGCCGAGCGGGCCGGCCATGCCGCAGATGGCGCCGGCCGTCGCGTTGACGGCGAACGCCGAGCCCGGCCCGGCATGATCATGGACCACGAAGTCGATGTCGATCTCGCGGCTCTGCAAGTCGATGCGGCGGATCGTGTAATAGCGGGTGACGGGCCTGCGGTCGGGCTCCGGCCACAGGATACGTCCGTCGGGCGCGGGCCACGGCCATTCGGGCTTGGCGAGGCCCTCGGGCGGGAAGTACAGCCGCACGTGCAGGTCGTCGTCATTCACGAAACGGGCGATATCGTCGCCCGTGAAGGTCAGCCGCCGCATGTGCGGCGTCAGGGTGATCGCGGACTTCAGCCGCACTTCGCGGAAATTGGCCAGCGTGCCGCCGCTGGATTCGTGACCGGACCAAATGATGGTCGGGGCAATGTCGCCCGCGAACTCGATCACATGCGAGGCTACGACCGAGCGCAGCATTTCCAGATTGCCCTTGTCGTTGGCCTCGACGCGGATCTTGAGCGCTTCGGCCTCGACGGCGAGGGAACTGGTGCCGAACGGCAGTTTCGCCACCATGAGACCGCCCCGGTCCTCGAACGCGATGTCATGCTCGGCCAGATGATCGATCATCCGCGCGGCGAGGCCGGCGGCGTCGGGAAGCGCGATGCGGGTTTCGGAGATCAGCAAGTTCAAACTCATTCTCCACCGGCCCTGTCCGATGCCAGCCTGCAAGCACTTCGATGTCCGGATGTCGCGGCCTGGCACGGCTCTGGATCATAAATCCTGCTCGCTCGCCGGCTGCGATGCAAAAGCGATACTACCCGCATCATATTAAAGGCATTGCCGATCCCAAATTAGAATCCATCGAAAGAGCAGCGAAAATAAGCGCTGGAGTTGCGGGGCCGCCATCATGTATTCGCATCACTTCGGCACGACTTGTCCGGCCATATAGGTTCGCTTCAGGTCTCTCCAGCGCGGCTCTCATCATGAACTCACGAAGCGGCCTGACGACGCAGATCCTGCAGCTCCTGCGGCCTTATTGGCCACTCGTGCTCGGCGGCAGCGTTCTGGGAGTGGTCGGCGGTGCCTCCGTCGCGGCGTTGCTCGCGGTCGTGAATCACGGGCTTTATGCCACGCAGGCCGACGTGGTAACGCTGTTTTTCGCCTTCGCTGGCCTGTGCCTTCTGATCCTGATCGGTTCCATCGGCGCCGACATCAGCGCCAATTATGTCGGACAGCGGATCATCGCCGAGCTTCGCAAGTCGCTCGCCGCCAAAATTCTGGCTGCGCCGATCGATCAGCTCGAAATCTACCGGACTCATCGCCTGATCCCGGTTCTCACGCAGGACGTCGACACGATCAGCGATTTCGCGTTCTTCTTTTCGTCCTTTTTCGTATCGCTCGTGATCGCGCTCGGCTGCATGGTTTACCTGGCGGTGCTGTCTTGGCAGCTTTTCCTGATCACGGGAGCAGTCATCGTGCTGGGATCGCTGGCGCATGGATATGCGAGGACGCGCGGCGTTCGCGGCTTCAGCACCGCGCGAGAGGCCGAAGATCAGCTGCACAAGCAGTATCGTGCGATCGCCGAAGGTGCCAAGGAGCTGCGCCTTAATCGCGTGCGCCGTCGGCGCGTCTATGTCGAGCAGCTCCAGCAGACCGTCGACCGGATTAGCTCGGTGCAGATCAGGTCGATCAATCTGTTCGTGACGGCGCGGGCGTTCGGGACGATGCTGTTCTTTGTCGTGATCGGCGTGGCGCTGACCTTGCGACCGTTCCTGTGGCCCGACAGTCCCGCTGCGGTGTCCAGCGGCTTCGTGCTGGTGCTGCTCTTTATGCGCGGGCCCATCGACCAGGTCATCGGCATCCTGCCGGCGCTCGGCCGCGCCCAGGTCGCGATGCGCCGCATTGCGGAGCTCTCGGAGCAGTTCTCGACCCCCGAGCACGATCTGCTGGCCAGTGCTCCCGCTGCACCGGGCAAGTCCGCCATCGAATCCATCGAGCTTCGCGGCGTCACCTATGCCTTTCGCGCCGTGCCGGGCAGCGATCCCTTTGTTCTCGGGCCGGTTGATCTGCTCGTTCGGCAAGGCGACATCGTCTTCATCGTGGGGCAGAACGGCAGCGGAAAGACGACCCTGATCAAGTTGTTGCTGGGCCTTTATGCTCCGCATGGCGGTGCCGTGCTGCGCGACGGTTCGCCGGTCCTGACGGAGACACGCGACGACTACCGCCAGCTCTTCACGACCATCTTCTCCGACTATTATCTGTTTGAGGATCTCATTCGTGGAGAGGGCGTGGTTCCTGATGTCGCGGAACGCTATCTCCAGCGGCTGGAGGTCGCGCACAAGGTCTCGGTCGAGAACGGCGTGTTCACGACGACGGACCTGTCGACCGGACAGCGCAAGCGATTGGCGCTGATGAATGCATGGCTCGAGGAAAGACCCGTGCTCGTGTTTGACGAATGGGCCGCGGATCAGGATCCGGCGTTCCGGCACATCTTCTATACGGAGCTGCTGCCCGATCTGAAGCGTCTCGGAAAGACCATCATCGTGATTTCGCACGATGACCGCTATTTCGGGATTGCGGATCATCTGGTGCGGCTGCGCGACGGCAAGATCGTCGGAAGCGAGACGAAAGCAGATGACGTCGCGGGCGTTTCCGCGGTTCCAATTGACGCGCCGCTTTAGAGCCTATTGTGACGGAGCGAGTGCTCTTTGTCACATGCAACAACAGCATGCGATCCCGTTCTGCGACAGGCCGTCAGATTTGTAGAGAATCTAATCTGCGTGTGCGCGCATTTGTTGTCAGCCTGTAGGCGAGTGATCTACACCACGCCTCAGCGATGATCGAGATGCGAGGGCCGGATGAACAAGGCTTCGGATTCCGGGACCGGGCCTCGTGCGTTCCCGGTCGGCCCATATTCTGGCCAGACCGTTTTCCAGGAGGGCGATCGCCTTCGCGTCGTGGCCGCCGATGTGACCGCGTTGGAACTGCGTCTGCGCGAGCGCGTCGATCACATCGAGATCCTGAATGCCTCGGACGACCGCGAGGTTGCGGCACGGGCGGTGTCGGCGTCCGCCGAGGCGCTGTTTGCCTGGCGACCTGGCGCCGATCGGCTCGTTCTGGACTTCGCTGGAAGAGCGCCGCTTGCACGAGAGCTGACCGAGAGTGGTCTCGCGATCATGTCCGAGGGGCAACTGGTGCTGCTGCCCGAACTGGTCATGCAGCGGCGGGACAACTGGCTCGTCAACCCCGGGCGACCGCCATTGCCGCAACTCCACGTCATGACGGACGGCAAGCGCCATCCGCGCCGCGCCGCAAAGCCGACGGGAAAGGTGTACGGCCGTTTCATTCCCTGGCTGTCGGAGGTCATCTCGTTTCGTGTGGCCGATCTCGAGAATGATCTCGATTTGTTGCACCGCTGGATGAACGACCCTCGCGTCGATGCATTCTGGAACGAGGCTGGCGATCTCGACAAGCATCGGCGATATCTGGCCGGCATCCTGGCCGATCCCCATCTGCTGCCGTTGATCGGCTGCTTCGGCGAGCAGCCGTTCGGCTATTTCGAGCTCTATTGGGCCAAGGAAAATCGCATCGCGCCGTTCTATGATGCCGACGACTACGACCGGGGATGGCACGTGGTCGTGGGCGAGGACGCTTTTCGCGGCGGTCGTTACATCAGCGCGTGGCTGCCGTCACTGATGCACTACATGTTCCTCGACGATTGCCGTACGCAGCGGATCGTCGGGGAGCCGGCGGCGGCGCATACGCAGCAGCTTCGCAATCTCGATCGCTCGGGGTTTGCGAAGATCAAGAATTTCGACTTTCCCCATAAGCGCGCGACCCTGGTCATGCTGTTGCGCGAACGCTTCTTCGGCGATCGGCTTTGGCTTCCGGCAGCCGCCGGCCCAACGGTCTCGTCTTAAAGCGCAAGTGGAGCGCGGCTTCATGTCTCATCAACTCGCGATCGAGCACGACGTCATTGGCGTCGGATTCGGGCCTTCCAACCTCGCACTCGCCATCGCATTGGACGAATGCGCGAAGCGATCACGGCTGAAATGCACGCCGCTGTTCGTGGAGAAGCAGCCGCACTTCACCTGGCATGGCGGCATGCTGCTTCCGGGCAGCGACATGCAGATATCGTTTCTCAAAGATCTGGTCTCCTTGCGCGATCCGACCAGTCCCTTCACCTTCGTGAACTACCTGCACAAGCGCGGCCGCCTGCTGGATTTCATCAACTGCCGGACGTTCTATCCGAGCAGGGTCGAGTTCAATGATTACCTGCAGTGGGTGGCGGGCCATTTCAAGTCGCAGGCCGCTTACGGCGAGAGCATCGTCGCCGTCGAGCCGGTGACGGCCGGGCAGACGGTGACGTCGTTGCGGGTGCATTCGCGCTCGCTCGCCGGCGGGGAGACCGTGCGGCTGGCGCGAAATCTCGTGGTCGCGGTGGGAGGCCAGCCCTATGTTCCGCAGGTGTTTGCCAAGGCTGCCGACGATCGCAGGCTGCTGCATTCCAGCCGCTATCTCGACCTGATCGAGCGCGTTGTCCCGCGCGGCCGGTCCGTCCGTGTGGCCGTCGTCGGTGGCGGACAGAGCGCGACCGAGGTAACGGTCGATCTTCATGGCCGATGTCCCGAAGCGCATATCGATCTGATCTTCCGCGGCCATGCTCTCAAGCCGTCCGACAGCAGTCCTTTCGTCAACGAGATCTTCAACCCCGACTATACGAACTTCGTCTACGCGCAGCCTGCCGAGCGGCGGGATGCGATCGTCCGCAACTTCCGGAACACCAACTATGCCGTCGTCGATTCCGACCTGCTGGACCAGCTGTATCGGCTGCTCTACCAGCAGCGCGTCGGTGGCGATGCAAGGGTCGTGTTGCGTCCCCGCAGCGAGATTACCAATGTGGATGCGGGACCGGACGGCATCGAGATCGGCGTGATCGACAAGTTCCGCGGCGAAAACCGTCGTTCGACTTATGACGTGGTCGTCCTGGCGACGGGATACGACAGGGATACGCCGCACGGGTTTCTCGAACCGATCCGCCGCTACATTCGCGATGCGGCGCTGGATCGCAACTACCGGCTCGTGACCAATCCGGCTTTCCGGCCGCAGATCCACCTCCAGGGCTATTCGGAATCCTCCCACGGTCTGAGCGACACGCTGCTTTCGGTGATTGCCGTGCGGTCGCAGGAGATTGCGGAGTCTCTGCTCTCGACAATCTCGCGCCGGGAACTCATTGCCTAGAACACGACCGGGAGAGAACGCAGCTCCAAAAGCCTTGCGCGGATGGAGATCGGAGCGCATCACGAATCGTCCCGTTCTCATTACACAATAGCTGGCGTTCTCGCGGTCACCCTGCAGGCGTGTTCCGCTGTCGCTTTGGGGTTCCCGATCTAGAACCTGTCTAATCGAGATCAACCGCAGCGTGTATGTGTGAGACAACGCCGATCGGCTTTGCTAGAGGAGTTCTTAGAACGATCTTGGAACGTCTGAAAGTTAGCTGGAATTGACCGTGAGGAAAGCTCTCGTTCCCAAGCAGGGGCAAAGCCTTCTCCCTGAGCGAATTGCAGGCATTCTGGTTCACAGTCCGCTTGCGGCGTTGGTTGGCAGAGAGCCCGTGACGCGCATGCACTACCTCCTCGAGATTGCGTCGCTTCACACCAAGACCGAGCTCCTGGCGCAGCCGGGCTTGGGACGTTCAGGCGTGCGTCGCATCGAGAACTGGATGGCCTTTCACGGACACCGCATGCGCGACGTGAATGAGAGTCTCGATAGTGTCATCTGCCGCTTTGCGTTCCGGCGTTCTTCCGTTCGGAAAGGAAACGTTCGTTCTCTCCCCTTATCGGCGTCGCCCTCGCGTTTCACGCGGGCGGCTGGTGGCTAAGGCGGTACATGCATGGGCACAAAGCAGGTCGATTGTTTTCAGACGCTGTCTCACGAGCTTGAGCATCGGACCGGCGCTCCCTGTCGAAGCCAGCGAGCTGGCCCGAGTGCTCGCGGGCGAGCTGCTGCTTGAGCTTGGTATAACGCCGCAGCGTGTCCACGACATGTGCACCGGGAGATCAAGGCAAATCTTCCGGCGGGCCACGTGAGCATGCACTTCGCGCGCTACTCGCTGGCAGCGGACTGGTCGCGCTCGACGTTTCGCGTTCGAGCGCGGCGCCGCGCCGTGCTGCCGCGAACCGCTTGCCGTCTGGTCTGGCGCCGGCCTTCCCCGCGCCCATTGGCTCGCAGAGCGTGCCGTCGGGCCCGGCTCAGTCATGAAATCCGCTATTCCCGTCGGGGCCTCGAAAGTCTATATGATCCATATGTTGTCTCATCGCTTTTCCGTGGCCCCCATGATGGATTGGACTGACCGGCATTGCCGGGTGTTCCACCGTCACCTGACGCGGCGGGGATTGCTTTATACCGAGATGCTGACGACCGGCGCGATCATTCATGGCGACCGGGTGCGGCTGCTTGGGTTCGACGCGGTCGAGCATCCCGTGGCGCTTCAGCTCGGCGGATCGGATCCGCGCGAACTCGCGGCGGCGGCACGGATCGGCGAGGACTTTGGTTATGACGAGATCAATCTCAATGTCGGCTGCCCGTCCGATCGTGTGAAGGATGGCCGTTTCGGCGCCTGTCTAATGGCCGAGCCGGAGCTGGTGGCGAGGTGCGTCGACGCGATGAAGCGCGTGGTCGCCGTTCCCGTCACGGTGAAGTGCCGCATCGGCATCGATGATCAGGATCCGGAGGTCGCGCTCGATGCGCTCGCGCGTGCGGTGGTCGCCGCAGGCTGCGATGCGTTGATCGTGCACGCCCGCAAGGCCTGGCTCAACGGCCTGTCGCCGAAGGAGAACCGCGATATCCCGCCGCTCGACTATGATCGCGTCTACCGGCTGAAGCGCGCGATGCCCGATGTGCCCGTCATCATCAATGGCGGCGTTCGGAGCATCGACGAGGCAAAGGCGCATCTTGCCCATGTCGACGGCGTGATGCTCGGCCGCGCCGCCTATCAGGAGCCGTGGCGGCTGCTCGCGGTCGACCACGAAATCTTCGGCGGGCCGGCGCCGCACGCCACCATGCAGGACGCGCTCGAGGCGATGATGCCCTACATCGAAGAGCAACTCGCACACGGCACGCGGCTGCACGCGATCACGCGGCATTTCGTCGGCGCATTTCACGCTGTGCCCGGCGCGCGTGCGTTCCGCCGGCATCTGGCCGAGCAGGGTGTGAAGCCCGGCGCCGGTCTCGACGTGCTACGCGAGGCGATCACGTGTGTCGGGGCCCGCGCGCCGGCTGAGGCGGCCTAAATGAACGGGAGCATGATCCGGAAAAGTGCGCAGCGGTATTCCGAAAAGATCATGTTCAAACAACTACCTAAAGCGCGATGACGATTCATCCTAATCGCATCGCGCTTTAGTCGACCGCCGTACGCGCGCGGCGGGGACTGCGCTGCTGCTCCGGATACCCTGTCAGCATCAGCGTGTCGGCGCGCACGCCCCAGCTTTCCAGCCGGTCGAGGAAGCTCATGCCGAGCAGATTGGTCTTCATCTGGCCGCGTTGCACGACGAGGGCCGGCACCGACTTCTCGACCAGCTTGCCGACGGCGAGACGGTCGAGCGTGAGCCGCGCCGCCTTGGTGTGGCCGCCCGCGGTCTCGAGATCGACGTCGTATTCAAGCATCTCGAGCGGCAGCCCGATCGCCCTTGCGGTTTCCCAGGTCAGTACCACCGACGTCGCGCCGGTATCGATCACCATCGGCGCAGTGACGCCGTTGATCTTCGCGCGCAGCGTGAATTCGCCGCCTTGGCCGCGCGGGATCTGCACGGCCGGTGCCGGGGAGGCGGCTTGTGCGCGAAAAATATGCGAGACCTTGTGGCTGGCGCGCGCGATCTGGTCGGGATCGCCATAGGCGACGACGGCACCTGCCGTGCCGGCGAGCATGATCAGGACGAGCAGGAAGCGGATCATCGCGCGCCTCCAAGGGCACGCAGGCGGATCAGACGTGCTTTGGGGATCCAGCGATCGGCACCAGTCCGGCTTCCGTCATGCGCTCCGGCAACAGGGCCATGATCGCGCGCCGGTCCGCGCTCTCCATGGCGTGCCAGCGTGCGATCTCCGGCAAGGTGCGGCCGCAGCCGAAGCACAGCTTGGTCTTGGGATCGATCATGCACACGGCGACGCACGGCGTTTCTTTGCTCATACGGACATAGTGAGGGATGATCGGGCATGTCTGCAAGCATCTCGTTAAGAGCCTGTGCCGGCACTCATGATCGGCTTGTGCCGCGGCCGGCGTTTCTCGTCCGGCACGACGGAGCTCTCCGGCTGGAGCGGTGGAGAATCGTCTGAGAGTGGGGCAAGCGCGCTCATCACGCGCTCCGGCGGGAACGTGACGATCACCTCGGTGCCGATGCGCAGCTTCGATTTCAACGTGAACGTGCCGCCGTGCAGGTCAATCAGGTTCTTGGCGATCGGCAGGCCGAGGCCGGCGCCCTGTTCAGCCGACTTGATCGAGTTGGAGCCCTGGCCGAACGAGGCGAGCACGACCGGGATCTCGTCCTCGGGTATGCCGGAGCCGGAATCCCTCACCGAGAGATATTGTCCGCCGGAGGCGGTCCAGCCGGCCTTGAGCCAGATCTCGCCGCCCTGCGGGGTGAACTTGATCGAATTGGAAAGCAGGTTGAGCACGACCTGGCGGATCGCGCGCTCGTCGGCCCAGAGCCGCGGCATCGCCTGCTCGAACACTTCGTGGATGGTGATGCCGCGGCTCGAGGCACGCAGCTTCATCAGATGATGGCAATCGGCGACGATACCGACCAGGGACACCGCTTCCTCATTGAGCTCGTAACGGCCGGCTTCGATCCGCGACAGATCGAGGATCTCGTTGATGAGGTTGAGCAGGTGCACGCCGGAATTATGAATGTCGGCGGAATATTCCTTGTAGACCGGTACCGCATGCGCGCCGAAAATCTCGCTCTTCATCACCTCTGAGAAGCCGAGGATGGCGTTCAGCGGCGTCCGCAGCTCGTGGCTCATCTGCGCGAGGAAGCGCGACTTGGCGACGTTGGCGGCTTCGGCGCGGTGGCGCGCTTCGTCCGAGATTGCCTTGGCCTGCTCCAGCTCGCCGATCAGCGCGTCCTTTTCCGCTCGCGCTTCCAGCGTGGCGAAGGTGGAGGAGTGCAGGCGGTGCGCCAGCAGCACGAAATAGCCTTCGGCGGCCAGCGACAGCGCTGCCAGGATGTAATTGTCCAGCGACCCGGTCGTCACGAAGCTTAGCGCCATCGCAACCGCGACCGGCGCCGTGGCGGCAAGGGCTGCGATCGGCAGATTGGCCGCGAGCATGCTCGATACTGCGATCACCAGCAGCATCAAGAACATCATCAGCGTTTCCGTGACCATGTCGAGCACGGGATGGATCAGGATCGCCATCCAGCACAGGCCATAGAGCAGGTCGAGCACGACGAAGCGCGTCCGCCATGCGCGTGTCGCGGCCGGAGAGGCGGGCTCGGTCAGGAAGCGCCGGCAACTGCGGATCATGGCGCTGTGGATGCAGAGCATGCCGGCGGTCCAGGCCGCGGCCGGGATCGGCTGCATCCATAGCCCGAACAGCACGCCGGTCGCCACCACCAGGAGCATCACGACATAGGAGGCCGACAGCCGGGTCTGGGCGTATTGCCGCAGCATCTCGGCGTCGAAAGCCGGCCGGGTTCCACTGGTCGACGTTAACTTGTCGCGCGCCTCGCGCACCCGCTGCGCCGCAGCCCTTCGGCTGCTCGCCGATGGCGCGCTCACCGGCTCGGCCGGAAGCTGCACGACCTCAGGCTTTTCAGCGGGGTTACTCATCAAGCAACACGGATTCCTGCCCACGCCGGACGCGGGCTTTCTGCATTGTCTATCTCTGGCAAGAAATCCTTAAGAGCTGACTTAAGGAGCTAAAGAATTACGTTAACCGAGCGTTAATTCATACGCAGTCCGGGCGGCCGCCTTCATCAACCCGGGCTTCGATCATCTGAAGAAAACGAGCGTGACCAACCCGAAGACCGGCAGCAGCAGGACGGAGGTCCAGGCCATGTATCCGAAGAAGCCGGGCATTGCGACACCACCCGCTCGGGCAATTGCGTACACCATGAAATTGGGCGCGTTGCCGATGTAGGAGTTTGCGCCCATGAATACCGCCCCTGCGGAAATCGCGGCAAGGGTGAGGGCGCCGTTCGTCATCAGATGCTTGGCATCGCCTCCGGCGAGCTCAAAGAAGACCAGATAGGTCGGCGCATTGTCGAGAAAGGATGAGAGCAGGCCGGTCAACCAGAAATATGCGGCATTGTTCGGCGTGCCGTCGGCGTTGGTGACCATGTTTACGACGGGGGCAAACGCGCCGGATTTGCCGGCGTTGAGAATCGCGAGCACGGGAATGATGGTGATGAAGATCGCGGCAAACAGCTTTGCCACTTCGATCATGGGGCCCCAAGAGAAGCCGTTCGCGTCGTGGTCCTCCTTCGAGGTGACGGCGAGAGATGCGAACACGACTCCGATCATCACAGCATCGCGCAGGACATTCTGCAGCTGGAGGTGCGTGCCGAGAACTTCAAATCCGCCGAGGTCCAGCTTGGCACTCAAGAGGATCGCAGCGACGATGACTCCCATCAAAGCGAAGTTGAGGCCGCCGCTGATCCGCAAGGGATTGTCCGGAGTTGGGTCCGGTTTGACGCGGCCTTCCTTGCGATAGAAATAAGTGTCGATGCAAAAGAACAGGGCGAGCAGAATCCAGGCTGCGAACGTGGTCTGGGGGAACAGGTGAGTCGTCGTCCAGAAGAAGTCCACGCCGCGCAGAAAACCCAAAAAAAGCGGCGGATCTCCCAGCGGCGTGAGCGAGCCGCCGATGTTGGATACCAGAAAGATGAAGAAGATCACGACGTGCGCGTTGTGCCGCCGATCGTCATTGGCGCGGATCACCGGTCGGATCATGACCATTGAGGCGCCGGTCGTGCCGATGACGCTCGCGATCAGAGTGCCGAGAGCGAGCAGCAGCGTATTCAGGACGGGGGAGCCGTGAAGATTGCCGCGCACCACGATTCCGCCGGCGACGGTAAACAGAGCGAGGAGCAGCAGAATGAACGGGACGTATTCGAGCAGCGCCGTATGAACGAGCGCTTGGACGGTTGGAAGCGGGCCGTACCAGATTGCAAGCGGCAGCGCGATCAGGGCGGCCCACATCGCGGCAATCTTGCCTTGGTGATGCTCCCAGAAGTGAGGCGCTGCGAGCGGAAATATGGCGATCGAGAGCAGCATCCCCGCGAATGGAAGCGCCCATTGCGGGCCAATGCTGGCACCATCGAGCGATGCGGCAAGCGCCTGCGCGGGAGATCCAACCAGAATCAGGAGCGCGACCGGGAGCAGGCGCGCGATGAGCCGGGATCGCCGCACGCCCAAACCTGCGGCGATCCTGGCGGTTCGGAGTCGAAGCTCCGGCGCGAATTCGACGCGGGCAACAGCAAGGATGGCGGCGATCACGCTAAGCAAGGCTCCCCCCGGAAGTCTATGGTTGTTTCGGTCGGCGCTTGACAGAACCTCGTCGCGGTCGAGGTCGCGACGAAGTTCAAAGCCGGCTACGCCGAACCAGGCCGCAACAGAGCGTCAGCGTTGCAGGCGTGCGAGCAGGCTCGACGTATCCCAGCGCTTGCCGCCCATCTTCTCGACCTCGGAATAGAACTGATCGACCAGCGCGGTCACCGGCAGATTGGCGCCGTTGCGGCGGGCTTCGGCCAGCGCGATCGAGAGGTCCTTGCGCATCCACTCGACCGCGAAGCCGAAATCGTACTTGTCCTCGTTCATGGTCTTGTATCGGTTTTCCATTTGCCAGGACTGGGCGGCCCCTTTCGAGATGGTCTCGATCACTGCGGCGACGTCCAGGCCGCTCTTCTTGGCGAAATGGATGCCCTCGGAGAGGCCCTGCACCAGACCGGCGATGCAGATCTGGTTGACCATCTTGGTCAGCTGGCCGCTTCCGGCGGGCCCGAGCAGCTTGCACATCCGCGCATAGGCGCCCGTGATGATCGGCTCGGCGCCGGAATAGGCGTCCTGCGCGCCGCCGCACATCACCGTCAGCACGCCGTTCTCGGCGCCGGCCTGGCCGCCGGAGACGGGGGCGTCGACGAATTTGAAGCCGGCTTTGACGGCGGCTGCGTCGAGCTCACGAGCGACCTCGGCGGAGGCAGTGGTGTGGTCGACGAAGGTCGCACCCTTCTTCATGCCGGCGAAGGCGCCGTCGGGGCCGATCGTGACCGCGCGCAGATCGCTGTCGTTGCCGACGCAGCACATCACGAAATCCTGCCCCTCGGCGGCGGCCTTCGGCGTCGGCGCGGTCTTGCCGCCGAACTTGTCCGCCCATTCCTTCGCCTTGGCCGCGGTGCGGTTGTAGACGGTGACCTCATGGCCCCCTTTTTTCACGAGGTGTCCGGCCATGGGGAAGCCCATCACGCCAAGACCGAGGAAAGCGACTTTAGCCATAGTGGTACCTTGTCCGTAGTTCGGGTTTACGGTTCTTGCCAAGCGAGGGATGCCTGGGTTCCGCGGTGAGGGCGGACCGGAGGCGCACCATAAACCCTTGAGGCCAGAGGGCAACGGCTTCGTTTGGCAGCCTACCGTGCTAGGGTGGCGACCCAAGGACTTCAAAACAAGGGAGCGAGAGCATGGGCGGCGTGAGCGTGGGCGTCCTCGATCATTTCAACATCCGGACCCGGAATCTGGCCGAGACCGTCCGCTTCTATGAAGACGTGCTGGGCCTGGAAAAAGGCGCGCGGCCGAACTTCGCCTTCCCGGGCGCCTGGATGTACAGCGAGGGCAGGCCGGTGGTTCACCTCGTCGACATTTCCCCGACCGACGAGCCACAAAAGCCGGATTCCGGCGTTGTCCACCATGTCGCCTTCGCCAGTCGCGGCTTTGACGGTATGAAACAGCGGCTGGCGTCAAAGAAGATCAAGTTCGAGGCCCGCCAGGTGCCCGGTGGCGATCTCTGGCAGATCTTCGTCCACGACCCCAACGGGGTCATGATCGAGCTGAACTACGAGGCTGCCCTGGAGCAGGGGGAGGCGCCGGCCGAAAAGACGGACGATATCGGCAGACAGTAGCCTTTTGGGCGTTTCCGCTCTAATGGGGCATCCTCAACTGCAGGAGATGCGCTTTGAGCGTGACGCAGCAACAGGTTCTCGATAGCCTCGCCAGGGTCCAGTCGCCCCGCGGGGTCGCGCTCCCCCATGCCAATGTGCTGAGCGCGATCAGCGCCTCCGACGGCAAGGTGTTCTTCTCGATCAATGTCGACGCCGCCGAGGCAAGGGCCTGGGAATCCGTCCGGGCCGAAGCGGAAGCCGCCGTGCGCAGCATTCCCGGCGTCACCACCGTCATGGTGGCGCTGACCGCCGAGCGCAAGCCGGGCTCCGCCGCCGCCGCCACCCCCGCAGCCGAGCCGCGGCGCGCCCGGCGTGCAGCCGGCCCATGCCCACAAGCCGCCGCAGGGCGGTGGGTCGCCGATGGCGCGGCAATCGGAAATTCCCGGCGTTGCCGCCGTAATCGCGGTCGCCTCCGGCAAGGGCGGCGTCGGAAAGTCGACCACGGCGCTCAATCTGGCGCTCGGCCTGCGCGACCTCGGCCTCAAGGTCGGGCTGCTCGATGCCGATATCTACGGCCCCTCGGTGCCGCGCCTGACGGGCCTGCGCGACAAGCCGGAGCTGAACGACGAGCGCAAGATGATTCCGCTTCGGCGCTTCGGGCTCGCGATCATGTCGATCGGCTTCCTGGTCGAGGAGGAGACCGCGATGATCTGGCGCGGCCCGATGGTGATGTCGGCGGTGACGCAGATGCTGCGCGACGTCGAATGGGGCAAGCTCGACGTGCTGGTCGTCGACATGCCGCCGGGCACCGGCGATGCCCAGCTCACGCTGGCGCAGAACGTGCCGCTCAAGGGCGCCGTGATCGTCTCGACCCCGCAGGACCTGTCCCTGATCGACGCGCGGCGCGGGCTTGCCATGTTCAAGAAGGTCAACGTGCCCGTGCTCGGCATCGTCGAGAATATGAGCTACTTCCAATGCCCGCATTGCGGCACCAAGTCGGATATTTTCGGCCATGGCGGGGCGCGGCACGAGGCCGAGAAGCTCGGCGTCCCATTCCTGGGCGAGATCCCCCTGCACATGGCGATTCGCGCCACCTCGGACGCCGGCAATCCCGTGGTCGACAGCGAGCCGGACGGCCCTCATGCGGCGATCTACCGCGCCATTGCCGGCCAGGTCCGGGACCAGCTCAAGGGTGTCATCGCCGCCGCCTGAATGGGGTCGCCGCGGCAGGCTCCGGGTCATGCGACTTTCGTAGAGCCCCGTCATGCCATTGTCGCGTTCCGAAACCGGGCTGGCCGTGTTAAAGGCCCCCCGCAGTCAAGCCCCTTCGGTTCGACGCGCCCTCAACGCGTCGCCGGAACGAGCGGCGGCAAGAAGAGAAGTCAAGGGGAAACGCCCCAGCAAGGAGAGACCTGAAGATGAAGCGTCGTGATTTTCTCAAAGTGTCGGCAGCAGGCGCGGCGGCGACCGCGGTGGCCTCGCCGGCGATCGCGCAATCCTCGCCCGAGGTGAAGTGGCGCCTGACTTCGAGCTTCCCGAAGTCGCTCGACACCATCTATGGCGGCGCCGAGCAGGTGGCGAAGTACGTCGCCGAGATGACTGACAACAAGTTCCAGATTCAGGTGTTCGCCGCCGGCGAAATCGTCCCCGGCCTCCAGGCGCTCGATGCGACCTCGAACGGCACGGTCGATATGTGCCACACCGTGTCGTACTACTACGTCGGCAAGGACCCCACCTTCGCGATCTTCGCCTCGGTGCCGTTCGGCCTCAATGCGCGCCAGCAGAATTCGTGGCTCTATCAGGGCGGCGGCAACGAGCTCGCCAACGAGTTCTTCAAAAAGTCGAACGTGATCGGCTTCCCGTGCGGCAACACCGGCACCCAGATGGGCGGCTGGTTCCGCAAGGAGATCAAGACTGTTGCCGACCTCTCCGGCCTCAAGATGCGCATCGGCGGCATCGCCGGCCAGGTGCTGCAGAAGGTCGGCGTGGTGCCGCAGCAGCTCGCTGGCGGCGACATTTATCCCGCGCTGGAAAAGGGCACGATCGACGCCGCCGAGTGGGTCGGCCCCTATGATGACGAGAAGCTCGGCTTCGCCAAGGTCGCCAAGTACTACTATTATCCGGGTTTCTGGGAGGGCGGTCCGACCGTCCACGCCTTCGCCAACCTGGAAAAGTTCAATGCGCTGCCGAAGAACTACCAGGCGATCCTCACCAACGCGACGGCGACCGCCAACAGCTGGATGGCTGCGCGGTACGACATGCAGAACCCGGCGGCGCTGAAGCGCCTGGTCGCTGGCGGCACCCAGCTGCGTCCGTTCACCAACGAGGTGCTGGAAGCCTGCCTCAAGGCGACCAACGAGCTGTGGGCCGAGGTCTCCGGCAAGAACGCCGACTTCAAGAAGTCGATCGAAGCCATGCAGGCCTACCGCTCCGACGAATATCTGTGGTGGCAGGTTGCCGAATATACCTACGACAGCTTCATGATCCGCTCGCGCACCCGCGGCTGATCTACGGCTTAGGTCGTAAGACCGGAAAGGCCCGGCCTCGCTCGCGAGGCCGGGCTTTTTCTTTGCCGCAGTGAAATCGGGATGGCATTCGGTCCCGTGATGTTCCATGCTGTCGGCAAGCCTCGCAAAGAAGGCTCCACAATTAGGTCCATCAGGGTAGGAAATCATGAAGAGAAGAGACTTCATCAAGGTCACAGGACTTGGTGCGGCCGGCGCCGCCACGCTCGCGGCTCCCGCGATCGCGCAGTCGTTGCCGGAAATCAAATGGCGCATGCCGACGAGCTGGCCGAAATCGCTCGACACGCTGTTTGGCGGCGCCGAGATGATGTGCAAGATGGTCGCCGAGGCGACCGACAACAAATTCCAGATCCAGATCTTCGCGGCCGGCGAAATCGTGCCGGGCCTGCAGGTGCTCGACGCCGTGCAGAACGGCACCTGCGAGATCGGCCACACCGCGTCCTATTATTATTTCGGCAAGGACCCGACCTTCACCTTCGGCTCGGCCGTGCCGTTCGGTCCCAACATGCGCATCAACCAGGCCTGGTACATGCTGGGCGGCGGCCGCGACGTGCTCAACGAGTTCTACAAGGGCTACAACGTCATCTCGCTGCTCGCGGGCAACACCGGCTGCCAGATGGGCGGCTGGTTCAGGAAAGAGGTCAACACGCCCGACGATCTCAAGGGCATGAAGTTCCGCATCGGCGGCTTCACCGGCCGCGTGCTCCAGAAGCTCGGCGTGGTGCCGCAGCAGCTCGCCGGCGGCGATATCTATCCGGCGCTGGAGAAGGGCACGATCGACGCCGCCGAATGGGTCGGGCCTTATGACGACGAGAAGCTCGGCTTCTACAAGATCGCGCCGCACTACTACTATCCCGGCTGGTGGGAAGGCGGTCCGATGCTGATGGCTTTCGTCAACCTCGATAAGTGGAACGCGCTGCCGAAATATTACCAGAGCGTGCTGGAGCAGGCCGGCCACTACGCCAACAATTACATGATGGCGCGCTACGACAACGCCAATCCGCTGGCGCTGAGGAAGCTGCTGGCGGGCGGCACCAAGCTGCACGCCTTCTCGCCCGCGATCATGGATGCCTGCTACAAGGCCGCCAAGGAGCTGCACGCCGAAGTCGCTGCGACCAACCCGAACTTCAAGAAAGTGAACGACTCGCTCGCCAAGTTCACGAGCGACGGCTATTCCTGGTTCCAGGTCGCCGAGGTCGGCTACGACATCTTCATGGCGCGGCGCTCGCAAAGTTGATCGCCCTTTGCATGCAGCGTCCCGGAGCCATGGCTCCGGGACGCTGTCGTTTCGGCGTTCGAAGGGCGTCCAAACAAAAGCTGCAAAACAACCCCATGCACAGTAGACGGGGACAGGTTTATCAATGACTTGGCGGCGCAGCGCAAGCTTTCTGCTGAATTACCGAACTCCCGCTTGATGCGTCGGGCAAAACAGTGGTAGAAGCCGATGATCGCAGAATCCGCATTGCGGCTCGGCTGCCAGGCCCAGGGGATCCGATGAGCTTCGATCCCGATCAAGTTCAAAGCGCATTGCGCCGGGCGTGGTCGCTGTCGACGGCCAGCCAATGGACGGCGAGCAATCCGGCGGCAGGACAATGCAACGTCACCTCGCTGCTCGTTCACGAGCTCTTCGGCGGCGACTTGCTGAAGACGCCTCTTCCCGCCGGCGATCATTTCTACAACCGGATCGGAGGCGAGCGGTACGACTTCACGGCGTGCCAGTTTGATCAGCCAATCCCCTATGTGGATTTGACGGCCAGTCGGGCCGAGGCAGAGCTGGGAGCAACGGACGACCAGCTGGCTGCGCTCAGAGCGGCCTTCGAGGGGCAGCGTACCCCTTGACTGGTCAGTCGTACGCTTTTTCGCTGGCCGATGCGCTCGGAATGGTGGAAGAGAGCACCGATGCGGCGCGAGCCGTGCGATGACACCGGGCTATCAGCGGATATGCGATGCGGCTTCTGATCGTCGAGGACAATGCGGAGCTGTCGCGGCTCGTGGCTGGTGGGCTGGCCGCAGCCGGCTATGAGAGCGACATCGTGGGCAGCGCGGCCGAGGCGCGCGAGGCGGTGAACAGCGTCAGCTATGCCGCGATGATCCTCGACCTCGGCCTGCCCGACGGCGACGGCCTGTCGGTGCTGCGCGAGTTGCGTCACCAGATGGAGCCGCTGCCGGTTCTGGTGCTGACTGCGCGCGGCGGCTTGCAGGACCGTGTCACCGGCCTACGCAGCGGCGCCGATGATTATCTGGCAAAACCGTTTGCGATGGAGGAGCTGGTGGCGCGGCTGGAGGCCATCTTGCGCCGCCCCGGCCAGTTGCTCGGCCGCTCGCTCACTCTCGCCAACCTCGTCTATGACACCGAGAGCCGGCAGATCTTCGTCGACGACCAGCCGCGGATTATCTCCGCGCGCGAGACCTCGGTGCTCGAGATCCTGCTGCGCCGACAGGGGCGGGTGGTACCGAAGAAGAACGTCGAGGACCACATCTTCGGGCTCGACGGCGAGGTCGCCTCCAACGCGGTCGAGGTCTACGTGTCACGGTTGCGCAAGCAGCTGACCGAGCACGGCGCCAAGGTTGTGATCCATACTATCCGTGGCGTCGGCTATCTCATGACCGAGGAGAAATAACGTGCCCGCCGCGGGCCGTGCCGGATCGCTGACCTTCAAATCGCTGATCTCGCGCATCGTGTTCCTGCACATCGTCGCGGTCGCGGTGGTCGCGATCTTCCTGCCGCTGGTGTTGTTCTGGCTACTCAACTCCGAGATCGACCAGCTGCATCGCGATGCCATGCGCGCGCAGGCCGAGGTGCTGGCGGAGCGCATCGTCGCGCAGCCGGACGGCACGTTGACCTTCAACCTGCCCGACAGCCTCAAGGGTCTTTATTCGGACGCTTACGGCCGCTACCAGTTCGACATTCGCGATTCCGACGGAAGATCGCTGTTCTCCTCGCACCGGCGTTCCGCCGCTGCGGCGCCATCACGCTTCTCCGAGACCATCTCCGGCGCCGGCGTCACCCGGGACATCGCCGGCAGGACGGTGCGCATTCAAGTCGCCGAGGACCTCGCGCACCGCGACGTCATCATCGACGACATCATCTCGAACTTCTTCCGGCGGGTCGGCTGGATCACCATCCCCATCCTCCTGGTCCTGCTTGCCACCGACATCATCATCTTCCGCCGCGCGATCGCGCCGCTGTGGAAGGCATCGCAGGATGCCAGCAATATCGGCCCCGCGCGCACCGATATCCGGCTGCCGACGGCGCGGATTCCGCGCGAGATCGTGCCGCTGGTCACCGCCGTGAACCAGGCGCTCGACCGCCTCGAGGCCGGCTTTCGCGTGCAGCGGCAGTTCACGGCGGATGCCGCGCATCAATTGCGCACGCCGCTCGCAATCCTGCGCACGCGGATCGAGACGCTCGGCGACGGCGCCGAACGGCAGGCGCTGCATGCCGACATCGAGGCCATGAGCCGGATCGTCGCCCAGCTGCTGGAGATCGCCGAGCTCGACACCCTGGTGCTCGATCCCGGCGAGACCGCGGATTTGCGCGCCGTCTGTGCCGAGGTGGTCGGCTCGATCGCCCCGTTCGCGATTGCCCAACGCAAGGACATCGCGCTGAAGGGCACCGACGCGCCGGTCCTGATCCACGGCAATTCGGAGATGCTGCAGCGCGCGGTGTTCAATCTTGCCGAAAACGCCATCAAGTTCACGGCGGAGGGCACCACCGTCGAGGTCGAGGTGGGGGAGGACGGTTCGGTGCGCGTGCGCGATTCCGGCCCGGGGATTGCGGAGGCTGAGCGCGAGCTGATCTTCCAGCGCTTCTGGCGCGCCGACCGCCGGCGCAGTGACGGCGCGGGGCTAGGACTCTCGATCGTGCGCGCCGTGGCGGACGATCACGCCGCCACGGTCGCGGTGCAGAACCTCCCCGGCGGCGGTGCGGAGTTCACGCTGCGGTTTCGGCTGGCGAACAAAACTACCTCTTTACCCTCTCCCCTTGTTGTGCAGGGCAATCGCATATGACTTGTGGCGGCGATCTGCGCGCACGCCTCGTCCTTCGAGACGGCGCTGACGCGCCTCCTCAGGATGAGGCTAATCAGGGTCGGTGCCCGTTGAACGGCTGCCGCGCACTCCGTCCTCATCCTGAGGAGCCCGCCTAAAGCGGGCGTCTCGAAGGATGGCCGCAGCGAAGAACTTCAAATGCCTTAGTGCTGCCTAGTGGGAGAGGGTGGCGCGCCGCGTAGCGGCGAGACGGGTGAGGGGTTCTCTCCGCGAGTCTCACTCTCAATTGAATTCGCCGAGAGAGAGCCCTCATCCGGCGCTTCGCGCCACCTTCTCCCACAAGGGAGAAGGAAAGACGCGGAGCCGCTATTTCAGCTTGCCGGTGGACAGGTCCATGATCATGCGCGTCGTCAGATAAAGCCGCGGCACGATGCTGTCGATCTGCACATATTCGGCGTCGTTGGAGTGCGCGCCGAAGCTCGACAATCCCATGCCTTCCACCACCGCTCCTTTGGATTGCAGCGCGGCGAAAGCCGCGTCGGTGCCGCCGCCGATGGCCTTCTCGTCGACCTTGAGGGTCAGTCCGATCTCCCCATAGATCGTCTTGCCATAGGCCGCCACCCGGCGCGAGGCCTCGCTGGGTTCGAGCGGCGGGCGCCGCACCTCGAACTTCAGCTCGACCCTGGAATCGGGCAGCAGGCGATTCTTGATCTTGTCCTGCAGCGCCTTCTGCAACTCGTCGAAGTCGGACACCTTGAGCGCACGTGCGTCGGCCTGGGCCGTGGCCTCGGCAGGGATCACATTGCGGTTGGTCCCGGACTTGGACACAGTCCAGTTCAGCTTCAGGCCCTGCTCGGGCTTGGACAAGTCCTTCATCTGCAGCACCTGGTGCGAGAGCTCGTACAGCGCATTCACGCCGCCTTCGGGCCGTGCGCCGGCATGTGACGACTTGCCATGCACGGTAAGATAGGCCGAGCCGATGCCGCTGGTGGCGAGGCGCAGCGTGCCGTCGGTGCCGCCGCCCTCGAACGAGAACACCACGTCCTGATCCGAGGCAAGCTTGGTGATGGTGCTGCGCCAGCCGGGCGAGGAGATCTCCTCGTCGCCGTTCGTGAGCACTGTGAGCGTGCCGTAATCCCTGAAGTTCAGCTTCTGCAGCAATGCCACGGTATGGAGAATGAGCGCGATGCCCTGCTTGTCGTCGGCAATGCCGAGCCCGTAGGCCTTGTCGCCGTCGATGCGGAACGGCTGGTCCTTCAGCATGCCCTTCAAGTACACCGTGTCCATGTGGGCAATCAGCATGATCTTCTTGGACCCCGTGCCCTTGAACACGGCGTGCACGGCCGGCCCGATCTTTTCGGGGGTGTCGTCGAGGCGATAGATGTCAGTCGGCTGCAGGATCTCCACCGTGCCGCCGAGTTGCTTGAGCTGACCGGCAATGCGCTCGGCGATCTGGTTCAGGCCTTCGATGTCCTTGCTGCCGGATTCGATGTTGACGAGATCGCGCAGCGTGTCGAGCAGCGGCTGCTGTTCCTTCTGCGCCAGCGCATGGACGTCGGCGACCAGCTCGGCCTGCACCAGCGTTGCGGCAGACAGCCAGAGTGAGGCGATCAACGTTCCAAAGAACGTGGAAGAGGGGTGCGATCGGGGCATGAGCGGCCATCCATGCGGGGTGGGGGGACGGCCGGTATGCCTCCGATTTCGCTGCTTGTCACGCGCCGAGGCGCGTCATGCGCCGCGATAGCGGAGCATGACGGCGAGCCTTGTTCCCGCTACTTCTGCGGTGGGCCGAGATCCAGCGGCGGCAGCTCGATCTGCGGCACCTCGATCTTGATCGTAGAGGGATCGATGTTCGTCTGCACGCCCTTGTAGTGCATCACCATCGATGGGAACGCGATCACGAGGCCGACCATGATGATCTGGATGACGACGAAGGGCACCGCGCCCCAATAGATCTGGCCGGTGGTGACGGGGTCCATCCGCTTGCCGGTGACCCGATCGGTGTATCGCTCCTTCGGCGCGACGGACCGGAGATAGAACAGCGCGAATCCGAACGGCGGGTGCATGAACGAGGTCTGCATATTGACGCCGAGAATGACGCCGAACCAGATCAGGTCGATGCCGAGCTTCTCGGCCGCCGGTCCCAGCAGCGGGATCACGATGAAGGCCAGCTCGAAGAAGTCGAGGAAGAAGGCCAGTACGAATACGAGCGCGTTGACGAAGATCAGGAAGCCGATCTGGCCGCCCGGCAGCGAGGTGAGCAGATGCTCGACCCAGACGTGACCGTTGACCCCGTAGAAGGTGAGCGAAAAGATGCGGGCGCCGACCAGGATGAACACGACGAAGGCCGACAGCTTGGCGGTCGATTCCGTGGCCTGCCGGATCAGGTCCCAGCTCAGCCGCCGCTTCACGGCACCTAGAATGAGGGCGCCGGCGGCACCCATCGCACCGCCTTCGGTCGGCGTGGCGATGCCGATGAAGATGGTGCCCAGCACCAGGAAGATCAGGAACAGCGGCGGCACCATCACGAACGTGGTTTGCTGCGCCATCTTGGAGAGGAAACGGAATCCGGTCAGCTTATCCACCACCCAGTTCAGCACGGCGACGGCGAATGCGAAGATGATGCCGTAGAACATGCTGAGCACGACGTAATCGGCGCCGCGAGTGGTTGAACTGCGCATCATGAACCATCCGAATGCGCAGCTCGCGAGGAACAGCACACCGAGCGAAACGAGGCCGCGATCGCCGTTGTCTTCGCGGAAGCCGATGGCGTCCTTCGGCAGGCCGGGCGTCGCCTTCGGCCAGATCATGCTGACGAGGAAGGCGTAGAGCGCGTAGAGGCCGGCGAGCACGAGGCCCGGGATGAAGGCGCCTTCGTACATGTCGCCGACGGACTTGCCGAGCTGGTCGGCCATCACGATCAGGACGAGGGAGGGCGGAATGATTTGCGCGAGCGTGCCGGAGGCGGCGATGACGCCGGCGGCCACGCGGCGATCATAGCCGTAGCGCAGCATGATCGGCAGCGAGATCAGGCCCATCGAGATCACGGATGCCGCGACCACGCCGGTGGTCGCAGCGAGCAGCGCGCCGACGAAGATCACGGCATAGGCGAGGCCGCCGCGGATCGTGCCGAACAGCTGGCCGATGGTGTCGAGCAGGTCCTCGGCCATGCCCGACCGCTCCAGCACCAATCCCATGAAGGTGAAGAAGGGGATCGCGAGCAGCGTGTCGTTGTTCATCACGCCATAGACGCGCTCCGGCAAGGCCTGGAGGAAGTCGGGGTGAAACTGGCCGAGCTCGACGCCGATGATGGCGAAGAACAGGCCGACGGCGCCGAGCGAGAATGCCGCCGGATAGCCGAGCAGCAGCATGACGACCAGCGACACGAACATGATGGGCGCCATATTGGCGATGATGAATGCGGTCATGGATTCCCCCCTACACCGTCGCCAACGGCTACTTCTTCTCGATCGCTTCGACGAGATGCTCGACTTCCGCTTCGAGCGCCGACACCTGTGATTCGTGCGGGTCCGGCATCAAGCCGCGCATCACTGCAATCCGCTTGATCAGCTCGGAGATGGCTTGCACCAGCAGGAACGCGAACCCGATCATGATCAGGGCTTTGGCGGGCCATTGCGGCAGGCCGCCGGCATTGCCGGATTGTTCGTTGATCTGGAAGGAGCGAAGGAAGAACGGCACTCCGGTAATGATCATGACGATACAGATCGGAGTGAGGAAGAACACGTGACCGACGACGTCGATGACGTTGCGCGCCTTCTTCGGCAGCGTGTTGTTCACGATGTCGATGCGAATGTGCTCATTGTCGAGCAGCGTCCAGGGCGAACAGAGCAGGAAGACGATGCTGAACAGCACCCATTGCAGCTCGAGCCACGAATTGGACGACGTGTCGAACGTCTTGCGGATGATCGCGTTGACTGCCGAGATGATAACGGCGAGCACGATCAGCCACGCAATACGCTTGCCGGTCCAGCGCGTGAACGCGTCGATTCTGCTGCTCAACTTAAGGAGCGCTTGCAACGATAGGTCCTCCCCCGATTGTGCCCCGGCCGTCTTGACTGCGCCGAGATGGCGCGTGGCTTGTCTCGCCGCGCAGGCATGAGGCCGCCGCACCAAACCAGCGGGCGTGCCGTCAGTCAATCGGAAGTTTGTTGATAGTTAAGGGGAATAAGGCCGGAACTGTACGGAGTTAGCCGCCCGTGACGCTCATGTGCCGGGAAACGCTCGGACGGTCGTGGCGGCGGTCGATGATGAAGTCGTGGCCCTTGGGTTTCAGGCCGATGGCGCGGTCGATCGCATCCGCAAGCAATAGATCGTCGCCGGATGCACGCAGAGGTTTGCGCAAATCGGAGGCATCCTCGTGGCCGAGGCAGGTGTGCAGCGTTCCGGTGCAGGTGATGCGCACACGGTTGCAGGATTCGCAGAAATTATGGGTCATCGGCGTGATGAAGCCGAGCTTGCCGCCGGTCTCGGCGACGCTGACATAGCGTGCCGGCCCGCCGGTGGTCTCGGCCAGATCCGTCAGCGTGAATTGCTGTGCGAGGCGGGCGCGCACCAGCGACAGCGGCAGATATTGGTCGATGCGGCCCGATCCGATCTCGCCCATCGGCATCACCTCGATCAGCGTCAGGCCCATGCCCTTACCGTGGGCCCAGCGCATCAGCTCGGGCAGCTCGTCCTCGTTGAGGTTCTTCAGGGCGACGGCGTTGATCTTCACAGCAAGCCCTGCAGCGCGCGCGGCCTCGATGCCCTCCAGCACCTTGTCGATCTCGCCCCAGCGGGTGATCTCGCGAAACTTCTTGGGATCGAGGGTGTCGAGCGAGACGTTGATGCGGCGGACGCCGCAATCGGCGAGCTCCCGCGCGTGCTTCGCAAGCTGGGTGCCGTTGGTGGTCAGCGTCAGCTCGCTCAACGCGCCGCTCGACAGATGCCGCGACAACGAGCGCACCAGCGACATCACGTTGCGGCGGACCAAGGGCTCGCCGCCGGTGAGGCGCAGCTTCTTCACGCCCTTGGCGATGAAGGCGGTACAGAGCCGATCGAGCTCCTCCAGCGTCAGCAGGTCCGCCTTGGGCAGGAACGTCATGTCTTCCGACATACAGTAGAAGCAGCGCAGGTCGCAGCGGTCGGTAACGGAGACGCGCAAGTAGGTGATGGTCCGCCCGAACGGATCGGTCATCGCGCTCGACAGCGCGGCGCGGGGGCTCGCAGGAAGTCCGTTCATAGCAAATGCCTTGTCACTTTACGGCGACGGGGCGCACCTCTGCTTCAGCGGTGCGCTCGAAGCAATCTAAGCATCGGACGCGGTTAGGACAATCGGGTGGTATACGTGGGTGCGGCCCTGGCGTGGCCGCGCGTGGAATGCTGCGTCGGCTCGTCGGGTGTGGTTTGCAACCGGTTCCGCGCAAAGCCGGCGTCGGCCTCGGCCCGTTGGCAAGCCGAGATATGCTCGCGCCCATGGCGGCGCGGGGAAGGCCCTGTGGATAATCCTCGGGATGCCGGACTTTTCTGCTAAAAACTTTAGTTCTATCAATGTGTTATCGTAATCTTTGCCGTCATTAGGCTGCTAACGGCCGCCGGCAGGTCGCGCATGTGGTGGATCAGGCGGTCCGGCTTGAGCTCGGCGATCGGCACGTCGGTGTAGCCGAAGCTGACCCCGATCACGGGCACGCCGGCCCGCCGGGCGACACCGACATCGGTTCCGGCATCGCCGACCATGATGCTGGCCTTCACGTCGCCGCCGGCCCGGGCCACGGTCTCGCGAAAAATGGTCGGATCGGGCTTCTGGACGCCAAAAGTGTCCGCACCGCAGATCGCCGCGAAGCGGCGGGTGAGGTCGAGCTGGTCCAGCAGGCGCTTCGACAGCCATTCCAGCTTGTTGGTGCAGACCGCGAGGCGGTGGCCTTGCGCCGAAAACTGGTCGAGCGCGGCCTCGAGACCCTCGAAGGGGCGGGATTCCACCGCGATATGGTCGGCGTAATAAGCGATGAAATCCGCGGTCATCCGGTCCATGTCCGCGGGCGTGACGGTGCGGCCCTCCGCTTCCAGCCCCCGCTCAATCAGCTTGCGGGCACCGGCGCCGATCATGTTGCGGGCCGAGGCCATCGGCACCGGCGGCAGGCCTTCGCGGTCGAGCACGTAATTGAGGGCCGTGATCAGGTCGGGCGCCGTATCCACCAGCGTGCCGTCGAGATCGAAGACGATGGTGTGAGGGGACGTCGTCTTGAAGGAGGTCATGATTCCCAAGCGCTACCGGCCCGGTCCTATCCGCGCAAGGGGCGGGCCCATAAGATCACCTTATAGGCCTGTTCCCAGACCCTGTTCTCCGGGGAAAAACGAGGCTACATAGGCGCCCGAAACCGGCCGGAATCGGCCGAGACTTCACAAGGCAGGCGCACACGTGACCATGGACCAGTTGAAGCGGCAGGCTGCGGCGCGTGCGCTGGAGGAGGTGCGCGACGGCATGCAGCTCGGGCTCGGCACCGGCTCGACCGCCAAGCACTTCGTCGAGCTGCTCGGCGAGCGCGTTGCCGCCGGGCTCAAGGTGATCGGCGTGCCGACCTCCGAGGCGACGCGGGCCGATGCGGAACGCTGCGGCGTCAAGCTGACGACGCTGGACGAGATCGACCATCTCGACCTCACGATCGACGGCGCCGACGAGATCGATCCCGAGCTCAATCTGATCAAGGGCGGCGGCGGCGCGCTGTTGCGCGAGAAGATCGTGGCGGCCGCCTCGGACCGCATGATCGTGATTGCCGACGACAGCAAATGGGTGCCGACGCTCGGCAAGTTTCCGCTGCCGGTCGAGGTCATCCCGTTCGGGCTCGGTGCGACGCGCCGCGCGATCGAAAAGGCATTTGCCGAATGCGGCGTTTCCGGGCAAATGGCACTCCGCAAGGCCAAAGGCGGGGACAAGGACGGCCACGTTTTCGTCACCGATGGCGGCCACTGGATCGTCGATGCCCAGCTCGGACGTATTACGGATCCCTCCGGTCTCGCCAAGGCGTTGAGCGCCATTCCCGGTGTGGTCGAGCACGGGCTGTTCATCGGCTTGGCCAGCTCGGCCGTTCTGGCGAGCGGCGGCGGAATCCGCGTGATTGAACGGCGCAAGCCGAAAGGAGACCAGGAATGAAGAACGTCTTGAAATTCTTGCCGGCTGCGGCTCTCGCTGCGGGACTGGCCGTTTCGGCCGCCCCGGCCGTGGCGCAGCAGGCGGGCCAGAAGGCCCCCGCGGCGCCGGCCCAGCCGAAGGCTTCGCCCGCGGCGATCGCGGCGGCCAAGGAAATTCTGCAGATCAAGAACGCCGCCGGGATGTATGCGGGCGCCGTGCCGGGCATGGTCGAGAAGACCAAGGGCGCGCTGATCCAGCAGAACCTCAATTACCAGAAGGACCTCAACGAGGTGGCGCCGATCGTGGCCCAGCAGCTCAACGGCCGCCAGAACGAGATCGGCGAAGGCATGGCGCAGATTTATGCCAGCGAGTTCACCGAGCAGGAGCTGAAGGACCTCGTCGTTTTCTACAAGTCGCCCCTGGGTAAAAAGCTGATCGAGGCCGAGCCGCGCGCGATCGGGCAGAGCATGGCGTTCATGAACACCTGGGCCCAGGGCTTCTCGGAAACCGTGATGGGCGCCTTCCGTGCCGAGATGCGCAAGCGTGGCAAGGAGATCTGAGCGCACCTATCTGGAAGGTCGTTCCTGAAAAGGGGTCGGAGTGGACAATGGCTGATTTCGACGTCGACCTCTTCGTCATCGGTGGCGGCTCGGGCGGCGTACGTGCCGCCCGCATCGCGGCCGGCTACGGCGCCCGCGTCATGATCGCGGAAGAGTACCGCATGGGCGGCACCTGCGTGATCCGCGGCTGCGTGCCGAAGAAGCTGTTCGTGATCGGCTCGCATGTCCGTCAGGAGCTCGAGGACGCCGCCGGCTTCGGCTGGACCGTTCCGCCCGCGAGCTTCGACTGGCCGACGCTGATCGCCAACAAGGACAAGGAGATCGCGCGGCTGGAGGCGGCCTACACCGCCAATGTCGAGAAATCAGGCGCGCAGATCGTCAAGTGCCGCGCGGTGATCGAGAACAAGCACACCGTCCGCCTGCTCGAGAACGACAAGAAGGTCACGGCGAAGTACATCCTGATCGCCACCGGCGGCGCGCCCAATCATGGCGCGGCGATCCCCGGCATCGAGCACGTGATCTCCTCCAACGAGGCGTTTCATCTTGCGAGGCTGCCGAAGCGGATCGTGATCCAGGGCGGCGGCTATATCGCGCTGGAGTTCGCCGGCATCTTCGCCGGCTTCGGCTCCGATGTGACGGTGATCTATCGCGGCGACAACATTCTTCGCGGCTTCGACGAGGATGTCCGGACCCATGTCCGCGCCGAGATGGAGAAGCATGGCATCACCATCCTCACCGGCTGCACCGTGACCAAGGTCGACCGCCACGGCGAGGACTTCACCACGCATTTGTCGAACGGCTCGAGCCTCGCCTCCGACCAGGTGATGTTCGCGATCGGCCGCCATCCGAACGTCGCCAATCTCGGCCTGGAGAATGCCGGCGTCGCCATCAATCCCGCGAACGGCGGCATCGCGGTCGACCATTTCTCCAAGAGCTCGGTCGACAGCATCTATGCCATCGGCGACGTCACCCACCGCTTCAACCTGACGCCGGTCGCGATCCGCGAGGGCCATGCCTTCGCCGACACGGTGTTCGGCAAGCGCGAGGTGCAGGTCGATCACGCCAATATCCCGACGGCGGTGTTCTCGCAGCCGGAGGTCGGCACGGTCGGCCTGACGGAAACCGAGGCGCGCGCGCAATTCAGCCACGTCGACATCTACAAGACGACGTTCCGGCCCATCAAGGCGACGATGTCCGGCCGCGACACCCGCGTGCTGATGAAGCTCGTGGTCGACGGTGCGACCGACCGCGTGCTCGGCTGCCACATCGTCGGCGATGCCGCCGCCGAGATCACGCAAGCCGTCGCGATCGCGGTGAAGATGAAGGCGACCAAGGCCGATTTCGACGCGACCATCGCGCTGCATCCGACCGCGGCCGAAGAGCTCGTCACCATGCGCACCCCGACCGCACGGCACGTGCGGCAGGCGGCGGAGTAGAGGCGAGCAGCTCTTGCTTAGTCTCCCCGTCGCTCCGCGAGGAGGCGGGCAAGCATGCCCATGATCCGCATGATGCGGTTCCGCACCTCCGTCCATTTTCCTGAGCAATGCGAGCGCGGAAGTTCCTGTCGGGAACACGCCATCGATCGGGTGCGGCTTGCTCAATTGACTTAAATCAAGTGCGCAAGGTGCTGGAAGAGAATTGATTGCCTCCGGTGCCGCTGGCGCGAGCATTCAATTCTGAAGACAGCAGTCGCCGGCACCTCACTACCCGGGAGGATGCTATGGTTCGATACAGTCTGATCGGCTTTGCGGCCGCGATCCTCGTTGCGGCCAGCCTTGTTCCTGATGATGCATTTGCACGCCGCGGTGGAGGTGGCGGCTTTCGCGGTGGGGGAGGTTTTCACGGCGGCGGCATGAGCGCGCGGGGCTTTCATGGTGGCGGCATGAGGGCAGCCCACGTTCGAGGCGGCGCCGTTCATGCAGGACGCATCCACGGTGGTCGGGGCTATCGAGTGGCCGGAGGTCCACGGCCTTCGCACCCAATAGCAGGACGTCCAGGCTATCCAGGTCGTCCAATCGCCGGCCGGCCGGGACGACCGATCGCGGGTTACCCGGGATACGGTGGCGGCTATTATCGGCCGGGTTGGGGTTACGGTGCTGCCGCTGTAGGCGCCGCCGCGGCCGCGGGAGCCTACGGGTACTACAACAATTACAACAGCGGTTGCTACTACGATGCCTACGGCAGCTACGTCTGCCCTGGTCAATATCCGTATCAGTATTGAGAGAAGCGAGGGAGCGGGGCGGCCGTGCCCCTCGCTCTCTCAGCGACCGCTGCGAATAGGGGCAATCTTCTTCGCGGTGCCTTCGCATTTGCCCGTCAGTCTTGCCCTGAGCCAAGCGTCCAAGAAGCTTCTCTCGCTTGCTGGCTCAGACGGGGCACGAGCGATACATGGCCTGCAGCGGGCCTCCACTAAGAAATATCGTTCGCCGCGTTAACCCGCCGCGTTGGGCTATCCAGCGACGCACCGGCCCCGGATACATCGAATAAATCATGCGCGTCGCGCCGGGGTTTGTCACGGGCTGTCCGCGATGCCCAATGTCCCAAGCGGCGTGAAACGCGAGTTCTGCACGTGAAGTGACGCAAATCCTGTTCGAGGGCAAGGTCGCCAAGACAATCGTGCAGGCAGATGCGCAGAAGCCGTCGATCATTACGTCCCGACCTGAAGCGCGCAGCCGCTCATAACGATCGATATATTTTCCGATCCTTCCGCCGGGATCGTATGCGATCCGTACGGCGGCCGCCTCGCTTGAGCATGATCCAGCTAATACGAGCATTGTAATGAGAAGCCCCATCCAGCGTTTCATGCCTATCGCCCCAAAAGGTCGACTGTTCCCTGAGCTCCATTTTGACAATCAGAACCGCAGGGGATTGATCTACATCAATTAGCGACAGGACTTGAGCGGCTCAGTCGAGGGGCCAACTAGCAGCGCGCGCATCACGTACGGAGCAAGGGGATGTGGGTCCTGATGTACGTCTTCTCCTATTCAGTCAGCCCCGCCGCCACCAGTGACAAGGCGGAATGGAGGCTCCTCCCAACCGTCGTGTTCCAGGAGTTCACGAGTGAGGAGCGATGCCGGAGGGCCAAGACTACACTTGAAGGCAGCTTGAGCGAGGCCGGAGCCAAGCTTAGAAGCGGTTTGGAAGATTTGAAGAGCCTAGGGAAAGCCGATCCAACGCAGATCATCATCGCATACAACGTCGAATGCCTTCCGAAGTAAACTTCGGCCATGGACCCGCCAGCGCAACAGCGGGAGGCGCGAAAGCATTCGGAAAAGAACCTGCCAATGTTCGTTGATGCAGCGGAGCGCGGCCAGGCCACGATCGATGATGACTGCCTGGTAGGGATGGGAGAGGCAACCTTGCGCATGCAGCACCCGCATCGGCAGATGGCATCCCGAACCTGTGCGCGAATGCCAGCGGATCGAGGCCCAGCGAGCGCAAGCCAACTCTGCGCGGTGAGGCCGAACGTTCACTTTTGGACCTTTGCCCGCAGGAGTTCGATGTAAGTTTGTCGGGCAGGTGGAAATGTAATCCATGCGAGACCGTGTTTATCTTGTGCTCGCCGTGTCAGCCAGCATATTCACAATCGCAGCCGTTTCTGTCCTCGCCCTAAGCTTTTGATTGCCAACTAGCGTGCCCGACGCTCGCGACTATCGAAGAAGGGCCGTTCGAACTTCTGACCGCCGTCGCAGCGGAGGAGTCACGAGACACGACAAGAGGCAAATGACCGACATTTTGCTCAGCCCTCACGAGAAGCGCTTTCTTAGGCGCCTGGCCGCCGGGAAAACAGACGCGGAGATCGCTGTCCGGCTTGGAGGCAGCTGCAAGCAAATCGCAGAACAGCGAGCGCGATTGTTGGCGAAGCTCGGAATCACGGCTCCAGAGGAGATCGTCGACACAGCAAAGCGACTTGCGAGCTGGAGCACTTACAGAGGCGTTACGTAACTCGGGGGCATCAGGCATCCTTGTCGCGCGGCCTGCTGCTCCAAGTACCAGTTCTGCGTCAGAAGGCCTCGGGCGCCTAACTGCGAGCCGCCTAGCCGTACAAATACCCGACCGGCTTGCCTTCCGTGCGCAGGGGACGCACGTCCTTTTGCGTAATGATCTGACCGGCAAGGCCGTCGATCTCGTCGCGCTGCGTCGCCGTCCAGCTGCGCAGCTCGTTCATGCCCTTGAGCAGGCCGAGGCGGAGGACCTGGGTGTTTTCGCCGACGCCGATCAGGCTGATGGAATCCTTGCCCGCCGTCACCACGTCGCCGGCAGAGAGTTCAAAGCTCTCGCCGGACTTTTTCTTGAACTCGGCCGTGCCGCGAATGACGCGATAGATCACGACCTCGCCCTTGGCAAAGCAGGTCGCGTCCGCCGCGGCAGACGTGCTCTTCGGCAAGAGCGCGTGGCCACGCGGGTCGGTCGCGATGATGTGGCCGGTGACGAGACGCCCGCTCGGAATCTCGATGCCGATATCGCGCACGTAAACCGGCATCGCCGATCTGACAGGACCATCGGTGAGCGGCTTGAACAGCGCGTCGAGCGCCAGGGGATCCTGAAGCCAGAAGCCGGCATCGGCCGGGCGGTCATGCAGCGGATGGCTCCAGGCCACGCGCGGCGTTTCGTCCTCATTGATCTGATCCGGACCGACAATGGTCGGGTTCGGAAAGGTGGTGGGATCGGTGATGAAGGCTTCGAGGAATTTGCCGGAATAGCCCATCGAGATCGGATCGGGCACCACCGTCTGCGGCGTCTTCAAATTCTCTTCGGTCGACAGGCCCGACCAGGTGTAGAACAGCTGGCGATGCACGATCGCGCTTTGCAGCATCACCGCGCCCGGGCCGACATTGTACCAGCGGCCGTCATAGTCGAAGGTGAACGCGCCCGAGGTGACCAGCACGAGCTGAAAGCCGCCCGGCGGCAGATGCAAATGGAAGTCGGTGGGGCCGGTGTCGGGCCGGTAGATCGGCAGATTGGTGGCGACCTCGTGCAGCAGGAAGGTTTCGTTGTTGGCGTGGAAGCCTTCGTTGGCGCGGTTGTAGAGCGCCTGCGGCCGGTAGGTCGCCTCGAAATTCGCATTCTTGTCGCGATCGATCGCCACGAAGTCCTGATCGTTGAGACGCAGCCGGGCGCCGTTCGGATGGGTGAGCCCGGTGAATTTGATGTCTCCGGCAGCATGCACGTTCATGGCATTCTCCGATCTGAGGCCATTCATCCCGGAAGCCGAGCGCACGTGACTGGCCGCTCCTCATCGTGGCCGGGCAGGGACTTGGCCTGATGCTGTCTTGCGAATTTCAGGCCAGCCGGAGCGCAATGCGGCGCGCTGGTCCGCCGGCTGCACGCGACGCGCAAATAATCGAGATTGCACCTGAGGTTAGACAATAGGTGGCGCCGAACTCGCCCGACCTGTCCGGGCAAGCCGTCAGTGGGCGCAGCGGCTTGTCTTGTCTAATTTGTCGGCATGCCCTGCAAAAGCGCATGCAGCCGGCCCCCGCGACGGGCGCCCGGCACGGTTCAGTCGAATGATCGCGGAAGCGCCGGCTCGGGTTTGCCGGACGGGCTGCCTGCCCATTTCGCCATGTCCATGGCGCGCGCGTCGAAGCCTTCGCACCAGAGGCAGCTCGGCTCCGTGTGACCGTGGGCCGTCAGCATCGGGACAAGCGCATGGCCGCAGCCGTTGCAGGGTGTGGTGCGATTCATGCGCTTCTCCAACGATCGCCGTAATTCAGGAATGGCATTTTCGTCGCGCAAGCTTGCGCGGGCGCTATGACGGTGCAGGAGCGCTGCGACGCACAGGCGCGCTCGTTCCCGACAGCGTAGAGGTAGCGATCCATTGTGACACGGCTGCGATGTCGTCGCCGCTGTCGCGATAGGCGCGAAGCTGGAATTCCGCCGAGCTGCCGCGCGCGACGATGGTGCGGCAGTGTTCGATCTCGGCGGAGCAGTTCAGTGCGGCTGCGTCCTCCGCAATGTCGTCGATCACCCCGGTGAGCAGCTCCGAGATCGTCACCGGCCCGTCCTTGGAGGCGAAGATGCAGTCGGTGCCGTAGCGCTGGGCGCGCCATTTGTTCTCGACCGCGATCGCGCGCTCGACCGCAGTGACCTCCCGGGACAGCTGAGGGCGCAGATAGAGATGCCGCGTCAGGCAGCGGTAGAGCGAGGCGATGGCAACCGCGTCGTCGACGAAGGTGCAGGTGTCGGGTGCGCGAAGCTCCAGCGTCGGATGCTTCATGGAGGGGCGCATTGCCCACCAGATGTGGCTCTCGTCCGGGATCACGCCGGAGCGCTGCAACGCGCCGACATAAGCGTCGAAATCCTGCTTGCCTTCGAACAATTCGGGCAGGCCGGTGCGCGGCAGCTCGGAATAAGCCGCGAGGCGGTAGCCCTTCAATCCGGTCTTGTGCGAATTCCAGAACGGCGAGGACGCCGACAGCGCGATGAACAACGGCAGGTGCGGCAGCATCGCCCGCATCACCGCCATGCGTTTCTCGGGATTCGGCAACTGCACGTGCACATGCATGCCGCACATCATGTTGCGGTGCCCGATGCTGCGCAGATCCTCGATCATCTCCTCGTAGCGCGGTTTTGGGCTCGGCTGCGACATGCGCCAGACCGCGCTCGGGTGCGTGCCGCAGGCCATGATCACGAAGCCGTACTGCGCAGCGACGTTCGCGACCTCGCGTCGCAGGAAGCGCAGCTCCTCGCGCGCGTCGTTCACGTCGACATGAACGTTGGTTGCGACCTCGAGCTGCGATTGCAACATCTCGCGCATGGCCTGGCCGCCGGTCGACCAGTTTGCCGATTCGAACAGCTCGTTGGGCGTGCGGATCGCGACCTCGAAGCTGCGGCGGTCAGCGAGGAAGTATTCCTCCTCGATGCCGAAGGAATATTCCGCCGGATTGCCGCCGCCGCCGGCAGAACGGATGACGACATGCTGCTTGTCCTCGGAGGGGGCAAGACGCAGCAGCTTTGAAACGTCTGAAGCAAATGTCATTAGCCACCGGCGCGGTCACTACCTGCGGGCGATAATCCGTCTGATCGTGGCCGGTTCCGCACCCGATGTACTGGAAATTGCAGGGTCGAACGGAACAATTTTGACGGCTTCGGACGCTCGCGCGATCAAGGCGTGGTTCGGCGGGACTTCCGCCCAGTCCGATTCCTTATCGAACGGCTCGGAGACGACGATGACTTGCCCGCCGTCCTCGCGGAAGTAGAGCGTGTTCGCGGCATCGTTCACCGAGACCCGAAATGCGTAGAGGTCGCGGCCGTTGGCAATCGCGCTGGTAAAGCGCAGCCGTTCGCGAAGCCCGCCTTCATTGACGAATCCGAGGAGCGATTGCAGCACGGACTGTGTCGCGCCGAGCGGATCGTGCTCGAGACCCGCCCCCATCATGGCCAGGAACACGGCTTCCGAATCCGTTGTGCCCAGCCGCGACGGATAGTAGGCATCGGGAATCAGCGCCTCGACTTTGCGCCGCAGCCGATTCCAGCTGCCGACGAACCCGTTGTGCATGAACATCCAGTGCCCGCAGGCAAAGGGGTGACAATTCTGCCGCGTCACGGCCGTGCCGGTTGCGGCACGCACATGAGCGAAGAACAGATGCGAGCGCAGATGCCGGCAGAGGTAGCGCAGGTTTTCGTCCGACCACGCCGGGCGCGTCTCGCGATAAAGGCCCGGCTCGGGGTGCTCGCCATACCAGCCGAGACCAAAGCCGTCTCCGTTCGAGCCCGCCGTGGACTGAAGCGAGCGGATGCTCTGCGCAATCAGCGAATGCTCGGGTTCGGTGACATAAGGCTCGAACGAGGTGGTTTCGCCCCGGTATGCGATCCAGCGGCACATGCGGGTTCCTGCCAGGCGGTTGATGCGTCGCGAGGTGCATCAACACTTGTCGCGGACGCATGGTTCCAGCTGCGAAAGGGTCGCATGACCGATCCCGCGACGCCGAATGGATGCGGCGGCTGGTCGCAGCCAGTCCGCCTTGATTCCGACAGGCGTACCTATATTTCTGAAACGAACAAGAATCCGGGCCCCTCTGGCGAGGACGCCGACGTTCGTCGGCAAACCTCGCGATGTCGGATGACCAGTCCCGCGCGAATGCGATGGATCGGCCGATTGTCGGGCCCCTGTTTCGTTTTCTCCGACCATTCGTCCCCATCGCAGCTCCGTGCGGCTATTTCGCAAGTTAAGGGAGCTACGATGTCCGGAACCAAGTCCTCAAATTCGATCGAGATCACGGAACCGTCCAGCCTGAATGAGCAGGCCGCGGCCGCTGTGGTGATCGTGGGCGCGCTGGTCGCGGTTGCCGACCGACGGGTCTCAGCCGTCGAACGCGACGAGGTGATCCGTTTCATCAGAGACCGCAAGCTGGCGCCGCACATCGGCGACGAACGGCTCCGTGCGATGTTCGACGAACTCGCCGAACGGCTCGAAGAGCCGGATTTTGCCAACGTCGTGATTGATACGCTGCGACCGGTTTCGAACCTGCCGCTGTCGTCGCATCTGGTGGAGCTGTCGGAGCGCGTTGCTGCCGCAGACGAGGACGTACATCCCCACGAAGTCCAGGCGATTAAATTGTTGCGCTTGCTGACGCTGGTGCTGCCGCGTGCGAAGCCGGTCGGGGCGAGTGCGCCGGGCCCCAAGCTGCAGGCCGCCTCGAAGGGGTAAGCATGAGCACGATTTCGAACGAGCGCGCCAGGCAAACCGAGGGGAACACCGACCAGATCGCCGGTGGCGACCCGCGCCTGGCCAAGCTCGTCGACCGCCTGCCGCCGCGCATGAGCGACACCCTGACCTATCTGCTCAAGCCGTCCAGCCGCTGGGTCAGGATCCCCTCGGGCACGCTGCTGGTCGTCGGCGGTGTGCTCTCCATCCTCCCGGTGCTCGGCGTCTGGATGCTGCCGCTCGGCCTTGCTCTGCTCGCCGAGGACGTGCCTGCGCTGCGCTCCTCCCGTTCAAAAGTCTTCGACTGGATCGAGCGGCGCAAGCCGCATTGGCTCGATCCGTCTGCCTCTAGGAATGATCAATCATGACTGAACTCATCACCGCCGAAGCGCTGTCCGCGCTGTTTCAAGTCATCCTGATCGATCTCGTGCTCGCCGGCGACAATGCCGTCGTCATCGGCCTTGCGGCTGCCGGCCTGCCGGCCGAGCAGCGCCGCCGCGCCATCATCGTCGGTATCGCCGCTGCCACCGCACTGCGTATCGCCTTCGCCGGCGTTGCGACCCAGCTTCTGCAAGTGATCGGCCTTCTGCTCGCCGGCGGCGTTTTGCTGCTCTGGGTCTGCTGGAAGATGTGGCGCGAGCTGCGCGAGCAGGCCGCGCATGCGAAAGAACTCGCATTCGATAGCGGCAGCGCAGGTGCTGCGCCGGTACAGCAGCCGGTACAGCGGAAGACTTTCGGCCAAGCAGCGGTGCAGATCGTCGCCGCCGACGTGTCGATGTCGCTCGACAACGTGCTCGCGGTCGCGGGCGCCGCGCGGGAGCATCCCTACATTCTGGCCTTTGGCCTGCTCTTGTCGGTTGGGATGATGGGCGTCGCCGCGGATCTGCTTGGCCGCTTGCTCCAGAAGCAGCGCTGGGTGGCCTATGTCGGCCTCGCCATCATCCTTTACGTCGCGTTTGAGATGATCTATCGCGGGACGCTGGAACTTGCACCGGTGATTGCGAGTCTCTGAGGCGACAATCTACCGCAATCCGGAGTGATCAATGACGTCCGAACCCAAAGCACCTTCGGCGCGGGCCGCGCCGTTGCCGCCGGTCGGCCTGCTTCCGAAGCTGATCTTCGGCTCGCGCTGGCTGCAGCTGCCGCTCTATGTCGGCCTCATCGTCGCCCAGGCCGTCTATGTGCTGTTGTTCCTGAAGGAGCTCTGGCACCTCGTCTTGCATTCGTTCGACGCCAGCGAGCAGCAGATCATGCTGGTCGTGCTCGGGCTGATCGACGTCGTCATGATCTCGAACCTTCTGATCATGGTAATCGTGGGTGGATACGAGACCTTCGTTTCCCGGCTGAACCTCAGCGGCCATCCGGACGAGCCGGAATGGCTCGGTCACGTCAATGCCAGCGTGCTCAAGATCAAGCTCGCAATGGCGATCATCGGCATCTCCTCGATCTCGCTGCTCAGGACCTTCATCGAGGCCGGCAATCTCGGCACGACCCGCAGCAATTTCACCGAGAGCGGGGTGATGTGGCAGGTGCTGATTCACATGACCTTCATCGTCTCGGCGGTAGGCATCGCCTGGGTCGACCGCCTCAGCGAGAGCGGCCATCGCAAGGTGGCCGAGCACGGCTGATAAGCTGGCCGCCCAATACCTCCCGAGCGGCCAATCCTGGAGCCCGCCTGATCGTCCGGTTGGGCGGGCTCTTCTTTCGAGATCGATAAAATTGTCTGCAATCGGTTCAGCGCCGGCAAACGCTGCCGACAAGAAGCAGGGCGCCTTAAACCGGGCCTTTGGAACCAATCGGCATCCTGCCCGCAAAAGGGCAGGGCATCGGCATGACAATTCTCAGGGAGATCGTCGCAGCGGTCGCGGGAGTCTACGCGCTCCTGCTGGTCTGTGACGCATTGTTCGGCGTCGGCGAGGCGCGCTTCGACGACGCTTATTACCGCGCCAGCTTCTACGCACCGCGGCCGAAGGAATTTCGGTTCGCGAGCGACACGCCGCCGGCGGTCCGCGTCAGCGACGCCTTCGCGCAGTTCGCACCTAGCGACGCCAAGCCGAACCGGCGCTACTCGTCGCTGACGACGATCATCCGTTAGTGGATGACACCTTTTCCCTGCGGCCATCCTTCGAGACGCCCGCTTTAGGCGGGCTCCTCAGGATGAGGGCGGAGTATGTGGCGGCAGTTTCAACGGGCACCGACCCTGATTAGCCTCATCCTGAGGAGGCGCGTAAGCGCCGTCTCGAAGGACGAGGCGGGCCGCAGACCGCCGCTAAAAGTCATTTGCAATAGCCCTGATCCGGGAGAGGTGAACAACCTCATTCCCCCTGAATCCATTCCGCGACCCCGCGCCACAGCGTGTCGCGGTGCTCGGGGCGGAAGAAGCCGAAATGGCCTATTTTCTTGGCGCCGACGTCGGACGGTTTGACCATCAGCACCTCCGGCTTGATCGCAGTGAATCCGCTCGCGAGCAGCTCGACCGCGGGCCGCGTCGCCCAGGGATCGTCGGAGAAGCATAGCGAGCGCAGCTCGCCCTTGAACCTGGCGAAGTTCTCGAGTGCCGGCAGCTTTGAATCGAACAGATAGCGCGGGCTCGAGACCCATTCGGTCCATTGCAGGAAGACGCCCTTGGGCAAATCCTCGCCGACGCCGGCCCAGCCCGGTGCGTAACCGAGTGCATGGACCAGCGGCACACCGACAAAATTCATGAACGCGTAGACCCGGTATTTTTCCGGCGAGGTCATCAATCGCCATGTCGCGGCCTGCGAGGCCACCAAGGCGGCGCGCGAGATCTCGCTGTTGTTCGCGATCAGCCCGAGCGCCTGGCCGCCGAAGGAATGGCCGATATAGGCGAGCGGCAGGGCATGATAGCGCTCGCGCATCCAGCTGACCGCGGCGGTGACGTCGAGCGCAGCCCAGTCCGACATCGAGGCCTTGAAGCCGACCAGCGATTTCGGCTGGTTGTAGCCGACCATCGCCGGCAGGCGGGAATCGCCGATGCCGCGATAGTCGTAGGTCAGCACCGCGCAGCCGCGATGGGCGAGGTAGGAGGCAAAGCCCCGATAGATCTTTCGCGGCACGGCGGTCGCCGAATTGATCAGGACGGCATGGCGCTTGGCGCCGCGCGGCAGGAACAGGGTGCCGGTCAGGGCATAGCCGTCGGCTGCCGGGAAGCTGATCTCGTCGATGAAAACGTCATCCAGTGCCGCGCCCATGGCGGTCGGTGTCCTGTCGGATTCCTCAAGCCTGCCCAAGCAAATGCGAATTCGGCTTTGGCCGCAAGGGTTTGCGCTGCGAAATGGATTTACAACTGGCGGGGCGTGGCCGGCCTGTGTATAAGGCGGCCCTCGCAACCCCTAGATCAGGTTGTGGTTTTTGCTTCACGGAGAGATTGCGATGTCCGAGCGGTGGACGCCCGAGTCCTGGCGCAGCAAGCCGGTGCTACAGGTGCCCGAATATCCCGACGCCAAGGCTCTAGCCGATGTCGAGGCGCAGCTTGCGACCTTTCCGCCGCTGGTGTTCGCAGGCGAGGCGCGCAATCTGAAGAAGGCCTTGGGCCGCGTTGCGGCGGGCGAAGCCTTCCTGCTACAGGGCGGCGACTGCGCCGAGAGCTTCGCCGAGCACGGCGCCAACAACATCCGCGACTTCTTCCGCGTGCTGCTGCAGATGGCGGTGGTGCTGACCTATGCCGGCGCGGTGCCGGTGGTGAAGGTCGGCCGCATCGCCGGCCAGTTCGCAAAACCGCGTTCGTCGGCGACCGAGAAGGTGAATGGCGTCGAGCTGCCGAGCTATCGCGGCGACATCGTCAACGACATCGCCTTCACCAGCGAAGCGCGCATTCCCGATCCGCAGCGCCAGCTGATGGCCTATCGCCAGTCCGCCGCGACGCTGAACCTGCTCCGCGCGTTCGCCACCGGCGGCTTCGCCAATCTCGGCAGCGTGCATCAATGGATGCTAGGCTTCCTCAAGGATAGCCCGCAGTCACGCCGCTACAAGGAGCTGGCCGACCGCATCTCGGACGCGCTCAACTTCATGCGCGCCTGCGGCCTCGACCTCGAGAGCCATCCGGAGCTGCGTGCCACCGATTTCTACACGAGCCATGAGGCGCTGCTGCTCGGCTACGAGCAGGCCATGACCCGCGTTGATTCCACCACCGGCGACTGGTACGCGACCTCGGGCCACATGATCTGGATCGGCGACCGCACCCGCCAGCTCGATCACGGCCATGTCGAATATTTCCGCGGCATCAAGAATCCGATCGGGCTGAAGTGCGGCCCCTCGCTCAAGGTAGACGAACTGCTGAAGCTGATCGACGTGCTCAATCCCGACAACGAGCCGGGCCGGCTGACGTTGATCGGCCGCTTCGGCTCCGACAAGATCGGCGAGCATCTGCCGAACATGGTCCGCGCCGTGAAGCGCGAGGGCCGGGTGGTGGTCTGGTCGTGCGATCCCATGCACGGCAACACCATCACCTCGACGTCCGGCTACAAGACTCGCCCGTTCGACCGCATCCTGTCCGAGGTCAAGTCGTTCTTCGCGGTCCACGCCGCCGAGGGCACCCATGCCGGCGGCGTGCATCTGGAGATGACCGGCCAGGACGTCACCGAATGTCTCGGCGGCGCCCGCGCGATCACGGACGAGGATCTCAACGACCGCTACCACACGGTCTGCGATCCCCGCCTCAACGCCGAGCAATCCATCGATATGGCGTTCCTGGTCGCGGAGCTGCTCAAGCAGGAGCGCGCCGGCAAGGCTCAGCCGATTCCGGCCGCAGCGGGGCTGTAAGACCTTGCTGCGGATCTGGAAGGCCACGATCAATTCCCGCAACGGGCTGGCCTTTGCGTTCCGGTCGGAGCAGGCCGTCCGCGAGGAGATCTTCGCGCTGCTGCTGTCGGTGCCGCTCGCCTGGTTCATCGGCGCCACGGCGATGCGCGCGGTCGAATTGGTGTGCTCTGTCGCTTTCGTGCTGACGGTCGAGCTGCTCAATACCGCGATCGAGAAGCTCGCCGACCGGCTGACCTTGGATCACGACAAGCAGATCGGCCGCGTCAAGGACATGGGCTCGGCCGCGGTTGGCGTTGCGCTCTTGATGACCGGCGCGTTCTGGATCATTGCCATCATCGAGCGATTGGGGTTCCTGTAACTCGGGATCGGATAAAGCGGCCATGACCGAACGTCTCGACACATTCGCGGTCACGCTCGCCCAGCTCAATCCGACCATGGGCGACGTGGAGGGCAATGCGGCCAAGGCGCGCGCGGCGCGGGCGCAGGCCAAGTCCGACGGCGCCGATCTCGTGTTGTTTCCGGAACTGTTCATCGCCGGCTATCCGCCGGAAGACCTGGTGCAGAAGCCCGCCTTCCAGGCCGCCTGCCGCGCCGCGATCGAAAGCCTCGCGCGCGAGACCGCCGATGGCGGGCCTGCGATGCTGGTCGGCACGCCCTGGGTCGAGGAGGGCATGCTCTACAATGCCTGTGCGCTGCTCGACGGCGGGCGTATCGCGAGCCTGCGTTTCAAGTGCAACCTGCCGAATTACGGCGTGTTCGACGAGAAGCGGCTGTTTTCGCGCGGCCCTGCCGCCGGTCCCGTCACCGTGCGCGGCGTGCGCATTGGCGTGCCGATCTGCGAGGACATCTGGCTGGAAGAGTCCGAGGATTACGAGAACGTGGTCGAGACGCTGGCCGAGACCGGCGCCGAGATCATCCTGGTGCCGAACGGCTCGCCTTACGCCCGCGACAAGAACGACGTGCGCCTGTCGGTCGCGGTAGCGCGCGTCACGGAGAGCGGGCTGCCGCTGGTCTATCTCAACCAGGTCGGCGGCCAGGACGAGCTCGTGTTCGACGGCGCATCCTTCGCGCTCAATGGCGATCTCTCGCTCGCGGCGCAGCTGCCGGCCTTCGAAGAAGGCATCGTCACGCTGCGTTTCAGCAGAAACGGCGACGACTGGCGCTGCAGCGGGCCGATCGCCGAGCTGCCCGAGGGCGACAAGGCCGACTACGCCGCCTGCGTGCTGGGCTTACGCGATTACGTCGCCAAGAACGGCTTTCCCGGCGTGCTGCTCGGCATCTCCGGCGGCATCGATTCGGCGCTCTGCGCGGCGATCGCTGTCGACGCGCTCGGCGTCGACCAGGTGCATGGCGTGATGCTGCCTTACCGCTACACCGCGCCGCATTCGATCGCGGATGCCGGCGAGCTCGCCGGCCATCTCGGCATCCGCTATGAGGTGCTGCCGATCGCCGAAGCCGTGACCGGGTTCGAGACGATCCTGTCCGGCATCTTCAAGAACCTGCCGCCCGATATCACCGAGGAGAACCTCCAGGCCCGGACCCGCGGCACGCTGCTGATGGCGATCTCCAACAAGACCGGGCTGATGGTGCTGACGACCGGCAACAAGTCGGAGATGTCGGTCGGCTACGCCACGCTTTATGGCGACATGAACGGCGGCTTCAACCCGATCAAGGACATCTACAAGACGCAGGTGTTCCGCCTGGCAAGCTTGCGCAATTCCTGGAAGCCGGAGGGCGCGCTCGGCCCTGCCGGCGAGGTGATCCCGCCGGACATCATCATGCGCCCGCCGACCGCGGAGCTGCGCGAGAACCAGACCGACCAGGACTCGTTGCCGCCTTACGACGTGCTCGATGCCATCCTGGAGCGCCTCGTCGAGCGCGAGGAGCCGCTCGACCAGATCATCGCCGCCGGCTTCGACCGCGAGACGGTGACCCGGATCGACCATCTGCTCAACGTCGCCGAATACAAGCGCCGCCAGGCCGCGCCTGGGGTGAAGGTGACACCGAAGAATTTCGGCCGCGACCGCCGTTATCCCATCACCAACCGTTTTCGCGACAAGGGCCAGCCGTTGCCGGCGACGGATGAGGCGCTGGTGTCACGTGGAAGCACGGCGTCAATCGACGCATTCGAGGGGTGAAGCCTACCCTGAGCGACGGCAGGCGCTATGACGGGGTTGCGAAAAACAGCACCCTTAGGAAGCGCGTGTATTCGGATTCGAGCACCATGATCGCCACAAATACCAATACCGCGACCGGCGGCAGCAGGATGGCATAGGTCAAGGCCAGCCGCTCCCAGGCCATGTGCATGAAGACGGCGACGATCAGGCCGGCCTTCAACATCATGAACAGCAGGATCAGCGACCACCTCAGATAGCCATGCAGGCCAAAGTAGTCGACGAGGTAGGAGAACGTGCTGAGGACGAACAACCAACCCCAGACCACGAGGTAGAGCTTGATCGGGTGCTGTTGCCCCTCGGCGTGAACGGCTTCCGTTGCAACTGCGCCGTGCGCCGGAGCGTGGGGCCGTTCTTCCATGTGTACCGCCGCGTTTGTCATGCGCCGACCTCACCAAAGATAGAAGAATGCGAAGATGAACACCCACACGAGATCGACGAAGTGCCAGTACAGGCCCGTGATCTCGACGATCTCGTAATTCCCCCTTCGGCTCGTGAAGAAGCCGCGCCTCTCGACGTCGAAGTCGCCACGAAGGACCTTTCGCGCGATGGCGATCAGGAAGATCACACCGAAAGTCACATGGGTGCCGTGGAAGCCGGTGATCATGAAGAAGCTCGCACCAAACTGCGGGGCACCCCATGGATTGCCCCAGGGCCGGACGCCCTCCATGATCAGCTTGGTCCATTCGAAGGCCTGCATTCCGACGAAGGTCGCGCCGAAGGCTGCAGTGACCAGCATCAGGATTGCGGTTCTCACGCGATCGCGGCGGTAGCCGAAATTGACGGCCATCGCCATCGTACCGCTGCTGCTGATCAGCACGAAGGTCATGATGGCGATCAGGATCAGGGGCATGTGGTTGCCCCCGATATCGAGGGCGAAGACTTCGCTGGGATTGGGCCACGGCACGGTCGTCGACATGCGCGCCGTCATGTAGGAGAGCAGGAAGCAACTGAAGATGAAGGTGTCGCTGAGGAGGAAGATCCACATCATGGCCTTGCCCCAGGACACGTTCTTGAAGGCGCGCTGATCGGACGCCCAGTCGGCGGCGATGCCGCGCCAGCCTTCAAGCCGCGCAGGCGATTGGCCCGGATCTGTCAGCACGGTCTCAGCCATCTGGTCTCGCCTCCCTAGCTCAGCAATTGGCGGCAGATGTCGATGAAATCGTCGGTCCAGCCGGTGAGAAGACCGAGCAGGACAAGCCAGACCAACAGCAGGAAGTGCCAGTAGATGGCGCACAGCTCCACGCTCAAGCGCATGTCGGCGATCTCGGCGCCGCGCCACATCTTGGCCGAGGTTCGGCCCAAGGCCACAAGACCGCCCGTCAGGTGCAGCCCGTGCACTGCGGTCAACAGGTAGAAGAAGGAATTCGATGGATTGGACGCCACGAAATATCCCGCAGCCCCGAGCTGTTGCCAAGCCAGGAGCTGCCCGGCGAGGAAGATCACGGCAGATGCTCCGCCCGCGAGCAGACCGATCATGACGCCTTCGGTATCGTGTCGGCGCGCGGCCACGTTCGACCATTGCAGCGCGACACTGCTCAGGACCAGGACGCCCGTGTTGACCCACAGCAGCCGCGGCACCGGCAGCGGCCGCCAGTCCACCACGCTCATGCGCATCGAGTAGGCGCTGATGAAGAGGACGAACAAGGCGCTCGCGACCGCGAGAAACACGCCAAGTCCGATCTTCGCTGCCGGCCAGGTTATGGCGTCGCCGCCGGGGAAGTCACCGGCCGGGCCTTCCTCCAGCCAGGGCTTGGCCGTCAGGCGCTGCTGCGACAGCCACCATCCGGCGATCACCGCAAGCACAGCCAGGAACAGGATGATGGCGCTCACGAAGCAGCTCCCTGAACGAGCTGAGTCGCACGCGGCGGCTGGTTCTGCGGAATGAAGTCCTCCGCGGCACCGGGCACACTGTAATCATAGGCCCAGCGGTACACGACAGGGAGCTCCTTGCCCCAGTTGCCGTGCGCTGGGGGCGTCTCCGGCGTCTGCCACTCCAGCGTCGTCGCCCGCCACGGATTGCCGCCTGAGGCCTCACCTTTGAACAGGCTCCAGACAAGGTTGAACAGGAACACCATCTGGCTAAAGCCGACGATCAAGGCCACCACGGAGATGAAGGCGTTGAGTGAATGGGCCGAGGACGGGATGAACGTCGTATCTAGGAGTTCGAAATACCGGCGCGGGACTCCGAGCAGTCCAAGATAGTGCATGGGGAAGAAGATCAGGTAGGCGCCGAGGAAGGTGACCCAGAAGTGAAACTTGCCCATGGCCTCGTTCAGCATCCGCCCCGTGACCTTTGGGTACCAATGATAGATCGCGCCGAGCACGACCATGATCGGCGCCACGCCCATCACCATGTGGAAATGGGCGACCACGAACATGGTATCCGAGAGGGGCACGTCCACGACGACGTTGCCGAGGAAGAGGCCGGTGAGCCCGCCGTTCACGAAGGTGACGATGAAGCCGAGGGCGAACAGCATCGGCACCGTGAGATGAATGTCGCCGCGCCACAGGGTCAGCACCCAGTTGTAGACCTTGATCGCGGTGGGGATGGCGATGATGAGCGTCGTGGTGGCGAAGAAGTACCCGAATTGCGGGAACATGCCGCTCACATACATGTGGTGCGCCCATACGATGAAGCTGAGCGCGCCGATGGCTACGATCGCCCAGACCATCATGCGATAACCAAAGATGTTCTTGCGCGCATGCGTGCTGATCAGATCGGAGACGATGCCGAAGGCGGGCAGGGCGACGATGTAGACTTCGGGATGACCGAAGAACCAGAACAGGTGCTGGAAGAGCAACGGGCTGCCGCCGCCATGTTTCGATAGCGTGCCCATCTCGAGGAGGGCGGGCATGAAGAAGCTGGTTCCCAAGAGACGGTCGAACAGCAGCATGACCGAGGCAACGAACAATGCAGGGAACGCGAGGAGCGCCATGACGGTCGCCGTGAAAATGCCCCACACCGTCAGGGGCAGGCGCATCAAGGTCATGCCGCGCGTGCGCGCCTGCAACACTGTGACCACATAATTCAGCCCGCCCATGGTGAAGCCGATGATGAACAGGATCAGGGACGCGAGCATGAGAAGGATGCCCCAATCCTGCCCGGGCGTTCCTGAAAGGATTGCTTGCGGCGGGTACAGCGTCCAACCGGCGCCGGTGGGGCCACCGGGCACGAAGAATGTCGAGGCAAGCACCAGGACTGCGAGCAGGTAGATCCAGTAGCTCAGCATGTTCACATAGGGGAAGACCATGTCCCTGGCGCCGACCATCAGCGGGATCAGGTAGTTGCCGAAGCCGCCCAGGAACAATGCGGTGAGCAGGTAAATCACCATGATCATGCCGTGCATGGTGATGAACTGGAGGTACTGGTTGGCATCGATGAAAGAGAACGTGCCGGGGAATCCCAGTTGCAGCCGCATCAGCCACGACAGCACCAGGGCCACCAGCCCGATGGCCGTGGCCGTCAGCGAATACTGAATGGCGATCACCTTGGCGTCCTGCGAGAACACATATCGTGTCCACCAGCTCCGCGGATGATAGAGCTCGACGTCAGGTACTTCGGCAGGCGGGATGCCGGGGATTCCTTCATATGGAACATCGACCATAGAACCTCCTCGGTCGTTTCCATCGGGGGGAGGCGCTGGCCTCTTGCGCCCGATCTATCTTCGGCGGCAGCTTGCTACTTGCTGCCGGATTGGTACGTCGTCTTCACGACGGCTTTTGCCGGCGATAATTCTGCGAACGTTTTTTGTTGCTCCAACCAAGCGTGATATTCACGCTCTTCGTCGACGATGACCTTGGCCCGCATTTGATAGTGAGCAGTGCCACAAAGCTCCGCACAGAGGACATCGAAGGTTCCGGTTCGGATCGGCGTGATCCAGAAATAGGTCACCATGCCTGGAACCATGTCCATCTTGGCCCGGAATTCGGGCACGTAGAAATCGTGCAGGACATCAACCGAGCGGAGGAGAACCTTGACCGGCTTTCCGACTTGAAGGTGCAGGTCGCCGCTCTCGATCACGACATCGTCCTGCGCGTGCCGGTCGTCACGATTGAGCCCCATCGGATTGTCGGACGCGATGTTGCGGACATCCGATGTGCCCAACTGCCCATCCTTGCCCGGAAGGCGGAAGCTCCACTGCCATTGCTGGCCCATGACCTCGATCTCGGTGGCATCCGCAGGCACCGTCACGAACTGGTGCCAGACCACGAGGCCAGGCGCCAGCATGGCCGCGACGCCGACGCCGGTCCCGACGCTCAGCCACCATTCGAGCCTTTTGTTTTCCGGATTGTAGTCAGCCCTTCTTCCCTCTCTGTGGCGAAAGCGGAAGACGCAATAAGCCATGAAGGCGATCACGGCGACGAAAACGAAGCCCGTGATCCAGAACGTGATGTTGATCGTGTGGTCGATATAGGCCCAGTTCGTGGCGATCGGCGTCCACCACCACGGGCTGTAGATGTGAAACAGCACCGAGCCGATCGCGACCAGAAGCAGTATCAGTGCGACAGCCATCCTGATCCATCCTTGCCATCGAGGGCTACGGATACGAATCCAGGGCGGAGCTCATGTCGGTCGCGATGGCTGGCCTTTCTTGGCATATGCCATCGCCGGCCTCTTGCTTCGCCCAGTCCACCGATCGCGAAATCAAGAGAACGCTCGCGACCTTCAACTCTAAGGGCGTCTGCGTCTAAAATGATCCCAGCCTAATCCGGCGTCAATAGAGCAATAGAGGTGCCCGAATTGGTGTGATTGCTGGCAAACCGACAAGCATCCGGTGCCCATGTTCGGTTTGGGTGATGCAACGCACAAATCCGTGCTGGTGCGCAATTCACCCAACCGTGAATGCAGCCGTGCTCCGCGCGCGCTAAGCTTGCCGGGCAGGTCGCGACGGGTTCCGTCCGGCCAGGCTCGGTTGCTGAACCTGGGTTGCCGTACCCGACCCCTCGCGTTTCCTGCTCGTCAGGCGGACACGCGTGGCTGAAGAGCGCGTGTTGTCGAAAACCGCGATTTTCAGCACGGGAGCGTCCGTACATGGCCACTCTGTACTCCCACGACGTCAGGCGGCGCGCATTCGGCGAAGCGACCTCCTATCCCATTCGCAAGATCAGCTTGTCCGACCTGACCGAGGTCCTGCGCCTGGGTTGGGGTGATTTCCAGGCGATGCCGAGTCACGCGATCGTCGTGTGCCTGATTTATCCCGTTCTCGGTCTCGTCCTGTTCAGGATGGTGCTCGGCTATTCGGTGCTGCCGCTACTGTTTCCGCTGGCCGCCGGCTTTGCCTTGATCGGTCCTTTTGCCGCGATCGGTCTCTACGAACTCAGCCGTCGCCGCGAGCGCGGCGAGGAAGTCGAAGCATGGGATGCGATCAAGGTGCTGCGCGCACCGTCGTTCGGCGCCATGGTCGAACTCGGCGTGCTCCTGCTGGTCCTGTTCGGGGCCTGGATCGGTGCCGCGAACGCAATCTATGTCGCGATCTTCGGTCACGCTGCGGCCGCAAGCATACCCGACTTCGCAACGCGCGTGCTGACGACACCCGAAGGCTGGTCGCTCATCATCATCGGTTGCGGTGTCGGCTTCCTGTTTGCGGTTGTGGCATTGTGCGTCAGCGTCGTGTCATTTCCGTTGATGCTGGACCGTCATGCGACGGCGATCGACGCGATCCGCACGTCGCTCCGAGCGGTGGCGGCGAATCCGGTTGCGATGGCCGGATGGGGCCTCATCGTGGCGGCGCTGCTCGTGATCGGCTCGCTGCCGCTCTTCGTCGGTCTCGCCGTCGTTCTGCCGGTGCTCGGTCATGCCACCTGGCACCTCTATCGGCGGGTGGTCGAGCCCAATCCGAACCCACCGGATGCACCGCTTCCGCCCCGGAAGGGCAGGCGCTACGCAGCAGACTTTCCGGCCAATCTCTTCCCCTGGAGCCGCGAGGGCGAGCCGTAACAGCGGAACGGCCGCGCTGGGACGCCTGCGCGGAGCATGACAGAGCGACGGCCTACTTCTGCTGCTGCGGCAGGAAGGTCGGGCCGACCGAGCGGATCGGCTTGTTCTCTGACGCGGGGCTCGCGTCCGAGGGTGGCGTGGCGACCGGTGCGGCAGCAGTTGCTGGTGCAGGAGCCGCGCCTTTCTTGGCATTGGCAGGCTGCGGCGCGCCCTTGTTGAGCCGTTGCTGCTGCATCTTCCTGGCGCTTTCCTCGGTGACGATGATGTCGCCCTGCTGCTCGGCCGCGGCCTTGTCATCGGCCGATTTCAGCGCATCCGCCCAGGTCTGTCCCGCCGCCTTGCAGGAGCAGGACGGATTGAACTCGCTGCGGAATTTGAATGCGGTCGGCAGCGCCGAGTAGGGCTGGCCGCCGATCGAGACCGCCGCGTTCATGTCCTCGCCGGGATTGCGATGGCTGTAGAGCACGGCTTCCGCGGCCGGGCACAGCGCCTTGCAGGTCTTCTCATCGTCAGGGAAGCGCGCCGGCACGGTGGCAAAGGAGATCGGGAAATAAGCGCCGTCGCAGGTGCGCACGCAGACGGTGCGGAAGGTGCCGGATTGCGGGCCGAGATCGGAGGGCGGCATGGCTTGCGGATTGTTCGGGTTGTTGCCGCCGAACAGATTGCTGAGGAAGTTGCCGCCGCCCTGCTGCTGCACGGCATTGGCATATTGCGGGCCGCAATTATTCTGCGCCAACGCCATCAGCACCGAGCGGCGCTGGTTGTCGCGCTCCGGGTTGGCGCCGGGGCCGCCGCGCAGCCGCTCGAGACTGCCGGTGATCTGGTCCAGATTGGCGCGCATCTGCTGGATCTGGGTGTTGACCGGGCCGCACTGCGCCGACTGGCCGTTGAACAGCGAGAAGAAGCCGGAGGAATCGCAGCCCATGCGCTTGGCCTGCATGGTGACACGGTCGAGCTCGGCCTGCTGCTTGGCCTGGGAATCCTGGTAGCGGCGGATCTGCTCTTCGCGCGCGGCATCACCTCCGCCGCGATCGAGCGCGGCGAGTTGAGCTTCCAGCCGCACGCACATCGGGTTCGGTCCGAGCCCGTTCTGGCCGGGCTGGGGCGGCGGGCCGGCCTGCGCCAAAGCGCCATCGGCGAGCACGAGTGTGCCGAGGAGCACGGTGCAGGCAAGGAGGGAGCGGGCACGGAGGAGAGAGAAGAATTCAGGCATATCCGCCATTCTAGCGAGGTCACGGCCCAGCGTGATCATCCAAGTGAGGTGGGGGGCCGAAGCGCGCCCTCCCAATAGCCGCTTCCTGCGGCATCGTCACGTCGTTTCAGGGGCCCAAGACTGGTCCTAAGGTCCACCAGCTCCGAGGGAATTCAGCGCTGGCAGGTGATTGCGACATACTCGTCGCAATGGCCATGGGAGCAGTTTGTGCCGGTTTTGGGGACGGAGCCGGTAATTTCGTCGGGATCGACCCGGCGATAACTCGATGCCTTTGCAAAATCTCGTGACTGGCAATAGGTGCGCGCGGCGGAGGCGCCGCACGTGTCGCCCTTGGCGAGGCACTGGTCGGCGATGATGAATACGCGGGTCTCGGCGCACGCCTGAGGTGCTGCAAGGAGCGAGGCGCCGAAAATGAGCGCGAGCAGGGATCGCATGAAATTACCGGGGGCAAAAAATTGGGAACCGCAGGTTCCAGAATGGCCTCAAATGGTTAGGGGATCATGAACCCTCCGGGCAGGCCGCGCCCCGTGCGGGGGCAAAAACGGCATTTTCGCGGCCCTTGACGCCGGGGCCTGTGGTGGCCCATATGTGCCCGCATGAACGGTCTCCTCGCCATTTGCGCCATTTGCCGCGAGATTACGAGCTAGCGATTCGCTGGCTGGAGCCGTCTTTTCTCAAAACACATTGAGAGCCTTGGACGCCCGGCCGAGAGGGATGGGTTGTCATGGAATTGCGTCTTTACGATACGCTGAGCCGGGAAAAGCGCACCTTCGTGCCGCTCGATCCGAACAACGTCCGCATGTATGTCTGCGGACCGACGGTCTATGACTTCGCCCATATCGGCAATGCGCGGCCGGTGATCGTGTTCGACGTGCTGTTTCGGCTGCTGCGCCACATCTACGGCGAGGCACACGTCAAATATGTCCGCAACATCACCGACGTCGACGACAAGATCAACGATCGCGCCGCGCGCGATTTTCCCGGCCTGCCGCTGAACGAGGCCATTCGCAAGGTCACCGAGCAGACCGGCAAGCAGTTTCATGCCGACGTCGATGCGCTCGGCGCGCTTCGGCCGAGCGTCGAGCCGCGCGCCACCGAGCATATCGGCGAGATGCGCGAGATCATCGAGAAGCTGGTCGCCGGCGGCTTTGCCTATGTCGCCGAGGACCACGTGCTGTTCTCGCCGCAGGCGATGAACGCGGCCAATTCCGCGCTGCCGCGCTATGGCGCGCTGTCGAAGCGCTCGCTCGACGAGATGATCGCGGGCGCGCGGGTCGATGTTGCGCCCTACAAGCGCGATGCGACCGACTTCGTGCTGTGGAAGCCGTCGAAGCCGGGAGAGCCGTCCTGGCCGTCGCCATCAGGCATCAAGGCGGAGGGACGTCCGGGCTGGCACATCGAGTGCTCGGCGATGGCCTGGAAGCATCTCGGCGAGCATTTCGACATCCATGGCGGCGGCATCGATCTCGTGTTTCCGCATCACGAGAACGAGGTCGCGCAGACCTGCTGCGCGTTCCACCGCGAGCGCATGGCGAACTATTGGATGCACAACGGCTTCTTGCAGGTCGAGAGCGAGAAGATGTCGAAGAGCCTCGGCAACTTCATCACGATCCACGAGCTGCTCAGGGATTGGCCGGGTGAGGTGCTGCGCCTCAACATGCTCAAGACGCATTACCGCTCGCCGATCGACTGGACCATGAAGTCGCTGGAGGAGAGCGCCAAGACGCTCGACGACTGGTACCGCGTTGCGGCCGATGTCGCGCCCGGCGAGCCGGCTCCGTCGGTGGTCGAACCGCTGCTCGACGACCTCAACACGCCGCAGGCGATCGCGGCGCTGCACGGCCTGCGCGGCAACGATATCGCAGGTCTTGCGGGCTCGTTGCGGCTGCTCGGATTCCTCTCCGAGAGCGCGGCGCAGTGGGAAGGGCGCAAGCAGCAGGCGAGCGGGGTCGACGCCAAGGAGGTCGAGCGCCTGCTCGCGGAGCGGACAGCGGCCCGTAGCCGGAAGGACTTTGGGGAGTCCGACCGCATCCGCGATCTGCTCGCTGCGATGGGCGTTGCGATCAAGGACTCCAAGGAAGGCACAACCTGGGAGATCGCCCGATGAAACGGCCCGACACGCCTTTCCCGCGGCACTGGCTCTATTACATTGCGCTGAAGCTCGCGCTGCTCGCCGGCGCGGTGGCGATCGTGCTCAAGCTTTATGGGATTTGGTGAGGACGATGGGACAGACTTTGCCAAAGCCCGCACTGAGGCCCTTCCTGCCGGCGGATGTGCCGATGCTCGCCGCGATCTTCGCCGCCAGCATCGAGGAGTTGACCGGCGACGATTATAGCGAGGCGCAGCAGGAAGCCTGGATGGCGGCGGCCGAGGACGAGGAGTTCGGCAAGCGGCTCGCGTCCGACCTGACGCTGATCGCGACGCTGGAAGGCTCGCCTGTCGGCTTCGCCTCGCTGCGCGGTAATGATCACATCCGCATGCTCTATGTGCATCCGGCCGTGGCCGGGCAGGGCATCGCGACCATGCTGGTCGACGCGCTGGAGAAGCTCGCAGGCGTCCGCGGCGCCACGAGCCTCTCGGTCGATGCCAGCGATACCGCGGAGGGTTTCTTCGCCAAGCGCGGCTACACCGCCCAGCAGCGCAACAGCATCACCATCAACGACGAGTGGCTCGCCAACACCACCATGAAGAAGACGCTCGGAGCGGGGCAATGAGCAAGCAGCGTCTCTATCTGTTCGACACCACGCTGCGCGATGGGGCGCAGACCAACGGCGTCGACTTCACGCTGGCGGACAAGCAGGTCATCGCGGCGATGCTCGACGATCTCGGCATCGACTATGTCGAGGGCGGCTATCCCGGCGCCAATCCGCTCGACACGGAGTTCTTTGGCTCCAAGCCCAAGCTCAAACATGCGCGCTTCACCGCCTTCGGCATGACGCGCCGGGCGGGCCGCTCGGTGTCCAACGATCCGGGCGTTGCGGGCCTCTTGGAAGCGAAGGCGGATGCGATCTGCTTCGTGGCGAAGGCGTCGGCCTATCAGGTCCGCGTCGCGCTGGAGACCACGAAGGAAGAGAACCTCGCCTCGATCCGCGACAGCGTCGCGGCGGCGAAGGCGGCCGGCCGCGAGGTGATGCTCGATTGCGAGCATTTCTTCGACGGCTACAAGGAAGACGCCGCCTTTGCGCTCGCCTGCGCCAAGGCCGCCTTCGATGCCGGTGCGCGCTGGGTGGTGCTGTGCGACACCAATGGCGGCACCATGCCGGATGAGGTCGAGGCCATCGTCAGAGACGTGACCAGGCACATCCCCGGCGATCACGTCGGCATCCACGCCCATAACGACACCGAGCAGGCGGTGGCCAATTCGCTCGCAGCGGTGCGTGCCGGCGCGCGGCAGATCCAGGGTACGCTGAACGGGCTCGGCGAGCGCTGCGGCAATGCCAATCTCTGCTCGCTGATCCCGACGCTGAAGCTGAAGACGGGTTTTGCCGACGCTTTCGAGATCGGCGTCACCACGGAGAAGCTGGCGACGCTGGTCAAGGTGTCGCGCACGCTCGACGACATGCTCAACCGCGTGCCGAACCGGCATGCTCCTTACGTCGGCGAGAGCGCCTTCGTCACCAAGACCGGCATCCATGCCTCCGCGGTGCTGAAGGATCCGCAGACCTATGAGCATGTATTGCCGGAGCTGGTCGGCAATCACCGCAAGGTGCTGGTCTCCGACCAGGCCGGGCGCTCCAACGTCATCGCCGAGCTCGACCGCGCCGGTATCCCCTACGAGAAGAGCGATCCGAAGCTGACGCGTCTCGTCGAGGAATTGAAGGAGCGCGAGGCGGCCGGCTATGCCTATGAATCCGCCAACGCCTCGTTCGAGCTCCTGGCGCGCCGCACGCTCGGCAAGGTGCCGCATTATTTCGAGGTCGAGCAGTTCGACGTCAACGTCGAGCAGCGCTACAACGCGCTCGGCGAACGCGTCACGGTGGCGCTAGCGGTGGTGAAGGTCGACGTCGCCGGCGAGCATCTGATCTCGGCGGCCGAAGGCAACGGTCCCGTCAACGCGCTCGACGTCGCCCTGCGGAAGGACCTCGGCAAGTACCAGAAATATATCGAGGGCCTGACACTGATCGACTATCGCGTCCGTATCCTCAATGGCGGCACCGGCGCGGTCACGCGCGTGCTGATCGAGAGCGAGGACGAGAACGGCGATCGTTGGACCACCGTCGGCGTGTCCCCGAACATCATCGATGCCTCGTTCCAGGCGCTGATGGATTCGGTGATCTACAAGCTCGTGAAGTCGGACGCGCCGGCGTAACCCCCACGACGACTGTCATTCCCCGCGAAGGCGGGGAATCCAGTACGCTGCGGCCCATCGATTTATCTACGGCTGTCACGGAGTACTGGATCGCCCGGTCAAGCCGGGCGATGACACCGAGGATGGGGAAAGGGCACGGCCATGATCGACCACATCTCCGTCGGCGTCAGTGATCTCGACCGCGCCGCAAAATTCTACGAAGCCGCGCTCGCCGCCCTCGGCCTCGCACGCCTCGTCACGCGGCCGCGGACGGTCGGGTTCGGCAAGGCCTATCCGGAGTTTTGGATCAACTTGCGGGAGGGCATGCCGCCTGTCGCGCCGGAGAGCGGCGTGCACATCTGCCTGCGGGCGAAGACGACCGATCAGGTCGATGCGTTTCACGCAGCCGCGCTGTCCGCTGGCGGCGCCTCCGACGGCGCGCCGGGCATCCGTCCGCACGATCGCGTGCGCTACTACGCGGCCTTCGTCACCGATCCCGACGGCAATCGCATCGAGGCCGTGACGTTTCCGGCAGCGTAGGGCGTTACAGCTTCCGCGCCACTTCCGGCGCGAGATCGCGCTCGCTGTCAGGAATCTGCGCAGCCGCGGCGCGCAGCCGCGGGATGATCTCCTCGACCTTGTCCGCCTTCAGGATATCGACGGTGAGGCCGGCGCGGATGAACTCGGTCTGGCGCATGTGGTACACCAGCGAGAGCAGCGGCTCCCAGAAATTGTCGATATTGGCGAGCAGCACCGGCTTGGCGTGACGGCCGAGTTGCTGCCAGGTCAGCTGCTCCACCAGCTCCTCGAGCGTGCCGAGCCCGCCGGGCAGGGCCACGAAGGCGTCGGAGCGCTCGAACATCAGCCGCTTGCGCTCGTGCATGTCGGGCGTGACGACCATCTCCTGCACGCGCGTCAGTGCATTCTCGCGCATGCGGAGGAAGTCAGGGATGATGCCGGTGACCATGCCGCCGTGATCGAGCACGGAGGTTGCGACCGCGCCCATCAGGCCGAGCGAGCCGCCGCCATAGACGAGGCGGATCTTGCTTTCCGCCAGCGCTCTGCCGAGCGCCTTCGCCGCTTCAATGAAGTTGGGATTTGTTCCAGGGCCGGAGCCGCAATAGACACAGACGGTTTTGATCGTGCTCATTGGTGCCATGATGCATTGCAGCGAAGTGGCGTCAAGCCCAAACGGTGATTCGATACTTCCGGGAATTTACCGGTAAATCGCGACAAACAATCGAAGATTCGCCATCTGGCGGGGTGCGCGGGCATCGGGAAGGCTCTATATGACGGGCGAAAATCGTTAATCGCAGTTTCGCCCGCATCCGGCGGGCTTTCGGGTTTGTTGATGGACCAACCTCAATCGTTCGACGGCGCCGACGTTCCTGATCCTTCCGTGGCAGGACCGCAGGCCGGGGCCACGCTGATGGGCACGCTGGCACATCTGTGGCCCTACATCTGGCCGGGCGACCGTTTCGACCTGAAGATGAGGGTGGTCTGGTCGCTGGTGCTGTTGCTCGCCGCCAAGCTGATCACGCTTACCGTGCCGTTCAGCTTCAAATGGGCGGACGGATGCGCTGACCGGCGCCAACACCGCGCCGGTCGCGGCCGACAATTGGCATCTCTGGGTGATCGCCTCGCCCTTGCTGCTGACCGCGAGCTACGGCGTGATGCGCATCCTGATGGCGGTGCTGACGCAATGGCGCGACGGCATCTTCGCCCGCGTCGCCATGCATGCGGTGCGCAAGCTCGCGACCCTCACCTTCATCCACATGCACGAGCTGTCGCTGCGCTTTCACCTCGAGCGCAAGACAGGCGGCCTCACGCGCGTGCTCGAGCGCGGCCGCGAGGGCATCGAGGTCATCGTGCGCATGGTGATCCTGCAGCTGATCCCGACCATCGTCGAGGTCTCGCTGCTGCTGGCGGTGCTGCTCTGGCAATTCGACTGGCGCTACGTGGTCGCGACCCTGATCACGGTCACGCTCTACATGTACTACACCTACGTCGCGACCGAGTGGCGGATCGGAATCCGCCGCAAGATGAACGATTCCGACACCGAGGCGAACACCAAGGCGATCGACTCGCTGCTCAACTACGAGACGGTGAAGTATTTCAGTGCCGAGGCGCGGGAGGCGCAGCGCTACGACAGATCGGTCGAGCGCTACGAGGAGGCGAGCGTCCGCACCTACACCTCGCTCGCGGTGCTCAACACAGGTCAGGCGGTGATCTTCACGCTGGGCCTGACCGCGACCATGCTGATGTGCGCGATCGGCGTGCGCAACGGCACCAACACCGTCGGCGATTTCGTGCTGGTCAACGCCATGATGATCCAGCTCTACCAGCCGCTGAACTTCATGGGCATGGTCTATCGCGAGATCAAGCAGGCGATCATCGACATCGAGAAGATGTTCGGCGTGCTCAGCCGCGAGGCCGAGATCAAGGACGCGCCTGGCGCGAAGCCGCTGGTCATCTCCGCCGGCACGGTGCGCTTCGAGGCCGTGCGCTTTGCCTATGAGCCGGCGCGCCCCATCCTCAAGGGCATCAGCTTCGAGGTGCCGGCCGGCAAGACGGTTGCCATCGTCGGTCCCTCCGGCGCCGGCAAATCGACCATCTCGCGGCTGCTGTTTCGCCTCTATGATGTCTCCGGCGGCAGGATCCTGATCGACGGCCAGGACATCCGGGAGGTCACGCAGGCCAGCTTGCGCGCATCGATCGGCATGGTGCCGCAGGATACCGTACTGTTCAACGACACCATCCGCTACAACATCCGCTACGGCCGCTGGGACGCGACCGATGCCGAGGTGGAGGAGGCCGCGCGGCTGGCGCAGATCGACCACTTCATCCGCATGGCGCCGAAGGGCTACGAAACTCAGGTTGGCGAGCGCGGCCTGAAACTGTCGGGCGGCGAGAAGCAACGTGTGGCGATCGCGCGCACGGTCCTCAAGGCGCCGCCGATCCTGGTGCTCGACGAGGCGACCTCGGCGCTCGACACCCATACGGAGCACGAGATCCAGGGGGCGCTCGACCGCGTGGCGAAGAACCGCACCTCCCTGGTGATCGCGCATCGGCTTTCCACCATCGTCGGCGCCGACGAGATCATCGTGCTGGACCAGGGCCGCATCGCTGAGCGCGGCACTCACGCGAGCCTGCTCGCGCAGGGCGGGCTCTATGCCAGCATGTGGAACAGGCAGCGCGAGGCCGAGGCGGCCCGCGAGAAACTCGCCAAGATGGCCGACACCAATGCCGCGCCCAACCGGGAGCCGCCGCCGGTCGATGATAGCCTGACGACGCCCGCGGCGGCGGAGTGACCTTGTCTCCGGTCCCAAGTCTGGCCTAAACAAAGTCTGGCCTAAACAAGCCCGCGCGACGACCCCGTGGCATCAACCCCGACCGGCAAAAAGCAATGTCCATTCTCGATTCGATCCAGCGTCAGATCCCGCCGATCCACAAGGAGGGCTATCCCTTCATCGGCGCCTTTGCGCTGGCGAGCCTGCTCCTGTTCTGGCTGTGGTCGCCGCTGGGGTGGATCGGCACGATCCTGACCGTGTGGTGTGCGCTGTTCTTCCGCGATCCCGTCCGCGTGACGCCGGTGCGCGAGGGTCTCGTGGTATCGCCGGCCGACGGGCGTGTCTCCATGATCACCATGGCGCTGCCGCCGGCCGAGCTCGGGCTCGGCGACCGGCCGCTGCCGCGCGTCTCGATCTTCATGAGCGTGTTCAATTGCCACGTGAACCGCGCGCCCGTGGCGGGCAGGGTGGATCGTATCGCCTACCGACCCGGCCTCTTCATCAACGCCGAGCTCGACAAGGCGAGCGAGGACAACGAGCGCAACTCCCTGGTGATCACGACGCCGACGGCGCGGATCGGCGTGGTCCAGATCGCCGGCCTGGTCGCCAAGCGCATCGTCTGCTTCGTCAGGGAGGGGCAGGCGATCGGCGCCGGCGAGCGCTTCGGCCTAATCCGCTTCGGCTCGCGCCTCGATGTCTACCTGCCCGTGGGTACCAAGGCGCTGGTCTCGGAAGGGCAGACCGCGATCGCCGGAGAGACGATCCTGGCCGACCTTGCCGGCGACGACCCGGGCGGCGCGTTCCGCGCCAATTAACCAATAGTCGGTGCTCGCAGGCGTTCCGCCGCAATGGCGGAGGGCTGCGCGGCTTGCTATATCTCGCCCCGAGATAAGGACGAGCCATGACGCCTTACGATTTCAAGGATCCCGACGTCCGCCGCCGGCGGTTCCGACCGATCCCGGTGCGGATGCTGGTGCCCAACGTCATCACGCTGCTGGCGATCTGCGCCGGCCTGACCTCGATCCGCCTGTCGATCGAAGGGCGGATGACGCTCGCGGTCTATGCCATCGTGTTCGCCGCCGCGCTCGACGGCATCGATGGCCGCATCGCGCGCATGATCAAGGGGCAGTCGAAGTTCGGCGCCGAGCTCGACAGTCTCGCCGACTTCGTCAATTTCGGCGTGGCGCCCGGCCTGATGCTGTATTTCTGGCAGCTGCACGAGCTCGGCAATGCCGGCTGGATCGCCGCCATGGTGTTCGCGATCTCCGGCGGCCTGCGGCTTGCGCGCTTCAATGCCACCATGGACGATCCGAACAAGCCGGCCTTCGCCGCCAATTTCTTCACCGGCGTGCCGGCGCCCGCCGGCGCGATCACCGTGCTGCTGCCGATCTATGTGGCGTTCCTCGACGTCGGGCGCACACCTGCGGCGGTGACCGCGGCCTACACGCTTCTGATCGCGTTTCTGATGGTGTCGCGCCTGCCGGTGTTCTCCGGCAAGACCAAGCGGATGCGCGTGCCGCCCGAGCTGGTGCTGCCGGCCTTCGTCGCCGTGATCGTCTTCATCGCGCTCCTGATCGCCTATCCCTGGCACGTGCTGTCGATCGGCACGGTGCTGTACCTTCTCGCGCTGCCGCTCGGCTACAAATCCTATCGCGACCAGGCGCGCGCGATGGAAGCCACCGCGCCGGCGGGAGGCGAGGTCCCGTCACCGCCCTCGGCGCCGACGCTGGCGAATTTGTCGGAGCCGCCGCAAGACGACGATCGGCCCGGACGACTGCACTAAAACGCTCCTCGCGGATATCTGCCATGAAGCCTGCCTGAGTTGGGTCGAGGTCCGATCTCGGCTATATCGCCCTTGTGCCGGCGGCATCGCGCAATCAATCGCCGCCAACCTGGGAGAGAACGCCGTGACCAATTCCGCGACCGGGCCGCTGCCCGCTTCCGTCCTCGAAGCGCTGGGCCGTTACGATACGCCGACGATCTGCAACGCCATGGAGATCGTGGCGCCCGAGCGGCGGCTGATCGGCTACACCACCAAGCAGCTGGTCTGTCCGTTTCCCGACCTGCCGCCGATCGTCGGCTATGCCCGCACCGTGACGATCCGCTCGGTTCTGAAGTCATCGCTTCCGGCCGAGGAGCAGTCCAAGCGCCGAATCGCATATTACGAATATGTCGGCACCGGCCATGGCCCGCGCATCTCGGTGATCCAGGACATCGACGGACCCGACGTCGGCTATGGCGCGTTCTGGGGCGAGGTACAGAGCAACGTGCACAAGGCGCTCGGCTGCCTGGGCGTCATCACCGACGGCTCGATCCGCGACATCCCGCAATGGGCGCCCGGGTTCCAGGCGCTAGCCGGCTCGATCGGCCCGTCGCACGCCTGGGTGCACGCGGAAAGCTTTGGCGGCGAGGTGCGCGTCGCCGGCATGACCGTAAAGTCGGACGACCTCATCCACGCCGACCGGCATGGCGCCATCGTGATCCCGCTTGACCTTGCCGCAAAGCTGCCGGAGGCCGCCGAACTCTGCGGCCGCCGCGAGACGCCGATCCTGGAGATCGCCCGCAGTCCCGACTTCTCGCTCGAGAAGCTCAAGGCCGCGTTGAAGCGCTCTGCGGAAATCCATTGACGGCTGCTGGAGCATAATCCGGAAAAGCGTGTAGCGGTTTTCCGAAAAGATCATGCTCAAACAATAACCTAAAGCGCGATGACGATTCATCCTAATCGCATCGCGTTTTAGGGCAATCTACGGCCCGGACGACGGCCGAATGCCGCCTTGCTCTGTCAGAAGCAGGGCGACTTGATCCGGTTCTCCGAGCACGGCGGCGGCGCATCCGATCAGGGTGAAGCCGCCGGCAAGGTCCCAGAGGGTGATATCGTCTGCGCTGTTGGCGCTGCGCATCAACCGCGCTGCGAGCACGGCAAAGGCGGCCTCGATAAAGAGCAGCACGCTGAACGCCGGAAGCACGAGTTCCGGCTCGAGCAGGTGGAACGCCAGCGCCGCGGGCAGCGCCGTGAGTAGACCGAATAGCATCAACATCGCGCTGGCTCCGCGATTGGCCCTGTCGCAACGCTAGCAGACACTAACCGATGCCGGTCCACGATGTGGCGGAGGGCCGCAGCCGACCTGACGTCCTGGGCGCCTGATTATGGTTAGCGAAGGGTTGAAATTCCTATCGCTGGACGGCAACCGGGACAAATTGCGGCGGCAGGCGGCACATCGTCGAGACTTAACCTTTACGCGCCTTTAAGGGCGGCGCTCTAGGGTCTGCGATGCGGTTCGGGGTTGAGCCGCGCCAGCGGCCAGGACGGCCGTTGTTGCGTAGGCGTTGGAGTCGATCATGGATATCGCAACACTTGTCGGCCTCGTCGCAGGCGCCATTGTTGTGTCGTCGCTGATCCTGATGGGCGGTACGTTCGGGATGTTCTACGACATCCACGCCGTCATCGTCATCTTCGGCGGCTCGTTCGCAGCGACGATGATCCGCTTTCCTTTGTCCGCGATGATCCACGGCGTGCCGCTGGGCGCGAAGTTTGCCTTCACCCTGAGCCGCCTTTCGGCTCACGACCTTGTCGACGAGCTCGCCCGCATCGCGGAAATCGCCCGCAAGCAGGGCCCGGTCGGACTGGAAAAGGTCGAGACCGACGAGCCGTTCCTCGCCAAGGGCATCCGCTACGTCGCCGACGGTTACGATCTCGATTTCATTCGTGACAACCTGGAGCGCGACCGCGACAACTTCCTGATGCACCTCGACGAGGGCAGCAAGATCTACCGCGCCGTCGGCGACTGCGCCCCGGCGTTCGGCATGATCGGCACGCTGCTTGGCATGGTGCAGATGTTCTCCAACATGTCCGATCCCTCCAAGCTCGGTCCGTTCATGGCCACCGCGCTGCTGGCGACCCTGTACGGCGCCGTTGTCGCCAACCTGATCTGCTTGCCGATTGCCGACAAGCTGCACGGCAAGCTGCTGGACGAAGAGACCAACCGTACCCTGATCATCGACGGCATCCTGATGATTCGCGACTCCAAGAGCCCGACCCTGGTGCGCGAGATGCTGCTGGCCTATCTGCCGGAGAAGCATCGTCACACCGAAGGCGAGCCGGTGCCGGCTTGAGGCCGCCTGGATTTTGAGAGATGGCCAAGAAGAAGCGCGGCAATGCTCACGGCGGCGGCCACGGCTGGTTCGTGACCTTCGCCGACCTGATGGCGCTGCTGCTGGCGTTCTTCGTGATGCTGGTCGCGTTCTCGACGCAAGATGCCAACAAGCTGAAGATCGTCGCGGGCTCGATGCGCGAGGCGTTCGGCGTGCAGACCGAAGCGCGCTATTCCGGCATCGTCGAATCCGACGGCCTGCCGACGCGCCCGCGACTCAAGAACGTCGACCACATCCAGCCGGAAGATGCCTCCAACACCCCGACGCCCGATCAGGAAGACCGCGAAAAAACCTCCGGCGCGAAGATCAAGGTCGACCGTAATTTCGCGCTGGCCGCGGCCTCGCTGCGCCAGGCGTTGCAGGACATGCCCGAGCTGACCGAGATGTCCAAGCACATCATGTTCGAGGAGACCAAGCAGGGTCTCAACCTCGAGATCGTCGACCAGGACGGCCGCTCGATGTTCGCCGACGGCTCCAAGGTGCCCTACGACCGCACTCGACGCCTGGTCGAGAAGCTCGCGATCCCGCTCAAGGCGACGCCGCTCCGCGTCTCCATCGCCGGCCACACCGCGGCGGGGTTCGTGCCGACCCGCAGCGACTATGGCGCCTTCGATCTGTCGGCCGATCGCGCCAACGCCGTGCGCCAGATCCTCGAGCGCCAGGGCCTGCCGCCGTCGCACATCTTCGCCGTCTCCGGCAAAGCCGATACCCAGCCGCTATTTCCGGACGATCCCTCGCTCGCCGCCAACCGGCGGGTGACCATCACCTTGATGCGCGAAGACCCACCGTTGCCGCCGAATCTCAAGCCGTAACCCCTTGCGCTACCATCTTACCTGAGGCATGTCGTCGCGCAGGCGATGAGCGTGGCTCTAGCGTCACAGCATCAGGCTCCGCGCCTGCTATGGTGGTGAGCCGATTGACAGGTGCACCGGAAGCGTCAAAAGGCGCCGGATCAATTTCTGGGACGAAGCGTTCTTCACCGTCATGACCGCGAGCATCACACAGGCCGAGACTCAGGACGGGCGGCCCACCCAAGGTTTTTGGGCCCTTACGCTAGGGAGCATCGGCGTCGTCTTCGGCGATATCGGCACTTCGCCGCTCTACGCATTCCACGAGGCGGTCAAGGCCGCGGCCCATGGCGAGCCGGTCTCGCGCGCCATCGTGCTCGGCGTGCTCTCGCTGATCCTGTGGGCGCTGCTGATCGTCGTCACCGCCAAATATGTCCTCTTGCTGCTGCGCGCCGACAACAACGGGGAGGGCGGCACGCTCTCGCTGATGGCGCTCGGCCAGCGCGCGCTCGGGCGGCGAAGCTGGGTTCTGCTCGCGCTCGGCGTGATCGGCGCTTCCATGTTCATCGGCGATTCCATGATCACGCCGGCGATCTCGGTGCTCTCGGCGGTCGAAGGTCTGAAGCTCGCAACCCCCGCGCTCAAGCCCTATGTCGTGCCGGTCACCGTCCTCATCCTGGTGCTGCTGTTTGCGGTCCAGAGCAAGGGGACCGCGCTGGTCGCCTCGGCCTTTGGGCCGGTGATGGTCACCTGGTTCACCGTCATTGCCATCATGGGGGCTGTCCACATCGCCGACGACCCGACCGTGCTGGCGGCGATCAATCCGTATTATGCGGTGCAGTTCGTGTTGTCGCACGGCGTGATCGGCCTCGTGACGCTCGGCGCGGTGTTCCTCGCGGTGACGGGCGGAGAGGCGCTTTACGCCGATCTCGGCCATTTCGGCCGCAAGCCGATCCAGTCAGCCTGGATGTTCTTCGTGCTGCCCGCGCTCTTGATCAACTATTTCGGGCAGGGTGCGCTCGTGCTGTCCGATCCCAGCGCGATCGAGCATTCGTTCTATCGCATGGTCCCCGAGACACTGGTGCTGCCGCTGGTCGGGCTTGCGACGGCTGCAACCGTGATCGCGAGCCAGGCGGTGATCACGGGCGCCTATTCGCTGGTCCATCAGGCCGTGCAGCTCGGCCTGCTGCCCCGTTTCGAGGTGAGGTACACCTCCGAATCGCATGCCGGCCAGATCTACCTGCCGCGGGTGAACCGGCTGCTGCTGATCGGCGTGATGCTGCTGGTGCTTCTATTCCACACCCCCAGCAATCTGGCCTCGGCCTACGGCATTGCGGTCTCAACCACCATGGTCGCCGATGGCATCATGGGATTCGTCGTGATCTGGAAGCTGTGGAATTGGCGCGCGGCTACCGCCGCAGCCCTGATCGTGCCTTTGGTCATCGTCGATTTGAGCTTCTTCAGCGCCAACCTGCTCAAGCTGCTCGATGGCGCCTGGGTGCCGCTCCTGTTCGGCGTCGTCATGGCCGGGACGATCTGGACCTGGCGCAAGGGCTCGGCGATCCTGATCCAGAAGACGCGCCGGATCGAGGTGCCGCTGGACGACCTGATCCGCAGCCTGGAGAAGCGGCCGCCGCACATCGTCAAGGGCACCGCGGTATTCCTGACCAGCGATCCCGCCTTCGTGCCAACCGCGCTCCTGCACAATCTCAAGCACAACAAGGTGCTGCACGAGCACAACGTGATACTGACCATCGAGACCGCGCAGACGCCCCGGGTCGATCTGTCGGAGCGGTTCAGGATGGAGAAGATCAGCGACAAGTTCTCCAAGGTCCGCTTGCGCTTCGGCTTCATGGAGCAGCCGAACGTGCCCAAGGCCCTCGCCATCGCACGCAAGCAGGGTTGGCAGTTCGACATCATGTCGACCTCGTTTTTCGTCTCGCGCAGGTCACTGAAGGCCTCGGCACAGTCGGGCATGCCGCTCTGGCAGGATCATGTGTTCATCGCGCTGAGCCGGTCGGCCAATGATGCCACCGACTACTTCCAGATCCCCACCGGCCGCGTGGTCGAAGTCGGAACCCAGGTCACTATCTAGAATGCAACTGGCGTAGCCATGCATATTTGCATGGCTACGACCCAGAATCGGGCTAGGCCATGCCGGTGGCGCAGGACTATAAGCCGCGCGCTCTTCCGCCATTGTGCAGTGAAGCATTTTAGAGGCCATCGGGCTCTCCCATGACAAGCGACGTAGCAGTTCCCGCCCCGGAAACGGTGGCGGCCAATGGGCATGGCGAGGCCCATACCACCGCCGGCTTCGGCGCGCTGACGCTCGGCAGCATCGGCGTCGTTTACGGCGACATCGGCACCAGCCCGCTCTACGCGTTCCGCGAGGCGGTGATGGCCGCCTCGGGCGCGGAGGGATTGCCGACGCCGGCCGCCGTTCTCGGCGTGCTCTCGCTGATTCTATGGGCGCTCATCGTGGTGGTGACGCTCAAATACGTCGTGATCCTGCTCCGCGCCGACAACAACGGCGAGGGCGGCACGCTGGCACTGATGGCGCTGGCCCAGCGGGCGGTTGGCACCGGCCGCGGCGGCGCGACCATTGTGCTGCTCGGCATCATTTCCGGAGCTTTGTTCTACGGCGATGCCGTGCTCACGCCGGCGCTCTCCGTGCTGTCGGCGATCGAGGGCATGAAGGACGTCACGCTCAGGTTCGAGCCCTACATCGTTCCGCTGACGGTGGTGATCCTGGTCGGCCTCTTCGCCGTGCAGTCCCGCGGCACGGCGCGCGTTGCCGCCTTCTTCGGCCCGATCATGTGCGTCTGGTTCACGGTCCTGGCGGTGGCGGCGATCCCTCAGATCGCCCAGCACCCGCAGGTGCTGCTCGCGCTCAACCCGCTCTATGCCGTGAACTTCATGCTGCACCATGGCGTCATCGGCTTCGTGACGCTGGGCGCTGTGTTCCTGGCGGTGACCGGCGCCGAAGCGCTCTATGCCGACCTCGGCCATTTCGGCAAGCGGCCGATCCAGACCGCCTGGCTCATCGTAGTGCTGCCCTCGCTGGCGCTGAACTATCTGGGGCAGGGCGCGCTGGTGCTCGGCGATCCCGGTGCCATCGTGAGCCCGTTCTTTCAGCTATTCCCGCAAGGCTTCCTCCGAGGCTGCATGGTCGTGCTCGCCACCATGGCGACCGTCATCGCGAGCCAGGCCGTCATCACCGGCGCCTATTCGCTGACGCGCCAGGCGATCCAGCTCGGGCTGCTGCCGCGCTTTGAAATTCGCCATACGTCGGAAGCCCATTCCGGCCAGATCTTCATTCCGCGCATCAACCAGCTGCTGCTGGTCGCGGTGGTGCTGCTAGTGCTGCTGTTCCGCTCGTCGAGCGCGCTCGCATCCGCCTACGGCATCTCCGTCACCGGTACCATGGTGGTCACGGCGATGATGGGCTTCGTCGTGGTCTGGAAGGGCTGGCGCTGGTCAGCGCTTGCCGCCGGCGCGCTGATTGCGCCGTTCCTGTTCCTCGATCTGACCTTCCTGAGCGCGAACCTGTTGAAGGTGTTTGAGGGCGGCTGGGTGCCACTGGCGCTCGGCGCGCTCATGATCATCCTCATGTACACGTGGCGGCGCGGCAGCCGGCTGCTATTTGAAAAGTCGCGCAAGCTCGAGTTCCCGCTCGCCGATCTCGTGGCAATGCTGGAGAAGCGGCCGCCGCAGCGAGTGCCTGGCACTGCGGTGTTCCTGACCTCGGACCCGCTCAGCGCGCCGACCGCGCTGATGCATAGTCTGAAACACTACAAGGTGCTGCACGAGAAGAACGTCATTCTCACCATCGAGACCGCGCAAACCCCGCGGATCGATCCGGCCGAACGGGTGAAGCTGGAGCAGATTTCACCGACCTTCTCCAAGGTGACGCTGAAGTTCGGCTTCATGGAATCGCCCAACGTGCCGAAGGCGCTCGCGATCGCCCGCAAGCTGGGCTGGCAGTTCGACATCATGTCGACCTCGTTCTTCCTGTCGCGGAGGGCGCTCAAGCCCGCCGCCCATTCCGGCATGCCGCGCTGGCAGGACCGGCTGTTCATCTCGCTCAGCCGCTCCGCCAACGACGCCACCGACTATTTCCAGATCCCGTCCGGCCGTGTGGTCGAGGTCGGCACGCAGGTGACGATCTAGGATTACGTTCGAGCAAGTGGCTCAAGTGTCCACCTCTCCCCATCGGGGGAGAGGTCGGATTGCGCAGCAAATCCGGGTGAGAGGCCGCAGCGTTCAATGAGACCGCAACCCCTCACCCGGATCGCATCTGTCAATGCGATCCGACCTCTCCCTACGGGAGAGGTGAAGTGCCCCGTAAGCCGCACTTCAAGTCGCTGCGATTTAGCTTTAACTTGCGCCGCGCGGCTCAAGCCTTTGTAGCGCTTGATTTTCGTCTCCCGAGAGGCGAGGTTGCCGCCGGCCGGGATCGCCCCGGTACGCGGCCCGCGACGTTGGAGGATGATGTGGCAAATCAAGTGCAGGATCTGACCCCGGACGAGGTCGCCAAGGGTGTCGCGGAAGGGCGCTATCTGCTCGTCGACGTCCGTGAGCCGAACGAGGTCGAGGCCGAGGCGTACCCTTACGGCGTCGTGGTTCCGCTCTCGACCTTCGATCCCAAGGCGATCCCCGATCCGGCCGGCAAGGAGGTCGTGTTCGCCTGCCGTTCGGGCAAGCGCTCGGTGACGGCCTCGCTGGCGGCGCAGGCGGCGGGCCTGCCTTACGATAAGCATCTGGCCGGCGGCATGCTGGGTTGGAAGGCGGCCGGGCTTCCCAGCAAGGTCGGTGGCTAACCGCGCAATGACGACCAAGAGCTCTTCGCTGAACAAGGTCTTCGCCGACCTTCCCGTCACCATCTTCGAGGCGATGTCGCAGGCCGCGCGCGACAACAATGCGATCAATCTCGGCCAGGGTTTTCCGGATGATCCCGGCCCCGAGGACATCCGCCGCGCCGCGGCCGAGGCCTCGCTGAACGGCTACAACCAGTACCCCTCGATGATGGGCCTGCCGGAGCTGCGCCAGGCGATCGCGACCCATTACAGCCACTGGCACGGCCTCAAGCTCGATCCGATGAGCGAGGTGATGGTGACCTCCGGCGGGACCGAGGCGCTGACCTCGGCGATCCTCGCGGTGGTCCAGCCCGGCGACGAAGTGGTCTGCTTCCAGCCGGTCTATGATTCCTATCTGCCGATCATCCGCCAGGCCGGCGGCATTCCGCGCCTGGTTCGCCTGGAGCCGCCGCACTGGCGGCTGAATGAGGACATGCTGAAAAGCGTGTTCAATTCAAAAACCAAGGCGGTGCTGTTCAACAACCCCCTGAATCCCAGCGCGGTGGTCTATCCGCGCGAGGACCTCGAGCTCTTGGCGCGCTACTGCCAGGAGTTCGACGTCATCGCGATCTGCGACGAGGTCTGGGAGCACGTCACCTTCGACGAGCACAAGCATGTCCCGCTGATCACCATCCCCGGCATGCGCGAACGCACCATCAAGGTCGGCTCGGCGGGCAAGATCTTCTCGCTGACGGGCTGGAAGATCGGCTTCGTCTGCGCGGCGCCACAGCTGTTGCGCGTCGCCGCCAAGGTGCACCAGTTCCTGACCTTCACCACCGCGCCGAACCTGCAGGCCGCCGTCGCCTATGGCCTCGGCAAGTCCGACGACTACTTCCTGTCGATGCGCAAGGATCTGACGCGAAGCAGGGACCGCCTGACCAAGGGCCTGGAGAGCCTCGGCTTTCCCGTGCTGAAGTCGCAAGGCACCTACTTCCTCACCGTCGACCTGTCGCCGCTCGGGCTCAACGAGAGTGACACCGAGTTCTGCTGGCGGATTGTGAAAGACTACAAGGTCGCCGCGATCCCGGTCTCGGCGTTCTACGAGCAGGACCCCGTGACCTCGGTGGTGCGCTTCTGTTTTGCCAAGAAGGACCAGACGCTCGACACCGCGCTGGAGCGGCTGTCGGACGCGGTGCGTGGACGCAAGAGGTAGATCGAGATGACGAACGTCGGCCGCCCCAGGCTTGGTTTCGCGATCGCTGCGGCACTGACGTTGCTCTCCGCCCCTGTTAGGGCCGAGGAGCGGGTCGTCAACTTCTACAACTGGTCCAACTACATGGCGCCTGAGGTCCTTGAAGCCTTCACCAAGGAGACCGGCATCAAGGTCGTGTACGACACCTTCGACGCCAACGAGACGCTGGAGACGCGCCTGATGGCCGGCAAGTCCGGCTATGACGTCGTGGTGCCCACGGCGTACTTCCTGCAGCGCCAGATCAAGGCCAACATCTTCCAGAAGCTCGACAAGTCGAAGCTCCCGAACCTCGCCAATGCCTGGCCGGTGGTGACGCAGCGCCTCGCCACCTACGACCCCGGCAATGTCTACGCCGCCAACTACATGTGGGGCACGACAGGCATTGGTTACAACATCGCCAAGGTGAAGCAGATCCTCGGCCCCGATGCCAAGATCGACAGCTGGGACATCGTCTTCAAGCCGGAGAATCTGGCGAAGCTCAAAGATTGCGGCGTGCACATGCTCGATTCCGCCGACGACATCTTCCCGGCGGCGCTGAGCTGGCTCGGGCTCGATCCGAACTCGACCAAGCAGGCCGACCTCGAGAAGGCCGCCGATGCCGTCGCCAAGGTCCGCCCGTCCGTGCGCAAGTTTCACTCCTCCGAATATCTGAGCGCGCTGGCGACCGGCGAGATCTGCTTCGTGGTCGGCTGGTCCGGCGACATCATGCAGGCCCGCGCCCGCGCCGCCGAAGCCAAAAGCGGCGTCGAGATCGGCTACACCATCCCGAAGGAGGGCGCGCAGATGTTCTTCGACAATCTCGCGATCCCCGCGGATGCCAAGAACGTTAGGGAAGCCTACGAGCTGATCAACTATCTCTATCGGCCTGATGTGGCCGCCAAGAACTCGGACTTCCTGTCCTATGCCAACGGCAACCTCGCCAGCCAGAAGCTGGTCGACCCGAAGATCCTGAACGACAAGAACATCTATCCGGACGAGGCGACGCTCGCAAAACTGTTCGTCATCACGGCGCGCGAGCCGGCCACGCAGCGGATCATCAACCGGCTGTGGACGAAGGTGAAGACGGGGCGGTAGTAGCGCCTGTCATTGCGAGGAGCGAAGCGACGAAGCAATCCAGACTGCTTCCGTGGAACGATTCTGGATTGCTTCGCTGCGCTCGCAATGACGGAGTATTTACCGCCACCTTCTGTGCAGCCACAGCCACTGCTCGGGATGCTCGCGAACCCAACTTTCAACGACGCTCGTGATCGCCTGCGTCGTGCCCTGGATGTCGATCCCGCCGTCGGCATCGCGCACCGGCTGGATCTCTTCAGTGAGCTCGCCGCGGAAGCGGCCGCCGGGCAGGCGGATGATGCGCACGCCGTGGATCGGGCATTCGACCTGGCGCAAGAGGCGCGCCAGCATCGGATTGGCGCGGGTCTTGCGGCCGAAGAACGTGACCTCGACGCCGGCTGTCAGATATTGGTCGATCAGCATGGCGACGTGCTTGCCGTCCTTCAGCGCCTGTGCGAGCCGCAGCGGTGCGTCGCGGCCGGCCGGGATCAGCGTGCCCATGTTGACCTGGCGCATCTCCTGGATGATGCGATCGGCCGAGGCGATGTTCGGGCGGCGATAGAGAATCGCGGTGTCCAGGCCATGCGCGACCGCCGCGAGCGCCGGCAATTCCCAGTTCGCAAGGTGCGCCGCGAAGATCAGCGCCGGCTTGCCGTCGTCGCGGATCTGGTCGAACAGCTCGATGCTGCGCGGGGAAATCTCCATGCGACTCTTCTCCGGGACATCGCGGGCGTAGTCCCAGACCTGATCGATATGGGCGAACTCGGCGCCGACGCGGCCGAGATTGTCCCAGACGCCCATCAGGATCCGTTCGATCTCCTCCGGTGACTTCTCGGGGAAGGCGGCGGCGAGGTTGGCGCGGCCGATGCGGTGCTCGCGCAGGCGCGGCCCGATCAGCTTGACGGCACGCGCGAAGAAGTCCGAGGTCTTGGCTGAATCGAAATAGCGCGTGGTGCGCAGCATCGCGACGGTCGCGGCGCCGATCAGGCTGCCGCCGAGCGATTTGGCAGCCTCCCGCGCGCGGGCCTTCGTGCTCGCAGGAAGCAGCGCCATGCGTCCGGTCAGGCCGGTTCGCGGGTCAGGATCAGCGAGGCGTTCTGGCCGCCGAAGCCGAACGAGTTCGACATCACCGCGGTCACGCGCGCATCGCGCGCCTTGTTGCCGACGACGTCGAACAGGATCGTGGGATCCGGATTGTCGTAGTTGATCGTCGGCGGAATGCGCTGATGCTCGAGCGTGAGCAGCGAGAAGATCGCCTCGACTGCGCCGGCGGCCGAGATGGTGTGGCCGACCATCGACTTGTTGGAGGTGACCGGAATCTTCTGCGCGAGCTCGCCGAAAACGGCCGACGTCGTGTTGAATTCCATCTTGTCGTTCTCGGGCGTCGCGGTGCCGTGCGCGTTGATGTGGTCGATCTGGTCCGGCGTCATGCCGGCATCGGCCAGCGTCTTGTTCATGCAGCCGATGATCGGCTTGCCGTCGGGCGAGGAGCGGGTGCGGTGGAAGGAATCGGTGAGCTCGCCGCAGCCGGCGATCACGCCGAGAATTTTTGCGCCGCGCGCGGTGGCGGCTTCATAGCTCTCCAGCACCAGCGCGCCGGCGCCTTCGGCCATCACGAAGCCGTCGCGGTTCTTGGAGAAGGGACGGGAGGCCGCCTGCGGCGGGTCGTTCTGGGTCGAAAGCGCCGACAGCAGTGAGAAGCGCACCAGCGCTTCCGGGTTCACGGTGCCGTCGGTCGCGACGCACAGCGCTGCGTCCGTCTCGCCGCGGCGGATCGCCTCGACGCCGAGCTGGATCGAGGTGGCTCCGGACGCGCAGGCCGTCGACAGCGAGATCGGCGAGCCCTTGGTACCGAAGGTCTCGGCAAGATGGGCAGCAACCGAGCCGAACATGAAGCGATGATGATACGCGCTGAACTTGCCGCCGCCGGAGATGCGGAGCAGATCGTCATAGGTGATGTCTTGCTGGCCGACGGCGCGACCGAGCTCGCGACGCTGCGGCCATTCGACCTCGACCGGCGCCACCGCGAGGAAAAGCGGACCCGGGAAATCGGCCTTGGCGCCGATGCCGGCCTGCTCCAGCGCTTCCTGCGTCACCAGCTCGGCCATCCGCTCGGACAGGGCGGTGGAGGAGAACGGATCGGCGCTGACGAAATCGACCGTGCCGGCCATCGTGGTCTTGAGGCCGTCGATCGGAAAACGCGTGATGGTGCGGATGCCGGATTCGCCGGCGACGAGCTTTGCCCAATTGTCGGATTTGCCGGCGCCGAGCGAGGTCATGATGCCCATGCCGGTGACGACGACGACGGGACGCCCGAGTTTGTCGCGTGGTGCAGTCATGTCGATCCCCGCTTGAGCTGATTAAACCGCCTCGACCAGCGCCATGCCTTCGCCGCGCCAATGTCCGGCTCCCACCACCACGATCTGGGTGGGCGCACCCTGCATTTCAATCTCGGTCCCCGTGGAATCATTCGGCGGGAACAGCGCGCCGCGCGAGATCGACAATGCGGCGAGGGCAATGCCGAGCGGAAATTGCGTTTCCATGGCGTGGCCGAACACCGTGCCGGTCGAGCGCACCGGAAAGTCGGCATGGTTCTTCAGGAAGTCGCGCTCGTCCGAGGTCGCGGGCTCCGCCCCGGTCGCTCCGGTGATGATCGCGCCCTTGCCCTCGCGCCTGGGCAGCTTGGCCCACAGCTTCTCGAGCGTCGCGGCCATGTCGCCGGGCTGCTTGCGTTTGGCGAGGTCGGCGACGACGCTCGACAGCTTTGCGAACGGCTTGGCGCCGCGCGCTTCCGCATGCGCCTTCGATTCCAGCACCAGGAAAGCGCCGGCCGAGCCGAGCGCGAAGCCGGGATTATCCTTGCGGGCCCAGACGGGCGTGAACTTGTCCTTCAGGTTGAAATCGCCGAACTCGTAGAGGACGAGCAGGTCCTTGCGCTCGCCGTTGTACGAGCCGCCGACCAGCGCGATGTCGCTCTCGCCCGAGGCGATGCGCGCGAGCGCGATGCGGGCGGCATCGGCGCCGGCGACCTCTTCGCCCATGAAGGTGCGCGAGGTGCCACCCAGACCGTGCACGATGGCGATGTTGCCGGCGAGCAGGTTAGAGAGCTGGGCCAGGAACAGTGTCGGCCTCAGATCGCTCATCAGCCGTTCGTTGAGGAAACCCGGCGCGTTGGCGCCCTTGGCCTCGGCGGTGAGAATGCCGCTGTCGACGTTGATGTCGCGCTCTCCGCCGCCGGCGGCGACGACCATGTCGATTTTCGACAGGATGTCCTTGTTGCCTTTGATGCCGGCGGAATCGAGCGCAAGACCGGCGGCATAGGTGCCGATGCGCTGCCAGGCTTCCATCTGGCGCTGGTCGCCCTTCTTCGGGATCTGGCTGTCGAAGGATACCGGCATCAAGGGATGCACGATGTAGGGCGCAAAGCCCTTCTCGTCGACATTGATGCGCTTCTCGGAAAGCGCGGCCCAGTTGGCGTCGAGGCCTTCGCCGAGCGAGGTGGCGAGCCCAATGCCGGTGATCCAGACCTCGGTCTGGCCCGGCTTCAAAGCGGGAGTGTCAGTCATGACGATACGGCCTGTTGCGGAAATCCGACGCGCTTGGCGATGGCGTCCATGTGGGAGCGCATATCCGCATTGGGGAAGGGAATCAGCGTGAAGGTGAGGGCCGAATTCGCGCGCAGCTTGCCGCCGACCCGGATCTTGGCCTCGGTCATGGCATAGCCGGAGCCTTCATGGGTGAGGCTCGCCTCGATGCTCATGAGATCGCCGGGGAAGACCGAGCCGCGGACCTTGGCCTCCTTCACGGCGGCCAGGATCGGCATGCGTTCGAACCTGAGCACGCCGAGTTGAAGCCAGCCCGAGGCCTGCGCCATCGATTCGATCAGGAGCACGCCGGGCATCAAGGGATAACCGGGGAAGTGCCCCTCGAAGATGGTGCTTTCCTGCGGGACCTGCGCTTCGACGACGATCGTCTTCTCGTCGACCTTGAGGTCGACGATGCGATCGATCATGTGGAAGTATTCGAGTTGCATGACTGCGCCCTTAGGCGCTCGCGCCCTTGGCCGCAACCAGTTCGTCGATGCGGGCGCACAGGTTCTTCAGCACGAAATATTGCTCGGTGGTCGCCTTGCCGTCGTTGACCTCCTGAGTCCACTTCTCCAGCGGCAGCTTGATGCCGAACTGCTTGTCGATCGCGAAGGCGATATCGAGGAAATCGAGGCTGTCGATCCCGAGGTCATCGATGGCATGGCTATCCGGCGTGATCGTGTCGCGCGGGATGTCGCAGGTTTCAGCGATGATCGTGGCGACCTGATCGAATGTGGAGGACATCACTAAGCCTTTGATATATTGTAGGTATTTGTCAGATTGTCCAGAGTGGCACGGTGGCTGGGCATCGCGCCCTGATGACGCCCTCAAACCCCCCTCTGGCCGGGTCGAAAGCCCGTATATCGGAGCGCCGCCTTGAGTTCAATGGAGCCGGGCAGGCCCCCGGGGACTGCACCGGACGCGGCTGGGGATGCCGGCTGGGTCCGTCCGCCATGAGGTCCGTGCCGGGCCGGTCCTAAATATGCGGTGTCGTGATCTTGACGCAGTCGCGGCGGCCCATCAGCACGCAATCCTGGGTCCGGCGCAGGTCGGCGATACTGACCGCGAGCCAGATCCCGATCGCCGTCAGCGCGATGGTGAAGGCGAGCGCTGCGATATTGGCAAGCATGCGCTGCCGGTAATTGTCGGGCTCGGCATGCGGCTGCTCGTAGCGCGACAGGTCCAGCCGTTCGGGCGTGAGGCGGAGCGGTTGCACGGAGCCATTGCCGCGCTGGACCCTTGGGGAAGGCGGGGTGCGCGGCCTGAACTGGAGCACCCGGTGCTCCTCATCAGAGCTTATGGGCCGCTGGTTGTTCATGGGGCGGGGATCACTCCGAAGCAGCGATCTAGATAGCATAGGTGAGGCACGCGTTGCAGTAAATCTTCGCAATGCCAGGATGCATTTGTGCGTTGGTACTATTTGCAACGCGGGCATAGCGACAGCCATTGAGGACGTCTTTTTTACCGGCCGGTATCGACTTGTGATCTGCGCGTCTTCCGAACGGATTTTGCCACCGCGGGACCCGTGGCATAGTCGCGGGAACCCGAACCGTAGTTGCATGCCAGGGGCCTTCGATCATGACCACGACCAACGCGCGCGAGCCGAGAGTGCATCCGGTTCCGATCCTGTCGCTCCGGCCGACGCAGATGACGGTCGGCATGCGCGAGGTCAAGGAGAAGCGGAAGCGCTGGCGCGAGCATGGCAAGAAGAAGCAGGCGGATCTGCTTGGCAAGCACATGATCCCCGTCGTTTACGGACCCGACGCGCGCTACTACGTGATCGATCATCATCACCTCGGCCGCGCGCTGCACGATGAAGGCGTCAAGGAGGTGCTGGTGACCGTCGTCGGCGATCTCAGGATGGTGGAGCGCGAGGCGTTCTGGGGTGTCATGGACAACAAGCGCTGGGTCTATCCTTACGACGCCAAGGGCGAGCGGCGCTCGTTCCGCGACCTGCCGAAATCGGTTGCCGACCTCAAGGACGATCCATTCCGCAGTCTTGCCGGCGAATTGCGCCGCATGGGCGGCTTCGCCAAGGACACCACACCGTTTTCTGAATTCCTGTGGGCCGACTTCCTGCGCCGGCAGGTCTCGCGCAAGGCGGTGGAGGCCGATTTCGACAATGCGCTCGAGAAGGCGATGGTCGCGGCCAGAAGCAAGAATGCGATCTATCTGCCCGGCTGGTGCGGCCCGGCGGACGACGACTAAGAGTAATCACATCAGTCGCGCTGGAAGATCCTGGCGCCGGGATACGCGCGGCGGGCGTAAGTGACCACCAGCGCGCGGTCCTGGGTGTCCAGGAACGGCGTTCGGATCCGGCTCGATCCGACGATGAGGTGCCACAGGCCATTGACCTTCTGGATCACGATCTTCATTTGCGTAGTCCTCGATGACTCCCATTGCAGCGAATGTTGCTTCGTCGTCGCAGTGCCTGGGAGCGCGCTCGCGGGTATCAAAATTCCCAATACGGCCGGCGCTGCAAAACACGTCTACTCTTGTTAGTTGGGTATGGATTGCGCCCAGATAAGTCGGATCTCATCACAGCCGCTTGAGCGAAATCAATTTCCCCGCCCACGAAACCGTCCTGAAACAGAGCAGTCCCATCTCTATGGAGTAGTCGAGCTCACACAGGAGGCGAACATGCGCCGTCTGGCTTTCGTAGTTGCCTTGCTCGCGGTCGCTTCGGCGGGAATCTCTGCATCCTTTGCCGCAGTCCACCACGCCAAGTCGTTGACGTTCGCGGAACGCTTTGCTCCGGCGCTCGAGTTGATGGCGAAGCGCTAGCCGCATACGGCCTCGCAGCCGTGAGCGATGCGGCGGCTGCGCGCTCCGAGGCGGACATCACGTCGCATCTGGCGAGCGATGATGGATGGGTCGGCTTGACCTGTCGCAAACCTGCCTCGCCCCGACCGGCTAAGCTCTGCCTGCATGGTTGCAGCGACAGCGTTGTGCCCCGATGCGGAGGGCCCGGGCTCCAAGTCAATGCAGATCTTGTCATGCAGACCTTGGAGGCACGGCCATGAGCGTCATCTTTCGCATTCTTTTCGTCCTCGCCGGCGCGATCACGGCGCTATTCGTCGCGCGTGACGCGCTGAACTTCACCATCATCCAGACCTTCGTTGCCGTCCTGCTCGCCACTGCAATCGTCGGAGCCGGCAGCTTCTGGAGCCTGCGGCGGAAATCGTGAGCGAGGTGCAACGCGAAGGTGCGGTCGGCCTGAGCGAGACCGACGCCCGGGCGAGGCTCGCGGCAGACGGCCCCAACGAACTGCCTCGGCCGGAACGACGCAGTCCGCTGCGCATCGTGGTGGAAGTGCTGCGCGAGCCGATGCTCCTGCTGCTGCTCTGCGGCGGGCTGATCTACCTCGTGCTCGGCGATCTCAAGGAGGCGGTGATCCTGCTGGCTTTCGGGGCGATGTCCATCGTGATCACGGTGGTGCAGGAAACCCGGACCGAGCGCGTGCTGGAAGCCTTGCGCGACCTGACCAGCCCGCGGGCGCTGGTGGTGCGTGACGGTGCGCGCCGGCGAATTGCCGGCCGCGAGGTCGTGCAGGGCGATCTTCTCGTCCTCGGTGAAGGCGATCGCGTCCCCGCCGACGCCGCGCTCGTCGAAGCGCGGGACTTGCAGATCGACGAGTCCCTGCTGACCGGCGAGTCGGTGCCCGTCCGCAAGAAGACCGCCGACAAGATCAAAGTAGCCGCTCACCGGCCCGGCGGCGAGGATCAGCCATTCGTGTATTCCGGTTCGCTCGTCGTGCGCGGCGAGGGGCTGGCGCTGGTCGAGGCCACCGGGCCGCGCAGCGAGATCGGGAAGATCGGGCTGTCGCTTCGCGGCCTGCAGGCCGAGCCGCCGCGGCTTCAGCAACAGACCGCAAGGCTGGTGCGGCTTTGCTTTCTCGGCGGCGCCATCATCAGCCTGGCCGCGATTGTGCTCTACGGCGTCTCGCGCGGCGACTGGCTGCAGGCGCTGCTGGCAGGCGTCGCCATCGGCATGTCGATGCTTCCGGAAGAATTCAGCGTCGTGCTCACGGTGTTCATGGCAATGGGTGCGTGGCGGATTTCCCAGGCCCGCGTCCTGACGCGGCGAGCCGCGGCCATCGAGGTTCTCGGCTCAGCAACAGTCCTGTGTACCGACAAGACCGGAACGCTGACGCAGAACCAGATGTCGGTCGCCGAACTGCGCCTGCTGGACGGCGCGCGCCTGCGTGCGGAGGCGTCCGGACCGGATCAGGTCGGGCCCGAATTCGCCGAGCTGGCGCGCTGCGGGGCGCTGGCAAGCTCTGCGGAACCGTTCGATCCGATGGAAAAGGCGCTGCATGCGTTCGCGCGTAATGTCTTGCGGGACGACGATGCGATGGAAGGCGGGCGGACGCTGGTGCGCACCTATGGTCTGCGTCCCGAGCTGCTCGCCATGACCCAGGTTTGGCGCACATCCGCGGCGGCGGAGCTCATCGCATGCGCCAAGGGCGCGCCGGAAGCGATTGCGCGCCTGTGCCGGCTGAACGAGGCCGATCGCGAGGCCGTGCAAGCTGCCGTCGGGGCCATGGCGAAGGACGGGCTTCGGGTGCTGGGGATGGCGGTTGCCGTTTGCGATGAGCTTTCTCTGCCGGCATCCCAGGAGGCTTTCGTATTTCGCTTCGTTGGCCTGGTCGGGTTTGCCGATCCGTTGCGGCCTCATGTTCCGGAGGCGGTTCGCGAGTGCCGTTCGGCCGGCATCCGCGTCGTCATGATCACGGGCGACTATCCGGCAACCGCCATGGCGATCGCCGCGCAAGCCGGGCTCGACGTCGATGAGGTCGCGACCGGGGAGCAGGTCAAGCTCGCTGACGACCGCGAGCTCGAGGCACTCGTCAGGAAGGTGAACGTCTTCGCGCGGGTTCTGCCGGAGCAGAAGCTGCGGATCGTCCAGGCGCTGAAGCGCAGCGGCGAGATCGTTGCGATGACGGGCGACGGCGTCAACGACGCGCCGTCGCTGAAGGCCGCCCATATCGGAATCGCGATGGGTGGCCGCGGCACCGACGTCGCTCGCGAGGCATCCTCGATCGTCCTGCTTGACGACGACTTCAGCTCCATCGTCGCATCCATCCGCCTCGGTCGCCGGATCTACGACAATCTGCGCAAGGCCATGGCCTTCATCTTTGCCGTCCACGTGCCGATCGCGGGTCTTGCGCTGCTTCCCCTGGTGTTCGGGCTGCCGCTGGTGCTCGGCCCGGTGCACATTGCCTTTCTCGAGCTGATCATCGATCCGGTCTGCTCGCTGGTGTTCGAGGCCGAGCGGGAGGAGCATGACGTCATGAAGCGTCCGCCGCGGCATGCGCATGCGGAGCTGTTTTCGTGGCCCCTGATCGCCTGGAGCGTTCTGCAGGGCGCGATGGCCTTCGCCTTGATCGCCGTGATCTTCGTCGCAGCGCTTCGTTCCGGCCTGCCGCCCGATGAGGCTCGCACCCTCGCATTCATTGCGCTCGTCGCCTGCGTCCTCGCGCTGGTGCTGGTCAATCGATCCTTCAGCGCATCGTTCCTGTCTGCCTTCTTCCGTCCGAACGCGGCCTTGCTCTGGATATTCCTCTTGATTGCGCTAGTTCTCGCCACAGCCTTGTTCTGGCCGCCGGCGTCCGGTCTGTTTCGCTTCGGTCCGCTGCATGTTGACGATTTGATGATCACGCTCGGCGCCGGACTATTGGTGCTCACGGGGCTCGAACTGCTGAAGCCGATTTGGGCGCGGCGGTTGCGATTTTAATCGCTCTCCCGCTGACCCGAGCTCGGCGAGGTCTCCGTCCGCTGCGGATCTTCCTTGCCGCCAAGCATGCGATGCAGCCGGCGCTCGAGGCGACGGCCAATCGTGAGCAGGACGAAGGCCAGCGCCAGGGCGACGACGACGATTCTCCACTGTCCGGCGCCGCAGACGATGCCGAGGCAGGCGGCAAGGAAAGTGCAGGCGGCGCTGGTGAGGCCTCGAACGCGAAACCCGGTGCTTTGGTGCACGATGACGCCGGCGCCGAGAAAGCCGATGCCGGTGAGGATGCCCTGGATGACACGGCTGGCGGCGTCGACGACCCTGGCCGGTTCGGCGAGCTGCAATGCGAGCAGAACCACGCTCGCGGTGGAGAGCCCGACGATGCCGAGCGTCTTCAGCCCGATCGGCTTGCCGTGCAGGTCGCGGTTGAGGCCGATCGCGCCGCCGGCAAGCGTGGCCGTGCCGAGGCGCAGCAGGATTTCGGGCCAATCGAGCTCGGTCATGGCGCCTCGATTACGTCTTCGGCAGGCGGCCCATCAGATAGAACTCCTCGTTCGGCCGCATGCCCGTGAAATTCGCCAGCCGGTTCGACAGAGCGAAGAAGGCGGAGATCGCGGCGATGTCCCAGATGTCGTCGTCGCTGAAGCCGTGGGGGCTAAGCGCGGCGAAATCGTCCTCGGAAACCCGCTGCGCGTCGGCTGAAACCTTCATGGCGAAATCGAGCATCGCCTTCTGCCGCGGCGTGATATCGGCCTTGCGGTAGTTGATCGCGACCTGGTCGGCAATCAGCGGGTTCTTGGCGCGGATGCGCAGGATCGCGCCATGGGCGATCACGCAGTACTGGCATTGGTTGGCCGCCGACGTCGCCACCACGATCATCTCGCGCTCGGCCTTGGTGAGGCCGCCGTCCTTCTCCATCAGCGCGTCGTGATAGGCGAAGAAGGCGCGGAACTCGTCAGGGCGGTAGGCCAGCGTCAGGAACACGTTCGGCACGAAGCCGCTCTTCTCCTGCACGGCAAGGAGGCGCGTGCGGATGTCGTCGGGCAGGGTTTCGAGGGCGGGGGCGGGAAAGCGTTGCGCGGCGGTCTTTGTCATGGGCATGGATTCCGGCTTTTAGGCGGGAACCATAGTCGATGCGGAAGGCGGGCTCAATCTGCCGGTCCGAAGTGGCCGCGACGAAGGTGTCAGGTGGGAACGACGTTCCATCCTCCGTCATTGCGAGCGCAGCGAAGCAATCCAGAATCCCCCGGCGGAAAGACTCCGGATTGCTTCGCTGCGCCCGCAATGACGATGTGGTTGGAGCGAGGCCTTACCGCAGCGGCTTCTTCAGCAGCGAGAAGCGGTCCGGGTCGAGGCCCATCGAGGGCTGCAGCATCGGGGCTTCGACGCTGGACATCGTCTTCGCGGGCGGTGCCGAGAACACGGGGTCGTTCGGCACGTCGCGCTGCGAGGTGGCGCCGCGCCAGCGTTCGAGCACGGCGCTGACGAAATGCATGTCGTGGCCGGAGGTGACGGAGGGCACGCTCGAGATGGTGGCCTCGCCGCGCGGCAATTGGTGCGGCGGCACCTCCTTGAAGCGCAAGCGGGTCGGCAGCGCCACGCCTTCGCCGAACGCCAGCACCTCGCGGGTGCCGAGTGACGGCACGAAGGAGAGCAGGTTCGCGGCGGCATCCGACACGGCGGCGCGCAGCAGTGCCTGGTCCCGGTCGTTGGCGAGGCGCATCGTGAACAGCGTGTTGCACTGGGAGATGATGGTGGCGTCGAGCTCGGCGGGGCGCTGGGTGATGAGGCCGAGATAGACGCCGTATTTGCGGCCTTCCTTGGCGATGCGCGATACCGCCTTGCGGGTCGGGCCGAAGCCGATGTTGCGGTCGGCGGAGGCGTAGCGGTGCGCCTCTTCGCAGACGAACAGCAGCGGCGAGACGCCGTCGCTCCACAGGCCGAAGTCGAAGGCCATGCGGCAGAGCACGGACACGACGGAATCGATCACCTCGGCCGGGAAGCCGGCGAGCTGCATCACCGTCATCGGCTTGCCGTTGGCGGGCAGGCGGAACAGATGGCTGATGACTTCGGCCATGGTGTCGCCGCCGACATTGGCGTTGTCGAACATGAAGGCGTAGCGAGGGTCGTTGCGCACCGCCTCGATGCGCGAGATCAGCTTGTGATAGATGATGCGCGAGGAGCGGTTCTCGAGCTTGCCCATGCGCTCGTCGATCAGCGACAGCAGGTCGACCAGGCGATAGGGCACCGGCGTATCGACGGTGTAGCCGATCTGCTTGGGATCGATGCGCTTGAGGCCGATGCGGTCGGCGTTCTGGTACTGGGTGTAGACGCCTTTGGCGAGCGGGATCACTTCGGCGAGGATGTCGAGCTCTTCCGGCACGCCGGCGCGGCCGCCGAACAGTACGTCGACGATTTCCTCGAAGTTGAACAGCCAGAACGGCAGCTTCAGGTTCCGCGGGTTGAGCACCAGCGCGCGGTCGCCGAAGCAGCGGCCATATTCGTTGTGCACGTCGAGCAGGAAGATGCGCAGGTTCGGCCGCGCCTTCAGGATCTCGTTGAGCAGCAGCGAGACGCCGGTCGATTTACCGACGCCAGTCGATCCCAGCACGGCAAAATGCTTGGACAGCATTTCCTCGACGTCGACATAGGCGATGACCGAGCGGTCCTGCTGCAGGAAGCCGACATTGATCTGGTCCGAGCCGGTCGGCGCGTAGATCGTACGCAGCTCCTGGCTGGTGATCAGGTCGACGGCATCGCCGATGGTCGGATAGTTGGTGACGCCGCGCTGAAACTTGGCCTTGTCCGCGGCATTGAGAATCTCGCCGAGCAGGTCGACCGAGGCGATGGCGATGTAATTGTCCGAGCTCGACAGATTTTCGCAGGAGACCTCCGTGATCATCGCAACGATGACCGAGCTGGCACAGCGAATGCTGACGAAACGGCCGACGGTGGCCCGCACCTCCGAGATCGGCATCCGGCTTTCCGCCAGCAGCCCGACCCGGGCGAGCGATCCGCGAACCGAAATCACGCGTCCAAAGGATGTCACGATGAATGAACCTGGCAAGAGCAAGGGGAGTTGCCCGGACTATGCGCGGCCGTCGCTGCACAAACAGTTAAACGCCGGACGCGGTGGCTCCGTTAAATCCGCGGTAATTCGGTCAGGAGCCCCGTCGCCGATGCCTGCCTATGGGCGGAATGGCCGGGAAAATGCTGCATTTGCCGGACCTTTCAGGTGAGATGGTCCTTAGGGAAGTATTTACCATTTGGGCAGGCTGCCCGTCTCGCTCGGGCGGACGGCGGTCAGGTATCGATCGCAGCGCACACACCGGTGCTTTGTTGACTGGACCTAATGATTTGTACATTAGTACAAATTGGGGCGCCCCGCCGAAAGCCCCGCGTCCGCTCCAGGAGGAACCATGCAGCCCGAACCGATCCTCGATCTTGCCCATCTCGGCCACATGGAGCTGCTGACGCCGAAGCCCGACGAGAGCCTGAGGTTCTTCGTCGATGTGATGGGCATGACCGTCAGCGGCCAGAAGGGCGAGTCGGTCTACTTGCGCGGCTGGGACGATTACGAGCGCTATTCGCTCAAGCTCACGGCGTCGAAGACCTCGGGCATGGGCCACATGGCACTCCGTGCGCGCAGCCAGCAGGCGCTGGAGCGCCGTGTTGCGGCGCTAAAAGGATCCGGCTTCGATATCGGCTGGATCGACGGCGACATGGGGCAGGGGCCGACCTTCCGTTGCAGCGACCCCGATGGCCACATCGTCGAGCTCTATTACGAGACCGAATGGTATCAGGCGCCGCCCGAACTCAAGCCTGCGCTGAAGAACCAGGCGCAGCGCTTTCCCGCCCGCGGCGTCAATGTGCGCCGCCTCGACCATCTCAATTGTCTTGCCGTCGACATCAAGGCCAACCGCGAGTTCTTCGAGACCTATCTGGGCTGCCGCCTCACCGAGCAGATCGTGCTCAACGACGGCCGTGAAGCTGCGATGTGGCTGACGATGTCGAACAAGAGCTACGACTTTGCCTATTCGCTCGATCATTCGGGCGTGCCGGGCCGCTTCCACCACGTCACCTACGCGCTCGACAGCCGCGAGGAGATCCTGCGTGCCGCGGACATTTTTCTAGAGAACGGCGTGCACATCGAGACCGGCCCGCACAAGCACGCGATCCAGCAGACCTTCTTCCTCTATGTCTACGAGCCCGGCGGCAACCGCGTCGAAGTCGCCAATGCCGGCGCACGCCTCATCCTCGCGCCCGACTGGAAGCCGATCGTGTGGACCGAGGAGGAGCGCAAGAAAGGCCAGGCCTGGGGATTGAAGACGATCGAGTCGTTCCACACCCACGGCACGCCGCCGGTGGAGGTGAAGCACGGATAGAGTATTCACGCAGTGTCATTCCGGGGCGACGCGAAGCGGCGAGCTATGATGCGCAATTGCGCATCTGAGAATCCATAACCCCGGCTGGTGGTTATGGATTCCGGGCTCCCTCGCTATGCTCGGGCCCCGGAATGACGTTAGTGGGTCGAACTTCGCACACGCGAGATCGTCTCGCGCACGCCGGTCCAGGCCGGCTTGTCCGGCGCGAACTGCTTGCGCAAAAACGTCACGAGCTCCTCGACCTGTGCATCGCTCATGCTGTTTCTGAACGCGGGCATGTAGCCGAGATCGCTGGAGACCGGGTCGGCAATGCCGTGCAGGATCACCTGCACGAGATTATCCGCCTTCGTGCTGTGAATGTTGCTGTTGAGCGCGAGCGAAGGCCGGCTGCCGAACAGCGGCAGGCCGCCGACCTCGTGGCAGACGGCGCAGGCGCCCTGATAGAGGCGGGCGCCCGCGGAGGAGGCGACGGTCACTTGCGTTGCGCTCTCGAGCTTGGCGGCGAGCGCATCCGGCGCTGGTGTATCGGCCGTGTCGTTGAAGGAGTTCAGATAGACCGCCATCGCACGGATGTCCTGGTCGGGCAGAGCCTTGAGGTCGCGGATAACAGGCGCCATAGGTCCGGCGGCGACGCCGTGGTAACGCGACTGGCCGGTGCGCAAATAGGCGTAGAGCTCCTCCTCGTTCCACGGAATCGGCGCGTGCGAGAGCGAGGTCAGCGCCGGCGCTTCCCAGCCTTCGGCGAAGCCGCCGGCAAGATAGGCGTTGCGTTGCTCGGCGCCGAGCGCGTTGCGGGGCGAATGACAGCCGCTGCAATGGCCGAGGCTCTCGACCAGATAGGCGCCGCGATTCCAGGCCTCGGACCTTGAGGGGTCCGACTTGAATTCGTGGGTCCGGTGGAACAGCGCGTTCCAGCCCGCCAGCAGCGGGCGCAGATTGAACGGGAAGGCGAGCGCATTCGCTGGCGTCGTCGCGCGCACCGCAGGCTGCGCCATCAGATAAGCGTAGAGCGCCTGCAGATCGGCGTCGCTGGTCTTTGCAAAATGCGTGTAGGGGAAGGCGGGATAGAGCTGGCGTCCGTCGCGATGCAAGCCGTCGCGCATCGCGCGCTCGAAGGCAGGGTAGGACCAGGCGCCGATCCCGGTCTCGACATCGGGCGTGATGTTGGTCGAATAGATCGTGCCGAATGGCGTCTCCAATGCGCGGCCGCCGGCGTTGAGCGCGCCGCCAATGCTGGTATGGCACTCCGCGCAATTGCCAAGCGCTGCAAGCTGCTCGCCGCGGGCGATGGTCGCTGCGGAATAGACCGATGCATCCGGCCGGGTGATCGGCGCGATGGCCCGGCCGGGAAGGAGCGCCGCGCCGATGCCGATCGCGGCGGTACAGACGGCTGCGATCGTTGCGAAGATGCCAGCGCGCCTGGCGAACGGATTTTCCCAGATACGCGATTGAGGCGCGGCTGCCGGCGCAGGCAGGCACTGCGGTGTCGCCGATGTCTCGCCGCGCAGCCCCTTGAGGATGCGCTCAGGCGTGAACGGCGGCTCGCGAAAGCGCACGCCAGTGGCATCGAAGATGGCATTCGCAATCGCCGCCGCACTCGGCACCGAAGCAGACTCGCCGACGCCGAGCGGCGGCTGGTCCTGCCGCGGCAGCATCAAGACGTCGATCTTGGGTACGTCGGGGAAGGGGATGATGGGGTAGGCGCCCCATTCGCGCGCGGCCACCGTGCCGCGCTCGAACGACACCTCTTCCATGAGCGCGCGGCTGGTGGATTGGATGACGTTGCCCTGGATCTGGTGGCGCACGCCGTCCGGATTGATCATCAACCCGGAATCTTGCCCCGCGACGACGCGCGTCACACTGACGTCGCCGGTCGTCTTGTTCACCGCGACGTCGGCAACCCAGGCCGACCACGCCGCGCCATAGCCGGGAAACTTGCTGTGGACATAGAGCGCATAGGCAAAGCCGCGGCCGTGCACGACCTCGCCGTCCTTCTCCTCGCGAACGGGGCGGGGCGTCCAGCCCGCGCGCTCGGCCACCGCATTGACCAGATCGACCGCGCGCTGGTCTTTCAGATAGCGAAGACGATACTCGATCGGATCGACGCCGGCTTCGCTCGCGGCCTCGTCGATATAGGATTCATGCGCAAAAGTGTTCGGCAATGCCGAGACGCCGCGGAACCAGGAGGCCCGCACGATCGGCGGCGTGTCGTGGGCGACGACGCGCATGTGCTCGTAATCGTAGGGCGGGATCGCGGTGCGGTCGCCCATCTGGAGCACGGTGGGCTCGGGGGAGATGCGACCGGTCAGCAGCAGCGCCAGCGTCGGCGCGGCGTTCGAGGGGTAGCGCGTGGTGAGATCGTAAGCGGCGATGCTGCCGTCAGCGTCGAGGCCGCCATTGACGTCGATGAGCTGCGCGGTGCCTTTGGGCTCCCAGGCGTGCTCCTGCTCGCGCGTTAATTGCACGCGGACGGGACGGCCGACGGCGCGCGACAGCAGGAGCGCATCGGCGGAGACGTCGTCGGCGCAGTTGCGACCGTAGCAGCCGGCGGCCTCAAGCCGGATAACCTCGATCTCGCTCTCGGGGCGCTCGATCAGCAGCGCGAGGTCGCTGCGCAGCACGTGCGGGTTCTGCGTGCCCGACCAGACGCGGATGTTGCCGTCCTGGACGTCGGCGACGGCGCAGGAGGGGCCGATCGAGGCGTGCATCTGATACGGCCAGACGTAAGTGCGCTGCATCGGCTTGGCCGCGCTCGATATCGCCTTGTCGACCTCGCCCTTGTCGATCAGCGTGCGCGGCGTCGAGGGATTGGCGCGCAGGGCGGCCTCGACATCGCCAAGATCGGTAAGCGTCGGCGTCGGCTTCCAGCTCACCTTGAGCTGCTCTGCCGCACGGATCGCATTCTCCTCGCGCTCGGCGACGACGCCGACGAAATCGCCGATCCGCACGACGGCGATAAGGCCGGGAATGTCGCGCAGGGAGGATTCGTCGACCGCAATGAGGCTGGTGCCGACGAACGGTCCGGCATCGACGCCGGCATAGGGAGGCCGCACCACGCGGCCATGCACCATCCCTGATACTCGGATGTCGTGCACGAAAGTCAGCTCGCCCGTGGCTTTAGCAGGTAGATCGACGCGCGGCACCGACTGGCCGACGATGGCGTAATCGCCGACCGGCTTGACCTGCACGTCATCGGCCAGCTCGAGGCGGATCGCCTCGTCGCCAATGAGCTCGCCATAGCTGATGCTGCGATTGTCGTGGCCGCGAACGAGTCCGTCCTCGATCCTGAGCTCGGCTTCGGGCAAGTCCAGGCGTTCCGCGGCGCGCGCGATCAGAAAGTGCCGCGCTTGCGACGCGGCCTTCCGCAGCGGCACGGCCGTGATCTGGATGGTCTCGCTCGCGATCGTCGCACCCTGGTTCGGCACCAATGCCGTGTCGCCGAGCACGACGACAACGCGCGCAAAGGAGACGTCGAGCTCTTCGGCGACGATCTGGCCCAGCGCAGTGCGGATGCCGGTGCCGAGATCGACATGGCCGTTATAGGCCGTGACCGAACCGTCCGCGGTGATGCGGACGAAGGTCTCCGACGTGACCTCGTCCACGCTGCGCGCGACGACGAGCGAACCCCCGCGCTCAGCTCCGTTCGAAACAAAGGAGGCCATCAATCTGCGGCCTCAGCGAGCTGGCCCGATGCGCGCATCACCGCGCGGAGGATCTCGACATGCGTCCCGCAGCGGCAGAGATTGTAGCGCAGCGCCGCCAGCGCCTCCTGCTCGGTCGGCCGAGGGTTGATCGCGAGCAACGCCTTGGTGGTCATGATCATGCCGTTGAGACAATAGCCGCATTGTGCGGCCTGCTCGTCGATGAAGGCCTGCTGCACGACGTCGGGCTTGTCGCTTGTGCCGAGGCCTTCGAGCGTCACGATGTCGCGGCCGCCGCAGCCGCTCACCGGAATCACGCAGGAGCGTGCCGCCAGTCCGTCGATCAGGACAGTACAGGTGCCGCATTCTCCCAAGCCGCAGCCGTATTTCGGGCCGTTCAGCGCGAGATCATTGCGCAGCACGTAGAGCAGCGGCGTGTCGCGCGCTGCCGTGACCTCGTGGATCCTGCCGTTCACGGTGAGGCGGATCGGTGTCTGCGTCATCCTCGTTCCCAAGCCCAAGACGATATCCAAGATCATGCAATCGCGAAAATCGGACGCCGCGACGATACCGTTTGTACACAAACGTGCAAGCCGTGCATGCCGCACTGCAGCGCGGCTGCCTTCTTTGTGGACAGTGCGGATAGGCAAATGAGGTTTTATGCGGCAGTGGCATCTTTTGCGCTGCACCGCCGCTTGACAGCCCCGGGGCAGCGCGCGCAACATCGTTCGTATACGAATGATAACTGCGATGTCCGCCGGCTCCGACATGGTGACAGAAACGACGAGCGCCGTCATCGACAAGATCCGCTGCGATGCTTGTCCGGTGATGTGCTACATCAAGCCGGGCGCGGCGGGGGCCTGCGATCGCTATGCCAATCACGACGGCAAGCTGGTCCGCGTCGATCCGCACGTCATCCTGGAGCGCACCGTCTCTCATGGCGGCAAGCTCGTCCCGTTCAGCCGCACCGAGGACTGGGACGGCAAGATCGTCCATGAGCCCTCGACTTTCGTGACGGCGATCGGGGCAGGCACGACCTATCCCGACTACAAGCCGGCGCCGTTCATCGTCTCTGCGGAGGTCGACGGCGTCGACATGGTGACCGTCGTCACCGAAGGCATCTTCTCCTATTGCGGCATCAAGGTGAAGATCGACACCGACCGCTATCTCGGCCCGGAGACCGCGACCGTGCGCGCGCAGGGCGAGGCGGTCGGCCACGTCACGACCAGCGAATACGGCTCGCAGATGCTCTCGCTCGGCGGCGTGCATCATCTCACCGGCGGCTCCAAGAAGGAGGGGCGCGTCACCTGCGACACGCTCATGGACCTCGCCAATTGCAAGGCGGTCGAGCTCACCATCGACGGCGGCGCCACCGTGGTGGTGCAGGCCGGCCAACCGCCGATCGTCAACGGCGTGAAGGAAGAGCGCATGCGCGTCGGCTGCGGCTCGGCGACGATCGGCATGTTCGCCAAGCAATGGCACGGCAAGGTCGACGAGGTCGTCGTGGTCGACGACCACATCACCGGCGTGCTCAGCGAGCATCAAGCGGGCAAGCTGCTCGACATCGCCGACACCGGCATCAAGATGAAGGGGCGGCGCTCGACGCCGGGCCGCTATTTCCAGGTCGCCGATCCCGGCACGGGCTGGGGCGGCACCAACATCTCCGATCCGCTGGCGATCCTCGGCCCGTTCGATGCCAAGGAAGCCAAGCCCGGCCTGACCATGCTGATGGTCTCCACCACCGGCGAGCATTCGTCCTATTACGTGCTCGATGAGGCCTTGAAGCCGGTCGAGACCGAGATGCCGGCCGATTTGAAGTTTTCGGTCGAGCGCATCCAGGAAAATTGCGAGCCCGCCTTGTGCACGGTGTTGTTCATGGCGGGAGCGGGCGGCTCCTTGCGCGCTGGCGTCACCGACAATCCCGTGCGTTTGACCCGCTCTGTCAAGGATGCGCTGACGCGTGTTACCAGCGGCGGTGCGCCGGTCTATGTCTGGCCCGGCGGCGGCATCACCTACATGGTCGACGTGACGCAGATGCCGTCAGGCGCGTTCGGCTATGTGCCGACGCCGGCCCTGGTCGCGCCGATCGAATTCACCATGAAGCTGTCCGACTATGCCGCACTCGGTGGCCACATGGATTATGTGAAGCCGCTCTCCGAGGTGCAGAGCGGCGACGATGTCCGCCAATTGCCCTGGCAGAACCCGATTCCGGGGCTCCGCACATGACTAGGCTCCCGCAAATCGCATTGCTGTCAGATGGCCGGCGGCTGCATTTGCAGGATGGACCGATCGATCTGATCGTGGAGGCGAGGGGACGTACGGATGCGGTGCGGGCCGCCTATGAGGCTGCGGCGCTGCGGTTCACCGGATTGCTCGACGAGCTTTGCGCGGAATTGCCAGGGCTGCGTACGGCGGTCGAGGAGAAGACCTCGCTGAAGGGCGTTGTCGCCCGCCGCATGCACGCTGCTGTCGCGCCTTATGCCGCCGATTGCTTCATCACGCCGATGGCGGCCGTTGCCGGCAGCGTCGCAGAGGAGATTCTGGCCGCGATGCTGCGCGCTGCACCGCTCGATCGGATTTACGTCAACAATGGCGGCGACATCGCGCTGCATCTCGGCAAGGGTGAGCATTTTTCGGTCGGCCTGATGGATCGTCCCGACCACGACGGCGTGATGCGGAGGATGCGGATCGATGCGGACGATCCGGTGCGGGGCGTCGCGACCAGCGGTCGGCACGGCCGCAGCTTTTCGCTCGGGATCGCCGATGCCGTGACCGTGCTGGCCGCAACCGCTTCGCAGGCCGATGCGGCCGCGACCGTGATCGCCAATGCCGTCGATCTGCCCGGGCATCCCGCAATCATCCGACAGCCTGCGAACGAGGTTCAGCCCGACAGCGATCTGGGCGCGCGCCTCGTGACGCGCGGTGTCGGCGAGCTGTCTCACGATGAGATCGCCGCCGCGCTTGAATCTGGCGCGGAATGTGCACGGCAATTGTTCGGTCGCGGACTGATCGAAGGTGCCGTGCTGCGGCTTTGTGGTGATATGCTTGTCATCGGAACAAAGGATATAGAAGAGCAACGATCGCGCCCGCGTGTGCTGGAGAACGCGGTCCATGCCTGAACAGGGAAGCGAAACATGAGCGCGATCATCCGCAAGATCGTCACCGTCGTCGAAGAGACGCAGATGGAGATGGGACGCCAGGTGTCGCCGCCGACCCGGCGTGCCGCCGCGATCGCCGTGATCGAGAATCCTTTCGCCGGAAAATATGTCGAGGATCTTTCGCCGCTGATCGCGATCGGCGAGGAGCTGGGCGAGCTCCTGTCGAAGCGCGCGGTGGCGGCGCTCGGTATCGATGCTGCCAAGGCACACAGCTACGGCAAGGCCGCGGCCGTCGGCGAGAACGGCGAGCTGGAGCACGCCGCCGCAATCCTCCACCCCAAGATGGGCGCGCCGGTGCGTAAAGTTCTGGGCAAAGGCGCGGCGCTGATTCCCTCCTCGAAGAAGCGCAGCGGTCCGGGCACGACGCTGGACATTCCGCTCGGGCACAAGGACGCGGCCTTCGTGCGCAGTCATTTCGACGGCATGGAAGTGCAGATCAACGACGCGCCGCGTGCCAACGAGATCATGGTCGCGGTCGCCGTCACCGACAGCGGCCGTCCGCTGCCGCGCGTCGGCGGGCTGACGGTCGCGGAGATCAAGGGCGAAGACGGTCTGAGATAGAAGTCGTAGGCGAGTTCAAACTGGAGGTTGGGATGCGAGCAAGAAATACTATCGTCGGCGCGGCCTTCGCGCTTCTGGCAGGCGGCATGGCTCATTCGGCCCTGGCGCAGGACATCAAGATCGGCGAGATCAACAGCTATTCGCTGCTGCCGGCCTTCACCGAGCCCTATCGCAAGGGCTGGCAGCTTGCGGTCGAGGAAGTCAACGCGGCCGGCGGCATCAACGGCAAGAAGCTCGTCGTCATCTCCAAAGACGACGGCGGCAAGCCTGCGGACGCGCAGACAGCGGCCAACGAGCTCGTCTCGAGCGAGGGCGTCGCGATGCTCGCCGGCACTTTCCTGTCGAACATCGGTCTCGCGGTCTCTGATTTCGCCAACCAGAAGAAGGTGTTCTTCCTCGCGGCCGAGCCGCTCACGGACGCCATCACCTGGTCCAAGGGCAACAAGTACACGTTCCGCCTGCGTCCCTCCAACTACATGCAGGCGGCGATGCTGGTGGAAGCTGCCAGCAAGCTGCCGGCGAAACGCTGGGCGACGATCGCGCCGAACTACGAATATGGCCAGTCGGCGGTCGCGGTGTTCAAGAAGCTGATGTCGGAGAAGCGCCCCGACATCCAGTGGGTCGACGAGCAATGGCCGCCGCAAGGCAAGATCGACGCCGGCCCGGTGGTGCAGGCGGTTGCCGCCGCCAACCCGGAAGCGATCCTCAACGTCACGTTCGGCGCCGATCTCGTCAAGCTCGTGCGCGAAGGCAACACCCGCGGCCTGTTCAAGGGGCGCGAGGTCGTCTCCTTCCTCACCGGCGAGCCCGAATATCTCGACCCGCTCAAGGACGAGACGCCGGAGGGCTGGATCGTCACCGGCTATCCCTGGTACTCGATCAAGACGCCCGAGCATGATGCGTTCCTGAAGGCGTATCAGGCGAAGTACAACGACTATCCGCGCCTCGGCTCGATCGTCGGTTACCAGACGATCAAGGCGGCAGCGGCGATCCTTGCCAAGGCGGGCTCGACCGATCCGGAGAAGCTGATTGCCGCGGCGGAGGGGCTGACGATGCCATCGCCGTTCGGCGAGATCACCTTCCGCAAGATCGACCACCAGTCGACGCTCGGGGCCTTCGTCGGCAAGACCGCGCTGAAGGACGGCAAGGGCGTGATGGTGGACTCGTCCTACAAGAAGGGCGCGGACTATCTGCCGAGCGATGCCGAAGTCGCGAAGCTGCGGCCGAAGGATTGAGTTCTTTCTCCCTCGCCCCGCTCTTCGCGGGGAGAGGGCTGGGGTGAGGGGCTCTCTCCACGCCCCGCGCTGGTGGAGAGAGCCCCTCACCCGAATTGCTCCGCAATTCGACCTCTCCCCGCAAGAGCGGGGAGAGGTGACTTCAAACCTAACCCGGACCGAAGATGGCCTTTTACGTCGTACAGTTTCTGACCGGTCTCGCCAGCGCAGCGTCGCTGTTCCTGGTGGCCTCGGGCCTGTCGATCATCTTCGGCGTGACCCGGATCGTGAATTTCGCGCATGGCGCCTTCTACATGATCGGCGCCTACATCGCCTTCACGTTGACCGAGCGCCTGTCCGGCGCGTTCGGCTTCTGGGGCGGCATCGTGCTGGCAGCTTTCGCGGTGGCGCTGATCGGCGTCATCGTCGAGATGGTGCTGCTCCGGCGCATCTATCATGCGCCCGAGCTGTTTCAGCTGCTCGCGACGTTCGGCCTGACCTTGATGGTCGAGGATCTCGTCGTGCTGATCTGGGGGCCCGACGATCTCGTCGGCCGCCGCGCACCGGGCTTCAGGGGCGCGATCGACTTTTTCGGCCAGAACATTCCGAGCTACGATCTGTTCCTGATCGTCCTTGGTCCCGTCGTGCTCGGCATTCTCTGGCTGCTGTTCCAGCGCACGCGCTGGGGCGTCTTGGTGCGCGCGGCGACGCAGGACCGCGACATGGTGGCTGCGCTCGGCGTCAACCAAAAGTGGCTGTTCACGAGCGTGTTCGCCGTCGGCGTCTTCCTCGCAGCGCTCGGCGGCGCGCTCCAGATCCCGCGCGATGCCGTGCACCACGCGATGGATCTGCGGATCATCGTCGAGGTCTTCGTCGTGGTCGTGATCGGCGGCCTCGGCAGCATCGTCGGCGCTTTCGTCGCGGCGGTGCTGGTCTCCGAGCTGAATGCCTTCGGCATTCTGATCTTCCCGAAGATCTCCATCATCCTGGTCTTCCTGGTGATGGCGGTGGTGCTGATCGTGCGTCCCTGGGGCCTGTTCGGCAAGCCGGAGGCGGCCGCGCGCAAGACGCCGGGCCTCACCGTCAATCCCTGGCGTCCGCTGACGTCGAACGAGCGGCTGATGGCGCTTGCGGCGCTGATCGTCGCAGCGATGCTGCCGCTGTTCGCCGGCAATTATCTGCTGACCGTGGGCTCGGAGATCGCGATCTTCGTGATCTTCGCCGTCAGCCTGCACTTCCTGATGTCGGTCGGCGGCCTCGCATCGTTCGGGCACGCCGCCTATTTCGGGCTCGGCGCCTATGGCATCGCCTTCCTCGCCAAGATGGCGGGACTGCCGATGATCGTCTGCCTGCTGCTCGGGCCGCTGCTCGGCTGCATGGGTGCGGCCGTGTTCGGCTTCTTCGCGGTGCAGCTCTCCGGCGTCTATTTCGCGATGCTGACGCTCGCCTTCGCGCAGATCGTCTGGTCGATCGCGTTCCAGTGGGTGGACGTGACCGGCGGCGACAACGGCATTCTCGGCCTCTGGCCATCGAGCTGGGCGGCAAGTCCGTCGCGCTTCTATTGGCTTTCGCTCGGCGTCGCGGCGCTGGTGACCGTCGCGCTGCGGGCCATGGTGTTCTCGCCGTTCGGCTACGCGCTTCGTGCCACGCGCGACTCGGTTCTGCGCAGTGAAGCCATCGGCATCGATGCCAAGCGCATCCAGTGGACCGCCTTCGTGATCGCCGGCACGACCGCCGGCATCGGCGGCGCCTTGTTCGCCTACCTGAAGGGCAGCGTCTTCCCCGACAATCTCGGCATTTCGCTCTCGGTCGACGCGCTGGTCATGGTGCTGCTCGGCGGCGTCGAGACGGTCTCGGGCGCGGTGATCGGCGCCATCGTCTACAAGGCTTTGAACATCTGGCTGGTGAGCCAGACCGATCTGTCGAAGCTCGTGCTCGGCGGCTTCATCATGCTGATCGTCGTCGTCTTCCCCAAGGGCATCGTCGGCACGCTGGAGATGCTGGCGCAGCGCCGCAAGAAAGCATCGCCGCCGGGATCACCTTTGCTTGCCAAGCCGATCGAGTCTGCCGAATGAGCGTCGCACCTCCACTTCTCGCGGTCGAAGGCCTGACCAAATCCTATGGCGGCATCCATGCCGTGCGCGGCGTCTCGTTCTCGCTGCGGGCCGGCGAGATCCTGGCGCTGATCGGGCCGAACGGCGCGGGAAAGAGCACCTGCTTCGACATGCTCAACGGCCAGAACATGCCTGACAGCGGGCACGTTCGCCTCCTCGGCGAGGAAATTACGGGCCGGAAGCCGCGTGAGGTCTGGCGGCTCGGGGTCGGACGCACATTCCAGATCACCGCGACCTTCGCCACCATGACCGTGCGCGAGAACGTGCAGGTTGCGCTGATCTCGCACGGCAAGCAGCTGTTCAACCTATTCGGCTCGGCGCCGAAGTTCGACCGCGCCGAGGCCGGCCGCCTGCTCGAGCTGGTCGGCATGGGCGGCTATGCGGACCGGCCCTGCGGCGAGCTTGCCTATGGCGATCTCAAGCGGCTCGAGCTTGCGGTTGCGCTCGCCAACCAGCCCAAGCTGCTGCTGATGGACGAGCCGACGGCCGGAATGGCACCGCGGGAGCGCGTCGAATTGATGCGGCTGACCGCGCGCATTGCCCGGGAAAAATCCATCGGCGTGCTCTTCACCGAGCACGACATGGACGTGGTGTTCGAGCATGCCGACCGCATCCTCGTGCTCAACCGCGGGACGTTGATCGCGGAGGGCTCGCCGGCGGAAGTGCGCGGCAATCCCCAGGTGCAGGCGGTCTATCTCGGCGAGGGCCTAGTCTACGATTCCCGCCACCGCGAGGGAGCCTCCACATGAAGCTCACGGTGCAGGACCTCAACAGCCATTATGGTCCGGCGCATATCCTGTTCGACATCGGCTTCGAGGTCGGCGAGGGCGAGGTCGTGGCACTCCTGGGACGCAACGGCGCCGGCAAGTCGACGACGTTCCGCTCGATCGTCGGCCTCGTCGCGCAGCGCTCCGGCCGCATCACGTTCGAGGGCAAGGACGTCTCGTCGAAGCCGACGCACGAGATCGTGCGCGGTGGTCTCGGCTACGTGCCGGAGGAGCGGCGCATCTTCACGGACCTGACCGTCGAGGAAAACCTCGAAGTCGGCCGCCAGCCGAAGCGTCCGAACGCGCCGCACTGGACGCGCGAAAAGCTGTTCGCGCTGTTTCCAAACCTGGGCGAAATGAAGAACCGCCCGGGCGGACGAATGAGCGGCGGCGAGCAACAGATGCTCACCATCGCGCGCACGCTGATGGGCAATCCCTCGCTGGTGCTGCTGGACGAGCCGTCGGAGGGCCTGTCGCCGAAGATCGTGGAGCAGATGGTTGATGCCATCCTGACCATGAAGAAGGAAGGCGTCAGCATCGTCGTCTCCGAGCAGAATCTGCATTTCGCGCGGCTGATTTCGGATCGCGCCTACATCATCGAGCGCGGCCGCATCTGCTTCGGCGGCACCATGGCCGAGCTCGACGCGCGCCCGGATATCCGCGACGCGCATCTGTCGTTGTGAGGCAAGGGGAAGGGCGGGAGACGGATGGCGAGAAGCGTCGCGGCAAAGAAGAGCGTCAAACCGGCCAAAGCGCTTAACAAGCCGCCTTACGTGCTCGACGAACAGGTCGGCTTCATCCTGCGCCAGGTCTGGCAGCGCCACAGCTCGATCTTCGCCCGCGACATCGGCACCAACCTGACGCCGACGCAATGGGCGGCGCTGTCGAAACTGGCCGAGACCGGCCCGTGCTCGCAGAACCAGCTCGGGCGCCTGACGGCGATGGACGTCGCGACCATCAAGGGCGTGATCGATCGTCTCACCGCGCGCGGCCTCACCGAGACGAGCCAGGATCCCGAGGACGGCCGCCGCCTGCTGGTGAGCTTGACCCGCGCCGGACAGCAGCTTGCCGAAAAACTCGCGCCGAACGCGCTGGCGATCACCCGCGAGACGCTGGCGCCGCTCGAGGCGAAAGAGCGCGAGACGCTGATGATGCTGCTGAACAAGCTCAGGTGAAGGTTTCGTAGGGCGGGCAAAGCGAAGCGTGCCCGCCATCCTTTCTCGAGTCGCAAAAATCGTGGGCACGGCACTTCGCGCCTTTTGCCCACCCTACGGCAGTTGAACAAGATGCCGGAACTGGCGACTAACCTCGATGAAGGGTTTATCGAGGTTCTGGTCATGAGAGTTGCGACGCGCTTTGCGGTTGTCTTGAGTCTTGGTGTCGTGCTCGCCGGCCAATGCGTTCCCGCCTTGGCGGCGCAGCCTTACGAAGGCTTCTGGGCTTCGACCAAAAAGGACTGTCGCGATGAGGACAGTCCCAACCGCATGAGCATCGAGGGCGGCAATCGCCTCTACTGGTACGAGACGCGGTGCCGCGCCAGCGAGATCACGGCCGACGGAAGGCTCGGCTGGAAAATGAAGCTGGCCTGTGAAGGCGAGGGCGAAAAATTTCGCTCCAATCCTCGCGTCTCCATCGCTACGGATGGCAGGCTGGTGATGGACAACGGACCGGTTGGGCGGGCCAAGCGCCAGACCTATGTGCGCTGTGAGATTGCGAAGAAGCGCTGATCTCTTACGTCTTTCCCGGCCATTTGGCGCGGTAGCGGATTTCGCTGCCGTCACCAAGCCGCCGCCACGTTCCGAATTCCGGCGTATGCGGCGCCCGGGCCGTCAAATCGATCGGATAGATCCGGCTCGGCTGGCCCTGGATGTTGATGGCGAGCTGTCGGTGCGAGGTTCGAAACGCCAGCTCGACTTCGCCGGCGATAACGGCTTGGTCGCCGTCGCGATAGAATGCGGCCGGACTGACTTCGCCCGGCATGGTGTTGATGTCGGTTTGCAATTCGATGGTGATGCCCTGCGCCGATGTCGGCACTGTAACCCCTGCCGGAAAGCGCACCTCGAACACGAGCAGGGGATTGGCGCCGTTGCGGTTGAGCCAGGGCGTTGCGGTCGCGTATGCGTACGCAATGTAGGCGCCGAGGCCGGCGGTGCAGAGCAGGGCGACGATGCCGAGCGACTTCAAGCTGTTCCGCGCGACGCCGCCGATGCCTGCGTCCTGCCCTGAATCTTTGCCTGGACGCGTCACGAGCCAATTGGCGAGGACCGCGCCGGCGATTGCGCCCGTGGGTGAGTAGACGAACAGTCCCAGCAGACCCGATGTGATCGGGTCCGCACGGTTGCCGAAATCGAGCAGAGAAAACAGCACAAAGATCGCGATATAGCCCGCCACCGCGCCAGCGACGCCCACGGCTATCCGTGATTGGTCCTTCATGTCTGCCTCGATGGTCGAACAATGAACTGCCGCCGCCGAGGGCTGCCCGCGTTAGACGCAACAGGCTTGCGACTTGTTCAATGCCTTCGAGGGACAATGCGGAGCGGCGGGCCGCTCCGGCTGCATCACTTCGCCACCACCTCCGGCACCTTGCCGGCCGGCGGCGTGTTGCGGCTGCGCTGGGTGCGGACGATGCCATCGATGATGGTCATGCCGATGCCGGGCAGGTCACCGAGTTGGACGCTCTCCAGGATGTTCTTGCCAGGCGAGTGCTGGGCCTTGTCCATGATGACGAAGTCGGCGGAGCGGCCGACCTCGATCAGGCCGCAGTCGAGCTGGCGCATCCGGGCGGTGTTGCCGGTGGCAAGGCAGAACGCGATCTCGGCCGGCAACTCGCCGAGCGAAGACAGCATCGAGACCATGCGCAGAATGCCGAGCGGCTGCACGCCGGAGCCGGCGGGCGCGTCGGTGCCGAGGATGACGCGGTGCAGGTCGCCCATCTCGCGCGCGGTGCGCAGCGTGAACAGGGCCGAGCGCTCATTGCCGTTGTGCACGAGCTCGAGGCCGCGCTTGCAGCCCTCGCAGATGCAGCGGATCTGGTCGTCGGGCAGGGCGGTGTGGCCGCCGTTGATGTGGCCGACCACGTCGGTGTCGGCCTCCAGCACCACGTCCTTGTCGATCAGGCCGGAGCCGGGGATCGACGGGCCGCCGGTGTGGATGGTGCTCTGGATGCCGTATTTGCGCGCCCAGCCGACCATTTTCCGCGCGGTCGGGCCGTCCTTGACGCCGCCGAGGCCGACCTCGCCGAGCAGCTTGACGCCGTTGGCGGCCATCTCCTTGAAGTCTTCTTCCACCATCTCGCATTCGATCACCGGCGCGCCGGCGTGAACCTTCACGCCGCCGGGGCGCAAGGTCCAGAATGCGCGCTGGGCGAACACGGCCATGGCCTTGAGGCCGACGACGTCGCGGGGACGGCCGGGCATGTGCACCTCGCCGGCGGAGATCATGGTGGTGACGCCGCCGTGCAGATAGCTGTCGATCCAGTTGATCTGGTTCTGCCGCGGCGTCCAGTCGCCGGCGACAGGGTGGACGTGGCTGTCGATCAGGCCCGGCGCCACTGTGGTGCCGTTGGCGTCGACGATGGTGGTGGCGCCTTCGGTGTTGACGTCCTTGAAGCGGCCGATCGCGCTGATCTTGCCGTTCTCGGCGACGATGGTGTCGCCGTCCAGAATCGGCTTTTCCAAAGCGCCGGACAGGATCAGGCCGATATTGCGGATCACCAGCTTCGAGGGTCCGGTGGCCTGGGGTGCGTCATGCGCCATGGAAGGGCTCCTTATTCCTAACTGCAACGCTTCCGATCTTGGGCAGCCTTGACCGCGGGATCAAGCCGGATTATTCATTAGTATACGAATGATCGTGTACAAACGACGCATAGCTGCCGGCCTCGGAACCGCAATCGACGCGACAGGGAAGGTGAGATGAGCAATTTCAATCAGGAAAGCGTTTTGAGCGTCCACCACTGGACGGACACGCTGTTCTCCTTCAAGACCACCCGCAGCCCGACCTTCCGCTTCCGTAACGGCGAATTCACCATGATCGGGCTCAAGGTGGGCGAGAAGCCGCTGCTGCGGGCCTACAGCGTCGCCAGCGCCAATTACGAGGACACGCTGGAGTTCTTCTCGATCAAGGTGCCTGATGGACCGCTGACTTCGCGCCTCCAGCACTTGAAGGAAGGCGACGAAATCATCGTCAGTCGCAAGGCCACTGGCACGCTGGTGATCGACAATCTCGAAGAGGGGCGCAACCTCTACCTCATCGGCACGGGCACGGGCCTTGCGCCGTTCCTAAGCGTGATCAAGGATCCCGAGACCTATGAGCGGTTCGAGAAGGTGGTGCTGCTGCACGGCTGCCGGCAAGTCAAGGAACTCGCCTATGGCGAGATGATCACCGAGCATCTGCCGAAGGACGAATTGCTCGGCGAGTACATCCAGAACCAGCTGATCTACTACCCGACCGTGACGCGCGATCCCTTCCGCAACCGCGGCCGCATCACCGACCTCATCACCTCAGGCAAGCTCTTCGCCGATATCGGCCTGCCGGTGCTGGAAGCCGCCCACGACCGCGTCATGATCTGCGGCAGCCCGGCGCTGGTGGCGGACACCCGCGTCCTCTTGGGCGAGCGCGGCTTCGTCGAGGGCAATCACGGCGAGCCGGCCCAGTTCGTGGTCGAGAAGGCGTTCGCCGAGCGCTGAAGCGTTTCTGAGCGAAGTGGATACCGGTTCGCGCCAAGAAAACGCGCCCAAATAAGAATCTAGAACCCCGTTGCGGGGCTCCAGATCCGGAATTTCTGCGCGAGAAGATCGCATTTTCGCCACCGCCGGGGCGTTGCGGCGCCGATTCGGCGCACGATACTATGTGGGACCGAATCAGCGGAGTTCCCACATGGTTGCGGACAGCGACAGCAACATCGCCTGGCACCGGGTTCAATTGAAGAAAAACCGCGCCGAGCTGAAGGCGCTGGAGACCGCGCGCTTCACGATGGGCGAGATCGCCACCTCGAAGCGTAACGGCCAGACGCAGAAGACGATCGCGGAACTCAAACGCAAGATCGCGCAGTCGGAGCGCGCGATCGCCGATCACGACAAACGTACGCGCCGTCCACTTGCAACGGACCTGCATAGCCTCAGCAATGGCAGCTGGAGCCATTGGGACGCCTACACCCAACAGCAGCGCAAGACCGGCCAGCGCTCCTCCGGGCGCGGATAGCCGCGGCTCGCCACGCCTGCGGCCGACGAGCAGACGCACTCTTGCGCCGGCTGCGTCGCGCACCATCTCGGTGATACGCCACCAATCGTTCCGGTGATCCCATGACAGTGCGCCTCGATTTCACCAGCGAGGCCTTCTTTCGCGATCCGCCCAAGGCGATCGCGAAATTGCGCATGTCCGCACCCGTGGTTGCGACGCGGTTTCCCATCATCGGCAATGTCTGGATCACCACGACCCATGACGCCACCGCGCAGGTCCTGAAGGACGGCGCGACCTTCACGTTGCGCAAGGAGGATGGCGATATCGCGGGCTTGCGCTGGTGGATGCCGAGGTTCGTCAGGACCATCGCCAACAACATGCTGACGATGGACGAGCCGGATCACACGCGGCTGCGCAGCATCGTGGACGAAGCGTTTCGCCGCCGCGCGATCGTCGCAATGGAGCCGCGCATCCGGGCCATCGCTGACGGTCTCGCCGACGAGCTGTTTGCGGAGGAATGTCCGGCGGATCTGGTCGAGCGCTACGCGCGCATCCTGCCGCTCGCGGTGATCTCGGAGCTGCTCGGCCTGCCGCTGGCAGACCGTCCAAAGTTCATCGCCTGGGCGAACGCGATGACCTCGCTGACGAACGCCGTCAGCTTCTTGTCCCTGCTGTTCGCGGTGCGCAAGATGCGCGCCTACCTCGAGCAGCAGTTGCAGATCGCGCGTGTCCAGGGCGGCGAGGGCCTGATTGCCGAACTGGTTCAGGTCGAGCGTGAAGGCGGCCAGATCACGCCGGATGAAATGGTTTCCATGGTGTTTCTGTTGCTCGGGGCGGGATCGGAAACCACCACCCATCTCATCAGCGGTTCCGTCTACGAGCTGCTCAGGAATCCCGAGCTGCGCGATTGGCTGGAACAGGATTGGAGCCGTGTCGGGCTCGCAGTCGAGGAGTTCCTGCGCTTCGTCTCGCCGGTGCAATTCTCCAAGCCGCGCTACGTGCGGCGCGATGTCGAGGTCGAGGGCGTGCGCCTGAAGAAGGGCGATCGCGTCATGGTGATGCTCGCCGCTGCGAACATGGATCCCGCGGTACATGATCGTCCCGAGACCCTCGATCTCGAACGCAAGCCGAACCGCCATATTTCGTTCGGCACGGGAATCCACTTCTGTCTCGGCCATCAGCTCGCGCGCATCGAGGCGGCCTGTGCGCTGGAGGCGCTGTTCGTACGTTGGCCGAAATTGAGTCTTGCCGTCGATGCCGCTGCAATCCGCTGGCGCAAGCGGCCGGGCTTGCGTGCGATTGCGAAGCTTCCTGTCAGGGCAGAGGGCCGCGGAACAGAGACGACTGCACGCAGCCGAACGAGGGGCGATCGTTCCCTTATCGCGACGAACTGACGCCGGCGAGGCCCTTTCGGAAAATCTTTGCCTGTTGTGATCGGCCAGGAACGGTGTGCCGTTCGTGCTGTTGTCATCCCGACATGACGCGGAGGGGAGTTCCTTGGGGCGCATGTCGCAGATCGACGTCTTAACGGGAGACCAGATCATGGCCAGCAAGATGCCACCTGTTCCACCGGACAATCAGAGCCGCAAGGGAACCGGCGATCGCAAGCAGATGTCCGCCGATCAGATGCCGCACGGTCAGGAGCGTGTACAGAATCCGGATCAGCAGGGACAGCAGGGCAACATCAAGCAGAACACGACCAACCAAGGCTATCAGCAAGATCGCTGAGGAGGACGACATTCATGTCGACATCCGCGAAGACACCGAACAGCATTCGTCAGGGCGGACCGGGCGCCTCGCATGAGAACGCGAAGGCACCGCTTCAGGTAAAGAAACCGCCGGCGGACGATCCGCAGCGCAGCCACAGCCGGATTTCGGGCGGCGGTGGCGAGCGCGATTCACATCACACGCACGACGAGGCCGGAAAGGGCGGAGGCAGGTGACATGACCAACAAGCAACCCAAGCTGTACGCGCCGACCGAAAAGGACCTGCACGACAACCCCCTGATCGGCGGATCCAAGGGCGCCAACATGGCGGGCGTTTCGCCTGACGACCTCGAGGACGTCTTGGGCGAGAACACGATCGAAGGCGACGTCGAGAACGACGTGAACGTCGGTGGCGGTATCGACAAGCATGTCGCGCGGAGCGGTTCGCCCCGAAGAGGCCGGTAAGATTGGAGGCCCACAATGCAGGGCAAGAAGACTCACGCACAGCAAGTGCGCATCCTCGAGCGGAAGCCCGATGTTCCGGATGCGCGAGAACTCGAGCAGGCCGCCGGTCATAACCCGCAAGACACGCGCGTCCATCGTGCCAACCCCGAAGCTCGTCACAGCGAGTTTCCAGTGAGCCGCGGCGGTCTCAACCAGGAGAGCGATCACAACAAGCACAACGATCCCGGCCAGAGCGGCCACAAGCCGCCCAAACCGACGGCGGCACAACAGAAGCACTAAATCATCGGAAGAGAGGAGAGACTGATGCCTGGTGGGCATGGCAGCAAGACGCACTTCAGATCGGGCATGCATGGCAAGGGCGACGGCACCGGCGCATTGACCGACCTGCCGAAGGAGATGATCGGCGACAACATGGTCCTGTCCAACCGAGATAAGAAACAGCATTCGGACATTCGCGGCATGGACGGCAAGTCCATCCAGACCGAACAATATCAGGACCACGCAGCAAACCGGCTCGATGAGAAGCCGGAGGCCGACGAGACCTGAGAGGGCGTTCGTTCCGCCAACTTGCGGACCGGTGTTCAGCCGGTCCGCTTTTTTGTGGGCGCAAGGTCACGCTCCCAGCCGAACACCGAACGGCCGTCGAGCTCCGGTGAGGCCGCAAGCTCACCGGCGATGAACGCCGCAACCGAGGGGCCGCGCGCGGTCCGCTCCAACCGCCGGGCCTGGTCGTCGAGGCGTTTGATCGCCTGCATCTCCTCGTCGCGTCCGAGCTTCGCGTTTCGGATCGCGCCCTTCAGCACCCGGATGGTCTCGTCATAGACCTTGATCGGAACGGGGTAGGGATGCCGGTCCTTGCCGCCATGGGCGAGCGAGAAACGGGCGGGGTCGGTGAAGCGATAGGGCGCGCCGTGCACGACCTCGGCGACCATCGCCAGCGAGCGCACCGTGCGCGCGCCGACGCCCGGCGTCAGCAGCAGCTCCGGAAAATCCACCGGGCCGCGTTCGGCTGCAGCGGCGAGCGTGCCGTGCAAGCGGCGCGCGAACACGTCCTTCGGCCGCACATCATGATGCGCAGGCATGATCAGATGCGGCAGCATGCCTTGCGCCGGCGTGGACGGGGTCCCCGCGAGCCTCTCGAATTCGGAGACGATGCGATCCGGGCCGAGGTCGGAGAGCAGCTCGAGCTGTGCCGTCCGAGACAGATCGGCGCGATGATCGGTGAGATTGACGATCTCTCCCTGCTGCGGCCCGTCGATTGCGCTGTGCGGCGTATCGACAAAGCTCTTCAGCGCCTCGGAGTGCCAGTGATAGCGCCGCGCCTGCCGCTTGTCGCCATTCATGCCCTGCTGCACCACCGTCCATTTGCCGTCGGCGGTAACGAAGAAGCCGTGCAGGTAAAGGTCAAAGCCGTCCTGGACCGCGGCGCTGTCGACCTTGGCGACCAGACGGCTGGCCCTGGTAAGCTTGATGCCGTCGAATCCGACGCGGTCGCCGAGCTGCAACAGCTCGTCCGGCGTCTTGCGCGAATGCTGACCTCGGCCGCCACAGACGTAGATCCCGAGCTCGTCCTGGAGCGGTCCGAGCCCGCGCTTCAGCGCGCCGATCACCGAGGTGGTGATGCCGGAGGAGTGCCAGTCCATTCCCATCACGGCGCCAAACGACTGGAACCAGAATGGATGTGACAGGCGCTGCAGAAACGCGTCGCGGCCGTAATGATGCACGATCGCCTGGGTGACGATCGCCCCGAACGAGGACATGCGACTTGCCAGCCAGGGCGGAACCCGCCCGGCGTGAAGAGGAAGATCGGCGCTGCCGGTTCGTCGAGTCATGGCGACAAGCCTAGCGCAGCTCAGCGACAGTTGCACCTGCGGGATGCTGCATTGCACGGGGCGGGGGAGCGAAGCCGGCCGGGATGCGTTGTGCGGGTTGCGTGAATGCAATGATGGGGACGATCCATGGATTGGCAGGCTCTGACGGCCGATATCGACAGGATGTTCGGCTGGATACCGTCATGGTTCATCGGCCTCACCCTGGTTGCCGGTGCGATCCTTCTTGCCCTGCTCGTCTACCGGGTTGCCACATGGCTTCTCAACCGCGCTTTCGGAACGCGGCTTCCGCTCTTGAGCGTGTTCATCGAGCGCACCTCGGGCCCCGCGCAAATGGCGCTTTGCCTTGCCGCCGTCGCAATGGTGCTGCCGCTGGCGCCGCTCGACGATACGATCCGCACCCCCCTGACGCGGCTGTTCGTCGTGGCCTTTATCGCGCTGATCGGCTGGATCTCGATCCGGATCGTCGACATGAGCGCGGCGCGCTACTTGCAGAATTTTCGCGATGTCACCGAAAATTTCGTCGCGCGCAAGCACGTCACGCAGGTGCGCGTGTTCAAGCGCGTCACCGACACCATCATCGTCATCATCACGGTCTCCGCCGCGCTGATGACGTTCGACTCCGTGAAGCAATACGGAGTCAGCCTATTCGCCTCCGCAGGTGCTGCCGGCATCATCGTCGGCCTTGCCGCGCGCCCGCTGCTGAGCAATCTGATCGCCGGCCTGCAGATCGCGATCACCCAGCCGATCCGCATCGAGGATGCGGTGATCATCGAAAACGAATGGGGCTGGATCGAGGACATCGCCTCGACCTATGTCGTGATCCGGCTGTGGGATTGGCGCCGCATGGTGGTGCCGCTGTCCTACTTCATCGAAAAGCCGTTCCAGAACTGGACGCGCGACACCGCATCCCTCATCGGCGTCGTCGCGCTGCATGTCGACTACCGCGCCGACGTCCCGCGCATCCGACGCTGGCTGGAGGAGGCGGTGAAGCAGTCGAAGCTGTGGGACGGGGAGGTGGTGAATCTCCAGGTGATTGATGCCGATTCGCGCACCATCGAGCTTCGGGCGCTGGTCAGTGCCAGGAACGCACCGCAGTCGTGGGACCTGCGCTGCGAGATCAGGGAGAAGCTCATCGCCTTCATCCGCGACGAGATGCCGGAGGCGCTGCCGCGCGACCGCGCCATCCTGATCCCGTCGGGAGACGGCGAGGGCGATCTCGGACTGCGTCCCGCACCGCCGGAGAAGATGCGGGCGAGCGCCAGTCACTGAACGGCGCTTACGCGCCTGCGCCGTCCCGCCATTGCCACGTTCTTGTTGACGAGACCTGATCTTTTGTACGATAGTACAAATCTCATGGTACGCAAGCCCACCAGCAAGGAAGCGGCCCGCAAGCCGAACATGCGCGAGGCGATCCTCGCCGCCGCGGAGGAGCTGTTCGCCACCAACGGCTTCAATGCCGTATCGGTGCGCGACATTGCGCAAGCTGCCGGGGCAAATCCGGGCAGCGTGACCTATCATTTCAAGACCAAGGACGGTTTGCTGCTGGAGATCTACCGGCGTCATTGCGGGCCGATGAATCTGCGCCGTTCCGAGCTGCTCGCGGCCGCAAAGCGCGTGCGCGATCTCCAGGACCGGCTGGAGGCGATCGTTCGCGCCTATGTGGTGCCGGCCTTCACCTCCGGCAGCGATCTCGCCGGTGGCGGAGCGCGCTTCACGCGGCTGCGCGCGGTGATGTCGGCGGAGGGCAACGAGGTCGCGCGAAAGATCATCGCGCAGACCTTCGACGACACCAGCCACGCCTTCATCGACGCGGTCCACGAGAGCCTGCCGCACATTCCGCGCACGGACATCGTCTGGCGCAGCCATTTCCTGCTCGGCGCACTCTATTATTCGCTGGTGACGCCGGAGCGCGTGTCGCGCCTGTCGCGCGGCGAGGCCGACGGCAGCGATGCCGCTTGCGCCATCGAACAATTGGTGCAGGCCACCGTCGCCGCCTTCCAGGCGCCGGCGCTGGATGAGGCCGCGCCGGCGCGGCGGCCGCCGGTCGTCGCCGGCAAGGCGTGAAGCAAGAAATCTCGCTTCGGCGGTTCACCTCATGACGATGATGTACACGCCGACCATCCCACCGCCCGACCCGAACACGCGCACGCCGAAGTTCAGGCTGCCGCAGCTGTCGTGTGACGCGCATTGCCACATCTTCGGGCCCGGCGCGAAATACCCTTACGCGCCGGAGCGTTCCTACACGCCGCCGGATGCACCGCTGGAGGATTTTCGCGCGCTGCATGCCAAGCTTGGCGTGGAGCGCGCCGTCATTGTCAATGCCAGCGTGCACGGCACCGACAACAGGGTGGCGCTCGATGCGATCGCTGAGAGCAATGGCGCCTACCGGGCCGTCGCCAATATCGATGGCGCCATCACCGAGCGCGACCTGCGCGTCCTGCACGAGGGCGGCTTTCGCGGCTGCCGCTTCAATTTCGTCCGCCATCTCGGCGGCGTACCCGACAAGCGCGTGTTCGACCGCATCGTCGCGATGGTCGCACCGCTCGGCTGGCACGTCGACCTGCATTTCGATGCGATCGATCTGCCCGAATATGCCGACATGCTCACAAGGCTGCCGCTGACTTACACCATCGACCATATGGGTCGGGTGAAGGCGGCCGATGGGCTAGACCAGCTGCCGTTCAAGATACTGATCGAGCTGATGCAGCGCGACGAGAAGTGCTGGGTGAAAATCTGCGGCCCGGAGCGGGTGTCCTCTATCGGTCCGCCGTTCACCGATGCGGTGCCGTTCGCGCGAAAGATCGTCGAGACCGCGCCGGATCGTGTCATCTGGGGCACAGACTGGCCGCATCCCAACGTCAGGGTGATGCCGAATGACGGCGATCTCGTCGATTTGATCCCGCTGTTCGCGCCGGAGCCGGAGGTGCAGACGAAGATTCTGGTCGACAATCCCGCGCGCCTGTTCGGGTTCGAGGCGTGACGAGACGTTGCGCGACATGCGTTGCGGACGCTGGCGGATGCATACGAACGAAAAGGAGTAGCCCATGAAAACAGGCCTCGTCGTCACCGCCCATCCCGGCGATTTCGTCTGGCGCGCCGGCGGCGCCATCGCACTGCACGCGAGGAAGGGCTATCGGATGAAGATCGTGTGCCTGTCCTTCGGCGAGCGCGGCGAGAGCCAGTTCGCCTGGAAGGAGAAGGGCGCGACGCTGGAATCGGTCAAGGCCGGCCGCAAGGACGAAGCGGAGCGGGCGGCCAGGCTGCTGGGTGCCGAAATCGAGTTCTTCGATTGCGGTGACTATCCGCTGAAGCTCACCGAGGCGCATTTCGACCGCATGGTCGATATCTACCGCGAACTCAATCCGAGCTTCGTGCTGACGCATGCGCTGGAAGACCCCTATAATTTCGACCATCCCAACGCGGCGCATTTCGCGCAGGAGACACGCGTGGTCGCGCAGGCCATGGGCCACAAGCCCGGCGCGCAGTACAAATATTCGGCGCCGCCGGTGTTCCTGTTCGAGCCGCACCAGCCCGAGCAGTGCAATTACAAGCCGGACATGATCCTCAAGATCGACGAGGTCTGGAAGGAGAAATACGAGGCGTTCCAGATCCTCGCTGCGCAAAAACATCTCTGGGGCTATTACGAGCGCGTCGCGCTCAACCGCGGCATCCAGGGCAGCCGCAACACCGGCGTTCCCATGACCTATGGCGAGGCCTATCAGCGCCTGTTTCCGACGGTTGCGGACGAGCTGGCATGAAGCCGGTCCGCAACATCAAGCTGAAGGTCGTACTCGGCAGTCACCACCATGTGCAGGCGGTGAAGAGCGGGGCGCTCCGTTCCGACCTGTTCGATCTCGATTTCATCGAATACACGCCGACCAACACGGCGTTCAAGCCGATGGTGCGCGAGCAGGCCTTTGACGTCTGCGAGATGGCGATCGTCACCTATTTGATGGCGAAAGCGCACGGCAAGCCGCTGGTGCTGATGCCGGCGACCATGCTCGGCCGCTTCCAGCATTCCTACGCTCTCTATAATCCCGCGCATGGGACGCTCGGGCCCACCGATCTCGAAGGCAAGCGGGTCGGTATCCGCTCCTTCACGACCACGACGGGCGCTTGGATCAGGGGTATCCTCGCCAACGATTACGGCGTCGATCTCGACAGGGTTCGCTGGATCACCTTCGAGAATCCGCATGTGGCCGAATATGTCGACACCACCGAGCGCGCGCCGAAGGACAAGAAGATCCTGCAGATGCTGCTCGACGGCGAGCTCGATGCTGTCCTCGGCGAAACCTCCGATGATCCCAAGCTGAAGCCGCTGTTTCCCGATCCGGCCGCGGAGGCCGCCCGATGGTATTCGCGGCGCGGCGTCGTGCCGGTCAACCATCTCGTGGTCGTGACCGAGAGCCTGGCGAAATCGCGCCCCGACGTGGTCGCCGGCGTCTATGATCTGCTCAAGCGGAACAAGGCGCAGACGGGACCGACGGCAACGCCGGACCTCGTTCCGTACGGGATCGAGGCCAACAGAAAACCGCTCGAGCTGATCATCGACTACGCATTCCAGCAGGCGCTGATCCCGCGCCGCTATTCGGTCGATGAGCTCTTTGACGAGACGACACGAGGACTGAACTGATGGCAGGTGATCCCAGGCGCTGGCAGATCGGGTTGGTCGGCTATGGCGAGGTCGGCAGGATTTTGGCCGAGGATTTGCGCCAGCAGGACATCAAGGTCTCAGCCTACGACATCAAGCTCGGAGGCGAGCAGGGCGCGTTGCTGCAAGGGCATGCGGCGAAATTCGGTGTCGCTCTTGCAACGTCCCACGCCGAGCTGGCCGCGAAGTCCGACTTCATCATCTCCGCCGTCACGGCGAGCCAGGCCGTGCCGGTTGCAAAGGCCTGTGTGGCAGCGATCAATCAGGGCACCTGGTTTCTCGATTTCAACTCGGCCTCTCCTGGCGCCAAGCAGCGCGCGGCGGCGCTGATCGACGGTGCCGCCGGGCGCTATGTCGAGGGCGCGGTGATGACCTCGGTGCCGCCTTATCGCATCAAGGTGCCTTTGCTGCTCGGCGGACCCGGCGCGAGGGAGCTCAAGCCGCTTCTGAATACGATCGGTTTCGCGGCCAAGGTTGCCAGTGACAAGCTTGGCGTGTCCTCGGCCGTCAAAATGTGCCGCAGCATCATGATCAAGGGCCTTGAGGCCATGGTCATCGAGAGCTTCACGACGGCGCGTGCCTATGGCGTCGAGGATGCGGTGCTGGCGTCGCTTGCGGAAACGTTCCCCGGCATCGATTGGGAGGAGCTGGGCGCCTATTGCTTCCAGCGCGTGATCGAGCACGGCCGCCGCCGGGCCGAAGAGGTGCGGGAGGTCGCCGAGACCGTGCGCGAGGCGGGCCTGACGCCGTGGTCGGCGCAAGGCACGGCCGAGCGGCAGGCCTGGATGGCCGATCTCGCCGATGAGGGGCTGTTCGGGTTGAGAGGCAGCAGGGAGTTCGCCCGCAGTGCGGACTGGCGCAGCGAGGCGGACCGGATCCTGGCGAAAATCAATCGGACGAAATAGTCAGCTCAGGACCGGGTCGCGGGATTCGAAGCTCCCGACCTGGTCACGCGCGCGTTCGATGAGGTCGATCAGATTGCGGGATTTACGGACGAGCTGCTCGGTGGCCGGCTGGGTGCGGAACTCCGCCAGCACGGCGCGAACGCACTTGCTGGCGGCATCGAGCGTCCAGAGCGTACGGTTCACGTCGGCCTGCGTCTGGATGGCCGAGATGTCGAGGCCCGAGAGAACGTGGCCGATGCCGTCCAGCCGCTTCACCGCCGTATCGGTCGGCGTTCGGGCGTGGACGGAATCATCGATGCTGCTGAATGCGCTGAACAGACTCATACTTCCCCACTGAACGCAGATTGTCAGTGCACGTTCTAGTTACGGCGGCGCGGCCTGCCTCGCAATGCGTTGAGCTACGGTCCGGGATTCTACCGAACTCGGGTCGGCGCGGACCGGCGGTAAAATCGAACTGCCGTGGCCCCGCGGCCGATCAGGTCGTGCGCGCGATGCCCGAAATATCGGCCGCGAAACGCGCTCAGCTCTTGAACAGGGTCGGCCGCGGCCGTGCAAATGTCTGCTGGCCGCGCTTGAAGCCCATCAGGACGTCAGGCAGCTCGGCGATGGCGAATCGGCTGTCCTTGGAATCGAGCACGATCAGATCGGCGGGATTGCCGACCTCGATGCCGTAGTCGGCGAGGTTCATCAGCCGGGCCGGCAGCCCGGTCACGAGGTCCAGGCAGGTGTCGAAGTCGCTGACCGAGGCGTGCGCGACGTTCGCATAGAAGTTCGCCATCCGCAGCAGCGAGGCATCGCCGAACGGCGTGAAGGGATTGAGCACGTTGTTGGTCGCGACCGAGCAGCGCACGCCGTCGCCGGCAAGCTTGTGGGCGAGGGTCAGCCCGCGCGGCGCGTTGTGCGTGGCCTCGCGCCCCATCAGATAGAGATCGGTCGCGGGCAGGACGGTGACCGCAACGCCTGACCTTGCCAGTTGCGCAGTGGCCGCCTTCATCCGTTCGGGGGGCAAGGCCGACAGTTTCGTGGCATGGCCGATCGCGACGCGTCCGCCATAATTGCGCTGCTCGGTCTGGCGACAGACCGCGTCGAGATGCCACCAGGAGGGATCGAGGTCGAAGTCGAGATGGAGGTCGACGTCGATGTCGAATTCCCCGGCGAGGTCGAAGATGCGCGCAAGGTGCGCGTTCGGGTCGGTGTCCATGTAGGGGCAGCCGCCGATGGCTTCACCACCCTCGCGAAGCGCCTGGATCAGCAGCTCCTCCGCTCCGGGATCATTGGTGAGGCCTTCCTGCGGGAAGACGCAGAGCTCGAGATCGATCGCCCAGGCGTAATCGCGCTTCAGCGCCTTGACCGCCTCGAAGCCGCGAAGGCCGATGCGAGGGTCGATCTCGACATGCGTGCGCATGCGCGTCGTGCCGTTGACGATGGCGCGTTCGAGCACTCTGGCGCCGCGCGCGTAGACGTCCTCGATCGTGAAATCCTTCTTCATCGCGGCGACGGCGCGGATCGCCTCCGAGACGCTGCCGTGATCGTGGCCGCAGCGGCCGAGCAGGCAGGCCTTGTCGAGATGGATGTGGGTGTCGACGAAGCCGGGCAGGGCGAGGAGGCCGCCGAGATCGACGTCGGCGGCCTCGCAGGCCAGCTTTGGCGCGATCGCGGCGATGCGGCCGTCCTTCACCCCGATATCGACCGGTGCGGCGGAAGAGCGCAACAGCGCGTTGCGGAAGATCAGGTCGAAAGCGGCTTGGGTGGTCATGGCGTTCGATTCAGCTGCGGCAGCCTAGCCGAAGCCATCGGAGCGGGCAGCTCCAGATTGTGTGCAGTGCTGGGGCCGTATTGTCTAAAAAATGTGCATGCACTTTGAGGCCCGGATTGTAAAATAGCGGCTTCCCAAGAGGCCCCGCGATGTCTATTCCCGCAAAAGCCGAAAGCCCGATGACCGACGCCGAGATTGTCGAAGCCTATCTCACCGCTTCGATGATACCGGATCCCGACGCCGCTGCGGCCTATATGAAGCCTGGCACGGTGATCACGTTCACCGGTGGGCGCGCGTTCGACCATCCGCGCGGGCCGACCGGCTTCAATGCGAAGCGCTATCGCTGGGTCAAGAAGAAGATGGACCGCTTCGACGTCTGCCCGGGCGCGGACGAGACCGTCGTCTACAGCGTCGGCACGCTCTATGGCGAGTGGATGGACGGCACGCCGTTCGAGGGCAACCGCTATGTCGATCGCTTTGTCGTGAGGGACGGGCAGATCGTGAAGATGGACGTCTGGAACGATAGCGCCGAGCGCATTCTCGTTCAGCGCGGCATCGAGGCCTAACTCCGTCGAGCCAGCTTCGGCAGCTTGATCACCCGATTGCTCGTCACCTCGTCCGCATAGGGTGCGAGGATGTCGAGCAGATCGCGGCCGCGCTGCGGAGTGGGGGCGACCAGCGCACGATTGGCCACGGAATCCAGGTGATGATGCATCAATTCCATCACCTTGGCCGCATCGCCCTTGGCCAGCGCCGCGATGATGGCGCGGTGCTCGTTGATGGCGCATTCGGTGGAATGCGGCCGGCTGTAAAGCGACAGCGTCAGGCAGCAGCGATAGGCGACCTCGCTGACATAGCGCACCAGGATTGGGCTGTTCGTCATGTGCGCGAGCAGGATGTGGAATTCGGTCGCGAGGCGGATCGACACCGCATCCGTGCCGTCGCGGGCGCGATCTTCGGCATCGACATGGGCGTTCAGCTCGGCGATCTGCGCCTTGGTCAGCTTGCCCGCGAGCTGGCGCACGACGAGGCGTTCGAGCTCGATGCGGATATCGAAGGCATCGCGCGCCTCCTGCCAGCTCGGCGTCGCCACCACGGCGATCCGGTTGCGGCGGAGCTCGACCAGGCCTTCGGCGGCGAGTTGGCCTAGCGCATGGCGGGCAATGGTGCGGCTGACGCCGAAACGTTCGCCGAGCGCATCTTCCGGCAGCTTGGCGCCGGGCTCCAGCGCCTGCTCGATGATGGCGCGCCGGAGCGCGCGGCAGATCACGCTGACCTTGTCCGACGATTCAGAAGTCTTGCTACTGGCGCGCGCCGCCATCGGCGAATCCCATAGGAGTGACATCTCTCTTTAGCACAGGCTCGCGTCGATTCAGCGCTCCAATTGCATGCAGTTTGGCCTCCGGACTGCCTAAATCGAATCCGGCGATTTGGCGCGGATTTCGGCTAGGCCATTGATTTCGCGGGGCTCGATCGCTGGCATCCAGCTTGCATGCACTTTTCCTGTGATGCGCATGCAACCCAACCCCCAATTCGACGGCCAGCCCGTTCCCGAAGGCTCGGCCACGCCCGCCATCGAGCTGTCCGAGGCCTCGGTCACCTTCGGGCGCGGCGACCGCGCCGTGCCTGCTTTGTCGAAGACCACGCTCAAGATCGCCGACGGCGAGTTTGTCGCATTGGTCGGCCCATCCGGATGCGGCAAATCGACCATTTTGCGGCTGGTCAGCGGCCTGGTGCAGCCGACCAGCGGCGTCGTCATCGTCGGCGGCCGCGAAGTGGCGGCGCGGGCGATGCGGGTCGGCATGGCCTTTCAGAACCCGACCATGCTGCCGTGGATGACGATCGAGCGGAACATCATGCTGCCGCTGAAGATCGTCGAGCCGTTCCGCTCGAAGTTCCGCAAGCTGCGCAAGACCGAATTCCGCGACAAGGCTAATGCCCTGCTGGAGCAGGTCGGCCTCAAGGGCTTCGCCAATCGCTATCCCTGGCAGCTCTCCGGCGGCATGCTCCAGCGCGCCAATCTCTGCCGCGCGCTGATCCACGAGCCGCGCATGCTGCTACTCGACGAGCCCTTTGGCGCCCTCGACCAGTTCACCCGCGAGGAGCTATGGGCGATCCTCCAGAATCTCTGGATGACGCACAAGCCGACCGTGCTGCTGGTGACGCACGATCTGCGCGAGGCGGGCTTCCTTGCCAGCCGCATCTGCGTGATGAGCGCGCGCCCCGGCCGCATCCTCGACGACAGCCGCGTCGAATTCGCGCGGCCGCGCACGGTCGCGATGACGTTCGAGCCGGATTTCGTCGCGCTGAACCAGAAGCTGCGCGCCTTCATCGAGGATGCGCGCAGCGCCGCTGAGCAGGGGGCAGGCTGATGTTCGGGATCGATGTCAGGCAGAAGGCGTGGTCGGCGGGGCTGATCGTGCTGTTCTTCGTCGCCTGGGAGCTGTTCTGCCTGATGTCCGGCATGTCCGACCTGGTGCTGCCGCGACCCTCGCAGGTGTTCGTGACGCTGGTCCAGCGCTTCCCGGTACTGTGGCCGCATATCGTTCAGACGCTGGCCACCACCATGCTCGGCTTCGTGCTGGGCGTCGCGCTCGGCGTCGCCCTCGGCGCGATCATCGGCGTGTCGAAGACGGCCTACGACACCTGCTATCCGCTGCTGATCGGCTTCTCCTCGATCCCCAAGGTCGCGGTGGTGCCGATCTTCGTGCTGTGGTTCGGCTCCGGCACGGTGCCGGCGGTGCTGACTGCGCTGTCGATCTGCTTCTTCCCGATCGTGGTCAACATCGCGACCGGCCTTGCCACCACCGAGCCCGAGCTCGAGGACGTCTTGAAGGCGCTCGGCGCCAGCAAGCTCGACATCCTCTGGAATGTTGGTCTGCCGCGCACCATGCCGTTCTTCTTTGCTTCGCTGAAGGTTGCGATCTCCTACGCCTTCGTCGGCGCGGTGCTGTCGGAGACGGTCGCCTCCAACCGCGGCATCGGCAACGTCATGATGACCGCGTCCTCCAATTTTAACGTGCCGCTGGTGTTCGCCGGCTTGTTCGTGCTCGCCGGGCTCGGTGTCGCGCTCTACGTCGTGTTCTCGCTGATCGAAGGGCAGGTCACCGGCTGGGCCACGCGCAAGAACGACGTGATCGCCACCTGATTTTTCCAACCGTCACGCAACGAAGCTTGAGGAGGTCTCGATGTTGAGAAACGTAACTGCCGCGCTGTTGGCATTGGCCCTGTCCACGGGGGCCGCAATCGCCCAGGAGACCACGATCAAGTTCACACTGGGCTGGAAAACCCAGGGCAGCGACGCTGCCTTCTTCTATGCCAAGGACAACGGCTTCTTCAAAGAGGAAGGCCTCAACGTCGTCATCGATCAGGGCGAGGGCTCCGGCGCCACCGTCACGCGTGTGATGTCCGGCGCCTATGACGCCGGCTTCGGCGACGTCAACGCCATCATCCAGAATGCCTCGACCAAGCCGCAGGAGGCGCCCGTCATGGTCTACATGATGTGGAACCAGCCGCCGTTCGCCATCGTCGCCAAGAAGAGCAGCGGCATCAACACCATCAAGGATTTCGAGGGCCGCACGCTCGGCGGTGCGCAGGGCACGCCGACGACGCGCTTGTTGCCGGTGTTCACCCGCAAGAACGGGCTCGACGGCGAGAAGATCAAGATCTCCAACATGGCGCCGAACCTGCAGGAGCCGATGCTGATCAAGGGCGACATCGATGCGGCCCTCGTCTTCAACATCACCAGCTATTTCAATCTGGTGCTCAACCGCCAGGATCCGGACAAGGACTTCAAATGGTTTTCGTTCGGTGAATATGGCCTCGATCTCTACTCCAACGGCGTGATGGTCTCCCGCAAGCTGATCGCCTCGAATCCGAAGGCCGTCGCGGGCCTGGTGCGCGCCATCAACAAGGGTGCGATCGCGATCGCCAAGGACCAGAATGCCGGCATGAAGGCGGCACTGAACTACGACAACCTCATTAACGCCGAGGTGGAGAAGCGCCGGCTGCAATATTCCTTCGAGAAGCTGATCGTCTCGCCGGAGATGAAGGAGATCGGCATCGGCGACATCAAGGACGACCGGATGACGCGCGCGATCGGCATCGTGGTCGAGGGCTATCAGCTCGCCCGTGCGCCGACGCCGGCGGAGGTGTTCTCGCGCGAATTCCTGCCGCCGCGCGCGGAGCGGGAGCTGGTGTACACTGCCAACTGAACCTGGAGGGACAGCCATGGCCACGGAGATTTCGGCAACCTGCCTGTTCCGTGGCCCTGACCGTGGCGTCAGCGAGAACGTCGTGCTGCGGCACGACGAGGGCGTCATCACCGAAATCTCGGAAGGAGCGGGGCCGGCGCCTCGCTCCTTCGTCATCCCCGCCTTCGTCAACGCCCATGATCATGCCCGTGCCACGGCGTCGTCCTTCGGTGCGGTCGGCATGCCCCTGGAAAGCTGGATTTTGCGAACCGCACTGGGCTCGCCGATCGATCCCTATCTGACAGCCGTCTCGGCATTGGCCCGTTCCGCCAAGGCAGGCTGCGCGGCGATGATGGTCCATTACACGCGTCCGAGCGGGACGATGCCGCTGCTGGACGAGGCCAAGGCCATCGCGAAAGCCGCATCCGACGTCGGGATTCGCATGGCGTTTGCAATGGCGGTGCGCGACCAGAATCCCATCGTCTACGGTGATGCCGAGCCGTTGCTTTCTGGGCTTGCCGGGGACGATCGCAAGACCATCGAGGATCTCTTCGTTCGCGCGCCGATGTCGCCGAAGGCCTATGTCGAGCTGACCGACGCGATTGCCGCAGCCATCGCCGGGCCGATGGTGGACGTTCAGCTCGGGCCGGCCGGTGTGCAATGGTGCTCGAAGCCGCTGCTGGAGGCCGTCGCGGAGAACTCCGCGCGGTCCGGTCGCCGCATTCACATGCACCTGCTGGAAACAGTTTATCAGCGCGCCTGGGCCGACCAGCACTTTCCGGACATGGTGCGCTGGCTTCGCGATGTCGGCTTTCTCTCCGCGCGGCTGACTCTTGCGCATTGCATCCATGCCCGCCCGGATGAGCTGGAGATGATTGCGGATTCCGGCGCACGCATCGTCACCAATTTCAGCTCGAACATGCATTTGCGCTCGGGCCTCGCCCCGATCGCCGCCGCGCACAGATGCGGCTGCGCCATCACTGTGGGCGTCGACGGCCTGGCGCTGGACGAGGATGACGACATTTTGCGCGAGATGCGGCTGGTGCAGATGGTCCATGGCGGCCTCGGCTTCAAGGCGACATGGACGCCGCCCGAGATGTTTTCGCTCGCCATCCGCAACGGTCGCCATGCGACCGGGGCGCCCGGGACTGGTGAGCTCGCCGCCGGCAATCCGGCCGACTACGTCGTGATCGATCTTGATCGGCTCGATCGAGACCAGATCATGCCGGTCGATCCCATGGCGCTGCTGTTCGCGCGCGGCAATGCGTCGCTGGTGAAGGAGGTGGTCGTCGCCGGCAGGACGATCGCGCGGGACGGGGTCTGCACGGGCGTCGACCTGCCGGCCATCGAGCGCGAGTTGCGGGCGATGTATCGCGCCAATGTCGGCAAGCTCGACAGCTTCCGGCGGATGTGGCCGTCCCTGTCGGATCGGCTGAGCGGCTGGTTCGAGCAGCAGCTGACCTGCGAGTGACGCGCCGATGGGCGCCGCGACGGAATGTATATCAAACAGCGATGGCTGGTAGACGCAGCCTCGTCTGGCGCATGACCAACCTCTAGGCTATCAGCTCCTCGATAGTTCGACACCAATCCCCTTCGAGGAGCCTCTCATGCGCCTACCGACCATTCTCCTGGCCCTGACATGTCTTGCCGGCGCAGCTTCGGCCGAAGACCTCACGGGCACGCTCCAGAAGGTCAAGGAGACCAAGAAGATCACGCTGGGCTATCAGGAGGCCTCCGTCCCATTCAGCTATCTCGACGGCAACCAGAAGCCGGTCGGCTTTGCCATGGACATCTGCCTCCGTATCGTCGAAGCCGTGAAGAAGCAACTCGGCATATCAGACATTTCGGTCGAGACTGTCGCGGTGACGTCCTCGAACCGGATTCCCTTGATGGTCAACGGCACGCTCGACCTGCATTGCTCGGCGACCACCAACAATGCCGACCGCCAGAAGCAGGTCGCCTTCACCAACACGCACTTCCTCAGTGCGACGCGGTTCGCGGCCAGGAAGGCGGCGAGCATCAAGACCATCGACGATCTCAAGGGCAAGGCGGTCACGGCGGTCGCGGGATCTGTGAACCTGACGCAGCTCGCCAAGGTCAATACCGAGCGCAATCTCGGCATCAACATCATGCCGGCCAAGGACCAGGCCGAGGCGTTCCTGCTGCTGGAGACCGACCGCGCCCAGGCCTATGCGCTCGACGACGTCCAGCTCGCGGTGGCGATCGCGCGGTCGAAGGAGCCGCAGGCTTACATGATCAGCGAAGAAGCGTTCTCCAAGCCTGAGCCCTACGGCATCATGCTGCGGCGGGAGGATGCGCCGTTCAAGGCGCTCGCCGATCGCGCCACCGCGGAGCTTTATGCCAGCCCCGAGATCGAGGTGCTCTACAAGAAGTGGCTGCAATCGCCGACGCCGCCGAACGGCCTCAACTACAACGTCCCGATGTCATCCGCCTTGCGCAACGCCTTCAAGAAACCGAGCTCGAGCGCCGATCCTGACGTGTACGCGGTGAACTGAGGCGAGGCGGCCGGGCGCTGACGGGCGTTATGCGACCCTGTACTCCCTGAATCGTTCGCGCAGCGCCGATTTCAGCACCTTGCCGGTGCCGGTCATCGGGAATTCGTCGAGGAATTCGACGGCGTCCGGCAGCCACCAGCTCGCGATCTTCGGACGCATGTGCTCGAGCAGCGTCTTGCCGTCGACGGTCGCTCCCTTCTTGCGGACGACGAGGAGCAGGGGGCGCTCCTGCCATTTCTCGTGGCTGATCGCGACGACGGCCGCTTGCAGCACGTCGGGGTGGGACAGGGCGATGTCCTCGAGCTGGATCGAGGAGATCCACTCGCCCCCGGACTTGATCACGTCCTTGGAACGATCGGTCAACGTGACGTGGCCTTGTGGGTCGATCACGGCCATGTCGCCGGTGATCAGCCAGCCGTCGCGGTCGAGGCCTTCGTCCAGCTTCATGTAGCCGGAGGCGACCCAGGGCCCGCGGGCGCGCAAATGGCCGACCGTCTTGCCGTCGCGCGGCAGCTCAATGCCGGCGTCGTCGACGATGCGCAAATGCGTGCCGAAGCAGGCACGGCCGGAGACCTGACGGCGGTCGAATTTCTCCTTCTCGCTGAGATGCTCCGAGCCCGGCCGCAGGCCCGGCATCGAGCAGCCCAGCGCCTCGGTCATGCCCCAGGCCTGGATGTAATCGACATTGTACTCGCGTTTGAGCTTCTCGACCATCGCGCGCGGCGGGGCCGAGCCCGACGACAACGTCGCGCGCAGGGTCGAGAATCTGTTGCCGGTCCGCCCAAGCCAATCGAGCAGGATCAGCCAGAAGCTCGGCACGCCCGCCGACAGTGTCACCTTCTCGCCTTCCAGCAATTCATAAAGCTTGTCCGGCTCGTAGTTGCGGCCGGGCAGCACGAGCTTCGATCCCGTATAGGGCGCTGTGAACGGCATATTCCAGCCATTGCCGTGGAAGAGCGGCGCCATCGGCATCATCACCTCGCGCACGCCTTCGACGTGTCCCGGCAGGAAGTCGAAATTGCAGCAGGTCATGGTCTGCAGGATCGCGGCGCGGTGCGAGTAGATCACGCCCTTGGGATTGCCCGTCGTGCCCGAGGTGTAGCAGATCGTCGAGGCGGCCTTCTCGTCGAACTCCGGCCAGGCGAAGCCGGCGTCGTTCTCGCGTTCCAGAAGCTCTTCGTAACAATGCACATTCGCAAGCTTCGTCTCCGGCATCCGCTCGCGCGAGGACATCACGACATAGGCCTCGACCGTCTTCAGCTGCGGCGCGATCGCTTCCACGATGGGCAGCGTGGCGCGGTCGATGAAGAGCAGGCGGTCCTCGGCATGATTGATGATGTAGACGAGCTGCTCGGGAAACAGCCTGGGATTGACCGTGTGCAGCACGTAGCCCATGCCCGGCGCGGCGTAGAACATCTCGAAATGCCGGTGTGTATTCCAGGCCAGCGTTCCGACGCGATCGCCTTGCTTCATGCCGAGCCGCTTCAGCGCCAGCGCCATGCGCTTGATGCGCGGATGCGCGTCTGAGTAGGTGTAGCGATGGATGTCGCCCTCGATCTCGCGTGCGACGATCTCGGCTTCGCCATGATAATCGGCCGCATACTGGATCAGGCCGCTGATCAGCAGCGGCATGTCCATCATCAATCCCTGCATGGTCTCCCTCCGGATAGCCATGTCGTTGCATGGCGTAGGCTCGTGATTTGCGCTCGAGGTTAGCGGAACGTCACGCAGCGTTCACGCAAAAAACAATCAGCGTGATTGCATGCCGCGCTTTTTCGGCGCTAACGTGCGGTGAGCTGCCGCCGAAGCAGCATGCGCGGGAGGAATCGAATGTCAGCGGAAAGACACAAGACCGATGCAAGCGGCGCTTCTACGGTCGATATTTCCGCCCTCCGTGCCCGTTATCGCGACGAGCGCGACCGCCGTCTGCGCGCCGAGGGCAAGGCGCAGTATGTCGAGGTTGCGGGCGAGTTCGGCCGTTATCTCGACGACCCCTGGGCCGATCCCGGATTTGCGCGCGCGGCCATCAGCGAAACGACCGAAGTGCTCATCGTCGGCGGTGGCTTCGGCGGCCTGCTGTGTGGCGCGCGATTGCGCGAGGCCGGCATCGCGGATTTTCGTATCGTGGAAAAGGCCGCCGACTTCGGCGGCACCTGGTACTGGAATCGTTATCCCGGCGCCGCCTGCGATACCGAGAGCTATATCTACCTGCCGCTGCTGGAAGAGACCGGTTACATGCCGATCCGCAAATATGCCCGGGCGCCGGAGATCTACGAGCACTCGCGCCGCATCGGCCGTCATTTCGGGTTGTACGAGCGCGCGCTGTTTCAGACCGTTATCTCGCGGATGACGTGGCAGGAGCATGAGGCGCGTTGGGCTGGTCGAGACCAACAGGGGCGACCAGATCCGCGCGCGCTTCGTCATCCTCGCCGGCGGACCGCTGAGCCGTCCGAAGCTGCCGGGCATTCCCGGCATCGAGACGTTCAGAGGTCACAGCTTTCACACCAGCCGCTGGGATTACGGCTACACCGGCGGCAACGCGGATGGTGGCCTGACCGGTCTTGCCGGCAAGCGCGTCGGCATCATCGGCACCGGCGCCACTGCCGTGCAATGCGTGCCGCATCTCGGCCGCTCGGCCAAGGAGCTCTATGTGTTCCAGCGCACGCCGTCCGCAATCGGGGTTCGCGACGATCGTCCGACGGACCCGGCCTGGGCGCAGAGCCTCAAGCCGGGCTGGCAGCGCGAACGCATGGACAATTTTACCGCCGTGATTTCAGGCGAGCCGTTCGAGCAGGACCTGGTGCAGGACGGCTGGACCGGCCTGCTCGGCGAGATCCTGCTGGCACCGCGCCGGCAAAAGCAGCCGGTGACCTCGATTGAGGAAGCACTGAAGGTCATCGAGCAGGCCGACTACCGCAAGATGGAGGAGATCCGCGCGCGCGTCGACACCGTGGTCAAGGACGAGGCGACCGCGGCTGCGCTCAAGCCCTGGTACAAGGCGTTCTGCAAGCGGCCGTGCTTCCACGACGAATATCTGGACACCTTCAACCGTCCCAACGTGCATCTCGTCGATACCGGGGGAAAGGGCGTCGAACGCATCACCGAGAATGCCGTCGTTGCCGGCGGCAAAGCCTACGAGCTCGACTGCCTGATCTATGCCAGCGGCTTCGAGGTCGGCACCGATTACGCGCGCCGCATGGGCTTCGAGGTCTATGGCCGCGACGGCATGAGCCTGTCCGAGCGCTGGCAGGACGGCGTCAAGACGCTGCACGGCTTCTACAGCCGCGGCTTTCCGAACTGCTTCCTGATCGTCACCGTGCAGGCCGGCCAGAGCGCCAATTTTCCGCACATCATCGACGAGCAGTCGCAGCACATCGCCTATGTCATCAAGCAGGCGCGCGAGCGCAACGCACGCACCCTGGAGCCGACGCTTGCCGCCGAGAATGCCTGGGTCGAGGAGGTCGTCAAGGCCGCGCTCGGTCGGCAGACCTATCTCGCCGAATGCACGCCGGGCTACTACAACAACGAAGGCGTGTTCGATCCGATCGCGGCAAGAAACAGCCAATATTGGCGCGGGCCGGTGGCATTCCTGCGGCTGCTCGACAAATGGCGCAAAGAGGGCAACCTGGAAGGCCTCGAATTGTCCTATGATCAGGCCATGGAGTCGGCGCATTCCAGCGGGTAAGATTGCGCCGCCGAGCGGTACAAGACAGGAGAGGTCGGGCATGATCAGGGGCAGGGCTGTTGCGGGAGCGGTTCTTGGCGCAATGACGCTGCTCGGTTGCCTGGCATCCTCCGCCGAGGCCGCGCAATGCGGCAGCTCGCCGGCCGGCTTCGAGGCCTGGAAGCGCGAGTTCAGCGCGGAGGCGCAGGGCAAGGGCATCGGCCCCACCGCGCTGTCGGCGCTGATGCAGACGAACTATGCCAGCGCCACAATCGCGGCCGACCGCGGCCAGCGCAGCTTCTCGCTGACGCTGGACCAGTTCCTGGCCAAGCGCGGCGCCACCACCATCGTCGCCAAGGGCCGGCAGCTCAAGCAGTCGCAGGCCGCCTTGTTCGCCTCGATCGAGCAGCGCTATGGAGTCCCGCCTGGGCCGCTGATCGCGATCTGGGGCATGGAGACCGGCTTCGGCAGCCAGCGCGGCAACCAGAACATGCTGTCGTCGATTGCGACCCTCGCCTATGACTGCCGCCGTCCCGAATTCTTCACCGACCAGCTCTATGCCGCCCTGAAGTTGATCGACCGCGGTACGCTGTCGGGATCGACCCGCGGGTCCATGCATGGCGAGGTCGGCCAGACCCAGTTCATGCCCAAGAGCATTCTGGCCTACGGCACCGGCAATCTCGAAGTTGCGGCCAATGCGCTGAACTCGACCGCCGAATTTCCTCAAAGCCCATGGTTGGCGTGCGGGAGCCGGATACCAGCCGGGCGAGCCCAATTTCGCTGCCATCGAGGCTTGGAATGCCGCTGGTGTCTATCAAAAGGCGATCGCGCTGATGGGCCGGCAGATCGACGAGGGCGGGAGTGCCGCGGCCTCACGCTGAGCTCTTGCTCAGCGACGTGTGATGCGACGGCGCGAGAAAGTTGTTGCCTTCTGGAACCGACGGCACGAGGTTTGCTTTGATCAAGTTCAGGGCTGGGCATGAGGAGACTCAACATGGCTACCCAGATCGTGATGGACCAAACTGGCGATACGCGCCACGAGTTTGATCCTGGCAACGCCGAGGCGCTGGCGCGAGCCGAACGGCGCTTTCGTGAGCTGACCGGAGCGGGCTTCACCGCCGCGCTTCGAACCGGACCCGGCGAAGTGACCCGGATCCGATCGTTCGATCCGACCGCGCAGGAAACGCTGTTCTATCCCCGCCTGGTCGGCGGTTGATCTGAGCTGCTCATGATCGCGGCAGTTTGGCTCCGCGCGCCGGCGCGTGCGCGCCTGCATGCGCTGCGTGAACTCTATCGCCGTTTCTTCGGCGAGAACACGCCGGATGCGCGCGGCCGCCGGCTTCTGGCCGAATGGCTGTCACCGGCGCAGCGCGCGCAATTCGAGCAATTTCGATATTTCGACGTCGTCGGTTGCGACACCGGCCGGACCTATCGCATCCACTACGGCACAGCCGCCAACGTCCACGAGGTCGATAGTGAGGGGCGCGCCACGATGGGGTGGTGTTTCGTCCCGTCAGGCTTTCTGGTACCGGGCGATGTGATGTTGGCGCAGAAGATCGCGCTCGAAACGGACGAGAGGGGAGCGCTTGCGCTCGCCAACCGGTTTCCGCCGGCGACGCATTCCGAGCACTTCTACCGGCGACCTTTCTAAGAGCATGAAAAGTGCGGACGTTTTAGATCATGCTCAACGATTACCTAAAGCGCGATGACGATTCATACTAATCGCATCGCGCTTTAGCCTCGGGATGGAGGAACGCTCAGGAATGCGTGGTGCGATAGGCGTCGACCGCATGCGCCGCGAAGACGCCGACGCTGCACAGAGCGAGCAGGGCTGAGATCAGCTCGATCATAGCTCGTCCTCCCGCAGCGGCTGGGCAACGAGGTTCTGGCAGCACGAATATTCGTAGATCAGGTCGAGGATGAACTGCATATTGGCCGTCCCTGTATTTATTTTGACAACCACTTAATCGGCAATCTGTTTCAGGCGTGTTTCGTCGCATCGCGAAAGGGGTTTCGTCAGGAACCTTGCGCTGGTTTGTGCGCTGCGGGCCCGCTATATCCCTCATGGCTCAGGCGATTTTGAGCCGTCTCTTCGGGAGCGGCACGTCATTTTGCGAGGCAAGATCATGGCGCAGGTCGAGTGGTTCGACGATCTCACCATCGGAATGCAGTTCAAATCCCCCGAAGTCGTGGTCACCGAGGCCGACATCAAGCGCTTTGCCGCCGAGTTCGATCCGCAGCCAATGCATCTCGACCACGAGGCGGCAAAGCAGACCCTGTTCAAGGGGCTTGCTGCCTCGGGATGGCACACCGCCGCGATCGCCATGAACCTTGCGATCCAGACCCGTCCGTTCGGCCCGCATCCGCTGATCGGCGCCGGTGTGGACGGCCTGCGCTGGACCATGCCGGTGCGGCCCAACGACCGCCTGCATCTGGTCGGCGAGGTCATGAGCCTGACGCCGTCGAAATCGAAGCCGCAAGGCATCGCGCTGGTGAAATGGACCATGTTCAACCAGAACGGCGAGGAGGTTTACACCTTCACTCCGATCGCGATCGTGCCGCGGCGGGGATAGGACGGCCGCCGGCCGTTCGCCTCGCCCTCTTGCGAGCCGCCGGGAGAAGGTGGTCATCTCGGCGCGGGGAACGCGCTGGAGGCCGACATGAAACGATCTCTTCTTGCCGCCGAAATTCTCGCTTGCGTCTTGAGCGCAACCGCCTCGAGCTCGAGGCCCGCGCTTGCGCAACAATCCAAGGTCGGCGACTGGACCATCGAGAAGCGCGCGCAGGACACCCATTGCAATGCCAGCCGCGGCTACAAGGACAAGGATGACGAGAACCGCGACTACGTCATCGTGATCACCTATTCCGAGCAGGCGATCGTGATCGTGATGATCTACGACGGTTGGGAATGGGACAAGGCCGGCGAGATCCTCCGGGCCGATGTCGGCACCGACGACGCCGATATCATGAAGAAGGCCAAGTGGGAGGTCATGGACAAGACCACGGTGCGCGGCATCTTCGCATACGACCAGTCGATCATGGATCGCCTCGCGAAGGCCAAGCGCCTCACGCTCGATTTCGAGGACGATGACGATGACAGCATCGAGATGCAGATCCCGCGGGCCGGCGAGGCGCTGGCGGCGCTGAAATTCTGCGAGGAGAACCGGAAATGATGGTCCCGCCGGGGGCGTGCCGCGGCGGGACGCTGTTCACTCGGCAGGCCCCTGGACCGGCGCCGCGCTGATGTCGCTGCCGTGATGGATCAGCGGCTTCATGCCGGTGACGGTTCTGAGCAGCACATAGAACACCGGCGTCAGGAACAGGCCGAACACGGTGACGCCGATCATGCCCGAGAACACGGCAACGCCCATCGCGCGCCGCATCTCCGAGCCCGCGCCGGTCGAGAGCACCAGCGGCAGCACGCCCATGATGAACGCCATCGACGTCATCAGGATCGGGCGTAGCCGCAAGCGGCTGGCTTCGATCGCAGCCCGGATCGGCGTGCGCCCGGCGAATTCGAGCTCGCGCGCGAATTCGACGATAAGGATCGCGTTCTTGGCGGAGAGGCCGACCAGCACGATGAGGCCGATCTGGGTGAAGACGTTGTTGTCGCCCTTGGAGATCCAGACGCCGAACATCGCGGCGAGCAAGCCCATCGGCACGATCATGATGATCGACAGCGGCAGGGTCAGACTCTCATAGAGCGCGGCCAGCACCAGGAACACCAGCAGGATCGCCAGCGGGAACACCCAGATGCCGGAATTGCCGGCTATGAACTCCTGATAGGTCAGGTCGGTCCATTCGAAGGCAAAGCCCGGCGGCAGCACCTCCGCCGCGATCCGCGTGGCTGCTTCCTGCGCCTGGCCCGATGAAAAGCCCGGCGCAGCCGCCGCGTTGATATCGGACGACAGGAAGCCGTTGTAGCGGATCGCGCGCTCCGGCCCCGCGCTCTGGCGGATGTTGAGCAGCGCCGACAATGGCACCATGTCGCCGGACGACGAGCGCACCTTCAACTGCCTGATGTCGTCGGCGCGGGCGCGGAACGGTGCGTCGGCCTGGACGCGGACCGAATAGGTGCGGCCGAACTTGTTGAAGTCGTTGACGTAGTAGGAGCCGAGGTAGATTTGCAGCGTGTTGAACACCTCGGTCACGGGCACGCCCAGCTGCAGCGCCTTGGTGCGGTCGATGTCGGCGAACAGCTGCGGCACGTTGACCTGGAAGCTGGAGAACACGCCGGCGATCTCCGGCGCCTTCTGCATCGCCGCAATGAAGGCGTTGGTGGCCTCATTCAGGGCGTCATAGCCGAGACCGGCGCGGTCCTCGATCTGCAGCTTGAAGCCGCCGATGGTGCCGAGGCCGTTGACCGGCGGCGGCGGGAACATGGCGATGAAGGCTTCCTGAATGCCGGCATATTTCTTGTTCAGCTCGGCCGCGATCGCAGGGCCGCTGAGCGAGGGATCCTTGCGCTCGTCGAACGGCTTCAGCGTCGAGAACACGATGCCGGCATTGGATGAGTTGGTGAAGCCGGAGATCGACAGGCCCGGGAAGGCTACCGAGCTCTCGACACCGGGCTGGGTCAGCGCGATGTCGCTCATCCTGCGGATCACCTCTTCGCTGCGGTCGAGCGTGGCGCCATCGGGCAGGCGGGCGAAGCCGACCAGATATTGCTTGTCCTGGCCCGGCACGAAGCCGCTCGGCACCTGCTGGAATAGAAATGCGGTGAGCCCGACGAGGACCACATAAAGGCCCATCATCGCGGACTTACGCGAGATCACCTTGCCGACGCTGCCGCTGTAGTTCTCCGAGGACCGCGCGAACGCCTTGTTGAACCCGCGGAAGAACCAGCCGAGGCTCTTCTCCATGATCAGCGTCAGCCAGTCCTTCGGCTCGTTGTGGCCCTTGAGCAGCAGCGCCGACAACGCCGGAGACAGCGTCAGCGAATTGATGGCGGAGATCACCGTCGAAATCGCGATCGTCAGCGCGAACTGCTTGTAGAACTGCCCGGTGAGGCCGGAGATGAAGGCGAGCGGCACGAACACCGCGATCAGCACCAGCGCGATCGCGATGATCGGACCCGAGACCTCGCGCATCGCCTGATAGGTGGCATCGCGCGGCGACAGACCCGCCTCGATGTTGCGCTCGACGTTCTCGACCACGACGATGGCGTCGTCGACGACGATGCCGATGGCGAGCACCAGGCCGAACAGGGTGAGCGCGTTGATCGAGAAGCCGAACACGTGCATCACGGCGAAGGTGCCGACGATCGACACCGGCACTGCCAGCAGGGGGATGATCGAGGCCCGCCAGGTCTGGAGGAACAGGATCACCACCAGCACGACCAGCGCGATCGCCTCCAAGAGCGTGTGGATCACAGCCTCGATCGAGGAGCGGACGAACTGGGTGGGGTCGTAGACGATCTGATAGGACACGCCTTCCGGCATGTTCTTCTTGATCTCCGCCATGGTGGCGCGGACGTTGTCGGAGATCTGCAGCGCGTTGGAGCCCGGCGCCTGGGAGATCGGGATTGCCACCGCATGCTTGTTGTCGAGCAGCGAGCGCAGGCCGTATTCGGACGCCCCTAACTCGATGCGCGCGACATCGCGCAAGCGCACCACTTCGCCGCGCGTGCCGGTCTTGACCACGATGTCGCCGAACTGCTCTTCATTTGCGAGCCGGCCCTCCGCGTTGACGGAGAGCTGAAGATCGATGCCCTTGATGTTCGGGGAGGAGCCGACCACGCCGGCGGCGGCCTCGACGTTCTGCGCCTGGATCGCGCGCACGATGTCGCTGGCGGTCAGACCGTGCTCGGCCGCCTTCTGCGGATCGACCCAGACCCGCATCGAATAGTCGCCGGCGCCATAGAGCTGGACGTCGCCGACGCCGTCGATCCGCGCCAGCCGGTCCTTGACGTTGAGCACGGCGTAGTTGCGCAAATACGTCATGTCGTAGCGGCCGTTCGGCGACAACAGATGCACCACCATGGTGAGGTCGGGCGAGGACTTCTTGGTGATGATGCCGAGCTGGCGCACCACGGCCGGCAGGCGCGGCTCGGCCTGCTGCACGCGGTTCTGCACCAGCTGCGTCGCCTTGTCGGGATCGGTGCCGAGCCGGAACGTCACCGTCAGCGTCATCGCGCCGTCGGTGGTCGCCTGGCTCGACATGTAGAGCATGTTCTCGACGCCGTTGATCTGCTCCTCGATCGGCGTTGCCACCGTCTCCGCGATCACCTTGGGGTTGGCGCCGGGATAGGTCGCGCGCACCACGACGGAGGGCGGCACGACGTCCGGATATTCCGAGATCGGCATCGCGAACAGCGAGATCAGCCCGGCAAGGAAGATCAGGACCGACAGCACGCCGGCGAAAATCGGACGATCGATGAAGAACTTTGACAGATTCATGGCCTTGCCCCTGGGCAATATCCTGATGTTCTCCGAGACCTCCACTCGTCATTCCCCGGCGCGCGAAGCGCGAACCCGGAATCCAGAGGTGATGTGATCGGAGTTTCGTACGCTCGAGATCCCGGGTTCGCGCGATGCGCGCCCCGGGATGACGGGGTGCATTAACGCTGCACCACGTCCTGGTTGCTGTGGTTCGACGCCTGCTGCGGCCCCCGTGCGCCCATCGCCGCCACCTCCGTCTTGAGAAGGGCGCCCGGACGCACGCGTTGCAGACCGTTGACGACGATGCGGTCGCCGGACTTCAAGCCCGAGGTGACGATGCGAAGCCCATCGACGGCGCCGCCGAGCGTGACCGGCCGGTAGACGGCGCGGCTATCGTCGCCGACTGCCATCACGAACTTCTTGTCCTGGTCGGTGCCGATCGCGCGCTCATCGATCATCACAAGCGCCTGTTGCTTCGGCTGGCCCATGCGCACGCGCGCGAACTGGCCGGGGATGAGACGCCCATCGTCGTTGCGGAACACTGCGCGGACACGGATGGTGCCGCTCTGGCCGTTGACCTGGTTGTCGATCAGCTGGATGTTGCCCTTCGCGGACAAGCCGCCCGAGGTCGTCATCTCGACCGGGATCTGGTCGAGCTTGCCGCGTTGGCCGGAAGCATCGGCGATCGAGTTCAGCGCGCGCAGCACCACCTCTTCGTCCGCATCGAACGAGGCGTAGATCGGATTGACCGAGACCAGCGAGGTCAGCACCGGCGAGGCGGTGCCGGCGGCGACGAGATTGCCGACGGTGACCTCGATCTTGCCGACGCGGCCATCCACGGGGGCGCGCACTTCGGTGTAGTCGAGATTGAGCTTTGCGGTCTGCAGCGTTGCCTCGGCCGCCTTGACGTTGGCGATCGCTTCGCGATTGGCGTTGTCGCGCTGGTCGTAGTCGCGGCGGGTGACGACGGCGTTGCCGACGAGCTGCGCGCCGCGCTCGAGCTCGCTCTGGGTGAAGACGACGCGGGCTTTTGCGGCCTCGAGCTGGGCGGCAGCCTTGTCGACCTCGGCAGCATAGGGAGCGGGATCAATCTTGAACAGCACGTCGCCGGCTTTCACCAGCGCGCCCTCGGTGAAGTTCGCCGACATGATCGCACCCGCAACGCGGGGGCGGAGCTCGACACGGTTGATCGCCTCGAGCCTGCCGGAGAAATCGTCCCACAGCACGGTCTGCCGCGGCTCGATCATCGCGACGGTGACGGAAACGGCTTGTTCAGCTGCGGCCGCTGGTGCGGTCGCTTGTGCCGCATGAAAATAGCGGCCGGTCACGATCGAGCCGGCCGCGGCGAGGGCGCCCACGATGGCGACGCCGCCCAGAAGGCGGCGGAAACGGCCGGTGCGGGAGGTATTTTGGGAGGGATGCATTTGCGCGCTCCAGATATGTAGTGTTCACTACAGATGTGGAGCTGGATACCGCACTGCAAGATACTTATGTACCAATCACTAAGAAAATTGTACGCCGATACCGCAACGATTGGAAGACACAAGAAAAAGAAAGCTAGAACAAATAGATAGGATCCGGCGTTAGGCTGAGACCGGACGCCCGAATCCGAGGAGACAGGCACATGGGCATGGGACGCCCCCGCGAATTCGACGCCGAAACGGCGTTGGACCAGGCGATGGAAGTGTTTTGGCGCCATGGCTATGAGGGCGCGACCATTGCCCAGCTCACCGAGGCCATGGGCATCAATCCGCCCAGTCTCTACGCCTGCTTCGGCAACAAGGAAGGCCTGCTGAAGGCTGCGCTCGACCGCTACACCACGCTGCGCAACATCTGGATGGACGAGGTGGTCGCAGCGCCCACCGCTCGCGAGGTGGCGGAGCGGATGCTGATGGGCATCGCCGACAAGCAGACCGATCCCGCCAATCCGCCCGGCTGCCTGCTCGTGCAGGGTGGCATCGCCTGCGGCACCGGCTCCGAGAACGTCCCGTTCGAGCTCGCCGCGCGCCGCGCCCAGAACGAGGACCAGCTCCGCGACCGCTTCATCCGCGCCAGGGCCGAAGGCGATCTCAAGGAGAGCGCCGATCCGGCCGCGCTCGCGCGCTATGTCTCGGCGGTGGCGGTCGGCATGGGCGTGATGGCGTCGTCAGGCGCCGATCGCGAAGCGCTGCGGCAGGTCGCCGATGTCGCAGTGCAGGCGGTCGAGGCGCAGTCGGCGGAGGCGATAGAGACGAGTGGCAGGGCGCTGCGCTGAACGACGATCTGCCCGCTCGCGAGCGCGATAGATCGCAAGGCCGCTTAGCTCAGGTCGTGCAGGTCCTTTCCAAGCGGCGGTGTCAGACGAAAGTTCGAGAACACGACTTCCAGTCCCGCCCGCTCGGGTGTGCAGGCCATCGGCCCCACAAGATAGGAGCTTGCTGCCGGAAACGGCGCTAGCCGCATGAGAGGCCAGGTCTTGCCGTCGGACGAGACTTGTAGACGAAGGACGCCGTCGGCGACGGTTGCGCGGACCCAGAAGTCTCCGGCATCATGCTCATAGGGTGCCGTTGCCCAGTCCGATCGCTCGTCGGTTAACACGCTTGCAAGCATGGCGCGGCCGTCCGACAGTTCGATGCCGGCCTTGACCCAATGTCGCGCATCGATGCGCACCATGATGCCCGCCTGATCGTAGAGCGCCTGGAAGTCGCCCTGTACACGCAAGCTGGCGGTGAATGCCTCGCCGGTTGGAAAGCCCAGGAAATGCCCGCTGTCACGATTAAAGCCGTAGTGGGTTTCGCGCCAGAAATCGGTGCCTTTGTCAGTCACGACCTGGAGGCGATCGTCCTCTGCCGTCCATCGTTTCGGTTCGTTCAACCACACGCCGTCACTTCTGAGGAGAGTCATTTCCAACCTCGATTGCCGATGCCTGCCGGGTCTCGATCCATCTGCCGGACAAGCATGGCCTCGTGCAAACTGCGATCGCGCGCGTGCATAGAGTTCGGCCTCGGGCCATCGACAGTGGTGCCGATGTCGAGGCCGGCTCGCGTTTCATAGCAGCCATGGCTTCCGACCGGTTAACGGCGTCGGCGCGAGTTGCGGATTCACGATCGGCGATCATGCAACTTTGCGCCTGTTCTGCCCGACGTGTCAAACGGCCCTCGCCGGCAGGACCCGCACCATGCGGCACGAAATTCTTCAATGATTCGTACTGTGCATGGGGTTGTTTTCGCATTTTTGTTTGAGCGTGCCCGGAGCCTGATCATCCAGCGCCGCGAACCGTGTCGATACGGAACCCCTAAGAGTTTTTACATACAGTTCTGGCACGTTCCGCGCGTCAATATGCGCAGCCTGCAGCGTGTCTCATTGCGCGCACGAAAAGACGGGGCCTGCGGGCATCGAGGGGGCGTAAGCCATGACTGCACTTGCTTCGGACGCCGGTCGCGCCAGGAGTGGGATCGTGCCGATCCTGTTGTGCGTCGTGCCGTTCAGCCAGATTCCGCTCGATGCCTATACGCCGGGCCTGCCGCAGATGGTGGTGGATCTCACAGCTGACGCGGCCTCGATGCAGAACACCGTCACCGCCTACATGCTCGGCATGTCTCTGGCGCTGGTGCCGGTCGGTATCGCCTCGGACACCCTCGGCCGCCGAAACGTGCTGCTCGCAGGCCTGTCGGTGCTGATCGCGATGAGCATCGCCTGTGCGCTCGCCACCAGCGCGACGCTGCTGCTTGGCTTGCGCTTCCTGCAAGGCATCGGCGGCTGCACTTGTCTCGTCGTCGCCTATGCAGTCGCAGCTGATTGTTTCCGCGGCCGCGAGCTCACCGCGATCTCCGGCCTGTTAGGTGCCGCCTGGGGCCTTGCGCCGGTGCTGGCGCCGGCGGCCGGCGGCTTCATCGTCGAGCTGACCTCGTGGCGCGGCGTTTTCGTCGTCATTGCCATCGCTGCGGCGATCGTCACCACGATCGTCGCATTTCTTCTGCCCGAAACATTGCCGGCAGAGCGGCGTGCGCCATTCGATCCGCGCCGCACTGCCGGTATCTTGCGCGATGCGCTGGTCCGCCCGGGCTTCCTCGCCTTCGTGCTGGTGTTTGCCGCGGCGGCCAGCGCGCAGCTGGCGTTCGGCGTCGTCGCGCCGTTCTTCTACCAGACCGGCCTCGGCTATTCGGCGGCCATCTACGGCCTCGTCGCACTCGGGCTTGGCGGGGTCAATCTCGCCGGCGAGCTCGGCTGCGCGCATTTCGCGCGCGTCATGCCGGCGCGCTTGCTGGGCTTCGGCGCCTTCGCGCTGTTCCTCGCCGGCTCTGCGGTCCTGAGCGTAACGGGCATGACCCTAGGTCTGGATTTTACGTCGATCACCATCGGCGGCGCGCTGGTGCTCGGCGGCTGCGGCGTGCTGTGCCCGATGATGTACGGGATGGCGCTCGGCCTGTTCGAGCGCGACCACGGCCTGATCGGCGGCCTCATCAGCGCGCTCTGCTATCTCGCCGTGAGCGGTGCCATGGCGATCACGGCGGTGTTGCCCGAAGCGACGCAGGCGCCGATCGGATGGCTCTATCTCGGCCTCTGCGCCATTGCGGGGACGCTGCTCGCGATCTCGCTGCCGTCGGCGCGGCAAGCGACACACAGTTAAATAAGGAACCAAATCATGACCACGGTCGGAATTCGCGGCACGTTCTTCGATTTCGTCGACGATCCCTGGAAGCACGTCGGCAACGAGCCGGCCGCCGCGCGCTTTCACCAGGACGGCCTCATGGTCGTCACTGACGGCGTGATCAAGGCGTTCGGTCCTTATGACAAGATTGCCGCCGCCCATCCTGGCGTCGAGGTCACCCACATCAAGGACCGCATCATCGTTCCCGGCTTCATCGACGGCCACATCCATCTGCCGCAGACGCGCGTGTTAGGGGCCTATGGTGAGCAGCTCCTGCCGTGGCTCCAGAAATGGGTCTACCCGGAAGAGCTCAAATACCGGGATCGCGATTACGCGCGCGAGGGCGTGAAGCGCTTCCTCGATGCGCTGCTCGCCTCAGGTACCACCACCTGCCAGGCCTTCACGAGCTCCTCGCCTGTTTCGACCGAGGAGTTGTTCGAGGAAGCGAGCAGGCGCAACATGCGCGTCATCGCGGGCCTCACCGGGATCGATCGCAACGCGCCGGCCGATTTCATCGATACGCCGGAGAATTTCTATCGCGACAGCAAGCGGCTGATCGCGCAGTACCACAACAAGGGGCGCAATCTCTACGCCATCACGCCGCGCTTCGCCTTTGGTGCCTCGCCGGAATTGCTGAGAGCGTGTCAGCGCCTCAAGCAGGAGCATCCGGACTGCTGGGTCAACACCCACATCTCCGAGAATCCGGCCGAATGCAGCGGCGTGCTGGTCGAGCATCCGGACTGCCAGGATTATCTCGGTGTCTACGAGAAGTTCGACCTGGTCGGTCCGAAATTCTCCGGCGGCCACGGCGTCTACCTCTCCAACAACGAATTCCGCCGCATGTCGAAAAAGGGCGCGGCGGTGGTGTTCTGCCCGTGCTCGAATCTGTTCCTCGGCAGTGGCCTGTTCCGCCTCGGCCGCGCCACTGATCCCGAGCATCGCGTCAAGATGTCGTTCGGCACCGATGTCGGCGGCGGCAACCGCTTCTCGATGATTTCCGTGCTCGACGACGCCTACAAGGTCGGCATGTGCAACAACACGCTGCTCGACGGCAGCATCGATCCGGCACGCAAGGATCTCGCGGAAGCCGAGCGCAACAAGCTCTCGCCCTATCGCGGCTTCTGGTCGATCACGCTCGGCGGTGCCGAAGGCCTCTACATCGACGACAAGCTCGGCAATTTCGAGCCCGGCAAGGAGGCCGATTTTGTCGCGCTCGATCCGAACGGCGGGCAGGTCGCGCAAGCGTGGCATCAATCGCTGATCGCCGACGGCGCCGGCCCGCGCACGATGGACGAGGCCGCGAGCATGCTGTTTGCCGTCATGATGGTCGGCGACGATCGCTGCGTCGACGAGACCTGGGTGATGGGCAAGCGTCTCTACAAGAAGGGCTGAAGTCGCCGCGATGAGCGCATCTCCTGACACAGCCGGCCAGCCGGTCGCTCTCGTCATCCAGCGCCGCATCGCCGACGACGGCTTTGCTGCATTCGCCCGGTGGAACGGTGAGGTCGGCGAAGTGCTCAAGACCTGGCCCGGCTTTCTCAGCCTTGAGGTGGTGCCGCCGCAACCGCCGGCGCATGTGGACTGGGTGACGATCCTGCGTTTCGCGAGCCCGGCTGCGGCACGTGCCTGGCTGCAGAGCGAGGTGCGGGCGAAGCTGATCGCGGAGGTGCAGCGCTTCTTCGTCGGTTCGGAGGACGTCCATATCCTGCCCGACACCGGCGTCCCGCGCGACAGCGCGGTCTCGGCCGTCATCTCATTCAAAGTCCCTGATGGGCTCGAGGACGCGTTCCTGAAATGGCAGCAGCGCATCCAGGCGGCGGAGGCCGAGTTCAAGGGATTTCTGCGGCACAAGATCGAGCGGCCGCTTCCGGGTCTGCATGACGAATGGATCATCATCCTGTCGTTCGATTCTGATGCCAACCTCAATGCCTGGCTCGACTCGCCGTTGCGGCAGACGCTGCTGAAGGAGGGGGCGCGCTTCAACGCCGGCATGAACGTGAAGCGGGCGAGCTATGGCTTCAATTTCTGGTTCCCGGCCGGCAAGACGTCGGCCCCCGAGCAAGGGCCCGGTTTCATCTGGAAGAGCAACCTGATCGTTCTCCTGGTGCTTTATCCCGTGGTCTACCTCTGGGGCTATTTCATCAGCGCGCCCCTGATCGACAGAAACGGCGTGCCGGTCTGGCTGTCGCTGTTCCTCGGCAATCTCGTCAGCACCCAGCTGCTCGGCTGGTGGCTGGTGCCCGCCGCCTTCAAGGCGCTCGACTGGTGGGTGACGCCGAAGGCTGCGATCAGTCGCCAGATCGCGGGGTACGTACTGCTCGCCGTGCTCTATGCCGCGTCGATGGGCCTGTACGCGCTGCTGCTCGCGTGGCATTGGGGACGGTGAGACCGTCAACCCATTGACGCGGAGGAGGACGGTCGCGGGATATCGACGACCATGTTCGCCCTGACGTTTCTCGGGACATCGGCGAGCGTTCCCTCGGCGGAGCGCAACCATCCGGCGCTCCTCGTGGAAGCCGCAGGCAAGCGCGTCCTGGTCGATTGCGGCGAGGGCACGCAGCGCCAGCTGCTGCGCAGCGGCGCCGGCTTCCGGCGGCTCGACCGCATCCTGCTCACCCACGCCCATCTCGACCACGTGCTCGGCATCCCCGGATTGTTCTCGACGCTCGGCTTGCGGCAGACGTCCGAGATAATGACCGTTCACGGCGGCGCGGGCACGCTCGACCTCGTCACCCGCATGCTCGCCGGCCTGTGGGGCGCGGGCAGGGCGCCGATTGCCGTCCAGTTCGAAGCGCTGACCGAGGGCCGAGCTATCGATACCGGTGAATTCGCCGTTGACTGTTTTCCGGTCCGCCACCGCGACACCGACAGCTTCGGCTTCATCTTCCAAAGCCCCGCGCGTCGTCATCTTCGGCCTGATCGCCTCATCGCGCTCGGTGTCCCCGACGGTCCGTTGCGCGGCGAGTTGGCCGCGGGCCGACCGATCGTGCTTGCCGACCGAACCATCGATCCGGAAGACGTCCTGGGTCCTGCGAGCGGCGGCAGCAAGCTCGTCGTGATCGGCGACACCGAGACCACCGAGGGGCTGTCGCAATACGTCGCCGGCGCCGACATGCTGGTGATCGAGGCGACGTTCCTCGATCGCGACGCGCCGACCGCGCGGAATTACGGCCATCTCACCGCGGCAGAAGCGGCCTCCTTTGCCGCCGCGAACGAGGTCGGACAGCTCGTGCTGACGCATATGTCGGGGCGCTACGAGGACGCAGAGATTCTCGCCGAGGCGGCAACAATCTTCCCGAACACCCGGATCGCCGCAGACTTCGACCACATCGTGGTCTGATCAAACGCGCCCTGACCCGAGCCGTCCACCGCAGCGCTTGCCAGCCCAGATGCGAGCGGGTAGAAGGCTGCCACGCCTGAGCCGCGATTGGCGCGATGCGCTTCCCGGCCACAGTCGAACAAATCAAGCAGCCCTTTGAATTTGTTCGACTATTCCGTTGGGGAATGGTGTAACGGTAGCACAACAGACTCTGACTCTGTTTGTCTTGGTTCGAATCCAGGTTCCCCAGCCAATTCCGGGCGGTTTTCCCCACGGTGCGGTTCCAAACCGTTCGGGCGTAGACGCCAGGTTCACCGGCACCTCACCACACGCGGCGGTTTGCCTCACCTGACATTCGCATTTCCAAGTCGGATCGCCGCGCGCTGTATCGTCCTTGGGCTGGACAACCCAAGGAGATCCACAAATGCCCTATGTCGATGGTTTCATTCTCGCCGTGCCGAAGGCCAACATCGAGGCTTACAAGGCGCTGGCGACGCAAGCCTGCGCCATCTGGATGGAGCACGGCGCGCTCGATTATGTCGAATGCATCGGCGATGACGTTCCCTATGGAGAGCTCACCTCGTTTCCGCGCGCGGTAATCGCGAAGGAGGACGAGATCGTGGTGTTCGCCTGGATCGTCTATCGGGACCGCGAGAGCCGCGATGCCATCAACAAGAAGGTGATGGCGGATCCGCGGCTGAAAATGGAAGGCATGCCGTTCGACGGCAAGCGCATGATCTATGGAGGCTTCACGACGCTGCTTCGGGCGAGCGACATCGTGACGTGAGGGGGCCCGCTACTTGATCTTGTCGTAGGCGGAAGCGAAATCGCCGAGCGGCATCGGGATCGCGATCGTCTCCTTGGCCATGTTCTGGAACGAGACCTTCAGCTGCTTGCCCGACCGCAAGGCGGTGAGCAGGTCCGGCGCAACCGGGGTCGAGGCGTAGCAGCCGCGGTTCTCGCAGGTCTGGATCTGGAGATCGAACGCCTTGCCTTCGTCGACCTGGAGCTTGGCCCCGACGGGAAGGTTGAGGCCGAGCGGCAATTGCAGAAGCGCGATCGGCGTGCGGGTGTCGGGCGCGATGCGGATGTTGATCAGGACGACGGTCTGGCCGGTCTTGGTCAGCACCGCGTTCTGCTCCATGGCGCATTCGAGCGCCGCGTCGCGGCTTGCGCTGGTGCAGCGGACGATCCAGCCGGGCTGTCCGGAAGCCCCGTCACCCTGCGCCTGCGTCGGGGCAGGCGCGGGCTGCGCGGCCGGGGCGGGCGCGGCGTTCTTCTTGGCGCCCTGCTGGGCGTGTGCTGCGCCCGCTGACAACAGGACAGCAGCGACAAGGGCGACAAGTCTGGATTGCACAGGCATGGGAAACCGCATTTGCGAACCGGGGTCTCGCTGTAGCGTCGCGGCAGGCGCGGCGCAAGCTTACTCGGCGGCTTCCTTGACGCTGCGGTGCTCGGGCGTCTCCTCGCCTTCGTCGTCCGAACGGCCCCAGGTCGAGAACCAGTTGTTGAGCTGGTCGAGATAGAGATAGACGACCGGCGTGGTGAACAGCGTCAGCGCCTGGCTGACGATCAGGCCGCCGACCATGGCGTAGCCGAGCGGCTGGCGGATTTCGGCGCCGGTGCCGTGGCCGAGCATGAGGGGCACGCCGCCGAGCAGGGCCGCCATCGTCGTCATCATGATCGGACGGAAGCGCAGCAGTGCGGCCTGGCGGATCGATTCCTCCGGCGTCTTGTGCTCGTCGCGCTCGGCGGCAATCGCGAAGTCCACCATCATGATGCCGTTCTTCTTCACGATGCCGATCAGGAGGATGATGCCGATCAGCGCGATCAGGCTGAAGTCGAATCCGGCCGCCATCAGGATCGCGAGCGCGCCGACGCCGGCCGAGGGTAGCGTCGACAGAATCGTGATCGGATGGATGTAGCTCTCGTAGAGAATGCCGAGGATCAGATAGACCACGACCAGCGCGGCGAGGATCAGGAGCGGCACGGTGCCGAGCGATTGCTGGAATGCCTGCGCGGTGCCCTGGAAGCTCGAATTCAGCGTGGGCGGCGTCCCGAGCTCCGCCATCGCCTTCTGCACGGCCTCGGTGGCCTGGCCGAGCGCGACGCCTTGCGCGAGATTGAAGCTGATCGTGATCGACGGGAACTGGCCCTGATGGCTGATCGAGAGCGGGCGGACCGGATCGGTGGTCCAACTCGCGAAGGTCGACAGCGGCACCTGGTCGCCGGTCAGCGGCGATTTCACGTAGAGCTTGTTCAGCGTCTCGAGATCGCCCTGCATCTCCGGCAGGACTTCCAGGATCACCTTGTAGGTGTTGAGCTGCGTGAAATATTGCGTGACCTGCCGCTGTCCGAAGGAATCATACAGCGTGTCGTCGATCAGCTGGGGCTGGATGCCGTAGCGGGCGGCGGTGTCGCGGTTGATCTTGAGCTGGACCGTCGTGCCCTGCGTCTGCTGGTCGGTCGCGACGTCGCGCAGCTCCGGCAGTGTCTGCATCTTGGCGAGGATCTTCGGCGCCCATTCGTTCAGCTCGTCCAGATTGGCGTCTTGCAGCGTGAATTCGAACTGCGTGCGCGTCGGTCGACCGCCGAGCCGGACGTCCTGAGCCGCCTGCATGTAGAGGCGGGCGCCCTGAACCTTGTCGAACTGCGGACGCAGACGCGCGATGATCTGCTGGGCCGAAGCGTCACGCTCATTGCGCGGCTTCAGCGTGATGAACAGGTTGCCGTTGTTGCCGGCACGGCCGCTGCCGCCGATCGACATGGCAACGCTGGCAACGTCGGGATCGGCCAGGATGATCTTGCCGAGTTGCTCCTGGCGTCTCACCATCTCCTTGAACGAGATGTCCTGCGAGGCTTCAGACGTGGCCGTGATCAGGCCGACGTCCTGCTGCGGGAAGAAGCCCTTGGGGATCAGCACGAACAGGTAGATCGACAGGCCGAGCGTGACGAAGAAGATCGCGAGCGTGGTGCGCCGCCAGGCGAGGGCGTGATCGAGCACATATTCGTAGCCGCGCAGCATCGCGTCGAAGGCGCGCTCGCTCCATTGATAGAAGCGGCCGTGCTGCACCTCACCATGGGCGCGCAGGAAGCGTGAGGCCATCATCGGCGTCAGCGTCAGCGATACGAACATCGAAACGAAGATCGTCATCGCCAGCACCACGGCGAATTCGCGGAACAGGCGCCCGATAATGCCGCCCATCAGGAGCAGCGGGATCAGCACCGCGACCAGCGAGATGCTGATGGAGACGATCGTGAAGCCGATTTCCTTGGAGCCCTTGAAGGCGGCCTCCATCGGCGAGTCGCCTTCCTCGATGTAGCGCGTGATGTTCTCGAGCATCACGATGGCGTCGTCGACCACGAAACCGACCGCGATGGTGAGCGCCATCAGCGACAGATTGTCGAGCGAATAACCGACCGGCCACATCAGGGCGCACGCGCCCAGCAGCGCCAGCGGAACCGTGACGGTAGGAATGACCGTCGCCCAGAAGCTGCGCAGGAAGATGAAGATGACCATGACCACGAGCACAATGGTCAAGAGCAGCGTGAACTGGACGTCCTCGACCGCGGCACGGATGGTCGCGGTGCGATCGCTGATGAGCTCGATCTTGATCGCGGGCGGGATCGCCGCCACGAGACGAGGGAGGGTCGCCTTGATCCTGTCGACGGTTTCGATGACGTTGGCGCCGGGCTGCTTGAAGATCACCAGGAACACGCCGCGCTTGCCGTTGGCCCACGCCGCCTGCTTGGCGTCTTCGGCAGCGGTGACCGCTTGGCCGATATCGCGGATTCGCAACGGAGCGCCGTTGCGATAGGCGATGATGACGTCGTTCCAGTCCTTCGCGTGGGTGAGCTGGTCGTTGGCGTAGATCGTATAGGCCCGCTTCTCGCCGTCGATATTGCCCTTGGGGCTGTCGACCGTGGTGATCGCGATCTGGCTGCGGATGTCCTCCATCGACAAGCCCTTGGCGACCAGCTTTGCGGGATCGACCTGAATGCGGATCGAGGGTTTCTGCTGGCCGCCGATGAAGACCTGGGCGACGCCCGAGAGCTGGCTGATCTGCTGGGCGAGCTGGGTGTCGACGGCATCGCTGACGCTGGTCAGCGGCAGCGTCTCCGATGTCGCCGACAGTAGCAGGATCGGCGCGTCGGCGGGGTTGACCTTGCGGTAGGTCGGGGGCGACGGCAGGTTCCTCGGCAACTGGCCGCTGGCCGCGTTGATGGCACCCTGTACGTCGTTGGCGGCGCCGTCGATGTTGCGGTTGAGGTCGAATTGGATGGTGATCGACGCCGTGCCCAGATAGCTCGTCGAGGTCATCTGCGCGATGCCAGGAATCTGGGCGAATTGCCGCTCGAGCGGCTGCGCCACCGACGAAGCCATGGTCTCGGGGCTGCCGCCGGGCAAATTGGCGGTGACCTGAATGGTCGGAAAGTCCACCTGCGGCAGGGGCGCGACCGGGAGCAGGGGATAGGCGACCAGGCCGACGAAGAGAATGCCGGCCATCAGCAGCGAGGTGCCGATGGGATATCGGATGAAAGGCGCCGAAATCCCGCCCCCGATCATTGCTGTCGAACCTTGTTCTGGGTCGGATCCGAGCTTGCTACCGCCGTCGACACCAGGCTTCCGGGCTGCACCTTGAACTGTCCGCCGACGATCACCTGCTGACCGGGGCTCAATCCTTCCTCGATGACCGAATGACCGTCGATGCCATAGCTGACCTTGATCTTGTGCAGTTCGGCCTTGTTGTCCTGGTTGACCGTATAGGCATAGAGCCCGTTGGTGGAGCGCTGGACCGCGTCATCCGGAACGACCGTCGCATCCTTCAGCGTTCGCACCAGGAGCCGCGTCGAGACCGATTGGCCCGGCCACAGCGTTCTTTCCTTGTTGTCGAACACCGCCTTAAGCCGGATCGTGCCGCTGCTCGCGTCGACCTGGTTGTTGATCACCGCGAGCTTGCCCTCGGCCAGCGTCCTCTTGCCGTCGGTGGTGAAGGCGATCACCTTGAGCGCGCCGGCCTTCTGGCCCTCGCTGATATAGGGGAGCTGGTCTTCCGGCGCGGTGAAGATCACGGCGATCGGCTCGACCTGCGAGATCGTGACGATGGCGGTCTGCGACGAAGCGTTGACGATGTTGCCGATGTCGACCTGACGCAGGCCTGCCACGCCGGTGATCGGCGCCTTGATCTGGGTGTAATCGAGCTGGGTCTGGGCGTTGGAGATCGCGGCATCGTCGGCGGCGATCTGGGCGGTGAGCTGAGCGACGGTGGAGCGCTGTGTGTCGACGCGCTGGGCGGTGGCGAATTCGCCGAGCTTCGTGGCGCGCTGGAGTTCGAGATTGGCATTGGCGAGACTGGCCTCGTCCTGCGCCTTCTTGGCCTTGGCTTGGTCAAGCGCGGCCTGATAGGGACGGGGATCGATCGAAACCAGGAGATCGCCCTGCTTGACGATCTGGCCTTCCCTGAATTCGAGCTTGTCGATCTGGCCATCCACACGGCTTCGGACCTGGACCGTGTTAAAGCCCTGAACCGTGCCGAGACCAGTGAGATAGACCGGAAAGTCGGTCTTCTGAACCGGCGCAACGCTGACCGGGACGGCGGAGGGGCGAGGCGGGCCTTTTTGTGCGGTCTGGGTTTTTCCAGCCTCGGACGTGCCGAATTTCTGCCAACCATAATAGCCCGCAGAAGCCACGGCCGCGATGATCAGAAGCCAAAGGATCGGCCGGGACTTGTTCATGTCGTCTCGTGTCGGCTCGTATGCCCTCGGCTACGACTATCGGGGCAATCGTACGGTTCCAGCATGATGTATAATACACGCCAACTTCCAGAGTAAACAGCACTATCGGGTGAGAATCCTAAACAATTGGAAAGCTTTGCACCGTGTAGGCAGCTCGCTGGCGCGGCGACGTGCAATGCCGCGTTTTCCCGCCGCGACCGGCCGGCGTGCAAGTCTTCCGCAGTGCGCGGAGCAGTGTGCTCGGGACGACCGGCCCCGCGCCGCGCCGCCTTTCGGATCTGCCGCAAGAACGGTGCTAAGTCGCGTCGTGGGCCGTTTCGGTTACCATGGATTTCGGCATCGCCCATTTCGGCGCCGCATCGACGGAGCAAAGCCTGGACGAGCTGAACGGCAAGCTGATCGCGTGACAGATTCTGAAAGGGATTGATCGCGCGTGTCGCCAACGAGCAGCGCGATCCCTTGTGCTTTCTCACCGACTTTCGCGACGAGATCAAAGCCGTCGTCAACGGCGCCAACATCGCCGGCATGGACAGCACCGATCGCGTGCGCTCCGTTGCGCAGAAGACCGTCGACGAGTTGCTGTGGCTGATGAAACCCAGAGCGGCGATCGAGTGGCCAGCAATCGATTTGCGTCTAGGACGCACCCTTCGCTCAGAGAGCGGGGCAGTTTAGAATCGTTTTGATCTTGATCTATTCAAGGGTTCTCGCGAACGGCACGCATTGACCTGCAATTGTGTGGCCGATACCAACAGCCGACATTCGTTCGACGCGTGTGAACGACAGGAATTGGAGGGCCTTGTGCTCTATCCTCCAGCACCTCTCATCGCTCCCGTGACCAGGGCGACGCGGGTTGCGTCTTTCTTCTGGCTTCAGAGCATGATACGGGACAATCAAGCCCGGAGCATGATCTTTGACCTCGACACCGCGATTCAGGCGCTGGTGGAACGGCTCGGGCTTGACGATCCCGAAACGGTCAAATTGACGGGTATCTAGCACAAATCTCATTCGCTACTGGGCCGAAGTATGAAGACCATGTCCTTCCAAGCAAGCCTTGCCGCAGCCTTGATGCTGGCGTCTGCCTGGCTCGCATCCCCCGTTTCCGCCCAGACGCAGAGCCCGCCGGCACCGGCCCCATCGACGGCTCAGCCGTCCGCTGCCGGAACCGTCCCCCCGGCAGCTGCGCCTGCGGCCTCGACGGCTCCCGCCGTCGTGGGCGCCGCCCCGGTGGCCGCCAATCCCGCGAGTGCGAAGCCCGAGGCGGCGGCCATGAAGGAATTGTCGCCCTGGGTGATGTTCATGTCGGCGGACGTCATCGTGAAGGCGGTGATGATCGGGCTCGCCTTCGCTTCGCTGATGACCTGGACCGTCTTCATCGCCAAGTCGATCGAGCTGTCGGTCGCCTCCGGCAAGCTGCGTTCGGCGTTGAAGAAGATTGCGGAGGCGCGCTCGCTTGCCGAAGCGCAGATGGCGCTCGGCACCAAGGAGGGCATCCTGCCGTCGTTCCTTGCCGCGGCGTTGCGCGAAGCGCGGATGTCGGCCGGCCTGTCCAGCGATGCCGGCATCAAGGAGCGCGCGGCCTCGAGCTTCTCAGAGATCGTGCGTGCGGAGCAGCGGCGCATCCGGATCGGCATGGGCGTGCTCGCGACCATCGGCTCGACCTCGCCCTTCGTCGGCCTGTTCGGCACGGTCTGGGGCATCATGAACAGCTTCATCGGCATCTCGAAGTCGCAGACCACGAATCTCGCCGTGGTCGCACCCGGCATCGCCGAGGCGCTGCTCGCCACCGCGATCGGCCTCGTCGCTGCCATTCCCGCCGTCATCATCTACAACCACTTCTCGCGCGTGACGAAAGGCTATCTCGAGCTCGTCAGCCGCGCCTCGGGCGCGGCGGGGCGGCTGCTGTCCCGCGATCTCGACCGCAGCCACGGCAGCGTGCATTCGCGCGCGGCGGAGTAGACCATGGCCGTTTCCCTCGCAGACAATGATGACGACGACGATTTCTCGGAAACGCATGACATCAACGTCACGCCGTTCATCGACGTCATCCTGGTGCTGCTGATCATCTTCATGGTCGCCGCGCCGCTGTCCACGGTCGACCTGCCGATCGATCTGCCGACGTCGAGTGCGACGCCGCAGAAGAAGCCGGACAAGCCGACCTATCTCAGCATCAAGCCCGATCTGACGCTCGCGATCGGGGAGAACGCCGTTCACCGGGCCGAGTTGATCGGAACCCTCGACGGCCTTTCCGAGATGAGCAAGGACAAGTACGTTTTCCTGCGCGCCGATCGCTCGGTGCCCTATGGCGAGTTAATGGGCGTGATGGAGCTCTTGCGCTCGGGCGGCTATACGCGGGTGAAGCTGGTCGCGCTGGAAGGCGCACCGGGGGCGCCTGTGGCAGGCGCCGCCCAGCCTTAAGAAGACGGAACGATGGCGGACGAACCGAGACCATCCCGGAAGCTCTGGATCCTGGCGGCGGCCGCCGCGCTCGCCCTGCATCTCGGCGGTGCTGCGCTCGCGCTGGCGCATTTGCACGGCGACGACGACGGCGATGGTCTCGGCGCGGCCGGAGCCGAGTTCGCGGTCGAGATGGCTTCGCCGGAGGCTCAGGAATCCGATTTGCCGACCGGACCAAACGACTCCGCGGCACAAGAGGAGCGCCCGGAGCTTCCGGAGCAGAAGGCTGAACTGAAGGAGACAGAACTTCCTCAAGATCGACCGCAAGAGGCCGAGGATCCTGATCGCATTGTCAGCGAAAAGGTTGCGAAGAAGGAGCAGGACGACGATCCAAAGGCGGCTGCCGTTGAAACGCCCGCCATGGAGGCTGCCCCAAAGCAGGTTGATATGGCCCGGCAAACGTTCGAGGACGCAACGCGCGAGGCCGAAAAGGCCCTGGCGCCGGTGGTTGGGCTCGGCAAGGACATCCTGAAGATCACGGTGGACTGGAACAAGAAAATCAGTGCGCGTATCAAGCAGCACCAGATCAATCCGGAAGGCAGAGAGAACGCCAATCAGAAGGTCACGGTGAGTTTCGCGCTCAACCGAAAGGGAAATGTGGTCTCGGTCGACGTGATCGCCTCGTCCGGCGACGCCGCCTACGATGCAGCTGCGATCTCGATGGTTCGCAAGGCGGATCCTTTCGAGCCGCCTCCCGGTTCAACTGACCGAGGAGCGTTTCGAGCGCACCCTCGAGATCAACTTCGCGCCTGAGAAATCGAAGAAGACCGCCAACAAGAAGTCGGCTCAGCGCCAGTAGAGCCGGATCCCGACATAGACCACCACCAAGCAGGCGAAGATCAGCGCGACCGGGAGGGGGCGTTTCTGGGCTCCGCTGGCCGCGCCTGTCGCGAAGAAGCCAGCGTTCTTCGGCTTCGGCGCCGGACGCCGGAAAGCGGTAACATTATCCGCTGCCGGCTCGGCCTGGCGGGGACGGACATCGGGCGGTGTTCCAGCGCCACCCATCTCGACGTAATAGGCCTTGTAGATCGCACCGATGGTGGCCTCGGTGGCTTCGCCCTCGCTCATCTGCGCCAACAGGTTCCTGTAGCTGCTCAGGAACTCTTGGGCCTCCGGAGGCAGCGCGGACGCCCCGTTGAGCTTAGCCATCATCTTCCAGGTGGCGAAATCGGCGCGGGCGCGGGTGTCGGCGCGTCGCGCGATCAGCATATCGGCAGCTTTGACCAAGTCGGCCTCTGGCCTTTCGGCTCGTGTTCGGGTGTTCCGGTTCAACTACGCATTGCCGGTTAGGAAGAGAACAGCCTGAATCACATAACCGGTCAACGTCCGCAGTATTGCTGAAATAACATCAAGATTTAGACCTAACTGCGAGCCCGCCAGCGGCAGCAGGATCAAGAGCCCGATCAGGATCAACATACCGAACGGCTCGAGCCGGGCCAGCGGAAAGGCGAGGGCCCGCGGCAGCAGCCCAACCGCGACGCGGCCGCCGTCCAGCGGCGGGATCGGCATCATGTTGAAGACGGCCAGGATGGCGTTGATGATGAGGGCATTCTTGAGGTTGTCGGCAACCCATTTCGCCGCGCTCGCGGGCACCAGCGGCAGGGCATGGAAGGCGAGGGCGGTGGCGAGCGCCAGCAGGATGTTGGTGGCGGGTCCGGCCAGCGCTACCCAGACCATGTCGAGCCTGGGATTGTTCAGCTTGCGGAAGTTTACCGGCACCGGCTTGGCGTAGCCGAACAGGAACGGTGAATGCGCGAACAGCAGCATCGCCGGCAGGATGACGGTGCCGAACGGGTCGATATGCCTGATAGGATTGAAGCTGACGCGGCCGAGCTGCGCGGCCGTGTTGTCCCCGAGCCGGTCCGCGACGAAGGCATGCGCGGCCTCATGGAAGGTGATGGCGAGCACGAGGGGAAGCACCCACACCGAAAGGTCATAGAAGGAAATGTTCACCAGCTCATCCGTTTCGTTTCGGCCCGCGCGATTTGCAAAGCTGGCCGTATAGGGCCACACACCTCTGCGATCCATCGTTATATGGCGTTCGATTCCGAAATTGCCCGTTGCAGATGATTTGCCAGCAATGCGGCCGGCCGCGACAGATTGCTCGCGCGGTGGAGGCGGATGTCCGCGGCCGGCAGCGGCGGCAGGCCGTCGCGTTCCGAGAGGACTCGGAGGCGAGGCGGCAGGGTGCCGGCCTTCACGACCGTGATGGCCAGGCCCTGTGCCGCAATCGCTTCGACCGCCGCAAGGGTCCGGCTGACGAAGGCGAGCCGCCAGGGGCGGGCGGCAGCATCAAGCGCCTCAGTGGCCCATTGCCGGAACAGGCAGCCCGGCGGATAGAGCGCAACGGACAGCGTGTCATGCGGCGCCCCAGCCGAGTATGACGCGGCTGCGGCCCAAACCGCCTGCTCGCGCCGCAGCAGCTCGCCCTCGCCGTGTCCTTCCGGATGCATGGCGATGACGAGATCATAGGCCTCGCCGAGCCGGGCCGGCATCGTGGCGGTCAGCCCGGTCTCGATCTCGACCCGGATCTCCGGATGGATCTTGGCGAATTGCGCCAGCAACGATGGAACGACGATGGTGCCGTAATCGTCCATCACCCCGAGGCGGATTATGGCCTCGCGCTTGCGGAGCGCATCGACCGCTTCTGCATTGAGCTCGAGAAGCCGCTTGGCATAGGCAAGCAGCTCCCGGCCGGCCGCGCTCAGTGCCACGCCCGACCTCGTGCGGTGAAACAGCCTGAGATCCAGCCGTTCTTCGAGACGCCTGATCTGGACGCTCACCGCCGATTGGGTGCGGTTCAACATCGCGGCCGCGCGCGTGAACGACCGATGCTCGGCAACGGCGAGGAAGGCCTTCAGAAGGTCGAGGTCGAGATCAGGCGAGGTCATGACGAAAGCTTATCCTGCTATGACGCAAATTCCATTCCCCGTTTTGGCGCGCCTCCTATGCTGCCCGCAAAGTCGATGGGAGGATTCGTGGGCGAGATCATTGGCGTTCTTGCTGCCGTTTTGTCGAGCGGGCTCGGCGGGACCTCGGTCGGCGCGACGCGCTATCTCGTCGACAGCCTCGATCCGCTCGCGATCGGCTCGTTCCGGTTCGGCATCGGTTTTGTCCTGCTGCTGCCTCTGGCGCTGCTGCGCGGCGATCGCTGGCCGGAGCGGGGGGATTGGGCCGCCGCCGTCGGACTTGGCATTCTCTTCTTCGCGCTGTTCCCGATCCTGTTCAACGCCTCGCTGATCTTCACGACGGCGGCGCGCGGCGCGCTCGCGCTATCGACGCTGCCGCTGCTGTCGCTCGTGATCGGGGCCGCGCTCGGCGCCGAAGCCTTGACCTGGCGCAAATCCATCGGCGTCGTGACTGCGACGTCTGGCGTTGCGGTCGCGCTGCTCTCCGACCTCGCCTCGGCGCCGTCAGGCGCCTGGCGTGGCGATCTGCTGATGATGGCGGCTGCGCTGTGCATGGCGCTCTACGGCATCTGGTCGAAGCCGCTGATCCGTCGCTCCAGCCCGATCGCCTTTACGACCATGAGCATGGCGGCGGGTGCATCCTGCCTCATCCTGCTTTCGTATGTCCGCGACAGCTTTGCTCCCGTCGCCGGCTTCGGCATGCCGCAATGGCTGGGAGCCTTCTATCTGGGTGCCTTCGGCGCGGCGCTGACCTTCTATCTCTGGGCCTTCGCGCTGGAGCGGACGACGCCGACGCGCGTCGCAATCTCGGTGACGGTCAACCCGATCACGGCATCGCTGGTCGGCACCTGGCTGCTGAACGAGCCGCTGCGCTGGAATCTGGCGGCCGGCATCGTTGCGGTGTTTGCCGGGATCTGGATCGCAACAACGGAACGGCGCATCGAAGCGGCTGGCGCCTCAGGCTGATCGCGACCTCACGTTGGGATGGTCGTCTGATATTGCACCAGACCGTCGTTGAGCTTCACCCAGGCGAGCTTCTCGCTCACCCAGATGTGCTCGGTCGGGGCGAAGGCATTGCGATCGTCGAACGTGGCGAGCGCCACGCCTGCCAGCGTGCCGTTGCGCCGCCAGGCGAACAGGCGCGTGCCGCACTGCTTGCAGAACACGCGGTCGATGTTCTCGGACGATGCGTAGCGGGCGGTCTCGCCCTCGACGCTGAGCGCGCGCTGGTCGAACTGCGCGCGTGCGAAGTAGGGCGATCCCATCGCCTTCTGGCAGATGCGGCAATGGCAGATGCGGACGTTGAGCGGCTCGCCCTCCGCCTTGAACCGCACCGCGCCGCACAGGCAACCACCTTCGCGGGTCATGATGTCCTCAATAGGTCGCGCGTCCGCCCGAGATGTCGAACACCGCACCGGTCGAGAAGGCGCAATCCTCGGATGCAAGCCAGGCCACCATCGCGGCGAGCTCTTCCACCAGCACGAAGCGTGCCTTCGGGATTTTCGAGAGCATGAAGTCGATATGCTGCTGCGTCATCTGGTCGAAGATCGCGGTCTTGGCGGCGGCCGGCGTCACCGCGTTGACGAGGATGTCATGGGCGGCGAGCTCCTTGCCGAGCGACTTCGTCAGCGCGATCAGGCCGGCCTTGGAGGCCGAATAGTGCGCGGCGTTCGGGTTGCCTTCCTTGCCGGCGATCGAGGCGATGTTCACGATGCGCCCGTATTTCTGCTTGAGCATTTCGGGCACGATCGCCTTTGAGACGATGAAGGGGCCGTCGAGGTTGATGCGCAGCACCTTGCGCCATTCCTCGAGCTCGGTCTCCCAGACCCGCTTGTTGACGCCGGCGACGCCGGCATTGTTGACGAGGATATCGATCTTGCCGAAGGCGGCCAGCGTCGCATCGCGGGCCTGCTCCACCTCCGCAGTGTCGGTGACGTCGACCTTGAAGACTTTCGTTTCGCCGCCGATCTCCCTTGCCGTCTTCTCGGCCAAGCCTGAGTCAAAGTCCCAGATCGCGACCTTGGCGCCGGAGGCGACGAAGCGCTCGGTGATGGCGCGGCCAAAGCCCTGCGCGCCGCCGGTGACGATCGCGACGCGGCCATTGAGATCGATCTTGTTCATGCTGGAGGCCTTCTTGCGTCAGAGCATGTAGCCGCCGTCGACGACGAGATCGACGCCGGTGGTGAAGGCGCTCTCGTCGCTGCCCAGATAGACCGCCATCGCCGCGATCTCCTCGGCGGTGCCGAGCCGGCCCATCTTCTGGCGGGAGATGAACATCTCCTTGCCCTGCGGGCCTTGCGCGGCGGCGCGGTCAAGCATCGAGGGCGTCTCGACCGTGCCGGGGCAGATCGAGTTGCAGCGGATGCCCTTGGTGATGAAGTCGAGTGCGACGGCTCGCGACAGCAGCGACACCGCCGCCTTCGACGAGCTGTAGACGTAGCGGTTCGCCGGCGGCCTCAAGGCCGCGCAGGACGAGATGTTGACGATGCTGCCGCCGCCGCCGGCGATCATGTCGGGCAGGAACGCCTTGATGGTCCGGTGCATCGACTTGACGTTGAGGTCGAACGAGAAATCGAAATCCTCTTCCGAGCACTCCAGGATGGTGCCGTGGTGCACGAAGCCGGCGGCGTTGAGCAGGATGTCGATCCTGCCGACGCGCTTGGCGAAGGCGTTGACCTCGGCCGTGTTGCGGACGTCGAGCTTTGCGACCTCGGCGATGCCTTCCTTCGTCAGGCTCGCGATGCCGGCTTCGTTGATGTCGGTGGCGATGACGGTTGCGCCTTCACGCGCGAATGCGATCGCGCAAGCGCGCCCAATGCCTGCCGCCGCAGCCGTGACGACGGCGCACTTTCCCTTGAGGCGGTCTGCCATGTTGTTTCTCCTTGCGAATTTTTCTTCGTCATTCCGGGGCGCGCCTCTTGGCGCGAACTACGGTGCGCAATTGCGCACCTGAGAATCCATCGGGCCACAGCGTCGGTGGATGAATGGATTCCGGGCTCGCGACTGCGTCGCGCCCCGGAATGACCGTGTCAGTGATTGTCCCGCGCCACACCGAACGTGCCGGCGACGTTCTGGTACCTTGTGGCGAGCTCCATGCAGGCGCCGGTCGATTGCTGGCCGACGGTGTTGCGATAGATCTCCTGCCACGGCGTCTGGTTCGGCGGATGCTTGAAGCCGCCGCTGGCCTTGAGCTCGGCGTGGCGCTTCTTCAGCTCCTCGTCCGAGATCAGGATGTTGGCGCTGCCCTTGTTGAGGTCGATGCGGACCTTGTCGCCGGTCTTGAGGACGGCAAGCCCGCCATTGGCAGCCGCTTCAGGCGAAGCGTTGAGGATGGAGGGCGAGCCAGAAGTGCCGGACTGGCGGCCGTCGCCGATGCAGGGCAGGGACAGGATGCCGCGTTTGATCAGCGCCGCCGGCGGCTGCATGTTCACGACCTCGGCGCCACCTGGGTAGCCGATCGGGCCGGTGCCGCGGATGAACAGCACGCAGCGCTCGTCGATGTCGAGCGAGGGGTCGTCGATCCGTTCGTGATAATCCTCCGGCCCTTCGAACACGATGGCGCGGCCCTCGAAGGCATTGAGGTCCTTCGGATTGCTGAGATAGCGGTCGCGGAATTCCTTCGAGATCACGCTTGTCTTCATGATCGCGGAATCGAACAGATTGCCCTTCAGCACCAGGAAGCCGGCGTCCTTCACCAGCGGCTTGTCGTAAGCCCAGATCACGTCGTTGTCAGGTGCGGGCGCGTTCTTGCAGTTCTCGCCGATGCCGCGGCCGTTGACCGTGACGGCGTCCTCATGGATGCGCTTGTGCTTCATCAATTCGCGCACCACGGCGGGTACGCCGCCGGCGCGGTGAAATTCCTCGCCGAGATAGAAGCCGGCCGGCTGCATGTTGACCAGGAGCGGCACGTCGTGGCCGAACTTCTGCCAGTCCTCGATCGACAGCTCGACGCCGATATGGCGGGCGAGCGCGTTGATGTGGATCGGCGCGTTGGTCGAGCCGCCGATCGCCGAATTGATCACGATGCAGTTCTCGAACGCCTTGCGGGTCAGGATGTCGGAAGGCTTCAGATCCTCCCAGACCATCTCGACGATACGTTTTCCGGTCTCGTAGGCGATCTGGCCGCGCTCACGATAGGGCGCCGGGATCGCCGCGCAGCCCGGCAGCGAGAAGCCGAGCGCTTCGGCGAGGCCGTTCATGGTCGAGGCGGTGCCCATGGTGTTGCAATGGCCGACCGAGGGCGCCGAGGAGGCCACGATCTCCATGAACTCTTCATAGTCGATCTCGCCGGCCGCGAGCCGCTCGCGCGATTTCCAGACGATGGTGCCGGAGCCGGTGCGCTCGCCATTGTGCCAGCCGTTCAGCATCGGGCCGCCCGACAGCACGATCGCGGGCAGGTTCACCGTCGCCGCCGCCATCATGCAGGCCGGCGTGGTCTTGTCGCAGCCGGTGGTCAGCACTACGCCGTCGAGCGGATAGCCGTAGAGAATCTCGACGAGGCCGAGATAAGCGAGGTTACGATCGAGCGCCGCGGTCGGGCGCTTGCCGGTCTCCTGGATGGGATGGGTCGGGAATTCCATCGCGATGCCGCCGGCCTCGCGAATGCCTTCGCGGACGCGATGCGCGAGCTCGAGATGATGGCGGTTGCAGGGGGACAGATCGTTGCCGGTCTGGGCGATGCCGATGATCGGCTTGCCGGATTGCAGCTCGGCGCGGGTGAGGCCGTAATTCAGGTAACGCTCCATATAGAGCGCGGTCATGCCCGGATTGTGCGGGTTGTTGAACCATTCCTGCGAGCGAAGATGGCGGCGGGTACCGTTGCTGCCGGCGGCATGCCCATTGGTTGGTTTCTTTGTCATTAGTTTCTCCTGCAATGCAAACGCACTGACGCATGGTGTCGGCATATGCGGTGCCCAACGGCGCGCGCAATGATCTGCCTTCCCGCTGGCGGGTCGTTTCCTCACGATTCCGATACTAGTCGTGGCTGCTTGGTAACGCTATCATTTTGTTCGCCGCGCCCGCGCCTGATACGGCTGGCCTGCTGTCCGAACGTCGCGCCGACGAGCTTTGCCGCTCGATCACCTTGAAGCCGAGATCGAGCACCGGCTGCTCCGGGCGGCGGCCCTCGATCGCGTCGATCAGCATGGTGGCGGCCGTCTTGCCCATCTCGTAGCGGTTGGTGCGGACGCTGGTGAGGGTGGGGACGGCGGAGGCCATGAATTCGAGATCGTTGAAGCCGACGATCGCGATCTGCCCGGGCACTGCGATCTCCCGGCGCCGGCATTCGAACAACACGCCGAGCGCGAGATCGTCATTGGCGCAGAACACCGCGTCGATGTCGGGCTCGCTCGCCAGCAGATCGGTGAACAGGGCGCCGCCGAGCGTCACCGAGGTCGGCGTCGCCGTCGTGACCACCAGGCGCTGGTCGAACGATCCGGCGTCTTTCATGGCCGAGACATATCCGTCCAGCCGCCGCTGCACCCTGGGATCCATCCGCGCACCGACGAAGCCGACCTTGCGGTGACCTTGCTCGAACAGGTGCGCGATCGCCGCGCGGGCTGCATCATAGTGCGAAAAGCCGATCATCATGTCGACCGGGTCCGGGCCGATCTCCATGATCTGCACGATCGGACAGTCCGCGGCCTGAAGCATCGCGCGGGACTCCGCGGTCTGGTCGATCCCGGTGACGATCAGCCCGGCCGGCTTCTGCGCCAGAAACAGACGCAGCAACTTCTCTTCCTGGAGAATGCTGTAGCGCGTGTTTGACAACTGGATCGAGTAGCGGCTGCCTTCGGAGGCGTCATAGATGCCGCGCAGCACGTCCGAGAACACGTTGTTGGTGAGCGATGGGATCAGGACACCGATGACCTCGGTGCGTTGCGAGGCGAGGGCGCGCGCGGCAAGGTTGGGCACATAGCCGAGCTCCTTGGCGGCGCTCTCGACCCGCGCCCGCTTGGCAACCGACAGGGCCTCCGGATTGCGGAAAAAGCGCGACGCGGTAATCGGGCTGACGCCGGCGAGCTCGGCCACTTCGGCCAGCCGGATTTTGCCTGACTTGGTGCGTTTTCGACCCATTTGCTGGTCTTAACACAGTCAGTCCCGCAAACAAAGGAACGTTGACAGCGCTACCAGCAACGACTAACCAAAGACAAATTGCCAAAACCGCACAAACTACCGACAATGTTGCCCGCTAATATCGGGCCTGGTTCGGTAAAGTCCGAAAAACAAGACGGTCGCGGCGCGAGAGGCGTCGTGGACTATCGAGGAGGGAGCTAGATGTCGTCTGTGCAAATCCGCGACGTGCGGAAATCGTTCGGCAATTTTGAAGTCCTGCACGGCGTGACGATTCCGATCGAAGACGGCCAGTTCGTCGTCCTGGTCGGCCCCTCCGGCTGCGGCAAGTCGACGCTTCTGCGCATGCTCGCCGGCCTCGAGAACATCACTTCCGGGACGATCTCGATCGGCGACCGCGTCGTCAACAATGTCCAGCCCAAGGAGCGGGACATTGCGATGGTCTTCCAGAACTACGCGCTCTATCCGCACATGACGGTTGCCGACAACATGGGCTTCTCGCTCAAGCTGCGGAATGCGAGCTCGGACGAGATCAACAAGCGCGTCAAGCGCGCCGCCGAGATCCTCGCGCTGTCGCCGCTGCTCGACCGCTATCCGCGACAGCTCTCCGGCGGCCAGCGCCAGCGCGTCGCCATGGGCCGCGCCATCGTGCGCGATCCGCAGGTGTTCCTGTTCGACGAGCCGTTGTCCAACCTGGACGCCAAGCTGCGTGTCGCCATGCGCACTGAGATCAAGGAGCTGCACCAGCGGCTGAAGACGACGACCGTCTACGTCACCCACGACCAGATCGAGGCCATGACCATGGCCGACAAGATCGTCGTCATGCACGACGGCATCGTCGAGCAGATGGGCACGCCGCTCGAGCTCTACGACAAGCCCGACAACCAGTTCGTCGCCGGCTTCATCGGCTCGCCCGCGATGAACTTCCTCAAAGGCCATGTGCGCGTCAATGGCGTCGCCACCTTCGAGGGGCCGAACGGTGTCAAGCTGCCGCTCAAGACCGCGCCGGCCAATTCCGACGGCCGTCCTGCGGTCTATGGCGTGCGGCCGGAGCACTTCACCATCGCCGATGACGGCGCCGAGGCCGAAATCATCGTCGTCGAGCCGACCGGCTCGGAGACGCAGGTGTTTGCCAAGCTCGGCGGCGAGCAGGTCGTCGCGGTCTTCCGCGAGCGTCACCAGTTCAATCCGGGCGACAAGGTGCGGCTGAAGCCCGAGCCATCGCTGGTCCATCTGTTCGACGATGCGACGGGCAAACGCATGAACGCCTAACGCATTAGACGACAAGGCATAGACAACAAAAAGCATCACAGGGAGGACAACATGCAAGACTTTACCCGCCGGTCTCTGCTTCAAGGCGGCACCGCTTTGGCTGCGACCGGCATGCTGACGGGGCCGGCACTGTTCGACTTCGCCAAGGCGTGGGCGCAGAGCGCGCCCTGGAAGGCCGAGCCCGGCGCCAAGCTGACCGTGATGCGCTGGAAGCGCTTCGTGCCGGCGGAGGACGAAGCGTTCAACGCGATGGTGGCGGCGTTCAAGGCCGCGACCGGCACCGAGATGAACACGTTCAGCGAGTCCTTCGAGGACGTGCAGCCGAAGGCCTCGGTTGCGGCCAATACCGGCTCCGGCCTCGATCTCGCCTGGGGCCTGCACACGCTGCCGCAGCTGTTCCCGACCAAAGTGCTGAAGATGAACGATGTCGCCGATTATCTCGGGCAACAAATACGGCGGCTGGACCGATGCGGCTGCCAAGACCTGCAAGCTCGGCAACGACTGGCTCGGCATTCCCGTCGCGACCAACGGCGGTTACATGACCTACCGCAAGTCGGCGCTCGACAAGGCTGGCTTCAAGGAATTCCCGAAGGACTTCCCCGGCTTCCTCGAGATGTGCAAGGCGCTCAAGGCCAACAACACGCCGGCCGGCTTCGCGCTCGGTCACGCCTCGGGCGACGGCAATTCCTGGCTGCACTGGGTGCTGTGGGGCCACGGTGCCTACACGGTCGACCAGAACGACAAGATCGTCATCAATTCGCCGGAGACGGCGAAGGCGCTGGAATATTGCAAGGCGTTGTACGACAACTTCATTCCGGGCACGGCGTCCTGGAATGATTCCTCCAACAACAAGGCGTATCTCGCCGGCGAGCTCTATTGCACGGCGAACGGCATCTCGATCTACGTCGCCGCCAAGACCGATCCCAGCAAGAAGGAGCTCACCGAGGACACCTATCACGCGCTCTGGCCGGTCGGTCCGGTCGGCAAGCCGACCGAGCTGCAGCTGGCGCTGCCGATCCTCGCCTTCAACTTCACCAAATATCCGAATGCGGCGAAGGCCTTCGTCGCCTTCATGCTGGAGAAGGAGAACTACGAGAAGTGGCTGGCCGGCGCGCAGGGTTATCTGACGCAGACCCTGAACGCCTATGAATCGGCGCCGATCTGGACGGCCGATCCCAAGAACGCCGTGTTCTCGCAGGCTTCCAAGCGCACGCTGCCGGCGTCGGGCATCGGCACCGTCGGCGAGAAGGCGGCAACCGCGATCGCCGACTTCATCGTCGTCGACATGTTCGCCAATTACTGCACCGGCGCCAAGGATGTGAAGGGCGCGATGGCGGAAGCCGAGCGCCAGCTGAAGCGCATCTATCGCTGAACAGTCACGGGGCGGGCGGCTCTTCGGCCGCCCGCCCGTCAACATTTCGATCAGGGATATCGGGCATGGCTGATGTCGCAATTCCCCGGGCCAAGCCTCAGATGACCGAGGCTGGCGCCTGGACCCAGCTCAAATACAATCGCAACTGGCTCGGCTTCTGGTTCATGGTGCCGGCCATGGTGTTCCTGATCTTCTTCCTGGCCTATCCGCTTGGGCTGGGCATCTGGCTGTCCTTCACGGACACGCGCATCGGCAGGGTCGGACAGTTCATCGCCTTCGAGAACTACGAATGGTTGTGGGACGATTCCATCTTCTGGCTGTCGGTGTTCAACACGCTGCTCTACACCTTCGTCGCCAGCGCCTTCAAATTCGGCATCGGCCTTTACCTCGCGCTGCTGCTCAACGAGCACATGCCGTTCAAGGCCATGCTGCGCGCGATGGTGCTCATCCCCTTCATCGTTCCGACGGTGCTCTCCGCGCTCGCCTTCTGGTGGATATTCGACTCGCAATTCTCGATCATCTCCTGGTCGCTGAAGCAGCTCGGCCTGATCAACCAGAACATCAACTTCCTCGGCGACACGACCTGGGCACGCATTTGCGTGATCTTCGCCAATATCTGGCGCGGCGTGCCCTTCGTGGCGATCACGCTGCTCGCAGGCCTGCAGACCGTCTCGCCCTCGCTCTATGAAGCGGCGACGCTCGACGGCGCTACGCGCTGGCAGAATTTCCGCTACATCACCTATCCGCTGCTGACGCCGATCATCGCCGTCGTGATGACCTTCTCGGTGCTCTTCACCTTCACCGACTTCCAGTTGATCTGGGCGATGACGCGTGGCGGCCCGGTCAACGCCACTCATCTGATGGCGACCCTGTCCTATCAGCGTGCGATCATCGCCGGCCAGCTCGGCGAGGGCGCCGCGATCTCCAGTGCGATGATCCCGTTCCTGCTCGCCGCCATCATGGTGTCCTGGTTCGGCCTGCAGCGTCGCAAGTGGCAGCAGGGAGAAAACAATGACTGATCTCCCCACCTCGCGGATCGATCTCAAGGCCGTCCTGCATAGCTCGGCTCCGACAGTCGCGAAGGATGATCACAGCGAGGGCATGAGCTATCTGCAGTCGGTGCCGCGCAGGCTGGTGACGCTTTACCTGCCGCTCGCCATCATCGTCGTCGTCCTGCTGTTCCCGTTCTACTGGATGGCGCTGACCTCGGTGAAGCCCGACGAGCAGCTGCTCGACCTCGACAAGTACAATCCGTTCTGGACTTGGAATCCGACCTTCAAGCACTTCCACAAGCTGTTGTTCGAGAGCTACTATCCGTACTGGCTCTGGAACACGATGTATGTGGCGATCTGCGCGACGGTGCTCTCGATCATCGCCTCGGTGTTCGCCGCCTACGCCATCGTGCGCTTGCGTTACAAGGGCGCCAATCTCGTCGGCGGCCTGATCTTCCTCGCCTATCTGGTGCCGCCGTCGATCCTGTTCATTCCGCTCGCCACCGTCGTGTATCAGTACGGCCTGTTCGATTCGCCGCTGGCGCTGATCCTGACCTATCCGACCATCCTGATCCCGTTCTCGACCTGGCTGTTGATGGGCTATTTCAAGACCATCCCCTTCGAGCTCGAGGAATGCGCGCTGATCGACGGCGCGAGCCGCTGGCAGATCCTGGTCAAGATCGTCGTGCCGCTGGCCATTCCCGGCCTGATCTCGGCCTTCATCTTCTGCTTCACGCTGTGCTGGAACGAGTTCATCTACGCCCTGACGTTCCTGCAATCGACCAGCAACAAGACGGTGCCAGTCGCGATCGTCAACGAGTTCGTGGACGGCGATATCTACCGCTGGGGCTCGCTGATGGCGGGCGCGCTGGCCGGCTCGCTGCCGCTCGTGATCCTTTACGCCTTCTTCGTGGAGCATTATGTGTCGGCGATGACCGGCGCCGTGAAGGAATGATCGCGGGGCTTGCCGAGGGCGCGCCAATGCGTTTCAAGAGCGGCGCGCTTCGGCCAATAAGAAGGAGTTGAGCTCTTGCACATTCTGGTTCTCGGCGCCGCCGGCATGGTCGGCCGCAAACTCTGTGAACGGCTGCTGCGCGACGGCCGGCTCGGCAAGAGCGACATCACGAAATTGACCATGCACGACGTGGTCGAGCCCAAGAAGCCGGAGAAGGCCGGCTTCCCGGTCGACACCGTGTCGGGCGATTTCGCCGTCCCGGGCGCGGCCGAGAAGCTGATCGCAGGCCGCCCTGACGTGATCTTCCATCTCGCCGCGATCGTGTCCGGCGAAGCCGAGCTCGATTTCGACAAGGGCTATCGCATCAATCTTGATGGCACGCGGATGCTGCTCGATGCGATCCGCCTTGCGGGCGGCGGCTACAAGCCGCGCGTGGTGTTCACGTCCTCGATCGCAGTGTTCGGCGCGCCGTTTCCCGATGCGATCGGCGACGAGTTCTTCCATACCCCGCTGCTCAGCTACGGCACGCAGAAGGCGATCGGCGAACTCCTGCTCGCCGACTATTCCCGTCGCGGCTTCCTCGACGGCATCGGAATCCGCCTGCCGACCATCTGCATCCGGCCCGGCCTGCCCAACAAGGCGGCCTCGGGCTTCTTCTCCAACATCCTGCGCGAGCCGCTCGCCGGCAAGGAAGCGATCCTCCCGGTCTCCGAGGACGTCCGCCACTGGCACGCAACGCCGCGCTCCGCCGTCGGTTTCCTGCTTCACGCCGGCACCATGGATCTCGCCACCGTCGGTCCGCGCCGCAACCTGACCATGCCTGGCCTGTCGGCCACGGTCGGCGAGCAGATCGCCGCCTTGAAGCGGGTTGCGGGCGAGAAGGTCGCCGCGCGCATCAAGCGCGAGCCCGATCCCTTCATCGTCGGCATCGTCGGCGGTTGGCCGCGCAATTTCGACGCCAGACGGTCGCGCGAGCTCGGCTTCACCACCGCCGAGAAGACGTTCGACGATATCATCCGCATTCACATCGAAGACGAGCTCGGCGGCAATTTCGTCGCCTGACCTCGGACTGAGCGGGCCCTGATGATGGCAAGCGTTGCTTGCATCGGCGAATGCATGGTCGAGCTGCGGCAGGCCCAGGGCGGCGCGTCCGCCGGGCAGGGGCAGGGCGGTGGCCTGTACTCACGCGGCTTCGGCGGCGACACCCTCAACACGGCCGTGTATCTGGCGCGGCTGGACGTCAAGGTCGATTATCTCACCGCGCTCGGCGACGATGCCCTGAGCGATGAGATGGTCGCGGCCTGGAATGCCGAAGGCGTCGGCACGCGCCGTGTCGTGCGGCTCGCAGGCAAGCTGCCCGGCCTCTACATGATCCAGACGGACGGCGAGGGCGAGCGCCAGTTCTTCCACTGGCGCGACAGCGCGGCGGCGCGCCAGCTGATGAGCCTGCCCGAGACCGACGAGCTGCTCAACTCGCTGATGAGCTACGACGTCGTCTATCTCTCTGCGATCACGCTCTCGATCTACGACGCGGCCGGGCGCGAGCGCCTGTTCGGCGCGATCAAGCGCGCGCGCCTGCTCGGCACCCGCTTCGTGTTCGACACCAATTTTCGCGCGCGCGGCTGGCCGGACCGCGACGTCGCACGCGAGGTATTTGCTGCGGCGTTCGCGGCCGCCGACATCGTGCTGACCTCGACCGAGGATCTGCTCGCGCTCTGGCCCGGCGAAAGTCACGACCAGCTGATGGCGCGCATCCCGACCCCGGAACTGGTGTTCCGTCTGCCCGAGCCGGTGAGCCTGTTGCGCTACCCCGGCGGCGCCAGCGAGGTCCGCGCCGAGCCCATGACCAAGCCCGTGGTCGATACCACCGCCGCCGGCGATAGCTTCGCCGCCGCCTATATCGCGGCCCGGCTTGCCGGCGCCGAGCCGGTCGAGGCGGCCCTATCAGGACATCGGCTCGCCAGCCTCGTGATCTGCTATCCCGGCGCCATCATTCCGGGCTATGCCATGCCGCCGAGGAAGCGGCACCGGCCGGCGGCGTCCCGCCAGGCCAACAAGTGAACAGCGACCAAATGAATCGAGACCTATGACCACGGCTGCCCAACAGAACCACCTCGTCGCGCTGTTCAAGGCTGCGACCGTCATTCCCGTCCTCACCATCGAGCGCATCCAGGATGCGGTGCCGCTGGCGCGCGCGCTGGTTGCCGGCGGTGTCCGCACGCTGGAGGTGACCTTGCGCACCCCCGTTGCGATCGAGGCGGCGCGCGCGGTGATGACCGAGGTCCCCGAGGCGGTCGTCGGCATCGGCACCATTCTCAATCCGGCCGACTTCAACCGGGTCGAGAAGCTCGGCGTCGCGTTCGGCATCAGCCCGGGCCTGACCCCCGATCTGCTCAAGGCCGCGACCGACAGCTCCCTGCCGTTCGCGCCGGGCATTGCTACGGCCTCGGAGCTGATGATGGCGCTGTCTTACGGTTTCGACGTCGCAAAGTTCTTCCCGGCGGAGCAGGCCGGCGGCATCAAGGGCCTCCGGGCCCTCGGCGGGCCGTTCCCGAACGTGCGGTTCTGCCCGACCGGCGGGGTGGGCGAGGACAATGCCGCGACCTGGCTGGCCGAACCCAACGTCGTTGCGGTTGGCGGGTCCTGGCTGTGCCCAACGGCGGAGATCCGGGCCGGGAACTGGGCCGGCATAACTGCCATCTGCGAGCGGACCCTCAAGGCGCTGAAAGCCGCGTGAAGTCTTGCCATCCCTGGGCTAAGACTTAGCTCAGGACAAGACCTCAGGGAGAGACGACCATGACCGCCAGCATCGTCGGATGGGCGCATACGCCGTTCGGCAAGTTCGACACCGAAACCGTCGAAAGCCTCGTCACCCGCGTCGCCAATGAGGCGCTGGCGGACGCCGGCATTTCGGCCGGTGATGTCGACGAGATCGTGCTCGGCCATTTCAACGCCGGCTTCTCGCCGCAGGATTTCACGGCGTCGCTGGTACTGCAGGCCGATCCCAAGCTGCGCTTCAAGCCGGCGACCCGTGTCGAGAACGCCTGCGCCACGGGATCTGCTGCCGTGCATCAGGGCCTGCGCGCGATTGCCGCAGGGGCGGCCAAGATTGTCCTGGTCGTCGGCGTCGAGCAGATGACGCGCACCCCCGGTCCGGAGATCGGCAAGAACCTGCTCAAGGCCTCCTACCTCCCCGAGGACGGCGATACGGTCGGCGGTTTCGCCGGCGTGTTCGGCAAGATCGCCAGCTCCTATTTTCAGAAATACGGCGACCAGTCCGATGCGCTGGCGCTGATCGCGGCCAAGAACCACAAGAACGGCGTCGCCAATCCCTTCGCCCAGATGCGCAAGGACTTCGGCTTCGACTTCTGCCGCGCCGAGAGCGAGAAGAACCCGTATGTCGCCGGTCCCCTGAAGCGCACCGACTGCTCGCTGGTCTCGGACGGTGCCGCCGCCCTGGTGCTGGCCGATGCCGAGACGGCCAAGGGCATGACCAAGTCGATCGGCTTCCGCGCCACTGCGCACGCCCAGGACTTCCTGCCGATGAGTAAGCGCGACATCCTGCAGTTCGAGGGCTGCACGGTCGCCTGGCAGCGGGCGCTGGAGAAGGCCGGTGTCACGCTATCCGATCTCTCCTTCGTCGAGACCCATGACTGCTTCACCGTCGCCGAGCTCATCGAGTACGAAGCGATGGGTCTGACGCCGAAGGGGCAGGGCGCCCGCGCCATCAAAGAAGGCTGGACGCTGAAGGACGGCAAGCTGCCGGTCAATCCGTCAGGCGGCCTGAAGGCCAAGGGCCATCCGATCGGTGCCACCGGCGTCTCCATGCATGTGATGACCGCGATGCAGCTCGCGGGCCAGGCGCCCGAGGGGATGCAGCTCAAGAACGCCAAGCTCGGCGGCATCTTCAACATGGGTGGCGCGGCCGTCGCCAACTACGTTTCGGTGCTCGAGCCGCTCAAGTAAGCTCTCGTAGGGTGGGCAAAGGCGCGAAAGCGCCGTGCCCACCATCTTTCCTTGCGCCAGATCATGGTGGGCACGCTTCGCTTTGCCCACCCTACGGCTCCTGATTGATTTACGGAAAAGCATCATGAGCACTAACTACGAAGATTCACTCTCGATGGACGCACTCAACGATCGCATCGCGATCCTCGAGGACAATATCCGCCAGCTCATCGAGCAGGCCGCTGCCGCCTCCGGCGAGCAGAACGAGTCGCGCATCGCCGACCGGATCAACCAGCAGAATGACGAACTCGACCGGCTCCTGAAGATCCGGGAATCCCGTCAGAAGAAATAGCGGCCGACGTCGCCCGCGCGCATGCCGCCATACGCCGCCCGCCCTTGCGCGAGCGGCGGCACTGCCGTTAGTTGGACCGAAATCGCGAGGCAGTTGGGCCGGCGCAATCGGGAGCGAACGATGGGGCCGCTGAAGGGCATCAAGGTCGTCGACATGACCACCGTGCTGATGGGCCCCTACGCGACCCAGATGCTCGGCGATTACGGTGCCGACGTTATCAAGGTAGAATCGCTGGACGGCGACGTCACCCGCCTGATCGGCCCGATGCGTCACGCCGGCATGGGGCCGGTTTTCCTCAACACCAACCGCAGCAAGCGATCGATCTGCCTCGACCTGAAGAAACCGGCGGGCCGCGAAGCCGTGCTGCGGCTTTTGAAGGACGCCGACGTCCTGGTCTACAACGTCCGCCCGCAGGCCATGGCGCGGCTTCAGCTCGGCTACGACGTCGTCTCCGCCATCAACCCGCGCCTGGTCTATGCCGGCGTGTTCGGCTTCGGCCAGGACGGGCCCTATGCCGCCAAACCTGCCTACGACGACCTGATCCAGGGCGCCACCGCGTTGCCGGCGCTGATGGCGCAGACCGGCGATGGCGTGCCGCGTTACGTGCCGAACGCGCTCGTGGACCGCATCGTCGGCCTCACCGCGGTCGGCGCGATCTGTGCCAGCCTGGTGCACCGCGACCGCACCGGCCGCGGCCAGCGTCTGGACATCCCGATGTTCGAGACCATGGCCGGCTTCGTCATGGGTGATCACATGGGCGGGCTCACCTACGAGCCGCCGCTGGACAAGGGCGGCTATGCCCGCCATCTCTCGCGCGACCGCCGTCCGTACAAGACCTCGGACGGCTATCTCAGCGTCATCGTCTACAACGACAAGCAGTGGGAGAACTTCTTCAAGGCGACGGGGCGCGATGACCTCCGCGCCGATCCCAAATTTGCAACCTTCGCCGGCCGCGCCGCCAATATCAATGTGGTGTATGCCGAGCTCGCCCGCATCCTCGAGACGCGGACCACGGCGGAATGGATCGACCTGCTGACGGAAGCCGACGTGCCTGTCATGCCAATGCACGACCTCGCCTCGATTCTGCACGATCCGCATCTGGAGGCGACCGGTTTTTTCCCGGTGGTGACACATCCGACCGAAGGTCCGATCCGCAGCATGAAAGTGACGGCGACCTGGTCCGAGACAGAAGCCGAGCCAGTACGCCTGGCGCCGCGGCTCAATGAGCACGGCGCCGAGATTTTGCGCGAGATCGGCTATTCCGCCGACGAAATCGCGGCCATGGTGCGCGACGGCGTCACGCGCGTGGCGGCGGAGTAGGGAGAGTGGAGATGACCGCGCTTCTCTCATCCGTCATTCCGGGGCGCGACGAAGTCGCGAGCCCGGAATCCATAACCACCATCGGGAGTATGGATTCCGGGCTCGCGCCTAACGGCGCGCCCCGGAATGACGGTGGAGAAATGGCACCATGAGCTTCATCACCGGCGTCGGCCTCACGTCGTTCGGCAAGCACGAGGGCTCCTCCTCGCTCGACCTGATGAGCGAGGCCGCGCAAGCCGCGCTCGACGATGCCGGCCTCGAGCGCACCGACATCGACGGCATACTCTGCGGCTATTCCACCGTCTCCCCGCACATCATGCTCGCCACCGTCTTCGCCGAGCACTTTGGCATTCGCCCGTCTTACGCGCATGCCGTGCAGGTCGGCGGCGCCACGGGTCTTGCGATGACGATGCTCGCGCATCACCTCGTCGAAGCAGGCGTCTGCCGCAAAGTGCTCGTCGTCGCCGGTGAGAACCGGCTCACCGGGCAGAGCCGCGATGCCTCGATCCAGGCGCTGGCGCAGGTCGGCCATCCCGACTACGAGGTGCCGTTAGGACCGACCATTCCCGCTTATTACGGCCTCGTTGCGAACCGATACATGCACGAATACGGCGTGACCGAAGAGGACCTCGCCGAGTTCGCGGTGCTGATGCGTGCCCACGCCTGCATCCATCCCGGCGCGCAATTCCACGATCCCATCAATGTCGCCGACGTCATGGCCTCCAAGCCAGTGGCGATGCCGCTCAAGCTGCTCGATTGCTGCCCGGTCTCCGACGGCGGCGCGGCGTTCGTCGTCAGCCGCGAGCGAACCGGGGAAGCGGGCGTGCGTATCCGCGGCTGCGCCCAGGCCCACACGCATCAGCATGTCACGGCAGCGCCCGCCCTCAGCGAGCTTGGTGCCGAGATCTCCATCGCACGTGCAAAGGCGGCCACGGGTCTCGCGATTTCCGACGTGCGCTATGCCGCGATCTACGACAGCTTTACGATCACGCTTGCGATGCTGCTGGAAGACCTCGGTCTCGCCGGCCGCGGCGAGGCGGCCGCGCGGGTGCGCGCCGGCCATTTCAGCCGTGACGGCGCGATGCCGCTGAATACCCATGGCGGCCTGCTCAGCTACGGCCATTGCGGCGTCGGCGGCGCCATGGCGCATCTCGTCGAGGCGCATTTGCAGATGACGGGGCGGGCGGCCACCCGCCAGGTCCGCGACGCCTCGATTGTACTGCTGCACGGCGACGGCGGCGTGCTGTCGTCTCACGTCAGCATGTTCCTGGAGCGGGTCAGATGAGCGAACGTCTGGCGGACTGGACCAAGGGTGAAGAGGCCATCGCCTACCAGACCTGCACCGTATGCGGGCATGTACAGTATTTTCATCGGGCCTTCTGCGCAGCTTGTGGCGAATCGAACCCGCGCGAGCAGCGCGCCAGTGGCAAGGGCAGGGTGTATGCGACCTCGTTGGTCTGCCGCGCGGCAACGCCCGAGACGCGCGCGCACGTGCCCTACAACATCCTGCTGGTCGATTGCGCCGAAGGTTTTCGCATGATGGCCCACGGCGAGAATGACCTCGCCATCGGCGATTCGGTCATCGCGAGCTTCAAGCCGTTCGCCGGAAAGCTCGTGCCGTTCTTTGCCAAAACCAAATAGGTAAACGCGAATGTAGCCCGGATGGAGCGCAGCGAAATCCGGGATTCGCACCTCGCGGACAGACTTCCCGGATTGCGCTGCGCTTCATCCGGGCTACACGCCAACCGAGGGATCCGTCATTCGGGGGCGGTCATGTGACCGAGCCTGGAACGGGAATTCTGGGCTTGGCTTGTGCGAGAGCCACCCCGGAATGACGAAAACGCTTAAGCTCGAACTCAACGCCCGTAGAACAAGATGCTGGCGATGACGAGCATCGCCGTCACCGCCAGCATATGCGCGAGCGCTCCCGAGGCTGCCCCCTTGGTGGCTTCCTTCATGCCGTTTTCTCCCTAGACTTGGGCATGACTCATCGTTGCGCGGTGAGCGCATACGACGGCCAATTGTTTTTACTCGGAACACCCCTTGCGAGTATCCGCCGCGATTTGTCCCCCCGCGGCGAATATCGACTGTGTCAGGGTCGATCAGCAATGCGGCGGCAATTTGACTCGATGATGTTGCTCCTGCGTCCCCGCGCGAATAGAGTCTTCGGGAACCTTCGCCGATGGCGACAAAAAGCATCAAAAGATCAGGGAAAACTTCAGGAAAATCATGGCCCGCATTCAGTACAGCGACCCGTCCAAGGCAACCGACCGCACCCGCGAAATCCTCGACAAGAACCGTCATGCCAACATCTTCCGGATGATGGCGCATTCGCCGAGTTACTTTGAGCAATATTGCCGCCTCGGGGGCGCAATCAGGCACAAGGGCGAGCTCGACCCCATCGTGCGCGAGCTTGCGATCACCCGTACCGGCATCCTGTGCGAGGCACCCTATGAGATCGTCGCGCACAAGCGCATCGGCAAGAATGTCGGCGTCACCGACGAGCAGAACGAGGCGCTCGAGAATTGGCAGGCCGCATCCTGCTTCAACGAGTTGCAGCGCGCCGCGCTCGCCTTCACCGATGAGATCGTGAAGCTGACGAAGCCGACGGATGCGACCTTCAAGGCGATCGCATCGAAGCTGACACCGGCCGCGCTGGTCGAGCTCCAGCTCTCGGTTGGCTTCTACATCATGACGTCGAAGTTCCTGGAGACATTCGAGATCGATCTTCAGCCCGTCACCGAAGTGGTCGGCTGATCCAAAGCTCGGCTTGCGAGGGATGCTCATGACAATCGATGAATATGCGGCCTGGGCCGCAACTATTGCCAAAGTCGACGAGCATCCGTCCAACGAGCGGTTGTCTTATCTCGGGCTGGGCCTTGCCGCTGAGGCGGGCGAGGTCGCCGAGCACATCAAGAAGCTCCTGCGCGACGACTGGCTCGACAAGGCCGGTCTCGTCGAAGAGCTTGGCGATGTCGTCTACTACTGGGCCTGCCTGTGCGCCGCCACCGGCCAGCAGCCGTCCGCATTGCTCAACGCCAGTGCCGCCAAGATCAGGCGACGTATCAGCGAAGCGGCGAGCCGGTAGGTCAGGTGCGGACAGGGAAGCCGTTACACCTCTCCCCATCGGGGAGAGGTGAAAACCTCTGCGCTCACGTCGAGGTCAGAATATCCACCTTGGCGTTGGCGACGATCAGGCGGTCGGCCAGGAGCTGGGCCAGGTTACGCATGATGCATTCGCTGGCGCGGGGGTGCTGCTTGCGGAAGCGCTCGAAATCCTTCAGCGGCACCTCGCATGCCGTCGCTGCCATGTCGGCAAACACGTCGGCGGAGCGGGTTTGCTCCAGCAGCGCCATCTCGCCGAACGCCATGCCGGCGGTGAGCGTCGCCAGCCTGACGCCGTCGGGCAAGGTAACGTGCACGGCGCCGCTGCGCAGGAAGTACAGGGCATCGGCGGGGTCGCCGGTCGTGAGGATCTTCGCGCCGGATTGATAGGTCCTGATGGTGCAGAGCGAGGCGAGATCCGTCAGCTCTTCCTCGCTCAGCCCGGTCAGCAGCGGCTGTTCGGCTAGCTCGGTGGTCTCGTGAAAATCGATCGAGCCGCCGTAGCGATAGACGATCTGGTCTTCGGCCCATTCGATCGCAGTGTCGAGCAGATAGAAGTCGCGCACGTTCTTCAGCTCGGCGGTCCATTCGCGTAAGGTATTCCATTCCTTGGAGGCGCGCCGGACGCCGGACAAGACCACCGTGACATTCAGCGCAGCCAATTCCTCGAACGCTTCGGCCACCAGCCGCGCGCCGGCCCGCGTAGTCGAGGTCACGCGGTGCAGATCGAAGATCACGAATTGCGGCCGCGGTCGTCCCGCGAGCCGGCGCGAGACGTAATCGACCGCCGACAGCGACAGCGTGCCGACCAGCTCGATGATGCGCACCTCCTGCTCGTGCGCGGCGAGAATCTCGCGCTCCTGCGGACGGCGCACGCGGCGCGACGGGCTCTTGCCGATGTCGTAGTCGGCGATGACGGCGTTGCGCGCATCGTCGCTGCGGTTGAGCATGTGCAGGTCGTAGTGCGAGGACAGCGCCTCGCAGACCTTGATGCCGCGCACGCTGTTGCCGTGCTTGTCGAGCTTTGGCGAATAGCTGCCGAGCCCGAGGCGGGCCGGGAGCGCGGCCAGGATGCCGCCGCCGACGCCGCTCTTGGCGGGGATGCCGATGCGGTAGATCCACTCGCCGGCATAGTCGTACATGCCCGACGAGGTCATCACCGAAAGAGTGCGCGAGATCGCGTAGGCGCTCAGCACCTGCTCGCCGGTGACCGGATTGATGCCGCGATTGGCGAGCGTTGCCGCCATGACCGCGATGTCGCGCGCGGTCACCAGCACGGCGCATTGCCGGAAATAGACGTCGAGCACGCCGGCGACGTTGTCCGAGATCACCGCGTTGGTCTTGAGCAGATAGCCGATGGCGCGGTTGCGGTCGCCGGTCTGGCTCTCGGAAGCATAGACCGCCTCGTCGACGGAAAGGTCGCGGCCTGCAAAATGGCTGAGCGCAAGGCGGATCTGCTCGAAAGCCTCTGCGCCCTTGCTGTCGTAGATCAACCCGGTACAGGCGATCGCGCCGGCATTGACCATCGGGTTGAACGGATGGTTCTCGGAATTGAGCCGGATCGAGTTGAAGGGATCGCCGGAGGGCTCGACGCCGATCGCGCCTTCGACCTTGCCGGCGCCGAGCAGGTCCAGTGCCAGCGCGAACACGAAGGGTTTCGACATCGACTGGATGGTGAAGGGCACCCTGGAGTCGCCGACTTCATAGACATGGCCGTCCAGCGTCGCGAGGCTGATGCCGAAATAGGCAGGGTCGGCCTTGCCGAGCTCGGGAATGTAATTGGCGACATGGCCCGACGTCTCGGCGGAGAACTCGCTGAGGCAATTGTCCAGGAACCGCAGCAGGGGCGGCTTCGAACGGGTCCAAGCGCTGGCGAGAGGCGAGAGCGGTTTCATCGCCACCCTTGTGCAACGCAATCAGGGTACGCGCAACCCGTCCGGCATCACAGGCTGGCGCCGGACCAGGAGAAACGCGATCAGGATCGTCGGCAGCAGGATGCCAAGGCCGAGCAGCGTCACCTGCATCTGCGACAGCGGCATGATGCCGCCGCCGGGGGTCGCTACCACGAAGCCGCCGATCACCAGCAGCACACGGATGGGCCATTCCAGACTGCCTGTACCGCGCAAGTCGCCGACGAACGGCTGGTAGCCCTGGATGCCGCCGCAGATGAACAGCGTGCCGAGGGCAGCGAGGCCCATCAGGCCGAGGCCGGCGAGATAGGGGCTCGAGCCCTGCAGCACCAGCGCCGGATTGAGCACGAAGAAGAACGGCAGGAAATAGATGATGCTGCCGACCCACATCGATTCCCAGCCCGTCTTCATGGCCGGCGAGCCGGCGATGCCGGCGGCCGCGAAGGAGGCGATCGCGACCGGCGGAGTGATCGATGACAGCATACCCCAGTAGAAGATGAACATGTGCACGGCCATGCGGTTGAGGCCGAGCTTCTCCAGCGCCGGCGCGACCAGGATGGCGAGGAAGATGTAGCAGGCCGTCGTCGTCAGGCCGAGGCCGAGAATGAGGCTGGTGAGCGCGCACATGCCGAGCAGCAGGAAGGCATTGTCGCCGGCGATGTGCAGGAGGTCGTTGGCGAGGCTCGACACCACGCCCGTCATCGAGAACGCGCCGATCAAGAGGCCGCAGCCGGCGAGGATGCCGACCAGCTCGACGAAGGTGCGGCCGTTGACCTCCAGGAACTTGCCGATCGTCGCAAATGTCCAGCGCGTCTCCTTGGAGAAGAACTGGTTGAGGACCAGCAGCAGCGCGGTGGCGTAGAACGGCGCGTGGCTCTCGCGCTTGAAATAGAGCAGCATCACGATCAGAAGCGCGATGACGAAGACGTAGTACCAGCCGTCCTTGATCGTGTCCATGATCCGCGGCAGCTCGGCGCGCGGAATGCCCTTCAGCTTGTGGCGCGCGGCATAGGCATCGACCTGCATGAACAGGCCGACATAGTAGAGCACTGCGGGAATGATCGCGGCGACCGCGACGTCGGCGTAGCTGACGTTGAGGAATTGCGCGATGACGAAAGCGGTCGCGCCCATCACCGGTGGAGCCAGCACCGCGCCGGTCGAGGCGCAGGCCTCGATCGCCGCGGCATAGGACGCGCGGAAGCCGCTCTTTTTCATCACGGGGATGGTCATGGTTCCCGCCGTGAGCACGTTGGAGATGATCGAGCCCGACATCATGCCGAGCAGGCCGCTGGCAAAGATGCAGACTTTTGCCGCGCCGCCGCGAAAGGTGCCGCACATGGCGAAGGAAAGATTGATGAAGAATTTTCCGGCCCCCGTCATCATCAGCGCGGTGCCGAACACGAGAAAGCCGATCACGGTGTCGGCGAAGGCCTGGATGGGAATGCCGAGCAGGCTCTCGCCCGAGAGCACGTGATAGGCGGTCGCCTGCTCGAGCGTCGATTGCGTGCCACGGAACGGCCCGAGCCAGCCAGCCTCCGCGAACAGCGGATAGACGGTGAAGGGCAGCACGCTGAGGAGCAGGCTCCAGCCGCCGGTGCGGCGCAACGCCTCCATCAGCATCACCCACATCACGAGGCCTGCGGCGATCACCGTGTTGGGCGCGCCGCCGAATTCCCAGCCGGCCTCCGCCGCCTTGCGCACGTTCGACATCAGCATGAGTGCCGCCGCGAAGGTCGCGACGAACAAGACGAGGTCATACCAGGGAACGCGGTCGAGCGGCGCGCGTCCGGTGCCCGGAAAGATCAGGAACGTGAATGGCAGCATCAACGCGATCAGGAGATAGAAATATTCCGTGTTGAGCTGGGTGTATCCGACGAAGAAGCGCAGCGAGAATTGCTGGTTGATGCAGAGCAGGATCGTCGCGGCGGTCGCAACAATCAGCGTCCAGCGCCACGCGCCGCGCAACGTGCGGACGCGCGTGACTTCCGCTTCCTGCATGTTGCCGGCGGCGCCATGGGGATCATCGAATACGACGCGCTTGGGCGCGTCTTGCAGGACGGTGGAAGTGGAAGAGGACATCATCGATCCCGCGCGTGGGCTGGTGAACGCAATTAGGCAAACGGCAGTTGTTTGAACCGCTCTGGTCCCGCGCTCAACCTCTCCCGCGTGCGGGAGAGGTCGGCGCGAAGCGCCGGGTGAGGGCTTTCTCCTCTGGGGGAATCCCACCGCGGAGGCACCCTCTCCCCAACCCTCTCCCGCAAGCGGGAGAGGGGGCGCACTTCTCGCGAGGCAACGATCACGCCTAACAACACCTCACTCTATTCCTCGAACCCGTTCGGCATGCCGGCTTTCGCTAGCGCCGCGGCACGCGCCTTCGTCCAGCCGTCGAGGAACGCCTTGTCGTCCGACGGCGGATTGGACTTGCCGTAATCGGCCCAGGCGGCCGCCAGCACCTCCTGCCGCTTGATCAGCTGGTTGTTGTGTGCCTCCTGAGCGTCGCTCCATTGGCCGGCCTCTTTCAACGCCTTCACCGCGCCGGGATGCACCGGCACCACCCAGTTCTTGGTCTGGCGGTTGGCCGCGAGTCCGCCGGCGCCAGGCGCGGAGTCCTTATAAGCGTCGTAGTTGACGATCATCGCCTTGGTGATCGCATAGACCTGGTCGGCCGGTTGCGAGGCGTAGGCGACGAAGATTGGGTAGGGATAATTGCCGAGCTCGATCGGCTTCTCCGGCGAGATGCCGGCACCGCAAGTCGCAAGCTGCGGGAAGAAGAACGAGCCGACCTTCTGCATCCGCGCCCAACCCTCCTTGTCCTTGGCGGGCAGCGGCGGCCAGATCAACCCGCGCGGCGAAGCCTCGGCCTCCTTGGCGGGACCGGTGATGGTGGTGCCGAAGGCGGCATCGACGTCGTTGTTGATCAGCCCTTTCCACATCGCGCCGTAGCTGGCGAACTCGACGGCCTTGACTTCCTTTTGCGTCAGCCCGGCGAAGGCGAGCACCGCGAGCGAGTTCTGGTTTAGCGCGGGCGAGCCGACCACGAAGCCGACGCGCTTGCCCTTGAGGTCCTTCAGCTCCTTCACGCCGGTGTCGGCGGCCACCGCAAGCGAGGCGCAATTGCAGTCGACGGTCGAGAGTAGGGTCTGCAGCGGCTGCGGCCCCCATTCCTTCGAGCCGAACTCGAACACGCCTTCCTGCGCGAAGTAGGTGCCCGATCCCATCGCCGCGGACACCGCGCGCTTGGCGCGCAGCGGCGCGAGGCGCGCGACGTCGTTGCCTGCGGGGAGCACGCGCACGTCGGTGCCGTACTTGTCCTTCATCATCTTGCCGACGCCGACGGCGATGTTGAAGCCGGCGGTGCCGGTGTCATAGGCGGTGAAGGTCAATGTCGCCGGCAGCTTGATGTCTTCGGCGAACGAATAGCGTGTAGACGCAAAAGAAACGCCCGCCACCAGAGCAGGCGCGAGCACGAGCAGCCCACGAAGCATGTTTCCCTCCAATGATCCTCGCTTTGCCGCGAAGATTTTCATTCTTTGTTTGAAACAACGTTTTGTTTGAAACCGATCATGTCACCGCCATCAAGCGATGGCAACGTCGTACAGCGCGCGCGGGAATGCGACTGACACATTGTCGCGGAAAAGACCGGATAAGACGCTCAACTCGCGACGATCGCGATCGCCTGTCCCTCCGCAACGACGTCATCGACCTTTACCAGAAGCGATGTGATGGTGCCGTTTGCGGGCGAGGGCACTGGGATCTCCATCTTCATCGCTTCGACCACCACAACGTCATCGCCATCCGCGACGGTTCCTCCAACTTGCACGAGAGTCGCGCAGATGCGTCCCGCGACCTCCGTGACGATCTTAATTTCTGGCATGCCATCGCCTTTTTGTTGTCGTCGCAAAATGCCTGAGGTAGCGTCGTCTGCAAGTGGAATTTAATTCCGCACAGCGGAACACAACGGTAGGGATCATGGGACGACGTTCGGAGCGGTTGAGTAGGCAAGGTGCGCTCGCTGGCGAAGCCGGTGAGGGTGATGTGATCCAGGTGGTGTCGCGCGCGTTCGACGTATTGCGATGCTTCGAGGGCCACGAGGCGCGACTCGGCAATCTCGAGATTTCAAATCGCTGCGGTCTGCCGCGTTCGACGGTGTCGCGGCTCACGCATACGCTGACCCGCATGGGCCAGCTCGTGTATCTCCCACGCGACCAGAAGTATCGCATCGGCCCCAGCGCGGTGGCGATGAGTGCTTCGATGATGAAGGGCGCGCAGCTGCGCAGCATGATTCGCCAGCGGCTGCAGGAAGTCGCCGAGCAGCTGCCGGGCACGGTCGGGTTCGTCGTCCCCGACCGCTTCCATCTCGTCTATCTCCAGTTCGCGCGCTCGCCGAATGCGCTCGGTTTGCACGAGGGCACCGGCAGCCGCATCTCGATGGCCTCGACCGCCGCAGGCGCAGCCTATACCGCGGCCTTGGCGCCGGAAGTTGGAGATGCCTTCGTCGCAGACATGGAGCGCGAAGCCCCCGAAGCTGCGAAGATTCTCAAGCCCCGCATCGAGGCCAACCGGCAGATGCTGCGCGAGCGCGGCTATGTTGTCGCCTGCGGCCTCTGGAGTCCGCACATCAACGGCCTCGCGGTGCCGATCTGGTCGCCGCAGTACCAGACCTTCGTGGTCATCACGATCGGTCTTCTGTCGGCGATGTATGACGAGCAGCGTCTGCACGACGAAGTCGCACCGCTGATGCTCCAGCTTGGCCGCTCGCTCGGCAGCCTGATGGAAGGCGCGGAAGGCGACGCCTTCAACAACCGTATCTCGCGTAAGCCGGTCGCCATGGCCGTGCACAATAATAACAAGCCGATCCATTCGGAGGGAGTGAATGAACTGGAAGCCGGAACTCGACGAGCTCGCCCGGCGCGAAGCCTTCGCGCGGGAGATGGGCGGCGTTGACAAGGTCAAGCGACAGCATGACCAGGGCCGGCTGACTGTTCGGGAGCGTATCGACAAGCTGATCGACAAAGGCAGCTTTCACGAGATCGGTGCCGTCTCCGGCATCGGTGAGTACGATTCCAGCGGCGATCTGAAGAAGCTCACGCCGGCCAATTGCGTGTTCGGCCGCGCGCGCGTCGACGGCCGCACCGTTGTCGTGGTCGGTGATGATTTCACCGTGCGCGGCGGCTCGGCGGATGCGTCGATCTCGGCCAAGCCGCTGATGGCGGAAGAGATGGCGCACGATTTCCGCCTGCCCATCGTCCGCATCATCGAAGGCTCCGGCGGCGGCGGCTCGGTCAAGACCATCGAGACCAAGGGCGCGGCCAATCTGCCCGGCGGCATCGGTGGCACGCGCTGGTATCGCTTCACGACGGAGAATCTGTCGCGCGTGCCGGTGGTCGCACTCGGCCTCGGCTCGGTGGCGGGCCTGGGCGCCGCGCGTCTTGCCGCCAGCCACTATTCCATCATGACACGGAAGTCCGCGATGTTCGTCGCGGGTCCGCCGGTGGTGAAGGCGCTGGGGCAGGATCTTACCAAGGAGGAGCTCGGCGGCGCCGACATCCAGACCCGCGCCGGCGCGGTCGATCACGCCGTCGACACTGAGGAGGAGGCGTTCGCCTGCGCGCGGCGCTTCCTCTCCTACCTGCCGTCATCGGTCTACGAGCTGCCGCCGACCTTGCCCTGCACCGACAGCCCCGAGCGCAGCGACGAAGCGCTGATGAACGCAGTGCCGCGCAACCGCAAGCAGGTCTACAAGATGCGGCCGATCATCGAGTCCGTCGTCGACAAGGGCTCGTTCTTCGAGGTCGCCAAGAATTTCGGCAAGCCGATCATTGTCGGTCTCGCGCGGCTCGAGGGCAGGGCGGTGCTGCTGCTCGCCAGCGATAGCTTCCACTATGGCGGATCCTGGACCGCGGATGCTTGCCAGAAAGTGGTGCGCTGGGTCGACTTCGCCGAGACCTTCCACCTGCCGGTCGTCTATCTCATGGATTGCCCCGGCTTCATGATCGGCCTCGATGCGGAGAAGGCGGCCACCATCCGCCACGGCGTGCGTGCCATGGCGGCGGTGAACCAGACCACCGTGCCCTGGTGCACCGTGATCCTGCGCAACGCGTTCGGCGTCGCCGGTGTCGTGCACCAGCCGGCCGACCGCTTCTCGATCCGCTATGCCTGGCCCTCGGCCTATTGGGGCTCGCTGCCGCTCGAAGGCGGCATCGAAGCCGCCTACCGCGCCGACATCGACGCGGCGGAAGACAAGGCGGCGAAGCTGAAGGAGATCGAGGAGCGGCTCAACAAGCTCCGCTCGCCGTTCCGCTCGGCCGAAAAATTCTGGGTCGAGGAGATCATCGATCCCAGGAAGACGCGATCGCTCCTGTGCGAGTTCGCGAGGCTGGCGGAGCCGCTGCGAAAGCCAGGGCCGCCGGAGAACTTTTCGATCAGGCCGTAGCATTGTGCCAAGCCACGACGCTCGTGCCCCGGACGCAGCGCAGCGCTGCCGGCGATGCGAAGCATCGTCCGGCGGTGGTGCGCTGCAGAGCCGGGGCCCATGCAACAGCATGCTCGCGGCCTCCTGGGTCCCGGCTCAGCGCAGCAACGCCACGGCGTTGCTAGGCGTCCGGGACACGAGCGAGGGTGGCGCCCTCCATCCAAAGCCCTTCCAGTAGAAAACAATAACGAGCTAAGCTCCGCCAACAAGAACAAGAGGAAGCGCCAATCGTGTACGACTTCATCATCGTGGGCGGCGGCTCGGCGGGGTCCGTGCTGGCCCACCGGCTCTCCGCCAGGAGCGCCAACCGGGTTCTGCTCTGCGAAGCCGGTCAGGACACGCCACCCGGCAACGAGCCGGCCGAGATCAGGGACAGCTATCCCGGCACCGCCTATTTCGATCCGCGCTTTCACTGGACCGAGCTCAAGGTCACGACGCAAGTCGTCAGCCACAACAATCCCGAGGAGTCGCGGCCTCCCTTGCGCAAATACGAGCAGGCGCGCGTGCTGGGCGGGGGCTCGTCGATCAACGGGCAGATGGCCAACCGCGGCGCGCCGACCGACTACGATGAATGGGAGGCGCGCGGCGCCGAGGGCTGGTCGTGGGCCGACGTGCTGCCGTTCTTCAAGAAGGTGGAGCGCGACCTCGATTTCGACGGACCGTATCACGGCAAGGACGGCAGGATCCCGGTCCGCCGCATCCCGCGCGAGCGCTGGACGCGGCATTCGGAGGCGTTCGCGCAAGCCTTCCAGCAGGCCGGCCATCAATTCGTGGCCGACCAGAACGGCGAATTCGTCGACGGCTTCTTCCCGGTGACGCATTCCAACCAAGCCGAGCAGCGCGTCTCGGCCGCGATGGGGTATCTCGATCGCGACACCCGCGCGCGTGCGAACCTTGCGATCTCCACCAACACGCAGGTGCGAGAGCTGCTGTTCGAAGGCACGCGCTGTGTCGGCGTGAAGGCGATGGTCGACGGCCGCGAGCAGGAATTCCGCGGACGCGAGATCATCCTCTCCAGCGGCGCCATTCATTCGCCGGCGCATCTGCTCCGCGCCGGCATCGGCCCCGTCGGTCACCTCAAGGACCTCGGCATTCCCGTGCTGGCGGCCTTGCCGGGCGTCGGCCAACGCCTGATGGATCATCCCTCGATCTCGCTGTCGTCCTTTGTCCGCCGCGGCGCGCGCATGAACGAGCACACCAGGCGTCACATGCAGCTCGGCCTGCGCTACTCCTCCGGGCTGCCTGATGTGCCCAAGGGCGACATGTTCGTCGTCGTCATCAGCAAATCGGCCTGGCACGCCGTCGGCGCGCAGATCGGCTCGCTCCTGACCTTCGTCAACAAGACCTATTCCGAGACCGGACAGGTCAAGCTCGCCTCGCGCGATCCCTCCGCAGAGCCGATCGTCGAGTTCAACCTGCTGTCCGACCGCCGCGATCTCGATCGCCTGATGAGCGGTTTCCGCAAGCTGGCGGCAATCCAGATGAGCGAGGTGGTCAGGAAGGTGACGGACAAGCCGTTTCCGGCCGCCTATACCGATCGCGTCCGCAAGATCGGCGTGGTCAACACCAGGAACAAGATTCTCACCACGATCGCCGCGGCCCTGATGGACGGGCCGGCGGCGCTGCGTCACTACATGATCGACAATTTCGTCGTCGAAGGCTTCACCTTCGATCAGGTGATGAACGATGACGAGGCCCTGGAAGCCTTCGTGCGCAAGGCGACGATCGGCGTCTGGCACGCCTCGTGCTCGTGCCGCATGGGCCGCACTGAGGATCCAATGGCGGTGGTCGACAATCAGGGCCGCGTCAAGGGCGTGCAGGGCCTGCGCGTCGTTGATGCCTCGATATTCCCGGTGGTGCCGTGCGCCAACACCAACTTTCCGGTGTTGATGTCGGCGGAGAAGATCGCGGCCGCAATGATGCAATGAGCGGCAGCGAGTTCTGGCGATCCGGGCAGTGCAGGGAGGAGGAGCGCTGATGGATACTTGCCTTGCGCGGACCGACTTGGTTGCATGCCGCGAGCTTGACGCGCTGATCGAGCATTCGAGCGCTGCGAGTTAATCATCTCAGGCGCTACGTGTAGGCTATGAGATCGTGCAGTCGTGGCGCACGATCGCAGCCATTTTCAGCCGCGCTTTAGGCCCATTTCAGCCAAACTGTTATTGGTTTCTCGTTGCCCGGGGCAGGGTCTCTCATTGGAGTCCTGCAATGTTCAAGCGAGTATTTTCTGCGTGCGTCCTCGTTATCCTGGGTTCTATCGCTTCGGAAGCGCGCCCTTATCGCATTCATCAAGCTCCTGAATGCAACGTCACCATGCCCTGCGACTTCTCCTATTCGCAGGCGCGACGCGAGCGGGCTTCCAGGCCCTCACTGGCTTCCAGATCTTCGCTGATTTCCAGGCCCACACTGCAAGCGTACCGCTCGACACAACTGACGGTGACTGATGCTGGGAGCACGACCACGCCGGCGACTGTCCACGGCGCTCGCGTCGTCGGTGGCCGTCCGGCCGGTTGTCCCTCCTCGTTCTGCGGCTGCGGCGCGGCTCTGCGCGTGTTCGGCCGTATCGTGCCGGAACTAAATCTTGCGTCCAATTGGCTCCGCTTTCCGCGGACATCACCCGCACCGGGAATGGTTGCTGCGCGACGAGGACACGTGTTCGTCCTTGAGCAGCACCTCGGAGGCGACGTCTGGATGGCCTATGACGCCAACTCGGGTGGGCGCGCGACGCGAATCCACGCGCGCTCGCTGCGAGGGTATACGGTTGTCAACCCGCGCGGCGGCTCGGTGGCTTGAGGACAGAGGATAGCACTCCAAAAACGGCGGACGGGTCGCAACAACTTTGCGACCCGCCAACGCCGGGCGCCGAGCCGATCACAGCCGGAGCACCTTGCCGGGATTCATGATGTTGTGCGGATCGAGCGCGCGTTTGATGGTGCGCATGATGTCGAGCTCGGTCTTCGAGCGGTAGTGGCTGAGCTCGTCGAGCTTGTCGATGCCGATGCCGTGCTCCGCCGAGATCGAGCCGCCCAGGGAAGTGACGAGATCGTTCACGGCGCGCGTGATGGCAGCCGTGTATTGGTTCAGCGTCTGCTGGTCCATGCCCTTCGGACCCATGAACGAAAAGTGCAGATTGCCGTCGCCGATATGCCCGAGCGGATAGGGCCGAATGGTCGGGAGAATGTCGAGCACGGCCTTGAGGCCCTTGTCGATGAACTCCGGGATTCTGGAGATCGCCACCGACACGTCGAAACTGATCCCCGGTCCCTCGGCGCGGGAGGCCTCCGCCATGGCTTCGCGGATGCGCCACATGTTGCGCGATTGACCGAATGTGTGCGCGATCGTCGCATCCAGCACGCGGCCGGCTTCGAGCTGATCGGCGAGAAACTGCTCCATCTTGCCGGACATGCCCTCGGTTCCGTCCTGCCGCGGGCGCGCCGACGACCATTCCAGCAGCAGGTACCAGGGCGTGTCCGCCTTCAGCGGATCCTGCGTGCCGGGAATGTGGCGCAGGGAAAGGTCAATGGCCGCCCGGCTGAGCAGCTCGCAGGAGCCGACATTGTCCTCGGATGCCGCGTGCGCCTCCGACAGGATTTCCAGCGCCGCGCGGGGATCGCGGACCGCCAGCCACGCCGTGCAGACGTCCTTCGGCGCCGGCCACAGCTTGAGCACGGCCTTGGTGATGACGCCCAGCGTCCCCTCGGCGCCCATGAACAGGTGCTTGAGGTCGTAGCCGGTGTTGTCCTTCTTGAGCGCGCGCAATCCGTCCCAGATCTCGCCGTTCGGCAAGACGACCTCGAGCCCCAGCACGAGATTGCGGGCATTGCCGTAGCGCAGCACCTGCACGCCGCCGGCGTTGGTGGAGAGATTGCCGCCGATCATGCAGGAGCCCTGGGCACCGAGACTGAGCGGCAGGAAGCGGTCGTGCTCGCTTGCTGTCTCCTGAAGCGTCTGCAACACGCAGCCGGCCTCGACCGTCATCGAATAGCCGACGGGATCGACATCCAGCACGCGGTTCATGCGGCCGAGCGACAGCACGATGCCGGTGTGCACAGGCCAGGGCGTCGCCCCACCCATCAGGCCGGTGTTGCCGCCCTGCGGCACGATCGCGACGCCATGCGCATGGCAGAGCCGGACCACTTTCGAGACCTCCTCGGTGCTGCCAGGGCGAACAACGGCCCCGGCGCCGCCAACCAGCAATCCCCGCCAATCCGTCACAAACGGCTGCTTGCCATGCTCGTCCTCGATCAGGCCTTTCTCGCCGACGATCGCGCGCAACGCATCGCGCATCTCGGCGGTCAAGGGGGCGGTTGGGATGACGGGTGGGGACGATGGGAAGGCAGCCGGCATTGTTTCCTCTGGCGCATCTTGGTGTGCACTGCGCACGGTGACGTGCGAAGGGCATTGTCCACGTTTGGCGCGAGGAGTCTAATGGGAATGTGGCCGAGCGCGTCTTGTGGATGGTGACGCCGCCGGGTCAGGCGTCACCATCACGATCGGGTCGTAGGCCGGCTTCAGGCCGTCGCGGGTTGCAGTTTCGGCTGCCGCGACAGCGCCAGCACGATCAGGGCCGCGAACACGCAGAGCGCGCCGGCGATGAAGAAGGCGGGCAGATAGCTCTGATAGACGGTCCGCGAGAAGCCTGCGCCAAACGCCGCGGCACCGGCGCCGAGCTGATGGCCGGCGAAGATCCAGCCGAATACCAGATTGGCGCGCTCGGGCCCGAACTTCTGCGCGGTGAGCCGCACCGTCGGCGGTACCGTCGCGATCCAGTCGAGACCATAGAACATCGCGAACACCGAGAGGCCGTAGAAGGAGAAGTCGCTGAAGGGGAGGAAGATCAGCGAGAGCCCGCGCAAACCGTAGTACCAGAACAGGAGCCAGCGGTTGTCGTAACGGTCGGACAGCCAGCCCGACATGATCGTGCCGAAGAAGTCGAAGATGCCCATTGCCGCCAGCAGGCTCGCTGCCTGCACCTGCGGGATGCCGAAATCGAGGCACATCGGGATCAGGTGCACCTGCACGAGGCCGTTGGTGGAGGCGCCGCAGACGAAGAAGGTCGCGAACAGAATCCAGAACGCCATCGATGTCGAGGCGTCGCGCAGCGTGCCGAGCGCAACGCCCGTGATCGAGCCGTGGCTGACCGGCGGCGCCGGCAAAGGTTCGGTGCCTTCGTCGCCGAACGGCCGCAGGCCGACGTCGCTCGGCCGGTCACGCATCGCGAGCAGCACCGCCAGCGACGAAATAACGAGCATGATGCAGACGAGGCCGAGCGCGAGACGCCAGCCATAGCGTTCGGTGAGGCTCGCCAGCAGCGGCAGGAACACGAGCTGCCCGGTGGCGACGCTTGCGGTCATGATGCCGATGACGAGGCCGCGTCTTGCCGCGAACCAGCGCGTGGCGATGGTCGCGCCGAGCACCAAGGCAGTCATGCCGGTTCCGATCCCGATCACCACGCCCCAGAGGGCGATGAGCTGCCAGACCTCCGTCATGCCGAGCGAGAGCACGAGCGCCGAGACCACGATCAGCTGTGCGGCCAGCGTGACGTTGCGCAGGCCATAGCGGTTGAGCAGGGCGGCCGCGAACGGCGCCATCAGCCCGAACAGGATGAAGCGGATCGACAGCGCGGACGAGATCTCCGCCGTGCTCCAGCCGAACTCCTTCTGCAGGGGAACGATGAACACGCCGGGCGCGCCGACCGTGCCGGCGCTGATCAGCGCGGTGAGGAAGGTCACGCCGACCATCACCCAGCCGTAGTGGACGTTGCGGCGGGACAGTGCTGCCGCGAGCCAGTTCGAGATCATCGGGCCTCAACGTGGATGGGCAGGCCGCAACAGACCTGCGTCAGTGTAGAGAATGACACGGGATGTGTCTGTCGCAAATGACAGAGTTCCCTCGTTTTCGGACGTCTGCGTCAGCGGGCGCGGCGCTCCACCGCAATCGCAGTGGCTTCGCCGCCGCCGATGCAGAGTGCGGCGATGCCGCGCTTGAGGTTATTGGCCTCCAGCGCATGCAGCAGCGTCACGATCAGCCGCGCGCCGGTGGCGCCGATCGGGTGGCCCAGCGCGCAGGCACCGCCGTTGATATTGAGCTTCTCGCGGGGAATGCCGAGGTCGCGCTGTGCCGCCATTGCCACCACGGCAAAGGCCTCGTTGATCTCGAACAGGTCGACGTCGCCCGCACTCCAGCCGACCTTGTCCAGCAGCTTGCGGATCGCCGGGATCGGCGCCGTGGTGAACCATTGCGGCTCCTGGCTGTGGGTGGCGTGGCCCTTGATCTCGGCGAGAACAGGCAGGCCGCCCCGGTCGGCAAGCGCGCGCTTCGTCAGCACCAGCGCGGCGGCGCCGTCGGCATTGGCGGAGGAGGCGGCCGGCGTGATGGTGCCGTTGGCGCGGAATGCCGGCTTCAATCCGGGGATCTTGGCGGGGTCGACCTTGAGCGGATGCTCGTCATTGGCGATCACGCGCGGGCCGGCCTTTTCGGTCAGCGTGATCGGCGCGATCTCGGCCTTGAACACGCCGCCCTCGACGGCCTTGCGGGCGCGGCTCAGCGTCTCCATCGCATAAGCGTCCTGGTCCTTGCGAGTGAATTGATAGGCTTCTGCCGTGGCCTCGCCGAAATCACCCATCGAACGGCCGGTCTCGTAGGCATCCTCCAGGCCGTCCATCATCATGTGGTCGATGATGCGGTCATGGCCGACGCGATAGCCGCCGCGCGCCTTGGCGAGCAGGTAGGGCGCGTTGCTCATGCTCTCCATGCCGCCGGAGACGACGATGTCGGCCGAGCCGGCGCGGATGATGTCGTGCGCCAGCATGGTCGCTTTCATGCCGGAACCGCAGACCTTGTTGACCGTGGTCGCGCCAGTGGCGTCGGGCAGACCGGCGCTTCGCGCCGCCTGCCGCGCCGGCGCCTGGCCTTGGCCTGCCGGCAGCACGCAGCCCATGAAGACCTCGTCGACCTTCTCCGGAGCGAGCTTGGCACGCTCCAGCGCCGCCCCGATCACGTGTGATCCGAGCTTGTGCGCGGGGAGCGGCGACAATTCGCCCATGAAGCGGCCGAGCGGGGTGCGTGCAGCAGAGACGATGACGACGGGTTCGGCCATGACGAGACTCCCTGGCGATGACGTGTAAGATTATGATCATCATATGATGCGACGCAAAAAATGCAACCGCGGCAGGGATGAGAAAATGTCGTGGGCCGGATGAGATTTGGTCGTGCGATTGGGGGGAGGTTGTGCGGGATGGGGATCAAGCGCTGGGCGTTCCACACACACCGTTGTCATCGCCCGGCTTGACCGGGCGATCCAGTATTCCAGAGGCGGCTATGATTGAGCCGAGAGGCTGCGGCGTACTGGATGCCCCGGTCAAGCCGGGGCATGACACCTTTGAAATGGAAAGAGTCTAACCCATCACAGCGCGCCTATCGCTTCCGGTTCACAAACGCGCCCATCAGCCGCGTCGGCTCGTCCGTCAGGAACGACTCGCCGAACACTTTCACGCTGAGGTTCACCGACTCCGTCAGCGGAAGTTCCTCCCATTGCCGCAGCAGTGCCTTCTGCGATCGCAGCGCCTCAGGGCCGCAATCGAGCAGCGCCTTCACTAGATGCTCGACCTCGGCATCCAGTTCGCCGGGCGCGGCGATCTTGTCGACCAGGCCCCATGCCAGCGCCGTCGGCGCATCGATATTCTCCGCCGTCATCACCAGCCAGCGCGCGCGGGCCCAACCGATCAGGCGCGGCAACAGCGCGGCATGGATCACCGAGGGGATGCCGACACGCACCTCCGGCATGCCGAAATGAGCGTCGTGCGCGGCGATGCGGAAGTCGCAGGCCGCGGCCACTTCGAGCCCGCCGCCGAGGCACCAGCCGGGCATGCGTGCGATCACCGGAGCAGGAAACTGGCGAACTGCCTCGCAAAGATCGCGCAGGCGGCTGATGAAGGCCTCGGCGGATGTCTGGTCGAGCCCGGCCATCTCCTTGATGTCGGCTCCGCCGATCAGGCTCTTCTCGCTCTGTCCGCGCAGCACCACGACGCGGATGCTGTGGTCGGATGCGAGCTGCTGCAGGCCTTCGCGCACGGCGTCGGTGACCGGCGAGCCGAGAATGTTGAGCGGGCCGGCGTTGCAGATCGCGACATGAACGACGCCGCGCGCATCGCGCGTCACGCCGCAATGATTGTTGAGCATTTCCATCGTCAAGTCTCGAAGCTTTCGTGGACATGCGCGGGGCGCGCCGGTCGGGATCACTTCCGGGCCGAAACACGCTTCTTGTCAAGCGGCAGGGAAGGCGGGTTGCCAGCGTGAAGTCCGTGGCATAGTATGATATCTATCATGTAAAGAGGCTGCCATGACCGGTGACGATCAACCCGACCTGTTTTCGCCTGCGCAGCGGCGCGAGCGCGTGGTGGACTGGCAGGTGCCTGCGCCGGTTGCGCGGGCGGCCATGGGCCTGTCGGGCATGGACACCATGCTGGGCATCCGCGACGGCCGGCTGCCGCCGCCGCCCTTTGCCAAGCTGATCGGGTTCACCATGGCCGTGGTCGAGCCGGGCCGGATTGTCATGGAACTGGAGCCGCGCGAGGATCTCGAAAATACCATCGGTCTGCTCCACGGAGCGACCGCGGCCGCGTTGCTCGATACCGCCATGGGCTGTGCCATTTCGACCCGGCTCGAAGCCGGCCTGGGCTCGGTGACCCTCGAGCTGAAGCTGGCGTTCCTGCGTCCGCTCTCAGTGCGTTCCGGGCTGATCTCGGCCGAAGGCAAGGTGATCAAGCTTGGACGCCAGACCAGCTATACCGAGGGCTTCGTCCGTGACGGCAAGGGCGCACTTGCGGTGCACGCAACCGCGACGTTTTCCATGATCGGCGGCAACTTGACATGAATTAATGCACCCATTTCGTCATTTGCGTGTTATGAGATGATCTCCGACATCCAATGAGCTCCGCATGCGCTATTCCCGGGAACACAAGCAGGAAACCCACGACCGCATCGTGAAGAAGGCCTCGGTGCGGCTGCGGGAGAAGGGTGCCCACGGTATCGGCGTCGCCGACCTCATGAAGGAGGCGGGCCTGACCCACGGCGGCTTTTACGCGCATTTCGATTCCCGCGAGGCGCTGGTGATCGAGGCTTTTGCCTACGCGATGGACCGTTCGATGGAACACTGGCGCAAGCTCACCGGCGAGGTCGCTCCGGAAAAGCGGCTGGCGCTGATCGCGGAAAGCTATTTGTCCACGCTGCATCGCGACAATCCCGGTCACGGCTGCTCGATTCCCGCGCTGGGAGCCGAGATCGCCCGCGAGAGCCCGAAGACACGCAAGGCCTTTGCCGGCAAGCTGGACGAGATGATCGAGGCCCTGACCGACACCATCCCGAACATGCCGCGCAAGGCGGCACGCAAGCAGGCGATCGCGACGCTGGCGACGATGGCGGGCACCATGCTGCTCGCGCGCATCGCCGGCTCGAGCGAATTGTCCGACGAGATGCTGAAGGCGGGCCGAGACCACGCGCTCGAGGGAGCGAAGCGTGAGCCTGCGAAAGCGACGATGCTGAAGAAGACGAAGAACTAGGCGAGGTGCCGTAGGGTGGGCAAAGGCGCGTTAGCGCCGTGCCCACGATCTTCCCTCCACGATTGAACCAGTTGTGGTGGGCACGCTACGAGCCGCGCATCCGCGCGTCTCACTGCTTTGCCCACCCTACGGGAGTGGCAGTCTACCGCCCCGCAAACAACGCCCGCTCGCGCTCCACGATCTCGCTGATGTAATCCGCCACGGCCCTGATCCGCGCCAGGTCCTTGCTATCGGCGTGCATCAACATCCAGAACGTCCGCGTGATCGAGATCTCGTCGGGCAGCACGGCGACGAGCTGCGGATAGTCGCTCGCCGTGAAGTGCGGCAGCACGGCGATGCCGAAGCCTGAAAGCGTGGCGTTGAGCTGCGCGATCAGGTTGGCGCTGCGGAAGCGCGCCGAGATTCGCGGCGACACCTGCGGCAGATAGTCGAGCTCCGGCGTGAACAAGAGTTCCTCGATGTAGCCGACGAAGCGGTGCTGCGTCAGATCCTGCCGCGAGTCGATTTTGGGGAAGCGGTCGAGATACGTGGGGGCCGCGTAGAGCCCGAGGCGGTAGTCGAGCAGCTTGCGGCCGACGATGCGGCCTTCCTTGGGCATGGTCAGGCTGATGGCGATATCGGCCTCGCGCTTGGAGAGGCTGAACAGCCGCGCGGTTGCCACAAGTTGCAAATCGAGATCGGGATAGCGGTCCGCGAACGGCGTCAGCCGCGGCGCCAGGAAGGCGGTGCCGAACCCATCAGGCGCGCCGATCCGCACCGTCCCGGTCAGCCGCGCCACGGAGCCGCCGACCTGCTCCTGGTTGGCGACGATGGTCGATTCCATGGCTTCGGCGCTGTCGGCGACGCGCTGGCCGGCCTCGGTGAGGAGGTAGCCGGTCTTGCGCCGGTCGAACAGCTTGGCCGAGAGGTGCTTCTCCAGCCGGTCGACGCGGCGGATCACGGTGGCATGGTCGACCCCCAGCTGTTTTGCCGCAGCCGACACCGAGCCGCCCCGCACGATGGCCAGCACGAAGCGAAAGTCGTCCCAATCGATAGCGCCTTGATCCAGCATTTTCGCACATCTATGGTGCATTATCTCAGACTTGAATCCTATAAAATGCAGGTCAATAGGATTTGTCAAAGCGACCACGCTGGGCCTGAAGGAGACCATTCCATGCGTTCAATCGGACATTTCATCGGTGGCAAGGAGGTCAAGGGCACCTCTGGCCGCACCGCCGACGTTTTCGAGCCGATGACCGGTGACGTTCAGGCCAAGGTGGCGCTGGCGTCCAAGGCCGAAGTCCGCGCCGCCGTCGAGAACGCGCGTGCCGCGCAGCCCGAATGGGCCGCGACCAATCCGCAGCGCCGCGCCCGCGTCATGATGAAATTTGTTGAGCTGGTACAGCGCGATTACGACAAGCTCGCCGAGCTGCTCGCGCGCGAGCACGGCAAGACCGTCCCCGACGCCAAGGGCGACATACAGCGCGGCCTAGAAGTCGCGGAATTCGCTTGCGGCATTCCGCATCTGATGAAGGGCGAGTACACCGAAGGCGCCGGCCCCGGCATCGACATCTATTCGATGCGCCAGCCGCTCGGCGTCGTCGCAGGCATCACGCCGTTCAATTTCCCGGCGATGATCCCGATGTGGAAGTTTGCGCCGGCGATCGCCTGCGGCAACGCCTTCATCCTCAAGCCCTCGGAGCGCGACCCCGGCGTGCCGATGCTGCTCGCTGAACTCATGATGGAAGCGGGCCTGCCGGCCGGCATCCTCAACGTCGTCAACGGCGACAAGGAGGCGGTCGACGCCATCCTCGACGATCCCGACATCAAGGCCATCGGCTTCGTCGGCTCGACGCCGATCGCGCAGTACATCTACGAGCGCGCCGCGCAGACCGGCAAGCGCTGCCAGTGCTTCGGCGGCGCCAAGAACCACGCCATCGTCATGCCCGACGCCGACATGGACCAGGCCGTGGACGCGCTGATCGGCGCCGGCTACGGCTCGGCCGGCGAGCGCTGCATGGCCGTTTCCGTCGCGGTCCCCGTCGGCAAGTCCACCGCCGACCGCCTGATGGAAAAGCTGATCCCGCGCGTCGAGTCGCTCAAGATCGGCACCTCGATCGATCCGTCGGCCGACTACGGTCCGCTCGTGACCCGCGAGGCGGTCGAGAAGGTCAAGAGCTACATCGACATCGGCGTCAAGGAAGGCGCGACGCTCGCCGTCGACGGGCGCGGCTTCAAGATGCAGGGCTACGAGAACGGCTTCTATCTCGGCGGCTCGCTGTTCGACAACGTCACCAAGGACATGCGGATCTACAAGGAAGAGATCTTTGGCCCGGTGCTCTCGGTGGTGCGCGCGCACGACTATAAGGAAGCGCTGGCGCTGCCGTCGGACCACGACTACGGCAATGGCGTTGCCATCTTCACCCGCGACGGCGACGCCGCGCGCGACTTCGCGGCCAGGGTCAACGTCGGCATGGTCGGCATCAACGTGCCGATCCCGGTGCCGATCGCCTATTACACTTTCGGCGGCTGGAAGAAGTCCGGCTTCGGCGATCTCAACCAGCACGGCCCGGACTCGATCCGCTTCTACACCAAGACCAAGACGGTGACCTCGCGCTGGCCGTCGGGCGTCAAGGAAGGCGCGGAGTTCTCGATTCCGCTGATGAAGTAATCCTCTTAAGGAGCGAGGCCGGATGCAGTTCGCTCTGAATGAGGATCAGATCGCGGTTCGCGACATGGCATTGGCGTTTGCGGCCGAGAAGATCGCGCCGCACGCGCTGCGCTGGGACGAGGAGAAGCATTTCCCCGTCGAGGTCATGCGCGAGGCTGCCACGCTCGGCATGGGCGGCATCTACATCCGCGACGATGTCGGCGGCTCCGCCATGGCGCGGTTCGACGCGGCGCTGATCTTCGAGGCGCTGGCGACGGGTTGCCCGACCACCTCGGCCTTCATCTCCATCCACAATATGGCGAGCTGGATGATCGATGCCTTCGGCAGCGATACCCAGCGCCACCAATGGCTGCCGAAGCTCTGTACCATGGAGCTGATCGCCAGCTACTGCCTGACCGAGCCGGGTGCCGGCTCCGATGCGGCAGCGCTCCGCACCCGCGCGGTGCGCGACGGCGACCATTATGTGCTCAACGGCCAGAAGCAGTTCATCTCTGGCGCCGGCGGCACCGACCTGCTGGTCGCGATGGTCAGGACCGGCGGTGATGGCCCCGGCGGCATCTCGACCGTTGTCATCGACGGCAAGACACCCGGCGTCTCCTTTGGCGCCAACGAGCGCAAGATGGGCTGGAACGCGCAGCCGACCCGCGCGGTGATATTCGAGAACGCCCGCGTGCCTGTGGCCAATCGCCTGAGCGAGGAGGGCACAGGCTTCAAGATCGCGATGGCCGGCCTCGACGGCGGCCGTCTCAACATTACGGCGTGCTCGCTCGGCGGCGCGCAAGCAGCACTCGACAAGGCGCGCGCCTACATGAAGGAGCGCAAGGCGTTCGGCAAACGGCTCGACGAATTCCAGGCGCTGCAATTCCGTCTCGCCGACATGGCGATCGAGTTGGAGGCCGCGCGCACCTTCCTGTGGCGCGCCGCCGCGGCGCTCGATCGCAAAGACCCCGACGCCACCATGCTCTGCGCCATGGCGAAACGCTTCGGCACCGATGTCGGGTTCGAGGTCGCCAACCATGCGCTGCAACTCCACGGCGGCTACGGCTACCTCAGCGAATACGGCATCGAGAAGATCGTGCGCGACTTACGCGTGCACCAGATCCTCGAAGGCACCAATGAAATCATGCGGCTCATCGTGGCGCGCAAACTGATCGAGGGCGCGCGATGAGCGGGGTGGAAGAGGGCGATCTGGTCGCGCGCGTCGAAGGCGCAGCCGGCATCATTAGGCTCAATCGTCCCAAGGCGATCAATGCGGTGACGCTCGAGATGTTTCGCGACATCGAGAAGGCGCTCGATCGGTTCGAAGCTGATCCTGCAATTGCCGTGATCCTGCTGGAAGGCGCCGGCGAGCGCGGCCTCTGCGCCGGCGGCGACATCCGCGCGCTCTGGGAAAGCTCGAAGGCTGGTGGCGACCTCGGCAAGATCCTGTGGCGCGAAGAGTACATCCTCAATGCCCGGATCAAGAAATTTCCAAAACCCTATGTGGCCTTCATGGACGGCATCGTGATGGGCGGCGGTGTCGGCCTGTCCGCCCATGCCAGCCACCGTATCGTCACCGATCGGACGAAGCTCGCGATGCCCGAAGTCGGCCTCGGCTTTTTCCCCGATGTCGGCGGTACCTATCTGCTGTCGCATTCGCCGGGCGAGATCGGCACCTATTTCGGGCTGACCGGCCAGACCATGAACGGGCCTGACGCGATCCACGCGAAGTTTGCCGATTGGGTGGTGCCGGCCGTGAGATTGCCGGAGCTGCGCGAGGCGCTGACCAAGCTGCGGTCCGGTGCGACCGCAGGCGATGTCAGCAAGCTCATCGACGGCTTCGCCACCGGCGAGACTGCGGGGCCGGTCGCCGCCAGGGAGCCGGTCATCGATGCGTTGTTCGGCTTCGATCGCATGGAGGACATTTTCGCTGCGTTGACGCGCGATGGCTCCGAGTTCGCGCTGGCCACGCTGAAGACGCTGAACGAAAAATCGCCGCGCGGCATGGTGGTGACGCTGAAACTGCTACGGCTCGCGCGCCAATCATCGAGCCTGGAAGAGTGCCTGGTGCGCGAATACCGCGCCGCTTTGGAAGTGTTTCGGAGCGATGATTTTCGCGAGGGCGTGCGCGCCGCCGTGATCGACAAGGACCGCAACCCGACCTGGTCGCCACCGCGGATCGAGGATGTGACGCCGGAGATGCTTGCGCCCTATCTCGCCGAGATCGGCGCGGACGAGCTGAAGTTCAATTAACAACGCGACAGCGGAGGAAACGACAATGGCCACGATCGCATTCATCGGTCTCGGCAACATGGGCGGCCCGATGGCGGCCAACCTCGTCAAGGCCAGCCACAAAGTGGTGGCGTTCGATCTCGTCGAGGCCTCGCGCAATCAGGCCAAGGCCGATGGCGCCAGCATCGCCGACAGCGCCCCCGCCGCGGTGAAGGGCGCCGATGTCGTCGTCACCATGCTGCCCGCAGGCAAGCACGTGCTCGGCGTCTGGAACGACGTCGTGCCCGCCATGACCAAGGGTGCGCTGATCATCGACAGCTCCACCATCGACGTTGAAAGCGCGCGGTCCGCGCATGCGCTCGCCGCCAAGCACGGCGTGCTCTCGGTCGATGCGCCCGTGTCCGGCGGCACCGGCGGTGCCAAGGGAGCAACGCTTACCTTCATGTGCGGCGGTGAGGACAAGGCATTTGCCGCGGCAAAGCCCGTGCTCGAGAACATGGGCAAGAAGATCGTGCATTGCGGCGGCGCCGGAGCGGGCCAGGCCGCAAAGATCTGCAACAACATGATCCTCGGCATTTCCATGATCGCGGTGAGCGAAGCCTTTGCGCTCGGTGAGAAGCTTGGGCTCTCGCATCAAGCGCTGTTCGACGTCGCTTCGACCTCGTCCGGCCAATGCTGGTCGCTGACCACCTATTGCCCGGTACCGGGCCCGGTGCCGACCTCGCCGGCCAACAACGATTACAAGCCGGGCTTTGCCTCGACTCTGATGGTGAAAGACCTCACCCTGGCGCAGGAGGCGGCCAAGGCTGCGGGCGCAGCGACGCCGCTCGGCAAGCATGCCCAGGAGATCTATCAGTCTTTCGACGCAGCCGGCCAGGGCGGGGTGGATTTTTCCGGAATTATCAAGCACGTTAGGAGTTTAGCCGGGAAAGCTTGATGACCACATTCCAGGAAGCACGCGCGTTCCTTCTGCAACACCGCACGGATTACGAGGCAGCGGTCAAAGGCTTCCGCTGGCCCGATCCGGTTCCTTTCAACTGGGCGCTCGACTGGTTCGACGTCGAGCTCGCGGCCAATGAGGACAGCAAGGATCGGCCCGCGCTCTGGATCGTCGATGCCGCTCAGGACAAGCAGACGAAGCTGTCCTTTGCGGCGCTTTCGAAGCGCTCGAACCAAGTCGCGAATTTCCTCCGCGCACAGGGGTTGAAGCGCGGCGATCATCTGCTGCTCCTGCTCGGCAATGTGGTTCCGCTGTGGGAGACCATGCTGGCGGCGATGAAGCTTGGCGTCGTCGTCATTCCGGCGACCACGCTGCTGACTGCCGACGAGCTGCGCGACCGGCTTGATCGCGGCAAGGCCAGGGCGGTGGTCGCCGCGCAGGATCAGGTGACGAAATTCGCCAGCTTGGGCGCCGAGAACGTCGTGCGCATCGTCGTCGGCGCGGCCTCCGACGGCTGGATTGCATATGACGAGGCGACAAAGGCCTCCGAGAGTTTTGCGCCTGATGGTCCGACCAACGCCGACGATCCGATGCTGCTGTATTTCACCTCGGGCACGACGGCGAAACCGAAACTAGTGCGCCACAGCCAGCGCAGCTATCCCGTCGGCCATCTCTCCACGATGTACTGGATCGGCCTGAAGCCCGGTGACGTCCATCTCAACATATCTTCGCCCGGCTGGGCCAAGCACGCCTGGAGCTGCTTCTTCGCGCCGTGGAATGCGGGCGCGACCGTGTTCGTGGTCAACCAGCCACGCTTCGACGCGAAGGCGCTGCTTGCCACCATCGGCCGCTGCGGCGTCACCACGCTGTGCGCGCCGCCGACGGTGTGGCGGCTGTTCATCCAGGAGAACCTTGCCTCGTTCAAGGTGGCGCTTCGCGAGGTCTGCGGCGCCGGCGAGCCGCTCAATCCCGAAGTGATCGACCAGGTGCAGGCCGCCTGGGGCCTCACCATCCGCGACGGCTACGGCCAGACCGAGACCACGGCGCTCGCCGGCAATTCGCCGGGCCAGCCGATCAAGATCGGCTCGATGGGCCGGCCGCTGCCGGGCTATCGCGTGCAGATCAGTGATGCCGACGGCAATCCAGCGAAAGAAGGCGAGGTGACGCTGGTGCTGGGCGATGACCGTCCCGCCGGCCTGATGCAGGGCTACCAGGGCGACGACGGCAAATTGTCCGGCGCCGAAGGCGCGCTCTATCGCAGTGGCGACGTCGTGTTCGCAGATGAGGACGGCTACTTGACCTTCGTCGGCCGCTCCGACGACGTGTTCAAGTCGTCCGACTATCGCATCAGCCCGTTTGAGCTGGAGAGCGTGCTGCTCGAGCACGAGCTCGTCGCCGAAGCTGCGGTGGTGCCGAGCCCGGATCCGATCCGGCTTGCGATTCCCAAGGCCTTCGTGCTGCTGACTGCGGGCGCAGAACGCTCGCCGGAAACCGCGCTATCGATCTTCAGGCACCTGCACGCGCGTCTGGCGCCGTTCAAGCGCATCCGCCGCCTCGAAATCGTCACCGAGCTGCCGAAGACCATCTCTGGAAAGATCCGCCGCGTCCAGCTACGACGGCTCGAACGCGACGACGATCGGGGCGATCCCTTGCGCGGCCGGGAATTCCGCGAGGAGGATTTTCCGGAGCTGGCGAAGACACGGGGCGAAACGTAGTGGAGCTTGTCATTCCGGGGCGATGCGCAGCATCGAACCCGGAATCCATTTTGCGGCAGAGCTTGCTGTCAAATGGATTCCGGGCTCGCGCTTCGCGCGCCCCGGAATGACGGCAATCGGAGTTACCATGAACGAAGTCTGGAAGAAGCCGCCTGTTACGCTCGAGGCCTATCAGGCCATGGTCGGCAAGGAGATCGGCGTGTCGTCATGGCACCTGATCGACCAGCCCCGCATCGACGCCTATGCCGATGTGATCGAGGATCACCAGTTCATCCACGTCGATCCGGACCGCGCGAAGAAGGAGACCGCCTTCGGCACCACCATCGCGCACGGTTTTCTCACGATGTCGCTGCTGTCGATCATGTCCTACGAGGTGATGCCCGTGATCGCGGGCACCACGATGGGCGTGAATTACGGCTTCGACAGGTTGCGCTTCATCTCGCCGGTGCGCTCGGGCAAGCGCGTGCGCGGCCGCTTTGTGCTGGCGGAAGCCAAGCTCCGCAAGCCGAACGAATTGCAGTCCCGCACCAACGTCACGGTGGAGATCGAGGGCGAGGACAAGCCGGCGCTCGTCGCCGACTGGCTTGGGTTGATCTATTTCGCGTAAGTCCCTGGCCCGTCGTTGCCGGGCTTGACCCGGCAACCCATCGCTGCTCAAAAGCCTGTCGATTTTGATGGATGGCCGGGTCAAGCCCGGCCATGACGGCTAACATCTGGGAAACGCACTCATGGCAATCAGGTTCGACGGACGCGTCGCCATCGTCACCGGCGCGGGCAATGGTCTCGGACGCGCGCATGCGCTGGGGCTGGCGAGCCGCGGCGCGAAGGTCGTGGTGAACGATTTCGGCGGCGCGCGTGACGGCACCGGCGGCTCGCTGTCGCCGGCCGAAGCGGTGGTCGAGGAGATCCGCAAAGCCGGCGGCACCGCGATGGCCGACGGCGCCGACGTCTCCAATTTCGAGCAGGTCACCGCGATGGTCGAGCGCGCCACCAAGGAATGGGGCAGCGTCGATCTCTTGTGCGCCAATGCCGGCATCCTGCGCGACAAGTCGTTCGGCAAGATGGAGGTGGCCGATTTCCAGAAGGTGCTCGACGTGCATCTCGTCGGCACCTTCTATTGCTGCAAGGCGGCCTGGGCCGGCATGCGCGACCGCAATTACGGCCGCATCGTGCTGACGACGTCGTCCTCCGGCCTCTACGGCAATTTCGGCCAGGCCAATTACGGCGCCGCGAAAACCGGCATGGTCGGCCTGATGAACGTGCTCGCCGAGGAGGGCCGCAAGAACGACATCCGCGTCAACATCATCTCGCCGACGGCGGCGACGCGCATGACCGAGGAGCTGCTGCCGCCGCAGGCGCTGCAACTGATGAAGCCGAACGCGATCACGCCCGCGGTCGAGTACATGCTGAGCGAGGATGCGCCGACCCGCACCATCATGGGCGCCGGTGCCGGCTCGTTTGCGGTGATCAAGATTTTGGAGAGCGAAGGTATCAACCTGCCGGAGAGCGAGTGGACGCCGGATGCGATCGCCGCGCATTTCGCCGAAATCAGCGACATGTCGAAGGCCAGGGCCCTGCAGGGCGCGTTCGAGCAGACGCAGAAATACGTCACGCAGGCAGCAGTGCGGGCGGGGATCAAGCTTTAAGCGCGGCATAATCTCAGTCTCAGTCGTCATGGCCGGGCTTGACCCGGCCATCCACGTCTTCGTACCCGCGAACATCGCTCTTGTGGATGCCCGGGACAGGCCCGGGCATGACGACCTTTGGTTTGGCACGCGGCTCGGCCTAAACTCACGCCATGACCATCACCGCCACCCATATCGCCGTGATCGGTGCCGGTCCCGCCGGGCTGATGGCGGCGGAGGTGCTGGCGCAAGGCGGCGCCCGGGTCACCGTCTACGATGCGATGCCGTCCGCCGCGCGCAAATTCCTGATGGCCGGCCGCGGCGGGCTCAATCTCACGCATAGCGAGCCGCTGCCGCAATTCATGGCACGCTATCGCGAGGCCGCACCGAAGCTGCAGGCGGCGGTCGAGGCATTCTCGCCGGATGCACTGCGCGCCTGGAGCGAGGCGCTGGGCGAGCCGACCTTCGTCGGTAGCAGCGGACGCGTGTTTCCCAAGGCGTTCAAGGCCTCGCCCTTGCTGCGCGCCTGGCTGCGGCGGCTCGATGCCGCCGGTGTCCGCTTTGCGTTTCGCCATCGCTGGATCGGCTGGGACGGCGAGGGCCGGCTGATCTTTCAGACGCCGGAAGGCGGCTCCGCCATCGACGCTAACGCCACGCTGCTCGCCCTGGGCGGCGCAAGCTGGCCGCGGCTTGGCTCGGACGGACGCTGGGTCGACATCCTCGCCGCCAAGGGCATTGCCGTCTCAACACTGCGGCCGGCCAATTCCGGCTTCACGGTCGCTTGGTCCAACGTGTTCCGCGACCGTTTCGAAGGTCAGCCGCTCAAGGGCGTGGCGCTGACGCTTCGTGCGCACACTGTGCGCGGAGAAGCCATGATCACCCGCAGCGGCATCGAAGGCGGTGCGATCTACGCGCTGTCGGCGGAACTGCGCGAGGCCGTGTTGAATCTCGGCCAGGTGGCGCTGATGATTGCATTGCGGCCCGATCTCGACACCGCTGCGCTGACCGCGCGGCTGTCAGGCGTGCGCGGTAAGCAATCGCTGGCGAACTTTTTGCGCAAGGCGGCTCAGCTGTCGCCGGTCGGTATCGGCCTCATGCAGGAGGCCGCCATCGCATCAGGCCGGCCGCTGGCCGCGTTCTCGCCGGCGGAGCTCGCAGATCTGGTCAACGCTGTTCCGGTTCAGCTCACCGGAGTAGCGGCGATCGACCGCGCGATCTCGACGGCAGGCGGAATTCTGTTCGACGAGCTCGACGAGCACTTCATGCTGCGCAAGCTGCCGGGCACGTTTGCGGCCGGCGAGATGCTGGATTGGGAGGCGCCGACGGGCGGGTATCTCCTGCAGGCCTCGTTCGCGACGGGAGCCGCTGCGGGCAGGGGCGTGCTGGCGTGGCTGAAACGCTAACCACCGTCATTGCGAGCGCAGCGAAGCAATCCAGTGTCTCTCCATGGAAAGATTCTGGATTGCTTCGTCGCAAGAGCTCCTCGCAATGACGGCCGTGGGGACGCGCGCCTACCGCAGCTTCCCGCGCGCCGCGACCGGCAGCGTGCCGATGATGTCCTCGCCGCGCACCATCACCACCTCGTCCATCATGTTGACGACGACGCAGACGTGGTTCGGCACGATGCGGACGACGTCGCCGACATTAGGCCGCGTGTTGCTGCGGGAGAGATCGAGAAAGCCGTGCTCCTCGGCGAATTTGGCGATCTTCGCCTCGGGATGCTCCAGGATCAGCCCGTGGCCGTCGAGTCCGCCGGTGTCCGTGGTCAGCGTCTTCGAGCCGGCGTCGAGAATGCCGCGCTCGGGCGCGGCGCGGCTCACCACCGTCGAATAGATGTGCAGTGCGCAATCATCCCAGGTCGCCGAACCTGCGGCGACCTGCATGCGATCGTTGTAGATGTAGGTGCCGAAGCGGTGCTCGGTGCCGCCCTTGAGCTTGCCGATGTTGACGAGGTTCGGCGTGCCACCCGTGGAGACGATCTTGGCGTCAAGCCCGTGAGCGCGGACGCCGGCCAGCGCCTCGTCGTAGAATTTCTGCGCATCGCCCCAGCCTGTTTCGGTCGGGTAGAGCATGAAGCCGGCAAACTCCAGTCCCTTGGATGCCGCGATCTCGCGTGCCAGGGCAATCGCCTCTGCCGGCGTTTCGACGCCGGCACGCTTTCGCCCGGTGTCGCATTCGACCACGACCGAGAGCGGGCGGCCTGACGCCGCAGCCGCCTTGGGCAGGCCGGCGACGACCGTCGAATTGTCGGCAGCCACCGTCATGTTGGCCTTCGCCTGCAATGCGCCGAGGCGGGCCATCTTCTCCTCGCCCAGCAGATTGTAGCTGATCAGGATGTCGTCGATGCCGGCATTGGCCATGATCTCGGCTTCACCCAGCTTCTGGCAGGTGATGCCCTTGGCGCCGGCGGCGACCTGCATCTTGGCGATGGTCGGGTTCTTGTGGGTCTTGATGTGCGGACGGTTGGCGATGCCGGCGTCATCGCAGGCCTTCTGGATCCGCGCGATGTTGCGCTCGACCCTGTCCATGTCGATGACGGCACAGGGCGTGCCGTATTCGCGGGCGATCTTGGCGGCAAGAGTTGTTGTCATGAGTTATGCCTGTTCAATCTCTTCACGGAGCATTTCGAGTTCGAGCCAGCGCTCTTCGGCGGCCGACAGCTCTTCGTGGGCCTTCGCGATGGCAGCCGAGGTGTCGTCGAATTTTTTGCGATCTTTCGCATAGAGACTTGGATCGTCGAGCACGCGCTGCAATCTTGCAATATCGGCGTGCAGCGCTTCCATCTTCTTCGGCAGCGTCTCCAGCGCGTGCTTCTCGTTGAAGCTGAGCTTCCGCTTGGGCGCCGACGAGGGAGCGGCAGTGCGCTCCTCTTTCTTCTCCACGGGAGCTTGCGCCTTCGGCGCCTCGCGCTTCAAGTCGGCGCCACGTTGGCTCAGCATGTCGCTGTAGCCACCGGCATATTCGATCCACTTGCCGTTACCCTCCGGCGCAATCACCGAGGTGACGACGCGGTCGAGGAAGTCGCGGTCGTGGCTGATGAGGATCACGGTGCCTTCGTAGTCGCCAAGCATCTCCTCGAGCACGTCGAGCGTTTCGAGATCGAGATCGTTGGTCGGCTCGTCCAGCACCAGGAGATTCGACGGCTTTGCCAGCGCGCGCGCCAGCATCAGCCGGCCGCGCTCCCCGCCCGAGAGTACCTCCAGCGGTGTGCCGCGCTGCTCCTGCGCGAACAGGAAGTCCTTCATGTAGCCGACGACGTGCTTCGGCTTGCCGCCGACCATGATTTGATCGCCGCGGCCGCCGGTGAGCGCTTCGGCGAGCGTCGATTTGGGATCGAGGCTTTCGCGGTGCTGGTCGAGCGTGGCCATCTCCAGGTTGGCGCCAAGTCGCACCATGCCTGAATCAGCCTGCATGCCGCCGGTGAGCAGATTGACCAGTGTGGTCTTGCCGGCGCCGTTCGGCCCGATGATACCGAGCCGGTCGCCGCGCTGGATGCGGGTCGAGAAATTCTCGACGATCTTGCGCGCGCCATAGGATTTCGTGATGCCCTTGGCCTCGATCACCAGCTTGCCGGACTGTTCGGCCTCGCTGGCGGCGAGGTTGGCGCTGCCGGCGGTGCCGCGATAATTGCGGCGCTGGGCGCGCAGCGCGTGCAGATTGGCGAGGCGCTTGACGTTGCGCTTGCGCCGGCCGGAGACGCCGTGGCGCAGCCAGTGCTCCTCGTCGACGATCTTGCGATCGAGCTTGTGCTGGTCGCGCTCCTCTTCCGCCAGCACCTCGTCGCGCCAGCTCTCGAACGAAGCAAAGCCGCGGTCGATCTGCTTGATCCTGCCGCGGTCGAGCCAGGCGGTGGACCGCGAGAGATTGGTCAGGAAGCGGCGGTCGTGGCTGATGATGACGAGCGCGCTGCGCCTGGAGTCGAGCTCCTGCTCCAGCCATTCGATGGTGGCGAGATCGAGATGGTTGGTCGGCTCGTCCAGCAGCAGAATGTCGGGCGAGGGCGCCAGCACGAAGGCCAGCGCGGCGCGGCGCGCCTCGCCGCCGGAGAGGTTGTGCGGGTCCTCCTCGCCGGTGAGACCTAGCTGCTCCAGGAGATAACGCGCCTGGTGCTGGTCGTCCCCCGGCGCGAGCCCGGACTCGACATAGGCGAGCGTGGTCTTGTGCGCGCCGAAATCCGGCTCCTGCGGCAGGTAGCGCACCGTTGCGCCGGGCTGCACGAAGCGCGTGCCGGCGTCAGGCTCGACCAGGCCGGCTGCGATCTTCAGCAGGGTCGACTTGCCGGAGCCGTTGCGGCCGATCAGGCAGACCCGTTCGGATGGCGCGACATTGAGCTCGACGCCTGACAGCAGCGGCGTGCCGCCGAAGGTCAGCCTGATGTCTTTGAGTTGGATCAGCGGCGGCGCCATGGCTAACCTTGGCTCGTTGCGGCCTGATCTGCGCGGCGGCGCTGGATCCGGCGCAGCGTCTGGTCGAGCGCCGAGAGGAACGCGGAGCGGTCTCGCGGCGAGAACGAGCGCGGGCCGCCGGTGACTTCGCCGGCCGATCGCAGATCCGTCATTAGGTTGCGCACCGCCAGCGTCATGCCGATCGACTCTTCGGTGAACGGCTTGCCGTTCGGGGCGATCACGTCGGCGCCCGCCTTGACGCAGCGGCTGGCCAGCGGAATGTCCGAGGTCACCACGACGTCGCCAGGCCTCGCGCGCTCGGCGATCCAGTTGTCGGCGGCGTCCATGGCGCTGCCCGCGGCAATGCGCTCGATGAGCGGGTCCTGCGGCACGCGGATGAAATTGCCAGCGACCACGCTCACGGGCACGCCGTGCCGGATCGCGACGCGATAGATTTCGTCCTTCACCGGACAGGCGTCGGCGTCGACATAGATGCGGGTCGGGGTCTCGGTCATTCCGCCGCGTGGTACCGCATTCGGGCCGCAAAGGCGAGGGGATTGACCCCAGTTCCTCAGGCCCTACGATCGCTCCTGAAACAACAATAACAGGGAAAGGCCAGTCATGCCGAACCGGCTCGAAACCTATCGCGTCGAGGCCTACAACACCGCCAAACAGTCCGAAAACAAGATGCACGACGACAATGTGGCGCGCCGCTTCGGCTTTTCCGGCGGGCTGGTCCCCGGCGTCGACGTCTTCGCCTACATGATGCACGTGCCGATCGCCCGATGGGGCCTCGATTTTCTGTCTCGCGGGCTGGTCGAGGCCCGCTTCATCAAGCCGGTCTATGACGGCGAGACCGCCGATGTCGATGCCACCGAGCACAACGGCCTGCTGACCATCGAGGTGTTCAGCCGCACCGAGCTGTGTGCCACGGGAACGGCGTCGCTGCCGGCGGCGGTGCCGGCGGTATCGTTGAGCGACTATGTCGAAGTCCCAGCCGTCGCCGAGCGCAAGCCTGTCAGTCCTGCGACATTCGAGATGGGCAAATGGCTGGGCACGACACCGCGCCGCTGGGCCGGGCAGGATGCGGTCGACTATCTCGCCGATGTCAGAGAGAAAGATCCGATCTTCGCGCGCGAGGGGCTAAGCCATCCCGGACTGATCCAGCGCGTTATGAACCGCGTGCTGGTGGACAACACCATCCTGGGTCCCTGGATCCACGTCGGCAGCCGCATGCAGTTGCTGTCCGCCGCGCGCGCCGGCGACGAGATCACCGCGCGGGCAAAAGTCACCGCGAACTACGAGAAGAAGGGCCACCGCTGCGTCGAGTTCGACGCGCTGGTCGTCGCTAACGGCACGACGCCGCTCGCGCATTGCCAGCACACCGCAATCTACCAGCCGCGCGAGCAGGCGGCGGCGTAGGCTGGAAGGCAAAGCCGCCGCTCCAAAGACGGTGTCATTCCCCGCGGAGGCGGGGAATCCAGTACGCCGCGGCGGATGTGGTGAAAGCGAGGTCTCCAACGCGCGCCTCTGGAATACTGGATCGCCCGCCTTCGCGGGCGATGACAGCATTGTTGTAGAGTTGGAAGGGCAGCCTTAAGCCGCTTTCGCCTTCGCCTCCTGGATCGCGCGCCACACCCGCTCGGGGGTCAGCGGCATGTCGATGTGCTTGATGCCGTAGTCCGACAGCGCGTCGAGCACCGCGTTCACCACCGTCGACAGGCTGCCGGCGCAGCCGGCTTCGCCGCAGCCCTTGCTGCCGAGCGGATTGGTGGTGGCCGGCACCGGGTGATCGCCGACCGTCATGTTGGGGACGTCCTCCGCGCGGGGCAGGGCGTAGTCCATCAGCGAGCCCGTGATCGGCTGGCCGCTCTCGTCGTAGCGGATGTGCTCCATCAGCGCCTGGCCGATGCCCTGGACCACGCCGCCATGGAGCTGGCCCGCGACCAGCATCGGGTTGATCACCGTGCCGAAATCGTTGACCGCGCTGTAGCGCACGATCTGCACTATGCCGGTGTCCGGGTCGATCTCGACCTCGGCGACGTGGCAGCCGTTCGGGAACGCCGAGGCGACTGGATCGCTGGTGTGGTCGACATCGAGGCTGTCAGGCACGCCCTCCGGCACTTTGCCGTCATGCAGACGCTTGGCAAGCTCCATGATGTCGATGCTGCGATCGGTGCCGGCGATCGTAAAGCTGCCGTCGGCAAACTCGATATCGGCTTCGGACGCCTCCAGCATATGTGCGGCGGCGCGCTTGCCTTTCTCGATGACGAGCTTTGCGGCACCCACGATGGCCTGGCCGGTCGCAGTGATCGAGCGCGATCCGCCGGTGCCGTTGCCGGTGTGGACGATGTCGCTGTCGCCCTGCACGAGCTTCACGTTCTCGAAGGGGACGCCGAGCTGCTCGCACAGCACCTGCGCGAACGGGGTGGCGTGGCCCTGGCCGTAATCGAGCGTGCCGGTGATGAGCTGCACGGTGCCGTCAGGATCGAACACGATCTTGCCGAGCTCGGGGCTCGGCGGCGCGGTGACTTCGAGATAGGAGCCGACCGCAATGCCGCGCAGCTTGCCGGCCTTCTTGCTCTCCTTCTTGCGCTTGGCGAAGTTCTCGTGGTCGGAGATTTCGAGTGCCTTGTTGAACACGGCCTGGAAGTCGCCGCTGTCATAGGTGACGCCGGAGGAGGCCGCGAACGGGATCTGGTTCGGCTTGATGAAGTTGCGCTTGCGCAAGGTCAGGCGATTGATGCCCATCTCGTCGGCGGCGCGGTCGATCAGCCGCTCCATGTAATAGTTCGCCTCGGGCCGGCCGGCGCCGCGATAGGCCCCCATTAGCGTGGTGTTGGTCAGTACCACCTTGATGTCGACCGCCATCAGCGGCGTGCGATAGACGCTGGAGAAGTTCTTGCCGGTGTTGAGCGAAAGCGGGCCCGGCGCGACGCCGGTGATGTAGGCGCCGAGATTGCCGTAGCCGGATAGCTTGGCCGCGAGGAAGTGCCCCTCGGCATCGAGCGCGAGCTCGGCATGGATCTTCTGCGCGCGGCCGTGGCTGTCGGAGAGGAAGCTGGTCGAGCGCTCGTCCAGCCACTTCACCGGGCGTCCCAGTGCCTTCGCCGCATACAGAATGCACATGTACTCGGGATAGTTGATGTTCTTCATGCCGAAGGAGCCGCCGACATTGGCGGTGAGGATGCGCACCTTCTCGTTCGGCACCTTCAGGTTCTTGGCGAGGTTGGCGCGGTTGCCGGCAACGCCCTGCGTCGGCACCTGAAGCGTGTAGCGCTCAGTCTTTTTGTCGTAGGAGGCAAGCCCCACGCGCGGCTCCATCGAGACCACGGCAACGCGGGTGTTCTCGATGTCGAGCTTGGTCACATGAGCGGCGCTGGCGAAGGCTGCGTTCACCTTGTCCATGTCGCCATAGTGGTAGTCGAGCGCGACGTTACCAGGGATGTGGTCATAGAGCTGCGGCGCGCCGGGCTTGGCGGCTGCCTCGGGGTCGGTCACCGCCGGCAGCGGCTCGATGTCGAGCTCGACCGCCTCGGCCGCGTCGCGCGCCTGGGCCAGCGTCTCGGCCACCACGAAGGCGACGGGATCGCCGACGAAGCGGACCTTGTCGGTCGCCAGCGGCTGGCGATTGGTCTGGAGCAGGGGCGAGCCGTCGCGGCTCTTCAGCGGCAGGCCGCACGTGAAGGGGCCGTAGCCGGCGGCATCGAGGTCTTTGCCGGTCCACGCCCCCAGCACGCCCGGCATCGCCTTGGCGGCATCGAGGCCGATGCTGCGGATGATGCCATGGGCATGGGTCGAACGGACGACCACGGTATAGGCCTGGTTCGGGAGGTTGAAATCGTCGGTGTAGCGGCCCTTGCCGCGCACCAGCGTGTCGTCCTCCTTGCGGCGGACCGGTTGCCCGACGCCATACTTTTGCAGTGCAATAGCGGTTCTCGAGCGTCGACGATTTGGTGTGTTCTTGCATGGGAATTGACCTGAAAAGCCGGTATTTGCGCATTTTCGCGGCAGCGGAGCACCGGACTCCCTCAGATAACCCACCAGCCCCGTTCACGACAACGCACGATTGGACATGGTCCCATGTGATGCGTTGTTGCGCAGGCCTGCCGCGCTGCTAATGTTTCAGGCGAATAATCAATTCCAGACCGGCCCGACCGGCCGCGGAAAGACAGTTTGTATGAATGACCACACGCGGCTCCGCGACGGCCATGCGCCGCATAGCGAGCTGGAGGGGTCGATGGCGGCGGTGGCGTTGGCCACCAATCCGGCCGTCGGCGCGCAGGCGCCGGGAACCGGCGTCTATGCGGCGCTGGACCTCGGCACCAACAATTGCAGGCTGCTGATCGCCTGTCCGACTCAGGACGGCTTTCGCGTGGTCGATTCCTTCTCGCGCATCATCCGGCTCGGGGAGGGCGTCTCGGCGACGGGGTGCATCAGCGACGCCGCGATCGAGCGCGCCATCGCCGCGCTCAGCATCTGCCGCGACAAGATCAATCTGCGGAAGGCGCGTCGGCTGCGGCTGATCGCGACCGAAGCCTGCCGCGCGGCTTCGAACGCGGAAGGTTTCCGCAGCCGCGTTGCGGCCGAGACCGGCATCGAGCTCGAGGTGATCGACCGCGAGACCGAGGCCGCGCTCGCCGTGCTGGGCTGCTCGCCGCTGGTCGATCCCAGGGGGCGGGGCGCGATCCTGTTCGACATCGGCGGCGGCTCCACCGAGCTGGTGCGGATCGAGCGCGACCCCGAAAAACCGGAACCGCGCATCAAAGCCTGGATGTCGATTCCCTATGGCGTGGTCACGCTCGCCGAGCAGTTCGGCGGACGCGACGTCACGCCGGAGATCTATGCGGCGATGGAGCAGGAGGTCGCAAGCCACGTCGCGCCATTCGCCGAGGAGCACGGCCGCGATCTCGCCGACATGCACCTGCTCGGCACGTCGGGCACGGTGACGACGCTCGCCGGCATCCATCTTAACCTCGCGCGCTACGACCGCCGCCGCATCGACAGCATCTGGATGAACGATGCCGACATCACCGCGACCATCAACAAGCTGCTCGGCATGAGCTACGAGGAGCGTGCCGCCAACAGCTGCATCAGCGTCGAGCGTGCCGATCTCGTCCTGGCGGGCTGCGCCATCCTCGACGCTATCCGCCGCGCCTTTCCGCTGCCGCGCCTGCGCGTCGCCGACCGCGGCTTGCGCGAGGGCATGCTGGTCGAGATGATGCGCGAGGACGGTGCGCTCAGGAGCTGGTGAGTATGGCCAAGGACACCACCGGCCGCTTGCACGTCCAGGTCAAGACAGGCGGCAAGCGCAAATTGTCGTCGAAGCTGTGGCTGGAGCGGCAGCTCAACGATCCCTACGTCGCCAAAGCCAAGGCGGCGGGCTATCGCTCGCGCGCCGCGTTCAAGCTCTTAGAGATGGACGATAAGTTCCGGCTCTTGAAGCCCGGCATGGCCGTGGTCGATCTCGGCGCGGCGCCCGGCGGCTGGAGCCAGATCGCAGCAAAGCGCGTCGGCTCCACGGAAGGCAAGGGCAAGGTCGTCGCCATCGATCTGTTGGAGATGCCGGAGATTCCCGGCGTCGATTTCGCGCAGCTCGACTTCATGGACAACGATGCCCCCGAAAAGCTCACCGCGATGCTGGGCGGCAAGGCCGACGTCGTGATGTCCGATATGGCCGCCAACACCACCGGCCACCGCAAGACCGACCAGCTCCGCATCGTCGGCCTGGTCGAGACGGCGGCGGCCTTTGCCTGCGACGTGCTCAAGCCCGGCGGCACGTTCCTGGCGAAAACGTTCCAGAGCGGCGCCGATGCCGAGCTGCTCGCCCAGCTCAAGCGCGACTTCGCCACCGTGCGTCACGTCAAGCCGGCCGCCAGCCGGCAGGATTCCTCGGAACGCTACGTGCTGGCGACGGGATTTCGCGGCGGGGGAGCGGCGTAGCCTCGCACTCCGTCATTCCGGGGCGCCTCGAAGAGGCGAGCCCGGAATCCATGTCTCGACGCGTTCCGCGGTGCGATGGATTCCGGGTTCGACGCTGCGCATCGCCCCGGAATGACCGAGGAGGTATTCACCCCAGTCGCTGATCCCGCACGTCCTGCGTATCCTCGGATGCCGCCTTGACCGCGGCCTTCTCCGCACCCTTGCCGGCGCCCTTGCGGCTCGCGATCTCCACCGCCTTGCGTCCCGAAATTTCGTGGCCGGCGTCCGCGGGCATCTGCCAGAAGAACCAGCTCGAGGCCGCCGAGGTCAGCGCGACCACGACGAAGGCCGGCGCGAACACCGTGGCGTTGAGCTCGGTGACATGGCTGAACCACATCGTGGTCTCGACACAGGCCGCGCCGACGGCGACGCCGGCCGAGATCGCGAGCTGCTGGTTGACGCTGACGAGGGTGGTGGCGCGGCTCATTTGCGCGGTCTCGACGTCGGCATAGGCGACCGTGTTGATCGCGGTGAACTCAAGCGAGCGAAAGAAGCCGCCGACCACCAGGATCACCATGATGATGAGCAGCGGCGTCGTCACCGTGAACAGCGCGCAGACGCCGAGGAAGAACGCGCTGATGATCGCGTTCACCGTCATCAAATTGCGGAAGCCGAACGTGCGGATGATCCGCGCAGCCAGCGTCTTCATGCCCATGGCCCCGAGCGAGGAGGCGAAGGTGACGAGGCCGGAATGGAACGGCGACAGGCCGAAGCCGATCTGCATCAAGAGCGGCAGCAGGAACGGTAGTGCGCCGATGCCGAGCCGGAACAGGAAGCCGCCGAACACGGCGGCGCGCAGCGTCGGCAGCTTCAGGAGCGAGAAGTCCAGCACCGGCGATCCGGTCCGCCGCGCATGGATGACGTAGAGCGTCATCGAGATCGCACCGCCCACGATCAACGCGGCGACGGTGCTCCATGGCAGAAGGTTGAGGCCGGCAACGGAAAGGCCGAAGGCGATGCCTGCGAGCCCCAGCCCAGAGAGCACCATGCCGTAGAGATCGAACGGCTCCTGCGTCTCGCTCTTGATGGGATCGATGAAGCGCAGCGCCATGAAGATGCCGAGCAGCCCGATCGGGATGTTGATCAGGAAGATCCAGTGCCAGGATGCGTAAGTCGTGATGAACCCGCCGAGCGGCGGGCCGATCACCGGGCCGATCAAGGCGGGGACCGTCACCCAGGCCATGGCGTTGACCAGCGCGCTCTTGTCGACCGAGCGCAGCAGCACGAGGCGTCCGACCGGCGTCATCATGGCGCCGCCCATGCCTTGCAGGATGCGTGCGAACACGAAATCCGTGACCGAGGTCGAGAGCGCGCAGCCGACCGAGCCGACCATGAACACGCCGACCGCGATCGCGAACACCATCCGCGCGCCGAACCGGTCGGCGGTCCAGCCGCTCGCCGGAATGAACACCGCGAGCGACAGCAGATAGGAGGTGATCGCGAGCTTCAGCGTCAGCGGGCTGGTGCCGATGTCGGCCGCGATCGCCGGCAGCGAGGTGGCGATCACGGTCGAATCCATGTTCTCCATGAACAGAGCGGTGGCCACGATCAGCGGAATGACGCGTTGCTTGTCGACCATGAGGGTAATGAAATTGGAAGGAGGGGTGGAGTTGCGGCTTATCACCGCCGTCCGCCGCCGGCCATTGCGGATCCACGCATGGCACCTAAATCCCGCGTAACAACGGTGTGACCCACAGCCTCCGTCATGCCGGGGCGTCGCTTCTCGCTCCGCCGTCATTCCGGGGCGCGCCCCTTGGCGCGAGCCCGGAATCTATTAGGCCGCAGCGTTGCTGCCAGATGGATTCCGGGCTCGCGACTTCGTCGCGCCCCGGAATGACGGTCAGGGTTGGGCTGGCGCATGGGCTGTGCCCGCCGATTTCGGCCCAAAAAACCCCTGTGCATGGCTGGCCAGCGGCCCGAATTGCTTTGATTCGTCACGCGGCCGTGCTATCGACCCGCGTCAACCCCACCGATGGGCTCCGATTCTCAAGGCGTTGCCGCAAGGGACGCCGAGGGCGGCGCTCATCCATTAGCATTTGCGGCAGGGCCGCAGGAAGGAGTTGGCAGATGGCCACGGTGCAACTTCAGGGCATCCGCGAAGCCTTTACGTTCGACGACGTGCTGTTGAAGCCTGGCCTGTCCGACGTCATGCCGGGCGAGGTCGACATCCGCTCCCGCGTCACCCGCGCCATCCCGCTCAACATCCCGATCATGGCCTCGGCCATGGACACCGTCACCGAGGCCCGCATGGCGATCGCCATGGCGCAGGCCGGCGGCCTCGGCGTCATCCACCGCAATTTCGATCCCGAAGGGCAGGCCGCCCAGGTGCGGCAGGTCAAGCGCTACGAGTCAGGCATGGTGGTGAACCCGCTCACCATCAGCCCCGACGCCACGCTCGACGACGCGCTCAAGCTGATGAGCGACCACGGCATCTCCGGCATTCCGGTCGTCACCGGCGCCGGCAAGAACACGCCCGGCAAGCTGGTCGGCATCCTCACCAACCGCGACGTGCGCTTTGCCACCGACCGCCGGCAAAAAGTCTCCGAGCTGATGACGCATGAGGGGCTCGTCACGGTCCGTGAGAATGTCAATCAGGACGAGGCGCGGCGGATGCTGCACCAGCACCGCATCGAGAAGCTGCTGGTCGTCGACGATCAATATCGCTGCGTCGGGCTCATCACCGTGAAGGACATGGAGAAGGCGGTCGCCCATCCGCTCGCCTGCAAGGACGGGCAGGGGCGTCTTCGCGTCGCTGCCGCCACCACGGTCGGCGATACCGGCTTCGAGCGCACCGAGCGGCTGATCGATGCCGGCGTCGACCTCGTCGTCGTCGACACCGCGCACGGCCATTCCCGTCACGTGCTGCAGGCGGTGAACCGCATCAAGCGCCTGTCCAATTCGGTGCAGGTCGTCGCCGGCAACGTCGCCACCACGGAAGGCGCGCAGGCGCTGATCGACGCAGGCGCGGATTGTATCAAGGTCGGCATCGGCCCGGGCTCGATCTGCACCACGCGCATCGTCGCCGGCGTCGGTGTGCCCCAGCTCACCGCGATCATGGATGCGGTCGAAGCGGCGAAGAAGGCCGATGTCCCCGTCATCGCTGACGGTGGCATCAAATATTCCGGCGACCTTGCGAAAGCGCTCGCGGCCGGCGCCGACATTGCCATGGTCGGTTCGCTGCTCGCCGGCACCGACGAGACGCCCGGCGAAGTGTTTTTGTGGCAGGGCCGTTCCTACAAGGCCTATCGCGGCATGGGCTCGGTCGGCGCGATGGCGCGTGGATCGGCCGACCGCTACTTCCAGCAGGACATCAAGGACACGCTCAAGCTCGTGCCCGAAGGCATCGAGGGCCAGGTGCCATACAAGGGCCCGGTCGGCAACGTCATGCACCAGCTCGCCGGCGGCTTGCGCGCCGCGATGGGCTATGTCGGTGCACGTGACATGAAGGAGCTGCACGACAAGGCCCAGTTCGTCCGCATCACCGGCGCAGGCCTGCGCGAAAGCCACGTCCACGACGTCACCATCACGCGCGAGAGCCCGAACTATCCGGGCGGGGGTTAGGCGCTTCTCGGTGTCATCGCCCGCGAAGGCGGGCGATCCAGTACGCCGCGGCTTCTCGGTTCAACAACGATTGTCTAGGAGTACTGGATGCCCCGCCTTCGCGGGGCATGACAGCGCCTATGTGGCGTGCGCGCATCGGGCCTGCGCGAAGCAATCCAGTCCTTTTGTGTTGACGCGAGTTGATTGCTTCGCTTCGCTCGCAATGACAGAAAAGTGGAGGAAGCCATGGCCCAAGGTCAACATAGCGCCAAACGCATCGTTCTCGCCGCGCGTCCCGTCGGCGAACCCAAGCCGTCTGATTTCCGTTTGGAGGAATTCCCCGTTCCGACGCCAGGGCAGGGCGAAGTCCTGCTGCGCACGATCTGGCTGTCGCTCGATCCCTATATGCGCGGGCGCATGAGCGAGGGGCCGTCCTACGCAGCTCCGGTGCCGGTCGGCGGCGTGATGGAGGGCGAGGCGGTCAGCGAGGTCGCGGCGTCCAACAATCCCGATTTCGCGGTCGGCGACATCGTGCGCATCCGCTCGGGCTGGCAGACCCATGCGACCTCGAACGGCAAGGGCCTGATCAAGGTCGATCCCAAGCTCGGGCCGATCTCGACCTCGATAGGTGTGCTCGGCATGCCCGGCATGACCGCCTATACGGGCCTGCTCGACATCGGCAAGCCGCAACCGGGCGAGACCGTCGTCGTTGCCGGTGCGTCCGGCGCGGTCGGCTCGGCGGTGGGGCAGATCGCCAAGATCAAGGGCGCCCGTGCGGTCGGCATCGCCGGCGGCAAGGACAAGTGCGACTACGTGGTGAAGGAGCTCGGCTTCGATGCCTGCATCGATCACCGCGATCCCGATCTCGCCGCCAAGCTGAAGGACGCCTGCCCTGGGGGTATCGACGTCTATTTCGAAAATGTGGGCGGTGCCGTGTTCGAAGCGGTGTTTCCGCTGCTCAACCCGTTTGCGCGCGTGCCGGTGTGCGGCCTGATCGCCCATTACAACGACACCGAGGCCAAGCCCCCGAAATGGGCGGCCAGCCTGATGCGCGCGACGCTGACCAAGCGGCTGACCTTCCGCGGCTTCATCGTCTCCGACTTCGCCGCCCGTCATGGCGACTTCCTGCGCGACATGTCCGGCTGGGTTCGCGACGGCAAGGTCAAGTACAAGGAGTTCGTCACCGAGGGCCTGGAAAGCGCCCCCGGCGCCTTCATTGGCCTGCTGAAGGGGGCCAATTTCGGCAAGCAGCTGGTCCGGGTCGGGCCGGACAAGGCCTAGGCATGATCCGGAAAAGTGCGAAGCGGTTTTCCGGAAGGATCATGCCCAAACAACAACCTAAAGCGCGTGCGCATTCATCGCGCTTTAGGCGACAGGGAATGAGACTCACGTGGCGCCGCGGCGACACGCCGCGTGGGGATAGTTAAGAAAGAGTCACCAAATGGTCACACCTGCCCGCAAAAGCCGCAGGTGTGACCGCCTGTTCATTGACGGCCGGACGAAGGCATTGAATCATCGCGCATATTTTAGGTGCTGCGATGTTAGAGATTGGTATTTTCTGCGTCATCCTCCTGGCCGCCGGCTATTGGGCGACCATGTTCATCATGGGCCGTCGCGACGACGTCATCCATGGCAAGTTCGTTCACGCCGAGGACGAGGGCGAATTCGCCCCGGCCGCAATGCCTGCGCCTCCGCCATTCCCGAAGCGTCCCGTGAAAGCTGCGCAGCGCCCCGCTGCTCAGCCAGCCGGCACCGAGGCCAAGCCGGTGAACAGCGCCGCGCTGCAATCGCTGCTCGCCGCGATCCAGCAGGATCTCAAAAGCGTGGCTTGAGTCTTCCGCGAGGCCACAACACAAAAGCGGCTGAGGTTCAGCCGCACATGTGCGCCATGGCTGTGACAGCGCGCTACAGCATGATTCGGAAAAGTGGGTGGCGGTTTTCCGAAAAGATCATGCTCAAACAGTAACCTAAAGCGCGATGACGATTCATCTTATTCGCATCGCGCTTTAGGCGGCGTGCCGCATGCGTTCGATACTCTGAGTAATATGGTTTCCTGCATCGTCAGCGACCTTCAAAGACATGTCCGCCATCCGGCGGCTGGTATCGAGGGCGCTTCTGATCGAATCGCGCATCAGATCGGTCTGCACAGCCGCCAAATCCTGCGGAGTTCGGCAGCGCCAGAGTTCATTCATACGGTCCATGGTCCTCTCGATCTGCTGTCGAACGAAATCGAAGTACTCGCGTGAGACGCCGTTCATTCCTTTGACGACCGCGGTTGTAGAGTACATGATTGCTTCAGCGTTGCGGACCGATCGTTCTGTTGCCTGCTCCGTTTCATTGCCCGTCACACCGAACGTGCGACCAAGCTGATCAGCAGACCGGCCCAACATCACAGTGGCCATGTCGACGCCGAAGCGCCAACTGTTTTGCAACATCTCGGCATTCTGTTGCAGCAGGTGACTGCTGGCTTGGGCTACCTCCTCGCTGGCCTCAGCGGTAGCTAAGCCGATCCGTCTGGTTTGCTCAGCGGTCCTTTCGGCGGCGCGGCGCATTGTGTCCTCAGGGCTTTGCGTAGACTTTTCCTCCTGGCGTGGATTAGCCATCTGTTGCTCCTTGGTTATTGTTGGTGACGTCGGATCCTCTCCGTCACAGGTGCGATCCTAAGCGGCCAACGTGGGCATTTCTCGACCGTTCCGGGGCACGTGATTTTTAATCAATCCTCCGCGATCGCGCGCAGGAACGAGCGCCTCAACTTCCAATTACTCCATGGATTGGTTCACTTGCTTGGCACCGCGGGTCTATGTTCATACCCTCGATCATCAAGGGTCAGTAATGACCACCGCTGAAACCGTGTTGCTCATCGCTGCCTTGTTATTGGCGCTTCTCGTCGTCGGTAACATCGGCTTCTCCAAACTGGCCGAGTGGAGGAATCCACCAATCGGCAAGTTCCTCGAATGCGACGGCGTTGTGCTCCACTATGTCGATCGAGGGGATCCGGCCGCTCCTTGCGTCGTGCTGCTCCATGGCAACGGATCCATGATCCAGGACTTCACGATCAGCGGTCTGGTCGATCTTCTTGCCCGCACCAATCGCGTGGTGTGCTTCGATCGCCCAGGCTTTGGCTATAGTCAGCGGCCGCGGCTCCGAATATGGACCGCGGCAGCTCAAGCTGCTCTGTTGGCGAAGGCGCTCAATCAACTTGGAATCCGCAATCCCGTTGTGCTCGGCCATTCTTGGGGCGCCTTGGTCGCTATCGCTCTCGCCGTGCGAAAGGATTATCCGACCCAAGGTCTTGTGCTTGCGTCAGGGTACTATTTCCCGACCGGCCGATTGGACGTGTGGCTGATGTCAGGTCCAGCCATACCGGTCCTGGGCGACTTGGTCAGTTACACTGTCGCGCCGATCGTTTCGTGGGCCGTCCTGCCAGGAGCTCTCCGCAAGATCTTTGCGCCCCGTTCTGTCCCGCAGACGTTCAGGAATGAATTTCCAGCGTCTTTGGTGCTCAGGCCCACACAGTTGAGGGCGGCTGCGGAGGAAAGTGCACTCCTCATTCCAACTGCGACACAATTCCAAGCTTATTATCCAGCCATCGGCGAGCGAGTGCAGATATTCCACGGAACAGAGGACCAAGTGATCGAATTCAGACAAGCGCAGAATTTACATCAAGCACTGCCTCGGTCCGATCTTCACCTTGTTCCAAATGCCGGGCATATGGTCACGTACGCAGACCCCGCCGCCATCGTGGAGGTCGTCAACTCAATGACGAATTCCTGAGATCGGCAGCGACGGCCGTCACTGGGCCTTGCCGCGTGCAGGCGCAGCAACCGGCCGCAATTCCATTCTTGATATGCCTGCTGCGACGTTCACACCTGTCTGCGCCTGGACGGACACCGGCTGCAAGGCGATCGTACGATCCGAGCCGCCCACCAGGAGGTTGGCACCAACTCCGGCGCCGACAGTGCCGCCGGCGGTCGCGCCCGCATAAGTTCCGGCCAAGGCTGCTTGGCGAAGTGTCGTTGGCGCAAACACGGTCCAAACGAGCTGACCGCCGGACGTGGCTCCTATGTCGAGACCAAGCGTGCTGACGGTGCCTTCGTAAGCCTCGCGGGCCCTGCCTCGTGCCGATGCATAGATGCAGCTCAGCTGCCGTTGTCCCGCAACAATCATGCCGACTCCGGGCGATATGTTGCACGTGAGTGTGCCGACTCTCGAGCGCCCAGCCTCCTGCGCCGTTGCCGGAACCATCGTGAGGACGAGTGCCAAGGCCGCGCAAGCCGTTGCCAAATTGGTCAGTCTCGCTTCATTCAGCGTTGTCCTGGTCATGGGGCCTCCATCGACGTAGTCTGATCGTCCTTCAATGCGCGCGGAGCCAGCGATGTTCCTGTTGGTCGCAAGCCGAAGCTCCAGAACCACGAGACAGGCCTCGCTTACGGGTTCGGGATGTGGAGCACGCGTGTCCGGCTCTGCGCTAGGTGTTGAGTGGCAGGCGGACATCAAGCGCGCCTACTGCACGCAGCCGATTTTATCAGTGCCCGTCGCCCATCTGGATCAGCAGCTCCTCGATGTCGACATCGACTTGGCCGGCGGCCCTGACGTGGCGGACCTCGAGACTGTCGGGTTGGAAGCGGTATTCGACCAGGCCGACCTCCTTGATCGCGATCCGGTCCTGGCGCTGATCGTTGATGACGAAGCCCGCCGACGGCGCCCAGACGTGGCGGATGTTGCGGAAGGTGAAGTCGCGGCGCTGGTGCACGTGGCCGCTGGCAATGAGACGCAGGTCGACCTTGCCGAACATCTCGATCAGCCGCGCCCGCGCTGGCTGCGGCACGTAGCGGATCGACGTCTCCGGCGTCTCGGGATCGTCGGGCAGGTTGAGGAAGAGGGGCTTGTGCAGGAACAGCGCGACCGGCCTGCCGTTCACGCGCGAGATTTCCTGAGACAGCCAGTCGAACTGCTCGGCCTCGAAGGCGAGCCCTGAGTTCATCACCAGCGAATTGAGGCCGATGAAGCGCCAGCCCGCGGCGTCAAACGCCCAATGATCTTCGCCGATGATGTCGCAGAACTGCTGGCGGTGCGTCTCGCTGACCGGCGGCTTCGGCGCCGGCCCGATCGCGGTCGGATTGTCCCCGATATCGTGATTGCCGGGGAGATAGCGGCAGGTGACGGGCAGCGCGTCGTGCAGACCTTTGGCAAACTCGACGTCGTCGCGGTTGGTCGGCCCGTCGAACGAGACGTCGCCGGTGTTGACGACGAGATCGGGCCTACCGGCGTCGATGTGCTCGCTGATCGCCGCGAAGTTGGCGATCAGGCCGGGAAAGCGCCGGCCGAGATGGGTATCGGAAATCTGCGTGAGACGAAATTCGGACATGCGATCATCCTACCCGTCGCCGCGCGTCGGAACGATGACGGCGCGGGCATGGATCGCAGCGAACAAAGTTTAAAGCACGCGGTAGCGGATGGTGTAGCCGTCCTGCGGGGCGATGGTACCGGCGAGCGGGGCGGCAATGCGGTCGGCGAGGTGCCAGGGGCCGAACTGGCCGGAGCGATGCGGCTCGGCCGGCAGGCGGAGGCGGAACTCGAAGACGCCCTTGCCTGAGAGGTTCACGACGAGAACGCGATCGGCCGTGCGGTGGTTGAGCACCACTGCGCCGCGCAGCACGGCCCGGCCGTCCGAGAGGTCGCGCACGCCGTCCACCAGCGCCAATGTCTGGTTGCGGTCGGTGTGCAGCTCGATCTGGCTGTCACTCACCGCCGTCAGCATCTCCCGGGGCATGCGGATCTCGAACTCGACGGCGGGCTTGGAGGGGTTGAGACCGAGATAGGCGAGCGCCGCGTGACGCATGTCGTAGGCGGCAAAGGCGAACAGCGCGAGCGCGGCCAAGGTCGCCAGGCCATGCCGGGCGACGTCCCGCCAGGTCCGATAGCTCAGGCGGAAGTAGACCGTCATGGCCAACGCGACCGCGAGCGCTGCCGCAATCCCCGACAGCGCCGACATCAGGAGGCCGAGCTGGCCCGCGGCGGCTTCGCTGAACAAGCTGGACAAGGAATTCATGGCTGGCTCGCCTCGGGGCCCAAAGGGCCGAATCGCTTTAACAATCTGGGGTTGGTCGCGGAAGCGGGAACGCCGGTTCAAGTCATTCATTGTCAGCGCCAAAAGTCGCGGCTAATGACGGCGGCGGCATTTCGCCTCCCGGGAAAGTTCCAATGTCCGTTCAAATGGTCCTGCTGCCGGTCTTCGTGCAGGTCGCTCTCACCTTCGCGCTGCTGATCGGCATGGTCCTGGCGCGCCGCAAGACCCTGGTCTCCGGCGAGACCAAGATCCGCGACATTGCGCTCGGCGAGCCGAACTGGCCGAAGGGCGCCACACAAATCGCCAATTGCTACCGCAACCAGTTCGAGCTGCCGGTGCTATTTTACGTACTGATCGCACTGGCATTACCCCTGCGCCGCGCCGATTTCTTCATCGTGCTGATGTCCTGGGTGTTCGTGGTGACGCGCTTTGCTCATGCCGGCGTGTTCGTTTCCTCCAACGATCTCGGCCGCCGCTCCACGGTCTGGCTCGCTGGCGTGCTGGTGCTGCTCGCGATGTGGATCTACTTCGCGCTGAAGCTTTTGCTGCTGATCTAGGTGCTGCGCACCACTTGAAAGAACCCGAATGACCCCCGCTGCCCGGCTGTCCGCAGCCATCGAACTGATCGACACCATCGAGGGGGACCGCGTGCCCGCGGCGAAGGCGCTGAAGGAGTGGGGCACCGCGCACCGCTTCGCCGGTTCCGGCGACCGCGCGGCCATCGCTGGCCTCGTCTGGGATGTGCTGCGCCGCTACGCCTCGAGCGCCTGGCTGATGGATTCCGGTACCGCGCGGGCCCGGCTGATCGGCATGCTCCGCCTCGAGCGCAAGATGGACACGGCGACCATGGGCGCCTTGTTCGACGGCAGCCGCTTTGCGCCGGCGCCGCTGACCGAGGCCGAGCAGGCTGCGCTCGCCTCGCGCTCCCTCCAGGACGCCCCGGCCGCCGTCGCCGGCGACTACCCGGAGTGGCTCGACCCGCACCTTGCAAAAGTGTTCGGCGAGGACCGTGCGGCGGAGGCCGCCGCGATGGCGAGCCGGGCGCCGCTGGACCTGCGTGTCAATACGCTAAAATCCAACCGCGACAAGGCGCTGAAGGCGCTTTCTCATCTTCATGCAAAACCGACGCCCTGGTCCGCAACCGGCCTGCGCATCGAGCTTTCGGCCGATGCGCGCAACCCCGGCATCCAGGCGGAAGAGGATTTCATCAAGGGCGCAATTGAAGTGCAGGATGAGGGATCGCAGCTTGCAGCCCAATTCACCGCGGCAAAACCCGGCGAGCAGGTGATCGATCTCTGCGCTGGCGCCGGCGGCAAGACGCTGGCGCTGGCCGCCCTGATGCAGGGCAAGGGCCGGCTGATCGCGACCGACCGCGACAAGCGCCAGCTCGCGCCGATCCACGAGCGGCTATCGCGCGCCGGCGTCCACAACGCCGAAATCCGCACGCCCAAGGGCGAGGCCGAATCGCTTGCCGACATCCGCAGCACGGCCGACCTCGTCGTGATCGACGCGCCCTGCACCGGAACCGGCACCTGGCGCCGCAACCCCGATGCCAAATGGCGGATGCGCCCCGGTGCGCTGGAGATCCGCCTGCGCGACCAGGCCGAGGTGCTGGAGCGCGCGGTTCCGCTGGTCAAGCCGGGCGGCCGCATCGCCTACATCACCTGCTCGGTGCTGGCGGAGGAGAACGGCGAGCAGGTGAGGGCGTTCGTCGGCCGACATGGCGAGTTCTCGGTCGTCCCGCCCGAGCAGACCGCAAGCGTGCTCTGGGACAAGGCGGAAGCCTTTGGCGAGGCCGCGCTGCAGTCCGCCGAGGGCTGGCTGATGACACCGCGCCGGACCGGGACGGATGGGTTTTTCGTGTCGGTGCTGAAGAAGAAGGGCTGATCGACGTTGTCATTTCGGGGCGCGCGTAGCGCGAGCCCGGAATCCATCGTGCGGCGGTCTCCGCGGGTCAATGGATTCCGGGTTCGCCCTGCGGGCGCCCCGGAAGGACATCAAAAACAAAAGCCCCGCAGACCGATCCCGGTCGCGGGGCTTTCGAGTTCCAACGTTCTGCCGGTACGTCCGCGGTCAGAACGGTGCGAGGGCGTTAGCCGACGCGGAGATTGTCAGCCGACGACTTGCCGCTGCGGCGGTCGGCGACGATGTCGAACGAGACCTTCTGACCCTCGTTGAGGGAGGAGAGGCCAGCGCGCTCGACGGCGCTGATGTGAACGAACACGTCCTTCTGGCCGTCATCCGGCTGGATGAAACCATAACCCTTTTGGGTGTTGAACCACTTCACGGTGCCCATAGCCATGGGAATTTCCTTTAGTTAGTTAGGTTGAGTACGCACGCAGACCGGTACGCAGCGTTGCGCCCATAGTCCCTGATGAGTCGATGTTTGGAGAATTCATCTGAAGCGTGCGCGCCCGTCAGCAACGAAGCGAAGCGGCCCAGTCGTTCGGCCAAGTATCGATGATCACAATATAGCGAGAATTTGGGGCCACTTCAAGGCACCACCCGCGGCCCGAAACGTAGCGCCACTTTGCTATTTTGCGGTGCAAATCAACCGCCGGGTGCGCCTCAGTCGACGATGAAGAGTGTGGCGCCCGTCGTCGTCGAAGACCGGTGCGCGGCGTCGCCGAAGTCCGATACCTGGTAGCTCATCCCCGCCTTGAGCTTGAATTTGCGGCCGTCGCGCAGCTCGGAATCGAGCTCGCCCTTCAGCACGTAGAGCACATGGCCGCGATCGCACCAATGATCGGCGAGATAGCCCGGCGAGTACTCCACCATCCGCACGCGGAGTTCGCCGATGTTGAGCGTGCGCCATGTGGCCTCGCCGCTCTCGCCGGGATGCGCGGTCGGCTCAACCTTGCTCCAGTCGGTGACGGTAAAGGGGGAGGTGGGGAGCTTCATGGGGGAATCCTGATTTGAATGCACCGTCGGGTGGTCGTGCACGTTACGTGGGCGGCGAGGGCGTCAGCGTGCAGCCGGCCGCCTCTTGCATCCTGCTCGCATTGATGACCCAGACCAGCAGGGCCGCGGCGCTGATGCCGGAACCCAGCATGCAAACGCCGCTCCAACCTGCCACAGCGTAGACCATGGTCGCCGCGATTCCGCCGGCTGCGCTGCCGATAGAATAGAACACCATATAGGTCCCGACCAGCCTGCTTGCTGCGTCGGGACGCGCGGCGACGATCAGGCTCTGGCTGGTCACATGTACGGCCTGCAGCCCGAGATCCAGCATGATCACGCCCAGGACGACGAACCAGAGCGAGACTTGCAGGCAGGCGATCGCGGCCCAGGCGCCGAGCATCAGCACCAACGATAGTCCGGTCGTGCGTTGGGCCCATCCAAGGTCGGCGAGACGACCGGCGTTGCGCGCGCCGAGTGCTCCGGCGAAGCCGGCGACCCCGAGCAGCCCAATCGTTGTGTGCGACAGCGCGAAAGGCGGCGCCGACAGCGGAAGCACGATCGACGTCCAGAACACGTTGAGATCGGCGAAGATCAGGAACGCGAACAAGGCGCGCTCGCGCAGGATCGGCTCCTCCGCGAACAGCGCCGCCGTCGAGCGCAACAGCGATAGATACGAGGAGCCTGCCATTGCCGTGGGCGCGCCGCGCGGCAGGACTTGCAACAGCAAGACGGCCATCGCGAGCATGAGGCCGGCCGAAACCAGGTAGACCATGCGCCAGCCGCCGACATCGGCCAGAGCGCCCGAGGCGAAGCGCGCGAGCAGGATTCCGCCGACGACGCCGCTGGTGACGGTCCCGATGGCGCGGCCCCGCCCGTCCGGCGTTGCGAGCGTTGCGGCAAAGGCGACCAGGATCTGCACGACCACGGCAAGCACGCCGACCAGCGTCAGTCCCGCGAGCAGCACAGCGGCGTGGGATGCGGTGCCGACGACCAGGAGTCCGGTCGCCGACAGTGCAATCTGGCCGGCGATCAGACGACGGCGATCCCAGAGGTCGCCGAGCGGCACGATCAAGATCAAGCCGCACGCATAACCGATCTGCGTGAAGGTCACGACCATGCCGATCGCTGCGGGAGCGATTCCGAGGTCCGCGGCCATCGAGTCGAGCAGGGGCTGGGCGAAGTAGATGTTGGCGACGCTGAGGCCGCAAGCCAGCGCAAGCAGCAGCGCCAGCGCGGAGGAAAGCCCGTACCCGGCCGTCCCGGCACTATCCTTGGGGTTGCCTGGGGCGAGATCATTGCTCGTCATCCGTCATCTCCGGCACGCTTTCTGGTCTCATTATAAGACCAGTTGCGGGCGGCGCCGTCTAGTCTTATTTTAGAACCAGATCGGAGTGGGAGCATGAAGCGGACAGGTTTTTCCGGGGCCGACTGCCCGGTGGCGCGTGCGCTCGATGCAATCGGTGACTGGTGGTCGCTCCTCATCGTGCGCGATGCCTTCGACGGGCTGCGCCGGTTCGGCGATTTCCAGAAGAATCTCGGCATTGCCAAGGGCATGCTCAGCGCGCGCCTGCGCAAGCTGGTAGAGCTCGACGTGCTCGAGATGGTTCCGGCGTCCGATGGCAGCGCGTATCAGGAATACGCACTGACGAGGCGTGGACGCGACTTGTTTCCCGTCATTGTCGGTCTGCGCCAATGGGGCGAGGCACATCTCTACGGGCGCGGCGAGGCACATTCCGAGCTGGTGGACCAGGCCGGCCAACGGGTGGGGCAGCTGGTGCTGCCGTCGCGAGCCGGCCGGCCGCTGACATGGTCCGATACGAAGGTGAGGAAGGTGAGCACGCGCAAGCGCTGATGTCTCTGCGCGGATCAATGCGCTAGATGGTTCGCCGAGCCCTGCACGATCAGCCCGGCCTCGTTCACCCGCAGATATTCGCAGATCTTCTTGCCCCGTTCGTTCTGGTAGAACACCACGAGGCTGTCCGGGCTGACGAACAGGTCGATCAGCGAGAAATGCAGGTTCGGCACCAGGGGAAGCGCCTTGCCCCAATAGGCGCGAAGCGCATCCTTGCCGCGCACGGTGCCGCTGGGGTCGAATCCCAGCATCGGAATGCGGTCAGACGTCATCACGGCCGACTCGTCGTAGAGCGTGAGCACGCGCTCGAGGTCGCGCGCATTCCAGGCCTCGACCCAAGCCCGGCCGAGCGCGGCAAGCGTTGACGGCTGATGGTGCTGTGACATGGCATTTCTCCCTGATCGGCCCCTTTGTATGATAGGTCAATAATGCTTACCTATATATGTCGTCTTGTCCATGCCCAAAGAAGCATGTGGGCCCGCCGCGACCGCGGTTGCGGCCCGGGCCGCACCAGCGTATTGGCTGGCCATGACAGCAGCACAGAACGACCGCTCCGCGTCGACGCCCTCGGTGGCCTCGGCGCACGACAAGATTCTCATCGTCGACTTCGGCAGCCAGGTGACGCAGCTGATCGCGCGTCGCGTGCGCGAGGACGGCGTCTATTGCGAGATCGTCCCGTTCAACAAGGCGGAAGCCGCCTTCGAGGAGATGAAGCCGAAAGCGGTGATCCTGTCCGGCGGCCCGGAATCGGTCCACGAGGCCGGCTCGCCCCGCGCTCCGCAATTGATCTTCGACTCCGGCGTGCCGGTGATGGGCATCTGCTACGGCCAGATGACCATGGCGGCCCAGCTCGGGGGCGAGGTCGAGGGCGGCCATCACCGCGAATTCGGCCGCGCCGATGTCGAGGTGAAGGCCGAGAGCCAGCTGTTTGCGGACGTCTGGTCGTCAGGCAGCAAGAACCAGGTCTGGATGAGCCATGGCGACCGCATCACAAAAATGCCGCCGGGCTTCTCGGTCGCCGGCACCTCGCCGAACGCGCCGTTCGCGATCATCCAGGACGAGAAGCGCAAATATTACGGCCTGATGTTCCATCCCGAAGTGGTGCACACGCCCGACGGCGCAAAGCTGATCCGCAACTTCGTGCGCAAGATCGCCGGCCTCACCGGCGACTGGACCATGCGCGCCTTCCGCGAGGAGGAGATCGCAAAGATCCGCGCGCAGGTCGGCAAGGGCAGGGTGATCTGCGGCCTCTCCGGCGGCGTCGATTCGGCCGTGGCGGCCGTGCTGATCCACGAGGCCATCGGCGACCAGCTCACCTGCGTCTTCGTCGACCACGGCTTGATGCGCCTCAACGAGGCCGAGCAGGTCGTCGACCTCTTCCGCCACCACTACAACATCCCGCTCGTGCACGTGGATGCCTCCAGGCAATTCCTCGGCGAACTCGGGGGCGTCACCGACCCTGAAGCCAAGCGCAAGACCATCGGCCGCCTCTTCATCGAGGTGTTCGAGGCTGAGGCCAAGAAGATCGGCGGCGCCGATTTCCTGGCGCAAGGCACGCTCTATCCTGATGTGATCGAGAGCGTCTCCTTCACCGGCGGCCCCTCGGTCACCATCAAGTCGCACCACAATGTCGGCGGCCTCCCCGAGCGCATGAACATGAAGCTCGTCGAGCCCCTGCGCGAATTGTTCAAGGACGAGGTCCGCAAGTTAGGGCGCGAGCTCGGCCTCCCCGAAATCTTCGTCGGCCGCCACCCGTTCCCGGGCCCGGGCCTCGCCATCCGCTGCCCCGGCGAGATCACCAGGGACAAGCTCGACATCCTGCGCAAGGCGGACGCGGTCTACATCGACCAGATCAGGAAGCACGGTCTCTACGACGAGATCTGGCAGGCGTTCGCCGTGCTGCTCCCGGTCAAGACCGTCGGCGTCATGGGCGATGGCCGCACCTACGACTACGTCGTCGGCCTGCGCGCCGTCACCTCCACCGACGGCATGACCGCGGACTTCTACCAGTTCGACATGAAGTTTCTGGGCGAGACGGCGACGCGCATCATCAACGAGGTGAAGGGCGTGAATAGGGTGGTGTACGACGTGACGAGCAAGCCGCCCGGGACGATTGAATGGGAGTAGGGGGCTCCTCCCGGGTTCAATAGAACCGAGTCAAGTCGTTAGTTCTCGTAGAGGCGATGCGGCGCAGTCATGGGATTTGGGGTATTCATCCATCGATCGGACTCGATCTATGATGACAGCCCCGCTGAGCAATATCAGTTTCCCAGTCAATATCTGCGTCGTGTCCAGGGCTGCGTCGGCGATTGGATCATCTATTATGAGCCAAGCAAGGTCGCCGAGACGCGGGGCTACTTTGCGATTGCTCGCGTTCAGCAGGTCCTTCCCGATCCCGGTACTTCAGGAATGTACCTCGCTCTGATAGAGCCTGGAAGCTACCTCGATTTTGCGAATCCGGTCCCTTTCAACACACCGACCGGTCCTGTGGAGCGGGGTGTATTGAATGATCACGGACGAATTTCGGGGCGTGCTCAGGCGGCAGTCCGCCCAATCTCGACGGACGATTTCAATAGAATAGTTGAACTCGGTTTTGCGGAAGGCGCACCGCTACTGCCCCGACTCGATGCCGATGTTCGATTGTCTCAACTCGACGAAAGAGAGCAGGCGCCCTTTATACTTGAGCAGCAGCGTGATCGCGTCAGTTTAACGGTATCGAGAGTTTTGCGTGACCGAGTTTTTCGTCGGATCGTATTGCGTGCCTACGACGAACGCTGCGCCATCACCGGCCTGAAGCTTATCAATGGAATGGGACGCGCAGAGGTCGCGGCGGCGCACATTCGGCCCGTGGAGGTAAACGGGCCGGACATCGTGAGCAATGGGATCGCTCTGTCGGGTACAGCTCATTGGATGTTCGATCGTGGTTTGATCAGCCTGTCCGATGATTTGGAAATACTGATCTCGCGCCAGACAAACGACCCAGAGGGAGTTCGATCGGTCATCAACAAGTCCGGTCGCGCGATCGAGCCAAGACGGGCATCTGATCGGCCTCATCCGCATTTTCTACAATGGCACCGGGAGCATTGCTTCAAACAGTAGACGAGATCCTAGAGTTACGCGCTTCAGCCTAGCGCTAGCGCTTGATGTGGACCGTACTCCGACATGATAGGAATCTATTTCGTCCTCTGGAGCTAGCCCTGATGTCCGCCGCGCCTGCAGCCGCCCACCCAACCGCCACCACCACCGACCCCGAGACCCTCGCCTATATGCGCGGCTTCCCTCCGTCTCCCGACCGCCTCATCACCTTCCAGGACGGCTCCTTCCGCAGCTTCCCCGAGTTGCGCTGGGCCTGGAGCAACATCCGCCAGCTCGTGCCCACCGTGAACGTCTGGCGCGGAGCTGGACCTGCGTCGCCTCTGCCGCGTGCGGACCGGGACATCGGCGCAGTCGCCTCGACCACGATGGACGGCCGACCCATGACGTTCGACAAGATGCTGGAGGAGACCTACACCGACGGCATCGCCGTGCTGCATCGGGGCAGGCTGATCTATGAGCGCTATTTCGGCGCGTTGAAGCCGCACAAGCCCCATATTGCGATGTCGGTGACGAAGTCGTTCACCGGTGTGCTTGCGGGGATTCTGGTCGCGGAGGGCAAGATCGATCCGCAGGCGCCCGTCACGGACTATGTGCCGGAGCTGAAGCCAAGCGCGTTCGGCGATGCGCGCGTGCACGAGGTCATGGATATGACCACGGGGCTGCTCTACACCGAGGTCTACACCGACAAGAACTCGGACGTGTGGGGTCTCAGGCGCGCCAACGGCATGGCGCCGATCCCGACGGATTATGATGGCCCGACCACTATCTTCGATTTCCTCATCGCGCAGAAGAAGCAGGGCGAGCACGGCAAGGCCTTTGCCTACAAGACCGTCAACACCGACGTGCTGGCGTGGATCGTCAGGCGCGCCAGCAACATGACGCTGTCCGATCTGCTCTCCGAGCGCATCTGGCAGCCGATGGGCGCGGAGGAGGATGCGCATTATCACGTCGACCGCATCGGCACCGAGAGCGGCGGCGGCGGTCTCTCCACGACCTTGCGCGATCTCGCCCGCTTCGGCGAGACGATGCGCAATCACGGCCGCTTCAACGGCCGCCAGATCGTGCCGTCTCCGGTCGTTGAGGACATCGCGCGCGGCGGCGATCCCGACAAATTCAAGCCGGCCGGCTACACCACGCTGCCGGGCGCGTCCTACCGCAATCAATGGTGGGTCACGCACAACGACCACGGCGCCTACATGGCGCGCGGCGTCTACGGCCAGGGCATCTACATCGATCCCAAGGCCGAGATGGTGATCGCCCGCTACGCCTCGCATCCCATGGCGGGCAACGCCGCCAACGATCCCGTGACGCTGCCGGCGTATATGGCGCTGGCGAAGGCGCTGATGGCGGGCGGGTAGGGTGGATTAGCCTGCGGTTGCGCGAAGCGCAGCCCGCCGGCGTAATCCACCATCTCTCGTCGCGCCGTGTTAGCAGATGGCGGATTACGCCTTCGGCTAATCCGCCCTACGAGCTGCCGCTGAAGTAGCGACCTCGGCCTTCATCGTTCGAGACGCCCGCTTGTGCGGGCTCCTCACCATGCTGGCCGCAAGACGAGACCTCATCCTGAGGGCCCGCCAGAGGCGGGCGTCTCGAGGGATGGGCCGCGGGTGAGCTCGTGCCTCAGTCGCGCGCCTCCTGCCAATGCGGATAGGTGACATAGGCGGTTACGGCGCCTTGCTCGTGCGAGCGGATCGTGACCGTCTCGCCCTTCGGCATATGGACGATCTCGCCGGGCCCCGCGGTCACGGTGCTGCCGTCGCCCGTGACCGACAGCTTCCCTTCGAGGACGATCATGACATCGTCGACCTTCATCGTCTCCTTGAGATTTTGGTTCGGCGCGTAGCGGCCGAAGCCGATCGTGATAGGTCCGCCGTGGCGCTGGTCGACCATGTTGGCAACGAAGATGTCGGCGTCCTGTCCCGGTGAACGCTCGAGCGAGGCGTCAGCGATGGCGAATTTGCGAACTTTCATGAGGTCTTTCCGTCTTGTGGGGCTGGAAGGGCACCAATAGACGCCGTGGCCGTTGTTTGGTTCCGCTCGCGGGGAGGTTGACGCAGTGGGAACGCACGAAATATAAGTATTGACTTATATTAGTAGCGGTCGATATTTGTCGGCAGATGGACCACAGGGAGAACCGAAATGCAGATCGACGTCGCCAGGGTCTTGGGGCTTGTGACGCGCTCGGTGAGGAGCTTCGAGAGAGACGGCAAGCCGGCCAGCGCGGTCACGCTGACGCGGCTCTACGACACCAGCGTGGACGATCTCTGGGACGCCGTGACCAGCAGGGAGCGGATCCCGCGCTGGTTTGCGCCGGTCGAGGGCGACCTCCGGCTCGGCGGACGCTACCAGGTCAAGGGCAATGCCGGCGGCACCATCACATCCTGCACGCCGCCGACCCATTTCGCCGCGACCTGGGAATTCGGCGGCGCCACGAGCTGGATCGACGTCAGCCTGACAGCCGAGCGAAGCCAGGCGCGCCTGACGCTTGAGCACACCGCGATCATCGAGGATCATTGGAATCAGTTCGGTCCGGGTGCGGTCGGTATCGGCTGGGACCTCGCGCTTGCGGGACTGGAGCGATATCTTGCGACCGGGGCATCGGTCGATCATGAAACGGCGGAGGCCTGGATGGTCTCGCCCGAGGGCAAGGAATTCATGACGACGAGCGGCGAATATTGGCGTGCGGCGCATGTCGCAAGCGGGGTCGATCCTGACGAGGCGAGGCAGCGCTCGGACCGCACCATCGCGTTCTACCGCGGCGAGACGCCGCCCGACATCGTTCATCCCGGCACCGGAAGCTGATGCACGCCTTCGAAGTCCTCGCCGATCCCGTGCGCCGCCGCATCCTCGAGCTGCTGGCGCCCGGTGAGTTGGCATCCGGCGAGGTCGTCGAAGTCATCGGTGCCGAGTTCGGCATCACCCAGGCGGCGGTCTCGCAGCACCTCAAGGTGCTGCGCGAGAGCGGCTTTGCGAGCGTCCGGGCCGAGGCGCAAAGGCGTCTCTATTCGGTCGACGCGGCCGGGCTGCAAGCGGTCGATGCCTGGGTCGGCCAGTTCAGGACGTTCTGGGAGCCGAAGCTGGACGCGCTGGCAACGGAGATCGCCCGCGGCAAACGCGAGCGTCGCAAAGCGCCGATCACCAGGCGGAGCGGCAAGAGGGCTTGAGGGAGTTGCGAATCTGGTGGTGAAGGAGCGAGTTCACGCAGGATGCGGGCCCGGCTCGCAATACTCGATCAGCAATTCGGTGAGAACCCGTATCTTCCGTGCGGGATGCTGGCCCGGAGGGCGGATCACATAGGCACCCGCCGGAGGCGGGGGATAGCGCGTCATCACCGGCACAAGCGCTCCGGACGCGACATGTTCATGGGTGAGGCGGTCGGGAAGGTAGGCGATCCCGAGTCCTGCCGTTGCGGCGGCGAGGAGAGCTGTGCCGTTGTCGGCCTTGAAGCGTCCCTGCGGACGAACCGTGATGATCTTGTCGCCATCCATGAGGTGCCACGCTTCGGTGCCTTGCATCAGCGCCTCATGGGCGACGAGCTCCTCCGGCGACTCCGGCGATCCGTTGGCCTTGATGTAGTCAGGGCTCGCGAGAAGCTTCCCGTGGATTGGTCCGATGCGTCTCGCAATCAAATTGGAGTCCTGAAGATAGCCAATCCGTATCGCACAATCATAGCCCTCCGCGATGAGATCGGCGAAGCGATCGCTGTAGCAGGTGTGGATCTGGAGATGCGGATGGCGGCGGGCCATTTCTGCAAGGATGGGAGCGAAGTGGGTCGGGCCGAAAGAAAGCGGCACTGCAACGCGCAAGCGGCCGCGCAGCTCTCCGGCGGGTAGGATCGCTTCCCTCGCTGCATCGATCTCGGCGCGGACCCTGGCTGCATAGTCTCGGAAAGTGAGGCCGGCTTCCGTGAGAGCGGCCCCGCGGGTCGTTCTTGCAAGAAGTTGGACGCCAAGTTCCGCTTCGAGCCGGAGAAGCCGACGACTGACGATCGATTTCGCGACCCCCAGCCGGGCCGCAGCGGATGAAATTCCTCCGGCGTCGGCAACTTCGACGAATGTCCGTATTTCTTCGAGATCCAACAGCGTTCCCCATTCGGCGACACAGCGTTCCGCGGCGGCACACTATCGTATCGCATCCGGGAACGCCAATGTCAGTGTAGGGCTACGTCGCTGCTGACGTGCGCCTCCGAACCAATGCCGCTCACGACGGCAGTAAAGGATGCAAAGATGACTTTTCGTAACGGCCTTGCTTCGCTTCTCCGCCCCGAAGATTCAGTGCTCGTCTTAATTGACCACCAGCCTTACCAGCTTGCGAACGTGAACAGCCATGAACCACAGATGGTGATCAACAATACGGCAGGTCTGGCCAAGGCCGCAAAAGCCTTCCGCGTCCCCACGATCCTGACCACGGTGATCGCTGAACGGGGTGGTCTGCTTTTCCCTCAGATCACGGAGGTTTTCCCCGGCCAGGAGGTGATCGACCGGACCTTCATCAACACCTGGGAAGATCGAAAGGTGGTGGACGCGGTCAAGGCCACGGGCCGCAAGCAGCTCATCATCGCTGGCCTGTGGACCGAGATCTGCGTCGCCATGCCGGCGATCCAGGCGCGCGGCGAAGGCTGGGATGTAACGGTGGTCACCGACGCGTCTGGCGCCGTTTCGGTGGAGGCCCATCAGGTGGCAATCCAGCGCATGATCGCGGCGGGCGTGAATATGATGACTTGGCTGGCGGTCGCTGCCGAATGGCAGCGCGACTGGGCTCGGATCGATCAAGCTGTCGCGCTCACGAAGGTGATCACGGAACATGCCGGCGGGAGCGGCATCGCGTATCTATGGGAGCAGCAATTGCTCAACACGCCTGTGCCCCGGTGAGCGGGATGATCTGAGCGGGTGAGGAGCCAGCGGCTGCGCGAAGCGTGGACCGCTGGCGCAGTTCGCCCGCCCGGCCTCCGCGCTGGCGCATAGCGAATTCACTTAGCCGGTCGTCTCTGCATCTTCTCGAACTTCTTGACCAGCCGTTCCCGTTTCAGCCGCGACAGCCGCTGGATCCAGAATAGGCCGTCGAGCTGGTCGATCTCATGCTGGTGACAGACGGCGCGCAAGCCTTCCGACTCCTCGGTGTGCACGTTGCCATCGAGGTCCTGATAGCTGATGTGCACGCGCGCGTGTCGCTGCACCTCGTCATTGACATCAGGCATCGAGACGCTGCCTTCGCGATGCATGATCATCTCGGGGGAAGCCCATGTGATCTCCGGATTGACATAGGTCCGTGCGCCGTCCTTGGCGTCGAGCTCCAGCACCACGACGCGCAAGGGCACACCGATATGCGGCGCCGTGATGCCGATGCCGGGCGCGGCGCGCATCGTGTCGAGCAGATCCTGCGCGAGCTGGCGTAAGCCATCGTCGAACGCGGTGACGGGGCGGGCAGGGCTCGCGAGCCGGCGGTCGGGGTAGCGGACGATCGGCCGAATGGTCATGCAGGCTCCTACCACTCACTCACGGATCATTGAAGCATTCCCGCTTGACCACCTACCTACTGGAAGGTAGCTTAGCGGTCATGAGCAACGCTTCCTCGACCGCCGACGACATTCTTGCCTGTGCCCGCTCGCTGATCATCGCCGGCGGCTACAACGGCTTCAGTTACGCCGACATCGCCGATGTCGTCGGCATCCGCAAGCCGAGCATCCACCACCACTTTGCCAGTAAGGTCGACCTGGTGCGCACCCTCGTGGCGCGCTATCGCGAGGAGGCCCAGGCGGGACTGGCGGCGCTCGAGCGCAATGTCGCCGATCCCGCCGAGCAGCTCAAAAGCTATGTCGCCTATTGGGAGACGTGCATCAAGGATGCGACGGCTCCGTTCTGCGTCTGCGCGCTCCTTGCCAGCGAGCTTCCCATCCTGCCCGAGGAAGTCGCGCTCGAAGTCCGCGCCCACTTCCGCTCCGTGTCGTCGTGGCTGGCTTCGGTGATGGAGCGCGGCAAGCGGCAAGGCCGGCTCCATCTCTCCGGCACGGCGCGGGCCGAGGCGGAGGGATTCATGGCGACCGTTCACGGCGCGATGCTGTCGGCGCGCGCTTATGGCGATCCAAAAATCTTCGGCACCATCACCCGGCCGCTGCTGGAGCGGCTTTCCACCAGGCACTGACGAGGCCTGTCTAAGCCCGGCAGGGCGGCGCTTCGGCGTAGCACGTAAACTACCAACTAGTAGGTAAGGAGCAGACAATGAGAAGCAACGAGATGGTTTTGAACTCGGCCGACCAGGCGCAATGGCTCAAACAGTACTACTTCGTGCGTGCCGCATTTTCCACCGCGTGGGTCATTGCGGCCTTCGCGATTGCGCCGTCGTCGGCGGCGATCGCAGCGACGTTGCTCGTCGCCTATCCGGCCTGGGACGCCGCCGCCAACTATCTCGACGCGCTCAGGAGTGGCGGCTTGAACCAGAACCCCACGCAAGGCCTGAACGTGCTTGTCAGCCTCGCGACCACCATCGCGGTCATCGTGGCCTTGCAGGTCAGCATGAACTGGGTGCTCGGAATCTTCGGAGCCTGGGCGATCCTGTCCGGATTGCTTCAGCTCGGCACGGCCGTGCGGCGCTGGAAGCGTTTCGGCGCGCAATGGGCCATGGTGCTCAGCGGTGGCCAGTCGGCCCTGGCGGGCGGCTTCTTCGTCTTCCAAGCCACAATGCCCGCGGTGCCGTCGATTGCGAATGTCGCGGGCTATGCCGCGGTCGGCGCGATCTACTTCCTGGTCTCGGCGGTCTGGCTCACGGTTGGCAGCTGGCGCCGTAGTGCGGCGCTCTGAGACGCTATGTCACTTACGGATAAGGTGTGCCGTCCTTGTGCAGGAAGCGGCCGTCCGCTGCCGGGCTCATCATGTCGATGTCGGAGCAGGTGATGAGGTCGGCTGGCGAGCGTGAGCCGATCTCGAGATAGACCGCCGTTGCGCTCGACCTGTTGATCATGTGATGGCCGTTGCCGCTGGCCTTGGGGAAGGCGGCGCAATCGCCGGCGCGCAGCACGGTTTCGCCGCCATCCTCGATCAGCGTCACCTCGCCTTCGAGAATGTAGACGAACTCGTCCTCGTGCGAATGCCAGTGCCGCTGGCTCGACCAGCCGCCCGGCGGCAGGCGCATCAGGTTGACGCCGAAATCCGACAGGCCTCCGGCGTCGCCAAGCCGCTTGCGAACGCGCTCGGCGCAAGGCGCGCTGAAGGGCGCCGGATAGCCGGAGCCCTTACGGGCCGGCACGGTGGCGACGTCGATCTTTGGCATGTGGGACTCCCTGCAATCAACCAACAGACCGTGAAGCACAGCCGCGCGGCCTGATCGCGGCGGCGCGAGGCATCGTCACGATGAACATCGGACCAGATCAATATCTGTGGGATGCTGTCATTCTGCGGCTGTTTTGCCCGACGTGTCAAACCGATCTGTGATGATGTCGCACGAGGACAGGGGAGCCGCTGAGCTGGTCGTTCCTGGTAGGTAAGTCATTGATCCCGCTGGCGCCGGCTACTGTGCATGGGGTTGTTTTTCGAGTTTTGCTGGCAGGTCACGAAAGCGTGCGGCAAAAACGACGTCGGTCTGTCGGCCGGCGCAGTTCCCATTCGTCTTCCACGCGAGACAGACCTGACGGGAGACTGAAATGATTTCTTCCAACTATCGCTGGGTGATCGTCGCCGCCGGCGGCCTGCTCGGCTGCGTTGCGATCGGCGGCATGTTTTCACTGCCAGTGTTCCTGCAGCCGATCGCCAAGGACACCGGCTGGTCGGTGACCGGCATCTCCAGCGCGATGACGATCGGCTTTCTGGCGATGGCCTTCACCAGCATGGCCTGGGGCACGCTGACGGACCGGTTCGGGCCGCTGCCGGTGGTGCTGACTGGATCAATCGTGCTGACGCTCAGCCTGTTCGCGGCGAGCCACGCCACCTCGCTTCTCGTGTTCCAGATCGTGTTCGGCCTCCTGGCCGGCGCGGCTTGCGCTGCGATCTTCGCCCCGATGATGGCGACCGTCACCGGCTGGTTCGACACCAATCGCGGACTTGCGGTGTCGCTGGTGTCGGCCGGCATGGGCATGGCGCCGATGACGATGTCGCCGCTGGCGGCCTGGCTCGTCTCCGGCCACGACTGGCGCACCTCGATGCAGATCATAGCGCTCGTGGTCGGCGCCATCATGATCCCGGTCTCGTTCCTGGTGCGCCGTCCGCCGGCGCTCGCGCAAGGCCCGGCCGCGCCCGTCGGCGAAGCCGCCGGGCAAAACGAGATGTCGATGGGCGAGGCGCTGCGCTCGCCGCAATTTCTGATCCTGCTCGCCACCAACTTCTTCTGCTGCGCGACGCATTCCGGCCCGATCATCCACACCGTCAGCTATGCCGTGAGCTGCGGCATCCCGCTGGTCGCGGCGGTTACGATCTACAGCATCGAGGGATTTGCCGGCCTCGGCGGGCGCATCGCGTTCGGCCTGATGGGCGACCGCTTCGGCGCCAAGCGCGTGCTGGTCTCGGGCCTGCTGCTGCAGGCCTTCGGCGCGCTCGCCTATGTCTTCGCGCAACAGCTCACGACGTTCTATGCGGTCGGCGGCATCTTCGGCTTCATCTATGCCGGCACCATGCCGCTCTACGCCGTTCTGATCCGCGAGAACTTCCCGCTCAAGATGATGGGCACGGTGATCGGCGGCACGGCGATGGCCGGCAGCCTCGGCATGGCGACCGGCCCGCTCGCCGGCGGCCTGATCTACGACGCCTTCTCCAGCTATGCCTGGCTCTACATTGCCTCCTGGGCGATGGGCTTAGGGGCCTTCCTGATGGCGATGACGTTCCGCCCCTTCCCAAAGCCGCAAGGCGAGGTGGCGCCGGCGGCGGCGTGAATTCGAGATCGAGGCGCGGCGTCACAGCTGCGCCTCGATCGCGGCCTTGTCGATCACCGACCAGACCTGCCGGATCTTGCCCTCGTGAAATTCGTAGAAGGCGTTTTCGCAGAAGGACACGCGCCGCCCGTTGACGGCAAGACCGAGGAATGCCCCGACCGGCGTGCAGTCAAACTTCAATCGGGCGGCGATGCGGGGAGGATCGCAGATCAGCATCTCGATCTGGAACTGCAGATCGGGGATCTCCCGAACATCCCGTTCCAGCATCGCGCGATAGCCGTCGAGCCCGAGCGGCCGCGCGTTGTGGGCGGCATCATCATGCACGAATTGTCCGAGCGCCGGCCAATCCCGCCGATTCAGGCAAGCGATGTAGGCGCGGTAGATGTCGGCGAGGTCGTCTCTCATCATATCGAAGCTCCCACGGCCTCGACCAACGCGCGAGGACCGCGAACCGGTCCAGCGTCAGAGGCGCTTTTCGAAGAAGAGGTCCGGATAGGGATCGTCGTTGAAGCGCGGGATCTCGCGCCAGCCCGTGCTGCGATAGAGCCGGCCGGCTTCGGGCAGTGCGCTGTTGGTGTCGAGCCGCAGCAGCGCGATTCCGAACTCGCGCGCGGCGCTCTCGGCCGCATCCATCAGGCGGCGGCCGAGCCGCAACCCGCGCGCGGCGGGCGCGACCCACAGCCGCTTGATCTCGGCGTAGCCGTGATCGGTGCCCTTCAAGCCGACGCAGCCGATCGGCAGCGTATCCGACATCGCAACGAGGAATGTGCCGCGCGGCCGGCGCATGTCCTTGGCGTCGGGGTCGCGTGACAGCGAGACGTCAAAGCCCTGGCTGAAGCGGCGGCCGAGCTCGGCATAGTACTCGCCGAGGCAGTAGCGCGCTTGCTCGCAGCGCGGATCCATCTCGTCCAGCGCGACGCGCTCGCGCGTCAGCGCGGAGGCGATCAGGTCCATCGCCGCCAGCAACGCATCGCGTTGCGAATGTTGCGCGAGGAGGCCTTCGGCCTGCGCGTTGGACAGTGCCTCGTAGGCTGTGAACTCGCGCCGGCCCGCCCGCGTCAGCTTTGCCATACGCCGCCGCGCATCGTCCTCGTGCGCGATGGTCTCGATCAGCCCTTCGTCCTCGAGGCTGCGGAGCAGCCGGCTCATCAGCCCGGAATCGAGACCGAGATAGTCGCGGATCTCCGCCACGTCCGATCGCCCGTGCCCGATCGCATTGAGCACGCGCGCGGCACTCAGCGGCCGGCCGCGCCCGAGAAACGACGTATCGAGTGCTCCGACGGCAGAGGTGACGGCGCGGTTGAAGCGGCGGACGCGGGCGGCGGGATCGAGCATGATATCTGACTTTAGTCAGGTATCGCGGCTTGTCAATCGAGCGAGAGCTGATCGAGTTGCAGTTGCGCGCCTCTTTGTGAGTTGTTCTCGGGTCGCGAGCCGTTACCATGCGGCCGCTCGGGGAGTCTGAATTCACAACGAGCGGAGGCGACATTGGGCGGGATGGAACGCAAAGCGAAGGGATCGGACCTTTTCGTCGCGGCGTTGGAGAATGAGGGTGTCGACCGCATCTTCGGCATTCCCGGCGAAGAGAATCTCGATCTTGTCGAATCGCTGCGTGCTTCGAGAATCGAGCTGATCCTGACCCGCCACGAGCAGGCCGCGGCCTTCATGGCCGCAACCCACGGGCGGCTGACCGGCAAGCCCGGCGTTTGTCTGTCGACGCTCGGCCCGGGTGCTCTCAACCTGTCGACGGGCGCCGCCTATGCGCATCTCGGTGCCATGCCGATGATCCTGATCACCGGCCAGAAGCCGATCATGAGCAGCCGGCAGGCCCGCTTCCAGATCGTGGACGTGGTCGCGACCATGAAGCCGCTGACCAAGCTGTCGCGGCAGATCGTCAGCGCCTCCAGCATTCCAACCGTGGTGCGCGACGCCTTTCGCGTCGCGATGGAGGAGCGGCCCGGGCCGGTGCATCTCGAACTGCCCGAAGACGTTGCCGGCGACGAAGTGCCTGATGTCCCGGTGATCCCCGTTCACCCGATCGAAATCCCGATTGCTCATCGCGCCGCGCTCGACCGCGCCGCCGAGATGATCATGGCCGCAAGGCGCCCGCTGGTGATGATGGGCGCTGCGACCAGCCGGCCGCGGTCGACACACGGCATCGCAAGCTTCGTGCGGCGGACCGGCATTCCGTTCTTCACGACGCAGATGGGCAAGGGCACCGTGCCTGGCGGCACCAATCTCTACATGGGCACTGCCGCCTTGTCCGAGCGCGACTATGTGCACGATGCCATTGACGCGGCCGACCTGATCGTCGCAATCGGCCACGACCCGATCGAGAAACCGCCATTCATCATGGGCCCTTCGGGGCCGAAGGTGATTCACGTCAGCTACACGCCGGCGAGCGTCGAGCAGGTCTACTTTCCGGACGCCGAGGTCGTCGGCGACGTCGGCCCGAGTCTGGAGCTGCTGGCGGATCGGCTCGAAGGCAAGCTGCCGCAAGCGGCGGCGCTGCTGCCGTTGCGGGAGGAAATCCTTGCTCACATCGCCGATCGCGCCACCGAGGCGCGCTGGCCGCCGACGCCGCAGCGTATCGTGCACGACATCCGCCAGGTGATGCCGGAGAACGGCATCGTCGCGCTCGACAACGGCATGTACAAGATCTGGTTCGCGCGCAACTATCGCACCCGCGTCGCCAACACGCTGCTGCTCGACAATGCGCTGGCGACCATGGGCGCCGGCCTGCCGTCGGCGATGATGGCCGCGATGCTCTATTCTGACCGCCGTGTGCTTGCGGTTGCCGGCGACGGCGGCTTCATGATGAACAGCCAGGAGATGGAGACGGCGGTCCGCCTCAAGCTCAACCTAGTCGTGCTGGTGCTGGAGGACAACGCCTACGGCATGATCCGCTGGAAGCAGGCCGTCGACCGCTTTGCCGATTACGGCATGACTTTTGGCAATCCGGATTTTGCGCTGTACGCCAGGGCTTATGGCGCCAAAGGTCACCGCATCGAAAGCATCGACAGCTTCGGCCCGACGCTCGATGCCGCCTTCAGGGAGGGCGGCGTGCATCTGGTCTCGATCCCGATCGATTATTCGGAGAACGTGCGCGTACTCGTCGACGAGTTGCGGTCGCATGAGAAGGCGAAAGCGTGATTTGACGATGCGAGCTATTTCCACATTCGTCATTGCGAGCGGCAGCGAAGCAATCCAGAATCTTTCCGCGGTGGCAGTCTGGATTGCTTCGCTGCGCTCGCAATGACGGAGACTGTGGCGGAGACCCTCCGTCGATCCGACAACCACACTTGTCTCGCATGCCCGATCGCCGACACTCTCAAACACTCACCAACCACAGGAATATGAAATGACCCGCATTCGTTGCGTCACCGAGATGGGCATGGGCGTCGACGTCCACGGCAGGGACGCCACCAAGGCGGCCAAGCGCGCGGTGTCGGACGCCATCAGGCATTCCAGCCTCGGCTTCTTCCGGATGATCGGCAAGACCGCGAACGACATGTTCGTGGACGTCACGATCGGCGTGCCGAATCCAGAAGCCGTCGACAAGGAAGCCGTCGCCAAGGAACTGCCTTACGGCACCGTGACCGTCACTGCGGTCAAGGGCGGGCTGGAGATCCCCTCGGCCACGGAAGTGGCCAACGATCCCATCCTGATCGCCAATGCGGCCGTGATCGTCAGCTTCGACAAGGATTAGGCCGATGTCCGCGAGTGATGAAGCGCTGCTGGATCGCCCGATCTGGAGCGCGTTGACGACGAGCCAGAAGCATCTCGCCGAGGGCGGCCCGCGGGCTCTGCGCTATCCCGTGGACATGGCGCCATTTGCCGATCTGGCGGACATGTCCGCAACGAGTTTTGCGGCGCTCGGCGATCTCATGTCGGGCTCGCAAGTTGCGGTGCTGTTCACGCCCGAGCCGGTCGAAATTCCCGCCGGCTTCAAGGTGCTGCTCGCCGAGCCCGGCGAGCAGATGATCGGCTCGCCCGCCGACGCCTCGCTGCACGATGCCGAGATTGTCCGCCTCGGCGCGACTGACGTTCCCGCCATGATGGCGCTGACCGAGCTGACCAAGCCTGGGCCCTTCGCGGCGCGGACGCACGAGCTCGGCACCTTCCTCGGCATCCGTGCCCGCGGCGAGCTGGTCGCCATGGCCGGCGAGCGGATGAAGCCCGGCAATTTCACCGAGATGACGGCGGTCTGCGTGCATCCCGATCATCGCGGTCGCGGATACGCACAGGCGCTGCTTGCCGCCATCGCGCGGCAGATCGAGGCGCGCGGCGAAATTCCGTTCCTGCACGTGTTCGCGAGCAATACGTCTGCCATCGCGCTGTACCAGCGGCAGGGCATGCGGATACGGCGCCGCCTGCAGGTAACCGTGCTGATGAAGCAGGGATGAGCTGCACCGTGGGCTTCATATCCTGAGAAATCGCGCTATATCGATCTCAACCACAATTGGGGGGAGCACATGGACGCCAGGACGCCTGATTTTTCCGCCGTACGGACGGCGATGCAGCGCTACGTCCATCAGGAGATCATTCCCGGCGTATCCTGGGCGGTGCTGCGCGGCCGCGAGGTGGTCGATCAGCAATGCGTCGGCTTTGCCGACCGCGAGGCCAATACTGCGTTGCGGCCAGACCACATCTTCCGCGCGTTCTCCAACACCAAGATCTTCGTCACCTGCGCGATCATGCTGCTGGTCGAGCAAGGCCGCATCGGCCTCGATGACGCAGTCGAAAAATTCCTGCCGCAACTCGGCAGTCGCAAGGTGCTGAAGCAGGGCGCTTCGAGCCTTGCCGATGTCGAGCCGGCGAAGAGCCCGATCACGATCCGCCAGCTGCTGACCCACACCTCCGGCCTCAGCTACGGCATCTTCGATCCCGGCACGGTGCTGTTCAAGGGTTACAACGAGGCGCGGGTGCTCAATCCGCTGACGCCGCTCAGCGACATGATCGACAAGCTCGCCGATCTGCCGCTGTCCTATCACCCCGGCACGGCCTGGGAATATTCCGTGGCGACCGACGTGCTCGGCCGTGTGGTCGAGGTCGTCTCGGGCCAGCCGCTCGATGCCTTCCTGAGGGCGCGCATCTTCGATCCCCTCGGCATGACCGATACCGGCTTTTATGTCCCCGAGACACAGCAGGGCAGGTTGGTCGCGCTCTACAACGGCGCCGACGTGCTCGACCCCATGAAGCCCGGCCTCACGCGGGCCGACCATCTGCCTTACCCGCAAGCCTACCGGCGGCCGCTGCCGCGGCTCTCGGGCGGCGGCGGTCTGGTCTCGACCTTGCCGGACATGCTCGCACTGTTGCGTGCGCTGCTGCCCGGGTCGGATGCGCTACTGAAGCCGGAGACGCTGCGGCAGATGATGACGAACCAGCTGCCCGCAGGCCAGACTATCCGATTCGCCAATCTCGGGCCGATTCCCGGCAAGGGCTTTGGTCTCGGCGGCGCCGTCACCTTCGCGCCGACACCGCTCGATCCGCCGAACTCAACCGGCGAATTCCAATGGGGCGGCCTGGCCGGCACCCATTGGTGGATTTGCCCCGAGGCCAATACGGCGGGCGTGCTGATGGCCCAGCGCTATATGGGCTTCTGGAATCCGTTCTTCTTCGAGTTCAAGCGCCTGGCCTATCAGGCGGTCGGAGCCTGATCGCAAAAAATCTTCCGTCAGCGCGAATCCTTCTTGGCCGTCGCGTCCTCTTGTTGGTCGAGGCAATCGGTCTCGGCCCATATCGGAGGATGTGATGGGATTCTATCGAAAGAACATCGGCGGACTGCATCAGGCGGTGCGGGTCGTCCTGGGGATTGCGGTGGCGGCTGCGGCGTTCGTTTATCTTGCCGGCGCGACGGCATGGCTGGTCGCGCTCGGTGGCGCCGGTTTCGCACTGACCGGTCTTGTCGGTTATTGCCCGATGTGCGCGATGGCAGGCATCGGCAAGGGAGGGATGTCGTGAGCGCGGCGGCGATCTCGCCAAATCTTTTCGAGGCCGCGCGGCTCGGCGATGCCGAGGCGATTGCGCGTCTGCTCGAGACGACGCAGCCGGACATCCGTCGCTATGCGCGCGCGACCTGCCGCAGCTCGGCGGACGCCGAGGATGCGACGCAGGAGGCGCTGTGGATCCTGTTCCGCCACGTCGGCACCATTCGTTCGCTGCTGGCATTGTCGGCCTGGCTGTTCAGCGTGGTCCGGCGCGAATGCCTGCGGCTCGCGCGCCGGACCGGCCTTGTGCCGGCGGTCGATGGCGCCGAGGCGGAGGCCGCACTGCTGTTGCGCCCCGAGGCCGATCTGCGGCTCGACGTCGCCGCGGCCTTCGGGGCCCTGCCGCCGCACTATCGCGATGTCGCGCTGATGCGCGACGTCAAGGAAATGACGATCGACGAGATTGCCGCCACGCTCGGCGCGAGCAGGCAGACCGTGAAGGCGCGGCTGCATCGCGCCCGCGCCTTGATGCGCGAATATCTGACGAGATGAGAGACGACCGGATTCAAAGGAAAAAAATGGAGTGACGTGGGCGGGAGACGTCGCCTCCCGCCCACGGTTTCGCTTTAGTCCTTCCAAGGATCGAACTCGCCTTCGCCGGCCATGGCGACGGCGAACGGCCGTAGCGTGTGCAGCACGCGCACGGTGCCGGCATGCTGCGCCAGCACGTCCGGCAGGCGGCGATAGGCCATCGGGCTCTCGTCGAGGTCAGCACCGATCAAGGTGACGCCGCGCTCGTTCAGCCAGCGGTCCATCTCCTCGCGCGAGAAGCGCCGCTTCGCCTCGCGTCGTCCGAACAGGCGGCCGGCGCCGTGTACGGTCGAGTAGAGCGAGGCCTTGGCTTCCGGGCTGTCGACGCCTTCGAGGATGACGGCGTCGTCGCCCATAGAGCCGCCGACGAACCCCTTCTGGCCGGGAAACGCCGGCGTCGCGCCCTTGCGCACCACCCACAAATCCTTGCCGTCGTGGGTCTCACGCCAGGCATAATTGTGGTGGTTGTGCACGCTCTCGGTGACGCTGCCGCCGATGATCCGGCGGACGCGCTCGACCACCCACTCGCGGCCCGCATAGGCATAACGCCCGGCGAGCTGCATCGCCGCGATGTAGCGGCGGCCGAGTTCGCTGTCCTCGTCGACCACGGCGGGCGGGACGTTCATGCCGTCCTTGCCGCCGGCGGCCTTGAGGTAGCGCGTCGCGGAGGTGTGCCCGAGGCCGCGGCTTCCGAAGTGGACGCCGATCCAGACGAAGCCTTCCTCGTCGCGCATGAGGTCGACATAGTGGTTGCCCGATCCGACCGTGCCGAGCTGCTTCACCGCCTTCTGGCGGTAGTCCTCCATGTCGCTCTCGCGCCAGGCGTCGCCGTCGTCGAACAGGTCGTGCTCGGCCCGTTCCGCGTTGGCACGGCCAACGCCGAACGAGATCACCTTGGCGACGTCGCGGATGATCGTGGGAGCGATCCCCGCGATGTCGTCGAAGCGCGTGTCGAGCCGGGCCGCCATGTTGCCGCAGCCGATGTCGAAGCCGACACCGGAGATGCTGATCTGCTTCTCATAGGCGATGACCCCGCCGACCGGCTGCGCATAGCCGAGATGGCCGTCGGCGCAGATCACGCCGGAGACGACGTTGCCGATGGCCATGCAATTGCGCATCTGCGCAATCGTCGCCTCCTCGTGGGGTCCGAACACCTTCAGCGGCGCATTCTGGAAACGGGCGTCTTGCGTCCGGAACGCGGCGATCGAGCTCGCGGTCGCGTTGGCCTCGCGGGCAAGATGCTCCTTGCGCGCGGCGTCCTTGTACAGGCACCAGGCCGGCTGGCCGCGTCCTTCGCCGACGCGCGAGTCGGGATCGACACCGGCGGCGAGGCAGAGCTCGCGGGCGCGTTCCATGTAGGGATCGGGTCGTCGCATGGTCCGAGATCCTTGTCATTCCGCGCGCACCATAACGGGGCGGGCGGATCATTTCAGAAATTTCGCTGACCCCGGGCGCATCTCGCGTCCGGGGCCGTTGTCGTTGCGCATCAGTTCAACGCCGTCTCCGACGCCGCGATCCACGCGACCACGGCCTCGGAGAAGCCGTTGACGCGGGTCCAGGCGCCATGACCGACACCGTGCTGATACGAGGCCACGTTGACGATCGTGCCGCGCGCCTTGGGCTCGGGCACCTGGTCGTGGCTCTGCTCGTCGGTGAAGACGATGAGGCGATCGCCCTTGCGGTCGATCTCCGTCACCGCCTTGCCGAGATAGGTTCCGCCATGCGGCTGCGAGTTGATGATCGCATCCCGCAGCGCGAAGCCGCGGCGGGGAGGGACCTTCACGACCTCGTTGGAGAAGGTGAAGATCTCGACCTCGTCGCAGATCTCGCGGGCGAGAATGGCAAGGCCACACGCCGCCTCCGCGCGCGTCATTTCCGACTGCGCGGAGAGCGTTGCGAACATCGAGCCGGACACGTCGATCAGGAGCCGGGTGCGGCCCGGAAGCCGCACATGGTCCTTGATCGACTTGAGCATCGCAGCCTCGAGCTCAGGCTCGAAGTCCGGCGCATAGCGCGCCGCCGTGATGAAGCGATAGGGAAGGATACGATCCGTCCGCATCGCCTCGATCGCGCCTGCGATGGTCTCGCGCGGGACCTGCGCGTTCTGCATCAGGCGCAGATTGCGCAGTAGCGCCAGGCCGCCGAGCTTTCGCTCGGCGATCAGCCGCTCGAAGGTCTCGCGCTTGTTCTTGCCGGCCGAGAGCGAAACCTCCCAGGTGTCGGGGGAGGCGAGCTCGCCATCGACGAGCTGCTTCCACACCTTCGCCTGATCGGCGTCTTTCGGCTTGGCGTGCACCAGGAACAGAACGTCCCTGATCCGCACCGCGCCGTCGCGGTCCCACTTGGCGAGCTGATAGGCGTCGAACTTGGTCAGCGCGCGGGCAAGACCCTTCTTCACCTGCGCCGAGACCGGCTGGCGCTTGCGCTGCTGCATCGGCCCCAGCGCATCCGCCCAGTAGATCGCGAGCAGCTCCGTCATCTCGTCGGGACGCTGGATCACCTGGGCGAGCGTGTCGGCAACGAGGGTGCGGTGCTTCTCGCTGCGCGCCATCTCGCGGATGACGAGCAGCGGTGCGTGCCGCAGCTTCATCACCTCGCGGGCCTCGATTGCGAGCTGCGCGACGCGCTCCGGCGCGACCTCGGGCACGAGGGCCTTGATGCGGTCGGCAATCGCAACGCCGTCCTCGTAGAACTGGTCCTCCCACAGGAGGCAGTTCATCAGCGCGCGCTTCAGCTCCATCTCCGGGGTGAAGCGCACAGCGCGCGCACCCTCCCGCGTGAGGGCGCGAACGATCTTGTTGAGCCTGACCATGATGGCCTCCTCTTGGGTTGATGGGCGAATGAAAAGGGGTGCCGGGGAACAGGCGAGGCTGTTCGTGCTCTACCCACTGAGCTACGGACTTTCGTCCGGGAGGATTTGAACCTCCGACACCGAAGTAACAGCGCTCTTCACCACCGGCGGTGGCTAAGGGACACGATCCGGGAACGGGCGATTGCTGTACCCGACGAGCCGAAGCTCGCCGGAAAGCGCTCTATCCTCTGAGCTACCGGTGCATGGGACACCGGGCGGGATTCGAACCCGCGACCTCTCGCGTTGCAGGCGAAGTAACAGAAATCTTCACCACGGATCGTGATGGGGTTGGCGGGGAACGGGCGATGCTGTTGCTGCCCTTGCGGGCGGTCGTTTTACTGACGAAGTAACAGACATGTTCACCACCGCCTGACCGATGCTCTCGCATCGGCCTTTGATGGGTACGCTGGGGAACGGGCGATATCGGCTTTCAGTGACGACAACACAGTCTCCCGCCCTCCACGGACGGATCCTGCGCCGGGCCGCGTGCGTACCTTTTCCGAGGCCGCATCCCGGTGCGTGTGTCAAAGGCGGGAGGCATACCCGCTGTGCCGTGTGGAGAAGTATCCGACATCTTCACCACCAGCGTCGGTTGAGCCGCGATCCCTCACGGCAAACCGAGTTACAAAAATTCGATCGCGGCGCTGTCGACGCGCCGCATCTTGCGAACCTCTGGGTTCGCTCTGCCATCGGTGTCCGGCTCATCGCCTCGTTCCCTCCGGCAGGCCCCGCGCACTTGGGCACGCGCCTTCTCAGCGCGAGCCCCGAGATCCGGGTCTCTCGTTCCGGCCATTGCCGGGATGTTCGGTGGGGCCGCGCGGCGGGCAACAAAAAACCCTCCGGAGCGGCAGGCTCGGGAGGGTCCGTGAGAAGCGGACTGTCGATCTCGCGGTCAGGCAAGATCGCTCCCATGAGCCGGGTATGCGCAATCGAACAGCTTTGGGCTATTCGGCATGCGGACAATTCTTTCGTAGCGGTGCGACATCGCTCGGTTCATGGTGTCTGTCGCAAACGGAAGTGCTTGCGAGGGCGCGGGACATACGCCCGCAACTTGCGGATGTCAAGCGAGACGCGCGCGGAAACTGAAATTGACGGACGCATGACTTGCAAAAACTATCTGGGGCTCGACGGATTTCGCTTTGGCTGGGTCGCAGCGTGGATCGATGAGCGCGGCGATCAAGGCTTCGATTATTCGCCAAGCCTGATGCGTCTGCTCGCAATCCCGCACGCCCGCGCGATGGTCGACATGCCGATCGGACTGAACACGAGCGGCTACCGCGCCTGCGATTTGCGCGCACGCGAACTGATCGGCCCAGCCGTGTTTCTCGGCGCGCGCCGCGACCTCTGGACGTTCCAGGACATGGCGGCGGCCAATCGCCATTACTGGACGCACGAAGGCGAGGGCAGGGGCGTGTCGGCGCAGCTGTGGAATATCAGGGACAAGATGAGGGAGGTCGACGAGGCCATGACGCCGGCGCGGCAGGCGACGATCGGCGAGGCGCATCCGGAATTGATCTTCTGGAATCTGGCAGGGCGCGTGCGGCTCGAACCGAAGACCTCGCCGCGCGGGCGAGAACAGCGTATCGCGCTTTTGAGAGGCCGCGGCTTCACTGAGGTCGAGAGATGGCTCACGCTTCGCCACGGCACCGGGATCGGTCGCGACGATCTCATCGACGCCTGTGCCTGCGCCGTCGCAGCGCGCGACAGCACGCAATCCGTTGGTGACGGCACGGCCGATACGCGCGGACTACGGATGGAGATCAACTTCTGAAGGCGATCAGCCCTGCCGCTCGCCTTTACCTTCCAGCTGGCAGCGACTATTGCGGCTTGGCGTCGAGCGGACGTCTTCGTCCAGTCTTGTTGCTCGCGCTTCGTACTCGTCGGCCATCGCCCGCAACCGCTGCGCGGCTTTGCTGTGCGTGAGATCGTTCGCGACGCGGCGACAGCGTTCGGCGTGGTCGAGCAGGGCGCGTTTCTCGATGTTCATCGAGCGACAACGCGCGAGGCGGCCATTGGTCCCTTTGGGAGCCGCCGGAACAGAGCGATGCCGTCGCAGCGAGATCGGGAAAAAATAGCAATATATTGTTGCCGCCTGGAACGTGGCGCCTGAGCCGACGTTCTATGCCCGAGGCTGTCGAGGGATATAAAATACCATGTACGACGTGTGCCAATTGGCGACCGCGATGCTCGCGATCGCCTTTACGGCCCTGCTGCTGATCACGGGTCAACGGTTCATCGAGTCTCGGCTGCAGTATGAAGCAATGCCCCCGTTCGTGGCGATGGCGACACTGCCGCCTTAGCACAGCCGGAAGTGACTTGCGCGGTGCGGTATCTTGCCTAGATTGAGCACGCCTCAGTCCATGCACCCAGAGTCCCGATGCCCGATCTGTCCGTCTTCCCCATCACCAGGCGCTGGCCCGCCAAGCACCCCGAACTGCTCCAGCTCTATTCGTTGCCGACGCCGAACGGCGTCAAGGTCTCGATCATGCTGGAGGAGATCGGGCTTCCTTACGAGGTCTACCCGGTTGATTTCGGCAAGGACGATCAGAAGACCGCCGAATTCCTCTCGCTCAATCCGAACGGCAAGATCCCGGCGATCCTCGATCCGAACGGGCCCGGCGGCAGGCCGCTGCCGCTGTTCGAGTCCGGGGCGATCCTGCAATATCTCGCGGAGAAGACGGGCAAGCTGCTGCCGCAGGATGCCGCGCGGCGTTATCAGACACTGCAATGGCTGCACTTCCAGATGGGCGGCGTCGGGCCGATGTTCGGCCAGGTCGGCTTCTTCCACAAATTTGCCGGCAAGGATTACGAGGACAAGCGGCCTCGCGACCGCTATGTCGCCGAAGCCAAGCGCCTGCTCGGCGTGATGGAGGCGCATCTCGCCGGCCGGCAATGGTTCATGGATGACGACTACACCATCGCCGACATCTCCATGCTCGGCTGGGTGCGCAATCTCATCGGCTTTTATGGCGCCGGCGATCTCGTCGAGTTCAGTCAGTTCAGGGCGGTCGGCGCCTGGCTCGAGCGCGGGCTTGCGCGCCCCGCGGTGCAGCGCGGGCTCAACATTCCGGCAAGGTCCTGACAAGACCCTGAGGCTAGAACAGCCTTCCGCCGTTCGGCACCGGCTTGCTCGGCTGCACCAGCACGACCTTGCCGTCGGCATCGGGGAAGCCGAGCGTCAGCACCTCGGAGACGACCGGGCCGATCTGGCGCGGCGGGAAATTGACGACGGCCGCGACCTGTTGGCCCACGAGGGTTTCGAGCGGGTGGTTTTCGGTGATCTGGGCCGAGCTCTTGCGCACGCCGATGGCGGGGCCGAAATCGATCCACAGCCGCCAGGCCGGCTTGCGCGCTTCCGGAAACGGTTTGGCGTCGACGATGGTGCCGACACGGACGTCGACCGCGAGGAAAGTGTCGAAGTCGATGGTCGGTGCGGCCGCCGCTGCGGGATCGTGGGTGACGTGCATGGGATGTCCGTTCGGTGGGGTGACGCGTCTCGCGACATTGTCGCGCGACGCGGAGTTTCGTACAACGCCACGCACATCACCGCTACGCCATGCGCGAGGACCGTCTTGCCCACCATCATCTACGGCATCAAGAACTGCGACACCATGAAGAAGGCCCGCGCCTGGCTCGATGGCCATGGCGTGGCTTACGCGTTTCACGACTACAAGGCGGCGGGTGTCGAGAAGGACAGGCTGAAGCAGTGGAGCGACAAGGTCGGTTGGGAGACCCTGCTCAATCGCGCCGGGACGACCTTCAAGAAGCTGCCCGACTCCGACAAGGAAGGCCTCACCGAGAAGAAGGCGCTGGCCTTGATGCTAGCGCAACCATCGATGATCAAGCGGCCGGTGCTCGAAATCGGCGGCAAGCTGTTGGTCGGCTTCAAGCCGGATATCTATGCCAAGGAGGTCGGCGGCAAGGCGCGCTGACGGCTAGTTCAGCTCAATGATCTCGTTGGAGATGGCGGGGCCCGGCTGGTCCGAGAACTCGACCGGATCGGCGGGTGCGATGCGGCCGGGGGCGCGATGAAACAGCTCGCGATCGATCACGGCCCGCAGCTTCGGGCGCGGCAGCGCGTCATTTCCGCGCATCAGATTCTTGATCTCGAAGCCGCCGTCCTCGCAGAAGGTCTTTACTGACGCGATGACGTGGCTGACCCTGCCGTCGGTCAGGAACGGCAGCAGCAGCCGCTCATACGCGACGATGCGGCCATAGGTGTCGTCGACGTCGGCAACGCTGTAGACCGGAAGGCCGCGCGCGACGCATTCATGATAGATCGGCACCACGTGCGGCGCGAGCCGCGGTCCGACGTAATCATCGAGCGAAACGCCTTTTCCGGTATGCCCATAGGCGCGCGAGATGCGGGTGCCCTCGCTCTGGATGACGAGGCGCGGCGTCGGCGTCGAAAGCTCCACCGTATAGTAGATGAGCTCCAACAGCTCCTCCTCGAGCCGCGCGGGCTGATACTCCCAGATCGACGGAGCGATCTTCTGGAGCGCATAAAGTCGCAGCCACGTGTTGAGGAGATCACGCTGGCGGATCGACTTGACGACGGAGGGAGCCGCGCTTGCAAAATCCAAGACAATATTCTCCGCGCGTGAAAACCCCGGGATGATCAGGCCTGCGGGAAAATTTTCGATGAAGGCTGGCGCGGGAGACGAAAGACCGTTAACGACAGCTTGATGGCCGGTGCCTTGCGAACCGGGTGGCCGGGCAGGCACACATCGAAACGTCTCCGACTAAGGGAGCATTTGGCCCCCGGCCGGAGGCCTGACCTGCTCAGCTTTCCGCCTTGCCTAACCCCCGTCACCTCCGGCATATTCCGCGCCCGGAGGCGGCGCCCCGGTGGGCTGCAAGTCCTCCGGACAGCCGAAGTAACAAGGACAGCGCCGCGCGCGGGCAGGGGGAAAACTGTTTGGCCGATGAGTTCATTCTCGAAACGGAAGGCTTGACCAAGGAGTTCGCGGGCTTCTTCGCCGTCCGCGACGTTGCGCTCAAGGTTCGCCGTGGGAGCATTCATGCGTTGATCGGCCCGAACGGGGCCGGCAAGACGACCTGCTTCAATCTCCTGACCAAGTTCCTCAAGCCGTCGGCCGGGAAAATCCTGTACAAGGGGCAGGACATCACCGCGATGGCGCCGGCGGATGTGGCCCGCATGGGGCTGGTCCGTTCGTTCCAGATTTCGGCGGTGTTTCCCCATCTCACCGCGCTCGAGAACGTCCGTGTCGCGCTGCAGCGCCAGCATGGCTCCTCGTTCGATTTCTGGCGCTCCAAGACCGTGCTCAACCGCTTCAACGATCGCGCCCGCGAGCTGCTCAACGATGTCGGCCTCAGCGAGTTTGCAAACACGCCGGCGGTCGAGATGCCCTATGGACGCAAGCGCGCGCTCGAGATCGCAACCACGCTGGCGCTCGACCCCGAGATGATGCTGCTCGACGAGCCGATGGCCGGCATGGGCCACGAAGACATCGACAAGATCGCGGCGCTGATCAAGCGTATCTCCGCGAAATACACCATCCTGATGGTCGAGCATAACTTGAGCGTCGTGGCCAACCTCTCTGACATCATCACCGTGCTGACGCGCGGGCAGGTGCTCGCGCAGGGCCATTACTCCGAGCTCACCAAGGACGAGCGCGTCAAGGAAGCTTACCTGGGAGCCGGTCATGCCTGACACTGCGATCGCCGAGGCTCCGGCCAGGGCTGCGACGGGCGGGAACATCCTGCAAGTCCGCAACCTGGAAGCCTGGTACGGCGAGTCTCACATCCTGCACGGGATCAACTTCGACGTGAACGCGGGCGAGGTCGTCACCCTGCTCGGGCGCAACGGCGCCGGCAAGACGACGACGCTGAAGTCGATCATGGGCATCATCGGCAAGCGCACCGGCTCGGTGAAGTTCAACAACCAGGAGATCATCCGCGCGACCTCCGACAAGATCGCGCGCATGGGCGTCGCCTTCTGTCCGGAAGAGCGGGGCATATTCTCCAGCCTCGACGTGCGCGAGAATTTGATGCTGCCGCCGGTGGTCCGCGAAGGCGGTTTGCCGCTCGACCAGATCTTCGAGCTGTTCCCGAACCTGAAGGAGCGGCTGAACAGCCAGGGCACCAAGCTGTCGGGCGGCGAGCAGCAGATGCTGGCGATCGCGCGCATCCTGCGCACCGGTGCGAGCTTCCTGATGCTGGACGAGCCGACCGAGGGTCTTGCGCCCGTCATCATCCAGCAGATCGGCCATACCATTGCGCGGCTCAAGAAGGAGGGCTTCACCATCCTCCTGGTCGAGCAGAACTTCCGCTTCGCCTCCACCGTCGCCGACCGCTACTACGTGGTCGAGCACGGCAAGATCATTGACGGGTTTTCCAATTCGGAGCTTGCCGCCAACATGGACAAGCTCCACACCTATCTCGGCGTGTAGCCGAGCAGGCCGGACGATCGAGAGTAACTATCAAAGGAATATTGGGAGGTCGGATTATGAAGCACAGCATTTCGGCAATGTTGCTCGGGACGGCCCTGGCGCTCGGCGTGGCGGGCGGCGCGGTCGCGCAGGACAAGAACATCAAGATCGGCGTGCTGACCGACAATTCAGGACTTTATGCCGATCTCGGTGGCGCCGGCTCGACCGTCGCCGCACAGATGGCGATCGAGGATTCCGGGCTCGCTGCCAAGGGCTGGAAACTCGACCTGATCTCCGCCGACCATCAGAACAAGCCCGACATCGGCTCCACGATTGCTCGGCAATGGATCGACGTCGAGAAGGTCGACATCTTCATGGATGTCCTGAACTCCGGCGTTGCGCTGGCGGTGAACAATATCGTCAAAGAGAAGAATTCCATCCTGATCAACACAGGTGCGGCGACGTCGGATCTCACCAACGCGCAATGCTCGCCGAATACGGTCCACTGGGTCTATGATACCTATATGCTGGCCAACAGTACCGGGCAGGCGCTGGTGAAGGCGGGTGGCGACACTTGGTATTTTCTCACCGCGGACTACGCCTTTGGCCATGCCCTCGAGCGCGACACCGCCGCGGTCGTGGTGAAGTCGGGCGGCAAGGTGATCGGCAACGTCAAGCATCCCCTGAATACCGCTGACTTCTCGTCGTTCCTGCTTCAGGCGCAGGCCTCCAAAGCCAAGATCATCGGCATGGCGAATGCCGGCGGCGACACCACCAACACCATCAAGCAGGCGTCCGAGTTCGGCATCGTCTCGGGCGGCCAGAAGCTTGCGGGCCTGCTGCTCTTCATCACCGACGTGCACTCGCTCGGTCTGAAGGTGGCGCAGGGCTTGAACTTCACCGAGACCTTCTATTGGGACATGAACGACGGCACGCGCGCCTTCTCCAAACGCTTTTCCGAGCGCATGAAGAACAAGGCGATGCCTTCGATGGTGCAGGCCGGCGTCTATTCGGGCCTGCTCCACTATTTCAAGGCGCTGGAGGCGATGGGCGGCAATCCGCATGACGGGGCCAAGGTGGTCGCCAAGATGAAGGAGATGCCGACCGACGATGCGTTGTTCGGCAAGGGAACGATCCGTGCGGACGGTCGCAAGCTGCATCCGGCCTATCTGTTCGAGGTCAAGAAGCCCGAGGAATCCAAGGGCCCCTGGGACTATTACAAGCTGATCGGCACGACCCCCGGCGACCTGGCCTTCCGGCCGCTGTCGGAAAGCGCCTGTCCGCTGGTGAAGAAGTAACGGTGAACGATGCGGGCCGGCGCGCAGCGGTGCCGGCCTGTTGTTGAGGAATAGAAGGGACCGGGTGCGGGATCGATGCAGGCTCTCTACGCTCAGCTACTGGTGGGACTGATCAACGGCTCGTTCTACGCGCTGCTCAGTCTCGGGCTTGCCGTCATCTTCGGCATGCTCAACATCATCAATTTCGCCCATGGCGCGCTCTACATGATGGGCGCTTTCGTCGCCTATTTCCTGCTGAACCTCGGCGGCATCAACTATTGGTGGGCGCTGCTGCTGGCGCCGATCATCGTCGGCATCTTCGGCATGATCCTGGAGCGGACCATGCTGCAATGGCTGACCGGGCTCGATCATCTCTACGGCCTGCTCCTGACCTTCGGCATCGCGCTGATCGTGCAGGGCGTGTTCCAGAACTATTTCGGCTCCTCGGGCCTGCCTTACGCCATTCCCGACCAGCTCAGGGGCGGCATGAATCTCGGCTTCATGTTCCTGCCGATCTACCGCGGCTGGGTCGTCGTGTTCTCGCTGGCGGTGTGCCTTGCGACCTGGTTTTTGATCGAGAAGACGCAGCTCGGCGCCTACCTGCGCGCCGCCACCGAAAATCCGACGCTGGTGCGTGCCTTCGGTATCAACGTGCCGCGCATGATCACGCTCACTTACGGTCTCGGCGTCGGCCTTGCCGCGCTCGCCGGCGTGCTCTCGGCGCCGATCAACCAGGTGCGGCCGCTGATGGGCGCCGACCTCATCATCGTCGTGTTCGCGGTGGTGGTGATCGGCGGCATGGGCTCGATCATGGGCTCCATCATCACCGGCTTCGCGCTCGGCGTGATCGAGGGCCTGACCAAGTATTTCTACCCCGAGGCGTCCAACACCGTCGTGTTCGTGCTGATGGTGCTGGTGCTGTTGGTGAAGCCGACGGGATTGACGGGAAGGGCGGCCTGAGATGACAACCCTGACGGACGACACGCTTCCTGTGACCCCGCGTGCGATGCGCGACGAGATGATTGTATTCGCTGTGATGGCGCTGCTGCTCGCAGCGGTGCCGTTCACGGGCGTCTACCCCTTCTTCGTAATGCAGGCGCTGTGCTTTGCGCTGCTCGCCTGCGCCTTCAATCTGCTGGTCGGCTATGGCGGCTTGCTGTCGTTTGGCCACGCGATGTTCTTGGGCACGGCCGGCTATTGCAGCGCGCATGCGCTGAAGGTCTGGGCACTGCCGCCCGAGCTCGGCATTCTCGTCGGCGTCGCCGCGGCGTTCGTGCTGTCGATCGTCACCGGCTACATCTCGATCCGTCGCCAGGGCATCTATTTCTCGATGATCACGCTGGCCCTGTCGCAGCTCCTGTACTTCATCTATCTCCAGGCCCCGTTCACCCATGGTGAGGACGGCATCCAGGGCATCCCGCAGGGACGCATGTTCGGCCTGCTCGATCTGTCCAAGCCGACGGTGCTGTATTATGTCGTGCTGGTCGGCTTCCTCGCCGGCTTCCTCCTGATCTTCCGCATCATCAACTCGCCGTTCGGCGAGGTGCTGAAGTCGATCCGCGAGAACGAGCAGCGCGCGATCTCGCTCGGCTACCGTACCGACCAATACAAGTTCCTGGCCTTCGTGCTGTCGGGGACGCTCGCCGGCTTTGCCGGTGCGCTGAAGGTGTTCGTGGCCCAGAACGCTTCGCTCACCGACGTGCACTGGACGATGTCGGGCGAGGTCGTGCTGATGACGCTGGTCGGCGGGCTTGGCACCGTTTTCGGTCCCGTGGTCGGCGCCTTCGTGATCATCGCCATGCAGCAATATCTGGCGGGCTTCGGCCAGTGGGTGACGGTGATCCAGGGCGTGATCTTCGTGGTCTGCGTGCTCACCTTCCGCCGCGGCGTCGTCGGCGAAATCGCGCATTACCTCCGGCGTTCGCTCTAAGTAACTGATATTGCATCAATTTCATTGATGCACGAAAGCGGTGGATGATCCGGCTCCGCGGGCGTGAGACGACACGCGCGCGGATCGAAAATGGTCTATGACAGTTTTATGACAGCCCTCGCGGGCCTGACCATTTTCCAACCGGTAGCCTATCCCCCATGATGCGATGGTTTCGTGCGTTCCTGCCCAGGGAAGAGCGGTTTTTCGACCTGTTCGATCGGCATGCCCAGACCGTGATTCAGGGCGCAGTCGCGTTGCAGGGCATGCTCAAGGGGGGCGAGGAGACGCCGGTCTATTGCCAGCGCGTCAACCAGTTCGAGAACGACGCCGACAACATCACCCGCGAGGTGCTGACGGCGGTGCGCCGCACCTTCATCACTCCGTTCGACCGCGGCGACATCAAGAACCTGATCACGTCGCTGGACGATGCCATCGACCAGATGCAGCAGACGGCCAAGGCCGTGATGCTGTTCGAGGTGCGCAGCTTCGAGCCGCCGATGCGCGAGATCGGCGGACTCTTGATCGAATGCGCCAATCTGGTCGGCCGTGCGCTGCCGCTGATGCAGGAGATCGGCAAGAACGTCGCCATGCTGACCGCGATCACCGAGGAGCTCGGCAATCTCGAGGGCCGGGTCGACGATCTCCACGACATCGGCCTGAAGGAGCTGTTCCTCAAGCACCGCGACGGCAATGCGATGGATTTCATCGTCGGGGCCGAGATCTACGACCATCTCGAGAAGGTGGCCGACCGCTTCGATGACGTTGCGAACGAGATCAACAGCATCGTCATCGAGCAGGTGTAGGGCCTCGCCGTGGATGCCGCGTTGGGTCTTCCCGTCCTGGTCGGCTTGATCGCCGTCGCGCTGCTGTTCGATTTCCTGAACGGCCTGCACGACGCCGCAAATTCGATCGCGACCATCGTCTCGACCCGCGTGCTGCGGCCGCAGTTCGCGGTGTTCTGGGCCGCGTTCTTCAATTTCATCGCCTTCCTGGTGTTCGGGCTGCACGTCGCCCAGACCATCGGCACCGGCATCATCGATCCCGCGGTCGTCGACGCCCAGGTGATCTTCGCAGCCCTCGTCGGCGCCATCGTCTGGAACCTCGTGACCTGGGCGCTCGGCATTCCATCGTCGTCGTCGCACGCGCTGATCGGCGGGCTCGTGGGCGGCGGCTTGGCCAAGGCCGGTATTTCGGCCGCGGTATGGAGCGGCCTGTCCAAGACCGCGCTGGCGATCGTGCTGTCGCCGCTGGTTGGCTTCCTGCTCGCAATGGCGCTGGTTGCGATCGTGTCCTGGGCCTCGGTACGCTCGACGCCGTTCGCGGTCGACCGCGCCTTCCGCATCCTGCAATTCGTCTCCGCGTCGCTCTATTCGCTCGGCCATGGCGGCAACGACGCGCAGAAGACCATGGGCATCATCGCCGTGCTGCTCTATTCGCAGGGCTATCTCGGCAGCGACTTCTCGGTGCCGTTCTGGGTGGTGCTGTCCTGCCAGGCGGCGATGGCGTTGGGCACGCTGATGGGCGGCTGGCGCATCGTCCGCACCATGGGCCTGCGCATCACGAAATTGACCCCCATGCAAGGCTTTTGCGCCGAGACGGGAGGCGCGGTGACCCTGTTCATGGCGACCTATCTCGGGGTTCCCGTCTCGACCACCCACACCATCACCGGCGCTATCGTCGGCGTCGGTGCCGCCCGCCGCGTCTCGGCCGTGCGCTGGAACGTCGCAAGCTCCATCGTCTATGCCTGGGTGATCACGATCCCGGCCTCGGCCATTGTGGCCGCCCTGACCTGGTGGGTGGTCCAGCTCGTCAGGTGACGAGCTTCAGTCCGATGATGCCGGCGACGATCAGGCCGATGCTGGCGAGGCGGAAGGCCGTCGCCGGCTCGCCGAACAGAACCATGCCGAGCGTCGCCGTACCGACCGCGCCGATGCCGGTCCAGACCGCATAGGCGGTTCCGACCGGCAGTGATTTGAGCGCGAGCCCGAGCAGGATGACACTGCCGGCCATGGCGACCAGCGTGACCACGGACGGGACAAGCTTGCTAAAGCCCTCGGTGTATTTCAGGCCAATGGCCCAGGTGATCTCGAGGAGACCGGCGACGAACAGGATGCTCCAGGCCATGGCGACCCTCCATTCAAGGCAGGGTCGTCCCCGCGGCTGGTGTGCTGATGGGCAGGGAGGTCGTCCTCCCAAAAGGGGAATATGGGGCTGGCCGGAAACCTTCGCAATCACCAAATGAGGCTTGATCAGGCCCGTTTTCCCTGCCACACGCTCCCGCCATGTCCGACATCGCCGCCACCACAGCCGAATCGCCGGCCCGTTCCCCGCTTGCCGCCGAGGTGGCGAGGCGGCGGACCTTTGCGATCATCTCCCACCCCGACGCCGGCAAGACCACGCTGACCGAAAAGCTGCTGCTGTTCGGCGGCGCCATCAACCTCGCCGGCCAGGTCAAGGCCAAGGGCGAGCGCCGCAACACCCGATCTGACTGGATGAAGATCGAGCGCGAGCGCGGCATCTCGGTGGTGACCTCGGTGATGACCTTCGAGTTCGAAGGCCTCGTCTTCAATCTCCTGGACACGCCGGGCCACGAGGACTTTTCGGAAGACACCTATCGCACGCTGACGGCGGTCGATTCCGCCGTGATGGTGATCGACGCGGCCAAGGGCATCGAGGCGCGCACCCGAAAGCTGTTCGAGGTGTGCCGTCTGCGCGACATCCCGATCATCACCTTCATCAACAAGATGGACCGCGAGAGCCGCGACGTGTTCGAGCTGCTCGACGAAATCGAGAAGACGCTGGCGCTCGACACCACGCCGATGACCTGGCCGGTCGGCCGCGGCCGCGACTTCCTCGGCACCTATGACGTCGTCAATGGCGGCGTGCGCCTGCTCGAAGGCGGCGGCGCCAAGACCGGCGCGGCGCTCGAGATCGAGATCGAAGAGCTCGCCAAGCTCAACGCCAATCTCGACGTCTCCGCCGTGAAGGACGAGCTCGAGCTCGTCACCGAGGCGTCGAAGCCGTTCGAGCTCGACGCGTTCCGCGAAGGCCACCTGACGCCGGTCTATTTCGGCAGCGCGCTGCGTAATTTCGGCGTCGGAGACCTCCTGGAGGGCCTCGGCAAGTTCGCGCCCGAGCCGCGCGCGCAGGACAGCGACCAGCGCAAGGTCGAGGCCACCGATCCCAGGATGAGCGCCTTCGTGTTCAAGATCCAGGCCAACATGGATCCCAACCACCGCGACCGCATCGCGTTTGCGCGCCTGTGCTCGGGCAAGCTCAGCCGCGGCATGAAGGCGAAGCTCGTGCGCACCGGCAAGAGCATGCCGCTGTCGAGCCCGCAATTCTTCTTCGCGCAGGACCGCTCGGTCGCGGACGAAGCCTTCGCCGGCGACGTCGTCGGCATTCCCAACCACGGCACGCTGCGCATCGGCGATACGCTGACGGAGGGCGAGGATTTCAACTTCGTCGGCGTGCCGAGCTTCGCGCCGGAAATCGTCCGCCGTGTCCGTCTCACCGACGCGATGAAGGCGAAGAAGCTGAAGGAAGCGCTGCAGCAGATGTCGGAAGAGGGCGTGGTGCAGGTGTTCCGCCCCCGCGACGGCGCCCCGGCGCTGGTCGGCGTGGTCGGCGCGCTGCAGCTCGATGTGCTCAAGGCCCGGCTCGAGGCGGAATATTCGCTGCCGGTCGAGTTCGAGGTCAGCGAGTTCCAGCTGGCGCGCTGGGTCTCCTCGGAGGACCGCAAAAAACTCGACAGCTTCATCGCCGCCAATAGTTCGAGCATTGCCGATGATGTCGATGGCGATCCCGTCTATCTCGCCCGGAACGAGTTCTACCTCGGCTACACCAAGGAGCGCGCCGAGGGCATCGAGTTCAGCAACGTCAAGGATGTCAAGAAGAAGGGGTAATCTTTCCCAGACCTTTTCCGTGAAGCAGGACAGCGAGGTCGACGGTCATGAGGCGGCGCGAATTCATCATGCTCGCTGCAGGCGCGGCGGCCTATCCGCTGAGCACATCCGCGCAGGGGAATGTGCGGCGGATCGGTGTATTGGCGGGAGGCAGGGCGAGCGATCCGGAGAGCCAGGCCGGCTACCAGAAACTGAGACAGCGTCTGGGCGAGCTCGGTTGGGAACAGGAGCGCAACATCCATATCGAGTATCGCTGGTGGGCCGGCGATCCGAATGTCGCCGATGCCCAGGCGGCGGAGCTCGTGAAGTGGGGGCCGGATGTGCTTCTGGCAATCGGCACTCCGTCCGTGGAAGCCCTGAGGCGACGCGCGCCGACCTTGCCGATTATCTTCACCGTCGTTGCCGATCCGGTGGGTGCCGGTTTCGTTCAAAGCCTGGGCAAGCCGGGCGGAAATATTACGGGCTTCACGACTTTCGAGCCTGAAATGGCCGGCAAGTGGCTGCAATTGCTCAAGCAGGCGGCCCCGGCGATACGACGGGTTGCCGCAGTCTTCAATCCGCGCACGGCGCCCATGATCTTGATGCCGTCCGTGGAAGCGGCCATTCCGGCAGTCCAGCTCCAGCTCGTTCCGGCGCCGGCGCACAACGCCGCCGAGCTCGAACAGGCGATCTCCCGCTTTGCAGAGCAGCCAGACGGCGGGCTGCTGATCTTTCCCGACGCATTTCCACTCGTTCATCGGCAACTGATTCTGAACTTGGCGGCCGCGCATCGTCTGCCGGCGATGTATCCGTTCCCGTCCTTCGTCACGGACGGCGGGCTGATGTCTTACGGAGTCTCGATTACGCAGCTCGTCGGTCGCTCGGCGGATTATGTCGACCGCGTCTTGAGAGGAACCCGTCCCGCAGACTTGCCAGTCCAACAACCGAATGAATTCCAGTTCCTGCTCAATCTCAAGACAGCCAATGCGTTGGGGCTGAATTTACCGCCCACGCTGGTGGCGCAAGCGGATCAAATTGTCGAGTGAAGCGAACCATCGCGGCCAGCCTTGAAGCTTTTATAGCCGTCGCCACCTGTTGCAAATGCCATTGCGGTCCCGGTACATGTGGCGCTGCATTCTTGTTCTTGCCTTGCTGGCGATGACCTCGATCGCCGTCGACGCGCAGCGACGCCAGATCAATCCGATTCCGTTCGCGCACGAACTTTGCAGCGTGCTCGACGGCGAGCCCTGCACGCCATCCTATTGCAGTCCGCTCGAGCCCGGCCCCTGCATTCCCGAGATCGACTACCCTTACGGGCAGAACCTCCAGCTCACGATCGAGAGCGTGCCCGCTGAAGCCGACCGCGCCAAATACCGGAAGCCCGATCACGATCTCGACACGATCGGCGACCTCTTCGCCGCGCTGCGCAGCTGCTGGTCGCCGCCATCGGACCATGCGCGCGCGGGCATGCAGATGTCGGTGCGTTTCAGCTTCAACAAGAACGGCAGCCTGATCGGTCCGCCGCGCCTCACATACGCGACTACGGGTGTGCCGGCGGACACCCGGACGACCTATCTGAACGCCATCAATGCATCGCTGAAGGCCTGTCTGCCGTTGAAGTTTACCAGCGGTCTCGGCGGGGCGTTGGCCGGGCGACCCATCGCAATCCGTTATGTCGACAATCGGGAGCCCGGCAAATAGCGCGCGAGTTGCGACCATCGGCCAATCGATGATACCTCAGTGATGGGGGCTGCTTTGTGGGGAGGATGTCGTGGGTCTGCTGGTCATGATCCTGGGGCTGGTGCTGTTTTTTGCGTCCCATATCTTCACAACCAAACGAGAGGCGCGCGCGCAGGCGATCGCGAGACTGGGCGAGGGGACCTACAAGATCATCTATTCGCTGGTCTCGCTGGCGGGGCTGGCGCTGATCATCTGGGGCTATGCCCATTACCGCAGCTCCGGCTGGATCGACGTCTGGTATCCGCCGAAGGCGATGAAGCACATCGCGCTGGCCTTGATGCTGCCTGCAGTCATCCTCGTGGTGGCGTCCTACATGCGTGGCCGCATCTATGCGACGTTGAAGCATCCGATGTTGGCCGGCATCAAGCTGTGGGCGGCGGCGCATCTGCTTGCCAATGGCGATCTCGGCTCCATCATCCTGTTCGGCTCGTTCCTTGCCTGGGCGGTCTATGACCGCATCTCGCTGAAAGCTCGCACCGACGCCGGTGCCCCGCCGATTCCGGTCGGCGGCCCGACCAACGATCTGATCGCCGTCGCGGTCGCCGTCCGGTCGGCGTGGTCGCCTATCTGGCCCTGGCCTTCGCGTTCCATCCGGTGGTGATCGGCGTGCCCGTGATCGGGGTCTAGCCGGTCAGCACAAGACGAAACCCGCATGTCCATGCGGGGAAGATAACAAGAGCAACAAGCCGAGGGCATCCCCATGGACTGGTCGCGAGCTCAGATCCCGCCGATGCGGCTCGAGGCGCGGTTTGGCGATCGGGTTGTGCCGGCATTTCTTGATCGGCCTTCGAGCCTCTGGGCGATGATCGCGGAGGCATGCGGCCGCAATGCCGATGGCGAAGCGTTGATTTGCGGCAATGTCCGCCTGAGCTGGCGGCAAACAATGGAGCAAGCCGCGCGGATCGCTGCCGGATTTCGCAAGCTGGGATTGCAGCGCGGCGATCGCGTTGCCATCCTGCTCGGCAATCGCATCGAATTTCCGCTGCTGCTGTTTGCCGCCGCGCATGAAGGGCTCGTCACCGTGCTGCTCAGCACGCGCCAGCAGAAGCCGGAGATCGCCTATGTGCTCGCGGATTGCGGTGCCAAGATCCTGATCCACGAAGCCGCGCTCGCCGAGCGGCTGCCCGATGCGCATGATGTGCCCGACGTGATCCACCGCATCGCAGTCGCCGATGATCCGGCTCTGTCGCGTTTCGCAGTGCTCGCCGACAACCCGCCGGCATCGGCGCCGATCGAGGTGAGCGAAGAGGACACCGCGATGATCCTCTACACCTCCGGCACCACGGGCAAGCCGAAGGGCGCGATGCTGGCCCATTGCAACATCGTCCATTCCTCGATGGTGTTCGTGTCCTGCCTGCAATTGACGCAAACCGATCGCTCGATCGCAGCGGTGCCGCTCGGCCATGTCACGGGCGTCGTCGCCAACATCACCACCATGATCCGCTGCGGCGGCGCGCTGATCATCATGCCGGAGTTCAAGGCCGCCGATTACCTTAAGCTCGCCGCGCGCGAGCGCGTCACCTACACGGTGATGGTGCCGGCGATGTACAATCTCTGCCTGCTCCAGCCCGATTTCGACGGCTATGATCTCTCGAGCTGGCGCATCGGCGGCTTCGGCGGCGCGCCGATGCCGGTCGCCACCATCGAGAAGCTCAAGGCGAAGATTCCCGGCCTGAAGCTGATGAACTGCTACGGCGCGACCGAAACGACCTCGCCCTCGACCATCATGCCGGGCGAGCTGACGGAGCGCCATATCGACAGCGTCGGCCTGCCGTGCCCCGGCGCGCGCATCGCCGTGATGGGCCCGGACGGGCGCGAGCTGCCTCCCTGGGAGATCGGCGAGCTCTGGATCCAGAGCGCCTCCGTGATCAAGGGCTACTGGAATAATCCGAAGGCCACCGCCGAAAGCTTCACGGGTGGGTTCTGGCACTCCGGCGACCTCGGCTCGATTGATGCGGAAGGATTCGTTCGCGTGTTCGACCGGCAGAAGGACATGATCAATCGCGGCGGCCTGAAGATCTATTCGGCCGAGGTCGAATCCGTGCTGGCCGGCCATCCCGCCGTGGTCGAGAGCGCGATCATCGCCAGGGCCTGCCCGGTGCTGGGCGAGCGCGTCCACGCCGTGGTGGTGACGCGACAGCCGGTGACCGATACGGACCTGCGCGCCTGGTGCGCCGAGCGCCTGTCCGACTACAAGGTTCCCGAAACCATGGCGATCACGGCAGACCCGTTGCCGCGCAACGCCAACGGCAAGGTGCTGAAGCGCCAGCTGCGGGAGCTGCTGGGAGCTTGAGCCGGGCAGGGGCATCCGGGATGTCCCGGGTGGTTAACGCCTTGATCGGGCTCGCTTTGCCTTGCCACCGCCATATCGTTAGGCTACCTCGCCGCCACACGGGGACGGGATTCCTGACGCGAACGCTTTGGCGCGCGCACCCGGACGGGCATGGGATTGGCATAAGTGTCTGAATTATTTGACGAAGTAAACGAGGAAGTACGTCGCGAACAGTTCAAGAAGCTGTGGGACAAGTATTCGATCTACTTCATCGCGTTGATGGTGCTGATCGTCGCCGGCGCAGGTGGCTGGCAGGGTTATAGGTACCTGGAGGCCCAGAAGGCCGCCGAGGCGGGCGCCGCTTTCGAGAAGGCCGCCGAGCTGTCCGAGCAGGGCAAGCATGAGGACGCCGAGAAGGCCTTCACCGAGCTCGCCGCCAAGGCGCCGTCCGGCTATCGCACCCTGGCGCGGCTGCGTGCTGCGGCCGAGGCCGCGAGCCGCGATCCCAAGGCGGCCGCGAAGATGTATGACGACATCGCCGCCGACCGCAGCATTGGCGGCGAGTGGCAGGATCTGGCCAAGATCCGCGCCGCGGGGCTCCTGCTCGACAGCGCCGGCTATGCCGACATCCAGCAGCGGCTGGAAGCTTCCGCCGCGCCGAAATCGACCTTCCGCCACACCGCCCGCGAGATGCTGGCGCTGTCGGCCTGGCGTAACAACGACATGACTGCAGCCCGCAAATGGCTCGAGGCGATTGACGGAGACGGCGAAACACCGCCCGGCCTGCGTTCTCGCGCCGAGGCGCTTCAGGCTTTGTTGCCACCCGTCGCCAAAAGCTGACGACGGTTCTCTGACGTAACGAGACACCAAGATGCGCCGCACGCCACGCTTGATCGCAGCCGCCGTCCTGATCGCCTTCACCGGCGTCCTGGGCGGCTGCTCCAGCTTCGATCCGAGCGATCTGCTCGACTTCCTCGACACCAAGAAGAAGCTGCCGGGCGACCGCAAGCCGGTCTTCCCCGAGGGCGTGCCGGGGCTCGAGCAGGGCGTGCCGAGGGACCTGTACAAAGGCGCACAGCAGCAGCAGCCCGATCCCAACGCACCTGCCGTCGCGGCATTGCCTGCCGAGCCCGAGCCGGCCAAGCCGGCGAAGGGGGCCAAGGCAAAGCAGACCAGGCAGCCCGCCACGGCCGCCGCGCCGGCCGAAGCACCCGCCGGTGAGGTCGATGGCGAGGCGCAGCCGGAGGCAGCGCCCGCGACGTCCGCTCCGCCGCCCAAGCACAAGATCGTCCGCAGGCGCACCACCGCGCCGCCGCCGGATCAGCCGGCCCAGCAGGCGCAGCCAACCCAGCAGGCGCAGCCGACCAAGCCCCCCCAGCAGCAATCGCAGAGCGCCTTCCCGGCACCGCTGCCGAGCGGCAGCTTCTCCCGCTAGAGCATGATCCGGAAGCGTGTGAAGCGGTTTCCGAAAAGATCATGCTCAAACAATATTTCCCGTTGCATTGACAGGCGCAGCCCCGGCAGCGCACGAATGACCGATGTCCTTCACGATCGCCATCATCGGCCGGCCCAATGTCGGCAAGTCGACGCTGTTCAACCGCCTGGTTGGGCAGAAGCTCGCGCTGGTCGATGATCTGCCGGGCGTCACCCGCGACCGCCGCGAAGGCGAGGCCAGGCTCGGCGATCTCCACTTCACCATCATCGATACCGCCGGCCTCGACGAGGGCGCCAAGGGCTCGCTGACCGCGCGCATGCAGGAGCAGACCGAGACCGCGATCGCGCAGGCCGATGCGCTGTTCTTCGTCATCGACGCCCGCATCGGCCTCACGCCGACCGACCGCGCCTTCGCCGATTTCGCCCGCAAGGCCGACAAGCCGGTACTGCTCATCGCCAACAAGAGCGAGGGCAAGCACGGCGATGCCGGCGCGATGGAGGCGTTTGCGCTCGGCCTCGGCGATCCCATCCAGATCTCGGCCGAGCATGGCGAGGGCATGGGCGAGCTTTACGACTCGCTCGCGAGGCTAATGCCCGAACCCGTCGAGGAAGACGACGATGAGGACGACGCGCCGATCTCGGAGGAAGAGGCCGCGACGCGCCCGATCCGGGTCGCGATCGTCGGCCGGCCCAATGCCGGCAAGTCGACGCTGATCAACCATCTGCTCGGCGAGGAGCGCCTGCTGACGAGCCCGGAGGCCGGCACCACGCGCGATGCCATCGCGGTCGAGATCAACTGGAAGGGCCGCGATTTCCGTGTGTTCGACACCGCGGGCCTCCGCCGGCGCTCGCGCATCGAGGAGAAGCTGGAAAAGCTCTCGGTTGCGGACGCACTGCGCGCGGTGCGCTTTGCCGAAGTGGTCGTGCTGATGATGGATTCGCAGAACCGCTTCGAGGAGCAGGACCTGCGCATTGCCGACCTGATCGAGCGCGAGGGACGGGCGGTCGTGCTCGCCGTCAACAAATGGGATCTGATGGAGACCAAGGGCGGCGGCGCGATCTCGGGCCTGCGCCGCGATGCCGATCATTGGCTGCCGCAGCTCAAGGGTGTGCCCATCGTCGCTGTCTCGGGCCTGATGGGCGAGGGCATCGATCGCCTGATGCAGGCGATCCAGGACGCCTATGCGATCTGGAACAGGCGCGTGCCGACGGCAGCGCTCAATCGCTGGTTCGAGCAGGCGATTCAGGCCAACCCGCCGCCGGCGGTCTCCGGCCGCAGGCTGAAGCTGAACTACATCACCCAGACCAAGGCGCGCCCGCCGAGCTTCGTGCTGTTCTGCTCGCGCGCGGACGCCGTGCCGCAATCCTACTTGCGCTATCTCACCAATTCCATGCGCGAGACCTTCGAGCTGCCGGGCACGCCCGTGCGCATCACGCTGCGCGAGAAGGCCAATCCGTTCGCGCACAAGCGCAAGCGGCCGTCGTGAGCGACGGCGCCGGCGGGGCGGTGGTGCAGCACGCAGCGCCGGCCCCGCGCGGCGCGGTCGCCTTCATCTTCGTCACCATCCTGCTCGACATGGTCGCGCTCGGCGTGATCATGCCGGTCCTGCCGAAGCTGATCGAGAGCTTCGTCGACAACGACACCGCTCATGCCGCGCGCATCTTCGGCCTGTTCGGCACCGCCTGGGCCTTGATGCAGTTCGTGTTCTCGCCGGTGCTTGGCGCGCTGTCCGACCGTTTCGGACGGCGGCCAGTGGTGCTGCTGTCGAATTTCGGGCTCGCGGCCGATTACGTCTTGATGGCGCTGGCGCCGTCGCTTGCGTGGCTGTTCATCGGCCGCGTGATCTCCGGCATCACCTCGGCGAGCATCTCGACCGCCTTCGCCTATATCGCCGACATCACGCCGCCGGAACGGCGTGCGGCGGTCTTCGGCCGGATCGGTGCGGCCTTCGGCGCCGGCTTCATCTTGGGGCCGGCGCTCGGCGGCCTGCTCGGCGATATCGATCCGCGCCTGCCGTTCTGGGCCGCGGCGGCCCTGAGCTTCGCCAACGCGCTCTATGGCCTGTTCGTGCTGCCGGAGTCGCTTGCGCCCGACAAGCGCGCGGCGCTGCGCTGGCGCAGCGCCAATCCGCTCGGCGCGCTGCATCTGCTGCGCTCCAACGCGGTGCTGGCCGCGTTGTCGATCGTCAATTTCATCGCGCAGGTCGCGCACGTCGTGCTCCCCTCGACCTTTGTGCTCTACGCGACCTATCGCTACGGCTGGGATGCCAAGACGGTGGGCCTGACGCTCGCCATGGTCGGCATCTGCGCCATGGTGGTGCAGGGCTTTGCGATCGGCCCCATCGTGCGCGCGCTTGGCGAGCGCAACGCGCTCCTGCTCGGCCTCTGCTGTGGCGCGGTCGGCTTCGTGGTCCTCGGCGCCGCGCCGACCGGACCGCTATCCTGGCTCGGGATTCCCATTCTGGCTCTGTGGGGCATCTCCGGTGCCGCCTCGCAGGCGCTGATGACGCGGCTCGTCGCGCCGGATCAGCAGGGCCAGCTGCAGGGCGCGACCGCGAGCGTGCAGAGCGTGTCGCAGCTCGTCGGCCCGTTCCTGTTCACGCTGACATTTTCCTATTTCATCGGCGCCAGCGCGCCGCTGCATCTGCCCGGCGCACCGTTCCTGCTCGCCGCGGTGCTGATGGTGGTGTGCGTGGCGATCGCGGTGCGGTCGCTGGGTGCGACCAGGACAGTCTCGTAGGGTGGGTTAGCCTCGCGGTTCGCGCGAAGCGCAAACCGCGAGGCGTAACCCACCTCTTTCATTTCCGCGGAGGCGGAAGAGGTGGGTTACGCCAGCGGACTGCGCTTTGCGCAGCCGCATGCTAACCCACCCTACGATCCTACTTCTTCACCAGCGGGCAGTCGCTGTCCTTGAGCGGCTTGGCCGCATCTTCCGGCGCGATGGTGGCGACCAGCTTGTAATAATCCCACGGTCCCTTCGACTCCTCGGGCTTCTTCACCTCGAACAGATAGGCGGGGATGAGGCGGCGTCCGTCCTGGCGCAGCGGGCCCTTGCCGAACAGCGGATCGTCGGTCGGCAGCTCCTTCATCTTGGCGACGACCTTGGCGCCGTCACGCGGATTGCTGCCGAGCGCTTCCATCGCCTTCAGGTAATGCAGGATCTCGGCATAGAGGCCCGCAACCGTCATCGAGGGCATCGAGCCCTTGGGCGAGACCTTCTGGAAACGCTTCGACCATTCGCGGGTCTGGTCGTTGAGGTCCCAGTAGAACGACTCGGTGAAGGTCAGGCCCTGCGCGGTCTTCAGGCCGAGCGAGTGCACGTCGTTGATGAACAGCAGCAGCGCGGCGAGCTTCTGGCCGCCCTGGACGATGCCGAACTCGGCGGCCTGCTTGATCGCGTTGGTGGTGTCGCCGCCCGCATTGGCAAGGCCGATGATCTTGGCCTTGGAGGACTGCGCCTGCAGCAGGAACGAGGAGAAGTCCGCCGTGTTGAGCGGGTGCTTGACGCCGCCGAGCACCTTGCCGCCGGTCGCGGTGACGACCGCGCCGGTGTCACGCTCCAGCGCATGGCCGAAGGCATAATCCGCGGTGAGGAAGAACCAGCTGTCGCCGCCCGCCTTGGTCAGCGCCTTGCCGGTGCCGTTGGCGAGCATGTAGGTGTCGTAGGTGAAGGACACGGTGTTGGGCGTGCAGGCCTTGCCGGTGAGGTCGGCGGTCGCGGCGCCCGAATTGAGCAGCACCGCGTTCTTTTCCTTGACGAGGTTGCTGACCGCGAGCGCGACGCCGGAGCTCGGCGTGTCGGCGATGGCGTCGACCTTGTCGGAATCGATCCATTGCCGGGCGATGTTGACGCCGATATCGGGCTTGTTCTGGTGATCGCCGGAGAGCACCTCGATGGTCCAGCCCTTGGCCTTCAGGCCGGAATCCTCGACCGCCATCTTCACGGCCGCCACCGAGTTCGGGCCGCCGATGTCGGCATAGAGGCTCGACATGTCGTTGAGCACGCCGATCTTGATGGTCTTGTCTTGCGCGAATGCGGATGTGGCAAAGCCGAAAGCGGCACAGGCCAGAAGAGCCGCGGCGCGGCGTGCGGGCATCGTCATAAAGGCTTCCTCCATTGTCAAATATGCGGACGGCTCTCTTCGGGAGCCTTGTTCCAATTGACGCTCTACCGTGTCCCATGGCCGACGGCAATGCACCTAAAGCCGGATGACGCTGCGTCGTAGCGTCATCCATCGGTTAACTTTTGGGCAAAATGCGTTGAGACGCTATTTTCAGTGTGTTCGATGTCGGCTTGAATTTCTAAATGCGCTTTCCGGTATCGAGCTCGGCGGTACGGTCATTACCGCCGGCATGACGTCCAAGGCGTCGGAGGGCAATCAGGCCGGCGCGCGGAAGCTCATCAGGGCGCGGGTCTTGTAATCGTAGAATTTGCCGGTCTCGGTCCAGTCGGGCGTGCACAGCGGCACGATGAATTCTGCGACCTGCTCGGGCGTGTCGAGCGTCGCCGGATCCTCGCCGGGCATCAGGGTGGCGCGCATGCGGGTGCGCACCGGGCCCGGATTGAACAGATTGACGCGCAGCTTGGTGTTCGCGGTTTCCTGCGCCCAGGCACGCGCCAGCGTCTCCAGTGCGGCCTTGGACGCGGCGTAGGGGCTGACGTAAGCGGTGGCCTTGTTGGCGGCACCCGAGGTGATGAACACGGCGCGGCCGGCATCGGATTGCCTGAGCAGCGGTTCCATGCAGCGGATCAGCTGGAAGTTCGCGGAGACGTTCACCGCCATCACCTCGTTGAAGGTCTTCAGCTCAATATGGCCGATCGGCGAGGAGGGGCCGAGCACGCCGGCATTGCCGACCAGGATGTCGAGCTTGCCGTAGCGCTCGTACAGGCCGGCGCCGAGACGCGCGATGCCGTCGGAATCGGTGAGGTTGAGCGGCACCAGGGTGGCGCTGCCGCCGTCTTTGCGGATCTCGTCGTCGAGCTCTTCCAGCCCTCCTTGCGTACGCGCCGTCGCCACGATATGCGCGCCGGCCTTGGCCAGCGCGATTGCGGTGGCATAGCCGATGCCGCGCGAGGCGCCGGTGACGAGAGCGATACGGTTGGCGAGAGGTTTGGTCATCGTCGAATACTTCCGTCATGCCCGGGCTCGTCCCAAGCATCCACGTTCTTTGCGGCGGGTATTACAGACGAAGATGGCCGGGACAAGCCCGGCCATGACGAAAAGAAGTCTCGGATGAGCCCCCGGGGACGATCCTTGGTCAGCTCGCCTCGGCCAGCAGCGACAATTGCCGCGGCTGCGGCTCGGTCTGGGTCTGGTCGGTGAGGTGGGTCGGATAGACGCCGGTGAAGCAGTGATCCGCAAACTTCGGATTGGCGGGGTCTCGGCCTGGCTCGCCCATGGCGCGGTACATGCCGTCGATCGACAGGAAGGCGAGCGAGTCGGCGCCGATGAGCTCGCGCATCTCCTCCAGCGAATGCGTCGCCGCCAGCAGGCCGCCACGGTCGGGCAGGTCGATGCCGTAATAATCGGGATAGAGGATCGGGGGCGAAGCGAGGCGGAAGTGCACTTCCTTGGCACCGGCATCGCGCATCATGCGCACGATCTTCTTGGAGGTGGTGCCTCGCACCAGGGAGTCGTCGATCAGGATGATGCGCTTGCCTTCGATCGCGGCGCGGTTGGCCGAGTGCTTCATGCGCACGCCGGATTCGCGGATCGCCTGCGTCGGCTGGATGAAGGTGCGGCCGACATAATGGTTACGGATGATGCCGAGCTCGAACGGCACTCCGGAATACTGGCTGTAGCCGACCGCGGCGGGCACGCCGGAATCCGGCACCGGCACCACGACGTCGACCGGCACGTGGCTCTCGCGCGCTAGCTGCGCGCCGAAATTCTTGCGCACCTCGTAGACCGAGCGGCCGTGCACGATGGAATCCGGCCGCGAGAAGTAGATGTATTCGAAGATGCAGGGGCGCGGCGCCATCGGCGGGAACGGCTTGTGGATGTCCTGGCCGTTCTCGTCGAACACGATGACTTCGCCGGGCTCGATGTCGCGCACGAAGCGGGCGCCGATGATGTCAAGCGCGCAGGTCTCGGAAGTCAGGATCGGACAGCCGTCGAGCTCGCCGAGCACCAGCGGGCGGATGCCGCGCGGATCGCGCGCGCCGACCAGCTTCTTGTTGGTCAGCGAAACCAGCGCATAGGCGCCCTCGATCTCGCGCAGCGCGTCGATGTAGCGCTCGATGAAGCGGACGCGCTTGGAGCGAGCCACCAGGTGCAGGATCACCTCGGTGTCGGAGGTCGATTGCATCATGGCGCCGTTCTTGACGAGCTCGCGGCGCAACGTCAGGCCGTTGGAGAGGTTGCCGTTGTGAGCGACCGCGAGACCGCCGGCATTGAGCTCGGCGAACAGCGGCTGCACGTTGCGCAGGATGGTGGCGCCGGTCGTGGCGTAGCGGACATGGCCAACCGCCACACTGCCGGGCAGGCGGTCGATCACCTCGCGGCGGGAGAAGGTGTCGCCGACGAGGCCGAGGCGGCGTTCGGAGTGGAAGCGGCTGCCGTCGTAGGAGACGATGCCGGCGGCCTCCTGGCCGCGGTGCTGGAGCGCGTGAAGACCGAGCGCAGTGATGGCGGCCGCATCAGGGTGGCCGTAGATGCCGAAGACGCCGCATTCCTCGCGAAGCGTATCGCCTTCCAGATCGTCCTGAAGCTCAAGCGCCGCCGGGCCTGGACCGGCGTTTGGATCGAGATCAAGCAGGGCGTCCTGGTCAGGGTGTCGCATCTCGTTCTCGCCTCTCTTTTGGGGCTCTATCAACGCGCCGCAGGTTTCTCGATCAGCTTTTTCATGCCGTCACGAGCCGACTTACTGTACCCGTCGCCACTGCCCGAAGGCTGCTGCTCGGATTCAGCTTGATCATCATCTGGTTTGTTTTTCTTGAATCTCTTCAAGATGGTGTTCTCGGGGTCGTCAGGCAAGAGGGCCATCAGCCAATCGCCGGTTCCCTGCAGCACCACGCGGGACTTGGCCCCGCTGACCCAATCCGGACGCTGCTTGTCCGGCACCAGCCAGGTGAAGAACAGGAACGCGACCACGACTATCAAAAGCCCGCGAGCCAGCCCAAACAGGAAGCCGAGGGTCCGATCCAGCGCGCCGATCCGCGAATCCAGGATCATGTCGGAAATCCGGACCGTGATGACGGAGACCACGACCAGGGTGCCGATGAACACGCCGGCCACCACGACGACGCTCGCGACCGTGTCGTTGTTGAAATAGGTCTTGGCGGTCGGCAGCAGCTTCGAGAACGAATACAGCGTCACGATCGCCGCGGCGCCCCAGGCCGCGATCGACAGGATTTCGCGCATGAAGCCGCGAACCATCGCGAGCAGGCCCGAGATCAGCATCACACCGAGCAGGATCAGGTCGAGGATGGTTACTGGCATCGGCTGGTCTGGTCCGCTCGTACTTCAAAGGTGCTCTAGCGAATCGGTGCTTGGCCGCTGCCCTAAAAGAAGGGCAGACGGCGTTCCCGGCAAGGCCGCAACCACGCAATCCCATGCTGCTTTTGTGACGGCTGTATAGCGGCGGAGGCCTCCGGCGTCACCTCCACCTAACCCTCTCCACGGCGGAATCTGGCCGGTGTGGCATTTTTCTCTGGCTGTGCACTGGATTCGCCCCGACGGGAGCCCCGCGCTGCGATCTCGGCCACCAATGTCGTCAGGCTGTTCACCGCGTTCAGGGAGAGCCCGGCGTCGCCGCCGGCATCGCCGCGCGCCGATTCGGGCAGCACGGCGCGCTGGAAGCCGAGTTTTGCCGCCTCCTTGAGCCGGGCCGGGGTCTGCGCCACCGGCCGCACCACGCCCGACAACGAGATTTCGCCGAAATAGACGGCATCGGTGGGTAACTGCGCATTAACCAGCGATGACACCAAGGCTGCGGCGGCGGCGAGGTCCGCCGCCGGCTCGTGGATGCGCAGGCCGCCGGCAACGTTCAGATAGACGTCGTGGCCGGACAGCTTGACCCCGCAATGGGCCTCCAGCACCGCCAGCACCATCGAGAGCCGGCTCGGATCCCAGCCGACCACGGCCCGGCGCGGGGTGCCGAGCGAGGTCGGGGCTACCAGTGCCTGCAATTCGACCAGCACGGGCCTCGTGCCCTCGATGCCGGCAAAGACCGCAGTGCCGGGCGTGCCGAGATCGCGCTCCGACAGGAACAGCTCGGAGGGGTTGGTGACCTCGCGCAGGCCGAGGCCCGTCATCTCGAACACGCCGATCTCGTCGGTCGGCCCGAAGCGGTTCTTCACCGCGCGCAGGATGCGGAATTGCTGCGAGCCTTCGCCCTCGAACGACATCACCGCATCGACCATGTGCTCGACCACGCGGGGGCCGGCGATCTGGCCGTCCTTGGTGACGTGGCCGACCAGGATGATGGCGGCCCCGGTCTTCTTGGCGAAGCGGATCAGCGCCTGCGCCGAGGCGCGCACCTGCGTCACCGTGCCGGGCGCCGATTCCACCGTGTCGGTCCACATGGTCTGGATCGAGTCGATCACGATCAGCCGGGGCACCGCGCCCTCCGACAGCGTCGAGACGATGTCCTCGACCGAGGTTTCGGCCGCGAGCTGCACCGGCGCGTCCGACAGCCCGAGCCGCTCGGCGCGCAGGCGCACTTGGGCGACCGCCTCTTCGCCGGAGATGTAGACGACGCGGTGGCCGGCGCGCGCGAGCAGGCTGGTCGCCTGCGTCAGCAGCGTCGACTTGCCGATGCCGGGATCGCCGCCGACCAGCAGCACCGAGCCGCGCACGAAGCCGCCGCCAGTGACGCGGTCGAGCTCGGTCATCCCCGAGGACAGGCGCGGCGCATCCGGGCTCCTGCCGGCGAGGCTCTCCAGCGCGAAGGTTCTTCCCTTGCGCTTGGAGCGGATCGACACCGGCACGCTTCCGCTGGTGTCTTCTTCCGCAAGCGTATTCCACTCGCCGCAGGACTCGCACTTGCCTTGCCAGCGGTTATAGGCCGCGCCGCAGTTCTGGCAGACGAAGGAAAGTGTGGATTTGGCCATGGGGGAGCGCGAGTCGCGGGTTTCAGATGTGCTGATAGCACGGATTGGCCGGCCGATCGCTGGCGCTTCGAATATCTCAATTCGGCACGGGAGATATACCTTTCGTTAGCCCTGCGCCGCTGTGCCCGGTGCGATTTTGCCAATTCTTAGCGGACGTGGGTCCAATCTCGGAACCAATGGGGGCGGCAAAATTGACGAGATTCCTGCGAATATTGCTCGCGGCGGGCATGGTCTGCGGCGTTTTTGGGTCGGTTGGCGGTAGCATCGCCAAGCCCCTCAACATCGTCTTCGTCAATCCCGGCAAGTCCGGCGAGGTCTATTGGGACATGGTCGCGCAGACCATGCAGGCCGCCGGCCGCAAGCTCGATTCGCATGTCGAGGTGCTGACCAGCGAGCGGAACTACCGCACCATGCAGGAGCTCGGCTTCGGCGTGGTGGCCCGTCCCGACAAGCCCGACTTCCTCATCCTGTCGAACGAGGAATCCGCCGCCGTTCCCATCCTGGAGGCGGCCGAAGCCGCGGGCGTCAAGACGCTGCTGCTTTCGAACACGCTGATCGGCGAGGACGCGGTGCGCCTTGGACCGCCGAGGCAAAAGCTCGAGACCTGGCTCGGCGACATCACGACCGATCTTCAGACCGCGGGCGCGCGGATGGCCAATGCGCTGATCACCGCGGCGCGTGCCGAGAAATGGCAGAGCGCGGACGGCAAGATCCACATTCTCGGCATCGGTGGCGACGAGACCACGCCCGCCTCGATCGCCCGCAACGCCGGCCTCACGCTCGCGGTGGATGCTGCGTCCGACGTCGTGGTGGACCGCATGCTGTTCGCCAACTGGACGAAGTCCGAGGCCGAGCGGGTCACGGCAAACTACCTGAGCTGGGCCGCGCGCAAGCAGATCCGGCCCGCCGGAATCTGGGCCGGAAACGATCCGATGGCGCTCGGCGCGCTGCGCGCGACGATCGCCGCCGGCCTTGTGCCCGGCGAGAACATCCAGGTGGTCGGCCTCAACTGGTCGGAGGATGCTCTGCGCGAGATCAAGGCGGGCCGCATGCTCCTGACCGATGGCGGGCATTTCCTGCTCGGCGGCTGGTCCGTCGTTCTCCTGCGCGATTATGCCGATGGCTGCGATTTTGCAGCCGTCTCGCCCCGCGTCGAGGTCAAGACGTCGGCGATCACGCGCGACAATCTCGCTTCGGTCGGCGATCTCATCAAGACCCGTGCGTTCGACCGGATCGACTTCGCGCGGTTCCGGGCGAAGGCCGGGCGCTGCGGCCAGTATGACTTTTCCCTCGATGCGCTCATCTCGTCGCTGCCGGTCGCCGAAGGCGTTGCCGACTGATGGGCAAGGATGAGGCGATGACCGAGCCGGATCGCAACGAGCAGGCAGCGCCGCCGCGCTTGCGCTCGGTCGTCCACGCGATGATCTGGGCCACCGTGCCCGTTCTGCTGCTGGTGCAATTGCTCGCCTCCGCCGGCGTCGAGGCATCGAGCTTCTGGTCGCAGCTCAGGCAACTCGACGCCCGCATGGCCCGCGTCGCCGAGAGCCGGGCCGAGCTGATCGCCGAGCCGCTCTGGAAGATGCGCTACGACCAGGTCACGGGCGTGCTCAACGAGATCATGCACGACGAGACCATTGCGGCGGCGGCCGTCTACGACGATACCGGCGCTGCGATCGCCCGCGTGGTCGCGCGCCCCCAGGGCCAGTCGGTCGCCGAGGTCTCGCACCCGATCCACTACAGCAACGGTAACATGGCCGTTCAGGCCGGCCGCATCGCCATCGCCTATTCGCGTGCGACGCTGTACGCGGATGCGGGCAGCCGCCTGATGCTGCTGCTGGTCGTCGGGCTGCTCGCAACGTTCGCGACCCTGATCGCCATGCGCATCTCCGCCAACATCTTCATCGGCAGGCCGCTCGCGGCCATGATGTCGGCGGTCCAGCGCAGCAAGCAGGACGGCCGGGCCTATCCGGCCGACGTCACCTCCTCGAACGAATTCGGCCAGCTCGCGCGCGCCTTCAACGCCATGCAGCACACGACGTCGGGCGCGCTGGACCGGCTCGGGCACATGGCGACGCACGATCCGCTCACCGGGCTGCCGAACCGGCGCTCCCTGACCGAGCGCCTGGCCGTGACGAGCCAGAATGGAGGCGCGCCGGATACGCTGGTCGCGTTCTGCTTCATCGATCTCGACGACTTCAAGGGCATCAACGACACCTTCGGTCACGAGGCCGGCGATGCGTTCCTGGTCCAGATTTCGCAGCGCCTTCGTCGCGCGGTCGAAGCCGAGGACTGGGTCGCCCGGCTCGGCGGCGACGAGTTCGTCGTCATCCGCCCCGAGGTGAGCGACGAGCAGGCCGCGCACGCATTCGCTCAACGCGTGCTCGATGCCATTTCCGAGCCGATCCGCCTCCACGACAAGCAGGTGGTGCCGCGCGCCAGCATCGGCCTTGCCGTGCGCCACGCCGACGATCCGGAGCTGTCGCATCTGCCGACGCTCGCCGACATCGCGCTCTATCACGCCAAGAGCAAGGCGCCCGGCACGGTCGCCGTGCTGGACGAAGCGCTCCAGCGCGACTATCGCCGCCGCAGGGATCTCGAGCTCGCCATTCCCACCGGATTCGCCGAGGGCCAGTTCGAGGTCTGGTACCAGAGCCAAGTCGATCTCGACAGCCATGAGGTCGTCGGGCTGGAAGCGCTGATCCGCTGGCGCCATCCCGAGCACGGCGTGATCGGCCCCGGCGAATTCCTGCCGCTGATCGAGCGCAGCGGCAACAATGCGCGGCTGACCCGCCTACGTGCTGACCGATGCCTGCCGGGCCTTGCAGCAATTGGCCGCTGCGGGCAGGCCGCAGCTGCGGATCGCGATCAATCTGCCGCCGTCCGAGCTTGCCGACCACTCGCTCGCCGCCGAGCTGCACGCGACCTGCGCGCGCTTCGGTGTCGCGGCATCGATGCTCGAGCTCGAGATCACGGAGGGATCGCTGATCAACAACATCGCCAGCGCCTCCGAAACGCTGCATCGCCTGCGGCGCCTGGGGGCCACGATCGCGCTCGACGATTTCGGCACCGGCTATTCTTCGCTCGCCCATCTGCGGCGGTTTCCGCTCGACAAGGTGAAGATCGACAAGGCGTTCATCAGCGAGATCCCCGACAGCGCCGAGGACAAGGCCATTGTCGGCGTCATCGCCTCGCTCGGCGCCACGCTGGGACTGACGTTGGTCGCCGAAGGCATCGAGCGCGCCGAGCAGGCGGAGGCCATGCGCGAGATGGGCGTGCGGCTCGGGCAGGGGTTCCTCTATCAGCGGCCGCAGCCGCTCGAGGCCGTGCTGCGGGGGCTCGACGGGCAGCCGGCCGTGGCGAGCCGCGTCGTCTCTGATAGCCCATCGATCACCCCCGAATTCGCCGTCTGAGTTGCGGCTGGGTCACGGCTGCGCCGCGGTCCAGAGCATCGAGAGCCCCGCCGCGATCATGATCGCGTCCATCAGCAGGCGGAAGGTTTCCGGCCTCAGATGCAGCACGAAGCGTTTGGCGATGAAGGCGCCAAGCATCAGTGAGGCGCCCGCGATCAGACCCTTGATGAAGACCTCGCCGGTGAGCGCGCCGAAACGCTCGAAAGTCACCGACTTCGCGAAATAGAGCCCGAGCGAGGAGGCCGCTTCGGTGGCGAGAAACGCGCCCTTGGACAGGCCATAGAACAGGAACAACGGCACGCTGAGTGGCCCGGTCGAGACCACGATGCCGGTGAGATAGCCGATCAGCGCGCCGCCGATGGCGAGATGCCAGAGATTGGCCTTGAGCTCGTGCCGCGCCAGAAAGTGCCGCACCGGCACCATCGCGATCAAGAAGAGGCCGATGGTGAGATCGACGGCATGCGAGGGCAGTGCCAGCAGCGTCCGCGCGCCGAGCGCCACCGCCGGGATGCCCGTCGCCGAATAGGCCGCGCAGGCCCGCCAATCGACCTCGCGCCACCACGCCAGGATCCGCGAAAAATTCGCCATGACGGAAGCGACCGCCATGATCGGCACCGCTTCCTTCGGGCCATAGGCATAGACCAGCACCGGCATCAGCATGATCGACGAGCCGGTGCCGACGATGCCGGAGATGGTGCCGGCGACGAGGCCGACGGCGAGGACGAAGAGAAAGGCCAAAACAGCCTCCAGGAATCGGGAGAGTTTAGCCGCGGGCAGCGATGCGGGCGATCAGTCCTACGCGAGGGAGCCCATCGCTCTGCGCATGGGCATGCCGGTCTGGGCGCCGGCCTTGAGGCATTTCAAAGCCGCCGCTTCGCAACTCACTTCGAGCGCGCGTTGCAGCGACACGCCTTCGCTGATCATCGCCGCAAAGGCGCCGACGAAGGTGTCGCCGGCGCCGGTCGTGTCCACCGGCGTGATGCGCTGGGCGGGCGCCCGCAGGCGGGTGCCTTCCGCCGTCACGGCGAGCGCGCCTTGTGCGCCGGCGGTGACAATGCAGGTGAGGTTGCCGGACTTCGCGAGTCCGGCGCTTGCGGCTTCGTAGTCGGCGGACGCCAGGCCGATGGCGGTGGCGGCGTCGCGGGCCTCGTGCTCGTTGACGAGGAGATAGTCGGTGACGGCGAGAAGCTCCGTGACCATCTCACGCGTCATCTGCTCCGGAACGGGTGCAAGGTTCCAGATGACGGTGCCGGAGGCGGCGGCGGTTCTTCGGGCAGCTTCCAGCGCGTGCGCAAAGGGCACCTCCATCTGAAGCACTAGCACGGTGTCCAAATTGAACAGCTCGCTCGCAAGATCGCCGGCACGCGCCGTCATGTTGGCGCCGCTCGCCACCGTGATTGCATTCTCGCCGGCCTGATCGACGGTGATGAAAGCGGAGCCGGTCGGCTCGTCGGCTCTGATGACGCGGTCGGCGTCGACGCCGTTGGCTCTGAGGTTCTCGATCGCGCTGTCGCCAAATCCGTCCCGGCCGACGCGGCCAGCCATGCTCACGCGTCCAGGCCCGGCGATCCGCGCGGCGGCAACGGCCTGATTGGCACCCTTGCCGCCGAAATGCGTCCGGTAGGACGGCGCCAGCACCGTTCGGCCGGGACCTGGAATCACCGGGACCTGCGCGACCAGATCGATGTTGAGCGATCCGAACACCAGGATCATGGCGGAGAGCCCTCAGCCTTCCTCGTCCATGACGCGCAGCTTCTCGACGCGGCGGCGGAAATCCTCGTCGGTGGAGAATTCGGCGGACAGGTACGACGACACGAGATCGACAGCGAGCCACGCGCCGACGATCTGCGCGCCGATGCACATGACGTTGACGTCGTCGTGCTCGACGCTCTGATGCGCGGAGTGGACGTCGTGGCAGACCGCGGCGCGGATGCCCTTCATCTTGTTGGCGGCGATCGAGGCGCCAACGCCGGTGCCGCACACCATGATGCCGCGCGCGGCTTCGCCCGACGTCACCTTCGCCGCCACGGCGCGGGCGATGTCGGGGAAATCCACCGGCTTGTCGTCATAGGAGCCGACATCGATGACGTCGTGGCCGAGCTTGCGGATGTGGTCGATGACGGTCTGCTTGAGCGGCCAGCCGGCGTGGTCGGATCCGATGACGAGACGCATTCTTTGTCCTTCTTGATCATTGCATGACCGTGACAGCCGGGCGCGGCTGTCACGATGTCTTTCCCCGTGGTTCAGCTGCGCATGTCCGCCGGCAGATCGACGCCGTGGAATTTCTTGTAGATGGCGTTGAGCTTGCCGTTCTTGACGTTCTCGGTGATCCAGGCGTTGAGCTTGTCCATCAGCGGCTGCTCACCCTTCTTCAGGCCGATCGCGAGGTCGAAGGTCGCCAGCGGAATCCGGGACTCGAACACGCGCGAGGGATTCTTCACGCCGATCTGGTTGATGATTGTCGCGGACGAGCCGACGCAGTCGACCTGACCCGAGACCGCCGCCGTCACCATGGTGGCGTCGTCGTCATAGCGCGCGATCTTGAGGTCCTTGTCCTTCATGCTGGACAAGGTTGTGTCCTGCGTGGTGCCGCGCGAGACGCCGATCGACTTGTCCTTCAGGTCCGGCCAGTCCTTCACGGTCGACGATTTCAGGCAGCCGACGTCGGATTGCAGCGTCGCATAGCGCTTGGTGAAGTCGATCACCTTGGCACGCTCGGCCGTCACCGACAGGGTCGAGATGATGATGTCGGCCTTGCCGGTCAGGACGTTCGGGATGCGGGTCGCACCGGTGGTCTGGATGAATTCCAGCTCGAGGCCCCAATCCTTGGCGAGGAGCTGCGCCACTTCGACATCGGAGCCGGTCGGCTTCATCGTGGAATCCATCATGCCCGAGGGCGGGATGGCGAGGTCGGTCGATATGCGGATCTTCTTTGCCTTCATGATGTCGTCGAGCAGATCGGCCGATGCGGGCGTTGCCGCGATCATGATGAGGCCGCACAACGCGGCGGCCGTTCCCAGCACTATCTTCTTGGTCATCCCTGGTTCTCCTCTCCCTGTTATGATTTTAGGTTTCCCGTTCCCACGAATTGCGTGAGTTCGGGCGTGGTCGGCGACGTCAGGATCGAGGCAGGTCCGGTCTCGTGGACCTTGCCTCGATGCATGAACACGATCCGGTCGGCGATGCCCTTGGCGAAGCCCATTTCGTGGGTGACCATCACCATGGTCATGCCGTCAGCCGCGAGCTGTTCGATCACCTTCAGCACTTCGCCGGTGAGTTCGGGATCGAGCGCGGAGGTGACCTCGTCGAACAGCATCACCTTCGGCTGCATGGCGAGCGAGCGGGCGATTGCGGCGCGCTGCTGCTGGCCGCCCGAGAGCTGCTCGGGATAGGCGTGCAGCTTCTCATCCAGCCCGACCTGCGCCAGAACTTTTCGTGCGAGATCCTTGGCCTGCGACGTCGCCATGCCCTTCACCGCGCAGGGCGCGAGCGTGATGTTCTGCTCGATGGTGAGGTGCGGAAACAGATTGTAGCTCTGGAACACGATGCCGACGTCCTGGCGTAGCGCACGCAAGTTCACGTCGGGACGGTCGACGCGATGCCCGCAGACCACGATCTGGCCGCCGTCGACCTTCTCGAAGCGGTCGATGCAGCGCAGCGCGGTGCTCTTGCCGGAGCCGGAGCGGCCGATCAGGGCGAGCACCTCGCCACGTGCAACGGCAAAGGAGACGCCGTCGAGCACGCGGAGCGCGCCAAAGCTCTTCTGCACGTTGTGGAGCGATACGATCGGTTCAGAGGAGGGGGCGTTTTGCTGCATGTCAGGCTGGCGCGAGGTTGGACCTGCCACGCCCCATCCGCCGTTCCAGCCTCTGGCTGAACAGCGACAGGGGATAGCACATGGCGAAGTAGGTGACGGCGATGATGGCGTAGATGGCGAACGGTTCGAACAGCGAATTGTTGACGATCTGGCCCGAGCGCATCAGCTCGACGAAGCCGACCACGGACGCGAGCGAGGTGTTCTTGATGATCTGCACCATGAAGCCGACGGTCGGCGGCGTCGCGATGCGGATCGCCTGCGGCAGGATCACCTTGACCATGCGCTGGGTGCGGTTCAGCGCCAGGCCTTCGGCGGCTTCCCATTGCGGCTTCGGCACAGACTGGATGCAGCCGCGCCAGATCTCGCCGAGATAGGCCGCGACGTAGAGCGTCAACGAGGCACCTGCCGCGACCAGCGGCGAGACCTTCAGGCCGATCGCGGCAAGACCGAAATAGCCGAGGAACAGAATGACGAGCAGCGGCGTGCCCTGGATCAACTGGACATAGATCGCACTGGCGAGCCGCACCGATTTCAGCGGCGAGATGCGCGCCAGTGCGATCACGAAGCCGACGATGCCGCCGCCGATCAGCGCGATCAGCGACAGACCGATGGTCCACAGCGCGCCCTGGCCGAGGAACATCAGGTGGTTGATGTTGAGATGTCCGCCCATGGTCATCTCACAACGGCGTGCCGAGCCGGCGCCGGCGCGGAAATAGGAGGAGGCCGAGGCCCCAGAAGCCGGCACGCATCACCAGCGACAGGATGACGTAGAGCACGGCGACGATGATGTAGGTCTCGAACGCGCGATAGGTGTCCGACTGGATGTAGTTGGCGACCGCGGTGAGCTCCTCGGCCGAGATTTGCGAGCAGACCGAGGAGGCCAGCATCAGGAGCACGAACTGGCTGGTGAGCGCCGGATAGACCTTCTCGACCGCCGGCAGCAGGATGATGTGCCAGTAGATCTGGAAGCGCGAAAGCGCCAGCCCTTCGGCGGCCTCGATCTGCCCGCGCGGGATCGCCTCGAAGCCGGCCCGCATGATCTCAGCGGTATAGGCGCCGACATTGATGGTCAGCGCCGCCACCGCCACCGTGAAGGCGGAGTATTTCAGGCCGAGGCTGGCGAGGCCGAAATAGACCAGGAAGATCTGCACCAGCAGCGGGGTGTTGCGGATGGTCTCGACATAGACTTTGCAGGCACCTGCAATCAGCGAATTGTGTGTGCCGCGTCCGACCGCCGCGAGTGTGCCGAGCAAAGCGCCTAGCACGGTCGCGAAGAATGCCAACTCAAGCGTGAGGACGGCGCCGGCCAGAAAGCTCGGCCAACGCTCCAGCACTGCGGGAAAGTCGAGTTGGAGGCTCATCGTTCCAGGGTCAGCCGGTGGTCTGGTTGGTCATGCGGTCGTAGACGCGGAACAGCGCCTGGTTGCCGTTGCTGCCTTCGCCATGGGCGCGCGCATCGACATATTGGCTGGTGACGAGCGCAGTGCCGGGCAGGGGCACGTTCAGGGCCTGTGCGTGCTCCTGCACCAGGCGAAGGTCTTTGAGCTGCAGATCGATCCGGAAGCCCGCGGAGACGTCGCCGGCGATCATCGCGGGGCCGAGCTTGTCCAGCATCCAGGAAGCGGCGGAGCCGCCGAGCAGCACCCGGCGCAGCAGGTTGAGATCGAGGCCCGAAGCGCGGCCGAGCGCGAGCGCCTCGCAGATCGCCTGGATGTTGATGCCGCAGATCAGCTGATTGCAGAGCTTGACGGTCTGGCCGGCGCCGGATGCGCCGACATGGGTGATGGTCGTGCCCATCGCGCGGAAGAACGGCTCGGCCTTGGCGAACGTGTCCGCATCGCCGCCGGCCATGATCGAGAGCGCGGCGTTCCTGGCGCCCACCGGCCCGCCGGAGACCGGCGCGTCGATGAAGCCGACGCCTGTCTTCTGCAGGTCCGAATGGATGCGGCGGACGGCGACCGGCGAGATGGTGCTCATGTCGACGATCAGCTTGCCCGGCGGCGGGGAATTCAGCAGGCCCTGCTCGCCGTAGATCGTCGCCTCGACGTGGGGCGTGTCGGGCAGCATGGTGATGACGATATCGGTGCCTTGCGCGGCATCGGCAGGGCTTTTGGCACGCGTCGCGCCTTCCTTGACGCTGTCGGCCAGCGCGGCTTCGTTCAGATCGAAGACGCGGACCGCGTGGCCCGCCGCCTGCAGGTTGCGCACCATCTCCCGGCCCATCGTGCCGATGCCGATGAAGCCGACCTTGCCCTTGTCGTTCCGTCCCATGTCGTCAGTCCGTTTCTTGTTTAATCGGCGTCTTGATTGAAGGGCTGTGCGCGATCAGCCCGAGGCACTGGTCTTGTCGATGTCACCGACGACGGCGCGTCTGCGGTATTCGTCGCCGATGGCGAAATGCTTGCGCAGCGTCGCATCCGCGCGCTCGGGATCGCGCGCAATGAGGGCTTCGAAGATGCGGCGGTGATCGTCGACAAGGTAGGTCTTCATCGACGGGAAGGCCTGCACCAGCTCGCGGCGGCTGCGATGCGAATGTGTCAACAGGCCCGCCATGGAGGCGTGCAGCACGCTCAGCGTCTCCGAATGCGAGGCGACGACGATCGCGCGGTGGAAGTCGAAATCGGCCATGCCGCCGGCATCGGCTTCGTCGATGGTCTCGCCGATCTTCGTCAGCGCGCGCTGCAGCCGTTCGAAATCGGCGATGTTGGCGCGCTCGCAGGCGAGCCGGATCGCCTGGCATTCGATCGCGACGCGCGCCTGCATGACGTCCTCGAGCATGTCGGCCTGCTGGGCGAGGGCGAAGGTGAAGAAGTCGTTCAGCACCGAGACATCTGGCCGCGTCACGACGGTGCCGATGCGGTCGCGGATCTCGACGATCCCGAGGACGGTGAGGGCGCGCAGCGCCTCGCGGACGATTGGCCGGCTGACGCCGAGAAGGGTGGCGAGCTCGCGCTCCGAAATCAGGCGGTCGCCCGGCCGGAGCGAGCCGGTAAGCAGGCGCTCGCGCAGGAAGGCAAACACCTTCTCGAACCCCTTTTCGCCGTCGGCGGCTCGCTTGAACTCCATCCCCGTCTCTTTGGTCTGATCGTGGTCAGACCAGTATGCTTACCAGGGCGCGGAGGTCAAGAGCCTTCCCTCGGAGGGACCAGCGGGGCGAGCTCTATCGCGGGGCACCGCAATGATGAGGCTTCATGGCGCCGCCGCCTTGTCGGTTGCCATCTTTCGTCTGAGAGGGCTCAGCCTTGAATGTTCCGACCGGCTCTCCTCGCGTGCTCCTGATGTTCGACGGACGCAAGGAGGTCCAGTTGGCTCGCCAAAGCGAGATAGGCGTTTGAAACGCTCACAAGCACATTGGCGAGCCGCTTCGCCGACATGGCATCATTCGCGCGCGCTCGGTATTGCTCCGCAAGCTTGCGACAATCCTCGGGTTTGAGCATTCAGCCCCCAAAGAGAGCTGAACACCCGCGCTGCACTCCTGGTTCCTAATCGCGAGTCCACGCAGCTGTACAAGCATCGTCGGTTGCGGCTCGCGCTCCGAGTTGCCATCATCCTCGCAAACCGAGATTCTTCCAGTGACCCTCACGTCTCTCCGAAGCAGTGTCCGCCTCCTCTACGAGGGCGCAACGCCGGACGGCGTGCGCTTCCGTTATGCGCTGCTCATCTTCGATATCGTGACGGTGCTGTTCATTATTGCGACCTCGTTCCTGCCGCCCAGTGACATCGTCGAGACGCTCGACGTCCTGTTCGGCGTTATTCTGCTTGCCGACTTCTCCGCCCGGCTCCTGGTCGATCAGCATCCGTTTCAAAAATTCACCCAGCTCGCGACGTGGGCTGACATGGTCGCGATCGTATCCTTCCTGGCGCCGCTTGCCGGCGAGGCGGGCGGCTTTCTCCGGATTCTGCGGACGTTGGGCCTGCTTCGCGACTACCAGATGCTGGTGAGGCTCCGCATCGATTCACCGTTCTTTCGTCGCAACGAGGAGGTCATCTTCGCCGTCACGAACCTCGCCGTTTTCATCTTCGTGATGACCGGGATCGTCTACGAGACCCAGAAGTTTCGCAACGAGGAGATCCGAAACTATGCCGATGCCCTGTATTTCACCGTCACGGCGCTGACGACGACCGGCTTTGGCGACATCACCCTGGCGGGTACGTTCGGTCGTCTGATCACCGTCGTGATCATGATTTTCGGCGTAACGCTGTTCTTCAATCTCGCCCGCGCACTCCTCAGTCCTCACAAGGTGCGGTTTCAATGCCCGACGTGCGGGCTCCAGAGACACGATGCCGACGCCGTGCATTGCAAGGCCTGCGGTACCGTTCTCAATATTCCCGATGAAGGGGCGATCTGAAGAGCCCTCGGCGCGACGTGGACGCCTTCGATGGTGACATCATGCCAGTGTTTTGCCCGACGGATCAACTTTGATTTCGGTTTACCCGTAAGTCATTGAGCGGACAGAGGTCGGCTACTGTGCATGGGGTTGTTTTTCATACTTTTATCGGGCGGCCCGCTGCTGACTGCATTTGGGTCACCGCAACACCACCCACGCCGGCGCGTGATCGCTGGCGCCGTCCTCGCCGCGGATCTTCTTGTCGACGCCGGCTTTGGCGAGGCGCGGGGCGAGAGCAGGGCTGAGCAGGAGATGGTCGAGCCGCAGGCCCGCATCGCGCGGCCAGCGGTTCCGCTTGTAGTCCCAGAACGTGTAGATGCGCTCGTCGGGATGCAGCTCGCGGATCGCGTCGCACCAGCCTTGCTCGACCAGCGCGGCAAAGGCCGCGCGGCTCTTCGGCTGGATCAGCGCATCCTTGTCCCATGAGCGCGTCGGATAGATGTCGATCTCGGTGGGCGCGACGTTGTAGTCGCCGGCGAGCACCACCGGCAGGTCCTGCTTGATGAAGGTGTTGGCGTGCCGCCGCAGCCGCGCGAACCAGTCGAGCTTGTAGTCGAATTTAGGTCCCGGCTGCGGATTGCCGTTGGGCAGATAGATGCTGGTGACGATGACGCCGCGCACCGCGGCCTCGATGTAGCGCGCTTCGAGATCGGCAGGCTTTCCCGGCAAGCGGTCGCGCGTCAGCACGGGCTCGGCATTGCGGGCGAGGATGGCGACGCCGTTCCATGTCTTTTGTCCACGCCACACCGCGCCATAGCCGGCCCTTTCGATGGCGGTCGCCGGAAATTCGCCATCACTTGCCTTCAACTCCTGAAGCGCGACGACATCGGGCTTCGCAGCGCGCAGCCATGCCAACAGATTGGGCAGGCGGCGGTTGATGTTGTTGATGTTGAATGTCGCAATCTTCATTTAGAGCTACCGGCTCTGCCTTTCGTCCCTGGAGATACAATGTCCAAGTTGAGCTTTGCCGCTACCGCCTTCGTCGTCGCGTTCTCCGGGGCCACGGCACAGTCAGCCGAAACACGCGGCGCGTGCAAGGCGGACTACGACAAATTCTGCGCCGGCATCGCGCCGGGTGGCGGCATCGTCGCCTGTCTCAACGCCAAGCGCGACCAGCTCAGCGCCACCTGCAAGACGGCGCTGGACAGCAGAAAGAAGAAATAATCCTTGTGTTCCGGACGCGCGGAGCGCGAGCCGGGATCCAGAAGGTGACACGGTGAACTGCTGAGATATGGGCCCCGGCTCTGCAGCGCACTACGCCGCGAAGTGCGGCGCACTGCGCTGCGTCCGGGGCACGCGCGCGTGTTAACTCGGTAGCGGCGGCAACGCCGACGGCTGTTCGATCGGCGGTGGGGAAGGCGGCTGCCCGGCGTTCGAGGCGGGCTCCGGCTTCGTCAGCGGCTCCTCGACATTGCCGCCCTTGTAGACGCGGGCATAGCGGCGGCCGAGGCTGGTCAGCACCTCATAGCCGATCGTGCCGAAATGGTGCGCGAGTTCGTCGACGGTGATGCCTTCGCCGAGCAGCGTCACCATGTGGCCGCGCCGCACCGCGTTCGGCGGCAGATCGGTGATGTCGATCGCGATCAGGTCCATGGAGATGCGGCCCGCGACAGGGCAGCGCTTGCCCGCCACGATGACATCGGCGCCGCGGGTGCCGTCATTGGAGCTGGCGGCGCGGAAATAGCCGTCGGCATAGCCGACTGCGATGATCGCCAGTTTCGTCGGCCGCCGCGCGGTCCAGGTGCCGCCATAGCCGACGGTCTCGCCGCGCTCGATGCTGCGGATCTGCACGATGCGCGCCTTGAGGTCGACCACCTGCTGCATGGGATTGTCGGCCTCCGGCGTCGGGTTGACGCCGTAGAGCGCAGCTCCCGGCCGCACCAGGTCGAACTGGAAGGGCGCGCCGAGGAAGATGCCGGAGGAGTTGGCGAGCGCCGCCGGCACGCCTGTGAACTCGCTGGCGATGCTGCGGAAGGCCGCGAGCTGTCTGGCATTGATCGGGCTGTTGAGCTGCTCGGCCGAGACCAGATGGCTCATCACCAGCGTGATGCCGTGATCGCCGGCGTTGATGCGGGGGATGATGGCCTGCGCTTCCGACAGCGTCAGCCCGAGCCGGTTCATGCCGGTGTCGATGTGAACAGCGGCGCCCCCGTTCCAGCCGGTGCGGCGGCAGAACACGTCCCATTCGGCGAGCTCGTTGAGATCGCCGATCACCGGACGGCAATTGATCTTGGCGTAGTGCTCGCCGGTGTTCTGGAAATAGCCGCCGAGCACGTAGATCGTGGGCTCCGGAACGGCGGCGCGCACCTTGCGCGCTTCCTCGATGGTGGCGACGAAGAAGGTCTTGCAACCGGCTTTGCTCAGGGCGCGCGACACCTGCTCGGCGCCGCAGCCATAGGCGTCGGCCTTGACCACCGCCGAACATTCGGCCGGCACCGCGGTCTTCTCGAGCTTGCGCCAATTGGCGATGATCGCATCGAGATCGACGGTCAGCACGCCGCCGAAGGCGGCGAGCGCGGCAGCCTGGTTGGCCTCCGGGGAGAGGGGGCCGGATTGCGGGATTGATTTCGGGGCGGACGCCATTGTCATGGCGTCGTTTTACGCAAGAGACCGGCCCCGTTCAACCCGGGGAACAATCTAGTAGTCGCTGCGGTCCGGCAGTTGGCCGTCATGCGCGAGGTCGCCGAAGCGCGTGACCGAGGCATCGAAGTGCAGCTCGACGGTGCCGGTCGGACCGTGGCGCTGCTTGCCGATGATGACTTCGGCGCGGCCGACCGTGCGTTCCATGTCGGCCTGCCATTTGGCATGCTCTTCGGTGCCGGGGCGCGGCTCCTTCATGGCGAGGTAATATTCCTCGCGGAACACGAACAGCACGACGTCGGCGTCCTGCTCGATCGAGCCGGATTCGCGCAGGTCCGAGAGCTGCGGCCGCTTGTCGTCGCGCGATTCCACCTGGCGCGAGAGCTGCGACAGCGCGATCACGGGAACGTTGAGCTCCTTGGCCAGCGCCTTCAGGCTGGTCGTGATCTCCGTGATTTCCTGCACGCGACTGTCGCTGGCGCGCTTGCCCGAGCCCGAGAGCAGCTGGATGTAGTCGATCACCAGGAGATCGAGACCCTTCTGGCGCTTGAGCCGGCGCGCGCGCGCCATCAGCTGCGCGATCGACAGGCCGCCGGTGGCGTCGACGTAGAACGGCAGCGACTGCAGCTCGATCGAGACCTGCCGGATCTTCTCGAAATCGGCTTCCGTGATGCCGCCGCGGCGGATGTGGGAGGAGGGAATGCCGGTGCGCTCGGCCACGATACGCGTGGCGAGCTGGTCGGCCGACATTTCGCAGGAGAAGAAGCCGATCACGCCGCCATTGGCGGCCTTCATGGTGCCGTCGGCCTGAAGCTCCGGCACGTAGGCCTGCGCGACGTTGTAGGCGATGTTGGTCGCCAGCGACGTCTTGCCCATGCCGGGGCGTCCCGCAACGATGATGAGGTCGGAATGCTGCAGACCGCCCATCTTGGTGTCGAGGTCACGCAGGCCCGTCGAAATGCCCGACAGCTTGCCGTCGCGCTGGAACGCCTTGGCTGCGAGATCGACGGCGACCGTGAGCGCCTGCGAGAATTTCTGGAAGCCGCCGTCATAGCGGCCGGACTCGGCGAGCTCGTACAGCTTGCGCTCGGCGTCCTCGATCTGCGCCCGCGGTTGGAAGTCGACCGGCGCGTCATAGGCGACGTTGACCATGTCCTCGCCGATGCCGATCAGGTCGCGGCGCAACGACAGATCGTAGATGGTGCGGCCATAGTCCTGGGCGTTGATGATGGTGGTGGCTTCGGCCGCAAGCCGCGCCAGGTATTGTCCGATAGTCATGCCGCCGACATCGGTATCGGCCGGCAGGAACGTCTTCAGCGTGACCGGGGTGGCGATCTTGCCCATCCGGATCAGGCTGCCGGCGGTCTCGAAGATGGTCTGGTGCAGCGGCTCGAAGAAGTGCTTGGCCTCCAGGAAGTCGGAGACGCGGTAGAAGGCGTCGTTGTTGACCAGGATTGCGCCCAGAAGGCTCTGTTCCGCCTCGATATTGTGCGGTGCGCTCCGATAGGCGGGAGTTCCGGCATCGGGCGCGAGTTTGAGAACGTTCGAATCAGTCAGTGCCATGGTCGGGCGTGCTTAGCAATTTTCTTGGGCGGATGCGGGGCCGGGATAAAGCGCCGCCGCAGGTCAAAGCGGAAGCAAAAGCTGACCGCTATCAACCGCTCAGTTAAAATGGTGGATGATTAGCAGTCGCAGCACACGCCGCGCTTGACTGGATTTTGGCGGAACTCGCTCGGCGCAGAGAGCTGTGATCGCGCCGCGGAAAAATCCTGAAATCCGTGAACCCGGGGGGCTGACGTGCAGACCTATCGAGAAGCGCGCGAAATGACGCTCGCTGACCGATTCGGCTCGGCTTCAGACCAGCAGGAGGTAGACCAGCGCAACCAGGGCCGCCCCAACGCCGGTGACGATCAGGGCGTAATCGGTGCGAAGGTCGTCCTGCACGTCAAACGAGGTTTGGGTCTCTTTGCTCATGGCGACGGTCTAGGCCAGGCCCGACCAGACTTCTGTGAAGCAGATCACATCTCCCCGGATTCTTTCGGGTGTCATGCCGGAACAGGCGGATGGGCAGGGGATTATCTCATTCCCCCGCCAACAGGGATACGAGGCGAGCGATGCAGCCAGAACGGCAGCACCAGAACTGGCAAAGCGAGACAGGCAGCCGGCTTTGGCTGTCGGGGCTGATCGCGGCTATGAAGCACGCGGAGCGGCCCGAGGTGCGTCGCCAGCCGGTCGCCCCCGAAATCCTGCTGGAATTGCGGGCGCAATTGGCGTTAACGGCGTCTTTCCGGACGTCCGGGATTTCGACACTTCGTCACTAGGATCCGGACCTATTCACCAGCCAGCTTGAGCTTCGGCATGGCCGCGCCCTCCCGGGCCCGCAGCCGGGCTTCTTCCTGCGGAATATAGTCGCGGGTCATCGGCACCACGCCCTGGCGACGGGTGATCTGGATCTGGAAGTTCATCATGGCTTGCTTGCGGAACGTCATCTCGCAGGCCGCGAGGTAAAATTCCCACATCAAGGCGAAGCGCTCGTCGTAGAGCTGCACGGCTTCCTCGCGCCGCGCCATGAACCGCTCGCGCCAAGCCTTCAGCGTCTCGGCGTAGTGCAGGCGCAGAATCTCGATGTCGCAGACCAGCAGGCCCGCGCGCTCGATCGCCGGCAGCACCTCCGAGAGGGCGGGGATGTAGCCGCCGGGGAAGATGTATTTGGCGATCCACGGATTGGTCGAATCCGGGCCCTGCGAACGGCCGATCGAATGCAGCAGCATGACGCCGTCTTCCTTCAGCAGCTCGGCGCAGCGCTGAAAGTAGGCGTCGTAGAACCTCGCCCCGACATGTTCGAACATGCCGACAGAGACGATGCGGTCGAACGTACCTTCGACGTCGCGATAATCCTGGAGCTGGAATCTGGCCGAGCCCGTCAGGCCCTTTTCGGCGGCGCGCGCATTGGCGACCTGCAGCTGCTCGGTCGACAGCGTGATGCCGGTGACGTCGGCGCCCGCGATCTCGGCGAGATAGAGCCCGAGGCCACCCCAGCCGGAGCCGATGTCGAGCACGCGCTGGCCATTGCCGACGAGAAGCTTCGCCGCGATGTGCCGCTTCTTGGCAAGCTGCGCGTCGTCCAGCGACATCTGGGGCGTCTCGAAATAGGCGCAGCTATATTGCTTGTCGGCATCGAGAAACAGCGAATAGAGCCGGCCGTCGAGATCGTAATGATGAGCGACGTTTTGACGGGAGCGCGGGCGGGGATTGAACTGCTTGAGGTGCCGCGTCAGGTAGCGCAGGTGCCACCACGGCTTTGCCCACTGCGGCAATGGGTCGGGTTGATCGAGCAGGATCGCGAGGGCATCAGCTATGGTGCCGCGCTCGACCACGAACTCGCCGTTCATGTAGGCCTCGCCCAGCCCCAGCTCGGGATTGACGAGGACCCTCCGCTCGGAGTCCGCAGTGACGAAGCGGACTGCGACCGGCTCGCTGGAGCCGTCGCCGACGGTGAACTTCGACCCGCTTGCGCTGGTCACCGTCAACGACCCGCGGCGGATGAATTGGGACAGAAATCGACGCAACAAACGGTCCATCGGCAATCCTCTCGAGCGAACCCGAAAGATGCGACTACCCGGCCTTTATAACTGACGCCCAGGCGCCGCAGCGGTTCCTATGCGTTTGCATTCAAATCTAGCGAGCCGGTTCCGGCTGCGCTATTGCACTGTGTTCAAAGTAGATATTCGAAAACCGCTTAATCACATCCTTGCGCGCGGACCTGCTTCCATTCGCGGCTCAATCGGTTAAAAGGTGACCGCCGCCGCGCCGGATGCCGGCTGCATTTGCGGAAATTCAACGGAGATGATGGGAATGTCGAGCCGAGCGCTCAGCCTCGCGACGGTGTTGCTTCTGATTGGCTTCGGTGCGGCTAATTCCGTTCTTGCGCAGGCGACGAACCTCGAGGCTGGCAAGACCCCGTCGCAGCTGTTCTCGCAGACCTGCAATGTCTGCCACAAGAGCCCGCGCGGGCTGCTGAAGTCCGTGTCGCCCGGCTCGCTGCCGGGATTCCTGCGCCAGCACTACACGACGAGTTCGGACATGGCGGGCGTCCTCTCCGCCTATCTGATCTCGAACGGTGCCACCGACACCCGCTATCAGGCCAAGGACGCCAAGAAGGACGGCGCCGCGCCTGAACAGCAGGGTCGACGCCAGCGCGCGCAGGATGCCGCGAGGCCGGACGGCGAGGGCGCTGCTCCTGCCGCCGAGGGTACGCGCCAGAAGCGTGCGGCGCGGCCGGCCGAGGAGGGTGCCAAGCCGGAGGGAGAGGCTGCGCCCGAGACACGCAAAGGCAAGCGGCGCGCCAAGCCCGGCACGGAGGAAGCCCCGAAGGTCGATGCCGCGGCGCCGGCGACCGACGACAAGAAGAGCGAGCCGAAGCCGGAGCCCGTCAAGCCTGACAGCGCCAAGGTCGAGCCGCGCAGCGAGACGCCGGCGCTGCGGCCAGATCCGGTCCCGCAGGTGACGCCGGCCGCTCCAGCCGCCGCCAAGCCCGCTGAGCCGGCCGCGCCCAAGCCGGTGGAAGAGGCTGCTCCGAAACCTGCCGAGCCGGCCCCCGCGGCCAAGCCGCAGGAACAGGCGCCGCCCGCGACCGCTGCAGCCCCGCCGCCGCCGCCGGCGCCGCCTGCGTCCTCCGGTCCGCCGGCGCCGCCGATCTCGCGCTAAGTCACCCGGATCTTTCGATCGACGATGCGAAGGCCGCGCCCATCCGCGGCCTTCGCACCGTCTTGACCCTCATTAGAGTAGTGCTCTAGAGTATTGCTCTAGGAGGCGCCCATGACGGCGAGCGTACGAGACGACCTGTTGGCGGCCGGCCTTGCCGTGTTCGACCGCGTCGGCTTCGAAGCCGCGACCGTGGCCGCGATCCGCACCCGCGCGCGGGCTTCCAACGGCAGCTTCTTCCACGTCTTCGGTTCGAAGAAAGAACTTGCCGGTGCGTTGTTTCTGGAGGTCCTGCGGCACTATCACGCCGCGATACTGGCTGCGCTCGATCCCGGCCCCGACGCCGAGCAGGGCATCGATCGCCTGATCCGGGCGCATCTCGACTGGGTCGTCGCCAGCCGGCGCGAGGCGCGCTACCTCTTCGAGATCTCGCGCAGCGAGTGGGGCGAAGACGTGCGCGACGCCCAGCGAGCGCAGAATGCGCGGCTTGCCGAAGGCATTGAGCGCTGGCGCGCGCCGCTGGTCGCAAGCGGCGAACTTCTGCCGATGACGCCGGTGATGTTCGTCAGCCAGCTGATCGGTCCGGCGCAGATCTTCTGCCGCGCCTTCCTGTCGGGTCGCGAGCGCACCGATCCGCGCATCGAGGCCGATACGCTGATCGCCTGCGCCAATCGTGCGCTGAGGCCGTTCGATCGCATCAACAAGCCATAAGGGGAGATCGCATGCGAGCCGAAGCTGATCCGGAATTTGCGCCGATTGCCGAGCGCATCCACGCCAATATCGGCCGGCAGGGTTTCATGAACCTGGTCGGCGCCGAGCTCTCCGAATTGGCGCGCGGCACCTGCACCATCGCCGTGGAGCGCCGGCCGGAGCTGTTACAGCAGCACGGCTTCTTCCATGGCGGCGTCATCGCCTTCCTGGTCGACAACGCCACCACGATCGCAGCCGCCACGTCGCGCGGCCAGCCGGCGTTGACAGCGGAATACAAGCTCAATCTGCTGTCGCCTGCGGTCGGCGAAAAGCTGATCTGCCGCGCCCGGGTGATCAAGCCGGGCCGCCAGGTCGCGGTGGTCGCCGCCGACGTGTTCTGCGTCAGCGACGGCGTCGAGAAGCATACGGCCACCGCGCTGGCCTCGATCGCGATGCTGAGCGAGGACGTCGTTGCGAAAACGAAAAGCCCGGCCGCGTGAGGCAGCCGGGCTCCGTTGTTTCTTCGTCATTGCCGGGCTTGACCCGGCAATCCATCAAGAAAGCTTCTTTGACGATGGATGCGCGGGTCAAGCCCGCGCATGACGAGTTGTGGCTTACTTCTCTTCCGCAGCCGGCGCCGGCGCGACCTCGTCGTGCTGGGCTTCCGGATCGAAGAACTCGCCGGCGGCGGCGATCGCCTCGGCGGCCGCATCGCGATCCTCGTTGCGGGTCGAGATGTCCTCGCCGCGATTGATGCGCTCGGCCTCGTCCTGGCTGCGGGCAACCGTGACGGTGATCTCGACCTCGACCTCGGGATGAACGGCAACGGTGATCGAGTGCTTGCCGATGGTCTTGATCGGCGCGTCGAGCTGGATCTGCGGACGGGCGAGCGAAACGCCGTCGGCTTCGAACGCGAGCACGATGTCACGCACGTTGACCGAGCCGAACAGCTGGCCGGCTTCCGAGGCCTGGCGGATCACGATGATGTTCTTGCCCTCGATCTTCTCGGCGACCTTGGACGCCTCGGCCTTCGAGGCGAGATTGCGCGCTTCGAGCTCGGCCTTCATGCCGTCATACTTGGCCCGGTTGTCGGCGGTGGCGCGCAGCGCCTTGCCGCGCTTGAGCAGGAAATTGCGGGCGTAGCCGTCGCGAACCTTCACGACTTCGCCCATCTGGCCGAGCTTGTTGACGCGTTCCAGCAAAATGACTTCCATATTCGTTCTCCTTTTGAAGTGCTCTCGAGGTTTCAGTTTCGGGTTGAACTCAGGGTGTAGGCAGTGGCGGCGGCTGCCGGCTGCGCAGGAAGCGTTCGCGCAAGCCGAACAAGGCATCCGCAAGCCCAAGAATCACCATCGCGACCACGGGCCATCCGAACACGACGACGGCGGCGTAGGTCGAGCCGAGCCAGAACGTGCGGCCGTTCAGCGCGAGCGTCAGCGTATGCAATACGGCGAAACCGGCCAGCGCATAACTCATCATCAGCGCGGCGGTGGCGATCTGCGCCACGATGCCAAGCAGCCCCCCGGTGAAGCAGAAGGCGAGGGAGATGCAAAGCACCACCAGCGTCATCTGCGGAAGCTCGGTGGTCTTGAGGTCCGGCCAGGGACGGCGCAGCCGGCCCGACGTCGCGGTCACCTTGGCGCTGAGCCAGAGGTTGAGGGTGAGCGTCATCGTCGCGGCAATCGTGGCGGCGGCGGGTGCGATGCGCACCAGCGCGTCGACGAACTGGCTGGCTTCGCCCGAAGTTTGCGGGTCGGTGGCGCGCAGGAGGCGCGTCAGGCCACGGCGCAACGTGCCGATGATGGTCTCGGCGTCGGTCCCGAGCGTGAGCAAAGCGGCCATCGTGGTCAGCGTCGCGAAGCCTGCAATCCAGAGCAGGATGCGGCCGACCGGGTACCACTCGACGTCCGGCTCCGCGGAGGGCGCGGTGCCGGTCGCAGGCGCGGCGCTTCCCACCTGACGTCCGAGCAGGACGAGATGGCCGAGCCACCACGCCGGCAACGCGACGGTGACGGCGAAGGCGATGCAGTAGGGCAGGCCGAACAGGGCGCCAAGGCCGATTGCGGCAGCGATGCCGCCGAGGCTCGCGCAAAGCGGGCCCCAGCCGATCGCGGCGACCATCAGGGGGAGCGGAGCGAGATAGAACAGGACAAGCGCGATCAGCGCGCCCGAGATGATCGAGGCGAACATCAGGGCCGACGCAGCGCCGGCGATCAGGGCTATCAGTCCAAAGGCCATCATCAGCTGTCCCGCTCCCTTCGAGCGGTTAGAGGCGTCGCTTGCCCCAACCATCGGCGACCGGACGACCCGGAAGCCTTATGAGTTCGAAAAAGTCGCGACCGGCGGCGCAGCGTCCGCCGGTCGAATTGGTCGTATCAGCGAATGACGTAGGGCAGGAGGCCCAGGAAGCGCGCGCGCTTGATGGCGCGAGCGAGCTCACGCTGCTTCTTCGCGGACACCGCGGTGATGCGGCTCGGCACGATCTTGCCGCGCTCGGAGACGTAACGCATCAAGAGCTTGGAGTCCTTGTAGTCGATCTTCGGAGCATTGGCGCCCGTGAACGGGCAGCTCTTGCGACGACGGAAAAACGGGCGGCGTGCACCAGCTTCAGCCATGATTCTTACTCCCCATCCGTGGTTTCAGCTTCGTCGCGCGGACGGCGCGGACCGCGATCGCCGCGGAAACCGCCCTCGCGGTCGCCACGGAAGCCGCCTTCGCGCTCGCCGCGGAAGCCACCGCCGCGGTCGTCACGCTCGCGGTCGCGGTCGGCCTTGCGCATCATCGCGGACGGGCCTTCCTCGAGCTCCTCAACGCGGACGCTGAGATAGCGGATCACGTCTTCGCTGATGCGCTCCTGGCGCTCGATCTCGGCGATCGCCGCGGACGGCGCGTCGATGTTGAGCAGCACGAAGTGCGCCTTGCGGTTCTTGTTCATCCGGTAGGTGAGGGAGCGCACGCCCCAATTCTCGGTCTTGGTGATCTTGCCGCCGAGACCTTCGACGATACCGGTCATCTGCGCAGTCAGCTCTTCGACCTGCTGCGGGCTCGCGTCCTGACGCGCGAGAAAAACATGCTCGTAAAGAGGCATGGTCGTCCTTTCCTCATGTTGGCGCATCGCCCGGCGTCAAACCCTTAAGAGGCCTTCGGAAAGGACTCTGGGATCAAGCTCAGAAGGCGGAAACACGGGACGACGGGCCGACTGGCCCTGCCACATCAAAATCACGAATGATTTGCTGAGACCGTCCGTTCAGCTCCCGGCCGGGGTCTGCGGATGGGCGCCTTATACGGATTTTGGCCGGCTTTGCAAGGTGGCGGGGCATTTTCAAGCCGAGCCGGTCCGCCCCTCCAACGGGAACAAGAACCCCATCCTCCAATACCAAGATTCGGCTTGATCTATTTGTTTGTATATCATACAAATAAATCAGCGGAGAAGATCCTATGGCAGAAGCGTCGGCCGATGCGCCGCTCGAAGCGGCAGGCGACCCCAAGCACGCCGCGCGCGCGACGCGCTCGGCCGGCCGCAAGATGCGGTCACTGCTCCTGGATGCTGCGAGCCCGCTGTTTCGGGAGCGGGGGCTGTCAGGCACGTCGATTACCGACATCGCGGCCGCCGCGGACGCGTTCCCGAGCCAGATCACCTATTACTTCCGCACCAAGGAGGCGCTGTTTGTCGAATGCGCCTGCCGCGATCTGTTGTACCTGGCACGTGCCACCGAGCAGGCGGCGCTCAAGGCGCGGACGCCGGGGGAATACACCCATGCGCTGGCCGAGACCGTGACGGCGAACGATTCGGTCGCCTTCTTCGCTGAGGCGCTGACGCTGACGCGGCGTCGCCAGGATCTCGCGCCATTGGTGGAGCGCACCATCGAGCGCCTGCACAGCGAGGGTACGCGCGCTTATGCGGGGCAGGTCAAGCGGCACGGCTGGCGCTCGCTGCGCGCGCCCGACGAAAGCTCGCGGCGGTTCTGGGCCGTCGCCATCGGCGTCATTCTCGAGGGCTACGCGATGGGCCGCTCGCCCGAGGCGCTCTGCGCCGAGATGCTGCGCGTGCTGGGCGAGCAGGCGAAATCCACTGAAGACACCGGGCGCCTGCGTCTCGTCGAGGTGCGCGAGGCATCCGACAATTCGAATGGAAAGGGTTAGGCCATGACCGCGCTTCGCATGCGTGCCCGCGATTTCCTGACCGACGATCAATTGGCCGAGGTGCGCCAGCGCGCGACGTGGAAAGGCGCTGCGCTGATCGCGCACGCCTGGGCGCTGATCATTGCAGCCATCGCGCTGGTCGCATGGTGGCCCAATCCGCTCACCTATATCTTCGCCGTCGCCATCATCGGCTCGCGCCAGCTCGGCCTTGCGATCCTGATGCATGACGGCGCACATGGCTGCCTGTCCGCCGACGAGAAAACCAATCTGACGCTGAGCCAGTGGTTCTGCGCCTATCCGCTGTTTGCGGAGACGCGCAGCTACCGGCGCTATCACCTTCAGCACCATGCGCGCACGCAGCAGGAGGACGACCCCGATCTGGTGCTGTCGGCGCCGTTTCCGATCACGAAGCTGAGCTATCGTCGCAAGTTCATCCGCGACATCACTGGGCAGACCGGCTATCAGCAGCGCAAGGCGCAGTTGCTCAACGCGCTCGGGCCAAGGGACTGGTCGTGGCGGCGACGCGCGGCGCATTTCTGGGAGATGCTTGGCCCGCAATGTGTGGTCAACGGGATCATGTTTGCCGCGCTCGCGGCGGCCGGCGTGTGGTGGGCCTATCCGCTGCTCTGGCTGGTGCCGCTCTTGACGTGGATGATGGTCATCACCCGCATCCGCAACATCGCCGAGCACGCCGTCGTCCCCGATAGCAACGACCCCTTGCGCAACACGCGCACGACGCATGCCAATTTTCTCGAGCGCCTGTTCATCGCGCCGTATTACGTGAACTATCACCTCGAGCATCATCTGTTGTTCTATGTGCCCTGCTACAATCTGCCGAAGGTGCACCGGCTGCTGAGTGCGAGTCGGTACGCCGATCGCATGGAAGTGCAGCCGAACTACGCTTCGGTGCTGCGGCTGGCCACGGCAAAGCCGAACCGCGAGGATCGGCCGGGGCAACTGGTGAACAGTGCGCGGCGCGCGCGGGCAGGAGCGGACGTCGATGCCAACCAGACCGCCGGCGGGTTTTGAGGGGCTTATTCCCCGTTGAATGCTGCTCCAAGTTCCCGTCTCGGCTTGACAGTGCGGCCCCGGACGGTGTCTACGGCCCCCTTTGGAGCATGATCCGGAACCATGGCCCAAGGAACCACGGCGTAAGGCCGGGCGTAAATCGGCTGCCGGTTCAGAACAGGGATCATGCCTGACAGCAGGGAGCGCCGATGACGGCTGCATTCACATTTCCTGGGCAGGGTTCCCAGGCTGTCGGCATGGGCAAGGCCCTGGCCGACGCCTTTCCGGTGGCGCGCGCCGTATTCGACGAGGTCGATGCCGCGCTCGGGGAGAAGCTGACGGCCATCATCTGGGAAGGTCCGGCCGAAACTCTCCAGCTCACCGAGAACGCTCAGCCGGCGCTGATGGCCGTGTCTGTCGCGACCTTGCGCGTGCTCGAGGCGGAGGCTGGTTTTTCCGTGGGACGAGATGCTGCCTTCGTCGCCGGCCACTCGCTCGGTGAATATTCGGCGCTGGCGGCGGCCGGCAGCCTGACGGTTTCGGATACCGCGCGTCTGCTTCGCACCCGCGGTCTCGCAATGCAAAAGGCGGTCCCGGTCGGCGCCGGCGCGATGGCCGCGCTGCTCGGTCTCGACTACGAGGCCGCCATGGAGGTCGCGGGCGAGGCGGCGCAGGGGCAGGTCTGCCAGGCCGCCAACGACAATGGCGGCGGCCAGGTCGTCGTCTCCGGCGACAAGGCTGCGGTCGATCGCGCCGTCGAGATCGCCAAGGCCAAGGGCGCCAAGCGCGCGATGCTGCTGCCGGTGTCCGCCCCGTTCCATTGCAAGCTGATGCAGCCGGCTGCGGATGCCATGGCGGAGGCGCTGTCGAAGGTCACGATCAAGGCGCCGGCCGCCCCGCTGGTGTCGAACGTGCTGGCGAGCGCCATCACCGATCCCGACGAGATCCGCCGCCGCCTGGTCGAGCAGGTCACCGGCACGGTGCGCTGGCGCGAGTCGGTGGCTTACATGGCCGGGCAGGGCGTCACCCGCTTCTTCGAGATCGGCGCCGGCAAGGTGCTGACCGGTCTCGTCAAGCGTATCGCGGAAGGCGCCGTCGGCATTGCGGTCGGCGGCCCGAACGATATTGCCGCCGCCAAGGATGCATTGGCCGCAGCGAAGCAGGCTTAAAGGAGCCCATCAATGTTCGATCTGACTGGCCGAAAGGCGCTCGTCACCGGCGCGACCGGCGGCATTGGCGGCGCGATCGCGCAGGCGCTGCACGCGCAGGGCGCCACCGTCGCCATTTCAGGGACGCGCAAGGAGGTGCTGGACGAGCTCGCCGGCAAGCTCGGCGAGCGCGCCCACGTGCTGCCCTGCAATCTCTCCAAGGCCGATGAGGTCGAGGCGCTGGTGCCCGCTGCGGAAGCGGCGATGGGCCAGGTCGACATTCTCATCGCCAATGCCGGCATCACGCGCGACAATCTCTTCGTGCAGCTTCGCGACGAGGACTGGGACGAGGTCATCAACGTCAATCTGACCGCGACCTTCCGCCTGGCGCGCGCCGCGACCAAGCTGATGATGCGCAAGCGCTTCGGCCGCATCGTCGCCATCACCTCGGTGGTCGGCGTCACCGGCAATCCCGGGCAGGGCAATTATACTGCGTCGAAGGCCGGCCTGATCGGCATGATCAAGACTTTAGGGGCCGAATACGCCAAGCGTGGCGTGACCGCGAACTGCATCGCGCCGGGCTTCATCAAGACGCCGATGACCGATGCGCTCAACGACAAGCAGCGCGAAACGATTCTCACCAAGGTTCCGGCCGCCCGCCTCGGGACGCCAGAGGACATCGCAGCGGCCGCCGTCTATCTGAGCTCGAACGAAGCAGCCTACGTCACCGGGCAGACCATCCACGTCAACGGCGGCATGGCCATGATCTGACGTCTCGTGCCGCGTCGCCTGTCACGGCGGTGCGGCATGCGGCAAACGGCCGTTTCCGGAGCGAAATGAGGCTTGTAGTCAAGGCAATTGAAGTATGATAACCGGACCTCCAACGGATGGGCAAAGAACGCCATTGCAGGTTTTTGAAACCCTGTATATTGGCGATGCGGAGCCTTTGGCCGTCGTTCGCCGGGGCCTCCATCGGTTAGGATGGGCCAAATCAAAGTTCGTAAGCGAAGGCAGTCAAACGACCACGACGGCTCGTATCGTCCCGGGGGGTCGGGTCTACAGGGAACAACACGAGGTTAAGCAATGAGTGACATTGGCGAGCGGGTTAAGAAGATCGTGGTCGAACACCTTGGTGTTGAACCCGAGAAGGTTGTCGACAACGCGAGCTTCATCGACGACCTCGGCGCCGACAGTCTGGATACCGTCGAGCTGGTGATGGCGTTCGAAGAGGAATTCGGTTGCGAGATTCCGGACGACGCTGCGGAAACGATTCTCACCGTCGGCGACGCTACGAAGTTTCTCGAGAAGAACGCGAAGAGCTAAGGCTCTTCAATTTCGCGGGGACAACATTGAAACCGGACGGGCCGCTTCGCAGCGGTCAGCCGGTTTCTTGTTATTGGCCGTGATTCTTTCGATGCGGAGTTTTCGGATATGAGGCGGGTTGTCGTCACGGGTCTCGGCATGGTCTCGCCACTCGGCTGTGGCGTCGAGCCGACCTGGAAACGCATCCTCAACGGCGAAAGCGGTGCGCGCAGGATCGAGAGCTTCGATGTCTCCGATCTGCAGACCAAGATCGCCTGCACGGTCGTGCGCGGCGACGGCTCGAACGACAGCTTCAATCCGGACAAGTGGATGGAGCCGAAGGACCAGCGTAAGGTCGACGACTTCATCATCTTCGGCATGGCCGCGGCCGGCCAGGCGCTCGACGACGCCAACTGGCATCCCGAGACCGAAGAGGACAAGTGCGCGACCGGCACCATGATCGGCTCCGGCATCGGCGGCCTCAACGGCATCGCCGACACCGCGATCCTGCTGAAGGAGCGCGGGCCGCGCCGGGTGTCGCCGTTCTTCATTCCCGGCCGCCTGATCAATCTCGCCTCCGGCTACGTCTCGATCGCCCACGGGCTGAAGGGACCGAACCATTCGGTGGTCACGGCCTGTTCGACCGGCGCGCATGCGGTCGGCGATGCCGCCCGCCTGATCGCGCTGGGCGATGCCGACGTGATGGTCGCGGGCGGCGCCGAGTCGCCGATCAGCCGCATCGGCATTGCCGGCTTCAACGCCGCGCGCGCGCTGTCGACCGGTTTCAACGAGACTCCCGAAAAGGCCTCGCGTCCCTACGATAAGGACCGCGACGGCTTCGTGATGGGCGAGGGCGCCGGCGTCCTCGTCCTGGAGGAGCTGGAGCACGCCAGGCGCCGCGGCGCGAGGATCTATGCCGAGGTGATCGGCTATGGTCTGTCGGGCGATGCCTATCACATCACCTCGCCTTCGCCCGATGGCGACGGTGGCTTCCGCAGCATGTCGGCCGCGCTCAAGCGTGCCGGGCTGACGCCGTCCGATCTCGATTACATCAACGCGCACGGGACCTCGACGCCGCTCGGCGACGAGATCGAGCTCGGCGCGGTCGAGCGTCTGCTCGGCAACGCCGCCTCCAAGGTCGCGATGTCCTCGACCAAGTCGTCGACCGGCCATCTGCTCGGCGCGGCCGGTGCGATCGAAGCGATTTTCGCGATTCTGGCGATTCGCGATAATGTCGTGCCGCCGACGATCAATCTCGACAATCCGTCGGTCGAGACCGCGATCGATCTCGTGCCGCACAAGGCGAAGCAGCGTGAGGTCAACGTCGCGTTGTCGAACTCTTTTGGTTTTGGCGGTACCAATGCGTCGGTGATCGTCCGGCGCCTAGTCAGTTAGTTTGTGTTTGAGACGAATCCACCGTTTTGCCGTATTCGGCGATAGTCATGGACGTGGGCGCGTGCGTTTTTGGCAGGGCAAGCGATTGTCGGGCCGCTATTGAACCGGCAGGATTCAGGTTGTTTCGATGAGTGAAAGGCCGCCCATTTCACCCCGGAGTCCGCGGGCCGCGCTCGAGCCCGAGCAACTTCCGCCGCCGCCCAAGCGGTCGGACCGCGCGCGCAATCCGTTCGTCGTCGTCGGCAACGCCATCATCACCCTTCTGCTGATCGCCATGCTCGGCGCCGGCGGCGTCTATTATTACGGCCGCCAAGTGCTCGAGGCGCCCGGACCGCTGAAGGAGGACAAGATCGTCAACATCCCGCAGCGTGCGGGCAAGCGCGACATCGCCGAGACGCTGAACCGGGAAGGCGTGACCGACGTCAATCCCTGGGTGTTCATCGCCAGCGTCGCCGCGTTGAAGGCGAGCTCGGACCTCAAGCCGGGTGAGTATTCCTTCCAGAAGAACGCCTCGCTGCGCGACGTCATCGGCACCATCGTCGAGGGCAAGGTGGTGCAGCACGCCGTGACGATTCCCGAAGGCCTGACCTCCGAGCAGATCGTGGCGCGGCTGTCCGACAACGACATCTTCACCGGCAGCGTGCGCGAGCTGCCGCGCGAAGGCACGCTGCTCCCGGAGACCTACAAATTCCCGCGCGGCACCCCGCGCGAGCAGGTGGTCCTGCGCATGCAGCAGGCGCACAAGCGTGTGCTGTCGGAGATCTGGGAGCGCCGCAATCAGGACATTCCGGTCAAGACGCCGGAGCAGCTGGTCACGCTGGCGTCCATCATCGAGAAGGAAACCGGCAAGGCGGACGAGCGCAGCCGCGTCGCCGCGGTGTTCGTCAACCGGCTGAAGCAGCGGATCAAGCTGCAGTCCGATCCGACCATCATCTACGGCATCGTCGGCGGCAAGGGAACGCTGGGCCGGCCGATCAAGCGCAGCGAGATCACGCAGCCCTCGCCCTACAACACCTACGTGATCGACGGCCTGCCGCCGGGCCCGATCTCCAATCCGGGCCGCGCCTCGCTCGAAGCTGCCGCCAACCCGGCCCGCACCCGCGACCTCTATTTCGTCGCCGACGGCACCGGCGGGCACGCCTTCACCGAGACCTACGACGCGCACCAGAAGAACGTCGCCAAGCTCCGCGCGATGGAGAAGCAGATCCAGAACGACACGGTCGAGCCGCCCGAGGACGCGCAGCCGCCGGCGGCTGCCGGGCCCGGCGCCGCCGACGCGCCGACTGCGACCACGCCGGCACGGCCCAATCAGCAGAAGAGACCGCCGGCGGCGCGCCCGGCTGGTCCCGCCAATTCTGCACCGGCGCGGCAGGGCGCGGTGCAGGGCTCGCCGCCAGTGGTCCAGCGCTAAAAGCCCGCGCGCAGACCAGCTGGCGGGCATTACGCATTCCACTTTCCGGCAAAATAGTCTTAAGATTCGCGTGGCTTGATAGCCTCGCGAATCCCGTGTTCCTGGAGAATTTGAACTGATGGCGCTGTCGTCCATGACCGGCTTTGCGAGATGCCACGGCGCGAGCGGGCCGTATACGTTCGAATGGGAGTTGAAGTCGGTCAATGCCAAGGGCTTCGACTTGCGCGTGCGGCTGCCGCAGGGGTTTGACGAGCTCGAGGCCCATGCCAAGAAGCGCGCGGGCGAGCTGCTCTCGCGCGGCACCGTCTATGCCAATCTCACCGTCAAGCGCACCAATGCCGCCGCCACCGTCCGCATCAACGAGGACGTGCTCAACGCGGTGCTGAAGGCCGCCGCGCTGATCTCGGGGAAGGTCGACGCGGTGGCGCCGAGCATCGACGGCCTGCTCGCCATCAAGGGCGTCGTCGAGGTCGCCGAGCCCGAGGGCGACGAGGAGGAGGACAAGGCGGCGCGCGCCGCGGCCGCCGAGGCCTTCGGCAAGGCGCTCGACGAGCTCGTTGCGATGCGCAAGCGCGAGGGCACTTCGCTCGGGCAGATCCTGACCCAGCGCGTCGACGAGATCGAGGAGCTGGCGAAGAGAGCGGAGGCCGCGCCCGGCCGCAAGCCGGAGGCGATCAAGGCGAAGCTCGCTGAGCAGATCGCAGCGCTGCTCGATACCTCCGACCGTTTCGATTCCGACCGCCTGATGCAGGAGGCGATCCTGATCGCCACCAAGGCCGACATCCGCGAGGAGCTCGACCGCATCGCCTCCCACATCGCGCAGGCGCGCGAGCTGATCGGCAAGGGCGGCCCGATCGGGCGCAAGCTGGATTTCCTGGCGCAGGAGTTTCACCGCGAGGTCAACACCTGCTGCTCGAAGTCGAACGACATCGAGTTGACCAACACGGGCCTCGCCATGAAGAACGTGGTCGAGCAGTTCCGCGAGCAGGTGCAGAATCTGGAGTGATCCATGACGACGGGCGGTCACGGAACTGACGGTGTCGAGCGGCGCGGATTGATGTTCGTGCTGTCCTCGCCATCAGGCGCGGGCAAGACGACGCTGTCGCGCATGCTGATCGACCGGATGCCGGGCTTGAAAATGTCGGTATCTGCGACCACGCGCGCGATGCGGCCGGGCGAGGTCAACGGCAAGGACTATACGTTTGTCGACAAGGCGACGTTCGATGCCATGGTGAAGGCCGACGAACTGCTGGAATGGGCGACGGTGTTCGACAACAACTATGGTACGCCGCGCGGTCCCGTGGATGCGGCGTTGTCGGCCGGCCAGGATGTGCTGTTCGACATCGACTGGCAGGGCACCCAGCAATTGAAGCAGAAGGCGCGCGCCGATGTCGTCAGCGTCTTCATCCTGCCGCCCTCTGCGGCCGACCTCGAGAAGCGCCTGCACTCGCGCGCGCAGGATTCCGACGAAGTGATCCGCAAGCGGATGAGCCGTGCCAGCGACGAGATGAGCCACTGGGCCGAGTACGATTACATCGTGATCAACCACGCGGTCGACGAAGCCTTCGCCGAGGTGCAGTCGATCCTGAAGGCCGAACGGCTCAAGCGCGAGCGGCGGATCGGCCTCGTAGGCTTCGTGCGAAGTTTGCAAGGTCAGCTTCAAGGTTAGGCCGCGACAGGCGCGGCCCTTGCTTGGCCAGCTGTTCCAGCATCGTCGTGATGACGTCGACGTCGACCGCATCGGCGTCCCGACCCGCCGGCGCGTCATCGTGAGCCTTGCCGCTCTCGACAGCGGCGAGCTTGGGCGCTGCGGCGACGGGCTGGAATATCTTCTCGACCGTCTCGTTCTCGACCTTGTTGCTTCTGGTCTCGACGGGTTCTGCGGCCGGATTGGCGGCAAGTTGCTTGCGCGCGTCGATCAGCTCGATCTCGCGGCCGATCGCAGCGAGTTTCGTCACTTGTTTTGTCGGTTGCGGACGTGCCGCATCGAAATCGATCGGGCGCGGCGGCTGGGCGGCGGCCGGTGGTGAATCCCGCCAGGGCGCGTGGCTTCCGTCATGGTCCTGCGGCGCCCAATCGTCCCAATGCCCGCGGCGGTCGGCGGCCTGGGCGCGGACCCGTCCGCCGGCGAAGCGGTAGATGACGCTGGCGAGGATGCCCGCAAGCGCCAGCGCACCGCCGATCACGAGCATCAGCATTTGCAGCGAACCGCCGGACTTGTCAGTCGTGCCATCGGCCGCGGGCGGGAGCGGAGCAGGGGATTTTGACGGCTTCGCGTTTGGCTGCGCGGCTGCTGCAAGCGTGGTTGGCGCCGGCTGAGGCGCTGGGGCGGTGGACGCTGTGGAGGCCTCGGGCCAGCGCGCGGTCACGGCCGGCTGCTGCGCGTTGGTTTCGGCGACGCTGCTCGGCTGCGGCGCGACCGCGGGTGCATTCGCCGCGGCCGGCGCGGGCGCGGCCATGTTCGGCGTGCCCGCTGCGGCACTCGTCTGCGGCGCGATATATTCGGCGCGCGCGTTCTGCACGGCCTGCGGCGATGCTGCATCCGGCTCGGACGTATCGGTCGTCGCCTGCGCGGTCTGTGCGGCTTTGCCGCCTGCGGCGCGCAGATACCAGCACTTGCGCTTCGTCGTGCGATCGAGGCGATAGTACCAGTGTTGGCCCTGCGGCGCGGCATCCTTCGGCGAAGCCAGGCAGTCGGGCGCCGCATTGGCCGTGCTCGATGGTGTCGGCGCGTTCTGCGATACCGCGGCCAACGGCGCGCCCGCAAGGATGCTGGCGACGAGGGTCGAAACGAACTTTGCGGTGCGGTTGCCCATCCTGGTCTCCCGGTTACGCATGACGCAACTCTTAACCACCCCTTTGTCATCAAAGACTTGGGTGGCAATGAGCCGCAAATCCGGAGAGGATGTGGCCTGAATCGGGCCCGCGCGGCGTTCGTTCCGCCGCCGGATAAGACTTTCCAACGCCACGATCAGAGTTCCACGCCACGACCTGAGCCGATTGACACGATAATAAGTTCATACTAATCATTAGTCATAACTTATTATAGGTCGAGCAAGCGGGGCATCGGGCGGTGAGTGGCTATGGCTAAAGACAGCGCACAACTGGCCGCACTCGGCGATCCCACCCGCAGGCGGATCTTCGAGCTTGTCGGCGCACGGCCACGCACCGTCGCTGAGATCACGCGACAGCTGCCGGTGTCCCAGTCGGCCGTCTCGCAGCATCTCAAGGTGCTGCGCGAATCCCGCTTGGTTCGTGCAGAGCCGAAGGGCGCCAGCAACGTCTATTACGTCGACCCGGCGGGGCTCGGACAGATGCGCGCCTGGCTCGACCGGTTCTGGAGCGACACGTTGGCCGCTTACAAACTAGCCGTCGAAAAACCACCGGAGGGATCCAGATGAACACACGTGTATCGATTGCGCCCGTAAAGCATGCCATCGTCGTCGAGGCGCCGATCGAGCGCGCGTTCAAGGTCTTCACCGAGGACTTCGGCAGCTTCAAGCCGCGCGAGCACAATCTGCTCGCCGTTCCCATCGCAGAGACCGTATTCGAACCTCGTGTAGGCGGAAGCATCTATGATCGGGGGATCGACGGCAGCGAATGCCGCTGGGCGCGCGTATTGGCGTTCGAACCACCCAATCGAGTCCTCTTGAGCTGGGACATCAGCCCGCGCTGGCAAATCGAAACCGATCCCGCCAAGACCAGTGAATGGGAGGTCCGGTTCATTGCGGAGACACCGAGCCGGACCCGCTTGGAGCTGGAGCACCGTCACCTCGATCGGCATGGCGAGGGCTGGGAAGGCGTCCGCAGCGGCGTTGACAGCGATCAGGGTTGGCCGCTCTATCTTCGGCAGTTTGCCGAGCGGATTGCCGGCGAGCGTTGACGCGCTTCCTTCCAATGCCGCGCTCATGATGAGGAGAGGCCCTGTCGGGCGCTCCGATCGGGCCCGGAAACTTCTCGCCTCCGCAGCCGTTATTTCGCGGCTGAGGAGACGTCATGCCGGTCAAGGATCAGATCAAGAACTTCGCCAAGAAGCTGGTGGAGGAGCAGCCCGATGCGGCGACGCTGCGGGGGCTGGTGCGAGCCCGCAAGCCTACCGTTATGCACTTTCGCGACGATGGCATCGTGCCGAACCATCCGCGCTTCCCGGCGCTGCTCTATCGCGGCGCGGTGAAGCTGAACGGTCGGCGCTTTCCGCCCGAGGTCGTCATCGACACGCTGTTCGACACCAACGGCTGGGGCCGGTCGTGGCGCGACACCGTGTACGACTTCGTCCACTATCATTCCCAGATCCATGAAGTGATGGGCGTGGCGCGCGGCACGGCGAGGATCGAGTGCGGCGGGATCAAGGGCCGCATCCTGAAACTGAAGGCCGGGGACGTGCTGGTCCTGCCCGCGGGCACCGGCCACCGGCTGATCGAATCCAGCCGGGACTTTATGGTCGTCGGCGCCTACCCGCAGGACGGCACCTATGACGAGTGCACCGACACGCGCCAGCGTCCCGACGCGGTCAAGCGCATCGCGAAGGTCCGCAAGCCGAAGACGGATCCCGTGCTGGGGAGCGGTGGACCGCTGCTCGCCGCGTGGCGGTCCGCTCAGCTCAGATAATCAGGCGTGAAATCCGCAAGTCTGCGCAGCTCGTCGGGCTGCAGCAGCTCGATCTCGCTGCCGTCCCAGGCGATCAACCCGCGATGCCTCAGCTCCTGAATGGTGCGGTTGACGTGGACGATGGACAGGCCACAGGCGTCCGCGACGTGGCGTTGCGTCATCGGCATCTGGAAGCAGTTGCGCTTGACGAGGCCGACGATCTCCAGCCTTGCCGCGAGCTCGCAGATGAGGTGCGCTACCTTGGGCAGCGCCGCCTGTGCGCCGAGGCGGGCGATCCATTGCCGCGAGATGGCCGCGTCGATCAGCGTCTCGCGCCAGAAGGCGTGGGTCAGGTGGATCGAGCTGTCGAGCAGCTGGCGGAGCTGGCTGTGGGCGACGGTGCCGACGATGGTCGGGCCGAGCGCCACGAGGTCCGCGTCCATCGGCGTGACCAGCAGCGTGTGCAGGCAGGGCATGTCGCCGGGAACATGGAAGGAGAGGGTCTGGTTGCGGTCGCCGACGATGCGCGACTGGTAAAGGAAGCCGCTGACGACGAACACGCAGCGGGTCGCGGCCTCACCCTGGCGTAGCACGATCTCGCCATCCGCGACCTGGCGCAGCGTGGACGGCAAGTCCGCGATCTGCCGGCGCTCGTCCTCGGACAGGCCTTCGATCACCTGGAGACGGGCGATGAATTTCGAATGTGGCATGAGCCTCGCGTGCCGCTTCAGCCGTCCCGCGGCACGGACGCCTCGGCCAGGCGACGCGACAGTTTCGCAAGCGTCCAGTCGGAAACCGGCACGGAGCGGAACTCGCGGATGGCGCGAGCGAGCTCCTGATCCGACATCGGCCGAACCGGCTCCCTCAGTGTTCCCTTCAGCAAGGCATCTCTGATGCTGTCCAGATGCTCGCAGGCATCGGATGCGAACAGGCGCCGGATGCGTTCCAGGAGAGTGGTGCTTTTCATATGAAGGCCGGCCGTCCGAAATCGGGGGAATGGCGTGGCTGCGATCGATGCGTCGCAAGCCGGTTAGCAACCTGTGCTACCGATCTGCGTTCTAGTCCGCTGAACGCAAGCCGGACGTATCATTTGATAGAACCGGCGAGATTTTTGGCCGCCCCATGGAAAGAGCTCACGACGTGCTGATACGGAACCTCGGCGAGCACACGGTGCTCGTAGAGGAGGATATTGCCGAGATTCGCGCGTTGACCTTCATGCTGCGCGATTACGCACCCAATGAGGATTTCATCCGTCAAGGCGACGAGCCCGAGCATTCCGCTTTGGTCGTCTCCGGCATGGTTGCCCGCTATCACCTGCTCGGCAGCGGGCGGCGGCAATATCTGGCGTTCCACCTCACCGGCGATCTTCCGGATGCGCAGGGGCTGTTCATCGATCAGATGGATCACGGGCTCAGTGCGCTCGGGCCGGCGTCGGTTGCGTTCATCCCGCACCGCGAATTGTTCATCGCGTTCCGACGGAGGCCGACCTTCGGGCTCGCAGTCTGGCGCGAGACGCTGCGCGACGCCGCGATCTTTCGCGAGGCCATCACCAACAACAGCGCCCGGCCGATGCAGACGCGCATGGCGCATCTGTTTTGCGAGCTGTTCTACCGTGCCCGCGCGGCGCAGCTGGTGCGCGGCAATCGCTGCCGCATGCCGATTAGCCTCGCACAGCTCGGCGAGACGCTCGGCATGGCAATCGCGACGGTGAATCGGACGCTCGCAGATCTCAGGCGCAGCGGCGCGATGGATCTTCGCGACGGCGAGCTGGTCGTGCTGAAATGGCGCGAGCTGCAGCGGCTCGGCGATTTCAGTCCGGCCTATCTTCATCTGAAGCGGCAGTCGCCGCGTCAGGCGTGATAGAAGAGGCATCAGCCCTCCGCGGTTGCCGCTCCACCACGTACCTCGTCGAAATGCTTCTTCACCCAATCGTTGCAGCAGCAGGCTCTCGCCTCGAGCGCTGCTGCGTCGAGGATCAGGATGGCGCCGCGGCGGGTCGCGAGGATGCGCCGCGCCTTGAACATCTGGATGACGCGGCTGGCATAGCTGCGGGAGACGCCCAGCATGCCGGCGAGCTGCTCGTGGGTGAGCGGAATCTCGGCTCCGCCGATATGTTCCTGCGCGGACATGATCCACTTGGCGGCACGCTGCTCGATCGAATGCGCTGCGTTGCAAGCCGCAGTCTGCAAGAGCTGCGCGAACTGACAGTCGGCGTAGCGCGCGAAGGCGTCCTGGAGCGTCGCCGACCTCGGCTGCGCCTGCTCGAGCGCGCGCAGCGGCAGCCGCATCAGGGTGCCGCCGAGCTTCACGATCATGCGCGAATAGGCGAGCGAAGGGCTTCGGCCGGCGGCGATGCCCACCGCACCCTCGCGCCCCACCAGCAGGCTTTCGACCTCGCGGTCGTCCTCGACCGGCACGGCGAACGACACCAGCGCGGGACCGCATGGAAAATGGACCGCGGCGACGTCGTCGCCGGCGTGATGCAGGACGTGGCTCGCCTCGACTTCAATCGGCTGGAGGTGAGGCGCGAGCAGTTCGAAATCCTGATGATTGAGCTGCCGGAGCAGATCGTTCTGGGGCCGACCGGTCACATTGTGTTCTCTTGGGCGGGCCGGGAATCGGCGCCAGCGGCAAACCTACGTTTCCGCGGCGGAACCGACGGTTCCAAAGTGCACACAACGGACGTTCGAACGTTGAAAACTAGAGTACGGCGTCGCGGCTTCAGCGGGCTGGACGGCAGCGAGGATCGTCAGCCGCAGCGGATTTCGCGATCCTCCCTCAGTCGGCCCTGTGACGCGGCGGCGCGGTAAGCGTCGATCGCCCGGTTGGCGAGCATCAATTGCCGGCGCTCACCGGTTCGAAGCTGGGCCTCGATGGCGTCGAGCAGGAAGTTCGCGCTCGCGTCCGGCGGCCCGAGCTCGCCGCTCTTCTCCAGGCAGCTCCAGGCGATGAAGAATGCGCTTTCGACGGTGCAACGGATCGACATGCGCAGCCAACGCGGCGCGGCCGCAGGCGTTCCGTGCGGCCGGGCGAGACTTGCGTCGGACCCGCCGCGCCGCGGTCAGTTCTTCAGGACGATGCGGCCGACGACCTTGCCGGCACGCAATTCGTCGATCCACTTCTGCACGTCGCCCATCGGCTCCTCGCGCATCGGCGTCGGCTTGATCTTACCGGCGCGGGCGAGCGCCATCAACTCGTGAGCCTCCGCGAGCGTGCCGACCATGAAACCTTCGATGGTCATGCGCTTGTAGACCCATTGCACCATCGGCAGCGTGAACTGGCCGCCCATCAGGCCGGAGACCACGATCTTGCCGCCGCGCGCGGCAACCGCGACGGCAAAGGCCATCGACTTCTCGTTGCCGGCGAAATCGACGATCTCGTCGAAGCCGCCTTCGGTCTCTTTCAGGATGCGCTTGATCACGTCGGGCTCGGCCGGATCGTAGGCGACAGCGGCACCGTTCTTGAGTGCGGTCTCGCGCGCGGCCGGCGAGAGGTCGGCGACCGTGATCGGCTGCTTGAACATCGCCTGCGCGAACGACAGGCCCATCATGCCGACGCCGCCGAGGCCGATCAGCAGCAAATTGCGCTGGCGCGGACGGTCGACCAGGCGCTTGAGCGCGCCATAGGCGGTGACGCCGGAGCACATCAAGGTCGCGGCCTGGTTGACGGGCAGGGGATCGTAGTCGAGCAGATATTTGGCGTCGGGGACCAGAACGTGGGTGGCGAAGCCGCCGTCGATGGAGACGCCGAGGAAGCGTTGCTTCACACAAAGGTTCTCGTCGCCATTGGCGCAGTCGCGGCACTGGCCGCAGCCGATCCACGGAAACACCGCCTTCTGGGCGCCGACGAGGCTCGCCGGAACGTCGGGGCCGACCTCGTCGACGACGCCGGCGATCTCGTGGCCGAGCGTGAAGGGCAGCGTCATGCCGCGCGTGGTGTCGAGCTTCTTGCCGCCGCCGAGATCGGCATAGCCGTCCTGGATGTGGAGATCGGAATGGCAGAGACCGCAGCGCTCGATGCGGACCAGGACCTCACGGCCTTGCGGCTTGGGCGTCTCGACGATGGTCTCACACAGCGGCGCATCGAACTTGACCAGGGACTGCCGACGCATCAACGCCATTTTCTTTCCTCCGGAATTCTTGGTTACTCGGTTTCGCTGCGTATATCCGCCAATTCACGCGCCATGGCAACAAAGCCGGAGATGGGAATGGTCTCGGCGCGCCGCGTCGCGTCGACGCCGGCCGCTTGTGCAAGCCGCGCGGGATCGACGCCGAGCGATTTCAGGCTTTGCCGCAGCATTTTCCGGCGCTGGCCGAAGGCGGCGGCGGCGACCTGCTCGAGCAGCCTGCGATCGCAGGCAAGCGGCTCTGCGCGCGGCTTGAGGCGCACGACGGAGGAGGTCACCTTCGGCGGCGGCACGAAGGCGGACGGCGCAATGTCGAACAGGATCTTGGTCTCGCAGCGCCAATTGGCGAGTACACCGAGCCGGCCATATGCCTCCTCGTCCTCGCGCGCGACGATGCGCTCGCCGACCTCGCGCTGGAACATCAGCACCATCATCTCGTACCAGGGCGGCCATGGCTCGGTAATGAGCCAGTTGATGAGAAGCTGGGTCGCAATGTTGTAGGGCAGATTGGCGACGATCTTGGCGCGCTCGCCCGCGAGCAGCGGGCGGGGATCGAAGGTCATGGCATCGCCATGCACGATCTCGAGTCTACCAGGGTAGCGCGCGGAAATATCCTGCAAGGCCGGGATCGCGCGCTCGTCGTGCTCGATGGCGATGACGCGCCTTGCGCCGAGCGCGAGCAGCGCCCGCGTCAGCCCGCCCGGGCCGGGGCCGATCTCGACGATGGTGGAATCCTCGAGCGGTGCCGCCGCACGCGCGATGCGCGCGGTGAGATTGAGGTCCAGCAGGAAGTTCTGGCCTAGCGATTTCCTGGCCGACAGCGCGTGCTGGCGAATGACCTCGCGCAGCGGCGGGAGGTCGTCGATCGCGCTCATCAGCTTGTCGCAGCCGCCATGCGGCTGGCGAGCCGCAGCGCGGCGATCAGGCTCGCCGGGTTGGCCTTGCCCGTGCCGGCGATGTCGAAGGCGGTGCCGTGATCGGGCGAGGTGCGGATGAAGGGCAGTCCGAGCGTGACGTTGACGGCGTCGTCGAAGGCGACGGTCTTGATCGGGATCAGCGCCTGGTCGTGATACATGCAGACCGCGCAATCAAAGGTCCGTCGGGCCGCCTCGTGGAACATGGTGTCGGCGGGTAGCGGCCCTTTGGCCTCGATGCCGTCGTTGCGCAGCACTTTCAGCGCCGGGGCAATGACCGTCTGCTCCTCGTGGCCGAGCGAGCCGTCCTCGCCGGCATGGGGATTGAGACCGGAGACCGCGATGCGCGGCGTTGCGATGCCGAAGCGGGACTTCAGCTCGGCGGCGACGATGCGGACGGTCGAGACGATCAGCTCGCTGGTGAGCTCGCCCAGCGCATCGCGCAGCGAGACGTGGATGGTCACGGGCACGACGGCGAGCTGGGGCGACCACAGCATCATCACCGGCTGCGGCACGCGGCCGTTCTCCGCGGCGAGCTCGGCGAGGAATTCGGTATGGCCGGGATGACGGAAGCCGGCGCGGTAGAGCACGCTCTTGGCGATCGGATTGGTGACGACGGCGCCGGCACGGCCCGCGCGCACGTCGATGACCGCCTGCCGGATCGAGGCGAGCGCGGCCGGCGCGCTGGATGAATCGGGCCTGCCGGGCTCGGCGGTGGCGCGCTCGCCGGTCGCGACCACGGGCAAGGCGTCCGTGAACGCGGAACCCGCTTCACTGGGGCTCACCGCGGCGATCCTGATATCGGCGCCGAGCGCCTTGGCGCGGCGCGCGATCAGGGCCTCGTCGCCGAGCAGATAGAAGGCGGGCAGGTTCAGCTCGCCCCGCCTGAGCCAGGCCGCGATCGTGATGTCGGGGCCGATGCCGGCGGGCTCTCCCAGGGTGAGGGCAAGAGGCTTGGCTGCAAGAGGCTTGGCTGCAAGAGGCTTGGCTGCGGACTCGGTTGAGGGCTCTGAGAAGGGCTTGGCCATCAGCGGTTGCGATATTCGATCATCGCCGCCTTGCGCAGCTCGTCGAGATAGGCCTTCTGCGTCTTCTCGTACTTCTCCTGATACATCTTCTCGCGGACCTCACGCTTCTTCGGCGTGTCGATCATGGTCGGCTTGCGCGAACACAGCACCACCATCTCGATGCCGTTCTTGGTCATCTCGGGCGCGGTCAGGCGGCCGATCGGGGTGTCGTCGAGCACCTTGCGCAGCGGCTCCGGCAGCTCCGCGGTGGTCTTGGTGACGGTGTCGCGGATGGTCGCGTTCGGGGTCGAGCGGAACAGCGAATTGGCCTCCTCGCAGCTCCCGACGCGGGCGCGATAGGACTCGGCTTCTTTCTTCCGGGTTTCCAGGAACGCCGCCGACGAGCCGCGCGGCACGATCAGCACGATCGGCTGCATCTTGTACTCGGTGCCCTCGACCTGGAGCTTTTCGCCGGTCTGCGCCTGCACGGCCTGCGCGACGTCGCGCTCGCCGACCAGCAGCTTCTCCTTGAAGCGGCCGCGCACGAGGCTGCCCCAGACCATCTCGGCCCTCATGCGGCTCTTCAGCGTCTCCGGGCGGACTCCCTTGGATTCGAGCGACTTGGTGAGCTGATCCGGCGTGATGCGCATGCGCTGCGCCATGCCGTCATAGGACTGGTTGATGTCGGAGACGCTGGGATCGACGCCGTATTTCTTGCCTTCCTTGATCTTGACCTTGTCGTCGATGAGCACGTTGATGACCTCCTGCCGGCTGGGGGTCTTCTGTGTCGACAGCTGGTCAAGCCTGGTGCGCTGCTCGATGTCGAAATCGGTGATGGGATCGCCGTTGACCATCACGGCGATGTTTTGCGCGCGCGACGGCGAGGGCAGGGCGGCGAACATCAGCCCGGCACCGATGGCGAGAAGGAGGCGGAAGACAGGCAATGGCGTCGTCATGATGTCGCTCGCATGTCGGCCGCGTCGAGATAGGGCAAACGCGGCCGGCACTTTCAAACCATTCACTGGAGGCCGGCGGAACCGCTGGAAGTCGACGAGTTCGCCAGCGTGCGCAGGCCGATTTGGAACATGAACGCATGGCTCAGCGTGGGCGGTGCGGTGCCCGCGGAATAGCTATACGAAGTTACGTAATTCGCCGCCAGCACGAAGCAATCGTCGACATAGCCGGCACCGAGCACATATTGGTTGATCTTGTTGGCCTCGAGGTCCCAGCGCGCCGAGCCCGACACCACCCAGTTGGTCGCGACCTTCAGCGAGCCCGTCGTCAGGATGCCCTCGCGGCGGGTCAGATAGCCCAGCTCCGGCTGCTCTGCGTAATTGCCGTACAGCACGCTGACTGACCAGCGATTGAAGTTGGCGCGGCCTTCCGCCTCGAAGCGCTGCACGTTCCAGGTCTGCTCGTCCATGCGGGAGCGGACGCTGAACGTGTAGGTGCTGTTCGGCGAGTAATTGGCGCTCGCAACGTAATCCGACCGCGGCTTGTCGAGGCCGGAATCGCGGCCGGTATTGATGGCATCCTGCACCGTGAAGGAGTTCAGGCCGAACAGGTGGTAGGACTGGCCGAACAGCACCTTGACGGCGCCGCCCCTGTCGAACTGCGTGGTTGACTGCACGCCGACATTGGCGCGGCCGCCGCCCTCGACGCGGTCGTAGCCGGAGAACTTGTCGACGCTGAACAGATTCGAGGCGTCGAACACCAGGCTCTGGGCGTCCTCGTTCGGCAGCCTGCCGGCGTAAGTCTCGTTCGGCCGGATGATGATCTGTGCGATCGGCTCGAGGGTGGTCGAGCCCCAGGGCTGAACGTTGATGAAGGGATAGCGGTACTCCAGGCCCACCGTCGGCATCAGGCGGAACGCCTCGGTGTCGCCGACGGGCAGGTAGTTCGACACGCCGGGCTGGTTGGAGACCGAGGACTTGATCGCGTCGGCGCGCAGGCTCGCGAACGGCGTCCAGATCTGGCCGAACGGATCGGTGAAGGACTTGCGCCACTGCGCTTCCGCGGTGAGGCGGGTGTAGGTGCCGGGGAAGCCGCGCAGCAGGCACTGCGAGGGCATCCGCGCCAGCGGATCGGCCGATGCCGTGGTGCACAGGCTGTTGGTGTTGGCGAGCGTCGTGATCGGGTCGAACACCGCATCGTCGCGCGACAGGTTCACGAAATTGGTCTTGTAGCTGACCTCGCCGCCGAAGACGGGATAGTTGAGCACGTTGGAATAGTCGATCACCGGGTAGACGATCGGCACCTGGCTCTGGTTGCCCGAATAGCTCAGCCAGTACATTGTGCGCGCATCGAAGAAGCTGCGGTTGCCGACGCCGGTCAGATAGAGCTGCGACAGCGCTTCCGTCGGCAGCAACAGGAACGAGCCGAGCGGGTCGCGGTACTGATAGAGCCGGTAGTCCGAGAAGAAGTAGTAGTCGGACATCAGCACGCCGTCCCAGCCCCAGACCCATTTGTCGTTGAGGGCGAACTGACCCTTGGTGTCGATGGCGCCGCGGAACTCGCGGTCGCCGGGCTGGCCGGCGAATGCTCCGGGATCGAGCTGGTAGATGCCGTAGGCACGGATCTGGTAGGCGCCGTCGATTAGGCGCTGGCGGAATTCGCCCTGCAGCAGCGCGCCTTGCCGCGACAAGAAGCGCGGGGTGATGGTTGCGTCCATGTCGGGCGCGATCGCCCAGTAATAGGGAACCTCGACGCCATAGCCCGTTCTGTCCGTGCCGGAAATATAGCCCGGCATCAGGAAGCCGGATTTACGCTTCACGGTCGGGTCGGGAGTCGAGAAATAGGGCATGTAGGCGAGCGGCACGCCGAAGAACTCGATCTGTGCCGTCTCGAAATACAGCATCTTCTCCTGCTGGTCGTGGATGATGCGGGCACCCTTGACCTGCCACAGCGGCGGCTTCTTCGGATCGTCCTTACACGGCGCGCAGGCTGTGTAGACGCCGTTCTCGAACACCGTGTAATTGCCGCTGGAGCGGTCGGCGCGGCTCGCGGCCATGCGGGTCTGGTCGGCGGTGTCGACGCGCAGCGAATCGACGAAACCGTCGCGGTAATCGTCGGAGAGATCCAGGATCTCGGCATAGGTGATCTTGCCGTCGGCATCCGTCATGCGGATGTTGCCTTCGGCATGCAGCCGCTTGGTCTTCTGGTCGTAGATGACCCGGTCGGCCTCGACGCTGGTGCCGTTGTAGAACAGCTGCACGTTACCGACCGCGGAGACGCGCGAATTGTTGTAGTCGTAGTCCACCTCGGTGGCCTGAACCAGCATCTGGTTGTCGTTGGGGGCCCTTGGCGGCTTCGGACGCGGCGGCAGAGGATTGTAGGTGAAGCTCTGGGCCTTCGCCGGCGCCACCGCGGCAGCGTCGATCAAGCCGCCGAGCGAGGCAGCCGCGACGACGGCAATCAGGAGCCTGCGGACGGACAAGCCGCGCCCGTTCGCGCGCACCCATGTGCGCCGCGTCAAACGAGACACGAGCCCTCGGCGGACGGCAGTCACTATCCGTCCTCCTGATAGAGCAAGGCCAAAAAGCCGGTGAGGCCGCCCACCACAACGGGCAACCACGCCGCAGCGATCGGATGCATCAACTCAGCCTTGCTCAAGTCCTCAGTTACTTTCGACAGAACGTAGAGCAGAAAGCCTGCCCCCACGCCACTCAAAACCATCTTCTGCACGCCGCCCATCCGGAAGAAGCGCAACGACACGGAGGCCGCGAGCATCACCATGGCTGCGAGCAAAAACGGCTGTGCCAGAAGCTTCTGATACTGGAGTCGGTATCCCGCTGTCGCGAAGCCCGAGCTTTCGGAGGAGCGGATGTAGCTCGGTAGTTGCCAAAAGGACACAGTCTCGGGGGTGGAAAAGCTGTTGCGGACCTGCGCCTCGGTCAGCGTGGTCGGAATCTCCAGGGTGGCCTGGTCGATCGGCGGTCCGTCCAGCGAGAAGCGGCGGACGCCCTTGAACAGCCAGCGGCCGGCATCCAGCGTCGCCTCGCGTGCCTCGACCCGCTCCTTGAAGTGCAGGTCCTGGTCGAACCGGAACAGCGTCAGCCCGGTGAGCCGGATGCCCTGCTGCTCGCTGCGCGCCGCATTGATGATGGTCTGCCCGTCGCTGGTCATCTGGTTGAGCCAGAAGCCCGAAGCGTCCTGGATGCCGCCGCCGGGTGCCGAGCCGAACAGCTCGGCTTCCATGCGCTTGGACAGCTCGCGCAAATTGGCCGACATCGGGTTGTAGGCGACGGTGGCGATCACCCCGATCAGAAGCGCGCTGCCGAGCGCGGGCGAGATGAACTGCCAGGCGGAGATGCCCGCGGCGCGCGCCACCACGAGCTCGAGCCGGCGGGAGAGGGCGAGATAGCAGGTCATGGCGCCGATCAGCATGCAGAACGGCGTCAGCTTCTCCAGGAGCTGCGGCACCCGGAACAGCGAGGTCTCGGCCACCATGATCGCGGAGGCTGATGCAAGGCCCGAGGTCTTGCGCACCATCTCGATGTAGTCGACCAGCACCAGCAGCAGGAAAATGCCGCCGAAGACGCCGAGCGCCGCGACCACGAAGCGGCCGGCGAAATAGCGCCCGAGTGTGTTGGTGAGCATGCTCATGCGGTGGCCGGACGTCCGAACAGCCGCGCGATCCGTGCGTTCGACCGGTTGATGGCCTCCATCAGGCCGGGAGGCGGCTCGACCACGACACCGCGGATGATCATCCACAGCCCGGCGCCGATGGCGCCGAAAACCATCGCATATTGCGCCAGCACCGGGCCCGGCGACTTCACCGCCATCACCGAGCAGGCGAAACCGGCCATGCGCAGGCCGAACACCGCCACGATCGAGGAGGCGATGGAGAAGTTGCGGCTCTGGCGAGTGGTGCGCGGCGCTCCGAGGAAGGCAAAGGTCAGCACCGCAAAGGCGAACGGATAGATCGGCGCGAGCAGGCTGTCATGCAAGGCCGCGCGGAACTGCCCCGGAATCTGCTTGTAGACGGGATCGTTGTCGGATGGCGAGAACAGCTCCCAGAGATAGCGCTCGCGGATGCCGAGGGTGACGTCGCGGCCCTTGGCGAATTTCGACATGTCGAAGCCGTAGCGGCCGAAGGCCACGAGCGCCGGATCGCGCTTGCCCGCCTCGAAGCGCTGGAGATTGCCGGTTTCCAGCACCAGGAACGAGCCGGTCTCGTTCTTCACGACCTCGCCGTGCTCGGCGACGATCGAGACGCGCTCGTTCGGATCGCGGCGGTCGTCGATGAAGATGCCGGCGAGGATGCCGCCCGGCTGGCGTTCGCGAATCCGGATCGTAAGGTTCTCGTCGAGCCGGGCGAAGCGGCCGGGCTGCAGGATGTTGGTGAGCACGTCCGCGGTGATCTCGGCATCCCACTGCTTGATGCGCCGCATCCCGTCCGGGGCGAGATAGGCCGCGATGAAGGCGACCAGCAGGGCCACCACGCAGGTGGCATAGAAGAACGGAACGAACAGCCGGATCGGCGAGAAGCCGGCGGCATTCATCACGATGATCTCGGAATCGGTCGCGAGCTTGTTCAGCGTGTGCGAGATCGCGATCATCAGCGCGATCGGCGAGATGATCAGGACCAGGGCCGGGATCACGAGGCTGGTGATGCCGAGGAAGGTGAGGATGGTCTGACCCTGGCTCGTCATCAGGTCGATGCCGCGCAACGCCTGCGTAATCCAGATCACGCCGGTGAGGCTGACCAGGACCAGCGCAAACGACGCCAGCGTCGTGCGGAAGATATACCTATCGATCGACCCCATGCGCTACCGCACGAATTCCCACCAAGCCCCAATTCCGATCGGAATTCCGGCTGCCCAACCAATCCCCGATCAGGGGATCCCCAAGGTTGGCCAACAGCTCTTCCGCCAGTTCATTCTCTCACTACCATCCCTTTGATCCGTCAACAAAATGGCTGCCCCATGGCACCCTCATCATATGGTTAATATTTCGCTGTTGTGGCGTGGGGGCCACGGCGGAGCTTGGCATCTGCCGGGCGGCTGGCCATAGTGGGGACGCCTCAGTGAATCGCCGTTCAGGTCCGGTTGTGGCTGGAACGCCCGAACGACGAAAAGCCCCATCTTTTGGAGGAGTTATCCATGTCCGATGCCATCAAGGTCGGCTTTGTCCCGCTGTCTGCCGCCCCTCGTGGCATCCTGGTCGTGTTCTGCGACGACGGCCTGAAGCTCGGTCCGGCGACGGTCAAGGCCCTCGGCGGCGCTGCCGAGATCGTGAAGCGCGCGGCGGCTGCGGCCGCCTTCAAGGGCAAGAGTGGTGCTGCGCTGGACATTCTGGCGCCGGAGGGGGTGAAGGCGACCCGGCTGATCGTGATCGGCGCCGGCAAGGCGACCGGCCTCAAGGCCAACGATTTCCTCAAGTTCGGCGGGGTGGCGGCCAGCAAGCTGCCCGCCGGCACCAGCGCCATGACCATCCTGGCGGAGCTGCCGGGTGGCGCCATGACGAGCGAGCAGGCGGTTGCGATCGCCTCGGGCCTGCGCTTACGCGCTTACAAGTTCGATCGCTACAAGACCAGGAAGAAGGACGGCGAGGAGGGCGGCGTGCGCGCCGACGTCTCGCTTGCGGTCGGCGATGCCGGTGCGGCGAAGAAAGCGTTCGCCGCCGCCGGCCATGTCGTCGACGGTGTGATCATCGCACGCGACTTCGTCAACGAGCCGCCGAACGTGCTTTTCCCGGAGGAGTTCGCCCGCAGAGCGGGTCAGCTCCGCAAGCTTGGCGTCAAGGTCGAGGTGCTCGACGTCAAGGCGATGCAGAAGCTCGGCATGGGCGCGCTGCTCGGTGTCGGCCAGGGTTCGGCGCGGCCGAGCCGCACGGTGATCATGCGCTGGGACGGGGGCAAGAAGGGCGAGGCCCCCGTCGCCTTCGTCGGCAAGGGCGTCTGCTTCGACACCGGCGGCATCTCGATCAAGCCGGCGGGCAGCATGGAGGACATGAAGGGCGACATGGGCGGTGCGGCCTGCGTCGTCGGCCTGATGCATGCGCTCGCGGCGCGTAAAGCGCGGGTCAACGCGGTCGGCGCCATCGGCCTCGTCGAAAACATGCCCGACGGCAACGCGCAGCGGCCGGGCGACATCGTCACCTCGATGTCCGGCCAGACCATCGAGATCATCAACACCGACGCCGAGGGCCGCCTCGTGCTCGCCGACGTGCTCTGGTACGTCGCCAAGAAGGTGAAGCCGAAATTCATGGTGGACCTTGCGACGCTGACCGGCGCCATCATGGTGGCGCTCGGCACCGAGCATGCCGGCATGTTCTCCAACAACGACGAACTGGCCGACCGGCTGCTCACGGCCGGCATCGAGAGCGGAGAGAAGGTCTGGCGCATGCCGCTCGGCCCGGAATACGACAAGCTCATCGATTCCCAGTTCGCCGACATGAAGAACACCGGCGGCCGCCATGGCGGCTCGATCACCGCCGCGCAGTTCCTGCAGCGCTTCGTCGACGGCGTGCCCTGGGCCCATCTCGACATCGCCGGCACCGCCATGGGCGCGCCGAAGACCGACATCAACCAGAGCTGGGGCAGCGGCTACGGCGTCCGCCTGCTGGACCGTCTGGTCGCCGACCATTACGAGCGCAAATGACCCGACATGACTGAAGTGCTGTTTTACCATCTGCAAAACATGACGGTGGAGAATGTGTTGCCGCCGCTTCTCGAGAAATCGCTCGAGCGCGGCTGGCGCGTCGTGGTGCAGTCGACCTCGGAGGAGCGCGCCGATGCGCTCGACTCGCATTTGTGGACCTATCGCGACGATTCATTCCTGCCGCACGCGACATGGCGGGTGAACGATGTGGCCGACCAGCCGATCGTGCTGGCGATCGAGGGCGGCAACCCGAATGGGGCCAATGTCCGCTTCCTGGTCGACAACGCCGCGCTGCCCGAGGACGCGCAGGGCTATGAGCGCATGGTGCTGCTGTTCAACGGCGACGATCCCGACGCGCTTGCGCTCGCCCGCGCGGCCTGGACGGATTGCAAGGCGCGGGGATTTGATGTCACCTATTGGCAGGCCGACGACCGCGGCCGGTGGCAGAAGCGCAATTAGCCGCAATTAATGATAATTTGCAGTTTTCGGGCGATGCTGGCTTCGGCCACCTTCATGCCGCAAAGGGATGTTGGGACAATCGCTTAGGGCTGGTCCTTCACGTGGGGAATTCGTTTATCGTGCGACATCAAAAGCTTCCCGGCTCGCTCTTGATTGCGTTGGCTGCCGTAGCACCGCTGGTCGCGGGCTGCGCGGGCGGGGCCGATTTGCTGTCGAAGGATGCCGAATGGTTCCAGAAACCCGGCCGCCTCTTCATCAAGAACATCTCGATCGAATCGCCGCCGCTGACCCCCGACAAGCCGGTGCGGGCTGAGGATCTCGTCAGCGCCGACGGCGCCTGTCCCGGCATGGCGCCGCCGCCCGGGCCGGCCGACGCCAACGCCTCGACGACGGCACCGATGGGCGGCACGGTCGCGCTCGGCCACACGGAGTGCGACGTGGTGCGCGGCATCGGCGCGCCCTCGACCGTCAACCTGTCCAACGACGCTGGCGGCCGCCGCGTCGCCGTCGTCACCTGGACCACTGGTCCGCGCGCCGGCATCTACACGTTCACCGCTGGACGTCTGTCCTCGATCGAAGGCAATCCGGACCCGCAGTCGGTGCCGAGGGCAGCCAAGCCGAAGAAGAAGCAGGCGTAGGCGGGGATCGCCTCCGCCGCGGTGAAACGGAAGAATCTTCGACCCGGGACATCAGCGGGGCGGACCCGATGCAAAGCCCCGTTGGCGGCGCCCTCAGAGAATCGGCTTGGTGCTGAAGCGGTCAGGCTGGCGAACGGGCAAACGGCCCTTCATCTTAAAGCCGTCGCGCATATTGAGACCGAGCAGAACGATGTTCGTTGCTCCGGCGGCCAGTTCGAGAGCCTGCACGGCGTAGAACGTGGTGTCGAACTCCGCGGCCTTCGCCTTGGAGGCAAGAAACAACGCGGCGGGAATCAGAATCAGGATGCCGTTGCCGGCAATGAACGGCATGCGTTCGATCTTCGCACCGATCAGCCCGGCGCGCCGCTGCTTTGCCAGGACGAATCCCGAGCCTCCCGTCGCCGCAAGCATCGGAATGAGCAGCAGGAAGCCCCACGGTATGGCGGTCTTCACCATGGCTATGGTCTCGTGCGATGCAAACAGCTCGGTGAGAGCCGTGGAAAACCAGAAGGTCGCAATGGTGATCAGTGCGACCGCTCCCGCGACTGGGTGGATGATCTTGGTCATGGGTCTGCCGTTTTCGAAGCGAGCTACGCGACGCAGATGCCTGATACCGCGACTTTCTGGAACAGGTGCGGGGAGGCGACCGCGGATGCAGGGTAAGCCGAGATCTTCGACCTGAACTCGGGGTGCGTGAACGCAGCCCGGAAGTCGGCAGTCGTCTGCCAAACTGCGTAGTTCAGATACGTGGGGCTTTCGCCGATCGCGCGGTGAAGCTGGGTGGAGATGAAGCCGGGCTGCCGTTTCATGAAGGCGGCATCGTCCTGCCAGACCTGGAGAAAGCTTTGTTCGTCGGCCTTGTCGAGCGTGAAGAGATTCACCAGCACCAAAGGGCCGGTGTCGATGCCGAGCTGACGCTCGATGGGAAAGTCAGGGTCCAGTGGGCGTAAGCTTGCCATGACGAACTCCGTCGAGATGGTTTTATGGTGTCAATATGGTATTATGGGAAATCTATTAGTTTGACATTATGATGTCAATATCTGTCTATGGTGACGGATGCGGAAATCCCTGCGAACGCCGGCCGGCGATGCTCTGACGAACCTCATGCTTGACTTGTTCCGGTTGAACAGCCTGCTCCTGACCGCAGGGGACCGCTTGGTGGCCCGGCTGGGGCTCACCAGCGCCCGCTGGCAAATTCTCGGCGCCATCGTGCAGGCGGAGCGACCGCAGCCGGTAGCCTGGCTCGCCCGCGATCTCGGCGGCAATCGCCAGAACGTGCAGCGGATTGTCAACGACCTCCACGCGGAAGGCCTCGTTGCCTTCGAGGCCAATCCGCATCACCGCCGCGCACAGCTCGTCGTCCTCACCGACAAGGGACGGCGCGCTTTCGACGCCGCCATGGCTTTGCAGATGCCGTGGGTCAACAGCCTTTCCGAAGGGCTTGCGGTCAAGGATCTGCAAACGGTTCATCGCATCGTCGCGGCACTCCGCAACAAGCTCGAGAGCGAAGCCGAGCCGCAGACGTAGCGCTTGGGCGAACGGCAAGGTCGCGCGGTCACACCGGATGCAGTGTGGTCGGCATCGGTGCACCTTCGACAGCTGCAATGTTCCTGACGACGTTGCTTTCGTGATGGTCGCGCGCCCCGGAATGCGCTTTGATGGCGCAAACAACAATCCGGAGGAAACCAATGCGATTCATTGCCCTCGTATCGGCTCTGCTCTTGTCGTCTGGCGCGGCATTCGCGCAGGACTATCCGACCAGGCCCATCACCATCCTGGTTCCATTCGCCGCGGGCGGGCCGACGGACACCATCGCCCGCCTGACGGCCGCAGGCATGGCGAAATCCCTGGGCCAGCAGGTCATCGTCGAGAACGCGACCGGCGCCGGCGGCACCATCGGCACGACCCGCGCTGCGCGCGCCCAGCCGGACGGCTACACGCTGCTGATCCATCACGTCGGCATCTCGACCGCGGCGACGCTCTACCGCAACCTCAGCTACGACACCAAAACGGCCTTTGCGCCGATCGGGCTCGTGACCAACGCGCCGATGACCATCATTGCGCGGCCCGATTTCCCGGCCAACACGCTCAAGGAGCTCGTCGCCTACGCCCAGCAGCAGGGCGACAAGCTGACCTACGCCAACGCCGGCCTGGGTGCGGCCTCGCATCTGTGCGGCATGCTGTTCATGACCGCGATCCAGAAGCAGCTCACCACGGTGCCCTACAAGGGCAACGGCCCGATCATGAACGACCTGCTCGGCAAGCAGATCGATCTCACCTGCGACCAGGCGACGAACACGACCGGGCCGATCACGGCCAAGCAGGTCAAGGCCTACGCGATCACAACCAAGGAGCGGCTGAAGAGCCTGCCCGATCTGCCGACGGCCGACGAGGCCGGCCTCAAAGGCTTCGAGCTCGGTGTCTGGCACGGCATCTATGCGCCCAAGGGCACGCCGCCGGCGGTCGTTCAGAAGCTCACCGCGGCGCTGCAGACCGCGCTCAAGGATCCCGCGCTGATCGCCCGGTTCAACGACATCAACACCGAGCCGGTCCCGCAGGACAAGGCGACGCCGGAGGCGTTGGGCGCGATGCTGACCAGCGAAATCGACCGCTGGGCGCCGATCATCAAGGCCGCCGGGCAATACGCGGACTGAGTTGTGGCGTCCCGCCAGGTCTGCCGGCCGAGCGCGTAAAAGAGCTGCTTCTTCAAAGGCTCACGCGCCGGTGCCATCATGCCGGTACTGTGCATGGGTTGTTTTGCGCGGTTGGTCGGAGCGGCTTCGCGGTGGAGGCGTTAGCCCGCGGCCTCGTCGAACTGCGTGCTCGCCTCGAGCCATTGCTCCTCGGCGCGCGCCAGCGCGTCGGCGGCATTGGCGCGCGCCTTGGACAGCTGCGCCGCCTGCTTGGGATCGCGCGTGAAAATGTCGGGCAGGGCCAGCGCCGTGTCGATCTTGGCGATGATCTCGCTGACGCGGGCGATCTCGGACTCGGCTTCCGCGATGCGCTTCTTCAGCGAGCCGCGATTGTCCGCTCTTGGGCGCTGAGGCTTCTCAGGCGGCGCATTGCGCTCGCGCGGGGCCTCCGCGTTGCGCGTGGACAGCACCAGGCGGCGATACTCGTCGAGATCGCCGTCGTAATTGGTCACGGTGCGATCGGCGACGATCCAGAGCCTATCGGCGCAGGCCTCGATCAGGTAGCGGTCGTGCGAGACCATGATCACCGCGCCGGGAAACTCGTTGATCGCTTCCGCCAGCGCGCCGCGGCTGTCGATGTCGAGATGGTTGGTCGGCTCGTCCAGGATGATCATATTGGGGCCGAAGAAGGTCGCAAGGCCCAGCAGCAGCCGCGCCTTCTCGCCGCCTGACAATTTGCCGGCCTTGGTGTCGGCCGCCTTGCCGGAGAAGCCGATCGCGCCGGCGCGGGCGCGCACCTTGGCTTCGGGCGCATCGCCCATCAGCTTGCGGACGTGGTCGTAGGCGGAGGCGTCCTCGTTGAGCTCATCGAGCTGATGCTGCGCGAAATAGGCGATCGACAGCTTGTCCGCGCGCGTCACCTTGCCCGAGAACGGCGCGAGCCGTCCGGCGAGCAGTTTTACAAGCGTCGACTTGCCGTTGCCGTTGGCGCCCAGCAGCGCGATGCGGTCGTCGTTATCGATGCGCAAGGTGACGCGATTGAGCACGGGGCTCGCCGGGTCGTAGCCGACCGAGGCGTTGTCGACGGCGATGATCGGCGGCGACAAGATCTTCTCCGGTGCCGGGAAGCTGATCTCGCGCACGTCCTCGGTGACCAGCGCCGTGATCGGCTTCAGCCGCTCCAGCATCTTGACGCGCGACTGTGCCTGCCGGGCTTTCGATGCCTTGGCCTTGAAGCGATCGACGAAGGACTGCAGGCGGGCGCGTTCGGCCTCCTGGCGCTTGACCGCCTTGGCGTCGAGCAGCTCGCGCGCGGCGCGCTGCTCCTCGAAGGAGGAGTAGCTGCCCTTGTAGAGCGTGAGCTTGCCGCGCTCCAGGTGCAGGATCTGGTCGACCGAGCTTTCCAGGAGATCGCGGTCGTGGCTGATCACGATCACCGTGCGCGGATAATGCGCAAGGTGATCCTCCAGCCACAGCGTGCCTTCGAGGTCGAGATAGTTGGTGGGCTCGTCGAGCAGCAGAAGGTCGGGCGCCGCGAACAGCGTTGCGGCGAGCGCGACGCGCATGCGCCAGCCGCCGGAAAACTCGGCGCAGGGGCGGAGCTGATCGGCGGCGGAGAAGCCGAGGCCGGAGAGGATCGCGGCCGCGCGGCTTGGCGCCGAGTGGGCGTCGATGTCGACGAGGCGGGTCTGTATCTCGGCGATGCGGTGCGGATCGGTCGCGTGTTCGGCCTCGGCCAGCAGCGCATCGCGTTCGAGGTCGGCCTTGAGCACGACGGAGATCAGGCTTTCGGGACCGTTCGGCGCTTCCTGCGCCAGGCTGCCGATGCGCCAGCGCGGCGGCAGGGACACCGAGCCGTGCTCGGCCGCAAGCTCGCCGCGGATCACCTTGAACAGCGTCGACTTGCCGGTGCCGTTGCGTCCGACCAGGCCGACGCGCGATCCGGGCGTGATCTGCACGGAACTCTGGTCGATCAAAAGGCGTCCGGCGAGGCGGATGGAGAGGTCGGTGATGGCGAGCATGCGGCCTTGTCACCGCAAGGCGCGGCGAACGCAACTCGTTTTTGCGTTAGTGCGTCTCCCGCTCGCGCCGCTGCAGCTCGTTCAGGAGCTGCTCGAGATGGGTCGGAAGGCGCGGCTCGGGCCGGAGGCTCTGCTGCAGCCGTTCGCCCACGGCATCGCAAATCGAGCGGCTGGTGCGCCGGTCGATCTGTTCGCTGTCATTGGCAAAAAGCCCAGCCATCGCAATGTTCCGTGTTTCTCGAAGTAAGGACACGGTACCAAGTCATTGCCGGCGAAATGGTTTCGCTGGCTGTGGGGAAAGCCGGGTATTCTCGTAAAAATTGTATGAGCGGCGCCTTGTACGCTCAAGGCAAAGCCCCGGCGAGGGGGGCTCCGGGGCTTCTCTTGGAAGGTACCTTGGGGGGCTTAGGTAGCCTTCGGAAGGTGCTGACGGGCTCAGTAGCAGCGGTTGATCAGCCGCCAGCGGGGTCCCCAGGGGGTCGGGACCAGCCGGCGCACATAGCAGCCGCCATAACCGTAGGAGACGGGACCGCCAGCGTAGAAGCGCGGTCCGCCCCAGCCATGGCCGTGGTGATGGCCGTGGTGATGGTGCGCGTGCCCGTGGTGCCGGCCACCGCCATGCCCGCCACCTTGCCAATGCGCGGAGGCCGAGGTCGGCGCCAGCGCAGCTCCCAGCGCGACCGCGGCGACAGCGGCAAGCGAAAGTTTCCTCAACATGGTTATCTCCTGAAGACTGCCAGCGCGGGGCTATCGCGCCGATGGAAAGGCCGCCGAAACGGTCCGCCTGAGGTCAGGCTTCGGTTTCGATGGGCCCAACCTTACGCCGGGGAAGCTGAACCGGATCCTGACGGCGGTTTCAGATTGGGTTCATCTGGGTGAAATTGTTGTCATCCAGCGGATCGGAGCCATCCCCTCGCGGAAACCGCCTATGAGGCCGTTCCGCGGTCGCTTGCCGTCCGGCAAAGGCGCCGATATAAGCCCCGCAACCCCGAACCCCCGCTTTCTCCCCAAGGACAAGATCATGGCCATCGAACGCACTTTCTCGATCATCAAGCCCGACGCGACCGAGCGTAATCTGACCGGCGCAGTCAACGCCGTGATCGAGAAGGCGGGCCTGCGCATCGTCGCGCAGAAGCGCATCCGCATGACCAAGGAGCAGGCCGAGACCTTCTATGCCGTCCACAAGGCGCGCCCCTTCTTCGGCGAGCTCGTCGAGTTCATGACCTCCGGCCCGGTCGTGGTTCAGGTCCTGGAAGGCGAGGGCGCGATCGCCAAGTACCGCGAGGTGATGGGCGCGACCGATCCGTCCAAGGCCGCCGAGGGCACCGTGCGCAAGCTCTACGCCAAGTCGATCGGCGAGAACTCGGTGCACGGTTCGGATGCGCCGGAGACCGCCGCGATCGAGATCGCGCAGTTCTTCTCGGGTAACGAGATCGTCGGCTGATCCAGTCGGGAGACTAGAGGCGACGGGCGAAGGGACTCATTGTGGACTGGCTCTGGCAGATCTTCGATCCCGCTACGATCGGGACCTTCTTTACCCAGTTCCGCAACGAGATGGCCGCACCGACCTTCTGGATCGCGGTCGGCAAGATCATCTGGATCAACATCCTGCTCTCCGGCGACAACGCGCTGGTGATTGCACTCGCGTGCCGCGGTCTGTCGCCGCGGCATCGGCTCTGGGGCATGATCTTCGGCGCCGGCGCAGCGGTGATGCTCCGGATCATCTTCACTGGCGTCGTCGCTACCCTGATGGAGCTGCCGTACCTCAAGCTGGTCGGCGGCGTTGCGCTGATCGTGATCGCGGCAAAGCTCCTGGTGCCGGAGAACGAGGACGAGAACGACGTCGACGCTGCCGCGCATCTGTGGCACGCCATCCAGATCGTCGTGGTGGCCGACATCGTCATGAGTCTCGATAACGTCATTGCGGTCGCTGCCGCGGCCAATGGCAGCGTGCCGCTGCTGATCCTCGGCCTTACCATCAGCGTGCCGCTGATCGTCGCCGGCGCCGCGCTGATAATGGCACTGCTCACAAAGCTCCCGGTGCTGGTCTGGGCCGGTGCGGCGCTGCTCGGCTGGATCGCGGGCGAGGTGATGGCGACCGATCCCGGGGTCACGCCGCGGCTGCACGCGCTGTTCGAGGGGCCGTTCGGCGCCTCGCTGGACGGCGTGCTCGGCGCCCTTCGCATTCCCCCGCAATTCGGCCATGGCGGGGCCGGCGGCGAGTATTTCTGTGCTGTGGTCGGAGTCGTCGTCGTGCTGGTGGTCGGCACCATCTGGCGCCGGCGCAGTGTCACCGCGGCCGCCCTCGAATCCTCCGAACGGCACGCCAAGGCCTCCGCGGAGTGACGTTGAAGCGCTGATCGGTGCGGCCGCCCCTCCAGCGATGAGAGGCGTCCACATCACTGGGGCGCTTCCCGCGTTGGCAGGACGCGAGCGATCACCGGCCACGGGTTCGACCGAATCCTCCCATCATTGCATTCGTATGACCCGCGCGCATCACGCTTCGCGAGAGCTCGCGTCGCGCGCGCGTGCGCGCGGGCGTTGCGTGGAGAGTCGTCGTTCGCAACCCTCACGCGATTTAGACCTTGTCTTATTATAAACTACTGAGATTTAAGGGTGCTTTCGTTGACTCGACGAGGGTTCCCACGGCACCTCGCCCCGACGTTCATGTTCATGAAATCGGAAGGTGCGATGTCGTCGAAAGTGTATTGTCGTCCTGTTGCCGTTCTTGCCCCTCGCATCAAGACGCTTCTGACGTGCGCCAGCCCGAGAGCCTTCGCGGTTTCCGTGGTCTCCATTGCCTTGTGTAGCGACGGCGTCCTGCACGGCAGCAGCGCGCAGAGCGCCGCGCCCCAGGCCGCGGGGGGAAGCACGTTGCCGGCGGTGACCGTCACCGCAGATGCGCCGAAGCCGCGCGCGCGTCCACGAGCCAATCCAGTCAGGAGGGCGGGCCGCGGCGCGCCTGCGAACGAGCGGGCCAAATTGCAGGCGGAAGCGACCCCGACCGCTGCGAGGCCCGGTGCACTGCCGCGGACCTACGCCGGCGGGCAGGTGGCACGTGGAGGCCAGGTCGGCTTGCTTGGCAACAAGGATTTCATGGATACGCCGTTCAACATCACGAGCTTCACGGCGAAGAAGATCGAAGATCAACAGGCGGTCACCGTCGCCGATGTCGTCAGCAACGATCCCTCGGTCCGTTTCACCGGCCAGACCGGCGGCATTCTCGATTCCTTCTTCATCCGCGGCTTTCCGATCGGGGAAGGCAATGTCGGGGAAATCGCCTTCCACGGCGTCTATGGCGTTGCACCGAACTACCGCGTGTTCACCGATTACGTCGAGCGCATCGAGATCATCAAAGGCCCGACCGCGCTGCTCTACGGCATGGCGCCGAACAGCAGCGTCGGCGGCACCATCAACATCGTTCCGAAGCGTGCCGGGGATGTCGATCTCACGCGGGTCACGACCGACTACGCGTCAAACACCCAGCTCGGCACACATCTCGACGTGAGCCGGCGGTTCGGCGAAAACCGCGAATTCGGCATTCGCGTCAATGGCAGCTATCACAACGGCGATACGCCGTTGGACAATCAGTCCCGCGAGGCGCATGTCGGCTCCGCAGCGTTCGATTATCGCGGCGAGAAGTTCAGGGCCTCGCTCGATTTCATCGATCAGGAGGAAAAGTTCGACGCGCCGACGAGACCGTTCCTGGTCGCAACCGGCGTGGCCGTTCCGACCGCGCCGGTCGGACGGCGCAATGTCACCCAGGCCTGGGAGTTCGCCAAGGTTCACGACAATTCGCTTCTGGCGCGCGCCGAATACGACGTGACTGACGCCGTGACGGTGTTTGCAGATGTCGGAGGCGGCAGGACCCAGGTCGACCGTCTGTTCGGGACGCCAACGATCCTGAATGCGGCTGGAAACACCACGTCGACACCGGGACGGTTCAAGTTCGACATCGACAGGAACGTGGCCGACGTCGGCGTGCGGGCCCGGATCGAGACTGGCGCGATCAGTCATGCCGTGAGCTTGCAGGGGAGCTACTATGGGGATGAGATCTCGCGGGGCTCGGTGAACGGCACGGCGGTGTCGTCCAACATCTATGCGCCGATCGCGCGTCCCCAGCAGTTCGTTGCGGCTCCCGCGACCGTGCCGCGGCTGTCGGACACCGAGCTGACCGGCATTGCGCTGGCCGACACCATGTCGGTTCTCCAGGAGCGGCTTCAGCTGACGGTCGGCGTCAGGCAACAGGGCGTCAGGTCGAACAACTACAACACCACCACGGGCGCCGTGAGTTCGGCCTATGACCAGACGGCGTTCACACCGATGGTCGGCCTGGTCGTCAAGCCCTGGAGCAACGTTTCGCTCTACGCCAACTATATCGAAGGGCTCAGCAAGGGCGACACCGCGCCGACGACGGCGGCAAATCAGGGCGAGGTCCTTGCGCCGTATTTGAGCAAGCAGAAGGAAGCAGGCGTCAAGGTCGATTTCGGCGCGCTCGCGACCACGATCAACCTGTTCGAGATCACCAAGCCGTCGGGGCAGACGGGTGCCGGCAACGTCTTCCGGGCTGATCAGGAGCAGCGCAATCGCGGCGTGGAATTCACCGTGTTTGGAGAAGTGCAGCCCGGCATTCGCGTTCTTGGCGGCGTGACATTGATCGACGCGGAGCTGACGAAGACGAGCACGCTGGCCAATTTCGGCAAGACGCCGATTGGAGTGCCCGAGGTGCAGGCCAATCTGTCTGCCGAATGGGATACCCCGTTCGCACCAGGGCTGACATTGGTCGCCAACACCATCTATACCGGGCACCAATATCTGAATGGGGCCAACACGCAGGTCGTCCCGGCCTGGACGCGGCTCGATCTTGGCGCGCGCTACAACACGCGCATCAACAACCGGCCCGTCACGGTTCGCGCTCTGGTCCAGAACGTGTTCGATACCAATTACTGGGCGGGCGTGGCGAGCTTCTCTGCGCTAGCGCAAGGCTCGCCCCGAACCCTGCTCTTGTCGATGTCGACCGACTTCTGAGCTTTGGCCTCCTCGGGCCGGCTGCGGAGCTGGATCAGGCGCGGACGACGGGTGCTCTGAATGGACCAAACAATCAGGGCGCCACGTCGAGGCGGCTCGGCGCCCGCCCGATCCAGTATGTTGCCCGGACGCGTGCAGCACGCGCTGCTGTGGGCGCACCGTTGGTTCGGATTGATCGGCGGCATCGTCGTGGTGCTGATCGGCCTGACTGGAAGCTTCATCGTCTTCTACCGGGAGATCGATGTCGCCCTGAATCCGGCGCTCTATGCGCCCGCCGGTCCGGAGCAGAGCGTCACGTTAGCGGAGGTGATGCACGCCGCCGCTGCAGCGGATCCGGCGCCGATCGCGACGATCCTGGCACCGGATCGGATCTGGCCGGTCTGGATCGTGATCCATTCGCATGAGACCGCGCCAGGCAGCTACCCGAACCGGTGGACCACCATGGTCGATCCTTCGAACGGCAAGGTGCTCGGACGGCGTGACTACGCCAACGCATTCGCACTCAAGGTTTACCGTCTCCATTTTACGCTGCTGCTCTATGAGTTCTGGGGCAAGGAACTGGTCGGCGTGGCCGGGTTCGTGCTGCTCGGCTTGGCGGTCTCGGGTCTCTTCCTTTGGTGGCCGAAGCCGGGGCGGTTTTGGCGATCGATCTCGGTGCGCAAGAACGTCTCGCTGCTCCGATTTGTTCTGGACCTTCACGGTGCGGCAGGCTTTTGGGCGCTGTCCGTGCTCTTGTTGATCTCGATCACCGGCGTCGGCATCGTTTTTCCCGACCTGGTGCGGCCCATCGTCGGCCTCGTGTCGCAGCCGACGCCTGATCGCTCGCCGCGAGTCGAAATCCCGCCTCCGGCAGGGACGCCGGTGCTCTCACCTGACGCGATCATGCGACGCGCACAAGAGGTCCAGCCCGGTGCGACGGTCGCCATGCTCCATCCGCCGACCGCAACGCGCAACACCTGGCGGGTGCAATTCCGTCCTGATGGAGCTGATCCCGCCGTGCGGTCGCGTGGAGCGATCTGGCTCGATCCGTGGAGCGGCGCTGTGGTGCACGACCGCACGCCGGGCACCATGTCGATGGCGGACCGCTATCTGGCCGAGCAGCTCTGGCTCCACAATGGCGCGACGTTCGGATTCGCAGGACGCCTGCTGGTGTTCGCGGCCGGCTTCGCACCGCTCGTCCTCTTCGTCAGCGGCGCGATGATGTGGCTCAACAGACGGCCCGGGAAGATGAGGCCCGGCTGAGAGGTCAGCGCCTGACGATTGAACCGGCGCGGCCAACCAGGCGGGCGAGCTGACGGAAGCGGCTGCCGACGCGGTCGGCGACGAGGTCGCCGAGCCGGTGCTCGAACACCAGCATCAATTTGCGGCCCTGGCTGCGGAAATGCGTGGCTGGCAGGACGCCGGGACGTGCGGCCGAGATCAGATGCGCGACGCGGAACGCGGCGCCCAGGAGGCGCGCGCGTTCGAGCTGGGCCGGCGTCAGCAGCTCCTGCATGGTGACCGGCGGCTGGTTTTCCTCGCTGAGGCCGGCATAGCGATAGAACACCGACAGGCCGACGAAGGCGCGTTCGGTGTGGGTGATCGCGCCGAAATTGCCGTTGACGACGAGGCTGAGCGTCTGCTCGCCGCGATGATCGGGATGCACGCGCCAGCCGATGTCGGAGAGCAGGCACGCGGTGTGGCGGAGGCGGCGGTCCACTTCCGTCTCGCGCAGCTTGACGACGCGCACCAGGCGGTCGGTCCAGGCGATCAGCTCACGCGCGTGCCTGGCCGAACGCGACAGCAGCTGGTTCAGCTCCTCCGCCGCGCAGATCAGCCCGTCCTTGTTGCGTTCGGTCTCGGGCAGCTTCTCGTGCAGCAGGCCCTCGCGCACGCCGAAGGTGGAGAACACGATGTTCTTTGGCTTCGCGACGCGGATGATGTGCTCGAGCACCAGCGCCGCATAGGTGAGGAGAGGGCGCCGCGCATCGGCGACGATCTCGATGTCGGCAAGCATGTCGGCGGCGGCGAGGCGCCGCAGGCGGCGCGAGAAGTCGAGCGCCTCGGCAGCCGGAATGGAATAGCCGTGCATCACCTGGAGCGGATAGCCGCTCTGGATGATGTGGATGCGCGCGAGCGCGCGCCAGGTGCCGCCGACGGCATAGAAGGTGCGACCGCGGCCAGCAGTGAGTAACTGGACTCCGTCGATCTCCTCGCGCACGATGCGGTCGGCGCGCTTGAGCGATTTGTGGGCGAGGTCCTGCAGTGCGAGGCCGCCGAGCGGCAGCGTCACGCCGCTGCGTACGGCGTTCCTGCGCACGTCGATCAGCTCGAGCGAGCCGCCGCCGAGGTCGCCGACGATGCCGTCTGGATGGTGGATGCCGGAGATCACGCCGAGCGCGGACAGTCGTGCTTCGCGCGAGCCCGACAGGATCTCGATCTTCACCGCGCAGATCCGCTCGGCCCTGGCGATGAAATCGGAGCCGTTGGAGGCGTCGCGGCATGCGGCGGTCGCGATCGCGAACACGCGTCCGACCTTCATCACCCGGCACAGCGCACGAAACCGTTTCAGCGAGGTCAGCGCCTTGTCGATGGCGTCGGGCGCGAGCAGGCCTGTGCTCTGCACCTCGCGCCCGAGGCCGCACAACGTCTTCTCGTTGAAGATCGGGATCAGGCTGCGCGCCAGCGCCTCGTAGACGACGAGGCGGACCGAGTTGGAGCCTATGTCGATAACCGCGACGCTCGAGCCGCGCTTGCGCGGCCGCTTCACGTCGCAAATCCCCGATCAGGATTGATGACGTTCGTTCCGGCGCGTGAGACGACGCGGCGAGGATTCCTTGAGCGACTTTCCACGGCCAGACAGACTCGGATTCGTCATGAAGTAGTTGTGGACGTTGAAAGGCTCCTCGCCCTTCGCGGTCTTCATACGCGTTGAAGACCCATCCGGCAACAACTGCCAGCTCTGCTCATTGTCCTTCAGGTTCGCGACCATGATCTGTTCGAGAACCTGCTGATGCACCGTCGGATTTTGCAGCGGACACAGCACCTCGACGCGGCGGTCGAGGTTGCGCGGCATCATGTCGGCGGACGAGATATACACAGCCGCTTTCGCGCTCGGCAGTCCCTGGCCCATGCCGAAGCAGTAGATTCGGCCATGTTCCAGGAAGCGGCCGATGATCGACTTGACGCGGATGTTCTCCGACAGACCGGGAATGCCGGGCCTGAGGCAGCAGATGCCGCGCACCACGAGCTCGACCTGGACACCGGCCTGCGAGGCCTCGTAGAGCGCGTCGATGATGTCGGGATCGACCAGCGCGTTCATCTTCATCCAGACCGCGCCGGGACGGCCATGCCGCGCATGTGCGGTCTCGCCTTGGATGTGCTCGATGATGCGCTTGCGCAAGGTCAGCGGCGACACCGCCATCTTTTCCAGATCGCTCGGCGCGGCATAGCCGGTGATGAAATTGAACACGCGCGCGGCATCGCGGCCGATCGTCGGGTCCGAGGTGAAGTAGGAGAGGTCGGTGTAGATGCGCGCGGTGACCGGGTGATAATTGCCGGTGCCGGTATGGACGTAAGTCGTCAGGCTGCCGCCCTCGCGGCGCACCACCATCGAGAGCTTCGCGTGCGTCTTCAATTCGAGGAAGCCGTAGACGACCTGCACGCCGGCGCGTTCGAGATCGCGGGCCCAGCGGATGTTGGCTTCTTCGTCGAACCGCGCTTTCAGCTCGATCAGCGCGGTGACTGATTTGCCGGCTTCGGCCGCTTCGGCCAGCGCGCGCACGATCGGTGAATTGTTGGAGGTGCGGTAGAGCGTCTGCTTGATCGCAACGACGTCGGGGTCGCGCGTGGCCTGCTGCAGGAATTGCACGACGACGTCGAACGACTCGTAGGGATGGTGGACGATGAGGTCCTTCTGCCGGATCGCGGCGAAGATGTCGCCGCCATGCTCGCGCACGCGTTCGGGGTGGCGCGGCACGTAAGGGGTGAATTCGAGGTCGGGCCGGTCGAGGCGGGTGAGCTGCGAGAGCTCGTTCATCGCCTGCACGCCGTCGACCAGGAAGATCTCGTCGTCGGCGGCGGAGAGCGCGTGCTGCACGAAGCTGCGCAGCTGCTCCGGCATCTTGGCGTCGATCTCGAGCCGGATCACCGATCCGCGGCGGCGGCGCTTCAGCGCGGTCTCGAACAGGCGGACGAGATCTTCGGCCTCCTCCTCGATTTCGAGCTCGGAGTCGCGGATGATCCGGAAGGCGCCTTGGCCGTGCAGATTGTAGCCGGGGAACAGGCGGTTGATGAACAGGGCGGTGGCCTGCTCCAGCGAGATCAGGCGCACCGTGCCATCCGCCGGCAGGCGGATGAAGCGGTCGATCTTGCCGGGCATGCGGATCAGCGCGTTCATCTGCTTGCCGTCGGCGGCGCGCGTGAGCTGCAGCGCGATGGTGAAGCCGAGGCTCGGAATGAACGGGAAGGGGTGGGCCGGATCGATCGCGAGCGGGGTCAGGAGAGGGAACACGTTATGGAGGAAGTAGTCCTCGATCCAGGTCCGTTCTGCCTTGCTGACGTCCTTGCCGTCCACCAGCACGATGCCGACCTCGGCCAACGTGGCGCGCAGGTCGCGCCAGATCGCCTGCTGGTCGGAGGCGAGCTGGGAGACGGTGCGGTTGATCAGCGCGAGCTGCTCGGACGGCGTCAGGCCGTCGGGGCTGCGCTCGGCGATGCCCTCGCGGACCTGGGCCTTGATGCCGGCGACGCGAACCATGAAGAACTCGTCGAGGTTATTGGCCGAAATCGACAGGAATCGCACCCGCTCCAGCACGGGGTGGCTCGGGTTGACCGATTCCTCCAGGACGCGGCGGTTGAAATGCAGCCAGGACAGCTCGCGGTTGATGAACCGCTCGGGACTGGACGCGATCGCCGGAAGGCTCTCGGATTCCGGGGCTTTCTCTTTCGTTTCAACAGCTTGCGCAGAGTCCATCAGAAGTCGGTCCATCCAGTTCACCCCAATTGCGACTCAAGCGCAAAAATCGGCGGGAGCATGTGTTAGAGCGATGACGTTTCGATGACATTGATGTTCCGCCCCCGCGCCGCGTCAAGCGGACTTCGGGGAGGCCTGCGAGCCGGTCAGGCGTCCCGGAGCAGCTCGGCGGCCAGCGCCCGGGTGACGGGACGGCCGAGCCGCAGGGCTTCGCTGTCGAGCAGCTCGACGGCCCGCCGGGCGGCGGCCGAGGACCGTTCCAGGCGCGTCGCGAGGTAGCCGACCACGCTCTCGTCCACATTGAGCTGGCGGTCGGCGCAGAACTTGACGATGAGGCCGCGGAACAGCTGGTCGTCGGGCGGCATCAGCGTGACCGCCGGAACGGCCCGCAGGCGCGAGCGCAGGTCGCGAAGCTCGATCGGAAGCGCGGCCGGCGCCTCGCGGCCGGTGAACAGGACGTAGGCGCCGTCCTCGCGGGCGAGGTTCATCAGGTGAAACAGGGCACGCTCGTCGAAGTCCCCCGCCTTGACATCCTCGACCACCAGCGCGCCGGTGGCGAGCGCGCCGGGCACGTCCGTCGCGGTCAGCGCATTGGCGGTGGTCGAGCGGGCGCCAGCTTCCTCGGCCCAGATCGCGGCGAGATGGCTCTTGCCGCTTCCCTCCGGGCCCGCCAGCGACATGATCCGGTTCGGCCATTCCGGCCAGCCGTCGATGAGGCCGAGACCGGCCGCATTGGCGGGGCCCTCGAGGAAGTTGTCCCGGCTGAGGCTCTCCGCATGCGGAAGCGCAAACGCCAATTGTCGGGGATGAACGCGGCCTGCCACGCTTGCTCTGCTCCATGCCGGCGCGCCGGCCCGCTTGTAGAGATTCGACTTGATGGTGCGGGACTTGGCCTTTTGCTGGGCCGCTTCCCCGCTCATTTGGCCTCGATCGTGCTCATGTGCCGCAGCCACTCGACGAGATAGAGCGACACGGAGGAGAGCGTGAAGACCGTGACGAGACCCATCAGGATGATATCATAAGGCGCGGGCTTGAAGCCGAAGGCAAGCGCCGCCAGCACCAAAGCTGCGAACGCTACTTGTGCCACCGTGTTGAGCTTGGAGACTTTCGACGGCTTCATCTCGACCGGCCGGTCGAACAGCCAGGACACGATCACGGCGGCGACAATCATGATGTCGCGCGAGACCACCAGGATCACGATCCAGCGCGGGATCGCGCCCCAGATGCCGAGCGCCATGTAGATCGAGACCAGCAGCGCTTTGTCGGCGAGCGGATCGAGCAGCGCGCCGAGCTCGCTCGTCATGTTGAAGCGCTTGGCCAAAAAGCCGTCCACGGCATCGCTGATGCCGGCGATCAGGAAGACGGCGAACGCCACCTCCATTTGGCTCGACACGATGGCCCAGACGATGATCGGGACCAGCATGATGCGGCCCAGGGTAATGATATTCGGAATACTCACGCAGCGCTTCCCGGCACCGGTTCTGACCTCAAATCCGGCCCGTGGCAGGCTGAACCGGTTGATATGTCTACATAGTATAGCGGGGAACGCCATGCGAGCCATTGCGCGTCCCCGGAATTCGACGTAACCAGCCGCAAACCCACTGGAAATCGGGCATGACCGACCGCAAAAACGGCCTCACTTACGCCGATTCAGGCGTCGATATCGACGCGGGCAACCGCCTGGTCGACCTGATCAAGCCGATGGTGCGCGCCACGGCGCGGCCGGGCGCCGATGCCGAGATCGGCGGCTTCGGCGGCCTGTTCGACCTCAAGGCGGCCGGCTTCAAGGACCCGGTCCTGGTGGCCGCGACCGACGGCGTCGGCACCAAGGTCAAGATCGCGATCGAGACCGGCCTGCATGGCGGCATCGGCATCGACCTCGTCGCCATGAGCGTCAACGACCTCGTGGTGCAGGGCGCCGAGCCGCTGTTTTTCCTGGACTATTTCGCCTGCGGCAAGCTCGACCCCGAGGCCACGGCCGCCATCGTCGCGGGCGTTGCGGAGGGATGCCGCGAATCCGGCTGCGCTTTGATCGGCGGGGAGACCGCCGAGATGCCCGGCCTCTACAAGGACGGCGATTACGATCTCGGCGGCTTTGCGGTCGGCGCCGCCGAGCGCGGTACCTTGTTGCCGCGCAAGGACATCGCCGCGGGCGACGCCGTGATCGGTCTCGCTTCGTCCGGCGTGCATTCCAACGGCTTCTCGCTGGTCCGCAAGATCGTCGAGCAGTCCGGCCTCGGCTTCTCGGCGCAGGCGCCGTTCGCGCCGGTGATGACGCTCGGCGGCGCGCTGCTGACGCCGACCAGGCTCTACGTCAAATCCTGCCTGCGCGCGATCCGCGAGACCGGCGCGGTGAAGGGGCTTGCCCACATCACCGGCGGCGGCTTCACCGACAACATCCCGCGCGTGCTGCCGAAGCATCTCGGTGTCGGCATCGACCTGGCACGCCTGCCGGTGCTGCCGGTGTTCAAATGGCTGGCGGCGCAAGCCGGCATCGCCGAGCTTGAAATGCTGCGCACCTTCAATTGCGGCATCGGCATGATCGCGATCGTCGAGCCCGACAAGGTCGACAAGGTCGTGGAAGTCTTCACCGACGCCGGCGAGACCGTGGCGCAGCTCGGCACCGTCATTCCCGCCGAGGGCGAGCACCGCGTCGTCTATAACGGCCACCTCGACATGGCACTGTGATGACTGGCGCTGTGATGAAGCGCCGCGTCGCCATTCTGATCTCCGGGCGCGGCTCCAACATGGCCGCGCTGATCAGGGCAGCCGCTGCCGCGGATTTCCCGGCGGAGATCTCGCTCGTCATTTCGAACAAGGCCGATGCGCCCGGACTCGAACGCGCGAGGGCGAGCGGGGTCACGACCGAGGTGATCGAGAGCAAGCCGTTCGGCAAGGACCGCGCCGGCTTCGAGACGGTGCTGCAGGCCGCGCTCGACAAGCACGGCATCGAGCTGATTTGTCTGGGCGGCTTCATGCGCCTGTTCACGGCCGAGTTCACAAAAGCCTGGTACGGGCGGATGCTCAACATCCATCCCTCGCTGTTGCCGTCATTCCCCGGGCTCGACCCGCACGGCCAGGCCCTGCGCGCCGGCGTCAAGCTCTCCGGCGCGACGGTGCACTTCGTCATCCCCGAGACCGACGCCGGCCCGATCGTGATGCAGGGCGCGGTTCCCGTCAGCGACCACGACACGGGAGATACGCTCTCGGAACGAATCCTAGAGGTTGAGCACCGGATCTATCCCGAAGCGCTGCGGCTGCTCGCAACCGGCAAGGTCCGGATCGAGGGCGATGTGTGCAGGACGGACGGCAGCGGGCCCTCGGAGAATTTTCTGATCGCGCCGGTGGTGCACGGCTGATGTCGCCGGAAGACGCCTTGGCGCTTGCTAACACCGAGGTTGTTCGGGTCGGTCAGGCATGCGCGGAAGACCTGATGCTGTCGGGGCAGGCCATCGAGATCGATGAAGGGTGGGTCTTTTTCTACAACACCCGAGAATTCGTCGAGACCGGTAAACCAAGTGCCCGGCTCGCAGGAAACGGCCCCATTTTTGTCGATCGAGACGGCCGCATTCACCAACTTCCAACCTCGATGCCTTGGGAAGAAAGCCTCGAGCGACTTCGGAAGTCGTCGACGTAGATCATCCGCGCGTCCCAAACAAAACCCCCCGGCAGAGCCGGGGGCAACGTCATGATCTCTCGCCTGCGGCGAGAAAGATCAGGAGACCTTGAGATTCTCCGCGGACGACTTGCCGCGGTTCTCCACGAGGTCGAATTCAACCACCTGGTTCTCGTTGAGGGTGGAAAGTCCGGCACGCTCGACGGCGGAGATGTGGACGAACACGTCCTTGTCGCTGCCATTCGGCTTGATGAACCCATAGCCCTTTGTCGGGTTGAACCATTTGACGGTGCCCTTTTGCGGCATCGCTCGTCTCCTCCACTAGATATAAAAACGACGCGGCCGCTTTTTCGCGTGCCACGCCACAAACGGCTCCCGGAAGTCTGTTCGAGTCTTGAGGCGCAATGTCGCGAAACGCACAGCAAACGGTCAATTCCGATTGTGACCGATATTGCAACATGAAATTCGCCGGCTAGCAAGCCGCGCGCGGATTTCAAGACCAAGCCGGGTGCCGTCAAGCGCAAGTTTGCCACCTGTGGCAGCAGAACCACAATCGGTGCAATAGCCTCGGCCGTTATGCGCCAACCGGTTGACCCCTCGTGGCAGTTCGGCACAAATCGTCGCAAGCGCCGCAGACATTGTTGCATTTTTGCGCGCCGCCACTTCGCTTTCGGGATTCATCGTCATGCGCTGCGCCGCGCAGCTCTCCGGGACACGGCAGACGATCGGGCTCACCCGCATCCGCCGGATCGTGGCTGCGCTCGCGATGGCGTTTGCACTGGTCGTGACGATGGCGGCCGTGACGCCCGGCTTCGCGCAAAGCACGCCCACACCGACCCCGACGCCCACGCCGACACCCACGCCGTCACCGACCCCAATTCCGTCGCCGACCTCGACCAATCAAAATCAGTCAGCCGGCAACAGCATGCTCAGTTTCGGCTCGGGCTTCCTGGAGCGGCTCGGCAATCAGGCATCCGGCGGCGTCAACCGTGTGTTCCGCACCAATCCCGGCGGCGGCGGCGCCTCGGCGGCTGCGGAAGATCCGCGCTACCGCACCTGGTTCGAGGGCTATGGCCTTTCGGTCCGCACCGATGCGCAAGGCGACTTCGTCGGCGACAAGCGCAAGACCTTCGGCGGCGTTGCCGGCTTTGGCGCGCGGCTCGCACCCGGCGTCAACATCGGATTCTCCGTCGACCACAGCCACACCGACATCGACGTGCCGCTGGCGCTGCAATCGGCAACCCTCGATCTGACCCAGCTCGGCTTCAGCGGCTCCGTCGACAAGGGCCCGTGGACCTGGGCCTTTGCGGTGGTGCACGGCTTCGGCAAGGTCCATTCCAGCCGCGATACCGGCCTTGGCCTTGCGACCGCGGGCTATCGCGCCGCCGTGGACGGCGCGCTGACCGAGATCAGCTATTACTGGACCAAGGACGAGATGCGCATCGTGCCCAAGGGCGCGCTGGAATATGTGCGCGCCACCAGCGCTGCGTTCCAGGAGACCGGCGGGCTCGATCCGCTCAACGTCGGCTCGTCGGCCCTCTCGCGCGCGCGCGTCATGATCGGGGCCGAGGTCGGCCGCTACTTCATCATCGACCAGAAAATCCTCGACCTCTCGGCCTACGGCAAGTTCGTCGACAATTTCCACCAAGACCTCGGAACCATCCAGGTCAGCCTGGGCGCCCAGAACATCATCGTCCCCGGCATCGGCGAGAGCCGTTACGGCGCGGATGCCGGCGCCTCGGCTTCGCTCAGCCTGACCAACGTGGCGAGGCTCTACGTCAATTACGACGGCAAATTCCGCAAAGAGCTCACCTCGCACCAGGGCACGCTCGGCTTCGAATACAAATGGTGAGTTGACGCTCGCCTGCGTTAAGTCGGCGCCGTCGCCACGTATCCCGCCAGGCCAAAGCCCTCGCGCGCCGCCGTCATCATCGGCACCAGCGCGTTCGGATGGATGAACTCGTCGCGGAAGCAGGGATAGGTCCTGGCATCGAAGATCTTCTTCAGCCAGTCGACCACGATCTTGTGCCGCTCGGAGCTGCGGAACTCCTTGTGATAGGTGAGCCAGAGATCGGCGTGATGGCTGACGCCGAGATCGACCGCAACGAGCGGCGCACCGAGCGCGATCGACACCGTCGGCAGGAAGCCGATGCCGGCGCCGCGCTCCACCGCGTAGAGCACGCCCACCGACGAATTGGTCTTGATCCCGACGATGCCTTCGAGCGACTTCAGCCCGAGCACGCGGGCATAGGCGCCGTCGTCGACCTGCGGCGCGCTCTGCTTGATGATGCGGTGATTGTTCAATTCGGCGAGCGTTGCCGGCACGCCGTAGAGGCTTTCATACTCCTTGGAGACGAAGGGATAGATGTGGAGGCGGCCGAGCTTGGCGACGATCAGATCGGGATTGGTCGGCGGCTCGAGCTGGATGGCGATATCGGATTCGAGCCGCGCGACGTCGGCCTGCTCCATCGCGCAGCGCAGATCGACCGTGATCTTGCGGTAGGTCTTCTGGAAGTCGATCAGCCGCGGCAGGATCCAGAAATTGCCGGGGCCCTCGGTCACCGCGACGCGAACGGTGCCCGAGGTGTCGTTCGAGGACCGCGCGGCGCGGCGGAAGACGTTGAAGGCATGACGCTCCATATGCGTGACGTCGGCGATCATCGCGGCGCCTTCATCGCTGAGCGTCAGCCCGCTCTGGTCGCGCAGGAACAGCTTGCACCCAATGCTCTCCTCGAGCCGGTCGATGCGGCGCATCAGCGTGGTGGAGGTGAGGCCGAGCTCTTCGGCGGCATTCCGAAAACTTTTAAATTTTGCGCACGCTAAAAACAGCTTCAAATCATCCCAGGACGCGCCCAGGGCTTCTTCACGGTGCTGCATCATCGCAGCACCCCGGTGCAATAACTGCTGCATACTCCTGATCCCCAACCGCTAAGCTCGTCGTAGCGGGGCATGAAAGCCTCGAACGATAGAGGCGCGACATGAGTATGGAAAGGGGCACGTTTGCCGCAAGGCATGATTTCGATGCCTTGCCGTTGAGCCCGGACGTCGACGTCCGCTGTGCGCAATTTTCCGAAATTGGAGCGCTTTCGGAGATGGCGCACCGGCTGGTGCCGGGTGTGCAGATCGGGACGGCGGAGCTTGCCAAATATTACGTCTTCGATCCCCAGAGCATCCTGACATTCAGCCGCAAAGGCAAGCTCGTCGGCGGCATGGCCTTCCTGTTTCTCAATGACCGTGGACATGACGCGCTGCTGCTCGACGAGATTTGCCTCACCGCGCCCGAGACGCGTTATCTCGCATCGGCAGACGAAGACGTCGCTGCCATCTACATCTGGGCGATCGCGGCGACGGGCCGCGGCATCGCCGGTCTCGGTAAGGCCGCGGCTCATCTGCGGCAGATAAGGTTTCGCGGTGCGGATTGCTATGCGCAGCCGTCAACGGTGGCCGGACGCGACATCATGAAGGCGACAGGCTTTGCGCCCGTCCCGAGCTTCCAGCCCGACCTTTGGTGCTACGAGCGGCCCTGGCATCGACAGCCGATGCGCATGCCGGGAGCGGTCATCCAATCAAGGAGCTTTGCAGATGCACGGTACTAGGATTCCAGTCGCCAAGCCCTGTTCCCGCGCCATCACCATCCGCCTCGCGCGCGACCCAAGCGATCTCATGCTGGTGACCGCCATCCGCTCGGCGGTCTACCTCGCCGAGCAGGATTGTCCGTTCGAGGAGGAGTTCGACGGCAACGACATGGTCGCGGCGCATTTCATCGGCTTCGTCGGCAACGAGCCTGCGGGCTGCCTGCGGGTGCGCTTCTTCGGCGATTTCGCCAAGGTGGAGCGGCTTGCGGTGCGTCACCAATATCGGCGCTCGCGCGTCTCGTTCAAGCTGGTTCAGGCCAGTGTCGATTATGTGAAGCGCAAGGGCTTTCGCAAGATCTACGGCCAGGCGCAGGACCGGCTGGTCGATTTCTGGGCCCATTTCGGCGCTAAGCCGCTCGGTCACAACCGCAAGATCACGTTCTCGGATTTCTCCTACACGGAGATGCTGCTGGAGATCGAGCCGGGCCCGGACGCCATCACGCTGGACAGCGATCCCTATGTGATCATTCGTCCCGAGGGCGATTGGGACCGTCCTGGCGTGCTCGATGCCTCGGCCGGGCGGGCGGTGACCTCGCCGCTGCGGGACCTCGCGCTCGCCGACCGCTGAAACCGGTGCAGCTGCGCGCAACTCGATGCTGGTTTCAATGCACGATGATCCGCCGATCCTGGTCTGTGCGGATCTTCAGGTCGAGTACCTGACCCCCGGCCGCCGCCACGTCATCCGCGACGGCGATGTGACGACGGCGCGCTGCCTGGAACTCCTGACGCTGTGGCGCAGCAATCTATGGCCGGTGATGCATCTGAAGCGCATCGCGCAGGCGGCCTGGTTCAATCCGTCATCCAGGCTGACCGATTGGATCGCGGAGACCAGGCCACAACCGGGCGAGATGACGTTCGAGCACCCGCTGCCGTCCGCCTACAGCTCGTCGCGGTTTGGCGGCCACATGTCCGCTATCCGCACCACACGCTGCATCCTGATCGGCTTTTCCCTGGACGAGACCATCCTGGCCACTGCCGTCGAGGGGTTTCACCGCAGTCATCGCTACCATGTGATCACCGACGCGGTGGCTTGCCGGCAGCCGGGCACGGACGATGCCGCGGCCTACCGGCATGCGGTAGTGGATGTCATTGCGAATTTTGCTACAGTCCAGTCCAGCGCCGAACTGATCAGAACCAGCGGCGCCGTTGCGGTGTAGGCGGCCGCGGCCGGTCGATGGGGTTGAGAATTGTCGCGGGGAGATGAGCTCAAGGAGCTGGCGAGCGATCTGTCGCATGCCGCCGAGAAGGCGCGCAGGCTTGGGCTGCCCACGACTGTCTACTTGCTCTCGATGGCGCTGATGGAAGTGAGGGAAGCCGTTTCCGCCACCGACGAAGCGAACGACGACGGCGCGGCGTGAGAGCTGCCCAGCCGGATTCTGCGATCCGCGGTCCTGTCATATGCGGCTTTGTGCATCGCTGCTGAGCGCTTGCCGCCGACGAATTGGCATTGCAAGTTTTGCGTCGTGGCAATAGCCAAGTACTTGAGACAAGTACTCGCCATCGAGTGATGACGCCGGCCCGCCGGCGGCGTGACGCTTTTAGGGATCATCAAATGTCCATGCTGCCCAATTCGCAAGAGGCCCGGGATGTAGCCTATCAGCTCCATCCCTACACCAATGCGCGCACGCATCAGCAGGCCGGTCCGCTGGTGATCGAGCGCGGCGAGGGGCCTTACGTCTTCGACGCGTCGGGCAAGCGCTATTTCGAAGCGATGGCGGGCCTGTGGAGCGTCGGGCTCGGCTTCAACGAGAAGCGACTGGTCGAGGCGGCGCACAAGCAGATGCAGGCGCTGCCGTTCTACCATACGTTCTCCGCCAAATCGCACGGTCCCTCGATCGACCTCGCCGAGAAGCTGGTCGCGCTCGCGCCGGTGCCCATGAGCAAGGTGTTCTTCACCAATTCCGGCTCGGAAGCGAACGACACCGTGTTGAAGCTGATCGCTTATCGCTCCAACGCGCTCGGCCAACCGCAGCGCAAGAAGGTGATCAGCCGCCTGCGTGCCTATCACGGCGTCACCATCGCATCCGCCAGCCTCACGGGCCTGCCGAACAACCACCGCTCGTTCGACCTGCCGCTGCCGAACATCCTGCATACGGGCTCGCCGCACTTCTACAAGGACGGCGCCCCGGGCGAGAGCGAGGAAGCCTTCGCCACGCGCCGGGCCGAGGAGCTCGACGCCCTGATCCAGAAGGAAGGGCCGGATACGATCGCGGCGTTCTTCGGCGAGCCGGTGATGGGGGCGGGCGGTGTCGTGGTGCCGCCGGCGACCTATTGGGACAAGATCCAGAAGGTCCTGAAGAAGTACGACATCCTCCTGGTCGCCGACGAGGTGATCTGCGGTTTCGGCCGCACTGGCAAGATGTTCGGCTGCGAGACCTACGGCATCAAGCCCGATGCGATCGTCGTCTCCAAGCAGATCACATCGAGCTATTTCCCGCTCTCGGCGATCATCCTGAACGACCGCATGTTCGAGCCGATCGCGGACGAGAGCAACAAGATCGGCGTGCTCGGCCACGGCTTCACCGCGGGCGGCCATCCGGTCGGCTCGGCGATTGCGCTGGAGAACCTCAAGATCATCGAGGAGCGCGGCCTCGTCGCACACGCGGCCGAGCTCGGTGGCTACATGCAGGGCCGCTTGCGTGAACTCGCCAGCCACCCGCTGGTCGGCGAGGTTCGCGGCGTCGGCATGATTGCCGCGCTCGAGCTCGTGCTCGACAAGGCGCGCAAGACCGCCGCCACGACGCCGGGCGCCGTCGGCGGCATCGCCAGCCGCATGCTCCAGGAGCGTGGCGTGATCTCGCGCAACATGCTCGATGCCATCGCCATCTGCCCGCCGCTGATCACGACCAAGGCCCAGATCGACGAACTGGTGGACGCGATCTCCGGCGTGTTGAACGACATGAAGAGCGAAGTGGCGAAGCTGACGCCGGCGTAAGGCTTCGTCGCTCTCTCCGTCGTCATTGCGAGGAGCTCTTGCGACGAAGCAATCCAGACTGTTTCCGACGAGGGATTCTGGATTGCTTCCCTGAACCTGTCATCGGCCCGCGCTTCGCGCGGACCCGTTGGCTCGCAATGACGGGAAATCGGCGCGGCAGCGTGCCCCTACGCCCGCTGCACCCCGATCACGCGGCCTTTCTCGATCGCGAGCGCGAGCTCGCCGCGCTTGAGCTTCAGCGCGGCGTCGCCGAACAGCTCGCGGCGCCAACCGCGCAAGGCGGGCACGTCGGCCTCATCGTCCGCCGCGATCTCTTCGAGATCGTCGACGGTCGCGATCACCTTGCTTGCGACTGCGTGGCGCTCGGCGGTCATCCGCAACAGCACCTTCAACAGCTCGACGATGGCGGCGCCGTTGGAATTGTTGCGCGGTTTCTCCAGCTTGGGCAGCTTCGAGAAGTCCCGCGCCAGCCCGCGCTCGACCGCTGCGATGATGTCCGCGCCCCATTTGGATTTCTCGAACCCCTTCGGCACCGAGCGCAGATGGGCGAGCTTCTCCAGCGTGGTCGGCGCGTGGGTCGCGATGTCGGTGACGGCTTCGTCGCGCAGCACGCGGCCGCGCGGCACGTCGCGGCTCTGCGCCTCCTGTTCGCGCCAGGCCGCGACCTCCATCAGCACCGCGAGGTCCTTGGGCTTGCGGACCCGCGTCTTCAGCCGCTCCCAGGCGCGCTCGGGATGGAAGTCATAGGTGCGGGGCGAGGTCAGGACCTCCATCTCGATGGAGACCCATTCGCTGCGGCGGCGCTTCTTCAGGTCGGCGTCGAGCGCGGCGAACACGTCGCGCAGATGGGTGACGTCGGAGACCGCGTAATGCATCTGCTCCTTGGTTAGCGGCCGGCGCGACCAGTCGGTGAAGCGGTGGGTCTTGTCCGGGCGGTGGCCGGTGACCTTCTCGACCAGCGCGTCATAGGCGATGCTGTCGCCGTAACCGAGCACCATCGCAGCCACCTGGGTGTCGAACACCGGGTGCGGGATGATGCCCGCCTGGTGCCAGATGATCTCAATGTCCTGGCGGGCGGCGTGAAACACCTTGAGCACGCCCTCGTTGCCCATCAGCTCGAAGAACGGCTTGAGATCGATCCCCTCGGCCAGGGTGTCGATGACCACGGCTTCCTCGGCGCTGGCCATCTGCACCACGCACAGCAGCGGGTAGTAAGTGGTCTCGCGCAGGAATTCGGTATCGACTGTTATGACGGGGTGCTTGGCCAGCCGGCTGCAGGCAGCCGCGAGGTCAGCGGTGGTGGTAATTAAATCCATGAACGGCCCATGACACTTGGTATCAGCCGTTCCGCCGAAAGTGCTGTGATGTCAAGGGGCTCTAAGCGAATTCGAGCCTTGCATCGGGCCGGAATCGTCTCTTTCCGACGAAATTCCTATTCGTAACGGATCCGGTCCGAGGATTTGCGGGCGCAGGGCAGCGCCACCACGATCACGCACATGGCGACCAAGGCCAATCCCAGGAACTCGAAAACCAACAGATCCACGGCGAAATCTCCAGAAACATTGATAGATTTGTCGGGGGTGCGTTGAGGGTCTGTTAATTGCGATGGTTACCGGCGGCGGGCCGGGGCGGATGGTGGACGAGGAGTTAATTGGGCGCAGCCATGGTCACGTCATCAGCTTCGGCAAGCCGGTCGCGAGGATGTCCACGGCAGCGCGCACCTTCGGCGGCAGCCGGGGTGAGCGCGGCCAGAGAGCGTGGCACTCGTAGAGGAATTGAGGCTGATTGCTGAAGAGATTGACCAGCGCACCCGTGTCGAGGCGTTCGCGGACCAGCCAATAGGGTAGCCAGGCGAGACCCATGCCTTGTGCCGCGGCATCGGCAATCGCCTCCAGGTCGTCGAGTCGGAGCCGGCCCGATGGCATGATCTCGCGCGGAGGCCCGCCCTCCTGCGGAAAGAGCCACGGCCGGACACGCCCTGAGCCGCGATAGATGATCGCTTGATGGGCGGCGAGATCGTCGAGCGATTTCGGCTTGCGGCTCGTGCGCAAATACGACCGCGCGCCACATACCACCATGCGCTGGCTTGCGATGCGCCGTGCGATCAGGCCGGACTGGTCGTCGAGATCGCCGGTTCGGATTGCCAGATCGTAGCCGGCCTCGACGATGTCGGCAATCGGATCACCAAACGAGAGGTCGAGTTCGAGATGCGGATATTTCCGCGCGAGCTTCATCAGCAACGGCGCAATGCAGTGCCGTCCCAGCAGGGCCGGCATGGTGACGCGCAGCCTGCCGCGCGGCTCCGACAACTGGTCGGCAACGACGCTATCTGCGGCTTCGGCCTCGCTCAGCACCGCGCGGCAGCGTTCGTAGTAGGCCTGGCCGGCGTCGGTGAGGCTCTGGCGCCGCGTGGTGCGGTTGAGGAGCCGTGCCCCGAGGCGCTCTTCGAGGAAACGGACGTGCTTGCCAACCATCGGCCCCGACATCTCCAGGGCATCGGCCGCAGCCGCGAACGAGCCGAGATCGACGGCCCTGACGAAGACGGCCATGCTGGTCAGGCGATCCATGATTGAAAACTCCTGGTTTCGACTGTTGGCTTGCTTGGGCGATTTATCCTCTTCGCACGGATCGGCATAGCTCTATTCAGTTCAACTGTTTTGGAGTGCATCCATGGCCCGCGCCGTTCGCTTTCATCACCATGGTGGTCCCGACGTGCTGCGCATCGAAACCATCGATGTTCCGCCACCGGCGACGGGCGAGGTGCAGATCCGGGTCAAGGCACTCGGCCTCAATCGCGCCGAGGCCTTGTTGCGAAGGGGGACCTATATCGAGCGCGCGACATTTCCATCTGGGCTGGGTCTCGAGGCGGCCGGCATCGTCGAAGCGGTCGGGCACGAAGTGACGAGCTTTGTGCCGGGCGATATCGTGAGCATCGTGCCGCCGCTGTCGATGGTGCGATGGCCGGCCCATGCCGAGCTCGCGACGTTTCCGGCCGAACTCATCGTGAAACATCCGCCGGAGCTCGGCTTCAAGAAGGCGGCGGCCGTGTGGATGCAGTATCTGACGGCCTACGGCGCTTTGGTTGATATCGCCCGGCTTGGCCGAGGGGACATCGTTGCCATCACCGCTGCATCCAGCAGCGTCGGGCTCGCGGCGATTCAGATTGCGAACCGGGTCGGCGCGACGGCGGTCGCGCTGACGCGGACCTCGGCCAAGCTTCGGGCCTTGCGCGATGCCGGCGCGGCCCATGTCGTCGCCTCGGACGAAGACGACATTCGGGCGCGGCTGGAGGCGATCGCCGGATCTAACGGGGTCCGCGTCGTCTTCGACGCCGTCGGTGGTCCCGCGTTCGAGCCGCTGACCGCGACCATGTCGCCGGGCGGAATCCTGATCGAATATGGTGGATTGAGTCCTGAGCCGACGCCGTTTCCGCTCTTCAACGTGTTGACGAAAAGCCTGGTGTTGCGCGGCTACCTCGTGCACGAGATCATCCGCGATCCCGCGCGCCTCGCACGGGCGAAGGCGTACATTCTCGACGGGCTGTCGGATCGCACGTTGCAGCCGGTCATCGCCAGGACGTTCCGCTTCGAGGACATCGTCGAAGCGCATCGGTTTCTGGAGTCGAACGATCAGTTCGGCAAGATCGTGGTGACGATCTGATGAAGTGTCTTTCGTGAGCGGTGCTTCGTAGGGTGGGCAAAGCGAAGCGTGCCCACCATCGATCAACAGAGTTGAGAGGTAGATGGTGGGCACGGCGCTATGCGCCTTTGCCCACCCTACGAGATGCGTATTCGGTTCGAAATCGTACAGCCCCTTACGGCAGCTTCAGCGACGTCTCCGCATTGTACGGCTTCAGCGTCTCGTCGGCGGCCTTCTGGGCGGCGGCGAGGGCTTCCTTTGGCTGCTTCTTGCCGTTGAGGACCAGCATCACCTCGTCCTCGAGGTTCTTGCGCACCGGGACGGTCTTGTAGGTCGCAAACCAGGGCTTTGCGACGTCGAGCTGCTCGACGGCGGTCTTGGCGTCCGGGTTCTTGCCCAGGAATTCGACCATCTCGGGCGTCTTGTAGGCGGCCATGTTCGGCGCGAAATAGCCGGTGGCGCGGCTCCACCAGCCGCTCTTCTCGGGCGAGGTCATCCACTTGATCAGCGTCCAGGCGGCCTTCTGCTTGTCGGCCTCTAAGCCGGCCGGCATGATCAGCGAGGCGCCGCCGATCGGCACCGCGTTGCGGACGTTGCGCGGAATGAAGGCGACCTTGTAGGCGAACTTGGCGTTGTCGCGCACGTAGGTGAGCGAGCCCGTCGACAGCATCATCATCGCGGCATTGCCCGAGATGAAGGAGGTGCTCACGGCAGGGCCGGGCGTGGCGCCGGGCGTGTGGACCTTGTGCTTGTAGATGAGGTCGTTCCACCAGGTCAGTGCACCCAGCATCGAGGGCGTGTCGTAATAGACCTCGCCGCCGAACTCCTCGTTGTAGTAGCGGCCGCCATTGCTCATGGTGAGCGTTTCCATCATCCAGCCGCAATAATCGTAGGCGCAGGGGATCGCGATGCCCCATTGGGTCACCTTGTCGCCCTCGCGCTTGGTCAGCTTCTTGGCCCAGTCGGTGAGCTCGGCCCAGGTCTGCGGCGGCTTGCTCGGATCAAGGCCTGCTTCCTTGGCCTTGTCGGCGTTGATGTAGAGCAGCGGCGTCGAGTTGTGGAACGGCACGCCGTAGACCGAGCGGTTGATCACGGCATTGCCGTGCAGCGCCGGGAAGAACTGGCCGAGGAACTGCTCCTTGGTGGTGCCGTCGGCCTTGATCAGCGCATCGAGATTGGTGAGCTCGTTCTCGATCTGCATGTCGAGCAGGAAGTTCGCCGACATGATCACGGCGGCCGGCGGCTTGCCGGCCTTGATCGCTGCGCGCGTCTTGATCAGCGTGTCGTCATAGGAGCCGGTGTAGACGGCAGTCGCCTTGACGTTGGGATGAGTCTCGTTGAACTCCTTGATCAGGGTGCCCATGTCGCGGGCGAGCTTGCCGTCGACGGGGACGGGGAAGAACAGGTCGACCTCGGTCGGACCTTCGGCCTTGGCCGGGACGGCGAGGGCGCCTGCCATGGTGCCTACCATGGCAAGGCCGAGCATGAGCCTGCGGGAGAACAGCATCGGAAAATCTCCTATTTGATGCCTGAGGTGACGAAAGAGCTGATGAAGCGTTTCTGGAAGATCAGGAAAGCGACGAGCAGAGGCGCGATCACCATGAGCGTACCCGCGGCGATCGTGCCCCAGGCCTGCGTGCCTTCGGCGGTCTTGGTGAAAACGGAGAGGCCGATCGTGAGCGGGCGCTTGTCCGGCGAATTGATCACCATCAGCGGCCACAGGAAGTCGTTCCAGTGGCTGGTCACAGAGATGATGGCGAAGGCCGAGAAGCTCGGCATAGACAGCGGCACGTAGATGTGGCGGATGCGCTGGAACAGACCGGCGCCGTCGATCAGGGCGGCGTCCTCCAGCTCGGTCGGAATGGCTTCGAACGCCTGACGCATCAGGAAGGTGCCGAAGGCGGAGGCGAAGAACGGCATCATCACGCCGGTGAGCGTGTCGTAGAGGCCGAGCTGCGCCACTAGCGACAGGTTCGGCACGATCAGCAGCACCGGCACCAGCATCAGCTGCATCAGGAACAGGTAGAAGATCGGCGTCTTGCCGGCGAAATCCAGGCGCGCGAAGGCAAAGCCCGCCAGCGTGATCGTGACGAACTGCACCAGGAGGATGCCGGTGCAGATGATGGTGGTATTGAGCGTGTAGCGCGGGAAGTCACCGATCTCCCAGGCATCTCTGACATTGTCGAGCGTGGGTTTGAGGCTCGGCATCAGCTCGGCCATGGCGTTGATGCCGTCGGACGCCGGCCGCAGCGTCGCGACGACCATCCACAGGAAGGGGATCAGCCAGATGACCGCGAGCAGCACGGTCAGCGCAAAACCAAGCTTGGGCGTGATCTCGCCGCGGGTGGCGAGCGGGGCGTCCTTCCACAGCGTATCAAACAGCTTCATGGCCCGCCCTCGCGGTTCGCCATGGTGCGGAAGGACAGTGCGGTGAGGGCCATCAGTGCGGCCAGCGTCAGCAGCGTCGCGGCCGAGGCCTTGCCGATGTCGTAATGCTCGACCGCCTGCTGGTAGATGTAGAACAGCACGAGGTTGGTCGCATTCGACGGCCCGCCCTGGGTCATGACGAAGACGTGGTCGACCTGCGTCACCGCATTCAGCGTGGCGATGACGGTGACGAACAGGAAGGTCGGCTTCAGCTCCGGCAGGATGATGTGGCGCAGCCGCCGATACGGGCCGGCGCCGTCGAGATGCGCGGCCTCCATCACGTCCTCGGGTACGGCCTGGAGGCCGGCGAGGAAGAACAGCATGTAATAGCCGGCATTCTTCCAGATCGTGATGACCATGATCGCATAGAGCGCGATGTCGGGATCGCCGAGCCAGTTCGGCAGCACCGGCAGCAGCCGGCCGATGTAATAGTCGAGCAGGCCGACATTCGGCAGGAAGATGAACAGGAACAGCGCGGATGCCGCGACCATCGGAATCAGCACCGGCAGGAACAGCGCGGCACGCAGCGCGCTGTTCACCGCATGGGTGCGCGACAGCGCCAGCGCGAACAACAGCGCAAGCGCAATGCTCGGCACCGCCGTGCCGAAGGCGTAGATCAAATTGTTGAAGACGGCGCCTGCGAAGGCGGGGTCGGCGAGCACCGCGCTGATGTTCTCAAAGCCGACGAAACGCACCGGCGCCTTCGGCGTCGCACGCTGATAGAGCGCATCGATCAGCACGCGCCCCATCGCGCCATAGGTGAACAGCGCGAGGAAGACCAGCGAGGGCAGGAGCAGCAGATAGGCCGGCAGCGAGGCCTTGAAGCGGCTCGTGAACCGTTTCAGGACGTGTAGACGCGGTGCCGCCGACGTCGCGACCGGGAGAGCCGCGGGTTCAGCGAGGCTCATCTCATCGCGCCCGGAAATTGAGCGCGTAGTCGCGGCCGTCCACTCCTGCCGGCGGCTCGAAGGGGAAGCGCAGACTTTGGTCGAGGAAATCGTGGCTGTGCACGACGACGTTCTCGTCGTCGATCAGCACGACGCCATAGGCCGGCGGCTCGTGGCTGGCGAGATGCTCGCTGGCCGCGACGTCGAGTTCGAACCAGACCTGGTGGTTGGTCCCGCGCAGCGTCGAGAACGGGATCTTGCCGTAGCTGCCGAAGATCGGCCGGTGCACATGACCGAAGAACAGGTGGCGGATGCGTGCGCGATAGGGCGCGATGACTTCCGCGAATTCGGCGCTCTGCTTGAGCGCGATCTCGTCCATGGCGTGGACGCCGACCGGAAAGGGCGGATGGTGCATGAACACGACGAATTCCTGGTCGTCGGGAGCGGCCGCGAGCGTGCTCGCCAGCCAGCCGAGGCGCCTTGCGCACATCTCGCCGGCATGGCTGGTCTCGTCCAGCGTGTCGAGGAAGACGAACAGGCCATGCTCGGTGGTGCGCGTGCCCTGCACGAAGCCGTTGGCATCGCGCGGCGCGGCTTTCAGCGCGTCCAGGCAGGTGACGCGCTTGTCGTGATTGCCGACCATCGCGATGTAGGGAATCTTCAGCGCCGCCATCGCCTCGGCGAAGTTGGCGTAGGATTCAGCCTCGCCCCAATGGGTGAGGTCGCCGGTCACGACCGCAAACGCAGCGTCGAACTGATGCTTGTTGATGTCGGCGATCGCCGCGTCCAGCCGGGCGCGCGGATCGAGGCCGTAGAGCATCGCGCCGGGGTTCGCGAGATGCGTGTCGGTGATGTGGATGAACTTGAAGGGCATGGCGCGCTGTCGGGACGGTTGGAGGATGGACGTCTCCGGCAAGACGACCCTGACAGGCGGTTAGAGCGCGTGTGTTTCAGTTTGATGACAGCGGTTCCCGCGGGCGGAACGTGTCCACAGGGCGTGCGGGACGGGAATGGACCGCGCAAAGCGCAATCCATGCAGTTGATCAATTAGAGATGGTGGTGCGCGGTGGAGCCCGCCTCACGTCCCACAGAACGTCTGCAGCACGCGCTGATCCGGCAGCGGCGGGTCGGCGTACGCGGCGTATTCCGGTTGGTCCTCGAACGGCCTCGCCAGCACCTTCACCATTTCCTCGAACGGCGCGTAATTGTCGTCGTTCACCGCGGCCTGGATCACGGCCTCGACGCGGTGGTTGCGCGGGATGAAGATCGGGTTGACCGCGTGCATGGCGGCCTGCCGCTCCGCTGCGCTCTGCGGCTCCAGCGCGATGCGCGCGCGCCAGCGGCCGGCCCATTCGTCGAAGGCTGCGGGCTCCATGAATTGCGCGCGCACGTCGGCGCCGTCATCGGCGGCGGCGTCGCCCAGCTTGCGGAAGGTGAGGGTGAAGTCGGCCTGGTTCTTGGCCATGGCATCGAGCAGGTCCTGGATCAGCGCATCGTCGCCGTCTCGCTCCGTGAACAGGCCGACCTTCCGCCGCAGGCCGGTCTGATAGGCGGCGCTGAACTGGTCCGAGAAGGCGCCGAGAATATCCTGCGCCTCGGCCACCGCCTTCTCCTGCTCGTCCGAGAACAGCGGCAGCAGGCATTCGGCAAGGCGCGTCAGATTCCACAACCCGATGCGCGGCTGGTTGGCATAGGCGTAGCGGCCCATCTCGTCGATCGAGGAGAACACCTGGGCAGGATTGTAGGAATCCATGAAGGCGCACGGGCCGTAGTCGATGGTCTCGCCCGAGATCGAGCTGTTGTCGGTGTTCATCACGCCGTGAATGAAGCCGACCAGCAGCCAGCGCGCGATCAGCTCGGCCTGGCGCGCGACCACGGCGGCGAGCAGGTCGTGATACGGCCGCTCGGCGTGGAGCAGGTCCGGATAATGGCGCGTGATGACGTGATCGGCGAGCCGGCGGATCGCCTCGGTGTCGCGGCGGACGGCGAAGAACTGGAAGGTGCCGACGCGGATGTGGCTGGAGGCGACGCGGGTCAGCACCGCGCCGGGCAGCGCGGTCTCGCGGATGACGTGCTCGCCGGTAACGACCGCGGCGAGCGAGCGTGTGGTGGGAATGCCCAGCGCAAACATGGCCTCGCTGACGATGTATTCGCGCAAGACCGGGCCGAGCGCGGCGCGGCCGTCGCCGCGGCGGGAGAACGGGGTGGGGCCCGAGCCCTTGAGCTGGATGTCGCGGCGGACGCCGTCTTTGTCGATGACCTCGCCGAGCAGGATGGCGCGGCCATCGCCGAGCTGCGGCACGAAATGCCCGAACTGGTGCCCGGCATAGGCCATGGCGATCGGATCCGCTCCGTCGGGAACCGCCTTGCCGGCCAGGATCTCGGCGCCTTCGGGGGTCTCCAGCAGATCAGGATCGAGCCCGAGCTGGACCGCCAGCGGCCGGTTCAGCTTGATCAGCCGAGGGGCGGCCACCGGGGTCGGCGCGACGCGGGCGAAGAAGTTGTCCGGCAGCGCCGAATAGGAGTTCTGGAAGGGGAAATGGACCGTCATGGGCTCAAGATAGGGCTGGAACGCCTGATGGCAAAGGCTCGGTCTGTGATAAGCCAAAAATGGGCCCTTCGGGTTCAAAACAGGGCGTTCCCTTGGTTGCCGCCTTGGTCCTCGTCGGGTAAACCCTGCCGCAACTTCGGACCGGTCGTTTCAGGCCGTTCGATTCGCCTCCTTTTGACATCGATTTTGGGACGACCATGCATCGCTACCGGTCACATACATGCGGCGCGCTCCGCGAGAGCAACATCGGCGAGACCATCCGCCTCTCCGGCTGGGTCCATCGCGTCCGCGACCATGGCGGCGTGCTGTTCATCGACCTGCGCGACCATTACGGCCTGACCCAATGCGTGGTCGATCCGGATTCGGCGGCGTTCTCGCTGGCCGAAAAGCTGCGCTCGGAATTCGTGGTCAAGATGGACGGCAAGGTCCGCCGCCGCCCCGAGGGCACCGACAACGACGATCTGCCGACCGGCAAGGTCGAGGTCTACATCAGCGAGATCGAGGTGCTGGGACCGGCCGGTGACCTGCCGCTGCCGGTTTTCGGCGACCAGGAATATCCCGAAGACATCCGCCTCAAGTACCGCTTCCTCGACCTGCGCCGCGAGAAGCTGCACCAGAACATCATGACCCGCGTCGAGATCATCAAGTCGATGCGCCGGCGCATGGAGGGGCAGGGCTTCTTCGAGTTCAACACCCCGATCCTGACCGCGTCCTCGCCGGAAGGCGCGCGCGACTTCCTCGTCCCGTCGCGCATCCATCCGGGAAAATTCTACGCGCTGCCGCAGGCGCCGCAGCAGTATAAGCAGCTGCTGATGATGAGCGGCTTCGACCGCTACTTCCAGATCGCGCCCTGCTTCCGCGACGAGGACCCGCGCGCCGATCGTCTGCCCGGCGAGTTCTACCAGCTCGACGTCGAGATGAGCTTCGTCACGCAGGAAGACGTGTTCGCGGCGATGGAGCCTGTCATTACCGGCGTGTTCGAGGAGTTCGCGAAAGGCAAGCCGGTCACCAAGGGCTGGCGCCGGATTCCGTTCGCCGAGGCGTTGCGCAAGTACGGCAGCGACAAGCCGGACCTGCGCAATCCCATCGAGATGCAGGACGTCTCCGAGCATTTCCGCGGAAGCGGCTTCAAGGTGTTCGCGCGCATGCTCGAAGATCCCAAGAACCAGGTCTGGGCGATCCCGGCACCGGGCGGCGGCAGCCGCGCCTTCTGCGACCGCATGAACTCGTGGGCGCAGGGCGAGGGCCAGCCCGGCCTCGGCTACATCATGTGGCGCGAGGGCGGCGAGGGCGCAGGTCCTCTCGCGAACAACATCGGGCCCGAGCGCACCGCCGCGATCCGTGCACAGCTCGGCGTCAAGGAAGGCGATGCCGCCTTCTTCGTCGCCGGCGACCCCGACAAGTTCTGGAAGTTCTCAGGTCTCGCCCGCAACAAGGTCGGCGAGGAATTGAACCTCACCGACAAGGAGCGGTTCGAGCTCGCCTGGATCGTCGACTTCCCGATGTACGAGTACAACGAGGACGACAAGAAGGTCGACTTCTCGCACAACCCGTTCTCGATGCCGCAGGGCGGGCTCGATGCGCTGAAGTCGCAGGATCCGCTGACCATCAAGGCGTTCCAGTACGACATCACCTGTAACGGCTACGAGATCGCCTCGGGCGGCATCCGCAACCACGTGCCGGAAGCCATGGTGAAGGCGTTCGAGATCGCAGGTTACGGCGAACAGGAAGTGGTCGAGCGCTTCGGCGGCATGTACCGCGCCTTCCAGTACGGCGCGCCGCCGCATGGCGGTATGGCCGCCGGCGTCGACCGCATCGTGATGCTGCTCTGTGGCACCACGAATCTGCGCGAGATCTCGCTGTTCCCGATGAACCAGCAGGCTGTGGACCTCCTGATGGGCGCCCCGTCGGAAGCCACCACGAAGCAGCTCCGCGAGCTGCACATCCGGGTGAACCTGCCGCAGAAGTAAGTGTGGCGGTCGGTCTCGTGCCCCGGACGCAGCGCAGCACGCGAGTGACGCGCTGCTGAGCCGGGGCCCAAGAATTCCGGTGAACTTGCCCTTTTCGTCTTCGTCGTGTTCAAGTTGACGTTAATCGTGACATCGATCTAAGGTCGCCTCGCGGACGGAGAGCTCAATGAGCAACAGTCGCGTCGCCACCCTAGTCTTGGCAGTGATTGCGCTGCTTATCGCCGGCATGATGGTCGAATTTTACTGGGATTGCCGCCTCCTGAAGGGAGGAACGATGAAAGACTGCATGCCCGGTCGCCCCGGACCGACGGGACTTCACTGACGACACGAGTTGAAGCCCTCCCGAGCTGCATCCGGGAGATCGAACTACAGCCCCGTCGAGGCCTCGATCCTGAACTGCGCCAGCGCGATGATCGGTTCCTGGTCGAGGACATCCATCAGCTGAAGTACCGGCAGATTGCCGAGCGGTGTCAGCCTGATGCTCAGCGTTTGCCCCGAGGTCTCGACGAAGCCGGCGAGTGCATCGACCGCGACCTTGGCATCGAGATTGGAGGCCGCGACCTTCTCGCCCTGGGCCCGGATCATCGCGACGATGGCGCTCCGCGCCGCATCGCGGCTGACATTCTGCATGCGCGCGAACTGGGCTACGACCAGATCGACCACGCCGCGGTCGCGCAAGGAGAGCTCGATTGCGCCGGTCTCGACCTGCGCCAACTGACCCATGGCCTCGGACGGGTCCATCGTGGTGAAGAGGTCGCGCGGCACCTTGGCGAGGGCCACGCTCAGCTGCGCCCTGGCGAGGTTGCCGAGATCGAGCGTGGCGGGGGCGAGCGCGAATGCGCCCGACGATTCCGTCCAGGCCGCACCGAGATCGAGGTCGATCGCGAGCTTGTCCACGCCTGCCACGATCAGCGGCTGCAGCGCCGGATTGGCGGGATCGGTCGGCGTGACCATCTTCACGACCAGATTTGCCTTGCTCGGGATCGATCCCACCAGCTGGCCCCAGTTCAGGCTGATCGTGTCGACGGTGATGGGCTGCCGCGCGGTGTTGTGGGGCGCCACCACGCCCTTGATCTCGGCGCCTTCGAGCACACGGAACAGGCCCAGCATCTGATCGGGTGAGGGCGGCTGTCCGGGATTGCTGAGACCAGAGGCCCAGCGCATGAAGTTCGGCATGCTGAAGGATTTGAGCGCGAAGCGCTCCATCTTGAACTGACCCTGCGGCGAGGGAGCATCGACACCCTCGATCGCGAATTCGCCCTGCCGGTAGCGGATCGCATTGATCTTTCCTGTTCCCTGCGGTGTGCCAATCGAGGTCTTGCCGATTTCGGCCTTGCCGATGCGAATGCCGTCGTAGAAGCCAGCGACCTTCTCCATCCGCTCGCGTGTTTGCGCCGAAGTTGGCGCGGCCCATTTATCCTGCGGCATGTTAAACATCTCGAACAAATGGAGCTTCGACGGCTGCACGTCGATGTCTTCCATCGCGAAGCCGTCGACATCCATCCGCAGACCTAGCGTGGACTTGAGCACATAAGGGCCGCTCGAGATTTGCCGGTAGACCCGGCGGTAGCTGTCGTCACGGCTCGTCTGTGGATCGAGCGCGGCGAGGAACGGGGTTGAGTCGAAATCATTGACAATGATGCCGGAGATCTCGCCCGTCAGCTTGTCCGTCTTTCCCGGCTGCGTCACGTTGATCGCGAAGGTGGCGCGGTCCGTCTTCATTGCATCGACCTTGCCGCGGCCGAGGTTTTGTAGCGCGAGGCCGGAATAGACCACTTCACCGCCCCCGATGTTGCTGCCGGCGTCGAAGCTGATGTTGATGGACGGCATCATCACGGACGTTGCCGTCACGCTCGCGAACTGGTCGAGCCCGAACCGGTACATTTCGCTGAGGGAGCTCGATGCCGGCGCGTTTTGAACGCGGAAGGGACCCGCATAGTCGCGCAGCGTCACCTGCGGGATCTTGTAGGCCACTTTGAGCTTGCCGGGGCCGACTTCGTCCAACGCAATCTCGACACCCGAAATGTCGATGCCGTCGGCGGCAAAGCGCATATCGCCGATCTGGCGGACGCCCGTGCTCTTGAAGGCGCCGATCTTGACGTGCCCCTGCGGCTGGTCGCGGGGCTCGACTGCGATGTCCTCGATCGTCAGCGTCCGAGTCGCGACCTCGAACCCGATCTTGCCATGGCTCGCCTTGCCGCCGCCTGCGCGCAGCTGGGCGAACACCGCCTCGACCTCGCTGGTCGCCCGGTGCTGGACATACAGATTGAAGCCGAACCATCCCCCCGCAGCGAGCACGGCAGCCACGATCAGGCCGATCAGGATTCGCTTCATTCCCAGCTCCAGTTGCTCGTTTTGCACCGCGCAACCTGCCATATTCGTGAAACGTGGCGCGGTCCAGAGAAAGCTATGGTTTCAGATATTTGACGGCGCGCCCTGTTGACGGGGCCGCAATCCGATGTTGCCACCGGGGCTTCGGCCGTGCTTCATCCGGTTTCCATGACCCGGAAATACGGTCCGCTCGGGCCGTCGCTCCGGATCATGCATTTTGGGGCCGGTAACGCGAAGCGAGACACCGCATGTCGTCCTATTCTGATGATCTCCACCAGGCGGCGCTCGCCTACCATCGTCTGCCGCGCCCCGGAAAGCTCGAGATCCAGGCAAGCAAGCCGCTTGCCAACCAGCGCGATCTCGCGCTGGCCTATTCGCCGGGCGTTGCCGCGGCCTGTACCGAGATCGCCAAGAACCCGGCCGAGGCCGCTACGCTGACCACGCGCGCCAACCTGGTTGCCGTGGTCTCCAACGGCACCGCGGTGCTCGGCCTAGGCAATATCGGTCCGCTGGCCTCCAAGCCGGTGATGGAAGGCAAGGCGGTCCTGTTCAAGAAATTCGCCGGCATCGACGTGTTCGACATCGAGATCGCCGCCGACACCATCGACCGCGTGGTCGAGACCGTGGCCGCGCTGGAGCCGACCTTCGGCGGCATCAATCTGGAGGACATCCGCGGACCGGAATGCTTCGAGATCGAAGCGCGCTTGAAGGAGCGCATGAAGATTCCGGTCTTCCACGACGACCAGCACGGCACTGCGATCATCGTCGCCGCCGCCATCACCAATGGTCTGAGGCTGAACGGCAAGAAGCTGTCCGAGGTCAAGATCGTCGCGTCGGGGGCAGGGGCCGCGGCGATTGCGACACTCAATCTCCTGGTCTCGATGGGCGCGCAGCGCAAGAACATCTGGGTCTGCGACATCGACGGCCTCGTGCACGAGGGCCGCAACACCTCGATGGACCGCTGGAAGGCGGTCTATGCGCAGAAGACCGACAAGCGCACGCTCGCCGACGTGATCGGCGGCGCCGACATCTTCATCGGACTCTCGGCACCCGGCGTGCTCAAGCCGGAGATGGCCAAGGCGATGGGCGACAAGCCCCTGATCATGGCGCTCGCCAATCCGGTGCCGGAAATCATGCCGGAAGAGGCGCGCAAGGCGCGCCCCGACGCCATGATCTGCACCGGCCGTTCCGACTACCCGAACCAGGTCAACAACGTCCTCTGTTTTCCCTTCATCTTCCGTGGGGCGCTCGACGTCGGCGCCACCGCGATCAACGAGGAGATGAAGCAGGCCGCCGTCGAGGCCATCGCGCAGCTCGCGCGCGAGGCGCCGTCGGATGCCGTCGCGCAGGGTTTCGACACCGGCGAGACGCAGGGCTTCGGTCCGGGCTCGCTGATCCCGAGCCCCTTTGATCCCAGGTTGATCTTGCGCATCGCGCCGGCCGTGGCGAAGGCGGCGATGGAATCGGGCGTCGCAACGCGCCCCATCACCAATTTCGACGAATACACCGCGCTGCTCGAGCGCTTCGCCTTCCGCTCCGGCCTCGTCATGAAGCCGATGTTCGCCAAGGCCAAGACCCAGCCGGTGCGCGTGATCTATGCCGAAGGCGAGGACGAGCGCGTGCTGCGCGCCACGCAAGTCGTGCTGGAGGAAAAGCTGGCTCGGCCGATCCTGGTCGGCCGTCCGTCGGTCGTGGAGGCGCGCATCAAGCGCTTCGGCCTCTCGATCCGCGCCGGCAAGGATTTCGACCTCGTCAATCCCGAGGACGATCCGCGCTACCGCTCCTACGTGCAGTCCTATGTCGAGGTCGCCGGTCGCCGCGGCGTGACGCCGGATGCAGCCCGCACCGTGGTGCGCACCAACAATACGGTGATCGCCGCGCTCGCGGTCACGCGCGGGGAAGCGGACGCCATGCTCTGCGGCGTCGAGGGCCGCTACATGAGTCATCTGCGTCATGTCCGCGAGATCATCGGCTTCTCGCCTGGAATCAGCGACTATGCGGCGCTGGCGCTATTGATCACCAGCAAGGGCGCCTTCTTCATCGCCGACACGCAAGTTCGCCCCAATCCGAGCGCGGAGGAGCTTGCCGAGATCGCATCGCTCGCCGCGGTCCACGTCCAGCGCTTCAACATCAAGCCGAAGATCGCCTTCGTCTCGCATTCGGATTTCGGCAGCTACGACACCGATTCCTCACGCAAGATGCGGCTGGCGACCCAGCTTCTGAAGGACAAGCATCCGGAGATCGAGGCCGACGGCGAAATGCAGGGCGACACCGCACTCTCCGCAGCTGCGCGACGGATGGTGCTGCCGCATTCCAAGCTGGAGGGCGAGGCCAACATCCTGATCATGCCGACCCTGGATACCGCCAACGTCGCCTATCAGATGATCAAGTCGCTGGCGGACGCGCTGCCCGTCGGCCCGATCCTGGTCGGCCCGGCGCGCCCGGCGCACATCCTCACCCCCTCGGTGACGGCACGCGGCATCCTCAACATGACCGCAGTCGCCGTGGTGGAAGCGCAGGAGCGCGCCTCGCGGCAGCAGCCGACGTTGTTTACGTAAGGCCTCAACGTCCCACGAAGTCGTCATGCCCGGGCTTGTCCCGGGCATCCACGTTCTTTGTGCGGTGGGACAGCTCGTCGATGGCCGGGTCAAGCCCGGCCATGACGCCGAGAGAGTAGTACTCAGCTCATCCCAGCTGGTTCGATTCCGCTAGGGAGTGCCAACTTTGAATTCCTATCAGTTCGCCATTTCCCCGTTTGTAAACCGGCGCACGACTCTCCATAATCCCCTTCAAGCGTTCCGCGCTTTGAGCTTGCCAAGAGGCCGATCATGCCAGCGTTCGTGACTTTCGGGCGAATCCTGTTCGCCGTGCTGTTCATCTACACGGGCGCGACCAAGCTCTTTGCCATGCAGGCCACCGCCGACGTCATCGCAACCAAGCTCGTGGTGCCCGATGTCGTCGCGCCTTATGCCCAGCAGGTCGAGACGGCGACCGCCATGACCACGCCGCAGCTCTTGGCGATCGCGATCGGCGGGCTCGAGATCATTGCAGGGCTGATGATCGCGCTGAATTTCGGCGCGCGTTTCTTCGCGATGCTGCTGATCGTCTACGTCGCCGTCGCGACCGTCCTGTTCTACGATTTCTGGAACATGGCGGCGCCCGACAACGCCAAGATGCTGGTCGACGCGCTCAAGAACCTCTCGATCATCGGCGCGCTCTGCATGATCATCGGCTATGGCCGCACCACGCGCCCGGCCGAGGCGGCCTACGGCGACGTCTAGCGGTCACTCCGCTCTCGGCGGCGCGATCTCGCGCATCCAGCGGGAAATCGTCGCGCTGCTCGCTCCATCGCTGCCGCGCTGTCGGCCGAGCAGGGCGGCCTCCCGTGCGGCGCGGGGCGTGATGCCGTAGGCGGCCTTGAACGAGCGCGTGAAGTGCGCGTCGGTGCCGAGCTGCCAGCGCCGTGCCACCTCGCTGATCCGGGGGCCCCGCGCGCCCGAATTGGCGAGGTCGAAGAAGGCGCGGTGCAGCCGGCGGCTGCGGATGTAGTCGGCGATGCCGCCGACCGGCGCGAACAGCCGGTACAGCGAGGCCCGGGACAGGCCGAAATGGGCGGCGATCGAATTGGCCGACAGATCCTCGCTGGCAAGGCCAGCCTCGATGTATTGGCGGATCCGCATCAAGGACGGGCTTGCCGCGACGCTATGGTCGGCATCGGCCTCGCCACGTTCGATTTCATTGCGAAGGCACGCGGCCAGCAGCGACACCGTGCCCTCGACTACCGATTGGCATTCGTCGAGGCTCATGCGCGGCGCAAATTCGAACAGGGCGGTGAGATGCCCGGCCAGCAATCGTGCGATCACGCTGCTGCCCGGCAGGACCAGGCCATGCAAATCATCGACCCGCAAGAGATGGGCGGCGAACATCGGCCGCGGCACGACCAGCGTGACATTCTCGAACGCCGTGGCCTTGGTCTCCAGCGTCTGGGCGAGATCGAACAGGCAGATGTCGCCGGCGCGCACGCGCATCGGCCGTGTGCCGGCAACGCCGTCATAGCCGCCCTTCAGATAGAGCTGCAGGATGATGTGGTCGACGCCGCTGCGCGCGATCGTTTCGGCCGTCCGGCGGAAGCGCTGGCCGCTGGCACGGCTCAGCCCGATCAGCACCGGTCCCATGGCGTAGGAGCTGAGGTCGGCGCGAAACGGGCCCGGTTCGCCGGCGGCGAGCTCGTCCACCTCGAACAGCGTGGCGACGGCTTCCCGCCACGCTGCGATGTTCGCCTCCGTCTCCATCTGATCGGCGCTGAAGCCGAATGCCGGCAGCAGGGACGATATAGGGGCGACATCGTCATTCAATCCGGAAGCGTCCGTCGGACTAGTCGTCGTGCAGTCGTCGCTCATTCTGGCCGTGGGTTAGTTTTTGCTCTTTTGTCTCAGTCTATTGATGCGGTGTGTCGCAGCCGCCCGCTCGTATTGACGCCGCGCCTCGGACGTTGGCTATAGCGCCACGACCGCCGTCGGGGCCGATTTTCGGGTCTCGGCAAATATGCTAGCCGGCTTTGCGCTGGCCGGCGGCGGGACCAATTTTAGCACGGCACACCAGCAATATGCGGAACGGTATGATGTTGCCGATACTGTGCATGGGGTTGTTTTTCCAGTTTGAGTCGGAGCGCCGCGGCACTGCCGGAAGGCTACCCCCGCCGCCACGGGGTCACGGTCACTTCATGCGCCGCGTCGAGGAGGTAGGGCGCACCCCGCCTCATCCCGTGGGCAGCCAGCACCTCGTGAGGCGTCCGCTGGGGTACGCCGACGAAGCAGCCTTCACCGCCGGGCAGCCGCACATGCGGAGCCTCCGACAGCCAGAACGTGTCGTAGCGGTCCATGAACAGGTCGAACACGACCGGTCCGCCGATGACGGCGACCATGCCGGATGCGACGTCGGCGAAGGCGCAGGCTTCCTCGAAGCTCGCATGCTCAGGATTCCACAGCGTCGCGTTCGGCATCTCCGGATCGACGGTGAGGTCCCTGATTTTGCGGGTTAGGATCAGCCGCTTGCGCCTGGCCGAATTCGGCTGCTGCTCGTGCGAGTTGCGGCCGTGCACGATCAGCGCGGCGCGATCGAGCGCCTGCTCGAAGAACCGCTTGTCGCCTTCGAATTTCAACGTCTCAGGCATGATGTGCGACGGATCGGCGAGCATGCCGTCCGCGGAGACGATGACGTAGCCTTCGATACGGAAAGACAATTGCGACGGCTATTCGGAAACGGTGGTCACCACCGAATTGACCGGGCGCTGGCTCACCGTCGGCAGCTTGAGATCCTTGAGCAGCTCCTGGTCGTACTCCGGCAGCGTCGAGGCCGGGAACTTGGCGCGCATCGCTACCACCTTGTAGCCGCCGGCCTTCAGCCGCTTAAGCAGCTCGGGCAGGGCCTCCGCGGTGTGCTTCTGAAAGTCGTGCATCAGGATGATGCCCTTGCCCTTGGAGTCTAGCTTCTTCATCACGGTCTCGACGATCTTCTCGGGCTTGGAAGCCTTGAAGTCGAACGAGTCGATGTCGCAGGAGAAGCTCGCGACATTGCGGTTGCCGAGATAGGTGACCATCTCCGGCGGATGCTGCAGCGCCGGGAAGCGGAAGAACGGCGCGGGCGAGATGCCGCCGAGCGCCCACTTCACCGCCGCAAAGCCTTTCTCGATCTCGTCCTTGCGTTGCGCTTCGTTGAGCTTCTTGTTGTTGAGGTTCGCGTGCGACCAGGTGTGGGCGCCAACGGTGTGGCCGGCTGCGTAGACCTGCTTGAGGACCTCCGGCTCGTACGTCGCGTGCTTGCCGATGATGAAGAAGATTCCGGTGGTGCATTCGTCCGCGAGCGCCTTCAGCACCGCGGGCGTGTTGCGCGGCCAGGGGCCGTCGTCGAAGGTCAGCACGACCTCCTTGTCACGCAGGAAGTCGAGCTCCTTGAAGTGCTCGAAGCCGAAGCCGGGACCGCCCGTGGTGTCGATCTCGACGGTGCGGGCGACGCCGAGCGCGCCCGGTGTGTTGCAGGCCGCGCGGGCCGGCTGCGGCGGCTGTTTCGGCGGGGGCGGATTGACGAAGCCCGCCGGCGCCGCGGCCGCTGCTGCAGGCGCTGGACCTGCAGGGGACGTTGCAGCCGCTGGTGTTGCCGCCGGCGCGGCTTGCGGTGCGGCCGCGGGCTTCGCGGCCGGCGTCTGCGACCATGCGGCGCCGGTCAGCGCCACCGACATCGCACCTGCTAAAATCAGTCCTGCCGCCACGCGCATGGTGATGTCCCTCGAGATTGATCCCGTTGTTCCGCCGGGGCTTTTCGCCTGCGGCAAAAACCGTCCTGCCCAAAACAATCCTAGCCTAGATGGTGGGCCGTCGCCATTGCAACGGCTGTTTGATGCCGCGCCGCAATTGTGCCCAGCCGGATGGCGTGCACCTGGATCAAGTGTCGGACAAGGCCCTTGCAATGGCGGTCTTGATCCGCGTGTCGGCCGGCTCGACGGCGGATGGAAATACCTCGGCGATATAGCCGTCGCGGCCGATCAGGTATTTGTGGAAGTTCCAGCGCGGAACTTCCTTCGGTCGGGCTTCCGCGGCCCATTTGTAGAAGGGATGCGCCCTCGCACCGACCACCGCAGCCTTGGCTGTGATCGGGAAGGTAACGCCATATTGGTGGTGTGCGGTCTGCGTGATCTCGCTGCCGCCACCGGGCTCCTGGCCACCGAAATCGTTGGACGGCACGCCGATCACGGTGAGCCCGCGCCCGCGAAATTCGTTCCAGATCTCCTGCAGGCCGGCATATTGCGGCGTGTAGCCACAGAGCGAGGCCGTGTTCACCACCAGCAGCGGTTTGCCGGTGAACGTGGCGAGGCGGATGTCGTCGCCTGACAATGCGGGGAAGGAGAAGGCGTAGGCCGAGATCCGGCTCATGGCGCCATCAGCGAGGGCGCGCGTGACAGGCGCGAACGCGCCCACAAGCGCGACGCTCAGCACGGTTCTGCGATTCATCATGACGGCGTCCCCCGAGATGATCCGAGGGCAGATTACTCCGCCACTGCGGCCTCGCGCGTCAACACCGCGTTATCGGTCCTGCGAGAGAGCTAGTACAGGCGGACGATGAAGTCGGTGCCTTCGCCGGTCTCGCCCTGGTTGATGCCCTGGTCGGAGACGATGATCGAGCCGCCTGACGTCAGCATCTCGTTGATCTTCGCCATGGTCTCAGTGGGGACCGAGATGCGGTTGAGGGCTTCGGCCGGGCTGTCCGGCGTCACCACCGGTTTTGCGGCGACGGGGATCACGGCGGCACCGCGCTGGCGGCGCGCCACGCGGCTGTCGTCCTCGCGCGCCGCGGAACGGGCGGACACGGGCAGCGACACCACCGACCAGCGCAGCGTGTTGGCATCGGCCTTGTCGAGCTCGGCGGTGAAGACATGCGTGCCGAGCGGCCGGTCGCTCGCGGCGATCGTGACAGGCACCTCGAACAGCGGCGCAAAATTCTGCCGCACATAGAGCTTGGAATCCTTGCGGCTGATGAAGACGGCAATCTGGCCGGCCCGCTTGGGTGTGTCCGGCTTTGCCGCCGGCGCAGGATCGGTGAGGCGGCCCTCGTCCTTCTTTGCATCGGGTGCGGTGGCGAGCGCCGGCGCATCGGGTGCCTTCGCGGCTTCGGTTTTGACCGGCTCGACTTTGTCGGCGGGCTTGTTCTCGTTCGCCGGCTTGGCGGCGTCTTCGGACGCAGGCTTGGCCGCTTCGGCCGTCTTGACCTCGCCGGCCGTCGCGGCGGCTTCCTCGCGCGCAGCCGCTTGGCCGGTGGTAACGTCCGACAACACGGCGTGGCCTACCGAGGTGCGCAGCTCGACCACGCTGTCGGCGCTGGCCGTCTTGGTCTCGACCGGGCTGGCTTCGGTCGTGCCTTTATCGGCCTTGTCAGCGACATTGGTCTGCGGCGCGAGGCTGGCGACGGGCTGCGGCGGCACGCGCATCGAGGCAAGCGCGGGATGGGAGAAGCTTTGCGGCGACACCTGGCCCGGCGCCACGATCACGCGCGCGCCCATCCTGGTCCAGTTCCACATCTTCATCGCGAACGCCATGGGCATGCGGATGCAGCCATGCGAGGCCGGATAGCCCGGCAGCGCGCCAGCATGCATCGCGACGCCGGACCAGGTGATCCGCTGCATGTACGGCATCGGCGCGCCGCTATAGAGGTTGGAACGGTGGAATTTGTGCTTCTGGATGATGCTGAACACGCCCATCGGCGTCGAGTGGCCCTTCATGCCCGTCGACACCGGTGATTCCGCGAACACACCGGCTTTGTCGTAGACCGTCACCTTCTGCCGCTCGATCGAGACGACAATGACGAGCGGCCCTTGCGGCTTGGTGCCGGCTTCCTTCTCGACGACGACGTCCTTCTTGCTTGCGGCGCCGCGCTTTTGCGGCTTCTGGCGCGGTATTTCGGGAAGCCGGTTCGGCCGGGCGTAGTAGGGCCGGTCGGAATAGTCCGTCCAGTAATAAAATGCTGCGTTCGCCTCGCTGGTCGCGCCGATCGCACCCGCCGCCGTCAAAATGGCGACCTGCCACAGCCGTGCAGGCTTGGCAGAAGAACCCCACCCGTTCACGCTGTTCATGTTCGAATCCATAATCCAAATCAGACGTTAGTCTCGCAAAGGGGATACGCGTTCACCAGCAGCGCGGTTCTGTCATCAGCTACTTTTGTCCAAGGCGTAGCAAAAAAGCCTCACGGAGCGGTAAACGGCGGCCGCGTCCGCTCCCTCCGCCGCCTTCCTGAGCGCCGCTTGCGTTCCTACATTGCGGGGACTTGTTAGCGGAGAACTTCATGTCATCTCGTTTCCCCGGTCTTTCGAGCATCCGTCTGAAGGGCCTCGCTTTATTCCTCCTGGCTCTGACTGCGCCAATGGCGTCGGCATCTGCGGCCGACGAACCTGATCTGATCTTCCGCCGCTCTACCGTGTTCAAATGGATGAGCCCGAACGACAAGCTCGCGACCTATGGTCTCGACGATCCCGAAGTCGAAGGCGTCGCCTGTCATTTCACGGTGCCGGAGAAGGGCGGCTTCAAAGGCTGGCTCGGCCTTGCCGAGGAGGTCTCGGATATCTCGCTGGCCTGCCGCCAGGTCGGTCCGGTTAAGTTCAAGCACAAGATGGAGCAGGGCGACGACATGTTCCGCCAGCGCCGGTCCCTGTTCTTCAAGAAGATGCAGATCGTGCGCGGCTGCGACGCCAAGCGCAACGTGCTGGTCTACATGGTTTATTCAGACAAGCTGATCGAAGGCTCGCCCAAGAACTCGACGTCGACCGTGCCGATCATGCCGTGGGGACCGGCGGACGCAAACGTCCAGAAGTGCGGCGAGTTCTTCACGCAATGAGGCGCTCCGCGTTCACTCCTGCGACGCGCTCGCGTTCACCCGGTGGCGATCGCGCGGCCTCGCAAGGCGCGACCCGGTCAGCCGCACGAATGTCTGCGGCGCGGCCTCGAAGCCGCGGCTCGATTGCAGCGCCATTGCGCCGGTGCTGCCGCGAATGATCGGTTGATCTGCGCGCTCCGTCGGTGGATTTTCATCGCGCGGCGTTGCGCGATTTCCCGCCATCATGGCCATCCCTCACGTGAATGCGCCCGATGATCCGGGCGTCTCGGTTTCGATGGCTTGGGTCGTTGTTGAACCAATTCCGGTTCGACAGGATCCAGCCTTCTTTTGCCGCCCTTTCAGCAGAAAAACGTAAAATGCATGTGAAGCGCGCGCGGCGGCCGCGTGACGACGCTTGGGCGGGTGCATGTCCGGGCCGGCGCCGGAACTTGGCAGGCGACTATGGCCTGCCGCGAGACCTGTCTGAAATAATTGGCATTTTCCGAGAATTGTTTCGTCGCCGCGGCCAGAACGAAACAATTCTCACGAAGACGAAACCATTTTCAGCGTTTCGCGCATCACGCGCGAAACCGCCCATGGTTATCAGGCTCATAACGACGACGGCGCACCGCCGGCCACCGAATTGGGACACAGATCATGCGCGCGCTCAGCTTCATCCTGGCTTTCGGTTTCGTGCTCGCCGGCTCCTCGTTGGCGGGTGTGCCCGACGGCAATCTCCCTGGAGTCGGAACTTTCCAGTACAGCGGCTCGCCCGTTGCGGTTCCGGCCGCTCAGCCGATCATGGTTGCCGCGCGCTTCTGACCGCCCACAACAAAACAGCCGGCAAAGCCTATCATGTTGCTTCGTCTCTGCGCCGCAGCGTTCGTGTCCCTTCTGACCATCAGCTCCGTTCAGGCGCAGGTCCGCTCACCGTCCAGGCTACCCGATCCGCGTGGCGAGTTCGTGCGCCAGTGTGCGCCGCGCATGCTCGGGCGATGGGAGCATCCGGAAGCGGTCTGCGGCTGCCTGCACGATCACGCCGCCGCGGCCGTCGAGGATCGCGATCTGCGCGAAGCGCTGCTGCGCGGCATCAGCGAGACCGGCGTGCCCACCATCGAGACCGATTGGCTACCGGCCTCCAAGCACAGCGAGATCGGCCCGACCTTCACGAAGATCGCCAAACCGACCCTCCAGTGCATGTTCGATCCGGCGAAGTAGCTTCCCGGATCCTTACTTCGTTTTCGGTCCGTGCCGCGGCACGCAGGAGCTCGTGCGCGAGACTCCTTTGTCGGTCATCTTCGCGCCGCGCACTTCCCTGAGCTGACCGGCGGGGCAGGTTCCGTCATCCACGAGCACGCGCTGGCCGAGCTTCAGATCGCCGATGTCCTGCTCGCGTCCGACTGTGGCAGCGCGTGCCGTCGAGACAAGTGCGATGGAGATCAGCAGCGAGAGGCAGGTCGTGTGGCGCAGCAGCATGATGTGAGGTCCCGGAATCGATGCCGCAATCTAGGGAGCGGCGGGCGATTCTGATAGTGAAGCTTCGTCAGGCCCGGCGGGCCGGTTTTCCTTTTGCGGCCAAGGCTGCGCGCGATTCCCTCGCGAGACGTTCGGCGGAGGCCACGAGCTGCGGCACGGGATGTCCGGAAAATCCCAGCACGAAGCCGGGCAGGGGACGCCCGCGCGAATAGGTGTCGGCCAATAGCCAGCCTTCGGCGTCGGCCGCTTGCTTGGCATGCGCCGCCACCGCCGGATCGACGGCAGGATCGAATCGGGCGACAAGATGCAGGCCTTGTGAGGGCACCGGCACCGAAAGCGCGCCACCGGATGCGATTTCCAGCCTCTCGGCGAGCACGTCGCGCGCCTCGCGATAGAGTTTCCGCACGCGCTTCAGATTCGCCGCGAAGGCGCCGGAATTGAGCATGTCCGCCACCGCGCCCTCCATCAGCGTGCCGGGAAAGCGGTCGAGCGCCGCCCGCGCCGTCGTCACGTCCGCGATCAGGCGTTCGGGCAGCGCGCAATAGCCGATGCGCAAGCCCGGAAACAGCGTCTTGGCAAAGGTGCCGAGATAGATCACGCGCTGGAGGCGATCGATGCCGGCGAGTGACATCAGCGGCGCGCCGTCATAGCGGAACTCGCTGTCGTAATCGTCCTCGAGCACGAATGCGCCGGCCTGTTTGGCCCAGTCCAGAAGCTCGAGTCGTCGCGGCATCGACATCTGCACGCCAAGCGGAAACTGGTGCGACGGCGTAACGTAGGCCGCGCGCGCGGACGGCGCCGCGATGCGGCCTTTGGCGACGCGCATCCCGTGCTCGTCCACCGGGACGGGCACGGCGCGATAACCGCAATGGGCGATGGTTTTTCGCGCGGCGGGATAGCCCGGGTCCTCGCACCAGACCTGGTCGCTGGATTTCAGGATCGCGCTCAGCACGATGCGCAGCGCGTGCAGCGTGCCCGAGGTCAGCATGATCTGGTCGGGATCGCAACGCAGCCCCCGCGCCGACAACAGATGGTCGGCGATCGCCACGCGCAGCTCGCGGCTGCCGCGAGGGTCGCCGTAATGCAGGTGCTCGGTTCCGAATGCGCGCATGCGGCGGCCGACGAAAGCGCGAAAGCGCTGCACGGCGCGTTCGTCGATATGGGTGCAGCCAAGCGCAAACGCGCCTTGCTTTGGAGCTTCGAGAACGACCTTCGGCTTGTTCGGCTCGGCCGCGCGCTGGGGGATACGCGCCGCGACGAACGTTCCGGAGCCGACCGTTGCGTCGGCAAAGCCGTCGGCGATCAGGCGCTCATAGGCGGTGACGACGGCGTTGCGGCGGAAGCCGGTCTGCCTCGCCAGCGTCCGCGACGGCGGCAGCGGCTCGCCCGGCCTGACCAGGCCGGAGACGATCATCTCGCAGAGCGCCTGATAGAGCCGGTGCGCGGCGGAAGCGCCGGCCGTGACGTGAGGGCCGGTGAGATCGAGCGGAAGCTCGGGCTTGGTTCGGGAGGAATTGGTCGGAATTTTTTGCATGGAATTGGAACTATCGCAGACCAAATGCGCCGCTACAACTGCTCCGGATTTCTTCCATCCGAGCAGGAGCGGCCGTGAGCCAGACCGAGACCTCGAATTCCTATCCGACATCGGCACGCAACCAGGTGAAGCGCCGGCACGACCGCGGCTTCTATGATCACGACACGGTTCACCGCATCCTGGATTCCTCGATGCTGTGCCACGTCTCCTACGCAATCGACGGCCAGCCCTATTGCACGCCGACCTTCTTCTGGCGCGAGGGCACCAGGCTGTATTGGCACGGATCGAGCGCCAGCCGCATGCTACGCAACCAGAGCAAGGGCGAGCGCGTCTGCCTGACGGTCGCCCATCTCGACAGCCTCGTGCTGGCACGCTGCGGCTTCAACCATTCCGCCGACTACCGCGCCGTGATGGCGTTCGGCACGGCCTATCTCGTCACCAACCCTGATGAGAAGGAGCGGGCGGTGATCGCGATGGTCAATCGCTTCTTCCCGGATCGCACCGCCGGCCTGCGACAGAGCACCACGCAGGAAATCAAGGCGACGTCCTTCATCGCAATGGAAATCGAGGAAGCCTCGGCCAAGATCCGCGCCAAGGGCGTCGCCGACGACGACGAGGACTATGTGCTGCCGATCTATGCGGAGCGCATCCCGGTCCGCACCGTGCTCGGCGCCCCCGAACCGTGCCCGCGCCTGCTCGATGGTGTGAGTCGGCCTGCGACTCTGAACGGCTATTCCGAAGGCCGGCTGCTCGAAGATGCATTGCGGGATGCATATTTTCTGGAGTACCCGAACGGCTGAAATCGGCTAGTTTGCGCGTTCCCTGGGACCATTGGAATGTCTGGAGTCGCCCGAATGAATGCCGAAACGCAGCAGAGGATTCTTGACGCCGTCGACAGCGGCTTCGAGGCTCAGCTTGCAACCACAAGCGATTTCGTCGCGATCCCTTCGACCCGCGGGGCGGAGGGACCATGCCAGGACATGATCGGCGATCTCCTGCGCGAACGCGGCTACGAGGTCGACGACTGGCATATCGACGTCGAGGATTTGAAGGATCTGCGCGGCTTCGGTCCGATCGAGCACGACTTCTCGAAGGCGCGATCCGTGGTGGGAACTTACCGTCCGAGAACCAATGGCGGCAAGTCGCTGATCCTGCAAGGGCACTGCGATGTGGTGCCGGCCGGTCCGCTAGAATTGTGGGAAACGCCGCCATTCGCGCCGGTCATCAAGGACGGCAAGATGTTCGGCCGCGGTGCCTGCGACATGAAGTCCGGGACGATCGGTGCGCTCTATGCGCTGGACGCGATCAAGGCCGCGGGCTTCAGGCCGACGGCGCGGATCCATTTCCAATCGGTGATCGAGGAGGAGAGCACCGGTGTCGGCGCACTCTCGACGCTGCAACGCGGCTATCGCGCGGACGCCTGCTTCATTCCGGAGCCGACCGGCGGCAAGATGGTGCGCTCCCAGGTCGGCGTGATCTGGTTCCGCCTCCGCGTGAAGGGGCATCCGACCCACGTTGCCTTCGCAGGCTCCGGCGCGAACGCGATCATGGCGGCGTATCACCTGATCCAGGCGCTGCAAAAGCTCGAGATCGAATGGAACGAGCGGGCCAAGGCCGACCGTCACTTCAAGACGCTCGACCATCCCGTCAACTTCAACGCCGGCATCATCAAGGGCGGTGACTGGGCCTCGAGCGTGCCGGCCTGGTGCGATGTCGACTGCCGGATTGCGGTGTTGCCGGGCTGGTCGATCGCCGATCACCAGAAGGAGATCATGGCTTGCGTCGCCGCCGCTTCGCGCAACCACCGCTTCCTCGCCAACAACCCGCCGCAGGTCGAATGGTCCGGGTTCCTGTCGGAAGGCTATGAGCTGACCAATGCCGCGGAGCCCGAGGCTGCGTTCGGGAAGGCCTTCAACAGGGTCTATGGCGGCACGCCAGAGGACCTCGTCTTCACGGCACTGACCGACACGCGCTTCTACGGCCTCAACCACGGCATCCCGAGTCTGTGTTTTGGTGCCAGCGGAGGCGAGATGCACGGCTTCAACGAGTTCGTCGACCTGGAGTCATTGAAGAAGGCGACCAAGGCGATGGCGCTGTTCATCGCGGAATGGTGCGGCGTGGAGAAGGCGTAGGCCTCTTCGCCGTCATTGCGAGGAGCCCTTGCGACGAAGCAATCCGGGCTGTTGCCGCGGAGACAGACTGGATTGCTTCGCTGCGCTCGCAATGACGGATGATAGTCCTGTAGAATCGGCAAAGGCGCACTTGCGCCGTGCCCACCACCTTTCTCTCAGATGAACCAGGATGGTGGGCACGCTCCGCTTTGCCCACCCTACGACACCTCGGCTCGTAGCGGTCGGTGCCCAATCCACCGGCTCCCTCAAATCCTTTAAGCTTAAAAGAAAGACTAGGATGCCGCCCTGACCGGTGGCAGACTGGCGTTCGTTCGTCGGACGAGTCCTCGGGAGCAACGATGCGCGATTGGGATGACGCTTACGCCAATTCGGCCCACATCCCGGGCTCGGACAAGCTGCCGGCGCTGTGGGCGGAGCGGGCGGCGGCCTACCGCGCCGGGATGAGGGAATTTCGCCCCGACATCGCCTACGGCGCCGGCGAGCGCCAGAAGCTCGATCTGATCCTGCCTGACGGCGACAGCAAGGGTCTCGTCGTCTTCGTCCATGGCGGCTACTGGATGCGCTTCGACAAATCGACCTGGACCGATCTCGCCGAAGGTGCGCGGCATCATGGCTGGACGGTGGCGCTGCCGAGCTACACGCTGGCACCGGCTGCCCGCATCTCCGATATCACTGCGGAAATCACTGCCGCGATCGCCAAAGCGGCATCGCTCGTCTCGGGGCCGATCCGGCTCGCCGGCCATTCCGCCGGCGGCCATCTCGTCACGCGCATGCTGTGCGACGACAACCGGCTCGAGTCCGCCGTCTACAACCGCATCGCCGGTACGCTCTCGATCAGCGGCCTGCACGACTTGCGTCCGCTCCTGAAGACGGGGATGAACGAGACGCTGCGAATGACGATGGAGGAGGCGACGCTGGAAAGCGCGGCGCTGCATCTGCCACGAGGGCATTCGCCCGTGACGGCCTGGGTCGGCGGGAGCGAGCGGCCCGAATTCATCCGCCAGTCCGATCTGATGGCCAATATCTGGACCGGCTTCGACGTGCCGACGCACCTCGTCGTCGAGCCCGGCCTCAACCATTTCACGGTGATCGATGGGCTCAAGGATCCGTCGTCACAGATCACCGCGCGCCTGATCGGCCTCGACGGATGAGGCCAGGGACGATCGATCGAGAGGGCCAGCCATGACGTCCAGCGATTACGATCCCACAAGCGAAGGCGCCGAGACCGATTTCACCCGGCGCATGTCCTACGGCGATTATCTCGCGCTGGACGCGATCCTCGGTGCGCAGCATCCGCTGTCGGAGGCGCATGACGAGATGCTGTTCATCATCCAGCATCAGACTACGGAACTGTGGATGCGGCTCGCCATCCACGAGCTCGCGGCTGCGCGCCGTGCGATCTCACGGGATGAGGTTCAACCCGCGATGAAGATGCTCGCGCGGATGTCGCGCATCTTCGAGCAGCTGAACGGGGCCTGGGACGTGCTGCGTACAATGACGCCGAGCGAGTATACCCGCTTCCGCTCGCAGCTTGGACAATCCTCGGGCTTCCAGTCGCGGCAATACCGGCTGATCGAATTTCTGCTCGGCAACCGCAACCACGCCATGCTGAAGCCGCACGCGCACGATGCGGAGACGATCAAGCTGCTCGAAGCCGAGCTCGCGACGCCGAGCCTCTATGACGAGGTGCTGCGGCTTGCCGACCGCAACGGGCTCAAGATGCCTGCTGCGGTGCTGGCGCGCGACGTTCGCGAAACCCACAGCTTCAACGAAGGCGTGCTGCAGGCCTGGCGGATCGTCTACGAGGCGCCAGAAACCCACTGGATGCTCTACGAACTCGCCGAGAAGCTGGTCGATTTCGAGGACTATTTCCGGCGCTGGCGCTTCAACCACGTCACCACGGTCGAGCGCGTCATCGGCTTCAAGCGTGGTACCGGCGGCACTGGCGGCGTCAGTTATCTCAAGCGCATGCTCGAAGTCGAACTGTTTCCCGAACTCTGGCGCGTGCGTACGATTCTGTAGGGATGTCCATGACCCGGCTTCGCGTCTACGATGATACCAGAACCTTGTTCCATTTGCCTGACGGCGTGATCTATCTCGACGGCAACTCGCTGGGTGCGCTGCCGCTGGGCGTTGCCGAGCGTGTCAACCGCGTGATCACCGAGGAATGGGGCAACGAGCTGATCCGCGCCTGGAATAGTGCAGGCTGGTATGTGCAGCCGCGCCATGTCGGCGACCGCATCGCGCGGTTGATCGGCGCGGATGCAGGCTCCGTGATGGTCGGAGACACGCTGTCGCTCAAGGTCTATCAGGCGCTCGCTGCCGCGCTCGACATGAACGTCTCGCGCAAGGTGATCCTGTCGGATACCGGCAACTTCCCGACTGACCTCTACATGGCCGAGGGCCTGATCGAAACGCTCGGACGCGGCCATCAATTGCGCCTGGTAGCACCGGAGGAGATCGAGACCGCATTGTCGGAGGAGGTCGCGGTGCTCTACATCACCGAGGTCGACTACCGCACCGGCCGCCGCCACGACATGGCGAAGTTGACCGCGAAAGCGCATGCGCTCGGCATCGTCACGGTTTGGGATCTCGCCCATTCCGCCGGCGCGCTGCCGGTCGATCTCGCCGGGAGCGGCGCCGATTTCGCCGCGGGGTGCACCTACAAATATCTCAACGCCGGCCCCGGCGCGCCGGCCTTCCTCTATGTCGCACCGCGCCATGCCGACGGCGCGCGCGCCGCGCTGTCGGGGTGGATGGGCCACGCAAAACCGTTTGCGTTCGAGCTTGCCTATGCGTCCGCGGGCGGCGTCGAGCGCATGCGCGTCGGCACCCCGCCGGTGCTCGCCATGGCGGCGTTGGAGGCCTCGCTCGATATCTGGGACAAGGTCGATATCGCAGAGGTTCGTGCGCGTTCGCTGGCGCTGGGCGATCTCCTGATCGGTGAAGTCGAGCGCCGCTGTCCGCAACTCAAGCTCGTGACGCCGCGCGACCATGAGCGGCGTGGCTCGCAAGTCTCCTTCGCCTTCGCCGGCGGCTACGCCGCGATGCAGGCCCTGATCGCGCGCGGCGTCATCGGTGATTTCCGCGCGCCCGACATCATGCGCTTCGGCCTCACGCCGCTTTATGTTGGAGCGGACGAGATCATGCGCGCGGCGGAGATCATCGAAGAGGTGATTGCCAACGAGATTTGGCTCCGGCCGGAGTACCAGGTCGTGAATGCGGTGACGTGAAGGACGCTTCTCAGATGTCCGGGATGATTACCTCGGACGTCATTGCTTTGCCGAGCGGGGCAATTCACGTTGAGACAACAATGAATTGGGAGGACTTTTGATGACGCCGCTCGAGAAGCTTAAAGCGATGAAGATGCCGTTCGCCGAACTCAAGGGCGTCGAGTTTGTCGAGGCGGAGAAGGACCGCGTGGTGGCGCGGATGACGGTCCGGCCCGAACTCTGCACGCTTCACCACACCATCCACGGCGGGGCCGTGATGGCGCTGGCCGATTCCGTCGGCGCGGCGGCGACCGTGATCAATTTGCCCGAGGATGCCAAGGGGACCACCACGCTGGAGAGCAAGACCAATTTCATCGGCGGGGCCAAGGAGGGGGCCACGGTCATCGCCACCGCCACCCCGGTGCACAGGGGTCGGCGGACCCAGGTCTGGACCACCAGATTGGAAACCGAGGACGGCAAATTGGTTGCGGTTGTGACCCAGACCCAGCTGGTCCTGTGAAACTGCGGGACTTTGATTTTATTAACGAATTGGTCGCTTCGGTGCCCGAAACTTGGGCAGGTCTCCGTCTTGAAAATCATGGTGCGATGCACAATATAGGAGGCCTAGGGATTCGAACGCCTCCTCGAGGGAACACCAAGAGGAGTTCTGACGTGGTACTTGAAGACGCCGTCCGTACCGTTCCCGGCTATGTACGGACCCTGATCCAGCAGGAAGAATTGCCGCTCCTGCGCGATCACCTGCTGAGGCTTGATGCCGGCAGCCGGCATGACCGTTTCAACGGCTTTCTCGACGACAGCTTCATCGAGCGCTATGCCGCCCGCTGTGCCGAGGACGGCACCGTGATCGTTGCCTATATCGTCGATGGCGTGGTGCGCGGCGCGGCCGAGCTGCACCCGCCGGAGGACGGTTCCTTGCCGGAGGTCGCCTTTAGCGTGGAAGCCTCAGCGCGCCGCCAGGGCGTCGGCACCGTGCTGTTCCGCCGCCTGATCGCAGAGGCCCGCTGGAAGGACTACAAACAGCTGCGCATCACCACGGGCGCGGACAATCATGCGATGCGGGCGCTCGCCAGGAAGTTCGGGGCCCATCTGGCTTTCCGCCACGGTGAATCGACCGGCACGATCGACCTCGCCAAGACGCCCGAGGCCGAGCTTGCCGATCTCGCGGCCTCGCCGTTCACGGCTGGGCGCGCGCTCCTCAGCTTCAACAGCACGTGCTGGAAGCTGATCTCGAGCATGTACGGCAATCGCGCCGCATAACCGGGAATTGCGGACAGGAATCACAAAGCGGACCGGCCAGGCCGGTCCGCTTTCGTGTTCGGTGCGATGAAAGGAATGCTCAGCTGCGCGTGCCGGCGCCGAAGCGGCGGACGACGCGGCGTTCGACCACGACGGAGCGCTGCGCGCCCTGTTCGCCGGCGATCACGCGCGTGGCGGTGATGCGGCTGTTGGTGCGGGCCTGCTTCTTCACCTCGGCCTGGACGACGTCGAGCGGCATTCCCATCAAGGCTGCGGCGATCTCGGCCTGCTGCGCCTGGTCGTCGGTGATGCCGACAGCGGCGAAGATCGCCTCGTCCAGGGTCGGGGGATCGTGGCGGACGCGCCGCGTGCCATATTTGGTATTCCAGTCTGCGCTCATAACGGCCTCATCTTGATGCCGGGATACCTAGTGCCGCCAATGTTGCATTGCAATATGAAATCGGTGCGGCATCTCAGCTATGCACCGGTCTGGTGTCACAGCGGTGACGCAGCACCTGCGCCGCCCTCCACCCGTTGCTGAGGCCAACGTTTCAGCGCGGCGTGCCCAGCTTCGGTGAGCCGGTAGATTCCCCGCTCCGTGCGTTCGAACCAGCCATACACATTGTTAAGCAAGATCTTGCCGGCATCGGGGCAGCGTTCGCGCAGCTCGCGCACCGGCTTCGATCCTTCGGCAAGGGCCGACGCGCAGGCCAGCGCCTGCTGGCGATAGGCCGTCATGATCGGTGCGCGGGTGCTGCCGCCGAGCACGGGGTCGCCCTGGCGGCGCTGATGCTCGGCGACGAGACGCGAGCGGACCTTCGGCTCGCGGCGCGGCGCCGCGGTCGGCGGCTTCACCAGTACTTCGACCTGGCCGCGATCGGTCACGCCGAGCATGCCGAAGCCGAGGCGGCGGCAGAGATTGCGATAGCGCGCGTCGCTCTCGCGTCCCTTGCCGCGCGCGGACATCTTCGCCGCGATCCAGACCTCGTCACCGGCCGGCGCGCGATCGACCGCCTGCAGGATCAGCTCGAGATTGAAGGCAAGCTTGAGCTCGCCGATCACCACGACCGGCGGATCGCCGGCGCTGAGGCCAACGAGATCGCAGCCGCCGATCTCGCCCTTGACCGTGAAGCCGAGCTCTTCGAGGAAGCGTTTGACGGGCAGGTAAAGCGCGGTTTCCAAGGGGGACGTCCGATCGGAGAATCAGTTGTGGACAGTCTAGAGCGTTCTCGGCCCTGATTGAATCCGGGCCGATGTCTCTAACGTTCCAATCGGAACGCGATTACATCCGTCCACCGACGGGGATCAGGGCGCCCGTGACGCCGCTCGCGGCATCGCTGGCGAGGAACAGGATGACTTCGGCGAGCTCCTGGGGCGTCACCCATTTGGAAAAGTCGGCTTTCGGCATGTCGGCGCGGTTGGCCGCGGTGTCGATGATCGAGGGCAGCACCGCGTTGACGGTAACCTTGCCCTTCCACTCGCTGGCGAGGGCCTCGGTGAGGCGATGAACGCCGGCTTTCGACGCGGCATAGGAGCCCATGCCGCTGCCGGCCTGTAGCGCGCCCATGGCGCCGATATTGACGATGCGGCCGGCCGTGGACTTGGCAAGGTGCGGCAACGCCGCACGCGAGGCGTTGAGCGCGGTCAGCACGTTCAGCGCATGCATGCGCTGCCACGTCGCGATATCGCCGTCGCCGACGGTCTCGAAGGCAAAGCCGCCGGCGATGTTGATCAATGCGTCGAGCCCGCCGAAATGCTTTGCCGCCGCATCGACGGCCGTTTTCGCCTGCGCTGGGTCGGACAGGTCAACGCCCGCGATGTCGATGTGGTCAGCGCTTGCGGCGGTTTGCGAAGACGCGTGATCGATGCCAGCCACGCGCGCGCCGCGTACCAGCGCCGTTTCCGCGACTACTTGACCGAGCGCGCCGCGTGCGCCCGTCACGATCAAGATTTTGCCTTGCATGATCGTTCTCCCGGCACAGCCGCCCTATGCTTGCAGATAGCGCGCCTTCAGTGCGTCTCGTTCTGCCGTGCCGAGCTTGAGCCCGTCGCGCAAATAGGTTTCGAGATCGCCATATTCGCCGCCGACCGCTTCGAAAGCGGCCGCAAGGTACGAGGCCTCGACGCTGCCGATCGCGTCGAGAACATCGGCGGGCAGATCGGAGACGTTCGACGGGTCGCGCTTGTAGTGCCGGTTGGTCAAGAGATAATCCTCGGCGATGACCTCGTCCGCCACGCCAAGCGCATGCAGAATCAGCGCGCTGGCGAAGCCGGTGCGGTCCTTGCCGGCGGTGCAGTGGATCACGAGCGGTGCGCGATCTTCCAGCAAATGACCGAACAGCGCGCGGAAGCTGTGCGTATTGTGGCGCACATAATTGCGGTAGGACTCGCGCATGAGCTCGAGCGCGACGGCCGCGGTCAGCGTGCCTTTCGCGAGCTCGGCGCGCAGCCCGGCCACGACGGTCGGCTCGATCGGCAGCGAATGCACCGTGATCTCGTCCACGACGCAGATGCCGGCCGCGCGCTCCTCCAGGCCACGGAAATCGAAGGCGCTGCGCACGCCAAGCGCGCGGACGACCTCGATGTCGGCAGCCGTGAGCTGGCCGAGATGGTTGGAGCGGAAAATATGCCGCCAGCGTGTGGTGCGGCCATCAATGGTCGGGTAGCCGCCGAGGTCGCGGAAATTGCTCGCACCCTGCAGCGCGAGATGGCGGGCAGGGGAGTCCTTCGGGGAGGAGTCTTGCATGGTATCAGCTTGGGCTATGGTTCCACCGGATGCACGTTTGGCGTCCTTGCGGTCTATTACAGGGGGCGATCATGAGCCGGCACAAGGCCATTGTTTTGACGGTCAGTATGCTGGCGGGCGCAATGCTCGGTGCGCGGCAGGCCGATGCGCAGACCTTCCAAACCTACCGCTGCGCCGATGGTACGCAGTTCATCCTGGGCATTTATGACCACGACAAGCGGGCCTTCGTCCAGATCGATGGCCAGCCGGTTACGCTCGCCAAGCGGCTGGCTGTTTCCGGGACGCGCTATTCGGGGGCGGGAGTCACGCTGAGGATTCCCAAGACCGGGCCCGCTACGGTCAAGCACCTGAAGCGGCCGGTTACGGCCTGCGCGGTGGTCGAAAAGCCCGGGATCTAGGCGCGGGCGCGCCTGGAATTAAAAAGAGCCGAAACGCCGTTGTTTCGACCCTTTTTCAAACTGCCGCCGGCCGCTTGGGAAAGCCCGGCACTGTCAGACCAGCAGCTGGCATCAGCGTTCCCATTTGGGCTTGGCTTCGTCGACCGCATCCTGGTGATACCAGCTGTCGCTGCAGATCGAGACGTTCGCGGGCAGCGACGCCTGATCGGCGGGAAGACGGGTCTCGCCATAGCGGCGTCCGGCGAGGGCCGCACGGCCGCCGACGGGGAATTGGTAGATCTTTGCAGATCCGTGACTCAGACCATTGTTCATCATTGCGATTCTCCTTGGTCGAAGCGCCTTGGCCTCCATGGTGCGCCCGACTCGTTCGATTGTGGTTACTGGAATCCCCATATCGGCCGCTCATCCCTGATTGGAAAGTGCTGAAAAGGAAATCAGTTTCCGCTCAATTTGTAGGCAGATGGCCTTCTGCATCCTCCAAGGCACGCTACCGCTGACCAACGCGTGGTCCATTCCGAACGTTGCTGGGGAGGGGCGGGGGAGTTTGCGAAAGTTACCGGACGTTGATGCGCGTTTCATCGGCAACGCGCAGGGCGGCGTCCGCTGCTTCTAAATCGGGCGTTTTCCGCCGGATTTTTGCAGCGCAGCTTCGCGCCAAGGTGCGCGGCTATGACGCACGGTGCCGTGGAGGGCTCGTCCGCGGTGAGGAGGAGCCGGAAGCGGTGGAAAACCGCCCGTACTGCGGCCTTTTGGCACGCGAAATGCTTGGGAAAGGCTGGCCGATGATGGCCGGGTACAAACGTGCGGGGGCCCGCCCGGGCCCCCAACCTTTCGCATCATCTACAGAGAGGCTCAATGACCAAGTACAAGCTCGAGTACATCTGGCTCGACGGATATACGCCGACTCCGAATTTGCGCGGCAAAACTCAGATCAAGGAATTCGCGTCGTTCCCGACGCTCGAGCAGCTTCCGCTCTGGGGCTTCGACGGCTCCTCCACCCAGCAGGCCGAAGGCCACAGCTCCGATTGCGTGCTGAAGCCGGTCGCGGTGTTCCCGGACGGTGCGCGCACCAACGGCGTGCTGGTGATGTGCGAAGTCATGATGCCCGATGGCAAGACCCCGCATCCGTCCAACAAGCGCGCCACCATCCTGGACGATTCCGGCGCCTGGTTCGGCTTCGAGCAGGAATACTTCTTCTACAAGAACGGCCGTCCGCTCGGCTTCCCCGAGTCCGGCTATCCGGCGCCGCAGGGCCCGTACTACACCGGCGTCGGCTACTCGAACGTCGGAGACGTCGCCCGCAAGATCGTCGAAGAGCATCTCGACCTGTGCTTGGCTGCCGGCATCAATCATGAAGGCATCAACGCGGAAGTCGCCAAGGGCCAGTGGGAATTCCAGATCTTCGGCAAGGGCTCCAAGACCGCTGCCGACCAGATGTGGATGGCCCGCTACCTGATGCTGCGCCTGACCGAGAAGTACGGCATCGACATCGAATTCCACTGCAAGCCGCTCGGCGACACCGACTGGAACGGCTCGGGCATGCACGCCAACTTCTCGACGGCCTATATGCGTGAAGTCGGCGGCAAGGAGTATTTCGAGGCGCTGATGGCCGCCTTCGAGAAGAACCTGATGGACCACATCGCCGTCTACGGCCCGGACAACGACAAGCGTCTGACCGGCAAGCACGAGACCGCGCCGTGGAACAAGTTCAGCTACGGCGTTGCCGACCGCGGCGCTTCGATCCGCGTTCCGCACTCCTTCGTCAACAACGGCTACAAGGGCTATCTGGAAGACCGCCGTCCGAACTCGCAAGGCGACCCCTACCAGATCGCTTCGCAGATCCTGAAGACGATCTCGTCCGTGCCGACCGACAAGAAGGCCGCGGCCTAAGATCCTCCCGGCCCGGGCTGGGGGGCTGGCCCGGGTTGGCATTCAATCCGCCGGAGCGAAGGCTCCGGCGGATTTTTGCATTTTGATGACAACCGTTCCTGTGCCTGCCGACCCGGGCGCCGCGAAACTTGTCCATCGCCGCCGAAAGCGGGATAGAGTGCATCCGGATGCGCGCAGGGCCGGGGACACGGCTGGTGATTGAAGGCTTCTACAAGGTGAGATTTCAGCTCGGCGATACCGTCGGCCGCAGCGTGATGCATGCCGGCGACGGCAAGATGCTCGGCGGCAATTCGGCCTTCGCCCATATCGGCACCTATGAGAAGACCGACAGCGGCGTCGACATCGTCATCAAGACCGTCCGCCATAATCCCGATCCGAGCTACCGCGCCATGGCGGGCACCGACGATGCGACCCTGATCGCGAAGGGCTGGGCCGACGGTGATCTCTATCGCTTCAAGGGCGAGCTCAAGGAGCTGCCAGGCGTGCCGTTTCAGTCGCTGATGACGCCGATCACGGACGAGGAGGTGCCGATCGCCGGCGGCGTCGGCGAAGCCGGCATCAGCGACGGTCTTTACTCCATCCATTTGCGCATGCTCGACGGCCTCGACGGCGGACTCACCGGGGTGATGCTGCTCAACCAGGGCCGCATCCTCGGCGGCGATGCGGCTTTCTACTACCTTGGCAGCTACACCGCCGCGAAGGGCCGGTGGAAGGGCCAGATCCTCAACCAGGAGCACACGCCGGCCAAGGACGATCCGATCTTCGGCGGCCACGAGGTCGGCATCGGCTTCTCCGGCAGCTATGACGCGGAGCAGGCGGTGCTGGAGGCAACCGCGCTGGCCGGCAAGCGGAGCTTGCGCCTGACCGCAGCGCTCAAGCTGATGCATCGCGCCTGAGCCACACATGGCAGACGTGAACCGACTTGAGCCTTGAATTTGCCGGGCCACAGACGCAACGTGACGATCATGCGGACTTTCCTCCTTGCCATGCTCTTTGCGCTCGCCGCGCCCCTGACGGCGCAGACGCAATCGGCCGACCTCGTGTTGTGCGACCGTCTCGCTGCCGATCCCAGCGATCCCGACAAGCCGGCTGACGTGAAGGGCGTCGCGGAGATCGCTTCCGCCGACATCGCAACCGCGGTCAAGTTCTGCAGGCAGGCGGCAAACGCCTCGCGCCGGGCGATGTTCGCGCTCGGGCGCGCTTACGCGGCGAACCGGCAGACCGCGGAGGCGATCGCGGCCTGGCGCAAGGCGGCCGACAAGGGATCGAGTGCGGCGATGGTCGAGCTCGGTGTTACCTACGCCGCCGGCTCGGGCGTCGCCAAGGACGAGGCGCAGGCGCGTAAGCTGTTCGAGAAGGCGGCGCAGGCCGGCAACCCGCGCGGCGTCAGCAATCTCGCAGCGCTCGGTGGCGCAGGTGGCGCGGCGCCGGCCGATCCCGCCCAGGCTCGTGCGCTGCTCGGCAAGGCCGCCGAGACCAACGCGGAGGCGCAGTACCAGCTCGGCCTGATGTTGTCTGAAGGCGATGGCGGCGCAAAGGACGATGTCGCGGCGCGCGCGCTGTTTGAGAAGGCGGCGGCGCAAAACCATCCCGGCGCGCTGGAGCGGATGGGCGCCTTTGCGCAGGAGGGGCGCGGCGGTGCGAAGGACAAGGACGCGGCAAAGGCCTATTACGAGCGCGCCGCCGCGCTCGGTGACGAGGATGCCAAGAAGGCGCTGGAGCGCATTCGCTGTCCCTATGCGATCAAGGACAAGCAGGGCAGGCTGGTCACCACGCTGTGCTTCTAGTTCACCTCATGTAGTAGGCGAGGTCGTTGCGGGCGTCGCGATAGGTGGTCTCGAGATAATGCGGATATTTCCGCGCGGCCTGTTTCACCGCGCGCGCCACGCAATCCTCGAAATCGGCGTTCCAGTCGAAGTGCTTGTTGTAGGCGTCTTCGAATTTGACCGCCGTGATGATGGCTTGCCGGATCGCCTCATCGTCGGCGCGCGGATGAGCGCGCTTCACATAGCCGAACATCGGCCCTTCATGGGCATGGGCGCGTTCATGGCCGTACTGGATGATGAATTGCTCCGGCGAGAAGGTGCGATTGACCCGCACCTCTTCGGCGGTCGGACGTCCCGCAATCGTCTCCAGCCGATAGCGTTGGCGCCAGAGTGCGTAGGCGGCATCGAGCAGCGGCTGCTTCGCGGCGCCGGCGATGATCGCGCTGAGCTCGTCCTCGGCTGAATGTGTGTCCATGCGCGATTGGTCGTGCGTCCGTGGGAGCAGGTTCGAGCCTGGCACCGATCGGCCGAGGAGCTTTTTTGGAGGCCGGCAAACAAACCCCCAAAACAACCCCATGCACAGTAGCCAAGTCCCTGAAATCATTGACTGCGGGTTTTACGAAGTGAAGTTTTGACCCGTCGGGCAAAACAGGAGCATAATGGCATCATGGCGGGCGGCTCCCCCGGGGTGGCGATGCGCGCAAAAGCCGGTGGCTTCGCTGTGGCGTCGATGCTAGGTAGCCCGCAATTCATTTTCGATTTGCAGGTTCAGGACGTTGCTGGACGGGCTCTACAAGGTTGAATACGGCGTCAACGATGGCTTCGGCTGCAGCATCATGTGCCTGCATGACGGCAGGATGCTGGGCGGCAATTCGGGCTTTGCGCATCTCGGCACCTATGTCGAGCGCGACGGCGAGATCATCGCCCAGGTCATCACCGAGCGGCACAACCTCGACCCCAGCTACAAGCCGCTGATGGGCGCCGACGTCGCTTCGATCGGGGCGCGCGGCCGGCTCTACGGCAACCAGATCCGTCTCGAAGGCGGCGCGGACACTATGCCGGGCGCCAGGTTCTGGGCCAATCTCACGCGCCTCGACGACGAAGGCTTGCCGCCGAGCGGGACAGTCGGACCGGGCGGCATCGCCAACGGGCTCTATGGGATGGGCTTGCGCGCGCTCGACGGCGTCGACGCCGGACTGTCCGGCGTGATGCTGCTGATCGACGGGCGCATCCTCGGCGGCGATGCGTTCTTCTACTATCTCGGCGCCTATTCCTCGGCGGACGGCCGCTGGAAGGGTGAGATGCTGAACCAGGAGCACACGCCGGCGAAAGGCGAGAACCCGGTGTTCGGCGGTCTCGAGGTCGGCATCGGATTCTCCGGGACCTGCACGGAAGACAGCGGCGAGCTCGAAGGCATCGCGCTTGCGGGCAAGCGAAGCCTGCGGCTGAAGGCTTCGCTCAAGCTGATGCGAAGGGCGTAGGTTGCCGATAAATTCCGGCGCGTCTGCTCCGAAGGCGACACTCAAGTCGCGCATCTGGATGTCAGCGGCCGGTGCCCCAGGTTTTTTCCAGAAAGGCGAAGATTCGTCGCTGCGCCTCGTGGGTTGCGCTTAGGTCGTATCGGTAGCTCACTTTAGTGCCACGAAAATCGATTTTTGAGAACCCGTTCAGGTGCTGACAGTCCCAACAATGCGTAGCATTCGGGAAGGTGTACCACTCAACGGGTGCACCTGCGTTCTTTGCCGCTTGAAGTTTGGGAATACATTCTTCAGGCGGCGTTTCGGTATCCTTATCGCCCATCAAGACCAGAGTAGGACGGTCAATCTTGGTCTGAACGATTTCATATGGAGGGCCTGCTTTGGGTTGGATTGAGAAGCACCCCGGATACACCGCCACAGCTGCTGTAAATGCTTCACTCCCTGGCGCAGCTGCTCGCCAATTGCTGCTGCTGCCCAGCAGCGCGACCATTGCACCCCAGGAAAACCCTACATGGGCGACTCGTTGCTTGTCGACGAATGGAAAGGCTCGTAGGTGATCAGCAGCCTGAAGAGCATCGCGGACGCCGCGCGGAAAGTTAACGCCCTTCTTCACTTCCAAACACACCATATCGACATCGCGAGGTCCCAAGGAATCTATCAAAAGGACTACGAAGCCTTGCTGAACCGCAGCTTGCGCCCAGGTGCCCATCGACCTGTTCGGGCCGCCTTTGGTGCGCAGACCGGCACATTGGTGGTGCAGGACCATAGCAGGAAACGGTCCCGCTCCCTTCGGTTTGAGCAAGATCATACGTGAACCGTCTGCTGGGCTAGCGGACGGCGAATCGGGAAACGTCAGATCCTTGGCGCCTGTAGCAGCAGCAAACAACCCCTGAGCGCTGGCATTATGTTGATTCAGCCAAACAACGGCAGCAACCACGCCGAGCCACTTGGCTAGCGTACGTACTCTCTTGGGATGAGATTGAATGAAATAATCCATATTCGCTGGGATCAAAAATCTCCGCCGCCTCATGCCCATTTCCCCTGCTCGAACCGACATGATAGCGGGTCAGACTAGCGCTTCGATAGGGGCTGAAAGTGCACGCGCATTCAAGATGACGGCCCGGCCATGTCGGCCTTGGGTCGAAATGCGAAGAACTCAGGTTGAGCAAATCTTGTCCACTCTACCGTCATAAGCGGACCTCCGACAGATGTGTCGCAACTTCGCAGATGGGCCATAACCGGAAGTGCCACCCTATTCGATCACGTCGTCGGCGCGAGCAAGTAGTGTAGGTGGGACCGTGAGACCCAGCTCTTTGGCCGCCTTAAGATTGATCACCAACTCGTATTTGGTTGGCTGCTCAACCGGCAATTCAGAAGGTTTATTACCTTTCAAGATTTTATCGACATAGCCGCCAGCACGACGAAACAAATCGGGGAAATCGGGACCGTATGAAATCAATCCAGCAGGGGTGGCAAATTGTCGGCTGAGATAAATCGCCGGTAGGCGATGCTTCGCCGCCAACGCCGCAACTTGCGGAGCATTGCGCAGGGTCAAAGGATCACCAAAAGGAACGATTGCATCTGGTTGCTGGGCTGCGGCTGCGGCAAAGGCGGTGTCCAGTTCCTCAGCAGTCGTCGCCTCCACAATCACGAAATTCAAGCCTAATTTCCCGGCTGCTTGGGGCAACTCCTCGGCCAATACGAACTTGTGGATGGCATTGCCCGGGTTGGCTACCACAGCGATTTTCGAGGCAGTAGGAACCAACTCGCGCAATATTTCGATCTGTTTGCTGATGAACTGACCCGGCACGAAAGTCGCGAGACCTGTGATGTTGCCGCCCGGACGCGCAAGGTTATTGACGAGGCCGATCCTGATGGGATCGGCCACACCCACGAATACGATCGGTACGCTGGCGGTTGCCGATTTCAGGGCTACAGCTGCCTGTGGGTTGCCGGCCATAAGAACATCGGCACCAACAGCGACCAGTTCTGCTGCCATAGCAGGCAAGCGATCCTGGGATCGGGCAAATCGGTACTCAAAGGTCAGATTTTTTCCCTCAACCCAGCCGTGGTTTCGCAAACCCTCGAGCCATGCGCTCTGCCAAGCGGGTGGCAGCTCATTGACAAAGAGCAAGCCTATGCGGCGGCGGATCTCTTGCGCCACCGCTGGTGAAAGTAGCAACGCCGCAGTAGCGGCAATGAACTCTCTCCGCTTCATCCGGCACCGACCAGGATGACAGATCAACGTAGTTACATTTTGTCGCCGGTCCATGCGGCCGAATGTCCGTTTCGGGTGACCGCTCTGCTCGTCCGGTCCGGTTTCTCTGCGAGAGCAGGCTTCGCGGCGGTTCATGGGCCGTTCGGCTGAGGGCCAATGAGCTGACATTCGACGCAAACGCGCGCCATTTCGCTCACGGCGGCTGAAGTGCTCTTGCTATTGCTCCGACGACGTCGCGGTTAGCCGCCGGTCGATGGGATCGAACGAAAATGAAACGGGAGGCCACGGATATATCCGTTTCGGAGCGACCATCCTGGCCGATGAGTATCAATCCGGCGCCGCCATTTGCCACATTCAGAATGATCGGCTCGCCGCTCCATGTCTTGATCGGGTCCATTCCGATGATGAGAAATTCGCCGATAGGCTGGTCGAAATATTGAAGACGCAATTGTGGGCCGACTTCGGCCGCAGCGAGTTCAAGGCCGAACTGCTGGGCGCGTGCGTAAACGTTAGCCAAAGTCACGGTATCGGACGTGAATCCAAGCTGCGCAGGCGATAGATCGAGAAGCTCCACATATGTCTTCCGAGAGCTAACGGTGAACGTCGGCCTAGCAAGGATTTCAGCGGCCTGACCACCGACATTGCAGCCCTTGCTATCGAGTTCGTTGCGCAAGGCAAGAGAGTCGGCGAAGGTCCCTATTGCGATCGTCTTCCATGTCGCAACGTCGCGCGCGGACTTAATAGGCTGTTGCGACGCCGGGGCCGAGCGCGTCTTGAGCTTCAGCTTGTTTTGCAACACGTCGCGCGCCGCGCATTGAGCGGACGCGGCGCTCGCAAAGGAAATGACGCAGGCGGCCGAGAGTATGGAAGCCAAAACGTAGAGGAAAGGTCGGCTTGCTTGGTTATGACCTGCCGCGCACCGGGCTCGGCTTGTGAAGATACACATGGCAAATGACTTTTCTGAAAACGTTGGACCGAAAAAGCCCAATTCCGGCAGCGGACGCTGCGCCACCGTTTCGACGCGATGCCCTTCTCTTATCCGGCTTCTTCCGACCGTACTCCGTTTTAGCTAAGTCAGCATGTGAACCAGCTCACAGCCTCCTTCGACGCGTGCCTACGCACTTACATCACCGGCGCCGAACTTGTGATCAGCGGCGGCTACTTGGCGCAATAGCCCGCTGCCACGGCGGCACGCGCGCTCAGCATTGCATGGCATCAGCCAGGGAAACAGGACCAGCGCGCGTCCGCCGTGATGCAGCTCGATTGAAAAAAGGGTAGGGAGCACGCTTGGCAATGTCTAAACTATCACAAGAGCCATTGCCTTGAAATCATGCTCTGGCGTTCTCGTCTCCTACCGCCCCGCCTCAATCACGCTTTAGTCACCTCACCACCTGAGGAGAAGAAATTGAACCATCCCGCGCGGCCTCGCTCCTCTGGTTGCCTGCTGGCCCTGATCATCCTCGCATCGGTCGCGGCCCCGGTGCCGGCTCACGCACATGTCAAATGGTTTGCGCCCTATATTGTCGGAGCGCCACCACAGTCGATCGGGGCCACGTTGACCAATGTATGGTTCTGGACCGGCATTGCGCTCGTGCTGGCATTCTTCCTCGCGTCACGAGCCATCGAGAAGTCGAGCGCCGGCGAGACGATCCTGCTGGCCATGGATCGCATTACCGACCCTCTCTGGATGCGCCTCGACGACTTCGTGCGCGTCGTCATTGCCGCCTTCTTCGTGGCGATCTTCGCCGTCGGCGGCGTCTACCTGACGCCAGATCTTAAAACGCCCGCTGAATGGGTGTCCTGGACCCAGCTCCTGATCGCCGGGTTGATCTTCTCTCGCAAGACGCAGCCACTTGCGGCTCTCGGCATCATCGCCTTGTGGCTACTCGCGCTGCGCGACTATGATGTCTTCCATTTGCTGGACTACCTCGCGCTTGGAGTCGGCGTCGCCGCCTATCTGGTATTGGAGGCTTCATCCAATCCGGAATGGCGCAACCATCGCTTCGAGGCGCTGCGCTGGGGCGTTGCCATCGCGCTGATGTGGTCGAGCCTCGAAAAGTTTGCCTATCCGGACTGGTTCTACCCGCTCGTGCAGGAAAAGCCCTTCTTGACCTTCGGCATGCCGCGCGACGTATTTATCCCGATGGCGGGCGTCGCCGAATTCACGATGGGATTTGGCTTGATCTGGACGCCGCTTATCCGCCGGCTGTCTGCCATCGCTCTTTTCATCATCTTCAACGCAGCCGTCTATCCGTTCGGGCGAACCGACCTGATCGGACACGCGCTCATCATGGCGGTCGTCGTTGCCATTGCTGCCGATCATAGTCGTGAGGTTCATTTCCTGCCCGCACTCAAGCGAAGGCTTGCCGGCGTCCCGGCCGGACTTGCGGCGGCGCTAGTCATTTTCACAACGGGTTACTGGGGACTGCACATTGCGATTTATGGCATCGAAGGAGACATCGGAACGCTGGCTGGAGAGCGGCTGACCCATACGCCGAACCCCGAACATCCGCATGGCATGCACGGCGCTGCGGCGATAGGGTTGACGGCTCCGGATGCCTACCGCGCCGCCATGGACCGCATGCACGGCCCGATGATGCGAGGCATCACCAATGCTGATCCCGATACTCGCCTTTGTGCTCGGCATGATCCCTCACCATCAAGGCGCAGTCGACATGGCCGAGATCGTCCTGAAATTTGGCAAGGATCCTCGAAACCAGCACTTTGCTCGCGAGATCATCGACACCCAAAGGCGGGAGATCGGCGAGATGCGCGCATGGCTCAGTCAGAAGAACATTCCGCAACCGTGAGGAACGGCGATGAGCGCGACGGACTTGATTGCCGCCTACAAGGTTTGGTGCTTGCCGCTGGCGACAATCGCCTGAGGAACAGCGGGGCCTCATGCTTTTTCTGCCTGCGCACGAAGCGCTGGTTGCAGGCAGCCTCGCCCGAAATCTGCGTGTCCACCAGCAAATTGATACTGTTACAGCTGAGAGAAATCGTTTCGTTCCGGACCGCAATGAGGTGGATTTGGCGGGCCCTTACACGGTCGGCGTCACCCCAAGCCGACCGAGGCCAGGTAGCTTGAGCGCCGGGCGCCGGATGTCGATGCCGAGAACGGCGCCGAAGAAATTGATCTCCAGACCTTCGACCCAGCCGAGCGAGAAGCCGATGTATCCGGCAAGCGAGGCGTAGATGCCCGTGCCGGATGCCGTGACGCCGAACCATTTGCCGGTGTACGGGAAGTCCTTGCCGATCGCGGTCGGCGGCAGGACGGCCCGGAGCTCGGGGACGGAATCGAGTGCGGCCTGCACGAAGGTGTTCGAATTGGGCCCAGGCCAGACGCTGTAATCTCCATAGGATCGAAACCTGTAGTTTTCGACCACATGCCTGATCTTCGGGATCAGCGCCTCCGCACGCTCGCCATCGACGGCCACGACGATTTCAGGCACAGCGCCGAACCATCGCCCGTCCGGAGCGAAGCCGTTGGTGCGGATCGGCTCGCCCCAGGCCGTGTAGTCGTACCTTGTGTACGTCGGCGCATCTTTCTCTTTGACGACGATCCAGGTGTGAATCGCGAAGATGCCGCGCCATCTCACCGTTCTTGCTCCGAACACCCGTATGACGGCCTCACGGTGATCGGCCGCGGCGGTCAATAGACCCGCGCTGGAGCGGTCGGCCGTTTGCCAGTTCTGGCCATCGCCCAGCCAAAAATATCTCGCCGCCGATGCGGCAAGCGGTGCGAAGACGAGGAACAGAAAGATGAGCAACGGCTTTTTCAAGGGAGCGGTGACGGCGGGGATCTTCGACAAGCATATAGTTCGCATCGATGTCGACGCCATAGCCGCCGCCCCGGTCGTCGGACGGGCCTGTCACCTCGGTCGGACGGGCACGAGATCGATCGAGTTGTTCCGCAACCGTCATCGGATGGAGCTTGCGCATGGACATGAAGGAAGCCGCGGCAATGACCGAAGCCTCCGGGCTGACGGACGATCAGGGCGGCATAGAGCGGACTTCAGGCCCGCGGCCGGGTTCCGGAGAGCAAGGAGGAGCTTTTGCTCCGCAGGCCCGCACGCCGTCGCCAGAGCCGGCGAAGCGATGGGCTGATCAGTTGCGCGAGGTGACGGTGAGGGCGCCGTTACGGTCCTTGCTCGTCGCTTTCCTGGCCGGAGCATGGATCGCTCGCCGCCGCTAGGAACTGTGACAAGGAAGCAAGCGGCTTCAGGCGCTGGCATAGGAAAGGGTGGAAGATGAGGGTTCTGGTTTTGACGGCGACTGTCCTTCTGGGCACCATCTCGTTTTCCATGGCGCAAAGCTCAGGAGGCGGTTCAGGCGGTGCTTCATCCGCTGGAGGGGCGGGCGCAACCGGGTCGGGCGGCACGGCTGGCTCGACGCTCTCGAACGGAACGACGCTGAGCGGAACCGGCGGTTCGCCGGGGCCCAACACGCTTAATGCAAAGGGCCAGGGAACGACGGGCCAGAGACTCGGCGTGACCCCGCCCGGTCAGGAGGGCGGCGGATCTCGACCGACTTACAACACGCCAGCCGCCGACGCCGCCATCCAGCAGCTTGGAAACACCAACACGGGTATCCTTAAGAAGTAGCGGTGATCAAGGCGGTCCGGAATCCCCCGCACAAAGGCGGTTGGTATTCATCGTTCAGCGACGCCAATGAGTGCGGTCGAGCTTATCGGCAGCACCGGACGACCATCGGCTCTGGCCCGCACCTCGGCAATCACCGCCGCCTTTTCGATGTCGTCCAGGCTGGTCCAGTCGGGCGACATGCCGAAGAGCGTGTCAGGCGCATCGAGCGCCGCGACGTCGAGCAGAAAATCGTGGGTCACCACGTCGATCCGGGGATTGCGATAGCCGCCAGTGACGAGCGCCTGGGCGAAATCGTCCGGATCGCTCAGGGCCTGAACGGCTTCAGGCGTTGCCATGCCCGGCCGATCAGGGAACAGCTTTTGCCGCACTTCGCCCAACAGGAGGAAGGTCGCCGCGCCCCGTTTCCGCCAGGTCGCGACCACGCCATGCCCCCCGGGTCGTGTCACCCGTCGCATCTCGGCCAAACCCTTGCGCCAATCGGGGAACATGATGACACCGAAGATCGAAAAGACGGCATCGAAATGCGCGTCGGGCAGATCGAGTGCCTGTCCGTCCATGACCCGCGCCTCCTGAGGTATCGGACGTGCGACAGTTTGAGCATCCAGACCACTGGGACAGCGCAGCCAGGCATTATCGAGAGACCGCGCACCCTTTCACCGCCCTGTTTGCGGAGGCGGCGTTGGCGCGCGTAACCCTGCCCCCTCAGAGTCATGCATGCGAAAGATCAGCCGATGCGAAACGACAGCCGCCTTTCCCGAATGCTGCATGTGCTGCTCCACATGGCGCGACATGACGGCCCCATGACGTCGGAGGCGATCGGCGCGATGCTGGGGACCAATCCGGTCGTCGTTCGCCGCACATTGGCGGGGCTGCGCGATGCGGGCTATGTCCGGTCGGACAAAGGGCATGGCGGCGGCTGGGTCATCGCGTGCGACCTCGAGCGCGTGTCGCTTCTCGATGTCTATCGTGCGGTCGGTGGTCCCCGGCTATTTGCGATCGGGAACGAGCATTCCAACCCGGACTGCGCAGTCGAGCAACTCGTCAACGCAGCGGTGGACGATGTCCTTCGCGATGCCGAAGCATTGCTGGTCGAGAGGCTGGGCGCGGTGAGCCTCGCAGACCTGAGCAAAGGTCTCGACGCGCGCTGCGCAGGCGATCCCAAGTGGCAGCTCGAACGGGTTGGCCGCTAAAGCTCTCTTCTTGTCGCAATTCCGGCTGCTCCGGCCAATGCCGAGAAGTGAAGCATCTTCTTGCCATGGGGCATTCAACGAGGCGCGCCGTTCGTCCGCAGGGATCGAACGAAATCGATCACTGCCAGCACCACGACGCAGACAACGATGACGATGAGCGGAATGGCCTTGATCCAGACCAGCAGGATTCCAAGAAATGCGATCATGAGCGCGAGGCCGATGAGTCCGGTGATCAGATTGGTCATCGCACTTTCCTTTTCTCGGCGCCGGGAGCGGAGTTCGATCCGGCGCTCGGGGCGTTGCGCCGACCGCTACCACGCGTGCGCCCGATGGTCTTGATCAGCCAGTGCGCCGTGCGCAAGAGGCGGGCGTCGTTGCCGCGGCGGCCGACGAGCTGGACGCCCAGCGGAAGGCCCGTTTCCGAGCGCATCAATGGCAGGCTGATGGCGGGTACGCCGAGATAGGTCCAGAGCGAGCAGAAAGCCGGGTTGCCGGTCGTTTCGATTCCGGGTGCCGCGCCCGGCGCTGCGGGCGTCAGGATGGCGTCGTATTCATCGAAAAGGTGGTCCAGGGCCTGGTTGAGCGGCGCAATTCCGGCCAGAGCGTTGCAATAATCCATCGCAAGATGCGCGCGGCCGCGCGCGATCGCCTCACGCAGGCGCGTGCTCAGCCTGTCGCCGCCGCGCTGGTCATCGCGCCGCAGATTGTGGGCCATATCAACTTCCATGATGATGCGGTGCATGTCGACGGCCCCGTCGAAGCTCGGCCCAAGCTCGACCTCGCTGCACGCTTCGCCCAAAGCGTCGACGAGCTCGGCAAAGGCTTCACGCATCTCCGGCTCGGCCTGATCCCAGACCGGAGAGCGCACGAAGGCAAATCGCGGCGGCAACGGCGGCTCGCTCGCCGCGATCGCAGAGAATGGCGGGCGCGCAACTGGCCGGGTGTCCGGATCCTCCGGGTCGAAGTCGACCATGACCTCCGCCAGCAGGGCCGCGTCCTCGACGCTGCGCCCGAACACGCCGACATGGTCGAGCGTGCGCGACAGCTGGAGCGCGCCGCTGCGTGGAATGAGGCCATGCGTGGGCTTGAAGCCGACCACGCCGCAGAAGGCGGCAGGACGGATCACCGAACCGTTGGTCTGCGAGCCGATGGCACCCGGCACCATCAGCGCCGCGACGGCCGCGGCGGAGCCCGAGGACGATCCGCCGGGGGTGTGATTTGGGTTGTGCGGATTTCGGGTCTTGCCTGGATTGTAGTACGCGTACTCGGTGGTCACCGTCTTGCCGAGGATCACCGCGCCTGCGGCCCGCAGACGCGCCACGGCCGCCGCATCGCGCCGCGGCGTGCGTCCGGCCCACAGCTCCGATCCGAATTCCGTCGGCATGTCGCCGGTGTCGAAGATATCCTTGATGCCCACGGGCACGCCATGCAGCGGGCCTGTGGCCTTGCCGTGCTTGCGATGATCGTCGGCCGCCTCGGCCTGCCGCATCGCGTGGTCGCGATCGAGAAACGCCCACGCCTGGATATCGCGATCGACCTCATCGATGCGCCTGAGGCAGTCGCCGACGAGCTCCACCGAGCTGAGCCGGCCGTCGCGGATGCCGGCCGCAGCCTCCGCGAGACCGAGCGCGTTGAGACTCATGCGCAGCCTCTCGTCGGTTTGCCGGGTCCGCTCATCGCGCCCCATAGAGATAGCTCGGCAGCCACAATGCGATCCCCGGGAAGATGTAGACCAGTGCCATGGTGAGGAAGACCAGGCCGACGAACGGAAGCGCGCCGGAGAAGATGTCGGTCAGCTTCACCTCAGGCGGCGCCACGCCCTTCAGATAGAAGGCCGCCATCGCGACCGGCGGCGTGTTGAAGGCCGTCTGCGTGTTCAGTGCCACCAGAATGCCGAAGAAGATCGGATCGATGCCGTACTGGGGAAGCAGCGGCAGGAAGATCGGCACGAAGATGATGATGATCTCGGTCCATTCCAGCGGCCAGCCGAGCAGAAAGATGATGAGCTGGGTCAGCAGCAGGAACTGGATCGGCGAAAGGTTCATCGACGTGAAGAACTGCTCCACCACCGATTGTCCGCCAAGTACGGCAAATACCGCCGAAAACGTCCAGGAGCCGATGAACAGGTAGCAGACCATCGCCGTGGCGCGCACGGTCAGATACACGGATTCGCGTATCATCTCGTAATTCAGCGAACGATAGGCGGCCGCCAGCACGATGCTCATGAGGGCTCCAATCGCGGCCGCCTCGGATGGCGTCGCCAGGCCGAACAGGATCGCGCCGAGCACCGAAACGATCAGCAACGCAAGCGGCAGGAACGACGTGGCGAGCGCCCAGATGACCTTCGAGGTCGGCACGTCGGTCTGCTCGCGCGGCAGCTTCGGCGCGAGCGCGGGATTGATGATCGCGCGCGTCATGGCATAGAGGACATACAAGCCGGCCAGCATGAACCCGGGAAAGAACGCGGCCGCGTAAAGCTTGACCGCCGAGACGCCGGCGGTCGCGGCATAGACGATCAGGAGAATGCTCGGCGGAATCAGGATGCCGAGGCAGCCACCGGCGCAGACGACGCCCGCCGACAGCTTGGCGTCATAGCCGGCTCGCAGCATCGCCGGCAATGCCAGCAGCCCCATCAGCGTGACGACGGCGCCGACGATGCCGGTGGCGGTGGCGAACATCGCGCATGTGATGAGGGTGGCCACGGCAAGCGCGCCCGGCACGTTCTTCATCGACAGCTGCAGCGAGTAGAACAGGCGGTCGAGGATGTTTGCGCGCTCGATCAAATAACCCATGAACAGGAATAGCGGAACCGCCACCAGCACGTCGCTGGATGTGACCTCGAACGTCTTCTGCACCAGAAGCGTGAAGATGCGGTTCTGGAAGAAGTCCTGACCGGGGGTGTAGTAGGCATAGTAGCCGAAGGAGACGCCCATCGCCATCAGCGTGAAGGCGATCGGGAAGCCGAGCATGATGATGAAGATGAAGAGGCCCAGCATCAGCATGCCGAGTTGAGGATCGGTCATGCGCCTGGTCCCTTTTCGCTCTGCGGCTCAGCCGCGTGCTGCTGATGTTCGCGGATGACGAGGCTCTCGGTCTCCTCCACGTCGTGCAGGCGTTGCGGCCATCGGCCGGTGCGGATGCACAGCACGCAGCGGATGATTTCGGCGACCCCTTGCAGGAACAGAAGGAAACCGGTGAGCGGGATCAGCGCCTTCAGTGGAAACACCGGCACGCCGGCCGGACTGAAGATGCTGACTTCGCGGAAGCGCACCGACATCTGGGCGTAGTTCCAGCCCGAATACATCAAGGCCGCGATCGCCGGCAGGAAGAACAGGATATAGAGGACGAGGTCCATCGTCGCCTGGGTGCGCGGCGACCAGAGGCGGTAGACCACGTCGGCGCGAACATGGCCGTTTCGCGAGAGCGTGTACGCGCCGGCCATCAGGAACATCGCCCCATAGGTGATGTAGCTGATGTCGAAAGCCCAGGTGGTCGGCGCACGCAGCACGTAGCGCACGAATACCTCGTAGCTGACACCCAGGGTGAGGACGAGGATCAGCCAGGCGAACGCCTTGCCCACCCACGTGCTGAGCTCATCGATGAAGAACAGGAATTTCGTCATGCGAGCTGAACTCGCTGCGAGCAGTCCATCCGGATGTCCCCCTCCAAATCGTGGGCGGCGCTTCAATTGCGCCGCCCTCGCGATAAGACCTGACGCGATCCCCCGCGACAGCCGTCAGACCTTGAGCACGCCCGGGAAGTGATGCTCGAAGGCGCCGCGGTAATCCGTCGCGTTGTTCATGTTGTAGTAAACCACGCGGCGCACCCATTCCTTCTGCGAATCCATCACCTTCTTCATGAACGGGTCCGAGCCGAGCTGGGCGATCAGACCGTCCCAGGCCTTGATCTGCGCGTCGAACACCGACTTCGGTGTCCGCTGGACGTTGACCTTGTCCTTGTTGATCAGCTCCTGGAGGTCCTTCGAATAATAATCCATGGCCTTCCATTCGTTGGCGGAGGACACGGCTTCGGCGGCGTATTGCAGGATCGCCTGCTGTTCCTTCGGCAGCGCGTTGAATTTCGTCCGGTTGAACATGATCTCGAAATATTCCGTCGCCTGATGATGGCTGCCCATCATGTAGTTCTTGGCGACGTCCTGCGCGCCGAAGCGGCGGTCCGAGGTCGGATTGTTGAACTCGAACCCGTCGATCACGCCGCGCTCCATCGCGGGCACGATCTCGCCGCCGGGCAGCTGCGCGACGGATGCACCCATCGCCTGGAAGAGATCGGCGGCCAGACCCACCGTGCGATATTTCAAGCCCTTGAGATCGGCGTCGCTAGTGATCGGCTTCTTGAACCAGCCGAGCGGCTGGGTCGGCATCGGCATCGCGAAGAAGCTCTTGATGTTGACGTTCATGATCTTGGTCTGGAGCTCCTCGAACAGCTCCTTGCCGCCGCCGTTGTGGATCCAGCCGAGGCCTTCGTTGGCGTTGAAGCCGAACACCGGGCCGGTGCCGAACAGCGAGGCGGCCTTGTGCTTGCCGTACCAGTAGACCGTCACCGTGTGTGCCGCGTCGATCTGGCCGCCATGAACGCCGTCGAACACCTGGAACGGATGCACGACCGAGCCGCCGACCAGATAGTCGATGCGCAGCCGGCCTCCGGCCATCTCGTTGACGCGCTTCACATAATCTTCGGCCATCTCGTTGAAGACATCGGCCTTGCCCCACGAGCCCTGCATCTTCAGGGTCGCTGTCTGCGCCCGGCTGATTTGCGGCATGGCGATGGTGGCAGCGCCGGCCGCGCCGGCGGTCAGCAGGAATTTCCGACGAGTTGTTCTGGTCTTTTCAGACTTTGCAGTCATTGACGTCCTCCCTGGCGGCCTGGTTTTTCGAACGCGCTTCAGTGCGCTTGCCGTTGTCAACCGCTGGAGGTATGCCGCATTCCAGCGACTTTGATCACAGTTTGGACGCATTGCCGGCATCCGACAAGCCCTGGTGTCGCATTATTGGTCTTAGACGTTCGACTCCAGGCAGTCCGACATTCACGCGCCTGTCGCGGCGCAGCATAGGATTGGATCATCCGGGCTTCATTTCCAATCCCGTTCGTTGTGAACTCGACTGTGGCGGCGGAAGCGGATCTGGTCATCCAGCCCGGCCGTCGCCATCAACAAGAGCACAGAGGGGGATCATCATGCCTGCATTGTCACGCCGCGATTTCCTGGCACTCTCGACGTCGGCGGCAGCCGTCGGCCTCGCCGCGCCCGCGCGCGGGGCGATGGGGCCGAACGACAAGTACGATCTGGTGATCCGGGGCGGCGAGGTGCTCGATCCCAGCCAGTCGCTGCGCGCCAGGCGCGATATCGGCATCCGCTGGGGCACGATCGAGGCGGTCCAGGAGACGATCCCGGCCGAGCGCGCGCAAAAGAGCATCGACGCCGCGGGCAAGCTGGTGATGCCCGGCCTGATCGATCTGCATTGTCACGTCTATCCCTACGGCTCGGCCATCGGCATTCCCGCCGACGAGCTGGTGCAGTTCCAGGGCACGACGACCGTCGTGTCGGCGGGCGATGCCGGCGTTAACAATCTGGCGGCGTTGCGCCGCTTCATCGTGGCCCAGACGCGGGCGCGGATGTACGCCTTCGTCCACATCGCCAATAACGGCCTGTCGGCGTTCCCGGTCGCCGAGCTCCACAACATCGACACCGCGCAGACCGAAGCCTGCGCCATGGCACTGGCCGAGAATTCGGACTTCCTGCTCGGGGTCAAGGTACGCATGTCGGAAAACGTCATCTTCAAGCACGGGCTCGAGCCGCTCAAGCGCGGCATCCAGGCGTGCGAGATGTGCGGATGGCCGGCGAAGATGATGGTGCATATCGGCGGGGTCGAATCCAAGGAGCTGATGTCTGAGATCCTCGACCTGATGCGCCCCGGCGACGTGCTGACGCATGCCTATTCGGGCGCCCCGAACATGTCGAGCGTCTTCACGAATATCGTTCAGGACGGCAAGCTGCTGCCTGCGGCTCTCGCGGCCAAGCAGCGCGGCGTCATGTTCGACGTCGGGCATGGCGGCGGCAGCTTCGATTTCACCGTGGCGGACGTGGCGATCCCCGGCGGATGCGCTCCTGATACCATCTCTTCCGACATCCACGTCTTCTCCGGCAATTCGCCGGGCATACCCTTCCTGCCCAACGTGATGAGCAAGTTCATGACGCTCGGTTTCACGCTGGAGCAGGTGGTCGCAATGGCAACGACCGCGCCGGCCAAAATCATCAACCGTGCGCCGAAGATCGGCACGCTTCAGGTCGGTGCGCCCGCCGACGTCGCGATCATGGAGCTGGTCGAGGGACCCGTCAGCTTCGTTGATACGCGCAACAACAAAAGGGAAGGGAAAGCCCACCTCAAGCCGGTCCAGACCGTCATCAACGGCGTGCCGTTCGGGCGGCCCTATCAGGCTCCTTTCTCAGTGAGATAGAGAGCCGATCTCAAGCCTTTTTGAGATTTCGGCGAAAAGTTCTTACAGGCCGGGCGTGACCCCGAAGCGGCCGAGGCCGGGCAGCTTGAGCGCCGGGCGTCGGACGTCGCCTGTGCCGGACGCAATTGGCCCGACCCATTTGTCCGTAGGCCCCAAAGCCGAACGGTCATGGGCCGAATGGGCCGGATCCCGGCCTGTCCCGGGCTTCCCCTTGCAGCCCGCATGCCGTATGACGCTGCAACGCAAAAATCCCCCAAAAATGACCTCATGATCCGCCTCGACAACGTCAGCAAGCAAGCCGGCCACCAGATCCTGTTCATCGAAGCCTCCGCGGCCCTCAACAAGGGGGAGAAGATCGGTCTCGTCGGGCCGAACGGCGCCGGAAAGAGCACGCTGTTCCGGATGATCGCCGGTGAGGAACTGCCCGACGAGGGTCAGGTCTCGATCGATCGCGGCATCACCATCGGCTATTTCAACCAGGACGTTGGCGAGATGAGTGGCCGCAGCGCGGTGGCCGAGGTGATGGATGGCGCCGGTCCCGTCAGCGAGGTCGCTGCCGAATTGCGCGAGCTCGAGGCCGCCATGGCCGACCCCGACAAGGCCGACCAGATGGACGAGATCATCGCCCGCTACGGCGAGGTGCAGCACCGGTTCGAGGAGCTCGACGGCTATGCGCTCGACGGCCGCGCGCGCGAGGCGCTCTCCGGCCTCGGCTTCAGCCAGGAGATGATGGACGGCGACGTCGGCAAGCTCTCCGGCGGCTGGAAGATGCGCGTGGCGCTGGCGCGTATTCTTTTGATGCGGCCCGACGTGATGCTGCTCGACGAGCCGAGCAACCATCTCGATCTCGAAAGCCTGATCTGGCTGGAAAAATTCCTGCACGATTACGAAGGCACGTTGCTGATGACCTCGCACGACCGCGAGTTCATCAACCGCGTGATCTCCAAGGTGATCGAGATCGATTCCGGCTCGCTCACCACCTACACCGGCGATTACGAATTCTACGAGCAGCAGCGGGCGCAGAACGAGAAGCAGCAGCAGGCGCAGTTCGAGCGCCAGCAGGCCATGCTCGCCAAGGAGATCAAGTTCATCGAGCGCTTCAAGGCGCGCGCATCGCATGCGGCGCAGGTGCAGAGCCGGGTCAAGAAGCTCGACAAGATCGAGCGCGTCGAGCCGCCGCGGCGCCGGCAGAGCGTGGCGTTCGACTTCCTGCCGGCGCCGCGCTCGGGCGAGGACGTCGTCGCACTCAAGAACGTGCACAAGGGCTATGGCTCAAAGCGCATCTATGACGGGCTGGATTTCATGATCCGCCGTCGGGAGCGCTGGTGCGTGATGGGCGTCAACGGCGCCGGCAAATCGACGCTGCTCAAGCTGGTTGCCGGTGCGAGCGAGCCGGACGAGGGCACCGTGGCGCTCGGAGGCAGCGTCAAGATGGGCTATTTCGCCCAGCACGCAATGGATCTGCTCGACGGCGAGCGCACCGTGTTCCAGTCGCTGGAGGACGCGTTTCCGACCGCGGGCCAGGGCTCCTTGCGCGCGCTCGCCGGCTGCTTCGGCTTCTCCGGCGACGACGTCGAGAAGCGCTGCCGCGTGCTCTCGGGCGGCGAGAAGGCGCGCCTCGTGATGGCCAAGATGCTGTTCGACCCGCCGAACTTCCTGGTGCTGGACGAGCCCACCAACCATCTCGACCTCGCCACCAAGGAAATGCTGATCAATGCGCTGTCGGATTTCGAGGGCACCATGCTGTTCGTCTCGCACGACCGGCATTTCTTGGCGACGCTGTCGAACCGCGTGCTGGAGCTGACGCCTGATGGCATCCACCAATATGGCGGCGGCTACACCGAATATGTCGCGCGCACCGGACAGGAGGCGCCGGGGCTGCGGAGCTAATCTCTGCTGTTGCCGGTGAGCCTGGCGATCGCCTCGATCTCGTTGGTCCAGATGCCGCCGGAATAGCTTTGCGGCAGCCGCGCAAGCAATTCCGGCGTATCGATGCCGGTGGAGAACTCGCCGCCGCTGTAGGGGCCGAGCGCGAACACAGCGCTGTTGACGGCGTTCATGCGCGCGAGAAAGCGATCGGGCCAGCCCCATAGCCAGGGGGCGACGTTGATTGGCACCAGCACCATCGCGTTGCGGCAGGCCGCTGGGACGAGACCGGTCCAGCCGTATCCGATATAGCGTGCCAGGCAGCTTTTGATAGACTTCCGCGAGATCGTGCGGACATCCGGGGCGAGGCGACGGATCACGTCGATGGGCTCGTCGCCGCCATAGACCATGATGGTGCTACGCCGCCCGGCCGACAACGTGGTCAGCACGCCGGCAAGTTTCTCGCCTTCGTCCGGGTCCCGGCTCTTCACGTTGATGAGCAACTGCTTGTCGGGGAAGGCGGCGAACACCTCCGACAAGGTCGGCATCATGCCGACACCTTTGCCGCGGAACGGGAAGGTCTTGCCGGCGTCGGCGGTGTAGCCGTAGCCGATATCGAGCGTCTTCAGCTTTGCCATGCTCTGCGCGCGGGTGACGCCGACGCCGTCGGTCCGGCAGTCGAGCGTCCAGTCATGGAAGACGGCGAACTCGCCGTCACTGGTCGGGTGCACGTCGAGCTCGACGACGTCGGCACCGGCCGCGAAGCTCGCGCGCATCGAGCGCAGCGTGTTTTCGAGATAGTCGTGCGCCGGCGGCAGCATCCGCGCGGCGGTGCAGGTGTCGTTCTTCAGCTCGCGCTCGTCAAATCGTTGCGCCATGCCGCGATGGGCGAGCAGCACGGGCTTGCCGTCCCGATGTGGCGCCAGATGGCTTGTGTTGTTGACGTAGATTGCAGCTGCGACGGCGATCACGATCGCCGCGGTCACTCTCAGTTTCCTGCCCACCGGACATTCCTCATTCCGCGATCATCTTCTCCGGGGTTTGAGGTTGATTTGCGGCACGGGGCGCATGGGAGGCTCCCGGGTTCGGCGCCTTGAATGCCCTGATTCCGTTCGCTACGCTTTCGTCAAAAAGGGAGCGAACACCCATGAAGCCAGTCCGGATCGGCGACATCACCATCGATGCGGTGATCGAGCGGGAGGGGCCGTGGCGCCGGCCGCAGGATTTCTTCCCGGCCTATGACGAAGACGTGTTCAAGCGCCATCTGCCGACAATGGAGCCGGAGGTGTTCGACGCCGCGCGCGGCATGATGGTGATCACCTATCAGACCTTCGTGGTCCGCACGCCGCGTTACACCATCCTTGTCGACACCTGCACCGGCGAGGGCAAGGGCCATCCGCCGCCGTTCGATTTTCCCGGCAAGGCGCGCTGGCGCAACGAATTGTTCGCGCTCGGCATCGGCTTCGAGCAGATCGATTACGTGTTCTGCACGCATCTGCACATCGACCATACCGGCTGGAACACGACCTTGCGCGACGGACGCTGGGTGCCGACGTTTCCCAACGCGAAATATGTCTTCCACAAGGGCGAGTATGCGGCCTGGGAGGCCGAGCATGCCAAGGGCAACAATCCGCCCGGCACCGTCTTTCGCGACAATTGCCTGCCTATCGTCGAGGCCGGGCAGGCGCTGCTGGTCGACGACGACTACGCGCTCGACGATACCGTGACGCTGACCCCGACGCCGGGGCATTCGCCTTGTCATTGCTGCGTGAACATTTCTTCGAACGGCCAGCGCGCCGTGGTCGCGGGCGACCTCATGCATCACCAGATCCAGTGCCGCGAGCCGGGCTGGTCGGCGAAGCCGGATTGGGATGCGAAGCAGTCGGCGATGTCGCGACTAAAGTTCTTCGCCTCTGTTGCCGACACGGACACGCTGATCCTGCCGATCCATTTTCCGGCGCCGACGGCCGGGCTGATCAAGCCGTTCGGCGCCGCTTTCGATTACCGTTTCAAGCGCAAGTAGCCTCTAATAGGCGTAGAACATCCGCTGAATGTCCTTGGTGTCGGTCGTCTTGGTCAACGCCAGCATCAGCAAGATGCGCGCCTTCTGGGGATTGAGCGTATCCGAGACGACGAAGTCGTGCTCATCGTCCTTGGCCTCGCCATTGCGCGCGACGATGCCGTTGCCGACACGGCTGCTGCGAACGATCAGCACGCCTTTCTTGCGGGCATCGTCGAGCGCCGGCTCGACCGCCGGGCGGGCCAGGCTGCCGTCGCCTACGCCGGCATGCACGATTCCCTTGGCGCCGGCGGCGACAAAGGCGTCGATCGCGACCCGGTTCATGTTGGCGTAGCCGTAGACGATGTCGACCTGCGGCAGGACATCGAGCTTGGACACGTCGAATTCGGAATCCGCCGTGTGCCGGCGGGTCGTTTGGCGATAAAAATACGGCTTGTTGCCCTGCATGTAGCCGAGAAAGCCGAGCTCAGGCGTGCGAAAGGTGTCTGCCGTGGACGTGTTGTTCTTGGTGACGTCGCGCGCGGCGTTGATCTGATCGTTGAGGGCGACGAGCACGCCCTTGCCGACGGCTTCTTCACTGCCTGCGAGGATCACCGCATTGAAGAGGTTGATCGGGCCGTCCGCGCTGATCGCGGTCGATGGACGCATCGCACCGACGACGACCACAGGCTTCTTGCTCTTGACGACCAGATTCAGGAAATAGCTGGTTTCCTCGATCGTATCGGTCCCGTGCGTGATCACGATCCCGTCCACGTCGTCCTGCGCGAGGAGCGTATTGACGCGCTTGGCGAGCTTCAGCCAATAATCATTGTTCATATTCTCGCTGGCGATCTGGAAGACCTGCTCGCCCTTGACGTTGGCCACGGTTTTCAACTCGGGGACGGCGTTCAAGAGGGTCTCGATGCCCACCGTGGCCGCGGTATACCCGATGACGGTGGTGCTGCTCGCCCCGCTGCCGGCGATCGTGCCGCCGGTTGCGAGAACCATGACGTTGGGCAGGCCGGGGCCTCTCGCGTTGGCAACGTCAACGATCATAAGCAGCGTAAAGAGCACGCTCATTATCGCCACCAAGTGATCACGCACGCGGAACTGCAACATCTCGTCCATCCTTTGCTGGAAGCCTCGTTGATGCGCCCCGGTTCGCTCAGCGCCGCATCATCTGTCAGCCGCTGCGTTCTGTCTAGGGTCGCGGCGCGTTTGCTTTACGCGCTCGGCGCGTGTCGGAAACTGGCGGCGGGGAGGCACAAAAAGCAAATGGCCGGGACATTCTCGCGCGAAGACGCGCTTCTGCCCGGCCATGACGGCATTTCGCTTGTGATGGCTTTGCTGAAGAAGCCGGGAACGGACTGCGTTTACGCGCTGGTCTCGCACTTCTTCATGAAGCTGCTCTTGGCGGCGCCGGCGAGCGGCTTGCCGTCGGCGCTGACGGCCTTGGGCGCGCAGGCGTCTTCCTTGCACTTCTTCAGGAACGAGGTCTTGGCAGCGCCGGCGAGCGGCTTGCCGTCCTTGCCGACGGCCTTGCTCTCGCAGGTTTCTTGCGCAAGGGCCGAGCCCGCTGCGAAGGTGGCAACGATCGCAGCGAGGAAAATCCGTTTCATCATGGGGGTCTCCTGAACCAGAAATGGCCGGGAGATTGGAGCCGGGAATCGTGGCGCAATCAAGCAGGATGAGCACTGGGCCGCCCGGTCGCCCGCTGATTTTTGCGCGCCAGCTCGGAGGATGTCGCCTCTGTTGCAGTGCTCGCTGACCGCATCGGGCGATCCTGCTAGCGTCGGTCCCTTGAGAATGGAGAGGAAGCATCGTGATGGACGCCGCGATCCCGCACGACCAGGCAGCCGATCGGCATTCCCACCTGGTTCGACCCCAAGACATGGATTGGCAGAAGACGCGCTTTCCGGGCTGCGAGGCCAAGACGCTACTGTTCGATCGCCGTACGGGGCTGATGACCGCCTTGATGCGTTTTGCGCCAGGATCGGTGCTGCCCGATCACGAGCATGTCGGCATCGAGCAGAGCTGGGTCATCGAAGGCGCGCTCGTCGACAAGGAGGGTCCGGCCAAGGGCATTGCCTGCAAGGCCGGCGAATTCATCTGGCGCGAGGCGGGCAGCCGGCACGCCGCCTGGTGCCCGGACGGCGCGTTGATCCTGGCGATCTTCCAGGTGCCGAACAAGTTTTTCGAGGCCGACGGCCGCGTGGTCGATGCCGCTGGCCAGGATTGGGACGAGACCTGGGGGCACACAGCGGCGCAGCGGGCGCAGAGCGCCTGATCGCCTTCACGCGCCGCGCATCAGCAGCGCCTTGAAGTCGGCCCGCGCGCGCTGCGCTTCGGCGCGTGCGACGTCGGAGGCGTCGCCCATGCCGAAATAGCCATGGATCAGGCCGGGACCCTCATGGTGCTTGACGCGGACGCCGGCGGCCTCCAGCGCCCGCGCATAGGCGGCGCCTTCGTCGCGCAGGGGATCAAACCAGGCGGTGGTTACGACCGCGGGCGCGACGCCGGCCAAGGAGGCAGCCCGCAGCGGCGAGACGCGCCAGTCGCCGGCGTGCGCGGGATCGGCGAGATAATGGCCGCAGAACCATTCCATCGTCGCCCGCGTGAGGAAGTAGCCCTCGGCGTTCTCGCTGCGCGAGGGATAGCGCGCGTTCTCGCGCGCATCGGCATAAGCGCCGACGACGTCGGTGACCGGATAGACCAGCAGTTGCGCGGCGAGCTTGATGCCGGCCTCTCGACAGGCGATCGCGCTCGTCGCTGCGAGATTGCCGCCGGCGCTGTCGCCGGCAACACCGAAGCGCTTTGCGTCACCGCCAAATTCCGCGACGCGGCCAAACACGTCGCTGACCGCGGCGAAAGCATCCTCGAAGGCGCCGGGAAAGCGCGTCTCGGGTGGGCGGCGATAGTCGACGGAGACGACGACCGCGCCGGTCTCGATCGCAAGGTTGCGCGCCTGCCGGTCGTGGGTTTCGAGATCGCCCGCAACCCAGCCGCCGCCGTGGAAGAACACCACCGTCGGTGCCGGCGCGGCGCCGACCCGATAGACCCGTGCGGGAAGCAGACTGGCGCCGCCTTTCACCCTGATATCCTCGACGCTATCGACCGGCGGCGGCGGAATGGCGGCACGCGAGGCAGCCAGTGCGCGCAAGGAATCGCGGGCGCTCTGTGGCGTCATGACCGTGGGATCGCGCATAGGCATGAGCGGAATGATCTGGGCGATGACGGGATCGAGCGGTGCGGCCATGGGCTTTCCTCACAGGGTTCTTGGTCTTGCTTGGTCATTAGCATAGGTTTTGCGGGCAGCATCGGCAACCGGCGTGCGTCGCAAGGCCGGACGACGGGCAGGGAGGTTCACGAGGTGGAATTCGAGACGCTGGTCCAGTCGCGCCGCAGCGTGCGTGGCTTCAAGAACGAGCCGGTGCCGCGCGCGGTGATCGAGGCGATCATCGAGAGCGCCAAGCGCGCGCCCTCGTCGATGAACACCCAGCCCTGGCATGTCCATGTGCTCACGGGTCATCCGCTGGAGGAGGTGCGTCGCCGCAACATGTCGGAGATGGCCGGCGGCGCCAAGGTCAAGCGCGACATCGTCAGCCATGGCGAATACCAGGGCGTGCATCGCACCCGGCAGGTCGACATCGCCAAGAAGCTGTTCGGCGCGATGGGAATCGCGCGCGACGACAAGCCGATGCGGCAGGACTGGGTGCTGCGCGGCTTCCGCCAGTTCGACGCGCCGGTCTCGCTGGTGCTGACCTATGACCGCGTGCTCGATCCCGGCGCGGTCTGCCACTTCGATCTCGGCGCGCTCTGCTACGGCATCGTGCTCGCGGCGTGGGACCGCGGGCTCGGCTCGGTCATCAACGGGCAGGGCATCATGCGCTCCGACATCGTGCGCGAGGTCGCCGAGATTCCGGAAGACGAGGTCATCATGACCTGTGTCGCGATGGGCTATCCCGACGACGGCTTTGCCGCGAACGCCGTGCGCTCGGACCGCGAGCACAACCACCAGTTCGTGCGTTACGTGGGTTTTGCCGATTAGCACGAGCAAGAGGAGATTATTCTCTAGCGAAAATATTTGGTGCGGTGTCGCGAGTGGCCTCTTGCAATCTCGAAGTCGCGGGAGGAACAATATGCGGACTGAGAGGTTTGTTGCTGGCGCGAGGGAATTGATATGCGGCGGCTGGCTAGCCTGGTTCGGCGGTTCTTCGGTCCGCGACTGCGGCCTAAGATCGATGATGATCCAAGTCTTCCTTTCACACCCGAAGAGTTCGGCCGGCTGATTCGCAGCGGCCGGCACGAGGACATGAAGCTGCTGGCCGACGGGCTGGCCTGCCGCTCCATCCCGCGCCGCGCCAGCCATCGTGCGACGCATTAGGCTGCGCTCGAGACGGGTCACAGCGCTCACCGCGTGAGCGCGACCTGCTTGAACGCGCGGACCAGCGCCTTCTCCAGCTTGCCCGTCATCTCGCACAGAACGTCGTAGGCCTCCGCGCGCGGCATGGTCGGCTTGTAGTGCCGGTGCTCGATCAGGGCTGCGAAGATGTCCGAGATCGTTAGAATCCTGACGATATCGCCAATGCTCTCGGCGCAGAGCGCATCGGGATAGCCGCTCCCGTCGAGGTACTCGTGATGATGGCGGACGGCATCGAGAATCTCCGGCGAGATCCCGTCATGGTCCTTGAGAAACGTATGGCCGGCGGCGGGATGCGTTTCGATCAGCGCGCGCTCGGCGGCATCGAGGCGGCCCGGCTTGTCGAGGATGGCGAGTGGAATCTGCGCCTTGCCGATGTCATGGAACATGGCCGCCGAGTAGAGACGTTCCAGGTCGGCCCTGCCGACGCCGAGGCTCAGTCCGAAGTCGATGGCGACACCGGTCACCAGCAGGCAATGCTGATAGGTTCCTTCGTGGTGCCGCCGCACCGTCATGAGCCACTCCGTCAGGCCATGCCGGGTGATGCGATCGGCGATCTGGCGACCGGCTTCCTTGGTGGCGTTTACGTCGAGCGGCTGGCCCAGGGTGACGGAGGTGAACATGGATGCGATCGCGGTCGCGGCGGTCTCGACGGCAGTGTCGGCCTGCGCGCTCGCGCGCGACGCAGCCGAGAGCGGATCAGGCGGATCAGACAGCGCCGCCAGCAGCTTCGCCCGGTTGATCGCGCCCGGCAGGACCAGGGTCGCTCCAAGCGCATAGGCCTGCGAAACGGAGACATGCGAGGTGTGCTCCAGCAGGAAAATCCGTTTCTTCGCTTTTGCGAGCTTGCCCGCCCGTTTCTTGATCGCCGCGATGTTGTCGACATCGCGAAGCTCGGCGCGAATGACGATGGCGGACGGCACCTCTGACAGCTTGGCCTCAGCGTCCAGCCGCTCGCCCGCGACGGCAAAGCGTTGCTCGAGGATCGAGCACACACCGGCCAGCTTGTCGGACGTGTCGGCCAGCACATGCACGAACGGGCGCGGCGCTCCACTGACTGCGATGCCGCCAAGGCTGGTGGGTTTGAGTGTGGTTTGCGCGTTCTGCACGGATATGCCCCGGAATAGCGCGGGCTCCAATCGATGGGTCGAATTCTCGGTCTATTTGGCCTGATCGGAGCTCTGTGCTGCGGCAGCCGGCGTAATCGCCTGCTTCTTCTTGCTTTGTGCGGTGACGAAGTGGATGCCAGCGGTGGTGCCGTCGATCCAGACCAGCTCGCAGCGTCGGTAGGCCAGGCCCGTCGACGACAGCAGCATGAAGAATTCCTTGGCCTGGAGCACGTCCAGCGTGCCCTCGACCTCGACCTTCGCGCCCGTCTGCGAGACGTCGAGCAGGACGCAGCTGCGCCGCCAGGTGCCGTCGGATCCCATGAGATTGACCGGCTGCCTGTGGTCCATTTTCACGCGAAAGGCTTTGCGACCGTCGAACTTCATCGGCTAACCCCCATCTTTTTTGCGTCGCGATGTCCCCGACCGTACTCCTTGGCGTTTGCGGCAATTTCGCCCCACCGCACCGTCCACTGGCTGGTCGACAGAAGCAGCGTCTCGAAAATGTGCTGCGCGCGTGCGCGCTCGGCGAAAGAAAGCCGCGTGCCGCAGCGGTTGCTCAGGATGGCGAGCGTGGTCTGCCAGTTCAGCCGCGAGGCGCGGCAGGCCATGACGAGACCCTCGCAATCCTGGTCGGTCATGACATGCTCGACGATCTCGATGGGAGCGCCTGAAAGCACCGACAGCGCGGAGATGAGGTTGGCGGTCTCGCCGCGGATGGCGAAGCGGTTCACCGTGGAATCGTTCAGCTTGCCGATGCGGCTGAGTGCAACGATCTCCGGCCGTGCGCTTGCATAGGCGGCCGCGGAGGGTAGCTTGGTGACGATGGGTGCGGCCGTTGCGGCTTGAAGCGAGACGGTGGCGTTCGGTCCGATGCCGGATTTCGGCGCTGGCGAGGCCGACAGCAACTTCCGCATGACTGTGTCGGGCGTGTCGGGCCTGAGCGCCAGTGCCTTGGTGAGTTCGTCATCCGCCAGGCACTTCTCAACCAGCGCAACGTAAGCGGCCTCGGAGAACCTTGCCTCCCTGTTGCCGATCAGCGCAAGACAAACGCTGGGGCTGCCACCCGTGATCAGCGTCTCCATCACCGGTGGATCGATCGGCGCGCGGCCGGCAATGGCACATTGCTGCCTTATGCCGCCCGCAGCTGCGATCGATGTGAGATCGGCCGTGGACAGTGACTGCGATCGGAGCAAGACAGGGCAGGCGACTTCCGGATCGTGGTGCGAGGCGAGCCGTCGCACGGTGTTCGGCGGAGCCACTTGGAGCTGTGCGAGCACCGCGCTGACATCGATCAGCGTGCTGGGCTCAACCCGCTCGATCAGTCGCAGCAGGATGCCGTCGACCACATCGGCGAGCAATTCCTGGGAGCGGCCGCGGCTGCTTGTGAGCAGTTGCAAGAGGCCGTAGAGGATGCGAGCGCACCGGTCCAGCGGACACGTTGCAACCGCGTTCTCCAGATCCACCAGACTATCAGCAGGCGAATTTGCCGTCATGGCAGGAGCCTGAAATTAAATAAATTGAACGATCAAACGACGGTCATTCCGCCGCAAAGGTGTTAATTTGAATTTTAATTGTCGAAGGCTGGGGTATTTCGGCACCGCCGGCCCTGTGGGAAACGCTATCGAAATTCGGCGAGGCAGGGTTGTCCCGGATTGTTCTTTCAACCGGCTCCTCTCCATTTAATCAGGACACGACAGAATCGATTCTAGCGAAATAATCGAGGGAGGAAGCGAACCGGCATTCCGCGGCCGGACGCACATCCAGAGCGGCGCGGCATTCTCTTATTTCCATGAACAGCATTGACGATGTGCCGAGCTCGGCACTCAAAACATTTCGTTTTTCAGATGTTGACGAATTTCGAAGCGCCATACGCGGGCTGAATTTCGAATTCACCCCTTTTGTGCGGAAGATTTCGGCTGAGCAGACGATCCTCGCCTTACCCGGCTGCGACGTGAATTTTACGCGCGCATTTCCGAGGGTGGTTGACGCACAACTCGTGGAGAATTGCACTGCGATCGGCTTCACGATGGACGATCTCAACGTGCCAATTCGCTTCAACGGCTCGCAACGTGCGCGGCCCGTTGTGGTCATTGGCAACGGCGGGGCGGCCTACACCACCGTCGAGGAGGTGCAGCGGCAAATCGCCTCGGTGGTTTTCCGCCCGGAGGTGAGGGATCGTGGCTGGCCGTCGACGCTCTCGAGCTTCAAGATTTTTGAAGTCACCACGGCCGGCTTGCAGCGGTTGCGCGGCGTGGTTCGCGAGGTGCTGGCCGAGGCGTCCGGGCCAATTCCGGCCGCGGAGCTTTTGCTGAAGGGAGCGGCGATGAAGGAGTCCCTGCTCGGAGCCGTCGACGAGGCCTTTGCAGCGATCGTTTCGGCCCGCTGGACGCTCGGACCCAACGACGGACGGAATTTCAGGACATTCCAGGACATCCGCGCGCTGCTGTCTGACGACCTGTCGGAGCCGATTTACAGCGATGAGATCGCGCGCAGGCTCGGGCTGTCCGTTCGCACCATGCACGACGTCGTGCGCCGCTATCGCGGCATGAGCCTGCACCGCTATTTGCGTCTGCATCGGCTGTGGCTGGTGCGTCGGCGCCTTCTTGCCGGGGCCGATAGCGTCAAGGCGGTCGCGCTGGCGTATGGCTTCTGGCATCTCAGCGATTTCTCAAGAAGTTACCGTGACCAGTTCGGCGAGACGCCGTCGCAAACACTGGACCGTGGTCGCGGAAAGTAGTGCGACAAATCGGGTAGGGCTGGACGCCGGTTTCGTGCTACCGTTCGGCCATGAGCAATCGCATTCTCGTTCTCTACGGTTCTTACCGTTCCGACCGCATGGGCATCCGCCTTGCGAATTTCGTCATCAACCGGCTGCGCGGCCGCGGCGAGGACGTCGAATTCATCGACGCCAAGGCGATCGGGCTGCCGATGCTGGACCGCATGTACAAGGAATATCCCAAGGGCTCGGCGCCGGAGGCGCTGGAGAAGCTGGCCGGGCAGATCCGCGGGGCCGACGGATTCGTCTTCGTCACCGGCGAGTACAATTGGGCCATGCAGCCCGGGCTGAAGAACCTCACCGACCATTTCCTGGAGGAATGGTTCTGGCGCCCGGCCGCGATCGTGAGCTATTCGGCCGGCCGGCTGTCCGGCGCGCGCGCGGCGACCGCTTGGCACGGCACGCTCTCGGAGATGGGCATGGTGGTGGTGTCGAGCACCATCGGTGTCGGCCCGATCGCGCAGACGCTGTCGGAAGTCGGCGAGCCGATCGGCGATGGCGGCAAGGCCCTGGAGCGCTCGTTTCCGCGCTTCGCCGACGATCTGACGTGGTGGATCGAGGCGGCGAAAGCGCAGCGCGCGCGCAAGGCGCCACCTTACTAGGCCGCCCGGACTTCGCCGAGGAAGCGCTCGAACTGGCCGGCGAGATCGCGCGACTGGGTCGAGAGCTGCTCGGCCGCGCCCAGCACCTCTCTGGCCGCGGCGCCGGTGTCGTCGGCGGCGCACTGCACGCCGGAGATGTTGCTGTTGACCTCCTGGGTGCCGCGGGCGGCCTCCTGAACGCTGCGGGCGATCTCCTTGGTCGCCGAGCCCTGCTCCTCGATCGCCGCCGCGATCGCGGTGCCGATCTGGTCGATCTCGGCGATGACGTCGGCGACGTTGCGGATCGCCGCCACCGTCTCGTCGCTCGCGGTCTGGATCGCGGTGATCTGCTCGGAGATCTCCGTCGTGGCCTTGGCGGTCTGGCCGGCCAGCGACTTCACTTCGGAGGCGACCACGGCAAAGCCGCGGCCGGCCTCGCCGGCACGGGCGGCTTCGATGGTCGCATTTAGCGCAAGCAGGTTGGTCTGCTCGGCGATGCTCTGGATCAGCGTCACGACGTCGCCGATCTTCTGCGCGCCCTCGGCGAGCGTGCGCGCGGTGTCGCCGGTGCGGCGGGCATAGTCGACGGCACGTGCCGCGATCTCGGTGCTCTGGGCGACCTGACGCCCGATCTCCGCGATCGAGGAGGTCAGCTCTTCAGTGGCGCTCGCGACCGTCTGCACGTTGGTCGAGGTCTGTTCGGAGGCGGCGGCGACCACGGCGGCCTGGCTGTTGGTCTGCGCCGCCGTCGAGGTCATCGACTGCGCGGTGCTTTCCATTGCAGCAGAGGCCCGCGACAGGCCGCCGACCAGCTCGGTCACCTTGGCCTCGAAGGCGCGGGTGAGATCGTCGAGCGCCTGGGCGCGGCGCATCTTGCCGTCGTTCTCGGCCTGCTTCTCGGCCGCGAGCCGATCGGCGCGGATCATGTTGTCCTTGAACACCTGAACGGCCGCGGCCATCGCGCCGATCTCGTCGGAGCGCTCGGCGCCCCGAATGGTCTCCGCAACCTCGCCGTCGGCGAGCCGCGACATGCGCGTCGTCAGGCCGACGATCGGCGCGCAGACGCGGCGGCGAACCGTCACGATGAGGCCGGCGCTGGCGATCAGCACGGCGACAAGGCCGACGAGCGCGATCGTGAAGCTGGTGTGCGCGGCCGACGAAGCGCCGGCGAGAATCTGCTCGGCGTTGTCGTAGAAGGCGTCGCGGACGCCGATGATGGTGCCGAGGCCGCGCTGCGTGGCGGCGTAATAGGTATCCATGTCGTGTTCGTATTTGCCGGTGATCGCGCCGTCCTTCACCAGCTTGAGCTCGCGGCCGAACTCCTCGACATAGATCGCGTTGAACTTCTCCAGGGCCTCCGCGACGTTCGCCGGCGTTGTTGGATTGCCGCGCAATTCCTGCAGCGACATCACGATCTGATCGTTGCGGCCCTGCGAGCGGGCAATGTCGGCCTTCTCGGCGTCGGTCGCCGGCTTCTTTCCGCCGAGGAGATTCTTGTGCAGGCTGGAGTTGAAGCCGCCGACGTCGCGCAGCGTCATCGCGACATTGGCGTAGCTGGCCTGCCGGTAGGCGTCACCGTTCAGGATCGCCATGCGGCGGACCTGCTCGTTGAGCAGCGCAGTCACGCCGCCGTTGAGCACGGCATTGTCGGCGACGATCTTCTTGGCGGCGTCCTTGCGCGCATCGGCGGGACCCGCCAGCGCCTTGTCGATGGCCTCGCGCAAGCCAGTGAACTTCGCGTTGATGCCGTCGATGTTGCTGCCGATCGTGGTGCCGTCGTCGAACGGGCCGGGCAGCTCCTTGCGCAGTGCATTCATCTTGTCGCGGGCGCGGTCGGTCTGCTTGCGCAGCTTGTCCTGCTCGGCCAGCAGCGCAGGGTCGATGGCCGCAGGTCCATAGAGGATGTTGGTGGAAAAGCCGCGCTCCGGATTAAGATAGCGCGGGATGTCGCTGACCGCGCGGACGATCGCGAGGCGGCCTTGCGCCTCGCTGATCAGTTCCATGGTCTGATATTTCGTCACGGCGACGTAGACGGCGAGGCCGCCGCCGACGGTCGAGAGCGAGACGATGGCGCTGGTCAGGAGCGTACCGATTTTCATGATCTGTCCGGCAAATAACGGAGAATTATTTCGCCCGGACGATAGGGCGGCCATGTTAATCAGCGGTTTACGCTCTTTTGCCGTCTCAGCTGTAGGTCGCGCTGACCGATCCCAGCGGGCCAAAATCGGCAACGTAGGTTTCGCCAGCCTTGGGCCGGAGCATACCGGTCAGCGTTCCCGTGCTGATCGTCTGGCCGGCCTTGAGTCCGATGCCGGTCCGCGACAGCTCGTTGGCAAGCCAGGCCAGCGGCACCAGCGGATGGTCAATCGCCTCTGCAGCGGAGCCGCGGCGTCTCTCGATGCCGTTGCAATTGAGGACGACATCCTGAGTGGCGACGTCGCGGCTGCGCCAGTCGGCGATGGGCTCTCCGAGCACGATCGTTCCTGATCCAGAGCCGTCGGCCATAATCGCTGGCATCGGCGGAAACGCCGCGTCGTGAATGAAGCGGCACTCGGCGAGCTCGATGCCGGGATGCAACGAGGCGACGGCGTCGCCGACCTCGTCCACCGTATAGGGCTTCGCGCGCGGCGGCAGATCGGCGCCGAGAAGCGCCTGGAACTCGACTTCGGGGATAGGGCTGCATTGTCTGGCATGCTCGACGCTGGCGGGCGAGCTCTTGATCAGGGGCGCGAACACCCGCCCATAGATCGGCGAGGAGATGCGAAGCTGACGCTGGAGCCCGGACTTCATGCCCGCGATCTTCCAGCCGACGACATCCCAGCCGAGTTCTTCTTCAACCATCTGCGCGACTTGGTACGCCGTGTCCGCATCCGGTGGGACCAGCCGTTCGTCGAGGCCGCTCTGTTGCCGGCCCTCGCGACGCAAATCGGCGAGCTGACGGGCGAGTTCGCGTTGTCGGGACAAGTCCATGCGCGTCTCCAATCTATTTTTTTGTGCAGGCGAGGGCGGTTGCGAGGACGATCTCCAGTTCCTCCTGAACCTGATCGAGCGCGTCGGCGCTGCGGCTGGCGCGGCACATCGCGACCGTGCCTTCGATCGAGGCGACGACGAGGGTTGCAAGCCGCTCGGCGCGCTCGGCAGCCAGTCCTTCGCGCAACAAGGCTGCTTGCATGATCCGCCGCCAATCGGCGAACACGCCGTCGGCGAGGTCGAGCAGGTGCTGCTGCGCGGCCGCGTCGTCCTTGTCACTGGGCTCACCGACATAGCGATCGACCGCCACGGCGAGCACGGGGCAGCCGGCCTCGAAGCCAGTTGCCTCCAACTGACGGCGCCATGATGCGACAAAAGCCTTGAGGCCGCCGATCACGCCGCGTTCGTTCATGGCTTTCTCCAGAGGAATGGATACCTGCCGTCCGGCGAAGGTCACGGCTTCGGCGATCAATTGCGGCTTACCGTCGGGGAAGTGGTGGCTGATCGAGCCGCGCGGCGTCGCTGTGTGGCGGACGACGTCGCGCATGCTGGTGGCGTTGACGCCGCGGCGGCTCATCAGGTCGGCGGCGCCGGCGATCATCCTGTCGCGTGTGGTGGCAGTCATCGGGAATCCTGCAATTGGCCATCTCCATCTAGACTATGACACTTGACATAAGCAAGCCGCGCTGAAATATGACGAGTGTCATATTCGTGGAGAGATGCCAATTTGACCATCATCACCGTCACCGCACCGGCCGGACGGCTCGGCCTGCCGCAGCGTCGGCAGCTTGCGGAAAGCCTGACCGACGCCGTGCTCGAGCCGGAGGTCGGCCAGAAGGCGCCGGCGGCCCGAATGGGGTTCCAGGTGCATTTCCACGACCTGCCGCCCGACAGCATGGCGATCGGCGGCCGGTTGCTGTGCGATCAGGACAAGCCGCGCGACATCATCACCGTCAACATCGCCGTCATGAACGCGGCCTGGCCGGCGGAGGTGCGCGCCGAGGTGATCCGCAACGTGCTGGCGCGACTTGCGGAGGCCTGCAGCATGCCGGCGCCGTCGCCGACCTGGTGGGTCAATTTCGAGATCATCGATGAGGGAAGCTGGGGATCGCGCGGCGGGGTGCTCTCGATCCTTCAGCTGTTGGATTCCGGCGTGTTCACGCCGGCCCGGATCGAGGCGATCCGCGCGGCGCTTCAGCAGCCGGCCTGACTTGCTGCCAACACCACAATCGGGAGACGAGCACATGAGCGAAGGTCAGATCCGCACCGAGGTGCACGGCCACGTCCTCAAGATCATCATCGCCAACGCCGCGAAGAAGAACGCGTTCACGCCTGCGATGATGGAGCAATTGTCCGATGCACTCACCGAACTGCACGACAACGATGCCTATCGCGTCGGCGTGGTCTGCGCCGAGGGCGGGGATTTCACTGCAGGTCTCGATATGCCCAAATTCTTCGGTCCCACCGCGGAGAAGCGCAACACCAAGGACGGCAATGTCGACCCGTTCGGGCTCAACAAGCGCTGCCGCAAGCCGATCGTGACGGCCGTGCAGGGTATCGTCTACACCATCGGCATCGAGTTGATGCTCGCCGGTGACATCGTGGTTGCAGCCGATGACTCACGCTTCTGCCAGATGGAGGCGAGGCGCGGCATCGCACCGCTGGGCGGCGCGCATTTCCGCTTCTTGTCGCGGGCCGGCTGGGGCGATGCGATGTATCATCTGTTCCTCTGCGACGAGTTTTCGGCGCAGCGCGCGCATGCGATCGGTCTCGTCCAGGAGGTCGTGCCTGCAGGCGAGCAGATCGAGCGGGCGATGACGCTCGCCGCCATGATCGCGCGCAATGCGCCACTCGGCATTCAGGTGACCAAGGAAGCGGCGGCGAACTATGTCAAAGCTGGCGAAGCGGCCGCGATTGCCTACATCCCGAAAATTCGCGATCGCGTGCTCGGCAGTGCCGACGCCAAGGAAGGCATCCAATCCTTCATCGAGCGTCGAGCGGCCGTCTTCCAGGGGCGCTGATCGGCGCCGACTAGCGCGGCGCCTGATCGAGCTTTGCGAGAATCTCCAGCGTGGCGCCGTCGCGTTCGCCTGCGAAATATCGGGCGAGCGCCTGATCGAAGACGGGCTCGTCGGAGACCGCGCCGAACAGCGTCATCGACGAGCGGAATTTGGCGTCATCCGGCGCGCCGAGGATCGCGTTGATAGTCCGGCCATCGACCGCGAGCACCAGCCTGGTGCATTCGATCAGGCGACCGCCGAGGATGGGGTGGGCGAGATAAGCCTCGGCCTCCGCGCGGGAGCCGATGGCATAGCGCTGCGACATGGCGCTGAACCCGAGACCTGCGACCTGGGGGAAGATGAACCACATCCAGTGAGTCTGCTTCCGGCCCCTAGCCAGCTCGCCCAAGATGTCGCCGTAGACCGGGTCTTGGGCCCGGACAAAGCGATCGAGATCGAACGGATCGGTCATTGGATACCTTAGGGGATACCTTTGGAGGGCCTTGGCGGCCCCGATTATGCCTAACTTTTGGCTCCCAATGTGGTAGCTGGTATAGAGTCTCTCCGGGTGGGGGTGGGTAAGCCCCCGGGGGTCGATTTGGGGATCTGATGGTTTCCGACGCAGCACACGCCGAGAGGCTGTTGTCGCGCCGCCGTGTCGGGCGGGCTGAAACGATTCTGCTGTCCGTGGCCGCGATGGCGCTGGCGCTCGGCGCCGCCGCGTGGGTCGCCGATATCAGCGATTCGACCCCGCTGGTCTCCGCGGCGTTGCCGCCGGCCAATGCCCCCTCATTCGAGGACCGTTTCGCCTCGGCCTCGGCCGGCCCGTCGCCGCGCGAGCTTGGTTTGCGGGTGCTGGAGCGCTCCGCGGTGAATGCGGCCCAGCTCAAGCTGCGGGATGCCAAGGCGATGCTGGCCCAGAAGCTCCAAGGCGACGACTGGCGCTCGATCCTGACCGAGGACGACCGGTACATGACCGAGGAGGCGAGGCGCTCGCAGCGCGCCGACGCCATCCCCATGCCGCGCGCGCGTCCGGTCCAGGCGGACTTCTCCGCTCAGATCGCCTCCAGCCAGGCCTATGCGGACACCAATCTCAGGGTCGACAACCGCAATTTCTTCGAAAAATTCACCGACAAGATCAAGCTGGCCTCGCTGACGCCCGGCGACGGCCTGCTCGGCAGGGGGCCGGACCTCGCCGCTCTCGGCTACGATTCGCGCACCGCGGTCTACGACATCTCGGCCAAGGCGGTTTACCTGCCGAGCGGCGTGGCGCTGGAAGCCCATTCCGGCCTGGGCGCGCTGATGGACAATCCTGACCATGTCGATCGGCGGATGGTCGGCGCGACGCCGCCGGCGATCTACGATCTGAAGCCGCGCGAGAAGCCGTTCCACGGCGTCCGTGCGCTGCGCATGACCCCGGTCGAAGGCACCAGCGCGCTCGGCCGCGTCGGGCTGCTCACGCACAATTACCTGCTCGGGCCGCGCGGCGATTCCAACGGCTGCGTCTCGATCAAGGACTATGATCGGTTCATCAAGGCCTACGACAATGGCGAGTTCAACCGCCTCGTCGTGGTGCCGAGCCTGCGCGGAGCGACGACCGCCTCGCAGCGCGCGAGCACCGATTCCTGATATTCGCCTGCGACGGCGGGGCTGCCGTTTCCCCTTCTTTAAGCCGTCCTCGTCCAGAAGCAGCCCATGAGTGATCCATCCAGTTCCGAGACCCCGCTGCGTACGACGTTCAAGATCAAGCTGAACGGCGACACGTTGGCGATCGCGACCGTCGGCCAGGCCTATCAATTCCTGACCAACTTCAAGTCGGTCGAGTGGATGGAATTTCGCTCGCTGCATGAGGACGCCGTCGCGGCCCTGGAAGGCGCCGCCGGTAACGCCATGCTGGCAGTGCAGGCAACCAACGCCGTGCGCGCGCTGTTCGTCAGCGCGAAGCTGCTCTGAGAGAATCTCTCCCTCTGGCCTGATCCGTCGTCCTCGAACCCACTGCAAGGCGGGTGCGACGAAGGCTTGCGCGTCCCGCGCCAGGGAGAGGGAATATGAAATTGGCAGAATTCATTGCAGGCATCGACGTTGGCGCGGAGCAACCAACCGAAGCCGCGCTCACCGCCTTCGAGACGTCCATCGGCTGTCGCTTGCCGGACGACTATCGCCGCTTCCTGCTGGCCTGCGCCGGCGGCTATCATCAGGGGGGCGCCGACTTCAACTGGCCGCATGGGGACTGGGCGGGTTCGGTGCAGGAGGTGCTGGGATTGCGGACCGAGGAGTGCTCGCTGGTGCAGACGCGCCAGACGCCGCAATGGCCGACCGTCGATGAGCTGCTGTGGATCATGAGCGATCACGGCGGCAACCCGATCTGCATGACGATCGACAAGGCCCATTTCGGCAAGATCTGGTTCATGGACCACGAGATGGCCGAATACGAAAAGCCCTGGACACTGGCGCAGGCGATGTCCGATCAATGGGGCTATGTCCTGCCGCTAGCACCGACGTTCAGCGATTTCATCGCCGGCCTGTACGAGGAAGCAGCGGCCGCCTGAGGCGAGGCCGGGCCGAGCGGGCGGGTCCGCCGCGACATGCTGGGTCCAGCTGGTCCACGGTATCCGGTGCAAGCCCGACCTGTCTTTTCCGTCGCTTGAACTCCGCTCCCGGAACGGGCAAACGGTTCGACAAGAAACCGTGGCCCAAGCCATCCATTCGACGCTGAGTTCAAGGGAGACCCATCATGAAACGCCGTACATTCCTCCAAGGTGGTGCGGTCGCCGGCGCGACCACGCTGGTTGCGGCCCCTGCGATCGCGCAGAGCATGCCCGAGATTAAATGGCGCCTGACGTCGAGCTTCCCGAAATCGCTCGATACCATCTTCGGCACGGCGCAGACCTTTGCGAAATACGTTGCCGAGGCCACCGACAACAAATTCCAGATCCAGACTTTTGCGGCCGGCGAGATCGTTCCCGGCCTGCAGGCGCTCGATGCGGTCAGCACGGCATCGGTCGAGATGGCGCAGACCCCGCTCTATTTCTACATCGGCAAGGAGCCGGCGCTGGCCTATGCCACCGGCGCGCCGTTCGGCATGAACCATCGCCACCAGGAATCGTGGTGGCATTTCGGCGGCGGCGCAGACCTCACCAACGAGGCGCTCAAACCGTTCAAGGCGCACGCCATCCTCTGCGGCAATTCCGGCACCCAGATGGGCGGCTGGTTCCGCAAGGAGATCAAGACCGTCGACGACCTCAAGGGTCTCAAATTCCGCATCGCAGGCATGGGCGGCCACGTGCTGGCAAAGCTCGGCGTCGTGCCGCAGCAGATCGCCGGTGGCGACGTCTATCCAGCCCTCGAGAAGGGCACGATCGATGCCGCCGAGTTCGTCGGTCCCTATGACGACGAGAAGCTCGGTTTCCAGAAAGTCGCCAAGTACTATTACTTCCCCGGCTGGTGGGAAGGCGGCGCCATGCTGCACATGATCGTCAACGACGAGAAATGGGCTTCGCTGCCCAAGCAATATCAGGCGATCGTCAACCAGGCGGGCGCGGCGGCCGGCGCCTGGATGCTGGAAAAATACGACAGCGTGAATCCGGCGGCGCTCAAGCGCCTGATCGCAGGCGGCGCGGAGCTGAAGGCGTTCCCGCAACCGGTGCTGGAGGCCTGCTACAACGCGACCCAGGAGCACCTGAACGAGCTCGCTGCCAAGAGCGACCTGTTCAAGCGGACCAAGGAGAGCCACGACGCGTATATGAAGGAGGTGCTGTTCTATACGCAGATCGCGGAGAATTTCTACGACAACTATCTGCTCAGCAAGACGCGCAGCAAGACCTGAGCGGAAGAGACGAGGGGGCGGTGTTTACGCCGCGCCCAGCTTCGTAGCCCGGATGAAGCGCAGCGCAATCCGGGAGAGTGCCGGGTGAGGCGCGAGACCCGGATTGCGCCAACGGGCGGCGCGTCGCGCCGACCGTTGGCTCCATCCAGGGTACAGGACTTTGCATCCGCTCACGTAACCGCACGGAGGCATTAACCAGCCATTAACCATATCGGCCGCATCGTTAACCATTCAATAACAGGGAACGAGTCGGCCGCCATGGAGGCTGCAGCAAAGGTCCAACGTCAGATGGTGCGCCTGCGCGGGCGCTCCTATGTGGCTTTCGTGTTCACGCCGACGGTTCCGGTGCAGGACTGGCTGCACGAGATCGACGCCACGATTGCGCGCTCGCCCGGCTTTTTCGCCGGCCGGCCGGTGGTGATCGACCTGTCCTCGGTCGATCTCAGCCAGGCCGGCATCGGCCATCTGCTCACCAGCCTGCAGGACCGCAACATCCGCGTGCTCGGCATTGAGGGTGTGGAGGAGGGAAGGCTGACGCCGATGATGCCGCCGCTGCTGTCGGGCGGACGCAGCTGCGTGGTCGAGCCGAGCGCGTCGAAGAAGGCCGAAGCGAAGGTCGAGACCAAGCCGACGTCGCTGCTGCTCGAATCCCCGGTGCGCTCGGGCCAGACCGTGATCTTCCCAGAAGGCGACGTCACCATTCTCGGCTCGGTCGGCTCGGGCGCCGAGATCGTCGCCGGCGGCTCCATCCACGTCTACGGCGCGCTGCGCGGCCGCGCTATGGCGGGCGTCAACGGTCACACCAGCGCGCGCATCTATTGCCAGAAGATCGAGGCCGAACTGCTTGCAATCGACGGGTTTTATCAAACCGCCGAGGACATCGACGAGGCCCTGCGCGGCAAGCCGGCGCAGGCCTGGCTGCAGGGGAATACCATGCGAATTACAGCACTGAACTGACCAGCAAAGGAGACATTTCAAATGAGTAAGGTACTGGTCGTGACATCAGGGAAGGGCGGGGTCGGCAAGACCACGACCACCGCCGCGCTGGGAGCGGCGCTCGCGCAGCGCGGCGACAAGGTCGTCGTCGTCGATTTCGACGTCGGCCTGCGCAACCTCGACCTCGTGATGGGCGCCGAACGCCGCGTCGTGTTCGATCTCATCAACGTGGTGCAGGGCGTCGCCAAACTCCCGCAGGCGCTGATCAAGGACAAGCGGCTGGAGAATTTGTGGCTGCTGCCGGCGTCCCAAACCCGCGACAAGGACGCGCTGACGGAGGAGGGCGTCGGCAAGGTCATCGCCGAGTTGCGCAGCCGGTTCGACTGGGTGATCTGCGACAGCCCCGCCGGCATCGAACGCGGTGCCTCCATGGCCATGCGCTTTGCCGACGAGGCCGTGATCGTCACCAATCCGGAAGTCTCCTCGGTGCGCGATTCCGACCGCATCATCGGCATGCTCGATTCCAAGACGGTGCGGGCCGAGAAGGGTGAACGCGTCGAGAAGCACATCCTGATCACCCGCTACGATCCCTCGCGCGCCGCGCGCGGCGAGATGCTGACCATCGATGACATCCTGGAGATCCTTGCCACGCCCTTGCTCGGCATCATCCCCGAGAGCCAGGACGTGTTGAAGGCCTCCAACGTCGGCACGCCTGTGACTCTGTCGAATGCCGATGGAGCGCCGGCACGAGCCTATATGGACGCCGCCAAGCGCCTCTGCGGCGAGAACGTGACGATGCACGTTCCTGCCGAGCGCAGAGGATTTATGGACCGCCTGCTGCGACGGAGGGCTGCATGAGCATGGGTCTGCTTCGACTTCTCCGCGGCAAGAAGGCCACAGCGCCGGTCGCACGCGAACGGCTGCAGATCCTGCTTGCCCATGAGCGTGGAATACGCGGCCAGCCCGATCTGCTCGGTGTGCTGCGTGAGGAAATTCTCGCTGTCGTGTCCAAGCATGTGACGCTGGACCCGACCAAGGTCATCGTCCGGCTCGAACGCGGCGACGAGGTCTCGACCCTCGAGGTCGACATCGAGGTGCCCAACGACTTCGAGCGCAAGAAGGTGGCGGTCGCGTAGAGCGCAGCTTCACGTTTTGGGGTGGGTGAAAAGGCGGTCCGCCGGGCATGGCGGGCCGCCTTTGTCTTTGCCGCTCACATCGACGTCTTGGACCTGACATCGACGGAACGCGCCCCACGCCTCGATCGTTGTGAGCGACCCCCGGCGGCGTTGCGCCGTCTTTGGTCACACGGGAGAGCGCCCATGATGTCCGAGGTCCAGGTCCATACACTTGCCCGGCAAATGCTCGAACAGCACGGCTTTGCTGCGATCGCGAAGGCCGCTGAGCAGGCCCAGGCCTGCGAGGGCCGCGGCGAAGTCGACGAGGCCAGGGAATGGCGTCACATTGTGGACGCCATGAAGATCATGCGCGGCCCGCATCACAGCTGACATTCGAACGCGCGAGTTTCAACGCTCCCCGCGATCGGCGCCTTGCTGCGGCGTGCGATTCTGTGTCTGGGGCTGCCCGCGCTCGCCGGCTTCCTTGCAGGGCAGCGGTTCCCACGAGCCGTCCGGCGCCTGCTGATAGGCACTGCAGGATGGCGAGGTGGACTTTTCCCCGCCCTTCTGGGCGTCGGAGTTTCTCGCCAATGCGGGCGCAGTCAGCACCGCGGCGGCTGCGATCGCGCCGGCGAAAACGAAATGGATACTCCGCATGAGGACCTCCTGTTCGAATCCGAAAAGAGGCCGCATGCTTTCGAGGATTGTGACGATTTTGGGCCGCGGCGGAGATTCCGTCGCGGCGTGCTTAACGCGGTGAAGCCGGCGCGCTAGCCACCCTTGCTGCGGATCAGGCCGGCGAGATTGGTCTTCTGGGCTTCGCACCAGCCGGACATGCCGAGGCGGCGCTGGTCCAGGTCGGTCGCCTTGGTCGCGATCGCGACCTCCGCCATCAGGTCATCGTCCTGCTTCTCGCCCATCTTGCCGCCGGTGTGCATCCAGGCGATCGCTTTGCGCACCTTCTCGGTGGTGCCGTCGGGTAGCTGCATCTGCTGCGCCCTCTGCACGAGGTCCTGATAGGCGAGATCGGTGTTGGGACACTCGACCTTGGCGGCGAAGGCCTGCAAGACCATCGTCACATAGGTCGATCGCGGCGGCGCATCGCCAGCGAGGGCCGGGGCGGCCAACAGCAACAGGCCCGTCATCAGAAAACCGGTTCGCATCCTTGGGACCTCCTCCATTTTCTCGAGAGGCTAGCGTCCGCCGCGCTGCTCGGCAATGGGATCGGGACACAATTGTCGCCGCTCGGCCGAGTAGGCTAACCTGCGCTCCCCAGCATCGGAGCGCGACATGAGCCTGTTCAGCACGCCGTTCGATCCCACCCGCGACACCGCGCTCGTCACCGGCGCGGGCAACGGCATCGGCCGCGCGATCGCGCTCGGCCTGGTCGGCGAGGGCATCCGTACCGTGTTCGCGGATGTCAGCGCGGAGCGGGTGCGCGCCGCGATCGGCGCGAGCGAGAGGCCAGATCTCGCCGTGCCCTGGGTCGGCAATCTTGCCAGCCTCGAGGCCTGCGATGAGCTGCTGACATCAGCACATTCCGCGCTGGGCGAGGTCACGCATTTCGTCCACAGCGCCTCGCCGCCGCGGCGCGAGGCGGATCACTTGCTCGCAGTCGATCGCAACATCTGGCAGGAGATGCATGCCGTCAATCTCGATGCCGGCTTTCACCTGGCGCGCGGGCTCGCCAAAGGTCTGATCGCGGCGAAGCGGCCGGGCTCGTTCCTGTTTCTGACCTCGCTACATGCGGGCACGCCGCGCAACCTGGCGCATTACTCGACGGCAAAGGCCGCCATGGCGATGCTGGTGAAGGAGCTGGCCAAGACGCTCGGACGCTACGACATCCGCGTCAACGCTCTAGTTCCCGGCGCGATCGCAGCCGGCGGGTTCGTCGCCGATCCCGCGCTGGCGCGGCACATTCCGCTCGGACGCCTCGGTGAGGCCGGGGATCTCGCACCGATGGCGCTCACGGTGCTGTCGAACAAGCTGTCCGCTTACGTCACCGGCGCGGCCTTCGTCGTCGACGGCGGATTGTCGCTGACGAACTGGTTCGAAGCACCAGTGCTGGATTAGCCTAGCGCTGCCAGGCCGGCACCGGATCGAGCGGCGTGCGATAGAGCTCGTTGTGATCGCGATCGGTGACGCGCACCGCGCAACCCTTCTGCTGCAGCTCCGGCTTCACCTGCGACAGCTCGCAGGCCAATTGATCAGCGCGATCGGAGGCAACCTCGATGTCCTCGAGGATGATTCCACCCTGGTTCTTGAACTCTTCACCAACCACGAGATCGAAATAATAGTAGGGCATCCGAATTCCCCGGTGTGACGATCTGAGCTTCAGTGCAAGTCTCAACACATGTCGGATGGTACCACTGAGTCGACCTCTATCGAATGAACAGAGCGCGCAATCTCTGGGCTTATGGCGCAGAAATGATGTGCAGCGTGCGGGCTCGTTAAGAATTTATTAAATATGCCTGCGCGATCATTAAGGCATGGAATTGCAGCAGAACCGGGCTCCGGGAACCGGCAGCTGCAAGAGAAGGCCGCCGGCATAGATCCCGACGGCCTTTTCTCTTGAGCGAGACGTCGCTCACCGTAATCGCCCGGAGTTAACGCTTCACATCGACTCGGACAGCGTGCGCGGGACGTCGGCGTTATTCTAACGCAGCGGCATCGGCGGACGAACGATAGGTCCGTCGTCATCGGCAACGGCTTGCGTCGTCGTGGTCGGCGCAGCCGGCGGCGCGGCGGCGGCCTGCGTTGACGGCGGCGGAGGTGCGAGCGGTGCGGGCGAAGAAGCCGGCATGTAGGTCCGCGTTACAGGCGGCTTGGGCTTGCGAACCGGCGGCGCCGCGGGCTGCGACGGGACCGCGGCTGCGCGTGCGCGCGGATCAACCGGCGGCCGCGCTTCGGTGACCGGCTTCGCTGCGGGTGGCCTCGCCATCTCGCGCGCCATCTGCTCCTGTCCGGCCTTCAACTCGGCGATGTTGGCCTTGAGCTGCTCGATCTGCTGCGCCATGGCGGCGAGATCGCGTGTCATCGATTGCACCGACTGCGCCGCGTCGACGGGCTGTGGTGCCGCGGGCGCAGCCGCAGCAAGCTGAGCTGCGGGCGGCGCAGCAGCTTGATCCACCGTTTGGTTGGGCGCGGCTTCCGCTGCGGTCGGCGCAGCCTGGGCGGCGGCGACCGGCGCGCTTTGCTGCGGTGTCGCAGACAGCAACGAGGTCGTCGGCAGCAGCGAGGTCAGCGCCGGGGTCCATTCGGCCAGCAACTGCTTTGCTGTGTCGCCGTGCTTCTCCCAGGCGATGCTGGCGGCCACGCTGGCGCCGGCGAGCAGGAACGTGACGAACGCCCCGCGCAGCCACTTGCCGACGGAGGACCGCTTCTTCATCACGGGACCATCGCTGGACGTGACGCGGACAGCGGTGTCGATCGACGGTGCCGCAGTGGATTTTCCGTAGACGACGTTGATGCTGGGCTCGGGCGCGCGCGCCGGCTCCAGAGTGAACTTCGGCGCGACCTTGGGCTGCGGGGCAAACTTGGGTTCCGGGGCAAACCTGGGCTCCGGACGCGGCGCGATCTCCGGCGCCAGCTCAGGCGACACGCTGGCGGGGCGCGAGGCCCGCACGATCTCGGGCGAGATCTGGACCGCGTCGTGAGGATCGTTGTCCTTGACCGTGTCTTTCACGATCTCATCGACGATTTGCTTGGCGTTCAGCGTCGCGAGCATCGCAGCTCCTTTGAAGCCCAGTGTTCGAGGTTAAGGCATCCGCATTGGCGCGGGGCTGATCCGAGGTGAGCCCATCCCCGGTCCCCATGCCGCACGAGTCCAGCCGGGTTTGACCAAAGCAAGGCGAGGGGATGGAGATGATGCGACACTCTTCCGCCCTTTGTGGTGGATGGAACCCGATTTGCCGAACACGCGCATGTGTTCCTCCACCGCCTTGTTTTCAGCACGATTTTGGCAATATCTGGCGACGCTGGGAGCGTTGTTATTCCGCTATCGGGGGGCCGGCGGTGCCAAGATCTCTACTCGTTTTGTTCGTCGCAGCCCTGCTGCCGCTGGGTGGCTGCATGCAGACGACACTTTCGCCATCGACGGATGCGAGCATGACGCCGCGCGACCGTCAGTTGCTCGCGCACGCGCCTTACGCCAAGGCGAACGTGCCAGAGCAATATCTGCGTCACATCGTCGATTACCACCGCAAGGAGCAGCCGGGCACGATCCTGGTCGATACCGACGCGCGCTACCTCTATTACGTGCTGCCCGAGGGCAAGGCGATCCGCTACGGCGTTGCGGTCGGCGAGGAAGCCATGGCGTTCTCCGGCGTGGCGCGAGTCGGCCGTTTGGCGGAATGGCCGGACTGGGTCCCGACCGCGGATATTCAGGCGCGACTCGGTCCCTATCCCGCGCGCGTTCCCGGCGGTCCCGCCAATCCGCTGGGCGCGCGGGGCATCTATCTCTATGTCGGCAACAAGGACACGCTCTATCGCATCCACGGCACCAACCAGCCCGAATATATCGGGCAGGCGATCTCGTCCGGCTGCATCCGGATGCGCAATGAGGACGTCATCGATCTCTACGACCGGGTGAAACTCAATTCGATGGTCGTGGTGTTGCCGCCGGGGCAGGGCGCGCAGGCCGCGGCGGGCGGGCGCTGGCGCGGCTGAGGTCTGCGCCGGTCAGTTCGAGTTTTGGTGCGTTGTCACGCTCTAGTTCTCAGGCCGGGCGACCCGCCATTGCAGCGTCGTGGCATTGCCGTTGACGTCGCCCGGTGCTTTGTCGGCGGGCGACGTGTAGAGCGGGCGATAACGGTAGGCCCACATCTTGCTGCCGTCGTTGCGGCTGATCACGGTGAAGTCGCCGACGGCCCTGGCGTCGGCCGTTGCGGCGAGCGGCACCCAGCTCTCGATGCATTTGCCGTTGCAGTTCGACGTCTTTCCCGTGGTGTCGCGCTCATAATAGTAGAGCGTCATGCCGTTGAGATCGACGAGCTTGGGGCCCTGTTTGGTCAGGATCACCTTCGCGGGAGCCGTTGGCGCCTCGACCTTCGGCGGAGGAGGGTCGCCGCCGCCATGGCCCCCTGCGACCGCCTGAACGGTCGAGAGTGCGACGGCCGCGGCCGCAACCAGGAACCTGAACATCCGAAAACTCCGCCCCGCAAAGTTAATCGCGCGTTAAGCGCCCCAATGCGGCCGACGTTAGCAGCCGAAGGTTAGTTCCTGGTTTCGTGCGCTGCGACAATTACGGACATGGTCCGCGATCAGAGCTGCGTATCGCGCAGCGGCGCGCGGCTGAGCTCGTTGCCGGCGGCGATCGCCTTGCGCAGCAGCCGCATCAGCTCCTCACCCTCTTTCGCGCTGAGGCCGCGCAGCATGATGCGCTGCGCGGATTCGACGGCCGGGGTGATCTTGCGCAGCGTGCGGCGGCCCTCGTCGGTGATTTCGAGCTCACGCGCGCGGCGGTCGCGGCTGGAGGGGCGCCGCTCCGCGAGGCCCTTCTGGACGAGGCGATCGATCACGCCGGTGATGGTGGTGCGATCGTAGGCGATCAATCCGGCGAGCGTCACCTGATCGAGCCCTGGATTGGCCTTGATGGTCGCAAGCGCCGCGTATTGCACCGGCGTGAGATCGAAGCCGGCATCCCCGACCTCGGCCAGGAACACCGCGACCGAGATCTGCTGGAAGCGGCGTGCCAGATGTCCGGGCATGTCGTTGTTGTCTTTCACCGAAATCTCCTCCGGGGCAGAGCGGTGCGGATCATTTGACAAGTATACTGATAGTCAGCATACTGAGCAATAACCAAACAGAATTTGGCGGGAGAGGTGCTCATGCAGTTCCATCTCAATGGATTTCAGCCGGGCGACCCTGAAATCGCCGATCCTGCCGCGCGCGTTCAGGCATCGGGAGCGGCGGGCGCCGTGCCTGGCGAGGTCGATGTCCTCATCGTCGGCTGCGGGCCGGCCGGCCTGACGCTCGCCGCCCAGCTCGCGCAATTCCCCGACATCAGGACCTGCATCGTCGAGCAGAAGCCGGACCGCCTGCTGGTCGGTCAGGCCGACGGCATCGCCTGCCGCACCATGGAGATGTTCCACGCCTATGGCTTCAGCGAGCGTGTGCTGAAGGAGGCCTGTTGGGTCAACGAGACCACGTTCTGGAAGCCGGATGAAGCGGCGCCGGAGAAGATCGTCCGCAGTGGCCGGGTGCAGGACGTCGAGGACGGGCTGTCGGAATTCCCGCACCTCATCCTGAACCAGGCGCGCGTCCATGATTGCTTTCTCGACGTCATGCGCAAGTCGCCGGCGAAGCTTGCGCCGTATTACAGCCGACGCGTGCTTGATGTGAATGTCGATCCGGCCGCCGGTGCCGACGATCCTGCCGTGACCGTGCGCCTCGAACGCGTCGATGCCGCGAACGAGGGCAAGGTCGAGACGATCAAGGCCCGCTACGTCGTCGGCTGCGACGGCGCCCGCAGCACGGTGCGCAAGTCGATCGGGCGCGAGCTGCACGGTGATTCCGCCAACCACGCCTGGGGCGTGATGGACGTGCTGGCCGTGACCGATTTTCCGGACATCCGCTTCAAGTCGCTGATCCAGTCGGCCAAGGACGGCAGCCTGCTGATCATTCCGCGCGAAGGCGGCTACATGGTCCGCATCTATGTCGAGCTCGCCAAGCTCGATGTCGGCGAACGCGTCGCCAATCGCAACATCACCGCCGATGACGTGATTGCGAAAGCGCAGCGGGTCCTGAAGCCGCATCGGCTTGAGGTGAAGGAGATCGCCTGGTGGTCGGTCTACGAGATCGGCCAGCGCCTCACCGACAAGTTCGACGACGTGCCGGAGGGCGAGATCGAGACGCGCCTGCCGCGCATCTTCATCGCCGGCGATGCCTGCCACACCCACAGCCCGAAGGCCGGGCAGGGCATGAACGTTTCGATGCAGGATGCCTTCAATCTCGGCTGGAAGCTCGCCGCCGTGCTGCGGAGGCAATGTGCGCAAAGCCTGTTGCATTCCTATTCGGCCGAGCGCCGGGCAGTCGCGAAGGAACTGATCGATTTCGATCGCGAATGGGCTGATATCCTCGCCTCCGCCGCCAAGGCCGGCGGCGCCGATGCCGCCAAAACGCAGGACTATTTCGTCCGGCACGGACGTTTTACCGCGGGCACGGCAACGCATTACAAGCCGTCGATGCTCACCGGCGCGGCCACGCATCAGCACCTTGCGCAGGGCTTCATTATCGGCACGCGCTTCCATTCCGCGCCGGTGATCCGGCTGGCGGACGCCAAGCCGGTGCATCTCGGCCATGCCGCACGGGCTGATGGCCGCTTCCGCATCTACGCGTTCTCGCCCGCTGAGAACCCCGCAGCATCGGGCTCGGCCATTCGTGCCTTGTGCAATTTCCTCGCGGAGTCCCGGAAGTCACCTATCCGTCGATATACGCCTGTTGGAGCTGACATCGACAGCGTGATCGATCTGCGCGCGGTGTTTCAGCAGGACCATCGCGAGCTCGCCATCGAGGCAATGCCGCCGATGTTGCTCCCGAGCAAAGGCCGTTACGGCTTGTACGACTACGAGAAGATGTTCTGCCCCGATCTCAAGAGCGGCCAGGACGTCTTCACGATGCGCGGCATCGATCGGGCGGCCGGCTGCATGGTCGTGGTGCGGCCCGACCAGTATGTCGCGACCGTGCTGCCGCTCGACGATTTTGCCGGGCTCGCATCGTTCTTCGATGCCTTCATGCTGCCGGCGAGCTGACGCCGAAAGCGCCGCGTGGGCCGTGCCGCCCGCGATGCCGCATGCGGCGCAGCCGAGCTAGCACTGGCTGCAACGAAAGCCCGGCCCTCGTGCCGGGCTTACCGCTTGCCGGTTCCGTGCGCGTACAATTTAAGAAAGTTCTTCGCGGGCAGATTTCATCGATCGTAATATGTCTATCCAAAGCTGTAAGCATCCACTCGGGGCAGCGGGGCACCGGAGGATGACGATGAGACAGAACCAAGCGGAGACGCGCCGTCAGCAAAATGTCGCGAAGCGGTCGATGACCAAGGAGGCCAAGCAGCTGGCCGGCCTGATTGCCGGACTGCGCGAATCCCTCGAGGAGATCCACAAGGAGCGGGCGGGCACCAAGCTGTCGGGCGCAGAAATGGGACTACTCGATGAGCGTCGCAACAATCTGCTGCTCACCATCGCAGCCCTCAATGACCGTCTTTCGGCGGTGCAGGGCCTCATCAATCTCGGCCGCCCGCACATTATCCGCGTGCACTAGCGCCGATCCGAGGCAACGAGATCGCTCTGTTGCGACGGCACGGGGCCGGCCACAGGCCTCGTGGATGGCACGAAATTGCCACGCTCCCGGCGAATTGCCGCCAAAGCCCGCTGCCACGAGAAGGCCGGGTGCAGGGCGACGCAAGGGGATGCGAATTGGCCTACAAGATGGTCGCAGAACGCGACAACGAAAAGTACAGTTTCGCCCGCGAGAGCCGATTGCTCATCGTAGCGAAGGCGAAAGTGTGGGCGAGCGAGGGGTGGCGGGTGGTCGTCACCGACCAGGATGGCAAGGCCTACGCGCCGTCCGAGCTCGATCAGCTGTCCGCAGCGTGATGGTGGAGCGCGGCCTGGACCTTCAGAGCCGGTGCCGCGCGCATCAACGCACGGTGGTCTCCGAGAACAGGTTGATGATCACCACCCCTGATACGATCAACGCGATGCCGACGAAGGCTGCGGCGTCCAGGATCTGACGGAACAGCACGAAGGAGACGGTGGCGGTCAGGATGATGCCGACCCCGCCCCAGATCGCATAGGCGATGCTCAACGGAATCACCCGGATCGCCACCGAGAGCGCGTAGAACGAGGCGACGTAGAACAGCACCATCGCCAGCGTCGGCCAGGGACGGGTGAACTGCGCGGACTGCTGCAGGAACGCCGACGCGGTGACCTCGAACACGATGGCGAGGGCGAGAGCCGCATAGGCGTTGAAGGCGGAGGTCATGAGCCTCTCGGCGTGAGGAAGATACCGCGCGGGTCGCGAATATCACGTGCGAATGACGAACCTGCGACATTGCCGACGGTGTCCGGTGACTTCCGCTCCAGTCGACGCGAAGCCGCCGCGCGACGGGCGTGCGGCGGCTCGAGATGTCCCGATCCTTCGATGCGATCTTAATTGATCCGGACCGAGAGTTCGACATCTTCGGCAAAGGGCGTGGACATGTAGCCGCTGCCGGGTGCGCGCACCCGCGCCAGATAGTCAGGGCTATCGTCGGCGTTGTCAGCGACGATAATCGCCCCCGGCCGGAGACGGCCTTCGACCAGATCGAGGATCCCGGGGTAGAGCGCCTTGGCACCGTCGAGCAACACTAGATCGATCGTTTCGGGCAGATCGGTGCTGAGCGTCTTCAGCGCGTCGCCTTCGCGGATGTCGACGAGATCGATCAAGCCGCCGGCCGAGAGGTTGTCTCTCGCCCGGGCTACCTTGGACGGTTCGAACTCGCTGGTGATGAGGCGCCCCCCACCGTTGTCGCGCAGGCCCGCGGCAAGGTGCAGTGTCGAGATGCCGAACGAGGTGCCGAACTCGACGATGGACCGGGCGTGGGAGCTGCGCGCCAGCATGTAGAGCAGCGCTCCGGTCGCGCGCGAGACCGCGAGCGGTGCGTCCTTCAGGCGTCCATAGAGATCGCGATATTCGGTCATGCTCCGCATCATCCGCTCCCGCTCTGCGTCGGACAGGTCTGCGACTGCGGCTTCCGTTGCTTCGCTTGCTGCCTCGGCTTCGCTGAACAGGCGATCCAGTAGCGGCGCAAGCGAAGCGATGGTCGGGGTGGTCATTCGAAGTCTCCAGAGTTGGCGAAAGAAGCGCGTGCTTGCGCGTCGTTTGAAATACGACTAATTCGTCGCATTTCCTATTCGCATTGCCGGAGCGAGCCATGGCCGACCGTCGAAGCCGTTCAATTTCCTCGCGAAAACAGCCGCAACAAGCCCGCTCGACGGAGCTGGTGGCGGCCATTCTGGATGCGGCTGTTCAGGTTTTGGCGAAGGAGGGCGCGCAACGTTTCACCACGGCGCGGGTGGCTGAGCGGGCCGGGGTGAGCGTCGGGTCGCTCTATCAATATTTTCCAAACAAGGCCGCAATCCTGTTTCGTCTCCAGAGCGACGAGTGGCGGCATACGAGCGAGCTGCTGCGCGATATCCTCGCCGATCGCGCCAAGCCGCCACCGGCGCGGTTGCGCGCGCTGGTCCATGCCTTCATCCGCTCCGAGTGCGAGGAGGCTGCGATCCGCACGGCCCTCAACGACGCCGCGCCACTCTATCGTGACGCACCCGAAGCGCGCGAGGTCCGGGCGGCCAGCAAGGGCATCGTCGATGCCTTCATGCGCGAGGCGCTGCCCAAAACTTCCAATGCGACGCGGGGTCTCGCCGGCGAGCTGATCACGACCACGCTCAGCGAGGTCGGCAAGCGATTTTCGGAGACGCCGCGCAGTCATGCCGAGATTGCGCATCATGCCGACGGGCTTGCCGACATGTTCTGCGCCTATCTCGGGGAATTGGGCCGACGCTGAAGCGAGATCCGGGCGACACTTGCATCGCTCCACGTTTGTCCGTACGGACCTCTTTCATGCTCGTCATCTCCATCCAGAGCCAGGTGGTCCACGGCCATGTCGGCAACAGCGCGGCCGCCTATGCCATGCAGGCGGAGGGCGTGAACGTCGCTGCGGTGCCGACGACGCTGCTGTCCAACCATCCGCGCTATCCGAGCCTGCGCGGGCGGGTGCTGGAGACCGAGCTCGTCGCCGATCTCCTCAAGGGCGTGGAGGAGCGCGGCCTGGTCGACGAGGCCGCGGTGCTCGTTACCGGCTATCTCGGCTCGCCCGGCAATGCCGCCGTGATCGCCGACTTCGTCGAACGGGCGCGCACGCGGAATGGAAAGCTCGTCTATCTCTGCGATCCCGTGATCGGTGACGACGGCCGCGTCTATGTCGCGGACGGCATCCTGGACGTGCTCCGCCACCGGCTGCTCCCGGCGGCGAACCTGACGACGCCGAACCAGTTCGAACTCGAGCTGCTCTCTGGCGCCGCAATTGCCGACGCCGAGAGCCTCAGCGCGGCCTGCGCGGTGCTGGCTGGGGCAGGCACCGACGTCGTCGCCACCGGCTGCACCCTCGCTGACACGGCGGCGGGGCAGGTGGAGACGATCCTGTGCACTGATTGGCGATTGTCGCGCTTTGCGACGCCGCGCCTGCCGATCCGTCCCTACGGCACCGGCGATCTCCTTACCGGGCTGATCGCGGCGCATCTGGCCAAGGGCGAAGCAATGGAGTTAGCGGTAGGGCGCGCGGTCGACACGGTCTTTGCCGTGCTGGTACGCACGCAGGACGCCGGCTCGGCCGAGATGCGGCTGGTGCCGCTGCCGACGGCAGAGCGCAAGCCGTAAACCGTCAGGTCGCGCGCTTGCCGGCCGATTGCGCCGACTTCTGCGGCTTGGCCGCCGAGCCCTTGTGCTCGCGCGCGACGTCAGCCTTCGGCGGCTTGGCGCTCGCGAGGCCTTGTGTCTTCTTCGGCTTGGCGCCGGCAACGCGGTCGGAGGTGCCGCGCTTCGAGATATATTCCTGGCCGTCGATCGGGCCGACATGGGGCGGATCGCGGCCGAGATAGGGGCGGCCGATGCCGTACGCCTTGCCGTTGGCATCGACCCACTTCCACAGGATTTCGGTCGAGACCCAGCGCTGCGCCCGGTTGCTGCCTTGCGTGCTGACGATGTCGGCCGCCATGCCGTGACCGTACCCGCCGCGCGTGCTGCCGCCGTGATAGGAGCGGTTGGAGGCGGCCTTCAGGCCGCTCGCGATCGACTGGCGATAGTCGTCGCGGAACGCGCTGGTGATGCCCGGCGAGAGACCGGCCGCTTCGGCCGCGAGCATCATGCGGAACAGCTTCTGCTTGAAGCTCTTGTCCATGCCGCCGATAACGTAGTCCATCATCGACATGCCGGCGCGCTCGGCCGCATGCGGATCCTTCCAGGTGAAGTCCTGATCGACCAGCTTGGTGAAGCTGCGCATCACCGTGACGGTCTTGCCCTTGCGCTTGATGGTGACGGCGCGCCGCTCCTGCACCTTCATCGTGTCTTCCTTGGCGGTGCGCTGATAGAGCGCCCAGAGGTAGCGGTCGATGCAGGCTTCCATGACGAAGCATTCGTCGAGCACAGCGATGTTGTCGGCAGGCGGTGACGCCTTGCGCGCAGGCGCAACGGGGTCGCTCGCGCTCGCCGCGGCCGACAATGTGTCCGTCGTCACGATCTCGGTGGGATCGGCGGATGCGAGCTTGACGGGCTCGGGCGCAGGGGCGGGAGCAACCTCGCTGACGACGGGCTCAGGCAAGATCGGCGGCGCGGGCACGACTTCCGCCGGCAGAATCAGCGCAGGGTCGGCCGAGGCAAGCTTGATGGTGGAGGCGGGCTCTTCCGGCGTTGCCTCTGCCGGTGCGGCAGGGTCGGGCAGCGCAGTGACGGTGGCCGCGATGTCGGCGGCCAAGGCGACGCGGTCCTCAAGGGTCGCAGCGCGCGGCACGTCGGCGAGGTCGATGCGGCCGAGATCCTTGGCGTGCGAGATCGCAGCTACATTGGCGCCGCTATTCTCGATGAGCGCAGGCGCATAGGCGGAGAGAGACAATGCCAGCCAGCCGGCGACAACCGCCGAGGGACACGATAACGCCACCAGAAGAGACCGCCGATCGTTCATGATCCCTGCCTCCAAACGGTCTGCTCGAACAATCCTGCCCGAACAGTGATGATGCAAACAGTCTGACGAAACAGTCGCACGGAAAGGCACGCAGCACGTCGATTGTTCGGGCCACGGTGTGGCGGCGCAATGGCGCAAATCGGGGAGTGCGGGCTTTTCGGGGCAACTGTGGCCGAAGTGCAACGCCCGGTTCCATTTGACGCTGCCGCAACTTTGTTGCGGCTGGTGCGTTGGAGGCGCCATGACGCATCCCTCGCTTCGTCCCATGGACGCCTTCGACCCCACCGAGCCCGCCATCCTGCACGATCGTCTCTCCGACACGATCATCACCTGGACCGCCGACCAGGCCGAGGACTACCGCCGCGCCAGCCGGCCTGGCGCGGATGGAACCGTGGCCTGGAAGACCTATCTCTTCGATGGCTGGGGCAACGTGCTCGGCGGCTGAGCACTTCCTCTGGAGGCGCCGCGTCGCAGCGGGCGCGATTCGCCCAAATCCCTGGACGCTTTAGGCATAACGTCATGCACCGCATGCGATGTTGCAATGCGGCGGTGTATGTCGCGTTGCAGCAAAATGCGCCTAAATAGGCTCCGACTCTCAAACTTCGGAGCATCACCAATGAACAAGAAGACCTTGTCGATCGCCGCCTTCCTGACGATCGCGGGCGGTACCGCGGCTTTCGCCGCCGAGCTGCCGACCTATGAGGCCAACGGTTTCCCGGTTTCCCCGCTGCAGGTGCGCGTGCTCGGTGCCGCACATGTCGAGCAGCGGGTCGCAACGCCAAGCGCAATCGCCTCGGTCCACCAGGCGAAGGTGCTCAGCCCGCGCAAGGTGAAGACCGCGGACGTGATCACTGGCGCGGGCCGCTAAGCTCGCCGCGCGCGCAGGCTTGACGGCGAGCGGCCGTAGAGTTCGGCGAAGGCGGCGTTGAACCTGCGCAGGCTGCCGAACCCGGCCTGGAATGCGATAGCGGTCATGCTGTCATCGCCGGCATCGAGCAGGCGCTTGGCGCGCTGGACGCGCAGTGTCTTGGCGAGCTGCTGCGGCGTAGCGCCGACATGGCGCTCGAACAGGCGCGCCAGGTGACGCGACGAGATGCCGAGCCGCGTCGCGAGATCGACCACCGAGCCTTCATCCAGCGCGCCGTCATCGATGAGCCTCATGGCCCGGGCCACCGTGGAGCGTGTGCCGTTCCAGGCCGGGCAGAAAGGAGCGGTCTCGGGACGGCAGCGCAGGCAGGGCCGGAAGCCGGCGGCCTCGGCAGCCGCAGCCGTCGGATAATAGACCACATTGCGCGCCAGCGGCTGCTTGGCCGGACAGACCGGCCGGCAATAGATGCCCGTGGTCTTCACCGCCGTGAAGAAGCGGCCGTCATAGCGGGGATCGCGGCGCAGGCGCGCGGCGTTGCAGACATCAAAGCTCAACATGATCGCATGGTAGCGCATGAGGTCGGCGGCGGAAGGGCAGCCGGATGACCGAGTCCGATTGCGGCGAGCCGCGGCGCGCACCGCGGCCTAGAAGGCGGTTCTCATCGCAACACGGCCGGAGACCCCATCGTGACCAGCCCGAGAGACGTCGTACTGAACGCCTGGAACACCTTTTCGTCACGCGATCCCGAGCGCATCGCGGCACTCTTCACCGAAGACGCCGAATGGATCGCGCCGAAGGGCAATGCCACCGCCATCGCGCTCGACCACACCGATCACATGAAGGGGCCGCACCAGATCGCGCGCTTCATCGCGCAGGAGATGCACCGATTGTTTTCGAACATCGATATCGCGTTCCGCGGCGTGTATGTCGACGGCGATGTCGTGATCGTGGAGGAGCGGATGCGCGCCACGCTGCCCGGCGGCAAGCCGTACGAGAACGAGTATTGCTTCGTGTTCGAGGTGGTGGGCGACCGGGTCAGGCAAGTGCGGGAATACATGGATACGCGCAAGGGATGGTGGATGGTCTTCAATGAGGGGCTGTAACACGCGCAAGTCGGCATCGCCCTCGCGTGACAGCCCTGCAGCCGCGTGGGTTGAGCGGCTCAGCGAGCCGACATATCGAGTGATCCATGGATCAGCGGACGAGCGGCGCCGACGCTCAGAAGAAGGATGCCGCGCCGGCACTGCTCGGCGTGGTCTGCGGGCTTGCCGCGGCGCTGTTCTGGGCGCTCGGCTTTGCCGCCACGCGGCATGGCCTCAAGGCCGGCTTCACGCCGGTCGATCTGCTGGTGCATCGCTATGTCTGGTCGGGGATCGCCTTCCTGCCCCTGGTGTTGCGCGCCGGACTCTCCGATCTCTGCGGCATCGGCTGGGGCAGGGGGCTGGTGCTGATGGTGCTCGGCGGTCCCGTGATGTCCCTGATCTCGTACATCGGCTTCCTGTTCGTCCCGCTCGGCCATGGCAGCGTGATCCAGCCCTCTTGCGCCACGCTCGGCGGCCTCCTGCTCGCGGCGGTCGTGCTGAAGGAGCGGATCTCCGCCTCGCGCCTGACCGGCGCGCTCGTCATCGTCGGAGGCCTCGGCGTGATCGGCGCGGAATCGATCGGCCACATCGGTGCTGACGGCATTCAGGGCGATCTCATCTTCGTGCTCGCCGGATTCATGTTCGCCGGGTTCGGCGCGATGCTGCGCCGATGGCGCGTCTCGGCCGTGCCGGCTGCGCTCGTGATCAACGTGCTGTCGCTGCTGCTGGTGCCGGTCTACGTCGCCACGGTCGGCCTCGCCCACATTGCATCAATCGGCATGACCGAGAACGCCATCCAGGCGCTGGCGCAGGGCGTGCTTGCCGGCCCCGCCGCGCTCTATCTCTACGCCGTCTCCGTCCAGCGTCTCGGCGTCGCCCGCGCCGCGGTGTTTCCGGCCTGCGTGCCCGCACTGACGCTGCTCACCGGCTGGCTGCTGCTCGGCGAGCCGCCGACGATGCTGCAGATGGCAGGCCTCGTGACGGTGCTGTGCGGGTTTTATCTGGCGCAGCGGCAAAGCTAGCGGGCCTCACGCCTTCTTCACGAACTCCGACTTCAGATTCATCGCGCCGATGCCGTCGATCTTGCAGGCGATGTTGTGGCCATCGCTGGCGTCCTGCAGGCGGATGTTGCGTACCTTGGTGCCGCCCTTGACGACCGAGGACGAGCCCTTGATCTTGAGATCCTTGATCACGATGACGCTGTCGCCGTCGGCGAGCAAATTGCCGTTGGCATCGCGCACGCCCGCATCCTGCGCCGTATCCGCGGCCGCCTCCGCCGCGCCGCTCCATTCATGGCCGCATTCCGGGCAGACCCAGAGATCGCGGTCCTGATAGGCGTGCTCGGAATTGCAGGTCGGGCATTTCATCGTGTCGGTCATGACGGTCTTGTCTCGCGCGTTCGTTCGCGGCGCGACCGTAGAGGCGGGAACCGGGAAAGCAAGGAAAAGCTGGCAGGTGCTCGCGGCCGATTCTGAGCCTGAGGGGCAATCGAGGGCCTACTCAAGCAAGTGTTGTGAAAACAACCCCATGCACAGTAGCCATCCGTATGGAATTGCTCGGGGTTTTTCCTGACTTCGGCAATTTCGAACAAAATTTGACCCGTCGGGCAAAACAATGGCATGATGCCATGGTGGCGCTCGTTCGTTGACGGGGTGATTCATCGGGTACGTCCGGTGCGGCACCATCCAGGATTACGCAGGCGCTCCATCCGGGCTAGACTCGCTTCGCAACTTGCGACGAGTTCCCTCATGAGCTTCCTCCTCAACATCGACGTTCCCGACGTGGCGAAAGCCACGACGTTCTACACCGAAGCCTTTGGCCTCTCGGTCGGCCGCCGCTTCGGCGCCGACTTCGTCGAGCTCAACGGCTGGCCCGCGCCGGTGTATCTCTTGACCAAGCAGGCCGGCACGATCGGCGCCGGCGGCGACCGCCGCCGCTATGAGCGGCACTGGACGCCGATGCATATCGACGTCGTCGTCGACGATGTCGACGTCGCTGTCGCGCGTGCGCTCGCTGCCGGGGCGATCCTGGAAGTGCCGGCGAGCGATGCGCCCTATGGCCGGATCGCGATGCTGGCCGATCCGTTCGGGCACGGTTTTTGTCTATTGGCGTTCAGCGCGCAAGGCTATGACGCGTTGCTTGAAGATTCGTAGCCTGGATGGAGCGCAAGCGTAGTCCAGTGCCGAGCGTGCCGCACGACCCCGGATTGTGCTTTGCTCGATCCGGGCTACGCTCGCGCGCGGAAAGCTGCGCCGACATCGGAGCGATATGGCAAAGAAGCTGAAGACCTACCAGACCTCGCTCGGCTTCTACGATCAGGCGATCGCCGCGCCCTCGATGAAGGCGGCGCTTGCTGCCTGGGGCGCCAGCTCCAATCTGTTCCATCAGGGCGTCGCCAGGGAGACCGACGATCCCGATGTCGTCGCCGCGACCATGGCGAAGCCGGGCGTGGTGCTGAGGCGGCCGGTCGGCTCGGACGGCCCGTTCACCGAGAGCGCGGAGCTGCCCACCGATCTCGGCGGGGGCGAGGCCAAGCCCAAGCGCAAGGCCAAGAGCAAGGCCGAGAGCAAGCCGACGTCAAAGAAGCGTCCCGCCAAGACAGCCCGGCATGCATCCCGCGAAATCGATGATGCAGCCGCCCGCAAGGCCGCAGTAGCTTTCGAGAAGGAGGAGCGACGCCGCGAGGCAGCGCGTGCCAAGGAGGAGGCCGCCCGCGCCAAAGAGCGTGCCCGCCGCGACAAGGCAGTTGCCGCGGCGGAAGCAGCGCTCGACAAGGCAACACGCGAGCACGAAGCGAAGGCGGGGGCGATCGAAGCCGAGCGGGCCGCGCTCGAGGCGCGCGCCGAAGCGGAGCAGGAGCGCTGGGATAAGCAGAGGCACAAGCTGGATCAGGCCCTGCGCCGCGCGCGCGAGTGAGAGGCAGGTGCCGACATCCGGGAGTTCTGTTGCTCATCCAGACCACTCCTGCGTCATACTCGCCGTCATTGCGAGGAGCCCTTGCGACGAAGCAATCCAGACTGCCGCCGGGTGACAGTCTGGATTGCTTCGCTCCGCTCGCAATGACGGCGGAGGCAGCGGCGCAAAAATCTGGCAGCGCCCATCTTCCAGATCTCGCGCGAAATTTGCTTGCCTCGCCTGGCATCCTTTTGCACTCTTGAAGCGAAGGAGACTAACGCATGACCAAGATGACTGTCGCCTGCGCGCTCGGAACGGCCCTGGTGCTGAGCGGCCTTGCAACCTCGGACGCCGAAGCCCGGACGCGGAGAGCCGTCGTCGTTCGCGCGCCGCAGGAGCGGCTCATCATCACGGCGCCCGTGCTGAGGCCGACGCCGTGGGATTACAACATCGTGCCACGCTATCGTTACCGCCCCGAGCACGACCGGGTCGATCCCTACGGCCCGCCCTTGGTGCCGTCCTACGTGCGCTATGAGGGATGGCGCTGGCCGTATTGGTGGTGAAGGCACCGACCGACGCGAAACTGATCGGCGCGTGAGGGTGGGTGAGCTGAGCAGATGCACGACGTGCATCTGCTCGTCACGATCACTATTCTCTATCCGCGTGAAAACGGGTGGGGTGCGCCTGCCCGTGCTCCTACGGCCGCTCGGGTCCTTGCCTCAGATAACCAGGGGTTGTACGCTGCACTGCAGAAAAATGCAGTGCAAATGGATCGGCTGGAATGAGTGTGGTTGAGAGCGTGGCGTCCGAGCAGCTTTCGGAGCCGAAGATGCCGCCGGGCGTGCTGACCGAAGGTCCGCTGGTCGACGCCAAGTTTCGCGATTCCTACATCTCCTTCGCGATCATGGTCGGCGGCTCGATCGCCGCGCTGGTCTGGGCGTTCTGGCAGGGCATCGGCTGGGTGGAGGTTTCGGTCTTCGCCGGCACGTTCATCATGTCCACAATCGGCATCGGCTTCATGCATCGCTATTTCGTGCACCGCAGCTTTCGCTGCGGTCCGGTGATGCGGACGATCTTCGCCGCGCTCGCGACCATGGCGGTGCAGGGCTCGATCCTGAAATGGGTGAGCAACCACCGGCGGCACCATCTGCACTCCGACCGGCCCGGCGACGTGCACAGCCCTTACTATGACGGCTCCGGCAACGCCTACACCAGCTTCGCCAAGGGCATGACGCATGCGCAAGGCGGCTGGGTGTGGGACCGCGAGACCACCGATGCCAGCTACTACGCCAAGGACATCTTGGCCGACCCGATCGCGATGTTCTTCACCAGGACGCGCTGGTACTGGTACGCGCTGTCGGCGCTGATCATTCCCGGCGCCATCGGCTATGCCTTCGGCGGCGTGCGCACGATGATCGGCTGCATCCTGTTCTCAGGCCTGTTCCGCAGCTACCTCATGACCATGGCGACCTCGCTGGTGAACTCGGTTTGCCACAGCGACGGCCGCTGGGGCTACCGCCGCTTCGAGACCCATGACGGCACCACCAACGAGCTGGTGACCACGCTGCTGACGTTCGGCGAGGGGCTGCACAACAACCATCACCGCTTTCCGCGGGATGCGTATCTCTCGCACGCCTGGTACGAGGTGGACATCAACGGGCTGATCATCCTGGGGCTGGGGAAGCTCGGGCTGGTGCACGATATTTTCGCGGCGGGCGATGCCGGCCGCCATCGTGCTGCGGATGCAGGGCGGGGCGAGCCCGCGCCCGCCGCCGTCGGGAATGCCTTCGACGCCGACGACCGTCGCTCCCCCGGAACGTAATCGTGCCCGCCATGGCCCGGCGCCGATGCGGCGGGGAGTGCACTTCGAACAGGTACGCGGACAAATTGAAGTTTGTTGGCTCGTTATCTCTGCGTGCAGTGTTGACGATTGGGCAAAAGTGGCAAAGTGGAGACTGTCAAGAATACATAGAGGTAGAACGGCACTTATCCCCGTAATAAACCAAATGCTGCTTGGGGTTCTAGGCGCGTATTGGGAGGACAGTCATGGCAAGTGTCGAACAATTGCACAGACGCGACGGAGTGAACTTGGTCCAACTCGAAGCGGACATCACTTCGATCCGGTCGGGAAGCTCCATTACTTCAGTTAATCTGCCTGATTACGTCGAGCACACCGCGGGGGTGTCCCGGGTCGGTGCGCTCAGTGCAGAAGCGGTCATTCGCGACTATGAGTCCGCTGCAAAAGAGATCGAGGCCATGGGCACCGAGTTGATCGACGCCGCGCAAAAATGCGAGGCGCTGACGGCCCAGGTTCATGATGCGATCGCCTTCATGCGAGAAACGGCGGCAGGCTATCGTGAAGAGGGACGCAAGATCTTCAAGCGTATCGAAGAATGCGCGCTGTTCACCGAAGACGTTCGCAAGACCTGCGAACAGGTCAAACGCAGAATGGCTGAAGTCTCGGTCGGCCCTTCCGATGAGGAGCTTGCGCCGCAAGAGCCCGAGCTGACGGGGATCGCGGCCAAGGTGACGATGAGCGAGATACGCTGAGGGGAGCGTAGGTGCGTAGGGCGGGTTAGCTGCGCGACTGCGCAAGGCGCAGCTCGCGCAGCGTAACCCACCACGTCTGTCTCCGCGGAAATCAAAGAGGCGGGTTACGCCAGCGGACTGCGCTTCGCGCCGCCGCAGGCTAACCCACCTTACGCACTTCAAATCCAATCGCGCCTTCGCGAAACGGGCTCACCAATCCGGATCGCCGTAATAATAAGGGTCGGCCATATAGCGCGGCGGCATCCAGGGGCCTCGCGGCGGTGGCCTCGGCCGTCGTGGCGCGGCGTCTGGTACGTGCGCCCGGGCACGCGCAGCCGTGTCGTTGCTCACCACGCTGCGCACGACGGGCTTGGCGGCTGCAGAGGCGGATGGCGCCGATGACGCGCTCAGTTGCGTTTGCAGCGCCTGGACCTGCGCGGCGAGGCGCGCATTGTCCGCCGCATCCTTCTCCTGCGCGGCCTTGAGCTGTTGAATAGTGTCGGCCTGGTCGCGCAGGGTCTGCTCGCTGCGGCTCTTCAGCTGCTCGAGCTTGCCGTTGATATTCGCAAGCTCGCTCGTGATGGCCTTGAGCGATTGCGCGAGCTCGGACGATGCCGGCTCGGCCGCCGTGGCGCCGGGCTTCGGGGCGCTTTCCGCGTCCTTAGGCCCCGGCGGTGCAGGCACCGGGCTCGGCTCATCCGCGGCCGCCAGCAGCACCGTCGCCGGCTGCTCCGGACTTTCCGCGGCGGTCGCTTGCGGGGGTGCGCTCGCGGGTGGAGCCCATCGCGCTATGATGGACTTGCCGATCGATGTCGCCTCGTCGCCATATTGCGATGCGACGGCGGCACCGAGCAGGGCGATCGCCATCACGAGAATAGCCAGAGCGCGCATCATGGCCCGGTCTCCCCTCAGGCCCTGATCGCGAGGCTTGGTGTTTAGAACCCTGGCATCCGGCGTCGGCGCCTTGTTTGCGGAGGCGGCGGCTGTCGTCGAGGCGGCGCTTGCGTGCGAGGTCCGCGGGGCTTCGCTGCTCCGTTCCATTCCGGAAACAAGGCGGTCCAGCCGCGCGAGGTCTTCCTCTGCGCTCTTGATCCGGTCGTAAGCCCGCGCCAGCCCACCGTCGGCGCGCGCCTCGTCCGGCTTGGCGGAATCAGGTTTGGCCGCATCAGGCTTGTCGGTATCGGGTTTGGGGTCGTTCGTCTCAGGCACCGATGCGCTCTCCATCCCGTCGGGCGTCAATGGGAGGCAGTCCGATCTTTGGGAAGGATAGGTCTCGCCGCTATCAGACACAACGCGTGTGCAAAGGAAAAATTATGGCGGGCTCGGCACACCATGCGCGACACGGCGCTGTCGTGCGATCGCTTGGAATCTTCTGGTGCTGAAGCAGCCGGGGGCAGCTTCCCAGTATTCCTACGACGTGCACCGATCCTGATCGAAAAACGTTCATCGCGTTGCGGCGGCGACAGGGACCAGTCGAGCAGCGCCGGTCTCACCATGAGCGTTCGCTGACGGGAACGGGCGCTAGTCCATTCCGTTTCCTTCGAGGGGGCTTGTTCGAGGAGGACAACATGAAAGCAATGATCATCGCGCTTTCGGCTGCTGTTGTCATGGCTACAGCCCCGGCCGTATTTGCTCAGGGTGTATCGAGCAAGACGCCAGGTCATGAGATGCAGCAAATGGGTTCCCAGAAGGGCGAGCCGGGCGCTTCCAGCTACGCTCCGGGACATAAGAAGAAGCAGCAGGCGAAGTCCTCGAAGAGAACCAGCCCCGGCGCGTCGAGCTACGCTCCAGGACGAACTACAGGACAAACCACAGGTCAAACCACGGGCGCGAGCGGCGGGTCGACCACCGGCACCAAGTCCGGGTACTGAACTCCCGGCGGTCCTCAGGCGCGTAGGGTGAGTTAGCTCCGCGACGGCGCAAAGCGCAGGTCGGGTAGCGCAACCCACCTCTTTGATCTCGGCGGCGGAGGGGTGGTGGGTTACGCCGGCGGACCGCGCTTCGCGCAACCGCCAGCTAACCCACCCTACATCCCGCGGCGCCGCAATGTGCACCCGTCGTCAGTGACGTATCGTGCGGATTTCGAGCGTGGTCTGGGTGAGCCTGGCCACGAACCCCTCAAGATGCATGACCCTTTCTCTGGTCAATTGTTCATGCAGCTCGGCGATCTTCTGGGATTCGGCGACAAACGAGTCGCACGCCTGTTTCGCGTACGCCATCTGAAGCTCAAAGGCCTCGACGGGTGAACGCGCCGTCGCGAGCTTTCCCAGGAAATTCCAGGCTTGCTCAAGCGAGGTCCTGATATAGTCGCTATAGGCGTCGGCAATCGCCTGCGTGGTGGCCTGGAAGGGTTCGACCGGTGCGACGGGCGGGCTTGCAGCTAGCTCCATCCCGGAAGCCTCGTCCGGCAAGGCCGCAGCCGAAGGTATCTCCGCACTGATCTGTCGGCCAGGCTCTTGCTCGGTCTCGTGCTCGGTCTCTTGCCTGGTCTCCGCCGGGGCATCCGGCAATTGATGCGCTGCACTTGCGCGTTGCTCGCCGGCCCCGGTCCGATGTCCGGCCTTCTTCTTGCCGCCGCGCCGTCCGGATTTTCCCTTTGGCTTGTTGTCCACCGCACTCAACATTGCAAATGGCTCCCGAATATCGATGAAGCCGCGAGCCTCCGTCGCGTTTGCGCTGAAATCGCGATTGTGGGCTGTCGCTTGCGTGGCGGCCATGTGGTGAGATTTTGCCGCTGCATCGTCGAGGCATACGGGCAAGACGTCGCCGATCCGGATAGCTGCAGGGTGGCCGCCTGTCCCGGGTATCGCTGCGGCGCGATGGCATCGGGTGCGGCAACTCGGTTAACACATTGGTCATTTCTTTGCGGGCATTTTCACGACCTCATTCAGCGAGGAGGTACCATGTCCGACATCACCATTCCCGGCGGCAAGATCCGTTCCTTCGTCGAGCGGATCGAGAACCTCGACAGCGAAATGCAGGAGTTGAGCGAACAGAAGAAGGAAGTCTTCGCAGAAGCCAAGGGCGAGGGTTTTGACGTCAAGATCCTCAAGGAGATCATCAAGCTGCGCAAGGAAGACAAGAACGAGCGCGACGAGCGCGAAAGCCTGCTCGACCTCTACATGCGCGCAATGGAGACGGCCTCGCCGGAGCAGGCGAAGGCGGCGTGAGGGGATTGGGTGATCTGTGAGGAGAGGTGGCCGCGATCGCTGGGATTGCGGCCATCATGCGGTGGCAGCACCGCAAGGTGAAGCGCAACTCATTCCGGGGCGCGCGAAGCGCGAGCCCGGAATCCATTCCACAACGCGTCGTGCCGCCTGATGGATTCCGGGCTCGCGCCCAAGCGGGCGCGCCCCGGAATGACGGCGTCCGCCATCAATAGCGGCCGCCGCTGCCCTTTTGCTGCGTGATCCAGTCCGACAATGATTTGGGCTTCGATTTCACAACCCGGCCCGCAGATGCCTTCGGATTGGCGCGGGTGCCCGTCGTCGAACGGGTGCGCGGCGCCTGCGTTGCGTTGACGCTCTTCGAGGCAGCCATCGATGCCTCCGCTGCCTCCTTCTCGAGGCGTAACTGTTTCAGCCGCGCCATCTTGATGCGCTCCGCCTCGACCTCGGGTCGCTCGGCGAGCCGCGGCTTGTGCTCCGCAAGCTCGGCCGTAACAAGGACGCCGAGAATGGTCGTCTCGCCGAGCGCCTTGCAGGCCTCTAACCGATGCAGTCCCTCGACCAGAACGAGGCGGTCTCCGTCGCGCCAGACGGAAATGGGGGCCTGTTGTCCGATTTCCAGAATGCTTTCCGCGATCTCTGAGACGGTCTCGGGGTTGATCGCCTTCTTCTGCTTCGTGGGAACGAAGATCTTCTCGATCGGGAAGCTTTCCGGTTTGGGCATAAGTAGACTCCGCTTCTACCGGGACCATCGGAACCCATGCCGGTGGTGTCCAGAGTTTAGGAGGGATGGGGGCGACCGCAAAGGCAATTTCTGCGGCGGGTATTGATGAGCATCGAAGCCGGAACTAGCCCTACGATGACGAAGCCGCTGAGGGCAAGACGAAGCGAATGATCTAGTGCACTGTCACCGTAAATCTAGCTAAACTCCGGACATCACGATTGATGAGTGGTGACCTGCCACTGAGTAATTCCTCCAGAAGGAGTTAGAGTCCGACCTGACGAAGGACGGACAAATGAAGCGAGCAAGGTTTACGGAAGAGCAGATTATCGCGGTGCTGAAGGAGCATGAGGCCGGGGCGAAGACGGCCGATTTGGCTCGCAAGCATGGGATATCCGAAGCGACGATCTACAATTGGAAGGCCAAATTCGGCGGCATGGACGTTTCCGAGGCGAAGCGGCTGAGGGCCCTGGAGGAGGAGAACGCGAAGCTGAAGAAGCTTCTGGCCGAGCAGATGCTTGATACGGCCGCCCTTCGCGAGCTCCTTTCAAAAAAATGGTAGGGCCCGCCGCCAAGCGCGCTGCGGTCGCGCATCTGCAGGCCGTCATGAGCCTGTCGGAACGGCGGGCCTGTTCGATCGTGGGCGCGGATCGGAAGATGATCCGCTATCGCTCCAGCCGTCCTCCGGAAGCGGCTCTCCGTGGCAGGCTGCGCGACCTCGCCAACCAGCGGCGACGTTTTGGCTACCGCCGGCTGTTCGTCCTGCTGCGGCGGGAGGGCGAGCCGTCGGGGATCAATCGGATCTACCGGCTTTATCGCGAGGAAGGGCTCACCGTCCGCAAGCGGCGCGCTCGCCGCAAGGCCGTGGGGACCCGAGCTCCGATCCTGGTGGAGGCGAGGCCCAACGCACGCTGGTCGCTGGACTTTGTTCACGACCAGTTCGCCAATGGTCGACGCTTCCGCATCCTCAACATCGTCGACGACGTCACCAGGGAATGCCTGGGCGCCATTCCGGAGACGTCGATCTCGGGGCGGCGCGTAGCCCGCGAACTGACGACAATCGTCGAGCGACGCGGCAAGCCAGGAATGATCGTGTCCGACCATGGCACCGAGTTCACCTGCAACGCCATGCTCGCCTGGTGCAAGGACGCAGCCATCGATTGGCACTTCATCGCACCGGGAAAGCCGATGCAGAATGGCTTCGTCGAGAGTTTCAACGGCCGGATGCGCGATGAGCTGCTCAATGAGACCCTATTCTTCCATCTCGACGACGCCCGCGCCAAGATCGTTGCCTGGATCGCTGACTACAATCTCCAGCGTCCCCACTCGTCGCTGAAATACCTGACCCCCGCGGCCTATGCCGCCCACCTCACCGCAACGGACGATCGGCCGCGCAACCCCGACCAGCTCCGCCGATCGTCCGTTGCTCCACCCGCGCCGTTTGGCGTACAAAACCCCGAGACTCTAACTCCCGCTGGATGAAAATTCAGTGGCAGGTCAAGCGGGGTTAAATCCGTGTCGCTCAGGCGGTGATATTGTCATGCCAGGCCAAGTTTCCTCGACCAAAGACTTGAACTGATCAAAGTTCGATCTGTTCTGGTACCAGATGTTGCGAAAAAGTCGGTTGGATCGCCGCGTGGACTTCCAACGGCGAAGGTAGTCAGGTTCGACCGGGCTTTCCTCTTCTTCAAGCGGACCGAGAGTCGGGAATATGGAGATTGTGAGCGGATAGTTCCGCTTGTACGAGGAAGTATTCTGAATTTGACGCCCCAAATTATCGGCCACAAGAACGCAGCGCGAGTTTTCAAAGAACAAGAGTTGTAGCTTGTTGCCGTTCTCGATTTGGAACGTGACGGAAGTCTCGTGCTCAGAGTGGTAGTCCGTATGAATATTCTCAAGAGAGATAGGGAGTTGGGACTGAGGAATTTCATATCCCGAGATCGTGTCGCGCCCGATCGTTAATGGTGTAGGATTTCTGCGCATTGCGAACGCTTGCGCCGTACCGAGTATACGAAATGCATCTAAGATGCTTGATTTACCCGCATTGTTGGGGCCGACCAAAATATTGGTTCGCTTCAAGTGGACAGTGTAATCCCGGAGCGACTTGAAGTTGCGAAACTTGACACTGGTAAACATTGCGCGCTTCTTTAACTCGCTATCTTTCGATATTCCCAGTTGTTAGAAGAACAGTGTTTCAGTGCAGCTTCTGTTTTATTCGGTGGGATTGAGTTGCGCCACGGCTTGCCCGATTGAATCCGGAAGTGGCTTCTGCTGCCGTAGCGGAGAGATCTTATTGAATCTTATCTGAGCTGCCTGCGCGCGACTTTGCATCACTCGGCCAATAAATCACAACACGTAACCTACGCCTTACGCATGCCCGGGATCGGCCGGGCATGCGCTCACTTTGTTAGTGCTCGATCACGAACACCCCGTCGTGCTGCCACACGTATCGCACTTCATGCAGGTCCCATTCCGCACCAGCGTGAAGTTGCCGCACTCGCTGCACATCTCGCCCTCGTAGCCCTTGGCCTTCGCCTCCGCGCGGCGCTCGGCCTTGGTGGGGGCGGCGGTCGCGGCGGTGCCGGCCTTGCTCCATTGCAGCTGCTCGAGCTTCTCCGTCGGCGAGAGGTCGTGCTGGACTTCCTGCTTCAGGGCGACGGCGCCTTCGATGGCGTCGCCAACACGGGCCGAGGCGCCGTGGGCCAGGGCCGTGACCTTGCTGCCGCCTGAGGGCGCGCTGTCGTTGCCCTGGCTGATGGCGGTGCTGCCGCCGCGCATCACGACGAGGTTGTCCGTGCGCGAGCGGGTGAGGCCGCGCGAGACCAGTTTTGTCGCGTGGTGGCCGCCGTCCTCCTCGGGCTCCTTGCCTTCCTCGACGCCCTTGCCGAGCGCGTCAAAACCCGTCTCGTTGGGATCGACGTGGGCGAGGTCGAAGCGGGACAGATAGCTCACCGCGAGCTCGCGGAAGACGTAGTCCAGGATCGAGGTCGCGTACTTGATGCTGTCGTTGCCCTGCACGGGGCCCGCCGGCTCGAAGCGGGTGAAGGTGAAGGCGTCGACATATTCGTCCAGCGGCACGCCGTATTGCAGGCCGAGCGACACCGCGATGGCGAAGTTGTTGATGAAGGAGCGCAGCGCCGCGCCTTCCTTGTGCATGTCGATGAAGATCTCGCCGAGACGGCCGTCATCGTATTCGCCGGTGCGCAAGTACACCTTGTGGCCGCCGACGACCGCCTTCTGGGTGTAGCCCTTGCGTCGGTCCGGCATCTTCTCGCGCTCGCGCATCACAACGATGCGCTCGACCAGCTTCTCGACGACCTTTTCGGCCACATGCGTGGCGCGCGCCGCCATGGGTTTTTCGTGCAGCAGCTCGACCGCATCGTCCTCGTCCTCATCGTCGCTGATGAGCTGCGAGTTGAGCGGCTGCGAGAGTTTTGAGCCGTCGCGATAGAGCGCGTTGGCTTTCAATGCGAGCTTCCACGACAGCATGTAGGCGGACTTGCAGTCCTCCACCGTGGCGTCGTTCGGCATGTTGATGGTCTTGGAGATCGCACCCGAGATGAAGGGCTGCGCCGCCGCCATCATGCGGATGTGGCTCTCGACCGACAGATAGCGCTTGCCGATCTTGCCGCAGGGATTGGCGCAGTCGAACACCGGATAATGCTCGGCCTTGAGGTGCGGGGCACCTTCCACCGTCATCGCGCCGCAGATGTGGACGTTGGCCGCCTCGATCTCGCGCTTGGTGAAGCCAACAGCCTGGAGCAGGTCGAAGCCGGGGGCTGCGATCGCTTCCGCGCCGATGCCGAGCTGGTCGCGGATGAAGTCCTCGCCAAAGGTCCACTTGTTGAAGGCGAACTTGATGTCGAACGCGGTTGGCAGCGCCTTCTCGACCTTGGCGATGGCTTCATCGGTGAAGCCTTTTGCCTTCAGGGTCGAGGCGTTGATGCCGGGCGCGTTGGAGAGCGAGCCGTGGCCGACGGCGTAGGCCTCGATCTCCGCGATCTCGCTCTCGCGATAGCCGAGCGCCCGCAGCGCGGCCGGCACCGCACGGTTGATGATCTTGAAGTAGCCGCCGCCAGCGAGCTTCTTGAACTTGACCAGCGCGAAGTCCGGCTCGATGCCGGTGGTGTCGCAATCCATGACGAGGCCGATCGTGCCGGTCGGCGCGATCACCGTGGTCTGGGCGTTGCGATAGCCGTGCTTCTCGCCGAGCTCGAGCGCCGCATCCCAGGCCGCCTGGGCATGGCTGACGAGGTCTCCTTGCGGGCAGGAGACGAGGTCGAGCGGCACCGGGTTGACGCTGAGCGCCTCATAGCCGTTGGACTGGCCGTGGGCGGCGCGGCGGTGGTTGCGGATCACGCGCAGCATGTGCGCGGCGTTCTTCTTGTAGCCGGGGAAGGTGCCGAGCTCGGCAGCCATTTCCGCGGAGGTCTTGTAGGTGATGCCGGTCATGATCGCGGTCAGCGCGCCGGCGATCGCACGGCCCTCCTTGCTGTCATAGGGCAGGCCCATGGTCATCAGGAGGCCGCCGATATTGGCGTAGCCGAGGCCGAGCGTGCGGAACTCGTAGGAGAGCTCGGCGATCGCCTTCGACGGGAACTGCGCCATCATGACGGAAATTTCCAGCACGATGGTCCAGAGCCGGCAGAGATGCTCATAGCCTTCGACGTCGAAGCGCTTGGTCTCGGTGTTGTAGAACGTCAGCAGGTTCGCCGAGGCGAGGTTGCACGCCGTGTCGTCCAGGAACATGTATTCCGAGCACGGATTGGACGCGCGGATGTCGCCGGACGCCTTGCAGGTGTGCCAGTCGTTCATCGTGGTGTTGAAGTGCAGGCCCGGATCGGCCGAGGCCCAGGCGGCGTAGCCGATCTTTTCCCAGAGGTCGCGCGCCTTCAGCGTTTTCGTCGCCTTCTTCGAGGTGCGGGCGTTGAGATTCCAGTCGCCGTCGGTCTCGACCGCGCGCAGGAAGTCGTCCTTGAGCGAGACCGAGTTGTTGGAGTTCTGCCCCGAAACGGTGAGATAGGCTTCGCTGTCCCAGTCGGTGTCGTAGGTGTCGAACTGGATGTCCTTGTAGCCCTGCTTGGCAAACTGGATGACGCGCTTGATGTAATTGTCGGGAACGAGGCTGCGGCGGGCGAGCTTGATTTCCCGGCGCAGGGCAGGGTTCTTCTCGGGGTCGAAGCAATCGTCGCCCGAGCCTTCGCAATTCACGCAGGCCTTCAGCACCGCCTTGAGATGCTTCTGGTTGATCTTGGAGCCCGTGACGAGGGCGGCGACCTTCTGCTCCTCCTTCACCTTCCAGTCGATATAGGTCTCGATGTCGGGGTGATCGACGTCGACGACGACCATCTTGGCGGCGCGGCGCGTGGTGCCGCCGCTCTTGATCGCGCCGGCGGCGCGGTCGCCGATCTTGAGGAAGCTCATCAGGCCCGAGGAGCGGCCGCCGCCGGACAGCTTTTCGCCTTCGCCGCGCAGGCGCGAGAAGTTGGAGCCGGTGCCGGAGCCGTATTTGAACAGGCGCGCCTCGCGGACCCAGAGGTCCATGATGCCGCCCTCGTTGACGAGGTCGTCGCCGACGCCCTGGATGAAGCAGGCATGCGGCTGCGGGTGCTCGTAGGCCGATTTGGACTTGGTCAGCTTAGCCGTGAAGGGATCGACGTAATAATGGCCCTGGCCGGGGCCGTCGATGCCATAGGCCCAGTGCAGGCCGGTGTTGAACCATTGCGGCGAGTTCGGCGCGACCATCTGCATGGCGAGCATGTAGCGGAGCTCGTCATAGAAGGCCTGGGCGTCGTCGTCGGTCGAGAAGTACTTGCCCTTCCAGCCCCAATAGGTCCAGCAGCCGGCGAGGCGGTCGAACACCTGCTTGGCCGAGAGCTCGCTGACATAGCGCTCCTTCTCGGGCAGCGCGGCGAGGGCATCAGTGTCGGGCACGGAGCGCCACAGGAAGGAGGGGACGGATTCCTCCTCGACCTTCTTCAGGCGCGCGGCAACGCCGGCTTTGCGGAAATATTTCTGGGCCAGCACGTCGGAGGCGACCTGCGACCACTCGCTCGGCACCTCGACGTTATCAAGCTTGAACACGACCGAGCCGTCGGGATTGCGAATCTCCGACGTGGTCAGGCGGAATTCGATTCCTGCATAAGGTGACTGTCCCGAAGTGGTGTGGCGCCGCTCAATCCGCATGGTCTTGCCCCGTCCTTTTCTTTGACCGGTCCCGCCCCTCGTTGTGGGCGTGCCGGGTCGTCATTGCATTCGCGGCGCCTTCAGCCGTTCGGCCTCGGGGCTCCGCAGTTCAGCCGGTGGATCCGGCCCTGTTTTTTCCCGGCGCGAGCTCGATGCGTCGCATCGATCATCCCGCCGGCATGTCCACACCCATCCGCCCCCAAGGGGATGTGCGCGACATGCGTTCAACGCCCCACAACGTCACTTCGTCATCGATGCCATCCGAGCCTGTTGCCGGCCCGTTCTGGCGCCCCGAAGAGCCTGCATTCCGAGGGCAGACAAGCCCTCATCCGCAGCCTTTGGCCGGCTGGCGGAGCTGAAATTTGCGAGACCCTTTGGGGGAGTGCCGGCGGGACGCAAACTCACTCGCGCCGAACGGACCGAAAGCTAGGACTCTCCGTTGCGCCCGTCAAGAACTAGTGCGAGTTCCTGAATCAAATACTAAATATGGTGGATTGTGGGGGATAACAGGGGTCTTCGCCGCGCCTGTCGTGGACCCAAGTATCAGTGAGTCCTCAGGGATTCCCAACTGAAAAAATTTGCATGCCGTGATGACGCGGGGCCTTCATCCCGCTGTTCACAGGGCAGGTATATTTTTGAGCAATGGGATTGCGCCAGCAGGACTCACGTAGCCCTACGGACGGTGAGGGCAGGCATGCCCGCCAGAGCGGTGGTGGGACCTGCGAATCCGGGCCAAGGTGGTCCCAGATTTTGCCGGACTACCTGACATGCTTGATTCGACGCCGGGCGTGCGGTCGCGCATCGCCCCGGCCGGCCTGATGTTCCTTGCGATCACGTCGATCGGCTGGGGATTCAACTGGCCCGTGACGAAGTTCCTGCTGGCCGAGCTTCCGCCTTTGACGCTGCGCGGGGTCACCGGCGTGCTCGGCGCGCTGCTGCTGGCGCTGCTTGCGGTGATCCGGCGGCAAAGCCTGCACGTAGAGGGTGTGATCTGGCCGCGCCTGCTCACCGCAGCCGCGCTCAACGTCACCGGCTGGATGGTGCTGATGGGGCTGGCGCTGCTCTGGCTGCCGGCGAGCGAGGCGGCGCTGATCGCCTATACGATGCCGGTCTGGGCCTCGATCATCGCCTGGCCGGTGCTTGGGGAGCGGCCGACGGTCTTGCGCACGCTTGGGCTGGTGCTGGCTTTCGCAGGGCTTGCCTCGATCATGGGGGGCAACGGCCTTGCCGCCAGCACGGAAAAGCTGCCGGGCATCATCATGGTACTCGTCGGTGCGTTCGGCTTTGCCCTCGGCACGGTGCTCTCGAAGAAGTACCCGATTCACCTGCCGCCGCTCACGGCGGCAGCCTGGCAGATCGGGATCGGCTGCCTGCCGATCTCGATCATTGGCCTCCTGATCGAGACCACGCATTTGTCGCATGTGACGCCGCTTGGCTGGTGGCTGCTGGTCTATTCGGTCGTCGGGCAGTTCTGCATCGCCTATGTCAGCTGGTTCGCAGCGCTGGCGCGCCTGCCGGCCTCGGTCGCCGCGATCGGCACCATGGCGGTGCCGGTGATCGGCGTCGTGGCCTCGGCGGTCGCGCTTGGCGAGCCGCTCGGGCCAGGGCAGATCGCGGGGCTGGTGTTTACGCTGGCCGCGGTGGTGCTGGCGACACGGGGGTAAGCCGTCGGGACGCCGGGGTATCAGTGGTCCTGGGCCTCTTTCTCTCGCATTCGTCGTGCCGAGCCCGGCGGTTTCGACGGAAGGTCAGCAGGTGCGACGGCAAAGACCTCGAGAGCCCGGTCGTAGCCTTTGATGGTTCGCTGTCCGAGCGATGCCATCGGCACGCTATCCCTGACCCTTCCAGCGATCGTGGGATCAGCCAGGATCTGGGCGTCCTTTGCGAGACTGCAGAGCCGCGACGCCAGATTCACCACGGCTCCCATTGCCGTGTAGTCCAGCCGACCGTTATAACCAACGGTTCCTACCGTTGCCGGTCCCATGGCAACGCCCACACCAAAGCCGATCGCGTGGCCGGCGTCACACCATTTGCCGGCAAGGGACTGCACCGTCATTTGCAGGTCGATCGCGAGCCGGACGGCTTGAGTTGCCGGCTGTTCGCATGCGACCGGGGCATTGACCAGGAGCATGACTCCGTCGCCATCAAAGCCGATGAGCGTTGCCTCGTGACGAGTCGTCACGGCGCCGACGGCCTCGTAGTATTCTCGCATGACGGCCATGATGACATCGGGTTCATTGCGCGTGGAGAACGCCGTGAAGCCGCGCAAGTCGCCAAAAATGACAGCCACTTCACGTCGCTGCCCTTCGAGCAGTTCGTGAGAATGTTCGACCAACTCGGCGACCTGTGACGGCAGGAACTGCTTCAGCCGTTCGATCCGCGCAGATTTCTGCTGCGAGATCGCCAGTTCAGAAGCCATTTCATTGAAGCGCAACGCCAGCTGCTGCAACTCGTCACCGCTGAAGATTTTGATACGATGCTCGAATTGTCCGGTTCTGATCCGCTCCACGCCCTCTTCCAGTTGCTTGATCGGACCGGACATTCTGTGCGCGCGCCAATAGGCGAGCGCCAGCGCGATAAGAACACCGAAGGCAATGAGGATCGACGATCGCCACAACGCCGCGCGAATTGATGCAAAGGCTTCCGAGGTCGGCAGCATCGCGATCACCGTCCATCCCACATCGGCGGCCTGAACGGATAGCGCCACCACCGGGTTGCCTTGGTCCCCGGTTATCACCGCCGCTCCGTTCGCCGCGCCGACGAGATGCTTGATCCGGCCGAAACTGCCCGAGCTGGCGCGACCGCGCAGAACCAGACTGATATCGGGATGTGCGATCAGATGACCGGAGTTATCGACAACAATGGCGTAGCCGGTCTCGCCAATTCTGATGGCTGCGATGACATCCCAGATCAGCTTCAGATTGACCTCGGCGATCGCAACCCCCGCTTCCGGCAGGCTCCCGGCAACCGCGATCCTCATGTAGGGCTCTGAATCTCGCTGGTACTGAACCGGTCCGTACCAGACTTTGTTGGCGCGAGCGCCCAGAACAGCGGGATCTGCAGACATATCAATGCCGCGTCCGGTCCTGTTCAGATGCAGCCTGGAGACAAAGACCCGTTCGGTGCCGGTCTCATCCAAGAGCGAAACCGAAACGATAGCAGGCACCTGCTGGAGGAGACGCAAGGCATCGATCTTATGTTGCGCATCGCCTCCGGCAGCCCAGGGAAGCTGCACCATCCAACCCAGCTGATCTCGGATGCCTTCGCTGAACGCCTCGATCCTGTCGGACGCCGAGCGAGCATCGGCCTGCAGCACCGCGCTGATCTGGCGGCGCTGGTCTCGGTAGCCGAAAGAAGCCTCGACGGCCGCGCCGAGTATCAGAGGCACGACCGCAGCGACAAACAACGTCGCGAAGTACTTGCAGAACAGCGAGCGACGCGGGGGCATCGTACACGAAGAGGGCTGCGCAGCACCGTCCGTCATAACTACGCTCAGGAGATCACCTTGCTGGCGCGAAACAGGATCGACGACACATCCAGATCGATGCCCAGAAGCCTGGCTGTCTTCATATTGACTGCCAGTTCAAACTTCTCGGGACGTATCACCGGAAGATCTGACGGATCTTCACCGCGCAGGATACGATCGGCGTAATTGGCAAGCCGAAAATAGGTCGTGCGCTGGTTTGCGCCGTAGCTCAAGAGACCTCCAGCGTCACAATATTCGGACCAGCCAAACATCGAGGGCAGCCGGTGCGCGATTGCAAGCTCCGCAATCTTCGCACGATGCACCAGCGTCACAGCATCGGGAAAGACGAGGAGAGCATCCGCGTCCACCTTGCCGGCAGCCATCAACCCGTTCTCGATTTCGCGAGCGCCGGAGAACGGAACGTAGGCTGCCTCAATGCCGAGATTTCGGCACGACTCCAAGGTCGCACGCCATTCCAGCGGCTCTCCCGGATGATCCGTGTTCGAGAAGACCGCCAGTTTTCGCAGCTTTGGATAGATGTCCTTGAGCAGCTCAACGCGCTTTCCTGCCAGCTCGAGTGACAGGAATGTGCTGCCGGTGAAATTGGTGCCGGGGTGAGAAAGGCTCTTCACCACACCCAAAGCGACGGGGTCGCCGCTCAATGCAAACAGCACGGGGATGTCGGTGACGGCAGTCATGGCGCGTGTCGCCGGACCGCCCGAGACCACGAGGTCGATATCCGCTCGCTGCAACTCGGAGACGATCTTGCGCAGTGCCTGCGGATTTCCAGGAGCATAATGCGTCTCGAAGGTTACGTTCCTGCCCTCGACGTATCCCAGCGCGCGCATTCCCTCGCGAAAGCCGTCCAGGAAGGGATCCGGTTCGGACTCAGTCGAGACCCAGAAGATACGATGCAGCTTGGTTCCGCCCTGCGCCCGTGCGATCGCAGGCCAGGCCAGTCCTCCACCAATCAATAAGATGAACTCTCGTCTCTTCATGCGAGCACCTGTCGAAACTGGGCCGGCAGTTCCGGCCGCAGACCAAGATCCGAGCCGTGCATCTGGTGACTGCGCTTGGTATCGCGCTCCGCAAGCGGACTCTCGCGACACCGACTCCAACATTTGTCGCCGAGAGCATGCTCAGAGACTGGGTTGGTGAGACGCTTTGTCCTTGAGATGCGCTTGATTTTTGCTTGAGACCGGCCCGGTTAAGACCAAAACGGCCTTACGCGTTGCATCGCGCGGTGTCCGAACACCTCCAGCGCGGATCCGAGCTAGCTATGGCGTCTCAAGAGGACAGTTGGAACTCACATCCTGAGCCAGTGCCCACGACCTCATAGATTGGGTGACTGCAGCGCCTTCGGCAACTCACGGGCTAGTGCGTGTACTCATACGGGCTAGGGGGTGTACTCATAAAGGCAATGTTCGCTCCTGAGGACGAGCGGAGATATTCTGATCTGCCAGAGCATTACTGCTTGTGACCCAGAGCCGTCATGGGACCGATGCGCTCAATACCGCCTGACGGATCCTCATCATTGCGAGATGAACCAATCTGCACCCTGGGGTTTGGACCCGCAACGGAACGTAGGGCGCTAAATCGTCGGGCGCGCTGGCGATTGCCCAAGTGCCAGAAGCGCTGCGGCCAGCGCCGCCGCGGCCTTTTCGGGCCGGGCTTTCTCATAGATTGCGAACTCAAGGTCAGGAAGGCGCGGCAGCCCCTCTTGCGATCCCAGAATGCGCAAACCTGCAATGACCGCGCTCGCGGGAAGCGGCGTGATGGCGAGACCAGCGAGCGCCGCCGCGCGCACACCTGTCAGGCTGGGGCTGGTATAGATGATCTCCCACGTCAGTTCGCTGTCATTTAGCGCGGCGAGCGCTGCCTCACGCGATACTGACCGCTCGCGATAGAGCGCCAGCGGCAGCACCGCGCCCGGAACCAGATCAAACGCGTCGGCGGCGGCCCAGACCATGGGTTCGCGCCAGACCAGGCGCCCACGCGACGTACCGAGCGGACGCTTAGCGAACACGACGTCGAGTCGTCCCTTGTTCAACTGCTCGATCAATTCCGCACTAACGCCGATCTGCACCTCGAGCTTCACGCTCGCGTGCAACATGGCGAAGCGTCCCAGCGCCGATGGCAGCGAGCCGCCGGCGACTTCCTCGACCACTCCAAGACGCACGGCTCCTGACAAACGCGGCGCTGACAGTCGATGGCGGGCCGCCTCCTCGAGTTGCAACAGACGACGGGCGTCACCCAGCAGCATCTCTCCATCGTCGGTCAGCGCGACGCTGCGGGTCGTGCGCCGGAACAGCGGACGTTTGGTTTCAAGCTCCAATCGCTTGACCTGCTGGCTGATGGTCGACTGCGTCAGATTGAGCCGTTCGGCGGCGCGGTGGAAGCCGCCGCAATCCGCGACGGCAACAAAGGAACGCAAAAGCTCGAATTCCAGCATGTCAATTGATCCAAATTCATAATCAGTAACATTACAAAATATCGTTTCTATAATCAATGCTGGTCACCTAACTTCTGCATCGAAGACAGCGTCGAGCGAAGGAGGTTCATCATGCACGCCACATCACGACGGGGAGCGGATCGCTCCGTGAGGCTAGCTCGGGCCGCCACGATCTGCTCTGAAAAGCTCTGCCCTGCCGAGCGCGCGACCGAGTTGCTCGAAGCGATCATCGAGCCGGGCGACCGCGTTGCCATCGAGGGCGACAATCAGAAGCAGGCCGATTTTCTTGCCGCCGCCCTGACGAGCGTGAATCCGGCGCAGATTCACGATCTGCACATGGTGCAGTCGGTGCTGGCGCTGCCCGATCATCTCGCCGTGTTCGAGCGCGGTGTCGCCAATCGGCTCGATTTTGCCTTCGCAGGTCCGCAGAGCCGCAAGCTCGCCGAACTGGTCGGCATCGGCACGGTGAAGATCGGCGCAATCCATACCTATCTCGAGCTCTATGCTCGGATGTTGGTGGACCTGACGCCGCACGTGGCGCTGATCGTCGCCGACAAGGCCGACCGCAACGGCAATCTCTACACCGGTCCCAACACCGAAGACACGCCGACCATCGCCGAAGCCGCGGCCTTTCGCGGCGGCATTGTCGTGGCGCAAGTCAACGAGATCGTTGACCGGTTGCCGCGAGTAGACGTCCCCGGCGACTGGGTCGATTTCGTCATACCGAGCCCAAAGCCTTACGCGATCGAGCCTCTGTTCACGCGCGACCCCGCCAAGGTAAGGGACGAGAACGTGCTGATGGCGATGATGGCGATTGCTGCGGTCTATGAGCCATTTGAGGTCCGGCGGCTCAACCACGGCATCGGTTACGCCACCGCGGCGATCGAGCTGATCCTCCCGACATTTGCCGCCCGGCGTGGCCTGAAGGGCAAGATCGCGAGCCAATTCGTGCTCAACCCGCACCCGACCCTGATCCCGGCGATCGAAGCCGGCTTCGTCGACGGCGTCTATTGCTTCGGCTCCGAGCTCGGTATGGAGCGCTACGTCGCAAAGCACGCCGATATATTCCCGATCGGCGCCGACGGCAGCCTGCGGTCGAACCGGGCACTGGCGCAGGTCGCCGGACAATATGCCTGCGACATGTTTGTTGGCGCCACGCTGCAAATCGACGCGCGAGGCAACAGTTCGACGGCCACGAAAGACCGGATCGCAGGCTTCGGCGGCGCGCCGAACATGGGTGCGGATGCACGCGGTCGTCGCCACGACAGCCCCACCTGGCTTCGCGCCGGTCAGGAAGCAGGCGATCCCTTACGCGGGCGCAAGCTTGTGGTGCAGATGGTGCAGACCCATCAGCCAAACGGCACGCCCAGTTTTGTCGAGCGTCTGGACGCGTTCGATCTGGCCGCCTCCGCCGGCTTCGCATTGCCGCCGGTGATGATCTATGGCGACGACGTGAGTCATGTCATCACCGAGAAGGCCGTTGCGAACCTGTTGCGCTGCCGATCACCGCAAGATCGCGAGGCGGCATTGCGCGCGATCGCCGGCGACACCGAATTTGGCAAGCGCCAATCGCCTGACACAACCGAGAGCCTCCGCCGTCGCGGCATCGTGATGTTTCCGGAAGACCTTGGCATCGACGTCGGCACGGCGACGCGCGATCTGCTCGCCGCCAAGACGATCGATGACCTCGTGGCCGCCTCGAGCGGACTCTACATGCCACCGGCCAAGTTCCGCCGCGCCGTCACCGCCCAAGCTTGAGGAGGAACAGTCATGTCCGCAATCCGCCGAACTTTCAACGATCCATCCAGCACGACAATGCCGCCCCTCGATCGCGCGAAGCAGCTCGCAGCATCGCTGCTCTCCGAGCGCAGCCAGGCCTCAGGAGCGCTGGTCGCGCGGCAATTGCGCGAGCTGCTTGGCGCACTCCACGACAACGATCGCCGCTGCTTTCAGCGCTATCTCGCCACGGAATTTCATCCTCACGGCCCCGCTTTGCGCGCGGCGGCGCAGCGCTACCTCGCCGAAGGCACCGCAGAAGCCGCGGCCGCACTCGCGCGTGCTGCCGAGCCGCCGCGCCAGGAAGTGCTGCGGCGAATCAACATGGCACCCGGCGGGATCAGCGCGCTGATCGCAATGCGCAGCGAAATTGCTTCATACATGCGCACTGACCCCGAACTGAAGTTGCTCGACGCGGACCTCAAGCATTTGTTCGCCTCATGGTTCAACCGCGGCTTCATCGAGTTGCGGCGCATCGACTGGCAGACACCGGCCGCGGTGCTGGAAAAGCTGATCGCCTACGAAGCCGTGCACGAAATCAAGGGCTGGGACGACCTGCGCCGGCGCCTTGCACCCGATCGGCGCTGCTTTGGCTTCTTTCATCCCGCACTTCCAGGCGAGCCACTGATTTTCGTCGAGGTTGCTTTGGTGGAAGGACTGGCCACGGCCGTGCAGCCGTTGTTGTCGCAGGACGACGGTGAAGCCATCGCGCGGCAGCGCGCCGCCCGCGCCGACACCGCGATCTTCTATTCGATCTCCAATTGTCAGGACGGACTGCGCGGCGTGGCGTTCGGCAATTTCCTGATCAAGCAGGTCGTTGAAGAGCTGCAGTCGGAGTTTCCGCAGCTGAAGCGTTTTTCCACCCTATCTCCGGTACCGGGATTTCGGCAATGGCTCGCTAATCGGCTTGCAAATGCAAGTGATCCCGATGCGGCGCTGTTATCGCAACTGGAGCGCGATAGCTGGTGGAATGACCCGGCGCATAGCGAGAAGCTGCGCGTGCCCTTGCTGCGGCTCTGCGCTAGCTATCTGACACGGAAGCCCTCGATACGCATCGACCCCGTGGCGCGTTTTCACCTCGGCAACGGCGCACGGCTCGAGCGCATCAATTGGCTCGGCAATACCGCTCTGCGTGCGATTCAAGAATCCTTCGGGATCATGGTCAACTATCTTTATGACCACAACAGCATTGAGACCAATCACGAAGCATTTGTACGCGACGGCACCATCGTCCGTTCGCCTGACGTCGATGCTCTACTGCACATCACCGACTGAGCCGCGATCAAGTTCGTTCGCCGACGGCTCCAGCTTGTCGGAAGTCATTCCGCGCTTACAGGCGGTAGGGTTGAACGTCACCTCCGTGCAAAACCCGTTGACCACACTTCCTGAGGCGGTGGCTGCGGGCGAGCGCGTGCTTGCGCGGCCGCTGGCCTAACGGTTCTGGCCGGTCATTCCTTTTCCGGCATGATCGTCACCAAAGCTGGCGTTCATCCGAACGTCTCGCGCTGGTCTATGTAGCGGCGCGCGGCGGACGCTGGCGAAGACTACACCACGCTCGCTAAGACCTATCCGACTCCACCGGCATCGGCTGGAATCGTGTTTGACGGCGACGAGGGAGGCCTTTCCGAAGAGGCCTTCCTGCGGGATTTCGCGGGTGACCTGCCGAAGGCAAAAGGGAAGGCGCTCTATGCGGTGCAGGAGCCGTTCCAGAGAGCGCTACTCGCCGGCAAGCTGAGAGACAGGCGCAGCAGTCATGGCAGGCTATACTCATCACTATGTAAAGCAGAATGTCTCGCTATTGCAGGGACGATCCGTTGCTGCGAAGGTCGGCTATAGGCCCTTCTCGGACGTCCTGTTATGTCCGCTACTGCGCCGCTGTTGGGGGATAAGCAGACATCGCGGATTTAAGAGTTCACGCGCTAGCTCGGCGCCATCCCGCCGCCGGTCAGCGCCTTCCGGATCATCTCCGCGAGCTGGTTGCGCCGGTAGGGCTTGGTCAGCAGCAGCACGCCGTCGTCGAGCTTGCCGTGATGGACGATGGCGTTGTCGGTGTAGCCGGAGGTGTAGAGCACCTTCACGCCCGGCCGGCGCCTTGCCACCTCTTCGGCGAGTTCGCGGCCGCTCATGCCGCCGGGGATGACGACGTCGGTGAAGAGCAGGTCGAAGCTCTGGCCGGCCTCGATCAGGTCCAGCGCCGCCTTGCCGTCGGGCGCGGCGACCGTCTTGTAGCCGAGGCTCTGCAGCTGCGCGGTGACGAAGTTGCGGACCAGCGGATCGTCCTCGACCACGAAAATAGTCTCGGCGCCGCCTTCGGCCGTCGGCGTGACGCCGGCTGCGACGTCCGCGGCGCCTTCGCCCGGCGGCAGATAGAGCTTGATCGTGGTGCCGTGGCCTTCCTCGCTGTAGATCTTGATGTGGCCGCCGGATTGCTTGACGAAGCCGTAGACCATGGAGAGGCCAAGGCCGGATCCCTTGCCGACCTCCTTGGTGGTGAAGAAGGGCTCGAACGCCATCTGCTGCACGTCAGGGGGCATGCCGGTGCCGGTGTCGCTGACCGCGAGCATGATGTAGGGGCCCGCTGCCACGTCGGCATTGGCCAGCGCATAGGCCTCGTCGAGCACGACGCGGTGGGTCTCCAGCAGCAGCTTGCCGCCGCCCGGCATGGCGTCGCGGGCGTTGATCGCCATGTTGAGCACGGCGTTGGTGAGCCTGGACGGATCGATATGCGTCGTCATCGGCCCCTGTTCCAGCACGGTCTCGATCTGGATCTGCTCGCCGAGGGTGGGGCGCAGAAGCTTTGCGATGTCCGAGATCGCGGCGTTGATGTCGACATTGCGCGGCTCGAGCGGCTGCCGGCGCGCGAACGCCAAGAGGTGCTGGATCAGCTCGGCGCAGCGTTCGGCGGCATCGTCGATCAGCCGGGCCGTGCGCTGCAGCTCGGGCTGGTCCTTCAGGTTCTCCACCAGCGTCTCGGTGTTGCCGGAGATGACCGTGAGCATGTTGTTGAAGTCGTGCGCGACGCCTCCGGTCAGCTTGCCGATCGCATCCAGCTTCTGCGACTGGTGCAACTGCCGCTCGGTCTCGCGCGAGGTCGTCGCATCGTGATAGACCAGCACCGCGCCGGAGATGTTGCCTTGCCCGTCCCGCATCGGCCGGCCGCTGACCATGAGATGGCGCGGCGGGTTGCCGCTGTGCGGGCGGACGATCATCTCCAGCTCTTCGAACTGCTCGCCGCGCAGCACGCGCGTCGATGGCAGCTCGTCGGCCGGAAGCGGCGTGATGCCGTCGCCGTGGAACACGTCGGACAGCGCGCGCAGATTGCCGACGTTCATGCCGGTGCGATGCAGCAGCATGCGCTCGGCGGCTGGATTGGACAGCAGCACGGTGCCCTCGGCGTCGATGACCAGCACCGCCTCCGCCATGCTGCGAAACGTGCTCTGGAGCACGTTGACCGACAGGCGCAGCTCGTCATGTGCGGCGACGAGATGCTCAGTGCGCTCGGCCACCGCCGCCTCGAGCGCCGTCTTGGCGGCTTGAGTCTGCTCGAGCGAGCTCTGGAGCTCACCCGTCGTGCGGCGGCTTTCGCGCATCACCAACGCGACCAGGAGCAGGATCAGCACGGCGCCGGCGACGTCGATGCCGAGCAGCACGACGCCGGTGCGGCGCGAATCCTGGGAGCGGGCGGCGAGCAGGCGTTCTTCCTCCGCGCTCAGGCGGTCGAGATTGCGCATCACCGTGTCCATGAGGCCGCGGCCCTCGGCCTTGCTGTTGAGCGCGGCAATGCCGGCCTGGTCGTCGGCGGCCCGCAGGCGCATCGCGGTGGCGGCGATCTCGATCCGGCGCAGCGCCAGCGGCTCGGTGCCCTCAAGCAGGGCGACCTGATCGGGGGTGTCGCGCACGTCGCGCTTGAGCTCGGCGAGGGCCGGCGCGATCTTGGCGTGCACCGCCTGGAACTCGTCGCTGAAGCCCTGGCTGCGATAGAGTTCGTAGCCGCGCGCGGCGCTCTCGGCCCGGCGCAGCAGCACGCGCAGATCGGAGATCTTCTTTTGCACCTGGACGGTGTGGTTCACCGACGCCGCGTCGGACCGCGACTTGACGTCGAGGGCGATCGACGCCGCGGTGATGATCAGGAGGATGGCAAGTCCAGCACCGAGAATGACGCGCTGCGTTGGGATCAAGGGGCTTCTTTCTGGTCCTTCGGCGGCGCGCTCGCGTCCGCGCCGGCGAGGCATTCCCGGATCGTGGTCAGCAACGCTTCCGGCGTGAACGGCTTGCGCAGGCAGCGCGTTGCGCCGAGTTCCAGCGCCATGCGGAGAAAATCGGGAGAGGGCGAGGCGGACGAGGCGAAGGCATAGCCCGACATCGCGATCAGCGGCGTGGCAGGGGCGCGCTCGTGAAAGATGCGGATGGATTCGAAGCCGCGCATATGCGGCATGAAGATGTCGACCAGCATGACGTCGAAGGCTTGCGATTCCAGCGCAGCCAGTCCTGTTTCGCCGCCGTCGGTCAGCGTGACGTCGAAGCCCTGACGTTGGAGGAGGACCTCGATGGTCGCGCCGACCATCGGATCGTCATCAACCACGAGAATACGCGGCATGACACTTCCCAGAAGATCGAAGTCCCCACTGTGGTTTGTGATATCCGCGAATCGTGGGTCCGGTCAATTTGCGATTGGATCGCGCAAGGTATGCACGGTTTGGTGCATAAAGGTCCATTTGCATCGATTTGTATTTATCCGCGAGGTAATGGAGCCGAAACGAGCGAGGAAGGCGCCGATTGCAAAAAAGGCGCCGCATCGCTGCGGCGCCTTTCGCCTCTAGTCTTCGCGATCTGCTTACGGGCAAGGATGCCGCCGGCCGTCGTAGCCGAGATAGGTGCCCGAGGCCGGGTCGTAAGATTTGAAGCGCCGCGCGCAATAAGCGGCGTCGCCGCCGCCATCCTGCACCACGGCAACCGACGGCTCGTCATAGTAGCCGTAGTAGTAGGGATCATCGTAATAGCCGTAGCCGCTGCCGTAATAGGCGTAGGAGCCGAGGCCGCCGATCGCGGCGCCAGCCGCAAAGCCCGGCCAGAAGCCGCCGTGGCGATGATGATGGTGGTGGCGACCGTGCCAGTGACGACCGCTCCAGTTGCCGCTGCCGCCCTGCCAGTTGCCGCTGCCGCCCTGCCAGTTGCCTGCGACTGCAGCGCTACGGGTCCCACTGAAGCTCGGCGAGATAGCGGCACGGTCTGCCGCGCCCCCGACGAAACTGCCACCGCCCGGACGAACCGCGCCACCGGCTGCGAAATTGCCACCGCCCGGGCGCATCGCGGCTCCGCCCCCGAAACCGCCGCCACCGCCCTGGAACGCGGCGCCGCCGCCGCCCATGCGGGCGCCGCCACCGAAGCCGCCGCCTCCGCCGCCGACTGCGGCACCTCCGCCGCCGATCGCGGCACCTCCGCCACCGACCGCGGCGCCACCGCCCGCTCCGACCGCGGCGGCACGACTCTGCTGCGCAATGCTCGGGCTCGCCAAGGGAAGAACCAACGCCACCGTCGCAGCGGCACTCAATAATTTCAGATTGTTCATGGTAAACTCCTTTCCCGGAAAGCAACCCTGCCAAAGCGCGTGGGTTCCTGGGATCACGCCGGTTTGCGCGCGCATGGAGCCTCAGGTCCCGCCGCTGTATCGGGCATGAATGAATCGCGTCCGCTTTGCGGCAGGGGTGTGCGCGGCAGGCGGACTTGCCGGGGGCGCCGACGCGCCTGCCGAACTGGACATTTCGCCCCCCGGATGGCATCAGGACCCCACGAAGCAGGGCCCTTGCCGCATGAAACAATTCTTTCTCAAGTTCTTCACCTGGTGGAATGGCCAGACCTTTGGCACCCAGCTCTGGACCAAGCGGTATGGCGAGCTGGTCGGCGAGGACGAGCAGGGCAACCGTTACTACCGCACGCAGGGCGGGGCGATCGATCCAACGCTCGGCTTCGAGCGGCGCTGGGTGATCTATAACGGCTACGCGGAAGCGAGCCGGATTCCGCCGTCCTGGCATGGCTGGATCCACCACGTCGTCGACAAGCCGCCGACCGAGATTGATTACCAGCCGCGCGAGTGGGAAAAGCCGCACCAGCCGAATCTCACCGGCACAGCGAAGGCCTATCGGCCCTCCGGCTCGACGCTCGCCAGCGGCAGGCGTCCCAAGGCGACCGGCGACTATCAGCCCTGGACGCCCGGCTAAGCCCCTTTCGGCCGACTCACGAACCACCATCGTCCAAAGCGGATGCACTTGCATCCGCGCCGCGCCGCTGTGGACAACGGGAACAGCGGGGATGCCGCCTTGCGCAGGTGTTGCCGCGAGGCGGGCGATGCGGCTCAATGATCCCATCTTACGGAGATGGGAGACCATCGCGTTCGGTTCGGGCAACAGTTCGCGACTGTCCCGAGATGCAGCGGCCGCCGAGGAAGGACTCGATCGGGAGATAGGCCCCCGGTCTGGAAGCTCCGACATCGCCCGATGTGAATGTGCAGCCACCGTGAGACAGGAAAGGCCGCTCGGGAAACCGAGCGGCCTTTTTCTTTGGGAGAGGTCCAGGAAGGGTCACGTGCCCGGACGCAGCGCAGCGCTTCTTTAGCGATGTGCTGCAGAGCCGGGGGCCCATGCTGCAACGGACCCCGCAGCTTCCTGGGTCCCGGCTCTGCGCAGCAGCGTTGCACGCTGCAGCGCGTCCGGGACACGAGGGTCGCAGCTAGTTCACCCGCACGGCCGCGCGCTTCACCGCCTCGAGCCGCCGCGCCTGGTTTTGCGCGCCGCGCTCCCTCAGCAGCGCCAGCACTTCAGCCGGCGCGGTGTCGGGCGATCCCGCATTGAACGGCGGGGCTGGATTATATTCCATCTGCAGCTGGATCGCTTCGGCCGTGGTGCGATCGACCAGGATCGAGACCAGCGTCAACGCGAAATCGATGCCTGCGGTGACGCCGCCACCGGTGATGCGGTTGCGATCGACGCAGACGCGGGTCTTGGTCGGCGTCGCGCCGAACTGCGCGAGCATCTCCATTGCGCTCCAATGGGTGGCGGCGCGGTAGCCCTTCAAGAGGCCCGCGGCGCCAAGGGCCAGTGATCCCGTGCACACCGAGGTGACGTACTTGGCGCCTGCCGCCTGCTTGCGCAGGAATTCGAGCACGTCCTCGTCGTTGAGAAGGTCGTTGGTGCCCTGGCCGCCCGGCACGCAGATGACATCGAGCTGGGGGCAATCCGCAAAGGTCGTGGTCGGCGTCAGCGTCAGCACGGAATCGCTCGGCACCGGCTCGATCCGCTTCCAGATCAAGTGCAGCTTTGCGTCCGGCACCATGGCGAACACCTGCAAGGGGCCGGTGAAGTCGAGCTGGGTGACGCGCGGAAATACCAGGATTCCGATCTGGAGCGGTGACGTCATGGGAGCCTCCGATAATGCGCTTGACGCCGGCAGAATGGCATGGTGCCTTTCTGTCAGAAATGGCATAATTCCCTCGCTTTCGGACATGCCTACTCTAGGACATACCAGGCCTGGCCAATGATCGGCATCCTGATCTTTCCGAACTTCCAGCTGCTCGATGCGGCAGGCCCGATCTCGGCATTCGAGATCGCAGCGCGCTACGTCGGCAAGGCGCCAGCCATCCGCGTTCTCGCTGCCAAGCCGGGGCTGGTGCGCAGCTCTTCGGGCGTCGAGATGATGGCGCGTGACTTCAAGACGGCGAACGCGATCACGACGCTCGTCGTGGCCGGCGGCATGGGCGTCGCGGGGGCCGCGCGCTGCGAGATCACGCGGGCTTTCGTGCAGCGGCTGGCAAGGCGCGGCGTTCGGGTTGCGAGCGTCTGCTCGGGTGCCTTCGTGCTGGCCGAGGCGGGGCTTCTCGATGGCCGCCGCGCCACCACCCATTGGGGACGGACGCGCGATTTCATCGCGCGTTTTCCCAAGGTGAAGTTGGAGCCGGACCAGATTTTTACCCGCGACGGTAATGTGTGGACATCCGCAGGTATCACCGCAGGGATCGACCTCGCGCTCGCGCTGGTCACCGAGGACCACGGTGAGGAGATCGCGCAGGCGACCGCGCGCCAGCTCGTGCTGTACCATCGCCGCAGCGGCGGCCAGTCGCAATTCTCGTCGCTGCTGGAGCTGAAGGCGCCGAACGGTCGCTTCGGTGCACTGCTATCCTGGGCGCGCGAAAATCTCGACGCGCCGCTGACGGTGGAGGAGCTCGCCGATCGCGCCGGCATGAGCGCACGGCATTTTGCCCGCGCCTTTGCCGCTGAGACCGGCACGACGCCGTCCAAGGCGATCGAGCGGCTCAGGCTCGAAGTCGCGCGCGAGCGCGTGCAGTCCTCGCGCGAGGCGATCGAGCGCGTGGCGGAGGTGACCGGCTTCCGCGACCCCGAGCGCATGCGGCGTGCCTTCATCCGCGCTTATGGCCAGCCGCCGCAGGCGCTGCGGCGCGCGGCGCGGGCGGGGTAGGGGCACCCGGCACAGACCTCCCTTCCAGGACCTCCGGCCGCTTCGGCGCGAACGTCAGCTCTGCGGTCAGCCGAATTCCTTGCCGACCTCTCGTCCGACGGAGGCAATCACCTCATTCTGGCCGCTGAAATCGACAGAGGCGCCCGTGAGATAAACTGCCACGATGAGCGCCGAACGCTGAGGTGGCCATGCGATCGCGACGTCGTTGTTGGTGCCGTGGCCGCCCGTTCCGGTCTTGTCGCCCACGCGCCAGCCCTGCGGCAAGCCGGCGCGCAATCGGCTGTCACCTGTCTTGTTCGCGATCATCCATTTGGAAAGCTGCTCCCGGGCTGCCGGCGGGAGCGCGTTGCCGAGCACCAGACGCCTGTAGTTCTCAGCCATCGCGTTTGGACTCGTCGTGTCGCGAACATCGCCGGGCGCAGCTTCGTTCAACTCGGTCTCGACGCGGTCCAATCGGGTCACGTCGTCACCGAGGCTGCGCGCGAAGGCGGTCAAGCCGGCGGTGCCTCCTATGTTCCTGAGAAGCAGGTTCCCCGCCGTATTGTCGCTCCTCGTAATGGCAGCCTCGCAGAGTTCGCGCAGCGACATGCCTTCCGGTCCGACATGCTCACGGGTGATCGGCGAATTCTCGACGATATCGGATTGTTCGATGCGGACGCGGCGATCGAGGCCGTCCAGCTTGTCTCCCAGACTCTTCAATATTGCTGCGGACGCAAGCACCTTGAAGGTGCTGCACATCGGAAATCGTTCGTCTCCCCTATGATGAATCGACGCGCCGGTTTGCGTGTCGAGCACGGTGACGCCGAGCCGGCCGCCGCTTTTGCTTTCAAGTTGTCTGATGGCCTCCAACAGTCGTGTTGTTTCGAGTGTCGCAGCGCTCGAAGCGTTCGAGAGGAAGAAATGTCCTGCGAGCACAAGTGTGGATGATCCGAACTGACGTCGCGTTAGCATCGTGAATTCCCATTGAACGTGCGCTTTTTTGCTGCGTGCTCCCGCGATTGACAAACGATGCTTCGTAAGGCCAACCATAAGTAAAACTTGGATCAGACGTGGCCCGCCGACCTCCCAGCGTTTCCAATCTTCCGCTGAACGCACTTCGTGCTTTCGAGGCGGCAGCGCGCCACCTCAGCTTCACCAAGGCCGGCCTGGAACTCCGTGTGTCGCAGGCCGCAGTGAGCCAGCAAGTGCGAACTCTGGAGCGAAGCCTACGTGTGGAGCTGTTCAGGCGGCTCACGCGCGGGCTTGCCCTGACGGAGGAAGGCGAGGCGCTGTTGCCTGCCATTTCCGATGCTTTCGGTCGCATCAACCAGGTGCTGGATCGTTTCGAAAATGGCCGCATGCGGGAGACGCTGATGATCGGCGTCGTCGGAACGTTCGCAGCAGGCTGGCTCGTTCCTCGCATCAAGACTTTCACCTCGAGCCACCCGCAGGTCGATATCAGGATCTTTGCGAACAACAATCGTGTCGATCTCGGCGCCGAGGGTTTGGACTTCGCCATTCGATTTGGCGACGGCGCCTGGCACGGTACCAACGCAGAGCGCTTGGTCGATGCTCCCTTCACTCCGATGTGCACGCCAGCGATGGCGAAGCGTCTGAAAGACCCGATCGATCTCCATCAAGAAGTGCTGCTGCGGTCCTACCGATCCGGCGAGTGGACACAGTGGTTCGAGGCAGCGAAATGCAGCCAGCCGCGCGTGACGGGTCCGATGTTCGATTCATCGATTTCCTTGGCGCATGCTGCGGCTCGCGGAGGCGGGGTCGCACTTTTGCCGGTCATCTTGTTCTCGGAGGAGGTCGCCCGGAAACGCCTGGCCTGTCCCTACAACACGCGCGTCCATCTTGGGTCGTACTGGCTCACGTCCCTCAAATCAAAGCGGCACACGCACGCGATGCAGGCATTCCGGCAGTGGATATTGGCCGAATGCCAGAGGATGGGAATCAAGTGAAACTTGCGCAGTCCGCCTTGCTCAAGCGGACTGCGGCGATGTTCACTTATCCGGCTTCTCGCGCACGATGACGCCAGTTTTGGGATCGGCGTGGAATTCCATCTTCTGGCCGTTCTTGACTCCCTCGCCCTCCCACTGGCCATCGTCGGCTTCAAGCTTGGTGACCTGTGAATAGCCGGACTCCATGAGCTTGGCTTTCACTTGTTCCATCGGCATCCAGTCAGGTCCGGGTTGATCGGCCCTCGCTGCCGAGCCCATGGCAAGCGAGCCGAGAACCAAAATCATGGCGAACTTCATCGCTAACCTCCTTGCGGTTAGAGGCTTCAACCGGGGTCTTGAACGGATGTTCCTCCCCTGCGTCGGTGCGACGCGAACGAGGGTGCGTCAGTCTTGGTTGCCTCGTCGGGCGCATTTGCGCGCACTCTCAGTCGCCGCGCGATCGGCATCAGCATGTACGGCGCAAGGTGAATCGGAAACTGCGTCAGCGCGAAATAGAGCCAGGTGGTGGGCGGCAATGCGCCGGCGGTTGCCGCCAGCATCAGGCCGAGATTGCGCTGTGACACCATCAGGCCGATGGCGAAGGCGCGCTCGGTGCCGGCGCGGCGAAAAATCAATGTCGTGACCGCGAGCAGGGTGAAATAGACCGCGAAGGCGAGCAGTGCGACAGTGATCGCAAACAGCGGATCAGCGACGAAATCGTGCGCCACGTCGCCCATGACGGCGGATGCGAAGACCAGCAGGATGAGGATGTTGAAGCCGTCGATCGGCTGCTTGTGGCGCTGGATCGCCTCGGTGCCGAACAGGCGGCGGATGACGGTCGCGGCCAGCAGCGATGCGGCGAGGATTCCGAGCAGCTTCAGGCCGAGCGCGAGCGGCGAGATGCTGAGCATGCCGCCGAGAAAGAGGCTCGCGAACAGCGAGGCGGTGAAGGGCACGAGCGCGGTCGCGGTGACCAGGGTGACCAGCGGCAGCGTGGCGTCGAGGCCGATCAGCGCGGCGAGCGCGGGCGCTGCCATCATCGGCGAAGCCATGCCCTGGAGCATCAGCGCGAGGAAGAGACCGGGTGAGCTTTTGTCGAGCCCGCTTCCCTGGGCGAGGAGGGCGACGATCAGCGGCACACCGATCGTGGTCCAGGCCGTGGCGGCCGCGACCAGCGCCGGCCGGCGCAGATGTCCGTACAGCGCGACGAGATCGACGCGCATGAAGGAGATGCAGAGCAGAAGGAAGATCGCCTCGGTGACGTAAGGGCGCAGCAGCGCGCCGAGCGGCGGCACCGCGACCGCGATGAAGGCAATCGCCGCCACCGCGCGCGTGCCCTGGCCACCGAGCCATGCGAGGGCACGCAGGGGGAGGGCGAGGGCGGCTTCGAGGAGGGAGGGCATTTCTGTCGGGATTGTCGGTTCGGGGGCATACCCGCATTCGGCCCCGGGGAGGGGGCTCACGACTATCCCATCCGGGAGCCGGCCTGGCCAGACCGGGCCGGGAAGGGCAGGGATGCCGCCCTTCCCCCGCCGTATTCGGCGTGTTAACCGGAAGGCCTGCGAGCGGCGGTATCCCCTGTAGAATGTCCAACGAGCCCGATTCGCTGTTGAAGCCGCGCGAAATGTTCAAAACCTTTTCCCTGACCGGTCTTGCGGCGCTTTTGGCCGCCACCGCACTGACGGCTGCGACGCCGGCAAGTGCGCAGATCGGCACGATCTTCTCCGATCCGCCGCCGCTGCGGCCGCCCGGCAGCATTCCGCGCGGCCAGCCCCAGCCGCAGCAGATGCCCGAGGACGACGAAGAGGTGCCGGAGCTGCCGCCGCAGGGCCGGGTGCTGCCGTCGCGCCCGATGCCGCCGCCTCCGGGCCGGCAGGGCAACGTGATGCCCGGGCCGGTCGAGACCCAGCCCCTAGCACCGCCGCCGGGCTCGACCCTCGCGCCGCCGAACCAGCCGCCCTCGGCCGCGATCAATCCGCCGGGTCCGCAAGGCGCTCCCGGAGCGCCCGGTCAGCGGCAGCCCCAGCAGAAGGGCGGCGTGCCGCAGACGCCGGCCAGCCTCCAGCCGGGCGACGAGGTCGTAACGGAGCCGCCGGCCCAGAAGATCGTGAACAAGAAGGCGACCTTCTCCGGCCTCGACAAGATCACCGGGCGCATCATCAATTTCGACGAGGAGATCGGCGAGACCGTCCAGTTCGGTGCGCTCCGCGTCAAGACCAACGCCTGCTACACGCGTCCGGCGACTGAAGCGGCCAACACCGACGCCTTCGTCGAGGTCGACGAGATCACCTTGCAGGGCGAGGTGAAGCGGATCTTCTCGGGCTGGATGTACGCGGCGAGCCCCGGCCTGCACGGCGTCGAGCATCCGATCTACGACATCTGGCTGACCGACTGCAAAGAGCCGCAGCAGACTGTGGCGACGGCGGCACCGGATCCGGCCGCGGCCAAGCCGCCGCCACCGCCGCCCGCGCAGAAGAAGGCCGCGCCCAAGCAGGTGCAGCAGCGCCCGCCGCAGCCGCTGCCGCCGATCCAGCAGCAGCAACCGGCGCCGCCACCGCCGCCACCACCGGAGCAGCGCCCAGGCCTGTTCGGCATCCCCGGATTTGGCCGCTAACCTGATGGAGTTGGGTTCGGCGGGCTCTTCACCTCTCCCCGACGGGGAGAGGTCGGATTGCTATGGCGCGCATTGCGCGCCTGAGCAATCCGGGTGAGGGGCTGAGGCACTCCGTGAGACTTGAACCCCTCACCCGGACCGCATCTACGATGCGCTCCGACCTCTCCCTTCGGGAGAGGTGAACGACTCCTGACCGCCAGTCCGGTCGCTGGTTATTGCCGCGAGGCGATGATTTCGAGGGCGCTTGCGCCCCGGATCGCTTCGCCGGCGGAGAGCTTCAGGAAATCGCCGGGCTCGCCGGCCAGCGCCCTGTCGAGCAGCGCGGTGTAGCGTCGCCGCGAGATCTCGACGGCGCCGAAGCTCTTCAGGTGCTCGGTGACATATTGGGTGTCGAGCAGCTCGAAGCCGCCGTGAATGAGCCGCGCGACCAGATGCACCAGCGCGACCTTCGAGGCATCGCGCACGGTGTGGAACATGCTCTCGCCGAAGAAGGCCCGCCCCAGACTGACGCCGTAGAGACCGCCGACGAGCTCGTCGCCCTGCCAGGCTTCGACGCTGTGGCAATGGCCGAGCTCGAACAGCCCGCCATAGAGGTCGCGGATGCGCTTGTTGATCCAGGTGTCCTCGCGGCCCACTTGCGGCGCCGCGCAGCCGGCGATGGTCGCCTTGAACGCGGTGTTGACGGTGACGCGAAACTGATCCGAGCGCACCGTGCGCGCAAGGCGCGAGGCGACGCGGAAGCCGTCGAGCGGGATGACACCGCGCAGCTCCGGCTCGACCCAGAACAGGGTCGGATCGTCGGCGCTTTCCGCCATCGGAAAGATGCCGCAGGCATAAGCGCGCAGCAGCACGGCCGGCGTGATTTCAGACGGGGCGGAGTCGCGCGAAGTCATGGCTTGCCATCATAGCAGGATCGCAATGCAGTTGCGATGGGTGCGCCGGACCGCTCAGCTCGCGGCAGCGGTGCTGGTTTTGCCGACGCTTGCGAGCATGCGGCCGAACTTCAGCACGACCCGGGTTCCGGAATGCGCGGGATCGCGCTCGACCGTGGCGTCGAGCTTGGTGGCCATGGCCGCGACGATGCGCTGGCCCATGCCGGTGGAGCGCGGATCGGCCTTGGCGTTGTCGCCGACGCCGTCGTCGGTGATCGAGAGCAGGAGGTCGTCGCCTTGCGAGATCAGCTCGACATGGATCGGGCCGGCGCCGTCAGGATAGGCGTATTTCACCGCGTTCATCACCAGCTCGTTGACGATGATGCCGACGGCGACCGCACGGTCCGGATCGATCTCGATCGGCTCGGCCTTCAAAGTCAGGCGCGACATGCGGTTGCCCTCGGCCGACCGCCTGAGATCCTCGAGCAGCGAGTCCAGATATTGATTGAGGACCACGCTCTTGAGGTCCTGCGAGGTGTAGAGGCGGCGGTGCACCTGCGCCACCGCGGCGACGCGACCCATCGCGTTGGTCAGCGCCGCCTTGACCTCGTCCTGCGCGGCGGAGCTTGCCTGCAGGTGCAGCAGCGAGGCGATGATCTGAAGCGAGTTGCCGACGCGGTGGTTGACCTCGCGCAGCAGGAGCTCGCGTTCGGCGGCGAGCGCCGCGTAGCGGTCGCGCGAGGCGTGGATCTCGGCCTCGGCTTCCTCGCGCGCCCGTTGCAGCTCGGCCTGGCGTAGCGCGCCTTCGGCCGCGACGTGGAGGAGCGGGATGAAGTCGCCCTGGACGTCCTTGACCAGATAGTCGGCCGCTCCCGCCTTGAGCGCCGTCACCGCGATGCTGGAATCCTGCGAGGCGGTCACGAACACGACGGGCGGCGCGTCCGGGATCGCCATGATCTGCTCAAGCGTCTCGAGCCCGTCGAGGCCCGGCATGTACTGATCGAGCGCGACGACGTCGATGCCGCCTTCGGTGCTGTTCTGGGCGGCGGCACGGCGGATGCGCGCGAGCCCTTCCTCGCCGCTCGCGGCATGGACGACCCGGAAGCCGCGCCGCGTCAGGCCGCGATCGACCAGGCGCGCCAGCGCCCCGTCGTCGTCAATGTAGAGCAGTGTCGGCGTGCGCTGGTTCATGTGGCGGCGGGCGGGACCTGGATGACCGAGAAGAACAGACCGAGCTGCCGGATGGCGTTGGCGAAATTCTCGTAGTTGACGGGCTTGGTGATGTAGACGTTGCAGCCGAGCTCGTAGCAGCGCTTGATCTCCTGGGAATCGTCGGTGGTGGTCAGCACCACCACGGGCGAGGCCTTCAGGTATTTGTTCTCCTTGATCTGCTTCAGGATGTCGATCCCGGTCATGTCGGGGAGGTTGAGGTCGAGCAAGATCAGGAGCGCGTTGCCCTTCTGCACGAGCCCGGAGCCGTCGGCGCCGAACAGGTGCCGCATGGCGTCGGTCCCGGTGGTGAAGGAGACGATCTCGTTGTTGACGCCCGAGCGGCGGATGTTGCGCTCGATCAGACGGGCATGGCCCTCGTCGTCCTCGACCATGATGATGGTGACAGGCTGGGTCATCGATCTCTGTTCCGGTTGCTCACGTTCCAGGCGATCGGCAGCGTGATCGTGAAGGTGCTGCCCGTGTTGAGTTCCGATGATACCGACATGGTGCCGCCGAGGCGACGCACAAGTGCACGCACATGGGCAAGACCAATGCCCTGGCCGGGCTTGTCCTGGGTTCCCGCGCGGCGGAACAGGTCGAATATCCGCTGGTGGTCCTTGGGATCGATGCCGCGGCCGTTGTCGCTGACCTCGAAGATAGCGTAGCCGAGCTTGGTCCGCCCGCGGATTCTGATCTCGCCGGGCACGCCGGGCTTGAGATATTTGATGGCATTGTCGATCAAATTGGAGAAGATCTGCTCGAGGGCGAGACGGTCGCTCACGAGGTCCGGCAGGGGCTCGACGTGAATCTCGGCCTGCGCCTCGGCGGCCTGGTGCGCCAGCGTCGTCACGATGGCCTCGATCAGCTCGCGGGTGTCGACCTTCACCGGCTGGAATTCGCGCCGGCCCTCGCGGGTGAGATTGAGGATGGCCGAGATCAGCCGGTCCATCTTGGCGATCGACGATTTGATGAAGCCGAGCGCTTCGGAGAAATCCTCCTGGAGCTGCTTGTCGCCGCCCTCCAGCGCGATCTCACCCGGCGCGGCGGGCGCGAGCGGCGCTCCTTCCGCGGGGGCGTGCGCGAGGCTGCCGATGCGGCGGAAGATGTCGCCGCCGAGCTCATCGAGCTCGCTGGTGAAGCCCATGATGTTGACGAGTGGCGAGCGCAGATCATGGCTGACGATATAGGCAAAGCGCTGGATTTCGTCGTTGGCCTCGCGCAGGTCCGCCGTGCGTTCGTCGACGACGGTCTCGAGGTTGGCGTAGGCCTCGCGCAGGCGCGCTTCGGCTTCGTCGCGCACGCGTGCCGAACGCCGCACCAGCCAGATCGAGATCAGCGCCAGCACCACAACGAGGCCGGAGCCGATTCCGGTCATCGAGGCGGCCAGGGTCTGGCTGCGGTCGGAGTTGGTCGTGCGGAGGCGGAACAGCCGCTCCTCCTCGCGCATCATCGTGTTGGCGACGCTGGCGATCCTCGCCGTGGCGTCCTGGGCTGCCAGCTCACGCACCAGTGCCGTGGCCTTGTCCGCCTGGCCTTGCCGAATGAAGGCCATTTCCTGCGCGAACTGGCTGAGCCGGGTTTCAATCGCCGTGCTCAGCTTCTCGACATTCTCGCGTTGCCCCGGATTGTCGACGCTCTGGCGGGTGAGCTTGTCGAGGGCCGGGATGATGGCGGCCACGGCCTTTTCATGGTCAGTCCTGAAGTTGTCTTCCCCGGTCAACAGGTAGCCACGGGCGCCGCTCTCTGCACGTCGGATCTCCAGCAGCAGGGCATTGATCTGGTTCTCCACCTCGATGGTGTGAACCACCCATTTGCTATCCTCCCGCGCCTTGTTGACGAGGTAGACGGAACCGGCGCTGATCACGGTCAGCACCAAAAGGCCCGCCGCGAACAGCAGGATCTGCCAGAATGCGCGCCGTCGCTGGCCTTCAGCCGTCACGACGGTTCACCTGTCTGCAGGCAATGGAGTTCAAAACGCCCCCTTGGAACTGCCCCAACCATCCAGAACGCGATTGGAGGCAAGGGGTTCCATGAGAGCATGTGATTATCGCGGCGCTGGTTCCGCCTTGCCGGCCAGGTACTGCTCCAGCCAGTGGATGTGGTAGTCGCCGTTGATGATGTCGGCTTCGCGCACCAGCGCGCGGAACAGCGGCAGCGTGGTCTCGATGCCTTCGACCACCATCTCGTCCAAGGCGCGGCGCAGCCGCATCAGGCATTCGGCGCGGGTCTTGCCGTGCACGATCAGCTTGCCAACGAGGGAGTCGTAATAGGGTGGGATCGTGTAGCCCTGGTAGACGGCGGAATCGATCCGCACCCCGAGGCCGCCGGGCGGATGATATTGCAGGATCCGGCCGGGCGAGGGGCGGAAGGTCTGCGGATTCTCGGCGTTGATGCGGCACTCGATCGCATGGCCGATGACCTGGACTTCGTCCTGCCTGGCCGGCAGGTCGCCGCCGGCGGCGATGCGGATCTGCTCCAGCACGAGGTCGATGTCGGTGATGCTCTCGGTGACGGGATGTTCCACCTGGATGCGGGTGTTCATCTCGATGAAGTAGAACTCGCCGTCCTCGAACAGGAATTCGATGGTGCCGACGCCGAGATATTTCATCTCGCGCATCGCTTTCGCGCAGGTCTCGCCGATCTTAGCGCGCGCGGCGGCAGCGAGCACGGGCGAGGGGCCTTCCTCCCAGACCTTCTGGTGGCGCCGCTGCAGCGAGCAGTCGCGTTCGCCGAGATGGATCGCGCCGCCGCGGCCATCGCCGAGGATCTGAATCTCGATGTGGCGCGGCTTCTGCAGGTATTTTTCCAGATAGACGGAAGCATCGCCAAAGGCGGATTTGGCCTCGTTGGCCGCCGTCGACAGCGCCAGCTGCAGGTCGGCCTCGCTGTGCGCGACCTTCATGCCGCGGCCGCCGCCGCCCGCCGCCGCCTTCACCAGCACGGGGAAGCCGATTTTCCTCGCGATCGCCATCGCATCGTCGTCGGGACCGACGGCGCCGTCCGAGCCGGGCACCACGGGGATGCCGAGGCGCTTGGCGGTCTTCTTGGCCTCGATCTTGTCGCCCATCAGGCGGATGTGCTCGGCCTTCGGACCGATGAAGTGCAGATTGTGCTCGGCGAGGATTTCCGCAAAGCGCGCGTTCTCGGAGAGGAAGCCGTAACCGGGATGCACGGCATCGGCGCCGGTGATCTCGCAGGCCGCGAGCAGGGCGGGCACGTTGAGATAGCTGTCCTTGGACGCCGGCGGCCCGATGCAGACGCTCTCGTCCGACAGCCGCACATGCATGGCATCGGCGTCGGCGGTGGAGTGCACGGCGACGGTGGCGATCCCGAGCTCCTTGCAGGCCCTGAGGATGCGAAGGGCGATCTCGCCGCGGTTGGCTATGAGGATCTTGTCGAACATGTTGTCCTGCAGCGAATGGCGAGTGGCGAATGGCGAGTAGGGAAGGCTGACGCCATTCGCTATTCGCTATTCCCCATTCGCGTCACTCAATGATCACCAGCGGCTCGCCGTACTCGACCGGCTGGCCATCCTCGACCAGGATCTGCGTCACCGTGCCGGCGCGCGGCGAGGGGATCTGGTTCATCGTCTTCATGGCTTCGATGATCAGCAGGGTCTGGCCGACCGAGACCTTGGCGCCGACGTCGATGAACGGCTTTGCGCCCGGCTCCGGCGCCCAATAGGCCGTGCCGACCATCGGCGAGGTCACGGCGCCGGGATGCTTCGACAGATCGGCCGCGGCAGGGACCGCGGGGCTTGCTGCCAGCGGCAGGGCGGCCGGAGGAGCCGTCACCTGCATCGGCATGGTCGCGGCAACGCTGATGTTGCGGGCGACGCGCAGGCGCAGACCCGCTCGCTCGATCTCGATCTCGGTGAGGCTGGTCTCATCGAGCAGAAGTGCCAGCTCGCGGACGAGCGCGGAATCCTCGCTGGAAAACTTTGCGGCTGCTTTGTCGTCTGGCTGGCGCGCCATGTTGTTTGATCCGAATGTTCTGTTGGAAGGGAGCGTCAGGCGTTGGGCTTGATGCCGAGCTTGGCGGCAAGGCCCTGGATGGCGAGGCGGTAGCCCTCGATGCCGAAACCGCAGAGCGAGGCGAAAGCCGCGCGCGCAGTGTAGGAATGGTGACGAAAACTCTCACGGGCGTGGATGTTGGTCACGTGCACCTCGACCGTCGGAATCTGCACCGCGAGCAGCGCATCGTGCAGTGCGATCGAGGTGTGGGAATAGCCGCCGGCATTGATGATGATGCCCTTCATCTTGCGCCGATGCGCCTCGTGGATGAAATCGATCAGCTCGCCTTCGCGGTTGGATTGCCGGCAGTCCGCCTTCAGGCCGAACGTCGCGGCCGTGTCCCGGCACAGCGCCTCGACGTCGGCCAGCGTCGCATGGCCATACTTGTCGGGCTCGCGGGTCCCCAGCATGTTGAGGTTCGGCCCGTTCAGGACGAGGATCGTGTCGGTTGCAGGTTCGGCCATTCCAATCCCGGAAAGAGGTGTTTCGGCGTGGCGGGGGTTATAGGTAACAAAGCGCGTGAGGGGAAGCCTTGAAGGGCCTCAGGGGCGGGGTCAGCCACCTCATCCAGTGCGCAAAAACCTGTGCGGAAACTACGGAATTTGCTTGTTAACCAGGCTGAAGCATGGCTGCCGGGTGCATGCAAAGGGGCGGGCATCGCTGCCCGCCCCCAAGAGCTTGCCGGTGTCCGGCCTTAGACGTTCAGGACGGCCACGATCTCATAGGTGTCCGGATCGATGATCACGATCTCTTCCCGGACCAGGACGTACTTGTAGCTCCGCCATTCCGGATAGATCGACACGACCCGCGACGGCAGGGCGTGAAGGGTGATGCCCTCCCGCGGAATGCGGGTGCCGACCGAGATCGAGAAGTTCACGTTCGTCACCGGGGCGACGCGCTGCTCGCGGATCACCGAGGTGATCTGGGTCCGCTGCTCGGTCGAGAGCTTGGCAGCGGCGCCCGCCTGGCCAACCGTGGTCGAGCTCTGGCCCTGGACGTTCTGGGTCGAACTGGTGCCAGTCTGGCCCTGCGCGTTCTGGTTCGTGCTCGTGCCGGTCTGGCCTTGGACATTCTGGTTGGTGCTCGTGCCGGTGCCCTTCTGGGTCTCGGTGGTCGAGGTGCCGCTCTTGCTGCCCTCGGCCTTCATGTCCTTCTGGTCCTTAGCTCCGGACTTGCTGGTGTCCTGGCTCATGCTCTTGGACTTGTCCTGCTGGGACTTGTCCATCTGACCCTGCGCGCGGTCGTCGGTGCGCTGGCCCTTGGTGGTGCCAGACTTGTCCTCGGCCGCGTTCTTGTTCATCGCGCCGCCCGAGGGGCGCTCGTCCTTCATCGCGCCGGACTTGTCTTCGGACTTCATCGCGCCGGAGCCGCCGGCCTGGCCAACGGTCCCCTTGTCATGGCTCATCGAGCCACCGCGCTCAGCAGCGCCGCCGGAAGGTTGCGAATGCTGCATCTGCGCGCCACCGGCGGCGCCGCCGCTGTCGCGGCCCATATTGCCCTGCGCGTTCGCGAGGCCAGTGCCCGCGACGAGCGCGACTGCGGCAACCGAAATCATAAAGCGGTTCAACATCGAAATTCTCCTCACGTGTTCATTCGCGTCATTGCCCGCGCCGACAACGAAAGGGGATTTGAGTTGTTCCGGAACTTCGACTGTTCCGCGGCTTTTGTTTGTTGAACGCCAGATGAATGACTTTGCACGAAGGCGCCAACGTTCAGCGCAAGAAAAAGGGCCGGCATGTCTGCCGGCCTTTTTGTGTTCTCGCTATCGTAAAACTGTGATCAGCAAGTCGCCTTGCCGCAACGGGCAATGCCGATCTTCTCCTTCAGGCTTTCAACACCGACGGCACCGATCACGATCTGCTTGCCGATCACGTAGCTCGGCGTACCGTTCATGCCCATCGCTTCGGCGAGCTTGAAATTCTCCTCGAGGGTGGCGCGCACCTCGGGGCTGGCGATGTCCTTCTCGATGCGAGCCGTGTCGAGACCGGCTTCCTTGGCGGCTTGCATCGCGCGGGCCTTGTCGGCGGCGCCGCGGCCGCTGAGCAGCTTCTGATGGAAGTCGAGATATTTCTTGCCGGAGGGATCCTGCATGCGCACGGCGACCCCGACCTGCGCCGCTTCCACCGAGCCCTGGCTCAGCACCGGAAATTCCTTCAGCACCACCTTCAGCTTCGGATCGCCCTTCATGATGGTCAGCATGTCGTCCATAGCACGCTTGCAATAGCCGCAATTGTAGTCGAAGAACTCGACGAAGGTGACGTCGCCGTCCCTGTTGCCGAGCACGACCTGGCGCGGCGAGTTGAAGATCGCCTCGGCGTTCTGCGCGATGCTGGCCTGGTGCTTCTGCGTTTCGGCCGCGGCCTGGCGCTTGCTGAGCTCGGCCATGGCCTCCTCGAGCACCTCGGGATGGCTGACGAGATAGTTCTTGATGATCTTCTCGATCTCGGTGCGCTGGCTGTCGGAGAAACTGTCGGCCGAGGCGGGCACGGCTGCGCCGAACATGGCGAGCGCGAACAGGGCAGGAGCGAGCAGGCGCAGCGAAGGCATAGTCAAATCCTCTTATCCAAAGCAGGTTTCGAGAACGTCCCGGCGGATTCAGGCCCGGTGTCGTGACGTCGTGGTCGGGCGTCGTTCGAGTTTGCGTCAGTTGCGCGGCGGCTTCGCCGCCACGATGTCGTCGGCCTTGACCCATCCGGGGGTGCCGACGGCGAAACGTGTTTTCGCGCGCGTGGCAAGCTCGCGGGCGGTTTTGTTGTCGCCGCGCAAATATGCGGCCTGGGCCGAGGCGAGATCTGCCTCCGCATAATCTCCCTTCCGGCCATAGGCCATCGCGAGCTGGGTATACCCGAGCGCCGCCTCGGGCTCCCGGGCCACCGCGGCGCGGAGAATCCGAACGGCATCGTCGGTGTAGGCCTTATTATCGGTTCCGACCAGAGCCTGCCCAAGTAACATCTCGATGAGGGGGGCGTTGTTCGAGAGGGCGACGGCCTTGCGCAAGGGAGCGATCGCTTCGGCCGCCTTGCCGCTTTCCAGGAGCGCCTGGCCGCGCACCTCGTAGAAATACGGGTTGTTCGGCTGCACCTGGATCAGCGCGTCGATCTGGGCGAGCGCGCTGCGCAGATCACCGTGCAGATAGGTGCTGATGGCGCGGGCATAGCGCGCCGGCAGGCTGTCGTTGGTCTGGGGATAGCGGCGGTACACCGTCTCCGGCCGCTCCATGAAGGCGGAGATCTTGGCGCGGACCATGTCGTGCCGAAGCTGGAGCGCGGGATCGTCCTTCTTGTTCCAGTAGGGGCTGGAGCTTGCGAACTCCTGTAGCGCGGCGACGCGCTCGGCCGGCATCGGATGCGACTGCAGGTAGGGATCGGCACCGCGCGCGGCGAACAGGCTCTCGCTGGTGAAGCGCTTGAACGTCTCGTACATGCCCTTGGGCGATTGCTGGGTCGCAGCCAGGAACTTCACGCCGGCGCGGTCGGCATTCTCCTCCTGCTGGCGCTGGTAGGACAGCAGCGTGCGGCGGATCACCTCCTGCGGAGCGGCGATGGCGGCCGCGCCAGCATTGGCGAGCCCGTTGTTGCCTACGCTGCTGCGCTGCGTGCTGCCGGCCGCAATCGCGCCGGCGCCGAGCAGCATCGCGATGATCATCTGGGTCTGGGCGGCGGCGAGCTGCTCTCGCAGCTTGGACAGATGGCCGCCCGCCAGATGTCCGGTCTCGTGCGCGAGCACGCCGATGATCTGGTTCGGCGTCTCCGATTGCAGGATCGCGCCCCAATTGACGAAGATGCGGCGGCCATCCGCGACGAAGGCGTTGAACGAGCCGTCGTTGATGATCACCATCTGGATGTTGTGCTTCTCCAGACCCGCAACGCGCAGGATCGGACGCGTGTATTCGCGCAGCAGCTGCTCGGTCTCGGTGTCGCGCAGGACCGGCGGCCCCTTGGCCTGAGCGCGCGCGGCCGAGAACGGCGTCAGCGCGATCGCCGTGGCCGTGACGAGGGCGGTGAGGGCGGAGGCCTTCTTGCGCAATGCGATCTGGAGCGACATCAAGCGGTCTTGGTCAAAAGGGGCTCGGTCAAGTGATCTTGGTCAAGCAGTTCAGTGATTGGTTTTGGTGATTGGCGGCGGACCGGATACGCGATATGCCCTTGTGAACGGTGCCCTTATGAGCCGTACAATGCGGCCAGTCTGGGGCACAAGCGCCCCGTTTACGGACCGGACGGACCGGTTCGCCAGCCAATAGCAGAAATCGATGCGCGACGCGACATTGAGGAACCGGTTGGGGCAGTGGCTCGAGCCCTCCCGCCGCAGCGATGTTCCCCCGTTCATGGTGATGGACGTCATGGCCGCGGCGGCCCGAATCGAGGCGGCCGGCGGTCATGTGATCCATATGGAGGTCGGCCAGCCCGCGGCCGGCGCCCCCAGGACCGCGATCGCGGCCGCCCATGCGGCGCTCGAGGCCGGACGGATCGACTATACGTCCGCGCTCGGCATCCCCGGTCTGCGCGCGCGCGTCGCGCGCCATTATCGCGACACCTATGGCTGCGATGTCAGCCCCGAGCGGATCGTGGTGACGACGGGCTCGTCGGGCGGCTTCATCTTGGCCTTTCTGTCGATGTTCGAACCTGGCGATCGCGTCGCCGTGACGGTGCCGGGCTATCCGCCGTATCGACATATTCTGACCGCGCTCGGCTGCGAGCCGGTGCTGATCGAGACCACGAACGAAACGCGTCACGCGCTGACCGGCGAGGCCCTGCTCGCAGCGCATCGCAAGGCGCCGCTGAAGGGTGTTCTGGTCGGCAGCCCCGCCAATCCGACGGGCACGATGATGTCCCGTGAAGCGCTCGCCGGCCTGATCGCGGCGGCGGAAGATGCCGGCATCCGCTTCATCTCCGATGAGATCTATCACGGGCTCGATTACGCGTTGCCGGCCGTGACAGCGGCCGCGCTGTCCGAGCACGCGCTCGTGATCAATTCGTTCTCGAAGTATTTTTGCATGACCGGCTGGCGCGTCGGCTGGATGGTGGTGCCTGAAATCCTGGTGCGGCCGATCGAGCGGCTGCAGCAGAACCTCTCGATCTCGGTGCCCGCGCTGTCGCAGATCGCAGCGGAGGCCGCCTTCGACGGCGCGGCCGAGATGGAGGCGATCAAGCACGGCTATCAGGAAAACCGGCGTGTCCTGATCGATGGCTTGCCCAAGGCCGGACTGACGAGATTCCTGCCGGCTGACGGCGCCTTCTATCTCTATGCCGACGTCTCGGACTTCACCTCGGACAGTTTTGAATTCGCAAAGCAGATGCTGGAGCAGGCGCGCGTGGCGACAACGCCCGGCCTCGACTTTGATCCTGTCCATGGCCGTTCATTCATCCGCTTTTCCTATGCACGCTCGCTCGATGAGATGCGGGAGGCAGTTGACCGGATCGCTCACTGGCTTAAATAGCCGCCAGTTTCGACAGCCCTCCGGAGTTCGACGTGCCTGACCGTTCCACCCCGTCCGCGGCAACGCCACATTCCTCTCTCGCCGCATTGATGTGGCCGACGCAACCGGGCGAAGCCGTCGGCACGCTGCGTGCCGTCGTGCTGATTGCGCTCGGCACCGCGCTGATGGCGCTGTCGGCCAAGGTAAATTTGCCGCTGCCCTACGTGCCAATGACGCTGCAGACGTTGGTGGTGCTGATGATCGGTGCCGCCTATGGCTGGCGCCTTGGCAGCGCAACCATGATCGCTTACCTCGCCGAGGGCGCGCTCGGACTTCCGGTGTTTGCAGGCCCTGTGGGTGGGATCGCGCCGCTCGTCGGGCCGACCGCAGGCTATCTGTTCGGTTTCGTTGTGGCAGCTTTCGTGACCGGTTGGCTCGCCGAGCGCGGCTGGGATCGCAGCGTCGTGCTGCTGTTTGCAGCGATGGCCGCCGGCCATGTGGTCATTCTTGCCGCCGGCTTCGGCTGGTTGGCCTTTGGCCTCGGTCTCGGCGCAGCGAAAGCCTGGCAGGTCGGCATCGTGCCGTTCATTGCGGGTTCGCTGGTCAAGAATGCGCTCGGCGCGGCGTTGATGCCGGCCGCGCGCCGCATCGTCGATCGCCGCGGTTAAACCTGCCACAATTTGCAGCTCCAATTAACGGGCCGGCCAAGTTGATCTTGGCTGGCCCAGCGCTTTGAGGGGAAGTGAAACGATGACGACGACAACAATAGCGGAGGCGCCGGTCGCGCCGCCCGCCGCCAAGCCGTGGTACAAAGTCCTCTACATCCAGGTGCTGATCGCCATCGTGCTCGGCGCCATCGTCGGATGGCTGTGGCCGTCCGTCGCCACCAACGATTGGATCAAGGCGCTCGGCGACGGCTTCATCAAGCTGATCAAGATGGTGATCGCCCCGATCATCTTCTGCACCGTGGTCTCCGGCATCGCCCACATCCAGGACGCCAAGAAGGTCGGACGCATCGGCGTCAAGGCGCTGGTCTATTTCGAGGTCGTCTCGACCTTCGCGCTGGTGCTCGGCCTCGTCGTCGGCAATCTCGTCAAGCCGGGGTCCGGCTTCGGTGGCGGAGCGGCAAACGAAGCGGCGGTGGCCAATTACGCCAAGCAGGCCGCTGGACAAAAGTCCGTCGACTTCGTGCTGCACATCATTCCGGACACCGTGGTCGGCGCCTTCGCGCAAGGCGAGATCCTTCAGGTGCTGCTGTTCGCGGTGCTGTTCGGCTTTGCCTTGATGAGCCTCGGTGAGCGCGGCCACACCATCCGCAGCTTCATCGACGATGCCGCGCACGCGGTGTTCGGCGTCATCTCGATCGTGATGCGCGCGGCGCCGATCGGCGCGTTCGGTGCGATGGCCTACACGATCGGCAAGTTCGGCACCGGCGCGATCCTCAATCTGCTCGGCCTGATCGCGACGTTCTACGTCACGGCTGCGCTGTTCGTGTTCGTCGTGCTCGGCCTCATCGCGCGCATGGCCGGGTTCTCGATCTTCAAGTTCCTCGCCTACATCAAGGACGAGCTGCTGATCGTGCTCGGCACCTCATCCTCGGAAAGCGCGCTGCCGTCCTTGATGGAGAAGCTGGAGCGGCTCGGCTGCTCCAAGTCGGTGGTCGGCCTCGTCGTGCCCACGGGCTATTCGTTCAACCTCGACGGCACCAACATCTACATGACGCTGGCGACGCTGTTCATCGCGCAGGCGCTCGGCGTCGAACTCTCCTTCGCCCAGCAGATGACCATCCTGGTCGTGGCGATGCTGACCTCGAAGGGCGCCTCCGGCATCACCGGCGCCGGCTTCATCACACTGGCGGCGACGCTCGCGGTGGTCGATCCGCGCCTCGTGCCGGGTATGGCGATCGTGCTCGGCATCGACAAGTTCATGAGCGAGTGCCGGGCGCTGACCAATCTATGCGGCAATGGCGTCGCCTGCGTGATCGTCGCCTGGTGGGAAGGCGAGCTCGACCGCGACAAGCTCAACGCCAATCTCGCCAAGGAGATCGATCCGACCGACATGGAGACGGCGATCACCACGGACTGATCGGGCTCTGGCAGCGCGAGCTGCGCTATCAGACTTGAAGCAATAGGGCTGATCGAACTGCTCGATCAGCCCTTCTTCTGTGGGCTAAAACCGCTCGGGCCGGTATGGCGTCAGATCGACCGCAGGCGTTTCGCCGCTCATCATCTCCGCGAGCAGGCGTCCGGTCGCAGGGCCCAGCGTGAAGCCCTGATGGCCATGGCCGAAATTCATCCAGAGGCCGGGGTGGCGCGGGGCGGGGCCGAGCACCGGCAGCATGTCGGGCGTGCAGGGCCGCGTGCCGAACCACGGATCCGGCTCGACCCGTTTGCCGAGGTCGATCAGCTCGCGCGCCGAGGCTTCGGCGCTGGCGAGCTGCACTGGTGTTGCGAGTGCGTCCGCGCCGGTCAATTCGGCGCCGGTGGTGATGCGGATGCCCTTGGCCATCGGCCCCATGGCGTAGCCACGGGCCTTGTCGACCAGCGGCAGGTCGAGCGAAGCGCCGCCGCTGTAATGCATGTGGTAGCCGCGCTTGCGCACCAGCGGGATGCGATAGCCGAATTTGTACAATAAATCAGGCGACCACGGCCCGAGCGTCACGACGGCGTGGGCAGCGTCGATGCGGCCCTGGTCGGTGTCCACCGACCAGCCGGTCGCGGTCTGTCGCAGCGACTGCGCATCACCGAGCACGATCCTGCCGCCGAGGCGCACGAACAAGTCGGCATAGGCCGTGACCAGCGCGCCGGGGTCGGACACGGTCCAGGTGTCGAGCCAATGGATCGCTCCCGGGAGATCGTCTCGCAGGATCGGCTCGGCCCTGGCAAGCTCGCTGCCCGACAGCACGCGGTAGTTCACGCCGAATTCGCGCTGATCTTCCTCGGCAGCCTTGACCGAGAGATCCAGTGAAGCGGCATCGCGAAACAGCGCTCGGTAGCCGGCGCGGCGGATGAGATTGTCGGCATGCGCCTCGCGGATCAGGATGTCGTGCTCGGCGGTTGCGTAGGCGATCAGCCGTGCCCACGCCTCGATCGCCTCGCGATGCCGCTTCGGCGCCGAATGCCACCAGTAACGGAGCAGGGGCTCGATGTGGAGATGCAGCGAGGAGAGGCTGTAGCGCACGTCGTTGGTGCGGCCGGTCGCGATCTTCAAGAGCGAAGCGAGGTCGCGCGGCATCGGATAGGGGCGTACCGCCTCGGCCTGGATCATTCCGGCATTGCCGTAGCTGGTCTCGCGGCCCGGCTCCCTGCGATCGACCAGCGTCACCGACCAGCCGCGCCGCTGCAGATGCAGCGCGGCGCCCACGCCCACCATGCCGCCGCCGAGAATGATCGCGCTTTGCATCGCAGCTGACCTCATCAAATCAAAACCGCCCGGTTGGGCCGGGCGGTTTCAATTCTATTTGTCCCTTTACTCGCCGCCGCCGAAACGGCGTGACCACCAGCCGGCACGACGTGGGGCGGCCGGGGTTTCGCTTGCCGCCTCCGGCGCGGGCTCAGGTGCCGGCGCGGGTGCAGCAACCGGCTCGGTCGCCTCCGCCGCCGGCGTTGCGGGCTCCGCCTGGCTGTTCGCCAGGAAGCTCACCTTTTCGCGCACGGTGGAGCGGCGCCGCGCGGCCCTGTCGCCGGCTGGCTCTTCGTCCGGCGTTGCGGTCGTCGCGGCGGGAGCGGGCTCCGGCTGGGCCGGCGCCTCGGTCCGGATCTCGGCGTGCGGCTCAGGCTCCGCAACTTGCGGCTCGCCGGTCGGCTCGGCCTGCGCGATCGAAGGCGAAGCCTGGCTGCCGAGGCCGTCGAAATCGGCCACTGCACCGGCAGCTTCCGGCGGCGCGTTGGTGCCGAGCTCGTCGCTGATGGAGCCGGCAAGACCTTCCTCGCTGCCACCGCGACGGCGGCGGCCGCCGCGGCGACCACGCCGGCGCCGGCGATCACCGCTGCCCTGCTGTTCGCCACGGGCGGCCTGTTCCTCGCCTTCCTCACCGTCCTGCTCGGCCTCGGTCTCCTCCTCGCTTTCGCCGGCGATCATCGCGGGCTCAGGCACGGTCGGCGCCGTATCCTCGCGCAACTCTCCTTCGCGCTGGCCGCCGCGGCCGCGCCGGCGTCGCCGGCGCTTGCGGCGCTGGCCGTCCTGCTCCGAGGCTGCCTCGCCGCCAGCCTGCTCGTCGGCAAGGCCTTCGGTCTCGTCGGTTTCGATCTCGGATTCCGTCTCCAGGTCGAAGACGTCCTCGTCGTCATAGGCCTCTTCGGCCGGTGGCGGCGGGCTCGCAGCGGCTTGCGCAACGAGCAGCGCCTTGGCGGCTTCGAGCGTATGCACCTGCTCGCCGCGGTCGATCACATAGGCCTGCGGGCCGCTGACGCTCGCGTCGGCGATCACCGACAGCGTGACCTTGAAACCGTTCTCGAGATCGCGCAGATGGCCGCGCTTGTGGTTCAGCACATAGAGCGCGACGTCGGTGCGGGTGCGGACCACGAGATTGTGGGTGGCGCCCTTCATCAGGATCTCTTCGAGGCCGCGCAGGAGCTGCAGCGCCACCGAGGACACCGAGCGGACGTGGCCGGTGCCGCCGCAATGCGGGCACGGATCGGTCGAGGATTCCAGCACGCTGGCGCGGATGCGCTGGCGCGACATCTCGAGCAGCCCGAAATGCGAGATGCGGCCGACCTGGATGCGCGCGCGATCCTGCCTGAGGCAATCGGACAGCTTGCGCTCGACCGCGCGGTTGTTGCGCTTCTCGTCCATGTCGATGAAATCGATGACGATCAGGCCGGCGAGGTCGCGTAGGCGCAGCTGGCGGGCGACCTCTTCGGCCGCTTCCATGTTGGTCTTGAGCGCGGTGTCCTCGATATGGTGCTCGCGCGTCGATCGTCCCGAGTTGACGTCGATCGAGACCAGCGCCTCGGTCTGGTTGATGACGATGTAGCCGCCGGAGCGCAGCTGCACGGTCGGCGAGAACATCGCATCGAGCTGGCTCTCGACGCCCATGCGCGAGAACAGCGGCTGGCCGTCGCGATATTGCTTCACCGCGCCGACATTGGCGGGCATCAGCATCTTCATGAAGTCGCGGGCCTCGCGGTGGCCGGCTTCGCCGGCGACCAGAATCTCGTCGATCTCCTTGTTGTAGAGGTCGCGCAGCGAGCGCTTGATCAGCGAGCCTTCCTCGTAGACGAGGGTCGGGGCCTGCGATTTCAGCGTGAGGTCGCGCACCGTCTCCCACATCCGGATCAGATATTCGAAGTCGCGCTTGATCTCGGGCTTGGTGCGGGCGGCGCCCGCGGTGCGCAGGATGATGCCCATGCCCTCGGGCACGTCGAGGTCCTGCACCACTTCCTTCAGGCGCGAGCGATCCTGCGCGCTGGTGATCTTGCGGCTGATCCCGCCGCCGCGTGCGGTGTTCGGCATCAGGACGGCGTAGCGGCCGGCGAGCGAGAGATAGGTCGTCAGCGCCGCGCCCTTGTTGCCGCGCTCTTCCTTGACGACCTGCACCAGCATCACCTGGCGGCGCTTGATGACTTCCTGGATCTTGTACTGGCGGCGCGGGCGGAAGGTGCGCTCCGGCACTTCCTCCAGCACGTCGTCGCCGCCGACGGATTCGACGACTTCCTCTTCGGCATCCTCGCCGTCCTCGTCCTCGTCGTCCTCCTCGGCTGCTTCCCCGGCGTCCGCTTGCGGGGCTTCCGTGCTTTCGCCGGCGGCGTAGACGGCATCGGCCGGTTCGGCGGCCGATGTCACGGCTTCCGCCAGAGGCTCCGCCTGCGCTTCCGCGGCATGAGCCTCGGGAGCGGAAGTCTCGAAGGTTGGAGCCGGCTGCGGCTCGGCAACGGTCTCGACCGCGGGCTCGGCGCCGACCGCCGCGACAGGCGCGGGCGTCTCGTCGGCGTGTTCATGATCGTGATGATCGCGTTCGTCCTCGCGGCCGTGGGCATCATCGTGAGCGTGATGGTGCTCGTCATCGCGGGCATGACGATGTTCGTCATGATCATGGTCGCCATGATCGTGGTCGCCATGATCGTGGCCCTCGTGCTCGCCGTGATGCTCGCTATCGGCGTGCAGATGCTCGCCCTCGGCATGCTCCGGCAGCGCGGCGCCGTCGACCGGCTGGGCGGCGGGATCGGCGCCGGCTTCGAGACCTTCGACGATGTCGCTGCGCACGCGCTCGCCATGACCGCGGCGGCGGGCGTTGCGGTGCCGCGAGCGGCGACGGCCGTGCGAGCGGTTCTCGCTTTCTTCCTCGGCCTCGCGATGGGCCTGTTCCTCGGCCTCGATCAGCGCCTGCCGGTCGGCGACCGGGATCTGGTAGTAGTCGGGATGGATTTCGCTGAAGGCGAGAAAGCCGTGGCGATTGCCGCCATATTCGACGAAAGCGGCCTGGAGCGAGGGTTCGACCCTTGTGACCTTGGCGAGGTAGATATTCCCGCGCAATTGCTTGCGTTGCGCGGTCTCGAAATCAAACTCTTCGACGCGATTGCCGCGGACCACGACGACCCGGGTCTCCTCCGGGTGGGTGGCATCGATCAACATCTTGTTGGGCATGTCTTAACTCTTGGCGGCGGCGGACGCGATAAGCCGTGGGCGCGTATCGCGCCGGCGGGTGACGCGACGGTCCACCTGATTCGGGGCTGAGGGGAAGGCCGAAACGCCGTCTCTCGCGCCTTGCCGAACCGGAAGCTTCAGGACCATTGCGACGCACGGGATTGTCACTCCGCAGCGTCGCGAATGCTCCTTCAGATTTCGTCGGCACAGTCTGGCGCATCAAGCGTCGGCCCGTATGAAACACTGGGCGGCGAGGCCGCCCTTCAATCAGTTGCTGCTGGCCAGGCACGGCGCGCGCGCGCTCGCCTTGGGGATCACGAACCGCCCCCTTGGGATCAAGGGACCGGGTAATGGGTTACGCCGCTGTCAGAACCGTCCCGGCAACATGAGTGGTAGCCCGAGACCGTCCGCCGCCGGGGCTTGACCCGCTCCACCTCGCTGCCGCGCACCGCGCTGGTCATAGAGGGAAGCGGAAAACGCTGGAATTCTCAAACCTTGAGAGTTCCGGCGCTGCACCGGGAGGCTGAATGCGACACAACCGGAAATATCGGCCGTCAGCATTCCGTACATACGAGGAATGAGCCATCCGTGCAAGGGAGCGTCGCACGGCGGTCACAGTCGCCGAGTTTCGCGTTTCCGTCATTAAGGATCGATTAACCCTGTGGTTCTATTGCGTTAAGAGAGCTGCTCGGAGGCACGGAATCGGTGGCGAGCCGCACAAATCGACGGGTTTTGCTAGGGGGCATGTTGCTGTGCATCGCGGCATTGCCGTGTGCTGATTCCTCGCGCCTAATCGCCGCCGAGAGCCGGTTGCAACCCGCTGCCGTTGCGGCGAATTTTCCGGTCGCCTCGGCCGCCCGCCTGGCCGGCGACGGCAAGCAGACCCGCTTCATCCTCGACCTCGACCAGACCGTCACCTTCCGCGCCGTCACGCTGGCCGACCCCTACCGCGTGGTGGTGGACGTGCCGCAGGTCAATTTTCAGCTGCCCGCGGGGACCGGAAGTGGGGGGCGGGGGCTGGTCAAGGCCTTCCGCTACGGGCTCGTCATGCCCGGCGGCTCGCGAATCGTGTTCGACCTGTCCGGACCGGCGAAGATCGCCAAATCCTACGTGCTGGAGGCGGCCAACGGCCAACCGGCCCGGCTCGTGCTCGAGCTGGAGGAGGTCGACCGCACCGCCTTCGTGTCGTCACGTGGCCCCGAAAACCGTCCCGAGCTGCGGCCCGCGATCGCTGAAGCGCCGCCTGCCACGGTTCCCAGCGCCGCGGCCCCGGATGGCGCGCAGCAGAAGGGTGATACTCGACCGGTGGTGGTGATCGATCCCGGCCACGGCGGCATCGACAACGGGACGCAGTCGAGCGGCGAGAGCGAGAAAAACCTGGTGCTGGCCTTTGGCCTGGCGCTCCGCGACAAGCTGGAAAAAGCCGGCAAGTACCGCGTGGTCATGACGCGGGACGACGACACCTTCGTTCCGCTCAATGACCGCACCAAGATCGCCCGCAATCTCAAGGCGGCCTTGTTCGTCTCGATCCACGCCGATGCGCTGCCGCGGGCGGAAGGGGATGCGCAGGGCGCGACCATCTATACGCTCTCCGACAAGGCGTCCGACGCCGAGGCCCAACGGCTGGCGGATGCGGAGAACCGCGCCGATGCGATCGCCGGCTTCAATCTCGCGGAAGAGCCGACCGACGTCGCCGACATCCTGATCGACCTCACACAGCGGGAAACCCGCACCTTTTCAAACCGTTTTGCTCGCCATTTGATGAGCGAAATGAAGCAGACCGTGCGGATGCACAAGCATCCCCTGAAATCCGCCGGCTTCCGGGTCCTGAAGGCGCCCGACGTGCCATCGGTGCTGGTCGAGATCGGCTACGTCTCCAACAAGGCAGATCTCGAGCACCTGGTCTCCGAGGGCTGGCGCTCCCGCGCCGTGGGCTCGATGGCCCAGGCGATCGACGGATTTTTGACCAAGCGGATGGCCACGGCCGGGACGTCGAACTGAGCCGGTTTGTTCGTCCCGGCCCAAAGGCCCTAGTTTGGCCACAGCGGACGCTTTATAGAAACCGGTAGAGGGTTCCGGAATCGGCGAGAACCTGTTCGGCAAGCGTCTTAAGTCCGGCCTCGATGTGATTGCGTAAGCCGGTGAATTCGCGACGTGAGATTGGTGCCGTTTTGCGTGCCAAAGGGCTGATACTGGGCTGATCCAGAGTTTGAACGGATAAACAGATAATGCGCTTGCTGGTGCGGTTCATGGGCTTCCTGTTCGCCGCGGGAACAGTGGTGTTCCTTGTTGGCGTCGGGGCCGTGGCAGGCCTGATCTGGCATTTCTCCAAAGACTTGCCGGACTACTCTCAGCTTCAGGATTACGAGCCGCCGGTGATGACGCGTGTGCACGCGGTCGACGGTTCGCTGGTCGGCGAATACGCCAAGGAGCGGCGGCTGTATCTGCCGATCCAGGCGGTGCCGAAGCTCGTGATCAACGCCTTTCTCGCGGCCGAGGACAAGAATTTCTACGAACATGGCGGCATCGACTACACCGGCATGGCGCGCGCAGGCCTGCTCTATCTGCAGAACTACGGCTCGAACCGCCGTCCGCAGGGTGCGTCCACGATCACGCAGCAGGTCGCCAAGAACTTCCTGCTCACCAACGAGGTCTCCTTCTCCCGCAAGATCAAGGAAGCCTTGCTGGCGATGCGCATCGAGAAGACCTATTCGAAGGACAAGATCCTCGAACTGTATCTCAACGAGATCTATCTCGGCCTCGGCGCCTACGGCATCGCGGCGGCCTCGCTGGTCTATTTCGACAAGTCGGTGAACGAGCTGACAGTGGCGGAAGCGTCCTATCTGGCGGCGCTGCCGAAGATGCCGGCGACGCTGCATCCGGTCCGCAACCGCGACCGCGCCATCGAGCGCCGCAATTACGTGATCGATCGTCTCCTGGAAAACGGCTGGATCAAGCAGGCCGACGCCGACAAGTCGCGCAAGGAGCCGCTCGCCGTCACCAGCCGTTCCAACGGCGCCCACACCTTTGCCGGCGAATATTTCGCCGAGGAAGTCCGCCGCGACATTTTCGAGCGCTACGGCGAGAAGAAGCTCTACGAGGGCGGCCTGTCGGTTCGCACCACGCTCGATCCGAAGATCCAGGTCATGGCGCGCAAGGCCATGGTCGCCGGCCTCGTGAACTACGACGAGCAGCAGGGCTATCGCGGCGCCATCAGCAAGCTCGACATTTCGGGCGACTGGGGCGTGAAGCTCGCCGAGATCAAGTCGCTGTCCGACATCTCGCCTTGGCGCATGGCGGTGGTGCTGGAGACCAGCGATCAGTCGGCACGGATCGGCTTTCAGCCTGGCCGCGAGCTCGGCGGCGCGGTGAGCAAGCAGCGCGAGACCGGCATCGTCACGGTCGACGGCGTGCGCTGGGCGCGGGCGCTGCAGGGTGGCACGAGAGGCAAGACGCCGACAGCGGTGTCGCAGGTGCTCCAGCCCGGCGACGTCATCTATGCCGATCCCCTCTACAAGGACGGTCACCCCGTCGAAGGCCAGTACCGGCTTCGCCAGATTCCGGAAGTCTCCGGCGCGATGGTGGCGATGGATCCCTGGACCGGCCGCGTGCTCGCGATGGTCGGCGGTTTCTCGTTCGACCAGAGCCAGTTCAATCGCGCCACGCAGGCCTACCGGCAGCCCGGTTCGTCGTTCAAGCCGATCGTCTATTCGGCCGCGCTCGACAACGGCTACACGCCCTCGACCGTCGTGCTCGACGCGCCGATCGAGATCGACCAGGGGCAGGGCGCCGGCGTGTGGCGGCCTGAAAACTTCTCCTCCGGCAAGTTCCAGGGACCGGTGACGCTGCGCAATGCGCTGCGGCAGTCGCTCAACACCGTGACGGTGCGGCTCGCGCAGGACATCGGCATGCCCTTGATCGGCGAATATTCCCGCCGCTTCGGGGTCTATGACGAACTGCCGAACTATCTTTCCTACGCGCTCGGCGCCGGCGAGACGACGGCGATGCGCATGGTCACGGCGTACTCGATGCTCGCCAATGGCGGCCGCCGCGTGAAGCCGACGCTGATCGACCGTATCCAGGACCGTTACGGCCGCACCATCTTCAAGCACGACCAGCGCGAATGCCGCGGCTGCGACGCGCCGGGCGGCTGGAAGAACCAGCCCGAGCCGCAGCTGATCGACCGCCGCGAGCAGGTGCTGGATTCCATGACCGCCTATCAGATCACGGAGCTGATGGAGGGTGTGGTGCAGTCCGGTACGGCCACGGTGATCAAGGAGGTCGGCAAGCCCGTCGCCGGCAAGACTGGCACCACCAACGAGGCGAAGGATGCCTGGTTCGTCGGCTTCTCGCCGGACATCGCAGTCGCAGTCTACATGGGCTACGACAAGCCGCGCCCGCTCGGTAAGGGCAATGCCGCGACCGGCGGCCATCTCGCCGCTCCGATCGTGCGCGACTTCCTCAAGCTCGCGCTCGCCGACAAGCCTGCGGTCCCGTTCAAGGTGCCCGCCGGCATCAAGCTCGTCCGCGTCGTCGCCAAGACCGGCATGCGTGCCGGCCCGGGCGAGACCGGCGGAACCATCCTCGAAGCCTTCAAGCCGGGCACGGCGCCGCCGGACAATTATTCGGTCATCGGCGTTGCCGACGCCGACGGGCGCGGCATGCCGGTGCAGCAGCAGCAGCCGGATTCCGGCTTCCTCTTCCGGCCGGGCACTGGCGGGTTGTGGTAGGCCGCGGATAAGACCGACGATCACGGTTCGGGCAGTTGCGCTTTGCGGCTGCCGCCGCTACATCCCCTCTCGAACTGCACGCGGGATTCCGCAAGACAGAGAACAACATGCGCGCCGAAATCGAACGGTTGGTAGAAGAGATCAAGCAGTCGGTCGGGCTGCTGAGGAGGCATCTTTGACGTCGAGAAATCGACGGCGCGCCTCGCTGAGCTGAACAAGCTCGCAGAAGATCCCAACCTCTGGAACGATCCCCAGAAAGCCCAGAAGCTGATGCAGGAGCGCACCTCGCTGGAGGATGCGCTCAGCGGAATCGGCAAGGTCGAGCAGGAGCTCGAAGACGACATCGGCATGATCGAGCTCGGCGAGGCCGAGGGCGATGACGGCGTCGTCGCCGAAGCCGAAGCTGCGCTGAAGAACCTGAAGAAAGAAGTGGCGCGGCGTGAGCTGGAGGCGCTGCTGTCGGGCGAAGCCGACCGTTTCGATTCCTATCTCGAAGTCCATGCCGGCGCCGGCGGCACCGAAAGCCAGGACTGGGCGCAGATGCTCCTGCGCATGTACACGCGCTGGGCCGAAACCCACGGCTTCAAGGTCGAGTACCTCGAAGAATCCGAAGGCGAAGAGGCCGGCATCAAGTCGGCGACCATCCAGGTCTCCGGGCACAACGCCTATGGCTGGCTGAAGACTGAAGCCGGCGTGCACCGCCTGGTGCGCATCTCACCATTCGATTCCAACGCGCGGCGGCACACCTCGTTCTCGAGCGTGCAGGTATTCCCCGTCATCGACGACAGCATCAAGATCGACATCAAGGAATCCGACGTCCGCGTCGACACGATGCGATCGGGCGGTGCCGGCGGCCAGCACGTCAACAAGACCGAATCCGCGGTGCGCCTGACGCATATCCCGACCGGCGTCGCCGTGGTCTGCCAGGCCGGCCGCTCGCAGCACAAGAACCGGGCGCAAGCCTGGGACATGCTGCGCGCGCGTCTTTACGAGATCGAGCTGAAGAAGCGCGAGGAGAAGGCCGCCGCCGACCAGGCCGCCAAGACCGACATCGGCTGGGGCCACCAGATCCGCTCCTACGTGCTGCAGCCCTATCAGATGGTGAAGGATCTGCGCACGGGCGTGCAGACCTCCGATACATCGGGCGTGCTCAACGGCGAGCTCGACGAGTTCATGGCCGCGACGCTGGCGCAGCGCGCGTTCGGCACAACGGCCGGCGACGTCGAGGACGTGGACTAGCCATGTCCCGCGTCGCCTTCATCGGGCTTGGGCGGATGGGCCATGGCATGGCCGGCCGCTATCTCGATGCCGGCTTCACCGTGACGGTGTGGAATCGCAACAACACAAAGGCCGCGGACCTGATCGCGCGCGGCGCGATCTGGGCGACCTCGCCGGAAGATGCCGCGATCGATGCCGACGCGGTCGTGACCATGGTCGCCGACGACGAGGCCTCGCGCGCGGTCTGGCTCGGGCCTGACGGCGCCGCCAAGACGGCGAAGGCCGGCACCATCGCGATCGAATGCTCCACCGTCTCCTATGACCACGCCCGTGAGATGGGCCGCGAGCTCAATGCGCGCGGGCTGATCTACATCGACTGCCCCGTGACGGGATTGCCGGACGCGGCGGCGGCCGGGAAGTTGACGCTCTTGGTTGGCGCCGACGCGGCCGATCTCGAGCGCGCGCGGCCCTATCTGACGCCGATCGGCTCGACCATCCGCCATTTCGGCGCGGTCGGCTCCGGCACGGTCTACAAGCTGATCAACAATCTCATGGGTGCGATCCAGATCGCCGGCCTCGCCGAGGGCCTTGCGATTGCCGAGCAGGCCGGGCTTGACATGAACCTGGTGCTGGAATCGATCCAGGCAGGCGTCGCGGCAAGCCCGCAGGTCGCGCGTCACTCCAAGCGCATGGTCGCCCGGGATTTTTCCGGAGCGACCTTCACCGCAGCGCTGCGGCACAAGGATGCCGCCTATGCCGTGAAGCTCGCCGAGAGCCTGCTCGCGGGCAAGCCGCTAGTCGCGCGCGCCGCAGTCGAGGCCTACGCGCAGGCGAAAGCGGCGATGCCGGATGAGGACGAAGGCAGGATGATCGAGCTGGTGTCGCGGCCAAAGACGCCTGCCTCATAATTTCGGCCTAGCAACGCAAGGCGGCGGACTCCGGCCTTGCAGGTGTTCGGCTTCTGACCCGGGCTCGTTCGTCGCGATAGTGACATAACGCCGTTGTTTATCGTGCCTGCGCTTTTTAGGAGCGAGGAGGAGCCGATCGATGAAAGCTGAAGACGCCGCGGATATGATGGATCAGGAGCAGGTGAACGACCGCTTCAAGCAGCGCGCGGCGGTCGGCATCGCCATTCTGGCGATGCTGCTCGCCATCACCGCGCTTGGCGGAGCCAATGCCGGCAAGGAGGCGACCAACAACAACATCTATGCCGCGAACCACTATGCCTTCTACCAGGCCAAGACCATTCGCCAGACCGACTATAACCTCGCGGCCGACGCGATCGAACTGGCGTTCCTGCAGGACGAAAGCCTCAATGCCGAGGCCAGGACGGCCCTGAAGGCAAAAGCGGAGGCCTATCGCAAGACGGCAGCACGCTACGAGTCCGAGCCCGAGACGCAGGAGGGCAAGAAGGAACTGATGGCGCAGGCCAAGGACTACGAGAGCAAGCGCGACCATGCACTGAAGCAGGATCCCTACTTCGACTATGCCGAAGCTCTCCTGCAGATCGCCATCGTGCTGATCTCGGTCTCGATTGTCGCGACGCTGCCGTGGCTTGCGATCGTCGGCGGCATTGTCGGTGCTGCGGGTGGCCTGCTGATGGTCAACGGCTTCACACTGGCGGTCCAGATACCGTTTCTGGCCGCGTAGAGGTCCGCACGCGGTTGCGGTGCAAGTGCTGCTGGCGCGCTGGATATTCGTGAGGAGCCTACGCGCACGCGGTGATGCCTGATGAGGATGAAGGCAGATGATCGAGCTGGTGTCGCGGCCGAAGAAGCCTGGCTAGGGCGTGTCCTCATACTTCAGATTAGCAACGCAGAGCGGAAGTCTCCGCCTTCAGGTGTTCGGCGGCTTGTGGATCCAAAACGGACGTTCCCATGGATCGGCGCGTACGCTTCGCTAGGCTTTGGCTTTTGGACGTTCGGCGCGCGCCCAGACCTTGAGCTCGAGCGCGTCGGACACCGCCTTGATCAGGAGCGCGCGGCCCTCGCGCACCGCTTGCGAGTGAGTTCGGTCCAAATTCTCGCAGAGTGCCCAGGTTACGAATTGCCCCTTGATCGGTCCCCAACTGATTGCATCCCCCAAGCCATGCTCAAAGACCGAAGAGGCTGGCACGACGGCATATCCGACTCCGCGGCGTGCAAGGTCGAGGCAAAGGCTCAGCGTGTCGGTCTCGACGGCCAATCGAAACTGCATACCTTTGCGTTCCAGGGCGTGCTCGATCTGGATCCGCGCCACATTCGGACGTCCCGGAAGCACCAGCCGCAAGCCGTCAAGCCTAGAAAGTGCGACCGGTTTTTCGGGGTGTAGTGCATCCTCTCTTCGACCGACCAGCACCATCGGTTCGCGCACCAGCGGCGTCTTGCGGTAGCTGGCGGTAGGCGAGGGGTCGTACGGCACGATGGCAATGTCGAGCAGGCGCGCGGACATGTACTCGCGCAAGATATTGCTGATACCTTCGTAGACACGGAGCGTGATACCGGGGTGCCGCCCCGCAAGCTTCTCCACGAAGGGGGATGTCACCACCTGTTGCCATGCGGGCGGCGTGCCGATGGCAAGTTGGCCCGAGGCTTTTTCGCCGACCTGCTCTTTAAGGAGAGTAAGCTGGCGCAACAGAGGACGGGCGCGATCAGAGAGCATCTTGCCAGCCTCCGTGAGGTCGACGCCGCCCGGAGTGCGGATGAACAGCTTGTTGCCCATCTGGTGTTCGAGGAGCGCAATGTGCCGCGACAACGCCGGCTGCGACAGATGCACGCTCGCAGCTGCCTTGTTGATGCTGCCGAGTTCAGCCACGCGCAGGAACAATTCCAGCAGGCGTACTTCAACAGTCATCACGACCTCGAGGGTTATACAGCCAGTGAATAACAATCATAGTCAATTGGCATTATAAGGATAACTCATACTGCTCCTAGAGTCCTGACGTCACGTGCCAACGAAGGGCGGCATTTGAGGAAACTGAAAATCGGCCGTTCGAGCCGAACTTCAGCAAGGGGAGGCGCATAATGCTTACGCGCGCAGGAGCGATTTCAACGGCACTGATGCTCGCAATTGCCATGACGGTGCCGGGCAGGGCGAAGGCGCAGGAATTTCCGTCGCGACCGCTATCCATCCTGGTGATCTATCCTGCCGGTGGCCCCGCCGATCTGATGGCTCGTGCGCTGGCGGAAGTATTGCGAGAGCGCCTCGGCCAGCCAGTAATCGTCGAAAACAAGCCGGGTGCCGGCGGTCAGATCGCGGGCACCGCCCTGATCCGCGCGCCGGCGGACGGACACACGCTTCTCATCGGTGACACCGCTTCGCTCGGAATCAACAAGGCCGTCTATGCGAATTTCAGCTACGACCCGCTGACAGATCTGGAGCCGGTTGCTCCACTGATGTTGATGCCGATGCTGCTTTATGTGCCAAAATCCAGCCCGTTCAATTCAACCGCCGATCTTGTTGCCGCAGCAAAGTCCAAGGCGCTGAATTATGCTTCGCAAGGCAACGGCAGCCTAGGCCACCTGCTCGGGGAAATGCTCAAGGCGGACGCGGCCATCCAGCTGGTTCATGTCCCCTACAGAGGTTCAGCGCCAGCGATGCAAGACCTGATAGGTTCGCAAGTCGACCTGCTGTTCGACGGTTTGGGACCCGGGCTGCCTAACGTCAGTGCGAACAGTATCAAGGCGCTCTTCGTTGCGGGGCCTCAGCGCTTGCGGCAATTACCGAACGTACCCACTGCAGACGAGGTCAGGCTGCCCAATGTCGTGATGTCTTTGTGGCTCGGGGTTGTGGTACGGGCGGGTACACCCGAGCCAGTTGTTCAGCGGCTCAGCGAAGAGGTCGGCTATGCGATGCGGCAGCCGCAGGTCACCAAGCGATTTCTCGATCTCGGCTTTCAGATCCTCAACATGACGCGCGCGGAATTCCGCGAATTCGTCAAGAACGAAGCCGGCAAGTCAACCGCGTTGGTGAAAGCCCGCGGCATCTCCGCCGAGTAAGTCCATGACCCTTAATCTTGCCACCCGCACTGTCACCAGGGCGCGAGAACGAATGACCCTGGACGCGGAAGTCTGCGTCGTCGGAGGCGGTGCCGCAGGAATCATGGCGGCCCTGACGGCAGCCAGCCTAGGCCGCAAGACCGTTCTGCTCGACGCCATGCCGACGATCGGCGGCCAGCTTGTCGGGACGTTGCTCGGCACGATATGCGGCCTCTATTCCAACGGCCCGCGGCCATACCGCGTTACGTTCGGCGCGGTCGACGATATGCTGAACGAACTGCATCGCGCCGGCGCAATCCACGCCCGCCGTGCGCTGGACACGATCGTTCTACAGTACGACGAGATGCTATGCGGTCGCTGGAGCGAACGGGCACTCTCGCGTGCAAATGTGAACCTGGTGCTGGGTGCCGTCCTGCGCTCGGCCCGTGTTGAAAGTCGTCGCATTGTCGAGCTTGATGTGTCGACGCGATGGGGCGATTTGGCCGTCCGCGCGGATGGATTTGTCGACGCCTCGGGCGATGCTGCCATTGCATGGCACGCCGGATTACCTGTGCGCGAACCCCATCAACCCCAATGGGGCACGCAGATGATCTTGCTAGAGGGCTTCGCGGAAGATGCGATCCCCGATTTCGACGGATTCCATGTCGCAGAGGTTCTGAAGAACAAGAAGGCCGAATACGGTCTGAGCCGCGAGGATGGATTCATCTTCGCATTTCCCGGCCGCGGCGTGGCGACCGTCAACATGACGCACATGCCCAATCCGACCGAGCCAATCGCGGCCACGCGCGCTACGCTCGAGGGCAGGGACCAAGCCGACAAGGTGCTGGAATTTTTGCGGCGGGAGTTTCCGAGGTCGATGGGCCAGGTCCGTATCCGGGCCTACGGTTTGCCCGGAATCAGGCAAACCCGCTGGTTCGTCGGCGCGCACCAACTCACCATCGATGAAGTCCGCACCGGCCATCGCCCCGCCGATGCCGTAGCGCGCTGCTCATGGCCGGTCGAGGCGCATGACAGCGCCGAGACAGTGCATTGGGAAACTTTCGAGGATCGCAACCACATGCACTATGTGCCGTTGCGCAGCCTCGTGCATCGGGATAGCGACAACTTGATCGCGGCAGGCCGATGTATAGATGGCGACGTCGCGGCTCTGGCCTCGGTCCGTGTCATGGGACCCTGCTTTGCGATGGGGCAGGCAGCTGCCCACGCTCTGGATATTTCCGGCGGCAAGTCCCTACACGACGTCGATTCGAGCCGGCTCGCAAATCGCCTGCGCGACAATCTCGACGGCGCGAAGATCGATCGGTGGTGCGATGGTGTCTGACCCTGGCATGCGCTTCGCTCCACCCGCGGAGGTTACGAAACATACCCTTGTTGATGCTGCGTCATACGACGTCGACATCTACAGCGATGAGGTGATCGCCGAGCCCTACGGCCATTATCAGGCCATTCGCGATGCAGGCCCGGCGGTATGGCTGCCCAGGAACGGACTGTGGGCAGTCGGCCGCTTTGCCGATGTACGCTCGGTGTTGATGAATCACACGAAGTTCTCCTCAGCCCGCGGGGTCGCCGCCAATGAATTGATCAATTCCTCTTCGATCGGCAACACGATCACCAGTGATCCACCCGAACACACCAAAATGCGACGAATCATACGCGCGCCGTTGACGGCGCCAGCGCTAAAGGATGTTGCCCCGCGGATCGAGGCCGAAGCCGATGCGCTGGTCGCGCGTCTGGTGAAGCGGGGGAGTTTCGATGCGATAGAAGACTGTGCTCGACATTTACCGGTGTCGATCGTGTCCGATCTGGTGGGGCTGCCCGAGGATGGACGTGCGAACATGCTGCGCTGGGCGGCTGCGACGTTCGATGCGCTTGGTGCCATGAATTCGCGCGGCACGGCGGCCTTGCCGCAGATACAGGAGCTTCACGCTTATTGTCGCGATCCTTCCACCATCGCCCGTCTTAGACCCGACGGCTGGGCGGCCGCGATCTGGAAGGCTGCAAAAGGCGGGGAAATTTCGATGGAGAAATGCCCGGCGATGATGCGTGATTATATCAGCCCGAGCCTGGACACCACGATCTTCGCCACGGGCAGCCTGATCTGGTTCTTCGGCGAGAATCCCGACCAGTGGGACTTGGTGCGACGGGATCCGTCGCTGATCTCCGCAGCCATCAACGAAGCCGTAAGGCTGGAGTCTCCGATTCGGGGCTTCACCCGGGTCGTGGCGGAAGACACGGTTTTGGACGGAGTGAGACTCTCCGCCGGATCGCGAATCCTTGTGCTTTACGCGTCAGCAAATCGCGACGAGCGAAAGTGGGAGGAACCAGAGAAATTCAACGTGAGACGGGATGTCCGTGATCACCTCGGTTTCGGAATCGGAGCGCATGTTTGCGCCGGGATGCATCTAGCGCGCCTGGAGATCACTGCGTTGATGACGGCTTTCGCACGCCGGGTATCCCGCTTTGAACTGGGGATGCCAACCAGGGCCGTCAACAACGTGCTGCGGGGGTTCACGAGCCTGCCGGTGACGGTTCGATAAGGCGATGAAGTCCACGCCCTAGCCGGCCAGCATCGCTTGGGACAATTCGATCACCCCATTCATTGCCGGCATCAGCTTCGTAAACCGGCTTTGCATCGGAAATCGGGTGGCACTGTTCGCCCCGTCGCCCTAGGTCAGCGGGCTCGGCCAAGGGATGTAAGACCTCATGCCCCCAAGCGACCACAGGATCGACGCGCGCGACTGGTCGCTCCTCGCGGTGCTCTCGATCCTCTGGGGCGGCTCGTTCTTCTTCAACGGCGCGGCTCTGCGGGAATTGCCGCCGCTAACGCTGGTGTTCCTGCGTGTCGCGCTTGGCGCGGCCATTCTCGTTCTGTTGCTCCGCATGCAGGGGATCGGCTTCCCCAAGGGCGCGGCGGGCTGGGCGCCGTTCATCGCGATCGGGCTGCTCAACAACGTCATCCCGTTCTCGCTCATCGCGATCGGCCAGACTTTCATTCCGAGTGGGCTGGCCTCGATTCTGAACGCGACCACGCCGATGTTCACGGTGGTGGTGATGATTGCGGCGGGCCAGGAGGGCTTCCAGGTTCGCCGCACGGCCGGGGTGGCGCTCGGCCTTGCCGGCGTGATCCTTCTGCGCGGATGGGGTTTTGAGACGAGGCCGGGGCAGGGGCTCGGCATCCTGCTCTGCCTCGGCGGCGCACTGAGCTACGGCTTTGCGGCGCTGGCGGCGCGGCGCTTGCCGAAGGACGCAGTGCCGCTCGGGACCGCCACGTTCCAACTGATGGCATCGACCGTCATGATGGCGGTCGTCGCTGGCGTGGTGGAGCGGCCTTGGCAGCTACCGATGCCGCGCCTCACGACCTGGCTCGCCGTGCTCGGCCTCGCCGCGCTTTCGACGGCGCTCGCCTACATCGTCTTCTTTCAGATCGTGCGGCGCTCGGGTGCGAGCAACGTGATGCTGGTGACGCTGCTCATTCCCGTAACCGCCATCCTGTTGGGATGGCTGCTGCTGGATGAGCCGATCTCCGCGCGCGAGATCGCGGGCGCAATCGTCATCGGCAGCGCGCTGCTGGTGATCGACGGGCGTGCACTCGGCTCACTGCGCAGGCTCTCGGCCGCCGGTCGCTCCTCTGGCTCTCGGGAAACCCGGCGCTGCGAAACTGAAAGGGGCGGGCCTAACCCGCGCTGAGCCGTACGCCGGCGCGCAAGAACTTCTGCGGATCCACCGCTTCGCCTTCGATGCGGGTCTCATAGTGCAGGTGCGGACCGGTGGAGCGGCCGGTCGAGCCGACGAGGCCGATGACCTGGCCGATCTTCACGACTTCGCCGACCCTGACGTTGATCTCGGAGAGATGGCCGTAGCGGGTCGAAAGCCCGTTGCCGTGGTCGACCTCGACCATGCGGCCGTAGCCGCCGGACCAGCCGGCGGAAACCACCTTGCCGTAGGCGGTGACGCGGACGGGATCACCGCTGGCGGCGCGGAAATCGAGGCCGGTGTGCATCGCGGGCCGACCCAGGAAAGGATCGCTGCGCACACCGAAGCCGGACGTGAACTCGACCTCGCCGATGACGGGCTTGCGATACGGCACCAGCGCCAGCGTGCGGTTGAGACGGTCCATCTCGGCGCGCGTGGTGTGGATGCGGTGAAGCTGCTTCTCGAACGGTCCGGCATTCGCCGTCAGCTTGACGGGGACGAACGGTCCGCCCATCGCGCTGCGCGGCACCGCGGCTTCGAGATGGGCAAGGTTCAGGCCGAGATCGCTGACCACGCTGCGCATCCGGCGCATGCGCGAATCCATGCTTTCCTCGGCCGCGTTGAGCGCCGCCATCTGGCGACGCTCAACCTGATCAAGCGAGGCCGTGAGCCGTACCAGCACGTTGTCGAACCCCTGGTTCTTGGCGAACTGTCTGGTCGGCGCCGCCAATACGTTCGGCGCGCGCGATTCGAGGCGCGCTTCGCGATCCGGCGGCGCCACGAAGATCACGGTGTCGCTGATCGGCGACGGTTTTGGCGTGGTCGGGCTTGCATCGCTCCGCTGCGGGGCGGTGCGGGGAATCGAGCCGGTCACGTCGGGCATGGCGCCAAGCGCCGTGGCCCGGGACTCCAGCGCCGTCTGGCGCTTCATGATCTGGTCGAGCTTCTGGTCGAACTGTTCCTGGTCGAGCAATTGACGGCTGGTGGTGCGATCGATCTTGGCGCGCAGCTCGGCGATGCGGTCCTCATAGGCGTATTGCATCTCGGCCTGGCGGGCGATCAGCCGGGTCAGGACGTCGTCACGGAACGCGAAATAGGTGGCGGTGGCGGCCGACCACAGTCCGAGCAGCACTACGGTGCCGACCACGATCCAGAACACCACGGGCCCGAAGCGGACCTGCTTGCCGGCATGCACGATGGTGTAGGCATCGTCGGTGGCGGGCAGGGGAATCGCGGTCACCGCCGCCGGGGCACCCAGGGGGCGCCGGAAAGCCCGTCCGTGGTCGTGAGGATGATGTTGGGGGTACTGCGAGTATTGGGCAGAACTTTTCGACATCGGCACTCCCGCGCCGGTCGGATGGGTTCCTTGCGGCTCAATTGCCGCCGCAATCTGGGCCGCGCATGGTTAATTTTCCGCAAATGGGAGCGCGCGAATTTAAAGGATTGGTTAAAGGCTCCTTGCCGCCTCCAGCACTTCGTCGGCATGGCCATCGACCCGGACATTGCGCCAGATCCGCGCTATCTTACCGTCGGTCCCAACCAGGATCGTGGTGCGAAGAATCCCAAGGAAGCTCTTGCCATACATGGACTTTTCGCCCCAGGCCCCATACGCCTCCAGCATCTCATGCGTCTCGTCCGAGATGAGGGGCACGCCGAGCTTGTGCTTGTCGCGGAACTTCTCCTGGGCCTTTAACGGATCGGCGGAGATGCCGAGCACGGCGGTGCCGGCGGCAACGAAGGCGCCCGCGAGGCGCGTGAAGTCGATCGCCTCCCGCGTGCAGCCGGGGGTGTCGGCGCGGGGGTAGAAGAACAGGACGAGCTTTCGGCCGGCATAGTCGGCCAGCGTGACCACGTCGCCGCCATCGCGCGGCAGGCGGAAGGCCGGGGCCTTTTGGCCCTCGGCCAAGCCGGACTTCAAGCCGGACTTCAAGCCCGACTTGACCGCAGCCGGAGAGGAGGCGGATTTGGAGGATTTTAACTGTTTCGATGGGGCCTTATGTGATCCTGCTTTTGCTATGGTCGCAGCTGATTTGCGTGCCGGTGTCCGCTGCGTTTTCGCGGATCTTGTTTGAGTCGATGCCCGCGTTTTTGCGGACTTCGTTGTAGCGGTCGGACTGCCGGAGGGCGTTTTGGACGATTTCTTTCGGGATTTCTTGGACATACGCCTTCCTTTCGACGCTTTCGACAGGTCAACCGAAGCGGTATTGCAGCTCTTGTCCGGCGAGCCGGAATCGTGCCCTCGGCTGGGCAAGTCTGGCGACGCCGGAGTATGGTTACAAGGAATTCCACGCACCACCCCACTGCTCGTTGAACGCGCTCCCGGGGCGAAATGACGAACAGCAGGAATATTCGAGGTATGGCGGCAGTGCCGGCGCAGGGAGCGTCACTTCCCGCGAACGGCTGCGGTCCCGGCGGCGCTCAATCCTATGACGGGCGCCTGTATCGAGAGGCAATGGCAAGGAATACGTCGCCCCAGGACTACAACCGGGATTTTGATCGGCGCGGCGGCCAATTCGAGCCGCAGGAGTGGGACGACGCCGACTGGGATCCGGATCAGGAAGCGGCTGCACGCAATCGCGCACGCCGGTTGCTGGCGCGTTCCGGCTCGGGCTTTCTTCGCTTCGGTGGTGGATTTGGCGCGCTGCGCCGCTGGACGGGTGGGGGACGCTGGCTGAAGCGCCTTGCGGTGGCCGTCGCCACCGTCATCGTCATTTTCATCGGCTGTTTCGGTGCGCTGTGGTGGCGGCTCGGTGCCGGTCCCATCAGTCTGGACATCGCAACCCCGTGGCTCGCAGCCGCGATCGAGGACAATATCGGCCACGGCAACACCGTTGAGGTCGGCGGCACTCAGATCGAGCGGGCGGGCCGGGTCCGCGTCGCCGTCCGCATCCGAGACATCATCGTTCGCGACCGCGATCACGCCGTCGTCGCCAGCGCGCCGAAGGCCGAGGTGAGGCTGTCGGGTGCGGCCCTCCTGATGGGGCACCTGCGTGCCGAGAGTCTCAACCTGGTCGATGCCGAGCTCGCCATCCGCATTGCGCCCGACGGCACCGTCACCGTGTCCGCCGGCGACACCGCAAAGCCGCTGGCGACCGGTGTCGCGTCCAAGAAGGACGCGGGCCTGCCGCCGACATTCCCGCGCAGCGGTGTCCCCCCGCCGCCCTTCGCGACCGCGCCTGCGAGCCCGGACGCCTCGCAGGCCGCGCCGCAGGCGACCGCGCAGAGCGGCATCCTTCAGGGCCTCGACTGGCTCGACAGCCTGAGCATGACGGGCCTCGACGGTCAGAACCTCAACGAGATCGGTCTGAAGAACGGCGTCCTGATCGTCGACGATCAGCAGCGCGGCAGCAAATGGTCGTTCGAGAACATCACGCTCAGCCTGCGCCGGCCGAGCCGCGGCGGCGTCGCGCTCAGCCTCGGCGAGCAGGGCGCGCGCCCGTGGATGCTGCGCGCCACGATCGGCCCGGCCGAGAACGGCGTGCGCTCGGTCGACATCAAGGCCGACAAGGTCTCGACCTCCAACATCCTGCTGGCGCTGCGGGTGAAGGACCTCACCTACACTGCCGACCTGCCGCTGACGGGCGAGCTCAAGGGCGAGCTCGGCCGCGACGGCGTGCCGACCTTCTTCCGCGGCAAGATCGCGGTCGGCGCCGGCAACATCATCGATACCGACACGCCCGACTACCCGATGGCAATCGACTCGGCCGAGATCAACGTCGAGTGGGATGCGAACCGGCGGGTGCTGGTCGCGCCGTTCAAGGTTCTCTCCGGCGCGAACCGCCTGACGCTGCTGGCCCATGTCGAGCCACCCAACGGCAACATCAACGACTGGCAGCTCGGCTTCAGCGGCGGTTCGATCCTGCTCGGCGGCATCGACAACGAGCCGCCGCTCGTCTTCAACCGCATCGCGATCGGCTTCCGCTTCGACACCGACCACAAGCGCATCCTGCTGACACAGGCCGACGTCTCCAACGGAGAGATCGGCGTCGCCGGCACCGGCGCCATCGACTATTCGGGCGAGCCGCGGCTCACCCTCGGTTTTGCGGGCACGCCGATGTCGGCCTCGGCCTTGAAGCGGATGTGGCCGACGCTGATCGTCCCCGAATTGCGTGAATGGGTGATCGAGCGGATCGAGCGCGGCACGCTCCAGCGCATCGAGATCGGCGTCAACTCGCCGACCAGGAACCTGCCGCGCAAGGGTCCGCCCATTCCGGACGACGGCCTGTCGGTCAACATCGTGGCGAGCGGCGTTGCGGTCCGGCCCGTGGACGGCATGCCGGTGGTGCGCGATGCCGATCTGAAGGCGCGCGTGACCGGTCGTACCGCGACTGTCAACATCGGGCAGGGCATTGCCGATACCCCCGCGGGCCGCAAGGTCACTATCTCCGACTTCGTCTTCGAGGTGCCGGACATGGCGCCCAAGCCGTCGCCGTCGCGGAGCAGGTTCCGTGTGGAGGGGCCGGTGCCCGCGGCCGCTGAAATGCTCGCCAATGATCGGCTGAGCGACCTGTCGGCGACCGTCGTCGATCCCAACACCAGCAAGGGAACGTTCTCGGCGAACATCCAGCTCGGCATGCCGGTCAAGGGCGAGCTGACCAAGTCCGACACCACCTATTCCGTCACCGCCGACCTCAACGGTTTTGCCGCCGACAAGCTGGTGATGAACCAGAGGCTGGAAGCCAACAACCTCAAGATATCCGCCAACAACCACGGCTATCAGGTCAGGGGTGACGTCAAGATCAACGGCCAGGCGGCCTCGCTCGATTATCGCAAGCCGGCCGAGGGCGACGCCGACGTCAGGTTGCAAGCGACGCTGGACGATGCCAGCCGCGCGCGGTTCGGCTTCGATCTCAGCCCCGCCGTCATCGGATCGTTGCCGATCAAGCTGTCGGGCAAGATCGCGAGCGGCGCGGATCAGACGACGAAGCTCGGCGTCGAGGCCGATCTGACCTCGGTCAGGCTCGACAACATCCTGCCTGGCTGGGTCAAGCTGCCGGGCAAGTCCGGCAAGGCCAGCTTCAAGGTGGTGCCGACGGCGCAATCGACGCGTTTCGAGGACATCGTCATCGAAGGCGGCGGCGCCTCGATCAAGGGCTCGCTCGAGCTCGACGCGAACAGCGATCTCGTGAACGCGAACTTCCCGACCTACGCGCCGTCCGACGGCGACAAGGCCTCGCTCAGGGTGGAGCGCAGCCAGGATGGTGTGCTGCGCGGCACCATGCGTGGCGACGTGTTCGACGGCCGCGGCTTCCTGAAGTCGGCGATCTCAGGCAATTCCAAGGACGACAAGAACAAGCTGAAGAACGTCGATTTCGACATTGACGTGAAGCTCGGTGCCGTCGCCGGCTTCAACGGCGAGGCCATGCGCAGCCTCGATGCCAAGATGTCGAAGCGCAATGGGGCCATCAAGGCGTTGACGCTGAGCGGGAAGATCGGCCGCGACACGCCTGTCGCGGCGGATCTGCGCGGCGGCCGCGCCCAGGGCAGCCGCGAGGTGATCTACCTGCAGACCAACGACGCCGGCGCGCTGCTGCGTTTCACCGACACCTACACCAAGGCGGTCGGCGGCCAGATGGTGGTGGCGATGGAGCCGCCGTCTTCCGAGCCGAACGCCGCGCGCGAGGGCCTGATCAATGTCCGCGACTTCACCGTGAAGGGCGAGGCGCAGCTCGAACGCGTTGCCGCCGGCGCGCCGAACGGGACCGGGAATGGCGTCTCCTTCAGCGCACTTCGCGCCGAGTTCACGCGGCAGAACGGGGCGCTCACGGTCCGTGACGGCGTGGTCAAGGGGCCGATGATCGGTGCCACCATCGAGGGCTCGATCGACTATCCCGGCAACCAGGTCTGCATGAGCGGCACCTTCGTGCCGATGTACGGCGTCAACAACATCTTCGGCCAGATCCCGCTGTTCGGCATCTTCCTCGGTGGCGGCAACAATGAGGGGTTGATCGGCGTGACCTACGAGGTCGTCGGCACGCCAGCCGCGCCCGTGATGCGCGTCAATCCGATCTCGGCGATGGCGCCGGGCCTGTTCCGCAAGATCTTCGAGTTCAACACCGGCAAGCAGAACTCGCCGTTCGAGGAATTCCCCTCGCATTCGAACGACGGCTCGACCGGATCGACGCGCCAGCTGTCGAGCGGTTGCACCCTCGCGCGGCGGTAGCGGCGATCTGCTTCTCTCCGACGTCATGGCCGGGCTTGTCCCGCCTGCGCGGCCGAAGCCGCTTCGGCGCGGCTAAGGCCCGGCCATCCACGCCTCACCACACGGCACCAAAAACGTGGATGCCCAGGACAAGCCCGGGCATGACGGTGATCACGTGGGAGTGTTATGTGCCGCTTACGCCGCGCGCACGCCCTTCAGGAACGTTCCGACTTCGCCGGAGAGCTGCTCGGCCTGCTTGGAGAGGTTGCTGGCTGCCGCGAGCACCATGCCGGCAGCGTTGCCGGTCTCGTTGGCTGCGGTGGAGACGCCGCCGATATTGGTGGTGACCTCCTTGGTCGCCTCCGCGGTCTGCGAGACGCTGCGGGCGATCTCGGCGGTGGCGGCGCCTTGCTCCTCGATGGCCGCGCCGATCGAGGTGGCGATGCGGCTGACCTCCTCGATGGTGGCGGTGATGCCGCCGATCGCATCGACAGCTTCCTTGGTGGCGCCCTGAATCTGGGCGATCTTGTCGCCGATCTCGCGGGTGGCTTCCGCGGTCTGGCTCGCCAGCGACTTCACCTCGGAGGCGACCACGGCAAAGCCGCGGCCGGCTTCGCCGGCGCGCGCAGCCTCGATGGTGGCGTTGAGCGCGAGCAGGTTGGTCTGCGCCGCGATGTTGGAGATCAGCTCGGCGACATGCTCGATCTGCTGGGCGCCGTCCGAGAGTGCGCGGACGATGGTGTCGGTGCGGCGGGCGCTGTCCACCGCACGTCCCGTGACCTCGGCGGATTGGGCGACCTGGCGGCTGATCTCGGTGATGGAGGAGGAGAGCTCCTCGGCGGCGGAGGCGACGGTCTGGACACGCTGGCTGGCCTCATTGGCGGCCGAGCCGACCAATGCGGCGCGGCGATTGGTGCCTTCGGCGGTCGACGACATCGACTTGGCCGTGGTCTCCAATTCACCGGAGCCGGAAGCCATCAGGCCGACGAGCTGGCCGACGGAGGCATCGAAGCGGTCGGCAAGGGCGATCAGGGCCTCGCGCTTCTCCTGCTCGCTGCGGGCCTTGGCCGCGACCTGCTCGGCCTCCAGCGTGCGGGCCGTGAGCGCGGTCTGCCTGAGGATTTCGAGCGTCTCGGCCATGCGGCCGATCTCATCGCCGCGGTCGGTCTCCTCGACCGGCTTGTCGATGGCGCCTTCGGAAATCGCCTGCATGCGGCTCTTCTGACGGTCGAGCGCGCCGAGCACGTCGCGCGCGATCAGCCAGGACAGCGCCGCCATCAGCAGCATCAGGCCGATGCCGATGGCGCCAAGCTCCAGCGTCAGGGCGCGCACGTCGGCGTCGATGTCGTCGACATATAGGCCGTAGCTGATGATCACGTTCCAGGGCGCGAACTTGCGCGCGAACACGGTCTTGCGGACCGGTTCGGTCTGGCCGGGACGGGGATAGAGATAGGAGGTGACGCCGCCCTGCGCAGTCTCGCTGCCGGCCTTGATGATGGCGTCGGCGATCAGCACGCCGTTGGAATCCTTGGTGCCGGTGATCTTGCCTTCGAGCTGCTGATTGGCGCCGTTCACGACCAGGGAGCCGTCCGGATTGTAAACCACCGGATAGCCCTGGTTGCCGTTGAAGTTCATGCGGCGGCCGCGCTGGTGGAACAGGCTCTTGGCCTCGGCCACCGTCAGCTTGCCGGCAGTCACTTCGTCTTGGAGCGCTTGGGCGTAGTTGTAGAGGAGCTCGACGGCGGTCCGCATCTGCTGGACGCGGTCCTCCATCATCCGGCTCTTGCTGAGCACGGCCGATACGCCGATGATGGCTGTGACCGTGAGAGCCGCAAGGCAGACCATGCTGGCAAGCTTGGTACGGATCTTCAGATGACTCAGCAGTTTCATCACAGCCCCTACGGAATGGTTGTTATTGCTCGCACCGGTAGCATGAAGTTCTTACCAATCATGAATGGAGGCATGCGGCGGCCTGCTGCGAGGACGGCGCAGGCGCGTGCGCAATCGTGCAGGCCAATCGCCTTGCCGATGGGCTCCAGTCCTTCCGGGAGAAGGGAATCGGTCTTGGGTTTTGGCAGCTAGACCGTCTGGACGGACCTGCAATGAATCGATTCGTTCATCGCATCATCATGTCTCTGCTGCTCGTCGCCGCCCTCGTTCTGATCTGGAACGTGCTGGGGACGCGCTGAGACGGCACCGGAGATCTGCCGGTGCCGTCGTCGTGCTTAGCGGATGAGATGTGCTTCAGCGGGCGCGGATGCGCGGCCGGTCCCGCGGCTATTTCTTGCCCATCGCTGCGTCGACGCTGACCGGGCCTCCGCCCGCCGCCGAGAGATACAGGCAGGCGAAGCAAAACAGGATCGCCAGGGTGCCGTTGTTCAGCAGCGGCAGGAACACCGGCGTCTCGCCCCTGAACATGTGGCCCATGAAATAGGCGAACGCCATTTCACCGGACAGGATGAAGGCCGACAGTCGCGAGAACAGGCCGATCATGAGCAGCCCGCCGAGCACCAGTTCGAGCGCGCCGGCCGCGCCGTAAAGCGACATCAGCTCGACCTTGGCGAACATCGGAACAGCCGGAAACTTGAACAGCTTGGCGACGCCGTACTGGAACAGCAACAGGCCGGTGATGAAGCGAAACAGGCTCAGGAGAACCGGTTGAAAGCGAGTGAGATAAGGAAAGTCCATTGGTTTGCCCTCCATCCAATGCTGGACCCAATGCTGCGACTTGGACCGCATTCGCTTCCGCCTCGCAAGCCACCCCGGATCAATTCAGCACTGACATTTTCGTCATGTCGGACAAAACACCGCAAGGCCCGCCGCCAGCGGCACGCGACCCTCCTTTTGGCGCATGTTCGCCTCGCGCTCGTCCGTAGGATTCCGGTGAAACCAGGGTGTGCAGGTTACGTCGGGGAGACCTACTCCCGCAAAGCAGGGACGACCAGGAACGGAATCATTCCGAGGATCACGCTCCCAAGTGCGAAGGCGAGCAGGAGATCGTAGCCGTGTGTGACATCGTGGATCAAGCCGCCGCTCCATGAGCCGAAGGCCGAGCCGAGGCCGCTGCCGATCGAGATCGTGCCGAAGATGGTGCCGACGCGTTTGCCGCGAAAGATCTTCATCGCGGTGGCGCTGATCAGCGGCCCGCGCGAGCCCATCATGCTGCCGAAGCAGACGACGAAACCGGTGAGCAGAATGACGTTCGGATAGTACTGCAGCAGCCAGAGTAGAACGATGCCGAGAATCGAGATCGCGTAGCTGAGCAGCACCGACGGCCGCCGTCCGATCAGGCCGTCGAGCGCGGAGACGCCGAGCATGCCGAACACCAGCACAATTCCGGAGAAGCCCCAGGCGGTCGCAGCCTGCAGCGGCGGAAAGCCGGCGTCGATCAGATAGGCCACGATCTGCGCCGCGATCGCATACATGCCGACCGCGGTGAAGAAGAAGGTCGAGAACAGCGCCCAGAATGCGTGGTGGCGCATCGCGCTCGCAAGCGTCCAGCCGCTGTCGACGAAGTCAGGATCGCTCTTCTTGGCGACGTGCGGCGAGCCGGCCGCGAACATGCGCCAGGGCAGCAGCAGCAGCGGCGCCAGCAGCCCGAGCGCTGCAAAGCCGAACAGCTGGTAGGTCTCGCGCCAGCCGAGATGATCGATCAGAAGCTGCGAGGCAGGCAGCAAAGCCAGCACGCCGCCGCCCATTGCCGAATAGACCACCGCCATGGCGGTCGGCAGCTTTGGTCCGAACCAGCGGCCGAGCAGGATCGAATTGGGCACATTGCCGATGAAGCCAACGCCGATGCCGACGCAGATTCCGATCGAGAGCTGGAATTGCCAGAGCGCGTGCGCATGGCTCGCGATCAGAAACGCCGAACCGAGCAGGAGCAAGCCGAGCGCATAAACGAGCCGTGGCCCGGAATGATCGAACAGGCGCCCGACCAAGGGTGCGGTCAGCCCGCTGACGAGCCAGGTGAGGGAGTAGATCGAGACGGCCTGGGCGCGGTCCCAGCCCAGGCTTTCCGAGATCGGCTTGAGGAAGACCGTGAAGCTCTCGCTCAAGCCCCGGCCAAGAACAGCCAGCGTGAAGCAGAGGCCGAGCACGACGAGTGCGGTGCGCACCGCGTCCGGCCGGGCGCTACCGATCCGTTCCTTGCCCGTTTCCGCTGTCGTTTCGGCTGTGGTTTCCCTGGGCCTGTCCTGTTTCATTGCCGTCAGGGAGCGCGCATCCGTGCGCCCTGACAAGCAGTGAAAAGCTCATACGCCTATGCAGGCCTGATGAGCACGTGCTTCTTCTTGCCGAAGGACAGCTTGATCACGCCTTCCGGCGTCAGGTGGCCGGCCGACAGCGCCATCTTCTCGTCGGTGACTGATACGTCGTTGACGCGCAGGCCGCCGCCTTTGATCTGGCGCCTGGCTTCGCCGTTGGATCCGACGAGGCCGGCCTTGACGAAGGCGTTGAGCACGCCGAGGCCGGCATCGAGCTCGCCGCGCGGAATTTCTACGGTCGGCAGGCTTTCGGCGAGCGCGCCTTCCTCGAAGGTGCGTCGCGCGGTCTCCGCGGCTTCGTTCGCGGCGTCGCGGCCGTGCAGCAGCGCGGTCGCTTCGGTTGCGAGCACCTTCTTGGCCTCGTTGATCTCCGAGCCGCCGAGCGCCTCGAGCTTCCTGATCTCGGCCACCGGCAGCGTCGTGAACAGTTTCAGGAACTTGCCGACGTCGGCGTCCTCGGTGTTGCGCCAGTATTGCCAGAAGTCGTAAGGGCTGAACTGGTCGGCGTTGAGCCACACCGCGCCTTGCGCGGTCTTGCCCATCTTGGCGCCCGAGGCGGTCGTCAGCAGCGGCGTCGTCAGCGCGAACAGCTGGTGGGTGCCCATGCGGCGGCCGAGATCGACGCCCATGATGATGTTGCCCCACTGGTCCGAGCCGCCCATCTGGAGGCGGCAGCCGGTGCGCTTGGCCAGCTCGACGAAGTCGTAGGCCTGGCAGACCATGTAATTGAACTCGATGAAGCTCATCTCCTGCTCGCGCTCGAGGCGCAGCCGCACGGAATCCATGGTCAGCATGCGGTTGACCGAAAAGTGCCGGCCGACGTCGCGCAGCATCTCGATCCAGTTCAGCTTGGTCAGCCATTCCGCATTGTCGAGCATGACCGCGTCGCTCTTGCCCTCGCCGTAGCGGAGCACCTTGGCGAACACGCCGCGGATCGATTCCTTGTTGGCCTCGATCTCGGCGATGGTGCGCATCGCGCGCGTCTCGTCCTTGCCGGAGGGATCGCCCACCATGGTGGTGCCGCCGCCCATCAGCGTGATCGGCTTGTTGCCGGACTGCTGCAGCCAGTGCAGCATCATCATGGTCAGGTAATTGCCGATGTGCAGCGAGCGGGCGGTGCAATCGTAGCCGACATAGGTGGTGGCCTCGCCCTTGGCGGCGAGCGCGTCCAACCCCTTGAAATCGGAGCACTGATGGATGAATCCACGTTCCTGCAGGGTGTTGAGGAAATCCGATTTAAATGCAGTCATCTGTCGGCGTGCCTGACAATTCTTGGTTTACCGTTTTGAGGGCAATTTAAGGGTCTTCCGCGGGAACCCGGTTGGCCGCCCGCCACTTGGCGCGTTGGCATTATAAGATGTGTCCCCCTGGCACAAGATCGGCATGCCAGGGCGGATTTCTTGAGGACGCTGGTCCATGATGTTGACGGCACTCGGTTTGATGAGCGGCACCTCGCTGGACGGGGTGGATGTCGCGCTGATCGAGACCGACGGAAAGCAGGTGAAGGCGTTCGGGCCGTCCGGTTACCGGCCCTACAGCCCGGCCGAGCGCAACCTGCTGCGCCAGGCCTTGAGCGAAGCCGTGCATCTGCAGCAACGCGACGCCCGCCCGGGCATTCTGGGCGATGCCGAGCGCGCAGTGACGCAGGCCCATGCCGAGGCGGTCGCCGCCTTCCTCGCCCAGAACCGGATGAGGGCGGAGGACGTCGACATTGTCGGCTTCCACGGCCAGACCGTGCTGCACCGGCCCGAGAGACGGCTGACGGTGCAGATCGGCGATGGGCCGGCGCTGGCAAGGACCATCCATATTCCGGTGATGTACGACTTCCGCGCCGCCGACGTCGAGGCCGGCGGGCAGGGCGCGCCGCTCGTGCCGGTCTACCACCGCGCGCTCGCCCATTCGCTGGAGCGCGAAGGGCCGATCGTCGTGGTCAATATCGGCGGCGTCTCCAACATCACCTATATCGACGGCAACGATGCGCTGATCGCCTGCGACACCGGCCCCGGCAACGCGTTGCTGGACGATTTCATGTACCGCACCATGAACCAGGCATTCGATGCCGAAGGCAAATTCGCTGCGCTCGGCAAGGTGGACGAGGCCTGGATCGCGCGGGCGCTGGAGCTGCCATTCTTCGCAAGTCCGCCGCCGAAATCGCTCGACCGCAACGATTTTGCGGCCCTCAGGCTCGGCGACGTGCTGCCTGCCGACGGCGCGGCGACGCTGACCGCCTTCACCGCGGCCGCGATCGCCCGAATCATTCCTCTTCTGCCGCGGCGGCCGCGGAGCTGGATCGTTTGCGGCGGCGGTGCCCGCAACCTCACCATGCTGCGGATGCTGCGGGAGCGGGTGGGCTCGGCCAGTGTCGAGGCGGCCGAAACGCTCGGCTGGGCCTCGGACGCGATCGAGGCGCAGGCCTTCGGCTTTCTCGCCGTCCGCGGCATGAAAGGCCTGCCACTGTCCTATCCGGCGACCACCGGCGTGCCGATGCCGATGACCGGCGGGGTGATCGCCAGGCCCTGAAGATGACTGCCTGAGGATCACGCTCGGTTGATGCGAATGCATTGATCTTGACGAGTGAATGCAGATGCATCTATATGGATGCAATTGCATCTAACAGCCGGGATCGTTGCCATGACATCTTCGCTTAATACGCCCGCTTCACTGAAACTGATCAGCCACAAGCTTTGTCCCTACGTGCAGCGCGCGGTGACCGCGCTGAAGGAGAAGGGCGTGCCGTTCGAGCGGATCGACATCGATCTCGGCAACAAGCCCGACTGGTTCTTGAAGCTCTCGCCGCTCGGCAAGGTGCCGGTGCTGGTGGTGACGACGGAGCAGGGCGAGGTTGCGCTGTTCGAGAGCAACGTGATTTGCGAATACATCGAGGAAACCCAAGGCGGCGCGAAGCTGCATCCGGTCGACGCGCTGAAGCGGGCCGAGCACCGCGCCTGGATGGAGTTCGGCTCGGCGATCCTCGGCGACCTCTGGGGCTTGGAAACCACGACCGATCCGGCGATCTTCGAGAGCAAGCGCCAGGCACTCGCGGCAAAATTCGCGCGGGTCGAGGCCGCGCTCGGCGCGGGCCCGTACTTCGCCGGCGAGGCCTTTAGTCTCGTCGACGCCGTGTTCGCGCCGATCTTCCGCTATTTCGACCTGTTCGACGAGCTGACCGAGCACGGCATCTTCCGTGACGTGCCGAAGGTCCGTGCCTGGCGCGCCGAACTCGCCAAACGGCAGAGCGTGCGCACGGCAGTGGGCACGGACTATCCGCAATTGCTGCGGGCCTTCCTCGTGCAGCACGACGCCCATCTGTTGAAGCTGGCGGCCTGAGGCCACGCCGATGTCACCGTCGATGGCTTGGCTGATGCTGGTGATCGCCGGCGCGCTCGATGTCGGCTGGGCGATCTCGATGAAATACGCGGAAGGCTACACGCGCGCAGGATGGAGCATCGTTTCGCTCGTGCTGCTCGCCGCCTTCGTGTTCCTGCTCGGGCGCGCCTTGAAGGTGCTCGAGGTCGGCGTCGCCTATTCGGTATGGACCGGCATTGGCGCGGCCGGCACCTTCCTGATGGGCGTGGTGCTGTTCGGTGAGACCTTGAGCGCGATGAAGCTTGCCGGCATCGCGCTCGTTTTGATGGGGATCGTCGCGCTCAAGCTGGCGTAGTCAGTTGCTGCGATCAGATGCACCCATCCGCGAGCAGCAGCCTGCTGGTCGTCGTCGCCTGACGCAGTTTGAACAGGGGTTGAATGTCAGGATCATCCAAGAAGGCCTGAGCCTTCTCGCGGTCCGCAAATTCGATGATGACGAGACGTTCGGGCGCCCAGTCGCCCTCAATCGTTGTCGGCTCGACGCCGCGGACGAGGTATCGCCCTGCGTGCTTGGCGATGAACGCCGAAACTTCAGCGATGTAAGTCTTGAATCCGGCGTAGTCGTTCACCGAGAGATCAAGAACCAGATACGCCTTCATCGCTCGCAATCTCCAGCGTGATGGGTCCGCAGCCATGCCGCGAACCCATCCACGTCGGAAGATATTACCGCACGTTGGCGAGGCGCATGTCCAGATAAGCCGTGATGGTTTCCATCAGCGGCTCGAGCTTGGAGTCGAAGAAGTGGTTGGCGCCGGGGATGATCTGCTGGTCGATCACGATGCCTTTCTGGGTCTTCAGCTTCTCGACCAGCGTGTTGACGTCCTTGGGCGGCACCACCGCATCCTTCTCGCCATGCACGATCAGGCCTGAGGACGGGCAGGGCGCGAGGAACGAGAAGTCGTAGAGGTTGGCCGGCGGCGCGATCGAGATGAAGCCCTCGACCTCGGGGCGGCGCATCAAGAGCTGCATGCCGATCCAGGCGCCGAAGGAGAAGCCGGCAACCCAGCAGGCGCGCGCCTCGGGATTGATGGTCTGCGCCCAATCGAGCGCGGCGGCCGCATCCGACAATTCGCCGGTGCCGTGGTCGAACGAGCCCTGGCTGCGGCCGACGCCGCGGAAATTGAAGCGCAACACCGAGAAGCCGCGATGCGCGAAGGCGTAGTAGCACTGGTACACGATCTGATGGTTCATCGTGCCGTGGAACTGCGGATGCGGATGCAGGATCATCGCGATCGGGGCGTTCTTCTGCTTGGCCGGGTGATAGCGGCCTTCGAGGCGGCCGGCAGGGCCGGTGAAAATGACTTCAGGCATCGATGATCTCTGATTTAAGTCCCTTGGAGGTGATCCCTGCGCAATCGTCCGATTGTGGCTCTCGTAGCGTTGCAGCCGACGAGAGCACGGATGAAGGGTGGAGAGGCGCGCCCTCGGATGATGCGCGAGTGGCGCGCAGGTGAACTGACGCGCGCTTCTAACACAAGGCCAGGGTCAAAAAGCAAGCTTCTTCGACATCTCTCAATCAGCTCAACAGCTTAGTCAGTCATTGCATTGTCATCTCTGGCTCGCCTGCGCGACCTGGACCTGCCTGAATCAACCGAAGCACGGCAAGAGCCGGCCGTCCTGCCGAAGGGCGATATCCAACTCATTGAAATCACGATTGTTTAGGGGGCGCCTGGGGCGATTCCCGCCGGCGCGGTTCGGCTCCCGAGCGAGGCGACCGCCGGCCGGTAGCGCCGGCTGCCGCCGAGCGTCTGGCCGTTGTCGAAGGCGAGCTCGAAATCCCCTGATGGCTTGAGGTCCACGCCGCGCACCCGGTCGAGGTTGGCAAGCTTGGTCCGGTGGACGCGAACGATGGAAAAGCGCGCCAGCTCGCTTTCCGCCGCCGCCAGTGTGCCCCGTATGAGGTGCTGGGTGCCGTCGGCGAGGCTGTATTCGATGTAGTTGCCGGCTGACGCGACCCAGAGGATATCGCGCGGCACCACGCGAATGCGGCTGGTGCCGTCGCGCAGCCAGATCAGATCGGGGGACGATGGCTGCTGCGGGGTGGGCGGCGCCGACGATGCGACTGCCGCGCTCTTCAGCTCACGCCGGCTTTCGAGCAGCCAGATCGTGGCGGCGATCAGGGCAAAGGCCACGGCGTCTTTGCGGAATTCGTACAGGACCGTCGCGAGGGAGAAACGGAAATCGTAGGCGCCGCCGGCGAGCCAGAGCGCGAGCTTCCGCACCCAGACCATGCCGGTGATGTGAAGGGTGGAGAAGCCGAGCAGGGCGATCGCCCCGATGGCCGCCTGGGCGGCGAGGCCGGCTGTCCGGCGCATGCGGCGGACTGCCAAGACCAGGATCGGCAGCAACAGCAGGATGACGGCGATGCTCGACATCTCCCAGAACAGCCGCCGGCCGATGTCGTAGCTGTCGCCGCGCCAGGCCGCGTCCTGGGCGAACGAAAACGCATTGACTACTCCGATCACGAGCGCGACGGCCGCGATCGCTGCGAACATCATCCGGTCGCCGCCGCTGATCCCGAAAGACCCGCGACTCGTCCCAGCTGCCGGCGGCTCATCCCCTCGTGTCCGATTCTGATCCCAAACCGGCTCGACGCGCGCCGCAGGCGGAGCATTTTCGGTGTCAGCCATTTTCGATGTCAGCCCTGGCCCCAAAACCGCGTTTGTCGTCCCGTCAAGGAGCAGAAGACCATGACAACACCACAGCAATCCCAAAGCTCTGAAAGGCGTATCGACCTGGATTGGGTGCGGATTTTAGCCTTCGCGCTGCTCATCTTCTACCACGTCGGCATGCTCTACGTGTCCTGGGGATTTCACATCAAGAGCGCGCACCGGCTGACGTGGCTGGAACCGGTGATGCTCTTCCTCAACCCATGGCGGCTGTCGCTGCTGTTCCTGGTGTCAGGGGTTGCCACCCGCTTCATGCTCGGCAAGTCCAGCCTCGCCTCGCTTGCTGGCGCGCGATCGGCGCGGCTCCTGATCCCGCTGATCTTCGGCATGCTCGTGATCGTGCCGCCTCAGGCCTATCTCCAGATCGTCGAAAGCCTCGGCTACCCCGCGGGCTTCTTCGATTTCTACGCCAGGCACTACTTTGCCTTCGGCGCGCAGTTCTGTCCGAAGCCGTGCATGGTGTTGCCGACCTGGAACCATCTCTGGTTCGTGGTCTATCTGTGGGTCTACACCATGGCGTTGATCGGCGTGCTCGCGTTATGGCCGGCCGGAGCTGACTGGCTTGGCCGAAAGCTGGCTCGGGTGCTCACCGGCCCATGGCTCCTGATCGCGCCCTGCCTGCTGTATGCGGCCTGGCGCCTGGTGCTGTTCCCGGCTTTCCCGTCGACACACGCGCTGTTCGGGGACTGGTACAACCACGCGGACCACGCCACGGCCTTCCTGATCGGTTTCCTGCTGGCCAAGCAGGAGGGGATCTGGCGCGAACTGGAGCGCCTGCGCTGGGCGGCCCTGCTGGCGGCCGCCGCCTGCTTCGCTGGCTTCATCCTGGTACGCGCCGGCCTGTTTGCGCCGTCGCCCATGCTGAAGTGGTTCGCCGCCTCGGCCTATGGCTGTTATCAATGGCTCGCGATCGCCGTCGTGCTGGGCTTTGCGCGGCGCACCTTCACAGCCGACAGCCCGGCGCGGCGCTATCTCACCGACGCGATCTTCCCGTACTACATCGTGCATCAGACCGCGATCATCGTGATCGCGCATCAATTGCATGACAGCGGTCTGTCGGCTGGGATCGAAGCGTCCATTGTCATCGCCGGGACCGCGCTCACATGTGTGGCGACCTATGAGATCGTCCGGCGCGTTGCCTGGCTGCGGCCGCTGTTCGGATTGCGGGCGGTGCCGCGAAGCGTTGCAAGGATGGAGCAGCATCAACCGGCCTGACGAGCGCGCGCCCTCCGATTGGCCGGACGACAAAAGGTGCTAAGAGGGCCAGATGCCGAACCGTGTCTATCTCGACTGGAATGCGACCACGCCGCTGCGCCCCGAGGCGCGGGCGGCGATGGTCGCGGCCTTCGACCTGGTCGGCAATCCATCCTCGGTCCATGCCGAGGGGCGGGAGGCGCGGCGTTTGGTCGAAGAAGCCCGCGCGAGGGTTGCGGCCGCGGTCGGGGCGCAGCCGCGCAACGTCGTCTTCACCTCCGCTGGAACCGAGGCCAATGCGCTGGCGCTCTCGCCGGGTTTGCGGGGCCCGTCCGGAGGACCTGTCGAGCGGCTGTTGGTCTCGGCGGTCGAGCACGCCTCGGTGCTATCAGGCGGCCGGTTCCCGGCGGACAAGATCGGCCTGATCCAGGTCACGCGCTCCGGCGTGGTCGACCTCGATCATCTGAAGGCGCTGCTGAAGGGCGGCCCGCCGGCCTTGGTCTCGATCATGGCCGCCAACAACGAGACCGGCGCCCTTCAGCCCGTCACGGAGGCTGCAACCATCGTCCACGAGGCCGGCGGCCTGCTGCATGTCGACGCGATCCAGGCGATGGGCAAAATCCCGTTCGATATCAATTCGGTAGGCGCAGACCTTGCGACCTTTTCTGCGCACAAGATCGGCGGGCCCAAGGGGGTCGGCGCCCTGGCGATGACTGAGGGGATAGGCGGGCTGGAGCCGGTGCTGCGGGGCGGGGGGCAAGAGCAGAGCCGCCGGGCTGGAACCGAGAACATTGTCGGGATCGCCGCCTTTGGCGCGGCGGTGAAGGCTGCGCTTCAGGCTCTGCCGGAGGATGTGAAGCGTATGGCAAGTCTCAGAGATCGCATGGAAAATGGCCTTCGTGATATTCCCAGGGCGACTGTCTTTGCGAAAGACGTGGCACGGTTGCCGAATACCGTGCTTTTCACGGCGCCGGGTTTGAAGGCCGAAACCGCCGTGATCGGCTTCGATCTGGAGGGCATCGCGGTCTCTTCCGGCTCCGCCTGTTCCTCGGGAAAGGTCCAGCCTTCTCACGTCCTGTCGGCGATGGGCTATGATCCCGCGGTGGCCCAGGGAGCGGTGCGTCTCAGTCTGGGCTGGTCCACGGAACCGGATGACATCAATAGGGCGTTAGAGGCTTGGCGAAAGCTTGGTAATACCCTACTTAAGGGTTGAGCGATGAAACACGGCTTGAACGGTTCTAAGCCCGTGCTTTCCGCAGAGAAATATCGTAATACTCGTCCGAGTTTGATCCACCGCGGTCCTTGAAACCGCGAGCGGAGGATGGAATGCCAGCCGTACAAGAGACGGTCGAGCGCGTGAAGCGCATCGACGTCGACCAATATCGTTATGGGTTTGAGACCCTGATCGAGTCCGACAAGGCCCCCAAGGGTTTGTCGGAAGAGACCGTCAAGTTCATCTCCGAGAAGAAGAACGAGCCCGCCTGGATGCTGCAGTGGCGGCTGGAGGCCTATCGGCGCTGGCTGACCATGCAGGAGCCGACTTGGGCCCGCGTCGACTATCCCAAGATCGACTTCCAGGACCTCTATTATTATGCGGCGCCGAAGCCGAAGAAGACGGTCTCGTCACTGGATGAGATCGATCCGGAGATCCTGAAGACCTACGAGAAGCTCGGCATTCCCTTGCGGGAAGTCGCGATGCTCGAAGGCGTCGAGCCGAAGCCCGGCGAAGAGGATCCCGCCCGCCGCAAGATCGCGGTCGATGCCGTGTTCGATTCGGTCTCGGTTGCGACCACGTTCAAGGCCGAGCTGAAGAAGGCCGGCGTGATCTTCATGCCGATCTCGGAAGCCATCCGCGAGCATCCTGAATTGGTGCAGAAATATCTGGGCTCGGTGGTTCCGACCTCGGACAATTTCTATGCCACGCTGAACTCGGCGGTGTTCTCCGACGGCTCGTTCGTCTACGTGCCGCCGGGCGTGCGCTGCCCGATGGAGCTGTCGACCTATTTCCGCATCAACGAGCGCAACACCGGCCAGTTCGAGCGCACGCTGATCATCGCCGACAAGGGCTCCTACGTTTCCTATCTCGAAGGCTGCACCGCGCCGCAGCGCGACGAAAACCAGCTGCATGCCGCCGTGGTCGAGCTCGTCGCCCTCGACGACGCCGAGATCAAATATTCGACGGTGCAGAACTGGTATCCCGGCAATTCCGAAGGGAAGGGCGGCATCTACAATTTCGTCACCAAGCGTGGCGACTGCCGGGGCGCCAACTCGAAGATTTCCTGGACCCAGGTCGAGACGGGATCTGCGATCACCTGGAAGTATCCGAGCTGCATTCTGCGCGGCGACAATTCGCGCGGCGAGTTCTATTCGATCGCGATCTCGAACGGCTTCCAGCAGGTTGATAGCGGCACCAAGATGATCCATCTCGGCAAGAACACGTCGAGCCGGATCATCTCCAAGGGCATCGCCGCCGGCAAGTCGCAGAACACCTATCGCGGTCTCGTCACCGCGCATCGCAAGGCGACGGGCGCGCGCAACTTTACCGCCTGCGACTCGCTGCTGATCGGCGACAAATGCGGCGCGCACACCGTGCCGTACATCGAGGCGAAGAACTCGTCCGCGACGTTCGAGCACGAGGCGACGACCTCGAAGATCTCCGAGGACGTGCTGTTCTACTGCATCCAGCGCGGGCTCAGCCAGGAAGAAGCGGTCGGCCTCGTCGTCAACGGCTTCGTCAAGGACGTGCTGCAGCAGCTGCCGATGGAATTCGCGGTGGAAGCGCAGAAGCTGATCTCGATCTCGCTGGAAGGATCGGTCGGCTAGCTCGGACCTCATCCTGAGGAGGCCGCGCACGCGGCCGTCTCGAAGGATGGATACCGGAAAGATTGGTGGCCTCAATCCTTCGAGAAGCGCCTGCGGCGCTCCTCAGGATGAGGGGATAGATGGAAAAACATTATGGCTTTGCTTGAAGTGAAAGACCTCAAGGTTCGTGTCGAGGAGCGTGAGATCCTCCACGGGCTGACGCTGACCGTGAACGAGGGCGAGGTGCACGCGATCATGGGGCCGAACGGCTCCGGCAAGTCGACGCTCTCGCATGTCATCGCCGGCAAGCCCGGCTACGAGGTCACCGACGGCCAGATCCTGTTCAGGGGCGAGGACCTGCTGGAGATGGATCCCGACGAGCGCGCCGCCAAGGGCGTGTTCCTGGCGTTCCAGTATCCGGTCGAGATTCCCGGCGTCACCACCATGAATTTCCTGCGCACCGCTCTCAATGCGCAGCGCAAGGCGCGCGGCGAGAGCGAGCTGATGGTGCCTGATTTCCTCAAGAAGGTCCGCGAAGTCTCGAAGTCGCTGAACATCCCGCAGGACATGCTCAAGCGCGGCGTCAATGTCGGCTTCTCCGGCGGCGAGAAGAAGCGCAACGAGGTGCTGCAGATGGCGCTGTTCGAGCCGAGCCTGTGCATCCTCGACGAGATGGATTCCGGCCTCGACATCGACGCGCTGCGCATCGCGGCCGACGGCGTCAACGCACTGCGCTCGCCGGGGCGCGCGATGGTCGTCATCACCCACTATCAGCGGCTGCTGAACTACATCGTGCCCGATTTCGTGCACGTGATGTCCAGGGGCCGCGTCGTGAAGAGCGGCGGCAAGGAACTGGCGCTGGAGCTGGAAGCCTCCGGCTATGCCCAGTTCGAGGATGCCGCGTAAGGAATTCTTAAGATGAACGTTGCTGTGGCAAAGACCGGGAGCGGCCGCGCGGTGAGCGATCTCTTCGCCAGCGCCGAAGGCCGCCTGCCGGGTTCGCCTGATGTGGCAGCAGTGCGCCGCGAGGCATTCGAGACCTATGAGCGTCTCGGTCTGCCGCACCGCCGGATCGAGGAATGGAAATACACCGACCTGCGCGCGCTGGTCGGCGAGGTGCTGCCGCTGGCCGCCGTGCCCGATGCGACCGCGCTGAAGCGCGCCGCGGACGCGGTCAAGGCGCATGCAATCGCGGGCGCCTACAAGCTGGTGCTGGTCGATGGCGTGTTCGCGGCCGAGCTTTCAGACGTGAAGGCGCTTGCGTCCGAGGTCAGCTTCAAGACTCTGCGCGAGACGCTGGATAAGGATGCCGGTCTCCTCAAGACCGCGTCCACCGATGCCGTGATCGCGGTCAACGCGGCGCTGGCGACCGACGGCGTGGTGCTGTCGATCGCGGATGGAACGCAGCTCTCTGCGCCGGTCCAGATCATCCATGTTGCGACCGCCGCATCGGCCTCGGCTTTCACCCGCTCGCAGGTGGCGATCGGGAAGGGCGCCCGCGCCACCATCATCGAGAGCTTCGTCGCCGCCGGCGCTGCGGCCTACCAGGTCAACGACGCCGTCATCGTCTCGGTCGGCGACGACGCCGACGTCGCGCATATCCGCCTGATGGACGATGCGGCCGATGCGGTGAACATCACCTCGCAGTTCGTCACCGTCGGCGCCAACACCAAGCTGAACGTCTTCAACATGACCAGCGGCGCTGCGGTCAGCCGCCTGCAGGGCTTCATTACGCTGGCGGGCGAGGGCAGCGAGCTCTCGGTCAACGGCGTCAACCTCCTGAAGAAGACCGAGCATGGCGACACCACACTGGTGGTCGACCATGCCGTGCCGAACTGCGTCAGCCGCGAGATCTTCCGCGCGGTGATCGACGACCGCGCCCATTCGGTGTTCCAGGGCCGCATCATTGTCCGTCCCGACGCGCAGAAGACCGACGGCAAGATGATGACGCGCGCGCTGCTGCTCTCGGACGAGGCCGAGGCCGACAACAAGCCCGAGCTCGAGATTTTTGCCGACGACGTCTCCTGCGGCCACGGCGCCACCGCCGGCGCGCTCGACGACAGCCTGCTGTTCTACCTGAAGGCCCGTGGCCTGCCGGAGAAGCAGGCCCAGGCGCTGCTGATCCAGGCCTTTGTCGGCGAGGCGATCGAGCAGATCGCCGATGATACTTTGCGCGAGCACGTGATCGGCATCGCCGAGCGCTGGCTGGAGCGGCGGTCATGAGCACGCATCCGGCGGTCAAGAACGGCGCCTATGACGTTGCGCGCGTGCGCCAGGATTTTCCGGCGCTCGCCATGCAGGTCTACGGCAAGCCGCTCGTCTATCTCGACAACGCCGCCTCGGCGCAAAAGCCGAGCGCTGTGCTCGACCGGATGACGCAGGCCTATACGTCCGAATACGCCAACGTGCATCGCGGCCTGCACTACCTCGCCAATGCGGCGACGGAGGCCTATGAGGGCGCGCGGGCAAAAGTTGCGCAGTTCGTCAACGCCCGTCGGACAGAGGAAATCATCTTCACCCGCAACGTCACCGAGGCGATCAACCTCGTGGCGTCGTCCTGGGGCGAGCCGAACATCAAGCAAGGCGACGAGATCGTCCTCTCGATTATGGAGCACCATTCCAACATCGTGCCCTGGCATTTCCTCAGGGAACGCCATGGCGCAGTGATTAAGTGGGCGCCCGTTGATGATGAGGGCAATTTCCTGATCGACGAGTTCGAGAAGCTGCTCACGCCGAAGACCAAGCTTGTCGCCATCACCCAGATGTCGAACGCGCTCGGAACGTTCGTTCCGATCAAGGAGGTGGTGCGGCTGGCCCATGATCGCGGCATTCCGGTACTGGTCGACGGTGCGCAAGGCGCGGTGCATCTGCCCGTCGACGTGCAGGATCTCGACTGCGATTTCTACGCGTTCACCGGCCACAAGATCTACGGCCCGACCGGCATCGGCGCGCTCTATGCCAAGCATGAGCACCTCGTCGCGATGCGGCCCTTCAACGGCGGCGGCGAGATGATCCGCGAGGTTGCGAAGGACTGGGTCACCTATGGCGATCCGCCGCACAAGTTCGAAGCCGGCACCCCGCCCATCGTCGAGGCGGTCGGCCTTGGCGCTGCCATCGACTACGTCAACTCGATCGGCAAGGAACGCATCGCCGCCTACGAGGCCGACCTCACCGCCTACGCCCAGGAGCGCCTGCGCGAGATCAACTCGCTGCGGCTGATCGGCACGGCGCGGGGCAAGGGCCCCGTGATTTCCTTCGAGCTCAAGGGCGCGCACGCCCACGATGTCGCCACCGTGATCGACCGCCAGGGCATCGCGGTGCGCGCCGGCACCCATTGCGTCATGCCGCTTTTAGAGCGGTTCAACGTGACGGCGACATGCCGGGCCTCGTTCGGCATGTATAATACGCGGGAAGAAGTCGATCATCTGGCACAGGCGCTGCTGAAGGCGCGGGATTTGTTTGCATGAGTGACACGGCCGAAATCAAAGCCAATCCGATGGAGACCCATTCGGCGTTGCCGCCGGAGGAGACCGAGCGGCTGACCCGCGAGATCATCGCCGGGCTCAAGACCGTGTTCGACCCGGAAATCCCCGCCGACATCTACGAGCTCGGCCTGATCTACAAGGTCGAGATCAAGGACGACCGCTCCGTCGACGTGCAGATGACACTGACAACGCCGAACTGTCCGGCCGCCGGCGAGCTGCCGACCATGGTCGAGAACGCGGTGGCGAGCGTGCCCGGTGTCGGCGTGGTCGACGTCAAGGTCGTCTGGGAGCCGCCGTGGTCGCCGGAACGCATGAGCGACGAGGCCCGCCTCGTGCTGAACATGTGGTGACGGTCTCGGCCCGCATTGAATTCGCTCCGCAACGGACCACATAGACAACATGACCCAGATTTCGTCAGGCTCGACACCAGCATCCACTCCGAAGCCGCGGCGGCCGCGCCCGCAGGTGATGCGGCTGACGGACGCCGCTGCCCAGCGCATCACCGAGCTGACCCAGCGTGCGGACTCGGAAATCGTGGGCTTGCGCGTCGGCGTGAAGAACGGCGGCTGCGCGGGCCAGTCCTACACGGTCGAATACGCCCACGACATCCGCCCGACCGACGAGGTCGTCGAGGACAAGGGCGTCAAGATCCTGGTCGATCCCAAGGCCGTGCTGTTCCTGCTCGGCACCGAGATGGACTACAAGGCCGACAAGATGCAGGCCCAGTTCGTCTTCAACAATCCCAACCAGGTCTCCGCCTGCGGTTGCGGCGAATCGGTCGAGCTGCGGCCGGCAAAGATCGACGGGTAATTTCGGCCTACGCTCTGCTCTCTTGTCCCGGACGCGCTGCAGCGCGCTTGCGCTGCTGCGCAGAGCCGGGATCCACGCTATACTTTCCGTCGCAGAGGGCTGGGCCCCGGCTCTGCAGCGCACCGTTACACGCTGCGCTGCGTCCGGGGCACGAGAGAGCGTCAGCATGGACCGCGAATTCCTGATCGACCTGTTCGTTGATTTCGGCCCGGTCACCATCCGGAAAATGTTCTCCGGCTACGGCATCTCCGCCGACGGCGTCAATTTCGCGCTGTCACTGCGCGCCGGCCTGTTCTTTCGCGCCGACGAGACGACCATTCCCGACTTCGAAGCCGAAGGCTCAAAGCCGTTCCAGTATTCGACCCGCGCCAAGACCGTGGTTGTGAATTCCTACTGGGAGCTGCCGGCGCGTCTGTTCGACGATTCCCAGGAGCTTGCGCAATGGGCGAGGGCGGCGCTCACTGCCGCGCAGCGCGCCAAGGTGAAGAAACGACCGAAGGCGAAGAAGGCGGCGAGGAAGAAGCCCGTTGCAAAGAAGCGGGCGGCCAAGAAAACGGCGCGTAAGGCGGGTCGCCGTAGCTCATAACGCGACGGCGGAAGCTCGCCCGTTGTTGAGGCCAAGTTCTCGCTCCCTTGTCACCGTCATTCCGGGGCGCGGCATAGCCGCGAGCCCGGAATCCATAACCACCGTCGTGAGTATGGATTCCGGGCTCGCACCAAGAGGTGCGCCCCGGAATGACGGCGGTAGATGAATTTGGCGCTACGCCACCCGGCTGTGGCTCTCGATCGCGAATTCCGGATCGGCTTCGCAGATCACGCGGTTGCGGCCGTTGCGCTTGGCGGCGTAGAGGCAGGCGTCGGCGCGCTCGATCAGCGCGTCGGTGTCGTCGCCCTCCCTGAGCATGGAGACGCCCACGGAGATGGTGACGCGGCCGAGGATTTCGCCGGTCGATTTCTTCTTCAATTCCTTGGCCATCACGGCGCGGCGAATGTGATCGGCCACCGTCAGTGCCTGGCGCATCGCGGTGTTGGGGAGAACGACCGCGAATTCCTCGCCGCCGTAGCGCGCGGTGATGTCCTGGCCCTTGATGGTCTGCTTCAGCGAAAGGCCGACGAGCCGCAGCACCTGGTCGCCGGTGAGATGGCCGTAGGAATCGTTGAACGACTTGAAGTGATCGATGTCGAACAGCAGCAGCGACAGCGGCTCGCCCGAGGCGAGCGCGCTCTGCACCGCCATGCCGATCATGCGGTCGAAATATTTGCGATTTCCCAGGCCCGTGAGCGGATCGGTCAGGCTTTCGGCGCGGATCGCCTCCAGGCTCTGCTGAAGATTGCTGATCTCGTTCTTCGACAGCGTCAGCCGGTCTTCCAGCGCCTTGTTGGTCTCGCGCATCTCGCTGGTGGAGCGCAGCAGCGCCTCGACGATCGCTTTGACCTGGTCGCGGTTCTCGGCCGACGACAGTTTCTCGGTCGCATCCGACAGACTGGTATCGTAGGCCCCGGTCATGCCGAGCGCCTCGCCCAACACCTTCACCACGTCGTCGATCTCGCCGACGACGCGCGCGCCGACCTTGTCGATGCGGTCGGTAGTCTTGATGTGGGAGAGATAGGTCTCGTAGATCTGCTCGAGATCGGCCTCGGTCAGCTTGCCGCTGCGCGCCAGCGTCTCATTGATGATCTTATTGAGCGGTGCGTTGTAGCCGGTGGCGTAGACGTACCAGATCTCGTAATTGCGGGGAATGGCCGTCTGTCGAAGCGATCGGATCTGACCGAGCGCCACCTCGGCGAACGCCAGCGTGCGTTCGTGTTCGTCGAGTACCTTGATCACTGAACATCCCCACAGCGGCCGACGCGCCATCGACCGCAGCAATCCTTAAATTATGTTCGTAGGCTAACGGACGATCGTGAACGCCCCGTAAATATACGTTCACGGGGCATCCAAAAAATTGCAGTTCGAGGATTTTCAACCGAAATCTGGCGCGCCAGCGCGCTTCAGGCGCCGGCGGGGGAGCGCACCGGCCGCAGAAGAAACGCCGGCAGATGCGAGTGATCGCCCGGCTCGCTGTCGATCTCGCGCTGGCGGCGCGGCTCGGGACGGCCGATCGAGGGCACATGCGACGAATTCGCTTGCGGGCGCGCACCATTGCGCGGCTCGGATGATTGCCTGGCTTCGCGCGGAGGCCGTGCCTCGCGTGCCGGCCTCGCCTCGGGAGCCGCCCGTGCCTCGCCACGCGCCTCGCGCGGCTCGTGGCTGCGTTCGCGGTCATGACCGCGCCGCTCGCCGCGCTGCGGCTTGCCGCGTCCGCCGCGTGAACGCTCGCGGCCGCGCTGCTCGCGCGGACGCTCGCCTTGTTCGCCCGCTTCGGCGTGGACGTCATAGTCGCCTTCGGCGCGCGGAATGCTCTGGCCGATCAGCTTCTCGATTGCCGCCATCGACTTCTGGTCGAGCGGTGTCACGATCGAGATCGCGGTGCCGGTTCGGCCGGCGCGGCCGGTGCGGCCGATGCGGTGGACGTAATCGTCGGCGTGGTGGGGAACGTCGAAATTGAAGACGTGGCTGACCTCGGGAATGTCAAGACCGCGGGCGGCGACGTCGGAGGCGACGAGGAGGGGCAGCTCACCCTTGCGGAACTGGTCGAGCGCGGCCATGCGGGCCGGCTGGTCCATGTCGCCGTGCAGGGCGCCGACGCTGAAGCCGTGCTTCTGCAGCGATTTGTGAACGATCGCGACCTCGCGCTTGCGATTGCAGAAGATGATCGCGTTCTTGAGGTCCTTAGCCTCGCGTAGCAAACGGCGGAGCAATTCGCGCTTCTCGTGCGCCTCGCGGCCGGCGGGCACCTGGGCTTGCGTCACGGTGACGGCGGTCGTGGCGGGCCTGGAGACCTCGACCTTCTGCGGATTGTGCAGGAAGGCTTCGGTGATGCGCCGGATTTCCGGCGGCATGGTCGCGGTGAAGAACAGGGTCTGCCGCGTGAAGGGGACGAGCTTGCAGATGCGCTCGATGTCGGGGATGAAGCCCATGTCCAGCATGCGGTCGGCTTCGTCGATGACGAGCAGTTCGACGCCGGTGAGCAACAGGCCGCCGCGCTCGGTATGGTCGAGCAGCCGGCCGGGGGTGGCGATCAGCACGTCGACACCGCGCATCAGCTTGGCATCCTGGTCGCCGAAGGAGACGCCGCCGATCAGGAGGGCGACGTTGAGCTTCTGGCCGGCGCCGTAGCGGTCGAAGTTTTCCTTCACCTGGGCCGCGAGCTCGCGGGTTGGCTCGAGGATCAGCGTGCGCGGCATGCGCGCCCGGGCGCGGCCCTTTTCGAGGATGGTGAGCATCGGCAGCACGAAGGCCGCGGTCTTGCCGGTGCCGGTCTGGGCGATGCCGAGCACGTCCTTGCGTGCGAGGACGTGGGGGATCGCCTGTTCCTGAATGGGGGTGGGGGTGGTGTAACCGGTGGCCGCCACTGCGGCGAGGACTTTTTCGGACAGTCCGAGATCTGAAAAGGACATTGAGCCTCTGGTCGAAACCGCCGTTCGGAATCGAGGGTAATAAGGCTGTCGCGTTCCACCCCGAAACGGCGCGCTCTCGAAGAAGCTGGGGGTGCTGACTCACGCGGACAAAGCGCAAGGCTCAGGAATCGCTCTTCGATCTGAGCCGCGTCGACCCGGAACATAGGCGGGAATTGGCCAAAGTCAATGGAGCGGGCGCGGGAAGAGCCTAAAAAGCCTGAGGTTTTTGCCCAAATCACGGGCGCGGCTGGGGTTTTCCCCCGAGCCCCTCCGCCTAGCCGCAACCGCCAAGACAGCAGCTAAGGCCCGTCCGAGCCTTTTGCCCGGAAATCACCTGGGGCCATGCCATAAGCGGCGTTGAACACCCGGTAATAGGTCGCCAGGCTCTCGAAGCCGCACGACGACGCGATGTCGGCGATCAGCCGTTCCGGCGCCTCGCGCAGCAGGCGGCGGCTCTGTTTCAGGCGCTCGTCGGTCACCGTCTGGGAAAAGCTCTTCTCCGCCATCTCGAACAGCATGTGCAGGTGACGAACGGAGACGCCGAGCAGGTCGGCCACCATGGCCGGCGCAAGATTGGGGTCCTGAAGGTGGCGCGCGATCAGCCGCCGGGCTTGCGAGAGGCGGGCGGTCCGCAGTGCCTCCTGTCCTCGCCGGCTTCCGGGCCGCACGATGCCGCGCTCGATCAGCGCCAGGTGCGCCAACGCCTGGACCAACGAGGTCTGGACGGCAGAGGCCGTATCGTCCGCGGCGATTTCGCCGAGATCGGCGAAGCAGGCCGCGAGCAGGGGCGCCAGGGCCAGATCGTTGAAGGTCCGGGGCGCCAGCTCGCGCATGCGCTTGTCCTGTACCGGGATGTGGCTCACGGGGATCTTGAGGATCCGCAGGTGGAAGCCCCCGGTGCCCAGCGGGGCGGTGCGGTACGGCAGGTCGGTATGGCTGGTGGCGAAGCTGCCATTGGCAATGGCAAAGTCGCTTGCGCGCATGCCGCCGAACCAGCCGCCGCTGCCGAGCTGCTGATAGACGCAGATCGCCTCACCCGGGGCATAGGCGATGTCCGACGCGCTGCGCTCGACCGCGTAGGGCGAGGCCTTCAGCTCGACGAGGCCGGCGCCGCCCAGCTTACGCAGCGAGAATTCGCCGAAGAAGTCCGCGCGCCGTTCGCGCGCGAGCTCGGCGGTGACGCCGAACAACCCCTTGGCGCGCACCTCGCGCCAATAGTCGAAGCGATCCTTCGGGTCGACCTCGTCCGTACACCAGTGCAACACGGCAGCCCCTCGCTTCCGGCGAAATTGTCCAAAGGAAACAGATTCCAGCGGAATCGGCCATAGTCGGATCGTACAATCGGAGCCCCGGGGTCCTTGAACCGTCGTCAGGTCTGGGCCGACTATCACACAGCGGCAGGGGGTCCCATGAACTGCCGTTCGAAGATCGGCGGCAGGGCCGGTTCTGCAACGGGAAATTTTGCGATGACGCGTCGGCTTTTCAGAATTCTGGCGGCCCTTGGCCTCGCGGCGGGCCTGAGCGGATTCGCAGTGCCCGCCTGTGCCGAGAAGCGCGTCGCGCTGGTCGTCGGCAACAACGATTACAGGAACGTGCCGAAGCTGCTCAAGGCGGTCAACGACGCCCGCACCATGGGCGACACGCTGAGGCAGCTCGGCTTCTCGGTGATGGTCGCCGAGAACCAGAGCCGGCAGCAATTCTCCGAGACGCTGCTCGCCTTCGACAAGGCCATCGAGCCCGGCGACACCGCGTTCTTCTTCTATGCCGGCCACGGCTTCGAGATCGCGGGCCAGAACTATCTGCTGCCGACCGACGTGCCGGCAGCGACCGAAGGGCAGGAGGAGCTGGTGCGTGACGCCTCGATCCTGGCCGACCGCATCGTCGAGCGGCTGCAGAACAAGAAGGCGCGGACCTCGATCCTGGTGTTCGACGCCTGCCGCAACAATCCGTTCGAGCGCAAGGGCACCCGTGCGGTCGCCGGCGCCGGCGGTCTCGCACCGATGACCCAGCTGCCCGAGGGCGTGTTCTCGGTGTTCTCCGCGGGTCCCCGCCAGACCGCGCTCGATCGGCTCTCCAATGACGACGCCAATCCAAACTCAGTGTTTACGCGCACCTTCGCCAAGGAGCTGCTCAAGCCCGGCGAGAATCTGGTGCAGGTGGCGCAGCGTACCCGCCGTGCCGTCAGCGAGCTCGCCGACACCGTGAAGCACAGGCAGGTGCCGGTCTATTTCGACCAGATGGTCGACGATGTTTTCCTCAGCGGCCTCGCCAAGGACACCGCCGCGCGTTCGGACGATCCGCCGCCCACGAAGCTTGCGGCTCTGCCGCCGGTGTCGGTGCCGCAGATGCCCAAGGAGGAGACCCTCAACGCGCCGATTGCGAGCTTCTCGCGTCACAATGGCGGCTGGAGCGTGACCTTCTCTTTCGCCGATCCGACGCTCGGCATTTCCTGGCGCATGGCCGGCGCGGGCGATTTCCGCGAGACCGGCTTCATCGACACACTCGATCCACGCACCCGCAAGCGGATGCCGAACCCGTCGATCGAGCTGCCGCCGGATGCGCAGGCCGGGACCATCGAGGTCCGTTATGTCGATCAGTCCGGCGACATGCAGGGCCCGTTCCCGATCAGGTTCGATCCCGAGGCCGCGCTGATCCGCGACCAGCGCAAGATCCTCGACATGACCTCGACGAGCTGGCTGTCGTTCCGCGAGTTCAACGGACTGCTCGTCTACTACACGCATCTCGTCTCCTACCGCTGCGCCATTCGCGAGGTGCGCATCGGCGTCGACACCGCCGTGCCCAACCAGGTGCTGAAGATGCCGCCCTGCGACATGCGCGACCCCAGCGCGGTCAGCGCCGGCATGCCGCTCTACATGAAGCTCGCGCCAAGCACGAAATCCGTCTCGGTGGAGCTGACCTATCGCGACGGCAGCGTGTCGGAGATCAAGAGCTTTCGCAGCGCGAACCGGAGCAATAATTGAGGGCGTTCCTGGCGGCGGCTCGGTCCTTCTGTGGTGGCTCTGATCGAGCAAACAGCTCCGGAATCTCGAGACCGCTCATTGACAGATCGATACAACTTGAGGGAGCATCTGGCGTTTCATTCATATTTTTGGAGATTGCCTAGATGACTACGATCAACATGGACTCGTCCGTCAGTCAGACGATCACCCGGGCAGTGATGAACGGAGGAGTTCTGATCTGCACCAAGGCCAGCGACAAGGATGTCTACTCTCATTCGATATGGGCGACTGAGAGCAATATTCGGCAATTCACGATGCATGAAGGCGACAGTATCGTTGTTCCACCCAGCTCGACCCTCACCATCTGGATCTTCCGAAAGCAGCCCGGACAATCGAACTGGAAGATGGATTTTGAACTGAAAGAAAAGGCCGCCTGAGGCTCTTCACGCCGCGTGACCGCTCTCGCGGCTTTGCGAGAGTGGTCACCTCGAGCAGGTTCCTTTCGCTCACCGTTGCTTGGATGCCGGTAAGAACGCGAGCGTGGTTGCGCGCCAGATTCCACTAGATCAAATGCCCCTCTGCCGAAACTGAGGCGAGCGAGTCCGTCCGCCCCTCGGAGCAGGAACAACTCCTCGGTGTCCTGGATTGTCCACCAAACAGGGAGACGATCCATGATCCGCAAGTCCATCCTCATCGCTTTCGCATGCGCCGCGCTTTCGACGCGACCGCTCTTGCTCAGGGAGGCGGTGGCGGAGGAGGCGGGGGTGGTGCGGGTGGTGGTGGCAGTGCCGGGGCTGCGGCCGGGACGGGAACTGGCAGCGCGGGATCTGCGGCCAGCTCGGGTGCCGGAATCGGCACCTCGTCCAGCAGTGCCAATTCCGGGCCGTCGGCTCCCTCTGGGATGGGAACGCAGGGCACCACCACAGGCGCCAACATCAACACCAATAACAGCCCGACCAATCCCAACGTTCAGGCGCCGACTGCCGCCGGCAAGTCGCCCACGGCAGCTCAGGCCGAGCGAAACATGGGTGCCGGGCGCGCTCCGAATGGGGTGCCGATCGGCAGTCCGGGGTCCGGGACGAGCAGCGAGGATCAGAAATAGTCGAACGCGATTGTCACGGAAGGCTCGCACGAAACGGGCCTTTCATTTGACGCCGGTCTGCTGCTCCCAACCGGCATTGATCCACCTGCGCCCTGCATAATTAGGACTGTCTTTGACCTGAATCGCGCTAGTATCGGCGGACATCTCTTCATCGATACTCACCTCGCGGATCTCGTCTGCAGTGACACCCGACCAACAACCTGCGAGGACCATGAAGGTCCGCTGCTGCATCGTCGGCGGGGGACCTGCCGGCATGATGCTCGGCTACCTCCTGGGACGCGCCGGCATTGACGTCGTGGTGCTGGAGAAGCATGCGGATTTCTTCCGCGACTTCCGCGGCGATACCGTGCATCCCTCGACGCTTGAAGTGATGGATGAGCTCGGCCTGATCGACGGCTTCCTGAAGCTGCCGCACCAGCGCTTGCAAAAGATGGACGGCCTGTTCGGCGGCACGCCGGTGCGCATTGCCGATCTCAGCCGGCTCCATACCAAATACCCCTTCATCGCCTTCATGCCGCAATGGGACTTCTTGAATTTTCTGCGCGAGGCGGGCAGGCGCTTCGCCTCGCTCGAGGTGATGATGAGCACGGAGGCGACCGATCTGATCCGCCGCGGCGAGACGATCGCCGGCGTGCGGGCGAAGACGCCTGAGGGCATCATCGACATCGAGGCCGATCTCACCATCGCCTGCGACGGCCGGCATTCGACGGTGCGCGAGCGCGCCGGCCTTAGCGTCGACGAGATCGGCGCGCCCATGGACGTGCTGTGGTTTCGCGCCGGCCGCAGACCCGAAGAGACCGAGAACGTGTTCGCGCGGGTCGAGCCCGGCAAGATGATGATCACCTTCGACCGCGGCGATTATTGGCAGTGCGCCTATGTCATCGCCAAGGGACAGTACGATGCGGTGAAGGCGAGGGGACTTTCGGCGCTGCTCGACGACGTCGTGCGCATGGCGCCGATCCTCCGCTCCGGCATCGCCGAGGTGAAGAGCTTCGACGACGTCAAGCTGCTCACCGTCGCGATCAACCGTCTGACGCGCTGGACGCAGCCAGGCCTGTTGTGCATCGGCGATGCCGCCCATGCGATGTCGCCAATCGGCGGCGTCGGCGTCAATCTCGCCGTGCAGGATGCGGTTGCAACCGCGAACCTCCTGGCGGACAAGCTGCAGCATGGCTGCCCGTCCGAGCACGAGCTCGATGCCATCAGGCGCCGTCGCGAGTTCCCTGTGAAGATGACACAGCGAATGCAGATGGTCGTGCAGAACAACATCATCAGCGGCGCCTTGCAGGGCGGCGATCGGCCGCTGAAGGTGCCGCTGGTCGTGCGCCTCATCACCGCGCTGCCATGGCTGCAGGGCATCCCGGCGCGCCTGCTTGCGCTCGGCGTGCGGCCCGAGCACGTGCATTCGCGCGCCGCACCGCAATCCTAGCGTAGGACTTCGGTAGGGATAACGCGGCGTGAATTCGCGCGCGATGCGTTGCACGCTTGCAACATCGCCATCGGATTCACGGCGTGATGCTGGCCCAACCGCCACGTTAACCGTGTTGATTTCAATTTTAGTAAGAGCCGTCTGTGACCGTGCGTCCATCAAGGACACGGGGTGTACCATGCGTAATAAGTTGATTGCCGCCTTCGCCTGCACGACGGCTCTGGTTTCGACCGGTGCGGCCTCCGCCGCCGATCTCGGTGCGCGCTACACGAAGGCGCCCGCTTATGTCGAGCCGCTGTTCAACTGGACCGGCTTCTATGTCGGCGGCCATATCGGTGGCGCATGGACCAACCAGCAGTTCATCAACAACGGCACCGGCGCGGCGTTCGGCGATCTGCTGCCGGGAGAGGGCTATCGCCAGCGCAACGCGGGCGTCATGGGCGGCGCGCAGATCGGCTACAATTGGCAGGCCAACAATTACGTGTTCGGCGTGGAAGGCACGATTTCGGGTCTCGACAACAAGGGCTCGTTCACGAACACCGCGTTTGGCGCCGCGGACGACGTGTTCTCCTGGCGTACCAACGTGCTCGCGACCGTGGTCGGCCGCGCCGGCTTCGCCGTGCAGAACAACCTGTTCTATTTCAAGGGCGGCTATGCTGGCGCGAACAACCGCCTCTCGGTCACCGACACCGTCGGTGTGGCGACGGGCTCGGGCGGACAAACCCATTGGGCCAACGGCTGGACCGTCGGCGCCGGCTGGGAATACGGCGTCACCCGCAATTGGATCGTCGGCCTCGAATACAACTACGCGGCCTTCACCAGCCAGACCTATCAGCTCGGCGGCACCTCCGGAAACTACACCTTCGATGCCAAGCCGCGCGACATCCAATGGGCCGTGGTGCGCGCGAGCTACAAGTTCGACGCCCCCACCATCGCCCGCTACTGAGCACGTCGACGCAACGCGACCAACGATCAAGAAAAGCACTGTCTCAATTCAAAAGCCCCGGCGTCGTCCGGGGCTTCTTTTTTGCGTTGTTGGATGGCGGGCAGGCTGGCTTCAGGCCATCACCGAGAATCCGCCGTCGACCGGGATCGCGGTGCCGGTGACGAAATTCGACGCGGGCGATGCCAGGAACACGGCGATGCCGGCGAAGTCGTCGATGTCGCCCCAGCGCCCCGCAGGCGTGCGCGCCAGCACGCGTTCGTGCAGCCCCGAGACCTGCTGCCGCGCGCCGCGGGTGAGATCGGTGTCGATCCAGCCCGGCAGGATGGCGTTGACCTGGATGTTGTCGGGCGCCCAGGCATTGGCGCAGGCGCGGGTGTACTGCACGATGCCGCCCTTGCTGGCCGCATAGGCGGTCGCGAAGCTCGCGCCGAAGATCGACATCATCGAGCCGATGTTGATCACCTTGCCGTTGCCGGACGCCTTCAGCGCCGGATAGGCCAGCTTCGAGCACACGAAGGCGCTGGTGAGATTGGTGTCGATCACCTTGTTCCACTCGTCGAGCTCGAGCTCGTGCGGCGGCTTGCGGATGCTCATGCCGGCATTGTTGACGAGGATGTCGATGCGGCCGAGCTCCTTGACGACACGGTCGATCATGGCTGCAACCGCCGCCTTGTCGGTCACGTCGGTGGCGACGGCGATCGCCTTCACGCCGCGCTGCCTGAGATCGGCCACGGCGGTGGCGGACTTGCTCTCGTTGCGTCCGACCACGGCGATGTCGGCGCCGGCATCGGCGAGGCCGCGCGCCATGCCGAGCCCGATGCCGCCATTGCCTCCCGTGACGATCGCGACCTTGCCGCGGAGATCGAACCGGCTGGATGTCATGCTTGGATTCCCTGGTTTCTTCTATTGGTTGCTCTGCCAGATCAGCACCAGCCCGAACCCGGCCATGGCTGCGCCATAGCCGGCCCAGTGCAGCTGGTTGACCATGAAGCTTGATCGCGGCCACGGAACCGTGCCCGTGCCCTGTCCGATCCAGAGCAGACCGAGGGCGGTTGCAAACAGGCCTGCCACCAGCAGAAATCTGCGCATGCCTTCCTCCCATCGGTCCGCTTCTGTCGCGCTCCACGGCATCAACGACTGCCGCAGCCACGAAAACTTGGCGCCAGACTAGCCGTAGCTCTGGTACGGACACAATGGGCCGTGGCCGCAAGGACGCTAGAGCCCAAAACGAAAAAGCCCCGGCGATGCCGGGGCTTTGACGCTTGATCGTGAGATCGGATCAGTACTTCGCGACGACCGGACCGGTCCAGTTGAAGCGGTAGACCAGCGAGGTGCTGATGGTCTGGTTCCAATGGGTGGTGCGGATGCTGTTGGCGAGCGGAACGTTGCCGACGTCGGTCAGCTCCGTGTTGGTCTTGCCGCTGTAGAAGGCCGAACGATACTCGGTCTTCATGAACCAGCCAGGCGAGGTGATGCCGAAGAAGTTCAGGCTGTTCTCGACGCCGCCGCCGACGAACCAGCCGTGACGATCGTAACCGTCGAGGTGGATACCAGCGGGCGTGCCGGCGAGGTTGGTGAAGTTGGTGCGGCCGAAATGCGCGCCCGAGTAACCGCCGTTCACGTAGGAGAGAACGTTCGGTGCGACCAGCCAGCCGAGGCGAACACCAGCAGCCCACGAGGTTTCCAGCTTCTGGCTGCCCGTGAGGCCAAAGATAGGATCCTGGATGGTGCCCTTGATGCTGCCGAACTGACCGTCAGCGAACACACCGGCAACCCAGGTGCCGCTGAACTGCCAGTCGTAACCGGCGCCGACGGTGCCGAACCAACCCGAGCCGCCCTGACGCTGATTGATCGTCAGCGGAACCGCGCCCACCGTGGTCTGCACATGCTGGTCGGTGTTGGAGAGACCGCCGCCGCCGCCGCCGAAGACGTAGAAGCCGGTCCAGTTGGCGACGGGCGCGGGCATCGGAGCCTTCGCATAGGGACGAGCGCCCAAGTCGGCAGCCGAGGCCGAACCGGTCATCGCCGCGATCGCGGTCAAAGCGAGCAATGTCTTCTTCATTTTAAATCCCCAAACCTTGTCGGCGCGAGCGCACTGAAGTCCGTGTCATCTGATGCCTGAACTATAGACGGTTCTTGCCGAAATGCTGTTGCCGGACAGGCACAGTCGCCGGAAAACGCCGGTGCGCGGGTATTTTGCGGCGGCGTCTCCTAGATCTAGAAAAATTGTTATATTTCAATGGCTTGAGCAAATTTTGACGACTCGATCTTGAGTAAGGTTTCGTTAGCAAATTCGGTTTTGTCCGAGACGGAGGCAATCCTGCTCCCGGCCGCAGCATCCGCTGAGTCGCTGGCCGAGTCGCCGCGAGACGCATCCCCGGAAGCAACGAAGATCCCGGCAGCACACAAAGCAAACTGGTCCGAAACAACGGCCGTTGCCCCAAAGACACAGCCCCGGCTTTGGGCCCGGGCTGTGTTGGCGTGCAGCCGGTTTGGTTGCCGCCTCAAACGTCCAGCAGCTCGTCGCTGGCAAACTCGGCCTTGTCCGAGATGAAGGCAAAGCGCGCCTCGGCCTTGGTGCCCATCAGCCGCTCGACCGAATCCGCCGTGGTGTCGCGGTCGTCGGCCAGCAGCACCACCTTGAGCAGCGTCCGCTTGGCCGGGTCCATGGTGGTCTCCTTGAGCTGCGCAGGCATCATCTCGCCGAGCCCCTTGAAGCGGTTCACCTCGACCTTGGCGTTGGCGTTGAACGCGCTCTTGAGTAGCGCCTCCTTGTGGGCGTCGTCGCGGGCGTAGACCGACTTGGATCCGTGGGTCAGCTTGTAGAGTGGCGGCACCGCGAGGAAGAGGTGGCCTTCGTCGATCAGCCGCGGCATCTGGCGGTAGAAGAAGGTGATCAGGAGCGAGGCGATGTGGGCGCCGTCGACGTCGGCGTCGGTCATGATGATGATGCGCTGGTAGCGCAGATCCTCCTCGCGATATTGCGCGAGGGTGCCGCAGCCGATCGCCTGCACGAGGTCGGAGAGCTGCGCATTCGCCGTCAGCTTGTCCTTGCCGGCGGAAGCGACGTTGAGGATCTTGCCGCGCAGCGGCAACACGGCCTGGGTCTTGCGGTCGCGCGCCTGCTTGGCGCTGCCGCCGGCCGAGTCGCCCTCGACGATGAACAGCTCCGAGCCCTCGGTGCCGGCATCGGTGCAGTCGGCGAGCTTGCCGGGCAGGCGCAGCTTCTTGCCGGCGGTCTTGCGCGCGGTCTCCTTCTCCTGCCGCCGCCGCAGCCGCTCCTCGGCGCGGTCGATGACGAAGTCGAGCAGCCGGTTGGCCATGTTCGGATTGCCCGACAGCCAATGGTCGAACGGGTCCTTCATCGCCTGCTCGACGATGCGCTGCGCTTCGGCGGTGGCGAGGCGATCCTTGGTCTGGCCCTGGAATTCGGGCTCGCGCACGAACACTGACAGCATGACGGCGGCGCCCACCATCACGTCTTCAGAGGTGACGGAGGCGGCGCGCTTGCCCTGGCCGACGCGCTCGGCGTGATCCTTCAAGCCGCGCAGCAGCGCGCTGCGCAGGCCGGATTCGTGGGTGCCGCCGTCGGGCGTCGGCACGGTGTTGGTGTAGGAGGAGAGGAAGCCGTCGGCATCCGCGGTCCAGGCCACCGCCCATTCGCAGGCGCCGTGCGCGCCGTTGCGTCCCGACTTGCCGGAGAAGATGTCCGGATGCACCAGCGTGTCGGCGTGGATCGCGGCAGCGAGATAGTCCTTGAGGCCGCCCGGGAAGTGGAACGTCGCTTCCGCCGGCACGTCCTCGACGCCTTTGAGCAGCTCGGGCGCGCAGTTCCAGCGGATCTCGACGCCGCCGAACAGGTAGGCCTTCGAGCGCGTCATCTTGAACAGGCGCTGCGGCTTGAACGCGGCCTTCTGCCCGAAAATGTCGGTGTCGGGCTTGAAGCGCACGCGCGTGCCGCGGCGGTTGTTGACCTTGCCGAGGTCCTCGAGCTTGCCCTTGGGATGGCCGCGCTCGAAGGTCATGCGATAGAGCTTCTGGCTGCGCGCGACCTCGACCTCGAGACGCGAGGAGAGGGCGTTCACCACGGAGATGCCGACGCCGTGCAGACCGCCCGAGGTCTCGTAGACCTTGCTGTCGAACTTGCCGCCCGAATGCAGCGTGCACATGATGACTTCGAGCGCCGACTTCTTCGGGAATTTCGGATGCGGATCGATCGGGATGCCGCGGCCGTTGTCGGTGACGGTCAGGAAACCGTCCGCACTCAGCTCGACTCCGATGAAGGTCGCGTGCCCGGCCAGCGCCTCGTCCATCGAGTTGTCGATGACTTCGGCGAACAGATGATGCAGCGCCTTCTCGTCGGTGCCGCCGATATACATGCCAGGCCGGCGCCGCACCGGTTCCAGCCCTTCGAGCACCTCGATGTCGGCTGCCGTGTAATCGGCTTCCCCGCCACTGCGCGGCGCCGCCTTGACGGCGGTGCGGGGCTTCGGCTCGTCACCGCCGAAGAAATCGTCTTTTGCTTTTGGCTTCAACTGCTTGGACATATATCTTGATGCGTTTTGAGGGCCGCGGAAGCGGCGAATCGGTTAAGCCGACTATGCCACTTCTGACTTGGAAAGGTTACCGTAGGGCGGACTGGGCGCTGTGGGTTGGGAGCGAATCCGGGCGATTTTACGCCGCAGCCTCGCCATTTCCCGGCAATTTGACGTGCCGGCTTGGTGATGTCTGGGTTTTGTGACTTGATGTCACACAAGTCCTTGGCTTACCAGTCCTTTTCATCGAGCAGCACCTTGAGACGGGGCGGGAAGGCTATTTTGGATGGAGCAGTTTGCGCACGCCCTCACTGAATTCGTGCGCGTTCACCAGGTTTGGGCGGCGCCAATCGTGTTCCTGCTCGCCTTCGGAGAGTCGCTCGCCTTCATCTCCCTGCTGGTCCCGGCCTGGGGCGCGCTGGTGGCGATCGGTGCGCTGATCGGGGTCACCGGCATCAACTTCTTTCCGGTCTGGATCGCCGGGGCCCTCGGCGCGGCGCTGGGCGACTGGGTCTCCTACTGGTTCGGCTACCGCTACAAGGAGAAGGTCGCCGAGATGTGGCCGCTCTCGCGCTATCCGGGACTGCTCCCCAGAGGCGAGGCTTTCGTGCGCCGCTGGGGCATCCCCAGCATCTTCATCGGCCGTTTCTTCGGGCCCTTGCGCGCCTCCGTGCCGCTCGCGGCCGGCATCTTCGAGATGCCCTATTGGAGCTTCCAGGCGGCCAATTTCGTCTCGGCGCTGATCTGGTCGGCCGTGCTCCTGCTGTTCGGCGATGTGCTCGCCAAGATCATGGAATGGATCTGGCGAGTGATCTGACCGGGCAACCGCGGCCGCCCGGTCAGGGCGTCAGCGAAGCCTACAGCGATGCGTTCCAGATCGCGGGGATCCAGCGATAACCGGAGCCGTCCTTTTCCTTCTCGACCCGGACGAGACCGGGGAAGGCGGCGTGGAAGGCCTGGATCGGCATCTTCTCGGCAATCGCCATGTCGTAGAGCTTGCGGCGCGTCTGCTGGGCCAGCGGCTTGTCGACGTCGGATGCGATGTTCCATTCGGGATGCTTCACGAACAGGAACGCTGCGCCGGCGGTGATATCCACCTGCACCAGCACCTTCTCGGCGCCGGAGGCGACGATGAAGGAATTGTGGCCCGGCGTGTGGCCGGGGCTCGCCACCGAGGTGATACCGGGCGCGACTTCCTTGCCGGCCTCGTATTGCGTGACCTTGCGGCCCAGGGCATCGAACACGCGGCGGATGTTCTTGAAATTGTTCTCGAGGATCGGATTGCCCATCCCCTTGCTCATCTCGCCGTCATCCATCCAGAACTTCCATTCCACCGCCGGAACCATGATCTCGGCATTGGGGAAGGCGGGCTTGTTCTCGGCCGCCAGCAGGCCGTTGATGTGGTCGCCATGGAAATGGGAGATGATGACGGTATCGACCGCCGCGCGGTCGATACCGGCGGCGGCGAGATTGTTTTGGAATTGGCCGACCTTGCCCTTCGACTGCGTGAACTGGTCGGGACCGAGCCCGGTATCGATGACGACGAGCTTCGGTCCGGTGTTGACCACCACCGGGTTGAAGGTGTGGGTGACCTTGTCGGCCGGCAGGTGGTGCTCGGCGAACACTTTGTTGATGTCATCCTTGCTGGCGCCGGCGGCGTAATTGTCGGTCAGATTGACGGTCGCAACGCCGTCGCAGACCACCGTGACCTGGTGGGTGCCGACATTGTAGCGATAGAAGCTCGCATTCTGCTTCTCGGCCAGCGGCGCGGCGGCGCCCGCGGGCGAAATCTTCACGAAAGGCAGGAGCGCCGATGCGGCGGCGCCTGCTAGCGTTGCGCGACGAGTAATCTCGGTCATGGTGATGTCCTGAGGCTGGGTGCGAACGGCTCGGGGCCGGCGAAGAGGTTGTGTCCCGCCGGTCGTTCTCGAAAACCCCTACTTTTAGTAGAAATTCCACGGCGGTCCGATGACATCTGTGCGCATCCTGCCGTCCCACTGAACCGATTTACTCTTGACCATGGAACCAGCTGGCATTATAGCCGCGCGCCATGATCAACGCCGCGACCATTCTGTTCGCCCGTCGCCGCCGCCGCAGCTTAGCGGTTTGGGCGGTCGATCGCGTTTGAGATCATCGTCTTTGCCGCTGGACCCGATCCGCGGCATCCTCTCTCCTGTCAGCGCGATCTGATCCGGCGGCCCCCCGAGGAGGCCCAGCAGGAGACCACGATGTACACGCCACCCTTTTTCAAGCAGGACCGCGCCACGAGCCTGAAATTTGCCGAGGAGCGCGGCTTCGGCACGATGTGCGCCTTCGATGGCAAGCGGCCGATCGCCTCGCCGTTGCCGTTCTATTTGACCCATGCCGCGGACGGCACGCCGCAGGCCGCCTTTCATCTCGCCCGTCACAATCCGCTGCTAAAGCTGGCGGGCGGCGAGGCGTCGTGGCTGCTCGCGGTCAACGGCCCGGATGCCTATGTATCGCCGGACTGGTACGTCTCGCCGGATCAGGTTCCGACCTGGCTCTACCAGTCGGTCCATCTGAGCGGGCCGGTTCGGCTGTTGTCGGATGAAGAGCTGGCGGTGCAGCTCGAGACGCTTAGCGCCAAGTTCGAGAGCTGGCTGTTGCCGAAAAAGCCGTGGACGTCCGCCAAGATGACGGCGGGTCGGCTGGAGACGATGAAGAAAGGGATCGTTGGGCTGGTCATGACCGTTGAGGAGGTCGAAGGCAGCTTCAAGCTGAACCAGCACAAGTCGGATGCCGATTATGCAGCGATCGCGAATGCGCTTGACGGCGGCGATGCCGATGCCAAGCGGATCTCACAATTGATGCGGCAGGCAAGGCCGCAGATTTTCGCAGACGACACGAACATGCTCGAAGGGAGCGCATCATGAGCCTCGCTGACACCACCAAAGCTCCGGCCACCAGCGCGGCCAAGAAGCCGGCCACCGTCTTCGTCGACGGCGGCTCCGGCACCACCGGGCTCGGCATCAACGAGCGGCTGAAGCTCCAAAGCGACGTCGCGGTGAAGACCATTGCCGACGACAAGCGCAAGGATCCCGCGGCCAAGAAGGCGCTGATGGAGGAGGTGGATCTTGTCATCCTCTGCCTTCCCGACGATGCCGCCAAGGAAACCGTTGCCCTGGTCGACGGCATGGGGGCTCACGCGCCGAAGGTGCTGGATGCCTCGACCGCCTACCGGGTCGCGCCGGACTGGGCTTACGGCTTTGCGGAGCTGACGCCTGACCAGGCCGGCAAGATCAAGGCCGCGAAGAAGGTTTCCAATCCCGGCTGCTATCCGACCGGCGCGATCGCGCTGCTGCGGCCGATCGTCGATGCCGGCCTGCTGCCGCCTGATTATCCCGTCACCGTCAACGCGGTGAGCGGCTATTCCGGCGGTGGCAAGTCGATGATCGCAAGCTTCGAGGATGGTAGCGCGCCGTCCTTCGAGCTCTACGGCCTCGGCTTCGAGCACAAGCATCTGCCGGAGATGCAGCTCTATTCGAACCTGACACGGCGGCCGATCTTCATTCCCTCGGTCGGCAATTATCGCCAGGGCATGCTGGTCTCGGTGCCGCTCCAGCTCGACACGTTGCCGGGCAAGCCTGGCGGCGCCGACCTGCAGGCCGCGATGGCAAAGCGTTACGCCGGCTCGAAATACGTCAAGGTGATGCCGCTGCAGAACGAGGCGAGCAAGGGCGGCCGGCTCGAGCCGGAGGCGCTCAACGAGACCAACATGCTCGAGCTCTACGTCTTCGCCAGCGACAAATATCACCAGGCGCTATTGGTCGCCCGGCTCGACAATCTCGGCAAGGGGGCATCCGGCGCAGCCGTGCAGAACATGCGGCTGATGCTCGGCCTGCCGGAGGAGTGAGGCAGGCACTGCTCGTGCCCCGGACGCAGCGCAGCACTTCTTCAGTGATGCGCTGCAGAGCCGGGGCCCATCTATGCTTCGCTTGTTGCGTTCTGGGTCCCGGCTCTACGGCACGTCACCAATGTGCCGCGCCTTGTCCGGGACACGAGACTAAACCACCCTGAAGATCGCCAGCACCAGCACGGCCTGGGCGAAGAAGCCGACGGTGAAGGCGAGGGTGCGGAACACCGGAATTCCGAGCGCATAGACGATGATGTGCGCGACGCGCGACCAGAAATAGACCGCGCAGGCAAGCACCGTCCATTTCGTGGAATAGTCGATCGCGTTCAGGATCAGCACCAGCGGGGCGAAGATGACGAGGTTCTCGACCGCGTTGTCATGGGCGAACATCAGCCGGTTTGCCCACTCCGCCTGCGGCTTGTCGCCGCGCGCGGGGTTGGCCATGGCACCGCTCAAACCGCGAACCTGGCAGCGGTTGATGATGTAGGGAACCCACAGAACTCCCGTCAGGATCACCGTCAGTGTCAGCCAGAACAATTCGCGTGTCATAGTGCCGGTCCCCTGTGTCGTCGTGGATTGAGGAGAGAGCATGATCCGGAAAAGTGAGTAGCGATTTTCCGAAAAGATCATGCTCAAACAATTATCCTATACGAAAGCGCGCCGGATTCCGCTACGCGCGAACTCTGACATAGCTGCCGGGCGCGTCCTCGATCGGCGGGAATGCGTCGCTGCCGACCGCGCGCGCCGGGACTTCCTCGGGATCGAGCTCGCCGAGCCACTCCCGCCAGTCCGGCCACCACGAGCCCTTGTGCTCCACGGCGCCCTTCATCCACTGCGCGACGCTGACGTTCTTGATGTTGTCGTTGGTCCAATACTGATACTTGTTCGCGGCAGGCGGATTGACCACGCCCGCGATGTGGCCCGAGCCGGACAGCACGTATTTCACCGGGCCGCCGAAGAATTGCGAGCCGTAGAGCACCGATTCCGCGGGCGCGATGTGATCCTCGCGGGTGGCGAGATTGTAGACCGGCACCTTCACCTTGGAGAGATCGAGCAGGGTGTTGTCGAGCGCCATCGTGCCGGTGGAGAGCCGGTTCTCCAGGTAGCAATTGCGCAGGTAATAGGAATGGTTGGCCTGGGTCATCCGTGTCGCATCGGAGTTCCAATGCAATAGGTCGAATGCGCTCGGCTGCTGGCCCTTCAGATAGTTGCTGACCACGTAGGACCAGATCAGGTCGTTGGACCGCAGCATGTTGAAGGCCATGGCCATCTTCGAGCCTTCGAGCACGCCGACCGTTTTCATGTCCTGCTCGAGTGCCGCGATCTGCTCCTCGTCGACGAACACGAGCAGATCACCGGCATGGGTGAAGTCGACCTGGGCCGCGAAGAACGTCGCGGACGACACGCGCTGGCGGCGCTTCTCGGCGAGCCAGGCCAGCGTGGTGGCGAGCATCGTGCCGCCGACGCAATAGCCGGCGGTATGCACCTTCATCTCGCCGGTGATCTTCTCGATCACGTCCATCGCCGTGAGCGGGCCTTCCTTCATGTAGTCTTCCCAGCCCTTGTTGCCGAGCCGCTTGTCGGGATTGACCCATGAGATCACGAAGACGGTGATGCCCTGGTCGACGCACCATTTGATGTAGGATTTCTCCGGCTTGAGATCGAGGATGTAGAACTTGTTGATCCAGGGCGGCACGATCAGGAGCGGGGTGCGCAGCACCTTCTCCGTCGTCGGGGAATACTGGATCAGCTGCATCATCTCGTTCTGGTAGATCACCTTGCCCGGCGTCGTCGCCATGTTGACGCCGACGACGAGATTGTCCGGGTTGGACTGGCGGATCTTCAGCATGCCCTTGCCGGCGGCGATGTCCTCGGCCAGCATCTTCAGGCCGCGCGCGAGGTTCTCGCCGCTGGACGCCACCGTCTCGCGCAGCACTTCGGGGTTGGTCAGCACGAAGTTCGACGGCGAGAGCGCGTTGGTGACCTGCTGGACGTAGAACTCGGCCTTGCGGCGCGTGTGCGGATCGAGCCCTTCGGCGTCGCGCACCAGCTCCTGCGCCCATTTGGTCGTGAGCAGATAGAGCTGCATGACGAAGTCGAAGAACTGGTTCGACTTCCATTCCGGATCGGCAAAGCGCTTGTCGCGCGGCGAGGGCGCGATCGCGGGCTCGGCGTCCTGACCGGCCATGCGACGCACCGCCGAGCCCCACAGGTCGAGATAGTCCTTGGCAAGCTTGGTCTGGAGATCGGACGAGCGGGACGTGTCCGACAGCCAATATTCGGCGACCGACGTGAACGTCTTGACGACCTCGGCAAGCTCGGCCGGCGGACGGTCCTGCACCTCGCCGCTCTCGCGCGGCTTGAGGTAGGCGGCGAGCGCCTTGCCGCCGCTCTCCATCGCCCGCGCGACGTTCATCGCAAAGGCTTCGGCATCGAACTTCGTCTCGGGTTTCGGCGTATCGGTCGTGGCCATACTCATGAGCAGAACAGTAACGATTCATTCCGTATTCGTCACCGCGAAGCTCGCAGGTTTGACGTTAAACACTCTCGAAGATGTGTTGCACTGCGACAAATCTTCTTGGTTCCGTCACAATCGGGCCGCACGGCTCGGTTTGTTGGGCATCGGCTGTTTTCTCGCTCGCACCATTTGGGCAGCAATGGTTTGAGCTTGGGCACGGTCTTGGGTAAGCTTGCCCGGGGCCGTGCTTTGGGACGAGTAGGGGATTTCCCAAGTGTTGGCGTTATGGGACCTGCAAAAGACGCTGCCGATCTGCGGCGCGGTGCTGATGGCGGCGCTCGCCCTGGGCGGGTGTTCGAGTCAACTCGCGGATCTGGCGCCCGCGGATGCGCCGCCGCGGGCCAGGGAGCCCGGGACTTATCTGCCGGTGCATGATCTGCCGCCGGATCGCGATCAGGCGATCATCCCGCTGGAGCAGCGCGCCAAGATCGAGGCCGAGCTTGCCGCCGCGCGCGATCGCCAGGCCGCCGCCGCCAAGGACGCCAAATAGGCCCGTGGCCGCGAGACCGGCAAGGTAATCGCTGGCGCCTCCGCTTTGCCGTGCTAAAAGACCTCGGTTCAGCCTGGAGTCAGGGCGAACGACTTCAATCTTCGTTGCCGACGATTGCTCTAAGTATTTGATTTTGAGTAATTTTCGCAATGAAGCCTGAGTGCTTTCGTGCCGGCCCTCGCGGCCTGTCGATTCTGTCCTGACCGGTTGCCCGGAGCCCAGAGAGCCATGGAAGAATTTTACCGCATTCGCCGCCTTCCGCCTTACGTGTTCGAGCAGGTCAACCGGGCCAAGGCGGCTGCGCGCAATGCCGGCGCCGACATCATCGACCTCGGCATGGGCAATCCGGACCTGCCGGCGCCGGCGCATGTGCTGGAGAAGCTGAAGGAGACGCTCGGCAAGCCGCGCACCGACCGCTACTCGGCCTCGCGCGGCATCCCCGGGCTGCGCCGGGCCCAGGCCGCCTATTACGCCCGCCGCTTCGGCGTGAAGCTGAACCCCGACACCCAGGTCGTGGCGACGCTGGGTTCGAAGGAGGGTTTCGCCAATGTGGCGCAGGCCATCACCGCGCCGGGCGACGTCATCCTCTGTCCGAACCCGAGCTACCCGATTCACGCCTTCGGTTTCTTGATGGCGGGCGGCGTCATCCGCTCGGTGCCGTCGGAGCCGACGCCGCAATTCTTCGAGACGGCTGAGCGGGCGATCGTGCATTCGATCCCCAAGCCGCTCGCGCTCGTCGTCTGCTATCCCTCGAACCCGACTGCCTATGTCGCAAGCCTGGACTTCTACAAGGACCTCGTCGCCTTCGCGAAGAAGCACGAGATCCTGATCCTGTCCGATCTCGCCTATGCCGAGGTCTATTTCGACGAGAGCAACCCGCCGCCCTCGGTGCTGCAGGTGCCGGGCGCGATGGACTGCACCGTCGAGTTCACCTCGATGTCGAAGACCTATTCGATGGCCGGCTGGCGCATGGGCTTTGCGGTTGGCAATGAGCGCGTGATCGCCGCGCTCGCCCGTGTCAAATCCTACCTCGATTACGGCGCCTTCACGCCAGTCCAGGTCGCGGCGACCGCGGCGCTGAACGGTCCGGACGATTGCATCAAGGAGATGCGCGACACCTACCGCAAGCGCCGCGACGCGCTGGTTGAATCGTTCGGCCGCGCGGGGTGGGAAATCCCGCCGCCGGAGGCCTCGATGTTCGCCTGGGTGCCGCTGCCGGAAGCCTTCCGCAGCGTCGGCAGCATGCAGTTCGCGACCCTGTTGGTGGAGAAATCCGGCGTTGCGGTCTCGCCCGGCGTCGGCTTCGGCGAGCATGGTGAAGGATATGTCCGCATCGCCATGGTGGAAAACGAGCAACGGATCAGGCAGGCCGCGCGCGGCGTCCGCCGCTTCCTTGAAAGCGGCATCGAAACGTTGCACAACGTGGTTCCTCTCGCCAATCGGCGGTAATTCTCTTCTGCAGGTTTTCTGAAGTATCATGGTCGCACCGCTGAAAGTGGGCATAGCGGGGCTCGGCACCGTGGGTGCCGAGGTTATCCGTTTGATCGAAACACAGGCGCGCGTGCTCGCAGGGCGCAGCGGCCGGGGCATCCGCGTGGTTGCGGTCACCGCGCGTTCGAAGGCGAAGAAGCGCGGCATCGACCTGCGCGGCTTCGATTGGGCGAAGGACCCGATCGCGCTCGCCACGCATCCGGAGGTCGATTGCTTCGTCGAGCTGATGGGCGGCGCCGGCGATCCCGCGCTGTCGGCGGTGGACGCCGCGCTCGGCGCCGGCAAGTCGGTCGTCACAGCCAACAAGGCGCTGCTCGCCAAGCACGGCCTCAAGCTGGCCAAGGCGGCTGAAAAGCACGGCGGTGCGCTGAATTTCGAGGCAGCGGTCGGCGCCGCGATCCCCGTCATCAAGACGTTACGTGAAGGCCTTGCCGGAACCGGCATCAACCGCGTCTACGGCATCCTCAACGGCACCTGCAATTACATCCTGACCCGGATGGAGCAGGAGGGCCTGTCCTTCGCCGAATGCCTCAAGGATGCGCAGCGGCTCGGCTATGCCGAGGCCAATCCGTCCTTCGACGTCGATGGCCACGATACCGCGCAAAAGCTCGCCATTCTCGCCAGCCTCGCTTTCGGCACGAAAGTTGCTCAAAGTGCGGTGTATGTCGAAGGCATCTCCTCCATCGCGCCGGAAGATCTTCGCGCCGCCGACGATCTCGGTTATCGGCTCAAACTGCTCGGTGTTGCCGTGCGCACCGCCAAGGGCATCGAGCAGCGCGTGCATCCGACCATGGTGCCGAAATCCTCCTCGATCGCGCAGGTGATGGGTGTCACCAATGCGGTCACGATCGATGGCGAAGGCATTCCGCCGATCACGCTGGTCGGCCCCGGCGCGGGCGGTGCTGCGACCGCATCCGCCGTCGTCGCCGACATCGCCGACGTCGCGCGCGGCATCCGCGCCAATCCGTTCGGCCGGCCGATCGGGCAGCTGCGCGACACCAAGAAGGCGCCGATGGAGCGCCACGAGGGCGGCTATTACATTCGCCTGCTCGCGCGCGATTTCCCCGGCACTGCGGCCGCGATCGCGACGCGGCTTGCCGAGCAGAAGATCTCGATCGAGTCGATCGTGCAGCGTCATCCCAATGGCGGCGCTGCGCCCACTGACGGCAAGGCGGTCCCCGTGCCCGTCATCCTGATCACCTATGCCACACACGAGGATGCCGTGCGCCGTGCGCTCGCCGCCGTGCAGAAGGACAAGGTGATCAGCGGACGGCCGCAGGTGATCCGGATCGAGAAGAACTAGAGCATGACCTCGGACCCGGAGGGCCGCGCAGCGCAAAGTGTTGAGCGTTTTTCCGGAAAGGTCATGCTCAAGCCATAAGGCGGTCGTTCGGTCGAACGAACCGTGGGCGTTGTGAGTTAGCGCGGGCAGGAATCCCGCCCAGAAACGTTTCGAAGGAGTAAGCCGATGTCGACCCATATTGAAGTCCCCCCGCACGCCTTGCTCGAGCGAATTCTCACGCTGGAGATCGTGCGGGTGACGGAGCGGGCGGCGGTGTCGTCGGCGCGGTTGCGCGGCCACGGCAACGAGAAGGCGGCCGACCAGGCCGCCGTCGACGCCATGCGGCGCGAGCTCAACAAGCTGCCGATCCAGGGCACCATCGTGATCGGCGAGGGCGAGCGCGACGAGGCGCCGATGCTCTATATCGGCGAGCAGGTCGGCCTCAAGGCGGGTCCCGAGGTCGATATCGCGGTCGACCCGCTCGAAGGCACCACGCTGTGCGCCAAGAACATGCCGGGCTCGATCGCCACCATGGCGATGGCCGACGGCGGCACGCTGCTGCACGCCCCCGACGTCTACATGCAGAAGCTCGCGATCGGCCCCGGCTACGACAGGGGTGTCGTCGATCTCGATGCCTCGCCGGCCGACAATGTCCGCCGCCTCGCCAAGGCCAAGGGCGTGAAGCCTGAGGGCATCACCGTTCTCGTGCTCGACCGTCCGCGCCATGCCGACATCATATCGAGCGTGCGCTCGACCGGCGCTGCCGTGCGCCTGATCACCGACGGCGACGTCGCCGGCGTCATCCATTGCGCCGACCCCGACAACACCGGCGTCGACATGTATCTCGGCACCGGCGGTGCACCGGAAGGCGTGCTCGCCGCCGTGGCGCTGCGCTGCATCGGCGGCCAGATGCAGTGCCGCCTCATCCTCGATTCCGACGAGAAGCGCGAGCGCGCCGCCAAGATGGGCGTCAACGACCCCAAGATGATTTACGGTATCGAGGACATGGCGCGCGGCGACTGCCTGTTCGCCGCCACCGGCGTCACCACGGGCTCGCTGCTGTCCGGCGTCAAGTTCCGCAAGGACGGCGTCATCGAGACCGAGACGGTGGTGATGCGCTCCGTCACGGGCACCGTGCGCTACATCAAGGCCGAGCACCGCGAGCTGGCGAAGTTCCATCTGGATTGATCCAGGCAACAGCAACTGCCGTCATTCCGGGGCGACGGGACCGCGCGAAGCGCGCGGCCCGGAGAGCCCGGAATCCATCGGACGGCAGATTCCGACGCGAAATGGATTCCGGGCTCGATGCCGCCCATCGCCCCGGAATGACAACAAGAACAATCGGAGGAAAGCGCCCATGTCCGATCTCTCCGCCGTCAAAGCTCTCGTCTTCGACGTGTTCGGCACGGTCGTGGACTGGCGCACCAGCCTGATTACCGACTTCATGTGGTGGGGAAAACGGCGCGGCATCAGCGCGGATTGGACCGCGCTCGTCGACGGCTGGCGCGGCATGTACATGGCCTCGATGGACGACGTGCGCCAACATCCCGAGCGCGGCTACGTCATGCTCGACGATCTGCATCGCCGCTCGCTGGAGCAGCTCGTCGAGAAATTCGCGATCAGGGGCCTCACCGAGGCCGATCTCGATTACCTCACCAAAGGCTGGCACCGCCTGCATCCCTGGCCCGACAGCGTCGCCGGCTTGAGGCGTCTGAAATCAAAATTCGTGATCTCGCCACTCTCGAACGGGAACGTCGCGCTGCTCACCAACATGGCGAAGTTCGCCGGCCTGCCGTGGGACCTCATCATGTCGGCTGAGCTGTTCGAGCACTACAAGCCCGATCCCGAGACCTATCTCGGCGCAGCAAAGCTGCTCTGCCTCAGGCCGGAAGAGGTGATGATGGTCGCGGCCCACAATGGCGATCTCGCCGCCGCGCAGAAGAACGGGTTGAAGACCGCCTTCGTGGCGCGGCCGACCGAATACGGCCCGCTTCAGAAGGTCGATTTCGAAGCAACCGGCCAATGGGACATCGTCGCGAGGGATTTTGGCGGCATCGCGGACAAGCTCGGCTGCTAGGATGGGCAAGGGGATTCCCGAGCCGTATCAGCATCTGCGAACCTTCGCGTTCGGTGACAATCCTGCGCTGGCTGACGAATTGGTCGAGCTCGTCGTCATGGGCATCAAGACCGCGACGTGCAGCACCGAAGATGAGCCGAACACGTCTACGCCAGGTGAGCGCTGGGTCGTGCTCGACGGGCGAGCAGAGCCGCGCTGCGTCATCGAAACCATCGAGGTGACATATCGGCGCTTCAATGAAGTCGACGCAGCCTTTGCACATGATGAGGGAGAAGGCGACCGGAGCCTGGGTCATTGGCGCCGTGCCCATCAATCCTATTTCGGCAGGCTCGGGCGCTATAGCGACGACATGATGCTGATGTGCGAGCGTTTTCGCCTGGTCGAGGTCTTCGGCGATGTCGAGACCGATCGATAGCTACGAAACGGCGATCGGCAGTTCGGGATTGCTCGACGAGCTGCGGGAGTTCGATCCACGCGTGGTCGGGACGCTGCCCTTGGGACTCTCGACGCCGACGAGCGACATCGATGTCGTCTGTCACGTCGTGGACACGGCAGCTTTCGCCGAAGTGGTCTGGCGACGGTACCGCTCCTGTGACGGGTTTGCGCTCTACCAATGGTGCTCCAGCTGGCGGCCGGTGGTCGCCCGCTTCGAATGGGATGGCTGGCCGTTCGAGCTGTTTGGCGATCCGAGGCCGGTCGATCAGCAGGAAGGCTGGCTGCACTTCGAGATCGAGCGCAGATTGCTCGCGCTCGGCGACGGGCGTCTGCGCAAAGCCGTGGCCGACCATAGGGCGCGCGGGATGAAGACCGAGCCCGCGTTTGCCGCCGCGCTCGGCATTGCCGGGGACCCGTATTCCGAATTGCTTGCATTGGGCCGTGAGACCGACGCTCAGCTGCGGGCCCGCCTGGAGTGCCTGTAAGGTTCGCCGCGAGGGACCGCACAGGTCCGGGCGGCCCGCGCCGCCCGGATCTGAACTGACGGCTACAACGTCATCTTCATCGGCTCCGGATAGTAGCGGAAACCATCTCCGGCCTTGGCGACATGACCATAGCCTGGCCAGGCGAAGTGATAGGACATCACCGGGATCTTGTTCGCGGCCAGCATCGTCAGCAGCTTGACGCGCGATTCGGCCGCCTGCTTCGGGTCGGAATCGTAGGAGAACTCCATCCGTGGCTTCTCCAGCAGCAGCACCGAATGGTGCGAGAGATCGCCGAGGAAGGCGAACGACTTGCCTGCCGACGAGACCATGAAGATGGTGTGGCCGACGGTGTGGCCGGGCGCAGCGATCGCCTGCACGCCAGGCAGGAATTCCTCGCCGTCCTTGAAGAACTTGATCCGGTCTCGGACCGGCAGCAGGTTCTTGCGGGCGTGGACGACGAAGTCCTTGGCCGCGCTGCCGAGCTTGCCTTCGTCGGTCCAGAAGTCGAAATCGCTCTGGGCGATGTAGACTTGCGCGTTAGGGAACAGCGGCTTGCCGCCCTCGTCGACGATGCCGCCGATATGATCGATATGGGCATGCGAGCACACCACGGCGTCGATGTCGCCGGGTTTGATGCCGGCCTCGGTCATGCTCTTTTGCTGGCGGCCGGTGCTGGCACCGAACATTTTCGATGAGCCCATGCCGGTGTCGAACAGGATGAGCTTGTCTCCGGTGTTGACGATCGGGGAATTCTGTTCGAGCACGACATTGTCCGGCGACAGGAAATTGTCGGCCAGCATCTTCTTGACCTCTTCCTTGGAAACGCCGGTGAAGGTCCCGGAGGGATCGCCGAGCGGAAGTGGTCCGTCGGATACGACGGTCACCTCGGCATCGCCGAGAATGAAGCGGTGCCAGTAGGGCGTCTGGGTGCCGAGCTTGGGCGCCCGCGCCATCGCGCTGCTGCCGAGCATGGCGCTGGCGCCGAGGCCGGCGCCGAGTGCGAGTAGGGACCGACGCGAGACGTCGAATGTCATCCTTTTTCTCCGCTTTCGTTTTTCACTACGCGTTGTGCGCGTTGTGTTCGGCTCGCGCCGATAGGCGGATGCTGCTCCGGTTCAGATGAGCTAGCAAGTGGAATCGGTTTTGACGATGAGCGCCGCCTGCCGAAGCGAAAGCCATTCCGGCCGCCCGCCAACAATTGTGTCACCTTTGTGTCTGGTGTGTCTGGTGATCGTATGCCCCGGCATCACCAGCTGTATCGGACCACGCCCTTGCCTGCGTAGGAACGCGTGACGTTCGAGAACTCACCCTCGAACGTCCCGGCAGCCGACCAGCCGGTGAGCCACTTCTTCTCGACTGATCCCGTCACCAGCGCGGAGTCCGAGGCCATCGCTGCACCGTTCACGACAAAGCTCGCGCCGGGCAGAGCTTGGAACGTGGCTCCGATGACGCGGTCGGGACTGAAGTCGTGCGCCCAGGCGAGCCGCCCGCGCAAGGTGACGATCCCGTCAGCCTGGGCGAACGATTTGTCCGTGCGCAGGCCGAGCTCGGTGCGGGTGTTAGTGACGCTCTTGGCACCATAGGCCAGCGCGAACAGGTTGCCGCCAACGATGGCCTGTTCGGCGTAAGCCGGCAGGTCGAACGTCGTGAACTGCGCTGCGGCGTAAGGCGTAAGGCCGACCCCCTGCGTGACGAAGCGATAGCCGCCCTCGAGGCGGCCGGAATAGGCGTTGGCGTTGAACTCGGCGCGCAGGCGATCGACGCCGGCAACCGTCACGGTGCGATCTGTGGTGATGTCCTGCCATCCATAGGCCAGCGCACCGGTGATGTAGGCAGGGCCGACGATGTGCCGGAAGAAGGCGCCGACCTGGAACAGGTCGGACCGGCCGCCGCCGAGCGCGTTCGCTACGGTGAAGTTGGTGCCGCCGCCGGCGAGCGCGAAGCCAACCAGCGTATCCCGCGAGATGCGATAATCCGCACCGACGGCGGTGCCATAGAGGTTGCTTGTGGTGGTGTTGGACCCGACGACTGTACTGCCGTCAGTCTGCTGCGCGCCGCCGAAGCCTGCCGCCCAGACGCTCCACCGCTGCTCGAACGACGGTGCAACCGGTGCCTTGGTGTAGATCGCAGCCAGTGCGTCGTTCGGCTTGCGCTTGCGCGCGTACGCCAAGGCGGTCTCATCCGCATAGGCATTCGGCGTGCCGCCCGCACTGACGGGATCGCCGCGGCCCGCAATGAACGGATCGGTCATCACGCCCATGAACTGGTTCATCGCGTTGAAGGTCGCCTGCTGCGGCGCGCTGCCGACCTCGCCGGAGAGCTGGGTCAGGCCGGCGGGCGTCAGGCTACCGAACACCATCGGGATGGTGCCGTTGCTGTTGAAATAGTTGATGATCGCGTTGCCGACGTTCTGCTGATTGACGTTGAGGTTGCCCGATGGAGGCACGAAGTTCAGCGCAAGGTTCAGATAGGCGTGGGTGGCGTCGTAGCTCAGCGTGGTATTAAAGCCCGAAGGCAGGCCGACATTCAGGACCGTCGGATCGAATGTGCCGCTGACGCTGCCTGCGTTGAGAATGGTGTACTGCTTGGCGACATAGCTTCCGGCCGCGAAGCTCGCAGCTACCGTGGCACCGCCGAGGGTCGCATTGCCGGTCACATTGGCAAAAGTCGACGTCGTGGGGTCCACGTAGACAAGATACAACGCCCCGGACTGCATCGCGAGGCTTGCCACGGTCATGGACGTGCCTGGCGCGGCTACAATGCCCGGCGACAAAAGCCCACCCGCGTTGATCTGGGTGGCGCCAACGGTGCCGCTGCCGACCAGTTGGCCGCTTGCGTTCACCGTGGTGAGGACCGAGGATGCAATCGAGCCAATCACGGCGAGGACGCCGCTATTGACGGTTGTTGACCCGGTGTAGGTGTTCGCAGCCGTCAGCAATGTCACGCTCGTTGCGCTGTTGCCATTCTGCTGGAAGGCGCCGGTGCCGCTGATCACGCCTGTGAAGGTGAGAACGTTCGAGCGATTGACGGCGAAAGTGCCGTTGTTGACGACGTTGCCGACAATCGAACCGGTCGTGCCGCCATTGCCGAGCTGCAACGTGTGGCCGGAATTGATGCTGGTCCCACCGGTGTAGGTGTTGGCGCCGGTCAACGTCACAGTGCCGGATGGGCCGAAGCTCAGGCTCAGGCGCCCGGCGCCCTGGATGACACCACCGAAATCGCCGTTCATGATGGATATGGTGGTCGCGGCACTGGATCCGGTGTTTACCGTTCCTGCGCCGAGCAGGTTGCGCAGGGCGCTGGTATGGTCGTTGTAATCGAGGACCGCGCCTGCGGCCACCGTCGTTGAGCCGGCGTTGCCTGTAAGAAACGATAGGATGCTGTCGGTTGCCTGCAACGTGCCGCCGTTGACCGCGAGCGTCGTACCGGTGCTGACGGATGTGCCGACCGCGAACTGCACTTGAACGGTTCCCGTATCCGTTGCGGATCCGAACTGCACATGAGCGTCGTTCATGCTCATGCCGCCCGCGGCCAACAGAGTTGTGCCGGCGCCCGCCGCCAGGGTCGAGGTCGTGGCGGCCGTGAAGGTAATATCGTTCGCCAGTGTCCCGGTGACGGTCGTGCGTAATGTGCCGCCGCTCATGGTCATGGCGCCGCCGCCGAACGCGTCGATCGCGCCCGCAGTTGCGTGACCGCCCGTCAGTGTCCCGCCAGTGACCGCGGTGCCGCCCGCATAGGTGTTGGTGCTGTTCAGCGTGACTCTGCCGGGACCGGCGACCGTCAAGCTGCCGGGACCTGTGATCTGGCCGGTGCTGTCGACCATAAACTCCGCACTCGCGGAGGCCGTCGTGATGACGGTGTTAGAATTGAGCTGAAGAACGCCGCCGGCCGTAATATCGCCGGTCAGGAACGGGTTGCTTGATTGCACATTGATCGCGGCCGAGCCCGCACTGGTCTGCATGATCAGGGTGCCGTTGACGAAACCGAAATTGCTGTTCGTGGCCGAAGAGTTCAGATTCAACGTGCCAATCGTGAACGTCCCGGCCTGCAGATTGACTTGTGGACCTTGATTCGGGACCGTCGCATTGAATGTCGCAACAGCGTCGACTGCGTTGGGAACGGTGGCCGGCGTCCAATTTCCGCTTACGGCCCAAAATCCGGGGCCGCCATTCCAGGTCTGGGCGGCCGCCTGGCCGGAGATCGCCGTGAGCAGACCGGCCGCCACGGCGGGTAGCGCCGCCGTCAATGCGGTACTCGTCAACAGCGCCTTGATTGAACTCGTTCTCCGCCTCGTACGCGAGCCGCCAACCTCAATTGCCAATTCCACAGGGCGCCCCGATGCAATGCGTGGCCAAATGTTCCGAGCGAGACATACGTAGCTGTTTCGCCGCCGGCGGACCACCGGCGCCACTTCTCGTCGCCGACCTCACTGACGATTTCGGGGCGGTGTGATTGCGGGGCAACAGAAGGTTGCTTGTTTTCCGGGCAGCGCGACCACCCGCCGGTGTCTCGCCACTCACGCAATACGCAACGTGGGCTCACTGCCTTCCGTCTCGGCGAAGCCCGCCTGCAGCACCTCTTCGCGCTTGTGACGGAGATGTGCTCGCAGAATATGCGAGAGGCCGACGCCGTCGCGACGCTGGAGCGCGTTGAGGATTGCCTCGTGCTCCTTCACGGCCAGCGCCCAGCGCTGCGCCGTCATCGGCGTGACATAGCGCGCGCGCCGGATGCGCGCGGTCACCGAGGTGTAGAGCCCGGCGAGCACGGGATTTCCTGCTGCGGTCACGATGGCTTCGTGAATGGCACGGTTGCCGCGGTAGTACTGGATCAGGTCGCGCTCGCGATAATGCTGCACCATGTCCGCATGCGCGGCGGCGATTGCGTCGATCTCGGCGTCGCTGATGCGCTCGCAGGCGAGCTCGCCGGCGAGGGCCTCCAATCCCTGGCAGACCTCGAACAGGTCGCGCATGTCCTTGTCGGTCAGCTTTGCCGCGCGCGAGCCGCGATGCGGCAGCAGCTGCACGAGCCCTTCCGCGGCCAGCACCTTGAGCGCCTCGCGCAAGGGCGTGCGCGAAATTTCGAGCCGCTCGCACAGCTCGCGCTCGGGAATCCGCGCGCCCGGCGGGATTTCGCCGTCCAGCAGGATGGCGCGGATGCGGTTGACGACCTCGTCGTGAAGCATGGCTCTGAGCTCAATTTGAATGCAAAATCGAACTTATATGGGGGAATTGTCAAGTTCCAGCTTGAAAATTCCAAGTTTTGCATTCAAAAATGCAAAAAACAGAAAGGTATGAGGAAATGGACCTGCAAGTGGAGGCAGAAGACCTCGTGTTCGAGTGCGACGGCGGCATCGGGCGGATCACCTTCAATCGCCCGCAGGCCCGCAATGCCTTCACTTTCGCCATGTACGAGCGGCTTGCCGCGATCTGCGAGGAGGCCAACCGCGACCGTGATATCAAGGTGCTGGTGCTGCGCGGAGCCGGTGACAAGGCCTTCGCCTCGGGGACCGACATCAACCAGTTCCGCGAATTCAAGACACCGCAGGACGCCATCGATTACGAGAGCCGCATCGATCGCGTGCTGACCACGCTCGAGCAGTGCCGGGTGCCAACGATCGCGGCCATCAACGGGTTCTGCACCGGCGGCGGTGCGGGCATTGCCGCGGCCTGCGACCTCCGCATCGGCACGAAAGCTGCGAAGATCGGATTTCCCATCGCCAGGACGCTCGGCAACTGCCTCTCGATGTCCAATGTCAGCCGTCTCACCGCGCTGATCGGCGCTGCGCGCGTCAAGGATCTGATCTTCACCGCGCGCCTCGTCGACGCAGCGGAGGCCGCAAGCGTTGGCCTGCTCGGCGAGGTCGTCGAGGACATCGCCGCGCTGGACAAGCGGGCCGACGAGGTCGCCCGCCTCGTCGCGAGCCATGCGCCGCTGACGCTGAATGCGACCAAGCAGGCTGTCAGTCGTCTGCAACGGCGGCTGACGCAGGACGAAGGCGAAGACCTCATCCTGATGTGCTACACGAGCCAGGATTTTCGTGAAGGGCTCGATGCTTTCCTCAACAAGCGCGCGCCGCAATGGCGCGGCCAATAGGACGAGCCGATGCAAAGCGATCGATCGCAATCCACCTCTCGCCGTTCGGGACCGCTGGCCGGCCTCAAGGTCATTGACCTCACCCACGTCATGGCGGGACCGACCTGCACCCTGATGCTCGCCGACATGGGCGCCGACGTCATCAAGATCGAGAAATGGCCGAACGGCGACGACACCCGTCATTCGGTGCCGCCGAAGATCGGGGACGAGGCGGCCTCGTTCCTGATGATGAACCGCAACAAGCGCGGCATCGTGCTCGATCTCAAGACCGACGGCGGCAAAGAGGTGCTGCGCCGGCTGATCGCCGATGCCGACGTGCTGGTCGAGAACTTTGCGCCGGGCGCGATGGAGCGCCTCGGCTTCGGCTACGAGGCGCTGCACGCGGAATTCCCGGCGCTGATCTATTGCTCGCTGTCGGGCTTCGGCCGCACCGGCCCCTACAAGCACCGCAGGGGTTTCGATCTCGTCGCGCAGGCCATGAGCGGCATCATGAGCTTCACCGGCGAGCGGCCCGACGGTCCGCCCGTCAAGTGCGGCCCACCGCTGTCCGACATCACCGCCGGCCTGCTCGCGAGCATGGGTATCCTGGCGGCCTACACCCATCGCCTCAAGACCGGTGAAGGGCAGTGGGTCGAGACTTCGCTTTACGAAGCTGCGCTGGTGCAGACCTATTGGCAGTCGACCATCGCGCTCGCGGCGGGCACCGCGCCGCGAGCGATGGGCTCGGCCCATCCGCTCAACGCACCGTACCAGGCCTTCGAAGCCGCGGATGGCTGGCTGGTGGTCGGCGGCGCCAACAAGAAGCATTGGCTGTTGATGCTGGAAGCGCTCGGCGCGAGCGAGCTCGCCGACGATCCGCGCTTCGTCACCGGTGCCGATCGCATGGCCAACCTGAAAGAGCTCGAGGCCGTCCTGAGCGAGTGCTTCCGCAAGCAATCGCGGGCGCATTGGCTGGCGGCGCTGGACGAGAAGGGCGTGCCGTGCGGCCCCGTGCACGACATGCTGGAGGCCCTCAGCGACCCGCAGACGCTGGCGCGCGAGATGGTCGTCGAGGTCGAGCACTCCACGCTCGGTCCCGTCAAGACGATCGGGCTTCCCATCAAGTTTTCGGAGACCCCGGGCAAGGTGCTGTCGGGCGCACCGATCTATGGTGAGCACACGCGAGAGGTTCTGGCCGAGCATGGGTTCGACCAGTCACGAATCGAAGCGCTCGAAAAAGAAGGCGCAATCGTCTCGGCCCTGGAAAGATGCGAGGAACACGTCGCCTGACCGGACGTCGATACGACAACAACAAAAGATAAAAATCAGCTGGAGGAAATCATGGGTCGGACGTCAACATTTCTGCTCTCCGCAGCCGTAACCGTGCTCGCCGGCATGATGCCGGCGCTCGCCGCCTGGCAACCGCAAAAGCCGATCGAGTTCGTGGCCACCGCCGGCCCCGGCGGCGGCACCGACAATCTCGCGCGCGCGGTGCAGAACATCATCACCAAGCACAAGCTGATCGAGCAGCCGATCGTCGTCGTCAACAAGGGCGGCGGCAGCGGCGCCGAGGGCTATGTCTACGGCAAGGCCTCCGCCGGCGATCCCTACAAGGTGATCTTCGGCACCTCGAACGCCTGGCAGCAGCCGCTCGTCTCGAAGGTCGCCTTCAACTATACCGATCTCACCCCGATCGCGGCGATGGCGCAGGACGAGTTCCTGCTCTGGGTCAAGCAGGACGCGCCGTACAAGACTGCGGGCGATTATCTGAAGGCGGCCGCAGCGGGCGAATTCAAGATGGGCGGCGCGCAGTCCAAGGACACCGACGAGGTGCTGACGCGCATGATCGAGAAGGTCGGCAAGGTCAAGCTGACCTATATCCCGTTCAAGAGCGGCGCCGAGACCGCCGTGCAGCTCGCCGGCGGACACCTCGATTCCCACGTCAACAACCCCAGCGAAAGCCTCGGGCAATGGCGCGGCAGCACGCAGCGGCCGCTCTGCGTGTTCAGCCCGAAGCGGCTGCCGCAGGGGCCGAAGGTCACTGCGACGGATGGCTGGGGCGACGTTCCAACCTGCGTCGAGCAGGGCCTCGACATCAAGCAATATGAGCAGCCGCGCACGGTGTGGCTGCCCGGCAAGGTCACGCCGGAGCAGGCCGCGTTCTATGTCGACCTCATGAAGAAGGTGCAGGCGACGCCGGAGTGGAAGGACTACATCGAGAAGACCTCCCAGGTCGACACGTTCCTCACCGGTGCCGAGCTCGAAAAATTCATCAAGGAGGACCTCGAGCGCGTCAAGCAGGTCGCGGGCGAGCAGGGCTGGCTGGTGAAGTAAGGCATTACGCCATGATCTCACGCCGCACGCTTGAACTTGCGACAGCCGTGCTCACCGGCAGCTTCGGCGTGGCCGTCGTCGTCTCCAGCCTCGACAATGGCATCGGCTGGTCGAGCGCAGGCGTGGACGCCGGCACGTTCCCGTTCCTGACCGGGATCATCATCGTGGTCGGGAGCCTCACCAATCTGGTACGAGGCGTGCTGCCGGCCGCGACGCTCGCAAACGTTCCCATCGCGATCACGTCCATCGAGCTGCGTCGGCTCGCCGGCCTGTTCGTGCCGGCTGCCATCTTCGTCGCCGCGATCCCGCTCGCCGGGATGTACGTCGCCTCGGCTCTCTACGTCTTCACCGTGCTGGCGATCCCCCAGCACCAATCGGTGCCGCGCGCGCTCGCCATGGCAGGTGCCACGGCGCTCGCGCTCTACCTCGTGTTCGAGCGCATGTTCCAGGTCAGCCTGCCGCACGGCGCGCTCGCTTCGGCGCTCGGGTTCTGAGGGAGCAGCGGGATGGACAATCTCCAGGAACTCCTGCACGGCTTCACCATCGCGGTCACGGTGCCGCATCTGGTCCTGATGGTGGTCGGCGTGCTGCTCGGCATTCTCGTCGGCGTGCTGCCCGGGCTGGGCGCGCCGAACGGCGTGTCGCTGCTCCTGCCGCTCACCTTCGGCATGCAGCCGGTCTCGGCCATCATCCTGCTCTCCAGCATGTATTGGGGCGCGCTGTTCGGGGGATCGGTGACCTCCATCCTGTTCAATATCCCGGGGGAGCCGTCGTCGGTGGCGACCACCTTCGACGGCTATCCGATGGCGCGCGACGGCAGGCCGACCACCGCGCTCGCGACCGCCTTCGGTTCGGCGGCGTTCGGCGCGCTGGTCGGCGTCATCCTGATCACCTTCCTCGCCTCCTGGGTGGCGCAGGCTGCGCTCGCGTTCGGGCCGGCCGAGTATTTTGCCGTCTATTTTCTCGCCTTTGCCAGCTTCGTCGGCATGGGCGGTGCGGCGCCGATCAAGACCGTCGTGGCGCTGGCGCTCGGCTTCGCCATCGCCGCCATCGGCATCGACACGGTCTCCGGAAGCGTCCGCCTCACCATGGGCGTGGACGAACTCGTCAAGGGCGTCAGCTTCGTCGTGGCGGTCATGGGCCTGTTCGGCATTGGCGAACTGCTGGTCGCCGTCGAGGAGGAGTTTCACGCCCGCGCGGTCTCTTCCAAGATCGATTGGCGCGAGGTGTTTCGCGCCGTCGGCCGCCTGCCGCGGCACGGCGTTGCGCTGCTGCGCAGTGCCGCGATCGGATGCTGGATGGGCATCACGCCGGGCGGCCCGACCGCGGCCTCCTTCATGAGCTACGGTATCGCGCGGCGCTTTTCACGGCGCGGCCGACACTTCGGCACGGGCGAGGTCGAGGGCATCGTCTCGCCTGAGACGGCCGATCATGCCGCCGGGACCAGCGCGCTGCTGCCGATGCTCTCGCTCGGCATTCCCGGCTCGGCGACCGCGGCCGTGATGATGGGCGGGTTGATGATCTGGGGCCTCAATCCCGGGCCCATGCTGTTCGTGGACCAAAAGGATTTTGTCTGGGGCCTGATCGCCTCGATGTATGTCGGCAACATTGTCGCCGTCGCCCTGGTGCTGCTGACGGTCCCGGTGTTCGCCGCCCTGATGCGGATTCCCTTCGTGGTGATCGCGCCGCTGATCGTGATCATCTGCGTCGTCGGCGCTTATTCGGTGTCGAACTCCTATCTCGACGTCGTCATGATGCTCGGCTTCGGGGTCGTCGGCTATCTCTTCAAGAAGCTGTTCTATCCGCTGGCGCCGCTCGTGCTCGCGATCGTCATCGGCGACAAGGCCGAGGACGCCTTCCGGCAGTCGATGCTGATCTCCAAGGGATCTCTCGGCATTTTCTTTGCGAACAAGCTGGTGACGTGCCTGATCATGGGCGGCATCGCGCTGCTGCTGCTTCCGCTTCTGTTGCAGCTGCCGCGGCTGTGGCGCAAACCTGCGTCGCCCGCGACGGATGCGCCAGTCCAGGAAAGGGCGATCATATGACCGCAAAGCCGCTGATTGCGCTGGCCATGGGAGATCCCGCCGGCATCAGCCCGGAGCTGACGGCCAAGCTCGTGGCGCAGGACGACATCCGCGCGGGCTGCCGGCTCGTCGTTATCGGCGACCGCCGCATTTTCGACGAGGGCGCGCGCATTGCGGGCGTCAAGCCGGAGCTGAAGATGCTAGAGCAGGGCGCCGATCTTCGCGCAGCGCAGGAAGATGCGCTGTTCGTCGATCTCCGCCACCTTGCTCCCAGAGAGGTCGAGCCCAAGACTGCGACCCTTGCCGGCGGAAAATTCGCGCTGGCCAATTACAGGCATGCGCTCGAGCTCGGCCGCGACGGCCATGTCGACGCGGTCTGCTTCACGCCCTTCAACAAACAGGCGATGCGCCTTGCCCGCGCCGAGTACGACGACGAGATCGCGTTCTCGGCCGAGGTCGTCGGTCTCAAGACGCCGGCAAGCGAATTCAACGTGCTCGACCGGCTCTGGAACGCACGGGTCACCTCGCACATCCCGCTCAAGGACGTCGCTGCGAATCTATCCGGCGAACGCATCCATCGCGCGCTCAAGCTGACCGATTTCTGCATGCGGAACGCCGGCTTTGCGCGGCCGCGCATCGCGGTCGCAGGCCTCAATCCCCATGCCGGCGACGGTGGCAATTTCGGCCGCGAGGAGATCGACGTGATCGCGCCGGTGGTCGCAGCAAGCCAGCGCGAGGGCATTGCCGCGGAGGGACCGTTTCCGGCCGACACCGTGTTCCTGCGCGCCAAGGCGGGCGCCTTCGATGCCGTGCTGACGATGTATCACGACCAGGGCCAGATCGCGATGAAGCTAATGGGTTTCGATCGCGGCGTGACCTTGCTCGGCGGCTTCCCGTTCCCGATCTGCACGCCCGCGCATGGCACCGCCTACGACATCGCGGGGCAGGGCATCGCCTCGATCGGCGCCAGCCGTGCCGCGCTGCTGCTCGCCGCGGAGATGGCGCGGCGCACCGGCTGATCGCATGCTGATCTAGCGTGCCCGCCGGTGCCTCAGCGGCTCGCGAGCCATTTTGCGAGCGGCGTCGCCCCGAGCCGTGCTTCGCCGAGTGGGTTCAACGACGTGTCGTCGATGGGAGTGCCGTAGTACAGCGCCGTCCGATCTCCGATCACGGGGCGTGGGTCGCCGGACGCCTTCAGGCGGCTCGCGATGAATTCATTGAAGGGGGCCTTCTCGGGGCCGGCGATATCGATCGTGCCGTTGAGCGGCCGGCCGCTTGCGACCTCCGCGAGGCGATCGACGACGTCGTCGGCCGCGATCGGCTGAAATTGAGCCGTGGGAACGACGATCTTCCCCTCGATTGCGCTTGTGTCAGCAATGGCCGCGAGGAATTCGAAGAACTGGGTGGCGCGCACGATCGAGTAGGGCACCGAGGCGGACTTGATGACGGTTTCCTGCGCCAGCTTGGCACGGAAATAGGCGTTGTCGGGCGAGCGGTCGGTGCCGACGATCGAGAGCGCCACGTGATGCTTCACGCCTGCTGCGGTTTCTGCCGCGACGAGATTCTCGCTCGATTGCTGGAAGAATGCGAGCACCGCTGCCGGCTCCCAGGACGGTGCGTTGGCGACGTCAACGACCACATCCGCGCCCGAGAGCGCTGCGGCAAGGCCTTCCCCTGTCACGGCGTTCACGCCGGATCTCGGCGAGGCCGCCACCGCTTCGTGGCCTTGCTGCTTGAGCTTCGCCACCAGTCTTGATCCGATCAATCCGGTCCCGCCGATCACGACGATCTTCATGGCTTGCCTCCTTGCGGTTGCCGAGCGCGAGATGATCGAAGCCGATCGAAACTCCCGCCTCTCACATCGAGAATGTGGTGCGAAGTGACTCTAGCCGATCCATGGCGCAGGCTCTTGCCTGTAGCGGGCTTACCTTGCCGGAAAATGCTGCCAGCGTTTTGCCCGACGTGTCAAAATGTTTGGTCGCCGCAAGCGGCGTGGCCCTTGAAAATGCTAATGAAAACAATCCCCAGGCTACTGTGCATGGGGTTGTTTCGCAGTTTTGGATGGGACGGGCGACGGCCTCCGATTCCGGGAGGCGGCCGCTGCTCGCCTCACGACCCGCAGACGATCACGCCGTACCAGCCGAGCCCTCGATAGGTCTCGTAGCCCGGGGTGGCGTGGAACGCGACCAGCGTGCCCGTGCGTTCCTGATAGAAGCCCGAGCGCTGGCCGTTCAGCGACAGCGAGATGCGCTCGCTGAGGATGCCCTGGCCGTCGGACGCCGCGATCACGCGGAAATTCGAATCGACCAGCAATACGCGCGCCTTGTCGCTGTCGCCGACGCGCACGCCCTGCACGATGGCGCGGGCCTGCGGCTCCCAGTCGAAATGGATGGCGAGAACCCCGATCGGCGCGCCATGGGCCTGGCCGCCGGCGCGGACGCTGGCGCAATAGGTCGCGACCTGCGCATTGCCGAGCAGCGGCTGGTTCTCGACGTCGCCGGCGACATAGTCGTCCCCCGAGCGCAAGGACCGCGCGTCACGAAACCACTTGGTGTGGGCGACGTTCTGGCCGACGACGCGGAAGCGGTCGGCGCGGCCGTTGGCGATGACGTTGCCGTCGAGGTCGCAGAGCCAGAGATCGAGATAGACGGTGTAGGCCCCGAGGATCACGCCGAGGCGCTGCGAGGCATGGGAGACGGCCGCAGCATTGGACGAGGCTGCGCAATCGACCACGGCGGAATCGGTGGCCCACCAGCGCACGTCGCAGGTGCGTTCGTAGAGATTGCGGTCGATCAGCTCGATCGCGTTGAGCGACAGGTCGACCATCCGCTCGCCGCGGGAGCGCTGGCTCATGCGGTCGATCGAGGCGACGAGATCGCCGGTGCGTTTCGTCAATTGGGTCTCGAGCTCGCGGGCGATGGTTTCGACCTGCTGGCCGACGCCGCGCACCTCCTGTGCCACCACCGCAAAGCCCGCGCCTTGCGCGCCGGCGCGGGAGCTCTCGATCAGCGCGTTCAGCGCCAGCATCTTCATCTGGTTGGTGATCTGCTGGATCGACTTGGTCTTGTCGACCGCGATCTGGTTGACCTCGGCGGTGAGACGGTTGATCAGCGCGGAGACGTCGGAATCATCGTCCGCGGGTTCGGTGGCGATCGGCTTGGCTTTCAGACCCAGCGCAGCAGACATCGGGAACTTCCCTTGGCAATGAGGTCTGATCTGCAATGAACGGGGAACAACGACTTACAGATCGAATACGATTCTTTTTCGAGGATTCCGCCTAACGCCTGCTTAATTTGCTGTTCGGCGGGATGCCTAAATGATAGTCACTCCGGCCTGCCTGCTGGCCATCCACCGCTTTGTGCGTCCCGGCCGTTGCAAATCGCCGGGGTTTCCCAGCCAATCCTTTCAAGCCAGTCGCGGCCCCGAGCGTGTCGCCCGGACCCGAGTTCCCAATCGATAGCCCTCGTCATGACGCCTCCCGCATCCGCGCTCCCCGTCGAAGCGCCCCAGGCCTTCCTGGGCGTGGCGCGCTCGCTCACCGACAAGCTGTGGCGCGACCGGCTCGATGCGCGCGGGGCAGCCCAGGCGCTCGCCATCGTGCAGCGGCACCAATTGCCGGAACTGCTGGCGCGGGTGCTGGCCGGCCGCGGTGTCGACATCGATGCCGTCGCCGACTTCCTCGATCCGACCATCCGAAAGCTGCTGCCGGACCCGTTCACGGTGACGGAAATGGAGGCCGCCGCCAAACGCATCGCGGATGCCGCGACCAGGGGCGAGAAGGTCGCGATCTTCGGAGACTACGACGTTGATGGCGCGACCTCGGCGGCGCTGCTGGCCTGGCATCTGCGCCATTGCGGGCTCGATCCGCTGATCCACATTCCCGACCGGATTTTCGAGGGCTACGGCCCCAACACGGAAGCGGTGCGCGCGCTCGCGGGCAAGGGCGCCACGCTGCTCGTGACCGTCGATTGCGGCACCACCAGCATCGAGCCACTCGCCGAGGCCAAGCGCCTCGGCATGTCCGTGGTCGTGATCGACCATCACCAGGCTGGCACGGAGCTGCCGGTGGTGGATGCGCTGGTCAATCCGAACCGGCTCGACGATCTCTCCGGCCTCGGTCATCTCGCCGCTGTCGGCCTCGTGCTGGTGACGCTGGTCGCGGTCAATCGCGAGCTGCGGCAGCGTGGCTTCTGGACCAGCGAAATGCCGGAGCCCGATCTCCTGGGCATGCTGCATCACGTCGCGCTCGGCACCGTCGCCGACGTCGCGCCGCTGATCGGCCTCAACCGCGCTTTCGTCGCCAAGGGGCTGATCGCGATGCGTCGGCGCGACCATGTCGGCCACACGGCGCTGATGGACGTGGCGCGGCTCAACGGCCCGCCGGAGGCCTGGCATCTCGGCTTCATGCTGGGCCCGCGCGTCAATGCCGGCGGCCGTATCGGCCGCGCCGATCTCGGCGTGCGGCTGCTGCTCGAAGGCGACAGCGTCGAGGCGGCGCGGATCGCGGCCGAGCTCGACCGTCTCAACAGCGAACGTCGCGTCATCGAGCAGGCGGCGGAAGCCCAGGCCGAAGCCGAAGCGCTGGCCTCGATCGGGCTGGAGGACAAGCTCGCCGTGATCGTCACGGCCTCGGAAGGCTGGCATCCCGGCGTGGTCGGCCTCGTTGCCTCCCGCCTGAAGGAGAAGTTTTCGCGGCCGGCCTTTGCCATTGCGCTGGAGCCGGGGGGGATCGGCACCGGCTCGGGCCGCTCGATCGCCGGCGTCGATCTCGGCAAGGCGGTGCGGCAGGCGGTCGCCGACGGCATTCTGCTCAAGGGCGGCGGCCACGCCATGGCCGCGGGCGTGACGCTGCGCAAGGAGAAGCTCGCCGAATTCCGCGCCTATATCGAGACGGCGCTGGCGCGCGACGTCGCCGAGGCGCGCCACGTCAACGAGCTCTATATTGACGGCGCGGTCACCGCCCGTGCGGTGACGCCGGAGCTGGCGACGACGCTCAACCGCGCCGGTCCCTTCGGCAGCGGCAATCCGGAGCCGGTGCTGGCGCTGCCGTCGCACCAGCTCGTGTTTGCCGACGAGGTCGGGCAGGCGCATCTGCGCCTGCGCTTCAAGGCGGGCGACGGCGCCATCGTCAACGGCATCGCGTTCCGTTCGGTCGGCCAGAAGCTCGGCAATGCGCTGCTCGCCAATCGCGGCCAGCCGATGCACGTTGCGGGCTCGCTCTCGGTCGATCGCTACCAGGGCGCCGAGCGTGTGCAATTCCGTGTCGTCGACGTCGCGCTACCGGACCAGGGGCCATCCGTGATTAGATGACGCATGATCCGGAAAAGTGCGAAGCGGTTTTCCGACAAAGATCATGCGCAAAAAATAACGGCCTCGAACGACAAGAAAAGGGAGTGAGCATGGCAGGGCAGGTTGAGGGCAAGGTCGCGCTGGTGACGGGTGGCGCCTCCGGCATAGGCGAGGCCATCGTCGAGCTGTTCGCGCGCGAGGGCGCGAGTGTCGTCGTCACCGATATCGACGAGCTGCGCGGCCCGGAGCTCGCTAGGCGCGTAACAAACGTGGGCGGCAAGGCGATCTTCCTGGAGCAGGATGTCACCAGCGAAGAGCGCTGGATCGAGATCGTCGCCGAGATCGCAAAGCGCTTCGGCCGGCTCGACGTGCTCGTCTCCAATGCGGGTATCGGCATTTCCGTGCCGTCGATCGTCGACATGACGCTCGCCGACTGGCGCAAGCAGAACGCGATCAACCTCGATGGCGTGTTCCTCTCGGTCAAGCATTGCCTGCCTTTGATGCGCAGGACCGGCGGCGGCTCGATCATCATGATGTCCTCGCTGGCGGGCCTGCGCGGCTCGCCCGGATTGTCGGCCTATTCGGCGACGAAGGGCGGCGTGCGGCTGTTCGCCAAGTCGATCGCGATGGAATGCGCGGCTGCGGGCGATGGCATCCGGGTCAACTCGGTTCACCCCGGCATCATCGACACCCCGATCTGGGGCAAGATCCCGACGGGGGCGGCCGGCGCCGGCCAGAACGCTCCGATCGATCCGGAGGAGCGCGCCCGCGTCGTCACGCCGCTTGGCCGCGCCGGCCACGCCGCGGAGATCGCTTCGGGCGTGCTGTATCTCGCTTCCGATGCCTCGCGCTACGTCACCGGCAGCGAGCTCGTCATCGACGGCGGCATGAACGCCGGCGGCGTGCCGCGGCGCGCTTGAGCTGCGCAGGGCAGGGTGGCTGCCACAGGGGCTGACGCGCAGGCGTTGCCCCTGTACAAGATGAGCAACTGCCAACCGACAGAGGTTTTACTCGCCATGGCGCACAGCCTTCACGCGTCCTCGCCCGCGCCGCATCGTTCGAACCGGCCCGATCTCGCCACCGACGCGATCCGCACCGCGCGCGAAGATCTCGCCGCCTGCTTCCGCATGGCGGCGCGCAACGGCTTCGAGGAAGGCATCTGCAACCACTTCTCGGCCGTCGTGCCGGGTCATGACGACCTGTTCCTCGTCAACCCGTACGGCTACGCCTTCCGCGAGCTGACCGCCTCGAAGCTCCTGATCTGCGACTTCCACGGAAATGTCCTCGACGGCGAGGGCGTGCCCGAGGCGACCGCGTTCTACATCCATGCCGAGATGCACAAACGCCTGCCGCGCGCCAAGGTCGCGTTCCACACCCACATGCCCTATGCGACGGCGCTGTCGATGACCGAGGGCGAGCCCCTGATCTGGGCCGGCCAGACCGCGCTGAAATTCTACGGCCGCACCGCGGTCGACCGCGATTACAACGGCCTCGCGCTCGACAGCCGCGAAGGTGCCCGCATCGCGTCCGCCGTCGGCGATGCCGACATCGTCTTCATGAAGCATCACGGCGTGATGGTGCTGGCGCCGACCATCGCGGAGGCCTGGGACGATTTGTATTATCTCGAGCGCGCCGCCGAGGTGCAGGTGCTGGCGATGTCGACGGGGCGGAAAGTGCTGCCGGTGGATCCCGCCATTGCGGCGGAGACCTACAGGCAGATGCGCGAGGGCGATTCCGAGTCCGCCCGGCTGCATCTCGCCGCGATCCGGCGGCAGCTCGATGCGGAGGAGCCGCAATATCGGCACTGACCACGATGTCATTCCGCGGCGCGCGAGCTGCGCTGCGTATCAGCGGGCCGCGTTGAACTCTGACTTCAGCCAGTGTCGTACAGCCTCGACCGGCTCGGTGAGCGGCCGGTCGCGGCTGCGGACCAAGTGCAGCGAAGAGCCTTCCAGCTCCGGCCCGAATGGTGCGATCAACGTTCCCTGCGAAAGTTCGTCGGCGACGAGCACAAGACTGTGCAAAGCGATACCAGCACCCGCGACGGTTGCCTGGATGGCATGGGTTTCATCGCTGAAACGCACGCCGGCGCGCGCATCAACGTCGTTAATGCCGGCCGTCTTGAGCCAGCGCCGCCAGGTCGGATTTCGGGCATCACGACGGTGCCAGTCGAAATGTAGCAGTGTTGCTGAGCGCAGGTCGCTCGGTCTTCGGATGCCCAAGCGCGGACTGACCACCGGCGCGAAACGATCGACCGTGAGCGGCTCGGCAATCAGATCGGGATAAGGACCAGAACCGTAGCGAAGTGCGAGGTCCGCGGTCGAATTGAGATCGGCCACCTCCAAGCTCGCAAGCAATGTGAGATCAATGTCGGCTCTGCTCTTTCGGAGCCCAGCAAGACGCGGCACCAGCCATTTGGCTGTGAAAGCCGGCGTCGCCGAAAGTGTGACCACCGCCCGGCGCCGCTTCCGGCTCAATCCCTCCAGAACACGCGCAAACGCATCAAAGCCGTCGCGCAGGACTGGAAGCAGGACCTGACCTTCCGCGGTGAGCAGAACCTGTCGCGTCCGGCGCTCGAACAGCCTGACCCCGACCGTCTGCTCCAGCTGTCGCACCTGATGGCTGATCGCGGTCGGCGTGACGTGAAGCTCGTCGGCGGCGCGCTTGAAGCTGAGGTGACGTGCCGCCGCTTCAAATGCACGCAATCCCGCCAGCGGAGGAAGCCTTCTCATCGCGAACTCGAGGATGAATGCAGTTCATCCATAAGCTGAGCAACTTTCGTTTGTCAACGACGGGCCTGAACCGATCTATTGGTCAAACAGATGAGAGGAGTTCTGCAATGCAACTGCTACAGATCGATTCAAGCGCGCGGTTGGAGCCTTCAGATGCAAATCCGCGTGGTTCGCACACCAGGCGTCTGACTCAGCGTTTCGTCCAACGATGGCTACGGTCGCGGCCGGGGGATCGCGTCGTCAGCCGCGACCTCGGTCGCTTCGCACCGAGCCCGGTGACGGACGGCTGGGTCAAAGCGGCCTTCGCGAAGCCCGATCGGCGCGAGCCATGGATGAGCGAGGCTTTGGCGGAAAGCGATGCGCTGGTCGACGAGTTGATCTCAGCTGATCTGATCGTCGCGGGCGTGCCAATGTACAACTTCGGTGTGCCAGCGCAGTTCAAGGCATACATAGACAACGTCGTTCGGGTCGGACGCACGTTCGGCTTCGACCGATCACGCCCGGACGATCCATATTCGGCGCTGCTTGCGGGCATGGACAAGCGTCTTGTCATGCTCGGCTCGCGCGGAGACTACGGGTACGATCCGGGCGGGCGTATGGCCACCGTCAATCATGTCGAAGGAGCCGTCCGGGACGTGTTTGCTTTCATCGGGATCACGGCCTTCCACAGCATCGCAGTCGAGTACGACGAATTCGCCGACGATCGGTTGCAGGCGTCGATTGCCGCGGCCGAGCGTGCCGTGGATGACCTCGTCGACGAGCTGCTGAAGCTGACAAAACAGCGAAACGCGGCCTAAGGGTCGGCTGCAGCTGCGGCGGAGGCGCCAGCGCCGACGCTCCCAGCCGTGCTAGTTGGTTTGCCGCAGCTTGGCCAGCACTTTGAGCCCGCCGTAGCCATCGGCGGGCACGATCCCGACCTTCTGCTGAAAGTCCTTGACCGCCTTCATGGTGTCGTTGCCGACGCGGCCGTCGGAGCCGCCGGTGTCGAAGCCGGCCTTGGTCAGGCGCGTCTGCATCTCCTGCACTTCGGCGAGCGTCAACGCACGCTCGGAGCCCGGGAAGGGCTGGATGAAGGGCGGAGCTCCCAGGCAGCGATCCCCGAGATGGCAGATCGCAAGCGCGTAGTTCATGGAGGGGTTGTAGCTCTTCACCGAGTAGAAGTTCGGTCCGAGCAGGAAAGTCGGCCCGCCCGCAACCGGCGTCCACATCTGCGCGGATGCGGAGGCTTGCGGAAATGGTTGGCCGTCGGCACGCGTCACGCCGGCCGCCTGCCAGGCCGCATAGGTCCGGCTGCCGCTCATGTTGGCGGGCGCGCGCACCTCGTAGCCCCAATGCTCGCCGCGGTGCCACTTGCCGCGATTGACGAGATATTTTGCGGTCGAGCCCAGCGCGTCGTCGGGCTTGCCGAACGGAGAGACCTTGCCGTCGCCGTCATAGTCGATGCCGACATTGAGCCAGACCTCCGGCATCCATTGCGAATGGCCCATCGCGCCGGCCCATGATCCCCGCATGTCCTCAGGCGTGGACCAGCCCTTGTCGACGATGCGCAATGCATTGATCAGCTCGGTCTCCCAATAGGCCTTGCGGCGCGGCTCGTTCCAGGCGAGCGCGGCGAGCGATGGAAACACCGGCCGCATGTGGTTCTGCTGCACCAGCGGATCGCCATAGGCGGACTCGACGCCCCATAGCGCCAACAGCGTGCCGCGCTCGACCCCGAAATCGCGCTCGATGCGGACGAACAGCGCCTCGTTGTTCTTCAGCGCGATCTTGCCGTTGATGATGCGCCAGTCCGAGACGCGGCGGTTGATGTACTGCCAAACCTGCTCGCGGAATTCGGGCTGGTTGCGCATCTGCGCAAACACGCCCATGTCCGGTTCGACCCGTCCCATCGCGCGCTGCCATGTCGCGGCGGAAATACCTTTTGCCATCGCGCGCGCACGAAAGCTCTCGCGCCATTCGTCGAAGCCGGGAGGCGCGGCGAGAGCGCGGGTGGGAAGCGCGAGCAAAGCGGCTGCACCGAGCGTCGATTGGAGCAGGGCGCGGCGTGTGTGACGGGGCGAGGAATCAGTGTGCTTCATGGGCACATTCTAGCCGGAAACATGGCACGCGTGAGTCGGTTCCGAAACGGCCGCGTGCGTCAACTCGGCCCGACCCCGTCGGTCGTTCCCACCGGAACAAGTGCCGCACTCCCGCATTCCCTCCACGCCAGGACGAGGAGAAGAGCCGGCCGTGGTTGGGCCGTCCTTCCTGTTTATCGAAGCATCGGGGTGGAATGAAGATACGCACGCATGCCGAAAGCCATATCGTCGAACTCGACGACGGATCGCAATGGAAGATCTTTCCCGGCGACCTCGCGACGACGCTGAGCTGGAAGCCCGAAACCGATCTGCGTCTGGAGCCGAGCGGTGAGCGGGTGAATTCGCACGTGCTGGTCAATCCCGCCGACCAGACCCGCGTGCGGGTGATCGCAGCCGACGAGAGCTGGCCGGACGGCGCAGTCAAGAACGCCTTGAAAGGCGGGTAGCAGCCGCGTCAGCAGGCGAATGCCGGTCGCCTAGTTCTCCTGAAGGTCAGCCGCGATTCCGGCAAGCCACCGCCGGATCGTGGTTTCCGCCTTTGCATCCAAATTGCGAGCGAGCCGCTTCTCCAATTCGAGCACACGCTGCCGGCACGTCTTCAAAAGAGTCGCGCCTCGCGGCGTCAGCGTCCATTGCTGGATGCGGCCGTGAACGGGATGAGGCGTCATCGCAATCGCGCCGTCGCGTTCGAGATTGCGGATGATGACGCCGACGGTCTGGGGCGTCAGGAAGGTGAGGCGGGCGACATCGGCCCCCGACAAGCCCGGATAGGCGTTCAGCATCGTCAGCACCGCGAATTGCGGCGAGGTCACGCCGAGATCGGCGAGCGTGCGCTCCATCGTCAGGCGAACCGCGGCGTGGGCCTGGCGCAGCAGATAGCCGAGATAGCCTTGCTCGCCGCGCTTGCCTTCGCCCGGTGCCGGGACATGCACCGCGCCGGCTGCAACGGCCTTGCGGCCCGATTGCAATGTCATGACATTCGTCTTGCGCGACATATAAGAGCCCTTATAATGTATCCGAGCTCTTATAATAAGCCGAGGTGAATGGCAATGGCACACGCCCGCAGCGAATACGAGGATTTCAAGCGGATCGCGCCCGATGCGTTTGATCTGGTGCTGGCGCTGGGCCAGCTTGCGGCCAAGGCCGGCCTCGACAAGCAGCTGCTCGAGCTGGTCAAGCTGCGCGCCTCGCAGATCAACGGCTGCGCGTTCTGCGTGCAACACCACGTCCTGCTGTCGGAGCGGATCGGCGTTCCCCTCGACAAGCTCCATCTGCTCGCGGTCTGGCGCGAGGCGCCGATCTTTTCGCCGCGCGAGCGGGCTGCGCTCGCCTGGGCCGAGGCGCTGACCTGTCTGCCGGACGGCGTCAGCGAGGAGGTCTACGCGGAAGCGTCCGGCGAATTCTCCGAGACTGAACTGACGTACCTGACCTCGGCGGTCGCCTCGATCAACGTCTGGAACCGTTTTGGCGCGGCGTTTCGCTGGACGCCTGCAAAGCGGCCGGCGGCCGCCGTTGCAGCTTCGTCCTGACGGGGAGAGGGGAAGATCACGATGACAGCCATGAGCCTTTCAGCCGTGCAGTACCCGTTGCCGTCACGTTCGACAGCGTTCGCCGTCATCGCAGGATTAGTCTGCGCGCTGGCAATCGGCAAAGCTCTGCCGGTGACGATCGACAGCGTGTCCAGCGCCCTCGCGCCGCTCTGCGCGACGGCGGCGGAAGGCTCGCCGCTCGACAAGGTTGAGCCGATCGGCTCCTACGCGCTTCCGAACGTGCCCGGCAAACGCGTTACCATCGTGCGCGTGTCCTACGGTCCGGGCGGGTTTTCGCGCCCGCATCGTCACTCCGGCTCCGTCACCGCCTACATCACCAAGGGCGAGATCCGCTCGCAGCTCGGCGGCGGCCCGGTCGAGACGTTTGGCGTCGGCCAGTCCTTTTTCGAACCGCCGGGCTCGACGCATCTGGTCTCGGCCAATGCCAGCATGACCGAGCCGGCGGAACTGATCGCGGTGTTCGTGGCGGATGAGGGCGCGCAGCTGACGACGTTCCTGGAATAGGCTGCGCGCGTCATCCGCAATGGCTGTGCTCAGGCCGATCGCGATCGCCTCAACCGCTTCCAGGCCGGCGCGAGTCCGTATTGGACGACCGGAATGGCGACTGCGCCGACGAGCAGTCCAAGCGCACCCGAGATGGCTGCCTCGACCGACCATTCGACGATGCCGGCAACGGATGGAAGGAGATGTGCGGCAGCCTCGGTTATGGCATGGACCGTGTGGCCGATCGCGGGTGGGCCGTACTTCTCGATGCCGTGCAGGATGATGCCACCGCCGACCCAGATCATGGCGGCGGTGCCGATCGTGCTCAGCACCGCCAGGAAAACGGGCATGCCGCGGACGAGCGCGCGTCCAAGCAATCGGATCGCCCCGCCGGCGAGTGAGGCCCCGTCGTAGCGCGCGAGGGCCATGCCGGCATCGTCCGCCTTCACGATCAGGGCGACCACGCCATAGACCCCCACGGTGATAAAGAGGCCGACCAACGCCAGCACCAGCGCCTGTGTCCAGATGCTGCCCGCCGGGAGGGCCGCCAGCGTGATCGCCATGATCTCCGCCGACAGGATGAAATCCGTCTTGATGGCGCCAGCGACCTTCTCGTCCTCGACCGACTGGGCATTCAACGCAATCGGCTCGAGCTGAGCTTCGTGCTGGTGCGCATGATGCGGCATCACGGCTTCGAGCACCTTTTCGGCGCCCTCATAGCAGAGAAAGGCGCCGCCCAGCATCAGCAGCGGCGTGACCGCAGCGGGAAGGAAATAGCCGAGCAGCAGGGCAATCGGCAGCAAGATCAGCAGTTTGTTGCGTAGCGATCCGACCGCGATCTTGCCGACGATCGGCAGCTCGCGTTTCGAAGCGAAACCGATGACGTAGTTCGGCGTGACCGCCGCATCGTCGATGACCACGCCAGCCGCCTTTGTGCCTGCCTTGGCTGCCTGGCTAGCGACATCGTCGAGCGAGGCTGCAGCCACCTTTGCGATCCCCGCGATATCGTCGAGAAGACCGATCAGTCCAACACTCATCAACCCATCCTTCTTCGTTCGAGCGGGGGGAGTGCGCGACCAGATGCGTCCTGCCCGCTCCAGCAACGAACCAGTACGCTGTCAGTTCTCCTCGCCGCCCGCTCCCTCGCGCAGGTCAGGCTTGAGCACGTCTTCCGGCAGCGCATGGGCCACCGGCTGCGCCGTGACCGCGATCTCCGGGCCGATCTCGCGGCCGCGCGCGCGGATCAGCCGTTCATAGGCCGAGACCAGCGTCACGTAGGGGCTGACCCAGATCCAGCCATCGCGGGTGAACACCTGGACGTCGAAATGCAGGTGCATCGAGGTGCCGGCGGGACGGTCGAGGTAGTTCGAGATCACGCCGATCTTCTCGCCTTCGGTGACGATGCGGCCGTTGAGCACGCCATCGGCGTTCATCGCATGCGGATTCATGTGCATGTAGCGGAAACGAATGTGCTCGGTGCGGCTATTGACCTGAAGCGTTGCGGCCTGGTCCTTGGCTCCACGGATGACGATTGCGTCACGCACGGCGACGACGCCGCGCCGCTTGGGATCGCAGGGCTCGCGGCCTTCACCGGGCGAAGGGCAGTCGGCGGCGCGGATGTCCTCGCCCTGGTGGCCGTAACCTCCGCCGCATTGCCACACCTCGAAACTGCGCGACTCGCAGAAATTGTCGCGCCAGGGATAGGCGGTCGGGCCTTCGCTCTTGTCGCGCTTGCCGAAGGATTGGGAGCGCACGAAGGCGGGCGCCTTCTCCAAGGGAAAGCGGATCTGGGCGTAGGCCATGGCGTCGGGATGACCGCCCTGCTTGCGGTAGCCGGTGTTCGGAATGATGTCGCCGCTCGGCCGGTAGCTGAAATCCGGTGAACGCACCGCGGGGCGATCGATAATGTTGGAGGCAACGTCCGCCAGGGGCCGCATGCGCTGGCCGCCTGCGACGCGCAGCGCCTTGAGGAAACGCTCGGCGACTGGATAGGCCTCCTTGCAGGCGAGCCGCCGTGGCCTCGCGACACTGTCGAGGCACTGGATTGAGACCACATAGGCGGCGCCGAAGCGGGTGAAGGCGTAGCGCACATAGCCTTCCCGGATGAACCTGCGTAGATCCGGGTAGGTTGCGGCGAGCGGCTTGACTGGCTCGCCCTTGCCCCCGGCCGGATCGGCGATGTCGTAGAGCAGCGCCGAGCCCGTGATCTGCACCTCGACAGGCTTTGCGTACACCCGGCTCGGCATGCCGTCACCGGCGCCGGGCTCGATCGAGAAGGTCGCGCTGTAGCCGGCAGGACCGGCATCGAACATGTCGACGGGATTGAAGTCGGCTTGGTAGCGCGCTAGCGCGAGCGTCGCCGGCGCGCCGCTGCGCTGCGCATCGAGATATGCGGCGGCGTCGAACGGCAGCAGCACGGGGACGGGACTTCGGGTAATGCCGGTGAAGAAGCGCGAGGAGACCGCGTTGAGCTGCACCAGTGCCGGCATCGCGCGCGGATCGTAGCGCGGCACCGAACGGCGCGGTGCGAAGATGAAGTCGCCCGCAATTTGCGGACGGCTGTTGATCTCGCTGCGAAGCTGGTCGAGCGCCGCGCGCCACTCGATGCGCAGGGCCGTCAGCGAGGGGCTGCGGAATTCATCCGCAGCGATCGGTGCGGCAACGAGAAGCGACGGCCACGCCAGGAGAAGCGAGACGAAGCGGAGACTGTTCCTGCCCACTGCTTCGCCCCCGGCGGTACCTGTTCCGATCCTCGATGGCTCGCTTAGTCCTTGGCACGCTCGGAGTAGGAACCGTCTTCGGTCATCACCACAATGCGCGTGCCGACCGAGATGTGCGGCGGCACGGTGGTGCGCACGCCGTTGGACAGCACCGCCGGCTTGTAGGAGGAGGAGGCGGTCTGGCCCTTGGTCACCGGCTCGGTCTCCACCACTTCCAGCGTCACGCGCTGCGGCAGTGCGATCGACACCGGATTGGTGTCATGCATCGACAGTTTGACGGTCATGTCCGGCTGGAGATACGCGGCCGCGTCGCCGACGACGTCCTTGGAAACCTGAACCTGGTCGTAGGTCTCGGGGTTCATGAAGTGGTAGCCATCGCCATCTTCGTAAAGGAAGGTGTAGTTGCGCTCTTCGATGGTGGCCTTTTCGACCTGGTCGGTGGTCTTGTAGCGTTCCGAGATCTTTACCCCGTCCGAGATTCGGCGCATTTCGATCTGGCTGACCGGGGTTCCCTTGCCCGGATGGATGTTCTCGGCGCTCACGACGACATAGAGCTTGCCGTCTTGCTCGATCACGTTGCCCTTGCGAATAGAACTGGCGATGACTCTCAAAGCTGTATTTCCTGCTTGCTTGGCCCGGCACCAGCCAGGACGTGGTCGAATTGCTGGGGGACTTGGGGCCTCAAATCGGACCTCGGCACCCGTTTCGGGCCGCAACATACTGATTTTGCCGTTGGATGCCAGCATTTTGCTGCCGGCCGGGGCGGTGGGTTGATGGCTGGGGACAAGCCGATGTCGCCGTTTTGGTCGCCCGCGCGCCACCTCGACCGACGGCCGTTCCTCCAGGCAAGGGGCGCCGTGACCGGAGCTTTGCGGGGGTTTTTCGCCGAACAGGGGTTTGTGGAGGTCGAAACCTCCATTATCCAGGTCTCTCCGGGCAACGAGACCCATCTGCACGCCCCCAGGACCGAGATCATGCGGCCCGATGGCAGCCGGGCCAGCCGATACCTGCGCACCTCCCCCGAATTCGCCTGCAAGAAGCTGCTGGCGGCGGGCGAGACGCGGATTTTCGAGTTCGCACGGGTGTTCCGGGACCGCGAGCGCGGCGACCTGCATCTGCCCGAGTTCACCATGCTGGAATGGTACCGGTCGGGAGCGCCCTATGATGCCATCATGGCCGATTGCGTCGTCGTGATCGCCCGGGCGGCGCAGGCGACCGGGATCGGAACCTTCTCCTTCCGCGGCCGGACCGCCGATCCCTTCGCCGAGCCGGAGCTCCTGACGGTCGCGGGCGCCTTCGCGCAGTTCGCCGGCGTCGACCTGCTGTCGACAATCTCGGGCGGCGAGGGTAACCGTGCGGCGCTTGCCGCGGCGGCAGCCGGGAAGGTCCGCGTCGCCGAGGACGACACCTGGTCCGACATCTTCAGCAAGGTTCTGGTCGAGCACGTCGAGCCACAGCTGGGGCAGGGGCGTTTGACCATCCTGTTCGAATACCCATCTCCAGAGGCGGCGCTGGCGCGGGTAAAGGCGGACGATCCGAGGGTCGCCGAACGTTTCGAGGTCTATGCCTGCGGCGTCGAGCTCGCCAACGGCTTTGGAGAGCTGACCGATGCCGAGGAGCAGCGCAAACGCTTCACGGAATCCATGACGGAGAAGCAGCGCCGCTATGGCGAAGCCTATCCGCTCGACGAGGATTTTCTGGCGGCGGTCGCCGCAATGCCGGAGGCGAGCGGTGTCGCGCTCGGCTTCGACCGGCTGGTGATGCTGGCGAGCAGCGCCACACGAATTGATCAGGTGGTGTGGACACCGCCTGCGGATGAGAGATGACAAAGACGAACCTTGCACGCACTCTGCGCGAACCTGCCGAGCTGGTAGCCGAGGGCCTGGCGCCCGCATCGGCGCTGCCGGCGCTCGAACGCGTCGCTGCGCGCTATGCCGTGGCGATCACGCCGGATCTGGTCGGGCTGATCGATGCGACGGATCCCGACGATCCCATCGCGCGGCAGTTCGTTCCTGTTTCAGCCGAGCTCGAGGCGCAGCCGGGCGAGAATGCCGATCCGATCGGCGATCACCCGCATTCGCCGGTGGCGGGAATCGTGCACCGCTATCCCGACCGCGTGCTGTTCAAGCTCGTGCACGTCTGCGCGGTCTATTGCCGCTTCTGCTTCCGCCGCGAGATGGTCGGGCCCGGCAAGGAGAACGCGCTGTCGGAGAGCGCCTATAGTGCCGCGATCGACTACATCCGGTCGCATGACGAGATCTGGGAAGTGATCCTGACCGGCGGCGATCCCCTGATGCTGTCGCCCCGGCGGATGAGCGAGATCATGGCCGACCTTGCGGCCATCGATCACGTCAAGATCATCCGTCTCCACACCCGTGTCCCGGTGGCCGAACCCGCGCGCGTCAGCGCGGAGATGGTTGCAGCCCTGAAGGTTGCGGGCGCGGCCACCTGGGTCGCGGTACACGCCAATCACGCGCGCGAACTGACGGGGGCCGCGCGCGATGCCTGCGCGCGGCTCGTCGATGCTGGAATTCCCCTGGTGAGCCAGTCCGTGCTTTTGCGCGGCGTCAATGACGACATCGCCGCTCTCTCGGATTTGATGCGAGCTTTCGTCGAATGCCGGATCAAGCCCTATTATCTGCACCACGGCGATCTCGCCCCGGGAACGGCGCATCTGCGCACGACGTTGGCAGAGGGGCAGGCCTTGATGCGGCAGTTGCGCGGGCGGGTGTCGGGTTTGTGTCAGCCGGACTATGTCATCGACATTCCCGGCGGTGCCGGCAAGTCGCCGGTGGGTCCGAATTACGTGTCGGCGGTGAAAAATACCGCAAACGAGACAAGTGAAGCGGAATCAGAAACGCGCTATCGTATCGTCGACTATTGCGGCGACGTTCATCTCTATCCGCCCGAAGCATGAGTGGCGATGGCATCGACGCTGACTTGAGTGCTGGGCTTGGACGCTGATTTGAGAATGGAGAAATGGACATGACGAAGATCATGCTGGCAGTATCGCTCGTGGTCTTGCTTGGCGGCGCGGCTGTTGCGCAGACCGGCGGCTCCAAGGGGTCGACCTCAAGCGGCGCATCGTCCGGATCGGTGTTGCCGGCGCCGGTCGGTCATCGCCAGCCGCGTGCCAGCGATGTGCCTAGCGAGAAGAATCTGAGCGATGCGAACGATCCGCTCAGCAAGGAAAACCAGGCGCTCGACAAGAAGATCAAGAGCATCTGCCGCGGCTGCTGAGGCTTTACACCTCTCCCCGTCGGGGAGAGGTGAGGAACGAGGCATCCTAAACTCGTGATCCGTCAGGCTGACCTCTCGTGCAGTCCGGCGCGCTGGATATTGCGGCGAATCTCGACCGCGTCGGCGAGCTGCTCGAGCGTCTTCGCCGTCGTTGCCCAGTCGATGCAGCCGTCCGTGATGCTCTGCCCGTAAGTGAGCGGCTTGCCCGGCACGACATCCTGGCGGCCGGCGACGAGGTTGCTCTCGATCATCACGCCCATGATGCGGCTCTCGCCGCCAGAGATCTGGCGGGCGATGTCGGCCATCACCAGCGGCTGGTTCTCCGGCTTCTTGCTCGAATTGGCATGGCTGGCATCGACCATCACCAGCGGGGCAACGCCGGATTTGGTCAATTCGTTGCAGGCCGCCGCAACGCTTGCCGCGTCGTAGTTCGGCTCAGCTCCGCCGCGCAGGATGATGTGGCAGTCCTCGTTGCCGGCGGTCGAGGCGATCGCCGAGCGTCCGAGCTTTGTGACGGCCATGAAATGATGGGGATGCGAGGCTGATTTCACCGCGTCGGCCGCGATCCGCACATTGCCGTCGGTGCCGTTCTTGAAGCCGACCGGGCAGGACAGGCCCGAAGCCAGCTCGCGATGGATCTGGCTCTCGGTCGTGCGCGCGCCGATCGCGGCCCAGGAGACGAGGTCGGCGATGTATTGCGGCGTGGTCATGTCGAGGAACTCGGTGCCGGCGGGCAGGCCGAGATTGTTCACCGCCGCGAGCACGTTGCGCGCGAGCCGCAGCCCCTTGTTGATGTCGAAGCTGCCGTCGAGGTCGGGATCGTTGATCAGGCCCTTCCAGCCAACCGTGGTGCGCGGCTTCTCGAAATAGACCCGCATCACGATCTCGAGCTGATCGGCGAGATCCTCGCGAAGCTTTGCGAGCCGCTCGGCATAGTCGAGCGCCGCCTTGGGATCATGCACCGAGCAGGGGCCGACGACGACCAGAAGGCGGTCGTCCTGATTGCTCAGGATGGCATGGATGGCGTTGCGCGCGGCCATCACCACACGCGTCGCAGTGAGCGTGCGCGGGACCTCCCGCATCACCTCTTCCGGCGTGCTCAGTTCTTTCAGTTCGCGGATACGAAGATCGTCGGTCGTGCTCAGCACGGCGGGCTCCTGTCTGTTTTAGAACCTGCCGGCCAATAAAAAAGCCGCCAGGTCTGGCGGCTGTTCGGACGTTTGCTGCAATGTTTCAGATTGAGCGCGATCCTCCCGCCGCCAGCGAGCTGTCGTAGCTAAAATACCAAAAATAGCTGGTGGCGACGGTGATCATGGAAAGGCCATATAGCGTGCCGCTGACGCCTTGTCACCCCCCAATCAGAATGTGGAGCGACGAGGCGCCTCAACTGTTGCCTTTGCGTGCCGCCAGCGCCATTCCGATCAGGGTGGCGCCGCCGAAGAGCAGGTTGATACCGACGAGGACGCCAATGGCCCACTCCGCCGAGCTCGGCAGCCCCGTGATCACCATGAACGAGATCGCGATGTCGACGAGGCCCGAGATCAGCAGCCATGACCAGCGGCCGCTGAGCTCACGGCGGTGCTCCAGCGCGTACATGATAGTGGCGACGCCCTCGGCGAGGAAATAGGCGCCGAGCACGATAGTCAGCGTCAGCACGGCCTGCATCGGCCGGGCCAGCAGCAGCAGGCCGGTGAGCACGGCCAGCGCAGCCGAAATCAGCGACCACCAGAAGCCCGGCGTGCTGCGCGCCCAATAGGTCGCGATCAGTCCGCCGATGCCGCCGATCAGGAACATCCAGCCGAGGAAGATCGCAGTCGCAAGACTGGCGAGCGGCGGCAGGATGAGCGCAGCAATGCCGAGGACGGCAAGCAGGATCCCTTCGAACAGAAAAGCCTTCCAATGTGCCTTGACCGCCTGGTTCATCTCGGATTGGAGGCGGACAAATTCCTCGGGCGATGTCATCGTCTGGCTCCGGAACGAGAGGATTGCGTCCCAATCTAGTGGGCCTGTCGCGCGTTCGCCATGCGTTGGATCAAGTGCCGCCGGGCGCCGACGAAAAGCCTTCTGCGTTGGTGCGAATGCGGTTGCGGCCGAGAATGTAGATCGCCGATGTGACAATCAGAAGCGCTAGGCCGAGCAGGATCGAGACGAAACCGATCGGAATCAGCGCCAGCGTCAGGTTGCGCTCGGGGTTGATCAGCCAGTGATGAATCGAGGTCAGGACGAAGGCGAGCCCGACGAAGCCGATGCCGCCGCCGGCGAGCAGCAGCGCCCACATCCGGCGCAGCTGGCTGAGCCGCTCGCGCGCGACATCGGTTCGCGGCGCGTGGTGGCGCGCGACGCGCCGCACCAGGCGGATGGCGAAGGCAATCGAGCCGAAGCCGATCAACAGGCTCGCAGCGCCCAACCACATGCGGAGTGTCGGATCGAGATCGGGCATGCGCTGGAGCGTCAGCAGCGGGAAGTCGAAGGCCGTATGGAGCGCAAGCGGGCCGCCGAAGATCAAGAGCCGGCTGGAGAGACGGGCCCAATCGCGATGGTGGCGGTTTGCGCCAAGCGCCGTGCCGGCGCGCGCGATGGTCAGGTAGGCGCCGGCGATGATGCCGAGCGCGCCGTGGAACGGCACGGTCAGGACGCTGCGCAGCGCGGCGAGCGAGCGCCACATGTCGGCGTGATGGACCAGGTAGGCGAGATTCTCGTAGGCGGCGAAGCCGAGGCCGACCGCGGCGCCGTAGACCACTGTGTCCATCGGATTGGCAAAGGTGCGCCGCTTGGTCGAGGAGACCAGCACGATGGCGAGCACCTTGACTGCCTCCTCGGGCAGCGCGACGCCGAAGATCGAATGCATGGCCAGCGCCGCCCAGGGATCGTCGGGGGCGGCGACCATCTTGGCGAAGGGGGCGCGGGCGAGACCCAGCAGAGAAATGCTGGCCGCGCCTAACAGGAATGCGGTCCAGACCTGGGCCGGCGGCCCGGGGCGTTCCTCGGCAGCGATGACGAGCCAGAGCAACAGCAGCGCCGGGGCGATAGCGGCAGTTCCAATGACGGTGGGGAGCGCTTCGATCAGGTACATTGGCGCCGAAAATAGGTTCCCTTGATCCGCTTATCTACGCTCACCGATGCGACCATGTGTCATGCGCCGGCTGTCGGCTTCCTGAAGGCGTGCGACAGCTGCCGTTCATCCGGGCTCATTGTGGGGAGTAGAATGCGAGCGCAATCAATCGCATGATGGCAGAAGCTCGCCAGTCAGGGCAACGATTGCCCGGCACGCTGGGGATTGTGATTTGCAAGCCAGTTCAAGGAAATGCGCGGGATTCCTCGATTCCTGGCTTACCCGGCCCATCGGCCCGCGGGCGCGAGGCCCTCGCCTGGATGCAGCGCCAGCGCCTTCCGAGCTCAGTGCGTGGTGATCGCGGGCGGCGCGTCGGGTGCGACGTCGAAGGCGCCGAGATGGAATTCCTCGCCGGCGAACTCGTTTGACTCGGAACTCTGTGCCAGCAGCGTGAACGCGGCCTGCGGGTATCGCTTCCAGATCTCCAGATCGCCGGCGGTGATGGTGAGCCAGCCGAACGTGTACATGTAGCGTCCGGGCTCGGTGACCCGGCCGACCCTGTCCCAGGTGATCTTGTCGACTGCCATTCGGTCCCCCGATTGCAAGTCTGCAAAATGACGTCCGGCCCGAGGCTCAGACCTGCAAAAGCTGATCCGGCATTGGGGCCGCTATAGGGCGGCGAATTCAGGCCGACTTCAGCAAGGGCGCGCGGACGATCAGGCGGACGAGGTCGTCCCGGTCCAGCTTTTCGGCGAATTTGACCGCAAAGCCGTGCTCGAACTTGCGGATCACCCGCCCGACACAGGCGCCGACCGCAAGCGGGGTTCCGACCACCGGATCATACTCGGAGGACACCGCGACGCCGGCCGTCGAGACGTCGATGATGAAGCATGGGTGACTGCTGCCGTCCGCGAGGGTCAGCACGGTGTGCGAGACCTGCGGAACGAAACGCGCGTCAAGCCGCAGCTCCCGAACGCTGGCATCCTTCTGCTTCTTCTCGAGCCAGGTCAGCTTTTCCGACATCCAGGCGCGCCGCGCCCGCGTCATCTCGAGCTCCATCAGGAAGCCCGCCTTCAGCGTCGCGCTGATGGTGCCCTGGAATTCGCCGAAATCCTCGAAGTAGGAGGTCAAGCGCTCGCCGACCTTGCCGACCACGGGCACATCCACGATCATCCGGAACGGCGAGACGCGCTTGGTCCGGCAGGCGAAGCTGCGGAGCTTGCCCTCGCAATCATACCAGCGCGGCAGCGAGTAGCTGCCGCTGACCGTAACATCTACTGCTCGCTGCCTCAGGAAGTCTGCGACGGACATGAGCGCTGACCGGGGGTTCGGGTGATTGCCGTAGTTCCACGGTAGCGAACAAATTCTAAGCAAGTGATACCGCTGCCCAAGAGCTGGGGTGAATTTTCGGTAAACGACGCTGGGCGATGATGTCCCGGAATTCGCGGCATAAGGTCCTTGGCAACTGCCAGCGATCGCATGGGCCTACCGCGATCCGAAGAACGCCAAGAGCAAAGCCAGTGCGCCGATCGCCGCCGTAAGCTTGACCGCCATCCAGATCCACCCGCCCGGAGCGAGTTCAAAGCCGAACCATGGGGCGGAGCGACGCATCACCTGGACTGCGACGGATTCGGCGAGGGTGAGCGCGACAGCGATGCCGGCGAGCAAGGACCAGGAGTCGGCCGGGGGCAGCCATGGTGCGAGCCAGGCGGGGACCGAGGCTCTGACGGAGGCGAGCAGCGCGAACCATCCGAACCAGAATACAAAGCCCTTGATGATGTCTGGGCCGATTGTCCCTGGCTCGAAGCGGATGCCGATGTGGCCGAGCGCGCTTTCGATTCGCTCGCCATCGGTCAGGAAGAGAAAGGCACCGAGGTAGAGCGGAACGCGCGATTGGAAGAGCAGGGCGATGACACCGAACAGGACGATGTGGCCGATGGCGTCGCCGAGAATCTCCGCGCCGGCTTTGCCTGACCGCTCGGGCGGCGGGCGTCGTCAACGTCGCTTGGCGGTCCGGAAGCGATCGGACTCGGGCCATGTGATCGAGCATCTTGGCAAGCCGGTCCGGCGCGTGCTGGTGCGGGTGGCGCAGCCATGTGGGAAGCGCCGGCATCGGGGATGCGTCTGTGATGTCGTCATTGTGCTGCGGCATGGGCCTCGACCGTTTCGACCTGACATTGGTCGGAGACGAGGGGCGAGGAGGTTCATGCTGCCACGGCGGCTTTGCGCCTCTGGCGCTCCCTAGCGGAATCGAACCGCTCTCTCCACCGTGAAAGAGATGAGAATAGGTCCATGGCCGTCCACCTCCGTAACAATAGACATCGACAAGGCACAAACGAAGCTCAGGAAGATCCGCGGGCAGTTGACACGCGACCAAGAGAACTGGGCCGCCCGGGTTGGTCAACTCACGGCAGCGGCCAAGAGGTTGAGCGCTGCGATCATTGCGGCCGGTCGATGGAGGGCTGAGGCATGGCCAAGCAAAGGAGAAGCCCATCACCCGCGCGGGCATCACGCGGCGTCGCAACGCCGCCAAGCGTCGCCGGCTACGTCTAAGGACGCCTCTGGGCCGGCTCGACGCAGACGGTGCGTCGTGAGCGCAGAACATCAACCGGCGCCTGTTGTGGCTCGCGATCGAATGGGGACTGGAGCGAGCTCCGAAGGTCGGTCCCGCGCCCAGCGCCGAGCTTTGCGACTACTGCCGGAAGCACGGGATCAACTTCGACTGGATGCTCGACGGCGATCTAAAGGGCTCAAGAGGATGATCGACGAACGCCGAGGGCACCAGAGGGCTGAGCGAGCCCTTATGGCGAGGTATGCCCAGCTCACGCCTGAGCACCAGCTGATCGTGACCGCCGAGATCAACCGCATCCTGGCGAGCGCGACCAATGAAGCGCCATTGAGCAGAGCCCGCCGGTTCACGCTGGCGGGCCGTTCGTTTTCGGGCATCTCCGCGTGGAACAACCGCCACTTGCAATGGAACCGGAATTAACATATGATATTTTTATTACAGTTCAGATTATTACAGTTCAGAGTTGTGTTCGTTGAAGCAGATTGCACCCCAGGGGCTCTGTCGGCGCCCCGCTCTCGTCACGCCTGAAATGGTTGCACTCGCGATACTCGGGGGTCTGGCCCTGCTTGCTGTGCTTTGGGGGTGGTCGAGCCCACGAGTTGAGACGCCCCAGCACGTGGTCACCAAGCCCAATCCTCCTGATTGCTACTCAATCGCCAACAGGGTAGCCGCTGGCTGTTTCGAAAAAAATAAATGAGCGATGCCGGCGGCTTGCCTCGCGGCGACCGCAGGTTGCACAGGAGGCGCGACCGGCCGCGGCTGATGACGCACCGCCCCGGGCTCAGGCGGTAAGCACGAGGGCCCGCTGGTTTACGCTGGCGGGTCGTTATTTTTCCAGACTTCTGCCAAGCTGGCCTTATGATCTAGGGGATTCGGAGACATCTCGGTTAAGCGAGCATGGGCATGCAAGCGATGACGCGGGTGATATTGGTCGGCCTTCCTAGCCTACTTGTCTCTGCTTGTGTGAGCTCTAATCAAGTCACTTCCGGTCCGACAGCCCGATCGGGGGCACCATGGGCGCGAGATCTCAATGAACCGCCCCCTCGACGACAGGCGGCTGATGCAGCGATCTCAGGCATAAAGGCGGACCTGAATGCTGCGCGCGAAAGAGCTTCGCACTAGGGCTTGGCCCCGGGCTGCGCCCACAACGTCCGCCGGCCGGCGCGCTTTCCATTACTCAGATTGTAAATGCTTTATTTCGCTACCGCTCGTTCTGTGCCAGCATCGCGGCGCAATAGACCGGCCGATCGAATAGCAGGAAGGTGGAGCCGCTTTAGACGTCGCGCGCTTGGCTGTCTGGTGCTCCGGATTCAGCAGGCCCCAGAGTACCGCTAGAGCGGCCATGGCTCCGACCATCGCTAGGGCGAGCTTGTCGAGCTTCGTGAAAGCGGTGCGGCGATCGAGCCCACGTCCATGGGTGTTCGCACGGGTTTATTGGCCACACGTTGGACACGGCGGCAGAGTGGATCTTCAAGTGATTGGTTTTGGTGGCGCTCCCTAGCGGAATCGAACCGCTCTCTCCACCGTGAAAGGGTGGCGTCCTAACCGATAGACGAAGGGAGCAAACGCAGGGCCCTGCCGATTGTCCCGGCACGGCCGCTGGCCGGCCGAACAGGGCCCGGCGGCTTGCAGCGGGCGAACGTATAGTGGCCTTTGCGCTCCCGGGCAAGCCGTTCGGGAACGGTCTTTCGGCCCCGGTGGATAGCCCGGGGCGCGGGATCATTCGGAGGCGATTTCAACGGTTTGTTAGCGTTCCCTGCGTAGCGCTGGACGGGGAGATTTTGCCGATGCCACCGCCGAAGAAGCGCGCAGCCCGCAAGCTGCTGTCGCAGCATGCCTGGATCACGCTGGACGGCGGCTTTGCCGCGCGGCACTGCCTGGTCCAGGACATCTCGGATTCGGGCGCCAAGATCACCCTGGACGAGGACGCGAGCCAGCTTCCCGGCGTGATCCGGATGGCCTTTGCACGCGATGCGCGCACCGGGCGGAGCTGCCAAGTGGTCTGGCGCCGCGGCAAGTCGGCCGGCGTCAGGTTCCTCTGATCGCGGACGGTTCGATGGCGCGCGGGACCGGTCCAGGCTACAAGGCGGCGATGCGCACGCCGCTCCTCATCCTGCTGTCCTTGCTGGCCACGTCCGCGACCGCGGCCGAGAGCCTGCGCCTGCCGCCTGCCGAGCCACCGCAGGCCGGCAAGGCGCTGCCGCTACACGGCAGCACGGCCGGCAAGGCGCGGGCAGGCGCCTGCGCCGCCTATGGCGCTGGCTTCGTGATGGCCGAGGGCACCGGGACCTGCGTCAAGCTCGGCGGCTCGACCAGCGTCGACACCGGCATCCGGCGCTGAAGCCCATGTCCGCGGATCTGGTGCGGCTCGACATCATCGTCCCCGTGCTGATGTATTGCGCGCTGCTATGGTGGATCGGCCGCGGCCTCAGCTGGACCGCGCGGCTCGCCACGGCTGCGGTGACTCTGGTGCTGATCGTCGTCGTGCTGCTGGTCGAGCGCGGCTGGCGCTAAAGCCTCAAACAAAACCGCGAAAACAACCCCATGCACAGTAGCCGTCAAGCGCGGCCGTGACGCCGCGGGGCGCGCGCCCGAACGCGGATTCCCCGCGCGATCGCCGCAGCTTAAGGCGCGCGAGGTGCTCACGACATCGGCGGTGCGACGAATTGCGCAAATCCCGGCCGCTTGCCGAGCTCGGCGAGCCAGCGCGTGAGGTGCGGCTGGGCCGGCCGGCTGATGCCCTCGACCCCGAGCCAGCGCCGCGCATAGGATCCGACCGCGATGTCGGCGAGCGTGAACGCATCGCCGTCGATGAAGGGGCGCGTGGCGAGCAGGCGGTCGGCGATGGCCCAGACCTCGGCGGCAGCATCGGCATCGCGCTGCACCTGGATCATGTCGCGCTCGGCGGGCGCGGTGCGCACGATGCCCCAGAACACCGGGCGGTCGACCGGCTGCACCGTCGACAGCGTCCAGTCGAGCCAGCGGTCGACCGAGGCGCGCTGCTTCGGCGCCTCGGGATAGAGCGGCGTGCCGCGGCCATGCGCGAGGCAGAGATAGCGCATGATCGAGTTGGACTCCCACAGCACGAAGTCGCCCTCGACCAGCGTCGGGATCCGCGCGTTGGGATTCATCGCCAGATAGTCGGCCTCGCGGGTCTTGCCGTATTGCATGCCGGCATCGATGCGCTCGTAGGCGAGCCCAAGCTCGGTGCAGCACCACAGCACCTTCTGCACGTTGACCGAATTGGCGCGGCCCCAGATCGTCAGCTTGGTATCGGCCATGAAGCTCTCCCCGCGGCATTGTTCGGCGTCGTAGCCTGGATGGAGCGAAGCGCAATCCAGGGTCGGCGTCCCCGCATTCCGCTGCGCTCCATGCGGGCTACAATCCACCTTGCTGCGGGTGATAGCGGAATTCGGCGCGCGGAGCGATGCGCGATTGCATCGCGCCCGTCATGCAAAAAGCTCCGCACGCGGCGGAGCTTTCCTTGCAAAGTTCAAGCTTTTCGCTCAGCGGCCGAAGAACAGCCACAACAGAATGATCACCGGGATAGGCACGCCAATCATCCAAAGCAACAGCCCTCTCGCCATCGCATCCTCCTCCAAATCGGTTTCGTGAAAGGAGAACGTCCGGCGAGGGGCCTGGTTCCTGCCTGTGGCTTACCAATGGCCGGTGTTCGGCATCGACGCCCAGGGCTCCTGCGGCGGCTTCGGATCGCCCTTCTGCAGCAGCTCGATCGAGTGCAGGTCCGGCGAGCGGACAAAGGCCATGTTGCCGTCGCGCGGCGGACGGTTGATGGTGACGCCCGCCTTCATCAGCTTCTCGCAGGTGGCGTAGATGTCGTCGACCTCGTAGGCGAGATGGCCGAAGAAGCGGTCCTCGCCATACTTCTCCTCGTCCCAATTCCAGGTGAGCTCGACCAGCGGCGCCCCGCGCGTCGGCGGCTGCTTCTTCAGCGCCTCGAGATCGTCCGCCGAGCACAGGAACACCAGCGTGAACCGCCCCTTGTCGTTCTCGATCCGCCGCACCTCCTTCAAGCCCAGCGCATCCTGGTAGAACTTCAGCGCGACATCGAGATTGCGCACGCGCAGCATGGTGTGGAGGTATCGCATGGTTGTTGCTCCCTGGAACGGACGGAGGGTTTTGTCTTGGGCCGGGACGGCGGGTAGGAAATAGCAGGAAACGGGGAGGAGGGGCAGGGGGAACGTATGCGTGATGATGTGGACGAACGCCCCGCGTCAGCAGCCTGCAAGGCAAAATGAATCTGGCCACTGTTAACAACACAGATGGTATCGGCTCGTTCAAGATTGTACAAAGAGGGTACGAGCTTCCTCGCCAAAATTCCCAAGGATAACGTGCAGCATCAGCAATCAAAGCCGGAGAGAGACCAGCGCGGTGCAGCGTTCCATGAGGCTGGACACATTGTTGTGGCGTGGTGTCTAGGTCTAACCGTCGGTGGGGCGCAAATAGCCATCGGTGGTGACGATGCCAAGGGCTCTGCGGAGATCCAAAGCGCAAGCCATACGGACCTCGTAGACCAACTCGCAATTTGCGCGGCCGGTTTAGAAGCACAGGAGCTCTTTGACGCCCTCACGCATGAAGGAGCAGGCTGGGGTGATTACGGGAAGATGGTAGAGCTATTGGGACACCTTGAGGAAGAAGAGCAATTGAGAATGATGCATCGAGGACACGGGCGCGCATCGGATCTCGTGTCCACGCACCGCGCAAAGATTGAACGACTTGCTCTGACATTGTTCGACAAGAAGCGCCTGGGTGCGGAGGAGATCGCAAGGATTCTAGCGGACTAGCCGCGCCACAATTGCGAACGACATGCATGCCCTATGGGCGGGTTCGGTCGATGCCAAGCATTGGTGGGACGAATAATCAGAGGAAGACGTTCCTTGAGCAAAAAGCCCGACAAGTATCGAGGATGGCGAGATCCCGTAGGGCAACTCGTGCGCATCCGTACCGCGTTGGACATTATGCTGTCCTTTCGAGACAACTACCGCAAGCGGATGGAAGACGTGACGTCGGTCCTAGCGACCGTGAGACGGGAGACAGTGCCGGAGCGCATTCGCCCGCTGATCAATCGCATCATGGATGTGAGAGTGTCGGTACGAAAAGACCATGGGCACGGAAACACCCTCTGGCACTTCGAGAACCTGACCCCAAGACAGCGGAAGCAACTCCGCGCCGACATCCGCAATCTGTACGAGGCCTGTGCCTTCGACCTTGGCGCCATGGGAGACCATGAGTTCGTCTACCCAAAAGCTGAGCCGATTGAGCCCCTCAAGCGGGTGAGGAAGAAGAAAGCGGCAGATAGATAACCTCGTCTACGTTCCGCGCGGCGGCATGGGTGGAGTTTAGTGGAGTCTAGTGCACTGTCAGCGCAATCCAGGAATTGCAGATGGTATTCATTGATGCTTTCAGCTGGCATCGGCGACTTCACGGCCCGAACGTATGGCGGTATTCTCGCCACAAGGAGGGGCTCGATATGGCAAAGAAGGTCCGCGCAAAAAAGCTCGTCAAGAAAGAGATCACGACACGAAAGGGCGTCAACATGCTCAAGGGGCAATGGACGCTCATAAGCCCCAATTTGCTGGAGTTCTCGGCAACGCTGGTAGATTCGGTCAACGAGGGACCGGTTCGGCTCGCGATATTCCGCGTTCCCAAGGGATGGCTGAGCTCAAAATGAGACGCCGGGAGCTTGGCGTCTCACTTCCACACGATCTCGAGGCGACCGCCGAGCGCGGCGAGGTGGCGATCAGGAACGAATTGAGTGCACTGTCAGCGTAACCTCCGAGATGCTACAACGTGCGGCTGTGAATCTGTAGCAGGAGGGGAATGGTGGATCCTGAAAAACTGGTGTCACAACTCAATGCCGTGCGTGCTGCCCCCGCGCCGCATGTCGTGGCGTTCCTGGCAATGGCCCTACTCGTATACTTTGCCGTCGACTGGCGCTATTCGGGCATCGTTGCAAATCGGGATGCAACCATCGCCAGCCGGGATGCTGAACTCGCGTTGGCGCGGGGGCAGAGAGACGCCTACAAGGACAAGCTGAATGGCGCGTCACCGGACGAAGCAAAAAATCGAATCGAAGACCTCCAGCGCCAGGTTACTGCGCTCGCAAAGCACATTGACCCGCGATCAATCAAAGCGGACCAGGAACGGATTCTCGCCGCTGCGCTCAAGATTACGGATGGCACCAAGCCGCCGATCGGAATTGCTGCGGATGTCGCGTGCACTGATTGTTCTATCTACGGGAACGACATTGCGCGGATCTTTAATGATGCGGGCTGGGGAGTGACCGTCGGCATCATCATGGGAAATCCAACCCCTTCGATCGTAGGCCTCAACGTTGGTGTCGCTGATCCCGGAACGCTCAGTCCCATCGAGGCTAAGGTGATCAATGCGCTGAAGTCCGCCGGCGTACCATTCACGATGTCAGGTGGAGCAGTTCGACGCACCGACCTGACCGTGGGACCGGTGCTGTCGCGATAGCGGGGCCGCCGCCTATATGAACGAACGAAATTCGGAGGACTTTAGAAATGTCGCCACTGGAGCATTTGAGGATCTGGTCTGCGACCCTTGAGATAGATCTCCAGCAGGAACCGTCCGGTGAGAACCGCTGGATGATTGGCAAATTACGGTGACAGTGAATTTATCTGGCAGCACGAGTGAGTGACCGTCACCGTAATTTCTGCCACGTGCGCCAATCCTTGGCATCGACTTTCGCATTTGACCGCGCACATCGCCCCTACTTGCACTCAAAGCTCGCCGCGCTCTCGGGATCGCCTTGGCCCTTGTACCGCGCATGTTGCGGATAGGCGCAAAGCGGCCGGCTGCGGCCGGGAAAGGCTGGTCCCGTCGCGACCACCGCATCGGGCGCCTTGCCGTCTTCCACCCAGTTCACGACCGCGGTGAGGAGATCGAAGCGATCGAGCGCTGCGCCGCTCGAGCAGTGACCCATGCCAGGCACCAGGAAGGCCCGGCTCCATTTCTCCCGCACCAATTCCATGCCGCCGGAATCCGCCGCCATGCGCTCGTAGTAAGTCACGGTGTCGTTCGCCGAGAACCAGGGATCGCTCACACCGTGGTAAAACAGCAGCTTGCCGCCATGGCCGAAGTAGCTCGAAAGGTTGGTCCAGTAGGCGGTGTTGGTGAGGCGATCCATCCCGCTCGCGTTGACCCGGTCTTCGAGTTGATCGACGTTGATGCTTTCCCAAACGGGCGGTCCGACCGGACTGCGCGCGCCTGTGGCCAGGATGCCGGGAATGGCAACGCCTTCGGCTGCCACGCCGCTGTCCCACGGGAACGGCGGGTAGACTTGCGTGCCGCGTGAATTCTTCGGCCCGGCAAAAGCTTTCTTCAAGGCATCGACCTGCGGCGGCGCCACGCAAGAATCCGTCTTGTCGCCCTTGCAGGTGAGGACCGCGGGATCGAATTGACAAGCCTTGCCGTCGAAGATCAGGCCATCCTTGACGCCGTCCTTGGCGTCGCAGGCATCGAGGATCGCGTTCGTGATCAGCTTTCGCTCGGCCGGAGAAAACGTCTTGGCGGGCTCCGGCTTGCCGGACGCATCTTTCGGCGCGATCTGGCTGAAGGCAGCGTTGGCCCAGGCGAGACCGATATTGGAATTGCCGGTGCGCATCGCAGGCGCGCCGGCGACGATGCCGTCGAATTGCTCGGGATAGCGCGCCGACGCCAGCATGCCTTCGCGGCCCCCGGTTGAGCAGCCCGTGAAGTAGGAACGCTTTGCGGGCTGGCCATAGTAATGCGCGACGATCGCCTTGGCGGCCATCGTCACCTTGCCGACGGATGCATGGGCGAAGTTGAGCGCGGCTTCCTGGTCCTTCAGGAACGAGGCATCGAACACCGCGCCTTGATGACCGCTATCGGTGGAGACCACGGCAAAGCCGCGCGCCAGCGCCGGCACCTCGCCGGCCGCGTGGTAACCCAGCGGCGGCCGGATCGAGCCGTTCAAACCACCGCCGCCCTGAAACAAAAACCGGCCGTTCCAGCGATCGGGCAGGGCGACGGCAAAGCCGATCGCGTAGGACTTGCCCTCGACGCCCACGCGCTGATCGATCACGCCATCCGCGCGGCAGTTCGGCGGCAGCGCCACCGATACGGTGGCCGGCGCCGGCGGCGACGGCTGCACGGTGCCCGGCGGCGCCTCCGGCACCAGCTCGGCCTTGGTGACTGTTGCCGTCGATCCCGGCATCGTCCAGCCGGTCAGGTCAGCGCATTTGAGCGCAGGTGGTATGTTGGCTGAATCGTCGGCGCTTGCCGGCGAGATCGCAATGACCGTGATGGCCGCTATCAGACCCAGGCCAGCCATCGCATCATCAAGCGCCACCTTTCTTTTTCGCTGCATCGTTCCTCCCTGCGCTTTCTGAATTTTATTGCGGCACTTAACTCACGCCGGCCGCCGGCCGATCTGCTGCAGCGACACTGAAACTATCTTGTGTTATTCGGCAGGTGCAGTCCAGCGGCGCAGGCTTTCAACCGCTCTCGTCATTGCCTCCGCACTTGAACCCCGCCAGAGGTCGCGCCGACCAAACGGCATGGCCGCACTCGTTGCAGAACTCCTGTTCGATCTCGTCAGAACCCTCGTGGGTAGCTGGCTGAGACAGGCTGTAGTGGCCATCTGTGCGTGGCTCGATACCAAGATTCACGGCCGCGCGGCACGCTTTGTCGTGGGCGGGTTGCTCGGGATCGCCGCTTTTTTCCTCGTTCCTGTTATCGCTGGCTTGCTGGGTCTTTGATGCCCTGGCTGAGGACGTACCTTGTCATCGCATTGGCCATCGGGGCGCTCGTCTCGACGGTGCTCCTCGTCCTGGAGCCGCTGACCGACTTCGCGTTTCTTTGGCTGGAGTGGCCGGGTATCAGCGCAGCGTATTTTTTCCGGGGAGCGGTCGGAGGACCCATTGTCGGCATCGCCATTTCCTGGGTCGTGAATGCGCTGACTTACGGTCTGGGTGCTTTCGTCATTCTCAGCGTCATCAAGGTGCTGAGGGAAGCATGATCCCTCACGCCGTCTCCTCGTCACCCTTGGCCACGATCTCGACTTCGAAATAGCCCATGTCGCGGAGCTCGGCGGCTTTCTTCTCGGCCGCTTCCCTTGTGTCTCGCTTCAAGATGATCTGGCCCGCTCCGTCGCGGGCACAAACGAAATAAGGCATTTTCGATTCCCAATTTCGTTTGCATACGCACGGAGCCGGGTTCCCGCAATTGGACGGCTCACTCGTCCAGCCCGGCCTTTTGCCGCATCTTGTCGATCAGCTCCGAGGCCTCGGCCTTGGTCAGTTCTTCCTCGGGCAGGTCCTGGTGAGCCTGCTCGGCCAGGGTCTTGAGATAGGATTCCTGGGCTCCGGTCATCGGGTCGTCGCCGGAAACCCAGTCCTTCGGGTCCTTCCGGGTGTTGTCGGCCATCGCGCATCTCCTATTCGGTTTTCCGTAGAACGTCAGACTCGACTCTTCGTTCCGTTTTTGTTCTCATGGGCCATCTCTAGAATTTGCGAGGCGGAACAATGCCGGACCTGGACTTTCTCAGGCGGGAGATCGAACGGATGCGCATCCAGATGGGCAGGCAGAGGAAGGAGATCCTCCAGCTGCAACGGGCGGGTATCGGCACGGCCTCGGCCGAGGCGTTGCTGTCGCGGATGCAGGCGAAGGTCGAGAGCCTGTGCGCGGAACGCGATGCGCTGAAGGCGGCAGAGCCGCGCCAGTCCAAGGGCAGGGTGCTCGGCGGGAGGACATGGTGAGCAGGCGATGGTTCGACGATGAGCGAGACCTGTCGCCCTTCCTGACCGCGCTCGAGGACGTCCGCCGCAGGGCGACGCGGGAAGGGTGGTGCTATGCCCACGTCCAGGCCATCATCGTCGCCATCGACCAATACGCGGAAGCGGCGACAGGCAATCGCGAGTATTTCCTCAACAAGCCGGTTTCGATCGGGGACAACCGGAAGGCCGCAGACATTCCGTGAGCGCCCGAGCGGCTCTCGGGACTGCGCGGCTATCGTTGCCGATCAGCGCGGTGAGACCGAGGAGGAGGGCGCTGACCTCATGCGTTCCGCCGAAGCGGTCTTGCTTCGCGGCGAAGGCCTGGCGCGGCGCTTGCCCGACTTCGGACCAGCTTTTGGTGTGATCCCGTTCTGCTCGTCGAACTGCTTCAGCCAGGCCGCGATGTAGCGCGGGTCGTCGGGACAAAGCCGCTCGAGCAAACGAAGGTTCTGCGCTCTGAATTCCACAAGGGTTTTCGGCATCACGGCTCCTCAAAACCCTGCCCGTCGCAAAAAGTGCGGCCGGACGGCCGCCGGGTCAACGGCAAAGAGCGCTTGAAATCCCGAGCGAGCTGATGCAGCGCCAAAGCGAAAACCCCGCCCTTTCGGGAGCGGGGTTCTCTGTCGAGGTGAAGCTTAGGGACGCTTCAACTGTAAGACGCGCGAGGGCTAAGAAAGTTCAAACGAAAGTGCGCCGCTTCGCTGGAGTGGGGACGGGTTAGTCTGAATCGATTGCCGCGGCTCCTTCACCTCTCCCGCTTGCGGGAGAGGTCGGCGCGTCCGGGCGATGCGAAGCATCGTCCCGCGCGCCGGGTGAGGGCTTTCTCCTCTAGGGATTGTCCCATTGCGGAAATACCCTCTCCCCAACCCTCTCCCGCAAGCGGGAGAGGGAGCGCACCTCCGTCTTTGCAGCGATCGAGCTTCATTTCATCGCGCTCTAGAACGTGGAGGCGCTCGCGCCGGGCCATTACAAATCCGTAAGTCGGTTGAAAATCGACGCCGCAAAACTATCTCTGCGTCAGGCGGCAGCGTAACAAGCCGCCCCTCAACTGACACCCAGCCGCCGCGCTCAGAAAAAAGGCGAAGCTGGGTCCTTTGACATTCCCTGCTCAGGTCCCGCCTCATTGGCCTCAGAGGCAAACGTCGATGGCTGCCCGCACCTACAATCACGAACGCTGGTCGGAAGACGACGACCGGCTGCTTCGATCCATGTGCGAAACCGGAAAGAGCCTCACGCTGATGATCGTGAAGCTCAAGCGCCCCATTGCATCGATCAGGTCGCGCGCGATCGAGCTTGGCATCAATCTGCCGGGCACGCGCATCGGGCTGCGACGGAAGCGGCGAACAGCCCGTACGCCCAGACAAAGCCGCTGAAGGCACCACGACAATTCAGCCGCGCCGCTCTGCTGCGGAGCGGTGCGGCTGCAACCAAGCTCAGGCCGCAATCCGGTGTTCGACGGGCGCCGTCAGGAACTTGAGCGCTTCGGCGTGGGCGAGATCCGGAACCGCGATCGCCGTGTGGCTGTACATCGCGTGTGTGCGCGACGTCGCGATCTGGTCCAGGATCCCCTTGCCCTTGATGACGTGGAGGCCCATGCCGTCATCGACCGGGAAGATCGCCAGCACCACGTCGTAGGCCGCGATCACGGCTCTGAGCGCCTCGGCCTTGTCTTCGGCGACATCGACGAAAATACGAACATCCGCCGCGAGTTCACGCAGCTCGTTAAAATCCAGCACTTTGAGGATACTCCAACGCAACCAACCTGAGTGAAGCTTGGTCGCGTTAGGTTACTGAAGCGTCAACAAGGGATCGCCGAGCCACAAGTTTCACGACGAGGTGACGCCAAAGCGCGATGCTATCTAGGGCTTGGCGTCCTCCTTGCGCAGCCTGGCCTCGGCGGCCTCGTCCACGAGGGTCAGGCGGGCGCCGTCATAGCTCAGCTTGAGACCGCGGCCGACGATCCAGATCCAACCCTCCCGGTCCTTAATGGCCGAGGCGTTGAACTGCTCGGAGATCGATTTGACGGCAGCTTCCTGCGATCCCGGATTGTTCAGCGTTGCATTGACGCGCCAGATCGGATGCCTGGGGTCGGTCTCGTCGCCATCAACGGCGACCTTGGCGCCGTTGATGTCGCATGAGAGGGTGTACGGACCTCGGCTCGGCCGGCAGAGATAATGGCGTCGCCCGACGAGCTTGTTGGCCTCGTCGAATGTCATCCCGGGCGAGAAGCCGAACATGTCGGACTTTTTCACGAGGGCGAAGGACGTGGGCTTCAAGAAGCTAGGCTGGATCGCGACGAGGGCTGCGACGGCGACCACGATCAAACCTGCGATGACGATAGCGACCTTCATCAGAACCCCATCAGATACCTGTCCTGGCTTATAGCAGCCGCGCCGCTGTGCCAGGTTCGAGAAATTGCAGGTCCTAAAATTGCAGGTCCTGCAACGTCTTGCACAGGAAGTCGGGAACCTCGCGGAGCCCGTGCTTGCGTTTTTGGCCTCGATAGGGTCTAAGCCCGATCGCTTCATGACTTCTGGCATGAATCAGCAGCGCGCACTCGCGGGTCCGGCCGCGTCCCCAGCAGCAGAATTGCTCCGCGCACCCATTCAAAGGAATTCAGACCATGGCGAAGATGACGAAGACCCAATTGATCGATGCAATTGCCGAGGGCACGCAGCTTTCGAAGAACGACGTGAAGTCGGTGATCGAGTATATGGCGACGGTCGGCTACAAGGAGCTCAACGAGTCCGGCGAGTTCGTCATTCCCGGCTTTGTGAAGATGTCGGTCGTGAACAAGCCGGCGACCGAAGCCCGCATGGGCATCAATCCCTTCACCAAGGAGCCGATGCAGTTTGCGGCGAAGCCCGCCAGCAAATCGGTCAAGGCCTCGCCGCTGAAGGTGGCCAAGGACGCCGTCTGACGTGCCGGCGATGTCGGTGCGGTGGGCTCATTGACGCGCCGGCGCAGCAATCAACGGCCGAGGACCAGGTGGTGCTCGGCCATTGCGATGCCCGAACATCACGACGACCATCAGGGTAACCAGCACGCGGTACTCGCTTCGTCCTGAACGACGAGCTTTGTTCCCTCACCATGCTCATCCGCTTCACAAGAAAAAGCCCCGCGCTTTCGCGCGAGGCTTTTCTGGCTGACGGCGTTGGGATTTCAGCGCCTGGCCGACAGCCATGGCTTTAACCTAAAGTTGAAATCGCAAAAAGCAACAGCGCCGCCACGACGGAGTATGTTCGTCAGGCGGCGCTGCCGTGTAACTGGGCGCTGAAATCCCCAGCTTCCATAGGTGCTTGTCGCGCCGAAAAGGTTCAACGCCGCCCCCCACCAAAATTTTACGTCCGGGGCTGGACTTTTTGTTCTCATTTTGTTCTAGTGAGACGCGTTGATGGACCGTTGGAGGTTGCTCATGACCGTCGAAAAACAGCGCGAAGTGATCAGGCTCTGGAACGAGCTCAGAAAGGTCGAGGGCCCTGCGGCGGAGGAGCTGCGCATCCAGATCCTCGAATGCTTCTCGAAGGAGAAGCCGAAGCGGGCGGCCTGACTTTGTCGACGCCACGCGGCAACGCGCAAGCGCGATCCGCTCCGAGGGGGCGCGCTTGATCTGTCGCCGCGTTGCTTGCCGGCGAAGAGTCTTCTCGAAGTTGTGTCGAAGAAGAGTCTTGTTGCAGAAGAGACTTGTTGCAGAAGACACTCGTCGAAGAAGGGTCCCGCCGGGTCGACGGTGTGAGCGTGCGCGCTTTCATCGATCGTTAGGAGTTGCTCTCCGCGCATTCTTGCGACTCCGATTCGTTCTTCGCGAACGAAACGGAGTCGAAGCTGGAACAAAGCCGGGCGTTCTTGCGCCGCTCTCGCCGCGAAGGTGCCGGATGCGTCTGGCTAACGATAGCTTATGCGGATGCCGATAACCCTATTCGGTTAGGTTAAAAGCCCAATCGCGTTGCGCTTGCTGCGCCTTGGGGTAGGTGTTCGGCAACGACAAGCAAGAAACGCCTTTGCCAAAAACGATTTGCGCAAGCAGCAATTTGCCATGATGCCTTTTTCAGCTCCGTCCTTTTTCCAAGGCGACCGGCACACCTACCGGCGCGTCGCCGTCGTCGGCACGCTGTTCTGTATTGCTTTCGTTGTGATCAGCTTCTCGCTGCGGCCGCAGGCTGAGGACACGCGCGTTGCGGTCAAGGCCGACCGTTTGGTGCGCACGGCAGGCCAAGCCGCGCGCGCCAACTAACGCTCGTCGCCGCAACGGCGGTCATCGGCCGGCGCCTGCGGGCATCCGGCGCCGCGCGAGGCGAGCGCCACGAAGCCGGCATAGCCGGACAGGTTGAGCAAGACTTCGAGCCAGGCGGGCATATCTCTTTCTCTCCGCTCAGCAGGGAACGGACTCAACGTCCGCGCGCATTCCTGGTTCCATACTCCCCGCGAAGAAACTCAGAGCCGGGTGGACGGGTCGAGCCGGCGGCCGAGGGTCGCGACGGATTCGCTCGACGGCTGCTCCTTGAGGAACTCGGCGATGGCCTGCGCCAGCTCGCGGTCGCTCATCGGCGTCGGCGGCGGGCGCAGCGTGCCGACACCGAAGCTGCGGACGATCTCGTCGTAATGTTCATCCTCGGATTTGGGAGCCAATTTACGGATACGGGCCAGCAAAGCGGATAAGGGCAAACTCTCCTCCATGATCGTCGTCCCCGCTGGCAACCGTCATGGTCTGCTGCCATCTGCTCCCATGAAACTGAAAACCCCGCCAGCACCGCGGAGATGCTGACGGGGTCTTCGTGCTGTCGCCTCGACCCGGATGGCGGAGGCTCCCGCACTTGAGACGCTAACCGCCGTCTCGCCGTTTCGTTCCCGCCTCATCGACATTTCTTGCCTGCGGGCTGGTTCCATCCATGCGCAACCATCGCAGGCGCTCGCCGTTGTCTCCGCGACACGCGAAGGAGGACAAGCATGAAGAAGACACTGGCAGTTCTGGCCACCATCGCGGCGGTCGGTGTGACCGCGGTTGCGGCGCCCGCGCCGGCTGAGGCGCGCGGCCGCGGCGGCATCGGCCCGGGCCTCGCGTTCGGCCTCGCCGCCGGCGCGATCACCGCGGGCGCAGTCGCGGCTTCCCAGCCCTATGGCTATTACGGTCCCCGCTACCGCTATTACGACGGTCCCGCCTATTACGGACCGGGTCCGTATGCCTATTACGGCGGGCCGTACTACCGTCACCACCACTACCGTTATTGGTAGTCGGCGAATAGCGAAAAGCCCGGAGCGGTGCTCCGGGCTTTTTTCGTTCGCATGTCGTCATTCGTATGTCGTTGCGCCTGCCGGCGCGATGATGCCTACGGCCAGAGCGAGGGCCGCTCGACCTTGCGGGCATTCTCCAGCGTCGCCACGAAGTATTCCTCGCGCTCGCGCTTGAACTTTTCCTGTGTGGCACGGAAGGCGGCGACACGGGCGGCGATTTCTTCGCGTTCGCGCTCTTTGCGCTGTTCGTCTTCGGTCATGTCAAATCCCCTCGACACCTGAGTATGTGCACATCCGAACTCAAGCACTGCCGCCGCAATCACGTTGAGTCGCGTCAACACATCCATTGGCACTTCCGAATGGGGCGTCAATGGGGAGGAGGCATTGCAGGATTGTGATATGCGAAGGTCGGAAGAAATTGCCGAGTGCATTGCATTGGCGCTTGATAAGAGCGTCAACGATCTTGTCGCTTGCGTATGTTGCTGTCAGGCCAAACTATCGGGGAGGCGCGATTGATCGCATCGGATCTGCAGAGCGGTATCGAACGGCTCGGCGACATGATCGCCGAGGCCAGGACCATCGTGCCGTTCACCGGTGCCGGCATCTCGACCGAATGCGGCATTCCCGACTTCCGCTCGCCGGGTGGAATTTGGACGCGTAACCGTCCGATCCCGTTCGACGAGTTCGTCGCGAGCCAGTCAGCGCGGGACGAATCCTGGCGCCGCCGCTTTGCGATGGAGGAGGTCTTCGCCGCAGCGAAACCCGGCCGCGGCCATCGGGCGCTGGCATCGCTCTACCGCGCCGGCAAGGTTCCCGCCGTCATCACCTAGAACATCGACAATCTGCACCAGGCCTCGGGATTCGCGCCGGAGCACGTGATTGAACTTCACGGAAATACCACTTATGCGCGCTGCATCGGCTGCGGGCAGGACTATCCGCTGGACTGGGTGAAGCGCCGTTTCGACGGCGATGGCATCGCGCCCAACTGCACCGCCTGCGACGCGCCGGTGAAGACCGCCACGATTTCCTTCGGGCAAATGATGCCGGACGAGGAGATGCAGCGCGCGACAGCGCTGTCGCAGGCCTGCGATCTCTTCATCGCGATCGGTTCCTCGCTGGTGGTCTGGCCGGCGGCCGGCTTTCCGATGATGGCCAAGCGCGCCGGTGCACGTCTCGTGATCATCAATCGCGAGCCGACCGAGCAGGACGACATCGCCGACCTCGTCATCCACCACGACATCGGCGAGACGCTCGGGCCCTTTGTCGGCAATTGAGGCATCAATTTGATTCGCGGCTGTGCAAGCTGTTCATAGGTTCCGGCGAATCTCTTTTTTGTCTATGCGTCTCAACCGGGAGTGTTATCTTTTGAGTCGAAAGATTCGCGTCGCGTCGAATTGAGAACATTCTCTTAAGACGCGTGATTCGAGCGCCGCCAATGTGGCGGGTTGCATGGCAGTGTGGGGTCCGGGGTTATGGGGTCGTCGGACGGATTTGAGTCCAAGAAGCTTGGAGTTCCCGGACAGGGCACCTCGCAGGGGCGATTGACGCCGGGCGAGCATGGCGGAGCCGGCCGCGACAATGCGCTCAATCCCTTCACCGGATTGGGCGAAGCCAGCGCCAATCTCGTCGAGGTCACCGGCGTCATTAAATGGTTCGACGCCTCCAAAGGTTACGGCTTCATCGTTCCCGACAACGGCTGGCCGGACGTGCTCCTGCACGTTACCGTGCTTAGGCGCGACGGCTTCCAGACCGCTTATGAGGGCGCCCGCATCGTCGTCGAGTGCATCCAGCGCGCCAAGGGCTACCAGGCCTTCCGCGTTGTCTCGATGGACGAGTCGACCGCGATCCACCCGGCGCAGATGCTGCCGCCGCGCACCCATGTCACGGTCACCCCAACCAGCGGGCTGGAGCGGGCCCAGGTCAAATGGTTCAACCGGCTGCGCGGCTTCGGCTTCCTGACCTGCGGCGAGGGCACCCCCGACATCTTCGTGCACATGGAGACCCTGCGCCGCTTCGGCATGACTGAGCTGAGGCCGGGCCAGTATGTGCTGGTCCGCTTCGGGCCCGGCTCCAAGGGCATGATGGCGGCCGAGATCCATCCCGAGACCGGATCGCCGGGATTGCAGTCGCACTAAGGCTATGAATTCCAGCAATTGTGAGCAGAGGCGCGCCGCAAGTCCGGCGCGCCTCTTCCTTTTCCGGCGGTCGCCGCGTAAGGACTGACTGAAGTCCCACGCCATGAGAGCCCCCATGACTTCTGATCGAAAGGACGCCTGGTCCGCTCTGAAGGGCTGGCTTGCCGCCATCCTCGTCATCGCCGGCTGGGCCGTCGCCGGCGCGCCGGCCGGCGCCGCCAGCTTCCAGCCGCTCGAGATCGTCACCAAGAACGGCGTGCAGGTGTTCTCGGTCGAGATGGCAACGACCCCGGAGGAGAAGGAGACCGGCCTGATGTACCGCAAGGAATTGGCCGACGGCAAAGGCATGCTGTTCGACTTCAATCCCGAGCAGGAAATCTCGATGTGGATGAAGAACACTTATGTGTCGCTCGACATGATCTTCATCCGCGCCGATGGCCGCATCCTGCGCATTGCGGAGAATACCGAGCCGTTGTCGACGAAGATCATCTCCTCCCGGGGACCCGCTCGGGCCGTGCTGGAGGTGGTGGCGGGGACGGCGCAGAAGTACGGCATCCGCCCCGGTGATCGCGTCGGCCACCCCCTGTTCGGCGGCAAATAGGGCGGGCAGGGCCGATTGGGCTCAGGGCCGGCGGCTTTGGAAAGCTTGCTGGCGCTCCGGGAAGCGTGTATCGACGAGGCTCGCCGGACATTCGGGGTATAGCGCAGCCTGGTAGCGCGGCAGTTTTGGGTACTGCAGGTCGTTGGTTCGAATCCAGCTGCCCCGACCATTCCCCGGGCGGCGCTGGCCTAGAGGTCAGCATCCAACCGGCATGGCCTGGCATCCACGCGTCCGGCCTCCGCTTCGCCTGGAAATCAGCAAAGCCTCATCGAACCTTTGGGCGTCGCGATAGACAAATCCGTGTTGGGGATTTCAGCGCCCAATGTCTAAACGGACGCCGCCAAGCGATGAATATTCCGCTTGTGCGGCGTTGCGTTTTGCCCGGCGCGCTCGTCAGTTCGAGGCGTGCCAGCCGGGCGGAAATGGCACGTACGGCCAGGCCATCTGATTGTCGTTGGCGGCTTGCGGCGGCCGTTGCGAGGCCGTGCTCACGATTGGCGCGGGCGGGATCACGCGCAACGCGAGGCGCAGACGCGCACATTGCAATTTCATCATTGTCGTCCCCCCAGCAATCTACTTGCTTCCAAACGTCCGATCGTCTGCAAAGTTCAGTCTGAAAGTCACCCTGCGCCGAAACGGCGCGCTCGTCCTCAAATCACGGACATTCTAGAAAAACCGGCGCGGGCTTTCAACCAAACGCGCCGCGCCATCCCAAGAAGTAAGGTTGATCGGCAAGGTTAAAGACGAGCGGCTGTTGCGGCCGTTTGGCTGGCTGCTATCAGGTCGGTCCCGGCTCGCGATGGGCTGTCCACTCTGTGCCACCACAGATGACTGTTCGTCGCGGCGCGCGGATCAGCCTAAGTTCTGCGCCAGCGAGTTCTGCCATGGCTATTGACCGCAACATCGGGACCATCGGTCCGCAGTCAAACTGGACCGAGATCTGGCACCTCTGGACGGTGATCGTGCCGCGCCGCTCCATCAACGGGCAGTTCGTGCTCGGCAAGGTCTGGCGTCGCCACGACGGCCGCGACTGGATCTACAAGAAGTTCACCGAGTTCGACGGCGAAGAGGCGGCTTAACTGCCGCCTCTCTCAGGCCGCCTTCGCTTCCGCAGCCGGCTTGGCCGGCGGCGGCTTCAGCGGCTTGTCTTGTTTCTTCGACCACGAGATGTAGTAAGCCACGGTCGTCATGATCGCGATGCCGGCGACACTGACGAAGATCTGCGCGAGCAGCGACCCTGAGCTCATCGACAGCTCGAAATGACCGACGAAGGACAGGAACACGCCAACGCAGAACACGGCGAGCGACTGCTGGCCGCAGACGATTAAGGGGTCGAACACCTTCCACTCCAGCCCCGGCCACTCCTTCGGCACGAAGCGGATCACCAGGATCACGATCACCACGAAGTGGAGGAAGCGATACGGTGCGAGGTTGGTCTTGTCATTGGGGTTGAAGGCCGAGAACAGCCATTCCGGGAACATGCCGCCGAAGGTGGGGAAGCGGCCGGCCATGGTCATGACCAGCGCGAACAGGAGATAACCGAGGCAGACCCACAGCGTAACAGGCGAATTGATCAGCGCTGCCGAGCGCCGCGCACCGCCCATGGAGCACCAGGCGCCGAACACGAACAGCACCTGCCAGCAATAGGGGTTGAAGTACCACTGGCCGGCCGGATAGGCGGTCAGGTTCCAGCCGTTATGGCGCGCGACGAGCCACAGCACGATCGACAGGATCATCGTCAAATCGGGCTTGCGCAGCATGAACCACAGCACGGGCGGAAACAGGCCCATCAGCACGATGTAGAGCGGCAACACGTCGAGGTTGAGGGGCTTGAAGCGCAGGAACAGGCCCTGGCGCAGCGTCTCGGTGGCGTTGTCGACGAGGCCGGCGACGTTGAACTCGTTGATCATCTCGGAATCGCCGAAGCGCAGCGCGAGATAGCTGATCGAGGCGATGTAGATCACGAACAGGATGATGTGGGCGACATAGAGCTGCCAGACCCGCTTGGTCAGCCGCGTGGCGCCGACGATGAAGCCGCGGTCCAGCATCATCCGCGCATAGACGAAGGAGGCGGTGTAGCCGGAGATGAAGACGAACAGGTCGGCCGCGTCGGAAAAGCCGTAGTTGCGGGTCGTGATCCAGTTCACGACGTTGTCGGGGATATGGTCGAGAAAGATCGCCCAGTTTGCGACACCGCGAAACAGGTCGAGCCGGAGGTCGCGACCCTTGTCGGGAAGCGTGGCGCTGACGTTCAGGAAGGCCATGCGTCGGGAGCTTTCAGAGAGGACAGAAGCGCGGAGATCGATGAAACCGGGCCGCCAAAAGGGGTCCCAGGATGAGACGCGGGTACGCAATTGTCACGGTGCAGCATAATGACTATACCGTTGGCGAGGGTTGCCGGGGCCGGAATCAGGATCAGTTCCCAACCGGCTTCTCTATACTATCCCCGAGATTTCCACCAACTGCCACCGTGACGCATCGAAATCGAACGGAAAGATCAAGAGGCCCGGACCAGTCATGACCGCACGCATTTTCAAGCCCGCCAAAAACGCGATGCAATCCGGCCGGTCCAAGACCAGGGAATGGCAGCTCGATTACGAGCCGGAGCAGCCGCGCTCGGTCGAGCCGCTGATGGGCTGGACGTCGTCGGCCGACATGAAGCAGCAAATTACGCTGCGCTTCCACAGCAAGGAAGAGGCGATCGCCTATTGCGAGCGCAAGGGCATCGCCTATCAGGTGATCGAGCCCAAGGAGTCGATCCGCCGGCCGGTTGCCTATGCCGACAATTTCTCGTTCCGCCGCGGCGAGCCCTGGACGCATTGAGGGGCCATTCTCACCCGAAGCATCGAAAGTGCCGTCATGCCCGGGCTTGTCCCGCCTGCGCGGCCGAAGCCGCTTCGGCGAGGCGAAGGCCCGGGCATCCACGTTTTTGGCGGTAGACGAAGAACGTGGATGGCCGGGACGAGCCCGGCCATGACGAAGGGAGCGGCTGGTCGCCCGCGCCTGAGAACCCTTGGCACCAATTCCGCCCCGTGCTTCGCTGCCCCGCATGACACGACCAGGACGAGGTGGGGGATGGCGGGGCGTGACCAGCTCGACGGCGTCGATCTGAAAATCCTATCCGAGCTGCAGCAGGACGGGCGGGTTCGCAACAACGAGCTGGCGCTGCGGGTCGGCGTGTCCGCGCCGAACTGCCTGCGGCGGCTGAAATCGCTGTTCAGCCGCGGCGTGATCCGGGCGGTGCGCGCCGTGATCGACGAGCGGCTGCTCGGCTATGAGGTGGTGTCGTTCGTGTCGATCCAGCTCGGCAGTCAGGCCCAGCCGGTGCTGGAGGCGTTCGAGAGCTCGATCGCCGCGATCCCGCGCATCCAGCAGTGCTGGCGGATTTCCGGTGACACCGACTATCTGCTCAAATGCGTGGCCCCGAGTGTCGAGAGCATGCGTCAACAGCTCCTGCATTTCGCCGCGATGCCTCACGTCAAGAACGTCCGCAGCTTCCTCGTGCTCGGCGTTGCCAAGGACGTGCCGCTGCCGTTGCAGGAGATCGCGGTGCCGGAGCCGGCTGGGTAAGGCTCGAATATCCCACGATCAATCGAATTTCAGGGGCGTGCCTTAGCGATACCGTCCCCGAAACTCGCGCGGGGAGGTGCCGGTCCAGGTACGGAAAGCGCGCGAAAAGCTCTTCTCGTTGCGGAATCCGGCGATCTCCGCGATGCGCTTGATCGGCGTTCGGCCGCGCATCAGCTCCTGTTTTGCCAGTTCGAATTTTGCTTCTTCCTTGAGATAGCGCAGCGAGGTCGACTCCTCGCGCAGACGGCGGTGCATCGTGCGGGTGGAGAGCGCGAGCTCGCGGGCGACGTCCTCGGCGCCGAGGACCCGTCCGCGCGCATCGCGCAGCACGCGGCGGACGCGCTCGACCAGCAGGCGGTCGCGCCGGTAGGGCAGCACGGTGAGCCGGAGCGCGCCCTTGAGCATGTTGTCGAGATCGGCTGCGCTGCGCGTCAGCGGCAGCGAAAGATAGTGCTTGTCGAAGACGATGGCCGCGCGGTCCGCGTCAAAGCGGAGGCTCCGGCAAAAGATGGTCGGATAGACCGAGACGTGGCCGGGCTCGGAGTAAGGAAACTCAGCCGCGCGGAGCGCGATCTGGGAGTCGACAGCCCAGCATGAGAAGCCGAGCACGTAGCGGAACAGTGTGACGAGGCAGAACTCGCGGAACGGCCCGAGGTCGCGGAGCTGACGGATCGACACGACGGCGGTCTCTTCGCCGACCTCGAGATCGAGCAGCACATCCTCTGTGACCAGGCGGTGATGCCGGCACCAGCGCTTGAGCGCGACCTCCAGCGTCGGTGCGGTGATCGAGGCCCGGCACAACATGCCATAGGTGCCCCACGGCAGCCGGCGCGAGAACCAGCCAAGCGCCTCGTCATCGAGCTCGCGCATGGCATGGCCCGCCAGCGCCTCGAACTGGGCCGCGGTCACACGCCCATCAGGAGAATTCAGGAGCTCCGGCGCAACCTGGCCGCGGATCAAGGCTTCGGCGGGATCGCGGCCGTAATGCTCGTACGCGGCCACCACGCCGCGAACGAAGGCGGCGGGCGTGACGGCGCGGCGCGGAATTGCGGTGGCGGCTTGAAAAGGCATCGGAATTCCTTTCGGAAATCCTCGTCAAGTTTGGCGGAAAATGCAACCTTTTCGACTGCAAGAGGGCCGGGACCGGGCTAGGTTCGGAGCCCAAAATAGGGAGGACTCGCCTTGAACATCCCGAGCATCGATTTCGATCTGGGCGAAGACATCAGCCTGCTGCGCGACACCGTTCGTTCGTTCGTGGAGGCGGAGATCACCCCGCGTGCCGCCGAGATCGAAAAGGCCAATCTTTTCCCCGCAGACCTCTGGAAGCGCTTCGGCGACCTCGGCCTGCTCGGCATGACCGCGCCGGAGCAATATGGCGGCTCCAATATGGGCTATCTCGCCCATATCGTCGCCATGGAGGAGATCTCGCGCGGTTCGGCGGCCGTGGCGCTGTCCTACGGCGCCCATTCCAATCTTTGCGTCAACCAGATCCGCCGCAACGGCAATGACGCGCAGCGGCAGCGTTATCTGCCGAAGCTGATCTCCGGCGAATATGTTGGTGCCCTCGCGATGTCCGAGCCGGGCGCCGGCTCCGACGTGGTCTCGATGAAGCTGCGCGCCGACAAGCGCGGCGACCGCTACGTGCTCAACGGCTCCAAGATGTGGATCACCAATGGCGGCGATGCCGACGTGCTGGTGGTCTACGCCAAGACCGATCCGGAGGCCGGGCCGCGCGGCATGACCGCGTTCCTGATCGAGAAGGGTTTTAAAGGCTTCACGCATGGCCAGCATCTCGACAAGCTGGGCATGCGCGGCTCCAACACCTATCCCTTGTTCTTCGACGATTGCGAGGTGCCGGAGGAGAATGTGATGGGCAAGGTGGGCGAGGGCGTCAAGGTGCTGATGTCCGGCCTCGATTATGAGCGCGCGGTGCTCTCGGGCGGGCCGCTCGGCATCATGGCGGCCTGCATGGACGCGGTGGTGCCCTATATGCACGAGCGCAAGCAGTTCGGCCAGCCGATCGGCGACTTCCAGCTGATGCAGGGTAAGCTCGCCGACATGTATTCGACCTGGCAAGCCACGCGCGCCTATGTCTATGCGGTGGGCCGCGCCTGCGACCGCGCCGATCACGCGCGCACCTTGCGCAAGGACGCGGCTGCTGCGATCCTCTATTCCGCGGAGAAGGCAACGTGGATGGCGGGCGAAGCGATCCAGGCGCTGGGCGGGGTTGGCTATACCTCCGAATTCCCGGTCGGGCGCTTGTGGCGCGATGCCAAGCTCTACGAGATCGGCGCCGGCACCTCCGAAGTTCGGCGCATGCTGATCGGCCGCGAACTGATGGCCGAGACGGCTTAAGTCCTTCACCTCATTGGAATCACCATGCCGCTCCATTCCAGCATCGATCCGTCGTCATCAGATTTTGCGCGCAATTCCGAGGCCATGCGCGGTCTCGTCGCGGACTTGCGCGAAAAGCTCAGCCTGGTCGCCGGCGGTGGGGGCGAGGCTTCGCGCAACCGCCACACCGCGCGCGGCAAGATGCTGGCACGCGAGCGCGTCGACCTCCTGGTCGATCCCGGCACCTCGTTCCTGGAGCTGTCGCCGCTCGCGGCCTATGGCCTGTATGGCGGCGACGTGCATTCGGCGAGCGTCGTCACGGGGGTGGGGCGCATCTCGGGCCGCGAATGCGTGATCGTCGCCAACGATGCCACCATCAAGGGCGGCACCTATTACCCGATGACGGTGAAGAAGCATCTGCGCGCGCAGGACATTGCGCGGCAGAACAATCTGCCTTGCGTCTACATGGTGGATTCCGGCGGCGCCTTCCTGCCGCTGCAGGACGAGATTTTTCCGGACGAGCGGCACTTCGGCCGCATCTTCTACAATCAGGCGCAGATGTCGTCGCAGGGCATTCCGCAGATCGCGATCGTGATGGGCTCCTGCACCGCTGGCGGCGCCTATGTGCCGGCAATGTCGGACGAGAGCATCATCGTGCGCAACCAAGGTACCATCTTCCTCGGCGGCCCGCCGCTGGTGAAGGCCGCGACCGGCGAGGTCGTCAGTGCGGAGGAGCTCGGCGGCGCCGACGTGCATTCGCGGCAGTCCGGCGTGACCGATCACTATGCCCAGAACGATGCGCATGCGATCGGCATCGCCCGGCGTATCGTCGGCACGCTCAAGCCGTCGGGGCGGCCGAACCTGAACATGCATGTGCCACGCGATCCGCTGTTTCCGGCGGAGGAAATCTACGGCGTGGTGCCGGTCGACGGCCGCAAGCCGTTCGACGTGCGCGACATCATCGCGCGCATCGTCGACGGCTCGGAGTTCGACGAGTTCAAGAAACTCTATGGCACGACGCTGGTGTGCGGCTTCGCCCATATCTGGGGCTATCCGGTCGGCATCATCGCCAATAACGGCATCCTGTTCAGCGAGAGCTCGCTGAAGGGCGCGCATTTCATCGAGCTGTGCTGCCAGCGCGGCATTCCGCTTATTTTCTTACAGAACATCACCGGCTTCATGGTCGGCAAGAAATACGAGGCGGGCGGCATCGCGCGCGACGGCGCCAAGCTGGTGACGGCGGTCGCGACGGCGTCGGTGCCGAAATTCACCGTGGTGATCGGCGGCTCCTACGGCGCCGGCAATTACGGCATGTGCGGGCGCGCCTACGCGCCGCGCTTCCTGTGGATGTGGCCGAACGCGCGCATCTCGGTGATGGGCGGCGAGCAGGCCTCGATGGTGCTGAGCCAGGTTCGCCGCGACAATATCGAGGCCAAGGGCGAGAGCTGGTCCAGGGAAGAGGAAGACAAGTTCCGCGAGCCCATTCGCGCGCAATATGAGAGCCAGGGCCACCCGTACTACGCGACCGCGCGGCTGTGGGACGACGGCGTGATCGATCCGGCCGACACGCGTCTCGTGCTCGGCCTTGGCCTCTCGGCGGCATCGAATGCGCCGATCGAACCGACGAAGTTCGGCCTGTTCAGGATGTGATGCGATGGACCGCTCAAAGCTCTACCGGCGTTTTCGCACGCTCCTGATCGCCAACCGCGGCGAGATCGCCTGCCGCGTCATCCGCACCGCCCGAGCCATGGGCCTGCGCACGGTCGCGGTCTATTCCGAGGCCGATCGCGAGGCGATGCATGTCGCGCTCGCGGACGAAGCCGTGCTGCTCGGGCCCGCCCGTGCCCGCGACAGCTATCTCAACATCGAGCGTTTGATCGAGGCCGCACACAAGACCGGCGCGGAGGCCGTGCATCCCGGCTACGGCTTCCTGTCCGAGAATGCCGAGTTCGCGCAGGCGTGTTATGACGCCGGCCTCGTCTTCGTCGGGCCGACCGCCGGGATGATGACGGCAATGGGCTCGAAATCCGGCTCGAAAGAGCTGATGGAGAAAGCCGGCGTGCCCTTGGTGCCCGGCTATCACGGCGAGGCCCAGGACGACGCAACGCTTTCGAAAGCAGCGGACAAGATCGGCTTCCCCCTGCTGGTGAAGGCCTCCGCCGGCGGCGGCGGGCGCGGCATGCGCATCGTGCGCTCCGCCGACGAGCTTGCCCCAGCGATCGTCAGCGCCAAGCGCGAGGCCAAGGCCGCCTTCGGCGACGACCGCATGTTGATCGAAAAGTATGTCGATAATCCCAGGCATATCGAGGTGCAGATCATCGGCGACAGCCATGGCAATCTGCTCTCGCTGTTCGAGCGCGAATGCACCTTGCAGCGCCGGCACCAGAAGGTGATCGAGGAGGCGCCATCGCCGACGCTCAATGCCGCGCAGCGCGAAACCGTCTGCGCCGCTGCACGAAAGGCGGCGGGCGCGGTGAACTATGTCGGCGCCGGCACCATCGAGTTCGTCTCCGACGGCAAGGACGTGTTCTTCATCGAGATGAACACGCGCCTGCAGGTCGAGCATCCCGTGACCGAGCTGATCACGGGCATCGACCTCGTCGAGTGGCAGCTGCGCGTCGCCTTCGGCGAGGCGCTGCCACTCAAGCAAGACGAGATCAAGCTCAACGGTCACGCGGTCGAGGCGCGCGTCTACGCAGAGAACCCGACCAAGAACTTCATGCCGTCGGTCGGCAGGATCTCGACCTGGCGGCTGCCGGTCGAGACGGGCGGCCTGCGCATCGACGCCGGCTATCGCGAGGGCGATATGGTCTCGCCGTATTATGACGCCATGCTCGCCAAGGTGATCGCCTGGGCGCCGACGCGGGACGTCGCGATCGAGCGGCTGAACCGCGGGTTGGAACAGACCGACGTCCGCGGCATCGTCACCAACATCCCGTTCCTGTCGGCGCTGATGACGCATCCGAAGGTGCGGGCGAATGCGATCGACACCGGGTTCATCGAGCGTGAGCTGGCGGTGCTGACCGAAGCGGCGCCTGCACCCGGAGAGCTCGAGCTCTGCGCCGCAGTCGCCGCAATCGTCAACGAGGAGCGGCAGGCCGCGCAGGCGGAAGCGAATTCACCCTGGCAGACCTTCGGCTGGCAGCCGGTGGGTCGCCGCCAGCGCAGCTTTGCCTTCCGCGTCGGCCATGGTCCGGAGCAGAAGATCATTCTGAACTACGGCAGGGGACCGTCGACGCTGATGATCGGCGAGCGCGAGCTGGCGTTCACGATCGCAGCGAAGGATGGCGGCTTCGATCTGACGCTCGACGGCGTCAAATCGTCGGTGGCAGCGGTCATCGATGGCCATGAGCTGTACCTGCGCACGCGCAACGGCCGCTTCGACCTGCATTGGGTCGATCCGTTCGGAGGCGAGAGCGAGGAGCATGTCGGCGAGGATAAGATCGCAGCGCCCTTGCCCGGCACGGTGGTTGCCGTGCTGGCCGAGGAGGGGGCCAAGCTGGAGAAGGGCGCGCCGATTCTCACGCTCGAAGTGATGAAGATGGAGCAGACGCTACGCGCGCCCTATGCCGGCGTGCTGAAATCCATCAAGTGCAAGGTCGGCGACATCGTGCAGGAGGGCGTCGAGCTCGCTCTGGTCGAACCTTCAGGGGAATGAGATGAGCGATCCTGTCCGCATTATCGAAATGGGGCCGCGCGACGGCCTCCAGAACGAGAAGACCCCCGTCAGCGTCGAGGCCCGCATCGCCTTCATCGAGGCGCTGGTCGGGGCCGGTCTCGACACGGTCGAGGTCGGCGCCTTCGTCTCGCCCAAGGCCATCCCGCAGATGGCTAGCTCGGACGCCGTGCTGCGCGGCATCGCGCATGTGAAGGGCGCCGAATTTCACGTGCTGGTGCCGAACGAGAAAGGCTACGAGGCCGCGCGTGCCGCGGGCGCCAAAGTGGTCTCCGTGTTCGCGGCGGCCTCCGAGGGGTTTTCCCGGGCGAACATCAACTGCACGATTGCGGAGTCCATCGAGCGGTTCAGGCCGGTGCTGGCACGCGCCAGGGACGATGGTATCAATGTGCGCGGCTATATCTCCTGCGTGCTGGGCTGTCCGTTCGATGGCGAGATCAAGCCGAAGGCTGTCGCCGATCTCGCGAGCACGCTGTTCGAGCTCGGCTGCTACGAGATCTCGCTCGGCGACACCATCGGTGTCGGCACGCCAGCCAAGGCCAAAGAGATGCTGCGCGCGGTTGCCGCCAACATTCCCGCAGCCAGGCTCGCCATGCATTTCCACGACACATACGGCCAGGCGCTCGCCAACCTCTATGCAGGGCTGGAGGAAGGCGTCCGCGTCATCGACGCCGCCGCCGGCGGGCTCGGCGGCTGCCCCTATGCGCCGGGCGCGACGGGGAACGTCGCAACGGAAGACGTCGTCTACATGCTCGAAGGCATGGGGATCACGACAGGTGTCGATATGGAGAAGCTGCTGGCGGCGACGAACGCGATGAGCGTCGTGCTCGGCAAGCCGCCCGTGAGCCGCGTGGCGTCCGCGCTAAACGCGAAGAAGAAGCGGGCGGATTCCTAATTCTCCGTCATTGCGAGCGAAGCGAAGCAATCCAGAGTCTTTCCGTTGAGACGGTCTGGATTGCTTCGTCGCAAGAGCTCCTCGCAATGACGGCTGAGGCAGCTCTCGTAGGGTGGGCAAAGGCGCCTTGCGCCGTGCCCACCATCTTTCGCGATCATTGGCGAAGGTGGGCACGCTGTGCTTTGCCCACCCTACGAGACCGTAGCCTCAAGCCGCCTTCAGCCCGACATCCGGCAAACGCGGCCGGTTCTTGAGCGCCTTGGCCATCAGGGCCTCGACCTCCGCCTTTTCCTGCGGCAGCAGCGCCAGGCGCGGCGGGCGGGTCAGGGCGGTGCCGCGGCCCATGATGTGCTCGCACAGTTTGATGCACTGGACGAGATCCGGGCGGGCATCGAGGTGCAGGAGCGGCATGAACCATTCGTAGAGCGGCATCGCCTCGGCGAAGCGCCCGGCTTTGGCGAGGCGGAACAGCGTCTCGCCCTCGCGCGGGAAGGCGTTGGACATGCCGGAGACCCAGCCGACGGCACCCATGGCGACGCTCTCGACGATGACGTCGTCGAGACCTGCGAACAGCACGAAGCGATCGCCGACCATGTTGCGGGTGTCGATGAACCGGCGCGTGTCGCCGGAGGAATCCTTGAAGCAGACCACGGTCTCGACGTCGGCGAGCGAGGCGAGAATGTCTGGCGTAACGTCGTTCTTGTAGATCGGCGGGTTGTTGTAGAGCATCACAGGCAGGTCAGTCGCGGAGGCGACAGCGCGGAAATGCGCGGCGGTCTCGTGCGGCTTGGACGAATAGACCAGCGCCGGCATCACCATGACGCCGTCGATGCCGACGCGTGCTGCTTCCTTCGCGGTCTCCACCGCAAACGCGGTGGTGAATTCGGCGATGCCGCACAGCACGGGCACGCGGCCCTTGGCGACCGACTTCGCCGCTTCCATGATCGCGACCTTCTCCTTGCGCTCCAGCGAGGTGTTCTCGCCGACCGAGCCGCAGACGATCAGGCCGGAGACGCCGTCGCGGATCAATCCGTCCATCACCTTGGCGGTTGCGTCGATGTCGAGCGAGAGATCGTCGTGGAATTGGGTGGTGACGGCCGGGAAGACGCCTTCCCAGGAGATGCGTGGGCTCATTGTTTGGCTCCGATTGGACTTGTGCCGGCGGATCGTTCGATCCGCCGGGCATTGACGTGAAGAGGATGGATGAGGGTCAGAGCGTCGCGCCGACCTTGCGCAGCTCGGCGAGAACGGGGGCCTTGGGCAGCCAGATCTTGTCGAACTCGGCAATCACGGCCTCGGTATCCTTGGCGTCGACCTGGCGGATCGGGATCGGCGCGTTCTTGAAGTTCTGGATCAGCGTGGGCTCGTTGCCGGCGAGCTCGTCGATCTGCGCGTCCAGCGTCGTCTTGATCGTTTTCGTGATCAGCTCGCGATCGGCGGCGGGCAGCGATTGCCAGACGCGGCCGGAGACGACCGCGGCCATCGGCATGAAGACGGCGTTCATTTGCAGGATCACCTTCGACACCTTGTCGAAACGCTGGTTCCAGGAGAATTCGAGATCGGCCTCGAGGCCATCGACCTGGCCGTTGGCCATGGCGTCGAACACTTGCGGCGTCGGGATCGGCGTCGGCGCCGCGCCGAGCGAGGAATAGAAATCGCGATAGACCGGGGTCGGGTTGATGCGCAGCTTCATGCCCTTGATGTCGGCGAGCGAATTCAGGTCCTTGGAGGAGAACACCGCGCGCATTCCGGTGATGCCCCAGCCGAGCCCGATTGTGCCGGTCTCCTGCGGCAGCACTTCGAACAGCTTCACCGCCGCCGGATGCCGCACGAACTTCGCCACCGCCGGCGTCGAGCGCACGATGTAGGGCGCGTTGATCGCGGCGATGTGCGGCACGCGCGAGCCGAGTTCGGCGGCCTGGATGAAGCCCATGTCGAGCGCGCCGGACTGCAATTGCTGCATCATCGCGGTCTCGTTGCCGAGCTGGCCGGCGTGGAAGACGGTCAGGGTCAGGCGGCCGTTGGTGGCGGCCTTGAGCTCGTCGCCGAATTTGAGCGCGGCCTTGTTCCAGGAATGGCCGTTCGGCGTGATCAGGCCGAGGCGAAATTCCTTGGCCTGGGCGAGCGCCAGCGACGGGGCGAACACCGAGGCGGCGGCACTGGCGGCGAGAAAGCGGCGGCGGGAAAGCGGCATGGTCGGGCTCCTTTCGGATGGGTCTATTTGACGAGGATCAGCGAGAGCGAGGGATAGAGCGAGAGCAGCACCAGGAGGATGCAGGCGATGACGAAGAAGGGCAGCGTCACCATGAACATCCTGCCGGGCTTGGCGCCGGTAACGGCGGCCGCGACGAAGAAGCAAAGCCCGACCGGCGGCGACAACAGGCCGAGCACGAGGTTGATCACCACGACCACGCCGAATTGCCGGGGGTCGATGTGATAGATCTCGGTTGCGACCGGCAGCAGGATCGGCACCGTCATGATCAGGCCGGGAATGCCGTCGATCACCGTGCCGATCACGAGCAGGATGACGTTGCAGATCAGCATGAAGCTGACCGGGTCCTTGGCGACGGTCTGGATCCAGGCGGCGGTCTCCTGCGGCACCTTGCCGAAGATCAGCACCCAGGAGAACACCGCGGCGGCTGCGACCAGAAACAGCACGATCGCCGAATAGATCGCACTGCGCAGCATCATGTGTGGCAGCTGCGAGAACTTGAACTCCTTGGTCCAGAACTTTCCGACCAGGGCCGCGGCCACCGCGCCGACGGCCGCCGATTCCGTGGCGTTGGCGAGGCCGCCGAGGATGCTGCCTACGATGACGATCGGGATCAGCAGCGTCGGCGAGGTCCGCAGGATCGTCATCACGCGCTGGCGCGGCGTCTGATGGTCGGCGCGCGGATAGTTGTAGATGTAGCCCATCAGCGCGATGACGAGGCAGAACATCACGGTGAGGATGACGCCCGGGACGATGCCGGCGATCAGCATGTCGCTGACCGAGACCTGCGCCAGCACGCTGTAGACCACGAACATCACCGAGGGCGGGATGATCGGGCCGAGCATGCCGCCATAGGCGGTGAGGCCGGCCGCGAAGGTCTTGTCGTAGCCCTTCTTCTCCATCTCCGGGACCATGATCTGCGCCATGATCGCGACCTGCGCGGTCGCCGATCCCAGGATGGACGAGATGAACATGTTGGCGAGGATGTTGACGTAGGCGAGCCCGCCCTTGAGCGAGCCGACGAAGGCCATCGCCATGTCGACGATGCGCCGCGTGATGCCGCCGCCATTCATGATCTCGCCGATCAGGATGAAGAGCGGGATCGCGATCAGGCCGTAACTGTCGACGCCGCCGAACAGCTGCAGCGGATAGGATTGGAACAGCACCGGGTTGCCTGAAGCGGCGATATAGACGAGGCCGGCGAGGCAGAGACAGAGGCCGATCGGTACGCCGACCAGCATGAACGCCATGAAGGCTGCTGACGTGATCATCAATTGACCCCGTCGAGCTCGGAGAGCTGGAAGCCTTTTGGCGCGGTGCGCGGGACCAGCTCGAGATCTTCCAGCAGATTGGCGAGGCCGTGAACGGTCATCGACACCGCGAAGATCGGCAGCGTCAGATAGAGCACCCAGGTCGGCCAGTTCAGCGTTTGCGTGCGCTCGGTGTAGAGGAAATTGAACGTCTCGGCGGCGAGCTTGCGCCCGTCGAAGCCGGCGCGGGTGAGGCCGATCGGGTCCATCCAGAGCACGCAGGTGACGATCAGGGCGATGCCGAACACCACGACGAGGCCGGTCGAGATCACTTTTGCAAATTTCTGGTGCTGAGCGGACAATCGCTCCGTCAGCATGGTCACGGCGAAATCGAGCCGCAGCCGCGTCATCGCGGACGCCCCGATGAAGGTCAGCCAGACCACGCAGTAAACGGCGGATTCATCGATCCAGTAGATCGGGAAATGCGAGTAGCGGGTGACGACGTTCACCAGGATCAGGCCGGTGAGCAGGTACATCAGGCCCATCAGCGCGAGCCGCTCGCAGGCGAGCAGGGCACTCGACATCCGGACGATCATGCGTCGGAGGCTGAGTGCGCGCGTGGCCGGCATGGTCTGCTCGATCATGAAAGAGGCCCCAACCCCCTGAAGATTTGTCGTGCGATTGCCAAATGTATAATTTATACATTTTGGGAGTCAAACGGAGTTTGCGGTCATTTCGGCGGCAGGGCGCGCGTTTGCTGGGCATTAGGTTTGTGGCGCCCGGCTTTTGCCGGGCAGCTCGACATGCAAGACAGGGACCGTGTCGGCCGCGCGAGTCGGGAAGGACAACGGACGATCAGATGAAACAGCCTCTGAAGCATCGCACCCTGTCGGCCGCGATCGTCGACCAGCTCCGCCAGGCAATCCTCGACGGTACCTATCCGGCCGGATCGCAGCTGCGCCAGGACGCGTTGGGCGAAGCCTATGGCGTCAGCCGCATCCCGGTGCGCGAGGCGCTGTTCCAGCTCGAGGCGGAAGGCTTGGTGCGCATCGTGCCGCAGAAGGGCGCCATCGTCTCGGAGCTGTCGTTGGACGAGATCAACGACGTGTTCGACCTCCGCCGTATCCTGGAGCCGCGGCTGCTGGCGCAGTCGGCGCCGCGCTTCACCACGCAGGATTTCGACGGGCTCGACGACATCCACCGGAGCTTCGAGAAGGCGATCAAGGCGCGCAACGTCAGTGAGTGGGGCCAGCTCAATGCCGATTTCCACATGGCGCTCTACGTTCACGCCCCACAGCCGCGCACGCGCGCGATCGTGCTGTCGCTGCTGCAGACCAGCGACCGCTACACGCGGCTACAACTCTCCAACACCAAGGCGATGGGCATTGCCGAAAAGGAGCACGCCCATCTGATCGCGCTCTGTCGTGCGCAGAAAGTGGAGGAGGCCTGCCGATTCCTGGAGCGGCACATCGAGGCCGTGCGCAAGGACCTGCTGCAGGTGGTGGCGAACGCGCCGAAGTCGCGGCGGGGTTAGCCGAAGGCGTAACCCCGCTGTTCGTCTCCGCAGCGACAGAAGGGTGGATTACGCCTTCGGCTAATCCACCCTACAGACCGGCGATCGCTTCTACCTGCTCCCGTCCGGTCCCATCACGAGGTCCGGCAGCCAGGTCGAGATCCCCGGCACGAGGCACAGCAGCAGCACTGCAAGCATCATCAAGAGCACGAAGGGCAGCGTGCCCCAGATCACCTCCCGCAGGGGAATATCGGGCGCGACGTTGCGGATGACGAAGATGTTGAGGCCGACCGGTGGGTGGATCAGCCCCATCTCCATCACGATGGTCATGACGACGCCGAACCAGATGATGTCGAAATTGGCGGCGCGGAGCGGCGGCAGGATGATCGGTGCGGTCATCAGGATGATCGAGACCGGCGGCAGGAAGAAGCCGAGCACCACAACCATGACGAGGATCGCGAACAGCAGCTCCCAGCGCGGCAGATGCATCGCGACGATGGATTCGGCGACCGATTGCGAGATGTGCAGATAGCTCATCACGTAGGAATAGAGCAGGGACATGCCGATGATCATCATCAGCATGGTCGATTCCCGGATCGTCGACTTCATGATTGGCGCGAGGTCGCTCGGCCGCCACACGCTGTAGATCGCAGCGATCAGCGCCAGCGCCAGGAGGCCGCCGAGGCCGGCGGTCTCCGACGGCGTGGCGTAGCCGCCATAGAGCGCGACCATGACGCCGGTGAGCAGCAGCACGAATGGGATCACGCGTGGCAGCACGCTGAAGCGTTCGGCGAGCGTGTACTCGTCACGATGCAAGATCGGAGCCTCCGGTCCGCCGTTCTTGTAAGCCACCTCGGCGGCGGCATATTCCTGGCGGAAGCGAACGACGGCGTAGGCGCCGAATAGGAAGACCAACAGCAGGCCGGGACCGATGCCGGCGAGGAACAGGCGGCCGAGCGACTTCTCGGCGGCGACCGCGAACAGGATCATCGTGATCGAGGGCGGCAGCAGGATGCCGAGCGTGCCCCCCGCTGCGATGATGCCGGCGGCGAAGCCGCCGGAATAGCCGCGCTTGCGCATCTCGGGGATGCCGGCCGAGCCGATCGCCGAGCAAGTTGCCGGCGAAGACCCCGCCATCGCCGCGAACAGCGCGCAGGCGAACACGTTGGCAACGCCGAGGCCGCCGGGCACGCGGTGCAGCCAGGCATGCAGCGCCAGATAGAGATCCTGGCCGGCGCGGGACTTGCCGATCGCCGCGCCCTTCAGGATGAAGAGTGGGATCGACAACAGCGTGATCGAGGCCATTTCCTCGTAGACGTTCTGCGTCACCGTATCGAGCGAGGCCGAGGGCATGAAGATGGCCATGAACACCACCGCGACCGCGCCGAGCGCGAACGCAATGGGCATGCCCGAGAACATCACCAGCAGCGTCACGATGCCGTAGGCGAGGCCGATGCCGAAAACGCTCATGGCCGCTTGACTCCGGTGAAGGGCAGCGCAAGCTGCACGAGGATCTGGAGGCAGAGCAGGCTCATCCCGAGCGCCATCAGCGAGTAGGGGATGGCGAGCGGCGGCGACCACATCGAGTTGGAGACCTGGCCGTCGACATAGGCTTCGTGCGCCAGTGTCCACGACTTCCAGGTGAAGAAGGCGCAGAACAGGAACGTGGCGGCATCGACCAGCCAGAGCCGGACCTGGTTCGCGAATGGCGAGAGCAGGCCGACGAAGGCCTCGATGCCGATATGACCGCGATGCTGCTGCACGTAGGCCGCCGTCATGAAGGTCGCGCCGACCAGCAGGAACACGGCGGCTTCGTCCTGCCAATAGTTCGCGGCCTTGTACAGCGCGCGGCTGAGCACGCTGTAGCTCAGGATTGCACAGGCAGCGACAAGTGCGATCGCGGCGAACACGACGATGATGCTGTTGAGGACGGCGAGACCGCGATCGATCGCCGCCGCAGGGCCGGTCCCCGCGGCAACGCTCGTCCGGTCGTCACGATCCGGAAGCGGACCGTGGCTCATGCTGCGACGTCGATCGCTAGCTTGAGCAGGTTTGCGGCGGTCGCGGTCTTGGCGCTGTAGTCCTTCCACGCGGTGTCGCGGGCGATGTCGCGCCATTTTCCGACGGTGGCGGCATCGAGCGCCGAGACCTTTGCGCCAGCCTTCTCGTAGACCTTGGCGACATCGACATCGTCGTCCTGCGCGCCCTTGCGGCCAAAGGCTTCGAGCTCGGTACCGACCGCGAGCAGAATGTCCTGATGGTTCTTCGGCAGCTTGTCGAAGATCGCCTTCGACATCATCAGGGGCTCGAGCATGAACCAGTAGGACGTGCCCGCGCCTGATGTCAGCGACTTCGCGACCTCTTCCAGGCGGAACGAGATCAGGCTGGTCGAGGAGGTGATGCCGGCATCGCAGGCGCCGGTCTGCATCGCTGCGTAGATCTCGTTCGACGGCACCGACAACACGGAGGCGCCGGCGGTCTGCAGCACCATGTCCATCTCGCGCGAGCCGCCGCGCACCTTGAGGCCCTTGGCGTCTTCAGGAGCGACGATCGGCTTGGAGCGGCTGGCGACGCCGCCGGCCTGCCAGACCCAGGTGAGCAGGATGATGCCCTTGTCGGCGAGGAAGTCGGTCAGCGCCTTGCCGACCGGTTCCTTCTTCCAGCGCAGGCCCTGGTCGTAGGTGGTCACGAGGCCCGGCATCAGGCCGATATTGGTTTCCGGCACTTCGCCGCCGGCATAGGGCATAGGATAGAGGCTGATATCGAGCGCGCCCTTGCGCATGGCGGAGAACTGCGCGTTGGTCTTGATCAGCGAGGAGTTCGGATAGATCTCGGCGGCAATGTCGCCATTGCTGCGCTTACTCACTTCGGCGGCGAACATGCGGCACAGCCGGTCGCGGAAATCGCCCTTGTCGATGGTGCCGCCTGGGAACTGATGCGAGATCTTCAGCGTGGTCGCGGCCTGCGCGGTGCCGGTGCCGAAGCGGAGAATGGCAGGTGCCGCGACGGCGGTCGCGAGCAGATGGCGGCGCGTGAACATGATGTAATCCCCTTGGGCGTTTCTTTGGGCGTTTCTCGGAGTGTTTTAGGCAGAGGTGATTTGAACTGGGTTCTTCGCGACCGCGGGGCCAATCCAAGCCGGTCTCCATCCGATGGTCTTTCATCTGATAGTTCGAGACAGAGTGCCGCGGCAAGTGCCGGTTGTGCTGCGCTGCAGCACTTCCGATCCATGCGGGCTCGCCAACTAACGAGGGCGGCTGGCCGCAGAAATTTATCGATGGTCAGCGTAACAACGCCACACAGCTATCCGTCGAGACAGGATAGCGGCGTCCGTCGCTGACAAACACCATCACGAAGGAAGATGAACCATGACCATTCGCACCCGCATCGTGCTCGGCGTCTCGGCTGCCGCTCTCTCGCTAGGCCTCGCGTTTGCGCCGGCCGCCTTTGCTCAGGACAAGATGGGCAAGGATGATGGCATGATGAAAAAGGACACGATGTCCAAGGACGGCATGATGAAGAAGGACACCATGTCCAAGGACGACGGCATGAAGAAGGATCACATGTCGAAGGACGGCATGAAAAAGGACGACGGGATGATGAAGAAGAACTGATCCCGGGTCGTCATCGCGCAACGCCCCCTGGGCGGGCCGCGTCCTCTCGAATTCCGGCGGCATTTGAGGCCGCCGGAATGATGGCTCAGTTCAAGTTCAATTGAACGTGACCAGCGCGCTTTACTTGCGCTTCGCCTTGCGGGCGGCGTAGCGCGCGTCGCGCTTGGCCTTCTGCTCGGCCTCGATCGCAGCCTGCCTCTCGGCGGCTTCCTCGGCTTCCCGCGCGATCCGAGCAGCTTCGGCTGCCTTGGCCTCTTCCTCGAGGCGCTTCTGCTCGGCCTTTTCGGCCTCCCGCGCGGCCTTTGCCTCGGCGCGCTTGGCCGCGAGCGCCTCACGCTCGGCGCGCTTCGCCGCCACCGCGGGATCATCGGGCCCCGGCTGCGACTTGAACTTGTTCAAAAGATTTTTGCGGGCGTCTTGCGCCGCCTTTTGCCGGTCTGCAAAGCCGGGTTCCCTGAATCCACTCATCGACGAGCCTTGTCTTCCTCGCTTTCGATCCTACATCGGTGCCTGTTGGTAAGTCGGCTGGGCATAGCAGGCGCCACGCGACGCAGAAGCGTGTACATCGGCGCGCGTCGCGAAGCCACCCATAATCGCAGCCGATCAGGTCAACGAAAAATCGCCCCCCGACGATCTCTCGTAGCCCGAAAAAACTGCCGAATTGTGATCTCCCTCATAAGGGAGCACATGGGCGACGCCTAGCGTCCGCCCGCGACGAGACGGAGCACGGGCATGACGATCTCAAGACCGAGCCTGAAAGTGCTGGCGATTGCCTTCGCCTTGGCGGGCGCGGCCGGCGCCGCCTTGCTGCTGGCTCGTCCGCAGCCCATCGAAAGTGCCGTGCTGGGAGCGGATTGGGAATGCACCCAGACCGCATTCGTGCTCACGAGCTGCGCACCGCGCGTTCAGGAGGCAATTCCGGCGGTCGAAACCTTGCGCAAGGATGCAATCCAGCAGACCCGGGGCTGAATTGGGCCGGACGATCGGGATGTGACGCGACGCCGCAGAGGTGGTAAAGCCAGCGCGCCAGCGTGACCAGGCGGCCATGTCGAAGCCAGAGTCCAGATCCGAACCGGGCGAGGAGCCCCATCCTCGACCGAACCGTCAGCCCAAGCCTCCGTCCGGCGGCGACCGCCGCGGCGCGCTTGCAGGATTGATCATCGCGGTCGTGATCCTCGGCGTCGGCTGGTGGCTTGCCCGGGATCTGACGGCAGCCAGCAAGATGCAGGATTGCCTGATGTCCGGGCGAAGCAATTGCAATGTGATCGAGCCGGCTCGCTAGGCGCGCGCTACAGCATGGCCGATGGGACCGAAAAATTGCCCTGATCTTAATCATTTGTAACGGGACTTAGCCGATCAAGCAGGGCAGTGAATTCGGCCGGCATCAGCCCGGCGCGCGGCGATTCGTCGATCGCGCGCGGGATTCACGGCCATGAGAGAGCAGGGGGCGAGCACGCATGAGTGCGTCCAAACATATGAAGATCTTCATTATTCCCTTGGTTTCGGCCACGTCGCTGCTCGCGCTGTCGGCGCAGGCGCAAGAGGCCAGGTCCCGGCAAGAGGTCGTCCAACCGCCGGCCGGGCCGGCAGCAGGCGCGCCGCCACAGGCCAATCCGCCTATGCGCAAGGGCCCTCCGCCGCAGCAGGCGACCAGGCCTGCGCAGCCCGGCGGTCAGCCCCATGCCGGTCACAACGCCGGGGGCCCGCCGCCCGGACGTCACGTCGCGCGCGGTCCTGCTCCCACACGTGATTGGGGTGGGCACACCTATCGCGGCAATCTTGCCTGGGAGGGTGGACGCTGGCGCCACGAAGTCCGCCATGGCCGATCCGGCTGGTGGTGGGACGTTGGCGGTGTCTGGTATTATTATCCGCAGCGTATGGCCGGCCCGCCGGCCTACATCTCGGAGGACTATATCGACGACGTGCCGGTGGTCTACGCCCGGCCTCCGGTGGCCTATGCGCCGCCCCCTCCGCCGCCGCCACCGCCGGCCGATCCTGGCGCCAGCGCGCTAGGCGGTGCGATCGTCGGCGGCCTGCTGGGCGGCCTGATCTCAGGCAATGCAACGGGGGCCGCCGCAGGCGCGGTCTTCGGGGGCGCAACGGGTGCGATCGCCGGCGCGACCGCGGCGTCCCAGCCCGGCTATTACTGGGCGCAGGGCACCTGCTATTACCGCTATCCGAACGGCCAATATGTGCAGGCCGATCCCCGCGCCTGCTATTGAATTCGCTTGGCCGGTTTGGAGCATGGAGGCGGGCTTCGGGCCCGCCTCATCCTTTTGCACGCGGCGGTTGCATTGAAATAGCCCTGGTGCTCGTCGCCCCCTCACGTCAATTTCAAAGAAAAATGGCGGGATGATTCGCGGGGGATGTGGGACATGCTGGATGCCATCCAGATCAGCGTGGCGCTCTGGGCCATGATCGTTTGCGGCGGAATTAAACTCTCGCAGGCGTTGCCCTACCTGCTCTAAAGCGCGATGCGATTAGGATGAATCGTCATCGCGCTTTAGATTATGTTTGAGCATGATCTTTTCGGAAAACCGCTTCACACTTTTCCGGATCATGCTCTAAAGGCGGGATCGGCGGGCAGGCGAATTGCCTTGCTCCGTCAGGACACGAGCCAGTCGAAGAACGCAATCGAGGCCCAGACCAGGCCGGCGATCCAGGCCACCATGACGACGCCGATGGTGCCGAGATAGGCGATGCCGAGCAGGTCCGCGCGATGTCGCTGCCTCGGGACGATGACTTCGGTTGCTGCTTTGCGTGTCATGACCGGACATCACCCATGAAGCCTGGACACGTAGTTTAGCGGAGATGTCGCGGACAGGCTGTGACGTGGTTCACAGACCGGTGCAGGAAGGCTGGTGTTACCCCGCAATCATACGGACGAAATTGCCACGCACTCGTCCAGATGGCCGGCTAGAGTCTGCGCATGTACACCGAGTACGATCCGCAACACGAGGCCGAGGCCGCTATGAAGCGCGCCGCGGAGGCCGAGGGTGCCGACAGGCAACGGCTGATCCAGCTGGCCCTGGCATGGCACGAACTCGCCCGCGATCTGCACGATGAGCAAGCCGGCCCCTCACATCCAGCCGGGCGCAGGCCTTTGGCCCGATAGCGCTGAGATGAGAAAAACCCCGTGCTCGGGGGCAAGCACGGGGTCCTTCAAAGCCGACCGGGGCTGGCGGGTCGGCACCACTCTGTTCGGTTATCCAACGCGCGGACCGCGCATTCGTTCCCGATCAATCCGCAGCGCTGAAATCCGATCGCATTGCAGCGACCTTCCGCAGAAAGTCATCGTTAACGAATGCTCCGCGCAATCGAATTGCGGTCGCGATTCGTGCTTGCGAACGAAGCGGAGTCGGACCGTGAACAAACAAAAAGCCCCCGCAGGGGCTCAGTGTTTCACGCGGCTTCCGTCTTCGGGACGGCGTCGGCATTCACCGACAGCTTGACCACGTCGCCTTCGACGGCACCGACATATTTCGTGTCGATGTAGTGATGATGGTCCTTGTGACCTTCCGGGCTGTCCTTGCGCGTCAGCTTGATGCGGTTGCCCTCGAGACGATCGACGGTGCCGACATGGGCGCCGTCCTTGCCGATGATTTTCATGTGTTCTCTGATGTCAGCCATGCTGTCCTCCTTGCATGGCTTCAACTGCGAAGGCGCCGGTTCGTTGCAGCAGGCACGTTGGACCCGTTGGGATTTCCGGACGTTGACGCCTGATTGGATCTGTCAAGAAGCGCGATGGAGACCGTTCGGGCCTATCTGGAACGCAAGCACTGGGAACTCAAGCTGTTGAACGACGGCCTGAGAAACCCGCTCGATTTGGCGTCGCCGAGTTCCGTCGATGACGTCGTCAGATCCAAATTCCAGATCACGGCCGCGCTCAGGGCGGAGCATGAATTGCACGAGTGGAAGGCGACGGAAACAGCTTGGTCGCACACGGCCGATCCCGCAAGCGGGCCGTTCGAGTTCAGCTACGACTACCAGCGGGCCGATCTGACAGTACGCGGTCCTTCATTCTACGAGCTCGATGGTGGCTGCACGAGCACGGCGATCTACACCGCCTCGGGGATGGCGGCGATCTCCGCCGTGCTGCTTGCTTCCGCGCGGATCGTCGCGAAAGCCGATATCCTGGTGCTGCCGGGCTCCTACGGCGAGACGCTGGAGCTGATCCGAAGCTTCATGCCGCATTTGCGGATCGAACCCTTGCCGCTGCCGCTCGGCGATGCGCTTGCTCCGGAGAAGTCACCGCGTATCTTGCTGCTGGATTCCTGCTCCGTCGCCGGCGCCATCGAGGCGGTGTTGCGCCGTGACGGCTCGGGCCTCGATCTCCTGATTTTCGATACGACGTGCTTCGCCGGCAGGTCGGGCCGCATCAGGCGAGTGGTGGGGTGGGCCAGGCGACACGGAATTGCGCTGGTGCTGGTGCGAAGCCACAACAAGCTCGATTCGCTCGGAGCGGAATATGGCCGGCTCGGCTCGGCCGTCTTCGTGCACGGGCCTGAGCGTCCGTCGCGAGCAGGGGAAGTTGAATGGACACGTCTCGCGTCGGAAACCCGCAATGCAGTGCGGCTGCTCGGCGGCGCGGCCTTGCCGGCTCACTTCCCGCCGTTCGCGGGCAGCGCAGCGTATTGGGCGCTGACGAAGCGGCGCGTGGCGGTGATCTTGCGCAACGGTCGCAATACGGCGCGATACTTTGCCGCCGAGATCCCGGCGCTCTCGGCTCAGCTGCGCTTCACCCACGGTCTCTACGTGACCCTTCGCGGAAGGCGCGCGCTCGACGAGGCGACGGCGCGGCAGGCTGCCGAGGACATGAGCTGCGAATTGCGCCGCGAGGGCTTTCCCATCCGCCACGCCGGCAGCTTCGGCTTCGATTTCGCCGCGACCGAATGGTTTCACGACGCGACGACGGACCAGTACAGCGTCCGGGTGGCGGTCCCGGACCTGCCGACGGAGGTGTGGGATGATCTCACCGCGGCCATTGCGCGGTGGTGGCGCGGTCATCAGCGGGCAGGCGGTGGATAGGCCGCAGGGCGGGCACGTCGATCAGTCGAGCGCCAGGCAATATTCGCGGCGCGGCTTGTCGTGGCCGTTCTTCCAGTCCTCAACGGCAAATGCAGGCTGACGTTGTCCCATTGCGGCGCCAATGATCGAGGCCTGGACCACCTTGATGGGCCTCGTGACCACGTTTGTGTTCACCACGCCCGCATCGACGGCCAAATACGAGATCGCAACGGTCGCGACCGCAGATGCGATCGCCATTCTCGTCAATTCGGATTGCTGCATTCAGAAACCTATGGGTGCGTCTCACCCGGCGCTTAGATAGGGGCGATCGGCGCCGTTCAAAGGCCGGCAAATGGTTACCCACGCGTTCGTGAAGAGCGGCGGAGAGGCAACGAGCTGGCGATCCCGGCAGGACTCGAACCTGCAACCCGCGGAGTAGAAATCCGCTACTCTATCCAGTTGAGCTACGGGACCGTCTTGAGCCGGCCGGTTTGGACCGCTCGGATTGGGCGGCTGGCCGTTCATGTAGCATGCCAATATGAAAAAACTGGTGTTTCGCCAAGTCTGAACCGAACCGTTTTCCTCAGTGCGACGACAAAGCGGAACGGTGGGGTGTCAGGGTGCCGGATTGAGCGGCAGCGGACCGGACGATGGATCACATCGCCGGGAACGCTGAATAGCTTCCGGGGCACGGCCGCCGGTCGACTGGTCAGGTAGTGCTGCGCCATCAGGACGGCGTGCGTGGCGGTATCTCGGCCGGTCTCCTCTGGGCTTGCCTCTGTCATGGCGAATGCGACGCTTTGCACGTTCTGGTTCCATCGCCTTGAGTCCGTCACCTTTCCGCGCATTTCATTTGCCGCCGCGGCGTTCGTCCGCGCTTTCCGGGAGTCCTCCATGATCGGTCTTGTTCGCGCCGTCACAATCTGCGCCGCGCTGGCGCTCGGCCTCGTCGCTGCGCAGGCCGCCGACAAGGCGTTCAGACGCGACGACCTCGCCGATTCCGCGATCAAGCTGGAGGCCCAGATCAAGAGCGAGGCGGGGCCGGTCGCCAAGACCAATGCGACGCTGAAGACGGACGCCGACGCCGCCTTCCGGCGCAATGACTATCGCACCGGCCTTTCCGTGCTCGGCCAGATCGCCGCGACCACGCCCGAGGATGCCGGCAACTGGTTGCGGCTCGCCAAGGTCATCTTCCAGATTTCGCCAAAGAGCTCGAGCGAGCAGACCTTCCTTTTGGAGCGCGCCTCGACCGCGGCCTATATCGCTTACATGCGCGCCGGCAATCCGGGCGAGGAGGCCGACGCGCTTGCCGTCCTCGGCAAGGCGCTGGCCGACCGCAAGCTGTGGCGGCCGGCACTGGATGCGCTGCGGCTGTCGCTCGACATGCGCGAGGTCGCCGAGGTCCGCGGCCAATATGAGAAGATGCGCGACGAGCACGGCTTCCGGCTGCTCGACTATACCGTAGACTCGGATTCGGCGAGCCCGCGTGCCTGCTTCCAGTTCTCCGAGGAGCTCGCCAAGCGCACCGACTTCGCGCCGTTCCTGGCTCTCGCCGGGCAGGACAAGCCGGCGCTGTCGGCCGAAGGCAAACAGCTCTGCGTCGACGGGCTGAAGCACGGCGAGCGATACAACATCAACCTGCGCGCCGGCTTGCCGTCGACCGTGAAGGAGGGCCTGCCGAAATCGGCCGAATTCAACATCTATGTGCGCGACCGCAAGCCGTTCGTGCGCTTCACCAGCCGCGCCTATGTGCTGCCGCGGACCGGCCAGCGCGGCATTCCCGTCGTCAGCGTCAACACGCCCTCAGTCAGCATCAACGTGTTCCGGATCGGCGACCGCAACCTGATCAACACGGTGGTCGACAGCGATTTCCAGAGGACGCTGTCGAAGTACCAGCTCAGCGAGCTCGGCGACGAGCGCGGCGTCAAGGTCTGGACCGGCGAGCTTGCGACTGCGACGACGCTGAACCAGGACGTCACCACGGCGTTCCCGGTCGACCAGGCGCTCGGCGAACTCCAGCCCGGTGTCTACGTCATGACGGCCGCGGCGAGGGCCTCGGACGAGGACTACCAGCTCGCCACGCAATGGTTCATCGTCTCCGACCTCGGCATCGCCGCTTATTCCGGCAATGACGGCATCCATGTTTTCGTCAACTCGCTGGCGTCGACCGATCCGGTCGGCAAAGCCGAGGTGCGGCTGGTCGCGCGCAATAACGAGATCCTGGCGACGCGCAAGACCGATGATGCCGGTCACGTGCTGTTCGAGGCCGGCCTTGCGCGCGGCGAGGGCGGATTGTCGCCGGCGATGCTCACGGTCACCGGGGAGAAGGCCGACTATGCCTTCCTGAGCCTGAAGACCTCGGCCTTCGACCTGTCCGACCGCGGCGTTTCGGGGCGCGCGGTGCCCGCCGGCGCCGATGCCTTCGTCTATGCCGAGCGTGGCGTCTACCGTTCCAGCGAGACCGTGTTCCTCACCGCGCTGCTCCGCGACGGGCAGGGCAATGCCGTCACCGGCGGGCCGATGACGCTGGTGGTCGAGCGCCCGGACGGCGTCGAATATCGTCGCGCCGTGCTGGCGGATCAGGGCGCCGGCGGCCGCACGCTGTCCGTGCCGCTCAATTCGGCCGTACCGACCGGCACCTGGCGGGTGCGCGCCTTCACCGATCCGAAGGGAGCTTCGGTCGGCGAGACCACCTTCATGGTCGAGGATTACGTCCCCGATCGGATCGAATTCGACTTGTCCGCCAAGGACAAGCTGATCAAAGCTAACGCTCCAGTGGAGCTTAAGGCCGACGGTCATTTCCTCTATGGCGCACCGGCCTCGGGCCTGCAGCTCGAAGGCGACATGCTGATCGCGCCCGCGGCCGAGCGGCCCGGCTTCGCCGGCTACAAGTTTGGCGTCGACGACGAAGAGACCACCTCGAACGAGCGCACGCCGCTGGAGAACCTGCCCGAGGCGGACGCCCATGGCGTCGCGACCTTCCCGGTGACGCTGGACAAGCAGCCGGCCTCGACGCGTCCGCAGGAGGCGCAGATCTTCGTCCGCATGGTCGAGACCGGCGGCCGCGCCGTCGAGCGCAAGATCGTGCTGCCGGTCGCGCCCGCCACGGCGCAGATCGGCATCAAGCCGCTGTTCGGCGACAAGAACGTCGCCGAGGGCGACAAGGCCGAGTTCGACGTCGTGTTCGTCTCGCCGGAGGGCGAGAAGCTGCGCCGCGACGGCCTGCGCTACGAGCTCCTGAAGATCGAGTCGCGCTACCAGTGGTACCGCCAGAACAATTACTGGGAGTACGAGCCGGTCAAGTCGACCTCGCGCGTCGCCGACGGCGACGTCACTGTTACGGCCGACAAGCCGACGCGGATCTCGCTCACGCCGCAGCCCGGCCGCTACCGGCTCGACGTCAGGTCGAACGAGGCTGACGGTCCGGTGACTTCGGTGCAGTTCGACGTCGGCTGGTACTCCGACGGCAACGCCGACACGCCGGACCTGCTGGAGACCTCGATCGACAAGCCGCAATACGCCTCCGGCGACACCATGACGGTGTCCGTCAACGTCCGCAGCGCCGGCAAGCTCACCGTCAACGTGCTCGGCGAGCGGCTGCTGACGACGCAGACCATCGACGTCAAGGAAGGCACCGCGCAGGTCAAGCTCCCGATCGGCAAGGATTGGGGCACCGGCGCCTATGTGGTGGCGACGCTGCGCCGTCCGCTCGATGCCGCCGCCCAGCGCATGCCGGGCCGTGCGATCGGGCTGAAATGGTTCGGCATCGACAAGCAGGCTCGCACCTTGCAGGTCAAGCTGTCGCCCCCTTCGCTGATCCGGCCGAATTCAACGCTGAAGATCCCCGTCAAGCTCGATGGGCTCAATCCGGGCGAGGACGCCAAGGTCGTCATCGCCGCGGTCGACGTCGGCATCCTCAATCTCACCAATTACAAGCCGCCGGCCCCGGACGATTATTATCTCGGCCAGCGTCGCCTCAGCGCCGAGATCCGCGACCTCTACGGACAGCTGATCGACGGCATGTCGGGCACGCGCGGCCAGATCAAGTCCGGCGGCGACGCCGGTGGCGAGCTCCAGGGCTCGCCGCCCACGCAGAAGCCGCTCGCGCTCTATTCCGGCATCGTCACCGTCGCTGCCGACGGCTCGGCCGAAGTGAGCTTCGATGTTCCGGAGTTCGCGGGAACCGCGCGCGTGATGGCGGTGGCGTGGACCGCGACCAAGCTCGGCCGCGCCAACACCGACATCGTGATCCGCGATCCCGTCGTGCTCACGACGACGCTGCCGCGCTTCCTGCTCAATGGCGACCGCGGCTCGGTCAATCTCGAGATCGACAATGTCGAGGGCCAGGCCGGCGACTACGTCATCAACGTGAAGGCGGGCGGCCCGGTGAAGATGACCGGCAATCCCGCAACCACGGTGAAGCTCGCCGCCAAGCAGCGAAATTCGTTCTCGCTCGCGCTCGATGCGACCGCGGCGGGGCAGGCGACGCTCGACGTCGACATCAAGGGCCCGAATGGCCTCGCGCTGGTGCGTCACTATGCGTTCGACGTCAAGCCAGCGACGCAGGTGCTGGCGCGGCGCTCGATCCGGACGCTGGCGAAGGGCGAGAGCCTGACGCTGACCTCGGACCTGTTCTCCGACCTCGTGCCGGGCACCGGCGCTGTCTCGGTCTCGGCGAGCCTGTCGACCGCGCTCGACGCGGCAACGATCCTGAAGGCGCTCGACCGCTATCCCCATGGCTGCTCGGAGCAGATCACGAGCCGGGCGATGCCGCTGCTCTATGTCAACGAGCTCGCGGCCGGCGCGCATCTTGCCATGGACACCGAGGTCGACCAGCGCATCCGCGACGCCATCGAGCGGCTGCTGGCGCGCCAGGGCTCGAACGGCTCGTTCGGCCTGTGGCTGGCCGGCGGCGACGATGCCTGGCTCGATGCCTACGTGACGGATTTCCTCACCCGCGCCCGCGAGAAGGGCTTTGCGGTGCCGGACGTGCTGTTCAAGAACGCGCTGGACCGTATCCGCAACTCTGTCGTCAATGCCAATGAGCCGGAGAAGGACGGTGGCCGCGATCTCGCCTATGGCCTGTATGTGCTCGCCCGCAACGGCGCAGCCCCGATCGGCGATCTCCGCTATCTCGCCGACACCAAGCTCGCTAACCTCGCGACCCCAATCGCGAAATCGCAGCTTGCCGCGGCGCTGGCCTTGGTCGGCGACCGCAACCGCGCCGAGCGGGTCTATGGCGCCGCGCTCGACAGCCTCGCGCCCAAGCCCGCGCTGGAATTCGGCCGCACCGACTACGGCTCGCAGCTGCGCGATGCCGCAGCATTGGTGTCGCTTGCCAGCGAAGGCAACGCGCCGAGGGCGACGCTGACGCAGGCGGTGTCGCGGGTCGAGACCGCCCGCGGGCTGACGCCCTACACCTCCACGCAGGAGAATGCGTGGCTGGTGCTAGCGGCACGGGCGCTCGCCAAGGAGAACCTCTCGATCGAGGTCGATGGGCAGCCGGTCAAGACCGCCTTGTACCGCAGCTACAAGGCGGACACGCTGGGCGGCAAGCCGCTGAAGATCACCAACACCGGCGATGCGCCGGTGCAGGCGGTCGTCTCGGTGTCGGGCTCGCCGGTCACGCCGGAGCCGGCGGCGTCCAACGGCTTCAAGATCGAGCGCGGCTACTATACGCTCGACGGCAAGCCCGCCGACATCAGCAAGGTCAAGCAGAACCAGCGCTTTGCGGTGGTGCTGAAGATCACCGAGGCCAAGCCCGAGTACGGCCACATCATGGTGTCGGACTATCTGCCGGCGGGCCTGGAGATCGACAATCCGAACCTGGTGTCGTCGGGCGACAGCGGCACGCTGGACTGGATCGAGGACGGCGAGGAGCCGGAACATACCGAATTCCGCGACGACCGCTTCACCGCGGCCGTCGACCGGGCCTCGGATTCCAAGTCGGTCTTCACGCTCGCCTATGTCGTGCGCGCGGTCTCGCCCGGCAAATACGTGCTGCCGCAGGCCTATGTCGAGGACATGTACAATCCCTCGCGCTATGGCCGGACCGGCACGGGCAGTGTCGAGGTGCGGGCGGCGAAGTGAGTGCTGGTGGGATGAGCGAGGTCGCGCCTCAAACTCGGTCGTCATGCCCGGGCTTGACCCGGGCATCCACGGACTTTGCCGCGGCGACGAAGAACGTGGATGGCCGGGACAAGCCCGGCCATGACGGAGCAAGGGGCGGGGGGCTTCGCATCCTCTCCACCCTCGCACTCACCCTCATCCTCGCCATCATCGGCTTTGTCGGCTGGGTCTACTCCCTCGGCCCGTTGCCGCTCGATGAAGCGCGGCAAGTCTCCACCACGATCGTTGACCGCAACGGCAAGCTGCTGCGCGCCTACGCCATGGCTGACGGGCGCTGGCGGCTGCCGGTCGATGCCAACACAAACGTCGATCCGACCTATCTGAAGCTGCTGTTCGCCTATGAGGACCAGCGCTTCTACGCCCACAACGGCGTCGATCCGCTCGCTCTGGGACGCGCCGCGTTGCAGCTGGGAACGCGCGGCCACATCGTCTCGGGCGGCTCGACCATCAGCATGCAGCTGGCCCGTCTGATGGAGCCGCGCCGGCAGCGCTCGCTGTACGCAAAATTGCGGCAGATCGTGCGTGCCATCGAAATCGAGCGCAGCATGAGCAAGGAGCAGATCCTCGATCTCTATCTGGCGTTGGCGCCCTATGGCGGCAATCTCGAAGGCATCCGCGCGGCGTCGATCGCCTATCTCGGCAAGGAGCCGAAGCGGCTGTCGCTGGCGGAGGCCGCGTTGTTGGTCGCGCTGCCGCAATCGCCGGAGACCCGCCGGCTGGATCGCTTCCCGGAGGCAGCCCGCAAGGCGCGCGACCGCGTGCTCGACCGCATGGTCGAGGAGCACGTGGTCAGCACTGAGGAGGCCAATCAGGCCAAGGCGGTACCGGTGCCGACACTGCGCAGGCCGATGCCGATCCTGGCGCCACACGCCTCCGACGCCGCGCTGTCGACGGTCAAGGACACGCCGATCATCAAGCTGACGCTCGATGCGACCTTGCAGAAGGTGCTGGAGCCGCTGGCGCGCGACCGCGCAATTGCGCTGGGGCCGAACATCTCGGTCGGCATCGTCGTGGTCGACAATGAGAGCGGCGACGTGCTCGCGCGTGTCGGCTCGGCCGATTATTTCGACGAGAGCCGGGCGGGGCAGGTCGATATGACTCGCGCCATCCGCTCGCCAGGCTCGACGCTCAAGCCCTTCATCTACGGGCTGGCCTTCGAGGACGGCTTTGTCCATCCCGACAGTCTGATCGACGACCGCCCGGTCCGCTTCGGCTCCTATGCGCCGGAAAATTTCGACATGACTTTCCAGGGCACGGTTCCGGTGAGGAAGGCGCTGCAACTGTCGCTGAACGTGCCGGCCATCGTGCTGCTCGACCGCGTCGGCTCGAGCCGGCTGACCTCGCGGCTGCGGCAGGCCGGCGGCAACCTCGTCCTGCCCAAGGACGAAGCGCCCGGCCTCGCCATGGGCCTCGGCGGCGTCGGCGTGACGCTGCAGGATCTGGCCCAGCTCTATGCCGGCTTTGCCCGCCTTGGGACCACCAAGCCGTTGCGCGAGATCGTCACGGCCAAGGACGAGCGGGAGCCGCTGCGGCTGCTGGATCAGGTCGCAGCCTGGCAGGTCGGCAACGTCTTGCTCGGCACGCCCCCGCCGGAGAACGCCGCCCACAACCGCATCGCCTTCAAGACCGGCACCTCCTACGGCTATCGCGACGCTTGGTCGGTCGGCTTCGACGGTCGCATGACCATCGGCGTCTGGGTTGGCCGTCCGGACGGAGCGCCGGTTCCCGGCCTGATCGGACGCGTCGCCGCCGCGCCCATCCTGTTCGATGCCTTCGCCCGCAGCGGCAAGACGCTGGCCGCCTTGCCGAAGCCGCCCAAGGGAACCCTGGTCGCAAGCAACGCGAAGCTGCCGCTGCCCTTGAAGCGGTTCCGTCCGGTCGGCGAACTGGTGCGAAGCGGGGGCGAGCAGCCGCTGCACATCCAGTTTCCGCTGAACGGCTCGCGGATCGACGTCGATCGATCGGGCGGCCGGGAGAGCGCGGCCATGCCGGTCAAGGTCGCCGGCGGCGTGCTGCCCATAACCGTTATGGTTAACGGCACCGCGCTCGGCGAGATCGACGGCCGCCGTCAGCGGCTGATCGATCCGCCCGGCCCGGGCTTTGCTCGGCTCACCGTGATCGACGCCACGGGCGCCGCGGACACAGTCGTCATTCGAATTCAATGACCCTGCCTTAAGCGGTTGTGGCCATGGCGGTTTCAGCGTAAGCGGAACCAATGGCCGAGACCTACCCCAGCCCCCGTTTTGGTGCCCCCCGCGAGTCGAAATCGCCCACAAATCCGGGCAGCGGGCTCGTGCGCATGCTCGACATCGTCACGGCCAGCCACCCGCGCGCAGTCGGCTTCCTGGTGCTGTGCGCGCTGCTGCTGTTCCTGCCGGGCTTCTTCACCATCTCGCCGATCGACCGCGACGAGGCGCGGTTTGCCCAGGCCACCAAGCAGATGGTCGAGAGCGGCGACTATGTCGACATCCGCTTTCAGGAGGACGTCCGCTACAAGAAGCCGGTCGGCATCTACTGGTTGCAATCGGCGACCCTCGAAGCCGCATCGATGCTCAAGCTGCCGAAGGCCGAATTGCGTATCTGGGTCTACCGGCTGCCGTCGCTGATGGGGGCGATCGGCGCCGTGCTGATGACCTATTGGGCCGCGCTCGGATTCATAACACGACGTGCCGCGGTGCTGGCGGCGCTGATGATGTGCGCCTCCGTGCTGCTCGGCGTCGAGGCGCGCCTGGCCAAGACCGACGCCATGCTGCTGCTCTGCGTGGTCGCCGCGATGGGCGCGATGGCGCGGGCCTATCTGTCCTGGCAGCGCGCCGAGGACGAGACGCATCCGCCCTGGAGCTGGCCCGCGATCTTCTGGACCGCACTCGCCGTGGGCATCCTGATCAAGGGCCCTCTGATCCTGATGTTCGCAGGCCTGACCATCGTCGCGCTCGCGATCCAGGACCGCGACGCCTCCTGGCTGTGGAAGCTGCGGCCTGTCTGGGGCCTGATGTGGATGCTGGTGCTGGTGCTGCCCTGGTTCGTCGCGATCTTCTGGCGCGCGGGCGAGACCTTCTTCACCACCTCCGTCGGCGGCGACATGCTGAGCAAGCTCGGCGCCCAGGAATCCCACGGCGCACCGCCCGGACTTTACCTGGCGCTGTTCTGGATCACGTTCTGGCCAGGTGCGCCGCTGGCGGCGATGGCGGCGCCCGCGGTGTGGCGGGCCCGCCGCGAGCCCGGTGCGCAGTTCCTGCTGGCCTGGCTGATCCCGTCCTGGATCGTGTTCGAGGCGGTGCTGACCAAGCTGCCGCACTACGTGCTGCCGCTGTATCCCGCGATAGCGATCCTCACCGCCGGCGCGGTGGAGCGGCGCGTTCTGTCGCGCTCCTGGCTGATGCGCGGCTCGGCCTGGTGGTTCGCGATCCCCGCAGCCGCCTCCATCATTGCGGTGGTCGGCTCGGTGATACTGACGCGGCAGCCCGCTTTCGTGGCCTGGCCGTTCATCGCGGCCGCGCTGATCTTCGGTCTGTTCGCCTGGTGGCTCTTCGATACCAACCGCGCCGAGCGCTCGTTGCTCAACGCCCTGGTCGCAGGCCTGATGCTCGCCGTGACGATTTACGGCATCGTGCTGCCATCGCTGACGCCGCTGTTTCCCAGCATCGAGATCGCGCGCGCGCTTCGCAACGTCACCTGCGTCGGACCGAAGGCGGCTGCGGCCGGTTATCACGAGCCGAGCCTCGTCTTCCTGGCGGGCACCCGGACCTTGCTCACCGACGGCTCCGGTGCGGCGGATTTCCTGCGGCAGGGCAGCTGCCGCTTCGCGCTGATCGAGCAGCGCTCGGAGCGCAGCTTCGTGCAGCGCGCCGAGGCGATCGGGCTGCGCTACAAGGTGGGCGCGCGCATCGACGGCTATAATTTCTCGCAAGGGCGCGCGATCTCGATCTCGATCTTCCGCTCGGAAGGAACCGAATAGGGTGCGGGCCCCGACCGACATTGCGCCGCATGCCGGCTATCCCGCGCAATTGCTAGCGGTATCCTGGCGCGCGCTGGCGCAGCTCGTGCGGTCGCCCTCGCATTCGCGCCGCGCCGAGGCCGCCCGGAAGCTGGCGCGGCATTCGCTATGGATTGCCACGGCGGGTGCAGCGCTCGTCATCGTGCTGATGGTCGCGTTCGATCAGACCGAAATCCTGCTGATGCCGCCGCGCGGCACGCCGAGCCTGTGGCCGATCCGCATCCTCACCGATTTCGGCAAGGACGAGTATATCCTCTCGGTGCTGGGTGCTGCGCTGGTGGTGCTGGCGCTCGTTGCGGCAGGGCTGCACGGGAGGCGTCGCGCGCTGTTGCTCGGCTTCGGTACGCGGCTGCAATTCCTGTTTCTGTCGGTTGCCGTGTCAGCCTTCGTCGCCGAAATCCTGAAATATGTCATCGGCCGCGGACGTCCGTTCGTCGGGGGCAAGGCCAATCCGTTCAACTTCGTCCCGTTCGAGGGGACGGGGGCTTATGCCAGCCTGCCGTCAGGCCACGCCGTGGCCGCGTTCGCCCTGGCGTTTGCCGTCTCGGCACTGTGGCCGCGTCTGCGCGTCTTCATGTTCACTTACGCAATCGTGATCGTGCTGACGCGCCTGGTGTTGCTGGCGCATCATCCGAGCGACGTGGTCGCAGGCGCTCTGGTCGGAACGGTGGGCGCCATGGCCGTTCATTACTGGTTCGCGGCCCGAAAGCTCGGATTTGCCATCCGCGCCGACGGCACCATTGTGCCGCTTTCAGGGACGTTTTCCGACCGCCTCAAAAGGGTTGCCCACCGGGCATCCGCCCCATAAAAGCGGCTGCCTGCCGGGACCGCCGGTTCCCCTGGGCAGGTCAATTCCAACCACGAGCCTCGATTTGTCGACGTCCCAGCCTTCGGTGTCCATCGTTGTTCCCGTGCGCAACGAAGCCGACAACATCGCGCCGCTGATCTCGGAGATCGGCGCGGCACTCGATGGCCGCTGGCCCTATGAGATCATCTACGTCAACGACGGCTCGACCGACGCCACCGGCGAGCGGCTTGGCGCCATCATGAAGCAGCGGAGCAATCTGCGTCAGCTTCGCCATGCACGATCGGGCGGCCAGTCGGCGGCCGTGCGCAGCGGCGTGCGCGCGGCGCGCGGGGAGATCGTGGCGACGCTCGATGGCGACGGCCAGAACAATCCGGCCTTCCTGCCCGACCTGATCGCGGCAGTCGAGAAGGGGGCAGGGCGCGTCGGTCTCGCGGCCGGCCAGCGGATCGGGCGCAAGGACACCGGCTTCAAGAAATTCCAGTCGCGCGTCGCTAACGGCGTTCGCAACGCCATCCTGAAGGACGGCACGCGCGACACCGGCTGCGGGCTGAAGGCGTTCCGGCGTGACGTTTTCCTGATGCTTCCATATTTCGACGGGCTGCATCGCTTCCTTCCCGCGTTGGTCCGCCGCGAAGGCTACGACATCGCCTATGTCGACGTGATCGACCGGCCGCGCCATTCGGGCGTGTCCAACTATGGTTTCTTCGACCGGCTGTGGATCGGCATCATGGATCTCGCCGGCGTCTGGTGGCTGATCCGCCGCAAGAAGGCGACGCCTGAAGTGACCGAGGTGAACGCATGATCATTCAATACGGTCAGGCGCTGAGCAATTATCTCTATGACGTCTTCGTCGCCAAATTCGACTTCTGGCTGGCATTCGGCCTGGTCGCGCAGCTGTTCTTCACGGCGCGCTTCCTGGTGCAGTGGATCGCGAGCGAGCGCGCCGGCAACAGCGTGGTGCCGATGGCGTTCTGGTTCTGCTCGATGGGCGGCGGGCTGATGACGCTGGTCTATGGCGTCGTGAAGCGCGAACCCGTCATCATCCTCGGACAGTCGCTCGCGACCATCATCTATATCAGAAACATCATGCTGATCTGGAAGAACCGCGGCACCGCCTCAAAGACGCTGGACCGCTGACCGAGCGTTCGGCTCCGCTTGTTGAAGCCTGGCACGTTGCTGGGCGAGATGCCCAATCCTGATGCTCACATGGCCGCTTTCAGGGCAGCGAAGCCGCGATCGAGATCGGCCTTGAGGTCGTCGGTGTTCTCGAGCCCGATGTGGAGACGCAGCGTCGGGCCGCCGGGCGCCCATTTGGTCGCGGTGCGATAGGCATCGCAATCGAAGGGAATTGCAAGGCTCTCGAACCCGCCCCAGGAAAAGCCCATGCCGAACAGCTTCAGCGTATTGAGCATGGTGTCGACCGCCTTCTGCGGCGCTGGCTTCAGCACGATGCTGAACAGGCCGGAGGCGCCGGTGAAGTCGCGCTTCCAGATCGCATGACCGGGATCAGTCTCAAGCCCGGGATGCAGCACGCGCGCAACCTCGGGCCTCGCCGCCAGCCAGCGCGCCATCTCGAGCCCGGAGCGATGATGCTGCGCCAGCCGCACCGATAGCGTGCGGAGGCCGCGCAGCGCCAGGAAGACGTCGTCGGGACCGGCGCAGACGCCAAGCAGGCGGATGCCTTCGGCAATCATCGGCCAGGCCTTGGCGTTGGCCGAGATCGTGCCGAACATGATGTCGGAATGACCGCCGATATATTTGGTGGCGGCCTGCATGCTGATGTCGACGCCCTGGTCGAGCGAGCGGTGATAGAGCGGCGTCGCCCAGGTGTTGTCGTCGATGACGAGCGCGCCGCGCCCATGTGCGACTTCGGCGATGGCGCGAATGTCGGGCATCTCGAACGATTGCGAGCCCGGCGCCTCCACCAGAACGGCCCGGGTGTTGGGCTTGAACAGCTTGTCGATGCCGGCGCCGATCATCGGATCGAAATAGGTGGTCTCGACGCCGTAGCGCGTGAGCATGCCGTTACAGAAATTGCGCGAGGGCCGATAGATGTTGTCGACCACCAGGATGTGGTCGCCGGCCTTCAGCACCGAGAGCAGGGTGGTGGAGATCGCCGACAGCCCCGACGGCACGATACCGACGCCGGCGCATTGCGGACCCTCCAGCGCCATCAGCGTCTCCTGGAACGCCTTGGTGGTCGGGGAACCGTGACGGCCGTAGGTGAACTCGCCGCGATGGGCGTGCAGGTCCTCTGCGGTCGGATAGAGCACGGTCGAGCCGTGAAAGACCGGCGGATTGACGAACCCCTTCTGCGCCTTGGTGTCGCGGCCGGAGGTGACCAGCCGGGTATCGGCGTGCTGCTCTTGGGGGGACGAAGAATCCATGCGCCTGCTTTCAAAACCGCGTTTCCACCGGACGCATCGCGCCCCTGGGCCGACCGAAAGGCCGCGGTCGTTAATAACAGAACACAGAAGAGTCCCGTCAACCCCTTGACCCGGAACGCTAGTCGTTCTGTGATGCGCAGGTGCTATTCAGTCGCCGCATGTTGAGGGGCCTGCCGCGACCTTCGATCCATTGCCTGACCGGACGTCGCGTCACAGCCAAGAGATGGCGGGCGCCGGCGGCGGGGATGAAGGTATGGCCTCCCGAGATCGGCGAGTGTTCGGCAAGGTTTTCCAGCATGACTCTTGCAAGGCCGGATTCTTGAAGGACCTGGCTTGGCAGAGACGATCCTAAGACAACATTCCTGACCTTGAGACGACCTTGAAAGGCCCAAAGCCCATGAAACGCGTAACCCTGGCTCTCTCCCTTGCTCTCGCCGCCGGCCTCACCGCCCAAGCCGCCGATGCGCAAACGCTCAAGACCGTCAAGGATCGGGGCATGGTGTCCTGCGGCGTCAGCCAGGGCCTGCCGGGCTTCTCGTCGCCCGACGATAAGGGCAACTGGACCGGCATCGACGTCGACGTCTGCCGCGCCATTGCCGGCGCCATCTTCAACGATCCGACCAAGGTCAAGTTCGTGCCGCTGTCCGCCAAGGACCGCTTCACCGCGCTGCAATCCGGCGAGATCGACGTGCTCTCGCGCAACACCACCTGGACCATCTCGCGCGACACCTCGCTCGGCGCCAATTTCACCGGCGTGACCTATTACGACGGGCAGGGCTTCATGGTGAAGAAGTCGCTCAAGGTGAATTCGGCGCTCGAGCTCAACAGCGCATCGGTCTGCGTGCAGACCGGCACCACCACTGAGCAGAACCTCGCCGACTACTTCAAGGCCAACAACATGAAGTACGAGGTGATCGCGTTCGCCACCAACGACGAGACCGTCAAGGCCTATGAAGCCGGCCGCTGCGACGTCTTCACCACCGACCAGTCGGGCCTGTACGCCAACCGCCTCAAGCTCGCCAGCCCCAACGACCATATGGTGCTGCCCGAGATCATCTCGAAGGAGCCGCTCGGTCCGATGGTGCGGCACGGCGACGACCAGTGGTTCGACATCGTGAAATGGACGCTGTTCGCGATGCTCACCGCCGAAGAGCTCGGCGTGACCTCGAAGAACATCGACGAGAAGGCGAAGCTGGAAAATCCCGAGCTGAAGCGCGTGCTCGGCAGCGACGGCAATTTCGGCGAACAGCTCGGCCTGACCAAGGATTGGGTGGTGCGGATCGTCAAGACCGTCGGCAATTACGGTGAGGTGTTCGATCGCACCGTCGGCGCCGGTTCGCCGCTCGGCATCAATCGCGGCGTCAACAATCTCTGGAACAAGGGCGGTCTTCAGTACGCGCCGCCGATCCGCTGATCAGCCCTGATCGGCCGGCAGCGGCATGAGCACCGAGGCTCGAAAACCGCCGCCCCAGATCGCGCTGAAGATCCGGCGCATTCTGGGCGGCAAGGCAGGCTGGAACGGCGTTGCCGTCCAGTTTGCCTTCGCGGCGATCCTGGGCTGGATCGGCTACGAGATCGTCTCCAATGCGCGGGCCAATCTCGAGAACCAGCACATCGCCGCCGGCTTCGGCTTCCTCAGGAACAATGCCGGCTTCGACGTCAACCAGACCCTGATCTCCTATACCGGCTCGGACACGTTCCTGCGCGTGTTCGTGGTCGGGCTGTTGAATACGCTCGTGGTCTCCGTGGTGGGCATCGTCTTCGCCACGGTGATCGGCTTCATCGTCGCGCTGTGCCGGTTGTCGCCCAATTGGCTGCTGGCACGGGTCGGCGAGATCTATGTCGAGGTCATCCGCAACCTGCCGCTGCTGTTCCAGATTTTGTTCTGGTACCTGGCGGTGCTCGCGGCTCTGCCCAATCCGCGGCAGAGCATTTCCCTGTTCGGCATTGCCTTCATCAGCAATCGGGGCCTCGTCATTCCCAGCCCGATCGGTCAGAGCGGTCTCGCGCCGTTCCTGGCGGTGCTGGCGCTCGGCATCGTCGCCTCACTGGCGCTGCGCGTCTACGCAAGGCGAGCGCTGTTCCAGCGCGGGCAGGTGATCCGCATCTGGCCTTCCGTGCTGGCCATGCTGTTTGGGCTTCCGCTCGCCACGATGCTGGTGTTCGGTCTGCCCTTCACCTTCGAGCTGCCGCAGCTGAGGGGGTTCAACTTCGCCGGCGGCTCACGCATCATCCCGGAATTCGTGGCGCTGACGGTGGCGCTGGCGACCTATACCGCCGCCTTCATCGCCGAGATCGTGCGCGCTGGCATCCTGTCCGTTCACAAGGGGCAGATGGAGGCGGGATCTTCGCTCGGCCTCAGCCGCGGCGCCACGCTCCGCCTCATCGTCGTGCCGCAGGCCATGCGCGTCATCGTGCCGCCGCTGACCAACCAGTACCTCAATCTCACCAAGAACTCGTCGCTGGCGGTCGCGATCGGCTATCCTGACCTGGTGTCGGTGTTTGCCGGAACGTCGCTGAGCCAGACCGGGCAGGCGATCGAGATCATCGCCATGACGATGGGCGTCTATCTCCTGATCTCGCTCCTCACCAGCGCGATCATGAGCGTCTACGGTTGGCGCGTCAGCCGGAGCCTCGGCGCATGAGCGATGTCATGTCATCCAGCTTCGTTCGCCAGGATCTGCTCGCCGAGCGTCCGGCGCCGGTGAAGACGACGGGCTTCATCGGCCTGATGCGCACGCGCCTGTTCAACTCGCCGACCAACATCCTGCTGACGATCGTCGGCGCCTTGCTGCTCTGGTTCACCATCGTCCCCTCCGTCAAGTTCCTGATGGTCGATGCGGTCTGGAGCGGTAAGGACCGCACCGCGTGCCTCGCCGAGAACGCCGGCTTTGCGGTCGGCGCCTGCTGGCCCTACATCCAGGCGAAGCTCCCGCAACTGATCTACGGCTTCTATCCCGAGGCCGAGCGTTGGCGGGTGAACTTGACGCTGTTGCTTGCAGTCGTCCTGCTGTTGCCGCTGCTCATTCCGCGGCTGCCGGCGAAGAGCCTGAATGCCGGCCTGTTCTTCGTCGCCTTTCCGGTGGTGGCGTTCTTCCTGCTGCACGGCGGCGGCATCAAGGGCTTCGGGCTGAGCTGGACGGCCGGCCTGCTGCAATTGTTCGACGAGAGCATCGTCGGTGCCGGACAGGCGCTGCTCACCTCGAGCAGGACCTCCGCGGTCGGTCCGCTGCTGTGGGCGCTCGGGAGCCTCATCGTGCTGCTCGGCACGGTGACCCATTGGCTGATCTTTCCGCTCACCTGGCTGCGCGATTTAATCCAGGGCACGGGCCAGCCGGTCTGGGCGGATTTCGCCGTCACGGGCGCGATCGTCTGCCTGATCGCCTTCGTTCTCGGCGGTGGTGTTCGCACCGGCGGGCGGGCTCTTGCATCGAGCGTCGCCACCTTCATTGGCATCGCCCTCGTCATCAGGCTGATGGACCTCGACCACGGCGGATTGCCGATCGTGACGACGAATCTGTGGGGCGGCCTCCTGGTGACGCTGGTGGTCTCCGTCACCGGCATCGTCACCTCGCTGCCGATCGGCATCGCGCTCGCACTTGGCCGCCGCTCGACCATTCCCTTGATCCGGATCTTCTCGATCGCCTTCATCGAGTTCTGGCGCGGCGTGCCGCTGATCACCGTGCTGTTCTTCGCAACCTACATGCTGCCGCTGTTCCTGCCCGGCAATTTCACCGTCGACGGCTTGGTGCGTGCGCTGATCGGCATCGCGCTGTTCACCGGCGCCTATCAGGCCGAGAACGTCCGCGGCGGGCTCGCGGCCATCCCGCGCGGGCAGAGCGAGGCGGCCGCCGCCCTCGGACTGTCCTGGTGGAAGACGACCTCGCTGATCGTGCTGCCGCAGGGGCTGCGGCACGTCATTCCGAACCTCGTCAACAGCTTCATCTCGCTGTTCAAGGACACCTCGCTGGTCTCGATCGTGGCGCTGTTCGATCTGCTCGGCTCGCTGCGCGCCTCGTTCGCGGATCCGAAATGGTCGACGCCGTCGACGGCGTTCACCGGCTTCGCCTTCGCCGGGATCATCTACTTCCTGTTCTGCTTCGGCATGTCGCGCTATTCCTTGTTCGTCGAGCATCGCCTCAACGCCCACCGCCGCAACTGATCGAGACCACCATGTCCGAGCCCATCGTCAAGATTTCCGGCCTGAACAAATGGTATGGCGAATTCCACGTCCTGCGTGACATCGATTTGGCGGTGCAGAAGGGCGAGCGCATCGTGATCTGCGGCCCCTCGGGCTCGGGAAAGTCCACGCTGATCCGCTGCATCAATGCGCTGGAGGAATTCCAGGAGGGCGAGATCGTCGTCGACGGCATCGAGCTCGGGCCGAACCTCAAGCACGTCGACGCGGTCCGCCGTGAAGTCGGCATGGTGTTCCAAAGCTTCAACCTGTTCCCGCACCTGACCGTGCTCGACAATTGCACGCTGGCGCCGATCTGGGTCCGCAACATCCCCAAGAAGGACGCCGAGGCGACCGCGATGAAGTTCCTGGAGCGGGTCAAGATCCCGCACCAGGCCAACAAGTTTCCGGGTCAGATGTCCGGCGGCCAGCAGCAGCGTGTCGCGATCGCCCGAGCCCTGACCATGAACCCGAAGGTGATGCTGTTCGACGAGCCGACCTCGGCGCTCGACCCCGAAATGGTCAAGGAGGTGCTCGACACCATGGTCGACCTGGCCGAGGAAGGCATGACCATGCTGGTCGTCACCCACGAGATGGGCTTTGCCCGCGAGGTCGCCAACCGCGTCGTGTTCATGGACGCCGGGCAGATCATCGAGGCCAACACTCCGAACGAGTTCTTCGCCGCTCCGCAGCACGCCCGCACGAAGCTGTTCCTGAGCCAGATTCTGCGCTGAGCCCGGCGACCTGTGGCCTCGCCGGTCTGAGCGCAAGCCTGGCACCATCCGAATCGGCTTGCCTCTCTTCGGACCATCCTCCGGAGAGAGACCTTGCAGAGCAGTGCCGGTGTGCGCGCATACCATAATGCGCGACTGGAAAAGAAGCTGAAGAAGCAGGCGGACGCCGTCATGGCCTTCGCGATCGAGGCACTCGGGCAGGGCAGGCCTGATGAGGCCGAGATGCTCTGCCGCGAAATCCTGAAGGAGGTGCCGGATCATTTCCATGCCACGCACCTGCTCGGCCTGCGCGCGTTCGACGGCGGGCGGCTCGATGAGGCGGAATTCCTGCTCGAGCGTGCAATTGCACTCGATCCGCGTTCGCCCGATGCGCACGGCAATCTCGGGACGGTCTATTTCGCGCTGGAGAAATTCGCTGGCGCCCGCGCCTGCCAGGAGAAGGCCATCGCGCTCAAGCCGAATTGTCCGATCACCCTGACCAATCTCGGCAATACGTTGCTGCATATCGGCCTCGGCAATGAGGCGATCGGGCTGCACGAACGGGCGATCAGGCTGAAGCCGGATTATGCCGATGCGTTTTGCAACCGCGGCATGGCGGAATTGATGACGGGCCAGTTCGAGCGCGCCAAGGCGAGCTTCGAGCGCGCCCTGTCGTTTCAGCCATCGCACGCCGAGGCGATCGCGGGCAGGGGGATGGTCAGCCTCGAGCTCCGGCACTTCGCGGAGGCGGGCGCCGCCTTCGACGCCGCGCTCGCGATCAAGCCGGGTTCGCCGCGGATTCTGCTGCAGCGTGGACGGCTCAACCTAAGTTTGTCCCGGCTGGAGCAGGCGGCCGCGGACCTCGACGCGGCGCTGGCGCAATCGCCACGGCTCGAGCTCGCGCTGTGCTGGCGGGCGCAAATCGACATTCTCGCAGGAAACACGGCGCGGGCGATGGCAGGCGTCAAGACGCTGCTCGAGGTCAATCCGCGATCCGAGATGGGTTTGGCGCTGCTGGCGGCCTGCCACGTGAACCAGGGAGACATCGCGACCGCGCTCGCGCACCTCGACGCCGCGCTCGAGATCGCGCCGGATTTTCCGGAGGCGATCGGATACAAGATCTTCGTGCTGGACTACCTGCCGGAGGCCGATTTCGCCGCCCAGCAGGCCGCGCGGAAATACTGGTGGGGCGCGATCGGCGCGAAGCTGCAGCAAAGGACGCTTTCGCCCCAGCAGCTCGATCCGGACCGGCAGATCGTGATCGGATACGTCGCATCCGAATTCAGGAACCACTCGGCGGCATACTCTCTGTTGCCGGTGCTGCGTCATCATGATCACGCCCAGTTCAAGATCGTCTGCTATTCCTGCTGGCCGGTACAGGACAAGATGACGGAGAGATTCAAGCCTCTCGCGGATGTCTTCGTCGATGCCGCACAATTGTCCGATGACGAGCTGGCCGACCGCATCCAGGCCGATGGCATTGATATTCTGATCGATGTCTCCGGGCACACGACCGGCAGCAGGCTTCATGTCTTTGCCCGCAAGCCGGCGCCGATCCAGGTCACAGGCTTCGGGCACGCCACGGGGACAGGCCTTCAAACCATGGACTACGTGCTCGCGGACCCGATCTTCATTCCGCAATCGGCGCGTCATCTCCTGGCCGAGAAGGTCCATGACCTGCCGTGCCTGATCACGATCGATCCGATTCTGGACATTCCGCCTTCAGAGCCACCCATGCTCCGCAACGGCTACGTCACTTTCGGGGTGTTCAACCGCATCTTCAAGATTTCGGACGAGGCCATCCGGGTGTGGTCGAACGTGATGCATGCGGTGACGGGATCGAAGATCATCATCAAGAACGGGCTGCTTGAGGATCCATTGCTGCGCGATCGGCTGGTCGCGCGGTTCGCGGCACACGGGATCGCCGAAGAGAACGTCATCTGCATGGGCTCGACCTCGCGCCCCGAGCATCTGCGGGCCTTCGCGATGGTCGACATGTCCCTCGACACCTTCCCGCAGAACGGCGGCATCAGCACCTGGGAGTCCCTCTATGCCGGCGTTCCCGTGGTCGCCAAGCTCGGCAGCGGCGCCTCGTCGCGCGCCGGCGGCTCCATCGTCGCCGCCGTCGGCCTGGAGGACTGGGTCGCCGAGGATGACGCGGGCTATGCAGCGATCGCGTGCAAATATGCGGCGCAGCCGTCCTACCTGGCAAAGCTGCGGGCGGATCTGCCGGCTCGGATCGCAGCCTCGCCGGCCGGCGACGTCGAATTTTACACGCGCGAGGTCGAAGCGGCTTATCGCCGGTTCTGGCGCGATCATTGTGCCGCCGCTTCGGAGGTGGCGTAGGAGGATCTTGCGCCGGGCCCCGGGAAATCCCGGAGGCGATAGGACTCCGGTGACCGGCGGGCCAAGCTCGCGAATCAGTTAGACTCTGCTGAGGGCATCCTCCGGAGATACACCTTGCAGAAGAGCGTCGGCGGCGCGCGCGCGTTCCAGAATGCGCGATTGCAGAAGAAGTTGATGAAGCAGGCCGACGCCGTCATTGCCGCTGCGGCGGACGCCTATGGCCAGGGCCGATATGCCGAGACCGAGGCGCTGTGCCGCGAGATCCTGAAAGCGCTTCCGGATCATGTCGATGCCATGCACCTGCTCGGCATGTGCGCCCATGACGGTCGGCGCCTGGAAGAGGCGAGGGAGCTGCTCGAGCGCGTGATTGCGCTCGATCCGCGCCTGCACGATGCCCACAACAACCTCGCGACCGTGCATTTCGATCTCGGCAATCTCGAAGAAGCACGGCGCTGCCAGGAGAGGGCGATCGCGCTGAAGCCGAATTTCGCGGTCGGGCTGACCAATCTCGGCAACACGCTGATGCATCTGGGGCAGTACGTGCAGGCGCTCGAGATGCACGAACGCGCCATCAAGATCAAACCGGATTACGCCGACGCGTACTGCAATCGCGGCATGATCGAGATCTTGCTGGGACAGGTCACGAAGGCCAAGGAGAGCTTCGATCGCGCCTTGCTGTTTCAGCCGCGCCACGCCGAGGCGATCGTCGGCCTCGGCATGGTCGCCATGGAGCTCCGGCACCACGAGGAGGCGGCGGCCAAGTTTGCGATGGCGCTCGCGATCAAGCCGGGCTCGCCGAGGATCCTGGCCCAGCGCGGGCGGCTCAGTTACGAGCTGCAGCGCCTGGAGCCCGCGCTTGCGGACTTCGATGCGGCGCTCGCGGTCTCGCCCAAGCTCGAGCTTGCGCTCCGGGGCAAGGCGCAGGTCTGCCTCGTGATGGGAAAGACCGCACAGGCGACGGCGGCGGCAACGGCGTTGATCGAGCAGAATCCGCGCTCCGAGATGGGGCTGGCGCTGATGGGCTTTGCCTATTCGAACCAGGGCGACATGGACTCTGCGATCGAGTATCTCGATCGCGCGCTGGCGATCAGGCCGGACTATGGGGATGCAATCAGGGGCAAGATCTTCCTTCAGGACTATCGCGCCGAGGCCGATTTTGTCCTCCAGCAGGCGGTAAGACGCGAGTGGTGGGACAGGATCGGCTCCAAGCAGCCGCGGCGGACGCTGCCGAAGCGGCCGCTCGATCCGGACAAGCAGATCGTGGTCGGCTATGTCGCGGCCGAGTTTCGGCAACATTCGGCGGGGCTGACCTTGCTGCCGGTGCTGCGCCATCATGATCACGCCAAGTTCAAAATCATCTGCTATTACTCCTGGCCGGGCGCGGATGAGTACACCGCCAAGTTCAAGGCGCTGGCGGACGTCTGGGTCGACGCCTGGGACCTTTCCGACGACGAGCTCGCCGATCGTATTCAGGTCGACAATGTCGACATCCTGATCGACGTTTCCGGCCACACGACCGGCAACAGGCTGCAATGCTTCGCGCGGAAGCCGGCTCCGATCCAGGCCACCGGCTTTGGACACGCGACGGGCACGGGCATGCCGACCATGGATTACGTGCTCGCCGATCCCATTTTCATTCCGCCATCGGCCCGGCACCTGTTTCCCGAGAAGATCCACGATCTGCCGTGCCTGATCACGATGGAGCCGGTCACCAATCTAAAGCCCTCCGAGCTGCCGATGCTCCGCAACGGCTACGTCACCTTTGGTGTGTTCAACCGCATCTACAAGATCTCGGATGATGCGATCCGCGTGTGGTCGCGCATCATGCGGGAAGTGCCGGGATCGAAGATCATCCTCAAGCATGGTCTGCTCGACGACGCCCTGCTGCGCGATAGCCTGATCGCACGCTTCATCGCACAGGGTATTGCGGAGGAGGACATCACTTGCCTCGGCACCACCTCGCGTGACGACCATCTGATGGCCTTCGACAAGATCGATATTTCCCTCGACACGTTCCCGCAGAACGGCGGCATCAGCACCTGGGAATCCCTCTACAAGGGCGTTCCGGTCGTGGCCAAGCTCGGCATTGGAGCCTCCTCGCGTGCCGGCGCCTCCATCGTGGCGGCCATCGGCTTCGGCGACTGGGTCGCGGAGGACGACGACGGCTATGTCGAGATCGCCCGCAAGTTTGCCTCGCAGCCCGAATATCTGGCGAAGTTGCGCGCGGGCTTACCGGCCCAGATCGCAGCCTCGCCCGCCGGCAATGTCGAGATCTACACGCGTGAGCTCGAGGCGGGCTACCGAAAGTTCTGGCGCGACTATTGTGCCGCTGCCGCCGAGCACGGCGACGCTGCGGTCAGCGGGGCGGACGCACCTGGCAGCTCCTGAGCCGCATCCTGCAGGCGACCCCCGGGATATCCCGGACGGATTTCTGGTCCGGCAGCCCGGCCGGGTCGGTGCGCGAATCAGTTAGACTCGGCCTTGGGCCATCTTCCGGAGAGACACCTTGCAGAGCAGCGTCGGCGCGCGCGCATTCCAGAATGCGCGATTGCAGAAGAAATTGAAGAAGCAGGCCGACGCCGTCATCTCCGCAGCGGCGAGCGCCTATGGCCAAGGCAGATATGCGGAGAGCGAGGCGCTCTGCCGCCAGATTTTGCAAGCCGTTCCGGATCATTTCGACGCCACACACGTGCTCGGCCTCAGCGTGCAGCAGGGCGGGCGCCTCGACGAGGCGCAACAGCTGCTCGAGCGCGCGATTGCGATCGATCCGCGTTCGCACGAGGCTCAGAGCAATCTCGCGGCGCTCTATTTCGTGCTTCAGAAATTGGAAGCGGCGCGCGCCTGTCAGGAGAAAGCGATCGCGCTGAAGCCGAATTTTACGCCGGCCCTGGCCGGTCTCGGCAACACCCTGCTCCAGATGAACCTGCCCGAGCAGGCCATCGAGGTCTACGATCGCGCCATCAAGCTGAAGCCCGACTACGCCGACGCGCTTTGCAATCGTGGCGTGGCGGAGCTGGCGCTGTTCCGGTTTGACCGCGCCAGGCAGAGCTTTGATCGCGCTTTGTTGTTTCAGCCGCGCCACGTCGAAGCACTCATCGGCAAGGGCGTGGTCAGCATCGAGCTCAAGCGCTACGATGAGGCGGAAGCTGCGCTCGCAGCGGCATTCGCGATCAAGCCCGATTCGGCCAAGATTCTAGCGCAGCGCGGACGCCTCAACTCTGCGCTGTCGCGGCTGGAACAGGCGGCGGCGGACTTCGATGCGGCACTTGCGCTTTCGCCCCGGTTCGAGATGGCCTTGCGGGGAAAGGCGGAGGTCTCGCTTAGCCTCGGAAACACCGCACAGGCGATCCTGGCCTGCACGACCTTGCTCGAGCAAAATCCACGTTCCACGATCGCATTGGCGTTGCTGAGCTCCTGTTTTGCAAATCAGGGAGAAATCGCGTCCGCAATCGAACATCTCGACGCCGCGCTGGCGATCTCGCCGGATCCAGACTTGATGGCGCGGAAGATCTACTATCTGGACTTTCTGCCCGACGCCGATTTCACGATCCAGCAGGCGACGCGAAGGTCCTGGGGCGAAGCGATCGGTGCCCGCGTGCCGCAGAGGAAGCTCGCCCCCCGGCAGCTCGATCCCGACAGGCGGATCGTGATCGGCTATGTTTCCGCCGAATTCTGGTATCATTCGGCGGCGTTCGGCTTGCTGCCGGTGCTGCGCCATCACGATCATGCCAGCTTCGAGGTCGTCTGCTATTCGTGTTCGCCGACACGAGATGCGATCACAGCCGAATTCAAGTCGGCGGCAGACGGATGGGTCGATGCCTGGCAGATGTTCGACGACGAACTGGCCGATCGTATCGAGGCCGACAAGGTCGATATCCTGATCGACGTGTCCGGGCACTCGTCGGGCAACAGGCTTCAGGTCTTCGCCCGCAAGCCGGCTCCCATCCAGGTCACGGGCTTCGGGCACGCGACCGGTACGGGCCTTCGGACGATGGACTACGTGCTCGCGGATCCGGTCTTCATTCCGCAATCGGCGCGGCATCTGCTGGCCGAAACAGTCTATGACCTGCCGTGCCTGATCACGATCGATCCCATCCTGGATGTGCCGCCTTCGGAGCTTCCCATGCTTCGCAACGGCTACGTCACTTTCGGCGTGTTCAACCGCGTCAACAAGATCTCGGACGAGGCCATTCGCGTGTGGTCGAACGTGATGCGGGAGGTGGCCGGATCGAAGATCATCATCAAGCATACGCTGCTCGACGATCCCCTGGTGCGCGACGGCCTGCTCGCGCGCTTTGTCGCCCACGGGATCGCCGAGGAGAGGATCACCTGCCTCGGCTCGTCCGAGCGCGCCGATCATCTGCGAGCCTTCGCGCTGGTCGATATTTCGCTCGATCCGTTTCCGCAGAACGGCGGCGTCAGCACCTGGGAATCCCTCTATGCGGGCGTTCCGGTCGTCGCCAAGCTCGGCCACGGCGCATCCTCGCGCGCCGGCGGCTCCATCGTGGCCGCCGTCGGTCTTGACGACTGGTTGGCCGAGGACGACGAGGGCTACGCCGCTATCGCGTGCAAATTCGCTGCCCAGCCCGCGCATCTGGCAAAGCTGCGCGCGGAATTGCCGGCCCGGATCGCGGCTTCGGCCGCGGGTAATGTCGAAACCTACACGCGCAGGGTCGAGGAGGGTTACCGCAAGTTCTGGCGCGACTATTGTGCCGCGGCCTCGGAAAGCGGGCGGGTCGCTTGAGCCGGCCGAACTGCGCAGATTTTGTGGATCTGCGCCCTCGGCCCGATGATGCGTGTGACGATCAGACGAAGGGCGGCTTGATGTTGCTGCGCTTCTCCAGCCATTCCGGCACCGGCAGGTTCTTGGCGCGCATGAAGTCGGCGTTGAACAGCTTCGACAGATAGCGGCTGCCGGAATCGCACAGCACGGTAACGATCGTCTTGCCGGGCCCGAGCTGCTTCGCAAGCCGCATCGCGCCGACGACATTGATGCCCGTCGAGCCGCCGAGGCACAGACCTTCGTGCTGGAGCAGCTCGTAGATCGCACTGACCGCGTCGGTGTCGGGAATGAGATAGGCATCGTCGACCTTGGCGGTCTCGACGATGGCGGTGGCGCGGTTGAGGCCGATGCCCTCCGTGATCGAGCCGCCCGGCGTCGCCTTGGGATCGCCGGTCCTGAAATATTCGTACATGCCGGCACCGTGGGGATCGGCGCAGGCGATGCGGATGTTCTTGTTCTTCTCCTTCAAATAGCGGCTGACGCCGGCGAGCGTGCCGCCGCTGCCAACCGAGCAGACGAAGCCGTCGACCTTGCCGCCGGTCTGCTCCCAGATCTCAGGCCCCGTGGATTCGTAATGCGCCTTGGCGTTGTCCAGGTTGTTCCACTGGTCGGCGAACAGCACGCCATTGGGCTCGGTCTTGCGCAGCTCGTCGGCGAGCCGCCGGCCGACATGCTGGTAGTTGTTGGGGTTGGCGTAGGGAAGGGCCGGCACCTCGATCAGCTCGGCACCGCAAAGCTTCAGAAAGTCCTTCTTCTCCTGACTCTGCGTCTCCGGGATTACAATCAGGGTGCGATAGCCGCGCGCGCTCGCAACCACGGCAAGGCCGATGCCGGTATTGCCGGCGGTCGCTTCCACCACCAGCCCGCCGGGCTTCAGCTCGCCGCGCTTCTCGGCCTCCAGGATCATCCATTTGCCGGCGCGGTCCTTCACCGACTGACCGGGATTCATGAACTCGGCCTTGCCCAGGATGGTGCAGCCGGTCAATTCCGAAGCCTGCTTGAGCTTGATCAGGGGGGTGTTGCCGATGGCTTCGACAACGTCGTTGCGAATGGTCATGTCGGGGGAAATCACTACCAAGGGGTTGATCGGCTTTGGCCCGAACCTAGTGCTTGGGAGGCCAAAGGGGAAGGCTTTTGCGCTGCGGCGAACCTGACCGAAACGCCCGCGGAAACAGTGATATGCCCGAGACGAGACCGGCGCTGATGCGCGCGGCCGCGAGGCGGGATATCGGTAGGAGGAAACGACCGAACCCCGGCCAGGGCACGAACGATTGCGCTCCCCATCAGCACTGTCGCGACCGATTCTTGCCACTGGCGAGACGGGTCGCGACAGGACACGTGGACGCGGTGACGGCCAAAGAGATATCGGTACGTTGGACGGCTTCGTTTTCGGCAAGATTGGCTGGTGTTGTGCGTCGCCCAGAGGGTGGGACTGAGCTGAAGGCGTGCAACGCGTTGGGAATAAAGAGCGAAGCTAAGGGTGTGGCCGCGATATCACATGAAATCTTGGTAAGCTTGCTTACGTTTCCCAATGTTTCGCAATGAAGAAAGTCTCTGCGAGACAGGCGCTTTTCGCATTCTTGTCAGTTCGCTCCCGCCTCGTTGGCACGGGCATCTCGCAATTGCGGCACTGTCCCGCCGTTCCGGGCCCGGCTAGTATGAAGCTCAGGTTCCGCAGAAAGCATCATTACTGTGAGCGCGTCGTCCAAAGCCTCCCGACCGTCCCGCCGCGAATCGGTTAATCCGGCAGCGTTGCGGCGGCTTGATCTGCCCGGCGGGGGGTGGATGTGACACAGCAAGTTCCAGTGATCGCCTCGCGGCGGTCTCTCGGTTCTGCATTCGGAACGCTGCGCGCGGCGCGATGGATTGCGGTGCTCTGTCTCGCTGCCGGCTCGGGGGCGTGCGTGCTGACCCAGGATCTTCCCGATCCCGCGCTCGACGTTCCCGCGCACTACAAATATGCCGGCAAGGGCGATGCGCCGCCGTCGCTGGATTGGTGGCGCGGCTTCCGCTCCGCGGAGCTGACGCAACTGATGGAGGAGGCGCAGACCGTTAATCTCGACATTGCCGCAGCCGTGGCGCGCATTGTCCAGGCTGACGCGCAGGCGCGACAGGCCGGCGCGGCGCTGCTGCCGAGTGTCTCGACAGCCGGATCGGAGTCCTATTCACGCACATCCGGCTCGAGCGCTTCGGGGCTGTCCATCGGCGGGCGCGAGGTCGTCAATTATTCGGCCTCGCTGAGCGCGAGCTATCAGCTCGATTTCTGGGGGCAGAACCGCGACGCGCTGCAATCGGCGGAGGAGACGGCGAACGCCAACCGTTTCGATCGCGACACGGTCGCGCTGACGACGCTCGCCGCCGTCGCCAACGCCTATTTCCAGGTGCTGGCCTCGCAGGACCGCATCAGGACCTCACAGCGCAACATCGCGAGCGCGCAGCGCATCCTCGATGCGGTCAGGGAGCGCCGCAGGGCCGGCACCGGCACCGATCTCGACGTCGCTCAGCAGGAGAGCGTGCTGGCGAACCAGAAGGCGCTGGTGCCGCCATTGCGCCAGACGCTGGACCAGAACGTCAATGCGCTCGCCGTGCTGGTGTCGCGGCCGCCGGAGAGCGTGCGCGTGCACGGCGGCTCTCTGGACCGGATCGCGATCCCGCGCGTGACGCCCGGCCTGCCGTCGGAGCTGCTGACGCAGCGGCCGGACATCCGCCGACAGGAGGCGCAGCTCGCCTCGGCCACTGCCAACATCGGCAATGCCCGCGCGCAGTTCTTTCCCACCATCCAGCTCACCGGCAATGGCGGCTATCAGAGCTCGGCGCTGGTCTCGCTGTTCCAGCCGCATGCGGCCTTCTTCCAGCTCGTGGGCAGTGCGACACAGCCGATCTTCGACGGCGGCAGGATCCTCGGGAATTTCGAGTTGGCCAAGGCGCGGCAGGACGAGCTGCTGCAAACCTATCGCAAGACCATCATCCAGGCCTTTGCCGACGTCGACAACGCGCTGTTCTCGATCAAGCAGACCACGTTCAGGCTGCAATTGCAGCGTGACGTCGTCGCCGCCTCGCGCCGCGCCTTCGATCTCTCCGAGCAGCAATTGCGTGCCGGCACCGCCGACATCGTGACCGTGCTCAACACCCAACTGACCCTGTTCCAGGCGGAAGATGCGCTGTCGCAGGCCCAACTCGCACGGCTTCTGGCCATCGTCAGCCTGTACCAGGCGCTCGGCGGCGGCTGGGAGCCGCGAATGGAGAAACCGGTCAATGCTCTTTAAGCCGGACACCAAGCAGGGCGCGGGAGAGGGGACGGCGAAGAGATCGCGCGGCCGTGGCATCGTCATGACCCTGGTCACGCTCGCGATCCTCGGCGGCCTCGGCTATGTCGGCTGGATCGTCATGCAACAGCAGCAGACGAACAACCGCAATCAGCGCCCCGATCTGCCGGTGCCGGTGCTGGCGGCGAGCCCGCGCATCCAGGACGTGCCGGTTTATCTCGACGGCGTCGGCGCGATCCGCGCGCTCAACACCGTGACCGTGCGCTCGCAGGTCGACGGCAAGCTGATCGCGGTCAATTTCACGGAAGGTCAGGACGTCAAGAAGGGCGACGTGCTCGGCGAGATCGATCCGGCGATCTATCAGGCGCAGTACGACCAGGCGGTTGCCAAGAAGGCGCAGGATCAGGCCCAGCTCGCCAACCAACGCATCGACCTCGCGCGCTACGAGCAGCTCGCCGCCTCCAACGCCGGCTCCAAGCAGCAGGCCGACACCCAGCGTGCGCTGGTCGCGCAGACCGAGGCGCTGGTCAAGGCCGACCAGGCTGCGATCGACAACGCGGCGGCGACGCTGAGCTACACCAAGATCGTGGCGCCGATCTCGGGCCGCGTCGGCCTGCGCCTGGTCGACCAGGGCAACATCATCCATGCCTCCGACACCACGGGCCTCGTGGTGATCACGCAATTGCAGCCGATCGCGGTGTGGTTCAGCCTGCCGCAACAGCAGATCATGCGCGTCAACGCGGCGGCGGCGAAGGGGCCGCTCGCGGTCGACGTGTTTGGCAATGACGGCATCACGGTGATCGATACCGGCAAGCTCACCGGCATCGACAACCAGGTCGACCAGACCACCGGCACGCTCAAGCTCAAGGCCGAATTCCCCAATGCCAATTACCAGCTCTGGCCGGGCCAGTTCGTCAACGTCCGCCTCAAGGTCGAGACCTTGACGCAGGCGTTGGTGGTGCCGACCTCGGCGGTGCAGCGCGGCCCGTCGCGCGGCCGATCGGCACTTTCAGCTACGTCATCGGCGCGGACAACATCGTCTCGGCCAAGCCCGTGACGGTGACCCAGCAGAACGAGCATGACGCCGTGATCGCCAGCGGCCTGTCGGTGAGCGAGAGGGTGGTCACCACGGGCTTCGCAAATCTGTCCGACGGCTCCAAGGTGATCGTCGGCCGCGACGACCAGACTCCGTCGGCCGATCTTGCCCCGCGCAAGCGCTCACGCGCACCGGACGCCCCGAAGAAGGATGGTGCCAACGAAGGCCAGAAGGACGGGCAGAAGGACGGCCAAGCCAAGGACGGCGAGTTGCGCGCCAAGCGCAAGAGCAGCGAAGGCGACCAGAAGGGGCAGACAGGACCGGCGCCGGGGCCGGGGGCATCGGAAAGTGGAGCCAAGCAGCCATGATCCCGACAACAGCCGCTTGAAGCGGCAGGCATAACCCATGGGTGTCTCCGAACCCTTCATCCGCCGGCCGATCGCGACCTCGCTGCTCGGCATCGCGCTTCTGATCGGCGGGCTGCTCGGCTATTTCGCACTGCCCGTCTCGGCGCTGCCGCAGGTCGATTTCCCGACCGTGCAGGTGACGACGCAGCTGCCGGGCGCGAGTCCGGACGTGATCGCCTCGCTGATCACCGCGCCGCTGGAGCGGCAGCTCGGGCAGATCCCGTCGCTCTCGGCGATGAACTCGACGAGCTCGTTCGGCGTCAGCCAGATCTCGCTGCAGTTCGAGCTCAACCGCGACATAGACGGGGCGACGCAGGACGTGCAGGCCGCGATCAATGCCGCCGCGGGCGTGCTGCCGAGGACGCTGCCTTACCCGCCGACCTACGCCAAGGTGAACCCGGCGGATGCGCCGGTGATGACGCTGGCGCTGCGCTCGGACACGATCTCGCTCCGGGTCATGAGCGACATCGCCGACACCATTCTGGCGCAACGTTTGAGCCAGATCTCCGGCGTCGGGCGCGTGTCCGTGCTGGGCGGGCTGAAGCCGGCCGTGCGCATCCAGGCCGACCTGGCGCGCCTTGCAGCCTACGGCATCGCGATGGAAGATCTGCGCACCGCGATCGCCAATGCCAATGTCTCGGGGCCGAAAGGCTCGCTCGACGGCGCGCAGCAATCCTATATCATCGCCGCCAACGACCAGATCGCGGCGGCCGACGCCTACAAGCCCGTCATCATCGCCTACCGCAACGGCTCGCCGGTGACCATTGCCGACGTCGCCCAGATCGTCGACGGCCTCGAGAACGACCGCACCGGCGGCTGGTACCAGGGCACGCCGGCGGTCATCCTCGACATCCAGCGCCAGCCCGGCGCCAACGTCATCGACGTCGTCAGCCAGATCCGCGCCGAGATCCCGAAACTGCAGCGCGCGATCCCGGCCGGCGTGAACCTCACCATCGTCTCCGACCGCACCGTTACCATCCGCGCCTCGGTGCGCGACGTACAATTCACGCTGGTCCTTGCCGTCGTGCTGGTGACGCTCGTGGTGCTGCTGTTCCTGCGCTCGCTGCGCGCAACCGTGATCGCCGGCGTCGCGCTGCCGCTGTCGCTGATCACGAGCTTCGGCATCATGTATTTTGCCGGCTTCAGCCTCGACAATCTGTCGCTGATGGCGCTCACGATCGGCACCGGATTCGTCGTCGACGATGCCATCGTGATGATCGAAAACATCGTGCGTCACATGGAAAATGGCGACGGCGCCATGGAAGCCTCGCGCAAGGGCGCCAGCGAGATCGGCTTCACCGTGATCTCGCTGACGGTGTCGCTGATTGCGGTCTTCATCCCGCTCCTGTTCATGTCGGGCCTGGTCGGGCGCATGTTCCGCGAATTCGCGCTGACCTTGACGATTGCGGTCGTGACCTCGGCGGTGGTCTCGCTGACGCTGACGCCGATGATGTGCTCGCGGCTGCTCAAGCACGCGCACGAGGAGCTGGCCGTGCCGGGATTGGCCGCGATCAGCCGCTTCATCGACCGTACGGTCGACGCCTATCACACATCGCTGTTGTGGGTGCTGGAGCGTCAGCGCGCCACGCTGGTCGTGACGTTCGTTACGCTGATCGCGACGCTGGTGCTCTATGTCGTCGCGCCCAAGGGCTTCCTGCCGCTGCAGGACACCGCGTCGATCACGGCGGTGACCGAGGCGGGGCCCGACGTGTCGTTTGCGGAAATGAAGAGGCGGCAGGCCGAGGCGGCCGAGGCCATCAGGGCCGACCCTGATGTGGTCGGCGTGGTGTCGGTGATCGGTGCGGGCTCCATCAACCCGACCACCAATGTCGGCCGGCTCGTCATGAGCTTGCGGCCGCGCGGCGAGCGCCAAGACGATGTCAGCGTGGTCGTAACCCGGCTGAAGGAGCGGGTCTCCGGCATCCCCGGCATGACCGTCTATTTCCAGCCGGTGCAGGACGTGCAGATCTCGACCCAGTCGAGCCGCTCGCAATACCAGTACACGCTGACCGGCACCGATGCGACGCTGGTCTCGGAATGGGCGCGCAAGCTGGTTGCGGAGATGCGGCGCGATCCCTTGTTCCGGGACGTCTCCTCCGAGGCGCAGGAGGGCGGCCTGCGGGCGCAGCTCGATGTCGACCGCACGCGCGCCGGCCAGCTCGGGGTGAGCCTGCAAGCAATCACCGACACGCTGAACGATGCCTTCGCGCAGCGGCAGATCTCGACCATCTACGGCCAGGCCAACCAGTACCGCGTGGTGCTGGAGGCCCTGCCGATGTATCAGCGCGATCCCTCGATCCTGTCGAAGCTCTATCTGCCGGGCGCCGCGAGCGCCACCGCCGGCGCGCCCAATGCCCAGGTGCCGCTGTCGGCCGTGGCGACGCTGAAGCGGACCACGGCGCCGCTCGCGATCTCGCACCAGGCGCAATTCCCGTCGGTGTCGCTCAGCTTCAACCTGGCGCCGGGCGCGGCGCTTGGCGATGCCGTCGAAGCTGTGAAGGTGATCGAGACCCGCATCGGCATGCCGGGCAGCATCGTCGGCGTCTATGCCGGCGACGCCGCCGAATTCGCCAAGGCACTCGCCGGCCAGCCGTGGCTGCTGCTCGCCGCCGTCATCACGATCTACATCGTGTTAGGGGTGCTCTACGAGAGCTATATCCATCCGATCACGATCCTGTCGACGCTGCCCTCGGCCGGTGTCGGCGCGATCCTGGCGCTGATGCTGTGCGGACAGGACCTCTCGGTGATCGGCCTGATTGGCATCATCCTTTTGATGGGCATCGTCAAGAAGAACGCGATCATGATGATCGACTTTGCGCTCGAGGCCGAGCGCGGGCGGGGCATGTCGCCGAACGAAGCGATCGTGCAGGCGTGTCTGTTACGCTTCCGTCCGATCATGATGACGACGCTGGCGGCGCTGTTCGGGGCGCTGCCGCTCGCGATCGAGAGCGGCACCGGCGCCGAGCTGCGCTTTCCCCTCGGCATCTCCATCATCGGCGGTCTGCTGCTCAGCCAGCTCCTGACACTTTACACGACGCCCGTGATCTACCTGGCGCTCGACCGCATCAACCGCCGGTTCGAGCAGGCATTGCCGCCGGCCGAATCCGGCGGCCCGCCGGTCGCCGGCGCGACCGAGGGGATGCAGTGATGGCATCGATCTCGGAGCCCTTCATCCGCCGTCCGGTCGCGACCACGCTGCTGTCGATCGGGCTGTTCCTGCTGGGTATCGTCGCCTACCAGTTCCTGCCCGTCGCCTCGGTTCCGAATGTCGACTTCCCCGCCATCTTCGTCTCCGCCAGCCGGCCCGGCGCCGATCCGTCCGTGATGGCGGCGACGGTGGCGTCGCCACTTGAGCGGCGGTTGGGAGAGATCGCCGGCATCAACCAGATCACCTCGACCTCGAGCCTCGGCACGACCAGCATCCAGCTTCAGTTCGACATCGGCCGCAACATCGACAAGGCCGCGCGCGACGTGCAGGCGGCCATCAACGCCGCGATGGTCGACCTGCCGAGCGACCTGCCGACGCTGCCGCGTTTCCGCAAGGCAAACACGGCCGGCGCACCCATCTTCGTGCTGGCGTTGACCTCCAAGACGATCTCTCCGTCGGCGATCTACGACGTCGCCGACAGCGTCTTGGCGCAACGCATCTCGCAGGTGCCGGGCGTCGGCAACGTGTCGATCTCCGGCGCCGACCAGCCGGCCGTGCGCGTGCAGCTCAACCCGGTTGCGCTGTCCAATGCTGGAATCGCCACTGACGACGTGCGAACCGCGATCATCGCCGCCAACGCGCTCGGCCCCGTCGGCATCTTCGAAGGCGAGCGCCAGAGCGAGACGCTGTCGCTGAACAAGCAGATGCGCACGGCGAAGGAGTTCCGCGACATCGTCATCAAGAGCTCGGGCAATAATTTCGTGCGGCTGTCGGACGTCGCCGACATCGAGGATTCCGTCCGCAACGTCCGCTCGATCGCCTGGTTCAACAGGCAACCGGCGGTTCTGATCCAGATCACCAAGCAGGGCGATGCCAACGTCATCGACACCGTCGACCGGGTCAAGGCGCTCATCCCCGAGCTGAAGCAGTGGATCCCGGCCGGGGTCGAGATCTCCACCCTGGTCGATCGGACCGGCACGATCCGCGCCAGTGTGCTGGACATGCAATGGACGCTGCTGGCAACGTCCGTCCTTGTGATGGTCGTCGTGTTCGTGTTCCTGCGGCGGCTGACGCCGACCATCGCGGCCGGCATCTCGGTGCCGCTGGCACTCGCCGGCACTTGCGCAGGCATGTGGGTCGCAGGCTTCTCCATCGACAACCTGTCGCTGATGGCGCTCGCCATCTCCGTCGGCTTCGTCGTCGACGACGCCATCGTCATGATCGAGAACATGTTCCGCAACCTCGAGCAAGGCATGCGGCCGTTCCGGGCGGCGCAGGAGGGCGCCAAGCAGATCGGCTTCACCGTGGTCTCGATCAGCCTGTCGCTGATCGCCGCCTTCACGCCGCTGATCTTCATGGACGGCGTCGTCGGCCGGCTCCTGCGCGAATTCTCGCTGACGCTGACCTTTGCCATCCTGGTCTCGACGCTGGTGTCGCTGACGGTCACGCCGATGATCTGCGCCCATTACATCCGGCAGACCACCTCCGGCACGGCAACGCTGTTCGACCGCATTATCGAAGGTGCGCTATCGCGCACCGTCGCGTTCTACGCCCGCAGCTTGCGCACCGTGCTGGAATTCCCGCTGCTGACGCTGCTGGTGTTCTTCGCCACCATCGCGCTCACGGTGACGCTCTACATCAAGGTCCCCAAAGGCTACTTCCCGACCGACGATTCCGGCCTCATCATCGGCGCGACGCGCGCCTCGGCGGACATCTCGTTTCAGTCGATGCTCGGCCTGCAGCAGCGGCTCGCCGAGATCGTGATGCGGGATCCGGCCGTGGCCGGCATCGGCTCGACCGTGGGCAGCGGAGGCGGGGGGCCGGGGCCGGCAACCTCGAACCGCGGCACCATGTTCATCAGCCTGAAGCCGCCGGAGGAGCGTGGCCACGTGTCGACTGAGGTCGTGATCGACCGGCTCAGGCGCGCGCTGTATCCCGTGCCCGGCATCCGCCTCTTCATGTTCGCCGCCCAGGACGTGCGGGCCGGCGGGCGTCAGAGCGATTCCGACTACCAATATACGCTCACCAGCACCGATCTCGGCCTGTTGCAGAAATGGGCGCCGATCGTGGCCAAGCGCCTGGAGAGCGTGGAGGGCATCACCGACATCTCCAGCGATCGCGATCCCGGCGGGCTGCAGCTGACGCTCGCCATCGACCGCCAGAAGGCGTCCGCGCTCGGCGTCAGGGTCCAGGACATCGACAACGCGCTGAACAACGCTTTCGCACAGCGGCAGATCTCGATCATCTACACCCAGCGCAATCAGTACATGACCGTGCTGGAGATCGACCCGAAGTTCCAGGTCGACCCCTCCAATCTCGATCGCATCTACGTCGCCGGGGCGGGAGATGCGCAGGTGCCGCTGTCGGCCGTGGTGCGCGCGACGCGTGGGCTCGCTGCGCTTGCCGTCTATCATTCGCAGTCGTTCCCATCGACCACGGTGTCCTTCAACCTGATGCCGGACGTGCCGCTTCAGGCGGCGACCCAGAACATCCAGCGCGCGGTCGACGAGTTGCACATGCCCGAAGGCATTCGTGGCAGCTTCGACGGCAATGCCGGCGATTTCGCCAGGACCAGCGGTCGCCAGCCGCTCCTGATCCTCGGCGCGCTGGTCGCGATGTATATCGTGCTCGGGGTGCTCTATGAGAGCCTCGCCCATCCGCTCACGATCATCTCGACACTGCCTTCGGCCGGCTTAGGTGCGCTGCTGGCCTTGCAGCTCACCAACACGCCGCTGACGGTGATCGCCTTCGTCGGCATCATCCTCTTGATCGGCATCGTCAAGAAGAACGGCATCATGATGGTGGACTTCGCGCTCGATGCCGAGCGCCAGCGCGGGCTGTCCTCCGCCGAGGCGATCTTCGAGGCCTGCCAGGCGCGCTTCCGCCCGATCCTGATGACGACCATGGCGGCGCTGTTTGCCGGCATTCCGCTGGTGATCGCCACCGGCCCCGGCACGGAGCTGCGCCGCCCACTCGGCATCACCATCATCGGCGGCCTGTTCGTTTCGCAGATCCTGACGCTGTACACGACGCCCGTGATCTACCTCCTGATCGACCGCCTGCGGCGGCGATCCGAGCCGCGTCCGCTGGCGGCCCCGGCGGAATAGGTTGTTGCAGCGCCGCGTCAAGCGTATAGCGGCGCCATGTCCAATCCGCCCGACACTACCGCCGCGCCGGCCGAGCCGATCCCCGAATGCCCGCATTGCCAGAAGCCGATGCCGCTGTGCATTTGCGACAGCGTCACGCCGATCGAGAACCGGCTCTCGCTCCTGATCCTGCAGCATCCGCAGGAGCAGGACAGGGCGCTCGGCACGGCGCGGCTGCTGGCCAGGCATTTTGCCGATGCCAAGGTGCGGGTCGGCCTGTCCTGGCCGAGCCTGTCCAAGGCGCTGGGACGTCCGGTCGAGAATGCTTCGCACTGGGCGGTGCTCTATCTCGGCTCGGCACGCGCGGCCGATCTCGATGCCGAAGGTGAGATCCTCGCGCTCAACCGCAAGGGCGAGGTCGCGGAGAACCAGCGCGCGATCCTCGGCAAGCTCGAAGGCGTGGTGCTGCTCGACGGCACCTGGAGCCAGGCCAAGGCGCTGTGGTGGCGCAATCCCTGGATGCTCAAATGCCAGCGCGTGATCCTCAACCCGGCGCATCCCTCTCGTTACGGGCGCCTACGCAGGGAGCCGCGCCGCGACGGCCTCTCGACCATCGAAGCCGCCGCGACGATCCTCGCCGGCCTCGAGCGGCGCCCTGATATCGCCGAGACGCTTCATGCCAGTTTCGAACGGATGCTGGCTCGCTACCGCGAGGTCCAGGCCGAGATGCCGGAACTGGCACCCAAGCCCGCGCCCAAGGGCCGCCGGCGCGACTTCCGGCGCGGCAAGCGCGCCTGATTTTGCCTGGACATTTCGCTGTGCTACCCGCGGGCCGTGGGGTTGCCTAAGCCATTGATCCCCTATATTGGTCCGCCCTTACGGGGCCACGTGGCGGAGTGGTTACGCAACGGTCTGCAAAACCGTGTACACCAGTTCAATTCTGGTCGTGGCCTCCATCACAAGTCTCTGATTTTCCGCAAAATTTTGACTTTTGGGCGGTTTCGCCGAGCCGCACGCGCCAGCCAGTCACCGGGTTTGCCCGGGGCTTGGCGGAAAGGTGCGATTCAGTCCTCTGGCATAGACTTCGCATCTGCGAAGAGACGCATCCAAACCCTGGAGCTGGAGAGCACGTGGGCGACGTCGTTCGATTTGTCCCGAAATCCGAGCTGGAGCGGGCCCGCCTCATTGCTGAGGCGCGCGCGATCTATGACAGCATCTTTCCGCCGGCTGCACCCGACCGGGCGCCGCAGCACGGCGAGGAGCGCGTCAAGACTTGATCGGGCTGCGCCGGTCCCCCCGCCGCTCGGTCACGCCGAACCGCCCGCAAGGCGGACGCATCGGTTCACTTCAAGGCGGGCCTCAGCAGGCCGCGTACCAGTCGTCGGGAAAGGGCAGGAGGGGCCAGGCGCCCTCGTTGTCATTGGCAGCGTTGGGCGTCGCGTCGAAGTTCCACGAGCGGGGCACGTATTGCTCCACCGGCACAGGCGCGAAATCCTCAAACACCATGGCGTCCCGGACAGCATCCAGCAGCAAATTGAATTCGGCTTCGCTCATCACACCCTCGCAGAACGCGGACGGCGCAATGTCGCAAAGCCGATTTGTTTCCGTATTGACCCGATCGTTCGCATTTTAACGATGCGGCGATCGGGACCCGAATGGTTAGCGATTCCTGAAAATCCCCGGGGCAACCCTATGTGCCGCCGCCGCGCGGCGGGTGTGAAGGAGATCACGTCCCTGGCGGTTTATTTCTCGTAACCCCTTTGCACCGTGCCGGCCAATGCAGGCCGGAGCGGGCAGTGCAGAGCGGGAGACCGGTCATGAAGGCGAGGTTCTTGCGGTTTGCGGGCGTGAAGAGCCGGGCGCGGAGCGCCTCGACGGTCGGGCTGTTCCTGACGCTGTTTGCCTCCGCGGCCCATGCACAGGGAACGGCAGAGCAGCGGCGGGCCTGTACGCCCGATGTCTACCGGCTCTGCGCCGGCGAGATCCCCAACGTCCGCGCCATCACCGCCTGCCTGCGTCGCAACCGCGCCAGCCTCAGCGAGGCCTGCCGATCCGTGTTCGACCAGGCGGGTGGCTGAACGGCCCGCCTGTGGGGTTGTGCGCAGCAAGTGTCTCGCAGAAGCTCGCGAATCGGTCACAGGCACCCTGTGGATATGCTGTGGATTTGCTGCGGATGCCGGACGTGAATGCTTCGTACCGTCGTCGCATCTTGGTCGGCGATCGTCATATCTCCGTCAAATGAGCTCACCGGAATGATTGGGCGATCTGGCAGATCGCTGCTGCGGCCGGAGCTCCTCGCAACGGCGCGTCGAGAGAATGTCGGCTTACCGAACACCCACAGCATTCGTCTCAAATTTCAACCGAAGCGTGCATCAAATCTTGATCGGCCGTCCGCTAGGGATGATCGGCAGCCTTGAACGCAGGCCCTCGTCGCCGCGACTAACCTACAGAGTGCATAGGAATCAGCAGAACGTGATCGAGTTTCGTCTTCCGAAAGCACCAAAATGGTGCTTTAGTGCTTTCTATGAGCCCATCTCGCAAAAACGCGCCGTCCGCGCTGCGTTACCGGCTTGCCCCTGACCCGGCCGCCAAGGCCGCCATCGAGGCGACATTCCAGGCCTATGACCGCATGATGGAAATCCTCGATGAGGTGGCGCGGATCCACAATGTGGGTTCCAATGTGGTCCTGCTCCATGCCCATGCCTATGAGCCGATCCGCAAACAGACGGCGCTGCCTTCGCGGCTGGTGACGTTGGGGCTGCGCGACCGCGCGGAGTATCGCGCCGCGCAAGGGCGCCGCCTGCCGCTCGACGACAAGCTCGCCAAGATCAAGGGGCCCGCCACCATTTCGATTGCGACCGTGCAAGGGCGCTTCAGCGTGCCCTTCGACTACGCCGGCTATGCCGAGGGCTGGGGGCAGAGCGTGCCGGCGCGCCTCATCCGCACCGACGACGGTTTCGAAGTTCACTACGGCGTCACGCCGAACAGCCTGCCAGAGGAGGAGAACGCCATGGATAACATCGCTGCCGCTCCCGACAATTTCCTGTCCCGAGTCGGGCGCCTGATTGCCGGGATCGCGTACGATGCGATCGAGCAGGCAGAAGGCAAGAACAAGCTGAAGGTGGTCGGCCAGGCCATCCGCGAAATCGAGCGCGCCGAGACCGAAGCCCGCGATGCGCTCGCCGCTGCGCGGGCCGAGGAATATCGCCTCAACGCGCGCCGCAGCGAGATCGAGCGGGCGATGACCGATCTGACCGCCAAGATCGAGGCCGCGATCGCAGACGGGCGCGATGATCTCGCCCGCGCCGGCATCGCGCGGCAAATGGACCTGGAGGCGCAGTTCGAGGTGCTCTCCCGCGCCATCGACGAGAACAACGAGAAGATCGAGCAATGCGTCACATCGCTCCGCGCGGTGCTGTCGGCGCTCCAGGATGCCGAGCAGCGCCGCGCCGATCTGGAAAAGAGCGAGGCACAGGCCAGCCCACAGACATCGACGTCGTCGCGGAAATCCGGCGGCACCTCCGCTGCCGCGAAGGCGCTGCGGGCGGGCAGGGCAGTGGCACGGGCCACCGGCGTGCCGCCGGGAATTCCTTATTCGGGCGACATCGACGAGCTGAGCACGCTCCATCGCGACAAGGAAATTGCAGCGAGGCTGGCCCGGTTGAAGTCGGGCTCCTGAGTGCGGTGTCATGAGCGCTTTGCTCGAACACGTCATGGCGCCTGAGGTCAGGCCGTTCGCGATCGCGGCGGCCATGATCATCATCGTCGGCTCGGTCGAGGTGATCTCGATGCTGGTCGGGGCCTCCTTGAGCGAGATGCTGGGCACCAACATCGATTTTGCTCATCCCAGCGACAACGGCGTGCTCAACGCCATTTCATGGATCAATGTCGGCGGCGTGCCGCTCCTGATCTTCCTCTTGCTGCTGCTCGGCGCCTTCTCGATCACCGGCTTCCTGATCCAGGACCTCGCGCGGATGGTGGCGGGTCCCTTGCCGGCGGCGGTCGCCTCGATCGGGGCAGTCGCCGCATCGGTTCCACTGGTCCGCGTTTCCAGCCGTGCCATCGCGCGGATCATTCCCAAGGACGAAAGCTACGTCGTCGGCTTGGGGGATCTCGTCGGCCGCATCGGCGAGGTCGTCGTCGGCCCGCTCGACCAGGGGCCGCCCGGCCGCGTCAGTGTCGCCGACGTCCACGGCAACCGCCATTTCGTCTCGGCGGTCGCGGCGCCGCAATCGGGACCTTTGCCCCAGGGAACCATGGTCCTCCTGGTCGACCGCGACGGCACGCGCTTCGTCGCGGTGAAGGCCGACGATGAACTCAAGCCGTCGAAGCCCACTCTAAGCAATTAGCAAGTCCCACAGCGGAGAAAGTCATGTTCGACATCGCAGTCCCGGCCGTGATCGGCGTCGCGCTGATCGTCGTCCTGGGGATCGTCTTCACCATCCTCTACAAGCGCGCCACCCGCGACGAGGCCTTCGTGCGCACCGGGCTCGGTGGCAAGAAGGTCGTGCTCGACGGCGGCGCCATGATCCTTCCGATCTTCCACTCCTGTGCCAGCGTCAACCTGAAGACGTTGCGCCTCACCGTCGAGCGCAAGGAGCGGGAATCCCTCATCACCAAGGATCGCCTGCGCGTCGACATCGTCGCCGAGTTCTATGTGCGTGTCCGTCCCGACGAGGAGAGCATCGCGCTCGCGAGCCAGACGCTGGGTGCATTGACCAACGATGCCGAGGCGCTGCGCAACCAGGTCGAGGCGAAATTCGTCGACGGCCTGCGCTCGGTCGCCGCGACCATGAGTATCCTGGAGCTCCAGGAGAAGCGCTCGGACTTCGTCAAGCACGTGCAGTCCACGGTCGAGTCCGACGTCAAGTCGAACGGGCTCGAGCTGGAATCGGTATCGCTGACCAAGCTCGACCAGACCGACGTCAAATTCTTCAACCCGGAGAATTTCTTCGACGCCGAAGGTCTCACCCAATTGAAAACCGTCACCGAAACCCGGCGGCGCGATCGAAACGCCATCGTTCGCGACAATGAGGTGGCGATCGCGCAAAAGGATCTCGAAGCCCGGCAGCAGACCCTCGGGATCGAGCGGACCAAGAAGGAAGCCGAGCTGTCGCAGGAGCGCGACATCGCCAACAAGACGGCGAGCACCCGCGCCGAGGTCGCGACCGCGACGCAGACAGCGCGTCTGACCGAGGAGAACGCTCGCATCGACACCGATCGCGCGGTTGCCGAGAAGGAGGCGGGTGCCAAGCAGGTCAAGGAAACCGCGGTGATCGAGTCGGAGCTGGCAATCAACAAGCGCAAGACCGACGCCCAGCGCGAGATCCAGATCGCGACGCAGGAGAACGAGATCCAGATCGCGGCGAAGAGCAAGGAGACGTCGGAAGCCGTCGCCGAAGCCAAGACCGCCGAGGCGCTGGCCGTCTCCGCGGAGGAAAAGGTCGTCACCGCGCGCGCCATCGAGGTCGCCGATCGTGCCCGCCTGACCCAGGTGCTGGCCGCACGCACCGAGGCCGAACGGAAATCGACCGAGCTGATCGTCGCCGCCGAGGCCGAGAAGAAGGCCTCGCTCGATCGCGCCGAAGCCGTCAAGACGCTGGCCACCGCCGAAGCTGAATCCAACAAGATCAAGGCGGTCGGCGTCCGCAACATCGGCGAGGCGGAAGCCGCCGTCATCACCATGAAGAACGAGGCGCAGAACAAGCTCGGCAGCAACGTCATCGATTTCGAAATCGCCAAGAAGCGGATCGAGACCATGCCGTCCGCGCTGGCGGAGATGGTGAAGCCGATCGCGAACCTCAAGGATGTCCGCATCCTGCACACCGGCGGCGCGTTCGGCGGCAATGGTGCGAGTGGAGGCAATGTCGGCTTCGGCGAAGGTCTGGCCGGCGAGCTGCTCAAGGTTCACGCGCTGCGTCCGATGATCGACGAGATCCTGCGCCAGAGCGGCTTTGCGCCGGGCGACGATCCGGTCAAGGCGCTGGTCGGTGCCGTGACGGGCAAGAGCAATGGCGCGGCCGTACCGGTGCCGGTACCGGAGAAAACAAACTCTGCCGATCTATGAATGCCGGTTCATTGCTGCTGAGAATTCGAAACGATAAACAGGTTGGGCGCGTCTCGCGTCGCGCAGCCGTCCCGGAGTGCAGATCGATCGTGTCTTGAACATGGCGATCGCGCTCCGGACGTGTCTCGAGGCAACGCATTTCCCTGCCGCGGCGCCCGCGCCGATCCATGCCGGTCGCCGAGGCCTGTTTTGATCGGAGGATTTTCAGATGAAGCATTTTCTGTCCGGATTGATCGCGATCGCCCTTTCGATCGCCGCCACGCCGTCACTTGCGGCCGATGCCCGCAACGTCACCGTCGTCAACGAGACCGGCTATGCCATCAAGTTTCTGGGTTTCAACGCGCCGGATGACGGGCTGGACGAATGGGAGAACGAGCTCGACAAGGTGTTGCAGAACCAGGCCAGCACTTATGTCGAGTTCGACGGCGACGATGAAGGCTGCTGGAACATCCGGGTCGACTGGAAAAGCTATGACGAGTCGGTGCTGTGGAAGAACGTCAATCTCTGCAAGCTCACCGCGCTCCGCTTGCGCTACGACCCCGGCACCAAGACCACCTCGTTCCTGGCGGAATAATCCTTGCCCGGTCCCGACCGGAGGAGCGGCCGTTCCAGGTCCCTCCGAGCGCGTTGCGGATGATGACGAATTCGTCCTTTGCAAGCGCAAGCGGCTTTGTTATACGCAGCCGCGCGCGAACGAACGGTTCGCCCTTTCCTCGGTAGCTCAGCGGTAGAGCATCCGACTGTTAATCGGATGGTCGCTGGTTCGAATCCAGCCCGGGGAGCCATCAGGCTGTTTCGTAAGCCTCTCCAAAATCAAACAAGACTTGTAGATAAGCCCTTGAAATTTCAGGGCTTTTGATGTTATGTTATGTTCTAAGGCTTCCATCGGCGTCCGCCCTCGTCCGGAGCCGCTGGGGGTATGGAAGGGGGTAGGGGCCTTGCACCCCCCAAATTCACCCCCCTCAGATACCCCCAAATTCCAGCCACGGGGGTTTGAATGAAATTCCGGAAGGCGCTCTCTGATCGGCCGTTCTAAGCGCCAAGGCCGAATCGAAGGACATAAAGCTGGCCGATGGCGGCGGCCTATTCCATCTGATCACGACCAAAGGGGCCACGTAGAGGATCGATGTTGGCTCTTGCTGGTCTCGCGGCCGAACTCGACAAGCTCGGTCATCGCAACGAGCAAGGTACGATCCTCCCCGATCAGCGGTGGCGTCCTGATCGGCGTGAAATACGCCCCAGAATCCCCAGAATGATGTATTCCGAGGCGATCCTCGCCCGCTGGAACCCACCAGCCGACCTTCCGTGCAAGCTGAGGCTTCCAGCTAAGGCCGCCACCAAGCGAGGCTGACGTGACTTGCGAGCTTGATCTGGATCAAGCCTCCGCGGTGGGCCGCCCCGCTAGCTGCTCAGCAGCGGTCCGTCGGCCTGGAGGCAACGACCCTTGAAAACGCTTCGCCAGCTTCTGTCCGCGGAGGACATTGTCCAACTCGTGATCCGGCTAGGCTTGCTCGGGCTGCTGATCTTCTGGACATTTGTCGTCCTCCGGCCGTTCGTGCCGATCCTGAGCTGGAGCGCCGTGCTGGCCGTGGCGTTTCATCCCGTCTTCGCCTGGCTCGCCCAACGCCTCGGTGGCCGTCCCCGGACAGCCTCAGCCGTTCTCACCCTGATCACGCTGGGCATCGTCATCGGTCCCGCCGCCTGGCTCGGCCTCAGTGCAGTCGAAGGAATCCGGGACCTTGCGGGCCAGATCGGCAGTGGCGATCTCGCGCTCCAGGCCGCACCGGAGCAGATCAGGAGCTGGCCGTTGATCGGTCCTCAGCTCTACGCGATCTGGAACGAGGCCTACACGAACATCCGTGCGGCGCTGCGCGAAGTGGCGCCGTACTTGAAACCGCTCGCCGGAGTGATGCTGTCGTTTGCCGGTGACACCGGAATTGGCATGCTCCAATTCCTGCTGTCGGTGATCGTCGCGGGCTTTCTGCTCCCGCACGGCGCGCAGCTCGTCGCCGCGCTGCGCGGCTTCCTGTTGCGCGTCGTGCCCGGCCGGAGCGAGCACTTTCTCGAGCTCGCCGGCGCAACCATACGCGCCGTCGCGCAGGGCATTATCGGCGTCGCCATCCTTCAGGCCTTGCTGGCGGGCATCGGCTTCAAGCTCGCAGAGATCCCAAGCGCGGGACTGCTCGCGGTCGTCGTGCTCTTGCTGTCGATTGTCCAAATCGGCGCCGGCCCCGTTCTTTTCCCCGTGCTGGTCTGGATATGGGTGGACAAGGACGTGACCGTCGCCCTGCTCTTGACTGTCTATCTGGTCGTCGTCGGTCTGCTCGACAACGTGCTGAAGCCGCTCCTCATGGGGCGGGGCCTGACGACGCCGACGCTGGTCATCCTGATCGGGGTCATTGGTGGTACGCTCGCGCATGGAATCATCGGACTGTTCATTGGGCCGATCATCCTGTCGGTGGCCTGGGAGCTCGCGACCGCATGGACAGGAATCGACCGCGCTGCGTCAGCGCGGGTCGATCAGGAAACCGTTGTCGCAAAGGAAACGATCGAGGCACGGTTGGCCTAGGCTGAAATGAGGTGTGGTTCACCCCGATGATGCTCCAATTCCTTGTCGGCACGCTCGTCAGCGTGATCAATATCGGAATACACGCGCTCGTGACGGTGGTCGCCGTCACCGTCGCCCGCAGTGCCGTCCCGCGCCATACCAAGCGACCGCGATTGCACCTCATGAGCGTCATGATCACGATCGCCGTCGTGTTGAAGATCGCCCACATGATCGAAATTCTGGTGTGGGCGGCGACCTATCATGTCGTCCAGGCCGCCGCCGACGCAGACATGCTCTACTTTGCCTTCGTCAACTACACCACGCTTGGCTACGGCGACATCACGCCGGTGCGCGAATGGCGCCTGCTCGGCCCGCTGACCGCCATGAACGGTGTTCTGCTGTTCGGCTGGTCCGCCGCCATTCTGTTCGAAGTCTTGCTCAAGACGCTCGACCATCTCGGCCTCACCGAAAAATCCGGCGTGGACCTGCCACGCACCTGATGCTGTCGCGTCGGTCAACCGCGACCATTGCGGATCGTGAACCGGCCTTTCGCCGGCTCAGGGCTGCAGATCGAGGCTTGCGAGCTGGTGCCGGTCGAGCAGCACGATCTGGCGTTGGGTGTTGCCGATGAAGCCGAGCACGCCGAGCTCATGCAGCCGCGACAAAGCCCGCGAGACGGTCTCCAGCGTCAGGCCGAGATAGTCGGCGATATCGCGGCGTGACATCGGAAGCGCCATGACGCCTGCAGCCGTCAGGCGCTTGTCCATTTCGAGCAGGAACGCGGCGACACGCTCCAGGGAGGTCTTGCGGCCGAGAAGCAGCATGTGGTCTTCCGCATGCTGGAGGTTATTCGTGGTCATGCTGAGCAGGTTTCTGGCTACCATGGCATCGCTCTCGGCCACGATTTCCAGGCTTTGGCGCTTGATCAGCCGTACCGTGGTATCGACGATGGCTTCCGTCGTGAAGCGGTGCTCGCTGCCGTTCTCGAGCCCGAAGATGTCACCGACGAGGTGAAATGCGCCGATCTGCCTGCGACCGTCCGACAGCAGCTTGTAGCTTCGTACCGCGCCGGACTTGACCTGATAGACATACTCGGCCGGCTCCTTCTCGCCGTAGATCTCGGAGCCTTTCCGGTAGGAAAATTCGCTTAAATTGACCAGTGCATTTGAATGACTTGCCATACCGAGGTCGCGGAGAGTATTGGGTCGCAGCGTGGAATCCGTCGTGATGCGAACGAACATAGGCCAACTCCTCAGCTTTTCCGCCGAATTGGTCTGTCAGACGAAATACGTTGCCGGAAATGCGCCGCGCAATCCCACTCCCGCCGAAGTTGATTTTCGGCCAGCGAAGTATTGTTATCCATTGTCCCAAGGTTCATTGTACCAAAGGACAGCACGGACGATTGCTGCGCTGGATGAGAAGCCCTCTGCGCAGGGTAGCTGCGACGAATTGCGAAGCAGATATTTCGACTTTCAGACGTGAGGATCGCTTTGAACAATGAGAAGGACGTCGAGCGTCCTCATTGAGTTGGGCGAGAGGTAGAAGTTGCCAGGCCTTGTTCACGTTGTTGACGACGACGCGTCCTTTCGGACCGCGATCGAGCGCCGGCTGAAGCTCGCAGGGGTACGAGGTGGCGACATATGCTTCTGCATCGGAGCTGCTGGACTCGCTATCGGATGACGAGCAGGCCGGGTGTATCCTGCTCGACGTCCGGATTCCTGGCCTGAGCGGTCCCGACCTGCAGGCCCGGCTGGTCGCATCCGGTTCGATGTTACCCATCATCTTTTTGACCGGTCATGCCGACACGCCAACGACCGTACGTGCAATCAAGGCCGGTGCGGAAGACTTCCTGACCAAACCAGTTTCGTCCGAGCAACTGCTCGATGCCATCGAGCGGGCGCTGGCCAGTCAGCGGACGGCGCGGGCCCAGGCCAGCAGGCTTGATACGCTTCGTCGTCATCTGGCCGCGCTGACCCAGCGCGAGCGACAGGTGTTTGATCTGATCGTGCGCGGCCGGATCAACAAGCAGATCGCGCATGAGCTGGGGACCACCGAGCGCACCGTGAAAGCACACCGCCATCAAGTGATGGAGAAGATGCAGGTTCGCTCGCTGGCGGAGCTCGTTTCGATCGCAGAGCGTCTCGGAATGCTCAATCCCGACGAACGCTGACGGCTTTGGAACGGCTTAAAGTTCCCTCGATGCGCCTGTCCCAAAGGACAATGCCGAGGCGTGTTGACAGTGCGCGACAAGCTGTGTGCAAGATGCACACATAACCGCGTCAGAATGCGGAGCCTTCGCAATCCAATATCCCAACGGCGTCTTCCAGAAAGGCAAATCGCCTTGCCCCTGCGCGAATCCGTCTTTGTCGTAGATGACGATCGGTCCATGCGGACCAGCATGGACCGGCTTCTGCGGGGACACGGCTTCGCAACGACTCTGTTCGACTCTGATAGCGCCTTGCTCGATCATGGCAGGCTCCATACGGCGATCTGCATCATCCTCGACATCAATCTGGGTGCGAGGTCCGGCATCGAGGTGCGGCGAAGCTTGGCCGAGAATGGCATCGCAGCGCCGGTGATCTATGTCACCGGCAATGACAGCCCGGCGAACCGCGCCGCAGCGATTGCTTCAGGCTGCATCGCCTATCTCATCAAACCGTTTGCGGCTCAGTCCTTGATCGAGTCCGTCGAGCGCGCACTCGTCTCGTAGCTCCGCCTCGGCCGTCATTCGTCGACATATTGCTCGAGCGTCCTGGTCGGCGCCCCCTTGTGGGCGGAAGCAAATTGCGCGAGCGGAATCGAGGTCGTCACGGCAAGAAGATTTGAATCGACGAGTTCGAGCAGAAGCGTCTGACCGTTTTCCATTTCATCAATGATTTTCGGCGCCACGACGTCCGCCGCGACGCATAGATTGGTGAGACACCAGGTATAGGGAACGCGAAACGCGGCGCCATGATCGACGGCCAATTTCGGTGATTGTTGCAGGTACATCCCGACGGGCACGAACAGCTGCAGGCGGGCTGTGGGCGCGTCCTCCCGCTCGATCAGATCGATGCGCACGGCGGTCTGCCCGGTCGGGAAGCGCCCAGTGATCGAGGTTCGGCAGAGGGTGGGCGCACCGCCAGCCCTGAAGCACAGTTTTTGCCAGCTGCCATAGCTGATGTCGTTGGCGTCACGCTGGCCGCGTGTTGCGACCTCGGCGGGCTTTTCGGATTGCGCTGCCACGGGTGAGGCGACGCTCGAGATCGTGGCGGCCCCGATTGCTGCAACCATCAGGAGGCCAGAGAGACAATCAAGAGCACGGGCCATCGCTGCAACTCCGAAATCCGGACTCAGTTCTGCGCATCTAGAAACCTGGCGACCAACGGCGACCAGAGCGGGACCGCATCCGGCGAACCGAGGAAGAAATGTCCCTCGTTGCCGAACGGCGGCATCAGGTGATATTCGGCCCGGCCGCCGGCGGCGAGGAAGGCCGTGTGCATGCGCTTTGACAAGTCGGGACCGAAGAACGTGTCGTTCCCGATGTAGATCCACAGCATCGGCACGCGCGACGTGCGGCCGAAATCGGCGGTGGCCTCGACCAGCCGGTCGGGTGCGCAATTGTTGTTCGGCTTGCCGCCGACCCGTCCGCCGCGCCCCCCGGCAAAGACAATGATGGCCTTCACCTGCGGCGGGTTCACGCTCGACAGGGCGATCGCGCCCCAGCCGCCGGCGGACTGCCCGACGACGATCACGTCCTTCGGGATGATCCGCTTTTCGGCGGCCAGGTAGTCAATGATCCAGAGGTCGACCTGGGCGATCGCGAGGCCCGCATCACGGAAATTGGGATTGGTGCACTTTCCGATTTTCGAGAAGAACGGGCCGAACAGCCCGCGTTCGGGGATGTCGATCGCTTGCGCGCCATAGCCGCTGCCCACCGGCGCCACCACAAGATAGCCGCGCTTCGCAAACCATTTGGCGGCGTCGCGAAATTCGACCAGCGGGAAAAGGCTGCGCTGGGTCGCGTCGAGCGAGACGCCGTGATTCATGATGACGAGCGGAAATGGACCGTCGCCGACCGGGCGCACCAGATAGGCGAACATCGGCAGCGGCAGGGGCAGCGCCCAGATTTCCTCCTGGATGCGGACCTCGTCCCCGGCGCGCGTAGACGATGCGGCCATGATGAGGGCGAGGAAGGTGATCGCGAGAGAATGGAGCAAGGCAGGTCCGCGTCGCATCTGGGCCCCCTCAACCTGCGTAGGTTGCGGCCACGACGATCGGGCCGAGCACCGTGAGGACGACATTGCCAACAGCGTAGGGGACGGCAACGCCGAGCACCGGCGTCTGGCTCTCGGCAACGTCGCAGGCGCCGGTGACGGCGGCATCGACCGTCATCGCGCCGGCGAGCGCGCCGCAGGTCACGACGGGGTTCATGCGCAGCAGATAGTAAGCAGCCAGCGTTCCGACCGTCATCGGAACCAGCGTGACCACGATGCCCATGCCGACCAGCAACAGACCGTGCGCCTGGATCGCCGACCAGGCGGCAAGGCCGTTGCCGAGTCCGATCGCCGCGATGAAGCCGCCGAGGCCGATGTCGCTCAGGGTCTGCTGCGCGGCCGGCGGCATTGCACCAATTCCGGGTCTGCGCGTCCGCAGCCAGCCGCAGACGAGCCCGGCGATCAGTGCGCCGCCGCCACCACCCAGCGTCAATGCAACAGTGCCGACTTTGAAGCTGGCAAGGCCGGCCAGAAGACCCACTGCGATGCCGGCGGCAAGATAGGCGATGTCGGTTCGATCGCCGGTATTCAGGGGGTGTCCCACTTGCGCCGCTGCACGCGCGATATTGCTGGTGCTGCCGACCAGCGTCATGACGTCGCCGAGATAGACCCGCGTGTCGGGACCGAGAGGCACTTCCCGCCCCATGCGCGTGAGCGCACGCAGGAATACGCCGCGCGCATCGGATCCAAGCCGGTCAGCGATCTCGCGAAGTGAGCGGCCGTGCAACTTGCGGCTTTCAACGAGCACCTCGATCACATTGCCGGGCAGGTTGCGCAGCAGCTCTCCGGCGTCGATCTCGGCGCCGATTATCGGCTTGGCCGCAACGATCGCGGCGGTCGGTCCGGCAATGACAATGTCGTCGCCGGCCTCCAGCACGGTGTCCTGCTGCGGCTTGATGTCGGCCCCGCCGCGCACGATGCGTTCCACGACCGTGCGGCTGCCGATCTCCGCCTCGATCGCGCCGATGGTGCGACCTCCGCCGGCCGACACGCGATAGGCGCGGGCCTGAAATTTGCGATAGGACAGGTTTTCCGCCTTTGGTGGCGCACCACCGGCGAGCTCGGCCTCGAGCTTTTTCGCCTCTACCTTCAGATCGATCCGCATCAGCCGTGGCGCGACGAATGGCACGAACAGGAGCGTCAGGATGTAGCCGAGCACGTAGGTCACGGCATAGCCCGCCGCGATGTTGGCTTCCTGCTGCTTCAGCACGTCGCTCGGCAGGCCGAGCTGCTGTAGCGCGCCGGATGCGGTGCCGATCACCGAGGATTGCGTCAGCGCCCCGGCGGTCAGTCCTGCCGCTGTCCCCGTGTCCAATGTGAAGACACGAGCGAAGGTGAGCACCAGGACGAGCCCCGTGGCGCCGATCACCAGCGCGAGCACGACCTGTGCCAAAGTCCGCACGCTCAGCGAGGCGAAGAATTCCGGTCCAGAACGGTAGCCGATCGTGAAAACGAACAGGCTGAACAGAATCGCCCTGAGGATCGGCGGGAACGTGAAGCTCCCGAGCTGTCCGATCAGCACGGCGACGATCAGGATGCAGGCGGTAGTTCCGATCGAGAAGCCGCGAACCCTGATGCGGCCGAGGATGGTGCCGATCGCGATCGCGAGCAGCAGGAAAATTTCCGGTGCGGTGGCGATGCTCCACCTGACGGTTTCCATGGCATTCCCCCGGCACTTCGGCGTGATTTGATTGGCGGCGGCGGGATGTTGCTTGATCCAGATCAAGCCTTCGCGGCGACGTGGCGGCGCCTATGACGCGATGGAATGTTCGCGACAGCCCAATTTTCCGACATGAGTACCATGGACCTCGCCGCCGGCGCGATCCGCCGCGATGAGACGGTCGGGATCGTCCTGCTGCTCGCCTTTGCCGGCGGCTATATCGATGCCTATACGTGGATCATCCACGGTGTGATGGCGAACGCCCAGACGGCCAACCTGATCTTCCTCTGGGTCTATGCGATGGCCGGCAACTGGGCGAAGGCCTTGCACTTTGTGCCACCAATCCTGGCTTTCGCGATCGGAATCGTGCTTGCAGCCTGGCTGCGCCGCGTAGCGGGCGAGCGGGCCAGCGCGATCAGCACGTTGATCGAGATCCTGCTCTTGATAGCGATCGGCATCCTGCATAATCGGTTGCCCGATCTGGCCGGCACGCTCGGTATTTCCGCCGTGGCGGCGATGCAGGCCGCGATGTTCGTCAAGGTCGAAGGAACTGTGTGCAGCACGGTGATGATCACCGGCAATATGCGTCAGGCCATCGAGAATGTCTTCGCAGTCGCAGCAGGCGGTGCGCCGTTGGGAGCGCTGCGCCGCTCGGGCATCTTCTTCGCATTGTGCGCCGTGTTCGGCTTCGGTGCCGCCGCCGGTGCCTTTGCGACCAAGAGCATCCCCGATCTCGCGTTGGGCCTGCCCGTGGTGGCGCTGTTGATTGTGCTGCTGCGCTGCGAGGCGTTCCGTTCGGAGGAGGGGCGATGAACCGGCCATCCGCCCCGACCTGGACGCGATTCTTTCCACCGGCCGAATGGCTCGCGGCCTACCGACGCGAATGGCTGCCCTCCGACGCGATCGCCGGCATCACGCTCGCCGCCTATGCCATTCCGGTCTCGCTCGCCTATGCCGCGCTCGCCGGCCTGCCGCCGCAGATCGGCGTCTATGGTTACATGCTCGGGGGCATCGGCTATGCCTTGTTTGGGGCGTCGCGCCAGCTCGCGATCGGCCCGACCTCGGCGATCTCCCTAATGATCGCCGGGACGGTCGGCGCCCTTGCGGGAGGCGATGCGGTCCGCTATGCGCAGATCGCAAGCCTTACGGCCTTTGCAGTGGCTGTGCTGTGCTTCATTGCCTGGCTGTTCAAGCTTAGCGTGCTGGTGCGCCTCGTCAGTGACAGCATCCTGGTCGGCTTCAAGGCGGGGGCAGGGCTCACCATCATCATGAGCCAGTTGCCGAGCCTGCTCGGCATCGCTGGCGGCGGCCACAATTTCTTCGATCGCGCCATCAAGCTGTCCGGGCAGCTCGGCGGCATCGATCTGCTTGTGCTGGGCATCGGCGCGATCGCGCTGCTGCTGCTTCTGCTTGGCGAACGGCTTCTGCCGGGAAAACCCGTCGGCATCACCGTCGTTGCACTCGCGATCGCATCGGCAACGCTCCTGGGCTTGCTCGCCCTCGGTGTGCCCGTCACCGGGAAGATACCGGAAGGGCTGCCGACGCTGGGACCCCCGACATTCGGGCTGCTGGAATTCGACGACCTGTTCCCGCTCGCGGCAGGCTGCGTGCTGCTTGCCTATATCGAAGGCGTATCAGCGGCGCGCAGCTTTGCCGCCAAGCACGGTTATGCGCTCGACGTTAGACAGGAGTTCCTGGGGCTGGGCGCGGCGAACCTCGCCGCCGCCTTCGGCCATGGCTATCCCGTCGCGGGCGGTCTGTCGCAATCGGCCGTCAACGACAATGCCGGCGCGCGGACGCCGCTGGCGCTGGTGATCTGCTCGGTGGCGCTCGGGCTGTGCCTGCTGTTCTTCACGGGGCTGCTGACCAACCTGCCGAAAGCGGTGCTCGCCGCGATCGTCATCGCCGCCGTCTACAGGCTGGTCGACGTCCGGGCCCTGCTGCGAATGTGGCAGGTCAGCCGGATCGACTTCTATGCGGCGGCGATTGCGCTGATCTCCGTTCTGTTGCTCGGCATCCTGCAGGGCGTTCTGCTGGCCTCGATCGCCTCGATCTTCCTGTTGTTGGCGCGGGCCTCGCAGCCGAATGTCGCGTTTCTCGGCCGCCTGCCCGGCAGCGGGCGATATTCGGATAGCGCCAGACATGAGGGCATCGAGCCGCTGGTCGGGATCATCGCTTTCCGGCCCGAAGCCTCGCTGCTCTACATCAATGCCGAGACGATCCTCGACACCGTCCTGACGGCGCTCCGGAGGTCGCCCGGGGTCCGGCTGGTCGCCTGCGATCTCTCGGCCTCGCCCTATATCGACCTGGCCGGTGCGCGCATGTTGCACGATCTCTACGACGAACTTGCGTCACGCGGGGTGACCTTCTGCATCGTCGGCGCTCATGCGCAGCTCCGCGACCTGCTGCGCGCCGAAGGACTCGCGGACAAGACCGACAGCGGCCAGTGGCTGCGGTCGCTCGACAGCCTGCTCGGGGATGATCAGGCGAGCATCGCACAACGAACGGTCTGATGTTCTCGTGTTGCGCCGCGAAGGCATCGTATCGGTGCGCAGAATGCACGCGACCGTTGACTTGGATCAATGGTGCATTTGGCGCCGCACCCACGATCCTCTCATCAACCTTCGCCTCAGGGATCGGGAGAGACGCATGTCCAAAGACGCCAAGCCCACACAGAAGCGCATTGATCAGTTCTTTTCGGGCCCGGGGGCACGGGCTGACGATTGGCGTGATCTTGTCGATGCTGCGAAGGCGTGGGCTCGCGGCGGCGACCGAGCAAAATACGATGCAGCACTGGCAGATCTCTCGGTCACTGAGGAGTTTCACGGCTATCCCGGCCTGCAATTGATGGCAGCGCTGCGTGAAGCGGCGGCCGCCGGCGATGGGGCAACGTCGCTTGCTCTTGCGACCCGGATCACCCAGGCGTTGGCGACGCGATCCTTCCGCCAGCATGCCGGCGACTGGAGCGCGAAGGACGAAGGCAATGGCGATGCACCCGAGCTGGTTCCCCCGACCTTCGGCGCACATACGACACGCAGGCCCTATTTCGAGACCCTGATCGTCACCGGGGTATCTCCTGGCCAATGGCCGGCGCTAGCCGCCGAATGGCGTAAGCTGCGCCGCCCGGTCGATGCTTTCATTTATGAGCCAGTCATCGTCGGCAGCCTCGAAGACGCCTTCTGTGCGACGATGCTCAATCCCAACATTGGCGCCGTCATCATCAACGAGGGTTTTGGACTGCGCTCGCGGCATAACGCGCCGGTGCTCCGCTCGATCGCGGCGTCGGCAGGCCTCAACGACGAGTCGGACGCGTCGGCGCTGCGGCTTGCCCAGATCATCAAGCGTGTCAGGCCCGAGCTCGATCTCTACATGATCTCAAATCGCGACGTCGAGGAACTCGCCGGAAACCCCGAAGCCAGCGTGGTCCGCCGCATCTTCTATTCGGTTGAAGAACTTCTGGAGCTGCATCTGTCGATCCTCGAAGGCATCCAGGATCGCTACGATACGCCGTTCTTCGACAATCTGAAGAAGTACGCGCAGCGACCGATCGGGACGTTCCACGCGCTGCCGATTGCCCGCGGCAAATCCATCTTCAAGTCGGACTGGATCCGCGACATGGGCGAGTTCTACGGCCCGAACCTGTTCCTGGCCGAGAGCAGCGCCACCACGGGCGGCCTCGACAGCATGTTGGAGCCGACCGGCAACATTAAAAAAGCGCAGGAGAAGGCCGCTCGTGCGCTCGGCGCTGATCGTGTCTTCTTCGTCACCAACGGCACCTCGACCTCCAACAAGATGGCGGTGCAGGCGTTGCTCGCGCCGGGCGACATTGCGATCGTCGACCGCAACTGCCACAAGTCGCATCATTACGGCATGGTGCTCGCCGGCGCTCAGCCGCTCTACGTCGAAGCATTCCCGATGACGGAATATTCGATGTATGGCGCCGTGCCGCTGAAGACGATCAAGCAGGCGCTGCTTAGCGCGAGGGCCGACGGCCGGCTCGACCGGGTCAAGATGGTGGACCTCACCAACTGCACCTTCGACGGCCACATCTACAACACCCGCCGAGTCATGGAGGAATGCCTCGCCATCAAGCCCGACCTGATCTTCTTATGGGATGAAGCCTGGTTCGGCTTCGCGCGCTTCTCACCCTTCCTGCGCCGGCGCACAGCCATGGGGGCCGCCAACGAGATCGAAGCCTGGATGCACCATCCGAAGTCGGTTGCGGCCTATGAAAAGCAGCAGACCGAGCTCGGCAAGAGTCCGTCGGATGAAGTGCTGCTCAAGACGCGGCTGATTCCCGATCCACGCCAGATCCGGTTGCGCGTCTATCAGACCAACTCGACCCACAAATCGATGTCGGCGATCCGGCAGGGCTCCATGCTCTCGGTCAAGGACGTCGAATTCCACACGGTCGAGCAGCAGTTCAAGGAGGCCGTCTTTACTCACGCCTCGACAAGCCCGAACCAGCAGCTCATCGCCAGCCTCGACATCTCGCGGCGTCAGATGGAGCTGGAAGGGTATGGCCTCGTCGCTAATGCGATGGAGATCGCGCTCGCCATCCGCCACGCCGTCAACAACAACCCGCTGCTATCGAAGTATTTCCGCATTCTTGGCGCCGATGTCATGGTGCCGGCGCAGTATCGCCAGAGCGGCTTCACCGATTATCTCGCCCCCGGCGTCAACTGGGCGAATACGCTGAAGAGCCTGGATGAGGACGAGTTCTGCCTCGACCCGACCCGCATGACGCTGGTGTGCGGCATGGCCGGCTATGACGGCACGCAGTTCAAGGGCATTCTCGCCAACGAGTACAACATCCAGGTCAACAAGACCTCGCGCAACTCGGTGCTGGTGCAATCCAACATCAACAACACCCGCAGCGACGTCGCGCATCTGATCCGCGTCCTTGCCGAGATCGCGGGCGAGGTCGATCGCGGACTTGCGCAAGGCGGCGCCAACGCGAAGAAGACGTTCGAAGCCCGGGTCAAGAGCTTGATGACCGACGTGCCTGACTTGCCGAACTTCTCGCATTTCCATCCGAGCTTCCGCGGCGATGCCGGCACCAAGACCAATGAAGGCGACATCCGCAGCGGCTTCTATGCCGCCTATGACGTGGCGGGCTGTGAGCACATGCGCCTCAATGATCCCGAGATCGACCGGCGGCTGAAAGCCGGGCCCGAGCTCGTCTCCGCCAATTTCGTGATTCCCTATCCCCCGGGCTTCCCGATCATGGTGCCGGGGCAGGTCATCACCCAGGAGACCATCGACTTCATGCGCAAGCTCGATGTGAAGGAGATCCATGGCTACGACGCCAAGGAAGGGCTGAAACTCGTCCGCACCGAAGCACTGGCCAAACTAGGCAGGCCAAAGCCGACGACAACGCCGAAGCTCAAGGCCGCGTCATAACCCGTTAGAGGGGACGAACATGCAGGCGTTCTTCACGTTCTTGCAGCAGAATCCGTATCTGTTGCTGTTCTTCGTCGTCGGGCTCGCCGTTTATATCGGCCGGGCCAGCATCAAGGGCTATGGCCTCGGCATGGTCGCCGGTGCCATCGTCGTGGGCGCCGGGCTCGCGGTCTGGTCTTCGAGCTACGGCGTGAAGCTCGAGCTGAACAATTTCACCAAGAGCTTGTTCTACTATCTCTTCATGTACGGTGTCGGCTTGCGGGTCGGGCCTTCCTTCCTCAACAGTTTGAGGGGCGACGGCATCAAGTTCGTGTTCCTGGCGGTGGTGTCGAGCGTTCTCGGCCTCGCGCTGGTCGTCATCTTCGCCAAGCTTTTCGACCTCCCGACCCGGCGCCGCCGGCGGCATGTTGGCGGGCTCGCAGACCATGTCGGCTGCAATCGGCTCGGCTGAACAGGCCATCACCTCGGGTGTCGTCAAGCTGCCTGAAGGCATGAAGCCCGAGGATGCAACGGGCATGATCGCGCTATCCTACGGTATCACCTACATCTGGGGTACTGTCGGCATCATCCTGATTTGCAAATACCTGCCGCGTTGGTGGGGCATCGATGCCAAGGCGGCGGCGAAAAAGTACGAGAAGGACTTCGGCGTCAAGGATCTCGAGGGCGGCGGCCTGACCGGTTATCGGCAGTTTGGTCTGCGTGCCTATCGACTGGAAAATACGGCGCAGGTCGGCATGAGCATCGCCAAATTCCGCTCGATCCATCCGGAGTACCGCATCGTCAACGTGGCGCGCGGCGGCGAGCCACAGGGAGCCGATCCCGATCTCGTGCTACAAAAGGGCGACGTCGTCGCGCTCGGCGGCTCGACGGAGCATCTCACCGACAAGATGGGCCTGATCGGGCCTGAGGTGGCCGATACCGCGGCGCTGGGCATTCCCATGGATCAGGCGGATATTCTTGTCACCAACAAGGAGATGGTCGGACGGACCTTTGAATCCTTCCGCGACACGGCGATCGCCGGCCAATTGCAAGTCACCAAGGTCGAGCGTGGTGGTGTGCCTCTGGCCGCCGGTCTCAAGACCGAACTGCAGCGGATGGACATCGTCTCGGTGGTCGGCCTCAAGTCGGCCGTCAATGAACTCGGCGAGATGTGGGGACGCATTGCGCGGACCAACACGTCGACCGACCTGTTGACGCTGGCCGTGGGCATGATCCTCGGGTTCCTGATCGGCCGGATCGAATTCCCGGCGTTCGGTGCCAAGATCGGCCTCGGCAATGCCGGCGGCCTGTTGCTGTCCGGCGTGATCGTATCTTCGATCGTGTCGCGGTTGCGCTTCTTCGGCAACACGCCGAATGCGGCGCGCAACGTGCTGGAGGATCTCGGGCTCGTCGTCTTCGTGTCCATTGTCGGCATCAATGCGGGTGCCGGACTCCTGGCGCAACTCACCGGCGCGGTTGCCTTGAAGATATTCATCGCCGGCTTCATCGCCTGCACGATCCCTCCGTTCATCGTCTGGGCGATCGGCTTCCATATCTTCAAGATCAACCCGGCCGTGCTGATGGGCGGCGTTGCCGGCGCCAGGTCGCATTCCGGGCCGTGTCGTGAAGCGGCGGTCGAAATCCAGAGCACGGTACCCTGGATCGGATTCCCGGTCGCCTATGCCGTCTCGGGCATCCTGCTCACCGTGTTTGGCTACTTCGCAATGATATTGGCTCAATAAGGGGAAGAAAGCATCATGAGAAAATTCACCTCCGGCGCTGTCCTGGTCGCCTCGCTCGCCGCCTTTGCCGGCTCCGGCACGTCCGCGCGTGCCGATACCGGTCAGGTCGCGGTCGTCTTCACCAAGGGCGGCTTCATCGTCGGCGCCGGCGGTGGAGAGGGGGTTCTGCTCTACCGGGGCAAGAAATATCCATTCACGGTTTCGGGTATGAGCGTGGGCCTCACCATTGGAGCATCAACGACGAAGTTCACCGGCCGCGCGCTCAATCTGAAGGGGCCGGCGTCGATCGAAGGCCCCTACGCGGTGGGCGGTGCGGGTGGGGCGGTCGCCGCCGGTGCCGGCGCCGTACAGCTGCAGAACGCCAATGGCGTGATCCTTCAGCTCAGCGGTCCAAGGGTCGGCGCGGAAGTGTCGGCCGCGGTCGGCGGGGTCACGATCCGTCTGAAGTGATCGGAGCAGGCGACGGGCTGCGTCAGCGCAGCCCGCTCGCCTCTCAATAACGCTCTGCCACGAAATTCATACCCTTCAGGCCAGCCTGGTCGTTGTAGCGACCCCTGTCGGATCGTTTCGGCAGCTTGATTTTATCCTTCTTGATCTGCTTGTAGGGAATGGCGCCGAGGAGGTGGGCGATGCAGTTCAGCCGAGCCTTCCGCTTGTCGTCGGACCGGATGATGTACCAGGGCGCGTCTTTCGTGCTGGTCTTCTTCAGCATCAGGTCGCGCGCCCGCGAATAGTCGTACCAGCGCCGGAACGACTCCAGGTCCATCGGACTGAGCTTCCACTGCCGGACGGGATCATCGATCCGGGCCTTGAAACGGCGCTCCTGCTCGTCCATGCCGACCTCGAGCCAGATCTTGATCAGGATGATGCCGCCGTCGATGACGTACTTCTCCATCTGCGGGCACAGGTTGAGGAAGCGCTCGTGCTCGGCGGGGGTGCAGAAGCCCATGACGTATTCGACGCCGGCGCGGTTGTACCAGCTTCGGTCGAAGATCACGATCTCACCACCGGCCGGAAATCGCTCCATATAACGCTGGAAGAACAATTGCGTCTTCTCGCGGTCGGATGGCGCGGGCAGTGCGACGACCCGGAACACGCGTGGGCTCACCTTCTCCGTGATCGCCTTGATGGTGCCGCCCTTGCCGGCGGCATCCCGGCCCTCGAACAGGATGATGACGCGGAGCTTGTTCTCCCGCACATAGTCCTGGAGGTGACACAGTTCGACCTGGAGCTTCTCGAGCTCCTTCTCATAATCCTTCCGCTTCATCCGCTGCGCAGCTGCGTCCTTGGGCATGCCGCTCCTTCCTAATCGTCCCAGGATATGGTCACACCGATGTCGCCGGGCACGCCGCCGGGAAAATCAATGATCTGATAAGCGATGCGGTAGCCGCGCGGCTTCAGATAATCGGTCCAGAGTTGGAAGATCTCCTTGGGGATCCCGGTCAGGGTGTTTTCCCAACCTTTTTCCATCTGGTTTATTGCGCGGCCCTTGTCGGTGCACAGCGAGTTGGGAAAGCGATAGACCAGCACTTCCGTCAGGCCGTTGCGCACCGCGCGCTGGATGATGGTTGAGGCGAGCTTGATCTTCTCCTCCTCGGTCTTGCCGGAGGGCTTGCTCAGGCGCTCGATCAAGGCACGCTTCTCGGCCTCGGCCGCAGCGGCAAGGCGCACATACTCATCCGCCTTTTCGGCCTCCTTGAGGGCGGCTTCCTTGCGAATCTGGGCGGCGCTGGGAATGAGATCGTCTAGGCCGGGCATGGGCGGCTCCTGGTGATTGCGCGATCAGCATGCTGCAGACGCTAGGTTGGCTCGGCCGCGGTTCCTTGACTCAAATCAAACAAATGCGAACATGCCCGAACACAGTGCTGCCCATGCACGGTTTGACCGGGAGAGACGCTTGAGCGAGCAGCTTCATCCGATGGCCCCACATCATCTGCCGTTCTATCTCGCACCGGGAAGCGGGACCGACACGCTGATGGTGGTGATGGGCGTATTCCTGATCGGTACCGTGCTCTGGATCGGCACGCTCTATTGGAAGCTGCACAGCCTGCCCGAGCGCATGGCTCACAAATCGCAGAAATTGCAGTTCGAGCTCGTTGCCGTGCTCGGCCTGATCTCGCTGTTCACGCACATGCACATCTTCTGGATCGCCGGCCTGCTCCTCGCGATGATCGATCTTCCGGATTTCGGCACGCCGTTGCGCAGCATTGCGGGGTCCGTCGAGAAGATCGCCGACGCGACGCCGGCCTCCGATGCGGAGGAAGTCCAGGCCGAGGCAGCCGTCGCGCCGCCTCCCGCGGACAAGGCGGGACCCGCCAAGGAGAAGGAGCGCAGTCATGCTTGAGCTGCTGATCTGCTCCCTTGTCACGATCCTGCCGGACTACCTCTACCGTCGCTACGCTCAGGGCAAGCGCTTCGGCAAGGAAATCACCTTCTTCTCGGTGTGGTACGAGCTGCGCTGGGGCATCACGGCCTGCCTGATGCTGACGATCTCGTTGATCACGATGATCTTCTATTTCCATCCGTCCACGTCCTCGGCGGCGATCTACTTCCGTACCGTGCCGATTCTCCCCGAGGGCTCGGGCCGTGTGGCTGAGGTCAAGGTCGGCTTCAGTGCGCCGGTCAAGAAGGGGGATGTGCTGTTCACGCTGGACGCCTCGAAGCAGCAGGCCGCCTACGAGACGGCGAAGCGAAAGGTCGCGGAGGTCGACGCCGCCATGCAGACGGCGCAGGCCGACGTGATCAAGGCTGAGGCGCAGATCGGGGAGGCGAAAGCCAACTACCAGCAGGCCAAGGACGAGCTCGAGGTCAAGAGCGAACTCCAGCGTCGCAATCCGGGCATCGTCCCGCAACGGGATATCGACAAGCTCCAGGTGCTGGTCGACCAGCGCCAGTCCGGCATCGATGCTGCGACGGCCGCGAAGCAATCGGCGTCCTTGCATGTCTCGGTTCTGCTGCCGGCCCAAAAGGCCAGCGCCGAAGCCGCGCTTGACCAGGCCCAGGTCGATCTCGACAAGACGTCCGTGCGTGCCGGCGTCGACGGGCGCGTCGAGCAGTTCCTGGTTCGCCCTGGCGACGTCGTCAACCAGCTGATGCGTCCCGCCGGCGTGCTCGTTCCGGAGGGGGCGGGCCGCAAGGCACTGCAGGCCGGTTTCGGCCAGATCGAGGCGCAGGTCATGAAGCAGGGCATGGTCGCGGAAGCGACCTGCATCTCGAAACCCTGGGTGATCATTCCGATGGTGATCACGACGGTGCAGGACTATATCGCGGCCGGGCAGTTTCGCACCGGCGAGCAGCTCATCGATCCTCAGAATGCCGTCCGACCCGGCACAATCCTGGTCTTTCTGGAGCCGCTTTACAAAGGCGGCCTCGACGGCGTCACGCCCGGCTCGAGCTGCGTCGTGAATGCCTATACCAGCAACCATGAGGAGATTTCGGCCAAGGACACCTCGACCAGCCGGAAGATCGCGCTGCACGTCGTCGACGGTGTCGGCCTCGTGCACGCGCTGCTGCTGCGGATCCAGGCGCTGTTGCTGCCGATCCAGACGCTCGTGCTGAGCGGCGGGCATTGAACGAGAGAAGAGGACGGACGAGACGTGGTCGCCGAAAGTCGTCCTCGCCTGCCATTTCGGGCGTCGTGAGCTGGTCCCGCGCGATAGGAACTCGCGCGAGGAGGTGTGCAAGCATTGACTCATGTCAAGCAAGACGATCGCCGACGCATCTCAATGTCCTTCATCCGAGGAGGATATGCGATGAGATCAACAACAATTCTTCGTACCAAATTATCTGGCATCGGCACGGCTCTGCTGCTCGCGGCGATCTCGCCCGCGCACGCCGATGATCCGGCCAAGATCCTGAAATCGATGACGGACTATCTGACCAGCCAGAAAACCCTGTCTGCTTCGTTCGACAGCGACATCGAGATCATCACGCCCGAGCTTCAGAAGATCCAGTTCGCGAGTTCCGGGCAGATCAGGCTGGGCAGGCCCGACAAGCTCCGCGTCAGGCGCACCGGCGGCTATGCGGATGTCGAGCTGGTCTATGACGGCAAGACCGTCTCGCTCTACGGCAACGACGCCAAATCCTACATGCAAGCCGAGCTGGCAGGCACGGTGGACCAGATGATCGGTGAGATGCAGGCCCATTCCGGGCTCGGCATGCCCGGCACCGATCTGCTGCTCACCAACGCATTCGAGGAACTGATGGGCACGGCGACCGACGGCAAGCACATCGGGCAGGGCGTGGTCGACGGGGTCGAATGCGAGCACCTCGCATTTCGCACGCCCGAGACCGACTGGCAGATCTGGATCGAGACGGGCGCCAAGCCGGTGCCGCGCAAATACGTGATCACCAGCAAGACGGTGACGGGCGCGCCGCAATACACGCTGCGGACCAGGGACTGGAAGACCGACGCGTTTGCCGAGGATACCTTCGTGTTCAAGCCGCCGGCAGGCGCCACCAAGATCGAGATCAACTCGGTCGCGATGGCCGAATTCGACGAACTTCCCCCGGGCACACCGACAGGAGCCAAGAAATGATCATGCTGCGAAAGACCTTGATCGGCGCGGCCGCAACGGTCGCCTTTGCTGCCGGACTGTCCTGGAATGGTTCACCTGGCATCGGCGAGAGCAGCTTCTTGTCGGAGGCGCAGGCGAGGGTGGGCCGTCCGCTCACGCCCATGAGCTATGCCGGCGTCGCGCGTCGAACGACGCGCCGTGCGGTCGCGGTTGGTGCCGCGGCGGGGGCGGCCGGCGCCTATTATGCGCCCTCCTGCGCGCAGGTCGTGGACGCCTATGGCCGCGTCGTCACGCGCTGCTGAGGCCCGCCTCGGGGGCTGTCCGTATGGCGCGATTCCAGCTAGAATTGCCTGGAAAGCAGCTGCCGTAAGCTGTGAGGGTGCAGCATGAGCGGGGGCGCGTGCATAGACCGGCTGAAGCCACGGCTCATTGCCGCGCTCCTATGTCTCGGCCTGCTCGTGGCCGAGTGCCTCTCGGCCGGGCAAGCCGATGCGGTCGAGCGGAGCCGGCGCGGCGAGCTCAAGCGTGTGCTGGTACTGCATTCCTTCGGTCGCGAGTTTCGGCCATGGAGCGAGTATGCGCGCGACATCAAGGCCGAGCTCGAGCGGCAATCGCCCTGGCCGCTCGATATCCAGGAGCACGCGCTGCTCACCGCGCGCTTCAACAACCCTGGTCCCGAGGCGCCCTTCGTCGAATATCTGCACTCGCTGTACGAAGGTGCGATGCCGGACATCGTCTTGAGCATCGGCGCGCCTGCCGCCCGGTTTGCGCAGAAATATCGCGCCAGGCTGTTCCCCGATGCGCCGTTGATCCTCTCTGTGGTCGAGCATCGGCTGATTAATCGCACCGACCTCTGCGACAACGATGTCGTGGTGGCCGTCCGCAACGATTTTGTCGCGGCCTTTGACAACATTCTTCAGGTCCTGCCTGATACAAAATCGGTTGCGATCGTCGTGGGAGCCTCGCCGCTCGAGAGGTTTTGGACGGAGGAGCTGAAGCGGGAGCTGAAACCTCTCGCGGAGCGGATCGAACTCGTCTGGTACTCGGATTTGTCCTTCGAGGAGATCCTGAAGCGCTCATCGAAGCTTCCGGCTCACACCGCGCTGTTCTGGGGGCTGATGTCCGTCGATGCGGCCGGGGTGGTCTATGAGAGCGACTGGGCGCTGCGCAGCCTGCATGCCGTCGCGAACGCCCCGATCTTCTCCTACCAGGAGCCGTTCTTCGGCGAGAGCACGGTCGGAGGACCGATGCACTTGATTGGGGAAACGACGTCGCGGACCGTCAGCGCCGCGATCGGCATTCTCGGCGGCGCGAAACCGGCGAGCATCAATTATGAGCCGATCGCCTTCGCCGCGCCGCGTTACGACTGGCGGGAGCTGCAGCGCTGGGGCATCAGCGAGAGTCGTCTGCCGCCGGGAAGCGCAATCCTGTTTCGCGAGCCGAGCATCTGGCAGCGCTATCACTGGCAGATGCTGATGATCGCGGCCGTGTTCCTGGTCCAGGCCGGGCTCATCAGCGGGCTCCTGCACGAGCGACGCCGCCGGCAGGTTGCCGAAGTTGAATCGCGCCATCGGCTGACGGAACTCGCCCACGTCAACCGCTACTCGGCCGTTGGCGAGCTGACGAGCTCGATCGCGCATGAATTGAACCAGCCACTCGGATCGATCCTGACCAATGCCGAAACGGCAGAGCTCATGCTCAAGGCTGCCCAGCCGGATCTGGTCGAGATCCAGCAGATCCTCGCCGACATCAGACGGGACGACCAACGGGCGAGCGAGGTGATCCGCAGGCTGCGCAGCATCCTGAAAAAGGTCCCGTTCGAGATCAAGACCATCGGGCTCAACGATACGGTGCGCGAAGCAATCGATCTCGTGAAGGCCCTCGCTCAGGGGCGCCGGATCACGTTGAGCTATGTGCCGGCCCTGGTCGGCCTTCACGTCAAGGGAGATCCGGTCCAGCTTCAGCAGGTCATTCTCAACCTGATCATCAACGCAATGGATGCGATTTCCGATGCGGACGCCGGAAAGCGGGAGGTCAGCGTGTCGACGCTCAGCACCGGCAATCAGGCCGAGATCAGGATCGCCGACTCCGGGCCCGGAATACCCGCCTCCGATCTCGCAAGTCTGTTTGATCCGTTCTTCACGACCAAACCGCACGGCATGGGCATGGGCCTCGCGATCGCCAGAACCATCGTCGAGGCCCATCACGGCACAATCGCCGCGGCGAACCAGCCTGCGGGCGGCGCGCTGTTCACGATCAGGCTTCCGACCGCTCGCTGAGCGGGCGGTATCTTGATCTTGATCAAACATCACGACGCTGAAGCCGTTCTCTCTCGGTCGCATGACAAGTACGACGGGCGAGCGTGAGGCGTATGAGACGTCGTGACTTCATGAGGCTGGTTGGTGCTGCCGCTGCATTGCCGGTCCTGGCGAAAGCCCAGGACCGAATGCCCGCCGTCGGCGTGCTGACGGGCAATGTCGCCGGTGATCCCGGGGCGCAAATGCGCGTGGATGCCTTTCAGCAGGGTCTCACCGATCGAGGCTGGGTCGCCAACCAGAACTACCGCCTGGAGGTGCGCTGGCCGGGCCCCGATCCGGCGCGCCAGAAGTTGGAGGCGCTCGAGCTCGTCGCCGCGGCGCCGGACGTGCTGTTCTCGACCAGTACGGGATCAACACGGGCGCTGCGCGATGCAACGCAGCGCATTCCGATCGTCTTCGTGGGGCTTTCCGATCCGGTAGGGACGGGGCTTGTCGCCAATCTGGCCCGGCCGGCCGGAAATCTGACCGGCTTTTCGCTCTATGAGCATTCGATGAGCGGGAAGTGGCTCGGCCTCTTGAAGGACATGGTGCCGGGAATGAGCCATGCGGCCCTGCTGTTCAATCCGGAATCGGCACCCTACGGACCGTTCTATGTTCAAGCGGCGCACCAGATGGAAAGCCGTCTCGGCATCAAGATCGCCGGTGCGAGCGTTCGCAGCGGTCCGGAGATCGCGGGAGTGATCGAGACGGCGGCGCGCACAGGCGGCGGCCTCGTCGTGCTGCCGGATGGCGGCTTCTTCGGAACCCACAGCACGATGGCCATTGCATTGCTGGCGCAGCGGCGCGTGCCTGCCATCTTCGCAGTCCGATTCTACGCGTCGAATGGCGGATTGATATCGTATGGTGCAGATCTCACCCAGCAATTTCGTGATGGCGCCGGCTATGTCGACCGCCTCCTGCGCGGTGCCGATATCAGCACTCTCCCGGTGCAATTTGCCACCAGGTTTGAGCTCGTCATCAACATGAAGACCGCCACGGCCCTCGGCCTGACGGTGCCGAACCGGCTTCTGCTGGATGCCGAGCTGATCGAATGATAATTCGATCTTTGCGCTGCAGCAGCCGCGATGACTCGTTTCGTTGATCTCGATCAACAAATGCCTGCGCCCCGGCTTGATCCTCCCGCACTGAAGTCCGAGGGAGGATGTGATGTTTCGTTGCGGCAAGATCCTGATGGCGCTGGCGCTCTTGATGTCGACCTCGGTCGCTGCGACGGCGCAGATCACAACGACACCTGCAGCGCCGGCGACGCAGGCGCAGCCTGCCAGTCCGCCTGCGCCGACGGCCGAGCTCTTGAAGCCCGAGCAGCTCGAGGCCCTCGTCGCGCCGATCGCGCTTTATCCCGACGAGTTGCTCGCCAATGTACTGGCCGCCTCCACCTATCCGCTGGAAGTGGTGCAGGCCGACCGCTGGCTGAAGGAGCGCAAGGGCCTGAAGGGCGATGCGCTGAAGACGGAGGTGGAGAAGCAGGGTTGGGACGACAGCGTCAAGGCGCTGGCGAGTACCGCCGATGTCCTCGTGATGATGAGCGATCAGCTCGACTGGACCAAGAAGCTGGGCGATGCCTTCCTCGCGCAGCAGCCCGACGTGATGGATGCGATCCAGCGTCTGCGCAACAAGGCCTATGACAACAAGAAGCTCGTCACCACCAAGCAGCAGAAGGTCAGCGTCCAGTCTCAGGAAGGCAAGCAGGTCGTCGTGATCCAGCAGGCCGATCCCGCGGCGATGTACGTGCCGTATTACGACCCGGCGACCGTCTACGGCAGCTGGCCCTATGCGGAATATCCGCCGTATTACTGGGGCTACCCATCCTATATCGGCGCCGGCGTGGTCGCGGCCGGCATCGCCTTCGGCACGGCCTGGGCGATCGGACGCTGGGGCAATTACTGGGGCGGCGGCTGCAACTGGGGTAACCGCAACGTCTATGTCAACCATCGCACCACGAACATCGGCAATGGCTGGCAGCACAATCCGGCGCATCGCGGTGGTGTCCGCTACAACAACAGCAATGTTCAGCAGCGCTTCGGCAACAACAATCTGAAGGCCGGCGTGTCGGACCGGATGGATTTCCGCGGCCGCGATGGCAACCAGGTGCTGCGTCCCGACCAGGGTGCCGGGGACCGGGCGGGAGATCGTGCGGGTGATCGCGGCGGTCCAGGAGATCGCGCTGGGGATCGCGCAGGTGATCGCGCCGGCAATCGTGGCGACCGTCCGGGCGCGGGCGATCGCCCCGGCGCAGGTACGCTCGACCGGCCCGGCGGCGGAGATCGTGCCGGTGCCGGTGATCGTGCCAAGGGTGCGACCAAGGGCGGCGGCGATCGCGCCAAGGCTGCGAACCGCGCCGGCGGTGGTTCGGCCAATCGTGGCGGCGGCAATCGCGGCGGTGCCATGAACGTCTCCTCTGGCCGCTCGGCTGCCGCAGCATCCGCACGCGGCCGTGCCAGCATGGCGAGCATGCCGCGCGGTGGCGGCGGCGGACCAAGCTTTGCCGGGCGCGGAGGCGGTGGTGGAATGGCGATGCGTGGCGGCGGAGGCGGCTTCCGTGGCGGTGGGGGCGGCGGCCGGCGCTCGGATATCGCGCTCAAGCATGACATCGTCCTGCTCGGACACCTCTCGAACGGCCTTGGCTATTATCGCTTCAGCTATATCGGCAGCGAGAAGGCCTATGTCGGCGTGATGGCGCAGGAGGTCGAGCAGGCGATGCCCGCTGCCGTGACCCGCGGCAGCGATGGCTATCTGCGCGTCCACTACGAAAAACTCGGCCTGACGTTCCGCACCTATCGCGACTGGCTCGCCGGCGGCGCGAAGATTCCTGCGGAGGTGATGCCATGACCGGTCTGAGATCGTTTAGCCGTGCGCTGATGCCCGGCGTCCTCGTGCTCGCGCTGCTCGGATCGGCCTCTCTCGCGCAGGAATCCTACAAGACACCGGAAGAGGCGGCGTCTGCTCTTGCTGCCGCGGTCAAGAGCGGCCCGAAAGACATTCTGAAAGTTCTCGGCCGCGCCGCCGAGGATATCGTGTCATCCGGTGACGAGGTCGCCGACAACGACATCCGTCAGCGCTTCAGCTCCATGTACGACGCCAAGCACGGCATCAAGGTGGAGGGCAACAAGACTGCCACCTTGATCCTCGGGCCGGACGACTTCCCGTTCCCAATCCCGCTGGTCAACACCAAAACGGGCTGGGCGTTCGACACCGACGAGGGACGCATCGAGGTGCTGCGCCGTCGCATCGGCCGCAACGAGCTCGACGCGATCCAGACCGCGCTCGCCTTCGTCGACGCGCAAAACGAATATGCGGAAAAGGACCGCGGCGAAGGCGTCGGCGTCTACGCGCAGCGCATCGTCTCCTCGCCCGGCAAGAAGGACGGCCTGTTCTGGCGCGACGACAGCGACCCGAGTCCGCTCGGCGCGCTCGCGGCCGAAGCCTCGAAGGAGGGCTATCGCGGCGGCGATGTAGGCCCTGCACCTTATCACGGCTATTACTTCCGAATCCTCAAAGGGCAGGGGCGGGACGCACCCGGTGGTGCGCTCAACTACGTCGTCAAGGGCAAGATGATCGGCGGCTTCGCCCTGATCGCCTGGCCCGCGGAATACGGCAATTCGGGCGTGATGACCTTCTTGGTCAATCATGACGGCGTCGTCTATCAGAAGGATCTCGGCAAGCGCACGGCGTTCATCGCCGAGCGCACAACATTGTTCGATCCCGACGAGACCTGGAAGAAGGTCGATGCCGCAAAACCCTGAGCCGCGCGTGCGCGCATTTCGCCTGATCGCGCTGCTCCTGCTCGCGCTCGGGCTGACCCTGCCGGCGGCGCCGTCCTTCGCGCAGGCCACCGGTCAGGTCAGAGTGAAGATCGTCAAAGCGGGAGTCCTGGCCGGCGGTGGCGTGGGCAGCGGCGTGTTGACGTACCGGGGCAAGACCTATCCCTTCAAGGTCAGCGGCGTGAGCTTGGGCATCACGGTCGGTGCAACTGTCGGCCGCCTCGACGGCTGGGCATCCGGCATCCGGGAGGTCAGTGACTTCGCCGGCAACTACAGCTCCGTCGGCGGCGGCTTTGCGCTGGTCGGCGGCGCCAACGGTGTGCACCTCCGCAACGAAAAGGGCGTCACGATGGTGCTGCAAGGCCCGAAGGCGGGGCTCGAGTTGGCGGCCAATATCAGTCGGATCACGATCGCTTTGAGGTGAGGCTCAGGCCGCTCGCGCGATCAAAGCAAGAGCGACAGGCGCACGGTTCTCGGATCGTCACTCCGCGCAGGCTTGAAGCCCGCCTTCGCGAACACGGTTCGCATGGCTCCGTTGTCGGATAGAACCTCGGCCACGAGCTCTCGTAGACCTTGCGCGCGCGCAATCTCCGTCAGATGCTTCAACAACAGCGAGCCCACGCCGCGACCTTGCCAGGCATCCACCACGACGAAGGCCATCTCGGCCTGGCCGGGCTCGATGACGACATACCGGCCGCCGCCGACAATGGTGTATCGCCCCTGTTCTTCGGCGAGAGCGGCCAGCGCGACGTGATTGCTGAAATCCACGTCCATGAAGAAGGCGCGCTCCTTCTCGGAGAAATGCCGTTTCAAAACGAAGAACCGGTTCTGCAGCGACTGCGGTCCTGTACGCGCGACGGCGGCGAGCATGTCCGCCTCGTCGCTGGCGCGAAGCGCGCGGACCTGGATCGGGGTGCTGTCCTTCAGCACGGTTTGCACGCTGTAAGTTGCAGCTTGGGACATTGTCGATGTCGCTCTTTCAAAACCGCCCGGCCGGGTCTCTTGCCCTATAATGCAGGATAGACGCCTCCGAAGCGTGCAGATCATCTTGACCTAGATCAACGTTCGTCCTCGCTCAGCGCCGTCAATTGGCCAAGGCGACGGAGAGGTCGAGAACATGTCCATGCACAAGATGCAAATTCCGGGCGGTCCCATGTCGGGGCTGGTCGCCTCGGCAGTCGAATACCTCGTCGATGCGGGACAGCGCAGTATCCTGTTCCTGGATATCATGCGCCGGCGCGGGGACCAGTACAGGGAGCACCTCGCGCAAACCGCCCCGCATGTTCTGCAATATGCGGCGGAGTTGATCATCGACGGGCGCCAGCTCGCCGAACCCGTCAATTACGCGCTGGTGCGCATCGTTCCGCCCGCCAACGTCGAGATCGACATGAACCGGCGGCCGTTCGTCGTGGTCGATCCGCGTGCGGGCCACGGCCCCGGCATCGGCGGCTTCAAGGCCGACAGCGAGATCGGGGTGGCGATGAAGGCAGGCCATCCCTGCTATTTCATCGGCTTCCTGCCGGACCCGATGCCCGGTCAGACCATCGAGCGCATCGCGCGTGCCGAAGCCATCTTCATCGAAAAGGTCATGAGCCTTCACCCGGATGCCGACGGCAAGCCCTGCGTGATAGGCAATTGCCAGGCCGGATGGGCCGTCATGATCCTGGCCTCGCTACGTCCCGAGCTATTCGGCCCGCTGATCATCGCCGGCGCGCCGCTGGCCTATTGGGCCGGCGTGCATGGAAAATATCCGATGCGCTACTCGGGCGGGCTGTTGGGCGGAAGCTGGTTGACGGCCCTGACCTCCGATCTCGGCGCCGGCAAGTTCGATGGTGCTTGGCTGGTGCAGAACTTCGAGAACCAGAACCCGTCGAATACGCTCTGGACCAAGCAATACAACGTCTATTCCAAGGTCGACACCGAGGCGGATCGTTATCTCGAATTCGAGCGTTGGTGGGGCGGCCACGTCAACCTGAACGCCGAGGAGATCCAATTCATCGTCGATGAGCTGTTCGTCGGCAACAACCTCGCGGCCGGCAACATCGAAATGTCCGATGGCCGGAAGGTCGACCTTCGCAACATCAGATCCCCGATCGTGGTGTTCTGCTCGGAGGGCGACAACATCACGCCGCCGCAGCAGGCGCTGCATTGGATCCTCGATTGCTATGCCGATGTCGATGAGATCAGGGCCTATGGCCAGACCATCGTCTACACCGTGCACCAGAACATCGGCCATCTCGGCATCTTCGTCTCGGGCGGCGTTGCCAAGAAGGAGCACGCGGAATTTTCCAGCAACATCGACCTCATCGACGTTCTGCCGCCCGGACTCTATGAAGCGACTTTCGAGGCGAAGGATGAGGAAACCGCAAGTTCGGATCTGGTCGTCGGCCAGTGGGTGATGCGCTGCGAAGCGCGGACGCTCGACGACATCCGCGCCATGGGCGGCAATTCGCCTGAGGACGAGCGACGCTTTGCCACCGCCAAACGAATCTCGGAAATCAACCTGGCGGCCTATCGAAAATTTGTCCAGCCATGGCTCAAGCGCATGGTGACGCCACAGATGGCCGAATGGGCTCACAACATGCATCCGCTGCGGCTGCAATACGAGCTGTTCAGCAGCCAGAATCCTTTCATGGCGACGGTGAAATCATTGGCCGAGAAGGCCGCCGAGAAGCGCAAGCCGGTCGCTGCGGACAATCCGTTCCTGGCGTTCCAGGAGCAGATCTCGAAGCAGGTCGTTCACGCCCTCGACAGCTGGCGCGATTCACAGGAGGCGCTCAGCGAAGCGATGTTCCTCAGCGTCTACGGATCCCCGGCGCTCCAGGCGGCGGTCGGGATCGATCCGACGTCCACGCCGTCGCGTCGGCGTGAGATGTCTGCCGAGCATCGCACCATGCTCGAGAAGCGCATTGCCGAGCTGAAGTCGCGGATCGGTGAGGGCGGCCTCCGTGAAGCGGCGTTGCGCGCTTTGCTCTATGTCGGCTCGGCACGGGGGATGGTGGACGAACGCAGCATCGAGGCTCTGCGCCGGGTCCGCCGGGATCATGGCGGCGCACGCATGTCTCTTGCCGAGTTCAAGATGCTGGTACGCGAGCAGTTCTTCATGCTGCTGCTCGACCGGGAAGGGGCGCTCGCTGCAATCCCGAAATTGCTGCCTGACGACATGAACGTTCGCCGCGCAGCATTCGAGGCGATCGAGCAGGTGCTGTCGGCCAGTGCGGATGTCACCGGCGAGCGCGCAAACCGGCTGCGGCAGATCGCTGGCCTGTTTGGCCTCGACTCCGCGGAAGGTACCGAAAGGGCGTCGAACGTTGCCCCTTTCGATCCCAAGGCGAAGGCGTCGTAGCGCGAGTTGCAAGGATCGGGAGCGACATCATGTCAGCAGATGCGACGGCCACGCAGTCTCCCAGCAAGTATGATCGTCTGATCGCCGCTGCCAAGGCAATCCCGCCGACGCCGACCGTCGTGGTGCATCCCTGCGATGAGACATCCTTGCGCGGCGCTGTCGACAGCGCGTCTGCCGGCATCATCCGGCCGCTCCTGGTCGGACCGGAGCGGAAGATCCGGGATACGGCTGGCACGTTCGGCCTGGACATCTCGGGTTATGAGATCGTGGATGCCGCGCACAGCGACGATGCCGCGGCGAAGGGTGTCGAATTGATCCATGCCGCGCAGGGCGAATTGCTCATGAAGGGCAGCCTGCACACCGACGAGCTGATGCGGGCCGTCACGGCCAAGGTCGGGGGGCTGCGCACCGATCGGCGCATCAGCCACGTTTTCGTCATGGATGTGCCGGCCTACGCCGAGACGATCTTCGTCACTGACGCCGCCATCAACATCTTCCCAGATCTGGACGCCAAGCGGGACATCATTCAGAACGCGATCGACCTCTACAATCAGGCGGGCTTCGGCAAGTTGCCGCGGGTGGCCATCCTCTCCGCAGTCGAAACGGTCACCTCGAAAATTCCGTCCACGATCGAGGCCGCGGCGCTCTGCAAGATGGCGGATCGCGGCCAGATCACGGGCGGCGTGCTCGACGGGCCGCTGGCGTTCGACAACGCGATCGACCTCGAATCCGCGCGGATCAAGGGCATCAAGTCCGAGGTGGCCGGCCGCGCTCAGATCCTGGTCGTGCCCGACCTCGAAGCGGGCAACATGTTGGCCAAGAACCTCGCCTATTTCGCCAAGGCCGACGGCGCCGGCATTGTGCTCGGCGCGCGCGTCCCCGTCGTCCTGACCTCGCGTGCGGACAGCCCAAGAGCACGGATGGCGTCCTGCGCAGTTGCTGCACTTTATGCTCACGCGCGGCGCCAGAAGGCGCCGACAGTCGCGGCGTGACCGCCATGGACAGCATCCTCGTCGTCAACGCCGGCTCCTCGAGCGTCAAGTTCCAGGTCTTTGCGGTCGAGGGTGAGGGCGTTCTGCGCCGCCTGATCAAGGGGCAGGTGGACGGCATCGGCAGCCGTCCGCGCTTGCGGGCGAGCAGGGCAGGCAATGATCCCATGGCCGACCGGGCCTATCCGATCGAGACCATTCCGGACGTGCCGGCGGCGATGCAAGTCGCGGGGGAATGGCTGCGGAACGAGGCGCGCATCCATCCGTTGGCGGTCGGGCATCGCGTCGTCCATGGCGGGCCGGATTATGAGCGGCCAATCGTCGTCGATCATGGCGTGGTGGCACGGCTGGAACGCTTCGTCACGTTGGCGCCGCTACATCAGCCGCACAATCTGGCGCCGATCCGCTCGATCCTCGCCAATTTCCCGACGATACCCCAGGTCGCTTGCTTCGACACCGCGTTTCACCGCACGCACGGTCCGCTGGCCGATCATTACGCCATCCCTTACCAGCTTCACACCGAAGGTGTGCGACGCTACGGCTTTCACGGGCTCTCCTATGAATACATCTCCAGGGCCCTGCCGCAGATCGCGCCAGACATCGCAAAGCGCCGGGTGATTGTCGCGCATCTCGGCAGTGGTGCGTCGATGTGTGCGATGAAAAATGGGTTGAGCGTCGAGAGCACGATGGGATTTACCGCGCTCGATGGGCTGCCGATGGGCACGCGCCCGGGCCAGCTCGATCCCGGGGTCGTGCTGTATCTATTGTCCGAGAAGGGGATGACGCCATCGAAGGTGCAGGATTTCCTCTATCGCGATTGCGGATTGAAGGGGCTTTCCGGGCTCAGCAACGACATGCGCGAGCTGGAGGCGAGCCTTGATCCGCAAGCGAAACTGGCGGTGGACTATTTCGTCTATCGCATCGGCCTCAACGCCGGCATGCTGGCGGCGGCGCTGCAGGGTATCGATGCCTTCGTCTTCACCGCCGGCATCGGCGAGAACTCGAGCGGCATCCGCGCGCGTGTGGCGGAGCAGCTCGGCTGGCTTGGCGTGACACTCGACCCGGCCGAGAACACGCGCCATTCGCGGCTGATATCGGCAAAGGCGAGTCTCATTCCGGTCTACGTCGTCCCGACCGACGAGGAGCTCATGATTGCGCAGCACACGCTGACGCTGTTGATGAACGGTCAACCCCAGACATGAGAGGGTGTCATGATTCCAGTATTTCCGGACAGCAAGGTCGCACTAAAGGGGAAGAAGGGCCTCGTCGTCGGCATCGCCAACGACCAGTCGATCGCCTGGGGCTGCGCCAGGGCGTTTCGCGCGCTCGGCGCCGATCTCGCCGTCACCTATCTGAACGACCGCGCCAAGAAGCACGTCGAGCCGTTGGCGCAGGCCCTGGAAGCGCCGATCTTCCTGCCGCTCGACGTCATGGTCGAAGGCCAGACTGAAGCGGTGTTCGAGCGGATCAAGTCGGAGTGGGGGCAGCTCGATTTCCTGCTTCATTCCATCGCCTTTTCGCCGAAGGAAGCATTGCACGGCCGCGTCGTCGACGTCGGCCGCGACGGCTTTCTGAAGACCATGGACGTCTCCTGCTGGTCGTTCCTGCGGATGGCGCATCTTGCCGAACCCCTGATGAAGAACGGCGGCACGATGTTCACCATGACTTATTACGGCAGCCAGATGGTGGTGGAGAACTACAACATCATGGGCGTCGCCAAGGCGGCGCTCGAAGCCGCGGTCCGCTATGCCGCTGCCGAGCTCGGTCCGAAGGGCATCCGCGTGCACGCGATCTCGCCAGGGCCGCTCGCGACCCGCGCGGCCTCGGGCATTCCGGAGTTCGACGAGCTGATGGACAAGGCACAATCCAAGGCGCCCTCGCGCAGCCTCGTCAGCATCGACGATGTCGGCAATGCCACCGCGTTCCTGGCGCTCGACGGCGCCAAGCTGATCACCGGTGGGGTGCTCTACATCGACGGCGGCTATCACATCATCGATTGACCGGCGCAAGCGCGCGTGGTCATGCTGGCGGTGCGCCGATGCCGATGCTCTCGAGTAATTCGCGCCAGAGCTCGCGGACTCCGGCGTGACGCTGCGCGAGCGCCGCACTGACCGCGTCGCGATGCGGCGCAAGGTCTGTGCTCTTCAGAAACAGAATCTGCGCCTGCAACAGCCGGCCGCTCTCGAATTCGATCCGGTGCAGCGCCATAACAAAAGGATCCTGCGCATTGACCTCGAGCGGTAGGAGCGCAGCCGGTCGAATGCCGGCATGCACGGCGTGGGCAAGCGCTGCGAGATGAATCATTTGGGCAAGGCGAGGGTCTGCGATCCCTTCGACCGGTGCAGGCAGCCAGGCGGACTCCCAGGAGGCAAGCATGTAACCCAGGGAAGGATCCAACACCCAGGACGTGGCGCGCAGCAGCAGCGAGACGATCTCGGTCTCGCGATAAAATTGAGCATTCAATTCGGTCTGCCATGCCGCGTCGAGCCTCGCGGGCAGCATGAAAGCGAATTGCCGAGCCAGGGCGCCGTGCGCCGAAATCAGGAATGCTGCGACCTTCGTCTGCTGGTACGGTGGAATGCGACCGTCCGGCGCGACGGGACCGAGGAAGCCGGTCATGGCAGCGCTCGCTTGACCGGGATGGCACGCAGATGATCGTAGCCGGCAGGAAACGGCGTGAGCTCGCCGCCGGGCTGGTCCGGCGCCACCCAGACCGCTTGATTGCCCTGCCAGCGGCCGGCCAGCACGTCTTCGGCAAAGCGCGCCAGCAGATCGGCGGTCAGTGTCCCTTTCTCCAGCGTGAAGGCGTGATAGGCCCTGGGGATGATCACCAATGAGCTATTCTGAATCTCAGCGCGCAATGTTTCGTGGAGACCCCGCGGCGTGAGAAAGTCGAATTCGCCGTTGAGAATCATGGTGGGAACGGCGATCGCGGACAGGTGCGGCGTGAGCGGCTGGAAGTCGAGGAAGGATTCCATCAGGTTCTGCAGCGCGTAGACGTCGTTGACCAGCCAACCTTGCCGCTTCACGCTATCGAGCTTGCCCAGCAGCGGCTTCAGCCATTGGTCCGAGAGGTTCATGGGTAACAGGAGATCCTGGAGGTAACTCGTGCCACCGAGGATCAGGCCGGTCCGCAGCGCATTGCCGAGCAGCAAGAGTTGCGGCGACAGCTCCGCAAAGCAGCTCATCGGCACGAGCCCGGCCAATCGCTTGCCGTGCTCGATCGCATATCGCAGCGCGATCAGGCCGCCAAAGCTTATCCCGCTCAGAAAGACTGGACCGTCCCCGAGTTCGTCGATCAGGAGGCGCAAAGCAGCGACCTGGTCGTCCTGGCTGATGAAGAGCCTCGGCTTGTCGGAGGCGCCCTGGCCGAGAAGATCGAACGTCGCAACGCGAAAGCCGCGCGCCGACAAGGCCTCGCGATAGGCGCCCCACAGCTCGGAATATTGCGTCAGCCCGTTCACGAGAACATAGGCCGGTGCGCCCGCCGGACCGTCGAGCTCATAGCGGATCCGATATGAGCCGTGGTTGAGGAAAGGCATCGCGAGGGTACTGCCGGTGTTTTGATGCCCGCGATCCTCGATTCCTCCGAGCGGATTCCATTGAGCTAGATCAAACCTTCCGCGGCCGCCCTGCCTAGCGTTTCAGGAAAATCTTCCAGGGAGGATCGCATCATGGCCGGACGAGATGCGTTGAAGCGTTGCCTGTTGAGCCTAATCGTGCTGCTGCTCGGAACGGCGATCGCAACCGCACAGCCGTTCACGCGCCGCTCGTCGCAAGTGCAGCATGATGGGCTGAAGAAGACCTACGAGATCGCCAACTTCCGCCTGGGCGGCAAGTACGACCTGTCCGATCCCTCCAAATGGGAGAACGGCGGCGAGGGCGGCGTCACGCTGGAATCGCTCGGGGCCGGCAAGCTGCGCACGGCATACATTGCTGTCGGCAACGCAAGGCGCAACGCGGCCGGCGAGATCACCAATGCCATCGTGATCAACTCCTATTATTCCGGCGATTCCACCGACATGTACGAACAGTGGGTCAAGGGTGCGGCGTTGTCGGGTGGCGTACCCATCATTGGTCCGGGCCGGCCGATCGACACGGATCGTTACTATGTCATCATGGTCGATCCGCTCGGCACTTGGGGCGCGAGCAAGCCGTCCGACGGCCTAGGCATCAAGTTTCCGCAATACAGCTACTACGACATGGTGCAGGCGAACTATCGCCTGCTGCGTGACGAGTTGAAGGTCGCGCGCGTCGCACTGGTGACCGGCGTCTCCATGGGTGGCACGCAGACCTACGTCTGGGGCGTGATGCATCCGGAATATGTCAGCGCCCTGATGCCGATCGGCGGCACCACGCAATCGGATGGCGACGACCCCGTCGGCAACTGGACCTTCCAGATGATGACGGCCGCGATCCAGGGCGATCCGGTCTGGCAGGCGACCGAGGGCGATTATTACAAGCTCCCGAAGGAAAAGCATCCGGTGCCGGGCGTGGCCTTCGGCTGGTCGATCCTCGGCATGACGGGTTATGACTTTTCCTTCCGCACGACCCAGAACTGGGCGGCGGTACAGCCCGAGATTTTCTATTGGGATCCGCCGAACGAGAAGGCCGGCCTCAACGTCACCAATCGCGCCAAGCTCTACGACGCCGTCGACCTCGTCTGGCGCAATCGGGTCGGCGAGACCCATAACGTCAATCCCTATCTCGGTCGCATTCAGGCTCGCACGCTGGTGATGCACATCACCAACGATCTCTGGCTCAACTTCAAGCTGGCGCAGAAGGCCGTTGATCGCGTGCCCGGCGCTGACCTGATCGCACAGGAGAGCCCGGTCGCGCATTACGGCGTGTTCCCGATCATCAATCAGCGCAAGAACGATCCGAAGTTCGTCACCTTCATGGATGATGTGGCGGCCCTCGATCGCGCCCAGAAATTCGTCGACAAGAACTATCGCGTGCCCGACGTCGCCCAGACGATCGATCCCAAGAAGTCGTTCTGGAAGGCCCACGTGACCTATCCCTATCCGGTCAAATTCGGCAGCGCCAAGGACAAGAGCGGCAACTCCTGGGAAATCGGCTACATGGACGAGTATGCCGGCACCGACAAGGATCCGAAGGTGCTCGTCATCATCCACGGCAAGGGCGCGTTCGGCGGCCATTACGGCAACATCATGCAGTATGCGCTGCGCAGCGGCCTGCGCGTGATCGTGCCGGACCTACCGCATTACGGCATGTCGGGACCCGGGAATCTCGACAAGAACCCCGCTCGCACCATGCAGGACATGCGCGAGGTGATCTACGACCTCGTGGTCAACCAGCTCGGAGTCAAGAAGGCGTATTATCTCGGCCACTCGCTCGGCGGCCAGTTCGTCGTGGGCTACGCCCTGACCTGGCCTGATGCGGTGCAGGGCCTCGCCTTGGAGGCGCCGTCCGGCCTCGAGGAATATCCGCGCGAGATCACTATTGCCAAGGACAAGAAGGCGCCTCTCTTCGCCGACGGCCTCGGCCGAGACTTCGACAAGTGGAAGCAGGTCTGGGACCAGACCGGTATTCTCGTTGCGGAAAAGGCGCGGAGCGAGCAGAACGTCCGCGACTTCTTCTACTTCAAGAAACGTGATCCGGACACCGGCGTGGTATCGGCTGCGAAGAGCGGATACTTCTTCAACGACAGCGAATATGCCCGTTTCCATACCGAGCAACGCGCCGGGCTTACCAAGGGCAACCCGAAGGAGCTCGATCAGTGGTGCAACGTCTTCATCTTCGACATCTACACGATCGGTGCTGAGCTCCAGCAGGATGACCCGAAGAACCTCTATGAGCGGGTCACCCAGATCAAAGCGCCGATCTTCCTGGCGTTCGGCGACAAGGAGCCGTTCATTCCGACGCCTGCGTTCAACGGCCTGACGGACCTCGGCCGCGACGTCATCACGCCGTTCATGACGCGTATGACCAATGCCGGCAACCGGCCGATGCTCAAGATCTATCCGGAGACCGGACACTTCATCCACACCGACAATCCAGTGGAATACGCTGCCGATGTCGTGGATTTCGTGACCAACGGGGAGGTGGACACATCATCGCCGCTCGGAACCGATCGCATGATCAAGGGCGCCGTCGTCTCTGCCTTGCCAGTGGCGCCGACACCGCCCGGAGCGGCGCCGACGGCTGGCCTCAACAAGTAGGGCCCGGCGATGCCAAGGGTGCAGGCGGGCGAACTCCGACTCGGCTGGCGGGAGTGGGGAGGAGGCGACGTCACCGTCGTCTTCATCCACGGAAACCTCGCCAGCAAGGACTGGATCGAGCTCGCCGCGCCATTGTTTCCGATCGGGCTCCGTGTGGTTGCAATCGATTGGCGCGGCTGCGGCGACAGCGACCGGCCGAAGCCGTCGGCCGACTATTCCAACTACTCCATGCGGCAGCACGCCGAGGACATGCTGGCGGCGCTCGATACGTTCGAGATCGGCTATTGCCATCTCGCGACACATTCCACCGGCGGCATCATCGCCGCCAGAATGCTGCTCGAGCAGCCGCAGCGCTTCGGCCGTGTGTTCGCGCTCGATCCGGTAACGCCGCTCGGCATGGCCTTCGATGCCGATCAGATCGGATTATTCAGGGCCATGATGTCGAGCAAGGAGCTGACGCGGTCCGTGATGGCTACGGCCGCTTCTTCGCTGTTCGTCCCGGAGAGTATGGGGCCGAACATGATCCCTCGCTTTCGCGAGGGGCTGGGAGAGATCCAGACGCTGTTCGACCGGATCGTCGAGCAGACCTTCGGCGTATCGGAGGGGATCTGGATCGGCACGCCGGTGAACCTGACGCGGGAGAAGGAGAGCCGTGAGCTGGAGCGCCGCATGTCCGAGATCCGGCATCCGCACCTCGTGTTGTGGGGCGAGCGGGACGGTTGGATCGCGCCGGCCGATCTCCGTGCCATGGCCGTAGCGATGCCGGATTGCCGGCTGGTCATCGTGCCAGGCGTAGGGCATTCGATGAACCTCGAATCGCCGGCACTTTATGCTGGCTATTTCGGCGCCTGGTTCGGAGGACGTGCCGCGTCACCATTCACGGCGCCAAGCTGATCCCCGGCGGGCCTCGACGTCGACGGCGGCCACCGCATCGTCGATTGACGCGCCGAGCAGTCCGGCGACCCACGATCGATGGTAACATATTGCCAGTGTTTTGCCCGACGGAGCAACCGGTTCCGGGCGAACAGAAAACATCAATCAGATCAACACCATGGCTACTGTGCGTGGGGTTGTTTTTCGACTCTTTGATTCAGCGATAGTGAAGCGCGATCAATTCGGCCACGCAGGCCGGCTTGGTGCCGCCCTCGATCTCGATCACGAGGTGGTAGTTGACGCGCAGCCCGTCCGGCGGCACGTCCTCCGCTTCCGCGATCGTGACCCGGCCGCGCAGCTTCGAGCCCGCCGGTACCGGCGCAAGATATCTGATCCGGTCCGCACCGTAATTGAGCGTGTTGCGCAGCCCCTTCAGGCCGATGACCGAGCGGATGAAGAGCGGGGCAAGGGCAAGCGAGAGCAGGCCATGGGCGATAGTCTTGCCGCCCGGCATCTCCTGCTTGGCACGCTCCTGGTCGACATGGATCCACTGCTCGTCGCAGGTCGCCTCGGCGAACTGGTTGATGCGGTCCTGCGTGATCTCGATCCAGTCGCTGGCGCCGATCTCGGTGCCGATTGCGGATTTGATCTCGTTGAAGTCGCTGAATATTCGCATGGGTTGACCTGTTCAGAGCTTCATTTCCGGAACATTGTCGGGAATGGCGAGCTCGGCCTCCGTCAGGGCCATGACCTCGCCGACGCTCATGCCGGGTGCTGTTTCCAGCAACGTCGCCTTGCCGTCGGGAAAACCGATCACGGCCATGTCGGTCACGACAAGGTTGACAGGGCGTGCCGAGGTCAGCGGCAGCGAGCATTTCACCACGATCTTCGACTTGCCCTTGGCCGCGTGCTGCATGGCGACGATCACACGCTTGGCGCCCGTGACGAGGTCCATTGCTCCGCCCATGCCCGGGACCATCTTGCCCGGGATCATCCAGTTCGCGAGATGGCCATGCGCATCGACCTGGAGGCCGCCGAGCACGGTGACATCGACATGGCCGCCGCGGATCAGGCCGAACGACATCGCGCTGTCGAAGGTGGATGCGCCCGGCAGCGCGCTGATCGGGCGCCCGCCGGCATCGGTGAGCGTCGGATGCGCCATGCCCTGCTCGGGGATCGGCCCGGTGCCGATCAACCCGTTCTCGGACTGGAAGAACACCTTCAGGTCCGACGGCACATAATTGGCGACCAGGGTCGGAATGCCGATGCCGAGATTGACGAGATTGCCGTTCCTCAGCTCCTTGGCGACACGCCGGGCGATGATGATCTGGGGATCCATGATGTCACCCGTTGGTGATGAGATAGTCGACGAGCGGCGCGGGGGTGACGACGTGATCGGGCGCGATCACGCCGACCGGGACGATATGCTCCGCCGTCACGATGACGGTATCCGCCGCCATCGCCATGACCGGGTTGAAATTGCGCGAGGTGAGGGCGTAGGCGAGGTTGCCGAGGTAGTCGGCGAGGAAGGCGTGCACCAATGCGAATTGCGCCCGCAGCGCCGTCTCCAGCAGGAACGGCTTGCCATCGACTTCGATCTGGCGCTTGCCTTCGGCCACCAGCGTTCCGACCCCGGTCGGCGTCAGCACGCCGCCGAGACCGCACCCGCCGGCGCGGATGCGTTCGACGAAGGTGCCTTGCGGCACGAGATCGACCGCGATCTGGTTCGCCAGCATCTGCTGCTGCGCCTTCGGATTGAGGCCGATATGCGTTGCCGTCAGCTTTGACACCAGCGCTTGATCGAACAGCTTGCCGACGCCCTTGCCGGGCGTGGCCGCGTCATTCGAGATCAAGGTCAGACCCGTCTTCCTCTGGCGCACGACTTCGTCGAGGAGCCGCTCCGGCGTTCCAACTCCCATGAATCCGCCGACCATGACGCTGGCGCCCGCCGGGATCATCGCAACGGCTTCTTCGACGGAAACGGCCTTCATGATCGAAACTCCCGGTCGGCCGACGATGGGTTGAAGGGCGGTGATGTGCGGATGTTGGCGGGCGGGCGACGGGCTCCCTTGATATGGGTCAAAGGCCTCTGGATCATTGCGCGCCGTCAGCGAGAAACCGACGTTTCCGTAATGAAACGCGACCCAGCCCAGGGGGGCAAAATCGTGCCCAAAACTCAATGGTTTGTGCTCGCATCCTCATGCGGCGCGCTATCTGCTTTCCCTGATTTTTGAACATTGCATCGGTAGTCCGGCGCGGAATCGCTCACAGAGAGATGAGTGTGTCGGCGTCGTCCCGCCATTGGGACGGCGCCAAATCGACTCAATTCACGTCGAGCGTGCATCCGCCAGACATTTGCGGAGCTGATTCCCCATGCCAGACATCAAGGTCGACCGTTCGGATATGGCCCCCTCGATTCTGCCGGCCGGCATCCCCGAGCTCAGCGACGATGAATGCCTCGCTTGTCTCGCGCGCGCAGTCGAGGCGCCGGATTCGGCGCGGCTGGACGAGGTCGCCGGCCTCATTGGCCGCCTGGCAGTCGCCATCGAATAGGGCCGGCCCGGCCCTCCATCAGGGGTGCGAAGCGCGCATCGCCAACCGCTATGTTGCGTTTTGACCGAGCATGCTCCAAAAGATGCCGCGATTTTTCTCCGCGGCATCGTCCGCATTGCAGGGTCCGCAAATGTCCGGTTTTTCGACCGCGCGCCAAAAAATGGTCGATGGCCAGGTGCGCACCAATGACGTCACCGACCGTCGTGTTCTCGATGCCATGCTCACGGTGCCCCGCGAGGCCTTCGTGCCGGCCGGCCGGCAGGGGCTAGCTTACCTCGATCTCGACCTCGACGTCAGCGAAGGCGCCGCCAAGCGGTTCCTGATCAAGCCGGCGCTGACGGGCAAGTTGCTCCAGGCCGCCGAGATCGGCGCGGATGACAACGTGCTGGTCGTCGGCTGCGCCACCGGCTATCTCGCCGCACTGGCTGCCAAGCTCGCGCGGCAGGTCACGGCGACCGAGTGCGATTCGGCGTTGGCCGCCAAGGCCAGCGACGCTTTCACCGCCCAGGGTCTCGCCAATGTCGCCTGCAAGGCGGCGGCCTGCACCGAGGGGGATCCTGCTACCGCCCCCTATGATGTGATTCTCCTCAACGGCGCGGCCGAGGTGATGCCGGAAGCGCTGCTCGGGCAGCTGAAGGAGGGTGGGCGTCTGGTGGGAGTATCGGCCGAATCGAGGCCGCCGCGCGCGATGATCGTGACCCGTACCCACGGCGAATTCGGTCATCGGACCCTGTTCGACGCCGCCGCCCCGGTGCTTCCCGGGCTGGAACGGGCGGCTGCCTTTGTCTTCTGACGGCCCCAAAGCCGCCCCAAATCCCGTTCTGAATCAGAAGTGTGGCCGGGATGCTGCACGTGAAGAGTTTCCACTGAGAACCACCCTCGGGTAGTTCCGTCGCGCTTGACCGCGTCCTATGTTGCGGCGGGGCAACGACTCCATTGGTACGGTACCCCGGCTCGCGGGCACGAGCCGGGCGCTAGAACGAACGGAAATTCACGGATGCATGGGGTGAAGCTCTTCACCGGAGCTGCGGTTTCGGTCCTGCTGCTGGCGCTTGCCGGGACGACGCCTGCCTTGGCGGATACGATCGACGGCGCGCTGGTGCGCGCCTATCAGAACAATCCGCAGCTCAACGCGCAGCGTGCCCAGGTGCGCTCGACCGACGAGAACGTGCCTCAAGCCTTGTCGGGCTATCGCCCCAGGGTCTCGCTGACGGCGAGCGGCGGTTACCAGTACCAGGATTTGCAGAGTGGTCCGGGGGCTAACTCAATCAACGGAACGAGGTTACCTCGCAGCGCCGGGATTACCGCTACGCAGACGCTCTACAATGGCAACCAGACCGCCAACAGAACGCGGGCGGCTGAGAGTCAGGTGTCCGGTGCCCGCGAAGCATTGCGCAGTCTCGATCAAAGTGTGCTGCTCCAGGCGGCTACGGTCTACATGGACTATCTGCGCGATGCTGCCACGCTCGAAGTCCAGCGCAGCAACGTGCGCGTGCTCGAGCAGACGCTGAAGCAGACCCGCGATCGCTTCAATGTCGGCGAAGTGACGCGCACCGACGTTGCGCAATCGGAAGCGCAGCTGGCCGCCGGCAGGACGCAGGCCCTTACTGCTGAAGCAAATCTCACCACCACGCGCGCAAACTTCCGCCGCATCATCGGCAACGAGCCGACGAATCTTGCCCCCGGTTCACCTGTCGATCGTTTCCTTCCCGCAACCCTTGCCGCAGCGATCGAGCTTGGCCTCATCGAGCATCCCAACGTCACGGCCGCAATGTTCGGCATCGACGTCAATTACCTGCAGGTCAAGGTCGCCGAAGGTGCGTTGCTGCCGACGATGACCATCCAGGCATCCGCCACGCAGGCCAATGAACAGTCCTTGATTCAGATGCGCTCGTTCACCGCATCGGCGATCGCACAGATCTCGGTGCCGATCTATCAGGGCGGTGGCGAATACGCGCTGATCCGCCAGTCCAAGGAGAACCTGGCGCAGCAGCGCCTCAACCTCGAAACGACTCGCGACCAGACCCGTGCGACCGTTGTGCAATGGTGGGGCTCGCTGCAGGCCACCAAGGCGCAGGTGCAGTCGGCTCAGGCGCAGGTGACGGCGTCCGAGATCGCCCTCAACGGCGTCCGCGAGGAGGCCAAGGCCGGCCAGCGCACCACGCTGGACGTGCTCAATGCGCAGCAGGCGCTGGTGAACGCGCGCGTCGCGCTGGTGACCGCGCAGCACGATCGTGTGGTCGCGTCCTATAACGTCCTCGCGGCGGTCGGGCGTCTGTCGCCGCAAGTCCTCGGCCTTGCGACTACGACCTACGACCCCAGCGTTCACTATCATCAGGTGCGGGACAGCTGGGCGGGTGTGCGCACGCCTGACGGCCGCTGATTCCCGTAATCATCCGGTCGATCTCGCCAATAACCGAGGTCGACCGGTGCTTTGCTTGCAATCGTCAGAATCCCTGACATAGCCTTGCCAAGATGATGCGGGTCGATTCGCCCCGCATTGATGTCACGTGCGTAACGCTTCGGCGCCGGGGCAGGGGCGCACCGCTGCGCGTCGAGCCGTGATCTGGGGACAAGTCGGGCTGCGGCGACGAAAATGGCGGACCCATCGTTGCGGAACCGGCCAATCCTGCCGTGCTTGGTGTAAAACAACGCATGCGAGGGCGTTGATGATGTGGAGTCGGAGATGACGCAGCCTGCAAAGGTCACAGAACCCTCGATGGAGGAGATTCTGGCCTCGATCCGGCGCATCATTGCCGACGACGAGGCAAAGCCTCCGCCGGCCGAGGCCGCCAAGCCCGAGAAGGCTGCTGCGCCCGCTGCGCCGCCGAAGCCGCAGGCGATGAACGACATTCCGCCATCCAAGGTCGCTCCGCCGAAACCCGCCGCCGAGAAGCTTGCACCGCCGCCGGCTGCAAAGCCGGCGCCGCCACCAGCACCAGCACCCGCGCCGGCGGCGGACGCATCCAACAGCCAGGACGACATCGACGCGTTGCTGGCGGGTCTCGATGCGGCCACACCTGCGCCTGAGGTCCGCGCGCCCGAGCCGGAGCCCGAGCCCGAACCGGACGTGCTCGAACTCACCGACGACATGGCGGTGGACCCGACGCCGCCTCCGCCGCCGCCGAGCTTCCGCAAGGTCGAACCCCGCGACGATCTCGAATTCGCTGAGCCGCCGCGGCCCGCCCCGCCGCCGTCCTACGCGCCGGTGGATTTCGACGCGCCGCCGCTGCCTCCGCAGCAGCCGATCCTTGCGCAATCGACGGTTTCCGCGGTCGAATCCGCCTTCAACTCCCTCGCCCATACGGTGCTCAGCAGCAATGCGCGGACGCTGGAGGACCTGGTCAAGGAGATGCTGCGGCCGATGCTGAAGTCCTGGCTCGACGACAATCTGCCCGGCCTCGTTGAACGCATCGTGAAGGCCGAAATCGAGCGGGTCTCGCGCGGCGGCCGCTGAGGACGGCCGAAAGGCCCTCATAAAGCCTGGCTTCGGGTGTCATATTCGAGCCCGGACCGGGTCGGAAAGCGCTGTCGCCGCCGCGCTTTCCCTGAGCTTTTCGTTGACTTTTCGTTGACTTGACCCCCTCGCGCGGCTTTCTAGCAGCCCCATGATCGAGAAAAATTACCAACCCGCCGATATCGAAACCCGCATGTCCGTGGTGTGGGAGGACAGCCTTGCGTTCAAGGCTGGCCGGCCCGACCGCCGTGATGCCGTGCCCTTCACCATCGTGATCCCGCCGCCGAACGTGACGGGCTCGCTGCACATGGGCCACGCCCTCAACAACACGCTGCAGGACATCCTTTGCCGGTTCGAGCGCATGCGCGGCCGCGACGTGCTGTGGCAGCCTGGCACCGATCATGCCGGCATCGCCACCCAGATGGTGGTCGAGCGGCAGCTGATGGAGCGCCAGCAGCCCGGTCGCCGCGAGATGGGCCGCGAGAAGTTTCTGGAGCGGGTCTGGCAGTGGAAGGCCGAGAGTGGCGACACCATCATCAACCAGCTCAAGCGCCTCGGTGCGTCCTGCGACTGGTCGCGCGAGCGCTTCACCATGGACGAGGGCCTGTCGAAGGCCGTCGTCAAGGTCTTCGTCGAGCTGTACCGCGAGGGCCTGATCTACAAGGACAAGCGGCTGGTGAACTGGGACACCAAGCTGCTCACCGCGATCTCCGATCTCGAAGTGCAGCAGACGGAAGTCAAGGGCCACCTCTGGTATCTGCGCTATCCGATCGAGGGCAAGACGTTCAGCCCCGAGGATCCCTCGAGCTTCATAGTGGTCGCCACCACGCGCCCCGAGACCATGCTCGGCGATACCGGCGTGGCCGTCCATCCGGAGGACGATCGCTACCAGAAGCTGATCGGCAAGAATGTCGTCCTGCCGCTGGTCGGCCGCAAGATCAAAATCGTCGCCGACGAGTATTCCGATCCCGAGAAGGGATCGGGCGCTGTGAAGGTGACGCCGGCGCACGACTTCAACGATTTCGAGGTCGGCAATCGCCACGGGCTGCGCCGGATCAGCGTGCTCGACAGGGAAGGCTGTCTCGATCTCCTCGACAACGAGGATTATCTGCGCGACCTGCCCGAAGGCGCTGCGCAATTCGCCGAGGAATTCCACAAGGTCGACCGCTTCGCTGCGCGCAAGCGCATCGTCGAGCGGCTGGAATCGTTCGGCTTCGTCGAGCGGATCGAGCCGCACACCCACATGGTGCCGCACGGCGATCGCTCTGGCAGCGTGATCGAGCCCTACCTGACCGATCAGTGGTACGTCGACGCCAAGACGCTGGCGAGACCTGCGATCGCGGCGGTGCGTTCGGGCGAAACGACGTTCGTTCCGAAGAACTGGGAAAAGACCTATTACGAGTGGATGGAGAACATCCAGCCCTGGTGCATCTCGCGTCAGCTCTGGTGGGGCCATCAGATCCCGGCCTGGTACGGCCCTGACGGCAAGGTGTTCGTCGCCGAGACCGAGGAGGAGGCCATCAGCCACGCGCTCGGCTATTACGTCGAGCAGGAGGTCATCACGCCCGAGCAGGGCCGCGAGATGGCGCTCGACCGCAACAAGCGCGAAGGATTCATCACGCGCGACGAGGACGTGCTCGACACCTGGTTCTCCTCGGCGCTGTGGCCGTTCTCGACGCTCGGCTGGCCCGACGAGACGCCCGAGGTGCAGCGCTACTACCCGACCAATGCGCTGGTGACCGGCTTCGACATCATCTTCTTCTGGGTCGCCCGCATGATGATGATGGGCCTGCACTTCATGAAGGAGGTGCCGTTCTCGACCATCTACATCCACGCCCTCGTCCGCGACGAGAAGGGCGCCAAGATGTCGAAGTCGAAGGGCAACGTCATCGATCCCCTCCACCTGATCGACGAATACGGCGCGGACGCGCTGCGCTTCACCCTGGCGGCGATGGCAGCGCAGGGCCGCGACATCAAGCTCGCCACCAGCCGTGTCGAAGGCTACCGCAATTTCGCGACCAAGCTCTGGAACGCATGCCGGTTCGCGGAGATGAACCACTGCGCCGTGCCTGATGGTTTCGAGCCTGCGAAGGCAAAGGAGACGCTGAACCGCTGGATTGCGCATGAGACCGCGCACACCACGCGCGAGGTGACCGAGGCGATCGAGGCCTATCGGTTCAACGATGCCGCCGGCAGCATCTATCGCTTCGTCTGGAACGTCTATTGCGACTGGTATGTCGAGCTCGCCAAGCCCGTGCTGCTCGGTCCGGACAGCCCTGCCAAGGACGAGACCCGTGCCATGGTCGCGTGGGCGCGCGACGAGATCCTGAAGCTGTTGCATCCCTTCATGCCCTTCATCACCGAAGAGCTGTGGGAGGTGACGGCAAAACGCGACGGCCTGCTCGCATTGGCGCCGTGGCCGCTGAAGCCGGTCGAGCCGACGCCGGAGCAGCTCGCGATGCTTGCGGCGACCACGGGACCCTCCGATGCGCTCGTCTCGCCGGCCTGGGTGCTGCCGATCTTCGATCATGCCGACTTCACCGATCCGGCTGCCGAGGCCGAGATCGGCTGGGTCATCGACCTCGTCACGCAGATCCGCTCGGTGCGCGCCGAGATGAACATCGCGCCGGCAACGCTGACGGCGCTGGTGCTCGCAGGCGCTTCGGCCGAAACCAAGGAGCGCGCGCCGCGCTGGGCCGATGTCATCAAGCGTATGGCGCGGCTGTCGGACATCTCCTTCGCCGACCGCGCGCCTGACGGCGCTGTCCAGCTGCTGGTGCGCGGCGAGGTCGCCGCGCTGCCGCTCAAGGGCGTGATCGACGTCGCCGCCGAGCGCACGCGTCTCGACAAGGAGATCGGCAAGGCCGAGGCCGACATCAAGCGCGCCGAGTCGAAGCTGGCGAACGAGAAGTTCGTCGCCAACGCGGCCGAGGAAGTCGTCGAGGAGGAGCGCGAAAAGCGCGAGGCGGCGCTGGCGCGCAAGGCGAAGCTGCTCGAGGCGATGGAGCGGCTGAAGCAGGCGTCTTAGGGCATGATCCGGAAAAGTGTGCAGCAGTTTTCCGGAAAGATCATGCTCAAACAATAACCTAAAGCGCGATGATGATTCATCGCGCTTTAGGCCTATTTCGGAAACGGCTTGCTCAAAAACTTCGAGCCCCTGACGCCGTAGCGCCAAGGCAGCTCGACCGCCTTGGTGATGCCGATGCGGATGCCGGTTGCGACCTCGACATCCTCGGTTCGCGCATGCAGCGCGATGGGAGGCCGATCCAGCGGCAGGGCGTTGTGCGCGATGGTGATGCCGAGCGCCTCGGTCAGCTTGCCCGGGCCCGAGCACAGCGCATGCACGTCCTGCAGATGCCGGCGTCGGCGCATCGCAGCCAGGCCATGCGTCGGCTCCAGAGCACGGATCAGCACGGCGCTGGCCGAGCCTTCCTCCTCGCAGACGAAGTTCACGCACCAGTGGATGCCGTAGGAGCGGTAGACATAGGCAAAGCCAGGCGGGCCAAACATGACCTGGTTCCGCGGCGTCTGGCCATTGTAGGAGTGCGCCGCCGGGTCGGTATGGTGATAGGCCTCGACCTCGACGATGATCCCGCCGACGCCGTCGACGAGCATGGTGGCGCCGATCAGGTCGGGCGCGACCTCATGGACGCTGCGGCCGAAAAAGGTCCGCTTCAGCTGCTTGCCGAGCCGTGGTGTGGAAGGTTTCGAGATTGGAGCCATTCGAGGAGAGAATCATCTGAGATCAGAGCAGGATATTGCCCATATCTGCCATGTTCCCTGAAGCGGGGCGAGCCGGGTTGCGATGCCAGGCCAGACCGACTAGGTAGGACCTGAACAGACCGGACACCCCATGGTCGTTATTGTCGATACCATCTCGAACCCGCTGCGCCCGCGCCACCCCGAAAAGGTGAACCGGCCCGATTCCGCCTCGCCGCCGAAGCCGGACTGGATCCGCGTGCGCGCGCCGAACACCCGCGGCTATGCCGACACCCGCAACATCGTGCGCGCCAACGGCCTGCACACGGTGTGCGAGGAGGCGGGCTGCCCGAACATCGGCGAGTGCTGGGACAAGAAGCACGCGACCTTCATGATCATGGGTGACACCTGCACCCGGGCCTGCGCCTTCTGCAACGTCAAGACCGGCCTGCCGAATGCACTGGATGCGGCCGAGCCGCAGAACGTCGCCGAGGCCGTGGCGAAGCTGGGCCTCGCCCACGTCGTCATCACCTCGGTCGATCGCGACGACCTCACTGACGGCGGCGCCGAGCATTTCGCAGAGACCATCCGCGCCATCAGGGCCGCGTGCCCCTCGACCACGATCGAGATCCTGACGCCCGACTTCCTGCGCAAGGAGGGGGCGCTGGAAATCGTCGTCGCGGCCAAGCCCGACGTGTTCAACCACAATCTGGAGACGGTGCCGTCGCGCTATCTCACGGTGCGGCCCGGCGCGCGCTACTTCCATTCGATCCGGCTGCTGCAGCGGGTTAAGGAGCTCGACCCCACCATCTTCACCAAGTCCGGCATCATGGTCGGCCTCGGCGAGGAGCGCCACGAGGTGCTCCAGGTGATGGACGATCTGCGCTCGGCCGACGTCGACTTCCTGACCATCGGGCAATACCTGCAGCCGACCCGCAAGCATCACGCGGTGATGCGCTACGTGCCGCCGGACGAGTTCGGTTCCTACGAGAAGGTCGCCTACACCAAGGGCTTTCTGATGGTGTCGGCGAGCCCGCTCACCCGTTCCTCGCATCATGCCGGCGAGGACTTTGCGAGACTGCAGGCCGCGCGGGCCGCGATTGCCCGTTGAACCGATATGCCCCGTTTTTCGAGCAAGCGCCGTGTCAATCACAGCGCATCCGAGATGTTCGATCTGGTCGCCGACGTCGAGCGCTACCCGGAATTCGTGCCGCTGTGCAGCGCGCTGAAGGTGCGGCAGCGGATGGCCAAGCCCGACGGCACCGAGGTGCTGGTTGCCGACATGACGGTGTCGTTCAAGCTGATCAAGGAAACCTTCACCAGCCGGGTGACGCTCGACCGCGCCAATCTGAAGATCCTGGTCGAATATCTGCAAGGTCCGTTCAGCAATCTGGAAAACCGCTGGACGTTCGAGCCTAAAGGCGAGGGCGTCTGCGACGTCGGTTTCTTCCTGTCTTACGAATTCAAGAGCCGCATGCTGGCGATGCTGATGGGCTCGATGTTCGACGCCGCCTTCGCGCGGTTCTCCGCCGCGTTCGAGAAACGGGCGGACGCGATCTACGGGCGGCCGAAGCTGGCCTCGACGTAGGTAACTCTCATGTCCCGGACGCGTTGCAACGCCCTTAGCGTTGCTGCGCAGAGCCGGGACCCACAGCGACAGACTCTCACTCGATAGATGGGCCCCGGCTCTGCAGCGCACCGCTGAAGGAGCGCTGCGCTGCGTCCGGGGCACGAGATCTTTCTCAATCCACTGACGGTGATCCTGGGGTGTCGCTTCGCTCACCCGGGCTAGGCGACTGCGTTCCGCCTCCGCCGTCGCGGGGATCATTTCGCATCGCGGCGCGTTCTCAACCGACTGACCGGGTTGGAGCCGCCATGACCATCAACTTCGACACGTTGAAAGCATCGCTCGTCCTGTACGGCCTGAACGCGATCTACGCGGTCCTGCTGCTCGCGGTCGGCTGGTATCTGTCCGGCGCGATGCAACGCTTCGTCACGCGCGTCCTCAGCGTCACGCATCGCGTCGACCCGCTGGTGACGCTGTTCGTAGGCAGCCTTGCGCGTTATGGCGTGCTCGCGGTCGTCGGCATCGCCGTGCTGCAGCTGTTCGGCATCCAGACGGCGAGCCTCGTTGCCGTGCTGGGTGCGACCTCGCTCGCCATTGGTCTTGCCTTGCAGGGCACGCTGTCCAATCTCGCCGCCGGCGTGATGCTGCTCTTGTTCCGGCCATTTCATATCGGCGACGATGTCGAGGTCGCCGGCAAGGCGGGCAAGGTGAGGTCGCTGTCGCTATTCATGACCGAGCTGGTCGCGCCCGACAATACGCAGATCCTGCTGCCGAACGGACAGGTCTGGGGCGCGGCCATCATCAACCACAGCGCCTATCCTGGCACGGGCGAGATCAAGGTGACGTTTCCGGTCCCCGCCGGCGCCGCTCCGGCGCTGGCCGATCGCATCCTGAAGGAGCTTCGCAAGGATTCCCGCATCGACGATCAGGCGCAACCTGCCGTCTCCGTCAGCAAGGTCCTCGATGTCGCCAATCCCGCCGCGCCGATCCTGGAATTGACGGTTAGCGCCAAGGCGAAACCGTCTGAAGCTGGCGCGGTCAAGCAGTGCGTGCTCGATCATGCGAGCGCGCTGCTTGCCACGGCCGCCTGAGACGATTTATCCCCGCGGCGGACGCGGCGGCCTGCGTTTCACCACATGCCGGCGCGGCGAGCGGGTCACACGCGGGCGAAGGCGGCTTGCGGCGGCACGCTGCGGCTTGGCCGCGACTTGCGGGCCGCGGGCCAGATCCATCAGCATGCGCAAAGCCTCGACCACGGAACGGGCGCGCACCGCGCTGCGGCCGATGGCGCCGAAACGGTGCTCGCGGTGGATGATGCGGCCGTCGCGCGCGGCGGCGGCGAAGTGCACGAGACCGACCGGCTTGCCGGGCGTGGCGCCGCCCGGGCCGGCGATGCCGGTGATGGCGACGGCGAGATCGACATCGGCGCGCTCAAGCGCACCGATTGCCATTGCGGTCGCGGTCTCCTTGCTCACGGCACCGAAATTGGCCAGCGTGCTCGCCTCGACGCCAAGCATCGCGCGCTTGGCCTCGTTGGAATAGGTGACGAAGCCTCGGTCAATGACGTCGGACGAGCCGGGAATGTCGGTCAGTGCGCCCGCAACCAGGCCGCCGGTGCAGGATTCAGCGGTCGCGATCGTCAGCTTGCGCATCCGGCACAGATCGAGCAGCGAGCGGGAGAGGGCGCGTGCGTCGCTGCCGCCCATGGCCTAGACGCCCCAGGGAAGGCGGATGGTGGCGCTCGCGGTCGCCGCGATGCCTTCCTCGCGGCCGGTGAAGCCGAGCCGCTCGCTGGTGGTCGCCTTCACTGCGATGCGCGAGATGTCGACGCCGGAGATCTCGGCGATGCGCGCGCGCATGGTGTCGCGCAACGGGCCGATCTTCGGCCGCTCGCAGATCAGCGTCACCTCGAGGTTGGCGACGCGGCCGCCGCGCGCTGCGACGCGCTCGATGGCATATTTCAGGAACTGGTCGGAGGAGGCGCCCTTCCACTTCGCATCGCTCGGCGGGAAGTGCGAGCCGATGTCGCCGTCGGCGAGAGCGCCGAGAATGGCGTCGACCAGCGCATGCAGGCCGACATCGCCGTCGGAATGAGCCAGGAAACCCTTGGTGTGCGGCACGCGCAAGCCGCAGATCATGACATGGTCGCCTTCGCCGAAGGCGTGCACGTCGTAGCCGGTGCCGCTCCTGATGTCGCCGAGCTGGGCGGCCAGACGCGCTTCCTCGCGCACGAAATCCTCGGGAGTTGTGAGCTTCATGTTGGCAACATCGCCTTCAAAGGTTGCAACCGTCAATCCCGACCATTCGGCAATCGCGGCATCGTCGGTGAAATCCGAGCGTCCATCCCTTGCCGCGCGACGATGCGCCTCGAGGATGACGTCGAAACGAAAGGATTGCGGCGTCTGTGCGATCCGCAAGGAAGCGCGGTCCGGCGTGGCCTCGACGTTGCCGCTTTCGCCGGTGACCTTGATGGTGTCGGTGACGGCGACGGTGGGGATCGCAGCGCCGGCGCGGCTCGCCGCCTCGATCGCGCGCGAGATCACGCCTTCCGAGACGAAGGGGCGCGCGGCGTCGTGGATCAGCACGATGTCCGGATTGTGCTTGGCCAGCGCTTCGAGGCCGGCGAGCACCGAAGCCTGCCGCGTCGCGCCGCCATTGGTCGGTGGCTCGTGCCTGAGCCCTGCGACCGCTGCGGTGAACATGGCGCTGTCGTCGGGGTTCACCACCGGCTGCACCGCGAACACCTCAGCGTGACGGCTGAAGGCTTCCATGGCGCGGCGGATCACGGGCACGCCACCGATCTCGCGATATTGCTTCGGCCCACCGGCGCCGGCACGCAGTCCACGCCCGGCTGCGACGAGGACGACCGCGGTGCGCTGTGATTTCGCCATAGGACTCAAATACTCAGTTGCCAATAAGAGCAGGGGTGATTTGCCGGCATGCCTCTAGCACGGCAGGCCCGCAAAAAAAGGGGGTTTCCCCGGATTGTGGGAAACAGCATTTTGCTGCACTGCACTTGAAAGATCTACAGAACTGTCTAAACTGTAGGCATGACGCTTGACTGCACAAGAATTGTGCGCAAGATAGATCATGGCAGGCGCGATGAGGCCCTGCCCAGTCAACGGGACCCCTGTGACCGGCTCGGCAGTATCAGGCTCTAAGCCGTTGAAAATAGGCGATATTGAAGTCGCCACCCCGGTCTTCCTGGCGCCGATGTCGGGTGTGACTGACTCGCCCGTCCGCCGGCTGGCCGCCGAGCTTGGGGCTGGTCTCGTCGTGTCCGAAATGACCGCGAGCGATGAGCTCGTCAATGGACACCGGATGTCCCGGTTGCGCTGCGAAGCCACCGGCATCGGCCCGCATGTGGTCCAACTCGCCGGCTGCGAGACGCATTGGATGGCCGAAGGCGCCCGGATCGCCGAAGCGGAAGGCGCCGATATCATCGACATCAACATGGGCTGTCCCGCCCGCCACGTCACCGGCGGCCAGTCCGGCTCGGCCTTGATGCGCGACCTCGACCATGCCGTCAGCCTGATCGAAGCGACGATCGCGGCGGTGAAGGTGCCGGTGACGCTGAAGATGCGCCTCGGCTGGGACGACCGCAGCCGCAACGCGCCCGAGCTGGCGCGGCGCGCGGAGGCCGCCGGGGTCAAGCTCGTCACCGTGCACGGCCGCACCCGCTGCCAGTTCTACAAGGGGGAGGCCGATTGGGATGCGATCCGCGCCGTGCGCGAGGCCATCTCGATTCCGCTCGTCGTCAACGGCGACATCACCTCCTACGAGAAGGCGCTGGCGGCATTGGACGCCTCGGGCGCCGACGCCGTGATGATCGGCCGCGGCGCGCAGGGCCAGCCCTGGCTGCCGGGCCAGATCGGCCGCCGCCTGCAGGGCGGAGCCGAGGAAGCCGTACCCTCGCTCCAGACGCAGCTGCATTATGTCCGCACACTCTATGACGGCGTTTGTGCGCTCTATGGCCTGCGCATCGGGCTGAGGCACGCCCGCAAGCATCTGGGTTGGGCGCTCGACGTCGCAGCGCAGGCGAGCCGTGCGCCGGCCGAGAAGCTGAAATCCTGGCGGCAGAAGATCCTGGTCTCGGAGGATCCGCGCCTCGTTCACGTTTCACTGCAAGACGCCTTCGACGACTTCGCATGGAGCGCTGCTGCATGAGTTCAGCCGCTGAACATCGTCGGCCGCTTCAGTCCGACAGCGACGCAATCCTGGATGCCTTGCCCAACCCCGTGCTCATGATCGGGCCCGACGGCAAGATCGTCGCCGCCAACATCGCCACCGAAGCCTTCTTCGAGATCTCGACGCAATTCCTGAAGCGGCAGTCGCTGAAGGAGCTGGTGCCGTTTGGAAGCCCTCTGGTGGCGCTGATCGACCAGGTGCGTTCCTCGAACGCGCCGGTCAACGAATACAAGGTCGATCTCGGCACGCCACGCATGGGCGGCGACCGCCAGGTCGACCTGCACGTGGCTCCACTCACCGAGCGGCCCGGCCATATCGTCGTGATGCTGCAGGAGCGCACCATCGCGGACAAGATGGATCGGCAGCTCACCCATCGCAGCGCCGCGCGCTCGGTGATAGCGCTAGCAGCAATGCTCGCTCATGAAATCAAGAATCCGCTTTCGGGCATTCGCGGCGCAGCGCAGCTGCTCGAGCAGCAGGCCTCGTCCGAGGACCGCATGCTGACGCGGCTGATCTGCGACGAGGCCGATCGCATCGTGACGCTGGTCGACCGCATGGAGGTGTTCGGCGACGAGCGCCCCGTGGTGCGCGGTCCCGTCAACATCCATTCGGTGCTCGACCACGTGAAGCGGCTGGCGCAGTCGGGCTTTGCCCGCAACATCCGTTTCATCGAGGACTACGACCCCTCGCTGCCGCCGGTCCTGGCGAACCAGGACCAGCTGATCCAGGTGTTCCTCAATCTCGTGAAGAACGCTGCCGAAGCGCTGATCGACGTGCCCGACGCCGAGATCCAGCTCACCACCGCGTTCCGCCCCGGCGTGCGCCTGTCAGTCCCCGGTCAAAAATCCCGGGTATCCCTTCCGCTCGAATTCTGCGTGAAGGACAACGGACCCGGCGTGCCCGACGATCTTCTGCCCAACCTGTTCGATCCCTTCGTGACCACCAAGCAGACCGGCTCGGGTCTCGGCCTTGCGCTGGTCGCCAAGATCGTCGGCGATCACGGGGGCATCATCGAATGCGAATCTCAGCCGCGCAAGACCACCTTCCGCGTGCTGATGCCGATGTATTCCACATCGGTCAAACACGCCGATCAAAGCAGTCGCGACGGCTCTGCCGGGAAGTCGTCGCCTGCGTCACAGGGGGCAAAATGAGGATCAACAATGCCCGCAGGTAGCATTCTCGTAGCCGATGACGATACCGCCATCCGCACCGTTCTCAATCAGGCACTTTCCCGCGCCGGGTACGAAGTACGGCTGACCGGCAATGCCGCAACGCTATGGCGCTGGGTCAGCCAGGGCGAGGGCGATCTCGTCATCACCGACGTGGTGATGCCCGACGAAAACGCGTTCGACCTGTTGCCGCGGATCAAGAAGATGCGGCCGAACCTGCCCGTCATCGTCATGAGCGCGCAGAACACTTTCATGACGGCGATCCGTGCCTCCGAGCGTGGGGCCTACGAATATCTGCCGAAGCCGTTCGACCTCAAGGAGCTGATCGCGATCGTCGGCCGCGCGCTCGCCGAGCCGAAGGAGCGGACCTCGACGCCGGATGAGGACGCCGAGATGGAGGCGATCCCGCTGGTCGGCCGCTCGCCGGCGATGCAGGAAATCTACCGCGTGCTGGCGCGCCTGATGCAGACCGACCTCACCGTGATGATCACGGGCGAGTCCGGAACCGGCAAGGAGCTGGTGGCGCGCGCGCTGCACGATTACGGCAAGCGCCGCAACGGCCCCTTCGTCGCGGTCAACATGGCGGCGATCCCGCGCGATCTCATCGAGTCCGAATTGTTCGGCCACGAGCGCGGTGCCTTCACCGGCGCCAACACCCGCGCCTCCGGCCGGTTCGAGCAGGCCGAAGGCGGCACGCTGTTCCTGGATGAGATCGGCGACATGCCGATGGAGGCGCAGACCCGCCTGCTGCGTGTGTTGCAGCAGGGCGAATACACCACGGTTGGCGGCCGCACCCCGATCAAGACCGACGTGCGCATCGTCGCGGCCTCCAACAAGGACCTGCGCGTGCTGATTCAGCAGGGCCTGTTCCGCGAAGACCTGTTCTTCCGCCTCAACGTCGTTCCGCTGCGGCTGCCGCCGTTGCGCGAGCGCATCGAGGACCTGCCGGATCTCGTGCGGCACTTCTTCACGTTGGCCGAGAAGGACGGCTTGCCGCCCAAGAAGCTCGACACGCTGGCGCTGGATCGGCTGAAGCAGCACCGCTGGCCCGGCAACGTGCGCGAGCTCGAGAACCTCGCCCGGCGCCTCGCCGCCCTCTATCCGCAGGACGTGATCACGTCGTCCGTCATCGACGGCGAGCTCGCACCGCCCTCGGTCAGCCCGGGGGCTGCGGTCCAGCAGGGCGTCGACAATCTCGGCGGCGCCGTGGAGGCGTATCTGTCCTCGCACTTCCAGGGCTTTCCGAACGGCGTGCCGCCGCCCGGCCTCTATCACCGTATCCTCAAGGAGATCGAGGTGCCGCTGCTCACGGCCGCGCTCGCCGCCACCCGTGGCAACCAGATCCGCGCCGCGGACCTGCTCGGCCTCAACCGCAACACGCTGCGGAAGAAGATCCGGGATCTCGACATCCAGGTGTATCGGAGCGGGGGCTAGTCTCTCGACGCGGCCGGTGGCTCAGCTCCCCCTACCAAGGCAGAGCTGAGCCTGTCCGGATCGCGCTGGCCGTTGTGGCTGACGCGGTGAGCACAAGTCCTGACGGGACTCTAATGTTCCGCCCGCACATTCAAATTGGTCGTCGGCCGCAGCGCGGCCATTGCGCCTATCTGACCAGTCCGCCGGATGCTGGCACCACGCTCGCGACATTCAGCGGCGGCTGCTGAAGGCCGAGGCCGTTGACCAGGAGGTCGGCGGCCACGATCAGCAGCAGAACGGCCGAAACCATCGTCGCGAGAAAGATCCTATCCATGCGGATTAAGCCGGGACGGCGGGAATCCGTTCCGCCCAGGCGGCATGTGCCTGTGGATTGCGCGGGTCCTCCAGGGCGATCACGCCGCGGAATTGTCGCAATTCGGCAACAATGTGGTACGAATACATCAGTATCCGCCCGTCCGCGGACCCGTTTTCAGCATCATTGCCGGAATGACCAGCGCAGATACCTCGGCCGCACACTTTGACACGGCCACAGCGGAAGAGCCCCGGCGTTGGTCGGTGCGACGCTGGCTGGCACCCTTTGCCGTCGCGCTGGCGCTGTTGTCGGCCTTCCTGACCTTCCTGGTCCTGACGGGTCTGAGCACGATCGAGCCGACGCCCGCGGTGGTCCGCACATTCTATCTGATCAATGCCGCCACGATCCTGCTGCTGGTCGGGATCATCATCCGGGAACTCTGGCAGCTGATCCTGGCGCGGCGGCGGGGCAGGGCGGCGGCGCGTCTCCACGTCCAGATCGTCAGCCTGTTCTCGATCGTGGCGGTGCTGCCGGCGGTGCTGGTCGCCGTCGTCGCCAACGTCACCATCGAGCGCGGCCTCGACCGGCTGTTCTCCGGGCCGACCAAGGAGGTGATCCAGAACTCGCTGACGATCGCGCGGGCCTATATGCAGGACCATGCCCAGCTGATCCGCGGCGACATTCTCGGCATGGCCAACGACATCGCCCATGCCCGGCCGCTCTATGACCAGGACCGCCGCTCGTTCCGCGAGATGCTGACGGCGAGCGCCGCGTCGCGCAACCTGCCGGGCGCGATGATCATCGACAAGAACACCAACATCCTGGAATCCGCCGACACCGGCATGCGGCTCGCTTATTCGCCGCCCGCGCCGGACTTTCTCAGCAACGTCAACGAGAACGAGCCCGAGATCGCGGTCCTTCCCGATGCGAGCTTCGTTGCCGCGGTGATCCGCCTGCGCGCCTTCAACGACACCTTCCTCTATGTCGCCAGGCCGCTTGATCCGAATGTCGTCAATCAGCTCAAGCAGACCGAGGTCAGCGTCGCCGAATACGCCCAGATCGAGTCGCGCAGGCTCGGTATCCAGGTCGCCTTCGCGCTGATGTTCGCGGTGATCGCGCTGACCATCCTCATGGCTTCGGTGCTGATCGGTCTCAACTTCGCCAACTCGCTGGTCTCGCCGATCCGGCGGCTGATGAACGCGGCACATACAGTTTCGACCGGCGACCTGCACGTCCAGGTGCCCGTGCACCAGTCGGAGGGCGATCTCGCCCAGCTGGGCGAGACCTTCAACAAGATGACGCAGGAATTGCGCAGCCAGCGCGACGAGCTGGTCAATGCCAGCGACCTCATCGACAGCCGCCGCCGCTTCATCGAGGCGGTGCTGTCGTCCGCGAGCGCCGGCATCATCGGCGTCGATGCGTCCGGCAGCGTCGGCATCCTCAACCGCTCCGCAGAGAAACTGATCGGGCACTCCGAAGCCGAGACGCTCGGCCATCCGCTCTCCGACGTGCTGCCCGAGCTCGACGAGATGATGAAGACGGCGCGGGAAGGAACCCAGCGGCTGGTGCAGGGCCAGATCACGATCACCCGCGACGGCACCGAGCGCAACCTGTCGGTCCGCGTCAGCGCCGAGAAGAACCAGCCGCATGACAGCTACATCATCACGCTCGACGACATCACCGAGCTGGTCTCGGCGCAGCGTACCTCGGCCTGGGGCGACGTGGCGCGCCGCATCGCGCATGAGATCAAGAACCCGCTGACGCCGATCCAGCTCTCGGCCGAGCGCATCCGCCGCAAGTTCGGCAAGGACATCACCGAGACCAAGGACAAGCAGATCTTCGACCAGTGCACCGACACCATCGTCCGCCAGGTCGACGATATCAGGCGCATGGTCGACGAGTTCTCGCGCTTTGCGCGGATGCCGAAGCCCGTGATGGAAGGCGAGGACGTCGCCGACACGGTGCGCCAGGCCGTGTTCCTGATGAAGGTCGCCCATCCCGAAATCGACATCGAGGCCGAGTTCAAGCAGGATCCGCTGCGCGCCCAGTTCGACCGGCGCCTGATCTCGCAGGCTGTCACCAACATCGTCAAGAACGCCACCGAGGCGATCGAGCAGGTCCCGCCCGAGGAGCTCGGCAAGGGGCGTATCGACGTCGTGGTGTCGCGCGAGGGCGACGACGTGCTGATCGACGTCATCGACAACGGCATCGGCCTGCCCAAGGTCGCGCGCTCGCGTCTGCTCGAGCCCTACGTTACCACGCGTGCCAAGGGCACCGGGCTGGGGCTTGCGATCGTCGGGCGCGTGCTGGAAGACCATGGCGGGCGGATCGAGCTGAAGGACGCCTCGGACTTCCGTGCCGGCCAGCGCGGCGCCTGGATGCGCATGCGCTTTGCCGTGTCGGGGCAACCCGCGAAGTCCGCGAGAACGGAGCAAGTGCCGGCGGTCAACGGCGCGACCGGGACAACCTCCAAGCCCGACATCACGCAAACGGCGACGGAATCCATCGAGACCCAGGCAACAAAAGAGCCGGCCGCCGGAACCAAAGAGCCGGCTGAAAAGACCAATGATTCAACCAAAATCGAAGCCTCAACAGGCAGCTGACAAGACAGGCGCGATCCATGGCAAGTGAAATTCTGATTGTCGATGACGAGGCCGATATTCGCGATCTCGTTGCGGGCATTCTCGAAGACGAGGGGTTCGTCACCAGGACCGCACGTGACAGCGACACGGCGCTCGCCGAGATTGCCAATCGTCGGCCGCATCTGGTGTTTCTCGACATCTGGCTGCAAGGCTCCAAGCTCGACGGCCTGCAGCTCCTGGAGCAGGTCAAGAAGGACAATGCCGATCTGCCCGTCGTGATGATCTCCGGCCACGGCAACATCGAGACCGCGGTCGCCGCGATCAAGCGCGGCGCCTATGACTTCATCGAGAAGCCGTTCAAGGCCGACCGCCTCATCCTGGTCGCGACCAGAGCGCTGGAGAACTCGCGGCTCAAGCGCGAGGTCAAGGAGCTGAAGCAGCTCGCCCCGAGCGCCAGCCAGCTCGTCGGCCGCTCGCCCAGCATGAACCAGCTGCGCCAGACCATCGAGCGGGCGGCCAAGGCCAACAGCCGTATTCTGATCGTCGGCCCCGCCGGCGCCGGCAAGGAGCTGACCGCGCGCACGCTGCATACCGCTTCGGGCCGCGCCGACGGTCCGTTCGTCGTCATCAACGCCGCCGCGATCACGCCCGAGCGAATGGAGCATGAGCTGTTCGGCGTCGAGCAGTCCAACGGCGAGCAGCCGCGAAAGCCCGGCGCGCTCGAAGAGGCGCATGGCGGCACGCTGTTCATCGACGAGATCGCGGACATGCCGCGCGAGACCCAGAACAAGATCCTGCGCGTGCTGGTGGAGCAGTCGTTCCAGCGCGTCGGCGGCACCGCCAAGGTGCAGGTCGACGTGCGCATCATCTCATCGACCGCACGCAATCTCGAAGAGGAGATCGCGGCCGGCCGTTTCCGCGAGGACCTCTACCACCGGCTCTCGGTGGTGCCGATCCGCGTGCCCGCACTGTCGGAGCGGCGCGAGGACATTCCGGAACTGATCGACTATTTCATGGAGCAGATCTCGGCCGGCAGCGGCCTGCCCAAGCGCCAGATCGGTCAGGACGCGATGGCGGTGCTGCAATCGCATGTCTGGCCCGGCAATGTGCGCCAGCTCCGCAACAACGTCGAAAGAGTCATGATTCTGGCGGCCGGAGGGCCGGAGGTCATCATCACGGCCGACATGCTGCCGCAGGATGTCGGCTCGATGGTGCCGGCGATGCCGACCAGCAACAATGGCGAGCACATCATGGGCCTGCCGCTGCGCGAAGCCCGCGAGGTGTTCGAGCGCGACTATTTGATTGCACAGATCAGCCGTTTCTCAGGAAATATTTCTCGAACGGCCGAGTTCGTTGGCATGGAACGCTCGGCCTTGCACCGGAAGTTGAAAGCACTCGGCGTCGGCTAATGCTGCGACGCTGCGGCGGCATCTCGGGAATAGGCAAAGAAAATCATCGATTTCCGTAGTTTTTCGGGGCAATAGGGCCACGCCTGCCGCTTGAAGCGGCTTGCCTAATATCCCGACCTGTCCTCTAATCCAACCGCTGTTCCTTCCGAGGGGGATCTCATGAAGGACGGCAACCGGAGGAGGCCCCGAACTCCACAAAGAGGGCCGCATCCGGCGCAATAAAAAGAAACTCAAAGCGAGAAAAAAACAATGGCGGCAGACCGCGCACAAAACCTACAGGACACCTTCCTTAATCACGTTCGCAAAACCAAGACGCCACTGACGATCTTTCTGGTCAACGGAGTGAAGCTCCAGGGCATCGTGACCTGGTTCGACAATTTCTGTTTGCTGCTTCGGCGCGACGGTCATTCGCAGCTGGTCTACAAGCATGCGATCTCGACCATCATGCCGGGCGCTCCGATTCAGTTGTTCGAAGGCGGCGAGGACCAGCCGGCTTGAGAGTGACCTGATTGGAACCCCGGAATTTCGACGGGGATGCCGACCGTCCGCGGTCGGCAGGGGCTACGCAGACGGGGCGGGTGCTTGTCATCGGCCCCTACTTGCGCGTGCGCGCGGGCAGCGCCGACGTGCAATCGGTGACTCATGCTCTGCGAGATACCGAGGCCCGGCTCGATGAAGCCGCGGGCCTCGCGCGGGCGATCGATCTCGTCATTGCCGACGCCATCGTCGCGCCGGTCAGCCAGATCCGCCCCGCGACCTATATCGGCAAGGGCAAGGTCGAGGAGATCGCCGGGCTGATCAAGACCCTCGAGGTCGAGCTCGTGGTGATGGATTGCGCATTGTCGCCGATCCAGCAGCGCAATCTCGAAAAGGAATGGCACGCCAAGGTGCTCGACCGCACCGGGCTCATTGTCGAAATCTTCGGCCGCCGCGCTAAGACCCGGGAAGGCTCGCTGCAGGTCGAGCTTGCGCATCTCAACTACCAGCGCTCGCGCCTGGTGCGCTCCTGGACCCATCTCGAACGCCAGCGCGGTGGTTTCGGCTTCATGGGCGGTCCCGGCGAGACCCAGATCGAGGCCGACCGCCGCCTGATCCAGGAGCGCATCTCCAAGCTGGAGAGCGAGCTGAAAAAGGTGCAGGCGACGCGGCGTCTGCATCGCGCCGGCCGTCAACGCGTGCCGTATCGTGTCGTCGCGCTGGTCGGCTACACCAATGCCGGCAAGTCGACGCTGTTCAATCGCCTGACCCGCGCCGACGTGCAGGCGGCCGACATGCTGTTCGCAACGCTCGATCCGACCTTGCGGGCGCTCAACCTGCCGCATGGCGGCAAGGCGATGCTCTCGGACACCGTCGGCTTCATCTCCAACCTGCCGACGCAGCTCGTCGCCGCCTTCCGCGCCACGCTGGAAGAGGTGCTGGAAGCGGACGTCATCCTGCATGTTCGCGACATCTCGCATGAAGACGCCGAGGCGCAGCAGAGCGACGTCGACGCGGTGCTGCGCCAGCTCGGCATCAACCCGGATGATAGCGGCCGCATCATCGAGGTCTGGAACAAGATCGACCGTTTCGACCCCGAGCAACGCGAAGAGCTGCTCAACATCGCGGCGCGCAGGCCGGAGGATCATCCGGCAATGCTGGTCTCGGCCGTGTCGGGCGAGGGCGTCGATGCTCTGCTCGCCGCGATCGAGCAGCGGCTCGCCGCCAAGCGCACCACGCTCGATCTCTCCATCGACGCCGCCGACGGCGCCGGCATCAGCTGGCTGCACCGCAATGCCGAGGTGCTGTCGAAGGAGTTGCACGACGGCCGCTTCGACATGACCGTGCGGGTGGACGAGACCAAGCGGGATATCGTGGTGAACAGGTTCGACGCGGTGCCGCATCTGCCGGCGTAACCGAGCCTCACTTCGTAGCCCGGATGGAGCGTTAGCGAAATCCGGGATGTCACAGCGCAAAGCGATCCGGATTACGCTTCGCACCATCCGGGCTACGAGCTTCGCGCTTGTGACACCGGCTTCTCATCGCCCTTCGCCGCATTCCACAGCGCGTCCATCTCCGCCAGCGACGCCTGCTCCAGCGTCCGGCCCTGCGCCTCTAGTGCCCGCTCGATATAGGCAAAGCGCCGCTCGAATTTTGCATTCGTCGCGCGGAGCGCAGCCTCCGGATCAGCATCGACATGGCGGGCGAGGTTGACGAGGGCGAACATCAGGTCGCCGGTCTCTTCCGCAATCTCCTGCTTGTCGTTGCGGTCCAATGCTGCCTCGATCTCGTCGACCTCCTCGCGTATCTTGTGCAGGACCGCGCGCGGGTCGTTCCAGTCGAAGCCGACGGTGGAGGCCTTGCGCTGCAGCTCCATCGCGCGGGTCAAAGCGGGCTGGCCGGCCTTCACGCCCGACAGCAGCGACTTGTGCGTCGGCGCCTGTTCCGGCGGCCGGCGCGCGGCGCGCTCGGCCTTTTCCTCGGCCTTGATGCGGTCCCAGACTTCCTTGACATGGGAGGAGGCGAGATTGCCGTCCTTGTCGGCGAAGACGTGGGGATGGCGGCGGATCATCTTGCGGGTGATGGCCAGGACCACATCACCAAAATTGAACGCGTTCTGCTCGGAAGCCATCTGGGCGTGGAACACCACCTGGAGCAGGAGATCGCCAAGCTCCTCTCTGAGATCGTCGAGATCGCCGCGGGTGATGGCGTCGACCACCTCATAGGCTTCCTCGATCGTGTACGGCGCGATCGTCGAAAAATCCTGCTCGAGGTCCCAGGGGCAGCCGGTCACCGGCGTGCGCAGCGCCGCCATGATCTCGATCAGGCGGGAAATGTCGCGGGAAGGGGTCATTGCCGGGCAGTCTCCTGGGATCCAGAGCCTTATGCCAAAAGCGGGCCCCCGATCCCAGCGCAAGGCGGCGGAACTGGCCGATTTCCACCGATTGGCGGGCAAGTCGCGCGATGCTAAAGCGCGGGCCATGAGTGATGCATTTTCCTCACAAACCGCGCTGGTGCTGTTCTCCGGCGGCCAGGATTCCACCACCTGCCTCGCCTGGGCGCTGAGCCGCTTCGCGCGCGTGGAGACGCTGGGGTTCGACTACGGCCAGCGCCACGCCATCGAGCTTGCCTGCCGCGACCGCCTGCTCGACGGCATCAAGGCCCTGCGCGCCGATTGGGCTGCAAGGCTCGGCGAGAGCCACACGCTGTCGATCCCGACGCTGGCGGCGGTGTCCGAGACGGCGCTGACCCGCGACGTCGCGATCGCGATGGGCGCGGACGGCCTGCCGAACACCTTCGTGCCGGGCCGCAACCTCGTGTTCCTGACCTTCGCCGCGGCGCTGGCCTACCGGCGCGGCATCAGCCACATCGTCGGCGGCATGTGCGAGACCGATTATTCCGGCTATCCCGATTGCCGTGACGAGACCGTCCGCGCCATGCAGGCCGCGCTCTCGCTCGGCATGGCCAAGCAGTTCGAGCTGCACACGCCCTTGATGTGGATCGACAAGGCCGCGACCTGGAAGCTGGCGCACGACCTTGGCGGCGACGGGCTGGTCGATTTGATCCGCGAGCAGTCGCACACCTGCTATCTCGGCGAACGCGGCGCGCTGCACGAATGGGGTCATGGCTGCGGCGAGTGCCCCGCGTGCAGTTTGCGGGCGAAGGGGTGGAACGAGTACGTGGCGGGACGGTAGGCTCGCTCTGTCGTTATTGCGAGGAGCCCTTGCGACGAAGCAATCCAGACTGTCACCGCGGAGGGATTCTGGATTGCTTCGCTGCGCTCGCAATGACGACGGAGCGATCAGCTAGCCAAAATCCTCTGGCCTGAGCTCGATCGGCTTGCCGTGTGGCGTGCGATCCGCGGCGTGGTCCCACGCATTCCGATAGCGGTGCAGCGTCTCCATCGACGCGACGCCCTTGCGGGCGACGAGGCCCTCCAGCGTGGCGAGCCAGTGCAGATAGTAGGTCTCGCCGGTATCGGGGTCGCCGGCGGCCTGGGCGCGCTTGATCTCGTCGGCGAGTGCTGCGGCCCATTCCGGCCAGGTGAATACGCCGCGCTCGTGCAGGCTCAAGGCCATCGCGAAGGCATGCGCCTCCCAGGGCGCACGGAACACCGGGCCGTCGTCGTCGCACGGAATGCTCGGGATCGCCGCCGTCGCGGCGGCCGCAAGCGCGCTGCTCATCACGCCGGCTCCAGATAGGGCTCGAACGCGTCGATCGAGACCTTCAGCGTGGGATCGCCGTCCTCGCCCCAGAGATCGCGGCCCTCGAACACCACGGTATAGAGCCATTGCGGGTTCTCGCCGCGCTCCATCGCCGCCGTATCCGGAAAGACGTGGCAGCCGTGGTTCAGCTCGACCACGCCGATATGGCCGCGCACATAGCGCGGCAGCCGCGTGTGCGTGGCAGGGTGAATATTCCTGGCGCGGACGCGATCGCCGATGTTGAATTTCGCCGGAGCCGGGGCAGGGCGGCCGAACTTGCCGCGCACCATCACGCGCTCGACATTGGCGCGGTCGAACTTGCCGTGCTTGAGCGCCTTTGCAGGCTGCATCGCATGGCCGGCGGCGACCTCCTCGCGGGTGAGATAGCCTTTGTCGATCAGCATCTCCTCGAGCCCGAGAAACCATTTCTTGTAATAGGAGCTCGACAGGTAAACATGCGGCGGCAAGGTCTCGCGATAGAAGCGCGAGGTGTCGATGTTGAAGGCGCCGGCCGCGCCCATCGCGCGCACCATGGCCAGCACGCGCGACTCCCATTCCTCGTGAAACATCGGCTCGTTCGGCTCGGGCTCGACCTTGCCGAACCCGTCCATGCCGCCCATGTCGTGCACGCCGTTCACGACGGTGCTCCCGGCGTCCTGGGGAAACCGGTGCCGATCATGGAATCGCGCGTCACGAGGTCGGCGAGCTGCTCCTCGCTCCAGCCTTCCGTGCCCGCGGGGCGCATCGGCAGCACCAGGAAGCGCGTCTCGGCCGTGGAATCCCACACCCGGATCTCGATGTCCTTGGGCAGCGCGACCCCGAAATCGGCGAGCACGCCGCGCGGATCCTTTACCGCGCGCGAGCGGTAGGGCGCGGCCTTGTACCAGACCGGCGGCAGCCCGAGCATTTCCCAGGGGTAACAAGAGCACAGTGTGCACACGACCATGTTGTGCCGCTCGGGCGTGTTCTCGACCACGACGAGATGATCGCCGACGCGGCTGACATGGCCGAGCGTGCCGATGGCCTTGGAGCCGTCCTGCAGCAGCGCCGTCTTGAACGCCGGATCGGTCCAGGCCTTTGCAACGACGCGCGCGCCATTGTGCGGGCCGATCTTGGTCTCATAGGCCTGGATGATGGCATCGAGCGCGGCCGGCTCGACATAGCCTTTTTCGGTCAGGATCGTCTCGAGCGCGCGCACGCGCAGCTCGGTCTCGGACAGCTCGGAATGATCGTGATCGTGGTGATGATGGTCGTGTTCTTGGCTCATGCCGCGGAAGATAGGCGCAATGGCTAGGGGCTGTCGAGGGCTCGTTGCAGCGCAGTCCTGGCACGTATGCGTGAGGGCACTTGTACGCTAGCATCCCGCAAACAGCGTGGAGATGATGGTGACCGATTACGTGAAGATCGAGAAGGGTCTCGGACCGGAGGGCCGGATCGCGGTCGTGCGCTTCGACCGTGGCGACGGCATCAACGCGCTCTCGCCGGAGGCGCTGCGCCAACTCACGGCGGCCGCGCGCAGCTTCGAGGACGATGCAGCGACCTCGGTCGTCGTGCTGACCGGCAGCTCGGGCGCCTTCAGCGCCGGCTTCGATCTCAAGGACGCCGAGGGACGCTCGCGCAAGGAGATGGACCTCGGCGCGCTGCGGCGGCACCTCAAGCTCGGGCCGCGCCTCACCCAAGCCTGGCAGGACATGGAGCAGATCACGATCGCCGCGATCGAAGGCTTTTGCGTCGGCGGCGGCGTCGCCCTCGCGGTGGCGCTCGATTTCCGGGTGATGGGGCGCGATGCGCATCTGCGCGTGCCCGAGATCGGGCTCGGCATGAATATGAGCTGGCAGGGCATCCCGCGCATGCTGCATCTGATCGGGCCGGCCCGCACCAAGCAGGCAGTGATCCTGGCCGACCAGCGCATCAGCGCGGACGAGGCCTATGAATGGGGGCTCGTCGAGCAGGTGGCGGATCCCGGCCATGCCTTCGATGCCGCCATGGAGCTTGCCCGCAAGGTTGCCGCGCAACCGCCGCTGTCCGTCGCCATGACCAAGCTGACCGTCAACCGGCTCGCGCATGCGCTGGACGATCTTGCAAGCCACATGGATGTCGATCAGTTCGCGCTCGCCAGCCTCAGCGAAGACCACAAGGAAGGCGTGGAGGCGTTCCTGACGCGCCGCAAGCCGCGGTTCCGGGGTCGGTGATCACAGCGCCGATATTCGGCGGATAAATCTTCCTCGTCAGGAGACGATCGGGAGAATTTCGTCCACGTCCTTCCAAATATCTGAGATTGCAAGGAAGGCCAGAAAGAGCGAAGGTGCGTGCTGCGGTGCAGCGCGCTCGATTGAGCCCTCGTCGCCATTTTCACCACGTCGCAGAGACGCGACCGGTTCCCATGTGCCCTGGGCATGCGGGTGACCGAGCTATCGTGCATGAAGGCCGTCTCCATGAATGCCCACCAATCGCTCGCGATCGGACGACCGATCGAAACGCTCGAAGCGATTTCACCCGCGCCCGCCGAGCCGGACGCGATGGTCCGTTTCGCCGGCATCTCCAAGACCTATCCGGCCTATCGCGGCAAGCCCGGCGTCAACGCGCTGCAAGACATCGACTTCGCCATTCCGCGCGGCTCCATCACCGGCGTGATCGGCCGCTCTGGCGCCGGCAAGTCGAGCCTGGTCCGGCTGATCAACGGCCTGGAGAAACCGACCACGGGCCGTGTGATCGTCGACGGCCGCGATATCTCGGCGCTGACCGGCCGCGAGCTTCGATTGGCGCAGCGCTCGATCGGCATGATCTTCCAGCACTTCAATCTGCTGTCCTCGCGAACCGCCGCCGACAACATCGCGCTGCCGCTCGAGATCGCCGGCTGGACCAAGACCGACATCAAGGCCCGCGTCGCCGAGCTGCTCGCGCTGGTCGGCATCGCCGACAAGCACGACCGCTATCCTTCCGAACTGTCCGGCGGCCAGAAGCAGCGCGTCGGCATCGCCCGCGCGCTGGCGACGCGGCCAAGCGTGCTGCTGTCGGACGAGGCGACCTCGGCACTCGATCCGCAGACCACGCGCGCGATCCTCGATCTGCTTGCGAACATCAACCGCGAGCTCGGCGTGACCATCGTGCTGATTACCCACGAGATGTCCGTGGTGCGCCAGCTCGCCAAGGAGGTGGTGGTGCTGGACGCCGGCCGCGTGGTCGAGAGTGGCCATGTCGCCGATATCTTCACGCAGCCAAGACATCCGATCACGCAGTCCTTCCTGGCGGAGGTGATCGGCGACAGCCTGCCGGTGTCGCTGGCGAGCCGGATCGTTTCGGAGCGGCCTGCCGGCGGGCAGGCCGTGATCCGGATCCAGGTGCGCGGGGCAGGGGCCGGCGACACCGTGGTGGCGCGGCTCGCGCGTGAGCTAGCGCTCGACGTGTCGCTGCTGTCGGCGCGCATCGACGAGATCGGCGGCCAGCACGTGGGCTCGCTGACGCTCGGCATTCCCGTCGGCGAGGACGCGGTGACGCTCGCCTGGCTCTCTCAATATCAACTCTCGGCGGAGCGTCTCGGCTATGTCGCCTGAACTCATCAACCTGATCGTCCAGGCTACCTTCGAAAGCCTGTACATGGTCGGCATCGCGGCGCTGCTCGGCACCGCCTTCGGCCTGCCGCTCGGCGTGTTCCTGGCCACCAGCCGCAAAGGCGAGCTGTTCGCGGCGCCCATCGTCAATCGCGTGCTCGGCATCGTCGTCAATGCGACACGCTCGACGCCCTTCATCATCCTCGTCGTCGCCATCATCCCGTTCACGCGCCTCGTTGCCGGCACCTCGATCGGCTCGACGGCCGCTATCGTGCCGCTAACGATCGCTTCGACGCCGTTCATCGCGCGGCTCGTCGAGGCTGCGATCCGCGAGGTCGACGGCGGCCTGATCGAGACCGCGTCCTCGTTCGGCGCTTCACCGCTCCAGATCGTGCTCAAGGTCCTGATCCCGGAGGCGCTGCCGGGACTGCTGCTGGCGCTGACGCTCGCGGTGGTCAGCCTACTCGGCTATTCCGCCATGGTCGGCGCAGTCGGCGGCGGCGGCCTTGGCGATCTCGGCATCCGCTACGGCTACCAGCGCTTCATGCCGGAGATGATGCTGGCCGTCGTGGTCGTGCTGATCGCACTGGTGCAGATCGTCGTCCAGAGCGCCGGCGATTACCTGGCGCGCCGGGTCAATCGCCGGTTGCGGCATCGCTGAATCCGATCAGGCGGCACACCTCGCGCGACGCAGCGTCTGCGAGGGCAGCTCGCCGAAGTGGCGCTTGTAGTCGAGCGAGAACTGGCTGAAGTGCCAGAAGCCGTGCTGCACCGCGACGTCGTAGACCGAGGTCTCGTTGCCGCCGGCGCCCTTGAGATCGCGCCGCACACGGTTCAGCCGCATCGCGCGCCAATAGTGCATCGGGCTCGTACCCAAAACCTCCTGGAAGCAATAGCCGAGCTTGCGCGGGCTGGCGCCGACGGCCTTGCAGACCTCCAGCAGCGAGAGCGAGCGATCGCCCCTGCCATGCATCAGCTCGCGGGCACGATCCACGGTTCGCTTCCGAGCCGCCGCGCTGCGGCCGGGATCGCTCGGGCGTGCGGTCGGCAGCATGTCCATGATCTCGACGAGGAGGGCGTCTTCCAGGGCCAGCCGCGCCGCCGGATCGTTGAACGTTGCCGGAGCGGTCGTGATCGTCGCTTGAATGGCGGCCAGATGCGCCCGCAGCCGCGCGACCGGCGCTTCCGCCATTTCGATCATCTGCAGCCGGTGCCAGGCGGTGCGCGGCAGCTCGATGTCGAGCCGGGCGGCGAGCTCTGCGATCAACACCGTGCTGGCAACGACGCCGCGCAGCTCGAAGGCTTTCGGCGTACACATGTCGATCTCGGCGTCGATGCTGGCGAGGACGCGGGCGCCGCTGGCACCGGTCCCGTTGAAGCTGAGCTCGCTGTCGCCGTGCCATGGCAGGCCGATGCCAAAACTGTCGGCGCCAAGCTGGCCATATTGACGGACCTGCTGGCTGGTGATCTCGCGGAACACCTCCAGCCGGGGCAAGGAGAGTTGCGTGAAGCTGCCCCGGAACGCGCCGGCGCTGATCTGGTCGTAGCTCAGCCGCCAGCGGCCGAGGCTTGCGCAATGCTCATCGACATCCGTGCTGTTCGCCTGGAGCAGGCTGGCAGCCGAGTCCTGAATCGGAAGAGTTGCCCTTAAGGCCATGGCAATACGTCGAAATCCTTGAGCCCAGCACTGAGCAGGAACCGCGCCAGACTGGCACGGCCATAGACGCTGTCCAGCAAAATATTGCCGGATCTCGATAACGCCTGAGAGCGCCGCGGTGCAGGCTTACGTCCTGCCGTTCCGACATCGCAGCCGGAACGGCGCTTCGCGGAGAGATCGAGATGCGACCGACCGATGTCATGCGCGGCATCCCGCCCGCACCCGAGGCTCAGGTGACGCGCGCCAATTGGCGCAGCTTTCCCGCGATCCGCTGGGGTTTTACCCACACCCGCGAAGTGCTGCCGACCGCAGAGATCCGCCGCTCCGCCCGGCCGACGCCGATGAGAAGCGCCCCGCGCGAACTGGCAAAGCTCGGCTTCACCGGGCCTGATGGCAAAGCGACCACGATCGAATGTGCGCTGCGCGAAACGTTTGCCGACACGCTCCTCGTGATGCATCAGGGCACGCTGATCCATGAATGGTACGGTGACGGCATGAGCGCGACCACGCCGCATCTGATCTGCTCGATCAGCAAGGCGATCGCTGGCACGCTCGGCGGCGTGCTGGCCGCGCGCGGCCTGGTCGATCCAGAGGCGAGGGTGCTGCGCTACGTGCCGGAGCTGGAGACATCGGTCTACGCCGGCTGCACCGTCCGCAACCTGCTCGACATGGCCGTCGCTATCAAGTTCGAGGAGGATTACGAGGACCCCGCCGGCGACCTCGCGCGCTATCGGTTCTCCTCGGGTTGGGACGTGCCGCCGCCGGGCGTCGAGCCCAGCCATCAGCGCGCTTATCTGACGACGCTGCGCGGCAGCGGCAAACCGCACGGCAAGGTGTTCCACTACGTCTCGCCCAATACCGAGGTGCTCGGCTGGGTGTATGAACGCGCCTGCGGGATGCCCTACCATCTCATTCTCTCCGAGTTTCTCTGGCAGCCCCTGGGCGCGGAGGAGGACGGCTCTCTCACACTCGATAGCCACGGCATGGGCCGCATTGCCGGCGGCATCTCGGTCACGGCGCGCGATCTCGTCCGCTTCGGCGAGATGATCCGCTGCCGCGGCGTCGTCGAGGGCCGGCAGGTGGTGCCGGGCTGGTGGATCGACGACATCCGCGAGAACGGTGATCCCAAGGCGTGGGCCGATGGCGACCTCGCCGAGTTCTTCCCGGGTGCGCGCTACCGCAGCAAATGGTTCACCATCGATCCTTCGCGCAACGCGCTCACCGCGATCGGCATTCACGGCCAGCACCTCTATGTCGACCTCGACTCCGACACCGTCATCGTCAAGCTCGCAACACAGCCCAAGGCAATGGACGTGCCGATCGACCAGCGCTGGTTTGCTGCCTTCCGCGCCATCACCGCACATCTCGCCTGATATTTGGACGTCCTCATGCTTGAAACCGCCAAAGCCCAACCGCGAGCGCAGACCGCGACACCGCATCCGCTCGATCCGCTGACGGCCGACGAGATCACCGCGGCTTGCGCTTTGGTGCGGGCGGCGGCCACCTCGGCGGCGAACTGCCGTTTCCCGACGGTGCGGCTGGAGGAGCCCACGAAGCAGGAGTTGGCCGCAGGCGAGGTGGAGCGCCGCGCCTTCGCGTTGACGCTCGACGTCGCCACGGGCGAGGCGATCGAGCATATCGTTGACCTCGGCCGCGGCGAGATCGTCGGCCGCAAGGTCGTGCCGAACCGCGAGGCGCCCTATGGGCAGCCGCCGGTGATGCTGGAAGAGTTCTTCAAGTGCGATGCCGTGGTGAAGGCCGATCCCGCTTGGCGGGCGGCGATGGTTCGGCGCGGGCTGACCGACAACGACATCGAGCTGGTCCAGGTCGATCCGTTCTCCTCCGGATTCTTCGACAAGGAGTTCGAGCGCGGCGCCCGCATTGTGCGGGCCGTCAGCTATTTTCGCGAGCATCTCCAGGACAACGGCTACGCCCATCCGATCGAGGGCGTGGTCGCAGTGGTCGACCTCATCGGGGGCAAGGTCATCGAGCTCACGGATGAAGATCCCATCGTGCCGATTCCGCGCAAGAAGCGGAACTACGGCGCACATGAGGTGCCAAACGCGCGCACCGACATCAAGCCGCTGCATATCGAGCAGCCGGAAGGGCCGAGCTTCAAGGTCGACGGCTGGAAAGTCGACTGGCAGAAATGGAGCTTCCGCGTCGGCTTCACGCCGCGCGAGGGCCTCGTGCTGCATCAGCTCGCCTACCAGGACGGCGCGCGCAAGCGGTCGCTGATCCACCGCGCCAGCGTCACCGAGATGGTGGTGCCTTATGCCGATCCGACCGCGAACCATTTCTGGAAGTCGGCCTTCGATGCCGGCGAATACGGGCTCGGCATGCTCGCCAACGCGCTGGAGCTGGGCTGCGACTGTCTCGGCAACATCCATTATTTCGACGTGCCCGCAGCCGACAGCAAGGGCGAGCCCTTCGTCATGCAGAACGCGATCTGCATGCATGAGGAGGATTACGGGATTGCCTGGAAGCACTACGAGTTCCGCAACGGCCTGTTCGAGGTGCGGAGATCCCGGCGGCTCGTGATCTCGTTCTTCGCCACCGTCGGCAATTACGATTACGGCTTCTACTGGTATCTCTATCAGGACGGCACGATTCAGCTGGAGACGAAACTCACTGGCATCATCCAGACCGCCGCGGTCCAGTTGGGCGAAAAGTACCGATGGGGTGGCATGGTCGACGATAATCTCGGCGGCCCCACGCACCAGCACTTCTTCAACGTCCGCCTGCATATGGATCTCGACGGCGGCGGTAACACGGTGACGGAGCACGAGTTCGTGCCGCGGCCCTGGGGCGATGACAATCCGCACGGCAACGTGTTCGACACCACCACGCGCGTGCTGTCGCGCGAGCGCGACGCCGCGGCGGTCGCCAATGGCGAGACCGGCCGGTTCTGGAAGATCAGTAATCCGAACGAGACCAACTCGGTCGGCGGTGCACCGGCCTACAAGCTCGTCATCAATCCGAGCCCCTTGATGCTGGCGCAGGAGGGCAGCTATGTGCGCAAGCGCGGCGGCTTTGCCACCAAGCATGTCTGGGTGACTGCATTCGATCCGGCCGAGAAATACGCCAGCGGCGACTATCCCAACGTTCACGCCGGCGGTGACGGCCTGCCGCGCTATGCCGCGCAGAATCGCAACATCGAGAATGCCGACATCGTGGTGTGGCACTCTTTCGGCCACACCCATGTCTGCAAGCCCGAAGACTTTCCGATCATGCCGGTGGAATATGCCGGCTTCGTGTTGAAGCCAACCGGATTCTTTTCGGCGAATGCGGCTGGCGACCTCCCGCCGGACCGCAACAGCCGCAGCGTGCTGGCTGGCGAGAAGAGCACGACCTGTTGTCACGCGGACCGGACGTGACCTTCATCCGCTCGCACCCCTGGCTTTGGTCGCAACGCTGATTGCGCGACGCGCGCCGTCGCATCCGGTCGGGCTCCTAGCACACTGACAGAATCATTTTAGAGGGATTCCAATCCCAAAGAAGCAGCGCGCATGAGCGCATGCCTCGCAGGTGCTGTGCACACGTCTGGAGAAATTCTAACGCTGTTCCTATCGCACTCCGAAACCGCCCGAGTTAGGGCGGGTCATCAAGAACGATACCGGCAAAGCCGGCAGTGCGTGGGGCTCAACAGACGTGACCGATTTCCAACCTTCTTCGCGTAAGAACACGCGCCGCCGACAGATTCAGATGCTCTTCCTTGGCGCGGCCAGCACATTCGCCCTCGCCGCGCCCTTCGGCTCTGCCCAGGCCCAGACGCAGATTCCTCCGGTCACCGTCGAAGCGCCGGCGCAGCGCGCTCGTCCGGCGGCAATTGCGTCGTCGCGAAGGGCGGCGGCGACACGTACTGCACGCGCCAACCGCAGCGCCCCGGTGCAGCAGGCTGCGCCACCTCAGTCGGCAGCATCGAACGGTGCAACGGGCGAGCGCGCCAATGGCCCGGTACGCGGCTTCGTCGCGACGCGCAGCGGCACCGCCACCAAGACCGATACGCCCTTGATCGAAACGCCGCAGTCGGTGTCGGTCATCACCACCGATCAGATCAGAAACCAGGGCGCGGTCTCGATCGGCGAAGCCTTGCGCTACACCGCCGGCGTCAGCGGCGACGTCAATGGCGGCTCGGACACGCGCTTCGGCGGCCTCCAGATCCGCGGCTTCGACATGACGATGCCGGGCCTCTTCGTCGACGGCCTGCGCATTCCCTCCAGCAACTACGTACACTTCAATGGCCTCGAGCCCTATGGGGCCGAGCGCATCGAGGTGCTCAAGGGTCCGTCCTCCGCGATGTATGGCGGCAGCGGCACCGGCGGCGTTCTCAACTACGTGACCAAGCTGCCGACGGCGCAGCAGTTCGGCGAGGTCTCGATCTCCGGCGGCAGCTTCAACCGCTATCAGGGCCAGTTCGACATCGGCGGCCCCGCCAACAAGGAAGGGACGGTGCTGTGGCGCCTGACCGGCGTCGTGCGTGACGGACAGACCCAGGTGGACTTCAGCAAGGACAACCGAGTCTTCATCGCGCCCGCGGTGACGTTCAAGCCGAACGAGGACACCACCATCACCCTGCTCGCCAACTATCAGCGGGACCGGGCAGGGTGGGGCCTTCAGTTCCTGCCGGCGTCGGGCACGGTGTGGCAGAACAACGGCCGCACCATCCCGGTCTCGTTCTTCGCGGGCGTGCCGGGCTTCGACGCGTTCAACACCGAGATCGCAACCGTCGGCTACCAGCTCGCGCACAATTTCACCGACAACATCACGTTCCGGCAAAATCTGCGCTACGCCTATCAGCACAACGAGGAGAAGGTGTTTTACGGCGGCGGCTATACCAACGAAGCCGCAGGGCAGCTCGCGCGCTATGGCAGCTACAGCAACACCTACATCAACTCATTCGCCGTGGACAACCAGCTCCAGGGCAAGTTCACCACCGGCATTTTCAGCCACACCACGTTGGTCGGCGTCGACTACCGCAACACGTCCTTCCGCGACACCGCCTTCAGCGTCACGACCTCATCCGCCGAGATCAACGTCTTCAGCCCGAACTACAGCTACGACTACGCCATTGGCGCCATCTACGACAACACGGGGGTCAAGCAGTCTCAGGTCGGCGTCTATGCGCAGGATCAGATCAAGCTCGGCCGGCTCTCGTTCCAGCTCGGCGGCCGCCAGGATTTCGTGACGACGCAGGTCGACAACGGTATCGCCAACACGACGGCCGCGAAGGACGCCTCGGCCTTCACCGGCCGAGCCGCCGTGATGTACAATTTCGACAACGGCATCGCGCCTTATTTCAGCTACTCGGAATCGTTCCTGCCGCTGCTCGCGACCGGCTTTGGCGGACAGATGCTCAATCCCGAGACCGGCGTCCAATACGAGGTCGGCGTCAAGTACCAGCCGGTCGGCTGGAACGCGCTGTTCACCTTCGCCGCCTTCGACCTGACGCGCGACAACGTCGCCGTGTACGTGCCCGCGGCCACCTTTTACGAACAGATCGGGCAGGTGAAGTCGCGCGGCATCGAGCTCGAAGGCACGATGTCGCTCGCCGATGGCTGGAACCTGCGCGCCGCCTATGCCTATGTCGACGCCATGGTCACGCAGGATCCGGTGAATGTCGGCAAGGCGCCAACTACGGTGCCGCTCAACCGCGCTTCGCTGTGGAGCGACTATACGCTGCAGAACGGGCCGCTCGCGGGCCTGCAATTCGGCGGCGGCATCCGCTATGTCGGCGCGACCTGGGGCGACGAGGCCAACACGTTCAAGGTGGGATCGTCGACCGTTCTCGACGCGCTGCTGGCCTACAACAGGGACAATTGGCGCCTGGCACTGAACGTCACCAATCTCGCCGACACCCGCTATGTCGCCGCATGCTACAGCATGTCGGGCTGCTTCTACGCGGAAGGGCGGAAAGCCATCGCCAGGCTGACCTACCGCTGGTGAGCACAATCCGAGGGACGGTCCGGCCTTGGAGGCCGGACCTGCATCCGCCGATCAGAACGGATAGTGCCGGGGCCCGGTCTGCAGGGTGATCCAGCGCAACTCGGTGAACTCGTCGATTGCGGCCTTGCCGCCGAAGCGGCCATAGCCTGACGCCTTGGTGCCGCCGAACGGCATCTGGGGCTCGTCATGCACGGTCGGGGCGTTGACGTGGCAGATGCCGGCCTCGATCCGCCTGGCAACGCCGAGCGCACGGGCGATGTCGCGGCCGAACACGGCCGAGGAGAGGCCGTATTCGGTGTCGTTGGCCACGCGCACGGCTTCGTCGATCCCGCTCACGCGCACCACGGTCACGACCGGACCAAAGCTCTCCTCGCCATAGATACGCATCGCCGGCGTGATATGATCGACGATGGTGGCGGGCATGATGGTGCCGCTGCCGTGGCCGCCGGCAGCAAGCACGGCGCCCTTGGCGACGGCATCGTCGATCAGGCCCCGGACGCGCTCGCAGGCGGCGTCACTGACCAGCGAGCCGAGCACGACATTGCCCTTGCGGGGATCGCCGAAGGGAAGGCTCCTGGCCTTGGCGGCGAACTTGGCGATGAAGGCGTCCGCCACCTTGTCGTCGACCACGATCCGCTCGGTCGACATGCAGATCTGCCCCTGGTTCATGAAGGCTCCGAACGCTGCCGCATTCACGGCAGCGTCGAGATCGGCATCGTCGAGGATCACGAGCGGGGCCTTGCCGCCAAGCTCCAGCAGCGCGCGCTTTAGGTGCTTTGCGCATGCGAGTGCGATGAGGCGGCCGACGCGGGTCGAGCCGGTGAAATTGACGCGGCGGATCGCAGGATGGGCGATCAGCGCCTCGACCACCGCCTGCGCATCCTCGGGCGCGTTGGTCACGACATTGACGACGCCGTCACCGAGGCCGGCCTCCGCCAGGCAGCTTCCGATCAGACGATGCACGCCCGGGCTCATCTCGGACGCCTTCAGCACCACGGTATTGCCGCAGGCGAGCGGCATCGCGACCGATCGCACGCCGAGGATCACGGGAGCGTTCCAGGGCGCGATGCCGAGCACCACGCCGACCGGCTGGCGAAACGCCATGGCGAGGTTGTCGGGCTTGTCGGTCGGAATGACTTCGCCGGATATCTGCGTCGTCATCGCCGCGGCTTCGCGCAGCATGCCTTCGGCCAGGTGCACGTTGAATCCGGCCCAGCCCGCGGTGGCGCCGGTTTCGGCGACCATCAGCGCGGTGAATTCCGCGGCCCGGCGTGCGAGGATGTCGGCGGCCGCATTGAGCCGCTTGCGGCGCTCGGACGGACCGAGCTGTGACCAGGCCGGGAAGGCGGCGGCCGCAGCGTCCGCGGCCCGCATCGCGTCGTCGATCGAGGCCGCCGCCACGATGGTCGCGACGTCGCCGGAGATCGGGTTGTGGCGCTGGAAGGTGCGTTGATTACTTGCCGACTGGTCCTTGCCGCCGATGAGAAGGTCGATCGCGTTCATGAAGCACTCCAAAGGTTGCAGGCGGGGTTGAGTGATTATCTTGGGGACGGGGCCACGCGCGCCTTGCCGAGATAGGCGCGCTGGACCTCCGGATCGTTCTTCATCGCACTGGCCGGCCCGCTGCCGGCGTTGCGGCCGGACTCGATCAGGTAGACGCGATCGGCGATGTCGAGGCTTGCCCGCGCATTCTGCTCGACCAGCAGCACGCTGAGGCCGCTGCTACGGATCTCCGCCAACGCGCGGAAGACCTCGCGGCTGAGCAGGGGCGACAGGCCGAGCGAGGGCTCATCGAGCAGGAGCAGCAGCGGGTTCGACATCAGCGCCCGGCCGATCGCCACCATCTGCTGCTCGCCGCCGCTCATGGTGCGAACGGCCTGGGCCATGCGCTCGGCAAGGCGCGGGAACAGTCGCTGGATCCTCGCGAGCCGGTCTGCCTCGCCTGCGCGGGCGCGGGCGGGGTAGGCGCCGAGCTGCAGATTCTCGGCAACCGTCAGATCGCCGAACACGCCACGGCCTTCGGGCACCAGCGCGATGCCGCGCTCCACGATCAGATGGGCGGGCAGTTCGCCAATGTGATGTCCCTCGAACCGGATCGTTGCGCCCGGCGCGGGCTTGACCAGACCGGCGATGCTCTTGAGCAAGGTGGACTTGCCGGCGCCGTTGGCGCCGAGGATCGCGACGATCTCGCCTTGCCCGATAGCAAGCGCAATGTCGGCGAGAGCCTGGTGCTTGCCATAGAAGTGGGAGAGGGCGGCGACCTCAAGCATCGTCGCCTCCGAGATAGGCGGCAACGACTTTTGGATCGGACAACACGGCCTCCGGCGCGCCGCGCGCGATCACGCTGCCGGCATTCATGACGATGCAATGGCTGCACAGCGCTCGGATCGCATCCATGACATGCTCGACCATGATGATGGTGAGGCCGCGATCGCGCAATTTCGCGATCAGCGCGATGCCGGTCTCGAGCTCGCTCGGATTGAGACCCGCCAGCCATTCGTCGAGCAGCACAAGGCGCGGCTGCAGCGCCAGCGCGCGGGCAAGCTCGAGCCGCTTCTGGTCGATATAGGTCAGCTCGCTCGCGGGCGCTTCCTGCAGCTTGCCGAGCCCGACGAGATCCAGCAGCTCGCTTGCCGTTGCGCCCGAGCCGTTCGAGGTCGAGAACAGCCGCGCCGCCGCAACGTTTTCGGCCACCGTCAGGTCCGGCATCACGCGCACCAGCTGGAACGTGCGCGCAAGGCCAAGGCGCGCGATCTGGTGCGCGCGCATACCGTTGAGGACGATGCCGCCCAGCCGGATCGTGCCCGAGGAGGGCCGCAGCGCCCCGGACAGCGTATTCAGCAGCGTCGTCTTGCCGGATCCGTTCGGGCCGATGATGCCGATGATCTCGCCCGTGGTGACCGTGAAGCTGACACCGTCGACGGCGCGCAATCCGCTGAACGATTTGCTGACGCCGTCGACCGCGAGCAGCGGTGCATCGCCCGCGCGGGCGGGCGCGGTGGCAGGACCGCCGGCCGGAACGCGCCAGCGGCTCACCCCGAACAGGCCGACCACGCCGTTCGGCAACACCATCACGATGAACACGAAGATGACGCCGAGCACGATGCTAAAATGGTTGGGCAGCGTCGCGGTCAGCACCTCGAACAGCAGGACCAGGGGAATGACGCCCAGCACAGGCCCGAACAGCGAGCCCGCGCCGCCCAGCAGGGCCATGATCACGACCTGGAACGAGATGGTTGGATTGAACGCAATGGCCGGATCGATATAGGTCCAGCGTGGCGCCATGACCGCGCCGGTCACCGCCATGAAGGTCGCGCTCAGAATGAAGACGCCGAGCTTGATCCGCGTGGCATCGATGCCGGAATGGCTCGCCGCGGTCTCGTCGGCGCCGATGGCGCGCAGGGCCAGCCCATAGCGCGAGCACCCGAGCATCCAGCCCACCAGGAAGACGACCGCGGTCAAGCCCAGCAGCTGCCAGTAGAGAACGTCCTGCGTCACAGCGCTGAAGAGATAGCGGCCGACCGACTTGTGGATGTTGACCTCGTACCAGATCACGAGCTGCCGGATCAGCTCGGCCAGGCCGAAGGAGAAAATCACGAAATAGATTCCGGACAGCCGCAGCGTCGAAAGCCCGGTGATTGCGGCGGTGAGTGCGCCCACGCCGGCTGCGGCCAGCAGCACGACCGGCCAGGGCATGGTCTCGCCGAGCACCGCAGCCGTGTAAGCGCCGAGCCCGAAGAACGCGACCGTGGCAAGCGAGATGTAGCGCGTCGGGCCCGAGAACATCGCCCACGCGGTCGCCAGGATCGTGAAATAGAGCACGCTGATGCCGAGCGCGAGATAATAGCCGTTGGCATAGAGCGGATAGGTGACGAGGCAGGCGGCGAGGGCGAGGCCGGCGCACCACAGCAGAATCCGGACGGGCCCCGTCATGACGCCGCCCTGCCGAACAGGCCGGTCGGCTTGATCACGAGCACGCCGAGAAACAGGGCGTAAGTAGCAGCCAGCGTCAGGCCGGGATCGACCAGCCGCGCCACCGCGGTCTCGACCACACCAAGCAGCAGTCCGGCGACCAGCGCACCGATGACGTTGCCGACACCGCCCATGATGACGACGACCAGTGCCTTCATCGTGAAGACCACGCCCATCGCGGGATTGAAGGTGAGGAACATGCTGATCAGCACGCCGCCGACGGCGACGAGGCCGCCGCCAAAGGCAAACGCCAGCCCCGACAGGGCCGCGACGTCGATGCCGACGAGACGCGCGGCGTTGGCATCGACTGCGATGGCGCGTACCGCAGTGCCGATCCTGGTGCGGGTGAGGGCGAGATAGACGGCGCCGCCGACCAGCGCCGCGAACAGCAGCGCGACAAGCCGATTGACGGCAAGCGTCGAGCCCATGATCGTCAGCGGAATGGAGAGATAGCTATAGCTGTAGTACTGGCCGCCAAAGGCGACCAGCATGGCGCCCTGGATCACGAACAGCACGCCGAAGGTGACGAGGATGCTGTCGATCTCCTGCGCGCCCCGGTCCTTGCCGCGCCGCATCAGCCGTTCCAGCAGGAAGCGATACAGCAGCCAGTTCAGCACCATCGCGACCGGGACCGCCAGCAGCAGCGCCGCGAGCGGGCTCAGCCCAAGGCCGCTATAGAGCGAGAACGCGCCGAAGGCGGCCGCGACCAGCGACTCTCCATAGGAGAGGTTCATGATCCGCGCCACGCCATATTGCAGCGTCAGCCCGAGCGCGATCAGCGCGTACATGCCGCCGAGCACGAGGCCCGGCAGGATGATGTCGACAAGCAACATGAAGCGGCGCCCCCTTGAGCGGACGGCAGGCAGGCCTCGCCGACGCAAGGCCTGCCAACCAGCCTACTGCCACTGCGGCTTGGGCACGACCGCGGCACGCGCGCCCGGCAGCGAGGTCGGTGCGAGGGCGTAGAACTCGCCGTTCTGCCACTGCCCGACGCTCCAGACCTCCTGAAGCAGCCCGTCCTTCAGCTTGACCTTGCCGATGATGGTCTCGAACGTGCCCGCACGGATTTCCGCCGCGACAGCGGCGCGATCGAGCTTGCCGACCTTTTCGATGGCCTGCTGGAGCACCTGCAGGCTCGCATAGGTGATCGAGCTCGCCCAACGATCCGGTTCCTTGCCGGTGGCGGCCTTGTGGCGCGCCAGATACTCCTTCAGCTGCGGAGACTCGGCATTCCAACCGCCGATGCCCATCACGCCGTCGCTGTTGGCGGCAAACTTGCCCTTGTAAAGCGGGAACGCGGTGCCGACGCCGACGTAGAAAACCTTCGGGTTGAACTTCAACAGCTGCGCCTGCTCGGTCAGCGCGATCGTATCCGGCGGATAGCTGAAGGCGACGAACGCATCCGGGTTCGACGCGATCGCATCCTTCAACAGAGGCTGGAGATCCTGCGTGCCCATCGGATAGGTCTTGTCATAGCCGAGCTTGAAGCCGTGCTTCTTGAAGGCCTCGCGGCCCGCGGCGGACAGCTCGATGCCGAACTGGTCGGCGATGCTGACCATCGCGATGTTCGCCCCGATCTTGCCTTCGCTCTTCAGCTTGCCGAGCAGATCGGCGAGCCCCTCGGATATCTGGGCCGACGTCCCGAGCCAGAACGTCGCGTTCGACCAGCGCTTGGCAAGCTCCGGCGCCTTGTCGGTCACCGACGTGACCGCGAGGTGAGGGTAGCCCAGACGGTTCAGAGTCGGGCCGACCGCGAGATTGAGACCCGTGCCCCACGGCGAAAGAATGAAATCGACCTTGTCCTGGTTGGCGAGGCGCTCGATCGCCTTGACGGCTTCTTCCGAGCTGCTGCGGTCGTCATATTCGACCACCTCGATCGGCAGCTTCTTGTCGCCGAGCTTGATGCCGCCGGCGGCATTCACGTCCTTCACCCACAGCTCATAATTGGGCAGGGTGGTGATGCCGGCGCCGCCGGCATAAGGACCGGTCTTGGAAATGGCGTAGCCGATCCGGATCTTCTCCTGCGCGTCGGCCGAGGACGTCCCCAGCGTTCCGGCCAGAGCCGCAAGGCCAGCGACGCGCAGCAACGTTCGACGGTTCGCTGAAAACATATCGTGTCTCCCTCCTGTTGCACTCAAGCGATGGTCGGCATCGCAGTGAGTGGTCGTTTCCTCTTGATCCCGACTTTCTCTAGGGCGGCATCATTGAGCCGGCCGCCACCGGGACTTGACCTAGCAAGCATCCCAAGCTTTGCTCGCACAATGGACAAATCCGGTGAAAGATTGGACGTTTCTGGCCTTGATGGCCAAGTGCGTCGAGGCGTCGCGGGCTCAGATCCGGCAACGGCAACCGTCCCGAGTGGGGCTGTGCCTGTGGGCGCCGAGCTGATCGCGGCGCATTACGTCGCGCGGCGATGGACGCTGATCTCGAAAGCGGCCCGTCCGTTCATTCATCTGCTCTGCCTTCCCGGCGGCGGGACCGCTGAGATCGGTCAGGCCGGCAGCACCATGCGGACGGTCGGACCCGCGCTGGTCTGGCTCCCGGCAGGATCCGCCGACTATCTGGAGGTGTCGGCAGGCACGACGGCGCAGCTGCTGCAATTGCGCGCCGGTATCTGGCATCGCTATCTCCCGCCGTCGGCGGAGGCGGCCTATCTCGCGCTCGAAGGCGCAGGCGGCATCCTGGCGTTGCAGGTCGAGGCCGATCTCGCGGCCACGATCGCGCGTTCGATCGCGGCGATCGCCGCCGAGATCGCCTCGCCCGCACGCAGCGGTGCAGCATCGATCATGTCGGCGGAGCTGACGCTGTGCGTGCTGCGATTCTGGCGCCTGTTCGCTGGCGACGGCAACCGCAACGAGGAGAGCAGCAGCACCGAGATCCTGAGCCGGTTCCGCAGGTTGCTCGAGGAGCGCTATCAACAGCACCTGCGCGTCAGCGATTACGCGAGGCTACTCGGCACCACGCCGGATCGCCTGCACGCACTCTGCAGCCGCGAGCTGAAGCGCTCGCCGAGCGAGCTGATTCAGCAGCGCCTGGTCAGGGAAGCGGCGGCGCGGCTGGAGGCGGGAACCATCGCCGTCAAGCAGATCGCATTCGCGCTGGGCTTCACGGACACCGCCTATTTCAGCCGCTTTTTCCGCAAGCACACCGGCGAGGCACCGGGCGTATGGCGTCGGCGCGTTGCGGCACGCGCGAGAGCGGGGCGATCGAGACCGACGCTGAATTTTGCCGATTGGCCGTAACGCACGCGGCTGCGCGAACAGCCGATCACGCATGGACGCTTTGTCGCGCAGCTTATTGGCCAGTCTCGACAAATTCTAATGTCGGACCTCTCGCACTGCAACGGTCGGTGCGTTAGGCCGAAGGCCCACCGGCTGAACAGCCGGCGGCGAGTCCAATCGAAAAGCGGTCCGGCAAATGAGGGGCCGGGTCCAGTGGGAATGAGATCTGAGCGATGAGAGCGATATTCGGCAAACTGCATCGCTGGGCGGGACTGCTGACGGCCGCCTTCCTGTTCTTCTCCGGCATCACCGGCGCGATCATCTCCTGGGATCACGAGCTCGACGACGTCCTCAACAGCCACCTGTTCGACGTCTCGACGAAGGGCCCGGCCATTCCCTCGCTCGAGCTTGCCAAGATGATCGAGCAGCGCGATCCGCGTGCGCGCGTCGTCTATCTCTTCATGACGCCGGAGGAGGGGCACTCGCTGTGGTTCTTCGTCATGCCGCGGATCGACCCCGCGACCGGCAAGCGTTACCCGCTCGACTACAATCAGGTCTTCCTCGATCCCAACACCGGTGCGGAGCTCGGCCGGCGCTATTGGGGCGCGGTGTGGCCCGTCACGCGCGAAAACTTCGTCTCGTTTCTCTACAAGCTGCACTACACGATGCACATCCCGGAATTCTGGGGCAGCGACCGCTGGGGCATGCGCGTGCTCGGCATCATTGCTATCATCTGGACCATCGATTGCTTCGTCGGCTTCTACCTGACGCTGCCCTCGCGCCGGCGCGCCAAGGCCGCGCGGGCGCCCGAAGTCGCGCGCCAGCTCGAGCGCGGCTTCTGGGCGCGCTGGGCGCCGGCCTGGACTATCAAGACCTCGGGCAGCGCCTACCGGATCAATTTCGACATCCACCGCGCCTTCAGCCTGTGGACCTGGGGCGTGCTGTTCATCATCGCCTTCACCGCGTTTTCGCTGAACCTCTATTTCGAGGTGTTCTCGCCGCTGATGAAGATGGTGTCGAACTACACCCCGACACCCTATGAGCAGCGGCCCTATCGCGATCTCGATAATCCGATCGAGCCCAAAATGACGTTCGCCGAGATTGCTGCCCGCGCGGCCGCCGACGGCAAGGCGCGAGGCTGGACCACCCCGGTCGGCGCGCTCAGCTACGGCCCGGCCCATGGCGTCTATGCCGCCGCCTTCTTCCATCCCGGCGACGATCACGGCGCCGGCGGCGTGGGCCCGGCGCAGCTCTATTACGACAGCGAGGACGGCCGCCCCATTGGCGAGCGGCTGCCCTGGGTCGGTACCGCCGCCGACATCTTCGTGCAGGCCCAGTTTCCGCTGCATTCGGGCCGCATCGTCGGACTGTTCGGGCGCATCCTGATCTCGGTGATGGGCCTCGTGGTCGCCGCGCTCTCTGTCACCGGCGTCGTGATCTGGTGGCGCAAGCGCCGCGCCCGCGTTCGCGTGCGCGAGACGGCAGCCCTGCGGCTGAACCGGGAGCAACTGACGCCGGCAGAGTAGGGCACCCGCGTTCCGCCAATGGATGAACCTTGGCACGCGGCGTCGGCACAAAGATGGGAGATCGCTCTCCAGTCTTCCCGGAATCGCAATGAGATTGCCTGCCTTGCTCTGCCTGCTCGTCCTGGCCGCGCCCGCCGGGGCGGCCGCGCCCGAGCAGCATTATCTCGACCTGCGCGACCGCTACATCGCAAAATTCTCGAACGCCAAGGAGAGCGACGAGATCTACAAGCAGCACGATGCGGCCCTGAAGGAGCTGGCCGGCGTGCTGCGCGGCCTGGTCGGTCCGGTCGCGATCAAGGGACTCCGGGCCGAGGGCAAGTCGAACGTCGATACGCTGTTCAAGGACGACATCGGCTTCGGCCATCTCGACGGGCTGAGCTTCGCATCCGAAGGCGACAAGATGCAGGCTGTTGTGACCACGACCGGGCTGCTCAAGCACTGGCTTGGCGAGCATCGCGAGGACGGCATGCCTCAGGACAGTGGCGCCGCGTTGAAATCCGACCGCTTCTATTATTACGCCATCCAGGACGCCGCCTTCGCGATCTACGCGGAGCTGCCGATCACCAAGCCGGCCAAGGCGAGCGTCGCAGCCGCTGTGCTCGGCGTGCGCGGCAATGGCGGCCTCAAGGGCCCGCCGGACGAAATCGACGTCGTCGCGATCCAGGGCGACAAGGTCTATTTCCTCGCGGCAAGGGAGGCCGTGAAGACCGCCCCGATCGCGACCTGCGAGAAGGTCTGGAAGCAGATGATGGCCAAGCCCATCGACAAGAAAGACCCGCGCGGCGAGATGGCCCGCGAGGACAAGGCAATGACCGCCTTCACGGCGTGCTTCGCCAAGGAAGCCCCGAGCGAGAGCTGGTATGCGGCCGCCGTCAAAAAGGCGCAGAGCCAGCTGGAGCGGCTGCCGCTTCCCTAGGAACGGCAGCTCGATATCCTCCGGCTTGATTCTCCGCCTCGGCCTGCGCAGGCGATGCGCCGTCCGGCAACCAGCAAGACATGAGCTTTTTGAATAGGTTAGGCCAATGCGGTTGTCCTGATCGTCATATTCGGCGGATGCAATCCCCGCGAGCTTCCACTTGCGGGTTGGGCGAGTTACTATGGCCTTTTGCGATACTTGCTGCATCCGGTCTGGCACCCGCTGGAGACCGTTCTTGCGGTTCGTCAACGAGTTGGCTGCGATTGACGATGATTACGCAGACCCGCGACCCCAGAGGCGAACGTCATCGATTGACGGTGCTGTTCTCCGACCTTGTCGGATCAACCGCCCTGGGCCGGGATGTCGAGTCCGAGCACCTTTCCGAACTCCTCAGCCAGTTGCGGCAGATCTGGCATCGCGCGGTGGCGAAGCACGGTGGTCGTATCATCCGCACGCAGGGAGACGGTGCCCTCGCCATTTTCGGCTATCCCCAATCCGGCGAAGACGACGGCCGTCGTGCTGCGGAAGCAGCGCTCGATATTCACGAATGGGTTGGAGAGCTGCGCCACGATGGCGTATCGCCGGCGCTGATGCCGCTTCGAATGCATTCGGGTATCCATGCCGGCACCGTGCTCCTGACCCAAGGCGACATCGAGTCCGGCCGGTATGACCTGATCGGCGATGTCGTGAACACGGCAGCGCACCTGTCGCGCCACGCCGGTCCGGATCAGATCCTGGCCAGCCTCGATGCCCTTGGGCCGCATGCCAACTTCTTCGAGCTCGCCGCCCACCTCCCGGCGGCTTCGGGAATGCCGCCGGCGAGGCTGGTGTTGGGTCGAAGCACGGCGACCCGGCGCTTCGAGGCAACCTCGCGCCGCGGCCTGACGCCCTTCATCGGCCGCAACGAGATATTCGGCTTCCTGACACGCTTTCTGAGCGAAGCACCTGCGCAGGCGCAACGCTGCGCGGTGGTCGTCGGCGGACCCGGACTCGGCAAGACGCGCCTTCTGGAAGAAGTGCTGGGGCACGTCGGCACCGAGCGCATCAGGCTGCTGCGAGGCAGTTGCGAGAGTTACGTCGGTGCAGAGGTCCTGCAACCATTCCTGCAGATGCTGCGCGCTGCACTGGGAATTCGAGCGGACGCCTCCCTCGTCGAGGCAAAGGAGACGGCGCGCGCGGCTCTGGAGCCCTGGGCGGCCCAACTCGGTCCGAACGCAGAATCGATTCTCGCACTGGCGTCGGCCGGCGCCGATGCGCGCGGCGGCCGCATCACCGTCGATGGCGTCGTCGGCGATCTGCTCGGGTTCTTCACCGGACTGTCGGCACATGGCCCGCTGGTGCTGGTGATCGACGACTGGCAATGGTCTGATGACGCGAGCCGCCAATTGCTGCAGGCTTTGCTGGAATTGCCCAACGGACCTCGCGTCATCCTCGCCAGCCGGCCGCGCGAGGACGGCACCGAATGGATTTCCGGCGCGCCGCACCTGTTTCTCGAACCGTTTCAGGGGCCGGAAACCGACTTTGCCGTACGACGCTGGGTCCCGCAGGCCGACCCCTTCCTGGTAGCCCGCATCCATGCCTATGCGGGCGGGGTGCCGTTGTTCATCGAAGAGCTCTGCCATTCCATCGCCGCCAACGATCCGGCCTCGTTCGAAGCGCGCAGCAAACAGGGCTGGATCGCAACCCTGGTCGCTTCGCGCCTGGCACGTCTGCCGCCCGATGAGGCGAAGGTGGTGCGCGCCGCGGCCGTCATCGGCAACACCGTGCCGCACGGGCTGCTGGTTTCGGCCTGCGGCACCGAACCCGACCCGGCCATCGTGCGGGCATTGGCGGATGCGGACTTTCTCTTTGCCGATCCAGCGGGCGGCGTCCTTCGCTTCAAGCACGGCATCACGCGCGATGCGGTCTACGACACCATTGGCCTGCACGAGCGTCAGGCATTGCACAAGCGGATCGAAGACACCCTGCTGGCGCGGTCCGAGCAGGCTGATCGCGAAGATGCGATGGAAGCTCTGGCCTACCATTCGCAAGGCGCAGGTCATTGGGAAAGCGCAGCCCATTATGCCGAACGTGCCGGCGACAAGGCCATGGCTGCATTTGCGCTCGATCGTGCCAGCGCGCAGTACCAGGTTGCGATGCAGGCGCTGGATCGCGTGCCCAATCGCTCGCGCGAGCAATCGCTGCGCTGGTGCTTGCTGGCCAACAAGCTGGGTATGGCCAACATCTTCGACCCGCTGTCGCTGACCGACGACACCTCTGTGTTCGAACGCGCGGTTGCGATCGCGTCCTCCCTCGGCGAGACCGCCGCGATGGCCAGCGCCTATGAATGGCTCGGCTGGATGTGCTACGGGTTCGGCCGCTTCCGCGAAGCCGTGACGCACACGCGGACGGCACTGGAATTGGCGCGCAAGCTCGAAGATCGTCGCCTGATCGCTCAGATCGAAGCGACGCTCGGTCAGATTCTTGCTGCAAGCTGTCAGTACGACGAAGCCATCGCCCTGATCGACGCCGCCATTTCGACCAAGCAGCAACGCAGCCGGCGGCATGGTGCGATATCCTTCGGAGCCGCCTATGCGCTATCGTGCAAGGGCGGTGTCCTTGCGGATCGCGGCGATTTCGAGGACGCCCACGCCTGTTTCGGCGAAGCCATGGCTCTGGTCGGAGGCTCGACCCATCCGGTCGTCAATTCCGTGCGCAACTGGATCGCAGTCGCGCTGATCTGGCAGGGTCGCTGGCAGGAGGCGGAGCAGCTTGCCGTGGAAGGGGCGCGCATCGCCGAGAACACGCGCAGCCTGCTGCTTCTGGCGGATTGCCGGGCCGCCTCGGGATTTGCCCGCTGGTCGGCAACCGGCGACGCCGAGGGCCTGCTGCAGTTGCGCAACGCCGCCGAATGGATGGAGCGGCGCAACTTTCAATTCTACACGTCGGTTCAATACAGCTGGCTCGTCGAGGCGGCGACGGCCGAAGGCGATGTCGAGACGGCGCGACGGTATGCCGCCCATGTCCTGCGGCGCGCACGCGAAAGCGAGCGACTGGGCGAAGCGGCGGCGTGCCGCGCGCTGGCGAAGCTCGCAGCTTTGCGCCAGGATCTTCGCCTCAGCGAGCGCTGGTTGCGCCGGGCCGAAACCTCCGCAGGGTGGCGCGGGTCGCTGCGCGATGCGGCCCTGAATCTTTTCCTGCGGGGCGAGCTCCTCGCAGGGCAGGGCCGGGGGGAGGCGGCTCGCCAGACCATGATGGAAGCCGCGGAGAAACTGCGCGCCCTCGGCATGCACTGGCATGCGGAGCAGACGATCAGGCGCATCGCCGGCATACCCGTCATCCACGCCAACGATCAGCTCGCTCGGCATTGTGCCGTCTGATCGCTGCGCACCTGCCCACGGCTCTAGGGTAGCGGTGGGCTCGGCGCCGGGACTCTTCCGTCCATCGTCAGGCTCATTGGAATGGGGCCGGTCCGCAAGGGTAGCTCCGTCTCCACCAGTGCGCTGAAGAAACCCAGCATCACCGCCAGTGCCGGGTCTGCTCCGGGACATGAATGCGTGGGATGCCCCGCGACCCTGCGGTTGCCGCCGAAAGCGTGGTAGATGTCCTGACGGCCTTCGGCGAGACTTTGCTGGGTGGCGGAGACCGCGCCGGCGACGATGACGTCTCCGGGCCTGACCTCGACACCTCCGATGGTCTGCGAAACGACGGCCGTCCGCCAGATCAGTTCGGGCACCGCGCGAAGTTGCATCGCGGGGATGAAGTCGTCTCTCAGCCGGTTGAGAGCGTCCATATAGTTCTTTGCCTTCGTGCCGGCATAGCGAGCGCGCAACGCCCATAGCGTTCCTTCGCGCAGCCATTCGTTCAATATTCGTCGCAGGTTGCCGTCAACGGTCGGAATGAATCCCATCATGGCGCCGGCGACCGTGCGCGCCACGAACGGAATGTCGCCGGTGCCCCGCGGCGAGTTATAGACTGCCTTCGTCACTGGCGCGTTTGTCGGCCCGAACTGCGTCAGGAAATTTTCCATGGCACGGCGTGCAGCGTCGCCATGTGCCGCGCCGATCGCCTCCACTGTCGCGTTCGGGTGCGGCTGGAAGATGTAGCGCGAAGGCGACAGGAAATGCCCGGGATAGCCGGGCGGCTCGCCCGGCGTCCAATCCCAGCGATAGCCGACGCGGCGGAAATGGCCCCCGTCTTCGCTCAACCCGAACCACGCTTCGCAGAAGGCGGCGAGCAGCGGATCCACCAATTCGTGCACGTCGACGGTCAGCTCCCAGCTCGCTTCGCCGTCGCTGGCGGCATAGTCGATCGTCTGCTTGACCATGAAGCCCAGCACCTTCTGTGTGACCGCGCGCGCCAGCTCGAATGCGGCGGGTTGGTCGAGGGCCATGATCGCGGCATTGCAGGCCTCGGATTCCTGCTCGTAGACTTGGTCTGGCTGCCCGGCGTCGCGGCCAAGATAGAGGATGCCGAACGACCGCAGCATGCGGGGAAGATAGCCCGTGATGGTCAGCTTGGTGTCGGAGTCGGCGAACACCTTGTAGACCATGTCGCGGTCGGCCACCAAGACCCCGAAGGGCGTGCGAAGCGCGCCGCCGTGGCGCTCGCGGATCGCAGCCCAGATCGAGGCGTTGACGAAATGCGAGGCTGAATCCGGATCTTCGAGCGCTGTCTTCCACGCGGCCATCGCCGCGGCTTCGCCCTGCTGGCGCTCGATCAGGCGCAGACGCGCGATCTCTTTTTCCCCCTGATCCGCGCACCACGTCACCGCCGGTTGGTACCCCTGGCTCGCCGCCCATTGCTTTAGATCGGCAAGCGCCTTCTTCGATGGCGCAAAGAAATATGCTCCCCATTCCAGACGGACGAACGGACGAGGTTCGTCGTGGAGCCGGTCCGAGCCGTCCAGTGCCACACGAATGGTTTGGCCTCCATGCTCGAAACGGAAATGCCGGAGCCGGCCAGGCTCGGCGACGCCGAGGAAGGGATCGCTGACCCCCGAGGACGCACCCGAGCTGTTGCCGCCAGAGAGCCAGCTCTGCACCACCTCGAACTGCTCGCCGAGGCTGGCATTGTAGGCCATGAAAACCAGACCGCGCTCTGGCTGCTGGCCGGATTTGGCGGCTTGCGGGTCGACGGGCGGACCGTAGGACATGCCGCGCCTGACGATCCGTGGGGGCCGGGCGCCGGCATCCGCCTTGGTGATCGACACGCGCGGATTGGCGCGCCGTATGTGCGCGTGAAACGGACACGATTGGGCCTGCGGGTCGGCGTCGTAGTTGAAGTCGTTGCTCTGCGCGCATGGCGGCGGAGTTGGGGTGAGGGGCTGGCCGGCCTGGGGATGGCCCGTCGGCCAGCGTCCCATCATCTTGGCCATCAGAGTCTCGCGCGTCAGGGCAGGTGCGTCCGGTGCGGCCGTCTCGGCTGCCTGTCGCGTCGCGCGGGCGAGGACTTCGTCGAGCTGCTCGACGTCCTGTCGCAGCTTACGCAGTGCCATAAAGCTGCCGTCGCGGAGCATTGCGTGAGCACGGTTGGTCGCGTTGCCGAACGGTGCCGTCTCGTCGGCGAGGTTCGGGTAGCCGCACAGAATTTCGCCGAGATGCACCTGATTGGAGTAGTATCTGCCGGCCTGGCACTCACGCAGCACCGGGTCTGAACCGCCGTCGGCGAACCCGAAATGGTCCTGCATGTCACCGGATCGTTTATCGCGCTGGCGCTGCATCCACTGGATCGAAAGGGGCTTGATGCCTGCATCGACCTCGACCAGACGCTTCATTTCGGCCATCAACGCCTGTCTCGCATCCGCCGTCGGCTGCGCGTCCTTGGACAGCAACAGGCGGAGCTGGAGGACGGCATGGACCGAGCTCATGCTGATCCGCGGCGCCGGGTCGCCGTCGGGCAGGTCCGGCGCGTCGATCCCGAGCGCCCAATTGCTGGCGGGAAGGCGCCAACGGTTCGGATGATTCCAGCGCACATCGCCGAGCAGGCCGGCGCGCCTTTCCATGCCTTGCACGAACTCTTCCGGCAGACTGCGCACCTCTTTGTCGGACAGGCCAGCCTGACGCAGTCCCTCGACCGTGAATGCGATGTTGGTGACGATCTGCCCCGGCGTCAGAACGTCGGCTTCGGAAGTCACCTGGAGGACGTCGAGAAACGCGGCAAGTGCGGCCGGATTGGCGAACTGCAACAGCAGCAGGCAGCCGTGATCTGAATTGTAGGCGGTCAGAATTCCGCCTTGCACGTTGCCGGGATCCTGCAACGGCGGTTCGGCCGGCGGGGCGAGGGGCAGGTTGCGCCGTACCGGCGCCACATCGGGCGGGGTCATCAACCAGCGCAGGGCCTCTTCATAGCGCCGGCGAGCGCGCTTGACGCCTTCCGCGTAGGTGTGGGTCGTTGATCATGGTGACGAATTCGGGCAGCAGCTCGTGGCCGGCCCGATGCAGAAGCACCCCGTCATGCGTGCCCGGCGGATAGAAGTCGGCCAGACGGTAGAGTCCCGCCAGTGCGCGGATGCCGTGGCGAAACGGAGGCCGGGCGGCAGCTTCGATGCTGAGCGGTTTGCTGAAGCCGGCATTGGTCGGATCGACGCCGACCTGGCCGTCGACCTCGAATATCGAGTGTCGCGCGATGTCTTCCGGCGAGGGAATCCTGATCCGCGTGACGATCTTGTCGGCGCCGGCGCCAGAGGCGCGCCGATAGACTCGCTCCTCCATCCGGAGGAAGCGCGTGTCATCCACGGTCAGGTCGGGGGTGGCATAGAGGAAATAGGCTTCGGTCTGCTTGCTCTTGAGCCAGATACCCCAGTTTTCGTACGTGTTCTCGTATCCGAGCACATAACCATCGGTATTGCAGAAGATGAGGTCGAGCAGCCGGGCGGCCTTCTGCCATATGACACGGACATAGGCTTCCCAGGACCCGTCGAACGTCGCGGTCAGAAGCACATAGTCCACGCCGTCAACGGATTCGTCCTCGGGTTCGAGCACGGCGATGCCCACCGAGTGGATCCGCCCGACGCGGTCAACGGAATCGGTCAGCACGCGGGCGAGCTCGTATTCATACGCGTTGGCGCGTCCGCCATTCAGCGCCCGCAGCACGTATTTGACGCGGGTCTTGTACGTGGTTGCATCGAGGGACGGCACGAACCCCTTCTTGATCGGAGCCATCACCCTGAAATCGGACGTGCCGGCCATGCTGCCGGTCTTGATGGTCAAATCACGACGCATGTTTTTGGCTCCCCCGGGTCGCACGCGGCTCAAAGCGCCTTCGCGCCAGGACCGGCCGGCACCCAAAACGTGTTTCGTTATGCAACTTATTTGGGGAATAGTGCGGCTCGCGGCCGCTCGATTGTATGAACTGGCACACACTTTCCGAACTTTCCACTGCGGCATGCGGGCGGAAGATGCGCCGGAGCACGCAATCAGCCAGGACTGAGCTACCACGGCTTTGAGCTCGGGCAGGGGCGATATCGGCTTCGGCCATCTCGACGGACTGAGCTGGGCCTCGCGACATAGCTCGCATGGTCTTGAGATTCAAAACGAGGGCGCTCACCGATTTGTGGTCGAATCCCGCCGATCATTGCCGTGAATTAACACCACACCGCATTCACTTCTGATCTGCTGTTGCCATGTTTGCTCACGACTGCAATTCCGGACGCCCGAAGCCGGGAGTGTGAGCGGGGTTCATCGTTGACCCTCGAGACCAAGAACCATCCAGGAGCGCACGAGGTGGCCGCACCGGCAACACGCCGCGTGCCACGCGTCAACGCTGATCTGGACAGCCGTGGTGGCCGCAACAGGCTGCGACGCGCGAGGAGTGCTCGATGGGTATCGTTCGTTTCGCCTTGCGATTTCCCCACACCTTCTACGTGGTCGCCGCGCTGATCCTGTTCCTCGGCGCAGTCACCCTATTCGCGATGCCGACCGACATCTTTCCGGATATCGACATCCCGGTCGTGACCGTGATCTGGAGTTATACCGGCCTCAGTACGCCGGAAATGGAGCAACGCGTCACCACCTACAGCCAGTACTCGATCAGTTCGAACGTCAACGGTATCAGGAACATCGAGGCACAGACCATGGCTGGCCTGTCGGTGCAGAAGATCTACTTCCAACCCGACGTCAATCTCGACCTCGCGATTTCGCAGATCGTCTCCGCCACCAACGCCATCCGCGCGCTGATGCCGCCCGGCATCCAGGCGCCGGTCGTCGTTCAGTTCAACGCCTCGAGCGTGCCCGTGCTCCAGGTCAGTCTGAGCTCCGATACGCTCAGCGAGCAGCAGCTCTACGACTACGGCATCTATCGCATACGTCAGCAACTGGCGCCCATTCCGGGCATCACGCTGCCGACGCCATCGGGCGGAAAATACCGCCAGATCATGGTCGATCTCGATCCAGCCAAGCTGGTCGCCAAGGGGCTGACGCCCCTCGACGTCGTCAATGCGGTCAACGCCCAGAACCTGACGTTGCCGGCTGGAACGGCAAAGATGGGGGACAAGCAATATGTCGTCCGGACGAACGCGACGCCTCCATCGATCAAGGACCTGAACAACATCCCGATCAAAGTCGTCAACGGCGCCACAATCTTTGTCAGGGACGTCGGGCAGGTTCACGACGGCTGGCTAGTGCAGCAGAATGTCGTGCGCCAGAACGGCCGCCGTTCCGTGCTGCTCAGCATCATCAAGAACGGCAACGCCTCGACGCTCAGCGTGGTCAACGCGGTTCACAAGGCGCTCGAAGCCGCGCGCGCCGCCGCGCCTCCGGGCATGCGTATCGACGAGCTGTTCGATCAGTCGGTGTTCGTCAAGCAATCGGTGGAAGGCGTGCTGCGCGAGGGCGCTATCGCAGCCGCGCTGACAGCACTGATGATCCTGCTGTTCCTTGGATCATGGCGATCGACGCTCGTGGTGATGATCTCGATTCCGCTATCGATCCTCACATCGCTGATCGTGCTCCACTTCCTCGGGGAGACCTTGAACACGATGACGCTGGGAGGACTGGCGCTCGCCGTCGGTATCCTGGTCGACGATTCCACGGTCACGATCGAGAATACCCATCGCCTGCTCACGGAGGAGGGACAGCCTCTGTCGCAGGCCACGCTGCACGGCGCGGCCGGCATCGCCATACCCACGCTCGTCTCGACCCTGGCGATCAGCTGCGTCTTCACGTCGGTCGTCTTCCTGGAAGGACCGGCCAAATATCTGTTCACGCCGCTGGGCCTTGCGGTGGTCTTCGCGATGCTGGCGTCATACGGGTTGTCGCGGACATTGACGCCGATCATCATCGGTCTCCTGCTCAAGGGCGAGCGCCACGGCGAAACCGGCGCTGAACCACGCGGTCCCTTCGCGCGCTTTCATGCGGCCTTCGAGCGACATTTCGAGGCGATGCGCCATGCCTATTCGCATATCCTGACCGGATTGATCGAGCATCGCTTCATCATTCCTGCGGGCATGGTCGCCGTTCTGGCACTGGGCCTCGTGCTGTTCCCCATGGTCGGCCGCGATTTCTTCCCGGTCATCGACGGGGGACAGATCCAGCTCCATGTGCGCGCGCCGGCCGGAAGCCGGATCGAGAATACCGAGGCGATCTTTCAACGGGTCGAGGACAAGATCCGCGAGATCGTTCCGGAGAGGGATCGCGCGCTGATCGTGGACAATATCGGCCTGCCGGCGCGCTCCTATAATCTGGCGTTCAGCGACGGTTCGACTATCGGCGTCAATGATGGTGTCATCCTGGTTTCGCTGAGGGAAGGCCACCGGCCAACGGCCGACTACGTGCGCAAGCTGCGCGAAGTCCTGCCGGCTGCATTTCCGGAAGACACTTTTTACTTCCAGGCAGCCGACATCGTCACCCAGATCCTCAATTTCGGGCTGCCGGCCCAGATCGACGTGCGAACCGTGGGCTACGACAAGGCAAACAACCTGAAGGTCGCCACCGAGCTGCGCCGGCGTCTCGCCGCGATCCCGGGAATCGCCGACGTCCATCTCCAGCAGGAGGTCAACGCACCGGCCTTTTACGCGAATATCGACCGCACCCGCGCTGCGCAGCTGGGGCTCAATGCCGACACGATCGCAAGCAACCTCAACGTCAGCCTGAGCTCTTCGGAGCAGGTCATGCCGAATTTCTGGACCGACCCTACCTCCGGCATTCCCTATTACTTGGCCGTGCAGACGCCCGAGCGGCAGATCGCATCGCTCAACGATCTCGCCAACACGCCGGTATCGACCTCGCTGGCGTCACTGCAGACTGACACGCCCATTCCCGGCTTGCTTGGCAACGTCGCCACATTCCAGCGCGGCACGATCCCGACCAACGCCAACCAGGCCAATGTGCAGCCGGTCTACGAGGTCTATGCCAGTGTCCAGGACCGCGATCTCGGCAGCGTGGCGAGCGACATCGCCAAGGTAACGGCCGATCTTCAGAAGCAGCTCAAGCCCGGCAACACGATCCAGGTCACCGGCCAGATCCAGAGCATGAACAGTGCCTTCATCAACCTCGGCACAGGACTGCTGTTCGCCGCCGTGCTCGTCTACCTGCTCATGGTCGTGAATTACCAGAATTTCGGCGATCCCTTGGTCGTCATTCTGGCCTTGCCGGCCACGCTCTGCGGCATCCTGACCATGCTGTTCATGACCAGCACGACACTCAATGTGCCCTCGCTGATGGGAGCGATCATGGCGGTCGGCGTCGCCTCGGCGAACTCGATCCTGCTCGTGACCTTTGCCCGCGAGCAGCAGCTCGCAGGCAAGACCGCCTTTGAAGCCGCGGTCGAGGCCGGCCATACCCGAATCCGGCCGGTTCTGATGACCGCGGCCGCGATGATCGTCGGCATGATCCCGATGGCGATCGGCGCCGCCGGCGAGGAACAGAACGCCGCGCTGGCCCGCGCCGTCATCGGGGGGCTGCTGTTCGCAACGCCGACCACGCTGCTGGTCGTGCCTTACCTCTTCGCGGTTCTTCGCAAGGGCAATGACGGGAAGACACACCACGGGGTATTCGACGAGGTGCTGGAATGAACTTCAACAGACCAATCGAACCCGAGCGCCTGGCCGAACCTGGTCAGAACCAGGACGTCACACCTCGAGGGCAGACTCGTCGGGGAGGGCGCCTCGCCGGCTTTAGCCTGATCCTCATTTCCGGCGCGCTGCTGGCGGCGGGGGCCTGGCGCCAATATGCCGAGCACCGCCAGGTCCTAGCGACAGCCGAGCAGCAACGAGATTTTGTTCCGCAAGTCCGTGTGGCCGCCGTCGAGCCCGCCGATCAAGTCGAGGTCGTCGAGCTGCCGGCCACGACCTCCGCATTTGCGAGTGCCAACATCTTCGCCCGCGCCAGCGGTTATATCGCCATTCGCGCCGTCGATATCGGCGACCACGTCAAGGCAGGGCAGCTGCTCGCCGAGATCAATGCCCCCGAGCTCGATCACCAGATCGCCCAAGCGGAGGCGACACTCGCCCAGCTCAATTGGTCGTACCAGCAGGCGCAGGCCAACCGGGAACTCGCCAAGGTGACCTGGGACCGCGATCGGCCGCTGGTCGACAAGGGATGGGTGACCGCGCAGCAGGGCACTATCGACGAGCAGACACTGAAGGCCCAGGAGGCGGCGGTATCGGTGGCGCAGGCGAACATCACGGCCGAGCAGGCGCAGTTGCAGGTGCTCCGCCAGCAGAAGCTGTATCAGCGCGTAGTGGCTCCGTTCGACGGCGTCATCACCCAGCGCAATGTCGACGTCGGCAGCCTGGTCCAGGCCGATGCCACCTCGGGCACGTTCATGTTCACGCTCCAGCAGGGCAGCGTCATCCGTACCCAGGTGTTCGTGCCGCAGGACGCCGCATTCAACCTCAGGCCTGGCATTGCCGCGATCGTCCACGTACCCGAGATCCCGGACCGGACCTTTCCCGGGACGGTGACCCGGATAGCGGATGCACTCCAGCCCGGCTCGCGGACGCTGCTGACGGAGGTCGATATCCCGAATCCCGATGCGGCGCTCACGTCGGGGATCTACTGCACCGTGGAACTTCGTATCCCACGCCGGACGCCAAGCTTCCAAATTTCGGCTGACGCGGTGATCTTCAATGCCAAAGGAATGCAAGTCGCCGTGGTCGCGAATGGAATCGTGCATTTCAGGACGATCCACGTGCTGCGCGATCTCGGCCGTCAGCTCGAAGTCGACAGCGGGGTCGAGCGCGGGGATCACATCATTCTCAATCCGTCGGTGGACCTTGCCGACGGAGCCAAGGTGCAAATCCGGACGACGAGCGCCGCTTCATAGGTCGGCTAGGCCGGATCGACCGGCAGAAGGTGAGTAGTGGTTCGAGGCACGGCGCGGCCGGACCAGTCTGGACCCGCGTATCCGTGATTCGCATAAGGTATATTATGGAATATCTTTATGTACAATCAGATCAGTTATTTAGGCGCAATTGCTGACATCCGACCTTCGCCAAAACCTGTACCTCCGTCTGCGCGTCGGCCGTCGTCTTAGCTCTTGACGTCTACTGTGCATGGGGTTGTTTTTCAGGTTTTGAATCGGGGTCGAGGTCTGCGAAAGCCGATATTGTCGTGACCTTGTCCGGCTGCAATAAGCGAGGCATCCGTGAGATCGCAGATGACCTTAAGGCCGACCGTCCGTATAGGTTTGCATCTCAGAACAACAACAACAAACCTTCCGAGGAAGCAGACTCATGGTCCTGTCCACGCGCTTTTCCCGACGCACGCTTCTCAAGGCCTCCGCCGCGACCGCAGTCCTGGGCGGCCTCGGTGCGCCCCATGTGGCGCGCGCCCAGAGCGCCGAGTTCACTTACAAGTACGCCAATAACTTGCCCGACACACATCCGCTCAACGTCCGTGCCAAGGAGATGGCGGCGGCGATCAAGACCGAGACCGGCGGCAAGTTCGACCTGCAGATCTTCCCGAACAACCAGCTCGGCTCAGACACCGACATGCTGAGCCAGATCCGCTCCGGCGGCGTCGAGTTCTTCACGCTGTCCGGCCTGATCCTGTCGACCCTGGTGCCAGCGGCGTCCATCAACGGCATCGGCTTCGCGTTCCCGGACTATGACACGGTCTGGAAGGCCATGGACGGCGATCTCGGTGCGCATGTCCGCGCCGAGATCAAGAAGGCCGGGCTCGAGGTCATGGAGAAGATCTGGGACAACGGCTTCCGCCAGACCACGTCGTCGAGCAAGCCGATCACCGGGCCTGACGACCTCAAGGGCTTCAAGATCCGCGTGCCGGTGTCGCCGCTGTGGACCTCGATGTTCAAGGCGTTCGATGCCGCGCCGGCCTCGATCAATTTCAGCGAGGTTTATTCCGCACTCCAGACCAGGATCGTCGAGGGTCAGGAGAACCCGCTGGCCATCATCTCGACCGGCAAGCTCTACGAGGTGCAGAAGTACTGCTCGCTGACCAACCACATGTGGGACGGGTTCTGGTTCCTGGCCAACCGCAGAGCCTGGGAAAAGCTGCCGCAGGACGTGCGCACCATCGTCGCCAAGAACATCAATGCCGCCGCCGTCAAGGAGCGTGAGGATACCGCCAAGCTGAACGCCAACCTGCAGCAGGAGCTCGCGGGCAAGGGCCTGGCCTTCAACCAGCCGGCCATCGCGCCGTTCCGCGACAAGCTGCGCTCCGCCGGCTTCTATGCCGAATGGAAGGGCAAATATGGCGATCAGGCCTGGGAGCTTCTGGAGAAGGCCGTCGGCAAGCTGTCGTAGCGCGTTGGGGCCGTCGAGGTCGGTATCAGGATGGCTCACGTCGAGATCGAGGTGACCGAAGTGGTGGGCGAGGTGACGTTGCAGTCCCCTCGCCGACCTTCGCTGCTGGCCTCAGTCGAGCGCGTGCTCGGCCTCATGGTCGAAATCCCCACGGCGATCCTGGTGGTCGCCGAGATCGTGATCCTGTTTGCCGGCGTGGTTGCACGCTATGGCCTGCACCGGCCGCTGATCTGGTCGGACGAACTCGCCTCGATCCTGTTCCTGTGGCTCGCCATGCTGGGCGCGGCGGTTGCGTTCCGCCGCTCCGAGCACATGCGCATGACGGCGATCGTCGCGAGCGCCAGGCCGGCTATGCGGGCCTATCTCGATCTGGTCGCGACCTCCGCGGCCCTGGCGTTCCTGATCCTGATCGTCTGGCCGGCCTGCGACTACGCCTATGAAGAAAGCTACATCACGACGCCGGCGCTGCAGATCTCCAATATGTGGCGCGCCGCCGCGCTGCCGGCCGGCATTGGCCTGATGGCGGCCTTTGCCCTGCTGCGACTCGTGCGCGCCGCCGACCACCGAATGGTTGCGGCTGCCGTGCTCTCGGTTGCGTTCGTGATCGGCCTGTTCTGGCTGGCCGAGCCATTGCTGCGGCCGCTCGGCAATCTCAACCTCATCATCTTCTTCGTCGGCGTCGCCGGCTTCTGCGTGTTTGCCGGGGTTCCCATTGCGTTCGGCTTTGGTCTTGCGATCTACGGCTATCTCGCGCTGACCACGCGCACGCCGGTCATGGTGCTGATCGGGCGGATGGACGAGGGCATGAGCCACCTCATCCTGCTTTCCGTGCCGCTGTTCGTGTTCTTGGGGTTGCTGATCGAGATGACCGGCATGGCGCGGGCCATGGTGGCGTTCCTGGCAAGCCTGCTCGGCCACATCAGGGGCGGCCTGCATTACGTGCTGGTCGGCGCCATGTACCTCGTCTCCGGCATCTCCGGCGCCAAGGCGGCCGACATGGCGGCAGTCGCGCCCGTGCTGTTCCCGGAGATGAAAGAGCGCGGCGCCAAGCCCGGCGATCTCGTCGCGCTGCTTGCTGCCACCGGCGCCCAGACCGAGACCATCCCGCCCAGCCTTGTGCTGATCACGATCGGCTCGGTCACGGGCGTCTCGATCGCCGCCCTCTTCACCGGCGGCCTCCTGCCCGGCGTCGTGCTCGCCGTCACGCTCTGCATGCTGGTGTGGTGGCGCTACCGCCACGAGGACATGAGCCACGTCCGCCGCGCGACGGCATCCGAGATCGGCAAGACCTTCGTCGTCGCCCTGCCCGCGCTCGCGCTGCCCTTCGTGATCCGCTATGCCGTTGTCGAGGGCATCGCGACCGCCACCGAAGTCTCCACCATCGGCATCGTCTATGGCGCCCTCGTCGGCCTCCTGATCTACCGCCGCTTCGACTGGCGGCGGCTGTTTCCGATGCTGGTCGAGACCGCCGCGCTGTCGGGTGCGATCCTCCTGATCATCGGCACGGCGACCGGCATGGCCTGGGGCCTGACCCAATCCGGCTTCTCGCGCTCGCTGGCTGCGGCCATGACGGGATTGCCGGGCGGCGCTGCGACCTTCATCGCCGTATCGATCCTGGCCTTCGTCGTTCTCGGCAGCGTGCTGGAGGGCATCCCGGCGATCGTGCTGTTCGGACCGCTGCTGTTTCCGATCGCCCGCGCCGTCGGCGTGCACGAGGTGCACTACGCCATGGTGATCATTCTCGCCATGGGTATCGGGCTATTCGCCCCGCCCTTCGGCGTCGGTTATTATGCCGCCTGCGCCATCGGGCGCGTCGATCCGGCCGAAGGCATCAGGCCGATCTGGGGCTATCTGCTGGCGCTGCTGGTGGGATTGATCATCGTCGCGATCTTCCCCTGGATTTCGATTGGATTTCTTTGATGCGGTTTAAGGAGGGTGTCGATGAGTGAGCGACAGAATCCGTACAATATCGGCCTCGACAAGACGCAAGCCAATTATGTCCCGCTGAGCCCGCTGAGCTTCCTCGCGCGCAGCGCCGCGGTCTATCCCGATCACGTCAGCACGGTCTATGAAGGCCGCAGCTTCACCTGGGCGCAGACCTATGAGCGCTGCAAGCGCTTTGCCTCCTGGCTTTCGAGCAAGGGCATCGGTGTCGGCGACACCGTCGCGGCGATGCTGCCCAACATTCCCGCGATGAACGAGGCGCACTTCGCGGTGCCCATGACCGGCGCCGTGCTCAACGCGCTCAACATCCGTCTCGATGCGCCTTCGATCGCGTTCCAGCTCGATCATGGCGGCGCGAAAATCATCCTGGTCGATCCGGAGTTTTCAGGCGTCATCACTGCGGCCCTGGCGCAGATGACCGGCCCCAAGCCGCTGGTGGTCGACGTCGACGATGCATCGTTCAAGGGCGGCACGCGCATCGGCGAGATCGAATACGAGACAGCCGTCGCCGAAGGCGATCCAGGCTTCGCGCCGATCACGCCGAGCGATGAATGGAACGCGATTGCGCTGAGCTACACCTCGGGCACGACGGGCAATCCCAAGGGCGTCGTCACCCATCATCGCGGCGCCTATCTGAACGCCGTCAGCAACATCCTCGCCGGCAATCTCGGCCAGCATCCGGTCTATCTCTGGACGCTGCCGATGTTCCACTGCAACGGCTGGTGCTTTCCCTGGACCATTGCGGCGGCCGCCGGCATCAATGTCTGCCTGCGCAAGGTCGAGCCGACTAGGATCTTCGAGCTGATCAACAGCCACGGCGTCACCCATATGTGCGGCGCGCCGATCGTCTACAACACGCTGATCAACGCGCCCGATGCACCAAAGGGCGATGCGGCCCGCCGCGTCGTCGGCCTGATCGCCGGCGCCGCGCCGCCGGTCGCGGTGCTGGAAGGCGCCGAAAGCATCGGCATCAAGCTGACACATGTCTATGGCCTGACCGAGGTCTACGGCCCCGCCTCGGTCTGCGCCGAGCAGCCGGGCTGGGATGACCTGCCCGCCGCCGAGCGCGCGCGCATGAAGCGCCGGCAGGGCGTGCCCTACCCGCTCCAGGAAGCCGTCACCGTGATCAACCCGCAAACGATGCAGCAGGTGCCGCGCGACGGCGAGACCATCGGCGAGGTTATGTTCCGCGGCAACATCGTGATGAAAGGCTACCTGAAGAACGAGAAGGCGACGAAGGAAGCTTTCGAAGGCGGCTGGTTTCATACCGGCGATCTCGGCGTGCTCGACGAGCACGGCTACGTCATCATCAAGGACCGCTCCAAGGACATCATCATCTCCGGCGGCGAGAACATTTCCTCGGTCGAGGTCGAGGACATCCTATACAAGCACCCGGCCGTGCTGTTCGCGGCCGTGGTGGCAAAGCCCGATGCGAAATGGGGTGAAGTGCCCTGCGCCTTCGTCGAACTGAAAGAGGGCGCCAGTGCCAGCGAGGCGGATATCATCGCCTTCTGCCGCAGCCAGATGTCCGGCTTCAAGACGCCGAAGGCGGTCGTGTTCGGGCCGATCCCGAAGACGTCCACGGGCAAGATCCAAAAGTTCCTGCTGCGCAACGAAGTCGGCTCAGTGAAGGCGATCTCGGCCTGACCAGCGGCCAAAGAAGCTTCCGCCCGCCTGCGGCGGGCGGAAGCTCTCTCATCCTCACATCTTCTTGTAGGCGTCGAGCACCGCCTGACCGTCGGCGCCGGCCTTCTTGAGCCAGTCGGCCGTGAGCTGGTCGCCGATCTTCTGGAAGCCGGCCTTCAGTGCCGGGCTCGGCGGCTCGACAGTCATGCCTTTGGCCTTCAGCTGACCGAGGTACCAATTGGCCTTCTCTTCCCAAGCCTTCCAGCCGCGCGTCTCCGCGGTGGCGGCGGCCTTCAGGATGGCTTCCTGGGTCGGCTTGTCGAGCGCCTCGAACGCAGCCTTGTTGACGAAGGTGTAGTTCTTCGGAATCCAGGCCTGCACGTCATAGAAGTATTTGAGCGACTCCCACGCCTTCGAATCGTAGCCGGTGCCGCCCGACGACATGAAGGAGTTCACCACGCCGGTCGCCAACGCCTGTGGCAGTTCCGCGGCCTGGATCGTGACCGATTGCGCGCCGACCAGTTCGCCGATCCGCGCGGTCCCGACATTGTAGGCGCGCCACTTCAGACCCTTCATGTCCTCGATCGTGGCCAGCGGCTTGTTGACGTAGACGCCCTGCGGTGCCCACGGCACCACGAACAGCAGCTTGAGACCTTGCGCGTCGAGCTTCTTGGCGATCGCAGGCTTGGAGGCCTGATACAGCTTCGCCGCCTCGGGGAAGCTGGTCGCGAGGAACGGCACGACGTCGACGCCGAAGATCGGGTCTTCGTTCTCGTGGATCGACAGCAGCACCTCACCCATCTGCGCCTGCCCGGTCACCACGGCGCGCTTGATGTCGGGCGCCTTGAACAGCGAGGCGCCCGGATGAACCGTGATCAGGAGCTTGCCCGAGGTGGCGGCTTCGACGTCCTTGGCGAACGCCACCAGGTTTTCGGAGTGCGGATTGTCCGCAGGATACGCTGCCGGCAGATTCCATTTGCTCTGAGCCAAGGCAGGTGTCGCGGCCAGCACAACGCCGGCAATCAAGGATGCGTGGAATAAACGAGACATCATCGGGCTTCTCCTCACAGTCGATCTAGAGAACGGGTACGCTCAGTCTGGGAAAGCGAGCTTCGGCAGGAACAACACGATCTGCGGATACTCCGTGATGATGAACACCGCAGCGAGCAAAAGCACGAAGAACGGGAATGCTGCCCGCGCGACCGTGAACGTATCGCGGCCGCTCATGTTCTGGAGCACAAACAGGTTGAACCCGACCGGCGGCGTGATCTGCGCCATCTCGACATGGATGATCAGATAGACACCGAACCAGACCAGGTCGAGGCCGGCCTGTCTGACCATGGGCAGCACGATCACCGCCGTCAGAACGATCATCGAGATGCCGTCGATCAGGCAACCCAGGATGATGTACATGATGCTCAGATACAGCGCCAGCATGCTCGGCGTGAGGTGCTGCCCCTGGACCCAGGTGGCGAGCGCGGCCGGAATGCCCGTATAGGCCATCGCAGCCGTGGTGTAGGCCGCGCCTGCAAGGATCAGCATGATCATGCAGGTCAGGCGCGTCGCGCTCATGATGCTCTCGAGGAAGTTCTTGCGCGTGAGCGTGCCGCTCCACCACGCCAGCAGCAGCGCGCCGGAAACGCCCCAGGCCGCGCACTCCGTCGCCGTCGCAAAACCGAGAACGAGCGACAGGAACACCGCCAGGATCAGCAGCAGACAGGGCGCGAGCTTGGCTGACTCCCGCAACTTCTGTCGAAACGGCATCGGCGGATCGCGCGGCGGGACCTTGTTGGGATTGAGCAGCGACCAGATGATGATGTAGCCGGAATAGAGCGCGATCACGAGCAATCCCGGCAGGAAGCCGCCGAGAAACACTTGAAGCACGGAGACGTTCGCCGTGACGGCATAGACCACCATCGGAATCGACGGCGGGATCAGCAGGCCGAGCGTGCCCGAGCCCGCCAGCGATCCGAGGCTCAGGCCCTTGTCGTAGCCGCGCTTGTCGAGCTCCGGCAGCGCGATCTTGCCGATCGTCGCGCAGGTCGCCGCCGACGAGCCGGATACCGCCGCGAAAATGCCGCAGCCGATCACGTTCACATGTGTCAGCCGTCCCGGCAGCCACTGCACCCAGGGCGACAGGCCGCGGAACATTTCCTCCGACAATTTGGTACGGAAGAGAATCTCTCCCATCCAGATGAACAACGGTAGCGCCGCCAGCGTCCACGATGAGCTCGCGCTCCAGGTGGTGGTCGCAAGTACGGTGCCGAGCGGCAGGCTCGTGGTGAGCGCCATCGCCACGAAGCCGACCAGTCCCAGCGAGACCGCGATCCAGACGCCGCTTCCCAGCAGCAGGATCATGACGCCGAGCAGGATGAAGGACAGCTCGATCATGCCGAGATTGGCCATGGTCAGCCTCCACCGCCCTGCGAGATGCGCTCAACGAACTCTTCCGGAGTCTCGTCGGGCGAGCCCTTCTCGTAGCTCGGACGGTTGCCGCCGATGACGTTGACCATCTCGTCGATCAGCGCGATCGAGAGGATCACGAGGCCGCCGGCGAAGCCGAGCTGGGGCATCCAGAGCGGAAGCGCGACCACGCCCTGCGCCACGTCGTTGAAGCGCCAGGAATCGTAGGTCATCTGCACCGCATGACGGGTGAAGTAGAGGATGAAGGCGGCGGCAATGCCGAGCGCCACGACCTCCGCGATCTGCTTGGTCCGCCCGTGCAGACGTTCCAGCAGCAGGCCGACGCGGATCATCTCTCCGCGCTTGAAGGTGTGAGCGAGACCAAGGAACGCCATCGCCGCCATGCACCAAGACGCAAAATCATCGCCGGCGGGAATGTTGAGCGCAAACTGGCGCCCGACCGACATCACCATCATGATTGCGAAGATCGCGACCAGGAAGACGCCCGCGGCATAGCCCGCGCCGAGATAAAGGAGGTCCAGAGCGCGTCGCACCGCTCCTTGAGTCGCTACATCGTTCTCTGCCAACGCAATCCCCATCCTCACACGCGGCGATTCGACCGACCGATTGCACTGGGTTGTGCCGGTTCCGTTTTGAGTATCGCCCTGCCCAGCGCCTGTCTTTCAGACGTTAGATCAACATGATGGGGCCGACGCAAGCAAGGTCTATGCCGGCTGGCCGCAGAATTTCCACCGCGGGTTTAGTGCGTCTCCAGCCGCAGCCCATCATAGGCTGGCACCACGCCAGGGGGCAGCGACTGCCGGATGACCTCGTAATCGACGTCGGCGGTCATGTTGGTGATGACCGCGCGCTTCGGCTTGAAGCGCTCGATCCAGGACAGCGCATCGTTGATGCTGAAATGACTGACATGGCTGGTGTAGCGCAGGCCGTCGACGATCCAGAGATCGAGATCTTCCAGCGCCCCCCAGCTCTCGCGCGGGATGTCGTTGAGGTCTGGCGTATAGGCCGCATCCCCGATGCGGTAACCGAGGGCGGGAATGTTGCCGTGCTGCACCAGAAAGGCGGTCATCGTCACCGCGCCGCCCTTCCCCAGAATGGTCTGGCTTTCTCCCGCCTCGATCGAATGCCGCGTCAGGATCGGCGGATAATCGCTGCCCTCGGGCGAGATGAAGCAATAGGAGAACCGCGACAGGATGTCCTTGGCGGTCGACTGGTTGAAATAGGTCGGAATGCGCCGGCGCATGTGCATGACGACCGAGCGCAGGTCATCCATGCCGTGGGTCTGGTCGGCATGTTCGTGGGTGAGGAACACCGCGTCGATGTGGTCGACATTGGTCGAGAGCAATTGTTCGCGCAGGTCCGGCGAGGTGTCGATCACGATGCGTGTCGTGCCGTGCTCGGACGTCCGTTCGACCAACAGCGAGCAGCGGCGACGGCGGTTCTTGGGATTGCTGGGATCGCAGGCGCCCCAGCCGAGCGCCGGGCGCGGCACGCCGGCGGAGGAGCCGCAGCCCAGGATCGTCAGCGTCAGCGTCATGTGGCTCCCAGTCTCAAGCTTTCACCTTCGAGAACAGGCGGAAGAAGTTTTCGCTGGTCTGACGCGAGATCTCGTCAAGGGACACGCCGCGCGTCTCGGCGAGCACTTTTGCGACCTCGACCACGTAGGCCGGCTCGTTGCGCTTGCCCCGAAATTTGCCGGGCGCAAGATAGGGCGAGTCTGTTTCAACCAGGATACGATCGGGCGGCAGTTCGGCTGCGATCGCGCGTAAGGCCTCCGATTTCTTGAAGGTCAGGATTCCCGTGAAGCCGATATAGAGCCCGAGCGACACCGCCTTCAGTGCCAGCTCGCGCCCGCCCGTGTAACAATGGAGCACGGCGCGAAACGATCCCTTTGCGGCCTCCTCTTCCAGGATGCGCGCGCAGTCCTCGTCGGCCTCGCGGGTATGGATCACCAGCGGCAGGCCGGTGGTGCGGGCGGCGGCGATGTGGGCGCGAAAGCCCCTCGCCTGCGCCTCCGGCGAGCCGTTGTCGTAGAAATAATCGAGCCCGGCCTCGCCGAGCGCGACGACCTTGGGATGCTGGGTCAGCCCAATCAGCTCGTCCGGCGCGATGCCGTCCTCCTCGTCCGCATGATGCGGATGGGTGCCGACCGAGCAATAGACGTCGTCATAGCGCTCCGCGATGGCGAGCAGGTCCTTTAGCCGCCGGACCCGCGTCGAGATCGTGACCATGCGGACGATACCGGCGGCTCGCGCCCGCGACACGATCCCGTCGAGATCTTCCGCAAAGTCCGGAAAATCCAGATGGCAATGACTGTCGACCAGCATCGTGCGAACGCCTTCAGGCCGCCGGCTCGACGTAGCGCGGGAACGCCGGCATCGGCGCCGGCAGCGTCGAACCGGGCGCGATGCGCTTCGCGCCGCCGAGCATGTTAAAATTGCGCTCGGCTTCGGGGATGCCGAGGCTGTCGAGCAGCTTGCCGGAGGCGGTCGGCATCGCGGGCTGAGCCAGGATCGCGATCTGGCGCACGACTTCGGCGGTGACGTAGAGCACCGTCTTCTGCCTGGCCGGATCCGTCTTGGCGAGCGCCCACGGCGCTTCACCCGCAAAATAGCGGTTGGCCTCCGCGACCACGGCCCAGACGGTGTTGAGCCATTGATGAATCTGCTGCGTCGCCATGGCTTCACGCGAGGCCGCGATCATGCCGTCAGCCATCCCCAGGATCGCCTTGTCGTTGTCGCTGAACTCGCCGGGCTCGGGCAGCACGCCGCCGAGCTGTTTTGCGATCATCGACAGCGAGCGCTGCGCGAGATTGCCGAGATCGTTGGCGAGATCGGCGTTGATGCGCGCGACGATAGCCTCGTGGTTGTAATTGCCGTCCTGGCCGAACGGCACCTCGCGCAGGAAGAAGTAGCGCAACTGGTCGACGCCGTACTGGTCGGCGAGGTTGAAGGGATCGACAGTGTTGCCGACCGACTTCGACATCTTCTCGCCCCTGTTGAACAGGAAGCCGTGGGCATAGACCCGCTTCGGCAGCGGGATGCCCGCCGACAAAAGGAAGGCCGGCCAATACACCGCATGGAAGCGGATGATGTCCTTGCCGATGACGTGCACGTCGGCCGGCCAATAGCGCCAATTCCTGTCGCTCTCTTCGGGGAAACCGACGCCGGTAATGTAGTTGGTCAGCGCATCGACCCAGACATACATCACGTGCTCTTCGTCGCCGGGCACCTTCACGCCCCAATCGAACGTGGTGCGCGAGATCGAAAGATCGCGCAGGCCGCCCTTGACGAAGCTCACGACCTCGTTCTTGCGGGAATCCGGCCCGATGAAATCGGGCTGATCCGCATAGAGCTTGAGCAGCTTGTCCTGATACGCCGACAAGCGGAAGAAATAGCTCTTCTCCTCCACCCATTCCACAGGCGTGCCCTGCGGCCCCAAGCGCACGCCGTCATCGTTCACGCGCGTCTCGTCCTCGGCGTAATAGGCCTCGTCACGGACCGAGTACCAGCCCGAATAGGTGTCGGCGTAGATGTCGCCATTCGCTTCCATGCGGCGCCAGATCTCCTGGCTGGAGCGGTGATGCTGCTCCTCGGTGGTGCGGATGAAGCGGTCGAACGACACGTCTAGGCGCTCGTCCATCTCCTTGAAGCGGCCGGCATTGCGCGTCGCGAGCGCAGCGGTGGACATGCCTTCGCTCGCCGCCGTCTGAATCATCTTCTGTCCGTGCTCGTCGGTGCCGGTCAAAAAGAACACATCCTTGCCGTCGAGCCGCGCAAAGCGCGCCAGCGCGTCGGTCGCGATCGCCTCATAGGCATGACCGATATGCGGGCTGCCGTTGGGATAGGCGATCGCGGTCGTGATGTAGAACACGTTGTCGCGCGGGGCGACCACCGCAGGCGCGGCAGCTTGCGGAGAAGCGACGGGCTTCGGCGCGCGCGGGGCCTTGGACTTCGGCGCCTTTGGCTTCACAGGCGCGACGGGAGTCGGTGCGGCGGTCACGGCAGGCGCAACCGCCCTTTTCGCGGCCTTCTTCGCCGGAGCCTTGGCCGGCTTTGTGGCAGCCTGCTTCACCGCCTTCTTGGCGACGACCTGCTTCTTTGCGGCCTTCTTTGCGGCGCCCTTCTTCACGCTCTTCTTGACGGCAGCCTTCTTGGTCTTCTTGACCTTCTTGGCAGCTTTGGCCGCGCGCGCCTTGGCCTTTTTCGCCGCTTTCTTGACGGCCTTCTTCGCAGCCTTCTTGCCGCTCTTGCGTTTGACGGATTTCTTAGCTCGCGTTGCCACCACGAATTCCTTTACCGGCTTCTCGAATTTTGGAAACGGCTCGGCGTTCCGTTATTGTTTTGCGCATGATCTTTTCGGAAAACCGCTGCGCACTTTTCCGGATCATGCTTTAGCGCGTTGCGTCCGCCAGCCAGCCGAACACCGAGAAAACCAAGGGCTTTCGCTCCAGATTGTAGGTTTCGGTGTCGCGCGCGGCGCGGACGATCTTTTCCCATACCTCAGCTAGCCGCGCAAGGCGCGGCAGGTTCTGGTTGGCATTGGCCTCATCCGCATGCAGGCGCTCCGCAATCCAGCGGTCGATGCCGTCGATGAAGGCCGCAAGCGCCACGCGGTCGCTGGTGCCGAGCGAATCGCCGAGCGTGTGCAATTCGCGCGGATCGACCTGCGGCAGGCGCGCGAGCAGCGCCGCCGTGCGCTGCTGAAGCTTCAGGGCCTCGCCACCGAGCAACGTCAGCGTCCGTGCGACGCTGCCCTCGGAGGCCTCGGCCGCCTCGCGCAGCGCGGCATCGTTCGGATCGAGCTCAGCCGCCGAAGCGGCGGCGCCGATCACATCGTTCGTGGCGAGCGGCCGCAGGCGCAGCTTGCGGCAGCGCGACTGGATCGTGGCGAGCACCCGCGCGGGCGCGTGGCTCACCAGCAGGAACATCGATTGTTGCGGCGGCTCCTCGAGAATCTTCAGAAGCGCGTTGGCCGCGTTCGGATTGAGCTCGTCGACGGTGTCGACGATGCAGACGCGCCAGCCTTCGGCCGCGGCGGTCGAGCCGAAAAAACCGATCGTCTCGCGCGTCTCGTCCACGGTGATCACGGTGCGCATCACGCCGCGCTCGTTGGCGGTGCGCTCGAGCGTCAGCAGGCCGCCATGCGAGCCGGCCGCCACCTGCCGCGCCACGGCGTCGTCGTGATCGATCGCAAGGCTTTCGGCGCGCTGCACGGCCGGCGCCAGCGGCTGCGCATGGGTGAGCACGAAGCGCGCCATGCGATAGGCCAGCGTCGCCTTGCCGATCCCCTGTGGCCCGCCGATCAGCCAGGCATGCGGAATGCGTCCGCTGCGATAGGCATCAAGCAGCGCGGCCTCCGCCTCGCGATGGCCGAACAACTGCGACGTCTCGCGCGGATGCGGTATGGCGGTTTCGCGCTCGGCCTGACGCGGGCTCATACCGACACCACTGACGCAGGCGTTGGCAGCAGGCGCTCACGCAGTGCCGTCCAGACGCGCGCGGCGACCGTGTCCGGATCGGAATTGGCGTCGATCAGCACGCAGCGCGCGGGATCCTCCGCCGCGATCTTGCGATAGGCTTCGCGGAGGTCCTGGTGGAAGCTGAGCTTCTCGGCCTCGAACCTGTCGGGCGTGCCGCTGCCGCGGCGCGCGGCGGCACGTTGCAGGCCGATCTCGACCGGCAAATCGAGGATGATGGTGAGGTCCGGCTTGAGGTCGCCGATCGTCACCCTTTGCATCGCGTTGATCAGGCCATCGGGCACCTGGCCGAGGCTGCCCTGATACGCCCGCGTCGAGTCCGCGAAGCGGTCGCACAGCACCCAGACGCCCTGGCTCAGCGCCGGCTGGATCACGGTGCGGACATGGTCATCGCGTGCGGCGGCAAACAGCAGCGTCTCGGCCTCGGGGCCGAGCAGCTTGCCCATGCCCGACAGCACCAGATGACGCATGATTTCAGCGCCCGGCGAGCCGCCCGGCTCCCGCGTCACGCGGATGCGCAGCTTTGCCGCCTTGAGGCGGTCGGCGAGCTTCTTGATCTGGGTCGACTTGCCCGTGCCCTCGCCGCCTTCAAAGGTGATGAAGCGTCCCCGTCCGGACGGTCGCTGTGCAGCGCTCTCACTCATGATCAGAGCTTCTCGGCGCCTGCGCGGAACATGCCGATCACGAGCTCGCTGGCGCCGTCGATCGCGCGGCGCATGGTCGAGCCGGTGCCGATCGCCTCCGCGGCATAGACCGGCGTCTCGACCGCTATGTTGCCGCTGCGCCAGACCCTGACCACGCCGACCCGCTGGCCGGCCTCGATCGGCGCGCGCACCGGGCCACTATAGACGATGCGCGCAATCAGCTTGTCGCTGCCGTTCTTGTGCACCATCACCTTCACAGGTGTCTTGGCGATGAGCTTGACCGACCGGCTCTCGCCGCCGAACACCTTGGCATATCCGACGGGCTGCTCGGCTGCGATCAGGGTGCGGGTCTCGAAATTGCGAAAACCCCATTCCAGCATCTTCTTGGCTTCCGTGGCGCGGTCCTCGGGATCGTCAAGTCCGTTGACGACGACGATCAGCCGCGTGCCGTTCTGCACGGCGGAGCCGACCATGCCGTAGCCGCCTTCTTTGGTGTAGCCGGTCTTCAGGCCGTCAGCGCCCTCCATCGAATTGAGCAGCGGATTGCGGTTTTGCTGACGGATCTTGTTCCAGGTGAACTCCTTCTCGCCGAACAGTTTGTAGAATTCGGGGAAGTCCAGGATGATGTGCCGGGCAAGCATGCCGAGCTCGCGCACCGTCATCTTGTTGCCGGGATCGGGCAGACCGCTGGAATTGGCGAAGGTCGACCTGGTCATGCCAAGCTCGCGGGCGCGCTTGGTCATAAAGTCGGCGGCAAAGATCCGCTCATTGCCCGCCATGGCTTCGGCCAGCGCGATGCAGGCGTCGTTGCCGCTCTGGATGATCGCGCCGCGCAGGAGATCGTCGACCGAGACCTTGCTGTTGATGGCGGCGAACATGGTCGAGCCGCCCGAGGGGGCCCCGCCTCTGCGCCAGGCATTCTCGCTGATCCGATACTCGTCATTCAGCTTGATGTCGCCCTTCTTGATGGCATTGAAGACGACCTCGGCGGTCATCAGCTTCATCATGCTCGAAGGCGCGCGCAGCTCGTCGGCGTTCTTCTCGAACAGCACGCTGCCCGAGGAGGCTTCGATCAGGATCGCGGTCGGGGCATCGCCGTCGAAGCCGGCATCTTCCGCTTTCTTGCCGCCCTGGACGCTCTGGTTGGCCGCATGGAGCGCCCCGCCCCATCCGATGGCCGCCGCCAAAACAGTCGCGATCAGCCCGCGCGCCAGCGTTCCGGCGGTGAGCCGGTTGCGACGAAGCAAAGGAAGACGAAGTGTCATGGCGAAGCCCTGAGAGAGGCGTTCTAACAGCTGGAACAGATGCGAACAACACGCGGTTGGACGCTTGTCGCCGAGATTGCACGATTCTCGCCGCGCTCCTATCGTGACGCCTCATGTTTTTCGACCAAACCCCTGAAACAAGGCGGAAAAGCGAATGCCAACAACCCGGATGATCAAGGCCAACGGGATCGAGCTTTTCGTCCGCGAAGCCGGCCAGGGACCGCTGGTCGTACTGTGTCATGGCTGGCCGGAGCTGTCCTATTCCTGGCGCCACCAGATCCTGCCGCTCGCCGAAGCCGGGTTTCACGTCGTCGCCCCCGATATGCGCGGCTATGGCCAGAGCGCGGCGCCGCTCGACGCGAACGCCTACTCGATCTTCGACACGGTCGGCGACGTGGTCGGCCTGGTCCAGGCCCTCGGCGAGACCAAGGCGATGGTGGTCGGCCATGATTGGGGTGCACCGGTCGCCTGGCACGCGGCGCTGTTCCGGCCGGACATCTTCACGGCGGTCGCGGGCCTGAGCGTGCCGCCGCCGTTCCGGGGCCGCGGCAAGCCGCTCGACCTGCTGCGCCAGGGCGGCGTCACCAACTTCTACTGGCAGTATTTCCAGACGCCCGGCGTCGCCGAGGCCGAGCTCGAGCGTGACGTCGCACGCACCATGCGCATCGTCCTCGGCGGGCGGGGCCTCGCCGATCCCACCGCGGCCATGTTCGTGCAGGAGGGCAAGGGCTTTCTCGGCCACGCCGGCGCTGACGAGCCGCTGCCTGGCTGGCTCAGCGAGGCAGACCTGGCCTATTTCACCGAGGCCTTCCGCAAGTCCGGCTTCCGCGGCGGGCTGAACTGGTATCGCAACATCGACCGCAATTGGGAGCTGACCGCGCCCTGGCAGGACGCGCAGATTCACCAGCCTTCCCTCTTCATCGCAGGCTCGAAGGACGCCGTCATCACCGGCCTGATCGGGGCCAAGCGGGTCAACGAGCTCGAGCGCGTGCTGCCCAATCTGAAGCGCAAGCTGATCATCGAGGGCGCCGGCCATTGGGTGCAGCAGGAGCGGCCCGACGAGGTGAATGCAGCGCTGCTGGCGTTCCTGAAGGAGAGCGCGGGCTAGTACAGGCCGCGGCCGCTGAGGATGCTGCGGGCTTCGGCCGCGCCGTCCGAGGCATAACCGACGGAGGGAGCAGTCTCGCTCGCGTAGCGGCCGTCCTCGCCATAGGACACCGCGCGGGTGTTCTGGAGCGCCCGGCCCCGGCTGCGGCTCGAAGCCGACATTTCCGAGGTAGCATTGAGCGAAGCCATATCGGCCGAGGTACTGCCGAGATTGTATGGCCGCCCCTCCGGCATCGGGACCTCGCCGCGAATGGCACCGCGGGTCGAGGACGGCAGCTCCGGCACAAACGGCTTGGCCGAGGCGACCCGGACCATCGAGGGCGACGGCGCCGGGACGCCGGTCCGCAGGGTCGCCAGAAGCTGACGGTCGTCGGAGCCTTCGAGCGGCGCCCGGCCGACATATTCGACCCGGACCTTGGCAACGCCGTTCCCTTTGAATTCAAGGAGTTCGGCGGCCTTGTTCGAGACATCGATGAGGCGGTTGCCGTGATAGGGCCCGCGGTCATTGACGCGGACGATCAGCGACTTGCCGTTCGAGACGTTGGTCACCCGCGCATAAGACGGCATCGGCAGGGTCGGATGCGCGGCGGTCAGCGAGGTCATATCGAACACCTCGCCATTGGCGGTCAGGCGGCCGTGGAAACTGTCGCCGTACCAGGAGGCCATGCCCTCAGCTCGGTAGTTGACGTCCTCCTCCGGCACGTAAGTCCGGCCCGCCACGACATAGGGCTTGCCGACGCGGTAGGTGCCGCCGCCCTTCGGGACCGGATCGCCAAAGGCCACCACCCGCGGGCTCGAGGACACGCCGTATTTCGGATCGACCCGGCTGGCGAACTTGTTCGAGGAGGCGCAATTGGCGAGCACAAGGCAGGTCGCGACCGCCGCAACACCGCGCGCGGCTCGCAAAACCGAATCTGACCGACGGATCCCCATGCGCCCCAAATACCACTTCGCCGGAGGCGTACCCAACCCGCTTTGGCTACGGGGAGCGCTGTCCGGTCATCTCATCCGAGGCGGCCCACCACCGTCTCGGAGGCGGTAACGATAACGCAACCCGAACGCGGCGGAAATGGGGAGCCCACGGCGATCACGCCGGGATGGTAAACGAGACGTTCGCATTTTTCCGTTGTTCTACGGGGCGATGGCCCCCGCACTGTGCCAGTGCCGGACAGTCTGTTGCGCCAAATCCTCACTCCACCCCCATTGTCGCGGCGCTCACCGAAATTCTTTTGACTGTGCAAGGCCGCCCGCGTTCTCTCGGATGCGAGGGCAGGATTTGGAATTTAACGATGATCGAGACGGTTTCGGCACTGATGGGTCTGGTAAGCGCGGGGATCTTCCTGGCCCATGCGTTCGAGGGTTACCGCACGAGGGCCTGAAGGCACTCGCGCGGACGGCAAGCATCACCTCTTTCACAGCGGCGCGTTCGGACGGTCTTGGTCGATCCACTCGCGCATCGAACACGAGAGCGGCAGGTGTCCCATGCGTAATCATGACCTCGTATCCGATGGCTTCCTGGCCTTGACCGCCGGCGGCTTGGTGCTGCTCTGCTCGAGTCTCGTCGCGTTGGCGTTTGCCTGAACCGCACGTCCTCCTGTCCAACACGGGTTCTCTCCATTGCGGCGCAGCAGGCGCGGCTGTCCCCGCTCCCATTCAGTTGATTGAATTATTGCGTTCGGCGCCTCGACCAATTGCAAGAGGCCATCACCAACGAGGGTGACGCAAATGCTTGCCGAGAAGTTCTTCCTGGTCTTGGAATCCCTGATCCGCGGCAACCGCACCTATCCGGATGGAAGCCCCCGGGTCATCAGCACCTCCCCGCATGTGCCGGTCAGGCTGCCGTCAGCGAAATAGCCGGCGGGTCCGCCAGCCGCCGAAACCCGCCGCTCAGCGCAGGCCCAACAGCGAGCGGCGGTAGAAGCCGCCGCGGGCCTCGTTCTGGCAGACGAAGCTGCCGTCGAAGCCCTGGCCGTAGCGCTTCTGACCCTTGCGGTAATAAACGCCCTTGCCGAAGTCGAGCCAAACCACCTTGTCGCGCGGGCAATGACGCTGGGCCTGCGCCTCGTAGCGAAACGGCGTCAGCGGCGTCGCCGAGACCTCGGCGCCACCTGCAGCGACCAGCATGGCGCCGGCGCATGCGATTGCGCCGGACCATTTGCCAAAGCTGCCCCGTGACATGCCCCCACCTCCCGCTCGCCGCCGTCTCCGGCGGCTGGCACGGTAGCACGAAACGGCACAGCCCGCGGAAGGCAGCAAGCGCGCCGAATGAACGCGGCAGCGGGTGTCATTGCCGATCCGCTTCGAGCTGCGCCAGCGCCTGGTGCAGACATTCCTGAAGCCTCTGCGCGACCTGCTCGCGCGCGATCCCCTTGCCTGCGAGATCGCCCGCCACCTTGCCGACCACATCGTCCATCGTCCGGCTATCCAGATGGTCTGTCACCAGCGCAGCCGCGTAGCTTGCAGCGGCATCGCCACTGAGCCCGAGCTGGCCCGCGGCCCAAAGCCCGAGCAGCTTGTTGGACCGCGCCGTGGCCTTGAACATCAATTCCTCGTCGTGGGCGAATTTGGCTTCAAAGCCCCGCTCGCGCTTGTCGAACGTGGTCATGGTCAGCTCCATTCTGCGTCGCTGATGAGGATCGGACTTGTCGGGAGCGAACGTCTCCGTGGTTCAGGTCAGTTTTGGATCATCAGAAGCTTCCTCCCGGAAGCGAAGCTCCGTCAAGCCTGCCGATGGGAAGCAGACCCCCAAGCGACATTGGCGGCCGACAATCAAATGCAGGCCGCCAGCAGATGCGATTTTTTGGAAATTGCGCGGCTAAGCGCGTTCGCTCAGCCCTTCGCCGCCGCCGCTTCGCGCGCCAGCCGCTCGGCCTTGAGCCGTTCCTTGTTGGCGTAGAACGCCTTCTGCGCCGCTTCGTGGTCGCGCATGGCCTTCTCGGCCTCCACCCGGCGAGCCGCATCGCGGGCGTGGCGCTGTTCGGGGGTCAGGGGTTTGCGTCGGAAGGAAAGGTCTTCAGTCATGGCGAGATAACGCGGCGGTGCGAGAAAAGTTCCGCATGGTCCCGTGAGGAGCCGGGTGCCGACACGAGACTTACGAAAATAACCCCATGCACAGTAGCCAAGTCTTTCTGACTCAAAGCCTTTTCCAGAGAGCACGAGGCGGCTGCGCAGTCGGGCAAAAAAGTCGCCTTCCCCACCTTCGGAAACTCCTCAATCCCTGCCTGCCCCCCCAAGATAGCAGGCCTGCGAGCAGATCAGCTGCCCGCGGCGATCTCGATGTCTGCAATCACGGGCAGATGGTCGGAATAGGCCGTCGCCGCTTCGTCGGTCCAAGCTCTCCCGATCCGACTGTCACCGGTTGCATAGATCCGGTCGAGCCGCATCAAGGGCAAGCGTGATGGGAAGGTTCGCAATCGCGTACGGTTGGGACAGACCTGCGCGAGCACGCGCCGCACAGATCGGACCCAGAACCAGTCATTGAAATCACCGAGGACCACGGTTCTCGCCGGTTTCACCAGGCTCACCAGGGACTGCGCCTGGGCATGGCGCTCATGGATACTCAAACCGAGATGCGTGGCCACGACGCGGACGTCACCGGCAGGCGTCAGCAAGTCGGTGGCGATCGCCCGGCGTGGCTCCCGCTCTCGATAGGAAACGTCCACGATTTCAGGCACGCTGCAGAACGGAAAGCGGCTCAGCAGCATCTGGCCATAGTCACCATCTTCGGTGACGATCGACTTGGCGTGCACGCGGTGATCTCCGATCACGCTTGCCAACTTCCCAAATGGGTCGTCCGATCGCGACCGCGAGTCGACCTCCTGCAGTGCGACGACATCAGGGGCCCATTTGCGCAGGATGGAGCAGACGCCTTCCAGGTCGAATTTCGGATTGAGATTGAACGTGCCGTGCACATTCCAGGTCATGAAACGCACGGCCGCCATCAGCGCCTCCCGGCGAGCCATGTCGTCATGAATTGCGCGCCGGCGCAGACCCCGAGCCAGCCGAGGAACGCCAGTACCAGCAGCAACATGTTGCTCCAAGACGCATTTCTGGCGAGCTCGGCAATCTGCGAGCCGAGAACCGCCATGGCCAGGATTCCGGGCGTGCTGCCCAGCAGAGTTCCCACCATGAAGTCACGAAGAGGCAGCGTGCTCGCACCTGCCACGACGTTCACCACCGAGAACGGTGCTATTGGGAAGCATCCGGATGACGACAACCGCCAGGATGCCCTTCCCGACCACGCGTTCCTGGATGCGCGCGGCACGTCGACCCAGCAGACGCTGAAGCCGTTCCCGGCCGAGGAAGCGGCCGATCGCAAACAGGATCAGAGCGCTGAGCAGGACGCCCGCCATTGCGGTCGCGAACCCCAGCCACGGCCCGAGTGCGGCGGCCGTTGCCGCAATGAGGACGAGAACCGGAAAGACGACGAGCCCGCCAAGGACGAAGGCTGCGATCGCCAATGGCGGCCCCCAGATGGACTGCGAATAGGCAGACAGAAGCGCCGAAAGATGACCTGCATCGGCGAGATCGCTCAAGGACGTGTACGACCAGGCCAGCGCCAGCCCGAAAAGCGCCACGGCTATCGCAACGATCCCGATGATGGTTTTCGTCGTCCACATGCGAGATGCCGCGCGCTCCAGATGAAGGGGCAGCTCAGGGTCCGCCACAGGCTGAACCAAGCTGGCCAGCGTGCTGGTTAGAACCGAAGACTCGACTTTCCGCAACGTCTTGGCGCCACGAGATGTGGAGACGTCGTCCAGCAGTGCGAACAGCCGATGCTCGTTTTCGCCAATGGCCTGTTCGTCGAGACCGCAGAAATGCGCGATCAGGCGACGGCGGACCGAGGCGATGAAATCCCGATGCTCCTCGGATTCAGCTTCGAAAATGAGGTCGCATTCGCTGTCGGCGCCCATGGACCGATTATTCAGATTGGCCGAGCCGATCCGCAGGATCCGGTCATCGACCACCATGAGCTTGCTGTGCACCATCACGGCAGCTTCCTTATTTCCGCTGCGGGAGACCGGATGGACGAAGCGGATGCGATCGGCCACTCCGGCCGAGCTGAAGCAGTCGATGAAAGCGCCGCGGCCGTTCTGCATGGCCTGGGACTCAAGCCACGAGGAATGCAGTTTCGGAGCGACGACCAGAACCCGAAGCGACGGCACGCGACACATCTGCTCCGCCAATTCGTGCGCCATCCTGGTCGCGCTGGTGAACTGATTTTCGATGTACACGAAGCTCGTTGCCGAGCGGATCGCCGCAATGAAGGAGCGTTCGACCTCCCTGATGGTCGAGCCTGCCGGACAGACCACCTCGGTCCTGGCGATCCCGACCGGCAAATGCTCGGCATCGACAGGCACGTTCGCCGGCCAGCATCCGTTGTTCGACGCGCGCCGCTCATCGGCCTGTTGGCCTGCCGCACGCCAGCGTTGCTCGACGAGGGCGAACAGCTGCTCCGCGGCATCCCCGTCGACCAGGCACTGAACATCGTGAAACGGCGGGTACGGCTTGCGCTGAGGATCGCAGCGCAAGGCGTTGTCGGCGCGGTGGTCGCTCGTATCCCAGCGCCTGATCGTCAGATCAAGGCCGCCGACGAACGCCAGTGAACCGTCGACACAGACGATCTTCTGGTGTTGCGCCGAACCAAACGGAAGCGTGGCGTCCAGATGAAACCGGACGCGGCCATCGGTGTCGGCAGTGAATTTCGCCGCGGAATTCCACTCCCTCTCGGAAGCGTAAAACGAGACGAAGTCCCAGACGAGAATGTTGATGCGCAAGGCGGGCCGGCGCTGCACCAAGGCGCGCAGGAACGGACCAAGCTCCTCAGGCAGGCCATCATCGGCACGTCCGGAATCTCCGACCAGCCGCGTCCTGCTATGGATATCCCAGCCGACGATGTAGACGAGATCCTGCGCCTGTAGCAGGGCCTCCCGCAGGGCTGCGAAATAGGCCGCGGCATCGTTCAGAACCGCCACGCGCCGCGCCCTGCACCGCCGCCAGACGGTGTCGCCGGGAGTGAGTGTCGATGCGCTCTGAAGCAGGTGGACCTCGCAATTCGCGTTTGCGTCTAAACGCGCTGGAGGCTCAAGGGGTTCCACGCGATCAACGGCTGCGGTTCGATGCGAATACCGAATGTCCGGCGTCCTCTGTGCCCGTCGCACAAGTCGTCATTTGGTGCGGACAAACTTCGCGCCGGCGCTCCTCAACACATCGACAATTTTCTCAGGGGCATCGCCGTGAAAATCGACGGAAACCTCGATCAGGCCTTCCAGCTTCTGCCGCCCCTCCGGTGTGGGCGCTGTCTTGACGTCAGGACCTGCCGCGCGTGTTCCCACCGTGTTCGCAGCGCCGGCAGGCTGGACGAAGACGTCGCCTCGCGGCACGCCGCATTCCTGCACGACATGCTCAACCGCAAGCTCGGCGCCCCGGCGCGTGTCGAATTCTCCAATGATGGTGCTTTCCAAAGGCTGCTCTCCATGTGGTCGAGAGTGCGAACAACAGGCGAGCTGGAGCCAAGTTCCTGAAATTACCGGCACCGTCTCGAAGCTAAATGACCGTTTGAAGCCGCCGTCTCAGAACCGAACTACTCCGAGCAGGAAGAGCAGCGCCACCGTGACCAGGCCGGAGATCAGCAGCGAGCCGAGACATCCCAGCCGGTTCGAGAAAAAGAAGAACATGCGTTGCCCGCTGTGAAGCTTGCTGTCGGGCTAATCTCTCACATTCGATAGCGTTCCTGACGCAAGTCCGTGCATCCCTTGGCTCGAGCGCGCTGCGCTTTCGTCCACGGTGTCATTGAGACAGGTCAACACAGGCAAGCCGAAGCTCTGGAATTCTGATCGCGACAACGCAACGGAGGCGGCCATGCCACAGCAGAGCAGCATGCATTTCCTTCTCAATTGGGCCAAGGAGCGGATCGACGAGATGGACGCCGCGTTGGCGTCGTTCGAGGTCAAGGCCGGCCAGGCCAAGGCTGAGTCCAAGGTCAAGACCGATCAGCTCCTCGCCGATCTGACCCAGCGCCGCGACGAGTTTCAGGCACTGCTCAAGGCCAAGGCGCAGGCGGGTGAAGCGGCCTGGGCCGACGCCAAGGCCGATCTGGAGCGGCAATGGAATGGATTCGAAGCCCAGGTGAAGACCTATTTCGAAGACGCTGGCAAGCAGCTCGAGCAACAGCAGGTCACGTTCAAGGGCATTGCGGCAGCACAGGCCAAGGCCTGGCGCGAAGCCGCAGACAAGTTCCGCGAGGCCGCGGGCAAGGTTGCCACAGCCCGCGCCGCGGACGTCGAAGCCGCGCTCCAGCAGTTGAAGTCCGACGCCTCCGAGGCGGAAGCACGTCTGCAGAAGTTGAAGCAGGCGGGCAGCGATTCCTGGTCTGTGATGAGCGCCGCACTCGCCGAGTCCCGCAAGGCCTTCGATCAAGCCAATCAGGCCGCGTGGAACGCGCCGAAGGGTAGTGATACCAAGAGCTGAATTGAGAGAGGCGGCCCCGCATCGGCCGGGGGGCATGATGATGCAGGGCCGCCGGACGGCTCCTGCCCCGTGAAACCGAGACCGTCGCCGGTGCAACAAGCCACCTGCCGAGAGGACGTTCCCGCCCTCTTCTCAATGTCTTCAGCTGTGACCCAATTCCCACACACAGCCTGCGTCGTCGAACGGGTCGCAGGCGCCGCTCTGGTGCGACGGCCGCGACCTGCGCCGCGGTGGTCGGCACGATTGGCGCGGCACTGCAAGAGCCAGCTTGGAGGCTAGTTCAGCGTGACCGTCGGGACGCCCGCGGATCGGGGCGATCCCATTAATTGGAAGACTTGTGCTCCCGGTTGAGCAGCTCCAATCGCCGTTCGAGCTCTTCCTTTTTGGCTACGAGTCGCGCGGCCAGGATGTCATTGACGACCGTGTGGAGTCGCCACAGCTCCTCGAGAGACATGCTCTCAAACGGCTTCCGTTCCATGAATCCCCCGACTCACGAATCGCCCATAGCTTGAGGATAGGAGGGGCAGATGGCAACTCGGGGACTGGTTGCGCGGAAAGTTACCTACACCTAACGGCGCCGACATGGTTTATCGGGAGCCGAACGAGCCGGCCTCGTCCGCGAACGGCGCAGCCGCTTGCGCAAGGATCGATGGCGGGAGTTTTCAAGCGCCACGATCATCCCGCCATCATGTGGTTAATTTTGTCCACGCCTTCGAGGCGGGCGCTTCGGCGTGCTTCTTGCCAAGCAGATCTCCCAAGCAAGGAGGCGTGCACCAATGGCACAACGAGGCCGCATTCTTACACACCGGAGCCCCGATCTGAAGCAGATCGCCCGCGAGTTGGTGAGACTCCTCGACGCCCTCGAGGAGCTTGATGTCCTGAGAGAAAAGGTCCGGCTTGCCGAGGCCGCACGGGTGTTACATTAGCGCGCCTCTGCTTTCGAAATTGAAGCGCGCGACGACTCCCGAGCCCGCGGTCCGCCGGCAATACAATGGCGGAAGGGGTGTCTTGTCAACTCTATTGATTGTGCACGCTTTTCTGCGCAGGTGCGAATAAATACTACGGTGTTTTCAACGGTTGAGTCGGCACTACCGAAACCGTAGTTTTTGTCCCAGAGGTGGGCCCCTTCCCTGGCCAAAACGGGTGACGTGCAATTTTGCTGTCTCTCTACGGCAAAGTGCGTGAAAGAGCGGATTGCTGAGCCCTTCGATCCGCCCTCTCCTTCTATTTGAGACCGTGAGACAATCGCCAGTCGTGAACCGACCGGCTAGCGTCCACCGTTAGATTCTCAAGCACGACGGGCCCTCTCACACGTGCCTATGCAGTCCCCAGAACGCAATAAGGAGAAGGGCCACGGCTCCAATTCCCAGTAGCATGAGAATAGCTTCCAGCATGACGAATCAAGCTCCGCCCGTGCCCAGGCTACACTCCGGTGGGGAATTGTCATCAAAGGCTGAGCCGCGCGCGCAGATCGAAGGTTCTGCAAGTTGGCACGCGCGTTCAAATCGCGTGCCGGGCGGCTCCCTTTCGCGATCCCGACATAGCGTGCTCGAAGATGAGCGCACCGAGCATCGCATTAGCCACTCGTCGTGAGCTTTAACGTCCAGAAGACCGGTGCAGAGTGAGAGACCTTGCGAGACGGAAACTGAAGGCCGAGATGGATCGCGCTGAGCGAAAATTTAGATAGGAGATTGCTTTATGACTATCGTCGCAGAGTGGAATTCGGCGAACCGACGCCGATGATCAGCGGGCCTGAGTTGGTCTTCGGGCGCTTTGCGGGCGCGCGTCGCGAGCTCATGAAGCCGTCGAAACTGCTGGCAGCAATATCTCATCCGTTGTCAGTGGATATTCGAAGTCAGGATATCGGGGTAAGCCGCGGCCCATCTTCGTAGCTACTCACCGTAGCTATTTGTGCGACGTTCCCGTTGATCTAAAGAAATCGATGTCTTTTCAGTATCCTGTCGTTGTTGGTGTGGAGGAGCGGATGTCGTCCGACTGCTGATATCGCGGTAGCACTGCTCATCTCCTTGGCGCCGGACAAGCCGACTGCAAGTCGATGTCGCCGATAGCGAAAGCCGCTCTACGATGCGCGTCGGAGGAGACGGCTAAGCAGCTCCAGTCGTCGTTCCAACCGGTCCTTCTTCGCCAGAAGCCTAGCGGCGAGGATATTGTTGACGAGCCTGTGGAGTTGCCACAGCTCTTCAAGCGGCATGCTCTTGAATGGCTTCTGTTCCATGAATCCCCCTGACTCACAGGGCCATAGCTTGGAGTGAACAGACGGGCCCGGTAATCGGACGCCGGTTGAGCGCGAAGGCTTTCTACACCTCGTCCGATTCCTCTCCACCGAGCCAAACTCGCCTGAACAGGAAGGGCGCGCTTAGGCTCAAAGATGATGAGCTTTCGTTAGACTGCTTCGGTTGCAACCGAACTGTTTCAATCAGGGATGGGAAGCGGCCCAGCCCCGAGGCAACGCCCGTATTCGGAGCTTAGGCGCAAGTCGGATGAAAGATCCACCGGCTCGTTCGCACCCCGTGCTCAGATGGCGCATAGCTACAGAACAGGATGCGACGCGACTTCCATGACGGCCATGATGCAGTGAGCTGCTTTCCGCGCGGTGACACCCGCCTATGGATCCGAATACCCCCAGAACTCAAGCCCTGCTCCGCCATATCGCCCTGAGACAGCCTCGCCATCCCTCGGATCGTGCAAGAAGAGACCACCAAACCCGATGATCTTCGGCTCGCTCTTGTCAATATCGGCTGTCAGCGTTCGCGGAAGGCACGATTCATCTGATCAGTGAATGGTTTCGCCAGATACGAGGCGGCGGTTCTCTCCAGGGTCGAAACAAATACCTCGGCTGGCATGCCGGGCACCAGCTTCATGCCATTTAGTTGAACTACCGCATCCTCGGTCGGAAGCAGGTGAACGTGCGCGATGTAGTGCTCTTGGCCGTTGGAGGGATCGCGGGCCGAGGCCGGCGACACCATCGCGACCCTGCCCTTGAGTTCCGGCGTGGTGGTGCGGTTGAAGGCGGAGAGGCGGATGCGCGCCGGCTGTCCAACTCTGACTTGGTCGATATCCGCAGGCGAGATCCGGATCTCGAACTTGAGGTCGGCGTCCTCTGGCACCACAGTGGCGATCTTGGCCGCCGGCGTGATGACGCCGCCGACGGTGTAAGCGAACAATTCATTGATATACCCCGACGCCGGAGAGCGTATCTCGGTGCGGGACAGGCGGTCCTCGACAGCGAGCTTGCGTTCCTGGAGTTCGGCGATGCGTGCCTCCACCGTGCGAAGATCCTTCTGGGCCTCGGTCGAAGCGTTCTGGTCCACGGCGATGATTTGCACACGGATTTCGCTGGTCCGCACCCTGGCGCGGGCGATGCTCGCCTGGATCTCGCCCTGCTCACCCATGATGCGCGCATAGTCACGCTGGGAAGTGTAGACACGCTGATACTCGACGATCTTGCGGTCGAACAATGACTGCAGCTTCTCGCGTTCGGCGCCGACAAGCCTGCCTTCCTCCTCCTTGGCGGCAAGGCGGGCTTCCATGCCTCTAATTTCTTCGCCTGTCTGGGCGATGCTGAGCTCGAGCTGCTCCTTCTGGCTGTCGCGCGCAGTCTTGTTACCGGTGAATAGCCTCGTCTCGCCGTGGATCACCGCCCCGGCAGTCGATGGAAACAGCGTGTGCATGTCCGAGGGGAATTCGATCGACGGCAAGTTGTCGCGCTCGGCCACCAAACGGGCGCGGCGTCCGAGCGCCTCGACCATCTGCGCACGCACGATCAGATGCTCGGCCTTGATCTGGACGTCGTCCAAGGTCGCCAGCACCTGACCTTCCCGCACCTGGTCGCCCTGGCGCACCGCCAAAGACTTGACGATGCCGCCATCGCGATGCTGCACCTCCTTGAGGTTCTGGTCGACCTTCACGGTACCGGCCGCGACCACAGCGCCTTCCAGCATCGCCCAGGCCGCCCAGCCGCCGCACCCGGCCACCAGCAACGCAGTCAGCACAAGACCAGCCAGAATGCGCGGCCACAGTCGCAGCGGCCGTTGGCGGACCGCGTCCCGCCGCGGGACCGGCTGCACGAATTCGGATGCATCGACGTGCTTCATGGTTTCGCTCTCAGAAGTGGAGTGGAGTGAATTGTAGATTGTGGTGGCCCGCGACCTCGATGGTCATGACGTCCTCGTCATCGCTGCGCGCGACGTCGATCGCGGTGTATTTGCTATCGGCGAGTTCCTCAAAACGGAAGCGCACGGACCGGTTTTGCTGGCTGCCATCCTTTTCGTCGAGGTAGATTTGCTCGAACAAGTCGGCGACCTTTTCCTCGGCATCGTCGCCGTCCTTGATGGTGATCTGATAGGTAGCCGCCACGATTTTGTCGCCGACGGTGAAGTCGGTGATCTTCTTCACGGTGTTCAGTTCCGAAACTCCGTCGTCGTCGCACTGGAACGTGAAGCAGTCGTCACCTGCGCCGCCGGTCAAAACCACCGGTCCATTTCCGGCGTAAATCATGTCGTTGCCCGAGCCTGCGATGATCTCCTCGAAGCCGTTGATCAGATCCTTGCCGATTTCGACCCCTTGCGCGGTGCCATTGCGCAGGTCAATGGTGACGGTAATCGTGGTCTCCGAATAGTCTAGGACGTCGTTGCCCGAATTGCCCTCGTATTGGTCGTCGACGCCGTCGGCGGACGCCAGCACGACGTCGTCGCCGCAACCGCCCTCGACCTTGTCCGAGCCCGCGCCGTCGGCGATGGTGTCGTTGCCGGCGCCGCCTACCAGCACGTCGTCCCCGGCGCCGCCGGTCAACCCATCATCGCTCGCACCGCCGATGACGATCTCGAGTTCGACAATGTGGTCCGCGCCGATACCCGCGCCGGAGGCCCGCTGCGCGGCGAGATTGACGGTTACGGCGGAGGTAGCCGAAGCATAGCTCAACGTATCCGTCCCGGCTCCGCCCTTCAGCGTGTCGTTGCCCGCGCCGCCGGTCACGACGTCGTCGCCACCGCCACCGTCGATCGAAGCCGCGGTCGCCCCGGCCGTCAGTTCGTCGTTCGCCCCGCCGCCGATGACGGCCTCGATGTCCGAAATCACATCGTTGCCGATGTCGGCGCCAAAGGCCCGGCCCGCGGCGAGATTCACGGTCATGGGTGAGCTCGCTGCTGAATAGTCCAGCATGTCGTTGCCCGTCCCGCCGCTGAAGTTGTCGTCCGCGGCGTCTGCCGACGCCAGCAGATGGTCGTCGCCATCACCGCCGTGAACTTGGTCAGGGCCCGCCCCGTCGGACAGGATGTCGTTACCTGCACCGCCCGCTATTCGGTCCGCGCCGCCGCCGCCATCGAGGGTGTCATTGCCGGCGCCGCCGTCGAGAGTGTCGTTCCCGGCTCCGGACAACAGGATGTCGCGGCCTGCGCCGCCATCGAGATGGTCGTTGCCGGCCTCACCGATCAAAGTGTCGTCGCCGTCCTCGCCGAACAAGCGGTCGTTGCCGGCGCCACCGAACACCACGTCGTCACCAGCGCCCGCAAATACGATATCGTTGCCGTCGCCGGCATAGACCACATCGTGGCCAGCGCCCGCCAAAATATGGTCGTCGCCGGCGCCGCCCGAGATGCGGTCGTCGCCACCTCTGGCGTCGATGTTGTCGGCGCCGCCGAGCGCCACAATGGTTTCGGCGCATTGGGTGCCGAGTAGGTTTTCGTCCGCATCGGTTCCTGTGATCGGCAGCGCCTCGACGACGTTGAAGTAGGCCGTCTGCATTACGACGTGGGTGCCGTCGCTGATCGCATAAGTCAGCTTGACCTCACCGAGCATGCCTTGGTCGCGGTCGAATTCCCAGCCGTCCTCGGCCGGGGTGAGCGTGCCGGAGGACGAATAGATGCCGACCACGGTTAGGGTGTCGCCGTCCGGGTCGATGGTGCCGGCCAAGAGCGCCGCTAGCGATATCGCCAGCCCGTTGCAAGCCACGGCGTCAGGAAGGTGCACGGCGCCCGAGACGCGCGGAGCGCGGTTGCGGTGATCGGGTGACGGAGGCTCGCGCTCAGCGCGCGGATTTGGGCGCCTGTCGTCGCCCCCTCCGCCACCCCCACCGCCACCGCCAGCTCCTCCTACAGAAGGGTTCTCCTGGCGCGGCAGCGGTCGGTTGTCATTGGCGATCTTCGGGCTTTCACCCGACCCTCTTTCCAGCATGGGTCTATCAGTGCGAGCCCGAGCACTGAAATCGGTTGCTCCGGACGAGCCGGGTTGCTCGTCGGTAGGGGCCGAGATCCTGACCTTGTCGCTTCGCCCGGACGCTTCGGCGGGCGCGGGCTCCTCTCCAGGTCCCGGCTCCTCGGCGGTCGCCAGCGCTTCCTCCCTCAAGGTCCCCTCCTCGGCGCCCGAGCCGCGGGGCTGGCCGCGGGCCTCGCCGGCGTCCAGCGTCGCGGGCAGGAAGCTCTTGAGATAGGCCGAGAACGAGCCAACGATCAGCAGGAAGATCAGCGGCACGAAGCGGCGGCCGCGATCCTCCTTCTCCTGATAGTCCTCATGACCAGGCACGGCCGCCTTGATACTCTGCCGGGTGGCCTGGACGTTGATTGTCATGCAGGTCTCCGGATCTTCGGCTCGGGCATTTTGGGATCAGGAAGCATGTCGGCCGGCGCCGTCGGCGCAGGCTGCAGGGCCGGGGTCATGATGTCCTGCTTCTTGCCGAAGGCGATCATGCGGCCGGCCTGGACGATGGCGACGAGATCGACCGCCACCAGCGCGCTCGGCCGGTGCGCGATCACAATCGCAATGCCGCCGCGGGCACGGATGCCCTCGATGGCCGCGGTCAGCGCCGCTTCGCCCTCGCCGTCGAGGTTCGAGTTCGGCTCGTCCATCACTACCACGAAGGGGGCGCCATAGAGCGCTCGCGCCAGCGCGATGCGTTGGCGTTGCCCGGCAGAGAGCGCGCTGCCCTGCGGCCCCAACCTCGTCCGGTAACCTTCCGGCATCTTGACGATCATTTCGTGAACGCCTGCGGACTTGGCGGCCTCGATCACTTTACGGTAGTCGGGATCGGGTTGGAGACGACAGATGTTCTCCTCTATGGTGGCGTCCATCAGGGCGACCTCCTGGGGGAGGTAGCCGATGTGTCTGCCGAGGTCTTCCTCGCGCCACTGGGTGAGGTCGGCGCCGTCGAGCCGGACGCTGCCGCGCACCGTTGGCCAGATGCCAGTCAGCGCCCTCACCAGCGTAGTCTTGCCGCCGGCGCTGGGGCCGATGATGCCGAGGGCCTGTCCAGCCTCGAGTTCGAAGCCGACCTCGCTCAGCACCACCTGACCGGATCCCGGGACGGCGATGGTGATCTTTTCGACGGAGAGGCGTGCAACCGGGTCGGGCAGCTGCATCGGCTCGTCGGCAGCGGCGAGTGCGATTACAGTGTCGCGCAGGCGATGATAAGCCATACGCGCAGCGATGAAGGCTTTCCAATTGCCAATTGCCAGATCGACGGGCGCCAGCGCGCGGGCAGAAGCGACCGAGACGGCGATGATGGCGCCGGCCGAAAGCTCCCCCTTGATGGCGAGGTAGGCGCCGAGCCCGAGCAGAGCCGACTGCAGTATCATGCGGAGCACGCGCGAGATCGCAGCGAAGGTACCGGTGATGTCGTTGGCCCGGGTCTGCAAGTCGAGATGCTCGGCATTTGCCTCGTTGAAGCGGCCGACGGCGCGGCCGGCGAAGCCCATCGCCTTGAGGACTTCGGCGTTGCGGGCGTTGCAGTCCGCGATGCCGTTGCGTTCCATCGCCGCCTTGCGGGCGGCCAGGATGAGGCGCCGAGTCATGACCTCGCTGACGACGGTCAGCACGACGAGAACCAGAGCGCCGGCGAAAGTGAGTGCGCCGAGCAGCGGATGGAGGAAGTAGATGAAGGCGAGGTAAATCGGCATCCACGGTAGGTCGAACAGCGCCGAAGGGCCCTGGCTGCCGAGAAAACCGCGTACGGTGTCGACGTCGCGCCCGCGCTCCAGCGCTTCGGAAGTAGAGAACCCGAAGCGCGGCATGTCGATGGCAGCGGTGCGCCAGGGGCGCGATGTTGCGGTCGATCCGGGCACCGACCCGCACCAGCACCTGGGAGCGGACGACGTCGAATCCGCCCTGACACAGATAGAGCCCAATCGCGAGCGCCGACAGCACCAGCAGGGTCGGAATGCTGCCGCTGGTCAGAGCGCGATCGTAGATTTGCATCATGTAGACGGAGCCGGTGAGCGCCAGCACGTTGATCATGCCGGAGATTACGAAGAGGAACAGGACAATGCCGCGGAAACCGCGCGTCAGTTCGGCCAGGCGCCGCCGCTTGGCGGGGGTAAGCTCTTTTGACTTCGGCATTTGACAGGAGCCATGTGGTACGAGGGAGCTGACACGGGCAGGAACGGGATGCAGCGCGCCTCCCGTTCCGACGACTCGTGGGCTAGAGCGTGACGTTGGAGCCGAGGTTCTGGTGGCCCGCGATCTCGATCTTGAAGTCAGCGGCGGCGTTGCCGTCGACATTGCCCTGGACGACGGTAAATTCCTGGCCGTCGCGCGTCTCGAAGGTCACGGCGAGCTGCCCCGCCGCGGTGAAGGCGGCGTCCGAAACCAGCGTAAAGCTCTGGTTGCCGTCTGCGGCGTAGTTCGCATCGATGCCGCTGAGGTCGATCCGGTCGCCCGGCTCGAAGTCGACGATGGTGTCGCCCTTCGCCGCTTCCACCGAGTTGAAGCGGAAGGTGTCGTCCCCGAGTCCTCCTTTCATCACGTTGACGCCGGTGCCGGCGACGATGACGTCGTTGCCGGAGCCCGTCGTGACGTTCTCGATGCCCCATAGCGTGTCATTGCCGGTCTGGGAGCTCGAGGCGCTACCGTTCATCAGAGGTCCGGAGCTCAGATTGACGGTGACGGCTACACTCGCCGCCGACATGTCCAGCGTATCGTTGCCGGAGCCGCCGGTGCCTTCGTCGCCGAAATAGGCGTCGTTGCCGTCTCCGATCTCGGTCACGATCAGGTCGTTGCCAGCACCGCCGAACACCGTATCGTCGCCCTTGCCGGCATTGATCAGGTCGTTGCCCTCCTCGCCGAAGATGCGGTCCGCTCCGTCATCACCGTAGACGATGTCTGCATCCGACCCGGCCAACACGTGGTCGTCGCCCGCGCCGGCGGAGATCACGTCGCGGCCGCTGCCTGCGTTGACAAAGTCGGCACCCTCGCCTGCCACGATCGCATCTGCCCCGGCACCTCCGATGGCGATGTCATCTCCGGCGAAGGCGACGATGTTGTCGTCGGCCGCGGTGCCGACGAGCGTGTCGGTCTGCGCGGTCCCGGTCCGGACTACACCGGTTGCCGTGGTCTCCTCGTCGTCGCCATCATCGTGCGGCGTTTCGTTCTCGTCTTCGTCTTCGTCCGGTTCGTCTGTCCGGAACTGGGAGGGCACGACGCCGGTGAAGGTGACCGAATGGGTCCCGTTCGAGATGGTTCGGGTGCCATTCTGGTTCTCGACCAAGTGGTAGGTCGTGAGATCCGCTCCTTCCGGAAGCTCGATCACATCTTCGGCCTGCAGGGCGCCTATGATGGTATCGTTGCCGCCGTTGGACTTGAACACGATGCGATGGGCCGAAGTCAGGGCCGAGATGTCGATCGTGTCGTCACCTTCCTCACCATCGATGGTGATGGTGTTGAGGCGCAGGCTGGTGCCGGAGAAGTCGCCGATCACCTGGATCGTGTCGCCGCCTGCGCTGCCGCTGCCGACGGGTTCCGAGTTGTTGATTCGGATCTCCTCGATCTCGCGCAACTCGGCGATGACCGAATTGGCAAAATCGGTATTCGCGCCGCGCGTGACGACAATCTCCGTGGCCCCATTGAGGTTGGCCCCGATGTTGCCGGGCAGCGCATCCCAGGCGGCACGGGTGTAGATGCGGTAGGTCTCCGCGACGGCGGCGTTGCCGGTGATCACGAAGGTATCGCCCAGAGCTCCCTCGGCTCCGCCGTTGACGATATCGCGACCGTCGGAGTTGGTCAGCGACGTCGCGGTCGCGGTGTTGGCGTTCCAGTTGAAAGTGTCGTCGCCATCATCGCCATTCAGCGTGTCGTTGCCGGTGCCGCCATTCACGATGTCGCTTCCACCACCGGCATTGACCGAATCGTTGCCAGCAAGGGCATTGATCGTATCGGCATTGACGGTCCCGTTCAGCGGGACGTTGTTGCCTGCCGTTCCGTTGATCGTCGAGGCCGGCGTCGTCGCCAGGGTGAAATCGTTGATGTCGATGGAGGCGTTGCCGATGCCATTGATCGTGATCGTGCCTTGGATCGGCGAGGCCGCACCGCCCTCCCTGATCGTGAGCACGGTGTTGCCACCGGACGCGCTCTCGAAGACACGGGTGGCAAAATTGGCCGCCGTGACTCCAAGACCCGAGAGATCGATCTTGTCCTGGGTGGCCGCGGTGCCCCCGTCTGCATCGAAGCTGCTGATGGTATCGTTGCCGAAGCCGCTCGCGTTGTAGACGATCGTGTTGAAGCCGGTGCCGACATCGATGAGGTCGTTGCCTTCGCCACCTATGATCACGTCGTTGTTGTCGCCGCCGGACAGGGTATCGTTGCCGGTACCGCCGTCGAGCAGATCGTTGCCGCCGTTGCCCGTCAGGACGTCGAGACCGCCGCCACCGAACAATTGATTGGTGGCGTTGTTTCCGACGATCGTGTTGTCGAGAGCGTTGCCGGTTCCGTTGATCGTATTGCCTCCGACCAGGTTCATATTCTCGACGTTGGTGCCAAGAGTGTAGCTGATGGACGAGTCGACCCGATCGATTCCGCCCGAACCCGCGGCGATCTCATTGACCACGTCGCCGGCATCATCAACGACGTAGATATCGTTGTCGGCGCCGCCCGCCATGGCGTCGCCCCCGGCACCGCCATTGAGCGTGTCGGTGCCGATGCCGCCGTTCAGCGTATCGCCATCGTCGCCGCCGTTCAGCGTATCGTTGCCGTCGCCGCCGAGCAGGCTGTCGGCGCCGAGCCCGCCGGTCAGCGTGTCGTTGCCCAGAAGTCCGCTCAGGGTGTCGGCGAGGTCGCCGCCGGTGATGACGTTGTTGAGATCGTTGCCGGTACCGACGAACGGATCGGCATCAATGCCCGTGTATGCCAGGTTCTCCACGTTGGCGACCGCTTCGATCGACAACACGGCCATTTCGGTCTCGATCGTGTCGGTGCCCTGGTTCAAGGCTTCGACCACGACGTCTGCGATATCGTCGACGACGTAGGTGTCGTTGCCGTTCAGGCCGATCATCACGTCCGCATCGAGCCCGCCGTCGAGAAGGTCGCCATCACCGGCTCCCGAACCGCCGACCAGAAGGTCTTCGCCAGCTCCGCCTTGCAGCTCGTTGTCGCCGGTGCCGCCGAAGATCAGGTCGTTTCCGCTGCCGCCGATGATCTCGTCGTTGGTAAGGTTCTCGCCGGCGACGAAGTTGTTAGCCGTAGATGCCGCGAGGTTGATCGTGCGGCTGAAACCGGTCGGATCGGCACGGTTGACGATGTAGTCCTCGAAACCGAGCAGATAGCCATTGTAGGTGGCGCCGGTGAAGTTGATGCTCTCGATGCCCCGCTGCGGATTGCCACCGTCGAAGTGATTGATGGCGGTCACCGTCTGTCCGTTCACGGCGACGACAAGGTCGCCATTGGCCGTGCCGGTATCATTGTCTGCGGCATTCAGCGTCGTGAGCGCAACCGGGAGGTCCTCTGTGCTGCCCGTCTGGATCACGAGCCGATCGGCCGAACCGCCGTTGTCGAGTTCGGTGATCGTGTCGTTCCCGTCGCCCAGGCGGACGTTGTAGGTGTCGTTGCCGAGGCCGCCGTTGAGCGCATCGTTACCGAGACCGCCGTCGAGTGCATCATTGCCGTCGCCGCCGTTGAGCGTGTCGGTTCCGTCGCCGCCAATCAGGATGTCGTTGCCACCAAGACCATTGAGCACGTCGTTTCCGCCGAGCCCCACGACCAGGTCGTTGCCGTCGTTGCCCACGGGGGCGCCCGGGTTGGTGCCATTGAGAGCCGGATCGTTGCCCGGCGTTCCCATGATGATGTTAAATGACTCGCCGCCCGCGAACTCGACCCGCTCGATGCCGCGCAGCTTGTCGGATCCGTCGCCATCCGCGACGGTGTGTGTCACCTGTATGGTGCCGTCGGCATTGCCGGCGAAGATGTATTCGCTGGCAGCGCCCGAGAACACCGCGGTATCGGTGTCGACGACCGCGTCGCCCGTAGCCAGGATCTCGCGCACGATCACGAGCTGACCCGGATTGTACGTGCCGGCAAACATGGCGGCAGCGAGCGTCGTCATGCTGCTGTGCGAGTCGACTTCAGGGCCGGTTCCGTCCGAGTTTTGACGGACGCTGATCCGGACGTTCAGCCACTTGTCGCCATCGATGATGTCATCGCCCGCGCGGCCCGTGATCCTGTCGCTGCCGTCGCCACCGAGGATTATGTCACCCGCGGAGTAGGACGTAACGCCGGTCCCCAGGACTGCATCGAGGCCGTTGATCAGCGCAAGGCTCTCGGCCGTGACTGTGCTGCCGGTGTAGCCTTCCGAACCGCCGAGAGATGACGGCAGACGATCGGCGGCCAGGGTATCGGCGCCGGTGAGGATATCGTTGAACCTCGAGCCCGACACGCCTTCGACCGACTCGTAGGCGTCGAGCGTGCCGTTCACGGGCGGGTTGGGGAACTCATCAAACACGATACCGCGCGTCAGGTCCGCGTCGACGCCGAAGGTGTTGTCCTTGTACGTCACCCAGTCCCAACCCGACATACCGGCCAGCTTTCCACGGCCGGGACTGCCAACCATGACGTCGTCGCCGCCCTCGGCGATGAACTCGTCGAAACCGCCATCACCGAGGAACACATCGTGTCCGACGACGCCATCGCGCGCAAAGAGCTCGTCGAAATTGTCGCCCGGCGCGCCGTCGAAAGTGCCGGTCTCGATCCAGTCGTTGCCCTCATTGCCCAGAAGGCGTTCGGCGTTCTTGTTTCCATATATGAAGTCATCGCCTTCACCGCCGAACACCTCGCCGCCGGCGTCGTTGCCCAAGAAGACAAAGTCCTTGCCGGCACCGCCGAGGACGAGATCTAGCCCCGGTCCCGAGTTGATGACGTCGTTGCCGGCGCCGCCCTTGATGTTGTCGTCGCCGCCGAGATCCTTGATGATGTCGTCGCCGTCGCCGCCATTGTGGACGTCGTTGCCGGCGCCACCCTCAAGGAAGTCGTTGCCGGCATCGCCATGGAGCGTGTCGTCACCTTCGCTTGCGATAAGGATATCGTTTCCGGCAGTGCCGCCGAGCACGACGTGCTGATCGCCCGTGTATCGTAGGTAGTTGGTATCCGCACCCGGCGTGGCCGGATTGTTGCGGATGACCAACGGAGTGAGGATTCCGCCGCCAACCGGATCGTTGCCGAGATTGTCGGCACTCTCATCGACTCCAACGGTCAGCGGATCATCCGCCAGGATGCCATCCGCACCGGCCGTCTCACCTAGTCCCGGATTGTATTGCTTGGTTCGGTCGATCTCGAGAATCAGGCCGGGGACCGAGAACACGTCCGATGGCAGATGGGTGGCGTCCGTGTTGCGCATGATCATGGCGGCGAAGGAGTTCGCCTCCATCTCCCCGAACAGATGCAGGCCGTCGAGCCGCTGCAAGTAGTAGAAGCGGTCGCCGTTCTGAAGCTGCTCCAGCGACACCTCGAAAACGAAGTTGAAGGTTGAACCCAGCATGCCGCCGAACGGCAAGATCTTTTCGGCGAGGCCGCCGATCCAAAGATCGACATTCTCCAGGCCCCCCAGGGCGTTGTCGACCCCGTAGGCACCGATGCCGTTGAGGAAGTCCTCGGCATCCGCGGGAACCAACAGGCCGCCGACCGATTGCCCGGTGATGATGGTCAGCGCCGCGTCACGCTTGCCCTCGATGGTCGTCTGGCCGGTGATCAGCGCGTGGTTTCCGTACGCCGCGATGAAGTTGATGATCGACGCCTCGTGCTTGAGGTTGGCAGCGAACTCAACCCAGCTCTCGTAGGGCTTGAGCTCGGCCGCGCTGTTGGTCACCTCGTAGAACTCGCGCCGCGCGGCGTTGAGCGACGGCACGCCGGTATCGCGGCCACGCGCCAGATTGATGGTGGCGAGATCGAGCGGCAGGCCGAGCAGGTTGTTGCGCAACGCACTGGTCACGAACTCGTCGATCTCGTTGCCGACCTGGCGGGTCATACCCCGGATGATCGCGCCGGCCGCGACTTCGTCGGTGACGCCGTGCGCGGTACCGCCCACTTCGTCGAACTCGAATGGATTAAGGAAGCCCTCGATAAGGCCGATATGGCCGGCGTTGAACGACGGATCGAACCGGTCAATCGTCTCGGTCAGCATCGAGTGACCGAAGCGGTAGACGACGTGAGCGAACTCGGCGACAATCGACGGATTGATCGTGACGTCGTAGCCGTCGGGAACAACAAACGGGTTGATCTGGGGCTGAACCTTGCGTGCGAATTCCTCGAACACGAGATGCTGGTACTGCATTTCGGTGCCGAACTTGGCGGCTTGGAACAGTCGTTCCCCGTTCCATTCCAAGTCGCTGACGCCGTCACCGATCACGGCACCTGGCACCAGCCATTCCTGGATGAACGCGTTATCGCCGGTGGCCAGAATGACCGCCTTGGTGTGCTCCACCAAGCGGTTGTGCTCGGCGTGGAAGACATGATGGACCGCGGTCAGGCCGATGTTCTCGTTCACACGGCCGTCGCCCGCGATGAAATGCGCGTCGAGCAGCTCGTTGTCATATGCGCCGGGATCTGCCGGTTGATTTCCTGGATTGCCGAGCCCGATCTCGATGTCGCCATCCGCCAGGCCGGTCGGAACTGCATCGTGAGCGATGTCAGCGAGGAAAGCGTGGCCAATGCGGATGGCACCGGCAATGCCGACAGGAGCATCCGGCGTCCCGGAAATCGTCACATCGTCGGCGGTATTCGGGATGCCATCTGGGCCAATGCCGATGATGACCTGCGGTGTGCCATTCGCTCCGGGGATGAAGTTGCCGTACTGGTCGGTTCTCAGCAGGGGCACATTGCCGACGTCGGAGTCGGTCAGGATGATCCCCAGCATATCGCGAGCCTGAGCCTTTAGCTCGCCCCAGGTCGCCATGCCGCCGTTGGCGCCTTCGATCAGCCTGCCGGTAGCGACCGGCTCTCCATCCGCGTTCAGCACGTATTGCCGCAGGAACACCTGATGCGAAGAATGGGAGGTGTAGGTCTGGTTCTGATCGACAAACGATGTCGTCGTGTTGATGGGTCTAACATCGTCTGCCGTACCCATGATGCCATCGGCTCCGGGCGTAACGGTCGCGCGAGTCAGCACCATGAAGTTGGTGTGGCTGCCCGGTACATACAGCGGATCGTCGGGCTGCAGGGGAATGTAGACAGTACCGCTGCCACCCTTCCCCACCAGGTCGAGGCCGTGGTCGAAGAATTGGCCGAACAGAGTGAACCACGAGTTGAAGGATGCTGACAGGCCGCCGTCCGGCGCGATGTTGGGCAGGCTGATGTTCTCGCCGTCGAATTCGATGCCGAATTCAGCCAGGGTTGTTGCCAGTCCTGCGATAGCCGCCGCTGCCGCCGCGTCTGCCGCATCGCTGGCGGCTTCGGCTGTCGCCTCGTTTGCCACTGCCGTCGCCAGCGCGTCGTTGGCGGCTGTCAGAGCGGCAAGAGCTTCCGCGACAGCATCGGGATCAACCAACGCAGTCAGATCGGCCGTGAGACTCTCGGCAGGCGCAACATTCTCATCCGCCAACGTCGCCGCAGCAGCGATCGTTGCAAAATGCGGTGCTGCAGACTGACCTTCGACCAACGCTCCCCGGGTCGCCACCAACTGCGAGTGCAACGTCAGCGCGTTCGTCTGGACGGCCTGCGCGTCGGCGAATTCGGCATGGCCCACAGATAGCCCAGTCACAACGGCGGCGGCAGCGTTGGAGGCGGCGAGCGCCGCTGTGACTGCGGCCTCGACCGCGGCGATGTCCGCAGCGCTGATGTTGCCACCGACGAACAGTGCAATCGCGGCCGCTTCTGTCGCAGCATCGGCGGCCGCGGCCGCATCGTCGGACGTGGCGGCCAGCGCTGCGACAGCCGCGCCGTTATTCGCAAGGGCAGCGTCATAGGCGGCCTGCGCCGCAACCTGAGTTGCCGTTGCCGCCGCGACGGCTGCCTCGGCGGCAAGCTCGGCAGCCTGTGCAGCGGTAGCGGCAGCGGTTGTCGTGATGATCAGCTCGGCTGCGTTCTGGACAATCACCAGGTCCGCAAACGGATCTGCCGAACCGGCGCGCTCAAGCGCCGTCACGATCGCCGCTGGATTGTTCAGCGTCTGGTCGACGATAAGGTTGGAGATCGTACGGATGCTGCCGTCGACGACAAAGGAGTTCGGATCGTTGGAGGGCGCGTAGGTCGACTGAGTCGGGATCGGGGGCATTCCTCCCGGGCCGTCGAAGTCCAACGGCGTGCCGCTCGCCGGCCGGAAGTCCGTCCCGAGCCCTTCGGGGAATTGGATGTCAGCAGCACCCCACCGCTCCTGCCCCGGCAGCAGATTGTTGTAGGTGCCATCAACCGTACGAAGACCCAAAGAGAGGTTGTAAGCCGGCACAAGCCCACCAACGCCAAACAGCGGCTGACCGCTCGCGTGCGCCTCAGAAATCTTGATCTGCTCCAGGATGAATTCCAGATCGCTCTTGATGTAGGAAACCATGACGCGCTCCCGATGTTGGGCACAGACGCCGCCTAAAGGAGTGAGGTGTCCTGAAGGTGCAGCCGTGAACTCTTGAGCAACTTTGAGGCTTGGAAGCCGTGTGCGGAATGGAGGAAGGTCCGACCGCATTTCAGACAAAGGTCGGAATGATCTTCAGACCTTGGTCCGAAGGAAGAGACTGGCCACAGCCTATTTGAAGTTTAAAAACCTTCAGCGCTATAAAACCCTTCGGCGCTATAGGTGGCTTCTGCGCCAAGCCTTGGCGGGGGGAACCGGTCTCATATAGCTGAAGTGTGCGCATGGGCCGCGGAGCGGCAAGAGCGTCCCGGGTAAATGTCAGGACGAGCACCTCGCAAACTCGGCTCATCCAGTGGGTAGAGGGTGGGATGAACTGTTTTCGATGCGAACGCCACCTTGCGATGATACAGGTCCCGAAGTCGGATATTCGTGGTCACCGCGTCGGCTATCCCCAACATGCGGCAAGCTTTCTGCTGCTACCAACCAGAGGCGCGAGCTCCTGCCTAGGAGTCCATCGGCCTTGAATTGCTGTGGTTCAATGAGCCTGCTGCCAACTTCTTGGCCATGCTCGACGCAAAGAGCGCACTGACAGATCTTCTCGACGCTTCTTCGTTCTGTCCCGTGAACAGCATCCATGCATGAACCAACATGGCTTGTGCAAGGACCTGGTCGGAGACGCCCTTGTTTCGCGCTTGAGTTTTGGCGAGCTGGATGAACTCACGTGCCCAGAACAAATGCTCTCTCGTTGAGCCATTTCGTTTGGTTGTTTCGTTTTCTTGCTTGATCATTGGGATCATTCCGAAGTTGATCGGCAGCATCGATGTGGAGTTTCTCAATTGAGCGTGTGCGCGCCGAAATTGGAATCTTGCATCTTCTGAGCGGCGACAACGACCTCCAAGCGATTGCGAGCATTCATCTTTTGCATGAGGATCGTCATATAATGTTTCACCGTTTTATCGCTCAGCTTAAGGCGCGCTGCGATTTCCTTGTTCGTATTGCCACGGACCAGAAGCTTGACGATTTGCTCTTCACGGATGGTAAGGTTGATGATGGCTGCAGCCTTCCGCCGAAGCGTTTCATCCCGCAACCCCGCAATGACTTGGCTGGCAAAGCTCCGGGTGATGTAGTTTTCACCCCGTGCAACGGCTTGGATGGCTTCGATCAGCTCGCAGGACTGACCTGCCTTCAAGACGAATCCAACAGCGCCTGCGTCAAGCGCTCGAATCGCACTTGCAACCCCGACCACTCCTGTGAAGGCCACAACTTTTACGGTAGGCACGCTGCTGACTACGTTGGTGATTGCCTCGAAAGCATTGCCTGGCATACCGACCTCAACAATCAAAATGTCAGGTCTGCAGTCAGTCGCGAGTTGGAGAATATCGGGGACGGCCGATCCGGTTCCCAGCAGCTCCAAGTCGGCGTTGCGGCCAATGACGCTGACAAGCGCTTCTTGTGTAATCGGATGATGATCAACGATGGCCACCGAAATGCGACGCATCAACCCCCTCCATTTAAAAGCGAGATAAATATTAAAACAATCGCAGAGATAAATGATTTTAAATAGAATGTAAACGGTCCGGTACCGGCATCTTCATTATCTCTTCCTCCATGCCCACGGATTCGCCCTATCTCGCAAGTGCGTAAAAACTGCGAAGACTTGGCCCGGTTGATGACGTGAACACTACGGCGGAAGGATCTTTGCAATTGTGTCGGTCCCCTGGCGCGATGCCGAGACTGCATCGGGTAAACGGGGCCTCTGATTGCTCTCAGCTAGGCGGACTTTCTCTCTCAGCCTCTCTAGGTTCTCCATTGCTTTAAGCAATCTCACCAGATCGGAGACCATATGTGCCAAAGTGGGCTTGCGCGGCTTTGGAACTCGAGATTTCTGCTTCATCGCGAAACGGCTCCCTGCCAGACCGACGGAGATGTGGCTTGATCCGCAAGGACCGTGCCAACGCAAGCCGACCGATTCACGCAGAGAGGGGCTGTAGGCGGCGCGAGGTTATCGGGTGGGTGAACTCAGCGCACGGCACGTCGTGCAAACAGAAGAGGATACTTCCCATGCTACCCATGAAGCCCATGATCGTCGTGGCGGCATTGAGAGTGCCAAAGCAAAATGCGCCGATTCGTAGCTCCTCACCGTAGCTCCCCGGAACACTTCAAGCTCGCTTTCGAAAGACTGGCGAATAACCAATGGCTTGGCTGTAGTAGTTTGGAGGAGTGGATATCCTCTAACTGTCGATAATGGGGGATTACTGCAGGCCAGTACCCAGATAGCGGCTGCCGCCTAGCGACCTATACGAGACTGCCGCCCGCCAAGCCATCAGGTCAATCGTTTTACAATTGCCTGGGCGTGGTGGAGTTGCGCCGAGCAGAACGCGACGAGTTGTGCATCGCCGCTGGCGCGGGCAGTTGCGAGAGCGAGCTCGATCTGAGAGCACGCTGTCTGGGCCGTTTGCAGATCGCGGGTTCGCTCGGCAAGCCGCATCTGTCCGACACTTAGACCAACGGTGCTGCTAGCCCAACCAACCGGCTCGCGCTCCCGTGTTGTTTCTGTAAGTGCGGCACGGTAGGCTGCGACCGCCTCCTCGAGCCGGGCGGTGCCGCTCTCTCGCTCGCCCAGCGACTGGAGTGCGGTGCCGAGGCAGTGATGGATCAGGGCCCACTCGAATGGGAAACGCTCGCGGGTTTTTTCGCTAAGTGCCGCGCGATAGGCGATTGCCGCCTCCTCGAGTCGGATGGTGCTACTCTCGCGCTCGCCCAGCGTCTGGAGCGCCTTGCCGAGGTTATACTGGATCTTGGCCCAATCGAGCGGCAGGCGCTCGCGTGTTCTCTCGCTAAGAGCCGCGCGATAGGCGGCCACCGCCTCCTCAAGGCGGGCGGTGCCTCTCTCTCGCGCGCCCAGCGTGTGGAGCGCGTTGCCGAGGTTGTTCTGGGTCGCTGCCCAATCGAGCGGCACGCGTTCTCGGGTTCTTTCGCTAAGCGCCGCGCGATAGGCGGCCACCGCCTCCTCGAGCCGCGCGATATCACTCTCACGCTCGCCTAGCTGGTGGAGCGCATCGCCGAGGTTGCTCTGGGTCATGGCCCAATGGAGCGGCACGCGCTCTCGGGTTCTTTCGGAAAGCGCTGAACGAAGGGCGACTACCGCCTCCTCAAGTCGGGCGGTGCCGCTCTCTCGCTCGCCCAGCGTTGCGAGCGCTTTGCCGAGGTTGTTCTGGGTCATAGCCCAATCGAGCGGGACGCGCTCTTACCCGCTTCCGACAGCTCCAGCACCTTCTGCACGTCCTCTGCGTCTTCGCTCTTGAGATCGGTACAGACGCAGCGGGCCCCTCCGTCTTCGTCAACTCGAGTTTCGCCTCGAATGCCAGGGCATCCTCCCCGAACACCCCGCGCGCTTTGGTCACGTGCGCCTCGAAGTTACCCCTTTGCCGAGATCGTAGTCTTTCCGGGTGCTTGAGCTGGATTATCGTGTCGAGCACGTCCTCCCGCTTGGACGTGCCCCGCGCATTGCCGCCTCGGCCGGCGTGGCGCGAGACCGCTTCGACCGGGCGGACCGTCCCACCCTCGGCCAATACGATCATCCCGTGTGCGTCGTCGCCTTCAACACGACCGATGGCTGGTGACGGGAAGCTTCCGAGGACGTCTTTCGCGAGCTGGCTCCCACGGAAGGAAGTCAGCGAGCCGGTGCAGGAGTTCATCGAGCGGTTCTCGGTCACCCTCGCCGGGCGTCCACGCGTAGCTACCGACCGTAGCAACGCAAAATACATGCGCCACGGTCCTCTAAAAGTGCTTTTAGGTCAGATCAAAAACTCTCCTAGTATGGAGGAGCCCCGTTCCGTCGCTCAAGCGTCTGCCATTGTAACGTCGGGCCAAACGGCGAGCCGGTGACCTGCCTTGGAAGGCGAAGGATCTGGGACGATCTCTCTTGTCTCCAGCTTCCCCCTTCACTTGCGGGGACGACGTCCAGCCCTGAGTGGCCGAGGCGGAGCCTCGCCCTTTTGCGGCACAACAAACAAGTCTGAGATGGAGGCTTCCAACGCCGACGCTAGCTTTTCAAGGACAGCGACTGTGGGGTTTTCAAGGGCTCGTTCCAAGCGGCTAACATAAGTGCGGTCAATCCCCGCATCGCCGCCAGCGCCTCTTGCGAAAGGCCCCGATCAACACGCAGTCGCCGAATGTTTCTTGCCACCAACGCCTGCGCCCGCATTGGCGCAAGGGAACATTCCGTGGTCTATGAAACCACGGACAATAGTGCTACAATTAAGGGACCTATGCGCTTGCTGAGGCAAATCGCCGATGCCAAACCTCGTTGATGTAGCTCTCCTGCTTCTGACTAGCACACCGATTGTCCTTGCCATCGTTCATTTTTACTTGCGTCTTGTTAAGCCAGAGATTGCCGAGGCTCCGGACATCCCAGCAGATTGGTTCAGGCTAATTGATCGCGCGGCCAGCTTAGCTGCGTGGAGCGTAAGCGGCTTTTGCCTTTTCAAGGGCCTAGACGCATGGTTTTGGTGGTTGCCGACGTCAGAATACAAGATGAGCGTATTGATAATTATATCTATGTTTGCGTCCCTCTTTTTGCTCCTCGGCATTGGCCGAGTGGGCACCCGCCTGCGCGCACAAGCTCGGCATGATTTTTTGTCAAGAACAGCAGAATAGACCAATGCGAATGAGTGTTCATGCTGACTTAAAGGCTCTATTCAGTACCGGGACGAAGCCACGATATTATCGCAACTACGAACTTACCTTTGAGAATGGGCAACCAACGTTCATTCTCTCGGAGATTGATGTTGCACTTGAAGAAGCTATTCGACGATGGTGCGGCGAAGAACCAGAATCTTAGCTGTTGAGGCACGGCAACGGGCTTGTCGTCCTTTTCGGACCCCTCGCCCCATGCACCAGGCGATAAGACCCGCCCTCGGCGCCTGTAGACTGAACACCGCGTCGAGTCGGAGTGCCGGGATTTCGGAAAATGCCTGTTTATAGAATTTCCATAACAGCCGAAGTATCTTGAAGAAACATCAGGTAACTGTATAAGTCGAAAACGTTAGGGCAGCAGACATGCGCCCCAGGGACGCCCTCGGCAAGCCGATGGGCGTTTTCTTTTACCAGCCAAATCCCCAACCAATCCGAACCAAGCCCGCCAGATGTCTCATCTCGCGGGCATTTTCATTGGAGAAGCACGTGGCCAACGAGCGCTATCTCACGACGAAGGAAGCTGCAGCTCACATCAAGTCATCGACTTCGACACTTTCCAAGCGACGTCTGACCGGCGACGGCCCTGCCTTCGTCCGAATTGGTCGCGCCGTGCGATATCGACAGGCAGATCTCGACGCCTGGATGGAGGCGTCTACTGCTTTGCGCTCAACACAGCGCAGGTCAGGCGGAAGAGCAAAGTATTGATGAAAGCCCACCGCTTCACAGCGCTGAGGCTGTGAAGCGTGAAATCGCCCACTGTGAAGCCTTCAACTGCGAAGCTGTGAAGATGCCGGATCCCTTTGTCACCTGCGCGACTTCCCATGTTGACATCGTCCGTCTACGGGACAGTGAACGTGTCGGTAACAGCCACGGGCGACGAGTTACTTGCACTGGTTCTGCTGGGTGCGCCGCCTGGCATCAGGGTGCCGGCGTCGTCGCTGCCTAACGCGAGGTTGGCCGCCTAAGGACGCGACGTGGAGAGCGGGCTGGCAGTGCGCGCGTTAGCGCTCGACGGCTTCGTCGAATGCAGCGATGGGCAGCTCTATCACCCCGTAATCAGCGGATTCTGCCCTCAAAACCGACACCAAACGGCCTGGAAACGCAAGCGGACCGTCGCCAACGCTGCGGCCGCCGTCTCCCTGAGCTCCGCCCGCTTCACAGCGCCGACGTCTGTGAAGTGTGAAAGCCGTTGTGAAGCCCTCAACTCAACTGTGAAGCTGTGAAATGCCTGATCCCTTCGTCCCCACTGATCTCGACCTCCGCGACTTCCCCAACATGCCGTTGGACGTCGTGCGGCTGCGCGACAGTGACCTCTCCGTGACCGCGACAGGCGATGAGTTTCGTTCGGCCATCCTGCTTTGGTGCGCCGCCTGGCATCAGGTGCCGGCCTCGTCGCTGCCTGATGACGATCGCCTGCTCGCGCGCTTCGCCGGCTTCGGGCGCGACCTGAAGGGCTGGAAGGCGGTGCGTGAGGCGGCGCTGCACGGCTTCATCAAGTGCAGCGATGGGCGGCTCTATCACCCTGTCATCGGCGATATGGCGCTGATGGCGGACGAGAAACGCCGCGGCAACAGCCGTAGGACGGCTGCGGCGACCGCGGCAGCGGGGGAGGCCCGGAGGACGTTACGGCTCAAAGCAGAGCACCGTAACGGTGTCCGTGACGGATCGAATGTGCAGGACGTTACGGTTCCTAAGAGAAGTGAAGTGAAGGGAAGTGAAGAGAATGTTGCTCCTAACGGAGCAACAGCTGCTCCGCGACGCCGAGCAAGTCGATCTTCAAGCCCGAGGACCACGTTCTGACCGAGCGCATCATGCTCGCCCAGGGCCTCGACATGCACGACCCTCGCGTGATCGGCTCGACCAACTTCGTCGCGAAGTGGCGCAAGGCCGGGTGGAGCCCGGACGTGATCGTGAACACGATCGAGCGCGTCATGGCCGGTCGCACCGAGGCGCCCGGCTCGCTGAAGTATTTCGAGAAGGCGATCGCCGATGCGCACGCCGAGATCGCCCGTCCCGTGCCCCAGGGTACCACCGGCCCTCCCAAGCGCGTTCGTAGGACCGCAGGCGATATCTTTTTCGAACTCGACGCTGAACTGAGAGGACAGACCAATGCAGCCGATTCCGTTCCCAACGAGGACTACTCCGCTGGTCCCGGTATCATCCTGGACGCATGACGCCGCGATCGATCGGCTTGTGCGCCATGTTGAAAGCTCCGCGCTGGAGTTGGTGCAGGGGCGCGCAACGCTGACGCGCGCGCTGACCCCCGCTGAGAAGGATTGCTTCGACACCAGAGTCGCCGCGATTCAGAAATCCCTCATGCCAGCCAACGGCGAGGCCGACATGAAGCGGATCGCACGGGCTCTGAGCGCTGCGCTGATGGGCTACCCTCGTTCGGACACCGACAAGCTGGTGCGCGACTACACGCGCCTGCTGGCCGTCCTGCCGCCATGGGCGGTCGAGCAAGCGTGCGACGACATCCGCCGCGGTGCCGCACCGAGCATCAATCCGACCTATCCGCCATCGGCGCCGGAGATCCACAAACTCGCCGAAGAGAAGTTGAACGAGGCGAAAAGGGAGCGCAATCGGTTGACGCTGCTGATCGGCGCGACGGTCAAGGGCAGCACCGCACAACCATCGGAAGATGCCAGGAAGCGCATCGAGCTCAAGCGGATGGAATTTCACGAGCAGATGGATGCCGCTGGCCGCGACCGCGCCCAAGAGGAAATGGACAAGGCCGCCCGGCTCGAGGCCGAGAAGCGCAAGGCCGACCGCGAGGAGCACACTCGCCGCATGGAGTACGTCCTGCAGGGCTACGAGCCGCCGACAAACAAGGACGGCATGACCATCACGATGTCGCTGGCGATGGCCACGGGCATGAAGCTGACCAAGCGTGCGCCCGCTCCGCCGCCGAAGTGCGAGTTTTCACCCGAGGACTAGCCACGGATCACCTCACCACCAACTATCTAGGGCGGATGTAAAGGAACAGGGAAATGGCATCTACAAGGAAACCTTACGACCCAAGCGCACGCCGCGTGGCTGAGCGCAAGGCAAACGGCGCTAAGCCTCACGGCGTGGCACCGACTGCTTTCTTTCGCATCAAGGAATACGGCCCGCGCCTCGGCGTCGATCCGCGGTTAACAACCGTCCTCGGCCGCATGGGCATGTTCAAGGAGCTGTCCGATGCCGAGGTCGATGCAGGTTTTCGCATCGCTGAGGTCTACGGCCGCTACGAGTGGCTGAAGGGGCTTCCACGCCGAAGCGCGGCATCGCCGTCCTATGAGCACGGATTCGGCACGAAGGAAATCCATCTCGATCGGCTGACGCAGGACGAGCTCAAGCGCCACAACAAAGCCGTGCGGCGCGCCCAGAAGGCGTTCGATCAGATGCTCGGCTGTATCGGTAGCCAGCATGCGCTCATCGAGCGCGTCTGCGTGCTCAACCAGGAGCCCGGCCCAATCCACAAGAGCAAGCTCGCGGCTGTGCTGCACAAGGTCGCGATCCAAATGGGCCTGATCGTCGATACCGGCACCAAGCCCAAGCCGAAAGTGCCGACCAAGGATGACGGCGCACTACTCGCCGAGGCTGCCGTCGACGCGCTGGTGCAATGGTTCGGCGACCGCAATAGCAAGCCAACGCATTTCAGCCTAGTCAACAATTCGGACTGGAAGGCATCGCGCGGCATCACTGGTTCGGACGGTCGCTATCACCACACCATCGTCGTCCCGCTGCGAGACCTGACCGCCGAACAGATGGACGGCAAGCTCCGTCTCGCCTGTGCCGTTGCCGGAATGCTCGAAACTACTGGCGCGGAAACAGGAGACGCCACGTGAGGAGCCCGCTCCTGGATTTATCAGCTCTCTCTGAGCGAGGTCGTCTCATGCCCGCGTACCGCATCGCGCTCGCCGCCTATGTTCGCGCAAAGGCTCTGTACCCACATTGCGAAGCGCAGACACGCACTCTTCCTCTCGACCAGAAAGGCTCCAATCATGATAGCGACTTCCGACAGTGCTCCCGGGCTCCCGGTTCAGACGCGACCGGCGCTCGTCGCCACCGTCCAAGAAACCATGAGGGTATTGAGAATTGGACGCGCAAAAACTTATGAGCTCTTGAATGAAGGGGTACTGGAAAGCTATCTGGAAGGCTCGTCTCGCAAGATCACGTGGCGCAGCATTGAGGCGTATGTCGAGCGGCGACTCCGCGAGGAAACCGCGCGTCGCCAAGAACGCACTCGCGGGTTGAGGGCCGAATGAATATGCAAGATCGTAAGATCGGTTCACTTGGCAGAGCTCTGGTGTGAAACCTAGACCAGCGGATACTCCCTCCTCCAAATCGCCTTGATAGCGTTCGTTCTTTTGCGGCTCAGATTCATAGCTACGGTTGAAAACTACGATCTCGGGCGCCCTGCAGCGTCCCGCACCCAGTAAGTGCCGGGATGTCGGCTTTTCCAGCCAGAAGCGGACTAAGTTCTGAGAAAGCCGGGATGCCCGATTCTGACCCGGAGCGGAAGTCAACCGGCGGCGGTCTTTTCGTAGGTCTGCATCTCGGCTAGGATTTGGCGCATGCCGCTCACCAGCCCAATACGGCACTATGATCCGAGGTGGCCGCAAGAATATGCGAAGGAGGAAGCGCGCCTGCGACCTGTCTTCGGATCGGCTCTGGTGGAAATCCATCACGTTGGAAGCACCGCGGTGCCCGAATTAGCCGCGAAAGGCGAAATCGACATACTTGCGGTGATCACTCTCGCCGGAGCGATAAAAGATTGGACGCAATCGCTTGAAGAGTTGGGCTATCGACGCGGAGGTGATCTGTCGGACGGCCATCATTTCTTCAAACGCGATGTGGCCGGTCTCCGGGCGCACAAACTTCATATCTGTCGGGAAGGCCACGCGCAGATCGATAGAATGTTGCTTTTTCGAGAGCACCTGCGAGAGCACCCAGTGGATCGGATGAGATACCAAGAACTAAAGCTTAAGCTGGAACGGGACAATACTGGCGGCATTCAAGAGTACCTCGCCGCTAAAGAGCCATTCATCAGCAAAATTCTCTCTGGCCTCGCTTGATCCGCTGCAATCCTCGATCTGAATTGCACCGTAGTGCGGCGAGCCGTCAAACTCATACTTGACGACGTACCTGATGCGCGCGACCGACTTCTTCTTGGCTATTCGCAGGTTCTCCTCACATCGTCCTATTTCATAACAGTCAACTCGCCCTATGTCGCCTAAGGGGCCCGAAGCGGAAGTCGCTAGCCGTTAAGTTGGATTCTTGATGAGCACCTTCAACATAGGGTAGCCAGAGCTAGTACCAAAGTTGCCGACCGGCTGGCCATCGGTCGTGTAGCCGTTCGATTTATAGAATTGAAGGGCGGTTTCAGTGCTCGTGAGGATGCACCGCGTATTGCCTCGCTCTAGTGCCCTCTCTTCGAGCGCCCGAAGCAAGGCACGGCTGACGCCTTGAAATCTCACATCTGGGCAAACGTAATTCAGAGTAATTTGGCCTGCGTCAGTGACCGAGCCCACGGCAAGAACTTTGCCTTCATCCGTGGCGACGAGCAACGAATTACCGGGCTGCTTTATCCAAGCGGAGAAAATCTCGGGAGTCTTGTTTCTCAACCAACGCTCCAAGATGCCCCTATCATTTTTATGATCAGCCTCGCACAGTTCTGCGATCGACCGCCTCATCACAAGGCAAGCAGCTTCTGCGTCCTCAATCTTGGCATCCCGAATTTCCATTCGACAATTATGTACAGAATCATGAGGGTGCAACCATAAGATGCGATGGCGGTTCGACCGCTTTTGGCCCATCTGCGAAGTTGCGCCCTGTCTGACGGGAGTCCGCTCATCGTGGCAGAGCGGACCAGATTTTCTCAACCTGAGTTCTTCGCATTTCGACCCACTTACGAGATGGGCCACTCGCCTTCCCGGGTGGCGCACCAAGACCGCCCAGCTCGGGATGGATGCGTACTTCGCTGCCGCCGCCACGCAGTTGCAAACGCGCTTACGCAACCTACCGGGACCGCACCGCACATTGAGATTGAGTACTAACGCCTCGCGATGCTGCCTGTGGGCGCGCGACTGAACAAAGGTGTCGATTGCGACATGTCGCCACCGTGGCTAGGCGGCTTGGCGCCCCTGACCAAGGTCGGGATGCTGCATGTCCCGACTTCCAATCCACACTTTCAGCGCGTTCGCTGGGCTTAGCAACGCGGTCGGCTGTTGCATAAGGTTGGCGACTTCCAGGAACCTGGTTGCCAGCGCGCCGTCACGTTGTGCCGCTCGGTAAAACTTCGATATGTACCAGTTGACAAAGCGCACCTGCGCCGTCCGCTTGCCCTCAACGCGCGGGTTTTGCAAATCACTGCCCACGGCGATTTGCCAGGGAGTTTCGATGACCCGACTGGCCATCTGGAAGAAGCGGCGAGCAATCCCTTGTTTTCCTTTTGCCAGGCACTCGCGCAAGGCCAGCGATTCCACACAAGCTACCGTCATTCCCTGACCATAGACCGGATCGAAGCTGCACAAGGCATCGCCATACACCAGATAGCCTTCCGGAAAGTGAGTCAGTTTCTCGTAGTGACGTCGTGTGTTCGAAACAAACTTGTATGGCGTGAGCGGAGTAAGCGGCTCCGCATTCCGGATCACGTTGAATATTTCCGGCTTTTGCAAGCCACGTGCAAACTCAAGGAAACCAGCATCATCCAGTGGTGCTTGATCGTCCATGTAACCGCCTAATGTCACGGTCCAACGTTCGCGCTCCTGTGGCAGAAGGGCACCGAAGCGAAAATCAGGCAAGCACGCCCCCATAAGAACGAATTTCCTGCCATGCAGGTAATTCTCCATATGTTCGGGCTTGAGACGACAGAAGCGGGTGACATAGCCGAGATTGACAGTGACCTGCTCCTCCGGCGGTTTTGCGAAACCAAACGCATTGAGCCATGTGGGGCTTGATGACCCGCGACCACTCGCATCAACGACGAGATCGGCTTCCAGGCTTTCCTTGTCGCCTGAGCCATTTTCTGACTGGACGCGAACACCGGTCACGCGGCCGGAGGGGAGATCAAACACCGGCTCCACCACGTCACGACGCTCCTGCACCCGAATGTTGGGTAGTTGAAGGAGCCGCCGTCGCACGAAGCCTTCCAGCGTCGGTCGGCTCACCCCGAGCCCAACCATCTTGCTGGGGGCATTGTGAAGATAGACGCCGTAATTGAACCAAAGCCCATCGTTGACGATGTCCGCAGGTACCGCTCCCTGAGCGATTATTTCCTCAGTAAATCCGGGAAACGACTGCTCGAGTACCTCGCGCCCGCGGGCAAGCAATCCGTGCGTATGCCGTCCTTGCGGTACGCCTTTGCGCGCATCAGCCGCATCCGGAAACGAGTCACGCTCAAGTATGGTTACTTCGTCGAAATGATCCGCCAAAGCGCGTGCGGCTAAAAGACCGCCCATTCCCGCGCCCACCACAACCGCGTGCTTGCCAACGTGTACCATCGACCCCTCCCGGCATTTACTTAACTGCAGGACGAAGCAGGACACTCGTTGAACATTCGCCGGTACTACGCCCGGTGCAATATCATCGCGCCTTTCGGCACCAGTCGCAAGGCTGCTCGAGAACGTGTTTCGGTTCTTTGATACCGCCTGGCCAGGGTTCGCGATTGAGGGAACTCCGCAGAGCTGAACGTCTAGCCGAGGACAGTTGAGGCGCTACCGACCTCGAAGCTGTTGCAGGCCAAATGAGGTAATCGAATGAGGGTTCACTTTTCCCCATGAGTCCGAAAATGGCCCATCGGCGAAGTGGAGACGCCTTTCAATGTGGTGCGCTTGGTGGCGTCGAGCGGACTGACTTTGCTCACTTTGAGCACTTCGCATTCTGACGCATTGCGGACCTCATCGACAGTTCTCATGATTTGCCTTGGCGGGTGTCCAAGTTCGCCATTCAGCCAAAGCGGATGTGGGATAGACGACTTGTCCATTAAAGAGATGCGGGCCCATCTAGAACTGCTCCGCGTGCAAATGGCCGAATGCGAGCGCCTTCAACAGGCAGCAAGGAGCCAGCTCAAGCGCGACGTCTATGCGCGGGCGCTCACTCGTTACAAGGCAATCGCAAGAGAGCTGGAACAAGCAATAGCATGCCTGCCGGACTTTAGGACCCCTGCGTCGGCCGCAAAGGCAACATGAGGAAGAGTAAGGCCGCCTCGGTTGCCTCTTCGTCCCCTCGTTGACGACTGCCGCTTCCGGACCTTGACCGAACAATGCTGAGACCATCGTATTGTCGGCTATCGGCGGCAGACCGGACGCGGCGCCGTGCTCACTTCGACCGCTGCTTTTGACCCTAAACGGACTCTGGATGTGCGGCCGGCGATTCATGATCAGTTCTGCGTTGCTTAAGTGTTCTCATGCCCTCAGGGGGCGCTGGCCTGTTTCCGACGCTAGTGGCCTAAGTTGAAAACGGGTGTGGCCCAACTTGACTTTTCACCCGCTTGGCGCCGGGTATAATCGTTCCAATAAAGGGAACGACTACGATGGACTACCGCGCTTACATCATGAGCGAGGACGGGCATATCAGCGGGGTTCATGAGTTCGAATGCGCTGACGACGAGGGGGCCAAGGCCAAGGCCGCCCAGATGCTCGACGGGCACGACTTAGAAGTGTGGCAGCGTGAACGGCGCGTTGCGATTTTGAAGCGCCATACCCGACAGTAGGGCCGCCTCAATTGGCAAGAGCATGAGCAATTTTGCTCAGATCACACGATGCGGATATGCAATCCGTTGGGCACCGGGGTTTTGCAAACCCACCCGGGGCTGGGAAGCCGCTGCCCGCGACGCAGATTAAGCGGGCGGCCTTGTCCGCGCAACCGTGGGCGGCGATTGTGCACAACCGACCGGAGAGCCTGTAATGATTAGCGCCATTGAGCGTCGGAAGGCCGCCAAAGCCCTCAAGATTGAAGCTGGCGTCATCGGTATCCCCAAAGAAAGTCGCCCTGCTCACCAACATCGCCCACAGCTTGCGAGCCATTTAGAAATGCTCGATGACCATGAACGGGAAAGCAAGCGAGGAGAGTAAGGCCGCCTCACTTTGCGGCCGCTTTCATGTCGTCGATGTGGTCCATGTCGCCTATTGCCCCATCAGCGAAGTCGCGGCACCTCGTTGAGGTCCGCTTATCGAGGCGAGGCAGACTAGATTTGCTCAGGTTGAGTTCTTCGCATTTTGACTCAATTGAGACATCTGCTGCGCTTCGGTGACGTTTGATTGACGCTAGTGCTACACGGCAATCTCGGTCCTCGCCGCCAGCAGGGCTCGCGCCCGGAGGTCCACTATGAGTGTCAAGCGCGTCGGTCTCGATCTCGCCGCATCGATCCTTAAGTTCCGGGATGAACTCTGCTGGCCAAACCGCCCTCAGCCGACGCTTGGGCCGCAGCCAGCTGCCCTGACTTTTTGTTCACGCTGCCAGCGATCCTTGAGACGTTCTTTCCGCGCGTCCCGTGCGAATGAAATTGCGAAGCACATCGCAAAACTCGTCCGTGGCCGAGAACATCGGATTGTGCCCCTTGCCGTCGAAGACATAGAGCTGCGCGTCCGGGATGCGGGACGCGATAAATTCGCTCGCGGCGCTGGTGACCAGCTGGTCTTCTCGGCCGTGCGCGACGAGCGTCGGAACAGCGATCGATTCGAGCAGCGGCGCAATGTCCATGCCCGGATCCGGATCGTAGAAGCTGAGGATCGTCTCGGTCGGCAACCTGCACATGCGCTCGATGGCCATCCGCCGCAAATCTTCGGCATCTGGCTCGCTGTAGACGTACCGAGTTTGCAAGCGGATCAATTCCTCAACGTCGCCCCGAGCGTAGGCGTCCTTACGATGAGCCATGTAATCCGGGTTAAACACCGGGCGCCCATCCGGTAGCGCTCCCATCATCGGCGTGCCCACCGTCATCATCTTTCCGACGAGTTCCCGGTGCGCATGGGCGAGCTGGATAAGCAGGTTGGAGCCGCGCGAGATGCCGACGCCGATGATTGGGACGGCACCGGCGGCCTTGATGATCGCGCGGAGGTCCTCCATGTGTTGGAGCGTCGAGTAAGGACGCATCAGAGGTGATGATCGTCCGGCGCCGCGGCAGTCAACCGTGATGACACAGAATTCTTGGCGAAGCTGCTCGAGAATCGGTTCAAAGGTCGACAGCCCGTAGACAATGGGATTGATGAATACGATCGTCGGCTCGCCGCTGCCGTGCTCATAGAAGACGAGACGCGCGCCGTCCCGCTCCGCGTACCGGGCGCGGTGAACGCAGTTGCGCGCGCGGTCGCGGTCGGCATCGGTCTCGCCGAGCGCCATGGCGCGCTCGTAGTAGTCGTTCGCTCTGTCGAGATCGTCCTCGACGCCGGCCAAGTCACCCAGCATCAGGAGGCACTCGCGCTCGGTGCCTCGATCGGCCGATGCTGCACTGTCTCGAGGACGCGCCGTGAGCTGCAGGCACGTTTCAAGTTGGGAGACCGCCTCTTTGACGGCATGCCGCGCTTTTGCCAACCGACCGGCGGCCAGAAGATAAATTGCCCCTTGGTCGAGCAGGCCGCCTTCGACGAAATGATGGGCGACGATCTCGGGCTGGCCCGCCGCGATCTCCGGCCGCAACTGCTCGATCGCTTGCGCGATATGCGCATGCAGTTGCTGACGCGGTGATTTAAGCAAGGTGGCGTAGGCCGCGTCGCGGACGAGCGCGTGCTTGAAGCTGTACGTATGATGCGGCGGCATCCCACGTCGTTGGATGAGCCCCGCGCGACACAGTTGATCGAGCACCGCCGTCAGCTGCAGCTCCGGGTATCCCGCGATCGCGCCGACGACCTCCTCGTCGAACTCCCGGCCGATGCAAGCAGCGATCTGCGCCACCTCGCGTGCCGGAGCCAAGCGATCGAGGCGCGCCATGAGCGACTCCTGCAGCGTCGCCGGAATGGCCAGCGGCGGAAGTGGGCCGACGAGCTCGAGATGACCATCGCCGGCCGTTGTCTTCCAGATCACGGATTCGAGGACCGCTTTCGTCAATTCCTCGACGAACAGCGGCACGCCCTCGGTGCGGGAGAGGATGGCTTCGATGACGATGGGCGGAAGCTGCCGTCCGCCCGCTGCTCTCTGGATAAGCGCTCGGGATGCTGGCCGCCCCAAGCGATTGAGGCTGAGGAATGTGACATGCGGGAAATTCGTCCAAGGCGTCGGCACGTCAGGCCGCAAAGTGGCGACGAGAAGTATCGGCAGAACCCGGATCCTATCCACCATCCGCTCGAAAAGCTCCGCCGACGTCGGGTCGAGCCAATGCGCGTCCTCAAGGACCAGGAGCATCGGCCGCTGGTGTGAGAGCCCCTCCATTTGCGCCAGGAGAATGCCAAAGACCCGCGCCTTTTTCTCCTGCGGTGTCCCGCCGCGCGCCGCGTAGCGTCCATTGAGCGGCAGCCCCATCAGCTCGGCGAGCAGCGGCGTCGCGTCCTCCCCTAACCCGCCCGCTTTGTCGAGGAGCTGCTCCAGCTTCTCGAGCTTCAATGAGGGTGCATCCTCACGCAGGTACCCTGCCGCCCGTTGGAGCTGGACGCTCACCGGCCAGAGCGCGCTGTCCACATGATGGGGCGAGCAGGAATATCCGATCCGGAACCGAGGTTCGTGGCGGAGACACTCACGCAGCGCGAGGACAATCCGAGACTTGCCGATGCCAGCTTCGCCAGACAACAGTACGACCTGACCTTCGCCGCCTTTGGCCATCTCCCAGCGATCGAGAAGGAGAGCGAGTTCGTGTTCGCGGCCGATCAATGGACCTACCTCGGCTCGTCGCAGGGCCTCGAACCGACCTTCGGCCGCCGCTTCCCCAACAACGCGGAACGCCGGTTCCGAGGCTTTGATCCCTCGCATCTGTTGCGGGCCCAGGTCGGTGAGCGCGAACCAGCTGCCAAGAAGGCGCCGCGTGCTCTCGGAGATCACCACAGCTCCGGGCTCCGCGAACTGCTGCAGACGCGCGGCGAGGTTCGGCGTGGCGCCGACAATCCCTTCTTCCTGGGCAGCCCCTTCCCCCATAACGTCGCCAACCACGACCAGGCCGGTTGCGATACCGACGCGCGCGGAAAGAGTACGGCCCGCTCGATTCTCTAGCCGCTCTACGGCTTCCACGACTGCAAGCCCGGTGCGCACCGCACGTTCGGCCTCGTCCTCATGCGCCTGCGGCCAGCCGAAATAAACCAGCACGCCGTCACCCATGAGCTTGGCAATGTATCCCTCGAAGCGGGCCACCTCCGCCGCAACCGCTTGGTGGTAGGCCGCAAGGATCTCACTCATGTCCTCGGGGTCGAGGCGCTCCGAAAGGGCAGTCGAACCGACGAGGTCGGCGAACATGACCGTCAGATGACGGCGCTCGGCGTGCCGCGTTTTCATCAATGGTCGTGAACTACCGGCTTCCTTTGGCGGAGGCCCGCGATCATCCTCCAGGTCCTTGCCAAGCGTCGGGGAAAGGGCGGCGATCGCCGAGAGGAGCTTCTTGCGGTGGCCCAACGATGTGATGCCGAGTTCACGCAGATCGTCTGCGGTCAAGCTGGGCAGGGTCTCCGCGTCTACGTCGTTGTCGCGAAACACGCTCTCGTACTGATACAACCCGAGGCGGCGCAGCCAATCCGTTATGTCCACATCGACCTCCCACAGGAGAGCGTCGGTCCTTGGTCGCAAGGAAGTCTACCGCAGCCTGCGACAGCACACCATCCCCGGTCCCGCCAGCTGGCAAAAGATTAGACTAGCTGCGGTCGGCGCCGGCTCGAGTTGCCGACGCAATCCCAGTCATCATCTTGCCCGACATGCCCCACTGGGGAGCCGCGCCTAATGTCGGCTGCTGGGCCCTGAGCCGACCTTTTGCCGAGCGCGTCGCCATGTCAGCTTCTTGGGGCAGACCGTACACTTTAAGATTGGACGCAACCAACGCTTTTGACCCTCAGTGTCTGCTCGACGCCTACCCTGTCCTCCGGTCATCCAATTGGGTGACATTGGCGCCGCTCAGGAATACGGCCCAATCCTTCATTAGCCCCCGGCGCTTTTCGAGCTTATGACCTCGTTGATAGGCTGCGGTGGTCTCGCTCTTGTATTTGTGGGCCAGTGCAGCTTCGCGTACGCCATCCGGGTAGTCGGTGCATTCCTCAGCCCAGGTTGCGAAGGTAGATCGGAATCCGTGCACCGTCACATGTCCGTAGCCGAGTCGATCAAGTACCGCGAGCATCGCGTTTTCGGAGAATGCCCCGCTGTCCGGATTGGTGAAGATCAGTTCGCCTTGGCGGCCGTTTCGCATCTCGTCGAGGACCGCCAACGCGGGATCCGTCAAAGGAACGTAGTGGTCCTGGTCCATCTTCATTCGTTCGCCGGGGATTTTCCAAGTCGAGCCTGACCGATCGATCTCAGACCACCGCGCTTCGACCGCCTCGTTCGTGCGGCAGGCCGTGAAGATGAGGAATCGGAGCATGGCGGCAGCTGTTCCGGGTGCACCGGCAAGGAGCTTCATGAACGCCGGCGCCTCAGTGTACGGCAAGGCCGGATGATGACGGACGACCCGCTTGGGGCGCTTTGGTAGCTTTTCGCGCAACTGCCTCGTAAGCTCGGCCGGATTGCGGAAGTCTGGATCGTCGATGTCAACGTTCTTCGCAATGATCGTTTCGATCCGGCCGCGAACCCGGTTTGCAGTCTCGCGCTTCTCCACCCAGATCGGCTTGAGCAGATCGTGAATGTGGCTCGGCTTGATCTCCGGGATGGTCAGCTTGCCGATTGTGGGATAGGCGTAACGCTTGAGGGACGATGGCCACTGATCGCGATGCTTCTCGCTCCAGGTCGACCAATTCGTCCGGATGTAGGCTTCCGCGCATTCCTCGAACGTTGGCAACACAACCTGGGCCTCGACGGCTTTCGCTTCTTCACGCGCCTTTCGCCTCTCCTGCACTATGTCCACGCCGGCCGTGCTGCGATCGCCTTTCACGCGCAGCCTCGCCGCATCCCGTGCCAGCCGTGCATCTTTTAGCGACACTTCCTTCAAGGAGCCCAGGCCGTGCCAGCGCTCTTTGCCGTCTTTCCAATATCTGTATGACCAGCTCTTCGACGTTGGTCCGGTGATGATCAAGTAGAGCCCATCACCATCGGCGTATTTACCGGGCTTGCTTTGGCGCTCTACGTCGAGCGGTTTGAGCCTTCCAGCCATTGTTCCTCCAGGAAAACCGTCCTCCGAACCCACGGGCTAATGCTACGGTCAGTGCCCCGATTAGGGGGAACACCGGCGAACTGCAAAGTACAGCTCTTCGGCGCAAGTCACTGATTTTGCTGTGGAGTTCGAACGACTGCGAACAGTGGAGAACAATATACTGGCGGAAGGGGTGGGATTCGAACCCACGGTACCCTTGCGGGCACGCCGGTTTTCAAGACCGGTGCCTTAAACCACTCGGCCACCCTTCCAAAGCTGGAAGATCAGGCACTTAGCGAATGGCCGCCTTGGACGCAAGGCGACCAAAGTTAGTTTTCGGCTCATCTTGGCCAAATCGTGTGGTCACGCCTTGAGGAAGCTTGCAGCGAGCGTAGTCAACGCTGCCGAGACTGCCGGCGTGATCGCAATCGTCAGGCTGGCGCCGCGAGCAACCGGCCGCTGGACCCCCGCCAAAAGCAAACGGCGCCCGATGGGGAGCGTCGCTCGAAGCCTGCTCTCAACGTGGTGTCAGTAGCCGCAGGACGCGCAGTTCATCTGCACCGGGGCGTAATAGGAATACCCCGGCGAGACCATCTCGACTCGCTGCCGGGTGGCGTATTGCGGCGGGATGCGCTCGTACTGGACGCTCGGCGGCGCGACCATCACGGTCTGCGGCACCATCACGGTGCGATACTGCGCCGGCGTGCGGTGCGCGACCACGGAGCCGGGCGAGACCATCACGGTCTCGTCGACGGTGCGGTATTGCGGCGGCACATATTGTTGCTGGTAGCAGGTCGTGCACGGCGGCGGCGTGTAGCAATTGTAGCAGCCGGCGGAGGCCGCGCCCGTCATGGAAATGGCGGCGACGGCCGTTGAGAAAACGACAGCGAGAGTACGAGACATTGCGGTGGTGCCCCAGTTGCCCGAAACGGATCTGCGAAGGTCGCGGGAGTATACGGCGCAAAACCTTGCCTTGCCGAACTTCGTCGAGGCATCCTTAATGCGAACGATCGATCGCGGCGGAGCGGTAAGAACTCATTGACCACGCGCATTAACGCGCGGGATGTTTGCGGGGGGGCGCATGACAGCGAGTCCGCGATCGGACATCGCCGCGGTACTCGTTCGAGCATAATTTGCAGTTCATCCGCGTTCCATGTTCGACCTTTCAACGCCTCGCTGCTCTTTCCAGAAACTCCAACAGCGAGGGATCGGTCTCCTCGAGTTCGACGAAGCGGCGGCGCAGCTCATCGGCGATTTCGGCGGTGGCATCGCGCGACCATCCCTCCGCGGTATTGAAGGCCACAATACGTGCGGGATGGAGATATTGCCCTTCGGCGAGATGTCTGAGCAGGGTCGCGCGATTGGCGTCCTCCTCGGCCGTCTCGCACCAAGCCCGGCCCAGGCGGCGGCCGAAATCATCGAGCACAAGATAGACGTCCCGGTCTGTCGTGATTTGCGGCACGAGTGATGGAGAATGACTCATGGCTAACTCCGCTATTGGCAATCCGGACCTTTGCGGACGAATCTCGATACGGCGACCGCCTCGGCTGGATTCGGAAAAAATGGATTTCGACGATTTTTCTTAGGATGGCACGATTAAATAAAAATAAAAACACAATTAATAAAAATTAAATAGCAAAATGTGGACAATGCACTAAGTTGATGATGCCTGGCGGGCGAGCCCGCACGTCGGGTGCCCACTGAGCAAACGGCTCCCGCTCCCCACCCCAACCAGCCCCACGCCCTAGGGAGGCGGGGGCCGTTCTTTCCCGATCTCCGTTCCGGCTACTTCCTGCAACGGCGCATCCGGGTGGTCGCACGGAGCCGCGAGGCGTTCCGAAGATCGCCGATCCAGGCCAGTGGCGCCGATGCCGCCTACTTCGGACGCCGCTTGACCTCGCGCACCGCACCACGCGCGGCACTGGTGGTGAGCGCGGCGTAAGCCTGCAGCGCGGTCGAGACGTTGCGCTTGCGGCCTTGCGCCTGCCAGGCGGCATCGCCCTTCGCCTCCTCCGCGGCGCGGCGCTTGGCGAGCTCCTCGTCGGAGACCTCGAGGCTGATGCTGCGGTTCGGGATGTCAATGGCGATGATGTCGCCCGTCCGCACCAGACCGATATTGCCGCCTTCGGCGGCCTCTGGCGACAGATGGCCGATCGACAGGCCGGAGGAGCCGCCGGAGAAGCGGCCGTCGGTGACGAGCGCACAGGCTTTGCCGAGGCCCATCGATTTCAGATAGCTGGTCGGATACAGCATCTCCTGCATGCCGGGGCCGCCGCGCGGGCCTTCATAGATGATGACCACGACCTCGCCGGCGACGACCTTGCCGCCCAGGATGCCGTCGACGGCCGCGTCCTGGCTCTCGAACACGCGCGCGGGGCCGGAGAATTTCAGGATCGAGGCATCGACACCGGCGGTCTTCACGATGCAGCCGTCCTGCGCGAGGTTGCCGTAGAGCACGGCGAGGCCGCCGTCCTTGCTGAAGGCGTGCGCGAGATCGCGCACCACGCCCTTCTCGCGGTCGGCGTCGAGCTCGTCGTAGCGGCGCTCCTGGCTGAAGGCGACTTGCGTCGGGATGCCGCCGGGCGAAGCGCGATAGAAGGTGCGCACCGCTTCGCTCTTGGTGCGCTTGATGTCCCAGCGCTCCAGCGCCTCGTTCATAGTCGGCGCGTGCACGGTCGAGACCGAAGTGTCGATCAGCCCGGCGCGGTCGAGCTCGCCGAGGATGCCCATGATGCCGCCGGCACGGTGCACGTCCTCGACATGCACGTCGGCGACGGAAGGCGCGACCTTGCAGAGCACGGGCACGCGGCGCGACAGCCGGTCGATGTCCTTCATGGTGAAGGCGACCTGCCCCTCATGGGCGGCGGCCAAGAGATGCAGCACGGTGTTGGTCGAGCCGCCCATCGCGATGTCGAGCGTCATCGCGTTTTCGAACGCCTTGAAATTCGCGATGTTGCGCGGCAGCACGGAGGCATCGTCCTGCTCGTAATAGCGGCGGACCAGGTCGACGATGGTGTGACCGGCCTCGACGAACAGGCGCTTGCGGTCGGCATGGGTTGCGACCACCGAGCCGTTGCCGGGCAGCGCCAGGCCCAGCGCCTCGGTCAGGCAGTTCATGGAATTGGCCGTGAACATGCCCGAGCAGGAGCCGCAGGTCGGGCACGCCGAGCGCTCGATCACCTTGACGTCCTCGTCGCTGACCTTGCTATCGGCCGCGGCCACCATGGCATCGATGAGGTCGACGGCCTTGGTCTTGCCGGCCAGCTTGACCTTGCCGGCCTCCATCGGCCCGCCCGAGACGAACACGGCGGGGATGTTGAGCCTGAGCGCGGCCATCAGCATGCCGGGCGTGATCTTGTCGCAGTTGGAGATGCAGACGAGGCCATCGGCGCAATGCGCGTTGGCCATGTATTCGACGCTGTCGGCGATCAGCTCGCGCGACGGCAGGCTGTAGAGCATGCCGTCATGGCCCATGGCGATGCCATCGTCGACCGCGATGGTGTTGAACTCCTTGGCGACGCCGCCGGCCTGCTCGATCTCGCGTGCCACGAGCTGGCCGAGGTCCTTCAGATGGACGTGGCCGGGCACGAACTGGGTGAAGGAGTTGACCACCGCGATGATTGGCTTGCCGAAATCGGCGTCCTTCATGCCCGTCGCGCGCCAGAGACCGCGGGCGCCCGCCATGTTGCGGCCGTGGGTGGTGGTGCGGGAGCGATAGGCTGGCATGGCGGTTTCCGTCCTCGGGTTTGCGTCGGCCGGGGCGGGAAAATGTGGAGCCACCTCAGGCCTTTCCGGCCGGATAGCGCACGGGGGCAGCCCGCGCAACGGGAACTTGGGTCGGACAGGGCTCCCCTGCTCTCGGCGCGGGGGGCATAGGCGATCTCAGCCGTCATGCCCGGGCTTGTCCCGGGCATCCACGTTCTTGGTTCTGCGCGGCAAAGACGTGGATGGCCGGGACAAGCCCGGCCATGACGAGCATTTATTGCAGCGTCGGATCAAGCCGATCGCGCAGCCAGTCGCCTATGACCGAGACCGCCAGCGTGGTGACCACGATGGTCGTCGCCGGCGCCAGCATGATCCAGGGCGCCCGGGTCAGATATTCGCGGCCATAGCCGACCATGTTGCCGAGGCTGGTCATCGGCGGCTGCACGCCAAGGCCGAGGAAGGACAGACCTGACTCCATCAGGATCACCTCGGGGAACACCAGGGTCGTCGAGACGATCAGGGTCGAGGCGATGTTGGGCAGGATGTGGCGGAGATAGATCCGCGACGGCGTCGCCCCCAACTGGCGGACGGCGGCGGCCTAGCCTTGCGCATTGGCGGAGATGGCAAGGCCCCGCGCGATGCGGGCGTAGCGCTCCCAGCCGAACAGGCCCATCAGCCCGACCAGGAGCGGCAACGAGTTGCCGAAGAAGGCGAGCACGGCCAGCGCCATGATCAGGAAGGGCATACTGGCCTGGAAGTCGGTCAGCATCAGCACGAGCTGCTCGACGAACCCACGAAAATGCGCGGCGAGGAAGCCGAGTGTGGTCCCGACCACGGCCGAGATTGCGGTCGCGCCGAACGCGATCAGGAGCGAGATGCGGATTGAGACGAGCAGCCGCGACAGCACGTCCCGGCCAAGCTCGTCGGTGCCGAGCCAATGCGCGGCATTGCCGGGCGCAGCAAGCCGGTTGCGCAGGTCGAGCTGCGTGAAGCCGTAAGGCGCGATCTTCTCCGCGAAGGCCGCGATCAGCAGCATCGCGACGATCCAACTGATCGCCAGCGCGACCGAGACCGAAATCGCCGGCAGGCTGAAGCGGCGTGAAAATGCTTTGGTATCCTTCAGCGTCGCGTCGGTCATGCATGTGCTCCCTTGCTGCGCAGGCGCGGGTCGAGGAAGCCGTAGAGGAAGTCGACGATCAAATTGGACGTCACCATGGTCATCGCGACCAGCAGCAGGATGCATTGCACGACGGCGAGATCGCGGTTGGCAACAGCGACGACGAGAAGCCGCCCTACTCCCGGCCAGGCGAACACGCTCTCGACCACGACTGCGCCTGCGATCAGCGTGCCGACCATGAAGCCGAGGATGGTCACGGTCGGGATCGCCGCGTTCGGCAGCGCGTGCGAGGTCACCACCTTGCGCCACGGCACGCCTTTTGCGGATGCGGTGCGGATATAGGGCTGGCCCAGCACCTCCAGCATGGCGCTGCGGGTGAAGCGCGCCAGCACCGCCGCGCCGCCAAGGCTGAGCGTTGCGATCGGCAGGATGGCGTGGCGCCAGCTGTCCTGCCCGCCCGAAGGGAGCCAGCCGAGCTGCACGGCGAAAACGAGCACCAGGATCAGCGCGAGCACGAAGCTCGGGACGGTGAAACCGGCGACCGCCGTCATCATCACGGCGCGGTCGATTCCCGAGCCGCGATGCAGCGCGGCGTAGATGCCGGCGGGGACGCCGAGCGCGACCTTGAAGAAGAACGCCGGCAGGGTCAGCGCCAGGGTCGCGGGGATGCGCTCCAGGACCAGCTCGATCGCGGGGCGGCCGTCGCGCATGGAGCGGCCGAGCTCGCCCTTGGCGATGGCGCCGAAATAATCGAAATACTGCGCCCAGATTGGATCATCGAGGCCCCAGGCCTTGCGGAACGCCGCGAGCACCTCCGGCGGCGCCTCCGGTCCCAGGATCATCAGCGCGGGATCGCCTGACAGCCGCAACACGACGAAGGCGAAGGTGACGACGAGCACGATCGTGAGCGCGGCGCGTCCGATCCGAATGGCGAGATAACGTCCCATCACGCGGCGTCCCGTGTCGCAGCGCCGGTGACGAGATGGCAGGCGACCTGCCTGTCGCCGCCGACGGCGGACAGCGCCGGCATCTCGCGCGCGCAGCGCGCGATGGCGCGCGGACAGCGCGGATGGAAGGCGCAGCCCGTCGGGCGCGCGGCCGGATTCGGCGGGTCGCCTGACAGCACGATGCGGCCCGCACTGCGGCGGCCCGGCGCGGGCGAGGCCGAGACCAGCGCCTGAGTGTAGGGATGCTCGGGTCGCGCAAACAGATCGTCGGCGCTGCCGATCTCGACGATGCGGCCGAGATACATTACGGCAACGACATTGCTGATCTGCCTGACGACGCGCAAATCGTGACTGATGAAGAGCAGCGTCAGCGACAGCTGCGCCTGCAGATCGCAGAGCAGGTTCACCACCTGCGCCTGGATCGAGACGTCGAGCGCGCTGACCGGCTCGTCGCAAACCAGGAAATCCGGGTTCGTGGCCAGCGCCCGCGCCAGCACGATGCGCTGACGCTGCCCGCCGGAGAGCGCGCCGGGATAGCGCGCGCCATGCGCCGGCGTCAGCTCGACCGCGCGCAGCAATTCGCGAACGCGCTCCTCGCGCTCCACGAGCGTGCCGATGCCGTGAATGTCGAGCGGCTCGCGGATCTGCGTTGCAACCGGCAGCCGCCGGTCGAGTGCGCCGAGCGGATCCTGGAAGATCATCTGCATCCGCGCGCGCTGCGCACGCCAGACCGTCGTCCCGGGCGCTGCCATCGCCTTGCCGCCAAACCGCACCTCGCCGCTATCAGGCGGCTCGAGGCCAAGCACGATGCGGCCTGTGGTGGATTTGCCCGAACCGGATTCGCCGACGAGACCCAGCGTCTGGCCCCTGGGAATCGTCAGCGACACGCCGTCGACGGCATGCACGGCCGCAGCTCGCCCGAACATTCCAGAGCGCATCGCATAGGTGCGCGAGATCGCGGAGACCTCGACGAGCGGCGGACTCATTCGGCGGCAATCCCGAGCAGCGCGCGGCGCGAGGTCTCGGCACGTACGCAGGCGACGCTGCGATCATCGGCGATCGGCGCGAGGGTCGGCGCCGCAAGGCCGCATGCTTCCGCGACCAGCGCGCAGCGCGGCGCGAAGGCGCAGCCCCCGGGCATGTGCGCGGGATCGGGCACCGTGCCGGGAATGGCGGTGAGGCGCCGCCGCGGACCGTCGAGCGGCGGCAGCGCGCCGATTAACCCTTGCGCGTAGGGATGTACGGGATCGGCGAACAGCTGATTGCTCGGCGCCTGCTCGACGATGCGGCCGGCATACATCACCGCGACGCGGTCGCAATTCTCCGCGACGACGCCGAGGTCGTGGCTGATCAGCACCATGGCCATGCCGAGCTCGCGGCGGACCGTGGAGAGCAGCTCCAGGATCTGTGCCTGAATGGTGGCATCGAGCGCAGTGGTCGGCTCGTCCGCGATCAAGAGATCGGGATTCCCGGCCAGCGCCATCGCGATCATGATGCGCTGGACCTGGCCGCCGGAGAATTCGTGCGGATAGGCCTCGAGCCGGCGGCCAGCGTCGGGAATGCCGACGAGATCGAGCAGCCGCCGCGCCTCCGCCTTCACGGCGTTGCCTTGGAGATCGCGATGCAGCGCCAGCGCTTCGCACAGCTGCTTGCGGATAGTCAGCACCGGGTTGAGCGCGCTCGCCGGATCCTGGAAGATCATGGCGATGCGCCCGCCCCTGACCTGGTAGAGCTCGGTGGCGGGCGCGCCGAGAATCTGGCGCCCGTCGAGCCGCACCGAGCCAGAGACTTGCGCATGGCGCGGCAACAGGCCGAGCGCGGCGAGCCACGTCACCGATTTGCCGGAGCCGGACTCGCCGACGAGGCCGATGGCCTCGCCCTTCTGCAAGGCAATGTCGACGCCGCGCAGGACCGGCACGCCATTGAAGGCGACACGCAAGTCCTCGATGCTGACCAGCGGCTTCACCTTCAGACCTCGAAATTGCCGGCGCGGAAATCCATCGCGAAGGCGGGCGCTGCCTTCCACTTGATCGATTTCGGCTTGGCCGTGAAGGTCGCGTTCTGGTGCAGCACCGTGTAGGCGGGATCTTCGCGCTCGGCGATCTCCAGCATGCGGTGGAACGCCTTCCTGCGCGCGGCGCGGTCGGTCGACGTTTCCAGGAACTCCGAGAGCTTGTTCAGCTCGGCATTGGTCCATTCGCCGATCTGCTGCTGCTGGCCGTTGGGACCGTGCTGGGCCACCAGCGAGGACACCGGATCGTTGAAGGCGGCCGAGTTCGACCAGTCGCGCACCGCGCGGGTCGGGCTACGCTCCATGATCTGCGACCAGTTCTCCTTGGTCTCGATCTGCACGTTGAGGCCGACCGACTTCCACATCTCGACCAGGATCTGCGCGGTCGCGACCTGGTTGGTGTAGTAGTTGTTGAGCAGGCGATACGGGATCGGTTCGCCCTTGTAATTGGCCTGCTTGAGCAGATCCTGCGCAAGCTTGGGATCGTAGGCCGGCACGTTCCAATCGGCGTTGAACATGTCGCCGTAGAACTCCCATTGCAGACCCTTCGGCACGCGGGTGCGGCCGGACCACAGGCTGTCGACGATCGCCTGGCGATCGATCGCGTGGGTGAAGGCGCGCCGCACCAGCGGATTGGCGAGCACGGCATGGTTCTTGTCGAACACGGTGAGGCGGTGATTCTGAATCGTGCCGCCCTGCACTTCAAAGGCGGAATTCTTCTCGATGCCGGCGATCTGGTCCGGCGGGATGTCGCAGGCGAACTGGTATTCGCCCGAGAGCAGTCCGTTGATGCGGCTCGCGACCTCAGGCACTTCGAGGAAGCGGATGCGCTTGAGCGGCGGCCGGCCGCCCCAATATTCGTCGTGGGCTTCCAGCGTCAGCGAGACGTCGGGCTTGAGCTCGACGACCTTGTAGGGGCCGGTCGTCACCGGCTTGCGGGCCCAGTCGAGATAGCTCGCCGCCTCTTCCCAGGCGCGGCGGTTCATGATGTCGGAGCCGTAGCGCGACAGCCGGCCCTCGATCGTGACGTCGGGTGTCGCGTTGTAGAAGCGCACCGTGTACTTGTCGACGGCATCGACGCGCACCAGGTCCGGCCAGATGCGGCGGGCGACCGCGGGGACATCAGGCGGCAGCTCCTTGCCCGGGCGCGGCGTCGGGATCTTCTCGAACGCCTTGATGGTGGAGCGGTTCTTGGCCTCGGTCTCGCCGAACATGCGCTCGCGGCTGAAGGTGAAGACGACGTCTTCCGCCGTGAGCTCGTCGCCGTTGTGGAACTTGACGCCCTGGCGCAGCTTCACCTCGACGATCTGGTCGTCGATGCGGCGCCATTCGGTGGCAAGGCCCGGCACGGCCTCGAGCTTGCCGCGCCAGTTCTTCGAGATCAGGCCTTCCCAGATCGAGGAGAAGAACACGCGCTCGCCGACATTGGACTGCTCGCGCAGCACGTCGAGCACGTTCGAATTGGTGACCTTCTGCACGGCGACCGTCACCGACGGTCGATTGTCGCCTTGCGCGATGGCAAAGCGCGGCAGCAGCAAGGTGCTTGCGGCAGCGCCGCCGGATTTCAGGATGGTGCGACGGGTGAGCTTGCTCATGATGTGACCCTGCCCTTTGTGATTGCGGTTATTCGGCGAGACCGAGCGCGGCGAGATGCGCCGCGCCCTTGCGGACATCGTCGTGGTTGCGGAGTTCGAGGATCAGCCGCGGATTCGACGTCAGCCGTCCCAGCGCGCGGAATACGGCGACCCAGGGAATATTGCCCTCGCCCGGCGCCCAGTGCCGGTCGGCAAAGCCGTCGGTGTCCTGCAGGTGCACATGCGTCAGCATGTCGCCGGCGGTCTCGACGTAGTAGTCGACCGGCGGCGCGCCGGTGGAGATGTGCGCGTAATTGGCGTGCCCGGTGTCGAGCGAGACGCGGACCTTGCTGCTTTCCAGCGCCTTGGCGAGGCGCACGCGGTCGCGTGGATCCTTGTCCTCGATGTTCTCGATGACGATCTCGCAGCCGATCGTCTCGGCACGCGCAATCACCTCGGCGAGCGTCGCCTTGACTCGCTCAACGATATTGGCCCGGTTGTCGGGATAGAGATCGAGATTGTTGTGGTCCCAGGTCGTGAACGGCGAGTGGATCACCATCTGCGTCGCGCCGAGGAACTCGGCTGCCTCGAGGCCCTGCAGCAGGCGCTTAGTTACGGCCTGGCGGATCATCGGATCGTGGCTGTCGACCTTGAAGCCCCAGAACGGACCATGGATGCCGAGCCGGCCGGTGTGACCGGTGAGCATCTGCTTGATCTCGCCTGCCGTTGCGCGCCAGTCGCTATCGAGCAGATCGGCGCGGAAGAAGTCCTGGATTTCCAGATCGCGCTGCTTTTCGAGAAGCCAGTCACGATGCGCGGGGATCGATTTGATGGACAATGCGGCGCCCAGCACCGGCTTCGACATGGCATGCTCCTTCGTCGTCAGCGATGACGGGAGCAGCGCTAGACCAGTTCAATGACAGGCCGGTGAAATGCGCCTTTCGCAGCGTGGACGAGATGTGGACATCCCGCCCGCGCGTGCTGCGATCGCTGGCACCGATGCAGAACGGGCACATCGCAAGCGCTATCGTGTCCGTAGTGATCCGGAATGGAATCCTAGCGGTCCTTCGCGTACATCGCGGGACATCGATCGGCGGCCACTTCCACGGGCATCACCCTCTGATCGCGCTACATGGGGTTGGGGGACCACATGGGGCGGGGGATTGAAGGCTGGGGCAAGGTGACGAGGTCCGGACTCCTAGGCACTCCGGACCTCGAAACTTTTTAGATTGAACGCAGCAACGCGCCGTCCGGTGGGCATCCGGGCGGCGCGTTGTCGTTTCAGAGCCTCTTTGTTTCGGCGCTTAGCGCGTCTGCGTCTGCGGCTCCAGCGTCACCGTGCAATCGCCCTGCCCTTGCGTCGCGACCACGATGTTGCCCGCGGGAGCGCCGAGAGCGATCGGCGCGGACGAGCCGCCGCCAGGCATCTGGACGACCACGCTGAGGGAATCGGTGCGCGCAGTCGAGCCCACGGTGGTCGGCTCCGCCTGGGCGACGTTGCCGGAGGCATCACGTCGCATGATCTGGCAGTTCACCATGTTGTTTCCGCCGGCCGCCGCCATGCTTGACGACGAGGAGGCGCTGCCACCCATTTGGGCCCGGGCCCGCGACGGATCGCGGGGTACCTGGCTGACGATGCGATGCGAGCGCGGCTCCACGATAATGACCTCGTCTTCCGTCGTGAAATATTCGTAGCCCCGATATGCAGGCTCGATCGAGACGATCTGCGGGCGGAAGCCGATGCAGACGCACGCGCGAGGGAATCGTTTCGCCAACCCGGATCGAGATGTTCAGATTGCGCTCCGGCTGCGCCAGGCGTGCGCGGCTCACAGTTTCGGAGATCCGCACCTGCCTCTCGGTCGTCACCTGGGCCTGCTGGTTGACCTGCGTGTTGGTCTGCGTGGTCTGATTGGCCTGGTTGGTCTGCGTGCCCGTGGAGCCGGGCGCGGTCTGTGCGTTGTTAGTCGGAGCCGCGCGGCTGGTATCCGTCGCAGTGGCCGGCTGGTTGCTCTGTTGCGCCGGCGGCTGCTGCTCGGCGGCACTGCGCGGCGGCTGGGCCTGGTTGCGCTCGTTCTGGTTGGCTGTAGCTCCCGTGCGCTCGTTCTGCTGGCCAGCCGGGCCAGTCGTCGGGCCAGTCTTGGATCTCTCGGATTCGGCGGTTGATTTCTGCGGCGCAGCCTTGTCCTGCTTGGTTTCCGCACCGCTCTTGCCCGCATCGCGTCCGGGCTTGGCGCTCTCGGCCTCCCGGTTGCGATCGCGCGAAGGCTCGCGAGAGTCTTGTGCCTGGTCCCTTGCCTTCGGTTGATTGCGCTCCGAGGCCGTCGCCGGCTGGCGCTTGTCGTCACTTGCCTCGCTCTTGGCAGCGCCGCCTCGATCCTCGCGGCCTGCGCCCTGAAGCCGCTCCTGGGCGCCTTGCGCGCGCTCTTGAACGCGTTCTTGAGCCGCACCACCGCGCTGCGGAGAAGCGCCCTTGGCCGGCTCCTCGGTCCGTTTCGGCTCGTCCCTGCGCTCACCGGGCGCCTGGGCATAGGCAAGGCCGGATGCGAGCATGAGCCCGACGGCCGCAGTCGATAACATCAAACGTTGACGCATGGTCCCTCTCCTCGACAATTCGCAACAATAAACGCGAACGTTCTGTTCGTACGAAGGTTCCTGAACAGGAACGCAGTCGTGGAGGTGAGCCAATCAAATCGCCATCACATCGCGTCCTTCAGCGTCAGCCGCGCCGTGAACGTCACGCTGGTCTTGCCGACCAGCGCCATGCCTTCGACTTCCGCACCGCCGGGGAAATAGTCGCCGGAAAAGCCACAGGTGACCTCCCTGCCGCCGAATGCGAGCGTCCTGCCGACCGCCTCGGTGTGCTGATTGACGATCATGTCGCCCCGCCACTTGCCGTTCCGGAAGGTGTAGCTGCCGGTGTAGTAGAAGTAGCTGTCGCCGCCCATGATGCGGCCGTCGCTGAGCACGACCACGCCCCTGGCCTGCCCACGCTTGCCGTCCCGCATCTCGATGTCGAAGATGTAGAGGCCGTTGACGACCCTGGCCTCCTCACCCGCTTCCGCTTCATCGCCAGCTGACATCCGATCATCCCCACCGATCCGCTGCCCCGATCAGTTCGGCACGTTCCGCTCGAGATCCTCGAGCCATGCCGCTGCACTGGAATCCGAGGGCGCGCGCCAATCGCCACGCGGCGACAATGAACCGCCGGCCGAGACCTTCGGCCCGTTCGGCATGGCCGAGCGCTTGAACTGGCTGAAGGCGAAGAAGCGGCGCAGGAACACTTCGAGCCAGCGGCGGATCTCCGGCAGATCATAGGCCCGGCGCCGGTCGCTCGGGAAGGCCGGTGGCCATTCGCCCTTGGCAACGTCCTTCCATGCCTGAAGCGCCATGAAGGCGATCTTGGACGGCCGCATGCCGAAGCGCAGCGTATAGAACAGGTTGAAGTCCTGCAGCTCGTAAGGTCCGACGGACGCTTCCGTGCTCTGCGGCTTCTGGCCGGCCTCGACCGGCACGAGCTCAGGCGAGATCTCGGCCACAAGGATCGAGCCGAGCGTCCGGTTGACGTCGTCGCTGAACTGCTTGGAGGAGATCACCCAGCGGATCAGATGCTGGATCAGCGTCTTCGGCACGCCGGCGTTGACGTTGTAGTGCGCCATCTGGTCGCCGACACCATAGGTGCACCAGCCGAGCGCGAGCTCGGAGAGATCGCCGGTTCCGATCACGATGCCGCCGTGATGGTTGGCGAGCCGAAACAGATAATCCGTGCGCAGGCCGGCCTGCACGTTCTCGAAGGTAACGTCGTAGACCTTCTCGCCCTTGCCGAAGGGATGGCCGATATCCTTCAGCATCTGCGTCGCCGTGGTGCGGATGTCGAGCTCCTGCCAGCTCGTCTGCAACGCCTTCATCAGCGCGAGCGCGTTGGTCTTGCTCTCGCTGCCGGTGGCAAAGCCCGGCATGGTGTAGGCCAGGATGTTCTCGCGCGGCAGGCCGAGCAGGTCGACCGCCTTGGCGGCGACGATCAGGGCGTGGGTGGAATCGAGGCCGCCCGACACGCCGATCACCACGCGCTTGGTGCCGGTGGCGCGCATGCGCTGCACCAGCCCCGCGACCTGGATGTTGTAGGCCTCGTAGCAGTCCTGCTCGAGCAGGCTCTCGTCGCTCGGCACGAATGGAAAGCGCTCGACCTTGCGCAGGAAGCCGATATCGGCGGCCGGCGGCTTCAGGGCAAATGTCACCTTGCGGAAAAACGCCTCGCGCTGCCGCCGGTTGTCTTCGAACGTTCCCATCAGCGCGCGCTCCTGCCTAAGCAGGTCGAGGTCGACGTCAGCCAGCGTGATCTGGCCGGCCTGGCGGAACCGCTCGCCCTCGGCCAGCAGCACCCCGTTCTCGTAGATCGAGGTCTGGCCATCCCAGGCAAGATCGGTGGTGGATTCCCCGGCCCCGGCCGCGGAATAGACGTAAGCCGCGAGGCAGCGCGCCGAGGTCGATTGGCACAGCAACGCGCGCGAGCGCGCCCGGCCGATCGTGATCGGACTGCCCGAGAGGTTGATCAGCACGCTCGCGCCCGCAAGCGCGAGCTCCGAGGCCGGCGTCACCGGGATCCACATGTCCTCGCAGATCTCGACGCCGATGGTGAGGCCCGGAACGTCCTCGGCCGCGAACAGGAGGTCCACCCCGAACGGCGCGTGCAGGCCGCCAAAGGCGATGGTCTCGCCGGCCATGCCGGCGCCGGAGGCGAAATGCCGTCCCTCGTAGAACTCGCGATAGGTCGGCAAGTAAGATTTCGGCACGACGCCGAGGACGTTGCCGCGATGAATGACGACGGCGCAGTTGTAGATGCGATTGCCAAAGCGCAGCGGCGCCCCGACGATCAGGACCGTCATTAGCCCCGCGGAAGCTTCAACGACGCTTGCGAGCCCGCGCTCGACCGCATCGAGCAGCGGATCCTGCTTCACCAGGTCCTCGATCGCATAACCGGACAGGCACAGCTCGGGAAACACCGCGACCGCGACCGATTGCTCATGACAGGCATTGGCCGCCGCCAGCACGGCCTTCACGTTGGCGCTGGGATCGGCGACGTGGGAGGTGGTCACGCAGGCTGCCACGCGCGCAAATCCGTGGGCGTAAATCGAGTGGAAAGTCATCGAGCGCCGTACCCTCAAATCTCTCGCCGGCGGCCAAAGCCGTCAGCTCCGGTCATATTTAGCCCATCGGTCTGGCCCCGTGCAGGCCATCCGCCATCATGCATAACGGATTTGCGCCCCATCCGGTCCAGTGCCGGCGAGCTCAGGCGCTGCGGGCCAGCACGCCGGGCAGATCGCCGCGCAGCCACCCGGCGATCCGGGGCCAGGCATGCGCATGGGTGCGCGCGCCCATGAACAGGCCGAGATGGTTGCTGGGCTCGGATGCCGCTGCAACGAAGGCAGGTGGCGTACCGACGAGCCCCGCGGTGGCCAGCGCTTGCGTCGCCGGCACGACATCGTCGTCGAGGCCGGCGAGCAGGAAGATCGGCGCCTTGACGTCCTTCAGATCGATCGGGCGGCCGAGCGCGACGAAACGGCCCTCGGCGATGCGGTTCTCCCGGAAGATCGCGTTGACGATCTCGAGATAATAAGTGCCCGGCAGGTTGAGCGTCTCGGCGTTCCAGCGGTCGAACCGCGCCAGCAGCTCGGCGCCCTGCTCGTCCGAGAGATCCCGCTGCAATGCCGTCCTGATATCGTCGTTGTCAGGCGTTTTGGACCAGAGGCGCAGCATCTCCTCGCCGCTGACATTGCCGCCACCGCGCGCGACCAGCTGATCATAGACCAGCTCGGGCGCGTTGCGGGCAAGCCGGGACAGCGAGGACTCGATTGACAGGTCCACGGGAGCACCGACCAGAACCAGCCGCCGCACCTTGGCTGGAAAGCGCGCGGCATAGAGCAGCGACAGCCATCCGCCCTGGCACAGCCCGACGAGATCGACCGGCGCGCCGATCTCGTCGATGGCGACGTTGAGATCGCCGAGATAGCTGTCGATCGAGAGATAGCGCATGTCCGGCGTCGCCGACCGCCAGTCGGTGAGATAGACCCGGTCGATGCCGCCATTCTGCAGCGACTGCACCACGCTGTGTCCCGGGGCGAAATCGGCGATCAGGGCCCGGTGCAGCGCATAGGGCGCGCAGACCAGCGCCGGCTGGCCCGACCGGGCTTGCGAGCAATCGCGCAAGCCCATCGTCGCGAGCTCCAGCGCAACGCGGCTCGGCGTCGTCCATGGCAGGCTGCTGTCACCCTGTTGCTCGGGTGCCCGCTCCAGCCACCAGAAGCAGGCATCCATGGCGAGCTGCGCTGCCGCAAACGGCCAGAGCCGTGGATCATCATGAGCCTGGACTGGCCCGCGTGGCGGTTTGGCGGTCTTGTCCACCATGGCTACCTCGACATCCTCACAGAAACGCCTCGAGGCTCACGACGGCAATGCCGAGGTCCCGAAAACTGCGATGGGTCGCCGCGACCGAGCCGTCCAGATCGATGCCGCGACAGGCATCCTCGATGACGGCCACCTCCAACCCTGCCTTGCGCGCATCTTCCGCCGAGAAGCGGACGCAGAAGTCCAGCGCCAGACCAGCGACAAAGACGGTCTTCAGCTCGCGTTCGCGCAAATAACCAAGCAATCCAGTCGGTGTCCGATGGTCGTTCTCGAACAATGCCGAGTAGGAATCGATGCCGCGGCGAAAGCCCTTGCGCACCACGAGGCTCGCTCGTGTCACGTGGAGATCGCGATGAAATTCCGCGCCGGCCGTGCCTTGCACGCAATGCGTCGGCCACAGCACCTGCCGGCCATAGTCGAGCTCGATGGTCTCGAACGGCTGCTTGCCGGCATGGTTTGGCGCGAACGAGACGTGGTCGCTCGGATGCCAGTCCTGGGTCAGCACCAGATTGGCGAATTTTTGGGCGATCCTGTTGATGGCGGGCACGACCTTCTCGCCCCCTGGTACCGCCAGCGCCCCGCCGGTGCAGAAGTCGTTCTGCACGTCGATCACCAGCAACACGTCGCGGTCGGAAATCTTCATCGCCGTCCCATTTCGATCTGCCGGGCGCGACGGCGCCGGGCGACCACCTCAGTGTCGGCCTTCCCGCGCGGCTTCGCAACCACTGGCACGCGCGGCAGCTGCGCGAATTGGTCACCGTAGCCGCCACGATGCAACGGTTTGACCTTGTCCGTGTTGACTAGGCGCACCCAAGGGCAGATTCTCGCACCGCCCGCGCCAGGCGGATCGGGTCGAAGCAGCGGAGGACAGGGCTGCCAGGGCCTGAAGGTCGTGGCGGCGATGAGGCCATGAATATCGGCAAGACCGGAAAAATTCTTCTCGCCGATATCGGCGGCACCAATGCGCGCTTCGCGCTGAGCCCGAGCGGTCAGACCGGACCGATCGACTATGTCAAGGTCGCCGACTTCCCGACCGTGCGCGAAGCCATCGCGGACGTTTTGGCGCGCCGGTCCAACGGCGAGCAGCCCCATCGCGCGGTGCTGGCTGTGGCCGGTCCCGTCACCAACAATCGCTGCGTCATGACCAACAGTCCCTGGGTCATCGACGGCAACGAGCTGCAGTCCGCGCTCGGCTTCGACAGCGTCCATGTGCTGAACGATTTCGAGGTCGTGGCCTGGTCCCTGCCTGCCTTGGAGCCTTCAGACCTGGTCCCACTCGGCGGCGGCGACGGCCTGGCCGGCGAGCCGTTGCTTGTCGTGGGGCCTGGAACCGGATTTGGTGTGTCCTGCCTGGTCGACCGGCATGGTTCGCGCCTGGCCGTCGTTACTGAGGCTGGACATGCGACCCTGCCGGCGGAGAACGAGCGCGAGGAGCGCGTGATCGCCTGCTTGCGCCGGCGCCTCGGCCATGTCTCGATCGAGCGCGGCGCCCTCTCGGGCTCCGGGCTGCAAAACTTGTATGAAGCGTTGGCTGAGATCGACGGCGTCCAGGTGCCGCATCGCGATGCCGCAGGGATCACCAAGGCCGCGCTGGAGAACAGCTGTCCCGTCAGCCGCGCGACGCTCGATATGTTTTGCGCCATCCTCGGCTCGGTCGCCGGCAATCTCGCGGTGACCTTCGGCGCCCGCGGCGGCGTCTATGTCGCCGGTGGAATCGTGCCGCGCTTCCGCGAGTTCCTCGCGGCCTCTGCGTTCCGGGCACGCTTCGAAGCCAAGGGACGGTTCCAGGATTACCTGCGCAACATCCCGACCAGGCTCGTGATCAAGCCAGATGCGAGCTTCCTCGGCCTGACGACGTTTGCCGAGCACAATTCCGGCTGAGTAGCGGTTTCAGGCGGCGAGTTCCCGTCATGCACAGCTGATTGCGGCGCACCTGCGGTTCCACGCAGGTTCTGCTTGCCTGCGTGTTCCCGATGAGAAACAATCTAGCCGTGTGTGGCGTAGTTGCGGGGGCGTGACATGCGTAAGCAGGATTCGGGTTTCGACTATCACCGCTATCATCGCCTGTTGCGCGAAGCGGACAGCGAAGACAAGCGGCTGGCGCTCATCGAGCTCCTGATCGAGGAAAAGGCCCGCGACCAGCTGGCGGCCCAGCGCGCTTCGGACCGCGCGGCCATGACGGCGCATACCATTGCCAGGGTGCTGAGGAACGGCCGCAGCCCTGGCGGTTGAGTTCTTCCCGCCAGGCGGCAAAAGCGCGATCGGTCAGCTCGGGATGGTGGCTGACGGCTCGGGAAACATCGAATCGATCATCGCCTTGAGCTGATCCATCGCGATCGGCTTGCGCAGGATCGGCCTGCGCCGGAGCAAGGACGGCAGCAGCTCAGGACCGTAGCCTGTGGCGAAGAGAAACGGTTTTCCGCGACGTTCGATCAAATCGGCGACGGGGTCGACATAGACGCCCATCAGATTGATGTCGAGGATGGCCAGATCGTACTGCGCGGTCATGGCAAAGGCGCTGGCGTCGCGCACATTGTCTGCCTCCGCAACGACGTGGTGGCCGAGTTCCTCCACCATGTCGGCGATCATCATCCGGATCAACGCCTCGTCTTCGACCAGGAAAACGGAGAGTCCGTCCGCCATATCAACCCCGCAATCAGCCGTGCGAAGCTAAGCATAACCGAATTGCGCTGTAGATACACGAATTCGTGGCGGGCGCCGTTAATTCACACGCGCCCGAACCGATTCAACTTGATCAATCCAGTCCGCGCTCGTGGCTGAGGCGCACCATTGCCTGGATGAACACCTGCTTCTGCTTGTCGTCGAGGCTGGAAAAGAGCGGCTCGGCGGCATCGGCGACGTTGCGCTGATCGCCGGCGCGATCGATCAGGAACTGGGCCTCGTTGCGCATCTGCTCGATGATGTCGTCGGGCGGATCGCGCTTGGCGCGCGCAATCCGCAGGTTGAGCCGCTCTGCGCCATTATGCCCGAGGTAGTGCATCGCGCTCGAGAATCCGTACCAGTGCTTCTCCTGATCCGGCGTGAGATTCAGCTCGCTCTTGATCCGCTCGATGTAGGAATCGCTGTTGGCGACGATCTGCTCGGCAGTCAGCTGCGGCGCACCGGGCTGGGTCAGAACCGTGACTTCCTTGTTGTCTTTACCCTTGTTGTCCTGCGGCGCGTTCTTCGCCTCCTTGGTCGCCTTGGCGCTCTTGCCCTTGGCGCTCTTGGCATCCTTGTCCTTGGCCCCGCCCTGCTGCTTGGAATCTTTCGTCGCCTCCTTGCCGGCCTCCTTTGGCGGCGGCGCCTGATTGCCGGTGTTGGTGTTGCCGACACCGAGCACGCCGGTGAAAACGCCAACCACGCCACCGATGGCGCCACCGAGCACACCACCGACCGGACCTGCCGCCTTGTTGCCGGCCGCGGCGCCTTCCTGAACGCCCTTGACCAGACCTTGAGCATTCGCCACCGCGGCGGCCCCGAGCAACAGCGCGAGCACAGACGCCAGCGCAAGACATCGCCGCAGATGAAGCCGCGCGGGTGCCGCCGGTTTGATCATTCTCGTCTCCATCATCGATCGGACCTGTCAGCGGGGATCAGCCGCCAGGCGCAACTCTATCGTTTCCACCGCTCCGAGGTCCAGACGCGGCCGATTGCTGTCCACGCTCGAAAAGTCTTTCACGCGAAGCGCTTATCCAGGCTTATGCGAAACTGCGGCGTAAATGCGCACGCAGCGTTCAGACCGTTTGGCGCGCGAAGTGTGCGTCGCAAAAAAATACCGTGTCCCGCACCTGAGGCGCTTCGACTCGACACGCGTTGTGGCGTTTCCAGGCACACCATTAGTTTTAGACGCAGAGTCCTTCGGCTTTCTCGACAGACGCGATCAATCATGATCTGATCGCGCTACCAATTTGCTGCGACAGGCGTGAATTGCAAACGCAGGCCGACGGCACCAACAAGAAAATCGACCAACAACAACTCAAGAAACAAGAGTTCAAGAAAGAAGTCTCAGAGGAAACTCCAACAACAACACCCAAGCGAGGAAACGAGATGTCACGCAAGAAACTGACGCGACGTCAATTTGTGGCTGCCACTGCAATGTCCTCCGCGGCGCTGATCTCGGCGCCCTATGTCCGGGGCGCTTACGCCGCCGGCAAGCTCTCGATCGGCTTCTGGGACCATTGGGTGCCAGGCGCCAACAAGGCCTCGACCGAGCTCGTCAACGAATGGGCGGCGAAGGAAAAGGTCGAAGTCACGATCGACTACATCCCCAGCCAGGGCAACAAGAACCTGCTCACCATTGCTGCCGAAGCGCAGGCAAAGTCGGGCCATGATATTTTTGCCATGCCGACGTGGTGGGCCCACGCCAATGCCGACCAATTGGAGAACGTCAGCGACATCATGGGGCCGATCATCGCCGAGAATGGCGACGTGAACGGCACGGCCAAGTATCTGGGCACGGCCGGGAGCAAATGGCTTGGAGTTCCGGCCTCCGTCGGCAGCCAGATCAAGGGTCCCTGCTCCCGCATCGACCTGATGAAGAAGCATGCTGGCATCGACGTGCAGGCGATGTATCCGGTCGGTTCTGAACCAAAAGCTGATAACTGGACGCTGGAAACATTCCTGAAGGCTGCCGAAGCCTGTCACAAGGCTGGCGTCCCGTTCGGCATCGGCCTCGGCGAGACCACCGACAACGTCGATACAGCGGGCGCGATCTTCCTGTCGTTCGGCGCCCAGCTCGTTGACGCCAAGGGCAATCTCACCGTCAAGACCGATGCGGTTCGTCAGGCACTCGAATTCTACAAGAAGCTGATCAGCTTCCTGCCGCCCGACGCCGCAGCCTGGGATGACGCGTCCAACAATAAATGGCTGGTCTCCGGAAGGGGGGCGATGATCATGAACCCGCCGAGCGCCTGGGCCGTCGCCAGGCGCGACGCGCCGCAGGTTGCGGAGCAATGCTGGACTCACGGGTTCCCGGCTGGACCCAAGGGACGTTTTGCCCCCTACCTGCCGTACTTCTGGAGCATCTGGAATTTCTCGAAGAACAAGGACGCGGCGAAGAGCCTCCTGGTCCAACTCTCGAAGCCCGCGTCGATCGAAAAGATGGTGGTCGCAAGCGGCGGTTACGATCTACCGGCCTACGAGAAGCTGACGACGTTGAAGGTGTGGCAGGAGGAAGGGCCGCCGAAGGGTACGCTCTATCACTATCCCAACCCCTACAAGCATCAGACGCTGTCGATTGCAGCCTCTCCCGCGCCGCCGAAGATCGCACAGCAAATCTACGCGCAGGCCACGCTGACCAAGATGTGTTTGCGTTATCATCAAGGTGAAGCGATGGAGAAGACTCTCGCCTGGGCCGAAGGCGAGTGTGAAGGCTTCATGCGGAGCTGAGACGGACAGGGTGTCGCCGCAAGCGGCCGCAGGTCGTCTTGCGGCGAAGCCCCTTCCCGCCGCGGCACGAAGCGAGAACGGCTAGGCTCTCGCACGTGCCGACATCGAATTCTCTGAACTGAACCGCGCGAGGAATATGCATCATGGCGGATGTGGCATTGCGGCCGGACGGGATTGGCGCCACGCAACCGGCGCGAAAACGCTCCGGTTTGCAAAAGGCGCTCAAGCGCAGATCGACCGCGGCGTTCCTGATGACGCTACCGCTGATCATCCTCATCGCACTTCTGGTGATTTATCCCGCGTTCTATTCGCTTCACCTGGCGACCCTCAACAAGTCGATGCAGAAATTCGTCGGCCTCGGCAACTTCGAGTTCCTGTTCAGGCGCGACACATTCTGGTTGGTGGTCAAGCAATCCTGCATCTTTGCCATCACCGCCGTGGTCTTCAAGGCGCTGATCGGGTTCATCGTCGCACACTTCGTCCACAACATTCCGGCCAAGGGCCAGCGCAAATGGCGCGGCATGCTGCTGGTCCCATGGGTGATCCCGCCCGCCATGAGCACACTTGCATGGCTCTGGCTGTTCGATCCCTCCTACAGTGCGTTCAACTATACGCTGTCGTTCTTCGGGATAGGCCCGATCCCGTGGACCGGCGACGCAGCTTGGGCGCGCTTCTCCGTCATTCTGGTCAATGTCTGGTACGGCGCGCCGTTCTTCATGATCATGTATCTGGCGGCCCTCAAATCGGTGCCCGACCAGCTCTATGAAGCCGCAGCAATCGATGGCGCCAATTGGTGGCAGCGGATCTGGTACGTGACGCTGCCGATGATGCGCAACATCATCGCGATCACGACGCTGTTTTCGCTGATCGTCACCTTCGCCAATTTCGACATCGTGCGAATCCTGACCGCCGGCGGCCCGCTCGACCACACCCACATCTTCGCCACCTGGGCGTTCAGGATCGGCATCGAGGGAAGCGACATTCCGCTCGGTGCCAGCGTCTCCCTATTCATGGTGCCAATCCTGGCGATCGCAGCGATCTTCATCCTGCGGGACGTCAACAAGCGCGGGAATGAAGCCTGATGAGCTCAGTCACGATCGACAAGGCCGCGCCGACACGCTCGGTCAAATATGGTAGCATGAGCCGCGACCGCAAATGGGCGCTGAGATGGTCGTATTTCTTTCTGACGCTGTTTGCCATCTTCTCGCTGCTGCCGCCCATCTACATGCTGATCACCTCGCTCAAGAGCAGCGCCGAAATCTCGGCGGCGACCAATCCGTGGTGGGTCTTTCATCCGACTCTCGAGAACTATATCGGCCTGCTGACGTCGAACCAATTCCTGCGGTTCTTCTGGAATTCGGCGCTGGTCTCGATTTTCGTGGTCACCATCACGATGCTGATCAGCGTGCCCGCGGCGTTCGCTCTTGCTCGGATGCGGTTCTGGGGTTCGGCCACGCTGGCGACCGGCGTGTTCCTGACCTACCTCATTCCGGACAGCCTGTTGTTCATTCCACTGTTCAAGGTGTTCGCCCTGTTCGGCGACTGGACCGGCATCCAGCTCATCAACCGCTGGTACGTGCTGCTCTTCATCTATCCGACGCTGACGGTCCCGTTCTGCACCTGGATCATGATCGGCTATTTCGCCTCGATCCCAAAAGAACTCGACGAGGCCGCCATCATCGATGGAGCGTCCTGGTTCCAGACTCTGACCCGGATCTTCATTCCGGTCGCGCTGCCCGGGCTGATCGCCGCGACCATCTTCGCTTTCACCGTGTCCTGGGCGCAATTCCTCTATCCACTCGTGTTCACGACGTCCACGGACCAGCTCGTTCTGCCCGTCGGCATCATCACCACGCTGATCAAGGGCGACGTCTTCAATTGGGGACAGATCATGACCGGCGCGCTGCTCGGCGCGGCACCGCCGCTGATCATCTATGCCTTCCTGATGGACTACTACATTGCCGGCCTGACTGCCGGTGCGACAAAGGGTTGAAAGCGGAGGGTTGAACTGAAATGGCCGACGTTTCCTTGCGTAAGGTGGTGAAGCGTTACGACGATGTCGAAGCCGTGCGCGGCATCGACCTCGACATCGCCGACCACGAGTTCATCGTGCTGGTCGGCCCCTCCGGCTGCGGCAAGTCGACCACGCTGCGCATGATCGCAGGCCTCGAGGACATCAGCGATGGCGACATCATGATCGGCGGCGACATCGTCAACGACGTGCCGCCGAAGGACCGCGACATCGCCATGGTGTTCCAGAACTACGCGCTCTACCCGCACATGACGGTCGCGGAGAACATGTCGTTCGGGCTGCGGCTGAAGCACTATCCCAAGGCCGAGATCAAGGCGCGGGTGACCGAAGCCGCCCGCCTCCTCGACATCACCGACCTGATCGACCGCAAGCCGAAGCAGCTCTCCGGCGGCCAGCGCCAGCGCGTCGCCATGGGCCGCGCCATCGTGCGCAATCCCAAGGTCTTCCTGTTCGACGAGCCGCTGTCCAATCTCGACGCCAAGCTCCGCGTGCAGATGCGGATCGAGATCAAGAAGGTGCACCAGAAGGTGCGCACCACGACGGTCTACGTCACCCACGACCAGGTCGAGGCGATGACGCTGGCCGACCGCGTCGTTGTCATGAACAAGGGCAAGATCGAGCAGATCGGCACGCCGAACGAGCTCTACCACAAGCCAGCGACGCGCTTCGTTGCGGGCTTCATCGGCTCGCCCGCGATGAACTTCATCCCGTGCCGGCTCGAGGATGTCGGCGGCACGCTCCAGCTTCGCCTCACAGACCGCATCGCCTTCCCGCTGCCGCCGGCCCGCGCCGCGCGCTACAACGCGCTGCCGCGCACCGACAAGCTGCTGCTCGGCATCCGTCCCGAGCATCTTACCGAGTCGCACGCGCATCTGGCGCCCGGCGTCGAGACCTTCGACACCGTGCTCGACGTCACCGAACCGATGGGGATGGAGACGCTGGTCTATTTCGGGCTCGAGGGCACGCCGATCTGCGGCCGGGTCGATCCCAATGCCGGCGCCAAGGACGGGGCACCCATGCGCCTGGCGATGGACCTCAACAACATGCACCTGCTAAATGAGGAGACCGGCGTCGTGTTGTGACGCCGCCTCAAAAAGCGCAGGCAGGGGAGCGATGGCGACCAACAAGAAGAAGATTTTCGTTACGCAAACTTTGTCGCAAGGGGCACGTGCACTCCTCAACCAGCGGGACGATATCGAGCTCGTCGAGTTTCCGAACCTGATCTCGGCGAAGGATTTCGAGGCCTTGTTGAAGAGCCATGCGCCGGTCCATGGCGTGGCGCTGGGCGCCACCGCTTTCGGCGAGACCGAGCTCGAGGCCGCGCGTGACATGAAGGTGGTAACCCGCATCGGTGTCGGCTACGACGCCGTCGACGTGCCCGCCCTCTCCCGCCGCAAGGTGCCGCTGATGGTCGCCGGCAGCGCCAACTCGCCCTCGGTTGCGGAAGCGGCGCTGTTCATGATGCTGACGCTGGCCAAGCGCGCGCAGGAGCTGCATTCCTGCGTCAAGGAGGGCACCTGGGCCGACCGGCTCGGCATGCTGCCGTTCGATCTCTACGGCAAGACCGTGCTGATCGTCGGCTTCGGCCGCATCGGCAGCCGCACAGCGAAGCGCTGCCTGGCGTTCGAGATGAAGGTGCAGGTCTACGATCCCTACAAGGATGCCGCCAACATCAAGGCGGCCGGATGCGAGCCGGTCACCGACCTCGACGCCGCGCTGCCTCACGCCGACTTCGTCACCATCCACTGCCCGAAGACGCCGGAGACCGTCGGCCTGTTCGATGCCGACAGGATCGGCCGCATGAAGGATAGATCCTACCTCATCAATACCGCGCGCGGCGGCATCGTGAAGGAAGCGGCGCTCTATGACGCACTGACGTCCGGAAAGCTCGCCGGCGCCGGCATCGACGTGTTCGAGGTGGAGCCGCCGCCGGTCAGCAACGCGCTGTTCGCGCTGCCCAACGTCATCATGGCCCCGCATGTCGCCGGCGTCACGGTCGAGGCGGTGAGCCGCATGAGCGAGCAGACCGCGCGCAACATTTTGAGCGTGCTGGACGGGGATCCCATCAGGCAAAACGTCATCAACCAGGACGTGCTGGGCTGAGATCGCGAAGGTCGGCGGCTCCCCCGGCCTTCGGAAGGCCAGAAAGCGTCCCATTTTGGTGCAGATCGGGCCCCAACTCAGCCTTAATCAAACGCGCGTAATGGAGGCGGAAGCGCGGCGGCAGTGGGACAGACTGGCCGGCGTGCCGAGCTGGAGGATGGACCCTTGACCGAGATCGACCCGACCGACCAGACACTGGCCACCATCGCCAGCATCCTGGAGAACCCCGAGCCCGTCCTCGTCATTCGCAAGACCGAGACCGAGATCGTGGTTGCAGGCGAGCGCGAGCACATCGCGTCTGACGAGCCGCCGATCGTGGACGAGCATCCGGCGATCGACGAGCATCAATTGCTCGAAGAGCATCCCGTGGTCGAAGAGCAGCCGCTGGCGCCGGAGCACACCGATGCCGACGGCTACAGCAAGGTCGGTCCGGGACCCATGGTCGCGATCCGTCTGAAATGGACGGTCCACCGCGGCGATGACGGCCAGTACTATGTCCACGAGACCATCGGCGAGCAGTCCGCGCCCGTGGTCAGCGGTCCCATGACGAGCGAAGCCGCGGTGCGTTTCGTCGACACCCAGCAGGATGAGGCGAACAGGCGCTTCGAGCTGCTGCGCAGCGAGATCGCCGGCCGCAGCTCGCTCGCCGATTACGAGCGCAAGGGCGAAGCGTAGGCTCTCGCATTTGAACATCTAGTAGTCGTCGTCATGCCCGGGCTTGTCCCGGGCATCCACGTTTTTTGTGCTGCGAGCACATTCGTGGATACCCGGGACAGCCCGGCCATGACGCTGTGGAGACAAGCGTGCCCCACGGCCCACGCCTCATCTGCGATTAACCGTCGTTGGACAGAGTCGAGCCTGCCGGCCTGCGCTGGGCCGCGTCCTCCTGTCGCTTTGCCTCGCCAAACTTTGGACCGGCTCCGAGCCTATTGAACCCGGAACCGCCGGAAGACGACTCACAGCAACGACAGTGATCTAGATCACTTTTTGCAAGCGAGCCGGCGCGTAAGCGTCGGTGCGGGGACCACCTGTTCAGGAGACGGAAATGAGGAAGCTGTTGGCCACGGCCGCATTCCTTTTGGCGAGCACTGCCGCGCAGGCGCAGTACACGTTTGAATATGGCGGGCGCACCATCCGCATCGATCCGGACCGCGGCACGGTGCAGATCCCCGGCGTCTACGACAACACAGGCCAGAATAAGCCCAAGAAGGCCAAGAAGAACGAGACGGCGCCGCAGCAGGCCACGGTCGATCCGCAAGCGCCGGCTGCTCCGGCCCCACCCCCCGCTCCTGCTGCGCCCGCCCGCAGCCGTGCAGGCGCCCGCGGCCGCCGTCGCGCCGCCTCCTGCGCCAGCTCCGCCGACGGCCGCGACTGCGGCCAATACGCCGGCCCAAACGGCCGTTGCGCCGCCGCCTGCACCACCTCCGGCCCCTGCGCCGGTCGAGCAGCAAGCCGCGCCCGCCGTGGCCCCGCCGCCCGCCCCGGCCGTGGCTGCGGCTCCGCCAGCCCCGCCTCCGCCACCTGCGCCTGCTCCCGCTCGCGTTGAAGCGGCCGCAGTGCCGCCTGCACCTGCAACTGCGCCGACGCGCGATCTCAATTCGCCGGTCGGCGTCTGGCTCACCGAGGAGAAGGAAGGCAAGGTCCGCATCGAGCAATGCGGCACCAATCTCTGCGGCTATTCGGTCGACAGCAAGTCGAACCAGAACGGCGAGCAGGTGCTGATCAACATGAAGGCGGGCAAGGACCAGAAATGGTCGGGCCGCATCCTCGACCCCAACTCGGGCTCCACCTACGATTCCACCATCGCCATGAAGGGCACCGACCGGCTACGTGTGCAGGGCTGCGCCTTCGGCGGAATGTTTTGCGGCGGCCAGACCTGGACGCGGGTGAATTGAGATCCGCCTGATCGTTCTTACGCAGACAAGGGGCCCGCGATGCGGGTCCTTTGCTTTTGCGCCCTGGCGTGCCGGCGTGCGCAGGCTCACACAGCCTCCTGCGCACGTGACAGCCCTCACATCGCCGGTTCCGCGCACGTGTCACGGTCCCCCGCATGGTCAACCACAGGGGCGTGTCATGAACGTGTTTCGCAAGGCTCTATTCGCCACCGCCGTCGTCATTGCTGTCCCGCTCGCGCAAGCCGACGCTGCGACAAGCACGTTCGATGGCGCGTGGAACGTCCGCATTGCTTCATCAAGCCAGGCCTGCGGCAACGGCGCGACTGTCTCTATCGGCATCAATAATGGTCAGATCGCCTCGAGCAGCGCCGCAGTGACGGCGTCGGGGCGCGTCGCCGAGGCCGGCAAGGTCAACGTCACCCTGAGCACCGGCATCAAGCGTGCCGTCGGCTTCGGCCGGCTCAGCGGCGCGTCCGGCTCCGGCACTTGGCGCGGCGCCATGTGCACGGGCACGTGGACGGCGGAGAAGATTTAGGTGCCGTGTCCCGGACAAGCGGCAGCGCGAAGCGTTGCCGCGCAGAGCCGGGACCCAGTGCTCTCAGTGGGTCGAAGGTCTGGGTCCCGGATCGGCGACGCATCGCCTTGGGCGATGCGTCTTGTCCGGGACACGAGAGTCAGCCCACCGCCGCGCCATACTCCGCGTCAGTGACCGGCTCCAGCCAGGTCGAGTAGACGCCGTCGAGCGCTTCCTGCATGGCGATGTGGCACATGCCGTTGGTCGGCGATGCGCCGTGCCAGTGCACTTCACCCGGTGGAATCCAGACGGTGTCGCCGGGACGGATTTCCTGGACCGGGCCGCCCTTGGTCTGAACGCGGCCGACGCCCGAGATCACGTAAAGCGTCTGGCCGAGCGGATGATGATGCCAGTTGGTGCGCGCGCCGGGCTCGAATGCGACGCGCGAGACGTTCAGCCGTGCAGGCTCAGGGGCCATGTTGATGGGGTCCTGCCACACGGTGCCGGTGAAGTGTTCCTTCGGCGCGCGGCGGGTCGGCCGCGTGCCGGCGAGCGTGATATCCATGAGGGTCCTCGTTCCTTGTCCGTTACTTCTTGCTGGCGGCGTAGCGCGCCTTGGTTTCGGCGTTCATGGGATAGAGGCCCGGCAGCACCGCGCCGTTGTTCACCTCGTTGACGATCCAGGCTTCCATCCGCTCCTGCTCGACGCCCTCATTGAGGACGTGATCGAGCATCGCCTGCGGGATCAGCACGCAGCCGTCCTGGTCGGCGACCACGATGTCGTTCGGGAGGACGGCAACGCCGCCGCAGCCGATCGGCTCGCCCCAGCCGACGAAAGTGAGGCCTGCAACCGACGGCGGCGCGGCATAGCCGTCGCACCAAACCGGCAAATTGGTGCCGAGCACGCCCTCGACGTCACGCACCACGCCGTCGGTGACAAGCGCGGTGACGCCGCGCTTGACCATGCGCGCGCAAAGGATGTCGCCGAAGATGCCGGCATCGGTGATGCCCATGGCATCGACCACGGCGATGCAGCCCTCCGGCATCGCCTCGATCGCGGTGCGGGTCGAGATCGGCGACGACCAGGATTCCGGTGTCGCCAGATCCTCGCGCGCCGGCACGAAGCGCAGCGTGAAGGCCGGTCCCACCAGCCGCGGCAGGCCCGGCCGCAACGGACGCGCGCCGCGCATCCACACATTGCGCAGGCCCTTCTTCAGCAGGACCGTGGTGATGGTGGCGGTGGTGATGCCGGCGAGGGTCTTGCGGGCTTCGGGGGACAGCGACATGGACGAGAACGAGCTCCAAGGTGCGGGAAAGAACGCGCGCATCTTGCGAGCCGCGAGCTTTGCGTCAAGGGCCAAGAGGCTAGCAATTACGCAGGGCCGCAGCGCCGTTATGCGATGCGATAACAAGGCTTTATCGCTTCCCCTTGCATTAATTTATTGGACTTGCGGGCACATTTACGCGAAGCAGGGACAAGCGGAACTCAAGGTCGAGCCCGCGTTCCCGAGAAGCCCGATTCCGACAGCGCTCTGACAGCTCAATGGCCGCGACGCTTCCCCCGCCCCGCCTTCTGCCCAGTGGCGACAGTGCCGTCACGGTCGAGTTCAGCCGCACCATCGACGACGATGCCAACCAGCGCGTGCTGGCGCTCGACAAGGCGCTGCTAGCTGCGCCCATCGACGGCATCACCGAAACCGTGCCGACCTATCGCTCGCTGCTGGTCCATTACGATCCCGGCAAGATCGGCTTCGATGCGCTGGGCGAAAAGATCCTCCCGATCGCCACCCGGCCGCTGCCGCCGGTCACGAAAGCGCGCCGCTGGCGCGTTCCCGTCGCCTATGGCGGCGAGCACGGCATCGACCTCGAGGACGTCGCCAAGACGTTGGGCACCACGCCGGATGACATCGTCATCAGGCATTCGGGCGGCGATTACAAGGTCGCCATGATCGGCTTCACGCCGGGCTGGTCCTATCTCAGCGGCCTCGACAAATTCCTGCACATGTCGCGGCGGCAATCGCCGCGACTGTTGACGCCGGCCGGCACGATCTCGATCGGCGGCGTCCAGGCCGGCATCCAGTGCCTGGCCGCCCCAAGCGGCTGGCACCTGCTCGGCCGCACCCCGGTGCGAACCTATCAGCTCCACCGCAATCCGACCTTCCTCACCGAGCCCGGTGACCGCGTCACGTTCTACCCGATCGACCACAAGACATTCGAGGACATGGACCGCGCTGCGGAAGCCGGCGAGATCGTCGCTGAGCAGGTGGACGCATGAGCCGGCTCGTCGTTGCCAGCATCGGCCCTGCCAGCTCGGTCCAGGACGGCGGCCGCCACGGCGCGCAGCGCTACGGCTTGACCGTGAGCGGAGCGATGGACCGGCTGTCGCTTGCGGCGGCGAACACTCTGGTCGGCAACGAGCCGTTCGCGGCCGCCATCGAGATCGGCCCGTTCGGTGCCTCCTTCACCGCCCGCGACGGCGCCGTGCGCGTGGCGATATCGGGCGCGCCGCGCAATGCGGACATCGCCGGCAGCGCGGTCGCGATGGACACCTCGGTGACGCTCAAGGATGGCGAGACGCTGACGCTCGGCTTTGCCCGCGGCGGCGCCTTCACCTATCTCGCGATCGAAGGCGCCATCAAGGGCGAGGCCGTGTTCGGCAGCCTTGCCGTGAACGCCCGCGCCGGCCTCGGCAGCCCCTACCCGCGCCCGCTCCAGGCCGACGACGAATTCACGGTCGATGCCGCGAGCGGCGCACCGGAGCTGCGCATCGAGCTGCCGAAGCCGGCGAGCGGCCCGATCCGCGTGCTGCTAGGGCCTCAGGACGACGAATTCGACGACGCCAACAAGGCGCTGTTCTTGGATAGTGAGTGGAAGATCTCGGCGACCTCGGACCGCATGGGGTACCGGCTCGAAGGCCCTGCGATCAAGCATCTCCACGGCCACAACATCGTCTCCGACGGCACGGTCAACGGCAGCATCCAGGTGCCCGGTAACGGCGCGCCGATCGCGCTGATGATGGATCGCGGCACCTCCGGCGGCTATCCGAAGATCGCAACCGTGATCACGGCCGATATCGGCCGCCTCGCCCAGACCTCGGCAGGAACCGCGTTCCGCTTCAAGGCGGTCAGCATGGCCGAAGCGCAGGACGAGGCGCGCAAGTTCGCGCAAGCGATCCGCAGCCTGCCCGATCGCCTGCGCTCCTCCGACATCGTCGCGCTCAACATCGAGGCGCTCAGCGATGCTAACGTGGCGGGCTATGCGGTCAGCGCGGTCGATGCCGGGACGTGGCAGGTCACGGCGGAGCCAGAAGCGACAACAAGACCAGAGGCGGAGAGCAACCCATGAAAACAGTCGATCTGAATTGCGACCTCGGCGAAGGTTTTGGCGCGTGGGAGATGGGCAACGACGCCGCGATGATCGAGCTGGCAAGCTCGGTCAACGTCGCCTGCGGCTTCCATGCCGGCGACCCCGACATCATGCGCCGGACGGTGGAGCTTGCGAAGGCGCGCGGCGTCTCGGTCGGCGCGCATCCCGGTTATCGCGACCTGCACGGCTTCGGCCGGCATCCGATCGCAGGGCTCAAGGCCTCCGAGATCGAGAACCTCGTCGCCTACCAGATCGGCGCGTTGCAGGCGATCGCGACTGCGGCCGGCCACAAGGTCACCCATGTGAAGGCGCACGGCGCGCTCTCCAACGTCGCCTGCGAGGACGACATGACGGCGAAGGCGATCGCTGCCGGCATCAAGGCGGTGGATCCCAGCCTGATCTTCGTCGTGCTCGCCAATTCGAAGCTGGTGAAGGCCGGCGAAGAGGCCAACCTGCCGATGGTGCACGAGGTGTTCGCCGACCGGGCCTATGAGGATGACGGCAACCTCGTCTCGCGCAAGAAGCCCGGCGCGGTGCTGCACGATGCCAAGGCGATCGCCGAGCGCGTGGTGCGCATGGTGCAGGACGGCGCGGTGGTGTCCGTCACGGGCAAGGTCATCAAGATGCGTACGGATACGGTCTGCATCCATGGCGACACGCCCGGCGCGGTCGAGATCGCGCGCGGCGTGCGGCAGGCGTTGAAAGCTGCGGGGATCGATGTGGCGCCGTTCAAGCGCGGAGCGTGAGCAGGGTTCGGTGTCGTAGGGTGGATTAGCGAAGCGTAATCCACCTCTTCTGCTGCATCCATACAAGTGGTGGGTTACGCCTTCGGCTAACCCACCCTACGCAGACACATCAGAACGGATGCACCGACAGCGTCCCGAACACGATCGCCGCGATCACCGCAAACGCGCTGTACATCGCAACGTGGTGCATGCTCGCCCCGGTCCGGCGCGAGAGCGAGCGCGCGTAGAAGTGCAGCCTGGCTTCCGCCGATAGTTCGCGCATGGTCGATCTCCAACGCCCCATTTGCGGGAGTATGAAGGATCAACCAGGACGGGAGGCAAGACGGTGGCGGAAATAGCGATGAGGGTTCTCTGGAGACCCCCCATCGCAGACGCAAATTCTCTTGACCAGCAGGTTCCGAGAATCTTATTCGTTAAAGTCCGAGCCAGTTGGAACCGACTCGGATGACAATCGGATGACACCGAAGGCCGAAGCGCGATGATCCGACGCTTCAACCGCTAATACACGTCAGCCTGGAAGCGGCCGGTCTTCTTGAGCTCGGCGACGAAGCTGACGGCTTCATCCGTCGAACGTGCCCCGAACTGGGCGACGATGTCGACCAGCGCGCGCTCGACGTCCTTGGCCATGCGCTTGGCATCGCCGCAGATGTAGAGATGCGCTCCCTCGGCGAGCCAGGTCCACAATTCGCGGCCGACCTCGCGCATGCGGTCCTGCACGTAAAACTTCTTCTCGCCGTCGCGCGACCAGGCCAGCGACAGGCGCGTCAGAAGCCCGGAGGTCTTCATGGCGTTGAGCTCGTCCTGATAGAAGAAATCGCAATCGCTGCGCTGATGGCCGAAGAACAGCCAGTTCTTGCCGGGCGCGCCGGTCGCCTTGCGGTCGAACAGGAAGGCGCGGAACGGCGCGATGCCGGTGCCGGGACCGACCATGATGATCGGCGTCTTCGGGTCCTGCGGCAGGCCGAAATTGTGCGCCTTCTGCACATAGACCTTGAGCTTCTCGCCTTCGTTGATCCGCTCGCCGAGGAAGGTCGAGGCGACGCCGAGCCGCCTGCGCTTGCCGATGACGTAGCGCACCGAGTCCACCGTCAGTGACAGCTTTCCCGGCGTCGCATTGTGCGAGGACGAGATCGAGTAGAGCCGCGGCTGCAGCGGCTCCAGCGCCTCGACGAAGGCCTCGGGATGCGGCCGCGTGCCGGAAAACTTCTGCAGTGCCGCCATCACGTCGAGCGTCGCGGCATCGCCATCGGGATCCTCCCCCTGCGCCAGCGCCCGCGCCTTCTCGCGCTGCGCGCCGCCGGTGATGAAGGAGATCAGCTCGAACAGCGTGTCGGGCGCCGGCGACAGCGAGACGTCGTCGATCAGCACCTCGCGCAGCGTCTTGCCGTTGACCTTGGTCGTGTGGGAGGCGCCGAGCAGCGCGATGATCTGGTCGACGAGGCCGACGTCGTTGCGCGGGAAAACGCCGAAGGAATCGCCAACGACATAGTCGAGCTTGCCCTCGGAGAGATCGAACTCGATGTGATAGGTCTCCTTCTCCGACTTGCCCTTGTTGAGAAGACGGCGCGACAGGAAGGTCGCCTGGATCGGATTATCCCGCGAGCGGCCGGGCTCTGCGATCGTCACGGTCACGGCCGGCGCCGGAGCGCCGGCCTTGTCAGCGGTCTTGTCCGTGATCTTGGCCGCGGGCGCCTTGTCGAGCTCCTCGTACAGCGACTTCAGCATCCGCGCAGTTTCCTTGCCGCCGGGGACGCACAGATTGAGCCGCGCTTCGCTGCGGGACGCGATCGCTTCCGAATAATCGTGGCAATTGTAGCCGCACTGGCCGCAATCCTGCTGTGCCATCGCCGCCATCATCTTGCGGCGCAGGGGACGGCCTTCGGCAAGCTTCATCCGCTCGGCGATCGGCATGGTCTGATCGTGCCACGGCGCTTCGCCGTCGTCGCCGTCACCGGCCGGCATGACCGCGGCGCCCTGCTCTGGCGACAGCGGCGTTGCGACATCAGGCGAGAGCAGTCCGGCAAAGAAGCCGTTTAGCCAGGAGCGCTGCGCGTCGGAGAATGGCGCGCTGGCGGGGATGATATCGAGTTTCGGCGGAGGCGTGATCTGGTTCATGCGGACACCTGTGCATCGGCAAGCTTGCGCAGCGTTTCGCCGTCATGGCGGCGCGCGAAGGAGAGGAAGGTTTCGTCGGGCGAGGCGCGATTGGCGAGATAGGCCTTGAGCAGCGCCTCGACCGTCTTCGGTGCGTCCTCGGCCTTGAGGTCGTGATAGACTTCCTGCCCGACATCGGCGTCGGGGCCGAACCCGCCGCCGGTGAAGAGGTGATAGCCCTCGACGGTGTCCTCCTCATTGACCGGCACGCGCGCGCCGATCAGTCCGATGTCGCTGATGTAATGCTGCGCGCAGGAATGATGGCAGCCGGTCAGGTGGATGTTCACCGGCTTGTCCATCGCGACGCGCGGTTCGCACCAGTCACCGATCTCCGCGGCATTGCGCTTGGTATTGGACGCCGCGAAGCGGCAGCCGGCATTGCCGGTGCAGGCGATCAGGCCGGCGCGGATGTGCGAGGCCTCGACCGCGAGCCCGATCTGCTTGATGGCGGCAATGGCAAGCTCGACATTCGCGTCGCGCACGCCCGAGATCAAGAGGTTCTGCCAGACCGTGAGGCGGATCTCGCCGTCGCCGAGGTCGCGCGCGACCTTGGCGAGGCCCCGCATCTGATCGGAAGTGAGCTTGCCGAGCGTGAGCGATACGCCGATCCAGTTGAGGCCATCCTGCTTCTGCTTGTGCACGCCGATATGCGCCATGCGATCCGCCGCGGCCCGCGGCGCGAACGCCTCTTCCGGCACGCGCGTGAACGGCGTCTTCAACTGCTCCTCGACCAGCTTGAGGAAGCCGTCATGGCCCATCGCGTCGAGCACGTATTTCAGCCGTGCCTTGTTGCGGTTGGTGCGGTCGCCATGCTCGATGAACACGCGCACGATGGCGTCGGCGACGGCGGTCGCCTGCTCCGGCCTGACGATGATGCCGGAATATTTCGCAAAATCCTTGTGGCCGGTGATACCGCCGAGGCCGAGCCGGAACCAGACCCCCGGCTCGACGCCGAAACCGTCCTTTACCTCATAGGCCGTGAAGGCGATGTCGTTGGTCTCTTCCAGCACCGCGATCCGGCCGGCGCCGTCGAAGGCGACGTTGAACTTGCGCGGCAAGCCGTAGAGCGAGCGGTCGTTGAGGATGTGGTAGTGCCACTCGCGAGCATAGGGCCGCGTGTCGATGATTTCCTGCGGATCGATGCCGGCGGTCGGCGTCCCCGTCACGTTGCGGATGTTGTCGGCGCCGGAGCCGCGCGAGCACAGGCCGAGATCCTGGATGCCCTCGATCATTCTGATCGCGTGCTTCGGCGGGATCTCGCGCAGCTGGAGATTGGCGCGCGTGGTCACGTGGCTGTAGGGGCCGCAGAGCTCGTCGGCGAGATCGGCAAGGCCTGACAGCTGCCAATGCTTCATGATGCCGTTCGGGATGCGCAGGCGGCACATGTAGGAGTCCTGCGTCGGCGCGACATAGAAGATGCCGTAGTAGCGCCAGCGGAAATTGTCCGCCGGGCTCGGCGGGGTGTTGTCGAGCGCCTGCTGGCGCAGCCGCGGATAGGCGTCGAAGGGATGCTCGTCGCGCTTGAACTTCTCCTGATCGGCGAGCTTCTTGCCCGACGCGATCACCTTGTCCTGCGCCTTGATGTGCACGGCATCGGGACCCACAGGCTCGGCATTCGCCTTGCCGCTGCCGCCACCGAGGCCGCGGCCGACGCGGCTGATCTGCAGGCCGGTCGTGAAGCCTTCGAGATAGCGTTTCTGCTCGTCGGTAAAGTCGACTGAGAGCGTATCGATTTTCATGGTCGGTAACGAAGCTCCTGCGGCCACCAAAGTGGCTTCGACGGATTGGCGCGACCCGCGAGGAACTGAAGGCTGGCTCAGGAGCCGGCTTCGTCACCCACGGTCCGATCAGCTTCGTTGCTGCGGGACTTGGCTCAGCAGGCACCTATGACAAGCTGGCCGCAGCGCAACATTCAAGTTGCGTGCCAGCTTGGTCGAAATAAAAACCAATGAAGTTTCAGATGATTAGGACGTGTCCCGGAAACTGCTGACCTGGGAACTCTCCCGAAATACGAGCAACCAGCTCAAACATTAGCCAAGGATCTTAGATGCTCAAAAGCGAAGCAACCGCGAATCACGCCTTCCAGCGCCCGACTCCGAAGGCCTTGAGATGCCCGCGGATATCGGCGGGGTCGAAGGCCGGACCGGCAAAGGCGCCGAACGCTGCGGGAGCCTCAAGCGGCGCCCTGTTGCCGAGCGCCGCGTCGTAGAGATCGGGCCTGAACACCGCCATCGCCGTCTTGACCCCGTCAGGGGTGAGCGCCGTCTGGCCCCAGCGCACCATCTGCGCATAGAGCCAGGCGGCCTGGACCGGATCGGGCCGCCCTGCCCCTTCGCGTCCGACCAGCAGGTAGCGGCCGCTTTCGCGGAAGGTGCCATCGGGCGAGATCTTCAGGCGCCCCGTGAGGGTGCGTTGGATGACCTCGGCGTCGACGCCGATCCGTTCGGGTTGCGCCAGGATCTGCGCCGCCTCGGTCCGGTTCTCGGGATGCTCGATGAACTCGGCGGCCTTCACGGCTGCCCGCACCAGGGCTGCGACCACGTCCGGATTCTTGTCGGCCCAGGTCTGGCGGATCGCCAGCACCTTCTCCGCCGCACGGACCAGAATGTCGGCGACGAAATGCAGGATATGGCCGACGCCGAGATCGACCGCGACCGAGTTCCAGGGCGCGCCGACGCAGAACGCATCGACATGGCCGTTCTTGAGACTGTCGACCATATAGGGCGGCGGCAGCACCACGAGGCGCACGTCCTCGTCGGGATCGACGCCCGCCGCGGCCATCCAGAACCGCAATTGATAATTGTGGGTGGAGAACGGGAAGGTCATGCCGAAGGTGAGCGGCTCGGCCCCCGCCTTGCGGCGCTTGGCAACCACCTTCGCCAGCGCTTTCGCCGTCGCCATCGGGTCGAAGCGATCGCCGTCGATCTCCTCCATCAGCGCGGCATGGAGCGCCGGCGACACCGTGATGGCATTGCCGTTGATGCCGAGATTGAAGGCCGCGGCGATCGGCACCTTGACGTGACCGAGGCCGAGCGAGGACGCGATCGCCACGGGCGCGAGCAGATGCGCCGCGTCGAACAGGCCGATATTGAGCTTGTCGCGGACGTTGGACCAGGAGACCTCGCGCACCAGCTCGACCTCGAGCCCCTCGGCGGCGGCAAAGCCTTTGTCGACCGCGACGATCAGCGCGGCGGCATCGACCAGCGGAATGAACCCGATGCGGAGGGGAACGGTCATTTCAGCATCTCCGACGCGGTGATGATCGACTGCGCGATCTCGCCGATTTTCTTCTTCTCGCGCATCGCGGTGGAGCGCAGCAGCACATAGGCCTCGTCCTCGGTCAGGCCCTTCACCTTCATCAGAATGCCCTTGGCGCGCTCGATGATCTTGCGGTCCTCGAGCTGCGACTTGGTGCGCTCCAGCTCCTCTTGGAGCTTGGCGAAGGCGTTGAAACGGGACACGCAAAGGTCGAGGATCGGCTTGATGCGCTCCTTCTTCAGCCCGTCGACGATATAGGCCGACACTCCCGCCTCGACCGAGGCCTGGATCGAGGCTGAATCGCTCTGGTCGACGAACATGGCGACCGGCCGCTTCACCGCGCGGCTGACCTGGAACATCGCCTCCAGCACGTCGCGGCTGGGGTTTTCGAGATCGATCACGATGATGTCGGGGTCCGCCGCATAAATACGGGCCAGCAGGCTCTGCATCTCGCTGATATGGACGACTTGGGTAAACCCGGCCTCGCGCAATCCCTCCTCCAGGATCGCGGCCCGGATCGGGCTTTCGTCGACGATCACGATTTTGGGCGACTGTTCGGCGCTCATGGCTCACTCACGGCAGCTGATTCATCCATAGCACGCCGGATCGCCCTGCAAAGGGTTGTAATTATGCGCAATTGGAACTAGCTCAGGCCAGTCGATCAGGCAGATCAGACATGGATCAGACGGCTGCGCCCAAGGTCAGCTTCGGGTCGCTCGGATGTCCCTGACACGACGAATGTAAACTTTCGATGCCACCCACCCGCAAGAAACGCTCGCGCAGGTCAGCCTTCAGCTGCGAAGCAGAACTCATGCTCTCACGGAATCTTCGCGCCAACGATCATCTTGTCGAGAAGTGGCACCGCGGCTAGCACCGCCGCCTCAGTGCGCCCGGAGACCGCTAGCCGCACGACGTAGGAATTGCCGTCTTTGTCGCGGTCGGCGTAATGCGCGATGACTTCGATCGGCTGGTCCTTCAAGGATGGATTGTCGTAGCGGTTGATGATGACCTTCGGGCTGACCGAGGGAAGCGTGGTGATCTTGGCATGGTCGCCGGATGTCGTCGCCCAATCCTTATCACTCGTTGCGATCCATTGAACCAGTTCGGTCCGGTCCTCGTTATAGCGGCCTTCGGCATAGATGATTGCTTCTGCTTTACCGAATGTCTTCCCTTTAGGAACGAACATCGATGCGCCGTATTTGAGACTCGCGGCCTCGTCCCTCGCCCAACCATGAGGTGCTTTCACGCGTGGCCTGAATTCCGGGCACAATCGTTCCTGCCGATCGCAGACATGGATGATCTTGTCGACTTCAGCGCGCGCCGGAAACATGGCGCCATAGGAAACGGTGACGAAAGCCAAGCCGAAGATGAAGCGGCGCATCGTGGTTAAGCTCCGTGAAATCAAGCAAGAAACCGAATAACAACCAAAACGGGCATGTTCGAGCAATTCACCTCGGATCTTCCACTCGCTCGATCCGAATGAGCTTCCAGACCAGGAACCGTCAGTCAGTAATATCGTCGCTGGTGACTGGCCGATCACGCCAACTACGCGCGCGTACTGCTTTAGCCGCGCGCCGCATACGTTAGTTGTTGAATTTCGCCATCGGTTCAATTACTTGGATCGCAAATCCAGACAATTCAGATAGGCTCCAGGCGATTACATGGACAGAGCGCCGCGCATTTCATTCACGTCACTCGGCTGCCCCAAGGCCTTGGTGGATTCCGAGCGCATCATCACGCGCCTGCGCGCGGAGGGCTATGAGCTCGCCCGCAAGCATGACGGGGCGGACATCGTCATCGTCAACACCTGTGGCTTCCTCGACAGCGCCAAGCAGGAATCGCTGTCGGCGATCGGCGAGGCCATGGCCGAGAACGGCAAGGTGATCGTGACCGGCTGCATGGGCGCGGAACCGGAAGCGATCGAGCAGGCCTATCCGGGCGTGCTGTCCATCACCGGCCCGCAGCAATATGAGAGCGTGCTGGACGCCGTGCACCGCGCGCTGCCGCCGGCGCACAATCCGCATCTCGACCTGGTGCCGCCGCAGGGCATCAAGCTGACCCCGCGCCACTACGCCTATCTGAAGATTTCCGAGGGCTGCAACAACCGCTGCACCTTCTGCATCATTCCGAAGCTGCGCGGCGACCTCGTCTCGCGTCCCGCCGATGACGTGCTGCGCGAGGCCGAGCGCCTCGTCGGCGCCGGCGTCAAAGAGCTCCTGGTGATCTCGCAGGACACTTCAGCCTACGGCGTCGATCTCAAATATGCCGAGAGCCCGTGGAAGAACCGCCAGGTCCGCGCAAAATTCCTCGACCTCGCGCGCGAGCTCGGCGAGTTGGGAGCCTGGATCCGGCTGCAATATGTCTACCCCTACCCGCATGTCGACGAGGTCATTGCGCTGATGACCGAGGGCAAGGTGCTGCCCTATCTGGACATCCCGTTCCAGCATGCGAGCCCCGAGGTGCTGAGGGCGATGAAGCGTCCGGCGGCGCAGGACAAGACGCTGGCGCGGATCAAGCGCTGGCGCGAGGAATGCCCCGATCTCGCCTTGCGCTCGACCTTCATCGTCGGCTTCCCCGGCGAGACCGATGCCGACTTCGCCTATCTGCTCGACTGGCTCGAGGAGGCCGAGATCGATCGCCTCGGCTGCTTCAAATACGAGCCGGTCGCCGGCGCCACCTCGAACGCGATCGAGAACCCCGTCCCTGAAGAGGTCAAGCAGGAGCGCTACAACGCGCTGATGGCCCGGCAGCAGAAGATCTCGGCGCGGCGGCTGAAGCGCAAGGTCGGCACGCGGCAGCAGGTCATCATCGACGAGGTCGGCCCAACCGTGGCGAAGGGCCGCTCCAAGGCCGATGCGCCGGAGATCGACGGCGCGGTCTATCTCTCCAGCCGCCGCCCCTTGCGTGTCGGCGAGATCGTCACCGCCAAGATCGAGCGCGCCGACGCATACGATCTGCACGGCAGCGTCGCCGGGTTCTGACCGCGTTCAGTCATTGCGAGCGTAGCGAAGCAATCCAGAATCCCTCCGCGGGAACCGTCTCGATTGCTTCGCTGCGCTCGCAAAGACAGTGTGGAGACAATCACGCCAGCCATTTCGGCACCCAGCGCTCCGGCCTTGGTCCGCGGGCGAGATCGGCCTGAGCCTCGGATAACTTCGCCGGTTCGCCGTCGATGGTCGGGCGCGCATCGTATTCGAAGCTCGGCATGACGCGGCCGTCGGCGTAGAGGCCGAACCTCATCGCATACCATAACCCTAGCTCAGGCTGAGCCTTCCACATCTGTTCGCGCAGATCGCGCAGCAGGGATTCGATCGAAGCGGCTTCCTCGAACGGCTGCGGTCCGCGCGTCAGCACGCGCGCTTGGTATTGCTTGCCGACGATCGCGACCTCGAAACGCGTCTTATCCCAGGCATTCTTGCCCTTGGGCAGATGCGCGGCCAGCCGCCAGCCGAGTTCGGCCATCATGCGATGGTTGGCCCAATAGTCCTCGCGGTCCCGACTCCATTTTTCCATGAAGCCGCGGAAATCAGGCAGCTCCGGCGCTCCGTCGTCACACGTCGCCTTGTCGCCAATGGGCTGGCCAGCGAGCCATTGCGCAAGTTCGACGGTCTGAGGCTCGACGTCGTCACGCGGCTTCAGATCGCTCCAGGCCCTGTCGAATTGCTGCGACGTCAGCCTCGTCAGCAGCGCATCGAGGCTCGGCGCCAGCAGCTCGTAATCACCCTCGGAGCCCAGACCGACGATCGGCGGATTGTCTCGATCAAGACCCGCGCCATACCAGCCGCCGACGGCCGAGCCGTCAGGCAGGCGCATGAACAGCGAGAACCTGTCGCGCAAGGGACTGCCGTCGACGATCGGCGCGGAGTCCGAGAATTGGCCCTGCAGCGAGAAGCAGCCGACGCTGCCCCACGGGCGCCCTTTCAGCCAGGCCGCAAAGTCGACCAGCAGCGGCGGCGCCTCGATGCCGGGCGGAAACGCACCGCGGACGCTGTCGAGATCGATCGGATAGGGCGTATCGGACAAGGCTTTGCGCTATCTGGTTGGTCCCGCCTTCTTGGTCTGGGCGGTGGTGCATTCGGTTCGAACCAAGTCGCGTCCTTCGATCACAAACACGCTAGAGGCGCAATGGTTTCGACGCGGAAACAATGAAACACGATGAAACGTCAGGGATTCTCCTCAAGCTGTCCGCAATCGGCCTGACGATGACCCTGCTCGCGCTGCCGGCCCCCGCCAACGCGCGATCACCATCCGCCGCGCAGGCCCGCCAGTGGTGCTTCGCAAACGACGGCGGAGGCAGTGACGGCCGGCGCTTCGCCGGCTGCTCGGCCCTGCTCAAGGCCAATCCCGACGATGTGCACGCGCTCGCCAATCGCGGCGAAATGTTTCGGCGACGTGGCGAGGCCGAGCGCGCCGTGGCGGATTTCAGCCGTGCCATCGATCTTGGTGCCAGGGATCCCGACCTCCTGTACAATCGCGGCATCGCCTATGACGATCTCGGCGATGCCGATCGCGCCATTGCCGACTACACGCGCGCCATTCGGCTGAACGCCCGCGACCCGCTCTATTTCAACAACCGCGGCAACTCCTACATTCACAAGAAAGCGTACGAGCTCGCGATGGCCGACTACGATCGGGCCATCAAGCTCGATCCGAAATTCGCGCTCGCCTATTTCAATCGCGGCACCGCCTTCAGCAACCACGGCGACGATGCGCGCGCACTTGCGGACTTTAATCTGTCGATCAAGTTCGACCCGAACTACGGGCCGGCTTACGGCAACCGCGCCCGCATCTATCGCGACCGCGGCGACCGCCCCCGAGCGCTGGCCGATTTCGCCAGATCGGTCGATCTCAGTCCGAACAACGACCGCGACTACTATGCGCGCGCGAACATGTATTTTGATACGCACGATTATGCGCTGGCGCTCGACGATTACGACCGCTCCATCAGAGCGAATGCGAACCGCGCGGACGTGTTCAATTCGCGCTGCTTCACCCGCGCGATCGTCGGCCGCCTGCAGGAGGCGCTGGCCGATTGCGAGCAGTCGCTCAAGATGACTCCCAACGAGGCCTACACGCTGGACAGCCGCGCCCTCGCCCATCTCAAGCTGGGCAACCTCGACGCGGCGATCGCCGATTACGATGCCGCGCTGAGCATCAAGCCGGGGCTCGACGGCTCGCTCTACGGCCGCGGACTGGCGAAGCGCAAGAAGGGTGACAGCGAAGGCGCCGAGCGCGACATCGCGGCCGCAAAGGCGATCAACGCCGGCATCGCCGATGTGTTCTCGCACTATGGCGTGGAGTAAGCGTCACGTTAGGAATGTGACACTATAATGCATTCACGCAGCGGTCACGGACTCGGCCTAACTCTGCCCGCGCTGTCCGGAATTCGCCGCTCAAGCTGCTGCGCGTCGGGCTGATGACACGGATTGGGGCGACGAAGAAGCCGAGGAAGCCGCGCACCCGACCTGACCGATGCACGCTCGGCGAGCATCTTGCGAAATGCCTGCTTGACAAGTCCTGCCATTCGGCTGTACGGACGCGCCCCATGATCAACGCTCGGACCAACCAGCGCACCGAAATGCTCCGCCGTCGCTCGCGCGACGACGAGAGGGTGCGCCATGTCCGAGGACGCCGCTGAACCACTGAATTCAGCCAGTTTTTCGAGAAAGGCCGCACCCGCAAGGTGCGGCCTTTCTGCTTTTTGCGCCCTTTTTCCACCCCGCCTCCAGAGGAGTACGACATGACCACGCATCCGTATGACGCGCTGATGGACATCACCGCACGGCCGAAGACCGTGTTCGTCCGCGGCGCCGGCTCCTACCTCTGGGACGACAGCCGCAAGCGCTATCTCGACTTCGTGCAGGGCTGGGCCGTGAACTGCCTCGGCCATTCCCCGCCCGCGATCGCCGACGCGCTCGCAGCTCAAGCCAGGCGGCTGCTGACGCCGAGCCCGGCCTTCTACAACGAGCCGAGCCTGAAGCTGGCGCAGGCGCTGGTCGAGAACAGCGCCTTCGATCAGGTGTTCTTTGCCAATTCGGGCGCGGAAGCCAATGAGGGGGCGATCAAGCTCGCGCGCAAATATGGCAGCCTGCACAAAGGCGGCGCGTTCGAGATCATCAGCTTCGAAGGCGGCTTCCACGGCCGGACGCTGGCGACGATGTCGGCTTCGGGCAAGAAGGCGTTCGAGCCGCTGTTCGAGCCGAAGGTCGCGGGCTTCAAGAAGGCCAAGCTCAACGACATCGGCTCGGTGGAAAAGCTGATCAACGCCAATACCGTCGCCGTGATGCTCGAGCCGATCCAGGGTGAATCCGGCGTGTGGCCTGCGACCGATCAGTTCCTGCAGCAGCTGCGCGCGCTGACCGAAGCGCATGGCCTCTTGCTTATTTTCGACGAGATCCAGACCGGCATGGGACGGACCGGAAAGCTCTTCCATTATGAGCACACGGCGATTGCGCCCGACATCATGACGCTCGGCAAGGGCATCGGCGGCGGCGTGCCGCTCGCGGCCCTGCTCGCGAGCGAACGCGCCTCATGCTTCGAGCACGGCGATCAGGGCGGCACGTTCAACGGCAACCCGATCATGTGCGCGGCGGGCCTCGCGGTGCTCGAGGAGGTCAAGAAGCCCGACTTCCTGAAGGCGGTCACCGAGACCGGCCTCCTGCTCGAAAGCGAGCTGCAGAAGGTCTCGGCCCGGCATGGCCTCGGTGGCGTGCGCGGGCGCGGCCTGTTGCTCGCGCTCGATCTCAAGCTGCCGATCGCACCCGGCATCGTCGCGCAGGCGTTCGAAGCCGGCGTGCTGCTGAACGCGCCGCAGGTCGACAGCTTGCGCTTCATGCCGGCATTGAACGTCACGAAGGAAGAGATCGCCGAGATGATCGAATGTCTCGACGCGATCTTGACCAAGGCCGGCGCGGCGAGACGCGTCGCATAGTGCTGTAGGGTGGGCAAAGCGAAGCGTGCCCACCATTTTTCACCGCAATGAAGATGGTGGGCACGGCGCTCCGCGCCTTTGCCCACCTTACGAAACCGCCGATGCCGAAAGAGTTACGGCTTCAAGATCGAAGCCCCCGTCGTCTTGCGGCTTTCGAGATCGGTGTGCGCCTTGGCGGCGTCCTTCAGCGCGTAGGCGTGGTTGATCGGCACGTGCAGCTTGCCGTTGATGACCGCGGCGAACAGGGTGTCGGCGCCTTCGAGCAGTTCCTTGCGCGTGCCGACATAATCGTTGAGCTTCGGTCGCGTCGCGAACAGCGAGCCGTGATTGTTGAGCTCGGCAATCGCGAATGGCGGCACGGGGCCCGAAGCATTGCCGAACGAGACGAACATGCCGCGCGGCTTCAGGCAGGACAGCGAGCCCGGGAACGTCGCCTTGCCGACGCCGTCATAGACGACGTCGCAGCCCTCGTTGCGGCTGATCTGCTTCACGCGCGCAACGAAATCCTCCTCGTTGTAGAGGATGACGTGATCGCAGCCATTGGCCTCCGCAAGCTCGGCCTTCTCGCGCGAGCCGACGGTGCCGATGACATGCGCGCCAAGCGCCCTCGCCCATTGGCAGGCGAGCAGGCCGATGCCGCCGGCGGCGGCGTGGACCAGAACGCGATGATGCGGCTCGACCTTGAAGGTCTTGTGCAGCAGATACCAGACCGTCAGCCCCTTCAACATCAGCACGGCGCCCTGCTCGTAGGTGATGTGATCGGGCAGCTTGACCAGCTTCTCCCAAGGGATGTTGCGCTCGCCGGTATAGGCGCCGAGATTGTGGTAATACGCAACGCGATCGCCGGGGTGAAAATTCGTTACGCCTGGCCCGACCGCTGTGACCTCGCCCGAAGCCTCATTGCCGGCGATGAAGGGAAGCCCCGGCGCCTTGTAGAGGCCGGTGCGGTAATAGACGTCGATGAAATTGAGGCCGACCGCGTGCTGGCGGATGCGCACCTCGCCGGGCCCGGGCGCCGGCACGTCGACGCTCTCATAGACCAGGGCTTCGGGGCCTCCGACCTTGTGCACACGGATGGCTTTCGTCATCACCTGACCTCCTCTTCTTGCGGCTGAGCGAAAGCCATCGCGCCCGCCTTGTCAACTCGACGCCGACTGGAACGACCCAACGCGACTACTTGGCGGCTTTCCGGCGGTTGCGCCTCGCCAGCACGTTGAAGAACTCCACCGCCGCCGAGAACGCTATTGCGAAATAGATGTAGCCGCGCGGAATGTGGAAGTGGAATCCGTCCGCAACCAGCGCGACGCCGATCAGCACCAGGAAGGCCAGTGCAAGCATCTTGGTGGTCGGATGCTCCGCGACGAATCGCGCCACCGGGCCCGCCGAAACGTACATGACCGCGCATGCGATCACGACCGCCGCGATCATGATCTTGATGTCCTCGGCCATGCCGATCGCGGTGATGATCGAGTCCAGCGAGAACACGATGTCGATGATCACGATCTGGACGATCACCCAGAAGAAGGCGCTGCCTGTGGAGTCCTTCTCGCTCGCGTCGTGATCGGATTCGACCTCGCCGTGAATCTCATGTGTGGCCTTGGCGATCAGGAAGAGGCCGCCGCCGATCAGGATGAGGTCGCGCCAGGAAAAAGCATAGCCCTGAATCGAGAGCACCGGAGCGGTCAGGCCGATCAGCCAGACCAGGAGACTGAGCAAGATGAGGCGAAAGACCAGTGCCAGCGCAAGCCCGATCTGGCGAGCGCGCTGCGCCGGTTTCTCGGGAAGACGCGAGACGAGCACCGAGATGAAGATGACGTTGTCGATGCCGAGCACGATCTCGAGCGCCGTCAAGGTGAGCAGCGCGGCCCAGGCTTCCGGGCTGGTCAGCAGCTCCATCACGCCGATAATCTCGCCAGGGATTTCGCCAACCGGATCAAGGCATCGCTGAAGCTGATCCAGAGCGCGATGGCGCAGAGCACGATGGTCACCCCGGTGCCGACGCGAAAATCCATTTGCAGTGTGTAGAAGGCGAGCACCGCCCAGATCGCGATCAGCGACATCGTCAACCAGCGCAGCCGCACGACCCTGACAGGGTGCAGCACATGGAACGGCACGAACGTCAGCACGACCAGCGCGGCGACCAGCAGCGTCGCCCACAGCGGCGGCCAATGCAGCAGGAACAGATAGAACGCGGCCGCGTTCCACAGCGCCGGGAAGCCGCGGAAATGATTGTCGTCGGCCTTCATGCGCTGGTCGGCGAAGTACAGTGCACTGGTGACGATGATGGCGATGCCCAGCAAGGGAGCCGCCACCGGCAGCAGCATGCCGCTCGCGACGATCGCATAGGCCGGCACGAAGACATAGGTGCAGAAGTCGACCACGAGATCGAGCACGTCGCCCGACCAGTTCGGCTGCACGTTCTTGACGTCGAGTCGGCGCGCGATCGGCCCATCGATCGCGTCGATGATCAGGGCGACGCCCAGCCATTGAAACATCGCCGCCCAGTGCTCGCGCACGGCCTCCAGCATCGCCAGGAGCGCGAGCGCCGCGCCGAACGCGGTGAAGATGTGCACCGAGAAGGCTGCGGCGCGGATCGCCGGTCTCGGCTTCAGGGAATCCTGCTGCGTATCCATGGCTTCTGCTATCAGAATGCGACCGGTTTGCACATCCGCCATTGCGGCGCACGATCGCAAAATTCGCCATAAAATCAGGGAAATATAGGTGGGCTTGAATTTGCCGCCCGGCGTGTCAAATGTCGTTCCATGATAGACGCATCGACACTCCATGACGCGGCCGTGATTGGCGGCGGACCTGCCGGCCTTGCCGCGGCGATCGCCCTGGCGCAGGCGGGTGCCCGGACCGCACTGGTGGCGCGCCGCGTTCCCTATGCCGACAATCGCACCACCGCATTGCTCGGCGCCTCCATCGATCTATTGGAAGGCCTCGACGTCTGGTCGCGCTGCAGAGACAAGGCGGCTGCGCTGGAAGTCATGCGCCTCGTCGACGACACCGGCCGGCTGTTTCGTGCGCCGGAGGTGCGCTTCTCCTGTCACGAAATCGGCCTCGATGCGTTCGGCTATAACATCGACAATCGCTCGCTGATGCTGGCGCTGGAAGCGCGCGCGGCCGAGCTGCCCAATCTCGTCCGCTTCGACGACGAGGCCGAAAGCGTCGTCATCGAAGCCGTCGACGTCGCGCTGCGCACGGCGTCCGGACAGTTTCTCTCGGCCCGCCTGGTGGTGGGCGCCGACGGCCGGCACTCGCTGTGCCGCGAGGCTGCTGGCATCGAGGTGACGCGGCGCGAGTTGAACCAGACCGCGTTGACCTTCAACGTCAGCCATGCCCGGCCGCATCGCAACGTCTCGACCGAGTTCCACACGCCGCACGGGCCTTGCGTGTTCGTGCCCCTGCCCGGCGACCGCTCCAGCATCGTCTGGGTCGCAGCGCCTGCGCAGGCTGAACGGCTGCGCGGCTTGAGCGACGAGGAGCTGTCGGGGGCGATCGAGAAGCAGTCGCATTCGATCCTGGGCCGGATGAATGTGGAGCCTGGGCGCAACCTGTTCCCGCTCGCGATCGAGCGGCCGAAATGCTTCGGCCGCGACCGTATCGCGCTGGTCGGCGAAGCCGCCCATGTGGTGCCGCCGATCGGCGCCCAGGGCCTGAATCTCGGCCTGCGCGATGCCGCCGACATTGCCCGGCTCGCGGGCGAGGCCATCGCCGCGGGACAGGATCCGGGCGCGGACGATGTGCTCAAGCGTTATGACCGCGCCCGCCGGCCGGACATCTTGAGCCGCACCTTTGCGATCGACATCGCCAACCGCTCTTTGCTCAACGACTTCCTGCCGCTCCAGCCCGTCCGCGCCGTCGGCATGCACCTCCTCGGCGCCATCGGCCCGCTCCGGCGCTTCGCCATGCGCGAAGGCCTGACGCCGACCTGGCGGCGGTAGCCTTATAGCCTTTAGGTTGAACAGACATGCCGCGGGCTCGGTGCAACCTCTCCCGCTTGCGGGGGAGGTCGGCGCGAAGCGCCGGGTGGAGGCTCTCTCCGCGACGGGATTTTTTCTGCACTCTCGACAATCCCGACGCGGAGAGAGCCCTCTCCCCGACCCTCTCCCGCAAGCGGGAGAGGGAGCGCACCGGCCCCGCGGAAGAGATCAAGCCAATCTCATCACCTTCAAGGAAACGCCAACCTTCCCGTCTGGATCGCCCACATCACGCTGGTCAGCGTGACCACGGAGGCGAAGGTGCCAAGCAGCACTGCGACGGAGGCGGACTCGATCCAGGCATCGTTCTGCCGGGCGATGACGAACACGTTGAGTGCCGGCGGCAGCGCGGCCATCAGCACGGCGGTGGCGGCCCAGGGCTGCGCGAACGGGCCGAACGCCAGCATCAGGGCGAACGCCGCGAGCGGATGGATCAGCAGCTTGACCGCGATCACGCCCGGCACCTCCCACGGCACCCGATCGAACGGGCGGAGCGCCACGGTGACGCCGAGCACGAACAGCGCGGTCGGCGCGGCCGCGTTCTGCAGGAAGGTGATGGTGCGGTCGAGGGCGACCGGCAGCTCGATATGCAGCGCCGCCACCGCCGCGCCGAAGCAAGCCGACATGATCAGCGGATTGAGCACGATCTGCTTCAGCACGACGCCGAAAGCGTGGACGAGCGAGGGATGGTCGCGGTCGGAAAGCTCGATCAAGAGCGGCACGATCGTGAACAGGAAGATGCTGTCGCAGCAGAAGATCAGCGCGGTCGGCGCAGCCGCCTTCGGCCCCAGCACCGCGAGCGCAAGGCCAGGGCCCATATAGCCGATATTGCCATAGCCGCCGGAGAGGCCCGCGAGCGTCGCCTCGCGCAGCGTCAGCCGTCCGAGCAGCTTGCCGACCACGAGCGCTAGCGTGAACGCCGCGACCGTCGACAGCGTCGTCGCCACCAGGAACGGCGGGTTATTCAATTCCGAAAACGGCGTCTTCGACATGATCGCGAACAGCAGCGCCGGCAGCGACACGTAGAGCAGGAAGAAGTTCATCCAGGCGAGCCCCGATTCCGGGATGGACTTGACCTTGCCGCAGGCAAAACCGACGAAGATCAAGCCGAAATAAGGCAGCGCCAGATTGAGGATATCGACCATTGCTGAAGTTTTTTCTGAAGGCTTGGGGGCTATCCGCCCCGGAGACGAAGGTTAATTCCAGCTGAGGGCACTAGCATCGGCCACAATCCTGGTCTATCGACGGGGGATGATTAAAGCGCGGACCGCCAAATTCCAGATCGGACAGGTCGTTCGCCACCGGATCTTCTCGTTCCGGGGGGTGATTTTCGACATCGATCCGGAATTCAACAACACCGAGGAATGGTGGTTATCGATTCCCGAGGAAGTGCGGCCCCACAAGGACCAGCCGTTCTATCACCTGCTCGCGGAGAACGCGGAATCCGAATACGTCGCCTATGTCTCGGAGCAGAACCTATTGCCGGACGATTCCGGCGAGCCGGTCCGGCATTCCCAGGTCGCCGAGATCTTTATCAAGGACAAGGCCGGCGGCTATCGCCCGCGCAATCCCTCGCTGAACTAAAGCTTCAGAAACCGGGCCGGCGCCTCGGCTCCACCTCTCCCCGACGGGGAGAGGTCGGATTGCTATGGCGCGCATTGCGCGCCTGAGCAATCCGGGTGAGGAGCCGCAGCGCCCAGTGAGACTGTAACCCCTCACCCGGATCGCATCTTGCGATGCGATCCGACCTCTCCCTTCGGGAGAGTTGAACGGAGCCCGATAGTCGGCACCGCGTCCGTTGAGAATTGCGCACCATCGAGCGGCCAGCAAAAAAGGCGCTCCAACCGAGCGCCTTTTTCACGTCCGGGATTTTATCCCGATTACTTCTGACCGGTCGGAGCCGCGCCGGGCGCGCCACCACCCTGCTGCTCGAGCTTCTTGCGTTGCTCTTCGGCCTTCTTCTGCAGCTCTTCCTGCAGCTTCTTCTGGGTCTCCTCGAACACCTTCGGATCGGTCGGCGGACCGTCATAGGCCTTCTGGAATTCGCCGGTGAGCGGCAGCGGCAGGGTCAGCGGCGCGCCGTTGGCATTGATCGCCTGGACAACGAGATTCTGGCCCTTCTTCATGTTGTTGATGAGCTCGGGCGTGGCCTCGTAGTCGGACATGCAGCCGTTCTGGAAGCAGATCACATAGGGCTGCTGCAGCGGCGCGTTGCTGTCGACGATGATGCGGGTGCCGTGCACCAGCTGCATGCCGAGCGGCAGCGTCACGCGCAGGATCTTCTTCGGTTCGCCTTCCGGCTCGATGATCACGGCCGCGATGACCGGCTGGCCCGATTCGATACGGCCGTCCTTGCCGGTGAAGCAGACTTGCTTGGCATTGGCGTCCTGGCCCTTGAGGCAGAACTTGGTCCAGGGCGCATAGATCAGCTGGATCTGCTGGTCGGCGGGCTGGGCTCCGCCCTGCTGCGGGGCGCCTTGCGCCGGAGCCTGCTGGGCCTGCGGGGATGCTGCGGGCGCCGGAGCCTTGGGAGCTGCCTTGGGAGCAGCCGCCTTCGGAGCCGGGGCCGGGGAGGCCTTGGGCGCGGCGGGGGCGCCTGGGGCCGGCGCAGGGGTCTGGGCCTCGGCGGCAAACGGAACGGCCAACGCCGTCGCCGTCAACAGGGCGAGAAGTCGCCCGCGCGGCCGGACGGACGCGGCCAAGTAACGGAAATTCATTGCGGAAAACCCTTTCTGAACGGGAAGTGCCCGAACCGCTCCGAAGCGCCGAACCTGGCCGCCTTGGGCGCGGCTCTCTCCCCGTCAATTGAGGCGGATAAGTGACGGGCTCGACGCTCTTGCGCGATTGGGTGCCTTCTTAACGTGGCCGACGAAAAGATCAATGCCGACAAGCGTCTTTGGCCGGTCTGGTGCGAAAGCCCCATCAAATTCCCTGTGATAAGATTCGCCCGACGGTCCTCGAATCACCTTGTGCCGATGTTCATGTTCCAGCGCCTCTTCGAGGGCCCCGGCCTCCGCCTCTATACGCTTGCCCTTGCGCTTGCCGGGATGCTGTCGGCGGGCACCGCCGCGGCCGAGGAGGCCCATGCAATCGCCATGCACGGCAAGCCGGCGATGCCCGCCGACTTCAGCCACATGCCCTACGCCGACCCCGATGCCGCCAAGGGCGGTCGCCTGACCTGGGGCATTCTCGGCACCTTCGACAGCCTCAATCCCTTCATCGTGAGGGGATTGGCGGTGCAGCCGGTCCGCAACTACGTGGTCGAGAGCCTACTGGCGCGCGGACAGGACGAGCCATTCACGCTGTACGGCCTGCTCGCCAGGACCGTCGAAACCAATGACGAGCGAAGCTTCGTCACCTTCCGTCTTGATCCCCGCGCTCGCTTCTCCGACGGCAAGCAGGTCACGGCCGAGGACGTGCTGTTCTCCTGGCAGCTGCTGCGCGACCACGGCCGCCCCAATCACCGGCAGTACTACGGCAAGGTCGCCAAGGCCGAAGCGCCCGATCCCCTCACCGTCCGATTCGACCTGACAGGCGCCAACGACCGCGAGCTGCCGCTGATTCTCGGCCTGATGCCGATCCTGCCGAAGCACGCCATCGACGTCGCGACCTTCGAGGAGACGACGCTGACCGCGCCGATTGGCTCAGGCCCCTATCGCGTCACGGCGGTGAAGCCCGGCGCCAGCGTGACACTCACGCGCAATCCCGATTATTGGGGCCGCGACCTCGCCATCAATCGCGGGCTCTACAATTTCGACGAGATCCGGCTCGACTATTTTCGCGAGGCCAACGGGCAGTTCGAGGCGTTCAAGCGCGGCCTCTACGATTTCCGCGTCGAGCACGAGCCGCTGCGCTGGCACGACGGCTATGACTTTCCGGCAGCCAAAAGCGGCGAGGTGATCCGCGACACCGTCAAGCCCGGCCTGCCGCAGCCGTCCGAATTCCTGGTGTTCAACACCCGCCGTCCTGTCTTCGCCGACATCCGCGTGCGGCAGGCTCTGACGCTGCTTTTCGACTTCGAGCTGGTCAACCGCAGCTATTTCTTCGCCCTCTATTCGCGCGTGGCCGGCTATTTCGCCGGCTCGGAGCTGTCGGCCTATGGCAGGCCTGCGGATGCGCGCGAGCGTGAGCTGCTCAAGCCGTTCGCCGCAAAGATTCCGCCCGACATCCTGGACGGCAGCTACCGCCTGCCGGTCACTGACGGATCAGGCCGCGACCGCACCACGCTGCGCGCCGCGCTGAAGCTGCTGTCGGAGGCCGGCTACGATCTCGACGGCACCGTGCTGCGCAATCGCGCGACCAAGAGCCCCTTCACCTTCGAGATCATGGTCACGACGCGCGACCAGGAGCGCATCGCGCTCGCCTTCCAGCGCGACCTCAGACGCGCCGGCATTGAGGCCAGCGTGCGCTCGGTCGATCCCGTGCAATTCGACCAGCGCCGGCTCGCCTACGAGTTCGACATGATCCAGAACCGCTGGGACCAATCGCTGTCGCCCGGCAACGAGCAATATTTCTATTGGGGCAGCGCGGCCGCGGACAATCCGGGCACCCGCAACTACATGGGCGCCAGGGATCCCGCCGTCGATGCCATGATCGCCGCCCTGCTCGAGGCCCGTGAACATACGGATTTCGTTTCGGCGGTGCGCGCGCTCGACCGCGCCCTGATCGCGGGCTTCTACACAATCCCGCTGTTTAACGTGTCGGAGCAATGGATCGCGCGCTGGAATCGGATAGAACGGCCCAAGACCACCTCGCTCTCGGGCTATTTGCCGGAGACCTGGTGGTCGAAGGGGCAGCCGCAAGCTCATCAAGCGAAGTGACGCCGTGAACCAGCCAGCAATATCGCCGACGCTCGACACATTGTTTCAGCGCACGCTGATGCGGCAGCCACACGCGACCGCCCTGCTCGATCCGCTCAACAAGGCGCGCATCACCGGGCACCAGCCGCGGCGGATGAGCTATACCGAGGCCGATACCGCCATCGAGGCGCTGTCGGCGCATTTCGTCGAATCGGGCCTGCCGGCCAATTCCGTGATCGCGATCCAGTTGCCGAACACTGTCGAGTTCGTGCTGACCGTGCTCGCCGCCCATCGCGCCGGCCTCGTCGTCGCCGTGCTGCCGCTGCTCTGGCGCCATGCGGAACTGACCGCCGCGCTCAACCGCACCGCCGCGCGCGCCATCGTTACCATGAGCACGGTCGACGGCGTCAGCTATGCCGATCTGGCCATGCACGCCGCGGCCGAGGCGTTCTCGATCCGGCACGTCTACGGCTTCGGAAGCGACCTGCCCGAAGGCATGGCTTCGCTCGACGACGTCCTGGCACGCCCGCCCGGCACCACGCGCGCCGTGATCCAGGACGGCCGCAAGGCGGCCATGATCTCTTTCGACGTCACGGCGGAGGGCTTTCGCCCGGTGCCGCGGCCGCATTTCAGCCTGATCGCGGGCGGCCTTGCGATGTCGCTCGAAGCGGACATCAAGCAGGGCGCGACGGTGATGGCGGCGTTCACGCCGATGTCGTTCGCAGGGCTCGCCTCCTCGCTCGCGGTGTGGCTGCTCTCGGGCGGCACGATGGCGCTGCATCATCCGTTCGAGAACGATGTGCTGGAGCAGCAGATCAACGAGCACGAATGCGAGGTGCTGATCGCGCCGGCGCAGCTCGCGCTGCGGCTCGGCGATGCCGACCTCGCGGCGCGGATGCCCACTTTGCGCAACGTCATCGGCCTGTGGCGCGCGCCCGAGCAGGTCGCGGCGAGCGATGCCTGGATCGCGCCGCATGCGCCGCTGACCGACGTCTATCTGTTCGGCGAGGCCGGATTGTTCGGCGCCCGCCGCGGCGAGGACGGCATGCCGGTGCCTGTCATGCCCGGGCCGCACGGCGCTCCGCGCGAGCAGTCCGGCTCCTCCATCGCCGGCGAGATCCTGCTGACGCCGAAGGGCACGCTTGGCCTGCGCGGTGCGATGGTGCCGATCGCGGCCTATGCCCCGCCGCAGCCGGTCGGCGAGATGCTGACGGCGCAGCCGCCGCGTGACTATGTCGACACCGGCTATGCCGCGCGGCTCGATCGCCCGAGCGGCGCGATCTGCATCACCGCGCCGCCCTCCGGCATCATGGCGGTCGGCGGCTATCGCTTCCTCTCCAACGATTTGCAGGAATGGGCGCGCCGGCTCGGCCAGGGCGCCCTGCTCACGGCGCTGCCCGACCGCCTCTCCGGTCACCGGCTCGCCGGGCGAGCCCAGGACAATGCCCGCGCCCGCGAGGCGCTCAGCGAGCTCGGGCTTAACCCCCTGATGGTCGAGGCTTTTCGCGACCGCTCCGGGCCGGTCTAGGCGCGGTTTCAGCGCCTGCGTTGACGCAGCATTAAGGCGGCCAAACTAGATTGCGGCGGCAAATTGTTGCGCGATCAGAGTTTTTACATGTCCCAGGCGGGCCCGATCCTGTTTGTGTCCGATGCCGAACGCCCCGCCTTCGTGGCGGCGCTGGACGAGGCCCGGCTCTTTCCCGTCGTCGACACCGACTGGACCAGCGCGCCGCGCGCGGTCGAAGAGGTGCAGCCGGCCGCGGTTCTCGCTGCGGTCCATGCCGGGCACGAGCCGCATGTGACGCGGCTCGCAAAGACGATCGCCGCTCAATCGCTTTACCTGCCCTTCGTGGCCCTGGATGCGGCGGGCACGCTGCCGCACAACGCCCTGCCCTTCTCCTCGCGCGGCGGCAGTCCCGACCGGCTGATCGCGCGGCTCCGGGCGGCGCTGCGCGTGCGGACATTGCACGCAACGGTTCTGCGCCGGCTGCCCGAAGTGAAAATCGCGCTGCCGCAGGGCGATCCCGCACGCGATGCCACCGTGCTCCTGATCGGCCGCGGCGCGGCTTACCCTGCGCTCTCCGTCGCGTTCGGCGAACGCGTCGGCGTGGTCGGTGCGCTCTCGATCGAGGCTGCCGCAAAACACCTCAATACCCGCGACCTCGACGGCGTCGTGCTCGCCGAAGGTTTTACCGCGCGCGTGACCGATGCGTTTCTGACCGTGCTCGCCGAGGACACCCGCTTCCGCAGCCTGCCCGTGGTCGTCACCGCCCACCACCTCACCCAGAGCTACGACCTGCCCAATCTCGAGCTGATCACCGGCGAGCCGCCGAGGATCGCGGCCAACGCGCTGCCCTTGATCCGCCAGCACGCCATGGAAGCGCAGCTGAGCCGCACGCTACGCTCGATCGATGCCGGCGGCTGGCTCGATCCACGCAGCGGCCTGCTCACGGTGGAAGCCTTCGCCCGCGATTTCGCCAAGGCTGTCGAGCAGACGCTGGCCCGCGGCGGCGGCCTCTCGGTCGCGCGCTTCGCCTTCGATCCCAACAATCCCCGCGCCCAGCTCGACGCCGCCCGCATCCTCAGCCGCCTGATGCGGCAGATGGATTTTGGCGCCGCGCAGAAGGACGGCTCGGTCATCGTCGTGTTCGCCGAGACCGACTTCCGCACCGCGCATATGATCGCGCGCCGCCTGTCGGCGGTGATGCGGCACACCTCCAACGGCAAGCACGAGATGCGCAGCGATCCCGTCGTCAGCGTGGACTCGCTGTCGCCGTCGGACACGGCAAGGTCCTTGCTGGCGCGGCTGTCGGCGGACGCATCGAGGGCGGCGTCGTAGTTTTTCGCGAGCTGCAGCAACGAGCACCGTCATTGCGAGCGCAGCGAAGGAATCCAGATTCTCTGCGCGGAGAGACTCTGGATTGCTTCGTCGCAAGGGCTCCTCGCAATGACGTGGTGAGAGCCGGGCCTACGCCGCCTTCTTGCTCTCTGCGAGCTGCGCCAGCTGCCGCATGATCTCCGTCGTGCCCGCGAGCCGCTCTTCCGGCGTCTCCCAATCCTGCAGGAACACCACCTTCATATCGGGGCGCACCTTGGCAGCCTGGCCGTAGCTGCGGATGAAGGTCACGAGGCGTTCCGGATAGGCGAAGGAATTGTCGCGGAAGACGATGACGGCGCCCTTTGGACCCGCGTCGATCTTCTCGACATTGGCCCTGCGGCAGAACGCCTTGATCGCGGCGACCTTGAACAGATAGCGCACCTCGTCCGGCAGCACGCCGAAGCGGTCGCGCATCTCGGCGCCGAAATTCTCGATCTCCTCCTCGGTGTCGAGATCGGCCAGGCGCCGGTACAGCGACAGCCGCACCGAGAGGTCGCTGACATAGTCCTCCGGAATCAGCACGGGCATGCCGATGGTGATCTGCGGCGACCAGCGATCGGCGGCGGGCTCTGAGACGCCGGCCTTGAGGTTGACGATCGCCTCCTCCAGCATCGACTGATAGAGCTCGAAGCCGACCTCCTTGATGTGGCCGGACTGCTCCTCGCCGAGCAAATTGCCGGCGCCGCGGATGTCGAGGTCGTGGGACGCCAGCTGGAAGCCGGCGCCCAGCGTCTCCAGCGACTGCAGCACGGTGAGCCGGCGCTCGGCCTGCGCCGTGATCTTCTGCTGCGCCGGCAGCGTGAACAGCGCATAGGCCCGCAGCTTGGAGCGGCCGACGCGGCCGCGCAGCTGGTAGAGCTGGGCAAGGCCGAACATGTCGGCGCGGTGGACGATCAGCGTGTTGGCGTTGGGGATGTCGAGGCCGGACTCGACGATCGTGGTCGACAACAGAACGTCGAACTTGCCGTCGTAGAACGCGGTCATGATGTCCTCGATCACGGCCGGCGGCATCTGGCCATGCGCGACCGCGACCTTCATCTCGGGCACGTTCTTGTCGAGGAAGTCCTTGACCTCGGCGAGGTCGTCGATGCGCGGCACGACGTAGAACGCCTGGCCGCCGCGATAGCGCTCGCGCAAGAGCGCCTCGCGGATCATCAGGGGATCGTGCGGGGCGACGAAGGTGCGCACCGCGAGGCGATCGACCGGTGGTGAAGCGATGATCGAGAGCTCGCGGACGCCGGTCAGTGCCAATTGGAGCGTGCGCGGGATCGGGGTTGCCGACAGCGTCAGCACGTGCACCTCGGCGCGCAGCGCCTTCAGCCGCTCCTTGTGGCTGACGCCGAAATGCTGCTCCTCGTCGACGATAAGCAGGCCAAGGTCGCGGAACTTGATGGTCTTGCCGAGCAGCGCATGGGTGCCGACGACGATGTCGACCGAGCCGTCGGCGATACCCTTCTTGACCTCGTTGAGCTGCTTGGTCGGGATCAGGCGCGAGGCCTGTGCGACATTGACAGGAAAGCCTTTGAAGCGCTCGCTGAAGGTCCGGTAGTGCTGGCGCGCCAGCAGCGTGGTCGGCACCACGACCGCGACCTGCTTGCCGTCGAGCGCGACGGCAAAGGCGGCGCGGAGCGCCACCTCGGTCTTGCCGAAGCCGACGTCGCCGCAGATCAGGCGATCCATCGGGCGGCCCTTTTCGAGATCCTTCAGAGTGGACTCGATCGCGCCCAGCTGGTCCTCGGTCTCGTCATAGGGGAAACGTGCGCAGAACTCGTCATAGACGCCCTGCTGCACCGGCAGCTTCGGGGCCTCGTGCAGCATGCGCTCGGCCGCGATCTTGATCAGCTCGCCCGCGATCTCGCGGATGCGGTTCTTCAGTTTTGCTTTTCGGGTCTGCCAGCCCGAGCCACCGAGGCGGTCGAGCTCGACCGTGGTTTGATCAGAGCCGTAACGCGACAGCAGCTCGATGTTCTCGACCGGCAGGAACAGCTTGGTCTCGGCGGCATAATGCAGCTCGAGACAGTCATGCGGCGCGCCGGCGACGTCCAGCGTCTGCAGGCCGATGAATCGGCCGATGCCGTGATCGACGTGGACGACGATGTCGCCGGCGGTGAGGCTCGTCACCTCCGAGATGAAATTGTCGAGCTTGCGACTGGCCTTGCGCGGCCGCACCAGGCGGTCGCCGAGGATATCCTGCTCGCTGATGACGGCGATCTCGTCGGTCTCGAACCCGCTCTCGAGGCCGAGCACCGCGAGCATGGTCTCGTTGCGCGGCGTCGCCTGCACCGTCCGCCAGGAATTGACGCTGGTGGTGTGGGCGAGCTTGTGGTCTCGCAGCATCGAGGTCATGCGGTCGCGCGAGCCCTCCGTCCACAGCGCGATCACGACCTTCTTGCGCTGCGCCTGCAAGGCCATCACATGCGCGACGACGGATTCGAATACGTTGACCTTGCTGTCGTTGCGCTCCGGCGCGAAATCGCGGCCCTTGCGCGCACCTGCATCGACGACGCCGGTGCCGTCGGTCGGCACCGAGAACGGCGTCAGCCGCGCCAGCGGGATATCGCCGAGGCGCTTGGCCCATTCCTCCTCGGTCAGATACAGCCGGTCGGGCGGCAGCGGCTTGTAGATCGCGCCGCCGCCGGGATGCTCCATCGCCTCGCGCCTGGCCTCGTAATAGTCGAGGATCTGCTTGAATCGCTCGCGCACGGCGTCCTCGGCCTGCGGCTCGATCGCGATCGCAGCGCCTTGCAGATAATCGAACAGCGTGTCCATCCGGTCCTGGAACAGCGGCAGCCAGTGCTCCATGCCGGGATGGCGGCGGCCCTCGCTGACCGCTTCGTACAGCGCATCGTCGCGCTCGGGCGCGCCGAACTCGGCGACATAGCCCATGCGGAATCTGCGGATGGTGTCGGTGACGAGCTGGAACTCGGAGACCGGCACGAGGTCGAGCGAACGCATGTCGAGCAGCGTGCGCTGGGTCTCGGCGTCGAAGGAGCGGATTGATTCCAGGCTGTCGCCGAAGAAGTCGAAGCGCACCGGCTGCTCGAGGCCGGCCGGAAACAAATCCAAAATGCCGCCGCGCACCGCGTATTCGCCGGGCTCGCGCACGGTGGAGGAGCGGTTGTAGCCGTTGTGCTCGAGCCAGGCGACAACGGTGTCCATCGGCACGACGTTGCCCGGCGCGACCGACAGCGCCTGCGCCGCGACCAGCTCGCGCGCAGGCACGCGCTGCACCACCGCGTTCACCGTCGTCAGCACGATCAGCGGCTTGTCGCTGCCGGTGAGCGAGGCCAGCCGCGCCAGCGTGGTCAGGCGCTGGGCGAGAACGCCGCCATGCGGCGAGACGCGGTCATAGGGTTGGCAATCCCAGGCCGGAAAGGCCAGCACCGGCAGATCGGGCGCGAAGAACCGCAATCCGCGCTCGAGCGACTGCATGCGCCCGCCGTCGCGGCAGACGACCGCAAGGCTGACCGCCGGCTTCTTCGGCCGCCCCGCGATGGCACGGGCGAGATCGGAGACGATAAGGCCTTCGGCACCTTCCGCGACATTGGCGAGCGTCAGCGCGCGGCCGGGCGCGAGCAGCTCGGCCGGAGATTTCATTCCCTGCTTCATGCGTTGCCGTCCGCGATCGGAAACGCCTTGATGCGGGCAAACAGCGCGCCGGCGACGTCGGCCGGCAGCACCTTGTCGCCCGTGATGGCGGCATAGAGATCGGGATCGTTGACCTCGAGCAAGGTTTCGAGCTGGCTCAGCTCGTCATCGGACAGATTGCCGATCTCGGCATCCGCGAAGCGGCCGAGGATCAGGTCCATCTCGCGCGTGCCGCGGTGCCAGCAGCGGAACAGAAGCCGCTTGCGGCGCTCATCCAGCCCGCTGCTCGATCGTGTCGTTCCCGTCATGTCTCAGATCCAGTCAAACGCAGAAAGCCCGGACGTGCCGGGCGGGGGTGATATAGCCACTCGAAGAGGCCATGTCAGCCCTTTGTTGTTGCAATTGTTTATGCTCGTCATTGCCGGGCTTGACCCGGCAATCCATCCTCTTGAATAGATGGATGCGCGGGTCGAGCCCGCGCATGACGATTGCTGCACAAATGCGCCCCAGCCTGCTCAATCCGCTGTTTGCTCCCGTGACCAGCCTGTCCGGCGTCGGTCCGAAGCAGGACAAGCTGCTGCAGTACCTGCTCAGCCGGAGCGAGACGCCGCGGCTGGTCGATCTGCTGCTTCATCTGCCGAGCCAGGTGATCGACCGCCGGGCCCGACCGAAGATCCGCGACGCGGCCGTTGGAACCATGGTGACGCTGGAGGTCACCGTCGATCGCCACCGGCCGCCGCCGCCGCGCAATTCGCGCGCGCCGTACCTGGTCTACGCCAGCGACGACACCGGCGACGTGGTGCTGACCTTCTTCCGCGCCAAGCCGGGCTATGTCGAGAAGCTGCTGCCGGTCGGTGAGAAGCGCTACGTCTCCGGCACGCTGCAGATGTATGACGGCATCCCGCAGATCGTGCATCCCGATCGCGTGCTCGACGAGGAGGCGATCGCAAAGCTCTCCGGGATCGACCCCGTCTACCCGCTGACGGAAGGCCTCGCGCTCGGCTCGCTCCGCCGCGCGATCGCGCAGGCGCTGCAAAAGCTTCCCGCACTGCCGGAATGGATCAGCCCGGAGGTGCTGCGCCGCTGCGACTTCCCGCCGATTACGGAAGCGCTCAACCGCGTGCATCAGCCGGTCGAGCTGACCGACATCCTGCCCGACCGTCCCTTCTGGTCGCGCCTCGCCTTCGACGAGCTGTTGGCCGGCCAGCTCGCGCTTGCCCTGATCCGCGCGCAGCTGCGCCGCCCCGCCGGCGTGCGCAATGCCGGCGACGGACATCTGCGCAACAAGATCATCGACGCCCTGCCTTACGCGCTGACGCCGTCGCAGCGCAACGCTGCGGCGGCGATTGCCGAAGACCTCAAGCAGCCGCTGCGCATGCTGCGCCTGCTGCAGGGTGACGTCGGCTCAGGCAAGACCGTGGTGGCGCTGCTCGCGGCCGCCGCGGTTGCAGAGGTCGGCAAGCAGGCGGCGCTGATGGCCCCGACCGAGATCCTGGCGCGCCAGCACATCAAGACCATCGCGCCGCTCGCCGAGCGCGCGGGATTGCGGGTCGCGATCCTCACCGGCCGCGAGAAGGGCAAGGAGCGGCGCGAGATCATCACTGAGCTCGCCGAGGGCGGGATCGACCTGCTCGTCGGCACCCATGCGCTGATCCAGGACGATGTCGTGTTCAGGGATCTCGCGCTCGCCATCGTCGACGAGCAGCACCGTTTCGGCGTGCGCGAGCGCCTCGCGCTGACGTCCAAGGGCGAGGCTGTCGACGTGCTGGTGCTGAGCGCGACCCCGATCCCCCGCACGCTGGTGCTGACCTATTTCGGCGACATGGACATCTCCGAGCTGCGCGAAAAGCCGGCCGGCCGCCAGCCGATCGATACCCGCGCCGTGCCGATGAGCCGCATCGGCGAGGTCATGGAAGGCGTCGGCCGTGCGGTCGAAGCCGGCAAGCTGGTCTACTGGATCTGCCCCCTGGTCGAGGAGTCCGAGGCTGAGGGCACCGAGCATCTCACCAACGCCACCAAGCGTTTCGAGACCCTGCAAAAGCGCTTCGGCGATCGCGTCGGACTCGTCCACGGCCAGATGAAGGGCACCGAGAAGGACCGCGTTATGGCCCAGTTCGCCGCGCACGACATCGGCCTGCTGGTCGCGACCACCGTGGTCGAGGTCGGCGTCGACGTTCCGGCCGCCACCATCATGGTGATCGAGAACGCCGAGCGTTTCGGTCTTGCCCAGCTCCACCAGCTCCGCGGCCGCATCGGGCGCGGCTCCGAAGCATCGACCTGCATCCTGCTCTATGGCGAGCCGCTCGGCGAGATGTCGAAGGCGCGGCTGAAAGTGATCCGCGAGACCACCGACGGCTTCCGCATCGCCGAGGAAGATTTGAAGCTGCGCGGCGAAGGCGACGTGCTGGGCGTGCGCCAGAGCGGCCTGCCCGGCTACCGCATCGCGCGCCCGGAGGTGCATGGCCAGTTGATCGCCCAGGCAAGAGACGAGGCGCTGCGAATCCTTAAAGAGGATCCGAAGCTCAAAGGCGAGCGCGGTGAGGCGCTGCGGTGCCTGCTGTATCTCTATGAACGAGACGAAGCGATTCCGCTGATCGGAGCGGGTTAACTTTGAGGCAGTGCCGCAAGGTTCGTGACAGACGCAAAGGCACCGGATCCTCCACGTCATTGCGAGCGCAGCGAAGCAATCCAGACTGCCTCCGCTGAAAGATTCTGGATTGCTTCGCTGCGCTCGCAATGACGTGTTGAGGGAGCGAGAATGCGCGCGATCAGGCCTTCTTCCGCGCGATGCTCGCCGCGAATGCCTTCATCAGCTCCGCATCCACAGCCTCCCCCTTCGCATCCTCCGCCAGATGCTCGAACCACCTCGCAAAGCCCTCGTAGATCTGGCTGGCCGGATGATCGGGCCCGAGGAATCCTGAAATCTCCCGCATCTCGGCGACCCAGCGATAGGCCTTCGGAATCATGTCGGGCAGCGCTATCTCGAGCCGCGCCAGGATGGCGGGTTGGCTCAGCGCGAGCTCGTCGCGGAGCGCATCCACTGCGCCCGCCCTCGTGGCTGCGATCACCATCGCCGAGCCGATGCCGGCGAGGCCCTTGACGATGCCGGCATAGGACATTTTCAACGCGGACGCCGCGCCGACCGGGCCTTGGACGATCCGCACGTCGAGGCCGAGATCCCCAAGCACGGCAACGTCCTTGGCGTGCTCGCCCGACATGTAGAAGGCCGGGCTCTTGCCACCTGGCTGCGGCGGAAAGCCGATGATGCCGGCATCGACGAACGGCGCCTGCACCGAGCCGATGATCTCCTCGATTCTTTGCACGGTATCGACATTGACGGCATTGCAATCGACCACGACCGGCTTGTTCTCGCGCCTGACGATCAGCGCGGCCAGCCGTTCGGCCAGCGCGACGGCCTCGCCCGGCGGCACGATCGAGAGGATGATGTCGGCGTCCGCGATCGCGTCGTCCTCGGCGCCGACCATGCCGGCGTCCGCCGCACGTTTGCGCGTCGCCTCGCTCCGCCCCTGCAGCGACGTCAGCACGCGCGCACCGTTCTCGCTGAGGCGGCGGGCCACGGCGCTGCCCATCGCACCGGGCGCGAGGATCGCAATGGTTTTGGACATCGTGCACTCCAGGTCGAATTCCGAGCGGCAGGTTCGGTCGACCTGAGCCTAGCAGAGGACGAATGCGCCCGCGTGAACGCGACCATCCCGCAACGGAATGGCCCTACTCCGCCTTCGCAGGCTCGGGCCGGAGCGTGGAGGCATTGGCGATCCGCGCAGCATTCGCCATGCCCGCAAGCGCGGCCGCCTTCTTCGGATCGGGCGACGAGCCCGGCTGCACCACGCCGGCCGACATGATCAGCGTCGCGGCGTCCTCGGCGGTGAGATCGACCTCGATGATCTTGCTCTTGGGGACATAGAAGAAAAAGCCGGTTGTCGGATTCGGCGAGCACGGCAGGAACACCGACACGTGCTCCTCCTGCCCCGGCAGGCTGCGCGAGATGTCCTCGTTCGGCGATTGCGAGATCAGCACGATCGACCACATGCCCGGCGAAGGAAACTCGACCAGGCCAACTCTCCGGAAGCTCGAGCCCTTGCCCGAGAACAGCGTCTCGAACACCTGCTTCAGGCCGCGATAGATCGCGCGCACCGCCGGGATCCGGCCGAGAAAGGTCTCGCCGACATCGACCAGCGTGCGGCCGATCAGATTGGCCGCGAGGAAGCCGACCAGCGTCAGCGTGAAGAATGCGACAATCAGTCCCCAGCCGGGAATGACGTAGGGAAGATAGGTTTCCGGCCGGTAGGCCAGCGGCACAAACGGCCGCACCACGCCGTCGACCCAGGTGACGAACCACCAGACCAGATAGAGGGTGATAGCGATCGGCCCCGTCACCACGAGGCCAGTCAGGAAATAATTGCGGAAACGGCCCATCAGGCCGGTATGCGGTTCCGGAACGGGATCAAGAGGCGCAGGCGCGTCGTCGCGGGGGGTCATTCGGGTTCCAGGTCGGTCGCTACCACAAGCTAGAGTCTTCTAGCAGGTTTTGGAAGAGAGCGGCCGATCGATATCCAGATTGCCTATTCCACGGTCACCGATTTCGCGAGATTGCGCGGCTGGTCGACGTCGGTCCCCATCACGACGGCCGTGTGATAGGCGAGCAGCTGCACCGGGACGGCATAGACCATCGGCGTGAAGGCTGCTGCCATATCGGGCATGACGATGGTGACGAGGGACTCGACCGTCGCCTCCGCCGCGCCCATGGCATCGGTCATCAGGATGATGTTGCCGCCGCGCGCGGCGACCTCCTGCATGTTGGAAACCGTCTTCTCGAACACGCGATCATGTGGGGCGATGACGACGACCGGCATGGTCTCGTCGATCAGCGCGATCGGGCCGTGCTTGAGCTCGCCGGCGGCATAGCCCTCGGCGTGGATGTAGGAGATCTCCTTCAGCTTGAGCGCGCCTTCGAGCGCCAGCGGGAAGCTGGTGCCGCGGCCGAGATAGAGCACGTCGCGCGACTTGGCGATCCGGTGCGCCAGCTTCTCGATCTGGAGCTCGCTCGTGAGCGCATCGGCCATCAGGCGCGGAACCTCGACGAGCCCGTGGACCAGCTTGGTCTCGTCCTCGTCCGACAATTCGCCGCGCGCCTTGCCGGCCGCGATCGCAAGGTTTGCCAGCACCATGAGCTGGCACGTGAACGCCTTGGTCGAGGCGACGCCGATCTCCGGTCCCGCCAGCGTCTGCAGCACCGTCTCGCTCTCGCGCGCGATCGTCGAGGTCGGCACGTTGACGACCGCGATCGTGTGCACGCCCTCGGCCTTGGCATAGCGCAGCGCCGCCAGCGTGTCGGCGGTCTCGCCCGACTGCGAGATGAAGATGGCGAGGTCGCCCTTGCGCAAGGGGGCCTCGCGGTAGCGGAATTCGGAGGCGACGTCGACCTCGACCGGCAGGCGCGCAAAGCGCTCGAACCAGTATTTGGCGACGAACCCGGCATAGCTCGCTGTGCCGCAAGCGGTGATGTTGATGCGCTGGATGTTCTTGAAATCGAAAGGCAGCTTGACCGGCAGCGCGACGCGCTCGGTCGCCATGTCGACGTAGCGCGCCAGCGTGTGGCCGACCACCTCCGGCTGCTCGTGGATCTCCTTGGCCATGAAGTGACGGTAATTGGCCTTGTCGACCAGCGAGGTCGAGGCGGCGTGCCTGATCTTGTCGCGCTGGACGGCATGGCCGTCCTTGTCGAAGATCGCGGCGCTCTTGCGGGTCAGCACCACCCAGTCGCCGTCCTCGAGATAGCTGATCGTGTCGGTGAACGGGCCGAGCGCGATGGCGTCCGAGCCGAGATACATCTCGCCGTCGCCGTAGCCGATCGCCAGCGGCGGGCCGTTGCGGGCACCGATCATGAGGTCGTTGTCGCCGGCGAAGATGAAGCCGAGCGCGAAGGCGCCGCGCAGGCGCGCCAGCGTCAGCTTCACCGCTTCCACTGGCCTATTGCCGCGCGTGAGCAAATCGTCGACGAGATGCAGCACAATCTCGGTGTCGGTCTCGGTGTGGAACACCGTGCCCTTCTTTTCGAGCTCCTCGCGCAGCTCGCGGAAATTCTCGATGATGCCGTTATGGACCACGGCGACGCGCTCGGTCGCGTGCGGGTGGGCGTTGTTGACGGTCGGCTTGCCGTGGGTGGCCCAGCGGGTGTGACCGATGCCGGTGGTGCCCTTGAGCGGCTCGGCCTCGAGCCGCTTCTCCAGATTCTTCAGCTTGCCCTCGGCGCGGCGGCGCTCCAGGTGCTTGCCTTCGAGCGTGGCAACGCCCGCGGAATCGTAGCCGCGATATTCGAGACGTTTGAGCGAATCCACCAATTGCTCTGCAACCGGCGCGCGCCCGAGAATGCCGACAATCCCGCACATGCGGATCACTATCCCCCAAATCGTCGAAAAATCGCCTAAACGACGCGCCCGGTTTTTAGCGAAAATCGCAGGGAACCAGATACTCAATAATTATTGCTGATTGAGACAGCACGGGCGACCGCTGCGTCGATTTGGCCGGCTTAAACCGCGCGCATTAACCTATTGTCAATACATTTGGCCAACGATTCCGGTCGGGAGAACCAGGCCATGAAAGGCTCATCCGACCGCAAGGGTCTGTCGTCGATGTATCTGCGCGCCAGCGAGACCACGGGCACGCACCTTGCGCATTGGCCGCCGCCGCTGCGCGGCAAAGAGAACAAGCCCCTCTTCATCAAGCATCCCGAAGGCGAGCCGGTGAAGCGCGCCAAGCCGCGCGGCTGGCGCCTGACCCGCGCGATCTTCTCCGAATTCGCCGACGAAGAATAGCGCCTTTCACGTCTCCGGCTTCTTGCCGCCGGTCTTCATCTCGCGATAGCGCGCCGCGCCGCCCTCGCGAATGGTCTGCTGGTTGCGCTCCAGCGCCATCGCGTCGTCGGGCACGTCTTTCGTGATCACCGATCCCGAGCCGATATAGGCGCCTTTGCCGATCGTCACCGGGGCGACCAGCGAGGAGTTGGTGCCGACGAAGGCGCCCTGCCCGATCACCGTCTTGTGCTTCTTGAAGCCATCGTAGTTGCAGGTGATGGTGCCGGCGCCGATGTTGGAATTGGCGCCGACGGTGGCATCGCCGATATAGGAGAGATGGTTGACCTTGACGCCGGCCTCCAGCGTCGCCGCCTTAGTCTCCACGAAATTGCCGATGCGCGCGCCGTCGCCGAGCGAGGTGCCGGGACGCAGCCGCGCATAGGGTCCGATCGAGACCTTCTTGCCGAGCGTGGTCTCGACGATGTGCGAGAACGAGTGGATCACCGCGCCGTCCGCGATCGACACGCCGGGGCCGATCACCACGAACGGCTCGATCGTCACGTCCTTGCCGAACACGGTGTCAGTGGACAGATACACCGTCTCCGGCGCGATCAGCGTGACCCCGGCCTCCATCGCCGCCCTGCGCAAACGCGCCTGCATTACGGCTTCGGCCTCGGCCAGTTGCGCCTTGGTGTTGATGCCGCGCACCTCGTCCTCGCTGGTCTCGATCACCACCGACTCCCATCCTTGCCTGCGGACGATTTCGACCGCATCCGTCAGATAATATTCGCCCTTGGAATTGGCATTGCCGATCTGCCCGAGAATGTCGAGCGCACGGCGGCCGTCGATCGCCATCACGCCGGAATTGCACAGATCGATCTTGCGCTCGTGCTCGCTGGCGTCGGCTTGCTCGCGGATCGCAACCAGGCGGTCGCCTTCGACGATGAAGCGGCCGTAGCCGGTCGGATCGGCGGCGCGAAAGCCGAGCGCAGCAATGGCAGCGCCGCGGGCAAGCGGCGCGCGAAGCCGCGCAAAGGTCTCGGCCGAGATCAGCGGCGTGTCGCCGAACGCGATCAGGAGATCATCGGCGCCGCGTGCGATCGCCTCGCGCGCCGCCAGCACCGCATGCGCGGTGCCGAGCCGCTCGGCTTGCACGAAGGTCAGCGCGTCGGGGCGGATGCGCTTGGCTTCATCCGCGACTGCCTGATGATCGGGGCCGATCACGACGGCAAGCGAGGTGCCGGTTCCCTTGGGTGCGGCGGCGAGCACATGCGCGAGCAGACTCTGGTGCGCGACCGTATGCAGCACCTTCGGCAGGCTCGATCGCATGCGCGTGCCTTCGCCGGCGGCGAGCACGATCGTGAGGCTGGAACGGGCGGTCATCGAAATCCTGACAGCTATGGCCGAATCAAATTGGCGCGGACGGGCGGCAACGCCCTCGGAAGCTATCGCCTAGCTACCCCCGCAAACGCCCGGAATTCAAGTGCGGCGCCCTTTTCCTGTTAATGTTCCCTGATTGATTCGGGGAAGCCGGACGGGGCTGGGCGCTTAACATTCATGGCAAAGGATTCCGACCCACTGGCGGACGCCTTCTCCACCAAGGAGACCGGCGGGCTGTTCTCCGGACTTTTGGCCGAGGAAAGCACTTTCGACCGGCGCTTGATGTGGCGGCTGGGCTCGTGGGGCGTGGCGGCCGTCGGCGCCGTCGTCTTGGCCGTGATGGCCAACCAGGCCCAGCTCGGCTGGCGGCGCGACCAGGTTGCGTCCGCCGATCTCGTGCGCCAGGCCGACCGGCTGCAGCTGCTGACCAAGGAGAGCCAGAACGAAGCGCGCCGGCTCGCCGCCGCGATCGAGACGCTGAACAGCGACCGCGACCGGCTGTATTCGCGCGTCACCGTGCTGGAGCAAGGGCTCGATTCCGTCACCGGCGCCATTGCCAAGCAAACGGCCACGCCGCCGCCGGGCGCGAAGCCGCAGGACGCAGCACCCACGGCTCCCAGTGTCGCGCCGGTCGCTTCGACGCCGACGGCGACGAGCGAGAAGCCGCGCAGCGAAGCCGCCAAGGATGGTCAAAAGGACGCTCAGAAGGATCCGCCAAAGGATGCTCAGAAGGAAACGTTGAAGGAGCCGCCGAGCCCGCCGCCGCAGACCGCGGCCGCAGCCTCCCTCGTGCAACAGACTCCAGCAATGACTTCGGCGCTGCCGACCATTCCGCTGGTGCCGGCCAAGTCGCTCATGGCGCCACCTGATCCGGCCGCATCGAAACTGATTCAACCTGAGGCAGCCGAGCAGAAGGCCGAGCCGGCGCCCGCCGCAGCCGAAATCGTGGCGGCAGCAACCAAGCCGCCAGAGCCAGCTGAGAGCGAATCCCCTGCCATCGCCGTTCAGCAGACGCGCTTTGCGATCGATCTCGGCGGCGCCAACTCGATCGACGGCCTGCGCGCGCTCTGGCGCGGCGTGACCAAGTCCAACCCGGAGATCGCAGCGCTGCGGCCGATCATCATGATCAAGGAAGGCAACACCGGCCTCGGCATGCAGCTCCGCCTGGGCGCCGGCCCCCTGGTCAATGCCGCCGCCGCCGCAAAATTCTGCGCGGGTCTCGTCGAGAACGGCCGCCCTTGCGAGACCACCGTGTTCGACGGCCAGCGCCTGTCGATGCGTGGCTCCGACAAGACGCAAGAGAAGACTCAGGACAGAGTCCCGGACAAGGGTTCGGAGACGAGCCAGGACGCTGGCCCTGCAGCCGAAACGGCGCCTGTGTCGAGCGCGAAGCCCGAAAAGCCGCAACGCCGCCGCAGCTACTCCTCAAAACGCACCAAGCGCGAGGAGTCCGCTCCCGCCGCGCAGCCGGCACCAGCGCCGGCGAAACCGGAGGCGGCAGCGTCGTCCGCGGGATCGACGCTGTCGTCGTTCTTCAGGCGGCCATGACGCCTCGGTCCCGGCGCGCACGCAGCCAGCATGCGACCAACGGACGCTTGGACCTCGGCCGCGCTTGGCAGCAAGTTCGCAGGTCCATGTCCGACGTGCGCGAAGCGTCGCCCCTCCAGAAACGCGGGTCTTGATGAACGAACTGGATGATGTGCTGAGGCTACTCGTCGCGGCGGCTACGGGCCTCGTGATCGGCATCGACCGCGACATGAACGACAAGCCGGTGGGCATGCGCACCCTGGCGCTGGTGGCCTTGGGCTCTGCGCTGATCTCGATTTCCGTGATCGAGTTTCAGAATTTGCGCGACCACCCGGATGCAGTCTCGAGGGTGGTCCAAGGCATTGTTACCGGCGTGCTGAGCGGCGTCGGCTTCATCGGTGCGGGCGTCATCCTGCACGACGTCAAGGCCAAGACGGTTCATGGCCTCACTACGGCGGCGACTGTCTGGATCGCTGCCGGTCTTGGCATCGCCTGCGCGCTGGGCGCCTGGCTGCTGGTGGGCGCCGCCATCGCAGTCACGTTATTCGTGCTGTTCGCGCTCAGCTGGCTCGAACGTCGCTTGGGGTTGAAGTAAGTCTGGTAGTCGCACATCGCCGGTGAGCGGCTTCATGCCTCCGCCCAAGTACCAAATGATACGAACGAGACCAACCAGACACGGCACACTCCGCACCGGACTTGATTCGGAGCGGAGATGACGGACGCGAACTTTCTGCGGGAGCAACTCGCGTTGATCCGCGAACTGGCCGAGCGGGCCGATCCCCACATCAGGAAGCGACTGCTCGCCTTGGCTGAAAAATACGAGCGCCGGCTGGCGGAGCAGAGCCGGAACACGCAAGGTCGCAATTGATCGCCCGCTGATCGTCCTTGGCGCAGGCGATGACTATTCCATGCGCGCCTTTTCCTTCAGATCGCGGATGCGCATCTCCGCCTCGTCCTTCGAGCGGACGATTTCCGACCAATCCTCGACCCGCGCCTCCCTGCTCAGCCTCTTGAGCTCGCTCAGCTGCTCCTGCGTCGGCTTCTCCATGCCTCACTCCTAGGCGGTGTTGGCAACACAACGTTGAGAACCAGCGGGAGGCTCGCGTGTTCCTGGAGAGTGCCCGGGCGGATCAACAGAAACCTCGCCTGCCCTGTTGCCTGGCCGCGCCTTCCCGACCATATTGCCGCCATGACAAAGAAGCCCTTCCGCCTCACGCCCTACCAGGTGCAGTTCCTGCTCGTGGTCGGATTCGTCACCGTCGGCTCTGCGCTCTACGTGCGCTATCTCGCGATCGAGTTTTCGCAAGTAGCGCTCGCCTGCGACGCCGGGCTTCAGACCCTGGTCTGCAAGTCGCGCTCGGTCTCGACCGTGCTGTTCAAGAATTCGGTATTCGGTATCGTGGCGCTGGTGGTTGCGACGCTGAACCTGATGCGGCCGTCGATCGTGCTGCTGACCGTCGGCCTCATCGCCGCCGGCCTCGGCATCGTGCTCTACAATGTCGTGCTGTCGGGCCTTGCGATCGGCCTGCTTATTCTTGGCTTTGCTCGGCCCGCGCCCGCCACAGCGTGAGGGCGAACAACAGATAGATCGCGCAGGTCCATAGCGACTGCCAATTGTCGCGGCCTTCGTTGAACAGCACGTACACGGCCGACAGCGCCAGCACCCCCGCGAACACCGCTTCGGCGATCGGACGCTGGCCGATCTGCGGCCGGTTCAGCATCAGAAGCGCAAACGGCACCACCGCCATCGTCAGCGCGGCGTAAGGAAAATCCTTGTAACGCGGGTCGAACACGAAGCCGAGCGCGGTCGCGGAAGCGATCACCGCGGTCACCGCCAGCGTCAGGCCGAGCACCGCCGTGAGCTTCGACCATTTCCGACCCTCGCGCGGGCCGAGCAGGTCGAGGAAGGTCGGCAGGCTGCGGCCGATCACCATCGCCTGCGCGCAGAAGATCGGCGACAGGATGCCGGCCAGCAGCAACGCGCCCCAGAGCAGCCAGCCGCCGATCCCGTAGCTCTCGTAATACATCTTGTCGGCGCCGATCCCGAGCAGGATTCCGGCGGTCGTCGCCGAGATGCCGACGCCCAGCCAGGCCGGGAAACGCGGCGTCCACGGCCGGCGGCGCAGCGTGATCAGCGCGACCGCGAACACCAGCACGGAAAGGCCCATGCCCGCGCCCATGTACCATTTCCAGTACGGGAAATTGCTGATCGGCTGGCCCGGCGGATATTTCAGGCTCCGGCGCACGGAGTCGTACAGGCCCCAATAGCCGCCGACGGTGCCTTCCAGCCTGCGCTTCCAGGGCTGGTCGTAGGACTCGATGAGGTTGACGCGGAACTTGTTCGCCTTCGCGAGGCCGAGGATTTCCGAGACGACGCGCGCCTGATTGGTGCGCGAGGGCAGTGCGCCGTCGCGCATGCGGCCCGCGCTCGGCCAGCCGGTTTCGCCGATCAGGATCTCCTTGCCGGGAAACGCCACCGCCATGCGCTCGCGGATCTGTTCGACATGGGCGGCAGCGAACTTCGCCTTGATCGGGAAATCCTCCCAATAGGGCAGGATATGAATCGTGACGAAGTCGACGGCGTCATACACCTCGCGGTTCTTCAGCCAATATTCCCACACATCGGCATAGGTGACGGGCACGCCGACCTGGGTCTTCACCAGGCGGATGAGAGCGACGAGGTCCGCCGTCGTCATCTCACCGCGCAGCAGCACCTCGTTGCCGACGATGACGGAGGTGATGACGTCAGGGAATTGCTTGATGAGGCGAATGGCGAGCCCGGCCTGCTCGTAGTTCTTGGTGCGGTTGCTGGAGAGCCAGATGCCCTGCAGCACCTTCATCCCGCCGACCTTGGCGGCGATCGCCGGCACCTGGTCGAGCCCGTTCTCCAGCGAATAGGTGCGGACGCAGTCGGTGATCTCCTTGAGCTGGCGCAGGTCCTGCTCGATCTGGTCGGCCTCGATATGGGTCCATGCCTCCAGCGGCGACTGCTCGCCGCGGAACGGCGCGTAGGAGACGCATTGAACCTTGTCGGCGGGATCGATCGGGGCGCGCGCGAGCGTGATCGGCGTGGCAAGCCACCACCACACGGCAGCGATCGCACCCAGTGAGACGAGCAGAAGCGCCAGTGGCGTACGAAGAGAAATCGGTTCCGTCCTCCGCGAAGGGCCGTCGATTACCTTCTCGCACGCCGTCTGCCAAGGGGGCACGTCCGGTGGATCCCTCGCGCCCCCAGGGAATTTACCTGCGCCGGTTCAAAGGTGATCTAGGATCGTGACTTTGCTGGACAAAATTCGAAATACAGGTCATGGACTCCGAAAGACTTTTCCGCCGCATTGGAGACCCATTTGGACGCCATCAGCTAGCGCGTCCGCGGGGCTCCTGACGCGGACGGCCAGCGGATACATTGGGGAATTCATGCGGCAACGGGTGTTCGAGTCACGAAATGCGGTCCTGCGGCAGTTCGCCGCCACCTTGGCCGTCTCCTGCCTGCTCGTTCTGACCGGTGCTGGCGGCGCCTCCGCCCAGAGCGGTCCGCCGGGCCCCGAACAGGGCAAGGCGGCCGCCCAGCCCGCCGACGCCGCCAAGGACGCCGCCCAGAATCAGCGCCGCACCGACGAGTTCGCGGAAGCCGCCCAGGTCATCAACGGCCCGGCCGGCAATCCCGAATGCGTCTGGCTCGGCCGGCGCGTGGTGCGGCTGATGTGGCGGGATGACCTCGACACCGCGTTCCGCCATCTCGACCTCTACGACCGTTTCGGCTGCCCCGGCGGCCACATCCAGGCCGCGTTCCGCTGCCTGACCCGCTTCGGCGGCCAGATCGATCCCAAGGTGGCGGAAACCCTGGATAGCCGTGTGCACGCGTGCTGGATCAACCCGGCCGCCCAGCCGCAGCAGGCGGCGGCTGCGGCCGCCCAGCCGGCAGCGCCGGCCGCCAATGCGCAGCCGCAGCCGGCCGCGAGCCCCTCGCCTGCGGCAAGCCCGTCCCCCACGCCGGCGAAATAGCCCAAGCCAAAATAGCTCCGGTCGTTTCAGCTGCCGTTCAGGAACGACCGGCCATAGAGACGGTTGGCACTGCCGCGCGTCGTTCAAAAAGGCCATGCCCTCATAAGGACATGAGGCCATGACAGTTGTGAAACCGCGCGGCAGAGATATGCTCCCTTTGCCGCGGACTTGGTCGGATCTCGGGGTCGGATCCGCTTCCCTGCCACCTCAGCCCCTATTGGTTTAGCCGCGATGCGCGTTGTCGCCGCCGTTCTGTTGCTCGTGTCTGCGCTCCACGCAGGCAGTTGGGGAGTCCTGCGCGACAGGGAGCCTGCGCCGGACTTCAAGGGCCTGGTGCCGAGCCTGTCCTATACGCCGTTCGAACCGGGCCATGTCGTCGACCTCAACGTCGACCCCGACAAAATTCGGTCGGACTTGAAGAAGCTCTCGACCCTCACGCGAGCGATCCGGTCCTACACCGCGACGGAAGGCAGCGAGCTGGTGCCGCCGATCGCGGCCGAGTTCGGCCTCAAGGTCACGGTCGGCGCGTGGATCGACAAGGACGAGGATCGCAACGAGCGGGAGATCAAGGCCGCCATCGAGCTCGCCCGCAAGAACAGCAACGTGATCGGCATCGTGGTCGGCAACGAGGTGATCTACCGCGGCGAGATGAAGGTCGAGGACCTCATCAGCAAGATCAAGAAGGTCAAGAGCGCGGTCCGTGTTCCCGTGACGACGGGCGAGATCTGGAACATCTGGCGTGATTTCCCGGATCTCGCCTCGAGCGTCGACTTCATCGCCGCGCACGTGCTGCCCTACTGGGAAAATTTCCGTTCGGATCAGGCCGTCGACCAGGCCGTGGACCGCTACAACCTCCTGCGCAATCAGTTCCCGGGCAAGCGCATCGTGATCGCCGAGTTCGGCTGGCCGAGCGCAGGCTATAATTTGCGCAACGCAGACCCGGGTCCGTTCCAGCAGGCGCTGACCTTGCGCAACTTCGTCACCCGCGCCGAAGCGCTCGGCATGGACTACAACATCGTCGAAGCCCTCGATCGGCCCTGGAAGTTCTTCGAAGGCGGCGTCGGTCCGTACTGGGGCGTCCTCAATGCCAGCGGCGAGCCGAAATTCGCCTGGACCGGCCCGGTCGAAAACCCCGACTATTGGAAGCTGATGGGCATCGCGCTGCTGGTCGGCGTGCTGCTGTCGCTGCCGATCCTGCGGATCGAGAAGGCGACCGCGAGGCAAGCCTTCCTGCTGTCGGCGACCGCCAACGGCGTCGGCGCCTGGGCCGCGACCGTGTTCGCCTATTGGAACGGCCACTACTTCCTGTTCGGCTCGGCTTTCGCGCTGACGCTCGGCATGATCCTCCTTGTTCCGCTGGTCCTCATCGCGATGGCGCGCATCGACGAGATCGCCGCGGTTGCCTTCGGCCGGCCGCCGCAGCGCCTGATCGCCAAGAACAAGCCGGTCGAGAACGTGCCCGAGGATTACTGCCCGAAGGTCTCGATCCATATCCCCGCTTATTTCGAGCCGGTCGAGATGCTGAAGCAGACGCTGGATGCGCTGTCGCGGCTGAACTACCCAAACTACGAATGCGTGGTCATCATCAACAACACGCCGGATCCCGCCTTCTGGCAGCCGATCCAGGACCATTGCCGCGCGCTCGGTGAACGCTTCAAATTCATCAACGCCGAGAAGGTGCAGGGCTTCAAGGCCGGCGCGCTCCGGATCGCGATGGACCGCACCGCGGCGGATGCCGAGATCATCGGCATCCTCGATGCCGACTATGTCGTCGAGCCCGACTGGCTGAAGGACCTCGTGCCTGCTTTTGCCGACCCGCGCGTCGGCCTCGTGCAGGCACCGCAGGAGCACCGCGACGGCGATCTGTCGATCATGCACTACATCATGAACGGCGAATATGCCGGCTTCTTCGACATCGGCATGGTCCAGCGCAATGAGGCCAACGCCATCATCGTGCACGGCACGATGTGCCTGATCCGCCGCGCCGCGATGGACATGGCCGGCGGTTGGTCGAGCGACACGATCTGCGAGGACAGCGATCTTGGCCTCGCCATCCAGGAGCTCGGCTGGACCACCCACTACACCAACACCCGCTACGGCGCAGGCCTGCTGCCGGACACCTACGAGGCCTTCAAGAAGCAGCGGCACCGCTGGGCCTATGGCGGCCTGCAGATCGTCAAGAAGCACTGGCGCCGCTTCCTGCCCGGCGCGAGCCGGCTGACGCCCGACCAGAAGCGCGAATATGGCCTCGGCTGGCTGAACTGGCTGGGCGCCGAAAGCCTCGGCGTGGTCGTGGCGCTGCTCAACCTCATCTGGGTGCCGATCGTCGCCTTCGCCGACATCGCCATTCCCGACAAGATCCTGACGCTGCCGATTATCGGCGCCTTCATCGTCTCGCTGGTGCACTTCCTGTCGATGTACCGCGCCCGCGTCGCCATCAAGCCCGGCCAGATGCTGGGTGCCATGATCGCGGCGATGAGCGTGCAATGGACGGTGTCGCGCGCGGTGGCGCAGGGCCTGATCACCGAGCACATCGCCTTCGCCCGCACCTCCAAAGGCGGCCTTTCCCGCATGTCGATCGAGTTCCAGGCGTTCTGGGAGGCCGTGATCGGCACCCTGCTCCTGGTCGGCGCCGGCGTGCTGATCGCCACCAACAGCTACAAGCAGATCACCGAGATCTACATCTTCGCCGGCGTCTTGGTGCTGCAGAGCCTGCCGTTCCTCGCCGCGGTCGCCATCGCCATCCTCGAGCTCAGCCGCATCAACTCGTTCCAGTTCTGGCGCGACAGCGCGATCCGCACCGCCGAGCTGATCGGCCTGCGCCCTGTCGCGCTGCCCCACCCGAGCGCAACGCCGCAGCCGGTGCCGAGCGAGGTGCGGCGGGAGACGAACTGATCCTGCTCCACGCCGGTCTTCGGACCTCGTGCTTTGAAGTCACGAGGTCTTCGGCGTGGATGGCCGGCCGCCAATCGAGGTGAGAATTTTGGCCTAAGCGACGGATAGCCCAGGCCAATCCCCGCTCCTGCCGCGATCTTCGGCAACCACCCGCACTATTGACCTCGGCAGCCACTCCCCCTACACAGCGCGGGCCGAAGGCATGATCCGGAAACAGCCGGTTTTCCCCGCAACGCGATCTCTAGGCGAAGCGGCAAGACATGCCTCTCGAATGTCCGAACACGATGGCGATCTCTTATCTTAGCCATCAGCGGCCATGGGAGCGCGTAGCTCAGCCGGTAGAGCACGTGACTTTTAATCACGGGGTCCTGGGTTCGAGCCCCAGCGCGCTCACCAATAAAATCAAGTAGCAAAAATCGAAATGCCGTCCGGCTCACCAGGAGGGCAGGAACAAAGGCCACCCGTTCCAGCTTGAGTCTCGCTGGCTCGTTGGCCGAGGCGGCCCGACCAGCCGGCACTACGTTTTCTGCGCATGGTCCTCACGTCGTGGACGAAGAGCGCGACTGGAGGGAGACTTGCGGGTTCTTGTAGCCGAAGACGAAGACCTGATCCGGGACGTGGTGGTCGACATCCTGGAAACTCACGGGCATGAGGTGATGGAAGCTGATAGCGGCGAGCGCGCGCTCGAGCTTTGTGCCGAAGCCACACCCGATCTCTTGTTCACCGACATCAGGTTGGCAGGTTCGCTGACGGGCTGGGATGTCGCCATCCAGTGCAGGCAATCCAATCCGCGCATGCCTGTGATCTACGCGACCGGCTATACGCACGCCGCTCCGCGTCCGGTGTCCGGGAGCATCATGCTCCAGAAGCCGTTCGGGCTTGAACGCCTCTTGGAAGCGATGCAGTCGCTCGCGGGCGATTAGCTGCAGCCAGCCGCGGTCATGCTCCGCAGACTGACAATTGTCAGTCGTTCGACTCCACGCAGGAACGAAGGGCCTTCCGCACGCTTTGGCAGGAATGCCAAATATCTCGCCCGGGATGATCAAGCCGCTGCGGCTCGCTCTGCTGTATGGGCACCTGATCGCGCGGGGCGCGCGGCTGTATCATCCGGGCGGCTCGCATCCGGTGTGCAGCCTGTCATTAGCCAAGCAAATGGTCGCGGCGGGTTTGCTCCACGCAAATGGCGAGAGCTTCGAGCTGACGCAGGAAGGCCGAACCTTCGCCGGTTGATGCACACTGCATCATCGGCTTCCCCATGAACTCAACGCCCGCTGGCGCGTGACCACGGTCGTGAAGTCAAGCGAGGCGTTCCAAGCAGCCCGCCCACCGGATCTGCCAAAACCGCTGAAAACTACGGTGACAGTGCACTCAACTGTGAACGAAAACCCGACCAATTACCACTTTTTCCCGAAACGATTCACATATGCGAATGAAGCTACAAAGAAGAATGCCGCTTCTGAGAGGTGCTGGGCGAATCGGGAGCATGCTTCATTGACTGACGAGGTTCCGTTGCAAAGCCGATTCTTCATTCGCATGGGCGGCAAGGGTTGGATGGTCTACGATCGAGAACGCAGGGGCCCAGCACTGATCGGGACCGACATGGCGGCCAATCTGACCAAGGAGCGAGCTGAACAATTGCTACTTCTGCTGATGCCCTCGCGCGCGGAGAAACCGCGTGCGGCGAATGGGGGTGGCTCGCGGGCGTGAACCGGCGGGCCTCCAAGGTTGCGGTCCACTTTCTCGGGCGCCGCATTCGAACGTGTTCACCGGCCACCGTTCGCGTTGCCGTCGGGGCTGGTTCTGGCCTAGACCTCGAAGATTTAATTCTGAACGGTATCTTTTGAGACACCCAGCTCGAATGTTTGAGCAGACGATATCACCCGGCGTGCCACGCTGAGTGGTGCGTCGGGCGGCCTCGGTGTGTCCGCAGCCAGCCCCGGGACGCCCGGGGCCGTTCCTTTGGATTCACGTTTGTTGATGCAGGAACATCCCTCCCGGACGAACCTGTCGTTACCAGGGCTGGCAAGTTTCATGTCGGACCTATGGTAACCAGGTAGGACCGCTATCCAGAGCGGCGGCCCTCGTTCTGAAGCGTGGCACGGGGGCCGCGCCTAGCGCCTCTTTGGCCGATCGGTTTCTGCTGATCGCGATTTAGGGTTGGCACCCTTGCGAATTGTCGGGGGCGGCTTGCCCTCGTGACTATGCCTCTCTTGCATTTGCTCGGCTGCGACTACGCGCGAGCGCAGGTCTTCCAATTCGGAAAGCCCAGAAGCAAGCTCATCGAAACGCTGCTTCAGAACAGCGGTGTGATCGAAAGTGCCCATGTACCCCCTCCGTCACCCGAGCCGACCAAAAAGTGGGAAAATCATGCAATCGAGGAATGCAGAGGCATGGAGCCAGTTCCTTTGAACAGTGCTGCGCCGTTGTCGCAGTTCGAGCGATGCGACTCGGCTCCTCCATCCGCGAACGTTCAGGGGCAGGCGTCACGGCTGCGATCCAATGACGGCCCCGACCGTGGGGGGCTTTTGGGGTGTGAGGCCGGGGCCGCTGGAGGTGCTTGGACCTTGGGGAAGGCCAAAGCCATCGAAGACTAGGAAAAATCGGCAATCACTTCTGCTCGCTTTCGCACATTGCTTGTACGTTTTGTTTGCGCAAACGGAGCCAGTTGCCAATGAAGGACTATCTGGCGCAGATCGAGAAACTTCGCAAAGATGCGGCCGAACGCGCCCTGATCCGCGACTTGGCTACCGATCCAGCCAAGCGCGAAGTATTCGACAGCTCGGAGCCGCGGTGGTGGTCGACATGCTGAGCGGAGCTGAAGAAATGCTGATGCACGGCCAATCCAGCTCAGCATAGGAACGTTTCGACCGGCGGTGAGTCCTACAGGCGCAATCCATCCCGTTTCCTCGCGGATCGAACGATGGAAAAAGCACTCGCCTATGCCATCTCGGCGGCTCTCGTGGGCTTCGGTCTCTTGATCTTTTTCGCCGGTCTGTCTTCCAGCTCGCCCGCCTTATGGACAATCGTCGCGCTGGTCCCGATCACGATCGGGATCGTGAGCGCCTTTGGTCCTGTGTGACTGATGTGGAAACCAGGGCTTTAGGTCAGCCCGTCTGTATTTTTCGAATCGGCAACCCGTGTTCGCTCTCTCGTAGCTTCCAACCGCTGGTGACGCGCGTGAGCCATTTCGTCTCGATGCTTCTGCTTGCGACGGCCCTGGTCCTGACGTTGTGCTTCGGAGTGGCGGCCTGGCGCCTCTCGGCAGACAAAGAGGCCGACATCACCGCCACGATTTCCCATCAGGAATACGGTTGGAGGCCAAGGCCCAGCAACTGAAACTTTGACAAACCCGCTGACATCGCCCCGGAAACGTGTACGCTTCCCCAAAACCGGAGGAACGGCATGTTTGAAATCAACGGTTTCGACACGGCGGGCGTCGTCAATCTCAAGCGGTCCTCACTCGCTGCGGCCCTCAAGAAGGCCCGAGAGCTGGTCCAGGACGGATGCTGGGACGTTCAGGTCGTTGATCCGACAGGCCGGGTCTATACCTCGTTCGAGGAGGAAGCGGCCTAGCTAAGACGCATCCTCAGCTCTCCGGCCCCGCCACCGCAGCCGGGACGCTCAGCGGCGCCCCTCCGATCGACACCGGGCCCAGAGGCCCCAGCGGCTTGGGCTCACGCACCAGCCGCTTGCGCATCGCGGCGGACAGTCCGTAGCGCGCATTCGCTCTGCGAACGGACGACGTCACGTCCGACATCATCACATTCTGCAGCGAGTCGACCTTGGCGATCAGCGTGGAGAGCTGCGACGAGATCTTCTTCACGTCGACCCGCTCCTCCGTGATGCTCTGCCGCAGGGACAGCAGCACCAGCGAATCCTGCTGCAGCAGGGCTGCATTCTGCTGCAGGGTCTGGTTGTTCTCCTGCAGCGAAGCCGTGTGCTGCTGCTGGGCCGACTGGATCTCTTTCAGCGCGGTGACGACCGGATCCGGCTTCGGTGCCGGTGCCTCCTGCCGCGGCAGCAGTTCGGCGAGGCTGGTAACATTCAATGACGGCATGCCGGAGGGCGACGTATAGATGGCCGCCGCGCCGTTGATGGCGAGCGCACACACCGCCAGCGGCAGGATCGTCTTGCGGCGGGGCGTGATTGGCGGCGTTTCAGCTTCCGGGCCTGCGGGCTCCTGCGCGCCTGCAGCGTCTGCAAGGGCGACGGCGTCGAGCTCTTCGGCGAAGCTTGGCGTTTCGAAGGACGTGGTCATTTGCACTGACCCCCATGGAGCGAGCAACAGGAAGCCGCCCCTGGAACGCCTCGCGACGATCCGCTTACGCAGCACCCATACACAACTGCCTAAAATTGTCGGCTTTCTGGATTAATTCCGCGTTAGCGGCGCGGACGGCGGACGGCCCGGCAACCCCGGGCTGATTACGGATCCGGTGCAAGCTCCTCGCCGCGCACCGGCAACAGCCATGCCAGCAACGGATTTTCCGAAGTTGGCATAATGCCACTGTTTTGCCCGACAAATCAACGGCCAAGTGACGGCGCCTCCGTCACGGACCCGGCACGATAGGCCTGATCCGGGTCGTGGACCACGCTTGCTTGGGCCAACCTCGGCCGCGATGGACGCGCCGATGCAGAACGCCTTATCGCACAAGCACATAGCTACTGTGCATGGGGTTGTTTTCGCACTTTCCGGTTTACCCCTCGTCCAGCAACTCGAACAGCTCGTGCGTCCGCTCAAACGCGAGCGCCACATTCCTTTGGAGAGCGCGATGCACCGAATCGACCTGTTCCCCCGTCGCTCGCAGATTACAAACCTGGTCCTATCGGGCTCGTAACGCGTTTGGGCGACACAGTCGTTCGTCGCTCGACCTGGGCCTTGGCATCCAGCACCTTGTCTCCAGCTCGTGCGGCTCGCGGCCGACTGATCTGGTCCGAAAGGCTCGAGCCTCTCCCTGACAGACGATTTGAACCAACACTGGCGTTTCCTTGAGCCTGTGTTGCCGGTCGGAATCTGCTTTGGGAGAACGCCGAACCAGCGGCCTTTTGATCTTCATTGCTCGTGCCGCTGCCAATCGCGCCGATCGGGAGGCCATTTTGAGCGTGACCAGCCCCGGCATTTCTCGCGGCCTGAGCTGCCGCCCGCGACCTCGCAGGCGTGGCGGGCTGGACGTTCGAATTGGTCGCTCCGCTGTTGGTGCGCAGATCTCCGCCGGGCGCGGTGTCCTTCGTCCCCATCCCTGGGGGAGCTGAGGGACCTGCATTGCCCGCACTCGTCCCCATTCCAGAAGGCGCCGAGCCGCCAGCGCTACCCTGCCCCGTTCCCATGCCCGCTCCGGCGGAGCCGGCATTTGCGCCGCCTGCTTGCACCAGGGCCAACAGACATGAGCTTGCGACAATCGTGGCAATCACTGGACGAATGGCATGTGACATCGGACGATCTCCTTCGCCACGCCCAAATTAACTATAATAGTGAAGCAGGGTTTCCGCTACGAATTCGCGGTTGTGCGCGCTGACGAACGCGCAAGCCCCTACCCCTCATCCAGCAGCTCGAACAGCTCCTCCACCAGCTCGAACGGCGCATCACGCACCGGGCTGTGATAGACGACGCGGTCGCCGTCGCGTTGCAGCGATTTTCCGCGCGACTTGCGCAGGCGTCCGGGCAGGAACGTCGCGGCGGCAGCTTCAGGGCCGACGTCGAGGCGGATGATGCCGCGTCGCTTGCATTCGATCCTGAGCTTGGCCGCGGCGAAGAAGTCGCGCGCGAGCTTTGGCAAGGGTCCGAAGCGGCGGGAGGTTTCCTCCTCGAGGTCGTCGAGATCGTCCTCATCGTTGCATCGTGCGGCGCGGGCATAGAGCTCGAGCCGCACCGGCTCGGACTGCACGTAGCTCTCGGGCAGCATGTCCCCGACCGGCAGGTTGAGGTCGGGCACCCACAGCTGCTCGTCGCTCTTCTCCGAGGCCATTTTCAGCAGGTGGCTGTAGAGCACCGGCCCGAACACCTGGACGTGGCCGGATTGCTGCTCCGAGAACAAATCGCCTGCGCCTCGCAGATCCAGATCGCGCTCGCTGATGGCAAAGCCCGCGCCCGGCCGGCTGAACTCCTCGAGCACGGCGAGGCGCTTCTCGGATTGTCCGGACTCCGTCTCGGTCAAGAGATGCGCGAAGGCGCGGATGCCGCCACGGCCGACGCGTCCGCGCAGCTGGTGCAGTTGAGCGAGGCCGAACTTTTCCGGCCAGCACACCACGATGGTGTTGGCGCGGGGAATGTCGAGGCCGCTCTCGACGATGTTGGTCGCGAGCAGGACGTCGGCATGGCCTTCGACGAAGCTCATCATGCGATCGTCGATCTCGTCCGCCGCCAACCTGCCATGCAGGCAGACGATGCGCAGGTCAGGCGCGACGGCCCGCACCCGCGCCAGCATGGGATCGAGATCCTGGATGCGCGGGCAGATCAGGAAGCTTTGGCCGTGGCGGCGCTGCTCGCGCAGCAGCGCCGAGGCGATCGCCGCATCCGACAGCGGCGCGATCCGGGTCGCGACCGGAAGCCGGTGCACCGGGGGCGAGGCGATCACGCTGAGATCGCGGAAGCCGGCAAGGCCGGCGGCCAGCGTCCGTGGGATCGGCGTCGCGCTCATCATCAGCACATGGACGTTCTTGGCGAGCCCGGCGAGCTTGGCTTTCTCCGCCGCGCCAAAATGCTGCTCCTCGTCGACGATGACGAGGCCGAGATCGTCGAACCTGACGTCCTTGCCGGTGAGCGCCTGCGTGCCGATCACGACCTTGATCCGGCCGCTGCGCAGGCCCTCCCTGGTCTCCCGCAGCGCCGCGCCCGATGTCGCGCGCGAGAGGTTGCCGACCTCGATGCCGAACGGGGCAAAGCGCTTCTGAAACGTCGCGACGTGCTGGCGCGCCAGCACCGTCGTCGGCACCGCGACCGCAACCTGCTTGCCCGACAGCACCACCGCGGCCGCAGCGCGCAGCGCGACCTCGGTCTTGCCGAAGCCGACGTCGCCGCAGATCACCCGATCCATCGGATGGCCGGATGCGAGATCATCCAGCACGTCCCGGATCGCCTGGGCCTGGTCGATCGTCGTGAAGTAAGGGAAACGCGCGACGAACTTCTCGTAGGCCGATCCCGGCGGCACCAGCTTTTCGCCGCGCCGCCGCCGGCGCTGGCTGATGTGCTTGGCGAGCGCCTTGCCGGCGATCTGGATCTCGCGCTCGGCCTCGCTGCGGCGCGCCCACCACGTGCTGCCGTCCGCCTTGTCGAGCGAAAGCCTCCCGAGCTCGGCGGCGTAAGGCCACATCAAGGCGAGATCGGGCGGCGGCACCAGCACCGCATTGTCGCCGGCGAACTTCAGGCGGATCATCTCGCGCATCGCGCCGCCGCCGGTGTTGACGGTCTGCAGGCCGTCGAGCACGGCAAGGCCGCGCTGGAGATGAACGACCACCGTGCCCTGCTCCGGCGCATCGGCATGGTCGAAGGCCGCGCTCCAGGCGCGCGCCATCGGCTGCGGATGATGCGCGCGGCTGCCGAGCACGTCGGACGCCGTCACCACGACCAGAGGCTTCTTCGCCGGCACGACGAAACCGGCATCGAGATCGGCGAGCAGCGCCATCTCACCGCCCCGCCCGCGCGCCGCCTCCTCCCAGTCTTCGCAGCGCTCCGCCTTGACGCCGCTCATCCGCTCCATCACGCGCAGATCGTCCTCGTGCGCGGCAACGAGGATCAGCCGCGACCCGGCCCGGCGCGTCTCCTCGACGAAGCCGCGCAACGCCTTCCGGGAGGATGTCAGCTTCGAAAATTCCGGGATGGCCTGGAACGGTGCCGTCCGCGGCAGCACCTTGATGCCCTTGGAGAGCCGCTTCCAATCGCTGCGCCCGAGATATTCGCGCTCCCGCTCGCTGCGGGGCGCGGCCTCCTCGATCGTATCGAGCCATCCGTCGGCATGCGACGGCACGCCGGCATCGGCGATCCATCTGGCGCCCGCGCAATAATCGAACAGGCTGGCGCGCTTGCCGCCTTTGCCGGCAAGGCCGAGCCGCTCCGACATGGGATCGACGAGCAGCTCCTTGGTCTCGAAGATGATCCTGTGCTCATGCGGGTCGAAGGCCACGATCCGTTTGATCGTGTGCTGCGAATGCTCGATCCGGAACGGCCCCAGCGCGCCTGCGGGAAATATCTCGAAGGTCTGGCCGTGGAACAGCGCCCCGCCCGGATAGTCCGGCTCATCGTCGAGATCGTAACCGAGGGATTGGAGGCGGGACTCCAGCTCCTGCTCGGAGAACGTGCCGCCCACCTTCAAGCTCAGGCTCAGGCGCGACAGGCTGGCCGGCGGCGGCATGCGCTCCATCACCGCTTCCGCCGTCGATACGAGAAACACGGGCTTCTTGGATTTCGCAAGACGCCTCAGCACGGAGGCTCTGCGCCCCGCGAGCTCGTGCGAGGGCTCCAGCTGATCGAACGGCAAGGTGTTCAAGCGCGGAAACACCAGCACCTCGCAGGCGGGGTCGAGCGCGTGAATGACGCTGCCGAGCCGCTCCGCCCTGTTCTCGCTCTCGGCGAGAAACACGATGCCGCTGCGTCCGGACTGCTTCCATTGTGCAAGCAGATGAAGGGCCATCATGCCGACAGGCGACGAAGACGAGATCGTGGCGCGCTGCGATCCTTTGCTCTTCTTCGGCGGCTTCTTGGCCACCCTTGCCTTCGTGGAAAGCCTCACTTGGACCCGTTTCTGCTCTTGAACCGCCGCAAACTGAATGCGAGCCGCCTTGCCCCTCGAATCGGCAGCTCGGCGCCATGCATATGGGATTTGCCCTGCGAACGCACCCCTCCTCAACAACGTTCGAGACGGCGGCGCGATCCCTTTCGATCTGCTCTTGGCTGTGAGAATGGAGGCACGAAAAAGCCCCAGCGCTTGGAGCCACGCTGGGGCGTTTCGTTCGAAATGAATCGGTTAAGCAATGACGTCTTCATAGCAGCGGTTTCGCCGCGCGCTTGTGAACTGGTTCACACGCCTTGCTGGCTCGGCGATATCTGGCGGCATCCAGCCACACGCCGGCATTCAAGCTTTCTTCAGACATTTCGGATCAGCTGACGATCCATTTCAAAGTGATTGTCATCCGCGCATGAGTTCGGTCCAGGTTCAGTGCACGCGGTGCAAGAACGTGTTTCGCGATCGCGCCGGCCGATTGCAGGACGGCTATTCCAGGCAATGTCCGAGCTGCGAAGTCGTGCTGTTCTTCGCCGAGGACTCGCAGCATCCTTTCATCAAGCGGGCAATGCGCAGTGCGCGCCAGGTCCGCAAGGAGATGCGGGAGCTCCAGGCCGCGAAGCTCGCCGCACCCGAGCCGGCGGCGGCGCAGTCGAGGAGATTTGCCGGCAGGACGCGATCGGCGACGCGGGAGGACTAGCGGCTCAGCTTCGCCGCCGCTTGCGCGGAAACAGGCGGTCGCGGATGTAGCGCGAGGTCGCCGTCAGGCGGATGCCGCGGGGCTTATGCCAGGCGGCGCGGTCGATCTCCTTCTTGTCGCCGATCGCCAGCCTGCCCTTGGCGGACTTGGCGATGAAGATCGCGTCGCTCATCTTGCGGCCGGAGCGCTTGTTCCTCGCCTTCACTTCCTTCCAGAGGCTGATCCTGCCGAGCTTCAGCTTAGGCAATTCCTCCTTGATCTCGCGCCGCAGGCAGTCCTTCTCCGACTCGCGCGCACGCTTGCGGCCGCCCGGAAACATCCAAAGGCCGTCCGACCGGCGTCTGACCAACAATACCTTGCCGCGCCTGGCGGCAACCAGCTTGGAAGACTTTGCCATTGCTGCCGTTGTCGAAAACAGAATCGACCCAATGGTAACTTGTCTAGTCGAACAGACAAGTTAGCGACGCGCCTTGATCACAGGCCACGAGCTATCCGGCATGGGCGGCTGACACTGCGCTGGCGGGCGCGAGATCACCCCTTCCCCGCCTCCGCCCGGTCCTCGGTCCTGATCCAGGCCATCATCATTTCCCAGGCCACCGACAGGATGATCGGTCCGATGAACAGTCCGACGATGCCGTGGGCCAGCGTACCGCCGATCACGCCGACGAAGATCACGATGGTCGGGGTGGTCAGGCCACGGCCCATGACGAGCGGCTTCAGCATGGTGTCGATGAAGCCGACCAGGACGAGGAACACGGTGAGCAGCAGCGCCGTGGTGACGTCCTTGGCGGTCCAGATCCAGATGATCACAGGCAGCAGCACCAGGAAAGCACCGATCTGCACGATCGAGAGCAGCAGCACGATGAAGGCAAGGAGGCCCGCGCTCGGCACCGAGGCGAGCTTGAAGCCGATTCCGGCGAGCAGCGCCTGGACGATCGCCACGCCAATGACGCCCTGCGCCACGGCGCGGATGGTCGCACCGGCGAGCGAGAGGAAATGCTCGCTTTGCTCCGGCACGATGCGAAACAGGAAGTTGCGGCCGGCCGCGACCAGGCGTGGCCCATGCGGAAACAGGAAGCCGGCCACGAACACGGAGACGAGAAACTGGAGCGTGCCAAGGCCGGCGTCGCCCGCGAGCGAGAGCAGCGGGCCGGCCAGCGGCTGAAGATACGGCGCCACCTCGCGCACCGCCGTCCGAACGTTGTTGTAGGCCTGATCCCAGAGCTCGTAGAGCCAGGGGCCGACCAGCGGCCAGGACTTGAGCTGCTCCGGCGCCGATTGGAGCACGAGGTCGCCGGTGCCGAGCTGGTGCGCCAGCTCACGCACGCCGTCCACCGCGCTGATGCCGAGCCAGGTCGCCGGACCGATGACGATACCCAGCGTGACCAGGGTCAGGATTGCTGCTGCGATTTTGGGCCGGCCGCCCAGGATCTTTGCAACCCAGCTGAACGCCGGATAGAACGCGACCGCCAGCACGCCGCTCCAGGCCAGGATCGGCACGAATGGGCGGATGATCAGGAAGGTCCAGATGATCAGCAGGGCGAGCAGGCCGAGGCGGATCACGAGCTGGATGACGTCCTCGCCCGTCAGCAACTGACGGAGGCTTTTCACGGGCACAGCTTTCCTTGCGGCATGAACGCAACTTCCGCGCTTGCGGGCTCAGCCGTTATTGCCAGCAACGCATCTGGCGTCAAGACGACCGGGTGCCGGATACCGCATCGTCCGTCCCAACCCGGCTTGGCTAACGCGGGTTAACCGGATTTCCCCGCGCCGGTTTACGCCGCTGCAAATGCTGGTGACTACCTTCCATCCGCAGTCACCGAAATGCATTCTGGGCCATGGCCAACAGCATCTGGACGATCGAACAATTCACCTGTGCGAGTTGCGGCATGAACTACACCGCGACCAGAGAGGAGCACAGCGAGGCTCACAGCGGCAGCTTCAAATGCGGCATCTGCAGCGGCATCGTGCATGCCTGGTCCGGCAAGCACCACTTCTTCGGCTGGCAGGCCGTGAAGACGAGGCCGCCCGTGTTCGGGCGGCGCTGGGCCGGCGTCGAATGGTAAGCCGCCTGCGCTGACGCCGGATCCGCCGAATTGCGCCGGCGCCGTTTGCACTCCGTTCACCGATCGCGGCTAGATCAGGACGGATCCTCCGCTTCGAACGCCATGGCCGATCTTAACGCCGTCCTGACCAGGCTCAACGACCGTCTGCTCCGCCTCGAGGGCGAGCTGTTCGTGCTGCGCTCGCTGGCGCGCGCGACATTGACCGCGGGCGACGACCATGCCGCGCGCATGCGCAAGCTGGTCGAGGCCGCAAAAGTCGCGCTCGACGACGAGGCCAAGCGCCCTCTCGACAAGCCGACCCGAAAGTATGTCGATGCCGCAACCGCACTGGTGGAGGAACTGCTGGTCGAACCCACCCCGGCGCGGCCGCTGTTCACGGTGATCGACGGCGGCCGGCGCGACTGAGCGCGCCCGCCTCAGCACGGCGATGACTACCGCCCATACATGCCCGGCGCACGTGCCCTGTTCGGGTAGCACTGTCCCAGCGAGTAATTGTAATCGTAGCCGTGCGGACACAGCCCGCCGCGTTGTCCATAATATTGAGGGTGACCGTAAGCGCCGGGCGCGTGCGCACGATTTGGGTAGCACTCGCCTGTCGAGTAATTATAGTCGTAACCGTGCGGGCACAGGCCACCACGGCGCCCATAGCCAGAGCCGTGGCCCCCGGTGTAGACACCCGGCGCGTGACGGTCGTTGGGATAGCAGCGGCCATTCGAGTGGTTGTAATCGTAGCCGTGCGGACATTGCCCGCCCGGACCGCCCCTGAACTGAACCTGCTCCACCATGGGCGCTGTCGGCGCCGCAGGCACGGTTGCAAACGCAAGCAGGCCGGCCAGCGCAAGTTCGATCATGACGATTCCTCCAAATCACGGGGACAAGCCTATCAGGATTCGCGTCCCACGAAACGACATGGCAATTGAGGCATGGCTGGCCTGACCCCCGCATGAACCGGGCTCGGACTGCGACAATGCATCAACGCCGGCATCGCGCACGATGCCGACGTCTAGATCGTGGACTTATCCGCCTTGAGCCGGCCGAGCCCCGCCTCGATGATCGCGATCTCCTCGTCGATCTGACCGATCGGCAGGCTGAAATCATAGCCGGACCGGCTCTTCAGATCGACCGCGAGCCGCTGCCTGTGCATCATCAGCTCGTCCAGTCCACGGCGGTTCTTCAGACGCACATAGGCGTCGACGATCTGCTCGATCGCGTTCGGCATGAGATCTGTCCCGGCGAAAAGGCCCGGCGGCGCGCCCACGCAGGCAGGCGATTTCGATGTCGCGGTACGCAATACAAATCCGCGACGGATTCGTCGATACGCCAAGCTGGTTGAGATCGTGTTACCGTCCGATGACTTCGTGAGGCGCGGCGTGAAAAGGCCGCCGGCGGCCAAAGCCGGGTTCGAAAACGGATGCGGGTTGAAATATCGCCAGCCCCCGGTTGGCGCACCTTTATCAGCTGATCGGACGCATCTCTGTTAAGAACGAAACACAGGAACCGCTACAGGCGCTCGTCGACGAAGCAGGGCCCCAGGCAACGCTAGGCGCCCGGCGCATTGTTGATAACCCACGCAAACGCTGTGCGGGTGGTGACAGGGCACGCGGACGTGTTATCGGGGGATGACGCAGATGCGAGACGGATCGGACACCCATGCGAATTACCCTCGTCGGCTCCCGCCATTTTGGCGTGACCACCCTGAACATGCTCCGGGAGCACAGCGTCTCGGTCGTCCGGGTCGTGGTGGCGGACGCCGATGACCGCCTTGCCGCGGCGGCCAAGGCGGCGGGCATCGAGGTGCAGGTGCAAGCCAATCCCAAGCTGGTGGTGGCCTCCGAGATCGCCCCGGACACCGATCTGATCATCACAGCGCACAGCCATGCCAGGATCGGCAAGGATGCGCTCGCCGCCGCCAGGCTCGGCGGGATCGGCTATCATCCATCGCTGCTGCCGCGCCACCGCGGCAAGGCCGCGGTGGAATGGACCATCAAGGAAGGCGACCCGATCGCCGGCGGCACGATCTACCATCTCGCCGACCGCATGGATGCCGGCGCGATCGCCGCCCAGGACTGGTGCTTCGTCAAGAAGGGCGAGACTGCACGAGAGCTTTGGGAGCGCGCGCTGGCGCCGCTCGGGCTCAAGCTGCTGGCCGATGTGATCGATTACGCCAAGGTCCACAAGGCGCTACCCGCCAAAGTCCAGGACGAGCAGTTCGCGACCTCCGCGCCAAGTCTCTCCTGAGCCAAGCCCCTCTGAGCCAGTCCTCTGAGCCGAAGTCTCCTGGAGCAAGCTCTTTCCGAGTCGTCCTGACGTTTACCCTTAACGTGCGGCGCTCTTGATTCTGCTTCGGAAATTGGAGCCAAAAGCGCAAATAAACCATTGTTCCCAAAGGAACAATTTTCGCTTTGGCATCGCAACAAATTTCCGTCACATTTCGTCCGAATAAGCGTCAGCAACTCAGACACATTCAAGGACGAATTCATGCGTTTTGGTCGCATTGCGGTGTTCTGTGCCGCCCCAGTTCTCGCTGGCACCCTCGCCGCCCCCGCCTTCGCCCAAAATCCCTACGACGGCAATTGGCAAGTCACCATCGTGACCAAGAGCGGTTCGTGCGAGCCGACCGCAAGCTCGATGCTGACGGTTGCCGACGGCAAGATCACCGCGCCCGGCGCTAACGTTTCCGGCACCATCGGCAGCGGGGGACTTGTGAAAGTTTCGATCAATGGTGCATATGCCAACGGTCAACTCAGCGGCAACGCCGGATCGGGGAAGTGGAATGGAGCATCTGCAGGCATACCGTGCAGCGGGCGGTGGGAAGCATCGCGTCAATAAACCAATTGAGGCTCGCGCCCGGAACCGGCGGCTGCTGATTGCGGCCGCCGTTTTGTTTACGGCGGGGATCGCTACCACCCAAAGCAAGGCCCAGTCCGGCCCGTTCGCCCCGCTGGCGGGCAGCTGGAGCGGCGGTGGCACGGTTACGCTGGATGACGGCTCGACCGAGCGGATCCGCTGCCGGGCCAAATACGCTCCGATCGGACCGACCATGGAGATGTCGCTGACCTGCGCCAGCGATGCCTACAAATTCAACCTCGGCGCCAACGTGAAGGCCGAAGGCGGCGCCATTGCAGGCAGTTGGTCTGAGACCAGCCGCAATATCTCCGGTTCGCTCCAGGGCCGCGGCAGCGGCGGAAGCTACGAGCTGGTGGCCTCAACCGCGGGCTTCAACGCCAACATCTCTCTCAAGACGTCCGGCAACAAGCAGAACGTCACGATGCGCGCGGACAGTCAGTTCCGCGGCGCGAACATCTCGATGTCGAAATAAGACGCAAGTTGACGCGACAGTCGATCCGGCGCCCGCGCCGGATCGATTTTTTTATGGGCCGGGCACGTACGCGGTGACCTCGATCTCGACCTTGGCACGCTCGTCCACGAGGCCTCCGATATAGAGCAGCGTCGAGGGCGGAAAATTGCGGCCGAGCGTTTCCTTCCAGGCCGCGCCAATGCCGGCACCTGCCGCTTCGTACTCGGCGCGGCTGGTCAGGTACCAGGTCAGGCGGACGATGTGCTCGGGGCCGGCACCGGCCTCGGCCAGCAGCTTGACGATCCGCTTCAGCGCCGTCGCGACCTGGGCTGCCATGTCGGGATCGTAACTGCCGGCCTCGTCGCCCCCGGTTTGGCCGGCGAGTACCACCCACCGGCCCGGCCCCTCGGTCACGACGCCATGGGAAAAGCCGCGCGGTTTTTTCCACTCGGCCGGCTGCAAGATGCGCATGGGCAATGCCTCCCGATCTTTGTCGTTGTTCGCTGATTGCCTTAGCATGCAGCCCAGCATCGCTGCATCCACAGATTTGGCCGTTGCAAACGGCGGCAATGTCGCCGATACCGGCCGCCCCTCCTATCCGTCCACATCCGCCGCAGATGAGCACCACACCGTCGAAAATGATGGCTGCACTGTGGATGGCCGGCTGGCTGTCGCTGATGCTGATCATGGCGGTGGCCGGGCGCGAGACCACGCGCGAGCTGAATGTTTTTCAGATCATGGAAATGAGGTCGCTGGCCGGCTTCGTCTTGCTCTCACCGATCATCTACCGCGCCGGCGGCTGGAGGGTGCTCAAGACATCGCGCCTGCCGCAGCATGTCGGCCGCAATTTGGTGCACTATGTTGCCCAGCTCGGCTGGTTCTTCGCACTGACACTGATTCCGATCGGCCAGGTGGTGGCAATCGAGTTCACCATGCCGATCTGGACGGCCGTCCTCGCGGCGAGCTTCCTGTCCGAGCGGATGACGCCATGGAAGATCGCCGCCATCGTGCTCGGCCTCGTCGGCGTTATCGTCATTGTCCGCCCCTCGACCGGGGAGATCAATCCAGGGCAGGTCATCGCGCTTGGCGCCGCCATGGGATTTGGCGTCGCGATGGCGCTGGTCAAATCGCTGACCCGCACCGAGAGCGCGCTCTCGATCCTGTTCTGGATGCTGGTGGTGCAGTCGGTTGCGGGCTTCATTCCGACGCTGATGGTCTGGACCTGGCCGTCGCTCTATGTCTGGGGCTGGGTCGGCGTGATCGCCGTCTGCGGCACGTTCTCACATTATTGCCTGGCCAGTGCGATGCGCTACGCCGACGCGACGATCGTGGTTCCGATGGACTTCCTGCGGGTTCCACTGACTGCAACTGCCGGTTGGCTGTTGTATTCCGAGCGGCTCGACTCCTGGACCGTGCTCGGCGCCGCGCTGATCCTGTTTGGCAATTTACTCAATTTGAAGCCCGCTTCGTCGGTTCCTGCCCGCGCTAGGTGAACCTCGCGCCGCCTCGCGCGACAAAACCAAGTGGCCGTGTGATTTGGATCACGTTGGAGCGACACTCCATCGTGCACATTCGGCCACACAGCAGCGGGTTGAACGCAACGGACTGCCGTTTTGGTGGCGCGAAGTCGGGCACTTCGTGTAGGTTCGTTGCCGATCTGTTGCTGCCTGCAATTCGATTCTGGGGATTTCAGAATGCGCTATCTCACCCTCCTCGCTTCGCTGATGTGCATTGCGCTGTCGGTCAGTGCCGCCAAGGCTGACCGCCGCGTCGCTTTCGTGGTCGGCAACGGCTCCTACAAGAATGTCGCACAATTGCCGAACCCGCCGATCGACGCCAAGGCGATGGCGGCCACGCTGCGCAATGTCGGATTCGAGGTGATCGAAGGCTCCAATCTCAGCCGCGACCAGATGACCGAGAAGCTGCTTGATTTCGGCCGCAAGGCGCAAGGCTCCGATATCGCGCTGTTCTATTATGCCGGCCACGGCATCGCCGTCAGCGGCACCAATTACCTGCTACCCGTCGACGCCGACATCAAGTCGGAGATGGACGTCAAGCTGGGCGCCGCCATCAATATCGACCTGACTCTCGAGCAGACCATGGGCGATGCCAAGGTCAAGCTCGTCTTCCTCGATGCCTGCCGCGACAATCCGTTCGCCGCCAAGATCAAGTCGAATTCGGCGACGCGCAGCGTCAACGTCCAGAGCGGCCTCGCCGAGATGAAGTCCGGCGAAGGCACGCTGATTGCGTTCGCCACCGGCCCGGGCCAGACCGCACTCGACGGCCAGGAGGGCAACAACAGCCCGTTCACGCGGGCGTTGATCGACAACATCACCAAGCCTGGCGTCGAGATCCAGCAGGCCATGACGTCGGTGCGCGCTCAGGTCAATGAAGAGACCCGCAAGGGCCAGCTGCCCTGGGGCCACACCAACCTGACCGGCTCCGTCTATCTCAATCAGGCGCCGACCACCCAGGTCGCCGCTGCGGCCCCGACCGCGACCGGCATCGTGCCGGCGGCGACCGGAAGCTCGGACGGTGTCGAGCTCGAATACTGGCGCTCGGTCAAGGAGTCCAACAAGGCCGAGGAGCTCAATGCCTACCTCACCGCTTACCCGAACGGCCAGTTCAAGGCGCTGGCGCTGGCGCGGCTGGCGGCGATCAAGAGCGGCCCCTCGACCGCGACCCGCACGCTCAATGCCGGCGTCGATCCCGCCACCTTCACGGATGAGGCTACCCAAGTGACCGAGGACCAAATCGGTCTCGACAAGAACAAGCGTCGCGACGTGCAGCGTCGACTCACGGCGCTCGGCTTCGACACCAACCAGACCGGCGTATTCAACGACGAAACGCGGTCCGTGCTCAAGCGCTGGCAGACGGCGCGCGGCTACCCGTCGTCAGGCTACCTCAACAAGCACCAGCACAAGGCCCTGCTCTCGGAAATCGTGGCTGCCCCGGCGACGGCGAGCGACGGCAGCCAGAAGCCGGCTCGGCGCGCCGCCACCGCCCCGGCTCAGAGCAGCGCGCCGGCACCGGCTCCCCAGCCACGCAGCAATCCCGGCGATGCTGCCGGTGCGGCCTTCGTCGGCGGCGTCGTCGGCGGCATGATGGGCGGCATGTTCCGTCGTTGAGTCGAAACGAGATCGACAATGCAAAAAGCCCGGCTCGCGCCGGGCTTTTTCGTTGGTGCGATGATGCTGCCGCGTACTCCGTCATTGCGAGCGCAACGAAGCAATCCAGAATCTCTCCGCGGTGACAGCCTGGATTGCTTCGTCGCAAGAGCTCCTCGCAACGACGATGATAGAGATGTGCGCCAAACGGATGTCACAGTCTGCGGAGAGACGCCGCTGGTCGGACGTGTCCGGTCGGAGCCTACTTCCCTGCCACCTTGCGCAGCGCCTCGTTGATGCGATCCTGCCAGCCGGGACCGCCCTCCTGGAAGAACTCCAGCACGTCCTGGTCGATGCGCAGCGTGACCTGCTCCTTGATGCCGGGCACGGCGTTTTGCTTGGGCGGCGCGGCGGCGACCTTGGCCGTTACCTTCTTGAACGCCGCCTCGGCCTCGGTCCTGGCATCGCCCAGCGTGCGCGGCCGTCTCGTTTGATCCGCCATGTCCTAGATTCCCTCAAACAGAGCCGTCGAAAGATACCGCTCGGAGAAGGACGGCACGATCGCCAGGATGGTCTTCCCGGAAGCTTCCGGCCGCTTGCCGATCTCGAGCGCGGCGGCGATCGCAGCGCCTGAGGAGATGCCGCCCGGAATGCCCTCATGCCGCGCCAGCGCGCGCGAGGTCTCGATCGCCGTGGTCGAGTTGATCTTCACGATCTCATCGATCACGGAGCGGTCGAGGATGTCAGGGACGAAGCCGGCACCGATGCCTTGGATCTTGTGGGGAGTATGCTGTCCCCCCGAGAGCACCGGGCTCTCCTCCGGCTCGACCGCAACCACACGCAAGCCCGGCTTGCGCGGCTTGAGCACCTGGCCGACGCCGGTGATCGTGCCGCCGGTGCCGACGCCGGCCACGAAGAAGTCGATGCTGCCGCCGGTGTCGCTCCAGATCTCCTCCGCGGTGGTGCGGCGGTGCACCTCCGGATTGGCGAGGTTCTTGAACTGCTGCGGCATCACCGAATTCGGCGTCGTCTTCAAGAGCTCCTCGGCGGCCGCGATGGCGCCCTTCATGCCCTGCGCCGCCGGCGTCAGCACCAGCTCCGCGCCGAGAAAGGCCAGCATCTTGCGTCGCTCGATCGACATCGATTCCGGCATCACCAGCTTGAGCCGGTAGCCGCGGGAGGCCGCCACGAAGGCGAGCGCAATGCCGGTATTGCCGGAGGTCGGCTCGATCAGCACGGTGTCCGGCTTGACGATGCCCGCCTTCTCCATCGCGATGATCATGGCCGCTCCGATACGGTCCTTCACGCTCGCGGCAGGATTGAAATATTCTAGTTTTGCCAAAATGGTCGCGTTCACGTCGTGCATACCGGGCAGCCGGCGCAAGCGTACGATGGGCGTGTTGCCAAACGCATCGACGATCGAGTCATAGATCCGGCCACGGCCGGGTTGGTGCGCTGCACCCGTGTTGGACGATGCGTCCATGATGAACTCCCTGTGGCGACGATCTGCACGTCTGTCGCGGCCTTGCGCAGTTACGGACAGCTTGCGGCGACGCGCAAGCGGCAATGCAGCACATGTTAAATACGCTGCATCGCAAAATCGCGTGAGCTTTAATTAGCAGAAAACCAACGCATTTGTGTTGCGACCTCGTCAACTGATTCTGCTTATGTTAGACTTAGGTCTAGAAAGCAGGGAGGTCACCACGATGTCAGCGGTTGCTGAAGTGATGTCGACCGTAGCGCTAAGGCGTGATCCGCGTTGCAGCGAGTTGCCGACCTGTCCCGTCTGCGCCGACTCCATGGTCGCCGCTGAAGCGTCTGCCTACGTCTCGGACCACATCATCAGCTATCTCTGGACGTGCGACAATTGCGGCTACGGCTTCGTGACCAAGCATGCCGTGAAGCGGCGGCTCGTGTGCAACTGAGTTTGGACCATTGATCTAGCGCGGGGCGATATCGCCCCTCGCCCAGTCCGCGCGCGTACGCTGATAGAACTCCTCGAAATTTCCTTGTGCGATCGCGTCCCTGATGCCCTGCATCAGGGACTGGTAGTACGCGACATTGATCTCGGACAGCAGCATCGCGCCCAGCGTCTCGCCCGCCTTGACGAGATGATGGAGATAGGCGCGCGCGCAGTTCCGCGTCGACGGCCATGAGCTCTCTTCATCGAGCGGACGCGGATCGTCCGCATGGCGCGCGTTGCGCAAATTGACCTGGCCGTGGCGCGTGAAGGCGACGCCGTGCCGGCCGTTGCGGGTCGGCATCACGCAGTCGAACATGTCGATGCCGCGCCTCACCGCTTCGAGGATGTCATCGGGCGTGCCGACGCCCATTAGATAGCGTGGCCGCTGCTTCGGAAGCAGCGGCGCGGTCTCGTCGATCATCGCCAGCATGACCGCCTGCGGTTCGCCGACGGCGAGCCCGCCGATCGCATAGCCATGGAAGCCGATCCCGACCAGGCCTTGCGCGCTCGCGTGGCGTAGCTCGGGCACGTCGCCGCCCTGCACGATGCCGAACAGCATGTAGCCATCCGGGGCGCTCGCGAAGGCGCGCTTGCTTCTCTCCGCCCAACGCAGCGACAATTGCATCGCGCGCTCGATGTCGGCGCGCTCGGCAGGCAACCGCACGCATTCATCCATCTGCATGGCGATGTCGGAGCCGAGCAAACGCTGCACCTCGATCGACCGCTCCGGCGACAGCTCGACCTTGGCGCCGTCGATGTGCGAGCGGAACGTGACGGCGTGCTCGCTGACCTTGCGCAAATCCGCCAGCGACATCACCTGAAAGCCGCCGGAATCCGTCAACATCGGTCCGTTCCAGCCTGTGAACGTCTGCAAGCCGCCGAGCGCCGCGATCCGCTCGGCGCTTGGACGCAGCATCAGATGGTAGGTGTTGCCGAGCACGATGTCGGCGCCGGCATCGCGCACCTCGCGCCAGTGCATGCCCTTCATGGCACCGGCGGTGCCGACCGGCATGAAGGCCGGGGTCCGCACCACGCCATGCGGGGTGGTCAGCCGCCCGGTGCGCGCGGCCCCGTCGGTGGCGAGCAACTCAAAGTGATTGGGAAGGTCATTGTCGGGATTCATGGCGGTGCTTATTGCGTGTCGGAGCAGGCTGATCAACCCGCCGACCGCGCTGGGGCCGGTTTTTGCATCAGACTGGGACACCGACCACACAAGGATCGTGCGCCGCGCCCTTGTCAAACGAAACGATACAGTGTAGTTTTGTGCGCGGGGCTGGACGAGATGCCGCGGCGAACTTGCCGGCGGCGGTAGATGCGTGATCGCCAGCCACCGACAATGCCGTACCCTTCGTGTTCGACCGACGCATCCGTCTCCTCGCGTGACCGGATCAGGCAGACTGGTGTCGGCCTGATCGGATTAGTGCTCCTGATCTGCAGCCTGGCGCTCGGCGCCTGCACCTCCCTGCCCCGCACGCCCTATACCGCCGCGGAGGCGAGCACGTCGCGCGTGCTCGATATCGAGGGTCTGCGGCGCTACGCCGACGAGCCGGTCACCAAGTTCAGCTTCGAGAAGGACAACAGCACTGCCACGAGAACCTATCTGGCGCTCTCCGGCGGCGGCGCTGACGGCGCCTACGGCGTCGGCGTGCTCGCCGGCTGGACCGCGACCCGAACCCGCCCCAGCTTCTCGGTCGTCTCGGGCGTCAGCACCGGCGGCCTGATCGCACCGTTCGCGTTTCTCGGACCGCAATATGACGACACGCTGAAGGAGGTCTACACCAGCGGTATCGCGGAGAGTCTCCTGAACGATCCCAGCATCATGCGCGTGCTGTTCGGATCCGGCCTATTCGGCAACACCAGGCTGCGCGAGCTCGTCGCACGCTATGTCGGACCCGAGATCATGGCGCAGGTCGCGCGCGAGAATGCCAAGGGCCGCAGGCTCTTGGTGGTGACGACCGATCTCGACACGCAGCGCACCGCGATCTGGGACATGGGCAGGATTGCCGCGGTCGGAACGCCCGAGGCGCTCAAGCTGTTTCGCGACGTGATGGCAGCCTCCGCCAGCATTCCCCTGGTGTTTCCGCCCATCATGATCGACGCCGAAGGCGGGGGCCGCAAGTTTCAGGAGATGCATGTCGACGGCGGCGTGACCGCGCCGGTGCTGACCTTGCCGGAAGCTCTGCTGTTCCAGAGCGGCCGTCTGCCCGGCAATGCGAGGATGGACATCTACATCCTCGTCAACAAGAAGATCGAACGCAATTTCGAGCTGGTGTCCAATGGCACCATCGACGTCGCTTCACGCAGCTTGTCGGCGATCACCCAATCGCAGACGCGCTCGATCATCTTCTCGACCTACGATTTCGCCAAGCGCAACCGGCTGGGCTTCCATCTTTCCTACATCGCGCGCGACTATCCCGCCCCGCCGTCGGAAGGATTCGATACCGGCTATATGCGGGCGCTGTATCAGTACGGATACGAGAAGGCTGCATCCGGCCAGGCCTGGTCCTCAACCCTGCCGTGATCCCTCGTGACGGAACGAGGCAATACCGAAACCGTTGACGATATGGCCAATTCGGCCAGATTCGCGATGACGATTCCGCTCCTGCGCGATATAGAGCGAATGACCGATATCACGACCGCGCAGGAATCATTGGGCATGGGATTGACTGCGACCAGGACAAGACCGGCAGCGCCACGGCGCGAGGTACCGAAATCGCGCGGTGGCCGGCCGACGAAGACTGCTGCGATCGAGCGCGATCTGCGGCTGATCGAGGTCGCCACCCGCCTGTTCCTTGATCGCGGCTTCGATGCGACCTCGCTCGATGCGGTCGCGGAAGCTGCGCGGGTCAGCAAGCCCACCGTCTATTCCCGCTATGGCGACAAGCGCGGCCTGTTCGCGGCCGTGCTGAGGCGCGAGATCGAGCGCTGGCTTGCGCCGCTGTCGGCGGCGGCGGAGACGCAGCTCTCCAGCGCCTCGAACATCCCGGTCGAGCAGCGGCTGGTCGAGATCGGACGCGAGATGCTGACCTTCACCTGCGGCCCGGATGCCGTCGCCTTCAGCCGCATGATGACGGCACAGGCGATCAACTTCCCCGACGTCGCCAAGCTCGGCAAGGAGGAAGGCTGGCTGAAGGCCGTCGCCACCACGGCGCGCTTCTTCGACCATCTGGTGGCGCAAGGCGCGCTCGATGTCGACGACACCACCATCGCAGCCGAGGTGTTCCTCGACGTCGTCGTCGGCCACACCCATCGTATGGCGACGTTCGGAACGGCGCTGGAGCTGAAGGCTGCCGAGAAGCGCATGCGCGCGGCGATCAAGCTGTTCCTGGCCGGCGCGCTGGGGCCTGCCGACCGCGTCCAGGACACCTCGAAACTCGCGCCACGGCGCCGCTCCTCCCGCTGACAATTCCGTGAGCTTGCGTGCTTTCCCCAAGGGGCGACGATGCGGCGTCATTGACCGAAATAAAACGATACGGTATGGTTTAGTTATAAGGCGATGCGGACCGCTTTTTTCACCAGCCCCAAAGGAGGCCCGTATCACCCAGATCGCCGCGCCGGGTACAGCCTGCCGCGGCGCTCCGCGGCCGGCCGATGCCCAAGGCCGGCCGCGAATTCTTTACGATCATCCGGCACACTCGCTGGCCGAGGGTTTCGAGCATGACGACTGCCAAACGATGGACCTCGCACCTGCTTGCGATCGCATTGCCCGCGCTGCTCATCGCCGCGCCGGCACAGGCTGTCGTGACCGCGAGCACGCCGACCGCGCTTCACAGCGACACAGATGGTGATGCCGAAGCGGACCGCCAGGCAGTCAGCCGCGAAATAGAGCGATTCCGCAGCTCCTCGATCACGATCAGCCAGGCCATGGCGATTGCCGAAGCCCGCCATGCCGGCGCCACCACTGCCGATGTGAGCTTCGACGGCGGCTCGGGCGTGCCGGTCTACCGGGTGAAGACCCTGCACAACGACCGGATCTGGCGCCACACCATCAATGCTTCGACCGGCGAACTGGTCGGCGGGGAAGCCGCCCTGCCCCTCACCGAGCTCGACCGCGAGGACCGTAGCAACCTCGCAGCGCTGGGTGCGATCAGGCACCGCCTCTCCGATGCCGTGCGCGTCGCCGAGCGTGCCGCCGCGGGCAAGGCCATCAGCGGCGGGCTGGTCCGTGAACGCGGTCGGCTGAACTTCTCGATCGTCGTCGTCAGCGGCGACGACCTCAAGGAGGTCACCCTGGAGCCACCGGGCGCCAAGGGGAAATAGCGGGTGCCAAATAGCGGCAGGCTGCCCCCGGCATCGTCCGGACCGAAAAGCCATTGACGGGGGCAAGACTCTCCCGCATAAGTCGCCGCCATGTTCACGACCACCAAACGCACGACCAAAACCACCACGGCCGAAGGGGCCCGGGGAGGCGTGCGCGCGTAGGTCGTCGACTTAAACGCATCAGCTCTACGGCAAGCCCCGCCCTCGATGGTCCGGGGCTTTTTTGTTGTCTAAATTCTCAATGCAACGGAGGACAAAGTGAGTAACGATCCCGTCGTCGCGATTGTCGGCGTCACCGGCGCGGTGGGCGCCGAATTCATCGCCACCATGGACAAGCGCGGCTTTCGCGTCGGCAAGCTCAAGGCACTGGCGAGCGCCCGCTCGGCCGGCAAGACGGTGTCGTTCCGCGGGCAGAGCGTGGCCATCGAGGAGTTGACCGAGCGCTCCTTCGACGGCGTCGACATCGCCCTGTTCTCCGCCGGCGGCAGCATCTCAAGGAAGTATGCGCCGATCGCGGTGAAGGCCGGCGCCATCGTGGTCGACAATTCCTCGGCCTTCCGCATGGATCCGAACGTGCCGCTGGTGATCCCCGAGATCAACGCGAGCCGCATCCGCGACCACAAGGGCATCATTGCCAACCCGAACTGCGCCGCGATCACCGCCCTGGTGCCGCTGTGGCCGATCCACCAGCACAACCGCATCAAGCGCGTGATCATCTCGACCTATCAGGCGGCCAGCGGCGCCGGCGCCGCCGCGATGGAGGAGCTCGTCGAATCCACCCGCGCCAACCTCAACGGGCAGGTCTATACGCCCAAGGTGATGCCGCACCCCTACGCCTTCAATCTGTTCAACCACAACACCGCCATCGACCCCGAGACCGGCTACAACGACGAAGAGACCAAGGTCATCAAGGAGACCCGCAAGATCTTCGAGGACGACAGCATCGCCGTCGGCGTCACCTGCGTGCGTGTGCCGGTGCTGCGCGCCCATTGCGAAGCCATCACCTTCGAATGCGAGAAGCCGATCAGCGAGGACCAGGTCCGTGCCATCATGGCGCAGGCGCCCGGCGTGAAGGTGGTCGACGACCGCGCCAAGAACTACTTCCCGATGCCGATCGACGCCTCGGGCCAGGACGACGTCCTGGTCGGCCGCATCCGCAAGGATCTCAGCGACCCCACCGGGCACTCGATCTCGATGTTCGTGGCGGCCGATCAGCTGCTCAAGGGCGCGGCGCTGAATGCGGTGCAGATCGCGGAACTCCTGCCGCAGCGGGTGATGGCGTAACGAAGGTTGCGTAGGGTGGATTGGCCGAAGGCGTAATCCACCTCTTCGCTTCCGCGGAGACGAGCAGTGGTGGGTTACGCCTTGCGGCTAACCCACCCTACCGCTCGGCCCGAAACAGCAAACACGCATCGCCATACGAATAGAAGCGATAGCCCTGCGCGATCGCGTGCGCATAGGCCTGCTTCATCGTCGCGAGCCCCGAGAAGGCCGACACCAGCATGAACAGCGTCGACTTCGGCAGGTGGAAATTGGTTATCAGCGCGTCGACCGCGCGGAAGCGGTAGCCGGGCGTGATGAAGATCGACGTCTCGGCTGCGAATGGCTGGATCGTGCCGTCCTCGCTCGCGGCGCTTTCGAGCAGCCGCAACGACGTCGTGCCGACCGCAACGATGCGGCCGCCGTTCTTCCGCGCAACGTTGAGCCGCTCCGCCGTTTCGGCCGAGATCGTGCCCCACTCGGCGTGCATCTTGTGGCCGTCGGTGTCGTCGACCTTGACCGGCAGGAACGTCCCTGCCCCGACATGCAGCGTCACGCGGTTGAGGGCAACGCCGCGGTCGCGCAACGACTGTTCCAGCGCCGGCGTGAAATGCAGTCCCGCGGTTGGCGCTGCAACTGCGCCTTCACTCGCCGCGAACATGGTCTGGTAATCAGCGAGGTCCTGATCGTCTGGCGTGCGCTTGGAGGCGATGTAGGGCGGCAGCGGCGGGCTGCCGAGATCGGCGATGGCCTGGTCCAGCGCCGGGCCGTGGAACGAGAACGCCAGCGTCACCTCGCCCTCGGTGCCCTTGGCCTCGACCTCGGCGTCGAGATGACCGAGCAGGCAGACCTTGCCTTCGTTGCCAAAGCGGATGCGGTCGCCGGGGGCGAGCTTCTTGGCCGGCTTCACCAGCGCCTGCCAGCGCGAGCCGTCGAGACGCTTGATCAGTGTCGCCTCGATCTTCGGCTCGGTGTCGCGGCCGATGCGGCGACCCTTCAATTGCGCCGCAATCACCTTGGTGTCGTTGACGACGAGTTGGTCGCCCGGCCTCAGCCATTGCGGCAGGTCGGAAATGATCTGGTCGCGCAGCGCGCCATTCTCGACGACTAGCATCCTCGCGGAATCGCGCGGGCTCGCCGGACGCAAAGCGATGCGCTCGGGCGGCAGATCGAAATCGAAGAGATCGGTGCGCATGAGCAGGCTTGGCGCGACACAGCCAGACCTCATGGTGAGGAGGCGCTTAGCGCCGTCTCGAACCATGAAGGCCGGGTTGCAGCAGTGGGGCCTTCATCCTTCGAGACGCGCGTTCCGCGCTCCTCAGGATGAGGATCGAGTGACTATTCCTTGTCCGCGGCCATCCGCGCCTTGACGATCTTGTCGGGGTTTTGCACCGGCTCGCCGCGCTTGATCTTGTCGACGTTCTCCATGCCCTCGGTGACCTTGCCCCACACCGTGTACTGGTTGTCGAGGAAGCGGGCGTCGTCGAAGCAGATGAAGAACTGGCTGTCGCCGGAATCGGGATTGGCGGCGCGGGCCATCGAGGCGGTGCCGCGCACATGCGGCTCCTTGTTGAACTCGGCCTTCAGCTTCTTGCCGGAGCCGCCGGTGCCGGTGCCGTGCGGGCAGCCGGTCTGCGCCATGAAGCCCTCGATCACGCGGTGAAACACGATGCCGTCGTAGAAGCCCTCACGGACCAGCTCCTTGATGCGCGCGACATGGCCGGGCGCGAGGTCGGGGCGCATTTCGATGGTGACGGGGCCCTGCGTGGTCTCGAGGATCAGGGTGTTTTCGGTGACGCTCATGCTCGTCTCTCTTGCGTTGGGGGTGAAGTCTTCTCGGGTGACGTCTTGCGGCTGCGGAACTGGATCGCGAATGGACGTCCCGCGGCGGCGCCGGCCATTGCATCGGTAAATGGCACCGGCGTGCAGCGTTGCAACGCCTCCATCACCGCGATCCGGTATTGCAGCCGGTCATTGTCGGAGGCCTCCGCGGATTCATAGGTAATCCTCGGATGGCCCAGAATGTTTCCGGCCCGGTTAAAGCTCACGAGGACGGTGATGTCGAGTGGGCGGGCCCTCGCCGGCGACGGCGGTCTCCAGCAGGTGCGCAGGTGCCGGAAGATGTCCTGGATCGTGTCGACCTGGGCGGCCTCCACGGCCGCACGGGAGGTGGCGAGCAGCAGCACCACGGCAACCAGCAGGAGCCTGCCCCCGCGCCACGCCATGGCCCCCGCCTATTTGATGTCGGAGGCGACCTGCACCTTCACCATCTTGTCGGGATCGGTGACGGAGCCGCCGGGCGAGCCGGGGGGCGCCTTCTTGAGCTTGTCGACGACGTCCATGCCCTGCACCACCTCGCCGATCACGGTGTACTGGCCGTCGAGGCTGCCGCCGTCGGCGAACATGATGAAGAACTGCGAGTTGGCGCTGTCGACGCTGTCGCCGCGTCGGGCCATGCCGACGATGCCGCGGGCAAAATGCACCTTGGAGAATTCCTGCTTCAGGTTCGGGTATTTCGAGCCGCCGGTGCCGTTGAATTTCTCGCCGTCGCCGGTCTGCGCCATGAAGCCGTCCATGACGCGGTGGAACGGCACGTTGTTGTAGAAGCCCTCGCGCGCGAGCTGCTTGATGCGCTCGGCATGCTGGGGCGCGATGTCGGTCCTGAGCTTGATGACGATGCGGCCCTTGGTGCTGTCGATGACGATGGCGTTGGCCTTGTCGAGATTTGCCGGCAATTGCTGCGCCACCGCCGGTACCGCGAACAGAAGCGCGGCAAGAACTGCGAGAATTCGGATCATGACAACTCCGGATCAGAGAGAAGAGGAAGCGCGCCGTTTTCAGGCGAATTTGGCCTTGAGCTGTGCCGCGACCTGCGGCGGGACGAAGGCCGAGACGTCCCCGCCCATGCCGGCGATCTGGCGCACCAAAGTGGCGGTGATCGGGCGGACCATGGGAGAGGCCGGCAGGAAGACCGTATGCACCTCGGGAGCCATGGCCTCGTTCATGCCGGCGAGCTGCATCTCGTAGTCGAGGTCAGTGCCGTCGCGCAGGCCCCGAATCATGATGGTCGCGCCGTGCTTGCGCGCTGCGGTGACCGACAGATCGTCGAACGTCGTCGCCTCCAGCACGCAGCCGGCTTGCGCCGCGATCGGACCGCAGACGTCCTCGAGCATCTTGAGGCGCTCCTCGGTCGAGAACAGCGGTTTCTTGCCGGGATGCACCCCGATCGCGACCACGAGCCTGTCGCACAAGGAAACGCTGTGCCGGACCACGTCCAGATGGCCGTTGGTGATGGGGTCGAAGGAACCTGGGTAGAAGGCGATGCGCGGCATGGCCCCGTCCTACCGCGCCCGGCCCGGGCCGGCAAGCCGGGCAGGTTCCTTGCCCGTTTCCGGTCCAGCCCCTCCGAAAATGTCCCGTCGGGGGTCAGCGGCAGCCGGTTTGTTTCGCCCTCGGGGCGACCACGAAACAAAACGGAGCGGGAACGAAACCATTTCCCACATCGGCGAAGACGTCCGGAAACTGGCCATGGTTACTAATCCGGGCCAACGAACGACGGGCGCGTACTGGGCGTAGGCGGCCGCATCACAGGGGACTGTCATGATCAAGACCATTTCAGCGATCGTTCTGTCTGCGTGTGTTGCCGCGGCCCTCACCCTACTGCCCGGCTTTGCCCCGAAGGTTGAAGCCAGCGTGCCGCAGCCGCTGGCCAAGAGCGACCGGCTCGACATCCGCAGCATCGGCCGTGACTGCTCGCAGCAGGCCTGGCCGAACTTCGAAGCCTCCTGCCTGCGTAGCGCCGGCACCAAGGCCAATGTCCGCGAGGCACGCCTCGTGACCGCCAACCGCACGCCGTAATCGGGCTTGACGATTTCGCGTCAGCTAGGCGGTTCACAGCCCGGATCGAGCGCAGCGCAATTCGGGCTGCCTGGCTGAACGTTACTCCCCGTTGGCTCCGTTGCCGTTCTCGGCCTCTTCCGTGATGTGCTCGACTGACACCACGTGCTCGTCCTCGGCGGTGTCGAACACGATCACGCCTTGCGTCGAGCGGCCGGCGATGCGGATGCCTTCGACCGGGCAGCGGATCAGCTGACCCTTGTCGGTGACCAGCATGATTTGATCCGCCTCCTCCACGGGGAACGAGGCGACGAGATTGCCGTTGCGGTTGTTGACGCTCATGGCGACGATGCCCTTGCCGCCGCGGCCGGTGGTGCGGTACTCGTAGGACGAGGTCCGCTTGCCGTAGCCGTTGACGGAGACGGTCAGCACGACCTGCTCCTGCGCCGACATTTCGACATAGCGCTCCTGCGGGAGCTGGAAGCTGCCCGAGGTCTCCTCGGCCTCGGCATCGGCCGGTGCCTCTTCCGCGGCGGCTTCGCCCGCGACCGCGCGGCGCATCTTCAAATAGGCCGAGCGCTCGTCCGAGGTGGTGTCGACGTGGCGCAGGATCGCCAGCGAAATCACCTTGTCGCCTTCGCCGAGCGCGATGCCACGCACGCCCATCGAGGTGCGCCCGGTGAACACGCGCACGTCGGTGACGGGGAAGCGGATGCACTGGCCGCCGGCAGCGGTCAGCAGCACGTCGTCGCGCTCGGTGCAGATCTGCACGTCGACGATCGCCTCGTTGTCGTCGAGCTTCATCGCGATGATGCCGGAGCGGCGGACGTCGACGAAGTCGGACAGCTTGTTGCGCCGGACGTTGCCGCCCGTGGTCGCGAACATCACGTCGAGCTGGCCCCAGGTCGATTCATCCTCCGGCAGCGGCATGATGGTGGTGATGCGCTCGCCCTGCTCCAGCGGCAGGATGTTGATCATGGCCTTGCCGCGCGCGTTCGGCGCGGCCATCGGCAGCCGCCAGACCTTTTCCTTGTAGACCTGGCCGCGCGAGGAGAAGAACAGCACCGGAGTATGGGTCGAGGCGACAAAGAGCCGGCTGACAAAATCCTCGTCGCGGGTCTGCATGCCGGAGCGGCCCTTGCCGCCGCGGCGCTGCGCCCGGTAGGCCGACAGCGGCACGCGCTTGACGTAGCCGGCGTGCGAGACCGTGACGACCATGTCCTCGCGCTGGATCAGGTCCTCGTCCTCGACCTCGCCCTCCTGCTCCATGATCACGGTGCGGCGGGGCGTTGCGAACTCGGCCTTCACCTCGGCAAGCTCGGTCTTGATGATGTCCAGGATGCGCGCGCGTGAGCGCAGGATCGCGAGATAGTCGCCGATCTCCCCGGCGAGCTTCGACAGCTCGCCGCCAATCTCGTCGCGGCCGAGCGCGGTGAGACGTGCGAGACGCAATTCGAGGATCGCCCTCGCCTGCTCCAGCGACAGGCGGATCGTGCCGTCCTCGTTGATCCGGTGACGCGGGTCATCGATCAGCGTGATGATGTCCTCGACGTCGCGCGCGGGCCAATCGCGCGTCATCAGGGTATCACGGGCCGCCGCTGGTGTCGGCGAGGTGCGGATCACCTTGATGATCTCGTCGATGTTGGCGACCGCGATGGCGAGGCCGACCTGCTCATGGGCGCGCTCACGCGCCTTGCGCAGCTTGTACTTGGTGCGCCGGGTGACGACCTGCTCGCGGAAGCCGACGAAGATCGTCAACATATCCTTCAAGTTCATCGTCTGCGGACGCCCGGAATCGAGCGCAACTGCGTTGACGCCGAAGCTCGTCTGCAGCGGGGTGAACTTGTAGAGCTGGTTCAGTACCACGTCGGGCACGGCGTCGCGCTTGAGCTCGACGACGACGCGATAGCCTTCGCGGTCGGACTCGTCGCGCAGGTCGGAGATGCCCTCGATCTTCTTTTCCTTGTAGAGCTCGGCGATGCGCTCGACCATCGTCGCCTTGTTCACCTGATAAGGAATCTCGGTGATGACAATCGCCTCTCGATCCTTGCGAATGGTCTCGAACGTGACCTTGCCGCGCATGACGATGGAGCCGCGGCCGAGATGGTAGGCGCTGCGGATGCCCTGGCGTCCGAGGATGATGCCGCCGGTCGGGAAATCCGGGCCGGGAATGATGTTGATGAGCTCGTCGATGGTCAGCGAGGGATTGTCGATCAGCGCAATACAGGCGTCGATCACCTCGCCGAGATTGTGCGGCGGGATGTTGGTCGCCATGCCGACGGCAATGCCGCCGGCGCCGTTGACCAGCAGGTTCGGGAACCGCGCTGGCAGGACCACCGGCTCCTTCTCGGAACCGTCGTAATTGTCCTGGAAGTCGACGGTGTCGCTGTCGATGTCCTCGAGCAGCTTCAGCGCGATCTTGGTCAGGCGGGACTCGGTGTAGCGCATGGCCGCCGCCGGATCGCCATCGACCGAGCCGAAATTGCCCTGCCCGTCCACCAGCAACTCGCGCATCGAGAAGTCCTGCGCCATGCGCACCAGCGCGTCATAGATCGCCTGGTCGCCATGAGGGTGGTATTTACCCATGACGTCACCGACGATACCGGCGGACTTCTTGTGCTTCTTGTCGGGCGTGAAGCCCTGCTCGTTCATCGAGAACAGGATGCGCCGATGCACCGGCTTCAGGCCATCGCGCGCATCGGGCAGCGCGCGCGATACGATCACGCTCATGGCGTAATCGAGGTAGGACTTCTTCATCTCGTCGAGGATGGAGACGGGGCGAATGTCCGAGGGTTGCGCCGGCTGGTCGCCGGGCTTGTTATCGTCGTCAGCCAAGGGGAAATCCGGTGAGGTTTTATCTGGGAATCATATAGCGCATCGAGGGTTGGATAACCACCCTGACAGGGCCGCCGGAAGCGCTTTTTCCCTTCGTTTTTTCATGCACTTACCGGGGTGACGAGAGGTCATTTCCGGACAGCCCTCGGACGTCGGCAACCCCTGCGCCGGAGAGTGGATTTCGGCCACGGCTCAAGGCCCGAAAACCACTGTATGCATGAGCCGGCCGGGCATGAGGGTGAACAGCCCGGCAATGACGAGTGCGCCGAAGAAGATCGAGGCCATCGTGATCTTGTGGCGGCGAACATTGTGAGCTCTTGCAGCCGTCACGCCCAATACGAGCATCGCCAACGCGAAGATCGAGAGCAGATGGATCGGGCTCCATTGACCGACCAGACGGATTTCGTGAATCCAGAACGAGGTGAGCGCCACGACGAGCATCAGCACCACCCAGACCCAGCCCAGAGCCCGGTGCGGAAGGGTGCCCTTGGGGGCGATGAGCTGAACAATTCCGAGGACGAATGCAGCCATCGCGGCAAAGGCATGCAGCGGGATCGCCGGAGCAGCAGCAAGAAGCGGTCCAAGACTCATGCAGCAGTCCCCGATCGGCAGCGGCTCGCCGTCTGACGCACAACATGAGGCAAGCTTAGAAAATCAAGCTTTGCCCGTTGATTGACGAGAAATCCAAGCGCGGCACGCGAGCACACCGATGCAAAGGACGAGCGCCCGCTATTTGACCTCAGAACGGGATATCGTCGTCCATGTCGCTGTTGCGGCCGCCGCCGGCGGCAACGGGACGGCGCGGCGCGCTGCTGACGGGTCCGGAGGAGCCGAAGTCGCCGCCCGGCTCGTCGCCGAAGCTGCCGCCTCCGCCGCCGCCACCGCGGCCGTCGAGCATCGTCAGCGTCGAGTTGAAGCCCTGCAGCACGACCTCGGTCGAGTACTTCTCGACGCCGCTCTGGTCGGTGTACTTGCGGGTCTGCAGCGCGCCCTCGATGTAAACTTTCGCGCCCTTCTTCAGATATTGTTCGACGATCTTGCAAAGCGGCTCAGAGAAGATCACGACCCGATGCCACTCGGTCTTCTCCTTGCGCTCGCCCGTGTTCTTGTCGCGCCAGGTCTCCGAGGTCGCGATGCTCAAATTCGCGATCGGCCGCCCGTCCTGGGTGCGGCGGATTTCGGGATCCTTGCCGAGATTTCCAACCAGAATGACCTTGTTGACGCTTCCCGCCATCGCCGCTCTCCACTCCGAATGCCACTGAATTTCAAAAGGGCGAATCCGCTGCCCGCGTTCCTCTGCGCCCGCTAGGGCGACCCTATACGCTTGCGGGCACCGATCAGCCTGCCACCCCCGGGGTTATCCCCATATATAGCATCCCCTTCCGTTTTGTTCCAGATTTGTTCTTCATCGCAATAGGACAGCCATTCTGGCCCATTGCCAAAATAATGAGCAGCGCTCCGATGGAACCTTCTTGGGTTCCCCTGAACGAGAAAAACCGCTTAACATTCATTAATTTGTTCCATTCACTTGAGTGGCGAGTGTGGCATTCCGGAGACGGACTCTGCCCCATTCTTAGGCTACATTCGCGTTGGAATTGATTCATATGGGCGTCGCGCCTGATCAGCCGCTTCGGGGAGTTTCAAGAAGCGGACGAAACTGGGGAGACTGTAATGAACAAGGTTCTGTTTGGTGCAATCGGTGCAATGGCGTTGGGGCTGTCGGGGCCGGCAAGTGCAGCGGATCTTGCTGCGCGTCCCTACACAAAGGCTCCGGCCCCTGTCGCTACCGTTTACGACTGGAGCGGCTTCTACATCGGTATCAACGGCGGCGGCGGCACGAGCCGTAAGTGCTGGGATTTCGTCGACACCACGGGCCTCGTCACCGGCGCCGCCGGCACCCTCGTCGGTGAAGGATGTCACAACGCGACCGGAGGCACGGTCGGTGGCCAGGTCGGCTACCGCTGGCAGTCCGCTAATTGGGTGTTCGGCGTCGAAGGCCAGGGCAACTGGGCCGACTTCTCCGGCGACAATGTCAGCCTCGTCTTCCCGGGCTCCGCGCTCGTCACCGGCAGCCGCAACCGGTCTCAGATCGATGCCTTCGGCCTGATCACCGGCCAGGTCGGCTATGCCTGGAACAATATCCTGGTCTACGTCAAGGGCGGCGCCGCCGTCGTCAGCGACGAGTTCGACGTCTACGCGGCGCCAGGCACGCCCGGTGCGGGCACCCTGCTCGCCTCGGCCGATCACACCCGCTGGGGCGGCACCGTCGGCGCGGGCGTCGAGTTCGGATTCGCACCGAACTGGACGCTCGGATTCGAGTACAACCACCTCTTCCTGGGCCACCAGACCCGGGACTTCACGACGCCAGGCGGTGCCTTCTTCGGATCCGATCGCATATATCAGGACGTCGACATGGGTTTGGTCCGGCTGAATTATCGCTTCGGCGGCCCGCTGGTCGCGAGGTACTGATTCCCTCTGATTTCGTGAGCGATGGAAGGGCCGGCCCCAGCGCCGGCCCTTCTTTTTTGCGCACGACGGCTGGACGTCAATAAGTCAGCAACCATCACCTTTTCGGCTGTTGTGGCTTTTCGGAGACACAACTTGCGGCTTTGGTGGTGTAAAGACGGCGCCAGTTGGGCCGTTGAGTCCGCTGCCCTTCCGTGAGGGAAGGCAACAACAGAAACTGGGACTGGGATTAAGTTGAAAATGAAAAAGGTTTTGTTGGCTTCGGCCTGTTTGTTCGCTCTCGCGGCCCCCGCTTCGGCTGCTGATCTGGCAGCCCGCCCCTACACCAAGGCGCCCGCGCCTGTGGCCTCGGTCTACAACTGGACCGGCTTCTATCTCGGTATCGTCGGCGGCGGCGCCTGGGAAAACAGCTCCGATGATCCGCGCATGCAGGGCGGTTTCGTCGGCGGCACCGTTGGCTACAACTGGCAGACCTCCAACGTCGTGTTCGGCATCGAAGCTGATGGCGCGTGGGCTGACGTAAACGCCTCAGCGACCGGTCTTGTTGATTTTGGTGGCGCCCTCGTTCCCACGACGGTCAGTTCGCGTATCGACGCGCTCGGCACCGTGCGTGGTCGCATCGGCTGGCTCGCTTCCCCGAGCGTCCTGCTGTACGCCACGGGTGGTTACGCCTGGATCAACAACAAGATCAGCGTCAGCGCGCCCCCTGTTCTGAGCCTCTCGGAGAGCCAGTTCCATTCGGGCTGGACGGTCGGCGCGGGCGTCGAGGCGATGTTTGCTCCGAACTGGTCGGTCAAGGGCGAGTACCTCTATCGCAGCCTGGGCGGCGAGACCTACTTCTCGGGCGTCTTCCCGGTCAACACCGGCACTCTCGACCTCCACACCGTGCAGGTCGGCGTGAACTACCACTTCGGCGGCCCGGTCGTCGCCAAGTACTGAGCTTCGTCTCTGACGCATCATCGTCACGAAAGGCCGGCCTCGCGCCGGCCTTTTTGTTTGTTGCGGCCGCCCGTTCGCTCGCGTTTTCGAAGGGGTGTGGCCGCTGGGTGACACAACCTTTGGCTTAAATGGTGTAAAAGCAATGACGTTGCTTGAGTCATAAGGTCCGCTGCTCTTCCGCTCTCCGGAAGACCGGAATGAGAAATGGAAGTGGGGAATGGATATGAAGAAGCTTTTGATGGCTTCGGCCAGCTTGTTCGCACTCAGCGCGTTGTCACCGGCCTCGGCGGCCGATTTGGCGGCCCGCCCCTACACCAAGGCTCCGGTGGCGCCGATCGCGGTGTACAACTGGAGCGGTTTCTACCTCGGCGCCAACGCCGGCGGTGGCTGGAGCCGCAACTGTTGGGATCTCACCAGTGTCGGCCCCGTCGTGGTCGCTCCGGCGGTGGCCGAAGGTTGTCACAATGCGACCGGCGCACTCGTCGGCGGCCAGATCGGTTATCGCTGGCAGTCCGCCAACTGGGTGTTCGGTCTCGAAGCCCAGGGCGACTGGGCTGACCTGAAGGGTTCGAACATCAGCTCGCCTGCCGCGCTCGCGCCGCTGGTGAACGAGACCAGGATCGACGCCATCGGCCTCTTCACTGGCCAGGTCGGTTATGCCTGGAACAACGTGCTTTGGTACGTGAAGGGCGGCGCTGCCGTCACTCACAACAAGTACACTGGCAGTTTTGGCGGCGTTACGCTCGACACCGCGAACGAAACGCGCTGGGGCGGTACGGTCGGCACCGGCATAGAATTCGGCTTCGCCCCGAACTGGTCGGTCGCTGTCGAATACAACCACCTGTTCATGGGCAGGCACAACGAGACCTTCACCTTCCTCGGCGTGACCACTCGCACCGACAGCATCAAGCAGGACGTGGACATGGCTACCGTTCGCCTCAACTACACCTTCGGTGGCCCGGTCGTCGCGAAGTACTGATCAAGACCGACGTCACATCGTCACGAAAGGCCGGCCTCGCGCCGGCCTTTCTTTTTGCCGGGTTGCTCCGGGAGCGGTTCCGCGCGTTCCTGCTGCCAGATCCCGCCAGCACGCCAACAATCCGTTGACGATTCGCAAGTCCCACTGGAAATCCGCCGCCGTTCTTCCTACGTTCGCTGCCATACCCATCGGCGCCGATCCCGGTTCCGGGCGCAGCGCGCCTTTTTTGTTGGCGCGATCGCGCACCTTTGGGCTTCCTTGAGGGCAACTCGGATGGATGAAGTGATCAAGGCGAAGCGCCAACAACAGAACGCGGGCTCGAGCCTGCGCGCAATTACGATCCGCGGCGCGCGCGAGCACAACCTCAAGAATATCGACGTCGAGATTCCCCGCGACAAGCTGGTGGTGTTCACCGGGCTATCCGGCTCCGGCAAATCCTCGCTCGCCTTCGACACGATCTATGCCGAGGGCCAGCGCCGCTACGTCGAATCGCTGTCGGCCTATGCTCGCCAATTCCTGGAGATGATGCAGAAGCCCGACGTCGACCAGATCGACGGCCTGTCGCCGGCGATCTCGATCGAGCAGAAGACGACGTCGAAGAACCCGCGCTCCACCGTCGGCACCGTCACCGAGATCTACGACTACATGCGCCTGCTCTGGGCCCGCGTCGGCGTGCCCTATTCGCCGGCCACGGGCCTGCCGATCGAGAGCCAGACCGTCTCGCAGATGGTCGACCGCGTGCTGGCGCTGCCCGAGGGCACCCGCCTCTATCTGCTCGCCCCCGTCGTGCGCGGCCGCAAGGGCGAGTACAGGAAGGAGCTCGCCGAATGGCTCAAGAAGGGCTTTCAGCGCGTCAAGATCGACGGCACCTTCCACGAACTAGCGGAAGCCCCCAGCCTCGACAAGAAATTCCCGCACGACATCGACGTGGTGGTCGATCGCATCGTGGTGCGCGCCGATATCGGCCAGCGCCTCGCCGAGAGCTTTGAGACCGCGCTGAAGCTCGCCGAAGGCCTTGCCGTCGTCGAGTTCGCCGATGCGCCCGCGGCTTCTGCGCCTGCGGAGGAAAAGAAGAAGACCGCGAAAATCCACGACAAGAGCGGGCCCGAGCGCATCCTGTTCTCGGAAAAGTTCGCCTGTCCGGTCTCCGGCTTCACCATCCCCGAGATCGAGCCGCGCCTGTTCTCCTTCAACAATCCCTATGGCGCCTGCCCCGCCTGCGGCGGCCTTGGCGTCGAGCAGCATGTCGACGAGGACCTCGTCATCCCCGAGAAGGATCTGACGCTGCGCAAGGGCGCGATCGCGCCCTGGGCCAAGTCGTCGTCGCCCTATTACGTGCAGACGCTGACCGCGCTCGGCAAGCACTACAAGTTCACGCTCGACACCAAGTGGAAGGATCTGCCGAAGAAGACGCAAAACGCGCTCCTCTACGGCTCGGGCGAGGACGAGATCAAGTTCTCCTACGAGGACGGGGTGCGCTCCTACGACACCAAGAAGCCGTTCGAGGGCGTCATCACCAACATCAACCGCCGCTACCGCGAGACCGAGAGCGAGTGGGCCCGCGAGGAGCTGGCGAAATATTTCCACGACGTCCCCTGCGAGGGCTGCAAGGGCTTTCGGCTCAAGCCCGAGGCGCTCTGCGTCAAGGTCGGCGGCAAGCATATCGGCGAAATCTCGGAGCTGTCCGTGAAGGGCGCCGGCGCGTGGTTCGAGACCGTGCCAGAGGCGCTGAACGCGCAGCAGAACGAGATCGCGGGCCGCATCCTGAAGGAGATCCGCGAGCGCCTCACCTTCCTGCTCGACGTCGGCCTCAACTATCTCACGCTGTCCCGCTCCTCCGGCACGCTGTCCGGCGGCGAGAGCCAGCGCATCCGCCTCGCCTCGCAGATCGGCTCGGGGCTCACGGGCGTGCTCTACGTGCTGGACGAGCCTTCGATCGGCCTGCACCAGCGCGACAACGCCCGCCTGCTCGATACGCTGAAGCGGCTGCGCGACCTCGGCAACACCGTGGTCGTGGTCGAGCATGACGAGGACGCCATCCGCCTTGCGGACTACGTGCTCGACATCGGTCCCGGCGCCGGCATGCATGGCGGCAACATCGTCGCCGAAGGCACGCCCGCCGAGATCATGCGCAACCCGAAATCGCTGACCGGCAAGTACCTCACCGGCGAGCTCGAGGTCGAGGTGCCGGAGCGGCGTCCGCCGAACCATCGCCGTACCATCAAGGTGGTGAACGCGCGAGGCAATAACCTCAAGAACGTCACGGCGGAGATTCCGCTCGGCCTGTTCACCTGCGTCACCGGCGTCTCCGGCGGCGGCAAGTCGACGCTGCTGATCGACACCCTCTACCGCGCCATCGCCCGCAAGCTGAACAATGCCAGCGAGGGCGCCGCCCCGCACGACCGCATCGAGGGCCTCGAGCACATCGACAAGATCATCGACATCGACCAGTCGCCGATCGGCCGCACCCCGCGCTCGAATCCGGCGACCTATACCGGCGCCTTCACGCCGATCCGCGAATGGTTCGCCGGCCTGCCTGAAGCGAAGGCGCGCGGCTACGAGCCCGGCCGCTTCTCCTTCAACGTCAAGGGCGGCCGCTGCGAGGCCTGCCAGGGCGACGGCGTCATCAAGATCGAGATGCACTTTTTGCCCGACGTCTACGTCACCTGCGACGTCTGCAAGGGCAAGCGCTACAACCGCGAGACGCTGGAGGTGCTGTTCAAGGGCAAGAGCATCGCCGACGTGCTCGACATGACTGTCGAGGAAGCCGCTGAGTTCTTCAAGGCGGTGCCGCGCGTGCGCGAGACCTTCCAGACCCTGCATCGCGTCGGCCTCGACTACATCCATGTCGGCCAGCAGGCGACGACGCTCTCGGGCGGCGAAGCCCAGCGCGTCAAGCTCGCCAAGGAATTGTCAAAGCGCGCCACCGGCCGCACGCTCTACATCCTGGACGAGCCCACCACCGGCCTGCACTTCCACGACGTCAAGAAGCTCCTGGAGGTGCTGCACGAGCTGGTCGCGCAGGGCAACACGGTCGTCGTCATCGAACACAATCTCGAAGTCATCAAGACCGCCGACTGGGTCATCGACTTGGGGCCCGAAGGCGGCGACGGCGGCGGCGAGATCGTCGCGTGGGGCCCGCCGGAGGACATCGCCAAGGCGCCGCGGAGCTATACGGGGAAGTTCCTGGCTCCCGTGCTGGAGAAGGCGCGGAAGCCGAAGCGGAGGCGAACCGCGAGCGAGGCGGCGGAGTAGATTGCGCTGCATCGAAGCCACAGGGCTGTAGCGCGGATTAGCGGAGCGTAATCCGCCACTATTCGATCGGGAAAGAGCCGACATGTCCGCTGGACTCGTCCAAACCTACCGCGCCTTCGCCCACAACAACGCTTGGGCGAACCATCGCCTGCTCGCCGCCTGCGCTGCGCTATCCCAGTCTGAATTCGAAGCCCACCGCACCGGCTTCTTTCCAAGCCTGCAGCGTACGCTGAACCACATCTACATCATCGACTTCTTCTACATCGATGCGCTTGAAGGGGGCTGGCTCGGACCGGCAGCCTGGAAGAACGAGGTGCCGTACCCCTCGTTAGCCGAGCTCAAAGCTGCCCAAGCCGCAATGGACAACCGCCTGATTGCGATCTGCGATGCGCTGACAACTAAACGGCTCGACGCCTTCGTCCGGATCAACCGCGACACGACCGTGCAGACCGAACGCTGCGACCGACTGCTCATGCATCTCTTCCAACATCAAATTCATCATCGCGGACAGGCGCATGCCATGCTGTGCGAAACGGATGTCGCGCCCCCGCAGCTCGACGAATTCTTCGCGGAAGGCGAAGCGCCGCTGCGAGCCGCCGAATTCGCCGAACTAGGCTGGACCGAGGAGACTGTTTGGAAATCCAGGACGTAAGCTAGGCCAAGAACTCCGGCGGCACATGGTCGGTCAGCCACACACCGTTCTCTGCGCGAAAAAAATTGAATCCCTTGGCATGCATGCTGCCGGCATCGACCTTGAAGATGTGCGGCTTGCCGTGGCGCTGACCGACACGCTGCGCCGTTGCCTCGTCGGAGGACAGGTGCACCTGCTGGCGCGCCTGCGGCTTCAGGCCCTCGGACAGGATCGCCTCGACAAACCGTGTCGCCGTGCCATGATACAGGATCGACGGCGGCTCCTGCGGCGCCAAGCCAAGTTCAACCGAGAAGGAATGTCCTTGCGCGGCGCGAATGCGATCAGTTTCAGGGGATAGCGAGAAACGCTTCTTGTCGCTCTCTGCGACGACACGCAGCAGATCGTCGCGGCCAAACTTTGTGCCGGCGGCATTTCCCTTGGCGATCAGGTCGTCGATGCTGGCCCACCCGTGCGAATCCAGCACCAACCCGATCGTTTCCGGCTGGTGGCGCAGGATGAGGCTCAGAAACTTGCTGAGCTGGGTGTCATTGATCGGCATGGTTACCCTTCCAGTCCCGCATCACTACACTCAAGTGGTTGGCAAGGCCAGATGATCGATCTGGAGGGAGCAATGGCCAGTCGAACCCATACGCTATTTCGGAACGCGATCCTTGCCGAGCAACAGGTGACTTGCGTCTACGAGGGCCGCCGTCGCGAGCTCTGTCCGCATATCATCGGCACCAACAAGTCCGGCGAGGAAGCCGTGCTGGCCTGGTAGTTTGCAGGCGAAAGCAGCGGACGGCTGCCGCAATGGCGGTGCCTAAAGCTGGCCAATGTCAGTGGTGCCCGGGCGCGGGATGGCCGCTGGCATGAAGGCGGCTCGCATCGAACAACCCAGACTTGCGTCAGCAACATCGATCTCGACATCAACGTTGACGTCCGCGGGCTGCGGTCTCGCTAGCTTCCGACGAATTCAATCACCGCCTCGCCCCGTGCGACGGCTTCGGCAATTTGAGGCATGGCGGCTAGAAACTGGCGGATCAGCGCGCGATTATCGATGTTGCCCACGCGCACCCATAGCACGATCGGTCCCTGACCCTTTGCAACGCGAAGAAGCGAAAAGTCGCGATCCTTGGTGACGAGAACAGCCGATCGAGAAATGGCTTCGTTCCAGATCACCCCGTCGATCGCATTTGCCATCCCGAACTCGGCCACATGACCGCGTCGTATCCGGCGCGACGCATGGCTTCCGCGAGTGCCGAAGGAAGCTGAGCATCGATCAAGTATGGCAAGCTATTTGGCCGCTATGATCGGGTGGTCGACCTGACGGGCGGCGTAGGCGAGCACCGCGTCGATGTCGGCCTCTTCCAAATATGGATAATCCTCGAGAATACTCTCGCGCGACTGTCCCGCGGACAGCAATCCCAGAATGTCGGCGACCGTAATGCGCAGATCGCGAATACAGGGGCGTCCATGCATACGCTGCGGATCGACCGTAATCCTTGCCAGTAGCTCCGACATCTGTCACCTCTGGATCTCAATATAGCATTTCCAATCACATCTGTCAGCGCGTCGCCGGCTGGACACGACGTGCCAGCCCCCGGTGCTTCCGTCTCCTCATGCCCTACGCCCTCGCCATCTTCGATCTCGACGGCACGCTCGCCGACAGCTTTCCCTGGTTCCTGCGCACCATCAACGATGTCGCTGATCGCTTCAATTTTCGTCGCGTCGCGGATGGGGAGATTGAAGAGCTGAGGCACGCATCGAGCCGCGAGATCCTCGCCCGGCTCGAGGTGCCCTTGTGGAAGCTGCCGGCGATCGCGCGGCATGCGCGGCGGCTGAAGGCGGAGGCTGCAGCTGAGATTCCGCTGTTTGCCGGCGTCGAGGCGATGCTGCGGACGCTGGCCGAGAACGGCGTGCAGCTGGCGCTGGTGACGTCCGACAGCGAGGCCAATGCGCGCGAGAAGCTTGGCGAGGCTGCAGCGTTGTTCGAGCAGTTCGACTGCTCTGCCTCGCTGTTCGGCAAGGCCGCGAAATACCGCCGGGTCATCCGGCGCGCGGGCGTTGAGCTCGACAAGGTCATTTCGATCGGCGACGAGGTCCGCGACATCGAGGCAGCACGGGCCGTTGGAATTGCCTGCGGGGCGGTGTGCTGGGGCTATGCGGCGCCGGCGGCGTTGCGGGCGTTCGGGCCGGATCATGTGTTCGAGAGGATGGATGAGATTGCATCGACGCTAGCTCGGACTCGTAGGGTGGGTTAGCCGCGCATTCGCGGCGTAACCCACCACTTCTGTCTCCCCTGAAACCAAAGAGGTGGGTTACGCCTTCCGACTGCGCTCCGCGCAGCCGCAAGGCTAACCCACCCTACACACCCCCCTACTCCGTCCTGCGCAAGAATGCGCCGAACGCACGTGGGCCGTCGCCGGTCTTGATCTCGCCGATCACCTTGAGCTCGGCCGCGTCGATGATGCTTAGCGTGTTGCTCTCCCAGCAGGCGACGATGACGCGCTTGCCGTCGGCAGTTGCCGCAATGCCTTCGGGATAGTCGCCGACATGGATGCGCTTGACCGGCTTGAGGCTCGCCAGGTCGAACACGCTGACGGTGCCGCCATATTGGTCGCTGACGAAGCCCCGGCCTTGCGTCAGCGCCACCGCATAGGGGCGCATCCCCGCCGGCACGCGGCCGATCTCGCGGGCCTTCGCGATATCGATCACGGAGACGTCGTCGGAGCCGACATTGGCGGTGTAGGCGCGCTTGCCCTCGACATCGATGGTGACGCCGAATGGACGGGTGCCGACCTTGATCAGGGCCTTGCGTTGGCGCGTCGCCGTGTCCACCACCGAGACGCTGTCGTCGTCGCGGTCCGCCGAGAGCAGTAGCTTGCCGTCGGGCGTCACCGCAAGACCCGACGGCGAGGCGCCGACCGCGATGCTGGCGACAACGCTGCGCGAGGCCGTATCGATCACCCGCACCGCGGCCGCGTACCAATCGGCGACATAGACTGTCTTGCCATCGGGCGCCACGGCAATGCCGAGCGGCCCGCCACCGACCTCGACGCGGCCGGCGACCTGCCGCGTGGCAGCGTCGACCACCGTCACCGCCTTGGCATCCGGGCTCGTGACATAGGCAAAGCGCCCGTCGGCGCTGACGGCGACGCCCGCCGGCTTGCCGCCGATCGGGATGGTCGCAACGCCGCGCGATGCCGCGAGGTCCACGACCATCAGATCGTCGCTGAGCTGGTTGGTGACGAACGCCTCGTCGGCAGCTGCGCTGCCGAGGCTCGCATGACAAAGGCTGGCGGCGAGCGCCGCCAGAACCCGCGCCCGCACGATCAGCTACCGCTCTCGATCTTCTTCTTGAGCGCCTCGAGCCCGGACTTGTAGAGCCCGCTCACCGCCTTGATCGCGGCCTCGTCGCTCAGCTCCGGCGGCGGGTCGTTGTTGGGATAGCCGCGATAGAATGCGCCGGCCCATTCCAGCTTGGCCTTGCCGTCGGGCGCGGGCGAGACCGTCAGGGTCGAGGAATAATTGGTCACAGGCAGCACCTTCACGTCGACCTTGGTGATCCGGTACGAATAGCTCTGCATGTCGGGCTCGTATTTGTAGAGCTCCTCCTCGACCGTTCCGCCGCCCGTCAGGGTCAGCTTGCGTGTGGCGCCGATCTCGTTGCCCTTCTCGCCTTCGGTCTTGGTGACCGGCTGAAGCCAGCTCATGTCCTGAAAATTGCCGATCACCGCCCACACCTTGGCCGGAGCCGCGTTGATCTCGATGGATTCCCGCACCTTCTGCCGCGTCGGTCCATGGGCCCGGACCGGCTCGAAGGCCGTCATCAGAGCCATCCCCGCCACCGCCAGCGCCGCCACCCCGGCGATCGCCGGTCCGCTTCTCATCCTCATCTCGTTTCCTCGTTTCTCAATCTGCGCGACTTGGGACGCGCGCTGAGGTCATGCTAGCGCATTTTTGGGCCATGGGGAGACCCGTTCGTGGCACGGCGGTGGCAAAGCCAATGCACACCATTGATTGGGTTGGCGGACGAGCAAAACACCAGACCGGGGTCAACCATGCCAAGCCGAAATAATTCGCTTTACTCGAATTCGGAATTATCGCATGTTGCGACCACCCCAACCCGGGCCGAGGGGCGCATCGCGATCGTCACGAACGCGGGATGGGAGGTGGTGGACGCAGGCAGCGTCGCGCGCAAGCGGTTTGCAGGGCGGATCACTCCGTGAGCAGGCGAGGCGCGCACACGACGGGCGCAGTCTGCGTACGGCAAAATCGTGTGGTCCTGGCGCCCCGGGGTCTGTGCGCCAAGGCTTGCGGTGACGTTGCGGGCCGACCGGGCCCCGCACCGTCAGTCATCCGCAAGGCGACGGGGGGCAATAGTGCATCGCTCCCCGGGGAGAGCACGACATAAGCCGTCAACCCACTGCGCAGGGAAGGCCGGATGTTTGGCTTCACCTGTATGCCGCTGTGCAGCTTTTTCAAGCACACGCTTCGCACAGTGGACCGCGGGTGCCAGCCGGCACCCGGCCTTCCCTGCGCCCTCGGCATTTTCGAGGGTGGTGAATGCAGCAAAGCTCGGGCGGACTCTGCCGCGAGGATGCGAGCCTATGCCAGCCAATCGACGACGGTCTCGTGCCCCGGACGCTGCGCAGCACGAAGTGATGCGCTGCAGAGCCGGGCCCACGTATCCGCGGTATTGGGAGTTGCTGGGTCCCGGCTCTGCGCCGCAACGCTCACGCGTTGCAGCTTGTCCGGGACACGAAGGTTGGCCGCTGGATTGCTTCGTCGCAAGAGCTCCTCGCAATGACGGCGGAGAGAACGACCGTCGACTACGACATTCACTCCCCCAGCGTCGCCTCCACGAACCCGCGCGGATCGGCACAAAACTCGCGCATCAGCCGGTAATGGTCGGTCTGCTCCACCGTGACAAGCTCCAGGCCGTATTTGCCGAGCCGCAGCAGCCGCGCGTTGGGATAGGCCATGAGCATCGGCGAATGCGTTGCCATGATGACCTGGCAGATGCGGGACTCTTCCATGCGCCGCAGCAGCTTGAGGAATTCGATCTGGCGCGCTGGCGACAACGCCGATTCCGGCTCGTCGAAGATGAAGATGCCCTGGCGCTGGCAACGCTCCTCGAAGAAACGCAGGAAGCCTTCGCCATGGGAGTGCGACAGGAAATCGGGGCCGACCTGGCCGGCGTCGCGCGCAGCCTTGTCCAGATATCGCGCGACCGAGAAAAAGCTCTCCGCACGAAAGAACCAACCGTTCGTAATCTTCGGCAGCCAGCTTGCGCGCAGCGCCTTGGAGAGTTGGCCGCCCATCTCCTCGCGCGCTTCGGAATGATCGACCGGCCTGTAGCCCTTGCCGCCGCCGGCATCGTCATAGCCGGCGAGCGCTGCGATGCCTTCGAGGATGGTCGACTTCCCGGTGCCGTTTTCTCCGACGATGATCGTGATGGGGCTGTCGAAGCTAAGCTCGAAATCATCCGGGAAGATGGGCAAGCAAAACGGATAGGCCTCGCGGTCGCGAACCTGCGACGGGTCGAGCCATATCCGCTTCAGATACGGCGCTGGCAGGTTGATCGTTCGATTGCCTTTTCGTGCCATGACGTCCTGCCGCTACTCGCATCCGCAACGGAACATGACAGGAACATCCGGATTGCAAAAGCGCTATCTTGCACCCGCCACGTCACGGCGCACGAGCTAGTCCCCTGCCTCCAGCACCAGCTCCATCGTCATCAGCACCGGATTGTCGCCACGGATCAGACGCCCCTCCGCAACGCCGCCGGTGTAGTCGATCAGGGCGACATCGAGCGCAGCTTCCAGCGCGCCGGAGGCGCCGGGCGCGATTGTCCCTGCCGTGATTGCCAGCTCCGTCGCAAACGGCTCGGTCACGCCGCCATGGCTGAAGCGCGCGCCGATGGTCGAGCCGACGCCGCCATGGATCTTCGCGCGGGCGATGCCGTTCGTGCGGCAGAACGCTTCGAGTGCGCCGGCAAAATCCTGGTTCGGGCGCAGGCGGAGCGCGAAGGCGCGGCTCGTCGTGCGCGCGCCGGTGCTTGCAGCCGCGACCGGTCCGAACAGCTTGAAATTGGTCTCCGCATCCGGCTCGGCCGTGAACATCGCACCGTCCAGACCGAAGGCCTCGACCTCGAACGGCTCGGCGACGACGGTCTCGTCCGGCATCATGTGGCCACCGCTCGTCTTGCCGTCAGCCTCCGTCCACAGTCCGTGGCAATGAAAGAACGGCGCACCGTCGCGCGTGCCGAGCGTCATGCTGCCGAGCCTCAAACGCGTCGCGCCGGCGGGCCGGAACGTATCGCTGTAGAACGCCGCATTCTCACCGGTCTTCGACAGCGCCGGCATGACATAGGCGAACGGCCCCAGCGCGCCGCGGCGGAAGTTCAGCACGCCGCCAGCAAAGCCCTCCGACGCAAAGCCGCGCCGCGCTGCCTCCAGAAGCGGCATGCCGGCCTGAAGCGTGAAGGAAAAGGCGCGCCCCCTCGCCTCCACCCATTGAATGCGTTCGGGAGGCGGCGCCCCCGGCTGCTTGATACTCCGCATCTGCTGTGCTCAGCCGGTCTTCGTCTTGTCGAGGTCGAGCAGCCCGCGCGCCTCGAGCTCGTCGCGCACCATGCGCTTCGGCACCTTGCCGTAGCCCGATTTCGGCAGCGCGTCCCAGAAGAAGAAGCGCTTCGGCATCTTGTAGCGCGGCACTTTCGGCGACAGGAACGCCGCCATCTCCGCTTCGGTCACCGCCTTCGCGCCTTTTCTGACGACACAGACGGCGACGCCGACCTCGCCCCAGGTCGCGTCGGGCACGCCGAGCACGGCGACCTCGCCGATCCCGGGATGGGTCAGGATCTTCTCCTCGATCTCACGCGGATAGATATTGGAGCCGCCGGAGATGTACATGTCCGACGCACGTCCGGTGATGTACACAAAACCCTCCTCGTCCATGTGGCCGAGATCGCCGGTGCGGAACCAGCCGTTGCGGAACGCCTTCGCATTGGCTTCGGGGTTGTCGTAATACCCGGCGAACACGGCAGGCCCGATCACGCAGATCTCGCCGCTCTGGTTGGCCTTGAGCTCGCGGCCCTCATCGTCCTGAATCGACACCTGCATGCCGGTACGCTCGAAGCCGCAGGTGCCGATCCTGGCGTGCGGGCCGTCCTCCGGGTCGTGCAGCGCCGCCGGCAATACGGTGATGTTACCGGTGACCTCACCGAGGCCAAAATACTGCACGATCACCTTGCCGAGCTTCTTCAGCGCCGCCTTCTGGTCCTCGCGATACATCGGCGCGCCCGCATAGATGACGTAGCGCAGCGAGGAATGGTCATACTTGTCGGCGGCGGGATGCTCGACCATCATCTTCAGGATGGTCGGCACGGTGAAGAGATTGCTGACGCGATGCGCCTCGATCAGGCGGAACGCCTCGTTGATGTCGAATTTCTCGGTCGGCAGCAGCACGGTGCGCGCGCCGCGCGCGGTCTGCATCAATTGGTGCACGCCGGCGCCGTGCGACAACGGTGCCACCACCAGCGAGGCATCCTGCTCGGTCGTGCCGGGCGTCAGATCGGCGAGATGATTGGTGACGACGAATCCCATCTGGCCATGGGTGAGCACGGCTGCCTTGGAGCGTCCGGTGGTGCCGGAGGTGAAGAAGAACCAGCAGGGATCGTCATGCTCGACGGCGACATTCTCCACAACGGCGCCCGCATGCGAGGCGATCGCATCGGCCACCGAGCGCTCGCCGAACGCGGCCTTGCCGTCGACGCTCCAGGTGAACTCCAGCGCACCGTCCTTCACCGCCGCGGCGTGCTCGGGGAAATCGACATGGCACAGGAACGCCTTGGCGCCGGAGGCCTGCGCGAGATAGCTGACTTCATCCGGCATCAGACGGAAATTGGTGGGCACCCAGACCGCGCCGAGGCGAAACGCGGCGAACATCGAGACAAACATCTCATCGCCATTCTTGGAATGGACGAGGATGCGATCGCCCTTGGCAATTCCCCGCGCGGCGAGCGCCGCGGCCAGGGCGGAGACCTGCGCATCGATCTCGCGCCAGGTCCAGGACTTGTCTCCCCAGACGAAGCCGGGACGCGCGCCATGCCGCCGCGCATTCTGGGTCAGCATATAGGCGAGATTCATGACGCGGCGGGACATGCGCAGGGGCTGCATTGGGCTTCCTCTTCGACGACGGGCGGCACGCAAGCCGTCCGTTCATTGCAGCCCATTTATCGCCATCGCCAGCGGCCCTGCAAGGCCGGCTGCCGCGGACTTGGCCTACTGCTTGAACGCAAAAGGCGTCGCCGTGATGGCCTTGGTCTTCCAGCAGGCTTGCGGACCAAAGCCGCCGCAGAAACTGCCATGCAGATCGAAGCGGATCGTGCGCGCGGCGCCGCGCTTCACCGGCGGGGCCATGATCTTATAGCGGAGCACGTAGCCGTCGAACACCTCGCGCACGCTGCCGTCCGGCAGCGTCACCAGGATCTTCACGACGCAGCCGCCGGTTCCGCAATAGGTCGTCTCGCGATCGCCGCATTTGGTGTCCTGGAAATCGACGATGTAGTCCTCACGTCCATCGCCGGTCAGGTCGATCCGGCGCACCGTATCATGCGCGAAGGTCACCTCGCCGCCTTGCTGGCTCTCGCATTCCTCATTGGCAAAGCGCACAGCCTTCTGCACGCCGGGCGGATAATCGGCCGGATTGAACGGCTTTGCGTCGTCGGCACGCGCGCCGGTCACGAGCAAGCTGAGCAGAAGGATCAGATATCGCATGGTCGTTGGTCGCAACCACAACCGCTATCGTTCAGAGAATCTTAAACATGATCGACGCAACCTCGCTCAGTTCTCGCGTACAGAGTGCCGCATCATGGTCAAAGCGCCTGCCCTCCTTCTGTTGTCATTGGCGCTCGCCGGATGTGCCGCGACTCCGCAAGCGCATCTGGCATCCGGCCCCGTCGTCAAGCCTGCGCGCTATGCCTGGGATGGCGCCGGCGAGGATCCCAACCGGCCCCGCGCTGCCTCGCAGCCGACACGAACCTACAGCCGCTCCGAGCGCAACAGGTTGCAAGCCGAGGCTCAGCCCCATTCGAGGGAATGGTGGCAGGCGCAGGATGGCATCGAGGCCGAACAGGATGCCAGGGTCAACCGCTCCCTGGTCATCTGCCAGGGCTGCCTCCGCCCGCAGCCACAGGCCGAAGATTCCAGGCTCGCCAAAGCGACCGATTAAACGGAACAGCTTCGGATTGGAAACCCCGGCCGGACCGTGCGTTACGCTCTCGTGCGCGAGGCCCGCAGCTGCAAGGCAACGATATGAGCGACGTCATCAACAACAAGGCCCATCACCGCTATGAGCTCGACGTGGAGGGTCATCTTGCGACCGAGCACTACCGGCTCGACGGCGGTGTCATCACCTTCGAGCACACCGACGTGCCGAAGGAGCTTGGCGGCAAGGGCATTGGCTCGAAGCTGGTGCAAGGCGCGCTCGACCAGGTCCGCGCCGAGGGATTGAAGCTGATCCCGCAATGCCCGTTCGTGAAGGCGTGGATCGACAAGCACCCGGACTATGCGGATCTCGTGACACGGTGAGTGCACAGGCCCGCCGCTCGTGGCCGGCGGGCCTGCCGTAACTTACGGTCTATTGTCCGTGCTTGAGCAAGTCCTGGTCATTCATATCCCAGTCCTGCCACAGCTGGAGAATGCCGAGCAGCACCACCACCGCACCAAGGGTCGTGTGATAGATGCGGAGAAATCCCTCACCGGAATAGCCGATCACGTATGGCGAGGCGATGAGCCACAGTCCGACCAGGATCGTCGTCACCTCTTGCCAGCGCTGCAAGGCGACATATTCGAGCTGGCTGATGCCAAATACGACGAGACCGATCGCAACCGTGTTCAGGATGGCCGTCTGGTGACCGGAGATCGCCTGATCCTGGATCGGGAACCACGGCGAGGCCACGATCAACGCGCCCAGCAGCATCCCACACCAGTCTTCCCATGTTCGATGAGTATTCAAGAAACCAGAATCCGACATCGTACCCTCCTGCAAAAGAGGCATACGTCTGCGGCTGGCGATCATGACACTCCGAATGTGTAGCGACCCTGCCGGCCGCATTCGGGCGTATGTCCTTTCCAGGACGTGGGAACCGAACCCCGGCTTGCAAGAGCGGTATCGGGAATTATTTGCGGAGCCGCGGACCATGCTCGCCGGGCGCCATGGCCATACCGCAGTGCGGTGAGGGCGGCGCGCATTTGCAGATATCTCATCTGCGCCAATCTCCCCTGGTCTCACCTTGGCAAGGGCCGTGTCAGCCCCCTAGATCAGGAGGCATCTGCAGTTCGGAGGGATCCCGCATGGCGGCTTCGGTACGCGACAACAAGGACAGGAGCCGCTTCGAGCTCGATGTCGGCGACGACATCGCCTTCGCCAATTACCGGCTGACTCCGTCGGCCGTAATCATCACCCACACCGAGACGCCGCGCGCGTTGCGCGGGCGCGGCATCGGCTCCGAGCTGGTCAAGGGCGCGCTCGACTTGATCCGGCGCGACGGCAAGAAGGTGATCGCCGGCTGCGGCTTCGTCGTCGACTATCTCGACCGGCATCCGGAGGATGCGGATCTGGTCGCCTGAACGCAAAAGGGCCCGCGGCGATCGCGGGCCCTGCGGCACTACCCCCAGGTCCGGTCAGTGCTTGATCTCCGGCGGCAGCTTGCCGCCATTAGCGGCGAGCTTGGACATCACCTGCTTGTGCAGCCAGACGTTCATGCTCGCCGAGTCGTTCATGTCGCCGCTGTAGCCCAGCTCCTTGGCGAGATCCTTGCGCGCAGCGAGGCTGGAATCGATGTCGAGCGCCTTCATGAGATCGACGATGGAGGTACGCCATTCCAGCTTCTCGCCCTTGTGCGCGGCCGCCGCCTTGTCGACGATCGCCGCCACGTCGACCGCGGCCATGGGCGCGCCGGCCGGAGCCGAAGGACTTGCCGACCCTGCGGGGGCGCCCGGCGAAGCGGCGCCACCGGCCGGTGCAGCGGAGGCCGGCTGGCCGCCGAAGATCGCGCTGATGATTTTCCCGAAAATGCTCATGTCTGCTCCCCGAAAAGGAATCCGTTGGAAGGGCCTTGCGTGGCACTTATAGACGAAGTTGGTGCGCCGCGCCCGCGAACTTCCGCGAGCGGACAGCAGCATCAGCTTATCTGCGGCGAAATGACGACAGAATGACGCCGCATTGATTGCGCCGCGGCATCGAATTTCATCCAAGCGTGAGGGACAGGACTCGGACTTGGGAGTATGCTTGCCGTTCAGCTCGCGATGCCATCCGGAATTCGCGTCTGGTCGGGATCGCGGGATTTCAAGAGAATGGGCGGCCGCTTGCGCCGTTTGCCGGCGCCGGATGCAGCCGCTTGGCAAGGGAGCTAGCGACCATGGCCACACTCTACCAGGGCAATGTCCCCACGGTGGCCCAGCCCACGGATGCGGCTGGACCGGTGATCCGAACCATTCAATTGTCCGATCTGCACGACGCGCTCAGGCGCGGCTGGGAGGATTTCAAGGCCGTTCCGAGCCACGCGATCATCCTCTGCGTGATCTACCCGGTGCTCGGCCTCATGCTCGCCCGTGTGGTGATGGGCTATTCGGTGCTGCCGCTGCTGTTTCCGCTCGCCGCGGGCTTCGCGCTGATCGGGCCCTTCGCTGCGCTCGGGCTCTACGAGCTTTCCAGCCGACGCGAGCGCTATGAACCGGCCAGCGCCTGGGATGCCATGGAGGTGCTGCGATCGCCGTCGTTCGGCGCGATGCTCGGCCTCGGTACGTTGCTGCTCGCCCTGTTCGTCACCTGGGTGGCGACCGCGCAGGCGATCTATGTCGCGGCGTTCGGCTACGAGGGCGTCACCGGATTCTCAGACTTCATGATGCGCGTGCTGACGACGCAGCAAGGCTGGTGGCTGATCGTGGTTGGCTGCGGCACCGGATTCCTGTTCGCGCTCGCCGCGCTCTGTCTCAGTGCCGTGTCGTTCCCCTTGATGCTGGACCGCCATGCCGGTGCGTTCGAGGCGATGAGCACCTCGCTGCGCGTGGTCGCGAAAAACCCGGTGCCGATGGCGGCCTGGGGCCTGATCGTGGCGGTGCTGCTCGCGCTCGGCACGATCCCGGCCTTCCTCGGCCTCGCCGTTGTGGTCCCGCTGCTCGGGCACGCCACGTGGCACCTCTACCGCAAGGTGATCGCGTCCGATCCGGGCGCACGTCCGGTCCCCCCTCCGCCGCATCGGCCGCGCAAGCCGGCCGCCGACTTCCCGGCCAACCTTTTCCCGTGGCGGAATCGGACTGACGTCTGACAATCTCGTGACGTGCGGCCCTGGCCGGTTCGGACAGGGCCGCGCGCCTTGCTTTGGCCGCGGTTACAGCCGAGATTATGCTGCCGGTCAGGTCAATTCACGGAAATCCATTTCATCTGATGACTCCGACGATTTCTCGTCTTGCTCTCGCAGCCTTGGCCGTCTCCGCGTCCCTTTTCTCAGTCCAGGCAGCGCCCGCCGCGGTTGCCTGCGACTCGGGCAATTTCGACGCTTGGCTGGCTGATTTCAAAACCGACGCTGCGGCGAAGGGCATCTCGCAGCAGACCATCACTGCCGGCCTTGCCGGCGTCACGCTCGACCAGAGCGTGCTCAACCGCGACCGCTCGCAAAAGGTCTTCACCCAGAGCTTCGAGGAGTTCTCCGGCCGCATGGTGCCGCCACGCTTGGAGCGCGGCTCCAACAGGATGAAGCAATACGGCTCGGTGCTGTCGCGCATCGAGCAGGCCTATGGCGTGCCGGGCGAAGTCCTGGTCGCGATCTGGGGCCTGGAGACCGATTTCGGCGTCAACACCGGCAAGTTCGCAACCATCCGCTCGCTTGCAACGCTCGCTTACGATTGCCGTCGCTCCGAGCAGTTTCGCGCCGAGCTGTTGGATGCGCTGCGCATCGTCCAGCGCGGCGATCTTGCGCCCGCCGAGATGAAAGGCGCCTGGGCCGGGGAGCTCGGCCAGACCCAATTCATGCCGTCATCCTGGATGAAATATGCCATCGACTTCGACGGCAACGGCAAGCGCGATCTTCTGCATAACGTGCCCGACGTGCTCGCCTCCACCGCCAATTATCTGGTCGGCTATGGCTGGCAGAAGGGCAAGGACTGGCAGCCGGGCAGCCCGAACTTTGAGGTGCTCAAGCAGTGGAACAAGAGCGAGGTCTACTCCAAGACCGTGGCCTATTTCGCCGCCCAGCTCGCACGCGCCCCTTAGACTAACACGTCAAAACGCTTGGGCCGATCGCAAGGCGACCGGCCCTCTTGGGTGAATTTACTTGGGGGCGTTTACTTGCCCATGGTGGCGTGCATCGCCTTGCTTAGATGCGCGCCGCATGCACCCATTTTGCCGTTGAGCAGCGAGTCCTGAGCCGCAGCGATCTCCTTCTGCGCGACGAACTTGCTGTCGCCGTCGGCCATGTTCTCGATCGCAGTTTCGGTTTTCTCCAGATTGGCCCCGCTGCAACCGCCGATGGCGTGCTTGGCGGCCTGGGCGGGCGCGACGGCGAACGCAACAGCGGCGACGGCGATAACCCCGAGTAACTTCGTCATGACGTTACTTCCTTCTTCAGATGAGGCAGACCAGCGAAATTGCCGGAATCTGCAGCACGACTTTTCTCAGGGCGCGGCAACTTGCCGCAATCAACTCCTCGCGAGAACTGCGTGATGTTGCACTCGGCACAGAGCAGCATGCAGAGATTCGGTGCGCCGATGTACGAATATCGGTGCCGGAACGGCTTTTGAATGAATCAATTTTCACTTCTAAGATTTCGGATGCATGCAAATCATGCATACGTGTTTTGGGCTGAGTCGCTATTACGCTCGCTAGCGCACTGTGAAAAGCACCCTATGTCCACGTGGGCGTTGCACGTCTAGGGTTTGAGCATAAGCCCGTGAATTCACGGTGATTTGTGGCTCCCAGTCGGACATAGTGCCCGGCGGACGAGCAGGAGCGCCCGTCAGTTAATCGTTGGTTACGATCGATATGCGTACAGCGCTTAGCTGCATCGCAACATCGGAACTTTCGCACTGCACCACTCTCACTTATATTCATTTCAACGATGAGGCCTCAAGCAAAGGCTGAATCGAACTACAGGAGACTACCAATGCTGCTCTCGCTCATCCGCATGATCCAGGCCTTCCGGGACTATCAGCGCAATGTTGCCGAGCTGTCCCAGCTCAGCGATCGCGAATTGGCCGACATCGGCCTCGATCGCTCGGACATCCCGCGCGTTGCCGCCGGTCAGTATCAGGGCTGATATCCTTCAGCCCTCCACTAGAACGGACCGATAGCGCCCGCCTCGTGCGGGCGTTGTCGCATCTGGTGGCAGAAAACTCGATCTCGGCGATTCCACTCTCCGCCGAAAAGCGCTACCTGTCCGCCCCATGACAGGACCCCAATCCAACCTCGTCCACGTGATCGGTGCCGGCCTCGCCGGTTCGGAAGCTGCCTGGCAGATTGCGAAGTCCGGCGTGCCCGTGGTGCTGCACGAGATGCGGCCGACCCGCATGACCGAGGCGCACCGCACCGACGGACTTGCCGAGCTCGTCTGCTCCAACTCATTCCGCTCGGATGACGCCGCCAACAACGCCGTCGGCCTGCTCCATGCGGAGATGCGCCGCCTCGGCTCGCTGATCATGCGCGCGGCCGACGCCAACCAGGTGCCCGCCGGCGGCGCACTCGCGGTCGATCGCGACGGCTTCTCGGCGGCCGTCACCAAGGCGCTGAACGATCATCCCCTGATCGAGATCGCGCGCGGCGAGATCGCGGGCCTGCCGCCGGCCGCGTGGAGCAACGTCATCGTCGCCACCGGCCCCCTCACCTCCGCGCCGCTGGCCGACGCCATCCGCGAGCTGACCGACGAGAACGCCCTCGCCTTCTTCGACGCCATCGCGCCGATCGTGCACCGCGAATCCATCGACATGTCGGTGGCCTGGTTCCAATCGCGCTACGACAAGATCGGCCCCGGCGGCAACGGTGCCGACTACATCAACTGCCCCATGACCAAGGAGCAGTATGAGGGCTTCGTCGCCGCACTGATCGCCGGCGAGAAGACTGAGTTCAAGGAATGGGAGACCAACACGCCCTATTTCGACGGCTGCCTGCCGATCGAGGTGATGGCGGAGCGCGGCCCCGAGACGCTGCGTCATGGTCCCATGAAGCCGGTCGGCCTCACCAATCCGCACGATCCCACCACCAAGCCCTACGCAATTGTTCAGCTGCGCCAGGACAACAAGCTCGGCACGCTCTACAACATCGTCGGCTTCCAGACCAAGCTGAAGTATGGCGAGCAGCAGCGCATCTTCCGCACCATTCCGGGGTTGGAGAACGCCGAATTCGCCCGCCTCGGCGGCCTGCATCGCAACACCTTCCTGAACTCGCCGAAGCTGCTCGACGGCCAGCTGCGGCTGCGCGCACAGACGCGGCTGCGCTTCGCCGGCCAGATGACGGGCTGCGAAGGATATGTGGAATCCGCCAGCGTCGGCTTGATCGCGGGTCTCTATGCAGCCGCGGAAGCGCGCGGCGAGACGCTTGTCAGCCCGCCGGCTACGACCGCACTGGGATCGCTGCTCGGTCACATCACCGGCGGCCATATCGAGACCATCGAGCCGGGCACGCGCTCGTTCCAGCCGATGAACATCAATTTCGGCCTGTTTCCACCGCTCACGAGCGTGCCTACGAAGAAGCCCGACGGCACGCGGCTGCGCGGCAACGAGAAGACGGTGGCCAAGAAGCAGGCGCTGAGCGCACGGGCGCTCGCCGATCTCGATCGCTGGATCGCCGATCACCTGCGCATTGCCGCCGCCGCGTGAGTTTGCAATGAGCTTGCCCAAAGACGACGCCGCAGAGCTGTCGGCGCGCTGGACCGAAGGCGTGATGCTCAAGCGCGACGTGTTCTCGACTGTCGAGCGCGGCCGTTTCCGCAGCGAAAGCGGCGAGATCGACGCGGTGCTGCGCCGGCTCGACGAGGTGCCATGGTGGTCGTTTCTGCTGGCACGCCACCTGTTCGCCCGCGAGAAGCAGGCCCTGGTGCGGGCCAAGGGCCTCGACGTCGGCCCCGAGCTGCTCTGGGCCGGGCGCCGCGCTCTGGTGCGCGGCTTCGTCGACGGCGTCGCGCTGCACCTGGCAAAGCCCCATGGCGATGTCGCCTATTTCCGCTCCGCCAAGGCCGCACTGCGTCGGCTGCGCCGCGCCGGCATCTGCCACAACGATCTCGCCAAGGAGCAGAACTGGCTGGTCGGCCGCGACGGCCGCGCCTATGTCACCGACTTCCAGCTCGCCGCGTGCTTCAAGCGCCGCGGCCGGCTCTATCGCATCCTCGCCTATGAAGACCTCCGGCATCTGCTCAAGCACAAGCGCTCCTACGCGCCCGAGGCGCTGACGCCGCGAGAGCGAAAGATCCTGGCGAGGAAGTCGTTCGCCGCGAGCCTGTGGCTCGCCACCGGCAAGAAGGTCTATCGCGCCATCACCCGCGGCCTGTTCAACTTCACCGACCGCGAGGGCGGCGGCCGTCGGCTCGTCAACGACGCGCCGGTGCTGGCCGAGTTGATCCGCCGGAATCCCGCCGTGCGCGACGCCGCCATCGTCGCCTTTGCCGACCGTCGCTCCGGCGTCGGGCTTTACGCCTTCGTCGAAGCCGATCAGGCCGCGCTCGAGGGCCAGCTCCGCAGCGAGCTTGCCGCCGCCAAGGGACCGAAGCCGCCCGAGCACATCCAGGTCGTGCACGCCCTGCCACGGAACACCAGCGGCAAGCCGCGCATCGAGGTCCTGCAACTGGTCGCCATGAACCAGCTCGACCTGATCGAGCCGATGATGAAGAACGAGCAAGATCGCGCCTTCCTCAAGGATATCCTGGAGCAGCGCAAGAACCTGCGCGACCGCTTCAATTTCGAGGCGAAGCTCCCGACGAGCTAGCGCGGAATCTGCGCCTTGAAGCCTCCACAATGGCGATCGAGAAGCGCTTGGATCACGCAGAATTGGCAGAGATCATGGGCGCTCGGGGGACGATGATGCATCGTATGGTTGGCGGAACGATCGCCGGCCTTGTGCTGCTGGCAGGGGCGCCTGCGCTGGCCGACTCACCGGCGGAGCTGATCTCCAGCTTCCGTCTCAAGCATGGTGAGGCCCGCGTTGTCCGCGACGCCACCCTCGATCGCATAGCCATGGATCAGGCCCGCGCGATGGCGGCGAAGGACGACCTCAGCCACGACGCACTCGGCCCATTCAACCGGCGCGTCGCACCGGCCGGCGCGGGCCGTGCCGCAGAGAACATCGCCTACGGCTACGAAAGCTTCGAGAAGACGCTGGGCCAGTGGATCGACTCCTCCGGGCACCGCAAGAACCTGTTGCTGCACAACGCCTCGCGCGTCGGCATTGCCAGCGCCAAGAATGCGAGTGGCAAGCGCACTTATTGGGCAATGGTGATCGCGGGCGATTACGGGCTCAAGGGCAAAGGCAAGAAAAAGGACAAGGAGCCCGTCGTCGCGGTGAAGCGCGAGGTACCGCCCGCGAGCAAGCCGAAGTCCGGCAATTGTCACGTCAAGCTGCTCGGCCTCTGCATCTGAGGCGCGACCGTCTCAGCCGCGGCGCGCGGCTTCGATCGCGGCGACGTCGATCTTCGTCATCCCCATCATCGCATCGAAGGCGCGCTTGGCCTCCGTGCCACCGGCGGCCAACGCCTCAGTCAGCACACGCACGTGATCTGCCAGGAGACTCCCCATCTGTCCTTGCACCAGCCGCACGCACTCTCCTGCCCGCCATTGCCGACGATGGCGTTCCAGTAGCGATCGGTCTCCGCCTGATCGTCGGTGGCGATCTGGAACGAGAAGGCCTCGTTGTGCTTGAAGACGGGTCCGCCATTGAGGCCGAGACAGGCAACGCCGGCTACTGTGAACTCGACGGTCAGGACATCGCCTGCCTTGCCGGACGGATAGTCGCTGGGCGCGCGATGGACCGCACTCACCGCGCTGACGGGAAACGTCTCGGCATAGAAGCGGGCCGCGGCTTCAGCATCCTTGTCGTACCAGAGGCAGATCGTGTTCTTTGCCATTGGGTATTCCCTGTGATTCCGTGCCAGATTGCGCTTCCGATCAGCATAGGCATCCCGATCCGCATGCTCCAGCTGGAACAGTCGTTTGCCCGAGCTTGCTCGCGTACGTCATTGTGTCTACGAGGAACCTGACGATGGAGGCTCTGACGTGATCGACATCAACCAGATTCGTGCCGACACGCCTGCTGCCTCCCGGCTCGCGTATCTCCACAATGCCGGTGCGGCTCTCATGCCCGCGCCCGTCGTCGCGGCGATGAAGGGACATATCGATCTCGAGACCGAGATCGGCGGCTATGCCGCAGCCGATCGCGCGTCAGATCGGCTCGAAGCCGTTTACGGCTCAGTGGCCCGGCTCCTGAACGCATCGCCGGATGAAATCGCCCTGGTGGAAAACGCGACGGTTGCCTGGCAGATGGCGTTCTATTCGCTTCCATTTCGAGAGGGCGACCGGATCCTGACGGCCGAAGCGGAGTACGCCGCCAACTATGTTGCGTTTCTTCAGGCCGCCAAACGCACAGGCGCGGTCATCGATGTGGTACCGAGCGATGCGACGGGCGAGTTCGATGTCGGCGCACTCGAACGTATGATCGACGAACGCGTGAAGCTGATCGCCGTCACCTGGGTTCCGACCAATGGCGGGCTAACCAATCCCGCAGCGGCCATCGGCAGAATTGCGCGAGCACACGGCATCCCCTATCTGCTCGATGCCTGCCAGGCGATCGGCCAGATGGAGGTCGACGTCGAGGCGATCGGTTGCGACATGCTGTCGGCCACGGGACGCAAATTCCTGCGGGGGCCGCGTGGTACCGGCTTTCTCTATGTGCGCGGCCCGCTGCTGCAGCAGCTCGAGCCACCGATGATCGACCATTTTGCAGCGCCCTGGGTCTCGCGCGATGAATATCGGCTCCGCGACGATGCCCGCCGCTTCGAGACATGGGAGAATAATTACGCCGCCCGGCTTGGGCTCGGCGCTGCCGTCGATTATGCGCTCGACATCGGCATGGATGCCATCGAGGAGCGCTGCCGGCTGCTCGCGGGCCGCCTTCGCAGCGGCCTCGCTTCCATTCGCGGCATCACTATTCACGACCTTGGCCGCAAGCCTGGCGCCATCGTCAGCTTCACTTTGGATCGATATGAAGCGGAGGCCATTGTCAGCAGCGCCGCGGCGGCGGGCATCACAATCGGCGCTTCAGACCCGTCGAGTACCCGCATCGATGCCGAGATCCGCGAGCTGCCGCCGCTCGTCCGGGCTTCTCCCCACTACTACAACACCCAAGCCGAGATCGACCGGCTGATCGACCACGTCGCGGATTTGGCGTCACGTTAGCGCGTGCTCAGGTGCAGCGCGCGCTCAGTCCGGATGCGCTGAGCCTGGCCATCACCTCGTCGAGATGCGCGGCATCGCGGGTCTCAATGACAAGCTGCAGCAGCGTCGCCTTGGCCGGCAGGTCGGAGAAGGTCCGCTGGTGTGAGACCTCGATGATGTTCGCACCCGCCTCGGCCAGCAGTGCCGCTACCGCGGCGAGCTGCCCCGGCCTGTCGGGGATATCGAGCGACAACTGCGTCAGCCGCCCCTCGCGCGCCAGCTCGCGGGTGAGCACGGAGGCGATCAGCCGCGTGTCGATATTGCCTCCACTCAGCACGAGGCCGACCTTCTCGCCGGCAAAGCGGGACGGATCGGACATCAGCGCGGCGAGGCCGGCGGCGCCAGCGCCCTCGACGACGGTCTTCTCGATTGAGATCAGGGTCGCGACTGCGCGCTCGAGCTCGGCTTCGTTGACGAGCGCAATATCGTCGACGAGGCGCCGAACGATTTCGGTGGTGATCTTGCCCGGTGATTTCACCGCGATGCCCTCGGCGAGCGTATCGCCGCGCGCCGGCAGATTGCCGTCGTGAATGGCGTTGTACATCGAGGGATAGAGCCAAGCCTCGACGCCCAGTATCCTGAGCGACGGCTTGATCGACTTCGCGGCAATGGCAATCCCGCTGATCAGACCGCCGCCGCCGATCGGGACGACCAGCGTGTCGAGTTCCGGGACCGCCTTCAGCACTTCCAGCCCGATCGTGCCCTGCCCGGCGATGACGAGCGGATCGTCGTAAGGATGGACGAAGACCATGCCGTGCGCTTCACCGTGGCTGCGCGCAAAGGCGGCCGCCTCCTCCAGCGTCGCGCCCGTGACCACCACCTCGGCGCCGTGATGCCTGGTGTTCTCGATCTTCACCATGGGCGTGCCGATCGGCATCACGATGGTGGCGGGAATGCCGAGCCGCTTGGCGTGATAGGCAACGCCTTGCGCGTGGTTGCCCGCGGACATCGCGATCACGCCCCGCGCGCGCTCGTCCGGCGTCAGCGCGGTGAGCCGGTTGAGCGCGCCGCGCTCCTTGAACGAGGAGGTGAACTGCAGGTTCTCGAATTTGAGCCAGATGTCGCAGCCGCAGATGCTGCTCAGCGTCCGGCTGTGGCTACAGGGCGTCTCGACAACGGCGCCTTGGATGGTCTTGGCGGCGGCGTGAATGTCTTCCGGGGCGACCGGAAGGCCGCTGAGATCGAACGAGCTTTGGGACATGTCAGCCATAGGACAGCATAGAGCATTTGGGCGGGCCAGGCGATAAGCCGGCGTCTATTTGGTAAATTCACGCGATCGCGAGGCGCGCCACAGCGTCCAGAGCGTGCGCAACCGCGAGGTCGGCTGCAACCTAAACGGATTGCGTCCCGGGCGCGACAGGCGCTCGAGATCGGCCTGCGCCTGGCGCAGCGGCAGAAACGCCGGCCGCAACGGCGGCGCCAGCTGCGCCAGCAGCGATGAAGCCGCGGTCATATGCTGCCGGGCTTCGCCCGCGAGCTGCTCCAGCACCGCATGGAGATTGGGCGTCTCCTTGCCGGCGAAGACATCCCCCATGCTGCAATCGTGCTGCTCCAGCACCTGCTGCGGCACGAACAATTGCCGGTGCGCGGCATCGCGCGGCAGATTGGCGATGACCTGCACGATACCCTGCGCCAGCCCGGCATGGCGGGCGACATGCTCGGCCGCCTCCGAAGGCGGTCCCAACACTTGCGCTGCCAGGGCAAACAACGCCGATGAGGTCGCCGCGAGGTAACCTTCCAGCGCGGCCATGGTCGGCATCGGGTCGTTGTAGAGATCGAACTGGTGCTCCTCGGCAAGCAGCGACAGCGGCTCGACCGGCAGGTCGAAATCGCGGATCGCACGAAGCAGCTCCGCCGCCACCGGATTACCCTCGGCGCTGCCATGGACATGGCCCGACAGCATGTCGGTCCACCATTGCAGGCGGATCTCGCCGGGCAAGGGCTGGCTCACCTGGTCGCGGACGCGGACGATCTCGACGTTGAAGGCGTACAGCGCCAGCAACGCGCGGCGCTCGGCGGCCGCCACGAATAGGGTCGCGGCGTAGCGCGGAAAGTCATGGCTGCGCACGAGATCGGCGCAGAACGCGGCGGAGTCGGATGGCGGCGCCGGGCTGCTCATGGCACGGCGATCAGCGCGGCGGCAACCCGCCGCCGTTCGCCGATCATGATGTTGTAGGTGCGCACGGCCGGGCCGGTCTGCATCGTGTCCAGCACCACCCTCACCGCCTTGAGCGCCTGACGCAGCTCCGGCGGCGGCAGCCACAGCCCCGTTCCAGAGCCGACCAGAAGCGTGTCGATGCTGTTGGCCGCCGTGAACACCCGATCCAGCGAGTAGCGGTCGATCTTCGCGGGGTCGGTCACGTCCCAGGCCCAGATCGCGTCGGGCAGGCAGAGCAGCGAGCCCCGATGGGACATGCCGGCAAAGGCGAAGCCGCCTTTGCCATAGGCGTCGATCGGCGCCGAGCGCGGGAAATGCGGAGCGTTGGGATCGCCGGCCATGAGTTTCGTCCGAATGGGCTTACTGCCCTCGCAAACGCCTGCGAGGGCACGAGGTTCGGATCATGCCTTGCTTTTCTTCGCCGGCGTCGTCGTATCGGGCGCGTCTTCGCGGTGCTCGCCGACGCCGAGATAGATCAGGATCGGCGCTGCAATGAAGATCGAGGTGTAGGTGCCGACCAGCACCACGCCGAACATCATCACCGCGGTGAAGCTGTGGATAGCATGGCCGCCGAACAAGAGCAGCGCGAGCAGCGCGAGCGTCACCGTGACGTGGGTGATGATCGAGCGCGACAGCGTCGAGTTGATGGATTCGTTGAGCAGCTGGGGCATCGGCATCTTCTTGTAGCGACGCAGCATTTCCCGGATGCGATCGTAGATGACGACGGTGTCGTTGAGCGAGTAGCCGAGAATCGTCAGAAGCGCGGCGATGCTGGTCAGATCGAAATCGACCTGGCTGATCGACATGAAGCCGATCGTTAGCACGATGTCGTGCACGTTGGCGATCATCGCGCCCAGCGCGAACTGCCATTCGAACCGGAACCAGAGATAAATCAGGATCCCGACGATCGCGAGCATCAGGCCGAGCATGCCGTAGGCCAGGAGCTCGCCGGCGACGCGCGGACCCAGCACCTCGGTGCGCTGAATGTCGACACTGTCGCCAAGCGCGCCACGAACCTTCTGCAGGGCTGCCTGCTGGGCCGCGTCGCCGCCCGGCTGCTCCGCAACGCGGATCAGGACGTTCTCCGGACCGCCGAACTGCTGCAGCTGGACCTCGCCGAGGCCCAGGCCGTCGAGCGAGGTACGCATCGCCGCGATGTCGGCGGCGCCGGACTTCGCCTTCACCTCCAGCAGCGTGCCGCCCTTGAAGTCGATACCGAGGTTCAGGCCGTGGGTGAAGAACAATACGATCGCGACGATCGACAGCGCCGCCGAGATCGGAAAGCTGATGCGACGGAAGCGCGTGAAGTCGAAATGCGTATCGTCGGGGACGATGCGCAGCGACGGCAGCAGGCCGAGCGCCGAGACCACGGTGAGAATGGCGATGAGAACGCCGAGCCCGATGAGAACGGTCTGAGTCACGATCAGGCTCCTAGATCGGCACGCTCTGCGGCCGCTTCCACCGCACCCACCAGGCGACGATCAGCCGGGTCAGGGTGAAGGCGGTGAACACCGTGGTGATGATGCCGATGCCGAGCGTCACGGCGAAGCCGCGCACCGGACCGGTGCCGATGTAGAAAAGCACCGCGGCGGCAATGAATGTGGTGATGTTGGAATCGAGGATGGTGGCGAGCGCCCGCTTGAAGCCGGCGTCGATCGCCGAGATCGCATTGCGTCCGCCGCGCAATTCCTCGCGGATGCGTTCGTAGATCAGCACGTTGGAATCGACGGCGATGCCGACGGTGAGCACGATGCCGGCGATACCAGGCAGCGTCAGCGTGGCATTGAGCAGCGACAGCAGGCCGAAGATCATTGCGACGTTGATGGCCACCGCGATGTTGGCGAACACGCCGAACAGCCGGTAGGTCACGAGCATGAAGATGATGACGAGGATCGAGCCGACATAGGCCGCCAGCTGACCCTTCTCGATCGAGTCCTGGCCGAGTCCCGGACCCACGGTGCGCTCCTCGACCACCGTGAGCGGAGCCGGCAATGCGCCGGCGCGCAACAGGATGGCCAGATCGTTGGCCGACTGCACCGTGAAATTGCCGGAGATCTGGCCCTGGCCGCCGGTGATGGGCTCGCGGATGACGGGCGCCGAGATCACCTTGTTGTCCAGCACGATCGCGAACGGCAGCCCCACGTTCTCCTGCGTGGCCTGCGAGAATTTGCGCGCGCCCGAGGTGTTGAACTTGAAGCTGACGACCGGCTCACCCGTGCGCTGGTCAAAGGTCGCCTGCGCATCGGTCAGGTCGCCGCCGGCGACCAGCACCTGCTTCTTGACCACGTAGGGCGTCGGCGGAGGCGAGGCGCTCATCAGCAGTTCGGATTCCGGCGGCACCCTGCCCGCTTGCGCCTGATCCGGCGGCACGGAGGTGTCGACCATGCGGAATTCCATCTTCGCGGTCCTGCCCAGCAGTTCCTTCAGGCGGGTCGGGTCCTGAAGACCGGGGACCTGCACCAGGATGCGGTCGTTGCCCTGGCGCTGGATGACGGGCTCGACGGTGCCGAGCTCGTTGACGCGGCGTTCGACGATCTGGATCGACTGCTCGATGGTCTTTCGCAGGCGATCGAGCACCGCGGCCTGCGGGACGCTCAGGCGGATCACCCCGCCGCCGGCATCAGTCACCTCGAGGTCACGCTGACCGCTGGATCCCATCAGGCCGCCCAGCGGCTGGGACAGCTCGCGCAGCTTGGCGAGCGCCGGCTGCACGTCGGTTTCCTTGGTGATGCGAACCTCGACCGCGTCATTGCGGACGGTGACGCCGCCGGTGAAGCCGATCTTGGCGTCGCGCAACGTCCGGCGAACCTCGTCGCGGATCTGATCCAGCCGTTCCTTCTTCACATAGGCAGCGTCGACCTCGAGTAGCAGATAGGAGCCGCCCTGGAGGTCGAGGCCGAGCACGAGGCGGCGCTGCGCCCAGGCGGGCCAGCTCTTGACTTGCGCCTCGGGGAAGAAGTTGGGGACCGCGCAGAGGCACACGATCAGCGCCGTCAGGATAATCCCCAGCGCCTTCCACCGCGTGAAATACAACATCGACTGGACCTGTCAGATCAGGAGACTTGAGACTCGCGGTGAAGCTCTCACTTCGCCGCGGTGTCGTCCTTGGCGCTCTCTTTTGCGCTTTCCTTGGCCGGCTCGCCCTTGGCACGAACGCCCGAGATCATCTGGCGCATCTGCCGCACGCGCACGCCGTCGGAAATCTCGAACTCGATCTGGTCGTCGTCGACCACCTTGGTAACCTTGCCGACGAGACCTCCCGAGGTCACGATGGTGTCGCCGCGGCGGATATTCTTCACGAGCTCGGCGTGGTCGCGGACCTTCTTCTGCTGCGGGCGCAGAATCAGGAAGTACATGATCACGAAGATCAGGGCGAACGGCAGCAGCGACATCAACATGCTGTTGGTGTCGCCAGCGGCCGCGGCCTGGGCATACGCAGGGGTAATCAGCATTCGGACGATCCTCGTGAGAACGGGGGAAAGCCGGTCAGGCCCTCGAAGGCGACCGGTTCGGTCAAATTCGCGCGGACTATAGCGGCCATTGCCCCAATTGCAACGCTGCCAGACAGCCCTTTTGGGCCACCTTGCGGCGGCCCGTGAGGCCCGATAAGGCTGCGTTCTCAGGAACTTCGGACATGCCCAAAAACCATAGCAAAAGCCCGGCCGGCAAAGGCCCCCGCACCCCTGCCAACAAGCCCACCCGTGTCGCGGCAAAACGCCCCACGGCGGCGGTCACCAAGGCAGAGCCAGACCCCGCGCAGGAGCGCATCGTCCGTGCCCTGGAGACCATTGCGGCGCACCTCTCCGCCCAAGGCAAGCCGGCGGTCGAGGCCGAGTCGTTCAAGCGGGCGGACGCCTATGTCTGGCATCCCGACGGACGCCTCTCGGCGGTGCCGCGCGTGAGCCGCGTCGAGCTGTTCCTGCTCAAGGGCGTCGACCGGATGCGCGACATCCTGATGGAGAACACCGAGCGCTTCGCCAACGGCCTGCCTGCCAACAACGCCCTGCTCTGGGGCGCACGCGGCATGGGCAAGTCGTCACTGGTGAAGGCAGCGCATGCCAGCATCAACGCGGAGCGCAAATCGGCCGACAAGCTCAAGCTGATCGAGATCCACCGTGAGGACATCGAGAGCCTGCCGGCCCTGATGGAGCAGCTGCGGGCCTCTTCCTTCCGTTTCATCGTGTTCTGCGACGACCTCTCCTTCGACGGCAACGATGCCTCCTACAAGTCGCTCAAGGCGGTGCTCGAAGGCGGCATCGAGGGCCGGCCAGAGAACGTCGTCCTCTACGCCACCTCCAACCGGCGCCATCTGCTGGCGCGGGAGATGATCGAGAACGAGCGCTCGACCGCGATCAATCCGGGCGAAGCGGTGGAGGAGAAGGTCTCGCTGTCGGATCGCTTCGGCCTCTGGCTCGGCTTCCACCGCTGTAGCCAGGACGAATATCTCGCCATGGTGAGCGGCTATTGCAGCCATTTCGGCATCGGGATCGACGACGAGGCGCTCGAGCGCGAGGCGCTGGAATGGTCGACGACACGCGGCTCGCGCTCGGGCCGCGTTGCCTGGCAGTTCGTGCAGGAGCTGGCGGGACGGCTGGGTGTGAAGCTGACGGCGTAGTAGCGCGAGCTGTTACCCCGAATTCAACTGTCATCGCCCGCCTTGTGCGCGCTTGCGCACTGGAGCGGGCGATCCGGTATTCCAGAGACCGTTGTGATCGATCGAGAGGCTGCGGCGTACTGGGTCGCCCGGTCGAGCCGGGCGACGACACTGTTCGTGCGGAGGCTACGTAAGTCTCACGCCCCGTTGAGGAATTGAAGCGGGTCAACCGGGCTCGATCCCTTGCGGATCTCGAAGTGGAGCTGCGGCGACGCCACTTCCCCGGATTGACCCGACTTGGCAATGACCTGGCCGCGCTTGATGGTATCGCCGCGCTTCACCAACAGCTCACTCGCATGGGCATATGCGGTGACGTAGCCGTTGGAGTGCCGAACCAGAACCAGATTGCCGTAACCCTTCAGCTCGTTGCCGGAATAGGCGACGACGCCATCTTCGGCCGCCTTGACCGGCGTCCCCTCGGGCACCGCCAGATTGATGCCGTCATTGGACTTGCCATTGGTCTTGGCACCGTAGCTCGTGACCACCTTGCCGCGGACGGGCCAGCGGAAGGTCGGCAGCGCGCCGGTGGCCTCCGCAGCCTTCGCCGGCGTCTCGGCAGCCTTCTCTTCCACATTGCTCGTGGCCTGGGCGAGCCGCGCGCTCTGCACGGGCGCAGCGGCCGTGGCCACCTTGGTCACGGGCGCCGGAGCTGCCGCGACGGGCTGGAGCGTTCCGGCCACCGGTGCAGCCGCGATCGGAGCCGCAGCGACCGCCGCGACGGCGGCTGTCTTGGCACCGGGCACGGTCAGCTTGGTGCCGAGCTTCAGCTTTGCCGACGGATCGAGGCCGTTGGCACGGGCGAGCTCTGCCGCCGAGATGCGGTTCTTGCGCGCGATGCTGGCGAGCGTGTCGCCGCGGTTGACGAAGTGCGTGCTCGGCGGTGCCGCGACGGCAGCAACCGGCTTCGCCGCAGGCACTGCCGCGACCGGGGCCATCGCGGGCGCCGGTGCAGCTGCCGTCGCCGGCGACGGAATGATCAGCTGCTGGCCGGGCGAGAGCGCCCGCGGACCCTTGTAGCCGTTGGCGGCAAGGATCGCCTGCGGCGTGACGCGATAGCGCTTGGCGAGCACGTCGAGCGTGTCGCTGGTACCGACGATGATCTTGGTTCCGCCGGCCGGCTGGGCGGCCGCGACCGACCGCGGCGGGACGGTGGCCGTGGTCTCCAGGTGCGGTTGCGCCGGGGGCGCATATGAGCTGACGCCGCGTCCGCCACCGGACACCCCGCCCCCGGAGGCAACGGGATAGGACTGCGGGGCAGACACCGTGGGCGGAGGCAAAGCCTGCGACTGGTAGTAACCGGGCTGCGTCTGCGGCCGCGCATATTGCGGCAGCTCACGCTGCGGCGGCGGTGGCTGCTGCACCGAACCGGTCTGCTCGGAGGCGAAAGGATTGGAGAAGTTCGTCTGGGACAGCCGCGACGACATGTCGGCGCTGCACCCTGCAAAGCTGAAGGAGATCAGCGCCAGCACCGCGACCTGCGGCACGCGGCGCGAGTAAAGCAACTCGGCGACAGCGGACATGGTTACTCACTCGTACGCAACAGAACTGGTGTTTTAAGTAAACACGCGCCGAGTAAATAACGGCTTAACCCTCACAATAAGATGTTGGCGGCACTGCCGATCCGGGATTCTACAGCTCCCGCGCCACCCCGGGCAGTGCCGGCACGAAGCGGACCTCGACGAGTTCCTTGCGCTCGATTCCGGTTTCGCTGCGGGCCAGGCGGGTCAGCGTCTGCACGCCCTGATGCGGGCCGACCGGGGCGATCAGGATGCCCCCGACCTCCAGCCGCTCGACCAGGTTCTCCGGTATCTGCTCCATCGCGGCGGTGACGATGATGCGGTCAAACGGGCCGATGTTGGGAGGCAGATTGAGACCGTCACCGAGCATCACCTCAACATTGTGACAATCGAGCTTCTCAAGCCGGGCGCGTGCCGTGTCGGCGAGCTTGCGATAGCGCTCGACGGTCAGCACCTGGCCGGCCAGCCGCGACAGCACGGCGGCCTGGTAGCCGGAGCCGGTGCCGATTTCGAGCACCCGGTGCTGCTTCTGGAGCTGGAGCTGCTCGGTCATGTAGGCGACGACGAAGGGCTGGCTGATGGTCTGCCCGCAGGCGATCGGCAGCGCGCTGTCACGATAGGCGCCCTCGCGATCGGCCTCGTCGACGAAAAGCTCGCGCGGCACCTCTTCCATGGTCCGGAGCACGGCCTGATCGCTGATGCCCCGACGCCTCAGGGTGAGCTGAAACATCATCTTTTCCGGCGGGTGCTGGTGGGGCGTCATTGCTGCTATTGCTCATCTCGTCCGGGCGGATCGCGGCACTGCACCGCAAGAACCCGAGACGAGAATCTTGTTCCGGCTCAGGAACTCATGATAGCGTTTCAGTGCAGCATTTGACCACAACAAGGCTTTCAAAGCGCTAAGCCATTTGCGGGATTTGCGTTCGCCGAAACGCGCATTGCGTCGCTTATCGTTATCTGCGAACGTTTACGGGAATGGGCAAGGACTCAACCATGACTGCGACAGGGCTTTCGGGCCGCTCTGTTTTCCTCGTCGAGGACGAGGTCATGATCAGAATGATGGTTGCGGACATGCTGGAGGAGCTCGGCTACAGGGTTGCCGCCGAAGCGGGCGACATCAATGAGGCCATGCGGCTTGCGCAATCCACCGAGTTCGATCTCGCCATTCTCGACGTCAACGTCAACGGCAAGGTCATCTCGCCGGTCGCCGATGTCATCATGGCCAAGGGCTGCCCGTTCATCTTCGCTACCGGTTACGGCTCCTCCGGCTTGCCCGAGCAATATCGCGACCGGCCGGCGCTCCAGAAGCCGTTTCAGCTCGACGCGCTCGGCAAGACCATCGAGGCCGCGCTTCGCGGCAGCTAACCCTTATTTCAGGGTGAGGCCAAGCGCTTCCGAAAACGCCTCGTCGGTGCGGTCGAGCCTGAGCGGGGTGACCGAGACGTAGCGCTCGCGCAGCGCCGCGAGATCGGTGCCGTCGGCGGGCGTGTCGAGCATCGCGGTCCGCTCGAATCCGATCCAGAAATAAGGATTGCCGCGGCCGTCCCGGCGCTCGTCGATCCTGAGGAAGCCGAGATTGCGCTTGCCTTGCCGCGTGACGCGGATGCCCAGCACATCCTCCGGCGCGCAGGATGGGAAGTTGATGTTGATGACGGTGTCCTTCGGAACGCCGGCGGCGATCACCTTGCGCAAGATATCCGGCCCGAATTTGCGGGCCGTCTCCCACGGCGGCCGTTCGCGGGTCTCGACGCTGAACTCCTGCGACAATGCGAATGACGGCAACCCCAGGATGGTGCCTTCCAATGCGCCGGCAATGGTGCCGGAATAGACCACGTCCTCGGCGACGTTGCGGCCCTTATTGACGCCGGACAGCACGACATCGGGCAGCTTGGCTCCCAGAATATGGCGCGCTCCCATGATGACGCAGTCGGTCGGCGTGCCGCGCACGGCGAAGTGCCGTGGGCCGACCTCGCGCAGACGCAAGGGATCGTTCAGCGACAGCGAGTGCGACACGCCGGACTGGTCGAGCTCGGGCGCCACCACCCAGACATCATCGGTCAAAACGCGCGCAATCTCCTCCACGACCTCAAGGCCGGGAGCGTGGATGCCGTCGTCATTGGTGCAGAGAATGCGCATGCGGAAGGTTCGATTCCTGAAAGCGGGTCTGAGCCGTCTTATCCGGCCAGCGCCGATCAGGCAAACCGGACGATTGCGGCGGGCCGGCGGCTGGTTCCCTGGCTGGTCCCGCTAGCGGCGAACGCGCCATTGCGGCAGGAAGCGCGCAAGCCGGCCTTCTGCACGCAGTTGCATCGCCGGCACGACCGGGTTCACGACGGAAGCCTCGATGACGCCGAGCGCCTTCAGCTGCGCGACGAACGGATCGGACGTCGGCTCCTGCGGAAAGCGTTCGCGTGCCACGCTCAGCGCCTTGTCGAAATCCGCAGCATTGACCCCGGGCTTGGCCCGCCGGCTCTGCACGAGATCGTCGTCCCAGAGCCGCGCGATCTCGATGTCGAGAACGCCGCGGAGGCGCTGATCGATGGCCTGGATCCCGGCCCCCGTCACCGCCCATTGTCTGCCGACCCAGAAGATGTCGCGGTGCAAGGCCATGAACGGAGGGTTCGCGTGGACGGGCCGGCAGGATAGCGGGCCGCCCGATCTTCGCAACGCGATTCTCGTCATGCCGCGTTTTCGGACGCGAACCGGTGTCCACTTCGCGGGAAAACGCTTTAGTCGCGCGCGATCACCTTCAGCCCGCCCATATAGGGCTGGAGCACGTCCGGAACCGCGATCGAGCCGTCCTCCTGCTGATAGGTTTCCATCACGGCGATCAGCGCGCGGCCGACGGCGGTGCCGGAGCCGTTCAGCGTGTGCACGAAGCGCGGCTTGCCGTCGGGCCCGCGCGAGCGCGCATCCATGCGCCGTGCCTGGAAGTCGCCGCAGACCGAGCAGCTCGAGATCTCGCGGAACGCCCCGCCCTCGCCCTGCCCGGGCATCCAGACCTCGATGTCGTAGGTTTTTTGCGCCGAGAAGCCTATATCTCCTGCGCAGAGCGTCATCACACGGTAATGCAGGTCGAGCTTCTGCAGCACCTGCTCGGCGCAGGACAGCATCCGCTCCAGCTCGTCCCTGCTGGTCTCAGGCGTCGTGATCGAGACCAGCTCGACCTTGGTGAACTGGTGCTGGCGGATCATGCCGCGGGTGTCGCGCCCCGCCGCACCCGCCTCGGCGCGGAAGCATGGCGTCAGCGCGGTCAGCCGCATCGGCAATTGCTTCTCATCGAGGATGGATTCGCGGGCGAGATTGGTGAGCGACACTTCGGCGGTGGGGATCAGACCGAGGCGCTCGGTCTTCAGCCGCTCATGGTCCGGCGAGGCGAGCAGCTCGCCCTTGATCGCCCAGAACTGATCGTCCTCGAATTTCGGCAATTGTCCGGTGCCGAACATCACCTCGTTGCGCACCAAGAGCGGCGGATTGATCTCGGTGTAGCCATGCTCGGTGGTGTGCAGATCGAGCATGAACTGGCCGATGGCACGCTCGAGCCGCGCCAGCCCCTTCTTCAGTACAACGAAACGCGCGCCGGAGAGCTTTGCCGCCGCTTCGAAATCCATGTAGCCGAGAGCGGTGCCGAGATCGTCATGCAGCTTCGGCGCGAATGCGTAGTTGCGCTTGTTGCCGTACACGTGGTGCTGCACGTTGCCGTGCTCGTCGACGCCGTCGGGCACGTCGTCGAACGGGATGTTCGGGATCGCGGCCAGCTCTTTGTTCAGCTCATCGTCGGCGGCTTTCGCCGCCGCTTCGAGCTCCGGCATCGTGGTCTTGAGCTCGGCGACCTCGGCCATCAGCTTGGCCGCACGCGCCTCGTCCTTGGCCTTCTTGGCATCGCCGATTTCCTTCGAAGCTGCATTGCGCCGCGCCTGCGCCTGCTCGGAGGCCAGGATCGCCGCACGCCGCTTCTCGTCGATCGCGAGCAGCGAGGCCGACATCGGCGTCAAGCCACGCCTCGCGAGGCCGGCGTCGAAGGCTTGCGGATTGTCGCGGATCGCTTTGATGTCGTGCATGGCTGTCTTCCCGTCATGGCCGGGCTTGTCCCGCCCATCCACGTATCTGCCGCCTTAGATCAAGTCGTGGATGCCCGGGTCAAGCCCGGGCATGACGAATCATGGGCTGGACAACGACATGATAGTGCGAAAGTGCCCTACTCCGCCGGATTGGCCGGCGTCGACACGTCAGTGCCGGTGGCAGCCTGTGCGGCGGCCGCTTTCCTCTCCACCATCGCCACCGCGAGGATCGAGCCCTCGTAGAGCGCCATCAGCGGAAACGCGAGGGAGCACTGGCTGAGCACGTCGGGCGGCGTCAGCACGGCTGCGATCACGAAGGCCATGACGATGAAGTAGCGGCGCTTCTCGCGCAACATTGTCGAGCTGACGATGCCGATCCGCCCGAGCAGCGTCAGGATCACCGGCAATTGGAAGGCGATGCCGAAGGCAAAGATCAGCGACATCATCAGCGACAGATATTCGCCGACCTTGGGCAACAGCTGGATCTGCGCAGTTTCGTCGCCGCCGGACTGCTGCATGCCGAGCGAGAAGCGCACCAGCATCGGCAGCACGACGAAATAGACCAGCGCCGCGCCCAGGACGAAGAAGAACGGCGTCGCGACCAGATACGGCAGGAACGCCTGCTTCTCGTGCTTGTAGAGCCCGGGCGCGACGAACTTGTAGATCTGCGTCGCCACGATCGGGAACGAGATGAAGCCGGCGCCGAACAGCGCGAGCTTGAGCTGGGTGATGAAATATTCGAGCAGCGCCGTGTAGATGAATTTCGAGTTCTCCGGACCCGCAATCCACACGAACGGCCAGACAAGGACGTTGTAGATCTGCTTGGCGAAGAAGAAGCAGAAGATGAACGCAATGCCGAAGCCGAGCAGCGCCTTGATCAGCCGCGAGCGCAGCTCGATCAAATGGTCCATCAGCGGGGCTTTGCTGGCCTCGATATCGGCGTCGGTCATGACGCTTTGGCGTCCTTGATCGCTTCGGATGGCGCGGTGTCCTGCGCAACCTTTGCCTGTTCGACCTCACGGGTGATCGCGAGCGGCTCGTCCGCGGCCGCATGCGCTTCGGCTTCCATGAAGGTCGACGGCGTCGGGGTCTCCGGTGTCGTGGGCGTGACGGGCGGATCGACGGCGATGGCCGCCGGCGTCTCGGCCGGCTTGTCCAGCGCATCGATGCGAAGCGCGTCGCTCACGTCCTTCTGGAGCGAGCTCATCGGATTGAAACCCGTGGCGGCTTCCTTGACCTCGTCGAAGCTTTTCTTGAGGTCGGCCATCTCGGCCTCACGCATCGCCTCCTGGAACTGGCCTTGGAATTCGGCCGCCATCTTGCGCGCCTTGCCCATCCACTGCCCGACCATGCGCAGCACGCCCGGCAGCTCTTTCGGGCCGATGGCGATCAGGGCCACGACCCCGATGAGGACCAGTTCACTCCACCCGATGTCGAACATGAGGTCTTCCGTTCACGCGAAGCCGGAGCCGGCCCATCCCTTGCGCGCAGGATCGGGCCGCTACCCGCGTCTCGCGTGCTTCTTCCGGCTCAGACGGCCTTGCTGCCGACGTCGGACCGTGTCGCGGTCGGCGCAGCATTGTGCTCGATCGACTTCGCCGGCTCGGGCTTCTCGGCAGCCTTGTCGTCGTCCTGCATGCCCTTCTTGAACGCCTTGATGCCCTGAGCCACGTCGCCCATCAGATCCGAAATCTTGCCGCGGCCGAACAGCAGCAGGACCACTGCGATCACCAAGATCCAGTGCCAAATGCTGAGTGAACCCATCCTGCAACCCTCCAAACGCGCATGGCCGGGGACCCGGCCGATCTCACCGAAACCTAGGCTTGGCAGGCCTCAAAAACAAGGACCAAGGCAGCGCCAATTCGCTGTCGGCGCTACGCAATCTTGCTAGTGTTAACTGGTCGCAGGGCCCGTAATTCGCCGGTACGTCAGTCCTCGGCGCCGCCTTCGCTGCCACCCTCATTGCCGCCTTCTGGCGGGCTCTCAGGCTCGACCGCAGGCGCAAGGGCGAGATCGAGGTCATCGCCCGGTTCCAGCGGATCCTCGTCCTCACGCAGCGCCGGATCGTCCGACGGCGTCGGCACGCTGAACCCGGTGGGCAGGCGCGAATCCAACAGGCCCGTCCCCTTCAGCTCTTCCAGGCCCGGCAGGTCGCCGAGCTGTTCCAAGGTGAACTGCGACAGGAACTCCTCGGTGGTTCCGAAGGTCAAGGGCCGGCCCGGCGTCTTGCGCCGGCCGCGCGGCTTGATCCAGCCGGTCTCCAGCAGCACGTCGAGCGTGCCCTTTGACGTGACGACGCCGCGGATCTCCTCGATCTCGGCCCGCGTCACCGGCTGGTGATAGGCGATGATCGCGAGCACCTCGATTGCGGCCCGCGACAGGCGGCGGGTCTCGGTGCTCTCCCGCGTCATCAGCCAGGCCAGATCGCCCGCGGTGCGGAACGTCCATTTGTTGGCGACGCGAACGAGATTGACGCCGCGCGAGGCATAATCGGCTTGCAATTGCTCGAGCGCAGTCTTGACGTCGACGCCCTCGGGCATGCGCTTGGCCAGCGTCGCGGTGTCCAGCGGTTCATTCGAGGCGAACAGCAGCGCCTCCAGCAGCCGCAACTCCTCAGGACGCGCCTGGGATTCGTTCTCCATCGGCTCGGCCTCTTCTACCCGCACTTCAGCCAGGCTTGCCATGGCAGATTCTCCTTCTTGCACTTAAGCGACCGGCGCATCAGGCGCAGGAGCTGCGTCCGGGACCGGTTTTGGGCGCCCCTTCCGGAAATAGATCGGCGCAAACGCTTCCTTCTGATTCAGCTCGAGCTGACCTTCGCGCACCAGTTCGAGCGCGGCGGCAAAGCTTGAGGCGAACACCGTCGCGCGCTGCGTCGGGTCGGCGACATGCCGGATCAGGAAGTCGTCGAGAACACCCCAATCGTCCTGCTCGGTGATGCTGCCGACCAGCCGCTCCAGCGTGGCGCGCGCTTCGGCGAGAGACCACACCGTGCGCTTGGCCAGATGCACGCTCGCCAGTACGCGCGACTGGCGTTGCGCGGCATAGGCGGTGAGCAAATCATAGAGCGTGGCCGTGTACTTCGGGTGCTTGATCTCGGCGATGTGCTCGGGCTCGCCACGCGCGAAGATGTCGCGCTGCAATTGCGGCCTGTTCATCAGCCGGTTGGCGGCTTCGCGAATGGCTTCCAGGCGGCGCAGCCGGTTGGCGAGCGCCGTCGCCATCTGCTCGGCGCTCGGGCCTTCCGCGCTCGGCGGCTCCGGCAGCAGCAGGCGCGACTTCAGGAAGGCAAGCCATGCGGCCATCACCAGATAGTCCGCGGCGAGCTCCAGCCGGATCTTTCGCGCGGCTTCGATGAAATGGAGGTACTGGTCGGCGAGCGCGAGGATCGAAATCTTGGCGAGATCGACCTTCTGCTGCCGCGCCAGCGCGAGCAACAAATCGAGCGGGCCCTCATAGCCCTCGACGTCCACCACCAACGCCGGCTCACCCTCGGCGAGCTCTGCGGGCCGCCCGGTTTCGAACGATAGGATTTCTGCAGTCATGCCGATGCCGTGTTTGCCCGTGCGATCAATGCATCCAGTTCGGCGCGTGCGGCCACGCGGTCGAACGGCTGCGGCGGCTTGCGTGCGGCGAGCGCGGCGTTCGCCCGCTCCAACGCCCCACCGGCCAGTTCAGGTGTCTCGCCGGCGACGTTGCGCATCTCCTCGATGTTGCCGTTGCAATGCAGGGCCACGTCGCAGCCGGCCGCGAAGATCGCGCGAGTCCGCTCGGCGATATTCCCCGACAGCGCGTTCATCGACACGTCATCACTCATTAACAAACCCTGGAACCCGATTGCGCCGCGAATCACGTCAGCAATCATTGTCGCAGATGTCGTCGCCGGATGGGCGGGGTCGAAGGCGCTAAACACAACATGTGCAGTCATGGCCATCGGCAGATCAGCCAGCGGCTTGAATGCGGCGAAATCGGTCCGCTCCAGCTCGTCCCGGGGCGTGTCGACGGTCGGCAGCTTGAAATGGGTGTCGGCGGTGGCGCGGCCATGCCCGGGAATATGCTTGAGCACCGGCAGCACGCCGCCCTGCTCCAGGCCCTCGGTGACGGCGCGGGCGATCGCCGCGACCTTGCCCGGTTCGGTGCCGTAGGCCCGGTTACCGATGACCGCATCGGCGCCCGGCACCGGCACATCCGCCAAGGGCAGGCAATCCACGGTAATGCCGAGATCGGCGAGATCGGCTGCGATCAGGCGGGCACTGAGGCGCGCCGCGGTGAGCCCGAGGGCCGAATCAGTGTCGTACAAATTCGCGAATACGGCCCCCGGCGGATAAACCGGCCAGTGTGGCGGCCCCAGCCGCTGCACCCGTCCCCCCTCCTGGTCGATCAGGACCGGCGCGTCGGGGGCCTTCGCGACCGAACGCAATTCCGCAACCAATGCAGCAACTTGAGCCGGTGTCGCGACATTGCGCTTGAACAGGATGAAGCCCCATGGGCGTTCGGCACGGATAAACTCCCGCTCGGCGGCGGTCAGTTCCGTTCCGGATACGCCGGTAATGAAGGCCCGCGTGCTCATAACGGCCGATTAACCCTGCCCCGCGAGGGGGTCAAGGAAACGGCCGTTAATTCCTCTGGACGAAGCAGGCAGACAGGCCTGCGGACTTCAGATTGTTGCAGGCCTGCGTCGCTTCCTCGGCCGAACCGTAGGGGCCGGCGAAGGCGCGGTAGACGACTCCCTTGCCCTTGTCGGTGAGGTCGACACGCTTGATGACGGGCGAACGGGAACCGAGCACGCTGCCGTATTTGCTCTGAAGCACCCGGTAGGATGCGGCGGCGCTATCCTCGCTCTGCTGCGAGGAGACTTGCACGATGTAGCCGCCACCGCTGCTGGTCGGCGCGATCTGCGTCGGGTTGGTCGCAGCCATCCGCTGCGGCGGCTCGGCCGCCGGGGACGATTGCGGCGCCAGCGACATCGGCTGGTTGGCGCTGGCATTGGCCGAGGTCGGCGGATTGCGCGGCGCGGCGGGCGCAACCGGCGCGGCAACAGGCTTCGGCGCCGCGGGCGGCGGCTTGGCGGCGGCCGATTGCGGCACGGCGCTATCGGTCTGATCGCCCTTCACCGCAACGGTCCTGATCGCGCGCGGCGAATTGTTCGGCAGCGTGCCGTTGCTCGGGCTCGGGCCCGCGCTCGGCGGCGGCACGGTGGATGGCGACACGCTCGCGACCGAGGGCGGGTTCGCATTCTGGTTCAGCGGCGGGAACACCACGCGCGGCCCGCCCGCCTTGGCGTTGACGTCGACGGGCGCCTCCTCGCGCGGCACGATCTTTTCAGTGCCGTCACCGCTGACCATGCGGTCCGGCACCTTGGCCGCGGAGTCCGTCGGCGCCGGCACGATCTTGGTCGGCGTGTTGTCGGCCTTGATGATCGGCGGCTCGCCGCTGCGAGGCGAGCCGATATAGGTCTTGTAAGCGAATGCAGCACCGGTGCCGAGCACGGCAAGCGCCAGGATCGCCGCGACCGTCATCATGCCGCCGCGCTGCTTCTTCGGCTCCTCGACCTCTTCCTCGGGATAGTCGCTTTGGTAGGCGTAAGGGTCGTCGGGATAGGCCGGCTCGCGCTGATAGTCCTGCTCGCTCGTCTCCAGCCGACCATAGAGCGCATCGTCGTAGCGCGACGGATCGGGCTGCGCATACGGTTCCTGATAGGACTGCTCCTGGTAGGCCTGACCATGCTGCTGATAGGCCTGCTCCGGATGAGCCTGATCTTGATAGGAGTCCTGGTAGGCCTGCGGCTGATGAACGACAGGCTCGGGCGCGGCGGGCTTGGCCGCGTAGCGATGCAGCGGATGAACCGGGCTTACGGTGACCGGATAGTCAGGCTCGGGCGCGGGTGCCGGCTGCGGTTGTACGTTGGCACGCCGCATCCATGACGGCGGCGACGGTGCCTGCTCCGCGTAGTCCTGCTGATCATCGAGCTGGCGGTAATCGTGGTCCTGATAGCTATGGGCGGGCGCCGCCGGCGGACGCGACTGCGCTGCAAACGGATCGGTCTGCCCGATCAGACGGGCGAGCTCGGCCAAGGGATCGCTATCCGCCTTCCCATGCTGGTCGCCGCCGCGACCATAGTCATCGGAAGGAAACGGTCTGTCCTGATATCGTTCGGCCATCGTGATGATGCGTCCCTTCGGGAAAGCCGCGCGCCCCTCGACCAAGGCACGGCTTTCGACCCACAAGGCTTTCAACCAAGTCTAAGCGATCCGGCTTCTGCCGGTTACCCCCGAATTCCCCTTAAGTAGTTCGCCCCAAACTACCGCATCTCGTCCGGGGCATGGACGCCGAGGATGGCGAGGCCCGATGCCAGGACCGAGACGACGCCCTGGACCATTGCCAATCGCGCCTTTGTAAGATCTGCATCATTATTGATAATGAAGCGTAAATAGGGCAAATCGCGCCCTTTCGTCCAAAGTGCATGAAATTCGCTGGCTAAATCATAGAGATAAAAGGCAATTCGGTGCGGCTCATGGGCCGCGGCGGCAGCTTCTAGCATGCGCGGATAAATTGCGAGGCGCTTAAGAAGATCGAGCTCTACTGGGTCCGACAACCGTTCCACCGCCGACTCAGCGAGCCATGCGATCCGCGCGCCGGCATCCTCTGGGAGTTCCGGGAACACCTCGGCGCGGGCATTGCGGAAGATCGAGTGACCGCGGGCATGGCCGTACTGGACGTAGAACACCGGGTTGTCCCGCGACTGTTCCATGACCTTGGCGAGATCGAAATCGAGCACCGCGTCGTTCTTCCGGTACAGCATCATGAAGCGGACGGCGTCCTGGCCGACCTCATCCACCACTTCACGCAAGGTGACGAAGTCCCCGCTTCGCTTGGACATCTTCACCGGCTCGCCGTTGCGCAAGAGCTTCACGAGCTGGACGATCTTGACGTCCAGCGATCCCTTAGCCGACGTCGTCGCCTTCACCGCGGCCTGCATGCGCTTGATGTATCCGCCGTGATCGGCGCCCCAGACGTCGATCATCTCGGCAAAGCCGCGGTCGAACTTGTCCTTGTGATAGGCGATGTCGGAGGCGAAATAGGTATAGGAATTATCCGACTTGATCAGCGGACGATCGACGTCGTCACCATAGGCGGTCGCCCTGAACAGCAACTGCTCGCGGTCTTCCCAATCCTCGACCGGCGCGCCCTTCGGCGGCGGCAGGCGGCCTTCGTAGATGTCGCCTTTGGCCTTCAGGAAGTCGATGGTCTCGGCAACCTTGTTGTTGCCGGTCTCGATCAGGGAGCGCTCGGAGAAGAACACGTCGTGGCGGATGTTGAGGGCGGCGAGATCGTCCTTGATCTCGTCCATCATCATCGCGATCGCCTTGGCGCGCACGGTCGGCAGCCACTGGGCCTCGCTCATCGCGAGCAGCTTGTCGCCATGCTCCGTCGCCAGCGCCTGCCCGACCGGCTTGAGGTAGTCGCCGGGATAGAGCCCTTCCGGGATCGCGCCAATATCCTCGCCGAGCGCTTCGCGATACCTCAGGAAGGCTGAGCGCGCGAGCACGTCGACCTGGGCTCCGGCGTCATTGATGTAATATTCGCGCGTGACATCGTGGCCGGCGAACTGGAGCAGGCTCGCCAGCGCGTCGCCGAACACGGCGCCGCGGCAATGGCCGACATGCATCGGCCCGGTCGGATTGGCCGAGACGTATTCGACATTGACCTTGGCGGCGCCCCGGATGCGGCCGTATTCGGCACCCTCGCGCAGCACCGTGCGCAGCGCCTCGGCCCAGGCGGCGGGCTTCAGAGTCAGATTGATGAAGCCGGGACCGGCGACATCGACCTTGGCGATCAGCGCGTCGGAACGCAGCCGTTCGGCAATCTGCTCGGCGAGATCGCGCGGCTTTGCCTTTGCCTCTTTCGCAAGCACCATGGCGGCGTTGGTCGCCATGTCGCCATGGGAGGTATCGCGCGGCGGCTCGACGACGACGCGGGAGAAATCGATGCCCTCGGGCCAGCTGGAATCCGCCGCAAGCGCGCGGCAGGCGCCGTGCACGCGTGCGAGCACGTCGGCGAACAGATGCAGCGATGAGGATGTCTGGGGCATGGCCGCCGCCTAACGCAAATCCGGGGTCGAGTCAAAGAGCCGCTGGTGCTCGGTCAGGGCGAAGCGGTCAGTCATTCCGGCAATGAAATTGCCGATCCGGCGGGCCCGGTCGCCCTCGTCGTCCGCCTCAGCCCCCAGCAGCCATTCCGGCGGCAGCTCGCTGGGGGATTTCAGGTATTTCGCGAACAGGTCAAACAGGATCTGCTCGGCCTCGCCCATCACCCGCATCACCCGCGCGTGGCGATACATGTGCTGGTACAGGAAGCGTTTGATGGCGGCCTCTTCCTCCGCCACCTCGGCGGGAAACGCGACCAGCGCCCGGCTCTGCCGCCGGACATCCTGGGCCGATTGCGGCTTCACGGCCGCGAGGTTCTTCTCTGTCTCCGCAAACACCGCTCCGATCAGGTGCGAGATCAGCTCCCGCACCAGCTCGGCACCGCGCCGGACGTCTTCAAGATCGGGATAATGCGCCGCAGTCTCGGCGATGATCTCGGCCGTCAGCGGCATCACCTTGAGATCGTCGAGCTGGAACAGGCCGGCGCGCAGACCGTCATCAATGTCATGGGCGTCATAGGCGATGTCGTCGGCGATCGCGGCGACCTGCGCCTCCAGCGAGGCGAAGCTCCACAATTCGAGATCGTAGGTCTTGACGTAGTCGGCGATCCCGACGGGAACGCCATGCTCGCGGTAGCGCCCGACCGGGGCGCCGCTGCGATCGGTCAGCGGCCCGTTGTGCTTGACGATGCCTTCCAGCGATTCCCAGGTGAGGTTGAGCCCGTCGAACTCGGGATAGCGGTGCTCGAGCGAAGCCACGACGCGCAGCGTCTGGGCATTGTGGTCGAACCCCCCGAACTGCTTCAGGCAAGCATCCAGCGCCCGCTCCCCCGCGTGCCCGAACGGCGGATGACCGAGGTCGTGGGCCAAGGCCAATGTTTCGGTGAGATCCTCGTCGAGCCCGAGCTGGCGGGCCAGCGCGCGGGCGATCTGGGCCACCTCCAACGAATGGGTCAGCCGGGTGCGGTAGTGGTCGCCCTCGTGGAACACGAACACCTGGGTCTTGTACTTCAGGCGTCGGAACGCGGTGGAATGGATCACCCGGTCGCAATCGCGCCGGAACGGGCTGCGGGTCCGGCTCGGGGGCTCGGCGACCAACCGGCCGCGGCTGCGATCGGGGTCGCAGGCATAGGGCGCTCGGGGGGCTGCCATTCCGACGGACACGGCGAATTTAGTCCCTATCCATTTGATTCTGCGTATGGTGGCACTTAACTATGTCGGGTGCGGGATACCAAATGAATTGGGTATGACGCCGGGACTATCGGAGACCAGCAATGACGACTGCCGTGACCATCAGCGACCGGGCCGCACGCCGGATTGGGGAGATCCTCAAGGGTGAAGGTTCTGGCGCGATGCTGCGCATCTCCGTCGAGGGCGGCGGCTGCTCCGGCTTCCAGTACAAGTTCGACATCGACCGTGCCCGCACCGACGACGATCTCGTGATCGAGCAGGACAATGCGGTGGTGCTGGTCGATTCCGCCTCCCAGCCGTTCCTGGCGGGGTCGCAGGTCGATTTCGTCGATGACCTGATCGGCGCCTCGTTCCGCGTCAACAATCCCAACGCCACCGCGTCCTGCGGCTGCGGGACGAGCTTCTCGGTCTAGCGCGCCTACGCGCCCGTTATCTGCCTTTCCTCGTCCGTCCAGGCCACCTCGGTCGGCATCAATGCCGGCTGAAGCGGCGCGTCCGCCGACATGACGTAACCATCCAGCGCCCGCAGGAGCGCTCCGACCAGCGCCGGCTTTCGCAGCGGCTTGGCCAGGAAGTCCGACATGCCGGCTTCGCGGCAGATCTTGATGTCCTCGGGGAAGGCATTGGCGGTCAGCGCGATGATCGGCAAGGCTTCGAAGCGCTCGCCTTGCGCGCGGATCGCCCGGGTGGCGGCGAGCCCGTCCATGTCGGGCATGCGCACGTCCATCAGCACGACGTCGTAATTGCCTTCGCAGGCTGCTGCGACGGCTTCGGTCCCGTCGGTGACGACACGCAGCTCGATGTCGAATGCCCCCAGCATCTTGCTCACGACCATGCGGTTGACCGCATCGTCCTCCGCGACCAGCACCTTCAACGGCCGGTCGAGACCGGCGATCCGGGCCTTGAGCTCGTCGGCTTCGTCGCGGCCGCCAGCCTGATCGGACGCCTGCGCCTGGCTCCAGGGCAGGACCAGCGTGAAGCGGAAGGTCGAGCCCTTTCCCGGCGTCGAGATGACGCCGATCGTGCCGCCCATCTGCTCGATGATCCGCCTGCTGATGGCAAGGCCGAGGCCAGTGCCGCCGAAGCGGCGGCTGATCGAGGCATCGGCCTGGGCGAAATCGCTGAACAGCAGACCGAGCTTGTCGGGCGCGATACCGATGCCGCTGTCAGTCACCGTCCATTCGACGGTCGCCAGCAGGTCGCGCCGCGCCTGGCAGGTCGCCGATATCGTCACCTCGCCTTCGTCGGTGAACTTCACAGCGTTGGAGGCGAGATTGAGCAGCACCTGGCGGATGCGCGCGACGTCGCCGCGGAGCGTCGGCGGCAGGTTCGGATCGAGCTCGACCTTAACCGTGAGCCCCTTGCTCTTGGCGCTGGCGCGCACCACGGTCGCAACCGTCTCGACCAGCGCTTGCGGCGCGAAGTCGATCGCCTCGAACTGGAAGCGGCCAGCTTCCAGCTTGGAGAGGTCGAGAATGTCGTTGAGGATGCGCTGGAGGTTGTCGCCGGACTCGCGGATCGTGGTGACGGCCTCGCGCTGCTCCGGATCGAGCCTGGTTTCGAGGAGCATGCTGGCAAGACCGAGCACGCCGTTCATGGGCGTGCGGATCTCGTGGCTCATCACCGCCAGGAAGTCGGACTTGGCGCGGCTTTCGGCCTCGGCCCTTTCCGCGCGCCAGCGTTCGGTGACGTCGCGTCCGAAGCCGCGATAACCGAGGAAATGACCGTCACGATCATGGGCCGGCTTCGCCGTCAGCGACCACAGCCGGGCCTCGCCGCCTGCGACGACCTTGAGATTCATCTCGTGCAGCGGCTCGGCCTGCTCCATCAGGCCGACGATGTTGTAGGCCGCTGACTTGTCCTCGGGGCAGAGCATGTCGAGCACGTCGGCGAACTGCGCGCCTTTCAGCAGCGGAAGCGGCAGCTGCGCGACGTCCGCGAAGCGCTCGGGCACGTCGACGAGGCGTCCCTCGGCATCGGTCTGCCAGAGCCAGTCGCTGGCGTTCTCCTGAAAATCCTTCAGCAGCAGCGAGATGATCTCCGTCTGGCGCTCGAGCTCGAGCTGGGCCTTGAGATTGCCGAGGAAGAGGTTGCCCTGGGAGACGATGTTACGCGCCATGAAGAATGCGAACAGCAGCAGGAACACGGCGGTCACCAGATATGGGCCGGTGCCGCACAGGAGCAGCGCGCCGGCGCAGGCAATCGTCATGGTCGCGAGATAGACGAGGCCCGCGCGCGGGAAGGTCGAGAGCGTGAAGGCGCCGCCCGACATCATGCCGACCATCAGGCAGGCCAGGATCAATTGGCTGGTCGGCTCGATGCGGCTGAACAGAGCGAGCGGCAGCGCGCCCCAGATCGCGGCGAGAAAAAATGCCTGCCGCAGCGTCTGCCGCGCCGCGCGGGGCGAAGCCTCCTGCGGCGGGTTCTGATGCGACTTGTGCCACGCGCGCACCGCGAGCGAGGCGGTCGCGGCGAGCGTCAGGCCCCAGATCGCGAGGAAGTCGTTCCAGCCCCTGCCCCAGAACAGGATCAGCACGATGGCGACGTTCAGCATCGTCACCGCCATCGTCACGGGGATCAGCTGGGTCACCGCGTCGATCTGATTGGCGCGGATGCGGCGGATCTCGCGCTCGCTGAGATCGGCGGTCAGACCGTCCTCGATCTCGAAGCCGCCGAGCCAATACAGGAACGCGCCGATCAGGCCGTCACGCGGCTGAGTTCGATTCATCGCCTTGTCCGGCCATCCATCCGAGGAACCTCTTGACGATCAATGGCCTGCGGCCTGCTTAAGCCGGGTTAATTTTGTGGGAGATTTTGCGGACGGCTTGACGGGCGCGTTTGCATTTTGTTCTAACCAAGACCCCCTGCCCGGAGCCCTCCCAATGCCCATCAGAGTAGCCACCTGGAACGTGAACTCGGTCCGGCAGCGGATCGATCTGCTCCTGACCTGGCTGAAGGAGTGCCAGCCGGACATCGTCTGCCTGCAGGAGATCAAGTGCGTCGACGAGGCCTTTCCGCGGCTCGAGATCGAGGCGCTCGGCTACAACGTGGTGACGCACGGGCAGAAGACGTTCAACGGCGTCGCCCTGCTCTCCAAGCTCAGGTTCGACGAGACCAAGTCGGGCCTCGCCGGCGACGACGAGGATAGCCATGCCCGCTTCCTCGAAGGCGTGGTGACGCTCAAGCGAGGCGTGCTGCGCATCGCCTGCCTCTATCTGCCCAACGGCAATCCGGTCGGGACCGATAAATATCCCTACAAGCTCAAATGGATGTCGCGGCTTCTTGATTATTCGAAGGAGCGACTCAAGGAGGAGGTCCCGCTGATCCTGGCCGGCGATTTCAACGTCATCCCGCATGCCCGCGACGTGCACAATCCGGCCGCCTGGACCGAGGACGCGCTGTTCAAGACGGAGACGCGGGAGAGCTTCCAGTCCCTGCTCGGCCTCGGCCTCAGCGACGCCTTGCGCGCCGTCACCGACGAGGGCGGGCTCTACACGTTCTGGGACTACCAGGCCGGGGCCTGGCAGAAGAACCAGGGGCTGCGGATCGACCACCTGCTGCTGTCGCCGCAGGCCAGCGACAAGCTCGCCAATGTCGGCATCGACAGCTATGTGCGCGGCTGGGAGAAGCCGTCGGACCACGTGCCGGTGTGGGCGGATCTGGATCTCGAGGCGGCTTAAGGCCGCCTCAGCCGATCACTCCCGACGCCCCTGCACCCATTGCTCCAGCATTTGCAGGGCCATAGCGCGGTCGTCGTCGGAGGCCTTGGCGAAGGCGCGGTTGTAGCTTTCCTTGATCCAGACCTCGTCGGCACCGGCGCTGTCGCGCGCCAGCGTCAGCCACATCAGGCCGCGCGCGGCCTGCCGCGGCAGGCGGTCGCCGTTGAACAGCATCTGGCCGAGCAAGGCCTGGGCCTGGTGCTGGCCCTTCTGCGCGGCGAGGCCAAGCCAGCGCGCGCCATAGCGGTAGTCCTCGCGCGAGGCGTCCGGGGTCTTCAGGTACAGACGGGCGAGGTCGTATTGCGCGTCCGCGTTGCCGAAATAGGATGCGGCATAGGAGAACATCTCGCGGGCGCGGTCCGGGTCGGCCTTGACCTTCGAATTCGGGATGCCGGCCAGATAGTAGCGGCCGAGCGCGACGAAGGCGTTGGCCACGATCTGCGCCTGCGGCGCCGACGGGCTGTCCTCGGCATGCGCATTGGCGATCCGGCTGAAATATTCGAAGGCCCGCAGGTCGTCCTGGGCGACGCCGTCGCCGTTGGCGTACATGCGGCCGAGCTTCCACTGCGCGATGGGGTGGCCGCCCTCGGCGGCATATTGCAGCGCGCTGAGCGAGGTCTCCTGGGTTGCGACCTGCGGCGGAACCTTGGTGCGCACCGCACCCGCAGCGCCGGGCAAGGTCGTCACGACCGGGATTGTCGCATCCTTGGGATTGACCGGCGAACCGTCGAAGGCGAACGCCGGCACGGCCAGCGCAGCCGCCCCCAACACAAACGCAACTGTGGCACGCCTAAATGTCCGCATAGCACTGTTTCTCGTGCGCGCCGCCCGGATGGGTCACTGCCCCCCCGATCGCCGGTCCAACCTGCTGAGCATATTTCCAGAGCGCACCCGACGTGTGGTTAGTCGCGCGGGCGCTCCATTTGGTTCTGCGCTGGGCGAGCTCGGCGTCGCTCAATTTTACGTTAAGGGTACCGGCCACCGCGTCGATTTCGATGACGTCGCCGTCCTCGAGCAGCCCGATCGGGCCGCCGACCGCCGCCTCCGGCCCGACATGGCCGATGCAGAAGCCGCGGGTGGCACCGGAAAAGCGACCGTCGGTGATGAGCGCGATCTTGCCGCCCATGCCCTGGCCGGTCAGCGCTGCCGTGGTCTGGAGCATTTCCCGCATGCCGGGACCGCCCTTCGGCCCCTCGTAGCGGATCACGATGACTTCGCCTTCGCGGTAGGTGCGGTTCTGGACCGCCTCGAACGCGTCCTCCTCACGGTCGAAGCACCTGGCTGGACCGGTAAACCTGAGGTTGGACATTCCCGCGACTTTCACGATCGCACCTTCTGGCGCCAAATTGCCCTTCAGGCCGACCACACCGCCTGTCACGGTGATGGGCTTGTCTGCCGGGTGCACCACGTCCTGGTGCGGATTCCATTTCACGCTCTTGAGGTTTTCAGCGATCGTGCGGCCTGTGACGGTAAGGCAATCACCGTGCAGGAAGCCGTTGTCGAGCAGCGTCTTCATCAGAAGCGGTATGCCACCTACTTCAAACATGTCTTTGGCGACATAACGGCCACCCGGCTTCAAATCCGCGACATATGGTGTCTTTTTGAAGATTTCAGCGACGTCGAACAGGTCGAATTTGATGCCGACCTCGTGCGCGATCGCAGGCAGGTGCAGCGCAGCATTGGTCGAGCCACCGGACGCGGCGACCACGGCGGCCGCATTCTCCAACGCCTTGCGGGTAACGATGTCGCGCGGCCGGATGTTCTGGGCGATCAGGTCCATCACCTTCTCGCCCGCGGTCATGCAGAAGGCGTCGCGGATTTCGTAGGGCGCCGGAGCACCGGCCGAGTACGGCAGCGCCAGCCCGATCGCCTCGGAGACGGTCGCCATGGTATTGGCGGTGAACTGCGCGCCGCAGGCGCCGGCCGAGGGACAGGCGACGCGCTCGATCTCGTCGAGGTCCTCGTCCGACATGGCGCCGACCGAATGCTTGCCGACCGCCTCGAACATGTCCTGCACGGTGACCTGCTGCCCACGGAAATTGCCGGGCAGGATCGAGCCGCCATAGATGAAGATCGAGGGCACGTTGAGGCGGACCATCGCCATCATCATGCCCGGCAGCGACTTGTCGCAGCCGGCGAGCCCGACGAGCGCGTCATAGGCATGGCCGCGCACGGTCAGTTCAACCGAATCGGCGATGCATTCGCGCGACGGCAGCGAGGAGCGCATGCCGTCATGACCCATGGCGATGCCATCGGTCACGGTGATGGTGCAGAATTCGCGCGGCGTGCCGCCGGCGGACGCGACGCCCTTCTTCACCGCCTGCGCCTGACGCATCAGCGCGATGTTGCAGGGAGCAGCTTCGTTCCAGCACGAGGCGACGCCGACGAAGGGCTGGTGGATCTGCTCGGTGGTCAGACCCATGGCGTAGAAGTAGGACCGATGCGGCGCGCGCGCAGGGCCTTCCGTCACGTGACGGCTCGGCAGCCTTTGCTTGTTGATCTTCGCGCCCATCGCAACCAGCTTCCCCTGCCAACCCTTTCAGACCCGAAAAATCAGAGCCAAGATTTGAATCGACCTTGGGATTTTCTCGTCGCCTTCGAAGACCGCCACTGCCCTTAAAACATTAGAGCGATTTTATTCATGTTCGGGTGTGGCCAAAAAGCGGCGGCGATGCGAACCGCCGGTGATGAGGATTAAATCCGATGTGGGTGTTGCACAGGCAGCACAATCGTTACCGGGAAGACACGGGCTTCCTTACGTGGATACCTCGCTAGAATGACGATCCACAACCTGAGATCTTTCGGAAGGCACAGAACATCCGCTCTGGACGACAGGCGGCATACCGGAAGTGAGTCGACGGCGGCCCCACGCGAAGCGATGCACATCGCTCGTGTCCCGGACAAGCTGCAACGCGGGGCGTTGCGGCGCAGAGCCGGGACCCAGGGTGACATGGTACGGCGCAGATTGATGGGCCCCGGCTCGGCAGCGCATCGTCGAACCGGACGATGCTTCGCATCGCCGGGGGGACGCTGCGCGTCCAGGGCACGAGAGAGTGTAGCGCTCGCTCTCTCCTCCTCGTCGTTGCGAGGAGCCCTTGCGACGAAGCAATCCAGAATCCCGCCGCGGAAAGATTCTGGATTGCTTCCGCCTTCGCCAAAGGCTTCGGCGGACAAGTCGCTGCGCTCGCAATGACGGAGTGTGAGGCGACGCTGCGTTCTCCAAGTAACACTTGTCATTCCCCGCGAAGGCAAGGAATCCAGCACGCCGCGCCCCCTCGTTTCAATCACTGGCGTCTCGGCGTACTGGATCGCCCGCCTTCGCGGGCGATGACAGCGAGTGTGGAGGTGCAGACATGCCTTCGCATTCTCGCGGCTGATTTCGCCCGAGCTTTGCTTGGTCACTTCACCCTCTTTTCCAAGAGGGCGCAGGGAAGGCCGGGTGCCGGCGGCACCCGCGGTCCGCTGCGCGAAAAGCACGCAGGAAGAACCGCACAGCAGCATACAGGTGAAGCCCAACACACGGCCTTCCCTGCGCGATGGTCGGACGGCTTATGCCGCGCTCTCCCGGGAGCCGAGTTCCCTCTGGCCTCCCTCACTCCCGCGAAAGTCACCGGCACCGCGCCGGTTGACGCCAATGCCGCATTCGCCAGAGCTTGACCGTAGCAACGACGGCCAGGACCACACGGTTTTGCCGTACGCGCGGTTCGTTGGCGCCGCAGGGTTCGACGGCGTTGTGCACGTTGCCATCGAAATGCCGGCGCGACGAACCTGACAGCGCCGCTCGTCCGTACGAAGCTTAGGGGCTCACGGAGAGCAATCCGCCCTGCCCTCAGCTCTCGTACACGACGCTGCCGCGTCCACCGCAAGCCCGGCTCGCGACAATGACGACCTCATGATCGCCCCTCGAGATTGAGCCGGGATGGGCGACACATACGTCATTTCCGAATTTCGGTAAAGCGGAATATTTTTATGCGGGCAGATTGACAGAGAAGCGAAACACCGACGAGACGACGACGCCGAACATCAGGACCGCCCGCGCGAGCGTTGCGCCTGGGCCCAGGCGACAGCGACATCGCGTGGCGGGGCATCCACGCGCTTGATGGGGGTCAATTCGCCGGAGGCCGAGACGATCGCCGTTTCTTCGCGGCGGCAACGCGTGCAGACGAAGCGGACCTCGTGCGGCGACGCCGACCAGTTCGACCGTTTCACATTGGCCGCCATCGGCCAGGCATCGCAATGCGAGCACGACACCAGAAATCGACCGGGATCGAGCATACCCATTCCATTGGACTCCGCGTCCTGCCGCCTCCTTCAATGATCAATCCATGTAAATCGTTCCGGTGCTCCAGCACCGCCGGCATTGGCTCGAGGGCCCTACCGGTTCCGCGCATCCGCAAAGTGCTCAGCGAGCGCCCTTGAGGGTGCAGGAGGTCGTGCAGGTGACCGTCGTGCCGCGGTCGCACGTTTTGCAGGCGCTGACGCACTGGTTCATGTCGCGTGGATTGTAGCTGTAGTTGCGCAACGGACAGGCCGGCGTCGTCGAGCCGGTGATGTCCTGCTCCTGATCGCAGGCCGCCGTCATGAGCGCGAATATGATCACTGCAACGAGGCGCATGGGATTGCCTGTCAGACATGGCAAATCACACTCACGAGGCGCGCTGCATTGCAGCGAACCCCGGCCTTCCCACCAACGAGTGTCGCCGACCGGCGGTGCTCGCTTGCTCCAAGGATGCGCGCCAAACGTTAAGAACGGATTTCAGCCGGCTCAGGCCGCAGCCGTCGTCGCGATCGCCTGCCGGATATCGACGGCCAGCTGACGGTACTGTTCCCCGAGCTTCAAATAGAACTCGCGCTTGCTGCTGTCGGTGGCGAGCTTGGCGATCAGCTCGCATTCGGCGGTGAGCGTCTCGAACCGTTCCAGCCTGTCTTCGAGATGTGTCATCGGCGTGTCCCCATCAGACGCCTCATGGACATCCAACCTAAGCCCGGGAAATAGGTCACGGCGAACATCGTTATGGAGTAGCATCTTTTTTCCGGCGCGGCGTGCCCGACCGCAAAGCACGGCTATTTCTGCTCCAGCCGCCAGACGCCGTCCCAATCGGGATCCGGCGGATTGGCCACAAATTGAGCGATGCGGCCGAGCATCGTGCGCGAGGGGCCGTCGCCGGGGACTGCCTCGAGCGCCGCGTTGAAGGCGGCGCGGGCCTCGTCGAAGCGCCGCGCACGATAGGCGGCGAGACCATCGGCATAATGCGTGCGCAAGCTCACTTGCGCATTGCTGAGCGCGCCTGGTCTCGCCATCAGCTCGAAGATCGCCTGCGGCGCGCTTTGGCCCGCGACCGCCAGACGATCGATCTCGCGCAATTCCAGGCGCGATCCGATCCCGTCCGCGGTCGCCTGCGAGATCAGGATGCGGGTGCCGTAGACCTTGTTGACGGCCTCCAGCCGCGAGGCGAGATTCACGGCGTCGCCCATCACGGTGAAGCTCATCATCAGCTCGGAACCGATACTGCCGGTCAGGACCTCGCCCGTGGCGATGCCGACGCGAAGATCGCACGGCGCCGGCATGGCGCGGATGCCGAGCAGGTCCGGCAGCTGCTTCTGCAGCGCGGGCACCTGATCGGTCATCTCGACGGCGGCGAGCCCTGCGAGCAGACCCTGCTCATCCTCCTCGATGAAGGGCGGCCCCCAATAGGACATGATGGCGTCGCCGATATATTTGTCGATGATCCCGCGATTGTTCCTGATGGGAGCGGACATCACGGTGAAGTAGTGGTTCATCACCTTGACGAGGCCGCGCGGCGTCATGCCCTCGCTCATCGAGGTGAAGCCGCTCATGTCGCAGAACAAGATGGTCATCACCCGGCGCTCACCGTCGATGGCGACCTCCGGCCGGTCGATCAGGCCCTGCACCACCTTCGGGTCGATGTAACGGCCGAAGGTCTCGCGAATGCGCTCGTTGTGCCTGAGCTGCTCGATCATGCGGTTGAAGGCGGCAGCGAGCTCGCCGATCTCGTCCTGTGTCGAGACGGTGATGGGCTTGTCGAACCGGCCCGCCTCGACCTCGCGGGCGCCGGCCAGCAGCAGGCGCACCGGTCGCGTGATGCCGCTACTCACCAGCAGCGCAAACACGAAGCCGACGATCGCCGCGAGCAGGGTTACGACCCCAGAGACGATGATCGTCTGGTGCTGGCGGCCGATCACCTGAGACGTCGAGAAATAGACCTGCGCCAGCATGTCGGCGCGGATCGCATCGACCTTCCGGTTGAACGCATCGCGCAGCGTGTCGAGGTGTTCCAGCGTGCCGCGGGCCGCGGCCATATCCTTGGCCTCGACCTGCTTGAGCAGTTTCGCATTGCCCTCGTCGAGATCGCGCCGCAGCTCGGTGACGGAGCTTTCGATCCGGACGTCGAGCCGTGCCAGCGCGGCGTTGTCGGAATACGTCCTGGAGTCGTCGATGATCGCGTTGATGAGCTTGCGAGCGGCCTCGGCCTCCCGCTCGAAATTGCGGTCCAAGGCCTCGAAGTCGCGAAGCCGCGCCGCGTAGGCCTCCTCGTCCGACGGCGCCTCCATCCTGGTCATCACCATCCGCCGCTGCGCCAGCGCCCGTTCCAGCGAGCGGATGTTCGCGCGCGCCAGATGGCTATAGGCCGGGATGTAGCGGTTGGTCAGCTCGTCGAGCAAAATGCCGACCTGGCTGGACATCACCATCGACAGGATCGAGGTGACCAGCATCAGAACGATCAATCCGAGCGCGATGCCGACGATCTTGCGCCGGATCGACTGGTTGAAAATCGGCATAGGTACAGGGCAAAGGCTGAAAGGGATGAAGCGAGGGAACTCATACACCGGATTTGGCCGAGGCAACACGTGCAATCTGGCCGTTCTGGCGTCCTGTACCGCGCGCAATCGTCGCGCGAAGCCTGGTCGTTAACAAAAGGTTAAAACTGCTGCCTCTTCCGTCCTTTCGGAAGTTCCCCAGTTCCTATCCGTATTTTTCCGCATTGTTGCGACAGCTTGAGGATGCGACACGATCCCGACGCATCGTTCGGTGTTTTGATTCGCAAGCCGCATGTCGCGGACCTTGGTTTGTAGTGGTTTTCGCAGGGGGGACCATCCAATGAACCAGTGCCTACGCTCGCTCGCGTGTGTCGTTGCCGTGGCCGCGATGGCCCTCCTTCCCACCGAGCTGGCGGCGAAGAGCAGTCAAAAATCATCCGCACCGAAGAAGACGCATGAGGCGAAAGCGGGCAAGCACCGCCACGCTTCCGCCGGCAAAGCGCGACACGGCAAGCACGCCGAGGCCAAGCGCAAATCGAAGAAGGCGGTCGAGGAGCCCGCGGCCAAGCCGGCGCTGACCGGCGATCTCGCCGCGCTGAAGGACGCCATCGACCTGACGCGCAAGGGCAAGACCGAAGACGCGAGCGCTGCGCGCGACCGCATCACGGACCCTGCCGGACAGAAGCTCGCCGACTGGTTCATGCTGCGCCATCCCGACAGTACCGCGAATTTCAAGCGCTACGCCGCCTTCCTCGCCGCCAATCCCGGTTGGCCGAGCAGCGCCCTGCTCCGCCGCCGTGCCGAGGCACGGCTGTGGCAGGAGAAGGCCGACGCGGCCATCGTGCACAAGTTCACGATGGATCGCCCGACCAGCGCCAAGGGCAAATTCGCACTCGCGCGCGTCCTGCTCGCCGAAGGCGAGACCGACAGGGCTGCGCGGCTGGTCCGGGAAACCTGGCGCGCGGAGGAACTGTCCGAGCGGAGCGAAGAGGATTCCTATGCGGCGTTCGGCGACCTTCTGTCCGCCGACGATCACCGCGCGCGCATGGACAAGCGCCTCGGCGCCAAGGATTATGCAGGTGCGCGGCGCGCGGCGAAGCGGCTCGGCGAGGACGCGCTCGCGATCGTGAAGGCCTGCGCCGCCGTCACCGGCAAGGCGAGCAAGGCCAAGGATCTGCTCGAGGATGTCGCGGCCGAGGAGCGACGCGATCTCGGTTACGTGCTGTGCCGCGCGCAGTGGCATCTTCAGAACGACCGCATCGACGACGCGGCCGAGGTGATCCTCGCTGCCAAGCCCGACATGATGGCCGCGCAGGACACCGATGCCTGGTGGCGCGAGCGCCGCATGCTGGCGCGCAAGCTGCTCGATCAGGGCAAGGCCAGGATCGCCTATGACGTGGTGCACACGGCCGCGGTGCCGGAAAAGGAGGTCTACCGCGTCGACTATCACTTCATGTGCGGCTGGATCGCGCTACGCTATCTCGACGATCCCAAGACGGCGATGGTGCATTTCGCCTCGATCGACGCTGGCTCGGCCAATCCGATCGCGCTGTCGCGGGCGCATTACTGGCGCGGCCGCGCGGCTGAAGCCATGGGCGCGACAGCCGACGCGCGCATGAGCTACCGGGCGGCGGCGCGCTATCACACCGCCTATTACGGCCAGCTCGCCCGCGCCAGGCTCGGCCTCGACGGCATCGAGCTGCGTCCGCCCTCGCCGGTGCTGGCCTCGGCCGATGCGCAGCTTGCGGACGAGCGCGTGCGCGCCGCCGACATGCTCTACGGCATCGGCGAGCGCGACATGGTGTTCTATTACGCCGAGGATTTCGCCAAAGAGAGCACCGACGTCGCCGCGCTGGAAGCGCTCGGCGAGCTTGCGGGCCGGCGCAACGATGCGCGCGTGATGCTGGAGGTCGGCAAGACCGCGCTGGCGCGCGGGCTCGCGCTCGACCATTACGCCTTCCCGACCATCGGCATCCCCGAGCACAAGCAGGTCGCACCGGCGATCGAGACCAGCGTGATCTATTCGGTGGCACGCACCGAGAGCTCGTTCGAGCAGCGCGACAAGTCGCATGCCAACGCGGTCGGGCTGATGCAGGTGACGCCGGAAGCGGGACGCGACACCGCGAAGCGCTTCGGCCTGACTTACGACTGGGACAGGATGGTCTCCGACCCCGTCTACAACACGCAGATGGGCGCCGCCGAGCTCAGCGCGCTGTTCTCGGAATATCGCGGTAACCAGATCATGACCTTCGCCGGATACAATGCCGGCCGCGGCCGCGTGCGTGAATGGGTGCAGAAGCGCGGTGATCCCCGGGACCCCAACGTCGATCCGGTCGACTGGGTCGAGCGCATCCCGCTGTCCGAGACGCGCAACTACGTCCAGCGCGTGATGGAGAACGTGCTGGTCTACCGGGCAAGGTTCGAGGGCAGCAGCATGATCGCCGGCAAGAGCGACCAGCGCGTGGTGACGCACGAGGCCAGCGCAACGGAGCCAGCGGCGGCCGCAGCACCCATTCCCTGATCGACGCCGCCGGGGCTGGACGCGGCGCCTGCAAGGATACGGTGCTGCGGCTTCTACGCGCGTGCAGTCGCGCAGCTAAAGCGCGATGCGATTAGGATGAATCATCATCGCGCTTTAGGTTATTGTTTGAGCATGATCGTTTCGGAAATCCGCTTCACACTTTTCAGGATCATGCTCTAGATGTCACCTCATTCCATCGTGATCGGGTCGCGACTGTCCAAATATGCGCCGGTCAAAGCTCTCGCGAAGGTCCAGGCGGTGATCGTGCAGCTCCAGCACCAGACGGCACTCATCACCGTCAACGTCTGGATCATGCTGCCAGCGGCGAGCTCGACCTTGCCGGCGATTGGCTCCGTCCGCCCAGGCACCGGCCAGTGCATGAACAGCGTGGAGAATTCGCCGCGCCGGTAACAATCGTCGTCACAGTAACGGCGCTGCGTCCGCGCATGGCGGACATAGCCGGAGCGGAGCGGCCGCGAGCATGTGCTGCATGCGGCCGCGTGCAACGGGGGCTCGTGATTGACCACCACGAATTTCATGAAGCCGCTCTCACGCCATCTTTCGCGAGCGTCTCGCAGAACAGCGCGTAGCACTGATGATCGCAGTAAGGCAGACGGGTCGCGATCTCGCGCAAATAGCTGCCGCTGATCGGCTCGCAGCACTGCATACACGAGGTCTGCCGGAACGGGGTCCGGCCGTTGACCAGCACGAACGCGAATCTCATGTGGCACCTCCCAAAGCGAAGCAGTAAACGCTGTCGAGCGGAGACAGTGCGGGCGGTGGAGCGCACAGATGGTTCCGGCCGTCCGGATTATCCCTGTTTCGCTCCACCTTTTGCGGTGGGATCAGAATGTATCTCCCGTCCTCCCGGCGCCGTGCATAGATCTGGTCGCCGATGTACTTGATGTCGGTCGGATAACAGTCGGCGCTGTTGCAGCAACTGACGCCCGGATTGTCCGGCATGCGCCAGGTCGAATAGAATTTTTCGTGCAGCGCCTGGTCCTGGGGCGGATGCCGGCGATGAACGGCACCGTGTCCTGCCTCCTGTCCGTGGGCGGCCGCGATGGGGGCGATGAGAACGATCCAGCAGAAGAGCTTGCATGAGCGGTTCAACGCACGGCCTCCCGGATCAACTCTCCAATCCAGCCTTATGCGACCTGGGCCCGAAACAACCACCGGCGGTCGCGTTCGCTTCGCGTGCGGAAACGATCAACGCACTTCTTGGAGCAGAGCGCCGTGCGCCAGGAATAGTAGCGGATCAGGCCAAACTTGCCGCCGCACACCGCGCAGCCATTGACTGAGGAGCAACTTTCGGACGCCGATAGGCGACGCTCAGGAAGTACCGACATATCGCACATTGTTGTCTCCCTCTGTTGCTTGCGCTTTTCTCGCTGTTCGCTTCGACACTCCCGATGGTCGAGAGGCTAGTCCGCCGGGCACGAAACGCTCAATTGTACGGAGGTAAAATGGCCGACATGACTAGGCATGGAGGAGCTATACCTAAGTTTGTCCCGTATTCGCCCGGGCCCACGCTGCTCGAGTTCAACGAGACGGCGCACGACGCACCGGCTGCACGGTCACCGTGAACCTCGGCCGGCACGGTGTCCTTCAGGCGCCGCAATGGACCTGGCGGTGGGCGGACAGTCCAAAGGCGAACGTCATGACGACCGACCCGACTTTGGCTGGAATTGCTCCTATCGCCGCAACGTGCTCTACTCCTGTTCACGCAGAGAGTGCCGGGAGCGTCAGCGATGAAGCCTGGCCGGGCAGCGACGTTCGGGAAGTCAGCCGCGCAATTCATCGTCGGCTGCCTGAGGCAAACTGTTCCCGCCAAGCAGCGCACCGATGCCAACGCCGCCGACTTGCTTGAGGCGGTCAAGCAGTGGCAGCAGGTCTTCGAGCACACGCCGGTCATGTACTTCATGGTCGATCCGGCCGGTACCGTGATCAACGTCAACACCTTCGGCGCCGAGCAGCTGGGCTACACGCCGGGGGAGTTGATCGGCCGATCCGTGCTGGATGTCTTCCTCGCCGAAGATCGCGCCACTGTCCGCGCCTGTGTCGCGTTGTGCCTCAAGACCCTTGATCAGTCACACACCTGGGAGATCCGGAAGGTTCGCAAGGACGGCTCGATGTTATGGGTGCGCGAGAACGCCAAGGCCATGCTGCGAGCCAATGGCGGGCCGATCGTGCTGGTCGCCTGCGAGAACATCACCGAACGCAAGGAGGCCGAGAACGCGCTGCGACAGAGCGAGGCTTACCTCGCCCAGGCGCAGGAATTGAGCCACACCGGCAGTTTTGGCTGGAAGGCCAAAACCCGCGAGATCACCTGGTCCAAGGAGACTTATCGCATCTTCCAATGCGAAGAAGGGACGAAGCCCAATATCCCGTTCATGCTCCAGCGGATCCATCCGGAGGACCGGCTCGCCGTGCAGCAGACGACGGGCCAAGCGGCGCGCGAGGGGAAAGACTACGATCACGAATACCGGCTGGTGATGCCCGACGGTTCCATCAAATACGTTCGGGCGGTGGCACGGGCGACGCGAGATACGAGCGGCTACGTCGAATTCGTCGGATCAGTCAGCGACATCACGGCGGCCAAAGAGGCAGAACGCAGGCTCCGCGACAGCGAGCAGCGCTTTCGCGATTATGCCGAAACTGCCTCTGACTGGTTCTGGGAAACCGGGCCGGACCACCGGGTCACCCAGGTATCGGAACACTCGGATACCAACACTGTTCCCGCGGGCCTGATCGGGCTCACGCGGTGGGACATTGCGCCCGACGCCGCTCTTGAGCCCGAGAAATGGCGACAACATCGCGCGGCCCTCGACGCCCACGTCCCGTTCCGCGACTTGGTGTATCGCAGCAAGGACCGCAACGGGCAGCCGATCTATGTGCGGACCAGCGGCAAGCCGTTCTTTGACGCGGACGGCGCTTTCCTGGGCTACCGTGGCGTTTGCACGGACGTAACCGCGGCCATCCGGGCCAATCAAGCCGAAGACGCGCTACGGAAGGCCCAGGCCGAGCTCGCCCATGTGACACGTGTCACGACACTGGGTGAGCTGACCGCTTCGATAGCCCACGAAATCAATCAGCCGCTCGCTGCAGTGATCGCAAACGCCGACGCCTGCCTCGCCTGGCTGCAGCGCAGTCCACCGGACCTCAAAGCGGCCCGCCGCTCCGTCGAGTGGATCATCGAGGACGGCAGGCGTGCCGGCGACGTGATCCGTCACGTTCGGGCGCTCGCCAAGCGTTCTGACATCGAGATGGTACCGCTCGACGCCAATGCGGTCGTGCGGGAGGCCGTCGCGCTGGTTCAGCGCGAGATGGCCAGCCACGGCGTGTCCGTCCGCATGGAGCTGTCCTCGGCGCTGCCGAAGATCTTTGGCGATCGCATCCAATTGCAGCAGGTCCTGATCAACCTGATCATGAACGGGATCGAGGCCATGGCAGACGTCCACGATCGCCCGCGCGAACTGGCGATCCGCTCACAGGCGAGCGGCGATGGCGCGATGCAGGTGAGCGTTTCCGACTGCGGAACCGGCATCAGCGAACAGGCGATAGACCGCCTGTTCACGCCGTTCTTCACCACGAAGTCCTCCGGCATGGGCATGGGCCTGTCGATCTGTCGATCGATCATCGAGGCCCATGGAGGGCGACTTTCCGCCATACCAAATCAGGAGCGCGGCGCGACTTTTCAGATCGCCTTGCCCCTCCACCGAGAGGAAGCATCGTGACCGAGCGCGCGGACTCTTCGCCGCCGCAGAAGGACGGCGATCAGCCCCTTGTCCTCATCGTCGACGACGACGCGTCCATGCGCCGTGCGCTCACCAATCTGTTCGAGTCGGTCGGTCTCAAGGTCGAAGCATTCGGCTCGGCGCCGCAGCTCCTGCAGGCCAAGCCGCCAGACGTCCCGAGCTGCCTGGTACTCGACATCCGACTGCCCGGAACGAGCGGCCTCGAGCTGCAGGCCGACCTTGCCAAGGCAAATATCCACACGCCTATCATCTTTATTACCGGTCATGGCGATATTCCCATGACGGTTCGGGCCATGAAGAGCGGGGCGATCGACTTCTTGACCAAGCCGGTCCGCGATCAGGACATTCTCGACGCAGTCCAGGCCGCCATCGAGCGAGACCGCAAGCGCCGCGACCTCAACAGGACGGTCTCGACGGTCAGATCACGCTTCGAGTCACTGTCCTCGCGGGAGCGAGACGTATTGTCACTGGTGACGTCCGGCCTGATGAACAAGCAGGTCGCCGCCCAGCTCGGATTGGCCGAAATCACCGTCAAGATCTACCGCGGCCAGATCATGCGGAAGATGGGCGCGAAGTCGCTGGCCGATCTGGTGAGAATGAGCGAGGCGCTCGGGATTGGCCCGAACAAGCCCGATGCACAAACCTAAGTATGAGTTTCCAATCGTGACCGGCAGGTCCACCTTGCGCCTTTATGTTCTAGCCGTGGCGACGGCAAGCGTAATTCCCGGCGAGGAGCGGACGTCTTGTCAGTGGCTTCGGTCATCTCGGTGCTTGACGACGACCCCTACGTTCGGGCCGCGATCAACAATCTCCTGGAATCGCGCGGATACACCGTCCACACATTCGCCTCGGCGGAAGAGTTCCTGAGCTCGACCGATTCGAGCGATACCTCGTGCGTGATCGCCGACGTGCAGATGCCGCTGATGAGCGGAATCGATCTGTTGACGAAGATGCGGGCGCAGGGTTCGGCTACGCCGTTCATATTCATCACAGCTTTCCCGGATGAGGGCGTGCGTGTGCGGGCGCTCGATGCGGGCGCAATCTGTTTTCTCGGTAAGCCGTTCGCCGCCTCGGATCTGATGCAATGCCTGGACCGTGCGCTGGCACCAGGTCACCAAACCACGTCGTGAGCGCCCGCCGCCAGCAAACGCGGCGGTGACGCCGCGAGGAGTGCGCCGCCCGGTTCAATCTACCTTGATGTTCGCCGCCTTGATGATCGGCCACCATTTGGCGATCTCGGCCCTTTGGCGCGTGCCGAGCGCTTCGGGCGTGAGCTGATCCTTGGGTGTCATCTCGAGACCCTGGCTTTCGAGCTGCTTCCTCACTGCCGGATCGTTCAGCGCCTCCACGGCCGCGGCGTTGAGCTTTGCGACGATCTCCCTCGGTGTGCCCTTCGGCACCCACATGCCCGACCACAGCGTCATGTTGAAGCCTTTCAGGCCCGCCTCGTCCGCGGTCGGGATCTCGGGCGCGGAGGCGAGGCGCTTGTGGTCGGTGACGGCGTAGGCGCGGATGGTGCCGGCGCGGACCTGGCCGATGGAATTGGAGGTCTGGTCGACGATGATGTCGATCTGGCCGGCGATGAGATCGTTCAATGCCGGTGCAGTGCCGCGATACGGCACGTATTGCAGCTTGATGCCGGAGACGCTCTCGAAATAGACGCCGGCGATGTGGCTGCCGGAGCCCGCGCCGGCCGTGCCCGCGGTCGGCGGCGATGGCCGCGACTTCAGCCAGTCGATCAACTCCTTCAGCGAGGTCGCGGGCACCGCATTCTTGCTGACCACGATCATCGGGTTGCTCGGCAGCAGCACTACCGGCTCGAGATCGGCAACGAGGTCGAATTTGAGCTTGTAGACGGCGCCGTTGGCGACATGGGTGCCGAGATGGCCAAACGAGATGGTGTAGCCGTCGGGCGGCGATTGCACGGCACGGCCGACACCGATCGAGCCGCCGGCTCCGGTCACGTTCTCGACGACGACCGGCTGGCCGAGCGGCACCCGCATGCGCTCGGCGAGCACCCGCGCCATCGCGTCCGAAGGCCCGCCCGCCGCGAACGGCACGATGATGGTAATGGGACGCGAGGGAAAATCGTCGGCGCGCGCGGCGCCTGCAACAGCGAGAACAGCAATCAGCGCAGCCCAGACGGCCTTCTTCATTGTCTTCTCCCCAGGTGTTTTTTTCTTCACCTCGCCCCGCTTGCGGGGAGAGGTCGAATTGCGAAGCAATTCGGGTGAGGGGGAGTCTCCGCGAACTCAACTTTCACTGTGTTTGCGGAAGCAGCCCCTCACCCCGACCCTCTCCCCGTAAGAACGGGGAGAGGGAGAAGCAAGTTAGAACTTCGAATAGTCAATCGGCTTGTGGCGATCGAGCGTGCGGGTGACCGGCGGCAGCGGGTATTTCAGGCCAGTCGCGCAGTTGAACAGCATGACACGATCGGTCTTGCTGACCCGGCCGTCGGCGAGACTTTCCTTGTAGGCGGCGTAGGTCGCGGCACCCTCGGGGCAGAGCAAGAGCCCCTCCTCGCGCGCGACCTCGCTCAGCGCCGCCGAGATCTTGTCGTCATCGACCGCAATGGCAAAGCCCTTGCTCTCGCGCACCGCGCGCAGAATCAGGAAATCGCCGATCGCTTGCGGCACGCGGATGCCCGAGGCGATGGTGTGGGCGTCCTCCCAGCGCGTCGCATGCTCGGTCCCGGCCTCATAGGCGCGTACCATCGGCGCGCAGCCGGAGGCCTGCACCGCGACCATGCGCGGGCGCTTTGAGCCGATGAAGCCGATCTTCTCGAGCTCGTCGAACGCCTTCCACATACCGATCAGGCCGGTGCCGCCGCCGGTCGGATAGAAGATCACGTCGGGCACGTCCCAGCCGAGCTGCTCGGCGAGCTCGAGTCCCATCGTCTTCTTGCCCTCGATGCGGTACGGTTCCTTCAAGGTCGAGGTGTCGAACCAGCCGACTTTCGCCTTACCCTCGCCGACGATCTTGCCGCAATCGTCGATATAGCCGTTGACGCGGTAGACGGTCGCGCCCTGCAGCTCGATCTCGCTGACATTCACCTCGGGCGTATCGGCCGGGCAGAAGATCGTGGTCTTGATGCCGCAGGACGTGGCGTAGGCCGCCAGCGCCGCGCCGGCATTGCCGTTGGTCGGCATCGCCATATGCTTGATGCCGAGCGCCTTGCCCATCGACACCGCCATCACGAGGCCGCGCGCCTTGAATGAGCCGGTCGGCAGCCGTCCCTCGTCCTTGACGATGATCTCGCCGCCGCCGAGTTTTGCACCGAGCTTCGGCAGCCGGATCAGGGGCGTCGTGACTTCGCCGAGCGAAACGATGTCCTTGCATTTGCGCACGGGCAAGAGCTCGCGGTAGCGCCACATGTCGCCGGGGCGCTGGGCGAGCGCATCCTTGGTCAGCGCCTTCTTCACGCCCGCGAGGTCGTAGCGCACCAGGAGCGGCTTGCCGGCCTTGGAGAGGTTGTGGACCTCGTCGGCCGCGTAATGATCGCCCTCCATCGCGCATTCGAGATGGGTGACGAAGGTCGGGCGTTCGATAGTGAGATTGTCGTTGTCGTGCATGGGATGATTTCCTTCTTGTTCTGCAAACAGCTCTCTCTGCTCGTCATTGCGAGCGAAGCGAAGCAATCCAGAATCTTTCCGCAGCAGCAGTCTGGATTGCTTCGCTTCGCTCGCAATGACGGCGGCGGGCGACGCGCTCGCCTCTCAAATGTTCAACACCCGTCCATACGCATCCAGCACGGCTTCCTTCATCATCTCCGACAGCGTCGGATGCGGGAAGACCGTGTGCATCAGCTCTTCTTCCGTGGTCTCCAAATTCATGGCGACGACGTAGCCCTGGATCAGCTCGGTGACCTCCGCGCCGACCATGTGAGCCCCGAGCAGTTGGCCGGTCTTCTTGTCAAAGATGACCTTGACCAGGCCCTGATCCTCGCCGAGCGCGATCGCCTTGCCGTTGCCCACGAAGGGAAAGCGGCCGACGCGGATCTCGCGGCCGCTCTCTTTCGCTTTGGCTTCGGTGAGGCCAACCGAGGCGACCTGGGGGTGGCAATAGGTGCAGCCCGGGATCATGTTCTTGTCCATGGGATGCGGATTGAGCCCCTTGATCGCCTCGACGCAGATCACGCCCTCATGCTCGGCCTTGTGCGCCAGCATCGGCGGACCGGCGACGTCGCCGATGGCGTAGATGCCGGGGACGTTCGTCTTGCCGAGACCGTCGACCACGATGATGCCGCGGTCGGTCTTCACGCCGACTTTTTCCAGGCCGAGATTCTCGATGTTGCCGACGACGCCGACCGCCGAGATCACGCGCTCGAACTCTGATGTGACGGGCTTGCCCTTGCCGTCGTCGATGGTGGCGAGGACGCTGTCGGCCTTCTTCTCCAACTTCGTGACCTTGGTCGAGGACATGATCCTGATGCCTTGCTTCTCCAGCCGCTTGCGGGCGAGGCCCGCGATCTCGGCGTCCTCGACGGGCAGGATCTGCGGCAGCACCTCGACCACGGTGACGTCGCTTCCCATGGTGTGGAAGAACGAGGCGAACTCGATGCCGATCGCGCCGGAGCCGACCACCAGCAGCGACTTCGGCATCCGCTCCGGCACCATCGCCTCGAAATAGGTCCAGACCAGCTTCTTGTCCGGCTCGAGGCCCGGCAGCACGCGCGGCCGCGCGCCGGTGGCGACGATGATGTGCTTGGCCTGATAGGTCCCCTCGCCTAGCGCGCCCTTCGGGCCCTCGACGTCGGACTTCTTCACCGTGACCTTGCCGGGCGCGTCGATCGAGGCGGCGCCCCAGATCACGCTGACCTTGTTCTTCTTCATCAGGAAGCCGACGCCGTCGTTGAGGCGCTTGGAGACGCCGCGCGAACGCTGCACCACCGCCTTCGGATCAAACGAGACCTTCTCGGCGGAGAGCCCGTAGTCCTTGGCGTGCTGCATGTAGTGGTAGATCTCGGCTGAACGCAGCAGCGCCTTGGTCGGAATGCAACCCCAGTTCAGGCAGATGCCGCCGAGATATGACTTTTCGACGATCGCCGTCTTGAAGCCGAGCTGCGCGGCGCGGATGGCGGTGACATAGCCGCCGGGGCCGGAGCCGATGATGATGACGTCGAAGGATGTGTCGGCCATAGCGGCTCCCGTTCAACTCAAGAAGCGCCGCGGGCGCGGCGCTTGACCAGAAAAGACCTCACCAGCCATTCGAGCAGCACCACCAGTACTATGATGGCAAGCGCAGTGAGCACGATCGGCTGGGCGATGTTTCGTGCCAGCTGCTCGCCGGCAAAGAACGCAGAGTGAAGAAAATCGAGCTCGACCGGGTTGAGCGCGACGATGGCTCCGAGCAATAGCGATATCCATGGCCAGCGGGTCCGGACATGCAAGGTTGCCCCCTCTGCCGCCGCGTCAGACCATCATCATGACGGGGTTTTCGATCAGCTGCTTGAACGCGCCGATCAGCTCGGCGCCGAGGGCGCCGTCGATGGCGCGGTGATCGCAGGACAGGGTCACGCTCATCATGTGCGCGATCTCGATCTTGCCGCCGCGTACCACGGGACGTTCCTCGCTGGTGCCGACCGCAAGGATGGTCGCATGCGGTGGATTGATCACCGCGGTGAAGTGGCTGATGCCGTACATGCCGAGGTTGGAGACGGCGGTGGTGCCGCCCTGATATTCCTCAGGCTTCAGCTTGCGCGAGCGGGCCCGCGCGGCAAAATCCTTCATCTCGTTGGAGATGGTCGAGAGCGTCTTGGTCTCCGCTTTCCGGATGATCGGCGTGATCAGGCCGCCGGGCATCGCGACGGCGACGCCGACGTCGGAATGGTGGTGCTTGACCATGCCGCTTTCGGTCCAGCTGACGTTGCAGTTCGGGATCTTCTGCAGCGCGACCGCCATCGCCTTGATGACGAAGTCGTTGACCGAGATCTTGTAGAGCGGCTTCTTCTCCTTGTCCTTCGGCGCGGCGGCATTGATCTCCTCGCGGGCCGTGAGCAGCTTGCCGATGTCGCAGTCGATGGTGAGGTAGAAGTGCGGGACGTTCTGGATCGACGCGGTCAGGCGCTGCGCGATGGTACGGCGCATGCCGTCATGCGGGACGATGTCGTAGGAACCAGGCTCGAACAGCGACAGGATCTGCTTGTCCGACATGGTCGGCGCGATCGCGGGCGCGCCTGACGGCGCAGCAGCGGGCGCTTTCAGACCCTTGCCGGACTTGGCCTGCTCGACGTCGCGCGCGACCACGCGGCCGTGCGGGCCGGTGCCGTTGACCATGCCGACGTCAATGCCGGCTTCCTTGGCGAGACGCCGCGCCAGCGGCGATGAGAACACACGACCGCCGTGGCCATTGGCCTGCGCGGCCGGAGCTGCGGGCTGCGGCGCGGGCGCAGCTGCCGGCGACGCCGCGGCCTTGGGCGCAGCAGGCGCCGGCGCCGGCGCAGCAGCAGGTGCTTCAGCAGCTTTCGGCGGCGCGGCCGAAGCGCTGGGCTTGGCGCTCCCTGCAGCCTTCACATCCTCGCCCTCGCCGGCGAGCACCGCGATCACGTCGTTCACCGGAACGTCCTGCGTGCCCTCGGGCACCAGGATCTTGGCGATCGTGCCCTCGTCGATCGCCTCGACCTCCATGGTCGCCTTGTCGGTCTCGATCTCGGCGATGACGTCGCCGGACTTGACCTTGTCGCCCTCCTTCTTCAGCCACTTGGCGAGGTTGCCCTTCTCCATCGTCGGCGAGAGAGCGGGCATCAGGATGTTGATGGGCATGCTGACCTCAAGAAGAACTTTGCAAAACGTCGTCTTTCGACAGCGAAGACGAACAGACCAGGTTTAGTTGCCGATGTCGCCCTGCCACAGGCGCTCATTGGCGGGGATGGAGCGCCAATTCTTCATCATGGTTATGGAGCGGTCGTCGGCAAGGTCGATCCAGGGGATGCCGAACTTGTCGAGGATGTCCTTCGAGCCGGGGAAGGTGATGGACTCTCCGATCACCACCAGCTTGACCTTGAACAGCGCGAGCGCGCCGGCGCACATCGAGCAAGGCGACAGCGTGGTGTACATGACGGTGTCATGGAACGAGATCGCGCCGGCCTCGCGCAGGCAGCTCATCTCGCCATGCAGAATCGGATTGTTCTCCTGCACGCGGTTGTTGTGGCCGCGGGCGATGATCTTGTTGTCGCGCGTCAGCACCGCGCCGATCGGCAGGCCGCCCTGCGCGATCGAGGCTTCCGCCTCGCGGATCGCCTCCAGCATGAAATCGTAATGATGGGCTTCGATCGCCATGGTCAGTGCCCCTTGCCGCGCGGCGTGGTGGTGCCGGTGTCGGTGGGACGCTCGATCTCGGCCTGGAACATGTCGAGGATCCGGTTCAGCGCGTCCTCCTCGGTATATTCGCTCTCGCGCGCATAGGCGCGCGCGGCATGACGGGCGAGATCGACGAGCAGGAGACCCCACATGTCCGGCTCCTCGAAGGCGCGCTGGAACGCCATCGACAGCCCGCCGTCCAGCACGAACACGCGCAGGATCTCGACCGCGTCGTCGCGGGTCATGACGTCTGGCGGCAGTGGCTGCTCCTTGGGGCCTGCCATGGTCTACCTGTAGCAGACGGCTTTGGCGGCTTCGATGACGTCCGCCGCCGAGGGCAGCGCGAGCTTCTCCAGGTTCGCGGCATAGGGCATCGGCACGTCCTTGCCAGACACGCGCGTCACCGGCGCATCAAGATAGTCGAAGGCGTTCTCCATGATGCGCGCGGCGATCTCGGCGCCGACGCCGCTCTGGGCCCAGCCCTCTTCCACGGTGACGGCCCGGCCCGTTTTCTTGACCGAGTTGATGATGGTCTCGGTATCCATCGGGCGCAGCGTGCGCAGGTCGATCACCTCGGCCTCGATGCCGTCCTTGGCAAGCTCGTCGGCGGCCTTCAGCGCATAGGTCATGCCGTTCGACCAGGAGATGATGGTGACGTGGCTGCCGGCGCGGACGATGCGTGCCTTGCCGATCGGGATGATGAAATCGTCGAGCTTGGGCACTTCGCCGGTGTGACCGTACAGCACCTCGTTCTCGAGGAAGATCACCGGGTTGGGATCGCGGATCGCAGCCTTGAGCAGGCCCTTGGCGTCCGCGGCCGAATATGGCGCAACCACCTTGAGGCCGGGGACGTGCGAATACCACGCCGAATAGTCCTGGCTGTGCTGCGCGGCGACGCGCGCGGCCGCACCGTTCGGTCCGCGGAACACGATCGAGCAGCCCATCTGGCCGCCCGACATGTAGAGCGTCTTGGCCGCGGAATTGATGATCTGGTCGATCGCCTGCATGGCGAAGTTGAAGGTCATGAACTCGACGATGGGCTTGAGGCCGGTCATCGCGGCACCGACGCCGACGCCGGCAAAGCCGTGCTCGGTGATCGGCGTGTCGATCACGCGCTTGGCGCCGAACTCCTGGAGCAGGCCCTGGGTCACCTTGTAGGCGCCCTGATATTCGGCCACCTCTTCGCCCATCACGAACACGTCCGCGTCGCGGCGCATCTCTTCGGCCATGGCATCGCGCAGCGCTTCGCGGATGGTCTGCGTCACCATTTCGGTGCCGGCGGGGACTTCCGGATCGGGCTCGGCGACGGCCTGCGGAGCAGGCGCGGCTTTCGGCGCGGGCGCCTCGGCCTTTGCTGCGGCCGGCGGCGCGGACTCCGCAGCCTTCGCCGCCGCTGCGGGTGCCTTGGCGAGATCAGCCGCGCTCTCGCCGTCGGCGAGGATGGTCGCGATCGGGGTGTTCACCGCGACGTCGGCGGTGCCCTCGGGGATCAGGATCTTGCCGAGCGTGCCCTCGTCGGTCGCCTCGACCTCCATGGTCGCCTTGTCGGTCTCGATCTCGGCGATGACGTCGCCGGACTTGATCGTCTCGCCCTCTTTCTTCAGCCATTTGGCGAGGTTGCCCTTCTCCATCGTGGGCGACAACGCGGGCATCAGCACTTGAATTGGCATATCTTCTCCAAAGAAAGCTTGCGCGCGTTCAGCGGTACACGTCGGTCCAGAGCTCGGCGGCATCCGGCTCGGGATCATGCTGGGCGAAATCGGCGGAGGCGTTGACGATGTCGCGCACTTCGGCGTCGATCGCCTTGAGATCGGCCTCGCTGACCTTGGCGGCGAGCAGGCGATTGCGAACCTGCTCGATCGGATCCTGGTCGTGGCGAACCTTCTCGACCTCCTCGCGTGTGCGATATTTTGCGGGATCGGACATCGAGTGGCCGCGATAGCGGTAGGTCTGCATCTCCAGGATGAAGGGACCCTTGCCGCCACGGCACCAGGCCGCCGCCTCCTCGCCCGCCGCCTTCACGGCGCGGACGTCCATGCCGTCGACCTGCTGGCCCGGGATGTTGAATGACGCCCCGCGCTTGGAAAAATCCTGCTGCGCCGAGGCGCGCGAGACCGAGGTGCCCATGGCGTAGCGGTTGTTCTCGATGACGTAGATCACCGGCAGCTTCCAGAGCTCCGCCATGTTGAAGCTCTCATAGACCTGGCCCTGATTGGCCGCGCCGTCGCCGAAATAGGTGACGCTGACATTGTCGTTGCCGCGATAGTGGTTGGCAAAGGCAAGGCCGGTGCCGAGCGAGACCTGGGCGCCGACGATGCCGTGGCCGCCGTAGAAGTGCTTCTCCTTGCTGAACATGTGCATGGAGCCGCCCTTGCCCTTGGAATAACCGCCGCGACGACCCGTCAGCTCGGCCATCACACCGTTGGCATCCATGCCGGTCGCAAGCATGTGACCGTGGTCGCGATAGCCGGTGATGACCTGATCGCCCTCTTTGAGGGCCATCTGCATGCCGACCACCACGGCCTCCTGGCCGATATAGAGGTGGCAGAAGCCGCCGATGGCGCCCATGCCGTAGAGCTGGCCTGCCTTTTCCTCGAAGCGCCGGATCAGGAGCATGTCGCGGAGCGCCTTGAGTTCCTGCTCCTTCGTGAATTCCGGGGGCGAACCGCCGTCGGTCTTGTCCTGTGCAGCGCTTGCGGCGGCTTTCTTGGGTGCGGCCATGGGAATTCCGGGTCAGAGAAAACTTTCGCCCTCTCTAACCCAAGTCAAACGCCCTTGGAAAGCACCGCGGCGGCATGGCACGACTTTCATTATGCCGCACTGCAACGTGATCGAAATATTGCAAAATCTTTGGCGCTGATCGGGCAACAAATCTATGCGCGTCATCGTGCGCGCAGATTCGTGACCGGATCAAGAAGTGCTGCGCAGTCATCCTGCCGCCAAATCTCATAAATTGAGCGCTACAGCTTCCACGACGTCATGGCCGGGCTTGTCCCGGCCATCCACGCCTCGCCCCCGCGCACGAAGAACGTGGATGCCCGGGACAAGCCCGGACATGACGACCTCGTGAGTGCGGCTTCCCGATCAGAAGAAGCCGAGCTTCTTCGGGCTGTAGCTGACCAGGAGGTTCTTGGTCTGCTGGTAATGATCAAGCATCATCTTGTGGGTCTCGCGCCCGACGCCCGACTGCTTGTAGCCGCCGAACGCCGCATGGGCGGGATAGGCGTGGTAGCAGTTGGTCCAGACCCGGCCGGCCTGGATCTCCCGGCCGAAGCGGTAGCAGCGATTGGCGTCGCGGCTCCAAACGCCGGCACCCAGGCCGTAGAGCGTGTCGTTGGCGATCGCGAGCGCCTCTTCGTCGGTCTTGAAGGTCGTGACCGAGACGACGGGGCCGAAAATCTCCTCCTGGAAGATTCGCATCTTGTTGTGACCCTCGAACACGGTCGGCTGCACGTAGAAGCCGCCGGTGAGATCGCCGCCGAGATCGGCGCGTCCGCCGCCGGCCAGCACCTTGGCACCCTCCTGCTTGCCGATGTCGATATAGGAGAGGATCTTGCTGAGTTGCTCGCTGGAAGCCTGTGCGCCGATCATGGTGGTGGCATCGCGCGGATCGCCCTGCTTGATTGCCGCGACGCGCTTGAGCGCCCGCTCCATGAAGCGGTCGTAGATGTCGGCGTGGACCAGCGCCCGGCTCGGACAGGTGCAGACCTCGCCCTGGTTCAGCGCGAACATGACGAAGCCCTCGATCGCCTTGTCGAAGAAATCATCGTCCTCGGCGGTGACGTCCTTGAAGAAGATGTTCGGCGACTTGCCGCCGAGCTCCAGCGTGACCGGGATGAGGTTCTGGCTGGCATATTGCATGATCAGCCGGCCCGTCGTGGTCTCGCCGGTGAAGGCGATCTTGGCAATGCGCGGGCTCGACGCCAGCGGCTTGCCGGCCTCGAGGCCGAAGCCGTTGACGATGTTGAGCACGCCAGGCGGCAGCAGGTCGGCGATGATCTCGGCGAAGACCATGATCGAGGCCGGGGTCTGCTCGGCGGGCTTGAGCACCACGCAATTGCCGGCGGCCAGCGCCGGCGCGAGCTTCCAGCAGGCCATCAGAAGCGGGAAGTTCCAGGGTATGATCTGGCCGACCACGCCGAGCGGCTCATGGAAATGGTAGGCGATGGTGTCGTGGTCGATCTCGCCGATCGAGCCTTCCTGCGCACGCACCACACCGGCGAAATACCGGAAATGGTCGATCGCGAGCGGCAGGTCGGCGGCACGCGTCTCGCGGATCGGCTTGCCATTGTCCCAGGTCTCGGCAATCGCGAGGCGCTCGAGGTTCTCTTCCATGCGGTCGGCGATCCGGTTCAGGACCGCGGCGCGCTCGGCGACGCTGGTGCGGCCCCAGGCGGACTTGGCGGCATGCGCCGCGTCGAGCGCTGCCTCGATGTCCTGCGCGTCGGACCGCGCGATCTTGCAGACGACCTGGCCAGTCAGGGGCGAGGCATTGTCGAAATATTTCCCGGAGATCGGCGCGACGAACTTGCCGCCGATGAAGTTGTCGTAGCGTTCGGCAAAGGGCACTTTGGTGACGCTGAGGAATTCCACCTTGTTCATTGATCACTCCCGATGTTGCTGTTTGCGCTTGTCGTCGCCTGTTCGCGACTTGCGCAGACGATGATGCGGGAGGCGTTTTCTGTCAGCCCGGGTGGACGCGATCGCGGAGCGGACCTGTCGCAGTTCTGCGACAGTCGTGGCGCGGCGCCGCTCAGTGGTTCAGCTCGAACCGCTTGAGCTTCCGGTGCAGCGTGGCGCGGCTGACGCCGAGGGCCTTGGCGGCTGCGGAGACATTGCCGCCAGCGCGCAGCAGCGCGCGCTGCAGCACCGCACGCTGGCCACCGACAAGATGATCGCGCGCGGCATCGCCGCCGAGAAGATCGGCCGCGGGCACCGGCCGCAACGCACCGCCGGGCACGATGCCGAGCGCTGCCCGCGCGGAGCGCGTTGCGCCGATCACCAGATCGTCCGCATCGACCGCAACGAGGCCGCCGCAGCTTCCATCCGCCGCTTGTGTCAGCACGATGCGGGCATGGGCGAAGACCTTGCGAAACAGGTCGGCCTCGATCCGCCTGGCCGCCTCGCCTGCCGCGAGCGCGATCAGGCTGGCGAAGGCATCGGTGCGGTCGGCGCGGCAGGAGGAGACGTCGAGCACGCCCGCGAGCGCCGCCTCGTGATCGTAGATCGGAACGGCGGTGCAGCTCAGAAGCGTGTTGCGCGCAAAGAAGTGCTGGTCGCGATCGATGGTCAGCGGACGCTGCTCGACGAGGCAGGTGCCGATACCGTTGGTGCCCTCGTGCTCCTCGCTCCAGAGTGCACCGGTCCAAAGGCCCCAGGACTGAAACGTCGCATCGTCCGCCACCGTGCCGCGGCGATCGACCGGCACGCCCTCGCGATCGGCGAGCAGCACGCAGCAGCCCGCTGCGCCGACCGCCTGGTAAAGCCGGTCCATGGCGCCCTGGGCGGCCGCCAGAAGCGGCGCGATGCGCTCGCGCGCCTGCTGCAGCTCGGCTTCGGTCAGCCGCATCGGCGCGGCGTGGCCGCCGGGATCGAGATGATGCAATCGGGAGGAACGGCGCCACGAGGCCACGAGCGCGGACCGGGCCGCCTGGCCTGACGCGATGGCGGCCTCGACGCGGGCCGCGTGATGCCGGGGCATTGTCCCATTCACCACAGTTTCCTCCGGATATCGATTGTAGGACGCGCCGCTGCTCCCCGGTTGATCTACGTCAACTTCAGCCAGCGCCTGCAAATGGCATGAGCCCGCCGCGGCGCCGCCGTCAAGGCGACCGCCCGGTTCCGGAGTTACGACCTTCGCAGGAGGAGGCAGGTTGCCGGATCCCAGCAGCGGCTTTCGGAAGCTGCGGATGCGCTAATTCGCCGGGATCATCCGAACGAGATCGCGCGGATGGACATAGTCGAGCTGGAAGCGCGCCCGCTCGTCCAGCATGTCCGGGTCGATCTTCTCGGACCGCAACAGCGACACCCGTTGTTCGCTCCTGGCGCGCTCGCGCTTGAGCTGAGCCAGCTCACTGGTCAGCGCGATGATCTCCTGGTCGAGCTCTTGGCGGGCGTTGAGGCCGTATTTGCCGGTATAGGCGTTGACGCCGAAATAGCCGACGATCGCCGCCGCCATCGCATAGAGGGCAAGACCGGTCAGGATCGATTTCAGGCGCGCGCGGGAGACCATCTTCGGAAGATGGGACAGGTTGGTTAAGGGAGTGCTAATTGCCAGAACGAGGCACTATCCCCACGACGCGTCATGGCCGGGCTTGTCCCGGCCATCCACGTGCTTTGCCGGCGATAACGAAGAACGTGGATGCCCGAGACAAGCCCGGGCATGACGGAGCGTCGGCTTGGCCGGAAGCTCAACCCTGATTCTTCGCCACATGCGCGGCGAAGGCGTCGATATATTGCTGCAGCACCGTCTTGAGGGAGTCCTTGGTCAGGTTGCCCTCCGCATCGAAGGCATCGCCGACGCCACTGAGGTAGATTTCCGGCTGCTGGAGGACCGGACCAGAAATGCCCGGCAGAATGTTCTGCAGATGCTTGGCCGCGCTGACGCCGCCGAGCAGCCCCGGCGAATTGGAGACGATGCCGACCGGTTTGCCGAGGAACGAGCTCTTGCCATAGGGGCGCGAAGCGACATCGATGGCATTCTTCAGAACGCCCGGGATCGAGCGGTTGTATTCGGGCGTGACGAACAGGACGCCATTCGACGTCTTGAGCTTCTCGCGGAAGGCGAGCCAGTCCGCGGGCGGCGCGCCCTCTAGGTCCTGGTTGAAGAACGAGATGCCCGCCGGCGTGATCACCTCGAGCTTGAGCGAGGCAGGCGCGAGCTTGGCGAGCGCATTGGCGATCTTGAGCGAGAAGCTGTCCTTGCGCAGGCTGCCAGCGATCGTGACGATGTTGTAGGCCATTGGGTGTCCATTGAAGGCTTGAGCGGGAATGCCGGGACGGCACTTAAGCCATCCGGGCCAATAGATGCAAGTGCATGAACTGGTCCGATTTGGAAACGCTGCGTTTCTGGAAATGGGTCCGCGTGCCCTCCATCCGGGCCGATACAAAAAGGAATCAGGCCGCCAAGCGGCGGCCCGATGTGTCACGATAACCGTCCAAGCCGATCACTTGTTCGGGTTGATCAGGAATTTTTCGCCGGTTGCGCGCTTAGCGTAGACCGCGATGTTGGCGGGATCGAGCGCCTCGGCGAGCGACACCACCTTGGTGTAGTGGCTGGCGAAGGTGGTCTTGAGCTCGGATGCCACGCGCTGGCGCAGGCGGCCGATCTCGGCCGGGCCGATGTTCTGAAGGAATGGCGTGAGCAGCCAGCCGCCGACGCCCCAGCTGAGCCCGAACGAGCGGTTCAGCTCCGTGGGCCGGGTGTCGAGGCTGCCATAAATATAGACCTGCTTGTACACGTTGGAGCCGTAGCGGCTGTATTCCTTCGTGGTCTTGTTGGCCGCGATCTCCATCGCGGTCAGGATCTGGCTCGCCAGCTTGCCGCCGCCGATGGCGTCGAAGGCGATGGTGGCGCCGGTCTCGACCAGCGCGTTGGTGAGATCGTCCATGAAGCTGGGCGCGCTGGAATCCACGACGTATTTCGCGCCGATCTTGTGCAGGATGTCGGCCTGCTCCTTGTTCCTGACGATGTTGACGAGGCCGATGCCGTCCTTGATGCAGATCTTGTTGAGCATCTGACCGAGATTGGAGGCTGCGGCCGTGTGCACGAGCGCCTTGTGGTTCTCCCGCCGCATCGTCTCGGTCATGCCGAGTGCGGTCAGCGGATTGACGAACCAGGAGGCGCCGTCCGCCGCCGTGGTGCCCGGCGGCAGCTCCATGACGTCGCGGACCTTGAGCACGCGGTACTGCGTGTACATCCCGCCGCCGATCATCGACACCGTCTTGCCCATCAGGGCCTTGGCCGCATCCGACGATCCGGTCCTTATCACCGTGCCGGCGCCCTCGTTGCCGACCGGCAGCGACTGATCGAATCTCGCCGCCATCATCCGCATCGCCGCCTCCGGCATCGTGGCGGTGATGACCGGCATCTCCTTGGTGCCGGAGGCCTTGGCGGCCGACATGTCGGCGGGACCGATCAGGAGCCCGAGGTCGGATGGATTGATCGGGGTGGCCTCGACGCGAACCACGACCTCATCGTCGGCCGGCTCCGCGGTCGGGACCGTCACGAGAGACAATTCCAGCTCGCCGCTCTTCTTCAGCAGCGAACGCAATTCCAGTCCGGTCTTGCCGTCACTCATGTCGATCCTCCCCTGTCCTTCCGTTTGCGCGGATCGAGACGCCGGCTTACGCCAGCGCCTTCAGTGCCGCCTTGCCGCCATAGAGCGCCTGCTTGCCGAGCTGCTGCTCGATGCGCAGGAGCTGGTTGTATTTGGCGGTGCGGTCGGACCTTGCAAGGGAGCCGGTCTTGATCTGACCGCAATTGGTGGCGACCGCGAGGTCGGCGATGGTGGAATCCTCGGTCTCGCCGGAACGGTGCGACATCACCGAGGTGTAGCCGGCCTTGTGCGCCATCTCGACCGCGGCGAGCGTCTCGGTCAGCGTGCCGATCTGGTTGACCTTGATCAGGATCGAGTTGGCGCGGCCGGTCTTGATGCCTTCGGCGAGGCGCTTGACGTTGGTGACGAAGAGGTCGTCGCCGACCAGCTGGCACTTCTTGCCGATCAGGTCGGTGAGCTCCTTCCAGCCGTCCATGTCGTCTTCCGACATGCCGTCCTCGATGGTCACGATCGGGTAGCGCGCGACGAGGTCTGCAAGATACTTCGCCTGCTCGGAGATCGAGCGGGTCTTGCCCTCGCCCTCATAGACGTATTTGCCGTCCTTGAAGAACTCGGTCGAGGCGCAGTCGAGGCCGAGCATGATGTCAGTGCCCGCCTTGAAGCCGGCCTTGCCGATCGCGTTCATGACGAAGTCGAGCGCGGCGTCCGCCGACGGCAGGTTCGGGGCGAATCCGCCCTCGTCGCCGACATTGGTGTTGTGGCCGGCCTTCTTCAATTCGGACTTCAGCGTATGGAAGACTTCCGCGCCGTAGCGGAGACCTTCGGCGAACGATGATGCGCCGACCGGCAGGATCATGAATTCCTGGAAGTCGATCGGGTTGTCGGCGTGCACGCCGCCATTGATGATGTTCATCATCGGCACCGGCAGCAGGCGCGCGGAGGTGCCGCCGACGTAGCGATAGAGCGGCATGTCGAGCGAGTTCGCGGCCGCCTTGGCGCAGGCCAGCGAGACGCCGAGAATGGCGTTGGCGCCCAGCCGGCTCTTGTTCGGCGTGCCATCGAGGTCGATCATGATCTGGTCGATCTGGGCCTGTTGCTCGACGTCGAGGCCGCTCAGGGCCTCGAAGATCTCGCCGTTGACGGCGCCGACCGCTTTGGTCACGCCCTTGCCGAGATAGCGGGTCTTGTCGCCGTCGCGCAGTTCCACGGCCTCATGGGCGCCGGTGGAGGCGCCGGACGGAACCGCGGCGCGGCCAAGCGCCCCGTCCTCCAGCACGACATCGACCTCGACGGTGGGATTGCCCCGGCTATCGAGAATTTCGCGGCCGATGATGTCGATGATGGCGGTCATGATGTCCACTTCCGTTCGTTAGGGCTGATCGGTGCCGCGGGTCTTACACGGGCCGCAAGCAAATGTGAACGCTTGGACGCACCGCTCCGCCTGACGCGCAAGGCGCCTCAGAATATGCTCGACCGCATCTGGTCCGCGTGCCCAACCTCAATCTCAAACAGTCGGGGTAACGCCATGAATCGCCGCCAATTTCTTGCCTCAAGCGCCGCGCTGCTCGCCGCCCGCCCAGGTTTTGCGCAGGAAGGCGCGTTCCGGACGAGATACTACCCCATCAGCCCGGGTATCGGCCTGCACGATCTCACGCCCGCCCCTGACGGCACGATCTGGTTCACGGCGCAGGGCAAGGGCCTGCTCGGCAGCCTCGATCCACGCGATGGCCGCTTCAAGACGGTCAGCCTCGGCCAAGGCGCGGCCCCACACGGCGTGACCATCGGGCCCGACGGCGCGCCCTGGATCACCGAGGGCGGACAGAACGCGATTGCGCGGGTCGACCCTGCCGATCTCAAGGTGACGTTGTTCCGCCTGCCGGAAAGGTTCGCCTCCGCCAATCTCAACACCGGCGTGTTCGACAAGGATGGCACCTACTGGTTCACCGGCCAATCCGGCTATTACGGGCGGCTGTCTCCGAAGACCGGCGAGATGAATGTGTTCAAGGCGCCGAAGGGGGTCGGCCCCTACGGCATCACGGTCACGCCCAACGGTGATGTCTGGTACGCCTCCCTCGGCGGCAGCCATATCGCGAAGATCGACCGCGCGGGCGGCAATGCGACCGTGGTCGAACCGCCGACCCCGAACCAGGGGTCGCGGCGCGTCTGGTCGGATTCGAGGGGCCGGATCTGGGTCAGCGAGTGGAACAGCGGCCACGTCTCGGTGCATGATCCCGCCGACGGCTCGTGGAGGACCTGGAAGCTGCCGGGCGAACGTCCCCGCGCCTATGCCGTGTACGTCGACGACAAGGACAAGGTCTGGCTGACCGATTTCTCCGCCAATGCCATTGTGCGCTTCGATCCCGCCACCGAGAAGTTCAACGTCTTCGCCAGCGACAAGGCCAACGCCAATGTCCGCCAGCTCGACGGCCGGCCGGGCGAGCTTTGGGGCTGCGAGTCCGGCAACGATCGCATCGTCATGATCCAGACAATCGCCGCCGGTTGACGACGAGCCCGTTTGCGTCCATCCCGGCATCCGAAACAGGATGTTGACGACGATGGCGAAAAAGTCCCTCCAGCTCGGCCGCGCGGTCGAATGGCCGCACACGCCGGAAGAGGCCCAACTCGACCGCGTGCCCAATCCGCAGAAAGGCACGGATTATCTGATCCGCTTCACGGTGCCGGAATTCACCTCGCTCTGCCCGGTCACGGGCCAGCCGGATTTCGCGCATCTGATGATCGACTACGCGCCAGGCGCTTGGCTGCTGGAATCGAAATCGCTCAAGCTCTACATCGCGAGCTTCCGCAATCACGGCGCGTTCCACGAGGACTGCACCGTGATGATCGGCAAGCGTATCGCGTCGGAGATCAAGCCGAAATTCCTGCGCATCGGCGGCTATTGGTATCCGCGCGGCGGCATCCCGATCGACGTGTTCTGGCAGACCGGCCGCGTGCCGAAGGGCCTTTGGGTGCCCGAGCAAGGCGTCGCGCCCTATCGCGGACGGGGCTAGTTAGAGGCGAAGACGATGACATCAATCTCGGCAACATTCCGTAATTTGGCGCTAGGCCTCTTCGGCCTCCTCTTGCTGACCGGCACATCAGATGCCGCTGAGGTGCGGGTGATGATTTCGGGCGGGCTGACGGCGGCCTACAAGGCGCTCGTGCCGGAATTCGAAAAGACCAGTGGCCACAAGGTGCTCACCGAATATGGGCCGTCGATGGGAATGACCGCGAACGCGATTCCGGTCCGGCTCGAGCGCGGCGAGCCGGCCGACGTCCTGATCATGGTGGGCTATGCCCTCAGCGACCTCGCGAGCAAAGGCAAGGTCGTCGCCGGCAGCCAGGTCGATCTCACGAAGTCGCCGATCGGAATCGCGGTGAAATCGGGCGCGCCGAAGCCGGACATCAGCTCGGCCGATGCGGTCAAGCGCGCGCTGCTGGCGGCGAAGACGATCGCCTATTCCGATAGCGCCAGTGGCTTCTACGTCTCGACCGAGATGTTCGACAAGCTCGGCATTACTGAGTCCATGAAGGACAAGGCGCGCAAGATTCCGGCGACGCCGGTCGGCGAGATCGTCGCGCACGGCGAGGCCGAGCTCGGCTTTCAGCAGATCAGCGAGTTGAAGCCCGTCAAGGGCATCGACATCGTAGGTCCCCTGCCGGACGAATTGCAGAGGATCACGATCTTCTCGGCTGGGATTGCGACGGGCGCGAAGGAGCCGGAGGCTGGCCGCGCCTTGATAAACTTCCTCGCCTCCCCCGCCGCGCACGACGCCATCATCGCGAGCGGGATGGAGCCCATCGCGACCGGCGGGGCGAAATAACGCCTCTCTCAGTGCGTCTGTCCAGGTCCTGTCCCGACAGGATCCGTTTCACCACGCGTACCGCACCACGCCCTTGCCTGCGTAGGAGCGCGTGACGTTCGAGAACTCGCCCTCGAACGTACCGGCAGCCGACCAGCCGCTCAGCCACTTCTTCTCGACCGATCCCGTCACCAGCGCGGAATCGGCGGCCATCGCCGCGCCGTTCACGACAAAGCTCGCGCCGGGCAGAGCTTGGAACGTGGCTCCGATGGCGCGGTCCGGATTGAAGTCGTGCGCCCAGGCGAGCCGCCCGCGCAAGGTGACGATCCCGTCGGCCTGGGCGAAGGATTTGTCCGTGCGCAGGCCGAGCTCGGTGCGGGTGTTAGTGACGCTCTTGGCACCATAGGCCAGCGCGAACAGGTTGCCGCCGACGATGGCCTGTTCGGCGTAAGCCGGCAGGTCGAACGTCGTGAACTGCGCTGCGGCGTAAGGCGTAAGGCCGACGCCCTGCGTGACGAAGCGGTAGCCGCCCTCGAGGCGGCCGGAATAGGCGTTGGCGTTGAACTCAGCGCGCAGGCGATCGACGCCGGCAACCGTCACGGTGCGATCTGTGGTGATGTCCTGCCATCCATAGGCCAGCGCACCGGTGATGTAGGCAGGGCCGACGATGTGCCGGAGGAAGGCGCCGGCCTGGAACAGGTCGGACCGGCCGCCGCCGAGCGCGTTCGCCACGGTAAAGTTGGTGCCGCCGCCGGCGAGCGCGAAGCCAACCAGCGTATCCGGCGAGATGCGATAATCCGCACCGACGGCGGTGCCATAGAGGTTGCTTGTGGTGGTGTTCGATCCGACGATGGCGTTGCCGTCGGTCTGCTGCGCGCCGCCGAAGCCTGCCGCCCAGACGCTCCAGCGCTGCTCGAACGACGGTGCAACCGGTGCCTTGGTGTAGATCGCAGCCAATGCGTCGTCCGGCTTGCGCTTGCGCGCGTACGCCAAGGCGGTCTCATCCGCATAAGCATTCGGCGTGCCGCCCGCACTGATGGGATCGCCGCGGCCCGCGATGAATGGATCGGTCATCACGCCCATGAACTGGTTCATCGCGTTGAAGGTCGCCTGCTGCGGCGCGCTGCCGACCTCGCCGGAGAGCTGGGTCAAGCCGGCGGGCGTCAGGCTACCGAACACCATCGGGATGGTGCCGTTGGCGTTGAAATAGTTGATGATCGCGTTGCCGACGTTCTGCTGATTGCCGTTGAGGTTGCCGGACGGGGGCACGAAGTTCAGCGCGAGGTCCAGATAAGCATGTGTGGTGTCATAGCTCACGCTGGTGTGAAAACCTGACGGCAGGCCAATATTGGTCACCGTAGGACTGAACGCGCCGGTGATGCTGGTCGCATTCAGGATCGTGTACTGCTTGGCGACGTAAGAGCCGGCCGCAAAATTTGCACTAACGGTGGCGCCGCCAAGCCATGCATTGCCGGCAACATTGGCAAAGGTGGAGGTTGTGGGATTGACGAAGACATTGAAGTACGCCCCAGGTTGCATCACGAGGCTTGTCACTGCCATCGAGGTTCCCGGGCTACCCGGCGCACCCGGCGAGAAATAGCCTCCCGCGATCAGGGCGGCTCCGACTGCACCGTTTCCGGTCAGGTATCCATCGGAATTGACGGTGGTGAGAGCCGACGACGCCATCGATCCCGACACGACGAGCGTGCCGCCGTCAACCGTGGTGGTGCCGGTGTAACTGCTGCTATCGCCGGACAGGATCAGGGCGCCGGACCCGGTCTTCACGAAGCTGCCGGTGCCAATGATGGATCCGGCGAACACAGACGTCGAATTGTCGCCCCCGACGGTGAAGGCAAATGCGCCCGTATTGAGCTGGGTGCCCGCCACGCCGGCGAGTGAGCCGTAGGTCGCGCCGCCCGAGGTCGAGTAGACATTCGCACCGGCAGCCGTCATGTCCACCCGCCCCGTGACGGTGCCGCCATAGGTGTTCATCGAAGCGAGACCGCCGGACAGTGTCACGTTGCCGTTGATCGTCCCATAGAGCTGCGTGTATCCGCCGGCGGCGTTGATCGATCCATTGATCGTCCCGGTGGGGTCGACGACGATATTGGCGCCGATGGCGTTGCTGATCGTGTTTGTCGCATTCAGCGTTCCCGTGACTCCAAGATTGCCGTCGTTGGTCACGGTCGTCGCATTGACCGTCCGGCCGGCGTCGATCCAGGTGGCGTGAATCATCGCGCTGGCCTGGTTGATCAGCGTCGTTACGGTGAGATCGCCGCCTGAGACAAAAAGGTCGGATATTGCACCGGTGGTCAGGGTCCCGTTGACGGTGAGCGCACCGGTCACCGTGAAGGTACCGCCTTGATGGTCGACGTTGCCGTTGATCGTGCCGGCTGCGTTCGTCGTGCCGGAATTCGTCAGTCCGCCATTGACCGTTCCAGTCGTCGTGAAGGTACCGGCGGCTGCGTTCGTCGTCCCGGCGGTCGTCGTCACCGTACCTGCGTTGGTGAAGGAACCGGCGTTGTTGACGATGCTGGTCGCGCTCAGCGTCCGGCCTGCCGCCACCTGGACCGCCGTGGCCGAGGTCGAATTGTTCGTCAGCGTCGTGATGCCGGTGAAGCTGCCGAACTGCACGGCCAGGCTCGATGTCCCGTTGTTGGTCACCGCACCATTGGTGGTCAGGTCGCCGCTCAGCGCGAAGGCGCCGCTGCCCTGGTTGGTGATGCCGTCATTGAACACGCCCCTCGCGTTGGCCGTGCCCGCATTCGTCAGTCCGCCGTTGACCGTGCCCGTCGTGTTGAAGGTGGCGCCGGCGGCATTGGTCGTGCCTCCGGTCGTCGTGATCGAGCCATTGTTGAAGAACGTGCCACCGTTGTTGGCAATCGTCGTCGCGGAGATGATGCCGGCTGGAAGATTGGAGAAACCGGTGGTGGTGGTGATGTCGCCGATCAGGGTACCTTGATTGCTCGCGATCGCACTGACGGTCAGCGACGTCGTCAGGCTGCCGGTGTTGACGAAGGTTCCGGCGGTAACGCTGGTGGTGGTGAACGAGTTGGTGCCGGACAGCGTCAACCGGCTCGACCCTGCCTGCGAGATCGTCGCGCCCGTCATGTTGTTGCTGATCGAGATGAAAGTACCGACACCGACGGCATTGTTGGTGATGCCGGCGACAAAATTCACCGCCTGACCGCTGATTGTGTAGCCTTGTGAGGCAGCGTCGAAAATCCAGGACTGGGGCGCGATGGGGCCAAGGGTGACTGTGACGGCCGTCGTGCCAGTCGAGGAAAAGGTCGCGGTTTCACCCGCGGTGTCGGGGACCGTACCAGTCGACCAATTGGACGGCGCGTTGTAATTGCCGTTGTCGATGCCACCGTCCTGCCAGACCTGCGCTCGCGCCAGGGACGGCACCAAGGCAACCGTCGCAAGAGCTGTGCCGGCGAGAAAAGCCTTCAAGAGCGCCCCACGCGTGGGCCCAACCCCGTCCGCCCGGATCATTGAAAATTCCGCTGGGCCCTGCGCTGCAGCTGCCCTCGATTGTCAGATAATTCAAACAGCGAATATCTAGCTGCTTCGCCACCCGCGAACCATCGATGATCGGTGTCATCACGCATGGCTGAACGATTTTCGGCGCGATGTGTTTGTCGAGCAACAAAAATTTGCATATTTTCTGAGCACCCGCGACACCGGAACAGCGCGAAGCGGCGCAGCCGGCGCGGCTCGTCGGTCCGGACGGCGATCGCGCTCCCCTACCGTGGAAGTAGTCTCGAAACCGGAGAGGATGGTGGTGAGGCCGGCATTGCCGAGCGCGGTCAGGATGGGGAGCAATGCCTCCCGGCCTCGCGCCTATCGCGGGCGGGGCAGATCGGGCGGCCTTTCGCGGGTGCGCGGGGAAGCCCGCCCACCCGCGTTTTATCCGCCTCAGGTGATCGCGATCGGACAGCCATTGCTGCCGGTCGCGCCTTTGATCGGCGACGGCGTGAAGCAGTAGACGAACTGGTACTTCTTGTCGGCAATCAACTCGTCGAAGATCAGGTTCTCGTGGTTGAGAATGCCGTGCTTGGTCTGCAATTCGGAATGAACCGCGAAAGCGAGCGACTTGTCGGGATTGGGCACCACTTCGACCGCCCAGGTGTCGGCCGCAGTCAGCGCGAGATCCTTCTCGATGATCCACTTCGCGGCATCGAGGCCGATCCCGGGCTCGCCGCTATTGTAGCGATCATTGTTCTTCATCCACAGGGAGCCCCAGCCGGTGTGGAACATGATCGCATCGCCTGGCTTGATGTCGCTCTCCGCGATGCTTTGCTTCGCCAGCGCCGCCTTGATATCGGCCGAGGTGATCTCTTGGCCCGCATCCATCATGCCGCCCTTCAGCGCGACCATATCGATCAGGTGGGCGCGTGTGAACAGCGGCTTGAGCTTCTCGGTGCCAAGCTTCTTCAGGCCGTAGGCGTCGCCGATCTCAGCGGCAGTGAAGCCGTTGTAGAAGCGCATCTCGCTCTTGTCGCCGTCCTTGCCCAGCTGGATACCGATATGGCCGAGTCCGTCGAATTGTGTGCCGGTCTGGCCGATTTCGGTGGCGAGAAACTCGTCGTGATAGACGAGCTTGTTGTCGCCGAACGGGCCGCCAGTCGGCCCGCCGGGAATGCGCAACGAGAATGCGCGGGCGCCGAACAACGGCATGCCTTGCTCGTAAACGCGGCCGATCTTGTAGATCTTGCCATCCTTGATCCACTTCACGGCATCGAGAACCTTCGCTGGCGTGATGTGGTTCGACGCGCCAGCCTCGTCGTCCTTGCCCCATTTCGAGGGCCACCAAGGCTTGTCCACGCCCTTTGGCATCGCCGGGGTTTGGGCTTGGGCCGCGGTGATCGGTGCGAGTGAGAACTTGCCGTGCATCGCACCTGCGAACGCCGCCCCAGCCGCACCAGCAAGACCTGCCGTGCGGAGCAAGGTCCGCCGATCGGTCGCCGCACCGCCCTTCTCTTCATCGCCTTTGGTATGGTCCATCGCTTCCTCCCGGGGTGTGCCCGCTGAGATCGGGCTTAAGATCCTGTTTTCGGAATGCTCGTCCTCCATTAGGCTGTTGTCCAGCGACAAAAATAAGACCAGGGTTGAGGACGCCGATGAGCCTGTTCGAGAGCGACAAATCCGCCGAGCGGACTCCGGTGTCACTGATCACCGGCTTTCTTGGCAGCGGCAAGACCACATTGCTCAACCGCCTGCTGCGCCACGACGCGATGAAGGACAGCGCCGTCATCATCAACGAATATGGCGAGGTCAGCCTCGACCACCTCCTCGTGGAACGCGTGGACGGCGAAGTCGCCGTGCTTGCGAGTGGTTGTATTTGCTGCACTATTCGCAGCGATCTGGAAGAGACCCTGCGCGCGCTGCTGGTGCGCCGCGATCGTGGCGAGGTCCCGCCGTTCCGCAGGATTTTGGTTGAGACGACGGGGTTGGCTGACCCCGCTCCCATCGCTCAGCTGCTGCTGAACAACCCCTTGGTCTCGCATTTCCTGCGGCTAGACACCGTGGTGACCACCGTCGACGCGGTCAATGCAGCGCGGCAGCTCGACCGCCAATACGAGGCGGTGAAGCAGGTCGCGCTCGCTGACCGGCTGCTGATCACCAAGCGCGATTTGGTCAATGACACTGACGCACTGGACTTGCGGCTTCGTCGGCTCAATCCCAGCGCCAGGATCGAGAACGTGGCGCATGGCGAGGTCGATCCGGCTCAACTGTTCGGCGCCGCCCTCATTGACCCCGAAAAGAAGACAGCCGATATCGAGCGCTGGCTCAACGAGCAGGCGTTCGCCGACATCGCCAAGGCTGCGCATGAGCGCGGCCATCATCACGATGACGGTCATGCCCATCACGAGCATCATAGCCACGACGCGTCGATCCTCAGCTTCATGATCGCATTCGACGATCCCCTTGACTGGATGGCCGTATCGCGCTGGCTCGCACATCTGCGTGCCACCCGGGGCGAAGACCTCTTGCGGGTCAAGGGCATCTTGAATCTTCGCGATGAAGCCACACCGGTCGCGGTCCATGGCGTCCACCACGTCTTCCATCCGCCGGTGGCGCTGGCAAAATGGCCCAATGCCGACCGCCGTTCGCGCATCGTGTTCATCACCCGTGGCATTACGCGCCACGAGGTGCTTGACCTCTGGCAGGAGGCCCACGCGAGCGCCTGAGCACCACAAAGACTGCTCGCGAAGCTTTTTGAGAGGACGCGCGCTCAGACGCGGGCGTCTGACGGCGCCCGCTGCTTGAGCAGCCGCGCGCAGACGAGGCCGAGCAGCACCATGATCGCGGCGCTTGCAGACAAGGTCGCCATCTTGCCGGCATGCTGGAGCCCGAAGCCGTAGGCGAGCGGCCCCACCGTCTGCCCCATGAAGAAGAAGAACGAATGCAGCGACATCGCTGTGGCGCGCGCCTCGACCGAGAGCTCGCTGGCGAAGACCTGGAGACAGCCATGGGCGATGTAGAAGCCCCAGCCCATCACGACGAGATTCAGCGCCTGCACTTCCCAGCGTGGACCGAAGGCGACGGCGATGAGCTGTGAGGCGACCAGCGTCATCCCTGCGATCATCATGCCCTTCACGCCGAGCCAAGGCAGCAGGCGCGACACCGTGAGCGTGTAGAACAGGCCGCCGACCGCAAAGCCGGCGATGACGATGCCGGCGATCGACAACGAGGTCTGGCCGAGCTCGAACAGGAACGAAGCGATGTAGGGAAACAGGCCGAGCACGCAGCAGCCTTCGATGAACACAGCCGAATAGCAGACATAGGCATTCGGGTTGGTGAAGATGGTGCGATAGCCGGCCTTCAGCGCCGACAGGCTCGTCTTCGGCGGATGCTTGACCTTGGCGCCACGAAAGCCGGCAGCGACTGCGATAGACGCGACGATCACGAGCACACCGAGCACCGCCAGCACGCCGCGCCAGCCGAGGAAATCGCCGATCAGGCCGGAGGCCGAGGCGCCGAGCAGATTGCCGGTCATGGCGCCGGCGAGCGTGCGGCTGATCGCAACCTGGCGTTTCTCGGGCTCGACGAGATCGCTGGTCAGGCTGAGCGCCACCGGAAATACGCCGCCGGAGCCGATGCCCGCGAGGATGCGGGTCGCAAACAGAACCGAGAACGACGTCGAGAATGCGCCCAGGATGTTGGCGAGGCCGAGCAGCGCGAGGCAGCCGATCATCAGCCGCGTCTTGCCGAACAGATCGGCGGCGGCGCCGATAATCGGCTGGATGATCGAGAAGGTGAAGGCGAACACCGCGGCAAAGCCCGCGGCGGTCGCGATGCTGACGCCAAAATCCTCGGCGACGTGCGGCAGCACCGGATCGAGTGCACGGGCCGACAAGGCAGCGGCGAAGCTTGCGCCTGAGATGACGTAGAGCGCCGTCGGCAAGCCGGGATCTGGCGGCCGCGCCTCGCTCTGCTGCATCAGCGCGGATTCTTTGCCAGCGCGTCGAACGCGATCAGCCGGGCGATGAGCCCTTCGAACTCGCGCAGCGGCACCATGTTAGGACCGTCGGAAGGCGCGCGATCGGGATCGGGATGGGTCTCGATGAAGACGCCGGCAACGCCGACCGCGACAGCTGCACGCGCCAGCACCGGGACGAATTCGCGCTCACCGCCCGAGGACGTCCCCTTCCCGCCCGGCTGCTGCACCGAATGGGTGGCGTCGAAGATGACGGGTGCGCCGGTGGTGCGCGCCAGGATCGGCAGCGCGCGCATGTCGGAGACGAGCGTGTTGTAACCGAACGAGGCACCGCGCTCGGTGACGAGCACGTTGGGATTGCCGGCGCTCGTGATCTTGGTCACGACGTTGGCCATGTCCCAGGGTGCCAAGAACTGGCCCTTCTTGACGTTGACGACCTTGCCGGTCGCGGCCGCCGCCAGCAGCAGATCGGTCTGCCGGCACAGAAAGGCTGGAATCTGCAGGATGTCCACGGCCTGCGCCACCTCGGCGCATTGCGTGGCTTCGTGCACGTCGGTCAGGACAGGCAGGCCGAGCGAGGATCGGATCTCGGCGAAGATCGGCAGCGACTGCGCAAGGCCCAGCCCGCGCGCCGCCGCCGCGCTGGTGCGGTTGGCCTTGTCGAACGAGGTCTTGTAGACGAGGCCCAAGTTCAGCCGCGCGGCGATCTCCTTCAGCGCGGAGGCGACCTCCAGCGCATGCTGGCGGCTCTCGAGCTGGCAGGGCCCGGCAATGACCGAGATCGGCAAATCATTGCCGAATTTGACCCTGCCGATGGTGACGACCGGCGCCGCTGAATTCGAAGAGCTCAAGGAAAATCCCTCGTTTCGGCGCGACCATAGCCGCCACGAGGGTCGGATCAACCCTCTTCCGCCCGGGCAGTCCGAATATCAGGGTTGCGCCAGGGTTCCCTGCCCGCCGCCTGCTACTTCACCGCCGAGAAGGCGGTCGGGGTCAGGATCTGGCTGACGATGTTGGCGACGATCTGGCCGTCGGCTTCGCTCTCGGCGCGCGCCTTCATCCAGTCCGGATCGGTCATGAACGCGCCCCACTTCTTCTCGCGCTCGGCAAGCGAGTCCCAGGCGAGGAAATAGGTCAGCTCCTGGTTGGATTCGCCGATCAGGGTGGTGAAGAACCCGGCCTGCTTGATGCCATGCTTCTCCCAAATCTTGAGCGTGGCGGTCTCGAAGCGCTTGAGCAATGCCGGTAGGCGGCCGGGCACGCAACGATAGACGCGCATTTCGTAGATCATTCTTGCTCCCTCCCTGGCAGGAGCGCCGGTTATACCCGCTGGCCACAACTCTGTCTTGAGCCTCACCCGGGGCCCCCTCATGGCGTTTCGCGCATAGCTCGATAGCGCGGAGCCTGCGCTCTTGATAATGTGCAGGCTCGGTCCGGACGGATCAGCCGCCGACGGCCCGAGCAATCGGCAAAACGACCGAAGCGATCAAAGGGGGGCAGAGGCAATGACCTATTTTGATCTCGGACACTACAGCCGCAAGATCAGCACGACTTCGCCCGATGCGCAGCTCTGGTTCGACCGAGGGCTCAACTGGGTGTTCGGATTCAACCACGGCGAGGCGATCAAATGCTTTCGCAAGGCGCTCGAGTTCGATAACAGCTGCGCCATGGCCCACTGGGGCATCGGCTACGCCGCGGGTCCCAACTACAACCTGCCCTGGGTCCGCTATGACGCACAAGGCCGTCAATTGGCGCTGGCGGCATCATACGATGCGACGCAGGACGCGCTCGCGCAGGCGGATAGGGCGAGCCCGGTCGAGCAAGCGCTGATCCGCGCCTTGTCGGTGCGCTATCCGCAGCGTGAAGCGATCGAGGACATGGCGCCGTGGGACAAGGCCTTCACGCGAGAGATGCGAAAGGTCTTCGCCACGTATCCCGAAGATCTCGATGTCCGAGCCATCTTTGCCGAATCGATCATGAATGAGACGCCGTGGCTGATGTGGGACCTTGAGTCTGGAGAACCCACCAAGGGCGCTGGCACCGAGGAATGCAGGGCCGTGCTCGAACAAGCTTTCGATGGATGGCCGGCTGCGTGGAATCATCCGGGGCTGCTCCATCTCTACGTCCACCTCATGGAGATGTCGCCCTTCCCGCAACGGGCGATGCGGGCTGGGGACCGGCTGCGCGGGATCGCCCCCGATAGCGGCCATCTGATCCACATGCCGACGCATCTCGACGTGCTGTGCGGGCAGTACAACGACGTCCTGCTCTACAATCAGAAGGCGCTGGCGACCGACCGCAGATTCCTCGCTTATTCGGACGATCCGGGTGTCTACCTGGTCTATGTCATCCACAACTTCCACTTCGCCATCTACGGCGCGATGTTCCTGGGTCAATACGCCCCCGCTATCGCAGCGGCCGAGGAACTCATTGCCACCGTGCCCGAGCCAGTGCTGCGCATTCAATCGCCCCCCATGGCGGACTTCCTGGAAGGCTATTTGACGATGAAGCAGCACGTTCTCGTGCGTTTCGGCAAATGGCACGACATCATTGCCCAACAGCTGCCGGAGGATCGCGAGCTATACTGCTCTGTGACGGCGATGATCCACTACGCCAAGGCGGTGGCTCATTCGGCGCTTGGCCACGTCACTGAGGCCGAAACCGAGAAAGCGTTGTTCGCACAGGCGAAGACGCGCGTGCCGGAGAGCCGGCTCGTGCACAACAACAAGGTCGTCGCCCTGCTCGGCGTGGCCGAAGCCATGTTGAATGGCGAACTGGAATATCGCAAAGCCAATTACGACTTCGCGTTCGCTGAGCTGCGCAGATCGGTCGCGCTCAGCGACGCCTTGCCCTATGACGAGCCGTGGGGATGGATGCAGCCACCGCGTCACGCACTCGGCGCGCTGCTGCTGGAGCAGGGACGGGTCGAGGAAGCCGAGGCAGTGTACCGTTCCGATCTCGGCCTCGATGGAAAGCTGAGCCGGGCCTGCCAGCATCCCGACAATCTGTGGTCGCTTCACGGTTTGCACGAATGTCTCATGCGGCGTGGCGACAAGGCCGAGAGGCCGCTGATCAAGCAGCGACTTGACCTCGCCCAGTCGCGGGCGGAGGTGCCGATCAAGGCATCTTGCTTCTGCCGCAGGATGGACATCGCGGCCGCGTAACCGGACGTGCGAGCAAGACTTTGGTCAGGGCAGACCGAGCCGGCTACACCAGCCGGCTCTGCTTCGCCGCTGCCTCGATGAACGAAGCGAACAGCGGATGCGGCTCGAAGGGGCGCGACTTCAGTTCGGGGTGGAACTGGACGCCGATGAACCAGGGGTGGTCCTCGTACTCGACGATTTCAGGCAGCACGCCGTCGGGCGAGAGGCCTGAGAACTTCAGGCCGTGCTGCTCGAGGCGGTCCTTGTAGGCGGTGTTGACCTCGTAGCGATGGCGGTGACGCTCGGAGATTTCGGTTGCGCCGCCATAGACCTGCGAGACGCGGCTGCCGCGGTTGAGCGTTGCCGGATAGGCGCCAAGCCGCATCGTGCCGCCGAGGTCGCCGGCCTGCGAGCGCTTCTCCAGCTCGTTGCCGCGCAGCCACTCCGTCATCAGGCCGACCAGCGGCTCCTTGGTCGGGCCGAACTCGGTGGAGTTGGCGTCCTCGATGCCGACGAGGTTTCGCGCGGCCTCGATCACCGCCATCTGCATGCCGAAGCAGATGCCGAAATACGGCACGTCGCGCTCGCGCGCGAACTGCGCCGCCTTGATCTTGCCTTCGGCGCCGCGCTGGCCGAAGCCGCCGGGCACCAGGATGCCGTTGACGTGCTCGAGGAACGGCGCCGGATCCTCCTTCTCGAAGATCTCGCTCTCGATCCAGTCGAGATTGACCTTCACCTTGTTGGCGATGCCGCCATGCGAGAGCGCCTCGATCAGCGATTTGTACGCATCCTTCATGCCGGTGTACTTGCCGACGATGGCGATGGTGACGTTGCCCTCGGGGTTGCGGATGCGCTCGTTGATCTGCTGCCAGCTGCGCAGCTCCGGCGGAATCCGCGAGCCGATGCCGAAGGCGGCGAGCACCTCATCGTCGAGGCCCGCATTGTGATAGGCCTCGGGCACCGCGTAGATGTTGTCGACGTCGCGCGCCTCGATCACGGCGCTTTCGCGCACGTTGCAGAACAGCCCGAGCTTGCGCCGCTCTTCCTTCGGGATCTCGCGATCGGTGCGGCAGAGCAGGATGTCCGGCTGGATGCCGATCGAGCGCAGCTCCTTCACGGAGTGCTGCGTCGGCTTCGTCTTCAATTCGCCGGCGCTGGGAATATAGGGCAGCAACGTCAGATGGATGTAGACGGCGTGATCGCGCGGCAGCTCGTTCTTGAGCTGGCGGATCGCCTCGAAGAACGGCAGGCCCTCGATGTCGCCCACGGTGCCGCCGATCTCGACCAGCACGAAGTCGTAATCGTCGTTGCCGTCGAGGACGAATTCCTTGATGGCGTTGGTGACGTGCGGAACCACCTGGATGGTCGCGCCGAGATAATCGCCGCGGCGCTCCTTGGAGATGATGTCCTGGTAGATGCGCCCGGTCGTGATGTTGTCGGCCTTGGTCGCGGGACGGCCGGTGAAGCGCTCGTAGTGACCTAGATCGAGATCGGTCTCCGCGCCGTCATCGGTCACGAACACTTCGCCGTGCTGATACGGCGACATCGTTCCGGGATCGAGGTTGAGATAGGGGTCGAGCTTGCGGAGGCGGACCTTGTAGCCTCGGGCCTGCAGCAGGGCACCCAGTGCCGCCGACGCCAGACCCTTGCCGAGCGAAGAAACCACGCCGCCGGTGATGAATATGTACCGCGCCATGGGACTTAACCTCTAATCCCCTAAATACGATTCGCCAAAGCGATTCGTATTCCGCCCCAAAGATTTTGCGGGCCTGTGGGTGAGCCGAAACGAAGAGTGATGACAGTGCCTTGATGGGGATTGTTGATGCAGGACGGTAGCCACCGCCCTGCATGGCCCCCCTGCTTTATTGCGAGCGCGGCACCTGAGGACCGGTCGGAGCCGGTGCCTGCTGCTGCTCGTCAGCCTTCTTCAGCGAATCCAGGATGCCGCCCGAGGTCGGCGGCGCGATCGGCGACCCGCCGGCCGGCTGGGTCTGCGAGGGCTGGCCGATGATCGACGACGGCTTGCGGTCGTAACCGGCATACCAGGACAGGAACAGGCTGGTGAGGAAGAAGCCGACGGCCAAGATCGCGGTGGTCCGCGTCAGAAGGTTCGCCGTGCCGCGGCTCGACATGAAGCCCGCGCCGCCGCCCATGCCGAGGCCGCCGCCTTCCGACTTCTGGAGCAGGACGGCACCGATCATGACGGCGACGATCATGAGGTGGATGACGATGACAACGGTCTGCATGATATCCTTCCGTCACAAGCGGGCGGCGCCTGACGGCGGCCGATCGCGCTTCGCGGGTTTTCCTGAAGTTGCGCGGTGTTACACGATCGGAGGTGGCAATGCCACCCCCGATCGGGCCCGGTCCCGCGGTTTGGACTTAGCTAGGGGCAGCCCTTGGCGATCGCAAGGAAATCGGCCGCCTTCAGGCTGGCACCGCCGACCAGAGCCCCATTGACGTTCTTCACCGCCATCAGCTCGGCCGCGTTCGAGGGCTTGACCGAGCCGCCGTAGAGGATTCGCATCTTCGCGCCCTCAGCCTTGAACCTGATGGTCAGGAGTTCCCGGATAAACCCATGAATTTGCTCGACATCCTTGGCTGTGGGGGTCAGCCCGGTGCCGATCGCCCAGACCGGCTCATAGGCCACGACCAGGTTGGCCGCCGTCGAGCCATCCGGCAGCGAGCCGTCGAGCTGGCCGCGCAGGATGTCCAGGGTCTGGCCGGCGTCGCGCTGGCCCTGCGTTTCGCCAATGCAGACGATCGCAACGGCCCCGGCGCGCCAGGCCGCCTCGGCCTTCTGCCGGATCAGCGCGTCGCCCTCCCCGTGGTCGGCGCGGCGCTCGGAATGGCCGACGATGATGGCGGTCGCGCCTGCATCGGCGAGCATTTCGGCGGCGATATCGCCGGTGTGGGCGCCGGAGGCCCTGGGGTGGCAGTCCTGGGCCCCGACCGCGACCTTCTTGCCGCGCGCCTTCTCGGCGAACGCCGCAACCAGGGTCGCCGGCGGGCAGACCAGCAGGTCGGCCTTGCCAGCCACGTCTGCCGCGCCGTTGAGCATGGCGTCGAATTCAGCAGCCTGGGCTTTCAGGCCGTTCATTTTCCAATTGCCCGCGATCAGCGGTCGGATGGCGTCGGTCATGTCAATGTCCAGCAGAATGAGGTTTGTTCATGCGCTAGCAGAGGTGCTCCTGCAGTTCCAGAGACCAGAGGCCCTTTCGCCGCAGCTTCAAGTGGTCGCCCGGGGCGAGGTTGCGGGGGGAAAGCCGCCACTTTATGATGATCTATCAATTTGGTGACGCGCTTTTGCGGAATCTGCATTAAGACGCGCTCCGTTCCCCTCCTGACCAAACAAGTTGGACCAAATGCTCCGAGGAATACGCAAGGCCTCATCGAACTGGCTCGGCAAGATCATTATGGCCGTGGTGATGGGCGTGTTGATCATCAGTTTCGGCATTTGGGGCATTGCCGACATCTTCAAGGGCTTCGGCCAGTCCACGGTCGCCAAGATCGGCAGCACCGAGATCTCGCTCAACGAGTTCCGCCAGATCTACACCGACCGCCTGCAACAGATCAGCCGCCAGTTCGGCCGTCCGTTGACGTCCGACCAGGCGCGCGCGTTCGGCCTTGACCGCCAGGTGCTGCAGCAGACCATTGCCGAGGCCGCGCTCGACGAAGTGGCGCGCCGGCTCGGCCTCGGCCAATCCGACGAGCAGATCCGCCAGCTCATCATGAACGACCCCAACTTCAAGGGTATCGGCGGCAATTTCGACCCCAATCGCTTCCAAGCCTTGATCCGCAATTTCGGCTACACCGAGCAGCGCTATGTCGCCGAACAGCGCAAGGTATCGCTGCGCCGGCAGATCACCGGCACGGTCGGCGCCGGCCTCGAGCCCCCGAAGGCCATGGTCGACGTCCTGACGCGCTACCAGAACGAACAACGCTCGATTGAATTCGTCCGGCTCGACGCCGCGCAGGCCGGTCCGATCGACCCGCCCTCGCCCGAGGCGCTTGCCGCCTATTTCGAGGATCACAAGGTCCAGTTCCGCGCGCCCGAATATCGCAAGATCTCCTTCGTCGTGGTCTCGCCGGAAGAGATCGGCAAATGGACCGAGGTCTCGGACGAGGATGCCCGGAAGGCGTTCGAGCAGCGCAAGGATCGGCTGGGCACGCCGGAAAAGCGCCAGATCCAGCAGATCGTGTTTCCGAACGTTGCCGAAGCGCAAGCCGCTCGCGAGCGCCTCGTCGGCGGGACGTCGTTCGAGGACATCGGCAAGGAACGCGGGCTGAGCGCCTCCGACGTCGACCTGGGACTGGTGACCAAGTCTTCGCTCACGCCCGCCGTCGGCGATGCCGCGTTCGCGCTGCCTGCCGGCGAGATCAGCCAGCCGATCCAGAGCGGACTCGGCGTCGCGATCGTCAGGGTCGACAAGATCGAGCCGGGCGCCGAGGCCGACTACGCCAAGCTTGTCGGCGACATCAAGCGCGAGATCGCGACTGAGCGTGCGCGCGTTAAGGTCGCCGACCTCCGCGACAAGATGGAAGACGAGCGCGGCGGCGGCTCCAGCGTGATCGATGCGGCGCAGAAGCTCGGCCTCACCGCCGTGACCATCGAGGCCGTCGACCGCTCCGGCCGCGCCCCGAACGGCCAGCCGATCGCCAACATCCCGCAGGGCCTCGACGTGGTGTCGCAGGCCTTCAACACCGACGTCGGCGTCGACAACGACGCGATCTCGTTCAAGGGTGGCTATGTCTGGTACGACGTGCTCGCCATCACGCCCTCGCGCGACCGCAATCTCGACGAGGTCCGCGACCAGGTCGAGGGGCGCTGGCGCCAGGACCAGATCGCGGCCAAGCTGAAGGCCAAGGCGACCGAGATGGTGCAGAAGCTCGAAGCGGGCGGCAAGCTCGCCGACGAGGCCGCCGCTGTCGGCGCCAAGGTCGAGACCGCGGCCGGCTTCAAGCGCGACGACTCGCCCGCCGGCGTGCCCGGCACCGTCGTGGCGGCGGCCTTCCGCACCGCCAAGGACGGCATCGGACAGACGACCGTGAGCGGCGGCAGCGAGGTGATCGTCTTCCGCGTCACGGACATCGTCGATCCCGCGGTCGACTTTGCCTCCGACGCGGTCAAGAAGCTGAAGGAGAGCCTCGACCGCGCCCAGACCGAGGAGCAGGTCGCTTCCTACGTCAACAAGCTTGAAACCGACATCGGGACCACCATTAATCAGGCCGCCTTCGCGCAGGTGACCGGCGCGAACCAGTGAGTTGAAAGCACGCGATGGACGACCTGAAATCGATCATTGGAAAAGTGGCGACCGGCGCCAGCCTGTCGCGTGACGAAGCCGCTTCCGCCTTCGATGCCATGATGAGCGGCGAGGCCACGCCCTCGCAGATGGGCGGGCTCTTGATGGCGCTGCGGGTGCGCGGCGAGACCGTGGACGAGATCACCGGCGCGGTCGCGGCGATGCGCGCGAAGATGCTGACCGTGCAGGCGCCGCCGGAGGCGGTCGACATCGTCGGCACCGGCGGCGACGGCTCCGGCTCGGTCAACGTCTCGACTTGCGCATCCTTCATCGTCGCGGGCGCCGGCGTGCCCGTGGCCAAGCACGGCAACCGCGCGCTGTCGTCGCGCTCGGGCGCCGCCGACGTGCTGGCCTCGCTCGGGGTGAAGATCGATCTCAAGCCGGAGCAGGTCGGCCGCTGCGTGCGCGAATGCGGCATCGGCTTCATGTTTGCCCCCGCCCACCATCCCGCCATGAAGAACGTCGGCCCCACCCGGGTCGAGCTCGCCACGCGCACGATCTTCAATCTGCTCGGTCCCCTGTCGAATCCGGCCGGCGTGAAGCGGCAGATGGTCGGCGTGTTCTCCAGGCAATGGGTGCAGCCGCTGGCGCAGGTGCTGAAGAATCTCGGCTCCGACTCCGTCTGGGTGGTGCACGGCTCCGACGGCCTCGACGAGATCACACTCACCGGCCCGACCTTCGTCTCCGCGCTTCACAACGGCGAGATCCGGAATTTCGAGGTGACGCCGGAGGAAGCCGGCCTTTCGCGTTGCGAGGCCGGTGCGCTCAAAGGCGGCGACGCCGATGCCAACGCGATCGCGCTGCAGAGCGTGCTCGACGGCAAGCCGAGCCCCTTTCGCGACGTGGCGCTGCTCAACGCCGCCGCCGCGCTGGTCGTGGCCGGCCGTGCCAAGGACCTCAAGGAGGGCGTCGCGATCGGCGTCCGCTCGATCGACAGCGGCGCAGCCAACGCGAAGCTGAAGCACCTGGTCACGGTCTCCAAGAGCTGAACTCCCGCATGTCCGACATCCTGACCAAGATCGAGACCTACAAGCGCGAGGAGATCGCGGCGGCGAAGCGAGCGCGTCCGCTCTCCACCGTCGAGGCGCAGGCCAAGGCCGCCTCCGCGCCGCGCGGCTTCCTGCGCGCGATCAAGGCAAAGCACGCCAAGGGCGGCTACGCGCTGATTGCCGAGATCAAGAAAGCCTCACCCTCCAAGGGACTCATTCGCGCCGATTTCGACCCGCCGGCACTCGCCAGGGCCTATGAGGCCGGCGGCGCCGCCTGCCTGTCGGTGCTGACCGACACGCCCTCGTTCCAGGGCCATCTCGACTTCATGGTAGCCGCGCGCGAAGCAACCTCGCTTCCCGTTCTGCGCAAGGATTTCTTGTTCGATCCCTATCAGGTGGTCGAGGCCCGCGCGCACGGCGCCGACTGCATCCTGATCATCATGGCGGCGCTCGATGACGCCGCCGCAAGAGACCTCGAAGACGCCGCCCTCGCCTACGGCATGGACGTCTTGATCGAGATCCATGACCGCGCCGAGCTCGACCGGGCGCTGAGACTTCGCTCGCCGATGATCGGGGTCAACAACCGTAATCTTCGGACCTTCGAAACCACGCTCGCGACCAGCGAGGCCTTGGCGCCGCTGATCCCTTCGGACCGGCTGATGGTCGGCGAGAGCGGCATCTTCACGCCCGAGGACCTCGCCCGGCTGGAGCGCGTCGGCATGGCGACGTTCCTGGTCGGCGAGAGCCTGATGCGGCAGGCCGACGTCACGGCGGCGACGCGCGCGCTGCTCGCGCGCCAGGCGACGGCGCGCGCGGCGGGCACGCGCTGACATGGCGCGCCAGCCAGCGAAGAGGTCGGCCAAAGCGAAGCAGGCCAAAGCCGAGGCGGGCCCGGCCCTCACCCATATCGGCGCCTCCGGCGAAGCGCGGATGGTCGACGTCTCGGACAAGCCCGCGACGGAGCGGCTTGCGGTCGCCGAGGGACGCGTCGTCATGACCAAGACGACGCTCGATCTGATCGTGTCCGGCAACGCCAAGAAAGGCGACGTACTCGGCACCGCGCGCATCGCCGGCATCATGGCCGCCAAGCGCACCTCGGAGCTGATCCCGCTCTGTCATCCGCTCGCGCTGTCAAAGGTCATCGTCGATATCGAGCCTGACGCCAAGCTGCCGGGCTGCGTGGTACGGGCCAGCGTGAAGGTGACGGGACCGACCGGCGTCGAGATGGAGGCGCTCACGGCGGTGTCGGTCGCCTGCCTCACCATCTACGACATGATCAAGGCCGTCGAGCGCGGCGTGCGCATCGAGGGCATCCATCTGGTCGAGAAGCTCGGCGGCAAATCCGGCCATTACCGCGCCTGACGCGGGTTTGCGCAAGCACGCCGGTTTCGCGCCGCGCGCATGGATTGCTTTTGCGCGCGAGCATTCACGTCTCGTTAACCGCGCTTCCTAACTTTACTTCCACACCGTCACCGTAAACCAACGGATGTTCTCAGGGTCCTGAATTGATCCTGACGTGTGCGCGGCAACGAATCCAGCATGAAGATGAAATTCGGCAATCGTCTGTTTGACCAGGTCTTCGTGCGCAGCGGTCCGATCCGCTGGCTGGTGGTTGGCGGCACGCTGCTGATCGCGGCCATCGCCATAGGCTCGGTCCTGATCGCGCAAAATTTCCGGGAGCGGGCGCTGCGCAATTCCGGCCGCGAGCTGGAAAACACCGTACTGCTGCTCGCTCATCATTTCGACCAGCAATTGCAGGACTTCGCCGTCATCCAGAAGGATTTCGTCGATCACGTCCGCACCACCGGAATTGCGACCGGAGAGGACTATCGCAAGCGCCTCTCGGGCGAGGACGTGCATCGGAGGCTGCGGTCGAAGATCGAGGCGCTGCCCTACATGGGCGGCGTCAACATCATCGATGCCGAAGGCAATCTGATCAATTCGTCGACGGCGTGGCCGGCCCCCAAGGTGAATGTCGCCGATCGTGCCTACTTCCGCACCTTCAAGTACGATCCCAATGCGCCTGATGTCCTGATCGAGCCGCTGCACAGCCGCGTCTCCGGTGCGTGGACCATTCTGGTGGCCCGGAGGGTCGTCGGGCCACGCGGCGAGTTCCTCGGTGTGGTCGGACGCGGAATCGAGCCCGCCAACTTCGAGAAGTTCTTCGCCTCCGTGGTGCTCGGCGAAGGCGCGACGATCTCGATGCTGCATCGCGACGGCACACTGCTCGCCCGCTATCCGCAGTCCGGCGAATTGATGGGGCGAAACTTCAAGACCGGACCGTTCGAGCATCAAAGGGTGTTCGGGCTCGATCATTTCGCCGGCCGCTTCAACAGCCCGGTCGACGGCGAGGACCGGCTGATCTCCTCCCGCGCCCTGCCCCACTTCCCGATCCTGGTGATGGCCACCACGACGCGCGCAGCAGCCCTGGCGGACTGGCGCGAGCAGATCGGCATTCTGATCTCGATCGCAGCCTCTTCCGCGCTCGCGATCGCAGGCGTGCTGATTGCCGTCGTGCGCAAGCTGCTGGAGCAGCACCGCCTTTCGCGCGAACAGCTGACGCTGGAGAAGCAGCGGCTCGACCGCGCCGTCAACAACATGACGCAGGGCCTGTTGCTGTTCGATTCCGAGCAGCGGCTCGTGGTCTGCAACCAGCGCTACATCGAGATGTACGGCTTGTCGGCCGAGATCGTGAAGCCCGCCTGCAGCTTTCGCGACATCATCGCCCATCGCAAAACGACCGGCTCGTTTACCGGCGACGTCGATGCCTACGTCGCGCGCGTCCTGAAGGACATCCATCTCCGCAACTCCATGGTGGTCGATACCGCCGACGGCCGTTCGATCCACATCCTCAACGAGCCGCTCGCGGATGGCGGCTGGGTGGCGACCCATGAGGACATCACGGAGCGCCGGCGCATCGAGGAGCGCATCACCCACCTCGCCCACTACGACGCGCTGACGGACCTGCCCAACCGCGCCATGTTTCACGAGCATCTGCGGCAGGAGCTGGCTGCGGCCCGCCACGGCGAGCAGACCGCGGTGCATTACATCGACATCGACGAGTTCAAGGGCGTCAACGACGCGCTCGGCCATCTCGTCGGCGACGAGCTGTTGAAATCGATCGCGACGAACCTCCGCCGCTGTGCCGGCCCGGCAGACTTCGTGGCGCGCCTCGGCGGCGACGAATTCGCCATCGTGCAAGGCGCGGTGACGTCGTTGGATCAGGTCAACGAGCTCGTCGCGCGTGTCTTCGAAACCATCCGCACGCCGGTCGACTGCATGGGCCATCATCTCACCAGCGACGCCAGCATCGGCATCGCGCTCGCGCCGGAACACGGCACGGCGCTCGACCAGATCCTGAAGAATGCGGACATGGCAATGTACGCGGCCAAGTCCGCCGGACGCCACACCTACCGCTTCTTCGAGCCGGCCATGGACGCCAAGGTCCGCGAACGCCGCGACCTCGAGGGCGACCTGCGCCACGCCATCGCGCAAGGCGGCCGCGAAGGCGGGCTCGAGGTGTATTACCAGCCCTGCCTCGGCCTGAAGGACGACCGCATCACCGGCTGCGAGGCGTTGGTGCGCTGGCGCCATCCCGAGCGCGGCTGGGTCTCGCCGGCGGATTTCATCCCGATCGCCGAAGACACCGGCCTGATCAACGAGATCGGCGAATGGGTGCTGGCGACCGCGTGCCGGGACGCGGCAAGCTGGCCCGACGACATCCGCCTCGCCGTCAACGTCTCGCCGGTGCAGTTCAAGAGCGGCACGCTGGCGCTGAAGATCATGGCGGCGCTCGCCGCGTCGAACCTGCCGGCGAGCCGGCTCGAGCTCGAGATCACCGAGGCGGTCCTGATCCGCGACGACGATGCCGCGCTTGCCATCCTGCACCAGCTCCGCGCCATCGGCGTGCGCATCGCGCTCGACGATTTCGGCACCGGCTACTCGTCGCTGAGCTATCTGCACCGCTTCCCGTTCGACAAGATCAAGATCGACCGCTGCTTCGTCGAGGACATCGCCCGTCCCGACGGCTCCGCCAGCATCGTTCAAGCCGTCGTCAACCTGGCGCCCGCCCGTCGCATGACCACGACGGCCGAAGGCGTCGAGACCGAGGAGCAGCAGCGTCTGCTGCGCACGCTCGGATGCTCCGAGATGCAGGGCTATCTGTTCAGCGCCGCCAAACCCGCCGACAAGATGCTGGAGCTGTTCGCGCTGCACCGCAGCCGGCTCGCCCGGCGCGAAAGCCGCGAGAGCCGCCGCCGCGAGGTCGGTTAGGCCGAAACGGCGCTGCAAACCAAATCGCCCGGAAGCGGTCCTCCGCTCCCGGGCGAAACATGATCCGAAACGTCGTAAGATCTAGTTCGGCACTGCGGCCTTCGTCGCAGGCTTGGCGGCGATCGCATTTGCCGTAACGCCGCGGAGGAAGTCGTAGGCTGCGTGCAGAGCCTTATCGTCCTTCTCTTCCGGCGGAACGTAGGACTGCGATCCGGTCTGCTCGGTGCCGTCGGCCGACAGATGCCCGCGCATCTGGGATTCCGCCATGGTGTCCATCCGCCCCTTCAGCTCGGGCGGCACGTCCTGGAGGATCTCGATGTCGGGCGCGATGCCTTGGGCCTGGATCGAGCGGCCCGACGGCGTGTAGTAGCGTGCCGTGGTCAGCGCCAGCGCGCCATTGCCGGAGCCGAGCGGAATGATGGTCTGCACCGAGCCCTTGCCGAACGATCGCGTGCCGATCAACGTCGCGCGCTTGTGGTCGTGCAGTGCACCGGCAACGATCTCCGAGGCCGAGGCCGAGCCGCCGTTGATCAGCACCACGATCGGCTTGCCTTTGGTGAGGTCGCCGCCATGGGCGGTGAAGCGCTGGGTTTCTTCCGGACTGCGGCCGCGGGTCGAAACGACCTCGCCGCGCTGCAGGAAGGCGCTCGACACCGACACGGCCTGGTCGAGCAGGCCGCCCGGATTGTTGCGCAGATCAACCACATAGCCGGCGAGCTTCTCCGGCGGGACCTGCTTGGAGACCGAGGCGATCGCCTTCTTCAGGCCGTCGGCGGTCTGCTCGTTGAACGAGGTGATGCGGATATAGCCGATGTCGCCGTTCTCGACGCGGAAGCGCACCGGACGCACATGGATGATCTCGCGCGTGATCGCAACCTCGAGCGGCGCATCCGCGCCCTTGCGGATGATGGTCAGCTTGGTCTTGGTGTCGACCGGTCCCTTCATCTTGTTGACCGCCTGCTCGAGCGTCATGCCCTGCACGGCCTCGCCGTCGATCTTGCCGATGAGGTCGCCGGACATGATGCCGGCCTTCGAAGCCGGCGTGTCGTCGATCGGCGAGACGACCTTGACGAGGCCATCCTCCATCGTGACCTCGATGCCGAGCCCGCCGAACTCGCCGGAGGTGGTCTCCTGCATCTCGGTCCAGGCCTTGGCGTTCATGTAGCGCGAATGCGGGTCGAGCGAGGTCACCATGCCGGTGATCGCCCCCTCGATCAGCTTGGCATTGTCCGGCTTCTCGACATAGCTGGCCTTGACCCGCTCGAACACCGCGCCGAACAGATTGAGCTGGGAATAAGCATCATTCGCACTCACTGCCGCCCGCGCTGCCCATACGCCGCCCTGCGGGCTGGCTACCAGAAGGGTCAGGCACGCTCCCGTGAGCGCGCCCAGGGGGAACAGCAGGGTTTTCCGCATGAAGGTGCCTTTTGCTTGGCGTTTCTCTTGAGGCTGGGAAACGCCATGCAAATGGCGATCCAGTCCATCTCTCACAATACCATTCTGGTTTCTTCAAGGCCGGGATGCCGCGCTGGCGGGTACACCGAAGAAATCTCTTCGCCTTGGCCTAAACTTTTGGCAACGTTCCGAAACTGTTTCGAAGCAACACGACGCCGGTCCGAGCCGCTCACGCCTCGCAGCTATGCGATTTTAGGATGGTTTTGGAGGGCCGGACGCGATAGGCGATGGCGACAAGACTTCAAATTCTCGGGAGGACAACAATGAATGAAGCGCCCCGCATCCGGCCGGAACGGAACGTCGAGCTCGGCGCCAGCGACGAGCCGTTCCAGAACCTGCACGAGTTCATCCGGAAGGCGCGCGCCAACCTCAACCAGAATGCCTGGGACTACATCGTCGGCGCCGCCGAGACCGAGACCACGATGCGGCGCAATCGCATGGCGCTCGACGAGATCGCCTTCCGCCCGCGCGTGCTGCGCGACGTGCGCAGGATCGATGGCAGCGTCGAGCAGTTCGGCCGCAAGCTGCGTCTGCCGGTGGTGCTGGCTCCCGTCGGCGCACTCGAGATCTTCGATCCGGATGGCGCGGCGAGCGTCGCGCGCGCTGCAGGCAGGTTCGGCGCCGCGCACATGCTGAGCTCGGTGTCCGAGCCCGGCCTCGAGACGACCGCCGAGGCTGCCCCCGATGCACTGCGTCTCTATCAGCTCTATGTCCGCGGCGACGATGCCTTCGTCGCCGATGTCGTCAGCCGGGCCGAGAAGAACGCCTATGCCGCCTTCTGCCTGACCGTCGACACCGCCCATTACAGCCGTCGTGAACGTGACATCGCCAAGCGCTACGTTCGCGAGAGCCGCCTGCGCGCCACCGGCGGCGATTTCCAGAAGGGCCTGGAGTGGCGGACCGTGAAGATGATCAAGGATACGTTCAAAATTCCGCTGATCCTCAAGGGTATCGCCACGGCCGAGGATGCGCAGATCGCGCTCGATCACGGCGTCGAGTGGATCTACGTCTCCAACCATGGCGGACGCCAGCTCGACCACGGCCGCGGCGCCATGCACGTGCTGCCGGAGATCGTCGACGCCGTGAAGGGCCGCGCCAGGATCATGGTCGACGGCGGCTTTTGCCGCGGCACCGACATCGTCAAGGCGATCGCGGCGGGCGCCGACCTCGTCGGCATCGGCCGGCTGCAATGCTGGGCGCTGGCGGCAGCCGGCGAAGCCGGCGTCGCACGGATGCTGGAGCTGCTCGAAGACGAGGTGCTGCGCTGCCTCGGCCTCCTGGGCGCCACCTCATTCGCCGAGATCGATAAATCCTGCCTGCATCCGGCGACCGCCACCAACGCGCCCAGCGTGTTCAGCGCGTTCCCGCTGTTCGATCACGAGCCCTATCGTTACTGACGCGCCATACTGAAGTGAAGGACGCAATGACATCGCTCTCTCCCGGCAGCGCGGATGCGCTGCTGTTCGACCTCGGGCGCGTTGTGCTCGACATCGACTTCTCCAAGGCGATCGCCTGCTGGGCGGGACATGCCGGCTGCCAGCCCGAGGCCATCATCGCGCGCTATGTGCGCGACGAGGCCTACCGGTTGCACGAGATGGGCAAGATCAGCGATGCGGACTATTTCGCCTCGCTGCGGTCCTCGCTCGGGATCGGCATCTCGGATGCGCAATTCCTGGAAGGCTGGAACGCGATCTTCGCCGGCGAGATGCCTGATATCGCCGAGCTGCTGCCGCGGGCGGCGAAGCAGATGCCGCTCTATGCCTTCTCCAACACCAACCGGCCGCACGTCGACTATTTCTCGAAGGAATATGCCGGTCTGCTCGGCCATTTCCGCGAGCTGTATCTGTCCTCCAGCATCGGCCTGCGCAAACCGGATGCCGAGGCCTTCGACCATGTCGTGGCGGCGATCGGCGTGCCGGCCGAGCGCATCGTGTTCTTCGACGACCTCGCCGAGAACATCGAGGGAGCGCGGGCGCGCGGGTTGACCGCCGTGCATGTCACCTCGCCGCGTGATGTCGGGAGCGCATTGAAAGCACTGGGGATCTGAGCCGCGGGAAAGCCCGAAACGCGATCACTTCCCGGAACAAAAACTGCTGAAATTGTGGAACCTGATCACTTTGTGCATTTTTATACAGAGTTCCGGGAACGGAATACCACCTTTCGGACTCATGAGTCCGTTGGGACTTCTACATTGGACTGATCGACGTGCTGGGCAAGACCTATCTCACCAAGCAAGCCTCTCTCCTGCTCGAATTCGCTAGAACCACCTCGGATTCTGACCTCTCCGCCAAGCTGATCAGCAAGGCCGCCGACCTGAAATCCCAGGCCGATCCGCTGCCCGACAAAGATCAGGGTCCCAAGGCGCCCGACGTCGCGGATTTCAGTCCAGGCGATCCGACGGAGCGTTGACCGATGCTGGCCGTGGCGCTCGTCATTCTCGTCCTTGCCATGGCAATCCTCGTTCCGGTCTGTCTCGCCTTCCGCATCATGCCGCGGCGGAGTTGAGCCGACCTCCTCCACCCGCGATCACGCAGGATAAATCATCCCGCGTGCTGCTTTGCCTCACGCCTGCACTCGGCTAGAACTCTCGCCGCCCATTGACTGATGTGCTCAGCAGGAGTTCGCCCGTGGCCCTGATGCCGGTTTCTGACGCGCTTGCCGCGGTGTTGGCCGGCGTCGAGCCGCTGGCTGAACAGATGGTTTGCCTCGACGAGGCCTACCATCGTGTGCTCGCCCGCGATGTCGCGGCACGGCGCACGCAGCCGCCGGAGGCAATGTCGGCGATGGACGGCTATGCCGTGCGCACGGCGGACGCGGCATACGATTCGAGGTTGACCGTCGTCGGTGAGGTCGCGGCGGGCCGGCCGTTCGCGGGAAGCGTCGGCCCCGGCGAAGCCGTGCGGATCTTCACCGGCGGCGTCGTTCCCGACGGCGCCGATGCCGTCGTGATCCAGGAGGACACGGCTGCCGACGGCAAACATGTCACGATCAAGGAAGCCGCCATTTTCGGCCGGCACATCCGCCCTGCAGGCGTCGACTTCCGCGAAGGCGACGTGCTGCTGCGCAAGGGAATCCGTCTCACCGAGCGCGATCTCGCCCTTGCCGCCGGAATGAATCATCCGCATCTCGCCGTCATCCGCCGCCCGAGGGTTGCCGTTCTCGCCACCGGCGACGAGCTCGTGATGCCGGGCACCACGCCTGGTCGCGGCCAGATCGTCTATTCCAACGGCTATGCCCTGCATGCGCTCGCCCGCAGCGAGGGCGCCGAGACCATCGACCTCGGAATTGCCGCCGATACGCTGGAGGCGACGTCCGCCGGCATCCGCAGCGCGCGCGAGAGCGGCGCCGACATCCTGATCACGACCGGCGGTGCGTCGGTCGGCGACCACGACCTGGTCCAGCAGGCGCTCAAGGGCGAAGGCATCGCGATGGCGTTCTGGAAGATCGCGATCCGGCCCGGCAAGCCGATGATGCACGGTCGACTAGGCGCGATGCGCGTGATCGGCCTGCCCGGCAATCCCGTGTCGTCCTACGTGTGCGCCTTCCTGTTCATGGTGCCCTTGATTCGCGCCCTGTCGGGCCGTTCAGCGATTCATCATCAGCGCGAGCGCGCCGTGCTGGGCCGCGATCTCGCCGCCAACGACCAGCGCGAGGATTATCTGCGTGCGCGGCTGGAGGTGCGCGACGACGGCACGCGCGTCGCCCTTCCCGTCAGCCATCAGGACTCCTCCCTGCTTGCGAATCTCGCTGCGGCACAGGTACTTCTCGTGCGTGCACCGTTCGCGCCGAAGGCCGAGGCAGGGACGCCTTGCGAGGTGCTCCGGCTGCCCGTCTGAGCCACCCAGCCACACGCATTCCGCGAGTTTGGCCGCGTTCACCATAAATTAAGCAGTTGCGGAACACATATCGAACATATAGTGTCCGTTCATGATTTGTTTCGAGGATGTAGCGGCTTATTGCCGACTTCATCGTCTCGGAATCGAACGACATCAACCGGGGGACTTTGGTCGAGATGTTGACGCGCAAACAATACGAGCTTCTGCGGTTCATCAGCGAGCGTCTGAAGGAAAGCGGCGTGCCGCCGTCCTTCGACGAGATGAAGGATGCGCTCGACCTGCGCTCGAAGTCAGGCATCCATCGCCTGATCACTGCGCTCGAGGAGCGCGGCTTCATTCGCCGCCTGCCCAACCGTGCCCGTGCCATCGAGGTGATCAAGCTGCCCGAGCTCCAGGCCGCCGCCGGCAATCGCCGCGGCTTCACCCCGAGCGTCATCGAGGGCAATCTCGGCAAGGTGCGCGCGAGCTCCAGCCCGCCCGCGGACGAGGGCGAGCGCCCCGTCGCGGTGCCCGTGATGGGCCGCATCGCCGCCGGCACGCCGATCGAGGCACTGCAGACCCGCAGCCACACCATCAGCGTGCCGCCGGACATGCTCGGCTCGGGCGAGCATTACGCGCTCGAAGTGCGCGGCGATTCGATGGTCGAGGCCGGCATCCTCGACGGCGACATGGCGCTGATCCAGCGCAACGAGACCGCAAATACCGGCGACATCGTGGTGGCATTGATCGACGACGAGGAGGCCACGCTCAAGCGCTTCCGCCGCCGCGGCGCCTCGATCGCGCTCGAGCCCGCCAATGCCGCCTACGAGGTCCGCATTCTTCCGCCGAACCGCGTGAAGATCCAGGGTAAGCTGATCGGGCTTTATCGGAAGTACTGATACCGGAAGTCTCAAGCGCCGCGCGCGCTTCGATCGGCATCGGCGATCCAGGATCGGAGCGGATACTTGTCCGCTCCGGCGGGACGGTTTGTCTGGTTCTGCGCCGGCTGTCCGGTCTATCTTCCCGCGCGACATTCGCCCGTGCAGGCGCGCAGCAATCTCTCTCTGCTTCGCCGGTAGAGTTGTGCCGGCAGTGCTGATAGCTGCGGCCAAATGCAAGGACGCGAGGTTTGTTCCTATCGAATCCGGGAAAGATAATGTGATCGCGTGCTGCGAACGCGAGCCGCAGATTTGCCCATAACCGAGCAGAGCGTTGTATGCTTCCACTCTGATAGAGGCCTGCGCCTCGAAAGAGACGCGGGTCGCTATCCCAGCATGAGGAGCACCCGATGTGTGACTACAGCCTGCATGCCGTCGCGACGCGCCCCGCCGTAGTCGGCGAGACGATCGTCACGACAACCTTCCGCGGCACCTCGACGCGCGGCTTCGCTTCTGAAGCCGATCCCTCCGTCGCGGTCTGTCTGCTGCCGGGAACGGAGCTCGCTTTCGCCGACGACGTCCGCTACGACAACCGCTGGATCTGGACGCGCACCGTGAACTCTCGCGTCGGCAAGTTCGGCAAGATCGACCCGCACATTCCCGATCGCCATCATGACGCGATCGAATTTCCCGACGGCAAATATGTGCTGGTGACGCAGCTCGTCGAAGGCCAGCGCGCGACCGTGCTGCAATTGCCGGTGACGCAGCCGGCCCCCGAGCGCGAGCACAAGCCGCAGACCGTCGCCGACACGCGGCCCACGATCACGCGCCTGCCGATCGGCTGACGCCCTTCGGCCGAAAGGCCGAGCCCGGGATTGAAATTGCCGTCGCCGGCCGAGGCCGGCGAGCCCGGTGGGTTTTTGTTTCAGGACATTCGATCGGCGAGCCCGCCGCCGCGCCTCGTCGCCGCATGAAGTTTGGGCCGTCCTGCCTGAATTTTGAACGTTCGCTCCGCAGCCAAATGACCGATGCTGCAGTGGCTTGAGGCGGCGGACAGACTCGATGAAGACCTTCATTCGCGTCGTTGAACTCTGGGTACCCGACCGGACGCGCATGCGGCTGGAATTCGGCGGCGGCCTCTACGACGAAGGGCTGTCCGCGTTCAAGGCCGTCAGCGAAGAGCTGCACTTCGGATATGACGAGGGACTTCCAGGCAAGGCCTGGGCCTGTGGCCACCCCGTCATCCTCACGAAATTCGCCAACTCCTATTTCAAGCGGACCGATCAGGCCGCTGCGGCCGGCCTCACCTGCGGCGTGGCGGTGCCGGTGTTCGCGGGCGAATTCCTGCAAGCCGTGCTGGTGCTGTTCTGCGGCGACGACGAGGCGCACGTCGGCGCGATCGAACTCTGGCACAACGATCCTGATCTCTCGCATGAGATGGGGCTCGTCGATGGCTATTACGGCACCGCGGACATGTTCGAATTCAACTCCCGCCACACCAGATTTCCGCGCGGCTTCGGCCTGCCCGGACGCACCTGGAAGGCGGGCCTGCCACTGATCATCAAGGACTTGCACGACGCCAAGAGCTTCTTGCGCTGGGAGGACGCCGCCAAGGTCGGGATCAATCTCGGCGTCGGCGTGCCCTACGGAACCGGTACCGACCAGACCTGGGTTCTGACATTCCTGTCCGCGCAGGCAACGCCGATTGCACGACGCTTCGAGATCTGGGTCCCGAACGAGGACCGTTCGGCGCTGGTCTTTCGCGCCGGCGATTGCAGCGCACAGACCGACCTCGCCGCACGCTATGCGGCGCAGTCCATCGCCAGGGGCGAAGGCAGCATCGGCGGCGCCTGGGCCGCCGGCATGCCCGCGCTCAACGACGATCTCACCCGTGACGGCTCGATAGCCGGCTCCGAAGCCTGCGCAGCCGGGCTGAGCCGAATGGTGGCCCTGCCGGTCATCGGCAACGGAAGGCTTGACGCCGTGCTGGCCTGGTATTTGTGATCCGCGTCAATCGTCGGCCTGCAAGTCGGCCTCCGATGGCGTTGCGTCCCGGCTGCGGGGCACGGCCGCCTTCGGCACCAGGCTGCCGTCGAAATCCCCCTCGCCGGCGCCGGCAGGCAGCCAGGGACGGCTTGCCCCTCTCGCTCTCACCGCCTGCACCGAAAAACCCTCTCCGCTTCGCGTCAGAGCCAGTGCGCCCTGACTGGCAAGACGCGCCCGATCGACCACCATCGCCGCGCAATCGGACGGCGCGGGCCGCGCCGTCACCACCAGCGCGGCGCGGCTGCAATCATCGGCCAGCGCGTCGATGCGCGTCGCCAACGCGATCAGTCGTCCGTCCGCGAGCGGCGCCACGCAGCCGGACTCGTCACACGACACCCCGCTCGCCATCGAGGCGTTACCGGCATCGCGCGGATCGGCATCGGCAGCCAACCACTCCTTCAGCAGGAAGCTGTCCTTGCTGGCGCGGATCACCTGCAAGCGCCCATCCCCGCCCCGGACCGCGACGCTCGCGCCGTCCCCGGCAATCAGGATATCCGGCTGCCGTACCGACAGTCCCCAGAGGATCGCTGCCAGCAGCACCAGGGCGCCGGACCAGCGCAAGGGCGTGCGCAACAGGCCCATCACGATGAGCCCGAGGCTCGCCGCGATCAGCGGCGCGATCCCGAAGGCGGGAATGCGGCCAACGGCGCCCGGCAGGGCCGCCACCCAGCGCGCGACCAGGACCATCCACTCGATGCCGATCCCCATCAACCACCAGAACACGCCGTCGAGCCCGAAGGGCGCCGCGAGCAGCCCCAACAGCCCGGCCGGCATCACCAGCGCCGAGACCACCGGCATGGCGCCGAGATTGGCGAGCACGCCGTATGGCGTCACGCGATGGAAGTGGAAGGCGGCGTATGGCGTGGTCGCGAGCCCCGCGATCAGCGAGGCCAGGAACAGCATCGCGATCTCGCGGCCGCCCCACAACGCGATCCGCGCCGTTGCGGGATGATCGGGCGAGGCGAGCAGGTTCGGCATGCCGATCTGCACCAGCGCCACCAGCCCGAGCGTTGCCGCAAACGACATCTGGAAGCTCGGATGCACCAACGCCTCCGGCGCGACCGCGAGCACGATCAGCGCCGCCACCGCCAGCGTGCGGAAGGTGATGGCGCGGCGGTCGACCATCACGGCGATCAGCACCACCGCCGTCATGAAGAAAGATCTTTGCGTCGCGACCTCCGCGCCCGACAGCAGAAGGTAAAACGCGGCCGCGACCAGCGCCGCCGCCGCCGACCACTTCTTGATGGCAAAGCCGGCCGCCAGCCCCGGGATCAAGGCCAGCAGCGCGCGCACCGCGAAGAAGACGACGCCGGCGACGACCGCCATGTGATAGCCGGAGATCGACAGCACATGGCCGAGTCCCGAGACGAACATGGCATCGTTCACGGGCGCGGTGATCGCATCGCGCCGCCCCGTGAGCAGCGCCGTCGCAATCGCGCGGTTGTCGCCTTCGAGCGTTGCGCGGATGCGCGCATCGATCGCGTCGCGCAGGCCCTGCATGAAGGCGGCATAGCGCAGCCGCAGGCCGCCGCCATCCGGCGGCGAGGACGCCGTGATCGCGCCCATCACGAAGCCGGAGGCGCCGATGCCCTGGAAGAACATGTCGCGCGAGAAATCGTAGCTGCCGGGGCGCACCGGTGAGATCGGCGGCATCAGCCGCGCCTTCAATTGCACGAAGCTGCCGACCTCCGGCGCCGTGCCCTTGCGCACCGAGAGGCGGACGCGCTCGAGCTTGACGTCGCTGCGCTGCGCCTCTATCGCGCTGACGCGCAGCACGAAGCGATCGGTGCGCTCGCGGATGTCGCGCGCTTCCACGAAGCCCGACAGCGACACCGAATAGAGCGGTTTTGCCAAAACGGTGTGCGCGATACGCGCGGTCTTCCAGGTCGCCACGGCAAAACCAGCCGCGACCGCCGCGAGCATGATAGCAGGCGCAAACAGCCGACTTCGCCGCAGCAGCAACGCGCCGAGCATCAGCGCGATGGCTGTGGCGGCAACCACCCACAGCACCGGCTCATGATCGGCGGCGAAATAAAGCGCGATGCCGCCGCCGAAGGCGACCGGCACCCACGGCAACAACCGGCCAGGCCCGGCCTCGGCCCGCGCCCATTGGCGCAGCGTGTCGACGATCGCCGGCCAGATGCCGAGGCCCGCTGGCGCCAAGCCGCCGGCCGGGGCGGCGCGGCCGACCGGCCACGTCCCGGCAACTCCCTGGGACCGTCCTGGCCGGCCCGGCTCCGCCATTCCCCTGCACCTTACGATACGCGACGGCTGCAGAGGCTACCGGACCGTGCGGCTGCGCGAATAGCGGTACAGATCAGGAACAGGCGTGGACCGGCTTACTTTTCCTCTTTCATCGTCACGGCGACGTCCGCCTTGGCAGACAGCCTCACCTTGTGTCCTTCGACATCGGCAACAACGCCCTTGTCGATGAAATGATGGTGCCCTTTGGAGTCACCTCAACCCTCGGAGAGAACTCCGGTTCGTATCCTTCCGTCATTCCGGGGCGCGCCACTTGGCGCGAGCCCGGAATCCATAACCACGAACTGGGGTTATGGATTCCGGGCCTGGCCCTTCGGGCCATCCCGGAATGACAAACTGGTGAAGAGAGTCCTGCTCAGATCAGCGGCGCCTGCGACGAGGCGTGGTGATTGACGATCTTCCAGTCGCCGTCCTCGCGGATGATGACCCAGCTCATCTTGACGACGAGATCATCCCGCTCGCCCGCGAGATCGAACGTGATGGTCGCGGCCATGTTGATCAGATCAGGGCCGGCCTGCGCGGCGTGCACGTCGGAGAAGGTCGCGCTCGGCCTCCCCCAGCGCGGCAGGCCGTTGAAATAGTCGGCGACGCCATCTCGGCCGCGATAGAGCTTCGGGTTCGAACCGAAGAAGAACGCGTTCCTCGCATAGAGCGACGACAGCGCGGCTGCATCGAGCGTCGCGAAGCCGGCGCACCATTTCGCGATGATGGCGGAAACGATGGCGTCGGCTTCGCTGCTCATGTCCTGCTCAGCCCTTCTCAACCCTTGGCGACTTCCTTCGCGAACGTGTCGCGCAGGCCGATGGTGCGCGAGAACACCGGCTTGCCGGGCGTCGAGTCCTTGTCGCGCACGAAATAGCCCTGACGCTCGAACTGCATCGGCTCGGTCGAATTGCTCTCCGCAACGGATGCCTCGACCCGCGCATCGGCGAGGATCTCCAGCGAGTTCGGGTTAAGATCGGCCGCGAAGTTTGAGGCATCCGGGCTCGGATTAGCGAACAGCGGGTTGTAGATGCGGATCTCCGCCGACTTGGAGGCCGCTGCCGGCAGCCAGTGCATGGTCGCCTTGACCTTGCGGCCGTCCGGCGCATTGCCGCCCTTGGTCGCGGGATCATAGGTGCAGCGCAGCTCCACCACCTCACCCTTGTCGTTCTTGATCACGCCGGTGCACTTGACGAAATAGGCATAGCGCAGCCGCACCTCGTTGCCAGGCGACAGGCGGAAGAACTTCTTCGGCGGGTTCTCCATGAAGTCGTCCTGTTCGATATAGAGCTCGCGGCCGAACGTGATCTTCCGCGTGCCTGCCGAGGGATCGTCGGGATGATTGATCGCCTCGAGCTCCTCGGTCTGCCCTTCCGGATAATTCTCGATCACCACCTTGAGCGGCTTCAAGACCGCCATGCGCCGCTGCGCCGTGCGGTTCAGCTCCTCGCGGATGCAGAACTCCAGCATGCCGACATCGACGACGCTGTTGGCCTTGGCGACGCCGATGCGCTTGACGAACTCGCGCAGCGCGGCCGGCGGCACGCCGCGCCGGCGCATGCCCGCCATGGTCGGCATGCGCGGATCGTCCCAGCCCGCGACATGGCCGTCGCGGACGAGCTGCGTCAGCACCCGCTTGGACAATAGCGTGTAGGTCAGGTTCAGCCGCGCGAATTCGTACTGGTGCGGTTTGGACGGCACCGGCAGCTTCTCGATGAACCAGTCGTAGAGCGGCCGGTGGTCCTCGAACTCCAGCGTGCAGATCGAATGCGTGATGCCTTCGATGGCATCCGACTGGCCGTGGGCATAGTCGTAGCTCGGATAGATGCACCATGCGTTGCCGGTGCGCGGATGGTGCGCATGCAGGATGCGGTACAGCACGGGGTCGCGCAGATTGATGTTGCCCGCGGCCATGTCGATCTTGGCCCGCAGCACGCGCGCGCCGTTGGGGAATTCGCCCGCCTTCATGCGGCGGAACAGGTCGAGGTTCTCCTCCACGGAGCGTTCGCGGAACGGCGAATTCTTGCCGGGCTCGGTCAACGTGCCGCGCGAGAGGCGGATCTCCTCCTGGGTCTGGTCGTCGACATAAGCGAGGCCGTCGCGGATCAGCTGCTCCGCCCATTCGTACAGGCGGTCGAAATAGTCCGAGGCGAAGAACAAGTTCTTGCCCCAGTCGAAGCCGAGCCAGCGCACGTCGGCCTGGATGGAATCGATATATTCCTGCTCTTCCTTGACCGGATTGGTGTCGTCGAAGCGCAGGTGGCAGCGGCCGGGAAACTCCTGGGCGACGCCGAAGTTGAGTGCGATCGACTTGGCGTGGCCGATATGCAAGTAGCCGTTGGGCTCCGGCGGGAACCGGGTCACGATCTCCTTATATTTGCCCTGATCGAGGTCGGCCTGGATGATGTCACGAATGAAATCGCGCCCAACCTCAGCTGCCACCGGTTCTGTCATTACGAAAATCCTGTAGGGAAATCAGCGGTCCTTCTGCCAAATTCGCGTGGCCGCGCCAAGAGCATAAGCAAGGCCTGCCGGGTCCGCAGTCGCCCTTTAGTTATGTCCCGTTCCTGCTATACACCACCGCCTCCAATGCATAGGCCCTGCCAAGAATGTCCGATTCCGCCGTCACGCGCTTCGCTCCCTCGCCGACCGGCTTCCTCCATATCGGGGGCGCCCGCACGGCGCTGTTCAACTGGCTCTATGCCAAGAAGCACGGCGGCAAGATGCTGCTGCGGATCGAGGACACCGACCGGGAACGCTCCACGGAGGCGGCGATCGGCGCCATCCTCGACGGGTTGAAGTGGCTCGAGCTCGGCTGGGACGGCGAGGTCATCTACCAGTTCGCCCGCGCCGCCCGGCACCGCGAGGTCGCCGAGCAGCTGCTGGCCGACGGCAAGGCCTATCGCTGCTACGCCACCGCCGAGGAGCTTGCCGCCATGCGCGAGAAGGCGCGCAGCGAGGGGCGCACCCGCCTCTATGACGGCATGTGGCGCGACCGCGACCCGGCGACGGCTCCGAGCGACGTCAAGCCCACCATCCGCCTGCGCGCGCCGCAGACCGGCGAGACCGTGATCGAGGACCAGGTGCAGGGCCGCGTGGTCTGGCAGAACGAGAACCTCGACGATCTCGTCCTGCTGCGCGGCGACGGCAACCCGACTTACATGCTCGCCGTGGTGGTCGACGACCACGACATGGGCGTCACCCATGTGATCCGCGGCGACGACCACCTGATCAACGCCGCGCGCCAGAAGCAGATCTACGATGCGATGGGCTGGGCGCTGCCCAGCATGTCCCATATCCCGCTGATCCACGGCCCGGACGGCTCGAAATTGTCCAAGCGGCATGGCGCGCTCGGCGTCGATGCCTATCGCGCGATGGGGTACCTGCCGGCTGCGCTGCGCAACTACCTCGTCCGGCTCGGCTGGAGCCACGGCGACCAGGAGATCTTCTCGACCGAGGAGATGATCGAAGCGTTCGATCTCGGCAGCGTCGGCCGCGCCGCCGCCCGCTTCGATTTCGCCAAGCTGGAAAACCTCAACGGCCACTACATCCGCCACGCCGACGATCAATCGCTCGTGAAGATGTTCGAGGACGTGCTCGACCACATCGTGCCGAGCCGCGACGAGATCAAGGCCAAGTTAAACGACACCACGCGCGCGCAGCTGCTCAAGGCCATGCCGGCCCTCAAGGAGCGCGCCAAGACCTTGATCGAGCTGATCGACGGCGCCCATTTCATCTTCGCCGACCGGCCGCTGGCACCGGATCCCAAGGCGCAGGCGCTGCTGACGCCCGAGAACCGCAAGCTGATCGGCCAGCTACATTCCGCGCTGGAGAAAGTCGAGACGTGGAGCGGCGCCACCACCGAGGCCGCGCTGCGCGCCTTTGCCGAGGAAAATAGTCTCAAGCTCGGCGCGGTCGCCCAGCCGCTTCGGGCGGCGCTCACCGGAAGGACGACGTCCCCTGGTATATTTGAGGTTTTGGACGTGCTGGGGCGCCAGGAAAGCCTCGGCCGGCTTAGGGATCAGGCTACGACGTAAGTCGACCATGCGTGCGGCGATCTTGCAGCGCACATAGCAATAATATACCCATCTCCCCCACATTCTGGAACATCCGGCCTGCCCCTATGGTCGCCCTGGGGGTCTCCGGCTCCGGCCCGTCTCACCACACATCGGGGACCTCTGATGGACGCAAAAGAAAGCCCAAAGACCGCGACGCTGACGGTCGGAAACAAGAATTTCGATCTTCCGATCCTCAGCGGCAGCGTCGGGCCTGACGTCATCGATATCGGCAAGCTCTACGGCCAGTCCGGCCTGTTCACCTACGATCCGGGCTTTACCTCGACCGCGAGCTGCCAGTCCAAGATCACCTATATCGACGGCGACGCGGGCGTGCTGGAATACCGCGGCTACCCGATCGAGCAGCTCGCCGAGCACGGCGACTTCCTGGAGACCTGCTACCTCCTGCTCTACGGCAACCTGCCGACCGCCGCGCAGAAGAAGGATTTCGACTACCGCGTGACCCATCACACGATGGTGCACGAGCAGATGGCCCGCTTCTTCCAGGGCTTCCGCCGCGACGCCCATCCGATGGCGATCATGGTTGCGGCCGTCGGCGCGCTCGCCGCCTTTTATCACGACTCCACCGACATCAACGATCCGAAGCAGCGCATGATCGCCTCCATGCGCATGATTGCGAAGATCCCGACGCTGGCTGCGATGGCCTACAAGTACACCGTCGGCCAGCCCTTCATTTATCCGAAGAACTCGCTCGGCTTTGCCGAGAACTTCCTGAACATGTGCTTCGCGGTGCCCTGCGAGGACTACAAGGTTAGCCCGGTGCTCGCCGACGCGCTGGAGAAGATCTTCATCCTGCACGCCGATCACGAGCAGAACGCCTCGACCTCGACGGTGCGCATCGCCGGCTCCTCGGGCGCCAACCCGTTCGCCTGCATCGCGGCCGGCATCGCCTGCCTCTGGGGCCCGGCCCATGGCGGCGCCAACGAGGCCGCGCTGAACATGCTTTATCAGATCGGCACGGTCGACAAGATCCCCGAGTTCATCGCCAAGGTGAAGGACAAGAACTCCGAAGTCCGCCTGATGGGCTTCGGCCACCGGGTCTACAAGAACTACGATCCGCGCGCCAAGATCATGCAGAAGATGTGTCATGCCGTGCTCAAGGAGACCGGCCATGGCGACGATCCGATGCTGAAGGTGGCGATGGAGCTCGAGAAGATCGCGCTCAGCGACCAGTACTTCATCGACCGCAAGCTCTACCCGAACGTCGATTTCTATTCGGGCATCACGCTGAAGGCGATGGGCTTCCCGGTCTCGATGTTCACCGTGCTGTTCGCGGTCGCCCGCACCGTCGGCTGGATCAGCCAGTGGAGCGAGATGATCGAGGATCCCCAGCAGAAGATCGGCCGCCCCCGCCAGCTCTACACCGGCGTCGCAAAGCGCGATTACGTTCCGATCGACAAGCGCTAACGTCAGGCCATCACGGCTTTCGAAGCGGCGTCATCGCAAGATGGCGCCGTTTTGTTTTGCGCCCGCACTTTCCTCGTGCTGCCACGCACAACAACAAGTCCGTGCTCACGGCGGCAAGCGCCTTGACAGCCGAAATGCTCCGCGCGCATTCTTACTCTAAGTAAGAATGACGACAGGGATGGAAATGCCGGAGCAGCCGAGAAGTCGGCGGCAGACGCGCGCTGCCATTTTGACTCATCTGCTTCAGTCGGGCGGCTCGTTTCGTCCGCCGCTGGCCAAGGCCGTGCGTCTATCGGAAGCGAGCCTGTCGCGCATCCTGCTTGACCTGAAGGCCGAGGGCCTGATCGAGGAAGTGCGGCGCCCTGCCCCTTATGTCGGCGGCCCGACCGGTCTCGTGTCGCTCGACGGCGCGGTGGCGCTGGCAGCCTTCGAGCTGACGGCGCAGCGGCTCAGCGTCGGGGTCGGCGGCCTGTCGGGTGAACTGCACTACACCGAGCGCGTGCCGCTCCCGAAGACGCCTGACGTCGAGACCGTCGGCCGGGCATTTCGCGAAGCGATGACGTTGTTGCGCGACTGGACGCGACGCCGCCGGATCACCCTCTCGCAGATCGGCGTCTCGATTCCCGGCCTCGGCCGTCTCAGCATATCGGCCAATCCGATCATTCCCTGCGACGTCGCTCGCATCAGCGACATGTTCGGCGCGATGTTCGCGGGCGTGCCGCTCGAATTCACCAATTCGGTCGTCGCGCATGCCACCTTTCACCGCTGCCGCACGGAAAACTACCCGTTCAACGACACGCATCTGTTCGTGCTCGTCAGCCACGGCGTCGCCGGCGCCTGGATGGATGATCCGGCCGAGGCCGATGCTCTGCAGCCGATCGAGCTCGGCCACATGGTGTTCGGGCCTGACGGACCGCGCTGCCGCTGCGGACATCACGGCTGCGTCGAGGCCTATACGTCGATTCCCGCGCTGGCCGCGCTTCTCGGCGTTTCTGAGACCGAGCTGCTCCAGCTCGGCAACGAATGGGTCAACACGGTCCCGATCTCAGCGCGCGTGCGGCAGGAGTTGCGCCGGCGGCTGTTCCGGCTCGGCCTTGCGATCGGCAATACGCTGAACGTCAAGCCGTGCGGCGGCGTTGCGATCAGCGGCTGGCCGTCGCTTCTCGCTGAAGAGGATCGGAAAGCACTGGTCGATGGCATCGACGCCTGCCTGCTGGGCGGACGCAAATTGGCACAGGTCTCCCTCGCCTTCGTGCCGCCGTCGACGGGCAACGACCCGCAGGCTGCGCTCGCCTTTGCCGCCTTCTGTCTCGCCAGCCGTGGCGGCATGCCCGCGGCATCGACGGAGGCGGCCTGACATGCGCTGAGCCTGAACGGCCCGCAAGGGCGAAAGATTTCACACCGGGAGGAACTGCCATGCCGATCACAACAACAAGGCGTCGTCTGCTCGCTGGATCTGCTGCCGCGCTCGCATTTCCGCACCTTGCCCGCGCGCAAGGCGCGGCCAAGCCGCGACTGACCGCAATCTCGCAATGGTCGGCGGGCAGCGATGGGGCCGCCATTACGGCGCTCGGTAAGAAATTCGAGGAGAAAGGGGGCGTCTGGCAGCACTCGCCCGTCCCAGGCTTCACCACGGAGATGATGAACAAGCTGCGGGCCCAGATCATTGCCGGCGATCCGCCGGCCTGTTCGCAGCTCAAGGGGCCCGAGATCGCGGCTTGGTCGAAGATTGCTCCGACCGTGGATCTCGACAGCATTGTCGCCGCCGCCGGCTATGAGAAGGTGGTCGCGCCGGACCTTGCGAAATTGCACAAGCCGGGAGGCAAGTGGATCGCCCTGCCGCTCCAGATCTACAGCACCAACATGCTGTTCCTCTCCAAGCGCGGGATGGACAAGGCTAAGGCCGACAAGATCCCCGTCACCTGGGCTGACTTCAACGAACTTGCCGACAAGATGAAGTCGGCCGGAATGAACTACCCACTCGCCAATGGCGGCACCCGTCCCGATGACGGGCAAAAATTCGAGGCCTCCTTCGCCGGCATCAGCCCGACCGCATATCGCGCGGCGATCATGAACCTCGACAAGAAGGCGCTGGAGGGGCCCGAGATCAAGGCTGCCTTCGCACAAACCCGCAAGATCGCCGACTGGTGCGACCCCAATGTTGGCGCACAGCCCTATGCCACCAATCTGAAGCGCTTCATCGATGGCGACATGGGCATGATGATCCAGGGCGGATGGGCCCAGGGCGTGTTGCGCAACGCCGGGTTCAAGTTCGACGATTTCATCATCGCGCCCGGGCCCAGCGACAACGGCAAGCCGGTCTTCCTCTTGAATGCCGATGCCTTCATCTTCTGGCAGCGCAAGGAGCCTGACTTGCAGGCCGGCCAGATGCTGATGGCCCAGCTCGTCATGGATCCGGCGATCCAGACCATGTATTCGCAGATCACCGGATCGATTCCGGTGCGCACCGATGTCGACCTCTCCGGCGAAGGCTGGTCGGACGGCCAACGGCGGACCGCAGCCGCGCTGAAGGACGCGGTCGCCAACAATCAGGCCGTCCTCAGCCTTGCCCACAACATGGCGCAGCAAAACGGCCTGACCGCCGCGATGATCGACGTGCTCACCGAGTACGTGAAGAACAAGACGATCAAGCCGGAGCAGGCGGTCACTCGTCTTGCCGATGCCGTCGAGGGTGCGCGTTGACCGACGTGGTCGCAACAGCAGCGCGGCCGGCGACGCCCGACTGGGTGCGCCGGCTGCCCGAATATCTGATGATCTGGGTGCCGCTGCTCCTGTCCGCGGCGCATCTGGTGACGTTTTCGCTCTGGACGATCTGGATCTCGTTCACCCCCTCCACCCTGGTTCCTGTCACTGGCTGGGTGGGTCTGCGCAACTACTCGGCGGTCCTGGCGAGCCGGAACTGGCAGATCGCCTTCGACAATCTGCTGCTGTTCGGCAGTGCTTTCGTGCTGCTGAGCCTGGTGACCGGTCTCCTGCTCGCGATCCTGCTCGATCAGCGCATTCGCGGCGAGAACGTGCTGCGCTCCATCTTCCTCTACCCCCTGGCCGTGTCCTTCGTGGTCACCGGCACGGTCTGGAGCTGGCTGCTCAATCCCGGCATCGGCATCCAGAAGCTCGTTCACGACCTCGGCTGGACATCCTTCAGGTTCGACTGGCTGGTCGACCGCGACATGGCGATCTGGACCATCGTCATCGCCGCGATCTGGCAATCCTCCGGCTTCGCCATGGCGCTCTTTCTCGCCGGTCTCAGATCCGTCGACGCCGACATCATCAAGGCGGCGCAGATCGACGGCGCCGGGCCGATCCGAATCTACCGTCGCGTCGTCTTGCCCACACTCTGGCCGATCACGATCACCGTGGTCGTAGTCCAGCTGCAATTTGCGATCTCGGCCTTCGATCTCGTCCGCGCGCTGACCAATGGCGGGCCTGGAATCGCGACCCAGCTGCCGGCGCTCGTCGTCTACGACCTCATGTTCCAACGCAGCCAGCTCGGCCGCGGCGCGGCAGCGGCGGTGCTCATGCTGCTCATTCTGCTCGCGGTGCTGCTGCCCTATGCAGCCTGGCGTTATCTCCGTCGACGGCGGGCCACCCATGCGTGAGCGAACCTTCGCGCCGAGCCGGCTTCTGATCTATCTCGTCGTGTCGCTGGTCGCGGCCGCCTATCTCGCGCCATTGGTTGTGGTCGTCCTGAACTCGCTCCGCAGCAACGAGGAGATCGCGCAGGCCTCGATGATCGGCTGGCCGCAACAATGGGCCTGGAGCAACTACGCGAGGGCCTGGAGCGGTTTCTGCGTCGCCGAAACCTGCGCCGGCATCCGGCCCTACATGCTGAATTCCGCGCTCGTCACGATACCGGCGACGATCATCTCGACCCTGCTCGGCGCAATCGCCGGTTACGCCGTGTCGCTCTGGCGTTTTCGCGGCGACAACTGGATCTATGGCATCGTGACGCTTGGCCTGTTCCTCCCCCAGCAGATGCGTCTGTTGCCCTGGACCATCGTGCTGCGGGACGTCGGCCTCATCAACACGCTGACCGGCCTCGTGCTGATTCACACCATTCAGGGGCTCTCCTTCACCACGCTGTTCTGCCGCAACTATTACGTCGCCGTTCCCCATGAATTGATCAGGGCCGCGCGGATCGACGGCGCCGGCTTCTTCCGCATCTTCTGGCGCATCATCCTGCCGCTCTCCGGGCCGATCCTGATCGTCACGGTGATCTGGCAATTCACCCACATCTGGAACGAGTTCCTCTATGGCGTGACGTTCACCACCGGCCAGCAGCAACCCGTCACCGCAGCTCTCATCGCACTGTCCGCCGCAATCGCCGATATCCCGCAGCATGGCGTGCAGAGCGCAGCGGTGATCATCGCCGCGCTGCCCACGCTGTTGATCTACCTTCTCGGCGGCAAGTACTTCGTCCGCGGCCTGACTGCCGGGGCCGTGAAATGATGGAGTTGTCATGGCAGCACTGAGCATTCGCGCCCTGTCCAAGCGCTACGCCAATCTGGAGGTGCTGAAGGACATCGCGCTCGACATCGAGAGCGGCGAGTTCACCGTGCTGGTCGGCCCGTCCGGCTGCGGCAAGTCCACCCTGCTCAACATCGTCGCCGGGCTCGACCGCCCGAGCGCGGGAACGATCGAAATCGGCGGCCGCGTCGTCAACGACGTCGCGCCGAAGGACCGCGACATCGCCATGGTGTTCCAATCCTACGCGCTCTATCCCTCGATGACCGTGCGCCAGAACATCACCTTCGGCATGGAATGCCGCCACATTCCCAAGACCGAGCAGGACGCTGCGGTCGCCAATGTCGCAAAACTGCTCCAGATCGAGCCGCTGCTCGGCCGCAAGCCCTCGCAATTGTCCGGCGGCCAGCGCCAGCGGGTGGCGATGGGGCGCGCGCTGGTGCGCAATCCCCTGCTCTTCCTGTTCGACGAGCCGCTCTCCAATCTCGATGCCAAGCTGCGCGTCGAGATGCGGATGGAGATCAAGCGCCTGCATCAGCGCATCGGCGCCACCATCGTCTATGTCACCCACGACCAGATCGAGGCGATGACGATGGCGACGCGGATCGCCGTGATGCATCAGGGCAGCGTGCAGCAATTCGCCGATCCCGACACCGTGTACCGCTATCCCGCCAATCTGTTCGTCGCACGCTTCATGGGCTCGCCGCCGATGAACACCATGCCGGCGCGGCTCGAGGCCGAAAATGACGGTCCGGTCGTCGTGATCGGCGCAGGACGGCCCGACGAGCTTCGTCTGCGCCTCAGGGGATATGACGCCGCAGCACCCTTTATCGGGCGCAAGGTGGTGTTCGGAATCAGGCCGGAATGCATTGCCGAGGGCAGCCGCACGTTTTCCAGCGAAGCGCCTGTCCTCGTCGAGGCGCCGGTGGAGCTGGTCGAGCCGACCGGTGCCGAGACCATGGTGCTCCTGCGGCTTGGCGGCGAGCCCGCGATGGCGCGAGTCTCGCCGGATATCCGCCCCGCGCCCGGCACGTCCGCCGCCTTCGCGCTCGACACTCGCCGCATTTGCCTGTTCGACCCCGAGACGGAGCGCCTGATCGCATGACGAAGACGACCTATTCCAGCCTTGCCGACCGCGTGGTGCTGATCACCGGAGGCGCCAGCGGCATCGGCGCCGCCTTCGTCCGAGCCTTCGCGGGCCAAGGTGCCCGGGTCGCCTTCTTCGACATCGATAGGGACGCCGGCGAAGCCCTGGTGCGGGAGATTGCGGCCTCGTCCGGGCCCGCGCCGCTGTTCGTGCCCTGCGATCTCCTCGACATCGATGCCCTGCGCAGCGCGATGGCAGAGGCCCGCCGCTCGCTTGGCGACGCCGCCGTTCTCGTGAACAACGCCGCCAACGATCAGCGCCAGGTTCTCGCCGAGGTCACGCCATCCGAGTTCGACTGGATGATCGGCGTCAATCTCAAGCACGTCTTCTTCGCGGCGCAAGCGGTGGTGCCGCAGATGCAGGCGCGCGGCGGCGGCTCGATCATCAACATGTCCTCGATCGCCTGGATGCGCGGCGCGCCGGCACTGCCGGTCTACGCCGCGGCGAAAGCGGCGATCGTCGGCTTCACCAACTCGCTGGCGCGGTCGGTCGGTCCCGACCGCATTCGCGTCAACGCGATCGCGCCGGGCATGGTGATCACCGAGCGCCAGCGCCGGCTGTGGTATCCGGACGATCGGATCATCGCCGAGATGCGCTCGCGGCAGGCGGTGCCCGATGCGGTAACGCCCGAAGACATTGCGAGCATGGCACTATTCCTCGCCTCCGACGAAAGCCAGCGCATCACCAGCCAGTGTTTCAGGGTCGATGGCGGACTCGCCTAGGCTTGGTGCGCATAAGACCGTTCGAGTGCCCTTTGCTTAGTCCTACGTGACGTTCGACAATAGTGGTTGGAACTAGGAAACCTTGGGAGGTTCGCGCGTTTAGGGGCCGGAGCAAGCCGTGGAGGAGAAGCATGCGAACAGCAATTCTCGCATTGATTGTAGTTGCCGGAAGCGCAATGACCTTCCAAGCAACGGCCCAACAGCAAAAGGCCGCACCCAGTGAGCAAACCAAGGAGGAGATGAAGCGCGACGTGGACCGGGAGCTCAAGGCCGGCCAGCCCAACGAGCAGATGCAGCGCGATGCGGACAAAGGGATCAAGACCCGCAACTCCGGAGAGTCCGGATACGTGGCCGATCAGGACAAGCCGGCCGCTTCGGCGCATCCTCCGGGCCGGCCGGGAAGTGAGCAGACCACGGGTTCGGGTAGCCAGACCGGCACTCCGAAATAGAACACTCGGCCTGCGCTGCGTCTACGGCGAGTTGCGCGGGCGCCGGAAGTGGCCAGTTCACGGGCCGCATGCGGTCCCGGGTTAGCGTGTCGTCCGCTTGGTTGCCGCCCAAATGTCCTCCCGGGGTCAGTATGTCGCGCTCAGCGAGACCCCGGCGGCAAGTGGCGGCCGTCATAGGGCACACAAGCGCCGGTCGAGGCCAAGACGGTCCCCCGCGTTCTGTCCACCGCCGATAGACGACATCCCAACTGCCTCAAATGATCGGGCTAAGGGTCACGAGGCGACATGGAGCGGGATGTTACTCTATGAACAGCAGTCCCCTCTTCTTATCGCCGTCAAACGTATTTACAGCGTCGAACAGCCGCTTCCGTTCGACTAGCCACGGCTGGAAATCGAAATTGACATCGAGCACGAAAACGAGGTCTTCGGCTTCGAAATAGCCCCCGATTGGGGAATGGTGTCCACTACCAGCACCAAAAATATGCGCGCGATCGAAATTCACGATGTAGCGTCGTCGCGGATCGTTGGAGCGACGGAGATGCTCCAGAAACTGGTTTTCGCTGAGATCGCGCAAGACCGTAACTTTCCGGCTGGTGTTGGACTGGGCGACGTTGGCCAGTTCATCAAGCGTGAGCCCCATGATGCATACGCCTGTCCAGCAACTCCACGTCCCGGCCAGCACCTTGCCTTCCGTCCTTGCCGCCTCGCCAAGGGACCGATACGCATTTGCAACAGCGGCGGGTCCGCAGCGAGAGCCATTTGACTGCCAATCAACGTGTCGTTCAAATGTTGCTGCCACGGGCAGGTGCCACGCACGCTCAATAAGCTCCGGAGTACGTGTGACCGATGACGCTATGGCCTCTGATGGCACGTGCGATTGATTGACCACCAGGGCCCCGGCACACACCAGACTCAGGGCAATCACCAAGCTGCTGATGCTTACGCGGTGCCATCGCTTCATGGATCGGAACCTTGGCGGCAATGACGACTTAGGCGCGCAAAATTATACTGGGAAGCCGGAGAGCGCGAAGGTCCGCGTTCGTCCGGGCTGAAAATGCGAGCGTAATCTCCGACAGGACGACCCGAGTTCTTCTTTGGATCGAAGAGAAAAGCGACAGCCAATCGGACCCTTTCCGCGGCACCCCCGAGACGTATCAGCGTCGAGATCCCAGTGCTAGACTTCCTGCTCCTACCGATTAGGAGGACGAACATGCCCGATAGCGTCTACAAGGTCATTGAACTGGTCGGTACCAGCAGCGACTCATGGGAGAAGGCGGCCGCTAACGCAGTCGAGCAAGCTGCTAAATCTCTCCGAGATCTTCGCATTGCAGAGGTCGTCAAGCTCGACATGCAACTGGATGACCAGGGAAAAGTTGAGGCCTATCGCGCCAAGCTCAACGTATCGTTCAAGTTCGAGGGCTCCTGAGCCTCAGCACCTCGCCCCTTCGGGCGAGGACGGCTCATTGGACAGGCGCGTTGCGGTCCGCCAGCCGGACGCTGTGGCCCATCCCGGAAGTTGGCACTAGTCCGAGCGGGACCGAAGTGCTTTGATGCGCAGGAGCGTATGGCGCGTGGTGCCCCCATGTACATGGTCATTCGCAAGTACAGCAAGGTTCGTTCGGTCGCGGACGCCGCTCGTCGCGCCAAGAGCGGCGTTGGTGAGATCCTAAGACAATCGCAGGGATTCAAATCTTACCATGTGCTGGATGCGGGCGACGGTGTCGGTATCGCGGTGATGATATTTGACGACCGCGAAAGCGCCAACGCAGCGAACGCCAAGATACTGGCATTTGTTCAAGCCAGTCTACCCGACCTCGAACTTGGAGTTCCTGAAATCGCTGCCGGCGAGGTTTTGGTAAACATAGAGCCTAATGGATCCTCGGGGATCAAGTAGTCTAGAGTGCTGTCTGTTGCAGGGGCCTGCCGCCCGCTGATCATGCAGTCTACCCGACCCGCATCGCGTTTGCGGCGGTCGCGCCCCGGCACCGGCATATGCCGGCCAAGAATCTGGCGACTGCGCCCATTTTTCGAGGAGCACAATGCCATGAAGCAACACACCTCCGAAGCATTTTCCACCACAGCCAGGAAACTGCTCATACGGATGCGCATCGTGATGCCACCCAGGGATCCCGATGAAGACGAGGAGGACGAAGACGAGGATGAGGAAGATGATGCCGACGAACCGGCGGTCGTGCGCGAGCCGGACGAAGACTAGACTAGCCGGTGTCTGGCAGGCGGCGTTATACTATCTCTCATGGGCTGGGATGCGAAAGACATAGCGCTTCTCAAAAGGCTCTGGTCCGCGGGACAGAGCGCGGCGCAGATTGCGCGCCATCTCGGCTGCAGTCGTAACGCGGTATGCGGTATGCTGAACCGTCTGGGCCTGAAGCGCGGCCACAAGCCGCCCACAGCGCAGCCCCAGATAAGGCCGGCCCCGAAGCTGAGGCCGTCGTCGGCCTCCTGCGCCCGTCCCATCGCGCGGAGGGTGTCGCCGAGTACAGCAGAGAGGGAGCTGCCAAAGGAATTCAGCCGGCAGCAGCTTTACGCCATTCTGGCTGAGGCGGTCAGAAACACTGGTTAAGAGCTCGCCACGAACCTCCTTGCCCTCCCGTCCATGTCAGGCCCGCCTCGACGGTTCGGAGGTTCATGAGTACGCGCCTTAGCTCGTTCGCCCGCTCTTCCGCCCGCGAGACAAGAAAACAGGGCCCACCTCACACGCATGCGTTGAGGGAACCGGGTTTTAGCTCGCGTTGTTTCGGCTCGGGGTCGTCACAGCCACGTCGCTATAGAGAAGCCCTGTATACGGAAGTATAGTCGCCAAAGGCATATTCCCGATCGATCTTGACCGACTCCGGGGGGACGCGATCCGGCACGAGAAATCTGTCGATTGATCCATCACGCGTAAGCAAGAGATGATCATGCAACATGCGATTGAAGTGCCCTCGGTCGCGCTCGATTCGAATGAGTGCAAGCGCCCCGAGGAGGCACTGCGCGAGAGCGAGGAGCGCTTTCGCACGCTGGTGCAATTCTCCTTTGATGTGTACTGGGAAACGGACGCACAGCATCGCTTCATCCGCCAGGAATTCGCCGAGACGCTTCCCGAGCCGCCGGTCTCCGAGATCGGCAGGACACGATGGGAGGTCCCGTATCTCGAACCTGACGCAGATGGCTGGCGCAAACATCGGGAGATACTCGACGCTCACCTCCCGTTTCGCGATTTCGAGCTCGCGCGGCCGATGCCCGACGGCGGCAAGCGCTATATTTCCGTCTCTGGGCTGCCCATCTTTGACAAGACAGGGAACTTCGTAGGTTACCGAGGTGTGGGGCGCCACATCACGGAGCGCAAGCGCGCCGAACAGGCGCTGATCGAGAGCGAGGCCCGTTTCCGTACTTTCGTGGACCACGCGACCGATACGTTCATGCTGCACAGTGAAGATGGTCGCGTTCTCGATGTGAATCGGAATGCCTGCGAAAGTCTCGGCTACAGCCGGACCGAACTGGTTGGGGCAACTGCGGCCTTGTTCGATCTGGAGATGGATGAGGCGACTTGGCGTCGCAACCGCGAGCGTCTCAAGGCCGGCGGCATCGCTACGCTCGAGAGGCGCTATTGCCGAAAGGATGGCACTGTGTTTCCCGTCGAAGTTCGTATGCGCGAGTTCTGCGAAGTCGGACAGTCACGAATCATTTGTCTGAGCCGCGACATCACCGAACGCAAGCGAGCCGCCGAGACGTTCCGCGAGATGCAGGCTGAACTAACACACGCCAATCGCGCGGCGGCAATGGGCCAGGTCACGGCGTCGGTGACACACGAATTAAGCCAACCAATCACCGCGGTGCTCTGCAACGCAGAGGCCGCACTGAACTGGCTAGGAACACAATCTCCGAATTTCGAAAAGGCACAGCAGGCGCTCGTATCCATCGTCACAGAAGCCAAGCGAGGCGGCGAGATCATCAGTTGGATCCGTTCCTTGATCAAGAAAGCTCCGGCGCCGAAGGAGAGCGTCGATGTCAATAGTGCAATCCTGGACGTGATCACCATCGCCCGTAGCGAGCTGCTCAAACATGATGTCTCGATCCAGACCGACCTCGCTCCGGGCTTGCCGCTCGTGAAGGGCTATCGCGTTCAGCTGCAACAGGTGGTTCTCAATTTGATCCTCAACGCGATCGAGGCAATGAACTGTGTCGACGTTGGCGGACGAGAGCTGAGGATCAGCACGGCTGCAGATGCTTCAAATCGCGTTGTTGTCGCCGTACGGGATACCGGACCTGGGCTTGACGTCGCAATCGTTGACCGCCTGTTCGAGCCCTTCTACACAACCAAGCCGGACGGGACCGGCATGGGCTTGTCGATTTGCCAATCGATCATCGAGGCGCACGGAGGACGACTTTGGACTGGTGCGAATGAACCACGGGGGGCCGTGTTTCACTTTAGTCTGCCTTCGCAACAGGGGTGATCCACGTCGCTTTAGCGTAACTCACGCCTTCGCTGTTGCGTTTCCTGGCGTCTGGCCTTTGAAGGGCCGCTCACGCTTTGGAGGGGGCGGCTCAAGCAGACTTTTATGAAACACCCTAGCTCGTTCGCCGGCCTTGGCGCATCGTTGCGAGCACGATGTCGGCGGCGAGCACGCTCGGCGATGTGTTGCCGGTCGACATGATCTGATCGAGCCTGGCGAAGGCCTCGACCTGCTGCCGGCGCAGCGGAGACTCCGTCAGCACGTCCCGAAGCGCCGGCGCCAGCTTCCCCGGCGTGCATTCCTCCTGCAAATACTCGGGAATGACATCCTTGCCGATCACGAGATTGGCAAGGATCACCGAGGAGACACGGATCGCGCGTCGCAGGATGAACGCCTCGATCGCGCCGACGCGATAGGCCGTCACCATCGGAATGCCCGCCAGAGCGAGCTCGAGCGTCACCGTGCCGGATTTCGCCAGCGCGGCGTGAGCGATGCGGAAAGCCGCACGCCGCTCGTTCTCGCCGATCACGATCTGAGGCTTGACCGGCCAGCTCGCGATGCCTTCGCGGATGGTGGCTTCGAGATGCGGCATGGTCGGCAGCATCAGTTCGAACGCACAGCCCTCACCCCTTAAGCGGCCGAGCGTTGCGCCGAACACGTCGAGATGATGCCCCACCTCGCTGCGGCGGCTGCCGGGCAGCACCAGCAGCACCGGCGGCTCACTGTCGCGGCGCGCCTGCTCCTCCGCACTCGGCCGCAGCGAGCCCAATTGCTCGATCAGGGGATGGCCGACATAGCTGCAGGGCGGCCCGCCGAGCTTGCGGTATTCCTCGGGCTCGAACGGCAGCAGGCCGAGCACGTGGTCGACATAGCCGAGCATGGTCCGCGCCCGTCCTGGCCGCCATGCCCAGAGCTGCGGCGAGACGTAGTCGACGATTGGGATCGCGGGATTGCGCGCGCGCACGCGGCGGGCGACGCGATGGGTGAAGTCGGGGCTGTCGATGATGACGAGCACGTCGGGCGCGGCCTCGGTCACTGCGTCGGCAGTCTGCCGGATCAACCGCAGGATCTTCGGCAATTGCTGCACCACCGCGGCAAACCCGACGATCGACAGCTCCTCGATCGGAAACAGCGATTCCAGGCCCTCGCGCGCCATGGTGCGGCCGCCGACGCCGACGAACTGCACGCCGTCGCCGAGACGCTGGCGCAGCACCTTCATCAAGGCGCTGCCGAGCCTGTCGCCGGATTCCTCCGTCGCGATCAGGAAGATCTTGCGCTTGGGATCACGCGACATCACGCGGGCAGGCCGATGACGAAGAGATATTTGGCATCGGCAAGCGCGATCATCGCCTGCGGCTCGGCGGCGATGGTGTTGCCCGCGATGACGGCGATGCCGGCAAGGCCGGCGGCCGCGACGCCCTCGATGGTGCGCGGGCCGATCGTCGGCAGGTCGAAGCGCAGGTCCTGGCCGCTCTTCGGCGCCTTCACCAGCACGCCGCGTCCGGTAGCGGCGCGGATGCGGCCCTCCTCGCGCAGCCGCGCGACGCGGGCGAGCAGCGCGTCGGTGCCCTCGATGTCCTCGACCGCCACCACGTGGCCATCGATCACGACCACGGCTTGGCCGATGTCGAACGGGCCGAGTGCGGTCAGCACCGCCCGGCCGCGCGCGATGTCGGCCTTGCTGGCATCGCTCGGCCAGGCGCGGCTGATGCAGCCCTCGGGCATCAGGAGATCCGGCGCGACGTCCTTGATGCCGACCATCCGGAAGCCGTCCTGCTCGAGGATGCGGCCGACACCCGACAGCAGATGATCGTCGCCGCCGCGGAAGGCGCGGATGACGTTGCCGAGCAGGCGCAGCGTCGTGAAGTCGAACCGGATCTCGGACAGCGAAGGCCGCACCAATGTGCCGATGAAGATCAGGTCGCGGCAGCCCTCCTCGCGGAACAGCCGCATCGCGCGTCCGAGCTGGCCGACCGAGATCCAGCGATGCCGGTACTTCTCCACCCGCTGGGGATCGCACGCCCCGCGCAGCGGAAACAGCACCGGCGTGATGCCGTGCGCGGCGAGCGACTCGGCGACCGCGAACGGCATGGCTCCGCCGCCGGCGACGATGCCGACCGGTGACGAAACCTGCAAAGCCGCCGATGTCGTGCCCGCGGCCATCCCAAGGTCACTCCAAGATCACTTCGCGATGGCGGGAAGACAGAGCGGGCGCTTGCCCTTGCCGATGAAGTCGAGGATTTCGGCGATCGCGGGGTCCTCGCCCGCGAGCGGCCGCGCCGCCTCCAGCCGCTCGGCGAAGGTGCCGGCGCCATGGAATAGCTTCTGGTAGAACGCACGCACGATGGCAAGCCGCTGCTTGGTGAACTTGCGACGCTTCATGCCGATCAGGTTGAGGCCTTCGAGCACGGCATATTGGCCGTTGACGAGACCGAACGGAATGATGTCGTCGCGCACGCCACACACGCCGCCGACCATGACCTGCGGTCCGATGCGGGTGAACTGATGCACGGCGGACAGCCCGCCGATGAAGACGAAGTCGCCGATCTCACAATGGCCGCCGAGCGTTGCCGAGGTCGCGAAGATCACGTCGTTGCCGACATGGCAGTCGTGGCCGACGTGGCTGCAGTTCATGAAATAGCCGCGGTCGCCAACCGAGGTGACGCCCCCGCCAGCGACGGTACCCGCGTTCATGGTGACGGATTCGCGGATGGTGCAGCCCGAGCCGATCCTGAGCTGTGTCAGCTCGCCACGATAGCTGAGCGATTGCGGCGGCGTGCCCAGCGAAGCGAACGGATAGATGGTGCAGCCATCGCCGATCGTGGTTTGCGCCGTGATGTGCACGTGCCCGATCAGCTTGCAGTTCACGCCAATGACGACGTTCGGGCCGATGATGCAATAGGGTCCGATCTCGGTGCCCTCGCCGATCACGGCGCCGTCCGCGATCCGCGCGGTGGGATCAATCTTGCTCATCAAGCCAATCTTACTCGTCAAGAAGGTCGGGTTATGTATTGAAGTCGCTCGGTTTTCGGCTGGTTAGCGCGACTATGCCCGATCTGTCCAGTGACGTATCATCTCGCCGTGTTTCAAGTGCCGGATGAGGCGGCCTTCCCGTCCCGTCGTCAGGTTCATGTGGAGCTTCAACGATCGTGGTCAGGGCCCTGATCCTTCTGCTGGCGCAGCTCGCGGATACTCCGATCGTGTCGGAGGCGGTCGAGACCGGCGAACACCGCCTGGTCGATCTCCAGACATTCGAGTGCCGGGACATCACCCGCAGCACGGTGCTTCAGCGGGTCTGTTACGATCGCGCGCAGCAGGACCTGATCGTCGCGAGCAACGGCGCCTATCACCGCTATTGCGGCGTGACGTCCGACACCGTCGAGCGCCTCCTCGGCGCGCCCTCCATGGGCCAGTTCTTCAACCGGACTATCAGGCGGGAGGCGGCCGGCAGCCGCTACGATTGCACCTGAGCCCAGTGCCGCTCAATCGGTCAGCATGGCGCCGACGTCGGCTTCGGCGACGACCTGACCGTTGACCTTTGCATCGCCGTGAAACCACCACATGGTCTTGCGGCGGCCGAGCGAGCGCATGTGATACTCGATCGTATCGCCCGGCAGCACCGGCTTGCGAAACTTGCACTTGTCGATGGTGAGGAAATAGACCGCCCGCGGCTTCTCGGTGCCCTCGACCGACTTGATGCCGATCACGCCCGCGGTCTGCGCCATCGCCTCGATCATCATGACGCCGGGATAGACCGGACGCTCGGGGAAATGCCCCTGGAACGCCGGCTCGTTGAAGGTGACGTTCTTGATGCCGATGCCGCTGTAATCGGCGCGGATGTTGATCACGCGGTCGATCAGCAGCATCGGAAAGCGGTGCGGCAGTGTCTGGAGGATCGCGTTGATGTCCACCAGCTCGAACTTAACAGGTGATTCCGCCGTCATTCCCGTCCCTCGTCCTTCGGATCGGCCTTGCTGTCGCGTACCAGCCGCTCCACCGCGATGATCTCCTTGAACCATTGCTTGGTCGGCTTGGCGAAGTGCCCGCCCCAGCGGCCGCCCGGCGGGATGTCGTCCTTGACCGCGCTCATCGCCGTCACCTGCGCCCCGTCGCCGATCTTGAGGTGATTGTTGATGCCAACCTTCGCTCCGAGCGCCACGTTGTCGCCGATGGTCAGGCTGCCGGCGAGGCCGATCTGCGCCGCGAGCAGGCAGTGCCGGCCGATCGTCACATTGTGGCCGATCTGGACCTGATTGTCGATTTTGGTCCCCTCGCCGATCACGGTGTCACGCAAGGACCCCCGGTCGATCGTGGTGTTGGCCCCGACCTCGACGTCGTTCTGAATCAGCACGCGCCCGGTCTGCGGCACCTTCAGATGGCCCTCCGGGCCGAAGAAGATGAAGCCGTAGCCGTCCTGGCCGATCGAGCAGCCGGGATGGATCAGCACGTTGTTGCCGATCAGGGCGCACTGGATCGCAGTCCGGGCGCCAACATTGCAATCCCGGCCGATCTTGACGCCGGGACCGATCACCGCCCCGACGCCGATCACGGTGCCGCTGCCGATCTCGACGTCCGGGCCGATCACAGCCAGGGGGTCGACGACCACACCGTCCTCGAGCCGGGTCGTGGGATCGATGATGGCCGATGGCGCGATACCGTCGTTGCCGACCCAGGATTGCGGCCGCAGCGCGTCGGCGTGCCATTCCCGCGCGATCCGGACGAAGGCGCGGAATGGCTGCGCCACCCGCAGCACGGCCACATGTTCGGGCACCTCGGCCTCGAAGCGCGGACTGACCAGACAGGCCCCCGCCTTGGTCGCCCTGAGCTGATCGGCGTATTTGAGGTTGTCGAAGAACGCCAGATGCATCGGGCCCGCTTCGTCGAGCGAAGCAAGGCCCGTGATGACGTGGCCGCCCCTCGCGGGATCGACCAGCTGCGCCTTGGTCAGCGTGGCGATGTCGGCCAACGCTGCGGCAGGCGGCTTTGTGAAGAAGGTCGGCTGCGCCATTCCACCCCGTCGCGGTCCGGCTTCGGCATGAAGCGGTCAGGCCGCATCATGCCTCATGTCTTGGATCGGCACGATCCCTTTCGGAAACCGGTTCCGGTGATCCGGATCGTGCCGTGCTGATCGAATTAGAACGTGGTGCCGCCGCCGAACCGGAACTCCTGCGTGCGGTCATACCTGCCCTTGCTGAGCGGCACGGCGTAGTCGAAGCGCAGCGGTCCGAACGGCGACTGCCAGATCACGCCGACACCGACCGACGAGCGGACGACCTTGCTGTCGTCATAGACGAGACCGGTGCAGGTCCCCGTGCTCGAGGGATTGATGGTCGACGGGATACAGCCCGGCGCGTTGACTTCGTTGGTGGTGGTCCAGCTCGTCGGTCCCCTGTAGTCGTAGAGGCCGCCGGCGTCGGCATAGACCGCGCCCTTCAGACCCACTTCCTTCGGCAGGAACCAGAACGGCATCTGCAATTCGAACGAAGCACCCCAATACTTGGTGCCGCCGAGCGCATCCTGCGTACCGAACGGGTTCAAGTCGCGCGGACCGATGCCGTTCGGGGAAAAGCCGCGGACGAGGTTCGGGCCCATCTGGAAGTGGTCGAGCATGCGCAGATCGGTGCCGATCTTGTTCAGCATGCCGCCTTGCAGGCGGACGAGGCCGACGATGTCGGACACCAGCGGAGTGTAGTACTTCGCGTCGACGACCGACTTCAGGTAGGAGACGTCGCCGCCGACGCCGGCGAAGTCCTGCCGGAAGTCGACGAGCAGACCGTCGGTCGGGTTCTTGTTGTTGTCCAGCGTGTTGTAGGTCAGCGTGTAGCCGAGCGCCGAGGTCAGCGTCTTGCCGCCGGCGAGCTCCTTGCGCACCGGCAGCGAGGCTTCGCCATCGTTGTAGCAGCCGAGCCCGCTGGTCGACGACAGATCAATCGGCGGCGTCTGAGACGCGGCGAAGGCCGGGCTGGGGTTGAAGGTAGACGAACCAAGGACGTTGTTACAGTTCGCCAGATACGACGGCAGGGTGATTTCCTGCTGATAGATCGAGTAGCGCACCTGGAGCGAGAGATCTTCACGCAAGGAGAAGCCGAGGCGCGGCGAGAAGCCGAGCGTCTTGGTGCCGTAGGAGATGTAGCTGTTGGACTTCTGCTCACGCTGATAGAGGTCGAGGCCGAGCGCGACGCGGTAGTCGAGCAGGTACGGCTCGACAAACGACAGCGAGTAGCCGCGCGCATACTGGCCATAGGTCACCGCGGCCTTGGCGAACAGGCCGCGACCGAGCAGGTTGCGCTCGGAGATCGAGACTTCGGCCAGCGCGCCGTCGGTGGTGGAGTAACCGCCCGAGACCGAGAAGTCGCCGGTCGATTTTTCTTCCATGTCGACGATCAGGATGACGCGGTCGCTCGACGAGCCCGGCTCGGTCGTGATCTTCACGCTCTTGAAATAGTCGAGGTTCTTCAGGCGCCGCTCGGCACGGTCGACCAGCGCGCGGTTGTAGGCGTCGCCTTCCGAGATGTCGAACTCGCGGCGGATCACGTAGTCGCGCGTGCGGGTGTTGCCGCGCAGGTTGATGCGCTCGATATAGGTGCGCGGGCCCTCGTCGATGTTGAACACGACGGACACGGTGTGCGCTTCGAAGTTGCGGTCGCCGCCGGGCCGGACCACGGCGAAGGCATAGCCGCGGCGGGAGGCTTCGATCTGCATCTCCTCGACCGACTTCTCGACCAATTCGACGTTGTAGAGCGAGCCGACATTGAGACGCGAATAGGCGCGCATCGAGCTCGGATCGAAGTTCGGAATGCTGCTGCGGAAATCCACCGCGCCGACGCGGTATTGCTGACCTTCCTCGATCTTGAAGGTGACGTTGAAGCCCTTCTTCTCCGGATCGTATTCGGTCAGCGCCGCGACGACCTGCACGTCGGCGAAGCCGTTCTTGAGGTAGAATCGGCGGATCAGGTCGCGATCGGCTTCGACGCGGTCGGGATCGTAGACGTCACCGCTGCCGAGGAAGCTCAGCAGATTCGTCTCGCGCGTCTTGATCACGTCGCGGAGGCGGTAGGACGAGAAGGCATTGTTGCCGACGAACTCGATCGACCGGACGCCGGTCTTGACGCCCTCCTCGACCGTGAAGATGAGGTCGACGCGGTTGTTGGGCTGCTCGATGATCTCGGGCGTGACGCGCACGTCGTAGCGGCCGGAGCGGCGATAGATTTCGGCGATACGGAGCGTGTCCGACTGCACCATGGCGCGGGAGAAGGTGCCGCGGGCCTTGGACTGGACTTCAGCGGTGAGCTGCTCGTCCTTGATCTTCTTGTTGCCCTCGAAGGCGATACGGCCGATCACCGGGTTTTCCACCACGGAGACGATGAGCTGGCCGCCGGAACCGCGGTTGATCCTGACGTCCTGGAACAGGCCGGTCTCGATCAACGCCTTGAGGCCGTCGTCGATGGCGGCCTGATCCAGCCGGCCGCCGGGACCCGGCTTGAAATAGGAGCGGATCGTTTCCACCTCGACGCGGCGATTCCCTTCGACGGAAATCGACTGAACGGTCTGGGCGAGCGCAGACGAAGACACGAAAACAGCCCCAACCGGGGCAACCACCGGCGCGCCGAACAAGATCAGGGTCGCGAGCAAGCCCCCCCGGAGTCGCAGTCCAAACTTCATCGCGCAACGCGCCCTTATCATTCCCTGCCAGACCCAACCCCAACGCCGGTCCGGAGATTCCCCAAGTTCAGGCCGCTTGTAGCCAATTTCGCCGACGCCGCAAACGGCCGAAAGCGCCGTAATTTCAATTTCATTCCAAGACGTTGCTCAACAGCAACGCCACAAAAAAGCCCCTATCAGGAAGCGGCCATCCGCAGGATGTCGTTGTAGGTCGCAAACACCATCAACATCAGCACCAGGCCAAGCCCGATTCGGAACCCCATTTCCTGGGTCCGCTCGGACAAAGGCCGGCCCCGGACCACCTCGGCCGCATAGAACATCAGGTGGCCGCCATCGAGCAGCGGAATCGGGAACAGGTTCAAAAGGCCGATCGACACCGACAGCACCGCGCAGAGATTGATCACGAACTGGAACCCGGCGCTGGCCGCCTGCCCCGACATTTTCGCGATTCCCAGGACGCCGCTGACCTCGTTCGGATTGCCCTGGCCGGCGAACAGCGAGCCCAGGAACTTGAAGGTGCTGGTGATGATGAACCAGACCTGCTCGACGCCGATCTTGAGCGCTTCACCGACGCCGACCGGGGTGGTCGAGGCCTCCCCGGCCTGCGATTTGTGCTCGATGCCGAGAACGCCGAGACGGTGGCTGTTGCCGAAGGGGTCCTTGCGCTCCAGCAGCGCCGGGGTCGCGGTCAGTGAGACGACGGCGCCGTCGCGCTTCACTTGGAAGGTAAGAGCCGAACCGGCGTTCATCGCAACGATTCGCTGCATGTCGGCAAAGCTCTCGATCGGCTTGCCGTCGATCTGGATGACGACGTCGCCCACCTTGAAGCCGGCGGCAGCGGCCGCGCCGTTGGCGACAACGCCGTCGACCCGGGCGATCGTGCTCGGCTTGCCGTAATAGAGCGCCATTCCGGCGAAGATCAGCGCGCCCAGGATGAAATTGGCGATTGGTCCGGCCGCGACAATCGCCGCCCGGGGACCGACCTTCTTGTGGTGGAAGCTGCCGGCGCGCTCCTCGGCCGACATAGCCGCCAGCGTCTGGGCCGACGGGGTCGACGCCTCGCTCTCGTCGCCGAAGAACTTGACGTAGCCGCCGAGCGGGATCGCCGAGATCTTCCAGCGGGTGCCACGGCGGTCGTTGAAGCCGACCAGCTCGGGGCCGAAGCCGAGCGAAAAGGTTAACACGCGTACGCCCGCCCAGCGCGCGACCAGGAAATGGCCGAGCTCGTGGAAGAACACGACAATGGTCAGGACGAACAGGAAGGGAACCGCGTAGCCGAGGAGCCCATGGCTCAAGGTATTGAAACTATGGACGAAAAAGTCGATCATCGAATTCCCTCACCCAGCGCCGCAAGGCCCTGGTCCCGAACCAACTAGGATGCCTTTAAGGCAATTTGAGGCAATAGGGCGGCAGCCCTATTTCGCGCAACATGGTCAACAGAGATTGCATCGTCTGCGGAGGTCAGGGGCGCCTGGTTGCCGCCTTTGATCCAATCCTCGAGGGTCGCCTCGACTAGCCGGGCAATCGCACCGAACCGGATCTTGCCGCCGATGAAGGCGGCGACGGCGACCTCGTTGGCGGCATTGTAGACGGTGGTCGCGCCCTTCCCGGTCCGGAGCGATTCGTAGGCCAGCCGCAGTCCGGGGAAGCGCTCGAAGTCCGGCGCTTCGAAGGTCAGCTGGCCGATCTTGGCAAGGTCGAGCTTCGCCGCCGGGCCCTTGATTCGATCGGGCCAGCCGAGGCAATGGGCGATCGGCGTCCTCATGTCGGGCGCACCGAGCTGGGCCACCACCGAGCGGTCGGAAAACTCGACCATGCCGTGGATGATCGACTGCGGATGAACCAGCACGTCGATCTCGTCCGGCGAGAGCGCGAACAGATAGGACGCCTCGATCACCTCGAGCCCCTTGTTCATCATCGAGGCCGAATCGATCGTGATCTTCTGGCCCATGCTCCAGTTCGGATGCTTCAGGGCCTGCTCGAGCGTCGCCTGCTCGATGTCTGAGGGCTTCCAGGTCCGGAACGGGCCGCCGGAGGCGGTGATGATGACGCGGACGAGCTCGTCGCGATTGCCTGAGCTCAGCGCCTGAAACAGCGCGTTGTGCTCGGAATCGGCCGGCAGGATGCAGGCGCCGGCTTTTGCCGCGCGCTGCATGAAGAAGTCGCCGGCGCAGACCAGGCACTCTTTGTTGGCGAGCGCGACATGCGCGCCGCGATCGACTGCGGCCAGCGCCGGCTTCAGCCCGGCAGCGCCGCTCACCGCCGCCATCACCCAGTCGGCCGGACGCGCGCCGGCTTCGATCACCGCGCTTTCGCCGGCGCCGCATTCGGTGCTGGTGCCCGCGAGCGCAGCCTTGAGCTCGGCGAGCTTGGAGGTGTCGGCGATCGCGACATAGCGTGCGTTGAATTCCTTGGCGAGCTTGGCGAGCGCTGCGACATTGCCGTTCGCCGTCAGCGCCTCGACACGGTAGCGCTCGGGCGAGGCGCGCAAGAGATCCATCGTGCTGTCGCCGATCGAGCCGGTGGCACCGAGGACCGTGACGCTGCGAATGTCGGACGCAGCAAGCCTGTTGTTACGCAAGGGAACCGCGCTCATATCCTCACCAAACCATAAGACCGCTTCCGGCGCTATGCACACCATGGCGGAAAAAGCCGATAAACCAGGCCGCCAGGATGGCGGCGACAAAACCGTCCAGGCGGTCCATAAGCCCGCCATGGCCGGGAATTAAGTGACTGGAATCCTTGACACCGAAGCGCCGCTTCACGGCGGATTCGAAGAGATCGCCGAGCTGCGACACCACCGACAGGACGGCGCTGACGAGCAGCAGCGGAACCAGCTTTCCGATCCCGCAGGCGGCGAAGCCGGCCGCGACCGCAAGGCTCGCCGCAAAGCCGCCGAGCGCGCCGGCCCAGGTCTTTTTCGGGCTCACACGCGGCCATAATTTCGGGCCGCCGATGCTGCGTCCGGCGAAATAGCCGCCGATGTCGGTCGCCCACACCACGAGCAGCACGAACATCAGCGCGGAGAAGCCGTTGACGAGATCCTTGCGCACCAGGATCGAGGCCAGCAGCGCCGCCGCCGCATAGGCAAACCCGCTCGCCGCCCACAAGAACTTGCCCCGCGCGATCAGCGTCACGATGGCACCGCCGATGAGGCCGGTGACGACGGAGGTCTTGAGCGCGCCGAAAGCGACGGAGGCTCCCATCATGGCGATCACGACCGTCCCTGCCCCGGTCAGCGCGGCCGATGCTGCGCCCACCACCATCAGCCATTCCGCGAACAGCCCGATCGAGACCAGGGTGACGAGAAGCGCCCACAACCAGCCGCCGGCATAGGCGATCGCGATTGCCAGCGGCGCCAGCACCAGCGCTGCGAGGACCCGCATCACCAGATTGCTCGGGGCAGGCTTGGCGCCCGCCGATGCAGGATCGGGTTCGTTCACGAGGCGGTCTTCGCAACCAGGCCGCCGAAACGGCGCTCGCGCCTGGCAAATTCGGCGATCGCGCTTTCCAGCGCCGCCTTGTCGAAGTCGGGCCAATGGATCGGCACGAACACGAGCTCGCTATAGGCGGCCTGCCACATCAGAAAGTTGGACAGGCGCTGCTCGCCGCTGGTGCGGATGATGAGATCGGGGTCCGGAATGTCGGGCGCGTCGAGATGCGCGCCAAGCGTCTCGGCGTCGATCGTGGCAGGATCCCGCCTGCCCTCCGCGACCTCGTGGGCCAGCTTCTGCGCCGCCTTCGCGATCTCCTGCCGCGAACCGTAGTTGAAGGCGACGACCAGCGTCAGGCGCGTGTTGTCGCGCGTCAGCTCCTCGGCCTCGTTCAGCAAGGCGCAGATGTCGCTCTCGAGCCCCTCGCGCTCGCCGATGATGCGGACCTTGACGCCGTCGCGATGCAGGCTCGCCAGGTCGTTGCGGATGAAGCGCCGCAGCAAGCCGAACAGGTCGCCGATCTCGCTCGCCGGGCGCGACCAGTTCTCCGAAGAGAACGAGAAGATGGTGAGATAGCGGATGCCGAGCTCGTGCGAGGCACGCACCACGCGGCGCAGCGCGTCGACGCCGCGGCGATGCCCTTCCGCCCGCGGCAGACCGCGCGCGGCCGCCCAACGCCCGTTGCCGTCCATGATGATGGCGACATGTGCAGGCGCCTCGGACCTGTCGGGTCCTTCCGTTGCGGGCGCGGCGGCGTTGGACATGAAGGCGGTGCCTTAAACGGTGAGGATTTCTTTTTCCTTGGCGGCCAGCAACTGGTCGATCTCGGCGATGGTGCCGTCGGTCGCCTTCTGCACCTCGTCGGCGTGACGCTTCTGGTCGTCCTCCGACATCTCGTGATTCTTCTCGAGCTTCTTGAGCACGTCGAGCCCGTCGCGGCGGACATGGCGCGCGGCGACCTTGGCGGCTTCGGCATATTTGTGCGCGACCTTCACCAGCTCCTTGCGGCGCTCCTCGTTGAGCTCGGGAATGCGCAGGCGCAGCACCTGGCCCTCGGTCGCGGGCGACAGGCCGAGATTGGAATCGACGATCGCCTTCTCGACGGCCTTGACCATCGACTTGTCCCAGACCTGCACCGAGATCAGCCGCGGCTCCGGCACGCTGACGGTGGCGAGCTGATTGAGCGGCATGTGACTGCCATAAGCCTCGACCTGCACCGGATCGAGCATCGAGGCGGAGGCGCGTCCCGTGCGCAGGCCGCCGAGCTCGTGCTTGAGCGAGGCGACGGCGCCCTGCATGCGGCGCTTCACTTCGTTGAGATCGAAATTACCCGTGGCCATCACGTTTCTCCTTCAAAATCCCGGCGACCGCTCCGCACCGTCCTTTCGGCGCGTCAGATGAGCCGTCAGCCGGCGACGATGGTTCCGTGGCCGACGCCACGCAGAATCGCGCCGATCGAGCCCGGCTCCGCGATCGAGAATACGATGATAGGCAGCGACGTCTCGCGGGCAAGCGCGAAGGCGGTCGCATCCATCACCTTGTAACCGCCCTCGATCGCCTGCGAATGCGTCAGGCGGTCGAACCGCGTCGCGGTCGGATTCTGCTTCGGATCGGCCGAGTAGACCCCGTCGACATTCGTCGCCTTCAGGACCGCCTGCGCGCCGATCTCGGCGGCCCGCAGCACCGCGGTCGTGTCGGTGGTGAAGAACGGATTGCCGGTCCCGCCGCCGAGCAGCACGATCCGGCCTTCGGCCAGGTATTTGTGTGCCGCGGTGCGGGTGAACAGCTCGGAAATCTCGGGCATGACGAAGGCCGACAGCGTCCGGGCCGGCGTTCCCTTGCGCTCGATCGCCGCTTCCAGCGCGAGGCAATTCATCATGGTGGCGAGCATGCCCATGGTGTCGCCGGTGGTGCGCGACACCCCGCGGGATGAGACCTCGACGCCGCGGACCATGTTGCCGCCGCCGATCACGACCGCGACCTCGGTACCGAGCTTGCGGGCGGCGATCAGATCGTCCGCAACCCGGTCGATGGTCGGCTGATCGATGCCAAAGCCTTGCTGTCCCGCGAGATACTCGCCGGACAGCTTGATCACGACGCGACGATAGACCGGATCAGTCATGAGCACTTTCCTTGTCGGGCGCCGCTTCCGGCGGCACGCCGGAAGGAACTTCCGGCGCTTACTTCTTGCCGCTGGCCGCGGCGACCTCGGCCGCGAAGTCGCTTTCCTGCTTCTCGATTCCCTCGCCGAGAGCATAGCGCACAAAGCCCGCGATTTTCACAGCGCCGCCGACCTTGCCCTCGGCCTCCTTCACCGCCTGCGCCACCGACTTGCCGCTGTCGTGGATGAAGGCCTGCTCGAGCAGGCAGACTTCCTTGTAGTAGGTCTTGAGGCCGGACTCGACGATCTTCTCGATCACGTTCTCGGGCTTGCCCTGCTGACGGTACTTGTCGGCCAGCACGTCCTTCTCGCGCTTGACCACGGCCGGATCGAGGCCGGACGGATCGAGCGCCAGCGGGTTGGCGGCCGCAACGTGCATCGCGATCTGACGGCCGAGCGCTGCGAGCTCATCGGCCTTGCCCGGCGATTCCAGCGCCACGATCACGCCCATCTTGCCGGCGCCGTCAATGACGGCACCGTGGACGTAGTGCGAGACCACGCCCTGGCTCACCTCGAGCTGGGCGGCGCGGCGCAGCGTCATGTTCTCGCCGATGGTGGCGATCGCATCATTGATGGCGGTTTCGATCGTGACGTCGCCGACCTTGGCGGCCTTGATCTTCTCGACGTCGGCACCGACGTCGAACGCGACCTGGGCAATCATCTTGACGAGGCCCTGGAACTGGCCGTTGCGCGCAACGAAGTCGGTCTCGGAGTTGACCTCGACCACGACGCCCTTGGTGCCCTTGGTGAGCGCGCCGATCAGACCCTCGGCCGCGACGCGGCCCGACTTCTTGGCGGCCTTGGACAGGCCCTTCTTGCGCAGCCAGTCCTGCGCCGCTTCCATGTTGCCGTCGTTTTCGGTGAGCGCGGCCTTGCAGTCCATCATGCCCGCGCCGGTCGATTCGCGCAGGTCCTTGACCATCGCAGCTGTGATCGTTGCCATCGTTGAAAATCCTTTGTGCCTGCCGGTTTGCCGCGGCGCGGCATCGAATCGCCTCGCCGCGGTCCATCTCAGGAATTCGCGTCAACTGAAATGGTGGCCGGACCCTATCCGGCCAACCCATCGCTCTTTTTGACTATTCCGCTTCCGCGGTCAGCGCCTTGGCCTTGGCCACCCAGGCATCCGCGCGGCTCGGCAGACCGACTTCCTCGCCGATCGTATGCGCGGTGTCGTGGTCGAGCTCGGCGAGCTGCCAATAGTGGAAGATGCCGAGATCGTTGAACTTCTTCTCGATCGCACCCGACACGCCCGGGAGCTTCTTGAGGTCGTCGGCAGTGCCGCGAGGACCCGCAAGGCCCTGGAAGCCGCTCGAGGACGCCGCCGGCAGCTCTTCGGCGACCGGCTGGGCCGAAGCGCCGATGTCGATGCCCGAATCGCCCTGCGCGCGCGAGATGCCGTCGATCGCCGCACGCGCGACGAGATCGCAGTACAGCGAGATGGCGCGGCCGGCGTCGTCATTGCCCGGCACCACATAGGTGATGCCCTTCGGGTCCGAATTGGTGTCGACGATCGCAGCGACCGGGATGTTGAGCCGCTGGGCTTCCTGGATCGCGATGTCTTCCTTGTTGGTATCGATCACGAAGATCAGGTCGGGCAGACCGCCCATGTCCTTGATACCGCCGAGCGAGCGGTCGAGCTTGTCGCGCTCGCGCTGCAGCGTCAGGCGCTCCTTCTTCGTGTAGGAATTGGCTTCGCCGCCCGAGAGCACGTCGTCGAGGTGACGCAGGCGCTTGATCGAGGCCGAGATCGTCTTCCAGTTGGTCAGCGTACCGCCGAGCCAGCGCGAATTGACGAAATACTGCGCGCAGCGCTTGGCCGCGTCGGCAACGCCGTCCTGCGCCTGGCGCTTGGTGCCGACGAACAGGATGCGGCCGCCCTTGGCCACTGTGTCGCTGACGGCCTGGAGGGCCTGGTGCAGCATCGGCACGGTCTGGGCGAGGTCGACGATGTGGATGTTGTTGCGGGTGCCGAAAATGAACGGAGCCATTTTCGGATTCCAGCGGTGAGACTGGTGACCAAAGTGCACGCCAGCTTCGAGCAGCTGACGCATAGTGAAATCGGGCAGTGCCATGGTTCTAATTCTCCGGTTGGTTCCTCCGGAAACGTGTGAGCAAAACGGAGCGTTCTCGCCCCGGTTGCCACCGGACGGCCTTGTGAGCCATGTTTCCGTGTGAGATGGCGCGCTATATAGCGCCATTTCGGCCAGAAGCAAGGAAATAACGGCCTTCGGGGACGGCCTCTAGGCTGCTGTCGCATCCCGCATCCCTGCCCCTTGCGCCTCCTAACACCTGGGCTGGCCCGGGGGGCAGCTCTTCGGTGGCGGGCCGGCCGGCCGCGGAGGAGCATGTGGCGCCGGATGCGGCGCGGCGGCCATCGGCGGCGGCGCCGGTCGGGCGACCGGAGGTGGTGGCGGCGGCGGCGCTGGCCGCGCAACCGGCGGCGGCGGTGGTGCCGGCCGCGCCATCGCTGGCGGAGGCGGCGCCGGCCGGGCAACAGGTGGCGGTGGCGCCGGCCGCGCCACGGCCACGGGCGGAGGCGCCGCTCGCGGCGGCGGAGGTGGCGCAACGCGCGGCGGAGGCGGCGGCGTCGGCCTTGCCAGGGCCTGAGGAGGCGGCGGCGGAGCGGCGGGCCTGGCGGCCTGCGGTGGCGCTGGCGCGGGCCGATGATCCTGAACTCCGGACGGTGTCCGCGCCGCTACAGGCGGAGGCGGAGGTGCCGCGGGTTTGACTGCAGTCGGGGCCGCGGGCTTGCCGGTGGCCGCGCTCGGCGGCGGCAAAGCGCCCGGCTGGGGCCCGCCCGGCCTGCCGTGCAGGTCAGGCGCAGGCTGGGTCGTTGTCCCCGACGGCCTGGGCAGGGCCGCGGACGGGCTCGCCGCGGTTCCGGAAGCCGGCGGGTGATTGGGCGTCGTTGCCGCGTTCGGCTGCGCCGGCGGAACGTTGCCGCTCGGCGCCGTGGCGGTGGCGGCGGGCTTGCCAGGGGATGGGACGGTCCCGGGCACAGCCCCAGCCCTAGCCGGCGGCGGCCCGCCGGGGGTGCCGGGCACGGGCAGCGTATTGGCCGGCGGCAGCTTGGTCGGGGCCAGCGCTTGCGGGGTTGCTGCGGCGTTGCCGGCGGGAGCGTTCGCGCTCGGACTGGGCGTGCCGCCGGGCGTCCCCGTCGCGGGCGGCGCTCCGGCCGGCGGGCTGCCCGAAGATCCCGGCACCGGCAGCGTATTGGCCGGCGGCGGCTTGGTCGGGGCCAGCGCTTGCGGGGTTGTAGCGGCGCTGCCGGCGGGAGCGTTTGCGGTCGGACTTGGTGTGCCGCTGGGGGTGCCCGTCGCGGGCGGCGCTCCGGCCGGCGGGCTGCCGGGAGCTCCCGGCGGCGGTACAGTATTGGCCTGCGGCAGCTTGGCGCCGGCGGGCGGCGGCGCTGTCGTGCCAGGCGCGACATTGGCAGGAGCTGGTGTCGCGATACCGGGCCTCGCCGTCGGCTGGATGGTCGCGCTCGGCGGCATCGGCGCCTTGCCCTGCTGGATCAGGGCGGCGCGCTGAACGACCGCCTGCGGCACGGCCGGTCCTGCCGGCGTGGCGCGGCCGGCAACCGCCGGCGCCAGATTGCCAGGTCCGATCCCAGATCCGAGCGCCGGCCCCGTGGCCGGCGGCGGCGCCGGTGGGCGGTTGATGACGGTGTTGATGACCGTGGTATTGTGGATGTTCTGGTAGATGATGTTGTTCGGTGGCGGCGCGACATAGACCGGCGGCCTCACGAACACCGGGATCGGCACGAACACCGGCTGCGGCAGCACGAACAGGCCGACCACCGGCAGCGGCGGCGGCAACACGACGAAATCAGGCGGCGGCGGCGGCAAATAATAGACCGGTGGTGGCGGTGGCGGCGCGAAACCGAAATCGGGATCGCTGAAATACAGCACCGGGCGATCGACATAGACCACCTCCTCCGGCGGCGGTGGCGGCACGTCGTAGTCGATCATCGCGAAGGTCGGCGGCGGCTCGGGCGGCGCGGTGAGGATCGCAAGGCGGCGCCGCGCATCCGCCGCATGCGGCCCGCGCGGATAGCGGCGCAGATACGACCAATAGGCCTCCGGCGTGTCCGTCCGGTAAGTCCGCCGCCAGGTGATGGCTTCGCGGCGCGCGGCAACGATCGCCATCACGCGCTTGGCAAGCGGATCATTCGGATAGGCCGCGAGAAACTCCTCATAGGCCGCCAGCGTGTCGCGCTCGAGCGCGGCGGCATAGGCGTCCTGCACGCCGAGATCGCGGATCGGCTTGCTCCGGATCGCGGCGACCTGGTCGGGCGCAGCCGCCGGCGGCGCATCGGGCGCGCGCTCGAAGAACGAGAATGGCGCCGAGATCTTCTGCTCGTTCCAGGGCACCTGCGCACCCTTGGAGGCCTCGTTGACGCGCAGGCGGACGCGCTCGAACACCTCGGGCAGCGGCAAGCCGCCGGTGCGGATCATCTCGGCGAGCGACTGCGCGTAGATGCCGTAGGGCCCCGGCTCCTCCGGCGCCACCGTGCCGGGCGCGGCATTGAAGGCGATCAGCATGTTCGCCTCGGGCTCGACCAGCGCCAGACCGCTCGCGATCGGCTGACCGCCCTCGATGAAGGGCTGCGCACGGGCTGCGTCGAGCACGACGATATTGGCCTTGAGCGGAATCGATGCGAGCTGGCGCGCATAGTCGCTGATGCGCAGGGCCTCGGTCGGTATGTCGGTGTCGCGGCTGATGTTGGAATCGACCGGGATGAAATAGTTCTCACCGGCGAGCTGCACGCCGTAGCCGGCGAGATAGATCATCGCGACGGTGCCCGGGCCCGACGCCTGGGCCTTCTGGATGAAATCGCGCAAGCTCTTGCGCAGCGTGTCGCCGTCGAGATCGCGCGCGCCGACCACGTCGAAGCCGGCCGCCTGGAGCGTCTGCGCGATCAAGCCGGCATCGTTCGCGGTGGTCGCCAGCGGCGATTTGGCATAGGCGCCGTTGCCGACCACGAGCGCGATGCGCTTCTCCTGCTGCTGGGCGCGGGCCTGATGCGGCGTGCCCGCGGCAAGGGCCACCATCGGCAGGAGAAGGCAGAGAAAGACTTTGAGCGTCCCGCGCATGGCTGTGCCCGCTTTTGTCGTTGAGGTGGCCACCGCGTATCAGGCGCGCGGCGAGCTGAATGGCACTTGAACGAGATGACCGGATTGAGGCGACGACATGGCCGCGCCGCTGCCTGCGCGAGCCCAGCGTAAGATGCAAGACGAGGTGGGCTTCCCGCCTTTGGCCCTCAATTCACGCCATGCCGCGATGCCGAAACCAACAAACGCCTCCCGCTCGCCTATTCGGCCAGTCGGAGCTCTGCAACCGTCGTCCGCGCAGCCTGCTCCTCCAGCGGCATGAAATCCAGCGGCCCCTGATTTTTGTACCCAGAGGTGATCGCGAGCGTGAGGCCCCAGCCGAGCAATCCCGTACTCGAATTTGCGATCATCGCGTTTTTTCGCTCGCTGTAGCGCGCAACGAAGAACAAGGTCTGGCCCGATCGCGCGGTGAAGTCCACGCGCGTGACGCCGAGCGCTGCCTCTTCCGCCACGAATTGATGTTGCCCTGCGGGCCGATCGACATAGACGTATGTCCCTGTCTTCAGACCTTTGACCGGTATTCCATCGATGCTGAATGCCCAGTCGGGATCGCCGATCCCGCCGAAGCCCTTTTCGCGCAGGACGACCACACGTGCTTGCCCTGCTTTCGGTGGGCCGATCTTTCGCTCTGCTGCCGCATAGTCGAGCCCGCTCCTTGCGGTTTCGCAGCCGCACAGCAACAAGGCGGCCACGAACAGTACCAGTCCACGCAGCAACATCACGCCCCCAGAAATTCCCCGGAAGCATCCTAGTGGGAAACACCACTTGGTTGCAACAGCATCCGGCGACCACTGTGTCGAGCGTCAACGGGATAATCCGCCGGCCGGCCTCTCCCTGGAAGAGGCGCGACCATCCCACGCCCGATGCTCTCAGCCCTGGGCGAGCAACTCGACGGTCCCGGTGCTCAGCCGATAGATGCCGCCGACCACCTTGAGCTTGCCCTGCTCGACTGCCGCGTTGAGGATCGGGGCGGCCGATTTCAGCTTGGCGACGTTGTTCATGACGTTCTGGCGGATGGCGTTGTCGAGCGCATTGCCGCTCTGCTGCGCCGCCGCCTTCACCGCCGGCGCGATCGCAGCGACCAGCGAGGGGATGTGTCCCGGCAGCGGCTTGTCGTCCTTTAGCGACTTGATCGTCGCATCGACGGCGCCGCAATTGTCGTGCCCGAGCACCAGGATCAGGGGCGTTCCGAGCACCGCGACAGTGTACTCCATGCTCGCTACGGTCTCATCGCCGGCAAAATTTCCGGCAACGCGGCACACGAACAGGTCGCCGCGTCCGCTGTCGAAGGCATATTCGGGCGCGATGCGGGAATCCGCGCAGCTCAGAACGGCCGCGTAGGGATTCTGGCCGCCGACCAGCGCCTCGCGCTCGTGCTTGAAGTCGTGGCGGCGCGACACGCCCGAGACATAGCGCGCATTGCCTTCCATCAGCCGCTTCAGCGCCGCATCGGGCGACAACACGTTGTGCGGCTTCGGCGGCGCCTTCGCCTCTTTGGCCAACGCGGAGCCGCCAATGGCGGCGGACGCAAATGCTGAACCGGCCAACAGCATCATGGCGCGCCGGGAGGGAGTAACCGGCTGATGCAGGTCGTCAGAGCATTGGTCGCACATGGTGTTTTTCTTCCGTGGTTTCCGGTCCGAACGAGATTGCCGAGACGACAACTGATAGCTGCGCTGGCGCAACTTTGAAACCAGGTGCGAGCCAAATAGTTAAGCTTTGGTTTGCAGCGATGCGCGCAATGTCAGAGCTGCTGCACGTCGACCACGCCCGCCACCGCCTTGATCGCGCCGGCGATCTGCGGCGAGACCTTGAAGCGGCCGGGCAGCTTCATTTCCACCTCGGTCTCGAGGTCGAGCATCAGCACCAGCGAGACCTCGCCGTCGCCGTTTCCGCGCGGTGCGATGCCGGGACTGCCGACCTTCGGCACGCCGCCGTTGGCGGCCGCCATCTCGGGCCCGGCGAGCCGCTTGGCGATCGAGTCCAGCGGCTTGGTGTCGCGCAGGAAGATGCGCAGCCCCTTCTGCGTCTTCGCCGCGGCGTCATCGAGCGGCTCGGCATGCAGCACGCGGGCGCGGACGTCCTCGCCCTGAAGCTCGGCCCCTAATTGCAGCAGCACGGCCGCGCCCGGCTCCAGCACGTCTCGATATTGCGCAAGGCCTTCCGAGAACAGCACCGCCTCGAAATGGCCGGTGGGATCGGACAGCCCCATGATGCCCATCTTGTTGCCGGTCTTGGTACGCCGCTCCATGCGCGAGACCACGGTCGCGGCGACCTTGCCGGCGGTGGCGCCGGTCTTCACCGCGCGCGAGAACTCGGCCCAGCTCTGCACCCGCAGCCGCTTCAGCACGGTCGCGTAATCGTCTAGCGGATGCCCCGACAGGAAGAAGCCGATCGCGTCGTATTCGCGGCGCAGCCGCTCGGCCGGCAGCCACGGCTCGACCTGCGGCAGCATGATGGTCGGCGCATCCGCCGACATGCCGAACATGTCGTTTTGGCCGATGGTCGCAGCTTCATGCGCGCGCTGGCAGGCGGCGAGGATCGCGTCCGCACCGGCAAAGACGCGCGCCCGGTTCGGCTCGAGCGTGTCGAAGGCGCCGGCGGCGGCGAGACTTTCGATGATGCGCTTGTTGATCGCGCGCGGCGAGACGCGCGCGGCGAAATCCGCGAGCGAGGTGAACAGGCCGCCCCGGGTGCGCTCCGCGATGATCTGCTCGATCGCCTGGATGCCGACGCCCTTGAGCGCGGCGAGCGCGTAGTAGATCGTGTTCTCGCCGACCTCGAAGGTCGCGCCCGATCGGTTGATGTTCGGCGGCTCGACCTTGATGCCGAGCCGCTGCGCCTCGGAGCGGAATTCGGAGAGCTTGTCGGTGTTGTTCAGATCGAGCGTCATGGACGCGGCGATGAACTCCACTGGATAATGCGCCTTCATGTAGGCGGTGTGGTAGGACACTAGCGCGTAAGCCGCCGCGTGGCTCTTGTTGAAGCCGTAGTCGGCGAATTTCGCGAGCAGCTCGAAGATGGTCTCGGCCTGCCCCTTCGGCACGCCGTTCTTCACCGCGCCCGCGACGAAGATGTCGCGCTGCTTGTCCATCTCGGCGCGGATCTTCTTGCCCATGGCGCGGCGCAACAGGTCGGCGTCGCCGAGCGAATAGCCCGACATCACCTGCGCGATCTGCATCACCTGCTCCTGGTAGATGATGACGCCGAAGGTCTCCTTCAGGATCGGCTCCAGCACGGGATGCAGATATTCCGGCTCCTCGTCGCCGTGCTTGCGCGCGCAATAGGTCGGGATGTTCGCCATCGGGCCCGGCCGATAGAGCGCGACCAGCGCGATGATGTCCTCGAAACGGTCGGGGCGCATGTCGATCAGCGCCCGCCGCATGCCCTGGCTTTCAACCTGGAACACGCCGACCACCTCGCCCCGCGCCAGCATCTGGTAGCTCTCGGCGTCGTCGATCGGCAGCGTGGCGAGATCGATATCGATGCCGCGCGGCTTGAGCAGCTTGCAGGCGACGTCGAGCACGGTGAGCGTCTTCAGGCCGAGGAAGTCGAACTTGACGAGGCCCGCCGGCTCGACCCATTTCATGTTGAACTGGGTCACCGGCATGTCGGATTTGGGATCGCGGTAGAGCGGCACGAGCTCGCTCAACGGACGATCGCCGATCACGATGCCGGCCGCGTGGGTCGAGGCGTGGCGGGTCAGGCCTTCGAGACGCTGGGCGATGTCGAAGGCGCGCGCCACTACGGGATCTTCGTCGCGGAACGCCTGCAGCTTCGGCTCGCTCTCGATCGCGGCGGCCAGCGTCACCGGCGCCGCCGGATTCTGCGGCACCAGCTTGGTCAGCTTGTCGACCTGGCCATAGGGCATCTGCAGCACGCGGCCGACGTCGCGCAGCACGCCGCGCGCCTGCAGCGTACCGAAGGTGATGATCTGCGCGACCTGGTCGCGGCCGTAGCGCTGCTGCACGTAACTGATCACCTCGCCGCGGCGGTCCTGGCAGAAGTCGATGTCGAAGTCCGGCATCGAGACGCGTTCCGGATTGAGGAAGCGCTCGAACAGCAGGCCGAACCTGATCGGGTCGAGGTCGGTGATGGTGAGCGCCCATGCCACCAGCGAGCCCGCACCGGAGCCGCGGCCCGGCCCGACCGGAATGCCGTGAGCCTTGGCCCATTTGATGAAGTCGGACACGATCAGGAAGTAGCCCGCGTACTTCATCCGCATGATGACGTCGAGCTCGAACGCCAGGCGCTTGTTATAGTCTTCTTCCGTCGTGCCCTGAGAGAGGCCGTGCACGCGCAGACGGTTGGCGAGCCCCTCCTCCGCCTGCCGCTTCAGCTCGGCCGCCTCGACCGCGGCGGCGTCCGAGCTCGCCGCGGCGCCGACGGTGAAGAACGGCAGGATCGGCTTGCGCGTCATCGGCCGGAACGAGCAGCGCTCGGCGATCTCCACCGTCGAGGCCAGCGCCTCCGGAATGTCGGCGAACAGCACCGCCATCTCGGCGCGCGTCTTGAAGCGATGATCCGGTGTCAGCTGCACACGGTCGGTCTCGGCGATCAGCCGGCCGCCGGCGATGCAGAGCAGCGCATCATGCGCTTCGTAATCGTCAGTGGTCGCGAAATACGGCTCATTGGTCGCAACCAGCGGCAGTCCCTTGGCGTAGGCGATGTCGATCAGGCCGCCTTCGACGCGCCGCTCCTTCTCGGCGTTGTGGCGCTGCAATTCGATGTAGAGACGGTCGCCGAACAGAGCAGCCAGACGCTCGCACCGCGCGCCGGCGAGTTCGGCCATGCCGCCGGCGAGCGCCAGCGAGATCGGCCCGTCCGGCCCGCCCGTCAGCGCGATCAGGCCCTCGGTCTCGCCTTCGAGCCAGTCAAACTTGATGAACGGAGCATGGCTGTCCGGAGATTCCAGAAACGCGCGCGAGTTCAGCCGCATCAGGCTGCGATAACCGCGTTCCTGCGCGGCGAGCAGCACCACGCGCGACGGCCCCATCGCGTTGCGCGCGTTGGGATCCTGATCGCCGAAATCGATGGCGAGCTCGCAGCCGACGATCGGCTGGATGCCGGAGCCCGCCATCTTGTCGGAGAACTCCAGCGCGCCGAACAGATTGTCGGTGTCGGTCAGCGCCAGCGCCGGCTGGTGGTCTTTCTTGGCAAGCTCGGCGAGCTTGGCGATCTTGATCGAGCCCTTGAGCAGCGAATAGGCCGAGTGAACGTGAAGGTGGACAAATCCGGCGCTCGGCATGGTCGCGTGACGGCCTCTTGCAGATGAGATGGAGCGGTCGTCGGCGCCTCAAGGCATCATGCACTCGCGGCCGACTCGCCTCTCAATGGTGGGGTCTCACAGCTTGAGAGTCCACGCCGGAGCGGCCGCTTGGGCGCGTCGTCCCGCTTTTCCCCAAGAGGTCGGAGAAAGCCGGCCTAGAGCTGCGGAATGACCTGGGCCCAGATCGCGATCATCCCGACGAACAGCGTGATGGACGCCAGTGCGGCGGCTTCTTCCACGAAAACCCTGAACATGGCCTGCTCCCTTGTTGGAACGTATGAAGAACATTGTTCTCATTTCGTTCTATGGAGTCAAGCGATCCGGAAGCCGCCGAAAGGAGATGGTTAACTCGCTGAAGACAAACAGCAAAAAAGCCCCGGCCGAGGCCGGGGCTTTCGTCAGCCGCTCACGTGGAGCGGTCAGTCTCAGTAACGGCCGATCATCGGGCCGCCGAACTTGTAGTTCAGGCGGACGAGACCCATGTCGATGTCCTGCCCGATGCGTTCGACAGCGCCACTGGCGAAGGTGACGTTGTGGTCGCCGAGGAAGATGTGGTTGTACTCGACGCCGACCGTCCAGTTCGGAGCAAAACCAAACTCGAGGCCCGCGCCAACCGTGGCACCCCAGCGGGTCTCGTCGGCCCGGTCGAGATTCGCACCCGTCACGACGCTGTAGACGTCGTACTTGTTGCTGACGACCGCCGCACCGCCCTTCGCGTAGAGCAGGACGTTGTTCCAGGCGTAGCCAACCTGACCCGTGATCAGACCGAACGCGTCGACCCGCGTACGATTCCGGAGTCCGGTGAGGCCGCTGATGTTGTCACCCGAGAAGTCGGCCCAGTTGCCCTGGCCCTCGAGACCGAACACGAACTGGCCGGACTGAAAGCGGTAACCGATCTGGCCACCGACGGTGCCGCCGGTCGAGTTGTGGGAGCCTTCCGGACCGAAGCCGACCAGATCCCACGACGTGTCAGCCGAACCGCCGCCGCCGTTGATACCGATGTAGAAGCCGCTCCAGTCGTACACCGCAGCGATCGCCGCCGGCGGTGCTTTGGTGTAGGGCCGTGCCGCGAGATCTGCCGCAAGTGCCGGCGCAGCCGCGCTGAGCGCGACGAGGCTGACAGCTGCAAGCAACAAATTCTTCTTCATTTGATTCCCGTTCCAGTTTCTTCAGTGGGCCCCCCGGCCGTGGTGTCGTCATAACAGCGATCGACGGAATTGCTGTAACCACGAGGCAACAGGTGCGATCGAAAGGACCTTGCTCACTAACAAATGTTTATCGGCACGCGCGCGGAAACCCTTTGAAACAAGGGTCTTCAGCACTTTCAATGTCGCCGAGGCGAGACAAACTGCATGCGCGCGCAACATCGTCGCGCGCACATTCGCGTGATGGGAGAATCGAGAGACACGCTCGAGTTCCGCATCCAAATTGTCGCCATGTTTTCGCTCACTTTCATCACATTCGTCACCACTCGCAAGCTCGCCCGCGCACGTTCGAACGATCACCCCTTCTGCTGCCTCGCTGAGAGCACCGCGCCTCGCTCATGCTCGCCCCCACCGGCATTCTCCCGACGAGCGGAGCTTCACGCGCGAACCTCTGATCCGACCGAACGTCCCCCCTCGCCGCCCGGGCCGCGCCGCCAGTACCAGAGCGTTCTCGGACGCAGCATTGCCGGCCGCTTGTCCGAGTAAATGCGCATGGCGAGCGCAAGTTGTGACCGCGCCAGTCATCGTATAGCGTCCGGTCAAACTTTCCTTTCGCGCAGTCGATCCATGCTCGCCCGCATCCTGCTCCTTGCCTCGCTCTTGCTTCCCGGCACTTTGCGTGCCGAAGCAGCGCCGGCCGAGAAAACCGGATTTGCCTCCAGACTGACGATCTATCTCGCCAAGGGACCACCCGATGCGTGTGGCCCCGGCTGCGATCGCTGGATCGCCATCGAGGGCGAGATCGATCGGGAGGCTGCGCTGCGCATTCGCCGCTTCCTCGCCGCCGTCAAGGACCTGCAGCGTCCGATCTATCTCCATTCGCCCGGCGGCAACGTCGAGCAGTCCTACGCGATCGCGCGGTTGCTGCGCAGCCGCAAGGCGATTGCCAGGGTCGGCCGGACGATCGCGACCGCCTGCGCCGCGGGCACGCAGGGAGACGCCGCTTGCCTGAAGTTCAAGAACGCGAGCGGCGAGGTCGAGGCCGAACTCGCCACGAACCGTGCCATGTGCAACTCGGCCTGCGCATACCTGTTTCTCGGGGCGGCATCGCGCGAGGTCGCCCCCGACGCCACAATGGCGGTCCATAATTCCAGGCTGGTGCTCGCCTTCGACGGACGGCCCGATCCGGCGGCGGTCGCAGAATACAGGCGTCGCCGGCTCCTGGCGGCCGATCGCGATCGCGCCGCGTTCATCGCGGCGATGGGAATTAGCCGCGAGCTCGACTCCCTCGTCCGAACGGTGAAGTTCGAAAGCCTGCACGTGCTGACGCGATCCGAGCTGTACGGTTTCGGCATTGACACGCGACCGCTCGCTGAGACGAACTGGTCGCTGGAGAAGGAGGCCCGGCCGTTCGTCCGCAAGATCGCCACGGCAAAGAAGGCGAACGGCTCCGCGTTCCGAACGATGGAGCTGCGGCTGTCTTGCGAAAGCAGCAAGGGCGCACCGCTGACATTTGCGGCCGAGGTCGACGAAGCGGCCGCCGGCAAGAGCACGATCCTGATCGCGGCGGATGCCGACAAGGAGAAGACGGCCGGAGGAGCTCCGCTGCGGACCGGCAAGTACGAGGTCTGGCGCAGCAACATCGATACCGACATGATCAAGGCGATACTGGCCTCCCGCTCCCTGCAGGTCCGCGAAAGCACGCCGATCGCGGACGACAAGACGGACATCATGACATTCGAGCTCGACCTGGCGGGCCTGCCGTCACAATGGGCTCGGCTCAAGGCATCCTGCGCATTGCCGACGCCGGGCCCGACAAGCTCCTGGCCGACGACGCCTGGGAAAGCGGCTCCCTGGCAGGCAGCTCATTGGCCCGAGAGCCCTTGGACGCCCGCCCCCCAACTGACCGTCAGCACAAACCCTCGGCCCGCTCCCTCGCCTTGAAATGACGTCGGACATCGCCCCGCGGGGCGATTCAAACGCGCAACATTCATTCACCCCTCGTCGAGCAGGGAGCGGACCTTGGCGGCCAGGTCTTCGATCGCAAAGGGCTTGGACAGCAAATGCTTGCCGGCATCGAGCACGCCATTGTGGACGATCGCGTTGCGCGTGTAGCCGGTGGTGAACAGCACTTTCAGATCCGGGTATCGTCTCGACAGTTCGGCCGCGAGTTCGGCACCGGTCATGTCGGGCATGACGACGTCCGTGAACAGCAGATCCGGAACGAAGCCGCCTTCGATTTTGCCGATCGCCTCCCGGGCGCTGGCGGCCTCGACGACGGTATAACCAAGCTCGCGCAGGCTTTCGGAGGAGATGCCGCGGACCCGCTCGTCGTCCTCGACGACAAGGATGGTCTCGCTCTGCAGACTTGCACCGGGATGTGGTACGCCGTGCGACGGAGTTGAGACAGGCTCCTCGCCCGCGAAGCGTGGAAGATAGATCTTCACGGTCGTACCGACATCCACCTCCGAATAGATTTTGACATGGCCGCCGGACTGCCGCACGAAGCCGTAGACCTGGCTGAGGCCAAGGCCAGTCCCCTTGCCGACGATCTTGGTCGTGAAGAACGGATCGAAGACCTTTCCCAGCACGTCCGCCGCAATGCCCGTGCCGTTGTCCGTCACCGCAACGAGAACGTACTGCCCGGGCTGCAGCGCGTATTCGCGGGCATATTTTGGGTCTATCGAGGCGTTGGCGGTTTCGATCGTCAGCCTGCCCCCCTTCGGCATGGCATCGCGTGCATTGACCGCAAGATTGACGAGAGCGCTTTCGAGCTGCGCGGGGTCTGCCTTGACGCGCCATAGGCCGGCCGCCAGCACCGTCTCGAGACGGACGAGCTCGCCGAGCGAGCGCTCGAGCAGCTCACTCATTTCACCGACCATCTTGTTGATGTCCACGACCTCGGGCGCAAGAGGCTGCTGTCGCGAGAACGCCAGCAACCTTTGCGTCAAGGTGGCGGCGCGGTTCGCACCATCCATGGCGCTCTCGAGGAAGCGGTCAATGTCGAGCTCGCCCTTGCCGAGCCGCCGTTTGGCGAGATTCAAGCTGCCGAGGATGACGGCCAGCATGTTGTTGAAGTCGTGGGCGATCCCTCCGGTCAATTGCCCGACGGCTTCCATCTTCTGCGATTGCCGCAATTGCTCCTCGGCCTTCATACGCTCGGCGATCTCGTCGGCGACACGTTGCTCCAGCTCGGCATTGAGCGCTTCGAGCCTGGTCAGCAGCCGGGCGTTGTCGATCGCGGTCGCGGCGTGGCCGGCAATGCCGAGCAATGCGGCCTCGTGCTCTTCGTGGAATCGACCGACCTCCGCATGACCGAAGAAAAGCCCACCGAGCACTTCGCCGCTGCGCGAGATCACGGGGACCGCCAGGTATGACCGGACCGGGAGATGGCCCTCGGGCATGCCTTTCCGCGGCGCATTCTTGCCATAGCGCGGGTCTTGCAGGATGTCGTCCGACCTCACCACGCCCGTGCCCTTGAAGGTCGGCTCGAACACGGCGGTGGCGCGCGGCATCGGGAAGTTTTCGAAAGCGGATCGCGGCACGCCGGACAGCGAATACAGCATGTAGCTGCCGCCGTCCGCCGACAGGACGTTATAAAAGAACGCTCCGAACTGGGCACTCGTCAGCTCGACGCCGGCATCGGTCACGATCTGGACGATCTTGTCGAGATCGCGTTCGCGGGCGACCGATGCTCCCGTATCGTTGAGGATTCGCAGATGACGTTCGGTCTTCTTTTGGACGGAGATATCGAGCACAGTCCCGATGAATCGCGTGGCCTGACCATTGGAAAAGATCGTGTGGCCCGTTGCGGCGATCCAGCGCTCGACGCCATCCTCGATGCCGACGGTCCGGTATTCGATGTTGTAGCTTCCCGGAGAATTGGGCTGTAGCGCGTTCGAAACGGCCTCATGAGCGCGCTGCCTGTCGTCGGGATGAATGCCTTTCAGGAATGAGCCCTCATAGCTGACCTCGGTATCCGGCGAGAGACCGAACACCTCCTTGCAGCGGGCGTCCCATCGAAGGATATCGTTGACCGGATCGTAGTCCCAGGTGCCGATCCCTGCGGCCTTGTTGGCGAGGACCAGCCGTTCGGCAGCTTCGCGCGCCGCCTGCTCCGATCGTACGCGCTCGATGTGGGCCCATGATCGCTCCGTCACTTCGGTGAGCAAGGCAAGTTCGCGCGGCGTCCACAGATGGGGGCCGCGGTGATGAATGGCCATCAAGGCGGTCAGGCGCCCCTCCTTCACCAAGGGCATGCAGATCGTCGAACCGATCCCGATGCGCTGGAAAGTGGCGGCTTCCTCGGGAGCGATTTCCTTCAGATTGTCGTTGATGATGAGGGGCCGCCCGGCGCCCAGCTCTCGCACCGCCTTCTCGCCGAAGTCGGCAAGGCTGTAGTGCCCCAATATGTGCATCGCACCGGGGGCCGCCCAATCCCCGCGGATGGTGAAGCCGTCCTGATCAGGATCCATGTCGGCATAGGCGCAGCTGGAGACGCCGAGATACTCACCGACCATTCTCGTCGTCACCGCCATGACGCCGTCCGCATCGCGCGTCTTGGCCGTTTGCTTGTTGAGAGCGTCTAGGAAGAGGAGCCGTGCTTCGTTCTCGCGCACCGCGCTCTCAGCGCGCCGACGTTCGACCGCGGTGCGGGTGCGTTCGGCAACCTCGCGGATGAGCTCCAGCTCGGCTGGGCTCCATTCGCGGAGCGTGGCATTGTTCAGGTACAACAGCGCCACAACCCCGTCGGGCTCGGAGATCGGCATGTTGACGAATGCGCGCGCCGAGATCGCCTCGAGAGCTCGGGCGCGGTCGCCGACGCGAGGGTCCTTTTCAGCATCGGCGCAGACGACCGTCTCACCCCGCTTCAAGTCTTCGATATAGCTGCCATAGTCGCGAAAGCGCAGCACACCGGCCAGGCTCGAGATCCCAGGCGCATTCCAGTCGCGCGCGATCGTGATGGTCTCTGCTGAGGTGTCGACGGTGCCGTAACCTGCCCGGCTGACATTGAGACTGCGGCCCAGCAGCTCCGCCGCCGCATAGGCGAGATCGTCGGGGCTGCCGATCTCTCGAATATGATCGCCGAGGGTAGCCAAGACGGCGTTGCGATCGGCCGAGGCCCCCTCGGTCGCTCTCGTCATCGGTCAACCCCGAACACGTCCCTCGCTCCACCTGCATAATGATGAAACGGTAACCGTAGGATGGCCCTTAGGTTCCCCGGCTAAGGGAGCACCTCGCGGTCCTGCAGAGCGGACGTGGCGTGATACGGCGGAAGCGCGCTCTGAAGCGGGCTAAGACCGGCGTATAGATCACGAGCTTCAGCGCGGGATCGTCGTTGGCCTGGAAGCTGGTGTGCTCGAACTGCAGCACGCCCTTGCTCGGATGGTTCATGGTCTTGCGGCCCGCGATGGTGCTGCGGATGTCGTGCGCCCCCCACCATTTGACGAACTCCGGACTGCCCTCGCGCAGCCGCATCAGCAGCTCCGTGAAGGCGGGATCGCCGGCCCAGACGTCGTGGGTGGCGCGAAACATCGCCACCATGCGCTTGGCAACGTCGGTCCAGCTCGCGCCGTAGAATTTTCGCGTCTGCTTGTTCGTCAACACCAGAAGCAGCGTGTTACGATCCTCCTCGGGGAACTGACCGAAGCCAAAGACCTCCTCGGCCGCCGCGTTCCAGGCCAGCACGTCCCAGCGACGCCCGGTGATGTAGGCTGGCTGCTCTAGGCTCTCGATCATCCGCCGGATGGGCGGCGGCACGATCTCGCGGGTGAACGCGTTTTTCGCACCGTCACGGGCCAACGCTTTCAGATGCGCATGCTCGGTCTTGCTGAGCCGCAGCGCACGGGCGAGCGCATCGATGGTGGCGACCGACGGGCTGACCGTTCGGCCCTGCTCGAGCCGGATGTACCAATCGACACCGATCCCGGCGAGTTGAGCCACCTCCTCGCGACGCAGCCCCGCGGTACGCCGCCTGGAGGTCAGGGGAAGTCCGACCGCTTTTGGCGTGAGCTTCTCGCGGCGGGACCGCAGAAAGTCGCCGAATTCGACGCGGCGGGGGTCGGCCATGACGTGCTCCCGTAGGGAGGGACAAGACAATACTAGGATAATACCAGGCCTTCCTGCCCGCCGACAGCCCTTGCATATTCCGTGCACCTCACAATGAGGTACGAACGAAGGTCAACATGATGAAGGCTGCCGTACTCAAATCTTTCGGATCCCCGCTGGTCATCGAGGACGTCCCCGAACCGGTGCTGGGCACCGGCGAGGTGATCGTCGATGTCGTCGCCACCCGCGTGCTGTCCTATTCCAAGGAAGTGTTCAGCGGTGAACGCAAGTACGCGTTGGACTTGCCCGTCATTCCCGGAGCCGGCGGGGTCGGCCGGGTACGCGCGGTCGGCCCGGACGCAACGAAACTGTCCGTGGGTGACTGGGTGCTCTGCGATCCCACGGTGCGCTCGCGCGACGACGCGGTCGCTCCCGACATTCACCTGCAGGGTGTGAGCGCGCGCGGCGAAGGCGGCATGCGGCTACAGAAACATTTCCACCACGGCTCCTTCGCCGAGCGGATGATGGTACCGACGGAGAACCTCACGCGGCTCGGCGAACTCAGCGAAGCAGAAGCCACGCAATGGAGCGTGCTCGGCACCATGCTCGTGCCCTATGGCGGCTTCCTTGCAGCAAAGCTGCAGGCCGGCGAGACCGTGCTCGTGAGCGGCGCGACCGGCAATTTCGGCAGTGCCGCCGTGGCCGTGGCGCTCGCGATGGGCGCGGCCTGTGTCGTGGCGCCGGGCCGAAACGAGAAGATGCTGGCCGAACTCGTGCGTCGCCATGGCACGCGCGTCAGGCCGGTGAAGCTGACGGGCAACGAGAATGACGACCGCGAACTGATGAAGCGCGCAGCGCCTGGCCCGATCGATTGCGCGTTCGATATCATGCCGCCCTCCGTCGCCACGACGGTGGTGCGCGCCGCGATCATGACGGTGCGGCCCAACGGCCGCATCGTGCTGATGGGCGGCGTCAACATGCAGGGCGGTCCAGGGCTGGAGCTGCCCTACAACTGGATCATGCGCGAATGCATCACAATCCATGGCGTCTGGATGTACCCACGCGATGCCGCGGCTCGCCTGGTCGCGCTGGTACGCGCGGGACTGCTCAAGCTGGAGGAGTATGAGACGACAGCCTTCGACCTCGATCACGCCAATGCCGCCGTGGAGCACGCCGCGGCAAATGGCGGGCCGTTCAAATCGACGGTAATCAGGCCCTGAGTCCCGAGGCGCGCGGCGCAGCGCCGTCGCCGATTTTTTCGGAAGTCCCACCAAGCACTTGGCTACTGTGCATGGGGTTGCTTTCGCAGTTGTTATTTTGACGTTGAACGCACGCCGCGTCGGGACTGCACCTCTCCCTCCGGAGAGGTGAACGCGCCTGCGACTGGCTTCGGTTAGCTAATCGAGCTCGACCACCTGACCGTGCGACAGGGAGACCCGCCGGTCCATGCGGCCGGCGAGCTCCATGTTGTGGGTCGCGATCAACATCGACACATGCGTCGCCTTGACCAGCTGCATCAGCGCCTGGAACACGTGCTCGGCGGTGCCGGGGTCGAGATTGCCGGTTGGCTCGTCCGCAAAGAGCACGCGCGGCGCGTTGGCCACCGCACGGGCGATGGCGACACGCTGCTGCTCGCCGCCGGACAGCTCAGCCGGACGATGGGTGATGCGGTCGCCGAGGCCGAGATAGCCGAGGATCTCCTTGGCACGCTTGACGGTCTCGGACTTCTTCAGGCCGCGGATCATCTGCGGCAGCATGACGTTCTCGAGCGCCGAGAACTCCGGCAGCAGCCGGTGCGACTGGTAGACGAAGCCGATATCGGTGCGGCGCAGCTGCGTGCGCTCGATGTCGGGCAGTTGCGAGGTCGGCGCGCCCGAGACATAGACCTCGCCGGAATCGGGGGCTTCCAGCAGCCCCGCGATGTGCAGCAGCGTCGACTTGCCCGAGCCCGACGGCGCCACCAGCGCGACGGACTGGCCGGCCCACAGCGCCAGCTTGGCGCCGTCGAGGATCGTCAGCGGCACCTCGCCCTGCAAGTACTGCCGCTTTATCTCGTGGAGATAAATGACCGGTACATCTTCTGCCCCCTGCTTCTGCTCCATCAGTCCCTCACTCGTACCGGAGCGCTTCGACGGGATCGAGGCGCGCGGCGCGCCACGACGGATAGAGCGTCGCCAGGAACGACAGCGTCAGCGCCATGATGACGACGGCCGTGGTCTCGCCGACGTCGATCTCGGCGGGCAGTTTCGACAGGAAGTAGAGCTCCGGCGAGAACAGCTCGGTCGAGGTCAGCCAGGACAGAAATTGCCGGATCGATTCGATGTTAACGCAGATCACGAGGCCGACGCAGAAGCCGACCAGCGTGCCGACGACGCCGATCGAAGCGCCCGTGATCAGGAAGATCCGCATGATCGAGCCCTGCGAGGCGCCCATGGTGCGCAGGATCGCAATGTCGCTGCCCTTGTCCTTCACCAGCATGATCAGGCCGGAGACGATGTTGAGCGCGGCGACCAGCACGATCATGGTCAGGATCAGGAACATCACGTTGCGCTCGACCTGGAGCGCGTTGAAGAAGGTCGAGTTGCGCTGCCGCCAATCGACCAGGAAGATCGGACGGCCCGCCGCCTCCGTCACCGCCTTGCGGAAGGCGTCGATCCTGTCGGGGTTGGTCGTGAACACCTCGATCGAGGTGACGTCGTTGCTGCGGTTGAAGTAGGCCTGCGCTTCGGCAAGCGGCATGAACACGAAGCCGAGATCGTATTCGGACATGCCGATCTCGAACACCGCGACGATCTTGTACGGTTTTATGCGCGGCGTCGTTCCCATGGGCGTCACTGCGCCCTTCGGCGCCACCAGAGTGATGCTGTCGCCGGCATGCAGCGAAAGCTGATCGGCGAGGCGCCGGCCGATCGCGACGCCCTGCCCTTCGTCAAACCCCTCGAGCGAGCCCTGCTTGATGTTCTTGGCGATCGAGGTGAGGTTGTTGAGATCGTCGGAGCGGATGCCGCGCACGAGGACGCCCGAGGCGTTCCATGGCGATGACGCCAGCGCCTGACCATCTACCACCGGCGCCGCGAGCCGGATGCCCTGGACCTGGCTGAGACGGTCGGCAACGTCCTTCCAGTCGGTCAGCGGCGATTCCAGTGGCTGGACCAGGATGTGGCCGTTGAGGCCCAGGATCTTGTCGAGCAGCTCCTTGCGGAAGCCGTTCATCACGGCCATGACGATGATCAGCGTCGCGACGCCGAGCATGATGCCGAGAAAGGAGAACCCGGCGATGACCGAGATGAATCCTTCCTTCCGGCGCGCCCGCAAATAGCGCGCCGACAGCATCCACTCGAAGGGCGCGAAAGGCGCGGTTTGCACGGTTTCGGTCATGGTCTCATCCATCGCTCGATAATCCCATGATTCGGGGTCAATTGTGGCCGGATTGGCGGCCGCGGTATCGCGCGATGAACAATATTCAGCCGACCGGCCTCATCAGCCCACAAGTCTTGCGACCGCGTCGGCAGGCGACATGGTCTCGCGCGCGCCGTCGCTGCGCCGCTTGATCTCGACCTTGCCGTCGGCAAGGCCCTTCGGCCCGATCATGATCTGCCAGGGGATTCCGATCAGGTCGGCGGCGGCGAATTTGGCACCGGCGCGTTGGTCGGTGTCGTCATAGAGCACGTCGACACCCCTGGCCGTAAGATCGGTATAAAGCTTCTCGCAGGCCGCATCGACCGCGGCGTCACCCTGCTTGAGGTTGAGGATCGAGACACGGAACGGCGCCACCGCCTCCGGCCATTTGATGCCGGCATCGTCATGGCAAGCCTCGATGATGGCACCGAGCAGGCGCGAGACACCGACGCCGTACGAGCCGCCATGGATCGGCACGTCGACACCATCAGGCCCCGCCACGAGCGCCTTCATCGGCTCGGAATATTTGGTGCCGAAATAGAAGATCTGGCCGACCTCGATGCCGCGGGTGTTCACCCGCTTGTCCACGGGCACCTCCTGCTCGAACCGCGCGGCATCGTGGACGTCTTCGGTCGCCGCATAGAGCGAGGTCCATTGCTTGATGATCGGCGTCAGATCGCTCTCATAATCCACGTCCTCGCCCGGCACCGGCAGGTCCAGCACGTCGCGATTGATGAACACGCCGGATTCGCCGGTCTCGGCGAGCACGATGAACTCATGGCTGAGGTCGCCGCCGATCGGGCCGGTCTCGGCGCGCATCGGGATCGCCTTCAGCCCCATCCGCGCGAAGGTGCGCAAGTACGCGACGAACATCTTGTTGTAGGCGACGCGCGCCGCGGCCTCGTTGAGATCGAAGGAATAGGCGTCCTTCATCAGGAACTCGCGGCCGCGCATCACGCCGAAGCGCGGACGCTGCTCGTCGCGGAATTTCCATTGGATATGATAGAGATTCAACGGCAGGTTCTTGTAGGACTTCACATAGGCGCGGAAGATCTCGGTGATCATTTCCTCGTTGGTCGGTCCGTACAGCAGCTCGCGCTTGTGGCGGTCGGCGATGCGCAGCATCTCCGGGCCGTAGGCGTCGTAGCGGCCGCTCTCGCGCCAGAGGTCGGCGAGCTGGAGCGTCGGCATCAAGACCTCGATCGCGCCGGAGCGATTCTGCTCCTCGCGCACGATCTGCTCGATCTTCTTCAGCACGCGAAAGCCGAGCGGTAGCCAGGCATAGATGCCCGCCGCCTCCTGCCGGATCATGCCGGCACGCAGCATCAGCCGATGCGAGACGATCTCCGCCTCTTTCGGATTTTCCTTCAGGATGGGCAGAAAGAACCGCGACAACCGCATGGTAATACTCTGGGAATCAGTGATCGCCTGCAGTGAAACCGGATTGGGAGCGAAAACACAAGACGGGAATGAGGAAAAGCCGCTAACGCGGCGAAATACCTGTCATCTTTCCGTTGCCTTCAGGTTTGACTTCAGGAGCACCGTGCTCAGCAAAGCCGGTGAGCCTAGGGCGGTGGCACCTCGAGTTCATCCGCCAGCGTGATCTTCTCGAAATCGCTCACGAGCGCCTCGATGCGCACACGCCAGCGGCCGGCGAAGGGCAGCTCGACCTTGCGCACGTGCCAGTAGCCATCCGGCCCGAGCAAGGCGTCCCGTTCCATCGGCTCGATGCCGCGCTCGGGCAGGCTGAGCGTCAACGTCACCTCTTTGGCCGCCAAGGGCGTCCCATCGCCGGTCATGAGCTGGAGCACGAAATCGTCCTTGCCGACCTTTCCGGGCGACACCAGCACCTGGAACATCGCCTTGTCGCCGTGGATGTGGATCGCCAAAGGGATCTCCGGAATGATCGTTCGCGGCGGCGGCGTGAAGCGCCAGCCGGCGACGACGGCGAAGATGGCGAGGGCGATCACGCATTCGAGGAGGATCGAGCGCTTGAGGATGGCTTGGGCTCCACGATCGCGGGCGAGTGCCGGAGTGAGGCGGAAGCGGTTGAGCGCCGCAAGTGTGAGCAGCATGAGAACCAGGCCGAGCTTGATCGAGAGGATGAGGCCATAGCGGGTCTCGACCAGCGCCGAAACTTTTTCGAGCTGAACAATCGCAAGGGCGAGACCCGTCAATGCCAGCACGCCGACCGCCGGCATGGCGATGCCCGAGAAGCGCTTCACGACGGCGAGTGTTGCCGGCGTCGGCTTCGACAGCAAAGCCGCGAGCGGAGCAAGAGCGCCGATCCACAGCGCAACGCAGAGGCCGTGAAGAAACATCGCCGGGCGCATCATCATTCGAGGCGGCGCCGTTGCGGCATGCCCGCTCATGGCGAGCGACAGGCCCACGCCGGCCATGGCAATGATCGCAAGAGCCCGCGAGGACCATGCGCTGCGCAGCGCCAGCAGAGCGAACAGCATCGCGGCGGCAGCAACTAGAAACGCGCGGCCGGCGCTGGTTGCCACCGCGACCTTCCAAGGCGCGGCCGTCGCGAGCGCCGCCGGCGGCAGGCCGAGGAGATCGAGGCCTAGCGCACCAAGGGACACCACCGCGCTCGAAAGGCCGATCGCGAGCGCCACGCGCGGCACGGTCATGCCGGCCAGAGACCATGATATCCAGCGCGCAAACCACACACCGCCGACGCCAACGAACAGTCCGAGATAGAGGCCAACGCGCGCCAGCCAGATCAGCGCGGCCAACCATTGGTCCGTACTCGCGGGCAGCTTCGTTTCCGACGGCATGCCGACTGAAAACATCACCGATCCCACGATCGGATGGCCATCCCGCGAGACCACGCGATAGCTGACGACCGCGGTCCCCTTAGGCAGATCCGCTGGTATCTGGATCGAAATCGTGTCGCCGGACGCACTGACGCGCGTCTCGTCCCGCGCCCTGCCCGTCCCGTCGATCAGCCGGATCGCGCCCGGCGTTACCGGTTCGTTGAACCGCAGCTCGACCACCTTCGGCGCGGTCGCGAGCGTGCTGCCATTCGCAGGCTCGACCGAGATCAGCGCCGCATGCGCGAGCGCACCGCTCGCGAAGCTGGCAGCGAAGAGCAGCGTCGCGAGCGCGGCGAGGAGGCGCATCAGGGTTTCGGCAGGAGCTTGACGCCAGGCGCCGGCGACTTGCCCTCATGCGAATGGCTTGACCCGTCGGTTGGGATCTCGATCCAGCGACGAACGCCGGTCTCGCATTCCTGAACCACTGGGAAGTACAAGGTCGTGTTCGCCTTGAGCTTGTCGGTCAGCACCGTCTGCATGATGAACTCGTCATAGTTCTTGTCCGGCAGCTTGCCGCCGGACCACGCCACCTCCTTGACGCCGGACGAGAGCTTGTTGCCGTGATAGTCGTATTCCCCCGCATATTTGCCCTCGACGACGTCGACGGTCCAGCCGGCCTTCGGCATCGGCTTCACCGCGATCACCCCTTCCGGAATCTGCACGCGGATCTTCACCGTCGGCGAGCCCGCGCAGCCATGCGGCACGGTGAACACCGCCTTGTAGGACGCGCCGATCGTGGCTTGCTTGGTCTCGAGCGAGACATGCGCCGCCGCTGGTGTTGCGGCGAGCGCGGCAATCAGGATCAGACAGGATCGCTTCGACATATTCGGTCTCCCGAGAATCCAGAACAGTCTCATTTCATCTTCATTCCCGAATGATCCGGCATTTTCTTCATGTCCATGTGGCCCGAGTGTCCGCCATCGCCCGGCGCCTGCGCGCCGACGCCCTGGACGGCGAGCGCAACAGTGACCTTCCCGGCCTTCTCGAACTGAAGCGTCACCGGCACCTTGTCGCCCTGCTTGAACGGCCCCTTCAGCTCCTGAAGCATCAAATGATTGCCGCCGGGCGCGAGCTTCACGGTCTTGCCGGGCTCGATCGCCAGTCCCTTGTCGAGCGCGCGCATCTTCATCACGCCGTTGTCCATGGCCATCTCGTGAATCTCGGCCTTGCCTGCGATATCGGCGGACACGCTGACCAACCTGTCGGCCGCGTTGCCCTTGTTTTCGATCGTCAGATAGCCGCCGGCGACCTTGGCGCCGCCCGGCGTCGCCCGGCTCCAGGCCTGCGAGACCACGAGATCGCCGGCCTTGACGTCCTCGGCTGCGACCCCCGCGCTGGTGCCGAGCAGCATGGCGACGGCGAGAAGTGATAGATTGATCCTGTTCATTTGGTTCCCTCGGCTTTGATCTGATCGAGCACGGTCGGTCTTGGTGGTTTCGACAGCCTCAGTTCGCTTACCATCGATACCTCATTCCGGTGTAGACCGCCCGGCCGGCGCCTGGCTCGAACAAGGCCGACGTCGCCGTGGCGCGATCGATGATACTGGCGCTTGCAATGTAGGTCCTGTTGGTGAGGTTTCGACCCTCGATATAGGCGGAGAACGGCCCGCCATTGTCGAAGCCCGCTTTCAATCCGAGCAGTGCATACGGCTCGGTCGTCAACGTGTTCATACTGTCGACAAAATAGGCCTGCGGCACCCATTCGACGTTCGGACCAGCGTAGAATCCGGTCGGATGCTTGTAGAGCAATTCGGCGCGCAAATAGTGACGCGGCGCGCCGGGCAGCTGGTTGTTGCCGAACGCCGTGTCGCTGTCGAAGCGAAAATCGCTGTAAGTATAAGCGAGGTTGAGCCACACCTTATCGGGCGCGCCTCCTGTCACGAAGATATCGCGGAAGATTGCTGCCCCTGCCCCCGCCTCGACGCCCTGGTGGACGGTTCGGTCGGCATTGGTCACGTTACAATTGCCGAACGCGCTGTACAGGCACAGCAGCTCATCGCGGATATCGGCACGATAGGCGGTCAACTCCCACGAATAGTCTGGCCGTCGCATGCGGGTCCCTATCTCGTAGGTCGTCGCAATCTGCGGGCGGATGCTGGTGAACGGAATCGTCGGAATGCCAGGACCGCGCGCGCTCTCGCCGAAGCTCGGCACTTCGGCGCTCCGCGAGACATTGGCGAAGGCCTGCCACGTCGGATCGATCTGCCACAGCAGGCCCGCCTTCGGCGACCAAAGATCAAAGCGGGTTGCTCCCGACTGGTCGCCGTCGCTAAGAAACCGGTCCCGCCGATTGCGGGTCGCATGCAGAAATTGCGTGCCGGCAATCGCGGCGACGTTCGGCAGAAAATAGAAGCTGTCCTCCACGTAAACCGAGGTGTTCTCCGAGCGATCGAACGACGACGACAGCAATGCCCCCTTCTGTCCGGCAATGTTGGCGAATTGCTGGTTGTCGATGCTGCCATTCAACAGGTTGACGCCCGCGACCAGCCTGTTGTGGTAACCGCCGATCATGCGGTCGTCCGTGACCTTCGCGAAGCCGCCGTAATCCCTGTAGCGATAATCGAGCCACTGGAAGATCGGATGCATGAGGTGCCGGTCGAGGCCGAAGGCGCCGAACTCGAACCTAGTGTCGTCGAATCGGATCGTCGTTTTGTTTGCCAGCCTGACCGTGTCGATGTTGCGCTGCTGGTCCAGCGCAACGTTCGCCGGAGCCGCGGCCTCCGGATTGCTCAAGGCAGACGCCTTGGTGACGGTTCCTGGAATGCGTTGCCGCACCTCGTTGGCATTGAGATAGAATTGCGTCTCGAAATCCGGCGAGAACTGGTAGCCAACATTGCCGCTCACGCGGTTGCCCGAGCCGAAGCTGTGATCGCGGAAGCCGTCCGTGGCCTGCGTCGATGCAGTGACGAAGCCATCCCACGGCCCGTTGGCGCCTCCTGCATTGGCCTGCAGTCGCCTGAACCCGAAGGCTCCCACGTCGAGCGAGACGCCATTCGGAAATCGGTCGCGCCCCGATGGCGTCACGAAGTTGACGGCGCCTCCCAGCGAATTGGCTCCGAACTGCAGCGCGTTCGCGCCCTTGTACACCTCGACATATTTGTAGGCGGTCGGGTCGATCTCCTGGAAATCGCCGTAGCCGTCCGCCGTATTGATCGGGATGCCGTCCATGTAAAGCTGCACGCCGCGCAGATGGAAATTGCGCGACAGGCCGGATCCGCGGATCGAAAGCCGCGTGTCGTCGCCCCATTTCGGTTGCGCAAATACGCCGGGCACGTAGTCCAGGACATCCTTGATCGTGCTGGCGGGAGTCGAATTCCGGTAGGCCTCCGCTGTGACCAGCGCTACGCCGCCCGGCGTCTGGTTGATCTCGCTCAGCGCCTGCTGGGCGGTGAGAACCGTCCGGGCACCAGGACCGGGGCCCCCTTCGGAAGCTGCCGTCGGTTGCGGACGCGCAGTTGCGGGCGCGCGGGCCCGCGTTGATCGCGCGGCGGTTCGCTGTGCGCGGGCTGGTGAGGCCCGTTTCTCCCGCGGCGCGTCGACCGTGACGGGAGGAAGCTCGCGTCGGTTTTCCTCGGCGATTGCATTGGACGGCACGACGAGGGCAGAAGCTGAGGCAAGCAGAATCTTACGTGCGGAAAGCAGTCGAAAGAAGCCTGAACGAGGCATGAGGTCATTCCTGATGCCGGCAGAGAGCCGGCGCATTGCGATCCCGGCACGGCGGAAGCCGGCGCGGAGCTGAAGGTTTCGCGGATCAGGAAATGCGAGGGGGAGCGCGCGCCCAAGCGCTCGAACCGTCGATGGCGGCGAGGACGGGCGCGTTCGCCACGTGCCAGACGATGCGGGCGATGGGGCGGACGGGAGTTGAGAGCGCCGCATGGGGCGGCGCGTCAAGCGAAGCGTCAGCGTGCGCGAGGCAACAAAGCGCACATGCCCCAGCTTTTGCGGCCGGTGTCCCGGTCTCGTCGACCGGACCGCCCTGCTCACTTGCGCTGTGGCAGATGAGGCCTGCAGAGAACGGATCGGCCGCAGCCTGGCCGGCCGCGAGACAGGCGGCGATCGGCGCCAGCACCTGCATCACCAGGGCGAGCAGGACCAGAGGCAGGAATTTTTGCAGGCGTGCGCGCATCCGCCGGACCATTCGTTCGTGCGCTAACTAATCACTCGGGCGCAGCCGAGTCGAGGCCAGTTCCGCCGCCCGCTTGGTCCCGCGCAAATTGCTCGAAAGCTGTGGCCGGACCGCCCTACGCCCGAGCCCGGCCGGTATCTGAGGCAGGGAAACCTGCCCGGCCACCCACAAATTTCTTATATCTGTCATATGTTTAGGTAGGCAGAAACCCGATCGTTTCGTCAGCTGCTCCTATTTTGAACATTCGTTGCCGAAAATGATGACAAGTGAGAAAAGTTGATCTAGCATCCCTCTTGCTCAGGCGCTGACCGCGAGGTCGAGGCCTGGTGGTCCAAGTCTCGGGAGGAGCCCCTGGCGCGCAAAACGCAGCGTCGCCCCGTCAATCAAGATCAAATCTTAAGATCGGGGATAATAGGGTCGACACAATTTTTGAGCGGGGCCAGGGCCCCGCTCTTTTTTTGCCCGCGGCACTGAACTGTCGATGAACGCGGCCTTTCATCCCATCCACGACAGCTTTGAACGTGCGGCCTCGCGTTGCGCCGACCTCACGCCGCTCGTCTATCGACGTCTGTTCGAACTCCATCCGGAAACGCAGGCGATGTTCCGCGCGGATAGCGGTGACCTCGTGAAGGGGTCGATGCTGGCGCTGACGATCGAGGCGATTTTCGACTTCGCCGGCCAGCGCCGCGGGCATTTCCGGCTGATCGCGTGCGAGGTCGCCTCGCACGATGCCTATGGCACGCCGCGCGAGCTGTTCATCGCGTTCTTCGCCGTCATTAGGGATGCGCTCCGCGATCTGCTCGGCGATGAATGGACGCCCGAGATCGCGCAGGCCTGGGATACATTGCTCGCCGAGATCGACGCATTCGCCGCCGCGGCCAGCTGACGCTTTGCGCTGCACCAACGCGCGGGCTGCGACGACACTGCGGCTGAATGCAGATTGAGTGCGAACAACTCTTGTGAGAGACTTTCGGAGATCGGTAGCGCTACCAATGACGCGCCGACGACAAATATATGGGAGCGAGCGATGTCCGGGACGAAAGATTTCTCGACGACCAGGCGCGATCTTCTTCAGGCGGCTGCGGCCGCCGGCGCCGGAGCTGCCATCCTCGGCAGCATGGGCATAAACCCCGCACTGGCCGCAGTCGGACGCAGCGAGAAGCCGTTGAAGGCGGCCTTCTCCAACGCCGGCCTCCAGGCCACCTGGTGCGCGCAAGGCAAGCAGGCGGCGGAATTCTGGGGCAAGCTGTTCAATGTCGAGGTGACCTGGTTCGACGGGCAGCTCGATGCGGTGAAGCAGCGCGCGGCGATCGACAACATGGCCTCGCAGAAATGGGACTTCGTCGCGATCCAGGCCTTCGGCATCGGCACCCTCACCCAGCCGGTGCAGAAGATGATCGACGCCGGCACGCCCGTGATCGACATGGACACGCTGATCGCGCCGCTCGATCAGATCAACGTCCATTCCTTCCTCGCTCCCGACAACGAGTTCATGGGCGCTTCGGTGACGCAGGCGCTGTGCAACGCCATGGGCGGCAAGGGCAAGATCATCATGACGCAGGGCGCGCTCGGCCACACCGGTGCGCAGGGCCGCGCCAAGGGCTTCAACTCGGTCGTCAAGCAATTCCCGGGCATCGAAGTGCTCGACACCCAGCCGGCCGATTGGGACGTGTCGAAGACCGCCCGTCTCTGGGAGACCTATCTGACCAAATACCCGCAGATCGATGCGGCCTTCTTCCACAATGACGATATGGCGCTGGCCGCCGCCAACATCATGAAGGCGCGCAATCGCACCAACATCCTGATCGGCGGGGTCGACGCCATGCCGCCGGCGATCCAGGCGGTCAGCGAAGGCCGCATGTTCGCGACCGTCCGCAATCCGTCCTGCCGCATCCATGGCGGCGCGATCGTCGCGGGCGTCTCCGCCGTGGTCGGCGGCGAGAAGAGCGGACAGGGCATCCCGAAGAACGTCGTCACCGACGGTCCGGTCGTGACCAAGGCGAATGCGGCCGGGATGCAGTGGATGCAGGATCACTTCCTGATCTGAGCCTCCAGATCCTTCATGAGCGTGGGACAACAGCCCATCCTGGAACTGCAGGGCATCACGAAGAGCTTCGGCGGCGTCGAAGCGCTTCGTGGTGTCGACTTCGCGCTTTATCCCGGCGAGATCCATGGTCTCGTCGGCGAGAACGGCGCCGGCAAGAGCACGCTGATGAAGATCATCGCCGGCGTGCACACCGAGTTCTCCGGCCGCTTCCTGGTCGACGGCCAGGAGATGCATTTTCGCTCGGCGCGCGATGCGCACGCCGCCGGCATCGCCATGGTGCACCAGGAGCTCAGCGTCGCGCCCGACCTGACCGTCGCGGAGAACGTCTTCCTCGGCAACCAGCCGACCAACGCCTTCGGCCTCGTGCAATGGCGGCGGATGGCGCGCGAGGCGGGCGAGCAGCTTGCCCGCTTCGGCATCGACGTCGATCCGATGGCGCGGCTCGGCGACCTTCCGATCGGGCTGCAGCAGCTGATCGAGATCGCGCGCGTGCTGTTCTCCGGCGCGCGCATCGTCATCCTGGACGAGCCGACCTCCGCCCTCTCCCCGCCCGAGGTCGAGCGCCTGTTCGCAACGCTCCGGCGGCTGCGCGAGGAAGGCACGGCGATCGTCTTCATCTCGCATTTCATCGAGGACATCCTGCTGGTGTCCGACACGGTGACCGTGTTCCGCAACGGCCGCAAGGTTGCGGAGACGGCGAGCGCCGCGACCAGCAAGGGCGCGCTGATCGAGGCCATGATCGGCCGCGGCGGCGAGGCGCTCGAGCATAGCTATACCGACGACCTGATGCTGCCGCAGCCGAGCGACAGCAAGGTCATTCTCAGGGTCGACCAGCTGTCGCTGTCACGCAGCCTTCAGGACGTCTCGTTCGAGGCCCGTGCCGGCGAGGTGCTCGGTATCTACGGCTTCATGGGCTGCGGCCAGCAGGAGCTGTCGCGCATCCTGTTCGGCAAGCTGAAGCCGGACGGCGGCACGCTTGCAGTCGAAGGCGTGCCGAAAACTTTCGCCAGCACGGCTGCGGCGCGGCGCGCCGGCGTGGCGCTGGTGCCGGAGAGCCGGCGCGACATGCTGTTCCACCAGGAGCCGGTCTACAAGAACATCTCGATCAGCATTCTCGACCGCATCTCCTCGCTGCTGCTCAAGCCGGCGCAGGAGCGCGACATCGCCAAACGCCAGGTCGAGCAGCTGCAGATCAGGCCGCCGGTGGTCGGCCTCGATCTCGGCATGCTATCGGGCGGCAACCAGCAGAAGGTCGCGCTGGCGAAATGGCTGACCTATCCGCCCAAGCTGCTGGTGCTGTGCGAGCCGACCCGCGGCATGGATGTCGGCGCCAAGAACGACGTCATCAACATCGTGCGCGACCTCAGAACGAAGGGGCTCGCGATCATCGTGCTGTCGACCGAGCCGGAAACGGTGCTGTCGCTGGCCGATCGCATCCTCGTGCTCAAGCGCGGCGCCTTGGTGCGTGAATTCAAGAACGAGCCGGTCAGCAAGGACCGCCTGCTGGAAGCGGCGTGACGGAGAAGCACATGAGCAGCGAGACGGCTTTGGCGACAGGACAACGGGCACGGGGCCTTGCGCCCTTCCTGCGCTCGCAGATGCGCAACATCGCCCCGTTCCTGACGCTGATCTTCCTCACCGCCTTCTTCGCCTTCGCCAGCCCCTCCTTCGCGACGCTCGACAATCTCGGCAATATCCTGACCCAGGTATCGGTGACGGGCATCATCGCCGTCGGCCTCACCTTCGTGATCCTCTGCGCCGAGATCGACCTGTCGGTCGCCAGCATCGCCAACGTCACGGGCATTGCGGTCGCCTACTTCACGCTGCAGGAATCCTACGTCAACATCGCCAACATTCCCCTGCCCGGCGCGGTCGCGATCATCCTGTCGCTCCTGCTCTGCGCCCTGCTCGGTCTCGTCAACGCGCTGGGGCTGACCGTGATCGGCATCCCCTCCTTCATCATGACGCTGGCAATGATGCAGATCGCCGCCGGCATCTCCGCGCTGCTGGTGCGCGGCCAGATCGCCTACAAGGTGCCGAGCCTGATCACGACGCTCGGCTCCGGCTCGATCGGCGGCATCCCCTGGATCGTCATCGTCGCCGCCATCATGCTGCTCGGCGGCCATCTGGTGCTGACCTACACGCGCTTCGGTCGCTACGTCTACATGGTCGGCGGCAATCGCGAGGCGGCCGAATATTCGGGCCTCAACGTCAAGCTGATCCTCGGCGCGGTCATGGTGATCTCGGCGGTGTGCTCGGGCCTCGGCGGCATGCTCGGCGTCGCCCATTTCGGCAGTGCGCAGCAGAACGAGTTCGACACCTACCTGCTCGATTCCATCGCCGCCGTCGTGGTCGGCGGCACCAGCCTGTTCGGCGGCCGCGGCGGCATCGGCAACACCATCGTCGGGCTGTTCGTGCTCGGCGTACTCAACAACGGCCTCGACCACGTCAACATCGACAGCTTCCTGAAGATCCTGATCCGCGGCCTGATCCTGCTAGCGGCGCTGGTCATCAACGTCTATGCGCAGCGCTTGAGGGAGAAAGCGGCGGAATAGTCGGCCGGCAAAACAAAAGTGCGAAAACAACCCCATGCACAGTAGCCGGGGCCAGCGGAATCAACGACTTGCCGGCGGGTGTCGCGAAATTGCGGATTCGGCGAAGTCGATTTGCTCCGTCGGGCAAAACAGGGGTATAGTGGCATCATCGGCAGCCGGCTTTGAAAGGCCGGTGCACGCCCGTCCCCCGTCATTGCGAGCGCAGCGAAGCAATCCAGACTGCCGCCGCGGAACGATTCTGGATTGCTTCGCTGCGCTCGCAATGACGACGGGGAAGCAGAACGGCGATCCGGGATCACCGATAGTCTCGGGTGCGGTCTAACTCCCAGCCTCGGCATCCGACGACAATCGCGAAAATCGAAAATTGCAGTGGCTGGCGCCGCCCGCCAGCGTCTGGGTCCGCTCCAGGCGGATGCCTCGCGTGGCGTAGGCGACGAAGTCGAGGCCGCAGATGTTCGGCAGGATCTCCGTGTCGCCGCGGCGCGCCGCGAGCTTGCAGAAGCCGCAGGCCTTGTAGTCGATGCCGAATTCGAAAGTATCCTGCGGACCCGGCTCGACGAAATCGTAGACGAAATCTTCCGGAAACTCCGCTTGGTGAGCCTCTGTGACGCTCCTTGCCGCCTGCTCGCGCATCAAAGCCTGGTTCTCCCGTGACATGAACTGACGCCCCGCGGCGAGACGCTCGGCTTCGGGAATCGACAGCAGCTGCGCCTTGTAGGTTTCCCGCTCGATCTCGCCGATGACCGGCACCGGAACGCCGTGGCGCCGCAGCGCCCGACTGATGGTCATGAAGCCTGTCAGGCGCATGAAGAAATCGCTCATGCGGCTTGCCGCGCCGCCGACATAGGGCATCTGGGTGAGGACGATCTGAAATTCGTCCATCACCTCCTGCCTGATTGCGTCGATGTCGGAGAGATGCGTGCGCTCGCGGAGCATCGCTTCGGCAAGGTCTAGTCGCTCGCGCATGGCGGCCTCCATCGCTTGCCGATGCGTCTGGTAGAACGGATGGATCTCAGCCATTGGACACCCGATATGATTGGCTCATTGCAACATCGACGACGCCGCCTCAGTCGGCGGCGATCGCCTCGATCTCCAGCAGCCATTTGCTGTCGACGGTCTCGACCACCACGACGGTCAGCGCCGGCTGGTGCTCCCCGAGCATGGCGCGGCGAATGGCCCGATTGGCGACGACTTGACTGCGGTCGGTCAGGAACGTGGTGACCTTGACCAGGTGCTGGACGCCGAGACCTGCCGCGGCGAGCACTTCCCTGACATTGCGCCAGGCCTGCTCGCATTGCGCCTCGAAGCCGTCAGGCACGGTGCCGTCGGACTTTTCAGGCACCTGGCCGCTGATGAACAGCAGGCGGCTGTGCTGCTTCAGCTCGAGTCCCATGCAGTAGCCGCCGGCGGGCGGGTGAACCGTTGCGGGATTGTGGCTGACGATGTGAGCTGGGGACATGACGTTTCTCCGGATTTGCGCGTCAAGCGTATCCGGCGGCATCAATGCTGCGCAAAGCATCATTGCTGCGGTTCAGCGCAAGAAAATCTATTGCAAGGCAGCGGCCTATCGGTGTCAAAGTGAAGTTGCGATGACCTACGCCCTTCCTCCACTGAACGCGCTCCGCGCCTTCGAGGCCGCGGCGCGCCATCTCAGCTTCAAGCTGGCCGCACACGAACTGCACGTCACGCCCGCAGCCGTGGGGCAGCAGGTGAAAGCGCTGGAGGCGCGGCTCGGCGTGCAGCTGTTCGAGCGGCTGCACAAGCAGCTCATCCTCACCGAAGCCGGCCAGGCCTATCTGCCCGGGATCTCCGAAGGCTTTCGCCACATTGCGGATGCGACCTCGCAGTTGAAGCCGTCGGGTACCGTGCTGCTGCAATTGGGCGTCCATGGCACTTACGACCTGCGCCGCCTCGAACTTGCGGAGTTTCGCCGCGCACATGCGGAGATCGGTTTGCGCGTGCTGCAGCCCGCCGGCCTGCACGAGCTCGTCGAGGGCAAGGTCGACCTCTCGATCGCCCGTGGCGTGAGCCACCATCCGGGCTATCGCTGCGAGCGGATCGATGAGGGATCGGGCGCGGGTGATTGGCTGGTTGCGCCGGAAGGCACGGCAGATTGTCCGGAGATCGTGAGTTTTCGCGTGTGGCTACGCGCGCTATCGGCCGAGTGCCCGCTCGCAAACCGCCGCCCGCGTCTGGTCGGCGGCGTCGGGAACTGAGGGGGCACAACGTTGCGCGTCGAGGCCCGGACTTCCTTTCAACTCAACGCCCTACCCGTAAAGAGAAAATCGCGATGACCATCTATGGCGCGTCGTCATAAACCCGCGCCCTGGATGAGGTCCGCTGTGCAGGGCCAGGAGCTGAATTGCGAGAAGTGGCAGCTGCTGGCGTAAAACGGACATCGGCCGGCGAGTTGGCTTCAGCAATAGGACAAAGGGACCATCCTTTCTCTACCCCAGCAGTTCCTTCTGCGGACCGCATTTTCTTGATGCGGAGGTTTGTGGGCGCTTCTCATCCGCGAGACATTCTGTCGCAGAACCATTCGATTTGCCGGAGGACTAATCTCTAGGTGGAAATCTGTCGTTCGCAAGCCGAACGGCATGCAACGGGCGATCCTGCGCCGTCAAGGTTGCAAGAGCCGTGGGCGTGGTCGCCCCTTTGCCGATCTGTCCAAGAGCGTGAAGTGGACTGCCGCAATACTGACCACTAGTCACGGAGGAGATACCATGACGGAGATCCGGCTGGCCTCGCTGCAGGGCGGGGCGATTACGCTTGAAAGCGATGCAATTGCTGCCTTTCGCCAAACCTTGCGAGGCAACGTCTGTCTGGCCGAGGAGCCGGGCTATGATGAAGCACGCACGATCTGGAATGCAATTATCGATCGCTACCCGGGCGCGGTCGTGCGCTGCAGAGGGGCCGCTGACATCATTCGTGCTGTACGCTTTGCCCGTGCGCATGGCCTCTTGATCGCCGTGCGCGGCGGCGGCCATAACATCGCGGGCAATGCTGTTTGTGACGGCGGGCTCTTAATTGATCTTTCCCTCATGCGCTCCGTCAGGGTTGATCCATTTCACCGCACCGCGCAAGTAGAGCCGGGCGCGACGCTTGGCGACTTCGACACGGAGGCGCAGGCTTTCGGCCTTGCGACCCCGCTCGGGATCAACTCGACGACCGGCGTTGCGGGATTGACACTGGGCGGTGGCTTTGGGTGGCTCAGCCGCAAGTTCGGGCTTGCCGCTGACAATCTGATCTCGGCGAACGTGGTGACGGCCGAAGGCGAGCTTGTCCGGGCGAGCATCGCCGAGAATACCGACCTGTTCTGGGCGCTCCGGGGAGCCGGAGCCAATTTCGGGGTGGTGAGTTCGTTCGAGTTCCGCCTGCATCCTGTTGGCCCAATGGTTCTGGCCGGACTCATCGTCCATCCCTTTGCGCGGGCGAAGGAGCTGCTCGCGGGCTATCGCGACGTCGCCGCCAAGGCGCCGGACGAACTGACGGTGTGGGTGGTGCTGAGGCAGGCGCCGCCGCTGCCGTTCTTGCCAGCCGAGGTTCACGGCAAGGAGATTGTCGCGTTCGCCGTCTGCTACACGGGAGAGGAGAACGAGGGCAAGCGCGCATTGGAGCCGCTGCGCGCGCTCGGAGACCCGATCGCGGACGTGATCGGCATGCAGCCCTTCGCGGCTTGGCAGACCGCCTTTGACCCACTGCTCACGCCCGGCGCCTACAATTACTGGAAGTCGCACAATTTCGTTGAGCTAAACGACGGCCTTCTCGATACGCTGGAGAGCCATACGACCAGCCTGCCGACCGGAGAGTGCGAGATTTTCATTGGTCAGCTTGGTGGCGCCACCAGTCGCATGGCCGTCGACGCCACGGCGTTCCCCCACCGCGACGCGAACTTTGTCATGAACGTTCACACGCGATGGCGCGATCCGGCAGATGCGCAACGTTCGATCGCCTGGGCGCGCAGGCTCTTTACCGAGACCGCACCTCACGCAACCGGCGGCGTCTACGTTAACTTCATGCCGGAGGACGAGACCGATCGCGTCGCTGGCGCCTACGGCGCGAATTACGCTCGTCTTGCCGCGCTGAAGGCCAAGTACGATCCCGGCAATCTGTTCCGGTTAAACCAGAACGTCAGGCCGTCCACCGCACAGCGACCGGCCGCCTGACGGGCTACGGAGACGAAGTTGGACATCGGAGAATGGCTGCGCAGCCTAGGCCTCCAATCCTATGAGCAGACATTCCGCGACAACGGAATTGATCTCGAGATCCTGCCCCAACTGACGGTTGAAGATCTCAAGGAGATTGGAGTCCAGGCCGTCGGCCACCGTAGGAAGCTTCTCGATGCAATCGGTCTACTACCAGCGAACCTGGCGGCGCGGCCGCCCGCGTTGGTGGAGCGCCGTCGGCTCACGCTCATGTTCGTCGACCTCGTCGGCTCGACCGACCTCAGCCGCCGTCTCGATCCCGAGGAGCTGCGCGAGGTCATGCGAGCCTACTCGAACACAGTGGCGGCAGAGATTGTGCGACTGGAGGGCCACGTCGCGAAGTTTCTGGGAGACGGTGTGCAGGCCTATTTCGGCTGGCCGCGCGCAAGCGAAGATGCAGCAGAGCAAGCAGTCCGGGCAGGACTTGCGGTCGCAACAGCGGTCAGCGGCATGTCATCAGGCGCGGGAGGTCTGCTGGCAGCACGCGTCGGCATCGCCACCGGCCTGGTCGTGGTAGGTGATCTGCTCGGGGAAGGTGCTGCGAAAGAGGAAGCGGTCACTGGAGAGACCCCTAATCTCGCGGCCCGTCTGCAGCAGGTTGCGGAGTCTGGTACGGTCGTTATCGCCGACAGCACGCGCCGGCTGGTCGGCGATCTCTTCGAATTTGTTGAGCTCGGGTCCCTTCAGCTCAAGGGCTTTGCGGAGCCGGTGCAAGCGTGGCGGGTCATCGGCGAAGGCAGGGCAGAGAGCAGGTTCGAGGCGTTGCACGGCGCCCACGTCACGCCACTCGTCGGGCGCGGCGAGGAACTCGATTTGATGATGTCACGGTGGCGGCTTGCAGAAGGAGGGGCTGGACAGGCCGTCCCTATTTTTGGCGAGCCGGGAATCGGAAAATCACGATTGGTGCGCGCGCTGCGCGAACGGCTACAGGCTGAACAAATCACGCTCGTTAGCTACGCCTGTTCGCCGCATCACCTGAACAGCTCGCTCTTTCCCTTCATCTCGCAGCTCGAGCGGGAGGCGCGGTTCGCACCTGAGGATGCTGCGGAAAAACGGCTCGAGCGCCTCGAACTACTCCTTGGCGAAAACGGCGAGGGGCTATCTGGCGATGCAATCCAGCTCCTTGCCGATCTGCTCGGCATTCTAACTGAGAGGCCGAGCACCCAGCCAGAGATGTCGCCGCAGCAAAGGAAGGCGCTCCTGTTTCGCACGTTCGTGGCCCGGCTCGATCGACTTGCCGGTCGTGGCCCGGTGATGATGGTGCTTGAAGATGCGCACTGGCTTGATCCGACCTCGCGCGAGCTGTTCGACCAGATCGTGGATCGTATTCAGGACCTGCCAGTGCTGCTCGTCGCTACATTCCGCCCGGAACTCCCGCCGCCATGGACCGGTTTTCCTCACGTCACGTTGCTCATGCTGAATCGCTTGCCAAAGGCGCAGGTGGTTGTACTCGTCGACCGGATCACCGAAGGCAAAGCGCTTCCCGCCGAGGTCCTCGACCAGATTCTGGCGCGGACCGAGGGAGTGCCGCTCTTTACAGAGGAGCTCACGAAGGCTGTTCTTGAAGCCGGGATCCTCCGCTACACCGGCGCTCGCTACGTCCTCGCGGGCGTATTCCCGTCGTTGGCGATCCCCGCGACGCTGCACGATTCATTGATGGCGCGGCTTGACCGTCTTGCTCCAGTCAAGGAGGTCGCCCAGATCGGAGCCTGTATCGGCCGCGAATTCGATCACGAGTTGCTTGCTGCGGTCGTGTCGATGCCAGAGGTGGAGCTCGCCGCGGCGCTTGATCGCTTGGTAGCCTCGGAGCTCGTTTTCCGGCGGGGCCTCGCACCTGCCGCCACCTATGTTTTCAAGCACGCCCTTGTGCGCGACGCCGCCTACGAAAGCCTTCTCAAGCGGCGCCGCCAGGAGCTGCACGCACGGATTGCCACATCGATCGAAGCGCTCTTTCCGCAACTTGTCGAAGCGCAGCCGGAGCTGGTCGCCCGTCACTTCGGCGAGGCGGGCTTGGCAGAGAAGGCCATTCCATACTGGCTGAGGGCGGGGGGACTTGCGGCCGCCCGATCCGCGAATATGGAAGCAATTGCCCATCTGAGATCGGGGCTAGAGTGCGCCCAGACACTTCCTTCCGGAGCATCACGCTCGCGCTTCGAGCTTGATTTACAGCTCGGACTTGGAGGACCGCTGATTGCAACAAAAGGGTTTGCTTCAGGCGAGGCAGAAGCGGCATTCCAGCGGGCGCAGGAGCTCAGCCGTGAGCTGCAGAGCGAGGCCGATCTCTCCGCCGCGCTGAAGGGGCTCGGCCACGTCTACCACGTGCGCGCCAAATTGCGCGAAGCCGCGAGCATCGTCGCGGAGACGGAGGCGATAGCAAAACGAAGCGGTGATCCGGTACGCCAGGCCGAAGCCGATCATCTTGCGGGCGTGCTCTCATTCCACCTCGGCCAGTTTCAATTCTCGCGCGACCAGCTTGAGAGAAGTGCGCAAGCCGGCGAATACCGCGGCCGCTATTATTCCGAGGTGTACGGAATCGACATGAGCGTATTCTGCCGCGCCTACATGAGTCATTGCGACTGGCATCTCGGTTATCCGATTCGTAGCCTTAAGATTGCTGAGGAAGGGCTCGCCATCGCGCGCGAGATTTCACATCCATTCAGCATCGCGCTCGCGCTCAATTATCTGGCCATGCTCTGTCAATTCCGGCGAGAGCCCGATGCCGCACTGAAAGCCGCGGCAGAGTCGCGCGACGTCTGCACCGAGTACCGCTTCGACTACTATCGTGCATGGGCCAGCCTCGTTCGCGCCTGGGCGATCGCTGAATCCGGCAGGCTTGAGGAAGGTCTGGCGGACTTTGATACTGGGCTTGAGGATCTCCGGCGAACCAGCGCGGGACTACGCATTCCGCACCATCTTGGGTTGCGCGCGGCGCTTCATCGCAAGGCCGGAAACGCCATGACCGGGCTTCGGATCATCGACGAAGCGGTCGCAATTGCGGACGCAAGTCTCGAGAGCTGGTGCGCCGTCGAGCTTCACCGGGAGCGCGGTGAACTGCTGTTGCTGACAGGCGGGGAGCAGGCGGAAAATCAAGCGGACGCGGAGTTCGAGACCGCGATCAAAATCGCCGCCGCCCAGGGAGCAAAGTTGCCCGAGCTTCGCGCAAGCATTGCGCGCGCCAAGCTGCAAGCGTCACGCGGCATGCGGCGAGAGGCGCGCGACGTTCTTGTGCCGATCTACAGCTGGTTCAGCGAAGGCTTAGAAACGCTCGATCTCGTGGAAGCCCGCAAGATGCTAACAGACTTGTGACGAAGTTACCGCCATAACCGTGCGATCAGGTTCCGGACAAGACTGAGCTTTCGCATGCTTTGGAGTCAAAGTGCTACCTGGCCCACCCGGCCTGTAATGGCGCCAAGCGGACATCCTGCTGACGCGCCACTTCTGCTGCGTGTTAAAACGCGAAGAACTCAGATTTGAGCAAATCTGGTCCGCTCTGGCTCAACGAGCGGACTACCTACCGCCGAGGCGCAACTTCGCCGATGGGCCACAACCCGACCTCGGTATGGTATGAAGGAGATCGTCAACTGGGCCGCCGGGGTGTGATAGGGTTCTGGAATGTCGAGAGGCGCGCTGAAATGGACCCTCCTAGGATGCGCAGTCGTTTACTTCCTCCTGACGCTATACGGCCTCGTCGATAGCGGCGAATCGAAACCACTTCGGATCATGCTGTGGACCGCGATTTTGGGTCTTTACGCGTACCTGGTCGCTACATGGAAACGGCGAAAAACCACCGCCTGGTGTGGAATGGACGTACCCCCTTCGGCGCATTAGCCCGTGGTCGAGACTAACGCCATCCGTCCCGCAATCTCCTCACGCCGCCAGCACCGCACCGCGTGCCCATCCACCCGCGTCTCCAGCGACGGCCCCGGCTCGCTCCGGCACACCGCCTCCGCGTAGCGGCAGCGCGGGCTGAAGGCGCAGCCGTTCGGCGGGTTAAGCGGGTTGGGCAGGTCGCCGCCGGTCGTTGCCAGCGGAGCGTGGCGCAAGGGATCGGGGATGGCCGCGATCAGGGCCTGCGTATAGGGGTGCGCCGGACGTTCGAAAATCTCGCGCCAATCGCCGTTCTCGACGATGCGGCCGAGATACATCACGGCGACGCGGTCGCTCATGTGCTCGACCACACCGAGGTCGTGGCTGATCATGATGTAGGACAGGCCGAGCGTGTCCTTCAATTCCAGCAGCAGGTTGATGATCTGGGCGCGGATCGAGACGTCGAGCGCCGAGACCGGCTCGTCGCAGATGACGATCTTCGGGTTGAGGATCAGCGCCCGCGCGATGCCGATGCGCTGGCGCTGGCCGCCGGAGAATTCATGCGGATAGCGGTCGGCCTGCTCGGGGCGCAGGCCGACATGCCTCAGCATCGTCGCGACGCGGTCCTCGATCTCGCTTTTCGCGGTCACGCCGTGCACGCGCAGGGGATCCTCCAGCGTGCGGCGAACGGTCTGGCGCGGATTGAGCGAGGCGTAGGGATCCTGAAATACGATCTGCACGATGCGGGCCAGCGCCTTCCGGTCGCCGGATTGCCGGTTCGTGACGACCTGTCCGTCCAGCACGATGCGGCCGCGCGTCGGCGTGAGTAAGCCGAGGATCGACAAAGCGACGGTCGACTTGCCGGAGCCGGATTCGCCGACGAGGCCGAGGCATTCGCCGCGCTTCAGTTTGAGGTCGACGCCGTCGACGGCGCGGAGCAGCCGACGGCCGCGGCCCAGCAGGCCGCCCCCGAGCGGAAAGTGAACGGCGAGATCCTCCACGCTGAGGATCACATCGTCGTCCGCTCTCCCCTTTGGCTCATGCATGGTGGTGACACCGGACGAAACCGCCCGCCTCCAGCCCATCCGTCTGCGGCGCATTGGTTCGGCAAATATCCGTCGCCTGCGCGCAGCGCGGATTGAACCGGCAGCCGTCGGGGAAACGCGTGATCGCCGGCACGACGCCCGCGATCTCCTTGAGCCTGCTGCGGCCGAGCGCAGCGCGGCTGCCGAGCCGCGGCAGCGAGTCGACGAGGCCCTGCGTATAGGGATGGGAGGGCGCTCGGAAGATGTCGGCCGAGCCGCGCTCCTCGACGATGCGACCGGCATACATGACGGCGACGCGGCGGCAGACGTTGGCAACAAGACCGAGATCGTGACTGATCATCAGGATCGCCGTTCCGCGCTCGGCGCACAGATTGCGCATCAGCTCGATGATCTCCGCCTGCACGGTGACGTCGAGCGCCGTCGTCGGCTCGTCCGCGATCAGCAGGTCCGGACCGCAGGCCAGCGCAATGGCGATCATCACGCGCTGGCGCATGCCGCCGGACAGCTGGTGCGGATAGTCCTTCACGCGCCGCTCCGGCGCTGGGACGCGGACGCTCGCGAGCGCCTCGACAGCCAGCTGGTTGGCCTCCCGCCAGCTCTTGCCCTTGTGCAGCACGAACATCTCGGCGATCTGCCGCCCCACCGGCGAGACCGGGTTCAGTGCCGTCATCGGCTCCTGGAAGATCATGGCAATGCGATTGCCGCGCAGCTGCCTTTGCCGGGCGGCGGACAGGTGCTGGATCTCCTGGCCCTGGAACCGGATGACGCCGCCGGCGATCGACAAGGGTGGCCGCAGCAGGCCGATCAAAGCGAGCGCCGTGATGCTCTTGCCGCAACCGGACTCGCCGACGAGGCCGAACGTCTCGCCGCCATCGATGCGGAATGAAATGCCTTCGGCCGCCGCAACGCGCCTCGCTCCGTCATCGAGATCGATGCGGAGATTCTCGACCTCGAGCAGCGGCGCGCCGGTCATATGCGCCGGCTCCGCGATTGCGGATCGAGGATGTCGCGCAGGCCATCGCCGAGCAGATTGAGGCCGAGCACGGTCAGGAAGATGGCAAGGCCGGGAAAAATCGAAAGCCACGGCGCCGTCGTGATCTGCTCGCGCGCTTCCGACAGCATGCTGCCCCAGCTCGGAAAGGGCGGGCGGACGCCGAGGCCGAGGAACGACAATGCGGCTTCGGACAGCACCGCGCTGCCCATGCCCAGCGTGCCGATGACGACGATGGGCCCCAGCATGTTCGGCAGGAGCTGCGTGATCATGATGCGGATATCACCGTAGCCGAGCACGGTGGCCGCCTGCACGTAGCCCTGGCTCCGCAGCGACAGCGCCGAGGCCCGTGCGAGCCGGCAGGTGAACGACCAGTTGGTCAGCCCGAGCGCGATCAAGAGGCTGGTCAGGCCGGGACCAAGCACCGCCATGATGGCGAGCGCGAAAATCAGCGAGGGGATCGCGAGCATGAGATTGGTCAGGGCGTTGACGACATCGTCCCACCAGCCGCCGAAATAGCCGGCGCTGAGGCCGAGCGCCACGCCGATGACGCTGTTGATGAGCTGCGAGACGATGCCGACCGTCAGCGAGACGCGCGCGCCGTAGAGGACGCGCGAATAGATGTCGCGGCCCTGCGCGTCGGTGCCGAACCACCAGGTCCAGCTCGGGGGCTCCTCCGCATTCATGAGGTTGGCGTCCATCACGGGATCGGTATGTGCCAGCCATGGCGCGAGCAGGCCGACGACAATCGCCAGCGCGAACAACGCTCCCCCGATGACGAGATTGGCGCGCAGCTTCATGCGTATCTGATCCTGGGATCGATCACGCCGTAGAGCATGTCGATCAACAGATTGATCGCGAGAAAGAACAGCACCACGACGAGGATGGAGCCCTGGACGGCGGGAATGTCGCGCTGGAGCACGCTGTCGACCAGCAGCGAGCCGATGCCCGGCCAGGAGAACAGTTTCTCGACCACCACCGCCTGCCCCATCAGTGCGCCGAACTGCAGGCCCATGGTCGTGAGGATGAGGACGAGCGCGTTGCGCATGACGTGCCACTTGACGACCCTGGTCTCGCTCATGCCCTTGGAGCGCGCAGTGCGGACGAAATCCGCGGTCATGATCTCGAGCACCGCGGCGCGCGTGGTCCGCGCCAGCAGCGCCATCGGCGAGACACCGAGCGTCACGGCGGGCAGGATCAGGTATTTGAGGCCACCGTCGCCATAGCCGAAACTCGGCAGCCAGCCGAGCTTGAGCGCGAACAGGTACATCAAGAGCAGTCCGAGCCAGAACTTGGCCAATGACAGGCCGGACACTGCCAGCATCATCGAGACGGTGTCGACGAGACTGCCCGGCCGCAAGGCCGCGACGAAGCCGAGCGGCACGCCGATCAGTACCGCAAACGCCATGGACGCGAAGATCAGCTGCAGCGTCGGCCATGCCCGCTTGGCGATCATGGTCGTGACAGGCTCACGGGTCCGGAACGAGGTTCCGAAATCGCCGGTCGCGAGCCCGGCGATATAGGTGCCGAAACGCATATAGACGGGCTGATCGAGGCCGAGCTGCTTCTTCATGCGCAGCTCGACCTGCGGATCGCTGTCGTCGCTCATGCTCGAGACGATGCTGCCGGGAACGACGCTGAACAGCACGAACACCAGCAGCACCACGGCGAGCACGGTCGGAATGGTCTGCAGGACGCGGCGGATCAGGAACGCGAGCATCTCAACTTTTCCCGGCTCCCTCCCTCGCCCGTCGCGCTGGAGGGAGCGCGCGTGTCACTTCGCGGGCGAGGTCTCGTCGACCCAGAGGTCCTCGACGTTCTGGTGGGTCAGCTCCGTCGCGTTGAGCTGAATTCCCTTGAGCCAGGGCTGCACCGCCATGACAGCCTTGTTGTAGTTGAAGAACCAGACCGGCGCCTCCTCGTAGAGCAGCGCATTAGCCTTCTGCATCAGCTGGATGCGCTTTGTGGGATCGTCGGCCTGTCCGGCTTCATCGAGGATCTTGTCGAAGTCGGGATTTTTGTAGGTCGTGTAGTTGCAGGCCGCCTGCGGCGTCGCCGAATGGAAGCATTTGAGCGCGGCCTGAGGATCGGGGCCGCTCGCCTGAGAATAGATGAAGGCCTGATAGTCGCCGGTGCGAACCACCTCCGCCAGCACCGCGGTCTCGACCTGCTTGACCTTGGCCTTGATGCCGACCTTGTCCAGCATCGGGATGACGGCCGAGACGATCGGCAGGCCCCAGCTTTCATTCTGGCTGGTGGTCCATTCGAACTCGAAGCCGTTAGGATAGCCGGCTTCGATGAGCAATTGCTTGGCCTTTGCGGGATCGAAGGGATAAGGCTTCATCGCCTTGTCGTAGGCCGGCGAGGTCAGCGGCAGCCAGCTGGTGGCGCGGTAGGCCTTGCCCTTAACCAGTTTGTTGATGATCAAATCGGTATCGATGGCGTAATTGATCGCCTGCCTCACGCGCTTGTCGGAGAACGGCTTGACCGCGGGATTCATGCCCATGTAGCGCGTGAACACTTCGGCGACCTCGACGATGGTGCCCTTGAGGTCGGCGTCGGATTGGTAGGCGACGTACTGCGCAGGTCCCAGCACCGAGGTGTCGATCTCCTTGTTGCGAAAGGCGACGTCGCGCGCCGCGGCCTCGCCCATGACCGACACGACGATCTTGTCGGCATAGGGCTTGCCTGGCTTGTAGAACCGGTCCCAGCGCTCCATGACGATGCGCGATCCCGGCACATGCTCGACGAACTTGAAGGGACCGAGACCGATCGGCTTCTGGATGAAGCTTTCCTTGGCGGCCTCGTCCGCGGGATAGATCGAGGTCAGCGCGGTGAAAAAATAGAAGCCGGGATCGACCTTCTCCGTCAGCTTCATCTCGATGGTGAAGTCGTCGATCTTCTTCAGGCCGGAGATTTCCTTGGCCTGGCCCTTCTCCACTGCTGCGGCGCCCTCGATCACACGGACGTAACGCGCGCCGGGATAGGCTTTGCTGCCGTCCATGATGCGGTTGTAGGACCAGATGACGTCGTCGGCCGTCATCTTGCGGCCGTTGTGGAAATAGGCGTCGTCGCGCAGCTTGAAGGTGTGAACGAGGCCTCCGCCCGAGACCACGTCCTCCTTGGCGAGCTCCAGCACCGGCTTTCCTTCCGCCGAATTCCAGATGTAGAGCGAACGGTGCAGGGCCTTGGCGTAGATCTCGTCCTGGGCCCGCTGCGTGGTGTGAATGTCGAGGCTGGTGAAGCTCGAGCCGTAGGGCGCCGTCATGCGGATGGTTCCGCCCTTGCGCGGTGTCTGCGCCTCGGCTGTGGCGGCGAGCGCCAGTCCCAAACCGGCAACGATCGCGATGGTCTTGAACATCATGTGTCCCCCCGACGCAGGCGTATTCCGATGAGTGATTTGATCATTCGTCGCCTGCCGAAAGCAAGCTTCGTTTTGACGGCAAATGATGCCGGTTCCTGAGGCATGCTTTCGGCGGAGGCGCAATGACGCGGTGCGTCATCGGGCGGGTAGGATCGATGAACATTTTTCGTGATCGAGGCGACCAAGCTCAGGATCATTATCTGAGCCCCAAGGGATGGCGCAAAAATGCATCGCCGAACGCTAGGTGCCCTGCTCGCCACGGGTCTGGTCGCCGCAACGGCCGTGCTGGCGCGCCCGGTCGCGGCCGGCCTGGGTGGAGAGAGCGCGACAAACGCTATCCAGTTCGGCTGGAGTCGCACCTCCGGCGCGAACGACAATGTCGACCAGACCTGGTGGGCGGTCCGGAGCCATGACGCTCTGGACAATTTCGTCGAACGACTGCTCAGCATCCCCGTCGGGATGATGGCGCGCGGTGCGGGGGCACGTTTCGAAGCCAAGCTCTCCGAGCATACCGGCCTGCCGCTGCCCGAAGGGTGGGCCCTCGCGACGGCGAAAGAATCGCCGCAGATCCGGTCGATCTACGCCGAGACGCCGCGCGATTTCGCCTCTGTGCTCGGCTTCTATCGCGACGCACTCGGCAAGCGTGGCGGGACGGAGAAAGACGGTGCGCTCGAAGAGCCGGACCGGGCCGTGATCACGTTCCTGACGAGAGAGGGACCGCTCCTGCTCCGGCTCTCACGTCAGGACGGCAAGACAATTGCCGAGCTGTCGAGGCGCAAATTCGCTCCGGCGACCATCGGCCTGCTGCCGAAGCCGGGGCAAGTGAGGCTGATGCTCGGCAACAAGACGGATGAAGCGGCGGTGATCACCGTCGCCGACCAGGCCGTCCATCTGGCGGCGCACGCCGGCGAAGAACTGGCGAACTCCGACGGTGCCGCAGGCAAATTGCCGGACAGCCAGAAGCTCGATCTGCCGCCCGGCAGGTACAAGGTCACCCTCAAGGTGGATGGCGGAGCGGCAGCGAGCCGGGAGTTCGAGGTCGCGGCCAACGAGACCTGGGGTTTGCTGGCCGGCGCGGACGGCGTCCTGCTGCCGATGCGGCTTTACTAAAATTCCGGGGACGATCTCTCATCTCGTAATGACGGAGCGTGGGGCGGGCGCCTCATCATGTGGCTGGTTCAGCCCGACAATTCCGGCATCCAGTCCCGCAGTTTTCGCGCGGCATTCGTCACATCCGCGATGGTCCGGAACGACGCCGTCTCCACCATCATCGCCCTCGCCAGCCGCACGGCACGGGCTTCACTGACCGCCCGCGTGCGCGGGTCCTCGATCAGCTCGAAATCGATGTTGTGGGCGAGGCCGAAGATGCGGCGGATGATTTTTGCGGCTGCGAAGCCGACAGCGTCGGCGAACAGGCGTTGCATGTAGCTTTGTCGCTCGGCTTCCAACCGCGCGGCACCCTGTTCGCCGGCGAAAAGCGAGACTGGATAGGCATCGCCGGTGCCTCCCGCCCGCCAGAGATCGAGGAACTTTCGGGTAAACTCGGTCCAGACCTGCTCGACCGTCTCCAGCACCCAGGCCTCGAATGCCGCCCGTTCGCCCGGCGCGCGCTCGTGGCCGGCGGAAGCGAAATAGGCCATCAGGAGATTGGCCAGCACCGCGCCGACGTCGAAGCCCATCGGACCGTAGAACGCGAATTCCGGGTCGATCACGCGGGTCTGGCTATCCGTGACCATGATCGAGCCGGTGTGGAGGTCGCCATGGATCAGCGCTTCCGGACCCGCCATGAATTTCAGCTTCAGCCGGGAGATTGCGACGTGCAGCTCCAGGTCCTCGCGCAAGCGCGCGGCAAGGCCGTCCAGATAGGGCGCGGTCCAGCGGTTCTGCTCGGCGATGCGGTAGGGATCGGTGAAGATCAGGTCCTCGGTGATCTTGCAAAGCGCATGGTTGCCGGCAAAGGCCGCGATGGCCTCCTTCTTCTCGGCCGCTGACAGCGCGAGGTCGGAGGTGAAGAACAGCGTCCGCGCCATGAAGGTGGTGATGTCGTCCACGAAACGCGGATAGCGCGTTGCCGCGACCAGGCCCTTTCGCATGATGATGTGGGGCTCGAGCAGCTCCATCACGGTCAGCGCCAGGGCTTCGTTGTGATGCAGCACGGCCGGCACCAGGCCAGGCGCGAGCTGGGCCTGGCGCGACAGCGCCAGATACTCGTAATGGGCGCGCGACAGCGGCAGCGGCCAGCTCTCGCCGACCAGGCGGACATAAGGCAGGGCCTGCTTCACGGCAATGCCGCCGCGTGCGCCCTTGACGATGAAGACGAGGTTGAGGTTGCCATCGCCGACCTCGGTGATCGCCCAGGACGCCGGTTCGCCGCCAAGGAGCGCGGCGATATCGGGCAGGCCTGCGAGATAGTCCCGCGAGTCCGCCTCGTGCAAAATCCGATAGTCCCCTGCCCGGTCCCCGGTCATTGCGATCCCATCCCATGTCTGGGCCGGATCGCTACTCCCGATGCTGGCAAGCTCGAGCCGATCCGGCCATTCTTTTCATCGGATCGTAGCCACAATGTACGCTGTCTGCCACCCGCTGCTTTGGTGGCGGCCAAGCTGGGACGCTTGGTCGCGAGCTCCTATTGGTCGATTGAGGAACCCAAGCAGGCTGAGACGGTTTTGGGTTTCTGACCTTCTAAAAGGAGCTAGCGATGAGCCGCGGAATGCCTTCCATGACTGCCCTGCTGGCGATGCTGGCCATCGCCGGGTATCAAAATCGCGACAAGCTGGCGGAGCTGCTGAAAGGCGCCGGCGCCGGCTCGTCCACGGGCGGCCAGCAGCCGCTCGGAGGCATGCTCGGCAATCTCGGCGGCATGCTAGGCGCTGGCGGAATCGGGGGCCTGCTCAATGGCGGGATTGGCGAGCTCCTGGAGAGGTTCAACCAGAATGGGCAGGGCGAGATCGCCGATTCATGGGTGAAGCCAGGCCCCAACAAGGAGATCTCCCCGCCGGAGCTCAAGCAAGCCATCGGCAGCGACGTCCTTGAGAAGCTCGCGCAGCAGACCGGGCTTTCCCAGGAGGAGATCGTCTCACGGCTAACCCGCGAGCTTCCTTCCGCAATCGACAAATACACGCCGGATGGACGCCTGCCCGACGCATAGGAGCAGCGGCTCAACTCGAAAAGGTGTACTCATGAGCATTCTCTGGACCATCATCATTGGCTTTCTCGCCGGCGTGATCGCCAAGTTCATCATGCCGGGCGACAACGAACCGTCAGGGTTCATCCTGACGACCATCCTCGGCATCGTCGGCGCCTTCGTCGCTTCGTATCTTGGGCAAGCGCTGGGCTGGTATCGCCCTGGCGAGGGTGCGGGCCTGATCGGTGCCGTGGTCGGCGCGATCATCGTGCTGTTTGTTTACGGTCTCTTCGCCGGCCGGCAGCGCCGCGCGATCTAGCTAGAAAGTCTCCCGCTCCAGGAAGCTGGAGCCGATGTCGGCCTTTCTCTTGATCGGATCGTAGTCGCAATAGACGCTGTCCGCGACCAGCGTGTAGCTGGCGCTGACCGTGTATTTGTCCGTCTTGACCGAGTTCAGGCCGATCACCGAGGTGCTCTTGCCGCCGTTCCATTTGAACGGCGTCGAGCTTTTGGCCTGCTCGCAGGCCAGCACGGCCTCGTTGAAGACATAGCCCTCAACGAACGCCTTCAGGGTGCGCACCTGCACCGCCATCCGCCATTCGAAATAGCCGATGGCACCGAGCCCTGCGACGATCAGCACCAGAAGCGCAATGACGATACGCTGAAATGTCATTTTTGACCCCATAACAACGCCAATCAAAACTTAAAACGGCATTCCCATCATCTTCGACAGGCGCTCGATCGAGAGATAGCCGGCATGATAGGCCGCAAGGCCAATGCCGAACACGATTGCCGAGATGATCGTGGTCCAGATCAGCTTGTGCCCCATGCGGGTGAGGATGGGAGCACCGGGGTCGGTGCCGGGCGCGCCAACACCGTCCTCGTGCTGGCTGCGCACGCCGAACGGCAGCGTCACGAACAGCATGACCCACCAGAGTACGAAATAGATCGCGAGCCAGGTTGAAATCTGGATGGCCATGACGCGGCCCTATGCCTGCTCGATCTCGACGAGAGCGCCGGAGAAATCCTTCGGGTGCAGGAACAGCACCGGCTTGCCGTGGGCGCCGATCTTCGGCACGCCGTCGCCGAGCACCCTCGCGCCCTCCTTCACCAACGTGTCGCGCGAGGCGATGATGTCGACGACCTCGTAGCAGACGTGATGGATGCCACCGTCGGGATTGCGCTCGATGAACTTTGCGATCGGCGAGGCCTCGCCGAGCGGCTCGATAAACTCGATCTTGGTGTTGGGCAGGGTCGCGAACACAGTGGTGACGCCGTGCTCGGGCAGCGGCACGGCCTCGGAAATCTGGGCGCCGAAGGCCGCACCGTAGATCTTCGCGGCCTTGACCGCGTCCCTGGTCGCGATCGCGACATGGTTGAGCCGGCCCAACATGTTCCTCTCCCTATACCGTCAGTACATGTACCAGACAGGGGGGCTTTTTGCCCCAATGTTCGTTGATCACGGCCCGGACAGCGCGTCGCACCGACTCGGCCAAGGCGTCCGGATCGCGCCGGCGCGCCCTCGGCAGGCCTTCGATGGTCGACATCACGGCATCGAAGACGATGTCGTCGAAGGTCTCGCCGGCCCTGTTCTTCTCGGGGATGCCGACCAAATCGAGCTCGGGATCACCGGCGAGCTCACCCTGCGCGGTCATGGCGATGGCGACGAAGGCGCAGCCGGAGAAGCCCATGCGGCGCCGCTCCACGACGGCACGGGACTTGGAGTCTTCCAGGATCGTGCCGTCCTTGTAGAGCCGCCCCGATGGCACCTCGCCGACGATGCCGGGATCGCCCGGGCCGAGCTTGACGAGGTCACCGTTGCGGCAGACCAGCACGCGCGGCACGCCGGCGGCGCGGGCGAGCTTGGCGTGCTCATGCAAGTGCAGGGCCTCGCCGTGGACCGGGATCAGGATCTGCGGCTTCACCCAGGAGATCATATCGCGCAGCTCGTCGCGACGGGGATGGCCGGAGACGTGGACCAGCGCATCGCGGTCGGTGATGACCTCGACGCCCTGCAGCACCAGATTGTTGATGATCGAGCCGACCGCCTTCTCGTTGCCGGGAATGGTGCGCGAGGAGAAGATGACGCTGTCGCCGCGGTTCAGCGTGATTTCAGGATGGTCGTCATTGGCGATGCGAGCCAGCGCGGCGCGCGGCTCGCCCTGGCTTCCGGTGCACAGCGCCAGCACCTTGTCCTGCGGCAGGTGGCCATAGACCTCGGGCGAGCGGAAATTCTGCACGCCCTCGAGATAACCGGTCTCGCGCGCGACCTGCACCACGCGCTCCATGGCGCGGCCGACCACGACGACCTCGCGGTCCGCGGCCCTCGCGGCGTCAGCCACCGCTTTGACGCGGGCGACGTTGGAGGCGAACGTCGTCACCGCGACGCGGCCCTTGGCGGATTTGACGAGATCGATGATGGTTCGGGCGACCTCGGCCTCGGAGGGCGAACGGCCGTCGCGCACGGCATTGGTGGAATCGCCGATCAAGGCGAGCACGCCCTGCTCGCCCAATTCCCGCAGCCGCTTCTCGTCGGTCGCGGCTCCAAGCGTCGGGGTCGGGTCGATCTTCCAGTCGCCGGTGTGCAGCACGATGCCGGCGTCGGTGTGGATCGCCAGCGCATGCGCTTCCGGAATCGAATGCGCGACCGGAATGAACTCGACGTTGAACGGACCGATATCGACACGGCCGCCTGAGGGCACCACGGTGACCGGAATCTCGGGCGCGTTGCGCTCGGCGGCGCATTTGGCCTCGAACAGCGCGGCGCTGAACCTGGTGGCGTAGATCGGGCATTTCAGCTTCGGCCAGAGGTCGATGATGGCGCCGAAATGATCCTCATGGGCGTGGGTCAGCACGAGGCCCATCAGGTTCTTGCGCTCCTTCTCCAGGAAGGAGATGTCGGGCATGATCAGATTGATGCCGGGCAGATGCTCCTCATCGCCGAAGGAGACGCCGAGATCGACTGCAAGCCAGGCGCGCTGGTGACGGTTGCCGAGGCCGTAGATCGACAGGTTCATGCCGATCTCGCCGACGCCGCCGAGCGGCGCAAACACCAGTTCGTCCGGCCTTGCCATCACGCTGCTCCCACCGAGGCGACGGGGCCGAAGAACACCTCGCCGGCCGCCACCGGCACGAGGCGGCCCTCCGCGGTGCGGACGATCAGGCAGCCGGTGTCGTCGATCGTGTCAAAAACACCTTCCAGCGTCATGGTTCCCGTGTGGATGGCAACCTTTTCGCCGAGGCCGGCGGCGCGCTCCAGCCAGAGCCTGCGGATCTCGGCAAAGCCGCGGCCATTGTCCCAGATGCCGCGGAACTCGACCCAGGCATCCGACAGCGCCATGAATAGTTCCTCGGCGCTGATCTGGACGCCGAGGGCGGCCAGCGACACCGCGGGCGTCGGGGTGCCCTCGGGCGCGGCGACCACATTGGTCCCGATACCGACCACGACGGCAAGGCCGCCACCGACGGCCTCGGCCTCGAGGCCAATGCCGACCAGCTTCTTGCCGCCGGCGAGCACGTCATTCGGCCATTTCAGCGCGTAGCGGGGCCGGCCTTCGCCGAGACGGAGCGCGGCCTCGAGGCTCACCTTCTCCAGTGCCGCCTCCTCGGCCAGCCCCGCGGCAAAGCCGAGCGTGGCGGCGACGGCGGGGGCAACGTCCATGACTTCGAGGATGCTGGCGGCGAGATTGCCGCGCGGCGCGATCCAGGCGCGCTGGCGCCGGCCGCGGCCGGCGGTCTGCTCGGACGTGACGAACCACATCGGGCCGCGCTCGCCGGCCCTGGCGTGTTCGATCGCCTCGGTATTGGTCGAGCCGGTCCGTTCGAACGCCGCGAGCCTGTAGCCCGCAGCCGATGCGCGAGGACCGAGCGCGAAGGCCATCCTAGAACAACGACTTTGCCGCGGCGGAGGCGACGCTCACCACGGGCCCCGCGAACAGCGCAAACAGCAGGTTGAACAGGCCAGCGACCGCCAGCACCGTCCGCACTTCGATGCGGACCGGATCGACCCGGCCGGCCGGCTCGTCGAAATACATCGTCTTGACAATGGCGAGATAATAGTAGGCGCCGACGACGCTGGTCAGCACGCCAATGACGGCGAGCGTGAACAGGTTCGCCTTGATGGCGGCGACGAAGACGTACCATTTGGCGAAGAAGCCGGCGAGCGGCGGGATGCCGGCGAGCGAGAACAGCAGCATCGCGAACATGAAGGCGAGCAGCGGATTGGTGCGCGATAGGCCGGCGAAATCGCTGATCTGCTCCACGGCCTGACCGTTGCGCTTCATGGCGAGAATGATCGAGAACGAGCCGAGCGTCATCGCGACATAGATCACGATGTACATCAACACGCCCTGTGCGCCTTCCACCGTGCCGGAGGCAAGGCCGACCAGCGCAAAGCCCATGTGGCCGATCGACGAATAGGCCATCAGTCGCTTGATGTTGCTCTGGCCGATCGCGGCGAAGGAGCCGAGCGCCATCGAGGCGATCGACACGAAGACCAGGATCTGCTGCCATTGCGAGACGATGCCGGGGAATGCGGTGAGCGTCACGCGGGTGAAGACGGCGAGCGCGGCGACCTTCGGCGCGGACGCGAAGAAGGCGGTGACCGGGGTCGGCGCACCCTCGTAGACGTCAGGCGTCCACATGTGGAACGGCACGGCCGAGACCTTGAAGCAGAGGCCGACGAGCAGGAAGACCAGGCCGAAGACGAGGCCGACATTCGAGACCGTCGCGGCCGCGGCAATGCCGGTGAAGCTCACCGTGCCGGTGAAGCCATAGACCAGCGACGCCCCGTACAGCAGCATGCCCGAGGACAGCGCGCCGAGCACGAAGTACTTCAGGCCGGCTTCGGTCGACTTGGCGTTGTCGCGGTTCGAGGCCGCGACGACATAGAGCGCCAGCGACATCAATTCGAGGCCGAGATAGAGCGAGATCAGGTCGCCGGCCGAGATCAGCACCATCATGCCGAGCGTCGAGAGCAGCACGAGGATGGCGTATTCGAAAATCCGGCGCGACGGGTCTGACAGGAACTCGGTCGACAGGACGAGCGTCACGGCCGAGCCGATCAGGGCCAGGATCTTCATGAAGCGGGCGAAGTCGTCGACGATGAAGCTGCCGCCGAACGTCACCTGCTTGCCGGCGGGTTGCATGTAGACGAGCGCACCGACCACGATCAGAAGCACCACCGCCAGCGACGTCACGGTCCTGGTCGTCTCCTGCCCGCGATAGGCGCCAAGCATCAGAAGCGCCATCGCGCCGACCGCGAGCACGAGCTCGGGCAGCACCGGCGCCAGTTGATAACCTGCAGTCGAAAAGCTCATGGCGATATCCTGATCTGCCCGATCACTGGAGCAGTGCGGCGGCCTTCACGGCCGTCACGGCGGTGTTGTAATTGTTGACGAGTTGCTGGACCGAGGCGGCCGACATGTCGAGCACCGGCTTCGGATAGACGCCGAACAGGATCGTCAGCGCGATCATCGGGAATAGAATGACGCACTCCCGCAAGGTGAGATCCTTCATGCTCGCCAGCTGCGGCTTAACCAGCGCCCCGAACACGACCTTGCGATAGAGCCATAGTGCGTAGGCCGCCGAGAGGATCACGCCGAAGCTGGCGAAGAACGCGGTCGGGATCGACACCTTGAAGGTGCCGAGCAGCGTCATGAACTCGCCGACGAAGCCGCTCGTGCCGGGCAGACCGACATTGGCCATGGTGAACACCATGAAGGTCATCGCATAGAGCGGCATCCGGTTGACGAGGCCGCCATAGGCCGCGATCTCGCGGGTGTGCAGGCGGTCGTAGACGACGCCGACGCAGAGGAACAGCGCGCCGGAGACGATGCCGTGCGAGATCATCTGGAACACGCCGCCGGCGACGCCCTGCATGGTGCCGGCGAAGATGCCCATGGTGACGAAGCCCATGTGCGCGACCGAGGAGTACGCGATCAGCTTCTTCATGTCCTCCTGCATCAGGGCGACCAGCGAGGTGTAGATGATGGCGATGGCCGAGAGCGTGAACACCAGCGGCGCGAAGTCGTGCGAGGCCAGCGGGAACATCGGCAGCGAGAAGCGCAGGAAGCCGTAGCCACCCATCTTCAGAAGGATCGCGGCGAGGACCACGGAGCCCGCGGTCGGTGCCTCGACGTGCGCGTCGGGAAGCCAGGTGTGCACCGGCCACATCGGCATCTTCACCGCAAAGGACGCGAAGAAGGCGAGCCACGCCCAGGTCTGCAACGACCGCGGCACCGCGGTGTGCATCAGGGTCGGGATGTCGGTGGTGCCGCCGTTCCAGTACAGCGCCATGATGGCGAGCAGCATCAGGACCGAGCCGAGCAGCGTGTAGAGGAAGAACTTGAACGAGGCATAGACCCGGCGCGGACCGCCCCAGACGCCGATGATCAGGAACATCGGGATCAGGCCGCCCTCGAAGAACAGATAGAACAGCACGAGATCGAGCGCCGAGAAGGTGCCAATCATCAGCGTTTCCAGAATCAGGAACGCCATCATGTATTCGCGGACGCGGTTGGTGATCGCCTTCCAGCTCGCGACGATGCAGAACGGCATCACGGCGGTGGTCAGGATCACGAGCGGCAGTGAGATGCCGTCGACGCCCATGTGGTAGGTGATGCCGGTGGCGAGCCAGTTCGCCTTCTCGACGAACTGGAAGTCGGGGTTGCTGGGGTCGAAGCGCATGACCAGGATCACCGACACCGCGAAGGTGATCAGCGTGGTCCAGAGCGCGATCCAGCGCGAATTGCGCCGCGCCGCTTCGTCGTCACCGCGGCTCAGATAGACGATCAGCGCGCCGACCAGGGGCAGGAACGTCGTGACCGAAAGAATGGGCCAGGTTGTCATTTACTGGCCTCCAAAGCCGAACATGAACCAGGTGATCAGGCCGGCGGCGCCGATCAGCATGGCGAAAGCATAGTGATAGAGATAGCCGGTCTGGATCTTGACGACGTTGCGGGTGACGTCCAGCACGCGGGCCGAGACGCCGTCGGGGCCGAAGCCGTCGATGATGAAGCCGTCGCCCTTCTTCCAGAGCTGGTAGCCGATCCACTTCGCCGGACGGACGAAGATGATGTCGTAGAGCTCGTCGAAGTACCATTTGTTGAGCAGGAACTGGTACAGCATCGGCTGGGTGTTCGCGAGCTCGACCGGCAGATAGGGCCGGCGGATGTAGAACAGGTAGGAGACGAGGAAGCCCAGCACCATCATCACCGTCGGCAGGAAGGCGATGGTCTGCGGGATGTGGTGCATCTCTTCGATGATGTGCGGGTTCATCTTCACGGACTCGCGGAAGAACTCCTCGACCCCGTGACCGGCGAACAGCTCCTTGAACGGCAGGCCGGCGACGAACGAGCCGACTGCGAGCACGCCGATCGGGATCAGGATCCAGAGCGGAGCCTCATGCGCGGCCTCGTAATGATGCTCGTCATGCGGCTCGCCGTGGAAGGTCTTGAAGATCAGGCGCCAGGAGTAGAACGAGGTCAGGCCGGCGGCGATGATTGTCATCAGGAAGCCGTACACCGCGAACGGATTGTGCGAGGCGTAGGCGGACTCGATGATCGCGTCCTTGGAGAAGTAGCCGGCGGTGAGCGGGAAGCCGGTCAGCGCCAGCGTGCCGACCACCATCACCGCATAGGTGTAGGGAATCTTCTTCCAGAGGCCGCCCATGTTGCGGATGTCCTGCTCGTGGTGCATCGCGTAGATCACCGAGCCGGAGCCTAGGAACAGCAGCGCCTTGAAGAAGGCGTGGGTGAACAGGTGGAACATGCCGACCGAATAGGCCCCCGCCCCCATCGCCACGAACATGTAGCCGAGCTGCGAACAGGTCGAGTAGGCGACGATGCGCTTGATGTCGTTCTGGACGAGGCCGATGGTCGCCGCGAAGAACGCCGTGGTCGCGCCGAAGAACATCACGACGGCCTGGGCGGTCGGGGCGAGCTCGAACAGCGGCGACAGGCGCGCCACCATGAAGACGCCGGCCGTGACCATGGTCGCGGCGTGGATCAGCGCCGACACCGGGGTCGGGCCTTCCATCGCGTCTGGCAACCAGGTGTGCAGCAGGAACTGGGCGGACTTGCCCATCGCGCCCATGAACAGCAACAGGCAGGTCAGGGTCAGCGCGTCGGCGTGCCAGCCGAGGAAGTTGATGGTCTTGCCGGTGAGGCCGGGCGCGGCGTGGAAGATGGTCTCGAAGTCGGTCGAGCCGACCAGCATGAAGACCGCGAAGATGCCGAGCGCGAAGCCGAAGTCGCCGACGCGGTTGACCACGAAGGCCTTGATGGCGGCGGCGTTCGCCGAGGGCTTCTGGTACCAGAAGCCGATCAAGAGATAGCTGGCGAGACCCACGCCTTCCCAGCCGAAGAACAGCTGCACCAAATTGTCGGCCGTCACCAGCATCAGCATGGCGAAGGTGAACAGCGAGAGATAGCCGAAGAAGCGCGGCCGGTTCGGGTCCTCGTCCATGTAGCCGATGGAATAGAGGTGCACGAGCGAGGAGACGGTCGTCACCACTACCAGCATCACGGCCGTGAGCGTATCGACGCGCAGCGTCCACCAGACCTGGAGATCGCCGGAGAAGATCCAGGGCAGCAGCTGGATCCTGTAGTCGTGATGCATGAAGCCGACGTCGACCAGCGTCATCCAGGACAAGGCCGCCGAGACGAACAGCAGCCCGGTGGTGATCAGCTCGGCTGCGCGCGAGCCCGCCGCCGGCGGCTCGGTCGGGCCATGGCCGTGATCGTCGTGAGCGTCGTCGTGATGGCTCTCGTGGATGACGGAGGCATCCTCGTTGATCTTGTCGGACGCATGGGCATGAGCGCCATGGCCGTGGTCGCCGTGATGCTCGAGCTCGTCGCCCGAGGGGTTGCGGGCATGCGCGCCGAACAGCGCGATCAGGCCAGCCAGAATGGCGCCCAGCAGAGGCAGAAAGACAATTGCCTGAACCATGACTTACTCTTTCCGCATGATCTGATCGGAAAACCGGCGTCCACTTTTCCGGATCATGCGCTCAGCCCTTCATCAGATTGACGTCCTCAACCGCGATCGAGCCGCGGTTGCGGAAATAGACCACCAGGATGGCGAGACCGATCGCAGCTTCGGCAGCCGCGACCGTCAGCACCAGCAGCGCGAAGACCTGGCCGACGATGTCGCCGAGGAAGCTCGAGAACGCCACGAGGTTGATGTTGACCGAGAGCAGGATCAGCTCGATCGACATCAGGATGACGATGATGTTCTTGCGGTTCAGGAAGATGCCGAGGATGCCGAGCGTGAACAGGATCGCGCCGACCGCCAGATAATGTCCGAGCCCGATCGTCATTTCACCCACTCCGCCGCATCCGCGTCCGAGAGCCCCTGCCCCGGCGCCACCTTGCGCACCGCCATCGCGATGTCGGGCGTGCGCGCGTTCTGAACGTTGATGTCCTGCCGCTTGACCTTCTCCTTGTGGCGCAGCGTCAGCACGATGGCGCCGATCATGGCGACCAGGAGCACCATGCCCGAGAGCTGGAAGTAGTGGATGTACTTCGTATAGAGCACGAGACCGAGCGCCTCGGTGTTGCTGACGTTGGCCGGGATCGCCGCCGTGATCGTCTTGGAGACGCCGGGATTGATGACCCAGAAGCCGACGGTGAGCAGCAACTCGAACATGAAGATGCCGCCGATCACGAGGCCGACTGGCAGGTACTCGATGAAGCCCTCGCGCAGCTCGAGGAAGTCGACGTCGAGCATCATGATCACGAACAGGAACAGCACCGCGACCGCGCCGACATAGACGACGATCAGCATCATGCCGAGGAACTCGGCGCCCATCAGCACGAACAGGCCAGAGGCGTTGACGAAGGCCAGGATCAGGTACAGCACGGAGTGCACGGGATTGCGCGAGACAATCACCATCACGGCCGAGGCGACGCAGACGCCGGCGAAGAGATAAAAGAACAGCGCGGGAAGGATCATGCCCTCACCTCACCGGTACGGCGCGTCGAGCTCGATCGCCTTGGCGATCTCGCGTTCCCAGCGGTCGCCGTTGGCGAGCAGCTTGGCCTTGTCATAATAGAGTTCCTCGCGGGTCTCGGTCGCGAACTCGAAGTTCGGGCCCTCGACGATGGCATCGACCGGACAGGCCTCCTGGCAGAGGCCGCAATAGATGCACTTCACCATGTCGATGTCGTAGCGCACGGTGCGGCGGGTGCCGTCGTTGCGGCGCGGGCCGGCCTCGATGGTGATGGCCTGCGCCGGGCAGACCGCCTCGCACAGCTTGCAGGCGATGCAGCGCTCTTCGCCGTTCGGATAGCGCCGCAGCGCGTGCTCGCCGCGGAAGCGGGGCGAGATCGGGCCCTTCTCGAACGGATAGTTCAGCGTCGGCTTCGGCTGGAAGAAATAACGCATGGCGAGGAAGAACGCCGAGACGAATTCCGACAGCAGAAGCGAGCGTGCAGTGGCGTTGACGTTGATACCCATGACGGCCCTCACTTCGGCGCGATGCCGGCGAAATGCAGCACGCCGGCCACCACGATCACCATCGCCAGCGACAGCGGCAGGAACACCTTCCAGCCGAGGCGCATCAATTGATCGTAGCGGTAGCGCGGCACGATCGCCTTCGCCATCGCGAACAGGAAGAACATGAAGAACAATTTCAGCGAGAACCAGATGATCCCCGGCACCCAGTTGAAGGGCGGCAGGTCCACCGGCGGCAGCCAGCCTCCGAGGAACAGGATGGTCGCCAGCGCGCACATCGTGACGATTGCGACATACTCGCCGAGCATGAACAAGAGGTACGGCGTCGAGCCGTACTCGACCATGAAGCCGGCGACGAGCTCGGATTCGGCTTCGACGAGGTCGAATGGCGGACGGTTGGTTTCCGCCAGCGCCGAGACGTAGAACACCACGAACATCGGGAACAACGGCCAGACGTACCAATTCAGGATCGTCAGCTGCGGCAACCCGATCAGGCTGGCGAGGCCGCGCGCGTGCTGGGCCTCGACCACCGCCGTCAGGTTCAGCGTGCCGGCGCAGAGCAGCACGGTGATGATGACGAAGCCGATCGAGACTTCGTAGGACACCATCTGCGCGGCCGAGCGCAGCGCGGCGAGGAAGGGGTATTTCGAGTTCGACGACCAGCCGGCCATGATGATGCCGTAGATCGACAGCGACGAGATCGCGAAGATGAAGAGGACGCCGACATTGATGTCGGCGATCACCCAGCCGAGATTGGTCGGGATCACGGCCCAGGCGGCGAGCGCGAGCACGCATGAGACTAAGGGAGCAAGGAGAAACACGCCCTTGTTGGCGCCGGCCGGGATGATCGGCTCCTTCAGCACGAACTTCAGCAGGTCGGCGAAGGACTGCAGCAGGCCCCACGGGCCGACCACGTTCGGGCCGCGCCGGATCTGCACCGCCGCCCAGATCTTGCGGTCGGCGAGCAGGATGTAGGCGATCGCGACCAGCAGGACGACGAGCACGAGAACGCTCTGCGCGACCATGATGATCAGCGGCCAGAGGAACCCGGTCCAGAATGCGCTTTCGAAGAATTCCATCAGATCACGCTCACTCCGCTGCGGTCAGCATCTGCCCGGAGGCGAGGCGCGAGCATTCCGCCATCACGGCGGACGCACGCGCGATTGGGTTGGTCAAATAGAAGTCCTCGACCAGAGGCTTGAACGGCGCCTTCTCGGGCGAGCCGCCCTTCCCCGCCAGCTTCTTGATCTGGTCGGCCGAGCCGGCCTCGATCTGGTCGAGACGGATGAGATGCGGCACGGCCTTGAACATCGCCTGGCGCAGCTGCGCAAGCGAGTCGTAGCCGAGCTTCTTGCCGAGCGCTTCCGACAGCGCGCGGATGATCGCCCAGTCCTCGCGGGCCTCGCCCGGCGGGAACGCGGCGCGGCCCGTCATCTGCACGCGGCCTTCGGTGTTGACGTAGATCGCGGATTTCTCGGTGTAGGCGGCCGCCGGCAGGATGACGTCGGCGCGGTGTGCGCCGCGATCACCATGGGTGCCGATATAGACGACGAAAGTGCCGTCCGGCGCCTTGATCTCGTCGGCGCCGAGCAGGAACAGCAAGTCGAGCGTGCCGAAGGTCGTCATCTGCGCAGCATTGAGGCCGCCGCTGGTTGCGGCAAAGCCGATGTCGAGCGCGCCGACGCGCGAGGCGGTCTCGTGCAGCACGCCAAAACCGTTCCAGCCGTCCTTGACTGCGCCGACATCGAGCGCGAGCTTGGCGCTGGCGGCGAGAATGGCGGCGCCGTCGTGACGGGCGGCCGCGCCCGCACCGACCAGGATGATCGGTTTCTCAGCGTTCTTCAGCACGTCCATGAAGGAATGCTTGCCGGCCGCGAGTTCGGCCAGCGTCTCGGTACCGGCACCGAGATGGTCGAAATCATAGGTCAGGTCGGCCTTGGCACCGATCACGCCGACCTTGAAGCCGCCGGCGCGCCAGCGCTTGCGGATGCGGGCGTTGAACACGGCCGCCTCTTTCCGCGGGTTCGCGCCGATGATGAGCAGCGCATCGGCCTGCTCGACGCCGGCGAGCGTCGGATTGAAGATGTAGGAGCCGCGGCCGAGCGCGGGATCGAAGGCATCGCCGCCCTGCACCGCCAGATTGCTCGAACCGTATTTGCCGAGCAGGTCCTTCAGCGCGAACATCTCCTCGACGCCGGCGAGATCGCCTGCGATCGCGCCGATGCGCTTGCCGTCGGTGCGCGCCGCCTTGGCGGCGATCGCAGCGAAGGCCTCGGTCCAGCTCGCTGCGCGCAGCTTGCCGGCTTCGCGGATATAGGGCCGGTCGAGACGCTGGGTGCGGAGGCCATCGACCACGTGCCGGGTCTTGTCGGAGATCCACTCCTCGTTCACGGCCTCGTTGATGCGCGGCAGGATCCGCATCACCTCGCGGCCGCGGGTGTCGACGCGGATCGCAGAGCCGACACCGTCCATGACATCGATCGACTGGGTCTTGCCGAGCTCCCACGGCCGCGCCGCGAAGGCGTAGGGCTTCGAGGTCAGCGCGCCGACCGGGCAGATGTCGACGAGGTTGCCCTGCAATTCCGACGTCAGGGCGTGCTCGAGATAGGTCGTGATCTCCATGTCCTCGCCGCGGCCCGTGGCGCCCATCTCGGGCGCGCCGGCCACTTCCGCCGAGAAGCGGACGCAGCGCGTGCACTGGATGCAGCGGTTCATCGAGGTCTTGACCAGCGCGCCGAGATATTTGTCCTCGACGGCACGCTTGTTCTCGGCGAAGCGGCTGGTGTCGACGCCATAGCCCATCGCCTGGTCCTGCAGGTCGCACTCGCCGCCCTGGTCGCAGATCGGGCAGTCCAAGGGATGGTTGATCAGAAGGAATTCCATCACGCCTTCGCGTGCCTTCTTCACCATCGGCGAACGCGTCGAGATCTCCGGCGGCTCGCCCTTGGGGCCCGGACGGCAGTCGCGCACACCCCAGGCGCAGCTCGCGACCGGCTTCGGGCCGCCCTTCACCTCGACGAGGCACATCCGGCAATTGCCGGCGATCGACAGCCGCTCGTGATAGCAGAAGCGCGGAATCTCGGCGCCGGCCGCCTCGCACGCCTGAAGCAGCGTGTACTCGGCGGGGACATCGATCTCTTTGCCGTCGATGATGAGCTTGGTCATGTCTCTTACTCCGCCGCGACCATGTTCACGGGATCGCGGACGCCGATGTCATCGACATCGGCCTTGTGCGAATATTGGTCGATGCGCGCTTCGATCTCGTGGCGGAAGTGCGTGATCAGGCCCTGGATCGGCCAGGCCGCGGCGTCGCCGAGCGCGCAGATGGTGTGGCCTTCGACCTGCTTGGTGACCTCGAGCAGCATGTCGATCTCGCGCTTGTGGGCGCGGCCTTCAGCCATGCGGGTCAGGACGCGCCACATCCAGCCCGTGCCTTCGCGGCACGGCGTGCACTGGCCGCAGCTCTCGTGCTTGTAGAAATAGGAGATGCGGGCGATCGCACGGATCAGGTCGGTCGACTTGTCCATCACGATCACGGCGGCGGTGCCGAGGCCCGAGCGCAACTTGCTCAGGCTATCGAAATCCATTGGCGTGTCGATGATCTGCTCGGCCGGCACCATGCGCACCGACGAGCCGCCGGGGATCACGGCCTTGAGGTTGTCCCAGCCGCCGCGAATGCCGCCGCAATGCTTCTCGATCAGCTCACGGAACGGGATGCCCATGGCCTCTTCGACGTTGCAGGGCCGCTCGACATGGCCGGAGATGCAGAACAGCTTGGTGCCGACATTGTTCGGGCGGCCGATGCCGGCGAACCACGCCGCGCCGCGGCGCAGGATATCGGGCGCAACGGCGATGGACTCGACGTTGTTGACGGTGGTCGGGCAGCCGAACAGACCGACATTCGCCGGGAACGGCGGCTTCAGCCGCGGCTGGCCCTTCTTGCCCTCGAGGCTTTCGAGCAGCGCGGTCTCCTCGCCGCAGATATAGGCGCCGGCGCCGTGGGCGACGTAGAGGTCGAACGGCCAGCCGTTGAGATTGTCCTTGCCGATCAGCTTGGCCTCGTAGGCCTGGTCGATCGCGGCTTGAAGGCGCTCGCGCTCGCGGATGAACTCGCCGCGGACATAGATGTAGCAGGCATGCGCATTCATCGCGAAGCTCGCGATCAGGCAGCCCTCGACCAACAGATGCGGATCATGCCGCATGATCTCGCGGTCCTTGCAGGTGCCGGGCTCGGATTCGTCGGCGTTGACGACGAGATAGCTCGGACGGCCGTCGGTCGATTCCTTCGGCATGAAGGACCACTTGAGACCGGTCGGGAAGCCGGCGCCGCCGCGGCCGCGCAGGCCCGAGGCCTTCATCTCGTTGATGATCCAGTCGCGGCCCTTGTCGATGATGTTCTTGGTGCCATCCCAAGCGCCACGACGCCGCGCACCCTCCAGCCCCCAATCATGGAGGCCGTAGAGGTTCTTGAAGATGCGGTCCTTGTCCTCGAGCATATCAGTGCTTTCCGATCAACGAATGGACTGCTTGTAGGCAAGTCCGGCGGCGCAGACGGCGAAGAACAGCGCCCAGAGCAGACTGGTCTCCTGCGAGGCGTTCATGAAGAAACGCTGCAGCAGGAACATGAAAGCAGCCGCGATCGCGGCGTGCATGGCGACAAAGCCCCATTTCTTCACGGCCGCGGTCCCTCCGGTTATGGCGAGATCACGCATCAGGTGATCTCCTTGAGCGTGGTCGGTCCTGATATCGGCGCCGAGAATTGGCGGCCGTTCTGCGGACCGGGCTTGGGCGGATTGCCCGAAGCGAAGCCATCGAGCACCTTGCCAAAGCTTTCCTTGGTCAGGTCCTCATAGGTGTCCTTGCCGATCAGCACCATCGGCGCGTTCACGCAGGCGCCCAGGCACTCCACCTCCTCCCAGCTGAAATTGCCGTCCTTGGAGAGATGGAAGGGCTCGTGATGGATGCGGTGCTCGCAGACGTGGATCAGATCCTCGGCGCCGCGTAGCCGGCACGGCGTGGTGCCGCAGACCTGGACGTGGGCCTTCTTGCCGACGGGGGCGAGCTGGAACATGGTGTAGAAGGTCGCGACTTCCAGCACGCGGATATAGGGCATGTCGAGCATGTCGGCGATGACGCGGATCGCGGCTTCCGACACCCAACCCTCGTTCTGCTCCTGCGCACGCCAGAGGATGGCGATGACGGCGGAGGCCTGACGGCCTTCGGGATATTTCGCGATCTGCTGCCGGGCGAATGCGAGGTTCTCCTCCGTGAACGCAAAGCTCGCGGGCTGGACTTCCTTCGGTGCTAATCGGCGAACGGACATCTCTTCAATCTCTCACTGCATGCGGCGCGCGGACTTGGCATTCAGATTCTTGGCATTCAGATTTTTGGTATCCAGGTTCTTGGCGTTCATGGCCTCGATCCTGTCCTGCCAGAATGCGCTTGCGGTGCCGAAAACGTTGTAGCCGACGTGGGTCGAGACCTTGATGCGGTCGAGGATCGACAGCTCGGTCACGGTCTCCATGCGGTTGCTGCGCGGATCGAACACGATCAGCTTCAGCGGGGTCTGTTCGAGGATGAAGCGCGACACGGCGTGAGAACGGTCGCTGCCGTGCTCCTCGCACATGATGACGCTGTCGGCCTGCAGCAGTCGCGCCCCGCCCTTGATCGCCTCGATCTCGACGCCCTCGACGTCGAGCTTGATGAGGTACTTGCCGCTCGCAGCGATCTTGCCGTCATCGATCAGATCGTCGAGCGCGATCACCGGGACCTCCTCGCCGCCCACCGACTGATCGCCGGCGATGCTGAAGGCCTCGTGCTTGGTGCCCGACAGGCGCGCGGTGCCGCGCGCCGCGCCGATGGCGCATTTCATGGTCTCGAAGCGGCCAGCGTTGATGCGGGCATTGTTGGCGAGCTTCGAATAGTTCTGGCCCGACGGCTCGATCGCAATCGCCTTGTGCGCGCCGAACGGCTTACTCGAGACCAGCACCGACCAATAACCGTAATTGGCGCCGCAATCGAGCAGCGTGTAGTCGACGTCGATGGAATCGGCGAACAAGAGCTCGAGCTCGTCCTCGTAAATGTAGGAGCGGTTGAGCAGCTTGCTCCAATAGCCGTCGCCGTAAGGGAATTCGAACACCGCGTCGGGATTGAGCCTGATCGCGATGTTGCGCTCGGGCAGCGTCTTGCGCAGCAAATTCGCGCAGGCGATGTAGCCCATGTGCGAGAAGTGCGAGGAGATCTTCGATCCCGTCACCAGCGCCAAGGCAGCCGTCCGCTCCCACAGGTTGGCCCCTTCAAGGGCCCCCGAGGCACGGTCAAACTGGATCGGCGCCTGCGCCATCACCGATCGACCTCTCCGAACACGATGTCGAGCGAGCCGAGGATCGCCGAGACGTCGGCGAGCAGATGGCCGCGGCAGATGTGGTCCATGGCCTGCAGATGCGCAAAGCCCGGCGCGCGGATCTTGCACTTGTAGGGCTTGTTGGTGCCGTCGGCGACGAGATAGACGCCGAACTCGCCCTTGGGCGCCTCGACCGCGGCGTAGACCTCGCCGGCCGGCACGTGGACGCCTTCGGTGTAGAGCTTGAAGTGGTGGATCAGCGCTTCCATCGAGCGCTTCATCTCGCCGCGGCGCGGCGGCGCGACCTTGTTGTCTTCGACGACGACCGGGCCCTTGCCGTCGGGCGCGTTCAGCTTCTGGATGCACTGCTTCATGACGCGCACGGACTGGCGCATCTCTTCCATGCGGATCAAATAGCGGTCGTAGCAGTCACCGTTCTTGCCGATCGGGATGTCGAAATCCATCTCGGCGTAGCATTCATAGGGCTGCGACTTGCGCAAGTCCCAGGCCGCACCCGAGCCGCGCACCATCACACCCGAGAAACCCCATTCCCAGGCTTCCTTCAGCGGCACCACGCCGATATCGACGTTGCGCTGCTTGAAGATGCGGTTGGCGGTGAGCAGACGGTCGAGATCGTCGACCACCTTGAGGAACGGATCGCACCAGGCCTCGATGTCGTCGACCAGCTTCTGCGGCAGGTCCTGATGCACGCCGCCGATACGGAAATAAGCCGCATGCATGCGGCTGCCCGAGGCGCGCTCGTAGAACACCATCAGCTTCTCGCGCTCTTCGAAGCCCCACAGCGGCGGGGTCAGCGCGCCGACGTCCATCGCCTGCGTGGTGACGTTGAGCAGATGCGAGAGGATGCGGCCGATCTCGCAATAGAGCACGCGGATCAGCTGGCCGCGGCGCGGCACCTCGATGCCGAGCAGCTTTTCTGCGGCGAGGCAAAAGGCGTGCTCCTGGTTCATCGGCGCGACGTAATCGAGGCGGTCGAAATAAGGGATCGCCTGCAAGTACGTCTTCTGCTCGATCAGCTTCTCGGTGCCGCGGTGAAGCAGGCCGATATGCGGATCAACGCGCTCGACGACTTCGCCGTCCAGCTCCAGCACAAGGCGCAGCACGCCGTGCGCCGCCGGGTGTTGCGGTCCGAAGTTGATGGTGAAGTTGCGGAGGTTCTGCGGTTGCTCGTTCATGATCAGACCTTCGGCCCCGCTTTTTCATCGCCCGGAAGCACCGGATAGTCGGCTCCTTCCCAAGGAGACAAAAAGTCGAATTTGCGGAATTCCTGGTTGAGCCGGACCGGCTCGTACACCACCCGCTTCTCCTGGTCGTCGTAGCGGACCTCGACGAAGCCGGTGAGCGGGAAATCCTTGCGCAGCGGATGGCCCTCGAAGCCGTAGTCGGTGAGGATGCGGCGCATGTCGGGATGGCCGACGAAGAACACGCCGTAGAGGTCGTAGGCTTCGCGCTCGAACCAGTCGGCGCCCGGGAAGACGTCGATCAGCGAGGGCACCTGCGTGGTCTCGTCGGCTTGCGCCTTGAGCCGGATGCGCGCGTTCAGCGTCGGCGACAGGAAGTGATAGATCACGTCGAAGCGCTTCTCGCGATCCGGATAGTCCACCGCCGTGATGTCGGTGATGTTGACGAACCGGCAGTTCGGGTCATCGCGGAGGTACTTGACCACCTCGACGATCCTGGCGGCCTCGACGTCCACGGTGAGCTGGTTGAAGGCCACCGAGTGACCGGTCGCGGCGCCCGGAAGCGCGCTAACGATCGTCTGCCCCAGGGCGTCGAGCTTGGCGTCGTCCATGACGTAAAACCTTAGCGTTCGATGGTGCCGGTGCGCCGGATCTTCTTCTGCAGCAGCAGCACGCCGTAGAGCAGCGCCTCCGCCGTGGGCGGGCAGCCCGGCACGTAGATGTCGATCGGCACGATGCGGTCGCAGCCGCGCACGACCGAGTAGGAATAGTGATAATAGCCGCCGCCATTGGCGCAGGAGCCCATCGAGATGACGTAGCGCGGCTCGGGCATCTGGTCGTAGACCTTGCGCAGCGCCGGCGCCATCTTGTTGGTCAGCGTTCCCGCAACGATCATCACGTCGGACTGACGCGGCGAGGCACGCGGGGCGAAGCCGAAGCGCTCGACGTCGTAGCGCGGCATCGAGACCTGCATCATCTCGACCGCGCAGCAGGCAAGACCGAAGGTCATCCACATCAACGAGCCGGTGCGGGCCCAGGTGATGAGGTCGTCGGTCGCGGCCACGAAGAAGCCCTTGTCGGACAGCTCGGAATTGACCTCGAGGAAGAACGGATCATTGGCCCCAACCGGCTTGCCGGTCGACGGATCCAGAATGCCCTTCGGGGCCGGTGCGATCACCGGACCTGCGGACTGCGTATTCGGGTTCAATCCCATTCGAGGGCCCCTTTCTTCCATTCATAGGCGAACCCGACCGTCAGTACGGCGAGGAACACCACCATGGACCAGAAGCCGGTCGCGCCAAGCTTGCCGAACGCCACCGCCCAGGGAAACAGAAACGCCACCTCGAGATCGAAGATGATGAAGAGGATGGCGACGAGATAGAAGCGGACGTCGAACTTCATGCGGGCGTCGTCGAAGGCGTTGAAGCCGCACTCGTAGGCCGACAGCTTTTCGGGATCCGGCTGCTGGAACGCCACGATGAACGGCGCGATCAGCAGCACGAGGCCGATCAGGCCCGCTACCCCTATAAAGACGACGAGTGGAAGATAGTTCTGCAGAATGCCGCTCATTGGCGAGCCCTTTTCCCGCAGCCTCGGGACAGCCACGGATTCGTCCGATTTGGAATTATTCTGAGCCTTAGCGCAGTGCACCAATGGGCGCAAGACACGCTCTTTTCAGGCCCTTTGCCGCCCCCAGAACGGTGAAAATCCCGGAATCACCCCGCGGCTGGTATGGAGCAGATCGCCCCACCCAGCAAGGGCTGCCACGGTCTCGCAGGTCAGCCGTTCTGAGATTGCGGCACTCGGGCCGAGGCAGCTACTCGCTGCGCGCTGACCGACCAAATGCTCGGGTTTTCGGTGCGGCAGTGCAGCGCCGTAGGGGCAACTTCCCCCTGTTGTCGCGGCGACAGATTTGCCGATCGGCGCGGCCCCGACACCAATGCTGGTGCCGCCGCCTCAGGTGCAGGAAAGACCTGTCCACAGCTCAGAGTAATCGGAGGAGCCATGCGTCATCACGAGACCGGAGCCCGTCCGGCGAATGTGTCCGCGATTGGCTCCAAGCCGGCAGCGAGCGCGGCGGCGGCGACCTGCCGGTCGCTCGCGCCGCGCTCGGATGAGCTTTGGGCCGGGGGGCATGGCCCGCGAGCTCATCGTGACGGCGGATCAGCGGACGCCCAGGCGGAGCCGGGCGAACATCACGATCAATTGCTCCGAGCCCCAGAGCCTTCCGGCCCTGCCCTCGGCTGCCCTCACCATTTGTAGGAGACGCTGGCGGTGACGCGCCGACGGTCTCCGTAGAAGCAGGACGTGGCCGACGCGCAGCTCGCGACATAGATCTTGTCGGTCAGGTTGATCACGTTCAGCGCCGTGCGCCAGTTCTGCCATTCATAGTGGAGCGCGAGATCGCCGAGCACAACCGCGGGAACCTCGAGGGTGTTGGCGGTATCGGCCCAGGACGAGCCGATGTAGCGCACGCCACCTCCGAAGCCGAACCCTGCGAGCGGACCATCCTTGAAGGTGTAGTCGGCCCAGCCGGACACCAGGAGTTCGGGCGTGTTGGTCGGCGTCTTGCCGACGAGCGTCGGATCGAGATCCTTGCTCACAAAGAGATTATAGGCCGTGAAGGCACCAATGAATTTCAGCTCCTTCGTGGCGTTGGCCACCGCCTCGAGCTCGATGCCGCGCGACGTCACCTCGCCAGTCTGATTTTGCAGGAGCGGAACGCTGCCCGGCACCGTTTGTCGGGACATTCTGACGGACAAGGTCGAACGCCGAGACCGTGAAATAGCCGTCGAATCCGACCGGCGCGACCTTCACGCCGATTTCGGCCTGCTTGCCGGTCTCCGGCAGGAACAGCTGGTTCGTCGCATTGAGGCCGATGATTGGATTGTAGCTGGTCGAATAGGAGATATAGGGCGCGATGCCGTTGTCGAAATTGTAGATCAGCCCGGCGCGACCACTGAACCTGCTGTCGTCGCGGCTGGCGAGGTTGGCGCCGGTGTCCCGAGCCTCCTGCGTCGTCTCGACCCAGTCATTGCGGCCGCTCAGCACCAGCGTGAAATTGCCGAGCTTCATCTGGTCCTGAACGTAAGTGCCAGCCTGTTTCTGCGTGATGAGGAAGTTGCGGAACGGCGAGCCGGGTAGCGGAACCTCAGCTCCTCCATAGGCCGGATTGAAGACGTTGATCGAGGGCACACCGAACCCGAAGGCCTGGTAATCGTCGATTTGATAGCCCCGCAGATCGACACCGAACAGCATCGTGTGCCTGACAGCGCCGGTGTTGAAACGATACTCCAGCTGGTTGTCGAGATTGGCCTGGTTCGCGGTGTTTTTCGCATACCAGTTATAGCGGCCCATCGTCGCCGTGTTGATGTTGTCCCAGCCGTTGCCGACATAACCGCGGTAGCTGATGTCGACATGAGCAAAGCGAGCGTTCTGACGGAACGTCACATCGTCGGTGAGATGGCGCTCGAACTGATAGCCGAGCATCTCCTGCTCGCGCGTGAACTTGTCGACACTGGGATCGCCGACAAAGAAGCTGGTCGGGATCTTGCCGAACGGCGCGCTGGTCACCGTGCCCTGATACGGCAGGAAGTTGATGCCGCGGGTATCCTGCTTCGAGGCCGAGGCCAGCACTGTGAAGGTCGTGTCGGCATCGGGCTTCCACGTCACCGACGGCGCGATGAAGTAGTTGTTGTCAGGCGTGAAGTTGACCTGCGTACCGCCGTTCTGGACCTGACCGACCACGCGTGCGAACAGCTTGCCGTTGTCAGGGCTGGTCGCGACCGGGCCGCCCATGTCGAAGCTGACATAGGCGTTGCCGAAATTGTTGACGCCCGCCTCGATGTAGCGGATCGGCTCCGCCGGCGGCATCTTGCTGATGACGTTGACGATGCCGCTCGGGCTCGATCCGCCGTAAAGCACTGCCGACGGACCACGCAACACTTCGACCCGCTCCATGTTGGGGGTCTGCAGCTTCCAGCTTGCGTAAGACGTATAGAACAGTTGCATGCCGTCGAGGAACAGACCGATATCCTCTGACTTGAAGCCGCGGATCAGCCACCAATCGTTGCGCGTGTCCGTGCCGAAAGTCCCTGCCCGCACGCCGGCGGTGTAGCGCAGGACCTCGTCGAGCTTGTTCGGCTTCTGGTCGCGGATCTGCTCGGCACCGATGACGGACACCGCCTGCGGCGTCTCCATGATCGGCGTGTTGGTCTTGGTGCCCGACGAGCTGCGGCCGGCGACGTAGCCGTTCACCGGCCCGCGCGGCGTCTCGACGAAGCCGACGTCGCGCCGTGGCTGCGGCCTGTTCGTGGCGGGGGTCTGCACCGAGATCCGCGTTGCGCGGCGCTGAGGCGTCGCCGCGGTGCGGCGGCGCGCTTCCGGCGCCGTGACCGTCACCGGCGGAATGTTCTGCGCGCCACTCTGCGCGGAAGATTGTGCAAGCGATGCCTGAGGCATCAAGACCCAAGCGGAAGCGGTCGCCAACACGGCCGACCGCAGCATTCCAAGACTGTTCAACGCGCCACCCCAAAGCTGCATGTTCGATGCGTCATGCCGCCTGTTCCCCAACGGCATGCGCTTGTGGTGACGCTTATGTGAGGGCGCGCGATTTCCCTAATTGAAAGCTTCTTAGAAAGACTCTTAGAAGCACTCCAGAATGCGCTTGGCGTCCGCTGCCTCCGGGGCCCCCTCGCTCCGGATCGACATGCCAGGCCTCGGAAGGGCCGCCTCCAACCCCCACTCCGGGCGAGCCCCGCCAAGCAGGAGATGAAACCATTTTGCGGAACCCGCGAAACCATCCGGAAACAGATGGCCCGTAGAAGATGAGCCCATAGACGGCGGCAAAGCCCGTCGGGAGGCTCAGATGAACCACTCAATTCATTCTGCTGATCGTGCGACCCACCTGAAGATCGTGGTGGTGGCGCTGGTCGCCGGCATTGCCGTGGCCGGCTTCGGGATCGCGGCCCGCACCCACGCCGATTACAGCCAGACCGCCCAATCCACCCAGGTCATCAAGGCCGGCAAGCCGGTGGTCGTGACCAGCGCGGGGACGTCGGAGATTCGCTGAACACCGGAATAGGTCCGGATTGAGACCAAACGGCCGCCTTCGGGCGGCCTTTTCGTTTGGTTTCGCCCATGCGACGGCGCCACGGGGATGTGCCTCCGCCAGACGCAAGAGGAGCGCAACAAGGTGCCGCTAGGCCCGGCCGGCATCCGTCTTCGAGATCACTCTACCAGGTATAGCGAAGGCCGGCCTGAGTACCCGCGATCGAGGTTCCGAATCCGCCAACCCCAGGCAGCAGCGGGTCCGGCAAGGTGATGCTGCTGCCATGAACCTCAAGGTAGGACGACAGCTGCGGCGTCCAGAGCACGTTGACCTTTGCGGAACCGCGAAGGCCATTGGTACCGATCATGCCGGCCGCAACGGGGACCGCACCTCCAACGGCGCCGGCGCCGCTCGCATCGACAATCCTGTAGTACTGACCCAAGATCGACGGCTGGATCTTAAAGCCCAGCCAGTCCGCCTCGAATCCGACGCGCATGCCACCGTGAAATTCGGTTGAATCGCCCGTCTTGCTGCCGAAATTGGCGGTATAGCTCTCCGAATAGGTTACGCCGACCGTGGGCTCGAACCACACGGTGTAGGGGAAGTCGAACCGGTATTGGCCGTTCCAGGTATAGGCGATGCCGCTGCCGTCCGCGGTCGCGGCAAGGGGCAGATTGGATGTGCTGCGAGTCCAGCTCGCGAGCGCGGTGAAGTCAGTCGAGAAACCGCCGTTGAGATACGACAGGGTGCCGGAAGTCGATGGAATTGAACCATCGGTAGTCAGTCCGCCATTCGTGAAGGTGTGCGCCCATGAGTGGGAGCCAGTCCCGATGAAGGTCAGCGCGTCGGTTGCAGTGAAGATACCGATCTTGGTCACATCGACTGCGCCGGTCACTGTCGCAACGCTGACCTGGACCCCGCTCGATTGCGCACTGTCGCCACTGCCGACGAGGTTCGCGCCGTAAAGCCAAGCCGCCGGGGGCGGCGCTGCAAGTGCCGGAGCCTTGGCGTAGGCCAAGGCACCGAACGGATTGCTGACACCCCTTGCGGCGAACGGATTACGACGGTCGAAATCCGACTCCTCGCCGCTGAAGCGCAGCATTCCAGGAGGAGTAACGACCCTGCGATGCTGAATCTGGTCGCGGACGTTCTGGATGATGTTCTGAACGGTGTTGTTGATGACTTGCTGCGGAACATTGACCTCCTGTGCGGAGACCGGTCGCGTCGCAAACAGACTAAGCAAAAAAGGTACGGCCACGACAAAGCCGCGGCGGAAAATTCCTGCCCTCATGGTATTCGATCAGCCCCCTGCTGGTTCAGCCCGAGCCTTGGCGGGAGGTAAATTCCCGCAAGCTTCAGGCGCCGAATTTATTTGCAAAGCACCCGCGGCGTCTTCACCTGATTGGCTGAATTGGGGGTTCGGCTCCATCAAGCGCGCCCAGCTGATGCTCATTTGCAACACTTTCCCAGGCCGCGCTGCACGCCGAGCAATACGAGAAGCAACCCAACGCAGGGGACGCGCCGATATCCCTCTACTCCACCGTCGAGCGGTTTCGCTTCTTCGCGGCACCACGCTGCGTTGCCGCCTGGCTCAGCTCCGGACTTTTCTTAGGCCTGCCTGCTTCCCGTGCCCGGATGTGCCGCCGCACGTCCTCTCGAACGTTCTGAATGATCGAGTCGCGTGACGATTCGGCCGGATCATTGCAGCGGGCCACGCTGCACAAAGCGACGAGCAGCGGCAGGGCCAGAATCGGCGCACGGGCGAACTTGACTGTCCTGGTCATCCGCAGTCTCCGAAGATGTCGCCGGCCTTGGCCGCCTGCGCCATCAACACCAGCGCAGCGCGACTGGTTTCACCGCTCGCGATGTGCAGCCTTTTGGTCGAAGCATCGCCACTCCCGGTTCACGAAATCCTGAACACGGACGCCTTTGATGTCGTCATCCAGCATCCCTTGCTGTAAAATCCACGAACAAGCCGCCTTAGCCCGTTTCTGCGATTTTTCATTTTCTGAGTTTCTGCCGATGCCTGCCCATTTCGGGATTTTCGTTCTCCCAAGCTCGCGTCCCGTCTTCATGTTGCAGGATCTGGCACGCCGGATCGCCGTTCTCGGCTGCGTAGCGTTGTCGCTGCTCGTTTCGACAATACTGCAGGCGGCCGCCGGAGACAGGATCGCGCTCGTTGTCGGCAACAGCAACTATCGCAAGGTCCCAAAACTCATCAACCCGGCCAACGACGCCGCCGACATGGCGACGTCGCTGGGTCGTCTGGGATATTCCGTCAGGCACCTCGCCGACCTCGACTACAATCATTTCCGGCAGGCCCTCATCGAATTCGGCAATGCGGCGAAGACGGCCGACAAGGCGGTAATCTTCTTCGCAGGCCATGGCGTCGAAATGGACGGAAAGAACTGGCTGATTCCGGTCGATGCCGAAATCAAGTCCGAGATCGATGTCTATGCCGAGGCGATCAATCTCGAGACCCTGATCGATATCTCCGTGATGCCGAAGATCATCGGCCTCGTGGTTCTCGACGCCTGTCGCAACGACCCGTTCGAAACGACGAAGGTCGCCGCCGCGGGACGCGCGCTGTCGTCGCGGCCATCGAAGGCGGCCGCGCCAGTGTCCGGCACAGCCCGTTCCCCGACCCCTTTCGCGCCCGACACGCGCGGCCTTGCCCCTGTCGAGGTGAGCGACAACGTGCTGGTTGCCTTTGCGGCTGCTGCCGGCACGACGGCGAGCGACGGGGCCGGGCGGAATAGCCCCTACTCCGGCTCGCTCCTGCGCCATGTCGAAACGCCGCAACTCGAGATCAACTATCTCTTCCGGATCGTGCACGACGAAGTCTGGAAGGAGACCGGGACACAAGAGCCGGCGATCTACGGGACGCTGCCGAAGGGCGACATCTATCTCAACGGCGAAGCCGCCGTCGCAAGCGGCGATGGCGGAGCAGATGCCGAGCAGCTCGCCTGGGAGTTCGTCCGCTCGACCAACGACATCGCGACCTTGCGCCGTTTCGCCCAGCAATTCCCGGCGAGCGCGCATACGGCCGAAATCGACCAGCGCATTGCGCAGTTGCAGACGGCTGAAACGAACGCCTGGAAGATCGTCGAGCGTCAGAAGTCGCTCGCGGCCTACCGCGCCTATCTGGATCTCTATCCGTTTGGCGAGCATGTCGAGAGCGCCCGGGTCGCGCTGGCTTCGCTTGAGAAGTCGGCCAAGCCGGGCCAAGCCACCGGGCAGATCGACATGCCGGGTCCGCCACCGGCGAGCTATCAGCTCGCCTCGGCCGAGACGACCACCGGCAATTCGCAGGCAGTCGAGAAGGCATGGGACGTCCTGAAGGAATCGCGCGACAAGAGCGTGGTTGGCCGGTTTGCCGAGCGCTATCCGAGCTCGCGCCATAACCGCCTGCCGCCGGGCAGCGACCTTGCCCTGCGACCTGTCAATTCCACCGAACTGATGCTGCAATCAGCGCACGACAGCGACGTGAACGCCTGCTTCGACGGCGATTCCGGGGCGTGCGCCAGATCCATCAAAAAATACCCCGACTACGTCCAGCTTCAATTCCAGCTTTGCCGGACCAAGGGCAATCCCAAGGGATGCATGATCAACGCGGTGACCGAGGCGCGCAGGCGCGGGCTCCTGGTTTCCGCCTACACCCGCTCGGAAGAGGAAAAGGTTCGCAATCGCGAATATCGGCGAGTGGTTGCACGCGTGAACCAGAATGTCGGCAATGTGGTCAGCGGCGTCGTCAGCAACGTCGTCGGCAACGTAGTCAGCAATGCCGTTTCGACTGCGGTCAGCAATGCCGCGTCGAGCGCAGCAAGCCGGGCGGCATCGCAGGCGGCATCATCCGCGGCGTCGAGCGCTGCCAGCCGATCAGCCTCGAGCGCCGCATCGAGCGCGGCCAGCAGAGCGGCCTCCACCGCCGCCTCGAATGCCGCGAGCCGCGTCACCATTCCATCGGACATCCGCCTCAAGGAGGACATCACGGCACTCGGCTGGACCGATACTGGCCTCCGCCTCTATCGCTATCGATACAAGGGCGATGCGAGGTTCTATGTCGGCGTGATGGCGCAGGAGGTCGCGCTGCAGACTCCCGCGGCGGTGTCGTCTGGAGTGGACGGGTTTCTGCGCGTCGACTATGGTCTGCTCGGCCTCGATTTCCTCACCGACCGCGACTGGATGAGGCGGCAGCTCCGTTCGGGCATCGACTAAGGGACGCGACTCCATCTTGCGCTGGCTGGCACTGTTCATTGCCATCGGGCTTCTCTTCGACGCCGAAGCGGAAGCTTCCAACCGCCGTGTCGCCTTGGTCATTGGAAACGCGAGCTACGCGAACGCGCCGCCGCTCGGCTCTCCCGTCAACGATGCCGAGGACATTGCCGCGGCTCTCGCCGGCCTCGGCTTCGACGTCGATCTGCGCAAGAACACGACCATCGACGATCTGCGCGTGGGGCTCGTCGCCTTCACCGAGAAGTCCGCCGCTGCGGACATCGCGGTCGTCTATTTTGCCGGATACAGCGCAGCTGCCGGTGTCGGCAGTTACCTGATCCCCGTCGATGCGCATCTCGCCACACCTGAGTCGGCCAGCGCAGAGACCGTTCCCCTGCCTGCGGTGACCGCTGCCGCAGGGCGGGCTCGCAGGCTGGGTCTGGTGATCCTGGATGCCATGCGGGAGAACCCGTTCCCTGCCATACCGAATGGCCGCCGCAGCAGCTCTTCCCTGACCTCAGCCGGAAGCGCACCAATCCGCAACACGCTCGTGTTCTTTCCAGCGGAGCCGGGGCGGACCGCGGAAGAAGGCGAAGGCCGCAACAGCCCTTTCGCTGCGGCGCTGCTGAAATACCTCCGGCAGGCCGACCTCGAGATCAACTTCGTGTTTCGCAACGTTCGCGACGAGGTTCGGCAGGCAACACACCGGAAGCAGACGCCCTACATGTATGGTCAGCTTTCCAAGGACAAGATCTATCTCCATCCCGTCAAGCAAGTCGTTCAGGACGATACCGCCGTCATGCAGCACTGCGACAACGCCGTTGCCGGGCTCGCGGATTTGAGGGCAGCCGGCGCCGCCCAAGGCGAGACGCGCGACGATACAAAGGTGGCGGGCGCGGTTGCGGCGTGCGCGGAGGCGGTCAAGCGGTGGCCAGGGGTGGACCGCCTGCACTACCAGCTCGGGCGTTTATTGTTCGCCATGCGCGATTACGGAGGAGCGGTGGCGAGCTACAAGGCGGCATCCGAACTCGGCAACGCACGCGCGCTCTACGAGCTCGGATTGATGTATGAGAACGGCAACGGCGTCGAGAAAGATCCGGCCCGCTCGCGCTTCTACTATGAGATGGCCGCCGAGAAGAAGATTGCGCCAGCACTCGTTAGCCTCGGCCTACAGCAGGAGCGTGGAATCGGCGCGGCCAGCGATCCCGCAAAGGCCTATGCGTTGTACCAGCGGGCCGCCGAGCTCGGCGATGCGACGGCCATCAACAGGATGGGGGAGCTTGCCGAGAAGGGACTGGGAGCCAGGCGAGACCTGAAATTGGCTCGGGCGCTGTACCAGAGGGGCGCCGCGATGGGCGGACTCGAAGCCCTGGTCAATCTCGCCCGGTGCAACGCCAATGGAATCGGCGGCCGACGGGACCCTGCCGAGGCCAGGCGGCTCCTGGCCAAGGCGGCGCAGGCCGGCAGCACCGACGCACGGCGCATCCTCGCGCATATCGAGGAGCGCAAGCCGAAATAGACGGACTCTGGCAGGGAAGGAAGCGATCGGAATGAAACAGCAGTCCAAGCGGCGCTTTTGGCTACCAGTAGACAGCAACTGTTTGATCTATTTGCCAAAAATGGCGCGAGAGACGGGGCTCGAACCCGCGACCTCCGGCGTGACAGGCCGGCGCTCTAACCAACTGAGCTACTCCCGCGTGACACGCAATGTCTGCGGAACGAGGGGGGACTTAAAGGCCCGATCTGGTGAAGTCAAGGATGTTGCATCCGCAGCCCAAACCGGCGGATTCCACTGCTGGCACACACGAACGCGGCCCTCGGCAACGCCGGCGGCGTAGTCAGTCCGGTCCCGAATCGTCTACGCCTCCGGGAACTTGCGGATCAGGGGCCCATCTCCCTCTGGACGACCTGCAAGATCGAGGAGGCCAGACATGGCTAAGAAGGATCCGGCTAAGAAGGCAGCCGCGCCCGCCACGATCACACTCAAGCACCTCGCCGCCGACATTGCCGAGCGCCAGGATGTCTCCAAAAAGCATGCCGAGGCCGTCCTGACCGACATGGTCGATCTGATCACCAAGCACCTCAAGAAGGGCGACCGGGTCCGCATCGTCGGCCTCGGCATCCTCCAGGTCCGCAAGCGCGCCGCCCGCACCGGCCGTAATCCTTCCACCGGCGAAGCGATCCACATCAAGGCCACCAGGAAGGTCGCGTTCCGCCCGGTGAAGGAACTGAAGGAAGCGATCTGAGGCCACTAAAGCCTGCCCCCGAGCCCGTTCCGGCCGCATCCCGGCCCGCTTTTCTGATATACCGCCTGCTTCCCGAACATTCGGCGGTTTGACCAGAAATGTCCTCCCTCTCCTTTTCGCATACCGTGACCGAGCGCTTCCTGCGCTACGTCACCATCGACACCCAGTCCGATCCGGCATCTCCCAGCTCACCGTCGACCGAGAAACAGAAGGATCTCGGCCGCGTGCTCGCTGCCGAGCTGAAGGCCATGGGCGTTGTGGACGCGCATCTCGACCATTACGGCTACGTCTACGGAACGATCCCGGCCAACACCGACAAGAAGGTGCCGGTGATCTGCTTCTGCTCGCATATGGACACCTCGCCCGACGTCACCGGCAAGGACGTCAAGCCGCAAATCGTGAAGAACTATCGCGGCGGCGACATCGTCCTGCCCGGCGACACCAGCCAGGTGATCCGCTTCAATGAGCACCCCGCGCTGAAGAACCAGATCGGCAACGACATCATCACCACCGACGGCACGACGCTATTGGGCGCCGACAACAAGGCCGGCGTTGCCGAGATCATGGATGCCGCGCATTTCTTCATCAACAACCCCGAGGTGAAGCACGGCACCATCAAGATCCTGTTCACGCCCGACGAGGAGATCGGCCGCGGCGTCGACAATGTCGACCTGAACAAGCTGGGCGCCGATTTCGGCTACACCATGGACGGCGAGAGCGCCGGCTGCGTCGAGGACGAGACCTTCTCGGCCGACGGCGCCACCATCACCATCCACGGCGTCAGCGCCCATCCCGGCTACGCCAAGGGCAAGATGGAGCACGCGATCAAGATCGCCGCCGCCATCGTCGAGCGTCTGCCGAAGGAGGGCTGCTCGCCCGAGACCACCTCGGGCAAGCAGGGTTTTCTGCATCCGATCGGCATCGACGGCGCGCTCGAACAGGCGACGCTCTCCTTCATCGTCCGCGACTTCACCGAGGAAGGGCTGAAGGAGAAGGAGGCGCTGCTCGAGGGCATCGTCAAGGACGTCATGAAGGATTATCCGCGCTCGACCTACACGTTCGAGGTCAAGGAGCAGTACCGCAACATGAAGCAGGTGATCGACCGTCACCCGCACGTGCTGGAATACGCCATCGAGGCGATCCGCCGTGCCGGCCTGCGCCCGATGCGCACCGCGATCCGCGGTGGCACCGACGGCTCGCGCCTGTCCTTCATGGGACTGCCCTGCCCCAACATCTTTGCCGGCGAGCACGCGTTCCATTCGCGGCTCGAATGGGTCAGCCGACAGGACATGGAAAAGGCGGTGCAGACCATCGTGCATCTGGCGATGATCTGGGAAGAGAAGGCTTGAAGCGCGACGAGACTGGAATGAATCATCACCGCGCTTCGATGCAATACGTCGCGTCCGGCCGTGCCAGCCTTGCGACAGAAGTGGCAGGCGACGGTCCTGCCGTCGTCTTTCTTCATGCGAATGTGTGCGACCGGCGCATGTGGCGCGCTCAATGCGATGAATTGAGCGCCACGCACAGGGCGGTCGGGTATGACCGACGCGGGTTCGGCGAAACCCGCGCCGAGCCCGAAGACTTTTCCGCGCTTGCTGATCTCCTCGTAGTGCTGGAAGCAACCGCAGGCGGCGAGCCCGCAATCCTCGTCGGCTGCTCACTTGGCGGGCGCATCGCGCTTGATGCCGCCGTCCGGCATCCCTCGCGCGTTCGCGCCCTGGTTCTGATCGCCCCCAATGTCGCGGGTGCACCCGATCCGGTCTATCCCGCCGACATCGAGACGCTGATGATGCGATGGAAGGAGATCGAAGCGTCAGGCGATCTTGATCGGATGAACGCGATGAAGGCGCGCCTCTGGCTGGACGGACCACGGGCTGCCGAAGGTCGCGTTGGCGGTCCGGCTCGCGATCTGTTCCTTGATATGAACGGCATCGCACTCCGCTCGCCGCCGTTCGGATCGGACGTCGATATTAGACCCTTCTTCAACCGGCTTCATGAGATCGCAGTGCCGACCCTCATCATATGGGGCGACCTCGATTTCCCCTATGTGCAGGACCGCTGCCGTCATCTCGTCGCGGCAATTCCGGGCGCGGAAGGCCATGAGGTTCGTGATGTGGCCCATCTTCCGAGCCTCGAGTGCCCAGCGGAGATCACAGCTCTCGTTGCGGCGTTCGTTCAGCAACATGCGGGGGCGGACAGGTAGGTCCACCCCCGATTTAGCCTACGGCACCGGCATCGCGCGCGGGTTGCGGTGGAAGCGGTTGGCGCTCGCCATCCAGTTCGGCAACGGCTCTCCATCGCGATGGCGTCCGCCGGCAACCGCCGCGGCCCAGGCCACTGCAGCGCCGATCAAGGTCGCGGCTGCGACCGAGAACGCCACGATGATCGAGTTGCGTCGCGCGCGGTTGATCGCCGTCTTCGCGTCTGCGATCAGGGCGTCAACGCGCTTTTCGGCGTCGGGGGCCGCCAGCCCCGTGACCGCGGCGACCTGCTGCACGAGGTACGTCCGGTCATCGGCGGCGACGCCGCTGTGGCTGGACGACGTCATCAGGATACGTCCGGCTTCGGCGCGCGCTTCCCTCAGGTCGGTGTTCGGCGCGCGGCGCGGCGCGCGGAACAGCTTGTCGAGCTCATAGCTCAACAAGGGCTCGGCCGCCGAGGTGTTGCTCGCCGAACTGCGCATCGGCGAGCGGTCGATCGCGGCGGCGCCGAGAAGCGCCAGCAGCGCGGCGCCGGCCAGGACCGCCAGCGCCCAGGCGGTCAACCCGTGAAGCCCGTCCCGCCGCTCGCCGTCATCCTCGATGGTTGTGAGAGTGGGCTCGGGCCGGGTGGTCCGGCCGGCGATGTAACCGCCAAAGCCAAAACTGACGATCGCCTGGATGATCAGATACAGTCCGGAAAGCAGCGCCAGCGCCGCCGACGCATCGCGCCAGGTCGGCGAGGCCGAACTGACGCCGAGGCCGACCGCGACACCAAAACCGATCAGGATGAACGACATTGCGCTCGCAGCAAGAGCGCCCGCAAACACCGAACTCCACTGGATCGTTCGAGGCGACTCGGCTGCCAGGCCGCCTTCGATGACCTCTTCCCGCATCAGAGTTTCGACCGTCATCGCGGCGCTCTCAGCGCAGGCCGAAGAACGACAGGATCGCCATGATGACAACGATCAAGCCGATCAGATAAATCAGTCCGTCCATTGTCCGTCCTCCTCAGTTTCTTCTGCTGGCTAATCGCGAGGTATGAGGAACGTTCCAAATTGGACAGATCGTATGGAACGAACTTGGAGGATGCGGGTTGTCTGTCCAAGTCCTAGGGATAGAGATTGTGAGCACATGAGGCCTCAGCTGGCTCGTCCGGCTGGGGCCTTTCCGCGTTGCGGCCGGGGCGTCTCCTTCTGTCGTATGTTAACGACGCCGGGGCCGGGATCATCAATGATGCGATCAGGGGCGGAACCTCCGGATCGGGAGTGGCGCGTGGACCGCAGAACGGCGTGCTTGCATCAGGCGAACGCATTCCGGGAGAAGGCCCTCGCCGATCCCGAGCACCACGACCAATGGATCGACGAGGCCATCAAATGGCTGGAACGGGCGATGGAGGCGAGCTGTCGGGCCGTCATCACCATGGAAGGTGACGATGGCAGCGAGGCTCCGGCCTCCACGATCGACGCCATGGCGCCACTTCGGCGCGCCTTTGTTCGCCAGTGAGAGGCGCTGGCGGCGTATGCGCTGCTGCGGCAATTGTTCCAGGGACGTAACAATGTTGCGGGTCGACACTGTTCCCGCGCCCATGCTAGGCCGGGCACAGACCGCAACCAGAGTGACGTCGTGCTCGCAAACCGCCAGCCCTCAGGATCCTGCCGCTCGCGCCCCTGGCGCGGGCTGCTGTCCGTCCTGATCGCGGCGATCTATCTGCTCGCGGGCGCGCTGCACGGCGCGCACGACATCGACGTCACCACGCCCCGCGGCGGTTCGGAGATCGCCGCGGTCCTCGATGGCGCCACAGGCCATGGCGACCACAAGGCCATCGGCGGACATCATTGCCACGGCTGCTTCTCGCTGACCATGGCGCAGCCGACGCCGTCGACCGCGGCGATCGTGCTGGTGTCGGCCCCGAGCCCGCAACAGGCCCCCCGCCTCGCCGGAATTGTGCCCGATACCGACTCGCCCCCTCCCAGATCCATTGCCTGAACGGATTGGTCGGGCGCCGCGCGCCCATTAGGTTCATCCTTCACAGGTCGATTTCATGTTTTGCAGGGGAATGACCGCGCGTCTCGCGTGCGCGGCAGCGTGTCTGATTGCAGCATCGGCGCTTGCACCGGCTCACGCCCAGACTTTGACGATGCGGAGCGCGCTGTCGCGCGCGCTGGCGGCGAGCCCGCGCCTGACGGCGGCAGAGCGCGACGTCGGCATCGCCACCGGCCAGCGCATCCAGGCGGGCGCCCTGCTCAATCCGGAACTGTCCTACGAACAGGACGATTCGTTTGGCTCCGGCAGATATCGCGGAACGCGCTCGGCCGAGACCACGCTCCAGATCAGCCAGGCCTTCGAGCTGTTCGGCAAGCGCGAGGCGCGGATTGCCGCAGGCGCAGCCGGCGTCGAGGTCGCGGCGATCCAGCGCAAGGCGATCAGGCTGGAAGTGCTGTCGGAGACCGCGATCGCCTTCCTGAGCGTGCTCGGCGCGCAGCGGCGCATCCAGATCCTCGACGAGCAGATCGCCGCGATCGACCGGCTGACGCCGCTCCTGCGCCGCCGTGTCGAGGCCGGTGCCTCCTCGCCGGCGGAGACCGGCCGCGCCGAGGTCGCCTCCGCCCTGGTGAAGGCGGACCGCGAGCGCTTCAAGGCGACGCTGGCGAGCGCCCGGCGCGAGCTTGCGGTGCTAATGGGCGATCCCGCCGCCAAATTCGGCGAGGTGTCCGGCCGGCTCGACACCACCGGACGCCCACCGGCGTTCCAGGCCGTGGTCGCCGCCATCGACGCCAATCCGCAGCTGGTGCGCTGGACCGCGGTCTACGCCCAGCGCAATGCCGAGCTCCTGCTGGCACGGCTCAGGCCCTATCCGGACGTGCGGATCGCGGCCGGCTGGCGCCACTTCAACGAAACGGGCGACGATGCGGCGCGGCTGACCGTCTCCGTGCCGATCCCCGTGTTCGACCAGAACCAGGGCAACATCCTTTCGGCCCAGGAAAGCCTCGCCAAGACCAAAGCCGAGCGCGAGGCCAACCGCAACGCGCTGATCGTGATCGCCGGCCGCGCCTATGACTCTCTGCAAGGCTCCCTGCGCGAGCTCGCGGTGCTGCGCGAGACCGCGATCCCCAAGGCCGTCGAGGCCTCCGAGGCGATCTCGCAAGGCTACGGCCAGGGCCGCTTTACCCTGCTCGAAGTGCTGGATGCCCAAGCCAGCGTCGCGCAGGCGCGGCTTCGCGAGCAGGAGGCGCTGCAGAATTTCCATGCGGGCGTAGCCATCATCGAGGGCCTCGTCGGCAATCCGTTCACGCTGGCGCGGGAGAGCGCACGATGAGGACCTTCTCCACCATTCTCGTCGCCATCGTTGCCGCCGCGCTCGGGGCTTACGGCCATTCCCTGCTCGCGCCGGACAAAGTTGCGCACACCGAGCATGCCGAGCATGGCGAGCATTCCGAGCACAAGAAGCCGAACGATCGCGTCGAGCAGGACGAGCATGGCGCCGACCGCATCCGCATCTCCGACGTCAAGCTGGCGGCCGCGGGCGTCACGCTGGCGGAAGCCGCGAGCGCCACGCTGACCGACACGCTCGCCTTCAACGGCATCCTGCGCGCCAACCAGGAAGCCGTGGTGCAGGTGACGCCGCGCTTTCCGGGCCTCGCCAAATCCATCCAGAAGCGGATCGGCGACAAGGTCGGCAAGGACGACCTGCTCGCCGCGATCGAGAGTAACCAGAGCCTCACCGTCTACGAGCTGAAGGCGCCGATTGCCGGCACCATCATCGAGCGGCAGATCTCGCTCGGCGAATACGCCTCCGAGCAGAAGCCGGCCTTCGTGGTCGCCGACCTCTCCACCATCTGGGTCGACCTGTCGATCTACCGGCAGGACCTCCGCCGCGTCCGCCTCAACGACGAGGTCCTGATCGATCCCGACGACGGCCGCGGCGAGATCAAGGGCACGATCTCCTACATGGCGCCGATCGGCTCAAGCGAGACCCAGACCGCGCTGGCGCGCGTGGTGCTGCCAAATCCGGACGGCCGCCTGCGGCCCCGGCCTGTTCGTCACGGCGCGGCTGATCCTCGCGGCGCGCAATGTCGCGGTTGCCGTGCGCCGCAGCGCGATCCAGACGCTGGAGAACAAGACCATCGTGTTCGTGCGCGAGGACGGCGACAAGATCGAGGCGCGCCCGGTCGAAACAGGCGATTCCGATCCGCGCCATGTCGAGATCAAGGCCGGCCTTTCGGCCGGCGAGCATTACGTCGCGGAGAACAGCTTCGTCGTGAAGGCGGAGATGGGCAAGGGCGAGGCCGAGCATGATTGAGCGTCTCATCGCCGTCTCGCTGCAGCAGCGCTGGCTGGTCCTCGTCCTCGCGCTCGGCGCCGTCGCCTTTGGCGCCTGGAATTTCCAGCGCCTGCCGATCGACGCCGTCCCTGATATCACCAACGTCCAGGTCCAGATCAACACCCGCGCCCCCGGCTATTCGCCGCTCGAGACCGAGCAACGCATCACCTTCCCGGTCGAGACTGCGATGGGCGGCCTGCCCAAGCTCGACTACACCCGCTCGCTGTCGCGCTACGGCCTCAGCCAGGTGACAATCGTCTTCAAGGACGGCACCGACATCTACTTCGCCCGGCAGCTCGTCGGCGAGCGCATCCAGCAGGTGAAAGACCAGCTGCCGGCGGGTGTCGAGGTCGCGATGAGTCCGATCTCGACCGGCCTTGGCGAAATCTTCATGTACACCGTCGAGGCCAAGGCGGGCGCGAAGACGCAGGGTGACCGCGACTATTCGCTGACCGATTTGCGCACCGTGCAAGACTGGATCATTCGACCGCAGCTTCGCAACGTGCCGGGCGTGATCGAGGTCAACACGATCGGCGGCTTCGAGCGGCAATTCCACGTGCTGCCGGATCCCGGCAAGCTGATGGCCTACCGGCTCGGCTTCCGCGACGTGATGACCGCGCTCGCCGCCAACAACGCCAATGTCGGGGCCGGCTATATCGAGCGCAACGGCGAGCAATATCTGGTTCGCTCGCCGGGCCAGGTCGGCAACGTCAGCGAAATCCAGGACATCGTCATCGGCTCGCGCGGCGCCAATCCCGTCAGGATCAGGGACGTCGCTGCTGTCAGCGAGGGGCGCGATTTGCGCACGGGCGCTGCGACCTGGAACGGCGAGGAAACCGTGCTCGGCACCGCCATGCTGCTGATCGGCGAGAACAGCCGGACCGTGGCCCGCCGCGTCGCAGCCCGTCTGGAGGACATCGCCAAGTCGCTGCCCGAGGGCGTCGTGACGCGGACCGTCTACGACCGCACCGACCTGGTCGAAGCCACCATCCGCACCGTCCGGAACAACCTGCTGGAAGGCGCGGCGCTGGTGGTCGCCGTGCTGTTCCTGATCCTCGGCAACTTCCGCGCCGCGCTGGTCACGGCCTGCGTCATTCCACTGTCCATGGCGTTGACGATCACCGGCATGGTCGAGACCAAGGTCAGCGCCAACCTGATGAGCTTGGGGGCGATCGACTTCGGCATCATCGTCGACGGCGCCGTGATCATATCGTCGAGAACTGCCTGCGCATGCTGGCGGTGGCTCAGCGCGAGAAAGGCGGGCTCCTGACGACGCCCGAACGGCTGCGCGCGATCCTGCGCGGGTCGAGTGAGGTCATCAAGCCGAGCCTGTTCGGCACGCTGATCATCGCGGTGGTCTACCTGCCGGTGCTGACGCTGACCGGCGTCGAGGGCAAGATGTTCACGCCGATGGCACTGACCGTGCTGATGGCGCTCGGCGCTGCTGTGCTGTTCTCCATCACCTTCGTGCCGGCGGCTGTTGCCATTTTCGTCACCGGCAAGGTGTCCGAACATGAGAACCTGTTCATGCGTGCGGCGAAGCGCGCCTACCTGCCCCTGCTCCGCTTTGCCATCGACAATCGCGCCGCCGTCGCCGTCATGGCCGTGATCATCGTGGTCGCGAGCGGCATCGCCGCTTCGCGCATGGGCGGCGAGTTCATCCCGAGCCTGGACGAAGGCGACGTCGCGCTGGCCTCGATCCGGATTCCCGGCACCAGCCTCACCCAGTCGCTGGACCTGCAGAAGGCGCTGGAGAAGCGCGTCATGCAAATCCCGGAAGTGAAGGAGTTCTTCACCCGCATCGGTACCGCGGAGATCGCCACCGACCCGATGTCGCCGGCACAGACCGATGGCTACGTCATGCTGAAACCGCGTGCCGAATGGCCCGAGCCCGCCAAGTCGAAATCGGAGGTGGTCGAGGCCATCGAGCATGCTGCAGACGAGATTCCCGGCAGCGCCTACGAAATCTCCCAGCCGATCCAGTTCCGCGTCAACGAGCTGATCTCGGGCGTCCGCACCGATGTCGGCGTCAAGATCTTCGGCGACGACCTCGACATCCTGCAAGGCGCCGCCAAGCAGGTGGAGGCCGCGATCCGCGGCATCCGCGGCGCCAGCGACGTCAAGATCGAGCAGGTCTCGGGCTTGCCGATCCTCACCGTCCGCCTCGATCGCCAGGCGCTTGCCCGCTACGGCCTCAGCGTCGCCGAGGTGCAGGGCATCGTCGAGATCGCGGTCGGCGGCAAGTCGGCCGGCAAGCTGTTCGAAGGCGATCGCCGCTTCGACATCGTCGTGCGCCTGCCGGAGCACCTGCGCGGCAATCTCGAGGCGATCCGGGCAATTCCAATTCCGCTGCCGCCCGCCGAGGAGGCGGCAACCGGCAGCGCCGTTCGAACGGCGCTGGCCAGCTCGCCCCTCACCCAGATGCGCTACGTGCCGTTATCGTCGGTCGCCACCGTCGATGCGACGCCGGGGCCGAACCAGATCAGCCGCGAAAACGGCAAGCGGCGCATCGTCGTCACGGCCAATGTCCGCGCGCGCGACCTCGGCTCTTTCGTCGCGGAGGCCGAGGCGGCCGTTGCCGAGAAGGTCAAGCTGCCGCCGGGTTACTGGATCGGCTGGGGCGGCCAGTTCGAGCAGCTGGTCTCGGCCACCAAGCGGCTGACGATCGTGGTGCCGGTTGCGCTGCTCTTGGTGTTCCTGCTGCTGTTCATGGGCATGGGATCGGCGGCGGATGCGGCGCTGGTGTTCTCCGGCGTGCCACTGGCGCTGACCGGTGGCGTTGCCGCGCTGCTGCTGCGCGGCATTCCGCTATCCATCAGTGCCGGCGTCGGCTTCATCGCGCTGTCCGGCGTTGCCGTGCTCAATGGCCTCGTCATCATCGCCTTCATCGAGCGTCTGCGCAGCGAGGGACGCTCGGTCGCGGAGGCCGTGCGCGAAGGCGCGCTGACGCGGCTGCGCCCGGTGCTGATGACCGCGCTCGTCGCCTCGCTCGGCTTCGTGCCAATGGCGCTCGCCACCGGCGCCGGCGCCGAGGTGCAGCGGCCGCTCGCAACCGTGGTGATCGGCGGCATTCTCTCCTCGACCGTGCTGACGCTGCTGGTGCTGCCGGCGCTCTACGTGCTGTTCCGCCGTGACGTGGCAAAGGAAACGCATACAATGGCCCCTGATTTGGCGGCGTCTGCGGAGCGCTAGATTTGGGCAGCCACGACCACCACGGTCATCACGACCATGATCATGCGGGCCACTCGCATGCGCATGGCCATACGCACGATCATGGTCATGGACACGGCCATGTCCATGCACCCGCCAATTTCGGCAAGGCGTTCGCGCTCGGCATTACTCTCAACATCGCGCTCGTCGTCGCCGAGGCGGTTTACGGCTATGTCGGCAACTCCACCGCCCTGCTCGCCGATGCCGGCCATAACCTGTCGGACGTGCTCGGCCTCATCATTGCCTGGGGCGCCTCGATCGCAGCCCGCCGCGCGCCCAAAGGGCGCTTCACCTACGGCTTTCGCGCCTCCACCATCCTGGCGGCGCTGGCCAATGCGGTGTTCCTGCTGGTCGCGACCGGCGCGATCGGCTGGGAGGCGATCCTGCGCCTGCGTGAGCCGGAGCCGGTCGCAGGCGTCACCGTGATGGTGGTCGCCGGCATCGGCATCCTCATCAACGGTTTTACCGCCCTGCTGTTCGCTGGCGGACGCAAGGACGACATCAACATCGAAGGCGCGTATCTGCACATGGCCGCCGACGCCGCGGTCTCGCTCGGCGTCGTGGTCTCGGCCGCGCTGATCATCTGGACCGGCTGGCTCTGGCTCGATCCCATCACCAGCCTCATCATCTGCGCCACCATCCTCTGGAGCACGACCAGCCTCTTGCGCGGCTCCATCGACATGTCGATGGCGGCCGCGCCCAAGGGTACCGACCTCGCCGCAATCAGGGCGTTCCTGCTGGCGCGACCGGGCGTCTCGGCGATCCACGATCTCCACGTCTGGCCAATCTCGACCACCGAGACGGCGCTGACCTGCCATCTCGTCATGCCCGCAGGCAGCGACGACGCATTCCTGATGCAGACGACGCAGCTCCTCAAGACATCCTTCCGCATCGGCCACACCACGCTCCAGGTCGAGACGCATCCCGACAACGGCTGCGCGCTCGCGCCGGATGATGTGGTGTGAGGCGACTCTGCCTCCGCGCCGTCATTGCGAGGAGCCGTTGCGACGAAGCAATCTAGATTGTCTCCGCGGAGGGATTCTGGATTGCTTCGCTTCGCTCGCAATGACGGTGGAGAGAGCTGCGCCCTACTCCACCTTCGCCGTTACGATCCAGATCGCGCCCTGCAACGCTACGCTATGCTCCTTCAGGAACGGCGCGAGCGCCTCGCGGATCGAAGCCTTGGCAGCTTCATAAGTCTCGGGCGGATGGCCCTGGAGTGCGCGGCTGGCGGGACCGATCTGGAGCGAGCCATCGACGGCGGCCTCGAGCCCGCCGCCGATAGCAATGTCCATCGCCAGATTGTGCGGCTCCATTGCAACGTCCGCGAAGCCCGCGCCTTTGAGGATGCGCGTCACGCGCTCTTCCGAGGCAAAGGCGAACGGGCCCGGCTCCTCCGGCCCGACCGGCGGCATCTTCGGCACGTGCTTGTAGACCGCCATCAGCGGCGTCATCGCCCACGGATTTTCCTTCGGCTCGCGCCAGCAGGCGAAGGCGAGCCGTCCCGAGGGCTTCAGCGCGCGACGCAGATTGGCGAAGGACGCGATGGGATCGGCGAAGAACATCACGCCGAAGCGTGAAGCGAGCAGATCGAAGCTCGCCGGCTCGAACGGATAAACGGTCGCATCCGCCAGCACGAAGTCGAGCGGCAGCCCCTTCGGCGCGAGCGCCCGCGCCTGCGCCAGCATCGGCTCGGAGACGTCGAGGCCGAGCGCGAAGCCATCGGGTGCCACCGCCTTCGCGAAGGCAAACGTCGTCGCGCCGGAGCCGCAGCCGACATCCAGAACGCGCTCGCCCGGCTTCGGCTTGGCGCGGTCAATCAACACGTCGGCAATAGGGCCGAGCAGCTTCTCCTGCGCCGCGTGGCGATCGGCCCAGCGCTGCCCGCTCGGCCCGTTCCAATAAGCAATCTGGTCGGCGTTCTCTGCGTGCCCGGCGGGTCGTTCCATTCAAGGCTCCATCATCTATTCTTGCTCTATCACAGAAGCCTGTTCGGTCGAAAAGCGGACGCCCTAACGTCAGGCAGGTGTGAGAGCGCTTTGGAGGTTGCGCGACGGATTGCCGCGTCGGCGCGTGCCGACCCGTCCGAGCCGCGTCCGATCAGAGACTGGCTTTCGGAAAACTGTTGATGTCCGCAGCACTGGACTGCACGCGTCGAACCGTCAGAACCCTCTGCTAGCAAAGAGGTTCTTCTGGACGCCATCCGGTCCCTTCGAAGGGCCAAGGCTCGCACCCTCTGCTCCCACGAGACCGACACCAGAAGCGCGATGTCGCGAAAAGCCCGGCTCGCGGTTGGATATGCACAGGCGAGCCGCACACTTTCCGCGATTGTAGCCTTCCTGCAACAGCATTCTGAATCAAACTTCGTATGTTTGTCCCGAGGAGTCGATTGTGGCTTGGCGAGGGGTCGCTTGGCTGCGGTCTGGTGGAATGGGAATGTTTGGAATGAAGCAGGTTGCGCCCGCCCTCGTGGCATTGGTGACGTTTTCCGGATCAGCATTGGCAGCCGACCTTCCGCGCAAATACGCGAAGCCACCGGCTGTCGCCGCAGCTTTCGTCAACTGGACCGGCTGCTATGTCGCGGGCGGCGGCGGCTACGGCATGTGGAATCAGGAAAACTCGACTTTTGTGGACGGTCCGCCCCGCTTTCAGAATGCCGATACCATCACCACGGGTGGCCGCGGATACTTCGGCACGGTACAGGCGGGATGCGACTATCAGTTTGCGGCGGCCGGCGAGCGCTTCGTGGTCGGAGCCTTCGGTGATTACGATTTCGCCAGTCTAACCGGGCGGCTCACTCCCTCCGGCTTCTCGATGGTCGGCGACGAGAAGATGAGCTCGGCCTGGGCGGTCGGCGGCCGTCTCGGCTGGCTGGCGACGCCCAGCCTGCTGACCTATGTCTCGGCGGGTTACACCGAAGCGACTTTCGACCGCACGAACTTCAATCTGAACTTTCCGCCCTTCGGAGTTGCGGCCGGCCTCTATCAGGACAAGCGAACCTACGATGGCTGGTTCATCGGCTCCGGCGCCGAATATGCGCTGGGCTTCCTGCCGGGTCTCTTCTGGAAAACGGAATACCGCTTCTCCGACTTCAATGTCGGCACAAATCCGATCCGGGATACGGCGAGCGGATTGCCGATCGGCTTTTCCGAGGATTCGAAGAAGTACGTCCACACTGTCCGCAGCGAGTTGGTCTACCGCTTCAATTCGAGCGGCCCCGCCGCCGATGTGACGTCCCCTGCCTATCTGAAGGCGCCTCCGACTCCGATGCCGGTTACGAATTGGACCGGCTGCTACGTCGGCGGTGGCGGCGGCTACGGGCTGTGGAATCAGGACAACACGACCTACATCGATGGCCCCACCAGGACCCGCTTCAGCGAGACGGCAACAACTGGAGGCCGCGGCTTCTTCGGCACTGTGCAGGGCGGCTGCGACTACCAGTTTGCGGCAGCGGGCGCCGCCTTTGTCATCGGCGCATTCGGCGACTACGATCTCAGCAGCCTGAAGGGCCAGCTCAGCCCGCCGCGCTTCGGGATGGTCGGCGAGGAAAAGATGAGCTCGGCCTGGGCGGGTGGCGGCCGGCTCGGCTGGCTGCCCACCCCGAGCCTCCTGACCTATTTCTCAGTCGGCTATACCGAAGCCAACTTTGACCGTACCGATTTCACCCTCAACGCTGCGCCGTTCGGAAGACCAAGCGGCGAGTTCATGGACAAGCGTACCTACCGTGGCTGGTTCATCGGCGCCGGCCAAGAACACGCGCTGAAGATCGTGCCTGGCCTTTTCTGGAAGACTGAATATCGATTCTCTGAATTCGACACCGGGACGAACGCCATCCGCGACACGGCAACGGGTCTGTCGGTCGGAGCGTCGATCGATTCCGAGAAATGGGTTCATGCCGTTCGCAGCCAAGTGGTCTATCGCTTCAACTGGGGCGGAGGCCCGGTCGTGGCGAAGTACTGATCTTCCATGCTGATCTGTCGCTAAGGCAAAGCCCCGGTTCGTCCGGGGCTTTTGCTTTCTGCATTCGATCGTGTGGAAGTCGGGAACAGAGTTGCGCTCTGGGCTCCGGACCCGACGCAAGCGTCTCATCCGCGCGCATTGCGGCCGCATTGTTTCACCGAACGGCCACATCGGAATCAGATGCCAACCAGATTTCCGCGCTAGGTTCGCGCTTCCTCAAACTGGAAAAGGCATGACCATGCGCAGCTTCACGGCATCCGTCATCGTTGCAGCTCTCTCGCTGGGAACACCTGCCCTGGTGCAGGCACAGGGCGCATCGTCGCAATCCGACACGGAGCAATCGTCCACGCAATCCAGCACTGTGATCCGGAGCATACAGGTTGTGGACGTCAAGGAACTGCAGCCGGCCGTGCGCGCGAAGGTCGATGAACTCGTGGCGCATACCAACGAAAAGGACATCCAGTCGCTTCGGCAGTCCATCGACGCCACACCGCAGGCCGCATCCGTGCTCAAGGCCAAGGGCTTGAGCTCGGCACAAGTCGTCGCGATCAACATCGTCGACGGTGTTCTGACGATGTTCACCAAGACGGCCTGACACCCGGAGCATGATCGCCGGCTCCTCGGCCGGACGTCGAGATCCGCGCTGCGAGAAGATTGCCCTGCAGCGGACCTGCTGCAGGGCTGGCCGTGTCCGACATGAAAGCTCTCACCGGGCCGGCAATTGCAGCCGGGTCGGGCGCGCTCGGCCCTTGCTTCGGCACCCGCCGGGGCGCTAAAGAGGCGCCATTGGGCGGTTAGCTCAGCTGGTTAGAGCATCTCGTTTACACCGAGAGGGTCCGCGGTTCGAATCCGTGACCGCCCACCAGCCTTCGCTCGCTTCGCGAGCTACGGCTCGGCAGGCCAGCACAGCAGGTCATGGGCGCGAAGCGAGCGAAGGCTGCCGCGCCGAAGCCCAACGGGCGAAGGCGGTCTTATCGCGGCGAAATTCAGCCCGGCAATCTCAGCCATCAATCCTGCGGCCGGCCCGGCAGCAGCGGCACCGCATCGATCCACACCGCCGCCGACTGGCACCAGATCTGCCGCACCGGCCGTAGCGCGTTCCGTTGCCGGATGCTGCCCCAGCGGATGCCCCAATCGTCGGCCTGATCGCCCTCGCCGCTGGTGAACAGCGGGGAACCGCAATCGGCACAGAAATGCTGGAAGCGCACGCGGCCGTTGTCGCCGCGCTTGCCGTAGATTTTGGGCGAGCCGCGGGTCAGGCGGACATCGGCCTTGGTGCAGATGGCCGTCACCCGGAACGGCGAGCCGGTCAGCGTCTGGCAATCGGTGCAGTGACAGACCGAGACAGCCTCGGGGTCGATCTCTGCCTCGAACGCGATCTTCCCGCAATGGCATTGCCCGTCGACGTGCATTGCCTCCTCCCCTTCCCCAAACAAAAACGGCGCCCGAAGGCGCCGTTTTATCATCATTTTCGAGCTGCGATCTCAGTGAGCGGTCAGGCCGCCGGCGGCTTCATCGCCGTCCGGCTTCACCGTCACCTTGGTGTCCTCTTCCCAGACGATCGGCGTAGGCTTCTTCACCAGGGCCTTGGCAACGACGTCATCGAGGCGCGAGACCGGGATGATCTCCATTCCGCCCTTGATCGCATCGGAAATCTCCGTGAGATCCTTGGCGTTGTCCTCGGGGATCAGCACCGTCTTGATGCCGCCGCGGGCCGCAGCCAGCAGCTTCTCCTTGAGGCCGCCGATCGGCAGCACGCGGCCGCGCAGCGTGATCTCGCCGGTCATCGCGACATCATGGCGGACCGGGATGCCGGTCATGACCGAGATGATCGCGGTGGCCATCGCAACACCCGCGGACGGGCCATCCTTCGGCGTCGCGCCCTCCGGCACGTGCACGTGGATGTCACGCTTGTCGAACAGCGGCGGCTCGACGCCGTAGTTGATCGCGCGCGAGCGGACGTAGGACGCCGCCGCGGAGATCGACTCCTTCATGACGTCGCGCAGATTGCCCGTGACCGTCATCTTGCCCTTGCCGGGCATCATGACGCCTTCGATCGTCAGCAGCTCGCCGCCGACATCGGTCCAGGCAAGGCCGGTGACGATACCGACCTGCGGCTCGCTCTCGATCTCGCCGAAGCGGTACTTCGGCACGCCGAGCAACTCTTCCAGAGTCTTCTCGGTGACCTTGACCGACTTCTTCTTGGAGATCATCAGCTCCTTCACCGCCTTGCGGGCCAGTGTAGAGAGCTCACGCTCCAGGTTACGCACGCCCGCTTCGCGGGTGTAGCGGCGGATCAGCAGCAGCAGCGCCTCGTCGTCGATCGAGAACTCCTTGGAGTCGAGGCCATGCTTGGACACCGCGTTCGGGATCAGGTGCTTGCGCGAGATCTCGACTTTCTCGTTCTCGGTGTAGCCCGCGATCCGGATGATCTCCATGCGGTCCATCAGGGGCCCCGGAATATTGAGCGTATTCGCGGTGGTGATGAACATCACGTTGGACAGATCGTAGTCGACCTCGAGATAGTGGTCGTTGAAGGTCCCGTTCTGCTCGGGGTCGAGAACCTCGAGCAGCGCCGAGGACGGATCGCCGCGGAAATCGGCGCCCATCTTGTCGATCTCGTCCAAGAGGAACAGCGGATTGGACGACTTCGCCTTGCGCATCGACTGGATGATCTTGCCGGGCATCGAGCCGATATAGGTGCGGCGGTGACCGCGGATCTCGGCCTCGTCGCGCACGCCGCCGAGCGAGACGCGCACGAACTCGCGCCCCGTCGCCTTCGCGATCGACTTGCCGAGCGAGGTCTTGCCGACGCCGGGAGGCCCGACCAGGCACAGGATCGGCCCCGTCAGCTTGTTGGCGCGCGACTGCACCGCGAGGTACTCGACGATACGCTCCTTGACCTTCTCAAGACCGTAGTGATCGGAGTCCAAGATGGCTTGCGCCTGCTCCAGGTCCTTCTTCACCTTGGACTTCTTGTTCCACGGGATCGACAGCAGCCAATCCAGATAGTTGCGCACGACGGTCGCCTCCGCGGACATCGGCGACATCTGGCGCAGCTTCTTCAATTCATGCTGCGCCTTCTCGCGCGCTTCCTTGGAGAGCTTGGTCTTGGAGATCTTCTCTTCGAGATCGGCGAGCTCGTCGCGACCGTCGTCGTCGCCGAGTTCCTTCTGGATCGCCTTCATCTGCTCGTTGAGGTAATACTCGCGCTGGGTCTTCTCCATTTGTCGTTTGACGCGAGAACGGATGCGCTTCTCGACCTGCAGAACCGAGATCTCGCTCTCCATCAGGCCCAGCACCTTCTCCAGGCGCGTGGTGACGGACAGCGTCTCCAGGATTCCTTGCCGATCGGCGATCTTGACGGCGAGATGCGAGGCGACCGTATCGGCCAGCTTGGCGAAATCGGTGATCGCCTGCACGACGCCGACGACCTCGGCCGAGATCTTCTTGTTGAGCTTCACATAGCTCTCGAAGTCGGACACGACCGAGCGCGCCAGCGCTTCCGCCTCGACCGATTTCGCATCGGTGTCGGCGAGCGCGACGGCGGTCGCCTCATAATAGTCGGCGCGGTCGGTGTACTTCGCCACGCGCGCACGCTCGAGGCCCTCGACCAGCACCTTCACGGTGCCGTCGGGAAGCTTCAGGAGCTGCAGCACGCTGGCAAGCGTCCCGGTCTCGTAAATGGCATCGGGCGCCGGATCATCGTCGGACGCGTTCTTCTGCGTCGCGAGCATGATCAGCGCGTCGTTCTTCATCACCTCTTCGAGTGCGCGGATCGACTTCTCGCGACCGACGAAGAGCGGAACGATCATGTGCGGAAAGACGACGATGTCGCGCAGCGGCAGCACGGGATAGGCGTGCGCTTCGCCATGAACGATGGTTGGCCGGGGTTTTGGATTGGTCATGGCCTTTTCCTTTTGCTTTGCCCCCTTGCACGCAGCCCGCGATCATGCGCAACCGCCACAAGGTGCCGAGGTGATCCGCAGAACCGGTCGGTCCTCTACAAGTTGGACCGGCTCGCCGGAACGGAACTGAGGCGAATCTTGAAGAGAATTTTCGCTCGCCGCCGACATTAGGTGGCTATCGACCCGGGGGGTGTCAAGTCATTGAAAAACGCGCGCCATCAGGCGCTTACGCAACGCGGTAAGCGACGCAATACCGGCTGCGGAACCACGGCTCCGCAGCCAACTCGAGGAGACGATTGGAGCGTTCCAGCGCCGTCAGATCAGGCGCTGGCGTTCTCGACCGCGCGATCGGACCGATCGGCGTAGATGTAGAGCGGACGCGCCGTGCCTTCCACGACTTCGCGGGAAATCACGACTTCTTCCACACCCTCCAGGCCCGGCAGGTCGAACATGGTCTCGAGCAGGATCGCCTCGAGGATCGAACGCAGGCCTCGCGCGCCGGTCTTGCGCTCGATCGCCTTGCGGGCGACCGCGCCAAGCGCTTCGTCGGCGAAGGTCAGCTCGATGTTCTCCATTTCGAACAGCCGCTGGTACTGTTTCACCAGCGCGTTCTTCGGCTCGGTCAGGATCTTCTTCAGCGAGGTCTCGTCGAGGTCCTCGAGCGTCGCCACAACCGGCAGACGGCCGACGAATTCGGGGATGAGGCCGTACTTCAGGAGGTCCTCAGGCTCGACGTGACGGAATATCTCACCGGTCCGGCGATCCTCCGGCGCGAGCACGTGGGCGCCGAAGCCGATCGAGGTCGACCGACCGCGGGCCGAGATGATCTTCTCCAGGCCGGCGAAGGCGCCGCCGCAGATGAACAGGATGTTGGTGGTATCCACCTGCAGGAACTCCTGCTGCGGATGCTTGCGGCCGCCCTGCGGCGGGACCGAAGCCACCGTGCCTTCCATGATCTTGAGCAGCGCCTGCTGCACGCCCTCACCCGACACGTCGCGCGTGATCGAGGGGTTGTCGGACTTGCGGCTGATCTTGTCGATTTCGTCGATGTAGACGATGCCGCGCTGGGCGCGCTCGACGTTGTAGTCGGCGGCCTGGAGCAGCTTCAGGATGATGTTCTCGACGTCCTCGCCGACATAGCCGGCCTCCGTCAGCGTCGTGGCGTCGGCCATCGTGAATGGCACGTCCAGGATGCGGGCGAGCGTCTGCGCGAGCAGCGTCTTGCCCGAGCCGGTCGGACCGATCAGCAGGATGTTCGACTTCGCGAGTTCGACGTCGTTGTGCTTGGTCTGATGGTTGAGGCGCTTGTAGTGATTGTGCACCGCGACCGAGAGGACCTTCTTCGCATGGCTCTGGCCGATGACGTAATCGTCCAGCACCTTGCAGATTTCCTTCGGCGTCGGAATACCGTCGCGCGACTTGACCAGCGAGGACTTGTTCTCCTCGCGGATGATGTCCATGCAGAGCTCGACGCACTCGTCGCAGATGAAGACCGTGGGACCCGCGATCAGTTTGCGGACTTCGTGCTGGCTCTTGCCGCAGAACGAGCAATATAGCGTGTTCTTGGAGTCGCTCGTGCCGACCTTACTCATTCATGTCTCCGTCCGCGGTTCGATCCCGTTCCGCTCGATCGCTCCATTCCGACACGATGGTCGGCATGAAGCTTAAGTAGAGCAAATTCCGTACCAAAAAAGACCCTACGCTTTACTACATTCCGTGCGAATCACGGTGGCTCGATTCTCCCGCGATCATAGCCGATCAATCGTAGCCAACCATGCTGTCACCCGACTATCAAGAATTCGCTAATCGGGGGTCGCCGGCTACCCGTGACAATACCGTGATTTGCGGTCTTGGCACGGGCGAAGTGATCGAAAACACCCCGGCGTTGCTGGATTGCCACGAAAAACAAGCACGAAAGCGGAACTTTCTGCTTGTCGCAGGGCGCAAAACCGCGTTTTGCGCCGTGCGCACGCGCACCTAACGTGAACGCCGCCCTGACGGGTCCACGGCAAACCGAGGGCTCGTCGTGACGCCCCAGTAGTGCTACGGGGCCTTCACCGGCGCCGGCTCCTCGGCGCGCTTGTCGATCACCTTGTCGACCAGGCCGAACTCCTTGGCGTCGTTCGCGGTCAGGAACTTGTCGCGCTCCAACGCATCCTCGATCGACTTGTACGTCTGGCCGGTGTGCTTGACGTAGATCTCGTTGAGCCGCTTCTTCAGGTTCAGGATCTCCTGGGCGTGCAGCATGATATCGGTTGCCTGGCCCTGGAAGCCGCCGGAGGGCTGGTGCACCATGATGCGCGCGTTCGGCAGCGAGAAGCGCATGTCCTTCTCGCCGGCGCAAAGCAGCAGCGAGCCCATCGAAGCCGCCTGACCGGTGCACAGGGTCGAGACCGGCGGGCGGATGAACTGCATGGTGTCGTAGATCGCAAGGCCCGACGTCACCACGCCGCCCGGCGAGTTGATGTACATCGAGATTTCCTTCTTCGGATTTTCAGCCTCGAGGAACAAGAGCTGCGCGACGATCAGCGTCGACATGCCGTCCTCGACCGGGCCGGTCACGAAGATGATGCGCTCCTTCAAGAGGCGCGAGAAAATGTCGTAGGCGCGCTCGCCACGGTTGGTCTGCTCGACCACCATGGGCACGAGGTTCATGTAGGTTTCAACCGGATCGCGCATGAGTCACCTAGGGTTTCGGAGACGGACATCGCCGGGCAGGCTTGCCAGCTTGGCTGGATTTGCCGGAAGGCGAATGGACGTCCTGTGATGCAGGAACTTGGGTAAGAAGTAGAAAAGCGTAGCGACAGATATAGCCCATTTCGCTTCTGACAAGTGCGCAGCGCATTAAGGCTTAATCCGTGGCGGCAGTTGAAGCTGATTCGCACAAAGAGGCCCAACCACCTGGCTAGCTGGGCCTCTTCGCTCATCATCCTTAATAGCGGACTATCTCAAACCCTTCAGGCCGCGGTCTTTTCCGCGTCGTCGTCCTTGTAGAGGTCCTCGCGCGAAACCTTCTTCTCGGTCACGTTGGCGAGCTCGAGGATGAAGTCGACCACCTTGTCCTCGTAGATCGGTGCACGAAGCTGGGCCAACGCCTGGGCGTTGTTGCGGTAGAAGTCCCAGACCTCCTTTTCGCGGCCGGGCATCGAGCGCGCGCGCTCGATCACGGCGCGGCCGACCTCGTCGTCGGTCACCGTGATCTTGTTCTTCTCGCCGATCTCGGAGAGCACCAGGCCAAGCCGCACGCGGCGATCGGCGATCTTGCGATACTCCTCCTTCGCCTTGTCCTCGGTGGTGTCCTCGTCGGCAAAGGTCTTGCCGGCGGAGTCCATCTCGGCCTTGACCGAGTTCCACATCAGGCTGAACTCCTCGTCCACCAGCGAGGGCGGCGCCTCGAAGCGATGCGCCTCGTCGAGGCGGTCGAGCAACGCGCGCTTGACGCGTTGGCGCGTGGCGGTGGCGAACTCGGCGGTCAGGCGCTCGCGCGCGGCTTCCTTGAGCTTGTCCAGCGATTCCAGGCCGAGCGACTTGGCAAATTCGTCGTCGATCGCAAGGTCCTGCGGCGCCTCGATCAGCGTCGCGGTGGTCTCGAACTCGGCCGGCTGCCCGGCGAGCTTGTCGTTCATGTAGTTCTTCGGGAATGATACTTTCAGCGTGCGCGTCTCACCCGCGCCGATGCCGATGAGCTGCTCCTCGAAGCCCGGAATGAAGGTGTTGGAGCCGATCAGGACCTGGATGCCCTCGCCGGTGCCGCCTTCGAAGACTTCGCCGTTGATGCGGCCCGTGAAGTTGATGGTGACGCGGTCGCCCTGCTCTGCCTTGGCGCCCTCGCCCTTGTCGGCGTAGGTGCGATTGGAATCGGCGATGCGCTTGATCGCCTCGTCGACGTCGGCGTCGGTGACCTCGGCAACGGGCTTCTCGACCTGGAAGCTCTTGAAGTCGGCGAGCGCGATCGCCGGCACCACTTCGATGGCCACGGTGTAGGTCAGATCCGTCTTGCCGCTCAGCAGCTCCTCGACGTCCTTCTGCTCTGTCGGCATGGTGATCTTCGGCTCGGTCGCGAGGCGGAAGCCGCGCTCGGAGAACAGCTGCGTGTTGGTGTCGCGGATGGTCTGGTCGATGGTCTCGGCCATCACCGAGCGGCCATAAACCTTCTTCAGGTGCGAGACCGGCACCTTGCCCGGACGGAAGCCGTTGATGCGGACCTTGTCCTTGAGGTCGACGAGCTTGGCGCCGGCCTTGGCGTCGAGATCAGACGCGGGAACGCTGATCTTGAACTCGTGCTTCAAACCTTCCGAGAGGGTTTCTGTGACCTGCATGGCGTCCAATCTTCTTTTCGTTCGGCCCCGGCACGTCGCGCGTCGGGACGCTGTCGTTAATCGATCCGGCGCGAGGCGATCGCCTCCACGCCGGTGGTTCATCGGACCCGCTCCAGGCGGATGATCATCCGCGCGAAAGCAGGCCTCGTAATCCGTGCAAACGCGATAAGCGCTTGGTGCGGGCGGAGGGACTCGAACCCCCACAACTTTCGTCACTGGAACCTAAATCCAGCGCGTCTACCAGTTCCGCCACGCCCGCGTGAATTCGCATCAAGACCGGCCGCGATGCCGCGGGCGGCCGGGCTTATAGCATGTGCCTGACTGTTCGCAGCAAAAAAATGGCCTGATGGAGGCAAGCTTCAAGTAGGCACTGCGGCTGGACTTATCCAGCACGGCGTGGTCCGGATCGTGCCATGACAACGCGGATCCATGCTCCCCATCGGCGCGAGGTTTTGGCCGGCTTAGGGGCCTCGGCAGCCGGGATGATCGTGGGCGGCGCAGGCCCCTCCGTCACGGCCCAGCTCGCGCTGCAGGCGAGGCCGGCAACGCTGGCTTTGAGACCGGGTCAGCCGGCTACACCAGTCTGGGAGCTGGCCGCCGTAAGCCACCTCAGAGACGTGCGTCTCAAGCGTTTCGACCGCTGCCAACTGGTCTTCAGCAACAACCTCCCTGTGCCGATTGCGCCAGTCTGGTACGGCCTCCACGCGCCGATGGCCGCCGACCCGCTCCGCGGCCGCGCCCCGGCAGCGCCGGATGCGACGGAAACATCAATTATTTCAGTGCCTAATGCAGGCACCCTGCTGGCCGACTTCCGCCTCTTCGAGCACCGCCTGCAGCAGCCCGCACGCGCGCTTCCCATCATCGTGGCCGAAACCGGCCCGGTCGCCGTCGATCGTGACGAGCTCCTGCTGATCCAGGAATGGCGCCTACGGCCGGATGGCACCGCGGTCCCGCCGGGCCAGGACCCGAAGGACACGACGCCGCTTTACACAATCAACGGAGAGACTTCATTCGAACTCTCAGCTTCGGCGGGCGAGCGGCTGCGGCTACGCTTCATCAACGGCTCGCAACGCTCTGTTCTCGCAATCAAATTGGAAAAACACGAAGTCCGCGTGATGGCCCTCGACGGCCAGCCGGCCGAGCCGTTCCCCGCGCGCAACGGCGCGTTGGTGCTGGCCCCTGGTGCGCGGGCCGACGCCTTCGTGGATGCGGCCACCTCGGCCCCATTTCTGCTGCATGATGGCAAGGAGGCGCGCCGGGTCGGAAACCTGACCGTCTCCAGGACGCTGGAGCGCGCCCCGCTGCCGCCGCCCCAACCGCTCCCGCCGAATGATCTGCCCGAGAAGCTCGATCTGAGAGGCGCCCTGCGGTTCGATGTCGCGCTCGGTACAACCGATGCCGGCTGGGCACGGCCCGCGACCTTCTCCACCGCCTCCGCCCCCGCCTTCCGCGCCAAGACCGGCCGCATCGTGGTGCTGGCGCTGCAGAACCCCGCCCCCATCACCACCGTGTTTCACCTGCACGGCCACCATTTCCGCCTGCTCGACAAGCTCGACGACGGCTGGAAGCCCTACTGGCTCGACACACTCGCGATCGAGCCCGGCCAGACCCAGCGCATCGCCTTCGCCGCGACCACGCCCGGACGCTGGCTGATCGAATCCGTCGCGACCGACTGGGCCGCGCCGCGCCTGGTGCGGTGGTACGGGGTGGAGTGAACGTTCAGTATTCGATGCCCAGCGCGTCATAGATCCGCCGGTGCACGGCCGGCAGCGTCTCGGTCAGGTCCTCCGCGATCAGGCCAGGACCGGCTTCGCTCGCCGCCTCGCCGTGCATCCAGACACCGATGCTGGCGGCCTCGAACGCCGGCACGCCTTGCGCCAGGAGCCCGGCGATGATCCCGGACAGCACGTCGCCGGCGCCGGCCGTGGCGAGCCAGGGCGGCGCATTGGCGGCGATGGTGGCGCGGCCGTCGGGGGCGGCGACGGTGGTGTCCGGGCCCTTCAGCAGCACGACGGCGCCGCAGCGCTCGGCGGCGGCGCGGACGCGCTCGAGCTTGGAGCGGCCGGGATGCTTGTTGCTGAGGTCGGAGAACAGGCGCGGAAACTCGCCTTCGTGCGGGGTCAGCACCACCGCATTGTCCTGCGAGGACTTGATCGATTCAAACAGGCGCTCGGGCGTTGCGGCAAAGCTCGTCAGCGCATCCGCATCGAGCACCAGATGCCGGTGCGCGGTAAGCGCGGTGTGGACGAGATCGCAGGTGCGCTCACCGATGCCAGCACCGGGGCCGATGATGCAGGTGTTGTAGCGCTTGTCGCCGAGCAGCTCGCCGAACTCGACCGCGGTATCGACGGGGCGCACCATCACCGCGGTCAGCGCGGCAGCATTGATCGCGAGTGCATCGCGCGGGCTCGCCAGCGTCACGAGGCCCGCGCCGGCGCGAAGCGCGCTGCGCGCGGCGAGCCGTGCCGCGCCGGTCGCGGCTGCGTCGCCCGAGACCGCGAGCACGTGCCCGCGCGCGTATTTGTGGCCGTCGATGCGGGGCACCGGAAAGGCCGCGCGCCAGAGATCCGGATCGTTCTCGAAGGTCTGCGGCGCGATCTCCTCCAGCACCTGCCCATCGATGCCGATGTCGGCAACGCGCACGCGGCCGCAATGCATGCGCCCGGGCAACAGCAGATGCGCCGGCTTCTTGCGGAAGAAGGTGACGGTCTCGGTGGCGTTCACCGCCACGCCCAGCACGGCCGCGCTGGTGCCGTTGATGCCGCTCGGCAGGTCGACCGCCAGCACCGGGGCACCGTTGGCGTTGATCGCCTCGATCATGGCGCGCGCTTCGCCATCCACGGTGCGGCTGAGGCCGGCACCGAACAGCGCATCGATGATCAGCGCAGGCCTGCCGATCGCCTGCGGGTTGAACGGCAGCACCGGGTGCTTCCAGCCGCGCGCGGCCGAGGCGGCATCGCCCTGGAGCTGGTCCCGCTCGCACATCAGGATCACCGAGACCTCGCGCCCCTGCGCGGCGAGCTCGGCCGCGGCCACGAAACCGTCCCCGCCATTGTTGCCGGGGCCGGCCACGATCAGGATCGGCCCCTCCTCCACCAGCGCATGGGCGGCCTCGGCGACCGCCTGGCCGGCGCTGAGCATCAGCTTGAAACCGGGCGTGCCGGCCGCGATGGCGAGCTGGTCGGCGCGCTGCATTTCGGCGTTGGTCAGAACTTCCATGCCACTTCCTAGTACAAACGCCTCTTGAACAGGCATATTTGGCGCCGATCCGGCGGCGGGAACGTCGAACTGCACATATATTGAACCGTTTGCCTATTTTGCGGTCTTCGGTATTTTGTGCAGGTCGGCACCATCACTCAGAGATGCTCGTTAAAAGGCTGATAACGCTCCGATAATCAGGGCATTTGCAACTTGGCATAGACCCTGCTTTCGAGGAAGCCGCTTCGGTTCGTCGTGCTCACTGACATCTTGAAGGGCGTGGCCGGCCGTTGTTGCCGGACGGGTCAGGGATCCCGGCACAGAGAAGACAAGATCGTGCGTTGAGAAATGCGCGTCCTGACGAAGACGTTGCTATTGGATCGAAAGGCCGGGAGTCGCGCAGTGAAGAAAATCGAAGCCATCATCAAGCCATTCAAGCTCGACGAGGTGAAGGAAGCGCTTCAAGAAGTCGGTCTGCAGGGCATCACCGTCACCGAGGCCAAGGGCTTTGGCCGGCAGAAGGGTCACGCCGAACTTTACCGCGGCGCAGAATACATCGTCGACTTCCTGCCGAAGGTCAAAATCGAGATCGTGATCGGCGACGATCTGGTCGAGCGCGCCATCGACGCGATCCGCCGCGCCGCGCAGACCGGCCGCATCGGCGACGGCAAGATTTTCGTCTCCAACATCGAAGAGGCGATCCGCATCCGAACCGGCGAATCCGGGCTGGACGCTATCTGAGCCGGGTGCTATCCCGCATTTTGCGACACTCTGACAAGAAATAAGGCTGCTTCGGCGGCCTGATTTCGTTTGTGCGGTCGCGCGCGAACTCGCCAAAAGCGAGAACAATCTTGCTCACCTGGAAACCGACCCGCAGAGCCATAAGGGGTATGCATGAAGACCGCCAAAGACGTCCTGAAATCGATCAAGGACAACGACGTGAAGTACGTCGACCTGCGCTTCACCGATCCGCGCGGCAAGTGGCAGCACGTCACGTTCGACGTCAGCATGATCGATGAAGACATCTTCGCCGAAGGGACGATGTTCGACGGCTCCTCGATCGCCGGCTGGAAGGCGATCAACGAGTCCGACATGTGCCTGATGCCCGATCCGGTGACCGCGACGATCGACCCGTTCTTCGCCGAGACCACCATGGTCATCACCTGCGACGTGCTCGAGCCGACCACCGGCGAGCCCTATAACCGCGACCCCCGCGGCATCGCCAAGAAGGCCGAGGCGATGGTGAAGTCGATGGGCGTGGGCGACGCCGTGTTCGTCGGCCCCGAGGCAGAGTTCTTCGTGTTCGACGACGTGCGCTTCTCCTCCACCCCCTACAACACCGGTTTCCGCCTCGACTCCTCGGAGCTGCCGACCAACTCCGACACCGAATATGAAGGCGGCAATCTCGGCCACCGCGTCCGCACCAAGGGCGGCTATTTCCCGGTTCCGCCGCAGGACTCGGTGCAGGACATGCGCTCGGAAATGCTCGGCGCCATGGCCAAGATGGGCGTCAAGGTCGAGAAGCATCACCACGAGGTCGCTTCCGCCCAGCACGAGCTCGGCATGAAGTTCGACACGCTGACGCTGATGGCCGACCACATCCAGATCTACAAGTACTGCATCCACCAGGTCGCGCACATCTACGGCAAGACCGCCACCTTCATGCCGAAGCCGGTCTACGGCGACAACGGCTCGGGCATGCACGTGCACCAGTCGATCTGGAAGGACGGCAAGCCGGTGTTTGCCGGCAACAAGTACGCCGACCTATCGGAGACCTGCCTCCACTATATCGGCGGCATCATCAAGCACGCCAAGGCGATCAACGCCTTCACCAACCCGTCGACCAACTCCTACAAGCGTCTGGTCCCGGGCTATGAGGCCCCCGTGCTGCTCGCCTATTCCGCGCGCAACCGCTCGGCGTCGTGCCGCATCCCCTACACCGCTTCGCCGAAGGCCAAGCGCGTCGAGGTGCGCTTCCCCGATCCGCTCGCCAATCCCTATCTCGGCTTCGCCGCGATGCTGATGGCCGGCCTCGACGGCATCAAGAACAAGATGGATCCGGGTCCGGCGATGGACAAGGACCTCTACGATTTGCCGAAGGAAGAGCTGAAGCAGATCCCGACCGTGTGCGGCTCGCTTCGCGAGGCGCTCGAAAACCTCGACAAGGACCGCGCCTTCCTCAAGGCCGGCGGCGTGTTCGACGACGACTTCATCGACGCCTATATCGAGCTGAAGATGACCGAGGTCGAGCGCTTCGAGATGACCCCGCATCCGGTCGAGTTCGACATGTACTATTCGGGCTGATCGGCCTGAACCATCCGCGACAAGCAAAAGGCGCTTCCGGAAGGAGGCGCCTTTTCGTTTGAGGAGTCTCGACCACATCGCCGCTGCAGCTCGGTCGGAGCCGTGACGCCCGCTCGCGATCAGCACCTCGCCGCTTTCTGTTACGGGTTGTTAGGTCGCGGCATCAAATGGTCGAGCAGGCCGGTGGGGAGCGGAAACACCACGGTCGACGAGCGCTCACCGGCGATGTCGTGCAGAGCCGCGAAGTAACGCAGCTGCATTGCCTGAGGCTCCTGCGCCAGGATCCGGCCGGCTTCGACGAGCTTTTCGGCGGCCTGCTGCTCGCCCATCGCATTGATCACCTTGGCTCGCCGCAAGCGCTCCGCCTCAGCCTGTTTGGCAATCGCGCGAACCATGGTTTCGTTGATATCGACGTCCTTGATCTCTATGCCGGTGACCTTGATGCCCCAGACGTCAGTCTGCTTGTCGAGGATCTCCTGGATATCGGCGTTTAACCTGTCGCGCTCGGCAAGCATCTCGTCGAGCTCATGCTTGCCGAGCACCGAACGCAACGTGGTCTGGGCGAGCTGGCTGGTCGCCGCCATGTAGTCGCCGACCTTGATGATGGCGCGCTCGGGGTCGACGATGCGGAAGTACAGGACGGCGTTGACCTTGACGGAGACGTTGTCCCGCGAAATCACGTCCTGCGGCGGCACCACCTGCACCATCACCCGCAGATCGACCTTGACGAGTTGCTGCACGATCGGGATGAGGAGTATCAGGCCCGGGCCCTTCACACCGGTAAAGCGGCCGAGCGTGAAGACGACGCCGCGCTCGTATTCGCGCAGGATTCGAATAGCCTGGGATAGAAACACGATGACAAGCAGCGCAAGCGCCGCATACGTCAGATATTCCAGCGTCATGATGTACCTCCCTCGCCTGTCCGGGCGGGTGTGCGGCGTATCAGCAGCGTCAGGTCGACGACATTGGCGACCTCCACCGTCTCTCCGGGCTTGAAGGTTTCGGCGCCGCGCGCCTGCCAGCGCTCACCATGGGCGAAGACATGACCTTCGTTCCCGTTCCAGTCGAGAACCTCGGCGGGCAAGCCGCGCATGGCCTGTGCGCCGACCAGCGCAGGAGCTTTGCGGACGCGCCGAAGCGAGCCAAGCACGACCAGAGCAAAGCCGCTGAACACGACCGCGGTGGTGCCGATCACCCACCAGGACAGTTGGTATCCAGGCGCCTCGCTCCTGAAGAGCATCATTGCTCCCAGCACGAAAGCGATGATGCCGCCGAAGCCGACCACCACGGTCGGGTTGAAGGCTTCGACGGTGAGAAGCACGAGTCCCACCAGCATCAGGGCGAGGCCGGCATAGTTGATCGGCAGCAAATTGAGCGCATAGAGGCCGATCAGCAGGCAGATCGCGCCGACGACTCCCGGGGCGACGGCTCCGGGAGACATGAACTCGAAGATCAGGCCGTAGATACCGACCATCAGGAGAATGAACGCCACGTTCGGGTTGGTGATGACCGCCAGGAACCGGGATATCCGTCCGGGCTCGATGGCTTCGACGAAAGCATCCTTTGTTGCGAGGCGTTGCGTCTTGCCGCCTGCGAGCTCCACCACACGGCCATCAACCTGCCGCAGCAATTCAGCCTGATCGCGCGCGACGAGATCGATGGCATGTGCCTCCAGCGCGCCGTTGGCAGAGAGTGTTGCGGCCTCGCGGACCGCCCTCTCCGCCCACTCCGCATTGCGGTTGCGCAGCTCGGCGAGGCTTCGGATGAAGGCGACGGCATCGTTCGTGGCCTTCGCCGTCATCGCGTCCTTCGGCTCATCCCTCTTGTCTTTGCCATCCTTGTCGGGTGTGCCGCTCGGCAGGCCCGGCAGCGGCCCGCCAATCTGGACCGGCGTCGCCGCACCGATGTTGGTACCTGGTGCCATCGCCGCGATGTGGGTCGCGTAAAGGATATAGGTCCCCGCACTCGCCGCGTGGGCGCCGGAGGGAGCGACGTAGCCAATGACAGGGACGGGCGAGGCGAGCACATCCGCGATGATCTCGCGCATGCTGGAATTGAGCCCGCCGGGCGTGTTCATCCTCAGAAGCACGACCTCGGCGCGCCGCTCGCTCGCCATGGCCAAAGCCTCCCGCACGTAGCTGGCTGACGCCGGGCCAATCGCCCCGTCGATCGAAACAACAAGGGCTACGCGCTTGCTCTCCTCCGCTGAGCTGGGAAGGAGGCAGCAGCTCAAAGCCACGGCGGTGATCGCCGCAACGAGGGCCGCCTTCATGGTCTGCACGGCACGGGCTCCCTTGCAGAGCATATGGTATTCTTCTCATGAACCTCAATGCTGCGCGTGGAGATCAACATTGCGATTGTGCAACGCAATGGGAATGCCCATGCAGGATTGCCGACGCGCTCGGCCTCGGCGAGCGTACGTTGAACCGAAAATTCCAGGACTCACGCACGAGCCGCCGCAATCCTTCATCACTCGCTGGGCACAGCCTGTGCGCACCTACGATTCAACACAGTAGAGAAACCCCGCGCCACGGAGCCATCAGCTTTCGTTCTGCATCTGACTCCAATTCGTTCTCGAAGAACAAATCAGAGCCGCAAAAGCCAGGACGGAGCAATTCCTACTGATTGGTTTACTCCGTCGGAAATTCGGGATGCACCTTGGATAAACAGTCCTCGTAGGGCGGATTAGCCGAAGGCGTAATCCGCCTACTGCGTGCGACGCTCACGCACGTTCGCCAAAGTTAAACGCCACGCTCCCGTCTTTGCGATCTGTACAGCGGTTAAAGGCTCTGTCTTCGGCAGGGACTTCGCGAAGCGCATTTTGATCAATCTCCACCGCATCGAAAAGTCGGCATCGCCGCGGGGAAGCGTCCAGACCGCATGAAGGTGGTCCGGAGCACGACAAACGCATCGATAGTGAACGAATAGTCCCGACGGGTCGCTGCAACGGCCGCGCGCAGCGCTGCGATGTGCTCGACGAGCAGCCGCTGCCTACGATCATGAAGATTGACCGTGAAGAACCAGCAGCCACCTGGAACAAATGCACGGCGGTAGTTCGGCATTGCAGCTGTCCCATGAACTAAAGATGGCGGATTACGCCTTCGGCTAATCCGCCCTACTCAGTCCAAGCCGAGTGCGCAACGTGGCAGAAGCTGGATTCCCGGCTCTGCGCCGCAACGCTCCGCGTTGCAGCTGGTCCGGGACACGACCGCGGCTACGCCTCCGCCTTCTGCCTTGTCACCAGCGCCTCGCCAAAGGCCTCGAACAGCTTGCGGTTGATCGGATTGTGCTGCGGGTCGTACTCCGCGTGCCATTGCACGCCGAGGGCAAAGCTCGGGGCTTCCGCGATGCGAATCGCCTCGATGGTGCCGTCCTCGGCGATGCCTTCGATCAGCACGCGCTTGCCGGGATCGAGAATGCCCTGTCCGTGCAGCGAATTGACCCGGATCTTCTCGCAGCCGAGAATCGTGGCGAAAGCGCCGCCGGGCGTCAGCTCGACGTCGTGGCGGTCGGCGAACACCACGGTCGGATCGGGATGGATCTCGCCGTTCTCGAGCCGGGGCATGCGGTGGTTCATGCGGCCGGGAATCTCGCGGATCTCGGGATGCAGCGAGCCGCCGAAGGCGACGTTCATCTCCTGCAGGCCGCGGCAAATGCCGAACAGCGGAATGCCGCGGGCGACGCAGGCGACCGAGAGGGCCAGCGCAACTTCGTCGCGGTGGATGTCGTAGGGTTCGTGCTTCTCGCAGGGATCGACGTTGAAGCGGGTTGGGTGAACGTTGGCCCGGGCCCCGGTCAGGATGATGCCGTCGACGGTATCGAGCAGCGCCGGGATATCCGTGATGTCGGGGGCTCCAGCGAACATCAGCGGCAAGCCGCCGGAGACTTCGGCCACGGCGCGCAGGTTTCGCTCGCCAACCATCTGGACCTGAAATCGATTCTCGACGCGATAGGAATTCCCGATCACGCCGACGACCGGCTTTCTCATCTCTCGTTCCGCGCCTCCGGATAAGAAGATTCCCCGAACATGCCCCTCCGATGGAACAAATTCAACAGAGGGGATCGCGGGACGGCAATGCTATTTTCGCGCAAATGCCTCCCGGGCGTCCAACCCGCCCTCCACGGGCAGACCCGCGGCCCTCAGCGCAATTGCCGCTGTCTCGCCCGGCGCGACCAGCCAGGGAAGCTTGGCCTCGATTCCGCGCGTCACGGGCTCCCCGAGCGCGCCTCCGAAGTCGATCGGCCAGAACCCGTTGGGCACCACCTCGGCGGAGAAGCTGCGGATCGCATAGCCCTCGCCCAGGATTGCCTCTGCCTTGTCGCTGGCGACACGGCGCGCGGTCTTGGGATCCTTGAGATCGCCAAAGCTCACGAGCACGGGGATGAGCTCCCCCTGCACCGGGACAATGCCGGTCTGCCGGCTCATGTCCTTGAACGACACCCGGCTGCCGCGCGCGGCGCCATAGGCGCGGAGCGCCACATAGTTGATGTCGTCGAGGTCGAGCTTGGCGCCCTGCTGGTGCGCCAGCAAGACCACGACGTTCTTGCCTTGGCCGAGATCGACGAACACGGCCTCCCCGCGCGTCGTGGTGCGGCCGCTGCGGTTATAGTTGCGATCGGGCACGACAGCGAGAATGGCCGACCCGGTCTTGATCCCGGCGGGCGTCGTCACCTCGACGGTCAGGCGGTATTTGTGGTCCGGCCGGTTGATCCGGATCTGGTCGCCGCCGACGAGCAAAGCCAACAGCCCGAGCAGACCGGCCCACTTGCTGATAACGCCCAAGCGCCCCTCACTTCCTTTTCGCCACCGCTCTGCACCGTTCGCGAGGCAGCGTCAAACCGGCGCGTTGCCGCTCTTGATCGGAAGCGTGTTTGTCGAAAGAGTGCCCCCATTGCAGCCACCAAAAGACAGGATACGATGTGACCTTTCCCGCAGATGAACGATCCCGCTCCCGTGCCGACCTCGCGCGGGATCAGGCCTGGGCGATCGCGGTCGGAGGCATCGGCGTCGTGCTGTTCAGCGCGCTGCTCGCCTTCACCTGGTATTTTGCCGCCACCCTGCTGCTGATCTTCACCGGCATGCTGCTCGGTCTCGGTCTCAACGCTCTGGTCAATGCCCTCGGCCGCCGGGTCCACCTGCCTCACACGATCCGGCTTGCAATCGTCTGCGTCGCGCTCGCTTTGCTGCTCGCGGGCGTCGCCTATCTCGGCGGCGCCACCATTGCCGAACAGGCCTCGCTGCTGAGCAAGACCATCAAGTCGCAGATCTCCAATGTCAGGTCCTTGCTCGAGAACCACGGTATCGACACCAGCTTCTTCGATCTCGGCAACGCTGCATCGGACCCCGCCGCCAACACCTCCTCGGAGGTGACGCCCGCGCCGGCAACTCCTTCGCGCGCTCCGCTGCCCAGTGCCGGCACGCTCGCCTCCAGCGGCGGGGCGATCGTGAGCCAGACATTCAAGCTGCTGCTCGGCACCATTCACGGGGTCGGCAACATCTTCATCGTACTGTTCCTGGGCCTGGCCTTCGCCGCCCAGCCCAGCGTCTATCATGACGGCCTGCTGTTCCTGGCACCGGCGCGGCACCGTACCCGTGTCGCCCTGGTCATCGACCGTATCGCTGAAACGCTCGAGCGCTGGCTGATCGCCCAGATCATCGTCATGATCGCGGTCGGTGCCGTAACCTGGATCGGACTTGCCGTCATCGGCATCCCCGGCGCGTTCATCCTAGGAATTCAGGCGGGCCTGCTCGCCTTCATCCCCACGGTGGGAGCCATCATCGCCGGCGTCATCGTGGTACTGGCGAGCCTCGCCTCGGGCTGGATCCCCGCTTTGTCGGCATTTCTGCTGTTCATGGGCGTGCACGCCATGGAAAGCTACGTGCTGACGCCGATCCTGCAGCGCCAGGCACTCGACATCCCGCCGGCCACGCTGTTCGCGTTCCAGATCCTGCTCGGCGTCGTGTTCGGCATCTGGGGCCTGGCGCTGGCGCTTCCGCTGGTCGCGATCGCCAAGGTCATGATCGACCACGTCAAGACCTACGAGGCGTCGCCTCTCGCGGAGGCGGCCTAGAGCATGATCCGGACCCGGAGGGCCGCGTTAGCGCAAAGTGTGGAGCGGTTTTCCGATCATGCTCCCGACATAAGGCCTCAGGTCGTCAGCACGGTCTCGGTGTGCTCGACCTCGGGAGACGCGGCAAAATACTGGCCGACCAGGCCGCGCCATTCGGTGAAATTCTCCGAGCCGCGGAAGTCCACGGTGTGGTTCTCCAGCGTCGCCCATTTCACCATCAGCCGGTAACGCTGCGGCTTCTCGATCGACTTGTGCAGCTCGAAGCCGTGAAAGCCCTTGGAGCGGCCGAAAGCGGCCTTGGCCTTGGCAACGGCCGCCTCAAAGTCCTTCTCGCTGCCCGGCTTGACGTCGATTTGCGCGATCTCGGTGATCATCGGCTTTCCACCCTGTTTGTTCGATGCCCGTGTCTAGCGTAGCCGGCGCCAAAGAAAAAGGCGCCGAAACGGCGCCCTGCCCGGCCAAATTGCGGGTGCGTCAGGCGAACAGCAGGACGGTGCCCGTCACAATCAGCGCACAACCCGTGAACAACACGAACGGCCAGTAGCTGCGTTGCTGCGTGTAGCGTCCTTGCGCGCGGCGCTCGGTGATCAGCGCGCTCTCGTATTCGTCCGCGGTGGAGAACAGACAGGCGAAACCGCCGCGGGCCGAGGCAGCTTCGGCTTCGAGCGACATCAGGGCGGCTTGCGGATTCCGTCGACGGATCGATTCCATGACCACGATGGTAGGGATCGAATGGTAAACAGAGATTTACCGCAAGCCCGCCCTGCATGCTCACGCGGTGACCGGGCGCGCCTGCGGTGCGCCGGTCCGCGCCGCGCTCTGGCGGCGCCAGTTCTCCAGCGACAGCGGCAGCTCTTCGGCCGCCTCGACGCGGTTGCGGCCGCCGCGCTTGGCCTGATAGAGCGCCGTATCGGCCGAGGCCAGCAACACCTCGAGCTCGGTGCCGGCCGGACCGCCGGCGACACCGATGCTGACGGTGGTATCGACCGGGCCTTCATCGACGACGACGCCGGAGGTCTCGAACGCCTCGCGCACGCGCTCGGCGACCAGCACGCCCTCCTCCAGCGAGCACGGCAACAGCGCGGCGAACTCCTCGCCGCCGATGCGGCCCGACAGGTCGGAGATGCGCAAATTGCTGACCACGACCGTCGAGAACAGCTTCAGCATCTCGTCGCCGGCGGGATGGCCGAAGCGGTCGTTGATCGACTTGAAATGGTCGATGTCGAAGATCATCACGGTCACCGGCCGCCCGGCCTTGGCCTCGCGCTCGATCACGCGCGCACAAGCCTCCGAGAAGCCGCGCCGGTTGAGCATGCCGGTCAAGGGATCGGTCGATGCCGCCGTCCGGTGCGCGGTGACGGTGCGTTCCGACACCAGCATGAAGATCACGAACACGGTACCGACGGCATAGAGTATGAGCTCGACCGCGAACACGGTGACCCAGATGCTCGAGGAGAAGCCGGCATCATGCGGGCGCAGGAAGCTGCCGATCAGGATCGGCAGCATCAACACGCAGCCGTGCATCACCGGCATCACGAAGGCGGGCCAGCGCCGTTGCACGCTCTTGCGCCGTTCGGTCCAGAGCTCGCTCGCAGTCAGCGCCGCATACACCGAGACGATGCCGGCACCGACGAGCATGCGCAGCATCGATGCCGCGGGATCGAGCAGCGTCGCAGCAGCGACCCAGGCGAGCGCGCCGAGCACGAGCCCCGGCCAGTTCGGGTTGCGGCCGTGGAAGACGCGCGCCGCGTTCCAGACCATGCCGCAGGCGACGAAACCGACAGCGTTCAGCGCAAGGTAAATGTGCGGCCCCAGCCTGTCGCCAGCCGCGGTCCATAGTGCGACGGAGGCGGCACCGAGCAGATAGGCGGTGCCCCACCATTTCAGCGCTGGGCTTTTCTCCTGCTTGCCGAAAAACACCATCATGGCGCCGAGCAGTGCGGCAACCATTGTGGCGACCAAATAGAGCGTGATGCTATCGAGCGACATCATGTCGGCCCCCTCTAGAACATAGCAGTTACGCGATCGGCCCAGCCGATTTGCGCGCCCTTCCGAAGGCGACGCTAGGGCTCGCGGGTTCCATTCAGGTTTTCGCCGATCCCTAAGTTTTCGGGAAACACGCCATCAATTTGCATACAAACGAACAACAAAAAGGGCGCTGAAATCAGCGCCCTTTTGCATCTCATTGAAGCCGCTTTCGCGGCGAATGCGACAAATGCGATTAACGCTTCGAGAACTGGAAGGAGCGGCGGGCCTTGGCCTTGCCGTACTTCTTGCGCTCGACCACGCGCGAGTCGCGGGTGAGGAAGCCACCCTTTTTGAGCACGGAGCGCAGCTCCGGCTCGAAATAGGTGAGCGCCTTGGAGATGCCGTGACGGACCGCGCCGGCCTGGCCGGACAGGCCGCCGCCGGCGACGGTGCAGATCACGTCGTACTGGCCCGAACGCTGGGCCACGGAGAACGGCTGCTCGATCATCATGCGCAGCACGGGACGGGCGAAATAGACCTCGACCTCGCGCGAGTTGACGGTGACCTTGCCGGCGCCCGGCTTGATCCAGACGCGGGCGACCGCGTCCTTGCGCTTGCCGGTGGCGTAAGCGCGGTTGAACTTGTCGACCTTCTTCTCGTGCTTGGGCGCCTCGGGCGCGGCCGCCGTCTTGAGCTGCGAGAGCTGGTCGAGCGACTGAATGGATTCGGCCATGTTATGCGGCCCTCGTGTTCTTGCGGTTCAACTTGGCGATGTCGATCTTCTCGGGCTGCTGCGCCTCGTGCGGATGATCGGCGCCGCCGTAGACACGGAGGTTACCCATCTGCACGCGGCCGAGCGGACCACGCGGGATCATGCGCTCGACGGCCTTCTCGAGCACGCGCTCGGGATGACGGCCTTCGAGGATTTGGCGCGCGGTGCGCTCCTTGACGTGACCGACATAGCCGGTGTGCTTGTAGTAGGTCTTCTGCTCGCGCTTGCGACCGGTGAGGACCGCATGCTGCGCGTTGATGATGATGACGTTGTCGCCGCAATCGACGTGCGGGGTGTAGGTCGGGAGGTGCTTGCCGCGCAGGCGCATGGCGACGATGGTAGCGAGGCGGCCGACGACCAGACCCTTGGCGTCGATCAGCACCCACTTCTTCGTCACCTCAGCCGGCTTTGCCGAAAAGGTTTTCATGTCGGAGTTTCCGTGGACGGGAGATATCGGCGCGAACACCGCGCCAGACTGCGCGCGGTTCTAGAGAAGAGCGGCGCAACGGTCAATGCCCCAGAGCTGAAAATAGATAAGCAAAATCAATAATTTAAAAATATGGTGCGATATTACCTGCAAAAAGCTCAAACGTTTGGAATGGAATAGGTCGAGGTGACATGGGCGATCGGATCGGGTGAGGTCCCGGACAAGAGGTTCACCTCCCCGACCGCAAGGCGCTTGCCGAGCTTGAGCAGCCGGGCCTCAGCCAGCACGTCCTGCCCGGGCTGGCCCTTGCGCAGGAAGTTGATGTTGAGATTGGTGGTGACGGCGAGCCCGATCGGCCCGATCGCGGACAGCAGCACCACGTACATCGCGAAATCCGCGAGCGCCATCAGCGTTGGCCCGGACACGGTTCCGCCGGGCCGCAACATCCGCTCGCTGTAGCGCTGGCGCAAGAGGCTGGTCTGGCCGTCCGCGCTCTCGATCGTGATGTCGTCACCGCTGAAGGCCTGAGGAAATTCGTCACGGAGGAACCGCTCGAGCTCCGCCACGCTCATTTTCGCTAACGCCATGCCGTCCCCACCCTCGCTTCGCCTGCCCTGTTACATTAAGTTATCGGTGTCATCCAATTGCAATCATTTAGCGGAAATCGCGTCAATGTCCGTTCAGGCCGCCCGCGCCCCCTCCCCGCAACCGCCGATCCTGCTGCGCGAGATCGTCGGCAGCGTCGCCGTGCTCACGCTGAACCGACCAGCCGCGCGCAACAGCCTTTCCGAGGCGATGATCGGACAGCTGCATGCGAGCCTCAACGCGATCGCGGAAGACAAGCACATCCGCGCGGCCGTCATCGCGGCCAACGGCCCCGCTTTTTCCGCCGGCCACGACATAAAGGAACTGAGCGCGCGCCGCACCGATCCGGACCGCGGCCGGGCTTATTTTGCGCAGATCATGACGGCCTGCAGCGCGATGATGCAGGCGGTCGTGCATCTGCCGAAGCCCGTGGTCGCGGCCGTCCAGGGCATCGCGACCGCTGCCGGCTGCCAGCTCGTCGCCAGCTGCGATCTTGCGATCGCATCGCACGAGGCGAAGTTCGCCACACCCGGCGTCGATATCGGCCTGTTCTGCTCGACCCCGATGGTGGCGCTGTCGCGCAACGTCCCGCGCAAGCAGGCCATGGAGATGCTGCTGACGGGCGAGCCTGTCACGGCCGAACGCGCCCGCGAGATCGGGCTCGTCAACCGTGTCGTTCCGGCCGGCACCGAACTCGGCGCCGCGATCGAGCTCGCGCAACAGGTCGCGTTGAAATCCGCCTACACGGTCAAGCTCGGCAAGGAGGCCTTCTACCGCCAGGCCGAGATGAGCCTTGCGGACGCCTATCGCTATGCCGCAGAGGTGATGACCGAGAACATGATGGCGCGCGACGCCGAGGAAGGCATCGGCGCCTTCATCGAGAAGCGTGCGCCGACATGGCGGGATGAATGACCCCCGCCAACAAGAAAAGATAAGTGATGAACCACGACGCCTATCCCGACAATTACATCCGCGGCATCCTCAACAGCGTGAAATCGATCGCGATGGTCGGGGCCTCGCCGGTTAACGTGCGGCCGAGCTATTTCGCGTTCAAATACCTGATGCAGCGCGGCTACGACATGATCCCGGTCAATCCCGGCCATGTCGGCAAGGAGCTGCTCGGCAAGCCGTTCGTCGCGTCACTGTCGGACATCGGCCGTCCCGTCGACATGATCGACATCTTCCGCAACTCCAGCCACATCATGCCCGTCGTCGAGGAGGCGCTCACGCTCGACCCGCTGCCGAAGGTGATCTGGATGCAGCTCGGCGCGCGCGACGACGCGGCAGCGGCGAAAGCGGAATCAGTCGGGATCAAGGTGGTCATGAACCGCTGTCCCAAGATCGAATATGGCCGCCTGTCGTCAGAAATCTCCTGGATGGGCGTGAATTCGCGCACGCTCAGTTCCAAGCGCGCGCCGGTGCCGACGCAGGGCATGCGGCTGTCCCTCAATCGGATGAGTGTCGGCGGTGGCGACACCGCCGCATCGGACCGCGCCGCGAAGAACAAGAGCGAGCAAAGCTGACGCGATTGCGAAGGCTTCGTTTCGCAAACGCGACAATGCGCAGCACGATCGTTCCCAAAATGATTCCGATGTGACGCCGCGCCTTGACGGCGGGCACGGCGCCGATCAGCATGCCGCGCGAATTTCAGGCCACAAGAACAGGACGCCCAAATGAGCGATCGCCTTCCGGGATTTTCAACGCTCGCCGTGCATGCCGGTGCACAGCCCGACCCCACCACCGGCGCGCGCGCGACTCCGATATATCAAACGACCTCTTTCGTCTTCAACGATGCCGACCACGCCGCCTCGCTGTTCGGCCTGCAGGCGTTCGGCAACATCTATACCCGCATCGGCAATCCCACCAATGCGGTGCTGGAAGAACGCGTCGCCGCGCTCGAAGGCGGCACGGCCGCGCTCGCGGTCGCTTCCGGCCATGCCGCGCAGGTCGTGGTGCTGCAGCAGCTGCTTCAACCCGGCGACGAATTCATCGCCGCGCGAAAGCTCTATGGCGGCTCGATCAACCAGTTCACGCACGCCTTCAAGAGCTTTGGCTGGAACGTGGTGTGGGCCGATCCCGACGATACCGCGAGCTTCGAGCGTGCGGTGACGCCGCGCACGAAAGCGATCTTCATCGAGTCCATCGCCAACCCCGCCGGCAGCATCACCGACATCGAGGCGATCTCGACCGTGGCGCGCAAGGCGGGCGTGCCGCTGATCGTCGACAACACGCTAGCCTCGCCCTATCTGATCCGCCCGATCGATCATGGCGCTGACATCGTCGTGCACTCGCTGACGAAATTCCTGGGCGGCCACGGCAATTCCCTCGGCGGCATCATCGTCGATGCCGGCACCTTCGACTGGTCCACGGGCGGCAAGTACCCCATGCTCTCGGAGCCGCGCCCGGAATATCACGGCATCCGCCTCCAGGAGACGTTTGGCAATTTCGCCTTCGCAATCGCCTGCCGCGTGCTCGGCCTGCGCGACCTCGGCCCGGCGCTGTCGCCGTTCAACGCCTTCATGATCCTGACCGGCATCGAGACGCTGCCCCTGCGCATGCAGAAGCACTGCGACAATGCCAAGGCCGTTGCCGAATACCTCGCGGGACATCCGGCGGTGGCCTCGGTGAGCTATGCCGGGTTGCCGAGCGACAAGTACAATCAGCTCGCGCGCAAATACGCGCCGCGGGGCGCCGGCGCGGTGTTCACCTTCAGCCTGAAGGGCGGCTACGACGCCGGCGTCAGCCTGGTCTCGAAGCTGCAGCTGTTCTCGCACCTCGCCAATGTCGGCGACACCCGCTCGCTGGTGATCCATCCGGCCTCGACCACGCACAGCCAGCTCGACGATGCCGCCAAGATCAAGTCCGGCGCCGGCCCGGACGTGGTCCGGATCTCGGTCGGCATCGAGGACAAGGAGGACCTGATCGCGGATCTGGAACAGGCGCTGGGGGCGTAGCGCCTGGGAACGACGGCGGCCGTTTTGGCCGCCGCCGGTTAACCCTCATTAACCATATCTGCCCCATACGTCGTGCTTGGATCGCCCCTTTTGATTCGGAGCCGACGATGCTGCGCTGGATGGTGCCCGCCCTGGCTGTGATGCTGACGGCCTCGGCGGCCATTGCCGCCGATCTGCCGGCGACGCCGAAGCGGCGCGCGGCCGGGCCGCCGCAGGAACCACCTCAGGTCTATGTCGAAACCGATCCGGATGCGCTGATCTCGCCGGCCTACGGCATCGGCAGCTACATCCGCAACCTGCCGGGCACGCCGCTGCTGCCGGGCTCCCACACCTTGCCCGGCTATTACGGCCGCCCCTGGAGCTACGATTATCAGGGCGCCTATTACGGCGGGAAACAGGTCGATTATTTCTGGCGCCTGCCCTATGCGTGCGGCGTCTACGGCTATTGCTGATCAGCCGGGCTGATGGTGATCAGCCGGGCTGACCCACGGGGACCGCGCGCGGCTGCGCCTGCGCCGACTGCCGTGACGCCAGCCGCTCCACCTGCACCACTGCCAGCGTCAACACCACGATCGCAACCGCCTGATGGGTCAGCGCGAGATCGATCGGCACCTGGTTGAGCAGCGTGAGGATGCCGAGCACCGCCTGCACGCTCACCGCCGCGAACAGCCACAACGCGCCGCTCGCTGCCGCACCTGCACGCGAGCGCACCGCGTCGATCGCATGCAGCAGCGCCAGCACGATCAACACGTAGGCGGTCATGCGATGCTCGAACTGCACCGTCAGCACATTGTCGAACATGTTGCGCCACCACGGCGTCTCGAACCACAGCCGTTCCGCCGAGGGGATGAGCGCCCCATCGATCTCAGGCCAGGTGTTATAGGCCCGCCCGGCACGCAGGCCCGCGACCAGCGCGCCGAAATAGATCTGCACGAAGGTCACCACGAGCAGCACCGCGCTCGTGAACCGCAGCCGCGCGGGCGCCGCGATCTGAGGTCGCTGCTCGAGGCGCCGCACCGTCCAGACGATACCGGCGAAGATCAGCAGCGCGAGCGAAAGATGCGTCGCCAGCCGATATTGCGACACCTCGGTGCGTTCCGTCAGGCCCGAGGCCACCATCCACCAGCCGACCGCCCCCTGCAGGCCGCCGAGCGCGAACAGCAGCCACAGCCTGCGCTTCAGCTCACCCGACAATCCGCCGCGCCAAAGGAAGTACAGAAACGGCAGGAGATAGGCGACGCCGATGAAACGGCCGAGCAGCCGGTGGCTCCACTCCCACCAGAAGATCGTCTTGAACTCGGACAGGCTCATGCCTGAATTGAGCTCGCGGTATTGCGGGATCTTCTTGTAGGCCTCGAACGCCTCGGCCCACGCCGCTTCCGACAGCGGCGGAACACTGCCCGTGACCGGTTTCCATTCGACGATCGAGAGGCCCGATTCCGTCAGCCGTGTCGCACCGCCGACCAGCACCATCAGCGCGATCAGCGCGGCCACAGAGATCAGCCACCAGCGCACGGCGCGATGCGGCTCGGATGGGGCGGAATTCGTCGTCATTTCAAAGACAAAACCAAGCCTGTGGCGAAGAGACTTGAACCGGATTGCGTGCCCCTTATAGTCCCCCGCTCCCGCAGCGCAAGTAACGCGAAAGCCTTAAAGTTCCCGCCATGACGATCCGCACCCGCAAGTTCCTCGGCGCCATCCTGCTGCTGGTGCTGGCCACCGTTTGGGCCCTGCTCGGCATGGCGGCGGCGCAGATGCCGTGGATCGCCGAATCCGGCTGGCGGCAGGCGATCTACTACGTCGTGGTCGGCATGGGCTGGGTGCTGCCGGCGATGCCGATCGTGAGCTGGATGCAGCGGCCCGATCGCCTCAGGTCTGGCTCGTAGCGCTCCCGGTCGGCCGCACCGGCGCAAAGGCGGCGCCCGACACCAGCACGCGCAGCATCCGCAGCGAGCGCCCGCGCCCGTCCCAGGAGATCCGCGGCAGCGCGCGCAAGTTCGTGCGTCCCTCCGCCTCCACGATGCCTGGGATCGTCGAGGCCGCGCTGGCGAAGCCCGCCTGCTCCGCCATCACGACGTGGTTGCGCCGGAACGAAGCGCGGTCGCCGAACGGATAGGCGAAATGCCTGATCTCGCGCTGGAAGGCCGATTCCGCCACGGCCTTGCCCATCGTCATCTCGCGCAGCGCGGCTGCGTCCTTCATGTTGGCCAGCATCGGATAGTTCACCGTTGCGCTGCCGATGGTCACGAGCGGATCGGCGGCGAGCCTGGCGAGGTCCTCCCAATCCATCGACGCCTCGCGCGAGAGCGCAGCGAGGTCGATCCGATAGCGCGTACAGAGATCGGCGATCGCTGCCGACACATCCGCCGGCGGCAGCGAGCGCAGCCAGCTCTCCAGATGCGAGAACAGCGCCTGCTTTCCGGCCTTGTCGGCGACCGTGAAGCGCTGCTCCTTCTCGCCCATCATCAGGTCGATGCGGCTCTCGCGCGCAATCACCTGCTCCAGCCCGAGCCACCAGGCCTCGCCGACCCCGTCGGGAAAAGCGGTCGGCACATAGATCGTGAATGGCACGGCGTGACGCGCCAGCACCGGATAGGCGAAGCTGATGAGATCCTTGCCGGCGCCATCGAAGGTCAGCGCCACGAAGCGCCGCTTCTCCGGCAGCGTCACCGCACGCCGGCAGACCTCGTCCATGCCGAGGAAATCGTAGTTCCACCGCTTCAGCGCGCGGATGGCGCGGTCGAGGAATTGTGGCGTGATCTCGTGCTCGCGCAGCGGCTGAAATCCGCGCCGCCGCGGCCGCACGTAGCGGAAGCGCAGGATGGCGCCGGCACCGCGACTACGCAGCGCGGCCTGGCCGGTGAACCAGGCCAGCTCGAGGCGCAGCCGTTCCAGCCATCTGTCGTCGGAAGCCAAAATCCCACCCTTCGCGCGCGCCGGCGGTCAGTTCCCTCGCCCAAGTCATTACCCTTTGTTGACCTTTGTTTGCAAAGGTCGGCCACGGGCCGAAGTACGTATTTTCGATTTCTCGACAGGTTTCGCGAATGACCATGGCTGCGGCGATGCAAAGCCGGACGGCAGAAGCGCCAGCGCGGTCGAGAGCGAGCCGTATCGCACAGGTCGACATCGTCACCGATCTCGCCGAGGCCGAGGCGGTCTGGCGCGGCTTCGAGGCCAGTGGCCATCTTTTCACGCCCTACCAGCGCTTCGATCTGCTCGATCCGTGGCAGCGGCTGGTCGGCGCCCGTGAAGGTGCCCGGCCGTTCATCGTGATCGCCCGCGACGCCGATCGCCGCCCGCTCCTGCTGCTGCCGCTCTCGCTGCGGCAGGGCCACGGCGTGCGCACCGCCGGCTTCATGGGCGGCAAGCACACGACCTTCAATATGGGCCTTTGGAACGCCGAGTTCGCAGCCGAGGCCGCCAGCGCCGATCTCGATGCACTGCTTGCGCCGCTCGGCGAGCACGCCGACGTGCTCGCACTGACACAGCAGCCCGAGCGCTGGCACGACCAGCAAAACCCGTTTGCAGCCCTGCCGCGGCAGCGCCCGATCAACGGCTGTCCGCGACTGGTGATGGAGCCGGACGGCCCGCCGGCATCGCGGATCAGCAATTCCCTCCGCCGCCGCCTCAAGAGCAAGGAAAAGAAACTTCAGTCCCTCGCCGGCTACCGCTATCACCTGGCGACGTCGGACGCAGACGTCATTCGCCTGCTCGATTGGTTCTTCCGCGTTAAGCCGGCGCGGATGGCGGAGCAGAAGCTCCCCAACGTCTTCGCCGAACCCGGCGTCGAGCAGTTCGTCCGCAGCGCCTGCCTCGCGCCGCGCGGCGAAGGTCACGTGATCGACATCCATGCGCTGGAATGCGACGAGGAGGTGATCGCGATCTTCGCCGGCGTCGCCGACGGCGAGCGCTTCTCGATGATGTTCAACACCTATACGATGTCCGAGCACGCCCGCTACAGCCCCGGCCTGATCCTGATGCGCTACATCATCGACCGCTACGGCGAGCGCGGCTACCGCTCGCTCGACCTCGGCATCGGCTCGGACGATTACAAGCGGATGTTCTGCAAGGACGACGAGGAGATCTTCGACAGCTTCGTGCCCCTGACCTCGCGCGGCAGGCTCGCGGCGATGGCGATGTCCTCGCTCAGCCACGGCAAGCGGCTGGTGAAGCAGAACCAGATGCTGTTCGACATGGCCCGCCGGCTGCGGCAGGCGTTCGGGTAAGACCTCTCCACCAGCGAGCCTTGCACCCTCCCCTGGAGGGGGAGGGTCGTTACGCATGCAGCGAAGCGAAATGCGTAACGGGGTGGGGTGACGGTTCCTCCACATCCAACAGTGCCCGAGTGGAGAGATCACCCCACCCCGCTCGCGCTGCGCGCGATCGACCCTCCCCCTCCAGGGGAGGGTAAGAGCAGCACCAATTTCACTCAGTCTCACGAACGCCCGGCAGCGGCGTCCCTCACCTACGCCGCGACCACGCGCGGCGTCTCGGCGGCACCGGACGGCTGCACCGGCTTGCTCAGCATCGCCACCGCGCTGAAGCCGACGGCTCTCAGCTGCTCGCACATCTGCGCGCGCGCATCCGGTGCCATCGCGGCGTCGGGCACCACGACGGCGCGGGCATGCGCCGTCAACAGCTCGGCCGGAAGGTCGGAGGCGCTGCCGGCATCGATCAGCACGTGGTCGTAAGCCCGCAGCAGCGCGTCGATCGCGAGTGCGACGCGCGGCGATTGCAGCAGGCTGCGGTCGAAGCCGGGACGGCCGGCCATCACCAGATGCAGCCGCGACAGCTTGTCCCGGGTGATGACTTGCGCGAACGAGGCCTCGCCCTGCATCAGCTCGGCAAGGCCGGGAGCCTGCGCATCGGCGGAGACTGCGGCAATGGTCGGCGAGGAGGCGGCGAGATCGAGCACGACGACGCGTGCATCGCGCGCCAGGTTCCGCGCCAGCGTCAGCGTCGACAGCGTGATGGCTTCGCCGGGCGCCGTGCCGAGCACCGTGACCTTCTTGGCCGCAGTGCCTGCGGCACGCAGTTCGTCGGCCAGACGTTCGATCTCGGCGAATTCGCTCGTATCCAAATCGGCCGTTATCTCCGGCTGCAGCGGCGCGGGCTCCGCCAACATCGGATCCAACATTGGTTCGCCGCCCCTGTCGACCACGGGCTCGATGGCCCGCTGAACGACCAGCGGCTCCTGGCGCACCGGCGCCGGCGCAGAGCTCATCGCCGCGCCCGGCGCGGTCTGTCGCAGCAGCTCGCCGGTGACGACGACGCCGGACGAGAGCAGCAGCGTTGCGATCGTCGCGATCAGCACGATCGGCAGCTTCTTCGGATAGGCCGGCGTGTTCGAGACGATGGCGCGCGAGATGATGCGGCCGTCGGTCGGCGCGGTGTCGATGGTCTCGCGGGTGTTGGCCTCGCGGTACTTGGCGAGATAGGTCTCGAGCAGATCGCGCTGCGCCTTGGCTTCCCGCTCCAGCGCGCGGAGCTGGACGTCCTGGCCGTTGGTGGAGGCCGCCTGCTTCTTGAGCTGCTCGAGACTCACGGTGAGGCCATCGACCCGGCCGCTGGCGATGCGGGCGTCGTTCTCGAGCGAGCGCGAGATCTTGGCGGCTTCATCGCGGATCTGATTGTCGAGGTCGCCGAGCTGCGCCTTCAGCTCCTTGATCCGGGGATGATTGCCGAGCAGCGTCGACGATTGCTCGGCGAGCTGGGCGCGCAGCGTGACCCTCTGCTCCGACAGCCGGCGCATCAATTCGGAGTTTACGACTTCGGATGCCTCGATCGGCTTGCCGCTCTGGAGCATCTCCTTGATCAGCCGTGCCTTGGATTCCGCATCCGCCTTCATCGAGCGCGCATTGTTGAGCTGGGTGTTGACCTCGCCCATCTGCTGGTTCGACAGCGTGGTGTTGTTGGTACCGATGAACAGGCTGGACTTTGAACGGAAGTCCTCGACCCTGGCTTCGGCGTCCGAGACCTTCTTGCGCAAACTCTCGATCTCGCCGGCCAGCCATTGACTGGCGTTCTTGGCCTGCTCCTGGCGCGCCCCCTGCTGCAGCACGAGATAGCCGTCTGCGATCGAGTTGGCGACGCGCGCGGCAAGCTCGGGATCGGCGGACTGGAATTCGACCACGATCACGCGCGACTTGTCGACGGCGTAGGCCTGAAGGCGTTCGTAATAGGAATCGAGCACGCGCTCTTCCGGCGTCATCGCGAACGGATCGCGGACGATGCCGACGAGCGCGGCAAGCGACTTGAGCGGCGAGATGCCCTGCAGGACGGGGTCGAATTCGGGGCGCTCGGCGAGCTTGTTCTTCTTGATGATCTCGCGAGCGAGATCGCGCGACAGCACCAGCTGCACCTGGCTGGTGACGGCCTCGGCATCGAGCGCCTGCCGCTCCTCGGTGCGGTCGCTGTTCGGACGCAGGAACACGTTCTCGCGGCCGTCGATCAGAATCCGGGTTTCAGATTTGTAGCGCGGCGTGACGAGATTGACGATGGCGAGCGAGGCAACGAGCGCCAGCACCGTCGGCACGATGACCCAGCCGCGCTTGCGCGCCAGGGCCGCACCGAGCGCGTGCAGGTCGATGTCGCCGGATTCGACCTGCCCAGGCTTGGCGATGACGGGCGCGGACTTCGCTGCCGGCTTCGCTTCGATCTTGGCCTCAACCTTGGCTTCGATCTTTTCGGCCTTCGCTTCGCGCTTTTCAGCCTTCGTTTCGCTCTTGGGCGCAGCTTCGCCTTTGGACTTCGCGACGGCCCGCGCGATCACAGCCTTGTCCTTGCCGGCACGCCAGAACGCTAAACGCATCGAACACTCCCGCAGGGCAACGCTGCGACTCTACCTCAACCGGGGCGATTACACTCCATTAAGGTTGCCGCTGGGTTAATCGTGACGACCCGCGCCTTGTGCACGTCGACCCGTCACCGTTTGTTAACCACGAGGCCCCTTAATCCATCTCGATTATTTCGTGAGAATTGTTCGGCAAGTCGCCGTCGAGCTGGTTTTGATCATGCCCCCCTCTCCCGACCGGCCGCTTCGCATCCTTCACGCCGTGCGCGCTCCGGTCGGCGGGATCTTCCGGCACATCCTCGACGTCGCCAACGGCCAGGTCGACCGCGGCCATCATGTCGGCATCCTCGCCGACAGCCTCACCGGCGGCGAGCGCGCCGACAAGGCGCTGACCGAGCTTGCGCCGCGCCTGAAGCTCGGCGTCCACCGCATGGCGATCCGCCGCGAGCCGTCGCCCGACGACGTCCTGGTATGGCTCCGCATGCGGCGGCTCATCGCCACGCTCAAGCCCGACGTGCTGCACGGCCACGGCGCCAAGGCCGGTGCCTTCATCCGCATGCGGCGGCGCTCGGACGACACGATCCGGATCTACACCCCGCATGGCGGCTCGCTGCACTATCCGCTCAACACCTTCAAAGGCGAATTCTACGCACGGCTCGAACGCGCGCTGATGGACTCGACGGACCTGTTTCTGTTCGAGAGCGCCTTTGCCCGCGACACCTATCAGCGCATCGTCGGCACGCCCAAGGGCGTGGTGCACTGCGTTTTCAATGGCGTGACGCCGGAGGAATTCGAGCCGGTCGTCACCGCCGAGGATGCGACCGACCTCTGCTATGTCGGCGAGTTCAGGCACATCAAGGGCGCCGACCTGCTGGTCGATGCTGTGGCGCGCCTGCACGAGGGCGGCAAGAAGGTGACGCTCACGCTCGGCGGCGACGGCGAGGAGACGGCCGCGCTGAAAGCACAGGTCGAGCGGCTCGGCCTGGCGAGCGCCATCCGCTTCATCGGTCACGTCAAGGCGCGCTACGGCTTCTCCAAGGGGCGGCTGCTCGTCGTCCCCTCGCGCGGCGATTCCATGCCTTACGTCGTGATCGAGGCCGGCGCCGCGGGCATTCCGATGATCGCATCCAAGATCGGCGGCATTCCCGAGATCCTGGGCGTCGACAGCCCCGCGCTGTTCGCGCCCAGCGATCCCGAGGCCATGGCGGAGGCGATCGCCGCAGCGCTGGACGATCCGCAAACGACCGAGCAACGCGCACTCTCCTTGCGCGAGCGTATCTCGGCGCACTTCTCGCAAGCCGCGATGGTCGAGGGCGTGCTCGCCGGCTATCGCGACGCATTTGCCAATCATTAACCATCCTTAAGCCAGCTTTAGAAAATCTTCCGATTTGTTCGATAATCGAAGCGCCAGGGGATGCTTGCCCGGGCGCAAGGCTGTGCCGCGGGTCTGGAATGGACGTGAACGCCCGTGGAACCGCTCAACGCACGCTCGATGCTCGATGCCGCGGCCAACGCTGCGGCAAAGCCTGCTGACCAGCCCTTCGTGGAGCGCCGTCGCCGGCTCTCGCCTGCCGCGCTCGAAGTCGTCAACCAGAAGGTCGCCCGCGCCTATTCGCCGATCGTGATCGCCGGCTTCGTGCGCCTTGCCGATTTCGCGCTGCTGAGCCTCGTCGGCATCGCAATCTATCTCGGCTACGTCATGCCGCTCGCGGGGGCGTTCAGCTGGATCTATCCGGCCGAGGTCATCGCCGTCGCCATCGCCGCCGTGGTCTGCTTCCGGGCCGCCGACATCTACCAGGTGCAGCTGTTCCGTGGTCAGCTCCGGCAGATGACGCGGATGATCTCGTCCTGGTCGTTCGTCTTCCTGCTCTTCATCGGCATCTCCTTCTTCGCCAAGTTCGGCAGCGAAATCTCGCGGCTGTGGCTCGCCGCCTTCTACTTCCTCGGACTCGCCGCGTTGATTGCCGAGCGCCTGGTGCTGCGCGCGCTGGTCCGCGCCTGGGCGCGCCAGGGCCGGCTCGACCGCCGCACCATCATCGTCGGATCCGACAGCAACGGCGAGGAACTGGTCGAGGCGCTGAAGGCGCAGGAGGATTCCGACATCCACGTGCTCGGCGTGTTCGACGACCGCAACGACAGCCGCGCGCTCGACACCTGCGCCGGCGCGCGCAAGCTCGGCAAGGTCGACGACATCGTCGAGTTCGCCCGCCGCACCCGCGTCGACCTCGTGCTGTTCGCGCTGCCGATCTCGGCGGAGACGCGCATCCTGGAGATGCTGAAGAAGCTCTGGGTGCTGCCGGTCGATATCCGCCTCTCCGCGCACACCAACAAGCTGCGCTTCCGGCCCCGCTCCTATTCCTATCTCGGCGAGGTGCCGACGCTCGACGTGTTCGAGGCGCCGATCACCGATTGGGACCTGGTGATGAAATGGCTGTTCGACCGTATTGTCGGCAGCCTTGCGCTGCTCGCAGCCCTGCCGGTGATGGCGTTGGTTGCGCTCGCCGTGAAGCTCGACAGCCCCGGCCCGGTGCTGTTCCGACAGAAGCGGTTCGGCTTCAACAACGAGCGCATCGACGTCTACAAGTTCCGCTCGATGTACCACCATCAGGCCGACCCGACCGCCTCGAAGGTGGTGACCAAGAACGATCCGCGCGTCACCCGCGTCGGCCGCTTCATCCGCAAGACCAGCCTGGATGAGCTGCCGCAGCTCTTCAACGTGGTGTTTTCAGGCAATCTGTCGCTGGTCGGCCCGCGCCCGCATGCGGTGCAGGGCAAGCTGCAGAGCCGGCTGTTCGACGAAGCCGTGGACGGCTATTTCGCCCGCCACCGCGTCAAGCCGGGCATCACCGGTTGGGCCCAGATCAACGGCTGGCGCGGCGAGATCGACAACGAAGAGAAGATCCAGAAGCGCGTCGAGTTCGACCTCTATTACATCGAGAACTGGTCGGTGCTGTTCGACCTCGTCATTCTCCTGAAGACGCCGGTCTCGCTGCTGACCAAGAACGAGAACGCGTATTGAGTTGAGTTTCTCTGTCATGGCCCGCGAAGGCAGGGCGATGACGGCGTTGTGTGGCGTGCGAGTAGCGTGAGCGTTTGATGGCGTATGCGGCGACAGCCGGTGGAGTGAACGCAGCCGCAACGGCCGCGCCCGGCGTGCTGGCGTTGCAGCGCGCGCTGGTGTGGCTGGTCGGCGCCTCTGGCGCCATCGTCTTCATCGAGCCGAGCCCTTACGAGATAGCGACGCTGCTCGCGACCGTCACCTTTTTCGCCACCGGCCTGCGCCTGCGTCTCGTGCTGATGCCGCTGCTGTTGATGCTGATCCTGCTCAATGTCGGCTACACCATCAGCGCGATTCCGCTGTACGAGCGGACCGAGGTGGTGAGCTGGATCGCGACCTCCTGGTACATGGCGGTGACCGTGGTGTTCTTCGCCATGGTCATCTCCGAGGACACCGAGGCCCGGCTCGACATGCTGCGCCGCGGCCTCGTGGTCGGCGCGATGATTGCCGCGCTGCTGGCGATCGCCGGCTACTTCCACCTGGTTCCCGGCGGCAACGACCTCTTGACGCTCTACGGCCGCGCGCGCGGCACCTTCAAGGACCCGAACGTGCTCGGCGCCTACCTGATCCTGCCGGCGCTGTTCGCGCTTCAGAGCGTGGTCTCCGATAAAATGGCCAAGGCATTCCGCAACGTCATCGCCTTCGGCATCATGTCGCTGGCGATCCTGCTCGCCTTCTCGCGTGCGGCCTGGGGCGGCCTGGTGCTGACCTCCGCCTTCATGCTGGCGCTGATGGTGCTGACCAGCCGCACCAATGCGCAACGCTCGCGCATCGTCATCATGGCGATCGTCGCCGCGGTGCTCGGCCTCGCGCTGATCGCCGTGCTGCTGTCGCTCGACTCCACGGCGGAGATGTTCAAGCAGCGCGCGAGCTTCGGCCAGAGCTATGACGAAGGCCGCTTCGGCCGGTTCGGCCGGCACATCCTGGGTGCGGAGATGGCGCTCGATCTGCCGTTCGGCATCGGTCCACTGCAATTCAACCGCTACTTCCCCGAGGACACCCACAACTCCTACCTCAACGCCTTCATGTCCGGCGGCTGGCTCTCCGGCGTGTGCTATCCCGCGCTGGTCTTCACCACCGTCATCATGGGTTTCCGCCACGTCTTCATCCGTGTGCCGTGGCAGCGCGCCTACCTCGCGGTCTTTTCCGCCTTCCTCGGCACCGTCGGCGAAAGCTTGGTGATCGACACCGACCACTGGCGGCACTTCTGGATGATGCTGGGCGCTGTGTGGGGCATGATCGCGGCCGCGCAAGCCTACAAGCTCAGGTCCGGCGAGGACGCTTCTTCAGCTTGAGATCCGGCCGCTTTTCCGGCGGCGTGTCGAGCAGACCTTTCAGGGCCTCGGTCGCCGCGAGCGTGCCCTTGTATGCTTCATTGGAGAAGCGAAGCAGCAGCCGCAATTCCTCGTCGGAATAGCCGTTGCAGACATTCTCCATCGCCTCCTGCATCGGCACGTAGAATTGGCCGAGCCTTGCGATCGCCTCGGGCACGACCGCGATGAACACCTTGCGGCGGTCTTTCTCGTCGCGTTCGCGGCGCACCAGGCCGGCCTTCTCGAGCCGGTCGACCACGCCGGTGATCGCACCGGTCGTCAGGCCCGTAACCTCGGCGAGCCTCCCTGCGGTGATGCGCCCCTCGAGATACAGGATGTCCATGCATTCGAGGTCGGAATTGGCAATTCCGGCAACGTTGGCGACGGTCTGGCCGTAGAGCACGCCCTGCGCGGAGGACCTGCGCATGGCATCCTCGAGCTCCTGCAGCAGCGCAGCGCGCGCCTTCGTCCTTGACAAGGCCCACCTCATCTCTTAGGCAGTATATATCTTAGTTACTAAGATAATTAATGACCGTAATTTCCTAGCACCACGGAAACGTCGGGAGCAAGCCATGACCTACCGTCCCCGCAAGGCGCTGATCATCGGCGCCGGAATCGCCGGGCCCGTCGCCGGGGTGCTGCTCCGCCGCGCCGGCATCGAGTCCGCGATCTACGAGGCCTGGCCCTATTCGAAGGGCATCGGCGGCGGCCTGCAGATCGCACCGAACGGCATGCATGTCCTGGACGAGATCGGGCTGGCGAAGCAGCTGATCGACCGCGGCTCGGTCGCGGAAGCCTTCAACTTCTATTCGCAGGGCGGCGAGAAGCTCGGCTCGATCAACCGCGACCTGGCGCGGCGCTTCGGCCAGCCGGCCGTCAACATCGCGCGCGCCACGCTGAACGAGATCCTGATCGACAAGGCATGGTGCGCCTCTGTCTCGCTCTATTTCGAGAAGCGCCTGATCAAGATCGAGGATCGCGGCGACCAGCCGATCATCGCCTACTTCGCCGACGGCACCACCGCCGAAGGCGACTTCCTGATCGGCGCCGACGGCGTGCACTCGGTCGTGCGCCGCCAGGTCGTGCCCGACGGCCCGCAGCCGTTCGACACCGGCCTGATCGGCTTCGGCGGCTTCGTGCCGCATGCCGTGCTCGACGGCAGATCCATCGGCCAGCACGTCGAAACGACCTTCGGACAGAGCGGCTTCTTCGGCTATGGCTATTGCAGCTCCGATCCGAAAGACGGCGTGATGTGGTGGAGCACGCAGCCGGCGCACGGCATGGACGCGGCGACGTTCCGCGCGCTCGACCATGCGACGCTGAAACAGCATCTGCGCGGCTTCCATCACGGCTGGCATGATCCGATCCCCGCCATCATCGAAGCGGCCGAGAACATCTTGGTCACCGACACGCTCGACGTCGCGACCCTGCCGACCTGGTCGCGCAAGCGTTCGCTCTTGATCGGCGATGCCGCGCACGCGACCAGCCCCCATGCCGGCCAGGGCGCCTCGCTGGCGCTGGAGGACGCGATGCGATTTGCTCGGCTGATGCAGGAGGGCCAGGAGCTCGGCGCCACCTTCCAGGCCTTCGAGGCCGAGCGCCGCCCGCGTACCGAGAAGATCGTCGCGATCGCCCGCCGCAACGGCAACAGCAAGCGCGAGTTCAGCGCCACCGGCGCCTGGATGCGCAATCAGATGCTGAAATGGCTGCTGCCGCTGGGCGCCAAGGGCATGGACTTCATGTACGCGTATGATGCCAGGGCGGCGTGACAGAGACGGTGCCGTAGGGTGGGCAAAGCGCAGCGTGCCCACCACTGAGAGATGGTGGGCACGGCGCGTTGCGCCTTTGCCCACCCTACGAGAGCCGACCTAGCTCTCCACCCCAAACGTCAGCCCGGCATTGTCCTGCAGCCGCTTGATCAGCTTGTGCTGCATCGCCGCGCCCGGCGTCCAGAAGCCGGCGGGAACGTCTTTCGCATCGCGCAGCAGGCAGATGGCGCATTCGGAGATCATCTTCGAGGTCGAGCCGTAGCCGGGATCGCGGTCGCCGGTGACGCCGGCGCGGACCATGCGGCCATCGGGGGCGATCGCGACATAGAGCAGGTTGAACAGGCCGTTCTCCCGCTCCTCCTTCGACGGCCCCTCGCCCGGCTTCGGCGCGTTGGGGCCGGTCTTCTCGGCATTGGCCGCCATCACGCGCTTGGCGTTGGCCTCGCCCTTCTCGCCGGGACCGGTCAGCACCATCTCGTCGTAGACGAAGTCCTTCCCGTAGGGAAAGCCCATCAGCATGTTGGAGCGGTGGACGTTGCGGGTGTTGATCAGAGCCATCATGAACGGCGCGGCCCAGGATTGCAGGTCCTCTTCGAAGACCGCCCTGTTGCCCTTGGGCTGTTTCGGACCGGTGAAATCAGGTGTCAGCGCGAAGTGGTCGTTGAGGATGGCGACGAGGCTGAGGTCCTTGGCGACGGCATCGAAGGTCGCCTTCGCGCTCGCCGCGGTGCCGCCTGACAACGTACCGCGCATGTCGCGCACGCGGCCCTTCACACGTGGTGCCGGCGCGCCGAACACGCGCTTTGCCTCCTCCTGCACGAAGAAGGTGCCGAGCTCGAACGGCACGGAATCATAGCCGCAGGAGAACACGATGCGCGCGCCGCTCGCCTTGGCCGCCGCCTCGTACTTGTCGATCATCTGCCGCATCCACACCGGCTCGCCGCAAAGATCGAAATAATCGACGCCCGCAGCGACGCAGGCAGCGAGCAGATCCTCGCCGTAGAACTGGTAGGGACCGACGGTCGTGATCACCGATTTGGTCTGCGCCACCATCGCCTTCAGCAACGCCGCATCCGACGCATCCGCCACGATCAGCCGCGTGTCGGCCGGCGCGCCGATGGCGTCACGCACCGATGTCAGCTTGTCGAGGCTGCGGCCCGCCATCGCCCATTTGAGCGCCTTGTCGTCCTTGTAATGCGCCGCCAGATATTCGGCGACGAGCTGGCCGGTGAAGCCGGTCGCGCCGTAGACGACGATGTCGAATTTCGCAGAGCTCATGATCGGCCTTTACTTCTTCGCGTAGCTCACGCCCATGCCGGCACGGACGTCGCTTTGAATGCCATAGGGCGGGATCGGATAGCGCAGGCCGTTCTTGGCCAGCGCCTTCATGCCCTCGATCGCCCTGGCGAGATGGGAGGGCTTCAAGGCCATCAGCATCTCCTCGTCCGGCACGCCGCCATAGCGCCGTTCGGCATAGCATGGCAAGGACAGGCTGGGCTCCCCGGTCTTGAGCGCCCGCCCCCAGGAATCCGCGCAGGCGGTCTCGCCGACCACGCCCCATTCGAACTTCTTGTAGCCGGTATATTGCAGCCCGTTGATCAGGATGATCATCTGCCCCGGCGTCGCATAGACGAGGCAGATGTCGGGCGGATCGAGCCGGCCGCTGGCGAGCGGACTGACGGCGAGCGCCTGATAGTGTCCGAACGGAACCACGTCCAGCGCCTCCTGGCGCTTGCGCGCGTCGTCCGCCGTGCCATGCCACACCCCGACATAGTTCTCGCCGGCGAGCCATTTCTCGTCCTGCGGCGCAAGACCGATCACCGCACGGCATTGGCTACCCACGAGATCGTCGGCGGTGATGCCGACGGTCCAGCCCAGGCGCGCGGCCATGCTGACGATCTGGTCGGTGGTGTGAATTGCGTTCGGGCGGCGGATCTTCGGGATCGCCTCCATCTCCGCGATGCTCGCGAACAATTTCATGCCGATCACGTTCGTCTTCAGCCGCAGCAGGCTGTTGAGATCGGCGACGAGGCCGGCAAGGTCGATCCTGTCCGTACTCTGCTGTTGCATGGCTTCCTCCGCGCCGGCGATGGTGCGCCGCGTATTCTTGTTTTGCGGCTTTGTTCTAGTCCCTGCCCGGTCCCGGAAGCAACTCGGAGATCCTGCCCATCAGACGGTAAGCGGTAAGACCGATCCACTCGCGCACCGCAACTTCGGTTCGTCTCAAGCCGTCCGCGCCCATGTTGGTGAAGGAGAATAGATCCTCACGTCCCCCCATCCGCCAGTCCACCGGATAGGCCTCGACGTCAAATCCGGCCTTGCGGAAGATTCCCATCGAGCGCGGCATATGGAAGGCCGACGTCACCAGGAGCCAGCGCTCGCCGGGCTTTGGTGATACCAATTGCTTGGTGAAGATCGCATTCTCCCAGGTGTTGCGGGAGTTACGCTCGAGGATCAGGCGGTCCTTCGCGATGCCGAGATTCTCCAGGATCGGCGCGGAATAGTCGGCCTCCCTGGTCTCGCTCGATACCAGGTTCGCGGAGCCTCCGGTGAAGACGATGCGCGCATTGGGGTAGCGGCGCGCAAGCTCGGCCGGCGCAAACAGACGATCGGCCGCGTGCGCGACGACCGGCGTGCGATGCGCCGCCGACAGATCGGTGTCGACCGAGCCGCCGAGCACGATGATGCCGTCGGGCGCGCCGCGCGAGGCGTCCCACGCCGGGAAGCGCGACTCCAGCGGGTAGATCAGGAGATTGCCGAGCGGCGAGAACGCCGCGAGCGCCAGCAGCACCAGCGTGGTCACGGCAAGCCGGCGGCCAAACGCGGCAAAGCGCGTCGCCATCAGCAAGACAGACACAATTCCGAGCTCGACCAGAAGATTGATCGGCAGCAGCGCGACGCCGATGGTCTTGGAGAGAGCGAAAAACAGAGGAGCCTCGCTGGAATGATCGTGCCTGCCATGCGCGGGCTTGGCCGGCCCGGCCTTGTTCGGAAATCCTTCTTGAAAGAGGATCGATCGCCGGGTCAAGCCCGGACCGATCAAACCAACCGGACGCGGCAAATGACCCATCGTCACCTGCATTCCAGCCCCGAAACCTGCCATTGGGGCTTCTTCGAAGCCGCACTCGAGCCCGTCCTCACCGTGGCCAGCGGCGACGAGGTCACGGTCGACACCATCAGCGGCGGTCCCGACATGCTGCCTGATCGCGACAGGTTTCACATTCCGCCCGAGATGCACGAGGTTCATGCCAATAACGAGCGCATGCTGCCGGGCCACATCCTCACCGGTCCGATTGCGGTCGAAGGGGCCGAGCCCGGCGACGTGCTCGCGGTCGAGATCCTCGACGTGCAGCTCCGGCAGGATTGGGGCTGGAACATGATCAAGCCGCTGTCCGGCACCCTGCCCGACGATTTCCACGAGACGCGGATCCTGAACATTCCGCTCGACCGTACCAGGATGGTCGGCCGCATGCCGTGGGGCCTCGACCTGCCGCTGAAGCCGTTCTTCGGCGTGATGGGCGTATCGCCGCCGCCGGCCTGGGGACGGATCTCCTCGCTGATTCCGCGCGCGATGGGCGGCAATCTCGACAACAAGGAGCTCGGCGCAGGTGCGACGCTGTATCTGCCGGTCTTCGTGCGAGGGGCAATGTTCTCCTGCGGCGACGGCCATGGCGTGCAGGGCGACGGCGAGGTCTGCGTCACCGCAATCGAGACCGCGCTGCAGGGCCGCTTCCGCCTGACGCTGCGCAAGGACCTGAAGCTCGACTACCCCCGCGCCGAGACGCCGACGCATTACATGACCATGGCGATGGACCCCGATCTCGACCAGTGCGTGGTGCGCGCGCTGCGCGACATGATCGCGCTGCTCGGCGAGACGCGAAATCTGTCGCGCGAGGACGCCTACACGCTGTGCAGCCTCGCCGCCGATCTCCGGGTGACCCAGACCGTCAACGGCGCCAAAGGCATCCATTGCATGATCGAAAAGGCGATCGTGCACGGCTGAGCCGGGCCGCCCCTTCCCGACCGATTGACGACCCCCGCCGCCCGGTCTACCGCGCGGCGCGCTGAGTCGTGGGTAATTTCCCGTGCGATTCCAACATGCTGAGCGTCACGCACAGCCTGCATTTGACTTCCGCCCCCGAACCTAAATAGAGTCTTAATCGTTACTTTTATGTACCCGAGTAAGAGGCTAGCGTTCGGGCCATGGCCACCGAAAAAGCCGAGACTGACCGCATTCCCGTAACCTTGGCGCTCTCGACCATCGCGTATCTGGAGAAGCTGGTGAGACAGGGCACCCACGGCACCAGCGTTCCCGGCGTCGCACGGACATTGATCGAGGAAGGCATCCGTCTCGCCATCAAGGACGGTCTTCTGTCGATCCGCGACAATGGCAGGACGTGAGCGCGCGCTGTACGTGAGGCGGACGGATCTCGAGACCGCGGATGGCCGACATCTGCAACCTGGGATCGCCGACACATGCCTGTTCTCTCACCGACCTGGACCGACGAACGAATCGAACTCCTGAAGCAGCACTTCGAGGCCGGCCTCTCCTGTCGCGAGATCGCCGCCGACATCGGCGTCAGCCGCAACGCGGTGATCGGCAAATTGTCGCGGCTCAATCTGACGCGCGGCCGGACGGTCGACGACCGCAAGGTCCAGGACAAAGGCCTTGCGCCGGCGCGGATGCGCAAGGCCGTGCCGCGGCTGCAATACGAGATGCTCGCCACGATCTATGGCGAGACCGATGCGCCGGTGTTTGCCGGCCCAATCGACGAGGCCAACCGCTGCTCGTTGCTGGAGCTGTCGGAGAATCGCTGCCGCTGGCCGATCTCGACGCCGGGCGCAGACGATTTCTGCTTCTGCGGCAACACGGCGCCGGACGGCCAGCCCTATTGCCCCGGCCACAGCCGCCTCGCCTACCGGCCGCCGGCGCGCACCCGCGCGATACGCGGCTGACATTGCGGGCATCTGCACAACAAAAAACCTCCGGCGGGGCATCGCCGGAGGTTTCTGGAGGCTTAGCATGAAGCTAAGAGCCGCAACTTTCGTATCTGGCTGAGAAGCTATATAGCTTAGTAACTCAGGTAAGTAAATAAGTTTGATGCGATCGAATCGCATGGCACGCCTTCGTGTTCTGCAACGGCCATTCGATTTTCCGAAACGATTGCCCGTGAAAAAACCCCGGCGGTTTCCCGCCGGGGTTCTCCGATCGATTTGCGCGATCGATGATCAGAAGTTGCGCTGAGCGCGCAGCAGCATGCTCACCGAGTCCTGGTCCTTCAGCTCGTACACGGCCGCCGGCTTCGCAGCCGAGGCAATGCCGGGGCTGTTGATTGCGCCCGAGTACTTCTGGTCCAGACGCGACCAGCTCAAGTCGGCAGTGAACGCCAAGCCCTTGACCGGGGTCCACACGGTGTTCACACCGACCACCGCGAAGTTGAAGTCCGGATTACAGGTCGAACCGGCCACGGCGATCGCGGCGAAGTTGGTGCAGATCAGGCCTTTGCCCGTCGTGCCGTACCTCAGCTGAGCATAGCCACCGTAGATGGCGCTGGCCCAGTTCGGGCTCCAGTTGTGGGTATAGCCACCACGGAAGCCCCAGGTCTTAACGGTGTCGATACCGGTACCGGTTCCGAACACGCCGTCGGCGACACCGGCGAACCCGGTGCTCTGATAGGCGCCGTTGCCGCTGCCGCTGAACATGAAGAAGCTCTGCGGGAACAGGCTCTGGAAGTTGTAGCGGGTCGCTCCGTCCGTGTAGACGGCCTGCAGGTTGATGACGTCACCCGCGCCGGTCGGGATGTTCTTGATCGACAAGGCGCCCTGCACGGCCCAGCCCCACTTGTCGGAGGGATGACCGGAGACTTCAGTCGCGCCGTAATAGGCTGAATGCAGCTCATGGGCCGCGACCGAGATCTGCGCCAGACCCCAGGCCTGGTCGACACGAACCTGACCGATCACCTCGGGCATGCGCGTGCCGCCCCAAGCGCTCGCGCCATAGACGCCGGTCACGAACTGCGCCGCCGTACCCGACGACACGTTCCAGAGGTTCGACTGACCATTGTTCGCCGACGTCTCGTCCTGCAGCGCGAACGAAGCAGTGATGCCCTGGCCGAAGTCGGCCGTGTAGGCAACCTGGTTCACGCCGTTGACGTGGTTGGAGCCGCCCGGAATGGTATCGGGGCCGCCCGCCGGATAGCTCTGCCAAGGAGCGTCGAAGATCGAGACCGTGCGGCCGAAGGTGAAGCCGGCGAACTGGATGAACGCATGGTAGAGACCGAGCGAAGCCGAACTGGTCGAGAACGCCGAGGGATTGCTGCCAGTGACGTTCGTGGAGTCATAGCTGACGACGAGGTCGGCGTAGGTACGAACGACGCCGTATTCGGTCGCCGTGCGGGTATCGATGTTGAAGTCCAGACGAGCGCGGGTGTAATAGTAGTTGGTCAGACGGTTGTTGGACCCGCCGTTCACACTGCTCGAGCTGTTCCTGAAGCCATAGTCGCCGCCGCCGCCGAGAAGCATGTCGGCGCGGACGTAACCACCGAGCTTGATGCAGGTATCGGTGCCCGGCATGTAGTAGAAACCTGCGCCGTAGAGCGAGCAGATCTTCACGTACTCGACCGCCTTGGCCTTGACCGGAAGATCAGCTGCCTGAGCTCCACCAACGGCGATCAATCCCGCCGCAGTGCCGAGCAAAAGGCTCTTCACCACTTTCATTTAAAACCTCCAAGTTGCTCATTTAACGGAGACCGGACCATGAGGCCCCCCAGATCCCCGTCTCTTCATCAAATCCGCTCGGCCGCTTCGCGTTTTCGGACGTACCCGCATTCGCGAGGGACGTGAGCGAACCACCTGCAACGGGACGATCGAGAACCCCCCACCGTCACGGATCAATATGCCCGCGCAGCTCCGTTAATCAAAATAGTTTATTAGATCAGCTTTGTAGTTTCGCTAACCGTGTGTCCGCGGCGCAACACCGGGTTGGGCCCGAGAAGGTTGATCGGGTCATATTTGTAGTTTTCGTGACACAATTAGCCTGCTCTGCACTTGCGTCAGAGCAGAGTTGCGTGGACTATGCCCACAAACGAACGATCGAAAAGAGAATCAGCTTGCGGGAGTGACGCTGTGTCCGCGACGAGGAAAGAAGGGGCGCGCCTGCGCACCATCGGCAACCTGGATATCATCAGGCGATTCACCTGGGAGATATCGTCGATCAACATGTATCTCGAGGAGCTGCGTCAGTTCTGGGCGAGGACGCTCGGCATCAGCGGGCCGCAATGGCTGATCCTGATGGCGATCTCAGACCTGGACAAGGACGACGGCATTCCGGTCAACGTCGTGTCCAAGCTCCTCCACGTCGATCCGTCCTTCGTCACCACCCAGTCCAAGCTGCTGGAAAAGAAGGGTCTGTTGCGCCGCCGCCCCTCGCCGACCGACGCGCGCGTGGTCCGGCTGTCCCTGACCGAGAAGACGCAGAAGCACCTGGCGAGCCTCAACGAGCAGTACAAGACCATCAAGGAATTCGTCTTCCAGGAGTTCGACGAGGCCGAGCTCGCCGAATTCACCACCAAGCTCGCGACGCTGAAGACCCGGCTGGAAAAGGCCTGCGTCCGCCTGAGTCTCGACTTCTGAGGCGGAAGCCGGCGGCTAGACCCGCCTGGGCGCGCGAAGGCGCGATTCGAGCCAGTCGAAGATGTACTCGTTGGCAAGGCTCGGATTGTCGGCATGGGCCTGCGCCGCGCCGGTCTCCGCCGCAGTGAACACTTTGAGCATGACGTCCGAGCTGCCGAGCCGGGAGTTCTGGACCAACTGACGCGCCCGGTCGGCCTTGAGCCAGCCGTCCTCGCCGAGGGTGATCAGCACCGGGCAGTCGGCGCTGGAGGCCATCAGCGGCGCATGCGGCACCGGCACGATGCTGACGTCGCTCATCGCGAATCGGCTGGCGAAGAAGGCTCGCTCGTGCAGGTCCCACAGGCCGCCGTCGCAGACGGCGGCGGCAAGCCGCGGCTCCTGCAATACCGCGCGCGCCACGAAGGACGAGCCCCAGCCATCGGCGACGATTGCGACGCGCGCGAAATCGACGTCCCGCCGCGTCTCCAGATAGTCCATGACGCCGGGGATCGCGCTCTCGATATCCCTGCGCCGCAAGAGCGTATCGAGAAAATCGTCGCGCTGGTCGCCGAACAGGTCGAGCGCCAGCATCGAGAAGCCGCGCTCGCGCGCGTGCGGCTCGAGCTTGAACAGAAATTCTTCCTTGCGGTGGCCGGGCTCGCCGATGCAGATCACAGTCGGCGCCGGCTCCGTCCCCGACGACGCAGGAAGGAAATAGCCCTGCAGCGAATGCCCGTCGAGCCAGGGTATCGTTGCCACCTCGCCGGCCGGCCTGCGCGCGGTGAGGTAGCTGCGCGCGCATTCCTGCGTGGCCAGCACCGCCACCCAGCGGCGCTCGTCGGCGGCGTCGAGCGGCATCGCTGCGGCCCCATAATAGTTCATGGCGCGCAGCCAATTGCGCTGCGCACTGGCGCGGTGGCCCTCCGCGAACGCGGCCTCCGCGCGCTGCCGATTGGTCTGCGCCAGCTTCTTCCACTCGCGGTGCCAGGAGCGGTCGTCGTCGGGCTTCAGCTGCCGCGCGATCATCAGGCATTCCGCGATTGTGGCGCCGCCCTCCTGGGCCGCCGTGAGCAGCCGCGTGAACTCAGCTGAAATGTCCTCTCGCTCCGGGCAAAAGGTCCAGTCGTCGGAGAGGCATGCGGGCATCATCGAAAGCTACGCTCTAAAAGCTACGCTCTAATCGTCGCGTTACGCCGATTGACTAAACCATTTCAGATCGCCGACCAAGCCGCCTCGCGCGGCATTACAGGCATTTGAGATCAACATCGCTTGAACATCGTCATGACGGATGGATGACATTCCAACAGCTCATGGTGCGCGACGAACATTGGCAGTAGCTGGCACATAGAATTGTCCGAGCGTCTCTTGCCATGACGACTATCATAGCCATATTAGCGCGCCTCGTTGGCACGCTAACGAATATGCGCCCTAGCGGCGGCGTGCGCGCACGCCTCTCCTTCGAGACGGCGCTGACGCGCCTCCTCGGGTGCGATGGGTGGGCGCCCCGCCGGCGGCCTCAACCAAGCCGCCAGCCGACCTCCTGCGTAAAACTTTCGTAGAAGGCACGGTCGTAAGCCTGCTCCGGCGTGGCGCGCACACGCTCGTCGAGGCGCTCGGCATCCTCGCCGACGAGGATGCGCCACCGCTCCGCCTTGACGCCGTCCAGAATGATCTTCGCCGCCTGGGCGGCCGTGGTCGGCGCGTCCTCCAGGAAGCTGCGGGCGCGCTCGGCGAACGCGGCCTGGATGTCCTCGTCCGACATCTTGTCTGCATCCGGCACGCCGGCGGCGGCCATGCGCTTGCGGGTCAGTGCCACCTCGTCGGCGTTGAGCCGCTCCGAGCCGTCGCCGCTCTGCACCTTGCGCGAATTGGAGACGATCGACGTGCCGATATGGCCGGGCATCACCACCGAGCATTTGACGTGTGGGGCGTGCAGGCGAAGATCGTTGATCAGCGCTTCGGTAAATCCCTTCACCGCGAACTTCGCGGAGCTATAGGCGGTGTGCGCCTGCCCCATGCCGATCGAAGCCCAGAAGCCGTTGACGCTCGCGGTGTTGACGATGTGGGCCTCGTCCGCCGCGACCAGCATCGGCAGGAAGGTGCGCACGCCGAGATAGACCCCGCCCCAACAGATGTTGAAGGTGCGCTCCCATTGCTCGCGGGTGTTGGTGAACAGGCTGCCGCCGCCGCCGATGCCGGCATTGTTGAACAAGAGATGAACCTTTTCGGTCTTCTGCTGCTCGGCGACCTCATCGCGAAACCGCTTCAGATGATCCTCGATCGCCACGTCGGCGACGTGCGTCGTGACGCGCAGGCCCTGCGGCAGCTTCTCGACTTCGCAGAGCCGTTTGGTCTCGGCCATCGCCGCTTCCGAGACGTCGCACATCGCGACGTTGCAGCCTTCGGCGACGAGCTGCCGCGCGAGCTCACGCCCCATTCCCGTGCCGCCGCCGGTGATGACCGCGATCTTTCCAGCAAAATCCTTCATGGGACTTCGGTCCCTCCCCTTGTCGGTGTGTTTCTTGGTCACGGCGCCGCTGACCGCGGCGCGCGCAAAACTGTAGCAGCGCGACATCCGCGGGTAAAAGCCGCGCGTTGCCCTCTTCGCCTTCGGTAATTTCGGCGGGCGGACTACGCGCGATGCCGCGCGCGGGCCTTGTGAAGTGGCTCATAGGCGACACGGCCCGGACAATCGATCATTCCCAGGTGTTTTCCAGCGGGTTCCCCGTATTTGTCCGGCTTCGGGTTAATGGCAATTTTTTTACAATCCGAATCGCCAAATGGGGGGTGGACGCTGGATTTGAGTCGGCCAGGCCAGCGTGTTGTTTGCGTGTCACAGGCTCTGGCACTCCGCTTGCATCCTCTTCGTGGTCAGAAACAACCAACGAGGTGATAGGAATGTTCGTGACCGTCGTTGCCGTGCTTTGCCGACTTGGCGCAGCCAGCTCAGGCAGTTGTGTCGAGGAAATCGTGACCGACAGCAACATGACACCCGAGATTTCGCTGATGCAGTGCGCGATCGGCGCACAAGCGCCTCTCGCGAAGTGGATGGGTGAGCATCCGATTTATCACGCGAACTGGCGCCTCGAGCGCTACAAATGCGTGCCGGGTCACTATGAGATCAAGGGCCACGCCTAAGGCCCCGCAAAACCACTGGTATCGAGACCACGGATACCAGAACGATCAATCCAAGAGGAAACGCCCGGGGGCCGCTTATCCCTCCGCGCGGACACGGCGCCAGACCGATCACGGCAGGCGCTCTGTGACCATGATCACGCCCTCCCTCTAAGCCACTTCACGCAAGATGATCGCGCGTGCCCGCCGTCCTTCCGGCGTCGGCATCAGCGCGAAGTTGTGCGGCTGCTCGCGCAATAGATGCAGCTCGATCGGCACGCCCACCGCCCTCGCCCTTGCGGCAAGGTCGACGCTGTCGGGATAGAGAAGATCGCGCGTGCCCGAAAAGATCGTCATCGGCGCGAGCCCGCGGAAACCGCCGTTGAGCGGGCTGACGAAGGGATGGCCGACCTCGAGCTCGCCGGCATAGAGCCGCGCGGCCTCAACGATGCCCGGAATATCCTGGATCGGATCGCGCGCGGCGATCGCAACCTGCTCCGGACGGCTGACCGAGGCATCGGCCGCGGGCGAGATCAGCAGCATCCGGCTCGGCTGCCGATGCCCGCGATCGCGCAGCCATTGGCAGGCGGCGAGCGCAAGGCCAGCGCCGGCCGAATTGCCGACGACTGTAACCTTTGCATCGGCCGCGTCTTCCAGCAGCATGCGCAGCAGCTCGGCCGTCGCCGGCACGACGTCCTTGGCGGTCGCCCGCGGCGCCAGCGGGTAGATCGGCACGACACAGCAGACGCGCGCCTTGCGCGTCATCTCACCGATGAAGCGCCAATGCGCCGGCGCGATCTCGTTGATGTAGCCGCCGCCATGCAGGAACATGACGTAGTTGCAGCCCTCGTAGCCCGACGCCGGAGCAGTGTAGTAGACCGGCCAGCCGCCCATCTTGGTCAGCGTCACCTCGACGCCGCCGCCGACCCCGATCGGCTCGTGAGAGGCCGGGGCCAGCGCCAGCTTCTGCACACGCGCCTGCACCGCTTCGGCGGATGCGAGCTGCGCCTTGTACGGAAGCTGGCGCAGCAGCAGGTTGAACGCCCGGCTTTGCAGGCTTGGTGCAGGATCGCGCGACGTCCGCGCGCCGAATACGCAGCCGCCCGGACAGAATTGAAAGGCCGACACAAGTCTCGCAACGCTCATCGCCACATCCCCATCCGGCTGTTTCGACCCGGCGACGAAGAGGGTTGCCGACCCGCCGCCATTGGACGATATAATGCGAGCATTCACTCGCTTTTCCTACTCGCATTCAGATCACAAGTCCGTGGCCCGCAAACCGTCCACAACACCCCGGAAAAATGCCTCGCAGAAGCGATCCCGTGCCACCGTCGACGCGCTGGTCGAGGCAACTGCTCGCATTCTGGTCAAGGAAGGCTTCGAGAAGACCAGTACCAACCGCATCGCCGAGATCGCCGGCGTCAGCGTCGGCTCGCTCTACCAATATTTTCCCAGCAAGGAGGCGCTCGTCGCCGCCGTGATCGACCGCCACAACGAGGCGATCATGAATGTCGTCCGCGCCGCCTTCGCGGAGGTCGCCGATCTGCCGATCGAGAAGGCTGTGCGCCGCCTCGTCACCGTCGCGATCGAGGCCCATCAAATCGACCCGAACCTGCATCGCGTCCTCGCCGAGCAGATCCCCCGCTCCGGCCACCTCGCCGAGGTCGAAGCCTACAGCCACGAAGTCAACGCCCTCGTGCGCGCCTATCTCGAACGTCACCGCAAGGAGATGCGCAAGCTCGACCCCGCGCTCGCAGCGTTCATGTGCGTGAGCGCGATCGAAGCCATCGCGCACAACACGGTGCTGAACGGCGAGATGCTGTCGGAGAAGATGGTGAAGGTGCTGGTGGACGAGACGACGCGGATGGTGGTGGGGTATTTGAGGTAGGTGGGCGACAAGCCAGGGCACTTGCGATCTAGCTCCGCACGATCCTTCTTGAACTTCGCATCTGGCCTGATGACGATCGCACTGCCTGCGTCCAAAGCTGATCGTATTTGCGCGACTCATCCTCCGCCGGGACGCGACCGCGTCAGTCGTCGCGCGGTAACTCGCCTCGCCAATTTAAATATTTAAATATATTTAATTTTGACAAATTAAATAATTATTATTCGAGGCCGGGGAGAGCCGGAGCGTGGTCAAGCACGCTCTTGCTCCGCGATGTCGGTATGTCATCACCGTTTTTGCGCGTCTTAAGGAACGCGACCTCTGAGCTTGCATTGTCGGCTTGATCTTCAATCGTTCATGAGGTCGACAATGCATCTTCTCGTCAGAATGGCGGCGATTGCGACAGTCCCTGCTTGGATCGGGTTGAACGCGAACGGCGCTCAAGCACAGGATTTCCATGACCGGTGGTCCATCATTCCGAAGGCTCAGGCAGAGCCGGCGCCTGCTGGACCCGAACAGCCGAAGAAGGATCAGATTGAGGCGCCACCTCCAACCGCACAAGAGCCATCGGCTGATCGCTCGGGCATGCGATCTTTCAATCGAGTCTTTACTGGAAAGGCCTCCTATTATTCATATTCCAAAGGCAAGACAGCGAGCGGTTCGACATTCAATCGGAATCACCTCACGGCGGCGCATCGCACCCTACCGTTCGGCACCAAGGTCCGCGTGACCCATGGAGGAAGCAGCGTCATCGTCACCATCAACGACAGAGGCCCGTTCATTCGTGGCCGCGTCCTCGATCTCTCGCTCGCTGCCGCGCGCAGCTTGGGGATTACGAGTCGCGGCGTAGCCCAGGTTCGTGCCGAGGTGCTGTAGCAGATGACTCTTGAAGCGCCGTGACATTGAATAACCGGACGCGCTTGTGGATCTGCCCGCTCGAGTGGCTCGCCGCCTTCATCGGCATCAGCGCGATTGAGCCGGTCGCGCAAAATACCGCACTGGCGCGATGGCCACGTTGTGCGCCACCGACTCGATCGTGCTGACGCGGATGAAGGTCGCCGGATCGAGGTCGATCTTGCGCATCTCGTTGCGGCGGCTTTCGAGATAGGTGCGCACCAACGCGTGGACCTCGCAGTAAAGGCTTCGCCTCCCGCTTATCTGGGCGACAAAGGCCGCCGGCTCTGCCTACGAACAGGAGGTATTGAACCGCGTACCGGGGGCGACCTTGTCGAGGCACTCTTCGTCAGCGCCGGCGGCGGTTGTCAAACCTCGGTTAAGGGCGGCTGCCGCGAATCCGTCCCGCGAGCGACCTGCGGCACCCTTCCGCCGCCGCGCAGGACAAGATGCTCGACGGAGCCGGTGCTTTCCGGCGCTCTCTTTCCATCTACCGGACTCTCATGTGAAGATTTCTCCACTCGCTTTGACCAGGCTCTGTAGTAGGCAACCGCCGTCATGATCGCGATTCCTGCCGCTCCGACGAGCAGTTGAGCGAGGATGCCGTTCCCTGCCAACTGCAGGATGAAGTACCCGATGAAGGCCAGCAGAATGCCCACAAAACACTTCGAGGGACTGCTGGCCGCACTTTATCAGCGGTCGCCAGATGGTGGCTTGTAGCCCGCGCGCATCGATCGGTATGAACCGGGCACCCAGGATAATCAGCACCATCAAATGAAGATAGCGGTAGGGCGCCAGATTGGTCTTGTCGTTGGGATTGAAAAGCTCGAACAAGGCGGGCCCAAACAAGGCCCGGAGCTGAGGCTGGTGAGCAGCTAACGTCATGAGCGCCCCAAAAATCAAATAGGCAATCGCAACGACCAGCACGAACCTGGACCGTAGCAGGAAATGCAGGCGCCCCGCACCGGTCAACGCGAGCCATGCGCCCGTCACAAACAGAAGCTGCCACGCCAGCGGATTGAAGTACCAGCTTCCCGACGGGTAGGAAGGCAGATTCCAATGGAATTGCCGCGCAGCCAGATACAACAGCACCGACCCGATCATGACGGCGTCGGGAAATCTCAACATCAACCAGAGGATGGGAGGAAACAGCCCCATCAAAACGACGTAGAGCGGCAGCACGTCCAAATTCAGAGGCTTGTATCTCAGCAAAAGCCCCTGCGTCATCATCTCTACCGGCGCGCTGGTGACCGGTCCGGCGTTGAACAGATTGACCAGATCAGGGGCGTTGAACCTTTCCGACAGGAAATGGACAAAAGCCAGGTAGATCAGGAATAGCAGGATATGCGCCGTGTAGATTTGCCATACGCGCCTGAATAGCCTGCTGGTTCCGAACACAAAGCCTCGCTCCATCTTTCGCGTATATGCGAGCGCTGAGGTGTAGCCGGAGATGAATACGAACAGGTCGGCCCCGTCGCTGAATCCATAATTTCGGAACGAACACCACACCAGCACCGTGCCGGGGACATGGCCGAGAAACATCGCCCAGTTGGCGAGGCCGCGAAACAGGTCGAGACGCAAATCACGTTGAGGTGGCGGCAGCGCAAGCCCGAGCTTCATTCTGCTTTCCGTCGTGCAACGATTCGCGATCGATGTACGCGACCCAGCACCGAGAAGCTGCCGAGATCGCTCACGCTAGATGCCGGGCTGAGAGCCTCATTTGAGGAGCGACTTCGCCCAAAGGCAATTGCACCACGTCGGTCTCGCCGAGAGCGAGTGAAGTTTGATGCGGTCAATAGAACAATGTTGGCGCACTGAGGTCAGCCGGATATTGACCTGAGTCAAGCGACCCGCCGAGTGCCCCAGTACTGTACATGCATGACCTCGAACGCGCGGAGGCTAACCGGCGTTCGGATTTTCCCACGGATAGCTGGCAGGGAATCTTGGTTCCGAGCAAAACGCGCGCGCTGTGTCATCGGGCCTGACCTGATGGGCGCTTCCTCGGTTGGTCGTGGGAGATGGTGCGCACGCTGGTGGACCACGCGGATCGCGATGGGGTATTCGAGGTAGGTGGCGTCAGTCCTCGGCGCGTGTGCCTTTATGGAAGCCGGCGGAAGCTCCTCGCAGGATAACAATTAGTCTATCGTCGATGCTCCGCAACGCCGATCATTTCGGCGGGCAGAGGAAGGCCGTCAGGCTTCCTTCTTTTTCACGCTAATATTTCCATCGCCCTCGATATATGCTTCTACCACGTCCGAGGGGCTCGCTATGCCCTCCTCGCGCAGCTTGCTCATCAACTCGTCCATCGTCACCAGTTCCTGCCGCATGTGGCGGCGAAGGACCTGCCCGTTTTTGATGAGCAGGAGCGGCGCCGGGCGAGCAAGCCGCTCCACGAAAGGCACGTGATACCCGACCCAGTCGATGGCGAGATTCCAGAAAATGATGGTGGCAACGAGCACGATACCTTCTGTGATCGAGCGGTATTCGCCCGCCATGCCATTCTGCGCCGCGTCCGCCAGCAGGACGACGAGAAGCACATCAGGGATGCTGAGCCCGCCGGTTTGCCGCTTCAAAATGAAGCGCATCAGCGTGAAGATGCCGAGATACATGATGGTGCCCCGCACGATTATTTCCGTGACGGAATGCGTCGGGACGAAGATCTCGCTCCACGATAGCTGAAACATGTTGCCCTCGCCTAAATGGAAGCGTCCTGATGCCGCGTATCGAAACTCTTATCGACACGAACGGTTTCGGATTGCGAGGAGAATGGTCAAGATTGAGCCTCTCGCCGACAGCTCGGTCGTCATTGTCCGACGATCCGCTCCTTACCCCGGTCCGACGAGTCACATCGTTTCGGAAAAACCTTATGTCCCAATGACATCGCTACTGTGCATGGGGTTGTTTTCGGCGTCTTGATGTACCGCCCGCCGCAGGCCCCGCTTCTGGTCACAGGCATCCCTCGCGGCCCGGAGCAGGCTTCGCGCCGACGGTCAACCCGACAGATGTTGAAAAAATGGTCGGAGCGAGAGGATTTGAACCTCCGACCCCTAGTCTCCCAGACTAGTGCGCTAACCGGGCTGCGCCACGCTCCGAATGCCGTTCCATTAGCTAGGATCGCCGCTTTGCGCAAGGCGAGGCCGCAGCATTTTGCTGGATCCGCCCAAAGCTTCCGGAACTGCCCCGGAAAGCCCGCGGGACCGCCCTAGCCCTCCTTCAGGGCCTGATCCAGCATCTCCCGGCAGGCGACGAGGTCGCCGAGGACCCGCTCCAGCCGCTCCCGGTCGAGCGCGCTGGGGCCGGCGGGCGCGGCGGCGCCGCCTTTGCGGAAGGTGGTGAGGATCTCCTCGTCGTCGATCTCGGTGAAGCGGAAGTCGATGCCTTCCTCCTCATCGCCCTGATAGTCGTCATCGTCGGTGTCGGTGACGCCCTTGATGGGGGCCTCGTCCTCCGGCTCCATCAGGCTCGCGCCGATCGCGTCCTCGATCGCGCCGAACGAGACCGCGGCCGCGCTGTCGGCGAGGCCCTGCACCGATTTGACGCCGTGCTCTTTCAGGATGCGCTGCACCCCGCGGATGGTGTAGCCCTCGCCGTAGAGCAGCCGGCGGATGCCCTTGAGCAGGTCGACGTCGTCGGGGCGGTAATAGCGGCGGCCGCCGCTGCGCTTCATCGGCTTGATCTGGGAGAAGCGGGTCTCCCAGAACCGCAGCACGTGCTGCGGAATGTCGAGTTCCTGCGCTACTTCGCTGATGGTTCGGAACGCATCCGGCGCCTTGTCCAAAGGCCAGTCCTTTCCGAAAGGCGGTTACGCCTCTTCTTGAGCCTGGGTGGCGTCGCCGTTGGTGCGGTGCTGGGCGTTGATCCGCTGCTTCAGGATCGCCGATGGCTTGAACACCATGACGCGGCGCGGCGAGATCGGCACCTCGGTGCCGGTCTTCGGGTTGCGGCCGATGCGCTGGCCCTTCTTGCGCACCATGAAGGAGCCGAACGAGGACAATTTCACCGTCTCGCCCTTCTCCAGGCAGTCGGTGATCTCCTTCAGCACGAGTTCCACGAAGGCAGACGATTCCGTGCGCGACAGGCCCACCTTCTGGTAGACGGCTTCGCACAGATCGACACGCGTTACGGTTTTGCTGGTCTCGCTCATCGCCCTGCCCCACCTCACGGCGAACAATTCTTGTCTGAAATTATGAGCTTACGATACGGCGGTCAACACCGCACATCAATGCAGACGTAGCGATAATCGGCGGTGATTCCGGCAAAATTTTATCGGTGTGGCTTACCAGCGCACCAGCGCCGAGCCCCAGGTAAAGCCGCCACCCATGGCCTCCAGCAGGACCATGTCGCCCTTCTTGATGCGGCCGTCCTTGCGCGCCACCGAGAGCGCCAGCGGGATCGAGGCCGCCGAGGTGTTGCCGTGGCGGTCCACCGTCAGCACCACCTTCTCCGGCGCGATGTGCAGCTTGTGCGCGGAAGCATCGATGATTCGCTTGTTGGCCTGGTGCGGCACAAACCAGTCGATGCCGTCGGCATTGAGCCCTGTCGCCGCAAAGGCATCGACGATGACGTCGGTGATCATGCCGACCGCATGCTTGAAGACCTCGCGGCCCTCCATGCGCAGATGGCCGACGGTCTGGGTCGAGGACGGCCCGCCGTCCACGAACAGCTTTGCCTTGTGGCGGCCGTCGGAGCGCAGATGCGTGGTCACGATGCCGCGGTCGGTCGCGGCATTGCCGGGCTGCTCCTGCGCCTCCAGCACCACGGCGCCGGCGCCGTCGCCGAACAGCACGCAGGTGCCGCGATCGTTCCAGTCGAGGATGCGCGAGAAGGTCTCCGCGCCGATCACCAGCGCCCGCTTGTAGGCCCCGGTGCGCAGGAAATTGTCGGCGGTGGCGAGCGCGAACACGAAGCCCGAGCACACCGCCTGCAGATCGAACGCCGCGCCATGATTGATGCCGAGGCCGTGCTGCACGGCGACGGCGGTCGCGGGGAAGGTGTTGTCGGGCGTCGAGGTCGCCAGCACGATCAGCTCGATCGATTGCGCGTCAACGCCGGCATCGCGGAGCGCCGCCTGTGCCGCCTTGATGGCGAGGTGCGAGGTAAACTCGCCCTCGGCCGCGATATGCCGCTCGCGAATGCCGGTGCGCTGCACGATCCACTCGTCGGAGGTATCGATGCGCGCCGCCAATTGGGCGTTGGTCACCACCTGCTCCGGCAGATAAGAGCCGCAGCCGAGCACGACCGAACGAATCTGAGTCACGAAACATCCTCCGGCGCGGGCTGCACGAATTTGAGTGCACCACCCTCGCGGTTGAGCATCTGATTGATCTTGTTCAGGAGATCGTAGTGAGCCATCTCATAGCCAACATCGATCGCATAGGCAAAGCCTTCGGCGTTGGTTCCGCCGTGGCTCTTGACCACCACCCCGTTCAGTCCCAGCAGCACGCCACCATTGGACTTGTTGGGGTCCATTTTGTCGCGCAGGGCCTGGAAGGCGCTGCGCGCGAAGAGATAGCCGAGCTTGGACATCCAGCTCCGCTGCATCTCGTGACGAAGCAATTCCGCCATCTGCCGTGCGGTTCCCTCGGCCGCCTTCAGCGCGATGTTGCCGCTGAAGCCTTCGGTGACGATCACGTCGGCGAGCCCCTTGCCGATGCCGTCGCCCTCGACGAAGCCGATATATTCGAGCTCCGGCAGGTTCCGCGCCCGCAGGATCTCGCTGGCCTCGCGGATCTCCTCGTGCCCCTTGATCTCCTCGGCGCCGATATTGAGCAGCCCGACCGTGGGCCGGGTCTTGTTGAACAGCACGCTCGCCTTGGCCGCGCCCATCACCGCCATCGACACCAGATGGTGGGCATCGCCGCCGAGGGTGGCGCCGAGGTCGAGCACGACGGACTCCCCGCGCAGGGTCGGCCAGATCGCCGAGATCGCCGGCCGGTCGATGCCCGGCAGGGTGCGCAGATGGAAGCGCGCCATCGCCATCAGCGCGCCGGTATTGCCGGCGGAGATCGCGACGTCCGCCTCGCCCTTCTTGACCGCGTCGATCGCGAGCCACATCGAGGAGGTCTTGCGGCCGCGCCGCAGCGCCTGGCTCGGCTTCTCCTTCATGCTGACGGCGACGTCGGTATGGACGATCTTGGAGGCGGCCTTCAGCTTCGGGTGCTGGTCGAGCTCGGGCTCGATCCTGGCGCGGTCGCCGACCAGCAGGAACTCGGTGTCGCGATGCCGGCCAAGCGAGATGGCGGCGCCCGGAATGACCACGGCGGGGCCGACATCGCCCCCCATGGCGTCCAGCGCGATGCGAACCTTGCTTGGCATGCTAAGTCCTGGAAACCTGGTCTGGTGCGGTCTTGGGATCAGCGGGGCCGCAAAATGGGTTCGCCACCGGGACGGCGGCCGGCCAAGCGCCACGCCGCACCCGGACCGGGGCGCGACAATAGCGTTTTGTACCCCCGAAACAACCTCTTGCCCCCAGCCTTTTGCATTCGGGGCGATCCGGCCGCCGTCCGCGGATTTCGCGAGAAATACATTGAAATCAGACAGATAAACAGCTGTCTCAAACCATCGAGGCAAATGGCTCGCGTCCCCCGGCAATGCAGCCGCGAGCGAAAATGCCCCTCATTGGCCCTTCTTCTTGTCCTGCAATGCCTTCAGCACGGCGAAGGGATGGTCTTCGGGGTCGGGAGCGATGACCTCCGCCTCGAACACGGCCCCCTCCTTGCGCGGATAGGGATCGATCGCCAGGAACAGGACGTCGGTGGCGAGCCGGCCGAGGTCGATGATGCCGCCCGTGATCGGCTCGGGCGGGTCGGCAACCTCGGGCGGCGCCTCGTCGTCCTGGCCCTCCTCGATCAGATCGGCCAGGCGGCGCGCCTCGGCCTCGGGGGCGAACATCAGGTCCACCTCCTCCTCGATCTCGCTCTCGATCGGATCCAGCGTGACGACGCAGGTCTGGCCGATCCGGCCACGAACCAGGCCCGTGACCTGGACCCGCCCCCCGCTTTTCGGCACGACATCGAAGCTGGCATGGGCGGACAGGATCTCGCGCAAGCCCGCGACCTCCGCCATCGCCTGCCGCTCGGCCACTGAGGCTTCGAGCTCGCGATGAAGCCCGCCGTCCGGGATTTGCGCAACGATGACGGGCGCCCGCCAGGGATCGCGCTCGGTATCTGGTCGGCTCATGGCGTGACATCCTCTGACAGCGCCCGGGGAAACTTGAAGGACGCGCGCAGCAGCGCGGCCTCGTCGGTCCGACCAAGATCGGCCTCGCTGGCCCTCGCATAGGCCGCGAGCCGCTCCGCCTGGTCGAAGCCGGTCCCATTCAAGATATTCTTGCAGATCGCCGCTGCCAGCGCCTCGCCGCCGGCTTCCATCGCCTGGTCGTAGGCCTGGACGCGGCCGTAGAAAGCCTCTCCGAAGGCCCGCATCCGCTTCGGCACGGTCTGGTCGCCCACCCCCATCTCGCGCAGATTGTCGTCCATGTCCTCGCAGAAGCGGTCGAACAGCGCCTGCGACAGCTCCGCGGCGCCCTGAACCGCGCGCAGACGGCGCAGCAGCAGCCAGAGATGCAGCAGCAACAGGTCGAAACGCCCGTTAACCGTATCGGGCACACCCAAGACCCGGTAAAACAGGGGTTCTCGCGCCTGCGTCACGATCATGCCATAGATGGCCTCAATGGTGCCGGGCGGGGTTCGCCGGGGTTTCCTGAAGTGATTGAACGGCCAAAGCATTGTGGTTTCCGCAAGCGGGCGCGCGCGAGTTGCATTCAGACGCCCAGCCCGGTACTTCAGCGCCTCGCGCGACGCAAGGGGACGGAATCAGTTCCGCTATGACGACAACGAACCAGATCAGCCTGCGCGCGGATATGCGGCGCGGCCTTCATGCCTGCTGGCGCGGCCTGCGCATGCTCGCGGCCACCGCCGTGATCGGCGTGGCCCTTGCAGCCTGCACCGGCGAGCAGTTCCAGAAGGGTTACATCCTGCCGCCCGGCGCGCTCGAGCAGATTCCGATCGGCGCGAGCCAGGATCAGGTGCTGATCGTGATGGGCACGCCTTCGACGGTCGCGACTCTCGACGGTGAAGTGTTCTACTACATCTCGCAGCGCTCGGAGCGGCCGGTCGCCTTCATGAACCAGAAGGTGGTCGATCAGCGTGTCATCGCAGTCTATTTCGACAAGACCCGGCGCGTGCGCCGGCTTGCGAATTACGGTCTCCAGGACGGCAAGATCTTCGACTTCATCAGCCGCACCACGCCGACGTCGGGTCAGGAGATGAGCTACCTCACCCCGCTGTTCAAGCTGCTCAGCTTCAACTGAGGCCGTCGAAGGATTCGATCGAAGCGGCTTGTCGCTTCGATCGAAAATGCGCGTCGAACGAGACTCCTGAAGCCGTTTAATTCCATCGCAAGGTATATGAGCTTACGCCTGCGTCGTCGTGCCGCTCTCTGCGCGGCACTTGTCGTCGCGCGCGACTTGCGGTCGCACGTGCCGTTCCCTACGGTTCCCGCAAAGCAAGAAGCAGGAGTGGATTCGTGCATAAGCCTTTGTTGTCCCGCCGCCGTGTGCTCGCCGGTGCTGCCGGCCTTTCGGCCGCGGCGATTCTGCCGCGATCGAGCCTTGCCGACTGGAAGCCCACTGAAAACGTTCGTCTCATCGTGCCGGCCGCGGCCGGGGGTTCGACCGACGTGATGGGCCGCCTCCTGGCCGCGCATCTGCAAACCGCCTGGGGTCAGTCGACTGTGGTGGAAAACCGCTCCGGCGGCGGCGGCACGATCGGCACCGCCGAAGCCGTGCGGGCCAAGCCCGATGGTCACACCATCCTGGTCGGCAATCCCGGCCCGAACGCGATCGCCTACAGCATCTTCAAGAACCTCAGCTACAAGCCGGACCAGCTTCAGCCGGTCTCGAACATGATCCGGATTCCGAACATCGTCTCGGCGCATCCGAAAACCGGCATCAAAACGATTCCCGAGCTGATCGCGTATCTGAAGGCCAATCCGGACAAGCTCAGCTACGCCTCCTCCGGCGTCGGCCAGAGCCCTCACCTCACCGGCGCCTGGTTTCTCCAGCTCACCGGCTTGAAGATGACGCACATCCCGTTCCGCGGCGCCGGCCCCGCGCTCCAGGCCGCCCTTGCCGGCGACATCCAGATCTTGTTCGACAATCTCTATCCGACCCTGCCTCAGGTGCAGAGCGGCACGCTCAACGGTCTCTGCGTCACCACACCCGAGCGCAGCGACCTCGCCAAAGACCTGCCGACCATGCGCGAGAGTGCGCCGGAGCTGGCGAATTTCGACGTGTCCTCCTGGTTCGCCGTCTTCCTGCCGAAGGGCGCCTCACCCGAGGTGCTGGGCGCGCTCAATCTCCAGGTCAAGGCGATGCTGGAGCGCGAGGACGTCAAGAAGCAGATCGCCGCCATGGGCGCCCGCGCCGACTACGGCACGCCCGAGCAGTTCGCCGCCTTCGTGGACGCCGAGACGAAGAAGTTCGCCGGCATCATCCAGAAGGAAGGCCTGCAGATGGACGTGCAGTAGGTCCCTCCCCGTCATTGCGAGGGGAGCGATAGTGCTCCCTCCCCTCCCTGCCGGGCCACGCCGCCCCCTTCCGGCAAAAAAGTGAAAAACAACCCCTTGCACAGTAGAGGCGCTGTCGCAGGACGGCACGATGTCCGCTCGATCAAGCTATTGCCGTGTCGAGCAAATCAGCGGCAAGGGAGCATGGAACGCAGCAAACGCAGCTCGTGTTGTCCGTCGCGAAACATCGACGCGCAACGCCGATTGGCCAAGGCGCAGGAATAGCTCCGGAATCGCAGCTCAAGGCCAGCGCGCATTTGGCATTTTACGAATCCCGTGGGACGCGTCGGGCAAACTCGGAGATCTTCGTATCGGCGCACCTACTTCGCCCGGGGGTGCCGATCGCCACACCGGTGAGCGTTCCGTTCATGTGCATCGGACCATACAGCTCACCATAGGTATTGCACCCAAACACGCGATGGGTTCGGTACAGTCGTGACATGTCGCGGGCGCATTGATGCTCGACGCCCATACGCCTCTGAACGGACTCGAATCCGATATAGAGCGAGACCTCCCCGATTTCTTGCTGGATTTGCGCGAAAAGGTTGCTGGTTGGGTCGACCGGGTCACGCAGAGTGGCCACAGTGAACACGAGGCCTTTGTCGATGGCGGAGGCAAAATGCAGCGTGCCGTCCGCATCGACCCGTCGTATCGCACGTGCAAAATACGCATCGCCGATCCGTACGAGCACAGGATGGGATGCAAACGCAGCGAGATCGAGTACACCATCGGTGATGCCCGCCATGCGCGAATATTCGGCTGCTGCTGGCTCGGCATTCAACTCGCTAACAGTACGTCGATCCGGATCAGCCTCCGTCACCACCATCTTTTCTGCGCAAGGCTCGCAAGTGTCGCAAGAAAAGATAAGGAACGGCAACGATGTCTTAAACACAAGGAGCACCGCCGCATCCGTATGGGCGCGGCCCCCGAAATAGACCCAGCTGCGGTCAAATCGCAGATCATCTGCGGCCGAGCCGCCGACCAGCGGAATATGACCAAGCGAGGCATGAATCGCCGCCAAGACGACTTCTTCTCGCTGGCACATGCCATCGATGAGCAAGAGCCCGAAGCAGCGCTCACCGTCGGCATTGCGGCCCTTTCGGAAGAAGCTATGTCGAAGATCTGCGCCAATCGCGCGATGGTCTTCGATGCGAAAATTTGAGAGCCCCAGGATGGGGTGAGCGGTCACGTCGAAGTCGGCAGCGCTGAAGGCGAGCGCGACGATGCTGTTTTCATCCCATCCATTGAGCGCAATCTCGCCGGCGGTCGTGCAGCCGAAGACGGGGATGCCCACAAAGCGGGTCCTCATTTCGGCCGCAAACCGTTGCGGATCGTAACGCGGTGAAACAAAGACGAGCACCGCCGCAACACCGCTGGCGGGGAGAACGCTTGCCAGCTCCGCTGCCGCACCGGCGGGGGTAGACGCCTTGCTCTCGACGGCTACAACGCCGAATGAGCATCGATCGAGCATCCGCGTCAAGAACCTGATCGCTGAAGCGCGACGAATTCCGATTGAATCATCATCGCGCTTTAGCTCGTTCAGTTTACACGCGTGGCGAGCAACTCGGACAGGTTGGCGTCGAGCTGCGCGAGCATCTGCGGATCGGTGCCGAACAAGCCCAGGTGCCCGTCGATGCTGGCCAGCGGGCGCAACTCGCTCCCCGGAATGAGCCGTTGCTCGGCCTCGCAGTCGGCCGGCGGGAAGAACATGTCGTGACTGATCGGCATCACGAATGTCTTCGCCTTGATCCGCCCGAGAGCGGCAGCAAGGTCGCCGTCGGCGTTGCGGCTGACGTCGCCGCGCTGCCACTTCCACGCCATGGATAGCAGATTGTTCGGGTCCATCGGCGCGAAGTATCCGGTCATGAAGGTATCGACAAAGCCCTGCATGGTTTCGAAACCTAGCGCCTTGTGTCGGTTGGCACGGAAGAAGTCGGTGCTCCAACCCATCACGGTCCAGAGCTTCGCCTGTCGCTTGAGGCCCGCAGCGACATCGGCCGGCGAGCCGTAGTGTCCCCCGCTGAAGCCCGGATCGGTCGTGATGGCCTCATTCAGCGTCTCCGCGAAGAGGAAGTCGTGCTCGGTGTTTTTCGCCGTACCGGCGATCGGCGCCGCGCGTTTGACGAAATCCGGATAGCGCACAGCCCATTCGTAGGTTTGCTGCGCGCCCATCGAGCCCCCGACCACGAGAGCAAGGCTCGTTAGCCCGAAGTATTCGGTCAACAGCCGGTGCTGGGCGCGAACGTCATCCCCGATGCGGACCTTTGGGAAATTTGGTCCGACCATCGCTCCACTGGCGTTGTGCGGCGATGTCGACAATCCACTGCCGATTTGGTTGACCACGATGATGAAGTATTTCGTGGGATCGAGTGCCCGGCCCGCGCCGATATAAACCTGCTCCATGATCTTGCTCGTGCCCGAGTACCAGGTGGGGACGAGAATGGCGTTGTCCTTCGCAGCGTTGAGCGTGCCGTGGGTGGCGACGGCGAGCTTGCAGTCGGGAATGGCCCCGCCATCCTCGAGCAGAAGGTCGCCGATGTTGATCATCTCGTAGGGGCCGTGACCTTCAGGCCCGTAATAGGGATTGTTGCTCATTTGGCTTTTCCTTTGGAGCCGTAGGGTCAGGTCATCGCGAGACCGGGATAGCCGCTGGCGGCGAGCTCGTCGCATTGTCGATTGTAGTTGCCGACGCCGCCGATATAGGACAACAGCCGGCGCGGCTTGCCGTCGACGTTAGAGCCCATGTACCAAGAGTCGGTTTTGACCACGAGCGTCGCCGCAGCGGTGTCGTCATGGTGCTTCACCCAATTGTCTTCGAACTCGCGGGTGGCCTCGATCGTTTGCTTGCCTTGCATCCGCGCGTAGTCGATGCAGTCGGCGATCCAGTCGACTTGCTGCTGCAGACAGGTGGTCATGTTGCAGAGAGCAGCCGAAGGTGCGAGCGGCGCGCCGGTCGTGAACAGATTCGGATAGCCATGGACCTGAAGGCCCATGGCGGTACGGATCTCCTGCTTCCACTGTTCTTTCAGCGAACGACCGTCGCGGCCGCGGAAGTCGATCCGGCTCAGCGCGCCGGACCCGGCGTCGAAGCCGACAGCGAGGATGATGACGTCGACCTCGTGAACCTTGCCGTCAGAGGTTTGGATACCCTCGGGCACGATGCGCTCGATCGGCGTGGACCGGCAGTCGATTGCTTCGACGTTGTCCTGCAGATAGACCTCGAGATAGCTGTTCTCGAGCGGCACGCGGTGCGTGCCGAAGCCATAATCGGACGGGATCAGGAGGCTGCACAGTTTTGGATCGTTGCGCAGGCGCTCACGCATCTTGCCCCGTACGAAATCGGACACGACGGCGCTGACCGATTCGTCGAAGAACATTTCCGGGAAGGTCGCCAGCCACATCGACAGCGAGCCCTCTTTCCAGAACTTTTCCAGTACTTCCGTGCGCTCTCCGGGCGTCAGCTCCGCCCAGGGACGGTTCTCGAAGTCGTAATGGAAGCCGGCGAAGGTCGAACGAACGCGCTTCTTCAGATCGTGGAATTGACTGGCCCAAAGGTCCCATTCGGCCTGGCTGTACTGCGGATTTTTCATCGGCACCACGTATTGCGGGGTCCGCACGAAGATCTTCATTTCGGCCACGTCAGGGGCGATGGTCTGGATGACCTGGATTCCGGTCGCGCCGGTGCCGATCACCGCGACCCGTTTGCCTTTGAGATCGACGCCCTGTTTCGGCCATCGTCCGGTATGGTGGATCTCGCCGCGGAACGTCGACTGGCCGGGAAAGCGGTCCACGAGCGGAGCCGACAGCATGCCGCAACAAGCAAGGACATATTGAGTGTCGATCGTCTCGCCAGCCTCCGTCGTGACCGTCCAGCGGCCGTCCTTCTCGCGATAGTGGGCCGAGACGATGCGGCTGTTGAATTGAATGTCCTTCTTCAGGTCGAGGTGGTCCGCAACGAAGTTCAGCCAGCGCTCAGTCTCCGGCTGCGCGGGAAATCGCTCGCTCGGCTTCCAGGCCTTGTACAGCTCCTCGGAGAACCAATACTGGTAGACCTCGACTTGGGAGTCGAAGCGCGCACCCGGATAGCGGTTCCAGTACCAGGTGCCACCCACCCCCGATGCCGTATCGTAAGCGCGGACGTTCAGTCCCATCTCTCGCAGGCGATACAACTGATAGAGGCCGGCGATCCCGGCGCCGATGACCAGTGCGTCCAAGTGCGTCGTCGGTGCATCCGCACGCGACGCATGTGTCGACTCCAACAAGGTGCCCATAACGTTTCCCCTCTTTTGTACCGGCCGCTTGAGCGACCGAATGGCCATTCGGCTGTGGGAAGGACGTTAGAAGCGACGTGCAGTGTCGTCTTGAAGGAACCAGTGAGCTTGTTGAAGGATCGGGTGAAGAAGCGCTAGCGAGGGCTATCGTCCCTGAGGGCGGCCGGTGTCCGGCCCAGCCGTGCGCGCATGACGCGCGTTAAATGGGCCTGATCCGCGAAGCCGCATTCCGACGCGATCGCCTTCACCGGCAGGCGGCCAAGAGCCAGCATTTGCTGAGCTTTTTCGAGCCGACGGTCGAGGACATACTGGTGGGGGCTGGTCTGAAACGAGGCACGAAAGCGCTTCCCGAAAGTCCATACGCCCATCGAGGCGACTTCGGCGAGCTCTTCGAGCGAGAGCGCCTGATCGATCCGGGCTTCGATGTAGTCGACAATGCGTTTGCGTATTGCCGGGGGCAGTTCGCCCCTTCCGGACTTGTCGACAAACTGAACGGATGCAAAGTTGCGAAGCAGATTGACGACGAGCTGCGTACTCAGCGCGTCGACGTATAACGCACCTCCGATGCCGTTGCCGCCGGCTTCGCGAGATATGACCTCGACGGCTTCGGTCACGATCGGACTTTGCGTGCGCAATATGTCGTGCAGCCGCACCGCTGCGATCGGCCGCTCAAGGACGTCGGCAGCCACGCGGGAGACCACAGTGTCCGAGAGATAGACATGCGAGACGTCGATCTGCTCGGTCCAGTGCCAGTGCGATGCCTGCGAGCGGGTCAATAGCGAAATATCGCCCGGATGACACTCGGTCCGGGTCCAGCGCCCCTCGAAACGCCGCTCCATCATGGTGCTGCCGCGCTTGTAGGAGACGATCATGAAGTCGGCCATCGCGGGCACTGGGACGTCGAGACCACGATAGCGATAGGTCCGCAGCTCAACGCCCCTCCAGCCTTGACCGGCACTGCAGCGCAGCAACTCGCCCGGTACAAAGCGCGGCAGTTCATCCGGTCGAATGAGCAGTGCCATGGGATTTTTCCAACGTCGCAGACTGACGGCACCTGTGCGAACTATTGTCAACAGCAGGTTTGTACGTGTCAAGCTGAGCCTGAATTGCGCGGCGTGCGCCCGCCAGAACCAAGCCCTACAGATGGACATGCGGTGACGCGCAGCGTCATTCCGGGGCGGCTCGAAGAACCGAACTCCGGTGCGCAAATTGCGCACCTGAGAATCTCGATATCCCGGGTCTGGTCCTTCGGGCCATCCCGGAATGACAATGCAAAACAAAAACCCCGCGGCTCACGCCGCGGGGTTTTGCCTTTCGTCGTTTGCATTCAGTGCGCCAGGATCGCCAGCAGCAGCAGGGCCACGATGTTGGTGATCTTGATCATCGGGTTCACCGCAGGACCCGCCGTGTCCTTGTAGGGATCGCCGACGGTATCGCCGGTCACCGCGGACTTGTGGGCATCAGAGCCCTTGCCGCCGAAATGACCGTCCTCGATGTACTTCTTGGCGTTGTCCCAGGCGCCGCCGCCCGAGGTCATCGAGATCGCGACGAACAGGCCCGTCACGATCACGCCGAGCAGCATGGCGCCGACGGCCGAGAACGCCGCCGACTTGCCGGCCGCGCCGCCGCCCGCGATCGCATAGATCAGGAAGTAGACGACGATCGGCGAGAGCACCGGTAGCAGCGAGGGGATGATCATCTCCTTGATCGCCGCGCGCGTGAGCAGGTCGACCGCCTTGCCGTAGTCAGGCTTGTCGGTGCCCTGCATGATGCCCGGCTTCTCGCGGAATTGCCGCCGCACCTCCTCGACGATCGCGCCTGCCGCACGGCCGACCGCGGTCATGCCCATCGCGCCGAACAGGTACGGCAACAGACCGCCGAACAGCAGGCCCACCACGACGTAGGGATTGTTCAGCGAGAAGTCCGGATTGACGCCGGCGAAGTAGGGATACTGCGCGGAGCCGGCCACGAAGAACTTGAGGTCCTCGTTGTAGGCCGCGAACAGCACCAAGGCACCCAGACCGGCCGAGCCGATCGCGTAGCCTTTGGTGACCGCCTTGGTGGTGTTGCCGACCGCGTCGAGGGCGTCGGTCGACTTACGCACCTCCTTCGGCAGTCCCGCCATTTCGGCAATGCCGCCGGCATTGTCGGTGACGGGGCCGAAGGCGTCGAGGGCGACGATCATGCCGGCCAGCGCCAGCATGGTGGCGGTCGCGATCGCGATGCCGAACAGGCCGGCGAGGCTGTAGGTGACCAGGATGCCGGCGATGATGACGATCGCAGGCAACGCGGTCGCTTCCATCGAGATGGCGAGGCCCTGGATCACGTTGGTGCCGTGGCCGGTGACCGAGGCCTGGGCGATCGACTTCACCGGACGATAGTCGGTGCCGGTGTAGTATTCGGTGATCCAGATGATCAGCGCGGTGACGACGAGGCCGACCACGCCGCATTCGAACAGCGCCATGCCGGTGTAGTTGACGCCCTCGAGCTTGCCGAAGCCGATCAGGTAGTAGATCACCAGGGCGATGCCGATCAGCGACAGGATGCCGGTCGCGATCAGGCCCTTGTAGAGCGCGCCCATGATCGACTGGCTCGGCCCGAGCTTGACGAAGAAGGTGCCGATGATCGAGGTGATGATGCAGATGCCGCCGATCGCGAGCGGCAGCGTCATCATGTTGGCGAGGATCGGCGTCTTGGCGAAGAAGATCGCCGCCAGGACCATGGTGGCGACCGCGGTCACCGCATAGGTCTCGAACAGGTCGGCCGCCATGCCGGCGCAGTCGCCGACGTTGTCGCCGACGTTGTCGGCGATGGTCGCGGGATTGCGCGGATCGTCCTCGGGAATGCCGGCCTCGACCTTGCCGACGAGGTCGCCGCCGACGTCCGCACCCTTGGTGAAGATGCCGCCGCCGAGACGGGCGAAGATCGAGATCAGCGAGGCGCCGAAGCCGAGCGCCACCAGGGCGTCGACAACGACGCGGCTGTCAGGCGCCAGCTTCAGCGAATGGACCAGGAAGGCGAAATAGAGGGTCACGCCCAGCAGCGCGAGACCGGCCACCAGAAGGCCAGTGATGGCGCCCGCCTTGAAGGCGAGCTCGAGGCCGCCGGCCAGCGACGTCGTCGCGGCCTGGGCGGTGCGCACATTGGCGCGGACCGAGACGTTCATGCCGATGAAGCCTGCGGCGCCGGACAGGATCGCACCGATGGCGAAACCGATGGCGACGTAGAGCCCGAGGAAATAGGCAAGCAACACGAAGATGACGATGCCGACGATACCGATGGTGGTGTATTGGCGCCGGAGATAGGCTTGTGCGCCTTCGCGCACCGCCGCTGCGATCTCCTGCATGCGCGGCGACCCCGCATCCGCGCCCAAGACCGAAGACGTCGCCCAAATCGCGTAGGCGACGGAAAGCGCTCCGCAGAGCACTATCAACCATAATGCTGTCATGTGATGTTTGCCTCAGATCCTTGATGTACCCCCGGCGCCTTTTGTTGTCCGTCGTGCGGTGCAGCGCCTTGATTTTGAACAAAGCCGCCCCCTTGCCCTTAAGGGGCGGCTTCAGTCGGCCGCGAGCTTGCCAAAATCAAATTGACGGTGCAACGCCGGATGAGGCCGAAAAGGCCGATCTCGGCAGGTATTTAGGACCAAGTGCTGAGAACCAGGATGCCGGTTTGGAGCAATTGCTAGAAATGGCTGTAGGACAGCCGCGTCAAAAGCAGGTCCTGCCCCTGCCCGTCCAGGAAGCGCAGCGGCTTCTGCCCCTCGGTGATCGCACCGATTGCGGTCACGGCAACGCCCAGGGACCGCCCCGCGGCAATCAGCGTCTCGCATTGCGCCGGCGGAACGGTGCAGAGCACCTCGTAGTCATCGCCGCCCGCAAGCAGCGCCTCGACAGACGCGACGTTGCGGGCGCGAAGGCCGGCCGCCGCGGCCGAGAGTGGCAGGCTCGTCACGTCGACCGAAGCCGAGACCCCGGAGGCGGCGCAGAGCTTGGTCAGATCGCCGGCGAGGCCGTCGGAGACGTCCATCGCCGCGGTGGCATGATCGCGCACGGCCGGCGCCAGCACGTTGCGCGGCTGCGGCACCCGATAGCGCGAGACCAGAAAATCCCGTGCCGCGGGATCGGATGTCAGCGCGCTGGCGGCAGCGCCGCCTTTGAGCACGTCGAGGCCGAGCGCGGCATCGCCGATCGTGCCCGTCACCAGGACGCGGTCGCCCGGCCTTGCGCCGGTGCGGCCGATCATCCGCCCCCGAGGCACGCGGCCGAAGGCGGTGATCGAGATCATCTGCGGGCCCGGCATCGACACCGTGTCGCCACCGAGCAGAGGACAAGCGAAGGTCTTCGCATCCTCGCCCAGCGCGTCCGCAAAGGGACGTAGCCAGGCATCCTCCTTGCTGCGCAGCGCCAGCGTCAGTACGAAGCCGGCCGGCGTCGCTCCTTTCGCCGCGAGATCGGACAGGTTCACCCGCAGCGCCTTGCGCGCGATGGTGTCGGGCGGATCGCCGGCAAGATAATGCACGCCCTCCACCACGGCGTCGGTGGTGACGACGATGTCCTCGCCGGACGAGGACAGCACCGCAGCGTCGTCGACCAACCCGAACGCGCCCGGATCGGTCGCCAGCGGCTTGAAATAGCGCGCGATGAGGGAGTCTTCGCCGGAGGGGTCCTGTGCGTTCGTCATCGGCGCCAACTCCACCCTCCGCCGTCATCGCCCGGCTTGACCGGGCGATCCAGTATTCGAGAGACAGTCGTGTTAGCCCGATAGGCCGCGGCGTACTGGATCACCCGCCTTCGCGGGTGATGACGACGGAGAATGGGGCAGTCGTCTCGCATCACTTCACCGCCCTCGCGGGAAACTACCCCCGCCCGAACTCGTCGCCGCGAAACTGGCGGCCGATCTGGTCGAGCACGGCATTGACCATGCCAGTCTCCTCACGGTCGACGAAGGCATTGGCGACGTCGACATATTCGGAGACCACCACCCGGCCCGGCACGTCCTTGCGATGCTGGAGCTCATAGGCTCCTGCCCGCAGCACTGCCCGCAGGATCGCCTCGATCCGCTTGAGCGGCCAGCCCTTCGACAGCGCCTCGTCGATCAGGGGATCGAGCTTCTTCTGGTCGCGGACGACGCCGGAAACGACGTCGCGGAAAAAGGCGGCTTCCGCCGGCAGATACGTCTCGCCCTCGACCTCGTTGCCGAGCCAATGGCTTTCGAACTCGGCAAAGATGTCGTTGATGCCCGCACCGGCGATGTCCATCTGGTACAGCGCCTGCACGGCTGCGAGCCGTGCCGCACCGCGCCGGTTCGCCTTCTTCTCGACAACGCCTGTCGGCTTCTTGGTGTTATCGGCCATGGCTTCAGGCCTGCGCCAGGCGGCGTTTTATGCGCAGCATCGCAAGCGCGGCGCGCGCGGCATCGCCGCCCTTGTTGAGCTCGCTGGCACGCGCCCGCGCCCAGGCCTGCGCCTCGGTGTTGACGGTGAGGATGCCGTTGCCGAGCGGCAGCTTTCGCGCCACGGCGAGGTCCATCAGCGCGCGCGAGGATTCCTGCGAGACGATCTCGAAATGAATGGTGTCGCCGCGGATCACGCAGCCGAGCGCGATCACCGCATCATAGGGCCTGCCGTTCGCCGCCGCGGCATCGACCGCGATGGCGACTGCCGCGGGGATCTCCAGCGCACCGGGAACCGTGATGACGTCGTGGGTCAGGCCGGCCGCCTTCAGCTCCGCAACCGCGCCGTCCAGCAGCGCATCCTGGAGATCGTCATAGAACCGCGCCTCGACAATCAGCGCGCGCGCGCCGGAAATGTCGGTCTGGTCCTTCAGGGGTGCGCGCCGCGCGTCTGCCATCGTTCAATCCGTTTCGAAAGGGGTCGGCGCTATGTAGTAGCCGGAAGCATGTAAGCCAAGTTCTAAGAGACCGTCATTTCCGTCAGCCGCGCCGCGTAGCGGGCCATCAGGTCGACCTCGATATTAACCTCATCCCCCGCCTTCCAGCTGCCGATCGTCGTGACATCCAGCGTGTGCGGAATGATCAGCACCGAAAAGGTCACGTCTGCAACCGTATTGATCGTCAGCGAGACGCCGTCGAGCGTGATTGAGCCCTTGGTGGCGATGAACCGTGCCAGCTCCCGCGTCGTCGAGAGCACGAATCGCGCCATATCCGGCAAGTCCTCCCGGCTGACGATGGTTGCAATGCCATCGGCGTGGCCGGCGACGATATGGCCGCCGAGTTCATCGCCGATCTTCAGCGCGCGCTCGAGGTTGAGCCTGGTGCCGACCTTCCAGTGCTTGGCCGTCGTCAGCGCCAGCGTCTCGGCCGCGGTGTCGACGTCGAACCAGGTCCTTGGCTTGGAGTCCATGCCATCCGCAACGCCCGAGCCAACCACGGTCAGGCAGACACCGTTGCAGGCGATCGAGGCCCCGTCCGCAATCGTGCTCTGATCGTAGCGGCAGGCGATCCGCAGCCGGTGCAGCTGCCCTTGCGCCGTTGGCGTGAAGCTGACGATCTCGCCGATATCGGTGACAATGCCGGTGAACATTACGCGCGCTCGTAGATGGTGAGAGTATCCTTGCCGCAGGTCTCGCTAGCATGAACCTTGTAGGCCGGCGACTGCGTGATTTTCGACAGGGGCAATGCATCGAGCGCATCGACGCCGCCTTCGCCGACCGCTTCCGCTCCGCGGAACAGCCAGATCTCGTCAACGAGATCGGCCAAGACGAACGACGCCGCAACGCGACTGCCGCCCTCGACCATCAGTCGCGTGATGCCTTTCTCCCCCAGCGCATGCAGCACGGCCGACAGATCGAGCCCGGATGCACTCCCGGGAGGCATGCGCATGATTTGCGCACCGGCCGCGCCAAGGCGCGTCGCGGCGGCCGCTTCCGCAAGCTCGGACGCGATCACCCAAAGCGGCGTCTCGCGCGCGGATCGAACCAGCTGGCTCGATGCGGGTATGCGCAAGCTCCGGTCGAGCACCACACGCACCGGCGAGCGCGCCGTCATGCCCGGCAGGCGGCAGTTGAGCTGCGGATCATCCGCCAGCACCGTGCCGATGCCGACCAGGATGGCATCGCTTTGCCCGCGGAGCAGATGCACGCGATTGCGTGCCGCCTCCCCCGTGATCGCAAGCGGCTTGCCGCCGGCCGCACCGATCTTGTCGTCGGGCGAGACCGCGAGCTTCAGGATCACATGCGGACGCTGGTCCCGGATGCGGCGGAAATGTCCGGCATGGTCGAACGCGGCCTCCGCCGCGCAGAGACCGACGTCCACGGCAATGCCGGCGGCGCGCAGGCGCGCATGGCCCTGCCCCGCAACTTCCGGATTGGGATCCTCGATCGCCGCCACCACACGCTTGATGCCGGCGGCGATCACCGCATCGGCGCACGGCGGCGACTTGCCGAAATGCGAGCACGGCTCCAGCGTGACGTAGAGCGTGGCCCCCCGCGCCGCTTCGCCCGCCCGCCGCAACGCCTCGGGCTCACCGTGCGGACGTCCGCCTGCTTGTGTCCAGCCGCGGCCGACGATGACGCCGTCCTTGACGATGACGGCGCCCACGGCCGGATTGGGCCAGGTACGCCCCTGCCCGCGCCGACCGAGCGCAAGCGCCAGCTCCATGAAACGGCGATCAGCATCCTTGGCCTCGCGGGCCTTCTGCGCGAACTGGTCTTCCAGGATGCGGAAGATCATTTGCGGATCGCGGCGAGCCGCGCTTCCTCCTCGCCGGAGAGCTCGCCGAGCACGTCGGCGAAATCCTTGGCCTCGCGGAAATTGCGGTAGACCGAGGCAAAGCGCACATAGGCGACATCGTCGAGCGTGCGCAGATGCTCCATCACGGTCTCGCCGATCACCTCCGAGGAGATCTCGGCCTCGCCACCGGTCTCGAGCTCGCGCACGATGGTGGAGACCATCTTCTCCACGCGCTCCGGCTCGACCTGCCGCTTGCGAAGTGAGATCTGCACCGAGCGCATCAGCTTGTCGCGGTCGAACGGCACGCGGCGGCCGTTGCGCTTGATCACCGTGAGCTCGCGCAGCTGCACGCGCTCGAAGGTGGTGAAGCGGAAATTGCAGGCGACGCACACGCGCCGCCTGCGGATCACGGACGAGTCCTCGGTCGGACGCGAGTCCTTTACCTGCGTATCAAGACTGTTGCAGTTCGGGCAGCGCATCCGTGTGACCTTTATTTTCGCATGATCTCTTCGGAAAACCGGTACCCACTTTTCCGGATCATGCGGCGCCTTACTGGTAGATCGGGAACCGGTCGGTGAGCGCCTTGACCCGTTCCTTGATCGCAGCTTCCACCAGCGGCGCCTTGCCGTCGGAGGATTGCGCGATGGCGTTCAGGACCTCGGCGATCATGCCGCCGACCTGCTGGAATTCGGCCACGCCGAAGCCGCGGCTGGTCGCAGCCGGCGTGCCGAGCCGAATGCCCGAGGTGACGAAGGGGGATTCCGGGTCGAACGGAATGCCGTTCTTGTTGCAGGTGATGGCCGCGCGAACCAGCGCCTTCTCCGAGACGTTGCCCTTCAGGCCCTTGGGCCGGAGATCGACCAGCATCAGATGATTGTCGGTGCCGCCGGAGACGATATCGAGACCATGGCCCTTCAACGTCTCGGCCAAGGCCTTGGCGTTCTCGACGATGTTCTTGGCGTAGACCTTGAAATCCGGACGCAGCGCTTCGCCGAAGGCGACCGCCTTGGCTGCAATCACGTGCATCAAAGGACCGCCCTGCAGGCCCGGGAAGATCGCCGAGTTGAGCTTCTTGGTCAGCGTCTCGTCATTCCACAGCATCAGGCCGCCGCGCGGACCACGCAGCGACTTGTGCGTCGTGGTGGTGGTGACGTGCGCATACGGCACCGGGGAAGCATGCACGCCGCCGGCGACGAGCCCGGCGAAATGCGCCATGTCGACCAGCAGGTAAGCGCCGACGCTGTCGGCGATCTCGCGGAAACGCTTGAAGTCCCAGGCGCGCGAATAGGCCGAGCCGCCGGCGATGATCAGCTTCGGCTTGACCTCTTCGGCCTGCTTGGCCACCGCATCCATGTCGATGATCTGGTCCTCGCGGCGCACGGTGTAGTGCGCCGCCTTGAACCACTTGCCGCTCATGTTCACGGGCGAGCCATGGGTGAGATGGCCGCCGGCGGCGAGATCGAGACCCATGAAGGTGTCGCCGGGCTGCAGCAGCGCCAGGAAGACCGCTTGGTTCATCTGGCTGCCGGAGTTCGGCTGCACGTTCGCAAAGCTGGCACCGAACAGCTTCTTGGCGCGATCAATCGCAAGGTTCTCGGCGACGTCGACCCACTCACAACCGCCGTAATAGCGCGCGCCCGGATAACCTTCCGCGTATTTGTTGGTCATGACCGAACCCTGCGCTTCCAGCACGGCCCGGCTGACGATGTTCTCGGAGGCGATCAACTCGACCTCGTGGCGCTGCCGGCCGAGCTCGCCCTTGATGGCGGCGGCGATTTCCGGATCGGCCTGCTCGAGCGAGGCGGTGAAAAACGAATCGGGCGCGGAGGCGGACTTGGGTGCGGTCATCTTGCGAATATCTCCACCGCCGCAGCCTTTTGGCGGGCTACGGGCGGGTCTGGTGTGGCGGTCGGAAGCACGCGCGATCTACCACATCGGCCGACCGCGGCCAAGCATTTGCGGGTCGGGCCTGATATTTATGCAAGATATGGTGGGATTGGAGGTTTTCAGCCCGGGAGCGGTTGCGAGACCGCTCCCTGTCAAGATCCGGGCTGGGGCCGCCTTGGGCCTCATTCTTGAAGGTCGTGCTAAAGCCCCGTGTACCCCGCCTTCACTGGGTCGACGCTGCCGTCGAGCTGGCGCAGATAGGTCAGGCCGCAGACGGTCAACCTGTGACTGTCGGTCTCGCCGGCTTCCATCAGGATGTTGAGGTAATTCGTAACCTTTTCACGCGCCTCGGCGCTGGCCGCCGCGGTGCGGTTGGCGAGCAGGTCGTAGGTCTGCATGATGCGGTCGATGGCGGCTTCCATGGCATCCTCTGGTTCGGGGGGATTGTGGGAGTTTTGATCAGGCAACCGCTTTGGCCTCGGTCCGCGCCTGGAACCGGCCGATCGCCTTGTTGGCCAGCCTGATCTTGTTGAATTCACCCTGCTGGAGCAGTTTGACGATCAGGTGAAGCAGGCGGTCGTCGGTAACCAGAGTGTCCGGGATTGCGCCGGAGCGGCGAAGGTAGTTCGCGGCGATGGCGTAGGCCTCGCTGACGAGTTCCACGTTCATCACCCGAAGCCCGCGCTCGACCAGCATCGTCGTTTCTCCGATCCGAAGAAGATAAGCGCCGAGCCCGGAACTGGTTCCTGGCTGCCGGGGGATTTTTTCGCAGGTGCAAAAAAGATATCAACGCACCGGTCCGGGGCAACTCCGGACCAGCGCGCTTGGGGAAGTCAGGCACGTTCGGGAGGGCTGCCGGTCTTGTTGCGGGCCTGCTTCGCCCAGATCCCTTTAGAACTCAAAGGCGATAGAGGATCTGGTCGGTCCAGAACCGCTCCAGGCGGTGCAGCGACTTGTTGAGGGTCGCGAACTCGTCGCCGGAGATGCCGCCGACCTGCTCCACCGTCTTGACGTGCTTCTGGTAGAGCGCATCGACGATGCGGCGGACTTCCTGGCCCTGCGGGGTCAGGCGGATGCGCACCGAGCGGCGATCGACGCGCGAGCGCTGATGATCGAGGAAGCCGAGCTCGACGAGCTTCTTCAGATTGTAGGAGACGTTGGAGCCGAGATAGTAACCGCGCGTGCGCAATTCGCCCGCGGTCAGCTCCTTGTCGCCGATGTTGTAGAGCAAGAGCGCCTGGACCGAGTTGATGTCCGCACGGCCGCGGCGATCGAATTCGTCCTTGATCACGTCGAGGAGCCGGCGATGCAGCCGCTCCACCAGAGTCAAAGCTTCCAGATAGAGCGACTGCACCGAACCCTGCTGGCCGGAGACGCGCTCTGCGGTATCTGCCGCAGTTGCGACGGCTTTCATCATGACACTTCCCCTGTTGTCGTTTTTATCGACACTTATTCGACGAAACTTGTGTCCCGTCTGATAGGTGCAACTTAAGAGGGGCGTTTGAAGATCGGCTTAAATAAGAGAATAAAGAGATCATGAATTTAAGACAGTGAATTGCGCATTAAGCCTGTGCCACAAGTACTTTTTGAAAGCCTCTGTTGACCTTCGCAAGGTCCTGTTCACCCTCCGTCCGCCCCTGTTGTCGCATTCCAGAACAGCCCCGCCCCGTTTCGAAACGCACGCGTAAGAGCTGTGGCGGAACCGGCTGGTCAATGAAAACTTGCCGCGAATTTTAGGCAACCAGCGGTCAACCAAACGCAACATTCTCCAGTCCCGGACAAGCGCAGCGAAGATCCGGGACCCAGAAGCCGCAGGCGAGATGGTGGAGAGATGGGCCCCGGCTCTGCAGCGCATCACGCCGCAAGCGCGGCGCGCTGCCGCTGCGGGGCACGAGAGTGTCGTCGATCGCGACGTTGTCGCCTACGGCGGCCGCTCGCGCGCGGCCATCCAGGCGAGCGCGAGATAAGCGGCAAGCATGAAGACCTCGACGCCGACCACAACCAGGCTGCCGCCGTAGATTCCCGGGAACATCAGCTCGATCACGGCCATCGACACCACGGTCGTCAGCCACACCACCGCGCCCCAGGGCGTCGCCAGCCAGAGGCCGACCGCGGCGACGAGCTCGATCACCGCGAAGTAGACGGTCGCGGCCTGCCAGGCCATCGACTGGTTCTCGAACGCCTCGTCCTCGCCGCCGACGAAGCCCGTGACCTGCGCCCAATGATAGAGGCCTTTCAGGATCGAGAGCAGCGCCATCACCCGCAGGAACAGCACCAGCCGGCGGGTCCAGACATTGTCGTCGGACTCCGGGCGCTCCGATGAGATCGCCGCCACCGAGAGCGCGCTCTCTCTGGCAGTGTCTCGGGCAGCGTCCCTGGCATTGGCGCTGCCCTGGGCCGCATCGCGGGTGGAGATCTCGGACATGGCCCCTTCTGGCTGCTTCGGCCCGCAAAATCAATCGGCTGCCCAAGTCGGGTTCAGATCTGCCTTGCGGCAGGTCAAGCCGCGGTGACGGGAACCATGCGAGCTGGTATAAGAATAATTCCAGCCGGAGGAAGAGTAATGGCGATCAAATACGGACGTCCGATCGAATTGCGCGAAGTTTCGCGCCGGGACAGCACCGCGGTGCCGCATGCCCTCGATCTGACCGTCCGTCCGCGCCGCAACCGCAAGGCCGAGTGGGCTAGGCGCATGGTGCGCGAGAACGTCCTCACCACCGACGATCTGATCTGGCCGCTGTTCCTGATCGACGGCACCAATAAGCGTGAGCAGGTCGCCTCGATGCCCGGCGTCGACCGGCTCAGCGTCGACCAGGCCGTGCGCGAGGCCGAGCGCGCGATGAAGCTGACCATTCCCTGCATCGCGCTGTTTCCCTACACCGATCCCTCCTTGCGCGACGAGGAAGGGTCGGAAGCCACCAACCCGAACAACCTGGTCTGCCAGGCCGTGCGCGCGATCAAGAAGGAGTTTCCCGAGATCGGAATCCTCTGCGACGTCGCGCTCGATCCCTTCACCAGCCACGGCCATGACGGACTGATCTCCGACGGCAAGATCCTGAATGACGAGACGGTCGCCGTGCTGGTGCGTCAGGCCCTGGTGCAGGCCGAAGCCGGCTGCGACATCATCGCGCCCTCCGACATGATGGACGGCCGCGTCGCCGCGATCCGCGAGGGGCTGGACCGCGCCGGCCTGCTCGACGTGCAGATCATGGCCTATGCCGCGAAATACGCCTCCGCCTTCTATGGCCCGTTCCGCGACGCCATCGGCTCGGCCAAGACGCTCACCGGCGACAAGCGCACCTATCAGATGGACAGCGCCAACACCGATGAAGCGCTGCGCGAGGTCGAGCTCGACATCGCCGAGGGCGCCGACATGGTGATGGTGAAGCCAGGCATGCCCTATCTCGACGTGGTCCGCCGCGTGAAGGACACGTTTGCGATGCCGACCTTCGCCTATCAGGTCTCCGGCGAATACGCGATGATCGCTGCAGCCGCGAACAACGGCTGGCTCGACGGCGACCGCGCCATGATGGAAAGCCTGCTCGCCTTCAAGCGCGCCGGTGCCGACGGTGTGCTGAGCTATTTTGCGCCGAAGGCGGCGGAGAAGCTGCGCAGCCAGACGTAAGCTGTCGTCGGGTGGGCCAAGCGAAGCGGGCCCACCGATCCATCGTGTAAGTCGGCGGGCAATGGTGGGCACGGCGCTGCGCGCCTTTGCCCACCCTACAGCATCCGCGCTTGTGGCCTACCTTCGCCCCCGAATCGCCGGAATATTTCGGCTTGCTGCCGCACGCGCGCCCTTGGCACGGGCATGGCCTGTTCCCATGTCCTGCGAGGGGGGCTTCGCTGGGAGAACGGACCATGTCGTACAACTCGGGCAATTCGGGCGGCTGGCGCAATGACGGCGCCATGCAACCGCATGCCTACGACCCTGACCTGCATCCGGAACTGTTCCGGGGCGTCGCGACGCGGCGAGTGTTCGCCTTCCTGATCGACATGGTCGTGATCTCGGTGCCGGTGATCCTCGGCTACGTCTTCATTGCCTTGTTCGGTGTGGTCACCCTCGGCATCGGCTGGGCGCTGTTCTGGATCGCCTGGCCGGCCTCCGTGATCTGGGCCATCGTCTATTACGGCGCCAGCATCGGCGGTGCGTCCTCCGCCACGGTCGGCATGCGCCTGATGGACCTGGAGCTGCGCACCTGGTACGGCGCTCCCGGCTACTTCGTGCTCGGCGCCACCCATGCCGTGCTGTTCTGGGTGACGGTCTCGTTCCTGTCGCCGTTCGTGGTGCTGGTCGGCCTGTTCAACGGCCGCCGTCGCCTGCTGCACGATTTCGTGCTGGGAACGGTCGTGATCAACAATTCGGTTCGGATACCCGCACCGCAGGCGGCGCGGACATGGTGAGCTAATCGATTGACCGGGGGCTTCTGGAGCGCGATGCTGATGCCTGTTTCGGAGGCCCACGACGTCCCTTGACCCAGCACTCGCGCGACACCCCACAGTTTTACCTTACGGCGCCCTCCCCCTGCCCGTATTTGCCGGGCCGGCATGAGCGCAAGGTGTTTACGCATCTGGTCGGGGACCGCGCCGGTGACCTCAACGACCTGCTGACCCACGGCGGTTTCCGCCGCAGCCAGTCGATCGCCTACCGTCCCGCCTGCGACCAGTGCCGCGCCTGCGTCTCGGTCCGGGTCATCGCCAACGAGTTCCGCCCCTCGCGCAACTTCCGCAAGGTGATGGCGCGGAACGCCGACATCATCGGCGAGCAGCGCAGCGCGGTGCCGACCTCCGAGCAATATTCCGTGTTCCGCGCCTATCTCGACGCCCGCCACCGCCACGGCGGGATGGCCGACATGACCGTGCTCGACTACGCCATGATGGTCGAGGACAGCCACGTCGAGACCCGCATCATCGAGTACCGCAAGCGCGGCCCCGACAGCGGCATCACCGGGCGCGGCGAAGAGCTGATCGCGGTGGCGCTCACTGACGTCCTCAGCGACGGCCTGTCGATGGTCTATTCGTTCTTCGATCCTGGCCAGGTCAGCCGCTCGATGGGCACCTTCATGATCCTCGACCATATCGCCCGTGCACGACGGCAAGGGCTGCCTTACGTCTATCTCGGCTACTGGATCGAGGGCTCCAAGAAGATGGACTACAAGGCCCGCTTCCTGCCGCAGCAGCGCCTCGCCCCGTCAGGCTGGCTCCGCATCGACGCGCAGGGCGACACAGCATCCGAGCCGCAGGATTAGCGAATGGTGAGTGGCGAGTAGCGAATGGGAGAACGACCCCACCTACTCGCTACTCGCCATTCGCCACTCACCCAAAAAACGTATCGGCCAGCAGCTTCAGATTCAAAATCACGATGATGCCCGCGACGATCCAGGCGACCGCGGCAACCGACATCGGAATCGCGAACTTGCCCATCTTGCGGCGGTCGGAGACGAAGCGGACCAGCGGGATCACCGCGAAAGGCAGCTGCATCGACAGCACGACCTGGCTGAACACGAGCAAATCTGCCGTGCCGCGCTCGCCGTAGATCGCGGTGACGATGATCACGGGAACGATGGCGATGCCGCGCGTCAAGAGGCGGCGCGCCCAGCTGGGCAGGCGCAGGTCGAGAAAGCCCTCCATCACGATCTGGCCGGCGAGCGTCGCAGTGACCGTCGAGTTGAGACCGGAGGCGAGCAGCGCTACCGCGAACAGCGTCGAGGCGATGCCGAGGCCGAGCAGCGGCGACAGCAACTCGAACGCCTGCTCAATCCCGGCCACGTCGGAATGGCCGCTCTTGTGGAAGGTCGCGGCGGCCACGACGAGGATCGCGGCGTTGATGAACAGCGCCAGCATCAGGGCGATGGTCGAGTCCGTCGTCGCCCATTTGATCGCTTCGCGCCGGCCGGTGTCGTTGCGTTCATAAGCGCGCGTCTGCACGATCGAGGAGTGCAGGTAGAGATTGTGCGGCATCACGGTGGCGCCGATGATGCCGATCGCGATGTAGAGCATGTCGGAATTGGTGAAGATCTCGCTCTTGGGCACGAAACCCCGCAAGACCTCTGCCACCGGCGGAGCCGCCGCCGCGATCTGCACCGCGAAGCAAACGGCGATCACCACCAGTAGCGCGATGACGAAAGCCTCCAGGAAGCGGAAGCCCCGGTTCATCAGCAGCAGCAGCAGGAAGGCGTCGAGGGCCGCAATCAATGCGCCGCCGATCAGGGGAATGCCGAATAGCAGCTTCAGCGCGATCGCCGTGCCGATCACCTCGGCGAGATCGCAGGCGATGATGGCGGCCTCGCAGGCGAGCCAAAGCAGGAAGTTCACTACCCGCGGATAGGAGGCGCGGCAGGCCTGCGCGAGATCGCGGTCGGTGACGATTCCGAGCCGAGCCGCCAGCGACTGGAGCAGGATCGCCATCAAGTTCGAGATCAGGATGACGGAGAGCAGCGTGTAGCCGAACTTCGACCCGCCGGCGAGATCGGTCGCCCAATTGCCGGGGTCCATGTAGCCGACCGAGACGAGGTAGCCCGGCCCGACGAAGGCCAGCAACCGCCGCCACCACCGGCCGGCGGCCGGAATGGCGACTGTGGAATTGACCTCAGCGAGGCTCTTGGTGATGGGGGCGTCAGCGCGCCAGCCGGCGAGGTCGGGAGTGATGTGGGGTGATCTAGCATCCATGTCGGCAGAATACCCAACTTCGTTCTTATTGCAACTCATTTGCAACTGCATCTAGCGGCGAACGTACCGCCGCGGATCGTGGGGAGATCGCCTCTTGTCGGGAAGCGGGTGGGTTTGGTGGTCATCGGGGGCCAACATCGGCAAATTCGCCTTTACGGGATATGCGCCATGTCAACGCCGCCTCGCCTCCCTGACACTTTCAACCGCCTCGCCTGGTCCAATCTCGCAGCGCAGTCGGCCGAGCAGATTGCGCTCGCGGCAGCGCCCATCGTCGCCGTGCTGACGCTGGGAGTGGCCGAAGGGCAGACCGGCCTGCTCCAGACCGCACTCACCCTGCCCTTCGTCCTGTTCGCCATCCCCGCCGGCGTGCTTGCCGACCGAATTTCCCGCCGCAGGCTGATGGCGAGCGCCGAGGCGCTGCGGGCGGTGGCGCTCGCGGCCGTCGTGCTGCTGCTCGCGCTGGGAGCCCTCAACCTGCCGCTGCTGGCCCTGCTCGGCTTCGCCGCCGTGTGCGGCACCGTCGTTTACAGCGTGGCAGCACCGGCGCTGGTGCCCTCGCTGGTGAGCTCCGACCTGTTGCCGGCGGCCAATGCGCGCATCGAGCTGGCGCGCACCATCGCCTTCGCCAGCGGCCCTGCCCTCGGCGGTGCGCTGGTTGGGTGGTGGGGCGCGAGCCCGGCGTTCGGCTTTGCCGCGGCGCTCTCGGCCATCGCGGTCGTGCTGCTCTCCGGCATCTACGAGCCCGCACGCGCGCCTGCGCCCCGGCGGCATCCGCTCCAGGAGATCCGCGAGGGCGCGGCCTTCGTGTTTCACCATCCGCTGCTGCGGCCGGTCTTCATCACCCAGTTCATCTTCAACACCGGCTGGTTCCTGCAGATCGCCGTGTTCGTGCCCTACGCCGTGCGCCATCTCGGTCTGAGCGCCGCCGGTGTCGGCACGGTGCTGACGATGTACGGCGTCGGCATGGTGATCGGCGCGCTCCTCGCCACGCGCGTGATGAAGCGCATCGCCTTTGGCACTGTGGTGGGCCTCGGCCCCGTCGCCGGCTTTGTCGCCGCCTTGGTGATGGCGCTGACGGTGCTGGTCCCCTCGCCCTGGCTCGCGGGCTTGAGCTTCTTCCTGCTTGGCGTCGGCCCGATCCTGTGGGTGATCTCGACCACAACGCTGCGCCAGTCCGTGACGCCGCCGCGCCTGCTCGGCCGCGTCTCCGCCATCAACATCATGAGCTACAGCGCCCGCCCGCTCGGTTCAGTGCTGGGCGCGCTCGTCGGCGGCCTCTGGAGCGCGGAGGCATGCCTCTATGTCGCCGCCGCATTGTTCGGCATGCAGGCGCTGGTGATCCTGCTGTCCCCGGCGGTGGGACTGGACCGGCAGCCGGACATGGTGGGAGACGAGGTGGCGGCGCGGTGCTGACCACAAGTGCATTGCGAGGAGCGTAGCGACGAAGCAATCCAGGGTCCCTCCGTCGCGGGACTCTGGATTGCTTCGCTGCGTTCGCAATGACGGCGTCTGTTGAGGCCGCGGAGACTAACCCGCCAGATAGCGCTCGTAGCTGCCCCTGACCGGCTCGCTCGCGTCGACTTCCGGATCAAGCGTGTAGAGATCCTGCGCGCGGCCGATGCCGCGCAGCGCGTAGCGGCCGGTGGAGACGAGGTAGCGGCGGCCGGCGGCATCTAAGCCCTTGTAGAATTCGGACGACGCCAAGAGCTCGCGATCCACCGAGCGGCTCATCGAGGCGATGCGGCTGACCTCGTTGACGGTCGGGCCGACCACGGTGAAATCAAGCCGGTCCTCGCTGCCGATATTGCCGTAGAAGACCTCGCCGACATGCAGGCCGATATAGGCTGACGTGGTCGGACGGCCCTCCGCCGCCCGCCGCTCGTTCAGCGCAGCGACATTCTTGCGGAACAGGTGCTCGGCGCGGAGCGCGGCCCGCCGCGCATCCGCCATGTCTTCGCCCCAGAACATCGCGAGCACCCCGTCGCCGATCAGCTTCAGCACGTCGCCGCCGGCTTCGTGGATCGGATCGATCACGGCCTGCGCATAGTCGTTGAGGAATGGGATGATCTCGTCGGGACCGATGCTCTCGCTGATGCCGGTCGAGCCGCGCAGGTCCGAATACCACAGCACGGCATTGATGCGCTCGGTGACGCCGCGCGAGATGCGCCCGCGCAGCACCTGCTCGGAGGCGTCGCGGCCGAGATAGACCCGGCCGAGCGTGCGCGCGATGTCGACCTGCTGCGCCGACTTGATCGCGAGCCCCAACACCGGAACCAGATCGCGCAGCGCTTCCAGCTCCAGTCCGGAGAACCCGCTCGCGCGGCGGGTGGTCCAGCAGGAATAGAGGCAATCCATCAGGCCGAGCGCGCCGTTCTCGCCGAAGCGGTGGACGAAGGCGAGATAGTGCTTGTGACCCTTCTCGGCGAGCTCGCCGATCTGCGAGAAATCCATCGACGGCGCATCGGCGAGATCGATCACCATCTCGTCGTGGCCATTCTCGAGCATGTGGAAGAACACCGAGCGGCGCCAGCTCTTGGCGGCGTCGCCGTCGGCGGTCGAGCCGTATTCGAAGGCATCGCTCTCGTTGCTGGGACGATCGCTCCAGCGGAAGCCGCGGCCTTCATAGATCGGATGCAGCGTGTCGATGACGACGAGGCCACGCGACAATTCCAGCCCCTCGGCGCAGCAACGCTCGCAAAAGCCGCGGAGCAGTTCAATTTCGGGCAGGCCCGTGAGCCCCTGGCCGGTCAGCCAGTTCATCAGCGTAAGGCGCGAGGTCAATTGCATGCGCCATTATGGCGTGCATTCGTGACGAGCGGAAGGCGGATGTCCGCATACAACCCAAAGGCTCCCCGCCGGCAGCAGGTCGAATATGCCGCAGACGCGGTTGACGCGCTCTCGCCGCGGGCTGCAAATGCGCCGATGACACGGCCGATCGGAAATACGAGGACATGACCCAGCGCCAGCTTCCGATCATCCTGGCGCTCGGCACCACGCAGACTCTGGCCTGGGCCTCCAGCTATTATCTGCCGGCGCTGCTCGCCGATCCAATGGGACGCGAGCTCGGTGTCTCCTCCAACTGGATCTTCGGCGCGTTTTCGGCCGCGCTGGTGCTCTCCGCAATGCTGGGCCCGCGCATTGGACGGCAGATCGATCTCGTCGGCGGCCGTCAGGTGCTGTCGGCGTCCAACGTGACCATTGCCGCCGGCCTCGTGCTGCTTGGCATCTCGCAGTCGGTGATGGTGATGGCGATCGCCTGGCTGGTGCTCGGCATCGGCATGGCAATGGGGCTCTACGATGCCGCCTTCGCCGCTTTGGGGCGCATCTACGGCACCGAGGCGCGCAGGCCGATCACCGGCATCACGCTGATGGCGGGCTTCGCCTCCACCGTCGGCTGGCCGCTCACCGCCTGGGGCCTGTCGCATTTCGGCTGGCGCGAAACCTGTTTTGCCTGGGCCGCTGCCAATATCCTGATCGGCCTGCCGCTCAATTTCTTCATGCTGCCGGTCATCAAGGGCGCCAAGCAGGCGGCAGCCGCGGCCGCGAAGCCGCATGTGCCGCTCGACCGCACCATGATCTTGCTGGCCTTCATCTTCGCTGCGGTCTGGACTGTCACCGGCGCGATGGCCGCGCATTTTCCGCGCATCCTGGAGGCGATGGGGGCAACGCCCGCCGAGGCGATCGCGGCCGGCGCATTGATCGGGCCGGCGCAGGTCGGTGCACGCATGTTGGAGGCCGGCTTCCTCAGCCGCTTCCATCCGCTGTGGTCGACGCGGCTCGCCTGCCTCACCCACCCGCTCGGCGCCGTGATCGTCGCAATCTTCGGCGGCGCTGCGGCGAGCGCGTTCGCGTTGTTCCACGGCTCCGGCAACGGCATTCTGACGATCGCCCGCGGCACCCTGCCGCTGTCGATCTTCGGCCCGAAGGATTTCGGCTACCGCCTCGGCATCATCGGCGCGCCGGCACGGATGGCGCAGGCGGTGGCGCCGCTCGCCTTCGGCCTGCTCATCGACCTCATGGGCGCCAAGGTGCTGATTGTCTCATCCGCGCTCAGCCTCTCGGCGCTGGCCGCGCTGTTCCTGATCCGCGCCGGGCGGCGGCCGGATTGACCAGACCTTAGCTTTCGCGCACAAGCGGGCTATGAGCGACGACAACAGCCCGCCCCGCACATTCAAAGGCCTCGTGCGCTGGGCGACCACGCCGCCGCAGGCTTGGGGCGTTTATCTGCTCGCGATCCTCCTGGTCTGGCTGATCTCGTTCTATGCCGGCACGCTGAAACCGAAGAAGACGCCGGAGGCGAGCCCGCCGACAGCAACCGCGCCGAAGGGCTAAGCCACCCTTAGACGCCGGCAATCCATTGTGCCGACGTGAAGTGCTCGAGCGGTGCAAAGCTGCCCTTCGCCAATCCAGCCAGCACCAGCACGACGGCGAGCGTGTCGGCAATCTTGTGCATCGAGGCCGGGCGGCGGCCGGATTGACGCTTGCCCCGACCGGATGCCCTTCCTGTTGGCGCGCTCTTCGACCACATCATGGCGGATAGAGATCGCCATCACCTCGCTTCTCGTCCGGAGGACTGGTTGGCGGATCGTGTGCCGTTAAAGGCACCCCGTTCGCAACCAGTCGCGCGAGCTGCGGCGCGGCGGCGCTGGTACCGACGAGGCGAAACACGGCGCCGCTTCGATTGCCACCGGCGCGTACGCCCTGGAGAGCATCCGACTCGTCGCAAAACAGCGCGTAGTCGGGACCAACTCGCCGTGGGAGGGGCCCGGTTCGTGCGCGGCCCGCCGACGAATAAGGCGACTTGCGTTTCGGCGCCGACAGAATATAGCCGCCCGCCACGTGCACACCCGCGACGCTGTCCGTACCAATCCCGTTAAGGGTGCCCAGGCGAGAAACAAGCGACCCGGTCTTGTCGAACTCTCCACCGGCATATTTGCAGCCGGCCTCGGCCGCGCGGGCCGTCTCCCAGCCGGCATCGACAAAATACGAGCGCTTCGCGCCGGTGCGCATGTTCATGTTCGGATCGGTACGAGCCACATAGGCATGAACCTCGTTCCCCGCCTCGATGCCCTCGACCTTGATCTTCCAATTCCCATGTTTGGGCACCATCCCGGCTCCGGCGATGGTGGGCTCGACCGCAAGCAGCCACACCCTGTTGTCACCCCAGTCAACCGGGGCATACGCGCCGGTGTAGGGCGGAAGAGCGGGTACCGCGGGCGGTGGAGGTGGGGGGCCGGGGGGCGCAGGACCGGTGGTCGACGAGGAGCTACAACCGCCCGGCGAGGTGAGCGTAACAACGACATCGTCGCTGTGGTTCTTCTTCATCCAGACTTCGACAAAGCAGAGCACGGTGTTGTCGGGAGGAAGGCGCCAGGTCCATTCGACATGATCGGGGTCTGCCATGGATTGCCTGACGAAACGGACGTGGCCCTCGCTCAGATACGTGTTGCCGGCGGACAGGAAGATATCAAGCTTTGGATTTCCGGAAGTACCGTCATAGTAAGTGACAAGCTCCCTCAGCTTCTCCTCGAGCGGCGCGGTGCCATCGTGAGGTCCGGTCGTCGGTCCGTAGCTGACATTGATCACCACGTTCGTTATGCGGGAATCGACAAATGACATGATGTATTCGATTGCGTCCGCGACGTAACCCTTCAGCCAAACGCCGGTCGCATCACGAAGACAACTCTCCGGAAACTGCACGAACACGATATCGGCTTCGCAAGCGGGATCGGTCAAGGGATCTCCGGGATTCCAACTCGGCGGATCGCGCCGCGCGATGCGCGCCGAGGGCGGTATGCGTCCCGCGAGGACGTCCATCACGTGTGCGCCATGCGAACGCTGATGCTTCAAGCTCCTGAAACCCGCATCGGCGTAGCAGCCATCCTCGTCGACCGTGTTCGCCCTCTTGTGCAACAGGATCCAGTCGTCGAGCCCGATCACGCCTGGTACGGATTCGCGAAAGAACTCGAGGCCGTAATTGAAGTCGAACGGCTTCTCGCCGAAAACGTCGGCGCCGACCGGGATCGGGGCTCTGGCTGGATCCTCGTTCTGGTCCCAGATGCCGCGCACGCGTGTCCCGGTTGCGACACCCGCGGTCCATTTGACAAACGGAGCGGCGGCGAACGGACAGCCATCGTCGATCACGCCGATGAGGAGAGATGTTGGTGGTTGTTCGCTCGCGGACCTAACCCGCTGCGCCCCCTTTTCTATGGCTGTCGGCTTCAACGGAAGCGACAACTCGACCCGGGATACGTTGTCGTTCCATGCCCGGAAACTTTCCGACCTGACGGCCGCCTTGTAAGCCCGTATGGTCAGATATCGCGAGTTCGGACTGGTCAATCCGAATTCGGCGCCGAAGATGTCACGACTTAGAGCTCTCACAAAGTCACCGGCCAGCCCGGCGTGCTTAAGCTCCACGAACAGGAATAGCTTGGACTCCTGCTCGTCGAAAAAATCGAAGTTCTTAAATTCGCTCGCGATTGCGTACCGGAGGTACGGGTCGAAGCATCTCGGCAATTCCTCGGCCATGGAATGCTCTCCACTTCGGTTGCAGGGACGTGTTTCCTACGGAAATCTTGTCGAAACTTCGTAGTAGGCCTTGTCCCATAGTTCCTTCATTAGGAGGGACTGCGTAACAGTCCCTCCTGTGGTTTCCGAATAGAACTTGTTGGCATTGAGCGCCTGGTCAGCGTGGAAGGGATTGAAGTCCGTCCTGGAGTTGCTGTCCGCGTAGCCCGCGTTGAACGTGCGGCTCTTGGTCCCTGTGCTCCCCAGACAACGGCCGACGAAGTACTCGCCCAAGGCGATACCCAGCATCCGCCCTGCCATGCTGTCGACTGGAAAATGGACTCCGGCCACGACCCGATTGGTTGCGATCCGTGCGGCCTGCCGGTCGAGCTGCTCGACGATCTCCGGGAATCCGGATGTCGACTTCTGCAGGCTCAATAGCCGTTTCAGCACGTAGGCCACCGCATAGGCCTGCGTTGCATGTCCGCTCGGGAAGCTTCCGTGTCCCGGCGTCGTGAGCATCGGCTGTATCTCGGCGTTGTATTCGACCGGCCGCCAGCAGGCCAGCGCATGTTTGAAGCGCATTTCCACGTAGACGCAGAATTGCAGGACCATGTTGATGAGCTCGAACGTGCGCCTGGTCCTCTCGGGATGCAGATAGACGATCGAAGACCAGAAGGCATACTGGGGATCGATCTGCGCCATGATTTCCGTGGCGCGTTCGTTGCGCAGCTCGGCCCAACTCAGGACCATCGCAATCTGGTCTTGAAACGTCGACGCGCTCGGACGTCCGATCTCCGCAATCACGTATGCGGGCGACCGAACCAGGAATGCGTTTGGATCGGTAGCCGACACCTGAAGGGTGATGCCGTGCAGCATCTCCCCGACCGCCGTGTAGGCGCGCACCCACGGCTCCCAGCGATCCAGTTGGGCGGGGTCGTCGATCGTTGTCGGCAAGCCCGGCGCGTAAAAATAAAAGTATGGAGGTGTCGAAATTTCGGGAACAACGATCGTCCCTTCGCGAGCGTGGATGAGTGCATCCACCATGATGGGATTGGCCCAGACGTCGCCGAGCGTGCCAATTATCGCCCCACCGGCCCCTCCAGCGCCGCCCGCTCCGCCTGCACCTCCTGCCCCCCCTGCGCCGCCGGCTCCGCCAGCACCACCTGCACCGCCTGCTCCTCCCGCCCCGCCTAGTTGAGCCATTGCCTGCCTCCTTATGAAAACAAGTCGGTATGAGGTTAGTCAGCCTGTCGTCGGTAGTCCTGCCACTTCGAGGCAACGAGCCCAGTGCCTGCCTGTTTCGAGATGCGCATTGGGGAGGCGCCCGATGTATCGATCTACGGTCAAATGCGGCTCGAGCTCGCGCATCTTGCCCAAGGCTTCGCGGGCCTCCGCGACCCGTCCCTGCGAAACGAGTGCGATAGCGAGGACCCGCCACGTGGATGGATGCATGCGATTGAGAATGAGAGATGAGCGCGCGAGCTCTTCCGCCTCGTCGTATCGATGCGCCGATAGAAGCGCCGTGGCGCCCAGGGACTCGAAATAATACCGCTGCGGATCGAGCGGGGAGAGTTTCAGAGCGCGCCGCGTTGCGTCCACGGCTGCCTCGCCGTCGCCTTTGAAGGCGTCGACGGTGCCGCGGTAGAGCCAGCCCAACGCGTGGCTGGGGTTGGCATCGACGGCCTGCTCACACCGCTTTCGGGCAGCGTCCAGGTCCTTCAACATGTGACAATAGACGAAGCCTTCGGTCGCAAGCGCAAGCGCGTCGGACGGGTCACGGTCGAGCGCCGCGCGAGTGGCGCTCAAGGCCTCGGCGGCCTCGCGTTTGCGGTCCTCGGACCAGCCGCGCGTCATGCGCAGGATGTACCAGTTGGCGAGCCAGGCGCGCGGGGCAGCTATTCGGCCGTGGCGATTGATCAGTTCCTCCAGCACCGTCCGGGTCTGGAGAAACTCCTCTCTGCTCGACCGGTGCATCAGGCGGATGCTGCCAAGCAGCAGCGAGTAGCTTTCTAGCGTCGGTAACGGCTGGGTCAGGATATGCTCGACCTCGGCATCGAAGACCGACAGATGCACTGCAGCGGCGATGCGGTGAGCCAGTTCGCTCTCCGGCTGCAGCAGATCGCCGATATTGCCGCTCAGGCGGTCGGTCCAGACGACTTGATTGGTTCGCGCCGCGGACAGCTCCGCCGTCACCAGAATCCGGTCCGCATCGACCACATAGCTGCCGCTGAGAATGTAGGTGGCACCGAGATGCGCCGATACTTCCGCCACATCGCTGACCCTGCCGCGAAATATATTGGTCGACAGACGCGAGATCACCTTGAGGTTCGCCGATCTGGAGAGGCACCAGATCACGCTGTCCGCGATCAGGTTACCGACGTCGAGATGCTCCTCCGCGTCCTTGCGCGCGTCGAAGGGGATGACGGCGATTGTCGGCTCCATGGGAGTTCCATAGTCTCGCCGAGCTGCGAGGCTTGGGTGTGGACTAGCCGGACCAACGCGGTAGGCGCGAACCGGCTTGTCAAAGTGCTTGAGGATACAGTCGCCCAAATCTTCGCACAGCGCATCCACTCCGTGCGTCAACTCGTCGCGCGCCGCAGCGCTGCCAATCGTCTCCCCCGGACTGGCCAGGCTGGCAAGAGCTGTCGCCAGTTGCTCATGCGCGGCCTCGCTGGCAATGGTTTCACCGGGACCGGCAAGAGTTGCGAGCCGGGCTGCGAGGTTGATACCGGTGCCATAGATGTCGGTGCCGTCACTCCAGGCGGTGGAGGAGTTGATCCCCGCACGAAGCTGGAAGTGTTCATCTTCAGGCCGCCCGGTGTTCTGAACGGAGATACTCCGGTGCATTTCGGCGGCGGCATTGACGGCATCGCGCACGGATTCGAAGCGGGCCATGAGCCCGTCTCCGAGGCTCTTCACGAGGCCGCCGCGATAACGCGGCAGAATTTGGCCGGTGGCAAGTTGGACGAAGTCGGTCCATCGACGCACCGCGGACGCCTCATGCTCCCGCATCAGACGCACGGACTCGACGAGGTCGACCAAGAGGACCACGGTGTCCTGCTGCACGAGGCCCATTGCTCGTCTCTCCGAAGCCCGGCCTCCGCTGACCGGGCTCTCAGGTGAATGGCCCTTAAGGCCGGTACTGCTTCACTTCCTTGATGTTGACCGGACCTTGCCCGGCAGTTGCGAACTCAGCGCACGCACGCCCTCATCGAGCGCACGTCAATCCATACTGCGCAGCTGGCCGCTCGGTTATGAACCAGATCACGATTTGCGAAACGCCCGGGTGGGTCGCAATCGCGACAACTCAAAATGAAAACGCAAACTTCTTCTCGTCATGCGCGAAGTCACGTTCACTCACCGCTAATGCGGGCAGGTCTCGACCTCGACCGTGACGTGGCTGAGGCCCTTCAGCCCCGCGAGCCGCCGCTTGTAGACGGCCGGCTGCTTCGGCTTGTCCGACACCACCGAAAGCAGCACGGCACAATGGCCGGGGCCGACCTGCCAGAGATGCAGGTCGGTCACGCGATCCTCGCCGACCTCCATGCGGGCGCGGATCACCCGCTCCAGCTTCTCGTCGGCGCGCACGTCCAGCAACACCGCACCCGATGATTTGATCAGGCCGAATGCCCAGCTGGCGATCACGGCGCTGCCGATCAGGCCCACCGCCGGGTCGGCCCAGATCCAGCCCGTATACATCGCGACGGCAAGCGCTGCGATCGCCAACACGGACGTTGCGGCATCGGTCATGACATGGACATAGGCCGCGCGGAGGTTGTTGTCGTGGTGATGGTGGTGACGATCGTGCTCGTGGTCATGCCCGGCGTGGTCGTCGTGCGCATGGCCATGACCGTGATGGTGATGATCGTGGCTGTCGCGCAGCAGCCACACGCTGGCGAGATTGACGCACAGTCCGAGAGCAGCCACGGCCATGGCCTCGCCGTAGACGATCGGCACCGGATTGATCAACCGTAGCACGCTCTCATAGGCGATCTCGACCGCGATCAGGCCGAGGATGATCGCGCTGGCGAAGGCGGCAAGATCGCCGAACTTGCCGGTGCCGAAGGTGAAATGCGCATTCCCCAGATGCCGCCGCGCGAAGCGATAGGCGAAGGCGGCAATGCCGAGCGCCGCCGCATGGGTGCCCATGTGCCAGCCGTCGGCGAGCAGCGCCATCGAACCGAACAGCGAGCCGGCGACGATCTCGCCGACCATCATGACCAGCGTCAGCACGACCACGAACCAGGTGCGGCGCTCGTTGTCGTCGTGCTTCTCGCCCAGGAAGGCGTGGTCATGGGTCCATTGTTCGATGGAATGGGAATGCATCGACTTCTCCTGAAGATTCAGCTCTGTTGGCCTCCAATATAGACGGCAGGCACCAATTTTCTAAGGACCAATGGTCCCGCGGATTGACAGTGCTTCTTAGTTTCGCTGTAATCTGCGCCATGGGGATTTGAGCGATCTCCCCACGAGGCGACAGGCCCAAGCATCGCGTCCCGTTTGGTTCTCGAGGACGCATCATGTCTACATTCACGACCATCTCATCCGACAAAATGGCACGGCTGATCGGCACGGCGAATGCGCCGGTTCTGATCGATGTGCGCACCGAGCAGGATTTCGCCGCCGACCGGCGGCTGATTCCCGGCTCCATCAAGCTCGGCCACGACAACGTGGCGGAATGGGGCGGCGCCTTCGCCGGCCGCCGCGCCGTGGTCTCCTGCCTCCGCGGCGAGAAGCTCGCGCAAGGCACCGCGGCCTGGTTACGCCAGCTCGGCGCGCAGGCCGAAACGCTGGAGGGCGGCTTCGAGGGCTGGAAGGCGGCCAAGCTGCCGCTGGTCGACGCCCGCAAGCTGCCGCCGCGCGATGCCAAGGGGCGCACCGTCTGGGTGACGCGGGCGCGGCCGAAGGTCGACCGCATCGCCTGCCCGTGGCTGATCCGCCGCTTCATCGATCCGGCCGCAGTGTTCCTCTATGTCGCGCCGTCCGAGGTGGTCGCCGTCGGCGAGCGGTTCGGCGCAGCGCCCTTCGACATCGAGAACGTGTTCTGGAGCCACCGCGGCGAGCTCTGCACCTTCGACGTGATGATCGAGGAGTTCGGCATCGCGACTCCGCCCCTGCTGCGCCTCGCGACGCTGGTGCGCGGCGCCGACACCGCGCGACCCGACCTCGCACCGGAGGCGCCCGGCCTGCTCGCAGCCTCGCTCGGGCTGTCGCGCATGTATGACGACGACCTCGAGCAGCTCGAGGCCGGCATGCTGCTCTATGATGCCTTCTACCGCTGGTGCCGCGACGCCACCACCGAGACTCACAATTGGCCGACCAACAAGGTGAAGGCGTAATGGACGTTCGCGCCGATCAAACGGGAGCTGGTGCCGGTCACGGCATCAGCTTCAGCGAAGCTTTCCGCGTCTGGCTCCGTGTCGCCTGCTTGAGCTTTGGCGGGCCCGCGGGCCAGATCGCGGTGATGCACCGCATCCTGGTCGAGGAGAAGAAGTGGATCTCCGAGGGCCGTTTCCTGCATGCGCTGAACTATTGCATGCTGCTGCCGGGACCCGAGGCGCAGCAGCTCGCGACCTATGTCGGCTGGCTGATGCATCGCACCGCCGGCGGGCTGATGGCGGGCGGGCTGTTCATCCTGCCCGGCATCATCGCCATCATGGGCCTCAGCTACATCTATGCTGCCTTCGGCAATGTCAGCTTCGTCGAGGCGCTGTTCTTCGGGCTCAAGGCGGCCGTGCTCGCCATCGTCGTCGAGGCCGTAGTGCGCGTCGGCAAGCGCGCGCTGAAGAACCGCATCATGATCGCGCTCGCGGCCGCGGCCTTCGTCGCGATTTTCTTCTTCGCGGTCCCCTTCCCGATCATCATCATCGCCGCCGGCCTCATCGGTTATGCCGGCGCCCGAAGCGGCCGTCCGGAATTCGCGCCGGCCGGTCACGGCCATGGCGGCGGCGCAGCGATCGACAGCATGCTCGGCGAGGCCGTGCCCGATCACGTCCGCCCCAACACGGCGCGCGCGATCCGCGTCGGTGCATTGTGGCTGGCGCTTTGGCTGGTGCCGGTGATCGCGCTGCTAATGGGCTTCGGCGAGGCCAACGTATTTAGCCAGATCGCCTTGTTCTTCTCGAAGATGGCGCTGGTCACGTTCGGCGGCGCCTATGCGGTGCTGGCCTATGTCGCCCAGCAGGCGGTCGAGCATTATCATTGGCTCAAGCCGCATGAGATGCTCGACGGTCTCGGCATGGCCGAGACCACGCCGGGCCCGCTGATCATGGTGCTGCAATTCGTGGGCTTCATGGCGGCCTATCGCGACCCCGGCGGACTGTCGCCGATGCTGGCGGCAACCTACGGCGGCCTGCTCGCGACCTGGGTCACCTTCACGCCCTGCTTCCTCTGGATCTTCGTCGGCGCGCCCTATATCGAGCGCCTGCGCGGCAACGCGGGCCTCGCCGGCGCGCTCAGTGCGATCACTGCCGCCGTCGTCGGTGTGATCCTCAACCTCTCAATCTGGTTCGCGCTGCACACCCTGTTCCGCGAGACTGTACCGGTGCATGCGTTTCCGCTGAACTACGACATGCCGGTGCTCAGAAGCGTCGACGTGCCTGCGCTGGTGCTGGCAATCGCGGCGGCAACTGCGATCTTCCGCTTCAAGCTCGGCATGCTGACGGTGCTGGCGGGCAGCTGCGCGGCGGGCGTGGCGTTGCGGATGGCCGGGGTGATCTGATGCCAGGGACGTGACTAATCGTGAGTCCAGGATGAGTTGGAACGCCGCGGCCGAACGCCACCTAAGCAGGGGGTTTGGAGAAACAGCGATGCGTTTCATTCTGGCTTTGAGTTTTCTGATCACCTTGGTCGGCGCTGCCGACGCCGCACAGCCGCGTCATCCACACCGGCGGCACGCGATTGTCCATTCCGGTCAGGGTATGGTCCCGTCCGGTCCAGCTTCGGGCTTCGCCTACGCGCCGCCGCCGGAAACCTCAGCTTATCCTGGCGCCACTGAACCTTATTTCGGCGCTTCTCAAGGTTACGCGCCCGGCGAAAAGGAGCGGTTTCTCCGCAGCTTGTTCAGTCCATAGACCCGTTCCACCTTGGGCCGGCTCGCTGATGCCGCGGGAAAGCTGCTGAGTCGAACTCAGCAGCCTTCCCTTATTCATGTATAAGCTTCACGTATAAGCTTCACGTATAAGCGCCGACGTTTGTTAGCGTCGGGTTGGATCGTTTGTGCCGCCCGGACGGATGGTCTGAGGACCGCCCTGGCCGGAACCCGCGCCACTGCCGCCGCCGGCGCCTACGCTGGATCCCGTCGAACTGCCGGTACCTGCATCGCCCGCTCCTGTTCCACCCGCCGCGCCGCTCGTTCCGCCGCTGGTTCCTCCGGCCCCGGCGCTAGCGCCCGCACCCGCGCCGCCCGCTCCACCTGCGCCTGCCCCGCCTCCGGCACCTCCGCCCGCCTGCGCATGGGCGAACCCGATCGACGCGCCAGCAAGCAACGCACACATGGCTACTGAGAAGATTGTCTTTCGCATTGTTCAAACTCCGATTGACGATGACATGCCAATCGAAGCCGCGCGCAAACGTTCCTGATGATATTCGTCGGAGGCTTCCGACGTTCGTAGGAACGATGTTGCGCAACGTTGAATTGAGTCTAGGTCCCGCCACTCGTCCATCTTCCGCGACGCAGGCATGACTCAACACAATGCGTCTTGAATCCCGGCTGCCGGCTACCGCATCATCATCCGCGCGATCGCTTCCCCGATCACCACCGTCGTGAAGTGCGTGTTGGCGCGGCAATCGGACGGCATGATCGAGGCGTCGGCGACGCGAAGGCCGCTGATCCCTTTCACGGTGCCGTCGGGGTTGACCACGCCATCGGGGTCGTTCCCGCCGCTCATGCGGCAGCTGCCGGCGGCATGCTGGATGTCGCCGGTCTCGCGGCGCAGCACCGCTTCGAGCTCGTGATCGGGCAGGCTGGCGGCCTGCGGCAGCGTCAGATCCGTGTCAGCGAGCCTGATCCAGTTGGCGATGCCGGACAGCGCCGGCTGCGACGTGATGACCGCGAGGCGTTTCACCGCATCGATCATGCGCAGCGCGCGGATCGGCCAGCATGTTCTCCTCGACGACCGGATCGATTGCAGGGTCGGTCGAGGCCAGCTTGAGCGTCCCGCGCGAATAGGCGTTGAACAGCCCCGCGCCAATCGCTCCGGGGTTCCCGATGCCGCGATGATTGAAGGCGATCAGGATCATGTCACGCTTGCCGCCATTGGCGAGGCCCGAGGAATAGGTCACGCAGCAATTGGTGTGGCGCGTATCGGGATCGGTGGGACGAAGCTCGTCCCGGAGCTGGATCGTGGCGCGAAACAGTGGGTGATCGAAGAAGTGGCGGCCGACCGGCAGATCGCGCGCGACCGCAATCCCCATTGCCTTCAACTCCTCGGCCGGCCCGATGCCCGAGCGCAGCAGGATTGCCGGACTGTGGATGGCGCCGGCGCACAGCACGATCTGGCGTGCGCTGATCTCGTGGGTGCCCTGCCCCTCGACATGAACGCGGACGCCGGTCGCCCGTCCGTCGCTGATCAGCACGCGATCGACCAGCGCATGCCCGCGGATCTCCAGGTTGGCGCGCCCGCGCGCGGGCTCGAGATAGCCCTCGTTGGTGGTGATGCGGCGCAAGTTGCGGCTGTTGATGGGGTAGCACGCAACGCCCTCGCCGTCCGGACCATTGACGTCGGCGCACCAGGGATAGCCGCTCGCCAGCGCCGCATCGCGCAAGCCGCGGTCGATCGGACCCCACTTTTCCAGAGGCGCGCGGTAGACCGGCAGCGGCCCGCCGCGGCCGTGGCCAGCGGCATCGCCGAATTCCAGATCGTCCTCGATCACCGAGAACAGCGGCATCACCTCTTTCGCCGACCAGCCGGTGCAGCCATTGGCCGCCCATTCGTCGAACGCATCGGCAACGCCGCGGAGCGCGATCTGGCCGTTCATCATCGATGAGCCGCCGAGCCCCTTGCCGCGCCAGTAGAAGCGCGGCTCCTGCCCCGCGACGCGGCGCGTCAGAAGATCGGGCCATTGCCATTTCTCCTGGTACTCGCGCTTGTGGATGATCGGGATCGGATTCGGCGTCCTCACCTCCCAGGGCGCCTCGTCGGCGCGCCAATCGAGCCCCGCTTCGAGCAGCAGGACCCGCCGTGCGGGATCTTCGGAGAGCCTTGCGGCCACGGCGGCGCCGGCGGAGCCGCCGCCGACAACAATGACATCGTGCATCGCGCTACTTCTCAACGTTCCAGAACACCGGGATGGCGGACGGTATCAGACCGCGCAAAGTCGCGCGATAGGCGGCCGGCTGCGCGAACTGGCCCCACGGGATTCCGGGCGCCTGATCGTACATGACGGCCTGGATCTCGCCCGCGATCTTCTTCCGGTCCGCCTCGGCCGGCGCCTTGGCGAAGGCTTCCATCAGAGGGGTGATACGCGCATCGCATTGCCAGCCGGTGAAGTCGGCACAGTTGAAGGCGACCATGACATTGGTCAGCGGCGAGCCGAGGTCAAAGCCGCCGGCGTGAACGCCATAGACGCTCCAGCCCTCCTTCTTGGCGCGGCGCGCCAGCACGCTCGCCCAGTCCATCACCTGCAGATCGACATTGAAGCCGGCCGCCTTCAGCCGCTCGGCGAGCACCTGCGCCGAAACGCGCGGGGCTTCGAGATCGTTGGCCTGCATCACGATGACGGGCTCGCCGGCATATTTGGTCGCCTTCAGTGCAGCCTTCGCCGCTTCGATCGAAGGCTTTGCGGCGGCTTCCGTGCCAGCCTTGCTCTCGTATGTGGTGCCGCAGGTGAAGTAGGTCGCGCAAGGGGTGGCGTATTTGGCGTCGAGCCCGAGCGCATCCAGCACTTCGCGCTGGTCGACCAGCTTCCACAGCACGCGGCGGATTTCTGGATCATCGAACGGCTTCGAGGCCGCGTTGAGACGGTAGGCGCCGGCGAACATGTTGCCGCCGGTGAAGTTGACGAGCTTGACGCGCGTGTTCTTCTCCAGCTGCGGCAGCAGATCGAACGGCGCGTACTGCATGAAATCGATTTCGCCGGCCTGCAGCGCAGAGGCGGCAGTCGCACCATCGGGAATGACGCGGACCTCGAGCGTGTCGACATTGACGCGCTTGCCGCCGGCCAGGAAGTCCGCGGGCTCGGGACGCGGCACATAGTCGCCGAACTTCTTCAGGATCATGCGGTCGCCGGTACGGTGGTCGGCCTTGCTGTAGACGAACGGGCCGGAGCCGACGATCTCGGTGATGCACTGGTCGCCGGGCGTCTTCGCGATGCGCTCGGGCATCATGAAAGCGACCGGGCTGACGGGATTGCCGAGCGCGTCGATGACGAGCCCGGACGGCTCCTTCAGCGTCAGCACGAAGGTTTTCGCATCGACCGGCTCGAGCGACGCCGTGATCGCGAAAATGCGGCGGCCGAGCGCGCTGCGGGTGCCCCAGCGGCGCAGCGACGCCACGCAATCGGCTGATGTGACCGGCTGGCCGTCATGCCATTTGAGGCCATCGCGCAGCGTGAATGTATAAGTCAAGCCATCGGGCGAGACCTTCCAGTCCTGCACCATTTGCGGCTTGATGTCGCCCTTGGCATCCTTCGCAAACAGCGTGTCGAACACCATGTAGCCGAACGTGCGCGAAATATAGGCCGTGGAGAAATGCGGATCGAGCGTGACGATCTCCGCCTCGAGCACCGCGACGAGATTGCCCACCGCATGCGCGGGCGCCGCCGCCAGCGCAAGGCCGAACAGCGCGGGAATGAAAGCCTTCAGTTTGAACATTGGAGTGTTTTTGCCTTTTGACCAGCCGTTTGCAGTCGCCAGGAAAAAGCAATGTTCGTGCCCGCACGTATGCGCTCATAGCTAGCTGCCACGCGTCTGCAGGATTCACACTTTTAAGTTGGAGAGCGGCGCTATCGCACCTTTTCATTGCGAGCGCAGCGAAGCAATCCAGAGTGTCTCCGCGGGGGGATTCTGGATTGCTTCGCTGCGCTTGCAATGATGGTGGGGAAGCAGAGTGCACAACACTCTCGTGCCCCGGACGCAGCGCAGCGTCACTTCGACGGTGCGCTGCTGAGCCGGGGCCCATGTCGCCGAGCAATCCGTGCAGCGTGGGTCCCGGCTCTGCGCAGCAACGCAAGATGCGTTGCAGCGCGTCCGGGACACCAGAGTGCCCTACCCGATGCCCCGGCCGAACTTGTTCGACTTCGGGAAACCCTTCGGCGGCAGGCGGCCGGCGTCGGCGCGGGTGCCTTGCCACTCCGCCAGCTCCTTCATGGTCGCGGAGAATTCGCGTCCTGCGGAATCCTTCCAGGTCAGGCCCGCCTTGGCGTCGAATACCGCAACGTCGGACAGGCCGCCGTCCTTGTATTTCTGCAGGCGCACGCCGCGGCCGCGGGCCATTTCCGGTACCTGGTCGAGCGGGAAGACCAGCATCTTGCGGTTCTCGCCGATGACGGCGACGGTGTCGCCCGTCACCTCGGTGATCGCGCGGGCCTCGTTTGGCATGTCCACGTTGAGGACCTGCTTGCCCTTCTTGGTGGTGCCGACGCAATCGTCCTCGTTGACCACAAAACCCTGGCCCTCGTGGCTGGCGACCAGGAATTTGCGGCCACCCTTGTTGACGAACAGCGCGACGGGCGCGGCCTCCTGCTCGAGGTCGATGAACAGGCGGATCGGCTCGCCATGGCCGCGGCCGCCCGGCAGCTTCGCAACGTCGAGCGAGTAGAACTTGCCGTTGGTGGCGAACAACAGCAGCTTCGAGGTCGTCTCGGCGAAGAAGGCGAAGCCGAGCTTGTCGTCCTGCTTGAAGGCAAGGCCCGAGAGATCCTCGACATGCCCCTTCATGGTGCGGATCCAGCCCTTGTCGGAGACGACCACCGTCACCGGCTCGCGCTCGACGAAGGCCTCCTCGATCGCGGCGAGGTCGTGCTCCGGCGCATCCGCAAAGGTGGTGCGACGCTTGCCGAGCGGCGTCTTCGGTCCGAACATATCTCGGACCTTGCCGACCTGCTCGCCGACCTTCTTCCACTGCTCGGGCTCGGAGGCGAGCACCGCATTGATGCCCTTGAGCTCGGCGCGGAGGTTCTTGTCCTCGGTACGGATCTCCATCTCCTCGAGCTTGCGCAAGGAGCGCAGGCGCATGTTGAGGATGGCTTCCGCCTGTACCTCGGTGAGCTTGAACACCTTCATCAGCTCGGGCTTCGGCTCATCCTCGGTGCGGATGATCCTGATCACCTTGTCGATGTTCAGATAGGCGATCAGGAAGCCGCCGAGCACTTCCAGCCGATGCTCGATCTGCGCCTTGCGATAGTTGCTGCGGCGGATCAGCACGTCGCGCAGATGGTCGAGCCATTCGCGCAAGCACTCCGCGAGCCCCACGACCTTGGGAATGCGCCCCTTGATCAGGACGTTGAGGTTCAGCGGAATCTTGTTTTCGAGCTCGGTGAGGCGGAACAGCGATTCCATCATCAGGGCCGGATCGACGTTCTTCGACTTTGGCTCGATCACGATGCGGACGTCTTCGGCCGACTCGTCCCTGATGTCGCCGACCAGCGGCAGCTTCTTCTGGTCGAGCAGCTCGGCGACCTTCTCAATCAGCCGCGACTTCTGCACCAGGAATGGGATCTCGGTGACCACGACGGCCCAGGTACCGCGCGCGCCCTCCTCCTGCGTCCACCGCGCCCGGACGCGGAACGAGCCGCGGCCGGTGGTGTAGGCCTCGGCGATCGCGTGCTTGGAATCGACGATGATGCCGCCGGTCGGGAAATCCGGACCCTTGACCCACTTCAACAGCGCCTTCGACTTCGCGTCGGGCTTCTCGATCAGGTGCAGCGCGGCATCGCACAGCTCGGCGGCGTTGTGCGGCGGGATCGAGGTCGCCATGCCGACCGCGATGCCCTGTGCGCCGTTGGCGAGCAGGTTCGGGAAACCGCCCGGCAGCACGATGGGCTCTTTCGACTGGCCGTCGTAATTGGCGCGGAATTCGACGCCGTCCTCGTCGATGCCCTCGAGCAGAAGCCGCGCGACGTCGGTCATGCGCGCTTCGGTGTAACGATAGGCGGCGGGGTTATCGCCGTCGATATTGCCAAAATTACCCTGGCCGTCGACCAGCGGATAGCGCGAGGAGAAATCCTGCGCGAGGCGCACCATGGCGTCGTAGATCGCCTGGTCGCCGTGCGGATGGAACGAGCCCATCACGTCGCCGACGATCTTGGCCGATTTCTTGAAGGCCGTGCCGGGGTCAAGCCTGAGCAGGCGCATGCCGTAGAGGATGCGCCGGTGCACCGGCTTCAGGCCGTCGCGCGCGTCCGGCAGCGCACGGTGCATGATGGTGGAGAGGGCATAAGCGAGATAGCGCTCTTCCAGCGCCTCACGCAGCGGCACCTCGTGGATTTCAGCCGGTTCTTCCGGCGGAACGATTCGTTTTCCCATGCCGCCCGGTTAAACCGTGGAAGCGAATCGGGCAAGGATCGAATGGTTCCCTGTGGGCGGCGTACTAGCCTGCCCAGCCAGCTGTGACGGTCTGGGTTGGGGCCGGACCAGGTGTTTGCGCAGGCGCCGGCGCATTGGTCAGGCAACGGCGGGCGGTCTCGATCTCGGCATCGGTTGCCCCCTTGGACCGCGCCCATGTCTCTGCGGCGGCAGCGGAATATTTCGCCACATAGTACCGCACCACCGTGCACGAGGCCCGGCGAAACCCCCCGGGCTGCGGCTCGCCGGCCATGGCGTCGGGCGCGAATGCAAGCAGCGTCGCGGACAAGGCGAATCCTCTGATGAACATTTGGGCTGTCCCCCGATATGGAACCTTAGCGCCAATCCCGCTCCGGCCGATTTTGTTCCACGACATGCATGCTGCTACGCAAGGCTGGGCAGCCGTTACGTCATGGCACGGGGATCGCCGCCCTCGCCTGCTGCCGCACCAAAGCGTTGATGAAGCCGGCCCGCGCGTCGGAATGGCCCTGGCCGCGCGGCTCCAGCACGTGGCGCAGCAGGAACAGGCCGGTGAGCCGGAAGCCGTCCTGGAGGTCCTGCTCGGTGAGATCGCTGGCGGTTTCGCCCTGGCGCAGGAACGGCGGCAGGCGCAATAGCCGGTCGCGCCACGGCTCGCCTGCGCCGCGGGATACCGCGCCGCCGGACTTCGGCGAGACATAGATCAGGTCCGTGGTCTCGCCGGTCACCGCACAATTGTCCAGCGCCAGGCCGAAACCCAGCTCGGCGAGCATCGCCAGCTCGAAATGGATCAGGTGCACGGCGGCGCTGCCGATGTCGTCGAAATCATCGAGCGCATGTTCGAGCAGCGCAAAGATCTCTTCGTGCGGATCGCGCTCCGGCAACAGCCGCGCGATCGAGGCGAGATGGGTGACGCCGTAGACGCCGTGGGACGATGCCAGCAGCGTGGCCGCGCGCAGCTTCAATCCCTCGATCGTATAAGTGCCCAGATGCTCGTCGAGCCGCGCCCGCCACACCGCACTGACGCTGTTCCCCGGCTGCAGCAGCGGCCGCATCCGCGAGCCGGCGCCACCGCGGACGAGGCCGAGATGCCGGCCATGCGCGCGCGTCAACAGCTCGACGATGGCGCTTGATTCGCCATGCCGCCGGACACCCAGCACGATGCCTTCGTCGGTCCATTCCATGTGCTAAGTATAGCGGGATATGCCTTTATGCAGAAGTTCGGACACGCCCGGATTACGATGGCCAGCATCATTTTCGACTTGATCGCGCTCGTTCTCGAATTGGTGTTCTGGGTTGTCTGGGCGGCCTTGCCGACCGTTTTCTATTTCACTGCACTGGCGCTGCTATTCGTAACCACCTTCGGCAGGATCACTGTCGAATTCCCGGAAAGCTTGAGCCGGATCGGCTGGACAGGCCTCTTGCAGATCAGGCGCCCGGTCGAAGGCCGGATGACACTGTCCCCAGCGCTCGGCGTGATCGTGGGCTTCGTCGTCTGGGCCATCGTCGTGAGCGCGGTCGTCATCTTCCACGCCTACCGGTCGTAACGCCTCAGGCGTTGAACCAGCCCTTCGCATCGCCGGTGAAGGAGAAACACAGGCCCAGCGTCGTCAGCACGCAGGAGACGATCTCAATGGCGCTGTCGAGCTCCAAGCCGTTTTGGGCTATGATCCGGGCAAGCCCGATCACCGACAGTGCCTGCGCGACCGTCAACAACAAGCGCGGCCAGTTCTTGCGCCCATGCGCAGCCAGCCAGACGAGATAGACGAAGAGCAGGATCATGACCCCTCCCGTTAACGTCCTCGTCATGATCACCTGCTCGGTCAGCTCGGCATTGGGCGTGCGGTCCTGCACCGCAACGGACAAGGCGTCCAGCATCAACGATGCATAGAGCAGCGCTTCGAAGCGCTGGACGTTGGTAGGTAGGCTCATCGAATGCCGATCTATTCTTGGCTATTCTTTTGGGAAGTCCAGGCCCATCTCGCGATAGCGATCGGGATCGTCGCCCCAGTTCTCGCGTACCTTGACGAAAAGGAACAGGTGCACCGGCATGTCCAGGATCTGCATCAGCTCTTTCCGCGAGTCGGCGCCGATCGACTTGATGGTGGCGCCGCCCTTGCCGAGCACGATCTTGCGCTGGCTTTCGCGCTCGACGTAGATCGTCTGCTCGATCCGCACCGAATGATCCTTGCGCTCCTCCCACTTGTCGGTCTCGACCGTGGACTGGTACGGCAATTCCTGGTGCAGCTTCTGATAGATCTTCTCGCGGGTGATCTCGGCCGCCAGCTGCCGCATCGGCGCGTCCGACATCTGGTCCTCGGGGTAGAGGAACGGACCCGGCGGCACCATGTCCGCGAGCGTCTTGCGGATGTCGTCGACGCCATCGCCCGAGATCGCCGAAATCATGAAGGTCCTTGCGAACGTCATGCGCTCGTTGGCGGCCTGCGCCAGCGCCAACAGCTTCTCGCGCTGGACCAGATCGACCTTGTTGATGACGAGGATCTTGTCGTGATTGACGCTGGCGGCCTTGGCGAGGATCGCCTCCGCCTCCTCGTCGATCCCGGTCTTCGCATCGAGCAGCACGGAGACCAGATCGGCATCATGCGCCCCGCTCCAGGCGGTCGAGACCATGGCGCGGTCGAGCCGGCGCTTGGGCGAGAAGATGCCGGGCGTGTCGACCAGGATGATTTGCGCGTTGTTCTCGATGACGATGCCGCGGATCAGCGCGCGCGTGGTCTGCACCTTGCGCGAGACGATCGTGACCTTGGCGCCGACCAGCGCGTTGACCAGCGTCGACTTGCCGACATTCGGGGCGCCGATCAGCGCGACGAAGCCGCAGCGCGTCGCGCCGGGTGCCCCGCCGCTTGCTTCAACCGTCATTGCTGCCGCCGACGCCTTCGCGTTCGATCATCACTGACGCTGCCACTTTCTCTGCCGCGCGCTTGCTGCCGCCGATACCCTCGGCCGGGGCCAGGCCCGGCAGATCGACGGCGACACGGAACTGCGGATCGTGATGCGGGCCGGTGCGCTCGACCTCGCGATAGACAGGCGTCGGCAGTCCCTTGCCTTGCGCCCATTCCTGCAGCACGGTCTTGGGATCGCGCAAGGGCCGGCGCGGCTTGTGCATCCGCTCGGTCCAGTTGCGCTTGACGAATTCAGCTGCCGCCGCATGGCCGCCGTCGAGGTAGATGGCGCCGATCACGGCCTCGCAGATGTCGCCGAGGATGGATTTGCGCAGGCGGGCATCGGCACTGGAGCCGACCGAGCCCAGCTTGATGTCGTCGACGAGACCGAGCGACTTGGCGACGTCCGCGCAGCTCTCCTTGCGCACGAGCTCGGCAAGCCGCTTGGACAGCTCGCCCTCATCTGCGTTCGGGAAGGCGTGATACAGCATGTCGGAGACGACGAGCCCGAGCACGTGGTCGCCGAGGAATTCCAGCCGCTGATAGCTGTCGCCTCGCTTGCGCCCGGACTTCAGGGCCGAGACATGCGTGATCGCCTGCATCAGCATATTTGGATCGGCGAAGCTGTGGCCGATCCGCGCCTCGAGCGCCGCGTTGGCATTCGTGCCCTTGGCCTTGCTGCTCCGCGGCCGTTTCTTCTTGGCAGGCGCCTTCGCCGCAGCTTCGCCCTCGGGAGCGGCTTGCGCCTCGGTCGGTTGGATCGCGATGTCCTTGGCTTCGTCTTTCATCGGACGATTTTGAAGAACCGATTCCAGCGCACCGCCCACGGCCAGCGCCAGAGCATCCAGGCGTGCTCGCCTTCAGCGATGGAGAAGAAGATCATCTGGGCGCGGCCGATCAAGTGCTCCTGCGGGACGTAGCCGACCTGGCCGAGAAAGCGGCTATCGGTGGAGTTGTCGCGGTTGTCACCCATCATGAAGAAGTGGCCGGCCGGGACGGTGTAGACGTTGGTGTTGTCCATGTAGCCGTTGTCGGCGCAATCCAGCGTCTCATAGGACACGCCGTTCGGCAGCGTCTCCTTCCAGCGCTTCACCCGGGAGATGCCGCCGCCTTCCGAGCCGCAAGGGTCCTCGCCGACATATTCGCTCATGCGCTGCCGCTCGACGGGCGTATCGTTGATGTAGAGCAGCCCGTCCCGCATCTGGACACGGTCGCCAGGAAGCCCGATCACGCGCTTGATGTAGTCGGTGGAATCGTCCTTCGGCAGGCGAAACACGACGATGTCGCCACGAGCGGGGTCCGAGCCCCAGATCCGCCCGGAGAACAGCGGCGGCGAGAACGGAATCGAATAATGGCTGTAGCCGTAGGAATATTTCGAGACGAACAGATAGTCGCCGACCAGCAGCGTCGCCTTCATCGAGCCGGACGGGATGTTGAAGGGCTGAAACAGGAAGGTGCGGATCACGAGCGCGATCAGGAGAGCATGAATGACGACCCGGATCGTTTCGCCGACGCCGCTCTCAGTTTTCGTTCCCGAAGTCACGCTCATTGCTCTCTCAATTCCGGCCGGCGATCATAGAGCGCCCTCCTCCCGCGAACGGCCCACCGGTTCGCGGCGCAAGGAGATTGTCCTGATTCTGATAGTGAGGGCCAATTCCGGCGTAAAGCCGAATTCGCCCAGGCTGATTTGCGTTCGCGGACTTTTAGACGGTTGTCGGAGGCCACGCAATCAAGGATCGCATCAAAACTGATTAAGATATTGATTTACAAAGAAAAACACAAAACGCCCGAGCCGCGATCAAGGTTTCGGCAGCGGGACGGCGGAAATGACGACAAAGGCCTGCGCCAGCGGCCAGTCGTCGGTGATCGAAAGGTCGATCCGCGCCTCGAACCCCTCCGGCGTCAGGGCCTGGAGCCGCGCCAGCGCGCCGCCGGTCAGCTGCATGGTCGGCCGCCCGCCCGGCAGGTTGACCACCCCCATGTCGCGCCACCAGACGCCGCGCCTGATGCCGGTGCCGAGTGCCTTGGAGCAGGCCTCCTTGGCGGCGAAGCGCTTGGCGTAGGTCGCCACCACCATCTTCTCGTTCTTGGCGCGCCGTTCCGCCTTGGCCCGCTCGGCCGCGGTGAAGATTCGGTCGAGAAAACGCTCGCCGTGGCGCTCGATCACCTTGGCGACGCGGGTGATGTCGATCAGGTCGGAGCCGATGCCGATGATCATGCCCGGCTCCGGCCACGATCCATCGCCGCGCGCATGCTGCGCACGGTCTCGGCCAGCCCCACGAACAGCGCCTCGCCGATCATGTAATAGCCGATGTTCAGCTCCATGATTTCGGGCAAGCTCGCGATCTTCTCCGCCGTCGCATAGTCCAACCCGTGGCCGGCGTGAACCTCAAGTTCGGCGTCCTTCGCCAGCTTCACCCCGGCCACGATCCGCTGCCATTCGGCCTCGGCCTTGTCGGTGTGGCCGTCGACGACGGCATCGCACCAGGCACCGGTGTGGATCTCGATCACGGGGGCGCGCAGCCGTGCCGCCATCTCGATCTGGGCGGGATCGGCCGCAATGAACAGCGAGACGCGGATGCCGGCCTCGCTCAGCCGCGCGATATAGGGCGCGAGCGCGTTGTGCTGGCCGACCACGTCCAACCCGCCTTCGGTCGTCACCTCCTGGCGCCGCTCCGGCACCAGGCACACCGCGTGCGGCTTGGTGGCGAGCGAGATCCGCATCATGTCGTCCGTCGCGGCCATCTCGAAATTGAGCGGCTTGGAGATCTCCGCCTTCAGGCGCGCCATGTCCTCGTCGCGGATGTGCCGGCGGTCCTCGCGCAAATGTGCGGTGATGCCGTCGGCGCCGGCCTCGATCGCGAGCAGCGCGGCGCGCACCGGATCGGGATGGCGGCCGCCGCGCGCGTTACGCACGGTTGCGACGTGATCGATATTGACGCCGAGGCGGAGCGGAGGTGCGGGCATTTCAGAACTCGCGAAATCAGAGGGAGCGGCGCATGCGAGATGCGCCTATCCATTAACACGTTCGACTTTGGCGACGACCGCCTTCGCGCGCAGCTGGGCCAGGATCGCGCTGAGGTGCTTCAAGTCGTAGACTTCGAGATCGATCGTCGTCTCCGTGAAATCGGGCGAGCGGCGCTGCATGCTGATATTGTCGATGTTGCCGTCGTGCTCGGCGATCACGGTCGCGATCTGCGCCAGCGCGCCGGGCTCGTTGACGTTCTCGACCTTGATGCGGGCCGGGAAGCGCTGCGGCGCGGAATCCTCAATGTCCCAGCGGACGTCGAGCCAGCGCTCCGGCTCCTCCTCGAAATCCTTCAGGGCCGGCGCCTGGATCGGATAGATCGTGATGCCCTCGCCCGGCGTGACGATGCCGACAATGCGATCGCCGGGGACGGCGCCTCCGTTCGGCGCGAACTTCACCGGAAGGTCGGAATTGATGCCGCGGATCGGGATCGCGACCGGGCTGCGCGCTGGCTCGGAGACCCCCTTCTCCTTGAGCTTGGCCGCAAGCCCCTTCTTGACGCCGTAGCGCGCGATGCGTTCCTCCTTATAGTCGGGGTACATCGCGCGCGCGACGTGGGAGGCCTTGATCTCGCCGCGCCCGACCGCCGCCATGACGTCCTCGATCGAGGTGCGCGCGAGCCGCGGCAGCGCGCCCTTGAGCTTGTCGTCGGCGTATTCAATCTTGGCGCGCTCGAACAGGCGCTCGACGATGCGCCGGCCGAGCCCGACATATTGATCGCGTACCGCGGTGCGCGTGGCGCGGCGGATCGCGGCGCGCGCCTTGCCGGTGACGGCGAGCGTTTCCCAGGCCGACGGCGGCGCGGACTGCGCCTCCGAGGTCAGCACCTCGACCTCGTCGCCGTTCTGAAGCTCCGAGGACAGCGGCGCGAACTTGCCGTTGATCTTGCAGCCCACCGCGCTGTTGCCGACGTCGGTATGCACCGCATAGGCGAAGTCGATCACGTTGGCATGGCGCGGCAGCGCGATCAGCTTGCCCTTCGGGGTGAAGCAGAACACCTGGTCGTGGAACAGCTCGAGCTTGGTGTGCTCGAGGAATTCCTCCGGGTTCGCGCTTTCCGAGAGGATGCCGATGGTGTGGCGCAGCCAGGCGAACGCGTTGGACTCGCGCTTGAGGAATTCGGTCGGCGAACCCACGCCCTCCTTGTAGAAGACGTGCGCGGCGATGCCGCGCTCGGCGATCTGGTCCATCGCCTCGGTGCGGATCTGCAGCTCGACGCGCTGGTTGCCGGGGCCGATCACCGTGGTGTGGATCGAGCGATAGTCGTTCTGCTTCGGCGTCGAGATATAGTCCTTGAAGCGTCCGGGCACGACCGGCCAGGTGGTGTGGACGATCCCGAGCGCGCGATAGCAGGCCTCGACGTCGCTGACGACGAGGCGGAAGCCGAAGATGTCGGACAATTGCTCGAAGCCGACCGACTTGCGCTCCATCTTGGTCCAGATCGAGAACGGCTTCTTGCGCCGGCCATAGACCCGCGCCCCCAAGCCCCGGTGACGCAGATTGTTGGAGAGCTGGTCCTCGATCTCGCCGATCAGGTTGCGGTTGCGCTCAGCCAGCGCGTCGAGCCGCTGCATCACCACCGAATAGGCTTCGGGATCGAGGGTGCGGAAGGACAGATCCTCCAGCTCCTCGCGCATTTCCTGCATGCCCATGCGCCCCGCCAGCGGCGCGTAGATGTCGAGCGTCTCCTCGGCGATGCGCCGGCGCGATTCCGTCGGCACGAAGTCCAGCGTGCGCATGTTGTGCAGGCGGTCGGCGAGCTTGACCAGAAGCACGCGGACATCGTCGGCAATGGCCAGCAACAATTTGCGCAGGTTCTCGGCCTGCTTGGCCTCGCGCGAGACCAGCTCGAGCCGCTTCAGCTTGGTCAGCCCCTCGACCAGCGCGCCAATTTCAGGTCCGAAGATCTGGTCGATCTCGGCCCGCGTCGCCTCGGTGTCCTCGATCGTGTCGTGCAGCAGCGCCGCCACGATGGTGGCGTCGTCGAGCTTGAGGTCGGTGAGAATCGCCGCCACCTCGAGCGGGTGCGAGAAATACGGATCGCCCGAGGCGCGGGTCTGCGAGCCGTGGGCCTTCATGGCATAGACGTAGGCACGGTTCAGCAGGTCTTCGTTGGTGTTGGGATTGTAGGACCTGACGCGCTCGACGAGGTCATATTGACGCATCATCCGGGCGCGAGGCCTGGCGGGGCGCGCGACCGGCGCAGTCGGGGCCACGGCAACCGATTCGGTTGCGGCCTGCATCTGCGTGGATCTGCGGCGCCGATATACCATGCCGTCCTGCCTTCAAACGGGCTTGAGCCGGCCCGTTGCATATATCCTAACTCCGATCGCGCTCGTGTCCGATCAATTCAGTGACAGGGCCAAGCGCCGACCGCCGCGCTATGGTAACCACGAAAAGGTCAACAAAAGCAAAGGCCCGAACAATCGTTCGGGCCTTTGATATGATCACAAGAAGAAGATGATCGCGACGGAGGAATTACTCGTCTTCCTCGGGCTGCTCCTCGGGAGGCGCGAGGCCTTCCAGGCCCTTCAGCAGCTCCTCTTCGGTCATGCGCTCCACGGCGACCTCGGTGTCGTCGGCATCGACGCTTGCCCCCGCGGAACCGATCAGCGGCACCGTATCCGGCTCGGGCTCGTCCACCTCGACGAACTTCTGCAGCGAGTGGACCAGCTCCTCGCGGAGGTCCTCCGGCGAGATCGTCGTCTCGGCAATTTCACGCAAAGACACAACAGGGTTCTTGTCGTTATCGCGGTCAACCGTTAGTTGTGAACCGGACGAGATCATGCGGGCACGGTGGGCGGCCAGCAGGACCAAGTCAAACCGGTTGTCGACCTTGTCGATACAATCTTCTACGGTGACGCGAGCCATGGACTGTCGCTCCGTTGTGGGTGGGACGAAATATGTGGATGATTGGGGCTAGTTATAGGGGGCGGGACGGTTTCGCAAGACCATTTTGTGATTTGGCCTCGCCAAACCGCTCTGCTACCCCCACATTGGGGCTGGGACGGGTGGTTTTCCGGGCTGCCGTTGGGGGCGGCCCCGGGGTGTATGCAAGTCCGCCATAACTATACCTTGATTGCCCCGACTTCTCCGGATTTGCGGTTTCGACGGGTTTCTGCGGCACTCTAGAACTGCGCGGCCTGTTGTCGCCGCGCCAACAAAAAACGATCAATCACGAACGCTACGCGAGCAAACTGAATGTCACCTTCTTCTACCAACAAGATCGCGCTCTTCATCGACGGGGCCAATCTCTACGCGACGGCGAAAACCCTCGGCTTCGACATCGACTACAAGCGCCTGCTGAAGGAGTTTCAGAGCCGCGGGACGTTATTGCGGGCGTTCTATTACACCGCCATCATCGAAGACCAGGAATACTCCTCGATCCGCCCGCTGATCGACTGGCTGGATTACAACGGCTACACGGTCGTCACCAAGGCGACCAAGGAATTCATCGACGCCTCCGGCCGCCGCAAGGTGAAGGGCAACATGGACATCGAGCTCGCCGTCGACGCCATGGAGCTCGCCGAGCACATCGACCAGATGGTGCTGTTCTCGGGTGACGGCGACTTCCGCTCCCTGGTCGAGGCCGTCCAGCGCCGCGGCGTGCGGGTCACGGTGGTCTCCACCATCGCCAGCCAGCCGCCGATGATCGCCGACGAGCTGCGCCGCCAGGCCGACGTCTTCACCGACCTCGTCGAGCTGCAATCCAAGCTCGGCCGCGATCCGTCCGAGCGCCCCGCCCCGCGTGACCGCGGCGAGCGTGGTGAACGCCACCACGCCCCGCAATTCCTCCAGCGCGCGACCACGACGGCGCCGAGGGGCGATGACGACTTCGAGGAGTGAGGCGGCCCGGTCAAGCCGCCAGCCTCTCACAATCGTTCCCGACCGTGACTGCCCGCTCTGTCCGCGCCTGGTCGCCTTCCGCCAGGCGAACCGCGCGCGCGAGCCCTCGTGGCACAATGCGCCGGTTGCGCCCTTCGGCGACATCAAGGCCCGCCTCCTGATCGTGGGCCTCGCCCCGGGAATGCAGGGCGCCAACCGCACGGGGCGGCCGTTCACGGGCGATTATGCCGGCGACCTGCTCTATGCCACGCTGATCGAATACGGCTTTGCCCGGGGCACCTATCAGGCGCGTCCCGACGACGGCCTGAAACTCGTCGACTGCCGGATCGCCAATGCCGTGCATTGCGTGCCGCCGCAGAACAAGCCGTTGCCGATCGAGATCAACACCTGCCGCCCGTTTCTCGTGGCCAATCTGGCGACGATGCCGAAGCTGCGCGCGATCGTCGCGCTCGGGCGAATTGCGCACGACAGCGTGCTCAAGCCGCTGAATTTGAAGGCCTCGCAAGCCCCCTTCGGCCACGGCGCGGTGCATCAGGCCGGCGCGTTCAGGCTCTACGACAGCTATCACTGCTCCCGCTACAACACGAACACCGGCGTGCTGACGCCAGACATGTTCAGATCCGTGTTCGCGAAGGTGAAGGCGGATCTCGATTAGCTAGAGCATGATCCGGAAAAGTGCGTAGCGGTTTTCCGAAAAGATCATGCTCAAACAATAAGCTAAAGCCCGATGACGATTCACCCTAATCGCATCGCGCTTTATTGACGGGATTCGCCTTGAGCCAGGCCAGCACGTCGCCGGCGTTCCGGTCGGGTGGAAACACCGGATAGAACACGTGCGTAATCCTGGCGTCGTCGATAACAAGCGCGAGGCGCTTGATCAGCGTCAAGCCCGCGACCTCCATGGTCGGCAAGTTCAAGGCGCGCGTCAGCGCCAGCTTCTCGTCCGAGAGCACCGGGAACGGCAGATGCAGGCGCGAGGCCATCTCGATCTGATAGTCGTTGCTCTGGGTCGAGAGACCGAATACGTGCGCGGCGCCGGCGGCCTTCAGCTCGGCGTAGAGATCGCGAAAGGCGCAGGTCTGGGGCGTGCAGCCGCGCGCTCCGGGGATCATGTCCCAATCGTCGACCAGCGCGATCTTGCCGGGCTCGCCGGTGCGGGGATAGGCGAACACCACGGTGCGGCCGCGCAGCGCCGACAGGGTGACCGATGTGTCGTCGGTCGCGAGCAGGCCGATCGGCGGCAACGTCATGCCTTCGAGATGCGCGGCGGCGCCATCGTCGGAAGGCGCGGGAATCTGGCTCCAGTCGACCTCGAGCAGGTTCCGTTGATTCATCTCGTCATCCCCTCGCCCGCAGCAGCCGGCCCTTCTCCCGGCTCCAGTCGCGCTTCTTCTCGGACTCGCGCTTGTCGTGCAGCTTCTTGCCCTTCGCAATCGCCAGCTGCAGCTTGGCCCGGCCGCGCTCGTTGAAGTAAAGCTTGAGCGGGATCAGCGTCATGCCCTCGCGGTCGACCGCGCCGATCAGCTTGTTGATCTGGCGGCGGTGGAGCAGCAGCTTTCGCGGCCGCTTCGGCTCATGGTTGAAGCGGTTGCCTTGGAGATATTCGGGAATGGTGGCGTTGATCAGCCAGATCTCGCCGTTCTTGGAATCGGCATATGATTCCGCGATCGTGCTCTTGCCGTTGCGGATCGACTTGACCTCGGTGCCGGTCAGCGCAATGCCCGCCTCGATCGTGTCCTCGATGGCGTAGTTGAAACGCGCCTTGCGATTTTCCGCCATCACCTTGATCGGACGTTCGTTCTTATCGGCCATGACGGGCAAACCTGATCGAGATGCGCTCGGATTCTAACAGTTCGGATGAAGTGGGCGCGTCACTTCTTGAGGAGATCGCGGATCTCGGTCAGCAACTCGACCTCGGCCGTCGGCTTGGGCGGAGCAGCGGGTGCCGCCTCCTCCCTGCGCTTCAAGGTGTTCATGGCGCGGATCACCAGGAACAGCACGAAAGCGACGATGATGAAGTTGATCGTCAGCGTCAGGAAGCTGCCGTAAGCAAGGACGGCGCCTTGCTTTTTGGCATCCGCCAAGTTGGTGGCGGTGACCGCCTTCGACAAGGGGATGAAGTAGTTCGAGAAGTCGAGGCCACCGGTGACGGCGCCGACGATCGGCATGATGACGTCACCCACCAGCGAGGTGACGATGCCGCCGAAGGCCGCGCCGATGATGACGCCGACTGCGAGATCGACGACGTTGCCCTTCATGGCGAACTCGCGGAACTCCTTGAGCATCCGCGCGCCCTTTTCCTCCACGCTCATGAAAGGCTCCCCGAACGTCTCATGCGTCAGTTGACCAGGCCGGCGTGAACCATCGCGCTGCGCACGGCAACCCGCGTCGGCTCGGACACCGGAACCATCGGCAGCCGCAGCGTCTCGTCCAGCTTGCCGAGCAGCGACATCGCGTACTTGATCGGCGCCGGATTGCTCTCGATGAAGAGGTTGTTGTGCAGCGGCATCAGCTTGTCGTGGATCGCGAGCGCCGCCTTGGTGTCGCCCTTCTGCCAGGCGGCGTGGAACTCCGAGCACAGGCGCGGCGCGACGTTCGAGGTCACCGAGATGCAGCCATGGCCGCCATGAGCCATGTAGCCGATGATGGTGGCGTCCTCGCCCGAGAGCTGGTTGAAGTCCTCGCCCATCGCCGCACGCTGCTGCGACACGCGTACCATGCTGGCGGTGGCGTCCTTGACCCCGGCGATGTTCTTCAGCTCCCACAGCCGCTTCATCGTGTCGACCGACATGTCGATCACCGAGCGCGGCGGGATGTTGTAGATGATGATCGGAATGCCGATCGCATCGTTGATCGCCTTGAAGTGCTGGTACATGCCTTCTTGCGTCGGCTTGTTGTAATAGGGCGTGACGATCAGCACAGCGTCTGCGCCCGCCTTTTCCGCGTGCTGGGATAGCTCGATCGCCTCCTTGGTCGAGTTGGAGCCGGCCCCGGCGATGACGGGCACGCGGCCCTTGGCTTCAGCGATGCACCATTCCACGACCTTCTTGTGCTCGTCATGGCTGAGCGTCGGGCTCTCGCCGGTGGTGCCGACCGGAACGAGGCCGTTGGTGCCCTCGGAGATCTGCCAGTTGACCAAGGAGCGGAACGCCGCCTCGTCGAGCGAGCCGTTCTTGAACGGGGTGACCAAGGCGGTGAACGACCCTCGGAATTTCGTCTTGGCTGCCATGGACTTCCTCCGTACGCGGCGATCTCTTGAGCAAGCCCCCTTCATATCGGGTCTATCCGGCCGGTAAAAGACCCGGGGGCGGTGCGAGGCTGGGTTTAGGCCGCGATTTTGCCGCGGTGCTGGTGCAAATCCGCCCGAGGTAAGCGGCTGTTGGTATTTTCTCCGCATATTCAAGCAAATTCAGCTAGGTCTTGAGCCACTTCACTGATTCGGGGCAACGAAACGCCGTGACCTCCTTTGCATCTGCCGCGTGGCGATCCCTGGGTATGGCATTGTGCCTGATGGCCGGGCTGTCGATGGACTGCGCCGCGTTCGCCAAGTCCAACGAGACGGCCGCGGAGACCAAGGATCCCGCCAAGCCAGCAGCCAAGGACGCCGCGAATGGCCCGGCCAAAGGATCAACCAAGGAAACGGCGAAGGATACGGCCAAGGGAACCGGCAAGGACGCCGCGAAGGCCGCAGGCAAGGGTACGCCTGGCACCCCCGCCAAGGACGCCGCGAAGAAGCCGGACGCCGGCAAGAACGCCAGCAAGGAACCGGCGAAGGACAAGCCCAAAGACAAACCCAAGCCTGCGGCCACCGCTCCCGTTGCCACGGCACCTCCTTCCGCGCCAAAGGCAGCGCCGACCGCGGGCGGCGCTCCGCCCAAGTCAACCCCCGCCCCGGCCGTGACTGCCACCGTCAAACCGACTGCGCCGGCCCCGGCCAGACCGGCCGCAGCTCCCATACTGGCGCCTGCAACCCGCCAGCATGCAGCGCCGCGCAAGCCGGTCATCCCGGCCGCCGTCGCTGCGACGTCATCGACGTCGCAGGCTGACAAGGACACCCTGGAGAGCGTCATCGAGCTCGTGCGCAAGCGCAAGGCCGCCGACGCCACCAATGCCGCGGCCGGCATCTCCGATCCGGTCGCGCGAAAGCTCGCCGAATGGATCATCCTGCGCAGCGAGGACAACGGCGCGACCGTGGAACGCTATCGCGCCTTCCTCTCAGCCAATCCGAGCTGGCCGTCGCAGACCTTCCTGCGCCGGCGCCTCGAGGCCGCGATGTGGGACGACAGGCGCGACGAGTCGGTCGCGTGGTCGTGGTTCGAGAACGAGTCGCCAATCTCCGCCAAGGGCCGCTTCACGCTCGCCAGGGCGATGCTGGCGCGCGGCGACCGCGCCAATGCCGAGCGGCTGGTGCGCGACGCCTGGCGCGCCGATCCGATGTCGGAGGACACCGAGAACAACGCGCTCGATCAGTTCGGCGCCCTGCTCACGCCGGGCGACCAGAAAGCGCGGATGGAAAACCTGCTCTACGGCAGCGAGAACGAGGCGGCGCTACGCGCCGCCAAGCGTCTCGGCGCCGGCTATGTCGCGCTCGCCAAGGCCCGCATCGCCGCGGTCAAGAAAGCGCCGAACGCACGGGCGCTGCTCGATGCCGTGCCGCGCGAGCTGCACGGCGATCCCGGCTTCATCTTCAGCAAGATCCAGCTGCTGCGCCGCGAGGAGAAGTTCACTGAAGCCGCCCAGCTGATGCTGTCCGCGCCGAAGGATCCGGGTCGCCTCCACAATCTCGATGAATGGTGGATCGAGCGGCGCCTCCTGGCGCGCAAGATGATCGACACCGAGGAATTCCGCAGCGCCTATCTGATCGCGCGCGACGCCGCCCTGCCCTCGCGCGACATCTACAAGACCGAGCAGGAGTTCACCGCCGGCTGGATCGCACTGCGATTCCTCAACGATCCCGCGACAGCCGCGCAGCATTTCGCCCGCATCGGGGTCGGCAGCGTCAATCCGACCGCGCTGGCGCGTGCCGGCTATTGGCAGGGCCGCGCTGCCGAGGCGATGGGCCGCCAGCAGGAGGCACGCAATGCCTATGCGCGGGCGGCCGAGCAATCGACCAGCTATTACGGCCAGCTCGCGCGCGCAAAGCTCGGCCTGCCGCAGATCGAGCTCAACAGCCAGCCGCGCGGTCGCGGCGCCGAGCGGCTCGAGATCGTGCGCGCCGCGCAACTGCTCTACGAGCTGGACGAGCGCGAGTTCGCGATACCGCTGCTCGCCGACATGGGCGAGAACGGCGATCCCGAGGCGCTCGCCGGCCTCGGCGAGCTCACCCAGCGCTACAGCGACGCGCGCGGCATGCTGCTGCTCGGCAAGGCCGCGCTCAACCGCGGCCTGCCGTTCGACTTCTACGCCTACCCCGTCAACGGCATTCCTCAGTTCACGCCGATCGGCCCCGAGGTCGAACGCAGCATCATCTATGCGATTGCGCGGCAGGAGAGCGCGTTCAACCCGTCGGTGGTCTCGCCGGCGCAGGCCTACGGGCTGATGCAGGTGACGCCGGATGCCGCCCGCTACGTCTGCAAGCGCCACGGCGCAACCTACGACCTGGGGCGGCTGAAGAACGACTCCGTCTACAACGCCACGCTCGGCTCGGCCGAGCTCGGCGGACTGCTCGAGGATTATCGCGGCTCCTACATCATGACGTTCGCCGCCTACAATGCCGGCCGCGGCAGCGTGAAGAAGTGGGTCGAGCGTTACGGCGATCCGCGCGACCCCAAGGTCGACGCGGTCGACTGGGTCGAGCTGATTCCGTTCTCCGAGACGCGCAACTATGTGCAGCGGATCATGGAGAACCTTCAAGTCTACCGCGCCCGTTTCGGCGGCGGCACCCGCTTGCAGATCGAAGCCGATCTGCGCCGCGGCGCCGTCAGCGTGCAGTAACGGCCGTCGATGGCCCGATAGAATCAGAGCCTGGTTGCTGGGCAGGGCTCGGCAGGATTCGTCAACGGCACCAGCGATCTGACATAGAGTTGGAACAAGCGTTTCGTTCCCACGCTCCGTTAGCTTATACCTCAACTGCCAGTTTTCCACTTGCAGCCAGTGCATGGCGGCCACGTCGGGCACAATCGACGCCTGCGGTCTCAACCCGACCTATGCCTTCAAGGAGTGTAAGGTCCAACATAGTGACCTGATCGCTCTCGTCGAGGGCGCCGCTCGCCCGTGAATGCGAAGCGCCTCAAGCACGGGATCCGATTCTCACCACATCCTGTCGGGGGCGGACCGGCCGTGAGGCGGGCGGACCGGGCGGGCCGAAGTCGGCTGGGACCAATATGGGTTCGCAAGGCACATCGCGGGCAATCCCATCGCAGAAGCCTTGCAATCTTCCCAGGACCGGTAGCTGCAGTAGATCCGGTTGCTGCCGCCCCACTCCCATTGCTGGAGGCACACCGGATAATTGGGGTTCAAGGGTTCGGCAGCTGCCGGTGCGAACACGGCCGTAACCCCGGCGACCATTGATGTCACGGCCAGCACGCTCAGCATCCGTCCCCAGCTCGTCGAAATGGTCATGGTCAGAAGCTCCCTTACCGCGGTCTCGAACGATCTGCCTTTTAGGTGCCCGCTTCATGACCCGCAAAGAAAAACCCCGGCAGTTTCCTGCCGGGGTTCTTCGATCAACCTAGGGTCGATCTTAGAAGTTGCGCTGAGCGCGCAGGAGCATCTGGAGGTTACCCTGATCCTTCAGCTCGTAGGTCGCTGCGGGCTTGGCAACAGCCAGGTTGGCCGTGTTGGCGCCCGTGACGACGCCAGAGTGCTTCTGGTCGAGCCAGACGTAGCTCACGTCAGCCGTGAAGGCGAGACCCTTGACCGGAGTCCAGACCAAGTTGCCACCGACAACCGCGAGGTTGAAGTCGGGGTTACAGGTCGAGCCAGCGACGGGGGCCAGAGCAGCAGCGAAGTTGGCGCAGATCAGAGCCTTGCTCGCATCGCCATAGCGGAGCGATGCATAAGCACCGTAGATGCCCGACGACCAGTTCGGGGACCAGTTGTGGGTATAACCACCGCGGAAGCCCCAGGTCTTGACGGTCTCGATCCCGGTACCGGAACCAAACACGCCATCAGCAATACCGGCGAAGCCGACGCTCTGATAGGCAATGCCGCTGCCGCCGTAGATGAAGATGGTCTGCGGGAACAGGCTCTGGAAGTTGTACCGCGAAGCACCGTCGGTGTAGACCGCCTGCAAGTTGATCGAGTCGCCCGCACCGGTCGGGATGTTCTTGATCGACAACGCACCCTGAACCGCCCAGCCCCACTTGTCCGACGGATGACCAGTGGGCTCCGTCGTACCGTAATAAGCCGAATGGAGTTCGTGCGCCGCCGCCGAGATCTGGAACAGACCCCAGGCCTGATCGACACGAACCTGACCGACGATGTCGGGCATGCGCGTGCCACCCCAATCGTTGACACCGTAGATGCCCTGGATGAAGGCAGCGCCCGCAGCTGCGGTCGTGGCGAAGCCACCAACTGCACCCGCAACGCCCGTCACGCTTGCGTTCCAAAGGTTCGACTGGCCGCCAGCGGCGGTCGTCATATCCTGCAACGCGACCGAACCCGTGATGCCCTGGCCGAAATCAGCCGTGTAGGCGACTTGGTTCACACCGGTGACGTTGTTGCTGCCGCCCGGAAGGAAGTCGGGACCGCCAGCCGGATAGCTCTGCCACGGTGCGTCGAAGATCGAGACGGTGCGGCCGAAGGTGAAACCAGCGAACTGGATGAACGCATGGTAGAGGCCGAGCGAAGCCGAACCGACCGAGAAGGCAGATGGGGCGCTGCCGGTCACCGACGTGGCATCCCAGCTGAAAACCGTATCGGCGTAGGTGCGGACCACGCCGTACTCGGTTGCCGTGCGGGTATCGATGGTGAAGTCCAAACGAGCGCGGGTCTGGTAGTAGTTGTCCAGACGGTTGTTGGCGCCGCCGGGAGCGCCCTGGCCAATGCCGTAGTCGCTGTTCGTGTTAAACAGCATGTCGGCACGCAGATAGCCGCCGAACTTGATGCAGGTGTCGGTGCCCGGAATGTAGTAGAATCCAGCACCGTACAGGGAGCAGATCTTCACGTACTCGACCGCCTTGGCCTTCACGGGGAGATCGGCTGCCTGAGCTCCGCCCACGGCGATCAGACCCGCCGCTGAGCCGAGCAAAAGGCTCTTAACCAACTTCATGTTAAACCTCCAAGTTGCTCTTCAGGGAAGGTCACTGACCGGACGGCCAATTCCCCAACCCCCTCTAAATCACCGCTTTCGGCCCCTTCGCGTCTTCGGACACACCCGCATGAACGCGAGGGACTTAAGCGAATGACCTAAACGGGACGACCTCGGGATGCCCCCCTCCGTCGCTCAGTCACAATTACCGAACGTCCTTGCACACACAACAAGAGAACGCTCCGAAACGGGCCGTTGCAGCGTGTTTTCCAACGGGTGTTGCACAAATAACACGGAGATGTGATCAAACCGCTCTCATAACGCGTTGTTTACATTGAGGTTTTCGGAGCGGTTCCAAATGCCATCAAAGTTCCGCACATGAGGCGCCGCGCGCGAGAGCTCGGCTTGAGCCAGCTTTGAGGCGCTCGAATCGTGGAATCAGAAGGAGACTCAATGGGCAGGCATCGACCTGCCTCCCCGCCGCAATCTGACGAAGCAGGTCCCTGCAATGCCTCGGCCGCCCGGGTCGCGCGCTCTATCCCTCTCTATATGGAGATATGGAGGTTGCGGGGCGGGACGACCGGGCCGGACAGCTCGGCGAAGCAGGATCTGGAGGTGCTCGTCCTTTCTTTGCACCTTTGAATTTCCTCGCAAATTCAGCGCCATGCCCTCGTTCGAGCGCAAACCCGTCTCGTTTCGCAAATCACTGGGAATATTCGAGCGAAAACACGCGCTTCCAAATTGACCAGCCCGAGCAAATAGATGCATAAGGCTCGCACCGGAGAGGTGGCCGAGTGGCTGAAGGCAACGCTTTGCTAAAGCGTCATACGGTCTCAAGCTGTATCGAGGGTTCGAATCCCTCCCTCTCCGCCACCCCAGAATCCCGGAAGCAGAATCAAGGTCTCTGCGCGCGTCCAGCGGAAGGCGAAGGGCGACGCCGGCACGAAAGTTCCGCAGAAGGATGAGGGCGGCGAGCCCCCCGATTCGCGCGCTCCTTATATATGTGAGCCCCCACCCAAAATGCCGGATCGCCAGACCCGCCAATGCGAGGGCGCTATCAGCACGGCCTCGTCGGCCCAGACATTGAGCCAGATGCCGCTCTTGCGCCGGCATGGAAAGGACCATGGCACAATTCCTGTTTGGTGCAGACGCCCGAGCTCCAGGTCGCACTCGTCGGGAGCGATCTGAATCGGCAGCCATCGTCTATTCGTAGCCTGGTTGCTCATGCCGTCGGATTCCAGGCGGCGGTGTGACGGAGAAACTTCACGGCACCGGGCCTGCCCGTGCGAAACAAGCGCAGGCGGCGCGGCCGTTGTTCTCGCGGGCAAAGGTGACTAGAGTTTTTGCACCATTTCGCCCGAGCACAGACCCCCCTACGTCGGGTCGAGAAACCCATCGCATGTCGCAACAAGGCCGCAACAAGGGAGCCTCGGCCCCCTCCTCAATCCATCCGTCAGCTATTCTGGACCAGGCAATTGCGGCGCACCGTTCGGGCAATCTGTCGGAAGCGGAACGGGCCTACACGACCATCCTGAAGGGGAGCAGAACGCATGCCGTCGCGCTCCATATGCTGGGGCTGTTGCACGCCCAGCGCGGCCATTTTGCGGACGCCGAGCCTTTGCTGAAGAAGGCTGCACGTGTCGACCCCGGCAATCCCGACGTTCTTTTCAACTATGCCAACGTGCTGCGCGCGCTGAACAAGCCGGACGATGCGCTCGCCTGGCTTGCGAAAGTAATCGCCCTGGCTCCGAACTTCGCGGACGCGCATCTCAATCGCGGAGCGATCCTCATTGCACGGCAGCAGCTTCGCGACGCCATAGCCGAGTTTGATCGCGCCATTGCGATCGCACCGTCGAGCGCCGCGTTCGCCAACCGAGGCAGCGCGTTGCACCAGCTTGGCCGACTCGAGGAAGCGCGTGACAGCTACGGCCGCGCCATCGAGCTTGCACCGGGCGACCCACAGAACCATTTCGCGTTATCTGAGGTTCTTGGCCAGCTGGGGCGAGACGACCAAGCGATCGTGGCTCTGGAACGAACGGTCGCACTTGATAAGACGTTCCCGTTTGCGCTGAGCAACCTGGTAGCTTTCAAGCGGAAGCGCGCCGACTGGAGCAGTTTCGAACGTGAACAGGCCGCCATGGACGAGGCTGTCGAGGCGGGCGTGCCGATCGACCCCTTCGCCTTCTTTCATGTCTCCTCATCGCCTGCACGCCAATTGACCTGCGCGAAAGCCTATGTCGCCAAGGTGACCCCCGACGGGGTTGCCGCCAGACCCGCAATGCCGAGTCCAGCGTCCCGGCTCCGGGTCGCGTACATGTCGGCCGATTTTCGCGGTCATGCCACCGCGTATTTGATGGCCGGAATCTTCGAGGCCCACGACCGCGAGCGCTTCGACGTCACCGCCATCTCCTGCGGGCCCGACGACGACAGCCAGATGCGCAACCGCCTGAGGGCCGCATTCGAACGTTTTGAAGATGTCAGCGATCTCGCCGACGAGGACGTCGTCAAGCTGATCGGCCAGCTCGAGATCGAGGTTCTCGTCGATCTCGGCGGCTTCACCGCCGGTGCACGGCCGAAAATCATTGCGCGCCGGCCGGCTCCTATCCAGGTGAGCTATCTCGGCTTTCCCGGCACGATGGGCGCCCCCTATGTCGACTATCTCATGGCCGACCGGATCGTCATCCCCGAAGCAGAGCAGCCTTATTACGCCGAGAAGGTGATCTATCTTCCCAATAGCTACCAGGCGACCGACGCGAAGCGACCGCTCCCCTCAAATCCACCGAGTCGGAGCCAGCTCGGACTGGCGGACGATGCGTTCGTCTACTGCGCGTTCAACAGAAGCCCCAAGATCACGCCGCCATTGTTCGGCGTCTGGATGCGGCTGCTCGACAAGACCCCCGGAAGCGTCCTTTGGCTGCTGGATGGTGACCCGGTCGCCACGGAGAATCTGAAGCGCGAAGCCGTTGCGCGGGGGATTGCCGCCGAGAGAATCGTGTTCGCTCCGCGCGTCCCAGCTGACGAGCATTTGGCGCGCCACCAGGTCGCCGATCTGTTCCTGGACACATTGCCCTACAACGCCCACACCGGGGCCAGCGACGCCCTCTGGGCTGGCCTGCCGGTCCTGACGTGCATTGGGACCGCCTTCGCCGGACGCGTTGCAGCCAGTCTCCTGAACGCCGTAGGCCTTCCCGAGCTGGTGACGCGATCGCTGGAGGAATATGAGGCTTTGGCGCTTCGGATCGCGCACGATTCCGAGCTTCGCGTCGCGCTCAGGAGCAAGCTGGCGGCGCGCCGGACCACTTGGCCGCTTTTCGATACTGTCCGCATGACGCGGGATATCGAAAAGGCATTCGACGAAATCTGGCGCAGGCATCGCGCCGGCGAAGCGCCGGCCTCGTTTGCCGTGCAAACCTTACTATGAAGCCGCCGCGGCGCGATGGCGCCGCACGGTCAAGGTCCGGTTCCCAAGCGACGTGACGCTCAGTGCGCGCAGACCCAGGCTCTCGCCTCACGCTGCGCGGCGGAGATCTCGGCGTCCGACATCTGGCCGGCGATTTCCTGGCGCAGCACCACGGCGTCCTTACGGCCCTTCAGCGCGGCGAGATTGAACCATTTGTGCGCGGCGACGAGATCGACGATGCCGGAGCGGCCGCTCGCCCAATAGATCCCGCGCTCGAACAGCACGTCCGACAGCGCGCTCGCATCGACCGGCGTCGCCGTCTCCAGATCGAAAGTACCCTGAAACATCACGCATCCCCTTTGTTCTTATGCCGCCTCGTCCCCCGAGCGCGGCTCCCGTCCAACCTCTGATGTGCATGGCCCGTCCCGGGATCGTGCACTGTTCAACTCTTCCCCATCGCCGTTTGCCGGCTTGTTGGAGGCGATGATGGCGGGCAAATTTGAATGGCAGTTTAAGCATCGCGATGAAGCAGACGTAAACGCGGGCGGGCGCCTCCTCTGCCGAGAATTCAAGAAGTCCTTGATTCGCAGGCGCTTCTGTCATTCGTCAGATTCGGTTTACTCTGGGATTTCAGGACATCGATAACCATCGCGCGCGGTGGCGCAGGTCATGTGGCTGCTTTTCTTGTCGTCATCCGCGCCCCGGCTTCGCCTGGGCATTCGGTCTCGGGCCGTCCAAGTTCGGCGAAGGCGGCAGGCGGGTGATCCAGTATCCAGCCGCCGCAATCGTTCCACGACAAGCCGCGCGTGCTGGATCGGCCCGTCGGAGCCGGGCGGCGACACCGCAGGGCGAAACGGCGCGCGATCACGCCACAGGCCGCCTTGCCTCTCCAAGCCAAGCGATCAAGCCGGCATGACAGAAGCGCGCTCGGACGCGACGCGGTCAAATCAACGATGTGAGGGAGAGGAATGCCGGCAATGCCCCGGCTTCAAGGGAACGAGGGCGTCGGCGAACACGTCAGGACCAGATTCCACTTTGGCCCGAAGGCCTGTCGTGAAATTGCGGAGCCCGTTTGAGGAGAACCGCACCGAACGAAGAAAACTCGTTTCTTCTGCCGGACCGCGAAAGAGAACGGTCCGACCGTTGACCTGATGTCTCGCCGACACCCTCTATCGTCGACCAGAACCTCTAGGAGGCGCTGATGACGTGCCGGCTATCTGGAGCCGGCAACTTCAGAAGCGAAGTTACTTCTTCTTCGCGACCTTGCGGGTCTTCTTCGCAGTCTTCTTCACTGCGCTCTTCGCCTTCTTCGCCTTCTTCGCCTTCTTCGCTTTCTTGGCCATGTTGCCCTCCGATGTGTGAGATGGCTTTAATCGCTGCGTGCACTCGGGGATCGAATGCACTCATCCCGAATACACCAACACGAAGAAAAAAACAGCTTCTCGCTTAAAGAAGTGTTGACGCAGCAAGGCGCCTGCGCTTGGCGGGCACGACGCAGGCGCTTCGTACGACGTGCACTTGCGATCATGCAGAGCGCTCGCATCGCCGACGTTCGCGAACGATGCGACTGCACGAAAACACTATGCAGCAAGTATTTTTCCGCACGCGCGCATCGTGCGCGATCGACGCGGCGATGCGCATCGACCAACGTGCGGTCGCCTCGCGAAAGCGCTTCGCGGACTCTGAGTCGCGATTTTTGGCAACGAAAATATTTTCATGCTTAACGGCGCAGGCGCTCGCCGGAGCGCGTTCAAGCCGCCGTTTCGGGCGAATCGCGCGGCGGCGATTCGCTGCCGCATCGCCGTCGATCGGGATGGCGTTTGCCGTTCGCGGATGCGCGCGAGCGTCGCACCGGGAGGCGAAAGAGAGGTGACGAAATGTCTCCGTCACCTCGTTCGAATGCGTGAGGCTTAGACGCCGAGCTTGGACTTGAGCAGGTCGTTGACGCTCTGCGGGTTGGCCTTGCCGCCGGATGCCTTCATCACCTGGCCGACGAACCAGCCGAGCGATTGCGGCTTGTCCTTCACCTGCGCCGCCTTGTCGGGATTGGCCGCGATGATGTCGTCGACCACCTTTTCGATCGCAGAGAGATCCGTGACCTGCTTCATGCCACGGCTTTCGACCAGCGCGCGGGGATCGCCACCCTCCTGCCAGACGATTTCGAACAGATCCTTGGCGATCTTGCCCGAGATCGTGCCCTCGCCGATCAGGTCGATGATCGCAGCCAGTTGCCCGGCATTGACGGGCGAGGCCGTAATATCCCGGCCTTCCTTGTTGAGACGGCCGAACAGCTCGTTGATCACCCAGTTCGCCGCCATCTTGCCGTCGCGGGCGCGGTTGGCGAGCTTGTCGAGCACCGTCTCGTAGAACAGCGCGCTCTCGCGCTCGGCGACCAGCACGCTCGCATCATAGGCCGAGAGGCCGAAATCAGCGACGAAGCGCGCCTTCTTCTGGTCCGGCAGCTCCGGCAGCTTCGCCTTCAGCGCGTCGACGAAGTCCTGGCTGAACTCCAGCGGCAACAGGTCGGGGTCGGGGAAGTAGCGATAGTCGTGCGCCTCCTCCTTCGACCGCATCGAGCGCGTCTCACCCTTGTTGGGATCGAACCGGCGCGTCTCCTGCTCGATCTCGCCCCCGTCCTCCAGGATCTCGATCTGGCGCCGCGCTTCATACTCGATCGCCTGGCCGATGAAGGCGATCGAGTTCATGTTCTTGATCTCGCAACGGGTGCCGAGCGGCGCGCCCGGCCTGCGCACGGACACGTTGACGTCGGCGCGCAGGGATCCCTTCTCCATGTCACCGTCGCAGGTGCCGAGGTAGCGCATGATCGAGCGCAGCTTGGTTACATAGGCCTTGGCCTGCTCGGCGTCGCGGATATCAGGCTTCGAGACGATCTCCATCAGCGCCACGCCAGAGCGGTTGAAATCGATGTAGGACAGCGACGGCGACCGGTCGTGCAGCATCTTGCCGGGATCCTGTTCCAGATGCAGCCGCTCGATACCGATGGTGGCCGTCTTGCCGCCATCGAGATCGATGATCACCTCACCCTCGCCCACGATGGGCGATTTGTACTGGCTGATCTGGTAGCCCTGCGGCAGGTCCGGATAGAAATAGTTCTTGCGGTCGAACACCGAGCGCAGGTTGATCTGCGCGTTGAGGCCGAGCCCGGTCCGGACAGCCTGCCTGACGCATTCCTCGTTGATGACCGGCAGCATGCCCGGCATCGCGACGTCGACCAGCGACACTTGGCTGTTCGGCTCGCCGCCGAAGGCGGTGGACGCGCCTGAGAACAGTTTGGCGTTCGAGGTCACCTGGGCATGGATCTCCATGCCGATGACCATCTCCCAGTCACCGGTTGAGCCCTTGAGAAGCTTGTGCGTGGCCGTGCTCATGTCCTGCTCCCGAGCAGCGTGGCAGCGATCCGCTCCCACTCCGCTTCCAATGAATCCTTTGCCGCCGGCTGACCGGCCTGGCGATACCAATAGCCGGCATTGCCGAGATCGCCTTCGACACGGTGCAAATAGGCGTGCACCCAGGCGGCCTCGCGGCTGCTCTCGTCCTGAACGATCGTGTGCGCGCGGTCCCAGTCGCCCTTCGCCGCCCACCAGAGGCCGGCGAGCGGCGCGTTCAGGTCCGGCGCGGGCGCCGCGCCGCCGAGGCTCGCGATGAAATCAGCGACATTCACCACCACCTCGCGGGCGTGAAGCGGCCGGCGGCCTGCTCGATCACCTCGCCGAGCGAGAACAGCGTCTCCTCATCGAACGGACGGCCGATCAGTTGCAGCCCGAGCGGCAGGCCCTGCGCGTCCTTGCCGGCGGGCACCGCGATGCCGGGCAGGCCCGCCATGTTCACGGTCACCGTGAAGATGTCGTTGAGATACATCTCGACCGGGTCGGCGCCGCCCTTCTCGCCGATGCCGAAGGCCGCCGACGGCGTCGCCGGGGTGAGGATGGCGTCGACGCCCTTGGCGAAGCAGTCTTCAAAATCCTTCTTGATCAGCGTGCGCACCTTCTGCGCGCGCAGGTAATAGGCGTCGTAATAGCCGGCCGAGAGCACGTAGGTGCCGATCATGACGCGGCGGCGCACCTCTGCGCCAAAGCCTTCGGCGCGGGTGTTTTCGTAGAGCTCGGTGATGTTCTTACCCTGCTCGCGCAGGCCGTAGCGTACGCCGTCATAGCGCGCGAGATTCGACGAAGCCTCCGCCGGCGCCACGATGTAATAGGCCGGCAGCGCGTATTTGGTGTGCGGCAGCGACACCTCGACGAGCTCGGCGCCCGCCGCTTTCAGCCACGCCGCGCCCGCTTCCCAAAGCTTCTCGATCTCGGCCGGCATGCCGTCGAGGCGATACTCCCGGGGGATGCCGATCTTCATGCCCTTCACGGATTTGCCGATCGCCGCCTCGTAATTCGGTACGGGGATATCGACCGACGTCGTGTCCTTGGGATCGTGGCCCGCCATCGAGCGGAGCAGCATCGCGGCATCGCGTACGCTGCGCGCGATCGGACCCGCCTGGTCCAGCGAGGAGGCAAAGGCGACGATGCCCCAGCGCGAGCAGCGGCCATAGGTCGGCTTGATGCCGACGGTCGCGGTGAACGCGGCCGGCTGGCGGATCGAGCCGCCGGTATCGGTCGCGGTCGCGCCCATGCAGAGCAGCGCCGCCACGGCCGAGGCCGAGCCGCCGGATGAGCCGCCCGGCACCAGCGTCGTGTTGCTGCCCTCGCGCCGCCAGGGATTGCCGACGGGGCCGAAGCACGAGGTCTCGTTGGCCGAGCCCATCGCGAACTCGTCATTGTTGAGCTTGCCGAGCATCACCGCGCCGTCGCGCCAGAGCTGCGAGGTGACGGTGGACTCATAGGTCGGCACGAAATTGCCGAGGATCTTCGAGCACGCCGTGGTGCGCACGCCCTTGGTCGCGAACAGATCCTTGATGCCGAGCGGGATGCCGGCGAGCGGGCCGCCCTCATCCCTGGCGATCTTCTCGTCCGCCGCCTTGGCCATGTCGCGCGCCTGGTCCGGCGTCTCCATCACGAAGGCATTGAGCACGCGCGCAGCTTCGATCGCGGACAGATGCGCATCCGTGAGCTCGAGCGACGTGAAAGTTTTTGCCGCGAGACCCTTGCGGGCCTCGGCGAGCGTCAGCGATGTCAAATCGGTCATTTATTGATCGGGCTGCAGAAGAACGGAGACAGGGTCTTGTCGTCGGCCGGGTCGTCTTGCATGACGTTTTTCTTGGCGGCGGCTTTCGCGGCCGCCTCGATCTCGTCGAGCACGGCATTGACGGCGACGTCGGGATCGGCAGCCTTGCCCTGCCGCTCCATCTTGTCGAGGTAATTCATGTAGGCCTGATAGGCCTTCTCATCGTCGCAAAGCAGGCACATCGAACCTAACCTGTTTATTCAACGACCTTCGGCACCAGGAAGAAGTGACCTTCGGTCGCGGGCGCGTTGGCAACGATATCGTCGGCGATCCCGCCGTCATCGACCACGTCCTGCCGCTTCTTCATCTGCATCGGGGTGACCGAGGTCATCGGCTCCACGCCCTCGACATTGACCTCCGAGAGCTGCTCGACGAAAGCGAGCATGGTGTTGAGCTCGCCCTGCAGATGCGGAACCTCGTCCTCGGAAACCGCAATGCGCGCCAGATGCGCGATGCGGCGGACGGTAGCGGCGTCGACGGACATTATATAAGGCCTCTTACGGCAAAACCTATGTGCCGTATAGCAGAGGCCGGTTTTGCGCCGCAACCGGCGCTTCCCCCTATCCGGCGAGGGCCTTTATGCGCCCCAGCGCCGATTTGGCGAGGTCCCGGGTCAATTCGGCGGCGGGAAGCTCGCGGCCCAGCGCAACGGCCTGCCCTGCCCAGAGATTGGTGAAATCCACCATGCCCTGCTTTTCGGCAGCCGCCTTCAGCGGCCCCAGCGCCGTCGCGGCGTGGGGAAATGGCGGCGCATCCGGCGAGATCGGGCCGGCCTCGCGCATCAGCCGGTTCTGCATCCCCCGCGCGGGCCGGCCGGTCATGACATTGGTGATCACGGTGGAATCGTCCCCCGCCTCAGCGAGCGCCTTGCGGCCGGCCGCGCTGAGCTTGGATTCCGGGCAGCGCAGATAGGCGCTGCCGATCTGCACGCCGGCGGCACCGAGCGCGAAGGCCGCGGCAATGCCGCGCCCGTCGGCGATACCGCCCGCCGCGATCACCGGCACCTTCACGGCATCGACGACCTGCGGCACCAGCGCGAAGGTGCCGGGCTGCTCGGCGATCTTGTCGGTCAGGAACATGCCGCGATGGCCACCCGCTTCCGCTCCTTGCGCGATCACGGCATCGACGCCGCGCTCTTCCAGCCAGACCGCCTCTTTCACCGTGGTGGCAGACGAGATGACGAGGCAACCCGCCGCCTTGACGCGCCTCAGCAGCGCTTGCTCCGGTAGGCCGAAATGGAAGCTGACGACCTCCGGCTTCAGCTCCTCGACCACCTCGCAGAACGCTGCATCGAATGGCGCGCGGTTCGCAGCCGCGATCGGCGCGGAGGGATCGAGACCGTGCTCGGAATAGTATTCCGCGAGCCGCTGCTTCCACCGCGCCTCGGCTTCGCGCGTCAGATCGACCGGCGTATGGCAGAAGAAATTCATGTTCACCGGCGCCTTGACGCGCTGGCGGATGAGACCAACTTGCTCGCGCGCCTTCTCCGGCGAGATCATCGCACAAGGCAGCGACCCCAGCGCCCCGCCCTGCGCCGCCGCAATCACCAGCTCCGCATCCATCACGCCAGCCATCGGCGCCAGCACGATCGGGAATTCGGTCTTGAAGAGATCGATCAGTCGACGGTCAGGCCACATGGTTGTTCTCTCGTTCTTTCTTGCCCTCCCTTGGAGGTTGGGGAGGGTCGGTTCGCATGTAGCGAAGCGAAATGCGAAGCGGGGTGGGGTGATCTCCCAACACGGGTACCGCCTCAATGGAGAGACTGTCACCCCACCCCGCTCGCGCTTCGCGCGATCGACCCTCCCCCTCCAGGGGAGGGTAGGAAGTCTACGCCGCTGCCACCGCCGAGTTTCTCCGCCCGGCGATCAACTGCTCCGCCTCCGCCGCAATCCGCTCGACGATCTCCGCCGCCGGTGGGATATCATGAATCAACCCAACCGCCTCGCCGGCGATCACGGCCGCGACATCGAAATTGCCCGCCGCCCTTGCTGCCGCATACTCGGAAGCGACTGCGGCAACATTCTGCATCAGCTCGACCTCGCGGCCGATCCAGCGCTTGGCATGATCGTTGACGAGGCACCGCCCGGTAAACGGCGCCGGCCAGACATTGTTGCGGGAGAGATCGAAGAGGATGCCGCGCACGGTCGAACCGGAGTTCGCCGCGCAGATGCGGCGCTTGGCCTCCTCCGCACCGTCGGCCTCCTGAGTAGCATAGAAGCGCGTGCCGAGCAGCACGCCGCTCGCGCCCAGCATCATCATGGCCGCGAGGCCGCGCCCGTCCGCAATGCCGCCAGCCGCCACCACTGGAACGCGCCCCGCGACGAGATCGACGATGGCGGGCACGAGATCGACAGTGGTGCGCGAAGCGCCATGACCGCCCGCCTCCGTGCCTTGCGCGATCAGGATGTCAGCACCGGCATCGAGCGCCTGCCGCGCCATCGCTTCGTCCTGAATCTGGCAGATCAGACGCGTGCCGGCGGCCTTGATCTTGGGCGCCAACGGCGCGGGATCGCCGAACGACAACATGATCGCGTCTGGTTTCGCAGCGAGCGCGACATCGAGAAGCTCGGGCCGCTTGGCGAGGCTCCAGGTGATGAAGCCGATCCCGAACGGTGCACTGAGGTCGGCGAGCTTCGCCGTCTCCTGCTCCAGCCAGACCCGCTCGCCATAGCCGCCGCCAAGAATGCCGAACCCGCCGGCGCGGCTCACCGCCGCGACCAGACGGCTGCCGGCAATCACATCCATCGGCGCCAACAGGATCGGATGCTCGATTCCCAGCAGCGTGGTCAGCGACGTCGTCATCGGCATGGCTCCTCCCCGATCTGGACAGCGAGACTAGGCGCGACTAGCATTCTCGAAAATTGAATTGTTGCGAACGCTGCCATCTCAAAAGCGAAACGACACCATGGAACTCAGCGATATCAAGACCTTCGCCGCGGTCGCCCGCACCGGCGGCATCACCCGCGCCGCCGAGGAGCTCAACACCGTGCAGTCGAACGTCACCCAGCGCGTGAAGGCGCTGGAGGCGGAGATCGGCACGCCGCTGTTCGAGCGGCACTCGCGCGGCATGACGCTGACAGGCGCCGGCAAGCGCCTCCTCCCCTATGCGCAAAAAATGGCGGCGCTGTCGCGCGAAGCCTTGCTCGCCGCGCGTGACGATGGCGAGCCGAAAGGACCGCTCGCGATCGGCTCGATGGAGACCACGGCAGCCGTGCGATTACCGCCGCTGCTCGCCGATTTCCACCGCCGCTTCCCGGCCGTGCGCCTCTCCTTGCGCACCGCGCCGACCGCCGACCTCGTCGCGAGCGTGCTCGACGGTACGCTCGACGGCGCCTTCGTCGCCGGACCCATCGCGCATGACGACCTCTCCACGACGAGCGCGTTCGGCGAAGAGCTGGTGCTGGTCAGCGCGCGCCGCTGGGCCTCGCTCGCCGAGCTGCGCGCCGGCACGTCGGAGTCGGGTCCGACCGCGCTGGTGTTCCGCACCGGCTGCACCTATCGCCAGCGGCTCGAACAGATTTTCGTCGAATTCGGCTGGCCGTCGGCGGCGCGCTTCGAGCTCGGCACGCTCGACGGCATGATCGGCTGCGTCGCCGCCGACATGGGCGTGACGCTGCTGCCGCGCGCCGTCGTGGAACGCAGCGCGATGAACGGCGCCGTCGCCGTCCACACGCTGAGCCCGTCACATGCACGTGTCGAAACACTCTTCATCCAGCGCCGCGCCGGACATCAATACAGCGCGCTGAGCGGTTTTGCCGATTGCCTGAAGAAGGACGAGGACGTCATCGCGGCATGACGGAGCGCCAACGTTCCACGCCACGAAATTCGTCACAAATCCATCGCGTTTGAATCGATCCGCGCTGCGTGCCGCCATCGCAGCGCAGCACTTCGAAAAGCTTTGAAGCCCCCGCTTCTTCTACGTTAGGATGAGTGACTGGCCAGCGCGAAACCATAAACGAAGCCAAACACCGGCAGAAACATCGGGAGGACTATTGATGCGCAATACGCTCGTGTTGTGCTGCGTCGCTGCGTTGTCGGCGATTTCAGGAACCGCAAGTGCACAGGACTGGACCAAATCGAAATGGGGGCCGAACGACGAGATCGGCGCCGCCAACTACATGACGCCCGAGCTCGTGGTGAAGGCGGCATCGCTGGTGAAGACCGGCAAGACCTACGCCCTCGGCATCCCCGTCACGCCGCAGACGCCCGCCTACCCGCCGCGCACCTTCAAGCTCACCATCGTGCAGCCCGGACAGGCCGGCACCCCGGGTCTCGGTCCGAACAAGGCCACTTACAACGATGACATCCTCGACAGCTGGGTCGGCATCGGCAGTCAGCTCGACGGGCTCGGCCATCTCGGCGTCGAGCACGTCTACTACAACGGCAACAAGCTGGCCGATTTCGCCGATCCCAATGGCTTGAAGAAGCTCGGCATCGAGAAGGTGCCGCCGATGGTCGCCCGCGGCGTGCTGCTCGACATGGCCGCCTATTTCAAGACCGACGTGGTGAAGGAAGGCACCGCCTTCAACGTCAAGGAGATCGAGGAAGCCGCCAAGCAGCAGAACGTCGAGATCCGCCAGGGCGATGTCGTCATCTTCCACACCGGCTGGCTCAGCCTGATCGGCAAGGACGACAAGCGCTACTCGGCCGGCGAGCCCGGCCTTGGCGTCGAAGGCGCGAAGTACCTCGCCGGCAAGGGCGTCGTCGCGGTCGGCGCCGACACCTGGGGGCTCGAGGTGCTTCCGTTCGAAGGCAAGACCGTGTTCGAGGTCCACCAGATTCTGCTCGCGATGAACGGGACCTATATCCTCGAGAACATGGACACCGCCGCGCTCGCCCGGGACAAGGGCTACGAATTCCTGTTCGTGCTGGGCCAGCCGCGCTGGACCGGCGCCGTGCAGGCCATGATCAACCCGATCGCGATCCGCTGACGCCACACGCGCGTCCGTCGAAAGGAGCCGGGTGAGGTCTTGCAGTGTCTCGATAGAGCGCACCGCTGCCCTCACCCGAACGTCGCGTCGGTTTCACTGCTTGGCGAAACAAGCGCTCCTCAGAGTCGAATGTCCTCGTAGGACTCGATCCGCCGCGGACCGACCGAGGTCGCCTCGTGCGAATCCGCATCAGTGAGATTGCCGAAATCCAGCTTGGTCAACCTCGTCAGGTCCGCGATCGAGACCTGGAAGACGCTGACATCCTCCTCGGACATCCGCTCGCGCAGATCCGCCTCCTGGATGCGATCGATCTCCATGACCTGCTTTCGCTGGCTCATCAGGAAGGCCGCCGCCTTGAGAGCATCGTCATCCTCGTTGCGTCGGATCAGGATCTTCCAAAAATATTTCGGGATTTGGACGCCGCCGAAGCTTGGATCCTTGTGCGGCCGCCCGGCCGGATTGGGCAGATCGGATCCATCGGCGTCGGGCCCGTCGAACACCGGACCGTTCATGACGATGCCCTTCTCCTCGCCTTCGAGCAGGACATCGCGTGTATAATCCTCCAATCCCGCCCACAGCTGCTTGCCCTGGTTGAACGAGAAGAATTGCGGCGAGCAATTGGTGAAATGGAAAGAATCGTCGCCATGCTGCTTGGCCGCGGCGACGGTCTCGCCCCACGTCGCATCCAGGCGGCGCACGAGATGACCGCGGTCGAACGGATTCTTGCTACGATCCGCCTCGAAAGTGGCCTGCTTGCGGTAGAACTCGTCACCGATCTGGGCATCGTCGTCGATGCGCGGATCGCGCAGCCAGGAATCACCCTCGCGCTTGCCGACGTCCTGCTGCTTGCCGCCGTCGATGTTGACGCAGCTGAAGAAGGCGAGCCGGCGCTCCTTGTTCATGACAACGCTGTAGTTGAAATATTTCAGCTCGGATTGCCTGGAGCTTCCCTTGAGCATCGCGATCCTGGGCTTGAGCGAGGCCGGAATCTTCGGCAAGGGCACCGAGAATCTGCCGGTGCCAAGGAAGTTCGCCTTGTATCCGGGACGCGATTTCAGCGTGCTCTGATCGATGTGCACGGCCTCCATCGGGAGGCCGTTCCTCGCGCTGATGTAAGGCAACAGGCCGGTCGGCGGAGCAATCAATGGCGTGCCGCCGTTCCGCTTGCCGCCGTTCGTGCCGCCGTTCGGCGTCCGGCCATTGCCATGACCTCCCGCCGGGCTCGGTAGCGGCGGCGTTGGAGCGAGAGGAATCTCCTTCCTGAACATCGGCAGCGGAACGCGGATCGGGACCACCAGAGACGTGCCGTCGACGGATTGCTCGACCCAGACATTGGCGCCGTACGGAGTTGCGTCAATCGGGGGCCGCAAGGCTCGCTCGATCTCGGGCCGGCCTGGCGGGTCCATCTCGTCCAGCACAGGCCTGATCAGAGGGTGAGAGCCGACGGCCACCTTCAGATCGGCGACGATCGCGCTGATCCGAATGCCTTCATTGGCGATCCAGTCGATCGAGGATTCGTCCATCGACGGCTTCCACACCTTGCCGTCCTTGGTCAGGATGCGACCCTGCGCATTCTTCCGGGGAACACCGCTGTGGTGCAGCGCAACCACCTGCCAGAAGCGGTTGAACGCCGGCGACCCTGACGATCCGGCCGTCGTGTCGGTATTGTACCAGAGGAAGTCACCGACATATTTGAGCAGCTTGTTCTCGCGGACGCAGACCTGCTTCATCTGCCCGCTGGGATGCTGGATGATGGTGAGATACTCGCCCGGATCTGCCTTGCCGGGCGCGTCACTGAGCGGCAGCCATCCCCAATCCTCGAGTTCCTCGTGGCCTGACAGCGAGGTCGGCGCCACCGCGACGACCGAGAAATCCAGCCGGTCATTGGTGTAGAAGAATCTGCCCGGCTCGAATCCGAACCTCACCGGCACACGCTCTTGTCCCGAAGCGTCCAGTTCGTAGTTGAAATCGGCGATCGAATGGGCTGCGTCGGAGGGCCGGCCGAAGACATGATGATTGGTCAGCAGCAGACCGGGCCCGATCAGAAAGCCGGAGCCATAGCCGAGCAGATTCGACTTGGCATCCCTGAGTTGGATACGGCAGACCGAGCGCGAGGCTGCGGTCCCCTTGGCAAGATAATTGATGCTGTCGAGATCATTGCCCTGGATGATCCGCTCCAGGCCAATTTCGGCCTTCTCCACGTCCCGCGTCTCGGCCAGCAGCTGGCGCTGGCGCAGACGCATCTTTTCGACCGACATGTCGATCGGACCGTCGCCCAATTTCCGGTTCAAGGCTTCGGGTGAGAACTCGGCTTGCTTGAATCGCCGTTCTGAGCCCGCGATCAGGCTTGGCTTGATGAGCATCATGACCTCTCAAATGATTGGCGAATATTGGACGCGTCGGCGCCCCCAAAAAAATTGGCGCCAAGTTGCAGCGGCGGGCCGGACTGCCGGTCGCAGCCGATCGTTCCCGAAATCGGGGGCATGCACCCAATACTACTTTAGACCTGTAACTCTATTGCCACGCAACCACGCGGCATCATGCCATGGCCTGCAGCATCACCAGTGTGAGATTTCCCACATTTGATCGATACAGCCGTGCATCACGATTTCGCGCGCTGCTTGCGGCCCTCTGGCGATCTACGGCTTCAGGTACCAGCGCCGCAATGCCACGACGGCCCAGATCGCCTCGACGAGGCCGAACGGCCAGGCGCCTTGCAGGAAGCCATACGCGGAACCGAGCGCGCAGGACGCCGCGAACAGCAGCACGAACCAGTGGCTGCGATCCTCCAGGGCATAGCAGACCAGCATCGCCGTCACGGCAAACAGGCCGAATAGTGTCAGTGCATCCATGGTTATCAGTTCACCCCGCAGCGCAACGCGTGATATGCGCTAAAGCCATGCCGGCTCCTATCCTGCCTCTCATCGATGCTGCAACCCACTGGCCCGCGCGCGGCGCGCTGGTCGGGCTCGACTTGGGGACCAAGACCATTGGCGTTGCCGTATCCGATCCGGACCGGCGGCTGGCGACCGGCGTCGAGACGATCCAGCGCAAGCAGTTCAAGCAGGATGCCGCCAGGCTGCTGGCCATCGCCACGGAGCGCAAGGCGGTCGGCTTCGTGCTCGGCCTGCCCATCAACATGGACGGCAGCGAAGGTCCACGCGCGCAATCGACCCGCGCCTTCGCGCGAAATCTGGCCGGATTGACCGCGCTGCCCATCGGTCTCTGGGACGAACGCCTTTCGACGGCGGCGGTCGAGCGTGAGCTGATCGGCATGGACGTCAGCCGCGCCAAGCGCGCCGAGGTGATCGACGAGCACGCCGCGATCTTCATCCTGCAAGGCGCGCTCGATCGCCTGGCAAACCTGCGCACCGGACCCGGCTGATCCCATGGCCGTCGTCGTCGCGGCGCTGCTGCCGGTCTTCATCCTCATCGTGCTCGGCGTCGTGCTGAAGCGCAGCCTGATGCGGCTGGACACGCAATGGCACGGGTTGGAGCAGCTGACCTATTTCGTGCTGTTTCCGATGCTGCTGATCCAGACCCTGGTCAAGGCGGACCTCACGAAAGTTCCGGTCGCCGGCGTCGGCGGCGCGCTGCTGCTGTCGGCGCTGGCGATGTCGCTGCTCTGCCTCGCATTGCGCCCGGCTCTGTCCCGGCTCGACATCGACGGCCCCGCCTTCACGTCGATCTTCCAGGGTGCGACGCGCTGGCAGACCTTCGTTGCCCTGTCGATCGCCGCCAATCTGTTCGGCGATGTCGGGCTGGCGCTCGCCTCCGTGGCGATGGTGGCGATCATCCCGCTCGTCAACGTGTTCAGCGTCTCGGTGCTCGCTCGTTACGCATCGCCGGAAAAGCAATCCGGCCGCGCCATCGTCATAACATTGGTGCGCAATCCCTTGATCTGGGCCTGCATCATCGGCCTTACTTTCAATGTCACCCACCTGCCGCTGCCAAGGCTCTGGCATGAGGTTGCAGACGCGCTCGGCAGTTCTTCCCTCGCCATCGGCCTGCTCGTCACAGGCGCGGGCCTGCATCTCGAAGGGCTCTTCCGTCCAAGCCTCGGCGCAGCCGTCGGCGTCGTTTTAAAGCTCTTGCTGATGCCCGCGCTCGCGATGGGGCTCGGTCTCTGGTTCGGGCTTTCCGGCAACAGCCTGGCGATCGTGGCGATCTGCTCGGCGGTGCCGACCTCGTCCAGCGCCTATGTCCTCGCCCGCCAGATGGGCGGCGACGCCCCGCTGCTGGCGCAGATCATCACGCTGCAGACGATCTTTGCAGCCATTACGATGCCGATCGCGATCGGGCTGGCGGCTTAGCACTCGTCATGACGAGCGCACCTCTCTCACCTCGTCATTGCGAGGAGCTCTTGCGGCGAAGCAATCCAGACTGCCGCAGCGGAGAGATTCTGGATTGCTTCGCTGCGCTCGCAATGACGGAGTTGCGGCCTAGCTCCCCAGCCACATCGTCAGCACCACCGCGGCGAGATTATTCAGCGCGTGCAGCACGATGGTAAGCCACAGCGAGCCGGAGCGGTAGCGCATGTAGCCGAACCACAGGCCGATGGCAAAAACTTCGGCGAGGAAGTACATGTCGTACTGCAGATGGACGATTGTCCACACCAGCGACGACATCAGGATCGCGCCGGGTGCGCGCAGGAAGCTCGCCGACCAGCCACGGAAGAGGAAGCCTCGCGCCAGAACCTCTTCCGACATCGGCGCCGCCACAGCGAATGCGGCGAGCAGCAGCAGCGCCGCGCCCTTGTCACGGCCCGATTTCAACAGATCGGTCATGAAGCCCGGCGTCGCCTCGCGACCGAGCGCGCGCGACATCGTCTCCCAGAGCAGCACGATCAGGATGAGGCCGACGGCGCCGAACAGCAGTTGCTTCCAGGACGGCCAATGCAGCGCGAGATAATCGACGAACGAAGCTTTCTTGATGCGAATGGCGAGCCAGACCGCGGCCAGTGTCGCCGGCAAGCCCATGATGACCGAGAGCGCAAGCGTCTGGGGCTCGCGGCCGACGACCTGCAGCGAAGCGAGGTCCATGGGTAGACCACGCTGCGCCGCCAGCAGAAGGACGGCGCCGATCTGCCCGACGAACATCGCGACGAAGATGAAGAGGCCCCACAGCGCCGTGCCCCAGAACTTCCAGACACGCGGTGTCGCCGGCGTCGCGGTCAACGGCGGATGATCGGGGTTGAGGGAGTCCATCAGCAGGCTTTCGTTGGAGAGCGCAAACTATCGAGCGATCGTCATGCCCGGGCTTGTCCCGGGCATCCACGTTCTTCTTGCCGCGCAGCAAGACGTGGATGGCCGGGTCAGGCCCGGCCATGACGCTGCGGAGAGACCGTGCCCAGTCACGGCAGCGCCCGCTCCAGCAGGGCGCGCACGTCGGCGCTGTCGAGTTCGACTGCGCCGTACATGCTGGCGTGATTGGTCGCAAGGCGCGTGGCCGCGAACAATTCGGCCTGGCGCGGCGACACGCCATTGAGCGCGGCCGTCGCGGCCAGTAATGACAGCTTCTCGACCGCAAGCCGCGCGACGCGCTCGCCGTCGGCGCGCCGAAACGTCTTGCCGATGAAGCTGGCCGCCTCGCCCGCCCCAGGCAGCCCCTTGGTCTCGGCCGCAAGCGCTTGCAGCACCGCCGTCGCCGCCTCGCCCTCGCGCGAGAGCGCGCGGAGCACGTCGAAGCACATCACGTTGCCCGAGCCCTCCCAGATCGCGTTGACCGGCGACTCCCGATAATGGCGCGCCAGAATGCCGTCCTCGACATAACCGTTGCCGCCGAGGCACTCCATCGCCTCAAACAGGAACGGCGGCGCGCTCTTGCAGGTCCAGTATTTGATCGCGGGCGTGAGCAGTCGCATATAAGCCGCCTCCGCCGCATCGTGCGGCGTGCGGTCGAAGGCACGGCAGAGCCGCATCACCAGCGCCGTGCTCGCCTCCACATGCAGCGCCATGTCCGACAGCACGGCCTGCATCAGGGGCTGATCGGCCAGATGCTTCTGGAACACGCTGCGATGCCGGGCGTGGTGCAGCGCATGCGCAAGCCCCGAGCGCATCAGGCCGACGGAGGCGATCGCGCAATCCTGCCGCGTCAGCTGCACCATCTGGATGATGGTGCGGATGCCCTTGCCTTCCTCGCCGACCCTTTCGGCATAGGCGCCGACGAACTCGACCTCGGACGAGGCATTGGAGCGGTTGCCGAGCTTGTCCTTCAGCCGCTGGAACTGAACGGCGTTGACCGATCCGTCCGGCGCGAAGCGCGGCATGAAGAAACAGGTCAGCCCGCCATCCGCCTGCGCCAGCACCAGGAATGCATCGCACATCGGTGCCGACATGAACCATTTGTGCCCGGTGATGCGATAGCCGTCCCCGTCGCGCACGGCGCGCGTCATGTTGGCGCGCACGTCGGTGCCGCCCTGCTTCTCGGTCATGCCCATGCCGAGCGTCATGCCGCGCTTCTGCCACCACGGCGCAAAGCTCGGATCGTAGCTCTTGGTCGACAGCACCGGCATCACCCGCGCGAGCAAGTCGGGCTGCATCGCCAGAGCACCGACGGAGGCGCGCGTCATCGTGATCGGACAAAGGTGGCCAGTCTCGACTTGCGCAGCCATGTAGAACTTTGCGGCGCGAATGACCTCGGCGCCATCGCCGGCCGGCTTGCCATCCGCGGTCCAGGTAGAATTGTGCACGCCGGCATGCGCACTGTGCGCCATCAGTTCGTGATAGGCGGGATGAAACTCGACCTGGTCGCGGCGATTGCCCTTGGCATCGAAGCTGCGCAGCTTCGGCGTGTTCTCGTTCGCCACGCGCCCGCGATCGGCCATCGCCGCCGAGCCCCAGTGCCTGCCGAACTCCGAGAGCTCACGCTCGGCCGCTGCGCCGCCATTGGCCCTGACCGCCTCGATCAGCGGTCGGTCCACGGCGAAAAGATCAATGTCCTCGAATGGCGGCGACTGGTTGAAGACCTCGTGGGTCGCAAATGTGGGCTGGGTCATTTTGCTTCCATCGAATCTATCTCGGCTCGGGCGCCACCTCTCCCATTGGGAGAGGTCGCGCCGGAGGCGCGGGTGAGGGGCTGCGCTCTATCGAGGGACCTGATCCCCTCACCCGGCGCTTCGCGCCGACCTCTCCCCTTGGGAGAGGTAACCCTGCTCGCAGGTGCTTCCGTTTCAACCGAACTCTACCTCGTCCGCGGCTGGATCGGGAAATCATAGGCCGCCCCGCCCGTCCCCGGCAGGGAAAAATGCCACCACTCCTTCGAATAGTTCACAAAGCCTTGCCTGGCCATCGCAGCCACCAGCCGCTTGCGCCAGGAACGCTGCTCCGGAGTGATCGATGGTGCCGCAGTGTGCCCCTTCGGGTCGGTGCAGTCGTAGCCTGTGCCCATGTCGACGCTGCCCTCCGGCGCCCGCGCCTCGACCGGCGCCGTGCAATCCGAATAGGTCTTGGCTGGATCATATTTGGCGGAATTGTCCGCCCTGAGATCGACCAGCGTGAGATCGAGTGCCGCACCGGTCGAATGCTGCGAACGGCTCGCAATGTAGCCGAGGCGGAACAGCTCGGTCTTCGGGATCTTCGGATTGTAGCGCCGCTCCGACGCGGTCTCGCGGCCGTTCTGCGACCACTTGACCATGTCGAGCGAGGCCCGCGCCGGCCGGTAGCAGTCGAACATCTTGAGCGAGAGATTTTGCGCCGCCAGCTCCTGCTGCACCGCTTTCAGCCGCAGCCCCACCTCGCGCTTCACCACGCATTCGCCGGCATCGTAGCCGGCGAGCGGACGGCCGACGAAATTGTTCGACGTGGCGTAACGGATGTCCTGGATGATGCTGGGATCGATGTCGCGCAGATAGACGAAGTCGCCGGGCAAGGTCTGCGCCCGCGCGGGAACGAGAAACGATAGTGCGAGCAGCACGACAAGCGCGGCGCACGCCGCGGTTCCGGTCCTTGCGGTCATTGCACCGGATCCGAGTTGACCAGAAGCTTCGTGATCGCGGTGTCCGTATATTTGTTGCCGGCCCAGACGTCGTCGATGATGAACTGCATCCAATGGGCCGACACGGGCGGCCGCAATGTCAGCAATTGCGCCGACAGCTTGTCGTCGAGAATGAAGGTCTGCGACTCGCCGCCCGAGAACAGCACGCGGATCTGGCGAACCCTGTTATTCTTGGCGAAGATGTCGGGGCTTTTCTGGTAGCCGTTCTGCACGTGGATCGACTTGACCCGCCGCACGGTTTCGAACTCGATGGTGATCCATTCGCCGATGCCGTTGCCGGATGCGCCCTCCACCCAGGCCGTCCCCGTAGAGGCGTCGAACAAATTCGCTGCGCCGTACGAATTGCCGAATTGCGGCTTCAGCATCGAGCTGACGCAATAGGTCTCGAAGCCGCTGCGGGCGCAGCTTTCGCCTGCCGCGGAGGGACGCGGCGGACGCATGGTGGCGCGCTCCGCGACCGCAAGCCTTGCCGGCGGCTTCGCCAGCATGCCCGCCACTTTCGGCGCCCCGTTCGACGATTCCGCATTCCAGAGAAAAATGCGCCCGCCGAGCGTCTGGTCGTAATAAGCGGGCGTCTGCTCGTGCGGTGCTGCTTGTCCTCCGGCATCCGTCGCCTTCAGCGCCAGCGCCGCCACGCGCTCGCGCACCTCGACCGCGAGGTCGCCGAGATGCAGCTCGGGCCGCTTGAGCTGCTCGACGAATATCCGCGTGAACACCGAGTTGTGCGCCGTATCGTTACTGCCGAGCTGGTCGAGCGCGGTCTGGCCGATGCCTGCGGAATAGAGCGTAAAGATCCCGCGCGCGGGCCGGGCGTCAGCAAGCCCCCGCCTGTTCCCGATCGAACGTCCCGCGGCGCGCGGAAACGGATTGTCACGGCAGGCATCGATGACGACGAAGGCGACCCGCACCGCCTTGGCCTGAAGCTCCGAAATCACGTCGGGCTCGGCGATCGAGGCCCCGCGCACCCGCGCCTCGGCGCCCTCATTGACGGTGGGAACGTCACTCGGCACGAGGTAGTTCACCCCCGCGATCGCAACGCCGTGTCCGGCATAGAACAATGCGGCGGTATCGCCCGGCTCGAGCCGCGACGTGAAATCCGCAAGCCGGTCGATCATGCCCTGGCGGCCAAGATTGGTCCCGAGCACGATGTCGAACCCGAGCGACCTCAGCGCGTCAGCCACGGTCGTTGCGTCATTGGCGGCCTTCTTCAATTGCCGGTCGGCCGGCAGGTTCGGATAGAGATCGTTGCCGATCACGAGTGCGACGCGTTTTTCGGCCCAAGCCGGTGTCGCAAGGCCAGCCATGCACGCGGTCGCGAGCGCAGCAACATTGCGCGCCAGTCGATTAAAATACCGCGTGCCCGTCATGATCCAGCCCGTGACGCAACCAATGTTGCGAGTCTAGCGCAAAGCGGCTGCCCCGAACACCGGCTGGCGGCGCCGCCTCCGCCGCAAAGCGCCGTGGATAAGTCCGGCGGCGGGATTTGAAGCTTGCTCCCCCCGCCGTCCGCCCCTATAGCTCTGCTTTTAATGACATCGAAATCGACCTTCGTCCTCGGCCACCGGCATTTGCTGGGCATCGAGGGCCTTTCCGCGGCCGACATCAGCGGCCTCCTCGACCTGTCCGAAGAATATGTCGAGCTCAACCGCCAGGTTGACAAGAAGCGCACCGTCCTGCGCGGACGGACGCAGGTGAACCTGTTCTTCGAGGCCTCCACCCGGACCCAATCCTCGTTCGAGCTTGCGGGAAAGCGGCTGGGCGCCGACGTCATGAACATGTCGGTGGCCTCCTCGTCCATCAAGAAGGGCGAGACACTGATCGACACCGCGATGACGCTCAATGCGATGCACCCGGACATCCTGGTGATGCGCCATCACGCCTCCGGCGCGGTGGAACTGCTGGCCCGCAAGGTCGACGGTTCCGTGATCAATGCCGGCGACGGCGCGCACGAGCATCCGACCCAGGCGCTGCTCGATGCGCTCACCATCCGCCGCAACAAGGGCCGGATCGAGGGGCTGGTGGTCGCGATCTGCGGCGACGTGCTGCATTCGCGCGTCGCCCGCTCCAACATCATCCTGCTCAACACCATGGGCGCCCGCGTCCGCGTCGTCGGGCCCTCCACGCTGCTGCCGCCGGGCATCGAGCGGATGGGCGTCGAGGTCGCGCGCGACATGCGCGAGGGTCTCAACGGCGCCGACATCGTCATGATGCTGCGGCTGCAGCGCGAGCGCATGAACGGCTCCTTCGTGCCCTCGTCGAACGAATACTTCCACTATTTCGGGCTCGACCAGAAGAAGCTCGCTTACGCCAAGCCGGACGCGCTCGTGATGCATCCCGGCCCCATGAACCGCGGCGTCGAAATCGACACGGCGGTCGCCGACGGTGCGCAATCCCTGATCCGCGAGCAGGTGGAGATGGGCGTCGCCGTGCGCATGGCGGTGCTGGAAGCGCTCGCCCGTAACCTGCCGAACGCGTGATGCCGATGTTGACCGATCGCCGCCCCATCCTGCTGGCCAATGCCCGCGTCGTCGATCCCTCCAGGGATTTCGACGGACTCGGCGACGTCCTGATCGCCGACGGCAGCATTCGCGAGACCCGCCGCGGCATTGGCGCGGCCGGCGTCCCCGAGGGCACCGACATTGTCAATTGCTCCGGCAAGATCGTCGCACCCGGCCTGATCGACATGCGCGCCTTCGTCGGCGAACCCGGCTTCAGCCACCGCGAGACCTTTGCCACGGCGAGCCAGGCGGCTGCGACCGGCGGCATCACCACCATCATCTGCCAGCCCGACACCTCGCCGGTGATCGACAATTCGGCGACGGTCGATTTCGTGATGCGCCGCGCCCGCGACACCGCGATCGTCAACATCCAGCCGATGGCCGCCCTCACCAAGGGCATGCACGGCCAGGAGATGACCGAGTTCGGCTTGCTCAAGGCCGCTGGCGCCGTCGCCTTCAGCGATGGCGCCAGAAGCGTGACCAATGCGCAGGTGATCCGCCGCGCGCTGACCTATGCGCGCGATTTCGACGCGCTGATCGTGCATTACACCGAAGACCCCGATCTCGTCGGCGAAGGCGTGATGAACGAGGGCGAGTTCGCCTCGCGGCTCGGCCTGATGGGCATCCCGAATGCCGCCGAGGCCGTGATGCTGGAGCGCGATCTGCGCCTCGTCGCCCTCACCGGCGGCCGCTATCACGCGGCGTCGCTGACCTGCATCGATTCCCTCGACATCCTTCAGCGCGCGCGCGATGCCGGGCTCGCCGTCAGCGCCTCGGTCTCGATCAATCATCTGGCGCTGAACGAGAACGACATCGGTCCTTACCGTTCGTTCCTGAAGCTGTCGCCGCCGCTGCGCACCGAGGACGACCGCCGCGCCCTGGTGGCGGCAATCGGCTCCGGTCTGCTCGATGTCATCATGTCCGACCACAATCCGCAGGACGTCGAGGGCAAGCGCCTGCCGTTCGCGGAAGCCGCGCCCGGCGCCGTCGGGCTCGAGACCATGCTGCCGGCCGGCCTGCGGCTGGTGCACAATGGCGAGATCGAGCTGAAGACGCTGATCCGCGCGATGTCGACCCGCCCGGCCGAGCTGCTCGGGCTGTCGGGCGGAACCCTGCGCGCCGGCAGCCCCGCGGATGTCATCGTGATCGACCCCGACGTGCCCTGGGTGGTCGATCCCGCCGACCTCAAGTCGCCCTGCAAGAACACCCCGTTCGACGAGGCCCGCTTTACAGGCCGGGTGGTGCGCACCATTGTCGGCGGACGAACGGTATATGAGCATGTCTGACGTGCGGCTTCGTTCGACGTGGAGAATGGGCCTTTGGAGATGCCGCCATGGCGCTTGAACCGTTTCTGCCGGTGGCTTTCGTCATCGGCTATCTCCTCGGCTCGATTCCGTTCGGGCTGATCCTGACTAGGCTCGCGGGCACCCAGGATATCCGCTCGATCGGCTCCGGCAGCATCGGCGCCACCAACGTGCTGCGCACCGGACGCAAGAGCCTCGCCGCGGGCACTCTGCTGTTCGACGCGCTCAAGGGCACCGTGGCGGTGGTGATCGCCGGCTACATCGCAGGCCCCTATGCCGCAATGGTAGCCGGGCTCGGCGCTTTCCTCGGCCACCTCTTCCCGGTCTGGCTGAAGTTCAAAGGCGGCAAGGGCGTCGCGGTCTATATCGGCATCCTGCTGGGGCTGTTCTGGCCGGGCGCCGTCGTGTTCTGCCTGCTCTGGCTGGCGACCGCCTTCACCACCCGCTATTCCTCGCTATCGGCGCTGGTGGCGGCATTCATCACGCCGATGTTCCTTTGGTGGTTCGGTCATCTCGCATTGTCGGCACTTGCCGCCGTGCTGACCCTGCTGTTGTTCTACGCGCATCGCGAGAACATCAAGCGCCTGCAAGCGGGCAAGGAAAGCCGGATCGGCGAGAAAGCCTAGAGCATGATCCGGAAAAGTGCGTAGCGGTTTTCCGAAAAGATCATGCTCAAACAATAACCTAAAGCGCGACGACGATTCCTAATCGCATCGCGCTTTAGAGCGCTTTCGGCGAAGTGGATGCCGGTTCGCGTCAAGAAGACGCCTCAAACAAGAATCTGAAATCGGAAGAAGTACGGATACCGTCGCACCCCTTCTGCATTATATGCCAAATCCTGTTCGCAATTGCCGTGCGAGTCACGGCATGCTGTAGCGAACGGGTTCCATGCCTGTCATCCTGACACGGGAAACGGCGTTAGGCGGTTGCTCAGAATGAGCGAGAAGATTGTCGGCGTGAATGACGGGATCGGCTCGCTCGGTGCTTCCGGCACTGCAGCAAGCCGGCTGCTCTCGGCGACCAATATCTGGTCCGACGCGCCGCTGCCCGCGCCTGCTGCACGGCCAGCGCCGCAGCCGGAGCCCGCAGTTAAACCTGACGCTCCGCTCGATGTCGTCGTCACCAAGGCTGCACCGGTCGCGCCCGCGCGGGCGCGTTCCGAGCAATGGCCGCCGCGAAAGCTTTCGCTGGCGCTGCAGGGCGGCGGCACCTTTGCGGCCTTCACCTGGGGCGTGCTGGAGCGCCTGCTCGAAGAGACGTCCATCGAGATTGACACCGTCAGCGGCGCCAGCGCCGGCGCCATCAATGCGCTGCTGCTCGCTTGCGGCCTGGCCGAAGGCGGCCGCGAAGGCGCCCGTTCCAGGCTGAACCGGTTCTGGGTCCGGCTGATGCACGAGGCCTCGTTCCGCTCACTGATGCTGATCGGCGGCTTTTCGCCCGCGGGAAGCTCGGTCGCGTTCGGCCCGACCCTGCGCTCCGGCCAGTTCGATCCGTTCGATCTCGATCCGCTGCGGCAGGCGGTCTCCCGCGACATCAACTTTTCCGTCCTGCGCCATGTTCGGTGCCCAAAACTGCTGATCGCGGCGACGCGGATCCGCGACGGGCAGCAGCAGATTTTCGGCAACGAGGCCATCACCGCCGACGTCGCGCTGGCCTCGACCTGCCCTCCGCTAGTCCATTGTGCGGTCGAGATCGACGGCGAGGCCTATTGGGACGGCGGCTTTGGCGGCAATCCGCCGCTGCTGCGCCTGGTGCAGGACACGGCGGCAACGGATCTGCTGCTGGTCCAGGTCACGCCGACGCGCGACAGCTACGTGCCGATCACGCTCGCCGCGATCGACCGCCGGCTCGACCAGATCGCGGCCAACGCCGCGCTAAAGGCCGAGATCGCCGCGATCGAATGGGCGCAGTCGCACATGGCCTCTCCGCTGCGGCTCACGAGGATCGCGGCGGAAGACTCTTTTGACGGTCTGGCGCAGCGCTCATCCACCGATCTCGGCCGCGGCTTCATTCGCCTGCTGCACCGGAGCGGCCGCGCAGCCGCCGAGCAATGGCTCGGGCAAGGCGCGGGCGCCGGCGCAGCGCCCTCAGCGCCCGCTCAGGCCCTCGCTCCTTCCGAACCTGTGCTAGCCTGATTTCGCCAGCGCGTCCTCCAGGAACCAGGCCGCCGCGAGCGCGAGCGGATCGTTGCCGAAGCGTGCGATCACCTGCACGCCAACTGGCAGGCCACCGACCTTGAGCACCGGCACGTTGACGCAAGGATTGCCCATCAGCGTCCACAGCCGGTTGTAGCGGGGATCGCCGGTGGTCGCGAACTCCTTGGCCGGCGCGGTGCCGGGCGCGGAATAGGTCAGCAGCACGTCGACCCCTTCGAAGAGTTCGCCGAGCTCGCGGCGGCCGCGACGGCTGATGCGGCGCGCGTCGTCATAGTCTTTCGGCGTCAGCCCGACCGTCGCATCGAGACTGGCGCGCAGCATCGGCGCGATCTCGTCGTGACGTTCCGAAAACTCCCAGGCGAGCGCGCGATGCGCTTCATAATCCTGGATGATCGGGTGGATGCGCCAGGCCTCCTGCACCGCCTCGGGCAGATCGATGGTCTGCACCTTGGCACCGGCGCGCATCGCCGCCTTGATCGCAGCCTGCAGCCCCTCTTCGGCGGCCGGCTCCACGGTGCCTGCGAAATCCTGCCTGACCACGCCGATGCGCGGCGACTTCGCTGGGCTGATGCCGGAGAACTCCGTGCGGCCGGTCATCGCCAAGAGGCCGCGCGCGAGATCCTCCGCCCGGGCGCCGAACAGGCCGACCGTGTCGAGCGCCCATGAATAGCACTTGACGCCGACGGTCGGCAGCATCCGGAACGACGGCTTGATCGCGGCCGTCCCGCAATAGGCCGCCGGCCGGATCACCGAGCCGCCGGTCTGAGTACCCAGCGCCAGCGGGATCATGCCGGCGCCGACGGCCGCCGCCGAGCCCGAGGACGAGCCGCCGGGCGAATGCGCCGTATTGTGCGGATTGCGCGTCGGCGTCGGATCGCGCGAGGCGAACGCGGTCGTGGTGGTCTTGCCGATGATGGTGGCCCCGGCCCGCTTCAGCATCATCACCACCGGCGCATCAGCGCGCGGCTGCCAGCCGCGATAGATCTCCGAGCCCATCTCGGTCGGCATGTTGGCGGTGTCGATGATGTCCTTGATGCCGACGGCAATGCCGCGCAGCGGGCCCGAGGCTTGCGCCTTCCCGGATTTGTCGTGCCGGACGAAAGCCTGGACGTCCTCCTCCCTGGCCTCGATCGCCGCATGCGACTGGGCGATGGCGTCATCGGGCGAAAGCTCCCCCGCCTCGATGCGGCGCTGGAGGTCGGCAAGTGAGATCATGGCAACATCCTTCTTATTGCGATCGCTTTTAGCATCGCAGCGAGGTCGTGCAAGCGTACGTCCCTGTTGCGCAACGCCCTCAGGTTGCTCCATGCTGTCGCTGCAAGGAGCCGCCGTGGACGCCATCAACAGAAGCGTGGAGCTGACCGAGGCCGAGCGCATCGACCGCCTGCGGCTGATCCGTTCCGACAATGTCGGGCCGCGCACCTTCCGCTCGCTGGTCGATCATTTCGGCAGCCCGCGCGCCGCGTTGGAGCGGCTGCCTGATCTCGCGCGCCGCGGCGGCGCGGCGCGATCGGGGCGCATCTGCAGTGCGGATGAAGCAAAGGCCGAGCTCGCCGCGAGCCGCAAGTTCGGCATCGCCTGGCGCGCGCCCGGCGAGGACGGCTATCCGGCGCGGCTGGCGATGATCGACGATGCGCCGCCGCTGCTCGCCCTGCGCGGCGACACCAAATCCCTGATGCGGCCGATGATCGCGATCGTCGGCTCGCGCAACGCCTCCGGCGCCGAACTTAAATTCGCCGGCCAGCTCGCGCGCGAGCTCGGCGAAGCCGGCTTCGTGGTCATCTCGGGCCTCGCCCGCGGCGTTGACCAGGCCGCGCATCGCACCAGCGTCGAGAGCGGCACGATCGCGGTGCTCGCCGGCGGCCACGACTGCATCTATCCGCCCGAGCATGGCGACCTGCTCGCCACGATCCTCGACCACGCCGGCGCTGCGATCTCCGAAATGCCGCTCGGCCATGAGCCGCGCGCCCGCGACTTTCCCCGCCGCAACCGATTGATCTCGGGCGCTTCGCTCGGCGTCGTCGTGGTCGAGGCGGCGCACCGCTCGGGCTCACTGATCACAGCACGCATGGCGGCCGAACAGGGCCGCGAAGTGTTCGCCGTCCCGGGCTCGCCGCTCGATCCGCGCGCCGCCGGCACCAACGACCTGATCAAGCAGGGCGCAACGCTCGTCACCGAAGCCGCCGACATCATCAACGCGGTTCAGCCGATCATGGAACGGCCGCTGATGCATCCCGCGAGCGAGCCCGACAGCGAGCCGTTCGAGAGCGATCCGCAAAGCCATGATCGCGACCAGATCACCGGCCTGCTCGGCCCGGCCCCTGTTACAATCGACGACCTCGTCCGGATGTCCGGCGCTTCTCCCGCGATCGTGCGCACCGTGCTGCTGGAGCTCGAGCTCGCCGGCAAGCTCGAACGCCACGGCGGCGGATTGGTGTCGCTGGTTTAGCGTCTCCAGATGTCATTCCGGGGCGGCTCGAAGAGCCGAACTATGATGCGCAATTGCGCATCTGAGAATCCATTCGTCCACTTGCTCTGCCGCTGGATGGATTCCGGGCTCCCTCGCTTCGCCCGGGTCCCGGAATGACGGATTGGAGGCCGTACGCTAACCTTCCTTGCGTCGATCGAACCGCGTTCGTGCCGCCTCGATTTGCTCCAGATGCGCGATCGCCCATTCTCCGAGCGCTTGCACCGGCTGCTGGAGGCCGCGGCCAAGCTCGGTCAGCTCGTAGTCCACCCGCGGCGGGATGGTCGGAAAGATCGTGCGCGTGACGAGGCCGTCGCGCTCGAGGCCACGCAACGTCAGGGTCAACATCCGCTGCGAGATGCCGTTGATCATGCGCTTGAGCTCGTTGAAGCGCTTTGGCCCGTCGCTCAGCATCATGATGACGAACACGCTCCACTTGTCGCCGACGCGGGACAGCACGGAGGCGACCCCGCGGCAGTCCGCATGGTTGGGATCCGGCATGGGCCGTGACATGGGCCTTGGATCCGGCCTCGGATTTGGCCGCGGCGGAGCAGGCAATTCGATGTGCGCAGGTTTCAATGATGTGCCCATGGCTCAAAAAAGTGCGTTCTTGCGGGGATTTCGATAGTCACACATGTAGCGCTGGTTACAAACTTATACCAGGGTGACCCCACATGAAGCTCCTCCATGTCGACTCCAGCGTGCTCGGCCCCCACTCCGTTAGCCGGCAGGTTTCCGCCGCCATCGTCGACCGGCTCCGGCAGGCGACGCCCTCGCTTCAAGTCGTCTACCGCGACCTGACCGAGACGCCGCTCGCCCACCTCTCCGGCTCGCACCTCGCCGCCGCGCAAGGCGCCGCCGCGCCGGCGGAACTCGGGCCCGACCTTGCCGCAAGCGCGGCGGCGCTGGAGGAGTTCCTGGCCGCCGACATCGTCGTGATCGGCGCGCCCATGTACAATTTTACCATTCCGAGCCAACTCAAGGCCTGGATCGACCGCATTCTCGTGGCGGGGAAGACTTTCAAGTACGGCGCGGCCGGGCCGGAGGGACTCGCCGGCGGCAAGCGCGTGATCGTGGCCATTTCGCGCGGCGGCCACTACGGCGCAGAGACGCCCTACGCAGCCGGCGAGCATCTCGAAACCTATCTGCGCTGGGTGTTCGGCTTCATCGGTATCACCAGCGTCGAATTCATCCCGGCTGACGGCATCCAACTCGGGCCGGAGCACCGCGAAAAGGCGATTGCCGGCGCGCTCCAGTCCGCAACAAGCCTGCGCGCCGCCTAGGACTCGCGACAGCCAAGCCGCCCGGCGCAACGCGTGTGTTGCGCCGGGCGGAATCACGTTTGATGGATTAAGTCAGCCGCGATAGATCGGCGCGCCGCTCGGCGAGGCCACCGCGCCGCCGTCGACGAAGATTTCCTGGCCCTGCACATGCGCGGAATCATCGGAGGCGAGGAACAGCACCGTCTTCGCCACGTGATCGGTCTCGCCGATGCGGCCGAGCGGCGTCGACAGCGCGATCCGCTTCTCGAACACCTTTTCGGCTTCCGGCGTCGCGGTCGCGGGTCCCCAGATCGGGGTGCGGATCGCGCCCGGCGCGACCACGTTGACGCGAATGCCGCGCGGCGACAGTTCTGAGGCCATGATCCGCGCCATCGCCCGCACGCCGGCCTTCGCCGCGCCGTAGGCCGAGTAGCCGGGAATGCCGAGCACCGAGATCACCGAGCCGTTGAGGATGATCGAGGCGCTGTCCTTAAGAAAGGGCAACGCGGATTGAACGGTGAAGAACACGCCGGTCAGATTGGTGCTGATCACCTTCTCGAACACCTCTGGTGTCGCCGATCCCAGCGGAGTGCCGCCGGCGATGCCGGCATTGGCGAACACGATGTCGAACTTGCCGAATTTCTCCGCGCCCTGCTTGATCGCAGCTTCCGTCGCCGCGATGTCCGTCGCGTCGGCTGGCAGCGCGAGCGCGTTCGGCCCGAGCTCTTTCGCGGCCGCGGCCAGCGTCTCCTTGTTACGCCCGGTGATCACCACCTTGGCGCCCTCGGCCACGAACAGTTTTGCCGTCGCCAGCCCGATGCCGCTATTGCCGCCGGTGATCAGCGCCGTCTTGTCCTTCAGTCTCACGCTCGCCTCCAGTAGTTGCATGATGAAACCATATTGCGATTTAGGCCATATGGTTTTATGATGCAACCACACAAGCGCGTGATCGACTGAACGCGACCGGATGGACGACGATGGTGAAACGAACGAGCTTTGCCGGTGATGCCTGCCCGATCGCGCGGTCGCTTGAGGCGCTCGGCGACTGGTGGTCGCTCTTGATCATCCGCGAGGCGCTGTTCGGCGTCCGCCGCTTCGGCGAGTTTCAGAACAAGCTCGGCATGGCCAAGAACATCCTGGCGGCGCGGCTGCGATCGCTGGTCGACCACGGCATTCTGGAAACCGCCCCCGCCTCCGACGGCAGCGCCTATCAGGAATATGTGCTGACGACGAAGGGCCGCGGCACCTTCCCGATCCTGGTCGCGCTGCGGCAATGGAGCGAGGAGTTCGACGACCACCCGGAGGAGATCGCGACCATCCTGGTCGATCGCGCGAAAGGCCGTCCGGTGAAGAAGCTGGAAATGCGCGCCGATGACGGCCGCCTGCTCAGCCCCGCCGACACCACCCTAAAGCCGCGGCCGGCGCGGCGACGAAGGTCGGCCGAAGCGAACTAGTCTGGCGAAGCTGAGCTTCGCTAGCATCCGACCAGGCTGGCTTTGCGGACGGTTTTCAGGCGGTTTGCGCGTTGATGCCGCCCGAACTGGACGTCGTAGCTCAGGTCATAAACACAGCCGACCTTCATGGCGGCGAAATCTGCGTTCCGCTCGATCATGTAATGACCGGAAGGCTCTGTCATGAGATAGACACGGCCGGGCTCGGCCCAGGCTTGATCGACGCCGCGATAGATCACCCGGTCGGTCGAGCCGGTAGCCGCAAACCAGAGGATCAACCCTCCGATCAAGGCCGCCATGATGACGAGGCTACGAATGTCGTTGCGGAGCTTGTCAGCCAGGGTCGAGAGATTGGACGCGCTATTCACGCTTGGTTGGTCGCGGGTCGAGCGCGGCAGTTCAATTCGTCCAGCCTGTCACGACAGCTTGCGCTTGGTCCGTAGCCGCAGGTGCTCGTCGGCCTCGAGCTTGGTCATGCCCAAGAGATAATGCAGCACGTCCAGCTTGTGGCGCTCGGCCAGCTTGCGTAAGGCCCCCGTCTGCTCGGCGATGAAGGCCACGGCCTCGTCCGCACCGCCCTCCCCCGGTTCCTCGTGACGCGTGCCCCCCGGCGCGCCGGACCCGGCGCGCGCCCGTTTTTTTCCTGGCTTGGTCACCAGTACCCCACCCGAATCCATGCCCCGACAGGACATTACGCCCACATCAACCGCAACTCCAAGGTGGTATTCTGCAACTTTTTCGATATGAAACTTTTCCCATTGCGGCGCCTTTCAACACCCCACGATTTGACAGGGGGCCGCTCACCACCCATGTTCGGGTCGAAACGGCCGACCCGAGTCCTTTCGTTTTCGGCCCAAGATTTTCCCGTAAGCCACTGGAACTAAATGAATATCGTCATTGTGGAGTCGCCGGCGAAAGCCAAGACGATCAACAAATATCTGGGCTCGTCCTATGAGGTTCTGGCCTCGTTCGGCCATGTCCGCGATCTCCCGGCGAAGAATGGTTCCGTCGATCCCGACGCCAATTTCAAGATGATCTGGGAGGTCGATCCCAAGGCGGCCGGCCGGCTCAACGATATCGCGAAGTCGCTGAAGGGCGCCGACCGCCTGATTCTCGCCACCGACCCCGATCGCGAGGGCGAAGCCATCTCCTGGCACGTGCTGGAGGTGATGAAGGAGAAGCGCGCGCTGAAGGATCAGAAGATCGAGCGCGTGGTGTTCAACGCCATCACCAAGCAGGCCGTCTCGGAGGCGATGAAGCATCCACGCGAGATCGACGGCGCCCTGGTCGACGCCTACATGGCGCGCCGCGCGCTCGACTATCTGGTCGGCTTCACTCTCTCCCCCGTGCTGTGGCGCAAGCTGCCGGGCGCCCGCTCGGCCGGCCGCGTGCAGTCGGTGGCGCTGCGCCTCGTCTGCGACCGCGAGCTCGAGATCGAGAAGTTCGTGCCGCGCGAATATTGGTCGTTGATCGCGACCCTGCTCACCCCGCGGGGCGATGCCTTCGAGGCGCGCCTCGTCGGCGCCGACGGCAAGAAGATCCAGCGCCTCGACATCGGCACCGGCGCGGAAGCCGAAGACTTCAAGAAGGCGCTGGAACTGGCGACTTACGCGGTCACCGCGGTCGACGCCAAGCCGGCCCGTCGCAATCCGCAGGCGCCCTTCACCACCTCGACGCTGCAGCAGGAAGCCAGCCGCAAATACGGCTTTGCGCCGGCGCACACGATGCGCATCGCCCAGCGTCTTTATGAGGGCATCGACATCGGTGGCGAGACCACCGGACTCATTACTTATATGCGTACCGACGGCGTGCAGATCGCCCCGGAGGCGATCACCCAGGCGCGCAAGGTGATCGGCGAGGACTACGGCAACGCCTACGTGCCGGATAGCCCGCGCCAGTACCAGGCCAAGGCCAAGAACGCCCAGGAAGCGCACGAAGCGATCCGCCCGACCGACCTCTCCCGCCGCCCCGACAGCATGAGCCGCAAGCTCGATGCCGATCAGGCCAAGCTGTATGAGCTAATCTGGAAGCGCACCATCGCGAGCCAGATGGAATCCGCCGAGCTCGAGCGCACCACCGTCGACATCACGGCGAAGGCCGGCTCCCGCACCCTGGAGCTGCGCGCCACCGGCCAGGTCGTCAAGTTCGACGGCTTCCTCGCGCTCTACCAGGAAGGCCGCGACGACGAGGAGGACGAGGATTCGCGCCGCCTGCCCGCGATGAGCCCGAACGACGCCCTGAAGCGGCAGAGCCTGTCCGTCACCCAGCATTTCACCGAGCCGCCGCCGCGCTTCTCGGAAGCTTCACTAGTCAAGCGTATGGAGGAGCTCGGCATCGGCCGGCCCTCGACCTATGCCTCGATCCTGCAGGTCCTGAAGGACCGCGGCTACGTCAAGCTGGAGAAGAAGCGTCTGCACGGCGAGGACAAGGGCCGCGTCGTGGTCGCCTTCCTCGAAAGCTTCTTTGCCCGCTATGTCGAGTACGACTTTACGGCGAGCCTCGAAGAGCAACTCGACCGCATCTCCAACAACGAGATCTCCTGGCAACAGGTTCTGAAGGACTTTTGGACCGGCTTCATCGGCGCCGTCGACGACATCAAGGAGCTGCGCGTCGCCCAGGTGCTCGACGTGCTCGACGACATGCTGGGCCAGCACATCTATCCGCCGCGCGCCGATGGTGGCGATATCAGGCAGTGCCCGAACTGCGGCACCGGCCGGCTGAACCTCAAGGCCGGCAAGTTCGGCGCCTTCGTCGGCTGCTCGAACTATCCGGAATGCCGCTACACCCGTCAGCTCGCCGCCGATGGCGAGGCGACTGCTGACCGTTCGCTCGGCCAGGATCCCGACACGGGTCGCGATGTCTGGGTCAAGGCCGGCCGCTTCGGCCCCTACATCCAGCTCGGCGAGCAGAAGGATTATGAAGAAGGCGAGAAGCCCAAGCGCGCAGGCATCCCTAAGGGCACCTCGCCTAGCGACGTCGATCTCGAGCTTGCGCTAAAACTGCTGTCCCTGCCGCGCGAGATCGGCAAGCATCCGGAGACCGGCCAGCCGATCACCGCGGGCCTCGGCCGCTTCGGACCGTTCGTGAAGCACGAGAAGACCTATGCCAGCTTAGAGGCCGGCGACGAGGTGTTCGACATCGGCCTCAACCGCGCCGTGACGCTGATCGCGGAGAAGGTTGCCAAGGGCCCGAGCCGCCGCTTTGGCGCCGATCCCGGCAAGGCGCTTGGCGATCATCCGACGCTCGGCACCGTCACCGTGAAGAGCGGCCGTTACGGCGCCTATGTCACCGCGGGCGGCGTCAACGCGACCATCCCGGCCGAGTTCGAGAAGGACACCATCACGCTCCCGCAGGCGATCGCGCTGATCGACGAGCGCGCCGCCAAGGGTGGCGGCAAGGGTGGCGGCAAGGCCAAGAAGGCGGCGAAGCCGGCCAAGGCCAAGAAAGCGTCAGAGAAGGCTGCGGACGGCGAGGACGCCGCACCGAAGCCGAAGAAGCCGGCTGCGAAGAAAGCCTCGGCCAAATCCAAATCCGAATCCACCAGCAAGGCGCGCGCCGCCGTGCCGTCGACCGCAAAGACGTCGCCGACCAAGGCAGCTGCCACCAAGAATCCGGCAAATACTCCGGCCAAGAAGAGTGCCGGCAAGACCTGAGATCAAGAATTAGAGGTTAAGTGAAACCGCAGAGAGACCGTGGCTTTCCCGACAGGCAAGCCATCGTCGCCTTCATCAAGGCAAATCCAGGAAAGGTCGGGACTCGGGACATCGCGCGCGAGTTCGGCCTGAAGAACGCCGATCGCGCCGAGCTCAGGCGCATGCTGCGCGAGCTCGCCGACGACGGCATCATCAAGAAGAAGCGCCACAAGGTCTCCGAGCCGGACGCGCTGCCGCCGACGCTGCTCGCCGACATCACCGGCCGCGACTCCGATGGCGAGCTGATCGCCTCCCCCGCCGAATGGGACGAGGTCGAGAACGGCGAGCCGCCAAAGATCCTCATCGAGATGCCGCGCCGGCCGAGGCCCGGCACCGCCGCCGGCGTAGGCGACCGCGCGCTGCTGCGCGTCGAGCGCAGCGATGACGACGAAGGTCCCGCCTATCGCGGCCGCATCATCAAGGTCATCGACAAGGCCAAGAGCCGCATCCTCGGCGTCTTCCGCAGCCTGCCCGAGGGCGGCGGCCGGCTCGTTCCCGTCGACAAGAAGATGGCGGACCGCGAGCTGAACATCGCCAAGACCGACACTAGCGGCGCTGAGGATGGCGACCTCGTCAGCGTCGACATCGTCCGCAGCCGCGGCTTTGGCCTCGCCTCCGGCCGGGTGAAAGAGAAGCTCGGCTCGGTCAAGTCCGAGAAGGCGATCAGCCTGATCGCGATCTACGCCCACGACATTCCCTTGCAGTTCTCCTCCGCCGCCGAGCGCGAGGCGGAAGCGGCAGAGCCCGCCAATCTGAAAGGCCGCGAGGACTGGCGCGACGTCCCGCTCGTCACCATCGATCCGCCCGATGCCAAGGATCACGACGACGCGGTGCATGCCGAGCCCGATCCGGATCCCAACAACAAGGGCGGCTTCATCGTCAACGTCGCCATCGCCGATGTCAGCTTCTACGTACGGCCGGGCACGGCGCTCGACCGCGACGCGCTCGACCGCGGCAACTCGGTCTATTTCCCCGACCGCGTCGTGCCGATGCTGCCCGAGCGCATCTCCAACAATCTCTGCTCGCTGGTGCCCGGCGAGCCGCGCGGCGCGCTGGCAGTGCGCATGGTGCTCGGCCCCGACGGCCGCAAGCGCTCGCACAGTTTTCATCGCATCCTGATGCGTTCGGCCGCCAAGCTCGCTTACGCGCAGGCGCAGGCCGCGATCGACGGACGCCCCGACGACATCACCGGCCCCCTGCTCGAGCCGATCCTGAGGCCGCTCTATGCCGCCTATGCCTGCGCCAAGCGCGCGCGTGACGAGCGCGATCCGCTCAATCTCGATCTGCCCGAGCGCAAGATCCTCCTGAAGAGCGACGGCACCGTGGACCGCGTCGTGGTCCCCGAGCGTCTCGATGCGCACAAGCTGATCGAGGAGTTCATGATCCTCGCCAACGTCGCTGCAGCGGAGACATTGGAGAAGAAATCGCTCCCGCTGATCTACCGCGTGCACGACGAGCCGACGCTGGAGAAGGTTCACGCGCTCGCGGAATTCCTGGAGACGCTGGACGTTCCCTTCGCCAAGTCCGGCGCGCTCCGCCCGACCACATTCAACCGCGTGCTGGCTCAACTTGAAGGCCACGACTATTACCCGCTGGTGAGCGAGGTCGTGTTGCGCGCGCAGGCGCAGGCTGAATATTCCTCGGAGAATTACGGTCACTTCGGCCTGAACCTGCGCCGCTATGCGCATTTCACCTCGCCGATCCGCCGCTATGCCGACCTCGTCGTGCACCGCGCGCTGGTGCGTGCGCTTGGCCTTGGCGAAGGCGCCCTGCCCGACAGCGAGACGCCGGAAAGCTTGAGCGAAGTCGCCGCGCATATCTCGCTGACCGAGCGGCGCGCCATGAAGGCGGAGCGCGAGACCGTCGACCGCCTCATCGCCCATCACCTCGCCGACCGCATCGGCGCCAGCTTCCAGGGCCGCGTCTCCGGCGTCACCCGCGCCGGCCTGTTCGTGAAGCTCAGCGAGACCGGCGCTGACGGGCTGATCCCGATCCGATCCCTCGGCACGGAATATTTCAACTATGACGAGAGCCGCCATGCCCTCGTCGGCACGCGCAGCGGCACCATGTACCAGCTCGGCGACGTCGTCGACGTCCGCCTGATCGAGGCCGCTCCCATCGCGGGCGCGCTGCGCTTCGAGCTGCTGTCGTCCGAGAACGACAGCGGCCCGCGCCAGCGCAGGCCGCTCCGTCCGCAGCGCAAATCGTCCAAGCCGCATCCGGGGCGCAGCCCGGAGCGAAAACGCAAGCCGGAGAAACAAAAGTCCGGCAAAGGAAATAAGGCCAAAGGAAAGAACAAAGGCAAGGGCAAGAAGGGCAAGGCGTGGTGACGATGAGGATGGCCCCGAAGGTCTGGACGCGCGAGAGCGGCCTCGTCGAGAAGCGCGACGTCTGGTCGGCAATGAAGCGCGGCTTTCGCGGCCGCTGCCCGCGCTGCGGCGAAGGCAAGCTGTTCCGCGCCTTCCTGAAGACCGCCGACCATTGCGCCAGATGCGGCCTCGACTTCACGCCGCATCGCGCCGACGATCTGCCCGCCTATCTCGTCATCGTCATCGTCGGCCACATCGTGGTGCCCGCGATCCTCTGGATCGAGACCAATTATTCGACCCCGGTCTGGCTCAGCTTCGCGGCCTATCTGCCCTTCACCTTCGTCGCCTCGCTCGCGCTGCTGCAGCCCGTGAAGGGAGCTGTGGTCGGCTTGCAATGGGCTCTGCGCATGCACGGGTTTGACGACAACCCTCCCGATGGTATTCCGCCTGTGTAAACACGTAAAAGAACAGTTCGGGTGAGGACATGACCGATATTTCGCAGGCCGAGGAGAAGACCAGGGTTCACGAGGAGAAGGAAGCCGATCATCATCCTTACTTCCGCCCGAAGGATGCAGCGACGCTGATCCTGGTCGACCGCAGCGGCGCCATTCCGAAAGTGCTGGTCGGCAAGCGCCACGACAAGGTGGTGTTCATGCCGGGAAAATTCGTCTTCCCGGGCGGGCGCGTCGACAAGGCCGATTATCGCGTACCCTGCGCTGCGCCGATCACCGCCGAGCTGGAAGCCAATCTCGCCAAGGGCAGTCCGAAGACGCCGGCCTCGCGCGCGAAATCGCTCGCCATTGCCGCCATCCGCGAAGCCTGCGAGGAGACCGGCCTCTGCCTCGGCCGCAAGGCCGAAGGCAAAGTGCCAAAGCTCGAAGGCCCCTGGCAGCCGTTCGCGGATGCGGGCCTGCTGCCTGATCCCTCCAGCCTGTTCCTGATCGCGCGCGCGATCACCCCGCCCGGCCGCGTCAAGCGCTTCGACACGCGTTTCTTCACCGCCGATGCCTCCGCGATCACCCACCGCGTCGAGGGCGTGATCCATGCCGATGCGGAGCTGGTCGAGCTGGTCTGGGTCGAGCTCGGCTCAAAACCGCTCGCCGACCTGCATCCGATGACGCGCAACGTGCTCAACGAGCTCGACACCCGCCTTGCCACCGGCCCGCTCCGCCACGACGCGCCGGTGCCGTTCTTCCACTTCTACGGCGGCAGGATGCAGAAGGATATTTTGAGCTAGGCTTCGAGGTGCCAAGCCCTCGTTCGTCATCCAGCGCGGCTCTCTCCTCCGTCATTCCGGGGCGCGCGCAGCGCGAGCCCGGAATCCATTCATCCATTGTCTCCGCAATTCGATGGATTCCGGGTTCGCGCCAAGAGGCGCGCCCCGGAATGACGTGCTGAGAGAGCATCGAAAAACAAAATAATCTTCCCGTCTCCCCCAATGGCGGAGTTCCGCTGCGTCCCTATGTCTTTGCGAGCGTCACCAAGAACGGACACCGGTCGATGGCACAACGGCAACTCAAGCTTGGCGCGTTCATGCGCCCGATCAGCATCCACACCGGCGCCTGGCGCTATCCCGGGGCCTGGCCCGACGCCAATTTCAATTTCGGCCACATCAAGACGCTGATCCGAAAGCTCGAGGCCGGCAAGTTCGACGCCTTCTTCATGGCCGATCACCTCGCCGTGCTGAACATGCCGATCAACGCGCTCAAGCGCAGCCACACCGTGACCTCGTTCGAGCCGTTCACGCTACTATCGGCTTTGTCAGCCGTGACCGAGCGCATCGGCCTGATCGCGACCGGCTCGACCACCTTCGACGAGCCCTATCACGTCGCGCGCCGCTTCGCCTCGCTCGACCATCTCAGCGGCGGCCGCGCCGGCTGGAATATCGTCACCACCTCGAACCCGGACGCGGCGCTGAATTTCGGCCTCGACGATCATATGGAGCACGCCGAGCGCTACAAGCGCGCCCGCGAGTTCTACGACGTCGTCACCGGCCTCTGGGACTCCTTCGCCGACGATGCCTTCGTGCGCGACGTCGAGAGCGGGCTGTTCTTCGATCCCGCCAGGATGCAAACCCTCGACCACAGGGGCAAATACTTCAAAGTGCGCGGCCCCCTCAACATCGCCCGCCCCGTGCAAGGCTGGCCCCTGATCGTGCAGGCCGGCGCCTCCGAAGACGGCAAGCAGCTCGCCGCCGAGACCGCGGAAGCGGTGTTCACCGGCGGCGGCAGCCTCGCCGATGGCCAAAAACTCTATGCCGACATCAAGGGCCGCATGGAGAAGATCGGCCGTGACCCCGAGCACCTGAAGATCCTCCCCGGCGCCTTCGTCGTCGTGGGCGACAGCGTGGATGAGGCCAAGGAGAAGCGCGCTTTGCTCGACAGCCGCGTGCATTACGACAGCGCCATTGCCTCGCTCTCCGTCATCCTCGGCACCGATGCCTCCGGCTTCGATCCCGATGGGCCGCTTCCCGAAATCCCCGAGACCAATGCCAGCAAGAGCGGCCGGCAGCGCCTGGTCGATCTCGCCGCCCGCGAGAAGCTCACCGTGCGCCAGCTCGCCCAGCGAGTCGGCGGCTATGGTGGGCTGTCCTTCGTCGGCACCGCCAGGACCATCGCCGACCAGATGGAGGAATGGCTGGTCGGGCGCGGCTCGGACGGCTTCAACATCATGTTCCCGTTCCTGCCCGCCGGCCTCGACGATTTCGTCGACAAGGTGGTCCCGGAGTTGCAGAAGCGCGGGATTTTCCGCAAAGAGTATGAAGGGCCCACTTTGAGGGAGAATCTGGGCCTGCCGCGGCCGAAAAACCGGTTCTTCGAAGCCTAATGGGCCCGATTTGAGCGGTTTCCGCCGCCTGAAACCTTGACTTCCCGCCGTTTCTGACTAGGTTGCCGGCCAACGCGGGCCGTTTGGCCGGCTCCAGATTCCCCTGATATTCTGAGGTTCAGAACATGGCCAAAGCGGTCACCATCAAGGTCAAGCTTGTGTCCTCGGCCGACACCGGCTTCTACTACGTTGCCAAGAAGAATTCGCGCACCATGACCGACAAGCTGGTCAAGAAGAAGTACGACCCGGTCGCGCGCAAGCACGTCGAATTCCGCGAAGCCAAGATCAAGTAAGATCGCGGCGTAGCGCTAAGGATGATTTTCGCGGGCCCTTGCGGGCCCCGTTGTCGTTTCGGCGCACGTGCCCCGGGGCCAAGCTATCGGGCGCTGCGCTGCATCGAGAGCACGAGACCAAACTGATGTGCTCCTGACGTCTCTGCAGAAGGATCTGGATTGCTTCGTCGCAAAAGGCCCTCACTGATGGCGCGTGGCGACAACACCGCTCGCACGCCTCTGCGCGCGCCTACCTGCGACACTCCGGCGCGAGATAGGAACCCGCTTGAGCCATCATTGTTGAGCCACGATCATCGAGCGGCTATCTTTCGAGAGTGAACCTCTTGCGCCGCTCAGACATGATGGGAGAATCGCATGCGCACCGCCCTACTCATCGTCGTCATGGTCATCGGATTTTCTTCCGCAGCAAAGGCTGAGCGTGAATATCCCTGGTGCGTCTTTGGCGGGCACCTCGGCTATCCCGGCGAATGCATGTATTCGACGCGAGAACAATGCCTGGCGTCGGCGTCCGGGCGATGGAACATGTATTGCGATGTGAACCCACGCGTGAGGTTCAAGCAGCCACCTCCGCCCCGGCAGCGCTGATCGTGGTGCGCACGCTTGCCTGTCTCCTCTTCGTCTTGATCACCATGTCCGCGCCCAGTCCAGCCGCAGCGCAGCGGTTCGGCGGCAACTCGCCGGTATGCCTTCAGAGCTGGAAACGGGGCGGCATCACCTGGATCTCGTGCCAGTATCGTTCATGGGACGAGTGCAGAGCGAGCGCCGCGGGCCAGTCGGCAATGTGCCTGGAAAACCCCTACGTGCAACAGCCGCCCCAGCCACGCCGCAGCCCGCATCCCCGATAGAGGCGGTCGCGGAAGGGAAGCGTCAGGCAGCGATTGTCGGAGCATTCGCCGGCACCGGTACGATGTCGTGCTCAAGCATGATCTGGAAAAGTGCGAAGCGGCTCCGGAAAGATCATGCGTGAACGACAACCTAAAGCGCGATGATGATTCATCCCTAATCTCATCGCGCTTTAACGGGCGAGCGCATCCTTGTAGATAATCCCATCTTTCATGATTACCCTGAAATTGTTGGCGGGGTCGGCAAGAAGGCCGATATTGTCCAGGGGATTTCCGTCGACGAGCAGCAAATCCGCGAGCGCGCCCTGCTCCACGACGCCGAGTTTGCCGGGATAAGGATTCCGCTTGCCCGATAGCGCCAGCAGTTCGGCGTTCGTCGATGTCGCCATCGTCAGCGCTTCGGCGGGCGTGTACCAGCGAGCGAGCGAGGCCAGGATGGCCCCCTGTTGGCGCGCGAGCGCTGCAGAGAACAGGACGTCGGTGCCCCACGCCGTCTTGATCTTGTACTTCTTCGCCAACTCGTAGGACCTGACTATGCCGGGCCAGACCTCATCCGCCTTGGCTCGCTGGACCGAGCCTACAGGAAAGCCCAGCCTCAAATCGTCGGGGAGAGGCTGTAGACTCAGCCATACACCCTTCTCCGCCATCAGCTTCGCTGATGCCTCGTCCATCAGGAAGCCGTGCTCGATACACTTCACCCCAGCCGCAATGGCTCCCCGAATGGCAGCAGGCGTAAAGGCATGCGCAGCGACATAGGTGCCCCAGTTCTCGGCCGCTTCGACGGCGGCGCGTATTTCCGGTTCGGTGAAGGTGGTCACGTCGATCGGACTGAAAGGCGACGACACCCCGCCGCCAGCCGTCAACTTGACTTGGGAGGCGCCTTGCATGAGCTGTTCGCGGACACGGACGCGGACCTCGTCGGGACTGTCCGCAACCATTGCCCCGCCGGTCTGTTCCATGCGGCTGAGCATGCCGCCGATCGTCCGCGGCAGGTCGGTAAGCTGGCGGAAGTCGCCATGCCCACTCGTGACCGTAATGATCGCGCCGGACGGAAAAATGCGCGGCCCCTTGATGATACCCTCGTCGATGGCGCTCTTGAGCCCGAACACCGGCCCGCCCACGTCTCGAACGCTGGTAAAACCGCGCATCAGAGTGTGCGCAGCCTCGTCGCCAGCGACAAGATTGACGTAGCCGACGTCGCCGAGCGACTGTTCCGGCGTCACTCGGATCAGCATCGCATGCCAATGGTTGTCGATGAGGCCGGGCATCAACGTGCGCCCGCCGCCTTCGATGATGCGAATCTCCGCCGGGCTATCCACCGCTATCGGCTGGAGCGAGATTGATTCTATCTTGTTGCCGCGCACCAAGACGTTGGAGGAGGCAGACAGCGTGGCGCTCTTGCCATCGAAGATGCGGACGTTCTGAAAGAGCGTGCCCGCGCCACCGGTCTGAAGCGCTTGCTGCGCCAGGCTCGCTCCACCGGGCCAGGCCGAGAGCATGACTGCGATCGACAGCGAGCGACATGTTACGCTCATCGGCGGTCGGATCCGCCGCGCACTGTACAACGCATTCAAGAGAGTTCCTGCCATCATCGCGCACGGCCCCTCTCCGAACGAAATGTCGCGCGGCCCCTTGAACGCAACGTAAAAGACGAGGCCTTCGCTTCTCGTTCGCGAAGACTACTGTAGCGTGTAACCATTCATAATGAAACGACAAGTGATCTGACGCAACGGGGCTGTCGAAGGCATCGCCGAAACGTCGCGGCAGGAGCAGGCCAGGTAACTTCAGTGCGTAAATTCGTATCAATGTTGGTGATGTGGCCGAGAAAGCCGATCGGCTTTCTCGTTCGGAACATGCTCGTCACATGGGCCGTACTGGCCATCTGCTACGCGAACTTGCCTTGCTCCCGGCTGCGCGCGATTTCGACCGCAGCCCTGCTACGCCGTCCGCAACACCGGCGCCGGCGGCTGCGACGGCTTGATCAGCGCGAACGCGACCTGCACGATGCCGCCGGCAAGGCCCAGCGCGACGCCGATGCGCCAGGCCATGGTGTAGGAGCCGAGCGCGTCGTAGAGCAGCCCGCCTCCGTAGGCGCCGAGGAAGCTGCCGATCTGGTGGCTCATGAAGGCGAGGCCCTGGATCATCGCCTGCCAGCGCAGGCCGAACATCTCGGCGACCGCGCCCGCGACCAGCGGGCCGACGCCCATCCACAGAAAGCCCATGATCGCGCCGAACAGCAGCGTCGAGAACGGGCTTGCCGGCAGCATGAAGTACCAGGCGAGCGCGAGCGAGCGCAGGATGTAGATCCCGCCCAAGAGCGCCAGCTTGTTCCAGCGTTGGCCGGCCCAGCCGAAGAACAGCGAGCCCAGCACGTTGAAGCCGCCGATCATGCCGAGCGTCTGCGCGCTCAGCATCGGATCGAGGCCGCAGATCGCGAGATATGACGGCAGGTGCGTGGTGAGGAACACGAGCTGCATGCCGCAGACGAGATAGGCGCAGGTCATCACCACGAAGGAGGCATTGCCGAACGCGGTCCTCGCCGCGGCTGCAGCCGTGGCATCATCGATCTCGTCGGCCGCCGGCTTCGGCAACGGAATCTTGTCGACGCGCCCGGCATACCAGGCCGCAGGGATCATCAGCACCGACATGATGACGAAGCCGGCAAGCCCGACGCGCCAGCCAAAGCCCTCGTTGAGCATCTGCCCGATCGGCGCCGACAGCAGCGCGCCGAGCGAGCCCGCGCCGGAGACGATGCCGAGCACGGTCGAGCGCACCGTCTCTGGCACCGCACGTGCCGCCACCGACATCGCGATCGCCGCCGCGGTGCAGGCGAGCGAGGTCCCGATCAGCACGCCCGCGCCGATCATGATGCTGAGAAGCCCATTCGCCGTTGCCATCAGCGCGAGGCCCGCGATGTACATCAGCGCGCCCGCGATCATGATCGGTCGGAAGCCGTAGCGCACGGTGAGTGCACCGGCGGGCGGCTGCAGGAAGCCCCAGGCGAGGTTTTGCACGGCCAGTGCAAGCGTGAAATCCGAGATCGAAATGTGGATGTCGTGCGTCAGCGGCTGCATGAAAATGCCGAGCGACTGCCGCAGCCCCATGCTCAGCGTCAGCATGATCGAGGCGCCGATCAGGATCGGCAACGTCGGACGCAGGACCTGCAGCAGGGGCATTTTTCTTCTCCCTTTTGGGCGCGGCACGCGTGCCGTCCTCTGCTTTTGCCGATGTTTTTGGGTACACAGACCTGTCTACTTAGGCTATAGATGGAAGCGGCTGTCAAGCGAACAGGACGCATTCCGCTGCATGGCTCCCCCGCCTGCCCCACAGACGATGAAAGAGCGGATCCTTCAGACCGCCGACAAGCTGTTCTATCTGCAAGGCATTCGCGCCATCGGCGTCGACACCATCGCGGCCGAGGTCGGCATCAGTAAGCGCACGCTCTACAATCACTTCCCGTCCAAGGACGCGCTGATCGCGGCCTATCTCGAGCGCCGCTTCGTCAGCGCACGCCCCTCCGACAAGCCGCCCGCCGAGCAGATCCTCGCAACGTTCGATTCGCTGGAGCGACGCTTCGCGGCGAAAGACTTTCGCGGCTGCCCGTTCGTCAACGCGGTCGCCGAGCTCGGCCCCGCCGACCGCGCCGTGAAGAAGATCGCGATCGCCTTCAAGGAAAGCCGCCGCCTCTGGTTTCGCGACCGCCTGACCGAGCTCGGCGTCGCCGATGCGGAGGCTCTCGCGACACAGCTGGTGCTGCTGGTCGACGGCTCCATCGCGCAGGACTTGGTGCGTGACGATCCGGCGATGGCAAGGGCCGCGAAGGAAGCGGCGAAGGTGTTGTTGCGGAATGCGGGGGTGGATGTGGGCGAGGATGCGAACCCGGCGGAGAAACGGAGCAAGCGCGCTCCAGACTAACCGCTCTCGCCTGATCGCTCGCTGTCATCACCCGCGAAAGCGGGTGATCCAGTATTCCAGAGACAGTGAGGCTAAACCCGAGAAGCTGCGGCGTACTGGATTCCCCGCTCCAGTGCGCGACTGCGCACAAGGCGGAGAATGACACCGGAATTTGCGGAGGAAGCGCGGGCGCCTGACTACCCGTCAGGACCATTTCGCGACCCTACCAATATGCTCCTGTTTTGCCCGAAGGGTCAAATGACGCTGCCGCCGGCGCAAGCCAACTCGCCACCCGCGTAACCCATTGATCCGGCTCGCACCGGCTACTGTGCATGGGGTTGTTTTCGCAACTTTGCGCGGACGGCCCTTACGCTGCGTGCGACACCACGCGATTGCGGCCGTCGTGCTTGGCGCGGTAGAGCGCGGTGTCGGCGCGCTTGAGGACGTCGGCGACGGCCTCGCCCTTGCGCTCCAGCGTGGTGAGGCCGATCGAGATCGTGACCTCGATGCGCTTGGCACCCTTGTGGATCGCGAACGGCTCGCCCGCGATCGAGCGGCGAAGGCGCTCGGCGACCATGCCGGCGACGTGGAGATCCGTCTCCGGCATCACGATGACGAATTCCTCGCCGCCGTAGCGGCACGCCAGATCAATGCCGCGGATCGATTTGCGCACCCGCACCGCGAACTCGCGCAGCACGTCGTCGCCGGCATCGTGGCCGTAATTGTCGTTGATCGACTTGAAATAGTCGATGTCCAGGATCATCAGCGCCAGCGGCTTGCCGCGGGTCGCGGCCTGCTCGGCGAGCGTCGCCAGATGGCTCTCCATGTAGCGGCGATTGTGCAGGCCGGTCAGCGCGTCGGTGATCGCCATCTCGATCGAGTTCTGCACGTTGTCGCGCAAATGGTCGGTGTAACGGCGGCGGCGAATCTGGGTGCGGGCGCGCGCCAAGAGCTCGGTCTTGTCGATCGGACGCAGCAGGTAGTCGTTGACGCCGATCTCGAGGCCGCGCAGCAGCCGCGTCGAATTCTCGGGGTCGGCGATGGCCAGGATCGGGACGTGGCGCGTGCGCTCCAGCGAGCGCGCCTGGCTGCACAGGCGCAGGCCGTCGAAATTGTTGAGGTCGAGCGAGACGATCAGGAGGTCGTAATTGCCCTCGGCGGCGTGGAACAGCGCTTCCGTCGGGTTCGGCTCGACATCGATGGTATGCTCGGCGGCGAGGATTGTCGCCAGCCGCTCGTAGGAGGACTGGCGGTCGTCGACCAGCAGGATGCGGCCGCCCTTGCCGGTGTCGGCGATCGCACTGCGCTCGGGCGCCTGCATGCCGATCTCGAGCGAGGTGATGGCGCGCATGCGCAGCTCATCCGTCATCATCTTCAGCCGCGTCAGCGAGCGCACCCGCGCGATCAGCACGACGTCAGAGACGGGTTTGGTCAGGAAGTCGTCGGCACCGGCCTCGAGCCCGCGGTTGCGGTCGGCGGGGCTGTCGAGCGCGGTGACCATCACGACGGGAATGTGGTGCGTCGCCGGATCGGTCTTGAGGCGGCGGCAGACCTCGAAGCCGTCCATGTCGGGCATCATCACGTCGAGCAGGATGATGTCGCATTCGGCACGCCTTGAGATCGCGAGCGCCTCGGTGCCGTTCGCAGCGGTCATCACGTCGAAATATTCGGCGGAAAGGCGGGCCTCTAACAGCTTGACGTTGGCGGGAACGTCATCGACGACCAGGATACGCGCGGACACTGTGAACTCACTTCCTATCCGATAAAACGCCGGACCGTCTCAATGAATTTGCCGACCGAGATCGGCTTGGACAAATAGGCTTCGCAGCCGCCCTCGCGGATGCGCTCTTCGTCGCCCTTCATCGCGAACGCCGTGACCGCGACAACGGGAATGGCACGCAGCTCCGGATCGTCCTTGATCCAGCGTGTCACCTCGAGGCCGGAGACCTGCGGCAGCTGGATGTCCATCAGCACGAGGTCGGGCCGCATCTTGCGCACGAGGTCGAGCGCCTCGTAGCCGTTGCTGGTGCCGGAGGTCTGGTACCCGTGCGCCTCCAACAGGTCGCGGAAGAGCTTCATGTTGAGCTCGTTGTCTTCCACGATCAGGACGGTCTTAGCCATCCCGCCCTCCTGATTGGTCCGAAGGACCGGTACATATGACGCCTCAGACGCCGCTTCCCGGCGTTTCGAAAACTGGATTCAAACTAGCCTCAGATTCGCTTGAGTTTCGTTAAACCCGAGGGTCCACTTTCTGCGATGTGGTTTCCAGTTGCTTGTCCGGGGCCGGAAGACTTGAGCACGAGACTCGGGCATGATGATTCCAAATTAGAGACCGAAAGTTAACGGAAAGGCAAACCATCCCCTTGAAAAAGCCTGTTCACAACCCCCGCGAAGTCGCTGAAATCGTTGCGATTCAGGCCCTGTCCTTCGTCGCGGGCGAGCCTGAGCGGCTGGGCCTGTTCCTGGCCGAGACGGGGGTCGGTCCGGAGACACTGCGCAACGCCGCCGCGGACCCGAATTTCCTCCTCAGCGTGCTCGATTTCGTGATGCGGGACGATGCTACCGTGAAGGCCTTTGCCAAGGCCGCGGAACTGCACCCGGCCAACGTTGCCGCGGCGCGGCAGGTCCTCGGCGATGCGCTCGGCGACCCCTCCTGGGAGCGCGACGTGCCGTGAGCGTCCCAGAGCCGGCCGGGCCCCGCTGCTTCTGCCGGGATTGTCTGGCCGACCTCGACATGGGCGTAGAGAACCTGGGCGTGCGGCGCTGCACGGCCTGCGGTTCCCCCCGCCTCGTCCGCCACCGCTCGCTCGCCGGCCTGACCATCGCCCATATCGACTGCGACGCCTTCTACGCGACGGTCGAGAAGCGCGACAACCCTGACATCGCCGACAAGCCTGTCATCATCGGCGGGGGCAAGCGCGGCGTGGTGTCGGCGGCCTGCTACATCGCGCGCACCTATGGCGTTCGCTCGGCGATGCCGATGTTCAAGGCATTGGAAGCCTGCCCGCATGCGACCGTGATCCGCCCGGATATGGCAAAGTACGTCCGGGTCGGCCGCGAGGTCCGCCAGGCCATGCAGGCGCTGACGCCGCTAGTCGAGCCGCTCTCGATCGACGAGGCCTTCCTCGATCTCTCCGGCACCGAGCGCGTGCACGGCATGATCCCCGCCAAGGTGCTGGCGCGCTTTGCCCGCGACGTCGAGCGCGACATCGGCATCACCGTCTCGGTCGGCCTGTCCTGCAACAAGTTCCTGGCCAAGATCGCCTCCGACCTCGACAAGCCCAGAGGCTTTGCCGCGCTCGACCAGGAGGAAGCGCGGTTGATGCTGGCGGAAAAGCCGGTCGGCTTCATCTTCGGCGTCGGTCCCGCGACGCAGGAACGCCTGGTGCAGCGCGGCTTCCGCATCATCGCCGATCTGCAGAAGGCCGACGAGATCGAGATGATGCGGCAGTTTCCGAGCGAGGGCCGCAGGCTGTGGCGGCTCGCACGCGGCATCGACGATCGCCGCGTCGAGCCTGACCGCGGCGCCAAGACCATTTCAAGCGAGACCACGTTCGAGACCGACATCCGCGATTTCGCGACGCTGGAGAAGATCCTGTGGCGGCTCTGCGAGAAGACGTCGTCGCGACTGAAGAGCAGCGAGCTGGCCGGCTCCACCGTGACGCTGAAGTTGAAGACCGCCGATTTCCGCCAGCGCACGCGCTCGCAATCGATCGCCGCCCCGACGCAGCTGGCCGCGAAGATCTTCTCGATCTGCCGCGAGATGCTGGCCAAGGAAATCGACGGCACCGCCTTCCGCCTGATGGGCGCCGGCGTCAGCGCGCTGCGCGAGGGCTCCGCGATCGACGACACCGACATGCTCGACCGCCGCGCCGCCCACGCCGAACGCGCGGTCGACAGCCTGCGCAAGAAGTTCGGCAGCGCCGCGGTGATCCGCGGCATTGCCTATCAGGGCCCGGAGAAGGCGCAGGAGTGATGACGGGCGAACGCGATCTCAATGCGCTGCTGAGACAGATGAAGCCGGAGCTGCGACCGGGCACCTTCGCATTTTGCACGATCGCGGCAGACGAGATTATTCCCGCAGCAGTCGATCCGCTCCTGATCTTCCGCGAGCAGGAGAGCACAACGGTCGTAGCACCGCTGGAGGATGCCGAACGGGCGGGACTGCGCTACGAATTCGCCTCACGCCTGATCACGCTCACGGTTCACTCCGCGCTCGATGCCGTCGGCTTCCTGGCGGCAATCACGGCGCGCCTCGCCGACGCCGGCATCAGCGTGAATGCCGTGTCGGCGTTCCACCACGACCATCTCTTCGTACCCGTTGGCCGTGCGGATGAGGCGATAGCCGTTCTGCAAGAGCTGTCGGAGGCGAAGCACTCATAGCACCTGTAGCCCGGATGGAGCGCAGCGCAATCCGGGACAGTGCTCCGTGGCGACAGGCTTCCCGGATTACGCTTGCGCTTCATCCGGGGTACAGGAAAACCTCAATCCGCAACCGCGACCGCCTCGATCTCGATCAGCCATTCCGGCGCAGCGAGCGCGGAGACGCCGACAAGCGTCGAGGCCGGCGGCTCCATGCCTTCGAAGAAGGCCGAACGGGCTTTGCCGATGATGGGGCGCAGCTCCGGCTTGTAGTTCACCACGAAGGTCGTGATCTTGACGATGTTGGAATAGCTTGCCCCCGCGGCCTTCAGCGCGAGGCCGAGATTCTGCATCACCTGCGTCGTCTGCGCGGCGATATCGCCCTCGCCGACGATCCGCCCCTCCTCGTCGGTCGAGACCTGGCCGGAAATGTAGATCGTGCGCGCGCCCGTCGCGGTGACGACGTGGGAATAGGCTGGATTGTGATGCAGGCCGCTGGGGCGGAGATGGTCGAGCTTCGGCATGGGCTGGCTCCCCGAGTTTGTGGTTGTGAGGGAGCGTAGCGGGAGAGTGTGACGAGAGCTAGCCCTGTCACGGTGAAGCGGCGAAGAGGCATCTTGTAGGGTGGGCAAAGGCGCCCTTGCGCCGTGCCCACCATCTTTCATCACTCGCGCCTCGAAGTGGTGGGCACGCTACGCTTTGCCCACCCTACGGGCACTGCGCGCGCGGAGAGCTCTGTGCCTCAATTACAGGGCTTGCTGTCCTTCACGTCGAACTTGCCCATGGCGCCGGAGATGACGAAATCGTTGTAGTCGAGCATGAGCTGGCGCGAGACGCCGTTCTCGTAGAGCTCGAACGCCATCGCATAGACCGGCGTCTGCTCGCCCTCCTTCTGCTGGGCGTCGCGGTCGAAATAGCTGACGGTGACCGGCCAGCGCTTGAGCGACTTCATGTGCTCGTCCGCAGTCGACGGATCGGACGAGGTGGCGCGGTCGGCGGGGATCGGCTGACCGATCACGGTCAGCGTGTTGTAGACCTTCTGGCCGTCATCGGAGCCGTCATAGACGGAGAGTTCGAGCAGCGATTTGCCTTGCCTCGCCGCTGCGATGATGCGCTGGATCTGCTCGGTCGGGAACACGATCTTGCCGTCGAGCGTGAACGTCTTCGGCGCCGGAAGCTTCAGCTTGACGTTGATGTGGTCGCCGTCGCGCTCGGCAGAGCCGTCGACGCGGCCGGCATCCGTCTCGTTCATGCGCGTCTCGATCTTGAAACGGTAGCTCTTGCCCGCGGCATCCTCCCAGGAGTTGGAGCGGAGGTCGCTGAGCGTGACCTTGCCCTCGCCGCTGTCGAGCTCGGAGACCTGGCGGAATTCCGAGGTATAGCCTTCACAGGCGTTCCCCGTGAAATTGTAGAGGATCCGGCCGCGGGCGCTATTGACCGAATTGGTGCGCGATTTGACGAGGCGGAGGTCATAGAGCGCCTGGTGCGCAAGAAACGGACCGTTGGCGGCCTGGGCTTCGCCGCCAAGGCCAACACTGGCTGCGGCGAGCGCCATCACACCGAGCGAAGTCCGGAAAAGGTGCAACATGTCTGTTCCCTGAGGAAAGCGCAGATTCGACATTTTAATGACCGTTCCATTGCGCCGCAACTGAGGCCGTACAGGTAAAATTGCCCCTCCACGTTGAACCTGCTGCCCCCCCCCCAACACAATGCGCCCCCCTCCGGTTGCTTGCATGTGGCGGCACGATGGGCGAAACAGGGCGCGCCCGGCCATCCAGGGGACGCGCCGGAACGAAGGATTTTTGGACAACGAGGTCGGACATGGCGGGCACGGTCGAGCAGAAACTGGCGGAGCAAGGCATCAAGCTGCACGAGGCCCCCTCCCCCGTCGCCAACTACGTGCCCTTCGTGCGCACGGGCAACCTCCTGTTCGTCTCCGGCCAGGTCTGCTTCGACCCCGCCGGCAAGCTGATCGCCAAGGGCAAGCTGGGCGCCGGCGTCTCGATCGAGGACGGCGCCGCAGCCGCGCGCGGCTGCGCCGTCAACCTGCTGGCCCAGGTCAAGGCGGCGCTCGGCGATCTCGACAAGGTCGTACGCGTGGTGCGCCTCGGCGGCTTCATCAACTCGGCCCCGGATTTCCTGGATGCGCCGAAGGTGCTCAACGGCGCCTCCGACCTGATGGTTGCCGCCTTCGGGGACAAGGGCCGCCACGCCCGCACCACCGTCGGCGTCGCCTCGCTGCCCGCGGATGCGGCGGTCGAGGTCGAAGGCGTGTTCGAGGTCGCCTGACGCCAAATGCGCGCTCCGGATTGGCTGACAGCGCGGCCGGTCGCCCATCGCGGCCTGCATGACATTTCGCGCGGCATCGTCGAGAACATGCCGGGCGCGGTGCAGGCTGCGATTGCTGGTAATTTTGCGATCGAGGTCGATATCCAGCTCTCGGCCGACGGCGAGGCCATGGTCCATCACGACCATGCCCTGGGCCGACTCACCGAGGCCACCGGCGAGGTGATCGCAAAGACCGCGACCGAGCTGAAGGCCGTCAGGTTCAAGGACACCGACGAGCGGATGATGTCGCTCGCCGACCTCTGCGCCATGGTCGCCGGACGTGTGCCCCTGGTGATCGAGGTGAAGAGCCATTTCGGTGGCGATCGCAAGCTGGTGAAGCGGATGGCCCGAGGTGTTGGCCTCGTATGACGGCCCCGCCGTCGGCATGTCCTTCGATCCCGACCAGGTGCTGGCGCTGCGTGACCTGTTGCCCAACCGTCCGCGCGGCATCGTCGCGCAGCGGAGCTATGAGGACGAGTACTGGGCCAACCTCACCCAAGAACAGCGCGACAGCATGCTGTACCTGCGCCCCGGCTTGCAGACCCGGCCGCATTTCGTCGCCTTCAAGGTCGACCACCTGCCGGCCCCCGCCCCCTGGATCGCCCGCAACCTGTTCGGCTGCGCCCTGCTCGGCTGGACCGTCCGCACCCCGGAGCAGCGGAGCCGGGTCGGGCGGTATGCGGACCAGATGATCTTCGAGGGGTTCGTGCCGTAGCACCTCGCGTGTCCCGGACAAGCTGCAACGCTTCAGCGTTGCGGCGCAGAGCCGGGACCCATCTCTCTGCGAGCGCGCTGCCACATGGGCCCCGGCTCTGCAGCGCACCGCTGAAGGAGCGCTGCACTGCGTCCGGGACACGCGACCCCCTGATGTTCCCGCCCTCTTGAAGTCGCTGCTGCAATGCACGATCTTGGGCACGATGGCATCATCGGAAATCACGCTCGAGGCCGTACCTTCGATTGGCGACGTGTCACCGGAGGATTGGGACGCCTGCGCCAATCCCGGCGGACGGTGCAATGGGGCTGGCGCCGGAACCTCATCCGCTCTTCCAAGCGATTCCCTCGGCCTCTCAAGTCCCGCCTACAACCCGTTCGTCTCACATGCATTTCTCTCCGCCGTGGAGAAATCGGGTTCGGCCACGATCCGGACTGGCTGGGGACCCCGGCATCTGGTCGCCAGGCTAGGCGGCCGCGTGGCTGGCGTCGTGCCCTGCTATCTGAAATCGCACAGCCAGGGCGAGTACGTCTTCGACCGCGGCTGGGCGGACGCCTATGAGCGCGCCGGCGGACGCTACTATCCGAAGCTCCAGGTCTCGGTTCCCTTCACGCCGGCCACGGGGCCGCGGCTGCTGGTGCGCGACGGCATCGATCGCGAGCGCATCAATGAGGCGCTGGCGAGCGGGCTCATCGCGCTGTGCGGCGTCAGCAAGGCCTCCTCCGTTCACGTCACCTTCGCGCGGGAGTCGGAATGGAAGCTGCTCGCCGAGCACGGCTTCCTCCAGCGCACCGACCAGCAGTTCCACTGGCACAATGAGGGCTTTGCGAGCTTCGACGACTTCCTGGCGACGTTGAACTCGCGCCACCGCAAGTCGATCAAGCGCGAGCGGCGCGATGCGCTCGCGGCCGGCATCACGATCCATTGGCTCACCGGCAAGGACATCACCGAAGATGCCTGGGATGCCTTCTTCGCATTCTATATGGAGACCGGCTCGCGCAAATGGGGTCGGCCGTATCTAACGCGCGAGTTCTTCTCGCTGATCGGCGAGACCATGAACGAGGACGTGCTGCTGGTGATGGCCCGCCGCAACAATCGCTGGATTGCGGGCGCGATCAACTTCATCGGCTCGGACACGCTGTTCGGCCGCAATTGGGGCGCGGTCGAGCATCACCCGTTCCTGCATTTCGAGGTCTGCTACTACCAGGCGATCGATTTCGCGATCAAGCGCGGCCTCAAACACGTCGAGGCCGGCGCGCAGGGCGAGCACAAGATCGCGCGCGGCTACCTGCCGCGCACCACGCATTCCGCCCACTTCATCGCCGATCCTGGCCTGCGCCGCGCCATCGACGATTACCTCAAGCGCGAGCGCGCCTATGTTGCGGAAGCCGGACGAGAGCTCGCCGAGCTCGGCCCGTTCCGCAAAGGGGCCGACGAGGCGCCTTGACGCCTCGCCACGGCTGGTGACAGTAAGCGCAAATCGTCCGAGGAGCCGCCGCCATGACCGCCTACGACAGCAACAACATCTTCGCAAAGATCCTGCGCGGCGAACTGCCCTGCTACAAGGTGTACGAGGACGGGCACGTCTTCGCCTTCCTCGACATCATGCCGCGGGTGCCCGGTCACACGCTGGTGATCCCGAAGGCCCCTGCCCGCAACATCCTCGACATCAAGCCCGACGATTATGCCCATGTCGCCCGCGGCGCGCACAAGATCGCGGCCGCCGCGATGAAGGCGTTCGACGCCGACGGCATCACCGTGCAGCAGTTCAACGAGCCCGCCGGCGGACAGGTGGTGTTTCACCTGCACATGCACGTGATGCCGCGCCACGACGGCGTCGCCATGTTGCCGCCGGCGAGCCGCAAGGAAGACGACAAGGTGCTGCAAGAACACGCGGCGAAGCTGATGGCGGCGTTGAAGGGTTGATCGTCATTCCGGGGCGCGACGAAGTCGCGAGCCCGGAATCCATTTCACTACCGTCACTGCCGCCCGATGGATTCCGGGTTCGACGCTTCGCGTCGCCCCGGAATGACGGAGAAAGTCACTCCGTCTCGAAATCACCCTTTTGCGGCGCGGCCAGCGGCGTGAACTCGCAGCGGTCGGGCTTGATGTCGATCAGCGGCGTGTTGTCGATGCAATCGAGGCCGCGCACCAGGATGGCATTGCCATCGATGCCGACCAGCTTGACGATCGAGGTGCCGATCGGATTGGGCCGCACCGGCGAGCGCAGCGAAAACGTGCCGCGGGTCTTCTCGTTGTTCTTCGGGCTCTGCAGGATGATGTCGCGGCGCGACTTGTCGAGCCAGTACAGGACCTCGAGATTGCTGTAGAAATCGACGCCCTTGATCGCGGGCACGAACGGCTCGAAGATCTCGAGCCGGCAGATCGGGCCATCGTGACGCCCCTGCCGCGGCGTCTCCAGCCGCGACGACCAGGGCGTGCGGATACGGCCGATGAAGACGAGGCCGGCATCTTGCGGCGGCGGCAGCTCGATGGCGACCTCGCCCTCGCGGAGCTCCTGTTCGCGAACCATATGTCCTATTCCCTGGCTGTTCGCTGGCGGTTTTAGCCCAACCACCACTTGCCGGCCAGCATGAAGACCTCGCCCGTGACCACGCCCGCGAAGATCGAACGGCGGGTCAGCAGGAAAACGACGAGCCCGGCACCGACCGCGCCATAACGCAGGACGTCAGGCACGCTGGCCAGCGCGCCCGGTGGCTGGACCACGATCTGGGCGATGACGCCGGCCAGGATCGCGGTGGCGACCGCCCTGACCCAGACCAGCAGCTCCGAGCCCTCGTCGATGCCGCCGCCGAACCACAGGCCCAGCATGCGCCAGATCTGGTTGGGAACGACGCCGGCGACGAACAGCACCGCCAGCGCGTGCCAGTCGCCGATCGCTTGCGCAAAGCTCATGCGCGCACCTCCCGCCACCAGTGCACGCCATAAGCGATCGTCCCGGCGACCACGCCGCTGACGAGGATGTCGAGACCGGAGTTCATCTTCGCCGCCAGAGGATAGAGCACGATGCCCAGCACGAGCGCGACGACATCGGCGACCTCGCGGCTGTTGCGCGCGGTCGAGAACAGGAACGACAGCGGCGTCAACAGCAGGATCGCCGCACCAAGCGTCTGCGTCAGGTTGGCGGCGAGGAAATAGCCGACGATATTGGCGACGAGGCACACGGAGACGAGCCCGCAGCCGAGCCCGTGGACGAAGGCGATCCGCCGTTCGCGCGGCACCTGCGGCAGGAAGCGATGGCATTCGACCCACAGCGTCACTGCAGTGAGATGCGCGGCGAAAATCAGCTCGCGCCGCTTGGTCGTGGGTGTGCGCATCAGCGGCAGCACAGAGACCACCATCGGAAACAGGCGGATGGCACTGACGGTCACCGCGATTGCCGACTGGATGATGGTGGCGCCCGAGCCGAGCGTGGTGATCAGGATGATCTGCGCCGGACCTGCCCAGACGAACAGCGTCGAGCACAATGCCCAGAGCAGGCTGAAATGGGTGTCGTGAGCGAGCGCACCGATGCCGAGATAGGTCACGAACAGCACGATGGTGAGGATCGTCTGCGTGATCGAGCGCAGTCCCCACGCGAAGGCGCGCCAGGGACTATTCCATTGCGGTGAATCGAGCGGAGGAAGCGCCACGGAAGCTTTGGCCGGTGAGGAATCGTGCCGGCATAACGGGCGAGACGGGGGCGCGCGTCAAGGAAGGGTGCGGCGGGGCTGGCATGCGTGACACACCCACCGCCGTCATTCCGGGCGCGCCACTTGGCGCGAACCCGGAATCCATCAGGCCACAGAAATCGCTGACGATGGATTCCGGGTTCGCGACTTCGTCGCGCCCCGGAATGACAGCTTATCCTACCCCGCCACACCCCTGTTCCTCAGCACGAAGCACGCCCCGCCCGCCTTGCGGATGCGGTTGCACAGATCATCAGCCTCGGCGCGCGTATCCGTGCCGATGCGGACCTGATAGAACGCGCGTGTGCCGCGGCTGCGCATCACCGAGGAGAGCAGGCTCGGATCACGCTCGCCGATCACGGTGCTCAGTTTCGTCACGGCCCGGGAATACATCGTCAGCGCCCTGTTGCGGTCGAAGCCGGCCGCGAGCTGGACGCCCCAGATCTTTGCGGCTGCAAGCTCGACATGCTGCTCGAGCTCGGCGACGAACGGATTGGGAGCACGCTTGAGCAGCGCCATCAGATCACGGCAGCTCGTCGGGGGTGAGCTGGGCGGTCCCTTGCCGGTGCTCCCCGCCTTGGCCCAGGCATCGACACTGGTGCCGGTGATGGCATAGACGTAATTGCGGGTCTGCTCGGGCATCGGTCCGGTGCCGGCGAGCCATTCCTGCACCCGCCGAGGGCCGGCGTTGTAGGCGGCGGCGGCAAGGCCGAGATTGCCGAACTGGTTGCGCAGCTCATTCAGGAATTCGGCCGACTTCGGCAAGGCCTGCACCGGATTGAACGGATCGAGCAGCCCGCGCTCGCTGGCAGTGCCCGGCATGAACTGCGCGATCCCTTGCGCATGTTGGCCGCTGCGCGTCATGGGCCCGACCGCATCGGCCTGGAAGCGGCTTTCCTGCCAGATCACGCGCGCGAAGAATTCCAGCGGCAGGCTATTGTCGCGCGCGGCCGCCTCCACGATCAGGCAGATCGACTCCCGCGTGTCGCTCTCGCGCGCGTCGTTCGGTTTCTCCGGCGGCCTCTCGGGTTCCTCGGCCTTCGGAGGCGCATCGATGGGGGGCGCCTCCTCTGCAAGCGCCGGCGAGTGCACGAGGACCTGGCACAAGACAGCAATGACCCGAGCTATTCGCATGGCATCGACGTAACAGGACAAATCGGACCTTGACTTGGAACCAGAGCCAACTAGCAACAGACGGCAGTATCAACACCGGTCCCGCCCGATGGTGACAATCTTTTTTGATCTCGACGGCACGCTGACGAACCCGAAGCCCGGGATCACCCGCTCGATCCAATATGCGCTGGAACGGCTCGGCGTTCCCGTGCCGAGCGAGGACGAACTGACCTGGTGCATCGGCCCTCCGCTGCTTGCCAGCCTGCGCAAGCTCACCGGAGCCGATGAGCTCGCCGACCGCGCACTGCTGCTCTATCGCGAGCGCTTCAGCGATATCGGCCTGTTCGAGAACGAGGCTTACAGCGGAATTACGGACACGTTATCTTCGCTCGCAGCGACACGTCAGCGCATGTTCGTGGCGACCAGCAAGCCCGCCGTCTACGCCAGCCGCATCGTCGATCATTTCGGGTTGAAGCCGTATTTCGAACGCGTGTTCGGATCCGAGCTCGACGGCACGCGCGTCGACAAGCGCGACCTGCTCCGCTACGCGCTCGATGAGGCCAGGGTCGATGGGAACAGCGCGATCATGATCGGCGACCGCAGCCACGACGTGGTCGGCGCCCGCACCAACGGAATGACCGCCATCGGCGTGCTCTACGGCTATGGCAGCGAGACCGAGCTGCGAGAGGCCGGCGCGCATCACATCTGCGCGGCACATCCCGAGCTGCTCGGCCATTGCGTCGCTTAGGTGCTGACCGTTTCGACCGCAGCAAGCATACCCGTCTTCGAGTGACAGTTCAGATATTCGAAGAACTGTTCATCGGCGGCTGCCACCGTCACCTCGTGATAGAGCCGCAGCTTGGCTGACGGCCCGAGCGTCGACAGATATTTCATAGCCGCGCCGAAGATCTTGACGTGAGTCGGATGCGACTCCGCCCAGCGTTCGAGCGCGGCGAGGCTCTTCCACCAGCTCTGACCGTAGGACTTTTCGCTCGCGCTGCCGTCGGCCGTCAGCACCTGCATGTAGCGGTTGGCATAGCAGCCAATCGCGAGGCCATCATCGCGCAGAAAATCCATGCCCTCGCGTAGCACCGGTTCGACGTCGTCGAGATAGAGCTTTCGCTCGGATGCTTCCGTATCGCTCCAGTCCTGCCCGGACCGGATCAGGCAGAGATTATCGTGCGCCACGACTCTCAGCCGCGCGCCGTCGCGGATCAGCCCTAGAGTCCCCGCGGGCGCCATGGCATCGGTCTGTGATTGCGGGATGCGATCGCGCATGCCGCCCCAATAGGCGTGCTCCTGCACCTCACCGCTCATGCCCTCCGCAACGACGGGCGATACCTTCGGGCCGATCGGGCGAGGAGAACAGCGTCTCGTGACGGGTCACAATGGGACGCAACACCTCGATGAAGGTACCGATGCCTTCGCGCTGCCGCCCGGTCCACATCTCGCGAGCTCGCGCGAACCAGGCATCAAAGCGCGCGAGATTGTCCCAATAAGCGACTGTGACAACATTCTCGGAGCCGGACTGATCGGCATAACGCGCACGGTCCCAATGTGACGGGCCGCCATCCATTGCGAACAATCCTGCGAGTTCTTTCGACGCGTCAATTGCTGCCGCCGGTGCCGCACCGCCATACTGAACACCGAAATAGGCCATCACGACCCGGCTGACCGAAGGCTTGTAGCGCGCCACGAAGGACGGATATGGCGGCTGGTAATCGTCCGGCACGCGCTTGTGGCGCGTGCGTGGGGTTTCGAGATGCGCAGGAATTGCTGATTCCATGGCCGGATCCTCTCCCGTGATCGCGGCGATCAGCTTGCCGCCGCGGCAATGTCCATAGGCTCGACGGTGTCGACCGGCAGCGCGAACTGCTCGACCCGCTGGTACCGCTTCTTGTTGAGCAGCAGCCGTGTGACGTCGGGCCGCGAATAATGGCCTGCGGGATCGGCGGCATTCTTGGCAACGCCGATGGCGCCGAGATCGATCTCTGCGATCAGCAGGCCTTCCTGATCGGGCGCCAGCTTGTCCCCGATCTGACTGCCGTCGGGGCCGTAGATGGCCGCAAAGCCGCCGCCCGCATGCAGCAACGCATTCTTGTCCGGCCGGTCGCAGAGCTCGTCGATCATGGCCTGCGAGACGGTGGCGCAAGGCGCGAGCACGAAACAGGAGCCTTCCACCGCATAGACGCGCGAAGCCGCGTTGTTGACCTCGGCCCCTAATGCCGGCGCGAAGGGATCGTAGAGCGAGAAGCTCGGCCAGGCCGCGACATGGACCTGCTCGTTCTGAGCGTACATCGCGTATTTCGACAGCGGCTGCAGATGCTCCCAGCAGCACAGCGCGCCGAGCCGGCCGATGTCGGGCCGCGCATGCACGGCAAGGTCGCTGCCGTCGCCTTCGCCATAGACCGTGCGCTCGGCATGGGTCGGCCGCAGCTTGCGGCGCTTTGCGATGGTCTCGCCATCGGGGCCGATCAGCCATTGCGCGAGGTAAAGGCTGCCGCCATCGCGCTCGGACAGGCCGATCACGGCGGTGAGCTTTGCCTTGCGCACGGCCTCGCGCAGGCGCTCGGCCTGTGGGCTGTCATAGGACAGCGAGTTGTCGAAATAGCGCTGCACGAAGCCCCGCCCGATCGCCCAGGCCGGGGAATCCAGCCAGATGTGCCAGGGGTAGCCGGGGATGAAAGCTTCCGGAAAGGCGATCAGCTTGGCGCCCTTTTCCGCGGCCTCCCCGATCAGCGCAATCGACTTGTCAATCGAAGCGTCGAGATCGAGCCAGGCCGGAGCCGCCTGCACCACCGCAACCTTGTATTTCGGATGTTCGATGCCCATTGCCGCCTCCATTGCCGGTTGATCGCAAGCCACGTCCGATGCAGTCTATTTGGCCAAGCCGGGCGGCCAGGCGCTCGACCACGGCGGAACAAAAACTCGACTGGAAGGGATCGCCCGGTACGGAATTTGCCTCCGGTCAGGCTCGATCTGCGCCAACATGCGGTTTTGCAGGATGTGAAAGGGAGGCTGTCCTGATGCCAATCCAGTTCACGACAGACGGCAGTCCCGGCTACCGGCGGCTCGCGCTCTGGCAGGACATCGTCTGCGACGTCTTCGTCGGGCTCGACTGCAAGTCCGACCTCGGCAGCGCCTTTCATGGCTCGGTCACGCAGGCCTCGCTCGGCAAGGCCGTGTGCTCCGAGGTCTGCTCGGACCGCCAGCACGTCTTCCGCACACCGTCGCGCATCGCGCGCTCGGATCAGGACTTCGTCCTCGTCGCGCTCGGCAACCGCGGCAACGGTGGTGTTGTGCAGGACGGCCGCGAGACCGTGATCCACCCTGGCGAGTTCGCGATCTACGACACAACGCGCCCGTACGAGCTGAAGTTCAACGACAGTTTTACGCAGACCATCTTCAAGGTCCCACGCGAGATGCTGCAGCGGCGGCTCGGCGGCACCGAGACGCTGACCGCAATGTCATTTGGCGTCGACGCACCGCTCGAGCGGCTCGCCTATGATTTCATTGTCCGGCTCTGCCAGAATGCGGATAGCTTGGCTCCGGATACGGCCACGGCGCTGTCGGAGCAGGCAGTTGATCTGCTTGCGATGGCGTTGAGCGAGCGGCTCGGCAAGTCACCGCTGCCGTCCTCGACCCACCGCTCGGCCCTGCTCTACCGAGTGAAGGCGCACATCCGCGCGCACCTCGCCGATCCCGATCTCTCGGTCGCTGAGACCGCAGCCGCGCTCGGCATCTCCCCGCGCTATGTCAACGATCTTCTCGCAGACGAGGACACCTCCTTCCAGCGTCATGTCCTTGCCGAACGCCTCGCCCGATGTCGGAGGGATCTCGCCTCGCCTCTGCTCGCCCATCGCCACATCAGCGAGATCGCCTTCGCCTGGGGCTTCAACGACCTCTCGCATTTCGGCCGCGTCTTCCGCGATCATTTCGGGATGTCGCCGCGCGACTTCAGGCAGAGCCAGTTGCGGCATTGACGCTCCTACGGCGCGAGCGTTTCGCTCGGTGAGGCGACGCGGGCCTTCATCGCCTCGCTCATGGGAAGCCGGAGGTTCTGTCCCTTCGGCGGAATCGGCGCCTCGAACCATTTGGCATAGAGCTTGTCGAACGCGCCGGAGGCCATGTTCTCCTTGATAGCGGTGTCGACCAAGGCCTTGAACTCGGGATCTTCCCGACGGGTCATCAATCCGTAGTAGGACGGCGCATAGGTCGCGCCCAGCATCCGGAAGGCCTTCGGATCGGACGCGTTCGCGACGAGCCCGGCGATCAGGATGTCGTCCTCGAACCACGCCGCGGCGCGGCCCGTTCCCAGCATCAGCAGGGACTCGGCGTGATCCTTGGCCTGGATGATCGTCACGTTCAGTTTCTGCTCGCCGAGAACCTGCTTTGCGACCGCAACGTTCAACGAGCCCTGCGTGATGACGACCGTCTGCCCGTCGAGGCCCTTCGGCTCCATCACCCGCGACGCCGCAGACACCAGCCAGCGCGGTGATGCCACATAGGTCGCAACGGAGAACGAAACCTGCTTCTGACGTTCGGCAGTGTTGGTCGTGCTGCCGCACTCGACGTCGATGGTGCCGTTCTGGAGCAGCGGGATGCGATTGGACGCATTCACCGGGACATAGTCGATCCCCAGCTCCGGCCGCTGCAGCACGATCCTGATCTTGTCGGCCACCGCGGAGCAGAGATCGAGCGAGAGCCCGATCGGCTTCTGGTCCGATCCGAGATAGGCGAATGGGATGGAAGCCTCCCGATAGCCGAAGCTGATCTTGCCGACCTCTCTGATCTTGTCGAGGGTTGGGCTGGCCGCTTGCGCCGTCGGAACGTCCAACAGCGCAAGCGAAAGTACGACCAGGGCAAGCGTCGGCGCGTGTCTGCGGATCATGTCGGCCTCCGGACTGTTGATCATGCGGCGGGATTTCGCGACAACTCGTCGAGGCTTTCCCTCAAGGATCGATCCAGGATCTCGACGGCGCGGTCGATCTCCTCGGTCGAGACGGTCAGCGGCGGGGCGATGCGCCACACCGATCCGCGCTCGGGCCGGCGGCGGATGTTCATGCTCAGCCCATGTTCAAAGCACTTCTTCGTCGTCAGGCCGCCGAGCTGGTGGGCCGCGCGCCGACTGTTGCGGTCGGTGACCAGCTCGACGCCGAGCAGAAGCCCCATGCCCCTGATGTCGCCGATCTGCTCGTATTTCTGCTGAAGACCCTCGAAGTGGTCGCGCAGATAGGCGCCCATGACGTTGGCACGCTCGACCAGCTTCTCCTCCGCGATCACACGCAGCACCGCGAGCCCGACCTCGGCCAGCAGCGGATCGGAGACGTGGCTGGTGTAATAGGTGAAGTGATCCTCGTGCAGCTTGCTCTCGATCGCCTCGGTGGTCGATACAGCCGCGAGCGGCAGCCCGCCGCCGAGCGTTTTCGACATCGTCATGATGTCAGGCACGACACCGAAATGTTCCGATCCCGTCTTCCGGCCGATGCGTCCGAACGCCGTCTGGGCCTCGTCGAAGATCAGCAGCATTCCGCGGTCGTCGGCGGCTTTACGTAGCGCCTCCATGAAGGCCTTCGGCGGCACCAGCACGCCGCCGGCGCTGATCACGGGCTCGGCGATGATCGCCGCGCCCCGCCCGCTCGACTGCATGTCGAACATTTTCAGCGCCAGCTCGAGATTGGCGAGCGCGGATGCTTCCTCACTCCCCTTGTCGATGTAGGGACGATAGGCATTCGGCTCGGGGATGACGAACACGCCGGGCGGCGGCACACCATAGCCCTTGCGGTCGCTCGCCATCGAGACCGAGGCGGCGCCGCCGGTGATGCCGTGCCAGGAGCCGCCGAGGACAAGCACCTCATAGCCGCCGGTGTACATCTTGGCCATCCGGAGCGCGACTTCAGTCGCCTCCGAGCCGGTGTTGATGAAGATCGAGCGCTTGAGATCGCCGGGCAGCCAATCCGTCGCCAGCACCTGGGCGAGCTCGGCCACCACTTCGGGAATCATCCCGCTGAAGAGATGGAACGCCTTCTTCCCGGCCCGCTCCACCGCCGCGACAATAGCAGCGTGGTTGTGGCCGATCGTCGCGCACATCTGCCCCGAGGTGAAATCGAGATAGTCGCGCCCGTCGCTGTCGGTGACGATGGTACCTTTCGCGGTCGTGAAGAGGTTCGGGAACACGTCTCCGCCGTACCGCACCAGAAATTCGTCGGCAGCTTGTTTCAGCGCTGAAGTCATGGCGTCTCCTTAAGCAAGCGGTATCTGCCGCGCGCGGAGCACGGCGCGGCGATGCGGAGCCCGCTCACCGATCTCGGGTCAGATTGTGGGCAAGAAGCTGTTGCGTCGGGACGTTCGCGGTACGAAACTTGCCCGTGCAACGGAGAAATTCGTAACCGGGCAGACATGATGGGCGCCAGTTCAAAAAACTCAGCAGCCGATGAAGCAAGCTCAACGGGGCGGCCGCGCATGCCGCCGCTGAAAGCGCTGTCGGCGTTCGAAGCTGCTTCCCGCCACGGCAGCTTCAGCCGCGCTGCCGAGGAGCTCGGGGTCACGCCTTCCGCGATCAGCCATCACATCCAGAACCTCGAAGATTTTCTCGGCGTGCGCGTGTTCTCGCGGCACGCCGGCCGTGCCGTACTTACCAACGCCGGCCGCCTCTATGCCGGCGAGATCGAGCGCGCGTTCGGCACGATCATGGGTGCGACGCGGCTGGTGGCGCCGCAATCGCAGCGTGATCATTTGTTCATCGCCAGCGGACCGAGCTTTGCCGCCAAATGGCTACAACCGCGGATCGGAGATTTCATCGGCCAGCATCCGGAGATCGGGATCAGACTGTCGACCATCGCCGATCTGCGCGATCTCGAAACCATCCGCTTCGACCTCGCGATCGCCTATGGGCGCCCACCAGTCGTGAACGACAGGCAGATTGAGCCGCTCCTCGCCGAGCGCCTGCGCCCGCTCTGCAGCCCACGGCTGATCGAGCAGCTCGACCTGCGCGAGCCCGGCGATCTCGCGCGCGCCACGCTGATCCATTCCTCGAACGCGCTGACCTGGACCGATTATCTGCGCAAGGTCACAGGCGCGATCATCAAGGCGCGTCACGAATTGTGGTTCGACCGCTCCACCATGGCGATCGATGCAGCCGTCGAGGGGCTTGGCGTCGTGCTGGAGAGCGAGATCCTTGCCGCCGAGGAGCTGGACAAGGGCACGCTCGTCGTACCGTTCCGCGAACCCAAATTCGAAGTGGAGACGATCTCCTACTATCTGGTGCGCTCGGCTGAGGCGAAAGGGCGTAGCCATGTCAGCGCGTTCGAGGCTTGGCTGCGCGCGAAGATCTCGGCTGCAAACTTGCAGACCACGAGCGTAGCCTAACAAATACGGACTACCAAGCAGAGCCGCCATGTGAGCGCGTGATAGGACAAGGCACCCGCTTGCGCTAAACTCGGCACCAAGGCCGTACCGATCAACGAGCGGCCAGCCGAGGAGCAGATCGATGGAATACCGACGCTTGGGCCGGTCCGGCCTCATGGTGCCTGCCTTGAGCCTGGGTACGGGCACGTTCGGCGGCGTCGGCCGCCTTGCGGCATGGGGCACGACGGACGCGACAGAGGCGCGGCGTCTTCTGGACATCTGCCTCGAGGCCGGCGTGTCGATGTTCGACACAGCGAATGTCTACTCGCTCGGCGAGTCCGAGCGGGTGCTCGGTGAGGCTATCAAGGGTCGCCGCGACAAGGTCCTGATCTCGACCAAGGCGACCTTCCGCTTTGGCGACGGTCCCAACGATATCGGCTCGTCGCGTGAGCACCTGCTCAAAGCCATCGACGGTTCGCTGAGCCGGCTCGGCACCGATTACATCGATCTGTTCCAGCTCCACGGTTTCGATGCCTTCACGCCGCCCGAAGAGGTGCTCTCGACTCTCGACGTGCTCGTGCGCGCCGGCAAGATCCGCTATGTCGGCGTCTCGAATTTCTCGGGCTGGCACCTGATGAAGTCGCTCGCTGTCGCCGACAAGCACGGTTTTCCGCGTTACGTCGCCAACCAGACCTACTACTCCCTGATCGGGCGCGACTACGAATGGGAGTTGATGCCGCTCGGCCTGGACCAGGGGTTGGGCGCCGTGGTCTGGTCGCCGCTCGGCTGGGGGCGCCTCACCGGAAAGATCCGCCGCGGTCAGCCGAAACCGGAAGTCAGCCGCCTGCCCAAGACGGCCGAATTCGGACCGCCCGTCTCGGACGAGCACGTCTACCGTGTCGTCGATGCGATCGACGAGATCGCGAAAGAGACCGGCAAGAGCGTATCGCAGATCGCGCTGAACTGGCTGCTGCAGCGCCCGACGGTCTCGACGCTGATCATCGGCGCACGCAACGAGACCCAGCTGCGCGAAAATCTCGGCGCGGTGGGCTGGTCCTTGACCAAGGACCAGGTCGCAAAGCTCGATGCCGCGAGCACGGTGACGCTGCCCTATCCCTACTGGCACCAGCGCGTGACCTTCAGCGACCGCAATCCACCGGCGGTGTAGGACAGCTGCATCAAGCGCGCTTGGGTAAGCCGGCGCGCTGGCAGCGCGGTTCCGGAACTATCGCGACCCTGCCCTGTTGGCGCAATACTCGGCATGTGGCCGAGTCCGATTCGCCAACGATACGCCGCTCACGATGTCGACAGTCACCATCGAGCATGCCGACGGCCTGCCGCAGCCGCAACGCAATCAGGCGGTGCTGACCATTGCGTTCGGCATCGTCATGGCGGTGGTCGACAGCACCATCGTCAATGTGGCGCTGCCGACGATCGCGGCCGATCTCGATGCGACCCCGGCCTTGTCGATCTGGATCGTCAGCGGCTACCAGCTCGCGATCACGATCTCGCTGCTGCCGCTGGCTTCGCTCGGCGAGATCGTCGGCTATCGACGCGTCTATCTGGTCGGGCTGGCGCTGTTCACGCTGTCATCGGCCTTCTGTGCGCTGGCCCACACGCTGCCGACGCTGACGATCGCGCGCATCCTCCAGGGCTTTGGCGCGGCCGGCATCATGAGCGTCAACGCGGCGCTGGTGCGTTTCACCTATCCGCGCAGCCTGCTCGGCCGCGGCATCGGGCTCAACGCGCTCGTCGTCGCCTTCTCGGCCGCGATCGGCCCGACGCTCGCCGCCGGCATCCTCGCAGTCGGAAGCTGGCCCTGGCTGTTCGCGATCAACGTGCCGCTCGGCGTGGTGACGCTGGTGCTGGGCCTGCGCAGCCTGCCGCACACCAAGCCCGCGAGCCGCTCCTTCGACTGGCAGAGTGCGGGGCTGTCGGCGATCACGTTCGGCGTCGGCATCGCGGCGGTCGACAGCGTCGGTCATGGCGAGGCCGCGATCACCTGTCTCGTGCAATTCGCCATCGCGATCGCCGCGGGTGCGCTGCTGATCTATCGCGAGACTCACATGACCTCGCCGCTCTTGCCGGTCGATCTGCTGCGCATCCCGGTGTTCGCGCTGTCGATTGCGACCTCGATCGCATCGTTCTGCGGGCAGATGCTGGCCTTCGTCGCGATCCCCTTCTATCTCCAGAGCCGCTTCGGCTATTCGGCCGTGCATATGGGCCTGTTGATCACGCCATGGCCGATCGCATTGGCGTTTGCGGCCCCCCTCGCCGGCCGCCTGGTCGAGCATTATCCGGCCGGCCTGCTCGGCGGTATTGGGCTCACGCTATTCGCCTGCGGCCTTGGCGCGCTGGCCTTCTTGCCGGCGACGCCAACGCCGCTCGACGTGATCTGGCGGATGGCGCTCGCCGGCGCCGGCTTCGGTCTGTTCCAGACCCCCAATAACCGTACCATGATCGCAGCCGCCCCGCGCGAGCGCGCCGGCGGCGCCAGCGGCATGCTGGGAACGGCGCGCCTGCTCGGCCAGACCACCGGAGCGGCGCTGGTGGCGCTGTTGCTCAGACGGTATCCGGTTGAGGGGACCAGGCTGGCGCTCCTTGTCGGCGTTGGATTTGCGCTCTGCGGCGCGATGCTGAGCCTGCTGCGGCTTTCCACAGCCGGCGCGCGCGGTGCCGAGCACGTCCGCGTGCAGGACGATCAGCGCCTCCGGGGCGACTGAAACCGGTTCACTGTACGGATAGCCAACAACAAAAAGGCCGGCTCTCAGCCGGCCTTTTCGATTTGTCACCTGTGCCGATCAAACCTTGACCAGCGGCCCCTTGGAGGTCGGCCCCTTCGAGCCGCCGGGGCCACCCGGCTTGGACTTGCCGGGCGGGCGCTTGCGGGTGCCGGGCAGCTTCTCCTGCTTCGGCGTGACCGGGCCCTCGACGAATTCGAAGCCGATCTTCTCCTTGGTCTCGTCGGCCTCGTCCTTGACGAGCACGACGCGAACGTGGCCGCCGCCCTTGAGCTTGCCGAACAGCACCTCGTCGGCCAGCGGCTTCTTGATGTGCTCCTGGATCACGCGGGCCATGGGACGCGCGCCCATCTGCTCGTCGTAGCCGTGCTGGACCAGCCAGGCCTTGGCCGGCTCGGACAGCTCGATGGTGACATCGCGATCGCCGAGCTGCGCCTCGAGCTGAAGCACGAACTTCTCGACCACGGTGCCGATCACCTCGACGCTGAGATGGCCGAACGAGACGATGGCATCGAGACGGTTGCGGAATTCCGGCGCGAACTGCCGGTTGATCGCCTCGTGATCGTCGCCTTCCCGCTTCGAACGGGTGAAGCCGAACGCCTGCTTGGCGAGATCCGCCGCGCCGGCATTCGTGGTCATGATCAGGATCACATTGCGGAAGTTGACCTGCTTGCCGTTGTGATCGGTGAGGCGGCCATGGTCCATGATCTGGAGTAGCACGTTATAGAGGTCGGGATGCGCCTTCTCGATTTCGTCGAGCAGCACCACGCAATGCGGATGCTGGTCGACGCCGTCGGTGAGCAGGCCACCTTGGTCGAAGCCGACATAGCCGGGAGGCGCGCCGATCAGGCGCGACACGGTGTGCCGCTCCATGTACTCGGACATGTCGAAGCGCAGCAGCTCGACGCCGAGCGTCGCCGCGAGTTGTTTTGCCACTTCCGTCTTGCCGACGCCGGTGGGGCCCGAGAACAGGTAGCAGCCGATCGGCTTCTCCGGCTCGCGCAGGCCGGCACGCGCCAGCTTGATCGAGGCGGCGAGCGATTCAATTGCCTTGTCCTGCCCGAACACGGTGCGCTTCAACGTCTGCTCGAGATGCTTGAGCACCTCGGCGTCGTCCTTCGACACGCTCTTCGGCGGGATCCGCGCCATCGAGGCGATCGTGGTCTCGATCTCCTTGATGCCGATGGTCTTCTTGCGCTTGTTCTCGGCGACCAGCATCTGCGCCGCGCCGGACTCGTCGATCACGTCGATCGCCTTGTCGGGCAGCTTGCGGTCGTGGATGTAGCGCGAGGAGAGCTGCACCGCAGCCTCGATCGCCTCATTGGTGTACTTCAGCCGGTGATAGTCCTCGAAGTACGGCTTGAGGCCCTTGAGGATCGCGATGGCGTCCTCGACCGTCGGCTCGTTGATGTCGATCTTCTGGAAGCGCCGCACCAGCGCGCGGTCCTTCTCGAAGTGCTGGCGATATTCCTTGTAGGTGGTCGAGCCCATGCAGCGGATCGTGCCCGAGGCGAGCGCGGGCTTGAGCAGGTTCGAGGCATCCATCGCCCCGCCCGACGTCGCGCCCGCACCGATCACGGTGTGGATCTCGTCGATGAACAGGATGGCGTTGGGATGCGCCTCGAGCTCCTTGAGCACCTGCTTCAGGCGCTCCTCGAAGTCGCCCCGATAGCGCGTGCCGGCAAGTAGCGTGCCCATGTCCAGCGAGAACACGGTGGCGGCCGCCAGCACCTCCGGCACTTCGCTGTCGACGATGCGCTTGGCGAGCCCTTCTGCGATCGCGGTCTTGCCGACGCCGGCTTCACCGACGAACAGCGGGTTGTTCTTCTGCCGGCGGCACAACACCTGGATCGCGCGATTGATTTCGGAATTGCGTCCAATCACCGGATCGATCTTGCCGTCGCGCGCCTTCTTGTTGAGGTTGACGCAATAGGTCTCGAGCGCCTCGCCCTTCTTCTTGGCGTCCTCGTTACCCTTGGTCTCGGTCTCCTCGTCGACGCCGCGTACCGGCCGCGCCTCGGAGACGCCCGGCCGCTTGGCAATGCCGTGGCTGATGTAGTTGACGGCGTCGTAACGCGTCATGTCCTGCTCCTGCAGGAAATACGCGGCATGGCTCTCGCGTTCGGCGAAGATCGCGATCAACACGTTGGCGCCGGTCACCTCTTCGCGACCGGACGACTGCACATGGATCACCGCGCGCTGGATCACGCGCTGGAAACCGGCGGTCGGCTTAGCGTCGTCGGCGCCATCCGTCACCAGGTTCTCGAATTCGGTCTCAAGGTAGTTGACGAGGCTCGTACGGAGCTTGTCGAGATCGACGCTACAGGCGCGCATGACCGCGGCTGCATCGGAGTCGTCGATCAAGGAGAGCAAGAGATGCTCGAGCGTCGCGTATTGGTGATGACGCTCATTTGCGATCGCCAGCGCACGATGCAGGGATTGTTCAAGGCTTTGGGAAAAAGTCGGCATTCGCGTCCTCTATGGCCCCCACCATCATGATCGTCATCGCCCGGTCAGGCAACAACAACCTTTGTCACATATAGTTATACAAGACCGCGGCGAAAGACCGGTTCCGCCACTCGGCGGCGACACACTTGCGGCATTTTTCGATGCAAAACCCGTTCCGGTTTGGGCGGGATCGGCGCCGGCGCAGAATTCCGTAGTTTTGCCGGCTGCAGCCCACCGCGCGCAGCCGCTACGCGACAATCACACTGCGGCTTGTACAGGAGCGGGCTTCAAACGCGCCGCAAGCCGTCTTACTTCTTTTCCATCACGCATTGCAGCGGGTGCTGGTGCTTGCGGGCGAAATCCATCACCTGCGTCACCTTGGTCTCCGCGATCTCGTAGGTGAACACGCCGCACTCGCCGATCCCGTGATGATGGACGTGCAGCATGATCTTGGTAGCGGCTTCGATGTCCTTGTTGAAGAACTTCTCCAGCACGTGAACGACGAACTCCATCGGCGTGTAGTCGTCGTTCAGGATCAGCACGCGATACAGGTTCGGCCGCTTGGTCTTGGGCTTGACCTTGGTGATGACCGACGTGCTCGGACCCGACGGAGTACCCGAACGGTTGTCGTCATTGCTCATGCGAGGCGCGTCGGCAGCGGCTGGCGCGGACAGATCGAGGCTGGAAGTCAATTGCAGCATGGCACAGGCGTTCAAATTCCCCACGGAAGCGAATGGCGGTCACCGCGCGACCCCGCCCTTCGGAGCCTGGCGCAGGCGCGCCGCCTTGGATCGCCGCTCCCGGCAAATGCGGTCGAGGCCGGATCGCTCGCCAGCAATATGGCCCTGCCCCCGGCCCGCCGCAAGCTCGCGGGGGTTCAGCCCAGGCGGTCGCAGCAGTCCCGATTCCCGGTCCGGGCGATCCTGATCAGGTTAATCAATCCGGAGCGATTTGACAAAAATTTCCGCCCGGCACGTTTAGAACGTGTTGACCAGGAACCCGGCCGTTAACCCGGCTGCGACGGTTTTCCGCAAAACGCTCCGTTTTTCTACGGTCCAATTTACTTGCCATTCAATGGCATGGCGCGAAATCGGGCAAAATACAGATTTCGGGGATCGTCATGTCTGGTCTGCCCCTCGTCAGCCGCCTTGGTCAACAACTCGCCCGTTTCGCAGCGGCCGAGCAAGGCAATATCGCGGTGATCTTCGCCATTGCGCTCGTTCCAGTGCTGAGCTTCGTCGGCGCGGCGATCGACTATAGCCGTGCGGCCCAGGCGCGTACCGCAATGCAGTCGGCCCTCGATTCCACCGCGCTGATGCTGTCACGGGACCTGTCCGCCGGCACCATCTCGACGTCTCAGATCGCCACCAAGGCCCAATCCTATTTCAACGCCTTGTTCACGGACACCAAGACCCTGCCCTCGGTCAGCGTCGGCGCCACCTACAACGCGAGCACCAGTATCGGCTCGACGATCCAGCTGACCGGAACCGGCACCTACACGACCAGCTTCATGAAGATCGCCGGCTTCCCGACCCTCGATGTCGGCACCTCATCCACCAGCGCCTGGGGCCTGACGCGCATGCGCGTGGCCTTGGTGCTCGACGTCACGGGATCGATGGCGTCCGACGGCAAGATGCCGGCGATGCAGACGGCCGCGAAGAACCTGGTCGACCAGCTCAGCGCGCTCGCGAAGACCAACGGCGACGTCTATATCTCGATCGTGCCGTTCGCCAAGGACGTCAACGTCGGCAGCAGCAACTACACGAAGAGCTGGATCGACTGGTCCGACTGGGAGGCTGTGAACGGGACCTGTAGCAACTCTTCCTACACGAGACAGTGGACCTGCGTTAACAACGGCAAGACTTGGACACCGAGGAACCACAACACGTGGAACGGGTGCGTCACCGATCGTGACCAGGACTATGACACCAAGAACACGACTCCAGTGAGCAGCAATTCGGCTACGCTTTTCCCGGCCGAGCAATATTCCTACTGCAACTCCAGCAATTCGGCCTACATCCAGCCGGTCATGCCGCTCAGCTACGATTGGACCTCGCTCAAATCTCTGATCGACAAGCTGGTTCCGACCGGCAACACCAACCAGGGCATCGGCCTTGCCTGGGGCTGGATGACGCTGTCGGCGGGCGAGCCCATGAATGCTCCGGCCAAGGACACGAACTACACCTACAAGGACGCAATCGTCCTGCTCTCCGACGGTCTCAACACGCAGAACCGCTGGTATAGCGGCGCTTCGCAGATCGACGCCCGGCAGAAGATCCTCTGCGACAACGCCAAGGCCCAGCCCAACAACATCACGATCTATACGGTGCAGGTGAACACCGGCGGCGATCCGACCTCAAGCGTGCTGCAATATTGCGCCAGCGGCAGCGACAAGTTCTATCTGGTCACTTCGGCGAGCCAGACGGTCTCGGTGTTCAAGGATATCGGCACTTCGCTGTCGAAGCTGCGCGTCGCACGCTGACGGTCGCATCGCTCACAACAAAAAGCCCGGCTGGTTCAGCCGGGCTTTTCGATTCCAGGATGTCTCGAGACGTTACTGAGCGGCCGGGGTGAACTTCGACACGATGGTCTCGACCGGCTTGAACGCCTGCTTGGCGAGGTCGCTGTAGAGGCCGGCAATCTTCTGCGATTCCGCGACGAAGGTCTCATAGGCGGAACGGGCAAAATCGGTCTGCGCTTCCATCGCCTTGTCCAGCGACTTCACGCCGGAAAGCTTCTCGACGAAGGACTTGGTGTCTTCGAACGACTTCTTCGTGTAGTCGCCATAGGCGCTGGCGATCGCCTGGAGGCCGTGCTGCACCGAGGTCGCGGAGGCAACGCACTGCTCGAACTGCTCTTTCCCGTAGCTCTGGAAGTCTTCAACCTTGAACATTTCGGAATCCTTTTCCCTGGCTCGCGTCGGGAAGCCCCGGCTCCCTGACTCCGCCCAAAATTAGTGCAACGCACAAAAAAGTCAAGAATCTTGTGCGTCGCACAAATCCGGCGCAAATCGCAGAGATTCCCGGGGTTTCCCGCAAGGGTTCCTTAAGCTTTTGGAAACCGGGCCACCCTACCTTGATTCCCTGGACGTGGTCACTTCCGCGAGCGGCCAAAAGCCGTTTGAGAACATCACCTTAGCCAGAACAGCGGCTCGGGTCCAACGTCCTCCCGCGGCCAACACCAGCGGAGGGACAGCCTGAGCAGGTAATGATCCCGGGTCGGTAGGGCACAATTTCGCCTCACGAGCCGGTGATCAAGTCAGAAACGGGGACGGGGTTCCATGCTTCGTAAAAACTTGTCTGCCTCGCGCTGGGCGCGGGTTGGCGTTTTCGGGCTTCTTACGGTCACCACCGCAGTCATCTTCACCGTCGACGCAGCCGAGGCGCGGCGCCATCGTCGACATTATGCGCACCACCGGGTGCAGCACGACGTGTCCGAGAGCTCCAGCTCGAAATTCGCGTCCATCATCATCGACGGCAATTCCGGCGCAGTGCTCCAGGCGACGAGCCCTGACGCGATCCGCCACCCGGCCTCGCTGACCAAGATCATGACGCTCTATCTGCTGTTCGAGCGCCTCGAATCCGGCAAGATGAAGCTCGACACCGAGATGCCGGTGTCCAAGCACGCCGCCGACCAGGATCCGACCAAGCTGAATCTGCGTGCCGGCCAGACCATCCGCGTCGAGGACGCGATCAAGGGCCTCGTCACCCGTTCGGCCAACGACGCAGCCGTGGTGATCGCGGAAGCGATCGCCGGTGACGAGGACGACTTCGCCCGGATGATGACGCGCAAGGCGCGCTCGCTCGGCATGTCCAGGACGGTCTACCGCAATGCCAACGGCCTTCCCAACGACGAGCAGGTCACGACCGCGCGCGACCAGGCCACGCTGGGTCGCGCCATTCAGGAGCGCTTCCCCCGCTACTATCGCTATTTCGCGACCTCGACGTTCAATTGGCGCGGACAGTCGATCCGCAACCACAATCGCCTGCTCGGCAGTGTCGAAGGTGTGGACGGCATCAAGACGGGCTACACCCGCGCCTCCGGCTTCAACCTCGTCAGCTCGATCCGCCGCGGCAACCGCCACCTGATCGGCGTGGTGCTCGGCGGCCGCAGCGGTGGCTCGCGCGACGCCATCATGCGCAACCTGCTCGCGGAGAACCTCGACAAGGGTGCGACCGTCCGCACCGTCGCCGCGGTCACGGAGCGCAACGGCACTGAAGCCAACACCGATGTCGCCGATGCCTCGGATATGCCGGCACGGCCCGCCCTGCCGGTCCAGGCCGCGGCGGCCCCTGCTCCCGAAGCCGCCCCGTCGCGGCTCGCCGCGCGTCTGTCGACGCTGGCCGCAGCGACTGCGGCGATGCCGCCCGCTCACTCCAAACCCGAAGCTCGGCCGACGGAGTCCAAGGTGGAGCCGGCGCCGCTCACCAATGGCGTGATCTCGAGCCAGCCGCTCTCCATCATTCCCGGCTCGTCCGAGCCGATGAAGCCGGTTCGGGTCAAGACCGTTCAGGTCAAGGCCGGCGCCGTGAAAGTCGCCTCCGCGGCTCCGGCCCAGGGTGGTGTCCAGGTCGTTGCGCCACCGGTCACCAGCACCGTCCCGCACCGCTCCGACGTCGCGGAAACTTCCGGCGCCGTCGTCGCCAGGGCAGATCTCATCAACAAGCCGGAGGCGGTGAGCCAGCCCGAAGCGCCGAAGGCCGAGATGGCCCGCACCGAACTGCCGCGGCAGCCGGCAGGCTTCGGTACCGGCAACGGCATCCTTGGCGTGCTGCCGGCGGCAACCGCCGCCGCACCGGCTCCCGCCGCACCCAAGCTCGCCTCGGCCGACCCGGCGCCGCAGCCGATCCAGATGAGCGCCACCACCAAGCCCGCCGTCACCCACAGCGGCTGGATCGTCCAGGTCGGTGCGCTCGAGAGCGAGAACGAAGCTCAGCAGCGCATCGATGCGGCCCGCAACTCGGCCCGCGGCCTGCTCAGCAAGGCGGACCCGTTCACCGAGCCGGTCGTCGCCAAGGACAATCGCAAGCTTTACCGCGCCCGCTTCGCCGGGCTCGAGCGCGATCAGGCCGAAGCCGTCTGCCGCACCTTGAAGCGTGCCGAGATCTCCTGCATCACCGTTCGCAACTGATTTCCTTCTCCGCTCCAGACCAAATGCCCGCGCCTTGCGCGGGCATTTTCGTTTTGGTGCGGCGGTGATGCGCAGGCTGTTCCGGACAAGGCTGTTCCACGACAACCTCTCGTCAAGGATTTACGGTTAAAACTTTGCTCAAGGGGATCGACCACGCCGACAAGGGCGGGCGACGGCAGACAGAGCAAACGGAGCTCACGCGGTACGGGCGTTTGTAGCGTTGGTGCCGGAGTTAGCCGTTATGCGTGCGAAGCAGAGTATCCTTGGCCTCGTTTACCCGGGCAGCGAGATACGTCGAGCCCCCCTGGTCGGGATGGAGTTTCTTCATCAGGGACTTGTGGGCCCGGCTGATGTCGTCGCGCCCCGCTCCCGGCTGCAAGCCAAGGATCTGATAGGCTTCCTCCGCCGTCATTTTGCTGCTCGCCGCCGTGCGGCGCTGCCGCCCTGCCGTATCGCCCTGCGCGTTCTGACGCCAAGCGGGAAACCGGCGGTCCAGATAGCTTTCAAGTAAGGCCACGCTCTCTGCGTCGAACGTCGAGACCATCGCGAGCAAGCCGGCGAGATCGAATTCGTCGAGATTGCGCCCGGCATGAGGCCCCGCAACGATCTGGCCGGAAAGCTGGCCGGAATCGTGGTCGAGCCGCATGTCCAGGAATTGCGAGCGCACCCGCGAGGCCTGCCCGGACGGGCGCGTCGCACCGCCGCCGAACAGCCCGCCGACATTGCCGAAGCCGGCATTTGCGAGTGGTGTCCAGCCGAGCAGGCCCGCGCCGAAAATTCCGAGCGGGATCGCAACCGCCAGCTCGCCGCGCAAGCCGGTGAAGGCCGCAACCACCAGCGCCAGCACGCCGCCGCCGAACTTGAGGGTGCGCGCCAGCACCGCTGGATTGGCGGAGCGGAACATCTGGAGCAGCAGGTACAGCGTGATAACGGCGACAGCGCCGGCGATCAGGGTCATGGCCGGAATATAGTCGTGCTGTTGTCAAAAAGCATGGCGTCCAGCGCCGCAAGCCGCACCGGCCGGGCCGCTATTTCATCTGGCTGATCAGCTTCGCCGCGCCACTCACGCTTCCGGCCAGCTTCAACAGCGCCTCACGTCCACCCGCGGCATAGGCCGCAGCTGCCCGCAACAGCTCGCGCAGCTGCGCCGCCGCACCGGGATCGAACCGGCACCAGGCACCGCCAGTCAGCCGCGCGATCTCGCGGAACGCCTGTTCGGCGACCGCGTCATGGCCTTCCTGAAAGACGAATACGGGCACCTTGAGCATGCCGAGCTCGCCGGCCTTGGCGCAGAGCTCGTCGATGTCTTCCTCCATGGCATCGCCGACGAAGACCACGGCCCGCACGCCGGATGCGACTGCCTCGCGCCTGGCCTCGCTCAGGACCTTGCCGATCTGGGTATCGCCGCCGCGGCAATCGATCTTGCTCATCAGCGTCGCCAGCCTGGCGCTGTCTGAAATCCAAGCCGTGGCGCGGCACTCGTTGAGGCCGCGATAATAGACCAGCCGGATGTCGAGACTGCCGAGCGCTGCGGTCTCGCGAAACATGTCAGCCTGGAGCGCGCAGGCCATGTCCCAGGTCGGCTGCCGGCTCATGGTCGCATCCAGCGCGAAGATCAGCCGCCCCCTCGCGCCCGGGGCATGCGGCGAGAGGGTCCGCGCCTTGGCAACGAACGCGGCGATGTCTTCCGAGGTCGAGGTTTGCGCTTGCGGCAACACGCCGTCTGCTCGCGCAGAGACGGCATCGCGGCCGCGCGGTTTGATGGGTTCGACCGACATCGCTGCTACACCTTGCGTCAGCAGCTAATGTGGTCAGCACATGCGGCCCGGTCAATGCGCAAAGCCTCCGCAGGCGGGTACCGGCGGAGGCTTTGAGGATTGGTGCAGTCGAGCGGCGACGTCAGCTCGGCAAGCTCTTGGAAGTCAGCTCTTGGAGGTCAGCGCTTGGAAGTCAGCTCTTGGCAGGAGCCATCAAGGCAACCGGGCCCGGCTCGAGGATCTTGGGCGGGGCGGACTGCGTGTCGACCGGCGCGATCTCGCTGTCGGTCGCGCTGAGGAACTTGTCGAGCATGCTCTGGATCGAGCTTTTCGCCACATCCGGACCGGTATCACGCATGTCGTTGTGCTGGAACTCGGTCTTCACGACCTGAATGCCCGCCTTCTCGCATTCCTCGTCGGTCGGAATCACGCCGGCATCGGCCTTGAACTGCGGATCCTGGGAACGGAACGACAGGATCTTAAACTTGCCGGCGGTGACGAAGGGCACGCGCAGATTGTCGAGGGTAACGACCTTCTTGACCTCATCCGGATATTGCTTGGCGAAGTACATGGTGATGTCGCCGCCCATGGAATGGCCGACCATCGTCACCTTGTCGTAGTCGGCGTTGGGCTGAACCTTCTTCATCTCCTGCACGGCGAGATGGATGTTGGCGACACCGCGCAGGATCTGCGGCAGCCGGCCGACATAGAGCTCGCCGGGCTTGGTGACCATCGGAGGATCAGTCGGCAGATCGTGCTGCGGGCTCATGACCATGTAGCCGCGCGCAGCGAAGATGTTGGCGAGGAAGCCATACTCGGTGTTCTTGACGGTGTTGCCGTGATTGATCACTGCGACGGGCAGCTTGATCATGCCGGCATTGGCCTGCATTTCCTTGTCGCGGCGCACCGCGATGGACACGGGCACCGGACGGTTGTCGCGCGAGGCATCGTAGAACGTGATGGTCTCGTGCCTGATCGCCCACTTGCTCGCCGTGAAATAGGCGATGCCGCAGAGGGCACTGACCGAAACCAGAACGGCAATTCCACGCTTCATTTTCGTCCTCAGCCTCAGGCCTAAGCGGCCTGAATCCCTGTTGAAAATCGTGTTCTCCGGGGCTCTTCGTCCCCTTGTCGCCTATTCCCTAATATATGTCACAGCAGCGTGACAGGAAGGCTAAATGTTGTGAACCGGCAGCCCTTTCATTGTGCGTTGCACTCGTTCGGTGAGCACCCCATTCTCATACCGCTACGTGAGGGTGCAGGTCCCTATTCGACGCAACCGGTCTTGATCGGGTTCGACTCGCGGTAAACGCAGGGTGAAAACGCACGCGGCGCAGTCCCGGTTCCCGCGCCAGCCGAAGGCCCGGATCGGCCGGGAGTAGCCTTATACCGCGAGGTCAGGCGCCAAGGATATCGTGGACCTCGAGCGGCTTGTCGACCTGGCTGAACCACTCGGCCCGGTTGGCCGCGCGGCGGCGGCCGCGCTCGTCGAGCGGGAGCTTGAGCTGGCGGAGCAGGCTCGTCACCTCCTCCCGCGCGGTGAGATGGCCGAGATTGGGCCGCATGCCCAGCGTGGCCTCGTCGATATCGTCCAGGGCGGTCAGACCCCGCGGGAAGAATTCGCGGTACACGACGCGCTCGGCGAAGCCATCGACGTAGCGGAAGCCGAGCCGCAGCGACAGATCCTTCAGGCCCTCGGCGACGAGCTGCTTGTTGCGCGAGCCGAGCATCGACAGGCGGTTGCGCACGACGATCCAGTCGGTGGTCGCGCCGTCGAGCTGGCGTCGCTTGCGCCTGACATCACGCACCATCTCGGCGTAGTGGCTCTCGCCCGTCACTGCGTAAGTCGCGGGATCGACGGTGCCGAGCACGTCGAAATCGAGGAAGCTGTCGTTGATCGGCGTGACCAGGGTGTCGGCCATCGAATGCGCGAGCCGCATCAGATAGCTGTCGGTGCCGGGCGTATCGATAACGATGAAGTCGAAGCTGCTCTCGACCGCGGAGACGGCTTCCATGAACTGCTGGAACTCGGAATTCTCGTTCTCGGCAATCTGCATGGTCTCGCCGAGCTTGATGCAGCGATGCACCGGAAGCTCGAGGTCGAGCTTGGTACGTTGCGCCCAGGCGGACCGGTTGCCGATGTAGCGCGTGAAGCTCTGCTGGCGGCAGTCGAGGTCGATGGTGGCAACGCGCTGGCCGGCCTTCAGAAGCGCAACGGCGATGTGCAAGGCCGTGGTCGATTTGCCGGAGCCGCCCTTCTCGTTGCCCAGCACGACCACGTGCGCCGAGCCGGATTGGCCTTGGCTAGCCTGCACAAGCATGGCGATCCTCAACACCCCTTGCGAATATCTTCGAGTTGACCGCGTCACCGGTCAAGTGAAATGCGTGACAGGAAATGCAAATTGCAATGCGCCGTTCTTCACGATGTATCGCGGCGCCGTCTTTCGTCTGTGAACCAGTCCACAACGTCGCGACGTTCTACGCCGCCTTGCGCGGGATGCTGTGCCGCATCCGGATGCATGGCGTCCACGATCTCCGCTTGTTAAGGTTAGCCGGCCGGGGGCGACGCCCGCACCTGCGCCCCTTCCCAATCGTCGAGTCCCGATGTCAGCAAGCCCATTGATCGCCCGCACGGTCCCTGCCCTGCGACGCGCCGTCGACAATCTCCGCAAGCGAAAGGCCACGATCGCGCTGGTCCCGACCATGGGGGCGCTCCATGACGGGCATGTGTCGCTGGTTCGCCTCGCCAAGCGGCGCGCCAGCCGCGTCGTGGTGTCGATCTTCGTCAACCCGACCCAGTTCGCTCCGACCGAGGATTTCGGCGCCTATCCGCGCACCTGGAAGGCAGACATCGCCAAGCTCGCGGCCGAGGACGTCGATATCGTCTGGCACCCGGGCGTCGCGGCCATGTATCCGGAGGGATTTGCCACCCGCATCGTGCCGGAGGGGCCGGCGCTCGCCGGCCTCGAGGACCGCTTCCGCCCGCACTTCTTCGGCGGTGTCGCCACCGTCGTCGGCAAGCTGTTCACGCAAGTCCGGCCGGATGTCGCGATCTTCGGCGAAAAGGATTTCCAGCAATTGCGCGTGGTGACGCAGATGGCGCGCGACCTCGACCTCGACGTCAAGGTGATCGGCTCCCGCACCGTGCGCGAGCGCGACGGACTCGCGATGTCCTCGCGCAACGTCTACCTCTCGCCCGAGGAGCGCCAGACCGCCATTGTCCTCTACCGCGCCATGAGAGAGAGCGCCGGGCGCATCCGTGCCGGCGATTCGATCGCGCCGGCGATGGCCGGCGGTGCGGAGATGATCAAGGCGGCCGGCTTGGTGATCGACTATTACGAGGTCCGCCATGCCGAGACGCTGGCACCGGTCACCTCGCGCAAGGACGGCCCCTTGCGGATCCTGGTCGCGGCCAAGCTCGGCACCACCCGGCTGATCGACAATATGGCTGTTTAGAGCAGTCCGAGCTCACGCAGCTCGCGCCGCATCGGCTCCGGCATCGCCGCAATCGAGCCAGCCGCTGACTTGCCGAGATCGGCCGGCACGGAATCGTCGGTCAGATAGCGCCAGCCCTGGAACGGGCGCATCGGCCGCGGCGAGACCGAGATCACTTTCGGCTGCATCACGATCCGGCAGCGCCCGATGCCGTCCTTGTCGCGGAACGGCTCGATGCCGATGATCTTTTCGCGCGCGGCAATCTCGCCCTTGATCACCCAGTAGAGCGAGCCGCCGGCGAGGATCTCGGCGTCGCGCTTGGGCACCATGCGGGTGATGTGGATGTGATGTTGCGGCAGACCCTTCTTCTTGGCGGTCTGCATCCGTTCGGCCACCCACTCCTTCAATTCCTTGACGGAGTCGCAGCCGACGGCGAGCTTGATCAGATGGAGTGGCATGCCCAAGCATTAGCCGGGCAACCCAGCATTTGGAATGCCGATCTACTCGTTATCCGCAGGCGCGGGAGCGGCGGTCGAGGCCGGCGGCGGCGCGAGCGGAACCGGCGCCGCAGGCGCACGCGCAGCCTTTTGGGGCGGCGGCTTCTTCGCAGCCGGCGGGCTCGATGCCGGAGGCGCTGCGGCCTGTGCGGAGGCCGCGGCCGGCGCACGCGGTGCTGCCGCCGCATTTGCGGCCGGCGCGGCCTGGCGAGTCGCCGCCGTGGGCTCCGGATTCATGATGCTCACCGGCGGCGTCGAGGACGCGCTCGGGAACTCGGCATTGGTCGGCCTGCCCGTCGGCATTGACGGCGGCAGTCCGGCGAGCGCGGCGTTGGCGGGCATCGCCGCTGAGGCTGCTGCGGGCGCGTTCCAGGTCGGCGCATAGCGCGCGACCAGGGTCTCGTAGAGATGGGAGTCCATGTTGGCGGCAACCTGCTGCTGGTCGGTCAGCGAGCGGAACGCAGCGCAATCGAACTGCGTGCAGCCGTCGCGCGCCACCAGCACATGTGCAACGAGACCGTAACGATCCCGCTCGAGCGACTTGCGCAGCACCTTCATGTCGAGGGTCAGGCTCTTCTCCGCCGTGGCGACATCGCCGAGCGCGGTCAGGCGGTCGATCCTGGCGGCGGTGTAGGAGACCGCCGCGGCCGCAGCGTCAGGCGCGCCGAACAGCGCCTTCTCGCAGCCGGCGCCAACGGCATCGCCGGCGAGATCGTCGAGACAGGACAGCGCAGGCAGGCTCGCGCTCACCACAGCTTGCGCGCGCGCCTCGGCAGGAGCGGACGGCGCGTCCGGTCCATAGAGACGCACCGTGGCTGCGCCGGCGATCGCGATGGATAGCAGGGTAATGACGGTCAGCGCGCCATTAGCGACCGATCTGTCGGCGCGCAACAGCGTGATCAGCAGAATCAATCCGAAGAATCCGGCAGCCGCCAGGGTCATCCAAATCGGGAAGGCCGGCGAGAGCCAGATTTGGTCGAGCGAAGTGGCCCATGCCCAGTTCATGCGCGACGTCCCCTCACGCGAGCAAAGAGCGGATGGTCAAGCGAGCACCGCGAGTCGGCAACTGCCCCGCCCACCCTTGTGAAGGTGAAGCGGGCCTTTTGACGGCGGCAGAGTACAATTCCCGGGAGGCGCCTATGCACTGACGGCGTCGGGCCTTCAGGAGAGCGCGAGCTGGCTTTCCTTGGCGACGCGCTCGAAGGCTTCGGTCGAGCTTTTGATCCGATACTGGCAGTCGTCGCCTTCGGTCGGGAGCAGACGGATGACCTCATACGCGCCGCTCGCAGCCGGACGCGCGACATTGCTGGCCGTGAACAGGACGCGCGTTCCCACGGGGAATTTGTGCTTCAACACCCTCTCCATTACTCAAACAGCGCCCGCCTCGCCCAGTGTCCCACTGCGAGGGCCGGCCGGAAACCCGGGCGGGTGTATAGCACGCGTCCGATGCTTTTGGCCAGCGCCATGCCGGCATGGCCCGCGCACAATTTTTCCAGTTATTTCAGGATGATAACGGGGCAGCCGGTGGGGCGATGATACCGGCGGAGCTGCTTATTCCGCCGACATGTCGCAGGCCTGTCGCACCCTCCTCCCGATCGGCTGGCGTCCCCGCCTCCGGCCGGCGCCGGTCGGACTGCCGCTCAGGCGTCCTCGAACTTGGCTATGACGAGCGTTTCGGCCAGTGCATCCCGGGTCCATTCCTGGAACGCCGGCAGCGCCATCATGGTCTCCATGTAGGCCCTGGTGTCCGGCGCCACCTCGATCGCGTAGGTGCGAAAGCGGTGCACGACGGGGGCATACATGGCGTCCGCCGCACCGAAACGGCCGAACAGGAACGGTCCCTGTGCGCCATAGCGGGTGCGGCACTCGCGCCAGATCTCCTCGATGCGCGCGATGTTCGCTTTGGCATCCGCCGACAGCGCCACGGCGCGGATCGGCCGATGCAGGTTCATGCCGCATTCGTTGCGCAGCGCCACAAAGCCGGAATGCATTTCGGCGCATACCGACCTGGCATGCGCGCGCGCGGCGACGTCGTCAGGCCAGAGCTTCGCTTCCGGATAGCGCTCGGCGACGTACTCGATGATGGCAAGCGAATCCCACACGGTGACGTCGCCGTCGACCAGCACGGGCACCTTGCCGGCGCGGCTGAAGGACAGGATCTGCGCCTTGTCGGCGGGATCGTCGGTGTAGAGCGGGATCAACGTCTCCACGAACGGGATGTCGTTGGCGCGGAGCGCGAGCCAGGGCCGCATCGACCATGACGAATAGTTCTTGTTGCCGATCGCGAGTTTCAGCGCAGCCATGTCACTGGTCCTTCGTTGAGTCCTGCAGTTGCAGCCGCTTTTAGCGCCATCGCCTGCCGCCAATCAATCGTTGCTGCGTCCTCTCCTGCGTGGCAATCGTTGCGATCCTTGCCAAGAGACAGACATGAGACAGACATGAGCAGGCATTGGGTCGACATTACCGCCGTCGGCTTCTTTCATCATCGAATGGCTGGCCTATGCCTTGACGCTAGAGCACTCGGCCTATGGCCGCGACAGCCTGTCGGCGCGCATGAACCGTTATCGCGAGGTCTGGGTACGCCGGCTGCTCGAGCGCGAGACGCGGATGGTCGACATGCAGATCATGGCCTCGCTGCAGAGCGGCACCGCCTTCTTCGCCTCCACCAGCCTGTTCGCGCTCGGCGGCGCGCTGGCGCTGCTGCACGCCACCAACGACGCGATCACGATTTTGAGCAAACTGCCGATCGACCTCAGCACCTCGCCCGCTTTGTGGGAGCTGAAATGCGTCGGCCTCGTGCTGATCTGCGTCTACGCCTTCTTCAAATTCGCCTGGGCCTATCGCCTGTTCAACTATGTCGCCATCCTGTTCGGCGGTATGCCGCCGGCCTCGCAGCGCGACACCCCCGAGGCCGAAGCCCACGTCATCCGCACCTCGCGCCTGTTCGAATCCGCCGGCCGCCACTTCAACCGCGGCCAGCGCGCCTTCTTCTTTGCGCTCGGCTATCTCGGCTGGTTCGTCAGCCCCTGGGTGCTGTTCGTGACCACGGCAGCGGTCGTGGTCGTGACCTGGCGCCGGCAGTTCGCGTCCAGTGCCTGGGCCGCGATGGCACCGGAGGCGGTGAATGGTGATGAGGGTATGAAGCGCGGTCATTGATCTCTCGTGTCCCGGACAAGCTGCAACGCGCGGAGCGTTGCGGCGCAGAGCCGGGACCCCGGGGCGACATGGTACGGCGCAGATGGATGGGCCCCGGCTCGGCAGCGCATCGTCGAAGGGACGCTGCGCTGCGTCCGGGGCACGAGAGAGTGTAGCGCTCGCACTCTCCTCCTCGTCGTTGCGAGGAGCCCTTGCGACGAAGCAATCCAGAATCCCGCCGCGGAAAGATTCTGGATTGCTTCGCTGCGCTCGCAATGACGGAGTGTGAGGCGACGCTGCGTTCTCCAAGTAGCACTTGTCATCCCCGCGGAGGCGGGCGATGACAGCGAGGGGCTACAGACGTGCGTACTCGGCCTCGCGGCGCATTTTGCCCGAGCTTTGCTTGGTCACTCCACCCTCTTGTCAGGAGGGCGCAGGGAAGGCCGGGTGCCGGCAGCACCCGCGGTCCGCTGCGCGAAAAGCACACGCAGGAAGAACCGCACAGCAGCATACAGGTGAAGCCCAACACACGGCCTTCCCTGCGCGATGGTCGGACGGCTTATGCCGCGCTCTCCCGGGAGCCGAGTTCCCTCTGGCCTCCCTCGCTCTCGCAAAAGTCGCCGGCACCGCGCCGGTTGACGCGAGGGCCGCATTCGCCAGAGCTTGACCGTAGCAACGACGGCCAGGACCACACGGTTTTACCGTACGCGCGGTTCGTTGGCGCCGCAGGGTTCGAAGGCGTTGTGCACGTTGCCATCGAAATGCCGGCGCGACGAACCTGACAGCGCCGCTCGTCCGTACGAAGCCTCGGGCTCACGGAGAGCAATCCGCCCTGCCCTCAACTCTCGTACACGACGCTGCCGCGTCCACCGCAAGCCCGGCTCGCGACAATGACGACCTCATGATCGCCCCTCGAGATTGAGCCGGGATGGGCGACACATACGTCATTTCCGAATTTCGGTAAAGCGGAATATTTTCGCGTGAATGGATTGACAGAGGACCGAAACAGGCACGATGTCGTTGCCCGGATCGAGCGCGAGCGTAATTCGGGACGGTGCGAGACGCCGGGCGAGCGGCCCCGGATTACGCTTCGCTCCATCCAGGCTACGGCAGCGCTATCCGCCGAAATCCTTCGGGCTGAACGGCAGATCCAGCACCTTCCATTCCCCGTACAGATTGGCCGGCAACATCTTGTAGGGTTGGCAGTTCTGCAGCGCGCTCGTTGCGGACTTGACGATGGCCACGCCCTTGGCGGACGGCGGCGCCTCGATCAGGATGGGCTCGCGCGCCAGCGTGCCGTCGGTGGCGAACACGGTGCGCAGCTTGACATGGACGTTGTCGGTCGGTGCGACGCCGGGCGGCAGCTTGGCGCAGCCGCGCAAGTGACGGCGAAGCTCCGCGATGACCTCGGGCGGAAGCTTCGCAGCGATTGAATCGTTGGCATCCCCGCCGTCGTCCTTGGCGCCTTTCGGCTCGACCGGCAATTCGGGCGGCAGGCCCAGCATGACCCCGTACTTGATGGTGACGTCCGGTTGCGGCGTCTGGTAGGCCGGCGGCGACGCGGCCTGCGGCATGGGCTGTGGCTGGGCTTGCGCGTTGGCCTCACGCTGCTTCGAGGCCTGCGAAGGTTGCGGCTGCTTCTGCTGCGGCTCGGGCGAGGCCTGCTGTGATGGCGATGGTGCTGCCGCCTGCGGCCTTGCCGCGGGCTTCGATGCCCCCGCCTGGTCGATGATATCCGGCTTCGGCAGCTTCAGATCGGGCAGCGGCTCCGGCGGCATCGCCTCTTCCTTCTTCTCCTCGGCCTTGGTTTCCTCCTGCTTCACCTGCTCCGGCGTGACGATGTCGACCGCGACGGTTTCGGGCGGCTGGCTATGAAACGGACGGACCTCGCTGATCACGATGATCAGCGCCACCAGCGTCAGATGGGCGATTGCCGAGGCGGCAATGTCCGTCCGTATGATCTTCCCCAGTTCCATCGACCGATCTTGGGTTGCCGCCGCGGTCCTAGCATACCCCGGGTCCCTCTCAATCCCATTTCGGGGCGAAGCCAAAGTCGGTCAGGCGTCCCTTCGGATTGGCGAGCGCGGCGATCCGGTCCATCTCGTCTTCCGACAGCTCGAAATCGAAGATCTCGATGTTCTCCGACAGGCGCTCGATGCGCGAGGTGCGCGGGATCGCACCGACATTCTGCTGCACCAGCCAGCGCAGGCAGACCTGCGCCGGTGTCTTGCGGTGGACGCGACCGATCTCGGCCAGCGTCTGGTCGGACTTGATGCGGCCCTTGGCGATCGGGCTGTAGGCGACGAGGGCAAGGCCATGCTGGTCGCAGGCTGCCCTCACCTTCGCCTGATCGAGATAGGGGTGATACTCGACCTGATTGCAGACCAGCGGCTCCGCCGACAGCGCGACCGCCTGCTCGATCAGTGCCACGGTGAAATTGGAGACGCCGATGTGGCGGGTCAGGCCCATCCTCTTCGCATGCGACAGCGCGCCCAGCGTCTCCGCGAGCGGCACATGAGGATTGGGCCAGTGCAGCAACAACAGATCGACCGAGGGAAGCCGCAGACGAGCGAGGCTCTCCTTCACCGAGCGTTCGAGATCATGGGGTGCGAAATGGTTGGTCCAAACCTTGGTGGTGAGGAATACGTCGTCGCGGCGCACGCCGGAGCCGCGCAAGCCGTCGCCGACCTCGCGCTCATTGTCGTAGACCTGCGCGGTGTCGATATGGCGATAGCCGAGCCGTAGCGCCTGCTCGACCACGCGCGCGGCCGGCCTTCCGCTCAGCTCCCAGGTCCCGAGACCGATCGCCGGAATCCTTGCGCCATTGGCCTCGACGAACAGCATGAGGAATCCTCTTCCGTTGCGACAGCCCCGGACGTCATTATGGACCCGGTCGATGATGCTGCCAACGGAAGCCGCGGCAGCCAGGCGGGATATTCGATGCAGGCCTAACGGGAGGTTGTGCGTCAGGCTTTGGCGTCAGGCCTTGGCGTCAGGCCTTGGCGAGCGCCTGGAACACCGTGTCGGGGGCATGCGCGATCACCGTGAGCAGTGCGCGGGCCGGGCCGCGCGGGGCGCGTTTGCCCTGCTCCCAGTTGCGGATGGTCTCGACGGGAACGCCGAGCCTGGCGGCGAACTCCATCTGGGTCAAGCAGGCGCGCCGGCGCAGATCGCGCACCGCGAGCGGGCCGCTGTCAGCCGGCGCCGCATTGGCCGTCGGCTGAACCGCAAGCGGCTGGACCGGAAATTCCTGCCCATCCCGCAATTCGACGATCCGTCCATCCGCCTTCAGCCGCAACCGCATGCCCATTCCCCCAAGCAAAGGCGATGATGCGGCAGGTCGCTTAAAGTCGGATTAAAGATGACGGTCTCATGCCCCGGACGCAGCGCAGTGCGCCGCCTTTGCGGCGTGGTGCGCTGCTGAGCCGGGGCCCATCTTGCCGCAGCCGACCCTGACGCTTTCTGGGTCCCGGTTCTGCGCAGCAGCGCTACGCGCCGCAGCGCGCCCGGGACCCGAGAGCGAGGCAACCCTACTTCAACCCGAACCAGAGCGTCGCAATCCCGAGGAAGGAGAAGAAGCCGACGACGTCGGTCACGGTGGTCACGAACGTGCCCGACGCCACCGCCGGGTCGGCCCGCACGCGATCCAGCGCCATCGGGATCAGGATGCCGCCGAGCGCGCCGGCCACGAGGTTGCAGACGATGGCGAGCCCGATGACGATGCCGAGGCCCGGGATCTTGAACCAGGCCACCGCGGCGATGCCGGTGATCACGGCGAAGGCGAGGCCGTTGACGAGGCCCACCAGGGCCTCGCGCATCACCACGCGCCAGGCGTTGGAGGAACCGAGCTCGCGCGTCGCCAGCGCCCGCACCGCCACCGTCATGGTCTGGGTCGCGGCATTGCCGCCCTGGCTCGCCACGATCGGCGCCAGCACCGCGAGCGCGACCATCTTCTCCAGCTGGCCCTCGAACAGGCCGAGCACGGAGGACGCCAGGAACGCGGTGGCGAGGTTCACCAGCAGCCAGTTGAAGCGGCCGCGGGCGATGGTGAGGAACGTGTCCGATAGCTCTTCGTCGCTGGTGACACCGCCGAGCGCCTTGAGGTCCTCGTCCGCCTCCTCCTCGATGACGTCGACGACGTCGTCGACGGTGATGACGCCGACGAGGCGGTCCTGGGTGTCGAGCACGGGTGCGGCGACGAGATTGTATTTGCCGAACATGCGCGCCACCTCTTCCTGGTCCTCCAGGACGGAGACGCGGCGGCGATCCTCGTCGGTGAGCTCGGTCAGCGCCACCGGCCGGCGCGTGCGCAGGAGCACGTCGAGCGGCACCGCGCCCTGCCAGTGCTGCTCCTTGTCGACGACGTAGATCTCGTAGAAGCGGTCGGGCAGATCCGGCGTCTCGCGCATGTAGTCGATCGCCTGGCCGACCGTGAAATCCTGGGGCACGGCAATGAACTCGGTCTGCATGCGGCGGCCGGCGGAGTTCTCCGGGTATAGCAGGCTGCGCTCGAGTGCGACGCGCTCCTTGAGCGGCAGCTTCTCCAGGATCTCTTCCTGCTCCTCGGCACCGAGGGTTTCCAAGAGCTCGACCGCATCGTCGGATTCGAGCTCACGGACGCCCTCGGCGACCGTCTCCGGCGGCAGCTCCTCGAGGATCTCCTCGCGCACGGTCTCGTCGACTTCGTTCAGCGCCGAGAAGTCGAAATCGCGGCCGGTGAGCTCGACCAGGCGGACGCGGTCGTCGGGCTCGAGGGCGCCGATCAGATCGCCGAGATCGGCCTCGTGCAGCTCCGCGACGCAGGCACGCAGCGCCGCGCTGTCGCCGGCCTCGATCGCACGGGCGACTTCCTCGACGAATTCGTGCCTGATATCGCCGTCTTCATTGCGCATCGGCACGTGGTCGAGTACCGAATCCGCAGCGGGTGTGGCAACGTCCAGATGTTCATCCATGGCGCGCCTCGCCGTTTGACAGGTTGGAACCGGTGGTGTGAGCTGAGGCTTCAGGCAATACCCACAAGGCAAAGCCGAGCGCAATGGCAAAGATGCTGCGACTGAGGTGGACCTCGACCATGGCGGGCGCGCTCGCGGCGACCATCGGCGGCACTGCCGCAACCGTCATCGGCGCCGCCGAGACGAAGGCCGCCGAGTGCCCGCGCAAGGATGCGCTCGGCACCTCGCGCGTCCTCAGCGTCGATCCCAAGACCTATCCGCGCGTGGGCCTGAAGAGCTTTCCGCAGACGCTGCCGCTGGCCGATCGCGAGGTCGTGCTGACCTTCGACGACGGGCCTAACCCGCCGACGACGTCGAAGGTGCTGGCGGCGCTGGCACAGGAATGCGTGCGCGCGACCTTTTTCCTGATCGGCCAGCACGCCTCCGAGCATCCCGACATGGTCAAGCGCATCGCCCGCGAGGGCCACACCGTCGGCCATCACTCCTACTCGCATCCGTTCATGGGGCGTATTCCGTTCGAGAAGGCCATGGCCGACATCGACCGGGGCATTGCCGCAGACGAGATGGCGCTGCGCGGGGCCCCGACGACGACACCCTCGACGCCGTTCTTCCGCTTTCCCTATTTCGAGTCGACCCAAGCGCAGCTCGACCTGCTCCAGTCGCGCGGCATCATTGTGTTCGGGGCCGATTTATGGGCCAGCGACTGGGAGGAGATGACGCCCGAGCAGCAATTGAAGCTCGTCACCGAGCGCCTCGCCGCGAGCGGCAAGGGCATCATCCTCTTCCACGACAACAAGGCGCGCACGGCCGCAATGATGCCGGCGTTTCTACGGTATCTGAGGGAGAACGACTATCGGGTGGTCCACATCGTCCCGGCGGGCACTTCACAGAAGAGCGCCGATACGCGCTGATGCCGGAATGTCACGCCCGGGCAAAATGGGGTGATTTGGGGCCAATTAACACTCTGTTCATGCTACCCCGTGAAGATGAGAGCGGCTGCGGCTGAACCGTTTTGAGCCATCTCCGACCTATCTAGGGCGCCAAATTGCATGGGGGCAGACGAGGTTCATGATCGGAAGTAGCGTTGTTTTGCGGACGCGATCGTGGATCGTCCTCTGTCTGGGAATGCTCATCGCCGGTTCGCCGGCCGCGCTCGCGGCGGAGTGTCCCGGCCACCCCGACGCCCTCGGCACCTCCCGCACCCTCGTTGTCGATCCGCGCGAACATCCGCTGATCGGCACCATGCAGTACCGCGAGACGCTGCCGCTGAAGGACCATGAGGTCGTCCTGACCTTCGACGACGGTCCGATCCCGAAATATTCCAACCAGGTGCTCAAGATCCTGGCCGACGAATGCATCAAGGCGACCTTCTTCATCGTCGGCAACCAGGCCAAGGCCAATCCGGAAGGCGTGCGCAAGCTGGTCGCGGCGGGCCATACCGTCGGCACGCACAGCATGGACCATCCGCTGACCTTCGACCGGATGCCGATCGAGAAGGCCGAGGCGGAGATCAATGGCGGCATCGAATGGACCGCAGCCGCGATGACCGATCCGTCGCAGCTCGCCCCGTTCTTCCGCATTCCCGGGCTGATGCGCGCCGAGGGCATCGAGAACCATCTGATTGCGCGCGGCCTCCAGGTCTGGAGCGCCGACTTCCCGGCCGACGATTGGCGGCACGTGTCGTCCGACCGCGTCTACCAGCTCGCGATCCAGCGGCTGGAGGCCAAGGGCAAGGGCATCCTGCTGCTGCACGACATTCAGGCTCGCACGGTGGCGGCGCTGCCCAAGATCATCCGCGACCTCAAGGCACGCGGCTATCGCATTGTGCATGTGGTGCCCGCCAGTCCCGAGCGGCCGGCGACGCCGACCACGCCGGTCGAATGGCTGATGCATCCGCCATCCGAGACGACGCCGATCGCGCGCTGGCCGCGCGTGCCGCATTTCGTGTTCACGCAGACCAGGACGCTGCCGGCGCCTGCGCTCGCGAACCTCAATGTGCAGGGCGAGCATCAGTCGCTGCTGCCGCGCCGGAGCAAGGGCCAGATCGACCTCGCATCCACCCTGCCCGTCCCGGGTCGCGATCTGTTCGCGATTCCGGAAGGCTCGGTCGAGGTGCTGATGTCGACGACCTCATCGCGGCGCGCCGCGACCCGGCTCGCCATGGGGGCCGAGAGGCCGCATCCGGCCAAGGACAAGGCAGCACAGGGCAGAGGCGCGAAGGGCAAGACGGCCAAGCTGCATGGGCGGCGTACCGCCCAGGCGGCGCCGGCTGCAGCGGATCATGCCGCGCAGCCCGTCGACATCGTACCCAAGAGTACCGCAGCGAAGAGCGCCGCGGCAAATGGCGCGGCCTCCAAGGGCGTGCCGCCCCGTCCGACCCGCGTCGCCAGCCTGAAAAAGCGCGCCTGAGCTGCTATTGCCGCATGATGGCGGCGACGCAGAGCAGCACGATCAGCGCCAGGAAGAACAGGTCCATGTAGGACTTGAGCTCGCCGTCCCGCCGCAGCCGCGCGACGTCGGTGATCACCTGCTTGCGCGCAGTGGTGCTGCCCGAACCGTCGTTGAGCGGAGCCTGAAGGCGCTTGGTCTCGGCCTCCAGCTTCTCGATCTTCTGGAAGAAGTAGAACGCCCGCAGCGTCGAGGCCGCGCGCATGGCGGCATAGACCAGCACCAGGATCGCCAGGATCGCGCGGTTCGGATACTTTTCCATGAAGTTCAAGCTGAAATAGACCACCGCCATGAAGGCGAAATTGGTGAGGAAGCGGTAGACGAAACTGAGAAAAACCATGCTGGCTCGAAGCTTGAGGGGGTCGCAACCCTATGGTGTTGCGACGCGCGGGATCGGGACCAGACCGGAACGGCGAGCCTGGATACGGCCCGTCTACGCCAAGTTTGTTTCAACAAAGATACTGCCGCCCCCGCAACTAGCTGCCTTTTAGCCTGACGCGGCCATAAGGCAAGCCGGAGCATGGCCCATGGCCTCGCGCCCGCGGGGCCCGCAACGGCTCAATGGCGATTTGGCCGAAGGCGCGGTAAACTGTGACCGCCACCAGATGTGGGGTTCTTCCGATGTCGAAGAAGGGAATCACGGGCCACGACGACTGGGTTCTGACCGAGGCACTCGCGACCGCCCTGGTCGCGCTGGAGCAGCTCGAACCGAAGCACCAGCCGAACGCGCATATGGAGGACATCCGCAAGCTGCTCGCGAACGCCAAGGAGCCGGCTGCGGTGAGCCTGCATCTCGCGCAGGCCAAATGCCGTCTATTTCCCGAGCTCGACCCGCTGCAGATCTACCGGGAATACGGCATCGGCGAGGAGTATGGCTGAGGCCGCCGGTCGAGCTCAAGGCCCGCCGGCGACCGATCCTGCGATCACCATGACAAGCGCGCCGAGGTCGATCTTGCCGTTGACGGTCAGCTCCTCCGAGGCCGCTGCGTCTCCCGCGCCCTGCACCTTCAGCGATTGCGGCCGGTCGGCGGCCTGACGCTGCAATTCGCCGACGATCGCTTCCTTGAGTTTCTCTTCCAGCATGGGCTCTTCCTTCGGATCCGATCAGTCAAGACGGCAGCCCACGCTTCGTTCCCATCACGCAAATCGCGGCGGCAGGCTGTTGTGGATCGTGCAGGCCGCGATGGCCGCGTGGCCGAACGCGACCGAGATCTGGTGCAGGTCGGTGACGACGTCGCCGATGCCGTAGAGCCCGGCGATCGACGTGCGCTGGTGATCGTCGACCTTCAAATGACCGTCCGCAGTGTGGTCGGCGCCCAGCGCCGTCGCGAGCTGGGAGCGAACCTCCGCGCCCATCGCAGGATAGACGATGTCGAATTGCGCGGTACGTCCGTCGGCGAAATCCGCTTCAACGCCGCCGTCTCGCCGCGCCAGGCGCAGCTCGGGCGCGAACACGATTCCGACGCCCGCCTCGGACAGCTCCGACGTTGCGGCCTTCGCGTCGTCCGCGCCGGTCGCAAGCAGCGTCACGTCGCGCGCATAGCCACGCAGGAAGAGCGCCTTTGCGGCGGCACGATCCAGCGGCCCGACGACGCCGATGCGGCGGCCGGTCGCCTCGAAGGCGTCGCAGACCGGGCAATAGCGCAGCAGGCCATCCGCGACGGCGGCGCGCCATGCATCGAACGGCGGATGGGTATCGACGATCCCGCAGGCGAGAATGACCGTGGTGGCCGCATGCGCACGGCCATTCCAGCTCGCTTCGAAACCGTGTTCGTGACGCTGTAATGCCGTGACCTCGGCCTCCACGCGTGTGACGGCGAGCTCGTTCAGCTGGGCCGACATCCGCTCGATCAGCTCCGCGCCGGACAGGCCGTGGACGAAGCCGGGGACATTGTGGCTGCGCGGGATCAGGGCCGCCCGGCTCGCGCCGGCGTCCACGACGCAGACGCGGCGGCGGAAGCGCGCCAGATAGATCGCGGCCATCAGTCCTGCCGGCCCGCCTCCTACGATCAGGCATTCAAGGGGTGGCGCGCCGGTCATTTGGGGTTCGGGTCCGCAAGACCGGCGCCGGGCTCATCGAGGCGCCCGCTTCGCGCGAGCCGGACGGCATTGCCGAGCGCGCGCGCCGCATTCTGCACTTCCTGCTGGAATTCGCGGTCCTCGTCGAGCTCGCGATGGGATGTGGCGTATGGCTCGTCGTAGCCGACATAACCGTCGAGCTCGGCGTAGCGCCCTGCCGAGATCAGCTGCATGTCGGTCAGCCAGTCGGACAAGGCCCGGCGCACGCCCTCGGCGCCGACTGCATCGCCGTGAACGACGAGGCCGAAATGACGGCCGGCGAGATGGCGCGGATAGGGCCAGCCCTTCAGCTCGATGGCCTTCGCCTCCGCGGCGTTCTTACCGTGGGTCGAGGTCGGATCGGGATTGCCGCCGTCGGCGCAGACCATGCGGTCCATCATCGCCTTGAGCCCGGCGGGCACGTGATACCAGTTCACGGGCGTCACGATCAGGATGCCGTGGGCGGCAACCCAGAGCGGATAGATCTCGTTCATCCAGTCGTGGGTCTGGCCCAGCGAGTGGTTCGGATAGCAGCTGCACGGCCAGTGGCACAGCGGCATGGCGGTGCCGACGCAGGACTTGCAGGGATGAATGGTCTTGCCGAATTCCGAAGCGAGGCGCGACAAATCGAGGATGTCGACGGCAAATCCCATCTCGACGAAGACGGGCTCGGCCAGCTTGACCAGCCGCCAGGTCTTGGACATCTCGCCGGGACAGGTGTGCTCGCTGCGGGCCGAGCCGTTGATGATCAGGATGCGCGGCATCTCGTCGGCATCGTCGTGACGGCGCTGCGCCTCCAGGATTTTTGCGCGCGCATCGAGCCAGTCGGCGGCGAGATCGTAGTCCGGGTCGGAGAAGCCTGGGCCCGCTTTCCGCGTCAATGGGGCCTTGCGCGAATGGCTGTAGGCATCCCAGGCCGCCGCGGTGATGGCGTCGAGCTCACGCCCGAGGGACGCAAAGGCGGGATCGACGAACTGGCGCTTGTAGCGCTGCGCGAACTCTTCGCGCGACAGCTTGACGGGCGGCATCCCCTTGCGAATGTCGGCATCCGTCATGCTGGCTCCTGGCGAGGTCGGTGTCCTCCGACCAACCCAGCGCCGAGCGCGCGGTTCCCAAGCTTTACTGGCGAGCCAGCTCCTGCGGCGCATCGAACTTGGCGATCCGCTGATCGAGCCGCCACAGCTCGATACGATGCACCAGAACGAGCGAGGCGGCTTCGCGCTTGGCCTGTTCGTCATTGTCGCAGACGAGGTTGATGCATCCGAACACATGTCCGTCCGGATCAATCTGGAACGCGCGGTAGTGCTTGAAGCTTCCCGTCATGACGGTCCTCGTCGATGCAACACGGGTGCGCTCAGCCACTCTGTCAGGTTCGAGGTCATTTCGTTCTGCTTGGCGCGCTGCAGCAGCATCTCGCGCTCCCTGCCGGGCGGCAGGCTGCTTGCGCGCTCGCGGGCCCTCTCGGCGAAGGCGGCAAGCCGCTCCTGGAGGGACTGGGTCTGTTTCCTGCGGTTACGTTTGGCGGTCATGGGACTCACGCATGATGCGGTTGGGGGAAATTGGCCCCGGCGGGGGATGAGGCGCCGGGGCCCAAGTTCTCGAGTGTCTCAAGTCACTTGCCGGTGGGGGGCGGCCCCAGCCCGGCAATGCTTGTAGCTTCCGCCGCAATTCGCGGTTCCAGCATTTCAATAAGTTAACGCTGCGCGATTTTGCGCAAAGCACAACCGCAGCGTCCGATCGATCCGGGCTGCGCCGGAACCGAAATGCTGATTCGTATGTTCAAGAACGACTTGAAGGAGATCATCATGGCAAAAGCAGCATGGAAGCGGCCGGGCTCACCGATCGGCCGCAAGGGACCACGCAAGGCAAATCCCGCTTACAAGCGCCGCGCGCGCGAGCCGTGGACGCCGGCGGATGTGAACAAGCTGAAGCAGCTAGCGAAAGGCAACACGCCGACCGGCGTGATGAGCATCAAGCTGCAGCGCCCCGTCGCGGCGATCCGCAGCAAGGCGCAGCGCGAAGGAATTTCGCTGCGGCCCGCCAATCGCTCGCCCTACAACCGGCGAACCAAAGCCGCGAAGCGGCGTTGATTCCCCGCACCGCCGGGTGACAACCGGACGCAACGGGGAACGATGGATGTGGTGCTCATTTTTCCGGTTTCTGCCCACAACATCAGCGCATCGGTACGCGCCGACATCTAACCCGTTCCCGGCGCGTGCAACCCTGACAGGCTGCAGGCGCTGCGCCCGTCAATTCGGCGGCTGCAGGCCCGGTGAGCGCAGCCATTCGCTCATTTGAGACCCCGTTTCCGCCTGTCGCGCCTTGCGCAACATTTCGTCGCGCGCCGCGCCGGGCGGCAGCAATTTGGCCTCTTCGCGCAACCGCTCCGCTTCGGCTGCCAGCCGGGCCTCCAAGGTATCCTCGTGCTTGATCCGACGCCGCATCATCGTCATGGGCGTATCCCTGTAGTCAGCGGAACGCGCCACTGCGTTCATATGGTGATAATGCCAGGCAAAGTCGCGCTGACCTGCATCTAACGCTCTGGAACCGAAACGGTTGCCCGCGCTGCCCAAAAACTCTGCTTGGAGGCTTAAGTGGCTGAGGAAACATCATTCCTCAGAGACGCCAACTGCGCCAAACGCGGGTTAATTGTCCTCATTCTCGCGGCAAGCCTTGATTTCCGTACGAAGCATGGCGCTCTCAAATACGGCCAGGCGCATCTCGGCCACGATTCGATCGCGATGCTCCATGAGCAGCCGACGCTCCTCCCGCAGGGCGTGGTTGGCATCGATCGCGCAAGAGGCGCGAAGAAAGAGGGCGTCGCGCATGGTCGCATGGTCGCATGGTCGCATGGTCGCATGGTAGCCACGTGTCCAAGCCGCGCATTTACCTAGGTTACTCAAAACGAGTAATTGCGCAGATGTGCACACTTTCATTAGGTCGAAAGTTGCGCGACCTCATGGATCGAAGATGGGTGCACGACCGCTCGCTGTGTCGTGCCTCGCCAAGGACTCGGCAAGCTGCTGTTCCATTTCATAGCGGGCCCACCGGAGCTGCCGCCTGACTTCGGCATTGATAGCCCGCAGGCGGATGCTCTCTTCGATGGCTCGATCGGCACGTGCCAGGAGTTGCCGAGTTTCCAGACCAAGACGATCGCCGTCCATGGCCACGCTCCTCATCTATGCAGGCGGGAGCGCGCGATCTCTCAGCCACCGACGCCTACGGACAGGGCCTTGGCCGGTGATACCGGTAAACTAGCTCAGGTAAGTCGCTGTTCCTAGTGCGCAGACGGCCGACGGCGGCTTTTCACCCGCGCTCTCGGCCACCGCGATAGACTTGCAGATAACCCGGCGAGAACAGAGCCACATCTTTGAGCGCGTCGAGATCCTTGATGACCAGGGTACGGTCGCGCAGCACGATCAGTCCTGATGCGCGCAGTTCCTGAAGCGTGCGATTGAGATGGACCACCGAGAGGCCGGTGGCATCGGCAAGATCCGTCTGCGTCACGGGCATTGCGCAGCTGTTGCCGTCGACCATGCCGACGGGACGCAACCTCTCGAAGATCTCGCAGAACAGATGCGCCACGCGCTCGAGCGCGACGCGACGGCCGAGATTGACGGCCCATTCGCGCTGAACCGCGTTGTTGACGAGCGTCTCGCAAAGGAATGCTTCGGCAAGCGAACGGTTGGCCGCCAGCAGGCTATCGAAGCGCGCGCGCTTGACCTCGGCGTAAACGACTGGGGTCAACGTACCGATGGTGTGATCCATGGTTGAGAGCAGGAATACATGAGCGTCGCAGCTTTCGCCGGGAAAGATGAAGTTAACGATCTGGCGCCGGCCATCCTCGAGCATCTTGTAGCGGCAGAGCCAGCCCGACAGCACGATGCGGACACTGTCGACGGGGTCTCCCTCGGAGATCAGGTCCTCGTTTGCTCCGGCGTGCTGCACCCCTTCGAGCATCGCATATTCAAGTGACGCGCGCGCCTCCGACGAAAGCGGCCTCAGCGCATTCAACCGGCGAATGGCGGGGTCCAAAAGGCTGCGATCGGCGATCGACAAGGACATCAGTCAGCCACAGGGGGAGTGTGGAAGGAGCCCTTGGTCAACGGGATCGTGATCGTGCATTGCAGCCCCCCCGAATGGAAGGTCAGCGTAGTCTGGCCCTTCAGCTCGAACGCCAGTGTACGCTCGAGAAGCTCGGTTCCGAAACCTTTCCGCAGCGGCGGCGGCACCTGCGGCCCCCCACGCTCCCGCCATTCGACCGTCAATTGTGCGGGTTCCGTGCTTTCGTCGATGCGCCAGGACACGTCTATGCGGCCTGACGGCTGGCTCAGCGCTCCGTATTTCAGCGCGTTGGTTGCGAGTTCGTGAATGGCTAGAGCGAACGTTTCGGCGGCCTTGGGCTGGAAGCGGACCTTCGGGCCCGAAACGCGCATCTGCTCGCCTTCGCGGGCATTGTAGGCGAGCAGTTCCTCCACCACCAGGTATTCGAGATCGACACCGCCCTCGGGATCCCGCGTCACCAGTCCCTGGGTCCGGGCGAAGGCGTTGAGCCGTCCGTCCAGATGGGAGGCGTATTCCTCCACGGTGGTGCTCGTCTCCGCCGAACGGCGGGCGATCGAACGCACGACACCAAGCGTATTGCGGACGCGATGCTGCAATTCGGCCAGTAGCAGGCGCTGCCGCTCCTCGGCGCGGGTAATCTCCGTAACATCGATGAACGTGATGACGACGCCTGCGATGAAATTGTCGACGCTGCGGTACGGCAAGACGCGCGCGATATATCTCTTGCGGTCATCCGGCGAGGTCAGCTCGCGCTCGGCGCTGGCCAGGGTGCGCAGCACGCGGCGGACATCGTCGTAGAGCGCCTCGATCGGAACGCGCGCCTTGATGTGAGATATCGGGCGGCCAGCATCGGTTTCCACCAGGTGCAAGACTTGCGTGATAGCCGGGGTGAAAGTCATCACCCGTAAATCGTTGTCGAGAAACACGGTCGCGATCTGCGTGCTTTCGAGGAAATTCTTCAGATCGCTGGTGGCGCGCGTCAATTCATGGACGCGGTGCGCCAACTCGCCATTGACCGTCGTCAGCTCTTCGTTGACCGACTGCAACTCTTCGCGTGAAGTCTCGAGCTCCTCGTTGGCGGACTGAAGCTCTTCGTTGAGCGATTGGTATTCCTCGTTGGAGGATTTCAGCTCTTCATTGGTACTTTCGAGCTCCTCGATGGTGGCCTGGAGGCGCTCACGTGTCGCGCGCAGCTCGCTCTCGAGGCGCTCGACATGCTCGGTGCGAATGAGGGCGTTGGACTTGCCCTGGTCGTCCCTGATCGGTTGGGCCGGTCCGTCCTTGAACAAAACGACGAAGTTCCGGTGACCGCCGGCGTCGTCCTGAATGGGCTCCACCGTGATGCTCACAAGGATGCGGTGCCCGTTCACGCCGAGGTGCACCTGCTCGGCATTGACAGGCTCGTTGGTTTCCGCCGCGCGGCCGAGCGCGGTCCGCAGCTCGAGGCGGAGATCGCGATGCACGAGCTGAAGCAGATCGAGGCTAGCGGCGCCGGCGGTTGGCTCGATGTACCGACCGGTACGTCCCGAAAAGTGCAAGATCTGGAAATTCTCGTCGGTGATGACGTAAGCCGGGGCATATCGGTCCGCGATCCGTTGCGCGCGCCGCTCCAGGCCGACGTCAGGGCTGAGCGAGCGCACCGGCGGCACGTCGACTGGCGCCCTGCTCGCAGCGGTCGTGATCGGAAACTCGGGAGGCAGCCGCGTTCCGGTATCGAGTTTCCTGAAGATGCGTGCACGGCGGTCGATTGGCACGAACAGCTTTGGATGCCGCGTCACATTCTCCGAATTTCCGAGGAATAGATAGCGGTCGGGCAACAGCGCAAAGTGAAACAGCGGTATGACGCGGTTCTGAAGCTCCGCGTTGAGATAGATCAGCAGATTGCGGCACGAAACCAGGTCCAGCCTGGAGAACGGCGCGTCCTTGATGACGTTGTGCTGGGAGAAGATGCACATCTCGCGCAGCTCCTTGACCACGCAATAGGTGTCCCCCTCCCGCACGAACCAGCGCGCCAGGCGTTCGCTGGTCATGTCGCCCTCGATCGAGGTGCGATAACGGCCGACCCGCGCGGTGGCCAGCGCCCGTCCGTCGATGTCGGTGGCGAAGATCTGCACCTGCGGCAAGGAGTCCATCCGCGCCATGTGTTCGCGCAGCAGGATGGCGATCGAATAGGCCTCCTCGCCAGTGGCGCAACCGAGCACCCAGACGCGAACCTGCTGAGCGGCCCCCTTGCCCTCGAAGATCTTTGGAATGATCTGGGTCTCCAGAACCTCGAATTCGCGCTTGTCGCGGAAGAATTCGGTGACGCCGATCAGGAGATCATTGAAAAGGTGTTGCGCCTCATCCTTGTCGTTGCGCAGGAAATCCACGTAGGCGGGGATGTCCTCGATCTGGACGACCTGCATGCGCCTTTGCACCCGGCGCAGGAAGGTATTTTGCTTGTAGCCGTGAAAATCGTTGCCGGTCTTGTTACGCAGGATGTCGGCTATCCGCGAGAGCGAGGTCGCAGCGGCGGCGAGCACCTCGTCGAACCCCTGCTTTTCCTCCAGACGACGCAGATGGCGAGCATAGACATGGATGTGCTCGGGAATCTCCTCGGCCGGCAACACATAGTCGGCGATCGCCGCCGCCGTGTTGGCATCCTTGAGAGGAGCCGATTTTTCGCTGGCGACCCTTTCAGCGATGGCAAGACCGCCGTGATCTTTCAGCGTCGCAGTACCCAGCGTGCCGTCGCCGCCGGTCCCGCACAAAATCACACCGATGGATTTCTCGGCGTGCTCCTCCGCCAGTGATACCAGGAAGCTGTCAATCGTGGCTCGCTCGCCCGGTGCCTGCTCGGCCTTGCGGATCGCGAAACGGCCGCCCTGGATCGTCGTAATCATCGCCGGCGGGCACAGATAGATGTTCCCGCCTTCGATCGGTTGGCCGTGACGGGGGTCGGACAACCTGCAGCCGTTCGAGCCTTGCACGATCTGACGCAGCTGAGCCTCGTCGAACGCCTCGTGGTGCTGAAGCGCCAGCACGATCGCCTGGTCGTCGCTCAAGGTCATCTTGGCAAAGAAACGCCCGATGCTGTCCAGAGCGGCCGGTGAGGCGCCGACGCCGATCACGAGCGGGGACTTGGTCTGGCGCTCTCCTTCCGCCGCTTGCTCGCCGACTTCAGTCATGGACCTGGTAGCTCTCTCTCACTGGCCGGCACCAACGGGCGCCCGATCCTTGCAGATAGCAGAAATTAGCTCGATCCCAACAGTTGAAAGACAATGATGTCACAGAGCTTCCTTCGATCTCTCGCGAGTCTCGGCCCAGGGGGCTGCGCAGCATCTCGGCCAGCTAGGCGACGAGCGGCGTTGAACGCTGGGATCATCAACCAGCTTCCGGCTGTTCTGCAGCCAACTGCCGTTGCAGATACGTGATGCGCTGCGCGATCAGAACGCGGTGGCGCTCCCACTCGGCAAGGTTCTGCTTGAACACGTCGACCAGCCGTTCCGCCTCGCGGGTATCATGACCGCCGGCGCGAAGTTCGCGCACACGATCCTCCTGCTTGCGGATGCGCTGCGAGCCCTCTTCGATGTCCCGGTCGGCCTTGACCAAAAGGCGCTGCTCGACACCGAGCTGCTGGGCTTGTTCGGAGATGGCCATGGCAGTCCCTTCACGTCTCCCGCTTGCGGCCGGGAGCATCGAGCGATTGTAGCACCACCCGCCGGATCATATCGGCATATTCGCGATATTCGACCGCCCTCGCCTGGTACATCTCGGCGACCGCGGACCGGCCGCTGCGCCGGCCGTCGGCAGCCATGCGCTGGACCAGCTCTGCCCGTTCCTCGATGATGCGCAAGGCGACACGCAAGGCCTCGTCGACGCGTCCCTCCTGCTCCTTGGCGAGCGTATCGACCGAGAATCCATGGCCAACCTGGCAACGGAAGCGCATCGGACGCGACTCCTTCACCTCGGACAGAACGCCGCCGCAGGCCGGACAGGTCAGCGCGACGGGATCGGCGAATGCGAGCAGCTTGTCGCTGCCAATCCGGTCTCCGGCCGCGATCTCGACCTCCAGCCTGATCTCCGGCGGGATCGGCAGCGCCGCGCCGGCCTGCTCCCGGGTGAGCTCGGACAGGACGTCACCCATACTGGCGCCGGGAACGCAGAGGTCGACCGTGGTCTCCTCCATCGCGCGCCGCGGCATCTCGTCGGAGATGGCATCCGTGGGGTCCTGGACCACCGCCATCCCGCCGCAGCGTTTGATGGCGTTGAGACCCGCCGCGCCGTCGGACAACAAGCCGCTCAGGAGCACGCCAATCACCCGCGGCCCGTAAGCCATGGCTGCGGAACGAAACAGGGCGTCGATGGCCGGCCGGACCAGGTTCTCGCGCGGACCGCGCCCGAGCAACACCCGATCCCTGGACAGCAGCAAATGGTGGTCCGGGGCGGCTAAATAGATCTGCCCCGGCTCGATCTCCATGCCGTTTTCGGCCTGGCGGACCGGAAGCGGCCCGGCACTCCTGGCGACCGTTGACAGAATGCCGATGCCCTGCGCGGGAATGTGCAGAACGATGAAGACGGCTGCGGGCAAATCCGGCGGCAAGCGGCTCAGGATCTGCTTCAGTGGCTGGGTCGCTCCTGCCGAGCCACCGATCACGATGATGTCGCGGTTGCTCATGGAACCTGTTTTCGATTTGATCGTTTCGGATCAAGGCGGGGCCCCGTTTTATGTTCCTCCGGGGCCGAAGCGAAGGCTGAGGCATCATAACGATGTTGCGCACAACATCCGGTCAGCCTGCGCCTTTCACCGGGCGCAGGGTTTTCGTGGTCGAGGACGAGTATTTCCTCGCCGACGACATCAGCGAGGCATTCCGGGCGCTGGGTGCCGAGGTGGCAGGTCCTGCCGGGCACATCGAGGATGCATTCAAGATCCTGCGTGACGGCAGCACGCTGGATGCGGCGGTCCTGGACGTGAACATTCACAGCGAGAGGATCTTTCCGGTCGCTCGCGAACTAAGGGCGCGCAACGTGCCGTTCGTGTTCACCACGGGGTACGATAGGGTCACCGTCGGACCGGAATTTCAGGATGTACCGCTTTTTGAAAAACCGATCGATCTTGCCAAGATGGCGCGTCAGCTCGCGGCGCTGCTCGTTGAGCCTGGAAGCTGACGACGATCGACTACGATCAGAACAGATGCGCGAATGCGAGCCAGGCGGTCACCGCCAGGCAAAGGATGACTGCCGCATAGGGCAGAGCGATCCGCAAGACTGCCTCCTGCCCCATCAGCTCAGCATCATCCAGACGATCGCGGCCATCATCACCAGGAAACCTGTAATAGCGGTCGCCACAAAGGCTATTTCAACGCGGTCCATCGCCATTACAGCCCCGTCCTGACGAATGCAGTCTGGCCTGGCGGCGAACCCAGCGCATTAGGCTATGTGAATCAGCCGCCGCGCCTTGTCCAGCATTTCGTTGGGCGGCTGTTGGTCGCGGGGCTTGCGGCGAACTTCAGCTCACGACCTTGCCGTACCCGGCTCGGCCAACTTGCGATGCCGCTTGGCCAGCATCTCGTTCGGCGTGACATTGGCGACCGTGGTCTGGATCTTGTTCTTCAGCCCGGTGACGATGTCGGCCTCCCCGCGCAGCATGGCGTCGAAGCCGGCCTTGGCGACGTCGTAGGCGCCATCCTTCTTCTCGGTGCCGACCTTGGTGTCCATCATGTCGGCGCGGCGGAAGAACTCGGTGTCGGTCGCACCCGGCATCAGGCATGTCACCGTGACGCCGCTGTCGCGCAATTCCTCGCGCAGCGCAAACGAGAATGAATCGAGGAACGCCTTGCTGGCGTTGTAGGCGGCCTGGAAACTGCCGGGCATGAAGCCGGCGATCGAGCCGGTGATCAGGATGCGGCCGGCCTTGCGGCGGAGCATCTCGTTGCCGACGCGGTGGATCAGATACAGCGTGCCGGTGATGTTGGTGTCGATGAGGTGTTTCACTCTGGCAAAGTCCTGGTCCAGGAACGCCTTGCCGAGGCCGATTCCGGCATTGGCCAGCAGCGCATCCACCGGCCGGTCACTGATGGCGTCGCAGAGCTTGTCGACGCCCTCGGTGGTGGCGAGATCGGTCTCGACCGGCTCCACGCTGCCGCCATGCCGGCGCAGATCGACGGCCACCCGCTCGATCTGCGGCTCGTCCGCCGCGATGACGAGGTTGAACCCGGCCTGCGCGCAGCACCTTGCGAGTTCCAGGCCGATGCCGGTGGAGGCGCCTGTGACGACGGCGAGTTGATTGGCGGGCATGGCATAGGTCCTTGAGAGGAGGATGATGACGCCCAATCGCGCCGCCGCCATCTCGTTCCTATCGGGTGCGCTTGCGAAGAAATGCACGTCGATTAGCAACCATCGTTCATTCCTGGACTTAAGTGCCAACTGGTTCAGCCGAGAGGACGGAAGATGAAGGCGCTGGTTTGGCACGGCAAGGAAGATATTCGCTGCGACACGGTCACCGACCCCGAGATCCAGGACCCGCGCGACGCCATCATCAAGGTCACGAGCTGCGCCATCTGCGGTTCCGACCTCCATCTCTTCCACAATTTCATTCCGGGCATGCTGCCCGGCGACATCATGGGCCACGAGACCATGGGCGAAGTGGTCGAGGTCGGCTCCGGCGTCGACGGCAAGCTGAAGAAGGGCGACCGGATCGTGGTGCCCTTCACGATCATTTGCGGTGAATGCGACCAGTGCAAGCGCGGCAATTTCTCGGTGTGCGAGACCACCAACCGCAAGCGCCACCTGGCCGACAAGGTGTTCGGACACACCACCGCCGGCCTGTTTGGCTACACGCATCTGACCGGCGGCTATCCGGGCGGCCAGGCCGAATATCTCCGCGTGCCCTTTGCCGATGCCACGCACATCAAGGTGCCTCCGGGCATTCCCGACGAGCAATTGCTGTTCCTCAGCGACATCTTCCCAACCGGCTGGCAGGCGGCCGTGCAATGCGACATCGAGCCGACCGACACTGTCGCGATCTGGGGCTGCGGCCCGGTCGGGCAGATGGCGATCCGCAGCGCCATCCTGCTCGGCGCCAACCAGGTGATCGCGATCGACTGCCTGCCCGAACGGCTGAGCATGGCGGAAGCCGGCGGCGCCACCACGATCAATTTCGAGACCGAGAGCGTGGTGGAGCGGCTCCAGGAATTGACCGACGGCAAGGGCCCGGAAAAATGCATCGATTGCGTCGGCATGGAGGCGCATGTGATGCCGTCTCAGCCCGACACCCTGCTCGACCGTGCCAAGCAGATGGTGATGGCCGAGAGCGACCGGCCCCACGTGCTGCGCGAGATGATCTATGTCTGCCGTCCCGGCGGCATCATCTCGGTCGCAGGCGTCTACAGCGGCCTGTCCGACATGCTCCCGATGGGCGCCTTCATGAACAAGGGCCTGACGATGCGGACCGGCCAGACCCACGTCAACCGCTGGACCGACGACCTGCTCCGCCGCATCGAAGAGGGCGAGATCGATCCGTCCTTCGTCATCACCCATACCGTCCCGCTCGCCCAGGGGCCGGAGATGTACCAGGTGTTTCGCGACAAACGCGATTCCTGCGTCAAGGTCGTGCTGAAGCCCTGAAGGAGCCAGCTATGTTTCACTTCTCCAACATCGTCCGCACCAAGGGCGACCCCAAGATCGTCGAGGGCGGACCGAGCCTGAAGCAGCCGGCGGACCAGCTCGCGCGCGCACTCGGCTGGTTCAGCATCGGCCTCGGCGTCGTCGAATTGTTCGCGCCGAGGCGCGTCACGCGCACGCTGGGCATGGAAGGCCATGAGACGCTGGTCCGCGCCTTCGGCGTGCGCGAGATCCTCGCCGGGATCATGTCACTCTCCGTCGACAAGAACGCCGGCCTGTGGGCCCGCGTCGGCGGCGACGGCCTCGATGCCGCCGCGCTGCTGTCCGGACTGACGTCGGACAATCCCAAGAAGGGCAATATCGCGCTGGCGCTGCTGATGGTCGGCGGCATCGCCGTGCTCGACTACCGTGCGGCCCAGGACACCAAGCCGCGCCGTCCGCCGCGCGATGCGCGGCGCAAGCTCTATCCGAACCGCAGCGGCTTTCCCAAGGGCATCGAGAGCGCCCGGACTGCGGCAAGGCAGATCGCGGCCCATGCCAAGACACATGCCGAGACAAACGAGGTGAAGCAAGGTGATGAGCGTCGAGTCCCGTGACGAAGCTGTGTGGTGGGAATCCGCCGTCATCTACGAGATCGCGCTGATCTCATTTCAGGACTCGAACGGCGACGGCAAGGGCGACCTTGCCGGATTGATGTCACGCATCGACTATTTGAAATGGCTCGGCGTCGACGCGGTGTGGCTGACGCCGATCTACAAAAGCCCCTTCCGCGACCTCGGTTACGACATCTCCGACTATTGTTCGATCGATCCCGCCTTCGGCAGCCTCGAGGAGTTCGATCGCGTGCTCGAAGCGCTGCACGCTGCGGGCATCCGGCTTATCCTCGACCTCGTCCCCAATCACACCGCGAACGATCATGCATGGTTCGTCGAGAGCGCAAGCTCGCGCAACAGCGCGAAAGCCGATTGGTACGTCTGGGCTGATCCGGCCGAGAACGGCGGGCCGCCCAACAACTGGCTGAGCCGGTTCGGCGGCAGCGGCTGGGAATGGTGCGAGGCGCGCCGGCAATATTACTATCATTCCTTTCTGGTGGAGCAGCCCGACCTCAACTGGCGCAACCCGCAAGTGCGCGCCGCGGTCGCCGATTCCATGCGGTTCTGGCTCGACCGCGGGGTCGACGGCTTTCGCGTCGACGCCAGTGCGGTCCTGATCAAGGACCGGCTCTTGCGCGACAATCCGTCGAACCCCAACGCAGAGGGCAAGCCGCCGCCGCAGCGGCACACACCCGTGTTCACCGATGACCGGCCCGAGACGATGGATTGCATCGAGTTCATCCGTGAGGTGATCGACGCCTATCCTGGAAGGATGTTGTGCGGCGAGGTCCAGGGTAAGACCGATCGCATCGGCCACTTCTACGGCAATGACCGGCCGCGCCTGCATCTGCCGCTCAACTTCGCCCTGCTCGATTCCAAATGGGACGCCCTCTCGCTGCAGGCCACGATCGACGCCTATTTCAACGCCATCCCCGACGATGGCTGGCCGGTTTGGGTCATCGGCGGCCATGATAAGCAACGGATCGCGAGCAAGATCGGCGAGGCGCAGATGCGCGTGCTGGCGATGCTGCTGATGACGCTGCGGGGAACGCCGTTCTTCTTCATGGGCGACGAGATCGGCCGCAAGCGTGTGCCGATCCCGCCTGGCCGCGTCCGCGATCCCTTCGAGAAGCTCGTGCCCGGCTACGGCCTGTGCCGCGATCCCGAACGCGCACCGATGCGGTGGGATGACAGCCCCGACGGCGGCTTCACGGCGGGCCGCCCATGGCTGCCGCTCGAGCCGCCCGATGGTGCGGCCAATGTCGCCGCACAGCAGCGCGGCGAACGCTCGATCCTCGCTCTGTTTCGTGCGCTGATGACGCTGCGGCGCGAGCATGCCGGCCTGCAACGGGGCGGCTACGAACCGTTGCGGTCGCAGAACGATGTCCTGGCGTACAAGCGGAAGGATGGCCGTAACGAAATCCTGGTGGCGCTCAATCTCGCGGCCGAACCGCGGAAATTCCATTGGCAAGGTCGCGGCCGTCTTTTGATGTCGACGCAGCTGGATCGGCCTCCCGAGCCGGTGCCGGATGCGTCCATCCTGCTCCGGGGCAACGAAGGCGTGATCATCGCGCTCGAGCCTCGGTGACGTCAGGAGGAACCATCCGCGTCGCGAAGAGTCTGAACAACGCTTCCGGCGTCTCCCCCCGCCGCCGGAAGCAATTTGCAAGACCGCAGCCCCGGCGCCCACGCCCCTTCAGGCGCCGGGGTAGCGGCGTGAGCCACGGCAGGACATATCGGAGGCAGCTCATGGGCAAGACCAAAGGTCTGCAGCAGCGGATCGCCGGCAAGACCAAGCAGGCCGTCGGCGAGATCATCGGCGACCAGGATCTGCACGATGACGGCAAGGCGCAGGCCGAGCGCGGGCGCGACGAACAGGACAAGCCGAGCGAACTCAATCCGCTGAAGAAGCTCAAGCAGCTGACGTGAACGCGGAGCCGCGACCAGCACTCACGAGTGAGGCGCGGCGCACCACTGGCGAGCGGCGGCGTTCGCGCTGGATTGCCGCGGCCGCACTCGGCCTGATCAGCAGCACTTTTTCGACCATCGTCAGCCAGCTCTTCGCTGCCCGCATCGGCCGCGATGCGGCGGTCGACTGGATGACCGTCGCCGCAATTCCTGCGCGCGACTGGGCGATCAGCTCCGAGCCATCCTGGAGCGCGATCCTGGCCGGGATCGCCTTTCACCAATGGGCCGATTTTTCCTGGGCGTTGGTTTTCTTCGGCGTGCTCGGACGCTGGACGGCCGACTTGCGGCCGATGACGATCCTGCTGCTGGCGCTGCCTTGGGCCGTGTTCTCCTCGGGCATGGAATGGTTCGTGCTGGTGCCGCTGTTTCCATTCTGGCAACCGCTGTTCACGCTGCAACAACCCTACTGGATCGGGCTGCTGGTCCACGGCTCCTCGGCCGTGATGTATCCCCTGTTCGCGCGCCTGCGCTGGCGACGCGGGCTTGCGCCGGCGCGCGACGTGCGCTTCACCAACATGTGGACGACCGGCGCGTTGGCCGTGATTGCGCTACTTGGGGCGGTCGCATTGTTCGGCGGTCATGGCTACGAGCTGCCGTGGATGGGCCGCGACAGGGATCAAGACCAGGCCTACATCCGTCACATGACAACGCATCATGCCCAGGGCATCGAGCTGGCGCGGACGGCTGCCGAGCGCGCGCAGGATCCGCATCTGCGCAAGCTCGCAATGCTGATGGTCGCGAGCCAGAGCGGAGAGAACCGGATCTTCGAGAATTGGTGGCTGAGCTGGTTCGACACGGAGATGCCCGATTGCAGCACCGAGGAGCGGGCGGCGATGCCGGGCTTCCTGACGCCGGCCGAGATGCGCCAGGTCAAGACCGCGCCACCGGACCAGTTCGACATGCTGTTCGTCGAGGCGATGAGTCGGCATCACCGCGGTGCGGTCAGGATGGCCGACCAGATGTGGCACAGCCGCGGCGACCCTCGGCTGCGCATCATGGCGCACGCCATCCGCCACGAGCAGCAGGGCGAGATCGCGCTGATGCACGGCACGCGCGGCCTCGCCGCCGTGACCACAGGCGTCCGCAACATGCTCGGCGACAACGTCAATTGAACGTGAGGATCTTGTATCGGCAAGCGGCCTGCTGCCTCGCCGATACTCCAGACGAACCTATCAAACGTTAATGCTTTCCGCCGTCGTTATAGGCCACACTTGGAGCCGATGGGGGCCGTCGGAGATCAAATGCAGGCAGGATTTGCTTTCTCGAGGCTGGCCGACCGCCTGACGAGCCTCGTCGAACTGACCCCGGAACATCTCGATCTGCTGGCGGACATGCCGAGCAGCATCGCGCATTTCGGCGGGCATCAGACCATCCTGCGGCACGGCGATGAGGCAACGCAATGCTGCCTGGTGCTCCAGGGATATCTGTCCTGGCAGAATGACGAAAGCGCAGATGGCCAGATCACCGCGATCTGCGTGCCCGGCGACATCGCCAACCTGCAAAGCCTGTATCGCCCACGCATCGAGGGCAATCTGACCGCGCTCGGCTCCGCAATCGTCGCGCTCGTACCGCACCGCTTCTTTCGCGAGCTCGCGGCGCGTTCTCCGGCGATGTCGCACGCCCTGCTGTTGATGCTGCTTGCCGATCACGCCATTCAGCGCAACTGGACGGTCAATCTCGGCAGCCGGGACGCGTTGACGCGCGTGGCGCATCTGCTCTGCGAGATCACGGTGCGGCTGCAAACCGTCGGGCTTGCCCGGGATTTCAGGTTGTCCTCGCCCTTCACCCAGTCCGACCTCGCCGCAGCCTGCAGCATCTCCCCGGTCCATGCCAACCGCACCATCCAGGAGCTGCGCCGCTGCCATCTGCTGCAATGGCAGGGCAAGACCTTGACCATCGCGGACTGGCCGGGGCTGGTCCGGCTCGCCGGCTTCGACCCAACCTACCTGAGCATGCGGTCCGGCGCGGACGATGCTCGGCCGCCGCATGCGAGACCGGTGGCGGCAGACGTCGCGGTTGCTTGATCCGCCTCGTGGGACGCGAGGACCTTGCGCGGCTCAATGACGTCGGGAGCCTACTCCCGCCAGACCTCGGCCAGCTCTTCTGCTGTCATCAGGTCGACCTGGCCGTGGAAGCGGGTGCGGTACATCGTCATGAGCGCATCGTGGCCGACGTCGGACGAGCTGCACAGCGCGTCCTCGATGATGACGATCCTGAAGCCGAGATCGACGGCGCTCAGGACCGTCGAGAGCACGCAGACGTCCGTCTCCGCGCCCGATATCACGACGGTGCCGACGTTCTTCTCGACCAGCAGGCTCGCAAGACCGGGATTGCTGAACGCGGAATAGGCCGGCTTGTCGATCATTGCCGCCGGCGGAACGAAACGTGCCAAGGCCGGCACGAGCTCCAGAGCCGATGACGGCAGATGCCTGCGCGTCGCCTGGCGCCAGCGGCGGAAATAACTCTGCCACTGCCCCGGGCGATCCTCGGGATTCTGCGGGGTGATGAAGCGTGTGAAGATCGTTCTCTCCGCATGGCGCGCAACGACCGAGACGATCGTCGGCAGCACCCGCTCCATCCAGGGCGTCGCCCAAAGGCCATCGGGGGCGAAAATGTTCTGCATGTCGATGCACAAGTGAACGGCGCCGCGGATCTCGGCAACATCGGCCATAGCGTCCCTCATCGTCCTCCACCTTCAAGCGCATTCGGCGACCAGTTGCGAATGCGGGGCGAGGGCTTTGGTTCCGAATCGCGGCGTGCAGCGCGAACCCCGCCCAGAAAAGCTACAAAATGAAGGTGGTGCGCTCGGAGGGCGGTCGCATTTTCTGTGATTTCAATGAGTTATCGAGGACTATCAATGCATAAGGGGCATTTCAAGTCTAAGAATATCTTTCAGGAAGGCCACCCAAGGCGCGTCTTGTCGGGTGGCGTTTTTCGAGAGATCGCGCTGTCCCACGGCACGGTTTGGTCCCACGGCCGGCCACTCAAGGATCCAGGCCGCATATCAACCGACCAGTATACGGAGCAAGCTGTTCAACATCGGCCCTGCGTCCTGCTCGCGAGACAATGCAACATTTCAAATCAGCAGGTCATGATGCGCAGCTACAGGGGCGTGATGGGGACCGTTATTGCCATGGTTGGCCGCGGGATCATCCAGTCCGTTGGGCAGGATTTTGACGAGGATATCGAGGTTGGCCGCCTGACCGGGCTTGGCGCGTGGATCGAGCGGAATGTGGACCTCTCTAGGTTCAATCGTGACGATGGGAGTGAAAGGAGTTGCGTCGCTGTCGAAGCGGAACACCCGCTCTCGATCGGCGCCGCCGGCCTCGAACGCAGCTTTAGCCGGCTGTGCGGCCTCCGATGCGATTCCAGCAGGTTGCGCAGCGTGCTGCGAGTTTCCGTTCCCTGCACTATCGCCTTTTGTGGCGCTCGATTCGGCAATCTCGGCTGCTGCTGATGCCTTTGCGGAGGTCGAGTGTGACGAATGTGAATTGTATCCTGAATTACTGTGCTGCAGGTCAACCAATTTTGCCGTGGCCACTGCTGCCGACGCGCTTGCGTTCGATGCACGATGATTGTCGCCATCGCCGACACTCATCTCGGACATGAAGACAGTTTCAGCCAACTCGGTGGTTGTCGCCTTTACATGCTCCGGCTCCGCGACGTTTTGCGTACTACCGCGATCCGCGCTACCGGCCGTTGCAACACTTTCGTCAGCCTTCCGGCCGTGAGCAGAGGTCGAGTGCCCCCATTTGTTACTCTGCTCCATGCCGCTGGGCTCTGCCATTTTCGCTGGCCCAGGCGCATCGGCCAGAGTCCAGGAATGATGCTCATTGTCATTGCCGAGGCCATTGCCCGGTGTCGCCTTTGCTTCGGCCGTCTCGGTGGCCGTTGCCGCCCCCCGCTCCGACGCGTGCGAGTTGCTGTCGTCCAGACCGCCTGGTTCGGCCGTCTTCGCTAACCCCGACGAATCGTCCGAAGCCAGTGGGTCATGCGCGTTGTCCTTGCCGGCGCGATTGCCCGGCACGGACTTCGCTTCGGCCGTCTCCGTGGCTGCCTTTGCCGACCCTCGCTCCGACGCGTGCGAGTTGCTGTCGTCCAGGCCGCCTGGTTCGACCGTTTTCGCTGACCCTGACGAACGGTCCGAAGTCAGTGAATCATGCGCGTTGTCCTTGCCGGCGCGATTGCCCGGCATGGACTTCGCTTCGGCCGTCTCCGTGGCCGCCTTTGCCGACCCTCGCTCCGACGCGTGCGAGTTGCTGTCGTCCAGACCGCCCGGTTCGACCGTTTTCGCTAACCCCGACGAATCGTCCGAAGCCAGTGGATCATGCGCGTTGTCCTTGCCGGCGCGATTGCCCGGCATGGACTTCGCTTCGGCCGTCTCCGTGGCCTTTGCCGACCCTCGCTCCGACGCGTGCGAGTTGCTGTCGTCCAGGCCGCCTGGTTCGACCGTTTTCGCTGACCCTGACGAACGGTCCGAAGCCGGAGATTCATGCGCGTTGTCCTTGCCAGCGCGATTGCCCGGTATGGACTTCACGTCGGCCGCATCTCTGGCGCCGGCCATTGCAGACATTTGCTCGGGAGCGTGCTGCGTCCCTTCGCGGTCGTCCCTGTGCGCTGTCGCGAGGCTCGATTCACCAAAATCGGCTGCTTCCGGTGCGTTTTTAGAGGTTGAATGCACCGGCTTGCCATGTTCCGCGCTGCCTGTTTCTGCCGTCTTCCCTGACTTTCCCGAAGGGTCCGAAGCCGGGGATTGATGCTCGTTCTCATCACCGACATCACTCCCAGGTATGAAGCCACCGTCCGTCTGCTCCGCACCTGTTTCCTTTGCAGGCCATGGCTCCAGAACATGCTGTGAGTTACTGCCGCCCGCGCTACCGGCCGCTGCGATGCTGGGGCCGGTGCCTGCATCGTTCCGCTGACCCTTCAATGTAAGACTTTCAACTTCCGTTACCGCTGCAGCATGAGCAAGCACGATCGGTGACATGCGAGCCGCCCCCTCGGTCCCATCGACGCTCTCTTCCGTTGTGCGGGCCGGCGCGAATTCAGTCCTCAAGTCGGCATCAGCCAGACTGTCCCAAACTCCAGCGATCCCGAATGTGCTCTCTCTCGTCCCGATACTTGCATGGGCACTGTCGGTACTCAGAATAGCTTCGATTGCAATCACGGATGTCAGCGCTTCTTCGAGCTGCTCCAAGGTGAGAGCGGCCGCCGCGGCTGTCGGCTGGCCGACGACATCCGATTCTGCGATGGATACAATCCCCTGCAGATGGATTTCCAACAGGTCGCCGTCTCCGATCTCCAGAACACGATCGGTCGCATTCACATAGACGATCGTTTCATTGGTTGTGGAGTTGAAGATCCAAGCGACGGTGTGTGGCGGTATGGACTTGCTTGCTGCTGTCATATGAAGCCTGGCAAGGGCTCCGAAAGCCGCAAGATTGATCCTGCTCGGCCCAGACGCGAAGTTGAAGACAGAATCGGAAGAGGTAGAACTGGAATCGGTCGGGTCGCGATGAACAACGTTTTCAGCGACGTTGCCGCCCATCAGCTGATCATGGCTATATCCGCTACTGCCGGCATCGTGACTGAAGTGCACGAGGCCGGCAAGTTTTTGGAGAGTCTCCCCTACGATACCATCACTCGAGTGGCCCCGAGTACCTTCTCCGGCGGCGCTTTCGTTTTCAGCGGCCACAAACGCGGAAGGCAGGCGAGAAGCCTGCGCAAGGAAACCCGGGACTGAATCGTCTACATGATGATCGTCGGCATTGGTGATCGCAGCCAGTTTGGTGGCCGCATTGTATCCGGTAACGTCCACGAAGCTGTCGAGCGGCGCTTTGGCCGGGTCATGCGACAGCAATGCCAAATGGGGATCGCTGAGTGTGTAGATCAACGCACCGGTGAGAGTGGCGAAAGTACCATACCCTCCGTGAATCAACGTCGGATTGGATGTCAGCCGCGAGAATAGATGTTCCGCGGTGGAGTCACCTCCAATCTTCGCGTCGTTCATTCCTCGCAGGGATGGTATGGCCAAATCGGGCGTGCTTGATCCAACAGAACTGTAGTCCTTCCACGATTTCGAGCCTGCGGATTGCTCAGCGGTGCGAGGCGCTTCCATTGCCGATGCCGCGGTCGAGATTTGGCTCGCCCCGACAAGAACGCCTCTCTGAGTGAGCGACGGCTTTTCGTCGGAATCCGCGACGATGGCGTGACGGAGGATAGCTCGCTTCCAGAGCTCATATTCGGCATACTCCACCGCGGGGCCGGTGCTGTCGTCATGCGGAAGCATGTCGTTTGCCTCCGACGCTTTGAGTTCGTCCGCAATGGCGACCGCCAGGAGAGCCAGCGAGAGCATTCCGAACCCGGACGGGCGTTGCAGCAATGCGAGGGTGGCGAGCACCGTCCTGTTGGTTATTTCAAGCTTCTGAAATATGTTGTGCAGGTGTACTTTAACGGTTCCATCGGAAACGTTTAGCTGGTGCGCGATCTCCTTGTTCGACATTCCTTCTGAAACAAGTCGTACAACTTGACGTTCGCGCGGCGTCAATAGCTCCAGTAGGTTCTCGATTTTGCTGCTGTCGGTTTCCTCGGCGGTTGGCGTGAGATCGGACTGCTCCAAAAAGCTACGCTTCGTCATCAGTCGCAGCGATCGCAGCATAGCGTCCGGTGCGAGATCCTTCGCGATTGCATCACACGCGCCAGCAGCGATGGCCGAGGTTAGATCGCGGTCCGTCTCGGAATCGGTAAAGAACACCAGGCGCGTGGGTAGGCGCTCAGCTTCCGCAATGGCGAGAATCTCTGATGCCGTCAGATCTGGCAGCGTGTCAGCAAGAAAAGCAACGTGGGGTGCCAAATTCCGGATCGCTTGGATGCAGCTTGTCCCGTCGCTGCACGAGGCGACAACGTCGAAATCCGGCTGTGCCCCGAGTACCGACTTAAGCCCCTGCAGAACGATCGGCTGTCGGTCTGCGATCACGAGCCGGGTGCGCTTAAATATCCCCTGTTTCGCAGATGTGTCTAACATGGACCCTGCCTTGAGCCGGCCGTCTATGTCCTTCGGCATATAGCCGAGGCCGAGCGAGGGCATTAAAATACAACTAATCGAATAAAGAAAGAGATTTAATTAGTTTAACCATACCTAAAATCGCAAGTTTTCAGGCGGGAAATGCGCGCATTTGCCGAATGTGTTCATTTTGCCGAACGGAGCGACGCCATGCTGTGCTTCGAGTGGGCGTTCGACCGGGTCACAGCCGTCATCCAACAGCGTTCGATCCCTGAGACGAAACTTTCAGAGCGCGCTCGCGATCCGCACCTGGCGCTTCACCACTCGCAGCCGAACAGCTGTTCGGAGAAACGATCGGTGGCTGAGATGCTGTTCAGCCCCCGCGCAGGCTGTCATCGGCAAGTTGATCGCTTTAATTGTGCGTCCGCGACAGGTCTGCATCAGCGCAAGTTGAAGTCGAAGTCGGAGGCACAGCCTCGCGGTGCGATCTGCAGGCCAACGCATGCTCGGCCTTCTTCGCAGGAACCATATCTGTGGTTGCAAGTTAACTGCCGTTGAGCTGCACGCAAGAGAGCAACTCAACAAGCCGGCATGAGTCCTCGCGCCGGGCATCCGTCGGGGGTTGATCCCATGATGGACCACGCGACCAGGGTTGGTAATCGGTTGTTAGCAGCGTTGCCGCCGGCGGATTTTGCTTTGCTTGCACCTCATCTGCGGAAGATCGGGATCGAGCGCGATACGGTGCTCGTCCGATCAGGCGATCGGATCGAACATCTTCTCTTCCCTCTGAGCGGCGCGATAGCCACTATCATGGAGCTGCCGAACGGGCAGACGGTCGCCACGACGATAGTGGGCCATGAAGGGGCTGTGGGTCTGACATCAGCGCTTGGCGCCTCCCACTCGCCCGTGACGGCCATTGCTCGCATCGCCGGGACCGCGCTGCAGATCTCGCCCGCGCAATTCCTGACAGCGCAACATTGCAGCCCCGCCGTCGCAGCGATGGTGCAAGTGTTCACGAGATCGTTGCTGACGCAACTCCAGCACGTGGCTGCCTGCAACGCATTACATTCCGTCGAATCCCGCTTGGCGCGCTGGCTGCTTCACATTCACGATCGGGCAAATGGCAGCGATCTCCTCCCGCTGACCCAAGAAACGTTGTCGGAATTGCTGGGCGTCCGCCGCACCACCGTCACACATGTCGTGAGCACAATGCGGACATCGAGAGCGCTAAGATCCAATCGACGTGGCCAGCTTGAAATCGATCGGCCGCGGCTCGAAGCCATGGCATGCGAATGCTACAAGGTCATGAGCCGCAGAATCGATCGGATCGTCTCGCAGAGCACGGTCGGGCTCGTTCATAGGCCTCCAGCGCGGAGCGCCTCCCGCTCGCCTGGCAGTCGAATAGCCGGGACAGGCTCTTAGAACGAGTTCGTTTTCGCGAACCACCCGCATGTGCCCGCGCCATCCGGCCAACCGCGCGAAGCTCAGTCGCTGCAAACGTCCGATTCTGCGTGGCATTTTTTTCGACTTTGCGGCCGGCTCCCGGCAGAAGCGAACAATGGACGAAAATTCCTGTCATCCATTCGCCTTGGGACGCTCGTCACAACAGCCCGACTTCTTGCGAATAAGCGGTATGGCCATGAGCTTTGCCTGTGCAAAGCCGGAAGGCCCACCCGCGGTCCGAGCTGGGTTATTGGCACCACCCGCCTTACGCAGCTTGCGCTGAAGATTCTCCTCCCGACCTACCCGCTCTCTGAGTTTCTCAACTTCCGCGAGCTGCGCGACCAGCGCATCGAGACGTTCTCGAAGCAGCACCGCAGGACTCTCAGCTCCAACGCGGGTATTCATGACAGGCCTCCCGATCGAGGTCTTAAGGAAAAGTCGCTATCGATAGGCCCGGAAAACTATGTAATTCGACACATCACACTAACATTTGGCACGGTTTGCAGCCCAAACGGGCGTTGCGGCCGTGCAACAAGGGATCAGTCGCCCGGACGTTTAAGCATGGCAGGAAGATCAAGCCCTGCCAAACCATGCGGCGGCCCGCAGGCTCACGCATGGGCTGAGAACACGGCTATCCGCCGGATTCAGTCGCACTCGATATCCTCGTGTTAACTCCAGGGCAATCGACCTTGCGCTTTTCCTCATCTTCTTCTGCGCAATCGAGCCCACCTTGTGCGTTTGGAATTCCAGAGCCGCCGCCAGTTGCGAAAGGCCCTTTCGCATTGCCTCCGCCACCACCAGACCCGCCGCTACTGCCGGATCCGCCGCCGGCTGCCCCTCCTCCGGCGCGAGATGATTTAGCAGAGCCCCCGCCAGGGGCTCCCCCGCCCCCTGTTGACCCGCCGCTGGAGCTCCCCGGTCCCGATACGGACGACCGGTCGTTATCGAAGAACGACGATTGCCTCCCGTCCTTCTGCGTCACTCCACGCAGGCCCCCCGAGCTTGCAATGGCTCTTGAGGTCAGGGAAGTGGATAGAAGCAGAGTCATCACTGGGGGTGTGACGGCCGCAAATCTTCCGCAGGTTTTCAAGAACGCCCGCCGGTCGTCATCTTCGTTGCCGTCCCGGGTCACAATACGCTCTCCTCGGTTTAAAATATTAATTTATGGTATTATACATTAAATGTATTTTCAACCGATAATTTTCTTTATGCGAGTGGCGTTGCTTGACGTGCGCTGTCAATTGATCGTGGCAATTTCCGTACTCGTTCCTGTACTTCCTGGCCTTTCGGGCGCAGCTTCGGAGTTGCGCTCGCCATTTAATATGATTAATTTGCGTTTTAACGGACGTCGAGCGCAGGGCTCGATTGCAACGGATGATGACGATGCCACTGCAATTCCACCGGTCTGTCCGCGACATGGAGATCTGGAGCGCAACCAGCGAGGGCTTCTCGTTCGTGATCAGCTTCGGAAGCCCGAGAGGCCCCGGCTTTCATGGCCGCGCCGGCTATTTGGCGAGTTGGCGTCCGCTCCACAAAAACCAGGCCGCAATCAAGATCGGCGGTTCGCCCTTTCAAACGTTAGAAGAGGCCGAAGGGGCCTGCAGCGACATGGCTGGGCATCTGGCGCCACGATAACCCCCGCGCACTCCGGAGAAAGCCAGACGCCCCCCGGTCATTTCACGCCCGCCGGATCCTGACGCAACAGATCGGGGGAATCCATCTCACGTGACGTGGCATGTAGTTCGTTTCGCGAAATCGCCAATGCCGCGAGAACCGTGCGATTGCTGATGTCCAGCTTTTGGAAGATATGATGAAGGTGGACCTTGATCGTGCCGTCGGCAAGGTTCAACCGACGTCCAATTTCCTTGTTCGAAAGGCCCTCCGACACGAGCCGCATGATTTGCCGCTCCCGGTCGGTCAGTTGTGCCAGGGGCTTCTTATCGGGGTGCGCCTCATCATTGGCTTGCCAGGCGCCCGGCGCGGCCGCTGCTTGGCCCTGGGCGGCTTTCCGCAGGGTTGAAACCAGGATCTCGGCATCAGAATCCTTCGAAAGGACGATGCAGGCGCCGCTCAAGGCTAGCCTTTGCAACTCACAATCGGCCGCGATACCGGCGAAAAAGACCACCGCGGGAGCTGGGCCTGAGGCGTTCGCAGGAGCGAGGATCTGCTGCCGGCTTACATCGGGCAGTGCAGCATCGACAAGCGCGACGTCCGGCACAAGAAGTCGGATTGCCTCGTTGCAGCTTGCACCATCGCTGCAGGACGCAACGATCGCAAAATCGCGCTGCGCTGCAAGAACGCTCCTGATCCCTTGCAAAACGATCGGATGTCGGTCCGCGATGACAATTCTGGTGCGGTGCATGCTTCCCCTGCCTATCGCTAAAAACCCCCCGTGCAGCCGTTTAATCCAACAATTTCTTCGAAACGCGAGGATGACCAGTCCGCTCGGCCACAACGTCACACTGCCTCAAAACCATGACAGCCCAACATTCGGCGACCGCGCCACCGTAACTTGATGGGCAAGTATGCGCAGCACCGTAAGAATGCGGTCAAGATTCGAGGCCGCAAGCTCGACTAAACCGGCGTTCTTACGACAACGTCTGATAGATTCAATCAGCAAATTCTCCCAAAGAATGTCATCGGCGCGGGGATAGACTGCTGTGTTATGATGGTCAACATTCAATTAACTAGGGTGGCACTGTTATTACCAACGATATATTGGGTCATTCACGATTCAAATCTAACATTCGACGAAATTTCGACGAACGCGAGACCGTTCAACAAGCCGCGCTTCTGAAAGGAGGAAAAGTAATACTATTCACCAAGGCCGAGCTGGGTAAAAACGGCTGCGTCGCGCAGCCAGTGTAGCAGCGATGAAAACCGGTCACCCAAATTGGAGCTGCATCTTCGTAATTCAGCAACTTCAATGAGCGGTCATGGAGGGCATCGTTGGCAATGAGTAGGTGGTCACATGTATTCTTCAGCAGTTTTGCGTCAAACTCATCAGGCTCTCATCGTTCAATTCACTGAATTGCAGAACTTGCGTAACCGCGTGTTGAAGGCCGAGCACCGATTGCTTGCGCCGAAACGACGAGCCCGGGGGCGGGGGAAGCGACCGCTCGTTCGGAGGTACAGCCTCAGCCGGTAACTCCATTACCGCGTTGCACAACTCACGAAGCTGCGCGAGTGGATCGTGCTTGCCGGACCCCGGTTTGACCTGATAATCCCCCTCCTGATTTGGTTCGGAGGTAGTGGGGACGGCTTCCATGGGGAATGAGGACTGGGGATCCATGACCACAGCAGAGCTGTGGCAGCTCTATGATGAGGTCACGGCTGTTCTCAGTCGAAGGATGACCGCGGAAAAAGCCAAGCTTGAAGAGCGGCTTCGCAGGATTGAGGGGAAGGCCGGGGGGCAGAACGAGGGGCGTGCACGTCGCCCCTACCCTCCCGTGCTACCGAAGTATCAGAACCCTAAGAACCCGTCCGAAACCTGGTCCGGCCGTGGTAAGCAGCCTCGATGGCTGAAGGCGCAGCTTCGCGCCGGCAAGAAGCTGAACGATCTCCTGATCGACCGTTCGTCCGCACAACGGCGCCGCCGGGCCGGCTGAACCTCGGGCGGTCAACGCGGCAGCCTTCAGGACTTGGCCGCGGGCGCCACTCTAGCGAGTGCTATCTTCTTTCCCGTTAGGACTGCCGTCGCCACCACGGTTGCCCTTGCCATTGTTGCCCTGCACAAGTTTTCCGCCAGAACTAGCGATGGCGGTTGAGGTCAGAGAGGTCGAAAGCAGCAGCGTCATCACGGGAGGAGTCACGGCGGCAAACTTTCCGCAGCTCCTCAAGAACTCACGACGGTCTTCACTATTGGAGTCGAGTGGATTCATCGGCGCTTTCCCTGCAATGGTCGAGGACAGAAAATAAGCGGATTTGGATGCGCCGCAAGTTAAATATGTTAATCTCGAATTTTAAATTCCCCGCAAACGACACCTCGAGTGCTATTGCATGCCAGCATCCGTCACGACATCGGTGAAGTCCCGCGCAAAGCGAGATCCAGAGGCACTTATACCGAACGCATTATATGCACAGGGCGCGTTTGTAACTATTGTAATTTCAACTGCATTAAATGATGCGATATCGCTCTTTAGCCGCCGCTTCGGCACAGAACGGGGCTAGAGCAGTCGCCGCACATGCGCCCAAACGGCCGCTTTCCCAACTGGCGAAAACGAGAGGCGATTCATGATCGGGGCCGAGTCCGGTGCAGCATTCGGCCAATTGCGGTCTCGCCTCGACGCCACCTTCCGACCAGGCTTCTCATTGCCACGTTTGGGCGCCCTGATGAGCCGCGCCCTCACCGAAACTCTCTTAGACCTTTCGGAACTGACGGTTCTCACCGAGGCTGCGACCGGGGCGTATGCCGTGACGGCCGTTCTCGCAGCGATGGCCGGAGCCAGGCACGTCTATGCCTTTACGAAAACTACGCAGCACGGCACCTCAGCTGAAGCCAGGGACCAGACCCTCAAGCTCGCAGATTCCGTCGGCGTGGCCCATCGCATCGAGATCCTGGAGCAGATCACCCTCGATATCATCCATCAGACGGATATCGTAACCAACAGCGGCCATCTTCGGCCTCTTACCGCTTCGCTTATTGATGAGCTACCGAGGGAGGCCGTCATCGCCTTGATGTTCGAGGCCTGGGAATTTCGCTCCGAGGACCTCGACATGGACGCATGCTTGCGGCGCGGAATTCCAATCGTCGGCGTGAACGAACGTCACCCGTCAGTCGATATCTTCTCGTTCCTCGGTCCGCTGTGCGTGAAGCAACTGCACGATAGCGGCTTATCCGCTTACAAGAATCGCATTGCCCTGCTGTGCGACAACGACTTCATTGGCTCGCTTCGCTCCGGTCTCGTGAGCTCCGGAGCGAGCGTGGTCGTCTTCGAGGACGTCCGGACCTTGTATCATGACCAATGGGACGCAATCATCGTTGCGCTGCGACCGGCGGCTGAGCCTCGCATCGGCTCGGCTGAAGCAGCTCACCTCGTTGCGTGCGCGCCCCCTGGCGCCATTGTCGTGCAGTTTTGGGGCGACATGGATCGAACCGCATTGTCAGCAAGCGGGTTGGGTGTTTGGCCAACAACGCCTCCGGAACTGGGGCACATGGGCATTCTGCTGTCCGACCTCGGCCCCGAGCCGGTCGTGAGACTGCAGGCCGGCGGCCTGCGCGCTGCTGAATGGGTTCGGCGTAGCAGAGCTGTGTCGTCTGACGGACTCGCGCAAATCGTTACCCAGCATCGGGATCAATCGCCAATTCGCGCTAGGTCCTCGCCTCGATGAGCTCAACGAGCGTGAGCGTGGCGGAGGCAAGAAACACTATGCGGCGCATGTCGAACGCAACCGCCGGCGCGGGTGACGATACAGGAAGATATTGCTGCGCCCTAAAGCAAGCGATCGCGTCGTCGAAGCGAGCCGCCTCGTAAGCAAGATGATAGAATTTGCTGCCGCGCTTCAAGATACCCGCCACCGGCGATTGTGCGCCGGTCGGCTCAATGAGCTCCAGGCGCGGACCGCCGCCCGACACAAACTGAATCCGAACCTGCTGGATAGGGTCCTCAAACATGGGGCCTTCAGGACTGTAGCCAACGACCGCGAGTTCGGGCAGCTCCGCCACGATCTTTCGACACGCCATTCCCACGTGATGAAAGTGCAAATCCATGCGCTGCTCCTCCCTTCCCTGGCAGCCTAGGGAGACGGGCGGCGTCGAACGGAATCTGGCTGGTTGCTCCAACAGTTTAACCTTCTCGTGCATCGAGGAGCAGCGCGGACCAGACCTGTTTTAGCCGTGGATAGTCTGCGCGCGACATCCGAAACGTAATCACGTCGTCGCCGTTCCACCAAGCTTTCGGCGCAACCTTTTCAGTTTGGAAGCCGAGGCGAATATGAAAGTTCTTCGCGGCTTTATTCCTGCCTTGAACATTGGCCACGACGGCCGAAAGCCCCAGCTGCTCGAATGCGAATTCAAGTAGAAGGTCGAACATCTCTGCCAGAAAAAGGCGCGCGGCAGGATCAACGATCAACCGCGCAACTTCGCCCTGTCCCGCCGCGAAATCCAGGTTCGCAAGCGCGATGCTGCCAGCCGGCTTCTTCGAGCGCTTGAATTCGGCAATGAAATAGTAATCGTCGACCCTCGCCTGATAGTTCCGGAAAAACTCTTCCTGCTGAGCCAAGGTCAGCTTCTCGCGGGTCAGGAACTTGCCGAGAACGGGATCGTTCCGCCAGGCGATGACTTGCGCGGAGTCCTCCAGCCGAAGTTCTCGGAGAAGCAGGTTGTTTCCTGCGGGAAGCCGCTTCAGATTCTCAGCTTTGGTGGAAGGCGTACTTGGGTTCACCGGCTCCGGCCTGATATGCACCATCATCTATTTATTGTACCTTAATTTGCGCTTTAAATTCATTTAATTGACCCAAGCCATATCATCATTTAATGTAGGGGACAATCACATGATGTCGCTGTCCTGAATGGAGGCTCGCCATTCTAGCTGCAGTACCCGTGCCGGACCGGCCCATCAATGATGCCGAACTCAAGTCCCTGGCGTTGTCAGGCGATGCCACGTTCTGGGGGCATCTTGTCGCCCGCTCGCGGCAAGCGACGAGCTTCTCCGAGCTGTTCTTTCTGTCGACGCTTCGAAAAAAGACGAAGCTTTATGCACCCGGAAGCCTCCAGCCAAGACTCCGCCTCGCCCTGATAGGCGGCTACAACCTTTATCCGTTGCACGAACTGGTTGAACATCTCCTGGCCATTCGTGGAATCGAGTGCGAACGTTTCCTCGGCGAGTACGATAATTTCGTCTCGGAGATTCTAGACGGCTCGAGCTCACTGTACGCCTTCAGGCCGGATCTCGCCTTCATACTGCCGAACGCGAGCCACTGCCGGTTTTCCGGCTCGCTCCTCGATGCCGTCGAACATCAGCGCGAAGCCGCAGTCTGCGCCGCTGAGCACCTCCTCAACCTCGCGCGGACTTTCACCGCGCGCTCCGGCGCGGCGGCGATCCTCGCCAACCTTGCGCTGCCCGGCGACCTCGATCTCGGCTCGTTTCGTTCACGCACGCTTGGCACCGACTGGAGTTTCCGAAAGGCGGTCAATCTCGAGCTCGGGCTTCGGGCCCCAGCTGAGGTGCAGATCTGCGACGTCGAGTTCCTCTCGGCGCGGCGAGGGATCTCAGCCGCGGCGGATGCGCGAGCGTGGTATGAATCGAAGCAGCTCGGCTCACCTGACTTTCTCGTCGACATCGCGCAAGAGCTAAGCCACCTGATCGCCTCCCGGAAGCAGAGTCCCAAGAAGGTCCTGGCGATCGACCTCGATCACACGCTATGGGGCGGCGTGATCGCGGAGGACGGTATCGAGGGAATCGAACTTGGCGACTCGTCCCCCCGTGGTGAAGCGTTCAAGGCTTTCCAGAGATACCTGCTTGGACTTTCCCAACGCGGCGTCCTGCTTGCGGTATGCAGCAAGAACGATCATGCACGCGCAATCGAGGTATTCGAGAAGCATCCTGAGATGGTTGTCCGGCTCGAGCATTTCGCGGCCTTCAAAGCCAATTGGGACCCGAAGTCCGACAACCTGCAGAGAATCGCGGAGGAACTCCGCCTTGGCCTGGACAGCTTCGTGTTTGCCGACGACAACCCGGCGGAAATCGAGATCGTGCGCCAGTTTCAACCGTTGGTGACAGGTGTACTCCTCGGGCCGGACCCCGCCGAATTCATCGTTCGCATCCAGGCCGGACGTCATTTCGAGCCACGGACCGTCACCGAGGAGGATCTCGAACGGACTGCGCAGTACAGGCAAGAACGGCGACGCGCAGAACTCGCAGCGAGCGTCACCGACATGCCTGCCTACCTCGCCTCGCTTGAGATGCGAGGCACGATCAAAGAATTCGATTCGCTCGACGTTCCTCGCATCGCCCAGCTGATCGCGCGCAGCAACCAGTTCAACCTGACGACGACGCGTCGGTCCGAGACTGAGATCAAGGCACTGCTGGGAAGGCCGGACTACCGGTGCTTCACGATGCGGCTCGAGGACAAGTTCGGTGATTCCGGGCTCATCTCCGTAGTCATTGCAAAGGTCGATGGCGGCGTCTTCGTTCTCGATACGTGGCTCATGAGTTGCCGCGTGCTGAAGCGCCAGGTCGAGGACGAGATCATGAATGAGATTTTTCGACTCGCAGAGGTGGCCGGTTGCACGACAGTGCGCGGCATTTATCTTCCGACAACCAAGAACGGTATCGTCGCGGAAGTTTACGAGGAGTTTGGTTTCGCGCGCACGGAAGACTCCGCAACTCGAAAAGAGTTCGAGCTGGAGGTGAGGAAGTATCAGGTGCGTTCGACAAAGATAGATGTTGCCCGGAGAGCTTATGAAGCAGGCTGAAATATTGGCGAAGTTGCAGGAAGTATTCGACGGAATCTTCCTCGAGAAGGTCGCGGCCACCCCCGAGCTCTCGGCGGCGGACGTCGATGAGTGGGACTCGCTCATGCAGATCTCGCTCGTCATCGCCGTCGAGCAGAAGTTTCGCGTCCGATTTCGCGTTGGCGAGGTCGAGGCGGCGCGGAATCTGGGTGAGTTCGCCGACCTGATCGCGAAGCGGATGAAACCATAAGAGTTGGACATAGCGAGTGCGTTCGAAGCTGCGTCCCGCTGAGTGCACGAGATCCGCGCGCCGGCTTCTTCAAAGCTCAAGAGAAATTGACGAACGGCGCTACTCCCAAGGCAAAAACCGCTTTTGATTTAATATTTTTAATGGTATTTAATATTATCAATGTGAATAACATGACAGCCGCGACCGAAACTACAACCCGCACAGTTGGCGTTGCTACGTTAGATAGCATTTGATCACGCTGACTAGCTGGGGAGTGCAACTGACGTGCCGGTGAAGTCCAATAACCGCCCCGGTGTGGTAAGCGTCAGCGGGACGCCGACGCAGAACCAGACCTTGACCGCGACCGTGAGCGATGCGGATGGAGTGCCGGGCACCGTCTCCTATCAGTGGCAGCAGAGTGCGAACGGCAACTCGTGGAGCAACATCAGTGGCGCGACCGCGAGCACGCTCGTCCTCGGGCAGGCCCAGGTCGGCAGCTTCATACGGGCCACCGCCAGCTACACGGACCTCTCGGGCAGCACCGAGGCCCCGGTGAGCACCGCGACCGCCACGACAGTGGCCAACGTCAACGACCCCGGCGCTGTCACGATCAACGGCACCGCCGCCCAGAACCAGACCCTGACGGCCAGCGTCACGGACCCCGACGGCGCGCCCGCCAGCATCACCTATCACTGGCAGAGCAGCCCCGACGGCACCACTTGGACGAACCTGGCCGCCACGACCTCGAGCCTCACCCTCGACAGCAGCCTGGTCGGCAAGCGGATCCGCGTGAATGCCACCTACACCGACCTGCTCGGCGCCAGCGAGAATGTGACCAGCGCGGCCACGGCGACGGTTGCCGCTGCGAGTGCCACCACTACGCTGTTCACCACCCAGACGCCTGTCATCACCAATGCCAACGACGGAGTAGGTTATGAGCTGGGGATGCGCTTCACCAGCGACACCTCCGGCTCGATCCAGGCAATCCGGTACTACAGGGCCCCGGGCGAGACGGGCACGCATATCGGCCACATCTGGTCGGCCACCGGCCAGGAGCTGGCGACGGTCACGTTTACCAACGAAGGCGCATCGGGCTGGCAGCAGCAGGCGCTCGCCACGCCGCTGACCATCCAGGCCGGCACGACCTACATCGTCTCCGTCAACATCAACAGCTCCTACGTCTCCACCACGCAGGGCTTCGCCTCACCCATCAGCAATGGCGGCCTGAACGCCCCGGTCGGTGCCGGCGTCTTCGACCTGTCCAAGGGCGCCTTCCCCACCAACGTCTATCAGAATGCAAACTATTTCCGCGACGTCGTGTTCGCTGCGGGCTCGTCACAGCCCAATAACCGCCCCGGTGCGGTAAGCGTCAGCGGGACGCCGACGCAGAACCAGACCTTGACCGCGACCGTGAGCGATGCGGACGGAGTGCCGGGCACCGTCTCCTATCAGTGGCAGCAGAGTGCGAACGGCAGCTCGTGGAGCAACATCAGTGGCGCGACCGCGAGCACGCTCGTCCTCGGGCAGGCTCAGGTCGGCAGCTTCATACGGGCCACCGCCAGCTACACGGACCTCTCGGGCAGCACCGAGGCCCCGGTGAGCACCGCGACCGCCACGACAGTGGCCAACGTCAACGACCCCGGCGCTGTCACGATCAACGGCACCGCCGCCCAGAACCAGACCCTGACGGCCAGCGTCACGGACCCCGACGGCGCGCCCGCCAGCATCACCTATCACTGGCAGAGCAGCCCCGACGGCACCACTTGGACGAACCTGGCCGCCACGACCTCGAGCCTCACCCTCGACAGCAGCCTGGTCGGCAAGCGGATCCGCGTGAATGCCACCTACACCGACCTGCTCGGCGCCAGCGAGAATGTGACCAGCGCGGCCACGGCGACGGTTGCCGCTGCGAGTGCCACCACTACGCTGTTCACCACCCAGACGCCTGTCATCACCAATGCCAACGACGGAGTAGGTTATGAGCTGGGGATGCGCTTCACCAGCGACACCTCCGGCTCGATCCAGGCAATCCGGTACTACAGGGCCCCGGGCGAGACGGGCACGCATATCGGCCACATCTGGTCGGCCACCGGCCAGGAGCTGGCGACGGTCACGTTTACCAACGAAGGCGCATCGGGCTGGCAGCAGCAGGCGCTCGCCACGCCGCTGACCATCCAGGCCGGCACGACCTACATCGTCTCCGTCAACATCAACAGCTCCTACGTCTCCACCACGCAGGGCTTCGCCTCACCCATCAGCAATGGTGGCCTGAACGCCCCGGTCGGTGCCGGCGTCTTCGACCTGTCCAAGGGCGCCTTCCCCACCAACGTCTATCAGAATGCAAACTATTTCCGCGACGTCGTGTTCGCTGCGGGCTCGTCACAGCCCAATAACCGCCCCGGTGCGGTAAGCGTCAGCGGGACGCCGACGCAGAACCAGACCTTGACCGCGACCGTGAGCGATGCGGATGGAGTGCCGGGCACCGTCTCCTATCAGTGGCAGCAGAGTGCGAACGGCAACTCGTGGAGCAACATCAGTGGCGCGACCGCGAGCACGCTAGTCCTCGGGCAGGCCCAGGTCGGCAGCTTCATACGTGTCACCGCCAGCTACACGGACCTCTCGGGCAGCACCGAGGCCCCGGTGAGCACCGCGACCGCCACGACAGTGGCCAACGTCAACGACCCCGGCGCTGTCACGATCAACGGCACCGCCGCCCAGAACCAGACCCTGACGGCCAGCGTCACGGACCCCGACGGCGCGCCCGCCAGCATCACCTATCACTGGCAGAGCAGCCCCGACGGCACCACTTGGACGAACCTGGCCGCCACGACCTCGAGCCTCACCCTCGACAGCAGCCTGGTCGGCAAGCGGATCCGCGTGAATGCCACCTACACCGACCTGCTCGGCGCCAGCGAGAATGTGACCAGCGCGGCCACGGCGACGGTTGCCGCTGCGAGTGCCACCACTACGCTGTTCACCACCCAGACGCCTGTCATCACCAATGCCGACGACGGAGTAGGTTATGAGCTGGGGATGCGCTTCACCAGCGACACCTCCGGCTCGATCCAGGCAATCCGGTACTACAGGGCCCCGGGCGAGACGGGCACGCATATCGGCCACATCTGGTCGGCCACCGGCCAGGAGCTGGCGACGGTCACGTTTACCAACGAAGGCGCATCGGGCTGGCAGCAGCAGGCGCTCGCCACGCCGCTGACCATCCAGGCCGGCACGACCTACATCGTCTCCGTCAACATCAACAGCTCCTACGTCTCCACCACGCAGGGCTTCGCCTCACCCATCAGCAATGGCGGCCTGAACGCCCCGGTCGGTGCCGGCGTCTTCGACCTGTCCAAGGGCGCCTTCCCCACCAACGTCTATCAGAATGCAAACTATTTCCGCGACGTCGTGTTCGCCGCGGGCAACGTCATCTCGCTACTTAGCAGTTCCACTGTCTATGTCAGTGAGACGGGAGGGATGGCTACTATCACCGTCGTACGCTCCGGCGACCTCCAATCTCAAGCGACCGTGGAGTACACGACGAACGAAATCGGCACCGGTGGCACAGCTACGGCGGGCCAGGACTTCATCCAGCCCTCGTTTAATGGCCGGTCGAACACCGGTCAGGTCGTCTTCAACCCCGGGGAGAGCACCAAGAGCTTCACTATCCCAATTGTGAACGATCAGCTCACCGAGGGTAACGAGACGTTCGCGGTCGGGCTTCAGAATCCCGGTTCCGGCTCCCTCGGGACCCCGCGCACAGTGCTCGTGACCATCATCGACAACGACTCGCCCGTCGCGATCTCAATGGCGGACGCGGCGATAAGCTTTACCGAGAATACACAGACGGCAACGATTACGCTGCTGCGCAGCGGCAGCACCAGTCAAACCGCTACTGTCGGCTTCACGACAAGCAACGGCAGCGCCCTCGCGGGTTCCGACTACAGCGCCTCGTCAGGCACGGTGACTTTCGCTGCTGGCCAGGTGACCCGGACGATCACGGTCCCGATCATCAACGATGCGACGCCGGAGAATGACGAGACCTTCACGGTCACCTTGAGCAACCCGACCGGCGCCACTCTCGGCGCCGAGACGACGACGACCGTGAAGATCCTGGATAATGACAACCCCGATCTCGGCAATCTGGCGGGTGAGACGTACGTGACGGGACTGGGCCAGGGGTATGCCGGCGGGCCAACGGCGATCGATTGGACTCCAGACGGCCGCTACATGCTGGTTGCCCAGAAGGACGGCGTGGTGCGGGTGGTGGATAACGGAGAACTTCGATCAACTCCGCTGATCGACATTTCGAGCGAGGTAAATGGCGTCAATGATCGCGGACTGCTGGGTATCGCGGTGAACCCGAATTTCGCAACGAACCACTATGTCTACCTGCTCTATACCTACGATCCACCCGAGACGGCGGGCCAGCCCGGCCTTGCCGGCCCCGATCAGGCCGGCAACCGACCTGCTCGCCTGGTGAGGGTCACCGTTGACCCAACCACAATGATTGCCGATCCGGCGAGCGAGGTAGTGCTGGTCGGAAAGAACAGCATCTGGGCCTATACGAGCCGTCCAGACGTAAACAGCACAGGCGATCCGAGCATCGCCCCTTCCGGTATCGTCAACGGCACCACGATCACAGCTCCGGCGAGCCACATCGAGAGTGGATCGCAGGACAACGATCCGGACCGGACCGGCATCCAGAACCAAAACATTCGTGACTATCTGGCGACTGATAGCGATTCGCACGGCGTAGGCGCTGTTCATTTCGGCCCGGACGGCTATCTCTACCTCACCGTCGGCGATGGCGTGTCGTACAACTTCGTCGACCCCCGGGGAGTGCGCGTCCAAGACATCCACAATCTATCGGGCAAGTTGTTGCGGATCGATCCCGTTACAGGTGAGGGAGTGCCCGGCAATCCGTTCTATCAGGCAAGCGATCCAAACAGCAATGCGTCGAAGGTGTTCTACTACGGTGTTCGCAACGCGTACCGCTTCAGCTTCGATCCAGTTACCAATCTTCCCGTGCTCGGAGATGTGGGCTGGAACAGCTGGGAAGAGCTGAATACGGGGCCAGCCGGCTCGAACTTCGGATGGCCCTATCTCGAAGGCCCCGACAGGACCGGCAGCTACCAAAATCTCGCGCAGGCGATCACCTTCTATAACAATGGCAATCGGAACAATACGTCAGACCCGCCCGCCGTATTTCCGATCCTGTCTCTAAGCCACGGGGCTCCCGACAATGCCCACGTGATTACCGCGGGAGATTTCTACAATCAGAACACCATTTTTTTCGACGATGTCCAAAACGGAACGATCTTCGCTGCGACCTTGAACGCAAGCCGGCAGGTCACCAGCGTCCAGTTGGTGGACAACGTACAAGGCATCGTCGACATGCAGAAGGGTCCCGATGGCTGGATGTACGGGGCCAATTTGATTGATGGCACTATCCGACGTTGGGTCGACCCCTCAGCGGTTACGGCGCTGGGGCTCGCAGCGTCGTCCTAGTAGACGCCGGTCACGGCTTTCGTTCATCGATGACGATCTGCTGGGGCGGCTAGTCGGCGCCGCCCTCAACGACGACTTCGGCCGGTAAGGCGAGTTTTTGCACGATCGCCCGTCAGCGAACTGCCCTGTCGTTTTGACCAATGATCGAGGTTTCGGCGATGGACCTCAGACGGGCGAGCCGGCATCGCGCCACCAATTCCGGACCAATGGTTAAATCGGCTCCACGGTACTCGCGCCCAAGATTGAGATCTTGCGAAACTCCGCTCAAGGTGCCCGCCACATAGCGTTGAACCACTCGTACATACGCTTCGGCACCGACCATCACGGCTCGGCCAAAAATCGTATGCAAGTCGTCCCCTGGTTCGTATCTCGAATGCACTGTCTCAAAGATCGGCCCGCTGTCGACACCGGACGTGCATTCATGAATGGTCGCACCGAGCATGTCCAACTCGTCGTTGACTACAGGCCAAAAGCTGCACGCGGTTCCGCGATACTGGGGGCTAATACCTGTATGCAGGTTGACACACATATCGCTTGCAGAGTCGAGGACCGCATTCTTCACGACCGACGTGCCGTAAATAAGAATCGCATCGGGGCGCCTCTGCCGCAGGACTTCCAAGCTTTCGGCGCCGTTTATGCCTTCGACATAGTCGATTCGATCAGATGCATAGAATGCTTGAGCCTTTTGCCCCAACAGACTTTCAATTGACCGAGTTCGGGCCTCATCGTCTCGAATCAACTTGAGAAACACAGCACGGGTTGCTTTTCCTAAGAAGTGCACTAACCCTTTCCGTACGGCGCGCCGCAGTCTTGTCCTCCGTGTCGACCGGTCCACAATGATGCGGTCAATGGAGAGTCCAGCGCAAAGCATGTTTGCGACATAGCGATGTTCTGGGCCATCCCGCGTCAGAATCACTATTCTCTTTTGTTCGGGCTGCGCAGCTACCATAGCCAATCTCTCGCACACCGCAGTACAGGCATAATCCGGAGCTTGAAGGGAATCTCTTCTGGCGCGGCGTTCCCCAGGCTAATCCGATAGAAAATGTCAGCCGCCGGTTTAAAGCGGTTGCTTTTCGCATGCACCAGAAAGATCGCCTTGTGATTGCGCCGTGCGGCGCGCAGCGCACCTTCGGTCGCGTCCAATGCATTCCCATAAGGAATACTTAGGCATTGAACCGTTTGTCCGGATAATTTCTCCAGAAGCTCTCGGCTTTGCACGATCTCGGTCTCCAACTCGCTCGATGAAAGCGAACGGAAGAACGTGTGGCTCATCGAGTGGTTTCCTACTTCAATCCCTAAGCTCGCAAACCGCTTGATGTCGGTGATATCAAGAAAGAGCTTCGATGTACGCCGGAGCTCCAATTCGTTGGTGCCCATTGCGGTACACAGCTGCTGCTTCGCCTCCGCAATTTGCGCCTGAGTCCATTTTGAAATCACGTTGGCGATGAGCCTAGAGACTGATGTTGTTCCGGTTTCGTTGATGTTCAGGAGAGCTATCAGTTGCTGTTTACCGAGCACCACCGCTGCCAACGAAAGGATGTTATCCACTGGCAATCTGCTTCCGAGCAACGTTGTCGGATTGACGAAGAACAGCGAAGGTGCGTTTGCCGCTTTCAAGACAGTACTTGCGGTATCGAGGACCGAGCGATATGCGTCATCGAAGGTGATCAGCAAAGGTTTACGCGGCAGAGCGCCGCTTACAAGGTCCGATCCGCTCACCACGTCAAAATGACGCACGAAATACTTGACGTGCTTCTCAAAAACCTCTGGCCTTGTAACAACTCCAAGCTTGCTGGTTAACGGGTCTTCATAGTCCGCGATATGATGATAGACCACAATGGTAACGTCGCGCCGCATCGGTGGCTATCCCTGGCGCGAGCGGGATAACGCGTCCCCTGACGGACGTTCCACAGCAGCTATCTCCTCTGACAGGTTGTTGCGCGGATTGCCGCGCGCGCTCCTCACGCCGACATTGCTCCAGCCATTCACCCAGCGTTGACGATGCTGCCAGACATAGCGCCAGTTTCGCGCCTTTTCACGCAAATCACTTCTGCCGGAGACTAGGCCGGCCGTTCCGTACGCAAGCAAGCGCAGGAGGGGAAGCATCATGTACAGTGACTTGCCTGCGAGAATCGTCGCAGCGGAATTGTGACGCCGCAGCAGCGTGATCCGGCCGGCAAGGACCTTGATGCGTTGCTCTGCTTGATCGGGCTCGGAAGACTGGCCGTAGTGAATGATGGTAGCTGCAGGCGTGATGGTCGGGGATGCACCAAGCTTGCGCGCCCGGCGGCACAAGTCCGCTTCTTCACCGTACATGAAAAACTCGGGGTCAAAGCCGTCAAGTTGCTTCCAAAGTTCGCGGTCTATGAGAAGAAAGCAGCCCGTGACAATGTCGACTGCACGAATGCTGTCACGCTTCCAACCACCGTATCCTTCGGGATTGAAAACCGCGCTGCTGCGCTTCAAGCTGGTCAGACCAGTAGTAAAACAGAAGATGCTCCATAAGGTGGCATCTCCCCAACAGGAGCCAGGATTCAAACGGCCGTCAGACAGCACGGTGCGCCCGCCCCAGATCCCAAAGCGCGGATTCGCATCGGCGAACTCATGCAGATGATCGATTGCGTGATCCAAGATCAGGGTGTCCGGGTTGAGCAGCAGAAACCGGCGCCCCCGCGCCCTCATCGCGGCGATGTTGTTGGCGCCGGCAAACCCAAGATTTTCTTGCGACGCGATGAGCTCGAGCTGAGGGAAGTTCGCGCGAATGGCTTCCGGAGATCCGTCTGTTGAAGCGTTGTCGAAAACGATGACTTCGTAGAGTACCGTCGTTGTTTGTGCCAAGATCGATCGAATACATTCGAGCGTCATGGTGCGCGTGTTGTAGCTCACGATGATGATCGAAATGTCGGGCTCAGCGGCTCGATAAATGGCATCCGGCATGGGATTCAGTCTCGTGCGATACGTCAGGACCCACTCCCGCTCAATGTTCGACCGAACCCATCTTCGACAACCAACTTGCTCGAGCGCGACTTGTCAGCTCGTCCTTCCGAAGGTCGCCAACGCCGCGCGCGACCCCGGATCGCGTACCATTTTACCACGCGCCTCCACTCCAAATCCCAGCTCAAATGGAAACGACAGCTCTCCGTCTTCTGTAAGGCATAACCTACCGGAGCTCACGAATTAAACATTTATATTATTAAATTGGTTTAATTTGCAAGCTGATATTTCATAACGAGCGACCTTAATCCGAGGATGCAAGCCGCGAGCGTCCAAAAGCGCGGGGGCCTGGCAGGAAAATGGATCAGCGGATCCGAGGCTGAGGAAGCAAACTGCCCGGGACGAGCCGGCCATTGACGATGGTTGCACTCCTGACGTTCTCCCATTTGGTGATCGTCATCGTTCCGCCGCCCGCATTGTTGATCAGAAATGCGCCGTATAGGAACGGGCCAACGAAATACACATCCTTCAGGGAGACGGCGACGTTCATGCCATCGGGATGCATTCGCAACCCATACGGTCCACCCCAGAACAAGACGTTCTCAAAGCTAACTGAGCCCCCTAGTCCATCAGCATAGAAGAATCCGGCCGTTGCATTGGTGTTGTTATAGGTCTTGAATGTTGTATTGCGAACCGTGATGGTGTTGGTTTTGCCAGGATCATAACACTGAAGCCCGTCTGCGTGATCGCCCGGCAGACCTTTGGTCTCGATGTAAACGCCATCAATCTTGATGCCGCCAGCACCGTCGGTGCCAATACACCGGAATCCCTCGTTGGATCGAATCCGCGAATTTTTCAGAGTGCAATCGCCGCAAACGACCGAGCTTCCATCGTTGTTGTGATCCCAGGAACGATGCTCGACGACTTCACCGTTGCTGAAGAACTTCCCGTAACGGGTGTATGGCTCGGAGGCATTTCCAGCAAAGCGGGCGTCATCAAATGAGAGTGGAGGAGTCGACGCCGGAGCAGGAAAAGGCGAAGGCGAGGAGGCAGGACCTGGCGCTTGGCTGGTGGAAAGTGATTGATCCGCCAGTGCGGAACCGGCGTAACACAAGCCGGCGATTATCTGCGCCCAGCCAAAGCCTCGCCAACGCGTTACTTTCTTCACGGATTTCCCCTTCAAACGATTGCGACCATGCGGATTGCGCGTGCCAGAGACCGCAGGCGATCTTAACCAGAGACATTTCATTGAATGGCTGTCGGGCTCACGCTCCCTTCCCGTCGGTTCTCGCCCAAAGAATGTGCCGTGGCATTTGCACCCGAACCCAGCGATAGCGAACTTGCGACCATGGTTTGATTTCGGGTGAGAGATTGTCGAGGACGAAATCGCCATTTCGCGTGCGCACGAGAAGCACGAGGTGGTGCTCTCCAGAACTGACGACGACTTCGCTCAATAGCAGGACTCGCGCAGGCCAGCCGCGCCGAAGCAATTCGTGGCGCTTGCTCACCGCGTAGTCATTGCAATCGCCATGCTTGGGGTTGATGACCCATTCCTCGCCGGCAAGGCCGAGCTCGTTGCGCGCCGGCACGATGGCGAGATTGACCGCGCGATTGACCTCCTGCAGAGCCGCCCAGCGGTCCTCGGTCAGCCGGATCGGCCCGCCGCGGAACGAGCGCGGCGGAGGACATTCCGCCTCGTAGCGGAGGCAGAACACGGTGTACGCAAGGGGCGGCAGCGTCGGGTTTCCCAGTTCGATGTGCTGCACTGCCCGCGGCGTCGCCGGCAAAGACAGGCGCCCAGCTCCTGCCCATTGAACTCCTCCGAGCATGATAGCGACCGCCACGACGGAGCCGAAGGTTCGATACATCTGCCGATCCCCTCGCAAACGCAAGACTGAGGCTCGGATCCGCTGGCAGGGCTGACATTGTCAGCCCCGCGGCAACCACATTTCTTCTTTAATTTATTTAATTTAATTGTCAATTAAATATAATGGCCGAGCCAAAATAATCCGTTTTGCGCATTATCAATACGGCCACACCAGATCCCCCGCAGACGCATGCCGTTGCGGGCGCATCGCCGGCCGCTATGAGTTGCTCGGCTGCGCTCAGAATTAAGGCGACAATTTAACGATTCCGACGAATTAATCGTTGATTCAATGCGCCCCTCGGCAGATCGTATTCCGAACGACCCTCCCCCCTCACGATCGAGATTGCGCGCGCATGCCGGAAGAACTGCTCGTCATTCTGGGGGCTGAAGCCATCCTGCTTGTCTTCGTCACAGCGATGACTCTGCACAGCAAACGAATGGATGTGCTGAGCGGGCTGCATCGCCGGGCGGTTAGCAGGTCCGCCGGCCGACACAGCAAGCCTGCGCCATACTCGGTCCGTGCGCGCGCAGGGGCTTTGCTGCCGCCGCTGACGACGTGGGTCGGTACTGCCAGGCTCACCCCAGCCAATCTCTCGCGGCTGCTCAGACACGCCCAATCAAGCCTGACGAAGGTGCGAAAACTGTCCACCCTCGTGGCTCGTTCCTGGCGGCCAGAGGCCCCTCAAGCCACGCCGTCCACCTCCAGGCGCATTGCAGGGGCTCGTCGTCAGCTCGGTGCTCGTTGATGCGGCCAACGCATCACCTTTTTTGATCGCGACCTCGGTGGTCGCTGATCTGCAGCCCCGAGTGCGCGTGCACTCGGGGCTGTGTCATTTCACCCAGCAAGGGCTCAGCGCTCTTTGAATGCGCGCTGCGCCTGATCGTGTAGCGGCTTGAGCAGGTAGGACAGCGCGGTCCGCCCTGCCGTCTTGATGAAGACCTCGACGGGCATGCCGGGCAGCAACTTGGCCGAGCCGAGCTTCGCCAGCTCTTCCGTCTTCAGCAAGACGCGGCCTGTGTAGTAACTCGTGCCGGCACGCTGATCCTGCGTGATGTCTGCCGAGACCATGCTGACCTCGCCGTCGATTTCGGGCGTGGTCTTCTGGTTGAATGCTGCGAAGCGCATTGTCGCGGTCTGCCCCACGTAGACCTGGTCGATATCCTTCGGTGCGATCTTGACTTCGACCGCGAGCGAGTCCGCGTCAGGGACAATCAGCATGATTTGCTCGCCCGGAGAGATCACCCCCCCGACCGTATGGACGCTGAGCTCGTGGACCCGACCGGATTGTGGCGCCCGGATATCGACCCGATTCAACTGATCCACCGCCGCAGTCTTGCGCTCGCCCAGCTCGGAGAGTTTCGAGCGGGTTTCGATCAAGTCCTTGCCGACCTCGGTTCGGAGGTCCTGGTCGACCTGAATGATCTGGAGTCCGATTTCGGAGATCTTGCCCTTCGACTGAGCGATCATTCCTGCGAGCTGGCTGCGCTCGCCCTCGATGCGGGCGGAATCGCGCTCGAGGGAATTGAGCCGGGTGATCGGCACCAGGTTCTTCTGCCAGAGGCTGCGCACGCCCTCCAGCTCCTGTCGGATGAATTCTACTTCCTTCTGCTTGGCCTCCGTCTGCCCCATATAGCCCTTGATTTCGTTCTCCAACTGCGCACTCTTCTCCTGCAACTGCGCTTTTTGGCCGCTCCTCGCCTGACGACGCAGATCGAACAGCTTCCGCTCCGCGGCGATTGCACGGCTCGCCTCGGAGTTGCTTTCTTTGGCCCGGTCGAGCAGTACCTTTGGAAACACGACCTGCTCGGCACTATCGCGCTCGGCCTCGAGACGGGCCTGCCGCGCCAGCAGTTCGTCAATGCTATTCGTGACGATCGTTGCATTCGCGAGCGTCTGCGTCTCGTCGAGGCGGATCAGGATGTCGCCTGCATTCACCCGATCGCCCTGGCGCACGCGCAACTCTCCGACGATTCCACCCGTGGCGTGCTGGACCTTCTTGACGCTCGAATCCACCACGACCACGCCCTGCGCGATCACCGCGCCCGACAACTGGGAAGTCGTCGCCCAGCCGCCGACCCCAAAGGTCACCATAGCGAACATGATCATTCCGACGATCATGTAACGTTGGATGGACTGCAACGCCGGCGCTACCTGACCGTTCATCGGCCGCCTCCTTGAGCTTCCGCGACGACCTTCAGCGGCACCGGATTCCGCAGCACCCTCTTGAGAACCTCCTCTCGCTTGCCGAAGGACTGAACTCTGCCTTCGCCGAGGCACAATACGTGGTCCACACCTTCCAGCGCCTTCGGCCGATGAGCGACAACGGCCACAATCCCTCCGCGGCGTCGCACGTTCAGGATCGCCTCGGTCAGGGCCTCCTCGCCCTCCGCATCGAGATTGGAAGAGGGTTCGTCAAGCACGACCAGGAAGGGTTTGCCGTAAAAGGCGCGCGCAAGCCCGATACGCTGCCGCTGCCCCGCCGACAGCGCCAGCCCTCCCTCGCCGATCTTCGTGCTGTACCCGTCCGGCAGTGAGAGCACGAGGTCATGCGCGCCCGCGGCACGGGCGGCTTCCAGAACAGCGGCGGCGGTTGCGTCCGGGTCGAAGCGTGCAATGTTCATCGCAATGCTGCCGTCGAACAATTCTACGTCCTGGGGCAGATAACCGATGTGCTTGCCGAGGTCGTCCGAAGACCAGTGATCGAGGGCGGCGTTGTCGAGCCGGATCCTGCCTCGAATGCACGGCCACACCCCAACCAGCGCACGCGCCAGCGTCGACTTGCCGGATCCGCTCGGACCGATGATTCCGACCGCCTGCCCACTCCGCAGCTGGAATGACACGTCGCTGAGAGTGGGTCTTTCGGAGTTCGGAGCACCGATATAGAGGTTCTCGGCGCTAAGGGTTTCAACAGGCGCAGGCAATGCCAACCGCTCCTCCTCCTGAGGGAGAAGTTTCAGCAAGTAATCAAGCCGTTGTCCCGATTGGCGCGCCGCGACGAACCCCTTCCAGTTCGCAATTGCCATTTCGACAGGCGCAAGGGCCCTCGCGGTGAGGATCGATCCGGCAATGATGATGCCGGCCGTCGATTCCTGGTTGATGACGAGGACGGCGCCAACGGCAAGAACCAGCGATTGCAAGATCGCGCGGAAAATCTTCGAGGCACCACCGAGTCCGTTTGCGACATCGCTGGCCCGTTCATGGGCTGCGAGGTACTTTGCGTTGGCATCCTGCCAACGCAAAGCCGCTTGTTGCCGCATACCCATGGCCTGCAGAACTTCGGCATTGCGCCGTCCCTCAAGCGCGAGGGCCGTTCGCGAAATGGCAAGACGCGAGCTCGCCTTTGCCGGACCTCGGGTACGCGTTTCCGTGAGCATCGTAATGCCGACCAGCACCAACGCACCAGCCAGCGCAGTGATGCCAATCCAGAAGTGAAAGAGGAAGCAGACGCCGAGATAGATCGGCATCCAGGGCAGATCGAAGAGCGCCGTCGGCCCTCCGCTCGACAGGAAGCTGCGGACCTGATCGAGGTCCCGCACCGGCTGCAGGCCGTCGCCATCCGCTCGGGTCTTCAAAGGCAGGCGAACAAGAGCGTCGAAGATGCGAACCCCGAGACTTTCATCGAAATACCGTCCCACCCGGGCGCTGATCCTGCTCCTGACGAGGTCGAGACCGCCCTGAAACAGGTAAAGCACCGTCGCCAGAGCCAACAGGGCGACAAGAGTCGGTATGCTGCGTCCGGGCAGCACCCGATCATAAACTTGCAGCATGAAGAACGAGCCGGTGAGCATGAGTAGGTTGCTCATGCCGCTGAAGGCCGCTAGCGCCCAGAAAATCCGGCGGCAAGACCGCAGGAACGCCGACAATTCTGACTGCGACTCGTCATAGTGATCCACTGGCCGGGGTCGACCAGGGAATATCCGTGGCCGCAGCACTTCGATCAGGCCCTTTGCCCGGCCGATCAGTTGCGACGTCCGCCGTTGAGCGTTTTCCGCCCACTGCCGTCCGGCTGACCAGAGTCCTGATATGTGAAGAAATGGAATTCGATAGAGATTTGCGGGCGGGGGGAATACCCCCCGCCGTCCAAAGTCAATCATGGCTTCTGCCCCTGAAACGCGCCTTTGTTGGAAGATCCCTCAAGAGATCCCCCAAGGCAGTTGTTGAAGATTGCTCTCTGTGGATGCCGTCCCCTACGCGAAGTGGAAGTCGTTGCTGGTCAACGAGCCGAGCTTGGCGTTCTTCAGCGTGAGCGTATCGCTCCCCGTCGCGATCACGACATCGGTGCCGGACTGGGTCGCGTGGGAAAGAACGCTGGCAAAACTGTCGAACACACTCTTGCTGAACTCGATCGTGTCGTGAGCAGGTCCGCGGGCAACGAAGCCCTTGATGACGTCGTTGCCGAAGTTCGCGCCAAACACGAAAGTATCGGCCTGGCTGCTGCCAACGAAGGTGTCATCGCCGGAAGTGCTGGTCAGGGTCGTGTTGCCCGGCGAAGCGATGAACGTACTGCCCGCAATAGCCGCGTTGCTACCGGTTGCAGTGGACGACGTAGCTACGCTGGACGTACCGATCTGCCCGTCACTGTTCAGGTCCTGATGGAAGCTGGTCTCCAGCGTCTTGAGGCCAGAGTCCGTACCCGACACCGAGCCACCGTCTGTGGAGCCGGTCAGGGAGCTGACATGAGACACGTAGTTGCCGTTATTGTCGGTATTCCACGCCGTGTACTGACCGGTGCTCGTCTCCTTCCAGGCAACTTGATAGCCCGTCGCCGTCTTCTCCGCGCCAATGGGAGTCCAGGTGCCATCGGACCCGCCCACGAAATCCACGCCGTTATCCTTTAGCGTCGGGCCAGTGCCGGTGCTGCCGTTGAGGTAGTATTTTCCGCCACTCTCAACGAGACTTGTCACACCAGCCGATTCGACGACCTTGCCAGTCGTCGGGGTTGGCGACGTCGGGATGGTCGCAGTGGAAGTACCTACCTGCCCGTCACCGTTCAGATCCTGATGGAAGCTCGTCTCGAGCGACTTAAGGCCAGAGTCAGTACCCGACACCGAGCCACCGTCTGTGGAGCCGGTCAGGGAGCTGACATGGGACACGTAGTTGCCGTTGTTGTCGGTGTTCCACGCCGTGTACTGACCCGTGCTCGTCTCCTTCCACGCAACCACATAGCCCGTCGCCGTCTTCTCCGCACCGATGGGAGTCCAGGTGCCATCCGACCCTTTCACAAACTGCACACCGTTGTCCTTCAGCGTGGGGCCCGATCCGGTGCTGCCATTGAGGTAATATTTGCCGCCGCTCTCAACGAGAGTTGTCGCGCCAGCTGACTCGACCACCGTGCCGGCAGTCGGCGACGTCGGTGACGTCGGCGAGGTCGGTGTGGCTGGCGCCGAGGTGCCGGTGATGCTGGCGGTGAACGCAGTGGACGCCGGGCCGGTATTGCCTGCTGCATCCGTTGCCGTCGCGGTAAGGCTGTGCGAACCGGCCGCAAGGGCGCTGGTTGTATAGCTCCACCCGCCGGTGCTGTTGGCAGTCGCGGTCCCGATCTGGGTCGTGCCGTCGAACACCTTCACGACGCTGCTCGCTTCGGCACTGCCCGACATCACCACCTGATTGGCGGTGTTCACGGTATGGCTGGCAATGGTCGGCGCAGTCGGAGCCTTGGTATCGACAGTGATTGCCAACGCAGACGACGCCGCGCTGGTCTGACCCGACGAGCTGGTCGCCGTTGCGGTCAGCGTATGTTTGGCGTCGGTCAGGACCTTGGTGATGTAGTCCCAACTGCCGCTCGAGTCCGTAGTCGTCGAACCAATTTGGGTCGTACCGTCGTAGATCTTGACCGTGCTGCCGGCAGCCGCGGTGCCCTTGAGCTCGATGGTATTGTCGTTGGTAATCTTGTCGCCAGCGGTGCCGCTGTCGGTCGAGAACGACGCGATAGTCGGAGCATCCGGCGCGGTCGGCGTGCTGGGTGCGGTCGGTCCTTCTACCGGAAGGGGAGGCGGGATAAGATCGCCGGGGATGAGTTGACCGTCCACGATCGTGGCGTAACGAACATTCTCCCATTGCGTGATGTGTATGTTCGCATTGACCTCCTCCAACCAGAGCGCGCCATACGCAAATGGCCCCACAAAATACACGTCCTTGAGGGCGAGGTAGTCATCGTGACCGGCTCCTGCGTCCGCGGCAATGCGCAGACCAAATGGGCCACCGTCGAACACCACGTTATTGAAAGTGAACGTTCCGCTATAACCATCTGCGATGAACAGCCCAGCAGTGGCATTCTGGTCGTGCGATACAATCGTCGAGTTTGTAATGGTCAGATTCCCGGTGGCGCCGGGAGCATAGGCCTGAATTCCGTCGGCGTGATCGCCCGACAGTCCCGTTGTCTCGATGTACGAATTGTTGATGGTGACATCACCGCTGCCCCCAATGCGCACGCCTTCCCTTGAAGAAATACGGACGTCGTCGATGGTGAACGAGCCGCTCCCTCCGACGGCGACAGTGTCGCTCTGGTCGGAAATGCTCACACCCGAAATCGTCTCTCCATCTTGAAGCCAGACCGTCCCCGAATTGGTCTGGTCGCTAAACATCGGATCATTCCATGTCAGAGGAATGGATGCCATCTAGTTTTCTCCTGTTAATTTCAATCTAGTTTGCCCCTGGTACGCGCCCAATTGTTTCCCCAAGCGACGCGACCCCAAGTGCGACTCTGCTGGCGCAGCGCCGTTGGAGTGCGTCTTCCCGGCGGGTGGAGGCTTTTTTGCGACGACACGACGGCTCACCCAAGGTAATTTCCTGAGCTACCCTAGACACATTCGCATCGTGCGAATTAAATGCCGGAAATTTCTTCAGTCCGATCAACCACTCGTGCACCGCATTGAACGAGTGCCACACGGAGCGATCGAAGATATACAAAAGTATGCCGGAATCGATGTTACGCCTTCGCCACTCGACAACAGCTTACTAGGAGCGTCGTCGACGGCGCCACAGCAGAAAACCAATTAAATAGTTCGATCCACAAGATTATCTGCCGCTAAATGCGACATAACTTTTGTCTCGGACAATCAAGAGAGCGACCGTTCAGGAAGGGCATTTGAGCACACATCGCGCTGCGAACAATCCGAACCGTATGGCACGATTCAGGTAATGGCCCATCCAGCGCCATCCGCAAAGCGCCAAGCAAAGCGAATGCCGTTGCGGACACACCACTCAGATCGAGAGTTACGAGCGCGCGCCGATTATCCTGATCGTTGATGTCCCCGAGCCCAGCACACAACCACCTGCTGCCCCGGCAAAGTCGCAACGCGCGGACGTTCGATCAGGTCCCGCCGGCGACTACCGTCGCGTCCGACTGATGCAAAGTCAGGCCACTGTCGCCGGTCTGCACCGATCAGAAGCTCAGATCTCGGAAGCTCGCGTCAAGGAACTCGGCAACGTGCTTTCTCGCCAATAATGCGTTCAAGCCCGCGATCTGCTTCTCATCGATAGCTCGACTGCTGACAGATTTCACGTTTGCCACAACATTCGACGGATTGGACGAGAAAAAGATGACGATCCCGTTTTGATTTGCATTCAGCGCATGAGCCAGCAGTAGATGAGCCAGTTCTGTCGAATCGCGTGGATCTACCTGCGTCAGCGAACGCCATTCAGCTGCCATCCGCTCATCGGACAACAATCTATCGAGCAGTACTTTAAATCGGCTGGTAAGGGACGAATGCGTAATCACGAGGCGGTTGGTTGCCGGAACTTTCCTAACGTTCATATTCCAGATGGCACTTGGAATCTGCACAACGTCGAACAGGGCTGCATTCCTTTGGAGGATGGACATCGTCTCCTCCATGCCTGTCGCTATGCCAACGGCGCGAACCTTCCCTTCACGCTTGAGATCATCGAGAAAACGGATCAGGTCCGTTTCCTCTATGTCGGCAGCGCTGCACTCGTGCAGGAGTAGAATATCGAGATAGTCTGTACGCAATTCCTTGAGACTGGTCTCGACACTTCTTCGGAACTCCACGAGTCCAAAGGCTCCGAAACGCGGCAGATAGTTGGACGGCACAGGCAGGTAGTTCTTTGAACTTGGTGCGACATTGTGCAGAAGCCGAATGCTGCGACCCATTGCGCGGACATGAAGTGCGCGACTTTGTGGGACAATGCCCGCCTTGCTTGCCAGAACCAGGCGCTCCCGCTTTCGCGCCGCCAACTCTCCCAGAATGCCCTCTGCGCGACCGGCACCATACATTCGCGCAGTATCAAAATATGTGACCCCACAATCCATAGCTGCTTCGAGCAACTTAAGAGCCTCACGGCGGGTTCGTCGCTTGCTCAACAGTGCGCCGGATCCAAAACCTAGGGGGAGCATGTTTCGCGGAAGGATTTCTCGAAACGGCGCGGCAGCATCCACCGTCATGACGCGCCTCCGGCTAGTCCGAATGCAGCTTCTCGCCTTGTTTGGGCGACGGTGCTCACCGCGTGATGGCATGCGCGCGCGGTCAGAGCGAGGATGGTCAACGTGGGATTTTGCGTACCCTGGGACGGGAAACAGGCACCATCCGTAACGTACAATCCCTGTGCGTCCCAGCACTGGTTATTTGGATCGAGCACGGAGGTCGCGGGGTCGATACCCATCCGGGCGGTCCCGCACTCATGAATCGCGGAGCCAGGCGGGGCCGGCCGTTCATTGACGCGGCTCAACGTCACGCCAGCTGTTGCGGCGATCTCGCGTATGGCAGCTGCCTGATCGCGGGCACGCGCCAAATCCGCTTCGCTATAGCGGCAGTCGATATGCAATACGGGGATTCCCCATATATCCCGTCGTGTAGGATGTAGCGCTACTCGGTTTTCGGCACGAGGAAGCATTTCACCGAAGCTAACCGCAGTAAAATGGGAGCGCCCGTGCCCACCTGGAAATTGATACAACTGCACGCCAAAACCTCGCCCGCCGAGGGGCGCGGGCCTGTCGCGCGCATCGAAGCGTGGAAGGTAAATCGCGCACCCATCTTCGAGCACTGGGCTGGGCTTCAGCGGCGCACCTCCACCCCACCCAGTTACGACAATATGGTCCATCAAGTAGCGCCCCAGCGCGTCAGATCCTGCACCGAGCCCCTGGCCCCCTTTGGATGAACGCGAAAGCAAGAGTATTCGTGTCGACTCTAACGAGGACGCGCACAGAAAGACCAACGGAGCGCAGGCGTGTACGTCGGTTCCACTTTGTTGATCGAACCAGACTACGCCGCGTACGCGACCTGATCGATCAACATCGATTTGCCGTACGACTGCGCCCTCACGGCATCGAAGGCGCCCTGTAAGAGCAGCAGTTTCCAAGGCATCCAGCGGTGCGGCAAAGCGCGTGAGCATCGGCCGCGAGTGAGGCCACCGTACGCGGATAGCTGCCATCAGCGCGAACTGATTCAGTGAAGGTTCAAGTTCTCGCGAGAGGTGACTGTCAGGCTGCCATGGTACGCCATCCATGGCACCGGCAAGCGCTAGCCGTCGCTCGACCTTCGAATACCAGGGGTCCAACTCACCCGGCTCTAGCGGCCAAGGCGCGCTCAATCCATCGCACGGCGCAAGATCGGAGGAGTTCAGCCGATAGTATTGCCGGCCGTGCCCTGGAAGGCCCACGCGTCCGCCGAGCGTTCGCGCTCGTATCCAGACAAAAGGTTGGCTCCGTGGCGTCACGTAAGGCAGGTCATGATCGTCAACAAACGAGTCCGGTGCTCGGCCCCAGATGCTGCAGCGAGATTGGATGGGCTGGCGCAACATGCCGAGGCCTCTCAAGGCCATCTTGCCAAAGGGAACAACCGCAGGAGGGAGCAACCGAAGTGTCGCAGGGTCCGCGAGCCTACGGCTCATGCTGGCTATAGCTCGGCGTATCCCGGTCGTTCGCGGCGAATTCTGCCACCCGGCCTCAAGCACAAGCACGCGCAGGCCAGCCTCGGCGAGTAAGAGCGCCGCCAATCCCCCGGCGGCTCCCCCGCCGATCACGATCGCATCCTGCGCTCCCGGGCGCCGCAACTCCTCAATCGTCGTGGTACCTAATACACCTGAAAGCGCCGGCCCGATCTGCATGACAACTCCCTTCAGGCGAAAATTGGTCGAGGGCTAGCATGCCAAACGGATAGCGATGGGCCACCAGCTGTAAGCAGCGACTTAAGACAAATGCATCGACGAACCCGGTAACCGAGTGCCCCGGGTCTAAGCCTTAGGCGCAACCGCCCCGGCAATGCACGCAGTGAAAGGGAAATTATCGCTTGGGCAAGTTCAGCAAAACCATTGCTCATGGCTTTGATTTTCTGTGACAAATTGCAAAAACAAATAATGATAGGCGCAATTAAATATATCCGTCAACCGTTAATGGCATTTAATTTCTGCATTGCACAACCCGACCCGTTTCTCCGAATATCTGGGGTGTGTAGCTCCTGCCAGAAAGAACTACCTTTTCGCAGGCAATATTCCCGGTCGGCCATCAGCTAGAGGCAATGGTTGAGACCTGAATCCGCGGCACCGGAAGTCCCGATGTGGCAGCGTCCAGCCACTACCTAATGATGCTCGCGTGTTGGCAGCGGGGGCGAGTTACTGGGGACGTGCCGTGATTCTGCGGGCGTGGTACTCTCGATCCGATCACGGAGCGATACGAGCGCAAGACGTTCACGGTAACCGTTCCTTGGCGGCTCACGGACAAAGGTCCGAGATGCGCCAGCGAATTGGCCGAGCGACAGCTCACCTCACAGGACTATGAAATCTGCAGTTCTCGCCCGCCGTATACTCTTGATCTATCGATAACTTCACCTGTATTAAACTATCTGACGTCGAATACGCGTTGGCAGGTTGGGAATGCTCGCAGCACTTCACTACCACGCATGGCGCCGGGTGCGCGCCGCGTACTATGCCTTCGGATTGGCCCGGCTGCCTTTTGGCGACGCGCTGGGGCGCGCCGTTAGCGAGTGGGAGACTGCGCAGGGGTTCGGTGACAGCCCAAAAGCGAAATCCACTTGGGACGCCGAGTACAGCGATGGTCTCTGGACCTACATGCAGCGCGAAGTAGCTCGCTACTGGACACTCATTGGTTTCATGGACGCTTTTAGACGTGGCGGCGAGTACCTGGAAATCGGCTGCGGAGACGGCATGCTATTCGAGCGCTTCAAGCAGCTTGGATATGAACGCTATGTCGGAGTGGACATCTCTGACGTGGCAATCGAGAAGCTCCGTCTGTACAACGACGATCACACTGACTTTTCTCAGGCTGACGGCGACGTGTACGAGCCCGACGGCCGTTTCGATGTCATCGTCTTCAACGAGTCACTCTTCTATTTGCGCGACCCCGTTCGGTCGCTCGAGCGCTACGCACAATCACTCAAACCGGGGGGCTGCATCATCGTCTCGAACTACACCGCATCGCGGCGATCATTGGCAGTGTTGCGGGAGGCAAAGCGCGCATTCGAGGTGGTCGACGAGGCCAAGACGACTCAACGAGCGATGTCCTGGCTTTGCACAGCACTGAAACCGCCCAAATACTAAAGCGCTAGTGATACCGCAAGCGCATCAGTTGGCGATAGAGCCCGAGCTTTGTGCTGATTTTCCAGGAAACACCGCGCATCGCATCCGGATCGCGCAAGTGGCGGCGCATGTACTCCGCATCCATGTTGTTCGTCAGACAAAGGCGGGAGTACAGAAAAGATTCGAAGCCGCGATGATATCCAAGCTGGATTGTAAAGAGGTGTGTGTAGCCAGCCCTCAACGCCGCCTCCCAGACCCGTCGGGAAAACCGTCCATATGGGAAAGCGAAGAGAGCTACCTGTCGGCCAAGGCGATCCTCGAGCATCGACTTGGACACACCGAGCTCGCGCTCTAGCTCTGCGTCCGAGACAGTCGTCAAATCGACGTGGGCCATGCCATGTGAGCCGATTGCAACACCCCCCTTTGCAAGCTCTTCGATCATATCCCAACTCATACGTCCCGGCGAGCCTACAAAATCTACCGGGATAAAGGACATGAAACCCGGAATACGACCGGCCGTCATGTAACGGGCGTAGACATGCGTATAATCCGAAAGAAATCCATCGTCGAAAGTCAACAGGACCGTGCCGGTGCCGTAGGATGTCGGATCGGAGCAGTGCTCCAGAAAACTCCGAGGCGAGACCAGCGCTTCCCCGCAAAGTGCGAGATGCGCTTCGAACGTTTCATGAGTCAGGCACCACGCGTTCGACGGCGAGGCTTCCACCAGCTCATGATAGTTCAAGACGATCATAGAGTTTCTATCAGATCTGAAACCCGCCGGGCCCAAGCCTGCCAGTTCAATCGGGCCTCGAAGGCGTCGCGGCTTGATTGTCTCAGGCGTGCCAGCCGATCCTGGTTAGCAAAGGTCTCGAAGATGACCGCCGCATAGTCCGCCCTCGTCGCTTTCGGTGGCAACAACAAGCCCGTCTCCCCGTTTCGGATCGCGCAGGGGACGCCGCCAGTGGCCGGCGCAATGCTCGGTACTCCATGGGCCGCGGCTTCACAGAACACGATTCCATAGCAATCCGCCCGGGTTGGCAGCAGAAATAGATCCGCGTCCCGATAGAGTTGATCCAATCGGTCGCGCTGTTCGCGATCACGCTTGTCGAGATAAGGGATGATCGTCAGGCCATCCTGAGCGACTGGCTTCGGCGGAGTACATCCACAAATCACGAGCTCCGCTTCCATGCCCCTCTTCCTCAGTTCAGCGAGGACGCCGACCGCGATGTCAGCGCCCTTCTCCTCCCAGTTGGCGCCAATGAAGAGGAGACGGCAGGGACCCGGCTTGCGGCGACCTAGCACGGAGGCACGATCCGGCGCTTCTTCGAGGTTGGCGCCCCAAGGAATGACATGCACCCGGCTACGGTCGGCACCGTAGTCCCTGATGGCAGATTCGGCTGCCCATTCCGACGGGTAGAGGATCAGATCCGCACGCGCGATCGTGTCCCGCTCCACGCGTTCAGCGACGTCCCGAGCACCTCGCGACAAGTTTCGATAGTTGGGATGGTAGTTCTCAATGAGCCGAAAGGTCGCGTCGGACGCATAGACGAGCGGAACGCCGTTAGGCACACTCCATGCAAAGGTAGACCCGGCCGGCGCGAAGACGATATCGGGCGACACCGCTCGGATTTTACGCGCTGAGTCCGCTGCATATTGTGCAACGACCGCCCCCGCATGCAAAGGGGAACGACCGCGCCCGCGAAAGGCACGGCAAAGCCTGGAATACGCCTTGTAGAGAGGCAGTATCGGTGCGCTCAACGGACCGATATGGACCACCTCGTGACCCTCACCTGCGAGCGATCTCGACATGTGAAACGGGGTACCGGACCAGAACCTGACCAGGCGCCCATCCCCGATCGTGGCGAATGCAATCCGCCGTGCCGCCGGCCTGTCGGAAATGTGTTTCTGAGTCATTCTATTCCCGCACACACGGCCATCGACCACTTCGCCGGAAAGATCTCTCATGGAGCGAGCGAGCGATCGCTGGATAGAAGTAGCTTTTTCAAACCCGCAGTAAGCGACAGAGGTATAAGAGCCACGCCGGCTCTCATAACGAGAGGTACGTGCCCCGTTTCGGCAAATCCTCGAGCGTAGGTTGAGATCGATTTCATTCGTCTTCCCGAGTGCAGATAGATCCATCCCAGATCCTTGCAATGCCGAGCGATTGCACGATTTGCCGCCTCGAGTGCTTCGCGATCTCGCCGAAGCCCCTTCTTCTCGCTCACTGCCAGCTGCAGCAAGGACAACTTATCCTCCTCCTGGAGTCTCGATAGGGTTGAATCCTCGAGCACCCGCATAACTGCAAGCTTGCGATCGACGTATCCAAATCCGTAATGCTTCGAGATTCTCAGGTACAGTTCCCAGTCCTCGCCCGAACACCATGATTCATCATAACCTCTAAACTCATCCAGAACAGTACGCCGGATCAATACCGCAGTCGGTTTGATAGGCACTTCTTCCAACAAACACAGATACATCTCACGGCTGCTGAAGAGAACAACATCGAAATCAGAGCGCGCGCGCGATGCGAGCAGTTTCGGAAATGCACGCATGCTTGAAACAATTGACGAGACGGATTTGCCGCGATCGACCTCAACGTCACAGAACACCGCGCCAACCTGACGATGACGCAGCAAAACATCGACGAGACTGCTGAGCATCTCCGGCTTCCACAGGTCATCCGAATCCAGATGAGCAATGATATCGCCGTTGGCGGCCTTTATGCCCGTGTTGCCTGCCGCACTGACCCCGCGATTGCGATCGTGCCGAATGTAACGCACTTTATCGCTTCGAAACTGTTCCACCGCCGCGGCCGTGCCGTCTGTAGATCCATCATCAACGACGATTATTTCAAAATTCCCATACGTCTGATTCAAGGCACTCTCGATCGCTTCGCCGATGATGTACGCACGATTGAAAGTTCGTATGATAATGGAAACTTTCATGCTTTAGTCCTGCGCAGCGAGAAATCCTGATCGGCATCCCTGCCAGCGTAATGACCTCGCGGTCCACCGTCCTCAAATGCCTCCGCTAATGGGGTCGCACCTCGTTTGCGCCGCTGGTGCGGCTCTATCGCGCAATATCGCGGTCTCCGCGAGGTTCGCTCGCATTCCGGTAAACACGGCGATGAGGATCCAACAGATGCCCCAAAAGTGCACAATGAACCCTAGAAAAGCGATCGTCGTTATTACAATTCCGAGCGCCACTGATAGCCGTCGCTCTTCGGAAGTAAGACTAGGCGATTTGTCGATCGAGCCGAGCCAGCATGCGCTGGCAATTGTCAGAAGGATCAACGCGCTCCCCGGAATTCCATACGACATTGCGGTGGCAAGCCAAAAGGCATCCACGCTCGAACTCACGAGCGCGCCATGCGACTGCCAATTCCAGTCGCCGTTCAAACCAATTCCGAAGATCGGCGAACCGAGGACCACAGGCCCTCCCGTGTCCCAAATTGCTTGACGGGCCCAGGCCGCCTCCGGGCTTACTCCGCTGAGTCGCACAAGGGTTGCGACCGGGCTGCCCGAGAAAGTGAAAACAACAAGGAGTAGAGCGGTCACACACAACCCGACTAACTTCCATCGGGCAGTGAAGCGAGGGCTTGCAGCATAGAAACTCGCCAGCGCAAACCCGATCAGATAAGCCAGCAATGGACTGCGCGCCTGCGAAAACCACACACCGATGAGGGCGATGCCTGCCACACCCCAGCCGAGTGCCTGGTGCCTGAACGTAGTGAAGGCCACGACCCCAAACCAAACGCAAACAGCACCGAACAATATGGAATGCTCGAGCGGCCCCATGGCGCGAGCGACACCATCCCGGTAGAACGTGTCAGCCCTGATTGCCAATGGTCCATCGTAACTGAGCTTCGTATAGCCAGTAATACCTTTGATGAACTCATAGGTGAACAGCTTATCACTCAGCGGGTCGAGAAGCGCTATGCCGACGATCAGAATCATCAGCTTGCAGGAGAACCGTGCTATTCGAACGGAACTATCGACCGGACCGAGGAGAAACCGGAACGTCAAGTATGCGCCCACAAACGTAAGCGCCTCGATTCCGGCCCCTTTAAAACCCGCCGGACCATCAGTGACTGTGGCAGCCAACATCATCCAAACACCCGCAAGCGGGGCCAAGATGTCCGATGGGACGCAGACGACGGTTCGCGCGCCCAGACGCTGTCCAAGCTGCTGTAGCGCGGCGATGAAGGAACAGAAAATTAGAACTCGAGCGACCGAGAGGCGAAAATCGCCGACGAAGAAAGACAACCCTTCGGGCAAAAAAATCGCGACCAACAGTAGCTTCAGATACAGTTCGGTCCCCCAACGCGACGCCCCCGCCGCGCGAACAACTGGACTCCGCTGCCGACCGTACAGATACGTAAGCTGAGAACCCGGCTCCAATTCTAAGCTTTTGCGAGTCAACGCGAGTACCTCAAATATCTGAGACGTTTCTGCAAACAGCCAACGCGCTCGAAGCCGAGGCGCCGCACAAAGGGACGGTTCCTCGCTACGAGGCGCTTCATTTCGTCGTCTCCAGGGGAGTCGCCAGGAAGTCACGACGCAGGCGGCTCGCTACGCTGGGTGAAATCAAGGCGTAAACCAGCGCCTTATAGTAGTGCGGATCCGCTGGGTGCAAACACGCGCATTGCCAACCCGTCTTTAATGCAGACAACCGACGGTTCGACTTACGCCAATCCAGCACGCTCTTGATGAAATGGGCGGCGATGTTGTTGTCTAGTAAACTGTTGTTAGACCGTCTGTAGCCGCACATCGCATCCGCGCACCCCTGCTCAAACCGCAAACCGCGCCGCTCGCATGCTCGCTTGAAGACATCGACCTCAAACTGCTTCCGCCAGGTTGGCGCCCGCCGGCTGAGGGAATTGGGAAGAATGCGGTAGGCATAGAGGCACTCCCCCAATACGATCATCGGATGCACCTCCCCGATTCTCCATATGTAATCGCAGGTCTCGGCAACCATTAACGACGGCTCGAACCGGATATCGCCAACCAACGACATTCGAAACATTCCCGTGGGATCGAGAGCCGGCATTTGAAAGGCTCTGATCTCGGACTGGCAGTCGCTCTCGCTTTTCGGCGAAAACACGGGTGCCATGAATCTCTCGTTGATGATGAGCTCGTTACCGCAAAATACGGCAGCCAAATGCGGGCTGTTGAGCAGCGCACGAACCTGCTTTTCTATTCTTGTTGGATAGCTGATGTCGTCCGCGTCTTGAATTGCGTAAAACTCGCCGCGGATCTGATCGAGCGCTCGATTGACAGCAACAGGCTTGCCTGAGTTCGCTTGATGGATCACGCGAACGCGCTCATCTACCAGCAAATCCTGAACTGAGCTGAAGCAGCCGTCCGAACTACCATCGTCGACGATAAGAATATCGAGATTCCTGTATGTCTGATTAATTATGCTCAACAGCGACGGTCGAAGATACTTGCCGGCGTTGTACACGCACATCACGACCGTAACCAAGGGGCCTTCGGCCATTCCTCCAGCCTTGGGCGGATGTGCCTTGGACATCACGAAATGCTCCTGGTCAGTCGAGCCTGACACGCCAGCGCCATCTGCAAGACCTCCCGGTTCGCTGGCCCAGACTTTTGCAATGCTTCAGCGCACAAGCCAAGAATGCCTTTCTCGGGTTCCGCCGGTGACGCAGTCCGCAAGCACATCAAACTTCGCCTACTCACCGCTTTGTCTGCGCTCAAGAATGAACCTCGGCGTCACCTCGGGAGGCATGGCATACCGCCTGTCAGACCCGGAGCCCCTCGGAAGGCCCCCTCGCCGCCCAACATAATTAAATCGATTTTAAATTTCAATCGCCTTCTGATTAAATGCAGCAAAGCGTCTTTGGTTATATTATAACAGGGGGCTTCGACTGAAGTACCGGCCCCGCACCCCCGATCACGCTCCACATTCACGGGGTGCGGCCGGCGAAGCCCACGCCGGCGCAGCCTAATCCCCGGCAGCGCGGGCTTCGGTTGAACTGTAGCGAGAGTTCTCGGGTTAAAACATACGATCTCTAACGATTTAATTTGGACAACCTTCATTTTACTTATTATATTCATCGCAAATACAAGAAGGTTTGACCCGGGACACCAACGGAGTTCCGATTGATTGCCCGCGGGCCGCGACCCGGCGAGAACGACAGGCGGGGCCTGCAAAGTGACAGCCCAGTCAAAGCGTTGGACGGAGCGATCAGGCCGAAGGCATAGGCAAGTTCGTCAGTCTCGCATCATAGTTAGGACACTGCACCTCTACGGCCTCACCCATCGCTGAGCCGCAATTCGATCCGCCGTCGTGGCTAGGTACTTGAAGATGATTTGTAAAACTTGCTTGTCAGACCGCGAACACCGCCATCACGTGTTTACTGAGATGATGTTTGGCACAAGAGAGCAGTTTGAGTACCAGGAATGTAATGATTGTGGGACGATCCAGCGCCTATCGGATGTAGCCGATGAGAGCCGCCTTTACCCCGATGGGTATTACTCATTTTCCAAACCTTCGCGAAACTCGCGTATTGCCGCCCTCAGGGACGCGCACGCACTTGGCACCAAAAGCATATTGGGAGCCGTGACGTCCTTTGTGAGGTACGACCCCATCGTAGCGGTCATCGGATGCTTTGGAATTGATCCCAGTTCTCGGGTGCTAGACGTAGGCTGCGGGTCCGGGAAGCTTCTCTACAGAATGTCTGCGGCAGGGTTCAAGAACCTTACAGGGGTCGATCCCTACATTGTCGAACCAACAGCAGGTGCCGTGACGATCCAAAAATCGGATCTTCAGAGTATGTCCGGCGAGTTTGACTTCATCATGTTCAATCATTCACTAGAACACGTGCCTGAGCCGGACCACAGTCTTAGCAATGCAAGAAGGCTACTTGCCGCCGGCGGCCGCATTCTGGTTCGCATTCCAACCTCATCCTCGCATGCGTGGAGAGAGTACGGCCCGAACTGGGTGCAACTGGATGCGCCACGCCACGTTGTGATACCCTCTCGCAAGGGAATGAATGCATTGGCGGAACGCTGCGGTTTGCGCGTAAGGCAATCAATTGACGATTCGACTGCATTTCAGTTCTGGGGAAGCGAGATGTACAGGAACTCCAAGCCGCTCGCGTCATCCAGACCAAATGATGTGTTCAGCCGGCGGGAAATGAGAGGGTTTGCCAAGAGAGCGGCAAAGCTGAATATTGAACAACAGGGCGACCAGGTAGCTTTCCTGCTGAACGCTGCCTAGGGCCGGATCACCGTAAGTCCAAGCCGAGGCTCAGGCCTGAAGTGCAAGGGCATTGACCTGCCACTGAATTTTCATCCAGCGGGAGTTAGAGTCTCGGGGTTTTGTACGCCAAACGGCGCGGGTGGAGCAACGGACGATCGGCGGAGCTGGTCGGGGTTGCGCGGCCGATCGTCCGTTGCGGTGAGGTGGGCGGCATAGGCCGCGGGGGTCAGGTATTTCAGCGACGAGTGGGGACGCTGGAGATTGTAGTCAGCGATCCAGGCAACGATCTTGGCGCGGGCGTCGTCGAGATGGAAGAATAGGGTCTCATTGAGCAGCTCATCGCGCATCCGGCCGTTGAAACTCTCGACGAAGCCATTCTGCATCGGCTTTCCCGGTGCGATGAAGTGCCAATCGATGGCTGCGTCCTTGCACCAGGCGAGCATGGCGTTGCAGGTGAACTCGGTGCCATGGTCGGACACGATCATTCCTGGCTTGCCGCGTCGCTCGACGATTGTCGTCAGTTCGCGGGCTACGCGCCGCCCCGAGATCGACGTCTCCGGAATGGCGCCCAGGCATTCCCTGGTGACGTCGTCGACGATGTTGAGGATGCGGAAGCGTCGACCATTGGCGAACTGGTCGTGAACAAAGTCCAGCGACCAGCGTGCGTTGGGCCTCGCCTCCACCAGGATCGGAGCTCGGGTCCCCACGGCCTTGCGGCGAGCGCGCCGCTTGCGGACGGTGAGCCCTTCCTCGCGATAAAGCCGGTAGATCCGATTGATCCCCGACGGCTCGCCCTCCCGCCGCAGCAGGACGAACAGCCGGCGGTAGCCAAAACGTCGCCGCTGGTTGGCGAGGTCGCGCAGCCTGCCACGGAGAGCCGCTTCCGGAGGACGGCTGGAGCGATAGCGGATCATCTTCCGATCCGCGCCCACGATCGAACAGGCCCGCCGTTCCGACAGGCTCATGACGGCCTGCAGATGCGCGACCGCAGCGCGCTTGGCGGCGGGCCCTACCATTTTTTTGAAAGGAGCTCGCGAAGGGCGGCCGTATCAAGCATCTGCTCGGCCAGAAGCTTCTTCAGCTTCGCGTTCTCCTCCTCCAGGGCCCTCAGCCGCTTCGCCTCGGAAACGTCCATGCCGCCGAATTTGGCCTTCCAATTGTAGATCGTCGCTTCGGATATCCCATGCTTGCGAGCCAAATCGGCCGTCTTCGCCCCGGCCTCATGCTCCTTCAGCACCGCGATAATCTGCTCTTCCGTAAACCTTGCTCGCTTCATTTGTCCGTCCTTCGTCAGGTCGGACTCTAACTCCTTCTGGAGGAATTACTCAGTGGCAGGTCAGGTCCCATTGATCCGCACCAGGGCAGTGGCGCTGTGGACCGATGAGACCTCGTAGCTAATTGAAAGCTTCACCGGAAGGTTGCCCTGCGGAGGCGTGAGACCTCGGCGAGGACATTTTGGCCTTCCTTGAATCGATATATGCAACCACCTTGCTCATTGAGGCAAAAAGAGCACTGTTTGAATATTTTTCTAGAACGATGCTTTCGGCGCTTGCCACAAGCGCGTCATAAACCGTTTCGTTGCTTAAGGTTCTATACGCCTCGCAAAAGCTACGATCATCACTGAACTCCAAAAAATGGACGCCAGACACCACATCCAGCCCTTCTACACCTTTCCTTGTAGACATAATGGGCCTCTCCAAGAGTGCCGCCTCCAGAACCTTTAACCGCGTCCCGCTACCCTCAAGCAACGGCACAATAACCGCTCTACATTTCTTGTAATACTCGATCACATCAGGGACATCGGGATGCAACTCGACTCCCTTTGAGCGAGCGCAAGCTTCGATCACCTCTGGCAATGGCTCACGTCCAACAACCAAAAGAACGGCATCGGGGTACATATCCCTATAGAGCGGATACACGTTCTCCAAAAACCAAAGCAAGCCGCTGACATTAGGCTGATAGTGAAGCGCACCAATGAACAACAAAATGTGTCGCCTGGCGAACCCGCTCCCCATGGGGAGTTTTCCTGAACCTCTCATCCCCAACGTGTTTGGCACAACGAAGATACTTTCAGAGGCCTTTTCACCCCACAGATCTGATTTATCCTTCTCGGAACATACCAAGCAGGCGCCAAAGCCGGTCACACAACGCGTTTGATAGTAGGTCAGAAGCACCTTGTTTACGGCGCGGAACAGTTTCCTTAAGGCATTATTCGTCGGAGCAAAAAGCGTATCATAGAGCGAAAGGGTCAAGACATCATCAATATCAACGATGACCTTCATTTTCGCCGTCTGTGACAACCCAAAAAACCCGGCGGTATTCCGGAGGTATCGCACCAGCACAAAATCGTAGCCGCCAAACTCTATTAGCGCGACCAACTTCTCCATCGAGGCTTTGCTATACTCTCTAACGGGATACGGAAAGCCACGAACCGAAATTCCGAACCGTCCCCGCAAGGTTCTAGGGTACTCCAGCTTCTGTAAACAATACTTCCCAGAGAATACGTCATCCTTTTCGAGATGTTCCCCCGCTCCTGCCATCTGTCGCAGACTGGAGGGCAAATCCGAGAGATACGCAATATCGACGGGCCCAAGGCCGGCAAAGTAACGTGCGAGATTCATAGTTCTGATGTCAGCGCCAAACTTCTCAGGCAGAGGAAACCTGTCGCTGATCACTAGGGTCTTCTTCATCGAACTTACAGCAAAAGAGTCGGTTAAACTCGGAAACTGATCCTTCAATCAGCCTCGCACCAAATGCTCTCGAGCGGTTCGCAGCAACTCGCGAACCTGCCGGCCTGGACCACCGAATGAAAGAACAATCAACTTCAAGAACACCGGCAGCATGAAAGGCTTCAGCTTCAATCCCTTCAAATAATATGATCTCGCTGATACAGAATCGCCCTCTGAATAATAGATCTCAGCCAACGCCACCATGATGCGTGAACGGATCCACGCCTTCTCCTGCTCGGTATAAGGGCTGCGATCGAGTGTCGCTTCCACCTGCTGAAGATCTATAGTGGACCAGGATGTCTGCCCCATCCACGAATAGGGTTTTGAGGCACAATGTTTGGCATAGAAGTTGGCGAGCGCACCCAAGCAAGCCTTATATACTGTCAGGGCGCCTTTCTCCTTGGCAGCCTGCGATATCATCGTGATGACGGCCAACTCGGAGTGCCAGCAGATATCGATCTTCTCTTGAGTGATGGCGTTTGTCATACTGAGTTCATGTTCACGGTAACACACCATCGGCTCTGCAAAGTATGCGACGTGATAGTTCAAGGAGAACAATAGCCACATGTACCAATCGCCGCCCCATATGAAATCGACCGGAATTCCGGCCCATACCACGTCGACCGGATAGAGGCTCAGTTTCTCGTAACAGTCACGTCGAACAAGCACCGACGCAGCCAGAATCGCATTTCCTTTTACTTTCAATGAGTGCTTGATGATCTCCTCTCCCCTGACGATCGTATCGACGTCTCCATAGGTCGAGTAATCTATCACTGCACCTTCTTTTCCACGTCTCAGGCTAACCCCGGGGCAGAAGGCAAGGCCGACCTCCGGATGATTTTCCAGGGTTTCGACGTATCTTTGCAGTATGTACGGTCGGCGCAAGCGATCATCGGCCGATATAAGCCAAACGTACTTCCCTCGACTTAAAAGTATTCCCTTGTTGTAATTCCGGAGCGCTCCCAGATTCTGCTCGTTCCTGACATAGGTAACTCGGCTATCTGTGAATGTTCTGGCAACTTCTTCCGTGTTGTCCGGAGAGCAATCATCCATGATGAGGATTTCGAAATCCTCAAAGGTCTGCGAGAGGATGCTGTCGACACATTCTGGCAGGAAAGCAGCCAGTCGGTAGCAAGGGACGACAAAGCTAACAAGCGGCTTTTGCATTTGGAATAACTCGCCTATTGTGGATCCGCACTTTGAAGAGCCTAAGCCGTAACTTGCTCGATGACGCGCCATGAAGAGCGCACAGGGCGTCTTGGGCCTTGAGGAACGCGGCCTATTACAATGCAGAGGCTTGGAGCTCCCTTCGCAACGCGCAGGCGACCCGCTCCTGATCTTCCTCGTTCATCTGCGCGTAAATTGGCAACAGAATCGAATTGTCCTGCGCGAACTCGGAGTGCCGCAGATCATGGCGGTGCTTGTCCTTGGCGTAGGGCGCTTCCCGGTGCGAGCACATAATGCCGCGTCGAGTCGCGATGCCCTGATCGAGCAGGCTTTGCATGATCTTGAGCTGGTCGACGCGGTCCGGCAGCCCAACGCAATAGCTCTGCCAGTTGGACCGCGCCCATTCGGGCTCGATCGGCAGTCTCAGGCCTCTGAAATTGCCGAGCATTTCTCGATAGCGGGCCGCGATCGCGCGGCGTCGAGATACCAGTGCAGGCAGCCGCTCGAGCTGCTCGCGTCCGACCGCGGCCTGTATATCGGTCATGCGGTAGTTGTAGCCGACTACCAGATAGTCCTCGAAGATCACCTGCTGTGAGCCGTGCCGCACGATGTCCGGAACGCTCATGCCATGCTGGCGCAACAGCCTGAACTTATGGTCGAGCTTCGGATCGGAGGTGGTGAGCATCCCACCCTCGCCGGTCGTGATGACCTTGCGGGGATGAAAGGAGAAGCATGCGATCCGCCCATGCGGCTTGCCGACGCGCTCCCAGCCGCCATCCACTCGGATCTGGCTGCCGGCGGCGCAGGCCGCATCCTCGATCAAGATGATGCCCTGGCGATCGGCCAGCGTGGCGAGGGCTGTCAGATCGCAGGGCATACCCATCTGGTGGACGGCGATCACCGCGCGTGTGCGCCGAGTGATCGCTTCGGCAACCCGCTTAGGGTCGATATTGTATGTACCGGGATCGATGTCGACAAAGACCGGAGTCGCGCCGCAATACCGGATGCAATTGGCCGTGGCGATAAACGAGTGGCTGGCCGTGATGACCTCGTCGCCAGGCCCAATCTCCAGGGCGACGAGCGCCAAATGCAGGGCGGTTGTGCAGTTGGAAACGGCGCAGGCATAAGGCGCACTAACCAGGGCCGCAAAATCGCGCTCGAAGGCTGCCACCTGTGGGCCCTGCGAGACCCAGCCGGAGAGTACAGCTGCGCGAGCTGCGTCGGCCTCCTCCTCAGCAACGAACGGTAATGCGATTGGAATCATGGGATTATCGCCCTCCTGCTGGCGAGCCGCCCAGACCAACCCCCGCCCCCGGACCTGGCGCTACATCGATCTCAGAACTGGCCCGACGATCTTGAGCTTTCAAACCTGACAAGGGCATCAAGGACTATTCCTATCCTGGAGCGCGATGCGGTGTGGCGATTTATTTGTCATAGATTATTATATTAAGTCAATTAACCCAAAGATAATAAATCAATCTAATGTAGATGTCCGCCACTGTCGGGGGCAGCTTCAGGCGCCAACCTGCCTTCCTTGCAGCCGACGCGCACGCACTACGGTCGCCTAGCCGAACGTCACGCGACACCACCGCGTCAGCGCAGATGGTCGCCCGGGGGCAGCCGCGATCCAGTCCCCCTCGAGGAGGCATGACTATCATCCACTTTCAAGCTTGAGGTAATCATGCAAGCAATGCCGTCACGAGAAATCACGGTGCGCGAAGACATGGAGCTGCTGGTCCAGCTGCGACGGCATTCCGACCGCCAGGAAACTCATAGCACCGCGCCTGTGTAATGAGGTCCCTCAGGTCGCGCCAGATGGGGCCACTGCGTCAGCCAGAGGTCGGCGCAATGACCAATACGGTCGCCCGACATCGAAAGCTGCTCGATGTTGGCGATGCTGTCGAGCCAGATAGTGCGCGCACCCATCATTTGTCCAAACCGTAGTGCCAAATATCCCGGAGCGGCACCCGTCGAAACGACAATGTCCGGCCTTTCATTCCAAACGATCCAGGCCATTCTGCGCGCCGCCTTCAACAGCGCGAGTTTGGTCAACCGGTTAGCATCATTGACAAGGTAGAATTTGTGGTCGGGCACCTGCGCTTGATAGGAGTCGTGGACGGTAACGAACGTGACTTCGCAATGCTCGAAGGCGGGTTTGATTCGCAACAGCTGCACCCAATGGCCCCCACCCGAAGAGACCGCCAGCAGTTTCGGCCGAGTGCCGGGTGACCGCGGCGTGTTGTTCTTGAGCAACGGCTTGCGGTGAAAGACCGGGCTGAGAAGCATGGGCTGGCCTCCCTCGAACGCTGCAGGCTCGCAAGCTCCCATGAACGGATCGGGTCCTCGACGCCTGCATTTAATATTTAAATTTAAATTAACAGGCCGCCATTTATAATCAAGTGATTTATATGCCCGCAACGTCCGATTCCCTGCAATGCGGCCACTCAACTACAATCCTATTTGATTGAATCTGGTAGCATCGCGCGGGAAGTTTCGTCGCGCTGCCAAGGATGAGCTCCACGTCGGGAGCCCAGGGTAGCCTTACAGCGAGCAGCAATGTTGACCCCACAATAAATCAAGAGTCCGGCCCATAAGCGAGGTTCCTTGAACAGCGCAATGAGGGCCCGGCCATTCGCCGGTCCTTTGTTGACGCGCAATTCAGGAAAGCGCCGGGCGAGCTCGAATGTTCCCCTGTAGGCACGAGTTCTGACGGCGATAAGCTGCAGCAGAGTGCGTGGGGCGAATACCGTGGACCTAACGCGGGGCAGTGTCTCCCGCTCTTCTGGTCTGAACTGAAGTCGAACAAAGGTGTCATCAGCGGTGATGTCTGGAAATTGGCCGAACCGCTTGCGTCCCGCCTCAGATAAGGCATAGACGCCAGAACCGCCGATACCTTCCCGCGAAGATGGCAGCCGTGACCGGATTCCGAAGTATTTACGGACGAGCCAGGAACACCCTGCCAGATTGATGTCGGCTGTAGGCGCAACCGCCAGAACGTCACCTTCATCGAGGCGTCTTGCCAAAGCCAGAATGGCATCAACGGTAATCAGAATATCGGCATCAACATAAATCCGCGGAAAAGCGTCCGCGATTTGATCGCCAAGGTTCAGAGCGTGGGTCTTCCTTGCGATGTTCGATTCCACAACATTGACGGCTGGGCCGAAACGCCGGGCGACGTTCGCAGTGTCGTCTGAGCACCCGTTGCAGACGACGACCACACGGATCTGGTCCGAAGCTGGGTTGCCAACCCATTGCCTCAACGTCCGTGCGATCACAGAACTCTCATTGTGGGCTGGGACGACGATCGAAATCATGAATGGTCCGGTCGAGATCGATCAAATTTGCGTACCTCTCTGAGGCTGCCACAGGTTCGATCAGCCTCATGGGGTGGTTCAGCCTCACAGGCGATGGCTTTGCGGGGGCGCGGCACAGGCATCGACCGAGCCGACAACAGGGGCGAACCCGTGCTCACCCCCGTCTGCGGACTCTACCTAACCTAGCCGGATGGCAGGGCCGCGCGTTCCGCCTCGCCCTCGAACGCTCCGACGCCCAAGCAGAGAGAACGGCCGGGCGCGCCGCTGCGATCGGAATCACGATGCCGCCGCCTGCCGCTGATGATCCGAAGCGAGCTCGCGCTCGGATCGCCACCATTTCACGAGATCTGCGAGCCCCTGCTCCAGCGATACCGTGGTGCGGAAGCCCAGCAAACGCTCTGCCTTACCCGTCGAGGCCAGCCGTCGCGGTACCGGATTGACCGAGCGCTCCGGCGCGAATTCGGGCGTGAGGCCGCGGTGCCCCATCACCGAGGCAAGCACCTTGGCCAGCTCGGTCAGGCTTGTTTCAGTGCCGCTCCCGACGTTAAAGACCTCATCGGTAATCTTTGCCCTGGCGGCAAGGATGTTGGCACGCGCGACGTCACGGACGTGGACGAAATCCATGGTCTGACGGCCGTCGCCAAAGATAACCGGAGGCAATCCGGCTTCCAGCCGCTCCATCCAGCGGATCAAGACCTCGGTGTACCGTCCGTGGATGTCCATCCGGCTGCCATAGACGTTGAAATACCGGAATGCCACATAGTCGAGGCCGCATGCATCGTTGAAAGCCCGCAGTAGCCCTTCGTTAAACGCCTTGGCGGCCCCATAGAGGGTTCGGTTATTGTAGGCATTCTGCCCGCTCTGTCGTCGGAAACTCCTCGGCCATTCCATATACCGATGCCGAAGAGGCCGCGATGATCTTCTCAATATCGTGCTTGATGCACAGCTCCAGCAGGTCGTAGGTGGCATCCACCATGACCTCCTTGGCCAGGCGCGGTTCGGCCGCACAATGAGTGATGCGGAGCGCGGCCTGATGAAAGACGATGTCGGCAGCCTTGACTAACGCTTCCATCAGCTTGCGATCGCGAATGTCGCCGTGAACCAGCCTTACGGGCCCACGCCCGAGCGCCCGCCGGAGATTTTCCGGGCGGCCTCTGATCATGTTGTCGAGGGCAACAATCTCGATGCAGCCCTCGTCGCAGAGCAAATCAACGATGTGGGAGCCGATAAATCCCGCCCCGCCGGTGACCAGAACGCGTTTACCCTTGATATCGATCAAAACGCTCTCCTGTTGTGGGACCATGTGAAGCTTTGTGGATGCTCCGACCGGGTGCTGATGGCCGCGCTAGGCTGCAGCGCCCCACTCCTCAATATTCCGACAACCTCGGCCGTCCGTTCCGGCGGCAGCTCGGGATAGATGGGAAGAGAGAGGAAGTCGTTCGCGAGCATCTCAGTGACGGGGAGATCACCGGCCCGATAGCCGAGTTCTGCATATGCCCTCTGCAGATGCACCGGGACGGGATAGTGAATCCCGGCGCCAATCCCGGCATCACGCAATCGCTTCAGCGCGTCGTCGCGGCGCTCCGATCTGACCGCATAGACGTGATACACGTGGCGGGCGTACTGGGGCGGCTGGGGACGCGCGAATGGAAGACCAGAAAGCAGTGCATTGTATCGCTCAGCCAGCGACCGACGTGCATCCGTCCAATGCTCAATATAGTCCAGCTTGACATTCAGTACCGCACTCTGGATTTCGTCCATGCGATAGTTGTATCCGGCGATGACGTGGTCGTACTTCGCCTCCTGCCCCCAATCCCGCAACAGGGATACGCGGCGTGCGAATTCAGGCCGGTCGGTGACGACCGCCCCACCCTCGCCAAACGCTCCGAGGTTCTTGCCCGGATAAAAGCTGAAACATCCCAGATCGCCGATCGAGCCTGCGCGACGTCCGCGATATTCCGCGCCGTGCGCCTGCGCGGCGTCCTCAATGACCACCAGCCCGTGACGACGCGCTATGGCCATTATCGGATCCATGTCGGCCATCAGCCCGTGGAGGTGAACTGGCAGAATCGCCTTGGTTCGCGGCGTGATCGCAGCTTCGATCAAGCTGGGATCCATCGTCCATGTTACCGGGTCAACGTCGACAAATACCGGCCTGGCGCCGCTGTAGAGAATAGCTGCGGTTGTTGCGACGAACGTCATGGAGACCGTGATGACTTCGTCACCGGATCCGACGCCGGCCGCCAGCAGAGCAAGGTGAAGCGCCGAGGTGCCACTGTTCACCGCGCGACAAGCGGTGGTCCTGCAATAGTCTGCAAAACGTTCCTCGAAGGCTGTGACCTCGGGTCCGAGCACAAAGTGCCCGCTACTGACGACCCTCGCCACTGCGGCGTCGATTTCCGGCTTGATCTGGCTGTACTGCGCTTTCAGGTCCAGGAAGGGTATCAAGATTCAAAGCCTTGATTTGACCGAGATTATATTGGCCATTTAAATCCACCTATTAAATTTAATCAAGCGTTAATTCAAGCGGAATATATATTACCGGTGATAGTCTTTCTGAAGCGACTCTGCTGAGCTACGACCGCTTGGCACCCCGTCTTCAGCAGCGGACAGAATCCGAGCGGGCACGCCGGCCACGACTGCGCCGGGGGGAATGTCCTTTGTCACGACCGCTCCCGCACCTACGGAGGCCCCCTCTCCGATCGTCACGCCGCATAGAATGGTCGCGTTCGAGCCGATGGAGGCTCTCCTGCCGACGTGAGTGCGCTGAAGTGTCCAGTCCGAAGCCAGCTGAGGACGACCATTTGCGGTTGTCGCCTTCGGATATTTGTCGTTCGTGAACATCACGCCGTGACCCACGAAAACTTCGTCTTCGATCGTGACGCCCTCGCAGACGAAGGTATGCGACGAAATCTTACAACGCGCACCTATCTTTGCCCCCGCCTGAATCTCGACGAAGGTTCCAATTTTGCTCTCGTCGCCAACGGTGCAACCATACAGGTTGACCAACTCGGGATGAAATATCCTGACGTCACGGCCGAGCTTTACATCCTTCGTTATGGGCATGGTTGTTCTCCAGATTATGCCGGACGTGATCGACGCAGCCTCGGCGCACTCCGGAGGAGCCCGTCTACAAGGTGGCGAAGCTGATGCAGCAGCGGATGGTCGGTCATTATCAATCCGCACCACCAGCCGAGGCCGGCAATGGGGAACGAGAGTATCAGGCCGGTCAGGGAAGTTAGCATGCCCACTTCGATCAACGCGGCGCAAGCCAGTACACCGGGGGCCATAGTGAACGTCACCAGGCCGCTCTTCAGAGAGGCGCGGAAAAACTCCCCTGAACTGAAGGCCAGATGACGTTTGACGAAATATATCACCACGGCTGCCTGGAACGGCAGTGTTGCGAGGGCCGCGCTTGCGACAGCCTCTACGCCGAAAAACGACGCGCACAGAACCACCAGAAGCGAAGGTGGTAGCGAGATGAGCGAAGACACCAAGGCGTCGCGCACGCTTCCGACCGCGAGGAACACGGGATAGGTAAGGCAAGCCGCGAATAGCGCGAGATTTGCAATGCAGAGAATGCGGACCAAAGGAACTATTTCCAGCCACGTCTGCCCGAGCCAAATCAGAACGATCGGCCGAGCCATGAGCGCGACAAAAATCAAGAACGGCCACTGCACAGCCGAAAGGAGTTCAACGGCCTCGAGATAGACGGCCTTCAGATCCGCCCCTGCCCTGCGTTGTGCGACAATCGCCGGCATGATGACAGGACTTAGAGCCTGCGCGACGAGCCGGTCGAACATTTGTGTCAGATTGGTAGCCCGGGTGTACAGACCGACAGATCCAAAATCCAGGATCTTGGCGAGCAGCAGCTGCGGCGCCAGATTGTAGATGAGATTGATGACGCTGACCGCGCTGGAGTAAAGACCGAAGTTGACTACCTCGCGATGCCCGAGCAGCGATGGACGCAACGCGCCCCAGTCACGATGATTGGCTAGCAGCATCACGGTGAATACAATGCTCCCCGCCAATCCGCCCCAGATCGGCGCCATGTAGCTGAATCCCGCCATCGCAAGCACGATCGATGTGAGCGCAGTCGCCGCCCCGGTTGCCAGGTTGCACACGGCCAGCGTGCCGAATTTCATGTCGCGGCGGAGCAGAGCAGATATGGTTCCGTGAAACGGGACTAGAACGAAATTCAGCGCTGACACCTGTATGCCCTTTCTGAGACTGTCCTGGGCGAAGAGCTCCGAGAGCGGGCTCGCAAGCACGAACAGCAGAAGCGCAATTGCTACCGATATTCCGAGCGTGATGGTGAACGCGGAGCGAACGTCCGCCGTGGATAATTCACGCTTCTGAATCAGGTAGTTTCCGCCCCCGAACTCAAAAAAGGATGCGCCAATCACCGTCGTGATGGCAGTGACGACTGCGTAGACCCCGAATTCTGCCGGCGAAAGCAGACGAGCGAGGATAGCGGTGGCAACGAAGACCAGGATAAGGCTGCCATAGCGATCGGCCGCTGAAAACAGGATGGAACGTTCTACCGAACTCATCGCGAGACCGTCGCGCTGTTCGCGGATAGCGTGTCGCCTGCCAATGCTTCAGACCGTCGCCGTCGCACGATCCGGACTCCTGTACTCCTGCCGCTTCAGTAGGACTGGCTTGCCGTGTTCGGCGATCGACCGAGATGCAGCCTCCAGGACCTCGATCACCCGCAGTCCGGACATGCCGCTCGAGATCGATGGCGTCCCATTGCGCACACAAGCGACGAAATGCTCGACCTCGACCTGCAGCGCTTCCTTAGGGGCGACGTGGGGGGCCCACATATCGCCAGCCCGATAACCGATCCGGAATTGATGGGCGTGGTCGGAGGGGCCGTCCACGGTGATACCCTTGTCATACACCTTGATCTTTTCCGTCGGTTCAAGGTCGTCATAGACGATCATCTTCTTGCTGCCTCCAATGAACGTCTGGCGGACCTTGATTGGCGAGAGCCAGTTGACGCTGATATGGGCAACGCATGCGCTATCGAAGAACAATGTGATATGGGCCATGTTTTCCGGCGAGCCGGCCACATGGCACGATCCCGTCGCCGAAACTGCAACAGGCTTCTCATCCAAGATATGGTGGATAATCGAAATGTCGTGCACCGCTAAGTCCCAGATCACATTGACGTCGCTCTGGAACAGGCCAAGGCTGGCCCGCGTGCTGTCGTAGTAATAGACTTCACCGAGCTCTTTCTTAAGCAAGAGCTCGCGGATTTTCCGCACGGCTGGCGTATAGACGAAAGTGTGATCCACGCTCAATATCAGACCGCGCCGAGCCGCCTCATCGATCAGGCGTCGGGCCAAATCTGAATTCTGTGCCAGCGGCTTTTCAACCAGAACGTGCTTTCCTGCCTTGAGCGCGGATAGCGCCAATTCATAATGTGTATGAACCGGCGTAGCGATGGCCACGGCATCGATGGCCGGGTTCTTGAACAGTTCGTCGTAACAGGACGTCGTTATCGCTCCCGGATAGAGACGCTTGCTGGTCGCGAGCTTCTCCGGATCAAGGTCGCTTATGCCGATTAGACGTACCGAAGGATGAGCAGCGAAATTGCGGACCAGGTTCGGTCCCCAATAGCCGTATCCGATAACCCCAATTCCAACTGTATCGCTCGACATAATTGCACCAGTGATCAAAACTCGCGTGAGGTTTTCAACTTGCTTGGTTAGTTCGATAGTCCTGGCGATGGCCACACCGGTGGCCTACGCGGCCAAATGAACGCGGACAGACGCTCAGTGTGTCTAGGACATTCCAGCTCACGGTTGCCATGGCGACGCCGAGCATGGCTGTGCGCTTTTTCTGGCAATCTTCGTTGCTGGCTTAGGCGGAGGTCTCCGTCATCGTTACGGCACGACTGGAGAGGAGAAGAAGCTCGGCCGTATTGTAACTTCATATCCACCGCCTAAGCTGAAGCGCTGTTAGGTCCGGAACGAACATGTCCCGTTTCGATGAAAGTCCGAATTGCCATGATCAGCTGCGGCGATGCTTCACCACCGAGGCGTTCGCATCGACTGACGATGTCCAATTGATCCAATTTCTCCGTTAATTCCCGTTCTTCGAAAGCGACTTCGATACGGCCTTGCGCAGCGAACTGTTTTGCCGTTGCGATCTGATGATCGTTTCGGTGTTCACCCAGGCACGCACGACGTGGCATGACAATGATTCGTTTTCCGAGCTCGAGGGCGGTGATAATGGAGCCCATGCCTGCATGAGCGATCACCACGCTTGCCGCCTCGACGCAACTTTTGAATCGACTTGGGTCAATGAATCGTTCGGTACGGATGTGCCTGAATGGATAGTTTGATGGCCCGATCTGAGCGAAAACATCGCTTCCTGCGTGTGCACCGGCCCATTCGTCGACCGTTCGGATCAGACGGTCGAATTGCACTTGCGTACCGACTGTTACGAAGATCATAACGCGGATCCTTCATAGATGCGTTTGACATGCGAACGAGGAGACGTACCTCCACCACACGCGCCTTGGCTCCTGACAAATGCGGTCCCGCCATTCGCGGTCGAACTACATACGAGGCGACGCCCTCTGCGCCTGCGAAGATGTCGTACGCCGGCCAGCCCACAACCGCGCTCGCGAGATCGACCGTGCCGGCCATACCTTGAGTATCGAAGGACCATCGCACCATCCACGCACGCACCGCAGCCTCGCAGAAAACTGTTTCATTCAATTGAATTTCAGTTTAATTATTATTTTATAATACCGCGCGAGAGGCTATTTTCAAGAAGATAAATAATAATAATTTTAAATCTAGCCTGGACAGCGTGCGGCGCTCTTGCCGCAGCCGCCGCGACTCGCTCCGTCGGTTCGATGCAAGTTCCGACCACGCGCTCCCGACGCGCGCGCAGCATTCTTCGACAATTGCCTGTAACGCCACCCCGAAGGCATGCTTCGACTCCTGAAGTGGAGTCCAGCTGAGGGACGTTGGACGAAGTATTGCTAAGGCCGGTGCTCTCAGGCGGCGGGTAGACAGACAAGCAACACATTGAGCGTTTGGAGATCACGCTTCTGTGCGAGGGATTTTATTGGGCGAGGAACATCCATCCAGACGATGGACGTGCGACCGGCGGCCGGCATCTACGCTGAATTGCCTAGTATTCCCGGATGCTTTCATCCAATCCGCGCAGCAATGGGTAGAGGAAGTAAGAGATCACGGTGCGCTTGCCGACTTTCAGTTCGGCCGTCACCGCCATACCCGGAATCAGTTGAATGCGTTCAGCCGGCAGCCGAAGGTGCGTGTCCGACAAATCGACCAGTACGCGGTAATAGGGAGCTGGCGCGCGGCGCGCACCTTCGGCCTTCGTATCCGGCGAGAACGTATCCTGACTGATGACGCGGACTTCTCCCGTTGCGGTTCCATACTTCTGGAACGGAAACGCTTCGAACTTGATCCGAACCGACTGTCCGAGCGCCACCTGACCGATATCCCGCCCCTCGACGTTGACCTCCGCCTGAAGCGGCACGTCGCGCGGAACCAGCACAAACAGCGTTTCGGCTTCGCGAACAACCGAGCCGACTGTCCGGTTCGCGATATCCAGCACCACGGCATCTGCCGGCGCCTGCAGTACGATCAACTGTCGACGGAGCTCGGCCTTCTTCAACTCCTCTGCTGCGCTATTGCGCTTCGGCAACGTCTCCACCAGTTCCTGATAAGTGGTGCGACGCAACTCCTCGGCGAATACTTTTCGGTCGGCGCGGGCCTTCTCCAGCCGATGGGTACTATCGGCGATACTGCCGCGAACACGCGCCAGATTGCTTTCGACCTCGAGTCGTGCATCGCGAGACAGTAGGAAGTTCAGCCTCGAACCGACCTCCTTATCCATCAGCGTGGTTCGCATCGCTTCAATCGAACGCATCGTGTCGAGCCGCTGAAGGAGAACCGCCTCTTCATTCTGTGCTGTCTTGAGATTGGCTTGCGCGGAAGCGATCTGTGCGTCGTAGTTCTGGATCTGCGCCTCGTAGGCGACTCTCCTCTGCAGGAACAACTTGCCTTGCAGGATCTGATCCGCATTCGTCAGCTCTTTGGCGGTATACTCGATTCCATTCAATTCAGCGCTCAGACGATCGATCGACGCATCGAATCCAGCCACTCTGCCGCGCAGTTGGTCGAAATCCGCCTGCGAGAACGTCGGATCGAGGGTCGCCAGAACGTCGCCGCGGTTGACGCGATCACCGGCCTTGACGTGGATCTCGCGTATGACCGACGTTTCCAACGGCTGCACGACCAGGTTGGGACGCGTCGTGGTGAGTTTTCCCTGCGCCGTGACGATCATCTCCACCTGCGAAACGGAAGCCCAGATGACCGCGAAAGCAATCAGTGCAAGTACGCTGTAGAGGGTGAAACGCGCGAGCCGCGGTGGCGCTTGCTGCTCGAGTTCGGTCGCATCGGACTGGAATTCGGCGATGACTGGCGCTCGCCTCGGTCCTGGCCTGAATAGCTTGCGGCGGCGCTCGACAGATCTGGCCGGAACAAGTCCGTTCGGCTTCACATCCGCGCGTGATGGCCCTGTCTCCCTCATGCAATCTGCTTCATCTGTTGATTCCACAAATGCCTGTAGATGGTGCATTTCGATAGCAGGTGGTCGTGGCGATCCAAATCGACGATTCGGCCGCGGTCCATCACCAGGATCTGGCTTGCTTCGGTCAGCATCGACAACCGATGCGAAACGACGATAACGGTACGTCCTGCCGCCAAACGGCGGAGATTGCGCCTGATGATCATTTCGCTTTCGGCATCGAGGGCACTCGTCGCTTCATCGAAGATCAATATCCTTGGATTGACGATCAGAGCTCTCGCGATCGCGAGCCGCTGCTTCTGCCCGCCGGACAGGTTCGAGGCATCCTCCTCAAGCGTGGTGTCGAAGCCACGCGGCAACCGTTCGATGAACTCGTCGGCGCCTGCGAGCTGCGCTGCAGCGACGACCTCGGCAAAGGTGGCATCACGTTTCACGCAGGCGATATTGTCGCGAATCGTCCCACGAAAAAGGAAATTGTCTTGCAAGACAATCCCAAGGTTTCGGCGCAGATGCGCGAGGTCGAGCTCCCGCGAGTCATATCCGTCGATGCGCAGCAGTCCCTGCTGCACCGGATACATGCCCGAAATCAGCCTGGTGAGAGTCGTCTTGCCTGAGCCGCTCCGTCCCACGATCCCGAAGATCGATCCTGGCTCGACAGTGAAGGAGACATCATCAAGCGCCGGCGATCCCTCGGATCCGTAGCGAAAAGAGACACCTTCGAACTCGATTTTGCCGGCAAGGTCGGGCCGCAGCCCATCTTTCCGACCGTCGCGCTCAGGCTTCTGATTCATCACCTCGCCGAGCATTTTGACGGCAAGAGCCACTTCCTGGTATTCGTGCACCATGGTCACGAGCTGAACCAGGGGTCCGGAGACCCTGCCGGCCAGCATATTGAAGGCGACCAACGCGCCGATTGTCATTTCGCCGGCGAAGACATCGAGTGCCCCGACGGAGATGATTCCGAGCGTCATGATCTTCTCGAGAAGCCCGGTAAGTGCCTGAGCGCCTGCGGAGATCTTCTCGACACCGAATCGCATGGTCACGGACTGCGCGCAGCGGCTATCCCAAACCCTGCTCTGCGCTGGCTCCATCCCCAGCGATTTCACGGTGCGCATGCCGTGAACTGTTTCGACGAGGAGAGCCTGCCGCGCACCTTCCGCTTGGTACAGATCGTACAGTCGTCGCCGAAATGGACCCATAAGCAGGCCGACGACGGCGCCGCTCATGGCGGTGAAGGCCAGGACCATCAAAGTCAATTTGACGCTATAAAGCGCAAGGACCGGCAGGAAGACAAATAGCGAAAGCGCATCGAGGATCGTCAGAAACAAGCGCCCGGTCAGAAACTCACGGATCCTCGCCGCCTGCTGCATGTGCTTGACCAGGACCCCGGCAGCCATGTGCTCGAAAAACGTGACCGGCAGCCCGAGGAGATGACCGAACGTCTTCGTAGCAACGCGAATGTCGACCCTGTTGGTCGCATATAGCAACAAGTAGCGCCGCAGAAAGCCGAATATCGCGTCAAAGACGAGCGCTACGGCCGTTCCTGCCGCGAGTACGTACAGAGTGGTGAAGCTCTCGTGAACCAAAACCTTGTCGATGACGAGCTGGAAAAATATCGGGATGACGAGGCCCAACGCATAGAGCAGGATGGCGGCAATGGCGACGTCCCTGAACAGCCGCCATTGAAGAAGCAGTTCCGGCACAAACCACCGGAGGCCGAAACTCCCTCGGCCATCCTGTGTCAACTGCTCGCGCTTGATCAGGATCGTGTCACCGGCCCACTGCGCACAGAATCGATCGCGCTCGACAACCAAGACCTCGTGCTTGCGGTCGGCGAGCGGGTCGAAGATGCTGACGACCTCGGTGCCATCAGTTCGCCGTCCCGCACCAAGGACAGCGATCCAGTTGCCATTGGCGAGCCTCGCCAGCGCCGGATAGGCCTCACCAAGACCAATCAGCGCGCCCCAATCCAACTTCGTGCTCCTCGCGCGCAGGCCTGCATCCTTCGCCATGCGCAGCAGGAGATTCAACGAGAGCGGGCCGGCTACCGCATACGCATGCTTCAAGCGTTCCACCGGCAGATCTATGCCATGGTGACTGGAAACCTTGGACAGGCATTCCAACGCCGTCTGGGTCGACAATCCGGGCGCGGGCGCCTCCGCAACCCGGTCCTTCGGGCCGCCAGCGGCATCGATGTCAGCGGAAATTCGAAGAGACATTCAGAGACCGTGTGTTGGGCGCCAGCGCATCACGTACTCCCGACGCACCGTTGTGCGATTGAGCCGGCTGGTTCCGCCGGACCACGCCCGCATCAACCAGGCCCTGAAGCGCCTTCTGCATCACGTCGACCGAGTTGGCGAAAGATTCGACCGAAAAGATCAGCCGCTGAGAAAATACGCGCTTCGGGGCGTTGTTGGCGTCACGCTCCGTCGGTGAAAGACTGACCAGATCGACGCGGACGATGGTTCCGCTGACGGTAATTTCTTCGATACCATCGGTATAAAGTTCGGCGTGCATCTTACGTCTCCTATGCTGCTAGCTGAGGTCTGAATAGAACGTCTACGGCGTAACTCGTCGCGTTGAAACTGCTCGTCGGGAACAAACTGTCGGTCCCATACGCGTAAACGCCGTTGCCGCCGCTCGACGATGAAGACGGAGCCGTTAGCGGTCCACTAGTGAGGGAGCTGGCGAAGAGGTTTGGATCCGCAGAATAGCCTCCCGCACTGTGGTAAGACGCAATATACGTGGTCCCCGCCGCGATCGTGACCGGAGTGCTGAAGTTGACCTGCTGCCAGCCACTCGCCGTTTCGTTGGTGAACGTGGCCGTCGCCAGAAGCGTGCCGGTACTGCTCCACAGATCGGCAACGTGCGTCCCCGTGTTGGACGGTCCCTTGTAGAAACGTAGCCCGATGATATCACCTGGGGTGGAGGCCTGGAATTTCATACCAACCTCGATCGCCTGGCCATCATTGGCCGATACAACACTCGGCGTGGGATTGGAGCTGAACAGGCTAACGACGTTGGACGATGGGGCATGCACCGTCACGTTGACGGAGGCGCTTGCAGTGCCGCCCCGGCCGTCTGAGATGGAGTAGTCGAAAGAAGTCGGCCCGGTAAAGCCGCTCGCTGACGTAAACGTTACCGAATTGTTCTGGGCGTTGAAGCTGGCGGTCCCATTGGCGGCACCGCTCACGCCAGTGATCGTCAGAGCGTCTGCGTTCGGATCGGTATCGTTGGCAAGCAGTGCCGCCCCGTCGATAGTAAAAGGGACGCCTTGAGTGGCGTGGAAGCCGCTGTCCGTCGTAGCCACCGGTTGCTCGTTGCTGCCACTGGTTCCGTTGAAGACGACGTCGACCCAGTAGTTGCTGGCGTTGTACGTGCTGGTCGGGAACAGGTTACCGGTGCCGTAGGTGTAGACGCCGTTGGTGCTCGCAGGAGCCGTGAGCGGACCGCTGGTGCGCGCGGTGGTAAAGTAGTTGGTGGTGGACGCATAATGGCCATTGCTGTGAAAGCTCGCCACGTAGGTCGTGCCAGCCGAGATGGACACGGGATTGCTGAATGTGACGGTCTGCCAGCCACTGCTGCCCTCGTTGGTGAATGTCGCACTCGCCAGCAGCGTGCCGGTGCTGCTCCACAACGAGCCCGTATGAGTCCCGAGATCGTTTGCACTCTTGTAGTACTTGACGCCAGTGATCGTGCCGGCCACGGAGGACGTGAATTTCACGCCGAGATTGACTTGCGACGCATCGGAATCCGACAGGATGGCCGGCGTGTCCGAGCTCGAGAACAGGCTCACGGTTGAGGGCGTTGTCGTCACCGTGAGATCAAACGTCTCGCTGGCTGACAGGCCGCCGAGATCGGTGGCCGAGGCCTTGATGCTGAGGGTGCCAACATTGCTGGACGTTGGTGTACCGCTGAAGGTCCGCGTCGAGGCATTGAAGGTCAGCCATGCGGGAAGTGCCGTGCCGTCGGCGGCTGTCGCCGTGTAGGCGAGCGAATCCCCGGAATCGACGTCGGTGAAGGTACCCGCAGGCAGCGTCAAGGAGAATGGCGTACCGACCGTTGCGGTCTGATTGCCGGTCTGGGCGGCCAGCACCGGCGCGTCGTTGGCGCCATGGATTGTGACGGTGAGCGTGGTCGATGACGTGGCGCCGGCGGCATCGCGCATCGTGTAATTGAAGATATCGCTGAGCGTGTCGGTCGACTGCCGCAAGGCCTGCACGGCCGCATCCGTCTCGTTGACCGTATATGTGAAGCCGCCCGAGGCATTGAGCACAAGGCTGCCGTGGGCTCCAGACAGCGCTGAACCGAGTGTGCCGCCGGTCGAGCCGAAGCTGACGGCGGTGACCGTCTTGGTATCGCCCGCGTCGGGATCGGTATCGTTGGTCAGCACGTTGCCAGTCGCCGCCGTGCCACCGACGCTGTTGCTCACGCCGCCCTTTTCGGTGGCATCACCGCTGTCGGCGACCGCGGTTGGCGCCGTATTGTTCGGACTGGAGGAGCCGTTGAAGACGACGTCGACCCAGTAATTGCTGGCGTTGTACGTGCTGGTCGGGAACAGATTGCCGGCGCCGTAGGTGTAGACGCCGTTGATGCTCGCAGGAGCCGTGAGCGGACCGCTGGTGCGCGCGGTGGTAAAGTAGTTGGTGGTGGACGCATAATGGCCATTGCTGTGAAAGCTCGCCACGTAGGTCGTGCCAGCCGAGATGGACACGGGATTGTTGAATGTGACGGTCTGCCAGCCACTGCTGCCCTCGTTGGTGAACGTCGCGCTCGCCAGCAGCGTGCCGGTACCGCTCCACAACGAGCCCGTATGGGTTCCGGGGTCGTTTGCACTCTTGTAGTACTTGACGCCAGTGATCGTGCCGGCCACGGAGGACGTAAATTTCACGCCGAGATTGACTTGCGACGCATCGGAATCCGACAGGATGGCCGGCGTGTCCGAGCTCGAGAACAGGCTCACGGTTGAGGGCGTTGTCGTCACCGTGAGATCAAACGTCTCGCTGGCTGACAGGCCGCCGAGATCGGTGACCGAGGTCTTGATGCTGAGGGTGCCAACATTGCTGGACGTTGGTGTACCGCTGAAGGTCCGCGTCGAGGCATTGAAGGTCAGCCATGCGGGAAGTGCCGTGCCGTCGGCGGCTGTCGCCGTGTAGGCGAGCGAATCCCCGGAATCGACGTCGGTGAAGGTACCCGCAGGCAGCGTCAAGGAGAATGGCATACCGACCGTTGCGGTCTGATTGCCGGTCTGGGCGGCCAGCACCGGCGCGTCGTTGGCGCCATGGATTGTGACGGTGAGCGTGGTCGATGACGTGGCGCCGGCGGCATCGCGCATCGTGTAATTGAAGATATCGCTGAGCGTGTCGGTCGACTGCCGCAAGGCCTGCACGGCCGCATCCGTCTCGTTGACCGTATATGTGAAGCCGCCCGAGGCATTGAGCACAAGGCTGCCGTGGGCTCCAGACAGCGCTGAACCGAGTGTGCCGCCGGTCGAGCCGAAGCTGACGGCGGTGACCGTCTTGGTATCGCCCGCGTCGGGATCGGTATCGTTGGTCAGCACGTTGCCAGTCGCCGCCGTGCCACCGACGCTGTTGCTCACGCCGCCCTTTTCGGTGGCATCACCGCTGTCGGCGACCGCGGTTGGCGCCGTATTGTTCGGACTGGAGGAGCCGTTGAAGACGACGTCGACCCAGTAATTGGAGGATCTGAAGGTATTCGTCGGGAACGTGCTTCCGGATCCGTAGGCATAGACCCCGTTGCTGCCAGCCGGAGCCGTTAGCTGCCCGTTGGCAAGCGATGTCGTGAAATAGTTCTGGGTACCGGAATAATTGCCGTTGGTGTGGTAGGATGCGACATAGGTGGTGCCTGCCGTAATCGCCACAGGCGTGGAGAAGTTGACCTGTTGCCAGCCGCTGGCTGTCTCGTTCGTGAATGTCGCAGTTGCGAGCAGGGTTCCGGTCGAGCTCCAGAGATCCGCAATATGGGGACCCGTATTCAACGATCCCTTGTAGAAGCGCAGGCCGGTTATCGTCCCGTTTACCGATGCGGTGAACTTGACTCCGACTTCGACGGAGCTGGTATCCCCGGAATTGGGGACGCTTGGCGCATCATTGGTGCCGAACAGGCTCTGCGCGAAGACCGGATAGTTGACCTTGAGGGACACTTGGCCGGAACCACTTTGGCCGCTCGTGTCTGTGATCGTGTACGTGAAACTCGCCGCGCCGGCATAGCCATTGGTAGGAGCAAAGGTCACCGTCTGGTTCTGCGAGTTGTAGCTTACGCTTCCGTTGACCGGGTTACCGACGCTGGTGAGCGAGAAAGCCAGCCCGGAGGGATGGGTGTCGTTCGCAAGCAACGTCGATGCCGCAATATTCAGCAAGCCATTCTGGGTAACCGTGAAGCCACTGTCGCCATTAGCTTGTGGCGAAGCCACGCCTGAATCATCGAAAACGACGTCTACCCAGTAATTCGGGGCTTTCGTGGAGGAAACGTTGCCGGGGAAGGTCGGGCCGCTGCCATAGGCATAGACACCGTTAAGGCTGCTACCCGGCGCGGTGAGCGCACCTTTCGTAACGCCTCCATAACCGATGAAGTAGAAGTCGGTTGCGGAATAGTGACCGGTGTTCGCGTGGTAGGAAGCAACATACGTCGTGCCAGCGTTCACACTGACAGGCGTGGCGAAATTAACCTGCTGCCAGCCGCTCGCGGTTTCGTTGGTGAAGGTGGCGCTCGCAAGCAGCGTGCCGTTTGCGGTCCAGAGATTTCCGCTGTGGGTGCCAGTATTCTGAGGCCCTTTGTAGAAGCGAATGCCGGTGATTTTCCCCGACACGGCCGGGACGAATCTGACGCCAAGCTCAACCGAGGCGGAGTCGCTGTCTGAGAGCAACGCAGGCGTATCGGTGCTACTGAAGAGTGTCAGGTTGGAAGATGGTGTGACCGTGTAGGTTGCGCCCGCACCGGATGTTTCCAGGTTCAGGCTGTCGTCCACCGCCCTGGTTTTGAGATTATAGGTCCCTTGGGCCCCTGTGACGAACGTGTATGACCAGGTCACGGTCGCCGCGCCGACATTGCTGTTGGTTGGGTGCCAGGTGCTTCCACCATCTGTAGAAATTTCGACGCCGGCAATCTTTCCGCCCGCGTCATTGGCCGTTCCCGTCACCGTGATCGATTGCCCCTCGACAACGCTGGCGGCGGAGAGATTGCCGATACTAGACGTCGGCGCCGCTGTGTCGGTCGACCGAATCGCGGCCGTCAGGTTTGCTTGCAGCGTCGCCGGCTGAACGCCCATATCAGCGAAAAGGTTGACCATCGCCTGCTGGACATTAGGGTCTACCGGAGTCGCAGGTCCGTCGTGGTCGCTTGCAAGCGCCCACGGCCAGTTGATCGAACCTGCCGAGAATATCAGTGCGCCACTGACGGGATCCCGATGCAGCACGAGATTGTGGGTTGCCGTGCCGTTTGCGAACGAGTTGCCATAATCGAGGAGAAGCTGTCCATTCACCTGCAATGTGGTAGATGAGACACTCATCAACCCCGCTGGGCGAAATCCGTTGTCCGGCGCCGTGTCCCATTCAACGCCTAACAGGCCAGGTACCAGCGAGGCGGTCTGCCCGGGTGACGTTTGCGCGACGGCCGTATTGCGCCAGAAGCGCAATTGGGTCATCGGATACGGTATCGTGATCGTATCATACCGGAATGCATTGACCGCGAACAATGTACCGGTCAACTCGTTCGAAGGGAGAGGCGGACCGAACCGCGGGTCAGAGTAATTACCGGTCGCCTGTCCTGTTGGATCAATCAACGCATTTGCGTGCGTATCCTTGTAGCTAATGAGTGTGCGATTGGCTGATCCGCTGCCATCGATGCTGGGTGCCAACCTTGTTTTCCAATAGATCTCGTTGCCCGTGAGAAAGGCAAGGTTCACGCCAGCATGCGCTGCGGCCTGTACGTTGGCACGCTGAGCTTCGGTCCAATACTCGTCATGCCCCGCGTCCATGAAGACTTTGTGATTGAGCAACAACGAGCCGTTCGTCGCAGCATCGATTCCCGAAATGTAAGAAACGTCGTACCCGTTTTGCTCGAGCCACTGAATGGCTGCAAACTCAGCCGTGAACGGGGAGTCTCCCCCCTCGGAAAAGGTTCCCTCGCCGTCACGCGTTATGAGGGGGCGATTGTAACTGACCGCGTAGGCTGATCCACGGACGCCCGGACCATTCCCGAAATATAGGTTGGCCCCTCCCCAGCCGTTGTAGGCTTGCCAGTCCTGATCACTTGTCTGGAGGACGATGTCGCTGTGCGATGCGTCGTTCCTTATGATGAATGGGATCTGGAAGATCTCGTTGCCGTTGACGACGCTGGCGATGTAGACGCCCGAGACCGCATCGCTCGGTACGCTCCAGGAATCGGTCACGCTCCAATTGCCGGCATCGACGAGGCCGGTCGACGGATCGCGCAATGGATCGGGTTGGACGACCGCCGTTGCGGCCTGATGCTGCAGGCTCGTAACCAGCCTGGCACCATCGCCGCCGTAATAGCCCAGCCGGTAGACATCGACGCGATAGTTCGGATTGCCGGTCAAGTTGTTGATCTTGAATTGGACCGTCCCCCCGACATTGGTGCTGATCGCTGTCGCAAACCCTTCGGTCAGAGTTGAATTCTCGCCCGGCTGAATCTGCCAGACACTCTTCGGCGTACCTGGCTTCTGGTTTTCCAGCACGATGGGATTCGTGGGCGGATCGGAAACAATGGTGCCTCCCTGCCCATTGCTTTCAAACTTCCAGTTCGAGTCCATCCCCGAGAACAGCAAGGAGACATTGGCCGCACCATTGCTGAAATCGACCGTGCTGATATTCGAGCTATTGTCGTAGTGGACGGTCGCCGACATCGACGATGTAAAGGGGAGATCCTTCAAGTCGATGAGGTTGCCTGGCGCGAGCGGCGCTCCCGGCGACGGACCCGCGATCAAGCCGTGGAAGTTGGCCGACTGATCGAGGACAAGCGTGCCAGTTCCCGTTTCGAACGACACCGTTATGCCGGAGAACGATCCATTCAAGAATCGGCCGGAAACCGAACCCCCGATATCCAGGATCGCCTTGTCAGCAATCTCGAAAGATCCAGTACCGCTGACGTCACCCCTGAACTCCCCGGTCGGAATGCGATTGCCGAGGAACGCTCCTACCTCGACTGTCCCATTGTTCAGCACATCGCCTTCGACGATAAACGGCGAGCCGGCATCCAACGAAAGCGTCGCACCTGCATCGAGGATCAGACTCCCAACATCAACACCGGCCGAGCTCGTGACGACATACGTTCCTGCCGCATCGAGGAAGGCAGCGTCGATGGCGCCTGGGAGCCCGGCGCTCCAGTTCGCTGCGACATTCCAGGCGCCGTCAGTCGGATGGACCCAGTGAGTGGCGCCGGGAGTGGAAGCCGATTGTGATTTCTGCGCCGCTTCGCCCGCCACAGATGAGAACGTTGGCGCCAGGCCATTATGACCGCTCGTCAAAGACGTCGAAGATAGCAGCGCGGGCAATCGCGACCTGGAAGGTGCAGCGAAGAGAGCGGGCATAACGCCGCGCAAGCCCGCCGAGTCGGTCCGATGCGCCTGTTTGAAGAACGCGGCGTCACTCCCTGGAGCGAATGATCCGCTTACTGATCGATCAACAACCCGCGGAGCCCAGAGGCCAAGTGCGTCGAAACCCGCGAAAGCGCTCGCGAACGCCGATTCCTGCCAAAGGGCTGGAATATCCTGCTCCCAAAAAACGTGCCGAGTTCCCCGGCCGAAGGCGGTCGCCTTTTGAATCAGCATGAGCATACCGATTAAATTATTAATCGCCTCTTAATATTTTAATTGCATTTTAAACCACGGTCAATTCAATACATATAATTTAAGCCGGCATCGATATCGGCCGAGTGGTGCTAACGCGAGGCAAACTGCGGCAGTCGCGTGATTTCGCTCAGATATTTGCCGTAGCCGCTCTTCTCCAACGGTTGAGCCAACGCTAGAAGTTGATCGCGATCAATGAAGCCAAGTCTGAACGCGACCTCCTCGAGGCACGCAATCTTCATTCCCTGCCGCTTTTCCAGGGTCTGGACGAACGTCCCTGCGTCGATGAGAGATTCGACCGTGCCGGTATCCAACCACGCAAATCCCCGCCCCATGCGTTCAACGTGGAGCGTATTGGCCGAAAGGTAACGCATCTGAAGATCGGTAATCTCGAGCTCGCCGCGCGCCGATGGCTCGACACGGCGAGCGTAGCGGACGACGCGGTTGTCGAAAAAATACAGCCCTGTGATTGCCCAGTTCGAAGCCGGCCGTTTGGGTTTCTCTTCGATCGACACGGGGCGGTCCGCTTCATCAAACGCGACCACGCCGTACCGTTCTGGGTCTCGCACGTGATAGGCAAAGACGGTTGCGCCTTCCGCGCGACCTGCCGCCCTGGCAAGCAACTCGCTCAGGCCATCGCCGAAGAAAATATTATCCCCAAGCACCATCGCCACGCGATCGCTTCCGATGAAATCGGCCCCGACAATGAACGCGTCTGCCAGACCAGCGGGTCGGGTTTGTTCGGCATAGCTAAGCTTGATCCCCCATTGGCTGCCGTCGCCTAGCAATCCCTCGAACTGAGACCGATCCGAAGGCGTGGTAATGATCAGAATTTCGCGGATCCCTGCTAACATCAGCGTCGACAGGGGATAGTAGATCATGGGCTTGTCATAGATCGGGAGCAACTGCTTGCTGACCACTCGTGTGATCGGATAGAGGCGCGTTCCGCTGCCGCCAGCCAGCACGATTCCCTTCAGCATCGGTTTCTCCTCCGACCAGCTGGTCCAGACAAGCTTGGAGTGAATGGCGCCAAGGCGCCAGGCGAATCCCGAACACGCGTTCGGCCTTGGATGAGTCCAGGCGCGAGTTCCGAGGCCGACGCGCAGCGGTCGGAAACTCCTCAGTCGTTATCGCCTCGAGCGCCCGAATCCGCGCTCCACGACGGGAACACTCGTGGAAGATTGCCTGCGCAAAATCGTGCCAGCTTGCCTCACCTTGGCCACCGAGATGAAAGATCCCGGCGGTGGCCCTGCGATCTTCCGTTACTGACTGTTGTGCAATCCGGAGGACGGCTTCCGCGAGGTCGAACGCGTAAGTCGGGTTACCATGTTGGTCGCTGACAACCCTCACGACCTGCTGCGTCTCGCATAGCCGCAGCATCGTTCGGACGAAGTTGCTGCCATAGGGACTGTAAAGCCAGGAGCATCTGATCACGGTCGCGAGCGGGTGCGCTGCCAATACAGCAGCCTCCCCAGCAAGCTTGGATGCGCCGTAGACGTTCAACGGCGCCGGAATGTCGCTTTCGTCGTACGCCTCGGGTTTCGCACCGTCGAATACATAGTCGGTCGAGAGATGGATGAGCGGAATGTTCATTTGCCACGCGACATCCGCCAGCGCGGCCGCGCCATCGCGATTGATGCTGAAGGCCCTCGCCACTTCAGATTCGGCCTGATCTACCGCCGTATAGGCGGCCGTGTTGATGATCGCAGACGGCCCGATCGACGCAATGAGCTTGTCGATGCCTTCCCGGTTCTCTAGATCGAGTTCTGGGCGCCCGAGAGCGATCGCAGGCAAACCGCGCCTTGTGGCAAGATCACGAAGGCACATTGCCAGCTGACCATTCCGTCCGGCAAAGAGGATTGGTCGATCTGTCATCTCGACCTCAGCTTTGGGCGGCCAGGAGACCCAGACGCGAGCCGTCATAGACTCCGCTGCGAGCACGCTCCCACCAGGCACGGTTCTTGAGATACCATCCGACGGTTTCGGACAGGCCGTGTTCGAAGGTTCTGATCGGTTTCCAGCCGAGCTCGCGATGTGCTTTCGATGCGTCTATTGCATAGCGGGTATCATGCCCGGGTCGATCCGGCACGAACGTAATGAGAGAACGTCTGCACCCTGCGCCCGGAGATAAGCGATCCACAACGTCACAGATCCGGGTGACGACCTCCAGGTTGGATCGCTGGGCATCTCCGCCGAAGTTGTATTTCTCGCCGGGCCTTCCTTCGTGCAAAAGTCGTATCAAGCCCGCGGCATGATCATCGACGTGAAGCCAGTCGCGGATATTCCTTCCGTCGCCATAGACCGGCAGAGGCTTCCGGTCGATCGCATTGAGAATCGTCAGCGGGATGAGCTTTTCCGGAAACTGATACGGCCCGTAATTGTTCGAGCAGTTCGACACGATCACCGGCAGGCCGTAGGTCCGAAACCACGCGAGTGCGAGATGGTCCGCGGCGGCCTTACTCGCCGAATAGGGCGAGCTCGGCCTGTAGGGCGTATCCTCGCGAAATAGATCATCTGGTCCCAACGAGCCGTAGACTTCGTCTGTGGACACATGGATGAATCGAAAGTGCTTCCGCCTCGAAGGTGGTAGACGTTCATAGTAGGCTCTGGCCGTCTCCAAGAGCGTGTAGGTGCCAACCACATTGGTATTGACGAAGGCGTCGGGTCCGTTGATGGAGCGGTCGACGTGGCTTTCGGCGGCCAGATGAATGATCGCGTCCGGCTCATAGTTGGCGAACGCAAGATCCATGGCCGCGCGATGGCAGATGTCGGATTGCAGGAATGCATAAGTCTCCAGCTTCTCGATGCTCGCGAGCGAAGTCAGGTTGGCCGCGTACGTCAACTTGTCTATGTTGATCACTGCGGCACCAGTCTGTAACACCAAACGGCGACAGACCGCAGAACCGATAAAGCCCGCTCCGCCAGTCACCAAGATACGCATTCTACTCGTCTCCACTAGTCGAAAACGCAACCGAGCTGGCTGAGCGTAGGAAGAGTCTGGTCCTTTGGCGACACGTGGGCTTCTGAGGGCGTCACCGGCCACTCGATCGCTAACTTTGGATCAGCCCAATAAACGCCACCGTCATGACTTGGGGCATACACCTGGTCGACTTTGTATAAGATGACGGTCTTGGGCTGCAGCGTACAGAAGCCGTGCGCGAACCCCTTCGGAATGAACACCTGCTCGCCGCCTTCACTATCCAGCTGTATCGAGATGTGCTTGCCGAAGCTGGGCGATGAACGCCGAAGGTCAACTGCAATATCGAGAATCGCCCCGCTCAACACCCGTATCAACTTCGCCTGGGCGAAGGGCGGCCGCTGGAAGTGCAGGCCGCGCACCGTGCCGATCCAATCCGAGCTGGACTGATTGTCTTGAACAAAGTCATGGAGAATTCCCTTCTCTGCAAACGCTGATCGCTGGAAGGTCTCAGAGAAGTAACCGCGGGCGTCGGAAAACCGATCTGTGCGAATGACTTTGACATCAGGGATCGCCAAGGATCGCAGCTCCAACATTGGATACCCTTCTGCCCGCTCTCAATTCAGATCGGCTTCGATGAGGTCGACCATAATCCCCGTCGAGATTAATTCTCCACCCTCACAATCCACCGCGAAACGGTCGCACGATTTCGGCGAAGGTCATTGGATCAGCTGCAAGTCACGGAAATCGTTTGGAATATCAAACGCACCCTCGAACAAAACTGCCGCACTTGCATTTTTCATCTCCACTTCGATTAATATATTGTTTATTTAATTTGGCAAGCGGGTTTTTATAAGGTATATAATTTCATACTATCTCGCAGAACGCTTTAAATGACGCCTTCGGGCGGGCGGGCGCAACGTGACCAATCGTCGGACAGGTACGTGATGCTTCAGAACAATCTTCAACATGCGGATAGAATGCGGCTGCCGGTGAACGGACCGGCTCAACCCGCGCAGGCAGACGGCGGAGGGATCACCGACATCATCAATTTCGGCATCGGGCTTCTACGGCGCCAGTATCTCGTAATCCTTGTTACCGCCGTACTCGCCACTGCGGCCAGCTTGCTCTATCTCCGTTTGGTGTCCCCAACCTATACGGCGCAGGTTCAGATCCTGTTGGCCAATCCCAGGCCTCAATTTGTCCAGCAGCAATCACTCCTTGCCGAACCGGCCTTCGATCTCAGTCAAATCGAGACCCAGCTTCAGCTCCTGAGGTCAAAGGCCAATGCGGTTGCGGTAATCGACAAGTTGAAACTGGCCGACGATCCGGACTTTAGCGCGTCCGGCCTCACTTTGCAGGCGATCTGGCAACGAATTTGGCCATGGCCGTCGATCAGATCGAAGAAGGATGCGCCACACGAGACGAATGGCGAACCGTCGGACACTCTCGTAGACGCATTTCTCAGTCGGCTTTCCGCTGGACGTGTCGGGTACAGCCGGGTCATTGAGATCAGCTACAGTTCGAGCAACGCAGCTCGAGCCGCGGAGATCGTGAATGCGATAGCCGACACTTATGTTGCAGACCAGCTCAATGCAAAATTCGACGCCAATCGCAAGGCAACCAGTTGGCTGCAGGAGAGGCTGCGTGATCTCGGCGACCAAGCCCTCGCCGCGCAACGTGCCGTCGACGTCTACAAGGCTCAGAACAACATTGTTTCTCTGGGTGGAAAGCCCATCGACGAGCAGCAGATCACGGAGATCAACAATCGACTGGCCGCCGCACGTGCTCAGACATCTGAAGCCACCGCCAAGTTGGCTCGTTATGAAACTCTCCTTGCCGTCGACCCGAAAAGGCCGTCCTCGATAGACAATCTGGATGCTATCGGGACGGATGCGCTGAACAGCCAGATTATTACGGGGCTGCGCCAGCAATATCTGGAGCTCACCAGGCGTGAGGCCGAGTTGGCCGCGAGAGTCGGTCGTGACCACTTGGCAGTCGTCAATATCCGGAACCGCGCACGAGAGTTCCGCGTCTCCATTTTTGACGAGGTCAAGAGACTTGCCGAGGTCAGCCGAAGCGAATTCGAACTGGCTAAACAGCGCCAGGAAGAGATCGAAAAGCAATTGACCAAAGCCGTTTCGCAATCCCGTTCGGTCAATTCTGCTGAGCTGACCATCAAGGACTTGGAAAGCAGGGCAAAGGGCCTGCATAGCTTGTACGAGACCTTCCTTCAGCGTTACATGGGCTCTACACAGCAGGAGACGTTTCCCACCTCGGATACGCGGGTACTTTTTCCGGCTTCGCCGCCGGCGAGCAAGAGCAAGCCGAAAGCAAGGTTGATCCTGGCGTTTGGTATTCTCGGCGGCCTCGCGCTGGGCATCGGCTTGGCGCTCCTCAGAGACCTCATGGACCGCGTCTTTCGGACCTCTTCACAGGTGGAAACCGTACTGGAGTTGCCTTGTCTATCTTTGGTCCCGTTGCTGCCGGCCCGCAAATCTCCCAAACCACCAATCCGCCTTCAGAAGACCGATGATGATGTTCAGCGACGAATAGCCTCGTCTCCAACCGCAATTCATCAGACCGTGGTCGGGATGCCACTATCTCGATATACGGAGGCCATTCGTTCCATCAAGCTAGCCATCGACCACAACCCGGCGAAAATTTCCTCCCAGGTCATCGGCATTACCTCTGCGTTACCGAATGAGGGGAAGACCACGATTGCAGCCTCGCTCGCACAGTTGATCGGGCACACCGGCAAAAGAGTTATCATCGTCGATTGCGACCTCAGGAATCCCTCACTGACCGGCATCTTCGCGCCCAAGGCGGCCTGTGGGATCATCGAAGTTGCAAACGGTAGCCGGTCGCTCGCCGACGCTGTCTGGAGGGACCCGGCGACCAATCTTGCATTTCTGCCCGCCGTGCGCCGGGGACCTTTGCTTCACACCAGCGAAATTCTTTGTGCGGACTCGATAAGCAAGCTCTTCGACCGTTTACGGGCCGAGTATGACTACATCATCGTCGACCTTCCGCCATTGACACCGTTGGTGGATGTTCGAGCCACGTCATCCCTGATTGACTGCTACATTCTCGTTGTTGAATGGGGCCGGACCAAGATTGATGTAGTGCAACACGCACTGCACACGGCACCGAACATTCACGAATCTCTGATTGGGGCAGTTCTCAGCAAGACCGATACCAAGGCGATGGCTCGATATGACGGGCATCGGAGCTACTACTACCATGATAGCCATTACATCCGTTATGGCCTTTCTGGCTCTTGAGGCTGGCTCATAGCGGCCTGCCCCTTTAGCTGGCCTGAGGGACCAGCGGAGTGGCCGCACAACACCACGGGTGTTCACATGATGGTCCGGCTTGTCATATTGGCCGAGTTGGTGGCGATTGCCGCGGCGTTCGCAATGCCGGAGAGCCTGCAGGCCTGGGTATTGATATCGGTGGTACTCGCAACCGCGGCGCTAATGGTCGCGATCTTTCCACCGCCCTCCTCCCTCGGGCTCGCTAAACTACTCCGTCCTAGTCTCGTCGTTGTACTCGCGGCTCCGGCGCTCTGGATGGCTTTGCAGGCGGTGCCGATGCCGATTGGCAAACTCGGCAATCCCATTTGGGCAACTGCATCGGCGACCTTAAACGAGCCCCTCGCCGAAAAAATCACAGTCGACACCACGGCGACCATGGTCTCGCTCGTGCAGTATTGCGCCGTGCTTGCTGCAGCTCTCGCTGCAGCAGTCATCGCGCTTGACCGGTATCGCGCAGCGCAACTGCTACATATTCTGCTGTCGATAGCCACAATCGTTACCGCCTTGTGGTTCGGCAGGGAAATAGCCGGTGTGGCTGGGCCCGATGGCTCGACCGTCGCGGTGCTCGGTGTGTTGCTCTCCTGCGCAACGGCAATTCGTGCGGTCGATCAAATACTCCGACGCAGTCGACCAGGGACAATTGCGCTAGGCCCGCTCCCTGCGCTGTCAGTCGCGACCATCGCATTGATTGTCTGTATGGCGGCGCTGCTCATTCGGGGCAACGCGACTGCAGTCGTCTCGGCCATCCTCGGCTTAGAAATCTTGCTCTCGGTGTTCGCGGTTCGCAGGTGGTTCCCGGGATTGTGGGGTACTGCTGGCGTCCTTGCGACTGCCACGATTGTCTTCATTGCCACGGCTACGGTCATTCCCTTCAGAACGAACACCGACCTGACGATCGTCTTGTCAACGAGCAGTCAGGCCGCAACAGAACGGATGCTGCAGGACGTCGCGCCGGCAGGATCCGGTGCGGGTGCTTCGACGGTACTTTTGCCGATTTACCAGGACGCCGGCGTTGGCGACTCGCCAGAGAGACCAACCGCCGCCGCCACAATCGTTATAGACATGGGATGGGCTTTTCTTTGCGCCGTCGTGGTTGCTGCCTTGCTCTGCGCTACTGTGCTGATCCGACGTGCTCTGTTACGTGCTTACGATTACGTCTTCCCAGCGCTGGGCGCCGGCGCTTTGATTGCAGTGACGATACTCGCGTTCTCCGATCATGGAATTCTGGGATTGGGAGCATCGCTTTTGGTCGCTGCGCTTATTGGTCTGGCGTTCGGTCAAAGCCTCTCCGACGCAGCACGTGACGCCATCTCGTCTGGGTCGAAAGCGACGTCTGACCAAATTGCAGATCAAGCACCTGCGCCTCGCCGAACGTTGACCCCAACGCTAGTCGCCATTTGGCCCCGCGTTAGCCTGATGGTACTTGGTATTGTGCTGATCGTGGAAGCAGCGTGGATGGCTCTTCCTGAGCGGTATCTCGGCGCAAGATCGTCTTTGCCGTCAGTTCTGTCGACTGCAGCAGCAGGGCCGAGCGCGATGTCAAAGACGAGTTCCCTTGCGGCAGCGCGTGAAGATCTATGGATCCGAGGGGGATCAAGATTCAACCGGGATTCGGCTCTGGCTGCCGACGAACAAAGGACAGCTCCCCCCATGACTTCGGACGAGTTTGCCCGCGCATTGCGCTCTTCGCCACTCCGCGGTGACATTTGGCTCTTGCTCGCGGCGACGTCGAAGCACAGTTCGCCTCAGCCCAACACGGCAGCGATGCTTAGAATGTCATACTATACTGCGCCGAATGATTTGGACCTGCTTCCGTTGCGCGTATCGGTCGCACTCGCCGCAGATGTCATGGTGCGGGAGCCCGACCTGCGTGAATTGATCAAACGGGACGTCAGCCTCGTCGTTAGACATCGGCCTGCCCTCAAGCCAGCCCTTGTGACCGCGTACCGGTTAGCCTCGGCTGATGGGAAGATCTATTTCGAAGGCCTGATTTCGGAACTCGATCCGGCGTTCCTCGACCAGGTGCACGCGCAGAGTTCGCGAAGGGGTTCTCGCTAACTTCAAGAGCGCGCCTTCAGCCCAAGCCGCGATCGCAGATCGGCGACAAAGGGGCGCACGCCATTAAATGCGCGGAACCGGGGTTTTTGCTTGATAAGAGCGATTAATTAATAAATAATTAAATATTAAATAGCAGAGCCCCGGCACATGAACTTCGTGAACCGACATTTCCCCAATCGGGAGGTTACGGATCGTCTCAGTCCCGAACCGACGGTATCCCGCGAGCCCAAATGGCCCCTCCGTTATGACGCGGTCGAGCACGTGGTGCTCGGTGCTGATGTTGCGACTATTCTGTTTGCCAGCCTCGTCTCTACATTGCTTTACCAAGCTCAGTATGGGCAAGCCGCGGCCAACTTCGCCAACGCGCTTGGCCTGGCGCTGGTTAGCGCAGCTTATCTCGTTTGCCTGCTGAAGACCTACGGCCTTTATCAGCCGGTTGAGCTCCTCGTCCTCCGGAACCAGATGCGCGCGGTCTGTTTGGCTTGGATGTCCTCAGTACTTTTCATCTTGGCGGTGTACGGCTTCGCAATTCGCCCGGACACCTCTCAGCACCCAGTCCTGCTCTTCGCCGTCTTGGGCCTGAGCTTACTTTTGGGCGAACGGTGGGGAGTCAAGGTGCTTCTCGGAAGGGCCCTGAGCGGCAGGAGGTTCGCCACTACAAACATTGTTCTGATCAGCGATCAACCATTGGCGAAGAACGTGGGATTGTCCGAGACCTTGTCGATGCACGGGTATCTCATCAAGGGACGGTTCAGCTTGCCTCCGTTAGGCTTCGGTCCTGCCTGCCGAAGGCGGCTCACGACGCGCGTCATCGACTACATCCGCACCTGCAATCTCGATCAGGTGGTGGTGGAAGCTGAACCGGAGCGATGGCCCGAACTGCGAGCCTTTGTTGCCGATCTGCGCGTTTTGCCCTTCCCGATTATATTCGTGCCCGTTGGCACGACATCCGAATTGCTTCGACACCCCAAGCGGAGTCTTGGAAGCGCCGTTTGTGTAGAACTCCAGCGTGGCCCCCTCACACCGCTGGAGTGCGCGATCAAGCGGACGATTGACGTAATCGGTGCGGGCCTCGCATTGGTGATGCTCGCCCCGCTGCTTGCGCTCACCGCGGTGGCGATCAAGTTAGATTCCCCCGGGCCTGTATTCTTTCGGCAGCAACGCTGTGGCTTTAACGGCCGAATCTTCTTGATCCGTAAATTCCGGACCATGCGTGTGCTCGAGGACGGACCCGTAATCCTTCAGGCCAACCGCGCCGATCGACGCGTTACCCGCGTCGGCAAATGGCTGCGCCGAATGAGCTTCGATGAATTGCCGCAACTGTTAAACGTTCTCGATGGCAGCATGTCGCTCGTGGGCCCACGTCCTCACGCCGTGGCTCACGACAGTGAATTTGACAAGCTTGTGCGAAACTACGCGCTTCGGCATCGGGTCAGGCCAGGATTGACTGGCTGGGCTCAAGTCCATGGCTGCCGGGGCGCCACTCCCACAGCAGTCATGGTCGAAACACGTGTCCAATATGATCTCTGGTACATCGACAACTGGAGTCTTGGGCTGGATCTCGCAATCCTCCTGCGAACTCCGGTAGAGGTCTTGCGAGGGCGCAATGCCTACTAGAGCACAGATCATGCGAGTAGCGCCTGCCAATCGCCGACTAGTCACGCCCGCTGGCGAAGCTTCGGACTTGCTGCGCCAATGCGAAACTCTTCAATTCTCCGGCCAGACTTCATTGCGGCAACCAACCAGCGCGGCCGCTTACCACGTCCCGACCAGGTCTCGGCCGTCTGCGGATTCCGATACTTCGGCAGCACCCGAGGATATTTGCGTCTCGGCTTGCCGGTCGAAGACGCGCCTGCCGGGCTCGAATCCGCCAAAACAGCCATCCCGCCCCCAAGTGCCGCTAAGCGCTTTTCCAGCTCGTTCTTTTCCGCCTTGATCCGGTCAGACAGGATCCCGCTGATTTCCTCATGAAGCGACCAGAGATCGTCAAGGGACATCGCCTCTAACTCAAGTTTCTTAGCCGACATGGTCTCACCGTGTAGTTGCGCCCAATCAAATATCGCCTCTGTCCATATATTAATCAAGACAGAGAATCCCGATTATCCCAAGAGAATGTGGGGAACCGAACTGGAACTGTCGCTCCAGATAACTGGGTCCACGTTAATAATCAAGCCGGGAAAATGAGCGATCCGCACAATTTAACTACGGACAGGACATGAGCACATCTATTTGCTTAATCGCCGTGCGGGAACTGCTCAAGCCCCATCAGAGATGGCATATGAGCCGATCCCGTCAGGGACCTGCCACGCCGCAGCATTAGATGCTGACGCGCCGGACTGCTTTTTGTTAAGCCTCGGCTTGCCTACCGCCTTGCGGCCTCCCCCGAGACGCAAACGGCAGCTAATAATCCCAATCTCCTTCAGCGCGCGCCGTCTGAGCTCGATTTGGAAGCTCAGGGCCCGGATATTGGACAACACGGTCGGCGGAGCCGCAAACCGGCCGACTGAATCCTGAAGACGTTCAAGAGGATACTCTATCAAACCATGCCTCCTATACGCATCTTCGCAAGATTCTTTGCCACCGAGATCAATTAATAAAATAATCGTCGCAATAATTATTAAATAATATATAATAGATTTATTGCATGGTCAATTTGAGCACTGATTTGGTCAAACATTCATTCGTCACTGACGAAGAATGGCTGGATGACGACGGGTCAGTCGAGAGATGCTAATGCGAAGGCAAGATCTCGAAGCCATGGATTTTGAGGAACTTTGGCTCCTTCACGAGGAGCTGACAAAGATTCTCGCCGAAAAGATCACCGCCGAAAAGCGAGAGCTAGAAAAGCGTCTTGCGCAGCTCAACCAGCCGGATCAACTCGGTGGAGCTGAAAGCGGGGCGACTGAGGCGGGAACAGGCCAGCCGCCCCGTCGCAAATACCCGAAGGTCGTGCCGAAGTACTTCAATCCGCTCCAGCCAACAGAGACTTGGTCTGGACGTGGTAAGCAGCCCCGCTGGCTCGTTGCCGCCCTGCAATCGGGCCACACGCTCGAGGAGTTCAAGATCCCCGAGAACGGTGAATCGTCCGAACGGAATGCTGGTGGCCGAGAGCATTCCTAGATGCGCGAAAGTCGGACACACCGCATCGAGCTGGGAATTTCCACCGTGCGTCCCGAGCGGCGAATTCCGCCTCGAACAGGCGGCGGATCGAAAACCCGCTTGGCCAACCGACGCCTCAATCGCGAAAGCGCTGACGTTCGCTGGCCTTAGACCTTGCCCGCACGAGCTGCGGTCGTCGCGTTCAAAAGAAGTCGTAAGGTGCTAGCTCTTGGCACAGTCCACAATCCCCGTCGGTTCGCCCCTGTTTTTGTCGAGATGATAGTTGCCTCTCTGCGGTAGTTTCTGAAGTCCAGAAGGCTCATCGCCAGGAGAGGCACGCGCGTAGCCGGAAAGCGTGCTTGCATCAACTGACGCATGAACTGCAGGCGAGGAATCAGTCGGGAGCGCAACGCGTGTGGAATATCGACGCCAAGCAGCTCGGCAACGGCGATCAGCTGGGTTTCAACCGCGTTCTTCATCAAGTCGCCCGAGACACGAGAGGTAAGCTTCTCCCAATCGACAGGCTCGGCTGAATGGCTTAGGTCGCGCAATTCAACAAGGTGCCGCAGGTCGAGGTCGCCGAGCCAATAACCATAGTCTTGAAACTGGTCATGGATGATCAACATCAGCGCTTGGAAGGTTGGCGTAGGGATATATACGCGTGCCCGTCCGAGCGGCGCAGGAATACAATGGTTCAGCGCATGCCCGAAGTTCTGGTAGAGGTACGCAGGACCTGGAGCTGCCTGCTGCAGGTCGATGGACCCGACATCCTGGGGGCGATTCAGATCGGCATACCATCTATGGCTTTCGGGAGGGGTCTGGTTATGGATATCGTAACCAATTCCAGATAGCGCGGCGACAGCCGTTCTGGCCTCGTCCGGCATGACCATGATATCCAGATCGGACATTATCCGAACACCTCTTCGCGCCTCGGGCGCGGTCGCCAGTGTCGAAGCTCCCTTGAGTAGGACCGGCGTAATGCCATGACCGTTCAGCGCAACGACGGCCTCTTCGAGTTGAGCGACGAGGCGGTCATTGCGCAGCCCGTTTCGGCGGTGGATATGGCGAATATAGGCGCAGACGTCCTCCGGCAGCACCGACGCGAATTTGTCGACAAAGTCGATGAGCGCCGGCGTCGTCAGGGTCTGATTTGCGAGCCCGATGACGGAGGTCCACTCTACGTCGACGGGCGGCATGCCTCGCAAGCAGTTGCAGAGGCTCCTGACCGCGCTGCTATGCCTTGCCATTGCACAGATCCACAAGCAGGCGCCGAGCCTCTCCGGCCTCGCAGTAGGTGAGTTGAAGCGATCGCGCACCGGCGACAATCCGCCTTAAAGCAAGAAAGCCAGTCTGCGACAGTCTACCATCGCCGGCGAATGCGTGCTCGATGAGCCGCTTCATCGAATCCACACGATCTATTTCGGTTAGTTCGGTCGGACCGCTCGCGACCCGGTTCAAGAAGATGATCCAGCCTGCGGAGAAGCTTTCGTTCTGCGCATCAGGAATGGGTACGTACCGCACCCGAACGCCGTCGGAGCGGCAATGCGTCGCATCGTAGCGGTCGCCATGTAGTCGCGAGAGCAAGTCCCACGATCCTTCCTTGAGGGTGAGCGCAAACGGCACTCCGCAGATCGTTCCGTCACCGCCAACAAGCGCGACGTCATCGCCAGCGTACCGAAATCCGGCGTCCACCAGCTGCAGTGTGAGGGTAGACTTTCCTGCTCCCGGATGGCCGCATAACAACAGGCCCATGCCGTCGTTCACGAGAGAAGCGGCATGAAGGGAGAACACCCAACGAATGTTTCGAATAAGCCGCTCGGTGACGTGAGCTTTGATCGTAGGGGCTAGTGCATCGACTTCGCATCTGGAAATGCTGGAATCCTCTGCGCGCAAGAACACTTGCTCATCCAGTATCATTGCCTCGATCGCGATGTCGCCGTCGCCGCCGGCACTCTGGTCCGACACACTGAATGGCGACAGCAGCCGCCTCAAGAGGTCCGGATTTGCAGCCCGGATGTCTATTCTGTGGCGACCCAGATGAGCTGAGAAGCCGCAATCGGTCGGCATTCGCCAATCGACTTCGAGCAACGCTCGATCGATCCAGACATCTACGACCTGTCGCGTGAACTGGCGTGCCGTGTGCTCGTCAATGCCTTGCGCGGCAAGCCCCCGATAAATGTCTCCAAGCGAGGCGCCTTCCCCTAACTTACACCAGATGAATGCCCCTACTCGGTCGAGTTCAAAAATCTTCTGCCCCGCTTCGCTGAAGATCATTGGTCGACCATCCAACAGCGCGAATACTGCATCCGGAGCCGGTCTCAACACTATCTCTGCCGACGATCTTTCCAGCACGGCTTCCACCAATGTGAACCATTCTGCCTCGCCTGTACCGGCGAGGCGGCGACAGCCTCCGGGATGCGATGTTGTCGCGGCACCGGACAACCGGACCGCCGTCACCTGCGAGACTCAATCTAGCCCGGCCTGCGACGCCTGCGATTTCGTTCACACGAACACACACGACCCGGTCCGGCTCGTTTGGACATGTCAATCCGGCTGGTCATGCCGCGAGCTGACCGTCCTTGCCCCCGTCTTGAGGAGAAATGTTCAACCCCTGCTCTCCCATGAGGTTCGGCCTGGCGATCAACCGATGAGCATCCAATAGGTACCGATAAGCTTCGCGATCGGCACTCCGTTCTCTTAGAATGCGCTCCTTCTCGCCAATGCTGACCAATTCTGCGCGCATCTGAGCCAGCTGCAGCGTCTCCGAGGTGAGGTTGCACTGGTTAAGAATTAATTCCCACATTGTCTCCTCCAGCCGAAGAAACCTGGACGAGTGTACCTTACGTGATCGGCAGCAATTAACCAACGGATTTACAGATTTTGCTTATAATCAAAATTTGTTTCATATTTGAACCTCGGGCGAGCATTCAATACCGTGACAAAGCGCAACCACGTGCCGAACCGACTTGAATGATGGCCTGCAGAAGCCTACGAGAAAAGGGACTGACGTTTTTCGGTAATGCATCGCGCCGCGCAAAAAAGATAAATCAGCCGAGAGTCGTAAATCAGACCGACAAGGCGAGTTTTAATTTGCACAAATAATAAAAAAGAGAATAGTTAACGGACTGCACCGAGGGGAGTGACACCAGTGATGCGGTTGGCTGATCTGTCCGTCGAGAGGAAATTGATGGTTTCGTCGCAGGGGGAACGTTCGACACGAAGTCGCGGGTATTTCGACATGACGGTTATTAGGCGCCTCCCAGAAGCGTTCGGTTGAGGTCGGACATTATTCAGAGTTGCGGCGAAAGCCCGCAGCTATCCCAAGAATTCGCCAAGCAGGAATCCGGTCGGTTGGAGAAGCGTCGTCACGAGCAAGCTGCCCTTTTGCTCGAACAACGACCCCAGGTGCGATGCCCCCCAAGTCACCCGCACCGACGAGAGCGCACTCCAGCCGGCCGGCCCTTTTACCCGACAAATACGTGTTTCAGGGAGGCTCGTATGGGCATGATCATGGTCAAGTGTCCGCAATCCGGCCGCGCGATTCCGACCGGCATCAAATCCGATCGTGAGACTTTCCTGCGAAGCATCGTGTTTTTCGGCAATACTCTTTGTCCGGACTGTCGGGCCAATCACAACTGGTTTGCCCGCGAGGCCTGGGTCGAGGAGCCGATCGTCAGAACAGTAGAGGTAGCTCGTACAGCGCCAACGTGCTGATGCAAATGACGCGCGCGCTTCGGAGTGTGTGTCGATATTCCCCTTCCGATAGCGCGTTGCTGTTGCAACGCATTGCAACCATTTAGAATATTTTCGCGCATTGTCGTAAAACGAACCGACGCCCTCGGTGGCCATCGCTTAGACGTTGTTGGCACGTCGCCACAAATCCGAGCTTCCGTCACGAATTCGGCAAAGGCCTGTTTGGGGGTGTTGTAGTGAGTAGTGGGATTTCCAGCCTGGCTGTTCTGCGTGACACAAGAATCGAGCTCGTCAGCCTGCTGGCTCAATTGAGGCGGCTCCGCGAGAGAGTAAGAAGGGCGGAAGCACGGCGCTCGGGACAAAGACGATCAGCGTCGGCATCGCGCGCCCGAGGCCGCCGAGCATGAGACATCGCACGCAAGACATCCGCAGTTCAGGGCATTTGTGACGACTATGCTCCCTGGAGTTGAAGGCCAGCATGGAATTGCAAGCGCTCTTCTGGACCCCGTTAGTGTAGGACCACTTCATCGATACCCAACGGCCGAGGAGAACATTGGTGGCCCCCGGTCGATAACAAGCGACGGTATCGCCTCTTTCGTTGCCATTCTGTTCTAATTGGTATGTCTGACCGACCCGCGAGCTGGCGCATGCCCAACCCGCAACTGACAACCCCTCGCCAGGCACCTTCCGGAACCTGAACGTGTGCAACCTCTACTCGATAACGAAGAACGTGGACGCGATCCGCCGCTTGTTTGGCGAGCTCAACAGCAGCGTCGGCAACTTGCCGAGCATGCCAGGCATTTTCCCGGATTACCCCGCCCCCGATTGTCCGCAACGTGCCCGAGGGCGTGAGGTCATTGCGGCCAGCTCTCCGCTGAAACTCATCATTACTTAGGATGGGGGTGAAATCTTGAAGGCAACGAGCAAGCCACACAGTGAGCTTGCGTTCACTTTCGACAGCTCTGGCACACTCGTATTCACCGCCGCGGTGGGCAACCCGCCATCGATTTGCAAATTATGGTGCGCTCGGAGGGACTCGAACCCCCACGGTGTTACCCACTGCCACCTCAAGGCAGCGCGTCTACCAGTTCCGCCACGAGCGCTAGGAGATGCCGGCCTGAGGTCGTTCGGGCGGCCGGATCAGCGGCGCCGATCTAACAAATCCACCAGGGGGATACAAGCCTGCAAAAGCCCTGAATTCCACAAGCTTGGCAGGAAAAACGCCGCCCTCCCCCAGGAGATCGGCCTTATAGGATACCCTGGCCGCTACCGCTTGCCCGGTCCGTGTGACCCGGGGCCTACCGCGTCCCCGGCGAGCGCGGCAGCATCTGCTTGACCTCGACCGCGATTCTGTTGCGGTCGACCAGCACAACGCCGGAGGCGACCGGCAGATTATTGGCGAGCACCTTGACCTCGTCGGCCTCAGTTGCGTCCAGCTCGATGATGGCGCCGCGGGAAAGACGTAATACCTGATGGATCGGCATGGTGGTCGTCCCGAGGACGACCATGAGATCCACGGTGACTTTGTCGAGAGTGGGCACTGTCAGGACCGCCGTAACTTGAGACTTGGGACTTGGGACTTGGGACTTGGGACTCTTCATTTGCTCCAGAGATCATCACCACGTTATGGTTAGCCAATGGTTAATTCCCCTGAAAGCCACCGCCAACACCTCGATTTGACGTCGTTTTCCGCCGCAGGCGGCGAGGTCGTCGAATGGCGGATTTCGGACGCACCGGTGCCCTATCCGGAGGCCGTGGCCGCCATGGAGGCGCGGGTCGCGGCGATTGCCGCGGGCGAGGCGCCGGAGCTAGTCTGGCTGCTCGAGCATCCCCCCCTCTACACCTCCGGCACCTCGGGCAAGGAAGGCGACCTGCTCGAGGCCCGATTCCCGACCTTCGCGACCGGGCGCGGCGGGCAGCTCACCTATCACGGGCCCGGCCAGCGCGTGGCCTACATCATGCTCGACCTCAAGCGCCGCCGGCCGGACGTGCGGGCCTATGTCGCGAGCCTGGAAGAGCTAATCCTGAAGACGCTCGCCGCCTTCAACGTCCGCGGCGAGCGGCGCGAGGACCGGGTCGGCGTCTGGGTCAGGCGGCCCGACAAGGGACCTGAGCACGAAGACAAGATCGCGGCGATCGGCGTCCGCCTGAAGCGCTGGGTCTCGTTTCACGGCATCGCCATCAATGTCGAGCCGGAGCTGTCGCATTTCGCCGGCATCGTGCCCTGTGGTGTCGTCGATCCCCGTTACGGCGTCACCTCGCTGGTCGATCTCGGCCAGCTCGTGACCATGGCCGATCTCGATATCGCGCTCAGGCAGGCGTTCGAAGAGCTGTTCGGACCGACCCGCGCGCTGCTGCCGGAAGCGGCAGTCTAATACTTTTTTGTTTGAGCCGACCGCGCCGCTCTCCGCCCGCCGCGGAATCAGCTACGCTTCATTTCGGTGCCGCCCACGCCTCCCCCCTCCGCCGGGAAAGCAGACCTCATGCCGGGCGAGTTGATCATCGGCCGACTGTTCGAGCGCCAGGCATCAGGAGGGGTTGCGATCCATGCTCGCAATGGGAGGTTTTGACGATGAAACTGTCTGCGCCCATCTACCATCTGAAGCGCAAGGCCAGGCGCCTGTCCCGCGAGGCCGGCATTCCGCTCCACGACGCGCTTGACCGCATCGCTGCGACGGAGGGCTTTTCCGCCTGGAGCATGCTCGCGGCGAAAGCAGCCGCACTGACGCCCGCGAGCAAACTGTTCCCGCAATTCCGGCCGGGCGATTTGGTGCTGGTCGGGGCCCGTCCCGGACTGGGCAAGACGCTGATGAGCCTCGAACTTGCCGTCGAAGCCATGAAGTCCGGCCATCGCGCCGCGTTCTTCTCGCTCGAATATACCGAGAAGGATGTGTTGGACCGCCTCCGTGCGATCGGCGTGGAGCCTGCACAGTTCGTCAAGCTGTTCGAGGTGGATTGCTCGGACGCAATCAGCGCCGATTACATCGTCAAGCAGATGGAAGCGGCGCCGCGCGGCACCTTCGTCGTGATCGACTATCTGCAACTGCTCGATCAGAGGCGAGAAAACCCCGACCTGACGGTGCAGGTGCGCGCGCTGAGGTCGTTCGCGCGCGACACGGGGCTGATCGTCGTCTTCATCTCGCAGATCGATCGATCCTATGATTCCGCAGGGAAGCCCTGCCCCGATCTCAGCGATGTCCGCTTGCCGAACCCGCTGGACCTGAAGCTGTTCGATAAAACATGCTTCATCAACAACGCCGAAGTGCAATTCCGCGCGGCGAGCTGATGGCTGCAGGCCGCGGGTGAGATGGCTCACCCGCGGCCTCTCGCATCACGCCTGCAGCGAAACCTCGAGCTTGCCTGCGATGTAGCGCCGCTCCTGAGACAGGCCGCCAAAGCCGTAGGCGTCGCCCTTGACCTCGTCGACATGCAGATAAGTCTCGGGATGCAGCGGCCCCAGGATCTCGGCCATGCGCTTGAACATGGCGGCGAGATAGGTTGCCTTCTCGTCCTTGGTGTTGGTGCCTTCGGTGACGTGGATATCGATCCAGTAGCTTGCAAGCTTCTGCTCGGCGAGCGACTTGCCGCCAGCGAACCAGTCGCCTGCCTCGACCGACTTCACGATGATCGCGGTCACCTTGGGATCCTTGTGCAGGATACTTGCTGTGAGCGCGGATACCGCGCTCGCGATATCGGCCTTCAGCGAGGGGGACTGGCGGGACGTGGTGTAAGACACGGTGATCAGGGGCATTGTCGTTCTCCTCGATATGCCGCGCAACTTGCGCGGCGTCGGGAAGAAACTAGACCTGCCGCTGTCATTTTGGTATCTTATCAATATTGATAGCAGTGATAACAGATTATAATGACCGCCACACTCGACATCGCTACCGTCCAGGCCTTCCTTCTGGTCGCCGACCTCCAGAGCTTTACGCGTGCGGCCGAAGCACTCGGCACGACGCAGGCCGCGGTTAGCCTGAAGCTGCAGCGGCTGGAGACCGTACTGGACAAGCGCCTTGTCGAGCGCTCGCCGCGCGCAGTCCGCCTTACCGCCGATGGCGCCGCGTTCCTCGATCGCGCCCGCGCGCTGATCGCGGCGCACGATCTCGCATTGTCGGGCGGCGCGCCGGCCGCGCAGTCGCTCTCGCTCGGCATCTCCGATCACGCCGCAGGGCCCGAACTGGTGCCGCTACTTGAGCGCCTGCATGCGATGTCGTTGAACCTCACCCTCGCCGTCACCATCGGCTTCTCACGCGAGATGCAGGATGCCTACGATTCGGGCGAGCTCGATGCGGTAATCGTGCGCCAGGAAGGCAGCCGCCGCGGCGGCGAGAAGCTGGCTGAGGACGAGTTCGGCTGGTTCGCCGCACGCCGCTTCACGCTGCCGAAGGGCGAACCATTGCCGCTTGCGACCCTCGCCCCACCCTGCGGGGTGCGCGCCGTCGCCGTGCGCGCGCTCGACAAGGCCGGCATCGCCTGGCGCGAGCGCTTTATGGGCGGCGGCGTCACGGCCGTGGTCGCAGCCGCACTCGCCGGTCTCGCCATTGCGCCGCTGGCGCGACGGATCGCGCCACCTGGGTTGATCGACATCGGGCCCACGCACAAGCTGCCGAAGCTCGGCAGCTCGAAGGTGATGCTGCATTCGAAGGTCAGCGATCCCGCGAAACTTGCCGCGCTGCGTGCGGTGGCGGCGACATTCCGGAGCCTGGCAGCTTAGGGCGCCAAGCCAACCTCGCCTTGTTCGTGCGCAAGTCGCGCAAGGCATATCATCACCTCACAGGATCGCCTCGAACGCGCTGCGCAGCGTCTCGTGGCGGAACACGAAGCCGCGGCTCAGCGCCTTGTTCGGCAGCACGCGCTGGCCGCCAAGCAGAAGCTCGTCGGCAAAGCCGCCGCCGATCCGGCGCAACAGGCCGCCGGGAATGCGGAACACGACCGGCCGGTGCAGGCGGCGGCCGAGCTCTTCGGTGAATTTCGCATTGGTGACGGGGATCGGCGCCGTGGCGTTGACGGGACCCGACAGATCCGGCGTCGCGATCAGATAGGCGATCAGCCGGATCAGATCGTCGCGCTCGATCCAGGACATCCACTGCCGCCCGGTGCCGAGCGGGCCGCCAAGGCCGAACTCGAACGGCGTCAGCATGCGCGTGACGAAGCCGCCTTCCGTGCCGAGCACGAGGCCGATGCGCAAATACACCACGCGCACGCCGAGCTCCTCCGCCGGCCGCGCCGCTGTCTCCCAGGCCGCGCACAGCTCGTGGCTGAAGCAGGCATGCGACTTTGCCGATTCCGTCAGCACCTGGTCGGCCCAAAGGCCGTACCAGCCGATCGCGGAGCCGCTGATCAGCACCTCTGGCTTGCGCGCGAGCCGCGCGATCAGCCTGACGACCTCACCGGTCGTGTCGATGCGCGAGCCGACGATCTTCGCACGCTTCGCATCGGTCCACAGGCCGTTGCCGATCGGCTCACCCGCGAGATTGACTATGGCGTCGATCTGTGTGTCCGAGGCGAGCTGATCGAGGCTGGTGATCAGCGTCACCGGCAGCGGCAGCATCTCGGCTTTCGCAGGATTGCGGATCAGTGCGATGACATGGTGCCCTGCCCCGCTGAGGCTTGCCGCAAGCCGGCTGCCGATGAAGCCGGTGGCGCCGGTGATTAGCACGGTCTTGCGGCCTGGTAGCTGTTCGACAAGCCCGGCCGCCGGCGCGCTTCGCATGCGGCCGAGCCGGCGCATCGCCGCAAAATCCCTGATGCCGCACAGTGCCGCGCCGACTGCGCAGGCCGTCGCGGCGATGCTGAGCAGACCCTGATAGACGACGATCACGCCGACGGGCTGCATCGCCCAGGCGATCAGGACGGGCATCAACAGCACCAGGATGGCGCCGTAATTGATCGCAAGCAGCGTGTGATTGATGCGCTCGCTCGGCGGCAGCTTGCGGCTCAGATCCTCCTCGACGAAATCCATCAAGGTGATGACGATCTCGGCAACCAGCACCGCGACGATCAACAGCGCCAGCACGCCGTGCACCTCGAGCCAGCCGAGCACCAGGAACAGCAGCGCATAGAGCATGTTGCGGATGCCGTGCAGCTTCAGCTCGAAGCGCTGTGATGGCCGCCAAGCCAGGCGCTCGGTCAGTTCGTGATGATAGAAGGTGTCGAACACGCCCATCACGATCTGGATGGCGATGAGTGTCCACAACAGCGGCGTCATGATACGGCCTCCCTGAACAGGACGGATTGATGGATCAGCGCGCCGCGACGCGGGTGAGTGACATCGAGGGTGAAGCGGAAGGCGCCCTCGCCGAGATCTCGATGTGTCACGATGAGCTCGCCCGGCGTCAGCCAGCGCGGCACCGGAAGCCACAGCCGTCCAAGCTGGAGGCCGTAGCCGGCGCTGCGAAAGATTAGCACCTGATCCTCGACCGCGATGCGCAGCGCCATCGACACGCCGAAGCCGACATATTCCTCGAGCCCGGTTGGGCCGGCAAAACGCTTTGCGGAATGGATCACCTGAGGAAAGCCGCGCTTGCGCGCGCAGATGCGTGTCCAGGTCTGGCCGCCGGTCGCGCCGTCCTCGGTGACCGTGACGATCAAGGGCATGCCGATATCGCGGCCGGTCGGCAATGGTCCGCCGATCAGGCGTGCGGCCTGCGCAAACCACCAGCCGAAATCGCTGAAGGCGATCTCGTCGACCACGCCGACATAGACGATAGTGTCGCCGTCGGCGACGCGTTTCGAGAAGCGGCGCCAGGTCGCGAGCGGCAGGCGGCCCCAATCCTCGTCCGACAGCAGCGTGCGGAAACGCCGGTCGTCGAGCAGTCTTACGTGAGCGGAGGTCGATGCGTTGGAGCCCGATAGTCTTGCCGACGTCATCGCAACCTCCTCGATCCTATTTGACCTTGCCGATCGGCAGCAGGTTGGCGATCTTCTCGCCAAGCCGCATCAAGGCGACCAGCCGCGGCCGCGGCACCTTCAGCATCTGCATGAACCAGTGGTCGGCGAGTTCGGTGAACGCCAGCATCTCCTTCAGGCGCTTGGCAGCGACGGGACTGATGCCGGGATCGTCCGTGGCATCGGACACGCAGGCGCGAAGCGCCGCGATCGCCGGGTCGATCTCCCGCTCCTTGCGCCGCGCCGCGATCCTCGCGGCGATCTCCCAGATGTCGGTCTCAGCCTCGTAATGGTCGCGGCGGTCGCCCAGGATCGGCACCCGCCGGATCAGATTCCAGGCGAGCAGCTCCTTCAGCGAGTTGGAGACGTTGGACCGTGCCATGCCGAGCGTCTCGGCGATGTCCTCGGCCGTCATCGGCGCCTCGGCGAGATAAAGCAGCCCATGAATCTGGCTGACCGAGCGGTTCACTCCCCACTCGTCCCCCATGTCGCCCCAGTGCAGGATGAAGCGCTCGACGGCAGCAGGGAGTTTCTTCTTTCCGGATATTTCTGTCATGACAGAAATATCTGACGAACTCGCCTTCTTGTCAAGACGCCTTGCATGCCGCCCGTCAGTCCTGCCTAAAAATGTCCCACAGAGCGGGAACCATCCCGCAATTGGCGCGTTTGCTCCCGTCGAGGCGGGGTCCGGAATGGCCGAAAAGTTCAGTCAACAGAGAGACCTGTTCGAGAGCGAGCGCAGTTTCCGGCTGTTAGTTGAGGGGGTTGCCGACTACGCCCTGTACATGCTCGACCCCAACGGGGTCATTACGAGCTGGAACATCGGCGGCGAACGCATCAAGGGTTATTCCCCCGAGGAGATCCTCGGCCAGCATTTTTCCCGTTTCTACACCGAAACCGACCGCGCCAACGGCAAGCCGGCGCGGGCGCTCGGAATCGCGCGCGAAAAGGGCCGGTACGAGGAGGAAGGCTGGCGCGTCCGCAAGGACGGTACGTTCTTCTGGGCGAGCGTCGTGATCGACCCGATCTACGAGGACGGCAGGCTGATCGGCTTCGCCAAGATCACACGCGACATCACAGAGCGCCGCAATGCCCAGCTCAAGCTCGAGGCGATGCAGAGGCAGTTGGCCGAGTCGCAGAAATTCGATGCGCTCGGGCAGCTCACCGGCGGGGTCGCCCACGACTTCAACAATCTTCTGATGATCATCAGCGGCAGCCTTCACATCCTGAAGAAGGGCGCTGCCGACGATCCCAAGCTCGAGCGAGCCATCTCGGCGATCGACACCGCGACCAAGCGCGGCGCAGCGCTGACCAACCAGCTTCTCACCTTCGCGCGGCGACAAAGCGTCAACCCGCAGGCAATTGATTTTAGCGAACGCATCGCAGCCATTCGCGAGGTGCTCGACGCGGGCGTCGGCAGCTCCGTGCGTCTCGCTTTCGAGATCGACTCCGACACCTGGCCGATCAAGGCCGACGTCTCCGAGCTCGAGACCGCGCTGCTCAACCTCGTCATCAATGCGCGCGACGCGATGCCGGACGGCGGCACGGTGACGATAGGTGCGCGCAACATCATGCTGAACGAGGCCCCCCTCATCGGCGATTTCGTCGCAATCGACGTCCGCGATACCGGGCTCGGAATTCCTTCCGATGTTCTCGACAAGATCTTCGAGCCGTTCTTCACGACCAAGCCGATCGGAAAGGGCACCGGCCTCGGCCTTTCGCAGGTCCACGGCTTCGCCCACCAGGCCGGCGGCACGGTGAAGGTCGCGAGCGAGCTCGGCAAGGGCACGACATTCACCATCGTCCTGCCGCGCGGCACAGATGTGCCGTCGCGGGAGGTACCGGAAGTGGCGTTCCGCGGCAGCGGCACGGTGCTGCTGGTCGAGGACAATCCCGACGTCGCGCTGGTCAGCATCGGTCTTCTGGAGCAGCTCGGCTACCGGGTGCGCCGTGTCGCCGATGCCGAAGCGGCATTGCGCGAGCTCGAGAGCGATGGCGTCGATTTCGTGTTCTCGGACATTGTCATGCCCGGCAAGATGGACGGCCTCAGCCTCGCCCATCACCTCCGTCAGATCCGTCCCGGCCTGCCGATCCTGCTCGCCACCGGCTACAGCGAGGTCGCCGCCGGCGTCCGCGGCGATTTCCCGATCCTGCGCAAGCCTTATGAGATCCACGAGCTGAGCGAGGCGATCGCGAAATTGCCGAGGTGAATGTTCACCGCTTACCAAGGCCAACTCGCCGTCATGGCCGGGCTTGTCCCGGCCATCCACGCCTGGACACGTGCACCAAGAACGTGGATGCCCGGGACTAGCCCGGGCATGACGATCGCTTGTGAACTATCACACCGTCGGCAGCACCGAAAATGCTTCCCCTGCCCTGCGCAAATTCAGCTCATCCACGCTTGCCGTCTCGCTGGTGACACTGTCGACGCGCGAGGATGGCGGCCCGTGGCGGCACAGCGCGACCATGTCGGCAACGTGCGTCGGCGCGCCGGCGAACAGCGCTTCCACGCTGCCGTCACGGCGGTTGCGGACCCAGCCTTCGAGGCCATACGCGGTGGCCTGAGACTCCACCCAGGCTCGATAACCGACGCCCTGCACGCGGCCGCGGACCATGACTTGGAGAATCGCCCGGCTCATGGCTTCGATCCGAGCAAATCGGCGCTGCGCGCCTTGACCGCGGCCTCGCGCGTAACGCGGGCCATCAGCTCCGACGATGCCAGGCCCTTGAGGCTTTTTGGCGCCATACCCTCGCGCAACGCCTTCTGCGTCTCGTAGACGGCTTGCGTCGCGGCGGCGATCGGCGCATGGCCCTGCAGCGCGATGCGCACGCGCTGGCCCTGGAGATAATCGAGCCCACTCAATTCCTCCGGCGCGCCGCCGAGCACGATCGGCAGCCGCGTGGCGGAGACGATGGCCTCGAGCTCGGCGCGCGACTTGATGCCGGTGAAAAACAGCGCATCGACGCCGGCGGCCTCATAAGCCTGGGCGCGGCGCACCGCATCCTCGATCGAGGTGATCGCGGCTGCGCCTGTGCGGCCCATGATGACCAGCGAGGGATCGCTGCGGCCCGCGAGCGCCGCCTTCATCTTGCCGACGCCTTCCTCCAGCGAGATCAGCTGCGCCTTCGTCTCACCGAATGCCGCGGGCAGCAGCGTGTCCTCGATGGTGAGGCCCGCCGCGCCTGCCGTCTCCAGCTCCTGCACCGTGCGGCGCACGTTCAGTGCGTTGCCATAGCCGTGATCGGCATCGACGAGCACCGGCAGCGCCGAGGCCCGCGACATCCGCCGCATCTGCTCGGCGAGCTCAGTGAGCGTGATCAGCGTGACATCGGGATCGCCGAGCACCGCGAGCGAAGCCACCGATCCGCCGAACATGCCGAGCGGAAAGCCGAGATCCTCGGCAATGCGGATCGAGATCGCATCATAGACCGAGCCGGGATGGACGCACGTCCCGCCCGACAGGATCGATCGCAGTTTCTCGCGGCGGGAACGAAAGGCCATGGTTGCCCTCCCAATTATTGCGACGCAGCCGCAACGTACTCCGTCATTGCGAGCGCAGCGAAGCAATCCAGTGTCTTTCCCTAGCGGCGGTCTGGATTGCTTCGCTGCGCTCGCAATGACGGTGAGCTTGGGGCCCGGCAAGACCCCCACTCACATCTTTTATCTTACGCAAACTCCAGGATCAGCGCGTCGACCGCGAGTGTCGCGCCGGCGCTGGCGTGGATCTTCTTCACGGTTCCGTCCTGCTCGGCGCGCAGCACGTTCTGCATCTTCATGGCTTCGACCACCGCCAGCGTCTCGCCGGCCTTGACCTCCTGCCCCTCGCTCACCGCGATCGAGACGACAAGGCCCGGCATCGGGCAGAGCAGCTTCTTGCCGCTGTCGGAGGCCGTGGTCACCGGCATCAGACGCGCGGAGGCCGCCTCGGCCTCGGTCCAGACATAGACCGGCACCTCGACGCCCTGATGCGCGAGGCGGATGCCGTTGGCGATCGGGCGGGCCTGCACGGCCACGAACTGACCGTCGATGGTGCCCTGCCAGACCGGATCGCCCGGCTTCCACGGCGACTGCAACAGATGCGTGTTGCCGGCCTTGCCGTCGGCGTCGATGAAGCGGATCGCGATCGCCTCGCCTTCGCGCGCGACCTCGAGCAGGATCTCCTGGCGGTCGAGCCAGACCGCGCGACGCCGCTCGCGCTGCACGACGCGGCCGCCCATCTGGCCGGAAATCTGCCGCTTGCGCGCTCCGAGCACGTGATCGATCGCGGCGCCGACCGCGGCGATGCGACGCGCGACCTCGCCCTCGGGCACACGCACCGCAAAACCCTTGGGGAATTCCTCGGCGATGAAGCCGGTCGAGAGCCGTCCCTCGCGCCAGCGCGGATGATGCATCAAGGCCGACAGGAACGGGATGTTGTGGCGGATGCCATCGACATAGAACGAGTCCAGTGCAGTCGCCTGCGCCTCGATCGCCGCCGCGCGCGAGGGCGCATGGGTAACGAGCTTGGCGATCATCGGATCGTAGTGGATCGAGATCTCGCCGCCCTCCTGCACGCCAGTATCGTTGCGGATGGTGATGCCGTCGTGGCTCGCTTCCGCCGGCGGACGATATTTCACCAGGCGTCCGATCGAGGGCAGGAAGTTGCGGAACGGATCTTCGGCGTAGAGGCGCGATTCCACCGCCCAGCCGGTCAGCGTGACGTCCTTCTGCGCGATGGCGAGCTTCTCGCCGCTCGCGACGCGGATCATCTGCTCGACGAGATCGATGCCGGTGACGAGCTCGGTGACGGGATGCTCGACCTGGAGGCGAGTATTCATCTCAAGGAAGTAGAAGCTCTTGTCCTGGCCTGCGACGAACTCGACCGTGCCGGCGGAATCGTAGTTCACGGCCTTGGCCAGCGCGACCGCCTGCTCGCCCATCTTGCGGCGGGTCGCCTCGTCCAGCAGCGGCGACGGCGCTTCCTCGATGACCTTCTGGTTGCGGCGCTGGATCGAGCATTCGCGCTCGCCGAGATAGATCACGTTGCCGTGCTTGTCGCCCAGCACCTGGATCTCGATGTGGCGGGGATCGACGATGAACTTCTCGACGAAGACGCGGTCATCGCCGAACGAGGCCTTCGCCTCCGCCTTGGCGAGGTTGAAGCCCTCGGCAACCTCGGCCTTGGAGTGGGCGATGCGCATTCCCTTGCCGCCGCCGCCGGCGGAGGCCTTGATCATGACGGGGTAGCCGATCTCGTCGGCGATCCGCACCGCGTGCTTGTCGTCCTCGATGACGCCGAGATAGCCCGGCACGGTCGAGACTTTTGCTTTTGCGGCGGCCTTCTTGGACTCGATCTTGTCACCCATTGCGGCGATCGCGCCGGGATTCGGGCCGACGAAAACGATTCCTGCGGCCTCCAGCGCCCGCGGAAACGCCTCGCGCTCGGACAGGAAGCCGTAGCCGGGATGCACAGCCTCGGCGCCCGTCTTCCGGCAGGCCTCCACGATCTTCTCGATCACCAGGTAGCTCTCGGCCGCGGCCGGCGGGCCGATCAGCACCGCCTCATCGGCCATCTCGACATGGAGGGCATCGCGGTCGGCCTCGGAATAGACCGCGACCGTCTGAATTCCCATCTTGCGGGCAGTCTTGATGACCCGGCAGGCGATTTCGCCGCGATTGGCGATCAGAATGCGTTTGAACATGCTTTTCTTGAGTCTCGACCTTGGGCGGGACCCTTCCCTGGCCGTTGGGGCCTTTGGGAGGGGCCGTGTGGCTCCCGTGGTACATCAAAATGGGCCGGAGGCAACGGTCTAAATCGGGCCGCCTTTGGCGTACCAGCGCAAGACCGAAATGCGCCGGGCGCGCCCGCCGTGCGGCATCCCTAGGGCTTCCCGACCTTGGCCGCGTCCCGGACCAGGTCATGAATGAAGCCCAGCTTGCCGACCACCGCGGGCGACAGGATGAAAGGATAGAGGTCGCGCAGGCCCATGGCGCGGTTGACGCTGTTCATGGCGAAGGTGAAGGGCAGCCATGCGTTGACCAGCACCTCGACATCTCTCGCCTCGTACGGGTTGAAGCGGATGCGCGCCGTCAGCTCCCCGTCGCGGTCGACCTTGGGACGCACCTCCATGCCGAACTCGGCGGCCATTTCCAGGGCATCGACGATGTGGAGGTAATGCGCCCATGTCTCGGCAAAATCCTCCCACGGATGCGTCGTGGCATAGGCCGAGACGTAGTTCTGCTGCCAGTCCGGCGGCGCGCCCTCGGCATAATGGCGCTGCAGTGCCTGGCCGTAATCGGCGCTATCGTCGCCGAAGACGGCGCGGCACTGGTCGAGCTTGCCGCCATCGCGCACCAGAACATCCCAGAAGTAATGTCCGACCTCGTGGCGGAAATGCCCGAGCAGCGTCCGGTAGGGCTCTCCCATCTCGAGCCGGCGCCGCTCGCGCTCGATGTCGTCGGCCTCGGTCAGCGCGATCGTGATCAGGCCGTTGTCATGGCCGGTCATGACCTTCTCGCCGCTGTGCGGATCGTCGGCGAGGAAGTTGAAGATCAGGCCATGCTCGGGATTGTCCTGGCGGGTCTGGAGCGGCAGCTTCCAGCGGATCAGGGAATAGAACAGCCGGTGCTTGGCCACCTCCAGCTCGCGCCAGCCGGCGAGCTGCGCCGGATCCGAAAGGTTTGGCACTGTCCCATTGTGGCGGCAGGCGCGGCAATAGCCGGTGCTATCGCCTGCGTCGGTCAGCCAGTTGCAGGCGTCGTACTCGGCATTCCGGCACAGCATCCGGCTCTCGCCCTTGTCGGCGAGGATGCTCCAGGCCTCTCCGTCGGCCTCAATCGCCGACATCGTCTCCTTCTCTGGCAGGAAGGCGATCCGATGGCCGCAGCGTTCGCAGGCGCGGTTCTCGAAATAAAGGACGTTGCCGCAGGCCTGGCAGATAAAGAGCTTCAAGATTTAGCCTCGTGGGAAAGGAAAGCTTATGAGCGCGCTGGTACGTCGCGACGACGCCTCAATCCGCCGATCGTTCCAGTATTCGGAACAAATTGCCATACCGGACGTTACCACCGCGTACTTCTCCGCGTTCAGGCGCGCGCCCCCATTTCCCGGCACCACCTGCCCTCTAAACAATGGCCATCACGCTCCGTCTGTGTGAATATCGGTCCGGCACGTGCGCACCTGCATGACAACGGCCGATGCCTTGAACGATCCCTTGCCCGAGACCATCGCCGCCGAAAGGTTGCGCCAGCACCTCGAAGACGTCGCGCGCGAGCGCGACAACGCCTATCGCGCGCTGCAAGAGCGCGAGGCCGAGCTGGCGCGCATCCAGCGCATCGGCAAGGTCGGCGGCGTCGAGGTCGATTTCCGCGAAGGCTTCAAGAACCGACGTTCGCCCGAATATCTGATGATCCACGGCCTTCCGCCGGAAGCCGCCGAGGAGTCGCACGAGGATTGGGTCAACCGTATCCATCCCGACGACCGCGACGCCACCGTCAAGCATTTCTTCGAAGCGCTCGCCGGAGCGAGCGAAGACTATAGCGCCGAATACCGCATCGTCCGCCCCAGCGACGGCGAGACCCGCTGGATCCGCGTAGTCGCAAAGATCGAGCGCGACAAGGACGGCCGCGCCATCCGGCTCGTCGGCGCTCATATCGACATCACCGATCAGGCGCTGGCGCGCGAGACGCTGCGCGAAAGCGAGGAGCGCTTCCGGCTGATCGCCGACAGCGCGCCGGTGCCGATCTGGGTCACCAAGCTCGACCGCAAGCGGTCCTTCGCCAACCAGGCCTATGTCGATTTCGTCGGCCTGCCCTACGACCAGGCCATCGACTTCGATTGGCGCAAGGTGCTGCATCCCGACGACCTGCCGCACGTGCTGCAGCAATCCGTGCAGGGTGAAGCGTCCCTCAAACCCTTCGTGCTGGAAGCGCGCTACAAAAACGCCGGCGGCGAATGGCGCTGGCTGCGCTCGGAATCGCAGCCGCGCTGGGATGCGACAGGCAAGCATATCGGCTTCATCGGCGTCGCCCACGATATCACCGTCGCCAAGCAGGCGGAGATCGAGCTCCGGCAACTCAACGAGACGCTGGAAGAGCGCATCGCCCAGCGCACCGCCGAGCTCGAAGCCAACGAGGCGCGGCTGCGCGCGATCCTGGAGACCAGCAATCAGTATCAGGGCCTGGTCAATCTCGAGGGCCAGCTGGTCTACGCCAACAAGACCGCGCTCGCCGGCATCAAGGCGAATTCCGCGGACGCGGTCGGAAAGCCGTTCTGGGACACACCCTGGTTCACCGGCACGGAGGGCATGAGTGCCGCCGTGCGCGAGGCCTTCGACACCGTGCTCAAGGGCGAACCCGTGCGGCTGGAGATGCGCCTGCGCCTTCCGATCGGCGAGCGCGATTTCGACTTCGGCATGCGCCCCGTGCTCGACCGCCACGGCAACATCACCGGCGCCGTGCCCGAGGCGGTGGACATCACCGAGCGTCGCCGCGGCGAGGAAGCGCTGCGGCAGTCGCAGAAGATGGAGGCGATCGGCCAGCTCACCGGTGGCGTCGCGCATGACTTCAACAATCTCCTCACCATCATTCGTTCCGCGACCGATTTCCTGCGCCGGCGCGAGCTGCCGGAGGAGCGCCGCCGACGCTACGTCGATGCCATCTCCGAGACGGTCGAGCGCGCCTCCAAGCTGACCGCTCAGCTTCTGGCCTTCGCGCGCCGGCAGCCGCTGAAGCCGCAGATCTTCAACGTCGGCAGCCAGGTCGAGGGCGTGGCGCAGCTGGTGCGGCCGCTGGTCGGCGCCCGCATCGATATCGCCGTGGAGCTTCAGGATGCCGATTGCTTCACGGTGGCCGACATCGCCCAGTTCGAGACCGCGCTGATCAACCTCGCCATCAACGCCCGCGACGCCATGGATGGCGAAGGCCGCCTCACCATCGCCGTGCGCAAGGTCTCGGGAATACCGAGCCTGCGCGCACAATCGGCGCGCCGCGGCGACTATGTCGCGATCTCCGTCACCGACACCGGCAGCGGCATCGCGCCGGAACATCTCGACTCGATCTTCGAGCCGTTCTTCACCACCAAGGAGGTCGGCAAGGGCACCGGCCTCGGGCTCAGCCAGGCCTTCGGGTTCGCAAAGCAGTCCGAGGGCGACATTGCGGTGACGAGCACGCAAGGTGAAGGTACCACCTTCACCATCTACCTGCCGCAGGCGCAAAGCCCCATCACGGAGAAGGAAGCCGCGGCCCTGAGCCACGAGGCGGCCACGACCGGGCGTGGCTATCGCGTGCTCGTGGTCGAGGACGACGACGAGGTCGGCCGCTTCTCCACCGAGCTCCTGGAGGATCTCGGCTATGTCGTCCGTCGCGTCGCCAATGCCAACGCGGCGCTGGCGATCCTCGGCGAGAATGAATTCGCCGTGGACCTCGTGTTCTCCGACGTCATCATGCCCGGCATGAACGGGGTCGAGCTCGCCGGCATCATCCGCGAGCGCTATCCGGGCCTGCCCGTGGTGCTCACTTCCGGCTACAGCAACGTGCTGGCCGAGAACGCCCACCGCGGATTCGAGCTGATCCAGAAGCCGTATTCGGTCGAGTCGCTCTCGCGAATCCTGCGCAAGGCGATCATGGAGAAGTTATCGGTGGCAAGGTGAGCGTGGGGTTCTCGCCAAGGTGCCACATACTCCGTCATTGCGAGCGCAGCGAAGCAATCCAGACTGTTACCGCGGCAAGACTCTAGGGGAAGACAGCCGTTCCCGCATCGGTTATCGATGCCGAATGACTGACCGAATCTCAAGGACTGACCGTGCCGTCTGACGCCATCTGGGCCTGGAGCATCATCGCCGTCGCGACCGCCTGCGTCATCATCCGGCCCTTATCCCTGCCCGAAGCGATATGGGCCGCTATCGGCGCGAGCGCCCTGGTGCTATCAGGCCTGCTGCCATGGCAGGACGCGCTTGTCGGCATCGAGAAAGGCCTCGACGTCTATCTCTTCCTAATCGGCATGATGCTGATCGCCGAGCTCGCGCGGCTCGAAGGCTTGTTCGACTATCTCGCCGCGCTTGCGGTGGAATACGCACGTGGCTCGCCGCAGCGGCTGTTCCTGCTGATCTATCTCGTCGGCACGCTCGTGACCGTGCTGCTCTCCAACGATGCGACCGCGATCGTGCTGACGCCGGCCGTCTATGCCGCAACGCGCGCAGCCGGCGCGAAGCCGCTGCCTTATCTGTTCGTCTGCGCCTTCATCGCCAATGCCGCGAGCTTCGTGCTGCCGATCTCCAACCCCGCCAACCTCGTCGTGTTCGGCGCGCGCATGCCGCATCTGACGGAATGGCTGCGCCTGTTCGCCTTGCCCTCGGCGGCGTCGATCCTGCTGACCTACATCGTGCTGCGCCTGACCCAGCACCGCGCGCTGAAGGAAGAGACGATCGCGCACAGCGTGCCGCATCCCAAGCTCAGCCGCGGCGGCAAGCTCACCGCAATAGGCATCGTCGCGATCGGCGTCGTGCTGGTCACCGCGTCTGCGCTGGACAAGCAACTGGGCCTGCCGACCTTCATTTGCGGCGTGGTGACAGCCGCTCTCGTGCTGCTGCTCAGCCGCCAGTCACCACTGCCTATGCTCAGGGGCGTATCGTGGAGCGTGTTGCCGCTCGTCGGCGGGCTCTTCGTCATGGTGGAGGCGTTGATCAAGACCGGCGTGATCGGGCAGCTCAGCGCGTTGCTGCACCAGGCGGTGGCTCAATCGGTCCCGCAGGCGGCCTGGAGCGTCGGTATTGCCACCGCGCTCGCCGACAACATCGCCAACAACCTTCCGGTCGGCCTCGTCGCCGGCTCGGTCGCCGCCAGCGATCATCTGCCCGCGCCCGTGGTCAGCGCCATCCTGATCGGCGTCGATCTCGGCCCCAATCTGTCGGTCACCGGCTCGCTCGCAACAATCCTCTGGCTGGTGGCGCTCCGGCGGGAGAAGATCGAGGTCGGTGCCTGGCCGTTCCTCAAGCTCGGCTTCCTGGTGACGCCGCCGGCCCTGATCGCGGCATTGGCGGCTGCAATCTGGTGAGAGATCGCCCGTGCGCTCGAGCCCTACAAGCCGGCCTGGTACCAAAACCCGATGGAAGGACCCGGCCTTGGCGTCGACCTCCTGCTTCCGTTTTCGAGCGCACCGATCTACCGTGCGCCGCTCCAACGTCTGAGGAATTCTTGAGATGAGCACTTCCCTCTTCGATCTCTCCGGCCGCACCGCGCTCGTGACCGGCTCGTCCCGCGGTCTCGGCCGCGCCATCGCCGAAGGCATGGCCAAGGCCGGCGCGAAGATCATCATCAACGGCGTCGATCCTGAGCGAGTCGAGCAGGCCGTCGCCGAGTTTCGCAGCGCGGGCCATCAGGCCGAAGGTGCCGCCTTCAACGTCACCGATGAGCCCGCAATCGTCGCCGCCTTCAACGAGTTCGACAAACAAGGCCTCGCCGTCGATATCCTCGTCAACAATGCCGGCATCCAGCACCGCAAGCCGCTGGTGGAGTTCACCACCGACGAATGGCGCAAGGTGATCGAGACCAATCTCACAAGCGCCTTCGTGATCGGCCGCGAGGCGGCCAAGCGCATGATCCCGCGCAAGCACGGCAAGATCATCAATATCGGCTCGCTCGGCAGCGAGCTCGCCCGCCCCACCATTGCGCCCTACACCGCGGCCAAGGGCGGCATCAAGAACCTGACCCGATCGATGGCGGTGGAATGGGCCCAGCACGGCATCCAGGCCAATGCGATCGGCCCCGGCTACATGCTCACCGACATGAACGAGGCGCTGGTCAACAACACCGATTTCAACAATTGGCTGATGGGCCGCATCCCCTCCAAGCGCTGGGGCAAGCCGGATGAGCTGGTGGGCGCCGCGATCTTCCTCGCCTCGGATGCCGCCACCTACGTCAACGGCCAGATCATCTATGTCGATGGCGGCATGATCGCCGCGATGTGACCGCCAAGACTATGAAGGAGCAAGCCATGCGCGCCGTCGTCATCCACGCCCCGAAGGACCTACGGATCGACAACTATGCCGATCCCGCCCCCGGCCCTGGCGAGGTCCGCGTCAAGATCGCCAATGGCGGAATCTGCGGCTCCGATCTGCACTACTATCATCACGGCGGCTTCGGTGTCGTGCGGATTCAGCAACCGATGGCCCTGGGTCACGAGATCGCCGGCATCGTCGCTGACGTCGGTGACGGCGTCGCCAATGTCAGGCCGGGCACGCGCGTCGCGGTCAACCCGAGCAAGCCGTGCGGGGCTTGCCTGCATTGCCAGGAAGGCATGCGCAACCAGTGCCTCGACATGCGCTTCCTCGGCAGCGCGATGCGCTTTCCCCATGTGCAGGGCGGCTTTCGCGAGTTCATCACGATCGACGCGACGCAGGCCGTGCCGATCTCAGACAAGCTGTCGCTGGCGGAAGCCGCGGTCGCCGAGCCGCTTGCGGTGTGCCTGCATGCCGGCAAGCAGGCCGGTCCCCTGCTCGGCAAGCGCGTGCTGATCACCGGCTGCGGTCCGATCGGCGCGCTGATGATTTTGGTCTCGCGCTTCGGCGGCGCGTCGGAGATCGTTGTCACCGATGTGGCCGACGCCCCGCTCGCGGTCGCGAAAAAGCTCGGCGCCACGCATGCCATCAACGTCGCGACCAATGCCACTGCGCTCGATTCCTGGCGCGCCGGCAAGGGCGTGTTCGACACGCTGTTCGAGGCCTCCGGCAACCAGGCCGCGCTCCGCACCGCGCTCGACGTGCTGAGGCCCGGCGCGACGCTGGTGCAGCTCGGCCTCGGCGGCGAGATGACGCTGCCGATCAACTCCATCGTCGCCAAGGAATTGCAGCTGCGCGGCACATTCCGCTTCGATCCCGAGTTCGAGCTGGCGGTGCGCCTGATGGGCGAAGGCCTGATTGACGTCAAGCCGCTAATCACGGCCACCATGCCGTTCGAGAACGCGGTCGCCGCCTTCGAGCTCGCCAGCGACCGCGCGCAGTCGATGAAGGTCCAGCTTACCTTCTAGGCGCGTCGTTGGCCTGTTGCCCCTCGATCAGCCGGTCGGTGACCAGCCGCACGGCCCCGCGCTTCCACGAATAGTCCGCGCCCATGCGCAGTCCGCTGTCGCCGCGCGCCAGCACCGCGCCTGTCCTGGCATCGCGCACCTGGAAACCAAGCGTGTATTCGGTGCGGCTGACGCGGCGCACCACGCCGATCAGTGATTGGTCCGCGCCGAGCTTGCGCGCAATGGAGGCCTCGCAGCCGCCGCAATCCCGCAAAGCGCCGGCCTTCCCCGCCTCTGCGCCGACCTCGACGATGCGGTAACGGCCGGATTGGCCGAGCGCCTCGCGCACACCGCCAGTGACCTCTGCGAGATAAGACGCATCTGACGCAGCAGATGCCCCCGCTGAGGCGGCCGTCATGTCCTCGAGCTCGAAATCGAACACGGCCAGCGCGACCGGCGCAGGCGCGCCGAGCGCGGCCATGATCTCGCGGGACACGAACATCTGGGCGCGCTCCCATGCTTGGTCATTGTCGCCGCGGAAGCTGTAGAGCTTGTCCAGCACGAGCGTCTTGGCGCCGACGTCGATCACGGCGACCTTGGCCCATTGCACCAGCGTGCTCGTCTTCTGAATGCCGCCGACCACCTTGAACACCGCTCCGTCCTGGGCGGATCGCACCAAGCGGTAGCGCTGGTCTGCCTCAATGTCCCTTCGAAGCGCGGCCATGAACGCCGCCAGCCGCCGCTCGTGGGCCGCGGTCTGGTCGGTCGGCTCGCCCGAAGTATCGGTGTAGCTGAAATCGTCCATGGCGACGCCGATGGCGGCCTGCGCAGCGAGGGGCGAGCAAGAGAGGACGAGGAGGAGACAGGCAGAGAGAACCAGCCGGCAGCGGTGCATGAACGGACCTCGTGGATGCAACGCAAATCTGGATGGGCCGCCTGAGGCCCCGCAGCTGCCACTATCCCGACCAATGCCGGGAAATTTTCACGACATTGCGGTGCGGCAAGTCGGGAACGCTTCCCGCCGCCGGCGTTCTGCCCTTTAATGAGGCGCGACAAGCCCGTTCGCACCAGGTGCAAGCCGATGTGGAATCGCCCGAGATTCGATCTCAAGGTCCGTCTGACGCTGCGCGTGGCCGCGATCTCGGCTGCCTGCTTCGCCGTGATCTCGACCTATTTCCTCGTCGCCGCCGATAACGCCGCGCATGCGCGGATCGACGGGATCGCCGCCATCGTGGCCAAGACGCTGGAGCTGCAGCAAGGCAAGGTGCAATGGGGGGCGAGCGCCCGCTCGGACTTTCCGGACCTCGACCCGGTGTCGGCCCATGTGATGACGCCCGGCCTCTGCCTCGGCTTCCGCAGCGCGAGCGGCGACATGCTGCAGCGCTTCTGTAGCGGCGCGCCTGCCCCGGCGAGCCCGCCGCCGCAAGCCTTCTCCGCCTTCTATCGCAGCCTGTTCGACCCCGGCCGCGAGGCGGCGCGGCCCGTGATCGTGCGCGGAACCAAGCTCGGCGAGACCGTGGTCTCGATCGATCCGGCGGTGCAGACGGCGGAGGCCTGGCACGAGGCCGGCCGCCTGATGATCGCGCTTGCGATCGCGCTGCCGCTGCTCTGTGCGCTGGTCTATGCCGCACTGGCCCGCGCTCTGCGGCCCACCCGCATGATCGGCAGCGGCCTCGAACGCATCGCCGCCGGCGACCTCACCACGCGGCTGCCGCCGTTCGATCTCGCCGAGCTCTCCGCTATCCGCGACGTCTTCAACCACCTCGCCGAAAGCCTCGACACGGCGCTTGCCGAGCGCAACGAGCTGACGCGGAAGCTGATCGCGCTCCAGGACGAGGAGCGCCGCCATCTCGCCCGCGAACTGCACGACGAATTCGGCCAGTCCCTCGCCGCGATCCGCGCGCTGGCCGCATCCGCCCGCCAGACTGCGGCGCAGGACTGTCCCGACCTGCTCAGCGAATGCGACAGCATTGCCCGCACCGCGACCGGCATGATGGAGACGCTGCGCGGCGCACTGTTCCGGCTGCGGCCGCCCGATGTCGACGAACTCGGCCTCGTCGCCAGCCTCGAAGGTCTGGTCTCGGGGTGGAACGGCCGCAGCCGCGGCCAGCCCCGCTTCGAGATCCGGTTCGACGGCGCCTTCGACAGCGTGCCCGCCGACGTCAGCGCCAATCTCTATCGGATCGTGCAGGAGGCGCTCACCAATGCGGCCAAGCATGCCGGCGCAACAAGGGTCAGCCTGCATCTGACGGCGACCGGAAGCGAGATTGCCCTCGTGGTCGAAGACGACGGCCGGCCGAACGAGGCTTCGGCCAAATCGGGCATGGGCCTGCTCGGCATGCGCGAGCGCGTCGCCGCGCTTCGCGGCCGGCTCAGCTTCGAGACCAGCCCAGAGGGCTCCTCGCTGCGCGTATTTATTCCGCTCGCGGCTGCCGCGTCTGAGGCCCTGGAGCACGCGGCATGAGTGCGGCGGATGCGACCATCCTGCTGGTCGACGACCATTCCGTCGTCCGCGAGGGCTATCGCTCGGTGCTGCAGAAGCAGCCGGGCCTGCGCGTCGTCGCTGAGGCGGCCGACGGAGCGGAAGCCTATCGCCTCTACAAATCCGAGACGCCCGATCTCGTCATCATGGACCTCAGCATGCCCGGCATCGGCGGCATCGAGGCCGTCAGGCGGATCCGGCAGTGGGACAAGGCGGCGCGAATCCTCGTTTTCACCATGCACGAGAATGCCGGCTTTGCCGTGCAGGCGATCCGCGCCGGTGCACGGGGTTACGTGACCAAGACCAGCCCGCCCGAGACCTTGGTGCGCGCGGTCAAGGACGTGCTCGCCGGCAAGATTGCCATCAGCCCTGACATCGACCACGAGCTTGCGCTGAGCCGCATCAGCGGCGAAACCTCCGCCGCCGACGTCTTGACGCCGCGCGAATTCGAGGTGCTGCGGTTGCTGCTCGCCGAGAACACGACGGAGGAGATCGCCGAGACGCTGCATGTCAGCCCGAAGACGGTGGCGAACCTGCACTCGCTGATCAAGGACAAGCTCGGCGTCGGCTCCGACATCGAGCTGGTCCGCCTGGCGCTGCGCCAGGGCATCTTGACCGAGGTCGATCTCGGCGAAGCCTGATCGCGGCGTCGCCGCAGATCACTCACGCGCGACCACCGAGTCCAGCCACGCGCAATTGAGCGGCGGCACGCGCGGATCGGCGACGCGCACGCCGCGGGCAGCCGCGTCGAGCCGCATGTCGCGCAATCGCGTGCGCTGCTCTTCCGGCATATGCAGCCGCTCGTGGCCCCAAAGGGAGGGCCCATCAAAGGTCTCGTGCGGCTGCCAGTTTTCGGGATCGATGACGCGTCCGCCCCAGCCATATTCGATGAAGAAGCCGGACGGCGTATTCACGTAGAACGAGGTCATGTGGTCATTGGTGTGCCGGCCCAGTGTGTAGGCGATGCGTCCCTCGTCCATCTGCGCGAGGTCGTAGCCCTGCCCGACATCATCGAGGCAGCCGAGCTCTACCATGAAATGATGCATCGCCTTCCGTCCCGAGCCGACCATCGCAAAGGAGTGGTGGCGGCCGTTGACGTGGAAGAAATAAAGCCCGTAAGGCTTCAGCGCGAAATCGGAGACGTGAAAGCCGAGCACGTCGCGATAGAACGGCAACAGCATCTCGACATTCTCCACGTTGAGCACGACATGCCCCATGCCGAGCGCCCCGGTGCGGAAGCCCGAGATCGGACGGCCTGGCCTGAACGGCTCGCTCGCAAGCTCCGGCTTGCAAAAAGCCTCCAGCCGGTTGCCGGCGGGGTCAGTGAACGCGATCAGCTCGGCGACATGCCGCTCGTCAGCGAGTGCGCGCGAGCCCTTCGCCACCTTGATGCCATGGCTTTCGAGCCGCCCTGCCAGCTTATCCAGTTCGGCGGTCGAAGGAACTTCCCATCCCATCACCGCAAGACCGGCATCGCTGCCACCGTCGACGATCAGCCGCTGCTTGCGGTCGTCCATGCGGAAGGCCCGCATCTTGCCGCCGCGATCGACCTGCTGCATGCCGAGCAGGCCGGTCGCCATCCGGCTCCACTGGTCGAGCTGGGATGAACTGATTCCGATATAGCCGAGCGCTGCGATTTCCATCGAATTCCTCCCGGAGGCATCGCGGTCGCCGTACTGCGGCGAGCTTGATACCGGCCGCGCGCGATCCTACGGTGGCGTTCCGCAATCGCCTCGCGTTCGCAGGCGACAATAAGCGCGCCGCGATGTGCCACAAGGGAGGAAATAGGAAGTGTCCAAGGAGCGGACGCGGAACGGCCAGCCTCGGCAGTCTGAGGGCGTCCGCGCCTTCAAGCGCGGGCTCGACGTGCTGCACGAGGTCAACCGCTCCGGCGGCATCCGCGCCGGCGACGTCGCCCGCGCGCTCGACCTGCCCCGACCCACCGTCTACCGCCTCCTCGAAACCCTGGAGGAGCTCGGCTATATCGCCCGCAGCGCCAGCGACGACCGGTTTCGGGTCACCCGGCGCGCATTGAGCCTTGGCGACGGCTATGATCCCGGCGTGGTGATCTGCCAGGCGGCGGCGCCTTATCTTGCCGATCTCAGCAAGAAACTGGTCTGGCCCGTTGATCTCTCGACTTACGAGAACGCGGCGATGGTGGTGCAGGAGACCACGCACTCTCGCAGCCCGCTTTCGATCGATCGCGGCATGATCGGCAAGCGCCTGCCGATGCTGCGCACGTCTGCGGGCCGCGCCTATCTCGCCGCCTGCCCGGCGCGCGAACGCGATCTCATCATCAATCATCTCCGCCGCATCGATGAGGCCGACGACCGCCCCTTCCTCGACCAGGGCCGGCTCGACCGCATGATCGCTGAGACCGCCGCGCGAGGCTACGCCATCCGCAGCGAGGGCGAATACAATCCCAAGACGGCGTCGATCGCCGTTGCCATCGTGCGGGACGGCGTCGTATTCGGCTGCATCTCGATCATCTGGATCCGCTCGGCGCTGGGGATCGAGGAAGCGGTCGCGCAGTTTGCGAGCCAGCTGCTGGAAACGGCGTCGGCCATTCCTGTTGCGGAATAGAGGCCGTCCGCTGGGCGGACACTTGCCACGCCGGCGTTGAAGCGCTGGCCCTGCTTGGGGAAGAGATACCCCATGCAAGATAAATCCACATCTGAAGAGTTTGACGTCGTGATCGTCGGCCGCGGGCCGGTAGGCGCCACGCTCGCCAACCTGCTCGGCCTGTGCGGCGTGCGGACGCTGGTGCTGGAGCGCGAGGCGCGGACCTATCATCTGCCGCGCGCGGTGCATTTCGACGATGAATGCATGCGCGTGTTCCAGACCATCGGGCTTGCCGAGGCGATCCTGCCGCACGTCATTCTCAGTCCCGGCATGCTGTTTCTCGATGCAGCCGGCCGCATGCTGCTGGACTGGTCCCGTCCGCAAACGCTGACGCCGATGGGCTGGCATCTCAGCTACCGCTTCCACCAGCCGGATCTGGAGGACGTGTTGATCGGCGGCCTCGCCCGGTGGCCGCACGTCACCTTGCGCAATCGCTGCGAGGTGTTCGCGCTCGATCAGGACGAGCACGGCGTGCGCGTCCGCTGTGAAGACCTCTCCAACGGGAGGCTCAGCGAGGTCCGGGCCGGTTACGTGATCGGCTGCGACGGCGCCCGCTCGCTGGTGCGCCGCTTCATCGGTTCTGGCATGGACGACCTCGGCTTCCACGAGCGCTGGCTCGTGATCGACGTTCTGCTCAAGCGCGCGCGCGACGACCTCGGCGACTACAGCCTCCAGCATTGCGATCCCCGCCGGCCCGCAACCTACGTGCGCGGCACCGGCACGCGGCGGCGCTGGGAGATCACGGTTCTCCCGGACGAGGATTCGCAGGAGGTCGCGCAACCCGCGAAAGTCTGGGAGCTGCTGTCGCGCTGGATCACGCCCGACGATGCCGAGATCGAGCGCGCTTCTGTCTACACGTTCCATTCGGTCATCGCGCAGCAATGGCGGAACGGGCGATTGCTGCTTGCCGGCGATTCCGCGCACCAGACCCCGCCCTTCCTCGGCCAGGGCATGTGCGCCGGCATCCGCGATGCCGCCAACCTCGCCTGGAAGCTGGCGAGCGTGATCCGCGAAGGCGCCGCGCCCGATCTGCTCGACACCTATCAGAGCGAACGGCTGCCGCATGTGCGCGAGTTCATCGCGCTCGCCATTCGCCTCGGCGGTGTCATCAACACCAAGGCGATCGAGGCCGGCCTTGCTGCCGGCGAAGCGCGCGAGAACGCGCCGGTCAAGCTGGACGTGAAGAAGCCCCTGCTCGGCCCTGGACTCGCGTTCGGCGACCCGCCGCTCGCCGGACATCTCGCGCCGCAGTTCACGTTGACCGACGCCAGCCGCAGCGATGACCGGACCGGCTACAGCCACGTGCTGCTCGTCGAGACGGCGGCGGCACTCTCATCGCGTCTCGCGCTGTCGCAGACGGAGATCAAGATCCTGACCAGCGACGATACCAACGGCCTTGGGCCCTGGCTGCGCGAGCACGGCATCATTGCCGCACTCGTTCGCCCCGACCGTTACATCCGCGGCTCCGCCCGCAACGAGACCGAGCTCGACCGCCTCATCGCCGCCATCGCGCCTCCAACCCAAATTCCCTCAGCCCAAGCGCCCTCCGCGGCCTGACCGAACCCTCTCAAGGACATTTCATGAAGCTGCTCTCATTCAGTGTGGATGGACGCCCCACCTTCGGCGCCGTCAAGGAGAATGGTGTCGTCGATCTCGGCGCGCGGATGGCGGGGTGCGCCACGCTGCGGCAGCTGTTCGAAACCGGTCGGCTCGCCGAGGCGGCAAGGCTGGCCGCCTCCGCGGCCCCTGATCATCCGCTCGACAAGATCAGCTTCGCGCCCGTGATTCCCGATCCCGGCAAGATCATCTGCGTCGGCCTCAACTATCGCGATCACGTCGCCGAAACCGGCCGCACCGTCACCGAAAAGCCGGCGCTGTTTGCGCGATTTGCCTGTAGCCAGGTCGGCCATCTCCAGCCCATCGTCAAACCTGGGGTGAGCGACGACTTCGACTACGAAGGCGAGCTCGCGCTCGTCATCGGCAAAGCGGGCCGTCACATCCCGGCCGACCGCGCGCTCGATCACGTCGCCGGCTATTCCTGCTACAACGAAGGCAGCATCCGCGACTGGCAGCGCCACACCAGCCAATTCCTCGCCGGCAAGACCTTTGCCGAGAGCGGCAGTTTCGGTCCGTGGCTGGTGACGACCGACGAGATTCCGGATCCGTCGAAGCTCACCTTGCAGACAAGGCTGAACGGCAATGTCGTGCAGGACACCACGACGGATCTCCTGATCACCGCCATCCCCGAGCTGATCGCCTACATCTCCACCATCTGCCCGCTCGTGCCCGGTGACGTCATTGTCACGGGCACGCCGGGCGGTGTCGGCGCCAAGCGCACGCCGCCGCTGTGGATGCGCCCCGGCGACACTGTCGAGGTCGAGATTTCCGGCATCGGCATCCTGCGCAACACGGTGATCGCCGAACCGGCCTGACCGTCAACATCGATCAATCAACGATAACATCAAGGAAACGCCATGGGCACGACCCGCACCACCTCCGTCGCCACCCTCCTGATCGCACTTGCGCTCGCGCCCCTCCCCGCGCGGGCCGAGATCAAGGGCGAGGCCATCCGCATCGGCGTCCTCACGGACATGAACGGCGTGTTCGCGACCGCCATGGGTCCGGGCTCGGTCGAAGCGGCGCGAATGGCCGCCGAGGAGTTCGGCGGCAAGATCAACGGCAAGCCGATCGAGATCTTGCAGGCCGATCACCAGAACAAGCCGGATCTCGCCGCATCGCTGGCGCGAAAATGGTTCAGCGACGGGGTCCAGGCCGTCGCCGATGGCGGCAGCTCCGGCTCGGCGCTGGCGGTGCAGGAGTTGGTGCGCAGCAACGGCAAGATATTCCTCATCTCCGGCGCCGGCGCGAACCAGCTGACCGATGAAGCGTGCGCGCCGACCAGCGTGCAATGGACCCAGGACGCCTATTCCACCGCGACCGCCGTGGTCTCCGGCATCATGCAGACCAGCAAGGAGCCCTGGTTCTTCATCACCGGCGACTACGCCTTCGGCCATTCGATCGAGGTGACCGCACGCGAGCGCATCGCCGCACTCGGCGGCAAGGTCGCCGGCAGCGTCAAGGCGCAGCTCGGCACGCCCGATTACAGCTCATTCCTGCTCCAGGCGCAGTCGTCGGGCGCCAAGATCCTGGCCATCAACGTTGCCGGCGATAATGCAACGGCGATCAAGCAGGCCGAGGAATTCGGCCTCGCCAGCCAAGGCATGAAGATCGTGCCGATGTCGTTCCAGAACGTCGACATCGAAGCGGTCGGGCTCAAAGCAACGCGCGGCGATCTCATCGTCACCTCCTTCTTCGAGGATGTCTCGCCGGCCGCCCGGAAATTCTCCGATGCGTTCTATGCTCGCCGCAAGGCGATGCCCTCGCAGATCCAGGCCGGCGTCTACTCCGCCGTACGCCACTATCTGCAGGCTATCAAGGACACCGGTTCCGACGAGAGCGCCATCGTGATGGCCAAGATGAAGGCGACGCCGGTGTCGGACGCCTACACCCCCAACGGCCGCATCCGCGAGGACCAACGCATGGTGCACGATCTCTATCTGGTGCAGGTCAAGACACCCGAGGAATCCAAGGGCCCGTGGGACTTCGTCAAGCTGGTCGCGACGATCCCGCCCGACCAGGCCTTCCGCCCGCTCGATCGCAGCAAATGCAGCCTGGTCGGCAAGTAAGCCCTCTGATGCGAAGTGGATACCGCTTCGCTTCAAAGAACGCGTCAAGTTGGAATCTGACCGTCAGGCGAGATAGCGCGTCAGATAGCCTTCCATCGCGTAGAGCGCGCAGAGCGCGAGGCTCGACCACACCGCCGCGCTGAAATACAGGAACATCCAGGTCAGCTCGCCCTTCCAGTGCGCGATGTCGTGGGTCACCACCCAGCGCGTCGAGACGTCATGCAGCCCTTCGAGGAAGCCGAGGAATGTGTTGCCCTCTTCATGCCCTGCCCGCCAGCGGCTGAGATACATCGGCACGTCGACTGTGATGAGGAAGGCAAGGAAGCAGGCGATGCCGACGATACCTGACATCAGCGCCCAGCGCACTACGCCCTGGAATTCCGGCATCAGACGGCACAGCGCGATGCCGGCCAGGAAGAAGGTCACAGCCCACAGCGAATTCTCGATCGCGTTGTAGAGGAAGTTGGTCGTCACCACCGCGTACCAGGAGAAACATTCCGCGATGATGATGATCGGCACGATCACGAGCGCGATGTTCACCGCGGTCTCCGCGCCCGTCATCTTGCCGAGCTGATGCAGGATGATGGCCCATTGCGCGGCGAAGCAGAGCTCGGCCACCGTCGCCACCGTCCGGCCGACGGCGACGCTGGAGAGCCAGGTGTCGAACAGGCAGATGCGCTGCACGTCGGCGCGCGGCAGCACCGAACGGAAGGCGCAGCCGAACACATAGCCGGCGCACAGCAGGAACATCAGCCCGATGTCCGAGCCGCCACCGAGGCTGGCCGAAGGCGTCGGATAGAACTCACGATAGAGCATGAACCAGACGAGGATATTGGCGCTGCTCACAAGCGTGAGGGATCCCCACCACCACGCCAGGGGATTTGACCGCGCCTGCCACTGCAACATGAACCGCTCCGCAAAAATTATCGATCTGACACGTCGTCGTAATAATCCTGTCAAAGAACGGCATGCAATCACGACAAAAATCTGTGTGCCCAGTCGTTCCAGCGGTGCCCGGAAGGCGCAAGAAGCGCTGCGAGCCGAGTGTCCACATATCGGACAATTTTGTCGCAGATGGCGAATCTATTGGACATTCGAAATCTGTCCGTCTGATATTCCGGGATGGCTCCGACTGACTCACCCAAGCCGCAGCGCCCGCTCTCCTCTGCCGCAGCCGTGCTGGCCGAGAGCGCCGATGACGCCGCTTTCGCCACGACGCTGGCAAAGGGGCTCGTCGTGCTCGAGGCGTTCAAGGCCGGGAGCACGCTGCTGGGCAATATGGAGCTGTCGACGCTGACCGGCATCCCGCGCCCGACGGTGGCGAGGCTGACCCATACCTTGGCCGAGCTCGGCTATCTCCGTTACGACGCCGAGCGGTCGAAGTACCGCGTCGGTGCACGGGCGCTGCGGATGGCGCATCCCCTGCTCGCCGGAATGCAATTCCGCCAAGTAGCGCGGCCGATGATGCAGGAGCTGGCGCACAGCGTCCGCGGCACGGTCTCGATCGGCCTGCTCGATGCGACATCGATGATCTATGTCGAGACCGCGCGCTCCGGCGATGTCGGCCCGCACGTGCCCGACATCGGCATGCCCATTCCCGTCGTGATGACCGCCATGGGCCGCGCTGCGGCGGCGAGCCTGCCGCCGGCCGACGCAGACCGGCTGGAACGCAATCTCGCCGCCGAGGATGCCGGATTGTGGTCGGCGCTCCGCGACAAATACCGCGCCGGCATCGCGCAATGCAAAAGCCGCGGCTTTTGCACCTGCTGGGGCGAGTACATGGCCTCGATCCATGCCGTCGCCGCGCCGCTGTTTCACATCAGCGAAGCGAAACAATCATTCTCGATCAATTGCGGCATCCCCGCCTTCCGGCTCCAGCCCGGGCAGCTCGAGGGCGAAATCGGTCCGCGCATCGCGGCGCTCGCCGATAGCATCCGGATCATGGTCGACGCGGCGATGCCGACGGCCGAGACGCACAAGCAAAACAAGAAGAGCGCCAGGACATGAACAAACAAGCTGGCGCCCCATCCCCGGGAGGCCGTCATGACCATCACACGCCGAGCACTGCTGGGCGCCGTCGCCGCCGGCGTATCGGCCTCACCATTTTCCTTGCGCGCTGAGGAGGTCTGGCCGTCGCGGATGGTGCGGCTGATCTCGCCTTACGGGCCGGGCGGCTCCAACGACATCTCGCTGCGCTTGCTGGCCGAGGAGTTCGGCCGCAGCCTGCGCCAGCAATTCATCGTCGAGAACAAGCCCGGCGCCGGCACGCGCATCGCTAACGACATGGTCGCCCATGCGCCGGGCGACGGCTATACCATCCTCTATGTCGCGGCGCCCTACGCGACCGCCGAGGCGCTGTTCGGCAAGCTGACCTATGAGCGCAAGGATCTGCAGCCGGTGGCGATGGTGGTGATCGCGCCGCTCTTCCTCATCATCAGCGCCGACGCGCCATTCAAGACGCTTCCCGACCTGATCGCCTACGGCAAGTCGAAGCCGGACGGACTGACTTTCGCCTCCCCCGGCGCCGGCTCGCAGCCGCATCTCGCCGGAGAGCTCCTGTTCCGCGATGCCGGCGTCAAAGGCCTCAACATCCCGTTCCGGGGCGATGCGGCTTCTTACACCGAGTTGCTCGCGGGCCGCGTCGACGCCACGCTGACCGCGCTGCCGACCGCCTTGCCCTACATCCAGAGCGGCAAGTTCACCGTGCTCGGCGTCGCCTCGGCCGAGCGCAGCGCGCTCTACCCGCAGGCGCCGACGCTGCGCGAGCAGGGCTTTCCCAACGTCGCCGCCGCCGGCTGGTACGGCTTCATGGTGCCGTCCACGACGCCGCGCGCCATCGTGGACAAATTTCAGGCCGAGGTTTTGCGCGCGCTCGCCGAGCCTGCGATCAAGGACACGCTGACCGCGCAGGGGCTCGAAGTGCGCCCAGGCACCGCCGCCGAGTTCGGCAAGTTCATCGACGCCGAAACGCAGAAATGGACCAAGTTGATCCGCGACGCCGGCCTCAAGGGCGAATGAGGATTGCTGGGGGAGACCGACATGAAAAACGTCGTCACAAAATTCGTCGCAGCCTCCGCGCTTCTCCTCTCGGTCGCGGCAGCGCAGGCACAAAAGAAATACGATCCCGGCGCGTCCGACACCGCAATCAAGGTGGGCCAGACCGTCCCGCTCAGCGGCCCGGCCTCGGCCTATGCGGTGATCGGCAAGACCCAGGCCGCCTATATGAGGATGATCAACGACCAGGGCGGCGTGAACGGCCGCAAGGTCGAGCTGATCCAGTATGACGATGCCTATTCGCCGCCAAAGACGGTGGAGCAGGTCCGCAAGCTCGTCGAAAGCGACGAAGTGCTTTTGACCTTCCAGATCATCGGCACCGCGCCGAACGTCGCCGTGCAGAAATATCTCAACGCCAGGAAGATCCCGCAGCTCTTCGCCGCCACCGGCGCCGCACGCTTCACCGACCCGAAGAACTTCCCCTGGACCATGGGCTTCAACCCGTCTTACCTCGTCGAGGGCCGGATCTACGCGCAGTACCTGCTGAAGAACCATCCGAACGCCAGGATCGGCGTGCTCTACCAGAACGACGATCTCGGCAAGGATTATCTCGCTGGCCTCAAGGCGGGCCTCGGCGACAAGGCGAGCATGGTCGTGGCCGAGACCTCCTACGAGATCAGCGAGCCGACGATCGACTCGCAGATCCTGCGGTTGAAGGATGCGGGCGCCGACGTGCTGTTCAGCGCGACGACGCCGAAGCAGGCGGCGCAGGCCATCAAGAAGGTCGCCGAGATCGGCTGGAAGGCGCTGCACATCATCGACATCAACGCCTCCTCGCTCAGCGCCGTGCTGAAGCCCGCCGGGCTCGACAATTCCAAGGGCATCATCAGCGTCGGCTACGTCAAGGATGCCGCGGATCCCGAATGGAAGGACGACCCGGGCATGAAGCGCTATCTCGCCTTCATGGCCCGGTACTATCCCGAAGGCGACAAGGATTCAAACCTGAACGTCTACGGCTACATCACCGCGCAGCTCCTGGTGCAGGTACTGAAGCAATGCGGCGACGATTTGACCCGCGAGAACGTGATGCGACAGGCGGCCAACCTCAAGAACATCGAGCTCGACCTGACGCTCCCCGGAATCTCGGTGACGACCACGCCAACGGACTATCGCGTCAACAAGCAGTTCCAGATGGTACAGTTCGATGGCGTGCGCTGGCAGAAGCTCGGCAACATCGTCACGGACGAAGCCAGGGAGTGAACCCGCTTCGCGGCGCTCAACGCCCTTCGGCGTAACGGCCGCCGCCACGGATGATATCGTCGCGTTCCGCGGCATGGCGCTGAAATTCGGAGATCGCGCGGTTCGCCATGCGGATCCGATTCGTGTGTCCCTCCTCGACCATCACGGTGATACGCTGCGCCAGGAACACGCAGGCGTCGAATTCGTCGCTGATGGCGCCCGTTCGCACCAGAAAGTCCCAGGCGATCTCGTAGGCTTGCTCCGCCGCGGGGTTGCGGTAGTCGCTGAAGATGATGTGCGTCATCACTGCCAAAGCCTGATCGCAGCGATCGTTCCTAGGCTCACGCGCAGATGGCAGGGAACCCGGCGGAGCAAAAAAGCCACCGGCCGCTGTGCGTGCCGGTGGTTCGCTGTCGGCGAGGAACGCGAAGAACTACGCGGCCTGGCGCTGATGCGTCAGATACTCCATGGTGACCTTCTCGACATTGGAATCGATCCAGGCGGCCATGCGCTGCTCCTCCTTCAATGACGTCTCGAGCGGCTCCTTCGCCTCCGGCATGCCGGCGGCGCCGCACAGCGCGAGCAGCGACTTGTAGGCGGCGATCTCGAAATTCTCGAAGGCGTTGTTCGCGAAAGTGTTCTTCAGAATCTCGTCGCCGGCAACCGAATGCGCCATGGCCATCATGTTGGCCATCACCGACTGCGCCGTATCCTTCAGGCTCGACGTACTCTCGCCACAGGCTTCCAGGCACTTTTCGAGGCGACGCAGTTGCTCATTGGTCTCCTGAAGGTGCGCCGTGATCTTCGCCTTGACCTCGGGATATTCGTCCAGCCGCTCCGACTGGCGCTCCATCAATTCTCGCGCCTGCACTTCCATCGCATGCGCATTGCGTAGTCCCACCACGAACGTATCGCGGGCTGCATTGGCCATTTTCCTGTTCTCCATTTGACTGGCGTCGTTCGCGCAACCGGCAAGCACAGGCGATTGTTCCTAACAATGCCGCGCTGATTGCCGCAGGAGAGACGACCGTCTTCATCGCCTGTTCCGGCCGAGGGATCCGGCGCTAACCTGCGATAGTAACGATCACCCGTATCACCGCTTCATGCCCGCCACATAGGCCGCCAGCTTGTCGAGCGTCTGGTAGCCGTATTCGACGGCGCCGAAGCCGATCATGCCATCGCGCTGCTCGGTGCTCGAGGCCAGCTGGCGCATCATCAGCACGGTCTTGCCGTTGCTCTGCTCGGCAAAGGTGACGGTGAAGCGGAACATGCGGGGATCGTCATCCTGGTCGGTACCGTGATCCATCTCCATCAGCGACGGCCGCTCGATGCGCCGGAAGCGCATCCGGTTCGGATAGACCGTGCCGTCGGGCCCGATCATGTTGAAGCGCCAGACGCCGCCGACACGAACGTCGATCTCGAAGGTCTCGACCTTGAATCCCTTCGGGCCGAACCATTGCGGCAGATGCTTCGGGTCGGACCATGCCTCGAACACCAGATCGCGCGGCGCGTCGATCACGCGCGACATCACGATCTCGCGGTCGAGCGACCATTGCGACAGAGCGGGGTTGGCAGAACTCGTCATTGTCAGGAACCTTTCCGTTTGGTTGTTCGGGCCGGCCGCTTGGCGGCCGCCCTTTCCTTCTCTTTCTTGAGCTTCATCACGTAGGCCTCGAACCGGTCGAGCCGCGCTTCCCAGACCGCGCGCTGCTGCTGGAACCAATCCTCGGCGCCGACAAGCGCATCCGCGCTGAGACGGCAGGTGCGCACGCGTCCCGATTTCTCGGACTGAACGAGCCCGCTCGTCTCGAGCACGTGGATGTGCTTCATGAAGCTCGGCAGGGCCATGTCGAAGGGATCGGCGAGCTCGCCGACCGACGCCTCGCCCGCGCACAGCCGCATCACGATCGCCCGCCGCGTCGGATCGGCCAGCGCGGCGAAGATATGGTCGAGATTGGATAATTGGTTAGCCATGAAGCTAACTATACACGCCGGGTCCCGGACGTCAACAATTGTTAGCCGAACGGCTCAGTTTTGTGATCTGGATTGGCGGGAACCCACAACGCGCAATCGTGAATTGGGACCTCGCGCCCTCCTCGCTAAAACCATCCCGGGGGCGCATCAGCATGATCGATCAGAGCACGTGGCGCCTGTTGTCATCTCATCCCCGATCACCCGGCGAGTCTTCGCCCAGGCCGCATCCATTGCTATGGCGATGGCGCTTTGCCCCCGCCGCGCCTCGGCCGATTCCGACATGATTGCGCAAATGCGCGACATCGTCGCCGGCGAGCTGGCGCCGACCGCGACGGCGGACCATGCGGGCGGCCTCGCCGCAGCCATCTATGCCGGGCGCCATGTCGAATTCTTCAGCTACGGTTTCGCCGATGATGCCACCAGGCGGAAGGTGACGCCCGACACGCTGTTCAACCTCGCCTCGTTGCGAAAGCCGTTCGAGGCCACGCTCGTGGCGCTCGGCGTGCTGCGCGGCGAGCTGCGGCTCGACGATCGTCTGCCGAAATACCTGCCTGAGCTGAGCGGCAACTACATCCGCAACGTCACTGTGGGCCAGTTAGCAACGCACACTTCGGGCCTGCTGCTCCCAACCGATCATCCGCCCTGGCCCAACGAAGAGTATACGCGCGAGCAGTTCATCGCGATGCTGAACGCCTTCACGCCGGCGCCTGGCGTCGCACCCGGCCGGCAACGCGTCTACACCCATGCCGGCTATGTGCTGCTTCAGCTCGTGCTCGAGCGTTGCTACGGCAAGCCGATCCATGCGCTGATCCAGCACCGCATTCTCCGCCCCCTCGCCATGGGCTCCACTTTCGTCCCCGAGCGCGGCCCGGACAATCGCGCCGTCATGGATGCGGCGGCGATGCAGCGCGCGGTCCAGGGCTATTCCGACCAGGGCATGGCGATCGGGCCGATCGGCAATCAGCAAAGCTACTTTGATTTTCCCGGCACGGGCCAGATGTTCGCCTCCGTCCGGGACCTTGCCGCCTTCGCGGCCGCCTGCGTCGATGGCCGCGCGATCGATCCGCATCTGCGCGAAGCCCTGCGGCTGACGCAGCGCGAGGCCTTCCGCGTCGACGAAAAATTCGGACAGGGCCTGGCCTGGGAGACCGTGCGCCTTCCAGGCATCACCATCGTCGACAAGCCGGGCGGCCTCAACAACGCCTCCGGCTATATCGGCCTGGTGCCGGCGCGGCGGATCGGCATCGTCCTGCTGGCCAATCGCGGCGAGTATCCGCACGAGATCGCCCGCTACAAGATCCTGCCGGAGCTGGCGCAGCTTATCGCCTCACATTGAGGCGGCCGCCTCAGACCGAGCGCGTCAGCCCGCCGTCGACGCGGATGTTCTGGCCAGTGATGTAGGCGGCGCCGTCGGAGGCCAGGAACGAGATTGTCGCCGCGACCTCTTCGACCTTGCCGTAGCGCTTCATCGGCACGCTGTCGCGCCGCGCGTCCTGTTGCGGCAGGCTGTCGATCCAGCCCGGCAGCACGTTGTTCATGCGGACATTGTCGGCCGCGTAAGTGTCGGTGAAGATCTTGGTGAAGGCGGCGAGCCCTGCGCGGAACACCGCCGAGGTCGGGAACATCGCGCTGGGCTCGAACGCCCAGGCGGTCGAGATGTTGATGATGGCGCCGCCCTTCTGTGCCTGCATCAGCGGCGTTACCAGCCGGGTCGGACGGATCACGTTCAGGAGATAAGTGTCGAGGCCGGTGTGCCATTGCTCGTCGGTGATTTCGGTGATGGGGGCACGCGGCCCGTGCCCGGCGCTGTTGACGAGAACGTCGATCCGTCCCCACTTCGCCAACGCAGCCTCGACGAGGCGCTTCAAGTCGTCGTTCGACTGGTTCGAGCCGGTAACGCCGAGCCCGCCGAGCTCGGCCGCCAGCGCCTCGCCCTTGCCCGAGGACGACAGGATCGCGACGCCAAACCCGTCCGCCGCCAGCCGCCGCGCAGCCCCCGCCCCCATGCCGCTGCCGCCGGCGGTGACGAGCGCAACCTTCTCTACTGCCATGATCCGATGATCCCTTCAGTTGAGGCGAGCCGCAGGCTCGGCCTATCATGAGGCCTTCTACAGCCAGACCCGTCGTCAGGTCCATGGCCGAAGGCATCCATCATGAGGCGCTTGAAAATGAGTGATTTGCAGATCCGCAATTTGCGCCCCGACGAAATCGCCCTCGCCGTCGACTGGGCCGCGGCGGAGGGCTGGAATCCGGGGCTGGCGGATGCCGCCTGCTTCGCGATCCCCGACGCCCGAGGCTTCTTCGTCGGCGAGATCGAGGGCGAGCCGGTCACGACCGTCTCCTGCGTCAATTACGACGACCGCTTCGCCTTCCTTGGCTTCTACATCGTGCGCGAGCGCTTTCGCGGCGCAGGCCATGGCCTGCGCATCTGGAATGCCGCGATCGCGCATGCAGGCGCGCGCGTGATCGGCCTCGACGGCGTCGTGGCGCAGCAAGAGAATTACAAGAAGTCGGGTTTCCAGCTCGCCTACGCCAATATCCGCTATGGCGGCACCGTCGCGGGATCGGTGAAGCCGCCCGCCGATGTCGTTGCGCTCGACAAGGTCCCGTTTGCGCTGGTGGAAGCCGATGACGCCCGTGTATTCCCCGCCGCGCGCAGCGCCTTCCTGCGCGCCTGGATCAACACGCGAGGTCATGTCGGCCGCGCGTTGCTGCGCGAGGGCAGGCTCGCTGCATGGGGCGTGATCCGCCCCTGCCGGACGGGCTACAAGATCGGCCCGCTCGTAGCCGACGATCGCGCCGCCGCGGATGACGTCGTGCAGGCCCTAATGGGAAGCGCGGGCGCCGGCGAGGTCTTCCTCGACGTCCCCGCCGTCAATCCCGCCGCGATCGCGCTCGCCGAGGCGCTCGGCCTCGAGCCGGTGTTCGAGACGGCGCGGATGTATACGGGGCCGATCCCGCCGCTGCGGCTCGACCGCGTCTTCGGCGTCACCAGCTTCGAACTCGGCTAGCTCAGTAGCACCGCATGATGTTGACGGTGTGCTCGCTGCCGCCGCGGCCGGGCACCGTCACCTGCTCGGTCGGGCAGCTCGGCACGTAGGGCCGATTGGACGGCACGACGTTCGGCGGATAGCGATGCGTCCAGTCCCAGGGCACATCATACGTGTAGGTGTAGCGCACATCGGCGGAGAGCGACTGGTTCACATCGGCGAAGTGCTGGCTGTAGCCGGCGCCGTCGTAGAAGTAGCTGCCGCCGCCCGGCCAATAGACCCAGGGAGCGCCGCGGCGGTGGAACCTGGCGCCCGGCCCAACGTGCGGACGTGCCGCAGCCGGCGGGGCAGCAACGGCTGCGACGCCGGACGCTGTGGCGCCAGCAGGTCCGGCAGGACTGTCACTGGAGCTAAGCAGCAGCGCAGCTGCGCTGAGCGAGGCGAACAACGCCCCATATGATCTGGCAATCATGATACGCACCACACTCGTTTGGCTTCGCGATAGCGGCTCCCCGGAAGGAGGCTAGGCCGGGCTGTCGCCCACCCGCAAACGTATAATTAATTATTGGTTAAGGCACGCGAATAACCGTGAACAAGGTGCGGCAGAACGCCCGGAATTCCTCTCTCATTTCAATGGCTTCGTCCGTCAGTGGCCCTGCAGCTTGCGCAGCCAGTCGAGCATGTCCTGCGGGCTTGCGCTGCCCTGTGTCACGATCGCGGTGTTGCCGCCGCTGCGGCGAGTGACCGTCGTGCGCCCGGGCTCCTTCTCGATCTTGACCTCGGCCTCCGCCGGATCACCGCTCTGCGTGATCACCGAGGTGCCGTTCTCGTCCTGGACCACGGTGGTGTGACCGTCGCCGGCGCCGGCCGGCGCCATTGCAACCACGGTCATGAATCCCAGTCCGGATGCGAGCAGAAGCAGCTTCATGTTACACCTCCATCATCGGCCGAACTGGAAGATCGCCAGCCAGTTGAAACGCCCGAACTGCCTCACCGCTCCCGTGTTCATGTCGCCGATCTGGAGCAGGAGCGCATTGGTGGAATTGCCGATCTGGGTGATCTCGGCGGTGTTGCTTACACCGGATTGACCGATCGCCGCATTGGTGGTGCCGCCGACCTGGATCACATTGGCATAGTTGCGCGTGCCGTTCTGGATGATGGTCGCGTCCACCGTGCCGGTCCCGCCGATCTGGATCACCCGCGCGATGTTGATGCGGCTGTTCTCCTCGATCGTGACAAGCTCAACATTGTCGCCGAACTGCACGACCGTTTGGATGCTTACGTTCCGGTTGGTCACGCTGCGCTGGACGGTTCCCGCGCTTGCCGGCGTCGTCGCACCGACGGCGGCGAGCATCGCCGCCAGGGCCAAAGCCCGCCTCAGAACCTGTCTGCCGCCTCGCATCGCGCTTCCCCGTTCGTTGCCGATACCGACGAGACCGCTCGCGCGTCAGGGACCGGTCTGGACGATGGTCGAGGCGTTGACGGTGCCGAACTGCGCCACCGTGCCGGCATTCATCGTGCCGAGCTGCGATATCAGGCTGGTCGCCGACTGGCCGGCCTGGCCGACATAGGCGAAGTTGTTGACGCCGGCCTGCCCGATCGATGCGGAATTCGTTCCGCCGAACTGCAGCACGCCGGTGGCGTTGTTGGTGCCGTTCTGGGTGACCGTCGCGCTGGTCGTGCCCCCGATCATGAACACGCCCGCCATGTTGAGCTGGCTGTTCTGATTCAGCACGACGGGGGGTCCGCCGATCGACACGATGGTCTTGATGTCGGCCGTCTGCGCTTGCGCCGAAAGGGCGCCGGCCAGGTACAGAGCGAGCGTTGCGGCACATGCGCCGCCCAGATGACGTTTCATGACATGCCTCACCACTTCGGACCTGCTCACTGAGCCTGCTGGAGGACAGTCGATCCATTCAGGATCCCGAGCTGTCCGACGCCGGCGGTGTTGTTCGCGCCGATCTGGCCGATCAGGCTTGAATTGGAGCCGCCGACCTGGCCAGCCAGTGCGGTATTGGTCGCGGTCGCAGTGGTGCCGCCCTGCCCGATCACGGAGGTGTTGACGGTGAGCAGCGAGCCCGTCTGCAAGGTCGTCGCGGCATTGGTGGTGCCGAACTGCATCGTGGTGGCGCTGTTGCTGGTGCCGCCGCTCTGCGAAATGAACGAATTGTTGGTCGTGCCGAATTGCAGCACGCTAGCCGAGTTGCCGGCCCGGGCATCGGCTGCCGTCAGTGCACCGAATGCTGCGAGAGTTGCAATGAAATAGGTGATCCGCATGTCCTGTCCTCCGCGAGAATGAGCCGGCGTCGCAATTGACCGTCCTGCCCGGTAGCGGTGCTCTAGAGAGTGGCCCGGACGCACCAACCTGGGTGCGTCCGACCCAAACCAACCGTGGCTCAGTTCGCCGTCTGCGAGACGGTGCTGCCGTTGATGCCGAACACGCTGAGCTGGCCGACGGCGGCGGAGTTGTTCTGGAGCGCGGCAGGCCCGAACGAGTTCTGGGTGATCGCGCTGCCGTTGTTGCCGAGCGCCACCTGGCCGGTGGCCGCCGTGTTCTGCACGCCGATCTGGTTCACGGTGCTGCCGTTGTTGAGCGAGGCAGCACTGGTGCCCTGCATCGTCGTCGCACCGTTGATGATGCCGAGCTGGCTGGTCGACGAGGTCGAGTTGGTGAGTCCCTGCTGGGAAACGCTCGAAGAGTTCACGACGCCGACCTGCACGGTGGTGGAGGTGTTGGCGGCCTGAGCTGCGGAGGACAGAGCGAACACGGCAACGGAAGCAAAAAACAATTTACGCATGGAGTATCCCTTTCTGGCCAAGTTGTCTGACTGGTTTCGGATGCCTTCCCGGAAACAGGCCGACATCGTAGGGGTGAGACTGAACCGATCGCGGCCGGCGCGACAGACTGCAGTTCATGCTAGTCGCTACGGACTAGACGCTGCGTGTCGTCTCGGCTTGGCGCCCCATGCTGTCGACCAGCCGCACCACCTCGATCGGCGTACGCAGCTGCAGCTTTCGCATCATCCTGGCACGATGAACCTTCGCCGTCACTTCGCTCACGCCGAGTCTCGCGGCGATCTGCTTGGCGACGAGCCCTTCCGCCATCAGCAGCATGATCTCGCGCTCTCTGGCCGTCAGCGTCTCGACGCGCTGGCGGGCTTCACGGACGCTATCCTCGCGTTGCAGCCGCCTGCGGTCGCGCTCGATGCCGTGCCTGATCGCATCGAGGATCTCCTGCTCGCGAAACGGCTTTGGCAGAAACTCGACCGCGCCTCGCTTCATCGCCTCGACCGAGACGCGGACGTCGGAGTAGCCGCTGATGAAGACGATCGGAATGGATACGCCCGTCTCGGCCAGCCGGCGCTGAAGCTCGAGCCCGGTCGGCGACGTGCCGGGAAACCGCACGTCGAGCACGAGGCATGACGGCCCGGGCGAAACGGTCTCGGTGAGGAACTCGTCGGTCGAGGCGAACAACTTCACCTGATGCCCGGTCTCCTCGCAGAGACTTCCGATCGCGGCTCGAATCTGGGCTTCGTCGTCAACGACATAAACTGTGGCTTGGTCCGAACTCATGGCAATGGGCTCCCCGGCTTGGGGCTCGATGAAAAGACAACGAGCTATCCATTCTTCTTGCAAGCGAGATCAAGGTGCTTGGATGATTCGCGCAGATCGAGCCAAGCGCGTCGGTCTGCCGGTTCGATGTCATAGGGCCAACACGCTCCGGAGGCGAGTGAAGGCGTTCACATATCGGGCTTCGTGATGGGAGGGCGTCGATCTTGCCGCCGGCGGCATCGGGGCGCACCGACATCGAGAATGCGGCACTGCTGCGTCGTGGTCTCGCCGGCTGCATCATGGCATCGCCACCCATGTGTCGGCTCGACGCCAGCTGCTGGCCGCTCCGGCCGGATCAGACGGGACGTTCAGTCAGCTTATCGAGTTCGATACCGCGCGCCTCATATCGATACGCTCCGTATGCATCCTGATCAAATCACGAAAAGTAGCACCCCACCTGCTTTACCACTGGATGATGCGCCACGCCCGACCGTCAGCCCGGCGAGGACGACATACTGACATTCGATACAACCTTAGACGTTTTACAACCATAGCGAGCTTGCCAGTTTTTCCTGATTCCCCGAAATCAATTCAATCGGCGAGTTTTGATATGCGATTTGTGCCAGCATTTGCCTTGCTCGGAGCTTCATGCGGCCTCGCTGCGATCCTCTACGCCGGTCCGGGCACGATCGCCGGCGCTGCCGGGAGCGCGGCGGACACGGCGGCTCGCGCCTATGAGCAGACCAGGCGGCTGCTCGTGCCCGGCGGCCACGAAGCGCCGACCTTCGAATCGGATGCCCCCTTGTTCCGCTATGCCTCGATCCAGCGCGGCAGCATCGAGCAGACCGTCACCGTCACCGGCGCCCTGCAGCCGGTCAAGACGATCGAGGTGGGATCGCAACTGTCGGGGCAGCTCGCCCGCGTCTATGTCGACTTCAACGACGCCGTCGCCAAGGATCAGCCGCTCGCTCTGATCGATCCGCGCAGCTTCGCGGCCAAGGTCGACGAGGCCCGGGCGTCGCTGGCCGTCGCCAATGCCCTGGTCGACATCGCCAGGGCCAAGCTCGACCGGGCCAGGATCGATCTGCAGAACGCGAGGGGCAGCCGCGACGTGCTCGCGGCCAAGCTCGAGAGCGCGCAGGCGGTGAAGTCCTCGGCTCAGAAGACGCTGCAGCGCAAGCTGGCGCTGCAGTCGCAGAACGTGGTGGCGACGACCGCGGTCGACGACGCGCAGACCGAATTCACCGCGCGCCTCGCCCAGGAACGTGAAGCCGAGATCCTGATGTCCCTCAACTCCTATTCGGTGGAGGGTGCACAGGCCGACGTCCGCCGCATCGAGGCGGAGTTGCAGCAAGCGCGCATGGCGGTGCCGGAGAAAGCCGCCGTTCTCGCCGCAGCCCAGGCCGATCTCGACCGCACCATGATCCGTTCACCGATCGACGGCGTCGTGGTTGGCAGGTTCGTCAACGAGGGGCAGACGCTCGCGGTCGGACTTGAAGCGCGCACCACCTTCATGGTGGCGCACCGCCTGGAGGACATGGAGATTCACGCGCAGGTCGATGAAGCCGATATCGGCCGCATCGCGCCCGGGCAGCACGCGCATTTCACCGTCGACGCCTACCCGGACCGCCGCTTCGAGGCCGTGGTGCGCCAGGTGCGCAAGGCGCCGCAGACCCAGCAGAACGTCGTCACCTACACCGTGGTGCTGGCGACCGCCAACCTCGACGGCGCGCTGCTGCCGGGAATGACTGCCCTGGTGAAGATCGTCATCGAACGCCAGGACGACGTGCTGAAAGTGCCGCTTGCAGCGCTGCGATTCCAGCCGACCGGCACGCGGCCGGACATCGGACGCAGCGGCGTGTGGGTGCGCACCGCCAGCGGCGCGCTGCAGCGCGTCACGGTCACGGTCGGCGCCGCCGGCACCGAGCAGGTCGCGCTCCGGAGCGGAGACCTCGTCGAGGGCAGCGAGGTTGCCGTCGGCCAAGCCATCCGCCCGGCGGGCATGGAAATTCTCGGAATCAGGTTCGGGTCATGACCGCCGCTGCGCCCCTCATCAGCCTCCAGTCGGTCAGCAGGACCTATCGCACCGAGGGCGTCGCGGTGGCCGCGGTGCGCAATGTCAGCTTCGACATCGCGCAAGGCGAGATCGTCGCGGTGATGGGACCGTCCGGCTCCGGTAAGTCGACGCTGATGAACATGATCGGATTGCTCGACCTGCCGAGCGAGGGCGCGGTCTATCTTCAGGGCGCCAACGTTGCCGATCTCACGGAAGATCGCCGGTCGTCCCTGCGCGCTCGCAGCATCGGCTTCGTGTTCCAATCCTACAATCTGCTCGCGCGCCACGATGCCATCGAGAACGTCGCATTGCCGCTGGTCTATTGCGGCATCGCGCGCAAGGAACGCCTGGCGCGCGCGGAAGCGAGCCTTCGGGCGGTCGGCATGCTGCAACGGGCCCATCACTTCCCGCGGCAGCTCTCCGGCGGCGAGCAGCAGCGCGTCGCAATCGCGCGGGCACTGATCGCCTCTCCCCTGATCGTGCTCGCCGACGAGCCGACCGGCGCGCTCGACAGCCGCACCGGCGCCGAGATCCTGTCCCTGTTCGCCGCGCTCAACCGGACCGGCCAGACCATCGTCATGATCACCCACGATCCCGGCATCGCGGCCCAGTGCCGGCGCACGATCCACCTGCATGACGGCGAGCTCGTCGGCGACGAAACGCAGGCCCCTGCTCTGCCGAAACGGAGCGCTGTGTCATGACGATGCTGCAGGGCTTCCAGATCGCATTGCACGCCCTGCGCCTCAATCCGCTGCGCAGCTTCCTCACCATGCTCGGCATCGTGATCGGCGTCGCCTCGATCGTGACGGTGTTCGCGATCGGGGCCGGCGCGCAGCTCCGCCTCCAGGAGCAGATCCGTTCGATCGGGGCCAACGTGCTGATGATCACCCCCGGCGCGGTCTACCAGGGCGGCGTGCGTCTCAAGGACGGCAGCAAGCTGACGATGACCGAGAGCGACGTGCAGGCCATTCTCGAGCAGATCCCGGAAATCCAGGCCGCAGCCGGCTCCATCGCGGGAACGGCGCAGGTCATCCACGAGGGCAAGAACTGGAACACGACGATCAACGGCACGACCACCGGCCACTTCATGGTGCGCGACTGGCAGCTCGCGGCCGGGCGCTATTTCTCCGCCACCGAGGAAGCCGGCGCCGGCAAGGTCGTGATCCTCGGAAGCACGGGCGCGCGCGAGCTGTTCGCACCCGGCGACGATCCGATCGGCGCGCAGATCAGGATCATGAAGGTCCCGCTCGAGGTGGTCGGCGTGCTCGACCGCAAGGGACCGGCTCAGGACGACGTCGCCTTCGTGCCGCTCACCACGGCCAAGCTGCGCTTCCTCGGCAGCGCCAGCAAGATCAACCGCGACGCGGTCGCCTACATCATCGCCAAGGTGGCCGCAGACGGTCAGATGGCGGGCGCGCGCGCGGAGATCGCGAACCTGCTGCGGCAGCGCCACCGCATCCCCGCCGGCCAGGACGACGACTTCAAGGTCCAGGATCCCGCCGCCGCCATGGAGGCGCAGCAGGGCGCGATCCGCACCGTCGCGCTGCTGCTCGTCGCCATCGCCTCGGTTTCGCTGCTCGTCGGCGGCATCAGCATCATGAACGTCATGATCGTGTCGGTCACCGAGCGCACGCGAGAGATCGGCATCCGCCGGGCGCTCGGCGGGCGAATGCGCGACATCCGTCTGCAGTTTCTCTGCGAAGCGCTCGTCCTCTGCCTGCTCGGCGGCGCCATCGGCGTCGCCGGCGGCATCACGCTCTCGATGACGGTCGCCCGCATGGCCGGTTGGGTCACCTCGATCGACGGCCAGGCGATCGGCCTGTCTCTCGTCTTCTCGATCGCGACCGGCCTCGTCTTTGGCTTCTATCCAGCCCACAAGGCGTCCAAGCTGAGCCCGATCGAGGCGCTCAAGACGGAGTGAGAGCATGCCGGGATGTTCGCAAAGGCCAGGGAGGCATCAGCCATGAGCTCGGATCCGAAGGACTTGATCGCACCGACGCCGCGCGAACGGGAGCTGATGACGCTGATCGCGCGGGGGATGCAGAACAAGAACATCGCCTACGAGCTCAACATCTCGGAGAACACGGTGCGGGCGCATATCGGCAACATCATGCGCAAGTACCGGCTTCAGAACAGAACGCAGATCGCGATCGCCTTTGCCCTGCACACCGCACCATCGTCGCTCCGCCGTGATCTCGCCAAGACCGAACTCTATCCGGCCGCGACGAAGCCGGCGCAGGCGCTTGCACCGAATCCACCGGCGGCGCAGACCGCGCCGGATTGAATGGTTGCAGCTACCATCCCTTGCGTTGCCCGACGGGCAAAACATTCAATCTATGGGTCAACGCACGCGGCCTAAAATATTCCACTTTACCGAAATTCGGAAATCACATATGTGTCGCGCAACCCGGCCCAAGGAAGAGGGGCGTATCGCGATCGTCACGAACGCGGGCCGGGGGGCGGTGGACGCTGATGGCGTTGGCGCGAAAGGGTTTGCAGGGCGGAGAGCCGTGAGCAAAGACCTCGCGCATACGACCGGTGTCATCGGCGTACGGCAAAATCGTGTGGTCCTGGCGCCCGGGGTCTGTGCGCCAAGTCTTGCGGTGATGTGAGCGGCCCAACCGGGCCCACGCATCAGCCATCCGCAAGGCGACGGGGGCAATAGTGCATCGCTCCCCGGGGAGAGCACGACATAAGCCGTAAAGCAACTGCGCAGGGAAGGCCGGATGTTTGGCTTCACCTGTATGCCGCTGTGCAAATTCTTCGTTGCCACCTTTCGCACAGTGGACCGTGGGTGCCCGGCCGGCACCCGGTCTTCCCTGCGCCCTCTTTCAATTGAGGGTGAGCAAGAAGCAAAGCTCGGGCGAGTCCGCCGCGAGGATGCGAAGGCGTGTCCACGAGCAAAATGCGAATTGAGGAACGCGCTTCCCACCGCACACTCCGTCATTGCGAGCGCAGCGAAGCAATCCAGAGTCTTTCCGCGGAGGGATTCTGGATTGCTTCGCTGCGCTCGCAATGACGGTGTTGAGACAGCGGTGTCACAATGCAGTAGTCTCGTGCGCTGGACACGAGCGTGAAACGAAGCTGCGAGCCGCGACCGCGGCCCATTTGCCTTACATCCCGATGTCGAACACGTTCGGCAATTGGCCCGCCAGAGGCAGTGCGGTGGCGCCGAGGAAGGTCGCCACCATCGCCATCAGGCGACGGTTGTTCTGGCGCTTGCCGCGCATCTGGCCGGCGATCCACTCCAGCATCTCGCTGTTGACCTTGGAAGCATAGGACGGCGCCCAGCTCTCGATCTCGGTGTCGGCCGACAGCGCAACGCTGCGCGGCGGCACCTTCAGGCCCGAGGCGCTCGCGGCATAATGGGCGACCGCCTTGGCAAGCAGGTCGTCGAACCGGCCGCCATCGGTGCGCTCGGTCGCGGCCTCGTTGATCTCGAACAGAACTTCGGCCTCGGCGCGGCTGACCGGCTGGTCGTTGACGGCGGTGGCGGTGAGGATGCGCATGCACCAGGCGGTGTCATCAGCGTCGAGCGAGCGGGAGAAATGCACCCGTCCCTTGGTGGTCGGGCCTTCGCCCGTGATCACGCCGTCGCGCACGACGGAAAGGGCATGAGCTGCAGTATCGCGGCAGGACGGCACGAGGGACGACGACTCGGTAGGCTTAGGCGCAGCGGCGGACATAGTTCACTTCCAGACTTCTTCTGATCGACCAGCATTTCCATGCCGGCGTAAAGGGGTGGTTAACGATTCGATACGGGGATCGCGACTTTTCTAGATGGTTGCCAATTGGTCGCTATCAGGACCAATCTGGTTCTAGAACGCGCCGGGCGAGCGTGATGAAAGTCATAAAAGGCATTATCGGGGCGAGCGAGACCGTGTGACCCCGGGTGGAGCTGTTTCGCCGCAGCTGCCGCTGTAACAATAAGTTGCTAGAAAATCGGCCCTTCAAAGAAGAAATTCACATTCTACTTGAGCCGGTTCAGTTGGCGTTCACTTAGGCCGGCGAAGCCCTTATAATGGATGTGACGGCCGGAGACGAATTCTCGATTAGATTCAATGAGATGAGGTAAGATCATGACACTTCCGATCGGCGCCACCGCCCCTGACTTCGAAGCCGAAACCACCGAAGGGAAGATCAAGTTCCACGACTGGATCGGCGACAGCTGGGCCCTCTTGTTCTCACACCCGAAGGATTTCACGCCGGTTTGCACCACCGAGCTCGGCGCCCTCGCCAAGCTGAAGCCGGAATTCGACAAGCGCGGGGTGAAGCTGATGGGCCTCTCGGTCGATCCGGTCGACCGTCATGCCAAATGGTCGGAAGACATCATGGAGACCCAAGGCGCCGCGCCAAACTACCCGATGATCGGCGACACCGATTTCAACGTCTCCAAGCTCTACGGCATGCTGCCGGCCTCGACCTCTGGCGATCCCCTCACCCGCACGCCGGCCGACAACCAAACCGTCCGCAACGTCTTCATCATCGGCCCGGACAAGAAGATCAAGCTGGTGCTGGTCTATCCGATGACGACGGGCCGGAACTTCCAGGAGATCCTGCGCGTCATCGACTCGCTCCAGCTGACCGCCAAGCATCGCGTCGCCACCCCGGCCGACTGGTCGCAGGGCGACGACGTCATCATCGCGGGCTCGGTCTCCAACGACGAGGCCAAGACGATCTATCCGCAGGGGTGGAAGGAGCCGAAGCCCTACATCCGCATCGTCCCGCAGCCCAGATGACTTTTGGCGGTCGCGGATAGCGGCCGCAAAAAGTCATCCCGGGGCGATGCGTCAGCATCGAACCCGGGATCTCGAGATCCCGGGGCTGGTCCTTAGGACCATCCCGGGATGACGACCCAGAATCACGCCGCGTGCACGCGGTCGAGGAAGCTCTCGACCTCGGCCTTCAGATGCAGGCTCTCGCCCGACAGCGCCTGGGCGGAAGCAAACATCCGGCTCGACGTTTCGCCCGTCTCGCTGGCGCCCTTGGCGGCGTGACGGACATTGACCGCGACATCGGCCGTGCCTGACACCGCGGCGCGCACGCTGGCCACGATGTTGTGCGTCGCGCTTTTCTGTTGCTCGACCGCCGCCGAGATCGAGCCTGCGATGCCGCTGATGCGCTCGATGGTCTGGCTGATCGCCTTGATGGCTGCGACCGATTCCTCGGTCGCAAGCTGCATGCTCTCGATCTGGTTCGAGATCTCGTCGGTCGCCTTCGCGGTCTGGCCGGCGAGCGTCTTGACCTCCTGAGCCACCACCGCGAAGCCGCGGCCGGCATCGCCCGCGCGCGCAGCCTCGATGGTCGCATTCAGCGCCAGCAGATTGGTCTGCTCGGCGATCGAGGTGATCAGCTTGACGACGTCGCCGATGCGCGAGCCGGCCTCCGAGAGCTGCGCGATGCGCTGGTCCGTCGCTTCGGCCTGCCGCACCGCCTCGGCGGAGATCTCGTTCGATTCCTGCACCCGGCGGGTGATCTCGGAGATGGATTGAGACAGCTCGTCGGAAGCGGACGCGGCCGAACGCACATGCTCGGAGGCGCTTTCGGAAGCTCCCGCCGACTGCGCCGACAGATCTGCCGTGGAGCGCGCGGCGTCGGTCAGTTGTCGCGCGGCGCGCTCGAACTCGCCGGACGATGCCAGCACCTTGTCGAGAATGCCGCCGACGCTGCCGCGGAACCCCTCGACGAAGTTGCGCAGCTCGGCCTTGCGCTGCTCGGCTGCGGCAGCGGTTGCCGCCGCCTGCTCGGTGCGTAGGCGCGCCCGCTCCTGCGAGTTGCTCTTGAACACCGCGAGCGTGCGGGCGATCTCGCCGATCTCGTCGGCACGGTCCTCGCATTCGATCGCGACGTCGCCCTGGCCGTTGGCAAGCGCGGTGAGCGAATGCGTCACCGAGGTCAGCGGCCGCGTGATGCGGCGGACGACCAGCAGGGTCAGGACCAGCACCAGAAGCGCGGCAAGGCCGGCAGCGGCAGCCATGCTCTCCATCGCCTGGGACAGCATGCCCTCGAACTGCGTCATGGGGATGCCGACATAGAGAATGCCGGCGACCTTGCCGGTGGCATCCGCGATCGGGAAATAGGCGGTCATGAACGTCTTGCCGAATAGCGTCGCCGGCCCCTTATAGGGCTCGCCACGGCGCAGCGGGGCCTGCCCCGGATGATCCGCGGCCAGCTGGGTCCCGACGGCGCGGTCGCCGTTTTCCTTTTTCACGTTGGTCGAGCGGCGGATGAACTGCCCGCTCGCCGCGTCGAACACGAACAGCGTCGCGTTGCCGCCGACATAGGACACCGCCCGGTCGACGATGGCGTGATCCCTGAAGTCGGGCATTTTGGGGATCTCGGCGCGGACCACCGCGCCATCCCGGATCGTGATCTTGGCTTCGGGAACGGTCTCCGCAAAGGCCAGCCCCAGCGTGCGCAGATTGACCTCGATGTCGCGCAGGGCGCGGTCATTGAAGGCGGATGTCAGTGACCAATAGCCTGCGCCGACCACGAGCGCCGTGTTCATTGCGATCAGCAGCACCGCGCACAGGACCGCCTTGGTGCCGAGCTTGAAACGCGGCAGGAACTTCGCCGTTAGAAGATTGGACATGGATGGAATGCCCCCCGTAATTCCTGCATATTGGTGCAATTGACTTACAGCCCGATTAACGACGGTTCCCGCGGGCAGCACGCGGGATGGTTTCCAAGTGGTAAACGCGGCCTTCCCTGACCCCGCCCAGTCAGCCGTCCATCATCGTCTGGTTTCGCGACGATCTCCGCCTGTCCGACCACCCCGCCCTCCACGCCGCCGCCAAGTCCGGAGCGCCGGTGCTTTGCCTCTACGTACTGGACGAGGCGGCGGGGCGAGCGCCGGGCGGCGCGGCACGCTGGTGGCTGGCGCAGTCGCTGCGGGCGCTCGGCGCCGAGATCGCCGCGCGCGGCGGCTCGCTTGTCCTGCGCAGAGGGCCCGCGGCCAAGGTGATCCCTGAGGTGGTGCGACAGAGCGGTGCCCGCGCCGTCTATTGGAAGGAGATCGCGCAGGCGCCTCATCAGGCGGTTAATCCAGGGCGAGAAATTCGATCCTGACGGAGCCTATGTTCGACGCTGGGTTCCGCAACTGAAGGCCCTGCCGGCCAAGCTGATCCACCGGCCCTGGCAGGCAACGCCGATCGAGCTTGCGAGCGCGGGCATCACCATCGGCAAGACCTATCCGCAGCCGATTGTCGATCATGCCAGCGCACGCGAACGCGCGCTCGCCGCCTACGCAAAGATCCGCAAAGGTTGAGCGGCGCTTTGACACGATTTCGAAACCCGCTATCGTCATCGCTCCATGCAAACCGTGGGGGACGATATGGACGACGAGAAGCCGATCACCGAACAGGCGATGGAGACGATCACCACTGCCGTGGAAACGACCAAGGACGCGGCAGTCGCCGCAGTCAAGCAGGTGAAGAAAGCCGCCAAGAAGGTCGCGAAGAAAGTAGCGCCGAAGAAGGCGGCCAAGCAGAAAACCAAGAAGGCTGCGAAGAAGACGACGAAGAAGGCCGCAAAGAAGTCGTCCAAGAAGGCCGCGAAAAAGTCTGCGAAAAAGGCAGCCAAGAAAGCCGGCAAGTCGAAGAAGAAGGCCAAGAAGGCCAAGCGCTGATCGCACCGGAAGACGTCTCCGGGTGCGGGCGCGCCCGGAGACAGCCCGCATCTATCCTCGCCGCTTGCTCGGCGTTGAAGCACTTCCGCGTTTCCGGCGAGCCGAACTGCGTGCCGTCAGGACCGCCAATTGACCACAAAGACCGCCGCGGCGCAGAGCGCCATGCCTGCAATGGCAATCGCGTCCAGCGTTTCTCCGAACAGCAGATAGGCCATCAGGGCCGTGACGGCCGGAACCAAATAGAACAGGCTTGCGACCGAGGTCGCCGCGGCGTGGCGGATCAGCCAGTACAACAGCCCGATCGATCCGATCGAGAGCGCGACGGCGAGCCAGGCGAGTGCAAGCACGAACTCCCGCGTCCAGTGCACCACGCGATCCTCGAACAGGAAGGCGCCGACCGCGAAGAAGATGGTGACGGCCACATACTGCACGAGATTGCCGGCGCGCCAGTCGATGTGATTGCAGTAGCGGCGCTGATAGAGCGTGCCGAGCGTGATGCTGACCAGCGAGACCACCGAGGCGAGCCAGCCGAGCCCAGCTTCGCCGGTCATCGGGCGGTTGTGCAGAATCAGCACCACCCCACCGAGGCCGAGCACGAGCCCGGCCCATTGCAGCGGCGTGACCCGTTCGCCGAGCCAGCGATTGGCGATGGTCGAGGTCAGAATCGGCTGCAGACCTGGAATCAGCGCCGACAGGCCGGCCGGAATCGAATGCGCGATCGCAATCGCGGTGCCGCCGAGATAGAAGCCGTGGACGAGGATGCCAGCGACCGCGCTGTGCGCGATGCCGGCGCTATCAGGCCATTTCGGCCGCGCGATGCCTGCGATGATTGCCATCAGCCCGACCACGATCGCCATGCGAATGGCGAGATAGGTCAAGGGATCGGCATTGTTGACGACGTATTTGGTCCCGATGAATCCGGTGCTCCAGAGCAGCACGAACAGGATCGGCGCGGCGCGGGCCGCCAGGGTTTCTTGATTATGGTTCATTGCCGCCCTCATTGCCCGACCCTCGGCCATGCGGCAATGCGAATTTCGTGGTAACAATATGCTGCGCTGCGACGGACGATCGCGGTGCGTCTCAGCCGCTCACCATTCTTCCGGGCAGGGATTGACGATCTTCCAGAGCTCGACGCCGTTCTTGATCTTCTTCATGTCGGTGGTGAGCCCGCCATTGCGGCGAATCCAGTCCTTCACCGTGTCGGGGTAGTAGGACATGAGATCGGAGGTACCCTCGGCGCTGGTGACCTTGATGCCGAAGGTGAACGCCTTGTCGTAATAGGCCTGGTGGAAGCCGAGGCTCGCGCGCGGCGTCACGCAGATCTTGTTCATCGGCACGATGCCGAGCACGAGCGTGCAGGCCGAATTGCAGATGCCGTCGATGATGACCCGCTCGCCCTTTTCGCGCACCCGCTTGTACTTGGCCTTGTACTCCTCGACATAGCCGCCGTGGTCGCGCGTGATGTGCAGCTCGGCGCGCGCGGGCGTGGCGGCGGCGAGGCAGAGCAACAGCAGACTCGGAAGCGTGATGCGCATGGCGAGACGACGACGAAGGCCTTCAGGAATGTACCGGACTCGAGGGGCCGGCAAATGATCCCCCGGGGCCGGCGGCAGAATTCTTAACCGAATAGTCTTTGGTCATACTTGTGTGGGGAATTCGTTAAGCATCCCGAAAAGGCCAAAAATGGGCAGCTTTCGCCGCATGTCCGGCAATTCTGTCACACCCACCCGGAAATCTGCGGGATTGGCCGTGATTTCGGGCCTCCGGAGCGATGCTTGGCCGCTCGAAATTGCTATAACAGGCTGACCTATTCGAGCGGGTTCCGGAGAATCGAGATGAGCAAGTTGACGCGTGTCGCCGCGGTTGCGGCCTTGACGGCTGCGGTCTTGGCCCCCGCCCTCGCGGAGGCGAACGGCCGCCACCGGTACCACCGCTCCTACGCCAACCCGCTGCCCTACCCGATCAGCTACCTGCACAATTACGGCCCGGGTATCACCCCCGGCACCTTCGCCTACTATGACGGCCCGGCGACCAACCACTGCTACCGCAGCGCGGCCGCTTATATTGGTCAGGACGGCCGGCGGCACCCCTGCTACTGAGGGGCCGCGGCCGCTGCTGCTCCTCTATTTGGCCAGCGGCAAATTCGCCGGGATGATGGAAGCCTTGGGCACGTGCGCAGGATGATCGTCGGATCATGGCCGGCTCGAGATGTTTGCACTTTCATGTTGATGGTACCGGTCAAGTCACGACAAGTGGCCTTATCCGCTGACCTCATCTTTTGATGCTGCAGGCCAGTGATCATTGCGCAAGACATGACCTCGCAAAAGCGAAGGGGCCCCGAGGGGCCCCCTTCAAACGTTACCAGCGGCGATAGCCGTAGTACCCATAAGGGCGCGGACCGTAATAGCGCGGCGCGTAATACCGCGGGCCGTAATATGGCCGCGGCCTGTAGTAGCCATAGTAGCTTGGCCGCCACCAGCACCGTCCCCAGGCGTCGCAAACCATGCGGACCTGCTCGATGCCGGAGACCTGCGGTGTCGCAGGCGCAGGCGCGATGGGCATGGCGGATGCCGTCGATGACGCAACGAGAGCGCCGAATAGGGACGTAGCCAATCGGCCAGTATTGAGTTTCATGATGTCTTCCTCCGCTTGCGCGATGCAGGATATCGAGGTCGTTCTGATCAAATTGTGGCCGAACCGAAATGTAATACAGATGAACAAACCTTCGGCGAGCTGACCGGGACATCACGGCTCGGCAGCCGCTGAATGCCAGTCATCCATATCTGTCGATCTCGCCGGAGAAGGTCTTCTTCATCATCTCGAAATCGAGTGATCCCACCGCGAAGCGGGCGGAGTGGCGTCGTTCTGGACATCGGTGACGACGACTTGAGCTGCGGCGGCGGTGGGCGCGGCGAAACCACCGTGCGGAGTTCGCGAGCTTCATCCACACGCTCTCAATGTTGAGATCAATCTGGGTGGCGCTGACCCGGATTGGCCACGGCGACGGTGATCTCTCCGATTGGCGTCGACTGCGCGCTCAGGCCGCGCAGACGCACAACCAGGGGGACCGCCTCTCACCGAACTACGAGATCGAGAAGCAATTGCTGCGGTCGGGCGCGCGGCGGCAAACCGGCATCCCGGCAAGCTGATGCACGCGCGCCGCGGGCCCATCGGCGTGATCCGCCGCCCGCGCCGCTTTAGAACATATATGGAACAAAGAAGATTGGCGCGCTCGGAAGGATTCGAACCTCCGACCCTCGGAATCGAAATCCGATGCTCTATCCAGCTGAGCTACGAGCGCCCTGGCCCGAGTAGCGAGCCACCGAGATCCGCCGGCCGGCGCTGGCGAGGAGCCAGCACACCCGACAGCGGTCGGATTGGTTCGAATTAGCAGAGAGGCCGGCCAATAAAAAGCCCTTCCCGCCTCGATCGAGGCTACCGAAGGCGCTGTTACCAGGTCGTGTTGAAGAGGCCGAAATGCGGCTGCTGAGCGACCAGCATCATGGGGCGGCCCGGCTGATGCACCGAATAGGTCCTGACGATCTTACGCTTGGGCTGGGCCTGGACCGGAGACGCTTGAGCCGGGGACGTCTGCGGCTGAACGGCCTCGGACTTCCTGGCTGCGGCGGTCCCGGCCCTCGGCTCTGGCGTGAACTGGGCGAAGGTCTCGCGCACCCGCGTCTTGGCCGACATCTCGGCCAAAGCCGGCGACAGGCTCTCCTGTACCGGTGGCTGGGGAGCCGCAACTGCGGCAGTCTGAACCGCGGGTGCGGCAATCGTCGGCTGGCTCGTGTCGAGGACGACGCGCTCAGGCAGATGACGATCGGACCGGATTCGGATCAGCGGCTGGTCGTTGCTTGCGGTCGCAAAGGCCTGCGCTAGGGGCGCCGCCGGGAAAACGAAATCCGCCGCGAACAGCAGTGTGAGCAAAGCTCCACCGACAAAGATGAGATACCTAAAGATGGGCATTGGCCGCGCTCCGCCCCCCGCATCCCCGCGTGGGCTCTGCTCGCCTCAACAGGCGATCTTCCAATTGGTTCCTGGCCCAGCCGTTCGGTTCAAATGGTGATGCATGGTTTTTCGGCCAAGGACCGCAGAAGGTAACTTTTCAGCTACCGGGACAGGCCGCTTTCAAGCGCGGCGTGCTGCAACCGGGGAACATTTTGCCTGATCGGCATTCACGTTAACGAAGCCGATTGGGATACGCACGAAGGTCTTGCGGCTCTTCATGCTGACCGGATCCGCCAGCACGCGGCTGCGGTCGGTCAGATGACTTCCGTCGCGCCGCGTGAAGGCACAGACGATCTCGACATCTTTTACGGCATAGTCGTTGTCGTTTCGCAGCGTGAACGTCACCAGGGCTTTGGAGCCGAGGCCGCCGCGACGCCAGGTCTGTGATGAAATCCTGAGACGACCAAGTTCTGCTGTCGCCGGCACCTGAGCTTCGGACACAGGCGAGGCCACTTTGGACGCATCGCCGGAGGGAGGCGCTTCAACAGCCGCCAGCTCAGGCCTCACCGGCTCAGCACTGTTGCCCTTGGAGAGAGGTAGCAGCATCCAAATGCCGCAACCGACGATGATTGCCGCCAGCAGCCATAGAAGGCTTCGGCCAAATGAGACGCTCGCAATCGTCACGGCCCGCGCCAGTCGTTCGCCGGTGCCGGCCAAGCGCCCCAATCCGAGTCGGTCGAGCCTCGCATTCATGGTTGCACACCGATCGCGACCGCAAGCAGCATCGAAGATGGACTCAGTCACAGCTTACCTTAATTCGGGCGACGAACTAAGGTTCCCCCAACTTCATGCGAGTCGGCAACGGCGGTGGTGACCACCGGCGATACTGCTAGCATGCGCCGTAGCATCGAATAGACCCGTTGGGAGATTATGAAATGCCGTTCGCCGTCGCTTGGGATCACGTCCATCTGCGCAGCCCCGATCCGGAGGCCACCGCGGCCTGGCTGCGGGACATCCTTGGTGGCGAGATCGTGCACGCGCCAGGACGAATCGACGTGAACCTCGGCGGAGCCAGGATCTTCATCGCGCCACTCGAGGGCGACAGCGCCGTCAGCCCGCCACCTCCGCACCCACATCAGGGCCTTGACCATTTCGGCTTGACGGTGAAGGACATCGACGCGGTCGCCGCCGAGATCAAGGCCAAGGGTGTCACGTTCACGCGCGAGCCGACGACCATTCGTCCCGGCGTACGCATCTGCTTCATCCGCGGGCCCGAAGGCATCTCGATCGAGCTGCTCGAGCGCGACAAGAAATATACCTGACGCGACGGGGCGCCCCGCCGTCCAGGCACCGAGCCGGCGACGACGTCACGCCCGAACGCTAAGTCATGCTACCGGGCATAAAGCAGCGGATGGTGACACCCATGTAGCCGTAGATCGGCCAGACCATGGTGCGTCCCACCCGGTTCGGCTCCGAGATCACGGCCTCCGCGGGCACGTCGAGCCAGACGAGCTCCTGCTGCTGGCCATCGAGCGCATAGCCATAGCGCGGGACGCGGACGCGATAATGCCCGTCCTTGCTGTCCCAGTCAGAGTCCGAGAGCGCCGAACCGTCGGCATCGGAGCAGCAAGGCCCCTTGCCGCTGCGCAGACTGTCGAACCAAGCCTTCAATTCGGGATTGGTGTTGGCGAACTGCCCGCGGTCGCGCGCGTGCCCCGAGGAGGCTGCGAGCGCGATCAAAGCCAAGGCGGGCGCCAGCCTCGTCAGGTTTGCCCGGCGTATCGCATCGCCAATCCGCCGTTGTTCGCTTCTGCAATTCGTGGGACGCGCACTGTACAGACGCGGCTCATTGCCGCCGGAATCGATCCAGTTGGTCACGTTCGTCTTGCTCCAGCACCCCGCGGCCAGTGCAGCAATGGTTATGCATTTCGCGGGCCAACTCTGATTCGCAACGTCGGGCCTCGCCTCACCATCAGAGCGTCACGACGGTGTCATGGACAAGCCGGAACAACTACGGCTCGCAGGCCGCCGCGACCGGCAAACTGCCTCGTTGCGCGCAGGGATGGGCTTTGGCATAAAAGCGGGACCGGTTGCGCCATTGGGCGATGGCGGCCGGCCTACGGGACGTTATGAAAAACGGCCTCTATTCAATTCACGTCACCCTGCTCGATGGTCGAGTCGGCAAGGGCAGCGGCGTGATTCTCTTCCGCGACGGCAAGATTCTCGGGGGCGATGCCTACCTGTATTACACCGGCAGCTACACGGTGAAGGACAACAACAGCTTCAAGGGCGAGGTGCTGGTGCAACGGCACACCTCGCCTCGAGGCGATGACAATCCGCTGTTCGGCGGCCCTGCCCCGGTCGGCATCGGCGTCACCGGCACGTTCACGGACACGCGCGGACAGATGACCGGCACCGCGCTGGTCGGCAAGGCCAGCCAGATCTTCGGCGCGACGCTGCACAAGCTTGCAGACGTCGATTAGCTATTCCGCGGCCTGTTCGAGCGGCGCCACACGCGGCAGGATCATCTGGATGCGCGTACCGCCACCCGGTTCGGAATCGAGATCGAGCCGGCCACCGAGCCGGTTGGTGACGATGCTGTAGACGATGTGCAGCCCGAGGCCGGTGCCGCCTTGGTCGCGCCGCGTGGTGAAAAACGGATCGAAGGCGCGGCGACGGACGTCGAGCGACATGCCGCAGCCATTGTCGGAGAAGATGATCTCGACGTTGTCCTTGCCGGACTCGCGCACCTGGATCTCGATCGTTCCGGGCCGGCCGTCCGGGAAGGCGTGCGCCACCGAGTTCAGAAACAGATTGGTCAGCACCTGGCCGTACGGGCCGGGATAGCTGTTCATGGTCAGGTCCGGCTGACACTCGACGTTGAGCGTCAGATTGTGCTTACGCAGGCCCGGCCGCAGGCTCATCACCACCTGCTCGGTGAGGTCACCGAGATCGAAAGTGCGCTGATCCGAATAGTTGCGGTCGGCGGCGACCTGCTTGAACGACTGAATCAGCTCGGCGGCGCGGTTGAGATTGGAGACGAGCTGTGAGGACGCATCGCGGCTGGTGCTGAGGAAGTCGTTGAGCGTGGAGCGGCGCAGCTCGCCGCGCTCGACTTCGGCAGTGAACATGGCGGTCTTGCGCTCCAGCGCGGAGGCAACCGTGAGGCTGATGCCGACGGGATTGTTGACCTCGTGGGCGACGCCGGCGACGAGGCGCCCGAGCGCGGCCAGCTTCTCGGCCTCGATCAGGGAGGCCTGGGTCTCGCGGAGATTGCGCAGCGCGGTTTCGGCGGCTTCCTTGGCCTTGCGCATCTCCTGCTCGCCGCGCTTGCGCTCGCCGATATCGAGCGCAACGGTCACGATCCGCTCGATCTCGCCCTCGGCGTCGAGCAGCGGCAACTTGTTGACCAGCCATTGCCGCATGTTGCCGGAGGCGTCCTGATACTCCTCCTCATAGAAACCGAGACCTTTTCGAAGCTTGAGCACCCGCTTGTCGCTCTCGTCGGACTTGGATGCGCCGTAGCGCGACATCAGGTCGGCCGTGGTGCGGCCGAGCGCCTCGCCGGGCTCGATGCCGAAGATGCCGGCCATGTAGCGGTTCATCAGCACGTAGCGCAGATTGCGATCCTTGACGTTGATCACCGCCGGCACGGTGTCGATGACCTGCTGGAGCAGGCGCCGGCCTTCGGCGATGGCTTCCTCCGCCCGCTTCTGGTCGGTGATGTCGCGCAGCGTGCCCTCGTAGCGGATGATGTTGCCCGCTTCGTCTCGCACGCCCGTGGCGCTGTCGGAGAGCCAGAGGATGTCGCCGCTGCGCTGGCGCACCTGATACTCGAACTCGCGCACCATGCCGTCGCGCGCCATCAGCCGCTGGTATTCGGCGCGCGCCTCGGGGTGGACGTAGATCGTGTGGGCGATGTCGCTGATGCTGTCGATCAGCTGCTGCGGGCTGTCGTAGCCCATCATGCGCGCCAGCGCGGGATTGGCGTTGAGGAGGTCACCGGCCGGCGTCGTCACGTAGATGCCGTCGATAGAGCCTTCGAACAATTTTCGATAGCTCTCCTCGGCGAGCCGCTGCTCGGTGAGCGCGCGCACCGCCGCCTCGCGCGCGGTGTCGGCCTCCTCCAGCGCGCGGCGAAACACTTCGGCCGCCCGCGCAATGTCGCCGATCTCGTTGCCGAGGTCGGCGGACGGAATTGAGACGTCTTTCCGGCCGGCGGCAAGCGCGCGAATGGATCGCGCGATCTGGGCGAGCGGACGCACCGTCCTGCGCACCACGAACCAGGCAGCGCCGATGCCGATCAGCACGCCGACCGTGCCGAGCACGATGCTCTGCCATCGCGCCTCGGTCAGTGTCCGGGCGAAGTCGCGCGACAGCACGTGGCCGCGCCGGGAGCTGACCTCGCGCAGCAATTCGGTCACGCGGCCGATCAACCGGCCTTCGGTTCCCAGCACCTCGCGATCGATGTCGGCGATCTGCCGCTCGCGGACGGCGACGGCCATGATCGCCTCTGCATAGTCGTTCACCGCCGACTTCAGCTTGGCATCGGCAATATCGAGCCCCCGCATTCCCTGTGCAGCCTGCTCGGCTGCGGACGGGTTGCGCGCGAGCAGCCCGATCGCGATCCGGCCCTGTGCCTCGGACAAGCGGGACGCCAGCTCGCGGTCCGCGGTGCCTTCAACCGCTGCGTCGAATTGTTCGCGCAGCGGCGGCAGTCCGGCGAGCAGCTGGGCGCGGCGGTCGATCAGCGTGGAGATCCGCTCCAGGCCGGAGCGATAGGTTGCGAGCCGCTCGGTGACCCCGTCGAGCATGTCCTGCTGCTCGGGCGCGAGCTCGATGCGGGTCTTCTTCAGGATGTCGCTGAGCGTCGAGGCCGCCTCGCCGACCTGCTGGAACTGGATGCCGGCACCGGGATCCGTGACGAAGTCGCGCGCGGCAAGACGCAGTTCGTTCATGCGGCGATCGATGTCCTCGGCGAGGTCGCCGACGCTCTGCAGCCGCTGCAGCTCCGCGAATGTTGTATCGATGTGCCGGATCGCGATCACGCTCGCAGTCGAGGTGACAATGATCACCGCCAGCACCAACAGGAAGCTACCGAAGGTGAGCTGGCCGATGGAGAGCGAGAAGGTTCGCCTTTTCTCAGGGGACGGCGTCAATTCGGCGGACATTGGTGGTTTGAGGACCGGACTGCTGGAGGTCCAATATACGACGTATTCCTGCCCGGGGGGAACATGCCTCGGGACGCGGAATATCGTTAATATCAGGACCTGCCGCCCGCTTCAGGTTTACGACAGTTTGACGCTGGCTGCCCTGCGGGCCGGGATTCGTCGATACTTCGTTGCGTGTCGAAGTGTACTAGCCGACGGCCCCGACCTCGAACACCTCGCCGTCATAGCCGGCCTCGCTGGGGATGCGGAGCTGACGGCCGGTTTCGGTCTTGGTCATCACCGGCATCACCGTGACGATCGAGAGGCCGCGGGCGTGCTCCAGCGCCGCGCTCACGCTTCCCTGCTTGGCGAGCCGGATCAGGTTGCGTGTGGTCGGGAACGGCAGCTTGAAGCGGCCGCTCTCCCCGCCCTCCACCGCCTCGCGCGGCGAGACCCAGATCGAATCGGTGGATTCCCGTCCGTCATGGGCACCGAGCTGGTCGGGCGGTGCCGCGGCCAGGAAGAACCAGGTGTCGAACCGCTTCGGCATGCCCTCCGGCGTGATCCAGTGCGCATAGGGCACGAGCGTGTCGAGCGCGAGCTGGAGGCCGTTGTCGTCGAGGATCTTCAGGAAACTGATCTTGTGCTCGTTGAGGGCGACGCGGTGAGCGTCCGCGATCTCGCCGGCGCGCTTGGCGTCGATTGGCGCGCCGGTGTCCTTCGACCGCGCCAGCAGGATGCCGCTTTCCTCAAAGGTCTCGCGGATCGCGGCGATCCGGAAGCCGCGGTCCGCTTCGCTGAGGCTTTCGCCGCCCGAATAGAGGTCGGCGCGAGCAACGATCTCGTTGTCGCCGGCATCGACGCTGCCACCGGGAAACACCAGCGCGCCCGAGTTGAACTCGATCTGATGATGGCGGACCATCATGAAGACTTCGATTTCGCCGCGGCTCTTGCCATCGGCCTTCGCGCCGTCGCGCAGCAGGAGGATCGTCGAGGCCGGGCGTGATGCTGATGATTCGGCCATGCAACTAGCCTGCGGCGCTGGATTGCGGGCCGAGATTGGCGCGCTTGTCGAAACGGGCGACGCGCGACAAGAGATAATCGACCTCGGCCTTCGCCGTCGCCGTCATGGTCGCACCGGGCTTGCGCTGCGCACTGGAAGCGATGATGCCACGCTTCTGCAGCACGTATTTGCGCACTGTGAGGCCGACGCCGGGCTGCTGCTCGTAGCGAATCAGCGGCAGATGCGCGTCGAAGATGTCATGCGCGGCGTCGCGCTTGCCGGCCTTGGAGAGGTTCACGACATCGATCAGGAGCTCCGGGAAGGCGTAGCCGGTCATGGCGCCGTCGGCGCCCCGCTCCATTTCGAAGTCCAGGAAGGTGCCGCCATTGCCGCAGAGGATCGAGAGCGGACGGAGCGAGCCGTCCTTCTGGAAGCCGCGCAGCGTCGAGATCTTCTCCAGGCCCGGCCAGTCCTCGTGCTTGAGCATCACGCAGTTCGGATTGTCCATGACGATCTTGCGGATCACGGCGGGGGTGAACACGACCTGCAAGGTCAGCGGATAGTCCTGGAGCACCCAGGGCACATCAGGGCCGATGGCTTCCGCCGCCTGCTTGAAATAGCCGATGATCTGGTCGTCGGTGCGAAGCGAGGGCGGCGGCGCGATCATGACGCCGGCCGCGCCCGCATCCATCGAGGCCTTGGCCAGCGAGCGCATGGTGGCAAAGCCCGGCGCGGAGACGCCGACGATCACCTGCATCTTCTTGGCACGCTTGACGTAGCGCACCGCCACCTGCTCGGCCTCGGCGGCGTCGAGCTTGGGGGCCTCGCCCAGGATGCCCAGCACCGTGACGCCGTCGCAGCCGACCTCCTCGTAGAAATCGGTCAGGCGGTCGATCGAGCGCTCGTCGATCCGGCCGTCGTCATGGAACGGCGTCGGCGCGATTGCGAAGGTGCCCTTGGCATCGGCGGTGAGTTTCATTGGGTCTCTCTGTCCTATCAATTGTCGTCATTCCGGGATGGCCCGAAGGGCCAGGCCCGGAATCCATAACCCCGGCTAGTGGTTATGGATTCCGGGTTCGCGACTTCGTCGCGCCCCGGAATGACAGTTTTGGCTAAAACCGCCGCGCCCCCATCTTGATCTGCTCCTCGGAGAAGAAGATCTCCTTGGCGTGATCGACGATGTCCTGGGCCTTCCAGCCCGAGTGCGGCGGCTTCCAGCCTTCCATTTCCATCATCCGCATCTCGCGCACGCCGCGGGGCCCGGACACGCCCAGCACCTTGCCGGTCTGGTCGCCCGACAAGTCGCTGACCATGTATAGCACGGCCGGCGCGATGCCGTCCGGCCCGAGCGCGGCGCCGGGGTTCTCCTTATAGCGGGGCAGGTCTGCGGTCATGCGGGTCAGGGCGCCCGGGGCCAGCGTCCAGATCCGGATGTTGTACTTGCGGCCCTCTATCGCGAGCACGTTGGACAGGCCCCAGATGCCGCCCTTGGCCGCGCCGTAATTTGTCTGGCCGAAATTGCCGATCAGCCCCGACGTCGAGGAGGTGTTGACGATGACGCCGCCGCCGTTTTCCCGCATCCAGCGAAACACCGGCAGGGTGCAACAAAAGGTGCCCTTCAGATGGACCTTGATGACCTTGTCCCAGTCGGCTTCCGAGGCTTTTGCGAAGGTCTGGTCGCGCAAAATGCCGGCATTGTTGACCAGGATGTCGGCGCGGCCAAAGTGCTTGATGGCATCGTCGAACACCGATTGGCCGCCCTCCATGGTGGAGATGTCGGCGCCGTTGGCGACCGCCTTGCCGCCCTCGGCCTTGATCGCATCCACCACCTGCTGCGCCATGGACTTGTCGGCGCCGGAGCCGTCGCGGGGACCGCCGAGATCGTTGACGACGACCGAGGCCCCTTCCCGCGCAAACAGCTTTGCGTAGGCCTCACCGAGCCCGCCGCCCGCGCCGGTGATCAGCGCGACCTTGCCGTCGAGTAGTCCCATGGTGGCGTCTCCCTGTTTTTGTTTCTTGCTCCGTCATGGCCGGGCTTGTCCCGGCCATCCACGAACTTGAGCGCCAACTGCACGAAAGAACGTGGATGCCCGGGACAAGCCCGGGCATGACGAAATAACTCAGAGCCGCGCAAGCGGCCCTATCACCCCAGCACCGTCTTGCCGTTCTTGATCACGGTGACCCCGCGCGACTTCACCTTGGCTTCGAACGAGATCACGTTGCCGTCCTTCCAGAGGTCCATGGTCACGGTCTCGCCGGGATAGACCGGCGAGGAGAACCGCGCGACGTGCTGACGGAAGGCGCTCGCATCGTAGTCGGCATAGGTCTGGAGCACGCCGCGGCAGGTGATGCCGTAGGTGCACATGCCGTGCAGGATCGGACGCGGGAAGCCGGCTTTCTTGGCGAACTCGGGATCGGAGTGCAGCGGGTTGCGGTCACCGCAGAGGCGATAGACCAGCGCCTGGTCGGGGCGCGTGGTGATGTCGATGGTCATGTCCGGCTCGCGCGATGGGATCTTGTGCGGATCCGGCTGGGTCAGGTTCGGCCCGCCGAAGCCGCCGTCGCCGCGGGCAAAGCGCGAGGCGACCAGGGTTGCGAGCTTCTCGCCCTTCTCGTTCTTCAGCACGGTCTGGTGAACGATGACCACGCCCTTGTCCTTGCCCTTGTCGTAGACTTCGAGCACCGAGGAGTCGGCAGTGATGTTGGCGGCGACCGGCAGCGGCTGGTGGAAGGTGATGTCGCGCTCGCCGTCGACCACCATGACGCGGTTGAGGTTCATCTCGCCGGGCCCCGAGCCCCAGGCAGCGACAGAGGCGAAAGTCGGCACCACCTTCAGCGGCCGCGGCGTGAACGCGCCCTCGTTGACGAAAGCGAGCTCCTTCTCGTCCATGGGATCGGCGCCGAGGCCGATGCCGTAGGCGTAGAGCATGACTTCGCGATCGGTGTAGGCGTATTTCTGGCCGAGATTTTTCAGGCCTTTGAGCTCTTCGTATCTGGCGGACATTCTTCTGGTTTCCTCTCCGGATTCTTGTGCGCCGCTGCCAGTCGAAGTGCCCTCTCCCCTTGTGGGAGAGGGCTGCGAGAGCCGTGCGGCAAACTCGTTTGGGTGAGGGGTTGGCTCCGCAGTGACACTTCTCGTGTGGAGAGAGACCCCTCACCCGGCAGCCTTCGGCTGCCACCCTCTTCCACAAGGGGAGAGGGTCACATCTTGCTTCGCGTCAGGCGATCGTGAAGAACGGCAGCGGGGCGCCGTCGGTCGGCTTGAACACCACCTTCACCTTCAGGCCGATCTTGAGCTTCTCCAGATCGCAGTCGACGAAATTGGTCTGCACCGACGGCCCCTCCTTCAGCGTGACGTAGCCGATGGCGTAAGGGCCGGTCGGCGATTTCCGCATCAGGCTGTAAGTGTAGATCGTGCCCTCGCCCGATGCCTGTTCCCACACCGTCTTGTCGGAGTAGCAGAACGGGCAGATCGAGCGCGGGAAGTAATGCGCTTCGCCGCAGGCGGTGCAGCGCTTGATCATGAACTTGCCCTCTTTCGCGGCGTCCCAGAACGCTGATGTCTCGGGATTCGTCACCGGGGCCGGATACTTTTTCACTTCGCTCATCACACGCGCTCCAGAATGGCGGTCGAGGCGGCGTGGCGAACACCCAAGAGGCCGCCGGTGCCGTGGGCGATGGCAAGATCGCAGTTCTTGACCTGCACCTTCGGATGCGCCTCGCCGCGCAGCTGCCTGACGGCCTCGAGGATCTTGGTCATGCCGCCGCGGTTGACCGGATGGTTGCTGCACAGGCCGCCGCCGTCGGTGTTGAACGGCAGCTTGCCGACGCCCGAGATCAGATTGCCGTCGGCGACGAACTTGCCGCCCTCACCCTTCTTGCAGAAGCCGAGGTCTTCGAGCTGCATCAGCACCGTGATGGTGAAGCTGTCATAGATCGAGGCATATTTGATGTCCTTCGGCGTGATGCCGGCTTCCTCGAACGCACGCGGGCCGGACCACACGCCGGCGGAGTACGTGAGATCGAGATCCTTGCCGCCGCGCGGGCCCTTCATGGCCTCGCCATGGCCGATCAGGCGCACCAGCGGCTTCTTCAGGCTCTTGGCGATCTCCGGCGTCGTCACGATCAGCGCGCCGCCGCCGTCGGAGACGACGCAGCAATCCATGCGATGCAGGGGATCGGAGATCATCGGCGAGTTCAGGACGTCCTCGACGGTGACGACGTCCTTGAGCATCGCATGCGGATTGTACTGCGCGTGATGCGAGGCCGCGACCTTGATCCAGGCGAGTTGCTCGCTTGTGGTACCGTAGTCGTGCATGTGGCGCATGGCACACATGCCGTAGGCATTGTGCGTGGTCGCCCCGTAAGCGGTTTCGAAATCGACCTCGGCGCCGGCGGCGCGCGGCGGCATCGCGCCGGTGCGCGGCTTGCCAGCGAGCGTCACGAGCGCGATCGAGCATTTGCCCGCGGCGATCGCCTCGGCGGCATGGCCGAGATGGATGATGTAGGAGCAGCCACCGGTCTCGGTGGAATCAATGTGGCGAAGCTTCTTGGTGTTCAGGCCGAGATAGTCGACCATCGGCCAGGCGCCGCCGGGCGCGTCGCCCGCGCAAAAATAGCCGTCGATATCGTCCTTGCTGATCCCGGCATCCTCGATCGCGCCCTTGGCGACCTCGGCATGGAGCTGGGCGGTGGATTTGTCCGGCGCATGCCGGGTCGGGTGTTCGTAGATCCCGGCAATGTAGGCCTTGCCCTTGATGGTCAAACTTCAGTCTCCGCTCGCGTCTCGTCGTGGCTCTTTTTTTGGCTCTTTTTTCTGAACCGCACCGGGCTGATTGGCAAGCGCGGAAATATTCCGCCGGGCGAGAGGGTGGCGGGTTGGTGCCAGGGAAGGATACTCTCGTGTCCCGGACGCGCTGCAACGCTTAAGCGTTGCTGCGTAGAGCCGGGACCCAGGAGGCCGCGGACTCAGTGCGACATGGGCCCCGGCTCCGCAGCGCATCACTTCGTGCTGCGCAGCGTCCGGGGCACGAGGCTTTAACTTGCAGCCACAGCGCCGCGTCCCCGCGGCGTATCTCGCCCGAGCTTTGCGTCCGTCTTGCTACCCTCCCAAAACAGAGGGCGCAGGGAAGACCGGGTGCCGGCTGGCACCCACGGTCCGCTGTGCGCGAATTGCGCGAAGAACAGATGCACAGCGGCATACAGGTGAAGCCAAACATCCGGCCTTCCCTGCGCAGTGGCTTTACGGCTTATGTCGCGCTCTCCCCGGGGAGCGATGCACTATTGCCCCGGTAGCCTTGCGAGCGACCCGCAAGACTTGACGCACAGACCCCGGGCGTCAGGACCACACGATTTTGCCGTACGCGAGACCGCGCCCGTCGTGCACGAGACAACCGCTCGCGCGACGCAGCCCGCGTCCACCGCCGCTCACCCCGCGTTTCGTGACGATCGCGATAAGCCCCTCTGAGAGGGATGAGGTGGCGGACAGATACGATAATTCCGAATTTCGGTAAAGCGGAATGTTTTTGCGTGCCCGGATTGACCATGGCGTGGGTGTTTCGCCCGACGGGTAGCGCAAGGGGTGGTGTCGTAGGGTGGGCAAAGCGAAGCGTGCCCACGTCTTCTGGCTCGACTTGGAGAGATGGTGGGCACGGCGCAAGCGCGCCTTTGCCCACCCTACGAGACCTCCCTACTCCGCCGCGATCTGCCGTGGCGCCGGCGGCGGATTGGCGAGGTCCGCGGCGAGCTGGGCGTAGCGGGCCTTGGCGTCGTGCACCGCCTTCTCCTTCACCGGGCCGTAGCCGCGAATGCGGTCGGGCAGCGAGAGCAATTCGACCGCGGTGTCGATCGTGAGCGGCGACAACAGGCCGAGCACGGTGGCGACGTCCTTCTCGTAGCCGGCGATGAGATCGCGCTCGAGCTTGCGGTCGGCGCTGCGGCCGAAGATGTCGAACGGCGTGCCGCGCAGGAACTTGAACTTGGCCAGGACGCGGAAGACCTTCAGCATCCACGGGCCGAAGGCGCGCTTCTTGGGACGGCCCATGGCATCGACACCGCTGCTGAGGATCGGCGGCGCGAGATTGAAGTTGAACTTGAAGTCGCCCTCGAACTGGTCGCGGAGCTGCTGCTCGAAGGCGCCGTCGGTGTAGAGGCGCGCGACTTCGTATTCGTCCTTGTAGGCCAGGAGCTTTGCATAATTCACGGCGACCGCGCGCGGCAGTGCGTCGCCATAGCCGCCCTTCGCGGCGGCATCGCGGACCTGGTCGACCAGCTTGCGATAGCGCTTGGCGAGACGAGCGTTCTGGTAGGCGGTCAGATGCTTGGCGCGGTGCTCGATGACCTCGTCCAGCGTCATGGCATCCAGCGCCTTCGGCGCGACCACTTCGTCCCCGCCCTTCAGCATGTCGGCCAGGCGCTTGGGATCGGCGACTGCGAGGCGGCCGAGACGGAAAGCTTCCTTGTTCATCTTGATCGAGACGCCGTTGACCTCGATCGCCTGCTCGATTGCTTCCGCGGAGAGCGGCAACAGACCCTTCTGATAGGCGTAGCCCATCATCATCATGTTGGTGGCGATGGCATCGCCGAGCAGCTGCTCGGCCGGCTTGGTGAAGTCGAAGAACACCGAATCCTTGTGCAGCGCCGTTTCCAGGAGCCCGTTCAGCTTGCGGGTCTGGAAATTGAAATCGCGATTGAGGATGAAATCGGCGGTGGGAATGACGTGGCTGTTGATGATGCCGTGGGTGCGGCTGCTGTCACAAAGGGTGATCGTGTCCTTGGCGACTGCGACGACTTCGTCGGCGGCGAGCACGAGATCGGCCGTGCCGGTGACGATGCGCGAGCAGGTCACCTCGGCCGGATGATCGGAGAGGCGGACGTGGCTGAGCACCGCCCCACCCTTTTGCGCGAGGCCCGACATATCCAGGATCATCGAGGCCTTGCCCTCGATGTGGGCGGCCATGCCGAGCAGCGCGCCGATGGTGAGCACGCCGGTGCCGCCGACGCCGCCGACGGCGATGTTATAGGGCTTGTCGAACGTCGGGCGCGAGGCCGGCTCGGGCAGCGCGCCGATTTCGGCGAGCTCGGCTGGCGCGCGGTGGCGCGGAGCGCCGCCGTCGATGGTGACGAAGGACGGACAGAATCCCTTCAGGCAGGAATAGTCCTTGTTGCAGGACGACTGATTGATGGCGCGCTTGCGGCCGAACTCGGTCTCCAGCGGCTCGACCGAGATGCAGTTCGACTGCACCGAGCAATCGCCGCAGCCTTCGCAGACGGCCGGATTGATCATGACGCGGCGCGCCGGGTCGTCCATCAGGCCGCGCTTGCGGCGACGGCGCTTCTCGGCGGCGCAGGTCTGCACGAACACGATCGCCGAGGTGCCCTTGAACTCGCGGCACATCTTCATGACGTTGTCGAGTTCGTCGCGGTGATACTTCTTCACGCCGGGCGCGATGGTATCGGCGGGGTAAGCGTCGGGGTTTTCCGAGACCAGATAGAGCTCGCGGATGCCTTCGGCGTACAGCTGCTGGGTGATCTGCTGCGGCGAGAGATCGCCGTCGTGACGCTGGCCGCCGGTCATGGCCACCGCGTCGTTGTAGAGGATCTTGTAGGTGATGTTGGCCTTGGAGGCGATCGCCTGGCGGATGGCGAGAATGCCGGAGTGGAAGTAGGTGCCGTCGCCGAGATTGGCGAAGATGTGGTTCTCGTTGGTGAAGGGCGCGATGCCGACCCAGGGCACGCCCTCGCCGCCCATATGCGTGAACGTCTCGGTCGAGCGGTCCATCCACAGCGCCATGAAGTGGCAGCCGATGCCGGCAAGCGCGCGGCTGCCTTCGGGGACTTTCGTCGACGTGTTGTGGGGGCAGCCGGAGCAGAAATACGGGGTTCGGGAGACAGGAGCGACCGCCTGCATCTGGGTCGCCTGGCGGCCGTTGAACCAGTCGGCCTTGGCGCGGAGCATCTCCGCGATTTCAGGGTTGAGATCAAGTCGAAGCAGGCGCTCGGTGAGCGAGGTCGCGAGCGAGGCGACGGTGAGTTCGGCGGCGAAGGTCAGGAAGCGCTTGTCGTGCTCGTCCATCTTGCCGACGATGCGCGGGCGCACGTCGTCGCGCCAGTTGAACAACACCTGCTTGACCTGGTTCTCGACGATCTCGCGCCGCTCCTCGACGATGAAGATCTCTTCCAGGCCGACGGCGAATTCATGCACGCCTTCCGGCTCGAGCGGCCAGGGCATGCCGATCTTGTAGAGACGAAGGCCGATTCGAGCGGCGACCTCCTCGGTGATGCCGAGCTCGCGCAGCGCCTGGCGCACGTCCTCGTAGCTCTTGCCCGAGGCCATGATGCCGAAGCGCGCATTCGGCGAATCCATGGTGACGCGGTTGACCTTGTTGGCGCGCGCAAAGGCGATGGCGGCGAAGCCCTTGTAGTCCTGCAGGCGGCGGTCCTGCTCGAAACGGTCGTCGGGCCAGCGCAGGTTGAGGCCGCCGGGGGGCAGCTCGAAATCGGTGGGGATGATGAACGGCTTCATCTCGTCGGTGAGGTCGATCTCGGCGGTGGTCTCCACCGTCTCCGTGATCACCTTCATGCCGACCCAGCAGCCGGAATAGCGCGACATCGCGATGCCGAGCAGGCCCATCTCGATCATCTCGTGGATGCTCGAGGGATAGAGATACGGCATCAGCGCGGACATGAAGGCATGGTCGGACTGATGCGGGACGGTGGAGGATTTCGCACCGTGGTCGTCGCCGGCAAGGCAGAGCACGCCGCCGTTCTTGGCCGAGCCCGCGGCGTTGCCGTGACGGAACACGTCGCCGCAGCGGTCGACGCCCGGGCCCTTGCCGTACCAGATGCCGACCACGCCATCGTATTTGGCGCCGGGCGAGAGGTTGAGCTGCTGCGAGCCCCACACCGCGGTCGCGGCGAGGTCCTCGTTCACCCCCGGCTGGAACTTGATATTGTATTGCTCGAGATGCTTGCGGGCGGCGAAGAGCTGCTGGTCGTAGCCGCCGAGCGGCGAGCCGCGATAGCCGGAGATGAAGCCCGCGGTGTTGAGGCCGTTGGCGCGGTCGCGCCGGATCTGGGCCATCGGCAAGCGGACCAGAGCCTGGATGCCTGTAGTGAAGACGTGTCCAGTCTGCTGGGTGTACTTTTGATCGAGACTGATCGGACCCTGGTTGATGCCCATGCTGTCCTCGCTTCGCGCCCTGTTCAGGTCTTCCTGACTTAAGTCGTTGCCTGCCCGTTGGTTTTAGCTAGGGCGCGCCGACCACCTCCGCCACTCTATGTCGGATATTTCATGATCCGCATCACAATTCTGGACCAAAGGAGGCCTCGGGTAAAAATCGCAATTTCGTGGCCTGAAACACGTTGGCGATTTTCAGTTTGTGTCACCATACCCCCATCGTTGCGAAATGAATCGACGCTTCCCTTCACGCAGGTAGGGTCGATGGGTCGCAGGAGAGGCTGTCGATGCGGACGATTCTGACGGGCCTGGCGCTTGTGGGCCTGGCATTGTGCAGTGCGGTTGCAAGTACGGCCGCAAGCGCGGCCGGCGCCGCCGGACCATCGCCCGAGCTGATCGCCTATGGCAAGGCGCTGGCCGAGGCTGGCGACTGCGCGGGCTGCCACACCGCCGATCCGGCAAAACCGTTCGCGGGTGGCAAGCGCATCGACACGCCCTTTGGCGCGATCTATGCACCGAACCTGACGCCGGACCGCGACACTGGCATCGGCGGCTGGACGGATGCCGATTTCACCCGCGCCCTGCGCTATGGCATCGCGCCCGACGGCTCAAACTATTACCCGGCGTTTCCCTACCCCTACTTCACGAAGATGACGAAGGACGACACGCTGGCGATCCGCGCCTATCTCGGCACGGTCGCGCCTGTCGTGAACCGCAACAAGCCGCCGGAGCTGCGCTGGCCGTTCGGCTATCGCGGCCTGATGCGGCTTTGGAACGCGATGTACTTCAAGCCCGGCCTGTTCGCGCCGGACCAGACCAAGAGCGCGGCCTGGAACAGAGGCGGCTACCTGGTCACCGGGCTCGGCCATTGCGGCGCCTGCCACACGCCCAAGAATTATTTCGGCGCCGACCGGGATGCGCAGGCGCTGTCCGGCAACGCGGTCGGCGGCTGGTTCGCCCCGCGGCTCGACGGCGCCCCGCGCACCGGGCTGAAATCCTGGAGCGAGGCTGATATCACGGAGTACCTGCAAACCGGGCGCAATGCCAAAAGCCACGCCGGCGGGCCGATGGCGGAGGTCGTCGTCAACTCGACCTCGAAGATGAGCGATGCCGACGTGCGCGCGATCGCGATCTATCTGAAGAGCCTGCCGCCGGCCCGGCGCGAGACCATCGTGACGCCGCCGGACGCAGCCGAGATGAAGGCCGGCCAGGCGGTCTACGCAAAGCTCTGCATCGCCTGCCACGAGGCCGACGGCACGGGAGCGCCACGGATCTATCCGCCGCTGCCGGGCAATGCGCTGCTGCAATCGAACAATCCGTCCTCGACCTTGCGCATCATCCTCGACGGTGCTCACACCGTGACGACGCCGCGCGCGCCGAACACCGGCGAGATGCCGGCTTACGCCAAGCAGCTGTCCGACGCCGAGATCGCCGCGGTGACGAACTACATCCGCAATTCCTGGGGCAATGCAGGCCCGCTGGTGACACCGGCCCAGGTGGCGAAGGCGAGGAAGCGGGAGGCGAATGGGGAATAGCGAGTGGCGAATGGCCCAGAACCATTCGCTATTCGCCATTCGCGCGCGACAGCGCTACCGCTCTTCATCCCCCGTGAACACGAATTTCGGCATCTCCCATTTGTAGCGCACCGCAAGCAGGCGGAAGCTGATGCCGAGGACGAAGGTCAAAATGGTCCAGAGCTCCGCGTTGAGCTTGAGACCGAATGCGGTCGCATAGAACAGTCCCGTCACCACCGACACGCTGGCATAGAGCTCGGAGCGAAACAGCAGCGGCACGTCGTTGCAGAGCACGTCGCGAAGCACGCCTCCGGCGCAGCCCGTCACCATGCCCGAGACGATGACGATCGGCAGCGAAGCACCCATCTGCCAGGCCACGTCGCAGCCGGTCATGGTGAAGACGACGAGACCGATGGCATCGAGCACGATGAAGGCGACCTTCAGCCGGTGCACAAGACGCGCAAACAGGATGGTGAGGAAGGCGGCGCCGCCGGCGAGCGCGAGATAGATGGGGTTCTGCACCCAAGCCAGCGGATAATGTCCGAGGAAGAGATCGCGCAACGTGCCGCCGCCGAGCGCGGTGATGCAGCCGAGGAAGCAGACGCCCAGCCAATCCATGCTGCGGCGTCCCGCGGCGAGCGCAGCCGTCATGCCCTGCGCGGCCACCGCGACCAGGGACAGGAAATGCAGCACGCTATCCGTAGGCGGCAGGCTCCACATCGCGAGTTCCCTCCTCCGCGTTCCTCGAACTCAGGCGCGGGTTCCCATGGAACAGGTTCCCGATTCCCCACACGGAGGCAACATGCGACGAAAGCATTAAGGAGGCGGAACAGAATCTCGCACCTGAGGGTTGTCCCGGGGTCACAACCGAGGAGACCAATCGATGGCAGACGACCGTTTTCCCAACGATCCGTACCGCCCGAACCTCGCCGACGATGAGTATTCTCGCGCGGCGCGCCGGGATGCCGACCTACAGGCCGATCCCGAGCTCGGGGAAGGCCCCGCTTCCAGCGGCAAGATCGCGATGTTCGCGGTCGCAGTCGCCCTGGTGCTGGGCGCGGTGTTCTACGGCTTGAATAATTCCAGCACCACCAACGAGGCCAGCAACACTCCGGCCTCACAGACTGCGCAGACGCAGCCAACCAATCCGGCCGCACCTCCCGGCATGCGTGACGTGACGCCGCGTAGCAACACCGAGCCGGGCGTGACCACGGGTGCAGCGCCGAGCAGGCCGGCCCCGAATACGCCAGCTCCCTCTGACGGCGCGAAGTAACATTGCGCAATGAAGCGCGAGAGCGGCGGGATGCAACATCCCGCCGCTTTTCGTTTGGCTAGCGCGCGATGGGATTAGGATGAATCGTCATCGCGCTTTAGGTTATTGTTTGAGCATGATCTTTTCGGAAAACCGCTACGCACTTTGCGCTAACGCGGCCCTTCGGATCCGGATCATGCTCTAGCCGAACATCTTGTTGAGCTCGCCGCCGGGATAGCCGCCGCCGAGCTCGGTGAAGGTGCCCTTCTCCGCCATCTCCTTGGCCGCGCGCATGAAGCCGCCCCAGGCGGCGCGGGCGAGCGAGCCGCCGACGCTGATGCGGCGCACGCCGAGATCCTGGGCTTCCTGCAGCGACAGGCCGGAGCCGCCGATCAGAAGATTGAACGGCTTCGGTGCGACCGCCTTGACCACCGCCGCGATGTCCTCGCGGCTCTTCAGACCCGGCGTATAGAGGCAGTCGGCGCCGGCATCAGCGTAAGCGGTGAGCCGGTCGATGACGAGCTTGAGATCTGTCACGCCCCACAGATGCGCCTCGCAGCGGCCGACCAGCAGCGTGCCGCTGTCGCCGATCGCCTTGCGCGAGGCCTTGATGCGCTCGACGGCGAGGGCACGATCGTAGAGCGGCTTGTCCTTGTCACCGGTGGAATCCTCGATCGAGAGGCCCGCAACGCCGGTGCGCACACCGCGCTCGACATTGTCCGCAACCTTGTCGGGCTCGACCGCAAAGCCACCCTCGAAATCGGCGTTCACGGGGATGTCGACAGCCGAGCTCAATGCTGCCAGATGCTGACAGACGTCCTCGACGGTGACCTGATTGTCGGCCTTGCCGATGGTCCAGGCAAAGCCGGCACTCGATGACGCGATCGCCTTGAAACCGAGATGCTGCAAGGCTTTCGCACTGCCGACATCGACCGGATTGGGCAGAATGAAGCAGCCGCTCTCGTGCATCTTCTTGAACGTCGCGCGCTTGTCAGCGGTCGTCACGTGCATGTTTCTCTCCCTTGTTGGCCGCGCAGAGATAAGGCTGCGTTTTCGAGTCCGCTAGTGCGCGTCGTGCACGACGCGGCTGTCCTTCGGCGCCTCGTCGCGATCGTTCATGCCGTAGTCGCGGATGACGCTGGCGATGCGTAAGTGATAATCGGCGAAGATCTGCGCCCTGCCCCTGGCCTGGGTGCGGCGGTGCTCCATCGTGTTGCGCCAGGCCTGGACGGCCGTTTCATCCCGCCAGAACGACACCGACAGGATCTTGCCCTTCTCCGTCAGGCTCTCGAAGCGCTCGACCGAGATGAAGCCGTCGATGGTCTGCAGCAGCGGCTTCAGGTCGGCTGCGAGGTCGAAATAGGTCTGGCGGTGTTCCGGCTTGGGCCAGACCTCGAAGATCACGGCGATCATGGGCGTCTCCTGCTGTTGGTGGGCCTACAATACCACCTTGCGCAGGAAGGTGCGTTCTTCGGCGAGGATGAATTTCTCCGCCTCGGCAAAGTTGAAGTTTGCCATGCCGTCGAGATCGGCGCGCAGCCGTTTGCGATAGGCCTCATAGGCGGCCAGGCTCTCGAACGAGATCAGGGCGGACGCGATGTTGTTGGTGCCCTCATGCGGCATGAAGTAGCCAATCAACTCGCCGCCACATCTCGGGATGATGGTGAGCCAGCGCTTCGAATATTCCTCGAACTGCGCGCGCTTGAAGGGATCGAGCTGGTAGCGGATGAAGACGGTGACGGACATGACGGCTCCTGTGTTTCGCCGTCCTTGGTTACGCCCTTGCCCGACAGCAACGCTTCGGTTACCATCGAAGCATGAAATCAGGACCCGACATCGCCATGGTCGCCTCGCTGGTCGGCGATCCCGCCCGCGCTAATATGCTCACGGCGCTGATGAACGGCCGTGCGCTCACGGCGAGCGAGCTTGCGCAGGAGGCCGGCATCACGCCGCAGACCGCGAGCTCGCATCTGTCGAAGCTCGAGGCCGGCGGCCTGATCGAGCCGGAGAAACAGGGCCGCCATCGCTATTACCGCCTCACCGACGACGACGTCGCCGGCGTGCTCGAGGGGCTCGCCGGCCTTGCCGCGCGGACCGGCCATATGCGCGTGCGCACCGGTCCGAAGGATCCGGCGCTGCGGCGCGCGCGGATCTGCTACGACCATCTTGCCGGCGATCTCGGCGTGCAGATGCTGGACTCCTTGCGCGAGCGGCATCTGGTCAGGCAGAGGAAGCAGGAGATCGAGCTGACGGCCGAGGGCGAGCGCTTTCTCGCCAAGCACTTGCAGATCTCGCCCGACATGCTCAGCCATCCGCGCCGCCCGGTGTGCAAGGCCTGCCTCGACTGGAGCGAACGGCGGCACCATCTCGCCGGCACTTTGGGGGCCGCCATGATGCAGCGCTTCGCCGAGCTGAAATGGGCCGCGCGCGATCCCGCGCCCGGCAGCCGCGTCGTGAATTTCACCCGCACCGGCGAGAAGCAGTTCGCCGCGCTGTTCGGCGGCGGCAAGGACTGATCACACTTTTGCGTGTGTCCTCTCGCTTCGGTCATGGCCGGGCTTGACCCGGCCATCCACGTCTTTATTGCGGCTGGCATGTGGATGCCCGGGCCTTCCCTCGCCGAAGCGGCTTCGGCCGCGCAGGCGGGACAAGCCCGGGCATGACGGAGACTGTGATGAACCGCATCTTCCTGGCCGCGCTCGCCGCCGCCCTTCTTACTTCCCAACTCACCTCGACCCACGCCGCCGATGCCGCGCCCCGGGAGCCCTATGGCATCGCGCTCGAAGGCTTTGCCTATCCCTACCCCGTGCACATGCTCCCCATCGTCAACGACGGCGAGCAGCTCAGCATGGCCTATATGGATGTCGCCGCGGCGCGGCCGAACGGCCGTACCGTCGTGCTGCTGCACGGGCGCAATTTTCCGTCGAGCTATTGGGCGCCCGTGATCAAGATGCTGAGCGAGGCCGGCTTTCGTGTCGTGGTGCCGGACCAGGTCGGTTTCGGCAAGTCTTCCAAGCCGGCGGGCGAGCTGCATTTCGACAATCTGACGCGCAACACCATTGCGCTGCTCGATCACCTCAAAATCGACAAGGCCGAGATCGTCGCGCATTCGCTCGGCGGCATGCTCGGCGTGCGCATCGCTCGCGCCTATCCCGACCGCCTCGTCCATCTGGTGCTGACCGCGCCGATCGGGCTCGAGGACTACCGCCTCTACGTGCCGCCGACGCCGACCGAGAAGATGATCGAGACCGAGGACAAGCTCACCGCCGACGGCTATCGCAAGCAGCTCCAGACCAATTACGCAATCAAGCTGCCGGCCGAGGCGATCACGCCGTTCATCGAGGCCCGCTTCAATATCAAGGGCAGCCCGGACTATCCGCGCTGGCTGCGCGCCTTCGTCTCTTCCGGCCAGATGATCTATCGTGAGCCGGTGGCGCACGAGATCCCCCTGATCGCGACACCGACTCTGTTCATCATGGGCGCGGACGACCACAACGCGCCGGGCCGGCCGCTTGCGCCGGAGGCGCTGCGCGCCAAGATGGGGCAGAACGCAGAGCTTGCGAAGCAGCTCGCCGCGAAGATGCCGAACGCGCGGGCCGAGGTGATCCCCGACACCGGCCACCTCGTCTTCCTGGAGGCGCCGGAGACGTACAGGGAACTGGTGCTGAACTTTCTCGGCCGCTAGCGACACCTGCGTGTCGTCCGAGGCAGGACGCGGGGAACGTTCATGCCGCATTCAGGTCATGATTGGCAGGTTTGGATCGCGACGTATCGGCACGAGTCTCCCAGATTTAACGTGTCGAATCGTGTCTGTTGATTCATTGTGCGTCTCAAGCGCCGTGCCCCAAGAATCTGCCCCAAGGACGAGAAGGAAGATCAAATGAAATATCTCTTCGCTGCCGTGATGCTCGCGAGCGCGGTCGTCGGTTTCAGCGAGGTGGCAAGCGCCGCCGGCGGTTGCGGCCCGGGCTGGTATCGCGGCCCCTACGGCAGCTGCCGCCCGATGCGCGCCCCTGTCGTCGTTCGCCCCGCCCCGGTGGTGGTCGCGCCGGCGCCGGTCGTCGTCGTACCCCGTGCGCGCGTATGCCCCTACGGCTTTCGCTGGTACGCCGGCCGCTGCCGCCCGTACTGATCTCCTCCATTCCGTTGCAAATGGCCGCGCGGCGAAAGCCTGCGCGGCCGTTTTTTATTGCTGATGATCCATCCGCCGCGGAACCCGAGCGCTCCCCAAAATCGAAACGGGGATCGGCAGTGGCGATCCCCGTCGAGTCCGCGAATGGTCGCGAGCTTACCAATAATGACGGCGGTGCCAGCGCCGGCGATGCCGGCGCCAATGACGGCGGTGCCAGCCCCAATGGCGGCCACGCCCACGCCAGTGGACCTGCTCGGGAGCGAGCTGCGCAGCTTCCTCGCTGGTGGTGACGGCGGGATGAGCGTCGGGATTGCCTTGCGGCGTGCGGGCGGGATCAGCGAGCGGCTGCGGTGACAGCGGCGCGGCCTGCGCGGCAGTCGCAGCGAAAGCGGCGGCGCCCGCCGTCAAACCCAAAGCAAGTTTCAAAAAGTTCCGGCGCTCCATGGCTCTTCCTTCTTGGATCATCGTGCTTGTGATGCAGAAGGAGTGTCGCCGCGACGCCATGAACCGAGGCTGAATCCGGCGTTCAGATTAGGCGAGCCCAGATGAGAATTTCGTAACCTGGATGGAGCGCAGCGCAATGCGGGATTTGTGCGCGAAGACCCCGGATTACGCTTGCGCTCCATTCGGGCTACAGGACCTCGCTACGTCGCGAACTCCTGCGCCAGCACCAGCGTCTCGCGCGAGCGCCTCACGTCGGGCCAGTCGCGGTTGAAATCGGCGACGAGCTTTTTCAGCGCGTCGCCTTTCAGCATCGCGTTCAGCTTGGCCTCGTCGTCGAACTGATACATCGCCTGATGCAGCGAGGGATCGTCGAGACTCCAGAACCGCCACGCCTTGCTCACGCCGAAGGCTTCACTGCGTCGGGCAAGTGTTCCGTCTCGTACCACCGGTCGAACGCAGCGCGCTTTTCGGCGTCGGAGACGACGGCGCGAACGACGAAGAAGGCTGCTGGCATCGGATTTCCTCCTGTTGTTTGGGGCGAGCCTAGCCGGTTAAGCCGCCGGCGACAAAAAGAGTTGGCTTGGGTGTCGGAATGAACGACCTTCGTTCGTCCTTTGCATCGAACCAGGACACGGAGACAGCAAATGGCCAACCTGACCCTGACCACCTTCGATTGGGTTCCCGCAGCGCCGCGAGGCTTCGTGCGTGACTTCCGCGTGCGTTGGGCCCTCGAAGAAGCCGCCTTGCCCTATCGCGTCGCCAGCGTGCCGTTCGACGACCGCGGGCCCGCGCACTTCGCCCACCAGCCGTTCGGCCAGGTTCCGTGGCTGACCGACGGCGACCTCTCGATCTTCGAGACCGGCGCGATTCTGCTGCATCTCGGCGGCCTCAGCGAGAGGCTGATGCCAAAGGACCAGCGCGGCCGCACTGAAGCGGCGGAATGGGTGTTCGCGGCGCTCAATTCGGTGGAGATGGCCAGCCTGCCATGGGGCATGTCGAAGTTCATGGGACATCCGACCGACACGGCAGCATGGAAATTCGTGGACGACTTCCTCAAGCTTCGGCTCAAGCATCTCGAGCCGGTGCTGGGCAGCCGCGAATGGCTGGCGGGCTCCTTCTCCGTCGCCGACATCCTGATGGCGGACGTGCTGCGCGTCGTCGATGGTTTCAACGGGCTGACGGACAGTCCTGCCTGCCGCGCCTACGTCGCGCGCGCCACCGGACGTCCGGCGTTTGCCAAAGCCCACGCCGACCAGCTGGCGCATTTCGCTGCGGCGGACAAGGCGCGCGGGGCGTGATGTGCCTCACATAGTCGATCCCGTGCTTGGCGTACAGTCGCCACCATCGGAACGATTCAATTCGACAGGTGACCCATGGTCCGCATCGAATATCTCAAGCGACAGATCGCCCGCGCCGAGCGGCTAGCCAAGGCCATCCTCGACCGGCAGACCGCCGAGCGGCTCCAGGCCTACGCCGCCGAATGCCGCGCCGAATTGTCGGAGCTGACGCTCAAGTCCGCCGCGTGAGGCGCGCTGGCGCTGGAGGCGTCTGATGCGTAGGGCGGATGGCGATAGCGTGATCCGCCACTTCTCCATCCGATGACGCATACCTTGGTGGATTACGCTTCGCTAATCCACACTACGCCTCACATCAGTTTCAGCGGCGCATCGGCGACGAGGCGCAGATCGATGCTGCCGATCAACGCCGCCCGCCGCGCCTCCGCAACACTGATGGCCTCCTCTGTCTGCCGCAGCGTGCTGATGTTCGAGCCGAGCGAGACGATCCCGCCCAGCACCAGGGCGATTGATCCAAGCGCTGCGGTCTGACCGAATCCGAACACACCGAGGATCGTCACGAGCAGCAGCGCCGCCCCGCCTCCGACGGCGATCTTGGACGCCAGGATGTACTTGCGGCACCGCTCGGCGGTCTCGGCGAGCGCCTCAATTCGATCTTCGATATCGGAGATTTCGTCGGTCGGATCGTCTTCGGTCATCGTGTCTCAACCGGGACGCTAGCGGCGATAGGGAAAAGGCTTGGCCATGCCAGCGTCGACCAACTGCAAATACTCTCGCTGCAGAATTGGACCCAGCAACTCCCATGCCCATTGCGCGTTTTGCAAGTTCAGGTGCTCGAGGAAGGAAACGCCGATGGCATTTTGCAAATGATCATTCCCATCCCTGAAGTACTTCTCGGCAAGCTTGAAGCACGAGGCGACTTCCTTTGCATTTCTCGCGGCGATGCCTCGCTGCACGAGGTCGGTAAACACGTGCATCTCTAGATTCAGCAGGCCGTGCTGCGCGTCAATCTCGGGCCTTAAGTCCGGAAAGGAGTCCTTCAGCTCCTTCAGGAAGACACTTCGATGAAGATCGCCCACTTGGTATCCTTAGCGAGTAGCCCGCATGAGCGAAGCGACATGCGGGACCTGGGCAAATACCCGGATGTCGCTGCGCTTATCCGGGCTACACTTCGCTCACAACGGCAAATTGTCGTGCTTCTTCGCCGGCATTTCCGTCTTCTTGTCCTTCAGCATCGCCAGCGCCCGCGCGATGCGCTTTCTTGTCGAGTGCGGCATGATGACGTCGTCGATATAGCCGCGCTCGGCGGCGATGAACGGCGACAGGAAGCGGTCCTCGTATTCCTTGGTGCGGGCGGCGATCTTGTCGGGGTCGCCGATGTCGCTGCGGAAGATGATCTCGACCGCGCCCTTGGCGCCCATCACCGCGATCTGGGCGGTCGGCCAGGCGTAGTTCATGTCGGCGCCGATCTCCTTGGAGGCCATGACGTCGAAGGCGCCGCCATAGGCCTTGCGGGTGATGATGGTGACGAGCGGCACGGTGCATTGCGAGTAGGCGAACAAAAGCTTGGCGCCGTGTTTGATTAGGCCGCCATATTCCTGCGCGGTGCCGGGCAGGAAGCCCGGCACGTCGACGAAGGTGACGATCGGAATGTTGAAGGCGTCGCAGAAGCGGACGAAGCGTGCCGCCTTGCGCGATGCGTCGCTGTCGAGCACGCCGGCCAGCACCATCGGCTGGTTGGCGACGAAGCCGACGGTGCGGCCCGCAATGCGGCCAAAGCCGGTGACGATGTTCTTGGCGAAGGCTTCCGCAATCTCGAAGAAGTCGCCCTCGTCCACGACCTTCAGGATCAGCTCCTTCATGTCGTAGGGCTTGTTCGGATTGTCCGGGATCAGCGTGTCGAGCGACATGTCGACCCGCTCGATGTCATCGAAGCTCGGCCATTCCGGCACGCCGTCGGTGTTGTTGGAGGGCAGGAAGTCGATCAGGCGACGCATCTGCAACAGCGTTTCGACGTCGTTCTCGAAGGCGCCGTCGGCGATCGAGGAGCGCGTCGCATGCACCGAGGCGCCGCCGAGCTCCTCGGCAGTGACGACCTCGTTGGTCACGGTCTTCACGACGTCGGGACCGGTGACAAACATGTAGCTGGTGTTCTTCACCATGAAGATGAAGTCGGTCATCGCAGGCGAATAGACGTCGCCGCCGGCGCAGGGGCCCATGATGACGGAGATCTGCGGGATCACGCCCGAGGCGAGCACGTTGCGGCGGAACACGTAGGAATAACCGGCGAGCGCGGCGACGCCTTCCTGGATGCGGGCGCCGCCGGCGTCATAGAGGCCGATGATTGGCGCCCTCGCCTTCATCGCCATGTCCTGGAGCTTCGTGATCTTCAGCGCATGCGTTTCCGAGAGCGAGCCGCCGAACACCGTGAAGTCTTTGGCAAACACAAAAGTCTTGCGGCCGTTGACGGTGCCCCAGCCGGTGACGACGCCGTCGCCCGGCACCTTGCTCTTCTCCATGCCGAACTCGGTGGAGCGGTGCTCGACGAACATGTCGAACTCCTCGAACGATCCCTTATCGAGCAACAGCTCGATACGCTCGCGCGCCGTCAGCTTGCCGCGGGCGTGCTGCGCCTCGATGCGCTTCTCCCCGCCGCCGAGCTTTGCGCCGGCACGACGATCTTCAAGGGCGTCCAGGATGTGTTTCATTTGCTCCCGCCAGTTCTTAAGTGATGGGCGGGTTCTAACACGGCATTTTGCGGCCCGGAAAGCCGGTTTCGCGGTCGCAGGGCTGCCCTGCCGTAGCGGGAAAGCGCAAGGAATTACAAAGTTTTGCCCGGGAGGCAAGCGTGAGCGAAGGAACGGCCGAGACGGGCGCTGCGACAGGCGGCGTCAACATCCTGCTGCGGCTGGAGGGCCTCACCCTGTTTGCTGGGATGGTGACGCTCTATGCGGCCTGGGACGGGTCGTGGCTGGTGTTTGCGCTGCTGTTCTTCGTACCCGATCTGAGCTTCCTGGCCTACCTGTCCGACACCAGGTTCGGTGCGATGGTCTACAACGCCGCCCACAGCTACATGGCGCCGGTGGCGCTGCTGACGCTGGGCTTCGCCCTCGCCTCGCCCCTCACCCTCTCCATCGCCTTGATTTGGCTTGCCCATATCGGCATCGACCGGGCGCTCGGCTACGGCCTGAAATATTCCGCCGGATTCGGCTTCACCCACCTGGGGCGGATCGGGCGGCAGAAGGACTCCTGACCTCAAATTTGGCAGCCCGGCAGGTTGACCGGGCCGACCGATTCAGGCTTGCTCCGAGTCAGATCAGGCGCCGAATGTTGCGTGAGCCCAGTCGGTACGGCGGTGATCATCATGCCCTAGCTCCAGCATCTACCTACTGGCATCACGCAAGATGTCCGCGACGGTCGTCCCCTTGCCGCCGAACCCAGCGTCCGAAACGATCGACTTCCTGCGTCGCATGGCCGGCATGGTGTCGGGGCGGAACGGCGAGATGCTGCTGCGTGCGGCCAGCATGATCGAGCAGCTCGGCCAGCGGGCGATGTCGGCCGAGCGGCTCTATCATGAGGCACAGGAAGAGAGCACGCGCAACGCCGAGCTGCGCGAGTCCGCCGAACTCGCCTCCGACGCCATGGTCGGCCAGATCGCGGCGCTGCGGGCGCAGCTCGCCGAGTTCACCACCGCGACCGCAGCCGAGCGCGCCGCCTTCGATGCCGAGCGCGGCAAGCTGCTCGAGCTGATGCAGCATGCCGAGAGACATATCGGCAAGCTCACGACGGAGCTCGACAGCTTGCGCGCCTCCGTCGACAGCTTCAACGAGAGCGCGGTCTCGGTGCCGATCGAGGTGCTGCGGCTGGCGCGGACGCAGTTCGATTATCTCTCCAGCGGTTTTGCCCGGCGCGGCGATCCGATCTCGCAGGCCATGAGCGAGATCGGCGGCTTTGCGATTGACCGGGCGCTCACGGCAAAACCCGACAACGCCTGAACTCCGTCCTCGAAATCGTCGACTTTCAGCTCGAGCTGGACCGCCGGGTTGGCGCTCAGAATTGCCGAGGAGTTGCCGATGGCTGCGTGGTGTTGCCATGACGTCATCATAGCGGTGACACCGAAACCACTACAAGGCCGGCCGTTCGAAAGCGATATCAGCACAGCAAGAACCCACGACCGGAGAGAACAATGTTCGTCGATATCGATCATGCATCACTCGCGATGGCAGGCTCGAGCCTGCCCGGAGATCAACCCATCTTCATGATCAATCTTCTCCGTTATCGGGATGAGGCCTTGTACCGGGACAAGTCCGAGCTTCCGGCCTGTAGCGGCCGCGACGCCTATTTCACGCGCTATGTCCCCGCATTTCGCAAGATCGCGACTCCGCAAGGGGTCAGGCCAACTTGGCTTGGATCTGTCGGAGCTCTGCTGGTGGCCGCGCAAGGCGAAGCCTGGCACGACGCCGCAATCGTCCGTTACCCTGACTTCGCGACCTTTCGAGCGATCGTCTCGAGCTCCGATTACCGGCGTGAGGCCGAGCCCCACCGTTTGGCCGCGCTCGCCGATTGGCGCCTGATTGCGACGACCGAGGTTCAGGTGCCGGCTTGATCTGCAACCGCGCGCTTAAGCTGACCGTGTGGGATCGGGTTGCTTCTCCATCAACCACACGGTCGCGCTAGATCGCGCCGATCTCGGCAAGGCAGGCTTGGGTCAGCGTCATACGAGCCTCGATGTGGCGCGGCTCCTTGCAATCCATGTTGAGCGCGAACACTGTATGTGCCTCGCCCTTCTCGGCCCAGCCGACCATCCAACCGAGCGACGGCTCGCCGCGCTCGGCGCCCAGGAGACCAGACTTGGCGCGAATGACGGCGTCGCCGACCTTCGTCGCCGGCAGGATATCGGCAACGAGATCCTGGCTGCGCTTTGAGATCGGCAGCGTACGGCGGCGCAGCCGGTCGACGAAATCGATCTGCTCGACCGGATCGATCCGCAAGGCCCCGGTGAGCCAGAACTGGTCGATGCCGCCGCCGATGTCGCGATTGCCGTAGTCGAACGCGTCGACATATTGCTGCATGCGCACCTCGCCGATGCGGCGCGCGATCTCCTGATAGACCGGCACCGCGCTCACGAGAATCGCGCTGCGCAGCGTGTGATCCTTGTTCCAGGCCTCGATCGGGCGCTTGACGCCGTCCCAGACAAACACGTCCTTGTCGGGGTCAGTGACGACACCGGTCTCGAGCGCAATCAGCGAGTTGGGAATCTTGAAGGTGGAGGCCGGCAATTTGCCCTCGCCCGAGCGCTCGTTGTCGCTGGCGACGATCAGATAATCCTCGACCTTGTAGCCGACGAAGGTGCCCGACGTGCCGAGCTCGGTGAAGCGCTTTGTAAGAGCGTCGCGGATTTCATTGCGCGGCGGCGCGACATGGGCGCGCGCGCGTCCAGGCAGGATCGCGGTTGCGGCGAGGAGGCCGAGGGTGGAACGGCGGGTCAGCAAAAGCGATATCCGTGAGCAGCGAAAACCAGCGCGACCATGCAGCCGCTAAGTGTTGAAACGATGACAGGTTGTTTTTACCGCCCCCGGCCCGACAGCCGTAGGACGAACACCAGCACCTCGGCGACGGCCTTGTAGAGATCCGGCGGAATCTCGTCGCCGAGCTCGACCTTCGACAGCGCGCCGGCCAGAACCTCGTTCTCCTCGATCGGAATATCGTGGGCCTTGGCGATCTCGACGATCTTTTCGCCGATCGTGCCCTTGCCTTTGGCGACGACGACGGGCGCGCCGGATCCCTTCTCGTAATGCAGCGCGATCGCGAGCTTGGAGGGATCGCTCATGTGGCGCGATCCAGGAAGTGGCCGGCGCGGGCCGGCGCCGGTGGCGGCGGCGTGCCGTCGCGGACCACGATATCGCCGGGCTTGAGCTCGGCCTTCGTCAAGGCCTGGCTGAGCTCACCGATGCCGGCGCGGAGCTGCTGCGCCGTGGCCGGCCGCTCCGCCCACATCCGAACGAAGGTCTTGTCGCCGTTCAGCGTGATCAGCGCATGCACGGGTCCGGCCGGCTCGACATCAAGAGAGAAGCGTGCGCGCCAGGCGCGCTTGGCGAAATCGGCCGATTCATTGCCGCCATCGCGCGAGATCTCGAACTGCGCCATCGCGGTGCCTTGCGGAGTCGCGAACGGAATCTCGAAATTCCACTGCGGCGCGGCCGGATCGATGCGGTGGCCGCTGGCGTCGCTGCGATCGGGAAGCGATGCGATTTGCAGCAAAGTCTGCCGCGCGATCGCCGCATCGGTGTCGTCGAGCAGACGATGCACGGTCGCAGCCAGCGGCGCGTCCGGCGCGAGCGCCGGCGCGGCGATGGACTGAGGCGCCGGCAGCGCACCGCGGACCGGCGGAGGTGTCGGATGTGCGGCCGCCTCGAAGATATGAGCGTCCGGCACGGACTTGTTGGAGCCCGGCACGTTGCCGGTCAGGCGCGGCAGATTTTCCGTGACCTCCTGCAGCAGGCTCGCGGCAAGACCCGCGGACATGGTGCGCGACGTCAAAGCTTGCGGATTGTTGCCCGCCACATCGGCCAGCAGAGCGGCAGCAAGTGCACCGCGCGACGCTTGCGCCGGCCGGGCCAGTTCCGGCAACGCCGCTTGGGCCGTTTCGCCCGCCAGCGCGGAGGCTGCGGTCTGCGTCGTGGCCGCAGCACTCGCCGGCAGCGCCACACCTTGCGCAGTTGCCTGCGGCGCGCCGGAGGTCGATGCCAGAGTCTGGCGCAACACCAGCAGTGCGGCCTTCAAGTCCGGGATCGCGCCGGAGGACGGCGTTGTGCCTGCGGCCAACGAGGCCTCGAGAAACAGTCCGGACTTCTGGAACGCGGATTCGATATCGCCGCCGTCGAGGGCTGCGTTGAGCGGCGTCTGCTGCGCCAGCACATCGAGCACGGCCTGCTTCAGCCCAGCGGGCAGATTGCTGCTCGTCACCACGGAGGCCAGGTTGGCGAACAGCGGCGCCTGGCTGCCCTGCTTGGTCGCGGCCTCGGCGGAGGCCGTTGCAACGGCGACCTGCTCGGACGGAGTGAGGGTGTTCCGTGCCGTGGCCACCGGCGGCGCCAGCGGCGGGCTCTCCACCAGCGAGGCCGCCCGCGGCGTCAGCGTGACCTGATCTCCCGCCGCCTCGCCTGCCCCGCCCATGACCGCGAGGCGAATGGTGCCGTTGCTCTGCGAGACCGCGAGCTGGAGATTCTGCCCCGGCGTCAGCGCCACCTCCGACATCACGTCCATCGAGAGGTTGGCGATCGCGATCCGCACCAGATTGTCGGCGAGCACGCTGACCACCCTGGCATCGACCACACTGCCGGCCTGAAGTACGAGATCCCGCGTCGCCGCATCAGCCGGGCGGCTGGCAGCGTTGACGGGAGCAATGGAGGTGACCGGCGTCGGCATCTCGGCAGCCTTAGGGAATGCCGGCCACCGTAACCGCTGCGTCGTAAACCTCTCGTTAAGGACCTCAGATGGCCGGCTGCTTCACCGCCGCCAGAACCGTCACGGCGGCCTGGAAATCCTTCAAGCGGGCGGCGCGGCGGGCGGCCGCCTCCTCGTCCACGCCCCATTGCTCCACGTTCCAGTCCTCGTCGACATGGGCGGCGGCCCAGACCTGGTCGGCATCGCGCACGCCCTGGTCCAGCGCCAGCGCGAGCAGCGCCGAGCCGGTCAGGGTGGTCACCATGTGGAGCGCGGCGACCGACCAGGGGTCGCCGGGCAGCGCGGCCCGTGCGGCCTTCACCGCCTCGTCCGGCTGCTTCACGTGCATGACGCCTTCGGACAGGATGAAATGCGCACCCAACGTCTGCGCCGCCCAGAACAGCACGGGATCCCAATGCGCGGCCTCGCGGGCGACCAGTCCCTCGGGATGGCCGGCACGATAGAACAGCAGGTCAGACTCGAAATATTTGGCGAGGTCGTCGCTGACGAGCTCGACGCGATCGACGACGCCCTCGACCACACTGTTGGCGATGCGCGTCAATGGCATGGTCACCGGATCGATCGTGTCACCTTGGGCGGCCCATTCCGCTGCGACGCAATCTGCGAGCGCGCGCGTCGGGATCACCACCTGGCGGCCGGAGGGCGTGCGGATCGGCTTGCCGTCGAGAGTGATGGCGAAGCCGCCCTCGGCATCGGCGATGCCGGCTTCCTTGTAGAAGCGCTTGCGCAGCGGCGTGCGCGCGGACACGCGCGCCGATTCCCGGGGATCAGGCGGGGGCTGACTTGCTGCTTCTTCGAACAATTCGCGCATGTCGGATTTTGGTTCCTGTCGTCAGTCGAATTACCAGTGTCGTCACGGCCTCGCCAGTAGGACCAGGAGTGCTGCTAGCTAGTTCGCACACATGCGCGCGTACGTGCCGCGATCGGCCGGGCCCAGTCCTGCGGCTGCGCCGTCGTGGAGACATTTCGTGACCCGATCGCTGAACGAATTGCGCGGGAGCGGCTGGTAGTTGTAGCGCGGCGGCGCGTCGAATTGCGGAACCTTGGGCACCGCGATCTTGGGCGGCGGTGGTGGCGCAGGCAGCGGTGGAGCAAGCCGCGAAGCGCCCGGCGACACATACTGGGCGTGGGCAGGCTGGCCTACGAACAGCGCGGCCAACAGCGCAAAGCAGATCGACACTCGTCTCATGGGGGAGATGTCGTACGCCTGCCACCCCTATTCAACCTCACTATTCTTCCGGCGCGTTCTCGATCGGATCAAATCTGGTTGCGTCCAGCCCGAGCAGGTTCCACGACTGCTGCATGTGCGGGGGCAACGGCGCGGTGGCGTCGATCACGCCGCCGCGCGGATGCGGAATGACGATGCGGCGTGCGAGCAGATGCAGCCGGTTCTGCAGGCCGCCCGGCAGCTGCCAGTTCTCGATGTTGAAATATTTGGGATCGCCGACGATGGGATGGCCGATATGGGCCATGTGGGCGCGCAGCTGGTGGGTGCGGCCCGTCACCGGCTTCAGCGACACCCAGGTCAGCTTGTTGCCGGCGGTCTCGACCACGGCGTAGTACGTCACCGCGTGACTGGCGCCCTCATCGCCATGCTGGGCGATGCGCATGATGGTGTCGTCCTCGCCCTCCTCCTTCGCAAGGAAGGTCGAGATGCGGCCCTGCTTCGGCTTCGGCAGGCCCGGCACCAGGGCCCAATAGACCTTTCGCGCCGAGCGCGAGCGGAACGCGCCGGTCAGGTGTGAGGCAGCGAAGCGCGTCTTGGCGATCAGCAGACACCCCGAGGTCTCGCGATCGATGCGGTGCACGAGGCGCGGCTTCTGGCCCTTGGCATCGCGCATCACCTCAAGCATCTGGTCGATGTGCCGCGTCATGCCCGAGCCGCCCTGCACGGCAAGGCCGGCAGGCTTGTTCAGGACGAGAACGTCGTCGTCCTCCCAGATCGTCATCTCCTTCAGCGCCTTCAGCGTCTTCTGCGCGGCCTCCGAGAGCTCGCCGGCGACCTTCGGCGAATCGAGCTTGAGCGGCGGAATGCGGACGCTCTGTCCCTCCTCCAGCCGGTCTTTGCTGTCGACGCGCTTGCCGTCGACGCGCAGCTCGCCTTTGCGCACGACACGCTGGATGTGGGAGAACGACAGGCCGGGAAAGCGCGCTTCCAGGAAACGGTCAACGCGCATGTTGTTCTCGTCCGCCGTGACCGTGACGGTCTGCACCTTGGTCGGCAGCAGCGCCTCGACGGACTTTTCAGGCGCAGGCCTCTCCTGGACCGCTTTGGGCGGACGCCGCTCGGCGCGCTCGCCGACAAAGCGCTGCGGCTTCCCGCCGGGCTTGCCGCCCGGACGCGGCCCGGCCCTCTTCGCGCTACGCGCCTGATGCGCCTGCGAGTCGTCGCGTTCGTCACGCGACCGCGGCTTTGGGTTCATTCTCTTGATGCGGCGGCTCATGGTTGCCTGCGTACCCTAAAAGCGGCCTTCCGTCACGACGAAATGGCCGCTTCTAGGGCGAGCCGCCCCGTTCCTTGCGCAGCTTGGCCCAGTAATCCAGCCGTTTCCTGATCTCGCGCTCAAAACCGCGCTCGGGCGGGTCGTAGAAGGTCTGACGTCCCAAGGCCTCCGGGAAGTAGTCCTGGCCGGAGAAGGCGTCCGGCGCATCATGGTCGTATTCGTAGCCGGAGCCGTAGCCTTCGGACTTCATCAGCTTGGTCGGGGAATTGAGGATGTGCTTTGGCGGCAGCAGCGAGCCGGCCTGCTTGGCGACCTGCATCGCGGTGCCGAAGGCAGTGTAGACCGCGTTCGATTTCGGCGCGGTGGCGAGATAGACCACGGCCTGGGCGATGGCGAGCTCGCCCTCGGGATGGCCGAGGAAGTCGAAGGCGTCCTTGGCGGCATTGGCGATGACGAGCGCCTGCGGATCGGCCAGCCCGATGTCCTCGACCGCCATGCGCACGACGCGGCGGGCCAGGAACAGCGGGTCCTCGCCGGCGTCGAGCATGCGCGCGAGGTAATACAGCGCGGCATCGGGATCGGAGCCGCGCACGGATTTATGCAGCGCCGAGATCAGATTGTAGTGGCCGTCGGCCGATTTGTCGTAGATCGGCGCGCGGCGCTGCAGGATCTCCTGCAGCTGCACGGCATTGAAAATCTCGTCCGCCCGCGCCGAGCGCCAGACCTCTTCGGCGAGCGTCAACGACGCACGGCCATCGCCGTCGGCCATGCGCACCAGCACCGCGCGCGCCTCCGCATCGAGCGGCAGCTTCCTGCCCTCGACGGCTTCGGCATGCAGGAACAGCTTTTCGATCGCGGCGGCATCGAGCGAGCGAAACACCAGCACGCGCGCACGCGAGAGCAACGCCGCATTGAGCTCGAAGGACGGGTTCTCGGTGGTGGCGCCGACCATGACGACGGTGCCGTCTTCCATCACCGGCAGAAAGGAGTCCTGCTGGGCGCGGTTGAATCTGTGCACCTCATCGACGAACAGCAGCGTGCCCTTGCCCATCTCGCGGCGGGCGCGCGCGGCATCGAACGCTTTCTTCAGGTCGGCGACGCCGGAGAACACCGCGGAGATCTGCTCGAAATGCAGATCGGTCGCGTCAGCCAGGAGCCGTGCCACCGTGGTCTTGCCGGTGCCGGGCGGGCCCCAGAACACCAGCGAGCCGAGCGTGCGCGTCTCCAGCATGCGCGTCAGCGCACCGTCCGGGCCGAGGATGTGATCCTGGCCGACGACTTCCGACAGCGTGCGCGGGCGCAGCCGGTCCGGCAGCGGATGCGGAGCATCGTGATCGAGCCCCGCCGCGGCGAAGAGCGTCGGTGTCTCCGTTGGTCGCTTCGGACTCATCCGCCCAGTGTGACGTTGATCTGCTGGCCGCCGCGGACCAGCGTAATGCGCCAGATCCGTGCCCGTTCACCTGCGGCCTTCTCGAGGTCACCGGTCTTGCTGATCTTCTGGTTGTTGACGGCCAGGATGATGTCGCCCTTCTGGAAGCCGACACTCGCAGCCGCGGTATCGCCGCCGATATCGGTGATCACGACGCCTTCGGTGTCGGCATCCAGACGCAGCTCATCGGCGACGGCCGGCGTGATGGTCGAAACCTTCGCGCCCTGGAACGGCGAGCGCGCGGTGACGACGAGCTCGTTGCGCCCGGTGTCGGGCGCGGTCTCCAGCGCTACCGTGAGCTTCACCGACTTGCCGCCGCGCTGCACGTCGAGCTGCGCGGTGCCGCCGAGCGGACGGGTTGCGAAGCGATAGTCGAACGCGTTGGGATCATCCACGATCTGGCCGTCGATCCCGGTGATGAGGTCGGAGGATTTCAGGCCGGCTTTCGCCGCCGGACCGTTCGACACCACGCTCGCGACCAGCGCACCGGTCGGCGAGCGCAAGCCGAGGCTCTCGGCGATGTCGGGCGTCACCGCCTGCAATCTCGCACCGAGCCAGGGCCGCTTCACCGCCTTGCCGCCGCTCTTGGCGGAGGCGACGACGACACGCACCATGTTGGCGGGAATCGCAAAGCCGATGCCTTGCGAGCCGCCGGAGCGCGAATAGATCGCGGTGTTGATGCCGGCGAGCTTGCCCCCCATGTCGACCAGCGCGCCGCCGGAATTGCCGGGATTGATCGCCGCATCGGTCTGAATGAAGAACTGATAGTCGGTGATGCCGACTTGCGTGCGCGCCAGCGCTGAAATGATACCCTGGGTCACGGTCTGGCCGACGCCGAACGGATTGCCGATCGCGAGCACGACGTCGCCGACCAAGAGCTCATCGGAATTGGTGAAGTCCAGCGTCGGGAACTTCTCCTTGCTGTCCTTCAGGCGCAGCACGGCAAGATCGGTCCGGGAATCCTTGAGCAGGATCTCGGCCTCGAACTCGCGCTTGTCCGACAGCGACACCTTCACCTGGTCGGCACCCTCGATGACGTGGACGTTGGTGACGACGAGGCCGGAGGCATCGACGATGACGCCGGAGCCGAGCGAGCGCTGCATCTGCTCGGGCTGCTGGCCCGGCACACCGAAGAAGCGGCGGAAGATCGGATCGTCCAGTAGCGGATTGCGGTTCTGCACCACCTTTGCGGCATAGACGTTGACGACCGCCGGCTGCACCCGCTGCACGATCGGCGCATAGGACATCCGCAGCTCGGCCGGCGACGACGGGACCCGACGGTCCTGCGCAGCAGTCGGATTGAAGGTGGCCGAAAAGGCTACGCACAGCGCCGTGAGGGCCGCAGTCCAGGTCGCTCGAAACATTCCTACCTCTTGGAAATGACGCCGGAATATAGGCGCGTTCGCCTCCCAATAGAAGAGCGCCGGAGGGCAATATTCGGCCGCCTCGAAGCCGTGTCCGGGATGCAAGGGTGCCGTGCGACTCGGCAATTTGCCCAGCGGCGGATTGGCATGATGTGCGTCATCTTGCATGGTGGTGTGAGGCGGATTCGGTTGCGGCGAATTTGCATCAGTAGGAACCGACGCAACCGCTCGCAGCGTCGCGGGGCAGTCATCGATCACACCTAGGCTCTCCGTTCGCGACTTGGGGAAAACAGTCAAACGATGGAGGCGTAACGTGAGCAAAAAAAGAATTGCGGCCGCAGCGATTGGTCTCGCCGGCGCGCTGGCGGCCTCGCAGGCCCAGGCCCAGTCGGCAAGCAGCAGCGAGCAGGAGATCGCGCTGTTGAAGCAGCAGTTGAAGATGCTCGAACAGAAGCTCGACAAGCTGCAGAGCCAGACCGCGGCGAACACGGCCGCCGCGGCAAAGGCGAAAGCCGAAACCAAGGCAGAGGCCAAGGCCGAGGCGCGCGCGGAGGCAAAGGCCGCGGTGGCCAATGCCAACGCGGCAATCCCCGTCAAGGGGCCCGCGCCGGCATCCGGCGTCGTCGTGACGATGCCGAACAACCGGCCGACGATCTGCACCGCCGACCAGGCCAACTGCGTCGCCATCACCAGCCGCCTGCATTGGGATGTCGGCGGCTACGACTATCGTCCCAACACCGCGGCGACGGTGCCGCAGAAGCTTGACAGCGGCCAGAACGTCCGCCGCGCGCGCATCGGTGTCACCGGCAAGTTCTTCCACGATTGGAACTTCGCCCTCGTCTACGATTTCGGCGGCTCGTCCGACGGATTTGGCGGCGCCGCGCCGGGATCGCTGCCCGGCGGCGGCGTCTCCGGCGTCGAAAACGCCTATATCAGCTATACCGGCCTGAAACCGTTCGGCGGCAAGATGGCGATCGAGGCCGGCATCATGGATCTGCCATACACGCTCGACGAAGCGACGAGCTCGAACGACATCATGTTCATGGAGCGCGCCTCGCCCGGCGTGATCGCGACCAACATCGCTGCCGGTGACTTCCGTTCCGCGGCCGGTGCGCGCTGGTTCAACGACCAGCTCTGGATCGGCGGCTATGTCACGGGACCGACGACCGGTGCGATCCATTCCGCCTCGAGCGCGGCGCCGCCCGGCACCAGCGAGCAATATGGTGCCGTGGCGCGCGTGGCCGGCAATCCGATCAGCACCAAGGACTACTCGGTGCATATCGGCGCCAATGCGCAATGGCTGATCCAGCCGCCGCGCAATCTGATCGCCAACACCCAGACGGTCACGCTCAGCGATCGTCCGGAATTGCGGCTCGACCCGACCACGCTGATCTCGACCGGCGCTATCGCCAATGCCTCGGGCGCGCAGGTCTACAGCGTCGAGGCGGCGGCGACCTACGGTCCGTTCATCGTCCAGGGCGAGTATTTCTGGTACAATGTCGATCGCACCGCCAACACAGCCGTGCCGCTGACGGGTGCACCGAGCCTGAAATTCCAAGGCGGCTACGCGCAGGCCGGCTATGTGCTGACCGGCGAAGGCCGGTCCTACAATGCGGCGAACGCGGCCTATAGCGGCGTCAAGCCGGCGCATCCGTTCTCGCTCGACGGCGGCGGCTGGGGCGCGTGGGAGATCGCAGGACGGTTCTCGACGATCGACCTCAACGATCAGCTCGCGACGGCGAGCGGCGTCGCAGGCGGCCGGCAGACCGTCTATACGCTCGCGCTCAACTGGTACGTCAACGGCAACGTGCGCTTCATGCTCGACTATCTGCACGGCACGGTGTCGCGACAGGCCTCGCCGATCTCGACCGCCGACGTCGGCTCGAAGTTCGACGCGGTCGCGATGCGCACGCAGTTCGCGTTCTAAAATTTACACCTCTCCCGCAGGGAGAGGTCGCGCCGAAGGCGCGGGTGAGGGGTTACGCTCCACTGAGGATGCCGCGCCCCCTCACCCGAATTGCTCCGCAATTCGACCTCTCCCCGTCGGGGAGAGGTGACGGCACCGCCCCCTCACCTTCATCACGCCGCGCGCTTCTTCTTCACGACCATGGGCGGCGGCGCGCAGGACAACCGCTCCTGGTGGCTCTCGCCCCAGGCCTTCAGGATGTCGATCACGGGCCTCAGGCTCTCGCCCAGCTCGGACAGGCAATACTCCACGCGCGGCGGCACCTCGGCATAGACCTTGCGGATGACGAGCTTGTCTTCCTCCAGCGCGCGCAGCTGCTTCGTCAGCATGCGCTGGGTGATGCCGGGCATCCGGCGGCGCAATTCGCCGAAGCGCTGGGTGCCGCTCTGCAGGTGGTAGAGGATCACGCCCTTCCACTTGCCGTCGATCAGGTCCAGCGTCGCCTCGACCGAGCAGCCTGGACGGCGGGCGAAATTACGGCGTTTCATGCAGCTTTTTCCCAATAGTATCCAAACAGGGACTATATCCCCGAATTTACAGTACTTGCCAAATCGGAGCCAGAGCGACAGTTAGGGCAGCGGGCGAACAAAGCCATCTGATGGAGACACGCCATGAAAGCCGTCGGCTACAAGAAATCGCTTCCGATCGAGGACGCGGAATCACTGTTCGATTTCGAGACCGCTAAACCCGACCCCAAAGGGCGCGACATCCGCGTCGCGGTGAAAGCGATCTCGGCCAATCCGGTCGACTACAAAGTGCGCAAGCGCGCCGCCCCACCCGAGGGCGAGACGAAAATCCTCGGCTACGACGCGGCCGGCGTAGTCGATGCGGTCGGGCCCGAGGTCACGCTGTTCAAGCCGGGCGACGAGGTTTTCTACGCCGGCTCGATCCTGCGTCAGGGCACGAACGCCGAATTCCACCTGGTCGACGAGCGCATCGTCGGCAGCAAGCCGAAGAGCCTGTCGTTCGCGCAGGCTGCCGCCCTTCCCCTCACCTCCATCACCGCCTGGGAATTGCTGTTCGACCGGCTCGGCGCAGTGCCGGGCAAGAGCGTCGATCCGCGCACCCTCTTGATCATCGGCGGCGCCGGCGGCGTCGGCTCGATCCTGATCCAGCTCGCCCGGCGCCTCACCGGGCTGACGGTGCTTGCCACCGCCACGCGGCCGGAATCGCAGAAATGGTGTCTCGATCTCGGCGCGCATGCGGTGATCGACCACGGCAAGCCGATGAAGGAGCAGATAGAGAAATTGAAGCTGCCGCCGGTCGCGCTGGTCGCAAGCCTGACCTTCACCGACCAGCACTACAAGGCGATTGCGGAATTCATGGCACCGCAGGGCAAGTTCGGCCTGATCGACGATCCCCCGGAGTTCACGATTGCCGCATTCAAAGGCAAGGCGATCTCGGTGCACTGGGAATCGATGTTCACGCGCTCCTCGTTCCAGACGGCGGACATGATCGCGCAGCATCATCTGCTCAATGATGTGGCCGACCTCATCGACAAGGGCGTGTTGCGCACCACGCTGGACCAGACCTTCGGCACGATCAACGCCGACAACCTCAAGCGCGCGCACGCGCTGCTGGAGAGCGGCCAGTCGCGCGGCAAGATCGTGCTGGAGGGGTGGTAGGCTTGGCACTCCGCATCAATTGAGGCATCATGCATCTGCGGTCCCGGAAAAGAGGGTCGCCCCCCGCCCTCCGGGACCAGCAACAAGCAGATTGATGATGACCGAACCATGCGACCTGTCGGCGGTCGCGGCACGCGCGCTGATCGGCCAACGCAAGCTATCCCCCGTCGAGCTCACGGATAGCTGCATCCGCCGCATCGAAGTGGTCGATCCGGCGGTCAACGCCGTCGTTGCGCGCTCGTTCGAAACCGCGCGCAAGTCGGCGCGCGAGCGCGAGGCCGCCGTGATGCGCGGTGACACCCTCGGCGCCGTGCACGGGTTGCCGCTCGGTGTCAAAGACCTGATCGACGCCGAAGGATTGCCGACCAGCTTCGGCAGCGTGCTGTTCGCGGACAATGTCGCCTCGCAGGACGAGGCCATCGTCGCGATGCTCAAGCGCGAGGGCGCGATCGTCATCGGCAAGACGAACGTGCCGGAATGGGGCGCCGGAGGCAATACGCGCAACGCCGTCTATGGCGCGACCGGCAATCCCTTCGATCCCAATCGATCCGCCGCCGGTTCGTCGGGTGGATCGGCCGTCGCACTCGCCACTGGGATGGTGCCGCTCGCGACCGGATCCGATACCGGCGGCTCGGTACGGAATCCGGCATCCTTTTGCGGCGTGGTCGGATTCCGGCCCTCGCCAGGACTGATCGCCAGCAACAGCCGCAACATGGCCTGGCTGCAGATCTCGCAACTCGGACCGATGGCGCGAACCGTGTCGGACGCTTGCCTCATGCTGTCCTGCATGCTGGATCGTGACGCCCGCGATCCATTATCGGCGATCCTTCATGCGGGCGGTGCGCCTACGCCGGTGCTCTATCGCAATCCGCTGCGCGTCGATCTCTCCGCGCTCCGCATTGCTGCGACCACCGATTTCGGCTTTGCGCCGACCGAGGGGGCGGTCGCCCGCGCCTTCGCGCAGAAGCTCACTTCGTTCGAAACTGTATTTCGCGGAGTCGAATGGACCCATCCTGATTGCACCGGCGCCGACGAGGTGTTCAGCATCCTGCGCGCCGTCGCATTCCTCGGCCGCCACCGCGAGCTCGTGGAGAAGTTTCCGGACAAGGTCGGGCCCAACGTTCGCGACAATGTTGCGGAGGGGCTCGGCTATTCCGCTGCCGACGTGGCGCGTGCGCTCTCGATGCAGACCGACCTTTACCGGCGCTGGCAGACCTTCTTCGCGGATCACGATTTCATTCTCGCGCCTGCGGTCACCATCAGCCCACGGCCGTGGTCGGAGCTCTATCCAGCGGAGATCGACGGCCGGCCGACCAAGAGCTATTTCCACTGGCTCGCGCTCGCCTATGCCGTCACCAATGTCGGCCATCCCACCGTCGCAATCCCGGCCGGACGGGACGAGGCCGGCCTGCCGTTCGGCGTCCAGGTGATCGGCCCACGCGGCGGCGATCTCTTAACGCTCGCGGTCGCGCGCGAAATCGAAGCGGTGCTTGCCGCCAATCCGGACACCGCCCGCCCCGTTCCCGACATTGCATGGCTTGCCAAACAGCCGCCAATTGCGGGCAAGCCGGGATTTCTCGCCTTCGATTGAACCTCACCTGCGGAAAAACGACACGATGAAAACAACCTTCCTGGCGCTCGCGCTCGCCGCCATCGGCTCGATCAGCGTCAACTCGCTAGCAACCGCGCAATCGACCTATCCCGAGAAATCCCTGCAATTGATCGTCCCGTTTCCGCCGGGCGGAGCCTCCGACGTGGTGGCCCGCATCATCGGCGGCGAGCTCGAAGCGCGGCTCGGCAAGCCCGTGATCATCATGAACCGTCCCGGCGGCGGCACCACGATCGCCGCCAAGGAGGTCGCGCGCGCGGCGCCCGATGGATACACGCTGTTCTTCAGCTCGAATTCGAGCTTCACTTTGCCGGCCGCCGTGAAGGAGAGCGTTCCTTACGACGCGGCCAAGGATTTTGAACCGCTCGGCCGGGTCGGCAAGATCACCCTGGCGCTGGTCACCTACAAGGACAATCCGGTCAAGGATCTGCCCGCGCTGGTCGCGGAGGCAAAGGCCAATCCGGACAAGCTGTCGCTGGCCTCCTTCGGCGTCGCCACGGTGTCGCATTTCGCCGGCGAGTTGTTCAAGTCGAATGCCGGAATCAAGATGGTCCACCTGCCCTACAAGGGCAGCGCGCCGGCCATGAACGATCTCATCGGCAAGCACATTCAATACCATGTCGACACCGTGATCGCCGTTAAACCGCAAATCGAGGCCGGCGCCGTCAAGGTGATGGCCGTGTTCTCGAGCCAGCGCACACCATTCCTGCCCGACGTACCGACATTGGCAGAGCTCGGCTATCCCGCCATCGACTTCTCGTCATGGGGCGCGGTGGTCGCACCCAAGGGGCTGCCGCCACCGGTTCGCGACAAGCTCACGGCGACGCTGGAGGAGATCATCAACAGCCCCTCGGTTGCCGAGCGCTTCGTCAAGGTCGGTTTCGAGCCCGGCTTCGCACGCTTCGACGACTGGGCCGGTGCGGTGACCAAGGAGACGGCCAAGATGAAGGAGATCGCGCAGAAGGCCGGGATCAAGGACGAGTAGCCGATCGCCTACGGCGTCAATACGCCTTCGACAAGCAGCAGCCTGCGCTCCAGTGCGCTCGCGCGCAGCTTCAGGGCTTCAGCATACTCGGAGGAGGCGTACCACTCCTTCAGCCGCGCCATCGTCGGGAACTCCGCGATGACGATGGCGTCGGGTGGTGGACCGCCCTCCAGCAGCTCGGCCTGACCGCCGCGGACGAGATAACGCCCGCCGTACTGCGTGATCGTCTTGGCAGCCAGCGCGCGATAGGCTTCGAATGCGGCGGGATCGCGCACCTCGACCTCCGAGATCACATAGGCGGCCATGCGCATCTCTCAGGCGATCGTGTTGACGATGCCGCCTTCCGCGCGCAGCGCTGCGCCGTTTGTGGCGGATGCCTCCTTCGAGGCGACATAGACCACCATGTTGGCGATCTCGTCGACGCTGGCGAAGCGCTGCAGCATCGAGCTCGGGCGATGCTGCTTGACGAAGTTGGCGGCGGCTTCATCCACAGACTGGCCGTTCTGCCTGGCGAGATCCTTGACGAACGTCTCGACGCCCTCCGACATGGTCGGGCCCGGCAGCACGGAATTGACGGTGACGCCGGTGCCAGCGGTGAGCTGCGCCAGGCCGCGCGCGACCGAAAGCTGGGCCGTCTTGGTCATGCCGTAGTGGATCATCTCGACGGGAATGTTGAGCCCGGATTCCGAGGAGATGAAGACGATGCGACCCCAATTGCGCACGAGCATGCCCTTCATGTACGCGCGCGACAGGCGCACGCCGCTCATCACATTCACCTCGAAGAATCGGCTCCAGTCCTCGTCGGGGATGTCGAAGAAATCCTTGGGCTCGAAGATGCCGGCATTGTTGATGAGGATGTCGACCTCGGGCAGCGCCGCAACGAGCGCCTTGCAGCCTGCCGCGGTCGAGACGTCGGCCGCGATGCCGCGGACCTTGGCGCCCGTCCCTTCCAGCCTGCGCACCGCCGCATCGACTTTGTCCTGGCCGCGGCCGTTGATCACGACGCTGGCGCCGGAGCCGGCGAGACCCCTGGCGATGGCGTGGCCGATGCCGGCCGTCGAGCCGGTGACGAGGGCGGTCTTGCCGGAAAGGTCGATGTTCATGCGTTATCTCCATGGATGTGGCTGGAGATATCGGAAGCGGCTCCTTCAGCCGCAATCAGGGCTCACCGACGCGTGAGGAGCGTGAATGCCGGGCACGGCGCGCGAAGAGCGCGCCTTTGCCAACCCGACCGTTCCAACAAAAAAGCGGCGTCGAAGACGCCGCTTTTGAAACTTTCACGCCGGTCGGGCTTACGCCGCCTCGGCTTCCTTCTCCTGCACCGGGCCGGAATCCTGGCCCTTGGCATCGACATCGCGATCGACGAACTCGATCACGGCCATCGCGGCGTTGTCGCCGTAGCGGAAGCCGGCCTTGATGATGCGGGTGTAGCCGCCCTGGCGGTCCTTGTAGCGGGTCGCGAGCGTATCGAAGAGCTTCTTGACCATGTCGACGTCGCGCAGCTCGGAGATGGCCTGACGGCGCAGCGACAGGCCGCCCTTCTTGCCGAGAGTGACGAGCTTCTCGACGATCGGGCGAAGCTCCTTGGCCTTGGGCAGCGTGGTGACGATCTGCTCGTGCTTGATCAGCGCGGCCGCCATGTTGGCGAACATCGCCTTGCGGTGCTCGGCCGTGCGGTTGAGCTTCCGATGAACCTTGCCGTGACGCATGTGTGTAGTCCTTCTTCGATTGTGTCGCGGTGGTTCAGCGACTGGTTTTCAGGTGGGCTTCCTGCGTTCGCCCTAGGCTGCGAGTGGCGAATGGTGAGTAGCGAATAGATCTTCTTCCCCTATTCGCCACTCCCACCTCGCCATTCGCTCAGTAATGATCCTCGAAGCGCTTGGCGAGCTCGTCGATGTTCTCCGGCGGCCAGCCCGGCACTTCCATGCCGAGGTGCAGACCCATCTGAGCCAGCACTTCCTTGATCTCGTTCAGCGACTTGCGGCCGAAGTTCGGGGTGCGGAGCATTTCCGCTTCGCTCTTCTGCACGAGGTCGCCGATGTAGACGATGTTGTCGTTCTTCAGGCAGTTGGCCGAACGCACCGACAGCTCGAGCTCGTCCACCTTCTTGAGGAAGGCCGGGTTGAAGGCGAGGTCCGGGATGATCTCCTGGGCGACTTCCTTGCGCGGCTCTTCGAAGTTGACGAACACGTTGAGCTGATCCTGCAGGATGCGGGCGGCGTAGGCCACCGAATCATCCGGCGTGATCGCGCCGTTGGTCTCGATCGTCATGGTCAGCTTGTCGTAGTCGAGGATCTGGCCCTCGCGGGTGTTCTCGACCTTGTAGGAGACCTTGCGGACCGGCGAGTACAGGCTGTCGACCGGGATCAGGCCGATCGGCGCGTCCTCGGGACGGTTGCGCTCGGCGGGCACGTAGCCCTTGCCGGTCGAGACCGTGAACTCCATGCGGATCTCGGCGCCCTCGTCGAGCGTGCAGATCTGCAGATCGGGGTTGAGCACGACCACATCGCCGACGGTCTGGATGTCGCCGGCGGTGACGACACCCGGGCCCTGCTTCTTCACGACCATGCGCTTGGGGCCTTCGCCCTGCATCTTGATCGAGATGTCCTTGATGTTGAGCACGATGTCGGTGACGTCCTCACGGACGCCCGCGATGGAGGAGAACTCGTGCAGCACGCCGTCGATGTGCACCGACTGCACCGCCGCACCCTGGAGCGAGGAGAGCAGGATGCGGCGCAGCGCATTGCCGAGGGTCTGGCCGAAGCCACGCTCGAGCGGCTCGGCGACGATGGTCGCGAAACGCGAGGGATCGCTGCCGGGCGTGACCTGGAGCTTGTTCGGCCGAATCAGTTCTTGCCAATTTTTCTGGATCGTCACTGTTTCACCCATACAGGCCAGTCAATTTGACGGTGCAAATACTGGCGTTGGAGAAAGGCCGCAGATCATTCCCGCGGCTTCTTGCAAAGTCGCCGCGGGCGCCGACGCGCCCGCAGCTCGTCAAAATCAAACGCGCCGACGCTTGCGGGGACGGCAACCGTTGTGCGGGATCGTGGTCACGTCGCGGATCGAGGTGACGGTGAAGCCGGCGGCCTGGAGCGCGCGGAGCGCCGATTCGCGGCCCGAACCGGGACCGGCGACCTCGACTTCCAGCGTGCGCATGCCGTGCTCCTGCGCCTTCTTGGAGACGTCCTCGGCGGCGACCTGCGCGGCATACGGGGTCGACTTGCGCGAGCCCTTGAAGCCCATCGTGCCGGCCGAAGACCAGGCGATCGTGTTGCCCTGCGCGTCGGTGATGGTGATGGTCGTGTTGTTGAACGACGAGTTCACATGCGCGACGCCGGAGGCGATGTTCTTGCGCTCACGACGACGAACGCGGGTGGCTTCCTTGCCCATTGAGTCCCTTTCCTGAAGATCTCAAACGCCGCCGTAATGCCAGCGGCTACACCTATGGAAGCGAATAGCGAGTAGCGAGTGGCGAACAGGGAAGCCCCCTACTCGCCACTCGCCACGTCCAATTCGCCAGTTTACTTCTTCTTGCCGGCGATGGCCTTGGCCGGGCCCTTGCGCGTGCGCGCATTGGTGTGGGTCCGCTGACCGCGCACCGGCAGACCGCGACGATGACGCAGGCCGCGATAACAGCCGAGGTCCATCAGACGCTTGATGTTGATGCCGACCTCACGACGCAGGTCGCCCTCGACGAGATAGTCGCGGTCGATCACTTCGCGGATCTGGAGCACTTCGGCGTCGCTGAGCTGATTGACGCGACGATCCACGGGGATCTTCACCTTCTCGAGGATCTCACCAGCGATCTTCTGGCCGATGCCATGGATGTACTGGAGCGCGATCAGCACGCGCTTGTTGGTGGGAATGTTCACGCCGGCAATACGGGCCACGGCCTTCTCTCCTGTTGCCGATCCCTCGTCAGGGACCGGGCTTTAAGTGCTTGCTTTCTCGGGCAGGTGTTCACAAACGCGAACACGACGCCCACCCCGGTCTTCCTGGGGCCCGGCATCGTCTGAAACTATCCGACTTGGATGCGGGGCTTATTAGGGGATTCCGGGGGCTTTCGTCAACCGCTGCTAGCGCTTGGCTCGCTTTTTCGTGACCTTTTTTGCGGCCTTTTTGGCACCCTTTTTGACCGTCTTCTTGGCTGCTTTCTTGACGGTTTTCTTGGTGGCTTTCTTGGCCGCCTTCTTTGGGCCTTTCACCGCCGATTTGGTGGCCTTTTTTACCGATTTTGCGCCCTTTTTGGCCGTTTTTGCCGGCCTTGCCGCCGCCTTCTTCCCCGCCTTGGCCTTTTTGGCCGGCGCCGCCTTGGCGGCGCTCCTAGCATGCGTCTTGGGCTCGACCGCCCCCAGAGCCAGCAGCTGGCGGTGGATGGCGCGGGTGACCTCGTCGATCGTCATCATGCCGTCGATGGTCGAGAGCTTCCGCCGCTCGGAATAGTAGTGAATCAGCGGTTCCGTCTGGCTGCGATAGCTGGCCAGCCGCTTGGTCAGGACCTCCGGCGTATCGTCGAGCCGGACCTCCTCGCCGCGCTCCCGCATCTGGGCGACGCGGGTCTCGACGCGGCTCAGAAGCGCGCTCTCATTGACCCGGAGCTCGATCACGGCGTCCAGCTTGAGGTGCTTGCGCTTGAGCAGCTCGTCCAGCGCCTCGGCCTGCGGCACGGTGCGGGGGAAACCGTCGAGGATGAAACCGCTCTTGGCGTCCGGCTGCTCGATGCGGTCGGAAATGATTCCCACCACGACGTCATCGGGCACGAGGCCGCCGCTCGCCATGATCTCCTTGGCCTTCAACCCGACCGGGGTGCCGGCCGCAACCGCGGCACGCAGCATCTCGCCAGTCGAGAGCTGGACGATGCCATAGCGCTGCACCAGGAGCTGGGCCTGGGTCCCCTTGCCCGACCCCGGCGGTCCCAGAAGTATAATTCTCATCGGCGTACGCCCCCCGGATTGGTGAGCGACACCTCGCGCACCTGCGTTTTGATATCAAGAACGGTGCAAACCACAACCAGCACTGCACCACCATTGACGACCATACTATAAGGCAGCCCGATCCCGTAAAGCTCGAACACCTCCGGAATCAACTGCAACGCCGTCAGGTAGACGGCTCCGACGACTGTCGTCAATGACACGACGCGATCGAGATAGTCCGCGGTGGCCTCGCCGGGAGCGACACCGGAAATTGCGCCCTCGTGGCGGCTCAGGGATTTGGCGGTGTATTCGGGATCGATCACATAAGCAGTGTAGACGAAGGCGAGCACGAACACGGCGATCGACACGAGGATGAGGTACGCCGGCTGCCCCAGCTGGAGATGCCGGTAGGTTGCGGCAACCAGGGGATGATCGCCTCCCAGGATGAAGCCCGCAAAGGCAAGCGGCAGATAGAATATCCACGGCGCTACGGTGACGGGAATCACGAACCCGGCGCTGTTGAGCTTGATCGGCAGCATTGCATCGCGCACAGGCAGTTGCCGCGTACCGACACTTTGTGCTGCGAACTGGACCCGGATATCTCGCCGCGCACCTTCGACAAGCACGATCACGACGACGATCGCGATCCAGAACACGACATGGCCGAGCACAAGATTGCCCGAGATCGTCCCGCTCCGCACGAGATCCGCGATACCGCCAATGTTTTGCGGAATGGCGACGATGAAGCCGGCACTCAAGATCAGCGCCAAGCCATTGCCAATGCCGTAGCGGGTCATCTGTTCGCTGAGCCACACCAGCACGAAGACGCCGCCGACCATCGAGGCCGTAGCCGTCGTCACGAACCAGCCGTCGGGATTTTTGACGAGGCCCGGGATCGACGTCAGTGCCGAGGCGATGCCGTAGGCCTGGAAGGCCGCAATTCCGAGTGTAAGCCCGAGCGTGGCACGCGCGACCTTACGCCGTCCGCCCTCGCCGGACCGTTCGAGCGAATTCGGGCCGCGCCACACCACGGCCAGCAGCCGGATGAGGATTGCCGCAGTCAGATAGGGAATGAGGCCGAGCGCAAAGATCGAAAGCCGGGAGACGATATCCAGCGTCGGCGAGACGGCGGGGAGATTCAGTCCCGCAATCGGGATCTGCGTACCGAGCCTGAAAAGGAGCAGCGCGCCGATCGTGAAAGCGATACGGCGCGCGAGCTCCCTGCTCATCTACGGCGGCCTCGCAGCTTGGACTTGCGGATCAGACCTTCATACTGGTGCGCCAGCAGATAGCCTTGCACCTGCGCCACCGTGTCCATGGTGACGCTGACGACGATCAGCAGCGAGGTGCCGCCGAAATAGAACGGCACCGAGGCGTAGGAGATCAGGATTTCCGGGATCAAGCAGACGATGGCGAGATAAATCGCACCCAGCACGGTGATGCGCGACAGCACGTAGTCGATGTATTCCGCGGTGCGTTCGCCCGGGCGAATGCCGGGAATGAAGCCGCCATGCTTCTTCAGATTGTCCGCGGTCTCGGTCGGGTTGAACACGATCGCGGTGTAGAAGAAGGCGAAGAACACGATCAGCGCCAGATACATGATCAGGAACAGCGGACGGCCATGGCCGAGCTGGGTGGTGATCCACTGGAACCATTCCGGCCCGCTGCCCGTGTTGAAGTTCGCAACCGTCGTCGGCAAGAGGAGCAGCGAGGATGCGAAGATCGGCGGGATCACGCCGGACGTGTTGAGCTTGAGCGGCAGATGCGAGGACTGGCCCTCGAACATCTTGTTGCCGACCTGGCGCTTCGGATACTGGATCAAGAGGCGGCGCTGGGCGCGCTCCATGAAGACGATGAAGGCGATCACGACGACGGCCATGATGATGACGACCAGGATCAGGCCGGTCGACATCGCGCCCTGACGGCCAAGCTCGAGCATGCCGGCGAGCGCCGCGGGCAACTCGGCGACGATGCCGGCGAGAATGATCAGCGAGATGCCGTTGCCGATGCCGCGCGAGGTGATCTGCTCGCCGAGCCACATCAGGAACATGGTGCCGCCGGTCAGCGTGATCGCCGTGGACAGGCGGAAGAACATGCCGGGCTCGCTGACGACGTTGCCGGCACCTTCGAGGCCGACGGCGATGCCGTAGGACTGGAATGCGGCCAGGATGACGGTCAGATAGCGCGTGTACTGGTTGAGCGTCTTGCGGCCCGCCTCGCCTTCCTTCTTCAGCGCCTCGAGCTGCGGCGAGACGGTGGTGAGGAGCTGGATGATGATCGAGGCCGAGATGTACGGCATGATGTTCAGCGCGAAGATCGCCATGCGGTGGATGCCGCCGCCGGCGAACATGTTGAACATGCCGAGGATGCCGCCCGCCTGGGAGCGGAACACCTGCTCCCAGATGTTGGGATCGATGCCCGGCAGCGGGATATAGGTCCCGAGCCGATAAACGAGCAGCGCACCCAGGGTGAACCAGATGCGCTTCTTCAGTTCGTCGGCCTTGGCAAACGCGCCGAAATTGAGATTGGCTGCCAGTTGTTCCGCTGCAGAGACCATCTTGGACTTTCTCCCGCCGCCTGTTGCGCCGTCATGCCCGCGGCCGGGCTAGTTTAGCGGACGCCGGACATTATCTGGGGCTCGGCTTCGATAAGTCCACGTCCCGCATGCGTAAAGGCCCGCGCGCCGCGGGCCAATGACGCAGTTGTTACGCCGCCTCGCCTTCTTCCTTGGGCTGGGCGAGGATCTTCACCGAGCCGCCGGCCTTCTCGACCGCAGCGATCGCGGTCTTGCTGGCGCCGTGCACTTCGATGTTGAGCTTGGACTTGAGCTCGCCTCGGCCGAGCAGCCGCAGGCCGCCCTTGGCGCGGCGCAGCACGCCGCCCTTCACCAGGGCCTCGACGTTGACGACGCTGCCGGCGTCGATCTTCTTGGCGTCGACCGCTTCCTGGAGCCGGTCGAGATTGATCTCGGCGAACTCGACGCGGAAGATGTTGTTGAAGCCGCGCTTGGGCAGACGGCGATGCATCGGCATCTGGCCGCCTTCGAAACCCTTGATGCGCACGCCCGAGCGCGCGGTCTGGCCCTTGCCGCCGCGGCCGGACTGCTTGCCCTTGCCGGAACCGATGCCGCGGCCGACGCGCATACGCTTCTTGCGCGAGCCGGCGTTGTCGGCGATATCGCTGAGCTTCATCGCCCTTCTCCTTGTGTCTTGCGCACGATCTTCACCGAAAACCGCTTCCCGCTCTCCGGGACCGTGCGCCTTTGCTTACTTCTCGTCGATGATGCGGACGAGATGGTGAACCTTCTCGATCATGCCGCGGACCGCCGGGGTATCCGGCAGTTCGCTGGTACGGCCGATCTTGTTGAGCTTGAGCCCGATCAGGGTCGAACGCTGCGAGTGATGGCGGCGGATCGCGCTGCCGGTCTGCTCGACCTTGATCGTCTTTGCGGCCTTGGCCATGGGAGTCTACTCCGAAAAGCTTCCGTTAGTCGGCGGCCGCCTCGGCATCGCCGCCGATACGACGGGACTGGAGGGTGGACACCTTGATGTTGCGGCGGGCTGCGACCGAACGCGGCGAATCCTGGTGCTTCAGCGCGTCGAAGGTCGCGCGCACCATGTTGTACGGGTTCGACGAGCCGATCGACTTCGCCACCACGTCCTGGACGCCGAGCGTCTCGAACACGGCGCGCATCGGGCCACCGGCGATGATGCCGGTACCGGCGGGAGCTGCACGCAGATAGACACGGCCCGCGCCATGACGGCCGGCGATGTCGTGATGGAGCGTGCGGCCCTCGCGCAGCGACACCCGCGTCAGGTTGCGCTTGGCGGACTCGGTCGCCTTGCGGATCGCCTCAGGCACTTCGCGCGCCTTGCCGTGACCGAACCCGGCGCGGCCCTTCTGGTCGCCGATCACGACCAGCGCTGCGAAACCGAAGCGCTTGCCGCCCTTGACGACCTTGGCCACGCGGTTGATGTGGACGAGCTTGTCGACGAACTCGCTGTCGCGCTCCTCGCGCTCCCTGCGTTCACGTCCGCCGCCGCGTTGATCGCGTCCACCACGTTGTTCGCGTTCAGCTGCCATGGTTTTTCCAATCCTTCAGAGGCTTACGCCCCAATCCTCAAATTCTGTTAGAAGCTCAGCCCACTCTCACGCGCTGCATCGGCAAGAGCCTTGACGCGCCCGTGATAGAGATAGCTGCCGCGATCGAACACGACTTCCTTGACACCCTTCTCTGCAGCGCGCTCAGCCAGCAGCTTGCCGACCGCCTTCGCCGCATCGATGTCGGCGCCGGTCTTGCCGCCGTCGCGCATCGACTTCTCGAGCGATGAGGCAGAGGCCAGCGTCTCGCCCTTCAGGTCGTCGATGACCTGGGCGTAGATGTGCTTGGACGAGCGGAACACCGACAGGCGCGGACGGCCGCCGGCGGAACGGCGCAGCTTCAGCCGCACACTCCGCTTGCGCCGGGCATTCGTAACCTTGGCTTTCGACATGACCGGCTCCGTTACTTCTTCTTGCCTTCCTTGCGGAAGATGAATTCGCCCACATACTTCACGCCCTTGCCCTTGTAGGGCTCCGGCGGACGATAGGAGCGGATCTCGGCGGCGACCTGGCCGACGCGCTGGACGTCGCTGCCCGCCACCGTGATCTCGGTCGGCTTCGGGACGGTGATCGTGATCCCCTCGGGGATCGGATAGATCACGTCATGGCTGTAGCCGAGCGCGAGCTGCAGGTTTTTGCCCTGCATCGCGGCGCGATAGCCGACGCCGGTGATCTCGAGCTTCTTCTCGAAGCCCTTGGTGACGCCTTCGACCAGATTCGCGACCTGGGCGCGAGCGGTGCCGTACAGCGCCCGCGCGCGGTTGGTCTCGGCCCGCGGCTTGACCTTGACCTGGCCGTTCTCGAGCTTCACCTCGACGTCGTCGTGGACGATGAACTGAAGCTGGCCCTTCGGCCCCTTCATCTTGACGGTCTGGCCGTCGACGGTCGCGGTAACGCCCGACGGCACCGTCACAGGCTTTTTGCCAACACGTGACATGGATGAAAAATCCTTCTCAGAACACCGTGAAGAGGACTTCACCGCCCACATTCGCGTCGCGCGCGCTGTGGTCGGCCATGATGCCCTTCGGGGTCGACAACACCGAAATGCCGAGACCGTTGTTCACCCGCGGCAGGTTCTTCACCGAGGCGTAGACTCTGCGCCCGGGCTTGGAAACGCGCTCAATCTCGCGGATGACGGGCTCGCCGTCGAAATACTTCAGCTCGATCTCGATCTCGCTGCGGCCCGAGGAGTGCTCGAGCGTGGCGTAACCGCGGATGTAGCCCTCGGCCTTCAGAACCTCGAGCACGTTCTCGCGCATCTTCGAGCCGGGCGTGGAGACCTTGGTCTTCGAACGCATCTGCGCGTTGCGGATACGGGTGATCAGATCGCTGATTGGATCGTGCGTAGACATCTAAACGACCCTCCTTACCAGCTGGACTTCACGAGGCCCGGGACCATGCCCTTGGAGCCAAGTTCGCGCAGCGCGATACGGGACAGCTTGTTCTTGCGATAGTTCGAGCGCGGGCGGCCCGACAGCTCGCAACGCAGGCGGATGCGGGTCGCCGACGAGTTGCGCGGCATTTCCGCCAGCTTCAGGGTCGCGGCGAACCGCTCCTCCATCGGCAGCGTCTTGTCGGCGATAATCGCCTTCAACCGCTCGCGCTTGGCGGCGGCGTTCTTCACCATCCGCTTGCGCCGGTTGTTCTTCTCGACTGAACTCTTCTTTGCCATGCTTGGCTCCTGGGTATCCGCGTTTGAGAGGCTCTAAGTCAGCGTCTCACTGCCGGAACGGGAAATTGAAAGCGGTCAACAAGGCCCTCGCCTCTTCGTCGGTCTTGGCCGTGGTGCAGACGGTGATGTCCATACCGCGGGCTTCCGTGACCTTGTCGAAGTCGATCTCGGGGAAAATGATGTGCTCCTTGATGCCGAGCGAGTAGTTGCCGCGGCCGTCGAAGCTCTTCGGATTCAGGCCGCGGAAGTCGCGCACGCGCGGCAGCGCGACGTTCACCAGGCGATCGATGAACTCGTACATGCGGGCCTTGCGCAGCGTGACCTTGCAGCCGATCGGCTGGTTCTCACGCAGCTTGAAGGTCGCGATCGCGATGCGCGAATAGGTCACGATCGCCTTCTGGCCGGCGATCTGGGTCAATTCGGCGGCGGCGGTCTCGGCCTTCTTGCGGTCGTTCACGGAATCGCCAACGCCCATGTTCAGCACGACCTTGTCCAGGCGCGGAACCTGCATGACGTTCTCGTAACCGAACTTCTCGGTCAGAGCCGTGCGGATCTTCGCGTCATATTCCGCGCGCAGGCGCGGCGTGTAAGCGGCCTCAGCCATCGATCTCAGCTCCCGAGCTCTTGGCGATGCGGACCTTCTTGCCGTCCGCCAGAATCTTGAATCCGACGCGGGTCGGCTTCCCGTCCTTACCGACATACGCGATGTTGGACAGTTGGATCGGCGCCTCTTTCGAGATGATGCCGCCCTCCTGGGCCTGCGTCTGCTTCTGGTGACGCTTGACCATGTTGATGCCACGCACCAGCGCAGTGCCGGCGTCGGGGCGAACCTCGAACACTTCGCCGGTGCGGCCCTTGTCGCGGCCGGTCAGCACGACGACCTTGTCGCCCTTGCGGATCTTCGCAGCCATCACAGCACCTCCGGCGCGAGCGAGATGATCTTCATGTGGTTCTTGGCGCGCAGCTCGCGCGGCACCGGCCCGAAGATACGGGTGCCGACCGGCTCGGACTGGTTGTTGATCAGCACGGCGGCGTTGCGGTCGAAACGGATGACCGAGCCGTCGGCGCGGCGGATGTCCTTGCGGACGCGCACCACGACGGCCTTCATCACGTCGCCCTTCTTCACCTTGCCACGCGGAATGGCTTCCTTGATCGACACGACGATGATGTCGCCGATCGTGGCGTAGCGGCGCTTGGAGCCTCCGAGCACCTTGATACACATGACACGGCGTGCGCCAGAATTGTCGGCCACGTCGAGGTTGGTCTGCATCTGAATCATTGATGCACCTCGTCCTCTTTCTCTTTGCGCCAGCCCAGCCGGCGCTCAACATTTCCCTGAAGTCAGTCGGCTAAAGCCAACAGATCAGGCGCTTTTCTTGTGTTCGCCCCGGATCACGACCCAGCGCTTCAACTTCGAAATCGGCTTCGTTTCCTCGATCCACACCATGTCGCCCGGCTTGAACTGGTTGCTCTCGTCGTGCGCGTGGTAGTTCTTCGAACGGCGGATCGTCTTCTTGTAGATCGGGTGCGTGAAGCGGCGGTCGACGCGCACCACGATGGTCTTGGCTTGCTTGTCGCTGACGACCACGCCCTGCAAAGTACGTTTCGGCATCTTCGTAAGCCTCTTACTTCTTCTTCGCGCGCGTCTGCGCGGCGATGGTCTTGATCCGGGCGATGTCACGGCGGGCCTCGCGCAGGCGCGAGGTGTTCTCGAGCTGCCCGGTGGCGCGCTGGAAGCGCAGGTTGAAGCGCTCCTTCTTCAGGTTCAGGATGGCCTCATCCTGCTGGTCGGGGCTCATCGCGCGGATGTCTTCGATCTTCATCTGTGCCATGGCCATTACTCCGCAATGCGCTCGACGAAGCGCGTCTTGATCGGCAGCTTGGCGGCCGCCAGGGTCAGCGCCTCACGCGCCGTCTGGGTGTTGACGCCGTCGATCTCGAACAGCACCCGGCCCGGCTTGACGCGCGCGACCCACAATTCCGGCGAACCCTTGCCGGAGCCCATGCGGACTTCGGCCGGCTTCTTCGACACCGGAACGTCGGGGAACACGCGGATCCAGACGCGGCCGGCGCGCTTCATGTGGCGGGTCAGCGCGCGGCGGGCGGCTTCGATCTGGCGCGCGGTGACGCGCTCAGGCTCGGTCGCCTTCAGGCCGAACTGGCCGAACGCCAACGTCGCGCCCGAAGACGCAACGCCGTGGATGCGGCCCTTATGCGCCTTCCGGAACTTCGTTTTCTTAGGTTGCATCATGGCTTTAAGCCCTCAAATTCCTATCTGGCCTTAGGCAGCGGCCGTCTCGCGGCGCTGACGGCCACCGCGATCGCCACTGCCGCCGGTCTCGCCTTCGGCCATTCTCTTGTCCTGGGCCATCGGATCGTGCTCGAGGATCTCGCCCTTGAAGATCCAGACCTTGACGCCGCAGGTGCCGAAGGTCGTGAACGCGGTCGCAACGCCGTAGTCGATGTCGGCACGCAGCGTGTGCAGCGGCACGCGGCCTTCGCGGTACCACTCCATGCGCGCGATTTCCGCACCGCCCAGACGTCCCGAGCAGTTGATGCGGATGCCCTCCGCGCCGAGACGCATCGCCGACTGCACGGCGCGCTTCATGGCACGGCGGAACGCCACGCGGCGCTCGAGCTGCTGCGCGATCGATTCGGCCACCAGCGTCGCATCGAGCTCCGGCTTGCGGATCTCGACGATGTTGATGACGACGTCGGACGAGGTGATGTCCGCGACCCTCTTGCGCAGCTTGTCGATGTCGGCGCCCTTCTTGCCGATCACCACGCCCGGACGGGCCGAGTGGATGGTGACGCGGCACTTCTTGTGCGGACGCTCGATCACGATGCGGGCGACGGCCGCCTGCTTGAGCTCCTTGTGCAGGATCTCGCGGATCTTGACGTCCTCGTGCAGCAGCTTGCCGTATTCCTGCTTGCCGGCGAACCAGCGGGAATCCCAGGTCCGGTTGATGCCGAGACGCAGACCGATCGGATTGATCTTTTGACCCATCGTGTTCTCCTGCGCCCTTAAGCGGCGGCTTCAGCTTCGACCTGACGAACGATGATCGTCAGCTGCGAAAACGGTTTGTAGACACGGCCCGAGCGGCCGCGGCCGCGGGCGGCGAAGCGCTTCATCACGAGGCCGTTGCCGACAAAGGCCTGCGCCACGACGAGATCGTCGACGTCGAGGTCGTGGTTGTTCTCGGCGTTGGCGATCGCCGATTCCAGGCACTTCTTCACGTCGACCGCGATCCGCTTGCGCGAAAACTGCAGGTCGGCGAGCGCGGCAGACGCCTTCCGGCCGCGAATGAGCTGGGCGACCAGGTTGAGCTTCTGCGGGCTCACCCGCAGCATCCGGGCGACCGCCTTGGCCTCGTTGTCGGCGAGGCTCCGTTCGCGCTTAGGTTTGCTCATCGTTTAATCCTCAAGCCTTCTTGGCTTTCTTGTCGCCGGAGTGGCCATGGAAGGTCCGGGTCGGCGAGAACTCGCCGAACTTGTGACCGACCATTTCCTCGTTCACGGCCACCGGCACGTGCTTCTGACCGTTGTAGACGCCGAAGGTCAGGCCGACGAATTGCGGCAGGATCGTCGAGCGACGGCTCCAGATCTTGATGACGTCGTGACGGCCGGACGCGCGCGCGGCATCTGCCTTCTTGAGCAGAGAACCCTCGACGAACGGGCCTTTCCAGACTGAACGAACCATGTCCGGCGTTCCTTACTTCTTCCGCTTGTGGCGGCTTAGGAGAATGAATTTGTTGGTCGACTTGTTGGTGCGGGTCTTCTTGCCCTTGGTCGGCTTGCCCCACGGGGTGACCGGGTGGCGGCCGCCCGAGGTACGACCTTCACCACCGCCGTGCGGATGGTCGATCGGGTTCATCGCAACACCGCGGTTGTGCGGCCTGCGGCCCATCCAACGCTTGCGACCGGCCTTGCCGATCGAGGTGTTCATGTGATCCGGGTTCGACACCGCGCCGATCGTGCCGCGGCAACGACCGTGCACCAGGCGCTGCTCGCCCGAGTTCAGGCGGATGATGACGTAGTCCTGGTCACGGCCAACGAGCTGGGCGTAGGTACCGGCAGAGCGCGCCAGCTGGCCGCCCTTGCCGATCTTGACCTCGATGTTGTGGATGATCGTACCGACCGGCATGTTGCCGAGCGGCATGACGTTGCCCGGCTTCACGTCGACGTAATTGCCGGCGATGATCGTGTCGCCCACCGCCAGGCGCTGCGGCGCCAGGATGTAGGCCTGCTCGCCGTCCTGATACTTGATCAGGGCGATGAAACCGGCTGTGCGATTGGGATCATACTCGAGACGCTCGACGGTCGCGGGCACGTCGATCTTCTCACGCTTGAAGTCGACGGTACGCAGCGTCTGCTTGTGACCACCGCCGCGGAAGCGCACGGTGATGCGGCCGGTGTTGTTGCGGCCGCCCGAGGACTTCTTGCCCTCGGTGAGCGCCTTGACCGGCTTGCCCTTGTAGAGGGCCGAACGATCGACCATGACCAGCTGGCGCTGGCCCGGCGTCGTGGGATTGAATGTCTTCAGTGCCATCGTCGTACGACCTTACAGACCGGTGGTGACGTCGATCCGGTGACCCTCTTCGAGGGTCACGATCGCGCGTTTGCTGTTCGACTGCGAGCCGATGGTGCCGCGGAAGGCCTTGACCTTGCCCTTGCGGACCAGCGTGTTGACGCTCTTGACCTTGACGTCGAACAGCTTCTCGATCGCTTCCTTGATCTGCGGCTTGGTCGCCTTGGCGGCCACCTTGAACAGCACCTTGTTGTGCTCCGAGGCGATCGTCGCCTTTTCGGTCACGACCGGCGACAGGATCACGTCGTAGTGGCGAGGCTCGATGTTCTTGCTCATTTGAAGCGCGCCTCCAGCGCATCGATGGCGGCCTTGGTCAGAACGAGCTTCTGACGGCGCAGGATGTCATAGACGTTGATGCCCTGGATCGGCAGCACGTCCATGTTCGGGATGTTGCGAGCCGCAGCGGCGAAGCCGTTGTTGAGCTCGGCACCGTCGATGATCAGCGCGTTGGTGAGGCCGAGGCCCGAGAAGTGGCCGAGCAGCGCCTTGGTCTTGGCGGCTTCCAGCGCGGCCTTCTCGATCACGACGAGATCGCCGTCCTTGGCCTTGGCCGAGAGCGCGTGCTTCAGAGCGAGCGCACGAACCTTCTTCGGCAGGTCGGTCGCGTGCGAACGCACCACCGGACCGAAGGCACGACCGCCTCCGCGGAACTGCGGCACGCGGGCCGAGCCGTGACGAGCACCGCCGGTGCCCTTCTGCTTGTACATCTTCTTGCCGGTGCGCCAGATCTCGGCGCGGCCCTTGGCCTTGTGCGTGCCGGCCTGGCGCTTGTTGAGCTGCCACTGCACGCAGCGCGCGATGATGTCCTCGCGCGGCTCGAGGCCGAAAATGGCGTCGGACAGCTGGACGGAGCCGGCTTCCTTACCTTCGAGGGTGGTGACCTTCAATTCCATCTCACGCCTCCTGCGCAGCCGGAGCGGCTTCCGCGTCGCCAGCAACCTTGAACTTGCCGGGCTTCGGGGCTTCCTTCGGCAGCGGCTTCTTGACGGCGTCGCGCACGCGGATCCAGCCGCCCTTGGAGCCTGGAACGGCGCCTTCGACGAGGATCAGGCCGCGCTCGACATCGGTCTGGACGACGCGAAGGTTGAGCGTGGTGATGCGGTCGACACCCATGTGGCCGGGCATCTTCTTGTTCTTCCAGGTCTTGCCGGGGTCCTGGCGGCCACCGGTCGAACCGATCGAGCGGTGCGAGATCGACACACCGTGCGTGGCGCGCAGACCGCCGAAGTTCCAGCGCTTCATGCCGCCGGCGAAGCCCTTACCGACCGAGGTGCCGGTGACGTCGACGAACTGGCCGACGACGAAGTGGTCGGCCAGGATCTCGGCGCCGACCGGGATCATGGCGTCCGCGGTGACGCGGAATTCCTCGACCCGGCGCTTCGGCTCGACCTTGGCGACCGCGAACTGGCCGCGCTCGGCCTTCGGCATGTAAACGGTCTTGCGGCTGCCAGAACCGAGCTGGAGCGCGACGTAACCGTTCTTCTCTTCGGTGCGGTGGCCTACGACCTGGCAATTGCCGAGCTTCAGCACGGTCACGGGGATATGTTCGCCGGCCTCCGTGAAGACCCGCGTCATCCCGACCTTTTGTGCGATCACTCCGGAGCGCATCGGCTTGCTTCCTGTTCTCTTTGTCCGCTTTTGGCGAACGGGATCCAAAATCTTAGAGCTTGATCTCGACGTCGACACCGGCGGCCAGGTCGAGCTTCATCAAAGCGTCGACGGTCTGCGGGGTCGGATCGACGATGTCGAGCAGGCGCTTGTGAGTGCGCATCTCGAACTGTTCGCGGCTCTTCTTGTCGACGTGGGGCGAACGGTTGACGGTGAACTTCTCGATGCGGGTGGGCAGCGGAATGGGTCCGCGGACCTGCGCGCCGGTGCGCTTCGCCGTGTTCACGATCTCACGGGTCGACGTATCGAGGATACGATGGTCGAACGCCTTGAGACGGATACGAATGTTTTGGCCGTTCATTGCCGAATCTTTCTTAGTGAGTGGCGAGTAGCGAATAGCGAATAGAAACTATTCGCCACTCGCCATTCCCTATTCGCGTTGTTACTCGATGATCGAGGCGACGACGCCGGCGCCGACGGTGCGGCCGCCTTCGCGGATCGCGAAGCGGAGCTTCTCTTCCATCGCGATCGGCACAATCAGGTGCACTTCCATCGCGATGTTGTCGCCCGGCATCACCATCTCGGTGCCTTCCGGCAGGTGCACGACACCGGTCACGTCGGTGGTGCGGAAGTAGAACTGCGGACGGTAGTTGGTGAAGAACGGGGTGTGGCGACCGCCCTCTTCCTTGGTGAGGATGTAGGCCTCAGCCTTGAACTTAGTGTGCGGCTTGACCGAACCGGGCTTGGCCAGAACCTGGCCGCGCTCGACGTCCTCGCGCTTGGTGCCGCGGAGCAGCGCGCCGATGTTGTCGCCGGCCTGGCCCTGATCGAGCAGCTTGCGGAACATTTCGACGCCGGTGACGGTGGTCTTCTGGGTGGCGCGGAGACCGACGATCTCGATTTCCTCGCCGACCTTGACGACGCCGCGCTCGACACGGCCGGTCACGACGGTGCCGCGGCCCGAGATCGAGAACACGTCTTCAACCGGCATCAGGAACGGCTGGTCGATCGGACGCTCGGGCTGCGGGATGTACTCGTCGACGTTCTTCATCAGCTCGAGGATGGCGTCGTGGCCGAGCTTCTTGTCGGAGTCTTCGAGAGCGGCGAGCGCCGAACCCTTGATGATCGGGATCTTGTCGCCGGGGAATTCGTACTTGGAGAGCAGCTCGCGGACTTCGAGCTCGACGAGCTCGAGCAGCTCCGGATCGTCGACCATGTCGCACTTGTTGAGGAACACGACGAGCGCGGGCACGCCGACCTGGCGGGCGAGCAGGATGTGCTCGCGGGTCTGCGGCATCGGGCCGTCAGCGGCCGACACAACCAGGATCGCGCCGTCCATCTGGGCAGCGCCGGTGATCATGTTCTTGACGTAGTCGGCGTGGCCGGGGCAGTCGACGTGGGCGTAGTGGCGGTTCGGCGTCTCGTACTCGACGTGCGCGGTCGAGATGGTGATGCCGCGGGCCTTCTCTTCCGGCGCCTTGTCGATCTGGTCGTACGCGGTGAACGTCGCACCGCCGGCTTCGGCGAGAACCTTGGTGATCGCCGCGGTCAGCGACGTCTTGCCATGGTCGACGTGACCGATGGTGCCGATGTTGCAGTGCGGCTTGGTACGTTCAAACTTTGCTTTGGCCATTTGACTCTCCGTTCAATCGTCAGCTTTCAACCGACGACAATCAGGCAAACTTCTTCTGGACTTCTGCCGACACGTTGGCCGGCGCTTCTGCGTAGTGATCGAACTGCATGGTGAAGGTCGCGCGACCCTGGCTCATCGAGCGCAGATTGTTCACGTAACCGAACATGTTCATGAGCGGCACCATCGCGTTGATGACGTTGGCGTTGCCGCGCATGTCCTGCCCCTGGATCTGACCGCGCCGGGAATTCAGGTCGCCGATGACCGAGCCGGTGTAGTCTTCCGGCGTCACCACCTCGACCTTCATGATCGGCTCGAGCAGGACCGACTTGCCCATCTGCAGCGCTTCGCGGAAGCAGGCGCGCGAGGCGATTTCGAAGGCGAGCGCCGACGAGTCGACGTCGTGATACTTGCCGTCGACGAGCTGCACCTTGACGTCGACCACGGGGAAGCCCGCGACCACGCCGGACGACAGCACGCTCTCCAGGCCCTTCTCGACGCCCGGGATGTATTCCTTCGGCACCGCGCCACCGACGATCTTCGATTCGAACTCGAAGCCCTTGCCGGCTTCGTTCGGCTCGACGATGAACGACACCGCCGCGAACTGGCCGGTACCGCCGGTCTGCTTCTTGTGGGTGTAGCTGTGCTCCACCCGCTTGGTGATGCGCTCACGGAACGCCACCTGCGGCGCGCCGATGTTGGCGTCGACCTTGTAGGTGCGCTTGAGGATGTCGACCTTGATGTCGAGGTGGAGTTCGCCCATGCCCTTGAGGATGGTCTGGCCGGACTCGTGGTCGGTCGACACGCGGAAGGACGGATCCTCCGCGGCGAGCTTGGCCAGCGCCACGCCCAGCTTCTCCTGGTCGGCCTTGGACTTCGGCTCGATCGCGATCTCGATGACCGGCTCGGGGAATTCCATCTTCTCCAGGATCACCTGCTTGTCGGGATCGCACAGCGTGTCACCGGTGCGCGCTTCCTTCAGGCCGGCCAACGCGACGATGTCGCCAGCATAGGCTTCCTTGATGTCCTCGCGGTTGTTCGCATGCATCAACAGCATGCGCCCGATCCGCTCCTTCTTCTCGCGGGTCGAGTTCACGACGCCGGTGCCGCTCTGCAGAATGCCGGAATAGATGCGGCAGAAGGTGATGGTGCCGACGAACGGGTCGTCCATGATTTTGAACGCGAGCAGCGCCAGCGGCTCCTTGTCGTCCGCCTTGCGCACGACCTCGTTGCCCTTGTCGTCGGTGCCCTTGATCGCGGGCACGTCGAGCGGCGACGGCAGATAGTCGACCACGGCGTCGAGCAGCGGCTGCACACCCTTGTTCTTGAAGGCCGAGCCGCACAGCACGGGATAAAACGCGCCGGTCAGCACCGCCTTGCGGATCAGGCGCTTCAGGGTCGCCTCGTCCGGCTCCTTGCCGTCGAGATAGGCGGCCATGGCATCGTCGTCGAGTTCGACGGCGGCTTCCACCATCTTCTCGCGGTATTCCTTGGCCTGGTCGGCAAGGTCTTCCGGAATATCGACATAATCGAACTTGGCGCCGAGCGATTCATCGTTCCAAACGACGCCCTTCATCTTCACGAGGTCGACGAGACCCTTGAAGTTGTTCTCGGCACCGATCGGAAGCTGGATTGCGACGGGCTTGGCGCCCAGACGGTCGACGATGTCCGCCAGACACTTGAAGAAGTCGGCACCGATCTTGTCCATCTTGTTGGCGAAGACGATGCGCGGAACCTTGTACTTGTCGCCCTGGCGCCAGACGGTCTCGGTCTGAGGCTCGACGCCCTGGTTGGAGTCGAGCACGCAGACGGCGCCGTCGAGCACGCGGAGCGAACGCTCGACTTCGATGGTGAAGTCGACGTGACCGGGCGTGTCGATGATGTTCAGGCGCTTGCCGTTCCAGAACGCGGTGGTCGCAGCCGAGGTGATCGTGATGCCACGCTCCTGCTCCTGCTCCATCCAGTCCATCGTCGCGGCACCTTCGTGCACTTCGCCGATCTTGTGGCTCTTGCCGGTGTAATAGAGGATGCGCTCGGTCGTCGTGGTCTTGCCGGCGTCGATATGCGCCATGATACCGAAGTTACGGTAGTCCTCGATGGCATGTTGGCGGGGCATAGGGTGTTCCTTGCGAGTCCGTTTGTTTCGCCGTTACCAGCGATAGTGCGAGAAGGCGCGGTTGGCTTCCGCCATCCGGTGCACGTCTTCGCGCTTCTTGACGGCGTTCCCCCGGTTGTTCGATGCGTCCAAAAGCTCCGCCGAGAGCCGCTCGGTCATCGTCTTCTCGTTGCGCTCGCGCGCAGCCGCGATCAGCCAGCGAATGCCGAGCGCCTGCCGGCGGGTCGAGCGGACCTCGACCGGAACCTGATAAGTCGCGCCGCCGACGCGGCGGGAGCGAACCTCGATGGTCGGCATGACGTTCTCGAGCGCCTGCTCGAACACGCCGAGCGGGTTCTGCTTGGTCTTGGATTCGATGATGCCGAACGCACCATAGACGATGCCTTCCGCAACCGACTTCTTGCCGGCGTACATCACCGAGTTCATGAACTTCGTGACGATGATGTTCCCGAACTTCGGATCCGGAAGAACTTCGCGCTTTTCCGCAGAGTGGCGACGAGACATAGGCTTGGTTCCCGCTTACTTCGGACGCTTGGCGCCGTACTTCGAACGACGCTGCTTACGGTTCTTGACGCCCTGGGTGTCCAGAACGCCGCGGAGGATGTGATAGCGCACGCCCGGCAAGTCCTTGACGCGGCCGCCGCGGATCATGACCACCGAGTGCTCTTGGAGGTTATGGCCCTCGCCGGGGATGTAGCCGATCACCTCAAAGCCGTTGGTCAGGCGCACCTTGGCAACCTTACGAAGCGCCGAGTTCGGCTTCTTCGGGGTCGTGGTGTAGACGCGCGTGCAAACACCACGCTTCTGCGGCGACTGCTGCAGCGCGGGCACCTTCTTGCGCGACTTCTGCACTTCCCGCGGTTGAGCGATCAGCTGGTTGATCGTCGGCATACTGGCCTTCACCCTTTTTCTGCCGCGGCCCCTCGCGGGTCCGCTGTCTTGCCGCGGCCCGTCACCGGGTCCGCAAATTCTGCTCGAGCTACCCGCCCGAACGGGCCGCCTGGCGCGAATGACCCGCGCAAAGCGAAATTGCGCCAACCGCTCCATCAACGAGCGGAAAGCGCTTCGACGCCACAGAGGACCGCAGTCTCGAAGCCGTTCAGCCTAACGCCGCGGCCCGCGCACTGAGGTCATGCATCCGAATTCGATCTCAAGAGAACGTGCTCGAGAGAACTAAAGTCGCACTGGCATTGCCTAGCTATGATCGACAGCGTTTGAGCGGCATTCGTCGAGGTTGGTGCCCGTCTTTGCGACCCCTGGCAGATCTAGTCTTTGGGGATCAACGGGTGGCCCGTTCCGACGCTGGCGATGCTCACCGCCTGTCGTTAAGTGAGGCGCTTTCTATAAGTGAGAATCGGTCAAGTCAAGGTGAAACGACAGTCACAAAGCGCTTCATGCGCCTGCAAAAAATAGCCTCTTGGCCGACTCCCCGCACCTGCCTGATATGGGATCGAGGCGATTGACCTGCCAGATCTGAAAACAATTATATCCGGGCTTAATGTAGTTTTATTACCAGGCTCAGGGGTTTTTCTCCTGCCTGCGCTCAGTTTGCTGGCTGGTGGCCGGTCAACCAGGCCTTCCCGGCCCGCCGCGATGCCCGGTGTGACGGGGCTTCAGCCCGGACTGGTCGATCCGCGAATGGCTCTTGCCCCAAACCATGCGTGCGAAAAGAAACGCGGCGTCGCGGCGGCCGAACGCCTTGCATCAGAGAATCGACGAGTCGGCGCTGAACCGCGCGTTGCCTGTGAGACGAGACGATCAGACGCGGCCCCTCGAAGCTGACCGCCCGCGGTTACTCCTCCTCGTCGTCCTCATCGTCATCGAGGTCTTCGTCCTCGTCGTCATCATCGCGGTCGGCGTCGGCGTGAGCTGCCGCGGCATGGGACTGGTGGATCTGGTCGTTCCACAGCTTGCGATAGGTGCCATTCTTGGCGAGCAGCTCGGCATGGGAACCGCGCTCGATCGCCCTGCCCCCTGAAATCACGATGATCTCGTCCATCTCGACCACCGAGGTCAGGCGGTGGGTCGACCAGATCATGGTGCGACCCTTGGCGACCCTGAGCAGCGTACGGTTGATCGCAGCCTCGGTGGTCTGGTCCAGCGCCGAGGTGGCTTCGTCCAACAGCAGCACGGAGGGGTTACGGATGATCGCGCGCGCGATCGCGATGCGCTGGCGCTGGCCGCCCGACAGTGTGTCGCCGCGCTCGCCGACCGGCGTGTCGTAGCGCTGCGGCAGGCTCATGATGTAGCGGTGGATCTCGGCCTTCTTGGCCGCCTCCTCCACCTCCTCGTCGGTTGCGCCCTCCTTGCCGAGCCGGATGTTCTCGCGGATCGACATGTTGAACAGCATGTTCTCCTGGAACACCACCGCCATGCTCCGGCGCAGCGAGTCCAGCGTCACCTTGCGGACGTCGACGCCGTCGATGGTGACGCGGCCTTCGTCGGGCACGTAGAGCCGCAGGATCAGATTGAGCAGCGTGCTCTTGCCGGAGCCGCTCGGACCGACGATCGCGATGCGCTTGCCGGCATCGAGCTTGAGGCTGAGATTGTCCAGCACCGGCGCCTGACTGCCCTCGTACTGGAAGGTGACGTGATCGAAGGTAATGTCGTGGGTGATGCGCGGCAGATCTGGCGCGCCCGGCCGATCGGCGCTGCGGGTCGGCTCGTCGAGCAATTCCTGGATGTGGCGGATCGCGGCGGCCGAGGAGATCGACACCGGGATGAAATGCATCACATGGGCGATGTTGTAGGAGACCTCCCAGAACGCGCTCTCGAAGGTGACGAAGGTGCCGATGGTGATATGGCCCTTGGTCGCCAGATACGCGCCGATCGCGAGCACCACAAGGTGCAGGAGGAGCACCGAGATGGTGACGGTCCGCTCCACCATGGTCGAGAGGAATGTGGCCGAGGCCATCTTGTTGCGGGTCTCGTCGTTGCGCAAGCGGAAGAAGCCGAACATCTTGCGTTGCAGGCTGAACGCCTTGATGACCGCCTGGGCGGCCACGTTCTCCTGGACTTGGCCCAGCAACGCCGATTCATTGAGCTTCTGTTCGTAATTGGCCTGCACCGCCTTCGGCGTCAGGATCCGCGGGCCGATCAGCGTGATCGGGAACACCAGCAGCGCGACGACGGCGAGCTGCCAGTTGAGGAACAGCATCAGGATGATGCCGGCGATCAGCTCCAGGAACGGCAGCGCGGCACTGTTGGCGAACGTCTTGACCGAGCCTTCGAAGGCCGAGAGATCGACCGAGAAGCGCGATAGGATCTCGCCGCGCCTGGTGCGGCCGAAATAGGCGGCGGGCAGGTCCTGGACGTGCTCGAACAGGCGTTTGCGAACATCGGAGATGACGCAAGCGGCGAGTCGCGCGTCCCAGCGTTCGTACCAGACCGCAACGATCGAGGTGAAGATGCCGGCGACGGCGAGCACGCCGAGAATCTTGTAGAGCGCCTGAAAATCCTCCTCGCCGAGTGCATCGTCGATCAGGAACTTGAGGCTGAGCGGCATGATGACGTTGAACAACGTCTCGACCACGACGCCGAATGCCACGAATGACAGCATCCGCTTGTAGTTGGAGAGATAGGGCTTGACGAACCCGACAATGGTCGCAAGGGCCCCGGCGGCTTCGCGCGCGGTAAAGACGACGAGGTCCTCGTCCTCATCGTCCTCGTCGAGCTCCAGCTCGTCATCCCCCTCGTCTTCGGCGTCCTCGTCGTCCTTGAGATCCGGCTTGGCAGCGTCGGCGAGCTTGCCATCGAGCCCGGCCGCCTCCTCCGCGGCGAGCTTCTGTTGATCGGGAGATAGAGGCTTGTCGCCAGGCAAGAAAGGCTTGGATGCCATGAAACCAACCGATGCTGACGGCCGGCATGACCGCAGAGAACGCAGGAAATAGCGGCAACCGCTATTGCACCGATTTTATGCGATCAAGATGAATTCGGCAAAACAATTGGCGGATTCGGTTGGCGTCCCCCAGGCTAGTCCTCGTCCTCGACCTTGTCGAAGAAGGAATAGCGCAAGCTGTCCGCGTCGGCGTACCACTGCCCCGGCCCCTTGTTGGCGGCGAGCGTCGCCTCCCACAGCGCATCGGTGCAATCCTTGCGGTGCATCGACAGGTCGAAGCCGTTGCCGAAAAACAGTTCGGACCATTCCCACCAGGTGCCGAGCTTCTTGACTCCGCGCAAGAGGTCGTAGCGGTCGATCAATGCCGGCGCCATGTCCGAGGTGATGGAGCCGAACACGAGGCCGGTCTTGACCACGCGGTTGAGCTCGCGGATCGCGCGGACCACTTGCTTCGGGGAAACGTGGCAGAGGCTGGTCTCGAACACGAAGTCGAACGTGCCGTCCTTGAACGGCATGTCGGTGATCGTGCCGAGCTTGTTGTACTTCTTCAGCGATTTCGGCGTCCTGGCGTGGATCGCGCGGTTGTTCTCGATTCCCCATGCATCGATGCCGCGATCGCGCAGGGCGCCGACCAGTTCGCCGCTGGCGGAGCCCGCGACCAGCAGCTTGGCGCCCGCCGCCCTGCCCCAGACAATGCCAATCAGCGTCGTCAGGTAGTCGGGATCGGTGAAGTGCCGCCACGCCTGGTGATAGGGGCCGAGACCGCGATAATTCTCGAAATATTTGCGATCGATCTTGTCCGAGAGCGGCTTGTCGTCCTGCGCGCGCTGGCGGCGCAGGCGCATCATCTCGGTCAGGATGATGTCGGTCGCCGCGTCCGAGGAATCGAGCAGGCCGTTGAGCGTCGAATCGAACAGATAGTCGCCAACCACCACGATGCCGGGGTGCTCCTTCGGCTCGGGCCGGTGATTGGTCATGACGTCGCGCGCGGGCAAACCACCAGGCAGCGCGTTCACCGAGGACAGCCAGCGGTGGATCTTGCCTTCCATGAAGTGCAGACGCGCATCGCCGAGAGAAGCCGGCAGCGATTTCAGGGCGGCCTCGATCAGCTCCTGGTCCGACAGATTGGCAAAAGCCAGCGCATCGGAGCCGGGAATGAGCCAGTTCAGAACACCATGCTTGCCGACGTCGTGACGTGCGCCCTCGTTGTAGACGCAGCAGCCGCCGAAGGCTTCCGACATGAACCAGGCGCCCGGAATCTTGTCGCCCCAGAACGGCTCGTCGAACAGGATCGAGACGCGCAGATAGTGCGCGGGCCGGTCGAAATAGGCGACGTGCTTGACCATCGACCTGCGCAGCTGCTCGCCCTCCCACCCGAGAGTGGCGAGCCAGGAATGCGGCAGGCAGACCAGCACGAGATCGAAGTCACGGGTCTCCGGCCCCTTGCCGTTCATCATCTTGAGCTGATACCGGCCGGTCGGCGCCTTGCCGACGGTGAGCACGCGGTGATTGAGCTGGATGTCGGCATTGACTTCCGACTGCAGGCATTCGATCAGCTGCTCGTTGCCGTTCTGGATGGAATAGAGGCCGATATAGCCGTCGACGTCCATCAGATAGTTCTTAAGCGCGTTGAGCCCGTTGGTGTTGTGGCTCTCGGTCGCGATGTCGGAACGCGCCATCACCTTGAAGAAGCGCTTTGCGGTGATGTCCTCGACCTCCTCGTCGAGCACCTGCTCGGCGGTCTTGTAGGCCCAGGGATGTTCGTTGTCGTGCGCGCCGACGCCCTCGTAATATTCCACCGGCGACATCACCTCGGCGCAGCGCTTGCGGAAGGCTTCGATCGCGGCGGCAGTCTTGGCGCCGTATTTGCGGCGCATGCCGGGAACGTCGTTGAGCAGCTCACCGCCGAACTGCACCTGCTCGGCATCCATCGGAATGGTCTGAAGGCCGAAATGCTGGATCAGCTCGCGCAGAGGATCCGGGCCTGTCATGGAGTAGTCGTAGATCTCGGCAACGCCGGCCTCGTACATCGCGGGCGCCGAATCGAACTTGCGGGTGACGATCTTGCCGCCGAGCCTGTCGGAGGCCTCGTAGATGGTGACGCGGCAGAGGTCGCCGAGCTTGCGCTTCAGGTACCAGGCGCTCATCAGCCCGCCGGGGCCGCCGCCTACGATTGCGAGATCAAGCATGAAAGTTCCGTGGTCTTCCGGCCCTGCCCCCTTGGCGGGACCACCGGTCTAAGGCGCCATAGCACAAGCGCTTTTGCGGCTGAAGGAAAGATGAACAAAGGTTGATCCCGCATCGCAACAAGCAAACAAAGCAGCAAAAAGGCCGGCGAAAGCCGGCCTTTTCATTGTCCTCGGTATTCCTACGGATGACCGATCATTCCGCCGGCGGCAGCGCAGGAAGCTCGGCTTCCGGCGCCGGCGACACGACGGCGGCCTGCTTCTCGCGCTCGTCCAGGATCAGCTTGTCGCGCTTCATGGCGACTTCGCGGATCTTGGCCATGGAGGCGCCGGTGCCCGCCGGGATCAGCCGGCCGACGATGACGTTCTCCTTGAGGCCTTCGAGCGGGTCGATCTTGCCGTTGACCGCCGCCTCGGTGAGGACGCGGGTGGTCTCCTGGAACGATGCCGCCGAGAAGAAGGAGCGGGTCTGGAGGCTCGCCTTGGTGATGCCGAGCAGAACCGGCGTTCCCGTGGCGGGCTTCTTGCCCTCTTCCTTGGCCTTCACGTTGAGCGCGTCGAACTCGATCTTGTCGACCTGCTCGCCGGAGATCATGTCCGTGTCGCCCTGGTCGGTGATTTCCACCTTCTGGAGCATCTGACGGACAATCACCTCGATGTGCTTGTCGTTGATGAGCACGCCCTGAAGCCGGTAGACCTCCTGAATCTCGTTGACCAGATAGGCCGCGAGCTCCTCGATGCCCTTGACCGCGAGGATGTCGTGCGGCGCCGGGTTGCCTTCCACGATGAAGTCGCCCTTTTCGACGACGTCGCCGTCCTGAAGGTGGATGTGCTTGCCCTTCGGGATCAGGTACTCGCGCGGCTCGTCGGTCTTGTCCATCGGCTCGATCGAGATGCGACGCTTGTTCTTGTAGTCGCGCCCGAACCGGATGGTGCCCGCGATTTCGGCGATGATCGCCGCATCCTTCGGGCGCCGAGCCTCGAACAGTTCCGCCACCCGCGGCAGACCGCCGGTGATGTCACGCGTCTTGGCGCTTTCGGTCGAGACACGGGCGAGGATGTCGCCCGGCTGGACCTTGGCTCCGATGTCGACCGAGAGAATGGCGTCGACCGACAGCATGTAGCGGGCATCGCCGCCACGGGCGAGCTTGAGCACCTTGCCGTCCTTGCCCTTCACCACGATGGCCGGACGCAGGTCCGAGCCGCCGCGCGTCGAGCGCCAGTCGATGACCACACGCTTGGCGATACCGGTGGCCTCGTCGAGCGTTTCCGAGATCGACTGCCCCTCGACCAGATCCTCGAAGCCGATGGTTCCTTCGACCTCGGTGAGCAGCGGACGGGTGTAGGGATCCCACTCGACAATGCGCTGGCCGCGCTTGACCATGTCGCCCTCGTCGACGTGCAGACGCGAACCGTACTGGATCCGGTGCGTCGCACGCTCGGTGCCGTCGGCATCGACGATCGCGACAACCATGTTGCGCACCATCGCGATCAGGTGACCTTCGCTGTTGCGGGCGATGGCCTTGTTCCTGATCACAATCTTGCCGTCGAAGTTGGCTTCGACGAAGGACTGCTCGTTGAGCTGCGCCGCACCGCCGATGTGGAAGGTGCGCATGGTGAGCTGGGTGCCCGGCTCGCCGATCGACTGCGCCGCGATGACGCCTACCGCTTCGCCGTGGTTGACCGGCGTGCCGCGGGCGAGGTCGCGGCCGTAGCACTTGCCGCAGATGCCGTTGACGAGCTCGCAGGTCAGCGCCGAGCGGATCTTCACCTCCTGGATGCCGGCCTGGTGGATGGCATCCACGTGGCTCTCTTCCATCAGCGTATCGCGCTTGACGATCACCTGGCCCGAGCTGTCACGCACGTCTTCGCAGGCCGTGCGCCCGAGGATGCGCGAGCCGAGCGAGGCGACCACGGTACCGGCGTCGACGATGGCGCGCATCTTGATGCCGAGCTTGGTGCCGCAGTCGCTCTGCGTGATGATGCAATCCTGCGCCACGTCGACGAGACGACGGGTCAGGTAGCCGGAGTTCGCGGTCTTCAACGCGGTGTCCGCGAGGCCCTTGCGGGCGCCGTGGGTCGAGTTGAAGTACTCGAGCACCGAGAGGCCTTCCTTGAAGTTCGAGATGATCGGCGTCTCGATGATCTCGCCCGACGGCTTGGCCATCAGGCCGCGCATGCCGGCGAGCTGGCGCATCTGGGCCGGCGAACCGCGGGCACCGGAGTGAGCCATCATGTAGATCGAGTTGATGTCGGCGTCGGCTCCGCTCGCCGTCTTCTTGGTGGCGGAGATCTCCTTCATCATCGCCTTGGCGATTTCTTCCGTGGCCTTCGACCAGGCGTCGACGACCTTGTTGTACTTCTCGCCATGGGTGATCAGGCCGTCGTTGTACTGCTGCTCGAAATCCTTCGCCAGCGTACGGGTGGTGTCGACGATCTTCCACTTGCCGTGCGGCACGACCATGTCGTCCTTGCCGAACGAGATTCCGGCCTTGAACGCGTTGTAGAAGCCGAGCGCCATGATGCGGTCGCAGAAGATCACCGTCTCCTTCTGGCCGCAGTGGCGGTAGACCTGGTCGATGACGCCGGAGATCTCGCGCTTGGTCATCAGCTTGTTGATGATCTCGTAGGAGATGCGCGGGTTCTTCGGCAGCAGATTGCCGAGCATGACGCGGCCCGCCGTGGTCTCGATCCAGCGCTTGGAGACCTTGCCGGTCTCGTCCATGCCTTCCCACCGGTACTTGATCTTGGTGTGGAGGTGGATGACCTTCGCGTGCAGCGCATGCTCGAGCTCGGCCATGTCGCCGAATACCTTGCCCTCGCCGGGCAGGCCTTCGCGCATGATCGAGACGTAGTACAGACCGAGCACGATGTCCTGCGACGGCACGATGATCGGCTGGCCGTTCGCCGGATGCAGGATGTTGTTGGTCGACATCATCAGGACGCGCGCTTCCAGCTGCGCTTCGAGCGACAGCGGAACGTGCACGGCCATCTGGTCGCCGTCGAAGTCGGCGTTGAACGCGGAGCAGACCAGCGGGTGAAGCTGGATCGCCTTGCCCTCGATCAGCACGGGCTCGAATGCCTGAATGCCGAGGCGGTGCAGCGTCGGTGCGCGGTTGAGCAGCACCGGATGCTCGCGGATCACCTCGTCCAGGATGTCCCAGACCTCGGGCCGCTCCTTCTCGACCAGCTTCTTGGCCTGCTTCACGGTGGTGGACAGGCCCTTGGCGTCGAGCCGCGAATAGATGAACGGCTTGAACAGCTCGAGCGCCATCTTCTTCGGCAGGCCGCACTGATGCAGGCGCAGCTCGGGACCGACCACGATCACCGAACGGCCCGAATAGTCGACGCGCTTGCCGAGCAGGTTCTGGCGGAAGCGGCCCTGCTTGCCCTTGAGCATGTCGGCGAGCGACTTCAGCGGACGCTTGTTGGCGCCGGTGATGACGCGGCCGCGGCGGCCGTTGTCGAACAGCGCATCGACCGCTTCCTGAAGCATGCGCTTCTCGTTGCGGATGATGATGTCGGGCGCGCGCAGCTCCATCAGCCGCTTCAAGCGGTTGTTGCGGTTGATGACGCGGCGATAGAGGTCGTTGAGATCAGAGGTCGCGAAACGGCCGCCGTCCAGCGGCACCAGCGGACGCAGGTCCGGCGGAATCACCGGGATCACGGTCATGATCATCCATTCCGGCTTGTTGCCGGAATGGCGGAACGCTTCCACGATCTTCAGACGCTTGGCGAGCTTCTTGTGCTTGATGTCGGAGTCGGTCTCCTGCATCTCGGCACGCAGCGAGGCCTCGAGCTTCTCGAGGTCCATGCCCTTGAGCAGCTCGCGGATCGCCTCGGCGCCGATCATGGCGGTGAAGCTGTCCTGGCCGTACTCGTCCTGCGCCTTCAGATACTCGTCTTCCGACAGCAACTGACGGTCCTTCAGCGCGGTGAGGCCCGGCTCGAGCACGACGTAATATTCGAAGTAGAGGATCCGCTCGAGATCCTTCAGCGTCATGTCGAGCAGGAGGCCGATGCGCGAGGGCAGCGACTTCAGGAACCAGATGTGCGCGACGGGAGCTGCGAGCTCGATATGGCCCATGCGCTCGCGCCGGACGCGCGACAGCGTGACCTCGACCGAGCACTTCTCGCAGATGATGCCCTTGTACTTCATGCGCTTGTACTTGCCGCACAAGCACTCGTAGTCCTTGATCGGCCCGAAGATGCGGGCGCAGAACAGGCCGTCGCGCTCGGGCTTAAAGGTACGATAGTTGATGGTCTCCGGCTTCTTGATCTCGCCGTAGGACCAGGACAGAATCTTCTCTGGAGACGCGATCGAGATCCGGATCTGGTCGAAGACCTGAGCCGGCGTCGTCGGGTTGAAGAGATTCATAATTTCTTGGTTCATCGTCTTCTCCTCGCGTGCCGGTCGCCTCCGGCCGCAAATTCGAAAATCACTTCTGCATGGCGCCCTGCCCTCAAGGCCTCGGGCGGGGCGCCGATGCCCGGCCGCGGAGGCCGGGCATGACAGGTCGAACTACTCGGCCGCTTCCGACGTCGGCGCCGGTCCCATCTTGGAGTTGTGCAGGTCGACGTTGAGGCCGAGCGAGCGCATTTCCTTGACCAGCACGTTGAACGATTCCGGAATACCGGCCTCGAACGTATCGTCGCCGCGCACGATCGCCTCGTACACCTTGGTACGGCCGGCGACGTCGTCCGACTTCACCGTCAGCATCTCCTGGAGCGTGTACGCCGCGCCGTAAGCCTCGAGCGCCCAAACCTCCATTTCGCCGAAGCGCTGGCCGCCGAACTGCGCCTTGCCGCCCAGCGGCTGCTGGGTGACGAGCGAGTACGGACCGATCGAACGCGCATGGATCTTGTCGTCGACCAGATGGTGCAGCTTGAGCATGTAGATGTAGCCCACCGTCACCTTGCGATCGAACGGATCGCCGGTGCGGCCGTCATAGACGGTCGACTGACCCGAAGCGTCGAGACCGGCGAGCTTCAGCATCTCCTCGATATCGGCTTCCTTGGCACCGTCGAACACCGGGGTTGCGATCGGCACGCCGCGGCTGAGGTTATGGCCGAGTTCGAGCAGCTCGTTGTCGTTGAGTGACTTGATCGTCTCGTCCTCGCCGTAGACCTTCTTCAAGGTCTCCTTCAGCGGCTTGATGTCCTGCTTCGACAGGTACGCATCGACAGTCTGGCCGATACGCTTGCCGAGGCCGGCGCAGGCCCAGCCGAGATGGGTCTCGAGGATCTGTCCGACGTTCATGCGCGAAGGCACGCCGAGCGGATTGAGCACGATGTCGGCATGCGTGCCGTCTTCGAGGAACGGCATGTCCTCGATCGGCACGATCTTCGACACCACGCCCTTGTTGCCGTGGCGGCCGGCCATCTTGTCGCCGGGCTGGATCTTGCGCTTCACCGCGACGAAGACCTTGACCATCTTCATCACGCCGGGCGGCAATTCGTCACCGCGCTGAAGCTTCTCGACCTTGTCGAGGAAGCGCTGTTCGAGCCCCTTCTTCGACTCGTCGTACTGCTTCCGCATGGCCTCGATCTCGGCCATCAGCTTGTCGTTCGGCGAAGCGAACAGCCACCATTGCGACTTCGGATACTCCTCGAGCACCGCACGGGTGATCTTGGTGTCCTTCTTGAAGCCCTTGGGACCTGCAATGCCCTGCCGCCCCTCGAGCAGCTCGGCAAGACGGTTGTAGACGTTACGGTCCAGGATCGCCTGCTCGTCGTCGCGGTCCTTGGCGAGGCGCTCGATCTCCTCCCGCTCGATCGCCAGCGCACGCTCGTCCTTGTCGACGCCGTGGCGGTTGAACACGCGGACTTCGACGATGGTGCCCTGCACGCCCGGGGGAACGCGCAGCGAGGTGTCGCGGACGTCGGACGCCTTCTCGCCGAAAATGGCGCGCAGCAGCTTCTCTTCCGGCGTCATCGGGCTTTCGCCCTTCGGCGTGATCTTGCCGACCAGGATGTCGCCGGCGCGCACTTCCGCGCCGATGTAGACGATACCGGCTTCGTCGAGGTTCTTCAGCGCTTCTTCCGAGACGTTCGGAATGTCGCGGGTGATTTCCTCAGGTCCGAGCTTGGTGTCGCGGGCCATCACCTCGAACTCCTCGATGTGGATCGAGGTGAAGACGTCCTCCTTCACGATCCGCTCGGAGAGCAGAATCGAGTCTTCGAAGTTGTAGCCGTTCCACGGCATGAACGCGACCAGCACGTTGCGGCCGAGCGCGAGCTCGCCGAGATCGGTCGAGGGACCGTCGGCGATGATGTCGCCCTTCTTGACGACGTCGCCGACCTTCACCAGCGGACGCTGGTTGATGCAGGTCGACTGGTTGGAGCGCTGGTACTTCATGAGGCGGTAGATATCGACGCCCGACTTGGTCGGATCGAGATCTTCCGTGGCGCGGATGACGACGCGGGTCGCATCGATCTGGTCGATCACGCCCGAACGGCGCGCCGCGATCGCAGCGCCCGAGTCGCGGGCAACCACGCCCTCCATGCCGGTGCCGACGAACGGCGCCTCGGCGCGAACCAGCGGCACCGCCTGGCGCTGCATGTTCGAGCCCATCAGCGCGCGGTTGGCGTCGTCGTTCTCGAGGAACGGGATCAGCGCCGCGGCGACCGAAACGAGCTGCTTCGGCGACACGTCCATGTAGTCGACCTTGTCGGGCGTCATCGGCACGACGTCGCGGGTGCCACTCGAGCGGCAGACCACGAGGTCTTCGGTGAAGCGGCCCTTGGCGTCGACCGGCACGTTGGCCTGGGCCACGGAATAGCGCCCTTCCTCCATCGCCGACAGGTACACGACCTCGTCGGTGACACGGCCATCCTTGACCTTGCGATACGGCGTCTCGACGAAGCCGTACTTGTTCACGCGCGCGAAGGTCGCGAGCGAGTTGATCAGGCCGATGTTCGGACCTTCTGGCGTCTCGATCGGGCAGATGCGGCCGTAATGCGTCGGATGCACGTCGCGCACCTCGAAGCCGGCGCGCTCGCGGGTGAGACCGCCCGGTCCGAGCGCCGAGAGGCGGCGCTTGTGGGTGATCTCGCTGAGCGGGTTGGTCTGGTCCATGAACTGCGACAGCTGCGAGGAGCCGAAGAACTCGCGCACCGCGGCGGCCGCCGGCTTGGCGTTGATCAGGTCCTGCGGCATGACCGTGTCGATGTCGACAGAGGACATGCGCTCCTTGATCGCGCGCTCCATGCGCAACAGGCCGATGCGATACTGGTTCTCCATGAGCTCGCCGACCGAACGCACGCGGCGGTTGCCGAGATGGTCGATGTCGTCGATCTCGCCCTTGCCGTCGCGCAGATCCACCAGCGTCTTGATGACGGAGAGGATGTCCTCCTTGCGCAGCGTGCGCTGGGTATCGGGCGCATCGAGGTCGAGGCGCATGTTCATTTTGACGCGGCCGACCGCGGAGAGGTCGTAGCGCTCGGCGTCGAAGAACAGCGACTGGAACATGGCCTGCGCCGATTCCAGCGTCGGCGGCTCGCCCGGACGCATCACGCGGTAGATGTCGAACAGCGCGTCCTCGCGCGTCATGTTCTTGTCGGCCGAGAGCGTGTTGCGGATGTAGGGGCCGACATTGACGTGGTCGATGTCGAGCAGCGGCAGCTCTTTGTAGCCCTGCTCGTTGAGCGCCTTCATCAGCTTGTCGGTGATCTCCTCACCGGCCTCGGCGTGGATCTCACCGGTCTTGGGGTTGACGAGATCCTCGGCGACGTAATTGCCGACCAGCTCCTCGTCGGCCATGCGCAGCGCCTTCAGCCCCTTCTCCTGGAGCTGGCGGGCGGCGCGGACGGTGAGCTTCTTGCCGGCCTCGAGCACGACCTTGCCGGTGTCGGCATCGATCAGGTCGTTGACCGTGGAGTAGCCGCGGAAGCGGTTGGCGTCGAACGGAACGCGCCAGCCTTCCTTGGTCCGCTTGTAGAGAATCTTCTTGTAGAACGTGGACAGGATCGCCTCGCCGTCGAGGCCGAGGGCGAACATCAGCGACGTCACCGGAATCTTGCGGCGACGGTCGATACGCGCATAGACGATGTCCTTGGCGTCGAACTCGATGTCGAGCCAGGAGCCGCGGTACGGGATGACGCGGGCGGCGAACAGCAGCTTGCCCGAGGAATGGGTCTTGCCCTTGTCGTGGTCGAAGAACACGCCGGGCGAACGGTGCATCTGCGAGACGATGACGCGCTCGGTGCCGTTGACGATGAAGGTGCCGTTCATCGTCATGAGCGGGATGTCGCCCATGTAGACGTCCTGCTCCTTGATGTCCTTCACCGACTTCGCGCCGGTTTCCTCGTCGATATCGAACACGATGAGGCGCAGCGTCACCTTGAGGGGCGCAGCGAAGGTCATGCCGCGCTGGCGGCACTCGTCGACGTCGTATTTCGGCTGCTCGAACTCGTAGCGGACGAATTCCAGCATCGAGGTGCCGGAGAAGTCGGAGATCGGAAACACCGAGCGGAACACCGCCTGCAGACCCTCGTCGAGACGTCCGCCCTGGGGTTCGTCCACCATCAGGAACTGGTCATAGGACGCCTTCTGAACCTCGATGAGGTTCGGCATCTCGGCGACTTCCTTGATGTGTCCGAAGAACTTGCGAACGCGTTTGCGACCGGTGAATGTCTGCTGCGCCATCGTGGCCTCTCATTTTCGTCGCCCGCCCTGGGCGCACCGTCCGGACCGCGGCTGCCACCGCTTTCCGGGTTGAATTTTCGAACCCGTCTTGGGGGGCCGGAGACGCAGTTTCAGGCGCCGATGTCCTGAATCTGTTCTTCAGACCTTCAAAACGCAAAACGACGCGCGGGGCGCAGATGCGCGCCCGCCCGTCACAACGATCATCTTCACGGACTGCAAAAGCCCGAAATAGCCTGCTCTCCCAACGGCTTACAGGGAAATCCGGCATCCCTGCCCACCGCGCTTTCGTGCTGCCGACCCGATATGGGGCGACAATAGTGCAGATTCGAGGGTCAAACCCTCAAATCCCCACACTTTTTCGTGTTTGGCCTGCGTCGGATCGTTCCGTCGCACGCCTTTTGCATTCCGGTCCACCCTCTCGAAGGGGGACTAGGATCCCGGGCAGAGCTGTTGCCTGCCCGGGATCCCGCCAGTAAGCAGTGCTTACTTGAGCTCGACCTTGGCGCCAGCCTTCTCGAGCTGGGCCTTGATCTTGTCGGCTTCGTCCTTGTTCACGCCTTCCTTCAGCGGCTTCGGAGCACCCTCGACGAGGTCCTTTGCTTCCTTCAGGCCGAGACCGGTGATGGCGCGGACTTCCTTGATGACCTCGATCTTCTTGTCGCCGGCGCTGGCGAGAACGACCGTGAACTCGGTCTTCTCTTCCGCCGGAGCGGCAGCACCGCCGCCGCCAGCAGCCGGGCCGGCCACGGCGACAGCCGCGGCAGCCGAGACGCCCCACTTCTCTTCGAGGAGCTTCGCGAGTTCGGCAGCTTCGAGCACGGTCAGGCTCGAGAGGTCGTCAACGATCTTCTGCAGGTCAGCCATTGTTCAGTTTCCTTAACTGTAAGTCTGGTTCGGGTTTGAGTTTTGCGAAGGGCGTCAGGCCGCTTCGCCCTTTGAGGCATGAGCCTGGATGACGCGCGCGAGCTTGCCCGCGGGCGCGTTGGCGAGCTGGGCCAGCTTGGTCGCCGGGGCCACGATGAGGCCGACGATCTTGCCGCGCAGTTCGTCAAGCGACGGCAGCGAGGCAAGCGCCTTCACGCCGTCGACATTCAGGACGGTCTTCCCCATCGATCCGCCGACGATGACGAACTTTTCGTTCGCCTTGGCGAATTCGATGGCGACCTTTGGCGCCGCTACCGGATCGTTCGAAGTCGCGATCACGGTCGGCCCCTTCAGCATGGGGCCGATGGCAACGACGTCAGTGCCTTCAAGAGCAATTTTGGCGAGACGGTTCTTCGAGACCTTCACCGCGGCACCCGCCTGCTTCATCTGCTGGCGCAGCTTCTGCATCTGGGCGACGGTGAGGCCGGAATATTGAGCAACGATCGCGACGCTCGTGGTCTTGAAGACCTCGTTGAGCTGTTCGACCGCTTCTTTTTTTGCCGCTCGTTCCACAGCAAGCTCTCTCCGGTTGGCGGTCATCGCGAGAAGCGGGACCGCCGGGTTGCACCCATCGTCCCGCCCAAACCTGAACCTCCGGGCCAAAAACCCATCGGACACGCCGGGCAAGACGACAATTCAAAGCCTGCCCTCCGGGAGCCCAAGGGCCCACGGCGTGTCGAGGTCCGAACCAGACCCGTTTCGCAAAACCAGCCCTTAAAGCTGGATGCGAAGTGAAATCCGGTCTTCACCCGTCTATGCAGGCCATGCGATTAAGCCGTTGAGGAATCGAAATTCCCCGCGGGCGCCTGCAGTCTTGGACAGGACGAGGTCAGCCGGCGAACCGCCCGACCTCTGCTCGCATCCCTGCCAAAAGACGGATCTTCCTTCCTTTTCGGGCAAATCCTCACGGACGTCCTGAAAAGGAATGATCTCCTGTCGTGTCGGTTTTCGGAATGCGTGCACGAACGCGCCAGCCGAGGCCGGCACGTCCGGAGGCGGTTCTTTAACCGCTCGGAGCCTGCTTGCCAAGAGCAAAATTCACACCAGTTCCAATCGATTGGCGGTTGGGCTTGAGATGGCCCAACAAGGGCCGATTCAGGCTGATTTGACCCGATACGGCAGCGGTTTGCCCTCGAAGAACGCGGTCAGGTTGGCCAGCACGCAGTTCTGCATGGCGATGTGCGAATCCAGGGTGTGGCCGCCGATATGCGGGGCGAACACTACGTTGGGGAGTTCGGTCAGGGAGTCAGGCGCGTGCGGTTCCTTCTCGAAGACGTCGAGGCCCGCCCCCGCGATGGTCTTGTCGGTGAGCGCCGCGACCAGCGCCTTCTCGTCGATGACGGAGCCGCGGGAGATGTTGACGACGTAGCCCTCCGCCCCGAGGCGCCTGAGGATATCGGCGTTGACGACATGCTGGGTCTCGGCCCCTGCCCGCACCGCGATCATCAGGACGCCGCACCAATCGGCGAGCGCCTCCAGAGTCGGAAAGTACTGATAGGGCAGATCGTACCGAGTGCGGCTGAAATAGCCGACCTCGCTCTCGAAAGCAGCACAGCGCGCGGCGATCTTGCGGCCGATCTCACCCATGCCGTAGATGCCGATGCGGCGGCCGGGCATGCCGGCCTGGGGACGCATCATCGGCGACTGTTTCGAGGCCGCCCAATCGCCGCTGCGGACATATTGGTCGGCCACCAAAATCCGCCGGGTCGTCGCCAGCATCAAGGTCATCGCGATGTCGGCGACGGAAGCCGCATTGGCACCGGGGCTGTGACCGACCGCGATGTTCCGGCTGGCCGCCGCCTTCAGGTCGACGCCATCATAGCCAGTCCCATAGCAGACGATGGCGCCGAGATTCGGAAACAGGTCCATCGCCTCCGCACCGAGTGGCGAGCCGCCAGCAGTCAGCAGTGCGCGGATGCCGCCCAGCTCCTCCGCCGGAAACACCTCCCGCACGGGCTTGCCGCCGGTGTCGAGCAGCTCGAACCGCTCGGCGAAGCGCGCCATCATCGACTTGGGAAAGCGCGAGTAGATCAGGACCTTGTCAGCCATTGTTGTTGTTTCCGAAGAGCGCCGCCACAAACGACGAGGGGCGGAATCGGTCACCCGATCCCGCCCCTCGCCTCATGCAATTTCCAAACCTCAGCCGAGAATGGTGCCCGGCTCGACCTTCACGCCCGGGCCCATCGTCGAGGACACCGCAACGCGCTGGATGTAGGTGCCCTTGGAGCCGGCCGGCTTCGCCTTGGAGACAGCGTCAGCCAGAGCCTTGATGTTCTCGACCAGCTTCTCCTCGGAGAACGAGGCCTTGCCGACGCCGGCCTGCAGGATGCCGGCCTTCTCGACGCGGAACTCGACCGAGCCGCCCTTGGCGCCCTTCACCGCACCGGTGACGTCCATGGTCACGGTACCGATCTTCGGGTTCGGCATCAGACCGCGCGGGCCCAGCACCTTACCGAGGCGGCCGACCAGCGGCATCATGTCGGGGGTGGCGATACAGCGGTCGAAATCGATCGTGCCGTTCTGCACCTTCTCGACCAGGTCCTCGGCGCCGACGACGTCGGCACCGGCGGCCTTGGCTTCATCGGCCTTGGCGCCGCGGGCGAACACGCCGACGCGGAGCGTACGGCCGGTGCCGTTCGGCAGGGTCACGACACCGCGGACCATCTGGTCGGCGTGACGCGGATCGACGCCGAGATTGATCGCGACCTCGATGGTCTCGTCGAACTTCGCTTTCGCGCGTTCCTTGACCATCTTGATGGCGTCCGCGAGCGGGTAAAGCTTTTCGCGGTCAATGCCTTCGCGGGCTTTGTTCAAACGCTTTCCGATTGCCATGGCCGCTTACCCCGCAACTTCCAGACCCATCGAACGGGCCGAGCCCTCGACCATCTTCATGGCCGATTCGATGGTGTCGCAATTCAAGTCCTTCATCTTCTTTTCGGCGATCTCGCGCACCTGCGCCTTGGTCACCTTGCCGGCCTTGTCACGGCCCGGCGCCTTCGAGCCGGACTGGATCTTTGCAGCCTGCTTGAGGAAGTAGGACATCGGCGGCGTCTTCATCTCGAAGGTGAAGGAACGGTCCGCATAGATGGTGATGATCACCGGGATCGGGGTGTTCTTCTCTTCCTTCTGGGTCTGGGCGTTGAACGCCTTGCAGAACTCCATGATGTTGAGACCGCGCTGACCGAGCGCGGGACCGATCGGGGGCGAGGGATTCGCCGCACCGGCCGGGACCTGAAGCTTCAGGTATCCGGTCACTTTCTTTGCCATGTATCACTCCTGTTGTGCCGGCAGGACCGGCGGTTTCAGGTTCGTGGTCTGGGTGGGATGCGGCTGGCAACCGCCCCTCCCTCCCACGGCCTCTTGTTGCGCGAGACCGAAGCCTCCCGCGTTACCCGATCAGACCTTCTCGACCTGACCGAATTCCAGCTCGACCGGCGTCGCGCGGCCGAAGATCGACACGGCGACCTTCACACGCGAGCGCGCCTCGTCGATTTCCTCGACCACACCCGAGAACGAGGCGAACGGGCCATCGGCCACGCGCACGTTCTCGCCGATCTCGAACGACACCGACGCCTTCGGCCGTTCCACGCCCTCCTGCACCTGGTGCAGGATGCGCATGGCCTCGGCTTCCGAGATCGGCATCGGCTTGTTCTCGGCGCCGAGGAAGCCCGTGACCTTCGGCGTGTTCTTGATCAGATGGAACGCCTCGTCGGTCAGCTTCATCTTCACCAGCACGTAGCCGGGGAAGAACTTGCGCTCGGCGTCGATCTTGCGGCCGCGGCGCACTTCCGTGACCTTCTCGGTTGGAACCAGCACCAGCTCGAACAGCTCCTCGAGCCCGCGCTGCTTGGCCTGCTCGCGGATCGATTCGGCGACCTTCTTCTCGAAGTTCGAATAGGCGTGGACGATGTACCAGCGCTTGTCGGACACTTGAGCGGTTGCTGTTGCCATCAGTGAATGCCCAGGAGGAAGGTGATGAGGTAGCGGATGATCTGATCGGCGGCGAAGAAGAAGATCGAGGCCACGGCGACCATCACGAACACCATGATGGTGGTGATCGTGGTCTCACGGCGGGTCGGCCAGGTGACCTTGGCAGTCTCCGAGCGCACTTCCTGCAAGAACTTGAACGGGCTGACTGCCATCGCTTGAGGTCCAGCGTCCGTCGACAGACGCAAATGAATTTCAGGGATCCGAACAGCCGCCGTTGGCTCAGCCCTCTGTCTCGAAGGATGAGCCGGAAACCGGGCTCGATTGTTCGGGGATTTCAAGGCCGCGCCGGAAATCCGCGTCTAACGGGCCGGCTGCGAGTGCGGGGTATCTACTGCGGATGCGGCCAAAGGTCAAGGTATAGAGAGGTCGCGCCAGCAGGCCGCCCTTCCCCGGACGCCCGTGCAGAAGCCATGCGGATCAAGGACTTGTCGACCGCCCGGAACGCGCCATCCCCGGCAAGGCTATCGGGAGCCGGCAGCCGTCAGTCGGCCCGGTCGACCATGGAAATCCCCGGCAGCGGCACCACGAACTTCCCGCCTTCGGCGAAATAGCGGGCGTGCTTGGCCCGGATCGGGTCGACATAGCGCCAGGCGAAGACCACGACGAACGCCGGCTTGCGCTCGTAGAGGGCGGCAGGCGGCAGGATCGGGATGTCATAGCCGGGGCCGGCCATCACCTTCCCCTTGTTGGGATCGTCGTCCACGAGGAAGTCGATCTTGTTCTCCAGGCCGAACTGCGGCAGCAGGGTCGTGGTGCCCACGGAGACGCCATAGCCGGCGACCAGCTGACCGCGCGCATGGGCGGCATCGGCCATCGCGACCAATTCGTCGCGGATGGCGGCGATCCTCTTCACATAGGGCGCGTAATAAGCCGGCTGATCGACACCGAGCCGCTCCTCTTCGGCAACGAAACGCGCGACCTCTGCCGACGGTTTCTTGGCGCCGCCGGCGCGCTGCACGGTCACGCGGATCGAACCGCCCTTGGTCCAGATGTGCTGGACGTCGATCAGCTCCATGCCCAGCCGGGCGAAGAAACGGATCAGCGGCTTGATGTTAAAATACGACAGATGCTCGTGATAGACGGTATCGAGCAGGTTCTTCTCGGTGACGTCGACGCCGTATTGCGTTTCGAAGACGAACAATCCGTCCGGTGCGAGCACGTCGCGAACCCCGATCACCAGCGGATCCAGATTGTCGACATTGGCGATCATGTTGTTGGCGATCACGACGCTCGCCGCGCCATGGCTCTGCAGGATGCGGCGACCAACGGCATCGGTGAAGAAATCGCCGATGGTCTCGATGCCCGCCTCCGTGGCGCGCCGCGCGATGTCGACGGCGGGATCAACACCCAGCACCCGCATCCCCCGCTCCTTGAAGAAGCCGAGCAGCGATCCGTCATTGCTGCCGAGTTCGACCACCAGCGAACCCGGCGCAATGCCGAAACGGCTGACGACGTCGTCGGCATAGGTAGCGAAATGCTCGCGCAAGCCGAGCGAGAGCGAGGTGGTATAGACGTAGTTTCGGTACTGGATCTCCGGATTGCCTACATGGAGGATCTGGAGGTGGCCGCAGTCCCGGCACAGATGCAGCGCCATCGGCACCGCAGCGCGGAAAACGGGATCGTCGACGCTGGCGTTCGGCACCTGGAAGTTCGGCGTGCCGATCGGCATGCCTGCCATCGGGACGACCAGCTCTTGCTTGTCGGAATGACAGAGGCGGCAAGTATTGCGGACGTAGAACAGGTTTTTCATCGTGCAACCGAAGAATGAGATACGCGCGCGAGTGGGATAATCCCACCCTGTGAAGACCAGATCGGCAACGGGCTCAAGCGGGTCATGGGTGGCTCGAGGCCTCGTTGCCCAGCCCGTAGCTGGGCGCGTCCTCCGCTGCCTTGGCCACCTTGTCGGCCGAATACGAGCCGCGCTCCGGACTTGCCAGCCAGATTACGCCACCGACGAGCCCGATGATCACGCTGATGGCGCCCAGCAGGAGCGATACCGACAGCGCCTGCTCGGACGACACACCCGCCAGACCCAGGCAGGCGACCATCGCTCCCTCGCGAACGCCCCAGCCGCTGATCGAGATGGGGACCGCCGTCAACAGCACCACCGGCGGAATCAGGATGCCGGCATCGAGGACAGAGAGCTGCGCTCCGACACCGCGCGCCAAGGTGTAGCAGGCCGCGGCGGTGACGAGATGGATGAGGAGCGCCGATCCGAACAGCAGCGCACGGCGCTCGGACTGCAGGAGCAAAAACCTGACCAGCGTTCCGAACCGCACGAAGCTCGCGATCGCGGGAAGCGCGATGAAGCGTTTCGGCAGACGGTCCAGCGTCAACAGGACCAGCGTACCGGCGACGCCGGCCACCGTCAGTCCGCCGATCGCCAGGATCGCAGCGTGATTCGACACGCGCGACAGCAGAAACGGCAATCCGGCCACCATCAGCACGACCAGTCCGATCAATGCCGTGAAGCGGTCGGCTGCAACGCCCTTGACCGCCTCCGGCCACTGCACGCCGCGTTGGCGCAGTAGCCAGATCCGCACCGCGTCACCGCCGACCGATGACGGCAACACCTGATTGAACCAGAGGCTGGTCATCAGTATCCGCCAGCCGGCGAGCCAATCCAGCGACACGCCGAGCGCGCGCATGATCAGCTCCCACCGGCCGTTGAGCACGAAGGTCTGGACGAAGATCAGCGCAAGCGCGACGACGAACAGGACCGGATCGACCGAGACGAGATGGTCGCGCAGCTGGCGCAGGTCGAGGCCACGCGCGATGTAGACCAGCACGGCGATCGACAGCAGCAGCTTCACCGAAAACAGGGCCGCATGCTTGAATCGCGACTGCATCGGATGCCCGCCTCAGGACGCCGGATATTCCGCGCGACCGATGACGAGGTCGATTGCGGCCATCATCCAGAACTGGTGCGTGGTCTCGACAATGTTGTAGCTGCGGCTGTCGACCCAGAAATTGACGTCGCCGAGATTGCGCAGCGGATTGTCCGCGTTCATGCCCGACAACGTGATCACGTCGAGCTTCATCTTGCGCGCCCGCGCGACCGCGTTGAGGATGTTCTTCGAACGCCCCGACGAGCTGATCGCGACGAGGCAATCGCCGGCGCGCGCGTTCAGCCGCACGGCGTGCGCGATCCAGTCCTCGAACCCATAATCGTTGGCAAGGCACGACATCATGCTCGCATCGCTGAAGCAGAGAGCGGGCACCGACGCATTCTTCGCCAGATCGATCGCCAGATGCGAAGCGATGCCGGCCGACCCGCCGTTGCCGATGAAGATGACGCGACCGCCCTGCTCGCGCGTGCGCAACCAGGACGCGCGCGTCGCGGAGATCCTCGCAAAAATACCGTCGTCGACCGCCGTCGCGCGATGCAGGCGCCCCACGTAATCGTCGAGGAAAGCCTTGTGATCGGGATCGACGGATTCGGCAGGCATGGGCTGACGGCTCGATTGCAACATTACCGGGTGATACCGGCTATTACCAAGGATTGCAAAGGTATAATACTTGCAAAGTTTGCGGGCGGCTGATAGTCGGCTTTTCGGGTTTCACTCAACATTGGCGGGCCTATTGCGCTGGGCATTCGCGTCACGGATGTTCCCCATGAAATGCATTGTTACTGGCGGCGCCGGGTTCATTGGAAGTCACCTCGTCGATCGCCTGCTCGATGACGGCCATGAGGTCATTGCGCTCGATAATTTCGTGATCGGACGCGCTGAAAACCTCGCCGCACGCGCCGGTTCGAGCCAGTTGAAGGTCGTGCGGGCTGACGTCACCGACCTCGACGCGATCAAACCGTATTTCCACGGGGTGGATTGGGTCTTCCATCTCGCCGCGCTGGCGGACATCGTACCCTCGATCGAATCACCGATCCCCTATCATCGCGCCAATGTCGATGGCACGGTCAACGTTCTCGAAGCGGCGCGGCACGCGGGCGCCAGCCGCTTCATCTATGCGGCTTCCTCCTCCTGCTACGGCATTCCGGATGTCTATCCCACGCCGGAGAGTGCCGAGATCCGGCCGATGTATCCCTACGCGCTCACCAAGAATCTCGGCGAGCAATGCGTCATGCACTGGTGCCAGGTCTACAAGCTGCCTGCCGTGGCGCTGCGCCTGTTCAACGTGTTCGGACCGCGCCATCGCACCACCGGCACCTACGGGGCCGTGTTCGGCGTGTTCATGGCACAGAAGCTCGCGGGCAAGCCCTTCACGGTGGTCGGCGACGGCGAGCAGACGCGCGACTTCACCTTCGTCAGCGACGTCGCCGATGCCTTCGTGACCGCTGCGCGCTCCGACGTCTCGCACGAGATCTTCAATGTCGGCTCGGACAACACCTACAGCGTGAACCGCCTGGTCGAGCTTCTCGGCGGCGACAAGGTCCACATTCCCAAGCGCCCGGGCGAGCCCGACTGCACCTACGCCGACATCAGCAAGATCAAGCGGGTCCTGAAATGGGCGCCGAAGGTGAAGTTCGAGGACGGCGTCGCGACGATGTTGAAGTCGATGGACCAGTACAAGGACGCTCCGCTCTGGACGGTGGACAAGATCGCCGACGCCACCAAGGACTGGTTCAAATATCTCGGTGACGACAAGGTCGCCCCGCAGAAGGCAAGCCGTTGAGCAGATTCGTTCACCCCCCAATTTTGCCGCCAGCCGATCACGTCCGGGCCGGCCAACTGAGACCGTCCGGCGCCTTGGGTCATTCACATGGGTAATGCTGCGACAGACAGGCCGGCCGGCCATCCGGCACCGCACGAGAAGATCAAGACGATCGAGGAGCTCGGCGAGATTGTGCGCGCCGCGCAGGCTGAGGGCCTGACCGTTGCGCTCTGCCACGGCGTGTTCGATCTGGTGCATCTCGGTCACGTCCGGCACATCCTGGCAGCCCGCAACGAGGCCGACGTCGTCGTGGTGACCATCACTGCGGACCGTTACGTCAACAAGGGCCCGGGACGGCCGATCTTTCCGGAGAACATGCGCGCCGAGATGCTGGCCGCGCTCGGCACGGTCGACTGGGTCGGCATCAATCAGACCTCCAGCGCCGAGCCGGTCCTCGATACCGTGCGCCCCGACATCTACGTGAAGGGCTCGGACTACGAGAATCCCGAGGATGACGTGACCGGCAAGATCGCGGTGGAGCGCGAGGCGGTCGAGCGTCACGGCGGGCGCATCGTCTTCACGCGGGACGTGACGTTCAGCTCGTCGTCGCTGCTGAACCGCTATTTCGACATCTACGATCCCCCGCTGCGCGACTACCTCCAGAAGGTGCGCGATGGAGGCGGCGCCGAACGGCTGCTGAAGCTGATCGACAAGATCCAGGACATGCACGTCGTGCTGGTCGGCGACACCATCATCGACGAATACCAATACGTCACGGCGCTCGGGAAGGCCTCCAAGGAGAACATCGTCGCGACCCTGCTCAAGAACGGCGAGCAGTTTGCCGGCGGCGTCATTGCCGCGGCCAATCACGTCGCAAGCTTCTGCAAATCTGTCGAGATCGTCACGACGCTGGGTGGCAACGACTACCCCGAAGAGTTCATCCGCGCGCATATCCGCCCGAACGTCACGCTCACGCCGATCCGCGTTCAGAGCCGTCCGACCACCCGCAAGCTGCGGTACGTCGAGATGGGCTACCTGCACAAGCTGTTCGAAGTCTACACGATGGACGACACGCCGCTCGACGAGGCCGCGCGCACGGAGATCGACCGCGTCACCGCCGAGCGCGTCCGCGGGGCCGACGTCGTCATCGTCACCGATTTCGGTCACGGCATGATCGCATCCAGCACGATCGACGCCTTGATCGCGAATTCCAAGTTCCTGGCCGTCAACGCCCAGAGCAACAGCGGCAACCACGGCTACAACCTGATCACGAAGTATCCGCGGGCCGACTACATCTGCATCGACGCACCGGAAGCGCGCCTGGCCGCCACCGACAAGTTCAACGACATCGCATCGGTGATCGAGGGCGGCCTGCATCGCAAGATCGATTGCGATAACATGATCATCACGCACGGCTCCTTCGGCTGCTACCCCTTCTCGTCGAAGACCGGCGTTGCGCGCGTCCCTGCTTTCACCAAGACCGTCGTCGACACCGTCGGTGCGGGCGATGCCTTCCTGACAATCACGGCGCCGCTGGTGGCGGCCGGCGGCAACATCGAGGACGTCGCCTTCATCGGCAATGCGGCGGGCGCGATCAAGGTCGGCATCGTCGGTCACCGCAACTCGGTCGAGAAGGCGCCGCTGGTCAAGTTCGTCACCGCGTTGTTGAAGTAGCGCGATCGAAGAATCCGGAGAACGACAGTGATTGATCGGAAATGGAATGTGATGGTCACCGGTGGCGCCGGCTACGTCGGCAGCGTGCTGGTTCCGCAATTGCTTGCCGCGGGCCACAAGGTCACCGTGCTCGACTTGTTCATGTATGGCCAGGACGTCTTCGATGCCGTTCGTGACAATCCGAACCTCCGCCTGATCAAGGGCGACATCCGCGATGAGGCCGCGGTCAACGAGGCCCTGCGCGGCAACAACGCGGTGATCCACCTCGCCTGCATCTCCAACGATCCCTCGTTCGAGCTGGACCCGGCACTCGGCAAGTCCATCAACTACGACTGCTTCCGTCCGATGGTGCGCGCCGCGAAGAAGGCGGGTATCAAGCGCTTCATCTACGCCTCCTCCTCGAGCGTCTACGGCATCAAGGATGAGGCCGAGGTGACCGAGGAGCTGTCCTGCGAGCCGCTCACCGACTACTCCAAGTTCAAGGCGATGTGCGAGACCGATCTTGCCGACGAGGCCGCGTCCGGCTTCGTCACCTGCACGGTTCGCCCCGCCACCGTCTGCGGCTACGCTCCGCGGCAGCGGCTCGACGTCGTCGTCAACATCCTGACCAATCTGGCCGTCAACACCGGCCGCATCCGCGTGTTCGGCGGAACGCAGAAGCGGCCCAATCTGCACATCCAGGACATGACGGCGGCCTATCTGTTCCTGCTGCAGCAGGATGATGCGAAGATCGACGGCAAGACCTACAACATCGGCTACGAAAACCACTCGCTGATGAAGATCGCCGACATCGTCAAATCGGTGGTCGGCAACAATGTCGACGTGGCCGTCGAGCCGACCGACGATCTCCGCTCCTACCACGTCTCGTCGGAGAAGATCCGCCGCGAGCTCGGCTTTGCGCCGACGCACACGATCGAGCAAGCCGTGTCCGGCCTCGTGGACGCCTTCAGGGCGGGCCGCCTGCCGAACTCGCTCAACGATCCCAGGTATTTCAACATCAAGATGATGCAGAACATCAGCCTGAAGTGAGCGGCGTGCGGATCGGCATCGATTTCGACAACACGATCATCTGCTACGACAAGGTCTTTGCCGCCGCCGCGCGCCAGCGCGGGCTGGTGCCGGAGGGCTGGGACGGGCTGAAGACCGACGTGCGGGATTTCTTGCGATCCCGCGCCGGCGGCGAGCTTGCCTGGCAGGGGCTGCAGGGCTTCGTCTACGGCAAGGGAATCGGCGGCGCCGAGATCAACCCTGGCGTCCGCGAGTTCCTTGCCGCGTGCCGAAAGGCCGGCGCGAGCGTCCATATCGTCAGCCACAAGACGCAGTTCGGCCATCAGGATCCCGATCGGGTCGACTTGCGCGAGGCTGCGCGTGGCTGGCTGAAGAGCGCGGGCCTCATCGACACCGCCGACGCGGCGATCTCGGCGGGCAATGTCCATTTCGAGGACACGCTGGCGGCCAAGGTCGAGCGGTTGGCAAGCCTACAGCTCGACATCTTTATTGACGATCTCGTCGACGTCTTCGAGCAGCCGCATTTTCCGAAGGCGACGCGATCGATCCTGTTCACGCAGTCGCAGCCGCCGTATCCGGCGCATTGCGAGCCGCTCGCGACCTGGGCCGATATCCACCGCGGAGTGTTCGGGGCATGAGCCAGCCGGACCTCAGCGTACAGGATGCGGTCTCGATCGGCAGCCGCCTCTCCGGGGCGCGGGTCGCGGCGGCGCAACCGGCGCGGGCCGGCGGCAACAACCGGGTGTTTCGGCTGGAGATGGCGGAAGGCCCGCCCCTCGCCCTCAAGCACTACCCGTCCGACGGGCGCGATCGGCTGGGACAGGAGTATGACGCGCTCTCGTTTCTCTCGCGCCACGGCATCAATGCGACGCCGCGGCCGATCGCAAAAGATCCGGCCGCGTTCTGTGCGCTGTATCAATGGTTAGACGGTGAACCCGCGGTCCTGCATCCGCAGCCCGACGACGCCGACCAGTTGGCCGATTTCCTGATCGAGCTGCAAAAGCTGCACGACGCTGAAGGCGCGCAGACTCTGCGGAATGCGTCAGCCAGCATCTTCTCGGCCGAGGCGGCCATCGCCCAGTACGAGCAACGCCTGGACGACCTGAGGCGGGCTTCGGATGATCATCCGCACTTGCGCGCGTTCATGGACGGCAGCCTTGTTCCCACCGCTGCCGTCGCGATCCGGCAACTCCGGCGGCGCTACGCGGAACGGGGCCTGGATCCCGCCGCGGACCTTGCGCCCGCCCGACGTGCATTGAGCCCGTCGGATTGCGGACTGCACAACGCACTGCGCACCGACGACGGCAAATTGCGCTTCATCGACTTCGAGTATTTCGGCTGGGACGACCCGGTCAAGCTCGTGTCCGACACCGCGATTCACCCCGGCAGCGGTCTGCCCGTGGCTGATGCGAACCGATTGATCGAGCGGCTCTCGCGCGCCTTCGCGGCTGGGGATGACGCGTTTGCGGTCCGCCTTGACGTACTGTATCCTGTGTTCGGGGCGATTTGGTGCCTGATTGTCCTGAATGCCTATTTGCCGGAAAGCCGCTCCCGGCGTGCCCTGGCTGCGCAAGGTGGCGATCTGACGGTCCGCCTTGCCGGCCAGCTCGACAAAGCCCGTCGGCTCCACCAAACGATTTGCCAACGTGATCCAGATCTCACCCCACGCTGAAGCTGCTCTCACCTGCACGCTGGACGAGCGGAGCCTCTATTTGCGCCGCCTGGTCCTCGGTTCGGTCCGCTCCGCAGGACGCGGCCATGTCGGGCCTGCCCTGTCGCTGATCGAGATGGTCCGCGTGCTCTACGACGACGTGCTGCGGATCGACCCGAAGAACCCGGGCGATCCCGATCGCGACCGCGCCATCCTCAGCAAGGGACACGGATGTCTGGCGCTCTATGCGCTATTGGCCGACCGCGGCTTCTTCCCGCTGTCGGAGCTGGACGGCTTTTGCGGTTCCGACAGCATTCTGGGCGGGCATCCCGAATACGGCATGGTGCCCGGCGTCGAGGCCTCGACCGGCGCGCTCGGACATGGCCTCTCGATCGGCGTCGGCCTTGCGCTCGCCGCCCGCATGCGCGAGCGCAGCTACCGCACCTTCGTGCTGCTCGGCGACGGCGAGATCAACGAGGGATCGGTGTGGGAAGCGGCGATGGGCGCGACCAAGCACGGCCTCGACAACCTCGTCGCGCTGATCGACTACAACAAGCTGCAGAGCTACGGCCCCACCGACTACGTGCTGCCGCTGGAGCCGCTCGCGGACAAGTGGCGCAGCTTCGGCTTCGCAGTGCAGGAGGTCAACGGCCACGACGTCGGCGCACTGCGCATGGTCCTGAAGCAGCTCCCGGCCGTTGCCGGCAAGCCCACCGCCATCATCTGCCATACCGTCAAGGGCAAGGGTCTTCCGGCTGCGGAATCCAATGCCGATTGGCATCACAAGAACAAGCTGACCGACAGCGAGCTCGACGCCATTCGCGTCGCCGTCGGCGATTTTTGATCGGCTCCCCATGCGCAACACCGCGATGAACATGGTCCACAAGCTCGCCGCGCGCGACGAGCGTGTGCTTTACATCGGCTCCGATCCGGGTGCCGGCACGCTGCGCGCGATGAGCAAGGAGTTTCCCAAGCGCCACCTGATCGAGGGCATCTCGGAAGCGCATATCATTGGCATGTCGGCAGGTCTCGCGATGGAGGGCTTCGTGCCTTACGTCAACACCATTGCGACCTTCCTCACCCGCCGCTGCTACGAGCAGGTCGCGGTCGATCTCTGCCTGCACAATCTGCCGGTACGGCTGATCGCCAATGGCGGCGGCCTCGTCTATGCGCCGCTCGGTCCCACGCACCAGGCGATCGAGGACATCGCCATCATGCGGGCGCTACCCAACATGACGGTGATCTGCCCGTGCGACGCCGACGAGGCCGCGCGCATGATGGAGCAGACGCTGGATTGGAAGGGCCCGATCTACATCCGGCTCGGCAAGGGCGGCGATGCCATCGTGTCCAAGGCCGAGCACGGCTTTGAGATCGGCAAAGCCATCCTGATGCGGCCGCCCGGCGACGTCCTCATGGTGACCACCGGCATCATGCTCCAGCGCGCCCTCGCCGCAGCCGACCTGCTGGCCGCGCAAGGCATTCGCGCCGGCATCCTGCACATGCATACGGTGAAACCGCTCGATACCGCAGCGCTGCTGCAGGCTATCCGCGGCACCAGGCTCGTGGCAACGCTGGAGGAGCACGTGCCCTCCGGCGGCCTCGGCAGCGCGGTCGCGGAGGCGCTGATCGACAAGCTCGGCTCCGGTTTCCCTGCGATGCTGCGGCTGTCGCTGCCCGACCGCTTCATGCACAATTACGGCTCGCAGGACTCGCTGCTGAAGAAGCACGGGCTCTCCGCTGGCGCCATTGCGACCTCGATCGAGCATGCGCTCGCGGCGTCGCACACCCCCTCACCTCAACTTCATTCCACCTGACGTGGTCACATGTACGACGTTCGATATTCCTATCTGCTCGAGCAATTCGCGGATCCCGCACCGATCCTCGCCGAGATCGGCCGGCTGGTTGCGACCGGTGACTTCACCCTTGGCAAGCCCGTCGCCGAATTCGAGAAACGCTTCGCCGAATTGATCGGCGTCCGTCATGCCATCGGCGTCGGATCCGGCACCGACGCGCTCAAGCTGCCGCTCAAGGCGCTCGGCATCGGTCATGGCGACGAGGTCATCACCGCCGCGAACACCTTCATCGCCACGGTCGGCGCGATCGCGGAAACCGGCGCGACGCCTGTCCTGGTCGATTGCGACGATTCCTTCTGCATGAACGTGGACCAAGTCGAGGCTGCCATCACCGAGAAGACCAAGGCGATCATGCCGGTCCAGTTGACCGGCGAGGTCACCGACATGGGCAAGCTGATGCCGATCGCGCAGCGCCACAACCTGCCGGTGGTCGAGGACGCCTGCCAGGGCATCCTGTCGGAGTTTGCGGGAAAACGCTCCGGCACCCACGGCATCGCGGCCGGCTTCTCGCTGCATCCGCTCAAGAACCTCAACGTCTGGGGCGATGCCGGCGTCGTCGTCACCAATGACGACGGCATGAACGAAAAGCTCCGCCTGATCCGCAACCACGGCATGAAGAACCGCGACGAGATCGCGATCCTCGGCTGCAACTCGCGGCTCGATTCCTTGCAGGCCGTGGTCGGCAACTGGCTGATCGGCCAGACCAGCGAGATCACGCGCCGCAGAATCGAAAATGCGGCCTATTACGACGCGGGTCTCGCCGGCCTGCCCGGCCTGCGCGTCCCGCCGCGCCGTCCCAACGTGAAGCACGTCTACCATCTCTACATGGTGTTCGCCGAACGTCGCGACGAGCTCTACAAATATTGCCTGGACAACGGCATCGAGGCCAAGATCCACTATCCCATCCCGCTGTACCAGCAGGAAGGCCTGAAGCATCTCGGCTACGCGCCGGGCACGTTCCCGGTCACCGACCGCCACGCCAAGGAAGTCATCAGCTTCCCGGTCGACCAGCACCTGACGCGCGCCCAGCAGGACCGCGTCATCGAGACCGTCAGGAAGTTCTGCCATGGACGTTGACACCGGCCGCCGGCGCATCGGCTACGTCAATCTTCCCGCGCAGTTCGAGGAAGAGCGCACCGAGATCCTGCAGGCGGTCGAGGGCGTGTTTTCCCGCGGCGACTTCATCGGCGGCGCCGCGGTTGGAAAGCTCGAAGAAGAATTGTCCGCGTATCTCGGCTCACCGCATGTCGTGACGCTGAATTCGGGCACCGACGCGCTGATCCTCGCCATGCGGGCTCTCGACATCGGTCCCGGCGACGAGGTGATCACGCCGCCGAATTCGTTCGTGGCATCGACCGCCGCGATCATCGCGGTCGGCGCCACGCCGGTGTTTGCGGACGTGCTGCCGGACCAGAACATCGACCCGGCCGCGGTCGAGGCCGCCGTCACGCCGCGGACCAAGGCGATCATGCCGGTGCATCTGACCGGACGCATGGCCGACATGGCTCCGCTGATGGCGATCGCTGCCAAGCACTCGCTCGCCGTGATCGAGGACAGCGCCCAGGCGGTTGGTTCGACCTATGACGGCCGGATGAGCGGCACCATCGGCACCTTCGGCTGCTTCTCCGCCCACCCCTTGAAGAATCTCAATGCCGCCGGAGATGCCGGCTTCCTCGTCACTGCCGACGCCGAGCTTTCCGCAAGAATCCGACGGCTGCGCAATCACGGCCTGATCAACCGCAGCGACGTCCAGGAATGGGGGATCGTGTCGCGGCTCGACACGCTCCAGGCCGAGGTGCTGCGCATCCGCCTGCGCCACCTTCCTTCCGTGATCGAACGCCGGCGGCGCAACGCCGCGCAATACCGCGCCGAGCTCGCCGGGCTGCCCCTGTTCATTCCGCCCTGCAGGAACATCGAGTTCAACACCTTCCACACTTTCGTGGTGCAGACCGAGCGTCGCAACGACTTCCAGAAATATCTTGCCGACAAAGGCATCGAGACCGCGATCCATTATCCGGTCCCGATCCACCTGCAGCCGGCAGCGGCGCATCTCGGCCATGGCCGCGGCGCGTTCCCGGTAACGGAACGGCAGGCGGACCAGATCCTCACGCTTCCCATCAACCAGTTCCTGTCGGCCGCCGACATCAGCTATATTTGCGCGACCGCCCGGGAGTATTTTGCATGACGGACACGGACTTCCTGCACGCCGACGAGCAGGCGCTGGCGCAGCGATTCATCGACGATGGCTTCGTCACCACCCCGGCCGACGATAGCGCCGGGCTCGACCGGATCCAGCGCCGTGCTGCCGAGCTCGCGGCGGACTATCTGAAGCTGCCGCACAGCAACGATCCCTACGCGATGCTCGACACCATCCACACGCGGGTGAGCGTGGATGATCTCAACGGCCTGCGGCTGCACGTCTTCAACGGCCTGAACGCCGAGCCCTGGTTCCGCCCGACCTATTTCCGCCTGGCGCGCTCGACGATCGAGACCATCGTCGGCAACGAGCTCTGCATGCAGCGCCGCGTCAATCTTAGCATCCAGCTTCCCGGCGACAGCTCTTCGCTGCTCGCCACCCATTCCGACGTCTGGTCGGGCGACTCGCCGTTCGAGGTCGTGGTGTGGGTGCCCCTGGTCGATGTCCACCGCACCAAGTCGATGTATCTGCTGCCGCCGTCCCTGAACGGCGAGATGCAGGACCGGATGGCGGCCTTGCGCAGCGCCGAAGAGCTCTACAAGACCATCAAGCCGCACGCGACCTTCATCGAGATTCCCTACGGTCACGTCATGCTGTTCAACCAGACCCTGATGCACGGCAATCGCGTCAACGAGGAAGCCGGCACGCGCTGGAGCATGAACTGCCGCTTCAAGAGCATTATGTCGCCCTACGCAGACAAGCGCTTCGGCGAGTTCTTCGAGCCGATCCTGCTGCGCCCCGCAACCCGGGTCGGGATGCAATACAAGCTGCCGGGAGGCTTCCATGGCTGAACGAGCCGGCCACCGCGGCTATATCGGCGCCAGGCCGCTGAACGGCAGCCGCACCCCTCAGCACGTCCAGAACATCGTGATCCGCGACTATGCGCGGCGCAAGAACCTGCACTATCTGTTGAGCGCCGCCGAGCACACCATGCCCGGCAGCTACATGGTGCTGGAAGACATCCTGGACGAGCTGCCGCAGCTGCGTGGGCTGATCCTCTACAGCATTTTCATGCTGCCGCCCGACGAGGCTCGGCGGCGGCAGATCTACGACCGCGTGCTGCGCGAGGGCTGCGATCTCCATGCAGCGGTCGAGGAGATCACGCTGGCGTCTCAGAAGGACATCCAGGCCGTCGAGGACATCCTGCTCGTCAACAAGTTCGCAACCATCCTGTGACGATGCCGCGGAGCAGTTGGGCCCCATGACCGAGATCAACCTGCTCCAGCCGATGCACGCATCGACGAGGCGGGACTACGTCCAGCGCGTGGTCGAGCACGACAAGGCGGAATCCGCCACTGTGGCGCGGCAATGGGGACGCGACTATTGGGACGGCGACCGGCGCTACGGCTACGGCGGCTATCGCTATGACGGACGGTGGCGCCCGCTCGCCCAGACCCTGATCGATCGCTACGGCATCAAGCCGGGCATGAGCGTGCTCGACGTCGGCTGCGGCAAGGGCTACCTGCTCTACGAGTTCACTCAGCTCGTCCCCGACCTTGAGGTCGCCGGCATCGACATCTCCGAGTATGGCATCGCCAACGCCAAGGAGGAGGTGCGGCCGCATTTGAAGGTCGGCAGCGCCGTCGAGCTCCCCTACCCCGACCACAGCTTCGACCTGGTCGTCTCGCTCGGCGTGCTGCACAACCTTCCGCTCGAGGACGTGTTCCGCGCGGTGCCTGAAATCGAGCGGGTCGGACGCGGCACCTCGAAATATGTGATGGTCGAATCCTTCCGCAACGAGCGCGAGAAGGCCAATCTGCTTTACTGGCAGCTCACCTGCCTGAGCTTCCACGGTCCGCAAACATGGGCCTGGATCTACGACAAATGCGGGTATCGGGGCGACCATGGGTTCATCTTCTTCGAATGAGGCAGGCCTGCACCGGCCGACCTCGTTGCGCGCGCAAAATCCGGAAGTGTACTATTCGGACGACGCCATCGTCACCGCGGATGACGCCACGATCGCGGAGCTGAAACGCATCGCCGCCGGCAACCCGCGCCTACGCAGCCGGCTGTGCACGCATCCCGATCCCTCGTCCGGACTGCACGAGATGCTGATCGTGCATCATCGCGAGGCTTACGTGCGACCGCACAAGCACCTTGGCAAGCCTGAATCGTTCCACGTGATCGAGGGCACCGCGCAGGTCGTGATCTTCGAGGACGACGGCAGCATTCGCGAGGTGCTCGAGATGGCGCCCTACGGTCGGGGCAAACGCTGCTATTATCGCATGCCGGAACAGGTCTTCCACTCGATCCTGATCACCTCGGAATGGCTGGTATTTCACGAAACCACCGCCGGCCCGTTCGATCCTTCGCGCACGGCATTTCCCGATTGGGCGCCTGATGGTAGCGAGGCTGCCGCGGTGCAGGACTACGTCACAAGAATTGGTACACTCGCTGAGGAGTATTTGGACAGACGAGGCAAAGCTTAGGAGCATGACCATCCCTGTCGGGCTCGATGATACTCGCATGAATGCAGATCCAAGAGCTGCAGCCCTGCGGGAAGCGGAGGGGGCAGGCATTGGGTATGTCTACGTCGCTCTGGTTCTCGCCTTTGTTGCGGCCGTGCCCGCGCTGTTCGCGCGTGAGGTCTTCGGCGACGATTGGACTGTGTACTACATCTATTGGACTCAAGGTGCCGCCGGCGTCGCTCGCGTGCTGTGGGAGTCGGCACACGCCGGCTTCGCAATCCCGATGACGCTGTTTGTGACGCTTTTGAACGATACTCCCGATGTCTCTGCGCGGCTCGTGGGACTAGCCTGCCATCTGGTCAACGGCGTGTTGCTTCACTCCGTCCTGTCGCGATCATCCTATACCAGACGGATCGCCGGTCTTGTCACGGCTCTGTTTCTGCTCAGCCCGTTCTATGCAATTCGCCTGACACTCAACGCGGTCTACGACTTCTTCCTGCTCTTCTATCTGCTGTCCTACGAGCTTTCCTATTCGAAGGTGCGCGCGCTTCGATGGAGCGCACCTTTCTGTCTGTTGTTCGCGTTGTCGCTCGAGACTCTGATCGCCCTCGAACCGCTTCGCGTCGTGCTCGCCTGGTCTGGTCCCGAGCGCTGGAGGCAGAAACTCGCGCGTCTTGTACCGTTCTGGCTGGCCGTTGCAGCCATGATCGTTCTGCGACTGACAATTCTGGGGAAGAGCGGTCACTACGCTGGACAATACAGTTTCGCGAACGATTTCTCGATCACGGCCAATGCGCTCCATGCGCACCTCATGGCCTTCCCGAGCGGCCTGAGCTACGCATATTCTCACGGGGTCGCGCTGCTGGGGCTTCCTGTTTTCGCGGCAGTGACATTGGCCGCGATCGCCGTCTTTGCCCGGTTCTCATCGACAGCATTGTGGACGCCCTGGCTGCTGAACGGCCGCTCGACCACGAATGCGATGCTTCTGCTACTGGTGCTGGGAGCCGCGATTGCCCTCATCGGCGCGCTGCCCTACGCTCTTACCGGAGTTTATGGCGACGTGACGCGGGGCGAGTCCAGGCTACTCTTTCCCTCGCAGTTCGGCGTCTTGATCCTGATGGCGACGGTCGTACAGGCAATCCCCGGATTGCGCTTACGCGCAGCAGCCGCGGGGGGATTGATCGCGATCTTCGCTTTGTCGTCGGCTCACGATACCAAATGGCTGCTGTACGACGGGTTGCTCAGCAGCGACATGCTGCGGCAAGTCCGAGCAGCCTTGCTCGCGGACCCCGAGCCAAAGGTCGTGAAGCTCCAATTCGAGAACTCGCACGTCTTCACGTTCCGCTCACGATGCCTTGGCGGAAATGACATGAACGTGGCACAGACGATCCTGCGGGACGAAAATCGCCAGCGGTCGTTTATCTACACGGACTACTGCGGGGATTTTACCGATCCTCAGTTCGTTATGAGCGGCCACTGCCCGGTTTCCTACCTCGAGACCTTTCCTTGTCCGCCCCGCCGCGAGACCTGGCGCTATCGCGCCGCCCCGGGAATTCCGCTGCCCGACGACATTGGGTTCATCGAGCTTCTGACAGCGATCCTCGGACATAACCCCTCGGCCACGGAGGGCCGCGGTGAACTGATGCAGTTGAAGGATGGAGAGCCGGCCCCCCTAGCGAGAGCCGAGTATCGGCCTCCCTGCAACCGCCCTGGCGTCCGAGGCGCAGCCTGGTTGCTGGCGTTGCCGGCCCCCGCATGTGAAGGTGCTGCCTCTGGAGTTCGCTAGAGCATGCGTCAGTCATGGAGGGTTCCAAGCGCCCGTCATCCAGACACGAACATTGCCATGCCGGATGCAACCGCGGGCTTCGCGGGATTGTTCAGGGAACGCTGTGGTGGTAGAAGCGCCTCGCAACGGGGAGTTCGGGTAATTGGGGACTGGACGTGATTTCAGAGAAAGTTAGATTTCCGCTGTGTTCGACGCAGCCTCCTCTACGACGTCGATCGTAGCCGACCTCGAGATCTCCTAGTGCAATATACAAGGGAATACTTGGTCGCCGCCAGAGCAGTTGTGGCCGCCCTGCTGGGATGCGCCGTCGCCTACGTGGTGCTGCTGCTGTTGAAAAACCACCTTCCATCGTTTCAATCGAGCTTCGTCGAAGGCTTCGATACGGCCTTGGCAGGCAGGAATTGCGATTTCTGCAAGAAGGCGTTCTACGGCTCGTTCTTCCTGTCCGGGCCGATTGCGGCAGCTGCTGCATTGTATGCGACGCATCGATCATCGGGCTCGCTCGCGCTGAGCGTCATCACGGCGAGCTTCGTCTACCTTGCACTCGGCGCCGCCAACGATATGGGCAGCCCCGGTATCGCGATTGCCCTGCTCGCCGCCGCGGCCATCGCCGTCAGCCTCAATCGAGGCGCCAACAGTTACTTTCCTGCTGCAAAACCCCCGGCCGACACCCGCTTCAGCGTCGGGGTGGCCGATCTGCTTGCGATCGTATTCCTTGCCCTGCTGCTGATTCCCTCTGACCTCGAAGGCCTGACAGCGGCCGTGAGGGACGAAGCGCATAAGGTAAGTTACTTCATCGGTCCGGCGCTTTATGGCTATGCCCCCGGTCTCGTTCCAGGACTGGACTTCCATTCGCATTACGGCCCCGCGCTCGGCTGGTTCTTTCATCTCATCATGGGAGATGGCTGGAAATCGGCGGCGATGCGAGCGGTCGGATTGAACATCGCGATCACGCTCGCGACGTACGTCCAGGCCTACTTTGTTCTGAGCTACTTGATCCGGTCGAAACTTGCAGCGATCGCCATCATCACGGCTCTCGCCGTGCTGGCTTTCTCCACAACCGGCCAGTTCTACTCGCCGTCTGCCTACCCGACGCGATTTCCTCTCTTGATCGTCTTTGCACTCGCGATCAGCCTGCACTGCACCGCTCCCCGGCGCCTCATATGGCTGATCGTATCGGCTATCATGTGCGCCATCTCACTGCTTTGGCAGACCGAGATCGGACTGTTCTTCCTTGTGACGGGTACCTTCGTCGCTGCGACGGCCGGAGGCTTCCCGAGTTATCGCAATGCACTCGTGTTCGCAGTCACATCGATTGGTGCCGCAATCCTGATGTGCCTGGCGCTGTTCGGCACGAGAGCCTTCTCCCTGGAGTTTCTGATCGAATGCTTCCGCCCACTCGTCCTCTACGGGACCGGGTGGGGAAGCACGCCCATCAAATGGGACTTGGGCTGGGGCATCATCTACAATCTGCCGCTGCAGATCGTCGGATGTATCACCGTCGGCTGGGCCGCGATCCGGCTGTCACGGCCCTCCGATTCTTGGCATGATCGGTTCGTGACCGGACTTCTGCTGACGCTGTCAATGATTGGCATGGCGCTGATGATCAAATGGGTCAATCGGACGCTGGACGCTGTCTGGCACCAGAACGCGTTGCCGCTGGTGATCGTCTCGGCTTGGTGGATCCGCCAGTTTTCAGCCGGGTGGCAACCGTCGTTCCGAAGAGCCGCTGGCGCCATAGCGGCCGCTGCGACGATTCTTGCGCTGCTGTTCGTGCAAGACAAGAACAATCCCCACCTCTACGGCCTGAGATCGTATGCAACTTATCCCAGCCTTCTGAGGTGGCCGTTCGTGTCGAGCCCACCAGTCACGTGGCAGGAGGACCTTGACCAGATCACCGAGGCTGATGCGAAGTTCATCCAGGATAAAACCAGGCCAGACGAGAGGGTCCTGGTCATTGCCCTCAGGGATTGGGCCCATCTGGCGCAGGCTCATCGGGCACCAATGGCCTATTTCATGCCGTTCTTGGTGTCCTTTGACGCGCGGTTCCTGGATCGCTCGATGAACCCGGCGGACCGGCTGTTTTATGATAGCACGGTTGAGCGCAGGCCGGAGTATCCCCATGTCCAAGAGGTCATGAAGCGGATCAAGCGAGATTTCGTGGCAGTGGAGACCAGGGGTAATTTGACACTCTTCGAGCGGCGGCGGCCTTGACGTCGACCGTGCTCGCAGCCGTCGCGCGCGCACATAGCCGGCCGCGTCGACCTCCGATTGACGGACGGCGGCACGTCTTGCAAGACCTATCCACGGCTGCTACCTGCTTCGGCCGAGGACGCATAGGCTGGAGGAAGGCTCCGCGTAACCCGGATATGATGTATCCGCGGCGATCTCGTTGCAGGCCGCGCCGGTTTTCATTGAAGGTCGCCTCGTCAGACCTACCCAAATGCGAGAATAATCAGTGACCGATCATTGCCGCCTATGCCATTCGTCCAACCTGCGACCGGTCATCGACCTCGGACAAATGCCGATCGCGCATCGGCTTCGGCGCAGCCGGAACGAGCAGGAGGAGCGGTATCCGTTCGAGGTGCTGGTGTGCGGCGATTGCGGCCTGCCGCAGATCGTCAAGCCGATCGATCCGGACATCCTGTATCGCCAGTTCAACTACAATTTCAGCAGCTGGAAGCCGGAGCCGCACCAGGTCGACGAGCTCGACACCATCGCGAAATTCTCCAAGCATCAATCCGTGTTCGAGATCGGATGCAACGACGGCCTGTTCATGGACAAGCTGCGCGAACGCGGTGCGAAGACCTTGGTTGGCGTGGAGCCCAACCCGGTGTCGGGCAAGATCGCCCGCGAGCGCGGCATCAAGGTCTATGCCGACATGATCAGCCCGGCGCTGTGTCATGACGCGGTCGCCCAGGCCGGCAAGTTCGACCTCGTCGTCTCGCGTCAGGTGCTGGAGCACATCGTCGATTTCGAGAACTTCTTCGACTGCGTGAAGATCGCGCTCAGCGACGAAGGGCTGCTGTTCATCGACGTGCCCGACTTTGATCCCGGTTCGACGGCCGGAGACCTCTCCGTGCTGTGGGAGGAGCACGTCAGCTACTTCACCGAGCCGACCCTGCTCGCGCTCTTGGCCCGCCACGGCTTCGAGGCGGTGTCGGTGAAGAAGTACAATTTCAGCGGCGGCAGCCTCGCTGTCGCCGCCCGTCGTGCAGCCCGTGACGTGACGCCGCCTCCTGCGTCCTCCGGCGTCGGTGAGAAATTTGGCCAGCGCGCAAGGGAGTACGGCGCGCGCCTGCGACCGGTCCTCGCCAAGGCCCGTGCGAGCGGCGCCGAGATCGCGATCTACGGCGCGGGCTGCCGCGCCTGCACCTTCACCAACGCGCATGAGCTGGCGGACCTCGTCGACCTGTCGGTCGACGACCAGAGGGAGCGTCAGGGGCTGTTCCTGCCCGGCACCGGCATACCGATCCGTTCGCCGGACGAGCTCGTCGGCAAGTCGGAGCCGCTCGTCTGCCTTCTCGCCGTGAACCAGGAAAACGAAGCCAAGGTCAGCGGCCGGCTGCGCGAGAACGTGAAGCGGCCGCTGCACATCGTTTCGATTTTCGCGCCCTCCGACATCTGGAGCGAGCTCGACCGGCTCGAGGCGGCCTTGGGTTAGGGACGCGGCATGGCTGACGAGAAGCTCTTCAATTACTACGAACGTCAGGACGTCCTACCGACGTTCGGGAATTTCAAATCGGCCGCGGAACTCGATGCATATGCCAGCCAGCGGCACGAGCTGTTTTCAGACAAGCTCGTGCTGCCGCCGCGGCTGTTCCGCGATGCGGAGGTGCTCGAATTCGGTCCAGATTCCGGTGAGAATGCGCTGGTGTTTGCCGGCTGGGGCGCGAACATGGCGCTTGCCGAACCGAACCGGCATGCGCATCCGAAAATTGAGGCCTATTTCGCGCATTTTGGCCTGAGCGAGCGCCTGCGCGAACTCGCGTTGGCCGATGTCGAGGGATTTCGCAGCGAGCGCCGCTACGACATCATCGATGCCGAAGGTTTCATTTACACCGTGCAGCCGACCGAAACTTGGCTCGGCGTCTTCCATCGGCTGCTCAATCCGGACGGTTTCGCCGTCGTGTCCTATTACGAGCGCTATGGCGGCTTCTTCGAGCTCGCGCTCAAGGCAATCCATGCCGCCGGCAAGGCTTTGTCGGGCCGTCCTGCACTCGAAACCGCGAAGACGCTTTTCGACGCGAAATGGAACAGCATTCCGCACACCCGCAGCTTCGAATCCTGGCTGATGGACGTGCTCGAGAATCCCTTCGTCCGGCATCGGTACTTCCTCGACGCAGCCGCCTTGTGCACGGCAGCGCATGAACAGGGATTCGACATTCATTCGGCGTGGCCAGCCTATCGCGACAGCCTGGACGTCTACTGGCACAAGAAGGTTCTCTCCGCCGACGAGAAGCTGCGGCGTGCGGCGCGCCATCTCGACCGCAGCCGCCTCAGCTTCCTCGGCGGACGCAAGCTCTACCTGGTCGGCAAGGCCGATGCCGTGGCGGCGATTTCGGCATCGATCGAGACGCTGATTCTCGACGTCGACGCGATGATCGACGCCCCCTTCGGCGAGAGCCTGCCGCGCGTGATCGCGAGCCTTGCGTCCTTACGCGAGGCGATCCGAACGACGGACATTCTCGCGGACGATGCTTCCGACATCGAAACCATCGTTGCGACGCTCGACAGTTTCCACCGCATCTTCGCCGCGATCGGGCGACGCGATGCGCCCGCGGTCACGGCCCTGACCCAGACAGATCCGGCGTTCATCAACACCTGGGGACAGCCGGCGCATTTCCTCGTCATCCGGAAGCGCTTCAAGGGATCATAGCCGTGAGGCCAGGCATTGGCATCATCGGGACCGGGATGGTCGGCCAGATGTGCCACCTCGCCAATTTCGTCGCCAATCCCGCCTGCCGCGTCGTCGCCATCGCCGATCTCCGGCCGGAGCTCGCTGCCGCCGCAGCGCAGAAGTTCGGCATCTCGCAGGTCTACGGCACGCATCGGGAGCTGCTCGCGGACGCTGCGGTGTCCGCTGTCGTGGTCGTGACGAAGCGGCGAGCCACCGGTCCAATCGTGCTGGACGCGTTGAACAGCGGCCGCCACGTGCTGTCGGAGAAGCCGATGGCCTATACGTCGGCTCAGGCGAATTTGCTGGTCGAAGCGGCGCGGCAGCGAAACCTCGTCTACAGCATCGGCTACATGAAGCGTCACGATGCCGGTGTGGCGCGCGCGCTCGAGGTGCTGACGCGCTTGCGCAACGACCGATCGCTTGGTCGGGTGGTCCGCGCCAAGGGCTGGTGCTTTGGCGGCGACACCGGCCGGTCGCGCGACAATTTCGTCATGACCGGCGAAACACGGCCGGACGGAATCGAGCTCTGGCAGGACGGTCCCGACTGGATGCCGAGCGCGATGCGGGCCGGCTACGACAACTTTCTGAACGTCTTCAGCCATATCATCAATCTGACGCGCTACCTGCTCGGATCATCGCCAACGGTCGCCGACAGTTCCGTCGAAATTTCGGGAGCCGCGCGCATCACCCTCGACTTCGACGGCATCGCTTGTACGCTGGATCTCGTGAACGGGTCCGAGGGAGCCTGGCGCGAGGGACTGACGATCGATTTCGAGCGCGGCGCGGTGACCTTGAAATTGCCCCCACCCTTTGCCGAGCGAGAGGCGAAGGTCATCGTCGAGCACAATGGTCAAAGCACGCGTCTGACGGGTGAAAAGAGCTGGGCATTTCGGCGCCAGGCCGACGCCTTCGTTTCCGATATCGCCGAGGGACGCACCCCCCTGGCCTCCGGCGCGGACTCGGTGACCGACATCTCACTGGCGGAAATGGTCTACAAGCGGCGGGCTGACGGCATCGCGTGATGCGCAAGTTTGCGCAGCCAGCCGTTTCCATCGCGACACACGCGAGTCCGCGTGACAATCGCCAGTCAAAGGCGCCGGGCTGCCTTGACCTGAAAAATACGACCTCCTATAGACTTTCGCTCTGACTGGCCTGAGAGGCGTCCGGGACGATTTTCCACAATGAACATGCTACCGGGCCCGACGCAAGCCGCTGCGATTGGTCTCAGCATCGCCTTTCCATTGCTGTTGCTGTGTTACGCGCGCATCGCCGCCACCGGCGGATCCGGCCGCCGCTTCCGGCTGGGCTGCATCAGCGTCGTCATCCTTTACGCGGTCGCGTGTATCGCCCTTCCAGGCCAGCGCCACCTTGGCGACGTGTTTGGCGGTCTCTTCCTGCTCGGGACCGCAATGATGTTCTGCTACATCCTGTTCAGCCTGCTGGCCTGGGGCTTCACGCTGACGCTGCTCACCGCACTCGTTCAGGCTGGACGTCCTCTCACCTTGGAGCAATGGGCGACAGCCTACATGCAAGGTGGAGATCTCGGCACCTTCACGCACAATCGCCTGAAGCTCCTGATCGGGACCGGCATGGTGATCACGGCGGACGGCCGGCTTGCCCCCACCACCAAGGGAGTTGCGGTAGCGCACCTCGTCAAGCTCGTTCGTCTGTCGACAGGCCTTGGGTGAGTCGATGTCCTTTGCTGTCGGACTTGCCGCCGTCGCCGTGTTCGCCCTGCTGGCGCCTGCCCTGCAGTTCATGGCCCGCGCACGCGCATGGCCGCTCGGACCCGTGACCCTGCTGGCGATTGCCACGGTTGTCTCGCACGGTCTCGGGGTGATGCTCGGAATTCTCTTCGTCCCGCAGCTTCAGTACTGGGACGCCGCATCGATTTTCGGATTTTGTGTCATGGCTTACGTGTTCGCCTTTGGCGCCGTTTATAAATCGGTTTCGCTGGGCATCCTGCTCAGTCTCGTCGATCGCCCCGATCGCAGGGCACCGCTATCGGAGATCGCTGACGGGCAGGTTCCAGATCTGTTCCGCGCACGAATTGGGAACTTAGTCGATGGCGGCCTGGTTGAACGGTCCGATTCGCACTTCGCGGCGACGGCGGCGGGCCGGAATATGGCAGGCCACGTCGGACGGCTGCGCCGCGCCTTCGGCATTGGCGACACCAGCCTCTATGATTTTTCCGACTAGTTGCGCGGAACACACACATTGCCGGTTTCATGCAGTTCGTGCGGGGTCCCTACCGGCGAGCCGCATTGTTCGCCCGGTTCAGATGACCTAGACTTGCATGGGGCCACCGGGACAGAGTGGCCCCGCCAACGGGCGCATACAATGACACCTTCGAGAGCGGCAAAAAGGCTTACGATCGTCATTCCTGCTCTGAACGAGCAGGACAAGATCGCCGACACGATCGACGGCGTGCTGCCGCTCGCCCGGGAGCTGCTCGACGATTTCGAGATCTTCCTGATCGACGACGGCAGCACCGACGCCACCGGCGCGATCATGGACGAGTTCGCAGCCGGCGAGCCGCGCATCATCGTGCATCACAATGCCGAACCGCGGGGTGTCGGTGCCGGCTTCGAATATGCGCTGTCGCGCGCGAAATTCGATGCCATCACGCTCATCCCCGGCGATCACGCCTTCCAGAACGAAGGTATTGCCCGGATGTTCAAGGCGGCGGGCGCCGCCGACCTCGTCATTACTTATCGCGATAACCAGTCGGACCGCTCGGTCAACCGCTCGTTGCAGTCGCATTCACTGCGGTTCATCCTGAACTGCCTGTTCGGCTTCTGGCTGTCCGACTATCACAGCATGATCGTCTATCCCGTGAAGTGGCTGCGCCAGATCGCGGTCAAGGCCGACGGCTACGGCTACCAGATCTGTGCGCTGATCTCCCTGCTCCAGCTCGGCCTCACCTACGTCCAGGTTCCGGTGAGCCTGAACGCGGAGCTGAGGGGCTCGTCGCGCGCGCTGCGGCTGCGCACCTATCTCGAGCTCGGCGGGACCATCCTTTCGCTGCTGCGCCGCGTTCCCATCCGGAACGTCAACCTCAGACAGATTCCCGCCGACGCGGAACGGACCCCGGCGCGCTAGGCCCGGAACGGCACGTCCAGCACGGCGACTGCAAGATTTCCTGCGCGCGGGACGCCCTCCCGCCGAATCTAGTCTAAGTGATTGATTTGGCTGGCAGGAGGGCAGGGCTCGAACCTGCGACCCCCGGTTTTGAAGTACGGGCGGCATTGTACCACAGTGCCGCCCTGTTCTTTTCAGTTGGTAACTCAGGCAGCTCCAGGCCCTGAGAGTCCGCCCTGTCCAGCCAGTTCAATCCTGTGTTTTCGCCTTTGGGTCCGAGCTTGGGTCCGAGATATATGCTGGTCACGCTGATCGGCGGCGGCCCGGTAGTTGTTGAGCCGGCGCGCTCCTCCGACAGGGCCGGCGCCATGCCAACTCCAGGCGGATGCGCCCCATGCGTGCGAGTTCGTCGATCTCATGCTGGTGCTTCATGGGCGCGGACAAGACTCGGGCGGCCCATGTACACGTCAAGTCGACAGCCACAGGCATGCGGTAGCACCTTGGCGGCCTAGCGCCTCGTCAATTTGATCCGAACCTTTTGCGATATCCTCGAGGTGCTGATTCCGCTCAAAGCTCTCAGCGCCGGGACGCTTTGGGGCCTCAAGACGCGATCTCAGACCAGCGGACCTTCGAAGGTTGGAGGAAGATTCATTGACCGTGTTTCGTCAAACCGCGGATGGAAGTGGCTTCTCGCAGCACACGACCGGCGAACAACTTGCTCCTGCGTTTTCGTCGGCCGATGGCTGGTTGTCATGTGACGATGCGCATCAGGGTGGCATTTACGGACCTGCTCAGGTAACATTGTTGAACACGACAATTGTGGCTTCTTCGCCGAAACGCGCTGCACGCGTCGCGCCAACGAGCCGCATTACGATCGTGGGATCGGTCGATCAATAGATCTACTGCTCGTCGAACCGGCGGCGGACGCGAGCCAGTTCCTCGCCGCCCACGACGGGCAGTAGCTCGCGCGCGTTCCCATCCGCCAGTAATCGACAATTTGACTCTCGCCGCCGCCGCGCTTCCATGGCGGCATGCCCCGCCCTGCCCGACGCCACACGCCCACGCACGCCGACGCCGGCCGATCAAGATCACCTTCGGCGGGATGCGCGAGATGAGCTTGTGCGGCGTCCTGGTCTATTGCCATTGCGGCCGCCGATCGCTAGCCCGATGATGCTCGCTTGTCTGATGTCGAGCCGCGCTTCGTGTGCTCCGGTTGCGGCAACCGCGGAGCTGAGGTCAGGCCGGATTTCGAGAGTGGCACCGCCGCAGTTCGCGGGCTAGAAAGGCCCGCGAGCGTGAACCGTGTTGTTCACGAGGGGTTCATACCCGCTGAAGCACGCTGCGCCTCATGGAGGTGGTCAGATGATTAGTATTGGGCTCGCCGCCGCGCTACTCGCGGGTCAGGCTTTGCCGACCGTGGACTTTCAGCCGCCCAGGCAGCAGGTCCAGTATGGCGTGCCCAGACACCCTCCACCGTGCGGCCACGGCTGGGACGTGAGCGCCCGTGACGGCATGTGCTATCCAAACGGGTACCTTCCTCCTCAAGAACAGGCCGCGAGGCAGTACTATTATCGCGGGGGCGGCTATGGCTATGGCAGATACCCGGTGCCCTGCGGCCACGGCGCCGACGTCGATATCCGAGATGGACGATGCTACCCCAACGGAACGGTCCCCCCGCAGTTTCAGCAGGGGCGACAGGGGTACTACGGCGGCGACTATTACGATCGCGGTCCCCGGCGCCGATATTATCGCCATTTTTGAGCCTGCCAGCGTGCACCGGCGGGCCTCGTCCTTACCGCCTCAGCCGTCGGCGGTGCGTCATCAGGCGCTGGCGGTCCCGCTTCCGGTGTGCTCGACGGCGACGCTTAATCGGCTCAGCTCCTCGACAACTCTCCTCACCACCTCCCGCTCGGCTCTGAGAGGCGCGCCAGCTTGGCCCCGAGGCTGTCGGGCTTCGCTGCCGTCATCCTGCCGCGGCGGGCGTCCATCATGGCCTGGAGGCCCTTTAGATCGCCGTCGAGCATCCAGTCGAAGTTAATCCCGTGCTTCCGGCAGTGGTCGCACAGCTCGGCGCTCGGCGCGTGACCGACCTTCGGAGCTCGCTCCAGTCCCCGTTCGATCGCGAGCCACAGCAGGGCGCCGGTTGATGTTCTGCGCTGACGACGCACCGTCGGCGTCGAGCCCCAACGGTGTCCGGAGGCGTAGCCGCCGACGCTTGGCGGCGTTGCGACGCCGCGTGATGCCCGTGGGGGTGATGGGCTTCTGCTTTGCTTCGCCATGGCTCAGCCCTCCGCTGAGGCGCTGGAGACGACGGCAAGCGCCGCAGCCAGCCTCCGCCTTAGTCGAAAGGTCCTCCCTGGCCGCCGCATGCTCCCGATCGCGCTGGATCTGTTGGCGGATGGCTGTCAGCTTGCTCGCGGCCTTATGGACATGGCAGCCCACATCCCGAACCAGGTCCGCCTCGGGCGACGTCAGGACCAGATCATAGCAGCGGAAGATGTAGGTGTGCATGCTGCGGGCCGAGCCTCGTCCGCCTACCCGAGGACACGCTGATCTTCCCGGCGCCGCCCGCAGCCGGCGAGGACTTCGATTTCACAAAGCCACGTGATGCGAGCTCTTTCTCGAAGCAGTTCCGCCGCACGGCTGAAGCCCTGGGCTTCGAGGGGTTCGAATTTCACCACCTACTCGGCACACACTCGACCCTGCTGCTCGACAAGGGCGTGCCGGTGCATGTGGTGGCGGAGCGGATCGGCGACGATCCGGCGGTGCTGCTCAGGAACTACGCCAAGCGCAAGCGCAAGTAGACGGCGGACACATCGGTCGCGTCCGTCATCAAAACCATCTCTGCCGGGATTTTTGGGTCCTGACCCGTTTGGGTCCAGTTCAGCGTCTGTTCGAGATAAAGAGCCGCTTAAGCCATTGAATTATCTGGCAGGAGTGGCAGGGCTCGAACCTGCGACCCCCGGTTTTGGAGACCGGTGCTCTACCAATTGAGCTACACTCCTACGAACCCGCGTCGCCGCGGATCAGGGGCGCTTTCAAGCACAGAGAGCGGCCGGTTTGCAAGGGTGAACCGCGCCGGCTTCGCTTGTTTGTGCTGGGGGTTCTGGGTCACAGTCCATCGGCCATAACGAAAAACAATCGGGAGTGCCCATGACCGCTACAGCGACCGCCACTGCCGCCCCGCAGGCCGCAAACGCGCCCCACACCCCAGCTTTGCCGGAAGCGCGCCCAGAGACGCTCGGGCTGTCGCGGCCGCGGATCCAGGCCATGTCGGACGCCTTCAAGCGCGAGATCGACAAGGGAACCGTTCCCGGGGTCACCGTCCTGGTGGCGAGGCGCGGCCAGATCGGCTGGTTCGAGGCGCTCGGCAAGCAGAGCCCGGCAGGCGCGGCGCCGATGGCGCGCGATTCGATCTTCCGCATCTTCTCGATGACCAAGCCGATCGTCTCGGTCGGCATCATGGCGCTGGTCGAGGACGGACAGCTCCTGCTCAGCGATGCCGTCGCAAAGTTCATCCCGGAGTTCGCGAGCCAGCAGGTCGGCGTCGTCAAGGACGGCCGGTTGGAGCTGGTACCGCCGGCGCGGCCCATGACCGTGCAGGACCTGCTCCGCCACACCTCCGGCCTCACCTACGAGCACCAGGGCGACGGCCCCGTGCACAAGCTCTACCAGGAGTCCCGCGTCCGCAGCCGCAAGATCACCAACGCCGAACATGCCGCGCTGGTGGCGAGCTTCCCGCTGGTCTGCCAGCCCGGCGCGGAGTTCAACTACAGCCGCTCCACAGATATTTTGGGCCGCATCATCGAAGTCGTCAGCGGCAAATCGCTCGGCGAGTTCCTCACCGAGCGCGTGCTTGCGCCGCTCCAGATGGCCGAAACCGGCTTCTCGACAAGCCAGGCCAATGCCGGCCGCCTTGCCGAGCCGTTCGCGGCCGACCCGTGGACCGGCGAGAAGGTCGCCCTGTTCAACATGCTCGAGCAGCCCGTGATGGAGTCCGGCGGCGGCGGCCTGGTCTCGACCACGATGGACTACGCCCGCTTCTGCCTGATGCTGCGCAATGGAGGCACGCTCGACGGCAACAGGATCATCGGCCGCAAGACCCTGGAGCTGATGGCCTCCGATCACCTCGGGCCAGGCGTGCCGACCAACGGCACGCTGCTATCGCCGGGCCATGGCTTCGGCCTCGGCTTTGCCGTGCGCCGCGAGGCCGGCATCGCGCCCTTCCCCGGCAGCGTCGGCCAGTATTTCTGGAGCGGCATTGCCGGCACGTTCTTCTGGATCGATCCGAAGGAGGATCTGTTCGCAGTGTTCATGAGCCAGGGGCCGGGACAGCGCGACTACACGCGGACCCTGGTGCGAGATCTGGTGTACGCGGCGGTGGATTAGTCTCGTGCCCCGGACGCGCTGCAACGCCCTTGCGTTGCTGCGCAGAGCCGGGGCCCATGCCTCCACAACCGCGGTCTTGGTTTTCTGGGTCCCGGCTCTGCGGAGCAGCACTTCGTGCTGCACCGCGTCCGGGACACGGTCGTTATCTCAACTGATCGTCGCGCCGCCGTCGATCACCATGGTCTGGCCGGTCATGAAGTCGCCGGCCTTCGAGCCCAGGAACACGGCCGCGCCGGCGATCTCGTCGGGGATGCCGATGCGCAAGAGCGGCGAGCGCGAGGTCGAGGCTTTCAGGTTCTCCGGATTGTCCCACAGCGCTTTGGCAAAATCGGTCTTGATGAGGCCCGGCGCGATGCAGTTCACGCGAATGTTGTGCTGGCCGTATTCGCAGGCGAGGTTGCGCGCGAGCTGCATGTCCGCGGCCTTCGAGATGGCGTAAGCGCCGAGGATGGTCGAGCCCTTGAGGCCGCCGATCGAGGAGACGATGATGATCGATCCGTCCTTGCGCTCGATCATCTGCGGCACCACCATCGAGATCAGCCAATTGTTGGCGACGATGTTGTTGTCGAGGATCTTTCTGAACTGATCGTCGGAGATGCCGGCGAGCGGGCCGTAATATGGATTCGATGCGGCGTTGCAGACCAGCACGTCGATCTTGCCGAAGGCGCGGTTGCTCTCGTCGACGAGGTTTTGCAGATTCTCTTTCGAGGAGATGTTCGCGGCGACCGCGACCGCGGTGCCCTTGCCAAATCTGTCGTTGATGCCTTTCGCCACCTGCTCGCACACGTCGGCCTTGCGCGAGGAGATCACCACCTTGGCGCCGTGCTCGGCCATGCGCTCGGCGATCGCAAGCCCGATGCCGCGCGTCGAGCCCGTGATGACGGCGACTTTCCCCTTCATGTCGAACAAGGTCATGTTTCTCTCCCAGATTGATTTTCGTATTCAGTATCAGGCCAGCTTCTTGACTTCCGGTCCCGCCGGCTGATGCATCGCCGCGTGCGCGGGATCGGCGATCCAAGGCTGCTGATTGACCATCGGCAGCCGCCAGACCGTGCGATCGGGACTCGCAAAATAATCCAGCCGCGTCACCGAGCAATTGTCGATGTCGAACGACAGCCCGCGTTCCGGCTGCCCGCCGAGCGCGAAACCCACTGCCGCCCTGATAGTGCCGCCATGCGCGACTGCGATGATGTCCTTCCCGGCCGCCTCGGCGTTGATCCGCTCGATGGTGCGGCGCGTGCGGTTGTACAGGTCCATGAAGCTTTCACCGCCGGGCGCGGGCTCGTTGATGTCGGCGAACCAGCTCGCACCGACGGGGCGGCTGGCAATGAACTGGGCGCGGTTCATGCCCTGCCAGCGGCCGAGGTTCTGCTCGGCGAGATCCGCCTCCCATTTCAGCGCTGCCGGCCTTGGAAAACCCGCGGCCCAGATCGCCTCGGCGGTCTGATGGGTGCGCATCAGATTGCTCGAATACCAGACCGCCTGGCGTGGCAGCACCTTGGCAACAGCATTGAACACATAAGTATCGCTGGTGTCACAGGCGATGTCGCTCTGCCCGTAGATGTTGCCGCCGTCGTTGCGCACCGGCGCGTGACGGACCCACCACCACCGCGTGATGACCACGTTCGGCTTGTCTGCACCTGCCATCGAAACCCTTCCATCCCGTCTATTGTCGCTGTACGTGAGTAGTGAACGTGTCTCAAGACACTTTGCCGTTTGAAATCTTGTTTGAAATTCCGTCGCGCGGCAAGCGTCGTGCACGAGCATAAAGGGAGAAACGCATGGGCCGCCTGCAAGGCAAATCCGTCATCATCACCGGCGCCGGCAGCGGCATCGGTCGCGCGGCTGCGCTGCTGTTCACCAAGGAAGGCGGCAAGCTGATCGCGGTCGATCGCACCGAGGCGGTGAAGGAGACGGTCGAGGAGATCAAGAAGGCCGGCGGCGTCGCGGAAGCGATGGTTGCGGATGCCGGCTCCGAACAAGACGTCATCGCTGTGATCGACAAGGCGGTGAAGACGCACGGCCGGCTCGACGTGATCTGGGCCAATGCCGGCGTCTCCGGCGGACTCGTTCCGCTCGCCGAGCAGACCGTCGAGCATTGGCAGGAAATCCTGCGCGTCAACCTGATCGGGCCGTTCCTCGCGGTGAAGTACGCCATGCCGCACATGGTCAAGCAGCAGTCCGGCGCGATCGTGCTGACCGCCTCTGTCGCCGGCCTCAAGGCCGGCGCGAGCGGGCATCCCTATGCCGCGAGCAAGGCCGGCGTGATCAGCCTGGTGCAGACCACGGCGTATTCGCTCACCGGCACCGGCGTGCGCATCAATGCGGTCTGCCCCGGCCTGATCGAAACAGGCATGACCAAGCCGATCTTCGACCGCGCCAAGGAGCGCGGCACCCAAGACAAGATCGGCCAGCTCAACCCGCTCAAGCGGCCGGGACAGCCGCACGAGCTCGCGGCGATGGGACTGTTCCTGGCGAGCGACGAGGCTTCGTATGTGAACGGCCAGGCGTTCCCGGTCGACGGCGGCTTGACGGCATCGATGCCGTATACGGGCAAGCCGGTTTAGTTCGCGGTGTCCCGGACGCGACGCAGCGCGTAAGCGATGCGTTGCAGAGCCGGGATCCAGCAGGCTGCAGAACTCGCTGCAACATAGGCCCCGGCTCTGCAGCGCACCGCCCAACCGGACGATGCTTCGCATCGCCGGGGAGGCGCTGCGCTGCGTCCGGGGCACGAGAGCGATGCTCGGCGCGATACTGCCTCAACATCGTCATTGCGAGCGCAGCGAAGCAATCCAGGACTGCATCCGCGGAAAGACTCTGGATTGCTTCGCTGCGCTCGCAATGACGGAGCAAGTGGCGCCGGCGCCGTTCTGCGACGGACATCTCATTTGCGGACACACCTTCGCATCCTCGCGGCGGACTCGCCCGAGCTTTGCTCACCCTCAATTGAAAGAGGGCGCAGGGAAGACCGGGTGCGGCCGGGCACCCACGGTCCACTGTGCGAAAGGTGGCAACGAAGAATTTGCACAGCGGCATACAGGTGAAGCCAAACATCCGGCCTTCCCTGCGCAGTGGCTTTACGGCTTATGTCGTGCTCTCCCCGGGGAGCGATGCACTATTGCCCCCGTCGTCTTGCGGATGGCTGACGCGTGGGCCCGGTTGGGCCGCTCACATCACCACAAGACTTGGCGCACAGACCCCGGGCGCCAGGACCACACGATTTTGCCGTACGCAAGCCGCACCCGTCGTTGGCGCGAGGTCTTCGCTCACGGCTCTCCGCCCTGCGAAGCTTTTCGCGCCAACGCCATCAGCGTCCACCGCCCCCCGGCCCGCTTCGTGACGATCGCGATACGCCCCTCTTCCTTGGGCCGGGTTGCGCGACACATACGCGATTTCCGAATTTCGGTGAAGTGGAATATTTTTGGCGACCGAGATTGACCGGCATCTTGGGTGTTTTGCCCGTCGGGCAACGCGACAGCTTGTAGCCCGGATGGAGCGGAGGCGTAATCCGGGAGTCTCGCCGGCACGCACAGCGGTCCCGGATTGCGCTGCGCTCCATCCGGGCTACGGGACTGTGTTGATTTGCCCGACCGGCCGCCACGTTGGTATGGTTCCTGCAGGCGCTTCAGCCTTCCTGCTCTCCAACAGAACATGACAATGCCAAGCTCAAGACCCGACCGCATCCGAAAACTCCTCGCCGACCTCGTCTCGTTCGACACCGTCAGCGACTGCACTAACCTGCCCCTGATTGCCCATATCGAGAGCTATCTCGCCGCGTTCGGCCTCAAGGGTGAGCGCATCGTCGACGAGACCGGCGAGAAGGCTTCGCTCTGGGTCACGATCGGGCCGGAGGATCGGCCGGGCTTCGTGCTGTCGGGCCATACCGATGTGGTGCCTGTCGTGGGCCAGGACTGGAGCCATGATCCGTTCAAGCTGGTGGAGCGTGACGGCAAGCTATACGGCCGCGGCACCACAGACATGAAGGGGTATGTGGCGGTGTGCCTCGCCATGGTGCCGGAGATGGTGGAGGCGAGACTCAAGACGCCGATTCATCTGGCGATCTCCTATGACGAGGAGATCGGCTGCGTCGGCGTGCGGCCGATGCTGCACGAGGTCGCGAAGAAGAGGGTCCGGCCACTCGGCGCCTTCATCGGCGAGCCGACCCAGATGCAGGTCATTATCGGCCACAAGGGCAAGCACGGTGTACGCGCCACGTTCCACGGGCTCGCGCGTCATTCCTCGATCGCGCCCGACGGCGTCAATGCGATCGAATATGCCGCCGAGCTGATCGTCGAGATCCGCCGCCGCGCCGTGGCGCTTGAGGCTGCGCAATCGACCGACAGCCTCTACGACGTCCCGCATTCGACGCTGCTCACCAGCATCGTGCACGGCGGCGCAGCGCTGAACATCGTGCCTGATACCTGCACCGTGGATTTCGAATGCCGCGGCATCGGCATCACCGAGTCCAAGGAGGTGACCGATGCGATCGTCGCCTGGGCCAAGGCCGAGATCGAGCCGGCGATGAAGGCGAGACATCCCGATTGCGGAATCGATTTCGAGGAGATCCTCGACTATCCCGCGCTCGACACCGCCGCCGACGCCGCCATCGTCACCTTGGCCAAGAGCCTGGCAGGGCGCAACGACCACGCCAAGGTCGCCTTCGGCACCGAGGCGAGCTTGTTCGCCGACATCGCCGACATTCCCTCCGTGGTGATCGGCCCGGGCTCGATCGCACAAGCGCATACGCCTGATGAGTTCGTGGAGATGGCGGAGCTGGAGAAATGCGCGGGGTTCGTGGAAAGGCTGATCGCGCATTGTGCGAAAGGGTAGTCCGCCGTCTTTGCGAGGAGCGAAGCGACGAAGCAATCCAGGCTGTCACCGCGGAACGACTCTGGCTTGCTTCGCTTCGCTCGCAATGACGGAGCGCGGGGGAACCACCTATCCGGATATCGTCGCACTCATTGCGACTACGGGCTCACCGCGCCTTATCGCTCCTGCAAGGCCAGCCGCACGCCGACGGCGCAGTAGATGGTCCCGACCACTTTGCCCTGCCACTTCACCACCGCCGGATAGCGGCGCAGTAGCTTGCCGAGGCGGCCGGCGCCGACAGCGAATACGACGGTACTGACGAGACCGAGCAGCACGAAGACGACACCAAGAATGGCAAGCTGAAGTGCGGTCGCACCGTGCTCCGGCTTCACGAATTGCGGCAGGAACGCCAGGAAGAACAGTGCGGTCTTGGGATTGAGCACTTCGGTCAGTACGGCTTGGCGGAAGGCACGGCCCGCGCCAATCGCGGACGCGGCGCTGTTCAATTCGACCGGCGCCCTGTCGAGCATGGCGCGAATGCCGAGATAGATCAGGAAGGCCGCGCCTGCATATTTGACGATGCTGAACAGCAGCGCTGAGGTCGCGATGATCGCCGAGAGGCCCACGATCGCCATGCTGGTGTGGATCAAGTCACCGGCCGCAATGCCGGCGCCGGTCGCAATTCCCGCCCTTGTGCCGGAGCTTGCGGCGCGCGCCATGGTGAGCAGCGTCGCCGGGCCCGGGATGAACACAAAACCGAGGACGATGACGACGTAGGTGATGAGCGTGGCACGATCGATCATGGTCGAATCTCCGAAGCGGGTCAGCGTAGGAGGCTAGACGACGGCGAATAGTCCACCGGCGCCAGCAGGAGGTCCTCGATCTGCCCTACCATGAGCGATCGCCTGACTTCGTCTCCCACATCGCCACGATCTGGAAGCCGTATCGGGTTCGCATAATGCGCGCGGCATGGTCGCGGAACCGGGCGTGAAAGGCAGCCTTGTTCTTTTCGAAGATTTCGTAGATGCGCAGTTGCTGGATCATGATCATTCTCCGTGCTTGGCGGAGATGGGATCGGGCCACGGGATGTCAAAGGTCGCCGCTCGGTCAGTCCGACAACGCGCGCCTGATGTCGTGGCCGTACAGCGCGTAGATTTCGAGCAATCTATCGAAGGTTATTCCACGCTGCTGCTCCACTGCTAGCGGGTGCTCGGTCGGCTCCAGCTCGACTTTTGGTCGCTGGCGGCCGCTCTGAAAATGCAGCCGGCATTTGAGATTGAGAGTGTCCGGGTAGCCTGCGAGGCGGTTCGAGAACCATCCAAAGCACGGTCCGAGCTTCGCCTGCTCGCCGCTGTCGAAACTCTCGACATAACGCTCGAAGTTTTAGCGCGACAGCGTCCCCCATACACCGAACCCGAAGCACTTGCCCTCACCGCCAATGATGGGCAGTTCGAGCACCGCGCGCACGAAGAAGTGCTCGCCGCGGAGAACGCAGAAATCCTCCGAGAGGAAGTCGCTGTTCAGATCGAGCGCACTGTTCGGTGCAATCCGCACCTTTCCCGGCCATTGCTCGGGATTGTCGCAAGCGAGATCGAATATGCCTTTGTGCTCGCCCTGGCAGGACTCGCAGCGCCATGGCCGCTCCCACATGCGGCGCCAGCGCGGGTCGTTGGATAGATCGTTGTCCATCTCTTCGAAGCGGCCTCCACGTCATAAGCGAAAGGCGCGGCCATCAACCGCGCCTTCGCTCTTCCTACACCGCGCCGGCCTTCTGCGCATACTCCCACGACGCCTTCGACAGCGGCACGGTGCGCTTGGCGGATTCGAGCGCCTTGGCGTTGGCGGCGGTGCCGTCGCGGACGCGGCCGGCGATGCCCTGGGTGATGCCGGCGAGACGGAACAAATTGTAGGCAAAGTACCAGTTGAGATCAGGCACCGTCATCTCTGTGACGCTACAATAGATCTGCGCGGCCTCTTCGAGGCTCGGGATATTGAGCGCCTTGAGGTCGGCACCGTCGAGGCCCGGCATGATCCACTGCATCAAGAGATAGGTGAAGTCGGCCATGGGATCGCCGAGCGTCGACAGCTCCCAGTCCAGCACCGCCTGCACGCGCGGTTCCGTCGCGTGGAAAATCATGTTGTCGAGGCGATAGTCGCCATGGACGATGGAGACGCGCGCCTGCTCTGGCACCGTCTTCGGCAGCCATTCGGCGACCTTCTCGAACTCCGGAATGTGCTGGGTCTCGGACGCGCGATATTGCTTGGTCCAGCGGTCGATCTGGCGGGCAAAATAGTTGCCGGGCTTGCCGAAGTCGCCGAGCCCGATGGCAACAGGGTCGAACATGTGGAGCTTGGCCAGCGTCTCGATCTTGCTGGTGAAGATCTGTCGGCGCGCATCGTTGTTCTGGCTCGGCAGCGTCGGATCCCAGAACACGCGCCCCTCCTCCATCGACATGATGTAGAAGGCAGCTCCAATGACGCCGTCGTCCTGGCACAGCGCATAGGCGCGCGCGACCGGAAAGCCCTGCTTTCCAAGCGCCGCGATCACCCGGTACTCGCGGTCGACGGCATGGGCCGACGGCAGCAATTTGCCGAACGGCTTGCGGCGCATCACGTAGGAGCGGTTCGGTGTGTTGAGGCGATAGGTCGGGTTGGACTGCCCGCCCTTGAACTGCAGCACCACAAGCGGGCCTTCGAAGCCTTCGACGTGCTCGCGCATCCAGGCCTCGAGCCGCATCTCGTCGAAGCGATGCCGCTCCTCGACCGGCTTGGTGCCCGAAAACTCCTCGTCTTTCCTGACGCCGTCAACCACGGTCACGCTCCCTCTTCAGTCCGAACATGATCCTAATCGGTAACCGCTGACGCACTTGCGTCAAGCGGTTACCGCAATTGGATCATGTCCCGTCGCTTCTTCAAGTCGGGAGCGCCGCAGGGCTCCCCCGCTTAGTGATTGGGAGAGTTGGCATACTTCCGAAGTTCGAGCCTGGCAATGGCGCGGTTGTGGACCTCGTCCGGACCGTCGGCGAGACGGAGCGTGCGGATGTGGGCGTAGTCCTTGGCAAGGCCGGCCTCGTCCGAGACACCGCCGCCGCCGAAGGCCTGGATCGCCTCGTCGATGATCTTCAGCGCCATGTTGGGCGCCGCGACCTTGATCATGGCGATCTCGGCCTGCGCGGTCTTGTTGCCGACCTTGTCCATCATGTCGGCCGCCTTGAGACACAGAAGACGCGTCATCTCGATGTTGGTGCGGGCCTCGCCGATGCGCTGCTCCCACACGCTGTGCTCGACGATTTTCTTGCCGAACGCGGTGCGCGAGGCAAGCCGCTTCACCATCTTCTCCAGCGCCTCCTCGGCCTTGCCGATGGTGCGCATGCAGTGATGGATACGGCCCGGACCGAGGCGGCCCTGTGCGATCTCGAAGCCGCGGCCTTCGCCGAGCAGGATGTTCTCCTTCGGCACGCGCACGTTCTCGAGCAGCACCTGGGCATGGCCGTGCGGCGCATCGTCGAAGCCGAACACCGGCAGCATCTTCTCGACCTTGATGCCGGGCGTGTCGAGCGGAACCAGGATCTGCGACTGCTGCTGGTGCTTGGCCGCCTTGAAATCTGTCTTGCCCATCAGGATCGCGATCTTGCAGCGGGGATCGCCGACGCCGGACGACCACCATTTGCGGCCGTTGATGACGTAATGGTCGCCATCGCGCTCGATGCGGGTCTCGATGTTGGTGGCGTCGGACGAGGCCACCGCCGGCTCCGTCATCAGGAAGGCGGAGCGGATCTCACCGTCCATCAGCGGCCGCAGCCATTTCCGCTTCTGCTCCTTGGTGCCGTAGCGGATGAACACTTCCATGTTGCCGGTGTCGGGCGCGGAACAATTGAACACTTCCGAGGCCCAGGTGATGCGGCCCATTTCTTCCGACAGCAACGCGTATTCGAGATTGGTCAGTCCCGCGCCGCGGAATTCGTCGTCCTCATGCTCGCTCGGCGGCATGAACATGTTCCAGAGGCCTTCGGCCTTCGCCTTCTTCTTGAGCTCCTCGAGAACAGGGATCACCTTCCAGCGGTCGCCGCTCTTGTCCTGCTGATCGTAGATCGGCACTGCCGGGCGCACGTGCTTGGCCATGAAGGACCGCACGCGGTCGAGCCATTCCTTTTGCTTGGGCGACATATCGAAGTCCATGCGACGCTCCTCTCTCTCACTGGTCCTTTTGCGCCGGACTGTCCTCCCGCTTCGCGCGGCCCGCAAGCGCGAATGCGCGTCCTTGCGGACCTGTCGAAACCCGGCTGCAGCTGCGAACGAGTCCCGATTGCGGATTGACTTTTTCCGGCCTTCAAACGATAGTTTCATACAACTGTTTGAATTGCAACTCCCCTCCCCGAGGGCATCCATGGCCAGCGATCATACGAGGTCTGCCATTCTCGCCGCCGCCGAGCGGCTCTATGCCGATCGCGGCTTCGGCGACGTGACGCTGCGCGACATCGTCGCGGAGGCGGGCGTCAACCTCGCCGCGGTGAACTATCATTTCGGCTCGAAGGACGAGTTGATCGCGGAATTGTTCGTCTCGCGGTCGATCGCCACCAATCGCGAGCGCCTGCACGAGTTGAAGGCGGCAGAGGAGCAAGGCGGCGGCCGCGCGCCGATCGAGGTCATCCTGCGCGCGTTGGTCGGGCCGACCTTGCGCGGCTGCCTGGGGCCGGAGAACCAGCGCTCGACCGCGGCGCGCTTCATGATCCGCGCCTCGATCGAATCCGTGCCGCCGATCCGCCGCATCAAGAACCGCGAGATCGACCATTTGCGCAAATTCATCGGCGCGATGCGGCGGTCCCTGCCCGACCGCAGTGACGTCGATATCTATTGGGGCCTCAATTTCGCGCTCGCGATGGCGCATCACACCATCCGCGAGAGCGAACGGCTGACCAAGCTCTCGGAGGGCAAATGCGACCTCGACGACGTCGAGGACGTGGTCGCGCGCGTCGTCAGCGTGGCGACGATGGCGCTGACGGCGGGACGGACGGAGCCGAAGGCGCCATCAAAGGTGGCGGCGCGTTAGAAACAAAGCCGTCGCCGCACCGACGCTGCGCTCCCTCGCCCCGTTCTTACGGGGAGAGGGTTGGGGTGAGGGGCTGCCTCCGCGCGTGACACTGTCGAGGCACCTGTACCCCCTCACCCGGATTGCATCTTCGATGCAATCCGACCTCTCCCCGCAAGCGGGGAGAGGTAAAGTAACCGCGCGCACCTCATATCATCGCGATGCAGTCGATCTCGACGTCGAAGGGGCCGAACCATTCCGGAGTGCAGACGAAGATCCGCGCCGGCGGATTGGTTGGGAAATAGCGAGCGTAGACCGCGTTGAACGCGGCGAAGTACCCGGCCGAGGTGCAGTAGACATTGCACTTCATCACGTTGTCGAGGGAGGCGCCGGCCGTCTCGAGGCACAGCTTCATCTGCTCCATGATGATCTCGCTCTGGCGTTCGATCGGAGCTGTGGCGATTTCGCCACTCTCGGGATCGAACGGCGGCAGGCCGGAGACGAAGATCATATTGCCGGCGCGCGTCACCGGCGAGACCGGTGCAGCGCGCCGGTCGAGAAAGGTCGAGATCGGTTCGACGCGGAGCGCTTCGCGCTGCATGCGGCCACCTTCGATTCAAGCGAGACTATCTGCTGACTACATTAATCTGTAGCCTGCACGCTTCGCTTAAGCTCGAAGTGTGGATGCGGAGAACTACGCCCGCTGCGGCATTTCCTCGGCCTCTTCCTTAGCGAGCAGCAGCAACATCTCGATGCCCATCTCACCTTCCTGCGGCGAGCGGATGAACTTGATCTCGTCAGCGCTCTGCCGCAGCGCGGCAATGATGGCGACGGCCTGATTGGCGGTGGCCGCCTCGGTCGCCAGAATGGCCTTCTGGTCCTTGGCCTGGAACCCGATCGTGTAGGACATTCACTTCCCTCCCCGACTTCAAGTGGAGAGATCGAATCAGAGTCGGAGGCAAAGCGGAAGCCTGTGCGACTACGGACCGGGATTACTTGGGGATTGCGGGTAAGCTTCACGCAAGCCCTGGCCTGGCGCGCGCGTCCACGGCTGTCACAATATAGTCGCGCTGCGCATGAATCCCGGCCTCTTGGCCCCAGGCGCGGAACAGAGCGTCAGATGATGCCCTGCGCCTTCAGCTGCTCGATCTTGCCGGCATCATAGCCGAGCTTGCCGCCGAGCACCTCCTGGGTGTGCTCGCCGAGCAGCGGCGGGGCGCGATAGTCCTTGATCGGGGTCTCCGAGAGCGTCAGCGCGTTGCGGACCAGCGACAGATCGGGCTCGAAGGGATGGTTCACCTTCACGCGCATGCCGCGCGACTGGACGTGCGGGTCGGAGAACACCTGCTCGAAATTGTTGATCGGCCCGGAGGGCACCCCGGCCTCCTCCAGCTTCTCCAGCCAGTAGGCCACCTTTTGCTTCAGGAACAGGCCGGCAAAGATCGCCATGATCTCCTTGCCGTGCACGACGCGGTCGTTGTTCTCGACGAAGCGAGGATCGTTCGCGAGCTCGGGCTGGCCGAGCACGGCGCAGGTGCGCTGAAACTGGCCGTCATTGCCGACCACCAGCATCAGTTCGCCGTCGGCACAGCGGAACACGCCGGCGGGCATGCCGCCATTGCCCCAGGTGCCGCGGCGCGGCGGCGTCTTGCCGTTGACGAGGTAAATTTGGAGCCAGTGCGACAGCGATGCGATCACCGTATCGAACAGGCAGACGTCGATGTGCTGTCCCTGCCCGCCATTGGCATCGCGATGGTAGAGCGCCGAGAGAATTCCGATCGAGGCGTTCATGCCGGTCATGTAGTCGACGATCGACGGGCCGACCTTCATCGGGCCCTCGCCGGGCTCGCCGTCGATATGGCCGGTGACGCTCATCAGGCCGCCCATCGCCTGCAGGATGGCGTCGTAGCCGGCGCGCGGCGCGTAAGGTCCGGTCTGGCCGAAGCCGGTCACCGAGCAATAGATAATGCGGGGATTGATCGCCTTGATGGTCTCGTAGTCGAGACCATAGCGCTTGAGATCGCCGACCTTGTAGTTCTCCATGAAAACGTCGGCGTCCTTGGCGAGCTCGCGGACGATCGCCTGCCCTTCGGGCTTGGCGATGTTGACGGTGACCGACTTCTTGTTGCGGTTGGCGCAGAGGTAGAACGAATTGTTGTTGTTGGCCTTGCCCTCGGGGTCGGCGAGGTAAGGCGGGCCGAAAGCGCGCGCGTCGTCGCCGGTGCCCGGCCGCTCGATCTTGATCACCTCCGCGCCGAGATCGCCCAGCATCTGGGCCGACAGCGGCCCGGCCAGCACGCGGGTGAGGTCAAGGATCTTGATGCCTGAGAGCGGCAGGGCCGACATGTCGATTTCCTCCGGGGAACTAACCTTGGCGCAGCGGCGGGATCGCGGGGCCGCGCTCCCTGCCGATACCACCATTTTCGCACGCTGAGCACTGCACTGGCGGCATACGGCTATCTCCTGCCGGGCCTGAGGTGATCGCCGTCCGAAAACTTTCCGCGCCGCGAATATTGCGTGATCGGCTCAGGTCACGACCGCCGGCTGTCTCGGCCGGCGGCGAGCGAGCAGAACGAGGATCAGCACCGTCGCGCAGGAGAACACCAGCGTGAGACCGAGCGCAGCACGGCTGCCGAACTCCGTCAGCAGGCCCGCGAGCAATGGCGGCGAGATCGCGGAGGCGAGGTTGAGCGGCAGCGAGATCATCGACATCGCCTTGGCGAACTCGGCCTGGTCATAGAACACCAGCGGGATGGTCGCCCGCGCCACCGCCATTGCGCCGCTGCCGGCGCCATAGAGCAGGATGAAGACCGCGACTGCCCAGGTGGCGCCCTCGCTCGACATCAGCAGCAGCATGGCGACCGGCAATGCACTGCCCGCGACGAGCCCGGTCGTGATGCCGTCCCATCGTCCGCCGCCGAGAAAATCCAGCCCGCGGGCGCTGACCTGGATCACGCCCAGCATCGAGCCGAACACCAGCGCCTGAGCCGGCGCCAGCCCCTCCGCCCGCAACAGCTCGATCAGGATCGCACTGACGCCGAAATTGACGAAGGCGTTCAGCGTGATCGCGGCGACGACGAGGCCGAACGTGCTCCGTGCAATCGCGGGCGGCGGCGACCGCTTGACCGGCGCGACGCCCTCGTCCTTTGTGATCTTCCGGCGCGGCGCGCCGAACGCATAGAGCGGGAGGCTGACGAGGAGCATCATCGCTGCGTAGACCAGGCACGTCCCCCGCCAGCCGAGGTGACCGCTCAGGAACGAGGTCGTCGGCCAGAAGATGCTGCTGGACAGGCCCGTCACCAGCATCAGCGCGCCGATCGCGTTCTTGGCCTGCCTTCCTGCGATCTCGTTCAGCATGATATAGGCGCCGGTCGACAGCGTGGCGCTGCCGGCGATGCCGAGGACGATCCACGCGGCGAAATACAACACCGGCTCGCGCGCCAGCGACAGCAGCACGAAGCCCGGCGCAGTGACGATCGTGCCGACCATCATGACCATCCGCGCGCCATGCCGCGCAAACGACTTGGCGAGCAACGGGCCACACAGCCCCATCGAGACGTAGAGAACGGACGTGCCGGCGAACACCGCCGGCAGGCTCATGCCGAGATCGGCGGCGAGATCGCGCCCGACGATGGCGGGAAGCCCGATCGTGCCCCATCCGACCAGCTGCGTGGTGGCAAGCATCAGCAGGACCCCGATGAGCCTGCCGTCAAATTTCAAGAACTGCATTCCAAACGTCGCCTGCCCGGCAGGCGCAGATTGCGCCGGCGCACATCTCTTAGCGGGAGATTGCAGAACCGAGGAATGTCAGTTCCGAATGCCATGGAAGCCTGCTTCGCAGAGCGGCGGCAGCCAGACCTGAATTGACATGGACCACTCTCTGGTCCATTTTATGGAAACGCGAAGAGGGACAATGCGATGCGGGTCTCCGTCACCGAGGCCAAGGGCCAATTGACCGATCTCGTCCGTCGCGCCGAAGCCGGCGACGAGGTGATCCTGACGCGACATGGACATCCAGCGGTGCGGCTCGTTCCGATCAAGCGTCCTGCCGACGCTGCGACCCGCCGCGCGGTGCTCGAGGCCGCCCGCAAGAGTGGCGCGGCCAAAGCTCTTCCCGGCCCGGATGCGGCGCGCAGCCAGGACTTTCTCTTCGGCAACGATGGACTGCCGGAATGATCGCAGTCGATACGTCGGCGCTCATGGCAATCGTGCTCGACGAGCCGCAAGCCGATGCCTGCATCGCTGCGCTTCAGACCGCGGACGAAATCCTGATCTCGGCCGCCACCGCGGCAGAGAGCCTGATCGTCGCTGCACGCCGCGGCGTGTACGAAGAGATGAAGAATCTGATCGCACATCTCGGCCTGAACGTGATCTCGGTGACCCAGGCATCCGCCGAACGCGTGGCGCAGATCTACTCGCTTTGGGGCAAAGGCAATCATCCTGCCGGCCTCAACTTCGGCGACTGCTTCGCCTACGATATCGCCAAGGAGCATGGCTGCGCACTGCTCTATGTCGGTGATGACTTTGCGATGACCGATATCGCAGCAATCGCTTAGTCGACCAGGGCGTAACGCCGCGACGTTCGACGAGCCGATAGCCCGCCACGCCCGCCTCACGCGGTGTGGCCGGGATCCACGTGCTTCGGCGTCTTCTTCTCGCGCTGCGGTGTCATCTTGGCCGGATCGGGCGCGCCCGGCACGCCGCGCGGGCCGAGCTGCTCGCGCTGGATGTCGTCCTCGGAGCGGGATGGCTCGACGCCGTTGGGCTCACGGGGCCTGGTCATCGCGTCTTCCTTCTCAAGCGTTGTCCCGGACGCCGAGCGCGTTGCCTCCCGCCTCGCGGCCGGGCACGCTGACCTGAACTTCATGTCCCTCACGCAGCGCGAGGGATGCGGCGGCGACTGCGGACTCGAACGCGGCTTCCTTGGTGGCGTAGGTGTTCTTGACGTCGCCGTCGTGCAGCACGCCCCATTCGTCCCGCACCGGCACGATGGCATATTGCGCAAGGCCCATTGTCCAAACTCCTGGCTCTAGATTGCAGAAAAAAGGTCTGCACGATAACGCGCCGGCGGGCCTAACGTTGCGTCAGCTGCGGATGGGTCGCGCTCACCCGCCAGACCGTGTTGCCGCTGTCGTCCGCAACCAGAAGCGCGCCGGTCTTGTCGATGGCAACACCAACGGGGCGGCCGCGCGCCTGGTTGTCGCTGTTGAGGAACCCGGTGACGACGTCCTGCGCCGGGCCGCTCGGCATGCCGTCCGTGAACGGCACGAACACGACCTTGTAGCCGCTCAGCACCTGCCTGTTCCAGCTGCCGTGCTCCCCGACGAAGGCGCCGCCGCGATAGGCGGCCGGCAGGCTGGTGCCGGTGTTGAAGGCGAGCCCGAGCGGGGCGACATGCGAGCTCAGCGCATAATCCGGCACGATCGCCGTGGCGACGAGATCCGGCCGCTCCGGCTTGACGCGGGGATCGACGTGCTGGCCGAAATAGCTGTAGGGCCAGCCATAGAAGCCGCCGTCCTTCACCGAGGTCATGTAATCAGGCACGAGATCGGGACCGAGCTCGTCGCGCTCGTTGACCACCGTCCACAATGCGCCGGTCTGCGGCTCGAAGCTAAGGCCGTTGGGATTGCGCAGGCCGCTTGCGAACACGCGCCAGCGGCCGCTGGCGCGATCGACCTCGAGGATGGCGGCGCGGTTGTGCTCGGCCTCCATGCCCCTCTCGGCGGCGTTGCTGTTGGAGCCGACGCCGACGTAGAGCTTCGAGCCGTCGGGGCTGGCGACCAGGCTCTTGGTCCAGTGTTGGTTGATCGGACCGCCCGGCAACGGCGTCAGCACCGTGGCCGGGGCGGTGATCTTCGTATCCCCTTCCGTGTAGGGATATCTGACGATGGCATCGGTGTTGGCGACGTAGAGATCGTTGCCGACCAGCGCGACGCCGAACGGTGAGTTGAGATGGTCGAGGAAGACGCTTTGCGTCTCCGGCACGCCGTCGCCGTTGCTGTCGCGCAAGAGCGTGATGCGGTTGCTCTCGCCGCTGTCGCCGCCGGAGGTCGCCAAGGACATGACGAAGCCCACCAGGACGTCCTTGGGCCGTTTGATCGGCGCGCGCTTCGGCGGCCTGGATTCCACCACCAGCACGTCGCCATTCGGGAGCACGTAGAGCGAGCGCGGGTGCTGCAAGCCCGTGGCAAAGGCCTTGGCCTGCAAGCCCTGCGCAACCGTCGGTGTCTCGTCCTTCTTCCAGCCGACGATGCGGGCAATGTGGACCGGCGGCAGCAGATATTGTTGGATCTCAGGCAGTACCGGGTTGGCGCCCACTTGCGCGTTGGGATCGCCGCTGCCGTCGTTGCAGCCGGCCAAGCCCAGCAGCGACGCGCACAGCAGCGCGCGGATCATCGCAGATGTCATCGTGCAACTCCCACGCCGTGGCGATAGACCATGGCCCAACCGAGCCAGCCGGTGACGGTGAGGATAAGCGCGGTGATCCCCGACAGAACCAGCCCGCTCGGCCACACCGAGGTCCAGCCATCGCGCATGTGGATCATGAGATTGACGATCGAAAGGATCAACACCACTGCATTGCCGATCAGATGCGGCCAGGCCGGCGCCTGCGCCCGCACCAGCCGGTTGCCGAGGAAGTCGATCAGGCCCACGATCGCCGCCAGCACGCCGAAGATGATTCCGGCGAGCAGCAGCCAGGCCGAAAAATTCGCCCACATGATCTCGGCGCTGGCGACATAGGCGATGTCGGTCAGCAGCGCCCCGACGAAACACGTGATCGGGACGGGCACCAGCATCGGATGAATTGGGTGGCCCGCGATCTGCGCGGTGGAACGCACGCGCATGGCGTCTTGCACGGTCGGCCTCGTGACTTTTAGCCTTGCCCCCACGGCGAACTCCCGCTCATGACGAAGGTTCCTCCGCGTGCTGCATCGCAGACCGGAGCGAGGCTGCACCGCGCAAGGGGAACTGAATGGGACATCCGGAAGTCTTGACTGGATCAGGCTTTCGGAGACCGCAGCGTGGATCAGTCTGGCGACGGCGCCTCATTCAATCCAGCATCCAAGCTCGACGGCGTGTCGCGGCGCCAGACCAGGCAGATCGAATCCCAGAGCAGGCCAAGCGCCGCGCTGATCCATGAGACGATCCGCGCCGAAGGCGAGCAGGAGCTGGAGCGGCGATGGTGGGCCATCGTCCTGTCCGGTTTTGCCGCCGGCCTTTCGATAAGCCTGTCGTTGATCGTTCAGGGCGAGTTGCATGCGCTGATCTCGGATGAGGCGACCCGCCGCCTAGTTGCTCCGCTCGGCTACACCGTCGGCTTCCTGGTCGTCGTGCTGGGACGACAACAGCTCTTCACCGAGAACACGCTGACACCGATCCTGCCGCTGTTGCACAACAGGGATCTCGGCACCTTGGCAAGCGTGCTCAAGCTCTGGATCCTGGTTCTCGCCTCGAATATCGCAGGGACCTGGGCGGCCGCCTCCGTCCTCGCTCGCACCAGCATCTTCGAACCTCGCATCGTGGACGCCTTCATCGATCTCAGCCGGCCGACGATCGAGGGGACGTTCTCAAGTACCTTCGTCAGGGCCATCTTCGCCGGCTGGCTGATCGCCTCGATGGCCTGGCTTCTTCCGGCTGCCAAAGGCTCGCGCGCACACATCATCGTAGTGATGACCTATGTGGTCGCACTCTGCCAGTTCTTGCACATCGTCGCGGGTTCGATCGAGTGCGCCTTTCTGGTGCAGAGCGGCCTGGCCTCGTTCAGCCAATATGCCTCCGACTTCTTCCTGCCCACGCTACTCGGCAATATTATCGGCGGAACGACCCTGGTTGCGCTGCTGAACTACGGACAGGTCGCCGCCGAAATCGATAGCCACAGGGAATAGAGCCTGCACGAAGCGGCTGCTTTGGACAGTAACGATAGCGACGAGCTGGGTTTGCCCTAGCAATCAACGCGGTCAAGCAGGATCATTCATGAGCATCAAGAGCAAGAGCCCATTCGACAAGGAACCGGCCGAAGGATCACGCGACATCATTGATCGCGAACTTCAGCGCGGCGACGAGGCCGACAAGAACAAGGTCGATCATCTCCCCGGCGTGAAGGTCGGCGGACAGCTTCAAGGCGGCGCGCTCGATCGCGCACGGAAGGGACGCGAGCGACGGGACGAGGAATAGCTGATCGGCCGTCAAGCCACGGGCGGCTATCGTGGAAACGCCCTGCTGGGATATCGCGTCCAACAGGTTCTGGAGCGGGTGAAGGGAATCGAACCCTCGTATTCAGCTTGGAAGGCTGCTGCTCTACCATTGAGCTACACCCGCGTTACGGGCTCCCTAACACGGCCGGGCTGCGGTCTCAACTGCTCAGGAGGTCGCTTTCCGGCGTCTTCGGCGGCCTAGCGAACCACCCGGGTTCCTGCGGACCCCGCCGCCCCTTATCAGCGGCGCGATCGCCACCTATATTGAGGTTTCCCGAAACCAACGAAAGGAGGTGATCCAGTGTCTTATCTCAAGCGCTGTCACCTCGCTGGGATCGCCCGCTAGGCTTTGAAATAGGGCTTGGCATCGGGGCGCTCTCAGCCCTGGACCAGCGAGCAAGAAATCGGGCGCGACGGGGCCTCCCCGCCGCGCCTTTTTCGTCTGTCGGCGCGGCTCAGACGGGCGGCTCGCCGGCAAGCACCTCGCGAATCTTCTGCGACAGCTCCGCCTTGCGGTATGGCTTGAACAGCAGCGCCACGCCGGGATCGAGATGTCCGTCGTGGACGATGGTGTTGTCGGTATAGCCGGAGGTGTAGAGCACCCTCACGCCCGGCCGGCGGAGCCTGACGGCTTCGGCCAATTCATGCCCGTTCATGCCGCCGGGCATGATGATGTCCGTGAACAGCAGATCGAATCGGGCACCTTGGTCGACCAGCGTCAGCGCGGACGCGCCGTCGCTCGCGGCGAGCGTGCGGTAGCCGAGGCCGCCGAGTTGCGCGATGACATAGCCCTGGACCAGCGGATCGTCCTCCACCACGAGTATCGTCTCCCGCCCGCGCGCCGTGGCGGGCGCTTGAACCGGCGCCGTCCTGGCCACCGCCTCGCCCTTTGCCCGCGGCAGGAACAGCCGCATCACGGTGCCGCGCCCCTCCTCGCTTTCGATCGCGACGGCGCCGCCGCTCTGGCGGGCAAAGCCGTAGACCATGCTCAGCCCCAAACCGGTGCCGCGGCCGACCCCCTTGGTGGTGAAGAACGGCTCGAATACGCGATCGCGGATATCGGCCGGAATGCCGTGACCGGTGTCGCCGACTGCAACCATCACGAAGGCGCCGCGCACGCCCTCGCCGGCGGTCCCCGTGCCGTCGAACTCGCGGTTTCCTGTCTCGAGGATGAGCTTGCCGCCGCCCGGCATCGCGTCGCGCGCATTGACGGCGAGGTTGACGATCGCGGAGGACAGCTGTGACGGATCCACCATCGCGGACCAGGCCTCGTCGGCGAGCCGCGTCTCGATCTCGATTTGCTCGCCGAGCATCGGCCTCAGCAGCTTCGCGGTCTCGACCACGAGCGCGTTGACGTCGATCTCGCGCGGCTCCAGCGGCTGGCGGCGCGCGAAGGTCAGGAGTTGCGAGGTGATCTCCGCCCCGCGCGCGGCCGCATCATCGATCAATTGCGCGATCGCGGCCAGCTCGGGCTTGTCCGCAAGCCCCTCCTGGATGATCTCGATCGTGCCGGTGATGACCGTGAGCACGTTGTTGAAATCGTGCGCCACGCCGCCGGTGAGCTGGCCGATCGCGTCCATCTTCTGGGATTGACGCAGCCGCTCCTCGGTCTCGTGCTGCGCGGTGAGGTCTGTCGCGGAGCCGCGGTAGCCCAGGAAGCGTCCATCCGCGTCGAAAACCGGCTTGCCGTTGACGCTGAAATGATGCATCCGCCCCCGCGTGTCGCGTCCGCGATATTCGAATTTGCGGAACGGCTCGTGACGGTCCAGCGCCGCCAGATGCGCGCGCCATTTCTCGGCCTCGGTATCGCGATCGAGCGCGGTATCGATGCGACGCGTGCCGATCCGCACTTTTGGATCCATGCCGAAGGCAATCACCCGGTCAGAGAGGTAGGTGAAGCGATGGTCCGGCCCGGTCTCCCAGAACCAGTCGGACGCGGTCTCGGCATAGTCGCGGAAACGCTCTTCGCTCGCCCGCGCTTCCGCTTCGGCGCGCCGGCGGATGGCGAGCTCGCGCTCGAGATTGGCATTGGCCTCGCGCAGCTCGCCATAGGCCTGCTGGAGGTTCGCGCACATCGCGTTGAAAGCCTCGATCACCTTGTCCAGCTCGTCGGCATCGGAGGGTGGCCGGCGCTCCAGGCGTAACGGCGGCGGCGGCCGGGTCACGCTGTATTTGCTGACGTACTCGGCAATGGCCGCAAGCGTATCGATGTCGGTCAGACCAGGCTTCGCCGCCATCGGCGCGATGGCGCGGCTGCGCTCGGCGTCCTCGTCACCTGCGTTGACCATGCACCATGTCCCGAAATGGCGGCTCGCTGCTGCGGTCGAGCGGTTGCAGTCTCGCGCATTCCATGGGTTGAGACGCCCGTCTCGTCACCCGATGCAAGCGACATCCCGTCGGCCCGCGAGCTCGAGGTCGGCAAGTCACGTCTTCCGCCCCCGCGGCGGGACTGCTGGGCAAACTACCACTGCCCGTGCAGGAATCACATCGGTGAAAGTCCGGTATGGCTCGCGGAACGAGCGGGGCAGTGATTGCTGGCAGCCGGCGTGCAAGCACCAACTTACGGTAGATCGCACATGCATTCTGACCCTGAGGTAGCGACGCGCGGCCGACGGCGGCGAGATGCTGCGCGAGCCCTTGGTCAAGCAGGTCTTGAGCGGGCAACGACGAACGCTGCGTCAGCCAGCGCGAAGCCGCTCGCGCAGTGCGAGGCGGCGATCAGCATGCCGACGCACCAGGCCACCACCGCGCGGTGCGGCTCCTCGCCGAGCAGCACCGTGAACAGGCTCGTCAGAAGGCACGGGACGATGGCCTTGGAAGTCCGGCTCATCAGCGCGAGCAGGAACGGCATCGCCGCGATCGAGATTTGCAGAACGTCCATTTCGAACGCCGGCCTCGCCGCAAGGCTTCAGAAGCCGAAGAAGTTGAACACGCGCCGCCGTTTGCCGCGCCGGCTTTCGACGATCCGCTCACCGCCGTTCTCAGCCGAGCTGCCGTAATAGCGGTGATGGCCGGCCTGGTCGTGCAGATCGGCCGGCTCCGACTGCCCTGCCCGCCGCGCGTCGCAGATGATCTTAATGGTATGACCCGACATTGCCGCCTCCAGCAAAGAACTTGTTGTTTATGGTCCATCAGTCGCGACCAGTTCCGGCGGCGTTCACATGGGCGAGGACGCAATCGGGTTTCAGTACGGTTTCGCCGCTTGCCGGCCACGCAATATTTTGCTTCGGAAGTGTCGGCACGGGCTGCCGTGCCACGTCCTCAGGACTTGCGCAGAAACAAAAGCAGAAAAGAACGAGGTGACGATGCTGTACGCCATCCTGGCCTATCACGTGGAAGACGAGGTCCTGTCCTGGACGCCGGAGCAGGATGCCGCGGTCGTCGCCAAGGTCATCGAGGTTCAGGCGCCGCTGCGGGCCAGCGGGCAGTTTGGTCCGGCGGCCCGGCTGGATGAGACCCGGAAGGCCCGCACCTTGCGGGGTCCCGGCGCGGGAATGGTGCTGGACGGGCCGTTTGCCGAGACCAAGGAGCAGCTTCTCGGCTTCCACTTGATGCAATGCGCCACCGAGGAGGAGGCGATCGAAGCGGCGCGGAAGCTGCGTGCGGTCAATCCGACGGCGGTGTACGAGATCCGTCCGGTCAAGCTTTACGTGCCGGCCGATGGGTTTGGCGCGACGTAGAAGCGCTGGATCAGGAGCCCGCCAAAGGCAAAACACCAGACGTAGGGCGCGATATGCGGCGCAAACGCCGCAACGATGGTGCCCGGGATGAACACGGCGACCGGAAACAGCGAAGCCATGATCTCGCGGCCCCAGCCGCGCAGGATGGTCCACCACAGCAGGGCATTGAGGCCGCCGATCGTGGTCAGGTGAAGACCGTAGAGCACCGCCACCGCGCTGCTCATGGCGTAGTTGGTGTAGAGCCCGTTGGTGACCGGCAGCAGCACGATCGAGAGCAGGAAGAAAAGGTTGAGGACCACCATGCCGCGGCTGCCGACGGGCTGACGTGCCAGCCGGCGGTGATGGCTGATCCAGAACACCCCCGCGATGATGAAGCTGAGCGCGAAGCCGGCAAGCTTGCCGGAATACACCCGGGCGAGATCGTTCCAGTCGGGCGCGCCACTGAACACTGCCGCCTTCGGCAGATCGTAGGCCAGCAGCGTCATGGCGACGCCGAAAATGGTGTTGCTGAGCGACTCCAGCCGCCGCATCTCGAATTGTTCGGGCTTGAGCTCGGTCATCTCGCCATGGGGTGCTGGAACCAAAGGGCTGTCTTCCCCTAAATCCTAATTCCAGTTCCGTCCAGCCGCATTGCGATTCGCGCCGGGATCGCCGAGTCTGATCCTTTCACCGGGGCGATTCGTGGCGACATATCTGGACACGCTCAATGCGGAGCAGCGCCGCGCCGTCGAGCATGGCGTGGCCGAAGGGGCCATCGTGGGCGGCCCCCTGCTCGTCATCGCCGGTGCCGGCTCCGGCAAGACCAACACGCTCGCCCACCGCGTCGCGCATCTGATCGTCGCAGGCGCCGATCCCCGCCGCATCCTGCTGATGACGTTCTCCCGACGCGCGGCGGCGGAGATGGCCGGAAGGGTCGAGCGCATCGCGCGCAAGGTGCTGGGCGAGAATAACGCCGCAATTATGCGTGATGCGCTGACCTGGGCCGGCACCTTCCACGGCATCGGCGCGCGGCTGTTGCGCGAATATGCCGAGCGGATCGGCGTCGATCCCGCCTTCACCATCCATGACCGCGAGGATTCCGCCGACCTGATGAACCTGGTCCGGCACGAGCGCGGCCTGTCGAAGACCGAGAGCCGCTTTCCGGCCAAGGGCACCTGCCTGTCGATCTATTCCCGCTGCGTCAATGCCGAGATGGAGATCGAGAAGGTGCTCGCCCAGCATTTTCCCTGGTGCGCGGGCTGGGCCGCCGAGCTGAAGGGTCTGTTCGCCGCCTATGTCGAGGCCAAGCAGGCCCAGCACGTGCTCGATTACGACGATTTACTGCTGTACTGGTCGCAGATGATGAGCGATGCGCTGATCGCCGAAGAAATCGGCGGCCGCTTCGACCACGTGCTGGTCGACGAATATCAGGACACCAACCGTCTGCAATCCTCGATCCTGCTGGCGCTCAAGCCCGACGGCCGCGGCCTCACCGTGGTCGGCGACGACGCGCAGTCGATCTATTCGTTTCGCGCCGCCACCGTGCGCAACATCCTGGACTTTCCGCAGAGCTTCTCGCCGCGCGCGGAGATGATCACGCTCGACCGCAATTACCGCTCGACGCAGGCGGTGTTGTCGGCGGCGAACGGCGTGATCGGCCTCGCCCGCGAGCGCTTCACCAAGAACCTCTGGACCGACCGCACCTCAGGTCAGAAGCCGCAGCTCGTCACCGTGCACGACGAGGCCGACCAGGCGCGCTACATCGTCGAGGCGGTGCTGGCGAACCGCGAGCAAGGCGCGCTGCTCAAGCACCAGGCGGTGCTGTTCCGCACGTCCTCGCATTCGGGCCCGCTGGAGATCGAGCTGACCCGCCGCAACATCCCCTTCCTCAAGTTCGGCGGCCTGAAGTTCCTGGATGCCGCGCATGTCAAGGACGTGCTGGCCGTGTTGCGCTTCGCCGAGAATCCGCGCGACCGCGTCGCCGGCTTTCGCATCCTGCACCTGCTGCCCGGTATCGGGCCTGCGACCGCACAGCGCGTGCTGGACCAGATGGCGGAGAGCACCGATCCGCTTGCCGCGCTCGGCCGGCTGCCGGGTCCGGCGCGCACTGGCGAGGACTGGACCTGTTTCGTCCGTACGGTCGAAAACTTGCGCTATTCGGAATGGCCCGTCGATCTCGAACGGGTGCGGCTCTGGTATGAGCCGCATCTGGATCGCATGCACGAGGATGCCGAGACGCGCCGCGCCGATCTGATGCAGCTCGAGCAGATCGCGAGCGGCTATGCCTCGCGCGAGAAATTTTTGACCGAGCTCACGCTCGATCCGCCGGATGCGACCAGCGACAAATCAGGTCCACCCTTGCGCGACGAGGATTACCTGATCCTCTCCACCATCCACTCCGCCAAGGGCCAGGAGTGGAAATCGGTGTTCGTGCTCAACGTCGTCGACGGCTGCATGCCGTCCGATCTCGGCGCCGGGACCAGCGCCGAGCTCGAGGAGGAGCGCCGCCTGCTCTATGTCGCGATGACCCGCGCCAAGGACGATCTCCACCTCGTCGTGCCGCAGCGCTTCTTCGTCCACGGCCAGGCCGCCAGGGGCGACCGTCACGTCTACGCCTCGCGCACCCGCTTCATCCCGGAGCAATTGGTCTACCTGTTCGAGCGCACCGCCTGGCCGAAGGCAGCAAGCGGCACCGCGCGCAGCGCGGCGCAGGGGCCGAAGATCGACATCGGGGCGCGAATGCGGGGGATGTGGCGGTAGACGCAAGAGGCTGGTCGCGGCACCTGTCAGGATGACTGGAACAGCAGAGGTCCGACATGAAAGCCGTTGTCGTCGAGCAATACGCCCCCATCGATCAGATCGAATTGAAGGACGTTCCGGCCCCGTCCATCGAGCCGGGCCAGTTGCGCATCCGCGTGGAAGCTGCCGGGATCGGCTTCGTCGACGGCTTGAAGATCGAGGGACGCTACCAGACCAAGGACCCCCTGCCCTTCATTCCCGGCACGGAGTTCGCAGGCGTGGTGACGGACGCGCCCGGCGCACCGGGCGGTTACCAACCCGGCACGCGCGTGATGGGGATGACGCGCTCGGGCGCGCTGGCCGAAGAGATCGTCGTTAGGTCTGAAGCGGTCCATCCCCTGCCGGACGGCGTCGCAGCCGAGGTCGCCGCCTCGTTTCGCGCCAATTACCTGACGGCCCTTTATGCGCTGGGCGCGCGCGCTTCGCTGGCCGCAGGCGAGCAGCTTCTCGTGCTGGGAGCCGCCGGCGGCACTGGGATTGCGGCCGTCCAGATCGGAAAGCTGCTCGGCGCTCGCGTCATCGCGGCAGCATCAACACCGGAGAAGCGCGAGTTTGCGCAGGCGCATGGCGCCGATGCGGTGATCGACTATACGCAGGCCGGCTGGCGCGACACGCTCAAGGAGTTGACGGCAGGACATGGCGCGGACGTGATCTTCGATCCCGTTGGCGGCGAAATCTCGGTGCAGGCATTTCGATCCATCGCCTGGCGCGGACGCCATCTCGTGGTCGGCTTTGCCGCCGGCGCCATTCCCGCGCTGCCGTTCAATCTGCCGCTTCTGAAAGGCGGCGCCTTGCTCGGTGTCGATCTCGCGCAGATTCCCGTGCGCGAGCCCGACGTGCAGAAGCGCCTGATGTCGGAGCTGACGGACTGGCTCGCCGACGGCAAGCTGAAGCCGGTGGTCGGCCACGTCTTCGCGCTGGCGGATTTTCGCGAGGCGTTCAAGACGATGCAGACGCGCTCTGCGCTCGGCAAGATGGTGGTGCGGATCGCGAGATAGAATCCACAAACGGAAACCGAGCATTTCCGCGCGTGCGCTTGTAGCCGGGCCGCCGTCCCTTAGATCTGGCCGATCCTCCCACAGAGACCTGATCGATGACCGCACCGCTCGAATTCGGACTGGATACCTTTGGCGACGTCACAAGAGATGCGTCCGGCGACATGATTCCGCATGCGCAGGTGATCCGCAACGTCGTCGACGAAGCGGTGCTGGCGGACGAGCTCGGTCTCGATTTCATCGGTCTCGGCGAGCATCACCGCGCCGATTTCGCGATCTCCTCGCCGGAGACCGTGCTGGCCGCGATCGCATCGCGCACCAAGCGCATCCATCTCGGCTCGGCCGTGACGGTGCTGTCTTCGGACGATCCCATCCGCGTATTCCAGCGCTTTGCCACGCTGGATGCGCTTTCCAACGGTCGCGCCGAGGTGATCCTCGGCCGCGGCTCGTTCACCGAATCCTTCCCGCTGTTCGGCTTCGACCTGCGCAAATATGAAGAGCTGTTCGAGGAGAAGCTCGATCTGTTCGCCGCGCTCTTGTCGCAGCAGCCGGTCACCTGGCAAGGCAAGCTGCGTCCGCCGCTGAAAGATCAACTGGTCTATCCGCCGGTCGAAAACGGCAAGCTGAAAACCTGGATCGGCGTCGGCGGCAGTCCGCAATCGGTGGTGCGCGCCGCGCATTACGATCTGCCCTTGATGCTGGCGATCATCGGCGGCGATCCCGCGCGCTTTGCGCCCTATGTCGAGCTCTATCACCGCGCGTTCAAGGAGTTCGGCCGCCCGGCCCGGCCGATCGGCGTGCATTCGCCGGGCTACGTCGCCGAGACCGACGCGCAGGCGCGCGAGGAGCTCTGGCCCGACTACAAGGCGATGCGCGACCGCATCGGCAAGGAGCGCGGCTGGCCCCCGATGGGACGCGACGAGTTCGTCCATGAGGCCGAGCACGGCTCGCTCTATGTCGGCGCGCCGGAAACGGTGGCGCGGAAGATCGCGAAGACGGCCAAGGCGCTTGGGCTTTCGCGGTTTCAGTTGAAGTATTCGGCGGGGCCATTGCCGCACGAGAAGCTGATGCGGAGCATCGAGCTCTACGGGCGGAAGGTGGTGCCGATGGTGCGGGAGATGATGGGGTAGCGTGCTTTTGAAACTGTCTCGGTCCGCCTACGCCCTGCGGGCTACGGCGTGACAGCCTTCGCTCACTTCGCGCCACGAGCACCTATTGCTGGCTTGCCGAGCCGAAGCTCGCGAAGCGATAAGTGACCCACGCTCGGAGCCAGTCCGCCTACACCCTGCGGGCTACGGCGCGACAGCCTTCGCTCACTTCGCGCCACGAGCACCTATTGCTGGCTTGCCGAGCCGAAGCTCGCGAAGCGATAGGTGACCCACGCTCGGAGCCAGCCCGCCTACGCCCTGCGGGCTACGGCGCGACAGCCTTCGCTCACTTCGCGCCACGAGCACCTATTGCTGGCTTGCCGAGCCGAAGCTCGCGAAGCGATAAGTGACCCACGCTCGGAGCCAGTCCGCCTAAGCCCTGCGGGCTACGGCGCGACAGCCTTCGCTCACTTCGCGCCACGAGCACCTATTGCTGGCTTGCCGAGCCGAAGCTCGCGAAGCGAGCGAAGGCTGGTGGGGGAGGCAGGACTCGAACCTGCGAAGCCATGAGGCGGCTGATTTACAGTCAGCTCCCTTTGCCACTCGGGACACTCCCCCGCTCGACGGCAGCACAATCGGGCCGGACCTTGCCGGCGGACCGAAGACGGCCATGGAACGTGAAGGCCGCGGCAACCCGTATCGGGGCGCGACCGGGCGCGTTTATGGGCGAAGCGGTGGGGCAAAGTCAACCGAGGCAAGCAGCTAAAATCGCCCTCGAAGCCACTCAAATTGCCATATTGGGGCCCCCGTGACACAAGCGAGCCCATGAAGGACAAAAAATTCGCCCCGAGGGGCCCCCGCAGGGGGGCTAAGCCCTTCAACAAACTAGGGAAATCGACCGGCCGGCCGGCGTGGCGCGAACGCGATTCGCACCCCGACGGGCCCGTCATTCTGTATGGCTGGCACACCGTCACCATGGCCCTCGCTAACCCGCAGCGGCGGATCCACAAGCTGACGCTAACCGAGAACGCCGCGCGGCGGCTGGCGGACGAAAACATCGCGACCCGCATCGCGCCCGAGATCGTCCGTCCCCAGGAGATCGACCGCCTGCTCTCGCCCGACGCCGTGCATCAGGGCCTGCTCGCCGAGGCCGATCCCCTGCCCTCGCCGGACATCGAGACGCTCAAGCAGGAAGGCATGGTGCTGGTGCTCGACCAGATCACCGATCCGCACAATGTCGGCGCCATTCTGCGCTCTGCAGCGGCCTTCGCGGTGAAGGCGATCGTGACCACCGCGCGTCACAGCCCCGAGGCGACGGGCGTGCTCGCCAAGGCCGCCTCCGGCGCGCTGGAGCTTGTGCCTGTCGTCACGGTGCAAAACCTCGCCCGCGCCTTAACGGCCTTGAACGAGCGCGGCTTCCAGACCGTCGGTCTCGACAGCGAAGGTACCGAGGACCTCTCGAACGTCACACTGCGCGAGCCGCTCGCGCTGGTGCTCGGCGCCGAAGGCAAAGGCTTGCGGCAATTGACGCGCGAGACCTGCAGCGTCGTAGCGCGGCTCGACATGCCCGGCGAGATCAAGAGCCTCAACGTCTCGAATGCGGCCGTACTCTCGCTCTATGTCGGCGCGAGCCGGCTGGGGCTGATGAAGCGCTAGCGCTTTGGGCACCCCGCATATCCGGACGATGCCATACTAGGCCTGTTTTGCCCGACGGATCAATTCGAAATCTCTGTTTTTCCGAAATCTGGAGCTCGAACAACGAGCTAATGAGCGATGCTCGCTCATCTCGGGCACATTGCGCTTCAAGTCCTTGATTTCACAGTTGCCGGCTACTGTGCATGGGGTTGTTTTGAAGAAAAGCAAAACGCCCGTCCGCATCACGCGAACGGGCGTCTCTTCACGTAACGGATCAGAGATCAGTAATAGCGGCGCAGCACGCGGTGACCGCCATAGTAACGCGGCGCGTGGCGGTGGGCGTAGCCGTAGCGGTGAGCATGGCCGTAGTGCACGCGCGGCAGATAGCCGTAGCGCGGGCCGTAGCCGTAGCGATAGGGGCGGAAGTACGGGCGGCGATAGGGATAAGCGGCCGGCGGCGCGACCGCAGCGGCACGATAGCCATAGCCATAGCCGTAATTGGCAGGCGCGACGACCGCGTCCTCGCGATAGGTCGGATACGGCGCGAAGGCGCCCGGACCGGTATAGGTCGGACCCTGGTTGACGTAGTAATACTGCGTGGTCGGCTCGGCGAGACGCTCATAGGCACCGTAGCCGTAGCCGTAACCATATCCGCCGCATCCGGTGTTGCAGCCGGTATAGACCGGCGCCACCGGCGCGCATGTGGTGAAGCCGCAGGCCGCGGCAGGCGCGGTGGCGGCGAACATCACGGCAGTTGCCGCGACCAGTCCCGAAATCATCTGACGCATTACTCTCTCCTGTTGATTTCCGTTTTTGGTTTTCACGTTTCTCAACCCGGCGGCCTGCCGGGTATCTCTGTGCGCGGCCGCGGCCGAGGCGGCCGAGGACGGTCGTTGATCTCGGGCGCGTAGATCACCGGCGGCGGATCGACGGGCGGATCCATCTGCGCCGGCAGCGGCGCGGACGAGGCGCCCCAGCTCTGGTGGTAGCTCTCGGCGGGCTTGGGCAATTTGCGGTTCGCCGGCGGCTCGACCTCGAGCCGGCCGTAGCCCGGCCGCAGGCCCAGCGTCGGATAATAATGGCCGACGTCGTCGGGCTGCCGCTCGGCGATATAGCGTCCGCCATAGATCGTGGGCTGCACCTGCTGGCCCTTGCCGAGGCCCCAGGTGCCCTCGACGACGGCATAGGACGCATCGATGTTGTTGATGATTACAGGCACACCGGGACGGCCGGGAACGACGATCTCGAAGCCGCCGGCCAACGCCGTCGCAGGCAGTCCAATCAGAAAGGCGGCGAGCGCCACGGCACGCATGAGGAGACCCCGGTTATCCGGGCGCAACCTAACCGATCGCGACGCGGAGAGAGTTAAGGCCTGCTCACCAAATTCCGGTAAGCCTAACGTGCAAGGATTGCGCGCCGCTCAAATGCTGCACGGCGAGCTAGCGAAGCGTTAACGGCGCGGAACCGCGCGACTGGAACAACGCATCTGCTCACATCGGTTTGACGGCTCGCATCCGAAAAATCCCAAGGTTGCATCGGAACGTCCTGCGCCGTCAGCGTTTAGCTCCTGTCCACAAAATGGGAGCGAACAACCATGACCATCAAGCTTCTCGGGGCCACGGCGATCGCAGCGACCATGCTGGCAGGCTCTGCCATGGCGCAGACCGTCGTCACCAATCAGGGCCGCTGCTCGGCGCAATTCCCAAACGCCAATTGCCAGACCTTCGGACCGGGACAGGCCACCACAGACAGCGGTTATCGCCATCGCCGCGCGGCCTATCGCCAGACCAACCGCGACTGGAATAACGACTGGAACAGGAGCCCCACCGGCTTCTGGCCAACCGACGTTGCGGCGGGCGCCGTCGGGACGGCGGCCGGCGTCGCGGGCGCCGCGATCGGCACCGCCGGCGCGATTGCCACCGCACCATTCCGCGGCTGGGACAATTCCTACGCCTACGACAATTCGTGGGACCGCGGCTGGGACAATCGTAACTGGGACAGGCGCACCTATGCCCAGCGCAACGGCTTCGTCTGTACGCCCGGCACCTGGTTCAAGGGCGCGGACGGCCGCCGGCAGCTCTGCCAGTAAGCCGGCTTGAGCCGAACGCAACACATCGGGCGGCCCGCGCGGCCGCCCGATTCACGTCCTGCGACGACGACCTCCCGGTTCTGGCACTTTCCGATCAAGTCTGGTATTGCGGCGCGCACGGGTGGACTGCCCCGGCGCGAGCCGAGCTCTGCCCCTGCCTCTTGAGGCATCGCCGGCTTAGCTCAGCGGTAGAGCAGCGGTTTTGTAAACCGAAGGTCGGGGGTTCAATCCCCTCAGCCGGCACCAGCTTCTGACGCGCAACTGTTCTCCGGCAATCCATCCGTCCGCCAGAGGCCGAGGCTCTTGTCGCGCCAGCCGCCATTGCCCTCCTCGCAACGCTCGTTGACCAGCGCCTGCGGTGCCGGCCAGCCGAACGGCGGCTTCTCCATGTTGAGCGCGCGCCAGTCGCCGTCCTCGCAATCGTGATTGTGTTGCCACTCCGGAAAGGTCGTGACGAGAAGGAAGCGCGCGCCGCTCATCCGAAATTGCGCGAGCGCGCGATAGATGTTCGCAAAGCTCAGATGCACCAGGCAATCCCGGCAGAGAATGACGTCGGCGTGCGGCAGCGCATCGCGCGTGATGTCGGCGACGAGAAACCGACCGGACGAACCGTCGGCTGCGACACGCCGGCGGTTTGCCTCGATCAGCGACGGTACGATGTCGATGCCGGTGTAATCGATATCGAGCTCGAGCCGGCCGATCCAACCGGCATCGCCGCAGGGCGCATCGAGCAGCGAGCGCGCGCCGAGCCGTTGCAGCAATGCAGGCAGCGCCTCCTGGATCGCGGCTGTGGCGACATCCTCCGAGCCGAGGCCGGACACCGGAGTGGCCGCGCCCCAGAGGTTGGTCCGCTCGATCCGCGCGAACCGCGCGGCGAGATCGAGCCCTGAGAAATTGTCACGGTCGGCAAGGAAGCGTTCGTGCGCAAGCACGGGGGGACGATCGGCGGTCATTGGGCGAGCCTTTTGCGGCGCGGGTACACTATACAATCCGGCCGAACTGTTCGAAATTGGCAGCGAACCTACGCACGTCATTCGTCTCGTCGAGACCATGCGCTCCACCACGCCCAAAGAGAAGGCCAAGATCGTCGCCGGCGCGGTGACGGCCGTCGTCACGACGGCCATGCTGTTCGTGCTTGCGCTCGGCCTTGTGCTGTCGCACTAGGCGCGATCTAAAGCCCCCGTTTTCGCATCGAGAAACGCCGGCCCGGAACCGGCTCCCGCGTCAGCCGTTGTCGGCGCATGCGGATCCAGGAAGAAAATCGAAACATGATTCTGCTGGCGACGGTGACGCTGTGCTGTAGCGCCGTGGCTGGGACGTTGGCGCTGTTCGAGCCGGCGCCGGGGCGGGCGCCCGATAACCTGGTCGCCGATCGAGCCGTGATCGACCCCACTCCGCGCACGCCAGCTCAGATCCCGGTTCGGGTGGTCGGCGCGCCGTTCGAGCCCAACGTCAAGCCGCGCGAGCGATAGCGCTCACCTCGGCGAGGCCTTGCTCACCTCGGCGAGGCCTTGGCGCCCTCCTCGGGCCGGCCGTGGACACGCGCCAATTCCTCGATAAACGCGATCACCTCCGCCCGCTTGCCGGGCGGCAGCGTCAGGAACGCGCGGATGAGCCTCAGGCCCTCCGCCTCGTTCGGTCTTTCTTTCGATGCATCCATCTGCCCAGTTTCGGACTACCGGGAAAAATATGCAACCCTTGCAAACAGCCTTGATTCGAAGCAGCCGCTTTGCTGGAATACGCGCGGCTGAGGTGGATCATGAAATGGATCAGAGAGCGCGACGCACTGATCGCGCAGACACTGGCCTTCGTCCAATCGGTGACCGGCAGGAAGGATGACGTCCTTCAGCCGGAGGCGCCCGCCCTTGGCCCGGCCGTCGCGATGGAGATCGCCACCGTGGAGGCGGTCACCGTCGAGATCGAACCGCCGCAAGCCCCCCTTCCGCCGCGGCCCGCGCCTCTGCCGCCGCGGACGAGCGGCGATTTCCGCGCCGAGATGCAGGCCCGCATCGCCAATTTCCGCAAGCACCAGGAGCGCTTCGAGCGCGAACGTGAGGAATATTGTGCGGCGACCCTGACCAAATTGCGTGCCGCCATCCGCGACGCCTCCAGTCCACCGGCCGAAAAATAAGGCTGGGCCAGGGCCTACAGCCAGGACCCTACAACCACGACCAGACCAGCCAGAGATTGGCCGCGCAGGCGCCGAACAGCGCCAGCGTGAGCGGCAGGAGCATGTGCCCGCAGGATGTGTTCAGGTCGCTCGTCATGGCGGAAAACATCCGCTGATTCCGGCCGAAGAGTCCCAGAGATTCTTTTTTCCGGGATTCAGGACTCGTTAAGGACTCAAGGGCCGTCCCCGACGATCACGGGCGCGTGATCGGGCGGGTGGCCGGAACCCCTCCCCCCGTAAGCTCGTTAACGGGCATTCCTGGAGTCGGGATGCATGCCCTACGCCCTCTTCTGCAATGACGCCCAAATCAGCAAGGCCTATCCGAGCGAGGCCGACGTCTGGAAGCTCGCCGAGCGGAGTGGTCTCGTCGTGGACGTGACGGCGGACGACGAGCGTCCGGGACCGCGCAGGGTGCTCGACAATGATTACAAGATCGAGCCGTGCCAGGCGGCCCAAGGCGAGGACCCCGCCAAGAACAAGGCGGAGGCCGATCGGCAGTCCAGAATGGAGCTCGAGCTGAATTCCTGAGCTCCGGCACGGAGCCGGAGCGAAAGCTCAGGGGGTGGCCGCCACAAGCGAGGCCTGCTCGCCCGGCATAGTCACGCAGGCCTTGCGGCGGTGCAGCCCGCGGATGGCGCCGGTGACCTTCATGACCTTGCCCGACGGACATGAAGCGTCCTTCACGAAGGCGACCTCGTAAGGTGCCAACATCAGAGGCTCGGATCTGAGGATTGTCTGTGCAGAGCACGGCAAGCAGCCGAAACACGAGAGCACCACTGCCGACACCAAGATACGCATGTCCGTCGTCCCACCTGCCCGGTAATTGTCATATAACGCGTTCCGGAGCGCGAGTTCCGTAAACCGCAAAAATTATTTTTGCTTTACGCCAGCCCCATGACGCGCGTGAGAAGGCGCGCCAGCATCGTTTGCAAGCAAATGACGCGCCAAATGGTTCACGGAATGCAAAGAAAGCAGGCGCCGCAGGCGGCAGGCCGGCAGGCCGGCAGACGAAAGGCCGGCGGAGCCGGCCTTTGTCAGGTCTTGGATCTTCAGGTCTTGGGTCGGCGCTGACCGTCAGTACCGCGAGGCGGCCGGGCCGCCCCAGCCGAAGCGATAGTTCACCCCGGCCTTGACGGTATGCTCGTCCTCCCGGCCACGAACGCCGACGATGTCAGCTGGGCCGGAGGTGAAGGTGGTGCTGCCGAAATTGTAATATTGATACTCGGCCTTGGCCGACCAGTTCGGCGCGAACATGTATTCGAGGCCGGCGCCGACCGTATAGCCGTCCTTGTTGTTGCCGGTGGTGGTGAAGGCCTGCGGCACCCCGGCGATGTTCACGCCAAGGCCGTTATTCCGCCAGGCATAACCGCCCTTGGCGTAAAGCAGCGTCGGTCCCCAGGTGTAACCGATGCGACCGGTCACCGACCCGATCTGGTCGGTGTTGGATGTCACCTGCGTGCCCAGCGGGAAGATGGCGCCATTGTTGTTGGTCGGCAGCCAGGAATACTGGGCCTCGATACCCACCACCCAGTTGGGCGCGAACTGGTAGTCGAAGCCGCCCTGCACGCCGCCCAGGAAACGCGCGTCGCTCGACTGGAAGCTGTTGTCGCCGGCAAACGCGCCGCCGAGATGGCCGCCGATATAGAAACCGGTCCAGTTATAGATCACCTGCGGCGGCGTGACCGGAGCCTTGGTGTAGGCGCGCGGCTGCATGTCGGCCGCTGCGGCCGGCGCAACCAGCGCCAGCAGAGCTGCTGCACCCAGCAAGATCGACTTCATGATCATCCCCGTTCTTTCATTTACGACACTCGGGAAACAACGTGGCGTGAATTGGGTTGCTTCGCGGCAATGCCGGAACGTTGATCGTTCGTGACTGTGACGGCGTGGCAACAACACGAATTTGTTCCGTCAATTCGGCTGCGCAAGGCCGCCGCCACGATTTGTCGCAAGTCGAAACCACCCCGTTCAAAGCTCGCCGAAATGTGATCCCGCGGCTCCGGCTCCTTCTGTCTAACACCGGGCGATGAAGGCTGCCTTTGCGCTACCGCGTCATCTTTTCCAGTTCCGGAAACGGTGCGTAAACCGCACCGGCGCAGAGATCGCTGGTCTGGTCGACCACGCGGTCCGCCCGGCCGTTGACGAAGATCACGGCCCGTTCGCGCATGCCCTTGTAGCTCCCATCCGTCTCGCGCGGGGTGAAGTGCAGGCAGCTCACATAGAACTGCCGGCCGCCGACCTCGCGCTGCACCGGCTCGGCCATGGCGGCATTGCGCACGCCGACCGGATTGTTGAGATAGGCCCGCATCAACGCCACCGTGTCGCTCCGGAAATTGTCGGGAAACGGCTGCGGCCCGCCGGCCTGGGTCCCGCCCATGAAAGTCGGACGGTCACTGTCGCTGCCGAAACACGCCGCAAGCACCAGCGGCAACGCCAGGATCACCGCACATCTCGCCAATCGCCCCACAGGCCCCGCTCTCCGCTCGAACAGATCAGGAGACGTTCTAGCCCCAAGCCTGGATGAAGGGAATTCGCTTGCAGCGGCTTAAAACAGCGCACCGGCCAGCCGCCGACATCTCGGGCTTCCGCCCGAGGTGTGGCAACGGGCCAGGCCTGACGTCCGCGCGCGGCGGCGGGCAATGCCAGGGATGCCGCCGCGCGCGATCAGTCGTCAGTTGCGCTTGTCAGACGTCGCGGGCTTGGTCACATCCGGCTGCGCCTTCTGCGACTCCTTGGCCGTGACCTGCTTGTCGTGATGGCGATGCTTGCTCACGCTCTTGTGCTGGTCGGTGGTGACCGCGGCATTGGCGTCCATTGCCTTCGACTTGCCATCCACCTTGGCGTCCGTCTTGACATCGGAAGCCTTCGCGTCCGTCGTCTTCACGTCCGTCTTGGCGTCGGTCTTGGCGTCGGCCTTGACGCCGGCTTCCGGTTTTGCGGCAGTGGTCGCCGCCTTGGTCTGGCTCTGGTCGGCCTTGATCACCGGCGCGGCTGTGGTGGTCTTGCCGGCCTCGGCGGCGAACGCCGGGGCTGCGATCACGGAGGTTGCGAGCAAGGCTGCAGAAATGGTCTTCAACATGGTGGTCTCCTCTTGGAAGATCATCCAGGCGGCGCCCTCTCGCCCGCCCATCGATCGTGGGGAGGAGCCTAGGCGCGGGGCACTGAACCCAGTCTGAAGCCCTCAGCGGGCTTCCGTTCATCTCGATGACACGTTTGTCATCCACGGCCGGGCGAATAGATCGTGCGACGCGGGAATGTTTTTGCCCGAGAGGTGTTCCGGTCTTCGGGCAATCGTGTAGGATCGCCACGTTCCATACCGGAGAACTTAGATGCGCAAACTCTCAATGCTCGTTGTGCCGGGACTCGTCGCCGTGACGCTGGCGGCCGCGCCGGTGCTGTCAAGCGCGTACGCCGCGGGCGGCGACGACCCTTCGTCGCCGCCGAAATCGGACACCTCGACCAAGAAGGGCAAGAAGAAGGGCTCTTCCGTCAGCGACCCCAAGTTCCTCGCGGCCTACCGCACCGCCTATGCCGCGATCTACGACAAGCACGATTACAGGGGCGCGATCGACCAGCTGAAATCGCTCAAGCGCAACGACGTCGCCGACGTCGCCAACCTGATCGGCTACTCCTATCGCAAGCTCGGCGACTACCAGTCGTCGAAGGCCTATTATGAGCTGGCGCTGAAGGACGATCCGAACCACGTCCGCACCTGGCAATATTACGGCCTCTGGCAGCTCGAGCAGGGCAACCGCGAGCAGGCGCAATACCACCTCGACAAGATCGCCTCGCTCGCCGGCACCGGCAGCTCGGAATATCGCTCGCTGGCCGAAGCGCTCGACAAGCCGACCGGCGCGACGCTCGTCTACTGAAGGCACCTACTGAAGGCATCGCATCTTCGAACGACGCGAACGGGCACAACCTTTCAGGTTGTGCCCGTTCTGCTTTCTCGGCTAGCCTTTCGCACCGACCTCCCTCGCAAACCGGTAGCGCAATGGACACGTGGCTGCGATCCGCGATCGACTACATCGGCTCCTGGATCGAATACCAGCTGACGACGATCCAGCAGCCGGGCGTCATCGTGGCTTTCGCTCATCGCGGCGAGGTCGTCGCCGAGCATGCGTTCGGCCTCGCCAATCTCGACACCGGCGAGAAGCTCACCCCGCGCCATCGCTTCCGCATCGCCTCGCACTCCAAGAGCTTCACCTCGGCCGGCATCATGAAGCTGCGCGAGCAGGGCAAGCTCCGGCTCGACGACCATGTCGGCCGATATGTCGGCGGCCTCGATCCGCGCGTCGCCGAGACGACCATCGCGCAAGTGCTGTCGCACAGCGCGGGGCTGACGCGCGACGGCGCCGATTCCGGCCAGTTCATCGACAGCCGCCCCTATCTCGATGCCAAGGAGCTGCTTGAAGAATTGAAGCTGCCGACCGCGATCGACCCCGGCACACGCTTCAAATATTCCAATCACGGCTTTGGCCTGCTCGGCCTCGTGATCGAGGCTGTTGCGAAGGAGCCCTACTCCGTCTGGATCAAGCGCGAGATCATTGCGCCGGCCGGCCTGCGCGAGACCGAGCCGGACGCACCGCTTCCCAAGGGCGCAGCCTTCGCGCGCGGCCACACGCGAAGAGTGCCGTTTGGCGAGCGCTGCGTGATCCCCGGCGACAATCCCGCTCATGCGATGGCATCTGCCGCAGGCTTCGTCGCCACCTCCGCCGACACCGCCCGCTTCTTCGCGCAGCTGGCGCCCAACGCGAAGAAGAGCGTGCTGTCGGTCGCGAGCCGCCGTGAGATGACACGAAATCATTGGCGCATCCCGCAGAACGTCGAGACCTATTACGGCTTGGGGGTCAATGCCGGCAAGACCGACGGCTGGGACTGGTTCGGCCATGGCGGCGGTTTCCAGGGCTATATCTCGCGGACCTGCTCCATTCCCGCTTGCGAGCTTGCAATCAGCATCCTCAGCAACTCGATCGACGGCGCGGCGCCGTTCTGGATGGACGGCGCGATGCAGATCCTGCGCGTCTTCCAGACCCGCGGCGCCCCCGACCGGCGCGTGCGCGACTGGACCGGGCGCTGGTGGACGATCTGGGGCGCGACCGATCTGGTCCCCGCCGGCAACCGCGTGCTCGTCGCCAACCCGCAGTTCAACAACCCGTTCATGGATGCCGCCGAAATCGAAGTGACCGGCCGCGACACCGGCAAGCTCGCCTGGGCTGCCGGCTATTCCAGCCACGGCGAGCCGGTGCGCCGGATCCGTGACAAGCGCGGCAAGATCAGCGACATCTGGATTGCCGGCGCGAACGTGAAGCCAAAAAAAGTCGTCGCACGCGAGATCGCGCGCCGGTATCCGCCGCGCAAGCGCCGGCCTACTCCCGAATGAGCGCCTCGACCTCGCTTCGGAACGCCTGCCGCGATCCGTCGCGCGAATAGAACATGTGGCCGCCGGGATAGACCACGAACTTCACGCGCTGCGTCACGAAGGCCGGCAGTTGGTCGAGCACCCGCCTCGTTGCGAAATAGGGCGTGGCGAGATCGAACAGGCCGTGCGTGACCAGCACGTTCAGCTTCGCATCGGTGGCGAGGATCTGGCGCAGATCGGAGACCGATTGCGGCGGGTTGATGCCGCGGCCGAAATCCCATTGACCTTCGACGGCACCGTTCAGGACTTCATATGAGCCGCCGGGCCGCCAGTTAAGCTTGCGCGAGAGCACGTCGACCGCGGCGCTCGTCAGCGGTGCCTGGAGCGCATCGCCGGAGGGATCGCCGAAGCGCGAGCTGCTCGAATCCGGATAGGGATCGAAGCCGCGCACCGAGGCATCGTAGCGTCCGGTCACCTTGCCGTTCTTGCGGTCGAATTCGCGGCGGAATTCACCGACGTCGAAGCGGCCGGCGAGGCGGCGGCTCACCGCCTGGTCGATGCCGGTGAGTTCGGCGACCTTGTCGGCCAGACGCGTCGTTGCCTCCTTGTCCGCCTCGCCCCTGACGAGGTCGGTCAGGAATTCGCCGCGCGCGTAAGCCTCGACGTCGGCGAGGTCGGCGCGCTTGACTGAACGTTTGGCTTCGCGCGCCACTGCCACGTAGCTCGGCAGCGTCGCGACATATTGCAGGAGGCTCGTGCCGGTGAACTCGCGGAAATCCAAGAGCGGCGAGACCAGGATCAAGCCCCTGACGCCGACGCCGTGCTGGAGCTGCAACTGGCGCAAGACCTTGGGGCCGCGAATGCCGCCATAGCTTTCGCCGGCGACGTATTTCGGCGACGTCAGCCGCTCGTGCTTTTCGAGCCAGCGGCGGATCACGAGCGCGATCGAGTTGGCGTCACCATCGACGGAGTAGAACGATTTGCGGGCATCCTCGCCGCTCGCCACGAAGCGGCTGTAGCCGGTGCTGACGGGGTCGATGAAGACGAGATCGGTGAAGTCGAGCCAGGTCTCCGCGTTCGGCTTCACCTCGGGCGAGGCCGACGGCGACAGGGCCTCGCCATCGAGCGGCAACCGCCACGGCCCGGCCGCGCCGAACTGAAGCCAGGCGGAGGACGCACCGGGCCCGCCGTTGAACAGGAACGTCACCGGACGCGTGGCGCGCTCGGCACCGTCGAGCTGGTAGGACGTATAGGCGATGTCGGCCAACGGCTCGCCTTTGCCATCGAACACGCGGATCGACCCGGCGGTGGCCGTGAAGTTGAGGGTCCGGCCGGGCAGATCGAGCGTCTGCTTGGTGGTCGAATCCGGCGGCAGACGGTGCGGCTCGGCCGCGGACGACGACGTCTGCGGCGCGCCTTGCGCGCCACCGCCGCGGCCCCCCTTCTGTCCGGCCGGCGCGGCCGCCTCGGAGCGCGGCTGCGGTTCATCCGCATACGCAAAGCCAGCGAACGCGAAAGCCGACACCGCCAACACCAGGCCCGCGCGGCGGAGCGCCGGCAAAGTCGTGACCATGATCGTCCTCCGTGTCCGGCCGTGATCGCCGGGACTCAGAAAGGTAGCGCCAAATTGCGACGGTTTGGGGAATCATTGGCAGTGCGAACCCTGAAGCGGCCGGCCGGGTTCAAATTGCCCGGTTCTGTGCTTAAGTCCGGTTGGACCGTCCCCGTTAGCTTTGGTGGGCGGTCATCCTCGACAATACGGGCCTACCTCGTATAGACGAACCCGGCGGAACCTTCCTCGACCCAGCGGCCCTGCCGAGAAGCCATGACCAAGCCTGCGCGATACGACCGGATCGCCTTCGTCGCCAGCCCGAGCAACGAGGCGCAAGCCGCCTTTGGCCAGCTGACCAGGGACTATGGCAATTGCGATCCCGATGAGGCCGACGTGGTCGTCGCACTCGGCGGCGATGGGCTGATGCTGCAGACGCTGCACCACCATATGCGCACGGGAAAGCCGATCTACGGCATGCACCGCGGCACGGTCGGCTTCCTGATGAACGAGTACTCGACGCATGATCTGCGCCAACGGCTCGAGACGGCGCATGAATCCGAGATCAATCCGCTCCTGATGCGCGCGACCGACGTCAACGACCGCGTTCACCTGCACCACGCCATCAACGAGGTCTACCTGTTCCGCCAGACCTCCCAGGCGGCGCGCTTGCGGATCCTGATCGACGAGCGCGAACGCATGCCGGAGCTGATCGCCGATGGCATTATCGTCGCGACGCCGGCAGGTTCGACGGCCTATAACCTCTCCGCCCAAGGACCCATCCTCCCAATCAACGCCGCCCTGCTGGCATTGACGCCAATCAGCGCCTTCCGGCCGCGGCGCTGGCGCGGCGCCCTCCTGCCCAATACCGCCTATGTCGTCATCGAGGTGCTGGAAGACGACAAGCGCCCCGTCGCCGCGGTCGCCGACCACGAGGAGGTGCGCAGGGTCCGGCGCGTCGAGGTGCTTTCGGACAAGAGCATCTCGATGCGGATGCTGTTCGATCCCGGCCACAGCCTGGAAGAGCGTATCTTGCGGGAGCAGTTCGGCTACTGAGCGTCCTGCCGCCCCACCCCTGGCCGCAACCCTTCGTTAACTCCCGGCACGATATGGTTAACGAAGGTTGACCCGCTTTTGGCCCGGGCGTCATGTTCCGTATCGACTTCAACAAGCTGCGCTTCCTCGTCTGCGACGACAATCCGCACATGCGCCGCATCCTGCGGACGCTGCTGCATTCGTTCGGCGCGCGCGAGGTCTATGAGGCCGAGGACGGCGCCACGGCGCTCGAAATGTACAGCCATTACGTGCCCGACATCGTCATCACCGACTGGGCCATGCCGATCTTTGACGGGCTCGAGCTCGCGCAGATGATCCGGCAGCCGGAATCCAAGGGCAATCCCTACGCCCCGATCATCATGCTGACCGGACATTCCGAGAAGCGCCGCGTCACCGTCGCACGCGATGCCGGCGTCACCGAATTTCTGGCCAAGCCGATCTCGGCCAAGGGGCTCTATCAGCGCATCCTCAACGTCGTCGCCAATCCCCGCCCCTTCATCAAGACCAAGACCTATTTCGGCCCCGACCGGCGCCGCAACATCAACTCCGCCTATATGGGCCCGGAGCGCCGCGTCGGCGAAAAGCACGAGGTGCTGCAGCAGCCCTCGCTGCTCGACAAGGCCCGCTCCACCATCTAGCGCAACCGCTTCAGACGAGGCAGGCATCATGGCGAAGAACAGCGCAAAGGACATCGAGGTCAAGGCCTTCGCCACGCACCAAGTCATCACGCAGCCCAATCCGCTGCGCAAGGTCCTGCGCCGCGTCGAAGAAAAAGACCTGGACGACCCGGTCGGCCGCGCCGAGCAGGCGCTCGCGCGCCTCTCCGGCGAGTTCAAGGACTGGATGGTGATCGAGGTCCAGCGACTGTCCGCCGCCTGGACGGCCGTGCAGAACGACGGCTTCACGAAGGAACTGCGCGACGAGCTGTTTCACGCCGCGCATGACATCAAGGGCGATGCGGCGACATTTGGCTTTCCTTCAGCCGCAGGCATCGCCGAAAGCCTGTGCCGCGTCATCGAGCACGCGCCTGACCTGGAAAAGGTGCCGGCCGAGCTGTTCACGCACCACATCAACGCAATTCTCGCCATCGTGCACGAGAACACCAGGCTGGACAGGATCAGCGTCTCGGCCGAGCTCAGCCGCCGCCTGCGCAAGGTCGCCGACGATTATCTTGCCCACGTCAACCGCGACCGCCCCGAGCATCTCGAGGTGATCCTGGCACCGAGCATCGCACCGGCGGAATAAGGCCGAACTCTCTCCTCTCGTCATTGCGAGCGCAGCGAAGCAATCCAGACTGTCCCCGCGGAGGGATTCTGGATCGCTTCGCTGCGCTCGCAATGACGGAGCCTGTCTCTCTTCCGGCCCGCCTTGTCGCGAGCTTCGAACTACGCCGCAATCAGATCGTCATAGAGCGGATCGACCACATCATCCGCGACAATCTCGTCGCAGAACAGCCGTGCCTCCTCGCGCGCGGATTCGGTGGCGAAGCGGCGCAGCAGGACCATCAGCGGCTCGGTGGCGCCGCGATCGGACTCGCAATGGGTGAGCACGCGCTCGACCATGCGCCGGCGCAGCCGCACCGCGCCGTCGTCGCTATCGACGAAGCCCTGCTCGTGGCAGGCATCGAGCGCGACCTGGAACGCCGCAAACGTCGCCTCCGGAAGCCCGGCGCGACGGAGCAGCGCGTGCACGCTGTTGCCGCCGCGCTCGTGCAGCAGCGCCGAGACGCGCGCCAGCGGCAGATCGGCGAGTTCGGCGAGTGCCGCATCGAACAAGCCCAGATTGCCGGACAGTAGTGCGCGCAGGATCAGGCCCGCGGTCAGCTGGCCGGTGATGCGCAAATGCCGGACCAGGCCCTGCATGTCATCGCCGCGCGAGCGCGCCGCGATGTTCATGGTGGAGCGGTCGCGCGCCTCGATGGTGATGCGGTCGGCGCGGTCGGCGCTCAGCCAGTTCCGCGCCACGACGAATTGCGCCAGCGTCTCGGAGAGCTTTGCCACCAGCGCTGCACGCGTTGCGGCCGGCAGATCCTCCAGCACCAGCATCGCCTCGCGGATCGCGGCTAGATGGCCATGACGCTCGACGATCCGGTCCCAGGAGAACGGGGCTAGCTCGGCATGGGGATTCTCGATCAGCTCCAGCGCGGCAGCTGCGCAGCCGACTTCGGCGATCGCGGCGCACACCGACACCGGCAATGCGATGCGGCGGGCGACTGCGCATTGCACCTCCTCGCCGCCGGTCGCGACGATGTCGACGAGATCGGCGTCGATCAAGAGCGGGGAATATTCGAGCACCGGCAGCGCGACCGTCGGCTGATCGGCCGACAGCGCCCGCACGATTGCGGCCGGCGCGTCGAGGCTGCGGGCAAAGGCTTCGGCCATCGCCTGCCGCACCAGCGGCGAGGCATCGTCGAGCAGCATCAGAAGCGCGCCTTCGGCGGCGATGCGATCGTCTGCAGAAAGGTCGGAGATCAGCCAGGCCCGGGCCAGCGCCCGTGTTGCCTCGGCCCGCTCGCCTGCGGGCGCCGTCCTGATCCAATGAATGAACTGCCGAACAATCATGCTGCTTCGGGCTACACAACAAACGAAAATGATGACGGCTCGTCACCTGCAATACAAAATAAACCACGACGCTTAACAAAGCGTTCACCATAACCGGCTGGTTTCATTGATGATTTGTTAAGGGAACAAAGCCGCTTGGCAGGAGTGCCCCGGACGCAGCGCAGCACGCGACTGATGCGCTGCTGAGCCGGAGCCCAGATGGACGAGAGCAGTTTTTGTTGCATGGCTCCCGGCTCTGCGCAGCAGCGCTTGCGCGCCGCAGCGCGTCCGGGACACGAGATCTCGGCTAGCTCGAGAACGTGCCGCTGCGATCACTGAAGAGATCGAGCGGTTGCGGCGGCCGCACGTCAGGCGTTGCCGATGCGACCGAGGTGAGCGAGGCACTGTTGCCCCATAGTTTCTGCACCGTGGTCGAGACCGGCTGCGTGGCATCGCCGGGTTGATAGATCGAACGAAACACCGGCGTGCCCGTCGCATTGTCCGCGACATGTGTCGACGAACTCGCGCTGACGGGCGTCACTGTGCGGGCATTCGGGAAGGTCTGGAGATAGGCGGCGTTGTCCACGACAGGCGCAGTGGGCACCACTGCATTGGCACTCGCGACCTGCGTGGTCGAAGGCGTGGCGCCATACATCGCCATCGCGCTGCGGGTTACCTTTGAATTGGCCGCGCTGGCATAGCGGCTGTCCAGGACCGAATAGACCTCGGAGACGCTGCGGGCGCGGCCGTCCTTGGCGTAGAAGATCGGGCGGTTGGCGGCCGCCGCGTTGGGAAACAGCCGCGCGCCGACGGCTTGCGGATTGTCCTCGGCATTGGCGATCAATTTCGCCGCGCCGCGGACGCCCATGAAATGGGCCATGTAGAGTTCGCTGTCGCTCGGCCTGCGCCCGAGCAGGCCGGTGAGCTTGAAGCTGTTCGACTGCGTCAGCGCCGCGGCCATGGCGGAAGCGGCTTCGGGATCGTCGCGCAGCTTCATGATCGACCGCTTCTTGACGGGATCGTCGACGGTGTAGGTCCCCGATGACGTCCTGGTGATGGCGTCGGCGTAGCTGCCATAGCCGAGCTGGGCACCCGCTTCCTTCACCGTGCCGAGCCAGGTCTGGTCGATGAACTGGTAGAGCCCCTGCGCGGACGAGGTGGTGGCGGCGGCCGTCGGATTGAAGTCCGATTCCATCTTGGCCGTGGTCAGCATGTACTGGAAGCTGACGCCTGTGACGTTCGAGGCCTGCTTGATCGCACCGGCGACACGCGCCCGCGACGGATCAAGGCCGGCCGTCTGCGTGGCACTGAAACTGTCGATCGACATGGTGGAGGGCCCGCCCCGCGCGGCGCTGAGCGACGCCGGCAATTCGGCGCCCGTCGTCTCACCGTGGGGCAGGTATGGTTAAGGAGGGGTTAATCCCGCCGCCCTGGTCATTCCGGGGCATCGCGAAGCGATGAGCCCGGAATCCATTGAGCTGCCCGTGACGCATTGCGATGATTCTCAGGTGCGCAATTGCGCACCATAGCTCGCGCTGCGCGCGCCCCGGAATGACAGAGGACTACTTCTTGTAAACGTTGTCTGGATCGAACAGCCGGTCCGCGTCAGTGAAGACCAATCTTGCTCCCCCACCCTCGGCCTCGACCTTGCGGTAGAAGCACGACCGCCGGCCGGTATGGCAGGCCGCGCCGATCTGCTCGACGCGGATCCAGACCGCATCCTGATCGCAATCGGTGCGCATCTCGACCACGCGCTGGGTTTGACCCGACGTCTCACCTTTTCGCCACAAGGCATTGCGCGAGCGGCTGAAGTACCAGGCTTCGCCGGTCGCAATCGTCTTGCGCAACGCCTCTTCGTTCATGTGCGCGACCATGAGCACGTCACCGGTAGCGACGTCGGTGGCGACGACCGTCACGAGGCCAGCGGCATCAAATCTGGGCAGGAAGGCGAGGCCCTCCTCGATCTCATGGGAATGAGCGGACACAGCAACTCTCGCCGGTTTGTCGCGAGGTCAGCGCGTCGTGCCTCGCACCAGGGACAGGAAACGGGCCTGCTCCGCCGGATTGTCGCGGAACATGCCGGTGAAGCGGCTGGTGAAAGTAGAGGCGCCATGCTTGGCGACGCCGCGCACCGACATGCAGGTATGCTCGGCCTCGATCAGCACGGCAACACCGCGAGGCTTGAGGACCTCGTCGATCGCGGCGGCGATCTGCGCGGTCAGGTGCTCCTGGGTCTGGAGCCGGCGGGCGAAAATGTCGGTCAGGCGGGCCAGCTTGGACAGGCCGACGACGCGCTCCACCGGCGTATAGGCGATGTGCGCCTTGCCGTAGAACGGCATCATGTGATGCTCGCATTGCGAGGTGAACTCGATGTCGCGCACCAGGACGAAGTCGTCATAGCCCGCCGTCTCGCCGAAGGTGCGATCGAGCACCTCGGCCGGGCACTGGTGGTAGCCCTGATAGAGCTCGTCGAAAGCCTCGACGACGCGGCGCGGCGTATCGAGCAGGCCCTCGCGCTCGGTGTTCTCGCCGATATAGGCGAGCAGCGTCTTCACTGCCGCTTCCGCCTCGGCGCGCGCGGGGCGCGGCTGGTCGGCGCGGACGGCGGCCGCGAGGAATTCGGCAGGATCAAGCTCGGCCGGGCGGCTCTCGGGCTGCCGGTCGGAGGGCTTGCCCGGGCGGATGGATTTGATTGCAGCGTCCATATCTTCTCCGTTCGACGGCCTAACGGCCGGAGTGTCACCGGCAGACGGGGCGGCAAGCCGCCGGACGCCTGAACAGAACAAGTTTCGGTGCAAAAGTCCCGAGGTCACAACGCCGGCAGCCTAGATCTGGATCACCGCCACCGCATCCCTGGACTGTTTTTCCACCAGTTCCGCCCCTATATAGGACCGTGGGCGGCGCCCGCCAAGGCCGATCCGGCTGGAAGCGGGTGTGGACGCGTTGGACTCCATCACATGCTGAACGACATTTACAACAAGCGGATCATCGAGCTGGCCGGGAATATTCCGCGGCTCGGACGGTTGGCGGACCCCGATGCCTCCGCCACCGCCCATTCCAAGCTGTGCGGCTCGACCGTGAAGGTCGATCTCAAGATGAACGGGGACACCGTCACCGACTTCGCCCATGACGTGAAGGCCTGCGCCTTGGGCCAGGCCTCTTCATCCATCATGGCAAGTCACGTGGTCGGCTCGACTGCGAGCGAACTCCGTGAGTTACGCGAAACCGTTCGCAAGATGCTGAAGGAGAATGGTGCGCCTCCTCAAGGCAAATGGGAGGAGATCAAGTTCCTCGAGCCGGTCCGCGACTACAAGGCGCGCCATGCCTCGACGCTTCTCACCTTCGATGCCGTGGTTGATGCCATCGGCCAGATCGAGGCCAGAACCAAGCAGCCCGCCGCAGCGCAAGGCTGACCCCCTCTTCGTCATTCCGGGCGAACCTGCGTACCTCAGGTACGCACTTGCTCACCAAGGTTCGCGCTGACGCGCGCCCCGGGGATGACTGCCGATATTTAAGAGCTTACTTCGGCGCCGTCGCAGCAGCCGGCGTGGCAACACTACCGGTCGGCACCACGGCTTCCGCCGTCTTGGTCGACTTGGAAGCCTGCTCCGGTTCCGCGCCGAACCTCGCCTGCGTCTTCGGTGCAAGCTCCGCCATTGCCGGCGCCGAGATATCCACGTGCGGGAGCACGTCAGCCACGAGATCGGTCGTAACCAGATTGGTGAGCTTGAGCTCGCCGGCATCGAGCTCGTGCAGGTCCTCCCAGGGCGGGACGCTGAGCGCAAGCGACAGCAGATCCCCGGCGCCACCCATATCGAAGGTGTATTTGGCTAGGCGACCGATGTCGCGCTCCACGATCATCAGGTCCTGCGCGCTATAACTCGCCGCCTTGGCATCGTCGGCGCGGTCGCCCATCCAGATCTGGTGAACCCGGACATGAGCGGCTTCCGGCACGTACCGCTTCTTGCCGGCCAGCAGCAGGAACGCGCACATGGACTCGCAATACGCTTCCGGCGCGACGGCCGGCCGTGTCGACGGCCCGCCGCGGAGGCTCACGCCGACCGTGGTCAAAAGCCCGAGATTGCGGAAGCGCCGGCCGAGCGTGATCGCGTCATTGACGGAGCCGCCGCTGGAATCGAGCACTACGGTGGCGCCGCCGAGCTGGCGGCCCCGCGAAAACTCTTCGAATTCTTTGGGCGTATCGGCGGTGATGATGCCGACCGCACTGATCCAGCCGCGGCAGTTCGGCTCGCAGGCGACCCAGCTGAACTTCATCGGCAGCTTGCGCTCTTCGAGAACAGCGCCTGCGCGGGCCGACGATCCGAATGTCGCGACGGCACCTGCCAGCGCGACCCCACAAACGGCGGTTCCCACCAGCAACCAGCCGCGAAGATTAAGGGAGTTCAGAAGTCTCAATCTGGTTCCTTCCCCAAGCCCCAAGCCCCAAGCCCCAAGCCACCAAACATTCCCCGGTAGCGCCATCTGAGTCCATCATACAGGCGTATGTTTCTACACACGGCCGTCATAAAAATGGTATCCGGGCGAATACAGATCGTCCACAGATACTTGCTGCAGTGCTCCCAAAAAACACGCAAAATATGGCGCGGAAACAATAGCTTACGGTTCCCTGCCCCGGAACTATGCAACATCGCGCCTAAGGTCGCAGCAAAGCGCCCATGAAGCATTCAGCCTGCCAGCGCTGTTCCAGTTCGGTCGATGGTGTGCTCCGGCTGCCGCGCAGATTCGGCCGTGGGCTGATCTGGGTGTATCGCCATACGCTGTCGCCTCTGGTCGGGTACAACTGCCGGCATCTGCCGACCTGCTCCGCCTATGGCGATGAGGCGATCGAACGGTTCGGGCTGTGGGCCGGCGGCTGGATGACGCTCGCGCGCCTGCTCCGTTGCCATCCCTTCGGCACGTCCGGCATCGACAACGTGCCTCTCACCGCGCCCAAAGGCGCACGCTGGTATCAGCCCTGGCGCTATGGCCGCTGGCGCGGAGTTAACGCGCCCTGACTTGCGGTGCTCTGAACAGCGCCGCCCTGACCGGAACCTTAGACTTTCCGCCCGCGTTGTTTTGATGCTCCCCACGGGAGGAAACAACAATGCGCTGGAAAATCAGCCCGCATTTTCACGTCAAGCCCGGTCCGAATCTCGATCACAGGGCGCACGATCCAAGAACCATCGACCTGCTCGCCATCATCGCTTTGCTTGCGCTCGTCCTCGGCTCAGGCTGGTATCTTGAGAGAAGCCTTGCGACACAGCCGAGCACGACGACGTTCATCGTGCCGAGCCAGAGCGTGCATTGGTAGTCATCGGAACCAGTAGAACCGTCCCTGTGACGGAGGGATCGACTCCGGCGGTCGTAGCCGCTTCGGGCGCGGCGGCTTTGGCGCCGGCTCGGCGGCCGAAGTGGTCTCTGCAGCCGGTGCGGTCTCGCTGCCCGGCACCTTCACCGCCAGCAGCAAATTCGATTCACGCATGCGCCAGCGATAGCCGACGCCGAAATCGATCGGCTGGGCACGCGTGAACAGCTCGGCGTAGCGCTCCTGGTAGCGGCCGGGGAATTCGTCGATGGGGCCGAGATAGCGGCCGAACGGGAAGAACCTCCATTGCCGCGCATTGTAGTTCGCAAGCGGAATGCCGGAATCGTCCTGGATGATGGTGGCGCTGTTGGCGAGCAACCAGTCGCGTGCGACGGTGAAATTGCCGGAGTGCAACAGGTAGGACGCACTCTTGAGCAGGCTGTTGCCGGGCCCGAGCGTCTCGCAGAATTTCAGGAAGCCCGTGGCACGTGCGCCGGAATTTGAGAGGTCGGTCGCGAAATAATACAGCGTACGCGCTTCCCCGTCGCTGCCGGCAAAGCTGATGCGGACGCCGCGCGTCGCGTTCCGTCCGGGATTGTCGCCGCCGACATGTAGCCCGCCCTTGTCGTCGAGCGCGACCATCTCCACGTTGCGGATGTTCTTGCCGGAGCGGGCGAGAAAGACATAGAGGATCGGCAGGGTGCCGTTCACCTGGTTGGCGCTCAGGTCGACCTTCATCTGCTTGGTGATGAAGAACGAGAAGCTCAGGATCGAGCCAAGCGAGCGTTCGACGTTATAGAGCGCAGCGCCGACCGAACCGCGCGGCAGCCGCGTCAAATCGGGCACCGCGCCGACCGGCTCCAGCGCGCCGAGCACGTAGGTGCTGGCCTTGGAATGGAAGGCGTCGGCGTAGAGGAAATCGGGGCCGCTGAACAAATAGAACATGGTCGGTCGGGGCGCGGCCAGATTGAGGTCGGCCCAGCTGCGGATCTTCGAGAGCTGACGCTGCTCGAGCTGAGCGAAGGCGCCGTCGAAGAATTTGGCGTGACGCTGCCAGGCCGGGTCCCTGGTGAGCGGCACCAGCGGCGAGTCCGCCGAAGGCTGCATGCCCGCAAGGAAGCGCGCCGTGTCATCGAAGGTGACGTCTGCGGCACGCGCGGACGAGACGGCCGCAGCCAGGAGGACGAAAGCAACGGCCGCAATTCTCAGGGGGCGGAGCATGGCTATTCGCGATGCGGCGATGCGGCAGCGACGACGGGCCGCCTGCGGAAAACAGCGTAAATCAAAAGGCCGGAGAGCATGACGAGCATTCCCGACAGCGACTGAAGCGGCCGCTCCGTCAGAAGGTAGTACATCATGAACGCGGTCACGAGCAGAAACACGAGCGGCGTGAACGGGTATCCCCAGGCGCGATAGGGCCGCGGCAGATCGGGATCGGTGATGCGCAGCTTGATGACGCCGGCGACCGTGAAGAACGAGCAGAACAACAGCGCGAACTGGATGAAATCGAGCACCGCCTCGAAGCTGCGCGTGAACAGCAGAAGATTGGCGATGGCCAGTTGGAACAGGATGGCATAGGCCGGCGCGCCGCTCACCGACCGTTTGGAGAAAACGCGCAAGGCGGGAATGTCCTCCCCCATCGTCATCATCACGCGCGGGCCGATCCACATCATCGCACTGATCGAAGAGATCAGACCGAAGCAAATCATGGCGCCGACGATCCGACCGCCGAGACTGCCGAAGATGACGGTGCCGGCGACACTGGCGACGTCGAGCTGGCCGGCGAGCGCGCTGACCGGCGTCGAATGGAGAAATACCGCGTTCAGCGCGACATACAGCACGAGCACGATCAGCGTGCCCGCGAGCAGCGCGCGCGGCAGGTTCCGTTGCGGCGTCTTCATCTCGCCGATGATGTAGGTGGCGGCATTCCAGCCCGAGAACGAATACATCACGAAGACGAGCCCGATGGCGAACGGCGCGCTGACGATGTGAGCGATATCGCCGGGCTGCGGCGTGAAGCTGATCGGCTGCGGCACGGCGATGACGAAGCCGGCGACCAGGAAGGCGACGATCAGCACGACCTTGAGGACGGTCGAGATCAACTGGAATGTGGATGAGTGCCTGACGCCGGTCAGTTGCACGAGCGAAACCAGCCACACCACGCCGATGGCGAGCGGAATCGCCGGCAGATCGGGTACGACCGATTTGGCATATTCCCCGAACGCCATCGCGGCGAGCGCGACCGGCGCTGCGAATCCGACCGTGGCCGACACCCAGCCGGCGAGGAAGCCGAAGGCCGGGTGGTAGGCGCGGCCGAGCAAATTGTACTCGCCGCTCGAGCGCGGAAACATCGCGCCCAACTCGCTGTACGCGAACACACCGCACAGCGCGACGACGCCGCCAACCGTCCAGAGGAGCAGGATCGAGAAGCCGGACGGGATGTCCTTGACCTGGAAGCCGAGGCTGGTGAAGACGCCGACCCCAATCATGTCGGCCACGACGATGGCGGTGGCGACCGGAACAGAAACCCCGGCCCCCCTCCCGGTCAGCCGGTCCGTCCAGGGCGGGGTACCCGCATCTGATGCCGTCATCAGGGTCCTTAACCTCAGGCGCTTCGCCTCGTGGGGCCCATCGTGCACTTTGGCCCAGTCAATTCAAGCAGGGTTAACAAGGGTTAAATGAGGCAACGGAGGCAGGTACCAGACCACCGCCTAGACGCTTCTTTGGACGATATCTCTGGATGCACCCGGAATTGCCCGTTCCGCTCCCCCACAATCAGGACACGATTGCATGGTCCTTTCGAGCGTTCCGGATGTGGGGAAGTTTCTCCGGACGCTTAACGTCGCCTAAACGCCAGTCGGCTCAATTGTTTCAAGATTGCCGATGGACGTGTGACTTGGACGTGTGACCTGGGACGTAAGACTTGGGTCGTGACTTTGGGGTCATGGGTGGATGGCCGGGGCCGCTCCTAAACTGAGAGCTGATGATCGTGCCGATCGGACACCGTCCGGTCGGCATGATCGTGCGCTCCGGGCCGGTCTGATCTCAGTCATGGTGCCGTTGTCGCTGACGCTGGTTCAATGCGGCAAGGCGCCGGATCCGGCGGCGTTGGCGGCGAACTCCCAGGCGAATGTCCAGGTGGTCGCCAAGACCAATTCGCAGATCTCGAACGCGCGCGTGGCAAGCGGCGACACGTTCGAGGATCGCTTCCCTGCCCCGCAGTTTAGGGAGCGCTTTCCCTCGGCGAGTGAAGGCTTCCTGCAACGGCAGATGTCGGACTTCTCGCCCAAGAGCGCGGTCCAGCGACAAATACCGGAGCAGGCGTCCTACAAGGTGGCCTCGCTCGAGCCGCAAGTCCCGTACAAGCGCCCCGCCCGCGAGGATCTGACGACACTCGTCAGCATGAAGTCGTCGGCCTTCCCCTATTTCGGCAACAACCCCGCTTCCGACGCGCCCTTCCTCAACATTTCCAAAGGCGACCGCCGCGGCCACCGCAGCTATTCCGGCCGCGTCTACTGGCAGGACGAGACCTATAGCGACAGCCGCGTGCTGGTGCACGTGCCCGAGCATTTCGACCTGCGCAAGCCGGGCGTGATCGTGGTGTTCTTCCACGGCAATGGCGCAACGCTCGAGCGCGACGTCCGCGACCGGCAGATGGTGCCGAAACAGGTCACCGATTCCGGCGCCAATGCGATCCTGCTTGCGCCGCAGATGGCGGTCGACGCCGCCGATTCCAGCGCCGGAAAATTCTGGCAGCCGGGCGGCTTCAAGCGCTTCATGGCGGAATCGGCCGACCATCTTGCGCGCCTCACCGGCGATCCCAACAGCGCGCGCGCCTTCGCCAACATGCCGATCGTGATCGTCGGCTATAGCGGCGGCTTCCTGCCGACAGCCTGGAGCCTGGAGGTCGGCGGCATCAGCGACCGCGTGCGCGGCGTGGTGCTGCTCGATGCCGTCTATGGCGAGATGGACAAATTCGCGTCCTGGATCGAGAACCACCGTTCCGGCTTCTTCGTCAGCGCCTACACCCGCCACACCGCGCGGCGCGACCGCGAGCTGATGAGCATGCTCCGCCAGAAGGGCATCAGCGTCGCCGAGGACATGGACGGGCCGCTACGACCCGGCAGCGTGGTGTTCGTGGAGACCGGCGAGGGCATCACCCATCGCGACTATGTCACCCGCGCTTGGACGCGCGATCCGCTCAAGGACGTGCTGGTGAAGATGGCGGCGACGCCGTCGCTCGCGCTGACGCGCGTCGCCTCCACAAATCCCTAGCCGGGCCGATATCAGGTCTCGATATCAGTTCCAAATATTAGTTCCTGGGCAGCTTCGGAATGCTCTCGGCAAAGCCGTTGAAGCAGGCCAGCCGCTCGTCCTCTTCCTTGAAGAAGCGGCAGTCGGCATAGCCCTTGGCCTTGGCCGGCTTCGGCTTCGGCGCCGGCGGGATCACCGCGTCGTAGCAGTTGAGGCGATCCTTGGTGCCGTCGTCGATCTCGAGGCAGGCCTGGAGGCGGACGGCGATCGATTGCGGCTTGCCCTTTGGAGCGGCGGCAGCCTCCTTGGCGCCTTTCGGCTTGACCTGCACCAGCGGCTTGTCCCCCACCATGGGTGGCTTCTCGGTCTGCGCAAATGCGGAGGCTGAATAGAGCACCGCGGCAACCGCCAGAATCATCCTCATCTCAGTCAACTCTCTTTGATCCCCACGCCGGCCTTCTACCGCTCCCGCGCGAGGTTTGCCAAGCGCCTTGCGCGCACGACCTGCTGCGTTCAGGCGGTGGCGGCAGCCGCCCGCCGGGGCCGGGTCACGACCACCAGGATCAGTGCCAGCACGACGAAACCGACCGCGACGAAGCCGAGCGCGTGCAGGAGCTCGCGGGCGAACAGCAGCCCGCCGACGGCGGAGCCAACCGCCTGGCCGATATAGAGAACGGACGTGTTGAGCGCCACGGTGGCCGATGCGAGCGGCGGCGCAGCCGCGACCAGCCGCACCTGCTGCATCGAATTGGTCGAGGCGAAGCCAAGGCCCCAGATCGCTACCGCGCCCGCCATCATGACGAGCGAGCCGGCGCCGAGGGCCCACCCGCTCATCCCGGCAAGCAGCAGGCAGGTGAACAGCAACGAGGTGCGATAGGGCCCCGCAGTGTCGACGATGCGCGTGGCGACGACGACGCCGAGGAAGCCGCAGATCCCGTACAGCGCGAAGACCGAGCCGATCGCATCGGGACCGGCGCCGGTGAGCTTGTTGAGCAGCGGGCCCATATAGGTGAACACGACGAACTGCCCCGACATTTGCAGCATCGTGATCGCGAGCAGCAGCAGGATCGTCCTGCTTCGGCCGACGGCGGCCCATGTCTTCAGATCGACCGGTGCGCCCTGCAGACCCGCCGGCAGACGCAGCAGCAACAGCAGGAAGCTGACGCAGCCGAGCGCGCCGACCCCGCCATAGGCCGCGCGCCAGCCGTAGCGGCTGGCGATAAAGGTGATCAGCGGCAGGCCGACGGCGGCTGCGAGCGACCAGCCGAGGAAGAGGTACGCAATGGTGCTGCCGCGCCGTTCCGCCGGCACGATCAGCGCAGCCGTGCCGGCCGCCTGCGGCGTATAGAGCGAGCCGACTGCGAGCATCGCGAGCCGCATGATCAGCAGGCTGGTGTAATCGGGCGCAAACGCGGAGGCGAGATTGCCGAGTGCGAGCACGGCCAGCGTCGTGGCGAGCAGGGTCCGCCGTTCGATGCGGCTGGTCAGCCACGCCGTCAGCGGCGAGCCGACGCACAGCGTCACCGCGCCGAAGGTGATCAGGAGCCCGGCCGCGTGGATGCTGATCCCGAGCCCCGCCGACAATTCCGGCAGCATGCCCGCCGGCGCCAAGACCGAGCAGCCGGTCACGAGATTGCCGAGCATCAGGGCGGTTGGCGCGAAACGGCCGGCAGCTGGGGCGCTTTTCATGCAAACGCATGTAGCGGCGGCCTGCGACCGGTTAAAGGGTACAACGTCAAATAGTTGCGGGCTCCGCCCCGGGTTTTGCGCGCCACTTTCTTGGAAATGCCGGATTGCGCAGGCCGAATCGCCTGATATATCGCTCGTTCCCGCTTACCTGCGCTCGTTCGCAGGAGTGAGCCCCAGGAGAAAAGCAATGTCCGACCAGCCCAAGTCCGAGTCCGGCTTCCAGTACAGCCTGTCCAATTTGAAGCCCGTGACCCCCGCGGCCAAGGTCACCCTCACCTTCCCCGACGGCGCCAAGCGTCAGTTCGACAAGGGCATCACCGGCCTCGATATTGCCAAGGGCATCTCGCCGTCGCTGGCCAAGCGCACGGTCGCCATGGCGCTCGACGGCACGCTTGCCGATCTCAACGATCCCATCGAGGCCGACGCTGGAATCGAGTTCGTGAATCGCGACGACCCGCGCGCGCTCGAATTGATCCGGCACGACTGCGCACACGTGCTGGCGGAAGCGGTGCAGACGCTGTGGCCGGGAACCCAGGTCACGATCGGCCCCGTGATCGAGAACGGCTTCTATTACGACTTCTTCCGCAACGAGCCGTTCACTCCGGAAGACTTTGCCGCGATCGAGAAGAAGATGCGCGAGATCATCGCGCGCGACAAGCCTTTCACCAAGGAAGTCTGGGACCGCGAGAAGACCAAGCAGGTGTTCCGCGACAAGGGCGAGGCCTTCAAGGTCGAGCTGGTCGACGCCATTCCCGGCACCGAGCCGATCAAGATCTACTACCAGGGCGACTGGTTCGACCTGTGCCGCGGCCCGCACATGACCTCGACCGGCAAGGTCGGCAATGCCTTCAAGCTGATGAAGGTGGCCGGCGCCTATTGGCGCGGCGACAGCAACAACCCGATGCTGACCCGCATCTATGGTACGGCCTTCGCCAAGCAGGAGGATCTCGACGCCTACCTCAAGCAGATCGAGGAAGCCGAGAAGCGCGACCATCGCAAGCTCGGGCGCGAGCTCGACCTCTTCCACTTCCAGGAGGAAGGTCCGGGCGTCGTGTTCTGGCATCCGAAGGGCTGGACCATCTTCCAGCAGCTGATCGCCTATATGCGCCGTCGCCTTACCGGCGATTACAGCGAAGTCAACGCGCCGCAGATCCTCGACAAGGTGCTGTGGGAGACCTCGGGCCATTGGGGCTGGTATCGCGAGAACATGTTCGCGGCGCAATCGGCCGGCGACGAGGCCGAGGACAAGCGCTGGTTTGCGCTCAAGCCGATGAACTGCCCCGGTCACGTCCAGATCTTCAAGCACGGCCTGAAGAGCTATCGCGACCTGCCCTTGCGCCTCGCCGAGTTCGGCGTGGTGCACCGCTACGAGCCCTCCGGCGCCATGCACGGCCTGATGCGCGTGCGCGGCTTCACCCAGGACGACGCGCACATCTTCTGCACCGAGGATCAGCTCGCCGAGGAGTGCCTGAAGATCAACGATCTGATCCTGTCGACCTATGCCGATTTCGGCTTCACCGGCGACCTCACGGTGAAGCTCTCGACCCGGCCGGAGAAACGCGTCGGCACCGATGCGATGTGGGATCACGCCGAGCGCGTGATGGCGACGGTGCTGCGCGAAATCCAGTCGCAGAACAATCACATCAAGACCGAGATCAACCCGGGCGAAGGCGCGTTCTACGGACCGAAGTTCGAATACGTTCTGCGCGATGCCATCGGTCGCGATTGGCAGTGCGGCACCACGCAGGTCGACTTCAACCTGCCGGAGCGGTTCGGCGCCTTCTACATCGACCATGACGGCGGCAAGAAACCGCCGGTGATGGTGCACCGCGCGATCTGCGGCTCGATGGAGCGCTATATCGGCATCCTGATCGAGCATTATGCCGGCAACTTCCCGCTCTGGCTCTCGCCGGTGCAGGCGGTTGTCACCACGATCACCTCGGAAGGCGACGAATACGCCAAGGTGGTGCTGGAGCAGGCGCGGCGCGCCGGGCTTCGGGCCGAGATCGACCTGCGCAACGAAAAGATCAACTACAAGGTCCGCGAGCACTCGCTGGCCAAGATCCCGGCCCTGCTCGTGGTCGGCAAGAAAGAGGCCGAGACGCATTCGGTCTCGGTCCGCCGGCTCGGCAGCGACGGCCAGAAGGTGATGACCACGGCCGAGGCGATCGCCGCCCTGGTCGACGAGGCGACCCCGCCGGACGTGAAGCGGGCCCGCGGCGCCGTCTGAGCCCTGAAATCGATCTAAATTCGCTTCCGGTTGCGGGCGTGCATGCTTATCTCGGCATGGCACGCCCGCCGACCATTTGAAGAGGATATCGCAGTGCCCGACGCCATCGAACTCCTGAAGACCCGCCGCTCGGTCAAGCCGCGCGAGATGACGGGGCCCGGCCCGTCGGCGGCCGAGCTCGAGACCATCCTCACCATCGGGGCGCGCGTGCCCGATCACGGCAAGCTCGCGCCGTGGCGCTTCATCATCTTCGAGGGCGACGCCCGTGCACGGGCCGGCGAGGTGATCGCGCGGGTCTTCGCCAGGAAGAATCCGGGGGCGCCGGCGGCCGACGTCGAGACCGAGCGCAAGCGCCTGATGGACGCGCCGCTGGTGATCGGCATCGTCAGCTTCACCAAGCCGCACCCGAAGGTGCCGGCGTTCGAGCAGGAATTGTCGGCGGGCGCCAGCGCCATGAACATCGTCACCGCCGCCGCCGCGCTCGGCTACGGCGCCTGCTGGCTGACCGGCTGGTTCTCGTTCGACCGCGACGTGCTCGACGGCCTCGGCCTCAAGCCGGATGAGAAGCTCGCCGGCTTCATTCATGTCGGCACGCCGACCAAGCCGAGCGAGGACCGTCCGCGCCCGTCCCTTTCGGACATCGTGACGCGATTTTAATCGATGTTGTGTTGACGCATCGAGCGTCTTGCGGCTTGATCCCGCCGGGGAGGAAGTTGCGGATGAGACGCCGTGAATTTCTGGTCGGGGCAGCCATGCTGGCCGGCACGATGGCGCGAACCCGGGCCGCGGACATCCCCGCCCCCTCGCCCGACGGGCTCGACCGCATCACGGCGTTCTTCGACAACGAGGTGGCAAGCGGCCGGCTGCCGGGCGCCGTTATTTTGGTGCAGCAGCACGGCAAGCCGGTTTATCTGAAGTGCTTCGGCGTGCGCGATACCAGGACCGGCCTTGCGATGACGCCGGACACGATCTTCGCCATCCACTCCATGACCAAGCCGATCACGTGCCTTGGCGCGATGATGCTGATCGACGAGGGCAAGCTTGCGCTGACCGACCCCGTGTCGAAATACATCCCGCTGTTTGCCGAGACCAAGGTCGGCCTCGAGGTGACCCGGCCCGACGGCAAGCTGGAGCTCGACTTCGTCCCACCTGAGCGCCCCGTCAACATCGAGGATCTGCTGCGGCATACTTCGGGCATCAGTTACGATTACATCGGCAGCGAATGGGTCGAGCACGCCTACAAGGCCGCCAATATTTTCGAGGGTCCCTTCAACAACAGGGAGTTCGCCGATCGCATCGCCAAGCTGCCGCTGGCGCGGCAGCCCGGAACGCTGTGGCGCTACGGCCATTCCACCGACGTGCTCGGCAGCGTCATCGAGATCATCTCGGGCCAGACGCTGTACGACTTCCTGAAAGCACGCATCTTCGATCCGCTCGGCATGAACAGCACCAAATTTACGCTCGCGACCGAGGACGAGCTGGCGCGGATGGCGCGGCCGCTGCCGAGCGACTCAATCCTGCTCGCCGGCGAGCGCGACCGCCTGGACCATCCAGAATGGCAATCGGGCGGCGGCGGCCTGCTCTCGACCATCACCGACTATCAGCGCTTCTCGCAGATGCTGCTCAACGGCGGCGAGTTCGAGGGCAGGCGCTATCTCAGCCCCGCCGCGTTCAAGGCCATGACGACCGATCAGATCGGGCCGGGCTCCGGCGTCGGACGCGACTATTTCTATTTTCCAGGCGACGGCTTCGGTTATGGCTACGGCCTTGCGGTGCGCACCGATCCCGGCAATGCAAAACCGCCCCCGCCGGGCTCGCTCGGCGAATTGAAATGGGACTCGGGGAGCGGCACCTATTTCGGCGTCGATCCCAAGCTCGACATGGTCTACGTCATGATGCAGCAGACCCAGAACGAGCGCGGCCGCATTACCCCCGCGTTCAAGGCGCTGGTCTACGATTGCTATCCGCCCGCATTACGCCGCCCGTGAGGTGCGCTGGCCGAAATCGGCGAGGAGCTTTCCGAGCTCGACCGCCGGCCGCGCGGCGCTGAACAGAAATCCCTGCACCTCGTTGCAGCCTTCGGCGCGCAGCCAGTCGAGCTGATCCTCGGTCTCCACGCCCTCCGCGGTCGTGGTGATATTGAGGCTGCGCCCCAAACCCGAGATCGCGCGCACGATCGCACCGCAGTCGGGCCGCTCGGCCAGATCCTTGACGAAGGAGCGGTCGATCTTGATCTTGTCGAACGGAAAGCTGCGGAGATAGCTCAGGCTGGAATAGCCGGTGCCGAAATCGTCCATGGAAATACCGACGCCGAGCTCGCGCAGCTGGTGCAAGGTGGCGACATTGGCGTCGGTCTCGGCCAGGAAAATCGACTCGGTGATCTCGAGCTCGAGCCGCTTCGGCGACAGGCCGGACTGCGCCAGGGCCGAGATCACGACCTGGACCAGGTTGCGGCTGCGGAATTGTGCCGGCGACAGGTTGACGGCGACCTTGACGTCGACGGGCCATTTCACCGCCTCGGTGCAGGCTTCGCGCAGCACCCATTCGCCGAGCTGGGTGATCAGGCCGATGTCTTCGGCGACGGGGATGAACTCCGCGGGCGAGATCATGCCCTTGTCCGGATGACGCCAGCGCAGCAGCGACTCGAAGCCGGAGATGCGGTCGGAGGCGATCGACACCAGCGGCTGATAGTACAGCTCGAACTCGCCGTTGGCGAATGCCCGGCGCAGATCCAGCTCCATGTCGCGGCGCCTCTGCGCCTGGAGGTCCATCTCACGCTCGAAGAAGTGGTGCACGCCGCCGCCGTCGGCCTTGGCCCGGTACAGCGCCATGTCGGCATTGCGCATCAACTCTTCCGGCGTGGTGCCATCGCCCGGCGACAGCGCGATGCCGACGCTGGCGCCGATCACCATCTCCTGTCCGTCGACGTCGTAAGGTGCCTTGAGCATGTCGATCAGCAGGGAGGCACAGGCGCTGGCCTCGTTCGGCGAGACGTCGGCAGCCAAGATGACGGCGAACTCATCGCCGCCGAGCCGCGCGGCGAGATTGGTGCCGCGGACCGCAATCGTCAGGCGCTCGGCGACCTGCTTCAACAGGCGATCGCCCACCGGATGACCGAAGGAATCGTTGATGTTCTTGAACAGGTCGAGATCGATGTAGAGCACGCCGACCCGTTTTCCCGCGGCCTGGTCCAGCGCCTGCTTCAGGCGCTCCTGGAAGTGTTCGCGGTTCGGCAGGTCGGTGAGCCCGTCATGATGCGCCATATAGGCGATGCGCGCTTCGGCCTTGCGCCGTTCGGTAATGTCGACCACCGCCACCAGATAGCCGTCGCGCTCGTCGAAGGCGACGCGACGGCCGAAGGTGAGCACCTCGATCTCGCTGCCGTCGGCGCGCAAGTGTCGCCAATTGCGCGAGGAGTGGTAGGCGTCGCCGAGGCGCTCCAGCGCCGCGGCGTGGCTGTCCCACTCGTCCTCCGGCCAGATCTCGTGCAGCTTCATGCGCAGGAAGGTCGCGCGGCTGTAGCCGTAGTGCTGGACCGCGGCGTCGTTGACGCTGAGGAACTCCTTGGTCTCTGCGTCGAACACCCACATCGGCATTGGATTGTTGTCGAACAGGAGGCGGAACGAAGCATCGCGCCGCTTCAGGACGGTGACATCGGAGATGGTCAGCGAGACCACGTCGGCAAAGGCCGTGGCGCTGAGCCTGAGGTAGCGCCCCTCGCTCTCGAGCTCGAGCTGCTCGCAGCGGCTGCCCGATACGGCCTTGAGCAGGAATTCCATCACCTCGGGCAAGGGCAGCAGCGTGCCGCCTTCGCCGATCCGCCGCCACAACAGGCTTGCGCCTGCAACCTTCAGCAGCTCGCCCGCGCTCTTGTTGTGGTGCACGACCTGAAGGTCGAACGGCTTGCCGGCGGCATCGCGCAGCGTCGCCAGCGAGACCACCGCGTCTTCGGTCGCTGAAAAGATGGCGTCGAGCAGATTGTACTGCGCGCCGCGCTCGTTGACATAGGCGCCGATCAACGTCGCGCCCCAGCGCGAGGACGTCGGCAGCGCCAGCACGTCGTAGGTTCTGACCATTCCGTCGCGCACGCAATGCGCGCTCGCCAGGTGCGGCCGTCCGGCCGCCAGCGCGCTCGCCGCCGCTTCCGACAGCGCCGTGGCGCAATCGGGCGACAGCTCGGCCAGGGGAATGTCCCAGCGCTCCTCGCCGAGCCATTTCTGCACGTAGCGTCCGCTGCGCGACAGCTCGAGCACGCCATCGTTCTTCAAGAGCGCGATGTGGTCTGCAAGCCGCCCGAGACTGCCGAGCATGACGTCCTCGTAGCGCGGCAGCCGCTCGCCCGGCTTCAACGCCGCACGCCATTTGCGCTGAAGCACCGGGATGTCGTCGAACATTTCGGCGGCCGGTTTTCCCGGCATCTTCTTCGCGGCAGTCATTGCAGTCCCCAACGCACTTTCCCGCCGCATCCAATGCAGGCGCGCTTAACGACATGTAAAAAGCGCGCAGGCGCGGGGTCCATTCAGCGATTATGACAGTTTTAAGTCAGGTGTTGGTTAGTGGGCGTTAGAGACTGTGACGGTTGCGCGAAGCTGCTCTCGTGTCCCGGACGCGACGCGTAAGCGGTGCGGCGCAGAGCCGGGACCCAGCAAGGTACAGAACTCGCTGCTACATGGCCCCGGCTCTGCAGCGGCACGAGACGTTCAGGTACACAGCTGCCTCAACACCGTCATTGCGAGCGCAGCGAAGCAATCCAGAATCCCTCCGCGGAAAGACTCTGGATTGCTTCGCTGCGCTCGCAATGACGGAGTGTGTGGTGGGCAGCGCGTTCTTCAATTCGCATTTCGGTCGCGGACACGCCTTCGCATCCTCGCGGCGGACTCGCCCGAGCTTTGCTTCTTGCTCACCCTCATAATTGAAAGAGGGCGCAGGGAAGACCGGGTGCCGGCCGGGCACCCACGGTCCACTGTGCGAAAGGTGGCAACGAAGAATTTGCACAGCGGCATACAGGTGAAGCCAAACATCCGGCCTTCCCTGCGCAGTGGCTTTACGGCTTATGTCGTGCTCTCCCCGGGGAGCGATGCACTATTGCCCCCGTCGCCTTGCGGATGGCTGACGCGTGGGCCCGGTTGGGCCGCTCACATCACCACAAGACTTGGCGCACAGACCCCGGGCGCCAGGACCACACGATTTTGCCGTACGCCGATGACACCGGTCGTATGCGCGAGGTCTTTGCTCACGGCTCTCCGCCCTGCAAACCCTTTCGCGCCAACGCCATCAGCGTCCACCGCCCCCCGGCCCGCGTTCGTGACGATCGCGATACGCCCCTCTTCCTTGGGCCCGGTTGCGCGACACATACGCGATTTCCGAATTTCGGTAAAGCGGAATATTTTCGGCCGCGTGCGTTGACCTAGCGCTCGCGTGTTTTGCCCGTCGGGCAACGCAAGGGATGGTGGCCCTACCCCGCTAATCCTCGCTGGAGGCCGCCGAGCGGTTGCGCAAATAGGCCTGGGACAGCAGGAAGAACAACGCGCGTTCGCCCTGATATTTGGCGGACGGGCGCGTGCGCTCGAAGCCGTCGGCAAATATCTTGCCGGACTGGTCGCACACCTGCCACCGCCAGCCGAACCGCTTGCGCCTGGTGAGGATCACTTCGAACATGCCGACAAGCCTGGTCCCCTGCTCCATGCCGGTCCTGCAAGGCATGAGCCTGCTCCGGCTTCCCCCGTTGGACGGACGCCAGACATATAGCGCAGCAGGATGGAAAGAGAATAAAATTGATGATCGGAAATACGTACCGTCCACGGTCGTAAGCAAGACGCGCTGCTGCCGGAATAAGCCGATGCCGCCGGTGTTTCCTGGCCCCCTCCACGCAATGATGACGCTACCAGTGTTCACAACAGAACACAGAGAGGGGCCCGAGGTTACCTGGCAGAAACGCGCTGAAGGTGACGGTAACAGAAGATGCACAGCCGTGCGCGCGATGAGAATCGTCGTGCCGGAGCCTCTCGCCGACGGCTGGCCTTAGCGCGCGATGACCTCGACTTCGCCGTCGACGCCGTTGACGACGTTGAATCCGCGCTCGTAGACCTTGCCCTCGTTCTTGGCGATGGCGCGGTACTCGCCTTCGGACAGCACGACGCGCGGGAATGCGCCGATCGATTCCTTGATGACGTCGCCGCCCGGGGTCAGCACCGACCAGGCGGTGTTGGCGAGCGCCTCGCCGCCCCTGTCGCTGACCAGCTTGAGCGTGATGACGGCGGCGCGGTGGGTGATGGTGACGTCGGTGAGCTTGCCGGCCTGGACGCGGATGTCCGAGCGCACCACCGAATTGGCATCGCCGTAATTGGAGACGATGTAATAGGTGCCCTCCGGGATCAGCACGACGTCGCCGGCGGCGACGTTCGGCACCAGGGACGCGCGCTCGCCCGATTCGAACTGGCTGCCCTTGTAGATCGCGAACGAGATCTGGTTCTGCGGAATGCGGCTGGTACCGACGCGGCCCTCGATGCGCAGGCCGCCGGCCGGCAGCACGAAGGATTCGCGATTGGTCTCCGACTTCAGGCTGACGGTGCGCACCGCGCTGACGAGGCCGAAGGCGACGTGGACGACATAATTGCCGGGCGGCAGCACGATGTTCGGCGTCCCGCTGCGGTCCTCGCGGATCAGCTTGAAGGTGCCGTTCTCGTCGGGCCGGTCGGCAAATACGCGCCAGACCAGGCCGCTGGTGATCGGGGCCGAGTCCTTGCCGTACTTCGCCGTCAGCGACAGCACGCCCTGTCCGGGCACGGCCGCATTCAGCGGGGCGGCGGGCGGCACGGTCGAGACCGCGGGCGGTGGCATGCTGGGGGTCGCCGGCTGCATCAGGGTCGGCGGCAGGCTTGAGGGTCCCGCGCCCAGCCCGGAGGGCGGCGCCAGGCTGACAGCGTTGCCTGGGTCGGGCACCGAGGCCGGCGGTACCGGCGGCGGACGATCCGAGAAAAGCTGCGCCTGGGCGGCATTTTGGCCGGAAGTAAAGAGGCATACGGCAAGGATCAGCGCCGGCAGCAGCCTGCCGCTGCGCCGCCATCCGCTGATGCCGTCACCCCCGCGTGTCATGCTCCCTGCTTTTCACCGAAAACGCGGCAAATTCAAGCCTCTGAAACCCCAGGAAATACGGCCCTAGACCTTCGGTGGAACCGGCTTGACGGCTGCGTGATTAGCCCCTTGGCAACTGGCCCTCGCCATATTCCTGCCCCGTGCCCTTTCCAAAGCGGCATAAACCATGCTTCGCGCCTGATATGGCGGAGCGCAAGTGCGATGCCTAGTCTGACGATGCGGGCTGGCCCGGCGTAGGAGAGTTTCGGTGCTGGACAGATTGAAAGGCCGGGGCGCGAACGGCTCGAACGGCGAGAAGGTGAGCGAAAAAGTCGGCGAAAAAGTTGGCCTGGGCAGCATCCGCCGGCCGGTGATCGGCCTTGCCCTCGGCGGCGGCGCGGCGCGCGGCTTTGCCCATATCGGAATACTGAGGACCCTGATTGCCAATGGAATCGTGCCCGATGTCGTGGTCGGCACGTCGATCGGCGCCGTGGTCGGCGGCCTCCACGCGGCCGGCCGGCTCGATACGTTCGAGGAATGGGGGCGCAGCCTGCAAGGGATGCGCAACATTCTCGGCTATCTCGATATCCGTCTCAACGGCTCCGGCCTGCTCGGCGGCGAGAAGCTCGCGACCCGGCTCGAGGAGGCGATCGGGCAGATCCTGATCGAGGATCTGCCCATCAAGTTCGCGAGCGTCGCGACCGAGGTTCGCACCGGCCACGAGATTTGGCTGACGCGCGGCCGCGTGGTCGATGCCATGCGCGCGTCCTACGCCCTGCCCGGCATCTTCGCGCCCGTGCTGATCGGCGACCGCTGGCTGGTCGACGGCGCGCTGGTGAACCCGGTGCCGGTCTCGGCCGCCCGCGCGCTCGGCGCCGAAATCGTCATCGCCGCAAATCTTTCCAGCGACATCTTCACCCATTCCACCACGATCTATTCGCACGGCGCGGTGCCCGCCCCGGTCGTACCGGTGGCCGAGGAGCCGACGGCGAAGCGGCGCTTCCCGCGCCTGTTCTCGCCCGAGAAGACGATGAAGCGCGAGTTCTTCGGCGGTAACGGCCGGCCCGGCATCTCCTCGGTGATGGTGGACGCCTTCAACATCATGCAGGATCGCATCACCCGCGCCCGTCTCGCCGGCGATCCGCCCGACATGCTGATTACGCCGCGGGTCGGCCAGTTCGGCTGGTTCGACTTCCACCGCTCCGAAGACCTGATCGCACATGGCACGCGCGCTGCGGAGCGTGCGCTGGAGTCCATCCAGGAGGCGATCCACGTGCTGGCGCCGGCGCCCGCGGGCATCGCGCCGAAAGCGGACGAGCCGAAAGCGGGAGACTTGGCCTGATCAGGCGGTCTTGATGTAGTCGCGCAGGGCTTCCTGCTCGCTCTCGTATTCCTGGACGCGGCGCTTGACGATGTCGCCGATCGAGATCAGGCCGACCACCTTGCCGTTGTCGATCACAGGCAGATGACGGAACTTGCCGGTCGTCATCATCTCCATGAGCTCGGCGACGGTGTCGGTCTCCTTGCAGGTCACGACCTTGCGGGTCATCACCTCCGAGACTGGCGCCTCCAGCACGCCGGCGCCGCGCTCGCCGAGCACGCGCACAATGTCGCGCTCCGACAGGATGCCCTCGAGCCGGCTCTGGCTCATCACCAGCACCGCGCCGATCTTCTTCTCAGCCAGCAGCTTGATCGCGTCCGCCAGCTTGGCGTCGGGCTCGACGCTCATGATCTGGTGGCCCTTGGTGTTCAGAATGGAACGTACCGTCATCGTCGCCTCCCTGAATCCGAGCCGTCCGCCTTTGGTGGTTCGGACTTGTTCGCGAGTCTTCAACTAACAGTTACAGCGCCGGTTTCACGCTCGTGCGCTTTGCGAAGCATCGTCGCTAAGGACGTGTCGCTTCGGAACATTCTTCGCGGGAATGATGGATGAATTCGGGCCGCGTCGCAAGCGCCGCTTCAGATTCGGTCTGAAACGTCCCGTGATGACGCATCCGCAGCATCGCTTCGCACGCGCGGCACGGGATCGAACAGCGCGAACAACAACAGGCCGGCGAAGAAGCCGCCGATATGCGCCTGCCAGGCCACGCTCGTGGTTTCCGCATCGATGCCGATCGCGCCCACGCCGAAGATGATGTTGACGCCGAACCACACGGCGAGGAAGCCGACCACCCGCCCGTCGCGCAGCGCGCGCGACAGTGGCAGCGCCGGAACTTTCGCGGCGGTATCGGCATCCGATCGGCTGAACGACAGGAAGCTGCCGCGGACGAAGGCAAAGCGGATTGCGGCGGCCATCGCGCCCGACACCGAGGCCGAGGCGCCGATCATCGGCGCCACCGCATGCTCATGGGTGATGAGATGGGCGAGCGCGCCGGCCGCCGCCGTCACGCCCAGGAAGGCGAAGAACCTGACGGTGCCGAAACGCCGCGCCAACGCGCTGCCGAACGGCAGGAGCCACAGCACGTTGAAGCCAAGATGGGTGAGATTGGCGTGCAGCAGCGAATAGGTGACGAAGGTCCAGACCTTCGCCCCCGCCCCGCCCGGGATCTGCAGATTGAGCAGCGAGGAATCGTAGCGCTTCGGGATGAAGCCGAAGACGTCGATGGTCCAGTTGTCGAGCTCGGGCGGTAGCAGCACGCGCAGATGGATCGCCGCCAGCAGCAGGATATACGCGGTCAGCGCCGGAGGCAGCGTCAGGATCGGCTCGCGCGGAGCCTCCACGACGGCCGGCGGGCCCGGCTCAGGACCTTGCGGCGATGAATCTTGCGGGGAATCCAAGGCAGCTTCGCTTTCGGGCGACATCGGGGCGACAGGTTTGGAGATAGGCGCCTTTGCCGTCCCTGCGCAAGTGCACAAAAGGAAATCGTGCGGGCTGTATCCCGGCTCTGCGCAGCAGCGCTAAGGCGCTGCAGCGCGTCCGGGACACCAGGGCCCCCGATGCGGACCGGTTTCGTGTCCCGGACAAGGCGCGGCACGAAGTGACGCGCCGCAGAGCCGGGACCCAGATTTCTCTGTCGAGTGCAACATGGGCCCCGGCTCTGCAGCGCATCACTGAAGGAGTGCTGCGCTGCGTCCGGGGCTCACGAACTAGCCGACAAAAGGAAAAGGCAGGGCCCTGGGAAAGCCCTGCCTGTCCGTGTCGGTCTTCCGATGGCCGGAGAGATAAGGCGTATCCCCACCCCTCCCCGCGGCCCGTGACCAAACTGTTTGACGCCCTGTACAGGCCCCGCCGAGAACCTGGAGAAAAGCGGCGAGGCTTGCGACCGCGGTCACCATAGCAGGCGCGCGGCCGGCACGAAGCGCATAGTTAATTTAACGTTAACGACGCAAAGGCCGGCCCAAGAAGCCTGAAAACGCGCCGGCGGCATGGACGCTGCAAATCCCCTCCTGCACAACAACAGAAGGGATCGCGGGTGCACTGAAGCGGGACAAGTCTGTCCCTTCGAGGTTGCACCCCGGGGCGAGCGTTCAGTCATGAAACATCCGTCGAGCCGCGCGTTCTTCGCGTATTGGGACAAGAAGCGCGGCACTGCACGGGCTCCTGACCGGGGCGACATCGACCCGGCCGCGGTCCGCGGCCTGCTCGGCGACATCTTCGTGCTGTCCTGCGAGCAGAACCTCGGCTTCCCGTTCCGCGTCGCCGGCACGCGCGTCTGCGCGCTCGCGGGAACCGACCTCAAGGACCGCAGCTTTGCGGCGCTGTTCACAGAGGCCAGCCGCAGCGAGATCGAGGAGATCACGACGATCGTCGCCGACGAGACGCTGGGCGCGATCGCCGGCGTCACCGCCGCGCGCGAGGACGGCAGCAAGGCGCATCTCGAGCTCCTGCTGCTGCCCTTCAACGCCCGCCCGCATACGCCGGTCAGCGTCACCGGCGTGCTCGCGCCGTTCGACGACGAATGTGGCACGTTGTCCGCCTTCACCCTCACTTCCTGGCGCTACCTGCACCAGCCGGAGAAACTCCTGCCGCGCGCCATCCGCAAACTGCAGATCGCGCGCGGGCTGATGGTGTATGAGGGGCTGCGATAGGGCCCCTGCAGACGTGCGGCGATCCTGCGATGGATCGTCGCGCAGCGTGACCGTTTTTGCCGGATTTGCGTCATTCCTGACGTCGATGCGACCGGATAGCTTCCGCGCCGCGTGAGACGAGCGGGTGACATCATGATGAGCTGGCGCAATCTGGCGTGGACTGCCCTCGGCGGCATGACATTGCTGGCAGGGATCGGCGCGACCTGGCTGCTCCTGCTGCCAGCCGCGCCAGCCTCGGGAACCGCACCTGCGATTTCCAGAGACGAAACCGAGTCGACCCTGGCGGCGCTGAAACCGCCGAAACGCAAGCGCCCCTTGATCGCCATCGTCGGCATCAACGACATGAGCGAGACCACCGATTATCTGATGCCCTACGGCATTCTCGCCCGCGCCGACATTGCCGACGTCCTCACCTTGTCGACGCAGAAAGGGCCCGTCACGCTCTATCCCGCCCTCAAGGTGCAGCCGCATGCGACCATCGCCGAGTTCGATGCCGCGCACCCCGATGGCGCCGACTACGTCATCGTGCCGGCGATGAGCCGCGACGACGACGCAACGGTCTTGCACTGGATCAGGAGCCAAGCCGGCAAGGGCGCGATTGTGATCGGCGTGTGCGTCGGTGCCACGGTTGTTGCCAACACCGGGCTGCTCGACGGCAAGCGGGCCACGACGCATTGGTATTCCGTGGGCGATCTGAAGAAGCATTCGACGATCCGCTACGCGGCGGACCGCAGGCTGGTCGTCGACCAGGGCGTCGCGACGACCACTGGCATCACGGCATCCATGCCGATGGCCCTCACCTTGATCGAGGCGATCGCCGGCCGCGCCAAGGCCGAGGCGGTCGCCGGCGACATCGGCCTTGCGCGATGGGACGCACGCCACCGCAGCGACGCGTTCAGCTTCACACGCCCCTTCGCGCTGACGGCGATCGCAAACACGCTCGCATTCTGGAAGCGCGAGCAACTCGGCATCGCGTTGACGCCTGATGTCGACGAGGTCTCGCTCGCCCTGATCGCCGATGCGTGGTCGCGCACCTACCGCTCGCGCGCCCTCACCTTCGCCGCCACGGCAGAGGCGCGGACCAGCCGCAGCGGTCTTGGCATCCTGCCGGACCGCATTGCCGGGAGCTGGCCGGTGGAGCAGGCCGTGCCGGATTCCGGCGCCTCGCCGCCGGCGCGGGCGCTGGACGAAACGCTGCGCGCGATCGAGACGCGCTACGGAGCACGCACGGCCGACTTCGTGGCGATGCAGCTGGAATATCCGCGATAACGACCGCCAGGATCTTTCCCGCTGCGCGCATCGCCGCGGCGGAATAGACTGGGACACCACGAACGACGGATCGACATGAGCAAGCCGCATTGGCGTCCCGCGCGCGCCTCCGACCTTCCTGCGATCAGCGCGATTGCGGCACGCATCCATCCGGCGTTGCCCGAACGCGAAGAGGTGCTGGCGGAGAAGATCACGCTTTGTCCGGAGGGCTGCGGCGTGCTCGATGCGGACCAAGGCATCGTCGGTTACGGACTGGCGCATCCCTGGATGCGGTACCGGATTCCGCCGCTCGACGGCGTTCTGCAGGAATTGCCTGATGGCGCCGATTGTCTCTACATCCACGATGTCGCCGTACTGCCGGACTTCCGCGGCGGCGTCGTGCGCGCTTATGTCGCCGATATCGAGAAGCTGGCGCGTGCATCACGCATCGCAACGCTCGCGCTGGTCTCGGTCCACGGCACGCCGCCGCTATGGGAACGCATGGGCTTTCGGGCTGTGACGGCGGATGCTGAGTTGCACGCAAAGCTCGCATCCTATGGCGACGACGCGACCTACATGCTGCGCGAACTTGCCGCGACGTAATGCCCGTCCCCGGGCAAAATTGATCGGATTGCTTCGCAGGACGCCGTCAGGCTGCTTCACGCCGCCCCCGCGCGGAACGACTGCCTGCCCCCGGACTTCCCGTTTCGTAGACCCAGGCCTCCTTGGCAAACCACTCGTGCGTTGCCGCACACATCTCGCAATACGTGCGAGAGAAGAACACTGCACTGCACCGAAATCGTTCGCGGTCCATCTCGATGCCGGTCGAAATGGCTCGGCCCGTTTCCGGGCACTTGATCATCACCATACCCATCTGATTTCCTCCAGCTCGGCATCCCTTCACGGAAAGGCGTCGCCGCCATCAGCCGGACGGCGTCTCTTCTGGCGAAGACGCTCGTCCGCCGATTCACGCGGCCGATAGCCTCGATTCAAGCTGCCCTGTGCAGAACCCGGTTGAAGCTCTTCTTGATCGGCTCGGCCGTCTCGGTCGCAACCCTCTCGGCAAGGTCCCAAAGCTCCCGGTTATGCCCGGAAGCCATTTCAAAGGTCCTGCGGGTGTGGGTGGTGGAGAGGTTCACGACATCCGCAAACGACCTCGCATCGGCGAGCTGGGACAGGAATTCCAGGGTGGAGCTGGTATTGATTTTCGATATTTCGATGACCTTGGTGCCGTAGTCGGCGGCACGCGTGGCATTGGTCGCACAGGCTTCGCGGAAAGCGTCGGTGATCTCCTCGGAAGCCGCCTTCATCTGCTCGAGATTTGCCTTGGCCCGCGCGGCGCCCTGCTCGGCAAGATTGCCGAAGATCTCCTGGATATTGAAAAACGGCACGTCGAACTTGAGCCTTGCACCACCATTCCCACCCGCGGGAGTGGCATTCGTCTCGGCTTTCACATTGGCATCATGCATCGTCATTCCATCCTTTCACGCGAAACCAGATGTTGGATTGAAGACTCTCAGAAGCTCCCGGGTGCGGGCCGCACCGGGAAACCAGTGCCCCTACTCTCAAAATGGAGGGATGCTGCTGATGAGCTGCTCTCGCCCCCTGCCGATGCCAACTATGACAAACCAGGATCGGACCTTCAGTTCGCTTTCAGACTCTCGACTTGATTAAATTCGATTCAAGCGACGACTCGCCGCAGGCGCCGCTCTTGCCGCTTTGTTGCGCCATAGCGCACCGCGCGAGCCTTCGGCGGCGTTAGTCTGGCCGGGGCCGGAAAGCGGCAGATCAGCCCCGACGCTTCTTCTTCGCATTTTTTCCGGGCGCGCCCTTCGCAGGCCACGGCGTGACCGAAGGCTCTGCATGGCCGGGCCTGTTCTTGTTCTTGTGCTTCTTCTTTCCGAAGGAAGGCGCATCGCCGAATTTCGGCGCGCGCTCGCCCTGAGGCTTGCTGCGCGGCTTGAATCCGGCTGCCTCGCGCGGGCGATCCTCGCGCCGTTCATGATGAGCGCCGGCCTCGCGCTGCGGCGCGCGGGAGCGCTCCTGAGGAGCTTCTTGCCGGTGCGGCGCATCCGTCATCGGCTCGATCCGGATGCTGTCTTCCTTGTCGGGACGCTTGATCTTCGCCGCAAAGGATTCGGCGACCCGATTCGAGATCTCGAACTCGGTGGTGGTGTCCATGATCTTGATGGCGCCGATGTCGCGCTTGTCGATGCCGCCGCGGCGACAGATCATCGGCAGCAGCCAGCGTGCTTCCGCGTTCTTGCGCCGCCCGATGGCGGCGCGGAACCAGACGCTGCCCTCCGCCATGGCGTGCTTCGACGATTTCCCAGCCTTCGATCGCGGCTTGGCGCGGTCATCGCCCTCTCCGGATCTATCACGCCCGCGCTCCGGCTTGCCGCTCCGTTCGCCGGGGTCGATGATGTCCTCGGGCGACGGCAGCCGCGCGCGATATAGCCGCGCCAGCGCGGCGGCGATGTCCTCGGCCGAGCGCTCCGCCAAGAGCGCTTGCGCCAGAGCCAGATCGTCGGGAGTGGTCTCCTCCGTGAACAGCACGTCCTTCATGCGTGCGTGATCGAGCTTGCGGATGTCATCCGCCTGCGGCGCCGTTCCCCACACCGCGTCGATCCCAGAGAGATCGAGCAACAGCTCGGCGCGCCGTCGCCGCGTGGGCGGCACCAACAGGACGCTCGTCCCCTTCCGGCCCGCGCGCCCGGTGCGGCCCGAGCGATGCTGCATGACTTCGGCGTCGTTGGGCAAATCGGCATGGATGACGAGGTCGAGGCTCGGCAGGTCGATTCCGCGGGCGGCAACGTCGGTCGCAACGCAGACGCGGGCGCGGCCGTCGCGCAGCGACTGCAGCGCCAGGGTGCGTTCGTTCTGAGTCAATTCACCCGACAGCGCGACCACCGAAAAGCCGCGCTCCAGGAGCGCGGCTTGCAAATGCCTGACGGCATCGCGCGTGCTGCAGAACACCAGCGCGCTCGGCGCTTCGTAGAAGCGCAGCACGTTGACGACGGCATGCTCGACGTCGGCGGGCGCGATGCGGATCGCGCGGTATTCGATATCGGCGTGGCCGCCCTCGTCGCCGGCGACCTCGATCCGGAAGGCGTCGCGCTGATATTGCCGCGCCAGCGCGACGATGCCGCGCGGAAACGTCGCCGAGAACAGCAAGGTGCGGCGCGTCTGCGGTGTGGTCTCGAGGATGAATTCCATGTCCTCGCGAAAACCGAGATTGAGCATCTCGTCGGCCTCGTCGAGCACGACCGCGGCGAGTTCGGAGATGTCGAGGCGGCCGCGCCGCAGATGATCGCACAGACGCCCGGGCGTACCGACAACGATATGTGCACCAGCGGCCAGCTCGCGCTGCTCGCGCCGCGGATCCATGCCGCCAACGCAAGAGACGACACGCCCACCGGCATGCCCATAGAGCCAGGCCAGTTCGCGCTGAACCTGGAGCGCGAGCTCGCGGGTCGGCGCCACGATCAAGGCGAGCGGCGCGGCGGCTGGTGCGAACTGCTCGGCGTCATCGAGGATGTTGTTCGCGATGGCCAAGCCGTAAGCGACGGTCTTGCCGGAACCGGTCTGGGCCGAGACCAGGAGGTCGCGGCCGGTGGCTTCATGGGCGAGCACCGCGAGCTGGACGGGCGTCAGTGAATCATAGTTCCGCTCGGCCAAAGCGCGGGCGAGCGGCGGGGTCAGGGCCGGAAGAGACACGAGATGGGAAACCTTGTTTGATTCAGGCGCGCGAACGGTTGAACCGGCGCCCCGAGCTGCGTGCGCGGCAAACGGCCCGACCGCACGCTGATTTGATCTGGGCGCTCTTTACGCCAAGCGCCGGGAAATCACCATAGCCGTGATGCATGGCTTGACGGCGAGCCGCGCCCGAAGCTTGCAGCGGATTTTTGCGGTCAGCTCGATTAACCTTGATGCAGCGGGATCGGCCTATAGCCGAGCCACGCTCACGTCTGACGATATGGGGAATAAAGATGCGATTGGCGGTCATTTCCGACATCCACGGCAATCTTGCCGCCCTGGAGGCGGTGCTGGCGGATATCAAGACGCGGGGCGTCGATCGGATAGTCAACCTCGGCGACTGCGTCACCAGCCCGTTGTGGCCGAGGGAAACGTTCGAATTCCTTCAATCGCTGTCGTTGCCGACCGTGCGCGGAAATCATGATCGCTGGATCGAGGAGTTTCCGGACGACAAGCTCTCGCCGGCAGGCCTGTTTGCGCGAAACGCACTGACTGCGGAGCAGCGTCGTGCACTTCACAACCTGCCCTCCCAGCTGCGGCTGGACGACGGCATCCTGGCTTGCCATGGCACGCCCGAGAACGATACGGCGTGCCTGCTGGAGGAGGCACTCGACGACGGCCGCTTTGTGCCGGCACGCCGCGACGTGCTGGAAGCACGCCTTGCGAGCGAGCCGGCGGCGCGCGTGGTGCTGTGTGGCCATAGCCACCGCCCGGCCGTCGTTCACGGGCCGCGCGAATGTCTGGTCCTCAATCCCGGCAGCGTCGGATGCCCGGTCTTCGCCGACATTCCCTTTGCCGCGAAACTGGAACACCGCTCGCCTCACGCCCGCTACGCGATCCTCACCAAGGGCAAAAAGGGCTGGCAGGTCGAGCTGCTGGCCCTCGAATACGACTGGGAGGCCGCCTCGGCGCGCGCGCTCGCCAACAACCGTCCGGACTGGGCGCACGCCATGTTGTCGGGATACGTCAAATAGAATTTCTCAGATCTCGGCGTACACCTCCAGCAGATTGCCGTCGGGATCGCGGAAGAACAGCGTGCGATGGCCGAACGGCTGGTTCGTCGGCGGCGACAGCAGCGCCACGCCGCCGCACGAGTTCATCGGCGCACGCGTCGACCTCGGCAGTAGAGACCTTGAAGGCCAGCTGCAGCGAGGCGCTGCCCGGCGGGATCGGCGCATCGCCGGCGGTGCGGCTCGGCCGTGCCAGCGCCAGCGTGTTGCTGCCGAGGCTGTACTCGATCCAGTTCGGCGACAGCTCGCGCGAAAGGGGGAAGGCGAGGACGTCTTCATAGAAGCGGCGCATCGCCGCCATGTCGCGCACGAAGACGACGGTGTAGTCGATCGCGCGGATGGCGTGGAAGGGCGATTGCCGACGAACCGGCTGCAGTGCCATTAGCGTTCCCTACCCTCCTCCGCCACGCGTTCCGCGAGAAAGGTGCCGTTCGGCTGGTGGAAGACGATCTGTCCGATGCTCTCGCCCTCGCGACTGAATTCGACGGCAAAGCCCTCCAGATCGACGATACGAAACCGGCGGCCCTGCTGCGGCTCGAGGCGATAGGCTGGCTGAAAGTCGGGCTTCAGAATCAGCCTGCCTTTGCTGTCCAACGTGACGCGATGGGTGATAGCGCCGCTCTGGAACTGCCCGACACAGCGTGCGCGGAATGCAGGATCAAGGCAGTCGCCGCCGGCTTTCCGCTGGAACACGATGTCCTTCACCGTCGGCTCCAGCGGCACCGACAGATGCACGATATTGCCTTCGCGGTCCGTTTGGAAGGTGATGGGAAGATTGTCCGGATGAAGCTCGTCGATGATTTCAGGCGTGACGAACGTCTCGAAATGCCAGTGCGACAGTTGTGCACCCATGCCACGCCACGCCCAATGCAGCGCGCCGTCCCGCTCGCGGATCGAGATGACGCCATAGGCGGGATGGGCGTAGTCGGCGGCATAGGCCGACAATGCATGTGCCGGCTTGGTATCCGGGTGACGCGCCTTCTGACGCGTCCCTTTGTCGACTGGAATGTGAGCAATGAAGTCGTCGCGTATCTTGCGGAAGCGCGCGAACCAATCGACCGGCTCTCGGCCCCGCAGCCGGTCGATGATGTAGTAGGTCAGGATCGATGTGACCTCGCTTGGACTGCGGTTCGTCAGCACGGCCACGCCGATGCCGGCGTCCGGCACCAGCGTCATCAGCGAGCCCCAGCCCACCCAGCCGCCGCTGTGCGAGACGATGCGCTCGCCCTGATAGGTGTTGGTCTGGAAGCCGAGGGCATAGTGCCCATGACCGAACTCGGAAAACTCCGACTTGGCGGTGAGCGTCAGCGGCGCGTGCAGCTGCCCGATCAGCTCCGCCGGCAGCAGCCGCTCGCCAGCGAACTCGCCCCTGCCGAGATGCAGCCGCATCCAGTTGGCCAGATCAACCACCGACGTGTTGATGGCGCCGGCGGCCGTGGTGCGGATCGGCAGCTGCAACGCCGGCAACCGCGTGTCGACATCGATCATGTAAGGCCGCGCCGGTTCAGGCCCGGCTGCGAGCTCATCCAGCGAGAAACTCACTGTCATGCCGAGCGGATCCGTGAGGCGACTGCGGAGAAAGGATTCGAAGCTCTTCCCGCTCAGCCTCTCGATCAACAGACCGGCAGCGTTGTAACAGAGGTTGTTGTATTGCCAGGCGGCGCGAATGTCGCGGCTCAGCTCGAGATGCCGCATCAGGGGCAACATCTCAGCCGGAGAGAGGTCTCCCGGCATATGAACCCAATCGTGCCGTGGCAGCCCCGACTGATGGCTGAGCAGATCGCGAATAGTGACTCGTTCGGTGGCGACCGCGTCGGAAAGGCGAAACTCCGGCAAATAGTCGCGGACCGGTTTGCTCCAGTCGAGCACCTCCTCGTTGTGCAACAAGGCGACAGCGGTGGCGGTGAACGATTTGGTGATCGAACAGATCACGAAATGCGTATGCGGCGTGACCGGCAGATCGGCCTCCACATCGCGCCGGCCATAGGCGCGTGTGAGCACGACCTCGCCGTCCTGGACGACGGCGAGCGCCGCGCCCGGGACCTTCCAGACCGCCATCGCTTCCGCGGCGAGCCGATCGATGTCGGGAATGAGAGACGCGAACGGACTATCAGGGATCTCGGATGAACTGTTCATGATCGATGCGCGACCTTCAAGATGCGCAAGCTAGCGGTATCAACGTGAAATGGAAAGTCAGGGCGCGGACTTTCGCAAAGAAGTGAAGCTATGTGGCGAGATCGCCACGGATGGAAGAGATCGCGCTACTCCACCAGCTCCGGCCACGGCACGATGGTCGACTTCACCGTCTTCATCGCCATCGCGTCCTTCACCGCCTGCGCGACGCCTGCTTCCGTGAACGGGTAAATCGTCTGCATCTTCGCCCAAGGATATTTGTCGCGCGTGCGGTAGAGCATGTCGACGCCGAGCGGGAGATCATTGCCGGTGAAGCCCCAGGATCCCAGCACGTTGAGGTCCTTGGTGCAGATGCGGTGCCAGGAGGTGTCGATCGAGCCGGCGTCGGTGAACTGGCCCATCTCGACATAGGTGCCGCCGTCGCGCAGCATCTCGATGCCCTCGGGGCCGGCGGTCGGATGCCCCGAGCAGTCCATCACGAGATCAGCGCCGAAGCCGCCGACGATCTTTCGCACGCGATCGATGCGATCCTGCGGTGACTTCAGCTCGTCGATGTTCACAGTCGCCTCCGCGCCGAACTCGCGCGCCAGCTTGAGCCGCGGCTCCTCCGGCGCGCCGACGCAGATCACGCGCCCCGCGCCCATCTCCCTGGCGGCCGCGACTGCCAAGATACCGATCGGGCCGGAGCCCTGGATCACCACGGTGTCGCCCCAGCTGAATCCGCCGGCGCGCGTCGCCCGGTTGAAGGCGCGGATGCAGGAGGTCAGCGGCTCCGACAGCGCGCCGAGGCGCAGCGACATGTCGTCCGGCAGCTTGTAGATCTTGGTGCCTGGCAGCATGTCGAGATCGACATAGACATATTCGGCCCAGCCGCCCCACAAATGCGGCGCCCTGTCGAAGCCGAGATTGCGGCCGTAATAGACCGGCGTCAGGCACTTGTTCGCGGTTTGCGGATAGTGGATGCAATAGTAGCAGCGGCCGCAGGGCATTAGCGGCGGGATCATTACTTTTGAACCGACGCTGAGCGGCTTGCTCATGAAGTCCTCGGAAAATTCATCGCCGCATTCGACGATGACGCCGCCGAGCTCGTGTCCCAGCGTGAACGGCCAGGGCAGCGGCTTCGGCCAGTGTCCTTTCAGGATGTGCAGGTCGGTGCCGCAGACGCCGCAGGCGCCAATCTTGATCAGGGCGGCCTTCTTGCCGACCTTCGGCCACGGCACGGTGCGGATGACGGGCTCCGAGCCGGGACCGGCGTGGGTGCAGACGCGGATCTGTTGCATGGCTGTTTCCTCGCTGCCCGCTTGTTTTGTTTTAATCGTGCGGGCCTGCGATCAACCTATGACAGTCCTGCGACATTGGAAATACCAACGCGGCGCGTTGACACGCCGCAGTTGTGTGAGCAGGCTGCGTGTGCCGGAGCGATGCCTGCTTCGGACCTGCGCGGCTCCTCGCGCCGCTGTCAGCCGGGATCAATCGATGGATTTGCGACCGGGTTCGGAACGAATTTTTGTCGCCTCTGACACCGATCCGTTGGACGGATATGTGCAATGGGCGCCGCAGAAGTCGCTGTGGCTGGCGGGCATGACGGCGGCCGGCATCGCGCTCGGACCAATCTGTTGCTCCTGGTCGGCATTGGCGCTGTTCCTCGCGACCAGCGCCGTCACGCTCTGCGCGGGGCACTCCGTCGGCATGCATCGCAAGCTGATCCATGCGAGTTTCGATTGTCCGCTCTGGCTCGAACATCTCTTCGTCTATCTCGGCACGCTCGTCGGCATGGCCGGGCCGTTCGGCATGATCCGCCTGCACGATTTCCGCGACTGGGCGCAGCGGCAGGGCGCGTGCCATGAGTATTCCCGCCACGGCGCCGGCTTCTGGCGCGATGCCTGGTGGCAATTGCATTGCCGGCTGGTGCTGCGCCATCCGCCGGATTTTCGGCTCGAACCGCGGCTTGCCGGTGACCGGTTCTATGCCTTCATCGAACGCACATGGATGTTGCAGCAATTGCCATGGGCCCTCCTCTTCTTTGCAATCGGCGGGCTGGACTGGCTGGTCTGGGGCATTTGCGTGCGCGTCAGCGTCTGCGTCACCGGCCACTGGCTGGTCGGCCACTTCTCCCACACAAGCGGCGATCAGATCTGGACCGTCGATGGCGTCGCGGCCCAAGGCTACAATGTCCGCCTCGCCGCGCTGATCAGCATGGGCGAGAACTGGCACAACAACCATCACGCCTATCCGGGCTCGGCGAAGCTTGGACTTTTGCCGGGACAGGTCGATCCCGGCTGGTGGCTGATCCGATCACTCGAAGCGATCTGGTTGGTCTGGAATGTCAGGACGCCGCACAACCTGCCGGAACGGCCCGGCTTGCGGCGATTGACCGAGGCGAAGCTGCGCGATGGGGTCGCCGATGCTGCGTGATGATCGCGATGACGGGGCCGATGCGGTACGGGCGCCGTCATTGCGAGGAGCTCTTGCGACGAAGCAATCCAGACCCCTCCGCAGGTGCAGCCTGGATTGCGTCGCTGCCCCGGCTCGACGAGAGCGGGCCGGAGCTCGCAAGGCTTGCACCTGAGATCACGGGGCCTCGTGGCAAGCATGCATGGCTGCTGTTCCACCACACCCAATTGTCTTGAGCGCCGGCCGCCGAGCGTGTAACTCGCCACGAGTCTCACCTCAGGTCATCCCGTGAATCCCCTTCCCCAAAATCCCGTGGCCGCGTCCGGATCGTTCGCGGCGATGAGGTCCGTGCCCTACCGTCTCCAGTTCGTCTCTTACGTGCTGGCGATGATGGCGGACAATATCGAGCATGTGATCAGCTATTGGGTGGTGTTCCAGAAATTTCATTCGCCGACGCTGGGCGGGTTTGCCGTGCTGTCGCACTGGCTGCCGTTCCTGCTGTTCTCCGTCGCGGTCGGCGGCCTCGCCGACCGGTTCGATCCGCGCCGCATCATCCAGTGCGGCATGCTGCTGTTCATCGTCGCCTCCGCCGGTTGGGGCTACTTCTTCCTTACCGATACGATCCAGATGTGGCACGCGATGCTGCTTCTGGTGATCCATGGCTGCGCCGGCGTGCTCTGGCAGACCCCGAACCAGCTCTTGCTCTATGACCTGGTCGGCCCGGCCGATCTGCCGAGCGCGGTGCGGCTGAACGCGATGGCGCGCTATCTCGGCATCCTGGTCGGACCTGCGGTCGGCGGCATCATCATGCTGACGCTCGGTCCCTCGCACGGCATCATCTTCAACACGCTGTTTTATCTGCCGATGCTGCTCTGGCTGTTCTGGGCCCCGATCAGGGACAAGAGCGTGGCGGCGCATCGCTTCGCGGTGCGAGGCCTTGCCGACATCGTGCTCACCATCCGCGCGATCGGCACCCAGCCGGTGCTGTTGGCGATGACGTGGCTCGCCGGCCTCACCTCCTTCATGATCGGCAACGCCTATCACGCCCAGATGCCGGGCTATGCCGGCGATCTCGGCCATGGCGATCCCGGCGTCTCCTATAGCGTGCTGCTCGCCGCGGACGCGGCCGGCGCATTGCTGGCCGGCATCGCGCTGGAATCCTGGGGACGGCTGAAGGGCACCCCGCGCACCGCGATCACGCTGGCGATGCTGTGGAGCGTGGCGCTGCTCGGCTTCGCGCTCGTGCCGGTCTATCCGGTCGCGATCGCGCTATTGTTCTTCGCGGGCTTCTTCGAGCTCTCGTTCAACACCATGGCGCAGGCGCTGGTGCAGCTCAACGCGCCGCACGACATCCGCGGCCGCGTCGTCGGCCTCTACAACATGGCCGGGCTCGGCATGCGGGCCTTCAGCGGCATCACGATCGGGGTAGCCGGTGCGGCGATCGGCATCCACTGGTCGCTCGGGCTCTCGGCCGCGGTGCTGCTGGCGCTGCTGTGCCTGCTGTATCAGCGCGCGGCGAAGCGGGCGTGAGGGCGCAGCGCTACGACACTGCCGATTGACTCCGGCGTCTCCCCACCGCACGCTCGAGACTTGTGGGAGATGAGGCATTGCGCAATCGCTGGGGCATTCTTGCGATCCTGTTCGTCGTGCGCCTCACCATCGCGTTCCAGTTTCAGAGTGTTGCGGCGGTCGCGCCGCTGCTGCAACAGACCTTTGGCGTCGGCCTTGCCGATATCGGCATCCTGATCGGGCTGTATTTCACGCCGGGAGTCGTGCTGGCGCTGCCCGGCGGCGCAATCGGCCGCGCGCTCGGCGACAAGCCGACGACCATCGCCGCGCTGCTGCTGATGACGGCAGGCAGCCTCGTCATGGCCACCGCCGACGTCTGGGGCTGGCAGATGGCGGGCCGGCTCGCCTCCGGCGCCGGCGGAGTGCTGCTGACGGTGCAGCTCACCAAGATGGCCGCGGACTGGTTCGCAGGCAAGGAGATCGCCACCGCGATGGCGATCTTCGTCAATTCCTGGCCGGCCGGCGTTGCGATTTCGCTGCTGGTCCTTCCAGCAATCGGCACCGCCCATGGCGCAGGCGCCGTCTTCCTGTCCGTGGGCGCATTGACCGCGATCGGCATTCTGCTGGTCGCGTTCTACCAGCCGCCATCCGGAGCTGCCGTCAGCGCCGCCGGCTCGAGCCGGCTCGATCCGCTCGCCCTGCTCGCGGTGGTCGTCGCCGGCGTGATCTGGGGCCTCTATAATGTCGGCTTCGCCATGATCTTCTCGTTCGGCCCGACGTTCTTGGCCGAGCGCGGTTGGAGCATCGCCGCGGCAGGCTCGGCGATCAGCATCGTGATGTGGTTGTCGGTCATTTCTGTTCCGGCAGGCGGCTTTCTCGCCGATCGCTTCAAGCGACCTTTTATGCTGGCGATCGCGGCCAGCCTACTTGTGGCCGTGCTGCTGGCCTGGCTGCCGCGATCGGACTGGGTGATCACAATTCTGGTCCTGATCGGCCTCATCGGGGGCCATCCCGCCGGCCCAATCATGAGCCTCGCCGCCCGCGTGCTTGTCCCGGAGACCAGGGCGATCGGAATGGGCGTGTTCTACACGCTATTCTATGCCGCAATGATGCTCGGTCCCGCCCTGGCCGGGCGGCTCGCCAAATCGGCCGGGAGCGCGGCGGTCGCGCTCGACCTCGGCGCACTGACGGTGCTTGCGTGCCCGCCCCTGGTGTGGCTTTTCGAGCGCATCGTGTCTGTCCGCAACCGGCGCGCCCGATCCTAACGCGGCATTAACCCTGTGCACCTTAGGGTCGCAAGGACTCCGCCCGGGCGGGGGGTCGGGTGTTGGAAATGGCGTTGGCGAACAAAAAATTTCTTCCGGCCGCCGAGGAGCGCAGGCGCTTCCAGCGGGTGAAGGTGCACCTGCTCGGCCGCTACATGTTGCCGGACCGCCGGGAATTCCCCTGCCAGGTGATCAACATGTCGCCGGGCGGCCTCGCCTTGCTCGCCCCCGGCATCGGCAATGTCGGCGACCGCGTGGTCGCCTATCTCGACCATATCGGCCGCGTCGAGGGCAAGATCACCCGGATCATCGACAACGGCTTCGCCATGACCATCGGTGCGACGCCGCGCAAGCGCGACAAGCTCGCCGCGCAGCTGACCTGGCTCGCCAACCGCGACATCCTCAATCTGCCGGAGGACCGCCGCCACGACCGTATCGTGCCGCGCAACCCGATCGCGGTGCTGACGCTCGAGGACGGCACCAAGATGACCTGCCGCATCATCGACCTCTCGCTGTCGGGCGCGGCCATCGCTGCCGAAAACCGGCCGCCGCTGAAATCGACGGTTCTGCTCGGCCGGGTCCAGGGCCGCGTGGTCCGAAACCTCGAGGACGGCTTCGCGCTGGAGTTCATGCACGAGCAGCCGGCAGAGACACTCGAAGAGAGCGTTACCGCGCGGTAAAGCGCAAGGACGCGAAAACCTCCATATTTCCAGGCTCGAAGGCGGCTTCCGCGATGCGGACGCCGCCTTTTTCATGTCCAGCGGCGAATGGCCAGCGGTTAACGGAGGGGCTGCAGATAAGCGCAAACAACGCTCCTCCCAGCGTTTCCGCGTTAATAGATAAAATTTGAATCAATTGCAGTCATATCCAATTTTACGCGAATTCTATTCAAGTATAGATCGAATTCGCCGCGCCTTTTACTTGCATTCGTCTCGACTTGACTTGGTCGACTTAGCGGCAACTCAAAAGCTCCGTGCGAAATGTGGTCCCAACAAGAAACGGGGGCCGCAATGTTTGACTTCAGGGGACGGGGGAAGGGAGTGGCGCTGGCCGCCATGCTCTTCGGGATCAGCGCGGCAGCGCAGGCCGGCGAAGGCCGTCTGCTCTACGCGAGCCTCGGCGACACCACGCGTGCGCCGATAGGCTGGGTCGAGTTCTGCGCGGACAATGCTGCCCAGTGCCAGGGCGCACCGCTGCAGCCGCGCGACATCGTGATGTCGCAGGCCGCATGGCGCGACCTCGTCAAGGTCAATCGCTGGGTCAACGAGACCGTCAAGCCTCTGACCGACCAGGAGCACTGGGGCGTGATCGAGAAGTGGTCGCTGCCGTCAGACGGTTACGGCGACTGTGAAGACTACGTGCTGTTGAAGCGCAAGATGCTGATGGATGCCGGTTGGCCGCGCCAGGCCCTGCTCATCACCGTGGTGCGCGACAAGAAGGGCGAAGGCCACGCGGTGCTGACGGTGAAGACCGACAAGGGCGAGTTCATTCTCGACAATCAGAACGAGAACGTCCTCGCCTGGACGGAGACCGGCTACCGCTTCGTCAAGCGCCAGTCGCAGAGCGATCCCAACGTCTGGGTCTCGCTGGGCGATACCAAGCCGGCGGTCTCCACCGCCAGCGCCAAAGATTAGTAGGAACGAGACAACAGGTTACGCGACCCGGTCACATCCCCACCCCTCCCCGTCCCAGACCGGTTCGCGCGCGCCCAGCCATCCCCCAATGGCTGGGCGCAACTTTTTGGGAAAGCGCGATCAGCTCTGCTGGCCTTGGCGCGACCAGGGCACGCGTGCGGCGGCAAAATCCCGCCAGCTATCCTGCAAGCCCTGCTGCATGCCGATCGATGCCCGCGCCTGCCAGCCGGCGATCGCGGCCGCCGCAATGGCGCTGTCGCGATCGTCAGTGCCGAGCCCGTCGAGCAACGAGGCCGTCACCGCCATGTCGTTGAAGACGCCGAGCTCCTCCTGCAAGCCGGCGAGCCGGCGCGCGAATTTTCGTGCGGACTTGCGATCCTCGTACAGCGGCAGCAGGAACTCGCTGAGATAGCGCAGCCGCTTGGTGGCGAGCCGCACGCGGTGCAGCTCGTCGACCGTCAGCGACTTGAAGCGGCGACCGCGCTTGAGTGCCTTCGCATACTGCTCCGACAAGACGCGCTCGGCGAAATTGACGGCGGGCTCCGCGAGCCGGCCGAGATCTTGCGCCGCGACGCCGTTGCGCCAGCCGCGCGTCTCGATCCAACCGCCAAGACTGATCAGGAAGAGCGCGCAGCGGCGATCATCGAGCGCGTGGCGGGCGCTGCGATAAGCTTCCGCCTGACGCTGAGCCGCGGCCCGCCCAAGCGCATCGAAACCCGCGACCGACGGACAAGCTTTTGCGATCGCCGGCAAGGTGGCGAGCTGGAACACGTCCCAGTCGCGCGCGGCAGACAGGCCTTGCGCCAGCCATTTGGCCTCCGAGCGCAGCGCCTCGAGGTTGCTGAGCGCGCCGACCGATCGCATCAAGTCGAGCGCGGATCGCAGCCGGCGCAGCGAGACGCGCAGCTGATGCACGCCTTCCGGATTGCGGCCGTCCTCGGCCGCCGGCAGCGATTGCAGCAGGTGAAGGAAGCAGGCGCGCAGGATGGTCGCGAAGGCTTCGTCGAGCGTCACGGAGGGATCGAGACGAAGCTTGCGCGGCCGGCGAGCCGACGGCGGCAGGTCCGCGGCAAGATCGAATCCGCGCGCGGACTTGCTGCGGATGGACGGCTTCACCCTTCCGTGCTCCGCAAGGCGCAGCGCGATCTCGTAGATCGCGCTCGCGCTGCCGCTCTTCAGCTCCAGCTCGATCTCGCTGACAGGAACCGACCGGTCGCCGGCCGTCAGCTCGCCCTGGTCGCAGGCGACCTCGACCGTGCCGGACGGCAGGTCGACGATGCGCGTGTGCCGATGCACATCGGCCGTGAACACTGCTTCGAGCGGCTGAGTTCCGAGCCGCTCGCAAAGCTTCTCCGGAATGAACGGCATCGCCAAGGCGAGATCGGGCGCAAGCGACGGCACGCTTGCTTCCCATTCGCCGCGACGCAACGGATCGTCCGCAACCTCGGTCTTCACGGTCTGCACGAAACGCGTGCCGCTCTGGCGGACGCGCAAGCTCAGGCCGGCACGACGAAGCGCCCGCTCGGGCGTGTCGTAGTAGACGGATTTAAGACGTTTGCGCGTGCCCTTGTTGCGTGCGTTCGCCGCGATCACCGGCGCTGCGCCGAAATGCGCCATGCGATCGGCACCGACGAGCAGCTTGAGCTCGATTTCGGCGGCGGGAGATGCGGGCTGGGTCGGGCTCGGCGCGGGCGTCACGTCCTGCGATGGCGTCTGCTCAAGAGGAGCGCGCTCCTCGACCGTCGCGGGTTCCACGCTGACCTCCTCGTGTTGCCCCGGGAAGCCGGTGAGGAGCTGCGTTCTCTTAGTGTTCCCAACAGCAGAATTGGCTTCCGGCGCGCCCGGAGTCTTGCGAGCCGGCGCAGCATCTGACTTTAGCATTTGCGGTAACATGACAGTTCGATGACAAGGCGACAGGATATAGCCGGTACAGCCTGCGAGGACTAGTCACATCAGATCGCCGTGCGATCATGATTCACACGTAACGCGTCACACAAAAGGTGCAGCCGTCAGCGCAAACCCCTTCAACGCCTGACCACGACGCGCCGAGGGATGCCGCTCATTCTGCCGCTTCAAGATTGGCCGGCTTTTCAGCCCCGCCGAGCGGGGAAACCGCCGGGCCGTTGAGCGCGGTGCCATCGGGTGCAAACTGCGATCCGTGACATGGGCAGTCCCAGCACTGTTCGAGTGAGTTCCAGTGCACGACGCAGCCCAAATGGGTGCAGCTCGCCGAATGCAAATGCAAATGTCCGCTTCGGTCCCGGCACGCCGCGATCTTCTTCAGGCCACTTCGGAAGAGGCGCCCCTCGCCAGGCCGCAGTTGTTCAGCGCTCGCGATTTCACTTGCGGTGAGATACTCCGCGAAATTCTTGATAGGGGTGATGTTCTCGCTGATGAACTCGCCGATGTTCCTTTGAATCTTCCGTGACGGAGCGTAGACGTCCTCCCAGGGACTGGCGCCGCTGGTGATGAGATCAGCGATCAGCATGCCCGCCACGAGCCCGTTCGTGATCCCCTGCCCGGAATCGCCGCTGACAACGAATACATGCTCCTCGTCGGGGCTGCGACCGATGAAGCCGGCGAAATCGACCGGCTCCAGCACCTGACCCGACCACCGATAGGTGACCTCGCGCAAATCCGGCAATCGCTCGCGCGCCCAGCGCTCAAGAGCGTCAAGGCGTTGTGCACCATCATTTGCCTCACCCGACTTGTGATCTTCGCCGCCGATGATCACGATGTCCTCGTCGGCAGACAACGGTTGGAGGCGGACATAATGATAAGGATCGAGCGTATCCCAATAGAGCGCATCCTCCACGGCGCCCGCGGCAATCTTCGCGGCGAGCGCATAAGTGCGGTAAGGCGCCTGCTTGGTGTGGATCGCCACCTGCACGTTGACGGGCGAGTTGGTCGCAACCACCACGTCGGCGGCGTGAACCTCGTAGCCTGAGGCGGTGGTGACGACCATGCTGCCCTGGCGTTGCTGGATGCTCTCGACGCAGGTGTCGGCATAGAGCTGGGCGCCCCGGCGCTGCAGTGCGCTCGCCAGACCGGCGAGATATTTAGTCGGATGCAGGCGCGCCTGGCGCGGAAAGCGCAGCGAACGCGTCTGACCCCTGTCATGGAATGGTGTCCGCTCGACGCAATTGTCGACCGGAATCTGCAGCTTGCGACAGCAGTCCAACTCACTATCCAGCTCGGATGCGGACGTTTCGGATGCCAGTACCCAATAGCCATCGACGCGCTTAAAACCGCAATCGATGTGCTCGGCGCCTTGGATGGCCTCGACGCGATCGATCGCGGCCGCGACGCTCTGATAGTAACGCCGCGCACAGTCAGGGCCGCGGACTCGCACAAACGCATCGTAACCATCATCAAGCGCGGTCGCCAGATGCGCCGTGGTGCGCGCCGTCATCCCGCTGCCGATGCGGCCGCGATCGATCACTGCGACCGAACGGCCATGGCAAGCAAGTTCATATGCGACCGAAAGCCCGGCTATTCCGGAGCCGACCACGGCAACGTCCACGCCGACCGTACGCGACAGCACCGGAGCTTCGGCGACAGATACGTCCATCCAGAGCGACCGCGTGTGCTCATCCCGTACGTTCATGGCGCTACTCCTCGGAAGAACAAACGATGCAGCAGAATGACGGTTCCTATGTGCGCTGCCGAACGAAACGTCGATGAGATGGCCGCATTCATTAGGAACCTTCATCGTGCTCGCGCTTGAACCGGCATGAAAAGTCCATCACCGGGGATGCGCAGGGCGCTGCGCCAGGCGCGATTGTACGGGCACCTGCTCGTCCGCAACGACAGGCTGTATCACCCGGGCGGCAATCATCCGATCTGCTCGATACAGCTTGCACGAGAGATGGTCAGGTCAGGATGGATGACCAAGCACGACGGCGAATACGAGATCACGGCAGAGGGGCAGCTTGCCGCCGAAAGCGAACTCGGTCGCTGAGGAGCCGATGCGGCACCGTCCAATTCCCGGCCGGGGAGTCGGGCCTGTTGACTGTTCCGGCGATTGCATCATTGACTAGCGGCACGGTCCTCACAAAGAGCTGCCATGCCCTCGTTCCGTCCCGTTATCGCGTTGTCGAGAGGCCTCGAGGTCCTGCGCGTCATCAACCAGGAACGGCAATCGACCGTAGGGTCGCTGCACAAGGCGACGGGCCTCAACAAGGCAACGATCGTCCGCATGCTCGAAACGCTGGAGCATGAAGGATATGTGGTGCTGCGCGCCGAGCCGCCCAGCTATGCACCAACCGGACGGGCGCTCCTGCTCAGCGCAGGCTACGACGAACCCAATTGGATCGGCGGTATCGCCGAACCGATGCTCAACAAGTTTCGCCAGCAGATTCAGTGGCCCTCGGACGTGGCCGTGCTCGACCAGGAATCCATGGTGATCGCGCACACCACCCGGATCGGCGGCTCGCTGCTGTTCCACCGTCCCCCGGGTTTTCGTTTTCCAGTGCTGGGCACCTCGATGGGGCGCGCCTATTTGGCGTTTAGCGAGCCGGCCGAGCAGGAGCGCATCGCGGCGCGCCTTGCCCTCAGCCCGGAGCCCTGGAACGACCTCGCCCGCAATCCCGCCAAACTCACGAAGGTGCTGCGCGCGATCCGGAAAGCCGGATTCGCAGTGATGGGCGAGAGCTACAGCCGCCGCATCTTCGGCGGCGCCGTCTGGGCGATCGGCGTTCCCGTCGCTGTTCCGAACCGCCTCTTCGCAAGCATGAACGTGATGATGCTGCGCGAGGCCGTCAGCACCGAGGAAGGTCTCCGGCGCTTCGTGCCTCAGATGAAGAAAGTCGCCTCCGCACTGGCCGAGACGCTCAGCGCCAGGCTTGCTGCGGCAGGCCCGTCCGCGGCCGCCAAGAGGTAGCCATTTCACACAATGAAATGTTGTTTCTATTTGACTCTGCTCGTGTGACATCTCTGCCCGGCGTCCCAAGGGCGCCCAAAGACGCAACAAAACGGGAGGGGCAAGTGAGGACATTCGTCGCAATGCTGGGCGCTGCAATTGCAGGCTTGGTGCTGGCCACGGCTGACGGGGCAGCGGCCGAAGCCTGGCCGACCAAAGCAATCAAGATCGTCGTCTCGACTCCCGCCGGCGGCATCACCGATGCGTTCGCCCGCGCCTATGGCGATTACATCTCTCAGAAGCTCGGACAGCCGGTCGTCGTCGAAAACAAGACGGGAGCGAGCGGCGCGCTGGCAGCCCAATCGGTCAAGGATTCGCCGGCGGACGGCCATACGCTGATGTACACGATCTCGTCCACGCTGCTCGGAAACCGGCTGCTGCTGAAGTCGCTCGCCTACGATCCGGACAAGGATTTTACGATCGTCGCGATGACGCCATCGGGTCATCTGCCGCTGGTCGTCCATTCCGCTACCGGTGCAAAGTCCATCGAAGATTTCGTCGCCTATGCGCGCCGCAACAAGGTCACGGCCGGCTCGTATGGGATCGGTTCGTTCGCGCACATCGCGATCGCCGAACTCAACCGCCAATATGGCCTCGACATCTCCATCGTGCATTACCGCGGCGAAGCGCCGATGTGGCAGGACCTGGCGGCCGGCGTCATCCAGGCCGCGACCGGCAGCTACCAAGCCGCGCTTCCGGTCCTTGATACCGGCGTCGGCCGCGCGATCGCTGTTCCGTCACTGGTTCGCATGAAGAAGCTGCCGGACACCAAGACGTTCACCGAGCAGGGGGTCACCGGCAAGGTCTTCCAGCTGACCAGCTTCACGACCCTGGTGGCGCCCGCTGCGACGCCGACCGATCGGATCGAGCTGCTGGCCAAGCTGATGGTCGAAGGCGGCAAGACCGAGCGTGTCCAGAAGCTGCTGGAGGCCTTCGGGGTCGATGCGCCGGCAATGGACCGCGCATCCTCGGTCGCCCTCTACGAAAAAGAAGGGCCGGTCTGGCTGGAGTCGATCAAGAATCTCGGATTGGAGCCACAATAGCGTCCGGACCCGCCGATCCCGTGCGCTGGCGACGCCCTTCTCACGCCCCCAGCACGTCCGCCAGCCGCAGTTCGTCGGCGGCGGGATCCTTCAGGAACAGCTCCGCCTCGATCTCGTTCAGGTGCGACAGCATCAAGGCGCCTGCGCGCGCCTTGTCGCGCTTGCGGATCGCGGCGGCGATCCCGGCGTGATGATCGGTGCCGCAGGCGGGCGTGTCGTGACGGCGGTAGAGCAGGATGATGAGCGAGGAGCGCGCGATCAGCTCCTTCAGGAAGCCGAGATAGATGCTGTGGCCGCTCATCTCGGCGACGAGACGATGAAACTCGCCGGAGAGCCGCACCGAGGCGCGGGCATCGCCGCGCAACTCGGCCTCGCGTTCTTCCGTGAGATGGTGCTGCAGGCGATCGAGCCAGGCCGGCGAGACCGCGTCAATGGCGCGGTCCACGATGTTGGGCTCGATCAGGCGCCGCGCCTCGAACACCTCGCGGGCATCAGCCGGCGTCGGGCGCGCAACGAAAGCGCCGCGATTCTTCTCGATGTTGACGATGCCCTCATACGCAAGCTGCTGCAGCGCTGAGCGCACCAGCGTTCGGCTCGCGCCGTAGATGTCGCCGATCTCGTCCTCCCCGAGCTTGGTGCCGGGCAGCAGGCGATGCTCGAGGATCGCGGCGGTCACACCCTCCCGGATACGGCTGACGCGATCGCTCGCGTCTGGCGCATCGGGTTTCTGGCGGGTCTTGGCGGCCATGATTGTGAGGCTCGATCGACGAACGTTCGGCCTGCAATGTTAGTCGACGAGCTGTATCCAATCACAGGCGAAACTTTATACAATCTTCGCCCGTTTTGTGTGCAGTTGGCTGCACAGGTGACGGCCGGACAAATTGGGCCGGAATCGATCTAACGAACTGACTCCGCTGCACAGTTTTTGAAATTCGCACCGTCGCGGGCTGTTGGCACGGACCTTGCGGAGAGAGGCGGGACGCAACGCCCCTCCTCGGACACGCCATGGCCATTCCCGCCGCTCTCGAACTGGTCGCCGTCACCAAGCGCTACGACGCCACGCTGGCCGTCGACAACGTCAACCTGAAGATCCCGGCCGGCACCTATTGCTGCCTGCTCGGCCCCTCCGGCTGCGGCAAGACCTCGACGCTGCGCATGATCGCAGGTCACGAGGCGGTCAGCGAAGGCGACATCATCCTCGGCGCGCAGAACGTCACCGACCTCGAGCCCGCCAAGCGCGGCACCGCGATGATGTTTCAGTCCTACGCGCTGTTTCCGCACCTCTCCGTGCTCGACAACGTCGCCTTCGCCCTGAAAATGCGCGGCATCGACAAAGCGACGCGGCACAAGCGCGCCGGCGAATTGCTCGAGCTGGTCGCGATGAGCCAATATGCAGGCCGTCTTCCGGCGCAGCTCTCCGGCGGCCAGCAGCAGCGCGTCGCGCTCGCGCGCGCGCTGATCACCGAGCCGCAGATCCTCCTGCTCGACGAGCCGCTCTCGGCGCTCGATCCGTTCCTGCGCGTCAAGATGCGCGGCGAGCTGAAGCGGCTGCAGCGCGAGCTCGGCATCAGCTTCATCCAGGTCACCCACGGCCAGGAAGAGGCGATGGCCCTCGCCGACCACATCGTGGTGATGAACCACGGCAGGATCGAGCAGCAGGGCACGGCGCGCGACATCTTCCATCGTCCCCGCACCGAATTCGTGGCCCGATTCATCGGCGGCCACAACGTGCTCAGCGACGCCGGCAATCTCATCGCCGTTCGCGCCGATCAGCTCGGCATCGTGCCGTTCGTCGACGGCGCCTTCGGCGCGCCGGCGCTGCTGACCCAGACCGAGTATCAGGGATCCTACATCGCCGTCTCGCTCACGCTCGACGACGGCACCGCCCTGTTCTCCCACGTTCCCGAGTCCACCTTCGACGTGCATCCGTTCCGTCCGGGCGATCGCGTGCTGGCGACCTGGGATCCCGCCAAGGCGCAACGCCTGCAATAGCACCCTTCACCACGGAAATGCGCAACACAGAGGAGTGAGCGAAATGACCGAGACGACCAGGAAGACCGGCGTCAGCCGCCGCACGCTATTGAAGGGCACCGCGGGTCTCGCCGGCCTCGCCGCCGGCTCCGGCGCGATCACCGGCTTTCCTTACGTGAAGTCGGCCGATGCGAAGGTGCTGCGCTATCTCGGCACGGCCGTGAACGAGGGCGACGACATCGCCAAGCAGTGCCTGAAGGACACCGGCATCAAGATCGAATACATCACCGCGACCACCGACGATGTCACCAAGCGCGTGATGACCCAGCCGAATTCCTTCGACGTGCTGGATACCGAATATTTCTCGCTGAAGAAGCTGGTGCCGTCGGGCAACATCCTTGCGCTTGACGCCAAGAAGATCAAGGAGTTCGGCAACATCACGCCTGTCTTCACCAAGGGCGAGACGCCCGGCGGCAAGAAGATCGGCGGCCAGGGCACCGCGCCCTGGAAGGTGCTCTATCTGGAAGGCAAGGACTCCAAGAAGTTCGCGACGTCGGCGACCGAATTCGTCACGCTGATCCCGACCGTCTACAACGCCGACACGCTCGGCATCCGCCCCGACCTGATCAAGCGCCCGATCAGCACCTGGGCCGAGCTGCTCAACCCCGAGTTCAAGGGCAAGGCTTCGATCCTCAACATCCCCTCGATCGGCATCATGGATGCCGCGATGGTCGTGGAAGCCTCCGGCAAGTACAAATATGCCGACAAGGGCAACATGACCAAGGAAGAGATCGATCTCACCATGAAGGTGATGACCGAGGCCAAGAAGGCCGGCCAGTTCCGCGCCTTCTGGAAAGACTTCAACGAGAGCGTCAACCTGATGGCCTCGGGCGAGACCGTGATTCAGTCGATGTGGTCGCCGGCGGTCACCAAGGTACGCTCGATGGGCATCCCCTGCACCTTCCAGCCGCTGAAGGAAGGCTACCGTTCCTGGGCTTCCGGCTTCTGCGTGTCCAAGGGCGTCTCGGGTGCCAAGCTCGAATGGGCCTATGAATTCGTGAACTGGTTCCTGTCGGGCTTTGCCGGCGCCTATCTCAACCGCCAGGGCTATTACTCCGCCGTGCTCTCCACCGCGAAGGCGCACATGGAGCCCTACGAATGGGCCTACTGGATGGAAGGCAAGCCGGCCGAGAAGGACATCAAGGCGCCCGACGGCTCGCTGCTTGAAAAGGCCGGCGCGGTGCGTGACGGCGGCTCCTACGAGGATCGCATGGGCGGGGTCGCGTGCTGGAACGCCGTGATGGACGAGAACGACTACATGGTCCGCAAGTGGAACGAGTTCATCGCGGCGTAACGGACATGTCGGAAGAAGTCCTGCAACAGGCAGCCCCGGGTTTGATCCCGGGGTCGGGCACAGCGCGCGCCGCAAAGCCGACGCGCCTGTCGCCGTCCTTCATCTCCTGGCTCCAGGCCGGGCCGATGATGCTGGTGTTTCTCGCGTTCTTCCTCATTCCGCTCGTCTTCGTCGTCATCGTCTCGTTCTGGGACTACAACGAATACCAGCTGCTGCCGGCTTTCTCCGGCCGCGGCTACACCGACACGTTCGAGGGCTGCATCGCGCAGCTCCCTGAGCTCTGCACCATCGCCAAGACCTATCTGAAGACGCTGAAGCTCTGCTTCCTGGTCTGGGCCATCACCCTCTTCATCGGCTTCTGGGTCGCCTACTTCCTCGCCTTCCACGTCAAGTCCAAGACCTGGCAGATGGGCTTGTCGCTGCTCTGCACGATCCCGTTCTGGACCTCCAACGTGATCCGCATGATCGCCTGGATCCCGCTGCTCGGGCGCAACGGCCTGGTGAACACCGGCCTGATGAAGACGGGACTGATCAACCATCCGATCGAATGGCTGCTGTTCTCCGAATTCTCCGTCGTGCTGGCGCTGGTGCACCTCTTCACCTTCTTCATGGTGGTGCCGATCTTCAACTCGATGGTGCGCATCGACAAGTCGCTGATCGAGGCCGCCTATGATGCCGGCGCCAGCGGCTTCCAGACCGTCGTCAACGTCATCATTCCGCTGGCCAAGCCCGGCATCGTGATCGGCTCGATCTTCGTCATCACCATCGTGATGGGCGACTTCATCACCATCGGCGTGATGGGCGGCCAGCAGATCGCCGCCGCCGGCAAGATCATCGAGACGCGGGTCAACGCGCTGCAATTCCCCGCCGCCGCGGCCAATGCCGTGATCCTGCTCGCAATCACCTTCCTGATCATCACCATGATGTCGCGCATCGTCGACATCAAGAAGGAGCTCTAGAGCATGAAGGAAGGACGCCCGCGCTCGTTCTACGTGCTCGCGATCTTCTTCGCGGCCTATGTGCTGTTTCTCTACGGGCCGATGATCGCGATCTACGTGCTGTCGTTCCAGGGGCCGCTGGGCGGCCTCACCTTCCCGATGAACGGCGTGTCGACCTTCTGGATCGCGAAACTGTTCCAGGGCACCGGCATCGTCGATCTCGGTGCCGCCTTCCGCCGCTCGCTGCTGCTTGGCATCGTCGTGATGATCGTCACCGTCGTGCTGTCGGTCGCCGCCGGCATGGCGTTCCGGCGCAAGTTCAAGGCGCAGAGCATCCTGTTCTACTCGGCGATCGCCAGCCTCATCGTGCCCTCGATCATCACCTCGCTCGGCATCTCGCTCGAGTTCCGAATCATCGACGACCTAATCAAGGCGCATTGGAACGAGAATTTCGAGACCTCGATGGGCCTGCTCACGTCCGGGCTCGGCGCGCACCTGACCTGGACGCTGCCGTTCGGGCTGCTCATCATGTTCGCGATCTTCAACCGCTTCGATCCGCGGCTGGAAGAGGCCGCGCGCGATCTCGGCGCGACACCGTGGCAGACGTTCCGCCATGTCGTGCTGCCGATCATCCTGCCCTCGGTGATCGGCATCGGCTTGTTCGGCTTCACGCTGTCCTGGGACGAGCTCGCACGCTCCAGCCAGGCGATCGGCGCCGTGAACACGTTGCCGCTGGATCTTCAAGGCCTCACCACCACCGTGACCAACCCCGACATCTACGCGCTCGGCACCGTGATCTCGGCGGTCTCGTTCACGGTCATCACGCTTGCGCTCGGCACCATTCACGTGCTCAACAAGCGGCAGGCGGCCAAGGGCTCGGACGCCGGCAAGGGACTCGTCTGAGATAAGGACTCGTCTGTTCCGATGCGGCTTCACGTCGTCAATCCCAACACAACAGCGTCGATGACGGCGAAGATCGCCGCTGCCGCGCGCAGCGTCGCCGTCGCGGGTACCGTGATCGATGCGCGTCAGCCGGCGATGGGCCCGGTCTCGATCGAGGGATTTTACGACGAAGCTTTCGCGGTGCCCGGCATGCTCGGCTGCATCCGCGAGGCCGATCGCGACGGCGCGGACGCGCACATCATCGCCTGCTTCGACGACACCGGCTTGGATGCCGCGCGCGCCGCCGCCAAAGCGCCTGTGATCGGCATCGGCGAGGCCGGCTTCCACCTCGCGAGCCTGATCGCCGCTCGTTTTGCCGTGGTGACCACGCTCGGCGTCTCCATCGTTCCGATCGAGCACAATCTGCGCAAGTACGGCCTGGCCGAACGCTGCGTCCGCGTCCGTGCCGCCGAGGTCCCAGTGCTGGCGCTGGAAGAGCGCAACAATGATGCGCTCGGCAAGATCTCGGCGGAGATCACCGCCGCCATCCGTGACGATCGCGCCGAGGCCATCGTGCTCGGCTGCGCCGGCATGGCCGATCTCGCAGGCGAGCTCGCCGCCGCGCACGGCCTGCCCGTGGTCGACGGCGTCGCGGCCGCGGTGACGCTGGCGGAATCACTGGTGCGGCTTGGACTGAAGACCTCCCGGCTCGGGCCTTATGCGGCACCGCGCGCAAAGAGCTATTCCGGGCCGTTCTCGCAATTTCAGCCTTGATCCCTGCCCCCCGCGCTGCGCTCCGGGGCTGCAAGGGCCGCTGATCACTGGTTTTTTGCCGCTCAGCCTCTTTTTGGTCCCATTCCTTGCCGAAACGTAAGGCTTTCGGGACGCCCCGGTGACCCCTCTGGGTTGCCGGTCTTCGCCACTCACCAAGTTTCAATTTGGGTTTTGTCAGCGATGATCGATCTCGCCCAGGACAGGCCGTCCAACACCCTCCTTCGCCTTGGCGCCCAGCCGATCGCGCTGACTGCTGCAGCCCTCCTGCTGCTGATCGCCGGCGTGACGTCGATCGCAATCTGGCGGGCCTATACCGGCGCCGCCCCCGAGAGCGACCGGGTGGTGGCCTCGCGGCAGCTTCAGGCCCGCGCCGCCCAGGCCTCCGAGCAGCTGGTCGAGAAGACCAAGGGGCTGGAGGCGACCCAGCAGGAATCGATCGACCAGCTCCAGGTGGTGCAGGACCAGCTTCAGACGATGAAGCGGCTGCTGGCGGCGCAACAGGCCGACACCAAGCGCCTGTCGGAGCAGGTCACGGCCTTGAACGAATCCATCGACGGCTTGCGGCAGTCCTTTGCCAGTGCACGGGCGACGGAGGTCGAGACTCCATCGGTTACCCGCAGGAAACCGGCGCGGCACCGCCACGCCAGCGCACGCAAGCGCTCGGGCGGCTGAGCCGGTCACGGTGCGGGAACTTTATTTTCGCCACTTGTGAACTGGATCACATTCGCCGGTATGATTCCGCGCGATGCTCGCCGTTACCGGATGGCGTGAGCCGATTTCAATATCCGGGGCTGGCAAGGTCGTTGACGGTATACTGCGTCAACGACCTTGTTTTTTAACAGCTATTCCGCCTCACTCGCAGACGTCGACCTGGCGGTAGCGCCATCCCGACGGGGTCATGACGCGCTTGCGCGCGACGTAGCAGCCGCCATAACCGTCGTTGTAGCCGGCGCCATAATAGGTGGGGCCGCCGTAGTAGGGGTAGCCGTAATAACCGCCGTAGTAGCCGGCGCCGGCGAGACCTACCCCGATCCCGACCCCTGGCCAGAAGCCGCCGCCATGCCAATGACGGTGCCCCCAGCCATGGAAGCCGCCACCATGGAAGCCGCCGCCGTGAAAGCCTCCACCACGTCCGAAACCGCCGCCCGCCTCGGCCTTTTGTGGCGCCAACAGCCCGACCGCCGCCACGGCCAGCGCCGCCATCATCATCCTGCGTAACATCACTCGATCCTCCGCGTGGAGGTCGCTCCACGCTTCAAAGCAGGACCAAGCTACCGTCAGTCGGTCATTCGTGACAGCCACGCTGTCTCACTTCCGCGCGAGCATCGGCGGCAGATGCTCTTCATTGTCCTACCTTGCCCGTCCACTACGCGGCAGCGCCCATCTCCGCCCCGAGATCCTCGACCATGGTCACGAAGATATGCGAATCCTCTCCGTCGCCGCCGATTTGAAGGCGCCGCCACGACACCTTGCGCCGGCCGCGGATCGGGTTGTTGATCGTATCGGTGATGGGCTCGAGTTGCTGCTGCTGGGCGAGCAGCTGCTTGTCGCGCCGCTCGATCAGATCGGCAGTTTCCTTGGAAAACAGTTCGCGCGCTGTCTTGCCGACGATTTCGGCGCGCGACATGCCGATCTGCTTCTCGGCAGCCTTGTTGATGAACAGATAGCGCAGGTTGGGCGCATCCTTGGCGATGATGCCTTCGGTCACGTTCTCGACGACGATGGCGAGCAGGCGCTCCATGCGCTCGTGCATGCGCTCGCGCTGACGCTGTTCGGTGATGTCCTCCTGCACCGACACCCAGCCGCCGCCGTCCATCGGGCGCTCGTAGATCTTGATGACGCGGCCGTCGTTCAAGGCAAGCTCGTAGGCCGTCGGTTCGCGCCTGGCGATCCGGTCGAGCACCGCCGCGACATATTTCGCGACGTCGCCGCTGAACAATCCGCTCTTGACCCTGTGCTCGAGGATCTCCTCCAAGGTCGAGCCGGTCTGGATCGTCTCCGGCAGATCGTACATCTTCCGGTAATTGGCATTCATCGCGACCACATTGGCCTTGCCGTCGAGCATGATCAGCCCCTGCGGCATGTTGTTGATCGCCGCCGAAAGCTGCCACTTCTTGGCCTGGTACTTGTCGTTGAACTTGTCGCGCTCGGTCATCGCCGCGTCGCGCGCCTGCGCGGTGCCGAGCTCGAGCTCCTCGAGCTCGAAGATGCGCGCCACCGCGTCACGGAAATTCTGTACCGCGCGCGCAAGGCGCCCGATCTCGTCGTGACGGCGCAGATGCGGCACCTCGCTCTTGACGTCGCCCTGCGCGATCCGGTCGGTCGCCTGCGTGATATCGGCGAGCGCGCCGACCACCGAGTTCCGCATGACGACGACGTTCAACGCCGCGAGCATCAGCGCCACGAGCCCCAGCGCGAACAGATAGGCGGCTGCGTAACGGTGGCTGTCGGCGAGCTCGTCCGCCTCGCGGGCGCGCTGTTCGTAGATGCGCTCGAGCGCTTCGAGATCGCTGTTGAGCTTGCTGCGCAGGGTGCGGTTGGCGTCGTTGTCGCCCCACTCGCGGGCCGCGGCGGGGCTGATCTCGACGCCGCGGCGCACCAGCTCCTTGCGGAAGTCGATGAATTGCTGGATGCGTTGGCGGAAGGAGGAGAACAGCTCGGCGTCGTCGTCGCGCACCGTGCGCTCCATGCTCTTCACGGCCTCGGCGAGCTCGCGGTTGCGCCGCACCAGCCCGTCCGCGAACTGCTTCATCGCGGCACGATCGGCGGACATGTAGATGCCGCGCGATTCCATCACGACGGCGTAGATCAGGGCGTTGATGCGCCCGACGCCGACCGCCGCGTCGGCGGAGGTGGCATGCAGGTGGCGATACGTCGTCTGCAGGCGCACCGACTGGACCGACATCACGAGCAGGAAGGTGGTGACGATCGCGAGGAAGGCGGCAATGCTATAGACCTTCTCCGCAACGGTCAGCGTGTCGGCGCCGCGTATGAAACGGACCAATTTCTTCAAGAATTTGGTTCCGGCACCGAGACCGGATTGCAGCGCAGCAGCTCCCATGGCGCCGCTCCTCCTGGTTGAAAACGCTGGATGATAAGCGTGATCGCGCTAGCAGAGGATTAAAGCGCCAACCTGTATTTTTACGGTCGAGCCTTGGCCCGGCTGGGGCGAAGCGCGGCCGGGCGGGCCGGTCAGTCGATCCGCTTCAGGCCCTGCTTGAAGCGCGGACCGTTGGCTACGTAGAACCGGGCCGCGCTCCCCATCTTCTGCACCTGGGCGTCGTCGAGCGTGCGGATCACGCGGGCGGGCGAGCCGATGATCAGCGAGCGTTCGGGGAACTCCTTGCCCTCGGTGATGACGGAGCCGGCGCCGACGATGCTGTTGCGGCCGATCTTTGCCCCGTTCATCACGATCGAGCCCATGCCGATCAGCGCGCCCTCCTCGATGGTGCAGCCGTGCAGGATGACGTTGTGGCCGACCGTGCAGTTCTTGCCGATGACAAGCGGAAAGCCGAGATCGGTGTGGCAGGTCGAGCCGTCCTGCACATTGGCGCCCTCGCCGACCTCGATCCACTCATTGTCGCCGCGCAGCACCGCGCCGAACCAGACGCTCGCGCCCGGCTTCAGGCGCACCCGGCCGATCACGGTCGCGGTCTCGGCGATGAAATAATTGCCGTCGGCGGGAAGGTCGGGCGCCTGCCCGTCGAGCTCGTAGATGGCCATGGGGAACTCCTGTCGCGTTGACGAGTGGCATAGCCAAACGGCAGCCGCGACGCAAAGGGCCAGCCGCGCTCGAGGCGCTTCGGATCAGACCAGAAGGCCGGCGGCGCGCAGCGTCATCAGGAAGAAGGTGCCGCTCATCATGCTCCAGAACCCGGCGATGACGGTTGCCATCATCACGAATTCGACGCGGCGGCTTTCCACCCGCACGCCGCGCAGCGTGTTGCGCATGATGATGAAGGGCGCGGCGAACACCAGGAAGGGAACCGCCGCGAAGGTTTTCGGGGCCACGCCGTCCTGCAGCAGGCCGAAGCCGGCGGGCCGCTGCGCCAGCGCCTGGTATCCGTTCACGAGCGCGCCCGCGAGCGCGAAACCGATGCCGATCGAGAAGAAGGTGTTGAGAGCTTCAGGTGTCATCGGAAGTGCTCCGCCCTTACGCAACGCGCGTGCCTTCCTGTGACAAACAGAGCCCGTTAACGCTACATTATCCTTAAGGAAAGGTTAACGCGGCCGGGCGTCCGGTGCAGGGGCGTCCCCGATCCAAGCAGCCGGGAACGCTGCGCGAGAGCGCCGTCGCATGGCATATTCGCCGCTGATTCGTCGGCCATCGGCCGACCTCCGGTCGACCTCGCGCAATTCATGACATTGTTCTCGGCAGCTCCCCTCAGGTCCCCCCGCCCGCGCACTCGGGCGCATGTCGTCCCGATCGTGCTCGGCGGCGCGGCGGCGATCGCAGCTGTCGCGCTTGTCGCCTATCTGCTGTGGCCGACCTGGGGCAGCCGGGGCGCGAACGCGCCGGACAAGCTGCCGGTGAGCGTCGGCGGCACGTTGTTCAACCTGCCGGTGACCGCGATCCGGATGAAGATCCAGCGGCACTCGGGGCCGCAGGAGCGCATCGATCTCGACTTCCTCTATCCGTCGCTGGAGCCGCCCGGCGCGCCCAAGCACGTCACCTCCGACACGGCGGAAGCGGCGCTGCAGGCGATCGACCGCATCTTCCTGTCGATCGCGGCCCATCACGATGCGCTCTCGCCCGAGCAGCGCACGGCCATGATTTATCCGCGCTATCTCGACCAGGCCGCGGCAAGCCCAGCGGACGGCCTGACGATGCGGATGTTCCGAAGCGATACGCCCTACGGCAGCGAGGACCTCTATTCGGCTGCGAGCCCCGCGCTCACCGCGCGCTGCACGCGCGATGCCGCCACCCCCGGCATGTGCCTCGCCGAGCGCCGCGTCGGCGGCGCCGACCTCACCTTCCGCTTTCCACGGAGCTGGCTGTCGCAATGGCGCGACGTGGCCGAGGCGATGGACAGGCTGACGGCGCAGCTGCGCGGGCCGCGGGGCTGAGCGGGGGCAGCTGGCGTCTCCAAAAACAAAACGTCGAAAACAACCCCATGCACAGTAGCCAAGCGTTGGCAGCATCGAGTCTTTTCGTTTTTTTCGAATAATGATTGACCCATCAGGCCAAAACAGGGCATGATGGCCGCGATGCGTGGCACGGGGTTGCCCGGATGGCGCATGGATGTGTGACTGATATCACTGAGCACAGATTGCGATTGGCCATGCTGCGAATAATCTGACGCTATTGCATTCGGGGGCTGGAAAGCGGCTTCGGCTGTTTGTTTTGTTGATTGTTGCGAGCTGGGTCGGAGCCGGACCGGCGCTGGCTGAGAAGCGCGTCGCGCTGGTGATGGGCAACTCGGCCTACAAGAACGTGGCGCGGCTGGCGAACCCCGCGAACGATGCCACCCTGGTCGGCGGCATGTTCAGGAAGGCCGGGTTCGATACCGTCGACATCAAGCTCGACCTCAACGGTTCGGAGATGCGCCGGGCGCTGCGTGACTTTGGCGGCAAGGCACGGGATGCCGGCGTCGCGGTGGTTTATTACGCCGGTCATGGCATTGAACTGGACGGCGTCAACTATCTGATCCCGACCGACGCGACGCTGGAGACCGACAGCGACGTGCTGGACGAAACGATCGCGCTGGACCGCGCGCTGTTCGCCGTCGAGCCTGCAAAGCAGCTGCGCCTGATCATCCTCGATGCATGTCGCGACAACCCGTTTGCCAAGACGATGAAGCGTACCATCGCCTCGCGTGCCATCGGCCGCGGCCTCGCCAAGGTCGAGCCAACCAGCCCGAATACGATGATCGCGTTCGCGGCGAAAGCGGGCTCGACGGCGTCCGACGGCGACTCCAAGAACAGCCCGTTCGCGGCGGCTCTCGTCGAACGTCTGCCGACGCCCGGGCTTGACCTTGGCAAGGCCTTTCGGTTCGTTCGCGACGATGTGCTCAAGAGCACCGGCAACAAGCAGGAGCCTTTTGTCTACGGCTCGCTCGGCGGCGACGACGTGGCCCTGGTTCCGGCCAAGCCGGTCGCAGCGCCGGGCCCGCAAGCCAATCCTGACAGCGAAATCCGGCGCGACTACGAACTGGCGCTCCAGCTCGGCACGCGCGACGTTTGGACCGCGTTCCTCAATCGTTATCCCAGCGGCTTCTATACCGATCTCGCCAAGGCTCAACTCAACCGGATTTCTGCCGAAGACGCCCGCGCTGCAGCGGCCGAGAAGGCGCGGGCGGCCGAGGAGGAGAAGGCAAAGCTTGCCGCCGAACGGGCCAAGAGGGCCGAGCAGGAGAAAGCCGCAGCAGCGGCCAAGGCTGCCGAAGATGCTCGAATCGCCGCGGAGAAGGCCAAACGGATCGAAGAGGCCAAGGCGGCCGCCGCCGAGCAGCGCAGGAAGGATGCAGAGGCAAAAGCGCTGGCCGACAAGCAGGCCGCCGAAAAAGCGCTGGCCGAAAAGATCGCCAGCGAAAAGGCAGCGGCTGAGCTAGCCGCCAAAGAGAAGGCTCAGCGTGACGCTGAGCAGAAGGTCGCGGCCCTGGCCCCTGCTCAATCGGCGCCCTCGCTCTCGCCGCTGGAAACCGCCAAGCTGGTTCAGTCGGAGCTTCGTCGCGTCGGTTGTCTGGCCGTCGCCGCCGACGGCGACTGGAATGCGTCATCACAGCGCTCACTGACGCTGTTCAACCAATATGCGGGAACGAAGCTCGACCCCAAGCTCGCGAGCTTCGAGGCCCCTCGACATGATCAAGTCCAAGCCGGGCCGGGTCTGCCCGCTGGTGTGCAATCGCGGCTTCAAGGCGGACGGCGATACTTGCGTCAAGATCGCGTGTCGCGCCGGCTATCGCGTCAACGACGACAATGAATGCGAGAAGGTGCAAGACAAGAAGCCGGTCGCAACCCGTGAAGATGCCAAAAAGCGCGACACGGAGCGCAAGCAAACCGAAGCTGCACCCGCGAAGCCGCAGTCCTCTGGTCAAATAGTCTGTTCCGGAACCGGTGGAATCTGTCGTCCGGTTCGTCCCGGCTGTCGCCTTGAGCAAAAGGGCTCCAGCAACCTCGAGGTCTGCAATTGAGCACGTAAAGCTCATCAGGATGTTGGTCCAGCAATGCTGGCGCAGCTGCGCTGTGCTCGCAATGACCGGCGTGGAGAAAGTGCACCTCATTCTTCGCTGCGTGCATGGGACGCAGCGCAGCGTCTCCCTGGCGATACGAAGCATCGTGAGGTGCGCGGAGCCCGGCCCATGGTGCAGAGATGCGTCTCGGGGCTTCTGGGTTCCGGCTCTGCACCGCAACGCTGATGGCCTGGGGTGCGTCCGGGACACGAAAGAGCGCCGCACACATCGAAAAATGTCGCTGCGCTCGCAAGGAAGAGGATAAATTATTCCTGATCGACCAGGTCGTCCTCGAGGATCGCCATCTGGAACTGGAACGAGCGATCGTCGTCCTCGTCGTCGACGAAGAGCACGCCGATGAACTCCTCGCCGATATAGACCTCGGCGGAATCGTCCTTCTTCGGCCGCGGCACGACGCGGATCTTGGGATTGCCGAATACGCGCTTCAGATATGCATCTAACTTTCTGACTTCTTTGACGTCCACGGCAAGTCTCCGATCGAAAATGGTCGGCGGGTTTTAGGACGAGATGCGGCCAACCGCCAGCATGAATTGTCAAAGAATTTGGGGAGGAAAAGGGCCGGAAAATCCGGCCCTTCGCAGCATCAAGGGCCCGCTCAGAGCCCCATTGCGTTGATCATCTGGTCCATGGTGCGCGACGGCTCGGCGCAGCCGGCCTCGCCGACGATCTTGGCCGGCACGCCCGCGACCGTGACGTTATGCGGCACCGGCTTGACCACGACGGAGCCTGCGGCGATGCGCGCGCAATGGCCGATCTCGATATTGCCGAGGATCTTTGCACCGGCGCCGATCAGCACGCCGTGGCGGATCTTGGGGTGACGATCCTCGTTCTCCTTGCCGGTGCCGCCGAGCGTGACGCCGTGCAGGATCGAGACGTCGTCCTCGATCACAGCCGTCTCACCGCAGACGAAGCCGGTGGCGTGGTCGAGGAAGATGCCGCGGCCGATGCGCGCGGCGGGGTTGATGTCGGTCTGGAACACCGCCGACGACCGGCTCTGAAGGTAATAGGCGAAATCCTTGCGGCCCTTCAAATAGAGCCAGTGCGCGAGGCGATGGGTCTGGATGGCATGAAAGCCCTTGAAGTAGAGCAAGGGATCGATGAAGCGCGAGGTCGCGGGATCGCGGTCGTAGACAGCGACGAGGTCGGCGCGGAAGGCGTTGCCGAGATCGGGGTCGTCGCGCAGCGCCTCGATATAGGCCTGACGCACCAGATCGCCCGACAGCGCGGAATGATCGAGCCGGTCGGCGACGCGGTGGACCACCGAATCCTCCAGCCGGCCGTGATGCAGCACCGCCGAATAGATGAAGGTCGCAAGCTCCGGCTCGCGGCGGACGATGTCCTCCGCTTCGCTGCGGATCCGGTCCCAGATCGGATCGAGCGATGCGAGCTTTCCTCCCGGATTGACCTGATGCACTGCCATGGGATCTGCTCTTTCGAATTGGCTGGTTTTGTTGGTTCTATAGCACAGTCTAGGCGACAAAGTCCTGACGGGCTTGCCTGAGAGTGAACAGCACCTTGCCCCACAGGGCATGCCAAGGCCTTGAAAGACAACAGGTTCCTCTAACACCCCAAGCGGCAAGGTCGGCTCAAAGTGGTCAGAGTTCCGCCAAATTCAAGGCGGGCCGCGTCAAACTATTGGTGAATTCGCCCCCAACCGTTATTGCGGGCATGATCCGAACTGGGGGCAGTGCCGATTTGACCATCACCACCGATCAACTGCGCGCGCGCGCCGCGGGCTCATTTTGGCTGCGGCTGGCGGCGGTGGCCCTGCCCCTTCTCTTGCCCCTCCTGATGATCGCGCCGGCGGTCTGGAACGGCTATCCGCTGTTGCAATGGGATACCGGCGGCTATCTCGCGCGCTGGTACGAGGGTTATCTCGTCCCCAGCCGCTCCACGGTGTTCGGCCTCTATTTGCACTATGGCGAGGGTTTCGGTTTCTGGATCAACCTCGCCGCCCAGTCGCTGGCAACGCTATGGCTGCTGCAGCTCACGCTTCGCGTGCTGGGATTGATGCAGACCTTCCGCTTCGTCGCGATCAGCCTCTCCCTGATGCTGTCGACCGCGCTGCCCTGGCTTGCGAGCATGCTGCTCACCGACATCTTTGCCGGGCTCGCGGTGCTGTCGCTGTTCCTCCTGGTGGTCGGCGCAAACCGCACCTCGACGCTCGAGAAGGCATCTTTGTTCGTCTTCACCGCCTTTGCCGCAGCGACCCACAGCGCCACGCTCGGCGTGCTGCTCGGACTGTGCGCCGCGGGCTGGATGTCGCGGCCGTTTCTGGGCGCGCGCCTGCCGCTGGCCGGACTACTGCAGGCGAGCCTCACCATCGTCGCGGGCGGCTTGATGCTGGTGTCGGCGAATTATGCGTTGTCCGGCAAGCTGGCCTGGACGCCCGGCGGCTACGGCGTCGCCTTCGGCCGCATGATGCAGGACGGCATCGTCGCGCAATATCTCAACGACCGTTGCCCGCGCGAACGTTACAAGCTCTGTCCCTACCGCAACGAGCTGCCGGCGAGCGCCGACGAATTCCTGTGGGGCAAGAGCGTGTTCAACACGCTCGGCCGTTTCGCAGGCATGAATGAGGAGATGGGCACCATCGTCGTGCAGTCGCTGAAGGATTATCCGGCTTGGCAGGCCGGCGCGGCGCTCCGCGCGATGGGACAGCAATTGCTGCACGTGGCGACCGGCGAAGGCACCAACGGCTGGATCCCGCACACCCGCGGCATCATCGAGCGCTACATCCCCGCACAGGCCGCGCCGATGCGCGCGGCGCGGCAGCAGAACTGGGGCGTCAATTTCGATGTCGTGAACTGGCTGCATGTCCCGGTCGCGCTGGCCTCGATGCTGGCGCTGCTCGTGCTGCTCGGCCATGCGCTGGCGAGGCGCCGGCTGGACGATCTGACGCTGCTGGCGGCGACCGTGACGCTGGCCCTGCTCGGCAACGCCTTCATCTGCGGCGTGATCTCAGGGCCCCACGACCGCTACGGCGCGCGCATGGTGTGGGTCGCGACGTTCGTGGTGCTGATGGCGGTAGCGCGGCGGCTGGGCGAGGACAGCAAGGCGCGCAAGTCTGGAAGATGGCGCGATTGCAGAGATCACCAGCCGTGAGGGACTGACGGCATTTTCCACATCAATCCGCGACAGGCTGCTCCCGACCTTCCGAGCAGAATTCAGGTGCGTCGATGTGGCGAGCTCTTTCTCCTCAGATGCGAACCTATCATAGCGGAGACGGGATTGATCGCAGGCCTCCGCGCCAGGAGCCTTGATGCGCTCGTGCTAATCGCTGACCGGGTCTGGCCAAAAGATGACGCGCGAGGGTCCACACGGCATTACCTGCGTGCTAACTTGAACGACGTGTTATGTCATAAGGTGCCAGCGAGATGCGCCGCCGTGATTTCATCAAGGCTGTTGCGGGCTCGGCTGCAGCCTGGCCGCTGGCGGTGGGCGCGCAGCCCACAGATCAGCCCAGGAAGAAGATGCCTCGTATCGGCCTTCTGGCGTCGGTTCATCATGAACGAATCGATGCCTTTGAGCATGGGCTACGCGAGCATGGGTATGCCCAGGGCCAGAACATCATCATCGAGCACCGGTTCTGGAATAACGATCCGAAGCAACTGGCAAAGTTTGCCGCCGACTTGGTCACTCTGGATGTTGAAGTGATCGTAGCGCCCTCTACGCCCGAGGCCCTTGCCGTCCAAGCGCTTACCAGCACGATCCCCATTGTGACTGCCACCGCCGACGCGGTCGGTGTCGGGTTGGCGGCAAGTTTCGCGCGGCCCGGCGGAAACGTCACCGGACTGACCGCCGTCGGTGGAAGCAGCAAGAATCTCGGTCTCCTGGCGGAATTGCTGCCGCGAGCATCGCGTTTTGCGGTCCTGCTCGACCCAGACAACCGGTATCATGCCGAGTTGATGGCCGGCTTTCAGAAGACCGCCGCGGAACGACACTTCGAGATTCTTCCGGTGGTGAAACGCTCGGTGGAAGATATAGGTCGGGGATTCCACACCATGGCGTCGAAGCATGTCCAGGGCCTCCTCGTGCTTGCGGACCCCATCGCGCGCACCAACCGGCGGGAGATCATCGAGCTCGCCGCACAATACCGAATTCCCGCGGTGTACTATTTTCGTGAAGAAGCGGTCGAAGGAGGCCTTCTCGCTTATGGCGCGGATCTCATCGAGCTCCATCGTCGGGCCGCCGCTTATGTTGCAAAGCTCCTGCGGGGCGCGAAAGCCGCCGAACTCCCGATCGAGCAGGCCGAACGCTTCCGCTTAGTGATCAATCTAAAGACCGCCAACGCACTCGGCCTGAGTATCCCGACTGCGCTACTCGCGACCGCCGATGAGGTGATCGAATGATGCTGCCTGCATGCGGTCCGAGCGGGTCTGGTCGGCGAACGCGCGGAAGGTGCGGCCGACGGCATTGGTGATGTCGTCGAGGGACGGTTCTTCCAGCGCCTCGGCGACGTTCTCGCCGGGACCGCTGGACCTCGATCAGGGAATTGCGGTGACATTGCTGTCACCGTGATTCACCCCACATTTTTTCACATCTCCTTGGCGAGCGCGAACAGCCGGAATTCCTCGAGTGCCGCGTGCCGATGTGGCGCGGCTTCGCGCCGGTAGGTCTCCGTGTCGACGATCGCGCGAAAGGTGGCGAAATCGCCGTACTCATTGAGCGCGGCTTCGTCCCAGCGCTCGCCTGGCGAGCCGACGAGGCTCGTCAGGATCGGGCCGGAGAACATCCGCGCGAGCGGCTTACCGGCCGCAAGACGCCGGAACGCCGGCCTGTAGCGTTCGTGAAAGGCTTCGCGGCCCGTGCATGGCGCGGCGTCGAAGCCGTCCTCGTAACGCGCCTGCGCGCGGTAGCGCAGCAGATTGAGCATATAGACCGGCTGGCCGGGTGGAATCGCCCGCTCGGCGGCGTCGAGGGCTTGGAGAGTGATTTCGATTGGGTTCATCAGACTTCCCGCGTTTTTAGCGCTTGCAGAATGCGCGCTGCCTATCCCTAGCTAACGGTTCAGGGCCGGCGCTTGTAGTGACTGCACAGCCATGATTATGTGGACTTCATGTCCACAACGACTTTGCCTCCCGATCTCTCGCGTCTCCTCGCCTTCGTCCGCGTCGTCGAGGCCGGCTCCTTCGCTGAAGCCGCGCGGCGGGCGGGGACGACCACCTCGGCGATGTCCAAGGCGGTCGCCCGCTTCGAACAGGCTCACGGATTGCGGCTTTTGCATCGCTCCACCCATTCGCTGGCGCTGACCGAAGAGGGCGACAGGCTGATGACGGCGGGACGCGCGTTGGTCGAAAGTCTCGCCCGTGTCCAATCCGCGCTCGGCGAAGTCGCGCGCGACGATGGCGGACGAGTGCGCGTGACCGCTCCCGCCTCGTTCGCGCGCGCCTGCATCCTGCCACGGCTGCCCGCGTTCCTGCGGGAACGGCCAGAAATCGAGATCGAGGTCAAATTCCGCAACGAGATTCTCGATCTCGCAGCGGAAGGCGTCGATGTCGCGATCCGCACAGGGCCCCTCGACCGCGCGCCCGGCCATCAGGCGCGGCGGCTTTGCACGTTCTCCTGGATCGCTTGCGCCTCGCCCGCCTATCTGAAGGCGCGCGGCGCGCCGGCCACTCCCTTCGAGCTCTCCGCGCACGACCACGTCGGCTTCCGCAATCCCGCAAGCGGTCAGATCCTGACCTGGCGCTTCGCCGACCCGCGCGGCAAAGGACCCATTCGCTTCACGCCCAAACCCAAGCACATTTGCGACGACGCGCACGCTTCGCTGGCTTTGTTGACGAATGGGTTCGGTGTCGGCTGGGGGCCGGCGTGGCTCGTTGGCGACGACCTTCTCGCCGGCCGGCTGGTCGAGGTTCTGGCGCCCTGGCGCGCGCCTGGGGAACCCCTATGGATGCTGCGCACCTCGGGCCGCCGCCCGCCCCTGCGCACACAGCGCGTCATGTCGTTCCTCAACACGCTTCCCGCCGCGTTCAGCGACAAGGCGGTGTGAAGCAGCGGTCGTCACCCAAATTGAGGCGCTGAGAAACTGAGCTAAAGGTCCTAGGGGTTTGCCGACTCAGCCGCGGCGTGAAAGGAAGTCGAGCACGCCGGTCTTGTAAACCTTGTCGCCGACCGCGCGCATGTGGTCGCGGTTCGGAATGTCGAGCACTTCCGCGCCTGGGATGATGGCGCCGAGCGCGCTGGCGCTTCCTGCGACGTCGTCGGCGCTGCCGACAGCGATCAGCACCGGCACCTCGATGCGCGCGGCCTGCTGCCTCGTCATGAGATCGCGCGTGCCGCGCAGGCACGCGGCGAGCGCGCGGCGGTCGGAGCGGGTCTGGTCGGCGAACGCGCGAAACGTGCGGCCGACGGGATCGGTGACGTCGTCCAGCGCGGGCGCCTCCAGCGCTTTGGCGACGTTCTCGCCGGGACCGGTGCCCTCGACCAGGCCGCCGATGCCGATGCCGCCAAGGATCGCCGAGCGCAGGCGCTGCGGCTCGTTGAGGGCGAGCCAGGCCGTCATCCGCCCGCCCATCGAATAGCCCATGATGTCGGCCTGCGGGATGGCGAGATGATCCATCAGCGCGAGCACATCGCCGGCCATCACGGGTATAGAATATTGCGCGGGCTCGTAGAGCTTTGCGCTCTCGCCGTGGCCGCGATTGTCGAGCGCGATGACGCGGCGTCCGTTCTTGCGCAGTTCCGACACCCAGGTCGGATAGACCCAGTTCACGTTCTTGCTGGAGGCAAAGCCGTGCACCAGGATGATCGGATCGCCCTCGCCTTCGTCGAGATAGGCAATTTCAACAGCGCCGTTGTGAAAGCTCGGCATCAGCAGTTCCGTGAGGTGTTGAGGGGAATGACGCGATCTTAGAGCACGATCCGGCAAAGTGTGCAGCGGTTTTCCGGCAACATCATGCTCAAACAATAGCCTGAAGCGGATCGCGCCTCAGGCCGTCGCGGCCGCGTTAGCCAAAGCAGCGTCGGCCGCCATCTGCGCGCGGCGAAGCCGCCGCGCCCGCCTGCGATCGCACCAGGCCTGGGTCAGGCGCTCGGTCGTCGCCTTGATGGAGGAGAGCAGGCCGAACAGCGTCACGACCGCGCCGAACAACCACATCGCCAGATCGAACGCGCCGCCGACGAGCAGCAGCGCGCCGCGGCCGAGCAGCTTGATGATCGCGCGCGTCTTGCCGCCTTGCGCTTCCGCAAGCCGCACAGCGCGCGCGACGTCCTTGGGACCCTCGGCGATGCGGAGCGTATCCATGGCCCCGCGCGTGCCGGTCTTTCCGGCGACGCGCGTGACGTCCTTGCCGAGCCGGACCAGCGCACCGGCCTTCTCGGCCCGGAACGCGGCCTTGATCGCGCTCACGGTCTGGCCAGGGCGCAGCACCGAGCCCGATGCCACCGCGTTCCGCAGCATCGGCGCGTCGACGACCTCGCGCGCGGACCGACCGGCCCACGCGGCGAGCCCCTCGCCAAGCCGTCCGAGCTTGCGCGCATCCTTCACCAGAGTCAGTCCTGCGCGCACCGGCGCGGCACCGCCGACGGAGACATAGGTTGCCGCCGTCACCGCAAGGCCGGCCGCCGCAAGGGACAGCACGAGGCGGTCGGTGTCCTCGCCCATGGCGAGGTGCTTGCCTTCGCGCACCACGTCCCTGATGTCGCCGAACACGAAGAGATCGCCGGCCACGGTACCGGACAGGCTGGCGACATCGTCCGCGTTGCCGGTGACGAGACCGGTGGCGAAGCGCTTGGCGAAATGCGCGGTGGAATTCTCCGCTTTCACGGCATCAGTGACGCGGCTCAAGAGGTCGTCGGGAAGCGCGATGTTGCGCTCGCGCGCCAGCGTGACGAAACTGTCGGCGAGATCGGCATCGCCGGAGGCGAGCGCGGCCTCGATGTTGTCCTGAACCAGGCGGTCGTTGTGCCGGAGCAGTGCATCGAGCTTCAGCTCGGAGAGCGCGACCGGATCATCCTGGGCGGCCAGGATCGCGCCGGCCTCGCGGGCATGCGGCGCCACCTGCGCGAGCACGAAGCCGCACACGGCCATTCCCGCCAACGCCGTACTGATTCGCAGCCACTTCATGTGGAAAGCCCGGATGCCCTGAGATCGCTTGCGCGGAACACTACGTCTTTCGTCCCGGTTTCACGCAACCACAGAGATAGTATGCCAAAATTGCGACACAACGTCCCCGACGAAAGAAGGGCTTCTCTCAGGCCGCAAGATTGTGTCGAATTTGCATGAGCAAATGAGCATGGGGCGCTTGCGAAGCTTTTCGGTTCCGCTGGACTAGCAATCACCTGTACCCGCCAGTATGGTCCGCAGCGCCTCAAAGATGCCGCGTCGGTTCGTGATTGTATCTGCCGCCATTGCCACTCCAGGATGAACTTCGATGTCCGACCATGTCGTCCCGCACTTCCATAACGATGCCGGTGTTCCCGTCATCGAGATTGGTTCGCAAGAGTTCATGTGCGTGGGCGCCAATCCTCCGTTCGACCATCCGCACGTCTTCCTCGACCTCGGCAACGACAACGAGATCATCTGCCCCTATTGCTCGACGCTGTACCGCTTCGCGGCCGACCTGAAGCCGGGCGAAGCCCGCCCGCCGGAATGTGTGCTGAAGGACAAGGTGGCCTGACCGCGTCCATCGGTTAAGGGGTGGCGCTCTCCCGAACGATTGTCATCGCCGGTGCCGGCATTGGTGGCCTGACGGCCGCGCTCGCGCTCGCCGCCCGCGGCTTCCGCATCGTCGTGCTGGAGAAGGCCGAACGCCTCGAGGAGGTCGGCGCCGGCCTGCAGCTCTCGCCCAATGCCAGCCGCGTGCTGGTCGAGCTCGGCCTCACCGAACGCCTCAAGCTGCGCGCCGTCACCCCGGAAGCGCTCTCGATCATGAGCGCGCGCGCCGGCGGCGAGCTGCTGCGCATGCCGCTCGGCGAAGCCGCCTCGCTGCGCGCCGGAGCGCCCTATTGGGTGGTGCACCGTGCCGACCTGCAAGCGGCCCTCGCCGGCGCCGTCGCCGACCATCCCGACATCGACCTGAAGCTGGGCGCGACCTTCGAGGACGTCGCGCCTCACGCCAAGGGCCTGACCGTGGTCCATCGCAGCGGCACGATCCGCCGCAGCGATCTCGCCAGCGCGCTGATCGGCGCCGACGGCATCTGGTCGACGGTGCGCCAGCATCTGTTTCCCGAGGTGCAGCCGCGCTTTTCCGGCCTGATCGCCTGGCGCGGCACGCTCGATGCCACGCAATTGCCGAAGGACTATACCGCGCGCCGGGTGCAGCTCTGGATGGGACCGAACGCCCATCTGGTCGCCTATCCCGTTGCGGGCGGGCGCCAGATCAACGTGGTCGCGGTGCTGCCCGGCACCTGGAACCGGCCGGGCTGGAGCACGCCCGGCGATGTCAGCGAGGTGATGGACGCCTTTGCCGGCCCGCGCTGGCCGCCGGCGGCGCGGATGCTGCTCGCCGCGGTCGACAGCTGGCGCAAATGGGCGCTATTCGGCGTGCCGGACGGCTGCCCCTGGAGCAAGGGTTCGGTGGCGCTGCTCGGCGATGCCGTGCACGCGATGCTGCCGTTCGCAGCGCAAGGGGCCGGCATGGCGATCGAGGATGCCGCCGTGCTCGCCCGGCATTTGAGCCTGGAAGCCGCCGAGGGCAGCAAAGCGGTTGCCGCCGCGCTGACGCAATACGGCCGTGCCCGCCAGGCGCGGGTGCGGCGGGTGCAGCGGACCGCGCGGCAGCAGGGCCGCATCTATCATCTCAGCGGGCCGCTCGCGCTCGCACGCGATGTTGCGATCCGCGCGCTGGGCCCGCAGCGCATGCTGGCGCGACAGGACTGGATCTACGGCTGGCGGCCCTGATGCGGAGCGCCGCCGGCAGCATGCCTCAGCGGGCCGCTTTGCCGGATTTGGCGCTGGCCGCGGGCGATGCCGGAGGCGGCGGCGCCTCGGGCGGCGTCTCCCGGCATCTGTTGCGGCGCCAGGCGTCCTCGGCCAATTGGGCCTGCCCGCGCACGGCGACATAGTCGTTGCGATAAGCGAGCTCGGACACGACGGCGCCGCCCGCCCCGGTCTCGGCCTTCTCCATCAGCCGCTGCAAATCGGCGGTGCGCTTGGCGAGGTCCTTGCGCTCGGTCTCAAGCTGCTTGCAATCGTACAATTCGTATTTGGCGGGATCGGCAAAGGCCGGTGCGATCGTCTCGCTCACGCCGGCGCAGCCGGACAGCGCGAGGCCAGCCGCAAGCAGCGCGAAGGACGCGCCAAAGCCGCGCAGCCAAAAGGAAAACGAAGCAGCCATGCCGGATGAATAGCCCCCGTGGATTGAGAATGCCTAAAGCAGCAACAGATGTCCGGATTGAGGCTTTGCCTTGTGCCCCCGGCTCGCTTAAGGAAGAACCGTCCCTCCGGCGGCGAACGCGCCAATTCCAGACCGCCGGAACGGACTTAAGTGTTTGATCTCGTTGGATCAAGCGGGCATGGCGGAATTGGTAGACGCAAGGGACTTAAAATCCCTCGGTGCGCAAGCGCTGTGCCGGTTCGACCCCGGCTGCCCGCACCACTAGCTTGTATCACCCTTGCTCGAGTCGCTTTGGCTCTGCGCGGAAATCGAGCAGCACGATCCAGAAGCAGATCAGCGCGGTGACGAGGAGGATGAAGGTGCCCTCGATCGGCGCGCCCAGTAGCGAGATCAGTGCCGGGAAGGCGAGGCCGATGCCGAGACTGGCGGCGAGCGCCAGGGGCGGAAGATCGACGATGAGGATCGCGGCAAGAAGCGCGAGCTCGAAGAAGGCATATTCCTTCAGACGCGGCGAGCTGAGATAGAGCGCGAACATGGCAAGCACCGTGATGCGCATGGCCGTGCGCGGGTGATCCATCAGCCAGCGATCGAGCTGCGTCAGCAGCGATGCTCCTTCCCGCACCGGTCCGCTCGCGGCCGCGCGCAGGACCGACAGCGCGAACGGCACGAGCACGAGCGCAAGTGCCGCGAACGCATAGGCCGCCAACATCGCCGGCTTGCCGTCACCGAAGCCGGCCTGGACCATGAGGTCACGCGCCAGCAGCAACAGCGACGGATTGGTCTCCACGAGACCGACGGCATGCTGGCCGGGAATTTGTCCTGCGATCGCGAGCAGCCAGCTCGCGAACAGATCTGGATAGAGTAACCGCGACAGCGCGAGCGGCAACGCGAAGGCGAACGCGGCCACCGCGATCAAGGCCAGCTTGCGGCCAAGCGGCAGCGGCAGGAAATAGAGCGCCGCCAGCACCGGGACGAACACCAGCTTGAACGAGGTCACGAGGCCGAGCAGCGCCGCGCCGGCGAAGCGCGAGGAAAAGTTCGAATCCTGTTCGGACGCGAGCGGACGAAGCAGGAGCTTCAGCGCGATCGCGGTCAGCACTCCGCTCAGCAGCGCAAAATTCCCCGACGCCACCACGAATTCGAAACCGACGAACGCGCCGAGCGCGCAGAGCACCTTCAAGCCAGCATCGCGCGCGCTGGCACGCGTCCGGCCTAGGCCGGGCAGAAGCAGCGCGCAGAGCGCGGCGAGGACGAGAAAGATGCTCCTGTAATGATCGAGCAGAACGCCGCCCGCGCAGAGCGGACGGAAGACGTCCAGCGTCACCGGCAGATAGGGATAAGAATAGGTGGTGCCCCTCAGGTTCTTGACGAAGTAGGGATCGAGCCCGTCGGCATGCGCATCGACGGCCGCGCAATTGACCCGGACGTCCCAGCCATACGGCAGGTCGAGCGAGGCATCGTTGGCGAGATTACCGAGCACCAGCAGCGCGGTCAGCGTGACCACGCCGGCAAGCCAGACGTTGCGCCTGGCAACCTTGGCCGCAGGCGCCAACCATCGTGCTGCACCTGATATGTCGGACACGGGCGATACCCTGTTTGGCTTCTCGCGGCGCCGTTGCGGCAGCCGGTCCGGCCACAATGGACAGGACGGGTTGCCGATTCATCTCCCCGGCGTGCTGCGCCCGATCTTATGGTGAATCCCTGGTTGCAGGCCGAGCCGTCCGGCGACGCGGCTTCGGAAAACGCTTCGAAAATGGTTCGATGTGCGCGGCGACGCGGTCGCGGATGGCCCATCAGGCCGGCGACGGGCCCTCACCTGATCTTGACCGCTCCTGCTCCGCCTGCCAGCCATCCCGAAACATGGGTTGTGCAACGCAGCATCGGGGCTAAATAGCTCGCTTAATTGCAGGGGTAAGCTTCTTGTCCGACGTCAATGCCGACGGTTGGGTGTCCGCAGGACACCGCCCAATGGGTTTTCCGGAATTCGTCATCGTGATCGCGTCCATCATGGCGCTGAACCCGCTCGCGATGGACATGATGCTGCCGGCGCTGCCCAATATCGGCGCCGCCTTCAAGATTCCCGTCGAGAACCATCTGCAGCTGGTGCTGTCGACCTTCCTGATCGGCTTCGGCGCCGGTCAGTTCGTCATGGGTCCCCTGTCGGACCGCTTTGGGCGCCGACCGGTGCTGCTCGGCGGCATGGCGGTCTATGCGGTGGCGAGCGTGCTGGCGGTCGCCGCGCCCTCGTTCGAGACGCTGCTGCTGGCGCGCGCGCTCCAGGGGCTCGGCACCGCGGCGACGCGCGTGATCGCGACCTCGATCGTGCGCGATTGCTATGTCGGCCGCCGCATGGCGAGCGTGATGTCGCTTGCCATGATGGTGTTCATCGCGGTGCCGGTGGTCGCCCCCTCGTTCGGACAGGCGGTGCTGCTGGTGACGGCGTGGCGCGGCATCTTCGTCGTGCTGATGCTATACGGCCTGCTCGCGCTCGCATGGTGCGTGCTGCGGCTGCCTGAAACTCTCCCCCGGTCGGAGCGCCGATCGCTGGCGCCCGCCGACGTGCTCTCCGCGTACCGGCAGACCGTGACCCATCGCCAGACCATCGGCTATGCCACGGCTGCCGGCAGCGTGATGGGCGCACTGTTCGCCTACGTCTTCTGCGCCCAACAGATCTTCACCGGCATCTATCACCTCGGCCACTACTTCCCGCTTGCTTTCGCGGCGATCGCGGCCGGCGTCGCCATCGCCGGATTCCTCAATGCAAGACTGGTCGGGCGGCTCGGCATGCGCGTGATCTCGCACGGCGCGCTGACGCTCTACACGGCCGTGGCCGGCGTGATGCTGCTGACGGAAAGCCTTAGCGTGCTGCCGCTCGCCTTGTTCATGGTGCTCTCGGCCCTGATGATGTTCTCGTTCGGCATGATGGTCGCCAACTTCACCGCACTGGCGATGGAGCCGCAGGGCCACATCGCCGGCACGGCCTCCTCGCTGTACGGCTCGATCACCACGCTGATCGGGATCGTGGTCGGCATGGCGATCGGGCAGAGCTTCGACGGCACGCTGCTGCCGTTCTCGATCGGCTTCTTCCTGTCCACCCTCGCCGCGCTGGCGATCGTGCTGGTGGTCGAGAAGGGACGGCTGTTCAGGCCGCAACATCGTCCGATCAGCTAAAGCGCGATGAGATTCGGATGGATCGTCATCGTGCTAGTTGTTACGCATGATCTTTCCGGAAAGCCGCTTCGCACCTTTCTGGATCATGCTTTTAGGAACTTCCCGCCCCTCGCGATGTTGTACCGCAGCAATTCAAAGGATTGGCGAGATGGAACAAGAGAACAGATCGGATCAGCCCGCGTCCGAGATCGAACAGCCGATTTCGCAGCCTCGTTCCGATGAACGAAAGGACTCGAGCTTGGCATTCGTGAGGGAAGGGCTCGAGCAGCTGCGCGACAGCCACTGCTAGACGAGAGCGATCACCGACTGCTTCATAGAAGCGCTGCTTGATAAAAAACGGCGCCGCAGGAGACTGCGGCGCCGTTCGTTTTTCACATGCAAGGCGCGCGGCGCTTACTCCGTCTTGTCGACGTTCCAGAACACCGGGGTCGCGGGACCGTCGAGCACACCGTTCAGCGACTTGCGCCAGCCGCTCGCGATGAGATACTGCCCGAGCGGAATGTAGATCACCTGCTCATAGGCCTGCTTCTGGATGTCGGCGGCGATCTTCTTCTGATCGTCGACCGAGGCGGCGCGGACGAAAGCGTCCTTGAGCTGCTCGATCTTGGCATCCTCCGCCCAGCCGAACCAGCCCTTCTTGCCCAGGCCGCTGATCGAGAGATTGGCGATCGGGTTCGAGACGTCGGCCGCGACCCAGTTGGTGAAGAACATGTTCCAGCCGCCTTCCTTCGGCGGCTTCTGGCTGGCGCGGCGGCTCACCACCGTCTGCCAGTCGGTCGCCTGCAGGTCGACCTTGAAGCCGGCCTCGCGCAGCAGCTGGGCCGCAACGATCGGCTGCGCCTTCAGCGTCGTGACATCGCCGGGCGCCATGATCACGATCGGCGTGCCGTCATAGCCGGACTCGGCGAGCGCCTTCTTGGCTTGCGCCATGCCGTTCCCCTTGACCAGGGTCTCGGAGCCCACATCGGTCGCGAGCGGCGTGTCGCACACGAAGAAAGCGCCGCAGATCTTTTGGTACTTGGCATTGCCGACCAGCGCGTCGAGCACGTCCTTCTGGTTCATCGCCAGCAAGGCAGCCCGCCGCACCTTCACGTTGTCGAACGGCGGATGAAGGAAGTTCATCCGGCCGAGGGTCTGAAAGCCGAACTTGTTCAGGACCTCGATCTTGAGCTCCTTGTTCGCTTCCAGCACCGGCAACATGTCGAACGGCAGGTTCTCCATGAAGTCGATGTCGCCCGACTGCAGCGCGTTCACCGCGGTCTGCGAGTCCGGCATGGTGATCCATTCGACGCGGTCGACCTTCACCACCTTGCCGCCGGAGGTCCAGCTCGCCGGCTCCTTGCGCGGAACGTAATCGGTGTTCTTGACGTAGACCGCCTTCACGCCGGGCTGGAATTCGCCCTGCACGAACTTGAAGGGGCCCGAGCCGATCTGCTCGGGAATCTGCTTGTCCGCCGGCGTCTCCGCAAGGCGCTTCGGCATCATGAAGGCCACGCGCGAGGACGGCTTGCCGATGGAATCGAGGACGAGCCCATAGGGCTCCTTCAGCTTCAGCGTGATGGTCTTGGCGTCGGTCGCCTCGATGCTGGCGGTGAAGTCCATGAGCTTCTGGCCCATGCCGTCGACCGCGGCCCAGCGCTTTAGCGAAGCGACGCAATCTTCCGCCGTCACCGGCGCACCATCATGCCACTTCAGACCGTCGCGCAGCGTGAAGGTGTAGGTGAGCTTGTCGTCGGAGATCTTCCAGTCAGCCATCTGCGGCTGGACCTTGAAGTTCGAATCGGTGGCCACCAGCGTGTCGTAAACCATGTAGCCATGGTCACGCGTGATGTAGGCCGTGGTGAAGATCGGGTCGATGATGCGCAAATCCGAGTGCAGCACCGCCGTGAGGGTCTTGCCGGCTGCAAACACCGGCGAGGCCAGCGCGGTCGAGAGCGCGACGACTGACAGCGCGAGTGTGGAGGCGAACGCGCGAGGCCCCCGGCGCATGAAATGGAACATGGAAAGTTCTCCTGACGTGAAACTGTTCAAAGGCAGGTTATTGATTGAGCATGAAGTCCGTTCGTTGGGCGAACTAACCTCATGCATGCCTTTATCTTTTCGAGACTTGCAGACAGTGCCGAGCGCGTCAATCCGGTTTCGTTGCAAGCCCTTGCGGCGCAGGCACGGGCTCCACAGGGATCGATTTGGCTCTACAACACCTCCACTCGTCCTGCCCGCGCCGATGCAATGCGCGTTCCATCTTTCCAAGCTCGAGAGACATTGAGATGAATCGTGCCAATCTCCCCTTTGATTCCGAGGCAATGCTCGCGGGCCTGCGCACCTGGGTCGAATGCGAAAGCCCGACCTGGAACGCGGGCGCCGTGGACCGCATGCTCGATATCGCAGCGCGGGACATGGCGATCATGGGTGCGACGATCGAGCGCATCGCCGGTCGGCAGGGTTTTGGCAGCGTGATCCGCGCGCGCTTTCCGCATCCGAAGCAGGGCGAGCCCGGCATCCTGATCGCTGGACACATGGATACCGTCCACCCGGTCGGCACCATCGAGAAGCTGAAATGGCGGCGCGAAGGCAACAAGTGCTACGGCCCCGGCATCTTCGACATGAAGGGCGGCAATTATCTCTCGCTGGAAGCGATCCGGCAGCTGGCGCGCGCATCGTTCACCACGCCGCTGCCGATTACCGTGCTGTTCACGCCGGACGAGGAAGTCGGCACGCCCTCGACACGCGACATCATCGAGGCCGAGGCCGCGCGCAACAAATACGTGCTGGTGCCGGAGCCCGGCCGCGCCGACAACGGTGTCACTACCGGACGTTACGCCATCGCACGCTTCAACCTCGAAGCGACAGGCCGGCCGAGCCACGCCGGCGCCACGCTGTCGGCGGGACGCTCGGCGATCCGCGAGATGGCGCGGCAAATTCTCAACATCGACGCCATGACGACGGAGGACTGCACCTTCTCGGTCGGCGTTGTGCATGGCGGGCAATGGGTCAATTGCGTCGCCACCACCGCGACCGGCGAAGCGCTGTCGATGGCCAAGCGCCAGGCCGATCTCGATCGCGGTGTCGAGCGGATGCTGGCGCTGTCCGGCACCAAAGACGACGTCACCTTCAAGGTCACGCGCGGCGTGACGCGGCCGGTCTGGGAGCCGAATGCGGGCACGATGGCGCTGTACGAGAAGGCGCGCGGCATCGCCAGATCTCTTGGCATGGAACTGCCGCATGCAAGCTCCGGCGGCGGCTCCGACGGCAACTTCACCGGCGCGATGGGAATCCCGACGCTCGACGGCCTCGGCGTGCGCGGCGGCAATGCCCACACGCTCGAGGAGTATATCGAAGTCGAGAGTCTCGTTGAGCGAGGCCGCCTGATGGCGGGGCTGCTGGCGACGCTGGCGTGATCGCGAAGCGATCCCGTAGGTGGGCAAAGGCGCTAAGCGCCGTGCCCGCCGTTTTCCCGACTGAAAGCAGGTGGGCACGCTCCGCTTTGCCCACCCTACGAAGATTGGCTGCACCGCAAAAACTGTGGCCCTCGTGGCACGGGAATTGCTGAAATGTTAGGCTGATGGCAGGCTGGCCGAAGAGCCCTGCCCAATTTGACTCTAAACTGACGGATCCAACTTGCTCGGATATCTCCTTCGCCGAATTCTCGCCGCCGTGCCCGTGATGGGCGTGGTCGCGCTGTTCGTTTTCCTCCTGCTCCGCCTCACCCCCGGCGATCCCGCCGCGATCCTCGCCGGCGACAACGCGACCCCGGAACGGCTGGAGCGCATCCGCGAATCGCTCGGCCTCAACGAGCCGCTGATCGTGCAGTTCATCACCTGGGTGAACAAGCTGCTGCACGGCGACCTCGGGACGTCGCTGATCTCCAATTTGCCGGTGATGAAGATGATCGGCCAGCGCGTCGAGCCGTCGATCTCGATCGCGTTGTGCACCATCATCCTCGCCGTCATGGTCGCAGTTCCCTTGGGGGTGATCGCGGCGTGGAAGCACGGCACCTGGATCGACCGTTTCGTGATGGGTCTGTCCGTGCTCGGCTTCTCGGTGCCGGTGTTTGTGGTCGGCTATGTCCTCATCCAGGTCTTCGCGATCGAGCTGCGCTGGGTGCCGGTGCAGGGCTTCCGGAGCATCTTCAACGGCTTCGGTCCGTTCTTCGAGCGCATGATCCTGCCGACCTGCGCGCTGTCCTTCATCTACGTCGCACTGATCGCGCGCATGACGCGTGCGGCGATGCTCGACGTGCTCGGCGAAGACTACGTGCGAACGGCGCGCGCGAAGGGCATCAACGAGGTTGCGGTGATGATGCGCCATGCGCTGCGCAACGCCGCCGTGCCCGTGATCACCGTGATCGGGACCGGCTTTGCGCTCTTGATCTCCGGCGTCGTCGTCACCGAGAGCGTGTTCAACATCCCCGGCATCGGGCGTCTCACCGTCGATGCGGTGCTGGCGCGCGACTATCCGGTGATCCAGGCGATGATCCTGCTGACCTCGCTGATCTACGTCGTCGTCAATCTTCTCATCGACGTCGCCTACACCCTGCTCGATCCCCGGATCCGGTACTGAGGCAAGGACAAGAACAAAATGTCGGTCGATACCCTTCCCCAGTCCTCCATTCCGATCACGTCGCCGTTGCGGCCGCGATTCGGATTCCTCACCTCGACCCCGATCATCGCCACCGCGACGTGCCTGCTCGCGCTGATCGTGGTGGTCTCGATCCTCGCGCCGCTGATCGCGCCGCATGATCCGGTCCAGCTCGCCCCGTCGCAGCGGCTCAAGCCGTCCTCCGCTCAGTTCCTGCTCGGCACCGACGCCTACGGCCGCGACGTGTTGTCGCGCGTGATCTATGGCGGCCGCATCTCGCTTCTGATCGGCATCGGCGCGGCGATCCTGTCGATCGCCATCGGGCTCGCGATCGGCCTCGTCTCCGGCTTCTTCAAGCTGGTCGATTCCATCATGATGCGCGTCATGGACGGCCTGATGGCGATGCCGAGCATCCTGCTCGCGATCGCCGTGGTGTCGTTGTCAGGCGCCAGCCTCTGGACCGTGCTGATCGCGATCACGATCCCCGAGATTCCGCGCGTTGCACGCCTGGTCCGCTCGGTCGTGCTGTCGGCCCGCGAGGAGCCTTACGTCGAGGCCGCGATCTCGGTCGGCTCGAGCCTGCCGAAGATCATGTGGCGCCACCTGATGCCGAACACGATCGCACCGTTGATCGTCCAGGGCACCTATATCTGCGCCAGCGCAATTCTGACCGAAGCGATCCTCTCCTTCCTCGGCGCCGGCATCTCGCCGGAGACGCCGACCTGGGGCAACATCATGGCCGAGGGCCGCCAGTACTTCCAGATCAAGCCGTCGCTGATCTTCTGGCCGGGCCTGCTGCTCTCCATCGCCATCCTCAGCATCAACCTGATCGGCGACGCCGCCCGCGACGCCCTCGATCCGCGCATGAAGCAGCGGGAGGGGAAGTGACTTGTCTCGCCGGCCCATCCCCTTGTTCCGTCATTGCGAGCGAAGCGAAGCAATCCAGTCTGCATCTGCGGAGAGATTTCTGGATTGCTTCGTCGCTTCGCTCCTCGCAATGACGACGGAGTGACCTGATGACCAACACCATCCTCGACATCAACAATCTCGTCGTCTCCATCGGCAAGCAGCCGAAAGGCGCCAACATCATCGACGGCATCTCGATCCAGGTGCGCGAGCGCGAGACGCTGTGCCTCGTCGGCGAGAGCGGCTCGGGCAAGTCGGTGACCTCGCTCACCACCATGGGCCTGTTGCCGAAGGGCACGCTGGTGCCGACCGGCGGCAGCGTGAAGCTGGTCGGCGAGGAGCTGCTCACCGCCACCGACCGCCGCCTGCGCCAGCTGCGCGCGACCAAGATGGCGATGATCTTCCAGGAGCCGATGACCGCGCTCAATCCGGTGGTGCCGGTCGGCCGCCAGATCGACGAGGTGCTCCGCGCCCACACCAGCCTCGACGCGAGGGCTCGCAAGCAGCGCATCCTCGACATGATGGAGCAGGTGCGCCTGCCCCAGGTCGAGCGCATCTTCGCCTCCTACCCCCACCGCCTCTCCGGAGGCCAGCGCCAGCGCATCATGATCGCGATGGCGCTGGTGCTGGAGCCGAAGCTCCTCATTGCCGACGAGCCGACCACCGCGCTCGACGTCACCACACAGAAGCAGATCCTGACCCTGATCCGCGACCTCCAGCGCGATCACGGCACGGCGGTGCTGTTCATCACCCATGACATGGGCGTGGTGGCCGAGATTGCCGATCGCGTCGCGGTGATGCGGCAGGGCCGCCTGGTCGAGACCGGCCCGCTCGAGACCGTGCTGCGCAATCCGACCATGGAATACACCCGCAACCTGCTCTCCTCGGTGCCGAGCCTGGTGCCGCGCCCGCCGCGCGAGGAAACCCGCGAGCCAGTGGTGCTGGAGGCCAACGAGCTCGGCAAGGTCTACAAGGAGCGCTCCTTCTTCGGCAAAGGCCGCGAGGTCGTCGCTGCCGACAAGGTCACGCTCACCCTGCGCAAGGGCCGCACGCTCGGCATCGTCGGCGAAAGCGGCTCGGGCAAGTCGACGGTTGCGCGCTGCATCGTCCGCCTGATCGATCCGACCTCCGGCGGGGTGCGCCTCGCCGGCCGCGAGATCGCCGACATCTCGCGCCGCCTGCTGCAGCCGCACCGGCAGAAGATCCAGATCGTTTTCCAGGATCCCTACCGCTCGCTCAACCCGCGCATCACCGTCGGCGAGAGCATCGCCGAAGGCCCGGTCAATTACGGCATCCCGCACGCCGACGCGATGAAGCGGGCGCGCGAGCTGCTCGAGCTGGTCGGCCTGCCGCCGGATGCGGTGTCGCGCTATCCGCACCAGTTCTCCGGCGGCCAGCGCCAGCGCATCGCGATCGCCCGGGCGCTCGCGCTCGATCCGGACGTGCTGGTCGCGGACGAAGCGGTCTCCGCGCTCGACGTCTCGGTGCAGGCGCAGGTGCTGGAACTGCTCGACGAGATCCAGAAGCGGCTCGGCATCGCCATCCTGTTCATCACCCACGATTTGCGCGTCGCAGCCCAGATCTGCGACGAGGTCGTGGTGATGCAGCACGGCCGCGTCGTCGAACAGGGACCCGCCGCCGAAGTGCTGACGCATCCGAAGGAGGCCTACACCAAGGCGCTGCTGGATGCGGCGCCCGGGCGGGGTTGGGATTTTGCGAACTTCCGTCCGGTGGCGGAAGGCGTGGGGGCGACGGCTTAACTCTCTCCGCCGTCATTCCGGGGCATCGCGAAGCGATGAGCCCGGAATCCATCAGGCTGCGAACTCTGTCGCACGATGGATTCCGGGCTCGCGCTACGCGCGCCCCGGAATGACGGCGGAGCAGCATTCCCAAAACGATCTGACCCTATGCGTGGCACGATTGCTTCCTGCCTTGCTCTCTTCGCAAGGCCAAGGCTAACGTCGCGCACTTTCCAACGCTGGACCTGAACTGAATGACACGCATCGCCGTCGGCGGCTTCCTGCACGAGACCAACACCTTCGCTCCGACCAAGGCGACCTTCGCCGACTTCCAGCACGGCGGCGGCTGGCCGGCGATGACCAGAGGTAGCGACGTCTTGAAGGTGATGCGGCGCATCAATGTCGGCCTCGCCGGTTTCGTCGACAGTGCCGAGGCGAACGGCTGGGAACTCGTTCCGACCATCGCCTGCGGCGCGAGCCCCTCCGCTCACGTCACCAAGGACGCCTTCGAGCGCATCGTGAAGGTGATGGTCGACGGCATCGCAGCCGCCGGCCCGATCGACGCGGTCTATCTCGACCTGCACGGCGCTATGGTGACCGAGCATCTCGACGACGGCGAAGGCGAAATCCTCGCGCGCGTACGCCGCGTCATCGGCAAGGATGTTCCGCTGGTCACCAGCCTCGATCTCCACGCCAACGTCACGCCCGAGATGATGGAGCATGCCGACGCGCTGATCGCCTACCGCACCTATCCGCATGTCGACATGGCCGAGACCGGCCGCGCCTGCGCGCACCATCTCGCGCTGCTGCTGCAGACGAAGCAGCGCTTCGCAAAGGCCTTCCGGCAATTGCCGTTCCTGATCCCGATCAGCTGGCAATGCACCAACGACCAGCCAACCAAAGGCATCTACGAAAGACTCGCTGCGCTGGAGAGCGATGCCGTCCCCACCCTCTCTTTCGCGCCCGGCTTCCCCGCCGCCGATTTCCGCGACTGCGGCCCGAGCGTATTCGCCTACGGCAGGACGCAGGACGACGCCAACCGCGCGGCGGACGCGCTTCTGAAGCTGATCGAAAGTCACGAGAACGATTTCGACGGCAAGATCTGGTCGCCCGACGACGGCGTGCGCCACGCCATGGAACTTGCCAAGAGCGCGCGCAAACCGATCATCATCGCCGACACCCAGGACAATCCCGGCGCCGGCGGCGATTCCGACACGACGGGCATGCTGCGCGCGCTGGTGCGCAACAAAGCGAGTGCCGCAACCGGCGCCATCTACGATCCGGAATCGGCCAAGGCCGCGCACGCGGCCGGCGTCGGCGCCGCCGTGACGCTCTCGCTCGGCGGCAAGTCCGGCATCCCCGGCGACGAGCCCTATCGCGAGACGTTCGTGGTCGAGCAGCTGTCCGACGGCCGCTTCATCGCGCCCGGCCCCTATTACGGCGGCCGCGAGATGGAGATGGGCCCGTCCGCAGCCCTGCGCATCGGCGATGTCCGCATCGTCGTCTCCTCGCACAAGGCTCAGCTCGCCGACCAGGCGATGTACCGCTATGTCGGCATCGAGCCGACCGAACAGAAGATTCTGGTCAACAAGAGCTCGGTGCATTTCCGCGCCGATTTCGAGCCGATCGCGGAAAAGCTGATGATCTGTGCCGCCCCCGGTGCGATGCCGGCCGACACCGCTTCGCTGCCCTGGACGCGCCTGCGCCCGGGCATCCGCATCAAGCCGAACGGCCCCGTATTCACGCCTCCCTCACGCTAACCGGACAGGACCACATGCCCACGATCGATCGCATCGACGGCTACGCCGACGAGCTCACCGCAATCAGACGCGACCTCCACGCCCATCCCGAGATCGGCTTCGAGGAAGTGCGCACCTCCGGCATCGTCGCCGACAAGCTGAAGAGCTGGGGCATCGAGGTGCATCGCGGCCTCGGCGGCACCGGCGTGATCGGCGTCATCAAGGGCAAGGGCACGGGCAGCAAGCGCATCGGGCTTCGCGCCGACATGGACGCGCTCCCGATGGAAGAGAACACCAATCTGAAGTGGAGCTCGAAGATCCCCGGCCGCTTCCACGGCTGCGGCCATGACGGCCACACCACCATGCTGCTCGGCACCGCGCGGTATCTCGCCGAGACCCGGAACTTCGACGGCACGGTACATCTGATCTTCCAGCCGGCCGAGGAAGGCCTCGGCGGCGCCCGCGCCATGATCAAGGACGGGTTGTTCGAGAAATTTCCCTGCGACGAGCTCTACGGCCTGCACAACGCGCCCGACCTCAACCATGGCGAGATCGCGATCCTTCCGGGCCCGGCCATGGCCAGTGCCGACTTCTTCGACCTGCGCATCACCGGCTACGGCGCGCATGGTGCGATGCCCGAGCGCTCCAAGGATGCGGTGGTCATCGCAACGACGCTGGCGCAGGCGATCCAGACCATCGTCAGCCGCAACGTCGACCCGCTGCAGGCCGCGGTGATCTCGATCACCCAGATCCATGCCGGCTCCGCCTACAACGTCATTCCGGGCGATGCGCATCTGTGCGGCACCATCCGCACTTTCTCGAACGAAGTCCGCGCCCTGATCGCCGAGCGCATCCGCACCATCTGCGCCGGCATCGCAAGCGCCTATAGTTGCGTGATCGACGTCGACATCCGCGACACGTTCGGCGTTCTGGTCAACCAGGTCGAGCAGTCCAAGGTGGTCGAGGAGGTCGCGCGCACGATCGTCGATCCCGCCAACGTGATCACCCGCATCCAGCCGAAGATGGGCAGCGAGGATTTCGCCGACATGCTGGAGACGATTCCCGGCGCTTACTTCTGGGTCGGCCATGACGGCTCGGTGCCCGTGCACAATCCCGGCTTCGTGCTCGACGACAAGATCCTGCCGATCGGCGCCAGCATGTTCGCCCGCATCGTCGAGACGCGCATGCCGGTGGGTGGCAATGCATAAGCGCGTCGAGGAAGCGGTCACCTCGCTGCACGATCTTTCCGCGGTCGACCTGATCGCGGGTTATCGCGCCAAGCAATTCTCGCCGAGCGAGGTGCTGGAGGACGTGCTCGCGCATGTCGCGGCGTGGGAACCGCATCTGAAGGCGCTCTATGCGTTCGACCCCGATGGCGCGCGCGAGGCCGCAAAGGCCTCGACCGCGCGCTGGACCGGCGGCGAGCCCTCCGGGCCGCTCGACGGCGTGCCCGTGACGGTGAAGGACAACATCGCGACCAAGGGCGTACCGGTGCCGTTGGGGGCCGCCAGCGTCAAGCTCGTGCCGGCCGAGAAGGACGCACCGCCCGCCGCGCGGCTGCGTGAGGCCGGCACCATCATCTTCGCCAAGACCACCATGCCCGATTACGGCATGCTGTCCTCCGGGCTCTCCTCGTTCCACGCGCTCGCGCGCAACCCGTGGGATCTCAGCAAGAACCCGGGCGGCTCCAGCGCCGGCGCTGGCGCCGCCGCCGCGGCTGGCTACGGTCCCCTGCATCTCGGCACCGATATCGGCGGCTCGGTCCGCCTGCCCGCCGGCTGGTGCGGCCTCGTCGGCCTGAAGCCGAGTTTTGGCCGCGTGCCGATCGACCCCACCTATGTCGGCCGTGTCGCAGGCCCGATGACCCGCACGGTCGACGATTGCGCGCTGATGATGAGCGCGATCGCAAAGCCCGACCGGCGCGACGGCATGAGCCTGCCGGCCGAGCTGCTGAACTGGAAGGGGCTGGAGAAATCTCCGCGCAAGCTGCGCATCGGGTTGATGCTCGATCCCGGCTGCGGCCTGGCGCTGGAGAAGCCGGTGCGCGAGGTCGCAGTGAAGGCCGCGAAGGCGTTCGAGTCCGCAGGCAGCGTCATCACCGAGGTCGAGGGCATCCTCACGCGCGAGATGCTCGACGGCCTCGACAATTTCTGGCGCGCGCGGATGTGGGACGATCTGTCCAAGCTGACGCCGGCCGAGCAGGCCAAGGTGCTGCCCTATATCTTCAAGTGGGGCGAGTCCGGGGCCAAGCTCTCGGGCGTCGACGTCATCCGCGGCTTCAACCAGACCATGGCGATCCGCGCGGCTGCGGCAAAGCTCTTTTGCGAGCTCGACTATGTGATCTCGCCGACCGCGCCGAACGTGAACTATCCGGCGGAATGGGCTTCGCCCACCAACGATCCGATGAAGCCGTTCGAGCATATCGCCTATACCGTGCCGTGGAATATGTCGGAGAACCCGGCGATCTCCCTCAACGGCGGCTTCGACGCCAAAGGTTTTCCCATCGGCGTGCAGATCGCCGGCCGCCGCTTCGACGACATCGGCGTGCTCGGCATGGCCAAGACCTTCGAAGGTCTGCGCGGCCCGCAGCGGCCCTGGCCGAAGCCGCCGGCAACGTAGCGGCGCGCATCTAGCGTCTCAGCACAACTCGTCATGCGCGGGCTCGCCCCGCGCATCCATCCTCTTCAAAAAGATGGATTGCCGGGTCAAGCCCGGCAATGACAGAATTGATTCAAGAATGACAGGGAAGGAAACCACCATGGCGTATGAGACGATCAAGTACGAGGTCGCCGATCAGATCCTCACCATCACGCTGAACCGGCCCGACAAGCTCAACGCCTTCAACGCGCAGATGCAAGCCGAGCTGATCGACGCGTTCGACGCCGCCGACAAGGACGACGATGTCCGCGCCATCATCGTCACCGGCGCCGGCCGCGGTTTTTGCGCGGGCGCCGATTTGTCCTCCGGCGCCGACACGTTCGACCGGGACGCGCGGCGCGGGCCGGTGAAGCGCCTCGCTGACGGCAAGGTTGATTATAGCGACCCGCAGGTGCGTGACGGCGGCGGCCAGGTGACGTTGCGCATCTTCAAATGCCTCAAGCCCGTGATCGCGGCGGTGAACGGCCCGGCCGTCGGCATCGGCGTCACCATGCAGCTTGCGATGGATATCCGCATCGCCTCGGAGGCTGCGCGGTTCGGCTTCGTGTTCTCCCAGCGTGGCATCGTGCCCGAGGCGGCCTCGAGCTGGTTCCTGCCGCGCATCGTCGGCATCTCGCAGGCGCTGGAATGGTGCTATTCGGGCCGTGTCTTCCCGGCGCAGGAAGCGCTTGCGGGCCGCCTCGTCAGCAAGGTCGTGGCCCCCGATGATCTGCTGCCGACCGCCCGCGCGCTCGCCAAGGAGTTTGCAGCAAAGACCGCGCCGGTGTCGGTCGCGCTGATCCGCCAGATGATGTGGCGCATGATGGGCGCCGACGATCCCATGGAAGCCCACAAGGTCGACAGCCGCGGCATCTATGCCCGCGGCCGCTCCGACGACGTCAAGGAAGGCGTGGTTTCGTTCCTGGAGAAGCGTCCCGCGCAGTTCAAGAACAAGGTGTCGACCGATATGCCGGATTATTTCCCGTGGTGGACGGAGCGAGAGTATAAATAGCGCTCTCGTAGGGTGGGCAAAGCGAAGCGTGCCCACGCATTTTTTGCAATCGGGAGAGATGGTGGGCACGGCGCAAGGGCGCCTTTGCCCACCCTACGGCACCGTCATTCCATCACCAGCGCGACCCGCCCGATAGCCTTGCGGTCGATTAGCAGCCGCATCGCCTTCGCGTAGTCTTCCAGCGGCAGGCGGTGCGAGACGTTGGGGCGCAGCTTGCCCTCCTCCGCCCATTGCAAAAGCGCCTTCAGGCGGACCTCGCCGAGCGCAGGATTCTTGCGCACCGCTTCGCCGGCGCGTACGCCGAGCACGCTGGCGCCCTTGATGAGCAAGAGATTGGTCTTGGCCGAGCCGATGCCGCCGGTGAAGCCGATCACCAAGAGCCGCGCGCCCCAGGCGATGCAGCGCATCGAATCTTCGAAGACCTGGCCACCGACGGGGTCGAACACGACGTCGGCGCCGCGGCCGTCGGTGATGCGCTTGACGGCATCGCGGAACGGCTCGCGGTCGTAGCGGATGAGATGATCGGCGCCGCGCGATTTCGCGATTCCGAGCTTCTCGTCGCTGGAGGCGGTCGCGATCACGGTCGCGCCCAGCATCTTGCCGATCTCGACGGCGGCAAGGCCGACGCCACCGCCGGCGCCGTGGACCAGCAGCACCTCGCCGGGCGCGACCCGGCCGCGATCGATCAACGCATGATAGGCCGTGCCGTGGCCTGCGAGATAGGTGGCAGCCTCCGCATAGTCGAAGGTGGACGGCATGGGAGTGAGCTGCGACGGCGTGACCACCGCTTCATCCGTGAAGGCACCAAAGCGCATCTTCACGATGACCTTGTCGCCGACGGCAACGCCGCTTGCCTCCGACCCCACCTCGATGACGTCGCCGGCCGCTTCCATGCCCGGCGTGAACGGCAGCTCCGGCTTGAGCTGGTATTCGCCGGCGGCCATCAGCACGTCGGGGAAGTTCAGCCCGGCGGCGCGGATGGCGACGCGCACTTCGCCCGGCTTGAGCGCGCGGGGCGGAAACTCCTCCAGCAGCAAACGCTCGGGCGCGCCGAGCTCGCGGCAGACGACGGCGCGCACCATCAGGCCGCGCTCGCCTTGCTGCGCTGAAGCGCTTCGCGGATCAGCGGCAGGCGGTCATTGCCGAAATACATGTCGGTCTTGTTCACGAAAATCGTCGGCGAGCCGAAGCCGCCGCGCGCGACGACCTCCTCGGTATTGGCCTTGAGCTGGTCCTTGATGCCCTGCTCGGCAATGCCGGCGAAGAACTTCTGTTCGTCGATGCCGACCTTTCTGCAGATCTCCGCAAGCACCGCGTCCTGCGAGATGTCCTTGTCCTCGCCCCAATAGGCCTCGAACACTGATGTCGCGAACGGCACCATGTCCTGACCGAGCCACAGGCAGCCGCGCATCGCCTTCACGCTGTTCACCGGAAACACCGTCGGCGGCATCTTGATGGCAAGGCCCGCCGAGCGCGCCCAGTCGGCGAGGTCCTTCTTCATGTAGCGCGCCTTCAGCGGCACCGGCTTCTCGCGCTGCGCGTAGACGCTCGGATTGACCGAATTGAAGATGCCGCCGACCAGGATCGGACGCCAAGTTATCTCGGCGCCCAGTTCCTTGGCGAGCGGCTGGATGTTGTGGAAGGCGAGATAGGTCCAGGGGCTGGAGCAGTCGAAGAAGAATTCGATCATGGGGGTTCCTTTTTGCTGTCATTCCGGGGCGCGCCCCCTTTGGCGCGAACCCGGAATCCATTTTGCCTCTCGGTACGCTGCCTGATGGATTCCGGGTTCGCGCTTCGCGCGCCCCGGAATGACGAGTCACTTCCTTCCCAACACTTCCTTAGCCCTTTGTCCGAACATGATCTTGCGTGATTCCTCGTCGAACGGCTCTTTCACGAATTTTCCGATCGCAAGCCCCGCCTGCACCTGCGGCCTTGCCCGGACCTCGGCATACCAGCGTTTCACATTGGGATAGTCGTCAAGCGTAAAACCCTGCGCCTTGTGGGTCATGGTCCAGGGGAAGCAGGCGATGTCGGCGATGGAATAATCGCCGGCGACATAAGCGCCGGTCCTGGCCAATTGGCGATCGAGCACGCCGTAGAGCCGCGCCGCCTCGTCGCGATAGCGCTCGATCGCGTAAGGGATCTTCTCGGCCGCATAGAGCGCGAAATGGCCGTGCTGGCCGAGCATCGGCCCAAGGCCCGCCATCTGCCACATCACCCACTGGATCGTGGTGGAGCGGCCGCGCCAATCGGCGGGCAGGAAGCGTCCGGTCTTCTCCGCGAGATAGATCAGGATCGCGCCGGTCTCGAACGCGGAGAACGGCGCGCCGCCATCTGCGGGCTCGTGATCAACGATCGCGGGAATGCGGTTGTTCGGAGAGATTTCCAGGAACTCAGGATTGAACTGCTCGCCGGCGCGGATATTCACGGGGATCACCCGATAGGGAAGCCCGAGCTCCTCCAGCATGATCGAGATTTTCCAGCCGTTCGGCGTCGGCGCGTAATAGAGGTCGATCATGGGCCTTCCCTTGCGCCGTCCCTATCGCTGCCGCCAGCCAATGACGACTTTTGTTGTTCTGTACCTCGACGTTAGGACATGGCAGGAAGGGGCGCAACAACCCGCCGGGAGGGCCGCCATGCTGTTTCCAACCACGATCGCCGGCTCCTTGCCGAAGCCGGAATGGCTCGCCGAGCCGAACATGCTCTGGGCGCCCTGGAAGTCCGAAGGCGACGAGTTGCTCCGCGCCAAGCGCGATGCGACGCTAATCTGGCTGAAGCTCCAGGAGGACGCCGGCATCGACATCGTCACCGAAGGCGAGCAGGCCCGGCAGCACTTCGTGCACGGCTTCCTGGAGAAGATCGAGGGCATCGATTTCGCCCACAAGGTCGAGATGGGCATCCGGAAAGACCGCTACAAGGCGATGGTGCCGCAGGTGGTCGCGCCGCTGCGGCTGAAGGATCGCGTCCATGCCTTCGAGGCGCGCGTCGCGCGCACGCACACCAGGAAGCAGCTGAAATTCACCCTGCCCGGCCCGATGACGATCATCGACACCATTGCCGACCGCTATTATGGCGACAGGGTCAAGATGGCCTTTGCCTTCGCCGAGCTCTTGAACGAGGAAGCCAAGGCCTTGCAGGCCGACGGCGTCGATCTCGTGCAGTTCGACGAACCCGCCTTCAACGTCTACATGGACGAGGTCAACGATTGGGGCATCAAGGCGCTCGAGCGCGCCGCACAGGGCCTCACCTGCGCCACCGCCGTGCACATCTGCTACGGCTACGGCATCAAGGCCAATACGGACTGGAAGGAGACGCTCGGCAGCCAATGGCGGCAATACGAGCAGATCTTCCCGGCCATCGACGCGAGCCCGATCCAGCAGGTCGCAATCGAGTGCCGCAATTCCAAGGTGCCGCTCGACCTGCTCGCGCTGCTGAAGAACAAGATCGTGCAGGCCGGCGTGATCGACGTCGCCAGCGATACGGTCGAGGCCGCCGAGGACGTCGTGAAGGTGATCGAGGCGGTGTCGCAATTCGTGCCGAAGAGCAACATCATCGCCACGACCAATTGCGGCATGGCGCCGATGCGGCGCGAGATCGCCGAAGCCAAGCTGATGGCGCTCGGCGCCGGCGCGGCGCTGGCGCGCGAGAGGCTGGGATGATCACGAAACGTCGGCGCTTCAGCCCGACGCCGTCGGATGCAGCACGGGCCGATAGCCGGCCATGATGGCGCGCAGCGTCGAAGGCGGTGTCAACAACATCGCTTGATCGACCAGGCGTGCATGCGACGCGTAACCCGCCGGCGACCACAGCAGCGCCTGTCCCTGCCTCACCAGAAAGCTGTCTTCGCCCTGCTGCACCATTGCGCCGTCGGGCAGGTCTGCCAACGGCATCGGGAGCGGGTGCAATTGCTTGCGACCGCGATCGAGACGCTCGCGATGCAAAACGGCATCCATCGCCTTGGCGCTGATGTCGCTCGCGCCATTGCCCTTCTCCCACGCCGCGCGAAACCGCTTGGCGTCGTCGCGCCGGCAGAAGAAGCAGGGCCGGTGTCCTGCCGCGAAGGCCGTCGCCTCGTCGAGGAAGAACAGCTCGGTCCAGCTCCGCCGCGCCATCACCGGACGACGCCAGCCGCGGAATTCGCACAGGCATGTGATCCAGGCCGGCGTCGACCAGCGCTTCTTCAATAGCGTCTTCGTCGCGGGATCGTGGATGATGCCGCGATTGCCGGTGAACAGACCGCGGTGTGGGGTGGCGATGATGTCGCCGGTGGGCGTGACGCGGTTTTGCAGGGGGTGAGTGGCGAATGGCGAATGGCGAGTGGGGACGGTCTTACTCGCCATTCGCTACTCGCCATTCGCTCTGGTCACGCCGCGCCGTCGCGCAGCGGCGGGTGGTAGGACAGTGCGGTGTCCCAGGGGAAGAAGATCCAGGTATCCTGGGAGACTTCGGTGATGAAAGTGTCGACCAGCGGGCGTCCCATCGGCTTGGCGTAGACGGTGGCGAAATGCGCATCGGGCAGCATCTCGCGCACCATCCTGCCGGTCTTGCCGGTGTCGACGAGGTCGTCGACGATCAACAGGCCTTTGCCGGTGCCGCCGCCGAGCGTCATGGTCGCCTCGGAAATGCCCTTGAGCACCTGGAGCTCGCCCTGCTTGTTGTGGTCGTAGCTGGCGATGCAGACCGTATCGATGATGCGCACCCCTAACTCGCGCGCCACGATCGCGGCGGGCACCAGGCCGCCGCGGGTGATCGCAATCACCGCATGGAACGGACCGACCTCGTTGAGCCGCCAGGTCAGCGCCCGGCAATCCCGGTGGAACTGGTCCCACGAGACGGGGAAGGCCTTGCCTGCCCGCTCCTGCGCGCTCAGTTCCGGTGCTTCACCAGCCATCGCCTGTCTCCTGCAATCTCCTCCGGCAATTCCCTGCTAGCGGTTGACGTTCAATCCCGCCAGCATTTCCTTCACCGCGGCCATTGCCGCCGCGAGCTTCTCCGGATCGCGCGAGCGCACCACCAGATTGGTGTTGGGCTTCTGCTCCTCGTCCATGAAGGGATAGCTGCCGATGATGGTGTCGGGATGGGCGGCGGCGATCTCCCGCAGCGGGCCGCCGATGTCGCCCTCGCGCGCATTGGCGCGGACCGAGTCCGACAGCATGCGCACGCCGGACTTCAGCTTGGGCGAGACGATGTCCATCATCGCCTGCATGATCGAGGGCACGCCGGCCATGACGATGACGTTGCCGATCTTGAAGCCGGGGGCGAGAATGGTCGCACTCTGGATCAGCTCGGCGCCGTCGGGGATGCGGGCCATGCGCAGCCGGGCCTCGTTGAGGTCCTGCTCGCTCCAGCGCTCGCGGAAGCGGGCGACCACTTCCGGATGATGGTCGATGCCGACGCCGAACGCCTTGGCGACGGCATCTGCGGTGATGTCGTCATGGGTCGGCCCGATACCGCCCGTGGTGAAGACGTAGGTGTAGCGATGCCGCAATGCATCCAGTGCAGCGATGATGTCGGGCTCGTCGTCGGAGACGACGCGGACCTCCTTCAGGTCGATGCCGATATTGGTCAGGTATTCGGCGATGAAGCCGATATTCTTGTCCTTGGTCCGGCCGGACAGGATTTCGTCTCCGATGACCAGAATGCCCGCCGTGACGATCTCGCTCATGCCTTAAGTCCCTCACCTGTGACGCCGACTTTGCCGAGGTAACGCGTTGAAGTCACGCGGTTTTGCTTCTGAAATAAGCAGTCTTCAGCCATTTTTTCAGGCACGCCGTCGGCCGTCGCCGGCAAATGCCCCCTCTCCATGCTTATCGCGCTGGCCCGGCCCTTGCTACCACATGAAAGTCATGCACTGTTGACGCATGGCCATAGGACGTTGCGGTCTCATCAAGGCCGACGCGACCTGGCGCATGGCGCAACGCCTGGGGAGACAAGTCGGGATCTATGGCAGTCGCGTTTGACGAAATGAACATTCCCGGCGGGGACCTCCGCCCCGCCTACCAGGAGCTGGCGCGCTGGCTCAAGGAGACGCCTCCCGAGGCGCTCGAATATCGCCGCCAGGAAGCCGAGCTGCTGTTTCGCCGGATCGGCATCACCTTCGCGGTCTACGGCGATTCCGAGTCCACCGAGCGCCTGATCCCCTTCGATGTGATTCCGCGGATCATGTCCGGCAAGGAATGGGCGCGGCTGGAGAAGGGCCTGAAGCAGCGCGTGCGCGCGCTCAACATGTTCCTGCGCGACATCTATCACGGCCGCGACATCCTCCGCGCCGACATCGTGCCCGACGATCTGATCTTCCAGAACCCGGTGTTCCGGCCCGAGATGAACGGCCAGCAGGTGCCGCACGACGTCTACGTGCACATCGCCGGCATCGACATCGTCCGGGTCGATGCCGAGGACTTCATCGTGCTGGAAGACAACGCCCGCACGCCGTCGGGCGTGTCCTACATGCTGGAAAACCGCGAGATCATGATGCGGCTGTTTCCGGATCTGTTCGCCCGCCACCGGGTGGCGCCGGTCGAGCGCTATCCGGACGAGCTGCTCGCAGCGCTCCGCTCGGTCGCGCCGCAAAGCGCCTCCGGCGAGCCGACAGTCGCCCTGCTCACCCCGGGCGTCTACAATTCGGCCTATTACGAGCACTCCTTCCTCGCCGACAAGCTCGGCATCGAGCTGGTCGAAGGCCGCGACCTCGTCGTCAAGAACAACGAAGTGTTCATGCGGACGACGGAAGGGCTGAAGCGGGTCGACGTGATCTATCGGCGCGTCGACGACGACTTCCTCGATCCCCTCACCTTCCGTCCCGATTCGGTGCTCGGCGTGCCCGGACTGATGTCGGCCTACGCGGCCGGCAACATCACGCTCGCCAACGCCGTCGGCACCGGCATCGCCGACGACAAGGCGATCTACTCCTACATGCCCGACATCGTGAAATTCTATCTCGGCGAGGAGCCGATCCTGAAGAACGTGCCGACCTGGCGCTGCCGCGAGCCGAAGGACCTCGCTTATGTGCTGGACAATCTAAGCGAGCTCGTCGTCAAGGAAGTGCACGGCTCCGGCGGCTACGGCATGCTGATCGGCCCCGCCGCGACCAAGGCGACGATCGAAGCGTTCCGCGACAAGCTCAAGCGCGAGCCGGAAGGTTTCATCGCCCAGCCGACCCTGGCGCTTTCGACCTGCCCGACTTGCACGGCGTCGGGCCTCGCTCCACGTCACGTCGATCTTCGCCCCTTCGTGCTCACGGGCAGCAAGAGCACGACCATCGTGCCGGGCGGGCTCACCCGCGTCGCGCTCAAGGAAGGCTCCCTGGTGGTGAACTCGAGCCAGGGCGGCGGCACCAAGGACACCTGGATTCTGGACGAGTAGAGAGATGCTGTCGCGTACCGCCGAAAACCTCTACTGGCTCGCCCGCTACGTCGAACGGGCCGAATATCTCGCGCGCACCATCGATGCGACGCTGCGCGTCACCGCGCTTCCCGCCGCCTATATCGGCAAGACCAATGAATGGGATTCGGCGCTGCTCACCGCCGGCGTCGCCGCGAGCTTCTATCAGGCCTATGAGGAAGCCAACGAGCACAACGTCGTCGAGTATCTCTCGTTCTCGCAGAACAACCCGTCCTCGATCCGAAACTGCATCGAAGCGGCGCGGCTGAACTCGCGCTCGGTGCGTACGGCCCTCACCAGCGAGATGTGGGACACCATCAACTCGGCCTGGATCGAGCTTCAGGCGGTGTGGAGCAAGGGCACCTCGACGCGCGAGGACCTCGCAAAATTCCTGCGCTTCGTGCAGGAGACCTCGCTGCGCTTCGACGGCTCGGCCTATCGGACCATGCTGCGCAACGACGCCTATTGGTTCTCGCGCATGGGCGTGCACCTGGAGCGCGCCGACAACACCGCGCGCATCCTCGACGTGAAGTATCACGTGCTGCTGCCCGAGGAGGAGCATGTCGGCGGGCCGCTCGACTTCTACCAGTGGAGCTCGATCCTGCGCTCGGTCTCGGCGCTGACGGCCTATCACTGGGTCTATCGCGAGACGCTGAAGCCCTGGCTGATCGCGGACCTCTTGATCCTCAACGACACGCTGCCGCGCTCGCTCGCCAGCTGCTACGGCAACCTCGTGCGCAACCTCGACCAGATCGGCGTCGCCTATGGCCGCCAGGGCCCGGCCCAGCGCCACGCCCGCGGCATCCGCAACCGGCTGGAACACAGCAACATGAACGACATTTTCCAGCATGGCGTGCATGAATTCATTCAGGAATTCATCGCGGACAATTCCAGGCTGGGCGAAATCATCACGAAGCAGTATTTGATCTAGTCGAACAGGGACCTACCTCAGCCTTCGTCATTCCGGGGCGCGCGCAGCGCGAACCCGGAATCTCGAGATTCCGGGTTCGGTCCTGCGGACCGCCCCGGAATGACGGAATCAAAACACCATGCGCCTGCGAATCCAGCACAGCACGACCTATCGCTACGAGCCGCCGGCCACCAGCGTGATCCAGATCCTGCGCATGACGCCGGGCAGCCATGACGGGCAGTACGTCGCGGAATGGCAGATCGACGTCTCCACCGACACCAAGCTCGACATGCATGAGGACGCGTTCGGCAACGTCACCCACGTGCTGTCCTGCGGGCCCGTCGGCGACATCCAGATCATTGCCGAAGGGCTGATCGAGACCCACGACACCGGCGGCGTGCTGCGCGGCAGCGACGAGCGTTTTCCCCCCGGCATGTTCCTGCGCGTCACCGACCTCACCTCGGTCAATCCGGCGATGACGGCGGTCGCGCGCCAGTTGCGCAGCGAGGCCGAGAGCGACACGCTGGGCTTCCTGCACACGCTGATGACCCAGGTGGCCGATCACATGACGTTCGACGAGGACCCCACCAACAGCGGCACGTCCGCAGCGGAGGCGTTCACGCTCAAGCGCGGGGTCTGCCAGGATTACGCGCACATCTTCATTGCCTGCGCCCGCGCCGGCGGCGTGCCGGCGCGGTTCGTCTCCGGGCATTTCCTGCGCGCAGATGATACGGTTCATCAGGAAGCGGGCCATGCCTGGGCTGAGGCCTACGTGCCCGATCTCGGCTGGGTCGGCTTCGATCCCGCCAACAGCATCTGCGCTACCGATGCTCATGTCCGCCTCGCGATCGGGCTCGACTATCTCGGCGCGGCCCCGGTGCGCGGCACGCGCTACGGCGGCGGCACGGAGACGCTGACGGTGGCGGTGAAGGTCGAACAGGCCGGCCGCGGCGGGCAGTCGCAATCGCAGTCCCAGCGGCAGGGCTAGTTAGCAGCCGCCGGCCGAACACATTCGGCGTGCTACAATCGCGGGATCGGATGAGACCCGCGAGGTAGCCATGGCGACTGTGAAACTGCTTTCGGATGATGAACTCTCGGCTGAAGCGCGCGCCGTCTTCGACGACATCCGCAAGGTGCGGAAATCGGACTTCGTCAACAATTTCTGGCGCGCGCTGGCGCATGATCCGAAGACGCTGCGGCGAACCTGGGAGAGCATCAAGGAGGTGATGGCTCCCGGCGCGCTCGATCCCAAGGTCAAGGAAATGCTCTACGTCGCGGTGTCGGTCGCGCACGGCTGCAGTTATTGCATCCACTCGCACACGGCCGCCGCACGGGCCAGGGGCATGACCGAGGCCGAATATGGCGAACTGCTCGCCATCGTGGGCATGGCCGCGGAGACGAACCGGCTGGTGACGGCGCTCGGCGTGCCGGTTGACGAGGCGTTTCTGGTGGATGCGGCGGGTTGAGGTGGGCGGTCGCCGCAGCGTACCTTGCTCGTCATTCCGGGGCGCGCGTCGCGCGAGCCCGGAATCCATTTATCCACCAACGCTGCGGCTCGATGGATTCCGGGCTCGCGACTTCGTCGCGCCCCGGAATGACAGCCTTCCCCCGCGGGAATCGGGGGTTTCATGGCTCCCTGAAATTGGCTAGTAATTCCGCGCAAACGCGTTCGGGGACTGGAAATGACCTATTGCTGCGGAATCCTGGTTCGGGACGGTCTGGTGATGATCGCCGATACCCGCACCAATGCCGGCCTCGACAACGTCTCGACCTTCCGCAAGCTGCACATCTTCTCCAAGCCCGGCGAGCGCATCATGGCGATCGCCAGTGCCGGCAACCTCGCCATCAGCCAGTCGGTGCTGTCGACGCTGACCGAGGGCCTCGAAGACCCCAATACGGGCGAGATCGAGACGCTGATGAACGCGCCGACCATGTTCCAGGCCGCCCAGCGCATCGGCCGGGCGATCCGGGCGGTGCACGCCACCGAAGGGCCGGCGCTGAAATCCGAGGACGTGTCCTTCGACGTCTCCTTTCTGTTCGGCGGCCAGATCAAGGGCGCGCGGATGCGCCTGTTCATGGTCTACACCGCCGGCAATTTCATCGAGTGCACCACCGACACGCCTTACTTGCAGATCGGCGAGCACAAATACGGCAAGCCGGTGCTCGACCGCGCCATGCATTACGACGTCGAGCTCTATGAGGCGCTGAAGACCGGCCTGATCTCGATGGATTCGACGATGCGCTCGAATCTCGGCGTCGGCCTGCCGATCGACGTGCTGGTGGTGCGCACCGACGCCTGCGAAGCCGATCTCAACCATCGCATCGAGGCGGGCGAGCCCTATTTCCACGACCTTCGCTCGCGCTGGTCGGCGGCCTTGCGCGCGGCTCATCAGAACATTCCGCGCCCGCCCTACAAGAACGACAAAGAACCCAAAACCTGACAGCAGAAGAGAGAAGGCAGGAAACGATGAGTGAAGCGAAAAAGATCGCATTGGTGACGGGCGCCGGCACCGGCGTCGGGCGCGCGGCGTCGCTGGCGCTGATGAACAGTGGCTTCACCGTGGTGCTCGCAGGCCGCCGGCTCGACATGCTCGAGGAGACGGCAAAGCTCGGTCCCGCTGGAAAAAGCCTCTGCGTCACCGCCGATATGACCAAGCCGGATTCCATCGCCGCGCTGTTCGACAAGGTGAAGGCGACCTATGGCCGCCTCGACGTGCTCTTCAACAATGCCGGCATGGGCGCGCCGGCCGTCAACTTCGAGGATCTCAGCCTCGAGCAATGGCAGGCCGTGGTGAACACCAACCTCACCGGCCCCTTCCTGTGCACCCAGCACGCCTTCCGCATCATGAAGGACCAGACCCCGCGCGGCGGCCGCATCATCAATAACGGCTCGATCTCGGCCCACGCGCCGCGACCGTTCTCGGCGGCCTATACCTCGACCAAGCACGCCATCACCGGCCTCACCAAGGCCTCTAATCTCGACGGTCGCATGTACGACATCGCCGTCGGCCAGGTCGACATCGGCAATGCCGCAACCCCGATGACCGACCGCATGGTCAACGGCCCCGGCGTGCTGCAGCCCGACGGCACCACCAAGCACGAGCCGCGCATGGACGCGAAAGCGGTCGGCGACGCCGTGGCCTACATGGCCAGCCTGCCGCTCGATGCCAACGTGCTGACCATGACGGTGATGGCGACCAAGATGCCGTTCGTCGGGCGGGGCTGAACAAAAAAGCGCGAAAACAACCCCATGCACAGTAGGCGTCAAGAGGCGCCTGCTGCTGCCGGGCCGCGGGTGTGGCGCGAGTTAAGTCTCCACGCCATCTCAACAATCGTCATTGCGAGCGCAGCGAAGCAATCCAGGCTGCCGCCGCGGTGAGATTCTGGATTGCTTCGTCGCAAGAGCTCCTCGCAATGACGTGGAGAGAGCGGAGCCCCAACAACGCGACCCGCTTCCCCGCCCCGTCGGCATTGCCTTTGCAGCGCAGGCACGGCCATAATCATCGGGGTTTGGGGACATCATGCTGCGCCTGCAATCTGCACTCGGCATTTTCGCATTGCTGCTGATCGCCTTCGCGCTGGCGGAGAATCGGCGCGCCGTGTCGCTGCGCCAGGCGGCGATCGGCCTCGCCGCGACCTTCGTCACCGCCCTCATGCTGCTGAAGCTGCCGGTCGTCGCTCATGCCTTCGGCGCCATCAACGAGGCGGTCGGCGCGATCTCGGCGGCCTCGCGGGCCGGCTCCGCGTTCGTGTTCGGCTATATCGGCGGCGGACCCCTGCCGTTCGATCTGAAGGCGCCGGGCGCGGACTTCATTTTGGCGTTCCAGGCGCTGCCGATCGTGCTGGTCATGAGCGTGCTCACGACGCTGCTGTTCTATTGGCGCGTGCTGCCACCGATCGTCCGCGGCATGGCCTGGCTGCTGGAGCGCACGCTCGGCGTCGGCGGCGCGGTCGGGCTTTCGACCGCTGCCAACATCTTCCTCGGCATGGTCGAGGCGCCGCTGTTCGTGCGGCCGTATCTGGCACAGATGACGCGCAGCGAGTTGTTCCTGGTCATGACCGGCGGCATGGCCGGCATCGCCGGCACCGTGCTGGTCCTATATGCGACGCTGCTGGCCCCGCTTATTCCCGACGCCGCCGCACATTTCGTCATCGCCTCGGTGCTCGGCGCGCCGGCGGCGATCCTGATCAGCCTGATCATGGTCCCTGAAACCTCCGACAAGCGCACCGGCGGCGCGCTGGAGGATCCGCAGATGGAGGTCGCCAGCACGATGGACGCGATCGTGAAAGGCACCAGCGCGGGCATCGAGCTGCTGATCAACATCGTCGCGATGCTGCTGGTGCTGGTGGCGCTGGTCTATCTCGTCAACGCAATCCTCGGCCTGCTCCCGCACGTCGGCGGCGCCGCGATCTCGCTGCAGCGGCTGCTCGGCCTCGTCATGGCGCCGGTGTGCTGGCTGATGGGGCTGCCGTGGGATCAGGCGATCACCGCCGGCAGCCTGATGGGCACCAAGACGGTGCTGAACGAATTGATCGCCTATGTCGACTTCTCGAAGCTGCCGCCCGATACGCTCGATCCGCGCTCGCGCCTGATCATGCTCTATGCGATGTGCGGCTTCGCCAATTTCGCCAGCCTCGGCATCATGATCGGCGGCTTAGGGGTGATGGCGCCGGAGCGGCGCGAGGAGATCAATGCGCTGGGGCTGAAGTCGATCGTGTCGGGGACGCTCACGACGTGTCTGATGGGGGCGGTGGTGGGGGTGTTGGCGTAGGTCTCTCTCCACCGTCATTGCGAGGAGCTCTTGCGACGAAGCAATCCAGACTGCCTCTGCGGATACATTCCTGGATTGCTTCGCTGCGCTCGCAATGACGGCCGAAGGAGTATGGGCCTCAACTGCACAATTTCGACTTCTGCAGGATGCGACGCACCTCAGGCATCTTGGCACGGCACGGCTCGGCCGCCATGGCCTTTGCCTCGCTGGTTCGCCCCTGCACCCACAACAACACCGCCATCAAGCCCTGCGCCCCGGAACGGACCGGTCCACCCGCCACATCCAAAGCTGCGAGCGACATGGCGGTTCGCGCTTCCCTCTCGGCGGCATTGATATCCGCTTGTTCCAGGAAGAAGACGGCACGGTAGACGTGAGCCCGCGCGTCTTTCGGGTAGCGGGTAACGAGATCGAGCGACCGGCTGGCCATCTCGTCGCCCTTCATCGGCACTTCCGAGGCGCGGATATAGTGCGCGGCATCGGCCATGTAGGCCGAATAATGCGCGGCGGCGAAGCCGGCGCAGATGAGAGCTCCGATGGATCCTGCCAGCAAGGTCATGCTCGCGCTCCGCGGCAGGCTGTCATAGGACCAGAAGGCGAGCCACGGCGTGACGGCGAGCGCGGCGCCGGCCACGGCGCCACCTGCATGGGCGTAATAGTTGACGTTGCCGGACGCACCAAAGGCCATTGGCAGCAGTGCGGGAAGGCCGAAAAACAGCGACGTCTTCAGCCGCGATATAGTTTGATCGGCGTTCGCTTCGGGATCGAAGCTCGCCACGAACAGCGCGGCGATCAGCCCGGTGATGGCGCCCGATGCACCGACGCCGACCGTGCCGGGACCGTTGCCCAGCAGCGAGCCGGCCTCTCCGGCCAGTGCACTGGCAACGAAGATCAGCGCGAACCAGCCACGGCCGATCAGCGACTCCAGCCTGACGCCGACGATGAACAGCGCAACGCAATTGCTCACGAGGTGCCACCCGCTGCCATGCAGAAGCGGCGCAAGGCCGATTCGCCACCATTCCCCCCTTCCGACGACGAGATCGTAGCCGGACGCGCCTTGAGCGATCAGCGAGCGCACATCAATGTCGCCGTCTCGCGCGATGTCGATGGCGAGACTGCGTTGCAGAACGAAGATCAGGAGCAGACCGAAGATCAGGCCGATGGTGAGGAAGGGGATGTCGGCCAGAAGCTTGTTGTCGGCAAAAAGCGTCTCCTCGCTGGAAGAGAGCTTCTCTATGGCGATCGGCGCGGCGACGGCTTGAAACGATGCTCTTGGAGCTGGCGCTACGGTGCCGCGTCGGCCAAAAGTGTTGGTCGCCATGAAGCATCTCCCGCGTTGTCACACCCTTGAGTTGACGCGAGAGGTATTTTCGACTGGTTAGCACCAGGCTTGCGGGGCGGCCGAAATCATCCCGATTGCTGACCGCCCGGTTTCTCGGATCGCCCGCATTTTAGCGATCGAGAGATGCGCGATTACGCCTTCAGCTCCACCGTCTTGAACTCAGCGGGGAGGATCACCTCCAGCAGCTCCACGTCGTCCGAATAGTCCAGGATCATGTGCCTGATCTTCGGCGGCTGGGTCCAGGCGCTGCCTTGCTGCATCAAGGTCTCGCCCTGGCCTTCCATATAGGTCTTCACCCAGCCCTTGAGCACGTAGACCATCTGGAATTCGACGTCGTGATAGTGGAGCTTGGAGACCTCGGCCGGGTTGCAGGGGCCTTGCAAGCGGATCACATGCGCCTGCGCGAGGCCATGGGTCGCCTCGGCGATGCCGAGATCGCGATACTTCGCGTAGGCGCGCAGGCCGTCGGCCTTGAAGTCTTCCTCGCGGTGATGGCTGACGGCGATGCGCTGCTTCGGACGTGCGGGCTTTTTCGCAGCGGCGGTACGCGCCTTCGCCTTCACGGCCTTGCGTGCCGAGGATCGCGCCGCCGCCTTGGCGCCGCTCCGCTTCTTCACCGCGGTCTTCAATGCGGGCCTCGATGCCTTTTGCTTGGCCATTGTGTGCCTCCCTGTTCTGAGCCGCGCCCGTCGCACGGGTATGGCCCGAAGGTCAGCTTATCCAGTCGTGGGCGAGGCAGCAATCGCAGAGCTGGTTACTGCCCGTGTGGAGAGATCACCCCACCCCGCTCGCGCTTCGCGCGATCGACCCTCCCCCTCCAGGGGAGGGTAAGAGGCTGAGGCTAGTCACGCGATCACGTCGCCAATCGAAGCTTGCCCCAAGCTGGCGTGGCGAGCGGGGGGCGTCTCGTGTTCGCTCTCGCGCTGAACTAGTTTCGCCCGCAGATCCGGAGGAATTGATTCATGGGCAGCAATGTCGGTCAGCGTGCACTTCAAAATGCCCGGCTTCAGAAGCGGCAACAGGCCGACGTGCTGCCGTTGCTCGGGCAAGCGCTCGAGTTGCACAAGAAGGGCCGCCTCTCCGAAGCCAAGGCTGCCTATCGCCAGCTCCTGCAGATCGCGCCCAATCAATTCATCGCGCTGCATATGCTCGGCGCGTTGGAGTCCGATGCTGGGAATTATCAGCAGGCCGAGATCCTGCTGAGCCGGGCGGTTGCCGCGGATCCGCGCTCGGCCGAAGCCCATATGAGTCTGGGCGTCGCGCTGAACGGGCTGAAACGTCACGCTGAGGCCCGCGAGAGCTACCGCAAGGCCCTCGCCTTGCGGCCCAACTACGCCCTCGCCCTCTCCAACCTCGGGAACGCGAGCGCGGCCCTTGATCTGCATCTGGAAGCGCTCGAGAGCTACGATCGGGCGCTCGCCATCGACGGAAACCTTGCCGAAGCCCACAACGGCTGTGGCTCTGCGCTCTGCCGTCTGCGCAACTACGACGAGGCTCTCGCAAGCCTGAACCGCGCGCTCGCGATCAAGCCCGACTATGCGGCGGCGCTGGCGAACCGCGCCGTGGCACTCCGGGAGCTGCAGCGATTCGATGAGGCCATGGCGGATTGCAACCGGGCAATCGCCCTCGCTCCTGACGACGTGAACGGATGGCTTTGGCGCGCCAATGTCCTGCTCCAGACCCGGCAGATGACCCAGGCCTTGGCCGATTGCGACAAGGCGCTCGCGATCGCGCCCGATTCCGATCAAGCTCATCTGGTGCTGGGCCTTTGTCTTGCCGGACTAGGCCGAGTCGACGAAGCCCTCGCCAGTTTCGACAGAGCCCTCGATATCAGGCCCGACCTCGAGAGCGCGATCTCCAGCAATATCTTCACGCTCGATTTCGTGCCGGACGCCAGCGTCGAGCGGCATCAGCAGGCGCGACGCGTATGGTGGGAGCGGATCGGGGCGAAAATCGCTTCAGAAGCGGCGGCACCGCATGACAACAGCCGCGATCCGGATCGTCGCCTGGTGCTGGGCTACGTCTCCTCAGACTTCAACGCGCATTCGGCTGCGTTCATCTTCAAGCCTGTCCTGCAACACCATGACCGCGCCCAGTTCGAGATCGTGTGCTACTCGTGCTCGTCGAAAGTGGACGCGACGACACGCGAGTTTCAAGGCATCGCCGATCGCTGGCGCGACGCCTCGCAATGGAGCGACGATCGCCTCGCCGCGCAGATTCGCGACGATCGCATCGATATCCTGATCGATCTGTCCGGCCATACCAGAGGAAATCGCCTCGGCGTATTTGCGCGCAAGCCGGCACCGATTCAGGCGCACGGCTGGGGCCATGGCACCGGCACCGGGTTGCCGACGATCGACTATCTGTTCTCGGATCCGGTCGGGATTCCGTACGACGTTCGGCATCTGTTTACAGAGACGGTGGTCGACCTGCCGTGCTTCGTCACGCTGGCGCCGCTGCCGGCCGGGATTACGCGGGCCGGAACGCCGGCAATCTCGAACGGCTTCGTCACGTTCGGTGTCTTCAACCGCATCAGCAAGATCTCGGATGAGGCAGCGGCAGTCTGGTCCAGGATCCTCGAACGGGTGCCGGGCTCGCGCCTCCTGATCAAGGACGTTGCGCTCGACGACCAGCTGGTCCGGGACAAGCTGCTGGCGCGATTTGCGGCCTGCCGATTGCCGGCCGAACGCGTCGATCTGCTCGGGGCCACGTTGCGGGACGCGCATCTGGCATCGTTCAATCGCATCGATATTGCTCTCGATCCGTTCCCGCAGAACGGCGGCGTCAGCACATGGGAAGCCCTGCAGATGGGCGTGCCCGTGGTGGCGAAGCTCGGCAACAGCCTGCCCGGCCGCGCTGCCGGCGCCATCCTCACCGCACTTGGCCTGCCGAACTGGGTCGCCGACAGCGAGGAGGCCTATGTCGAGATCGCGGCCAGCCGCGCGGCCGAGATCGGCGAGCTCGACACATTGCGCCGCGAACTGCCCGCAACGATCAACGCCGCGGCCGCGGGCAACCCCATCTCATATGCACGAGCGGTGGACGCGGCCTATCGCGCGATGTGGACACGCTATTGCAACGGCGCTGTCGGTGCGTGACATCGTAGGGTGGGCAAAGCGCAGCGTGCCCACGACTTCTCTCAATCGGAAACAGACGGTGGGCACGGCGCGCGAAGAGCGCGCCTTTGCCCACCCTACGAGACCGGTGCTCCGTTCAATGCAGACGGAACACGCCGTCGACGGCGCGAAGCTCGGCCGGCTTGATCAGCTTGGAATGGGCCACCGTCACCGAATGGAGGGGACCGTCGAGCTTCTCCTGCCAGAACGCCAGGAAATCGGTCAGCGCGGGGAATTTCGGAAACATGTCGTAGTTCTGCCAGACATAGGTCTGGAGCAGCGAGGGATGATCCGGCATCCGATAGAGAATTTGTGCCGTCGTCAGCCCGTAGCCCAGCATCTGTTTCCGGAATTCCTCGGAAACGCCCCCAACGCGCAGTCCCATGCCAAACCTCCTTTGCAGGAGCGCATCCGGCGAGTGGCTTGGTCCGTGCCCCGGGGAGCCACCCGGAAACGATGCGCTCACATGAGAGAAATGTGACGCAAACTGACAACTCATCTCAAGCCCAAAAGTTTAACAAGCTGTTGAAATTCAATGCTTTAGCAGCAGAGACGACTCCGTGCTAATACGGTCACCCAAGAGGCGTCGAGAGGCCTCCAAGGCGGTTAACGATGGCGAGGGGTTTCTGGCAGTCCGCGCTTTCGGCTGCTAATTTTTCTGCTACAAACCCTTGCCCCCGCAAAATTCCTGTCCTATTTCAGGCTCGCCCGTGCTAGCACTCACGGGCAACGACTGCTAACAATCTCAAAATCCTCAACACGTGCAATTGCTTAGGAGGACTGCATGAAATTCCGTCCGCTTCACGACCGCGTCGTGGTCAAGCGCATCGACGCAGAAGAGAAGACCGCTGGCGGCATCATCATTCCCGACACTGCCAAGGAAAAGCCCTCCCAGGGCGAAGTCGTCGCCGTTGGCCCCGGTGGCCGCGACGAAGCTGGCAAGCTGATCCCGATCGACCTGAAGGTCGGCGACCGCGTGCTGTTCGGCAAGTGGTCCGGCACCGAGGTCAAGATCGACGGCCAGGACTTGCTGATCATGAAGGAGAGCGACGTGATGGGCGTTCTCGAAGTCAGCGAGTCCAAGAAGAAGGCGGCTTAAGAGCCCCTCTCCTCCCTCCAGTCAAACTCACCTAAGGAAAACTCCAGATGGCAGCCAAAGAAGTCAAATTCTCGGTTGAAGCGCGCGACAAGATGCTGCGCGGCGTCGACGTTCTCGCCAACGCGGTGAAGGTCACGCTCGGTCCCAAGGGCCGCAACGTCGTGCTCGACAAGTCGTTCGGCGCTCCTCGCATCACCAAGGACGGCGTCACCGTCGCCAAGGAGATCGAGCTCGACGACAAGTTCGAGAACATGGGCGCGCAGATGGTGCGCGAAGTCGCCTCCAAGTCCGCTGACGCCGCCGGCGACGGCACCACCACCGCCACTGTGCTCGCCCAGGCGATCGTGAAGGAAGGCGCCAAGTCGGTCGCCGCCGGCATGAACCCGATGGACCTCAAGCGTGGTATCGACCTCGCGGTCGAAGCCGTCGTGGCCGACCTCGAGAAGAACTCGAAGAAGGTCACCTCGAACGACGAGATCGCCCAGGTCGGCACCATCTCGGCGAACGGCGATGCCGAGATCGGCAAGTTCCTCGCCGACGCCATGAAGAAGGTCGGCAACGAGGGCGTCATCACCGTCGAGGAAGCCAAGTCGCTCGAGACCGAGCTCGACGTGGTCGAGGGCATGCAGTTCGACCGCGGCTACATCTCGCCCTACTTCGTCACCAACGCCGACAAGATGCGCGTTGAGATGGACGACGCCTACATCCTCATCAACGAGAAGAAGCTCTCCTCGCTGAACGAGCTGCTGCCGCTGCTCGAGGCCGTGGTGCAGACCGGCAAGCCGCTGGTCATCGTCGCCGAGGACGTCGAAGGCGAAGCCCTCGCGACCCTGGTCGTGAACCGCCTGCGCGGCGGCCTGAAGGTCGCGGCCGTCAAGGCTCCGGGCTTCGGCGATCGCCGCAAGGCCATGTTGCAGGACATCGCGATCCTGACCGGCGGCCAGGCGATCTCGGAAGACCTCGGCATCAAGCTCGAGAACGTCACGCTCAACATGCTCGGTCGCGCCAAGAAGGTGATGATCGACAAGGAGAACACCACGATCGTCAACGGCGCCGGCAAGAAGGCCGACATCGAGGCGCGCGTGGCCCAGATCAAGGCGCAGATCGAGGAGACCACCTCGGACTACGACCGTGAGAAGCTCCAGGAGCGTCTTGCCAAGCTCGCGGGCGGCGTCGCGGTGATCCGCGTCGGCGGCGCGACCGAGGTCGAGGTGAAGGAGCGCAAGGATCGCGTTGATGACGCGATGCATGCGACCCGCGCAGCCGTGGAAGAAGGCATCGTTCCGGGCGGCGGCGTCGCCCTGCTCCGTGCCTCCGAGCAGCTCAAGGGTCTGCGCACCAAGAACGACGACCAGAAGACCGGAGTCGAGATCGTGCGCAAGGCGCTGTCGGCCCCCGCTCGCCAGATCGCGATCAACGCCGGTGAAGACGGCTCGGTGATCGTCGGCAAGATCCTGGAGAACAAGGCCTACAATTACGGCTTCGACTCCCAGACCGGCGAATATGCCGACCTCGTCAAGAAGGGCATCATCGACCCGACCAAGGTGGTCCGTACCGCGATCCAGAACGCTGCCTCGGTGGCCGCGCTCCTGATCACCACGGAAGCCATGGTCGCCGAGCTGCCCAAGAAGGGCGGCGCCGGCCCCGCGATGCCTCCGGGCGGCGGCATGGGCGGCATGGACTTCTAAGGTCCAACCACCTCGAGAACTACGAAACCCCGGCAGCGATGCCGGGGTTTTGTTTTGGGGGGCCTCTGTTCTCTCAACCAGTCATTCCGGGGCGCGCCCCTTGGGCGCGAGCCCGGAATCCATAACCACGAAACTCACGGGCGACGGGCATAGCGGGCCCACTCCATCTGGCTGTGATTATGGATTCCGGGCTCGCGCTACGCGCGCCCCGGAAGGACAAGGTGTGCAGGATGACCTTATTTGGTTAGCCCCGAATAGAGATCATCCCAGTTCGGATTCTGATCCTCGACTATAAAGTCTTCCAATCCCGCTGCCACTTCTTGCACCCCTTCTTACGGGCGACAGGCATAGCGGGCCGTTCCATCCGCCTGGGGTTATGGATTCCGGGCTCGGCGCTACGCGCCGCCCCGGAATGACAAGGAGTGCAGACTGAACCTTATTTGGTTATCCCCGGATAGAGGTCATCCCAGTTCGGGTTCTGCTCCTCGATGAGACGCGTCTTCCAGTCGCGTCGCCATTTCTTGAGCTCCTTCTCGCGGGCAATGGCCGTCGCGGGATCGTCATAGATTTCGAACAGGACGAGCTTGTCGACGCCGTACTTGCTCGTAAAGCCGGGGACGGCTTGCGTTCTATGCTGATATACGCGGCGCACCAAGTCGTTGGTCACGCCGATGTAGAGCGTGCCGTGTTTCCTACTCGCGAGGATGTAGACGTAGTAGGCCATTCTATCCGCCTGTGGTTATGGATTCCGGGCTCGCGCTACGCGCGCCCCGGAATGACGGCGGAAAGGCCTCCCCCTCACTCCACCTTCCCGAGCCGCTCGAAGCGCGGCTCGCCCTCGTCGTCGAGGGACCAGAAGATCCGCGTCACCTTGCCGATGAGATTGTCCATCGGCACGAAGCCGAATGTCGACATGCGGCTGTCGGTGGAATTGTCGCGGTTGTCGCCGAGCACGAAGATGTGGCCCGGCGGCACGGTGAAGACGTTGGTGTTGTCAAGATAGCCGTCGTCGAGGCAGTCATATGTCACATAGGACGCGCCGCTCGGCAGCGTCTCGCGCCAGCGCTTGACGGCCGCACCGTCGTCCACGCCGCAGGCCTCGTCGGCAAATGTCGCTTCCAGGGCGACGCGGGTCACCGGGCGATCGTTGAGGATGAGGCGGCCCTGCCGCATCTGGATGCGGTCTCCGGGCAGGCCGACGACGCGCTTGACGTAGTCGGCAGAACTGTCCTTCGCCGTCCGGAATACCACGATATCTCCGTATTCGGGATCGGCGGCGAGGATGCGGCCCGAGATCCAGGACGACGCGAAAGGGAGTGAATAGCGGCCATACCCGTAGGGATATTTCGCGGCGAAGACGTAGTCGCCGACCATCAGCGCCGGTGTCATCGAACCGGACGGAATGTTGAACGGCTGATACAGAACGAAGCGAAACAGGATCACCGGCGACCACAGCACCGGGATCATGAGGATCAGGACGACGATCGCCTTCCAGTCGCTGGATCGTGCCGCGGGGCGGATCGATTCCTGGAGAACGGTCATGTGCCTTCCCTGATCAAGACGTTGCGGCTCCAGGATGACGCAACCTGCGAGCGCGCTCAATCCCCGACGAGCTCAAATTGGTCGCGCCTCGCGCCGATCGCGTTCATCGCAGACCGCGGCAACACCGATGTGAAGGGCCGCTTGCTGCATTGCAGCCCGCCTCCGAACTTTTCGCTGGAGCACCTTGCGCCGCCCGCGTGTTTTCCGTTGCCGGTCCAGAGGCCGGAAGCAACAATTGGCATACATGGGCGGGCAGTCGCTTGAGCAAGGAGCCCACCAATCGCGCATCAGTCTGCCCTCGCTTTCAAATAAGATATAGGCGGGACGGCCGGGCGGCTTGAGGCTCTTGAACGAACCCTGAAGATTCGTGTGCAAAGGACCTAGTCGCAGCGTCCCAATAAGAATTCTTTCCGCTCTTATGGGACACCTTTGGTGGCGAGCTTCCTCTCGGTCACACCCGACTCCGCTACGCTCAAAACAAAACGCCCCGGGCGCGAGGCCCAGGGCACAAATCGGTATTGAATGTGATTTGCTGTTCAGTAGCAGGGCAGCAGCTGCACTACAAAGTTTTTTGTATCGACCTGCAAGTTATCAAGTGCAGCAAGTCGATTCACAACTGATCCTGATCGTCTGGGGCACTATTGGCGGACGACAGCCCAATCCACGGTCACCACAACGTTGAATCTGCCACCCTGAATGTCATAAACGAGAATTTCAAAGGCCTCCTGATTTTTCTCGCTGATGAAGGCGCAATAAAGGGGCCCCTTTCCTTCAGGGCCAGACGGGCCACCGTTCTGCGTGTATGGGGTTAGAAGTATCAGGTCATGGGGTTTCAATCCGGGCACATGAACAACTTCCGTGCCAAATTCTCTATGCCGGGTCTCAATCCTCGAGGTACCAGCCGCAAATATCGAATGGGGCATGCAATTCCTCCAATGATCTGAGTTGAAAGGTTGGTTTTCGAGCGTGTCTCCCGAGAGTTGGGACGCGCACTCACCTTCCGCTTAGGCATCGAACGATTATGGAGATGATTGTTGGCGCTTACGAATTGGTAGCGCAAATAACGGCGGGCTAGGGCAATGACCGGGTTGAATGACACGAAGACCACCACCCGAAAAATACTACCCGCTGAAGTAGCATCCATAAAAGCGGGAGCTAAAGATACAATCAATACGCTCTGCTACTTCTGCGTTCATCGGTCGCATATACGTAAGGGCCGATGACCATTCCAACTACACAGACTTAGCGGCGGCTGCGCCCGAACTTCTCCGTCCACTTCGATCTGCTTGCGCCGTGGTGCGACGATCACGGTAACATGCGATGTCAATTGCGCGAGACGTCCTGGAAGCACGCCCTCACCCACGCGATCGTCACGCGTGTCGCCGGATCGCGCTTGAGGTGGTTCTGCACGAGCAGCCAGACGTCGCGGCGCTTCGGCAGCAGGGTGGCGCGCAGGCTGCGGTCGGCGAGCAGCGGCCCGCAGCTGTGCTCGGGCAGCACGCCGATGGCCTGATGCGACTGGATCATGGTGCGGATGATGCGGATATTGTCGGTGACGCAGCGCACGTTCGTCAGCCGCTTCGCACGCAAGAACTGCGCTTCCGGAATCGCGTCGAGCTCGTCCGGATAGACGCAGGCAATCGGCTCGCTGCCGCCGCGGTCCGCGGGCTCGAAGAAGTACAGCCTGACGTCGCCGAGCTTGGAGATGGTGAAGTCGCCCTTCTCCGGCTTGCGCAGGCGGATGGCGAGATCGGCCTGCCAGCGCGAGAACTTGACGTTGCCGCTCGCCGTGAGGAATTGCAGCGTCAGCCCGGGATGATCGCGCAGGAAGCTGCTCGCATGCGGCGCCAGCAGCTCCTCGGCGACCGCATTGGTCGAGGCGATGCGCAGCCGCCCGACCGGGCCGACCTGGCTCTCCTTGATGCGGTCGATCGCCGCCGCATGCGCGGCCATCGCACCGACATGCGCGAGCACCGCCTCGCACTGGCGCGTCGGCCGCCGCACGCCGTCCACCGCATCGAACAGCTTCACGCCGAGATCGCGCTGGATGCGCGCGAGCCTGCGGCCGACGGTGGTCTCGTCGATGCGCAGCCGCGCGCTGGCGCCGGCATAGGTGCCCTCGTCCCTGACCGCAGCGATGATGCGCAGATCGTCCCAGTTCATCGGGCGAGCCTAGCAGGCGCCGCCGCTGCCTGCAAATTTGCAGCCATCAGCTGCAATAGTCCTGCACAATGGCAGGTGCTGCTGCGCTAGTGTCGAAGCATCCGAATTCACGAAGGCCTGACGGCATGACCGCTCCAAAGACGCTGCTCGAACTCGCCGGCGCCGATCTCGATCCGCCCCAGCTCAACGAGACATGCCTCGTTCTGATCGACATCCAGAACGAATATTGCGCCGGCCCGCTCGCCCTGCCCGATGCGCAAGCGGTGATCGCCGCGGCTGCGCGCCTGCTCGCGCGCGCACGGGAGAGCGGAGCTGCGATCTTCCACGTCGCGCACAAGGGCCGCGCCGGCGGCCTGTTCGACCGCGAGGCGGCGCGCGGCGCGATCGTCGAACGCCTGACGCCGCTCGCGACCGAGCCCGTGATCGAGAAGGCGCTGCCGAATGCCTTCGCCGGCACCGACCTGCAGGCCCGGCTGGCCGCCACGGCGCGCAAGAACATCGTGCTCGCGGGGTTCATGACGCATATGTGCGTGTCTTCGACCGCGCGCGCCGCGCTCGATCTCGGCCTGCGCACGACGATCGCGGCGGATGCCTGCGCCACGCGCGATCTTCCCGATGGGCGCGGCGGCACGCTGCCGGCGAGAACGATTCACGAGGTCGCTCTGGCCGAATTATCGGATCGCTTCGCGATCATCGCGCAGAGCGACGTGCTGACCTGAGGAGACCTTCCAGATGCTGCAGCTCTATTTCTTTCCGATGGCCTGCTCGCTCTCGAGCCGCATCGCGCTGCTGGAGGCCGGAATCGAGGCGCAGTATCACCTCGCCCATATCTGGACCAAGCGGCTCGTGGACGACGGCGGCGATTTCCTCCGCGTGTCACCGAAGGGCGCGGTGCCGGTCCTGGTGCTGGAGAACGGCGAGCGGCTGACGGAAAGCGCAGCGGTGCTGCAATACATCGCCGATGTGAAGCCGGAGGCACGCCTTGCGCCAAGGCCCGGCGACATCGATCGTTATCGCCTGCAGGAATGGCTGAGCTTCGTCGGCGCCGAGATCCACAAGGCGTTCCTGTTTCCAACCTTCTGGTACAAGGACGACGGCTCGCTGGCCAAGCCGCGCGCGAGGATCATGCAGACATTGTCGGTGCCGGCAGCGCATCTGGCGGGCCGCGAATTCCTCGTCGGCGACGGCTTCACCGTGGCCGATGCCCATCTCACCTGGACCTTGCTTCTGCTCCGTCCGGCAGGGATCGACATCGCGCAATGGCCACCGCTCGCGGCCTATCTCGAACGCATGCAGGCCCGCCCCGCGGTCCGGCGCGCGATCGCGACCGAGATGGCGCTGCGCAAGACCTTGGAGTCGAGCGCGGCGTGACAGCATGCCACGGCGGCGCGATTCGCGTGGCCGGGAAGCAGAGCATTGATGTCGGCGCGACATGCGCTAATCTGGGGGATATTTTTCGATATTTCCTGGGACGGCATTCATGCGTGCTTCTTCCGGAATGTGCCTGGCACGGACTTGCGTCGCTCTCCTCGCCTGCTGGCTGTGCCTTGCTCCGGCATCGGCGGAAACGCGGGTCGCGCTGGTCATCGGCAACGGCGCCTACGTCTCGACCGCGAAGCTTTCCAACCCCCTGCATGACGCCGAGGACGTCGCAGCCTCGCTGAGGCGCAGCGGCTTCGAGGTGCTCCAGGGCATCGACTTGCGCCAGGCCGACATGCAGGACCTGACCATCCGCTTTGCGCGAGCGGCGAGCCGAGCAGATGTTGCCATGTTCTACTACAGCGGCCATGCGATGCAGTACAACGGCGTGAATTACCTCATGCCCGTCGATGCCGTGCTGACGGATGAGGCCGATCTCAAACGCTTCGTGCGGGTCGACGATATCGTGAACGATCTGCAGCAGGCCAAGAACCTGCGCATCTTGGTGCTGGATTCCTGCCGCGACAATCCGCTGGCGGAAACTCTCAAGCGTTCCGCCGGCACGACGCGCGCCGCCTCGATCGGACGGGGGCTGTCGAAAGTCGATGCTCCTCGCGGCACGATCGTGTCGTTCTCGACGCAATCAGGTCAGGTGGCCGCCGATGGCACCGGCCGCAACAGTCCCTATACCACCGCGTTCCTCAAGCACATCGAGCAGCCCCAGGAGATCGGCGATGTCTTCCGCGACATCAGCAGCGACGTCTACGAGAGCAGCGGCAAGACCCAGCTACCGGAGCTTTCGCTGTCGATCATCGGGAGGTTCTACCTGAACGGACCGGTATCGGTCACGGTTGCGGCTCCGCAAGCTGCATCTCGGCCTGATCCTTGCGCATCCGCGGAAGTACATTGGAGGGCCGCCGATGGAATCGGCACCGTCGGCGCCTTTGAGGATCACCTCGCACGTTTTCCGAATTGCACCTTCGCCAATCTGGCCAGGGCGCGGATCGAAAGCCTGAAACAAAAGGTGGCACTTGCGCCGACGAGCGGCGAGAACAAGACGTTCGATGGCAAGTGGGACGTCACCGTGAACTGCGCCAGCTCGGGCAAGGCATTGGGCTATACCCGCGCGCTGTCGGCCACGGTCGCGAACGGCGTATTTCATGCAGAGGACCGGGACCCGCGTACGAACAGTACGCTCGAAATCGACGGTCAGATATCGGCTGATGGGAAGAGCACGCTCAGTGCACGCGGCCTCACCGGTCCGAGCGCCTACACCATCAACAACGTCGCCCCCGGCTCATCCTACGCATACACGATCGACGCGCAATTCGAGCGCAGTCGTGGCAGCGGCAAACGCAACGAACAGCGTCCGTGCAGCTTCACCTTCGTCAAGCGATAACTGCCCGCACCGGCGGCCACGCTACGCCTCACTCCACCCGCGCCAGCACCGCGAGCTTGCGGATGCCCTTGTTGCGGTAGGCGTCGAGGAACGCGTAGTAATCCTTGAACGACACGCAGCCGTTGGAATCGCCGCCCGGCCCGAGCATGAAGGTGTGGGCGAGCAGGCCATCGCGGCCGTAGATCGCGCTCTCGCCGCCGATCGGGGTGAGGCGCAGCGCCGGCACGCCGTGGAACAGCGCCTCGCGCGGCTTCAGCGTATAGATGTGCGGCGGCGTCACGCCGCGCATGCGCAGGCGGCGGGAGTCCGGATCGTCGCGGTTGGCGCCAAGGCCGGAATGCGCCTCGAGCCTGGTGCCGTCGGGCAGATACACCATCTTGGCCGTGATGTCGTAGACCGCGGTGTCCCGCTCATAAGGCGGAGCGCCGCCGAACATCGGGTTCTGCTCCTTCGGGGCGATGGACGCGGTGATGCTGGCATCGGCCGAGGCGTAGGCGAGCAGCCCGCCGGACGCTTCGCGCTTGCCCCACAGCTTTTCCACCATTGCCTGGCGCGGAGCGGTGATCGACATCACCGCGGCCTTGGCGCGATCGGCAAAGGATTTTTGCTTGGCTTCGGGCGCCGGCACGATCTCGGCCGGGTCGGCCGAGGCGAGTTGCAGCTGGGCAGCCGGCGCGCGCTTGGTCTTGTCCGCGGCGTTGTCGGCGCCCTTGGCTGCCGGCTTCAGCGCCTCCGCGACCTTCGCGATCACGCCCTGCTTCGGGGCGTCTTTGGCCACCGCAACGACCTGCGCCGGGGGTGCGGCGCTTGTGGCATTCGACGGCACGCCCTGCGTTGCGGCCGCCGCAAAGCGCTCGTTGAACATTTCGCGCGAGATCGGAGCTGCGACCTGGAGGCGGTCGGGCAGCAGCGCGAAGGTTTCCTTGATGGCCTCGCCGGCCTCGCGCAGCACCACCCTGGGCGCGCGCTTGATCACCGGCTCGTCGTAGCCGACGCTGCCGACCGAGGGATAGACGCTCGCGCCGAAGATGTTGCTGTGGATAGTCCAGCCGGCGCCCATCACGGCACAGCCGATCGCCGCGGCGCCAAGCCAATTGGTCGTGGTCATTTTCCGGGAAGATTTCCGCGAATTGGTCTTCGAGAAATTCTTGGACTTCCGTGCCGCGTTACTCTGCGCAGCGATACTCGTACTCATTCGCCTTGCGTCCAGGACGGTGTCACTCAGTCCCCCTTCGAAGTGCCGCTGGTCACGATCCGGGAACAGCATCTCGCAGAGGGTCGGAGCGTCATTAAGGCGACTTTTAGTTAAATGCGGATTAAGTTCGGGCGGATCTGCGGCAGCTCGTTAATGCTGTCCCGTTTTGAGAAAAAAGCCCGCAGAACTACGGACTTAGTCGGGTCTGTTAACTATAATTCTCGGCCGGTTCAGCACGCTCTGCGGACGTCTGCGGCCACATCCATGACGCACTTGAGAACGTCATTTTCGTGGTCCTCAACTGCCCCTGAACGTAACGTGCCAGCGTTGCGCGAGGCTGGTGGACGACGCGTCGGATTGGCCTCGTCGGCCGCGCGGGAATGGTGCATGCTTATGGCGCCGGGCGACCTCACGCGGCACGGCGCCGTGATTGAAAGTTGATCGTCTCGGTTCTGGACATCGCCGCCGCGAGAAAATAGCTCCCACTTCGGCACTTTTCAGCAGCCTCTGCGCGTGATACGGTACCGTATCATCCTGCCCTGAGCTGTGCCGAGCACGCAAACGGAGGCTGGCATGAGAGGGATCGCGCGCGCAGGGTTTTTCGCCCTGGCGGGGTCGTTTCTGTTGATCGGATCTGCGACGGCGCAGCCTGCGGCGAATGCGGGCTGCACGGCATCGCCGTCGGCTGCCGGGACGCAGACCTGGCGCTGCGACAACGGCATCACCATCGTTGCGGAAAACGGCGCCAGATTTGAACTTAAGGACGCCAACCGCGACGGACATATAGACTCTGTGGAGTTGAGCAGCAAAGCGCTGCTGATTGAGGTGCCCAAGAAGCCGCGCGGCAATCCCTTCAAGGTGCTGACGCCGCAAGCGATTGCCGCAGTACGCGGCACGAAATGGGCGGTCGATGCCGCTGACGCCAAGACTTCCGTGTTCGTCGCAGACGGCCGGGTCGGCGTGAGCCGCAGGGCTCGTGGACGCGCCGTCGTGCTCGGCCCCGGAGAAGGCGTCGATGTCGAGGCAACCGGTCCGTTGACCGTCAAGACCTGGGGCCAGCCGCGCGTTGACGCGCTCATGGCCAGACTCGGGCAATGAGCCCGGGCCGGCAAAGCCGGGCCCATGAGATTTGGATCATACGATTGCAAGACCGCATGCGCAGCCGACGCGTTCAGATCCTGGTGGCACTCGTCCTCACCGCACTGTGGGGCGGGGGCATCTATGCCATGCACGCCGACGGCCATCTGCGCTTCCTGGACCGCCTCGAAGCCACGTTGACGGATTGGCGGACCCAGGCGCGCGGCGTGCGGCGTCCGCCGGATTTCGTCACCATCGTTGCGATCGACGACACCGTCGTGAAGCGCGGCGGCACCTATCCACTGCCGCGCGCCGATCTTGCCCGCGTCGTCGACACCATCGTGCAGTTCAAGCCGAAGGTCGTAGCGATCGACCTGCTGCTGGTCGACCGCAGCGCCGCGATCGGCGATGCGACGCTGGCCAACACATTGGCCACCGGTCCCATGGTGCTCGCCGCCGCCGCGATCTTCCCCTCCGCCAGCGAAACAGTGGCACCCAGCCGAGAAGGTCCCCTCGCCGTGCTGCCGGAGGCCGAGCGTTTCCTGCAGCCATTGCCCGCATTCGCCGAGCACGCCGAGGTCGGCATCGTCAATGTCGCGACCGGGCAATCAGGCTCGCCGCTCTCGGTGCCGATGCTGTTCCGGACCCGCGACAAGGTCGAGCTGTCGTTTCCGTTGCGCGTCGCGGCCCGCGCGCTCGACGAGCCGCTGACCGTCGCGCCGGGCCATCTCATGCTCGGGGATCGCGTGGTGCCGACCGACAGCAATCTGGCATTGCCGATCACCTATTACGGCCCGCGCCGCACCATCCGTACCGTCAGCGCACAGAGCATCTTCGACGGCACGCTCGATCGCGCGGCCATCGAGAACCGTATCGTCGTGATCGGCGCCTCCGTCGCCGGCGGCGGCGACTTCTATCCGACGCCGTTCGATTCCCTGATGCCCGGCGTCGAGGTGGTCTCGACCGCAATCACGCATCTCGTCGCCGGCGATGCCATCCTGCGTGACCACCGGGTCCGCATTGCCGACGCGCTCACGGCGATCCTGCTGCCGGTGCTGCTGGTCGGCCTGCTCGCCTGGCGGCGCATCGCGCTCGGCACCATGGCGGCGGCCGCGGTGATGATCGCCTGGGCCGGGCTCAACCTGTTCGCGTTCACGCACGGCGTCTGGCTGAACGCCGCGACCACGCTCGCCGCCGCCGTGCCGCCGGTTGCGGTCTTTGCCGGCGTGCAGCTGTGGGCCGGAGGCCGCCGCACGCAATATTTCGCCGCTAAGAGCAGGTCGCTTGCGCAATTCCAGGCTCCGGCGCTGCGGGATTGGCTCTCGCGAGATCCGAACTTCCTGTCGAAGCCGGTGCGGCAGGATGCAGCCGTGGTGTTCGTCGATCTCTCCGGTTTCACCGGTTTGAGCGAGCGGATCGATCCGGACGAGCTCACGGATATTCTGAAGGCGTTTCATGCGCTGGTCGACCGGATCGCGATCGATTGCGGCGGCATGATCACGGGCTTTCTCGGCGACGGCGCCATGATCCTGTTCGGGCTACCGCGCGCGATGCCCGACGATTCGGCGCGCGCGCTGAAGTGCGCGGTCGATCTGCATCGCGGCCTCGCACGCTGGATCGCCTCGCTGCCGCCGGCGATCGCAGGTCAACTCGGCTACAAGATCGGTGCGCATTGCGGCCCGATCGTCGCCTCGCGACTCGGCGAAAGCCATCAGCACATCACGGCGACAGGCGACACCGTCAACGTCGCAAGCCGGCTGATGGAGATTGCCGCCCAGAACGATGCGCGCCTCGCGCTGAGCGACACGCTGCTGGATGCGGCCGACTTCCAGGGCGCGCCCGACGGTGTTCTGTCCGGCCCCTTGCTCGCCCAGGTCCGCGGCCGTTCCGGCGTCGTAACCGTCTGGTTCTGGCGCGATCGCGATGGGCCGGGACAGGATGCTGACAAGGCCGAGATGATCGACTAAAGCGCGATGAAGTGATGCTCGATCGTAGCAAAGACGGAGGTGCGCTCCCTCTCCCGCTTGCGGGAGAGGGTTGGGGAGAGGGTGTTTCCGCAATGGGACAATCCCCTAGAGGAGAAAACCCTCACCCGCGCCGGAGCCTGTCATCGGGCGCGCCTTCGGCGCGACCCGGTGGGCGCGACCTCTCCCGCAAGCGGGAGAGGTTGCACCGAGCGCGCGGCAATTGATTCGACCTCAAGCCATTCCGCTCTAAGGCGCTACCGCGCTTCCGGTGGCGGCGAGCGGTCCAGCACTTCGCCTTTGGCGCCTTCCAGCAGGTCGATGCCGTAGGTCTCGACCACGAGCGGCCCGCGCTTGCGCTGCAGTTGCGCCACCTGCGTCACCTTTGCAAAGAGAGCATTGAGGACGGGATGACCGTCGGCGCGCAGCTCGTCGACATAGAGCAGCTTGCCCGCGAGCAGCTTGGGATCCGGCTCAGCCATGTTGACCCAGCGGATACGCTGGCTTTGCTGCACGACGCAGGTGCCGCGCGGCAGATAGAAGGCGAGCCAGCTCGTGGTGCCGTAATCCTGCGCAAGCACGCAGCTCGCACCCACGCGCACGCGCACCGCTTCGATCTCCGAGGCGAGCTCGCGCCAGCCGACACCGACACTACGCACGGTGGCATCGCGGCGATATCCGGACAACCAGCCGGTATTGGCCTGCACGATCAAGGCTGCAAACATGACGATGCCCACAGGCGCGGCCCAGCGCAGGCAAACGTCGACGAGGCGCCGCTGACGCGGCTTCCATTGCGCAAGATTGGCAGCGGCGGCCGCGGCAATGACGAACGGCGGATACACCGGCGCGAACCAGTTGGCCTCGACCCGGGCATGCAGCGAATGCCAGACGAAATAGGCGACGATGGTCCAGAACATCGTCTCGATCAGCACGCGCGAGGCGAGCGCGCCGGCGCGCTGCCAGGTCAGCGCGTGCAGGCCCATCGCACCGAGGATGAAGACCAGCGGCGTTGCGAACGCGATCTGGGTCGGGATCAGTTCGGCGATGAAGACGGGGCGGAAGTCCTCGATCTTGGCACGCCCGAGCTGCTTTGCGAACGAGACCCATTGATGGTCGGCATTCCAGAGGATCACCGGCGAGAACAGTGCCAGCGCCACGAGGCCGCCGAGATAGGGCCAGGGCGAGAGGAACCAGCGCCGCAGCTTCGGCACGCAAGCGAGCCAGATCAGGATCGCGGCGCCAAAGAACATCGCGGTGTATTTCGACAATAGCGCCGCGCCGACTGCGGCGCCGACCGCGAGCCACCAGGCGCCCCGTCCCGTCTCCAGCACCTTGGCGAGGAAGAACAGCACGAAGCTCGAGGCGACCAGCAGCGGCGCATCGGGCGTGACGATCAGCGTGCCGACGGAGGCCAGCAGTGTCACGTTGAGGAGGATGGCGCTGGTCGCGGCCACGCGTGTGCCGCCGAACAGGATCGCGGCCGAGCGATAGACCGCATAGCTCATCGGCAGCGCCAACAGGATCGAGACGAGGCGGACGCCGAGCTCGGTATCGCCCGCGATCATGGTGCCGGCGCGGATCACATAGGCGACCATGGGCGGGTGGTCGTAATAGCCCCCGGCGAGACTCTTCGACCACATCCAGTAATAGGCTTCGTCGAACGTGATCGGCGTGAAGGCGGCTGCGACGAGCCGCAATCCCACCAGCGCGACAATCAGCAGCGCGGTGTTGCGGACGATCCGCGCATCGGCCCCGCCCATCACGCGCTATTTCTTGCGCCAGACGAACAGTCCGGACATCGCGTAGTTCCACACCACGCCCATCAACGCGCCCGCCAGGCCGGCCAGCCACCAGATCGGCTCCTGGTCGTAGACCGAGAAGGCGACGCCGACATTGGCGAGCAGGCCGACGCTGCACACGATGTAGAAGGCGATCAGGCCGCGCAGCAGCGCAAAGCCCTTCAGCCGCTGGTCGCGATAGGTGAGGAAATTGTTGAGGATGAAATTGCTGGTCATGGCGACGATGGCGCCGGCGGCCTGCGCCTCCGGGAACGGCGCGTTGAACAGGCGAAGCGCGATGAACAGCGTGGTCAGGTGCACAACGAGGCCGATGCCGCCGACCATCGCAAACAGGATGAAGCGCAGCGAGACGACGTCGTTGGTCAGCTTGGCGAAGACGAGACCGAGGAAGTCGAGCGCGACCATGGAATCGAGCTTGCTCTCGCCGTGCTGGCGGGCGCCGAAGGTGTAGGGAATCTCGACCGCCCGCAAGCTGCCATGCGCGGTCGCGACGATGTCGAGCAGGATCTTGAAGCCGTGCACGGAGAGTTTTGGCGCGAGCTGCTCGAAGCGGTCGCGGCGGATCATGAAGAAGCCGCTCATGGGGTCGGCAATCTCGACCCGCAGCATCTTCTTGGCGACCTCGGTCGCGAGCGCGCTGGCGCCGGCGCGCTGCCTGTTGAAGCCTTCGCTCTTGTAGCCCTCGATGTAGCGGCTGCCGACGACGAGGTCGGCCTGATCGCTCGCGAGCAAGAGCAGCATCTTGGGCAGTTGCGTCTCGTCGTGCTGGAGGTCGGCATCGATCACGGCCACATAGGGCGCGCTGGAGGCAAGGATGCCCTCGATGCAGGCGCCCGACAGGCCGCGGCGGCCGATGCGGCGGACGCAGCGCACGCGGCTGTCGCGCTGCGCCAGCTCGCGCACGACATCCCAGGTGCCGTCGGGCGAATTGTCGTCGACGAACACGACCTCCCAGGCGACGTTGGCGAACGTCGCCTCGAGGCGCCGGTACAGCACGGTGACGTTGTCGCGCTCGTTGAAGGTCGGGACGATGACCGACAGTTCCGGCCCCTCTTGAGCCCAGTTGTCGATGCCCGGTCTGATCGCTTCGTTCATGACGGCAGCGTATATCCGCCGCATCCTGCGCTGCCAAGCCGAGGTTCTGGGGAATGGCCGAAAAGAGGCCTAAAATGCCAACGACCCCGGAACGGCGGGCTGCGCGTACATCCGGCGCAAGCCTTAAGCTATTCCAAGGTCGTTCCAGCGACGGAGGTCTTTACGCTCAACGCCGCCGTTAGAAGCTAGATGGGGATGGCAAAGGCGTTCCGCAAGGGGGTTGGAAGCCCGATTCTCATGTCCTATTGGTTGGGCACTTCCCGGATGACCGGCCCGCGCGGCGCGGGCGCGACCGGGGCTGCGGGCGCCGCCGCAGGAGCCGGCTCGGCCTTCGCCGGCTTGGGCGGCTTGCCGTACTGGCCGATCGGCCCGAACACGACGGCAACCGCAAGGACGACCGCCGCGACGATCGCCCCCAGAATGCCACCCACCGACTCAGACGACATGCAAGTTCCTGCTCCAGACGGGCTCACTGATACCATGGATGAGCGCGCGACTGGAAGGCCCAGGGCGAATAGCGAATGGCGAGTGGCGAATGAGCATGGCCTGCCTTGTCGCCCTATTCGCTATTCGCCATTCGCCACTCCCCTACTTCTGGGGCGGCCGGTGCTTGACGAAGGCCATCACGATGTCCTTCTGCGCCGCCTCCACCGCTCTATTCGCGGTGGCGAGATGGGCGCCGGCATCGATATCAGGATATTGCGTGGTGAGATAATCGAGCAGCGTGACCCGGTAATATTGCCGCTCCGACGGACAGGCGCCCGCAACCGAGCGGCCGAAATCCTGCTCCGACAGGCCCTGATTGGACTCGCGCGAATATTCCCGCGCGAGGCAATGCCAGTAGCCGTCGCGGCCCTGCTGAGCGAGCTTTTGCGCGCCCTTCGTGTCGTCGTCATCCGCCACGGCAGAACTTGTCATGGCAGCAGATGTCATCATGACGAGCGCGACCCCCACCGGCAGCATCCGCATCTTGTTCTCCTTCTTCGCGGGCCCGTCGCGAGCTTAGACCGGACCGGCCAACTGGCCAATCACTTCTGGTTTGACTAGGATGAGATCCCTCCCCGTCGATGCGAGATACTCCCGTGGCCAAAGCAAAAACTGCGTCCAAAAAATCCGGCAACATCTTCATCGGAATCGGCGGCTGGACCTTCGAGCCCTGGCGCGGCGTGTTCTATCCGGAGAAGCTCGCGCAGGCGAAGGAGCTGTCCTATGCCGCCTCGAAGCTGACCTCGATCGAAATCAACGGTACCTATTACGGCTCGCAGAAGCCGGAGAGCTTTCGCAAATGGGCGAGCGAGGTGCCTGACGGTTTCGTATTCTCGGTGAAAGGACCGCGCTTTGCGACCAACCGCCGCGTGCTCGCGGAGGCCGGCGATTCCATCAAGCGGTTCTACGATTCCGGCGTGCTGGAACTCGGCGATCATCTCGGGCCGGTGCTGTGGCAGTTTGCGCCGACGAAGAAGTTCGATGGTGCCGATTTCGGCAAGTTCCTGGAGCTGTTGCCGCGCAAGCTTGAGGGGCGCGCGCTGCGCCATGTCGTGGAAGTGCGCCATGACAGCTTCTGCACGCCGGACTTCGTGGCGCTGATCCGCGAGTTCGAGACGCCCGTGGTTTTCGCCGAGCACGGCAAATATCCCGCCATCGCAGATGTCGCCGGCGATTTCGTCTATGCACGGCTGCAGAAGGGCAATGACGAGATCAAGACCTGCTATCCGCCGAAGCAGCTCGACGCCTGGGCCGAGCGCTTCCAGGACTGGGCTTCGGGCGGTGAACCCGACGATCTCCCGAAGGTTGACAAGGCCAAGCCGAAGAGGGAGCCGCGCGACGTGTTCGCTTACGTCATCCACGAGGGCAAGGTGCGCGCACCGCACGGCGCCATGGAACTGATCGCACGGGTGAGTTGAGGCCCCATGGCAAAGGCGAAGAAGCTCTTCACCATCGGCTACGAGCAGACACCGCCGAAGGCCGTGCTGGACGAGCTGGAACAGGCCGGCGTCAAGCTCGTGGTCGACGTGCGCGCGGTGACCTCGTCGCGCCGGCCAGGCTTTTCCAAGAAGCAGCTTTCGGCGGGCCTCGACGAGCGCGGCATCGGCTATGTCCATCTCGCCGCGCTCGGCACGCCGAAGGAAGGCCGCCTCGCCGCCCGCAGCGGTCAATACGACGTGCTGGAGAAGATATTCTCCAAGCACCTGAAGACGCCGCAGGCGAAAGAAGAGATGGACGAGCTTTCTGCGCTGGTGAAAAAGGCCGGCCCGGTGTGCCTGCTGTGCTACGAGCGCGACCACACCCACTGCCACCGCCAGATGATCGCGGAGATCATCGAGGAGCGCGATGGGGTTGCGGTGAAGAATTTGGCGGGGCGGCAGGTGTAGTTGTCGCCGTCATTCCGGTTCGCGACTTCGTCGCGCCCTGGAATGACGGATAGATTGACCTACCCCTCCCCCGCCAGCCGGAACGTCCCCTCCATCATCTGCACGCAAGCGCCGCCGACGTGGGCGGAGACGATCTTGCCGTCCTGCTTGCGCACGCGGGTCGAGAGGATGCTTGGACGACCCATGTCAAAACCCTGGCCGACGGTCAGCTTCAGCTCGCCGTCGCGCGTGGGATCGAGATCGGCGAACAGCGCGGCGGCGGCAACCGTGGCGCTGCCGGTGGCGGGATCCTCGACGAGGCCGCTGGCACCGCGCATGAACATGCGCGCCTGTCGCTCGCAAGGCGCCTCCGCCGCCGGCACATCGCGCGTATAGAACCACACCGCGCGGGCACCATCGCGCGGCAAGACCTTGCCAAAGGCCGCAGCATCGGGCCGGGCCCGCTTCAGCGCCTCACGCGAATGCAGCTCCATCACCAGAAACGCGTTTCCGACGGTGACAATCTGCGGCTCGTGATTGTCGGCCCTGATGTCGTCGGCAACGAGCGAGATGCAGCTCGCGGCTTCCGCTGTTGACAGCGTTGAGAGCCGCTGCAGCGGCTGCGGCGCGGTGAGCTCGGTTCTGATCACCCTGCCCTGCTCTCGCACGATCTCGACCGGGACCAACCCGGCCTTTTCCTCGAACAGCAGGCGTGGCTTCGGCTCCTTCGCCATCGAGGCCAGCACGAAGGCGGTGCCGACATTGGGATGGCCTGCAAAGGCGATCTCCTGCACCGGCGTGAAGATGCGCACCTCGGCGTCGTTGGCCCTGTCGCGCGGCGGCAGCACGAAAGTGGTCTCGGAATAATTGAACTCGGTCGCGATCGCTTGCATCTGCTGCGTCGTCAGCCCGCCGGCATCGAGCACCACGGCGAGCTGGTTGCCGCCGAAGGCGCGGTCGGTGAACACGTCGACGGTGATGTAGCGGCGCTGCATCGTCACTTCCTCATGCAAGTCGCGGCCGCGACCGGCCGCATCGCGCAGCACTCTACAAGCCGAAAACATCGCCCGTCATGCCCCAAAATTGAGTGCAATCGGAGCAATCGCTTGCATGAAAGTGAACTGCGCGCGCCGATGTGTGATGCAGTTACCCCAGCTGAAACACCGGTACTTTCCGCTCGTAGCCGCGCACCTCGACCTCGCCGAGCGCGACGGCATCGCTCCCGTCATCGCCCAGCGCCTCGCGCACGGATGCGGAGATCAGGAGCTGCGAGCCGAAATCCTTGTTCAGCGCCTCGAGTCGCGAGGCGAAGTTCACGGTATCGCCGATGACCGTGTATTCCTTGCGCCGGGGCGAGCCGATATTGCCGGCGACGACCTCGCCGAAATGGATGCCGATGCCGATCCGCAGCGGCCAGCTCGTCTGCGCGTTGATGCGGTCCATTGCGGTCAGCATCTCACGCCCTGCGGCAACCGCACGGTGCGCTGCGTCGGAGGCCTCCAGCGGTGCGCCGAACAGGGCGAGAAACCCATCGCCCAGGAACTTGTTGACGATGCCGCCATGTCGGTCGAGGATATCCACCAGCACGGCAAAGGCGCCGTCGAGCCGGTCGACCACCTCCTGCGGACTGCGCGACTGCGCGCCGGCCGTGAAGCCGCGGAAATCGACGAACATCACCGCAACGCGGCGGACGTCGCCGCTAGCGCCCGTTCCCGCCGTCATCAGCCGCTCCACCACCTGCGGCGAGACGTGCTGGCCGAACAGATTGGTGACCCGGTCGCGTGCGGTCGCGGCCGCGATGCTCGCGGCGAACTGGCGGCGGAGCTGAGCGCCGACGGCGCCAGCGAGTACGCCGCAGATCAGGATGACGATGCTGCGCACGGCGTGGAGATAGACCAAGGGCTCATCCGTCTCGCCGGTCGAGTTGTAATATAGTGCGACTGCCAGGAGCCCGGCCGCGGCGACGAAACCAGTGAATGCAGAGAGCCAGAAGTCGAGCCGCAGCGTCGAGAGGATCACGAAGATGAAATACATCAGCGGCACGGCGAAGCCGAGCGCCTGGGGCGCGCCCATGGTCCGGATTTGCAGAATGAGAATCAGCGTCGGCAGCGACGTCTCGATCAGCGTGCCGATATAGCGCCTGATCACCGGCAGGTCGCGATCGAGGCGGAGGTTCTTCCTGATCTGGGTGTGGACCCAGGCCTCGAACAGGATGAAGCCGGCCAGAAGGCCGTAGACCTCCATGATCCCCTCCGTTCCGCGCCAGACCCGGTTCACCACTGCGGGATCGATCAGGTAAATGGCCGTCAGTAAAAACATCATGCAGCAGCCGGTCGCGATCAGCGCTCGCACCCGCAGCAGCTCGGTGCGCAGCACCTCCCGCGTCAGCTCGCGCTCGAAGTCCTCCGACAAGACGGCATGCTGCCGCGCTTTCCTGCTCGCAAACTTGGCCATTCCACCCCTCGATTCCGGGATTCCGGGGTATTGTGCCTCAATCCAGCGTGCGGCGGAAGCGCGTCACCGCGACGGTCATGGCGAGCAGCATCAGGGCCGCCAGCGCCAGCGTATCGAAGCGCAAATTCTCCATGGTCGCGCCCTTTAGCATGATGGCGCGGACGATCCGCAAATAATGGGTCAGCGGCAGGCATTCGCCGAGATATTGCGCCCAGGCCGGCATGCCTGCGAACGGGAACATGAAGCCGGAGAGCAGAATGCTCGGCAGGAAGAACATCATCGACATCTGCATGGCCTGGAGCTGGTTCTGAACCAGCGTCGAGATGGTGTAGCCGACCGCCAGATTGGTGGTGATGAACAGCGTCGACAGCAACGCCAGCAGGACGAGATTGCCGAGCACGGGCACGCCGAACAGGCCGACACCGATGCTGATGATCAGGAAGGCCTGGACGAAGCCGACCAGCACGTAGGGCACGATCTTGCCGAACATCACCTCGACCGGCTTGATCGGCATCGACAACAGGCTCTCCATGGTGCCGCGTTCGACCTCGCGCGTGACCGAGAGCGCGGTGAAGATCAGCATGGTCATGGTGAGGATGGTGCCGACGAGGCCTGGCACGATATTGAGGCTGGAATTCGCGGCCGGATTGTAGCGGGCGTGGGCGCGGATCTCGAACGGCATCTCCGGGGGCTCGCCGATATAGAGATCGTGCGCAAGCGCGGTCTGCACGATCATGCCGAGCGAGCCGAGCGCAGCGCTTGCGGCGACTGGATCGGTGGCGTCGGCCGCGACCAGCAGCGCCGGCCTGTCGCCGCGCCGCACCGCCCGCTCGAAGCCGCGCGGGATCTCGACCCCGAACAGCACCTTGCCGGACTTCAGGAGGTTGTCGAAATCGTCGACGTCGTGAACCTCGTAGAGGAAGCGGAAATATTTGGTGTTCTCCAGCGCCTTCAGCACCGAGCGGGCGAGATCGGAATCCTCCTGGAGCAGCACCGCGCTCGGCAGATGGCGCGGCGTGGTGTTGATGGCATAGCCGAACAGCATCAGCTGCATCACCGGCAGCATCACGATCATCGCGAACGAGACGCGGTCGCGCCTCAGCTGGATGAACTCCTTGACCAGCATCGCGTAGGAACGCCGCAGGAAGCCGAAACGCTCGCGGATTTCGCGCCGTGGTTCGGGATGTTCTACCGCGCTCATTGGAAATTGTCCTTGGAGCGTCCCATCAGCTCGATGAACACGTCTTCGAGCGAGGGCTTGGACTTCTGCCAGTGCAGGCCGCCTTTCTCGCGCCAGGGCGCGATGCTGGCTTCGAGCGCCGGGACGTCGCGGCCGGAAACATGCAGCGAGGTGCCGAACGGCGCCACCATGTCGATGCCGGGCTTGCCCGTAAGCGCGGCGCCAAGCTCGTTCAGGGCGTCGCCCGTGACGGTATAGGTCGTGAGCGCGGATTTCGCGATCACCTCCTCCACCGTGCCGTGCGCCAGCAGATAGCCGTAGGCGATGTAGGCGATCTCGTGGCAGCGCTCGGCCTCGTCCATGTAATGGGTCGAGACCAGCACTGTGAGGCCCTCGGCGGCCAGCGCATGGATCTCGTTCCAGAAATCGCGCCGCGCCTTGGGATCGACGCCGGCGGTCGGCTCGTCCAGCAGCAACAATTGTGGATTGGGCAGCGTGCAGGCCCCCAGCGCCAGCCGCTGCTTCCAGCCGCCGGAGAGCTCGCCGGCGAGCTGCTCCTCGCGGCCCGAGAGCCCGAGCCGCTTGATCATGTCGCGCGCGGCACCGCGCGCGCGTCAGCGAGGCCATAGAGCCGCGCCACGAATTCGAGGTTCTCGCGCACCGAGAGATCCTGGTACAGACTAAAACGTTGCGTCATGTAGCCGACCTGGCGCTTGATCTTCTCGGCATCGCGGCGGATGTCGTAGCCGAGGCAGGTGCCCTCGCCACTGTCGGGCGTCAGCAGCCCGCACAGGATGCGGATGGTGGTGGTCTTGCCCGAGCCGTTGGGACCGAGGAAGCCGTAGATCGAGCCGCGCTTCACCTGCATCGACAGATCGTGCACGACCTCGCGGCCACCGAATGACTTGGTCAGGCCCTTGACGTCGATTGCGATGCCGTTGCCGTTGCTCATCGCTTGTCCGCCACCGGTGTCTTGGTCTCAGGAGTTTTGGGATTGAGGTGGATGTCGATCGGCTGTCCGACGCGCAAAGCATCGGGCCGCGAGGGTCGCGCCTGGATCAGATAGACCAGCTTGTTGCGCTCTTCGAGGCTGTAGATGACGGGCGGCGTGTATTCGGCCGAGGTCGCGATGAAGTAGATCTTCGCGGTGAGGTCGGCGGCGCAATTGTCACAGGAGACACGCACCGTGTCGCCGATCGCGAGCTTCGGCAACTTGGTCTCCGGCACGAAGAAGCGCAGCTTCATGTTGCCGGGCGGCATGATCGAGAGCACCGGCCGCTGCGCCGCCACCATCTCGCCTTCGCGGAAATAGATCTGCTGGATGGTGCCGGCGACCGGCGCAAAGCCCTTGCGCCGCGCCATCCGCGTCTCCGAGGTCGCCACCCGCGCCTCCGCGACGCGCAAGGCGGACACGGCGGAATCGAGATTGGCCTGCGTGCCCGAACCGGTCTTGTTCAGCGAGGCCGCACGGTCATAGGTCTGCTGCGCATTCGCAAGCGTCGCCTTCTGTTGGTTGAGGTCGGCAAGCTGGAGATCGTCATCGACGGAATAGAGGTGATCGCCGACCTTGACCTCGTCGCCTTCGCGGACGTTGAGCTTGGTGACGCGCCCGGCTTCGTCCGGACTGACGAAGATCATGTCGGCCTCGACCCAGCCCTGGAAGCCGGGATCGCGCTTCTCCTTGCACCCGGCAAGCCCGGTGGCCAGCACCGCGAACAATACCACAACAGAAATTGCTTGCGACGACCTCATGTCGTCCTCCGTTCGCCAAAAATCAAATCGAGATGAACGCGCAGCATCTCCTGCGCGTCGAGCGGCGCATGCCGCGCAAACAGGCTCTGCCAGATCACGGCGATCATCGCGGGCGCGACCAGGATCTGTGGATAGCGCGCGAGGTCCTTCTGCCGGATCTCGCCGCGGGCGATGCCGAGCTCGATCAGCGCGCGCATGGCAGTGATCCCGCGCGAGACCACCTCGCGGTAGTAGAAGTCGGCGACGGACGGAAAGCGCGGCCCCTCCGCCACGATCAGACGCACCAGATCGCCCCGCCTCGTGCCGATCACCTCCTTCAGGAAGTTGCCGGCGAACGTCTCGATGAGGTCGCGCACCGAGCCTGCCGGCGGCGGCAGCGTGGTCAGCCGTGCGACCACGGGAACGATGACGACGCGCACCAGCTCCTCGAACATCGATTCCTTGTCCTTGAAGTGCAGGTAGATCGTGCCCTTGGCGACGCCGGCGCGCTTGGCGATGTCGTCGAGCCTGGTGGCGGCAAAGCCGCGGGCGATGAACTCCTCCATCGCTGCCTCGACGATCGCCGCACGCCGCTCCGCCGCGCGCGAGGCGCGGTTCGAGGCAGGCGCTGCATCGGGGCCAGTAGCCGCAGGGCCGTTCGCGAGGGTGGGAGCCGCAGGGGGCGAGGCGGCTTTGGTCGGCTTCTTCGTCATTCGAGATATATGACTGACTAGTCAGTCATAGTCAAGAGAGTTCAACGGTGAACTCGCCCGTCGCAGACGAATTAGCATTGACTAATGCATTAGCATCCGCTAATTTGATTTTATGATCGAAGCCACCCCAAACCCCGTCACCACCGTGATGCGCGCCCTCGCCGATCCGACCCGCCGCGCCGTGTTCGAGCGTGTGTTCGAGAGCAAAGAGATCAGCGTCGCCGAGCTGACGCGCGGCAGCGGCGTCACGCAAGGAGCCGTCTCGCAACACCTGAAATCGTTGAAGCAAGCGGGCCTCGTCGCCGAGCGCGCCGAGGGCCGCAACGTCTATTACCGCGCCGCGCCGCAGGGGCTGGAGCCGCTGGTCACCTGGATGGACCATTACGGCGTCTTCTGGCGCGAGCGTTTCCAGAACCTGCGTGACCTCTTGAAGGAGATCGACCCGTGAGTGCTGCCGCCTTGAAAGCCGACACAAGAGACATCGTCATCGACGAGGTCTTCCCTCACACAGCCGAGACGATCTGGAAGGCGCTGACCAGCGCACAGCTGATCGGGCGCTGGCTGATGCAGCCGACCGGCTTCGAAGCCGTCGAAGGCAAGGCCTTCACCTTCCAGACCACGCCGGGCGGCAACTGGGACGGCGTGATCCATTGCCGGGTTCTCGAGGTCGTGGCGCATCGCCGCCTCGTCTACGCCTGGAAGGGCGGCGACGAGCGCAACACCGGCTATGGCGCCCCGCTCGACACCGTCGTGACCTGGTCCCTCACCCCAGTCGAAGCCGGCACGCGGATCCGCCTCGTCCATGCGGGCTTCGTCCTGCCCAGGAACGAGTCGGCCTACACGGTGATGAGCGGCGGCTGGAAGCAGGTCGTTCGCAAGCTCGACGAGATCAGCGGCGAAGATTGAGCGGGAGAGATCGCGATGGAGAAGCCCTATACCGGCGGCTGCGCCTGTGGCGCGATCCGCTATTCGATCGAAGGGGAGCCCCTCTTCAGCAATCACTGCCAATGCCGCGACTGCCAGCGGGAAAGCGGCAGCGGCCATGGCTCGTACGCGACCTTCGCGCGCGCCGGTGTGACGCTGACGGGCGATGCCAAGCACTGGGACATGGTCGCCGACAACGGCCAGGTGAAGACGCGCAGCTTCTGTCCGCAGTGCGGCGTCGCCGTCTACATGACCTTCGCGGCACAGCCCGACGTGTTCACGATCCGCGCTGCGAGCCTCGACGAGCCCGCCCGCTACAGGCCGCAGGCGGTGACCTTCGCCGCGCGCGCCCATGAGTGGGATCCTCTCGATCCTGGCCTGGTGAAGTTCGACGGCATGCCGCCGGGGTGAGCACACCCTCCGTCATTGCGAGGAGCGAAGCGACGAAGCAATCCAGAAAACCTGCGCCGAACAATTCTGGATTGCTTCGCTTCGCTCGCAATGACGGATGTGGAGGCTATCGAGCGGCAACTAACTATGAAACTTCAACCCGTCGACGATCTTGTCGATCACCTTCCGCTCGGCGCGCATCGCAATGCCAACGAGATTGAGGTCGCCACGCGCAACCGCCCTCACCGCCTCCCGATTGGCAGCATCGTGCGTGGTCTTGAACATGTCCTCGGTGTAGACCGCCGCCTTGACGTTGCGGGTGAGCGCGCGGTCCAGCGCGCGCGACAATGCAGGACCGTCGGCGCCGTAGATCAGGATCGGCTGCCCGATCAGCGCATGATACTTCGTGCCTGAGGCGTCCTCATAGGCTTCGCCGATGCATTCCGGAAAGGCCGCGGCGATGCCGCTGGTGAGGAAGGAGGCTACGTTCAGCTTCTGCCAGGCTTGAAGATCGGTACGGATCACGACCGCGATCTTGGTGTCGAATTGCATGTAATTCCTCAAGTTGTCATTCCGGGGCGCGCCACTTGGCGCGAACTATGGTGCGCAATTGCGCACCTGAGAATCCATTCGTCCACCCGCTCTGCGGCACGATGGATTCCGGGTTCGATGCTACGCATCGCCCCGGAATGACAGCAAGAGAAAATCAGCCTTTCGCGTCGCAGGCCCAGGCGCGGATCACGCATTCCTTGCCGCCGTATTTGTAGCATTCACGCGTGGCGGCGTTGAGCGAGGCGGAAATCTTCGGCTTGACGGCATAGCCATAGGCGCCGCAGGGATTGGTCATATCGACCGACATCGCGGCACAGGCGCGCTTCATCGTCACGGTGGTGCAATCGCCCTTGCATTGCTTCTGCGCGGCGGCGCGGGCCTCGTGCTCGTGGCCATAATCATAGGCCTGGCCATAGGCGCCGCACTTGCCGACCGCAAAGGCGCCGGCGGCATGGGCTTCCGTAATGTGGCGAGCGCCGGCAACGCAAATGGACAACGCAAAGAAAAACATCGCGCAACGGCGCGCGACGATGTTCGAAGCCATGGAAAACCCCTCCCCCCAAGGCAGGTGGAGGCAACTCTAAGCGGCGGTCGTTTCCAGATGGTGAATGAGGCGTTGAAATCGAGAGGATGGGTAGATGCAGTAGGGTGGGCAAAGCGAAGCGTGCCCACCAATTGTCAATCGCCACGAAGAGGCCGTGGGCACGGCGCTCCGCGCCTTTGCCCACCCTACGGCCGTCGGTTACGGCACCTTCAGCCTCGCCGTGCCGCCTCCAGCGCCTGCGGCGTGTCGATGTCGAGGAAGGCGCTCTCGCCGTCGACGGGCACCTCGGCGACGGCCTCAGTGTGCTTGGCGATCAGATGCCGCGCGCCGACGTCGCCGTCGAGCGTCATCAGCTCCTTGAAGAAGCGGCGCGACCACAGCACGGGGTTGCCGCGGCGGCCCTCGCTGACGGGAACGACGATGAGATTGCCGCGGTCGGGCGCGAAACTGTCGATCAGCCTGTCGATCAGGCCGGCGTCGATCAGCGGCATGTCACCGAGACACACGACGGCGCCATCGCAGGTCTCGGGAACGGCGGCGATGCCGGCCTTCACCGAACTGGCGATGCCGCCGGCGAAGTCCGGATTGCGAACGAATGTCACCTTCAGGCCTTGAAGCGCCTGCTCGACGAGCTCGGCCTGATGGCCGGTGACGACGATCACCTCAGATGCCCTAGAGGCCAGCGCCTGCTCGGTCGCGAGGCGCACCAGCTTCTTGCCGTCGAGCTCGGCGAGCAGCTTGTTCGGCCCGCCCATCCGGGTCGAGCGGCCCGCCGCGAGCACGATAGCCGCGACCTGGCGGTTGCCTTCGGTCTCCGGCTTGGCGCGCGGCTGCGGCCGCGTCACGATCTCCATCAAGAGGCCGCCGACGCCCATGCCCATCAGCTCGGAGCGGGTCACCTTGATGCCGGCGAGAAGCCGCATCAAGACCCAGTCAAAACCGTTCTCGACCGGCGAGCGCGCACAGCCCGGCGCGCCCAGCACAGGCACCTCGCCGGCGCGGGCGATCAGCAGGAGATTGCCGGGGTCGACCGGCATGCCGAAATGCTCGATCTCGCCGCCGATTCCGGTGACGGCCGCCGGAATCACGTCGCGGCGGTCGGCGATCGCGGATGCACCGAACACGATCACGAGCTCGGCGCCGAGGCCGAGCAGTTCCTTGATCGCGGCCGACAGCGCCTGCTCCTCGTGCGGGACCCGGCGCTCGGCGATGATGCCGGCGCCGGCCGGCGCCAGCCGTTCGGCGGTGACGCGCAGCGTCTTGTCGATGACCTTGGTGGACAGGCCCGGCAGCAGCGTCGAGACCACGCCGACGCGCTTGATCACGTAAGGCGCGACCTTCAGCACATCCTTGCCCGCCGCCTTCACCGCGGCATCGCGCAAACTCGCCTCGACGCCGAACGGGATGATCTTGACGGTACCGACCATCTCGCCCTCGACGACCGGCTTGTAGGCGGCGAGCGTCGCAAAGGTAATGGCTTCGTCGATGTTGTTGATGCGGTCGACCGCGGCGCGGTCGATCACCAGCACGCCCGCTCGCGCGGCGAATAGATTGGCACGCCCGGTGAAAGCGCGCTCGACATGGATGCCCTCGCCGCCAATGGCGAGCGCAATGCTGGCGGCCGCAACGTCCTCGGAGACGTCGCCCGCCTCCATGCGCACCACGACTATGTCCTTGATGCCGGCGCGTTCCAGCGACTCGACCTCGGCAGGTCCGATCGTCGTGCCCTTCTTCAGCACCAGCGATCCCTGGCGCAGGGTTGTGGACGGTCACCCCGCCAATCGCATCCCTGGGGCTCGCCGGGCCGAACTTCATGCCGCTTCTTCTTTTTCCTTTGGAGGCAGCCGAAGCACGGCCGTGATCTCGGCCATGATCGCCACCGCGATCTCGGACGGCGAGACCGCGCCGATAGCAAGACCAATGGGCGCGTGGATGCGCGCGATGTCGCTTTCCCTGGCGCCTTGCGCCCGCAACCGGTCGCCACGCTTGGCATGCGTCTTTCGCGAGCCGAGCGCGCCGATATAGAAGCAGTTGCGCTCGAAGGCGTGCAGCAGCGCGGGGTCGTCGATCTTGGGATCGTGCGTCACCGCCACGAACGCGGTGTAGGCATCGACATTGAGCGGCGGCAGCGCAGTATCAGGCCATTCGGCGATCAACGGAATGTCGGGAAAGCGCTCGGGGCTCGCAAAGGCCGTGCGCGGATCGACCACGGTCACGTCATAGCCGAGCGAGCGCGCCAGCGGCGCCAGGGCCTGGCTGATATGAACCGCGCCGATGATGACGAGCTTTGCCGTCGGGGCGTAGACGTTGAGGAACAGCTTCTTGCCGCCGGCCTCGACACTGGCGCTCTTGCCCATGCGAAGCTGCTTTTCCAGCTCGGCGCGCAGCGGATCCCTGGCGAAATCCTTCGCCTTCACCAGGCGCTGCTCGCCGCTCTCGGTGTCGGTTACCAGAATGACGGGCCGGCGCGCGGCGCGTTCGGCATTGAGTTCGTGCAAGATGTCGAGCTTCACGGCTAACCGACCTTCTCGACGAAGACGCGGATGGTGCCGCCGCAGGACAGCCCGACGTTCCAGGCGGTCTCGTCGGCGACGCCGAACTCCAGCATCTTCGGCTTGCCGCTCTGGATCACATCCATGGCCTCCGTAACCACCGCACCCTCGACGCAGCCGCCGGAGACGGACCCCAGGAACGTGCCTTCGTCGTTGATGACGAGGCTGGAGCCCGCCGGGCGCGGCGCCGAGCCCCAGGTTTCGACGACCGTCGCGAGCGCAACGCCACGGCCGGCCTTCTGCCAGTCCTCCGCCGCCTTCAGGATGTCCTCGTCGCGATCGAGCATGGCTGGCCTCTCAAGCTGCGGAGCGGATCAGGCTGCGGTGATGCGGCGGCAGCGGCTGGGAGAGCGTCGTGATCAGCTCCTGGATCGAACTCAAATTATGCACGGGCCGGAATTCGTCAACGTGGGGCAGCATCATTTTGATGCCCTGCGCCTTGGCCTCGAAGCCGCCAAACCGCAGCAGCGGGTTCAGCCAGATCAGCCGCCGGCAGGACCGGTGCAGCCGGTCCATCTCGAAGGCGAGCTTGGAATCGGCCTCCCGTTCCAGCCCGTCGGAGATCAAGAGCACGATGGCGCCCTGGCTCAGCACCCGCCGCGCCCACAATTTGTTGAAGTTATGCAGCGAGGCCGAGATGCGGGTGCCGCCGGCCCAGTCCTCGACCGAGGCCGAGCAGCTCGCCAGCGCCTCGTCCGGGTCGCGCTGGCGCAGCGCGCGGCTGACATTGGTGAGGCGCGTGCCGAACAGGAACACCGAGACGCGCTTGCGGGCATCCGTGATGGCATGCAGGAAATGCAGGAACAGGCGGGTGTATTCGCTCATCGAGCCCGAGATGTCGAGCAGCGCCACGATCGGCGCCGGCTTCTCGATCCGTCCGAGGCGATGGATGTCGATGATGTCGCCGCCGGTGCGCAAGGAGGCGCGCAACGTGCGGCGGAGGTCGAGGCGCAGGCCGCGCGCATCGGGCCGGCGCCGGCGCGTCAAGAGCTCGGCCTGCGGCAGATGCATCCGCTCGATGGCACGGAGCGCCTCGGCGATCTCCGCCGCGCTCATCTGCGCAAAATCCTTCTTCTGCAGGATCTCCTTGTCGGAGACCGACAGGCGCAGATCCTGCTCCTGGTGCTGCGGCGTCTCGGTCATGCGCGGCTGCGACATCGCCTCCTGGACGCGGCGGGCGCCGGCCTGGGGCTTTTTCTTGGCCTCGTCCGGCAGCGGCACCGAATCCAGCATGTGCTTCCATTCCTCCGAAGCGCGGAAGAACAGATTGAAAGCCTGCTTGAAGATCAGCGCATGCTCATGGCGCTTGACGAAGATCGCCTCCAGCGTGGTGAAGACGTCGGATCGGCTGCCGATGTCGATCACCTGCAGCGCGCTCATGGCATCGATGACCGCGCCCGGCCCGACCGGCAGGCCGGCCGCACGCAGCGCGCGGGCGAAGCCGACGATGTTGTCGGCGAATTGCTCGGTCTTTTCGGGAGCAAGGTGGTTGATGGCCATGTCTCGTATCCATCCCCTCGTCATTCCGGGGCGCCGCGCGAGCGGCGAGCCCGGAATCCATTTATCCACCGTCCCCGCTGCCTAATGGATTCCGGGCTCGCGCTGACGCGCGCCCCGGAATGACGAGCTAGTTACGACGCCCGCGCGTCAATTCTCGCTCGTCGCGTCCTTCAGCACCTTCTGCAGCGTGTTGCCCTGCATGCGGGTGATGTCGTCCTGGTACTTGAGCAGCGCGCCCAGCGTGTCGCCGACCACTTGCGGGGTCAGCGAGCGGGCATCGAGTTCCGACAGCGCGGTGGCCCAGTCGATGGTCTCGGCAACGCCCGGCGACTTGTAGAAGTCCTGGTTGCGCAGCGCCTGCACGAAGCGCACGACCTGCTGCGACAGCTTGGCGGAGATGCCGGGCACGCGTGTCTTGACGATCGCGAGCTCGCGCTCGGCGGCGGGATAGTCGACCCAGTGATAGAGGCAGCGCCGTTTCAGCGCGTCGTGGATCTCGCGGGTGCGGTTGGAGGTGATGATGACGATCGGCGGGTGCGGCGCCTTCACGGTGCCGAATTCGGGGATGGTCACCTGGAAGTCACTGAGGATCTCGAGCAGGTAGGCTTCGAACGCCTCGTCGGCACGGTCGAGCTCGTCGATCAGCAGCACCGGCGGACCGGCGACATCAGGCTCCAGCGCCTGGAGCAGCGGCCGCTTGATCATGTAGCGGTCGGCGAAGATATCGCTCGAAAGCTGATCGCGATCAGTGTCGCCCGCGGCTTCCGCCATCCGGATCGCGATCATCTGCGACGCGCTGTTCCACTCATACACCGCGGAGGAGACGTCGAGGCCTTCATAGCACTGCAGGCGGATCAGCTTCCGCCCCAGCGCCGCCGAGAGCACCTTAGCGATCTCGGTCTTGCCGACGCCGGCCTCGCCTTCCAGGAACAGCGGTCGGCCCATACGCAGCGACAGATACGTCACCGTCGCCAGTGAGCGCTCAGCGAGATAGCCGCGCGACGTCAGGAGTTCGAGCATCGCATCGACCGATGCCGGCAAAGCACCGGAAGAAGTGGCCGCTGAAGTCATGGAAAAGCCAGTCTCGCTACGCCCTCACCGGGGACAGGTCTGGACCGAGGAATGAGGTCAGCTCATTCCTTGGCATTGGCAGCATCGACGGCGCGCCGCGTCAGCACCTCGATGAGATGCGCGCGGTATTCGGCGCTGCCGTGGATGTCGCTGTTGAGGCCTTCTGCCGGTACCGCGATGCCCTCCAGCGCCTTCGAGGCGAAGCGCTTCTTCAAGGCTTCCTCGAATGCGGTGACGCGGAACACGCCTTCGGAGCCCGCACCGGTGACGGCAACGCGCACGTCCGAAGGACGCCGCGCCACGAACACCCCGACAAGCGCATAGCGCGAGGCCTGGTTGCGGAACTTGACGTAAGCGGCCTTCTTCGGCAGCGGGAACATCACCTTGGTGATGATCTCATCCGCTTCGAGCGCGGTCGTGAACAGGCCCTGGAAGAACTCTTCCGCCTTGAGGCGGCGCTTGTTGGTGACGATGGTGGCCCCGAGCGCGAGCACCGCGGCCGGATAATCGGCAGTCGGATCGTTGTTGGCGAGCGAGCCGCCGATCGTGCCCTTGTGACGCACGGCGGGATCGCCAATGCCGCCGGCAAGGTTCGCCAGCGCCGGAATGGCTTCACCGACGATGGCGGAGGTCGCGACCTCGGCATGCTTGGCGGTGGCGCCGATCACCAGCGAGCGGCCCTTCATCTCGATCGTGTTGAGCCCCTCGATGTGGGAGAGGTCGACCAGATGCGGGGGGCTGGCGAGGCGCTGCTTCATGACTGGAATCAGCGTGTGGCCGCCGGCGATCACCTTGGCGTCCTCGTTCTTCACCAGGAGGTTGGCCGCCTGGCGAACGGTCCCAGGGCGATGATATTTGAATTCGTACATCTGTATGTCCTGATCGCGGGAGGCGCGTTACGCGAGGTCGGATTTGGCCATCGCCTTCGCGCCGGCGGAGATCGAGGCGACGATGTTCTGGTAGCCCGTGCAGCGGCAGAGATTGCCTTCGAGCTCCTCGCGAATGGTGTGGTCGTCGAGCTCGTGGCCCTTGCGGTGCACGATGTCGATCGCGGTCATGATCATGCCGGGCGTGCAGAAGCCGCACTGCAGGCCATGGTGCTCGCGGAAGGCCTCCTGCATCGGATGCAGCGGCGCGCCGTCCGCAGCCAGCCCCTCGATCGTCTTGACCTCGTGGCCATCGGCCATCACCGCAAGCGTGGTGCAGGACTTCACGGCCTTGCCGTCGAGATGCACGACGCAGGCGCCGCACTGCGAGGTGTCGCAGCCGACATGGGTGCCGGTCAGCCGCAGATTCTCGCGCAGGAATTGCACCAGGAGCGTGCGGGGATCGACATTGGCGGTGACTGGATTGCCGTTCACGATGAGGGAGATTTTTGCCATAAGCACTCTCTGTCAGCACCCCGACGGGTCCCGTCGAAGCGGTTCTTATAATTATTCCAACCCATCATATGGGCCATTATGCCCCGGGGCAACATCGCCCCGGGCGCAAGGCGCCATGCCGAAGGCGCTACCCTAAAAGTATTGGACCTTCAGCTCTGTACGGCCTTGGCGAAGTTCGCGAAAAACTCGTCGGCCAGCTTCTTGGCGGCACCGTTGATGAGGCGCTGGCCGAGCTGCGCCAACTTGCCGCCGATCTGCGCCTCGACGTCGTAGGAGAGCAGCGTGCCGCCGTCCTTCTCGGCGAGCTTGACGGCCGCGCCGCCCTTGGCGAATCCGGCCACCCCGCCCTCGCCCTCACCGGAGATCTTGTAGCCGTTCGGCGGGTCGAGATCGGACAGCGTGACCTTGCCCTTGAAGCGCGCCGACACCGGGCCGACCTTCATTTTCGCCGTCGCGCGGAAGCCGCCGTCGTCGGTCTTCTCCAGCTCCTCGCAGCCGGGGATGCAGGCCTTCAGCACCTCGGGATCGTTGAGCTTGGCCCACACGGCCTCGCGCGGCGCCGCAAGCTGGACTTCGCCGTTCATCGTCATGGCCATGAGGGTGCCTCCCTGATCGCGTAACTATAGTACTGATCAAGTAACGCAGCGACGCGGCAAAGGAAAGACCGGCGCCCGGTCACGTGCAATGCATATTCGCAACTGCAAAATGACGTGTGCGGGCGGTGGGGGATTGGCACGGCCGGGCCATGATGATTAGGTCGCGCGCAACATGAGCACATCCATCTCCCCCCTGCTCGCACCGATGCTGTCGAGCGCCGCCATGCGCGTGGTCTGCGACGATCGGTCGACCTTGCAGAACATGCTCGATTTCGAGGCAGCCTTGGCACGCGCCGAGGCGGCAAGTGCGGTGATTCCCGCATCCGCCGTCGGACCAATCGAGGCGGCGTGCAAGGCCGATGGCTTCGACATGGCCGCACTGGCCGAGGCCGCGACGCGGTCGGGCAATCTCGCGATTCCCCTGGTCAAGATGCTAACCGCCAATGTCGGCAAGAATGACGCGGAGGCCGCGCGCTACGTGCATTGGGGCGCGACCAGCCAGGACGTCATCGACACCGCGACCATGCTGATGCTGCGCGCCGGCATCGCGGCGCTGGATGCCGACCTCAGCCGCGCCATCAAGGGCTTTGCCGCGCTGGCGCGCAGCCACCGCAACACCGCGATGGTGGCGCGGACCTGGCTTCAGCACGCGCTGCCGATGCCGTTCGGGCTGAAGGCCGCCGAATACGCCTCGAGCCTTGCCCGCGCCCGCTGCCGCCTGCGGCGGCTCTCCCGCGAGGGCCTCGCGCTGCAATTCGGCGGCGCCGCCGGCACGCTCGCTGCGCTCGGCGACAAGGGGCTCGCGGTGGCCGAACGGCTGGCGCAGGAGCTCGAGCTGCCGCTGCCCGAGGCGCCCTGGCATACCCATCGCGACCGCATCGCCGAGGCCGCATCCTGCTTCGCCATTCTCGCCGGCAGCTGCGGCAAGATCGCGCGCGACGTCTCGCTGCTGATGCAGACCGACGTCGCCGAAGCGTTCGAGCCCGCCGGCGAAGGCCGCGGCGGCTCCTCGACCATGCCGCACAAGCGCAACCCGGTCGCCGCCGCAAGCGCGCTGGGCGCTGCGACCATGGCCCCGCAGCTTGCCGCGACGATCTTCGCCGCCCAGGTGCAGGACCACGAACGCAGTGCCGGTCCCTGGCACGCGGAATGGCCGACGCTGCCGCAATTAATGCTGGTCACATCAGGCGCGCTGGCTGCCGTCGTCGACATCGCCGAGGGTCTCGAGGTCGATGCGGCGCGCATGCTCCGCAATCTCGATGCGACGCATGGCTTGATCATGGCCGAGGCCGTCACCTTCGCGCTCGCCGAAGCCATCGGCAAGAGCAACGCGCATCATCTCGTCGAGGCCGCGAGCAAGCGTGCCGTCGCCGAGAGGAAGCATCTGCGCGAGGTGCTGTCGGCCGATTCGCAAGTCACCGCGCACCTTACGGCGGAAAAAATTGCGGCATTGTTCGAGCCGAGGGCCTATCAAGGGGCGTCACAGGCGCTGATCGATCGCCTGCTCGACAGCCTCGATCAAGATTAGAAACGGAGACGCCGCATGCCCATGATCGATGCCGACGGATGCCTCCTCAACGTCTCCGTCGAAGGCCGCGACGGCAGGCCGACCTTGATGCTGTCGAACTCGCTCGGCTGCACGCTGCAGATGTGGGAGGCGCAGATGAAGGCGCTGACGCAGGTGTTCCGCGTCATCCGCTACGACCGCCGCGGCCACGGTAAGTCGAACGTCCCGCCGGGTCCTTACTCGATGGAGCGGTTCGGCCGCGACGTGCTCGCGATCCTCGACGATCTCAACATCGAGAAGGTGCATTGGTGCGGCCTGTCGATGGGCGGCATGGTCGGGCAATGGCTCGGCGCCAATGCGCCCGAACGGTTCGGCAAGCTGATCCTCGCCAACACCTCCTGCTACTACCCCGATCCAACTAACTGGCACAACCGCATCAAGGCGGTAAAGGAGGGCGGCATCGCCGCCGTCGCCGATGCCGTGATCGCGGGCTGGCTCACCCAGGATTTCCGCGAGCGCGAGCCTGCGATCACCGCGAAGATGAAGTCGATGCTGCTCGCCTCGCCTGTCGAGGGCTATCTCGCCTGTTGCGAAGCGCTGTCGACGCTCGACCAGCGCGCGCTGCTGCCGAAAATCAAGAGCCCGACGCTGGTGATCGCCGGCCGCCACGACGTGGCGACGCCGATCTCGGCCGCCGAACTGATCCGCTCCAGCATTCCCGGCGCCAGCATGACGATCATCGACGCCGCGCACATTTCGAACGTCGAGCAGCCGCATGCGTTCACGGATGCGGTGGTGGGGTTCCTGACGCAGCGCTAGCAACAACCCGTCATTGCGAGGAGCGTAGCGACGAAGCAATCCAGTCCGTCTCCGCGGGCACATTTCTGGATTGCTTCGCTGCGCTCGCAATGACGAAAGAGGAGAAACACCATGGACGACCAGAAGCGCCGCGATGGCGGCATGAACGTGCGCCGCAAGGTGCTGGGCGATGCCTGGGTCGACAAGTCGATCGCGAACCGCAACGCCTTCAACACCGACTTCCAGGACCTGATCACCCGTTACGCCTGGGGCGAGATCTGGACGCGGCCGCATTTCGACGAGCGCACGCGCCGCGTGCTGGTGATCGGCACCATGGTCGCGCTCGGGCAATGGGACGAATTCCGCCTGCACGTGCGTGCGGCGCTCGCTGAGGGCGGCTTCACGCCCGAGGACATCAAGGAGATCCTGCTGCAGCAGGCGATCTATTGCGGCGTGCCGGCCGCCAACCACGCCGTCAAGGAAGCCTCAGCGATTGTGCAGGAGCTCGGCCTGCTCAAGACCTAGAGGCTGAAGATTCGGCGGTGCGGCGACCTCGGCCACCTTCGGCGCAGCTGCCGGCTTCTCGATCACGAGCACGACCGCGGCACCGAGCAGCATCAGGAGCTCGGTGGCGTGCAGCCGAAGCGCAGCCAGCTCGCCGACCTTCGAGGCCATCACCATGCTGGCAAAGGAGATCAGGCTGCCGATTGCCAGCGCAATACCGAGCGCCTCGTCGCTGCCGCCGCCCTTGCGGGTGCGGGGAATGCAGAGCAGCACGAGGTAGATCGCAAAGAACGCCACCACGGTCAGCCGTCCGAGCGCCAGCAGCCAGGCGGCACGTACCGTGTCCATGCCCGCCATCTGCAGATGGTCGCTCAGGTACAGCGCCACCGCGACGCTCGGCCGCTCGTAGAGGCCGCGCACGGGCGCCACGATGATGCTGAAGGCTATGAGGCTCCAGACGGGAATGAAATAGGCCGCCAGCAGCGCGCCGTTGACCGAGCCGATCCGCCAGTTCCTGAACATGCCGCTTCCCGCCTGGTTTGCCGAGCCTTCGATGGAAGGCGGCGGCCATGCCGGAGCTAACTCGCATCAGACTGTGGCGGCAATTTAAACCCTTTGTTTACCTTAACTGCCCGCCCGCTTTCGTCATTCCGGGGCGGCTCGCAGAGCCGAACTATGGTGCACAATTGCACAGCCGAGAATCTCGAGATTCCCCGGTGCGCAGTTGCGCACCTGAGGTCTGGTGCTGACGCACCTCCCGGAATGACGGGCAAACGATGGCCCCAAGAAAAAAGGCCCCGCCTTCCGGCGGGGCCTCTCCTCACTCCTGGGTTCCCAAACTCGCTATTCCTGGTCGCGCTGGCCGCCCTGCTGCTGGCCCGGGCGATCGCCCTGGCGCGGATCCTGCTGCTGCTGTCCGGGTTTCTGACCCCCACCCTGCTGCTGCCCGGGGCGCTGCTGGCCGGGGTTCTGGTTCTGCTGACCCGGATTCTGGTTCTGCTGCTTCGTCATTCGGGGAAACTCCCTTGTTGGACGTCAGAGGCAAGACAACGGCCTGCATCCACTTTGGTTGCCTTGGGGACCAGGTTCCTCGCAGGACCGAGGGAACCCGGCACTGAAATGATCTCTGTACAAGCCTTAAGGCGGAGACCGGGCCAGTTGCAGCCGCCAGTTCCCTCCTGTTACAAAACCTGGTGAACGCTCAAGGGCTGCCGGGGCCCAAGAACTCTCTGCAAGAGCTCCCTTTGAGCCGCGTCAAGTTTGGGTACGGCAGCTTATGGATTATTTCGCCCAGCAGCTCATCAACGGCCTCGTGCTCGGCTCAATCTACGGCCTGATCGCGATCGGCTACACGATGGTTTACGGCATCGTCGGCATGATCAACTTCGCCCATGGCGACGTCTTCATGATCGGCGGCTTCATCGCCCTCATCACCTTCCTGATCCTGATCTCGCTCGGCCTCACGGCCGTTCCCGTGATCCTGCTCTTGGTGCTGCTTGTCTCGATGGCGATCACGGCGCTCTATGGCTGGACTATCGAGCGCATCGCCTACCGGCCGCTGCGCCATTCCTTCCGCCTCGCCCCGATGCTGTCGGCCATCGGCATGTCGTTCGTGCTGACGAATTATTCGCAAGTGGCGCAAGGCGCCCGGGTCAAGCCGATCCCGCCCGTCATCACCGGCGGCTATACGCTGCATGAAAGCGCGGACGGCTTCGTCATCCAGCTCTCCAACATCCAGATCATCGTCGTCATCACCACCATCGTGCTGCTGGCCATCTTCACCTGGCTGGTGTCGAACACCCGGCTCGGGCGCGACATGCGCGCCTGCGAGCAGGATCAGACCATGGCGGCGCTGCTCGGCGTCAACGTCGACCGCACCATCTCCATGACCTTCGTGATCGGCGCGGCGCTCGCCGCCGTCGCGGGCCTGATGTACCTGCTCTATTACGGCCTGGTCGACTTCTTCATGGGCTTCGTCGCCGGGATCAAGGCCTTCACGGCCGCGGTGCTCGGCGGCATCGGCTCCCTGCCCGGCGCCATGCTCGGCGGGCTTTTGATCGGCCTGATCGAGACGTTCTGGTCGGCCTATTTCTCGGTCGAGTACAAGGACGTTGCGGCGTTCTCGATCCTGATCGTCGTGCTGATCTTCATGCCGACCGGCCTGCTCGGCCGTCCCGAAGTCGAAAAAGTCTAACGGATCGGCCGCGTGACAGCACCCTCGACCCACACGACCAAACCTGCAACGGGCACCGCCGCCCTCCTCAAGACCGCCTTCATCAACGCCCTCATTGCGCTGGTGCTGTTCTCGCTGATGGTCGGCATCCGCACCGAGGCGGGGCCCGAGGGCCAGCTCACCTACTGGACGCGATTCGGCGAGCTCGCCTCCCTCGTCGCCGCGGTGTTCGGCGGCTCGATCGCGATCGAGCTGCTCAGGCAATGGATCGGCCCTGCCGGCACCGAGACGCTCGTGCCGCCGGCGGTGCAGAAGGGCATGTCGCTGGTCGGCCGCTATCTTGCGCCCGCGCTGCTGATCTTCACGCTGCTGGTGCCCGTGATCTTCTATAACCAGCGCTATATCCTCGACCTCGCCATTCTCGTGCTCACCTATGTGATGCTGGGCTGGGGCCTCAACGTCGTGGTCGGGCTCGCCGGCCTGCTCGATCTCGGCTACGTCGCGTTCTATGCGGTCGGCGCCTATTCCTATGCGCTGCTCGCCACCAATTTCGGCTGGTCGTTCTGGATCTGCCTGCCGCTCGCCGGCATCCTCGCCGCATTCTGGGGCGTGCTGCTCGGCTTCCCCGTGCTGCGCCTGCGCGGCGACTATCTCGCCATCGTGACGCTCGCCTTCGGCGAGATCATCCGCCTCGTCCTGATCAACTGGCAGGATCTGACCGGCGGACCGAACGGCGTATCCGGTATTCCGCGTCCGACCCTGTTCGGCATTCCGCTCGACAGGAGCGACGATGGGTTGGCCGCCCTGCTCCGCATCGAGTATTCGCCGACCCACCGCATCGTCTTCCTGTTCTATCTGATCCTGGCGCTGGCGCTGCTCACCAATTGGGTGACGATCCGCCTGCGCCGGCTGCCGATCGGGCGCGCCTGGGAAGCCTTGCGCGAGGACGAGGTCGCCTGCCGCGCGCTTGGCATCAACACCACGACGACCAAGCTCACGGCGTTCGCGACCGGCGCCATGTTCGGTGGCTTCGCCGGCGCCTTCTTCGCCACCCGGCAGGGCTTCATCAGCCCGGAATCGTTCACCTTCCACGAATCGGCGCTGGTGCTCGCCATCGTCGTGCTCGGCGGCATGGGCTCGCAGCTGGGCGTCGCGCTGGCGGCGCTGACCATGATCGGCGGGTTCGAGCTGTTCCGCGGCCTCGAAAACTATCGCATGCTGGTGTTCGGCTGGGCGATGGTGCTGATCATGATCTGGCGGCCACGCGGCCTGGTCGGCCATCGCGCGCCGACCGTCTACCTGAAGAAGTCGCAGGCCATCTCCTCCGACCTCGTCAAGGAAGGCCACGGATGAGCCGCAGCACGATCCTCAGCGTCGACCGGCTGACCATGCGCTTCGGCGGCATCGTCGCCGTGCAAGATCTCTCGTTCGCCGCCGAGCGGAAGAAGATCACCGCGCTGATCGGGCCGAACGGTGCCGGCAAAACCACCGTGTTCAACTGCATCACCGGCTTCTACAAGCCGACCGGCGGGTCGATTCGCCTGACCCATGACGACGGCAGGGAAATCGCGCTGGAGCGGCTCAACGATTTCCGCATCGCCAAGCAGGCCAAGGTCGCCCGCACGTTCCAGAACATCCGCCTGTTTCCCGGCATGACGGCGCTGGAGAACCTGATGGTGGCGCAGCACAACGCGTTGATGCACGCCTCGGGCTTCACCTTGCTCGGCCTCGTCGGCGCGCCCGCCTACCGCGAGGCCGAAAAGCGCGCGATCGATCTTGCCACCGACTGGCTGAAGCGGGTCAACCTGCTCGACCGCGCCGACGATGCCGCCGGCAATTTCGCCTATGGCGACCAGCGCCGGCTGGAAATCGCGCGCGCGATGTGCACCGAGCCCGCGCTGCTGTGCCTGGACGAACCCGCCGCCGGCCTCAACGCGCGAGAGAGCGCGGCGCTGAACGAGCTCCTGCTTTCGATCCGCAACGACCTGGGAACGTCGATCCTCCTGATCGAACATGACATGTCGGTGGTGATGGAGATCTCCGACCACATCGTGGTGATGGATCACGGCGTGAAGATCGCACAAGGCACGCCGCGCGAGGTGCGCGACGATCCCAAGGTGATCGCCGCCTATCTCGGCACCGACGAGGAAGAAGCCGCGGCCGTCATGGAGAGCGGATCGTGACGGCGGCGCCCCCCCTGCTCGCGATCCGGGGCCTGCGCGCGGCCTACGGCAAGATCGAGGCTCTGAAGGGCGTCGACGTCGACATCAATGCGGGCGAGATCGTGGCGCTGATCGGCGCCAACGGCGCCGGCAAGTCGACGCTGATGATGACGATCTTCGGCAAGCCGCGCGCCCGCGCCGGGCAGATCCTGTACGAGGGCAAGGACATCACGGCCGTCCCGACCCACGAGATCGCCCATTTGCGCATCGCGCAGTCGCCCGAAGGCCGCCGCATCTTCCCGCGCATGAGCGTCGCCGAGAACCTCCAGATGGGGGCCGACGTCACCGAGAGCACGCCGGCGGAACGGGAGAGCACGCTCGAGCGCGTGTTCGCCCTGTTTCCCCGCCTGAAGGAGCGTTTCGCCCAGCGCGGCGGAACCCTGTCCGGCGGCGAGCAGCAGATGCTCGCGATCGGCCGCGCCTTGATGAGCCGCCCTCGCCTGCTCCTGCTCGATGAACCCTCGCTGGGGCTCGCCCCGCTCATCGCGCGGCAGATTTTCGACGCCATCCGCACACTGAACCGGCAGGACGGCCTGACCGTGCTGATCGTCGAGCAAAACGCCAACCATGCCCTCAAGCTCGCCCACCGCGGCTATGTCATGGTCAATGGCCTGATCACGCTGGCCGGCAGCGGCGCCGAATTGCTGCAGCGCCCCGAAATCCGGGCCGCTTATCTGGAAGGCGGACGGCACTAACCCGGGCCCCGCCCTGCGCGAGGATGCGGCTAGATATCTTGGCGTATGCCCGTATTTTGCCGGTGACTTCTCCTCGAATTCATTCAAGAATGGCGCCGGTTTGAACCGGGCATGCCCGGCAACTTCCACAGGCGACCACCCGCGAGGTATCTCATGAAATCACTGAAGCTCATCGGTCTGGCATTCGGCGCATCGCTCGCGCTGTCGAGCGCGGCATTCGCGCAGGATGTCACCGTCGCAGTCGCAGGCCCGATGACCGGCGGCGAGTCCGCCTTCGGCCGCCAGATGAAGAACGGCGCCGAGATGGCCGTGGCCGACATCAATGCCGCCGGTGGCGTCAACGGCAAGAAGCTCGCGCTCAACGCCGAGGACGACGCCTGCGATCCGAAACAGGCCCGCTCGATCGCGGAAAAGATCGCCGGCGCCAAGATCCCGTTCGTCGCCGGCCATTTCTGCTCGTCGTCTTCGATCCCTGCCTCTGAAGCCTATGCGGACGGTAACGTCCTGCAAATCACCCCGGCTTCGACCAACCCGCTCTTCACCGAGCGCAAGCTGTGGAACGTGGCCCGGGTGTGCGGCCGCGACGACCAGCAGGGCCTGATCGCCGCGCAGTACATCGCCAAGAACTACAAGGGCAAGAACATCGCGATCCTCAACGACAAGACCACCTACGGCAAGGGTCTTGCCGACGAGACCAAGAAGGCGCTCAACAAGGCCGGCATTACCGAGAAGATGTACGAATCCTACAACAAGGGCGACAAGGACTTCAATGCGATCGTCTCGCGCCTGAAGAAGGATAATGTCGAACTCGTCTATGTCGGCGGTTACCATCAGGAAGCCGGCCTCATCCTGCGCCAGATGCGCGATCAGGGCCTGAAGACGGTGCTGATGTCGGGCGACGCGCTCGCCGACAAGGAGTACGCCTCCATCACCGGTCCCGCCGGCGAAGGCACGCTGTTCACCTTCGGTCCCGACCCGCGCAACAAGCCGACCGCGAAGAAGATCGTCGAGGCGTTCAAGGCCAAGGGCATCGATCCGGAAGGCTATACGCTCTATACCTACGCTGCGCTGCAGGTCTGGACGCAGGCGGTCAAGAAGGCCGGTACCACCGACGCCAAGAAGGTCATGGAGACCATCAAGGCCGGCAAGTGGGACACGGTGCTCGGCCCGATCGAGATTGACGCCAAGGGCGACCTCAAGCAGATCGACTATGTCGTCTACAAGTGGGACGCAAAGGGCAATTACGCCGAGCTCGGCGCCAAGGGCTCCTGATCAAGGGCTCTTGATCCAGAATGCTCTTCGGGGATCCCGATCAGCGATCCCCCGAAGGCTCCCGCCATCGCGACCACGCCCCGGCTTGCCGGGGCGTTCTTTTGCCGGTCAGACCGCGGCCGAAATCTCGCCGCCGGCCGCGGCCTGGGCCTTCCGCAGGGCCTGCAGCAGATCGTTCGGCCGAAACGACTTTTGCAGGCCGACCACGTTGGCGAGGTGGGGCGATTGGTCCATGAAATCGAGTGCCGTCATCCCGGATACCGCAATCACCGGCAGCGCCGGCGCGCGTTCGCGCAAGGCGGTGATGACGTCGACGCCGCTGGTATCACCGAGGAAGATGTCCACATTCGCCGCGTCAAAGCGGCCTTCCGCAAAGGCCTTCAGCCCCGCCGCGCCGCTTTCGGCCTCCACGACCTCGAAATGGTTGACCCGAAGCACGATCGCCACATCGCACGGACGTCCTTCTGGTCGTCGATGATGAGAACGCGGGGCATAGGGCAAACTCCCGATCTCGACATCAAAATCGCCTGTTTCAAACCTGGAACCGGCCGCGGCGGCAGGGCATTATGACACCGCCCCGTAAAGCGCCCCTTACCGATCCCTGTTCCGTGCGCTCACCGAAATTAGGTAAGCTGTAACCCTCGGTTGAGTCGTAAACCGGTTCCGTTGACCACCCGCGCCCAGAACCCGCTACGATGAACGGACAGCCGGCCAATGAGACTAGCGGAGATGCTTAAGCCCACCGACTCGCGCGAGATGGACGTGCCGGCGGCGATCGACCGAAGCACATTTCTGTCGACCCTGCCGGCCACCGGGGCCGACCGCACCGCAGCATTGACGATCGTCGGTGTATCCTCGCTCCTGTTCGCCGCAGCCGTGCCCTTCGCTGGTACCCCGCTCCTGCCGGTCCCCGCCTTTGTCGCCAGCTATCAATCCGCGCTGGCCGTGAGCGACATCGTCACGGCCGTGCTGCTGCTGTCACAATTTGCGATTCTGCGGACCCGCGCGCTGCTGTGGCTCGCGGGCGGCTATCTCTTCACCGCGGCGGCGGCGCTGGTTCATGCCCTCACCTTCCCAGGGCTGTTCGCCCCGACGGGACTCCTGGGCGCGGGCCGGCAGACCACGGTGTGGCTCTACATGATCTGGCACGCCGGCTTTCCGCTCTGCGTGATGGCATATGCCTGGCTGAAGGAACAGGACGGTGGGCCCCGGATCCGCGGCGCGGTAAGCAAGGCGATTTATGCCTGCGGGCTCAGCGTGGTCGCCGCGATGGCGGTCTTCGCCTGGATCGTCACCGCGCAGCACGATCTGTTGCCGGTGCTGTTGAGCGAGGGCCGCTACACGGCAACCATGATCGGCGTCGTGTCCTTCGTGTGGTCGCTGAGCTTTGCCGCGCTGATCTCGCTCTGGTTCCGCAAGCCGCATACGGTGATCGACATCTGGCTCATGGTGGTCATGTGCGCCTGGCTGTTCGACATCGCCCTGTCGGCGATCGTCAACGTCGCGCGCTTCGATCTCGGATTCTATGCCGGCCGGCTCTACGGCCTCGCCGCGGCGACCTTCGTGCTGGCGGTGCTCCTGGTCGAGAATGTCCGCCTCCAGGCGCGTACAGTGGGCCTCGTCGGAAAGCTGCGCCAGCAATCGGCCTCGGAACGCGACTATTTCGGCAAACGCCTCGCGCTGTACGGCGCCGTGGTCGAATCCTCCAATGACGCGATCATCACCAAGTCGCTCGACGGCATCATCACCGGCTGGAACAAGGCCGCCGAAAATCTGTTCGGCTACGCCGCCGCCGAGGCCGTCGGCAAGCCGATCGACATCATCGTGCCGCCGGATCGCAAGGGCGAAATCAGAAGCATCCTCAACCAGATCGCCAGCAACGAGTCGATCGCCCAGCACGAGACGGTCCGAATCCGGAAAGACGGCCGCCCGCTCAACGTCGTCCTGAACGTCTCACCGCTGCGGACCGACGATGGAGAGATCATCGGCGCTTCCAAGATCGCCCACGACATCACCGAAGAAAAGCAGGCCAGAGAGAAGCTGCGCCGCGAGACCGAGGAACGCCAGCGCATCTTCGAGACATCGCAGGACCTGATCCTGGTCACTGACGGCTATGGCAATTTCATCCAGGTCAGCCCGAGCGTGCGGAACATTCTCGGCTACGCTCCCGAGGACATGGTCGGGCACAGCGCGACCGAATTCATCCATCCCGACGATCTCGAGAAGACGCGGAACGAGATGCGTGCAGCCCGTCGCGGCGCGGTCAAGCGCAGCTTCGAGGCGCGCTACTACCATTACGACGGTCACGAGGTCACGCTGAACTGGATGGGCACGTGGTCGGAGCCGGTGAAACGCCACTTCTTCATCGGCCGCGACCTCACCGACAAGCAGGCCGCCGAAGCCCAGCTCCGGCAGGTCCAGAAAATGGACTCGATCGGCCAGTTGACTGGCGGCGTCGCGCACGACTTCAACAACGTGCTGACGGTGATCACGGGCACGATCGGCATTCTCAGCGACGCGGTCGCCGACCGGCCCGAGCTTGCCGCGATCACCAAGCTGATCGACGACGCTGCCGAGCGCGGCGCGCAGCTGACCAAGCATCTGCTCGCCTTCGCCCGCAAGCAGCCGCTCCAGCCGCGAGAGATCGACGTCAACGCACTGGTGCTCGAAGCCGCCAAGCTCTTGCATCCGACGCTCGGCGAGCAGATCACCATCATGCCGCAGCTGACCGAGGATGCCTGGCCGGCGCTGGTCGACCCGGGCCAGCTCTCCACCGCGATCCTCAATCTCGCGCTGAACGCGCGCGACGCCATGCCCGAGGGCGGCACCCTGGTGTTGGAGACCCGCAACATCTTCCTCGACGACGGCTATGCCAGCATGAACCCCGACGTCGTTGCCGGCAGTTACGTGATGATCGCGGTCAGCGACACCGGCAGCGGAATTCCTGCCGAGCTGATCGACCGGGTGTTCGATCCCTTCTTCACGACCAAGGAGGTCGGCAAGGGCACTGGCCTCGGCCTCAGCATGGTGTTCGGCTTCGTCAAGCAATCGGGCGGGCACATCAAGATCTACAGCGAGGAAGGCCACGGCACGAGCGTGAAGATCTACCTGCCGCGCTCGACAGGTGTGCAGGAGACCGAGTTCGAATCGCTCCAGAATGCGCCAATCACCGGCGGTAACGAGAAGATCCTGATCGTCGAGGACGATGCCCTGGTGCGGCAGTATGTCGTGACGCAGGTCAAGAGCCTCGGCTATACCGCGCTCGAGGCCGCCAACGGCGCAGAGGCGCTCAATATCATCGACAGCGACGAAACCATCGACCTGCTGTTCACCGACATCATCATGCCCGGCAACATGAACGGCCGCCAGCTGGCGGACGAAGCGCACAAGCGCCGCCCCGACCTGAAGACGCTGTTCACCTCGGGCTACACCGAGAACGCCATCGTCCATCACGGCCGGCTCGATTCCGGCGTGCTGCTGCTGGCCAAGCCCTACCGCAAGTCCGAGCTCGCCAAGATGCTGAGGACCGCGCTCGCCGGTTGAGCCTGCGGCATTGCTGCGCTATCGCAGATCGTGAATTCTCGAACACGAGGCCGCCTTGAAGAACCTTCTCACCGATATCGCCGGCGTCCGGGTCGGCCACGCCGAAGATTCGAAAGTCGGTTCCGGGGCGACCGCGATCATCTTCGATTCTCCTGCGATCGCCGCGATCGACGTGCGCGGCGGCGGCCCCGGCACGCGCGAGGATGCACTGCTCGATCTCGCCAACACGGTCGAGCGCGTCGACGCCATCGCGCTGTCGGGCGGCTCGGCCTTCGGCCTCGACACCGGCGGCGGCGTGCAGGCCTGGCTCGCCGAGCAGGGCCGCGGCCACCGGGTTCGCGAAGCGCTGATCCCGATCGTGCCGGGGGCGATCCTGTTCGACCTGCTCAATGGCGGCGACAAGGCCTGGGGACGCTTCTCGCCGTATCGCGACCTCGGCTATGCAGCGGCGACCGCCGCCACCAACGCGGATTTCGCGCTCGGCAGCGCCGGCGCCGGCTTCGGCGCCACCACCGCGACGTTCAAGGGCGGGCTCGGCTCGGCGTCGGCCGTGACGCCGAGCGGAATCAAGGTCGCGGCGATCGTCGCCGTCAACGCGGTGGGCAGCGTCACCGTCGGCAATGGCCCGTGGTTCTGGGCGGCGCCGTTCGAGGTGGACGGCGAATTCGGTGGACGCGGCCTGCCGGACAAGTTCACCGAGGACATGCTCCGCATGCGCATCAAGGGCGGTCCCGCCGCGAGCGCGCGCGAGAACACCACCATCGGCGCCGTCGTGACCAACGCGGTGCTGACCAAGCCGCAGGCCAAGCGGCTGGCGATGATCGCGCATACCGGCTTCGCCCGCGCGATCTATCCGGTGCATGCGCCGACCGACGGCGACGTGCTGTTCGCCGCCGCCACCTGCGAAAAGCCGATCGAGCCGCTGGTTGGTCTCACCGAGCTCGGCACGATCGCCGCCAACGTGGTCGCCCGCGCGATCGCCCGCGGCGTCTACAGCGCGACGGCCCTGCCGTTTCCGGGCGCGCAGGCGGCTTGGAAGGACCGGTTCGGCTAGAAACGAAACCGTCACCCAAGCGTTACCCGGCGGACAAGGTGTGCGGCCATGCCCTCTTCCGTGATCCGCTTTTTTCGCTATGCGCCAGATAGACGCGAACTGAAGGTGACGTTCGTCAGCGGGCGCCTCTATGTCTATGAGGATGTTCCGCCCGAGATCGCTGCTGCGTTCAGGGATGCGCGCGCAAAAGGAACGTTCTTCAATCGCGAGATCCGTGACCGCTATGCCTGTCGTGACATCACGCACGAACCTGCCGGTTCGCTTCGGGATGGGCTCACACGCTGATCGACATCGATGAAGCTGCTGATCCCGCGCTGGCCTGCGCCTGGCGCTGCATCATCTGCCCGAACCAGTCATAAGGCGAATTGCCGCCACCTTTCGCATTCGACGAGCTGGCGGCGCCCGGCACCGTGGTCGACATCTTGAAGCCGTCGGCATAGGTGACGGTGGTGGTGGTCGAGCCGTCGGCATTGGTTGTCGTGGTCGACGTCGAACCGCGGCTGGGTTGCGACGAGGAATCCGCGCCTTCCGCGTGATCACGGCCGTGACCGCCCCTCAGCGCCTTCGTCATCTCGCCGAGATTGACGCTGCCGTCCGCATTCGCGTCCATCTTCGAAAACACGTCGTCGGCCTGGGCCAGATTGGTGCCGCCCGCGCCAAGCGCTTCCTCGAACTCGGACTTGGTGATCTTGCCGTCGCCATCCACGTCGATCCGCGAGAAGAGATCCTTCAGCGCAGCCTCCCGGCCCTTCGACGTCGAGGATGTGCCGTCGGCCGACTGGCTCTGCGCCGCGAACAGCGCATTCATCGTCTCCGCCGAGATCTGCGGATATTTACCTGCATTGACTGACGAGGTCGCGCCGGTCGTGCTGCTGCTGCCGCTGTCGATTGCGAACGGATTGGTCGGCGCGCTCTGCGAGGAGCCCGTCTTGTGCGCCGCCGACGACGATTTCGCGTTCGTCAGCGACTGGATCGCGTCGAGCGCGTTCGATACCGCACCAAGGGCGAACAACATTGCACAACTCCAACAGGATGCGGCATGCCGCGACCAATGTTCTGCGGCTGAAGTCAGCAAGCGCCGTGCCATCGCGAAAAGCTCAACGATATCCGCATCCGTCGGGTCGTGCAGGCCGCGGGAACATCGGCAATTCATGCCGCCGGCGGCAGAAATTTCCGCCCACAGGAAGCGCGCCCCTCCTGCATTGCCCGGCACAAGGGCCCATGTTAGGCGAGGCCATTCGTCGTCCGTCCGTCCCGGGAAAACGCGCCATGACCCAAGCTTTCGCCCCTCGCCCCCTGGCCATCGCGCCCTCGATCCTGGCCTCGGACTTCTCGAAGCTCGGCGAGGAGGTGCGCAGCGTCGACGCCGCCGGCGCCGACTGGATCCATCTCGACGTGATGGACGGGCACTTCGTTCCGAACATCTCCTACGGCCCTGACGTCATCAGGGCGATGCGCCCGCACACCAAGAAGATCTTCGACGCGCATCTGATGATCTCGCCCTGCGATCCCTATCTCGAGGCCTTCGCGAAGGCGGGCTGCGACCACATCACCGTGCACGCGGAGGCAGGTCCCCATTTGCACCGCTCGCTCCAGGCCATCCGCGCGCTCGGCAAGAAGGCCGGCGTCTCGCTCAATCCGGCGACGCCGATCAGCGCGATCGAATACGTCCTCGACCTCGTCGACCTCGTGCTGGTGATGTCGGTCAATCCCGGCTTCGGCGGCCAGGCCTTCATCCCCTCCGCGATCAACAAGATCCGGGACATCCGCGCGATGGTTGCGGGCCGCCCGATCGACATCGAGGTCGACGGCGGCGTCGGCCCCGATGTTGCGGGTGCGCTCGCCGCGGCCGGCGCCAACGCTTTCGTCGCGGGCACCTCGGTGTTCAAAGGCGGCACGCAGGAGGCCTACAAGACCAACATCGCCGCGATCCGCAACGCGGCACTTGGGGCACGCGGCGAGGCGATCTGAGACCATCGCGATCCGAACCGGAGCCGCGGCCGCTACGACCAAGTGGAATGGATAAACTCCGCGCCACTCCGTTTACTGCCGGCCTGCTTCGTCTTCTCGCCGAGTCCCTTCAGGATGGAGAGCAAGTGGTCTGGCAGGGGCAGCCCGACGCCATCGCCAACGCGACAATGTGGCGATTTCTCTGGTGGATCGGATTTCCCTGGTTGTTGCTGACCGTCATCGCCGTCAGCAACGATTGGATCGACCAAGCGACCCAACCTCTGGCAATGATTGGGGTTGGGATGATTGCAGCTCCGTTCGTGATGCTGCTGCAAGACCTGCAGACGCTTTATGTGATCACCGACCGCCGCGCGCTGATCGTGCGCACGGCCTGGAGCAGACGCAGCGTGAGTGCTACTTCGTTCGACGCCATGGATGAAGTGTTCGAAATCCTCGACATCGGCGGCGGCGTCGGCCACCTGAACTTTGCGTCAGGGCGCTCGACCCGTTCGCCCGATACCGACTACACCGGGCGCTATGGATTTCGCTGTGTTCGAGACGCAAGGCGCATCCGGGATATCCTCGACGATGCGCGCACCGGCAAAGTGCGTCGGCCGCACGCGGGAAGAACTGCGGCTTCCACGGGTTCTGCAAGGCGCAAACCTTAAAATTGTAGCCTTGGTCCGTACTCATCCGGGCTTCACTGATTCGCGCAAATCATTGCTAGTGATTCCTGCCTGTTTTCGCGGGAGCACATCATGACGACGACCCTGGTTTGGACTGGCGTGGCGTTGTGGATTGGTTTCAGTGCGTTTGTGGTGTTCAGTCCCTCGGCCGGACCGGTCGAGGCCCCGGCACGTCCGGCCCGCAACATCCGTCGCGACCGCACCAGGGGCTGACGTCATGCAGATCGCACTCGTGAGGCGTCAGCCGAAGCGCCGGTGCCGGATTCCACGGCGCCCGCATCCGAGCCTCGATTATTTCTTCGGCCGCCTCGAGCGCGCCGATGGCACGCTGGACGACGATGCCGGGCTCGACACTTCGGACCTCGACCGTTCGCTTGGCTCGCCGCGCCGACACTAAGAACTCTTTTCCGGACCGCCCATGAAACCGCATTGCCCGAACTGCCTGAAGGAAATGACCAAGGCGTCCGCGTCGCGTAACCTGTTCAATTGCGAGCCCTGCCGCGAGATCATCCAGTATTTCGGCGGCAGCGCGGATCACGGCGAGCCGGGACCGCAATTCGCCTGGCCGATCCGCCGCAAGCGCGCATTTGCCGTCCACGCGGCCTGATCCGGCCTGTAAAATCGCCCCGGCCGGCCTAACCTTCGCCGGCCTCCGGCCCGCCGACGTCCCCTGCCAATCGCGGTGGCCGCACCACGGTGACGGTGCAGCTCGCCTCCGAGGCCACCTTGGCCGATACGCTGCCGAGCAGCATGCGCCGGAACGAGCTCTGTCGCGCGCCGATGATGACATGGTCGACCTGGTTGGCCTTGGCAAACTCCAGGATCGCGGCGGCGGGATCGACCGCCTCCAGCACATGAGCCGACAGCCGGCTCTCATCCAGCTTGAGCGGCGTTGCCCAATGCCTGAGCGCGACCAGGCGATCGATATGCTTGTTGGAGCCCTGCTCGTCCAATGTCCGGTCGATCGCAATCCGGTTCAGCTTCAGCACGTTGACGCAGGCAAGCCGCGCCGAGGGCAAGGTGGCGAGGGTGCGCTCGGTGGTCACGCGCAGCGCCTCGTTCAGCTCCGGAGCGCCCTCCGCCGTGTCGAGCGCAACAGCAAGGATCGGGCTCGATGCGATCTGGGCTGCGACATCCGATTTCGCGCGCGGCGCCATGGCGCCCTGGTTGAAGCGCCGGCGCCAGACGATGCCGAGGGGATCGCGCTTCACTCGCTCCGAGCGCGCGGTGAGCTTGACCTGGTCCGGATAAGCGAGATCGAAGGCAAGCTGGGCCGCGGTCGGATAGCGCCACACCGGCTCGATCTCCAGACAGCGCAACACCACCTCCTGAAGCCAGGGCGGATAATCCGCACGAAGCTTCCGCGGCGGATGCGGATCGCGCCACAGCCGGCGCCGCATCGCCCGCAGCGTCTCACCCTCGCCGAACGGCCGCTCGCGGGTGGTGAAGAAGTAGAGCAGCACGCCGAGCGAAAACAGATCGCTGCGCGGATCGTCACGCACCCCGAGCAGCCGCTCGGGTGCCATATAGGGCGCGGTGCCGTAAGGCAGGCGGAATTCCTCCTGCAACAGGTCCGGCAGGTGGTTGTGATGCGACAGGCCGTAGTCGATCAGCACCGCCTCGCCGCTCTCGCGGACCATGATGCTGCTTGGCTTGATGTCGTGGTGGATCACGTTCTGCCGGTGCAGATCCGCAAGCGCTGTCGCGATCCTGGCGACGAGCTGGCGCGCCTCGTCATAAGGCAGCGGCAGGTCGGGGAGCCGCTTGTACAGCGTGGCACCGGGAATGCGCTCGATCACGACATAGGCTTGGCGGGCGAAATCGCCAGTGCCGAAGCAGGCCGGCACGTGCGGCCCCGCGAGCCGCGGCAGGATCATCATCTCCATCTCGAAGGAGACGATCGCGGCGGCGTCCTCGCCCTCCGACACCCGCGGGATCTTCATCAGCAAGGGCACGTCGATGCCGGGATGGGTGACGGTCCAAAGCGTCGCCATGCCGCCGGCATGAACGCATTCGCCGATCGTAAAACCGTCGATCTCCGCGCCTGACTTGACCAGGGGTTTGGGCATCCGTCAGCGCCCTTGCAACAAGCGGTCGGCAAGCCAAGGCGGCAGGCCGTTGTCGCGGATCCTGCTCGCTGCGGTGTCGACGTCATAGGGCGCGCGGCAATAGGTGATCTGGCACGATTCGGTGTCGAACAGTGCGAAGGCCGCTGACGGATCGCCGTCGCGGGGCTGGCCGACCGAGCCGAGCACGGCGAGCCATTGCCGTCCGCGCAGCAGCTGCACGGGGACGTCGGACTTCGGCACGAAGCTCGTCATCTTCGCCGTCACCGACATCGAATAGAGCGCCGGCCTGTGGATGTGGCCGCAAAAGGTGACGTGGGCCCGTGTCGCAATCAGGCTCTTGGCGGCGTCCACGGTCGAGCGGACATAGTGCCAGCGCTGGGGATGCGAGGCTTCCGCATGCACGAACAGGCGGCCATCGTCCTCCACCTGCATCGGCAATTCGGCCAGAAATCGCCGCTGCGCCGTGTCGAGGCGACCGCGGGTCCATTCGATCGCGATCTGCGCCTCGGCGTTCATCGTCTCGGCCGTGGAATTGATCGCCTGGTCATGATTGCCGCGCACCGCGACGGCGCCCTGCGCGACCAGCTCCATCGCGGTGTCCACCACCCATTCCGGATCGGCGCCATAGCCGACGAAGTCGCCGAGCAGGACGAAGCCCTCCGCGCCCTTCGCACGCGCGATCTTCAGGCAGGCCTCGAACGCCTGCCTGTTGCCATGGATATCCGAGAAGACAGCGAGAAGCACGCACCCTCCACCCTCAGATTCTTATTGGAAGCCGATAAGGCCAAATTGAGGGAGGTCAACAAGATGCGCCAGCACTGGGCCGTTTGCCAGCACTGCTCTACGATGATGGTGATGGCCTATTGCTCGTCCTTGGGCGGCATCCGGGGCGGCGGAATCGGCGTGAACACCGCGTCCTGGGCACCGGCCGGCGGCGCAGTGAACTCGCCGGTCGAGGAATCGCCGCCGCTGGTCTCCAGGATGGTCTTAGGCGTCACATATTCTCGAACCAGGTCGATCAGGCTGCCGTTGCCGCCGCCGAAATCCGCCGCGCGCCCTCCTTGCGGATGTCCGGCCGCGATCTCGTTCTCGGCGGCGTGGGTCTTGTCGGCCAGCCGGTCATTGTACGGCACACGAAAAGCGCGCGGGATGCCGCTCGGGCGATTGTCCTCATCCAGCGCCTCGACCCAGAGATAGATCGAGCCGGGATCGCCATCAAGCGAATGCGGCTCGACGATGCGGGCCTTCAGGAGCTTGAACGTGGTCGGCAGCCGGTCCGTGCTGGCCCAACCGAGCAGGCCGCGCATTTCCGTGAAGCTGACGATGTAGAAGGTGCTGGTCACGACCACGGCGACCGCCTTCAGTGACCAGTGCAGCCGCGCATAGACCAGAACGACCAGCAGCAGCGCGCCGATGACGGCATACGCGACCGACAGCGTCAGGATGACCGTTTGCAGGTTACTCACGGCGTACCCTCGTAGCGTTCCTGCTCACGCCGGTCCTGGCATCGAGATCGCCGCCGTTGCGCCAGCTGCTGCGGAACGTCTCCAACAGCGATTTCGGCCGCTGATCGACATCGACGACCTTGCCTTCCGCATCGATCCGGAATCGGACCGCGGTCTTCTCGTCGCCGGTGTGGTCGAGCGTGAACTTGTTGTCGAAGATCACCTGCGCGGTCGGATTGAGCTTCTGCACCTTCACACTGGCCGTCACAGGCTCGCCCGTGGTGGCGACGAAATGCGAGACGTTCACGACGTACTCGCCGGCGAGGATGCCACGCACCGTGACGATCTCCTCGCGGATCGGCGAGGCGATCTTCTTGCCGTTGACGATGATGAAATTGTTGGCCCCGCCGCGGTCGTCGCGGTCGAGCGTGAGGAAGCCGGCCTCGCGGTGGCGATACCAGGCGATGTTGCCGGCGGGATCCTGCACGAACAGGTCGAGGTCGTCGGGGTGGTTGTCCGGCCAGTCCAGCGTGATCATGAACTCCGCCTTGGAATCGATCTTGCCGTCCTTGGCGTCGGGGGAGACCGCCAGCAGCGCCAGGAAGAACAGGAAGGCGATCACCTGGAGCGCCTTGAACAGCATCACGCCCAGCGGGTCGAACGGCTCCTCGCGCGGATAGAGACCGAAATCATCCATCATGACGGCGTTCCAAAACCCTTGCGCTCCAGCACCGGCGTCACATAGGTCTCGGTCAGCACCACCGCGTCCGAGAACACCCGCTGGGTCGCGGCGTCGAGCATGTAGTACTGGATGCGGATCAGGATCGAGCCGACAAGGCCGGCCAGCGTCGTGTACATCGCGATCGCCATGCCGTCGCTCATCAAGCCCATCGAGGAGCGCATCGCGACCTTGTCCGCGGCGTCCAGCCCCGCGATCGGCGCCAGCATGATGATGAAGCCGATGATGGTGCCGAGCAGACCGAGCTTCATCAGCGTATCGGAGACGAAGGCGCCGAACCCGTTGGAGCCGCGCAAGCGATCGGCGAGATTACGTAGCAGCAGCGTCTGGTCGACCGGCCGGTAGTCCTGCGCCGCGGCTTTCGTCACCAGGCTCTGGATATGGTCGCGCACCAATCCGCGCGGCAGCACCGCCGCGCTCGCATCCAGCGCCTTGCTGCCGTCCGGTGCCGCCAGCACGGCGCGGCAGCGCCGCGCCGCGGCCCCTTCCCGCGCGATGGCCCGGGTCCGCAGGAAGCAGTGGCCGCAGGTGAGGACGTAGAGCGCCGCGATCACCGCTGAAATGTAGGTGCGGTCCGAGGTCAGCATCAGATGAATCAGGCCGAAGCGCCACAGCAGCACGACAGCGAAGATCGACAGCCCGGTGAAGATCATCCAGAACAGCAGCGCGCTGCGCTCGGATGGGTCGGCAGCCTGGCTTGCGATTGGTCCAATCGTCATCGAACTCATGCTGCACCGCTCCTGGCTTGCAGGCACCGGCCTGCAACGTGTCCTCACCGATTAGATCAAAGCCGCCGTTTCAGGTCCAAAGACCCATGCCCAATCCGGCTTGGGAAATTTGCCCGAGCTGCAATCCCTAGCGTTCCCTGCGATTGGCAAGGCACGGCGGCGTTGTTAGGCTAACCTTAGCAAACGTCGGGGGTGATCGCATGCGCCTCGTGCTTCAGCTTGTAGCCCGCCTGCTTCTGATCGTAGCGCTGTGCCTGGGAGCCGCGACCGTATGGGCCACGTTCGATGCCTACCGCAGCGTCGATCGGGCGACGGCGGCGTCGGCGCAGCGGGTCGCGCAGGCGCTTCAGGCGCTGTATTGGCGCGAGCTGTTGTTGCGCAGCAGCAGGGCCCGCGAGCATCTCCTGCCGGTTCCGGACTGGCGCACGCTGGAGACGATGAAGCTGATCTCGCCCGGCGTCTGCGTCGAGTTCCAGCCCGCTGCGGCCTTCGAAAAGCCGCTCTGCGGCCAGAGCGAGGGGCTGGGCAAGACGCCGCCGCGCTGGTTCGCCGCCATCGTGCCGACCTTCCTCGGCAGCCACGCCGAGGTGGTGCGGCCCGTCAGTCCCCGCGCCGCAGTCGCCGGAACCGTCGTTGCGACACCCCATGCGGCCGCCGCGATCGCGCTCGCCTGGGACTATGTCCTCAACGTCATCGACGTCGCGCTGCTGATGGCGGCGGCGATCGCCCTGCTTGCTTCGCTCGCCATCGCGCATGCGCTGGCGCCGGCGCGCGCGATCGTCACCGCGCTTCAGCGCATGGCACGCGGTCAATACCGCACCAGGCTGCCGCGGTTCCGCTCGATGGAGCTGGCGATGATCGGCAGCGCCGTCGGCGAGCTCGGCGGCCGGCTGGAGGAAGCGACCGAGCAGCGCGCCGCGCTGACGCGCCGCCTGATCGAGATCCGCGACGACGAGCGCCGCGCGCTCGCCCGCGAGCTGCACGACGAGTTCGGGCAGAATCTGTCCGCCATTCTCGCCTTCGCCAACACGATCGAGACGGCGAGCACGAAGCGGCACAAGGATGATGGGATCGCGCAAGACGCGCGCATGATCTCGCAGGCGACACACCATCTGATGGCCTCGCTGCGCGACGCGCTGAACCGGCTGCGCAATCCGCTGCCGGAGGAGCTCGGGCTCGAGGCGAGCCTCGTCAATCTCGTCGACAGCTGGCGCTCGCACAGCGCGGCGCGGCCGGCGATCCAGCTCGATCTCAGGGGCGACCTCACCGACATCAGCGGCCCGGCCGCCACCACCGCCTATCGGGTCGCACAGGAATGCCTAACCAACGCGCTGCGCCACAGTGCGGCGCGCGAGATCTCGCTCCGCGTCGAGCGGCGCGCGGGCGAGGACGACGCGCTGCTGATCCGCGTCGAGGACGATGGCGGCGGCGATGCAGAGCGCGTCGCGCAATCGGCCGGCTTCGGCCTCACCGGAATCCGCGAGCGCGTCACGGCGGCCGGCGGATCGCTGTCGATCCTGCCCGCCCGCGGCGGCCTCAGCGTTGCCGCGACCATCCCGCTCGCTGCGTGAGGCCGGGATGAACGAGGTGGCGGCAACAGGCATCTCCGTGCTGCTGGTCGACGACCATCCGATCGTGCGGCAAGGCTATCGGCGCGTGCTGGAGAGCCAGGGCGATCTGCATGTCGTGGCGGAAGCCGACAACGCCGCCGACGCCTACGGCGCGTTCAAGGCGCATGACCCCGACGTGGTGGTGCTCGACATTTCGATGCCCGGCGCGAGCGGGCTGGAGGCGATCCGCAACATCCGCGCCCGCAGCCCGCGGGCGCGCATTCTCGTCTTCACCATGCACAACGAGGCCGTGCTGGTGAAATCGGCCTTCGGCGCCGGCGCCTCCGGCTTCGTCACCAAGAGCAGCGAGCCGTCCGCGGTCGTGAATGCCATCCGCAGCGTGGCGCGCGGCGAGCGCGCCATGAGCGACGACATCGCACATGTGCTGGCGGAGGACAGCCTGTCTCCGACCGGCTCGGTGCTGGACCAGCTGGGTGAGCGCGAGATCGAGATTTTGCGCCAGTTCGCCGGCGGCGCCACCACCGAAGAGATCGCGGCGCATCTCAATCTCAGCGTCAAGACCGTCCAGAACTATCATTACCTGATCAAATCGAAGACCGGCGCGCGCACCGATGCGCAGCTGGTGCGGCTCGCCGCGACCTGCGGGCTGACGAGGATCTAGCAGCAAAGCTGCCGCACAGCCTCATCCCTCGCAATCCTCAATCTGCTGAACGAAATTGGAACGGTTCCGATCCGGCTCCGGTTAGTACGGCAGACAAGGAGTAAAGGGTCATGAGTAAGGGTCACCCCAAAGCAGCCGACCATCCCCCCATCATCACAGTAGGCGAGCTCATCGACGAACTTTGCCGCCTGCCGGACACCGCCATCGTCCACTTTCGCTGTCCGATGTTCGATCAGGAGCTGACATTCTACCGGCTTCGAAGGCGGTCGAAGGACGCCGTCGAAATCGCGGTCAACGCTTATCCGGACAGTCCGCCGGTCGTGCCATCGTCCGATCCTGCCTTCCACACGCGAAGACATTCGGCATCCGCACCCTTGCCCCGCGACGGCGCCGCTCTTCAGAAAACGCGAGGTTGATTGACAGCACCCAGGGCTGAACGGATTCTGCGGCCTTAGGCCGCCTTCAGCCCACGCAGCAGCAGCGCCAGCGTCGCATCGAGGCGTGCGGGGAGATCGGCGTCCTTCCATTCCTCGGCATGGGCCGGATGGTGGAAGCGGACGGTCGCATCGAAGATCGCGCGCGCGGTCACCTTGGCGTCGCCCACGGCGAACTCGCCCTGCTTCACGCCGTCGGTCAGGATCGCGGCGATCTGGTCGATCATCGCGTCCTTGTGGCATTTGACCGCCGCACAGGCCTCGCGTGCCAGGGTCAGATAAGTCTCGAACATTTCAGGATCATCGAGCACACGCGAACGCTTGGCCGCGAACAGCGTGCGCAGCCAGCGGTCGAGCCTGTCGGGCGCCGACCCCTGCTCCCTGGCGATCGCCAGCAGCGGGGCGTCGATGCGGTCCAGCCAGCGCTTGGCAACGGCCTCGCGTAGCGAAGCCTTGCTGGGAAAATGGCGGTAGACGCTGCCGTGGCTCACGTCGAGCGCACGGGCAACGTCGACCACGGTGGCCTTGGCAAGCCCGTAACGCCTGAGCACGTCCTCGGTGACTTCGAGGATCCGCTCCGGCGTCAAGACAACAGCTTCATTCATGCCAGCACCATGTTCCCATTCAGGGCTCAGTTTACTCCGGCACTAGGGCTGCTTCCGAAGCGCCCTGGCCGGTCGTTCGGAAAGCCTATGCCTTAATGCGGCAGTTTTGCAGCCTGCGCCGCGATCTGGCGCGCCACCAGCAAATTGAGCCAATGCCCAATCACGCCGGTGAAATTGAGGATTTCGGTCGTCATTGTCTAAGTCTCCATTCGTCCGCGGTCCCCGCTCTTCAATCCGCCCTCCGATCCGAGCGTGGCTCGGATGTCGGGCTCCCCGGGGCTTGTCGCGGGACGCCCAATCGGAGCGTCCGAGAACGGATATACACGTCCCGCTGACAGATTTCAATATCTGTCAGTCAATGATCCGTGATTGACAGTTAATATCTGCGGCCAGGCGCCGCCATCCCGGCCGGCCGGTCCGGTGGAAAGGTCGGCGATGCCCTTCTTCCGGGGCCCAGACCGTTTGTTTCGCCCTGCCTGCTCTGTTACATCACGGCGTAAAAAGCATTTTGGCCGGCGCCGCCGTTCTCGGGACCGCCCGCCCACCTTCCTGGAGCGCCCAATGATCCCCCGCTACACCCGCCCGGAAATGGCCTCGATCTGGGAGCCGCAGACCCGGTTCAAGATCTGGTTCGAGATCGAGGCGCATGCGGCGGACGCCCTCGCCGAGCTCGGGACCATCCCCAAGGAGGCCGCCCGGACGGTCTGGGCCAAGGCCAAGGACGCCATCTTCGACGTCGCCCGCATCGACGAGATCGAGCGCGAGACCAAGCACGATGTCATCGCCTTCCTCACCCACCTCGCCGAGATCGTCGGTCCCGAGGCGCGCTTCGTGCACCAGGGCATGACCTCCTCCGACGTGCTCGATACCTGCCTCAACGTCCAGCTCACCCGCGCCGCCGACCTCCTGCTCGCAGACCTCGACAAGGTGCTGGCCGCGCTCAAGAAGCGCGCCTTCGAGCACAAGATGACGCCGACTATCGGCCGCAGCCACGGCATCCATGCCGAGCCCGTGACCTTCGGCCTCAAGCTCGCTTATGCCTATGCCGAATTCACGCGTGCCAAGGAACGTCTGATCGCGGCGCGCAAGGAGGTCGCGACCTGCGCGATCTCCGGCGCCGTCGGCACCTTCGCGCAGATCGATCCGCGCGTCGAAGAGCACGTCGCCAAGGCCATGGGACTCGTGCCGGAGCCGATCTCGACCCAGGTGATCCCGCGCGACCGTCACGCGATGTATTTCTCGACCCTCGGCGTGATCGCCTCCTCGATCGAGCGCATTGCCGTGGAGATCCGCCACATGCAGCGCACCGAGGTGCTCGAGGCCGAAGAGTTCTTCTCTGAGGGACAAAAGGGCTCCTCCGCCATGCCGCACAAGCGCAATCCGGTGCTGTCGGAGAACCTCTCCGGCCTCTCCCGCATGGTGCGCGCCTATGTGACGCCGGCGCTGGAGAACGTCGTGCTCTGGCACGAGCGCGACATCTCGCACTCCTCGGCCGAACGCATGATGGGCCCGGACGCCACCGTGACGCTCGACTTCGCGCTGGTGCGCCTCGCCGGCCTGATCGACAAGCTGCTGGTCTATCCCGCCAACATGCAGAAGAACCTCGACCGCCTCGGCGGCCTCGTGCACTCGCAGCGCGTGCTGCTGGCACTGACCCAGAAGGGCGCCAGCCGCGAGGACGCCTACAAGCTCGTGCAGCGCAACGCCATGCCGGTCTGGCGCGGCGAAGGCGACTTCCTTCAGCTGCTGAAGAAGGACCGTGAGGTGAAGACATATCTCACCGACGCCGAGATCGAGGAGCAGTTCGACCTCGGCTATCACCTCAAGCACGTCGACACGATCTTCAGGCGCGTGTTCGGGGAAGCGTAGGATCGTAGGGTGGGTTAGCCTTGCGGCCTGCGCGAAGCGCAGTCCGCTGGGCGTAACCAACCTCTTTCGCTCCCACGGAAACCGTGGTGGGTTACGCCCGTGGATGCGCTTGCGCATCCACGGGGCTAACCCACCCTACAAACGACAACCAGAAAACGGATTCCCTCATGCCCATCGTCAATCGCGTCGCCGCCCTCTCCGACGAAATGGCCGCCTGGCGCCATGACTTCCACGAGAATCCCGAGCTGCTCTACGAAGTCCACCGCACCGCCGGCATCGTCGCCGATCGCTTGCGCGAATTCGGCTGCGACGAGGTGGTGACGGGCATCGGCCGCACCGGCGTGGTCGGCGTGATCCGCGGCCGCAAGTCGGCCTCCGGCAAGACAATCGGCCTGCGCGCCGACATGGACGCGCTGCCGATCATGGAGACGTCGGGCGTGCCTTATGCCTCGAAGGTCCCGGGCAAGATGCACGCCTGCGGCCATGACGGCCACACCGCGATGCTGCTGGGCGCGGCCAAATATCTCGCCGAGACGCGCAATTTCGACGGCACGGCCGTGATGATCTTCCAGCCGGCCGAGGAAGGCGGTGGCGGCGGCAAGGCCATGGTCGAGGACGGGCTGATGACGCGCTGGAACATCCAGGAGGTTTACGGCATGCACAACATGCCGAACCTGCCCGAGGGCCATTTCGCCACCACGTCGGGTGCGATGCTCGCCTCCTCCGACAACATCCAGATCACCGTCCGCGGCAAGGGTGGCCACGCCGGCGCCGGCCCGCATAAGTCGGTCGACAGCGTGCTGATCGGCTCGCAGATCGTCAACGCGCTGCAATCGATCGTGGCGCGCAACGTCGATCCGCTGAAATCGGCGGTGATCTCGATCACGCAATTCCACTCCGGCACCGCCTTCAACATCATCCCGGAGGTCGCCGAGCTCGCCGGCACGGTGCGCACGCTCGACCCCGAAGTGCGCGATCTCGTCGAACGCCGCATCGGCGAAGTCGCCGACAGCATCGCCCGCGCCTATGGCGGCTCGGCCGAGACGAAGTACACGCGGATGTATCCGGTGACGATGAACCATGCCCGCGAGGCCGGCCTTGCCGCCGACGTCGCCCGCGACATCGTCGGCGCCGATCGGGTCAACGACAAGTTCGTCCCGATGATGGGCGCCGAGGACTTTTCGTTCATGCTGGAAGCACGCCCCGGCGCGATGGTGCTGGTCGGCATGGGCGACGGCAACGAGTGCCACCACCCAGCCTACGTCTTCAACGACAACATTCTGGGTCACGGCGCCTCGTTCTGGGCGCGCCTGGTGGAAACACGAATGCCGGCGGGCTAGCGGGCGGGCACTCGCCGGTTCAGTTGCAGACTTCGATCATGCTGGTGCCGCCGCCGGCCATCAAGCCAGCAGCCCTGTTGGCGCCCCACGTCTCGAGCCGACAACCTTGCCGGACCGGCCGGCACCCTGCACTGTTGCAAAAGACCTGACCGGTCGCCTGCGGCTTTGACGGCGCGGACTCGCTTGCCTTCCGCTCATCGTCTCGCGGTCTGGAGTTCTCGCGCGTCGCAACAGGCTTCTTCTCCTGCACCTTTTCGCATTCGTTATCGTCATTGACACGATAACCGGCCCGGCAGGTGATCTTGACGCATTGATCGCCGTCGGCCTTGAATCCGAAATTGCACACCAGCGGACAGACCCGTCCCGGCTTGGCCTTCAGCGCGTCGAGTGCGTCGACGCTGGCCAGCTTCACGTCGAACTTGGTGCCGGCATATTTGTTGAACAGCGTCAGCGAACGCTGAGCGGCCGAACTCCACTCGCTCTCCGCAAACGAGGTCAGGCAGCCGACGCGGCGCAATTCGCTTTGTACCGATTTGGAAAGCTCGGCTGCCGATAATGTGGATGTGGGTCCGGGCGCGAGCGCAGCCACTTTCTGGTTCTCGACTTCGGGCATCTGCCGATCGGCGGCCGGTTTGGCGGCCTGCTCCGCTTTCTCGGCGGCCTGCTTGGCGGCCAGCTCGGCCTTGGCCTTCTCTGCCGCCTGTTTCTCGGCCAGCGCTTTCGCGGCCGCCGCCTCGGCGGCCTTGCGCTGCTGCTCGGCCGCTTCCGCCCTGGCCTGTTCGATCTGCTTTTGCTTCTCCGCGGCGATGCGCGCCTCTTCGGCGGCCTTGGCTGCAGCAGCCGCCTTCTCCTGCTCGGCTTTCTGAGCGCGCTCGGCGATAAGCCTTGCCTTTTCCTGCTCGGCCGCCTTGGCCTTTTGCTCGGCAGCCACGCGTGTCTCTTCGGCGCCGATCTTGTTCAACTGTCCCTTGGCGAGGTTGGCATAGAAGCCGTCCGGATAGGCCGCCAGAAACGCCTCCCAGGCATCGCGCGTCGCAAGCTGGAGCGCGAGCTCGTAGTCCCTGCGAACCGCGTCCTGCGGGTTGGCCTGCGGTCCGGTTGCGGCCGGCTTCACCACGAGCGGCACGTCGTCGCCGCCGAGCGAGCCGTAGACGTAAGGCTCCTGCTTGTAGCCGGTTGTTTTGAGCACGTCGTCGCGGACGAAGCCGAACGCCTTGCGCAGATCGAGGCCCGGCTTCGGCAGGTGCTCGACCAGCGCGGCAGCGAACGGACTGTTGCGAGAATCGCCGTCGGATGCGGTCGAACCGGCCTTCGCAGCGAAGGCAATCATCGTATTCGGGCTGGTTGGCTCGACCTTGGCGAGGCCCCGTCCGATCGCTCGCGAGGCCAGCGTGCGCTTCATCGTCTTCGCAAACGGGTTATCGCGGCAGGCATCGAGAATGATCAGGCGCAGCTGCTTGGCGGGCTCGACTGCGAACAATGCGCGCTCGACAGGGATGGTCTCGTCGAGGACGTCGCCATCCGTCTCCAACGTCGCGTCAGTCGGAATGAGATAGTTGTTGCCGTCGAGCTCGATGCCGTGGCCGGCATAGTAGATCACCGCCATGTCCGCATCGCGTGACCTGCCGGCGAACTCGCGCAACATGCGCCGCATCTCGCTCGCACTGAGATCCAGCCTGACGTCGACGGAATCGAAGCCCGCCTTCTTGAACATGCCGCCAATCAGCGTGGCGTCGTTCGCGGGATTGGTGAGCTTGGGCGCGCTCTTGTAGGCTGAATTGCCGATGACGAGCGCAACCCGCCGATCGGCGTGTGCCGATCCGCAGGCCAGTAAGGTCGCAAAAATCAATAAACCAAACAGCCGCAACGGAATCACTGCAGCCCCCTCGGATGCAATTTCCTGAGACTATTCGGAGCGTCGACGAAAGCCAAATTTTTCTATGTGAGGTCTATCACACAAGCTCCTCGATCGCGACTTATAGCTAATGCAGTCGACCCTCGCCGTGCACGCGCGGCGCGAGCCTGGTCGATCCGACGTGCCATCATACCTATCCCTGCACCACCTCGTGGCGCATCACGAAGGGTGCGAGCAGTGCGTGCACCTCCCCCTTCACCGCTTCGCGCTGGCCTGCCGGCAGGCCCGTCAGCGTTACGGTCGCGATCGAGCCGTGGCTGCCGTGCGGACCGACCTTCACCTTGCAATCAATGCCGCGCTCGACCAGCGGCGCCAGCACCTTTGTGAACACCCGCTCGGCCGCGTCCCAGCGCAGCTGCGGCTTGAACACCTTGCCGACGCCCGTCACCGGCATCGGGTCGATCGGGATGACCTGCACCGGGACGGCGGCGCGCTCCGGCGTGCGCTCGCGCACCCAGGCTTCCAGCTCACCCGGCTCGACCTTTGCGCCGGGCTTCAACTGCACGTAGCCCACCGGCAGTTCGCCGGCGTAAGCGTCGGGCTGGCCGACCACCGCGGCGAAGCCGACGGCGGGATGGCGGAACATGATCTCCTCGATCGGCGCCGGATCGATGTTGTGGCCGCCGCGGATCACGAGATCTTTGGCCCGGCCGGTGATCCACAGATAGCCGTCGGCATCGAGCCGGCCGAGATCGCCGGAATTGACCCAGACCCCGTCGATGAAGGCATTCTTGTTGTGCTCGTCGTTGAGATAGCCGCCGAACACGCCGGGTCCGGCCATGATGACGACGCCGATCTCGTCCGGCTTGCAGTCGCGGATCAGGCGGCCATCGGCGTCGAGCTGCACGATGCGCACCCGCGCATAGGGCATGGGAAGGCCTACCGAGCCGAGCCGGATCGGCCGGCCCGGATAAGCGAGCGTGTGCACGCTCGAGGTCTCGGTCATGCCGTAGACCTCGACCACCGGCAGCTTTAGCTTCTCCTGAATCGCCGAACCGACCGCGACCGGAATCGCCGATCCGCCGCCGGCCGCATATTTCAGGCTCGAGATATCCGCATTCCCCGGCGGCACCGCGAGCGTCGCGGCGAGCACGGTCGGCACGCTCGACAGAGCTTCAGGCTTGAAGCGCGCGACGAGCTGCCAGATGTTCTTCACCGCGTTCGGGTTGCGCCAGCCGCTCGGCGACAGCACGACCAACGAGCCCCCGCCCGACAAAGTCGTCAGCACCTGTGTCAGCGATCCGCCGACGTGAAACAGCGGCATGCCGAACAGCAGGTTGGCGCCGGGCTTGCCCTTCAGCAGCAGATTGAGTGCCCAGGCCTGATAGACCTGATTGGCATGGGTATGCCGCACCAGCTTGGGCGTACCCGTGGTGCCGCCGGTGTGGAAATAGGCGGCGATGTCGCTGCCGCCAATCTTGCGCCCGCTGACCAGCCGATCCGACGGCTGCTGCTTGATCAGGTCGTTGAAGGCGAAGATGCCATTGGCCGGATCGCCGCCGCCGAACACCTGCACGATGGCTTTCAGATGCTTCAGCTGCGGGCGGATCTGCTCGACCTTCTGCCAGATGTCGGTGCCCGGCATCGGCCCGAGCGCCACCAGGATCTTGGTGTTCGCGGCTTCCAAGATTTCGGCGAGCTGGTGCGGCTCGAGCAGCGGATTGACGGGATTGGCGATGCCGGCGGCCTCGGCGCCGAACAGAGTGACGAACGCATCCGGCACCAAGGGCAGCATGAAGCTGATAACGTCGCCCTTCTCGGCGCCGAGCGCGTGAAACATGTTGGCGGCCTGGGTGACGCGCGCGATGAAATCGCGGTGCGTGACCACCAGCGGCGTGTCGGCAGGATCGGCATTTTGCAGGAACTGGATCGCCGCCCCGTCGGGATTGCGCTCGGCACCAAGCCTGATGGCGTCATAGGTGCTCTTGGCCGCGACGCGGTCGGCGTAGGGGACCTGCTCGAATGCCCGGACCTCCTCGTCCGTCAACAGTTCCGGATAGTCGTTGCCGATCAACCGATCGAGCGCGTGGATGCCCGCCATGAATTCCGTCCTCCCTCAGATGCATGTCCCCGCCGCCGTATCTTTTGACAGTTTGGTTCGGCGAGGCCTCGGCCGTGTTCGGCCGAGCCGGACCAGAATGATGGATGATTTGCCGTTCGTCCATTGCTTACCGGCTGCGCCGCTTGAACCTGTGCGGCTGATCGGGGGACCAAGTACTGGCACTGAATTCGCTCGCCAGCGCCCTGCCGCAAGACTTGAGGTCATCATGACGACGCCCCTGCGGAACCGGATCACACGGCTGGTCGCTGCGTTCACAATGGTATCCGCGATCGCCCTGCCCGGTGCCTCGCTTGCCGACGGCCAGCTCGACAAGGTGCGGGTCAAGGTCGCGGCCTTCATCGCCGACAAGATGGAGAAGCTGGGCGGATCGCGGATCGTCTACAGGGTGGACACCGATGCCTTGCGGGAGGCGGTCGTCACGGATTTGCGCGACGACGTCTACAAGATCCTGCGCGAGGGCCGCATCGCGTTCTCCGGACTTGCGATCCGCGACGGCGGCGTCGACGTGAAGATCGCTGACGGCAAAGGCCGCGAACAGCTCACGCGCAAGCTCGTCGCGGCGGCGGAGGGGCTGCCCACACAAGCGCTCAACGTCACCGACGCCGGCGACGGGCTGCTCAAGCTCGCGCCGACCGATGCCGCATCAGCCGCGCGGCTGCGCGATCTCGTCGAAGATTCCATCGCCATGATCGAGCAGCGCCTCAAGGACGCCGGCGTCAAGCTCGCCAGCGTCCAGCCCGAGGGGATAGACCGTATCCGCATCTTCCTGCCCGGCGTGATGGAGCCCGAGCAAATCACCGCGATCTTCGCCCGGAAGGTCAAGGTCGGCTTTCGCCTGATCGACCTCTCGATGTCCGCGCAGCAGGCGCAATCGGGCACGCCACCGGCGGGCACGGAAGTCCTGCTCGGCTTCAAGGACAAGCTTCCTTATCTCGTCGCCAAGGACAGCGCGCTCGAGGGCGGCGATATCAGCTATGCCGGGCCGGGATTGACCGGCGAGAGCAAGGAGCCGATCGCATCGTTCCGCTTCAACGGCCGCGGCACGCGGCGCTTTGCCCATATCACGGCAGAGAACGTCGGAAAGCCCTTTGCCATCGTGCTCGACGACAAGGTGATCTCAGCGCCCGTGATCCGCGAGCCGATCACCGGCGGCTCCGGCCAGATTTCCGGCAATTTCACCCTGGAAGAGGCCAACAGCGTCGCCATGCTGCTGCGCGCCGGCTCGCTGCCGGGGCGGCTCGGCCTGGTCGAACAGCAGGTCGTGCAGCCCGCCACCAAGCCGTAAGCGAAGGTCGCTTCGGCCCGTCCGCGACGCTCAAGCCCGCAGGGATGGCCCGAATCACGGCTGCCCGCGGCCGGACGCGCAACCAACGGGCAATTGCCGAAACGCCCGATCAGGCTAAAATTTGCCCCTTGCGGCACGATGGCCGGAAGCGTCATTCAAGCGGTCGTCATTCGAATTCGGCTATACGGGTGCCGACCAGGACTGAATGCCTTACGTGGGGTTAGTACCATGCCGTCCGGCAGCGCAGACGTTTCGTCGATCCTCGACCGCATCCTCGAAGCGGCCACGGACAACCTCAGGATCGCGAAAATCCTGGTCCAGATGGGCCTCGATCCCGACAGCGTCACCTACGAGGCGATCTTCAACCGGCTCCTGGAGATCTTCGTCCACAACATCACACTCGCCAATCTGTTCGCCGTGGTCGGGGCGGTCTTCTTCGTCGCCACACTCCTGATGCGGACGATGGTCCCTCTGCGCGTGGCCAACATGATCGGCTGCGCGTTCTTTGCTCTCTTCGGCGCGCTCTCCGCCAACGTCGCGACGTTCCTGCTCTATCTCCTGATGCTTCCGATCAACGCCCTGCGCCTGCGGCAGATGCTCAAGCTGGTCAAGAAGGCGCGGCATGCGACCGAAGGCGACATGTCGATCGAATGGCTCAAGCCATTCATGACCGAGCGCAGATACCGGCGCGGCGACATCCTCTTCAAGATGCGTGACCCAGCCAACGAAATGTTCCTCACCGTCACCGGCAAGTTCCTGGTCAAGGAGATCAACGTCGAGATCGGGCCCGGAGCGCTGATGGGCGAACTCGGCTTCCTCACGCCGGACAACCGGCGCACGGGGACGGTCGAATGCATCGAGGACGGCCAGGTGCTGACCATCACCTATGACCGGCTGCTCGAGATCTACTTCCAGGATCCGCAATTCGGCTATTACTTCCTGGTGCTGACCAGCCAGCGCCTGTTGCAAAACATCGACCGCCTGCAGAAGCAGCTGGCAACCGAGCGCGGGACCACCACCAACAGGATCGCGTGAGCGCCGCGCGGCCGATGTGACGCCGGGGATGACGACGCAGCGCGTCCGTGACACGAGACGCCCCCCGGGTCTTTGCGGGATCGCCGCAAAATCGCCCTAAAAACCGAATGGTAACCATGCCGGGCTAGGGTGGCGACGTGACCAATTCTCCGACGATCCTGGTGTTCGATTCCGGCCTTGGCGGGCTCACGGTGCTCCGAGAGGTCGTGGCGGGGCGGCCCGACGCGCATTACGTCTACGTCGCCGACGACGCCTTCTTCCCCTATGGCCACCACAGCGAGGACGAGATCATCGCCCGCGTCGTGCCGCTGATGGGGGAGCTGATCGGCCGGCATAGGCCAGACCTCGTCGTCATCGCCTGCAACACGGCGTCCACCCTGGTCCTGTCTCACTTGCGCGCCGCCTATTCCGTAGCCTTCGTCGGCACGGTGCCGGCGATCAAGCCGGCCTGTGCGCAGTCCAGGACCCGTCGCGTTTCAGTGCTCGGCACCAAGGGCACGGTGAAGCGCGAGTACACCAAGGCGCTGATCCGCGATTTCGCGCAAGGATGCGAGGTGACGCTGGTCGGCTCGCCCGAGCTCGCTTCGCTGGCCGAAGCCGCGCTCGGCGGCATCACGATCAGCGACGAAGCCATCCTCGCCGAGCTGGGTCCCTGCTTCGTGGGCGACGCCTCGGATGCGAGCGCGCGCACCGACACTGTGGTGCTCGCCTGCACGCACTACCCGCTTCTGCTCGACCGGATGAAGAAGCTCGCGCCCTGGCCTGTCGACTGGATTGATCCGGCGCCCGCGATCGCCCGCCGCGTCTCCGACCTGCTCGGCCCGCCGACCGGCGGCATCGCGCAGTCCGGCGCCGAGATGTTCTTTACATCGAACCGAGTGCATGGTCTCAGCGCCACGCTGACGCCGTTCTTCGGCGGACGCGCGGTGGCCTGAGCTTGCGCACTGGCGGCGCGCTGCTAGGCTTTGCCGTCGCCATCGTCCCGCAGGTTTTCCATGTCGGTCCCGACTCCGCCGCTCAACCGTCTCCGTCAGCTCTGGCGCGAGGGTCGCCCCGCCTTCGGTGCGATCGCGACCATCCCGAGCGTGCAGATGGTGCAGATCATGGCGCGCTCGCTCGACTGGATCATCGTCGATCTCGAGCACGGCCCGATCGGATTGACCGAAGCCCACGCGATGATCGCCGCGACCACGGGCACGCCGTGCACGCCTCTGGTGCGGATCGCAGCCAACGAGCCGTGGCTGGCGAAAGCGCCGATGGACATCGGTGCCTTCGGCATCAACTTCCCGATGATCACGAGCCGCGTGGATGCCGAGAAAGCGGTGCGCAGCGTGCGCTACCCGCCGCGCGGCGATCGGCTCTGGGGCCCCTTCCACGCGCCGTTCCGCTGGGGCCAGTCGATGCCTGATTACATGGCCTCTGCCGACGACGAGATGATCTGCATGATCACGATCGAGCACGTCGACGCGGTCGATCGCATCGACGAGATCATGGCAACACCCGGTATCGACGTCGCGGTGATCGGTCCCGGCGATCTCGCCACCTCCATCAACAAGCGCGGCCAGATGGATGATCCGCAATTGCTGGACCTGATCGCGCGCGCCGAGGCCGGCATCCTCAAAAGCGGCGTGCCGATCGGCGGCGTGGCGCGCACCGCCGACCAGGCCAACGCGTTGATCGACCGTGGCTACCGTGCGATCGCGCTGGGCTTCGACTGGTCGCTGTTCCAGCGCGGCATCATGGCGGCCTGCGAGGGAGTCAGGCGCTGAACAAGCCGATTGACGCATGACGACCGGCGCCGCCAGGACCGCCCGCTCAAGATGTAAATAATTGAAAATAGAGTATTTTTTGGTCTAAAGGAGGCTCCTCATTGGCGATCCCTTCTGCGGCGAACCGACTGGTCCCAAGCGGGTTGGTTCGTGCTAGAGCGAGCGGGCGGGCCCCGCTCGCTGCACATATTTTGATCTTTTGATTTGGAACCGGAGGCCTATGCGCGGGACGCCCAAGACCATTTCGCTGCATCGTCGTGTGATCTGCGACCTCATGCACGCCTCGAAGGGCGTACCTTTCGTTTCATTGGCCCGTTCGCTCAATATCCGCCCCCTGCTGGAGGCCCGCGCGGACGCAATTGCGCCCGCCGGCTGGGCCGCGATGTTCGTGAAGGCTTTCGCCCTGGTTGCAAAGGACGAGCCGATCCTGCGCACCCTCTACATCAAATGGCCCTTGCCGGCTCTGTATGAGCTGCCAAAGAGCGTGGCGACGGTCGCGATTGCCCGGATCGAGGATGGCGAGGAATGCGTGCTGCTGCAGCGGATCGCAGGTCCCGAGGCCCTTTCGCTCGCAGCCGTCGATACGGAAATCCGACGCGGCAAGACGGCCCCGGTCGAGGATGTTCCGATGTACCGCAAGATCATGCGGGCGACCCGCCTGCCGCTGCCCTTGCGGCGCCTTTGCTTGGCCGTCGGTCTGAATGTCGGCCGTCAGCGCGGTAACTGGTTCGGCAGCTTTGCTGTAAGCTCGGTGGCTGCCTACGGGGGCGGCGAGCTCCACCCGATCACGCCGGGCCCCTTTGTCTTGAGCTACGGGCTGGTCGAGCCGGACCAGACCATCCATGTCGTGATCCGCTGGGACCACCGTGTCACCGACGCCGCCGCGATCGCGCGAGTCCTGACCCGGCTGGAACAGGTCCTGAACACTGAAATTGCTGCCGAATTGCGGGCGGCGGGGTCAAAGCCGGTCCGGGCGGTCAGGACATAAGAATACCGTCGTCGCAGGTCCCGGAATGACAGGCTAAAGAATTGACAGCCAACCCCAAAGTCCCCTAAAAGCCGCCTGCTCGCGGGCCGGTTTCGGCCCGCGAAGCGTTTCGCGACCCGTGGTCCTCTTCCCTTAAGCTTTGGGGATCGGACCTGTCGGTGCCGGGACCATCCCGTCACACAGGAGGGCGCGTTTCCTCAAACCATGACCTGAAGAGGACGCGATGACTAAGCGCAGTGAGGCGAAGTACAAGATCGATCGCCGTATGGGCCAGAACATCTGGGGCCGCCCGAAGAGCCCCGTCAACCGCCGTGAATACGGCCCCGGCCAGCATGGCCAGCGCCGCAAGGGAAAGCTCTCCGACTTCGGCGTGCAGCTGCGCGCCAAGCAGAAGCTGAAGGGCTATTACGCCAACATCTCCGAGCGTCAGTTCCACGGCATCTATGTCGAGGCCAGCCGCCTCAAGGGTGACACCGGCGAGAACCTGATCGGCCTGCTGGAGCGTCGTCTCGACGCGGTCGTGTACCGCGCCAAGTTCGTCTCCACGATCTTCGCCGCACGCCAGTTCATCAACCACGGCCACATCAAGGTGAACGGTCGCAAGGTCAACATTTCGAGCTATCAGCTCAAGGTCGGCGACGTGGTCGAGGTCAAGGAAGCCTCCAAGCAGCTCGCCCACGTGCTCGAAGCCAGCCAGCTTCCCGAGCGCGAGGTCCCCGACTATCTCGAAGTCGACCACGGCAAGATGACCGCGAAATACGCCCGCATCCCCGGCCTCTCCGACGTGCCGTTCCCGGTGCAGATGGAGCCGCATCTGGTCGTCGAATTCTATTCGCGCTAAGATCTGATTATCGAAAGGCCCCGGTTCGCCGGGGCCTTTTTGCTTAAGAGCCACACTTCAGTGGCCGCACTGCTTAGGAGCCGTCGCATGCTCTACACCCCTCCCCCCGTCGATCCCAAGGCGCCGCCGGTGCGCATCAATCTGCTCTCGGACACGCAGACCAAGCCGACGGCAGGCATGCGCGAGGCGATGGCGCGGGCGGAGGTCGGTGACGAGCAGGTCGGCGATGATCCGACCGTGAACGCGCTGTGCGAACGCGTTGCCGATCTGCTCGGCAAGGAAGCGGCGGTCTACATGCCCTCCGGCACGATGTGCAACGTCACCGCGACGCTGGTGCATTGCCGCCCCGGCGACGAGATCCTCGCCCATGAGACTGCGCATATCATCGCGCGTGAAGGCGGCGCGCATGCCGCGATCGGCGGCTTCCAGGTGACGCAGTTGAAGGGACCCGATGGCCAGTTCACGCCGGAGACTCTTCGCAAGGCGCTGCATCCGCGCACGCGCTACCAGCCGCCGCAGACGGTCGTCAGCGTCGAGCAGACCGCCAATATCGGCGGCGGCACGATCTGGAAGAAGTCGGCGCTCGACGAGATCGTCGTGATCGCCAGGCAGCACGGCCTCGTCACCCATATGGACGGTGCACGCCTACTCAACGCCACAGTTGCGAGCGGCATCTCGCCACGCGACATGACCGCGGGCTGGGACTCGGCCTGGATCGACTTCTCCAAGGGCCTGGGCGCACCGATCGGCGGCGTGCTCGCAGGCTCGCGCGCCTTCATCGACGCGGTCTGGCAGTGGAAGCAGCGGCTCGGCGGCTCGATGCGGCAGGCCGGCATATGCGCAGCAGCCTGCATCTACGCGCTCGACCACCACGTCGAGCGCCTGGCCGACGACCACGCCAATGCGCGCGCGCTCGCCCGCGGACTGTCGCAGATCTCGGGCATCGAGGTGCAGGAGCCCGAGACCAATCTCGTGTTCTTCAAGCCCGACGGCGCCGGCATCCCCGGTGACAAGATGGTCGCCGCTCTCCGTCAGCGCGGCGTGACACTCGCGATGATGGACGGCCGCATTCGCGCCTGCACCCATCTGGACGTCAATGCGAGCCAGATCGAGGAGACGATCGGCTACGTGCGCGAGATCGTGCGCGGGGCGTAAAGCTCAGCCCCGTAGCCCGGATGGAGCGCAGCGAAATCCGGGATCTATCCACGCGGTGAGGACGTCCCGGATTGCGCTTCGCTCCATCCGGCTACGCAAAGGGGGAGAGGTCTCACCGCCCCATCGCCTGATAGATCAGCGTCTTCAGCGCGAGCTGGATCCGGCCGCGCTGCGAGGGGGTCTGCACCATGAAGATTCCGAACAGGTCGTCTTCAGGATCGATGAAGAAGAACGTGCCGCCAACGCCATCCCAGCGATATTCGCCAAGCGGCCACTTCGTGCCCGGCGGCACCGCAGTACGTACGGCGAAGCCGAGGCCGTAGCCGCTGGTCTCACCCGGATAGTAGTGCTTGTCGCGCTCGACGCCGGTTTCGGGACCGATATGGTCCGACGCCATCAAGGCGATGGTTTCCGGCTTCAGGTAGCGTCGACCTTCAAGCGTGCCGCCGTTGAGCAGCATTTGCGAGAAGCGCGCATAGTCGCCGACCGTGCCGACGAGGCCGCCACCGCCCGACTCCCATCGCAGCGGCTTCCTGATATCGCGAACCTGCGTGATCGGGCTGATCGCCCGATCGTGCGGCATCGGCTCGGCGATGCGCGGCCATTTGGCGGGATCGGCGACGTAAAACGCCGTGTCCTTCATCCCGAGCGGGTCGAGCAGCCGCGTCTTCGCGAACTCGAACAGCGATGTCCCCGAGATCACCTCGATGATGCGCCCCAGCACGTCGGTGGAGTGGCCGTAATCCCAGATCGTGCCGGGCTGTTCGGCGAGCGGCAGCGCGGTGATCTTCGCGACGAATTCGGCATTGGTCGAATTCCTGTCGAACAGACCGGCGTCGGCGTAGAGCTTGTTCACCAGGTCCCCGCCATAATAGCCGTAAGGGATCCCGGCGGTATGCCGCATCAAATCCTCGATCGTCACCGGGCGTTTGAGCGGCTCCAGCTCCAGCGAGACCTTGTTGTCCTCGGCCTTCTTCTCGACTCCGACCTGCATGCCGGCGAAGGCCGGAATGTATTTCGAGACGGGATCGCTGATCGCAAACTTACCCTCCTCGACCAGCATCATCGCCAGGACCGAGGTGATCGGCTTGGTCATCGAATAAAGGCGGAAGATCGTATCCGCGCTCATCGAAAGTTGGGTCGCGACGTCGCGGACGCCGAAACTCTCGTAATAGACCGGCTTACCGTGTTGCTGGAGCAGCAGAATCGCCCCCGGAAATTTTCCGGTCGCGATTTCGTTCCTGATGTAGTCGGAGACCTTTGCCAGGCCTTCGGGCGTGAAGCCGTGCGCACGGCCCTCTGAGCTCGCCCGCGCACTTACCGCGCCAAACAAAAGAACGAGCGCCGCGAACAGCGCGCGGCGCCCGTTCATGTCACTTCTCCATAGCTTCATAGACCAGCTGCTTCAACGTCCGCTGCACGCGCTGGCGCTCGCTCGGGGTCTGCTCCAGCAGCACGAAGAACATGTCCTGCTTGGGGTCGATCACGAAATAGCAGCCGGAGGCGCCGTCCCACTTGAGTTCGCCGAGGTTGCCGGGCGGCGGCGGCTTGGCGTTGCCGGGATCGGTACGGACCGCAAGCCCAAGGCCGAAGCCAAAGCCATCGCCGGGGAAATAGAAGTAGTCGCGCTCGACGCCGGAGCCGGGGCCGACCTGATCAGTGGTCATCAGCTTGAACGTCTCGGGCTTGAGGATGGTCTTGCCGTCGAGACTGCCGCCATTGAGCAGCATCTGCGAAAAGCGCCTGTAATCCGCCATGGTCGTGACCATGCCGCCGCTGGCGAACTGGATCTTCTTGACGACCGTCGGATCATTGATGCGGCCGACGCGGAAATCGGCATCGTTCGGCACGGGCTGGGCTAGGAGCTTCTGCTTCGCGGGGTCCGTGACCAAGAAGCCGGTATCGACCATGCCGAGAGGATCGAGCAGCTTCTCGCGCATGATGTCGATCAGCGGCTTGCCGGCGGCGATCTCCATCACACGCGCCAGCACGTCGGTCGAGTGGCCGTATTGCCAGAGCGCGCCCGGCTGGTTGTGCAACGGCAGCTTGGCGATGCGTTCGGCGAACTCGGCCAGATCGAAATCGCCGGCATAGATGTTGGCCTCGCGATAGGCTTTGCGGACCAGGCTGTCGCCATAGAAGCCGTAGGTGATGCCCGAGGTGTGCGTCATCAGATCGTGCACGGTCATTGCCCGCTTCGGCGGCACCAGCTCGAGCGCCTTCGTGCCGTCCTCGGCCTTCTTCTCGACACCGACCTTCACATTGGCGAAGGAGGGAATGTATTTCGAGACGGGATCGTCCAGCTTGATCTTGCCTTCCTCGACCAATTGCATCGCGACCACCGCAGTGATCGCCTTGGTCATCGAGAATAGGCGGAAGATGGTCTTGTCCGTGATCGGAGCCTTGCTGACCACGTCCTGCACGCCGAAGACTTCGTGATAGACCGGCTTGCCATGCTGCTGGATCAGCACGTTTGCACCGGCGATCTTGCCGGTCGCGACCTCGTTCTTGAAGAAGTCGGTGATCCTGCCGAGCTTCTCCTGATTGAAATGCGCGCCGGCCGGAATCTCGTAAGTGCCCTCCGCGTGCGCCGGCGACATCGCGGCAAGCGACACCAACGCGCCGCAGGCGAGCGCACGCAGTCCAAATTGTGAAATCATATCCCCTCCCCGGAACATGGCGCCTCGGAGTGTACCGACCAGCTCAATCGGCACAAGGGCCGCCCTGTCGCGCAAGCGCCTCGGCATGGAGCTTTGCGCCCGGTTCAGAGAAGCAGCAGAACACGACGCGAGCGACGGTAGGCGCCAAAGCCAGCCCTTCGATCGTCGTGCGCACGGCGATATCGGCCGCCCGGTCGGCAGGAAAACGGTAGATGCCGGTCGAAATCGCGGGAAATGCCACCGAGGTCAGCTTGTGCTTCCCGCAAAGCTCCATGCACCGCCGATAGCAGGAGGCGAGCAGATCGTCCTCGCCGAGCGTGCCGCCATTCCAGACCGGACCGACGGTGTGGATGACATGCGTGGCCTTGAGGCGATAGCCCCTGGTGATCTTCGCGTCGCCCGTCTTGCAACCGTGGAGCATGCGGCATTCGGCGACGAGCTCGGGCCCGGCTGCCCGGTGGATCGCGCCATCCACGCCGCCCCCACCAAGGAGCGACGTGTTCGCGGCGTTGACGATGGCGTCAACGCCGAGCGTGGTGATATCGGCGACGATGACATCGAGCTCCGCGCCGCCAATCCGGCGCGTCAGCAGGGTCACGTGTCAGGCCGCGACGACGACGCCCTTCTCGGAGAAGAGCTGCTGCAATTCGCCGGCCTGGAACATCTCACGGACGATGTCGCAGCCGCCGATGAATTCGCCCTTCACGTAGAGCTGGGGGATGGTCGGCCAGTTCGAATATTCCTTGATGCCGTTGCGCAGCTCGGCGGATTCGAGAACGTTGAGGCCCTTATAGCCGACACCGATATGGTCGAGGATCTGGACCACTTGGCCGGAGAAACCGCACTGCGGAAATTGCGGCGTCCCCTTCATGAACAGAACCACGTCGTTCGACTTCACTTCATTGTCGATGAATTCCGCGATGCTCATATCCGTGTCCTTCTGGGGCAGAGCCCTCACCAATTGCTTCGGGCCGGCTCAGCCGATTTAACCCGATACCTGCCCATATATGTAGCCCAAACCGTTGTGCATCCAAAGTAAAATGGCGGCGACGGGTCTCCGGCGGCCGGATTGACCCCAGCCGGGTCCATAGGCTGATGACATCAATATCATCGCCGCAGAGGACTTTCATACCGTAACGGAGCCCCTATCTAGGACGAACCCTGTTCATGGAACCGGGTCGTGCGAACAACGTTCTCTTGTCCTGTCTGGAGAAAAACGTGACGAAACAAGCCTCAGCCACGGCCTCCCTGCGTTCGTCACCGTCCTCCCGCGAGGACGACCTCGCCCAGCGGCTGGAAGCGGCGTTCTCGACTGTCCGCAATGAGACCGAACGCCGGGCCGCACCGCTGTCGCCCGAGGACCAGCAGATCCAGTCCATGCCGGATGCCAGCCCGACCAAATGGCACCGGGCCCATACGACCTGGTTCTGGGAGCAATTCCTGCTCGGCGAGCATTCTGCGGGCTACCGGCCCTTCCACCCCGATTTCGCATTCCTGTTCAATTCCTATTACGTCAGCGCCGGCCCGCGACATGCCCGCAATCATCGCGGCGACATCACCCGCCCCAGCGCCGACGAGGTTGGCGCCTATCGCAAATACGTCGATGCGGCCGTCGGCAAATTCTTCCGCGAGGCCGGCGCGGACAAGCTCCGCGCAATCGCCCCGCTGGTCGAAGTCGGGCTCAATCACGAGCAGCAGCATCAGGAGCTGATGCTCACCGACATCCTGCATGCCTTTGCGCAGAACCCGATCTATCCGGCGTATGACCCGGCCTGGCGCTTCCCGGCCGCGACGCGCGGCGGTGATGACTGGCTCGCACTGAACGAAGGCATCCACACCGTCGGCCATGTCGACGACGGCTTTCATTTCGACAACGAGAAGCCGGCGCACCGCGCCCTGGTCGGTCCGGTCAGGATCGCCCGCAATCTGGTCACCAATGCCGAATGGCTCGCCTTCATGCAGGACGGCGGCTACCGGACCGCGACCCTGTGGCTGATGGACGGCTTTGCCGCAGCGAGCAAGGAAGACTGGCAAGCCCCCGGCTATTGGCGCGAGGTCGACGGCGCATGGCAGGTCATGACGCTCGCCGGCCTCAAGCCGGTCGATCCGGACGCGCCGGTCTGTCACGTCAGCTATTACGAGGCGGATGCGTTCGCGCGCTGGTCCGGCAAACACCTGCCGACCGAGATGGAATGGGAGGTCGCGGCGCGCGCTGGCCAGCTCAACGACGCCTTCGGCCTCGTCTGGCAATGGACCCGCAGCTCGTACGCGCCCTACCCCGGCTACCGAGCCGTCGAGGGCGCGCTCGGCGAGTACAACGGCAAGTTCATGGTCAACCAGCTGGTGCTGCGCGGCTCCTCGCTTGCAACTCCGCAAGGCCACAGCCGTACCACCTATCGCAACTTCTTCTATCCGCACCACCGCTGGCAGTTCACCGGGCTGCGGCTTGCCGATTACGACTAAGTATTCCGACGACAGATGCGCGCCGGACAGCGCGTTCAGGAGAGTACCATGAATGTGCACGCCAGCGCTTTGGCCGAGGCCCATCTTCCCGACGAGCAGACCACCGCTTTCGCCCGTGAGGCCATCGAGGACCTCTCGCAGCACCCGAAAAAGCTGTCGCCGAAATATTTCTATGACGCGACCGGATCGGAGCTGTTCGAGGCGATCACGAAGCTGCCGGAATATTATCCGACGCGCACCGAGCTATCGATCCTGAAGCAGCGCGGCAGCGAGATCGCGAAGATCATCCCGGAGCACGCCGCGCTGGTCGAGTTCGGCGCCGGCGCGACCACGAAGGTGCGCCTGCTGCTCGATCATTGCAAATTCGCGGCCTATGTGCCCGTCGATATCTCCGGCGACTTCCTGAAGGCACAGGCGAGCGGCCTGAAGCGGGATTTCCCGGCGCTCGGCATCTATCCGGTCGCGGCCGACTTCACCACGCCGTTCGAGCTGCCGACGGCGGTCGCCTCCATGCCGAAGGTCGGCTTCTTCCCCGGCTCGACCATTGGCAATTTCGAGCCGCAGGAAGCGCAGGCCTTCCTGAAAAGCGCGCGCAAGATCCTCGGCAAGGGCGCGCAGATGATCATCGGCGCCGATCTCGAGAAGGACGAGCGGATCCTCTTCGACGCCTATAACGATGCAGCAGGCGTCACCGCGCGCTTCAACCTCAATGTGCTGGTGCGCATCAACCGCGAGCTCGGCGGCAATTTCGACCTGTCCGCCTTCACCCATCGCGCGGTCTACAACCGCGAGCGGCACCGCATCGAGATGCACCTGATCAGCAGGAAGAGCCAGACCGTGCGCTTGCTCGGCACCAGCTTCTCGTTCCGCCCGGGCGAGAGCATCCACACCGAGAACAGCTACAAATACAGCATCGCGCGTTTTGCCGCGCTGGCCCAGAGCGCGGGCTGGCGCGTGCGCGAGAGCTGGACGGATGCGGCGAAGATGTTCTCGGTGCACGCGCTGGAGGTCGCGGAGTAAATCGGCAGTCGTCGTTTGGCCGGTCTCATTCGAGCGGACACGATTCTACCGACACAAGCCGTTGGTTCCGGATCACGGCACGGAAGCTGTGGGTGCTAGCCTTGCCGCATGACCAGGAGAAATGCTCACCATCTCGCTGGAGTGGCTCGCCGAGCCAGAACACCACCTTTGAGACGTGGTCGCCTGGCTTGACACGATCGAGCCACTGCGGCGGATAGGCCCAATGCCCGCAATCGCCCTGCCAGTAGCACGCAGGCATGATGCAGCGTCCGGCGGCTGGAGCAGGCTTTCCTCCCATGGCACGGCAGGCGGACGGGATTTGGCCAAGCGCCCAGCCCTGTGTCGCTTCCTCGACGACAAGTATCGCAGCCAGGGCCGCGCCGACGATGAGGAGGTGTCTCATACCCGCCTATTGCTCGGTCCCCAGCGACACCGATTCCCACACCGCCACCAGGATCAGGATCATCGTCGTCGCGACCGAGAGCCAGAGCGGCGACACGTCCGAGGCGAACCAGCTCAGCGCCAGCAGCAGCAAGATGCCGATGCCGTGCGAGAGCTGGAGGAAGCCGCGGATCGCAAGCTTGAACAGGATTGTGCCGATCAGAAAAATCAAGGGCCCACCGATCGTGCTCACGATCGTGCGCATGTCTGAATGACCGGTCGGATGCTTCAGCACCAATTCGTCCGACACCGCGGTCAGGATGATGCCGGCAACGATCGGCAGGTGCAGATAGGTGTAGGCGAGCCTTGCCAGGCGCCCGGATTCGGCCGACTTCGAGATCCACTCGGCGCCGGCTTCCGCGCCCTTGTGGAAATAGACCCACCACATTGCGATGGCACCGACCAGGGCCGAGACGAAGGCCAGGATGTTGGCCGCGGTCCATTCCAGCGCGGCGAAGGTCGCGCCGTTGACGATGACGGCCTCGCCGAGCGCAATGATGACGAAGAGAGCGCAGCGCTCGGCCATGTGGCCGCCCTCGACGGCCCAGGCCTCGACAGAGGAGAAGCCGAGCCCGGGCACCCAGAAGCGGGCCGCGGGCGAGATGTATTCGATCGCAAGCGCGGCGATCCAGAACCACAGCCGGGCTTCGTGATGGGCGAGGCCACCGAGGATCCAGAAGACGGCGGAGACGGAGAGCCAGACCAGAATTCGAATCGCGTTGTGCCGCACCGCGGTCCGGTGCGGTGGCGTTGCGAACAGCCAGAATGCGGTACGTCCGACCTGCATGGCCGCGTAGGCGATGGCGAACCACAGGCCACGCCCCTCGAACGCGGTCGGGATCGAGGTCGACAGCACGAGGCCGCCCAGCATCATCGCAAACAGCAGCAGGCGGACCGGCGTCAGCTCGGGATTGAGCCAGTTGGTGACCCACGCGGTGAAGACCCAGACCCACCACACTGCCAGGAACAGCACCGCGACATGCACCGCGCCGACCAGCGTGAAATGATGCAGCAGGGCGTGCGAGACTTGCGTGACGGCAAAGACGAAGACGAGATCGAAGAACAGCTCGGCATAGGTCACGCGGCTGTGCCGGTTCGGCGTGATGACGCGGAACATCGCACCGTGCGGATTGTCCGCAACCATCATCGTCCCCCGTGGCGCTGGTCAGGTCAGGTGCAGCTTCGTCAGTTACCTGGCACGCCGGTTTGCAGCGCCAGCGCGTGCAGCACGCCGCCCATCTGGCCGCGCAGGGACTGGTAGACGATCTGGTGCTGCTGGACGCGCGATTTGCCACGGAAGGATTCCGAGATCACGGTCGCGGCATAGTGGTCGCCGTCGCCGGCGAGGTCACGGATGGTCACCTCGGCATCGGGGATCGCTGCCTTGATCATCGCCTCGATATCGTGGGCGTCCATGGGCATTCGGGTCTTGCTCCTTATCTCGGCTGCAAAGCAGCCTCATCATCGAATCGCTGCCGGGGGTCCCCTCACCGGCAAGGTCAAACTTAGCGTGAACGGCCTTCTACGTCACGCTTTCCGGCACTATATCCCTGATCCCATCAGGACATAGGCACGACAAAGTGCCGCGCGCGGCAGATTGATCGAAAAGGCGTGAAATCATGAAGCTTCCAGGGCCCGACCACCCGATCACGATCACCCCAAATCCCCGGCGCGTCCGCGTCACGGCGGGCGACATCGTGATCGCCGAGACCAGCAAGGCGCTGACCTTGAAGGAGGCCAGATATCCGGCAGTGCAATATGTACCGCGGGAGGACGCCAACATGGCCCTGTTGGAGCGTACCGACCGTGTCACCCATTGCCCCTACAAGGGGGACGCGAACTATTACAGCGTGAAGGCCGACGGCAAGACGCTGGACAACGCGATCTGGACCTACGAGACACCCTTCCCAGCGATGACGGAGATTTCAGGCCATCTCGCGTTCTATCCGGACAAGGTGAAGATCGAGGAAGTGGGATAAGCGCCGCGCCCCCCAATCGTCATGCCCGGGCAGCCACCATCTGTCCGCGGTAGGCGTGGATGGCCGGGTCGAGCCCGGCCATGACGGCGAAGAGGGCTCAATCAGCTACGCCCTGAAGATCGTGAGTCCCAATATCAGCAGCACCAGGAAGATCGCGACGAAGACGTAGAACAGGAAGCGGGCAATATCGGCCGAGGCGGCCGAGATGCCGGTGAAGCCGAGCACGCCGGCCACGATCGAGACAAGGAGGAAGATCAGCGCCCATTTCAGGATCGTCATCGCCAGCTCCGAACTGCCGCGTCTCACGGCCTACGCTGTTTTCGGCGAACGCTAACATCGCTGCGAGGAACTGGTTCCTAGAGCATGATCCGGAAAAGTGCGTAGCGGTTTTCCGAAAAGATCATGCTCAAACAATAACCTAAAGCGCGATGACGATTCATCCTGATCGCATCGCGCTTTAGAGGTGGTCGGGGGCGACCTGCCGAACAAACTGCCCTTGCTGAATCGAGTTCCCGGCGGCAGAGTCCAGCCGAGGTTAGGATCGGGGCGGCCACGATGACGATGTCACATTCAGCGACGATCGGCGCGGAGGTGCATGCCGCGCCCCAGAGCAAGGTGCGCAACTTGGCGATCGATCGCGCCCGCACCTTCCTCACTCTGGTGGTGCTGCTGCATCACGCGGTGATCCCCTATACCTATTTCGGTCATACCGATCCGAGTTATTTCTTCGGCTTCGACATGATCGTGCTCGCCACCGACAGTTTCTTCATGGCGATGTTCTTCTTCCTGTCGGGACTGTTCGCCTGGTCCGGCATCGCCCGGAAGGGAGTGCGGAGCTATTTGGCAGATCGCCTGCTTCGGCTTGGCCTACCCTTCGCGATCTGCGCCTTTACGGTCATTCCACTCGCCTACTACGCGATCTCCCTGCGGCACCATCCCGAGATCGGTTTTGCGGAATTCTGGTGGAATATGGTCACGAAGGGCCCGTGGCCGAGCGGACCGATTTGGTTCCTGTGGGTCTTGTTCGCCTTCGACCTGGTTGCCTGCCTTTTGTACCGGCTGTCACCCAACCTGCTCGATCCGATCAATCGCCTCTCTCTACACGGTCGCCGCCGGCCCGCGGTGTTCTTCGCGGTCATGCTGGCCGTCACCGCCGCGTTCTACATTCCCGGGCTGGTTCACTACGGACACAGCAGCTGGTTCGAGTTCGGGCCGTTCTCGGTCCAGCACGGGCGCGTGATGCTGTACGCGACCTATTTCTTTTTCGGTGCCGGCATCGGCGTTGCGCAAATGGATCGTGGGCTGCTCTCTGTCGACGGCCGCATGGCAAAGGTCAGCTGGGACTGGATGGTCCTCGCGATCGTTCCGTATTGCCTGTTGTGGGGGCTGATCTTCATCAAGCGCGAAATACTGGGCAACCCGTCGCCGCTGCCGGACTGGTATGAAGCGCTCTATGCCATCTGCTTCACCGTCTTCAGCGTGGCCATCATGTTTCTGATCCTGGCCCTTTTCCAGAGGTTCAAGCAATCAGGCTCAGCCAGGTTGCTCGATCCAATGCAGGGCGACGCGTTCGGCATGTTCCTGGTGCATTATCCGATCGCATTGTGGCTGCAATACTGGCTGTTCGACTATGACCTGCCGGCGATCGTCAAGGCCACGATCGGGTTTGTGCTGACTGTCGCGGCGAGCTGGGCGCTGACGCGCGCGTTGCGGCAGATCCCGGGCGCGTCACGCGTGTTGTGAGGCGCGGTCTCTCAGTCCGTAGCCCTGATGTAGCGCAGCGCAATCCGGGACCTTGCCACAAGTGATAGCGGTCCCGGATTACGCTTACGCTCCATCCGGGCTACAGATCTGATTTGCGGCAGCGCCTTACGCCGCCTTCCCGCCCATATATTCCGGCAGCCAGCGCTCGAACGAGGTCCGCAGCGTGTCGATCGCAACCGGCGCTTCGCCGGCGATCGCGATGGCATCGCCGCCGGTGGTGCCGATGCGCACGCAAGGCACCTCGCAGCCGCGCATCTTGGCGAGCACGCGGCCGGCTTCGGTTTCCGGCACGGTGACGAGATAGCGCGCCTGGTCCTCGCCGAACCAATAGGCCTGCGGCACCAGCGCAGTCGGCGCCGCCAGCAGCTTGGCGCCGATGCCGCCCGCCATCGCCATCTCGGCCAGCGCGATCAGGAGGCCGCCGTCCGACAAATCATGCACCGCAGTCGCGGTGCCCGCATGGATCATGCCGCGCACGCAATCGCCATTCCGCTTCTCGGCGGCGAGATCGACCGGTGGCGGCGCCCCCTCCTCGCGGCCGCAGATGTCGCGCAGATAGACGGACTGGCCGAGCCAGCCATGGGTCTCGCCGATCAGGAGGATGGCCTCGCCCTCGGCCTTGAAGGCGAGCGACGCCGACTTGGTGAAATCATCGAGCAGGCCGACGCCGCCGATCGAGGGCGTCGGGAGGATCGCACGGCCGTTGGTCTCGTTGTAGAGCGAGACGTTGCCGGACACGACCGGGAAGTCCAGCGTGCGGCAGGCTTCCGAAATGCCCTTCAGGCAGCCGACGAACTGGCCCATGATCTCGGGCCGCTCAGGGTTGCCGAAGTTGAGATTGTCGGTGATCGCGAGCGGCTTGCCGCCGACGGCGGTGATGTTGCGCCAGGCTTCCGCGACCGCCTGCATCCCACCTTGATAAGGATCGGCCTCGCAATAGCGCGGCGTGACGTCGACGGTGAGCGCGAGGCCCTTCGGCCCGTCCTGCACGCGCACCACGGCCGCATCGCCGCCGGGACGCTGCATGGTGTTGCCGAGGATGACGTGATCGTACTGCTCCCAGACCCAGCGCTTAGAGCACATGTCCGGCGTGCCGATCAGCTTCTCCAGCGCAGCTCCAAGGCCCATGGGTGCCGGCACGTCGCGGGCATGCACGACCGGCAGCGCTGTGGACGGGACGTGCGGGCGGTCATAGACCGGCGCCTCGTCGCCAAGCTCCTTGATCGGCAAATCGGCCATGACATCGCCGCCATGCTTGACCACGAAGCGCTTGCTCGGCGTGGTGTAGCCGACCACGGCGAAGTCGAGGCCCCACTTCTTGAAGATCGCCTCGGCTTCCTTCTCCTTCTCGGGCTTGAGCACCATGAGCATGCGCTCCTGGCTCTCCGAGAGCATCATCTCGTAGGCGCTCATGCCGGTCTCGCGGGTCGGCACCGCATCGAGGTCGAGGTCGACGCCGAGATCGCCCTTGGCGCCCATCTCCACCGCCGAGCAGGTCAGGCCCGCCGCGCCCATGTCCTGGATCGCGATGACGCAGCCCTTTTCCATGATCTCGAGGCAGGCCTCTAACAGCAGCTTCTCGGCGAAGGGATCGCCGACCTGCACGGTCGGGCGCTTCTCCTCGGACTTGTCGTCGAACTCGGCCGAAGCCATCGAGGCGCCGTGGATGCCGTCGCGGCCGGTCTTGGAGCCGAGATAGACGATCGGCATGTTCACGCCGGAGGCCGCCGCATAGAAGATCTTGTCAGAATCGGCGAGGCCCACCGCCATGGCATTGACGAGGATGTTGCCGTCGTAGCGGGTGTGGAAGCGTACCTGGCCGCCCACCGTCGGAACGCCGAAGGAATTGCCGTAGCCGCCGACGCCCGCCACCACGCCGGAGACGAGATGCCGCGTCTTCGGGTGCTCGGGCGCACCGAAGCTCAGCGCATTGAGGCAGGCGATCGGGCGCGCGCCCATGGTGAAGACGTCGCGCAGGATGCCGCCGACGCCGGTGGTCGCGCCCTGATACGGCTCGATATAGCTCGGATGGTTGTGGCTCTCCATCTTGAAGACCACAGCCTGGCCGTCGCCGATGTCGATCACGCCGGCGTTCTCGCCGGGGCCCTGGATCACCCAGGGCGCCTTGGTCGGCAGGCCACGCAGATGGATGCGCGAGGATTTGTACGAGCAATGCTCGTTCCACATCGCCGAGAAGATGCCGAGCTCGGTGAAGGTCGGCTCCCGCCCGATCAGCTTCAGGATGCGCTCATACTCGTCGGGCTTGAGCCCGTGGGCGGCAACCAGTTCGGGGGTGATCTTGGGTTCATTCTTCATGGATTCGAGGCTTTCGGCGGCGGTTTGGCCGTTCTTAGGAACATCGGACGGCTTCGAAAAGCCCTTTATGGCGCATTTTCCCGCTGTCCCACGTTTTGCGCCGGCAGGGCCGGCGGGAACGGGAATTGCGCGGCGCGGTCGGATCGGATTTAAGGTCTAAAGACCCGCAATTGAAGGCCTATTTCCTTGCACGAATTGACCAAAGCGCCCCCGCCGCGCCGCCCCGACCTCCATGTCGCCACCGAGGGCGAATTTGTGGGCTGGCGGACCTGGATTCGCGACAGTTTTGAGTCCCATGTCGGCCCCTTCTGGCACCGGATCGAGGCGGACGGCAGCGTCCGCAGCGCCTTCCGCGTCGAGAAGAAGCACCTCAACGGCTCCGGCAACGTCCATGGCGGCTGCTACATGGCCTTTGCCGACTATTCGCTGTTTGCGATCGCCACCCACGTCCTGGACAGCCGGGCGGTGACGACCAATTTCGCCTGTGAATTCCTCGATGCGGCACGCGAGGGCGAGCTGATCGAATGCACCGGCGAGGTGACCCGCGCCGGCGGCTCGCTGATCTTCCTGCGCGGCAAGATGATGTCCGGCGAGCGCCTGCTGCTCACCTTTTCCGGCACGATCAAGCGGATGAAGCGGAAGGCACTCCCTCAGCCAAACGCATAGCTCGACGCCTTCCCTTTTCGCGCCCCCTCGCCCAGACTTCCCACCAAGCGCTTTCGCGCCGGGGAGCAAGAACAAGGTGCCGCAGAGCACATCCGAGGCGGGTCGCGCGAGGCCGGCCGCATCATCGCCGTTGCCGTCCATCGCCACCGGCGCACGCAACTGGCGCGATTATGCGCTGCTGCTGGCGCTCGCCTGCTGCTGGAGCTCCACCTATCCGCTGACCAAGCTGGCGCTTCCCACGATCCCACCCATCACCTTCATCTCGGCGCGCTCGCTGATCGCCGCCGCCTTCCTGTTCGCGATCCTGTGGATGCGCGGCACCAGGATCCCCACCGACGCAAAAGCCTGGAAGCTGTTCGCGACCCAGCAACTGATCAACTCGACCTTCCCGTTCCTGATCATCACCTGGTCGCAGCAATATGTGCCGGCCTCGAACACGGTTGTGCTGGCCTCGACCACGCCGATCTTCGCCTTCCTGATCACCTCGCTGATCACGCGGCACGAGCCAGCGACACTGCTCAAGCTCACTGTTGCGATTTTGGGACTCGCCGGCACCGTCGCTATCGTCGGGCTCGATGCGCTGCGCGGCTTCGGTAGCGAGATCGTGGCGGAGATCGCGATCCTGCTCGCCACCATCTCCTTTGCCTGCGCGACGATCTTCGGCCTCCGCCTGTCCGAATACGATCCGATGGTGGTGGCAGCCGGCTCGCTGCTGTTCGGCGGCCTCGTGCTGCTGCCGCCCTCACTACTGATCGACCAGCCCTGGACACTGCAGCCCACGCCGACCGCGATCATCGCCACCATCGTCATGGGCATCGTCTCCAGCGCCCTCGGCCTGATGTTGTTCTATGTCTGCCTCGGCCGCCTCGGCACGCTGACGACGAACGCCCAAGGCTATTTGCGCATCCCGATCGGCGTCGGCCTCTCGGTGCTGCTGCTCGGCGAGAGCGTGCCGTCGAACCTCGCACTGGGGTTATTGCTGGTGATGGCCGGTGTTGCGGCGATGACGGTGCCGGCGGAGGTGTATAAGCGGTGGTCGGGGCGGGTGCGCGGGCTCTGAGCGCTAACGCAACGAGGCGCACGGAGGCACAGTCACAACCTGATTGACACATGTTGGACGAATGTGAGGTAGTCGCGCGCAAGCCTGTCGTGACGCATCCCTCCCTCAAGGCCCAGCATGGAAAGTCGTTCTCCGGCCGCCATTGGTGATTCAAAAACCGATCGCGTGCCCAGCGTCTGGTGGTTCGCACTCGCGCTTGTCCCGCACTTTGCATCCCAGCTCATGCGACTGCATCAGCACACTGCAGCGGGTTGGCTTGTCTGGGACTACGCCGGCCGGATCGCCGCTCTGGCCATTCTTGCGGTGATTCCAGCAGCACGGACCGTTGCCTATCGACGCGAGCAACGCCGAATTTCCTTTCTCGAGATCGGCGTCTGGATCGCAGGAATTGCGCTGCTGGACCGCTTCGGTCAGTGGCCGCAGCATCTCATCAATGCAGCACTTCCGGCTACCGTCATTGGCAAGTATCCGCAGCCGACCGGCTGGCTTAATGTCTTCGATCTCGTCGTTGGCCTCGCGCTGGTCGCGGCCAGCGAAGAGATCATCTTCAGGCGATTGCTTCGGAACGCATCGCAGCCTTACGTGGGTGATGGAGTCGTCGCCATCCTCATCACGTCGCTCGTCTTCGGCGCCTATCATTGGTGGGCCGGGATCGGAAACATCCTGCTCTCTGCAACAATCGGCATCCTTTTCATGGTGATGTACCGGCGCTCAGGCGCGCTTTGGCCGGTTATGCTCGTGCACTACCTGGTTGACCTGATCGCCTTCTCTGGAGTTTGGCGTTGAGGTAGCGATCAGCGTGACGCCGACAATTGCTTCTCGGCGATGTTGAGCCACTCCGCCTGCGCCTTGCGTAGATATTTCGGCGCGCGCCGCATCTGGATCAGGAGCTCGTTGAAGACCATGCGCGCCTCTGCGGTGCGGCCGACCGTTTGCAGCAGCATGCCGTAGCGCACCCGCGCCTCGGCGCCGGGGAAGTAACCGGCGAGCGCGTGATATTCCTCCAGCGCCTCGTCGACACGTCCGACCTCGGCGAGCGCGCGGGCATAGAGCAGATGCGCGTCGGCGGAATCGAAATCGGGCCATTGCTTCTGCAGATCGTCCAGCGTCGCCAGCGCATCGGCTGGGCGGCTGGCGGCAAATTGCGCCTGCGCCCTGCGCAGCGCGTAGGCAGGATCGTGGCCCATCGGCAGCTTCAGGATGTGATCATAGTGCGCTTCAGCTTCGCCGAACCGGCCGATATTCGCGCACTCTTCCGCCAGCGCCGCGCGGTTGGCGATGGTGTCGGTGCCGGCGAGTTGGTCGGACAGCTCGCGATAGCGCTTCTCGGGATCGAGGCGATTGGCGACACGCTGGCGCGCCTGCCGGGCACCGGGGCTGGAAAACCATTCGGGAATGAGCTCGACCGCGATATAGGCGATCGCGCCCATCATCGGCACCAGCAGGATGATGAAGGCCCAGGGCCGCAACCGTCCGGTTCGCGAGGCGTGATAGATCAACGTGATGTCGAGCAGCAGAACGACCAAAGCAACAGGCATGTGACATCCGGACAGCCGGCCTCCTGATATCGCAATCGAACCAATAAAACAACTTTGAGTTGCCTCGACCGGCAAAAATCAGCGAACCCGGACGCGCGCCGTAATGGTGACGAGGAGTCAGTCGCCGCAAAACCTATGCAGGTTCACGCGCCTCGCGTAGCAATCCACTCGCCAGCGCTCGAAACGCGTCGACGGCCTTGCTCAGCACATTCTTGGGATCGTCGGCTGCCGCGACCCACAAGGCGGCGCTGAGCGCAGCCCCGTTCAGCAACCGCCCCGCCGCTTCGACATCGACCGGCTTCACGATTCCCTCCTCGATCAGCGCACGGATCGTTCGCATGGTGATATCGAGACAGGCGTTCTCGCCGGGCCATTTGGAGGGATCGCCGAGCACCGCAGGTCCATCCAGAAGCATGATGCGCTGAATCTCGGGTTCGAGCGCCATCTCGATATAGGCGCTTCCCTCCGCGAGCAGGCCCAGCCACGGGCTGGGCGCTTGCTCCCGGACGATGCGGAGCCGCTCCGCCATTTCACCGTCGATCTGCTCGACAACGGCCCAGAGCAGCCCCTTCTTGTCTTCGAAGTTGTGATACAGCGCGCCCCGCGTCAGACCGACGGCCGCAGTGAGTTCGTCCATCGACGCGTCTGCATAGCCCTGCGTGGCAAATGCCGCGCGTGCGGCGCGGATGAGCCTGGCCCGATTTTCCGCCATGGCCGCTGCGCGCTTTCCCTTTGCCATGCTCCCTGGCCCCTCTTGACATACGCCTCGTATGTAAATTATCACATACGAACCGTATATGAAATGGGCTTGAAACGCCACCCGTGGAACGCCCCGTTCCACCCGCTCCCGATCCGATGAAAGGTTCCTGACATGGCCCAGCGAGAGGCAATCTTCCCCGCGAACCGCCACGCGCTCTATCAACAGCATCGCTACTCCGCAGCGATCCGCTCCGGTGACCTGCTGTTCGTGTCGGGGCAGGTCGGCAGCCGCGAGGACGGCTCACCCGAGCCGGTATTCGAGGACCAGGTCCGGCGCGCATTCGCCAATTTGCGTGCCGTGCTCGCCGCTGGTGGATGCACGTTGGACGATGTTGTCGATGTCACCACGTTCCACACCGATCCGGCGAGCCAGATCGAGACGGTGATGGCCGTTCGCGCCGAGGAGATCGGCGGACCGCCCTATCCGAACTGGACGGCCGTCGGCGTGAACTGGCTTGCCGGCTTCGACTTCGAGATCAAGGTCATCGCCCGCATTCCTGTGCTCCAGTAAGCCTTCCGGGCGGCCATACGCCGGCCGCCACCAGGGTGAGCAGGCTACTTGTTGGCGTCGTCCGCGAGCATCTTCCGGTATTTCTCGACGTCGCGCGTCACGAGCTTTTGCAGCACATCGGGCGCGTGCTCGTCGGCATCGGGCGCGACGGTCGACAGATCCGCGAAGCGCTTCTTCACCGCTTCGGTCTCGACGGCCGTGCGCGCCGCGGCATTCAGCTTGGCGATCACGGCCGGCGACGTGCCCTTGGGCGCGAACAGGCCGTTCCAGCCTTGTGCCTCGAACTCGGGCAGGCCGGCTTCCGCCGAGGTCGGCAGATCCGGCAGCGTGGCGAGCCGAACGGTCGAGCCGACCACGAGGCCCTTCACCAGCTTGTCGTTGATCGACTGCGACACCGAGGCGGCCGCGTCGCAGACGCCGTCGATCTGGCCGCCGACCGCGTCGGTCAGCGCCGGCGCGGCGCCGCGATAGCCGATCAGCGTCGCGTCGATCCCGGCTGCTGTGACGAAGCTTTTGCAGATCAGATAGTTCGAGGAGCCGACGCCGGCATGGCCGAGATTGATCTTGCCCGGATTGGCCTTGGCATAGGCAATGAACTCTTTCAGGTCCTTCGCAGGAAAGTCCTTGCGCAGCGCGATGATGCCGAACGTCTTCGCCACCATCGCGATCGGCACGAAGGAATCAGGCGTGAACGGCAGTTTTGGATAGATCGTGTAGGTCGCGGCATTGGTGCCGGCATTGCCGATCGCAATCGTATACCCATCCGGCTCGGCGCGGGAGGCCCGCGCCAGCGCGGTCGAGCCGCCGGCACCGGCAACATTCTCGATGACGATGGTCTGGCCGAGCGCGATGCCCATCTGCTCGGCCACCGCGCGCGCGATCACGTCCGAGGTGCCGCCGGCCGCGAACGGCACGATCATGGTGATGGGACGCTTGGGATAATCCTGCGCGGATGCGCAAGTCGCTACCGAAAATGTCGCGAACGCCAGCGCCGCGATCGCGGCGAGCGCACGCTTCACCACGAACGAGATCACGCGGCTTTTTCCAGATGCTGGGCGAGACCGGCGAACAGGCCACGGCCGTCGGTGCAGCCCATGATATCTTCGACGTGGTTTTCCGGATGCGGCATCATGCCGAGCACGTTGCCCCGGTCGTTGACGATGCCGGCGATCGAATGCGCCGCGCCGTTGATGTTGTTGAAATCGTCGACTTCGCCGGCAGCGGAGCAGTAGCGATAGAGCACCCGCCCCTCGCCTTCGAGCCGCTTGATGGTCTCTTCGTCCGCCTCGTAATTGCCCTCGCCATGGGCAACCGGCACGCGGATCACCTGGCCGGCATTGTAGCCGCGGGTGAACGGCGTGTCGGAGCGCTCGACGCGCAGATGCACGTCGCGGCAGATGAATTTCAGCCGCGCATTGCGCATCAACACGCCCGGCAAGAGGCCGGACTCGCAGAGGATCTGGAAACCATTGCAGACGCCGAGCACGAGGCCGCCCTTGGCCGCATAGTCGCGCACCGCATCCATCACCGGCGCACGCGCCGCGATCGCGCCACAGCGCAGATAATCGCCGTAGGAGAAACCGCCGGGCACGACGACGAGATCGGTGCCTGATGGCAGCGAGGTCTCGGCGTGCCAGACCATCGCGGGCTCGCTGCCGGAGATCAGCCTCAACGCGCGCGCCATGTCGCGCTCGCGGTTGATTCCGGGAAAGACGAGGATGGCGGCTTTCATGGCAGGGGTTCCGACGCGGCTGGGAATCGAAGCTGGCCAACGGGCCAATTCGCGAACAGACATAACCATTTGACGGGGATTTTACCAGTGCTAGCGTTGCGGAGCGCCCTTGTACACAGGCCATAGCCACGCGCCTTTGGCCGCTCGATTTGCCCGGGATTGAAGCCATGAACGTCCCGTCGCTGCCCGCGTCCCTCTCCGAACCGGTATCCGCCGAGGGCGTCGTCGCCGCCGGCGCTTATGTCGACGGCCGCAGAGTCGCCAATATCGCCATCAGCGAGGCCTCGAGCTGGCGAGCCAAGCCCGGCCATGTCGTGTGGATCGGACTGCACGAGCCCGACATGGCGCTGCTCGGCGCGGTGCAGAAGCAGTTCGACCTGCACGATCTCGCCATCGAGGACGCCAACCACGCCCATCAGCGGCCCAAGATCGAGCAATATGGCGAGGCCCTGTTCATCGTCGCGCGCACCGCGCAGCTGATCGAGGGCCGCATCGCCTTCGGCGAGACCCACATCTTCGTCGGCGAAGGTTATCTGGTCTCGGTTCGCCACGGCGCTTCGACCTCCTACACGCCGGTGCGCGAACGCTGCGAAAGCTGCCCGCGGGCGCTCGCGCGCGGCGAGGACTACATCCTCTACGCCATCCTCGATTTCATCGTCGACAATTACTCGCCCGTGCTGGAGAGCATCCACGACGAGATCGAAGGCATCGAGGACGACGTGCTCTCCAAGCAGATCAGCAAGGCGCAGATCGAGCGGCTCTACATGCTGCGACGCGACCTCTTGCGGCTCAGGACCGCAATCGGACCGCTGGTGGAGGTCTGCCGCCGGCTGGAGCACGACGAGTTGTCGATGGTGCGCAAGGCCATGCAGCCGCTATTCCGCGACGTCACCGACCACGTCCGCAACATCCAGGAGCGCATCGATTCTATGCGCGAGGTGCTGGCCTTTGCTTTCGAGGCGAGCCTGCTCGTCGGCCAGGCCCAGGAGACGGCGGTGTCCAAGAAGCTCGCATCCTGGCTGGCCATCATCGCGGTCCCGACCGCGCTCGCCGGCATCTACGGCATGAACTTCAAGCACATGCCGGAGCTGGAGTGGGAGTACGGCTACTTCATGCTGCTCGGCGTGATGCTGACCGCGTGCGGCTCGCTGTACTGGCGTTTTCGGCGGGCGGGATGGCTGTGAGTATGTTGCCTTGTAGCCCGGATGAAACGAAGCGCAATCCGGGACAGTGCCACCGCGGATAGACCCGGATTTCGCTTCGCTCCATCCGGGCTACAAGCGCGGGTTTAGCTGAGCAGCTCGACCCGGTAATTCTCGATCACGGTGTTCGCCAAGAGCTTGTCGGCGGCCTCCTTCAGCGCCGCCTCCGCCTTGGCCTTGTCGGCGCCGGCGAGCTCGATGTCGAACACCTTGCCCTGGCGGACGCTGGCGACGCCGTCGACGCCGAGCGACTTCAGCGCGCCTTCGATGGCCTTGCCCTGCGGATCGAGGATGCCCGTCTTCAGGGTAACGGTGACACGTGCCTTCACGTCAAAAGTCCTCTTCAGCTCTTCACCAGCACTGGGCCGGTGCCCTGGGGACGCTCGTTCTCCATGAGGATGCCGAGGCGCTTTGCGACTTCCGTATAGGCCTCGAGCAGACCGCCGAGGTCCCTGCGGAAACGATCCTTGTCGAGCTTCTCGTTCGACTTGATGTCCCACAGCCGGCAGCTGTCCGGCGAGATCTCGTCGGCGACGATGATGCGCATCATCTCGTTCTCGAACAGGCGCCCGCACTCCATCTTGAAGTCGACGAGGCGGATGCCGATGCCGAGGAAGAGGCCGGTGAGGAAGTCGTTGACGCGGATGGCGAGCGCCATGATGTCGTCGATCTCCTGCGGCGTCGCCCAGCCGAAGGCGGTGATGTGCTCTTCCGACACCATGGGGTCGTTGAGCTGGTCGTTCTTGTAATAGAACTCGATGATCGAGCGCGGCAGCTGCGTGCCCTCCTCGATGCCGAGGCGCTGCGACAGCGAGCCGGCGGCGACGTTCCGCACCACAACCTCCAGCGGCACGATCTCGACCTCGCGAATCAACTGCTCGCGCATGTTGAGGCGGCGGATGAAATGGGTCGGCACCCCGATGTCGTTGAGGTGCTGAAACAGGTACTCCGAGATCCGGTTGTTGAGGACGCCCTTGCCCTCGATCACCTGATGCTTTTTCGCATTGAACGCGGTGGCGTCGTCCTTGAAGTGCTGGATCAGGGTACCGGGCTCGGGGCCTTCGTAAAGAACCTTTGCCTTGCCTTCATAAATGCGACGCCGACGGCTCATGGGGATGTACCGTGTTTTGTTGACAATCCATGAATTTGGTGTGCTCCGGTTGACTAGGATTACGACCCACAGCGGAGCTGCCGTGAACGGCCAGGAACCCATCTATAAACCCGTTGGAAACAGAACGGGAACCAAGCCTTAGGCAACCTATCCGATTGGCTGTCCGAGCACAATCGATCCGGCCGTCCGGCACCAACTTATACCGTCTTGCCTGCGGCTTAACGGCCCGTTGTTTTGCCGATTCGTGCTATCTATGTAGGCATGCAGCCGGGTCGCCGCAACGGAAGGCTCCCGCTCCATTCAGCGAGGATTTGGAACAGGCATGAGCGAGTTCGACAAACGCCAGGAAGGCTTCGAGAAGAAGTACGCCCTCGACGAGGAGCAGAAGTTCAAGGCGGAGGCCCGCCGCAACCGGCTGCTCGGCCTTTGGGCAGCCGAGAAGCTCGGAATCACGGGTGATGCCGCCACCGCCTATGCCAAGGAGGTCGTCGCGGCCGATTTCGAGGAGGCCGGCGATGCCGACGTCCTACGCAAGCTGACGGCCGATTTCGCCGCCAAGAACGTTGTCGTCACCGAGCAGACGATTCGCGCCAAGATGAGCGAGTTGCTCGCGGTCGCCGCCGCCGAGGTGAAGGCGGGGAAATAATCGAGTCAACCGACCCGCCGGCGCGCAATAGCCTTGCGCGCCGGCGTTCTTCTTCTGCCTTCCCGCGTGGTCGAGACATTCGGCCCGGCATAGTTGCGGCGGATGGTTTCGAGCAGGCGCTCTGCGGCGGCGCTCAAAAACCCGCCACGACGCGTGACGAGGATGATATCCTGGTGCGCATCAAGGTCGCCCACGGCGACCGTCGCGATCGAGCCCGCACGCAGCTCCTCCGCCACATGGCTTTTTGCCAGCAGTGCAAGACCGAAGCCCGATTCCACCAGCCGCTTCTGCGCAGTGAGGCTGTCCACGGCCGTCCATTCCACCTCGCCAAGTCCCCGCGTCAGAAACAGCGCGAACACGTGAGCCGCGGCAATCTCGCGGCGTCCGCGAATCTCGGGGAATGCGATCCAGCGCTCGCCACCAAGCTCGGCGAGGCGTTTCACACGCTGTCCGGCGCGAGGATGGTCGGGCGCACAGACCACTTGCAACGATTCGCGCAGGACCTGCTCGCAGGCGAGATCGCCCGAGCCGTCGGCGTTGTAACGCAGGCCTATCGTGGCCTCGCCGCGCCGGATGAGATCGCTGACCTCCGCGCTGGTCGCCGTCCGCAAGCTCAGCACGACGGCGGGATGCTCCTTGGCAAACCGCTTCATGATGGTCGAGAGGCGGCTGTCAGCGAGCGTCCCGGTCACGGCCAGCGAAACCGGCCCTGCACTCTGCTTGGTCAGTGCGCGGATCGCCTGTTCGGCATCCTGCGCCGCGGCCACTGCGCGCTCGGCATAGGGGATCAGCACGCGCCCGGCGTCGCTGAGCCGGGTGCGGCCTGCCACCCGCTCGAACAGGGGAACGCCGAGCTCCTGCTCCAATAGAGCGATGCGGCGCGAAATCGCCGGCTGCGAGCGGTGCAGGAATTTCGCGGCATGCGAAATCCCGCCTCTGCGATGAACCGCCAGGAAGGTGTTGAGGGCGTCACTGTCCATCGCGACCTCATGCAGAAAGCTGATGATATCTGACAGAATAACAAATTTGGCGGATGACGGAAGTGCGCCTAAAGCTCGTTGGGACAGACAATGGAGACGAGCCATGACGAGCCAGTTGGACAAGGCGAGAGCGTTTCGCGCGTTGCACGAGCGGCCCGGTGCCTTCATCATTCCTAATCCTTGGGATGTCGGCACCGCCAAGCTGCTCGCGGCGATGGGCTTCGAAGCCCTGGCCACGACGAGCCTCGGGGTCGCCAATATGTTCGGCAGCAGCGGCGTCAGCCTCGACGTCATCCTCGCCAACGCGCGCGCGATCGTCGAAGCCACCGACCTTCCCGTCAGCGTCGACCTCGAGAATTGCGGCGCACATGAGCCGAGAGGCGCCGCCGAAGCTATTCGGCGTGCCGCAGACACCGGCGCGGTGGGCGGCTCGATCGAGGATTTCAGCGGCGATCGCGATCGCCCGATCTACGACTTCGCCCACGCCGTCGAGCGCGTCCAGGCCGCGGTAGAGGTGGCACGCGCGCTGCCCATTCCGTTCACGCTGACGGCGCGGGCCGAGAACTTCCTGCACGGCCGCAAGGACATCGACGATACGATCCGCCGCTGCAGGCCTTCGAGGCCGCTGGCGCCGACGTCCTCTATGCGCCGGGCCTGTACGATCTCGCCACGATCAGGACGGTGGCGTCCTCGCTGGGCAAGCCGTTCAACCACGTGATGGGCTTTGCCGACCCGACGCTAACCGTCGAGCAATTGTCCGCCGCCGGCGTCAAGCGCATCAGCGTCGGCGGAGCCATGTCGCGCTACGCGCTCGCAGCGTTCCTGAACTGCGCGCGCGAGATGAAGGACAAGGGGTCCTTCACCTACATCCGCGAGATGGCGTCGGTCGGCGAGCTGCGCGCCTTCGCCGCGGTCACTCCTCCTTGAAGCCGTACTCCGGCACGTTGCCGCTGGCGCCGTAATATTTATACGGCAGGAACTTGCCGCTCATGGTGATCTTGACGCGGTCGCCTTTGGGGTTGGCGACGCGTTCGATTCCCATGTCGAAGTCGATCGCCGACATGATGCCGTCGCCGAACTCCTCCTCGATCAGCGCCTTCCAGGCCGGACCGTTCACCATCACCATCTCGTAGAAGCGGTAGATCAGCGGGTCGGTCGGCGGCATCGGCGTGCCGGTGCCGCGCATCGGCACCTCGTTGAGCATCGCAACTTCCGCCTTCGACAGGCCGAACAGCTCGCCGGCATTGGCAGCCTGGGGCTTCGTCAGCTTCATCTGGCCCATGATCGCCCCGACGATCAGCACTTCGGAATAGCCGCCGATCTTTTCGCAGATGTGTTTCCAGCTCCAGCCCTTCTCGCGCTTGATGTCGAGCAGCTTCTCGGTGAGGTCTTCGCGTTTCATTAGGGTCTCCTGTTAGGCGGTGAGTCCGGGACTGGGCCCGGGTATCCAGGTCTGTCTTTGCTCCTCGCCGTTCGAGGCGATCGTCAGTCCGGGCTTGCCGATCTGGATCAGCGGCACGTTGCGCGGATCGTGGCCGGGCGTCTCGGCGGCAAAGGTCTTGCTGCGCGTCACCAGGAAATCGATGATGTGGTTGCGCAGCGCGTAGTACAGCGGATGCCGGTGCAGATCGGTGCGGCCGCGATCCCGCGGCAGCGGGTTCTCGACCACCTCCGCCAGCACCGCGCCGGGACCGTTCGTCATCAGAAAGATCTTGTCGGCGAGATAGATCGCCTCGTCGACGTCGTGGGTGATCATGAACGCGGTCTGCCCGGTCTCCAGGCAAATGCGCCGCACCTCGTCCTGCAGCGTGCCGCGCGTCAGCGCGTCCAGCGCCGAGAACGGCTCGTCCATCAGCATCATCTTCGGCGTGATCGACAGTGCCCGTGCGATGCCAACGCGCTGCTTCATGCCGCCCGACAGCTCCGAGGGACGCTTGTGCTCGGCGCCGGAGAGGCCGACCAGATCGATGAACTTCTGCGCATGCGCCCTTACCTTGGCGCGGTCCCAGCTGCGCCATTTCGAGCTAACGGCATAGGCGACGTTGCCGAGCACCGTGCGCCAGGGCAGCAGCGCATGGCTCTGGAAGATCACGGCGCGGTCGAGGCTGGTGCCCGAGATCGCCTGACCGTCGACGATGACCGCGCCCACGCTCGGCGCATCGAGCCCGGCGAGGATGTTTAGCACCGTGGTCTTGCCGCAGCCGGAATGGCCGATCACGCAAGCGAACTCGCCGCGCGCCATCGAGAGCCAGAGGTTCTCGAAGATGGTGGTCGTCGCGCCGCCCGTGCCGGGATAGCGCTTGGCGATGCCTTCGATCGAGATGAACTTGTCGGTCATCGCCTCTACTCCGGAAACGTGACCATGCGCGTGAAGCGCGCGAGGATCTGGTCGAGCAGCCATGCCGACGATCCCGATCAGGAGGATCGCGATGATGACGTTGGTGATCGACAAATTATTCCACTCGTTCCAGACGAAATAACCGATGCCGGTGCCGCCGACGAGCATCTCGGCGGCGACGATCACCAGCCAGGCGATGCCGATCGAGATGCGCATGCCCGTCAGGATCGTCGGCGCCGCCGCGGGCAGGATCACTGTGAAGGCGCGCCTGACGGTGCCGACCTCGAGCGTCCGCGCAACGTTGATCCATTCCTTGCGCACGGTCGCGACGCCGAACACCGTGTTGAGCAGCATCGGCCAGATCGAGCAGATGAAGATGACGAAGATGGCCGAGACCGAGGAATCCTTGATGGTGTAGAGCGCGAGCGGCATCCAGGCGAGCGGCGAGATCGGCTTCAAGACCTGGATGAACGGATCGAGCGCCTTGCTCAGCAGCGGCGACATGCCGATCAGAAAGCCGAGCGGGATCGCGACCAGCACGGCCAGCAGATAACCGGTGCCGACGCGCGCAATGGAATAGCCGAGCTGGATGCCGAGCCCCTTGTCGTTCGGCCCGTTGTCGTAGAACGGCCGCTTCAGATGCTCCCAGAGCTTTGCGCCGACATCGAGCGGCCCCGGCATCGCCGATTTGCCCTGCGTCGCGGTTAGGCCCATCAGCTTGGCGTATTCGGGGCTCATCGTCGCCACCTGTGCGGTGGAGCGCGTGGCGAGATGCCAGATGCCGAGAAAGGCGGCGAGCAGCACGAGGGAGACGAGGCCCGCGCGAAGGCGGAGGGAGGCGGTCATCATTCAAACCTCACCGGTTGTGTCCCGGACGCGATGCAGCACGTAGTGCTGCTTCGCAGAGCCGGGACCCAGTTGGGCCGCATGGGTCCCGGTTCTGCGTCGCACGGCTTCGCGCTGCGCCGCGCCCGGGACACGAGAGTGCAACTCATCACGACGCCTTCCTGATCTTGAAGCTCGCCAGATAGTCCTCGGGCTTGGCCGGATCGAAATTCTTCCCCATCACCGCGAACGACTTGTAGGCACTCGCCGGCGGCGTGAGGCCCATCTCGGTCATCAGCTTCTTGGTGTCGGTCGCCAGATACACCTGCTCGGCCACCGCCTTGTAGTCGACGTCGCCCTTGATCTGGCCCCAGCGCTTCATCTGCGTCAGCATCCACACCGCAAAGGACTGCCACGGGAACGGATCGAAATCGACGCGCTTGGGATCGGTCTTCACCCCGCCGAGGCCGTCGGCATAGGTGCCGGTCAGGACCTGCTCCAGCACGGTGACAGGCGCGTTGATGTAGTTCGCAGGCGCGATGGCTTCCGCGATCTGCTTGCGGTTCTCCGCCTTCGAGGCGTAGGCGGTGGCATCGACGATCGCCCGCGTCAGCGCCGCGAAGCTGTTCGGCGCCGTCGTGATGAACTCGCGGCTGGCGGCAAAGCTGCAGCAGGGATGGCCGTCCCAGATCTCCTTGGAGAGCAGATGCATGAAGCCGATGCCGTCATAGATCGCGCGCTGGCAGATGTTGTCGGGCGCGAGGAAGCCGTCGATGTTGTCGGCACGCAGATTCGCGACCATCTCCGGCGGGGGCACCGAGCGCAGCTGCACGTCGGTATCGGGATCGAGACCGTGCTCGGCGAGGTAATAGCGCAAGAGGTAATTGTGCATGGAATAGTCGAAGGGGATAGCGAATTTCAGCCCCTTCCAGTCCTTCGGATCGCGCTTGTCCTTGTGCTTGCTCGCCAGCACGATGCCCTGCCCGTTGATGTTCTCGATGGCCGGGACGGTGAACGGAATGGCGTTGGCGCCGAGCCCGAGCGAGATCGCGATCGGCATCGGTGCCAGCATGTGCGCGGCGTCGTATTCCTTGTTGATGGTCTTGTCGCGGATCACGGCCCAGCCGGCGGTCTTCACCACTTCGACGTTGAGGCCGTGCTTGGCATAGAAGCCCATTGGCGCTGCCATGATGATCGGCGTCGCGCAGGTGATCGGGATGAAGCCGACCTTGAGGTCTTTCTTCTCGGGCGCGCCGGCTTGCGCGAACACCTCGGTTGCCGTCTTGATCGGGAAGAATTGCGACAGCGCCGCGAGCGCGGTCGAGGCGCTGACCGACTTCAGGAAAGCGCGCCGCGCCACGTCTTGCGGAAACATCGCGCGCATCAATGCGGAGGCGACCACGCCCTCGTAGCGCTTCTCTTCGCTTGCGACCGGCTCGCAATGCAGCGCCGTGGCCTGCTCGTGCTCAGCCGCGGAACCATGCTGGCCGCAAACACAGCCGGCTCGAAGCTTGCGATCGGGATCAAACGGATTGTCGAACGTGGACATCGGCCCTCCTGCGCGTCAATGCGAGGAGCAATTACGCAAGGAGCATGCCACCGACGAAGAAGCGGGCATTGCCTTGATGACGCAGCATTTTCACCCGCGCTTGGCCGCTACGAAAACTCGTGATAAACGAGATTTCGTAGTTCAATTACGAGATTTCGCAATGGCAACGACGCCAATGCCCGTCCACGACGAGATGGCCCCCGTCATCGACCCGCGCATCGCGGCGTTCGAATCCTCGGTCGAGGCGATGCTGCTGGTCGATCCCTATGGCGACCAGATCGTCGATGCCAATCCCGCCGCCTGCGCCCTGCTCGGTTACGACCGCGCTTTGCTGCGGCAGACCAGGGCCAGCACGCTCCACGCCGGCGAGCTTGCCGCCCTCACCGTCTTCACCCAGGCCGTGCTGCACAAGGGCGCCTACTGGACCACCGCGCTCAATCCCCGCCACGCGACCGGGCAAGATCTCAAGCTCGAATATGCCGGCTGCCTGCTGCCGCATGACGGCCGCTCGCTGCTGCTGCTGACGCTGACCGACCTCGAAGCCCGCCGCCGGCGCAATGTTGATGCCGCCGCCGAAGACCATATGCGCGGCGGCATCTCGACCTGGCAGCGGGTCGAGCGCGTGTTCCAGGACATCGAGCGCGAGAACCAGCTGATCCTGCGCGCCGCCGGCGAAGGGATCTATGGCGTCAACGCCGAAGGCAAGACCACCTTCGTCAACCCTGCGGCCGAGCGCATGCTGGGCTGGACCGCCGAGGAGCTGGTCGGCAAGGAGATCCACCCGATCGTGCACCACACCCACCACGACGGCCGGCACTATCACAATCATGACTGCCCGATCTATGCGGCATTCCGCGACGGCGCCGTGCACCAGGTCGACGGCGAGGTGTTTTGGCGCAAGGACGGCTCGCCCGCCTGGGTCGAATACACATCGACGCCGATCCGCGATCGCGGCGTCGTGGTCGGCGCCGTCGTGGTGTTTCGCGACGTCAGCCAGCGCCGCGAGGCCGCCGAGAAGCTGCACGCGGCGCTTGCCGAGGTCGACCGTCTGCGCGAGCGGCTCGAGCTGGAGAACGCTTATCTCCAGGAGGAAATCCGCATCGAAACCAACCCGCGCGGCATCATCGGGGGCAGCGAGGCGATCCAGAAGACGCTGCGCCAGGTCAAGCTGGTCGCGCCGACCGCCGCGGCGGTGATGATCACCGGCGAATCCGGCACCGGCAAGGAGCTGATCGCGCGCGCCATCCACGAGGATTCCACCCGCAGCGACCGGCCGCTGATCCGCGTCAACTGCGCTGCGATCCCGCGCGAATTGTTCGAAAGCGAGTTCTTCGGCCATGTCCGCGGCGCCTTCACCGGCGCAACGCGCGACCGCATCGGCCGCTTCGAGCTCGCCGACGGCGGCACGCTATTCCTCGACGAGGTCGGCGAGATCCCGCTCGAGCTGCAAGGCAAGCTGCTGCGCGTGCTGCAGGAAGGCCATTTCGAGCGTGTCGGCGAGGCGCGCACCCGCGCCGTCGACGTTCGCGTCATCGCCGCGACCAATCGCGATCTCAAGCAGGAGGTCCAGCGCGGTCGCTTTCGCGAAGACCTCTATTTCCGCCTCAACGTGTTTCCGATCGAGACCGTCCCCTTGCGCGAGCGGCGCGAGGACATTCCCCTGCTTGCCCAGCATTTCCTGACGCGCGAGAGCAAGGCGCTGAAATCGAACCTCCGTCTGTCGGAGGGCGACGCGCGGCGGCTGACCCGCTACGACTGGCCCGGCAACGTCCGCGAACTGCAGAACGTGATCGAGCGCGCTGCGATCCTGTCGCAGAACGGCCGCCTGCGCATCGATCTGCCCGATACTTCAGGCGCACAAGCGCCTAGCGGCGCCACCCGCCAGAGGCCCGACGCGCGCCCCGCAATCATGACGTCGTCGGAAATGCGCGACCACGAGCGCGCCAACATTCTCGCCGCGCTCGAGGCCTGCGCCGGAAAAGTCTTCGGCCCCGGCGGCGCCGCCGAGATCCTCGACATCAAGCCGACCACGCTGGCCTCGCGGATCAAGGCGCTGGGAATCGCGCCTCGTCCGCAAGGGGCCCATCCTTCGAGACGCCCGCTTTAGGCGGGCTCCTCAGGATGAGGTCGGAGTGCGCGGCAACAGTATCAACAGACACCGGTCCCGCTTAGCCTCATCCTGAGGAGACCGCGAAGCGGTCGTCTCGAAGGACGAGGCGCTTGCTCACGCCGCCTTGGTCGTCACGCCAGCCGCCATCGGGAGGCCCTGCTCGATCGGCAAGGACGGATCGCGCGACCATTCGTTCCAGGAGCCGAAATACATCCGCACGTCCTTCACGCCGGCGTTCTTCAGCGCCAGGAACGTGTTCGAAGCGCGCGCGCCCTTGAAGCAATAGAGATAGACCGGCGTGGTCTGCGAGATGCCGACGGTGGCGCATTCGGCCAGAATCTCATCCTTCGATTTGAAGCGCGGGCCTTCGGCGGTCGGCTTCATCATGCGATACCATTCCAGCCACACGGCGCCCGGAATGCGGCCCTTGCGCGGGCAGAAATCCTTGCCGTAAGGGGATGAGCTGTCGCCGATCCACTCGTCGACGTCGCGCACGTCGAGGATCGCGATGCCGGGCTTGCCGACCGCGGCGAGCATGGTCTTGGCGTCGATCAGGATCTCGCCCGCTTCGGGCACGATCGAGAACGAGGCCTTCTCAGGCGCGGGCACATCCTTGGTCACCGGGAAGCCCGCGGCCGACCAGGCGTCGAAGCCGCCATGCAACACCTTCACCTTGGGATAGCCGAGCATGGTGAGCAGGTAATAGCCGCGGCAGGACTGACCGAAGCCGGAGTTCATCGACTGTTCGTAGATCACCGCCGTCTCCTTGCCGGAAAGGCCGGCAGCGCCGAACGCATCGGCGAATTTCGTCTTGAGCTCGGCCATGCCCTCCGGGGTCGAGGTCGCGAGGAACGTAAAGATCTCGTGCACGTTCACCGCGCCCGGCAGATGCCCGGCCGCGTAAGCATCGGGATTGCGGGTGTCGATGACGACACACGGTTCTAGCTTCAAGAGATCGGCGAGTTCGACGGCAGTGATCAGAACGTCAGTCATGGCAGCCTCTCCGTTGAGGTTGGTGGGTGGACTCGTAGAACTCAGAAATCGGCGAGCATCTTGCGCAGCTGCTTGGTGGCGGGCGTGACGATCGCGACGAAATAGGCCTCGCGCAGGCGCCGCTGCGCCCGGTGGCTTTTGAGATAGCCGCGGGCGCCACAATGCAGCATCGCCGCATGCGCCGCCGCGACGCTGGCCTCGCCCGCGCGAAGCCGCAGCGCGATCACCTTGCGCCAGTAGGTCTCCTCCTCGTTGTAGGGATCGCGCGCCAGCGCCATGGTCTCGGCCTCGAGCTCGGCGGCGAGCTCGCGGAAATGCACCGGCTGCTGCGGCAGATAGCGGTTGATATGGCCAAGGGGATTGTCGACCTCGTCCATGATGTTGATGCAGTCCTTGATCACCCCCAGCGCCATGCCGGCCTGCATCAGGATGAAGCCGGCGCGGATCTTCTTGACGAAGGCCGCGGCGGGATCGGCGAGGATCAGCTCATCAGGCACGAAAGCGTCGCGAAACTGCACGCCATAGGTGCCGGTGCCGTCCATCGCGAGGAACGGCTTGCAGGGGGTCAGCGTGATCGCGGGGTCGGAGCAATCGGCCAGGAACATGACAGTGCCGGGCTCGCCACTTGCGATGCCCTGCTCGTCCTCGCGCTCGAAGATCGTGCCGAAGAAGTGATCGGGCCCGAGATTGGAGACCCAGGGCAACGCACCCCGCACGATGTAGCCGCCCTCGACCTTGCGGCCCTTCAGCTTCAGCTTCTCGATGCCGAAAAAGCTCTTCATGGGATTGGAGAGCCCCGTGCCGCCGAGCACGCGACCGGTCGAGAAGGCATCGCCGAAGCGCTTTGCGAGCTTCACATTGGTGGAATTCGCCGCGTACCAGACCAGCGTGTTCTGGCACCAGGCCATGAAGGCCGTCGCACCGCAGACCTCGCCGATCGCCGCCATCGCCTGGATCGCGCAGCGCAGATCGGCGGGGCCTTCGTGCGGTACATGACTGCCCCACGCCCCGACCGCGCCGAACTTGCGCAGCACCTCGGCCGGATAGACCGAACCGTCGTCGATGCCGGCGGCCAGCGGCGCGAGTTCTTGGCGCGCGATCCGCGCCACCTCGTCCGCAATCGACGGTGCGGGCTGATCCAGAACGTCGGCCCGCGATAAAGCCAGTGAACCCATGATCGTCTCCCGCACCCTGTCCTGATTGCCGTCTGCTAGATGCCGACCTCGAGATTGACCGGCCGGGTGAAGGTGTTGGCGACCGGCGACCATTTCTTCACATGGGCGACCAGCGCGTTGATCTCGTCCGGCGAGATGCCCTCGCATTCCATGTCCACCTTGACGCGGACATCGGTGAAGCCGACCGGCTTGTCGGAGGTGTCGCCGGTGCCCCAGACCGCGGTGATGTTGAGATCGCCTTCGAGCTCCAGCTCGAGCTTGTTGACGATCCAGCCGCGATGTACGGCGTTGGCATGCAGGCCGACGGCAAGGCACGAGCCGAGCGCGGCCAGCGAGGCCTCCGACGGATTAGGCGCGGTGTCGTCACCCAAAAGCCCCGGCGGCTCGTCGACGATGTAGGGCGGCAGGTTGCGGATATAGTTGGCGTGGCGGAATTTGCCCTCCGCGACCGTCTTGCATTTCAAGGTCTTGATGACCTTCGGATTTGCCTTGCCGTTGGCAATCAGTTGCTCGAGCCCGTTCTTGTCGATGGGCGCGAGGCACCCCGTCAGCACTGTCTTCTGAACGACGGCAGTCATCAATCTTCTCCCTGGCAGAAGTGGAAATCGGCAGGATACCGAACGGTCTGTTTCCTTGCATGGAGCGTGCCAGAGCCTGCGAAAAACAAAAACCGAGGCTTTGGAGCCGCTTAAGCCTTCATGCCTGCGGATTGAACAGCCGGTCCTTGCTCAAACGCGATGCAGAGCGGCCAGGCTTTGCGAATCTTTTCAGCGCCAAACAGATGCGGCTTGCTGATGCGGCACGGCTGCGAGTAAGTTTGAGTCCATGGCAAAGACGTCATCGAAGAAGAATTCGCCCCACGCCGCTGCTGGCGACGACGAATCCGCACGCGGTCGCCTTCTCAACGCGGCGCGACGCATCTGTTCTGCAAGAACGGCATCAACGCCACCGGCATCGATGCGATCATCGAGGAAGCCGGCACCGCCAAGACCACGCTCTACAAATTGTTCGGCTCCAAGACCAACCTCGTCAACGCGGTGCTGGAGAGCGAAGGCAAGCAATGGCGCGAATGGTTCATCGGCGCCATGGAGCAAGGCGGCGGCGATGCGCAGGCGAAACTCACGCGCATCTTCCCTGCGCTGAAGAGCTGGTTCGCCGAAGAGCGCTTCTACGGCTGCCCCTTCATCAACGCCGTCGGCGAGCACGACAAGGACGCCAAGCAATTCCGCAACATCGCGCTGAAGCACAAGAAGATCGTGCTCGGCCATATCGAGAAGCTCGCCGGCGAGCTCGGCTCCAGCGAGCCCGCCGTGCTGGCGCACCAGCTCGGCCTCATCATCGACGGCGCCATCGTCGCCGCGATGATCTCGCGCGACCCGGGGGTGGCCGATACGGCGGCGCTTACGGCAGGTCCCCTGCTCGGCCAGGCCAAGGCGAAGAAGAAGCGCGCGGCGGATCAGCTGGAGGCGGTGTGATCGCGCCGGTCTCGTAGCCCGCATGCAGCGAAGCGGAATGCGGGGACACCGTCCCGGATTACGCTCCGCTCCATCCGGGCTACGAAGATTTCGTAGGGTGGGCAAAGGCGCAAAGCGCCGTGCCCACCACTCTGTCTCAGCTTCGTTGATTGATGTGGTGGGCACGCTTCGCTTTGCCCACCCTACGGCACCTACGCGCTCTGCTCCACCATCCCCTGCAGCCGCACCAGCTCCGCCTCGAGATCGCGCTCCACATCCACTGCCCGAATGTCGAGCACCCGATAGTCGCGCGCTTCCAGCCACGTCCGCCGCGCCGCGCGATCTGCCGCGATCGCCTCGCCCTCGCCCGGGTTCACCAGCTCGATCGCGATCCGGTGCGGGAAGGAGACGAAATCCGGGATGTGCCGCCCGACCGGGGTCTGGCGCTTGAACCCACCTGCGAAGCGGCGATCACGCGTCAGCGCCTGCCAGAGCAGGCGTTCGGCGTCGGTCGGGTTGCGGCGGAGCAGGCGAGCAAGGCCCCGCACGGTCGAGCCGCTGTCGGGAACACCGCCGCCCTGCCCGTGCTCGGCCAGCAGCGCGCGCAGGCGCGTGGCCTGCTCGCCGTCGAGCACGCCGCCCTTGGCCGGACCCTTGCGCCCCTCGGCGATTGCCATGATCACGCCGTGCAGCGTGTGCATGTCCTGCTTGGTCGGCTCCATCCGGGTGAAGATGTTGCGCAGGTTCACCAGCATGGTGTCGCGCTTCTCGGCCGGACGCAGGAACTCGACCTTGTCGAGCTCGCGCACGAGGTTGTCGAAGAAGGCCTGCATCTGGTGCTGCGAGGCGCGCTCAGATCTTTCAGGCATAGCGTGCGGCAGCGCGCCCGACGTCGCACGCTTGAACCATTCATAGCCGACCAAGAGCACGGCCTGGGCGAGGTTGAGCGAGGCAAAGCCCGGGTTGACCGGGAAGGTGATGATGCGGTTGGAGAGCCCGACCTCCTCGTTGGTCAGCCCCCAGCGCTCGCGGCCGAACAGGATGCCGGCCCTGCCGCCGGTCGCGACGTGACCCGCGATCTCGGCCGCTGCGGCCTCCGGCCCGACCACGGGCTTGGCTTGGTCGTGGGGGCGTGCGGTGGTGGCGAACAGGAGGTCGAGATCGGCAACTGCCTGCTCGACCGTGTCGAACAGCTGCGCCTTCTCCAGGATATGGTCCGCGCCGGCGGCCGCTCGCTGGGCGGCGATGTTTGGCCAGCCGTCGCGCGGGTTGACGATGCGCAATCGGCTCAGGGCAAAATTGCCCATGGCGCGCGCGGCCATGCCGATGTTCTCGCCGAGCTGCGGCTCGACCAGGATCACGATGGGACCGTCGAGGGAAAGGCCGGCCTTGCTCTTGTCAGTCCCCGACATGTCGTTTCACTTTCGCGCTGGTTCTCAAGGCCTAGCCAACCAACTTTCTCGAGCCGGCTGTTCAGGAATGGATTGAGAGGGGGCCGTGAGCCGGCCCGTTTCTGTGTCCTTGCGTTTGCCTGTCCTGTCAGAATTCTCAAGCAAAATAATGAGGTTAAATTCCACTTTTCGCGCAGCTCCGGAGCTGCCTTGAACCCGATCGCGGCTTGTAGCGACGCAAGCGCGTGATGTCCGCAGCGCCGCCAATGTCCCGCTCTCGCTCTCCCTCACCCTCGCGCGCCTCGGTTATGGGACGCCACCGTGCGCACCAGCTTGCTGCCACGAACGTTCCGGCGGCGCTCCAGGCAGCGCGCGGCTGCCCAGATGCCTGGTATCGCGTCCAGGCGCTGGCGTCGGTCGCCGAGCATGCCGACCCGAAGCTCGCTTTGTCGATTCTCGAGGAGGCGGCGCGCGAGGCTCTCGCCTGTCACGATGCCTATGGCACGGTCGCCGTGATGTCGTGGCCGCTGAGCGTGGCGATGGCGCGCGGCTTTCGCGATTTCGTCGAACGCGAGTTGCCCCGATGTCTGGCGCTCGCAGGCCAGGTCACTCCCGCAGCGTCGCAGGCTTATGCGCTGGAGACGCTGTGGACCGCCTGTTTCGCGGTCGACGCCCACTGGGCCAAGCCGGTCTGGACCAGGATCCTGGCACTCTGTCATCCCGACCGGAGCTGGCGTGCCGCCCGACTGTACCTCCATGTCGCCGAGCGCCAGCAGGGCAAAAGCCCTGACGGGGCCGCCCGGGTGGTCCGGGCAATGCCCCAGGGCAAGACGCGTTCGTGGCTGGAGCGACGGTTCTGCCTTGCATAAAGGCCAGTCAATTCCTCCGGCCCATTCGCCTTCCACCCTCTTCACCGCGGTGCTATAGGGCCTGACCGGGACGCGCTGTTCCCTACGACACCCTCAAAGTAAGGCCCCATCCGCCATGGCAAAAATCAAGGTATCCAATCCCGTCGTCGAGCTCGATGGCGACGAGATGACCCGGATCATCTGGCAGTACATCAAGGACAAGCTGATCAACCCGTTCCTGGATGTCGAGCTGCTCTATTTCGACCTGGGCATGGAATACCGCGACCACACCAACGATCAGGTGACGATCGACGCCGCCGAGGCGATCAAGAAGGTCGGCGTCGGCGTCAAATGCGCCACCATCACCCCGGATGAAGCCCGGGTGAAGGAGTTCAATCTCAAGCAGATGTGGAAGTCGCCGAACGGCACCATCCGCAACATCCTCGGCGGCGTGATCTTCCGCGAGCCGATCATCTGCAAGAACGTGCCGCGGCTGGTTCCCGGCTGGACCAAGCCGATCATCATCGGCCGCCACGCCTATGGCGACCAGTACCGCGCCACCGACATCAAGTTCCCGGGCAAGGGCACCCTCTCGCTGAAGTTCGTCGGCGAGGACGGCACCGTGATCGAGAAGGAAGTGTTCAAGGCGCCCGGCGCCGGCGTCGCGATGGAGATGTACAATCTCGACGATTCCATCATCGACTTCGCCCGCGCTTCCTTCAATTACGGCCTGCTGCGCAATTACCCGGTGTACCTGTCGACCAAGAACACGATCCTCAAGGTCTATGACGGGCGCTTCAAGGACATCTTCCAGGACATCTTCGACCGCGAGTTCAAGAAGGAGTTCGACGCCAAGGGCCTGACCTACGAGCACCGCCTGATCGACGACATGGTGGCCTCGGCGCTGAAATGGTCAGGCGGCTATGTCTGGGCCTGTAAGAACTACGACGGCGACGTGCAGTCCGACACGGTCGCGCAGGGCTACGGCTCGCTCGGCCTGATGACCTCGGTGCTGCTCACCCCCGACGGCAAGACCGTCGAGGCGGAAGCTGCCCACGGCACGGTGACCCGCCATTACCGCGAGCACCAGAAGGGCAAGGAGACCTCGACCAACTCGATCGCCTCGATCTTCGCCTGGACGAGAGGCCTGTCGCACCGCGCCAAGCTCGACAACAACCCCGAGCTCGCCAAGTTCGCGGCCACGCTGGAGAAGGTCTGCGTCGACACCGTCGAGGCTGGCTACATGACCAAGGACCTCGCGCTCTTGGTCGGCGCCGACCAGCGCTGGCTCTCGACCACCGGCTTCCTCGACAAGGTCGCAGAGAACCTCACGAAAGAGCTGGCGGCGTAAAACCGGCCGCACTTTCGCCCGACCGGGCCAGACATCATCACGGGCCGCGCGACCAGCGCGGCCCGTTTCTTTTTGAGAGCTTTCGCGGAGATGCGACCATGTCGATCAAGCTTGCCGTGCCGTGCCTGTTGCTGCTCGCCGGACCGGCTGCGGCCGCCGACCCGCTCCCCGACGCCATCGCCGCACCGGGCGAGAGCGTCGTGCTCAGCGTCCACGCCGAGGGCGCGCAGGTCTATGAGTGCAAGGCGGGCACCGAGGGCAAGCTCGCCTGGGCCTTCCGCGAGCCGATCGCAACGCTGCTTTCAGACGGCAAGACGATCGGCCGCCACTATGCCGGCCCGAACTGGGAGCATGCCGACGGCAGCGCCGTGGTCGGCAAGGCCGTCGGCAACGCGCCAGGCGCGTTGGCCGCCGATATTCCCTGGCTGAAGCTGGAAGTCACGGCCCACCGCGGCAACGGCGTGCTCACATCAGTCGCCACGGTCCAGCGCATCAACACAAATGGCGGCAAGCTCGACGGTGTCTGCGACAAGGCCGGCGAATTCAGGAGCGTGCCCTACTCGGCTGACTACGTCTTCCTGAAGAAGGGCTGACCGCTTTACGGGCCGAACGGCGCGGAAAGGCGCCACGCCGTTGCCATTGAAGCCGCGACGCGCACCTTAAGCGCCCGCCATCGCTTTTTCGATCGCGCTCAGGGCCTCGGACGCCTTGGCGCCATCGGGGCCGCCGGCCTGGGCCATGTCGGGCCGGCCGCCGCCGCCCTTGCCGCCGAGCGCCTCGGAGGCGATACGCACGAGATTCACGGCATTGAAGCGCGCGGTGAGGTCCTGCGTGACGCCGACCACAATTCCGGCCTTGCCGTCCCCGGTGACGCCGACGATGGCGACGACGCCCGAGCCGATCTGCTTCTTGCCGTCGTCGGCGAGACTCTTGAGATCCTTCATCTCGATGCCTTCGACCGCACGCGCCATCAGCTTGACGCCGCCGGCCTCGCGCACGCCCGACGCTGCGCCATTATTGCCGGCGGCAGCGCCGCCGCCCATCGCCAGCTTCTTGCGGGCATCGGAGAGCTCGCGCTCGAGCTTCTTGCGCTCCTCCATCAGCGCTGAGATGCGCGCCGGCACGTCGTCGAGCGAGGTGCGCAGCTCGTTCGCCGCAACCTTCGCCAGAGCCATGGTGTCATTGGCATGCTTTCGCGCGTAATTGCCCGTCAGCGCCTCGATCCGGCGCACGCCCGACGCGACCGCGCTCTCGCTCGTGACCGTGATCAGGCCGATATCGCCGGTGCGCTTCACATGAGTGCCGCCGCAGAGCTCGACGGACCAGCCGAGCGCGTTGGCGCCGCGCTCGCGCGCGGTCCTGCCCATCGAGACGACGCGGACCTCGTCGCCATATTTCTCGCCGAACAGCGCGCGCGCCCCGGCCTCGCGGGCCTCGTCGACGCCCATGACGCGCGTGGTGACCTCGTCGTTCTCCAGCACCACGTCGTTGGCGATGTCCTCAACGCGGGCGAGCTCCTCGGCCGTGATCGGCTTCGGATGCACGAAGTCGAAGCGCAGCCGATCCGGCGCGACCATCGAGCCGCGCTGGGCAATGTGATCGCCGAGCACCTGGCGCAGCGCCTCGTGGATGATGTGGGTCGCAGAGTGATGGGCGCGGATGGTCGAGCGCCTGGAATGATCGACCTCGAGCTGCAGCGCCGTGCCGAGCTTCACTTCGCCACTCTCGACCGTGCCGATATGGACGAAGAGATCGCCGAGCTTCTTCTGCGTATCGGTGACGCGGACCTTGATGCCACCCTCGCCCGACAGCACGCCGGTGTCGCCGACCTGGCCGCCGGACTCCGCATAGAACGGCGTCTGGTTCAGCACGATCGCGCCCGTCTCGCCGGCCTTGAGGCTCGCGACCTCGGCGCCGTCCTTGACCAGCGCCGACACCACGCCTTCGGCGCTCTCGGTCTCGTAGCCCAGGAATTCGGTGGCGCCGAGCTTCTCGCGCAGCGGGAACCAGATCGCCTCGGAGGCCGCCTCACCCGAGCCCTTCCAGGACTCGCGCGCCTTGGCCTTCTGACGCTCCATCGCGTCGGTGAACGCCGCCTGGTCGACGCCGATGCCGCGCGACTTCAGCGCGTCCTGGGTCAGGTCGAGCGGGAAGCCGTAGGTGTCGTACAGCGTGAAGGCGACGTCGCCGTCGAACATGTCGCCCTTCTTCAGACCGGCGCTCTTCTCGTCGAGGATGGCAAGGCCGCGCGACAGAGTCTTGCGGAAGCGGGTTTCTTCCAGCCGCAGCGTTTCCTCGATCAGCTTTTCCGCGCGCATCAATTCCGGATAGGCCTGGCCCATCTCGCGCACCAACGCCCAGACCAGCCGATGCATCAACGGCTCCTTGGCGCCGAGCAGTTGCGCATGGCGCATCGCCCGGCGCATGATCCGGCGCAGCACATAGCCGCGGCCCTCGTTGGAAGGCAGCACGCCGTCGGAGACCAGGAAGGCTGAGGAGCGCAAATGGTCGGCGATGACGCGGAACGAAGCCGCGGTGCGCTGGTTCGGCCCGGCGCCGAGCGCGGATGCGGCCGCATCGATCAGGTTGCGGAACAGGTCGGTCTCGAACACGCTCTCGACGCCCTGGAGGATGCAGGCCATGCGCTCCAGGCCCATGCCGGTGTCGATCGAGGGACGCGGCAGACCGACGCGCTCCTCCTTCGTCACCTGCTCGTATTGCATGAACACGAGATTCCAGAATTCGAGGAAGCGGTCGCCGTCCTCTTCCGGCGAGCCGGGCGGACCGCCCCAGATGTGATCGCCGCGGTCGATGAAGATCTCCGAGCACGGGCCGCACGGCCCGGTGTCGCCCATCGCCCAGAAATTGTCCGACGTCGGGATGCGGATGATGCGGTCCTCGGAGAAGCCGGCGATCTTCTTCCACAGGCCGGCCGCCTCGTCGTCGGTGTGGTAGACGGTGACGAGCAGCTTGTCCTTCTTCAGCCCGAACTCGCTCGTGATCAGCTTCCAGGCGAGCTCGATCGCGCGCTCCTTGAAGTAATCGCCGAACGAGAAATTGCCCAGCATCTCGAAGAAGGTGAGATGGCGCGCGGTGTAGCCGACATTGTCGAGGTCGTTGTGCTTGCCGCCGGCGCGCACGCATTTCTGCGAGGTGGTGGCGCGCTGATAGGGCCGCTTCTCGACGCCGGTGAAGACGTTCTTGAACTGCACCATGCCGGCATTGGTGAACATCAACGTCGGGTCGTTGCGCGGCACGAGGGGCGAGGACGGCACGATCTCGTGGCCGTTCTCGGCAAAGAAGTTCAGAAAGGTCGACCTGATCTCGTTGACGCCGCTCATGTTCATCCAATCGGGTGTGCTAGAGCATGATCCGGAAAAGTGCGAAGCGGTTTTCCGGAAAGATCATGCTCAAACAAAGAGCTAAAGCGCGATGACTCATCGTGCTTTAGGGCCCGCTTTTCGCGGTCCAAACCGGACCGTTGAGGCTGATATCTGCGGGCCAAAGCGCTTTTAGACAAGGCCAGCTTCGCTGTCCAGAAACTGTGCAAGGAGATCAGAGGGTTGCCGCAGCCGCGCAATCCCGTTGGATAGGGCGCGCGGACGCGTTGACAGGCTTGGCTCCCCTGTGGTCTCTACCCATCTGTATCGTACGGCCACGTCGGGAGAGACCGGCTACCAGTTAGCCGGCGCCGAAGGAGCAACCGCCCCGGAAACTCTCAGGCAAAAGGACCGCGTGGCTTTGACAGCATCTGGAAAGAGGCGCCGACGGGTGTAGACCCGGACAGCGTCCGCCGACGGGATAATACTCTCAGGCACAGCGACAGATGGGGCTTCGACTGGTGTCCATCGGGGAATCCTCCCCGGGGAACCGCCGAGGGCCCTCAAGATGCTAGCGCACGACCAAGACTCCCTGAAACGCACCCCCCTCTACGACCTCCATGTGTCCCTGGGGGGCAAGATGGTGCCGTTCGCGGGCTATGACATGCCCGTGCAGTACCCCGCGGGCGTCTTGAAGGAGCACGTCCATACCCGCACCAAAGCGGGCCTGTTCGACGTCTCCCACATGGGCCAGCTCGCGCTCCGGCCGAAATCCGGCAATGTGGAGGACGCCGCCCGCGCGCTGGAGCGGCTGGTGCCGCAGGATATCGTGGCGATCGCCGCAGGGCGGCAGCGCTACGCCCAGTTCACCAATGACGACGGCGGCATTCTCGACGACCTCATGGTCGCCAATTTCGGCGATCACCTGTTCCTGGTCGTCAACGCCGCCTGCAAGGCTGAGGACGAGGCGCACCTGCGCGCCAACCTGTCCGACGCCTGCGTGATCGAGCAGCTTGCCGACCGCGCGCTGATCGCGCTGCAGGGCCCGAAGGCCGAAGCTGTGCTGGCGAAATTCTGTGCAGAGGCGCCCGCCATGACATTCATGGACGCCGGCCCGCACGAGGTCGCCGGCATCAAGTGCTTCGTCTCGCGTTCCGGCTACACCGGCGAGGACGGTTTCGAGATCTCGGTTCCATCAGGCGATGCCGAACGCTTGGCAAAAATGCTGCTGGAAAATCCCGACGTGCTCCCGATTGGCCTCGGGGCCCGCGACAGCCTGCGGCTGGAAGCCGGGCTCTGCCTGTACGGCCACGACATCGACACCACCACCACGCCGGTCGAGGCCGCGCTGGAATGGTCGGTGCAGAAAAGCCGCCGCAGCGGCGGTGCACGCGCCGGCGGCTTTCCCGGCGCCGCGAAGATCCTCGCCCATTTCGATAACGGCGCATCCCGCCGCCGCGTCGGACTGCGCGCCGAGGGCCGCGCGCCGGTGCGCGAGGGCGCGCTGCTGTTTGCCGACGCTGCGGGCGGCGAGCCGATCGGACAAGTCACCTCGGGCGGTTTCGGCCCCAGCCTGAACGCGCCGGTTGCCATGGGCTACGTGCCCACAAATCTGAGCGCGCTCGGCACAAAGCTCTTCGCCGAAGTGCGCGGCCAGCGGCTGCCGCTCGCGGTCGCCGCCATGCCCTTCGTGAAAAACACCTACAAACGCTGAGGACGCGACATGACCACGACGCTGTACACTTCCGACCATGAATGGCTCGCCATCGACGGCGATGTCGCGACCGTCGGCATCACCGACTACGCCCAGCAGCAGCTCGGCGACGTCGTGTTCGTCGAGCTGCCCAAGGTCGGCCGGAGCTTGAAGAAGGCCGAAGCCGCCGCGGTCGTCGAATCCGTCAAGGCGGCCTCCGACGTCTACGCGCCGATCTCCGGCGAAGTGCTCGAGACCAATGCCGAGCTCGCGGCCGAGCCGGCGCTGGTCAACTCGGACGCGCAAGGCAAGGCCTGGTTCTTCAAGATCAAGATGGCCGACAGAAGCGAGCTCGGCGGCCTCATGGATGAAGCCGCCTACAAGGCGCATACGGCGTGAGATGACGAGTGTAGCCGCCCAATACTCAGTGTCATCACCCGCGAAGGCGGGTGATCCAGTACGCCGCGGCTTCTCGGCTCTAGCAATACTGCCTGCGTTTACTGGATGCCCCGCCTCCGCGGGGCATGACAGCGAAATCTAGCGAGGACCCATGATGACCGCGCACCGCAAATCCAACGGCGACACCGCCTCCTTCGTTCGCCGCCACATCGGCCCCTCCGCGCGAGACATCACCGCGATGCTGGAGGCCGTCAGCGCCAAAAGCGTGGACGCGCTGATGGCGGAGACACTCCCCGCCTCGATCCGGCAGGCCTCTCCGCTCGATCTCGGCAAGCCGCTCAGCGAGACCGAGGCGATCGCGCACATGGCCGAGCTCGCAGGCCAGAACCAGGTCTTCACCTCGCTGATCGGCCAGGGCTATTCAGGCACCATCCTGCCCGCGGTGATCCAGCGCAACATCCTGGAGAACCCGGCCTGGTACACGGCCTATACGCCGTACCAGCCGGAGATCAGCCAGGGCCGGCTGGAAGCGCTGTTCAACTTCCAGACCATGATCTGCGACCTCACCGGGCTCGACGTCGCCAACGCCTCGCTGCTCGATGAAGCCACCGCCGCGGCCGAAGCCATGGCGCTTGCCGAGCGCCACTCGCAGGTGAAAGCAAAGGCCTTCTTCGTCGACAAGGACGTGCATCCGCAGACGCTTGCGGTGATGCGCACCCGCGCCGAGCCGCTCGGCTGGACTCTGGTCGTCGGCGATCCCCTCGCTGACCTCGACAAATCGGACGTGCTCGGCGCGCTGCTGCAATATCCCGGCTCTTCCGGTGCGGTGCGCGACCTCAGGCCGGCGATCGCGGCGCTGAAGGCCAAGGGCGCACTCGCGATCCTAGCCGCCGACCTCCTCGCGCTGACGCTGCTCGCCTCGCCCGGCGAGCTCGGGGCCGACATCGCCATCGGCTCGGCCCAGCGCTTCGGCGTGCCGATGGGCTATGGCGGGCCGCACGCGGCCTATATGGCCGTGCGCGACGCGCTGAAGCGTTCGCTGCCCGGCCGCATCGTCGGCCTCTCCGTCGATTCCCGCGGGGCGCCGGCCTACCGGCTTGCGCTGCAGACCCGCGAGCAGCACATCCGGCGCGAGAAGGCGACCTCCAACATCTGCACCGCGCAGGTGCTGCTCGCCGTGATCGCCTCGATGTATGCGGTATATCACGGTCCCGAGGGCCTCACCCAGATCGCCCGCAACGTGCATCGCCGCACCGCCGTGCTCGCCAGCGGCCTGCGCAAGCTCGGCTTCGCGCCTGAGAGCGAAAACTTCTTCGACACGCTCAGCGTCGATGCCGGCGGCAAGCGCGCCGAGATCGTCGCGCGCGCGGCAAGCGAGAAGATCAATCTCGGCATCAGCGATACGGCGCTTCGCATCGCGCTCGACGAGACCACGACGCCTGCGACGGTCGAGGCGGTCTGGCGCGCCTTCGGCGGCTCTCTCGCCTATGCCGAGATCGATGCCGAGACGCGCGAGGCGCTGCCGGACGATCTGAAGCGCACCACCGCTTTCCTGACCCACCCCGTGTTCCACGCGCATCGCTCGGAGACCGAGATGCTGCGCTATATGCGCAAGCTCAGCGACCGCGACCTCGCGCTCGACCGCGCCATGATCCCGCTGGGATCCTGCACCATGAAGCTGAACGCGACCACCGAGATGATGCCGCTGACCTGGCCGGAATTCGGCTCGCTGCATCCGTTCGTCCCGCGCGAGCAGGCGGCCGGCTACCACGCGCTGTTCGCGCGGCTGGAAAAATGGCTGTGCGACATCACCGGCTATGACGCGATCTCGCTGCAGCCGAACTCGGGCGCGCAGGGCGAATATGCCGGGCTGCTCGCGATCCGCGGCTATCATGCCGCGCGCGGACAGAGCCATCGCAAGATCTGCCTGATCCCCTCCTCCGCCCACGGCACCAATCCGGCCTCGGCGGCGATGGTCGGCATGGACGTCGTGGTGGTCGCTTGCGAGAAGAACGGCGACGTCGACGTCAATGATCTTCGCGCCAAGGCGGAGAAGCATGCGAACAATCTCGCCGCGGTCATGATCACCTATCCCTCGACCCACGGCGTGTTCGAGGAGCACATCCGCGAGATCTGCGACATCGTGCACGGCCATGGCGGCCAGGTGTATCTGGACGGCGCCAACCTCAATGCGCAGGTTGGCCTCTCGAGGCCCGGCGATTACGGCGCCGACGTCAGCCATCTCAACCTGCACAAGACCTTCTGCATCCCGCATGGCGGCGGCGGCCCCGGCATGGGCCCGATCGGCGTCAAGGCGCATCTCGCGCCCTTCCTTCCGGGCCATCCGACCACCAAGGCCGATGCTCCGGTCGGTCCGGTCTCGGCGGCGCCGTTCGGCTCGGCCTCGATCCTCACCATCTCCTACATCTACATCCTGATGATGGGCGGTGAAGGCCTGAAGCGCGCCACCGAGATCGCGATCCTCAACGCCAACTACATCGCAGCGCGCCTCGATCCGCACTTCCCGGTGCTCTACAAGAACGAGAAGGGCCGCGTCGCGCATGAGTGCATCGTCGATCCGCGTCCGCTGAAGGCGACATCGGGCGTTACGGTCGACGACATCGCAAAGCGCCTGATCGATTACGGCTTCCACGCCCCGACCATGAGCTTCCCGGTGCCGGGCACGCTGATGATCGAGCCGACCGAGTCCGAATCCAAGGCGGAGCTCGATCGCTTCTGCGACGCCATGATCGCGATCCGCAAGGAGATCGCAGAGGTCGAGGCCGGCCGCTTCAAGATCGAGGCCTCGCCCCTGCGCCACGCCCCGCACACCGTGCACGACATCGCCGACGACGATTGGAAGCGCGCCTACACCCGCACCGAGGGTTGCTTTCCCGCCGGCGTCTCGCGCACCGACAAATATTGGTGCCCCGTGGGCCGCGTCGACAACGTCTATGGTGATCGCAATCTGGTGTGCTCCTGCCCGCCGGTGAGCGATTACGCGCAAGCTGCGGAGTGAGGTTTCGTAGGGTGGGTTCGCGGGCGGAGGCGCGAAGCGCTGTCGCCTGCGTAACCCACCACGTCTGCTTTCACCGAGATGAACAGTGGCGGATTACGCCTTCGGTTACCCCACAACAGTGAATGTGTCTCTAGGGCGCAACCAACAACCGGCGTTCGTCATCCCAGCGCCAAAGCCGTTCGTTGGCGAGAAGGGTGCCGCCCCACCAGCGCCGAAGCGGATTATGGCGGCAGAAGTCCTCGTCTCCTGCGAGGATCGCCTTGCCGAGATCCGTGAGCGACAAGCGGGATTGCTTGTATCGTGCATGACGGAGGGCATCATCATGCATGTCGAGCGTGAACGGTCCCTCCTCCAGGCCGGATACGGCCGGCACCGGGCAGCGCGCAAGTCCATCGAGCAACGCCCCCACCTCCCAGTAGTCGAAGACGCGACGCTCGTTAGGCTTCTGATATCCCGGGAAGACGTCATAGGGCTGCACCCCACCCGGCGCGATTGATTCCAGCATCCGCATTTCCGTGGCGCCAAGGCCACTGGTCACGTTTGGAAGCTCTTCGAGCAGGGCGACGACGCAATGCTCGAGCTTCGGAAGCAGGCGCAAGTCCGTTTCGAGCAGGCCGAACCAGGCCTGTGGCGTCGGCGCACGATAAGCTCGCCACGCGCGACCCGCCAGGCCAACGTGATCTTGCGTGAGCCTGACCAGCGGCGGGTTCAGCTTCGCGAGGCCCTCGGGACCGAGACCGCTCACGGCGATGTCCAGCGGACGCATCACGAGTTTGGAGGCTGCCGCTCTATCGCTGCCGCAATGGTCGAGCAGCCAGAGCAAGATCAATTGCGCATTTGGCTCTGGCTCCATCCACAGTTCGACCGTGTCATACTCTAAGAACAGCTCGATCAGCCCGTGAGGGCCCGAGCCTTCGAGGCGCCAGAATGCATCGAGTTCCGCGGTGGACGGCAGCGATCCCCAAACAAGCCGGCGCTCGATCGCCATGACGAGGTCGGCGAGGCCCGCCCGCTGTATCGCGCCGGCGGCGGATGAATCTGTCGTCAAGATCAGCCGCTTCATTGCACCACCCGACGATCATAACGCAAAAGCGAAACGGGCACCGAAGACGTCGGCAACTCAACGTCCTCAGTGCCCGCTCCTCGCGAAAAGCTCTTCGCGTTAAGGCTTACTCGTCCGCCGGCTCCTCGCCGTCGGCGTCGCGCTCCGGCGTGCCGGCGAGAATCTGCTCGGCGATCAGACCGGAATTCTGGCGGATCGCGGTCTCGATCTTGGCGGTGATGTCGGGGTTGCCCTTCAGGAACGCCTTGGCATTCTCGCGGCCCTGGCCGAGGCGCTGGCTGTCATAGGAGAACCAGGCGCCGGACTTCTCGACGATACCGGCCTTGACGCCGAGATCGAGGATCTCGCCCATCTTGGAGACGCCCTCGCCGTACATGATGTCGAACTCGACCTGCTTGAAGGGCGGGGCCAGCTTGTTCTTGACCACCTTGACGCGCGTGGTGTTGCCGACCACCTCGTCGCGCTCCTTGATCGCACCGATGCGGCGGATGTCGAGGCGGACGGAAGCGTAGAATTTCAGCGCATTGCCGCCGGTGGTGGTTTCCGGCGAGCCGTACATCACACCGATCTTCATGCGGATCTGGTTGATGAAGATCACCATGGTGTTGGACTTGTTGATGGAGGCCGTCAGCTTGCGCAGCGCCTGGCTCATCAACCGCGCCTGCAGGCCCGGCAGCGCATCGCCCATCTCGCCCTCGAGCTCGGCCTTCGGCACCAGCGCCGCGACCGAATCGACCACGAGAACGTCGACGGCGCCCGAACGCACCAGGGTGTCGCAGATCTCCAGCGCCTGCTCGCCGGTGTCGGGCTGCGAGATCAGGAGCTCGTCGATGTTGACGCCGAGCTTGCGGGCATAGACCGGATCGAGCGCGTGCTCGGCGTCGATGAAGGCGCAGATGCCGCCCTTCTTCTGCGCTTCCGCCACCGTATGCAGCGCCAGCGTGGTCTTGCCGGAGGATTCCGGCCCGTAGATCTCGACGATGCGTCCCTTGGGCAGACCGCCGATGCCGAGCGCGATATCGAGCCCGAGCGAGCCGGAGGACACCGCCTCGATGTCCATGGAGCGGTCGTTCTTGCCAAGCTTCATCACCGAGCCCTTGCCGAACTGCCGCTCGATCTGGGAGAGCGCGGCGGCCAGAGCTTTACTCTTGTCCATGGAGGATCCTTCGACGATACGCAGGGCAGTTGCGGACATTGGGTCGTGCTCCTTATGGCGAGGATTCGCGTGAGGGACAAACAGTTGCGAGGCAGCTCGGCGATAAAAGCAATGTACCTCATTTGTTCTCAGTTCGCAATATGTTCTTTTGCGGATTTTGTCTTTCTAACTGGACCAGGAGACAACGGAGCTGGTCGAACCTGCCATGCTGGATCGTCACGCCGTCCGCACTGAGTGCACAACTGAACAGACGCGGATCCATTTCTGGATCCTAATGCATCATCACCGCGCGGACCGTGGCCACTTTGGTGATGAGACCGCTGACCTCGCGCTCCCGCCTCCTCGCACGGAAAGAGCGCGCCATGTTGAAGCGACGACGTTTCAAGCAGCAACTGACCCTTCAGGACCGGCTGTCGGCGTGGGTGCAGCAGATCCGCGAGCAGGCCTCCAAGCTTCCGCCCGGGCCGGAGCGGGACGCGCTGCTCAAGAAGGCCCGTCAGGCCGACGTTGCCAATCATCTGAACGATTGGGTCAAATCGCCGGAGCTGCAGCCGCCGAAATAGCCGGGGGCCTCCCCGGGTTCCTCGAAGCGAACATGACCGGGATCAACGACGCGCGACTGGGCCGCCGTCATGTTTCCGTAATCCTGCGGCACCGAACCTTTTGGCGGTCTCGGGCCTTCTGTGGGGATGGGACCGCAACTTTTGGGGATCTCTTGGTCATGACGAACAACGACACGCACCACGACACGCTGAGGCGAAAGCCGCTGCTGGACGCCGCGCACGAGGAGATGGTGAAGTTCGAGCGCAAGGAGAACGAGTTCCGCAAGAAGGACCGCGAAGAGCGCGCCGCCGAGCTGCAGCTGCCGCTGAACGAGATCAAGGTTCATTAGGCACTGCCAGGACCGGCGCCCGGAGCGGGGCCAAGCCCGCCCGCGATGCGGCACTCCGCCCTGGTCCTTGGCCGGAACACCAATCGGCATCGCCCGTCGGGGCGCCGCGACCGCGGACGCGCAAGGTATCTAAATACTACCCGCAACCCATTGGCGAAGCGAGGAAATCGCCAGACCGCCTACTGTGCATGGGGTTGTTTTGCCACTTTTGAGAGGCAAGGCGCGCCGGCACCGTCGATGGGACGGCCCGGCACGTCAATTCCGTCCGCAGCAGCGCGCCTGCTACAGCACCGCCAGCAGAACCAGGCCTATCACCAGCACGACGAAGCCAGCCGCCGTCGCGGCGGCGAATGACCGCTCTACGTTATCCATATGATGCCACCCCGTTTCCGGTGCGCCACGTTTCCCCCATGGCTGCGCCGAACGGATAAAATCTTGCCGACGGGTGTGTCCGCAGTGGTGCGGACGGATGTCGAAATTGGGACCGGTACGGGGCCAGTGTGCGGCCTTTCGCTCGCGCGCCTGCTTTCGCCAGCCAGCCGGCTATGGTTCGCCCGGCTACCGGCCGGCGCGGGGCTCCTGCTCCTCCTGGGTCAGGCGCAGCGAGAAGGCGCGGATCGCGGGCGCCGCCAGCAGCACGACCGGCAGCATCGCGGCCCATGCGATCAACCAGGACACCATCCAGTGCCGCACGAAGAGCATCGGGCTGCCTGCGGGAAAGCTGGCGACCCCCCGCCGCGATCAGCGAGGTCAGGCCGGACTGGATGATGCCGAAGACGAAATGCGAGTAGCGGCGGGGAATGCCGAGCATGAGGCGCCCATGGTTGCTTGCCCGGGGATCACGCAAGCAAGGCACATGCCGTCGAGCGGATCCGGCGCTTCGATTGGAACCGCGCTGCGGGACCGCCGGATGCACCCCGGCCGGCTCCAGGAACTTTGTTCATGGTCGGAGAACCACGGAGGCCGCGGGCGGCATTTTTCTTGCCAGCGGAATATTGCGACGACCAACATGTTTGCAGGCATAAGGGTGAATCGTGGGAGGTGACCATGAATCACAGGGGCGTCGAGTTCACCATCGCCAAGACGGCGATTCCCGGAATCTGGCAGTGGCAGTTCCGCATCGGCGACCGGATCAAGACCGGCAAGACCGAGACCAGGATCGACCTGCTGGCGATCCGGCGCGTGCAGTTGCGCATCGACCGCGAGCTGAAGGCGATCGGGCGAAAGACGGCCCGAACCGTTTCGCCTTCTGCGTCATAGCGCGCGTCAGTCGGCGCTGGGCAGCCGACGCATGGTGAACTCGATATCGCCGCCGGGCAATTCGCGCCAGGTCTCGACCTCGCTCATATAGCCGGCCTTGGGGTAGCGGGCGAAGAAGGCCTGCGCCCGCTCCCGCGCGGCCGCCCGCGGCAGCGTGAAGGTCTCGCGCAGATAGCCGTCGCCGGCGGACTGGCCGGGCTTGCCGGCCGCCTTGCGCCGGCGCGCCATCCGCTCGGCGAGATCCCGCGGACGATCGGCCATGTCCTGCCTTCCTCTGCGCACTACGCTACGGACAATGTAGGGCGCGGGCCGGACCAAGAGGAGTCCTTTCCGAGGAGCGTTGTGCCTCCCCGGAACGGATCAGTTGGCGGCCGTCCCGCTCTTGGTCTTCTTCGGCGCACTGGTTGCGGCCGACGCCTTCGGCGCCGCCGGCTGCTTCGGCTGTTCGGCGCGCATGCCGCCCCAGGGATCGCTGGACGGCTTGGAATCCGGAATCTTCTTCAGCGTTTCCTTGTAGGCCTTCTCACGCTCGGCCTCGATGGCCTTCTCCTCCGGCGACTTGCTCGGGGCATCCTGCATCAAATTGATGTTGGGCATTTGCGCGTAGGCAGGTCCCGCCAGCACGGCCAGCACCGCGGCCAAACGGAAAAGCTTCATCATCCACTCCTTAAGTCTTCCATGAGGCGCGGATCGCTGCGCGCCGTGTCATCCTCGTCAGCCCGGTCACGACCCGGTGGCCGCTAGTGCCGATCCGATCGGCATGATTTGGGCGCCTGCAGCCAATCGTCCCAGATCGGACCGCATTTGGTGCACCCGCTCAGCGCGAGACCGAGCAGGCCCATGCAAAAGACGAGGACACACCGACGCAACATCATCCACCCCTACCCAAGCGAGGCATCATATCGGGCCAAGTCAGGCATTTTCAAGCCGAGGCGGCCGGCGCGAGACCGGGTGACTTTGCCTCGGCGATGCGCACAATGCGGCGAAACATCCGGCAACACAGGAGAGCGCGACAGCAATGCAAATGCAGCCAGAAGCCGAGTTCGGCCCCGCCGACGCCAGTCGCATCCTCGGCGAGGTCTTTGCGCCCTGGGTCCAGGATCTCAACCTTGCGGTCGAGCGCATCGAGCATGTGCCGCCCGCAGACGTCCCCGATTGGCAGCCCGGCGCGCTGCTGCGCATGCCGTTTTCGGAGCGGCTGTGCCGCAATGGCGGCGTGGTCTGCGGCCAGGCCCTGATGGCGCTCGCCGATACCGCGATGGTGATCGCGATCATCGCGGCCAATCGCGGCTACCGTCCCATGACCACGGTCGATCAGACCACGCATTTCATGCGCGCGATCGCCGCGTCCGACGTGCTGGCGGACGCGCGCATGGTGCGGCTCGGGCGCACAATGAGCTTTGGCCGCGTCACGCTTCTCTCGGCCGCCGACGGCAAGCCGGCCGCGATGGTGTCGAGCGCGTTCGCGATGCTGCCGGGGTGAACGCGCCCTGAAAACAAGAGAGCCGCGCGAAGCGCAAGGCTTGGCCCGGCTCTCGATGGAAATCGTGTCGGGACAGCAAGCGCGATCGCGCTTGCCGTCATTGCGCCGGGAATGTCACTTGCCGAGGATCTCGTCGGCCGCAGTGACGACGCTGACGGTCGGATTCTTTCCGCAATAGGCGCCGAACTTCTTGGCATTCTCGATGAAGACGTCGGTGTCGATGATCGCGTTGTCCTCGTCGCCCTTGTACCAGCCGTCCATCCAGGTTAGCACGACGCCGATGTTGTCCTCGCCGCTCTCGAGGAACTGCTTGCAGGTCATGGTCGAGAGGTCCCACTTGACGGCGTGGGCGGGCATCGAGGCCAGCGAGAGCGCTGCGGCGAACAAAATCGAAAGCGAAGTCTTCATCAATATCTCCATCGGCGCGTCGCGCCATAAAGGAAAGGCACTTGTGTGGGCTCTTGGCTCTTTGGGCAGGTTCGTGGGAGCGGCTCGCCGCTCCAACGTCGTAAACAAAGTCTGAAACGCCGTGCAAGTAGCGCCAGTATTGAGTTTAGTTCAACGTAATTTCTCTGCACTACTTCCTACTCATCGGCAGGACTAACGCGGATGATTGAGAAGCGCACATCGCAACGTCACCGTGTTTTCAAGGGTGGAAAGATCACCTTTGAAAACGGCGGCATTGCTTGCACGGTGCGCAACATGTCGGCGGGCGGCGCGGCGATCGACCTCGACACTCCCGTCATGTTGCCGCCATCGGTCACGCTCTCGATCGCGTGCGACGATTTCGTACGGCATTGTCGCACAGTTTGGCGCAGCGACAAGCGCGTCGGCCTCGCTTTCGTGCAATAGCGGGCGCGATGTGAACGAAGGTTCGCATCGCATGCACAACACGATCACGATTGCTTAGATGCGGCGGCGCCGGCCCGCGACTCGCAATCACGAGCCTAGCGACCACGCGCGCGATCGAAGATGAAACCGCAACAGATCGTGTGCGACAGGAGCGACGGCGCCTCGCCGAAACCAAGAGGCAGGTCCGCACCATCCGCTCACGTCATTTCGGCGGCGTCAGCACCAACACGGCGCCCGCGATCACCAATATGCTCACCACAGCAATCCCCCGCCTCTGGGGTAGAAACTAGCCCGCAATCGCGGAATAGCAATGTCGCAGGTTCCAACGCCGTGCGCGCCGTTGCGTCCCGACTTGCCGGAGAAGATGTCCGAGGAGACCGGCATCCTTATCCAGCGTCTCGCGCAGAGTCTTGACTTCAGCAAATCTTGATCGGCCGCGACTTCGTCGGATCGCAATCGTGCCTATCTGTTGGCCCGCAGGGGACCTTCACGGATGTTGCGGATCATTGCTCATGCGGCGCTGCTCGTCGGCGCGCTTGCGCTCGGTGCCTGCGGCTTTGCCGACAGCCGCGCACCGGTGCCGGAGTTCATGCGCATGAAGGAGGCCGAGCAGCCGCCGCCGGAAGCGCCGCCCGACGTCAAGCGCGTGCTGCGCGAACAGATCGACGTCGTCTTTCTCGCAACGTCCTATCCGCGTGAGGTTCACGTCGCCCCGCCGCATCGTGAGCTGCGAGGACCGGGCTGGACGGCGTGCGTCCGCGCGCAGCTCACCTCGGCGACCGGCACGTCGCTCGGCGCCCAGACCTACGTCGTGACGATCAACGCCGGCAAGGTCGTGGACCGCCGGCGCGCCGACGCCGACGACATCTGCGGCACCGAGACTTACGAGCCGATCTAGGAACCCGCCTTAACGACAGGGTTCCGGGAAAAACCAGTACCGCGACCGGGAACGATCACCGCCTCCCCTTCTTGTTACCGCCGAGGGCAGTTTCGAGGAGGACATGATGAGGACGTTGACTATTGCGCTGTTAGCAGGCGTGGGTGCCTTGGCCGCCGCCTCGGGGGCCAAGGCTTCCGATATCTATACGAGCAGCGAATACACCAATCCGGATCTCGTGCAGCAGGTGCGACTCGTCTGCGACGAGGACGGCCGCTGCTATCGCACTCGCGGCGGTTCGCGCGTGATCGTGCGCGATTCCTATAACTACATGCCGCGCGATCGCTATTACGAGCGCCGGACCTATCATCGCCACTACGACGACGGCCCGCGCGCCGGCGTCGGCATTCGCGCGCCCGGCGTCAGCGTCGGCGTCGGTGTGGACGACCGCTGGTAAGCGATGAAGGCTTGATGGTCGGGGACCGGGCGAGACTATTTGCCCGGTCCGTGACTTCAGGTTTCGAGTGGATCGGCCGGCATGACGTAGCGCGTCGATGACGGCAGCTGAGCGATGAAGCGGGCGAGCACCATGCCGGCGCACATCGCCAAGACGAAGATGACGGCGGAGAGCGAGCCAAATCCGAGCGCGGTCAGCGCCGGCCCCGGGCAAAAGCCCACCAAGCCCCAGCCGACACCGAAGATCGCAGGACCTGCGACGATCCTGGGATCGATGTCTCGCCGAGTCGGCAAATAGAAGCGATCAGCGAAGAATGGACGCGGAAGCTTGAGAACGCGGCTGAAGCCGACGAAGGTCACGGCCACCGCGCCCGCCATCACGAAGGCGAGGCTTGCATCCCATGTCCCTGCCGGAATGCCGGCGACGTCCAGGAAGTTCAGCACTTTCGCTGGGTCCGACATGCCGGAGACAATGAGGCCGAGACCGAAGATCAGCCCGATCGCGAATTGAACCAGGATTGCCATCGCCTTCAGCTCCAGTGCCGCATCAAGAACACGGTCGCCATGCCGGCGGCCATGAAGGTGATGGTCGCAACCAGGGAGCGCACCGACAGCCGCGACAGGCCGCAAACGCCGTGGCCCGAGGTGCAGCCGCTGCCCCACACCGAACCGAAACCCGTCAGCATTCCGCCGATGATCAGGAGGGCCGGCCCCGCCGCGATCGTCTGCTCCGGCAGACCTCCGGTGACGAGCCGCACCAGCACGGGCGCAGCAGCGAGACCGGCGACGAAGGCGAGGCGCCCGGCGAATTCGCGATCCTCATAGGGCGGAAACAGCCGCGCAGCGATGCCGCTGACGCCGGCGATCCGCCCCGTTGCCCACATCAGCAGAACGGCCGCGAGGCCAATCATCGCACCGCCAACGAGCGACGCGATCGGCATAAAAGACGTCGTGACCATGACCTCTCCCGAGCGAGAGCGCCCTTGCGTTGGGCGCAAATACCATGGCGGCACTATTCCAGCATCTCGGAAATGATGCGCGCATTGAGCCTGGTCAAACCGAGGCGGGACGGCCGAACGATATACTACAGCATCGCGAGCCAAAGTCCGCGCAGTGCTGGAGGTTTTGTACCGCCTCTTCTGCGCCGCCAGGTGGGACTCTCGCCTTCGCAAGACGCGGGGAGCACTGCCATGACCGACGACACCTTCATCGAGGGACCTCTCTACGAGAAACGGAAGAAGGTCTATCCGCAGTCGGTCCATGGCCCTTTCCGCCGCATCAAATGGGCGATCCTGTGCGTCACGCTCGGAACCATTACCTGCTGCCGTTCGTGCGCTGGAATCGCGGACCCGGCCTGCCCGACCAGGCCGTGCTGATCGACTTCCCGCATCGGCGCTTTTACTTTTTCTTCATCGAGCTGTGGCCGCAGGAGGTCTACTACTTCACCGGTCTCCTCATCATCGCGGCGATGATTCTGTTCCTGATGAACGCGGTCGCGGGGCGGCTGTGGTGCGGCTACATGTGTCCGCAGACGGTGTGGACCGACCTGTTCTACGCGGTCGAGCGTTGGGTCGAGGGCGACCGGCGCGAGCGCATGCAGGGCGACAAGCGCTACTGGACGTTCGACCATCTTAGCAAGGTCGCGCTCAAGCACTTCCTCTGGATCATGATCGCCTGGTGGACCGGCGGCGCCTGGGTGCTCTACTTTTCCGACGCGCCGACGCTGGTGAAGGAGCTCGCGGCCTTCCAGGCCCCGTTCATCGCCTATCTCTGGATCGGCATCCTCACCGCCACGACCTATGTCTTTGCCGGTCATGCCCGCGAGCAGATGTGCATCTACATGTGTCCGTGGCCGCGGATCCAGGCGGCGCTGACCGACGAATGGGCGCTCAACGTCACCTATCGGCATGACCGCGGCGAGCCGCGCATGTCGGTGAAGAAGGCGGATGCCGCGCGCGCCCATGGCGATCCCGCCGGCGACTGCGTCGACTGCCATCAGTGCATCAATGTCTGCCCGACCGGCGTCGACATCCGCCACGGCATCCAGCTCGGCTGCATCCAGTGCGGCCTGTGCATCGACGCCTGCGACAACGTCATGCGCGAGATCGGCCGGCCCCAGGGCCTGATCGGCTACGACACCGACATCAACATGCAGCGCCGACGCGAGGGCAAGCCGCCGATCTACCGCATCATCCGTCCGCGCACGCTGATCTATGCGGCGGCCATCGCCATTGTGGGCAGCATCATGCTGTACACTCTCGCCACTCGCGCGACGATGGACGTCAACGTGCTGCACGAGCGCAATCCCCTCTTCGTCCAGCTTTCGGACGGCGGCGCGCGCAACGACTACACCGTGCGTATCCTCAACAAGAGTGCACAGCGATCGTTTGCGCTCGAAGTCTTCGGTCTGCCGGGCGCGACCTTTCGCGTCGCCGGCATCGAGGCGGAACCCGGCGGCAAGCCCATCATCGAGGTCGGGCAGGATCAGACCCGCGAGGTCAGGCTGTCGGTACAGGTCGGGCCCAGCGACCTGCCGAAGACCTCCCGCGACATCGAGATCACCATCACCGATACCGCCAGCGGCGGCCGCGCGAGCACCCGCGATCATTTCGTGCCGGGAGACTAGCCACGATTCCTCGGGGTCACCCCGGCCGGATGCTGAATGGAATGTTAACACTACCGCTCGAATTGCGGCGGCGTGCCAACGGTATTTTCCAATCTTTGCGCTAAGCATGGCCGGTGGCACGGGCCCAGCTCGTGTGAACGGGGACGACGGGACGTGGTCGACATCGCGCATCAGGCTGCGATCAATCCGGCATCGGCAAGGGATGCCGCGATGGCGCGCGCGCCTGTCCCGCTCGCCGCCGTCGACACCGGCCAATGGCGCGCGCTGGCGCAGCGGGCGATCGAGCCGAACGGATATTACCTGCCCGCCTGGGAGCTCGCCGTCAGCGCAACTGCGCGCGGTCGCACGGATGCCTCGGCACTGTCCGCATTTGACGGCACTTCGGCCCGGCTGATCGGCCTGATGCCGGTGGTCTCACTCTGGCGCGCCGTGAAGATCCCCCTGCCCGCCCTGGTGAGCGCGCATCCCTATGGCACGCTGTGCAGCCCGCTGCTCGACCGCGACGCTCCGCTCGAAGCCGCTGCGCATCTGCTGCAGCAGGCGCGCAAGGCCGGCGCGCATGCGCTCGTGCTGAGCGACGTCGCGCTCGACGGCGCAGCGATAGCATCACTCAAGCAGGTGCTGAAGCGCGACGGTCTAGAGCCGAGAATCCTCAGCTCCTATATCCGCGCCAGCCTCGATGCGACGCAGGATGGAGACGCACTGTTGCGCGAGGCGCTCGGCGCCAAGAAGCTGAAGGAGCTGCGGCGCCAGCGCCACCGTCTCGAGGAGCACGGCTCCGTCGTGTTCGAGATCGCGCGCAGCTCCGACCAGATCGGACGTGCGCTCGAAACCTTCCTGCAGCTCGAAGCCAGCGGCTGGAAGGGCAAGCGCGGCACCGCGCTGGTTCAGCACGCGGGCGACGCAACTTTCATCCGCCGCGCAGTTCCCGCGCTGGCGGAGACCGCGCAGTGCGAGATCGTCACCCTTCGCGCCGGCGCGACGCCGATTGCCGCCGGCATCGTGCTGCGCCACCAGGACCGCGCCTTCTTCTTCAAGCTTGGGATCGACGAGCGCTTTGCAAAATATTCGCCGGGCGTGCAGCTCACGCTGGACCTCACCCGCCATCTCTGCGCCGACCCCGCCGTCGCCAGCGCGGACTCGACGGCGAATGCCGATCACCCCATGATCAACCCGATCTGGCGCGGCCGCCTCGCGATCGGCGATGTGCTGATCCCGCTGCGGCGGCACGATCCGGTCGTGGGGCTCATTCACGGCGCGCTGGTCGGCCTCAACGCCGCGCACGAGGCCGCGCGCGGCGTGGTTCGCCGGCTCCGCAAATGAGCGAGGCTACTCCGCCGCCTGCGCGTTGATCTCCTCGGAGACCTGGCGGATGGCGCGGGCGAGCAGGTTCGGATCCTGCGCGCCGGAGACGGCGTACTTCTGCGCAAAGACATAGGTCGGCACGCCGGAGATGCCCTTGTCGGCGGCTTCCTGCGCATCTGCCGAGACGCGCGCGACGTCCTCGTCGGTGGCGAGGCGCTTGCGCACGTCGTCGGCGTCGAGGCCGATGTCGGCGGCCGCCTGCACCAGCACGTTCACATCGGTGAGATCGCCGCCGTCGCGGAAGTACAACTCCATCAGGCGCTGCTTCATCTCGGGGGCCTTGCCGATCGCTTCCGCCCAGAGGATCAGGCGGTGGCAGTCGGTCGTGTTGGGCTGGCGCGCGACGAGCTCCGGCTTGTAGACGAGGCCCTCCTCGCTCGCGGCCGCGACGACGCGTCCCGCAATGCCCTTATAGGCTTCGACCGAGCCGAACTTCTGGGTGAGATAGGCCTCGCGGCTGATGCCCTCGCGCGGCACCCAGGGATTGAGGAAGAAGGGACGGAAATTGAGCTTGACCGGAACGTCAGGCACCAGCGCCAGCGCGCTCTCGATGCGATGCTTGCCGATATAGCACCAGGGGCAGACCACATCTGAGACGACGTCGATCTGGAGCGGTTTCAGCGTGCTCATGTCAGGCGCCTCCTTCGGGCACTTCGAGGGTCCGCCCGAACATAGGCCGAACCGGGGGCGGCGCAAGGCACCCGTCCTGCATGGCTCACGACTTCACCTCTGCGGTTATTGTGACCGGTTCTCCCCGCCCCGATACTTACGGCCACGATCAAGCCCAAAGGGGAGACCGCGATGAGCGCCATTTTCAAGCCGGACGGCGATCTGTTCCGGGCCACCGAGCATGCCGGCGGGCCGTGGTCGCCGGACATGCTGCAGGGAAGCGCCACCACCGCGCTGATGACCCGCGAGGTCGAGCGCCTCGCCGCCACATCCGGCTTTGCGGTGCGCCGCCTGACCTTCGATCTGTGGCGGCCGGCGGGCCTGCGCCTGTTCAGGCCGGTCAGCGAGCTGCTGCGCGACGGTCGCAAGGCCAAGACCCTGCAGGTGCGGCTGATGGACGGCGAGACCGAGATCGGCCGCTGCACGGCGCTGCTGACGGCGCCGAGCGGCGAGTCGCCCATCGATCCCTTCGCGAGGCCCTTGGCCCCCGACAGTGGTCCCGAGGCCGGCAGCCCGCCGCCCGCCTTCGCCCAGAAATGGAGCCGCTATTTCCAGAACGTGTCGGTGCGCCTCATCGAGGGCGCGCTGGAGAAGCCGGGCCCGGCGGCGGCCTGGATGCGGCTCGATGCGCCGCTGGTCGAGGGCGAGCCGAACACGCCGCTGCTCCAGGCGGTGCAGGCCGCGGACTTCTCCAGCGGCGTCGCGCAGATCGTCGACATGCGCCAATGGACCTTCATCAACCCGGAAATCAGCCTCTATTTCTTCCGTCCGCCCGAGGGCGAATGGATCCTGATCCGCGCCTCGACGCGCGTCGGCGCCCATGGCGCGGGCCTCACCACGGCGACACTGAGTGACCGCAACGGGCCGTTCGCGGAGGTGATGCAGGCCATGAGCTTCGAGCGGCGCGAAGCCGTGCAGGCTCAGGCGTCCTGATCTGCAAGCGCGACCAAGGCGCCTTCCGAGGCGGCATCAACAGGCATGAACATCTCGACGCGAAGCTCCTGCAGCGTCACGTCCTGGGGGGTGCCGAGCGTCAGCACCGCACCGATCAGACCAACGCCGATGTCGCCCTTGCGCAGGCGCACCTCGCACAGCGGCCCCGGGGCGGCATTGTCCTCGGTCGCCGGCGCAGGCAGCTGCGGCAGCCGCATCAATTCGCGCCAGGTCGATTGCAGGGCCTCGTCTAGCGGCGCGGCCATTGCCTCATGCCGCGCCCGCGTCAGCAGCGCGGCCGCAACAATCGGCCAGTTCTCGACGAACGGCTTGAGCTCGTCGGGAGCGAGGAACATGCGCATGTGGTTGAGCGGCCGCTGCATGCGTGCAGGACCAAGCAGCATGGTCATCAGGCGCGAGGCGGCGCGATTGGCCTGCATCACGTTCCAGCGCCAGTCGGTGACGATCGCCGGGAACGGCTCGTGACGGAGAAGCAGAAGATCGATGGCACGCCGCGCCTCGGCAAGCTCCGGCGCCGATAGATCGCGCTCGCCATATTGCCGTGCGAAGCCGCCGGCCTCGAGCAGCGCATTGCGATCGCGCAACGACAGATCGAGCGCGGAGGCGAGCTGCAGCAGGATGTCCCGGCTTGCCGCCGCCTTTCCGGTCTCGACATAGCTCAGATGCTTGACCGAAATGCCGGCCTCGAACGCAAGCTCCGCCTGGCTCAAGGCACGACGGGTGCGCCAGCCGCGCAGGAGATCACCGACGGGATTGGCCGGCCGCAATCGCCGGAACGCGCGTGTGTCCATCCGCCGATTATGCGAGCGCTGCTCCGTCCTGTAAACGGCGCTAGCGCAGCCCGGCCGCCATCTGCTTCAGCCGTTCGGCGGTGCGCTCGTCCGCCGGAAAGAACGTCTCCAGCGCCAGCTCCGACAGGGTGATGTCAACAGGCGTGCCGAACACCATGGTGGTGGAGAAGAAGCTGAGGATCTCCCCGCCATGCCGCAGCTTGAAGGGGATCGCCACGTTGTCGGCTGGCAGCGGCGCCGAGCGCGCCGGAATTGGATAGCTCTTCAGATCATTGTAGAGCTTGATCAGCTCAGGGTCCGCTGTCGCCTCGCACTGCCGGTGCAGCCGTTCCAGAAGATGCCCGCACCATTCGGCGAGATTGACCGTGCGCGGTGCCAACGCCTCGGGATGGAAGGCCAGCCTGAGCACGTTGACGGGCTGGCCAAGCAGATGCTGCGGGATGCCATCGAGCAGCGGCGCCACCATGCGATTGGCAGAGACCAGGTTCCAGTGCCGGTCCACCGCGAGCGCGGGATTGGGCTCATGCGCTTTCAAGACGAGGTCGATCGCCTGACGGGCTGACTTCAAGGCGGGATCCTCCAGCGGGCGCTGCGGAAAGGCCGGCGCGAAACCGGCTGCGACCAGCAGCACGTTGCGTTCGCGCAAGGGCACGTCGAGCCGCTCGGCGAGCCTGAGCACCATGTCGCGCGAGGGCGCGGCGCGACCGGTCTCGACGAAGCTCAAATGCCGCGCCGAGATCTCGGCTTCGCCGGCGAGATCGAGCTGGCTCATGCGGCGGCGCTGCCGCCATTCGCGCAAATGGTCGCCGATATGGACCGGCTGGCTGCGTTCGGTGCGTGCGGTGGAAGCATGTGCGTTCATGGTCAAAAGCTAGCACGTGGATTTAGGCGCTTCCATTACCACCGAGGTAATCGAATTGGGGGACGAGCACGCGCATCTTGGGTCGCAACAGGAGATGACCATGATCGCGTTGCTGCTCTACCGGACCGTCGCAGACCACGTCTTGCCCTGGGCCATGGCGTTCGCAACGCGGATGCTGGCGCGGAGCCTCAACATGCCGGAGCCGCTTCTGCATTCGACCGGCGACTATGTCCTCGCGCAGGTCATCGCCTTCGAGCACGGCGTCGGCAGGAGCCTCTGCCCGTTCCGGCTCGCCCGTCTGCTCCGCGCCTGGTGGCGTGGTCGGCGCTAAAGTTCCACCCCAGCCCAACCAAGGAGACCTTGAGATGATCGATGCATCCACCTTTCTGCGCCGCGCCCTGTTCGCCGACGCCATCTTCAGCGGCGTCGCCGCACTCGGCTTCACCTTCGGCGCGACCGCGTTCGCAGCGCTGTTCAACCTGCCCGAAGCGCTGCTGCGCGAGACCGGCCTGTTCCTGATTGCCTACACCGCCCTGGTGGGCTGGCTCGCCTCGCGGGCCACGGTCGCGAAATCGCTCGTGCTGCTGGTCGTGATCGGCAATGCCGCCTGGACCGTCGGCAGCATCGCGCTGCTGCTCTCGGGCATGGTGTCGCCGAACCTCGCCGGCCAGCTCATGGTGGTCGCGCAAGCCATCGCCACCGGCGTGTTCGCCGAGCTGCAGTATGTGGGCTTGAAGAAGAGCGGGCGCGCCGTGGCGGCGTGATCCTAGCGTGCCAGCTCCGCGGCGCAAACCGGGGAACGCGAAAGCTTCGTCATATCGGATCGTACCCGGATGCATGCATGACCTCGCGTTCTCGCGGCGGATTTCGCCCGAGCTTTGCTTCGTTGCTTGCGCCCTTCGGTTGCCGGAGGGCGCAGGGAAGGCCGGGCGCCGGCGGCACCCGAGTCCGTGTACAAGGAAATGCACACGGGGTGGACTACAGGTGATGCCGGTCGCCCGGCCTTCCCTGCGCGGATGGTTTTAACGGTGTCCTTCGTGCTCTCCTCGGGGAGCGATGCACTATTGCCCCCGTCGCCTTGCGGCTTCTGATGCGCGCACCCGGTCGGGCCACCGCATCACCGCAAGGCTTGACGCACAGACCCCGGGCGTCAGGACCACACGACTTCTCCGTCCGCGGACGATTTGGCCTCAGCGCCCGGGGCTTAGTGTGCGCACCCCAGACCATCGACCAACCGCTGTGACCGCGCCGTGTCGTATGCGCATCGCCTGAGACTCACGGTTGCCCGCCCTGTCCTCAAGCAAATCGCGCCGGCGCTACCGCGTCCACCGCACCCCGGCCCGCATCTCGTGACGATCGCGAAGCGCCCCTCCGGCAGGGCCGGGTTGGCGGACGTATGCCACAAATCCGAAATTCGGAAAAGCGATATATTTTCGCGCGCCGAGATTGACAGATTTTGGGTGTTTTGCCCGACGCCTCGCCGGTAGGCAGCGAGTACGGCGAGCGGCGCGGAAAAGCGATAGGTTTCGCAAGGGCTCAATTCATCCGACGGGGCCAGAGGCGCTCGCGCAGCGAGCCTCGAAGTATGAACGACATGCAAGCGGGCCGCCCCCCTTCGAGGGCCGCCGAAGAGGCGGGCCGCCTCAGGGTGACGGTCAGACATCTGAACGCGCTGTATCAACAGCGTCATTGCGAGCGCAGCGAAGCGATCCAGAGTCTTTCCGCGGTGGGATTCTGGATTGCTTCCGCCTTCGCCAAGGCTTCGGCGGACAAGTCGCTTTCGCTCGCAATGACGGTGCGTGGAGACTCCGCTGCATTTCAGCCGGCAGCCTGAGGATCAATCAGGGGACTCGTGAAAGCCGGCGGCCGCCGCGCGAGGCTACGCCTTGGCGCGGCCGACCTTGCCGGGGAAGTGCTTGCCGTTCAGCTTCTTCTTTTTCGCAGCGGTGGTTTTCGCGGCCGCCTTCTGCGCCTTGCGCTCGGCCCGCGCCTTCACCTTGGCGGCTTCCGCCCGCGCCTCGGCACGCAGCTTCTTGCGCTTCTTCTCGCAGGAATCGCACTTGCAGCCGATCGGCTTCAGATAGGCTTTGAAATAGTCGGTGCCGTAATCGTAGTTGATCTCGTCGCCCGGGCTCGATGTTCCTGATGGCGCGGATGAACACCTTGCGCTCACGCGGGCGGACGTCGGATTCCGCGTTGGGCCGGCAGGAGTGGTTGATGTAGCGCGCGAGGTTCTTGCGCACCGATCCGTCGATGGTCCAGCGCCCGTTGAGCTCGAACAGATATTTGTTCTCGATCTCGTCGTGCTCTGGAATCCGCGAGTCCAGGATCGGTCCGAAGTAGCGGATGATCCGGGTCCCCTTCTTGATCGGCTTGGTGGCGAAGAGGCCGAGCCCGGTCTTGGAGCGGCCGACGCGATAAGGTTTGTTCGAGGTGGCTGGCATGATCGAGAAAATGAGAACGCGAACGAGGCAGGAGGAGCCCAAGCGAAGCCGCTCTTGTAGAACGATTCCGCGCTGCTGTCAGGTATATCCCACCAGGGTTTGAACCTTGCCCACAATCAAGACGTCTGATGGTACGAAGTTCCCACTGCATCGAAGCCGCATATGAACCGCGTTACCAGCATCGGCATGGTTGCCCTGATGACCTGCATCGGCCTGAATTGCGCTGAGGCCCAATCCCTGGGCAGCAGCTACACCTCGACGGCTCCAAAGGATTGCCGGCAAATCGGCAAGCCCAGCGCGCTCGACGGCAGCAGCACGCGGATTTGTCCAGGCAAGGACGGCCTGATCGTGCTGATCGCCGAGGACGACCTTCGCGAGATCGTCTCGGTCGGGCGCAGGCGCAAGGCAGCAGCCGAGGAACCCGCGGCAAAAGTCTGGTTCGGGCCGTTCAATTCATCGGAAACGACCATCGAATGGCGCGCAGCCGGCGCAAAGCCGTTTGCGATCATCCAGCGCTGGCACATCGCCGACAATTCCGATCCCGACAAGCAGGGGCGGCCGAACACCAAGGCCATGCTGGTCGTGACCCGGCTGCCGCCGGGCCCGGTCTGCCACGTCGCCTATGTCGACGCCGCCGCCAACCCGAACGCCAACGAGCTCGCGCGCAAGGCCGCGGACGATCTTGCCCGCGGCTTCGCTTGCGCCAAGGACGAGGTCAAGATCATCGGCACGCCCGGCCGCGCCGTCGAGCTCGCGATCAGGCGCTAGCCTTCGTGGTTCAACAGCCGGGTAGCTTCGGCGTCACTGGCACCGTCAGCATCGTCTCGAGCAGCCGCTCCGCCGTCGTCCCCTCCGGGAGCCGCGCGAGAATGTCCTTCAGCCGTCCGTCAAGCAGCAGCATGGTGAAGCCGTGCACCAGCGACCAGGCCCGCGCGATTGCCGCACCCTGGTTCAGCGTCAGCGCATCGCCGCTGATCTGCTCCTGCCGCATCATGCCGATGGCATTGGCAAGGCCGGCGAAAGACGCCTCGGCCGCCTCGTGCAGCGACGGCCTCGAATAGTCCAGCCGCTCGGTGCGGAACATGATGCCGTACATGCCGGGATGGGCCTGTGCATAGGCGATGTAGGCTTTCGGCCGCGCCAGCGCGGCTTCGAGCGGCGTGGTGGCGGCATCGCACGAAGCGGCCATGACCACGTTGAACTGGCGGAAGCCGACGGCCGCGAGCTCGCTGAGCAGGCCCGTCAGGTCGCCGAAATGATGGGTGGGGGCGGCGTGCGAGACGCCGGCCTCGCGCGCCACTGCACGCAATGTCAGGCCGGCAAGCCCGTCGCGCTCCAGCACCCGTTCGGCGGCCTGGAGCAGCGCTTCGCGGAGCGCGCCGTGATGATACGGCGTCTCGGTCTTGGCGCTTCTGGCGCGCCGCGCGGTGCGCGATGCCGCGGTCGAGGTGGTTTTTCTTAGGGTACGCGGGCTGCGCGCCGCGTCGCCCTTGGTGTCTGTCTTGGCCATTTGCAAGCTATATGACGCAATATTGACAGTGTAAAGATTTCACTTGACGAAAGCTGCGATCGGGTCTATCCAATCTTTACGATGTAAAGATACGGGAGGATTCGCCGTGCAGCACGACGCCATGGCCGAGCGCAGCAACAACATCGCGCCGATCCCGTTCGAGGCCGACGCGCCCTTCCTGAAGATCGTCGGCGAATTGCCGCGCGAGCTGAACGGCACGCTCTATCGCAACGGCCCCAATCCGCAGTTCGATTCGCCCGGCGCGCACTGGTTCGTCGGCGACGGGATGCTGCACGCCTTCCATCTCGAGAACGGGCGCGCCAGCTACCGCAACCGGTGGGTCCGCACGCCGAAATGGCTCGCCGAGCACGACGCCGGCCGCGCGCTGTTCGGCGGCTTCGGCCGCAAGCTGCCGGATGCGCCGGCAAACCTGACCGATGGCGGCGTCGCCAACACCAACATCATCTTCCACGCCGGCAAGCTGCTGGCGCTGGAAGAAGCGCATCTGCCGACGGAGATCGAGCCGGGCACGCTGGCAACGCGCGGCTATCACAACTACCAGGGCCGCGTCGCCGGCAGCTTCACCGCGCATCCCAAGATCGATCCCGTCACCGGCGAGCTGGTGTTCTTCGGCTACAACGCGGCGGGCCCGCTGACGCCTGCCCTCTCCTACGGATCGATCGACGCAACAGGAAAGGCGACGCGCTTCGAGCGGTTCGAGGCGCCCTATGCCAGCATGGTGCACGACTTCATCGTCACCGCGAACCACGTGCTGTTTCCGATCCTGCCGATCACCGGCAGCATGGAGCGCGCGATGAGCGGAAAGCCGCCCTATGCCTGGGAGCCGGACAAGGGCGCCTATGTCGGGGTGATGAAGCGCAGCGGCACGGCCAAGGACATCGTCTGGTTTCGTGCCGAAGCCTGCTACGTCTTCCATGTCATGAATGCGTGGGAGGACGAGAGCCGCATCGTCGCCGACGTCATGCAGTTCGAGGAAGCGCCGCTGTTTCCGCATCCGGATGGCCGCCCCACCGATCCCGAGAAATCGCGCGCCCGCCATTGCCGCTGGACCTTCGATCTCGCAGGCAATACCGACCGCTTCCAGCAGACGTATCTCGACGACCTCACCGGGGAATTCCCGCGCATCGACGATCGCCGCGCCGGCCTGAAGAGTCGTCACGGCTGGTACGCCTGCGCCAATCCGAAGCTGCCGATGTTCGGCGCGCTGTCGGGCATCGTCCATGTCGACGGCAACGGCAGGCGGCTCGGCCAATACCTGCTGCCGGCCGGCGACACCATCTCCGAGCCTGTTTTCGTCGAGCGATCCAGGGATGCCGCCGAAGGCGACGGCTGGCTGCTCGCGGTGGTCTGGCGCGCGCGGGAAAACCGCAGCGACCTCGCCGTATTCAATGCCACCGATATCGAGGCCGGCCCCGCGGCCTTGGTGCAGCTCGGCCACCGCGTTCCCGACGGCTTCCATGGCAATTGGGTCGGCGCGGCGTAGCCCTCGCCAATGGGGACGCGAGGAGATCGCGACCCCGGAATCCACGTGGATATTGCGTGGTCAAAGAAAGCCCGATGCACATGCTCTCGATCACCGCGTATTCCACCGCTGTCATCGCCCCGGCCGGCGCCGTACTTGCATGCTTCGCGATACGGCTGCGCCGGCGCAGCCTCACGTTCTTCGAAGGCGGCGTCCTGCTCGCTGCCGGCCTTCTACTCGCGGCCGCACTCCCGATGGTGTCGCGCCTGCCCTGGACGGGTTGGTCGACGAGATGACCAGCCAGCTCGTTGCAGCACTTCATTTTCTGGAGGTCGTTTACGTCGTCTTGACATTGTAAGAGACGGGTGGTCCGGCGCGGCTCCGTGTCTCGCGTATCGCGCCCTGCTTGTTGCGGTTCCGAATCCCGCGCTGCTGGTCCCGGCCGGGCATTCTGGTCGGGGGGCTGCCATGCGCCATCTCGTACCAGCACGGTTGTCTTCACAAAGTGATATGCCGGGCATCGCCGGATCAAGTAGGGTGCGCCCGTCTGCGCCCTGCCCACGACCGCGAAACAGGAATGACGATGAAGGACGTATTCGCCCGCCTCGCCTCCGACCTCCTCTCCGTTATCATCTTCCTGGCCGTCTATCTCCTCACAGACAACGTGATCCTCGCAACGGCGGTGGCGATTGCTGGCGCGATCGTGCAAGTGGTCTATGCGCGCCTCAAGGGACAGCCGCTCCACTACATGACCTATGCGAGTCTCGCTCTGGTCATCGTGCTCGGCGGTATCACGCTGCTGACCAATGATCCGCGCTTCATGCTGGCAAAACCCTCGATCGCACATTTCGCGATCGGCGCGATCATGCTCAAACGCGGCTGGATGCTGCGCTACATGCCGCCCGTCATCGTCGAGACCGTCCCGGAATATGTCACCATCGCGGGCTATGCTTGGGCGGCGCTGATGTTCGTGATCGGCGCCGGCATGATGGCAGTCGCCGCCACCGGCGATCTGAAGCTCTGGGCGTTCTATCTTATGGTGGTCGCAGGCGGCGCCAAGATCCTGGCTTTTGCCGTGCAGTACTTCGTTCTGCGGCTGATCGTAACCAACCGCCGACGTGCCGCTGCCCGCGCCTAAATGCCCTACCGGAGCGTTAGGCAGGAGCTGCGAGTTGGGCTATAGGCTCGGCCAGGGACGGCCGCGGATCGTCGCGGACCGCCGCAATCTGTTCGGGAGACGGGAATGGCCGTAGACGGCAACTGGAATCTGACCATGACGACGCCGATGGGCGAGCGCCAGGCGACGCTGAGCCTGAAGGCTGCGGGCGGCACGCTCACGGGCACGCAGGGCGCGGAAGGCAATACCACCGAGATCTTCGACGGCACCGTCTCCGGCGACAACGTCTCCTGGAAGGTCTCGATCGACAAGCCGATGCCGCTCACGCTCGAATTCACCGGCACGGTTTCCGGTGACAGCATCAGTGGCGAGATGGGCATCGGCCCGATGGGCAGCTTCCCGTTCACGGGCGCGCGGGCGTAAAGCCACGCGCTGCACCGATGCGTGCGCTCCTCCTCATCGCGGCGGCAGTCCTGTCTGCCGTAGCACAGGCCGCGCGCGCAGGTGACAGCGAACCGGCGTGGCGCGCGAGCGCGCTCGCTCTGGTGCCGGCAGGCTATGTTGCCGGCACCGCTTATCGAACCGAGGGGTCGACCGGCTATCTCGCGGTCTATCCCGCGACATCGAACGATCCGAAGACACCGGCAAGCGCCTTTGCGGCGCGCCAGGCTCTGGTCGTCACGCTGACTGCAGATGCGACGCGGGCGACGTCAGCCGAGCTGCAGCCGCGCACCGGGCCGGCCCCTGATAACGACGACAATGATTTCGCCAGGCTGCACGCTGAGCTCGCCGCCAAGCGCGCAACGCTGCCTGCTGGCACCGAGCCCTGCGATCTCGGCGCCTGGTCCATCGACAAGGATTCCAGCGGCCTCAACGTGCGTGCCGAACCCTCGGTGAAAGCGCGCGTGCTTGGCACCTTGCCGCCGCCTTACCGGCTGAGGCTCGGCGGCGCCGAAAACACGCCCGAGGGCGGCTGGCTCACCGAATTCCGCATCATCGGCTTCAAGGACGGCTGGTTCCTGATCGAAGGCGCGAGGCCGCCCGGCAAGGACTATGAGGACGAGAAGCGATATCCGCGCAACGCGCCGAGGCCCTATGCCGGCCGCGGCTGGGTCGCCTCGAACAAGGTCGGCGCGAACTATGCCAATGGCGCCACGCGCATGGGCGGGCTGTTCCAGGCGCCCTTCACCGATGCCAAATGGATGCCGGCACAGCGCGAGCTCGGCGGTGCGCTCGACACCGACGGCGGCCCGAAGCGCATCTTCGCCTGCAGTGGGCTCTGGGGTCTGGTCGAGAGCCACGACGGCGTCCGCGGCTGGTGGCGCGCGCTGTGCTCCAACCAGGTCACGAATTGCAGCTAGCGAAATAGGCGAGCAAGCGCCGCGCTCGTGTCCCGGACGCGGCGCAGCACGAAGTGATGCGACGCAGAGCCGGGACCCAGGCTCCACGATGGACCCCGGATCAGCAGCGCAGCATTTCATGCTGCGCAGCATCCGGGGGAACGCCGCCTCAGCCCAAATTCAACTCCTTGAAGAAGTCGTTGCCCTTGTCGTCGATGATGATGAACGCGGGGAAATCCACGACCTCGATGCGCCAGATCGCTTCCATGCCGAGCTCGGGATATTCGAGCACCTCGACCTTCTTGATGCAGTGCTCGGCGAGGTTCGCAGCGGCGCCGCCGATCGAGCCGAGATAGAAGCCGCCGTATTTCTTGCAGGCCTCGCGCACGGCTGGCGCGCGGTTGCCCTTGGCCACCATCACCATCGAACCGCCGGCGGCCTGGAACTGGTCGACGAAGGAATCCATACGGCCCGCGGTGGTCGGACCGAACGCGCCGGAGGCGTAGCCCTCGGGCGTCTTGGCGGGGCCGGCATAATAGACCGGGTGGTTCTTGAAATAATCCGGCAGCGGCTCGCCCTTCTCCAGACGCTCGCGCAACTTGGCATGGGCGCTGTCGCGCGCGACGATCATGGTGCCGGTCATCGAGACCCGCGTCTTGATCGGATATTTCGAGAAGGTCGCCAGGATGTCCTTCATCGGCTGGTTGAGGTCGATCTTGACGACCTCACCGCCGAGCGACTCTTCGACCTGCGGCAAATATTGCGCGGGATTGTGCTCGAGCTCCTCGAGATAGACGCCGTCCCTGGTGATCTTGCCGAGCACCTGGCGGTCGGCCGAGCAGGACACGCCAAGCCCGATCGGCAGCGAGGCGCCGTGGCGCGGCATGCGGATCACGCGCACATCGTGGCAGAAATACTTGCCGCCGAACTGCGCCCCGACGCCGAGCGACTGCGTCATCTTGTGGATTTCCTTCTCCATCTCGACGTCGCGGAAGGCGTTGCCGTCGGGCGAGCCGTGCGTCGGCAGCGCATCGAGATAGCGCGCCGAAGCGAGCTTCACCGTCTTCATGCACAGCTCGGCCGAGGTACCGCCGATCACGATGGCGAGGTGATAGGGCGGGCACGCCGCGGTCCCGAGGGTGAGGATCTTTTCCTTCAGGAACGCGAGCAGCCGGTCCTTGGTCAGCACCGAAGGCGTGGCCTGGAACAGGAAGCTCTTGTTGGCGGAGCCACCGCCTTTCGCCATGAACATGAACTTGTAGGCGTCATCGCCCTCGGCGTAGATCTCGCACTGCGCCGGCATGTTGTTGGCGGTGTTCTTCTCCTCGTACATCGAGAGCGGCGCGACCTGCGAGTAGCGCAGATTGCGGCGCAGGTAGGCGTCACGCGCGCCTTCGGACAGCGCCGCCTCGTCGTCACCGTCGGTGATGACGTTGCAGCCCTTCTTGCCCATGATGATCGCGGTGCCGGTGTCCTGGCACATCGGCAGCACGCCGCCGGCCGCGATGTTGGCGTTCTTGAGGAAGTCCAGCGCGACGAACTTGTCGTTGGGGCTGGCCTCGCCGTCCTCCAGGATCGCGCGGAGCTGCTTCAGATGGCCGGGGCGCAGATAATGGTTGATGTCGCCAAAGGCTGCCTCCGACAGCGCCCGCAGCGCCTCGCGCGACACCACCAGCATGTCCTTGCCGAGCACCTTCTCGACCCTGACGCCCTCGGACGAAATCTTCTTGTAGGGCGTCTCGTCCTTGCCCAGCGGGAACAGCGGGGTGTGCTTGTAGGGCGGAACGGGCTTGGACTGGTCGGGGAAGGCGGTGGGAGCGTTCATGGGGCAAATCTCGGGGTTTTGCGGCCCTGGCGGGCCTCTCAGCATAGAAGCGTTCTAAGCGCATTCCAGCCAGAAAAGAAAGGGAGCGGTGCGCATGGGAGGGGTAGGTTCGGCACGGGAAGGCATTGGCACAGCTCGTGGAAATGCCTCTGACCACCCTTGCGATTCGCGTCCGCCGACGCTTGAATGCGTGCCCTAAGGGACTTTTCATCATGACATTGAAACTGAACGTCCGCGGCGCGATCCTGGTCGCCGCCGCCATCACCGGCCTTGTGGCCCTCACTTCGGCTGCCCGCGCCGATCGCTGCGACGACAGCGCCAAGGAGCTGGCGAGCCAGGTCGATCGCCTCAAGGTGAATTTCCGCGCCGCCAACGTCGTCTATCTCACGCACCCGGCGGCCAAGGAGCTGTCCGTGGGTTGCCGCGGCGACAAATACTCCATCGAGCTCTACGCCAAGGGCGATCGCAAGCCGAAGCCGGAATTCTACGCGCTGGTCGGCTCGATGGCGGCGATCGTCTTCACCGTGACCAAGGACGACACCACGACGGGCGCGACGCGCTGCCTGAAGCGGATGGGCCTGCTCCGCGGCGACAAGGTCACCATGCGCTACCGCCGACTCAACATGGAATGCACCCGCACCAAGACGGAAGCGTCGATCGCGATCACGCGCGGCAAGGACGAATAGGGGCGCAGTTGGGCCGCCACGCGGTCGCCACGCACTCCGTCGTTGCGAGCGCAGCGACTTGTCCGCCGAAGCCTTGGCGAAGGCGGAAGCAATCCAGAACTGTATCCGCGGAAGCAGTCTGGATTGCTTCGTCGCAAGCGCTCCTCGCAATGACGGGGAGAGGCCTCGTCGTCTCGGTTTGCACCACGCGGATGCCAGCGTGCACAGCCTTCACCGCGCCAATTCCCTCACATTTTAACGATTGGCTTGAAGGAAATTTCGCTCCTCGCAGGGCAGGCTTGATTGTTTCCATGTGTGAGGATTTGCGGATGAAGGTTTCTACCGTTGCGCCCCCGCCGATCGCGATCGTGGTTCCGAACTACGACACGACCAAGCCGCAGGACGATCAGACCAAGGTCAAGGACGAGAATCCGACCTTCAAGCCGCAGCCGCCGGCGCCGCTGCCGCCGGGTCAGGGCACGCGGATCGACCAGCTCGCCTGATCAGGCGTCCCGAGACCGAAGCGCCCGATCCGGTCGATCGGGCTTTTGGCGTGTCCGGCCGCATCTTTGCCGGATAGCTGCACGAGGATCATGCGCCGTTCACTCGGGACCTGCGCATGTTCGCACGGCTGCTATTGCGGAACACGGTGTTCGTCGTCGGCATGGGCGCGCTGCTGTTCGCGTGCGCCGGGACGCTGCATTGGCCGTCGGCCTGGGCCTTCCTCGCAACCTCCGTCCTGCTCGGCCCACTCTGCGGCTGGTGGCTCTACCGGACCGATCCGGCGCTGCTCGCCGAACGCCTGCGGCCGGTGCTGCAAAAGGATCAGCCCGCCGCCGACAAGATGTTCATGGCGCTGTTCATCGTCGCCATCCTGGCCTGGCTTGCCGTGATGGGGCTCGACCGGCGCGTTCGATCCTCAGACATGCCGACGGCGTTGCAGGTGCTCGGCCTCGGGCTATTCCTGGCCTCGACACTGTTCACCATGTGGGTGTTCCGCGAGAACTCGTTCGCCGCGCCCGTGGTGAAGCTGCAAGCCGAGCGCGCGCAGCACGTGATCTCGACCGGTCCCTACGCCTATGTCCGCCACCCCATGTACAGCGGCATGACCCTGTTCTTCACCGGCGTGCCGCTGCTGCTGGGATCGTGGTGGGGACTTGCGATGATGCCGCTCCTCCTCGCCTTGCTCGCGGTCCGCATCCCGATCGAGGAGCGCACGCTGCGCGAGGGCCTGCCCGGCTATGCCGATTATACGGCGCGGGTGCGCTATCGCCTCATCCCCGGCGTCTGGTGAACGCGCCAACTGCACGAAGCCGCTATCGATCCAGCTCGCGATAGCGGCGGAAGATGCCCTGCTCGTTGAAGGGAATGCGGCGCTCGCTTGCGAGATAGGCTTTGATGTTGGGCCGCGCGGCGATGCGCTCGTGCAGGCCGACGAGGCCCGGGACATCCTTCTCGAACGCCTTCATGCGCTTGGGGAAAGCATAACGCAGCCCATCGACGAGCTGGAACAGCGAGAGGTCGACATAGGTCAGGCGCCGGCCCGTCACGTAAATGCCGCCGCTCCCGGCGAGAAGCCGCTCGAAATAGCCGAGATATTTCGGCACGCGCTCGTCCCAGAAGTCGGCCGTGCGCTTCTTCGCTGGCGCCTTCTGATCCTCATAATAGAGCGAGGGCCCGAGCGGATGATGGGTGTCGTGGATCTCGACGACGAAGTCGGTGATCGTGAGCTGAAGCTGGTGCACCCAAAGCCTGCCGGCTTCCGTCTTCGGCGCAAGCCCATGGCGGGAGCCGAGATAGAGCAGGATGTTGGCGGTCTGGCCGATGACGAGCTTGCCCGCTTTCAGGAACGGCGGCGCAAAGGGCGGCGTGCCCTTCTGCGCATCCATCATCTTCATCATCGCGGCCGATCCGCGCGGACCGCGCGCGACATCGACGTAAGCGGCACCCGCCTCCTCCAGCGCCAGCCGCACATATTCGCCGCGGCCCTGGATCTCGGGCCAGTAGTAGAGCTCGTATTTCATGGGAGAGGTCCGTGAGCGTGGAGGCGATCGGACCAATGTAGCACGTGGCTGAAGGTTCCGTCAGCGTGAGGCAACGGCCGCGCAACCTGCCCGTCATTGCGAGCGCAGCGAAGCAATCCAGACTGCCTCTGCGGAAAGACTCTGGATTGCTTCGTCGCAAGAGCTCCTCGCAATGACGGCTGGAAAGAACTTAGCGCCCCAAACTCAATTCGTCGCGAAGCAGTACAGCAGACCGTCGCCGCCGGTGGTCTTCAGATCGGCCTGCGAGCAGCCGCCGTCGGGCCCGCGCGAGGGGTGAGAGCTGTTCCAGGATTTCGAGGGCTCATCGTCGCGCAGACCCCGGCGATCGAAATGGCCGACCATCGCGGCGCCTTGCGTGCTCGACGTCCAGTTCTTGCAGGTGCGATCGTCCGGCCCTGCGAACGCGGTGCCGTCCGGTTGCGATCCCGTGAGGATGTCGTGCCGGTTCGGCTGGTCGCCGGCACCATTGATGACCTCGCCCTTCTCGCTGAGCGCGGTCTGCTTGGTGAGATTGTTCGTCGCGCCGTGCAGCTCGGCGACGTCCTTGGCGATCACCGTGCCCTTGGCGTTCTGCCACGGCCCCTTGCCGATGCGATCCTTGGCGTTGATGGCCGGCTTGCCGTCGGCGGCCTGCGTCGACAGATAGGCGCGCCAAGTCTTTGTGCCGGCGCCGGCGGCTTGTGCAAGCTTCTGGCATTGCGCGTCGGCTCCTTCGAGACCGCCGAGATCGGCGCCCTTGCCGGGGCCGTTGGAGGTCACGAAGAAGGTCATGTCGGCCGACTGCGCCAGCGCCGATGGGGAAGCAAGCAAGACCATGGCCAGCGCTACACCGGAAATCGTCATGGATCTCTCGATACGGATCATCCTGTCCTCCCAACGTTGTTTTTGTTCGCCGCCTGACTTCAACCCGAGGCGCCCCCCGCTTATTCCGATGCCGTGCTGCGAGAGGCCCAAAAGAAAAGGGCGCCGTGCCGAAGCACGACGCCCTGGTTCCTCATCTCGTCCGCGATCAGTTGGTCTGCTGAATCGCTGACAATTCCCAGCCTGTGCCCGGCCGGCGGGCGAAGGTCCAGATCTCGGTCGCCTCGCCCGGCTGCTCGCTGCCGGCGACGATTGCGCCGGTGTTGCGATCCACCGTCTTGTCGGTGAGCGCGAAGCGCAGCGCCACCGTGGCATAGTCGGTCTCGCCTTCGCGCCAGGCTTCCGCGAGGTCGCCCTGCAACAGCTTCACATCCGTGACCTTGTTGACCACATTGCGGGCGCGGTTCTGGGCGAGGTCCTGCTCGAAATAGGAGACCATTTCCGGCGTCGCGAGCGTGTGCAGCTTGGCCACGTCCTCGTTCGACCAGGCGGCCTGGACGTCGCCGAGCAGGCGCTCGAACGCCTCATAGTCGTCCGGCTTGATCTCGAGCGGCGCGTTGTTGGCGCCGAAGCCGAAGCCGCCGAGGCCGCCACCAAGACCGCTGCGATAGTTCGTCTGCGGTCCGGGCGCTGCGCCGGCCTCAGCATTGGCGTAAGCCGCCCGCGGAGCGTGACGGCGCTGCCACCAGGACATCGCCAGCCGGACCACGAGCACCACCAGCGCGATCTGGATGATCAGGCCGATGATCGAGGACAGGCCGCCGAGGCCGCCGAACAGGCCGCCACCGAACAGCATGCCGAGCAGGCCGGCGCCGAGGAAGCCGGCTGCAAGGCCGCCCATGAAGCCGCCGGCGCGGCCAAACAGGCCGCCGCGCGCCGGCGCGGTCGCCGCCGAGTTCATGCCTGCGCCCGGCTGGGTGTAGGTGCGATTGAACTGCGAGGCCGAGCCGGGTGCGGTCGTGGTCGACGGCGGCGCCGAATAGGAGCGCGTACCGCGCGAACCGGACGACATGCCGCCACCCGCGCGGGCGTCGGCCGACGAGATCGTCAGCGCGGTCGGCAGCGCAAGCGCCAGCACGACGGCGATCGTGTTGAAGAATTTCCGGGAGCGAAGCGAGAAAGTCATGTGCGTTTCCCAAATCCCCGGCATGGGGACGTGCCCCTAAGATGGTCAGACTTCCCGAAAAGTGAAGCCGGTTTCGAAACTTGCGGCTGCGGCCCTCAGTCGCGGGGATGTGGCAAAAGCCCATATATGACAGGGGTTTTACGGGAACCATTGGAGGATGCTTACCGCCGGGTTTACGACCCGATTTCCGCTTTTCCCCGGGTCCGCGAGCCGAGCTGGCCCACAGCCGTCATTGCGAGGAGAGCGGCAGGTCTCACCCCTGCTTCGTCATCGTCTCCTTCACCGCCGCGACGAGCTGGCTGAGCGTGAAGGGCTTTGGCAAGAAGTCGAACTGCTGGCCTTCGGGCAGGCTCTTCTCGAAGGCATCCTCGGCATAGCCGGAGACGAAGATGAACTTGATGTCGGGGTTCTTCTCGCGCATGGCCTTCAACAGCGTCGGGCCGTCCATCTCCGGCATGACGACGTCGGAGACGACGAGATCGATCGCGCCACTTTGCTCGTCCAGCACCTCCATGGCCTCGACGCCGTTCTCGGCCTCGACCACGGTGTAGCCGCGCGAGCGCAGGCCGCGGGCATTGAGCGCGCGCAGGCCCTCCTCGTCCTCGACCAGCAGGATGGTGCCCTGCCCGGTGAGGTCGGTACGCGGCTTCGCCTCTGCCGCCGCCGCGGGCGCGGCTTCCTTCGCGGCGCCGCTGGTCGCGCCGATTGCGGCTGCGGGCTGCTCGACCTGCACCTCCGGTTCGGCGATGTGGCGCGGCAGGAAGATGTGGAACGAGGTGCCCTGCCCCGGCTCGGAATCGACGTAGATGAAGCCGCCGGTCTGCTTGACGATGCCGTAGACGGTGGAGAGCCCGAGGCCCGTGCCCTTGCCAACCTCTTTGGTCGAGAAGAACGGCTCGAAGATCTTGTCGCGGATGTCGGCGGGGATGCCGGTGCCGGTGTCGGCGACCTCGATGCGGACATAATCCGCGGCGGGCATGCCCTTGTAGGCGAGCTTGCCCGCATCGTCACTGGTGACGTTGGCGGTGCGGATGATCAGCTTGCCGCCGTCAGGCATGGCGTCGCGCGCGTTCACCGCGAGGTTGACGATCACCTGCTCGAACTGGGAGACGTCGACCTTCACCGGCCAGAGGTCGCGGCCGTGGACGAGGTCGAGCTTGACCTTCTCGCCGATCAGCCGGCGCAGCAGCATGGTGAGATCGGACAGCGCGTCGCCGAGATCGAGCACCTGCGGCCGCAGCGTCTGCCGCCGCGAGAACGCCAGCAACTGCCGCACCAGGGTGGCGGCGCGCGTTGCGTTCTGCTTGATCTGCATGATGTCCTGGAAGGACGGGTCGGTCGGCTTGTGCGCGTTCAGCAGGAAGTCGTTCGCCATCATGATGGCGGACAGCACGTTGTTGAAGTCGTGGGCGATGCCGCCGGCGAGCTGGCCGACCGTCTCCATCTTCTGCGACTGGTTGATCTGGTTTTCCAGCGCGCGCCGCTCGGTGGTCTCGAGCATGTGCACGATGGCGGCTTCCGCCTCGGTCTCGGCCGAATCGACCGGCGTCACGAAGAACTGGCCCCAGCGCTCCTTGGCCCCTTCCAGCGCCACCTCGACCGGCGCGATATCGGCCTTGCCGTCGGCGGCCTGGTTGATGGCCGCGATCAGGAGGTGCCGGTCGCGCGCATTGACCGCGCGGAAGATCGACTTGGAAGAGGTGTCGAGCCCCAGCGCCTGACTGAGCTTGGCGTAGCGCGCATTGGCGCGCACCACGTTGCCGGCGCGATCGACGGTCGCGATCGCCATCGGCGTGTGGTCGAAGAAGCGCATGAAGCGCACTTCGGCGGCACGATCAGGGTCGCTGCGCTCGTCGCGGGCGCGGCTTATCACGAGCGTGCGCGAGGGCCCCGGCGCGCCGTCGGCGCCGAAGGCGAGCTTGTGATAGAGCCGCACCGGCATGGTCTTGCCGGTGCGCATGCGCAGGTCGATGTCGAACACCTCGGTCTTCACCTCGCCCGGCACCGCCACGATCGAGGTCAAGAGCGATGCGCCGTCGCCGGAGACGATATCGGTGAGCTTCAGGCCGCCGGAGCCGATCTCGGCGAGGTCGTAGTCGAGCCAGTTCGCCAATGTCGCGTTGACATAGGCGAGCTCGCCGGCCGGATTGACCGAGAAGAAGCCGCACGGGGCGTGATCGAGATATTCGATCGCGTGCTGGAGCTCCTGGAACACGTCCTCCTGGCGTTCTCGGTCGCGCGTGATGTCGGCGATCGACCACACCGCGTATTTCGCCTCCCGCTTGCCGGTGCCGAGCGGGCGCACGCGCATGCGCAGCCAGCGGCCCTGATTGCCGTCATGGCCGGAGATGCGCACCTCTTCCTGCTGCCGCTTGCCCTCGCGCGCGGCCTTGAGCAGCCGGAACACGGCTTCCGAGACGTCGGGGTTGCCGATGAAGACGCGCTCGACCGGGCGCACGTCCTGCGGGCCGGTGGCGCCGGTCAGCGTCAGATAGGCGGCATTGGAATAGACCACGTGTCCGCGCGCGTCGGTGACCGCGAGGCCGTCGAAGGCGTGATCGGAGATGCGGCCGATGATGGGGTCGTCGAGATTGCGGTCGGCGAAGCGGATGATGCCGGCGGCGAAGGCGAACAGGTTGAACAGGCCGACCATCGCCAGCACGGCGAGGATACCGAGGATATAGGGCTGCGCCTGGGCGCGCCCGAGCGTCATCAGCCCGACCGCCACGGCGACGAGGCCGGCGGCCACCAGCAGCACCAGCGCAATGCTGCCCGAGCGCGGCGACGGCTCGTGCGCCGCAACGGGCTCGCGTGTGAGGTCGTGGTCGGTCTCGGCGGTCATTCTCGAGCTGGCGCAGCCTGTCGGCAGAGAATCAACGCGCCACGGGGCGCATGGGGTCCTCCCTGCCTGAATCGGACCCTAAGGTGCAAGGGCAGCAGCGGCGAAAGGTACGCTGATTCCCAGATTACGGCCATTTCCGGTACTTTTCGGGCATCTTATCCCCGCCCGGCACTGAATCCGCGCTTCAGGCGCATGACGTAACCGATGACTTCGGCGACGGCATGGTAGTGCTCGGTCGGGATTTCCTGGTCGATGTCCACCGTGGCGTAGAGCGCGCGCGCCAGCGGCACGTTCTCCACGATCGGGATGTCGTGCTCGCGGGCGATCTCCCGGATCTTGAAGGCGAGGTTGTCGACGCCCTTGGCGACGCAGATCGGCGCGGTCATGCCGCGCTCGTAGGACAGCGCCACCGAATAGTGGGTCGGGTTGGTGATGATCACGGAGGCCTTGGGAACCGCCGCCATCATGCGTTTCTTGGCGCGCTGCTGCCGCAGCTGCCTGATCTTGCCCTTGATGTGGGGGTCGCCTTCGGACTGCTTGTACTCTTCCTTGATCTCCTGGAGCGACATCTTCTGCCGCTGGAACCAGCTTCGGTACTGGAAGAAATAGTCGGCGATGGCGACGATCGCGAGCGCGGCGACCACCGCGCCGAGCAGTTGGATGGTCATGCTGGTGCTGGCGCCGAGCATGGCGGCCGGATCGAGCCTGACCATCGCCTCCATGCGGTGCCGCTCCGGCCACAGGATCATGGTCATGACCACGGCCAAGGCGACCAGCTTGCCGATGCCCTTGAGAAAATTGGCCGCCGCCTGTTTGCCGAAGATGCGTTTGAAGCCGGCGCCCGGCGAAATCTTGTTGAATTTGGGCTTGAGGGACTCGGCCGACCAAACCAGCCGGTGCTGCAGCATGTTGCCGGCGATGGCCGCCAGCACCAGCATCAACAGGGGCACGCCGATCGCGGCAAGCACGGCGAACTCGATCTGCTGCATCAGCGCGAGCAGGGCCTTGCCGTCGGTCTTGATCATCCAGGAATTGGCAAGCAGGTTGCGCATCGGCGTCAGCAGCCCGCTGCCGACCGAGCCCGAGAAGGTGGAGACGACGAGCGTGCCGCCCGCCATCATGAACCAGGTGTTGATCTCCTGGCTCTTGGCGACGTCGCCGCGTTCGAGCGCATCGTCGAGGCGCTTTTGCGTCGGGTCTTCTGTTTGACTTTCGGGATCGTTGTCTTCCGCCACCGATCGATCCCCCTCACTTGAGCGGCATCATCTGGTGCATGACACCGATGAAGTAGTCGAGAAAGGTGCCCATCATCGCGGTGAGCACCACGGCAAGCACCAGGAAGCCCGCGAAGATCGACAGCGGCACGCCGACGAAATAGACCTGCATCTGTGGCATCAGCCGCGCCAGCACGCCCAGTCCGATATTGAAGACGAGGCCGAACACCAGGAACGGCCCGGAGAGCTGCAAGCCGAGGCGGAACGCGGCGGAGAAGGCGCGCGTCGCAAGCGAGGCGACGTCGCCGCTCGACACGGTCTCGCCCGGCGAGAAGATCCTGTAGCTGTCGTTCAGCGCCGCGATCACCAGATGATGGCTGTCGGTGGCAAACAGCAGCGTCACGCCCAGCATGGTCAGGAAGTTGCCGACCAGCACGCCCTGCTGGCCCTGCGTCGGATCGACCGAGGTGACGAAGCCGAGCCCCATCTGCTGCGCGATCACGGATCCCGCAACCTGGAGCGCCGACAACGTCACGCGCGCGGTCGCGCCGAGCACGATGCCGATCGCGATCTCATGCAGCATCAGCACCAGCAGCGGGGCCAGCGAGCCCATGTCGACCTGATAGGCGTTGCGATGCAGCGGCAGGATGATCAGCGTGAGCAGCAGCGCGATCGACAGCTTGATCCGCGTCGGGATGTTGGTCTCGCCGAGGCCGGGCAGCAGCATCACCATCGCGCCGACCCGGGCGAAGGCGAGCATGAAGGAAGCGGCGAGCGCCGGCAGCAGCGAGACGTCGATGCGCATAATTCACGCATAGTGCCTCAGCCGCCTATGATTCGCGACGATATCCGCAGCATGTGGGCGTGCATCGAATCGGCCATGAACGGCAGCGCCAACAGCATCGTGGCAAAGATGGCGAGGATCTTCGGCACGTAGATCAGCGTCTGCTCCTGGATCTGCGTCAGCGCCTGGAACAGCGACACGATGACGCCGACCACGAGGCCGACCACCATCAGCGGCGACGACACGATCACGATGGTCCAGATCGCATCGCGCGCGACGTCGAGGGTCTCGGGTCCGGTCATTTGGAGGTTCCGATGGGGTTAGAGGAAGGCGCGAGAAGCGAGTAGCGAATGGCGAGTAGCGGATGGTGGCCAGAGCTGGCCATTCGCCATTCGCCACTCGCTTCAAATCAGATCGGCATCTTCATGATGTCTTCATAGGCCGCGATGACACGGTCGCGGACCGAGACCAGTGTGGACACCGCGACATCGGTGTCTGCGACCGCCGTAACCACGTCCATCACGTTGGCCTTGCCGGAGGCCATTGCCACGGTCTGCGCGTCGGACTTGCGGCCGGATTCCACGACGCTGCCGACGGCGTCCTTCAGCAGCGCGGCGAAGGATTGCCCGTTCGGTTCGCTGCCCTTGCCGGCGCCGGTGTTCTCGAGCACGCGGGCGAGGCTGGCGTAAGCATTGGCGGCGATTGTCGGTGATGCCATGGCTTAAATGTCCTGTTCAGCTCTTGAGGATGTCGAGCGTGCGCTGGATCATCCGGCGCGTCGCACTGATGATGTTGAGGTTGGCCTCGTAGGACCGCTGTGCGTCGCGCATGTCGGTCATCTCGACCACCGAGTTCACGTTGGGATATTTGACGTTGCCGCTGGCATCCGCCGCCGGATTGTTCGGCTCGTATCTGACGCGGAAGGCGGACTGGTCGGGCTTGATCCTGCCGAGGGTGACGACCTGCGCGTCGAGCGTGCGGTCGAGCGCGGATGAGAAAGTCGGCACCTTGCGCCGGTAGGGATCGCCGCCGGCAGTCTGCGCCGTCGAATCCGCATTCGCGATGTTCTCCGAGATCACCCGCATGCGGCCGGCCTGCGCGCGCAGGCCCGAGGTCGCGATTGCCATGGAGCGGGCGAAGTCGCTGCTGTCATTTGCCATGATCCGCCTCCTTTAGGGCCTAACCTTTGCCGATCGCGGTCTTCAGCAGGCGCAGGCTCTTCGAATAGAGCGAGGTCACCGCCGCGTAATCCATCTGGTTGCTGGCGGCCCTCATCATCTCCTCCTCGAGATTGACGGCATTGCCGGCCGGGCGGGTCTCGAAGCCCGCATTCTTGTTCTGGTCGAAGGCGGAAGGGGCCCCCGACGGCGCCAAATGCGAGGCGCTGGTCCGGGTCAGGACCAAGGGCCCCATGGACCCCGTGACGGTGCCGGCCTTGTCGAACTTGGGCTCGACCAGGTCGCGCGGCCGGAATTTCGGCGTGTCGGAATTGGAGACGTTCTCGGACAGGACGCGCTGGCGCTCCTGATGCCACTGCATCTTGGTGCGAAGCACCGACAGTTCCGGAATATCGTTGATGGACATCGTCGCGGCCCCCTCCGCCCCGACGGACCCTAGGGACCGCCGCTAGGCAGAATTTGCCGCCTGTATGGTTAACAGCTGGTTAAGGACCGGTCGTGATGCATGTCCCCAGCCGAAACTGATTCTTGCGCCCCGCCATTCGACGCCGCGAAAAGTGGCATTAACCCAGCCGTTTGGCGAGACGTGCACAGGGCAAGAAGTCGTTTTGGATCGGGCGATTCATGGGTTATTAAGAGTTGGGGACGGCAAAACTTGCCGTGGAACGTTAATAAATCGCAGTTTGGGGCATCGTCCGCCGGTGGTCGATTCGACTGACCATGGGCACGAAAAAAGCGCCATTTGTCGGGGACAAGTATGCAAGGCAGCCCTATCACCTTCATCGTCGCGTTCATCGTCGTTCTGGCGTTGATCGGCGTCGCTGCATGGCTGGTTCGCCGATTCGCCGGAAGCCGCATCGGCGCCAACACCCAGCGCGGCCGGATGCCCCGCCTCGCCGTGATCGACGCCGCCGCGGTCGACGGCCGGCGCCGCCTGGTGCTGGTCCGGCGCGACAATGTCGAGCATCTGCTGATGATCGGCGGCCCGACCGACATCGTCGTCGAGCCCAACATCGTTCGCGCCGCGCCCAGCCGCGACCAGATTCCGCAACGTCCGAGTGCCGCCGAACCGCCGCGCCTTGCCCCCCTGCCCGATGCCGGCGGCTGGGCCGACGACGCGCCGCGGCCCGAGCTGCTCGATCATCCCGAACCGCAAATGCCCGAGCCACCGCCGCGGCCCGCGCGGCCATCCTTCGCCGACGAAGTGCGCCGGCCTGCGCCTGCACTGGCCGAACGCCGCAGCGAGCCGGCTCTTGGCGGCTTTACGCCGGAGCCGATCGCGCCACGTCCCGAGCGCGAACCGAGGCCCGAGCCGCTGCCGCCGCGCATCGCCCGCGGCGAGCCGCCGCTGATGCCGCGTCCGCCGCGCGGCAGTGAGCCGATGAAGATGCCGCCGGTGCGGGCCGAGCGCGCCGCGGCACCACCGCCTCCTCCACCCGTGCCGCAGGCTGCGCCCGTTCCCCCGCCGGCAGCGGCTGCCGCGCCCTCGAGCGCCGAGCAGAATCTCGCCGAAATGGCGCAGCGACTCGAGGCTGCCCTGCGCCGCCCGGCCGGGGAAGCGGTCGCGCCTCCGGTTGCGCCCGAGCCGCCGCCCGCTCCGGCGCGCGCCGCCCGCAGCGAGCCGCCGGCACCGCCCGCTGCGCCGGCGAAGCCGGCTGCGGAAAAGACCAGCTTTGAAAATCTCGAAGACGAGATGGCCTCCCTGCTCGGCCGTCCGAAGCCGTCTTCGTGAGGTTGCCGGCCCTCCCGCGTAGAGTTCTTTTCCTTTCTGTCCTGGTCGGCGCGGCTTCGCTCGCAATGCCGTCGCATGCCCAGGACATCAGCATCAATCTCGGCGGCGGCGCTGGTGGCGGCGGCGTCACCGAGCGCGCGATCCAGCTGATCGCGCTGCTCACGGTGCTCTCAATCGCCCCGTCGATCCTGATCATGATGACGTCGTTCACGCGCATCGTCGTGGTGCTGTCGCTGCTGCGCACCGCGATGGGCACAGCGACCGCCCCGCCGAACTCGGTGATCATCGCGCTCGCGATGTTCCTGACCTTCTTCGTGATGGGCCCCGTGCTGCAGAAATCCTACGACGAGGGCATCCGCCCGCTTGTCGCCAACCAGATCGGCGTCGAGGATGCATTCCAGCGCGCCTCCGTGCCGCTGCGCGGCTTCATGCAGAAGAACGTGCGCGAAAAGGACCTGAAGCTGTTCCTGGATCTCTCCGGCGAGCCGCCGCCGGCCACGCCCGACGATCTCGCACTTCGCATTCTCGTCCCCGCCTTCATGATCTCCGAGCTGAAGCGCGCCTTCGAGATCGGCTTCCTGTTGTTCCTGCCCTTCCTGATCATCGACCTCGTCGTCGCCTCGGTGCTGATGTCGATGGGCATGATGATGCTGCCGCCGGCGACGATCTCGCTGCCGTTCAAGCTGATCTTCTTCGTGCTGGTCGACGGCTGGTCGCTGGTGGCCGGGAGCTTGGTGCAGAGTTACGGGGGGTGAGGGCTTCGTTCGCTGCCGCGTCCTTTCCGCTCTCAGCGGCAGCCCCCGCTCTCTCCTCGTCATTGCGAGGAGCCCTTGCGACGAAGCAATCCAAACTGCCGCCGCGGAGAGACTCTGGATTGCTTCGCTGCGCTCGCAATGACGAGTTTGCGGCGCGGTCACGGGCCGCGCTTCGCGCGGCACCAAGCTCTACCGCGTCATCTTGATCTGCCGCACGACCGGAATCGTGGGGAGGGAGCCGGTGTGGTCGCTCGTATCTTTGGCCTGCGGCGCGCCGGGCGCGCGGGCGGTGGCGTCGGGGAAGCGCTGCTTCATCTCGCGCAGGAAGCCGTCGAGCGTGTCGACGCTGGCAGCGAGCTTGGCGATCTCGGCGAATTCGGCGCTGGAGGCTGCGGCCGGCTTGCTCGCAATGTCGAAGGCGAGACGGTCGGCGCTCTCGCTCATCAGCGGGGCGTACTTCTCGCGGAAGCGCGACAGGCCGATCGAGTCGTCGGCGAGGGCGTAGCCGACGGCAGCGCGGATGATGTCGCTCTTCTCGACCGCATTGAGCGGCTTGAAGTCGCGGAAGCGGTCTCCGTAATAGAGCTCGATCTGCTCGGCGGACTCGCGCCAGCGCCGCGCCGCCCAGAAGATGTCGGAGCGCAGGCGGAGCACTTCCCGCCCGGCGACGTTGGAGACGATGTCGAGCGCAAGATCGTGACGGCCGACGTCGCTCTGCGCACGCGCTTCCAGCAGCAGGCGCTGCTGCCTGAGCTCGCCGGAGAGATCGCTGATGCGGCTCGCGCGCAGCGCGGTGATGGCCAAGTCGGGCTTGCGGTTGGCGAGATAGATCATGGCGAGGCGCGCGGCGACCTGGGCGCGCGCGGCGCCTTCGAGGCGATGATCGATCTGGTATTGCAGGAGCTCGGCGGCCTGGTCGAGCAGATCGATCGAGGCGAGACGGTCGGCGAGACGGCGGATCAGCTCGTCGCCGCGGCGGCCGATCGGCGTCAGCTCGCGGAACTCGTAGAACATCCCGAGCGCCTCGACCGGCGGCAGCTCGTCGCCCTTCGGCCCGAGGAAGAGCTGCGTGAACAGCTCGGAGGCGAGATCCTGCGCCTGACGCGAGGCTTCGGCGTTCGGCTGCAGCCGCGTCGCGGTGCGCGCTGCGGTGAGCGCATCGCGGAAGCGCCCGTTCTCGGCATAGAGGCGCGACAGCATCTGCAGCGTCTTGACCTCGATCGCATCGCCGCGCCAGGTCATCGACAGCGTCTCGAGCTCGCGCAGCGCCTCTTCCTTGCCGATCTCGTCGCGCTTCTGACGCAGCGCGATCTCGAGCTGCTTGGCCTCGGCCGCAGCCGGACGATCATTCGAGGCGACCGCGAGCTTGTAATCGTCGAGCGCATCCTTGTCGTGGCCGAGCGCCTCGGCGAGCCGGCCGCGCAGCACGGCGAAGCCTGGCGCGGCCTCGGGCGGGACACCGACCACCTCGAGCTCGTTGCGGCGCTTGGAGGCGCCGGCATAGTCCTTCACCTCGAGGGATGCGCGCATCGCGTCCATCGTCACGATGCGCTGGATGTCGAGCGGCAGCGAGGCGATGGCGAATTCGACGTTCTTGAACTTTTCGCGCGCATCGGCCCATTTGCCCTGGCGCGCATAGGCGAGCGCCTTCCAAAGCTGGGAATCGTGGCTATTGCCGATCGCAGGATTGGCGAGATCCTTCAGGCCCTGCGCCGGCCGGCCGATCAGGATGTTGGCGATCGCATGCGTGATCAGCGCGCCGCTCTCCTCCTTGTTGAGCGGATCGCTCAGCATCACGTCGGTCACGGCCTTGGCCTCGTGATACATGGCGCGCGACATGTAGAATTGCGCAAGATCGAGCCGCGGCAGCGAACGCAGCGCCGGCTCGACCGCCGAGATCGCCGTCATCAGTTCGCCCTGGCGCGCCATGAAGTTTTCCGACTGGCCCTTGCGCCAGCCTTCGGGACTGAAGATCGGGCGCACGGCGGTCGGCGCCCGCTCGGCCGAGATGTCGACCGGCGACAGGGTCAAACCGCCCTTCTTGCCGAGAATGACCTTGTCGGAGCCGACCTCGACGCCGATCTCGTCGGAGTTCGGCCGGATCGCGATGCCGTGCGCGGATTCCAGCAGCGAGAGATCGACGAGGTCCTGCCGCTTGATGAAGCCGCGCACCGGCCGCAGCGCGGTGACGACATAGAGCGTGTCGCCGGCATCCGGATCGGTGAGCTTGTGCAGCTGGCCTGGATTGGCGAACGGGATCGCGATATTGGCGAGCGCGGGATCGGTGATGTTGCGCGACATCATCAGCGGCAGCGGCGTCGACTGGATCTTGTCGGCGAGCGTCAACATCCAGTTGGTCTCCTTGCCGACCTCCTCGCTCGTCAGCGAATAGACCAGCGGACGTGTGAGACGGATGCGCACCGCCTGTCCCTTGTCGAGCGGGACCCGGCCGACCTCGCCGATCATCGCGCCGCCCTTGGTGCGGATCGCCTCGACATCGACGGGCTTCGGCGTATCGAACACCAGCCACACGGTGTCGCCGCGGCGGAACGCCGCCGCCGGCGTTGCAACCTGAAGCGGGAACGTCACGCGCAAGCCGTCGCTGTCCCGGCGCACATCGACGCTGGCAATCGCGGGCGCGACCGGCACCTCCGCCGGCCCAGCCTTGGCAGCATCCTTGACCGGTTCCTTCGCGACCTCCCTGGGCGCTTCGACGGGCGCAGCCGCAGCCGCCGGCGCCGGCGCCGGCTTCGCAGCTTCCTTAGGCGGTTGGGCCGCTTCGGCCGCGGGAGAGGCTGCCGGTTTCGGCGCTTCGGCGGGCGGCAGCGCGGCGGGCGCTTCCACCTTCACCTCGGGCTTGATGTCGATCCTGGCCTCGCGCGCGATCGTCTCGGAGGTCGGCGGTGGGATCTCGCGATGGGCGTCCTTCTTCTCGGCGGCGGGCTTTTCCGGTGCAGGTGCAGGTGCAGGTGCAGGTGCAGGTGCAGCGGCAGCCGCCGGCCCGCGACCGGCCGGCTTCATCTGCGCGATCGTCGCCTCGGGCGTTGCCGCCAACTTACCCTTGTCGGGCTGGAAGGAGACGTCGACGACGTAGTTCTTCTCGTCGCGGAACGAATGCACGTCGGCATCGCCGATCAGCGCGATCTCGACATTGGTCTGGTCGATATCGGATTTCTGCTTGATCGAGGCGACGTTCGGCGGCGCGGCGAGGACCGCGTCCGCCAGGTCGAAATTGAGATTGGCGTTGAAGACGAGCGTCAGCTTCTGCTCGTTGAGCACGGAGGAGACGCCGACCCCGTCGGGCATCTCGAACACGAAGCGCACGAACGTCGGCTGCACCGAGGCGCGCACGCGGATCGGCGGACGCTTCCTGGACTCCGCGGCGGCACGCTGGGCGCGCAGCGCACGCTCGGCCACGCGTGCCCGCTCGGCAAGCTCCTTGACCACGTCCATGGGCAGGCTCGGCGGCTGCCCCTTCCAGCCCTCGGGCAGCAGGTCGATGAAGGTGCGCTCGCCGGCGTTCATGGTGTTGACGGTGACGCGCCGCGCCAGCGACAGGCGGATGGCGCCGCCGTCAGGGTCGCGACGGGCGGAATTGACGTAATCGGGCGCGCCTTCCGGAATGCGCTCGACGGGAACATCGACGGGCCGGTCGAAGCGGATGACGAGGATCGAGCCCGCGGTCGTCACCTCGGAGGGAACGTCCTCGCCGAGCTTGATGACGAGACGGGCAAAGCCGCCACCGGCTGAAAACGTCGCCTCGCCCCTGATCGGATCGGCCGCCCGGCCGGGCGCCGCAAGGCCAAGCAGGAGACAAGCCGCCAACAAGGCCGCGGCGCGGGCGTGACGCGGCAAGCCCCGCGCCGATGCGCGGGCTCGCGACACAAATCCAGCGGCAGCCTCTCGCGCCATTGGCGGCATTTCTTCCGGTTCGGCGGGCATGCCGGCACTGGCGCCGGCCCGTGCCGTCGACTGTAGGTCTCGCCAATTAAGGACTTGTTAATGCTATGTCTTGATTTGCGGGAACAGCACGCCGTGCCGGATGGAGCGGGGGCCGGTCCGCCAGTTTGAATTTGAGACGCAGGCGGTTAAGCAGTTGTTAACGGCTGCACGACGTCGCGGCCTGTCAGTCCCTTTGCGGCACCCCATAGCGGACAAAGTCTTCGGCGATTCGGGCCTCGATCCTTCTGGCCGCCGAGATATCGCTATTGCCGCCGTCTGTGTCGCCGAGCTTGAATCTGGCGACCCCGCGACCGTACAGCGCGCTCGCCAGCTTGGGGGCGTACCGCAGCGCCGCGTTGTAGTCGTCGATAGCCGCGGAGAGTTGTCCCATTTTCAGATTTATCAGGGCTCGCGAATCGTATGTCGCGGCGTTACCCGCTCCCGATCGAAGCACCATGTCGCAGTCCTCCATCGCAGCCTGCAAGGCGCCAAGGACGGCCCGGGCCCAACAGCGTCCGCTCCAAGCCACCTCCATCTTCGGGTCAAGGCGAATTGCTTCGTCATAGTCCTGCGCTGCACGGTCGTACGCATTCCTCTTCAAGAACGCTGCCGCACGGTTGGCAAAGGCAGTGGCATAGTTGGGGTTGAGCTTCAGCGCCTCCTGAAAAGCGCCAAGGGCGAGGTCGTGCGAGCCCGTCCTCAGATAGGCCACTCCGAGGTTGTTGAAGGCTTTCGCATAATTCGGGTTAAGCCGGGTCGCTGCGACGAAGTCCTTGATCGCGCCTTCGTAGTCGGCTTTGGCGCTATGGGCATTGCCCCTGTTGTTGTGGGCGACGGCGAAGCCGTTTGTGCTCCCCTCGCCCGCATCGATAAAGGCCGTGCAGGCTTCGATCCGAGCTTCGGGCGAGACCCGATCTGACCCGTTACATAGCTCGATATTCTTGAGTGAGCTGCTCTTCTTCGACGTCTGCGCCAAGCCTGACGAACCGGACAGTCCAACGATCAGAATGAGCATCCCTGCCCTGATGACACTGGCCCGTGCGATTTTCACACCAAGCGCCGAACTCCGCGAGCGAAACGAAGCACTCATGTTGCGCCTTTCTGCCGGCCGGACGCTGCGCCGGCATCACGGCGGCTTCGATCGAGCAAACTTCTCAGCATCCCCGACAGATAATGAGCCTGCGATTGGCGCTTCGATCGGGCTCCGGCGCCGCGCCGGCCGGCGGCTTCTTCAGGAGCTTGCTTTTGCCCTCTTCGATCAGCGTCGAAAATTTGGCTGACCCGTCATCAGAAATCTCGATGTGCGGCGTCGTACCTCGGATCCCCAACGTGGCGACGGGCGTATCGACCTTCATATCGCCGGTCTTCGCAACATTGCCCGCAACAAAAGTGAACGTTCCCTTGGCAAGACTGAACAGGGTCGCGTTGGACTTGCCGGCCGGCTCATACACATAGTGATCCAGCACGATACGGGCGTTGCTCGATAGATTGAACGAGCTGCCGTCGCTAAAATTTATTCCGACCCGGCCGTCGTCTCCGGTCAGCACCACGTCACCAAGATATACGGGATCACCCCTCTTGGCCCGGCCGGGCTCACTTGAGACATTCGCTTGAACGATCACTGCGCCCGCATGTTCGATCGTGACGGAGCCTGTGGCCGTCGCCACCTTCCCGATCGGTTTGGAAGACGAGTTGGCGTCGGCGGGCCCGGCGGAATCGACTTGCGCTTGAGCCGCACTCGGCGAGAAATTTAGAAGCGCCAAGACCAGGCCCGCCGCTATTGAGAATATTTTGGTTCTGCACATGATCCCCCCTTTCTCGAGAGACCTTGTCGGCTGTCGGCGGCTCCATTTTTTGAGTCGCGACGCGCAGCAACAACAAACATAATTCTTGTTTAATATGATTAATCGGCCTACTTTATCGCGGCGGTATGAAAACGCCACAAATTAAATACGTCTGGTTTCTCGATTTAATCACTTTGGCGGGAGGAAGGCGCGAATGGCGGCACGCGTTACCGTCGCCGCGCAATGCAACTCTCGATAGCAGATTTGATATTTCGGCGGGCATGCCATCGGCTGCCAGCGCCCAGGATATTTGTCCTTTGGCGAGGGCCGCCCCGAATAGACCACGGCAGCACGCCGAGCCTGAATCGATCACCCAGGCGAGGTCGAGCCATGTCAGCATCCGACATCCAGGTTGGTACCAGGCCCGCAATGGCCTCGCCCGTCCAAATCATCGGACATATTCAGACAGTGATTGGTTGCGGTACGCTTACGCGAGCCAGCGGCATCGCCACACAGGCCGTAGCTGGCGCGCCTGTCTATCGGACTGACGTGATAGAGACCGATGCCGACGGACAGATCACAGTTCGCTTCATCGACGGTACTTCCTTCGACATCTCCTGCGGCACTCGCGTCTCGCTGAGCGCATTCGTGTTCGAAGTCGAAGGCGAGCCATCGACGGCCCTCCTCGACCTGACCCGAAGGAGCTCCACTTCAGCACCAGGCCGGCCGGCAGAAGCCCGGTCTCACCAGACGAACACGTCAATTGCAGGCATTCGTGGCCGGAGTCACGCAGGCGGGTCCGGAATGTTGACGCTTGCAGCATTGACTTTCTCGCTCGGACGAAATGCCGAAGCCGCGGACCCGGACGTCACGCTCCTGGATGACGACTCCATCACTTACAAGGACCTTGCGCATGGTGCATTCGAGCTCGTAACCAAGGAGCGGATCCCGCGGCGCATCATCGTCGAAGATCCCGGCGAGACGATCGTGCTCAGGAAGGTGGGCTCCAGCATCAGTATCAATCAGGTCACGAACACGGCCGCTCGCATGGATGAGTTGCACGCCGCGCAACAGGACGTGCTCGCCAATCTCGAAGGACAGGGGCCGCATGGCTCAAGCACGCCTCCCTTCGTCAAAACCCAGTCGCTGCAGCCGATCAATTTCATTCAGCCGGATGCGCCCGCGCTGCAGAATTTGCTGGCGCCTGTGTCGCCATTCGTCATTCCCGTTTTCGACCCCATACCGCCGACACTCAGCACCGGAGCGGGGCCGACCGAGCTCGATACGGTGGTGTTTGATACATTCACTGCGACGAGCGGAATCTTCGCTGCCAGCAGCACCAGCGGCAGCGCCAAGCTGACCTTTGGCGTCATAGGGGCGACCGCCGGCGAGACGGTCCTCGGCGGGGTGACATACGACCTGTCAAAGCCCGGTCCGTACGGGACGCTCTACGTCAACAGTACGAGCGGCGCCTACACGTTCGTGCCTGACAGCATCGCGATCAACGCGCTGAAGGCGCCCACGACCGACAGTTTCGTCATCACGGTTTCCGATGGCCTCAGTTCTGCGAGTCAGACGTTCACAATCACCATCAACGGTGTCGACGACGCTGCAATCATCTCCGGCACCACGACCGGCTCGATCGTCGAGGCTGGCGGCATTGCCAATGGAACGCCCGGCACGCCGATTGCGACCGGCACGCTTTCCGATACCGACGTCGACGACCCACCAAATACGTTCACGGCCGTGAGTTCGCCAACGACGAGCACCGGCGGCTATGGCACCTTCACGATGACGGCTGCCGGCGTGTGGACCTACACCGTGGACAATTCGAACCTCGCAGTGCAGAGGCTCAATGCCGGCCAAACGCTGACCGACAGCTTCACGGTGACCACGATCGGAGGCACCCCCCAGGTAGTGACGATCACCATCCAGGGAGCCAGTGATGCAGCGGTCATCTCCGGCGACACGACCGGCGACGTCATCGAGGCTAGCGGCGTCGCCAATGCAAACCCCGGCACGCCCATCGCGACCGGCACCCTCTCCGACACCGACGTCGACACGACCGCAAATGCATTCACGGCCGTCGGCTCGCCAACGGCAAGCGCGGCCGGCTACGGCACGTTCACCATGACGGCAGCGGGCGTGTGGACCTACACGCTAGACAACGTCAGCAGTGCGGTGCAGGCCCTCAATGGCGGGCAGACACTGACCGACAGCTTTACGGTGACGACTCTGGACGGAACCGCCCAAGTGGTGACGATCACCATCCACGGCAGCAACGATGCTGCCGTGATTTCCGGCACAACCGCCGGATCGGTGACTGAGGCCGGAGGCGTCGCCAACGCGGCACCCGGCGCGCCGAGCGTAACGGGCTCGCTCGTTGCCGCCGACGTCGACAATGCGTCCAATACGTTCGCAGCGGTGAGTTCGCCCAAGGCAAGCACGGGTGGTTACGGTACCTATACGATCACCGCGGCCGGCGCGTGGACCTACATGCTCGACAATGCGAGCGGCGCGGTGCAGGCGCTGAATGTCGGGGACGCACTCACCGACAGTTTTACTGTCACGACCCTCGACGGCACGCCGCAGGTGGTGACGATCACCATTCACGGCAGCAACGACGCGGCCCTCATTTCCGGCACCACGACCGGCTCAGTGACCGAGGCAGGAACCTTCTCGCCCGGCGCTCCCATCGCGACTGGCACGCTGACCGATACCGACGTCGACAACGCGCCGAATACGTTCACCGCGATCTCTTCACCGACCGCGAGCGACGACGGATACGGCACCTTCACGATGACCGCAGCCGGCGCATGGACGTACACCCTCGACAACAACAACAGCGTGGTTGAGGCTCTCGATTCCGGCGACACCCTGACCGACACATTCACGGTGACCGCGATCGACGGTACCACGCAGACGGTGACCGTCGCCATTCATGGCGCCAGCGATGCTGACCCCAACGATTTTGACAACCTGGCCACCGGATCCGTCGTGATCTCCGATCCCCCGAACGTGTACGGAACTCCGGGGAGCGAAACCATCGCCGGTGGCGGCGACACGGGTCAGGTCATCTATGCGGGAGCCGGCAGTGATACGGTCAATGGGACCGGCAAGACGGACGTTCTCTATGGCGGCTCAGGCAATGACACGATCAAGGGCAACGATGGCAATGATGCCATCTACGGCGGCTCGGGAAACGATACGGTAAACGGCAACAACGGCGCCGATACCATAACCGGCGGATTTGGTGCGGACCAACTCACCGGCAGCAATGGCAACGATCGTTTCGCATATTTGTTCGTCGCCGATTCCCGCGCCGGTCAGTTCGACACCATCACCGACTTCGCATCGGGAGCGGACAGGATCGACCTGACCGCCTTTGGCGCGCTCGGGTTTGCCATCCTGGCGTTGAGCTCAACCAACACGACGGTGCCGCCACATACGATCGCCTGGATCTATGACAGCGCGTCGAACGAAACCATCGTGTACGTCAACTCAACGGACCAGACCCTGCACATCGGCGATTCCAGTCTGCTCGAAATCCATTTGCAGGGGATTGCAACCGTCGATGCCTCGGACTTCATCCTGGCGCCAGCGGCGCCTGTAGTGGCGGTCGCCAGCGAGCTGACCGACCTCACCGCAACCCTGCAGAGTGATGCGGCCGGGGTAATGACGATCACTTCCGAGATCTCGTCCGACTCCGGAAACGGCGACGGCACGCTCCTCGCAGAGAATCCGGACATCCAGTCAAGCGAGCCGCTCCACAACCTGGATACGCCTTCGGACCAGATCGAACTAACTGAATATTCGAGCATCTCCAGTTCGGACCCGATGCAAACGCCCTCGCCCGAAACACTCCGCATTGTTGCGGTAGCTCCTTCGGGCAGCGGACCGTCTACGATGTCGGAATACGTCGCCGCACCGACGGAGGCCAGTTTTGTGTTCGACCACCTGGCCGGTCCCGACACAGCATCCCTGGCCAAAAGTGGCGCGATTGCTGGGAGTGGCCACATGCCTGACATTGCCATCGCCGCGCTGAACTTTGATCAGAATGCCGCCGAGCAGCACGCCGGGCGCGGGCTTGCACCGGGGAACAATGCCGGGAATCACGGCGCCTCGTCTCAAGGAAACGCCGACGAGGCGGCTCATGCCCACGGTCGTGCCAACGATGGAATAGCAGAGACGACGCTCAATCCGAGCCTTCTGAAGTCGTCGAGCGGAGGCGCCAACCATTCACTTGCGAGCGAGACGCAGCAGCTCGGCGACTCATTCAAGTTCAAGGATAACGCTCCGCAGGGCTCACAGCAGAGCGTGGTGCCGGATCATCTAGACCTCGCCGGTCATCCCGGCCACGCTGGAGGATTCCACGGGCTCGAACTGGCGTTCACGCCTGAACCATCTCCGCCCGATGTTGATCCGCCTCACGGCCCAAGTCCGGCTCACGGCCACGGCTTGCACGATCTGGTCTTGTGACGCCCCGAGCCAATGGGCTCTTCAGTGTTGCTTCCCGGCGCCATCGGGCGCCGAGGAGCTCTCTTCGCCAAGAGAAGATTGATCATCGTTGCCGGCCTCGCCATCCGGCGGCGCGGCATGCTGATGGCTTAGCGCGGATGTCCATGCGGATGTCATCGCCGCTATGAGCATCCGGTTGACGGCCTCGATGACGCGTTCTGCTGCGGACGAGTAGTTCATGGCCTCCTCCTGCGCTGCCGACTGCGAATGACCGAAGCGTAGGACGGCGCCTTGAGCACCACTGTACGCCACTTCACACCTGCGCGCGTCAAGTCATCGCAGTCCCGGAGGATGCCGCCTGCCCCGGCTGCATCCGCCACGGGATTCTGATTTCCACCTTGACGAGTTGCTGAGCGCGCGCTCACAACCTTCGGCTCGTTGCGGTTCGCGCGCGACTCTGAATCAGATGTGAATCTCGGCGATGCAAATCGCATTGGTTAGCTCTGGGGGTAATCAATGAGCGGAGAAGCCGGTTGCATTGTGTGTAGCAGAGCAAGAGCGGTCGTCGCGATCGTCCCGATTGCCAGAGGATATGCCCTGAAGACATATGAATGTGCCTGTTGCCACAGCACCCTGCAGCTCGTGACCCGCGTCTCAAAGGCGGCGCTGATCAAGCAGCAGGTCAATATCCTCGCCCAGATGGAGCAGCAGTTGCGCCCGCCTGTTCGCAGGGTGCAACAGGCCTTCGCGAATTAGGCGCACGAGTCATTTCGCTGGGCTTCAGTCGAACGACCGCGCGACAGCGCGCGGATTGAAAGCGCGTTTCTCCTCGAGCCCTCAATTCGGCTTTTGCGTCGGCTTGCCGTCGATCTTGGGCAATTCGCCGGCCGAGGCGGACTGATCGCCGCCGCCATTGGCGCGGCGGGCCATCTCGACGGTCAGCCGCTCGGCGGCTTCCGATGACATCAGACCCAGGATGTCCGACATCTTGCGCGGCGCGATCGCCGAGGCGATCTCGATCAGCACGCCCATTTCGAGCCGGTCGAACACCCGCGCGGCATCCTTGGGCTTCATGCCCTCGTACATGGTCACGAGGCCCTTCATGCGCTGGGCTTCGGCGGCCTTTTGCTCGGCCTGGGTCGCGGAGATGCGGGTTTCCACCGCCTTCATCTCCTCGACCTTGGTCTCGATGCGCTTCTCGGCCGACTTGAGCAGGCTTTCGCGGATGTCGATCTCGCGCTGGCGCGCCTCGATCTCCTGCCGCCGCGCCTGCAACCGTTCCAGGATCGCGCGCTCCGCGGCCGAGACCTGCGGCTGCCCCTCGTCGATCTTGACGACGGTGCCACCCTCCATCTTGGTCTCGGGCGCTGCCGGCTTGGGTGCTTCCTTCGGCGCAGGGGTCGAGCCGGTGATGTCGGGATCCTCGCGGCCGGTCGGGAAATTCAGGTTCTCTTCCGCCCAGGATTTCTTGCCCTGGTTCGGCTTGTAGTCGAAGACATAGCCGCCGTTGATCGCAAGGCCCGCCACCTTCAGCGTGGCGAGGCCGGCGACGGCGACCAGGACGACCGGAATGACGCGGATGTTACGAAAGGATTTCATACCCAGGCTTCATGCGGCAAGGCCGTTGGATCGTCGGCGCTCGGAGAAAGCTTCGGCGGCGGCCGCCACCGCCTTCGCGGACGACGGCATGGGCGCGGGTGCGGCGACCGTCTCCGGATTGGTGACGGGACGCGCGGCGATCGCGATCTTGGACAGGCGCCGCACCACGTTGTCGGCCTCGCCGAGCTGCTTGTAGAGCTGATCCGACATCTGCGTCGCGGCGGCGAGCTGGCTGCCGAGGTTCTCGTTGACGTCGCGCACGGCGAGCTTCAGCCCGCCGATCGCGCGCTCGGCGATCTCGGTCGCGGTGATCAGCTCGGCGATGACGGCCTTCAGCGAATGCTCGTCCGCCTTCAGCCGCCTCAAGCGCTTGTTAAGCGTGACGCAGTAGACGATCGTCAGCATCAGCAGGATAGCCACCAGCGTCTCGATCGCCATTCCCAGGGAGTGGTTCATGGGGCCTCCATCATCTTGTTCTGCTCGTCCACCTTCTCGAACATCGCAAGTGTCGTACTTGGCTTGCGCAAGGGTTTCGTCACCCGGATCGCGACGCGGTCGCCGACCCGGCCCATCCGCCCCTCGGTCAGCGTGACGTTGCCGCAACGCACGGTGACGTTGGCATCGGCGCGCATGTCGAGCGGCAGCGTGTCGCCCACCTTGAGCCGCATCAGCTGCTTGAGCGGAATGTCGGCCTCGTAGAGCACGGCGTCGACCGCGATCTCGGCCTGCACGATCTCGGTGGCGAAGTGGCCCTCCCAGACCGGGTCGCGGCCGAACTTTTCGCCCATGAACATCTGGAGCAGGACGCCCCGGATCGGCTCGATGGTCGCGTAAGGCAGCAGCAGCTCGATGTTGCCGCCGCGGTCTTCCATGTCGATGCGCAGGCGCACCAGGATCGCGGCGTTGGCGGGACGGCTGATCGCGGCGAAACGCGGATTGGTCTCCAGCCGGTCGATCGAGAAGGTCACGGGCGACAGCGGCCGGAACGCCTGCTCGGCGTCGGCCAGCACCACCTCGACCAGCCGCTTGACCAGCTCGGTCTCGATCGTGGTGTAGGGCCGGCCCTCGATGCGCAGCTGGCTGGTGCCGCGGCGGCCGCCGAGCAGCACGTCGATCATCGAATAGATCAGGTTGGAATCGACCGTCGCCATGCCGAAGTTCTCCCACTCCTCGGCCTTGAAGACGGTGAGGACGGCGGGCAGCGGGATCGAGTTCATGTAGTCGCCGAAGCGCACCGAGGTGATGCGGTCGAGCGAGACTTCGACGTTGTCTGAGGTGAAATTGCGCAAGGAGGTCGTCATCAACCGCACCAGGCGGTCGAAGACGATTTCGAGCATCGGCAGGCGCTCGTAGGAGACCATCGCCGAATCGATGATCGCGCGAATGCCGGAATGGTCGTCGAGCGTGACGTCGCCGACGGTGAAGCCGAGGAGATTGTCGATCTCCTCCTGGGACAGCACCCGCTCGCCGGAGTTCTTGCCGGTGCCGAGATCGCGGCTGCCGTCCTCGACCATGGCGGCCCATTGCAGGGCCATGGTCTCCGATAGCTCGTTCTCGGCGGCAGCCTTTGCCGCCTCGGCGGGATCCTCGCTATCGAGCGAGGCCTCCCACTGGGCGGCAATTGCATCCTGGTCGACTTGGTCGTTGCCCGCCATGATCCCTAGCCCGTCATGCTCACTGGACCACGACTTCCTTGAACAGCACGGCGCTGACCTGGATCGGGGCGACCGCCGCGTTGACGCGCTTGGTCAGCTCCTCCTTGAGGCGGAAGATGCCGGCCGAACCGTTGAGGTCGGACGGGCGCAGCTCGCGCACATAGGTCTGGAAGATGTCGGTGACGCGCGGCATCGTCGGCTTGATCGCCTCGATCTGCTTCTCTTCCTTCAGCTCCAGCACGATCTTCAACCGCAGATATTGCACGCGCTCGCCGGGCGAGCCGGCGAGGTTGACCATGAGGTCGGGAACGTCGACGAAAGCCGGCGGCTTCGGCGGCGGCGCGGCCTCGGCATGATGCTCGGCATCGCCATGACGGAAGAAGAAGAACCAGGTCGCAGCACCGCCGCCGAGCACGGCGAGCACACCGACGACCATGATGATGAGCTTGAGCTTGTTCTTCGGCGGAGCGGCTTCCGCGCCCTCGGCGGCTGCGCCGCCTTCCTCATTCTCTGCCATGGTTGCCGCGCCCGGTTATCTCTCAAAGGGGTCGAAAGAGCGAAGCCTCCTGGCAGACAATGACGCGATACGAATGCCCCAGCGCAATGCGCTCCTCTGATGCGCAAACGCTACGGTAATAATGGTTAACGGAATCTTTCGATTGGGCCGCCGCTAGGAAAAATCTGCCGGGCAAACATGGCTAACAGAACCTTTCTGCCGCCTGCTCCCGCCCCTCGAAAGGCGCCAACACATTGAAGTTACGTGATTTTCCTGATTGGCACGGCTTTCGCTGAGAGAGGCCCGAGACCTCACGGCTTGGGAGAGCCCGACGGTCTCGGTCACGGGGTCCGCCAGGCGCTTGGGAGAGCGAAATGGCAGATCCGCTCAGGGGAGATTTCCGATGCAGAACGCGCGTCTGATCGGCTTGTCACGGCAGATGACGTTGGAGCGGCAGATGGATGTCATCGCCAACAACGTCGCCAATGCCAACACCAACGGCTTCAAGTCCGACCATTCGCTGTTCGAGGAATATCTGAACTCGAACGCGCGTGAGGACAATTTCATCGGCCGCGACCGCCGGGTCTCCTATGTCCAGGACCGCGGCACGTTCCGCAACATCAGCCAGGGGCCGCTGGAGCCGACCAACAATCCGCTCGACATGGCGATCAACGGCGGCGCCTATTTCGCGGTGCAGGCCAACGGCGGCGAGTTTTATACCCGCGACGGCAAGTTCTCGCTCAACAGCACCGGCCAGCTCGTCACTGCCGACGGCAATCTCGTGCTCGGCAATGCCGGCCCGATCACCTTTCAGCCGACCGACCACGACATCAACGTCGCGCCCGACGGCACCGTCACGGTGCTCGAGGGCACGGCGCGGACCGACTCGATCCGCGGCAAGATCCGCATGGTCTCGTTCGACGATCCGGCCAAGCTGACCAAGCTCGGCGCCAATCTCTATGCCGCCGGCTCGGCGAACCAGCAGCCCGACACCAAATCCACCCTGCAGCAGGGCTATGTCGAGAAGTCGAACGTGAATGCGGTCGGCGAGATGACCCGCATGGTCGAGGTGATGCGCAGCTACGCCGCGGTTGCCAACCTGCTGCAGCAGCAGAGCGACCTCCACAAATCGGCGATCGAGAAGCTCGCCGACGTTCCGGCCTGATTGAAGGAGAACTGAGATGCAGGCGCTTCACACCGCAGCGACCGGAATGGCGGCACAGGAACTCAACGTTCAGGTGATCTCCAACAACATCGCCAACCTCCGCACCACCGGCTTCAAGAAGCAGACGGCGGCGTTCCAGGACCTGATCTACGAGCACGTCCGCCGCGTCGGCGCCCAGTCGTCGGACCAGGGCACCATCCTGCCTGTCGGCGTCGACATCGGCGGCGGCGTCAAGACCGTCGGCACGCCGCGCAGCATGACGCAAGGCACGCTGTCGCAGACCGGCAACGACCTCGATCTCGCCATCTCGGGCGAGGGCTTCTTCAAGATCCTGATGCCCGACGGCACCTTCCAGTACACCCGCGACGGCACCTTCCAGATGGACAATCAGGGCCGCGTCGTCACCGCGCAGGGCAATCCGGTGCAGCCCACTATCACCATTCCCAACAACGCCTCGGGCATCTCCGTGAGCGAGCAGGGCCAGGTCTCGGTGACGTTGCCGGGCTCAACCACCTCCTCGATCGTCGGCCAGATCGGCGTCACGCGCTTCATCAACAAGGCGGGCCTGCAGCCGGTCGGCAACAACCAGTTCACCGAGACGCCCTCGTCCGGTGCGCCGCAGGACGGCACCGCGAACACAGAAGGTTACGGCAAGCTCACGCAAGGAAGCCTCGAGCAGGCCAATGTCGACGTCGTCTCGGAGATGAGCGACCTGATCGCCGCCCAGCGCGCCTACGAGATGAACGCCAAGGTGATCAGCGCCGCCGACCAGATGATGCAATCGACCACGGCGCTGTTCCGCTGAGGTGATGACGATGATCCGCGCCACCCTCGCCGCCATCTGCACCCTTCTTGCGCTGGCCTTGCCGGCAGCGGCCGCCAACGATTTCATCGCCGCGCCGACGCTGCGCGCAAGCGTCACGGTGACCTCGGACGTGGTGCGGATCGGCGATCTCATCGACAACGCCGGATCGGCTGCGCTGATCCCGGTCTACCGCTCGCCCGATCTCGGCACCACCGGCACCCTGACGGTCGGCCAGGTGCTGTCGGTGCTGCGGGCCAAACAGGTGATCGGCGTCATGACCGGGGACATCAAGGAGGTCCAGGTCACCCGCCTCGCCCGCACGCTCGCGAGCAAGGATATCGAGAACGCGGTCGCCGCGGCGCTCGAGCGCCGCTTCGGCCTCGCAGACGCCGCCAACATCACCATCACGTTCGACCGCAGCGTCGCCGAGATGCGGCTGGACGCCTCCAACAGCGGCGCGCTGCAGCCGGTCGCAACCCGCTATGATGCCCGCAGCGGCCGTTTCGACATCGCCTTCGAGATCGCCAACGACGGCAACGCCGCGCCGACCAAGCTGCGCTTCACGGGCACCGCGATCGAGACGGTGGAGGTGGCCGTGCTGACGCGTGACATCGACCGCACCGAGTTGCTGAAATCCTCCGATCTGTCGTTGGAGCGCCGGCCGAAGGCCGAGGTCGCCGGCGAGCCGGCCTCGCGCGACCGCAGCATCGGCATGCAGCTGCGCCGAGCAACGCGCGCGGGCACGCCGATCCGCGCCGCCGACCTCGTCAAGCCCGACTTCGTGGTGCGCGATCAGGCCGTCACCATCATCTACCAGGTGCCCGGCCTCTATCTCACCACGCGCGGCAAGGCGATCGAGAGCGGCGCCGAGGGCGACACCATCAGCGTGCTCAATCTGCATTCCAAGCGCACGTTGACCGGGGTCATCACCGGCCGCGGCCAGGTGACCGTCCAGGGCGCCAGCCAGTCCGCGCCGATGGCGCCGGTGGTCGAGCAGACCTCGTCGGTCAAGCGCGACGAAGCGCCGGCGGCCGCGGCCCTGGCGCAGAGCCTGGTCCAGGCGCCCGCGTCCGCAGCCGAGATCGCCCAAGCCCGGATTCCGCAAGTTCGTCTCTCGCAAGCTCCAGCCAAGTCAGAGTAGATTCATGTCCACGTTCAGTTCGGCCTCCCGCCTTCGTCGCATCGCGATCTCTGCCCTGCTGCTGGCGAGTTGCACCTTGGCGAGCGGCTGCTCCTCGATCGACCGCCTGTCGCAGATCGGTGAACAGCCGAAGCTGTCGGCCATCGACAATCCGACCGCGCAGCCCGGCTACAAGCCGGTGCAGATGCCGATGCCCAAGCCCGAGGTCGCCTCCTACAATCCGAACTCGCTGTGGCGCAACGGCAGCCGCGCCTTCTTCAAGGACCAGCGCGCCCGCCAGGTAGGCGATCTCCTGACCGTGACCGTGAACATCACCGACAAGGCCAACATCGAGAACGACACCTCGCGCAGCCGCTCCAACAAGGAAGATTCGGGAATCACCAACTTCATTGGCGCCCAAACCATCACCCAGGCCAACAAGATCCTGCCGGGCCGCGTCCTGACCGCCGACTCGACCTCGTCGAGCGAGGGCAAGGGCAGCGTCGACCGCAAGGAAGCCCTGCAGACCAACGTCGCCGCAGTGGTGACGCAGGTGCTGCCGAACGGCAACCTGGTCGTCGAAGGCAAGCAGGAGATCCGCGTCAACTTCGAAATCCGCGAGCTGATCGTCGCCGGCATCGTCCGCCCCGAAGACATCCAGAGCGACAACACCATCGACTCCACCAAGATCGCCCAGGCCCGCATCGCCTATGGCGGCCGCGGCCAGATCACCGACGTGCAGCAGCCGCGCTACGGCCAGCAGGTCATGGACGTGCTGCTGCCCTTCTAAGCCCCTTCAAGAGCTCCCACATCGTGCTCGCGAACTAAAGGCGCGAACGACGATGTACGACGCGGCCCTCGCTAGCTCCCCTGGCGAGGGCCGCATGTATTTTGCCTGCGCCGCCGAAACGGCGCAGGCTTCTCTCACAGCAGCATGATCCCGCGTGCTTGCGCCCATCGCTGGAGGATCTTGCACTCCTCGGCAAGCGGCGGGCGGTTCGCAAACCCGCGAACCTGAACCGCCCTGGAACGGGTATCAAGCTCGATGGTCAGCAGCCGCTGGACGTCACCCGAGGCACGGCGACGGAGCGACCAGATCGAGGCATGCCCGGCAATGCACTTCGTCGCGTAAGTGGCGACGCAGTGACGCATGCTGCGCGTCTCAGCCACGAGATCGGCTGCCGTCCTCAACTGGACCACAACATATTCTTCGCGCTTGGCCCGGTCCTTGGACGACTTGGTCCATGACCAGTCCGCGATCGCTGCACCGAGCCAACGGTCCTCGCTCTGCTCGGGGCCTGCTGCCAGCCCCCGCGCACGGTTTCGCGCCGCCTCGGCGCGACGGCGTGCGGCCTCGATACGAGCAATCGCATCAAGATCGCGATGCCATTCGCGCATCTGCCGCCCAAGGGAGACCAGAGAACGCCCCTTGAGGGTGTACTCGGGATCTCGCCGGTGGCAATCGGCGAGGTAATCATGGAAGTCATCCATGTCCTCGACCGTGGTGGGATGCGCGCAGAAGAAGCGCACCACCTCGCGCCAGAAGCGATGCTGAGCGCGCTGCGTCTGCGTGATCCTGGTGCGCGCGATCCGCATCGCAACAGCGGGATCGGTCGCATAGGAACGCGCAATCGCCTGCCAGATCGCAGCTTCGAAGCCGACCTTCCCGAACGGATTGAGGAAGGCATGGACCTCCTTGCGAGACAGCCATTCGGCCGCACCGGCAGCGTAGAGCGAACCGCCGCCGGCCGCCGCGATGTACCAGCGCTTGCGCAAGTGGATCTCGTCGGCGCCCAGTCCCGCGCCGTCGATCCAGATCTGCTCCAGATGTTCGGCAACGGGATAGCGCGCAAAGAGATAGCGAGCCGCGGCAAGACGAAGACGCGCGGCATCGCGAGTCTTCATTCGCGGCTGCCAGGCCTCGGCATCGCGCACGATGTCTGCCTCGAAGCCACGCCTGGCCTCTTTGATCGCGTTCTCGAAATCCGGTGGAGGACGTGTCCGCTGCGACACATGCCGCAGCGACAGCTCGTAGGCTTCAACCCGCGTGCGCTCGGCCTCCCGCCGGCGCTGAATCAATGACTGTGCCATTGTCGTTCAACATGATTGGATGACTGTCAGCCGGACGCACTGAGAGCGTCGGCACGGAATGTGTCGATCGCCACAACGTACGCACGGCTGGTCTCCTCATTGTTGAACACGCAGGTTGAATGGGACGGGGCTCATAGACCCGATCGCCAGTGGGCGCAAGATGTCTCTGCTGATGGAGCCAGAAGCTGAACATCACGAGCGAAGCTCGCGACATTTTGGCAACGCAGCGACGTCACACGCCGTCATTGCGACGCGCAGCGACTAGCCCGCCGAAGCCTTGGCTGCTCACAATGACGGAGAGTGCCGATGTGCCCCTGCCCCCTCACGTAAACTCCGCCTCCACCACGCCGAGCCCGTCCAGCTCCATCCGCACCTTGTCGCCGGCCTTCAGCCACAGCGTCTTCACCAGGCTGCCGGTGAGCACGAGCTGCCCCGCGTGCAGCCCCTTGTCCTCGGCGGCGAGATGGTTGGCGAGCCAGGCGAGTGCGTTATGGGGATGGCCGAGCACGTCGGCGCCGGTGCCGTGGCTGACCTCCTCGCCGTTGACGATGGCGCGGCCTTTGACCGCCTTCAGGTCCGGCACCGACGAGCGCGGGACCGATGGGCCCAGCACGCAGCCAGCGGCGAAGAAATCGTCGGCGATCAAGGTCGGCGCGCCCATCGTCTCCCATTTCACGTAGCGATCGTCGACGATCTCGATCGCGGGATGATAGGACTCGACCGCCTCGCCGACCCATTCGGCCGTGAACGGCGCCTCGCCGGCGGCAAGGTCCCGCTTCAGCCGCACCGCGATCTCGCATTCGACCCCGACCCGGACATAATTGGAGGCGGCGAGCTTGGCGCCGCTCTCATGGACGCCCTTCTGGAACACGCCGCCGCCGCAGGGGTGCGGGATGCCGATATAGTCCTGCATCACTTGGCTGGTGCAGCCGATCTTGTAGCCGACGAGCGGCCCGACATGCGGCAGCAGCAGATCGTGCAGGGCGCGCTGGACCTGATAACCCTCGGCTTCGTCCGCAGGAGGCCGCTCCAGCGCCGCGAGCGGGGCATGGTTGCGGCGCGCCAGCGCGATCGCCTTTGCGGCTTGGAGAAATCTTGTCCATCGGCGCCGCCTCCCACGCTACGCAGTCGCAGGGCGGCACTTCAGCATCCCCGCTCCGGCCTGACAAGCGCGAGTGGCATGCCCTCACCCCTTGACGAGGCCGAGCCGGATCAGGCCCTCGGCGGTCGCAAGGATCGCCTCCTCGTTGGAGCGGGCCTGCCAGCCGAGCAGCGAGCGCGCCTTGGCGCTGGTGGAATGCCTGACCTTTCCGAGCATCGGCACGACCGCACGCAGCAGCGGAATCTGGCGCGCGGCCAGCCGCACCAGCCAGTCCGGCGCTTGAAGCCGCGGAACCCGGCGCGCCCGGGGCCCGAGTTCCCGCCGCAGCACGCGGGCGATGTCGAGGATCGACATCGTCTCGCCGGCGACCGCGATGAAACGCTCGTTCTTCGCCTCCGGCGCAGTCATCGCCCGCAGGTGCAGCTCCGCGACGTCGCGGACGTCGACCACGCCGAGATAGACCCGCGGCACGGCCGGCATGGCGCCGTCGAGCAGCGATCTGACGATCTCGATCGAGCCGGAAAAGTCCGGTCCCAGCACGGGCCCGAAAATGCCGGCGGGGTTGATCACCGACAGCTCCAGCCCATCCCCCTCGCGCGCGACGAAATCCCAAGCCGCCCGCTCGGCCAGCGTCTTGGACTTGACGTAGGGTTGGCCGTCGACACCAGCGAGATTGGTCCATTCGGTCTCGTCGAACGGCTTGTCGCGCGGCGGATGACCGTAGCCGATCGCGCCCAGCGACGAGGTGACGACGACCCTCCTGACGCCGGCCGCGCGCGCGGCCCGGAGCACCCGGAGCGTTCCGTCGCGGGCCGGGATGATCATCTCGTTCTCGTCCGTCGGGACGGTGGTCGAGAGCGGGGACGCCACGTGGAGAACGTAGTCGCAGCCCGCGACCGCCGCCGCCCAGCCGTCGTCCCGGGTCAGATCGGCGGTGACGAAGGCCACGCTCTCGGGCGTCGCCGCCCCGCCCTCGCGCAGCATGGCGAGCGACATCGGCCTGGCGCTCCGGCCGGCGCACCGTCGTCCGCACGGCATGGCCGGCGGCCAGAAGTTGCAGGACGACATGGATGCCGACGAAGCCAGACCCGCCGGTGACCAGAACAGTGCTCATGACCCGCTTTCCCTCAGGCTGGAGATCCTGTTTGCGCTGATGAACGGCGCGGTTCGTTTCGGCGCCTTGCGGCGTTCGATCGGCGGCATCACCCAGCACATGCTGACCACGCAGCTGCGCGAGCTCGAGCAGGACGGCCTTGTGTCGCGCACTGTCTTCGCGGAAAAGCCGTTGAGGGTCGAGTACGAGTTGACCGATGCGGCCTACGCCTGTTGCCGGCGTTTAAGGAAATATTGAGCTGGTCCGGGCTTTATGGGAATGCCCGTCTCGAGACGTCGCAGCAGGCCTGATTGCAGCGATGCTTGATGCAGCTGGATCAGCGTCTCAACTTCAGAGTCGATCTCGTTGATGCGACTCGCAAAATCTCCCGCACCTGAAGTGAAGGCTGTTTCTCATCCGAACTCACGTGAGCTCGGAGCAATCCAGTCTAGCCCGTTGATCGCGATTTACTTTTCGCGATCGCGCCGTCGCGATGGTGGGCGCGACGGCAAGCGACGGGCAATATACCGAGCACGGCGCGAAACGGCGCGCCTTGCGTCCAAAAACAAAGAGCCGCATCTCTGCGGCTCGGACCTTATTCGTCGCGATAGACCTTCTCGCGTTTCTCGTGGCGCTCCTGCGCTTCCACCGAGAGCGTCGCGATGGGCCGGGCCTCGAGCCGCTTCAACGAGATCGGCTCGCCGGTTTCCTCGCAATAGCCGTAGGTGTTGTCCTCGATACGCTGGAGCGCGGCGTCGATCTTGGCGATCAATTTGCGCTGGCGGTCGCGGGCGCGGAGCTCGATGGCACGGTCGGTTTCGGACGAGGCCCGATCGGCGAGATCGGGGTGGTTCACGTTCTCCTCCTGCAGGGCTTGCAGGGTGAGCTTGGACTCTTTGAGGATCTCATCCTTCCAGGCGAGGAGCTTCAAACGGAAGTACTCCTTCTGCCGGTCGTTCATGAAAGGCTCTTTGTCGGTCGGTCGGTAGTTTTTCAACTTTTCCAAGGGAGGCCTATCTTCTAAAGCAACGACTCGCTGACGGACCGGGGTCCGTTGAGCCGGGCCTTATATAGTGGCCTCCCGTGACAGACAATATTTCCCTCGCCGCCCGGTCCTCGCCCCCAAGCCCTTGCACAGGAAGGTTTATCCTTACGGGCTCGGAGGCGGCTTGCGGACCTTAATAGCCGACCGTGAAGCGCTGCTTCAGGTGGGCCGGCTTTTCGATCTCGTCGGCGAGCGCAATGGCATAGTCGGCGAAGGTGATCCAGCTCTTGCCGTTCGCATCTGCGAGAAGCTGGTCGGTCCCGAGCCGGAACTTAGCCGTCCGCTCCCCCTCCTCGAACAGCGCCGAGGGCGAGATGAAGGTCCAGTTCAGGTCCTTTTCCTGCCGCAGCAGGTCCAGGAAGGCCGAGCCCGCCTCCGCTTCGGCCTTGTATTGGGCCGGAAAATTGGGAGTCGTGACCAGCTTCACGCCCGGGGCAACCTCGAGGCTCCCGGCGCCGCCCACCACGAGGTAGCGACCGACCTTGGAGTCCTTCGCCGCACCGATCAGCTTGAGCGGATCACTGGCCAGGAAGTGCACGGAACTCACGGCGACGTCGTGACCGGCCCACAGCTTGGCGAGGCCCGCTTGGTCGAGCACATCCCCCTTGGTTGGCGTGACGTTCGGCAGGGCCGCAATCTTTTCCGGGTTCCGGGCGATGGCCGTGACCGTGTGGCCGCGGCGGGACAGCTCCTTGGTGATCTCGGACCCTGCCCGGCCCGAGGCGCCGGCGACTGCGATTTTCATGGAAGGCTCCTTTGCTTCTATGGTAACTGACAGAGACTAGATATCGCAAAGAACGCTGGTGTTAAGAGAGCACTTTGTGCTTACCTGATTACGCTGAGGTAACTGATCGCGTACAACCGGCACGCGGATGCCAAGCAACGGTATGGATTTCCGAGAACTGACGATGAAACCCGACGTCTACGCAGCGAACTGCCCCACCCGCCAAATCCTCGATCGCGTCGGCGACAAATGGGCGGTGCTGATCCTCTTGCTCCTGCGCGAGGAGCCGATGCGCTTCAATCAGTTGCGCCGCACGATTGAAGGCATCTCGCAGAAGATGCTGAGCCAGGTGCTCAAGTCGCTCGAACGCGACGGCCTGATCAGGCGCCGCGCCATCGCGACCGTGCCAGTGACGGTGGAATATTCGATCACCCAGCTCGGCCTGACGCTGGCGGCGGCTGTGGATCCGTTACGCGATTGGGCCGAGCAGAATCTGAAGGACGTGCTCGCCGCCCAGCGCCGCTATGATGCGCAGTTGAAGGAAGAGGCGGCGTAAGACAGCCTGCCAGACTACCCCTGCCCGGCCTTTGCCAGCTCGACCTCGACGCGTAGCTCGATCTCGGAGAGCACCGCATCGAGGCCGGCATCGCCGGAGGACGATTTCAGGTTCACCGCGGCATCGCGCAGGCGCATCACGGTTGAAGCGTCGAGATTGCCGGACAACAGGCCCATCTTGAGATCGTCGAGCACGTCCAGCGCAGTCCTGCCGCGGGCGACCGAGCGCTTGCGGCGCTCGACCGGATCCTCCTCGACACCCTGCAACGCCAGCAGTGCATCGATGTTGGCGGCCGCCTTCGGTGCGGCAGCGCTCCGCGTCTCCTGCGCCGATGAGGTGTCGGGCAGAACGAAGCTGCCGGAGCCCGTCCGCTTGGCCTGGCTGGCCGGTGTGCCAAGCGTCGTACCGTTCGGTCCGTAGATGCGCATCGGAAAGAATCCGGGTGATCGATGCCTCACCTTCGCTGTCTTATGGTTAACGGTGCGTAAACGGCCCGGCAAAATCTGCCGACAGGCGGCAGTTTCGCTCCCCAGGGCGAACGAGTGCTGACAGCGGTCGCAACAGATTTATTCAAGCTATTCAGCCACCTACCTCGCCGTCGGGCGTTGGCACAGCGCTCGCAAGGAAAGCGCCGGACCAGCTCGTCATGGGAGTGTCGTGCAAGTCCTGTCCGATTTGAGGAGCCTCTTCTAGGGGTCTTGGGGAGCAGAGATGCCAGGCGTTCGTTGGGTGAGGATTGTTGGGTTGGCCTGCGCCGCGCTGTCGGCGCTGGCGCTGTCGGTCACCTCCGCGGCGGCGACCTCGCGCATCAAGGACCTCGCCAATATCGAGGGCGTGCGGCAGAACCAGCTCATCGGTTATGGCCTCGTCGTCGGCCTCAACGGCACCGGCGACACGCTCAACAACATCCCCTTCACCAAGCAGTCGCTGCAGGCGATGCTCGAACGCATGGGCGTCAACATCCGCGGCGCCACGATCCGCACCGGCAACGTCGCCGCCGTCATGGTCACGGGCAACCTGCCGGCCTTCGCCACCCAGGGCACGCGCATGGACGTCACCGTGTCCGCGCTCGGCGACGCCAAGAACCTCCAGGGCGGCACCCTGCTGGTCACCCCCCTGCTCGGCGCCGACGGCAACGTCTATGCGGTGGCGCAGGGCTCGCTCGCGATCTCCGGCTTCCAGGCCGAGGGCGAGGCCGCCAAGATCGTGCGGGGCGTCCCGACGGTGGGACGCATCGCCAACGGCGCCATCATCGAGCGCGAGATCGAGTTCGCGCTCAACCGGCTGCCGAACGTCCGCCTGGCGCTGCGCAATCCCGACTTCACCACCGCCAAGCGCATCGCGGCCGCAATCAACGACTATCTCGGCGTCAAGACCGCCGAACCGATCGATCCCTCGACGGTGCAGCTGTCGATTCCGCCCGAGTTCAAGGGCAACGTCGTCGCTTTCCTCACCGAGATCGAGCAGCTCCAGGTCGACCCTGATCTCGCCGCCAAGATCGTCATCGACGAACGCAGCGGCATCATCGTGATGGGCCGCGACGTCCGCGTCGCCACCGTCGCGGTGGCGCAGGGCAACCTCACGGTCACCATCTCCGAGAGCCCGCAGGTGAGCCAGCCCAATCCGCTGTCACGCGGCCGCACCGTGGTCGCGCCGCGCAGCAGCGTCACCGTCACCGAGGACGGCAAGAAGCTGGCGCTCGTCAAGGACGGCGTCTCGCTCCAGCAGCTCGTCGACGGCCTCAACGGCCTTGGCATCGGCCCCCGCGACATGATCAGCATCCTCCAGGCGATCAAGGCCGCCGGCGCCATCGAAGCCGACATTGAGGTGATGTGATGCAGACCAGCGCGATCAACACCCCTCGCCTCGCCACCAGTTCGGCCTTCTCGGTCGAGAGCCGGAACGGCCGGCCGGACTTCGAGCTCGCCGCCGCGCTGCAAAAGGTCTCGCCGCAGCAACAGGCCAAGGCGCAGAAGACCGCCACCGACTTCGAGGCAATGTTCCTCAACAGCATGTTCGCGCAGATGACCTCGGGCCTGAAAGGCGAAGGCCCGTTCGGCGACACGCCCGGCACCGGCGTATGGCGCTCGATGCTGACCGAGCAATATTCCAAGAACTTCGCCCAGGCCGGCGGCGTCGGCATCGCCAGCGACGTCTACCGTACCCTCATCCTGCAGCAGGCGAAAACGATCCGCACGGCATAAGGTCAAACGAGATGAACCATTTCAACGCCTCACGTCAGCCGATGCAGGCCCAGCGCCCGGGCAGCGCGCCCGTCAGCAGCGAGGCGCGCAAGCTCGCCGAAGACCTGATGGACGCGATGAGCGCGCTGCTCGGATTGATCGAGCGAGAGACCGAGCTCGTCCGCGCCGGCAAGGTCCGCGAGGCGATGACACTCGAGGGCAAGAAGCAGGAATTGTCGCGCAGCTACGTCAGCGCAGTCGGCCAGCTGAAGGCAAACCAGGACCAGCTCGCGAAGTCCGCGCCGGAGCTGCTCTCGACGCTGCATCGCCACCACGATGCGTTCCGCGCGATGCTCCAGGTCAATCTCACCGTGCTCGCGACCGCGCACGCGGTTTCCGAAAGCGTCGTGCGCGGCGTCAACGCCGAGATCCAGAAGCGCAACGTGCCGAACACCTATACCGCCGCCGGGCGCAGCGCGGCGCCAGGTCCGCGCCATATCACGCCGCTTGCGGTCAGCCGCTCGCTCTGAGCAGCACGAGAGCAACCGACAATTTTAGGAAAAACCGCGCGGCGATGGCGTCGCGCGGTTAGGCACGTTTCCTTACCGAGTGTTCAGTCCTGGTGTTCCATGCTTGCGTGATTAGAGGGGTTGGGATTTGACTCACGTAAGGCAACCAGGAGGCTGCCATGAGTACAGATTTCAGCATCAGGCCGGTGGGGATCCCGGCCCCCGTGCAGATCGTACCGACGTCGAATTCGGCGGCGAACGAGGCTGTGCAAACTGATCTTCCGGTGAGGCAAACGGTCGCCGCGAGCGATACGAGCGCGCCGGTGCGCAATGATTTGCCGAACCACGAGAACATCTCGCGCCAGGTCGTGTTCGACCAGGCGGCCGCGTCTTTCGTCTTTCAGGTCGTCAACGACAAGACCGACACGGTGGTGAACCAGTTCCCTGACGAGGCGATGCTCCGCCGGCGTGCCTATTTCCACGCACTGGACATGAAGTCCGAGCCCTCGCGTCCGCTCAGCACGGATCTCAGCGCCTAGCGATCACGCGATCGATGCCGATGTTTCTGCTCTGCGTCTGGCCGTCATCGGTCAGCGCGGAGTTCGCGTGCCGAGGCAAGACCACTGGCCGTGATCAGCTCCTGCCGAATTGCGAGTTTCGCCGATGTGCTCGTGATGGCGACCATCACGAATTCCGTCACGGCCGTCCGGACAGCCCTGCCGCGATATTGCGGTTGATCTCGATCAGCGGACGGAAGTGATCGAACTGCGGGCTCATCTGCAGCGCGGCGGTCTGGCTCAACACGAACACGCTGATGTTGGCGATCTTCTGCCGGACGTCGATCGGCTGCGGATTGCTGTCGCGCATCGCCTCGCTCAGGAAGATGGTCCAGAGCTTGCGGTTGAACATCAGGGCCTGCATGGTCTGCTCGCTGAGCGGATCGGCGTTGTTCACCGCGTCCTGGAGCTTGTTGGCGGCCTTGAGCAGAGTCTGCGCCTCGATGTCGCGAGGAGATGCGGTGGTGGTTGCAACACGCGCATAAGCCGAGGCAGCGGAATTCGACATCAATCACACCCTGGAGGTTACCTAGCGCGTTGTACGCGCTTAAGGATTTCTTTCCCAACCCTAGGCAGCACCGCTTAAGATTTGCTTACGTATCGTGCTTGGAAGCACTCCGCAGAATTACGGGGCACGGAGTCCTTCGTCGGCGCAACGCTAGATCCACGCACGCACGATGTAAACTCGCCTGGCGTGATGCGCGTCGATCTCGGCTAATCTCGTCTTAGCGATCTTCCTCAAAAGAACGGCGGAGCATCAGCTCCGCCGCGTAATCTCGAATAGCGAAGTTGCGCTGCGGAATTAGCGGAGCAGCTGCAGCACGCTCTGTTGCGACTGGTTGGCCAGCGACAGCGCGGAGACCGCGATCGACTGGCGCGTCGACAGTGCCTGGCTGTTCGCCGCTTCCTCGTTGGTGTCGGCGAGCGTCAGGTTGGCTGAGCCGGTCTGCAGCACGTTGATCAGGTTCTTGGAGAAGTCCTGACGCACCTGCACGATCGACAGGTTCGAACCGAGCGTGGAGCCTTGCGAACGCAACGTGCTCGAGGCCGCGTTCAGGCTGGCCAGCACCCTGTTGGTGGCACCGTTGTCGATGAAATCGACGCCGTTGACCAGATTGCTGAGACCGAGGCCCGCCGCATTGAACACCACGCCGTTGATGCTCAGCGTGGAGCTGCCGGTCTCGTTGAAGACCAGCTTCAGCGTGTCGCCATTGAGCAGGTTGACGCCGTTGAAGGAGGAGTCCTGCGAGGTCGTGTCGATCTGGGCCAGAATGTTGTTGAACTGGTTGACCAGGTTGGAGCGCGCGGTCTGCGCCACGGGATCCTGGACCGGCGGCTGCGCGGTGGTGAAGGCGAGAACGCCGGTGATCGTGCCGCCGACCGCGCCGCCCGCGATCGTCGAGCCGAGCGTCGAAGAGGCGTATTCATTGACGGTGGTCACCGTGAGCACGCCGTTGGCATCGATCGTGGCCGTCAGGTGATTGGCCTGAAGCTGCGCGTTGAGTTGGTCAAGTGTCTTGACGGTGCCGTTGGTGCCGTCGCCGAAGGTGACGTTGACAGGCGTGCCGCCGTTGAAGGAGGTGAAGGTCAGGGTCTTGCCGCTGATGCCGCCGACGCCCGAAGTGCGCGCCGCGGTGAAGGCCGTCGCCGTTCCCGTGTTGCCGCTGAGGCCGAAGGCGCTGAGCGCATTGCCGGTGCCGGTGATCGACAGGTCGGCATTGATGCCGGTCGAGAGCGCAAGCTGACCGCTGCTGTTGACCGACGACGGGATCTGGCCCGCGGTGGTCGAGATGGTTGCCGCGCCGTTGAAGATGCTGGCGGTCTTGACGCCGGTGGCGAGGTCGACCGCGTTGAGCAAATCGGTCAGCGTCGCGCTCTGGATGTAGACCGTCGAGTTACCGTTGCCGTCTGTGACGACGTTGCCGCTGACGCCATAGCCGGTGGCCACGCTCGCTGTCGATTGCGGCGTCTGCGCGTTCTTGAAGGTGATGGTCTTCCCGCCGATGTTCAGCGTCGAGCCGTCCTGGACCAGGGTGCCGAGCGAACCCGCGGTCGTCGAGCGGTTCGCGGTCACGTTCGCATTGCCCGCACCGGTCGCAGAGGTCAGGCCGAGCGCCTTGAGGAAGTCTGCCTTTCCGGTCACGCTGAGATCGGCGCCGGTCGAACTCTTCAGCGTCACCGCGCCGCCGCCCGATATCGACGATGCCACCTGAAGCGTGCCGACAGGGCCGGCCGAGCCGCTGACAGCGAATGTGGCCGCGCCTGCGCTGATGGTTGCGGTCTTGACGCCGCTGGCGAGGTCGATGGCGGTGAGGACGTCGTTGACGGTCGCTAGGGGCGCGGCAGCCGTTCCCTGATAAATGATCGAATTGCCGTTGCCATCGGTGGCGATGTGCCCGCTGGCGTCGAGGCCCCAGCCGGTCGGCTGGGTGCTCGGAGCAGCGCCGGTGCGGAAGGTGATGGTCTTGCCGTTCACCGTGATGGTGTCGCCGTCCGCGGGCGGCGTGCCGAAGGTGGTCGATGCCGTGGTGCCGACCAGCGTCGCCGTGCCGGACAGCGCGGTGGTGCCGTCGGCCGCGAGCGCGGCCGTACCTGTGAAGGTGCCGGCGCTCGAACCGAGCGAGGCGCCGAGTGCGGCAGTTCCCGTGACCGGGGTCACGCCGCCGGCCGCGCCGGTATAGAGCACGTTGCTCTTCGCGGTCGCACTCGCATAGGAGGTCGTGCCGCGCAGGTCGGCCGGGGTCGCGCCGGGAATCGTGGTGGAGACGTTCGACTTGGTGGAATAGCCGACCGTGGTCTGCAGCGCCTGGTTGGCGATCGACTTGGCGCTGTCGATCAGTTTCTGCAGCGAGGTGATGCCTGTGTTGGCGGCCTGCAACACCTGGACGCCGTTATTGATGCCGTCGAGCAGGTTGCTGATGTCGCTCGCCCGGTTGTCCAGCCCCTGCGCCGTGAAGAAGTTGGTGGGATTGTCGAGCGCCGTGTTGACCTTCTTGCCGGTCGACAGCCGCTCCTGCGTCGTGGCCAGCAAGTCGGCCGTCGACTGCAGCGACAACAGGTTCTGGCGAACTGACGCCGAGAGAACGATGTTGGACATTGGCGAGTCTTCCTCTTGAACCGGATACGAATCGGCCGCGCGGACTGGAAAGCCGGCCTTTTGTCCAGTTTTAGGAGGTGTCCTTTAAAGTATGGTTAACGGCGGTTTAAGGGATAGGGTTAACCGCCGATGAACGCCCCTGCCCGCCCCCGGACGCAAAGAAAAAGCGGCGGGGCCAAGGCCCCGCCGCTCGATTTTAGTCAGTGATTTCAGCTGCTTGTTAGCGGAGCAGCTGCAGCACGCTCTGCTGCGACGTGTTGGCCAGCGACAGGGCGGAGACCGCGATCGACTGCCGGGTCGACAGTGCCTGGCTGTTGGCCGCCTCGACGTTGGTGTCGGCCAGGGTCAGGTTGGACGAGCCAGTCTGCAGCACGTTGATCAGGTTCTTGTTGAAGTCCTGCCGGATCTGCACCACCGAGAGGTTCGAGCCGAGGCTCGAGGCCTGCGAGCGCAGCGTGCTCGAGGCGGCGTTCAGGTTGGTCAGCACCCGGTTGGCGGCGGCGTTGTCGATGAAGTCGACGCCGACCGTCAGCGAGGCAAGGCCGAGACCCTTGGAATTATAGGTCACGCCCGTGATGTTCAGGCTCGACTTGGCGGTCTCGTCGAACACCAGCTTGAGCTGGTCTCCATTCAAGAGGTTGACGCCGTTGAACGAGGAGTCCTGCGCGGTGGTGTCGATCTGGTTCAGGATGTTGTTGAACTGAGTCACCAGATTGGCACGCGCCGTCTGGGCAACGCCATCCTGGACGGGCGTGGAAGCGGTCGAGAAGGTCAGGGCCGAGGTGAGCGTGCCGCCGATCGCACCGCCGGCAGCCGTCGAGCCCAGCGTCGAGGACGCATAGTCGTTGGAGGCGGTGATGGTCAGCAGGCCGTTGGCGTCGATCGTCGCGGACAGGTTGTTGGCCTGCAGCTTGGTGTTGAGCTGATCGAGCGTCTTGACCGTGCCGTTGGTGCCGTCGCCGAAGGTGACGTTGACCGCCGTGCCGCCGTTGAAGGAGGTGAAGGTCAGCGTCTTGCCGGCGATGCCGCCGATGCCGGAGGTGCGGGCCGCGGTGAAGGCGGTCGCGCTGCCGGTGTTGCCGGCGAGGCCGAACACGTTGAGCGCATTGCCGCTGCCGGTGATCGACAGGTCGGCATTGATGCCGGTCGAGAGCTTGAGCTGGCCGGACGTGTTGATCGTCGAGTTCGACTGACCGGTGGCGGTCACAAGCGTCGCGGTGCCGTTGGCGGCGATCGTCGCGGTCTGCACGCCGGTGGCGAGGTCGATCGCCTTCAAGACGTCGTTGACCGTGCCGCCCTGCAGATAGACCGTCGAGTTGCCGTTGCCGTCGGTGAGGATGTTACCGCTCGCACCATAACCAGCCGGAACGCTCGGAGCACCGGTCGAGCCCGGGATCGGCGCGTTCTTGAAGGTGATGACGTGACCGTTGACGTTCAGCGTCGAACCGTCGGTGATCGTCGCGCCGAGCGAGGCCGAGGTCGTGGTCCGGTTCACGTTGACGGTGGCATTGCCGCCACCCACCGATGCGCTCAGGCCGAGAGACTTGAGCAGGTCGGCTCTGCCGGTGACGCTGAGATCCGCACCCGTCGAGCTTCTCAGTGTGACGGCACCGCCGCCAACGCTCGAAGCGGTCTGGTTGAAGCTGGTGGCGATTGTCGCGGCGCCGGAGCTGATGGCAACCGTCTTGACGCCGCTGGCGAGATCGATCGCGGTCAAGAGATCGCTGACGTTCGCAGCCGGGGTACCGGCAGTGCCGAGGTAAACGGTAGTGTTGCCGTTGCCGTCGGTGACGAGGTTGCCGCTGACGCCCGAACCAGCCGGAACGCCGGCCGACGTCGGCGCGGCGCCGCTGCGGAAGGTGATGGTCTTGCCGTTGACGGTCAGCGTGTCGCCATCGGCGGGCTGGGCGTTGCCGACGAGGCCGGTGGCGGTCGTGCCGTTGGTGGCGATCAGGGTGATCGTGCCGGTCAGGGCCGTGGTGCCGTCGCCGGCCGTTCCCGCCGTGCCCGTGAAGGCGCCGATGGTGGCGCCGAGCGTCGTCGTGCCGTTCGCAGCGGTCGTGCCGCCGGCCGTGCCGTTATACAGCACGTTGCTGCTCGCGGTCGCGCTGGCGAAGCTCGTCGTGCCGCGCAGGTCGGCCGCGGTCGCACCGGAGATGGTGGTAGAAACGTTGGACTTGGTGGAGTAGCCGACGGTGGTCTGCAGCGCCTGGTTGGCGATCGACTTGGCGCTGTCGATCAGCTTCTGCAGCGAGGTCAGGCCGGTGTTGGCGGCCTGCAGCACCTGCACGCCGTTGGCGATGCCGTCGAGCAGGTTGTTGATGTCGCTGGCGCGGTTGTCGAGCGACTGTGCCGTGAAGAAGTTGGTGGGATTGTCCAGGGCCGAGTTGACGCTCTTGCCGGTCGACAGACGGTTCTGTGTGGTGGCGAGAAGATCGGCGGTGGACTGGAGAGACAGCAGGTTCTGACGAACCGACGCAGAGAGAACAATACCGGACATGACTCTTACCCTTCTGGCTTACGCGTCTTCGTTCGATCGCTTCTGGATCGAGTGACGGGCACAGGGTGCCGTGACATGGCTAATAAAGGGTGAAACGCATGACGCCCGCATAAGCGCCGGTTCACCATAAGCGAGTCGAACGTACGGGCACGGCTCGCAATCCATCTGAAACTATTGGCAATTCCTGACGCTTACGCTCGGTTAACCATAACCGCTGGTTACTTTTCTGCCCTCCTCGAAATCTCCGAGTGCGCAAAAAAGAAACGGCGGGGCCGAAGCCCCGCCGCCGTGATCGTCTTGCGATGTCGTCCGCGCCTTAGCGGAGCAGCTGCAGCACGCTCTGCTGCGACTGGTTGGCCAGCGACAGCGCGGAGACCGCGATCGACTGGCGGGTCGACAGCGCCTGGCTGTTGGCCGCCTCGACGTTGGTGTCGGCCAGGGTCAGGTTGGACGAGCCGGTCTGCAGCACGTTGATCAGGTTCTTGTTGAAGTCCTGACGAACCTGCACGATCGTCAGGTTCGAGCCGAGGCTCGAGGCCTGCGAGCGCAGCGTGCTCGACGCGGCGTTCAGGTTGGTCAGCACCTTGTTGGTGGCAGCGTTGTCGATGAAGTCGACACCGCTGGTCAGTGCGGCGAGGCCCAGACCTTTGGAGTTGTAGGTCACGCCGGTGATGCTGAGGCTCGACTTGGCAGTCTCGTCGAACACCAGCTTGAGCTGGTCGCCGTTCAAGAGGTTGACGCCGTTGAACGAGGAGTCCTGGGCAGTCGAGTCGATCTGCTGGAGGATGTTGTTGAACTGATTGACCAGGTTGGCACGCGAGGTCTGGGCAACCGTATCCTGGACGGGGGTAGAAGCCGTCGAGAAGGTTAGCGACGAGGTCAGCGTGCCGCCGATCGCACCACCCGCGGCGCTCGAACCGATGGTCGAGGACGCATAATCGTTGGTGGTCGAGACCGTCAGCAGGCCGTTGGCGTCGATCGTCGCCGTCAGGTTGTTGGCCTGCAGCTTGGTGTTGAGCTGATCGAGCGTCTTGACCGTGCCGTTGGTGCCGTCGCCGAAGGTGACGTTGACCGCCGTGCCGCCGTTGAAGGAGGTGAAGGTCAAGGTCTTGCCGCTGATGCCGCCGATGCCGGAGGTGCGAGCCGCGGTGAAGGCGGTCGCCGTCCCGGTGTTGCCGGCGAGGCCGAGCGCGTTCAGCGCGTTGCCGGTGCCGGTGACCGACAGATCGGCGTTGACGCCGGTCGAGATCTTGAGCAGGCCCGAGGCGTTGACCGACGAGTTGGTCTGGCCGGAAGCCGTCGCAAGCGTGGCGGTGCCGTTGGCAGCGATCGTCGCGGTCTGCACGCCGGTGGCGAGGTCGATCGCCTTCAAGACGTCGTTGAGCGTGCCGCCCTGCAGATAGACCGTCGAGTTGCCGTTGCCGTCGGTGAGGATGTTACCGTTCGCACCATAACCAGCCGGAACGCTCGGAGCACCGGTCGAGCCCGGGATCGGCGCGTTCTTGAAGGTGATGACGTGACCGTTGACGTTCAGCGTCGAGCCGTCGGTGATCGTCGCACCCAGCGAGGCGGCGCTCGTGGTCCGGTTGACGCTCACGGTGGCGTTGCCGCCGCCGACCGAGCTGGTCAGGCCCAGCGCCTTGAGCAGGTCGGCCTTGCCGGTGACGCTCAGATCCGCGCCCGTCGAGCTCCTCAGCGTGACGGCACCGCCACCAACGCTCGAAGCGGTCTGGTTGACGCTGGTGGCAAACGTCGCAGCACCCGAGCTGATGGAGACCGTCTTGACGCCGCTGGCGAGATCGACCGCGGTCAAGAGATCGTTGACGTTCGCAGCCGGAGTGCCGGCGGTGCCGAGATAGACCGTGGTGTTGCCGTTGCCGTCGGTGACGAGGTTGCCGCTGACGCCCGAGCCGGTCGGAACGGCGGTCGCAGCCGGAGCGGTGCCGCTGCGGAAGGTGATGGTCTTGCCGTTGACGGTCAGCGTGTCGCCGTCGGCGGGCTGGGCGTTGCCGAGCAGGCCGGTTGCGGTCGTGCCGTTGGTGGCGATCAGGGTGATCGTGCCGGTCAGGGCCGTGGTGCCGTCGCCGGCCGTTCCCGCCGTGCCCGTGAACGCCCCGATGGTCGCGCCGAGCGTCGTGGTGCCGGTCGCCGCGGTGGTGCCGCCGGCCGCGCCGCTATACACGACGTTGCTGCTCGCCGTCGCGCTGGCATAGGAGGTCGTGCCGCGCAGGTCGGCCGACGTCGCACCGGAGATGGTGGTGGAGACGTTCGACTTGGTGGAATAGCCGACCGTGGTCTGCAGCGCCTGGTTGGCGATCGACTTCGCAGAGTCGATCAGCTTCTGCAGCGAGGTGATGCCGGTGTTGGCAGCCTGCAGCACCTGCACGCCGTTGGCGATGCCGTCGAGCAGGTTGTTGATGTCGCTGGCGCGGTTGTCGAGCGACTGTGCCGTGAAGAAGTTGGTGGGATTGTCCAGGGCCGAGTTGACGCTTTTGCCGGTCGACAGACGACTCTGTGTGGTGGCGAGGAGGTCAGCGGTGGACTGGAGGGAGAGCAGGTTCTGACGAACCGACGCGGAGAGGACGATACCGGACATTGAGTGTTACCCTTCTGGTACGCAACGCAACAGGACTTCGATTAGGATTAATCGATGTCGGGGACGGTGAACGCGGAGGGCTAACAAAGCATGAAGCGTGTCGCGCCAGTCCTTGCGCGGATTCACCATATGCGCCTTCGAGGCCCAAACGTGCTCACCGATATCATCATGATAGGATGATACTTTTTCGGGCAGCTAGGAGGCATTTGCGACTTGTCAACCATAACTCAGAGTGAGCAATTGGCTGCATTCGAATGCAGCACTCCCTCCGCCGAGCAGCATTCCGATGCCGGCACAAAAGAAAGCGGCGGGGCCGAAGCCCCGCCGCCGTGATCGTCTTGCGATGTCGTCCGCGCCTTAGCGGAGCAGCTGCAGCACGCTCTGCTGCGACTGGTTGGCCAGCGACAGCGCGGAGACCGCGATCGACTGGCGGGTCGACAGTGCCTGGCTGTTGGCCGCCTCGACGTTGGTGTCGGCCAGGGTCAGGTTGGCTGAGCCGGTCTGCAGCACGTTGATCAGGCTCTTGTTGAAATCCTGACGGACCTGCACCACCGAGAGGTTCGAGCCGAGGCTCGAGGCCTGCGAGCGCAGCGTGCTCGAGGCGGCGTTCAGGTTGGTCAGCACCTTGTTGGTGGCGGCGTTGTCGATGAAGTCGACACCGCTGGTCAGCGAGGCGAGGCCCAGACCCTTGGAGTTGTAGGTCACGCCGGTGATGCTGAGGTTCGACTTGCCGGTTTCGTCGAACACCAGCTTGAGCTGGTCGCCGTTCAAGAGGTTGACGCCGTTGAACGAGGAGTCCTGCGCGGTGGTGTCGATCTGGTTCAGGATGTTGTTGAACTGGGACACCAGGTTCGCACGCGCCGTCTGCGCGACGACGTCCTGGACGGGGCTGGAAGCCGTCGAGAACGTGAGCGACGAGGTCAGCGTGCCGCCGATCGCACCACCCGCGGCGCTCGAACCGATGGTCGAGGACGCGTAGTCGTTGGTGGTCGAGATCGTCAGCAGGCCGTTGGCGTCGATCGTCGCCGACAGGTTGTTGGCCTGCAGCTTGGTGTTGAGCTGATCGAGCGTCTTGACCGTGCCGTTGGTGCCGTCGCCGAAGGTGACGTTGACCGCCGTGCCGCCGTTGAAGGAGGTGAAGGTCAAGGTCTTGCCGCTGATGCCGCCGATGCCGGAGGTGCGAGCCGCGGTGAAGGCGGTCGCCGTCCCGGTGTTGCCGGCGAGGCCGAGCGCGTTCAGCGCGTTGCCGGTGCCGGTGACCGACAGATCGGCATTGACGCCAGTGGACAGCTTCAGCTGGCCCGAGGCGTTGACCGACGAGTTGGTCTGGCCGGAAGCCGTCGCAAGCGTGGCGGTGCCGTTGGCAGCGATCGTCGCGGTCTGCACGCCGGTGGCGAGGTCGATCGCCTTCAGCACGTCGTTGAGCGTGCCGCCCTGCAGATAGACCGTCGAGTTGCCGTTGCCGTCGGTGAGGATGTTACCGCTCGCACCAAAACCGGTCGGAATGCTCGGCGCACCGGTCGAGCCCGGGATCGGCGCGTTCTTGAAGGTGATGACGTGACCGTTGACGTTCAGCGTCGAGCCGTCGGTGATCGTCGCACCCAGCGAGGCGGCGCTCGTGGTCCGGTTGACGCTCACGGTGGCGTTGCCGCCGCCGACCGAGCTGGTCAGGCCCAGCGCCTTGAGCAGGTCGGCCTTGCCGGTGACGCTCAGATCCGCGCCCGTCGAGCTCCTCAGCGTGACGGCACCGCCGCCAACGCTCGAAGCGGTCTGGTTGACGCTGGTGGCAAACGTCGCAGCACCCGAGCTGATGGAGACCGTCTTGACGCCGCTGGCGAGATCGACCGCGGTCAAGAGATCGTTGACGTTCGCAGCCGGAGTGCCGGCGGTGCCGAGATAGACCGTGGTGTTGCCGTTGCCGTCGGTGACGAGGTTGCCGCTGACGCCCGAGCCGGTCGGAACGGCGGTCGCAGCCGGAGCGGTGCCGCTGCGGAAGGTGATGGTCTTGCCGTTGACGGTCAGCGTGTCGCCGTCGGCGGGCTGGGCGTTGCCGAGCAGGCCGGTTGCGGTCGTGCCGTTGGTGGCGATCAGGGTGATCGTGCCGGTCAGGGCCGTGGTGCCGTCGCCGGCCGTTCCCGCCGTGCCCGTGAACGCCCCGATGGTCGCGCCGAGCGTCGTGGTGCCGGTCGCCGCGGTGGTGCCGCCGGCCGCGCCGCTATACACGACGTTGCTGCTCGCCGTCGCGCTGGCATAGGAGGTCGTGCCGCGCAGGTCGGCCGCCGTCGCACCGGAGATGGTGGCGGAGACGTTCGACTTGGTGGAGTAGCCGACCGTGGTCTGCAGCGCCTGGTTGGCGATCGACTTCGCAGAGTCGATCAGCTTCTGCAGCGAGGTGATGCCGGTGTTGGCAGCCTGCAGCACCTGCACGCCGTTGGCGATGCCGTCGAGCAGGTTGTTGATGTCGCTGGCGCGGTTGTCGAGCGACTGTGCCGTGAAGAAGTTGGTGGGATTGTCCAGGGCCGAGTTGACGCTCTTGCCGGTCGACAGACGGTTCTGTGTGGTGGCGAGAAGATCAGCGGTGGACTGGAGGGAGAGCAGGTTCTGACGAACCGATGCGGAGAGGACGATACCGGACATGACTCTGTTACCTTTCTGGTAAACGACGCTACTGTTACACGTCTGCTTGGATCGCGATGGACCCAGCGACGGCGGACCGTGGAGCCGAGACCTCTAACGAAACATGAAATGAAAGCGGCGCTTTTGCCCGGCCGCGCGTGATTCGGCCCCGTAAGCGGCGCGCCCAGTCGTACCGCCGCCAAATCCCGCCCTTGAAAGCATTGAGCTTTTTGGCCGGAAGGACCTGAGTTTACAGCTCGTTAACTAGTTGCAAGCGAGAATCAGGGTCTGACAGGCCGCAACGAACGCTCGGTTACGAAAGCGTTGATGGAGAACCGGAATGGCCCTCAAGGTCGAGCTCAAACCGCACGAACGCATCATCGTCGGCAATTCCGTGATCACCAACACGGACCAGCGGGCCCGCCTCCTGATCGACGGCGAGAACGTGCCGATCCTGCGCGAGCGCGACATCCTCACGCCGGAGACCGCTGACACGCCCGCCAAGCTCGTCTATCTGGCGGTCCAGCTCATGTATATCTCCCCGGATCCGCAGACCCAGCACGGCACCTATTTCAACCTCGTGCGGGACATCGTCACCGCCGTGCCGAGCGCCTGGCCGATCATTGAAGGCATCAACAACCACATTCTGAACGGCGATCTCTACCGGGCGCTGAAGGAAGCCCGCAAGCTGATCGCCTACGAGGAGAAGCTGCGCAACCAGTTCGCGGCCACGCATCCCACGGCGGGAGCGGACAAGGACGACGTCAGCACCGCCGCCGCCTGATACAGGCGTTCGCGCCAACGACAACGGCCCCGGATCGTCTCCGGGGCCGTTGTCGTTTTCAGGCGCTCGTCAAGCTATTGCGCTACGAGCGGCGGCGCGTCGACCTCGATCACTCCGCCGCTCCGCTGGTCACCGAACTGCAGCACGGCAGCGACCAGCGCATCGATGTCCGCCTCCTCGGTGCGGTGATTGACGATCGCGGCGCGGATCGCGAACTTACCGTCCAGCGTCGTGCCCGAGGGCGCGGCGATGCCGGACTCATGGACGTCGGCAACGATCTCGCGATTGACCACATCGCCGCTGCGATAGCGGAAACAGACGATGTTGAGATTGACCGGCGCCAGCAATTCCAGCCGCGGTTCGGCCAGCACGCGCGCCTCCAGATATTTGGCGAGCGCGCAGCTTCGCGCGATTGCCCGGCCCAGCCGGTCGGTGCCGAACGTCTTCAGCGTGAACCACGTCTTCAGCGCACGAAAGCCGCGCGACAGATCGGGACCGAGATCGCAGGGCCAGACTGTGCCCGCCGCAAGCCCCCTCGCCTCGCGGCTCAGATAGGCCGCCGGCTGCGCGAAGGCCTGCCGATGCTGCTCGCCGTCGCGCACCAGCAGAAAGCCTGCATCGTACGGCACCTGCCCCCATTTGTGGAAGTCGAGTGCGATGGAATCCGCAAGCTCGATGCCGCCGAGCAGCGGCGCAAGCTCCGGCGACAGGATCGCGAGCGCTCCGAAAGCGCCGTCGACGTGAAACCAGATTCCCTCCTCGCTGCACAGCGCAGCGATCGCCCTGAGGTCGTCGATCGCACCGATATCGACCGTGCCTGCGGATGCGACCACCAGGAAAGGCTTGAAGCCGACCTCGCGATCGGCGGCGATCTGCGCGCGCAATGCGGCAACGTCGATGCGATGATCGGCATCGATTGGGATCTTGCGCAGCGCATCGGTGCCGAACCCGGCAATGTCCATCGCCCTCGATATGCAGCCATGCGCTGCCTGCGACGTATAGGCCGCGAGCAGCGCACCGTCATTGCCGATGCCGTGCTGCCGCGCCAGCGTGCCGAGCGCGGTGGTGCGCGCCACCAGCACGGCCATCAGATTGGCCATCGACGTGCCGGTGACGAAGATGCCGCTCGCGCTCTCGGGAAAGAGGAACAGGCGGCGCATCCAGTCGACGATCTGGCGCTCCACCTCGATCGGCATGTGGTCGCGTCCGCCTAGATTGGCGTTGAGGCCGGCGGCGAGCATCTCCGCGAGCATACCGACGGCGGTGCCGCCGCCATGCACCCAGCCCATGAAGCCGGGATGGACGTTGCCCGTCGCATAGGGCGCGACATGCTCGGAGAATTCGCGACAGACCTCGGCAAGGTCGCTCGCTTCGCGCGGCACGTCCGACCTGAATGCCGCACGAACGTCATCGGGAATCGGCCGCCAGACGGGGCGCGCACGAACGTTGGCGATGCCGTCGATCGTCTCGTCCAGCATGCGGTGGGCCAGCGCGCGAAACTCGCTCCAGTCCTGCGGATCGAGCGGGGCATCCGCAACGGAGCTTTGCGTATTGCGGATGATCTCGTTCATGCTGCGCTCTCCCCGCCCGTCTTCGCATGCCGCAACAGCATCGCCGTGAACGCTGAAAAGATCTTGCGCATCTGCGGCGGCTTGTAAGGAAACACGACCGGCGAATCCATGTTGTGCACGACGGCGGTGTTGTCGGCCTCGAACACCAGAAGCTCGCCGCCCGCGTTCTCGGCGCAATCGACGATGAAATAGTCGAGGCCGACGCGCCGGCTCATCTCCTCGATCGCGTTTCTGTGACGCTCGCCGAAAGCATGATCGAAGTCGCGCATGAAGACGGCTTCCTCGGCCCGCTTCTCTTCGCTGAAGGCCATGTAGGCGTTGAGATACCAGATGTCCCAACGGTCGGCGATCGCCATGTGGCACGCGTACGGCTTGCCGTCGACCATGGCGAGGCGATATTTGCGGTAGAGCCCGTCGGGGCTCACATAATCAACGAAGCGTGCGACGAAGAAGTCCTGCTCTTTCCGTTCGGCGAGATAGGCCGCCAGAGCCGCCGCATCATCGAGCTTTGCGAGCCCGACGCCGGCATGCGAGCCGCGCGGCCGCGCGATCATCGGAAAGTGCAATTCGCTTGCGATGTCCGCGCATGCGATCCGCGCCTGCGCGAGGTCCGACAATTGCGCGCGCGTTGCGTGGATGGTCGCGGGAATGTCGAGGCCGGGCACGTCCATCAGCAGCCGATACAGCTTGTCGCGATCGAGATTGCCGATGCGATCGGGGCGATTGAGCAGCGGCCGCGGCCAGTGCGGCGCGGCCCCTTCGATCAGCGCGAGCGCCTCGCGGCATTCCTCGGAATCGGACGCGACCACGATGGCCACGTCGTGCTCCGGCAAGGTCTCGGGCAACCCGACGCCCTTGATCACATAGAGAGTCAACAGCTCGACATCGGCGCCCTCGAGCAGGAAATCGATCGGCGTGTTGCCGCCCATGTCGATGTCGGCTGCAAGCGCGAGCAGGCGCAGGCCCGGCTTCGGGGCGGCGCTGGGCGTTCGGAACAATTGATGGAAGGCCAGCACCTCGGACTGGATCGCAAGCCCCCGATCCTTCTCACCCAGCAGCTGGGTGATCAACGACAGGTCCAGCCCCTCGCCCGCCAGCGCGGTCCCCGCCGCGATGCGCGCGACGAGCTGATCGCGCAACGGATGCAGATCGACGCCTTCGAAGGCCCGGCGCGTCAGCTGCGCAAAGCCGATGCGGTCGGCATAGTTCGCCGCGGTCAGGCCGATCGGCGCGGAAACCGGATGCTGCATCTCACACCTCGAACGCGGACTTTACCGGCACGGCCGCCGCTGCGCCACCGGCGAGCAGCAGCTCGATCTTCACCAGGACGTGGGCGATCTGGTCGAGAAGGTGCTGCACGTTGCGCTGCGCCTCCCCCCTGTCCGGCGACCAGGCCTCAGTCAGGAGCCGCGCGCCGACGCAGAGGCGCAGCACGGCCTGCGGCGTCTCGTCCTGCCGCTCCAGCCGCACCGGCTGGCCGATCAGGCAGCGCCGCGCGGCGACCTGACGGTCCTCCGTGCTGCCGTTGATCTCTTCGCTGAGGTCACGCGCCAACGCGCGATGAACAGAAGCGGTCTCGGCAACACAAACCGGCTTGCCGTCGCGCAGCAGCGTGAACGGAAAGATGGTGGGTTGCGCGAACTCCTCGTCGTCGATGCTGGCCGCGTGGGTCGCGGCCGAAACAGCGCGCAACGACGGCGACAATGCGATCATGCTGTCGATGCCGGCAGCGACCTCGGCGAGCATCCCGGCGCGGAAGGCCCCGGGCACGCCGTAGTAGCTGCCGATCTCGGCCAGCGCCGCCTCCCAGCGCAGCCATTGACCGAAATTCGGACGGCGCTCGAAGCGCGAACGCAGCGCCGTCCAGGCCATCGGCCAATCGCAGCGGCCGGCGTAATCAAGGATTCCAGATGCGATCCCCTCGACGCGGTCGAGCGATCGCGACAGGCCCTTCGGCACCAGCAGTGCACCGCTGAAGGCAGGTCCGCCGAAGAATTTGGAGCCGGTGATCAGCACCATATAGCCGCGGTCGAGATAGGAGCGCAGCTGCCGGCGACCGAGCCGGGCCTGGCAGGCGTCGACGACGATCTGGACCTTGCGCGGCCAGCGCCGCGCGATCTCGTCGAGGCAGGCCGCGCTCGGCGCACGCCATCCGAGCTTCGAGGAATCCATGATCTGGAGCAGCACAGGCGCGCCTTGCGCGATCGTGGCCTCGACCGCATGCAGCACCGCTTCATCGGCGTCCATGCGCATCGCGATCCCGGCCCCCGCCGCGCGCAGCGGCAGCGAGATGCTGGCGCCGGCCAGCCCCGCGACCGGACCGTCCTTGCGAACCGCGAAGCCGCTCGCCGTCAGGGCGCTGAAATGATGTCCACGCGCGGTATGGACCGTGCCGCTGCCGGTCTGGTCGGCGCCGACCACGATCGTCACCGGCCGCGCGCCGAGCATCGCGCGCGCCAGGAACAGGGCATGGAGCTGGGAGTCCGTGCCGGACGGCGAGAACACCACGTCGACGCGCGGCGAGAGCTGGAGATGACCGCGCAGCTCGTCGCGCATATCTTCGCAGCGTGCATCGAAAGCGAGCTCGACCTCGTCGAGCAGGCACTTGTGCATCAGCTCTTCACGCGCCAACGCGGCGCGGTCATAGGCCGCCTGCGAGATCGTCGACGCGGTCGAGGAGGCGAAATTCCACACCTCCGGCTCCGGCGAAGCCGGGCAGCCATAGGCGTTGGCGCGGCCGGTGGGATCGAGCGCCAGGCGCGGATCTCCGCCGGAAACGAGCAGCGTGTCGAGCGGCGTGAAGAGGTCGCGCAGGCGATAACGCGAGCCGCCGTCGGCGGCGCGTTGCATCTCGGGCCGAGGGGATGGGCCGCCGCTCATCCCGAAAGGCTCACGCCGCGGCATCGGCCGCCGCCGCAGGCACGGCTGCGAATTGCGAGGCGATGTCGCCGTGGAACACCGATGGCCCGACGTGGTCGAGCGGGCTCTGGATGTCGGCCCAGATCTCGCCGCCGATGTCGGTCCAGCGCTTGCAGAAGGCGAAGTCCTCGGACAGATAGGTGCCGGTCGCCGGATCGATCATACATTCGAATAGCGCGAACCGGTTCCGGCTCGCCGCCAGCGCATCATGGGAATGTTCGCGGAAGAACTGGAGGTTCGCGTAGTCGGGGTGGCGGCACATCGCCTCCAGCACGTGACGCCGGATCATCAGGAAGCCGGTGCCGGCATAGCGCACGCGGGTAAATCCGTTGACCACCACGATGCGGTCGGGATCCTCGATCTCGAGCACGTAGTCGAGCGAGGCGGCCGGCACGTCGGCCCGACCCGACTGGATCGCCCGCGCGGCCTTGTCCCAGTTGACCCGCTTGATCGGATAGCAGCCGGCGACGACGTCCGCGCCGCATTCGATCAGGCGGAACACCTGCTCCGGCCGGAAGCCGATATCGGCATCGATGAACAGGAAATGCGTCGCCTTCGGATCGTCCAGGAACATCGCGACCAGGTTGGCCCGCGCACGGGTGATCAGCGCGTCGCCGTCGCGCAGGAGAACCTTGAGCTCGAGATTGGACATGCCGTGCACGGCCCGCTGCAACGCGAAGATCGAGCTCGCATAGATGCTCGACACCTGCCCGCCGAAGCAAGGCGTCGCCACCACCAGCTGCAAATTGTCCGACATCGACCGCTCCGCCCCCGCTTGCAATCCTCACCAAGAGGTAAACAGGCATGGTTAACGGCGTCTTAACGCTTCCTTACAGGAACTTGACGAGCGAGAGCTGCGCCAGGTTCGAGGTCACCTGGTAGGACGCCTGCAGGGCGTTCTGCAGCGCCAGGATCTCGCTCGCGACCTGGTCGGGCGAAGCCGATTCCGCCTGGTCAATGATGGTCTGGAGCTGCGCCTTGGCCTGGGTCTGGCGCGTGCTCGCGTCCTTCATCGTGTTCTGGGCCATCGCGATGTCGGTCTGGATGTCCTCGATGCGCTGCTGTCCGGGCTGCTGGGTCAGCGCCTGGGTCGTGCGCAGGCTCAGCGCCGAGACCTGCCCGCCCGAATATTGCCCGGTCGGCGAGGTCGAGAAGGTGCCGAACACCGCGATCGCCTGCAATTGCCGGCGGATCGCATCCTCATTCGCCTGGGCTCCGTACTGCACCGTCACGGCATCGTCGACCCGCGCCATCGCGGTCGAGCGCGCCGAGCCGGGCCCGTCATTGCCCAAATACCATTTCACCGTATTGGCCGAGCCGTTCACCAGCGTGGTCGCCGAGCTCGCAGGCGAGGAGCCGACGCGCAGCGGCGGCTGCGCGGCGGTCACCGGCGTCGAGCTGAACCCGAGCGCGCTCAGCGCGCCGGTGTTCGACGTCGTGATGTTGAGGCTCGCCGCATCGTCGGTGTTGATCGTGATCGAGCCGCCGTGGACCGTCGAGGGCTTCGACGTGCCCGTGATCGTGTCGATCTTGCTCAGCAAACTCTGGATGCTGTCGGTAACGTTGAGCTGGTTGCCGGTCGCGCCCGAGGCCACGAAGGTCAGCGTGGTCCCGTTGACGGTGATGGTATCGCCCGCGACGAAGCCTGGCGAGATCGAGTCCGAGGGGCTCGCGCCCGACAGCGCCGTCGCGCCGGTGACCGGGGCCGCCGGCGCCGCCTGGTTGTTGACGGGGGTGCCGATCGCGGAGCTCGCGGTGTTGAAGAAGTTGTCGCCCGCAACGATCGCCGATGCCGCCACCAGCGAGGTGTTGGCGAGCTTCTGAATTGCGGTATTCAGCGCCGTGTTGAGATTCGCAGCGGTATTGTTCGGGTTGACGGGCGTGCTCGCATCGATCGCGAAGCTGCCGAGCGGCGTCGGCGTTGCCGAGGACGCCGTCAGGTCGATCTGCTCGGTCGTGCCGTCCGGCAGGGTGAACTGAATGCTGAGCTTGTCGCCGTTGTTCGGATTGACGCCGTTGAGATCGACCGAGAATGACACCGGCGAGCCGCTCGGGCCGGTGACGGTCGCCCCGTTCAGCGTCGAGGACACCGCCTTAATCTTGAGGCCGAACGGCGATCCGGCGACGTCCTCCGACACCTGCACGGAGCTCGCCGTCGGCTGCGTCTGCACCAGGCGGCCCATGCCGCTGGCCCCCAAGTCCGCGGCCTGGCGCTCGGCCATGACGGTCTTGAAGCCGGCCTGCGTCGTGGTGCCGTTAATGATGTCGCCGGCATCGGCGACCGACTGGGTATTGACGGCCGTTCCGGAGAACAGATAGCGGCTGCCGGTCTGCGTGTTGAGGACACCGACCATCGAGCCGAACTGGGCGGCGGCGGTGTTCTGGGCAATCGTCTGGCCGTTGACGTTGAGGTCCTGCGCGGTAGAGGCCGAGCCGGTCTGCACCGTGCTGCGGATCTTGGTCAGCGATTGCAGCGCGGTGTTGGCGAGGTTGATGCTGACATTGACGTTGGTGATCGTGTCGGTATAGCCGGCGATGTTGGAGAGCTGCGCGCGCCCGGCGATCGCAAAGCCCTCGTTCGTCCCCATGCCGGCATAGTTCTGCGACAGCTTGCCGGTCGAGAGCTGCGTCGAGAGGTCGGTGAGCTGCTGATTGATGTTGCGGATCTGCGCGCCCAGGATCGACGAAGAATAGTTGATGCTGCTGATCGCCATCTTTCGGAGCCCTGTTACTGTTTACAGTTGAGCCTGGATCAACGTGTTCATCATGGTCTGCACCACCGACATGACATGGGCGTTGGCGGCATAGGCATTCTGAAGCTGGATCAGGTTCGACATCTCCGAGTCCAGGTTGACCTTGGAGGTCGAGTCGAACTTGGCCTGGAGCGTCGAGACCACGACGCTCTGGCCTTGCTGGAGCTGGGTCGCCTGGGTCGCGGCGTTGGCCTGCACGCTCAGGAACTGCTGGAGGAAGTTCGAGACGCTGCCGGTGAAGGGCTGACTCGCCGAGCCGAGGCCGCTCTGCGGCGAATAGGAAAACACTGCACTGGTGAGCTGCGAGTAGAGATAGTCCGAACGCGTGGTGTCGCCTGCGGGCGTCACCGGCGAGGTATTGTAGACCGACATCCGGGTGGGATCGGTCACGAGCTGCGTGTTCACGGCGATGCGCCCGGCAAGACCGGTCATCTGCGAGCCCGACGCCGTGATTGCGCCGGTGTAGAGCGCCTGCCCGCCGTCGGTGAACAGCGGCAGCTGCGGATTGCCCGAGGTCAGCGACGAGATCGTCTTGGTGGTCGAGGCCGAACCGACCTTGGCAAGCCCGGTGTTGTCGTCGGTCACCCTCAGTGTCGTGGCGGTCGCGGGCGACGGGGCGGCGGAGAACGACAGATGCGTGCCCGACAGCGCGGTGTTCAGCGCAGAGGCGATCGCGCCCATGCCGCCGGCGAAGTCGACGCCAATCCGCATCGGGTTGGCGTTGGTCGCGTTCTGGAGCGGCAGCGCGGCTGGGTCGGTCACGTTGACGAGCGTGATCTGGCGCTGCGTGTTGGTCGCCGTGTCCGTATAGGTGATGTTGACCGTGTTGCCCGGCAGCGCACCGGCGAGCTCGAGATCGAAGCCGGCCGGCGGGCCGGTGACCGTGCTGCCCGCCGTTGTCTTATCGGACAGCGCGCTCGCCATCGTGGCGGCGAGCTGGTCGATCTGGTTCTGCGCCTGCACCAAAATGTCGTCGCGCAGCTTCAGATCGGCCGCGATCTGGCCGGACGACACCACGTTGTTGGCGACGACGTCGACTTGCGAGCCGTTCGGCAGCTTGATGTTGAACGCGCCGACGCCGGACTTGGCAGGGTCGATGTTGTAGAGGGACGTTGCCGACAGCGCGCCGGCGGAGGCAAAGGAGAATTCGGAGGCGAGCCCGGCGCCGACCAGCTGAATGCCGGTCGTGGTGTAGATGTTGGCCTGGTTCGAATTGTCGGTGGTGACGCGGACGTCGACATATTTCGACAGCGTGTTGATGGCTTGGTCGCGCTGGTCCATCAGCGTTGCGGCCGAGGGATCGTTGGCCGACAGGCCCTGGAGCCTGGTGTTGATGTCGGCGATCTGCTTCATGGCCGCATTGGCGGCCTGCGCCGAGTTGCCGAGATCCTGCTCGACGTTGGATCGCAGCGACTGGATGCCCTTGGTGGTGACGTTGAGCTGCGTCGCGAGCGCCTGGGCCGCCCCGAGCGCGACGGTCTGCGCCGACGACGCACCCGAGCTGGTCGACAGCGCCTGCAGCGCCGTCGTGAACTTGTTCAGCGCGCTTTCGAGCGTGCCGGAATTGCCGGGCGTGCCGTAGACATTCTGAAGCTGCTTCAGGATGTTGGCCATCTGGTCGGCGTAGCCGCCGCCGCCGGTCTCGGTCCGTAGCTGGTTCTGCACATAGGTGTCGAGCAGGCGGCTGACGCCGGTCGTCATCGCCGTCGCGCCGAACTCGCCGGTGGTGACCTCGATCTGGTTCGGCGTCTGGACGACGTAACCCGGCGTCTGCGCATTGGCGACGTTCGAGGAGACGATCGAGAGCGCGGCCTGGTTGGCACGCAGACCGCTCATCGCACTGGCGAGGGCTGAACTCAAACCCATATCACTGGCCCGCCTTTGTTACGTCACGCGCCGATCAGCGCAACACGTTGAGGAGATCCTGCACCATCGAGTTTGCCGTCGTGATCACCTTGGTGTTGGCCGAATAGGCCTGCTGGGTCACGATCAGCTTGGTGAATTCGTCGGCGATGTCGGTGTTGGATCCCTCCAGCGACGAGCCGCTGATGGTGCCCGAAGCGCCGTCGATGGCGTCACCCGATTGTTCGGTCGCGGCATAGGCGCCGCCGTCCATCGCCTTCAGATAATTGGTGCCGTTGAAATGCGACAGCTGCACCTGCGCGAGGTTGAGGTTCTGGCCGTTGGAGAAGGTGCCGACCACCACGCCGTTGTTGTTGACGGCGACCGAGCGGAGCTGACCGGCGGCGTAGCCGTTCTGGGTGATGGTGTTGATCGTCACTGCGCCGCTGGTGCTGGCATATTGCGTCAGCCCTCCGGAGGAGATGTTGAAGGCGACGGAGCCGAGCGACTGGCCGCTGACGGTGACGTTGTTGATGGTGATGCCCGAGCCGCTCGGCGAGGTCAGCGAGCCGTCGGCGGCAAAGGTGAAGGTCTGGCCGGTATTGACCCATCCGACCGTCGTGCCGGTCGCGTTCGGGTCGGTCTGGTAGAACAGGTTCCAGCTGTCGGAATGACCTGCGCCCAGCGAGGCGCTGTCGGTCTTGGCCCAGCGCAATTGCAGGTTCACCGGCGTACCGGCGGCATTGTAGGCGGTCACCGCGCCGCCGCTGATCGATTCCTTGGTGAAGGTGGCGATGTCGTTGCCGATCACGCCGCCGGTGCCGGCCGTGCCGCCACCCTCGCGATTCCTGGTGATGGTCGAGGTGAAGCCGAGCGCGGAGAAGGCCGCGCTGTTGGAGCTGGAGACCGTCAGGTTGGAGACCGTGCCGGTGTTCAGCGTGATCACGCCGCCGCTGCTGACCGACGATCCCGAGGCGCCGGAGAGCGCATCGATCTTGCCGAGCAGGGTCGTGACGTTGTCGGTGACGTTGATCTGGTTCGGGCCCGAGGCGCCGGAGTTCATGAAGGTCAGGGTCTGACCATTGACGGTGATGGTGTCGCCGGCGGAGAAGCCGGATGTGAGCACCTGGGCGCCGCCGGCCGTCGCGCTGCCGCTCAACACGGTCGCGCCGGAGATCGCCGGCGACGACAGCACGTTGCCGCCGCGTGTCACGCTGCTGATGCCGAGCGCGGTGGCGGCCGTGCCGCTGCCGATCGCAACGTCCGTGCCGGTGCCGGTCGCGATCTGGATATTGCCGCTGACCGAGAGCGAGGCCGTGACGCCGGCGCCGCCGGCGGTCTGGATCGCATTCAGAATGTCGGCCACTGTCGCCGTGGTGCCCGCACCGAGACCGATCGTGGTGTTGCTGCCGACGGTCGAGACCGTGGTGCCGCCGTTGAACGTGATGGTGTTGCCGTTGATGGTCAGCGTCTGGCCGCTCAACGCGGTCAGAATGCTGGAGGCGAGATGCGTGCCGGCGGCATTGTCGAGCGAGGTGGTGGTCGAGGCGACTGCCGAGGAATTGTTCTGGAGCGCAACTGTGCCCGTGGCCGTCGTCGAAGAATAGGCCGAGCGGATGTTGCCGGTTGCGGCCGCGCCCGAGACCGTCGCGTTGGCATAGGGCGCCGGCGGCGTGCCGACCGGCAGCGGGTTGGCGGCGAAATCGGACGGGTTCAGGCCGCCGGCGGCGAGCAAGGTGCCGGTCGATGCCGTGGTTTTTGCCACCGTGTTCGGCTGGGTCGGCAGGTTCGCCGCGTACTGGATCGAGGTGGTCGCCTGCGCCGGAATGAAGTTGTTCTGGAATTGCAGGACGTTTGCCACGCTGCCGGTCGGGTTGCCGGTCTTCGGGTCGACGGTGACGCCCATCAAATAATAGCCGGCGCCGTTGACCAGGTTGCCGTTGGCATTGAGCTGGAAGTCGCCGCGCCGCGTGTAGTAGGTCACCCCGGTGAAGACAGGCACGTTGTCAACGACGCCGCTCGCCTTCTGGATCGAGAAGAAGCCGTCGCCGGTGATCGCCATGTTGGTGGCGACGCTGGAGGACGAGATCGTGCCCTGCGTCGTGATGGTGGCCTTGGCGTTGGCCTGCACGCCGCCTGCCACCTGCTTGCTCGGGACCGAGGAGTCCGGAATGAGGTCGACGAAGCTGGTGCCGATGCCCTTGTAACCGGTGGTGGATGAGTTCGCGATGTTGCCGGAAATGTTCTGCAGCGCGAAGGACTGCGCCTGCAGGCCACCCACCGAGGTGTTCATTGCATCGAAGATACCCATAACTTTGTCTCCAAATCCGATCTCGGCGGCCGGTCGACCATGGCCGCAATCGGAAAGAGACGTCGCAAGGCCTATGCCAATGCGGGTATCTTCAGCAAATCAATGACTTAATGAAAAAGCCCCGGTCTGACGACCGGGGCACATTTGCCGGGACCGGCAACAATTGCCGGGGCGATCGGTCATTCCGGTGCCACCGGTGCTGTTAGCCTGCAGCCAGATTAGGATTTGTTGGTGTCCTGATTTTCGGATGACCTCTTGCGGGTAGTTAGCAGCCACGCGGCAAGGCCCAAGATCGTTACCCACAATGCGATCCGAATGGTTTTTGTCTCGCCATCATCAGTGAGGCCGTCGAGCGAGAGCAAAACATAGACAACAAGGCATCCGGACAGCGTCCACTTCAAAGCCGTCCTGCTCACCTTAAGCTCCCAATGACCGCCTTACGTCGCCGACGCCGCGGCCGGGTGGAAGACCAAGCCGAAACCGTCGATGCAATAGCGCAATCCGGTCGGCTTCGGGCCGTCGTCGAAGACATGGCCGAGATGGCCGCCGCAGCGCCGGCAATGCACCTCGGTGCGGACCATGCCGTAGCTGCGGTCTTCGGTCTTGCCGACATTGCCTTCGATCGGCGCATAGAAGCTCGGCCAGCCGGTGCCGCTCTCGAACTTGGTCTCCGACGTAAACAGCGGCAGGTCGCAGCCGGCGCAGGCGAAGATGCCCTTGCGCTTCTCCTTCAGCAGCGGGCTGGAGCCGGGCCGCTCGGTGCCATGGTTGCGCAGGATCTCATATTGCTGCGGCGTGAGCTGGGCGCGCCATTCGGCCTCCGTCTTGGTGATCTCGAACTTCTGCGCGGCCTTCTCGCCGGCCTCGGCAGGTGTTCCTCTCAGCCAGCGCAAGGCCGAAAGGCCGAACAGGCCGGCGACAGTCGTGAGCAGGATGCGGCGGTCAAGCATGTCATTCTCCGTGCGCGGGAAGTCCACGCCCTGAGATACGGGCTTCTGCCGGCCCAAGTTACACGTCGGAGCGGAATTTCGCTCAACTTATTGCGAGACGCGGTCCTCGTGCACGACCGGTTCCGCAGCGCCGACCGCGGCTTTCGGCGGTGGCGCCGGCCGGGGTCGCACGCCGGGCGGCGCTCGGCGCGGACCGGTGCCGGCGGCGCGGTTGGCTTCGGCGAGGCGGGCCTCGCGTTGCCTGTCCTTGACCCTGGCGCGCTCGCGGTAGCGGGCGAGCGCACCTGCGGCGGCGGAGCTCGCCCTGCCCCAGATCCCGACCAGCTGGCCGGCGACGCGCCCAGTGGCGCCGCCCGCCCAGACCAGCTCGAACGGCGAGAACAGCTTCCAGCGCTCATCGCCCCACAAAATGCTGCGCGCGATCATCTGTCCGGCCATGGCGGAGGTGTTCATGCCCTGGCGGCCGAAGCCGCTCGCCACCCACAAGCCTTTGCGCAGCTGGCCGATCTGCGGCATGCCGTGCACGGTCTGGCCGGTGGCGCCGCCGAAGATGTCGGTGATCTCGACATTGTCGAGCTCGGGAAAGATCGTCCGGATCCGCCGCTTGATGGCGCCGGCGAAGCGCTGCGGACGCGCGGCCCAGGTGGTCTCCGGGCTCTCCCACATCAGCCGGTCGCCGTCGACGACCCGGAAATGGTCGACGCCGTCGGAATCCATCACCGATCCCTTGAAGGCGATGATTTCGTGCACACGCTCGCCGAGCGGCGCGGTCACGCCGGCATAGCGCCAGACCGGAAGCAGCGTCTCCGACAGGCGCTTGGAGGGGGCGCCGAGATGAATGTTGCCGGCGAGCACGATGTGGCTCGCCCGCAGCCGCGCCGAGGGCGTGACGATGCGCTTGCGGATGCCGGAATGATCGATGCTGACGACCGGCGTGTCCTCGAAGATGCGGGCGCCTGCCCGCCGTGCCAGCGCCGCAAGGCCGTGCACATATTTCCGGCCGTCGACCTGGAACGCTCTAGGATAATACACGCCGTGGAAGTAATGATCGGTCTTGAGCGCCTCGCGCACGCGATCGACCTGCCAGCCTTCGACCTCGGTATCGAAATCCTCGTTCAGCATCTGCAGCCGGCTGATCAGCCGGTCGCCTGCATCGACATTGGAGACCTCCAGCACGCCGTCGCTGAGGCCGATCCCCGGCATGCTCTCTTCGCTGGCGTTGGCCCGGACGAACGCGGCGCCCTGCTTCGACAGGGTCCACAATTCGCGGGCGTCCTCCAAGCCGATGCGCTCGATCAGGTCCGTGAGCGGCAGCGCAAAGCCCGGCATCACGGTGCCGAGCTGGTTGCCGGAGGCGTTCCAGCCGATATGCCGACCCTCGAGCACCGCGACGCTGGCCCCGAGCCGGGCCGCCTCCAGCGCCACGGTAAGCCCAGCCAGGCCCGCCCCGATCACACAAATGTCGGCATCGAGATCGAACGACAGCCGCACGCGGTCGCGAAAGCCGGCTTCTTCCTGGGACACGCTTGTGAAAGTCTCGCTCATAGCGTTTCTTAAGATACCAACCGGGCGCCTGTCACCTTGTCCTCAACCGGCGCCTGTAGATTATCGTGGACGTGGAACGATTCGAGAATGCCATGCGCCGTTTGATGCTGCTGCGTCACGCCAAGACCGAGACCGACGCACCGAGCGGCCGTGACCAGGACCGCCGGCTCGACGACCGCGGTCACAAGGATGCCGCGCGGATGGGAGACTGGATCGCGGCCCATCCGCCCTTCCCCGATACCGTATTGGTCTCCCACGCCGTGAGGGCCCGTCAGACCTGGGACATCGCCTGGGAGGCGATGAAGGACCGCGTCCCGGCGCCGCAGGTCGAGGTCCTGCCGGAACTCTATGGCGCCGATCCCGCGCAGATCCTGGACACCATTCGCACCGCAACCGCCCCCGCCGATCCGAAGCGGCTGCTGCTGATCGGCCACAATCCCGGCATGCATGAGGTCGCCCTGATGCTGATCGGCGGCGGCGATCCCGATGGCGCCAAGGCACTCGGCGACAACCTGCCCACAGCGGGGCTTGCGATCTTCGACTTTGACGTCAAGGATTGGGGTGACGTGGCTTACCGCCGCGGCAAGCTGGTGCTGTTCGTCAGCCCCAAGCTGCTTCGATCGAGCTAGAGACGCGCGGGCGCCGTCTCGACCGGTTGTTCAGCTTGGTCTTCAGGGAGGCGCAGATGTTCAAGTCCATCCTCGTGCCCATCGACCTCGCCGACACCGATCTCGCCAAGCCGGCGATCGCGACCGCGGCGACTTTGTCGCAGACCTGGAGCGGCACCGTGCGCCTGCTCAACGTGCTGCCGATGACGCCGGTGATGCTGGCCGAGTACGTCCCGGCCGATTTCGACGAGCAGCAGCGCCAGACCTCGGAAGAGGCGCTTGCCATCGTCGCGCGGGAATCCGGCATCGAGCCGTCCCGCATCTCCAGCGTGGTGCGCCAGGGCGGCATCTATCACGAGATCCTGGAGGAAGCCGTGCACGTGAAGGCCGATTTGATAGTGATGACCTCGCATCGCCCGGCGATGCGCACCTATTTCCTCGGCTCCAACGCCGGCCACGTCGTGCGCTACGCCAAGTGCTCGGTGCTGGTGGTCAGGCATTGAGGGGCGGCAGACTCCGTCATTGCGAGCCACACTCGCGCTTCCGTGCCCCGGACGCTGCGCAGCACGAAGTGATGCGCTGCAGAGCCGGGGCCCATGCGTCAGCGAGTGCGATCCGCTGGGTCCCGGCTCTGCGCAGCAGCGTTTCCCGCTGCAGCGCTTCTGGACACGCGAGTATCACAGATACCGCGACAGCTCGGTCTTGAACTGCCCGTACACGGCATCCTCGATCTGGCTGCGTGTGATGCCGATGTCGCGCAGGGCGCGGTCGTCGAGCTCGTTCAGGGTCTTGACGGCGGAGCGGCGCTCCAGGCGGTCGAACAGCGCGGTGAGGCGCAGGGCTAGGGCACTGAAAAATCCGCCCGATGAGGATGGGCGTAAAGTCCGCCCGGCAGTTTGCGAGATCGTGGTCATTCTTCTTCTCCGGCCTATTGTCCCGCGCGGCGAAGCAGGTGCCGTTGGCGCGGACGCTAGTGGGCGCCTGCACCTCATTTGCCGCCGGATTGCTCTCGCTCTCCTCGGCTCAATCGCGGAACTTGATGGAACTTAAATGCTCCAGTACACTCCTCGGAGCAAGCAAAACATTGCTCTCGGTGCAATATGTCCAAGTTCGAGTATGTGAAGCTGGCCGACGCCATTGCGGCCGATATCACTAACGGCACGTTAAGGCCCGGCGACCGGCTGCCGCCGCAGCGCAATTTTGCCTATGACCGCGGCATCGCGGTCTCGACCGCGAGCCGGGTCTATACTGAATTGCTCCGCCGTGGCCTCGTGGTCGGCGAGGTCGGGCGCGGCACGTTCATCTCCGGCGACGTCAGGCGTGAAGTCGAGACCATGCGCGAGCCGGCCGACGCGCGCATCAATCTCGAGGTCAATTACCCGCTATTGCCGCAGCAATGGGCGATGATCGCCAAGAGCCTCGCGGGGCTCGAGCGCATCGACGCGCTCGAATCCGCACTGCGCGTTTCGACCAGCACCGGCACCAAGAGCGCCCGCGTTGCCGCGGCTGCCTATCTCGCACGCAAGGATTTTTCGCCGCAGCCCGAGCAGATCTTCTTCACCGCCAACGGCAAGCAATCGCTGGCGGCCGCACTTGCCGCGCTGGTGCCCACCGGCGGCCGCTGCGGCGTCGAGGCGCTGACCTACCCTTACGTCAAGAGCATCGCCGCGCGGCTCGGTGTGACGCTGGTCCCGATCCCCATGGACGAGTTCGGCGCGCGGCCCGACGCCATCGCCATCCAGAAGGCCCATCGCGAGGCGCATCTGTCGGCGCTGTATCTGCAGCCCATCATCCAGAACCCGCTCGGCGTCACCATGAACGCGACGCGGCGCGCCGACATCATGCGCGTCGCCGAGAAGCTCGATCTGACCATCATCGAGGACATCGTCTACGGCTTCCTCGCCGACGACACGCCGCTGGCCGCGCTCGGGCCCGACCGCTGCATCGTGCTCGACAGCCTGTCCAAGAAGGTCGCGCCGGGGCTCGCGCTCGGCATCCTCGTCGCGCCGCCGCATCTGCGCGAGAGTGTGATGAGCGCGGTGCGGACCGGCGGCTGGATCGCCTCCGGCCATGCGCTCGCGGCCGGGCAGCGGCTGATGGCCGACGGCACCGTCGCCGAGCTGACCCGACTGAAACGCATCGATGCCGCGCGCCGACAGCAGACCGCCGCTAGGCTGCTCTCCGGCTACCAGCTCGCCGCCGATCCGCGCTCCTATCATCTCTGGCTGACGCTGCCGCCGCACTGGCGCTCGCAGACCTTCGTCGCCGCAGCAGCAAGGCGCGGCATCGCGCTGACGCCGTCCTCGACCTTTGCAATCGCGCACGGTCATGCGCCGAACGCGGTGCGGCTCGCGCTGGCCCCGCCCTCGCCCGAGCAGCTCGATTCCGGCCTGCGCACCATCGTCTCGCTGCTCGGCACCAAGGAGGACGATTTCGATTCGACGGAGTAGGGCTCTCATTTGACGCGTTTTCTTCACGCGAACCGGACCTCACTTCGCTCGCAAACGCTTTAGGGCAGCAGGGCCTTCGGCACGCGATCGAAACTGTAGCTCTGCGGCCGGTTGCGCCGCACGAAGCCGCCGACCTGCCAGGCGAACAGCGCGGCGAAGCCGAGGATGAACAGCACGCCGGCGAGTTCGCCGGTCAGAAGCGCGCGGATCAACAGCCCCGCCATTGCCACGGCGAGCACGGCCAGGAACGCCAGCACCGCCGCATAGGTCTTGCGGCCGAGGCCCGCGGTCAATTCGGCGCGGCTGCCGGCTTTGGCCATCCGCGCATGCAGCTCGATCAGGAAATCGCGAAAGCCGTTGTCCTGCGGCGCCATCAGCGCCGCGGTCTGCCAGCTCGTCGACAGGATCGCGATGCGGCCGCCGCCAGTGCGGCTGATATCGGCGCGGAAGCGGTGCTGCTGCATCGACACCGGGCGGAACGACAGCCGGATCGCCGAGATCTCGTCATAGCGCCACAGGCCGGAGCGGCCGGCGATGTGCCAGGACAGCCCCTGCTCCGTCAGCTCGAAGCGATGCGCCGAGCCGATCAGCGAGGCCTTGTAGGCATAGCTCGTGGTCGAACCCGCTTCCGCTCCCGGCATGTCGTCAACGAACCCATGGGCGATCGCTTGGGCGATCGGCTTGCGCGATCGCCCCCGGCCATCCTACAAGCGAGACATGGCTGAGACGACCTTTTTTCCGCGCCGCCTGATTCTCGGCGCCGCGATGATCTCCGGTGTGTTGCTGGCGCTCGCGGTGCACATGCTGGGCGCGCGCTACGGTCTCGATCTCGGCCGCCTCTGGCGCTCCGACACGCATGAGTTCATTCCGGCGGGCGCCGCCATCGCCTGGTGGCTGATCGCCACCGTCGGATTCTCCGGCGGCTATTTCACGGCGAGCCTGATGCAGAGCGCCGTCTCCGGACAGATCCCGCAGCGGATGCGGCAATTCCTGATCGCGGTCGGCGTGCTGCTGCTTGCGGGAGCGGGTCAGGCGGCGTCGGCGCCGAGCCCGGTCCCGACCGTCTCGGGCGTGCTCGCCGGGCTTGCAGCCCTGTGTCTCGGCGCCGTGATGGCGTTCTGCGGCGCGCATTTCGCGCTGCGCCGAAGCTGACCTCTCAAGCCGACGCGCGCAGCCGCGGCCGATCCAGCATGATCGCGACATCCGAGGCGGGCCGCGGCTTGCTGAACAGATAACCCTGCGCCTGGGTGCAGCCCTCGCGCCGGAGCAGCTCGAGCTGCGTATTGTTCTCGACGCCCTCCGCCGTGGTGACGATGCCGAGGCTGCGGCCAAGGCCCGTAACGGCGCGGATGATTGCCATGGAATCCTCGCGTGTCGCCAGCTCCGATACGAAGGAACGGTCGATCTTGATCTTGTCGAATGGGAAGCTGCGCAGATAGCTCAGCGACGAATAACCGGTGCCGAAATCATCGAGCGAGATCCGCACGCCCATGGCACGCAGCTCGTGCAAGGTCGTCAGCGTCGCCTCGCTGTTCTGGAGCAGGACGGATTCGGTGATCTCGAGCTCGAGGCGGCGCGCACCGAGTCCCGATATGGCCAACGCCTCGGTCACCGCCGCGATCAGGTTCGGGCTCTTGAACTGCACCGGCGACAAATTGACGGCGACGTCGACATCGTCGGGCCAGGTGGCCGCGTCGGTGCAGGCGGAGCGCAGCACGAACTCGCCGAGCTGAACGATGAGCCCGGTCTCCTCCGCAAGCGGAATGAAGCTGATGGGCGCGATCAGCCCGCGTTGCGGATGGTTCCAGCGCAGCAGCGCCTCGAAGGCGACGACGCGACCGCTGGCGACCTCGCGGATCGGCTGGTAATAGACCTGAAACTCGTCGCGCTGCAGCGCCGCGCGCAGATCCATTTCCAGAAGGCGCCGCGCCTGCGCACGCGCATCCATGCCGGTCTCGAAGAAGCGATAGGTGCCGCGGCCGTCCGCCTTGGCGCGATAGAGCGCAAGGTCCGCGTTCTTGAGCAGCTCGTCCGGATTGCTGCCGTCCTGCGGCGACAGCGAGATGCCGATCGAGACGCCGATCACGATCTGATGATCGTCGATCTGGTAAGGCGCCGAGATCACCTCGACGAGGCGTCCGGCAAGCGCTCGCGCGGCGATCTCCTCGGAGCGTCCGATCTGGACCACCGCGAACTCGTCGCCGCCGAGCCGCGCCACGGTGTCCTGTTCGCCGACGGTGGCCTCGAGCCTGCGGCCGACCTCCTTGAGCAGCGCATCGCCGATGGGATGGCCGAGCGAGTCGTTGATGTCCTTGAAGTGATCGAGATCGAGGCAAAGCACTGCGAGCTGGTCGCCCGACTTGGTCTGGCGCAGTCCCTGCTCGAGCTGTTCGTGGAACAGAACCCGGTTCGGCAGGCTGGTCAGCGCGTCATGGCGCGCCATGTGCGAGATCTTGGCCTGCGCCTCCAGCCATTCGGTGATGTCCTCGAAGGTCGCGACCCAGCCGCCGCCCTGCATCGGCTGGTTGACGACCCGGATGGAGCGGCCGAACCGGTTGACGACGTCGGTCGTGGTGCGGCCCTCGCGCGCGTCGGCGACGAGGCGGGCGAAGAATTCATCGGCGTCGCCCTGCCACTGGCCCTTGGCCTGCTCTTCCCTGAGCACGTCGACCAGCAAGCGGCCGGTGAGCGGCACGTCGGTTCGACGGAGCATCGCGGCATAGCGCTCGTTGAACAGGATGATCTTGCCGTCGGCGTCGAACATGCACAGCCCCTGCGACATGTTCTCCAGCGCGCTGTCCAGCACGATCTGCTGGCGGCCCAGTTCGCCCTTGGCGCGGCGGTCGAGCAGCGCGGCCACGAGCGCAATCGCGATGATCGCGACGGCGGCACTGGCAGTCAGGAACGACAGTGAGGCCGGCGGGACCGAGAGCCCGCTGATCGCGATCGTCGGATCCGGCGTCAGCAGCACCGCGCCCATCGCGGTGAAGTGATGGGCAACGATCGCCAGCGTCAACAGAGCAGTCGCGCTCAGCGCATGCCGAATCCCGTCACCTCGCGCGGCGACGAACAGCGCGAGCGCTGCGAAGACGATTCCGAACAGCACCGAGGCGGCAACCGTGCTCCCGATCCAATCCAGCCGTGCCGGCATCTCCAGCGCCGCCATGCCGGTGTAATGCATCGCCGCGACACCAAGGCCGACGATGGCGCCGCCGACGGCGATCCACACCGGGCGCGAGGACGCCACGGCGATGCTGAGGCCCACGAAGGTCAAGGAGATCGCAAGCATCAGCGACAGAATTGTCACCGGGATGTTGTAGGCGCCGGCGCTCCCGGGGCCATAGGCGAGCATCGCGATGAAATGCGTCGCCCAGATGCCGCATCCGCTGACGGCCGCATCCAGGGCGATCCAGGCCAGACGCCCGGCTCCGTGCGTCGCGCGTGCGCGCTGAAACAGGCTGATCGCCGCGGCGCTGGCGAGCAGGCACACCGCGCCCCCAAGGGCCACCAGTCGCCAGTCATGCTCGTCGGTGAGACAGTAGAGAACTTGATACATTGCCGGCCCCTATCGACCCGCATTTGAGCCGACAGTGGTGGACGATCGGTAACCGGCTACAAATCTGCTCCGGAAGTGGTGAATGGAAGATGAGCGATTTCGCTCACATTGCTGATCCTGACGGCGCACCGAAGCAGCACCACGGCAGCGGGAAGCGAACAAGCAAAGCGCCGCGCGGAGCGTCGCGCGGCGCTCGTAGTTTCCTCTTCTCAGCTCGCCGCGCGCAGATTCACCTTGCTCTCGGCGAGCGTCGTCAGCTTCTGGTCGGTCGCCTTCTCCTCCTCGAGCGTCTTGGCGAGCACCGCTGCACAATCGTTGCGGCCGAGCTGCTTGGCCCAGGCGATCAGGCTGCCGTAGCGGACGATCTCGTAGTGCTCCGCGGCCTGCGCCGCATTGATCAGGGCCGCGTCGAGCACCGCCTTGTCGGCGACTTCGCCGGCGGTCTCGTCGGCTTCCTCGATGATGCCATCGATCGCCGGGCAGTCGACCGCCTTCACGGGGACGCCGTGCATCTTGAAGACCTCCTCGAGCCGCGCAACGTGCTGCTTGGTTTCCTCGAGGTGCGTCAAAAAGCCCTGTTTCAGCTGCGGATCAGTGGCCTTGGTCGCCATCTTCGGCAGCGCCTTGGTGAGCTGCTGCTCGGCGTAATAGATGTCCTGGAGCTGATGCACGAACAGGTCGTTCATGGTCTTGATGTCTTTTGTGAACAGTCCCATCGTTCCGATCCTCGGGTGTTGGGAACACGGAGGCGCCGGCTCGTGCGAAAATGCCGCGTATTCCGCCATGTTCGATTGCTGATGGAGCCTAACGACCACGCGACATCGACGTTCCAAAAACGTCGATGCGGCCTGCGCTGGAACAATGCGGACGGCGCCGGGATTTGAGATCGTGCCGGCACGGTGAGCGCGCGGACGGAGCCGGGTTTCGCGACTCATATGCTTAACGGGCCGCCGATATGAACCGCGTATGACAAAGTTGCTCGCCGAACGCAGAACCTATTGTTGTCAAGGGCTGCACAAGCCGCTGATTTTGCCTTAAATGAGCTGGATCATGCCTAGCGATCGATGCCTTCCTTTTGGCCGTGATCGCACCCGACCGGCCAATGCCTGGCCCGGTCGATCTTGCCCCCCGCCGGGAGGATGAATGCACGGACTGCTGCCCGCGCTGAAGCGCGGCTTCAAGAGATGGATCGGCTGGCGACGGCTCGGAGTTGCCGCGAGCATCTTCATCATCGCCTTTGCGATCACCACGCTGGTGCGAACCCTCAAGGGCATCGATACCGGGGTCATCCTGACCGCGTTGACGGAGATTCCCCGCGGCAACATTGGGCTGGCGGCGATCTGCGTCGTCTTCGCGTTCTGTACGCTGACCTTCTACGACTATTTTGCACTGCGAACGATCGGCAAGAAGCACGTGCCCTATCGCATCGCGGCGCTATCCAGCTTCACGTCCTATTCGATCGGCCACAACATCGGCGCCACGGTCTTCACCGGCGGCGCGATCCGTTTCCGGATCTATTCGGACTACGGATTGAACGCGATCGACGTCGCGAAGATCTGCTTCCTGTCGGGCCTGACCTTCTGGCTCGGTAACATCTTCGTGCTCTCGATCGGCATGGCCGTCCATCCGGATGCGGCCTCCTCGATGGATCAGCTCCCCTCTTCGCTCAATCGGTTGATCGCCCTCGGCGGCCTCGCATCGATCGGCGCCTATCTGGTCTGGCTCTGCATGGGCGAGAAGCGCCGCGAGCTCGGCCAGAAAGGCTGGAAGGTGGTGCTGCCCTCGGCACCGCTGACCTTGGTGCAGATCCTGATCGGCGTCGTCGATCTCGGCTTCTGCGCCACCGCAATGTACCTCCTAATGCCGGCTAACCCGCCGATCGACTTCATGTCGCTCGCGGTCGTGTTCATCCTGGCGACCCTGATCGGCTTTGCCAGCCACGCCCCCGGCTCGATCGGCGTGTTCGATGCCGCCATGCTGGTGGCGCTGCCCCAGTTCGGCCGCGAGGAGCTTCTGGCCACGCTGCTGGTGTTCCGCATTCTCTATTTCGTGATCCCGTTCGGCCTCGCCATCTCCATCATGGGCATGCGCGAGCTCTGGATGAATGTGGTCGCACCGTGGCAGGAGCGGCGGCGGCTGGCGGAAGCCTGCGCGCAGGCCAACCTGCCGAAGGAGGTGACGCCGATGGAGCGCGAACGGCTGCTGCGGCAGGCCGGCAAGCGCTGAGCCGCCGAAGGCACCTCGGAATCATCGGACAAAGGTTGCGGGCCGGCGCGCAATCCTCTCTTATTTCCGCCTCAACTTTGCCGTTGAAGACGCGGGCCATGATTTCCGTATTCCTTCGCACCCTTTCGGCAGGCGCCGTGCTGCTTACCAGCCTCCTCGCTTTGCCCGAGCGTGCCGCCGCGCAGGACGCCGGCACCATGCAGATCAGCTGGGAGGTGCGTAACCGCTTCCGGCTATTCCGCGAGGAGCGTGATTTCCTGCTCCATGTCGAGAACGCGCGTAACCGCAGCATTCTGGCCGCCGAGCAGTCGCTGGAGCTCCAGAGCGAGGGCCGCGGCTGGGCCCGCAACATGGTCAACCGGCTGTGCATCGATCTGCAGGGGCGGGTCAACCAGCCCTGCACCCGCGACAATGTCAAAGAGAACTACATCACGCCGATCGACCATCCGGTGACGGTGCGCCTGACCGGTGCGGTGCCGGTCGGCGCCACCTGCGCCTGGTCGTTCGATGACGGCGACGGGCCGCAGAGCTCGACCTTCGACTGCGCCGAGCCGATCAATTTGCGCGTCCGCTACGGCAAGCAGACGGTCGCGACCGTCGATGTCTCGGCCGGCTCCGATCCGACCCAGCGGGTCCAGACCGAGATCCAGGTCCGCGACATCTTCATCGCAGGTCTAGGCGACAGCATCGCCTCGGGCGAAGGCAACCCGGACCGGCCACTGGCGCTGTCGGACGAAGGTTTTTGCTTCCGCTCCTATCTCGGCACCGCCGGCGAGCAGTACTATCGGCCGAGCCGCCACGGCTTCAAGGGCGGCCGCGCCTGCGAGGCGCCGGATACGCTCGCCAACTGGCAGCGCTACAGCGCGCTCTGGTTCAATGCGCCGTGCCATCGATCGCTCTACAGCTATCAGGCGCGCACCGCGCTGGCACTCGCGGTGCGCTACACCCACATCGCCGTGACCTTCCTGCCGCTCGCCTGCACTGGCGCCAGCATCGTCGACGGGCTGCTCGGCTCGCAGCGCGCCCGCGAATGCCCGCCCGGCAAGACCGGCGTCTGCAACACCAGCGTGAACGCGCAAGTCGCCGAGCTGCGGGAAGCCGTCACCGCGGCGAAGAAGCGCCAGCCCGATCGCACGCTCGATCTCGTGCTGCTCTCGGTCGGCGCCAACGACGTCTATTTCTCCGGCCTGGTCGCCGACGTCATCGTCGAAACCGCCACCGAGCGCGCGCTGTTCCGCCGCTCCGGCGTGATGGCAAGCGTCGACGATTCCCGCGATGCGCTCCAACGCGAGCTGCCGCAGGCTTTCGTCAAGCTGCGCGAGGCGTTGAAGCCGCTGGTCGGCGGCGACCTCTCGCACGTGGTCTATGTCTCCTATGCCAATCCTGCGCTCGCCGACGGCGGCGCGCCCTGCCGCGGCGGCCGGGCCGGCTTCGACATCCACCCGTCCTTCAATGCCGATCCGCAGCGCCTTTCCCGCGTCTCCGCCTTCGTCGACAGCGAATTCCTGCCGCAGCTGAAGGGGCTCGCCACCTGCACCCGCGGTGCGCTGTGCCGCGATCCCGAAGCCGACCGCATGACCTTCGTCGATGCGCACCAGGCCGCGTTCGCCGAGCACGGCTTCTGCGCCCGTTCCGGCAACGATCCCGAATTCGACCGCAGCTGCTTTGCCGCGAACGGCCAGAGCTTCGATCCCGACATCGTCAGCGCGGCGAGCCAGCCGATGCTGTGCGGCCGCGGCGCCTCGGAATACCGCGCCTACCTGCCCCGCGCGCGCTGGATCCGCGACGCCAATGACAGCTATTTCGCCGCGATGACCTATCCGCAAGGCCTGCCGGCGGCGAGCCAGCCGACCGACATCCACGATGCGGCCTGGGGCGTGCTCTCCGCCGTCTATGGCGGCGCGGTGCATCCGAGCGCCGAGGGCCATGCCGCGATGGCCGACGCGGCGCTGCCGGCCGCGAGCGCCGTGCTCGGTCTCGACGCCGTGCCGCCGAACGTGACGCGCGGACTGCTGCCGCAGTTGCTGCCCAGCGCGCAGCAATAGCGTGCTGTCTCCACACACTCACTGTCATCGCCCGGCTTGACCGGGCGATCCAGTACTTCCGTGACAGCAGTGATTGAATCGAGACGCCGCTGCGTACTGGATTCCCCGCCTTCGCGGGGAATGACAGCGGTGGTTTGATAGGGTTTCCCAACAGCGATCATCCCCCACTTCGCCGTTCCATCGATCCAAAAACAGCATCGATCGATACTGCCTTGAACTTGGACACTTCGCCGCGCGCACCTCTAGGACTCGTGTCGGGCAAACGGCCGAGGCCTGAGAGAGGCGCGTGATGAGCGCAGTGGCGTCCGCAGCGGACGTGAGGCGGTCTCGCATCAGCCTGTTCCTCCTGAGGGCTCCCATGGGAGCTTGACCAGGCAACTCAACGGCGGCCCACAAGGCCGCCGTCTTTGTTTTGGGGGTGATCGATGCTAGAAGTGCCGGGGAAACGCCTTATTCATCTAAGGCATGTATCGATGTTCGACCTCAACCAGCTCCGCTGTTTCGTCACGGTGGCGGAGGAATTGCATTTCGGCCGCGCCGCCGTGCGGCTCAACATGACGCAGCCGCCGCTGTCCCGGCAGATCCAGGTGCTCGAGCACATCATCGACGCGCCGCTCTTGGAGCGCACCAGCCGCTCGGTACGCCTCACCCCGGCCGGGCGCAGCTTCCTGCCGGAGGCGCGGCGCATTCTCAAGCTTGCGGAAAGCGCTTCACAGGTGGCCCGCCGCATTGCGCTCGGCAAGACCGGCTCGCTGAAGGTCGGCTTCACCGCGGCCGCGGCCTATGGCTTTCTGCCCGAGCTCATCGCCGCCTGCCGCGCCAAATTGCCGGAGGTCGATTTCTCTCTGAAGGAGATGGTATCGGGCGACCAGTTCGAGGCGCTGACCTCGGGCCAGATCGATGCCGGCCTGCTGCGGCCGCCGATCGCGCGGCCCGAGCTTGCCAGCCGCCGCGTCGTCGCCGAGCCGCTGCTCGCGGCGATCCCGAAGAAGCATCCGCTGGCGAATGCCGACGGCATCACCATCAAGGATTTCGACGACCAGCCCTTCGTGATGTACTCGCCCTACGAGAGCCGCTACTTTCACGACCTCCTGGTGGCGCTGTTCACCCGCGCCGACGTGCTGCCGCGCTACGTCCAGCATCTCAGCCAGATCCACTCGATCCTCGCGATGGTGCGCGCCGGCCTCGGCCTCGCCATCGTACCGGCGGCAGCGGCGAGCCTGAAGATCTCCGACGTCCGCCTGCGTCCGCTGAAGCTGCGCACGCGCGTTCCGGTCGAGCTGTTCATGGTGTGGCGGCGCGAGGACGAGAACCCGTTGCTGTCGGCCCTGGTCAAGATCGCCGGCGAATTGTCCTCCGCGGAGCTGGCGGAGGATTGATACTCAATCCGCATCGGTCGATATAGGCTTTGGCTTGGACGCGCATCGAACGGTCTCCTAAACCACGGCGCATGGACGTGCGGCCTCTGCTTGCGTCCTCCGCAACACGAGAAGGGAGCGCCCATGAGCAAGATGACCCCGCAGGAAATGGCCCAGAAGATCGGATCGGGCCTCCTGTCCTTCCCCGTCACGCCGTTCAGGGCGGACTATTCCTTCGACGAGGCGACCTATCGCGCCAACATGGACTGGTTGTGCGGTTATGACGTCGCAGGTCTCTTCGCCGCCGGCGGCACCGGCGAGTTCTTCTCGCTGACGCCATCAGAGGTTCCGCAGGTCGTGAAGGTCGCCGTCGACGAGACCAAGGGCCGCGTGCCCGTGCTCGCCGGCACCGGCTACGGCACCGCGATTGCCCGCGAGATCGCCATCGGTGCGGAAAAGGCAGGCGCCGACGGCCTCCTGCTGCTGCCGCCCTACCTCACCCATTCCGAGCAGGAAGGCCTTGCCGCCCATGTCGAGGCGGTCTGCGCCGCCGTGAAGATCGGCGTCATCGTCTATAACCGCGACAACGCCATCCTCCAGCCCGACACGCTCGCGCGCCTTGCTGAGCGCTGCCCGAACCTCGTCGGCTACAAGGACGGCATCGGCGACATCGAGCTGATGACCCGCGTCTACACCAAGCTCGGCGACCGCCTCACCTATGTCGGCGGCCTGCCGACCGCCGAGACCTTCGCGCTGCCCTATCTCGACATGGGCGTGACGACCTATTCCTCGGCCGTGTTCAACTTCGTGCCGGAATTCGCCACCAACTTCTACGCCGCGGTGCGAAAGCGCGACCACGCCACTATCCAGGCCGGCCTGAAGGATTTCATCCTGCCGCTGATCGCGATCCGGAACCGCAAGAAGGGTTACGCGGTCTCGATCATCAAGGCCGGCATGAAAGTGATCGGCCGCGATTCCGGCCCGGTCCGTCCGCCGCTGACTGATCTCACCGAGCAGGAGATGGCGGAGCTGACCGCGCTGGTGCAGAAGCTGCCCGCCGTACGATCGTCACAACAGGCTGCAGAATAGTAAGACGACACGGAGGAGCCTGCGATGGCCCAGACTGAGATTTCCGGCGCGTCAGTCGCCGGAGCACCTGTTATCACGGCGATGCAGGTGATCCCGGTCGCGGGCCGCGACGGCATGCTCCTCAACCTGAGCGGCGCGCATGCGCCGTTCTTCACCCGCAACATCGTCATCCTCACCGACAATGCCGGCCACACCGGCGTCGGCGAGGTGCCGGGCGGGCAGAAGATCTGGCAGACGCTCCAGGACGCCCGCGACCTCGTGATCGGAAAGACGGTCGGCGCGATGAACAACATCCTCGCCGATATCCGTACCGCCTTCGCCGACCGCGACGTCGGCGGACGCGGCAAGCAGACCTTTGATCTTCGCGTGATGATCCATGCGGTCACCGCGATCGAATCCGCGCTGCTCGACCTGCTCGGCCAGCATCTCGGACTGCCCGTCGCAGCACTGCTTGGCGAAGGCCAGCAGCGCACCAGCGTCGAGACGCTCGGCTATCTCTTCTTCGTTGGCGACCGTCGTAAGTCGAAGCTCGACTACGTCACGGGCGAGACCGGAAAGGCGGAATGGTTCAATCTCCGCCACCAGGAGGCGATGACGCCCGAGGCCGTGGTGCGGCTCGCGGAGGCGACCCACGACCATTACGGCTTCGCCGACTTCAAGCTCAAGGGCGGCGTGCTCCGCGGCGAGCAGGAGATCGAGGCGGTTACCGCAATCGCAAAACGCTTCCCCAGCGCGCGCGTCACGCTGGACCCCAACGGCGCCTGGTCGCTGGATGAGGCGATCAGCCTCTGCAAGGGCATGCATGGCATCCTCGCCTATGCCGAGGACCCCTGCGGCGCCGAGGCCGGCTTCTCCGGCCGCGAGATCATGGCCGAGTTCCGCCGCGCCACCGGCCTGCCGACCGCCACCAACATGATCGCGACCGATTGGCGGCAACTCTCCCATGCGCTGCGGCTCGGGGCGGTGGACATCCCGCTGGCCGATCCCCATTTCTGGACGATGCAAGGCTCGGTGCGCGTGGCGCAGACCTGCCGTGACAACGGCCTGACCTGGGGCTCGCACTCCAACAACCATTTCGACATTTCGCTTGCCATGTTCACCCATGTCGGCGCCGCCGCCCCCGGCAAGGTCACCGCGATCGACACCCACTGGATCTGGCAGGACGGTCAGGCGCTGACAAAGGAGCCGCTCCAGATCAAGGGTGGCAAGATCGCCGTTCCGGACCGCCCGGGCCTCGGCATCGAGATCGACCGCCCCGCCATCGAGGCCGCGCACGAGCTTTATAAGAAGCATGGACTCGGCGGGCGGGATGACGCTATGGCCATGCAGGACTTGATCCCCGGCTGGACGTTTGACGACAAGCGTCCCTGCCTCGTGCGTTAGAAGCGTTCCCCTGGAGGAAAAAGATGACAGCGATCCTGAAGAACTTCATCGGCGGCGAATGGGTCGACGGCTCCGGCGTCACCAGGAACATCAACCCCTCCAACACCAATGATCTCGTCGGCGAATATGCCAAGGCCGACAAGGCGCAGACCGAGAAGGCGATCGCCGCCGCCAAGGCCGCCTTCCCCGCCTGGGCACAGTCGACCCCGCAGGCGCGCTACGACGCGCTCAACAAGATCTCGACTGAAATCCTCGCCCGTAAGGAAGAGCTCGGCCGCCTGCTCGCGCGCGAGGAAGGCAAGACCCTCCCCGAAGGCGTCGGCGAGGTCGCCCGCGCCGGCCAGATCTTCGCGTTCTTCGCCGGCGAAGCGCTGCGCCTGATCGGCGAGAAGGGCGCCTCGGTGCGTCCCGGCCTCGACGTCGAGCTCACCCGTGAGCCGGTCGGCGTCGTCGGCATGATCACGCCCTGGAATTTCCCGATCGCAATCCCTGCCTGGAAGATCGCGCCGGCGCTTTGCTACGGCAACACCGTGGTGTTCAAGCCGGCCGAGCTGGTGCCCGGCTCGGCGCATGCGCTGTCCGAGATCATCACCCGCTCCGGCATTCCCGCGGGCGTGTTCAACCTCGTCGTCGGCTCCGGCTCGGTCGTCGGCCAGACCCTGCTCGAGCATCCGGACGTCGCCGCGATCTCCTTCACCGGCTCGGTGCAGACGGGACGCAAGATCGCGCAGGCCTGCGTGCTCTCGAACCCCATGAAGAAGTTTCAGCTCGAGATGGGCGGCAAGAATCCGCTGGTCGTGCTCGACGACGCCGACCTCAAGACCGCCGTCGAGGTCGCGGTCAACGGCGCTTATTTCTCGACCGGCCAGCGCTGCACCGCCTCGTCCCGCCTGATCGTCACCGAGGGCATCCACGACCGCTTCGTCGCCGCCATGGCCGAGCGTCTGAACAGCCTGTCGGTGGACGATGCGCTCAAGGCCGGCGTGCATATCGGTCCCGTGGTGGACCAGAACCAGCTCGACCAGGACCTGCGCTACATCAAGATCGGCCAGGACGAAGGCGCCAAGCTCGCCTTCGGCGGCGAGCTGCTGAAGCGCGAGAATCCCGGCCACTATTTGCAGCCGGCGCTGTTCACCGAAGCCAACAACAACATGCGCATCGCGCGTGAGGAGATCTTTGGCCCGGTCGCCGCCGTCATTCGTGCGAAGAATTACGAAGAGGCGCTCGCCATCTCCAACGATACCGAGTTCGGCCTCGCCTCCGGCATCTGCACCACCAGCCTGAAATACGCCTCGCACTACAAGCGCAACAGCGAGTCCGGCATGGTGATGGTCAATCTGCCGACCGCCGGCGTCGACTATCACGTGCCGTTCGGCGGCCGGAAGGGCTCGAGCTACGGCGCCCGCGAGCAGGGCTCCTACGCGCGCGAGTTCTACACCACGGTGAAGACGGCTTATACGTTCCCGGGCTGAGATATCGTTGAGATTGTAGGGTGGGTTAGCGCAGCGTAACCCACCTCTTCTGCTTTCCGCAGATACAGACATTGGTGGGTTACGCCGAGTGATTGCGCTCCGCGCAATCACGGGGCTAACCCACCCTACACTTCGGAGTCCTCGATGGACCAGGACGTCGCCGCGAAAGAGCAGCCCCGCTACATCAAGCTCAACGAGCGCGACAATGTCGCGATCGTTGTCAATGATTTCGGGCTCCCCGCCGGCGCGCGGTTTGCCAGCGGCCTGACGTTGCGCGCCTTCGTGCCGCAGGGACACAAGACCGCGCTGGTCGACATCGCGGAAGGCGAACCGATCGTCCGCTATGGCGAGATCATCGGCTACGCGCTGTCGCCGATCCTGGCCGGCGAATGGGTCGACGAGGCGCGCATCCGCATGCCGGAGGCCCCTGCCCTCGACAAGCTCGAGATCTCGACCGCCGTCCCCGCACCGCTGCCGCCGCTCGAAGGCTTCACCTTCGAGGGCTACCGCAATCCGGACGGTTCGGTCGGCACCAAGAACATCCTCGGCATCTCCTCCTCCGTGCAATGCGTCAAGGGCACGATGGAATATGCGGTCAAGCGCATCCGCGCCGAGCTGCTGCCGAAATATCCGAACGTGGATGACGTCGTGCCGCTGACGCACGCCTATGGCTGCGGCGTCGCCATCACCGCGCCCGACGCGGTGGTGCCGATCCGCACTCTGCAGAACCTCGCGCTCAACCCGAATTTCGGCGGCGAGATCCTCGTTGTCGGCCTCGGCTGCGAGAAGCTCGCACCCGAACGCCTGGTGCCGGAAGGCGTGGGTGACGCGATCATCCGCATGCAGGATGAGGCTTTCGACGGCTTTGGTGCGATCGTCGAGGCGATCATGACCCAGGCCGAGGCGCGGCTGAAGGTGCTCAACACGCGCAAGCGCGAGACCTGTCCGGCGTCCGACCTCGTGATCGGGCTGCAATGCGGCGGCAGCGATGCCTTCTCCGGCGTCACCGCCAATCCCGCCGTCGGCTTCGCCGCGGACCTCCTGGTGCGCGCCGGCGCGACCGTGATGTTCTCGGAAGTGACTGAAGTGCGCGACGCGATCCAGCTGCTCACTCGCCGCGCCATCAACGAGGACGTCGGCCGCGCGCTGGTGCGCGAGATGGCTTGGTACGATTCCTATCTCGCCCGCGGCGGCGCCGACCGCAGCGCCAACACCACGCCCGGCAACAAGAAGGGGGGCCTTGCCAACATCGTCGAGAAGTCGCTCGGCTCCATCGTCAAGTCCGGCTCGAGCGCCATCACCGGCGTGCTCTCGCCCGGCGAGAAGGCGACGCAGAAGGGCATGCTGTTCGCCGCGACACCCGCCTCCGACTTCATCTGCGGCACGCTGCAGCTCGCCTCAGGCATGACGTTGCAAGTGTTCACCACCGGCCGCGGCACGCCCTATGGCCTTGCTGCAGCACCGGTGATCAAGGTCGCGACGCGCAGCGAGCTGGCGCGGCGCTGGAAAGACCTGATCGACTTCGACGCCGGCAAGATCGCAACCGGCGAGAAGACCATCGAGGAGACCGGCTGGGACCTGTTCCGCCTGATCCTCGATGTCGCCAGCGGCCGAACCAAACCCTGGTCGGACCGCTGGGGCATCCACAACGACCTCACGCTGTTCAATCCCGCGCCGGTGACCTAAAGCGTTCCGAGCGAAGTGGGTCCCGGTTCGCGTCAAGAACCGTCACTGCCCCTCGATCAAGTGCATGTCGCCCAGCGTGAGCGGCAGGCTTCGGACGATGAGGTTCGCGATCGCCGCACGCAGCCGTTCGCTCGAACCCGCCTCCTCGAACGTCGCTTCGATCGGTCCGCTCGGGCCGGCGATCCGCACCGTTCCAGTGTTGTCGAGCGGCGCGGCCGCCCTCTTCTCGATCACATCGAACGACTTGCCCTCGATGATGCGAACCTCGTACAACGCGTGGATCAGTCCGTAATCCGCAAGCAACGTCCGATATTCGGCGAACCCGACGCCCTCGACGTTGCGGCCGTTTCCAAGCTTCGATCTCGCCCGGGTGATGACGATATACGCGTCCAGTCCCTGCGGCGTGACATCGCTGCGAACCAGCTCCTTGAACGGGTCGCTCCGCAGCAGATTGACCGGGGCGACCGCCGAATCCCTGATCGCGGCGAAGGCCGCGCGCCGGTAGCTCACCGGCTGCACATGAAACCGTCCGCTCAGCAGCTTCGTCGCCTGCTGGACGATCAGCTCGTCCAGCCCCCATGCGCCGATCGAGGCGGTCTGCGCGGCGTTGTCGAGCCCGGTCAGGCCGGCTCGCGTCAGGCTGATCTCCTCGCCGATCGCCGAGATGATGCCGACGGTCTTGATCGCCTGGAGCCGGCTCGCACGCGTCTCGAACGCCGCGGCGGCACCGAGCGCGACGCTGGCGATCGCGCAGGCGAGAGTTAGGATGATCTTGCCGCGCATGGTCTATCGGATCCTGAAATCGAACGAATAGGACGCACCGAGACCGATGGTGGTCTGGTTCGAGGATCCCCGCAGCTTCACCAGTGGGCTGTCCGCGACATCGCCGAGCAGCTTCTGGTACTCGACATAGGCGTGGACTTCCCACTGCGGGTTGATGCGGTAGGAGATCTGGCTGCCGAAACCGACCGAGTGCGCACCGCCCCTGGCATCGTATCTCGGAAGCCCCGATGCCAGTGCCTGCGTGTCGGTGACGCCGAAATATGGCGCAGTGGCATTGGCGCTCTTCCAGGTGAAGCGCGGGCCGGCCGAGATCGTCAGCCTTTGAATCAGCGGCACGATGACGTCGGCAGACACATCCGCGACGGTGCCGGTATGGCCGCCCATGCCCTGGCGCAACTCGCTGCGCAGGCGCAGCCAGTCGACCGGATAATACTCCACGAAGCCGCCGAGCTCATAGGCGGCGTCGACATTGCCAAGGCCGGTCAGCTCGGCATATTTGTCGGCCTTCCTTGAGGCGACGTATTTGAACGCGGGGCCGGCGCGAAAATTGCCGACGTCGAGCAGCGCGATGCTGGCGCTGTCGCGCGGTCCGCGAAACTGGTCGATCGATCCGGCGCGGCGGATGGAGAAGATCGGGATCGGAAGAAACTTCCCGTTGTTCGATCCGACGAACTCGGGCTTGTACTCACCGCCGATGCCGACCATGACGGTCCAGTTTCCCGACGGCGAGGGCAACATCGGCAGCTCCAATGGCGGCGCTGGCAGCGTGAAGGCGGTCTGCGCCGAGACTGATGGCGCAGTTGCCATGATCGCACCGAGTGCGGCGAGACAGGCGGTCGTCCGCCGCACAATCGCCGTGAGGCGGAGAGCGGCTTCTTCGAAATCATTCATTGCGGGGCCCCGGACCGGCCTTGCAGGCCGAGTCGACTGTTGTGGTTAGGAGCCACAGCATCTGGTCCGGCAAAATTGCCCCAAGATTGCAAGGTGCGATCGGATGCTCCCCAGAGCCATGTCCGGCGCTGGCAGGCACGCCCGCCGGATCAACATTGCCCCAACATTGCACCACCGCGATCACGCCCTCAAAAACGTGACGAGCCGTGCCCGCGAGCTCACTCGGTCCTGCCTTTTATTCGCCAAGCTCGCCGCCTTTATGGGAACCCTCGCGCACGAGCCGAAGCGCCAGACTTCGGCCAGGGAGCGTCACGGTCAGGGTTTTGTTGCCCCAGCAGAGTCAAGGACGACCCGCGTGCGCTCCCTCGTGATCGAAGACGAACCACAGATCGGCGCCTATGTCAGCCGGCTGCTCGGGCAATTGCACGGCATCGTCGACCTCGTCGGCTCGATCGCCGATGCCCGCCAGGCACTGAACAATTTCAAGTATGATCTGGCGATCGTCGACCGGATGCTACCCGACGGAGATGCGCTCCAGGTGGTCACGGCGCTGAGCCAATCAGCGGAGCGGCCCGCAATCATCATGCTGACGTCCAAGGACGCCAAGGAGGATGTCGTCGAAGGGCTCAACGGCGGGGCCGACGATTATCTCGGCAAGCCGTTCGAGCCGCAGGAGCTGCTTGCGCGCGTGCGCGCGGTGCTGCGCCGGCCTCGGCTGCTGGCCCCATCGGTGCTGTCGCTCGGCAACGTCGAGCTGCACCTCGGCAGCAACGAGGCGGTAGTCGCCGACACCAGGATCCTGCTGCGCCGGCGCGAGGCGCTGATCCTGGGGGCGCTGCTGATGCGGCGCGACCGCGTCATCACCCGCGCCGCCCTGATCGAGGAGATCTACGGCTTCGACGACGAGATCGAGTCCAACACGCTCGAGGCGCAGGTCTCGCGCTTGCGCAAGAAACTGGCCGAACTCGGCGGCGACGTCGAGATCCGCAGCATGCGGGGCATCGGCTACATCGTGCGGCTGGCAACGCCGCGATGAAGTCAATCGCCCGAACCTTTGCGTTCTCGCTCGGTATCGCCGCCACCACGATCTTCCTGATCATGCTTGGCCTCTTCATATGGCGTTACCCGACGGAGGAGCGCGAGTTCAGGGCGTGCCAGGTCGTAGCGGCCGTTCTCGATCGCGCGACGGTGATCGAAGGGCAAAGACTGATAGTACGCTCGACTCCTGCGCTCGAGGAATTGAAGCTGGACAGCCCAAACCTCTGGTACGTGGTGTCCGCGGGTGACCTGCTCAGCGAGTACGGCAGCGAACACCGGCCTCCCCTTCCCTTCGTGCTGCCCTACCACGGGCCCATCGGCTCGTCCGTTTTCAGCACGCTCGACCAGAAGAGCACCTTCTGTCTTTCCGCCGTGCAACGGGGCCCGTTGCGGCTCGCGATGATGGTCGGCGAGCCTCAGGTTCGCTTTGGCCGGATTGCAAGGACTTTCCTCCTCCGCAGGGTCTTTTCGATCGCCCTGGTGGCGCTGGCCTTTGCCGCGACCGTCGCCATCGGTTCAGCGCTTGCCGCACGTTTCGTCTCTCGCAGCATCGAGCGGGTGGCGCGTCGCGCGCTCGCGATCGACCCCTCGGCGCCGCAAGGTTTGATATCGCTGTCGGAGGTCCCTCGCGAGTTGAAGCCGCTGGTCGAGGCGCTGAACCGCGCTTTCGGCGAGATCGACGCCTATATCAGGATGCAGCGCCGCTTCCTCGGCAATGCCGCCCATCAGCTTCGCACGCCGCTGACGCTGCTGCGCGCCAAGATCGAGGACGTGCCCGAGCCGGCCCTGAAGGCCGAGCTGGTGCGCGACGTCCGCCGGCTGACCTCGCTGGTCTCCGCGATGCTGGACCTGGCGCGATTGCAAAATCATGCGATCGAGAAGCGGCCGATCGATCTTGCCCAAATCACGCTGGACGTGCTGGCCGATTTCAGCCCGTCGGCGCTGGACGCCGGCATCGAGCTTGCGCTGGAGCACGATGGAAGAGGTCCCTTCGTGGTGCAGGGCGTAGACGCTGCGATCCGAAGTGCACTTGCCAATCTCGTCGGCAATGCGCTCATCCACGCCCATGGCGCGCGGCGCATCGTCGCCACGATCGGCTGCGATGGCGTGGCTATTCACGATGATGGGGCGGGCCTGCCCGATGGCGCCGAACACAGGCTGACCGAGCCGTTTCAGACCGGCAACGCCGCAGGTGCAGGCGCCGGTCTCGGCCTGTCGATCGTCCGCGAGATCATGGCGGCGCATGGCGGGGAGCTGGTCGTCGCTTCCGCGCCCGGCTACGGCACGACGATGCGCCTGCGCTTTGCCGCGGCCGCCGCGCCGGCGAGATCTGCGCAGCTCGATCTGCAAGAGCATTGAGCGGGCGCATCGGCGCTTTTCGCGAAACCGTCCGGAAACATTGACGCGGAAAACGTCTTCCGCGTTTCGTCCCTTCGCATCACGCAATCAATATCTGCGCCGAAGACAACGGGAATGTTCCCGCCCGGGCGAACCTGTTCCGCCATCGCGGCGACCAAACCTCCGATTGACATCTTCCACGGAGATTTTCCAATGCGTGTTCTCTCGATGATTGCCGTTGCCGGCGCCATGATTGCGAGCTCTGCCGCCGCGTTCGCCAGCGAGCTTCCCTCCTACGAAGTGACGTCGTTTCCGATCACGACAACGCAAGTGCAGGTGCTCGGCGGCGCCGGCGTCCAGGAGCAGTCTGCGAGCCCCGCGATGATCGTCGCCGCCATGCCGGCCTCGCCCGTGCAGGTCGCCGTGCTGTCGCCGCGGATCAAGCAGCTCGCGAGCGCGGATTCGAACAACCAGGCGCGCTAAGCCTGGCGTTGTCGTTCCGGCTCGGCGCTCCGCGCCGGCCGGAATGGCACGCGCGTCTACGTCATGCTGCCCGGCATGAAGCAGCGCACGCGCGGATGGCCGTCGATATAGTGCTTCCACACCATGGTGCGGCCGATCTTGTTCGGCACGGTGATCACGGCGCCGTCGGGCACCACGACCCACTCGTCGTCGATGCGCACGCGGTAGCGACCGCGATCGGACTCCCAATCGACGTCGGCGATGACGTAGCCGTCGGCATCCGAGCAGCATTGCCCGAACTCGCTACGCAGACTCTCGAACCAGGGTTTCAGGGGCGAGTTGGCGAAGCGGCCGTCGTCGCGCGCCAGCGCCGAATGCGTCACAACCGCCAGCCCCAGCAGCACGGCGGCACACTGTCTTGCAGGTTTCATGTGGTCTCCGCGGTCGAAGTGATCACCGCGGGGCAAACGCTGCCGTCCGCCTTCCGCATGGTGCGCGGCAGGCGTGGAGACGGCGACTCGCTCCCCCAGCAGCTTTGCCGACAGCTATGCAAATCCGGCGCCAGCGCGCATTCCGGGGAACTACTGGAGGGCGCCCGAGGCACGTTCGTCCTTCGGCGAAGGTGCCCGCACAGGCTGGAGACCCTGCGCTAGGGCCATTGAGACCGCGCGGCGCGCGGCTTGCGCCTTTACTGCTTTGCCGGCGCCATCATCGCGCCGCCCTTCTTCGCCGCGGGCGCCGGTTGCTTGGCGGCTGCAGCCTGCGCGGGCAAGTATTTTGCGACGATGGCCGGATCGACCTGCGCGATGTTGGCATCAGGCAGGCGCGTCCAGGTCTCGTCCTTGCCGAGCAGCGCGATGCCGAGATAGCCGCGCAACGTCAGGGTCTGACCGTCGGGGCTGACCCGCATGTTGGCCTTCCAGATCTGGCCGTCGCGCGGATTGAGCACGTTGCCGCCCTCGTACTTCAATCCTTCGCGCTTCATGTCGCGGACGAAGGAAATGCCGAGCACCCGAGCGTTCTTGCGATCGTCGGTGCACTTGGAGCAGACCTCATTCGGGTCGTCGGTTGGCCGCGGGAAGGTCTTGGCGATCACGCCTTCGAAGACGCCGTTGCGATCGACGAAGAGGAACCATCCGACCGTCCTGCCGTCTTCGACCTTCTGCCAGAGGCCCGCCGCCGTGGGCTCGGCGGTCTGCGCCGCGCACGGCGTCACGATCGCGAGCGACAATGCGAGCGCCAGGAAGGAGAGCAGCCGAAAGCTGGAAACGAGAGTCCGCATTATGATCACCTTGCTGAGCCAATCACCTTTGCTGAGCCAAGACTTCGCAGAGCCAAACTGTGCTAAGCCAAAAACCTGGCCAAGCCTATGACCGGAATGGCCGCAGACTACGGCGATTTCACGAACGGTTCCAGCACCAGAAACATGGGGCATCGCCGCCCCGAAGGCTTCCGTCAGTTGACACCGAGCTTCTTTTGCAGGCTGGAGGACGAGGTCGTGTACTGGAACACCAGCCGCTTCTCCGGATAGACATAACGATGGGCTTTTTGCGACATCAGCGCGCCCTCGTGGAAGCCGCACAGGATCAACTTGATCTTGCCGGGGTAGGTGTTGATGTCGCCGATCGCGAAGATGCCCGGCACATTGGTCTCGAACGCGGACGTCTCGACCGGCACCAGATTGTTCTCCAGCGCGATGCCCCAATTCGCGACCGGGCCGAGCTTCATGGTCAGCCCGAAGAACGGCAGCATGGTGTCGCAGGCGATTTCGGTGACGCTGTTGTCGTTGCCCTTGACGGTCGCGCCGGTGAGCTTTCCGTCAGCCCCGGAGAGCGCGGTGACCTGGCCGAGCCGCAGATCCATCTTGCCGCCGGCAACCAGCGCGCGCATCTGCTCGACACTATGGGGCGCGGCGCGAAACTCGTCGCGCCGATGCAGCAGCGTGATGCGCTTCGCAATCGGATGCAGATTGAGCGTCCAGTCGAGCGCGGAATCACCGCCGCCGACGATCAGCACGCTCTTGTCGCGGAACGTCTCCATCTTGCGCACGGCGTAATGCACCGAGGTGCCTTCATAGGCCTCGATACCCGGTACCGGCGGGCGCTTGGGCTGGAACGAGCCGCCGCCGGCCGCGATCACCACCACCTTGCATTCGAACACCTTGCCGGCATCCGTGGTGCAGCGAAACAAGGGATCGCCGATCTTCTCCACGGTCTCGATCATCTCGCCAAGATGGAAGGTCGGATGAAACGGCTTGATCTGCTCCATCAGCGCGTCGGTCAGCCCCTGCCCCGAAACCTGGGGAATGCCGGGAATGTCGTAAATCGGCTTTTCCGGATAGAGCTCGGCACACTGGCCGCCGACCTTGTCGAGGATGTCGACGAAATGCGCCTTCATGTCGAGAAGGCCGAGCTCGAAGGCGGCGAACAGACCACAGGGCCCGGCCCCAATAATCAGCACATCGGTTTTGATCACGTCGCTCATGTCGTCTCTTTATCGATCGTTATCGGTTGGACGGCGCCCGTTGGGCAGAGGTGACCCTGCCTGTCTAGCCAACGGGGATGGAACAGGAAAGGCATAAAAGCGGGATCGCCCCGCAGCCGCGCCCACTTGCCGGGCCAAAATAACTGGGCTGTAACGAGGATGGATATGACGGAGATCAATCGGTGAACGCGCCAGCCCGCCTCGACACGACCCCGCGCCTTGAGGACTTTCCGTTTCGCCTCAGCGACAACGTCCGGTTCGGCGACCTAGACCCGAACCAGCACGTCAACAACGCGGTCTATGCCACATATTTCGAGACCGGTCGTGTCACGCTGATGAAGCTTCCCGAATACGGGCTGACCCCGCCGGGGCTCGCCTGGATCATGGTGCGGCTCGACATGCATTTTCGCGCCGAGCTGCACTGGCCCGGCTCGATCGAGCTCGGCCTCGGCGTGGTCAAGCTCGGGCGAACGTCGGTGACATTCGAGCAGGTCGTGTTCTCGAACGGCACGTGCATTGCGTCGGCGACGTCGGTCGGCGTCCTGCTCGACGAGGCGACGCGGCGACCGGCGCCGCTGACCGCAGAGGTGATCGAGAAGCTCAGACCCTGGCACAAGCGCGGCATCGAGGTCGCGCCGCCGAGCACCTAGTCGACTTGGACAGTCTGCTTGGAGACGATCAGGCCTGGCGCTCGGGCGTCGCCACGACGAGGCCGTCGAGCTCGTCGGAGACCTTGATTTGGCAAGACAGGCGCGAATTCGGGCGCACGTCGAAGCCGAAGTCGAGCATGTCCTCTTCCATCGGCGTCGGGCTGCCGACCTTCTCGCGCCAGGCTTCGTCGACATAGACATGGCAGGTTGCGCAGGCGCAGGCGCCGCCGCATTCGGCCTCGATGCCGGGAATGCTGTTGCGGATCGCAGCTTCCATCACGGTTGCGCCGTTCTCGATTTCCACCGTGCGGGTTTCGCCCTTGTGGTCGACAAAGTGAATCTTGGCCATGTGTGCTCGTGCTGCCGCGGTGCTTTGAATGAAGGAGGGTCCCGGCTGTCCTATAACGGGTCGGTCAGCCCGGCGCCATAGCGTTTTGAAGCCAAATGATTCCCGCTTTGCGGGAAGAAAACGCGTCAAAACAAGCGACTAGAGCCCGGCTCCGGTCGTATCGGCTCAACGCTTCAGCATCGCAGCGATGGCAGCGCGGGCCTCGGCCACCGCCTCTTTCAGCGCGGCAAAGGCGTGGGGCCGGCCATGGCCTGTCCGGATCGCAGTCTCCAGGCTCGCAGCGGCATCAGCGACCGCAAAGGCGCCGATCCCGCGCGCCGAGCCCTTGAGCTTGTGCGCAAGCGAGCCGGTCTCGGCCGGCAATGCCGTCATCGCCGCGAGCAGACGGGCCGCCTGCTCCGCGAACATGGCCAGCACTTCCTGCTCCAGCTCAGCGTCGCCGAGCGTCATTCGGGAGAGGTGATCGAGGTCGAGCGGGCTGTCGATGGGCGCAAGCGGGGGCGAAGGCATCCAGTCCATCCCTTGCAGTTCAGGCGTCATGGCGCAGGCCCCGGCTTCGCGCGACGGCCGCCGGTCCGGCGGTCAGATTCCCCTCACCCAAGCATGGAAATGGTTAACGAAATGTTTGGGGGATTTGACGCAGATCCGCCGGTTTATTGACGAAAAGTTGCCGCAATTGGCCGAGTCCGGTTGAGAATTGCGTTGATTGCTAAGGCGTTACGGCGCGATCCTGTTAACGATGATTAAGAATGTCTTAATCGCGGGCATTTCATTCGCGACGCTCTGCCAATAGGATGTTGCAGAAATTGGCGGACAAGCCGTCCGGGTGGGGACGGCTCGGAGATCCGCGCAAGCGGCATGATCCGGTCTGTGGGCTTGCGCCGCGCGCAGGGCTCGCGGGGGGACGCGTACAAGTAACGAGGGCTCGGACTGAACATGGCGAACACTCCGAAAAAGGTCAAAGACCCTACAGAAGTTGCGCTTTCTGCAATCCAGGAAGCTCTGAACATCAGCGACACGGCGGCCGATACCAGCCGCAACGCCGCAATGCGCAATGAAACGGCGCCCCCGGTGCCGCCGGCCGCGCCGCCGGTCTTCGACGAGCCGAGCTTCGAGCCGCGCCCCGCCGCCAACGAGCGCTCGACCGTGTTCGACCCGGTCGAGGAGCCGCGCGCCGCGCGCCGCGCTGCCAACGACGATCGCGAGACCATCGGCCAGTTGCTCCAGGCGCTGCAGAAGGGCCGCCCTGCGCGCAGCGTCTACACCTTCGCCACCATCTTCGCCGGCATCTGGCTCGCCGCCTGCGCCGCGCTGACCTTCGGCTTCCTGCCCTCGATCCAGGCCGCGATGGGCCAGAGCGGCGGCGTGCTCGTGATCGCCGGCCTCGTCGCGATGTTCTTCGCGCCAGTCATGCTGTTCTACTTCCTCGCGAGCCTCGTCTGGCGTGGCCAGGAAATGCGCATGATCGCGCAGGCGATGGCGCAGGTCGCGATCCGCTTCTCCGAGCCGGAAGGCTCGGCCTCCGATTCCATGGTCACCGTCGGCCAGGCCATCCGCCGCGAGGTCGCGGCGATGGGCGACGGCATCGAGCGTGCGATCGCGCGCGCCGGTGAGCTCGAGACGCTGGTCGCCAACGAGGTCGCCGCGCTCGAACGCGCCTATTCCGACAACGAGGTGCGCATCCGCGCTTTGCTCCAGGACATCGCGCATCAGCGCGACAACCTGGTCGGCCAGGCCGAGCAGGTTCGCAGCGCCATTTCCGGCGTGCAGATCGACCTGCGCCATGACATCGCGCTGATCTCGGACGCGATCGCCTCCCGCGTCGACGAAGTGGCCAAGTCGATCACCGGCGCTCTGGAAGAGCGCGGCGCCCACATCACTCAGGCGCTGAGCAATGCCGGCGACAACATGATCCTGGCGCTCGGCGAGCGCGGCGGCGACCTGCTCGACCGTCTCGAGGAGGCCAGCAACGAGACCACGCGCGCCGTGCTCGACGCCAGCGAGCGGCTGACCACCAGCCTCAACTTCAAGACCGGCCACGTCCACGACGAGTTCGTCGACCTCGCCGACCGCGTTCACGAGATGCTGAACGAGCGCATCGACCGCATCACCGGCGAGTTCGAGCAGCGTTCCGCCGCGATCGTCGACGGCATCTCCGAGCGCACCGAGCAGGTGCACGATTCCTTGAAGAACTCGTCGGACTCCCTGCTGCTCGAGCTCGAGCTGCGGTCCAACGACATCTCCGCCAAGATCGACGACGCCGGCAACCGCCTCGCCGGCCAGATCATGACGAGCGGTGACAAGGCCAGCGAGGCGCTCGACGCCACCGTCAACGCCCTGGTCGCCAAGGTCGTCAGCCAGACCGAGACCGCGCACGATTCGCTGTCGCTGCAGATGAGCGCGTTCGACGAGCTGGTGAGGAACCAGGGCACCGAGCTGGTCGAGAAGTTCGCCCGCGACTCCGGCACGCTGGGCGCGCTGATCACCCGCCACATCTCCGAATTCGACCGCACCGTGAAGACCTTTGGCGGCGAGATCGTCGAGCGCATGGGCCAGCGCACGCAGGATATCGCCGAAACGCTGAAGACCTATGTCGACGATTTCGACACCCGCTTCACCTCGAACGGCGGCCAGATCACGGCGGTGCTCGACCAGCGCCTCGCGCAGTTCGAGACCACGATCGGCGAACGTGTCGGCAATATCGATGCCTCGCTGAACGGCAAGATCGCCAGCCTCGACGGCACCATCCAAGGCCACATCAGGACCTTCGACGAGCAGCTCGTCGGCCGCGTCGCCGCGCTCGAGCTGTCGTTCGACAGCCGCGCGAAGTCGATGACCGAGACCATCGACGGACGCATCAACACGCTGGCGAACTCGCTGACCGACGGTGCCGCGCAGGCGATCCAGTCGATCGACTCCCGCCTCACCTACCTCACGACGACGCTCACTGGCGGCGCAACGCAGGCCATCGAAACCATCGATGCGCGCCTCAACCACCTCACGAGCTCGCTGACCGACGGTGCATCGCAGACCATCCAGACGATCGATACCCGCCTGACGCATCTCACGACGACGCTCAGCGGCGGCGCGACGCAGGCGCTCGAATCCATCGATTCCCGCCTCACCTACCTGACCACCGCGGTAACGAACGGCGCCTCGCAGGCGGTGCAGTCGATCGATACGCGGCTGACCCTCCTCACCTCGACCCTCACCGACGGCACCGCGCAGGCGATCGAGGCGGTCGATCGCCGCATTACCGGGGTTGCCGAGATCATCGACGGCCGCAGCACGCATCTGACCGACACGGTCACCGCGCGTTTCCAGGAGATCCAGCAGGCCATCGAGACCAAGGTCGGCTCGGTCGCCAGCGACATCGACGTGCGCGTGGCACAGTTCGAAGACCTGCTCGGCTCGCGCGTCGAGGCCGTCGCCGGCCGCATCGAAAGCAGCGGACGCCAGGCCAGCGAGGACATGATGTCCCGCGCCGAGATGATCTCGACCGCGATCCGCTCGCATGTCGAGGACGCCGAGCGCTCGCTCACCAACCTCGTCGTCAACACCAGCGAGACCATCCAGACCGGCGCGCGCACCGCCCAGCAGTCGCTGCTGACGGTCTCCTCCGATGTCAACGCCCAGCTCAAGATGACCTCTGCCGAGGTCGAGCAGGCGCTGACCGCAGTCGGCACCGGTGCGGCGAACTCGATCCTGACCAGCGCACGCGAAGCGCAGTCGACGCTGGTTGCGGCCTCGGGCGAAGCCTCCAACCAGATCAAGGGGCTGGCGGCCGACGTCGAGCGCACGCTGTCGGCGGCGGGCTCCGCCACCGCGGCCTCGATCCTGGCCGGCGCCCGCGAGGTGCAGACCACGCTGGTCACGGCGTCCTCGGATGCGGCGAGCCAGGTCAAGACGCTCACCGCCGACGTGCAGCGCTCGCTGTCGATGGCCGGCACCGCCACGGCGGAGTCGATCACCGCCGGCGCCCGCGATGCGCAGAGCACGCTGATCGCGGCCTCGACCGAGACCGCAAACCAGATCAAGGCGCTGTCCTCGGACGTGCAGCGCTCGCTGACGATGGCGGGCACCTCGACGGCCGAGACCATCATGAGCGGCGCCCGCGAGGCTCAGAGCACGCTGGTGACGGCGTCCTCGGACGCGGCGAGCCAGGTCAAGTCGCTCGCGGCCGAAGTGCATCGCTCGCTCTCGCAGGTCGGCCAGACCACCGCCGAGACGATCACCACCAGCGCCCGCGACGCCCAGAGCACCCTTCTTGCTGTCTCCGCAGAACAAACCAGCCAGGTCCGTTCGCTCGCGGCCGAGATGCAGCGCGCGCTGGCGACCGCCGGCGGCGCCACCATCGAGGCGCTGACCAGCGGCGTGCGCGAGGCCCAGGGTACGCTGATCTCCGCGTCGACCGATGCGGCGGGCCAGATCAAGTCGCTGACGGCGGACATCGAGCGCACGCTGACCGCGGTCGGCGCCGACACCGCCTCGACCATCCTCAACAGCGCGCGTGAAGCCCAGATCTCGCTGACCTCGACCTCGGCCGATGCCGCGAGCCAGATCCGCACGATCTCGACCGAGATCGAGCGCACGCTGAGCGCGGCCACCGCCAACGCGACCAACGACATCCAGACCAGCGCGCTCAACGCCCAGAACGCGCTGATCTCCGCCTCCAACGAGGCGAGCTCGCGCGTCAAGTCGAGCTCGGCCGACGTCGAGCGCTCGGTGCTCGCCGCCAGCTCCAGCTTCGGCCAGGCCATGACCGGCAAGACCGACGAGATCGTCACCTACGTGCAGCAGCAGGCCGACCGCCTGTCGAACATGATCGACGCCAAGCGCGGCGCACTGGTCGACGCGATCGGCTCCAAGACCAGCCAGCTCACGCTCGACATTGACCGCGTCACCTCCGACGCGCTGAAGTCGATCGAGACGCGCGGCCAGGCCTTCTCGCAGACCATGATGGGCAACGGCTCGGAAGTCGCCCGCACCATCAACGCGGCGAGCGAGGTTGCCACCAGCGCCGTCGGCAAGTCGCTCAAGGACCTCGAGCAGGCCTCGCGTTCGGCGATCGACCAGTCGCGCCAGGTCTCGATCGCGGCCGTCACGGAGATGCAGGAGACCAGCAAAATCCTGCGCACCGACACGGTCGCCCTGTTCGAGCGCCTGCGCGAAGGCAACATCCTGCTCCAGGAGGTGCTGACCGGTGCGCACGACAACCTCAACTCGCTCGAGCGGGCGCTGGTGACCCGCGTCGCCGACTTCGTCTCGGCAATGAACGACGTCACCTCGCGCAACGGCGCTGCGACGCAGAACCTGGAAGAGCAGCTCAACGTCTTCAACAGCAAGACCACGAAGGCGCTGCAGGATCTCGGCGAGCTGTCGACCCAGTTCGACAAGCATGGCCAGGCGCTGGTCGAGGCCGCGCAGGTCGTCGAGCAGAGCAACAAGAACACCACCGCCTCGCTCGCCGAACGCAAGCAGGCGCTGGAATCGCTCGTCACCACGATCGACCTGCGCACGGCCGATCTCGACCAGCGGCTGTCGCGCTTCACCGGCCTGCTCGATGAATCGCTTGCCGCGGCCGAAGAGCGCGCCCGCGACATCGCCCGCGTCGTCGCCGAGACCGCTGGCGCCGGCTCGGCCGCGATCACCCGCCAGTTCGAGGCGGTGCGCGCGGCGTCCGAAGAGGAGCACCGGCAGACCATCGAGGCCATGCACGACATCTACCGCCAGACCACGGACGAGGCGGATACGATGTTCAAGCAGTCGACCGAGAAGTTCACCAACCTCGTCGCCAGCATGAAGCAGATGGCTCTCGAGATGCACAACGAACTCGAAGCCACCCGCAACGAGCTGCGCCGCGGCGTACTCGAGATGCCGCAGGAGGCCGCCGAGAGCACGGCGCAGATGCGCAAGGTGATCGTCGACCAGATCGAGGCGCTCGCCGAGCTCAACCGCATCGTGGCCCAGCACGGCCGCGGGCTCGACGTCACCACGGCGGGCCGCGCCAGCGTGCAGCGCCAGGAAGAGCCGGTGCTGGCCGCCGTCGGCGGCCGGGCTCCCGAGACCCGCATGCGCGACATCGGCAGCGCCTCGACGCTGCCGCCGCCGGACCTCGGCGTGCCGGCCGCGCGCCGCACCGAAGCGCCGCCGGTCGCGCCCGGTGGCAACGACCAGGGCCGTGACGGCTGGCTGTCGGACCTGCTCAACCGCACCGACGCCAACCAGGGCGCGCCGGCCGGCCAGGCTCCGCGTGGCCGCGCGGCACCCGTGCCGCAGCCGCAGGCGCCGCAGGCCAGCAGCAATCCGCTGGAATCGCTGTCGCTCGACATCGGCCGGCTGATGGACCGCAACCTCGCCGCCGAAATGTGGGACCGCTACCAGCGCGGCGAGAACAAGGCCTTCACCAAGCGCCTGTACACGCCCGCCGGCCAGAAGGCCTTCGACGAGGTCGCCCGCAAGTACCGCGCCGACCGCAACTTCAAGGGCACGGTCGACCGCTACGTCGCCGAGTTCGAGCGCCTGCTCGACGAAGTCGCCCGCGACGGCCGCGGCCCGCAGGAGCTGCGCAGCCACCTGATCTCGGAGACGGGCCTGGTGTACACCCTGCTCGCGCACGCGGCGGGCCGGCTGGGGTGAGCGGAAGCTCGCCGATTACGAATTGCGAATAGCGAATGAAAACGGAGCCCTCGCGGGCTCCGTTTTTGTTTGGGATCGATCCGTGAGGAACGCTGTATACGCTACTCGCTACTCGCCACTCCCCATTCGCGCTTCCCTACCGCCTACCGCCTCGGCGCTGCCGCAGGCTTCGGCGGCTCGGGCGGCGGAGCGGGCTGCGACGAATTGCTGGCGCCGAACAGGACGCGGGTCGGGTTGCGATCGAAATTGTTCACGGCCCGGCTGATGTCGCCGAGGGTGCGGCGGCCGTCGGCCATCAAGGCACCCGAGCGCTTGTCGAAATCCTCGGCGAGCTCGCGGATCGACTTCACCGCCTGGAACAGCTCGCCGCCATCCTTGCCGCCGGCCAGCGTGTTGAGGCCGAGCATGAGATTGTCGGCCTTGAGCATGACGCCGTCGACCTTGGCCATCACGGCGTCGATCTTCTCGGAATTGCGCGCCAGCGAATTGGTGAAGGTCTCGAGGTTCTTCAGCGAGTTCTTCACCGATTCCTGATTGTCGGCGACGATCTTGTTGACGTTCTGCAGCGTGGCGCGGATCGCCTCGGTGACGTCCTGGAGCTTGTTGGGGTCGGCCGTGAGCGTCGGGATGCCGTCCTGGTCGAGCGGCGGCGGGGCCGCAGCCTCCTCGCCACCCTTGAGCGAGATCGCGGCAACACCGGTGAGGCCCTGGAATTCGAGGCCGACGAGCGTGTCCTTGCGGATCGGGGCGTTGTTCTCGATCATCGCGAGTGCGACAACCCGCCGCGGGTTGTCCAGCTTCACCGAGACCACCTCGCCCACCCTGATACCGTTGAAATTGACGCTGCCGCCGTTGCGCAGGCCCGCCGCCGGGCCCTCGAACACGACGCGCAAGGGGCTGCGCTGCTTGGTCGTGTGCAGCGACTGAAACCACAGCACGAAGCCGATCGCGGCGGCGATCACCGCCAGCGTGAACGAGCCGATCAAAATGTAGTTCGCCCGCGTTTCCATCAGGTGCTCCGGCTACTCAACCCAGCTCTCAACCCATGACCGCGCGGGCGCGCTTGCCATGAAAATACTGCCTCAGCCAGGGATGCTGCGAGGCCTGCATGTCGGCGATCGACCCTGCCGCAATGATCTTACCGTTCCCTAAAACGGCGATGCGGTCACATGCTGTGTATAGGCTGTCGAGGTCGTGGGTTACCATGAAAACCGTCAGCCCCAAAGTGCGCTGGAGTGTCCTCACCAACTCGTCGAAGTCGCCGGCACCGATCGGGTCGAGGCCCGACGTCGGCTCGTCCAGGAAGACGAGGTCGGGATCGAGCGACAGCGCGCGCGCCAGCGCCACACGCTTGATCATGCCGCCGGAGAGCTCGGACGGGAAACGCTCGGCGACCTCGGGCTTGAGGCCGACCATGGTGAGCTTGGCCATGGTGATCTCGTCCATCAGCCGCTGCGAGACGCGCAGATATTCGCGCATCGGAAACTGAATGTTCTGCCGCACGGTCAGCGAGGAGAACAGCGCGCCCTGCTGGAACAGGACGCCCCAGCGCCGCTCGACGTTGCGCCGCTGCGACGCGCTCGAGGAATCGAGATCGACGCCGAACACTTCGATGGAGCCCGCGACCTTCGGCACGAGGCCGATGATGGTGCGCGTCAAAACGGACTTGCCTGCGCCCGAGGGGCCGACAAATCCCAAAATCTCGCCGCGCTTGACGTCGAGGTTGAGCCCGTCCAGCACGCGCGTGGCGCCGAACTGCACGGTGATGCCGCGGACGCGGATGATCGGGTCCTGGATCTCGCTTTGAGTTTCTCTTGCCATCGTCACATCCCGATCGAGGCGAAGAAGATGGCGAAGATGCCGTCCATGACGATGACGAAGAAGATGCCCTTCACCACCGACGCGGTGGTGTGCTGACCCAGCGATTCCGCGCTGCCCTGCACGGCGAGCCCTTCGACGCAGGCGACGATGCCGATCACGGCAGCCATCACCGGCGCCTTGACGATGCCGACGATGAAATGGTCGATCGAGATGGCGTCGCGCAGGCGCAGCAGGAAGGCCTCGGGCTGAACGCCGCCATAGAGCCAGGCCACCAGACCGCCGCCATAGAGCGCAGCCATGGCGCCGAGGAATGCGAGGATCGGCAGCGCCAGCACCAGCGCCATCATGCGCGGCAGCACCAGGACCTCGATCGGATCGAACCCCATGGTGCGCAGCGCGTCGATCTCCTCGCGCATCTTCATCGAGCCGAGCTCGGCGGTGTAGGCGCTGCCGGAGCGACCGGCGACCATGATCGCGACCAGGAGCACGCCGATCTCGCGCAGCACCAGCACGCCGAGCATGTCGACGACGAAGATATCGGCGCCGAAGCGGCGGAAATGGAAGATGCCTTGCTGCGCGATGATGCAGCCGATCAGGAAGGTGATCAGCACGATGATCGGCACCGCGCGCCAGCAGACCTGCTCCATGTGATGCACGGTCGAGGTCAGGCGGAACGAGCGCGGATGAATCAGGACGCGAAACCACGCCGCGAGCACGGCGCCCAGCATGTCGACGAGGCCTGCCACCGTACCGGCGACGCCGGCCACGGTCCGGCCGATCTGCTCCAGCATGCCGGAGATGGTGATCGGGTCGCTGTCGACCACGGCCGCCCCCCTGACCCGCCGCACCTCGTCCACGAGGCTGGAATAATTGGCGGAGAGCCCTGCGATCTGCGCCTCGACGGCCCCCTGGGTCAGGCTGCGGCGCAGCCGCTCGATCAGCCAGGCGCCGAACGTGTCGAGCTTGGCGACCTCGGAGACGTCGATGAAGATGCTTTGCGGGGTGCCTGCGAGCTTCTCGGCCTCAGTCACCATCCGCTCCAGGACCGGCGCAAAGCTCGCGGTCCAGGTGCCGGTGGCGCACAGTGCCAGGGCGTTGCCCTTGGCAATCCGTTCCAGCTTCGGATCGCCACTCATGTCCGCTCCCGCGCCGGGGCGGAGAAAATCAGATGGTTGCGCACGCGCCCTTACCCAGAGAAGGTATCCCCAAGGGGTTAATGTTAGTTGCTAGAGGTAACTAGCAGGTTCAGATTTCGCCAGAGTTCAAAATGACTTCCATGAAATTTGCAGCTCTGGCGACGCGAATCGAGCGCTTCCCGATCGCCGGCAGCTTTACCATCAGCCGGGGCGCCAAAACCGAGGCCGTCACGGTCGTGGCGGAGGTCAGCCGGGGCGGCCTGACCGGCCGCGGCGAGTGCGTGCCCTATCCCCGCTACGGCGAGACGCCGGAGGCGACGCTGGCTGCGATCCAGGCCATGCAGGAGGCCGTCGCGGGCGGGCTGACGCGAGAGACCCTCCAGGCCGCAATGCCATCAGGTGCGGCCCGCAACGCCCTGGATTGCGCCCTGATCGACCTCGAGGCCAAGGCGGCGGGCTTGCGCGCCTGGAACCTACTGGACCGCCCGGCGCCGAAGGAGCGCACCACGGCTTACACGATCTCGTTAGCAACCCCCGAGGCGATGGCCGCGGCGACCGCCAAAGCGGCGCACCGCCCGCTGCTCAAGATCAAGCTCGGCGGCGGCGGCGATCCGGAGCGTATCGCGGCCGTGCGCAAGGCCGCCCCTGAGGCCGAGCTGATCGTCGATGCCAATGAGGCCTGGACCGAGGCCGATCTGGAAGCCAATCTCGCCGCCTGCGCCGCCGCCGGCGTCACCCTGGTGGAGCAGCCGCTGCCGGCAGGCCGCGACGAAGCGCTGGCGCGCATCAAGCGCCCCCTCGCCGTCTGCGCCGACGAGAGCGTGCATGACCGCGCTTCGCTTGCGCCCTTGCGCGAGCGCTACGACGCCGTGAACATCAAGCTCGACAAGACCGGTGGCCTCACCGAGGCGCTGGCCATGGCCGATGCTGCCCGGGCGCTCGGCTTCGAGATCATGATCGGCTGCATGGTCGCGACCTCGCTGTCGATGGCGCCTGCGATGCTGGTGACGCCGCAGGCGCGCTTCGTCGATCTCGACGGCCCTTTGCTGCTGGCGCGCGACCGCGAGCACGGCCTGCGCTATGACGGCAGCCTGGTCTACCCGCCGGACGCTTCGCTCTGGGGCTGAGCCGTGAGGCGATGCCGCGCCGACCAGATCAGGATGGCACCGGCAGCGGCCATCGCCGCCATGACGTAATAGACATTGTCGCCGATGCGGGCGTAGATCGCGCCTGATGCGATCGACGTCGCCGCCCCCAGGAGCCCGTTGCACGCGGCGTAATAGCCCTGCCCGCGCGCGATCTGATGCGAAGACACGCGCTGCGCCAAAAGGTTCATGGTGCCGACGATGGTCAGGCCGAAGCTGAAGCCGTGGCCGAGCTGGGCGATCGCGAGCAGCACGAGCGGCGGCTCGCTCGCGGTGACGATCCAGCGCAGCACGGCGATCACGCCGCCGATGGCTATCAGCGTGGACGGCTGCAGCGAGAAGCGCGGCGACAGCGCGAACACGACGATCTCAGCCATGATGCCCAGCGTCCACAGCACCGCGATGGTCAGCCCGCTGATGCCTTGGAGCTGCCAGTTGATGGCCGAGAAGGTGTAGAAGGCGATGTGACTGCTCTGGATCAGCGCCGCCGACGCGATCACGGCCCAGAAGGCTGCATCGCGCAGCAGCGGCTTGCCGGCATGCCGCTCCGGCGTCCTCCGCCTGAGATCGTCGAGCGGCTGCAGCAGCAGGCTGGCTGCTACCGCGACGACGGCCCAGGCGACGATGACCCAGATCAGGTCGCGCGGAGCGATGATGTCGACGAGATAGCCGCAGGCGAGCGAGCCGGCGGCAAACGCCGCCGACCCCCACAGCCGCAAGGGTCCGTAATCGAGCCCGTAGCGGGCGACGCCGCGCAGCGCATAGGCATCGGTCAGCGGCATCGTCGGCGTCCACATCATGCAGGTCAGCGCGTAGACCAGGAACAGCGCCAGCGGCTGCTGCTGCAGGCCGACCGCCGTAAATCCGATCGCAGTGGCCAGCGCCGACACCATGATGGCGGCGCGAATCGCCTGCCGCTTTTCGGCAAAGGCGGTCACTTGCGGCAGCGTGGTGAAGCGCGTGATCGCCGGCAGCGCGGCGATGATGCCGATCCAGACAGCGTCGATGCCGATCGCCTTCAGCCAGACCGGGAAGAACGGCACATGCGTGCCCAGAACCGCAAAGAAGGCCGAATAGAACACGGCGAGGCTCACGGCGAATCGCCGCTTCGTCGCTGCCGCGATGGGGATTTGTGATTCGGACTGCATCAAACCAATTGCGATTCGGTCGATATCGTGGTGATCGTTACAGTAACGCGCACTGATTTGCGCGACGAGATTGTCATGGCCAACGAAGCATTCGCCCTCTCGCCCATGTCTGCCCGCGCGGCCGCGCCGAACGAGCAGGATTACGAAGCGATCCGCGAAGCCTTCATGGAGACCGCGCGCGGCCGCTGGTTCCTCGGCGAATATGCCAAGCGCAACCGCAACGCCGACACGCGCATGGTGCTGGATGCGGTCGCGAAAATCGAGGAAACCCTTGCGGCACAGCGGCAACCGGTCGTCGAGGACCGCCTGCCCGAGGCGCTGGTCGAGATCCGCCGCGCCATCCGCGAGGCCGAGACGATCGCGCTCGCCGCGGTCGATCCCGGCGCGATCGAGGCGAGTCTCGCGCCGATCCCGCGCGGGGTCCGCATCATCAAGGAGATCTCCTGGCGCTGGCGCGAGATCGGCGCCGACGGGCGAATCTGCGACCTCATTGATTCGCAGCTCGCCTCGATCGAGGCCGCCTGCGGGCAGATCTCGACCCTCGATCCCCGCATCGAGCTCAAGGCTGCGTTCGATCTGCTGAAGGACCGCGTCGAGCAGCTCGACGGCGACGCAACGCCGCGGGCCGCTCCGGCCCAGGAGGCGGCTTCATCGGTCGCAGAAGCCTCGCCCGTCGAGACGGCGCCTGCGGCGATGGCCGGCGACGCACCCGTGGCTTTTACGGAGACGCGCGAAGAGATCGCAGCAGCTCCGGAACTCGATGCGGCCGTCGAAGCAACGGCGGCCGCTGAAACCGCCGCCATGGCCGAGCAGGCCATGGACGCCGCTGCCGCCGAGGGGATCGCGGCCGACAGCCGGATCCCTGCCGAAAGCGCGGCGCTCGAAAACGTCGCGCCTGATGATGCCGAGCTCGAAGCCGTCGCGTTTGAAGAGCCGGCCGCTCAGCCTGAGGCCTTGACGGAAGTCAGCGAGGAGTTCGCGCTCGACGCCGCAGCCGAGGCCGAGGACGAAGCCATCCTCGAGGCCATCGCGATGGAGATGGCCGCGCCCGATCCCGACTTCGACGAGATCATCGAGCCGGTGGAGATGGCAGCCGCGACGCCGGAGCCGGCGCTCTCGGATCTCGTGGCGCCCATTGCCACCGAACAGCCGGAGCCGGTCGCAGCCGAGCCTGTCCTCGCAGCCATCGCCGAAGAGCCCGCCGCAGACGCGCCGATCGCGCTGGACTCGCTCGCGCGCCTCACCGACGCCATTGCGGAAGCCGCCGCCGAAGTGATGGAGCAGCAGGCGCCGGCCATGGCGGCCACCGCATCAATGGCGGCAGCCCCGACCGCGACGCTGCCGATGCCCTCGCCCCTGCCCGCGTCCATGTCCGACGCCTCGCTCGGCGCCACCATCCTCGCCAGCGGCATCCTGCAAAAACCCCGCGCACCGGCCAACGACCCGCTCGCCCCGATCCGCCGCATGACCCAGGCCGAGAAGATCGCGTTCTTTTCGTAAGAGAGCGCGCACTCCCCAACCCCGTCATTGCGAGCGCAGCGAAGCAATCCAGGCTGTCTCCGCGGAAGGATTCCGGATTGCTTCGCTGCGCTCGCAACGACGACGCTCGATCTTGGACCTCACGCCCATGTCCCCCACCGAAGATACTCTCACCCTCTGGCGGCCCGTCGGTCCAAAAGAGCTGGAATTGATCCAGCAATCCGGCATGCGCGCGTTTCCGCCGCGCCTGCCTGACCAGCCGATCTTTTATCCGGTGCTGACCGAAGACTACGCCATCAAGATCGCGCGGGACTGGAATGTCCCGGCGAGCGGATCGGGCTTCGTGACCCGTTTCACAGTCAAGCGCAGCTTCATCGAAAAATACGATGTGCAGGAAGCGGGCGGACGTTCACATCTGGAGTACTGGATTCCGGCTGAGGAGCTCGATGCGTTCAATGCGGCAATCGTCGGCTTGATCGAGGTCGTCCGTAGCTTTCCCTAACCGCCGCGCGCCTCACCCGCAATTCCAGATCGGACCGATCGGCGTGCGCGTCCAGCACGGACCAAAGCTGCCGCCGTTGTAGCGGCCGCCGTTGAATCCGGGGCGGCCGAAATAGTGCCACTCGCCGTCCCAGCGATAAAATTGCGGAACCGGGTCGATGTACCAATGGCGCCGGTCGGCGCGCGACAGACGGCGCATCGCGTCTTTCTGCTTGTAGAGCGGGATGCTGTTGCTGAGCGGCTGCCGATAGCCCGGCAGGAAGCCGTAGCCCTTCCAGACCGGCTTGGGGCGCTTTTGCACGGGCTCGGCGGGTGCGACGGCGGGCAGCAGCGACAGGACGACAGCAACGAAGAGACACAGAAGGCGAGACATGAATCACGATAGACAGGCGGATGCGAGAAGGCCACTCAAATTCGAGTGCGAGGTGCACTCCCTCTCCCGCTTGCGGGAGAGGGCTGGGGAGAGGGTGTTTCCGCAATGGGATAGCCCCCTAGAGGAGAAAGCCCTCACCCGCGCCTTCGGCGCGACCTCTCCCGCAAGCGGGAGAGGTTGCACCGAGCCCGTGGCAATCGATTCAACCTAAAGCCATTCTGCTGTAGCCCATCTTGTCGCGCACATGCGCTTCAACGCGGTCCAGGACATGATCGAGCGAACTCTCGGCCGTATCGAGCACCAAGTGCTCCCGATCCCACGGTTCGAAAGTCAGGCTCACGACGTCATCCCAGGTTGGAACCTTGTGACCGTCAATGTCGGGCAGCCGGTTTTCCACGCGCTGCCGGTGTAACGGTTCGCTGCAAATCACTTCAATCTCGACGATGCCTGCGCCGGTTCGCAAGGCGGTCTGCCGCCATCCGGCGCGGCTTGCCAGCACGGGATTGACGCAGTCCGCGATGACGATGCGCCCGAGCTTGAGGTTTTCGGCGGCGAGCGTGTTGGCAACGGCATAGCCGGCCGCGCCGACGATGAGGCCTGCGTCCCGCAATGGCTGCTCGATCGCATCGATACGAAGATAGGTCGCCGCCAGCCTGGCGGTGAGTTCGCGAGCGATCGTCGTCTTACCGGTACCTGGAAGGCCGCCGAACACGATCAGTGAGGATGGATGCTTCATGATATTCCTAACCGATCACGCCCTTGCGGATCAGGAAGCAGCCATAGCCCCTGCTGTCACCGACCTGCACGACGCCAAAGCCTGCCGCTGCCGCGCAATAGAAATCGGGACGCGCGAGCTTGCCGGGCGTGACCGGCCGGCCAGCCGCACGTGCGATCTCCGCGAGCACCGCGCGCTGCACCTCGGGCACGCGGTCGGGATCGTCGACCGGCATCATCACACGCACCGGATCGGGATCGAAATTGTCGAGCGGATAGACCGACATGATGGCCCGGATGGCAGTTTCCATCGTCATGCCCGGCAATTGGATCAGGCGCTGCGACGAGGTGCTCTGCGCGATCCGGGTGGCGGGGTGATTGGCGTCGACGAACACGAGGTCGTCGCCATGGCCCATCGCGGCGAGCAGCCAGAGCAAATCGGGGGTGAGGATCGGATCGATCGATTTCAGCATGTGGCGGAGTTCCTCCCAATCGATCGCTAACCATAACAGGTTCCGAGCGTGATTCAGATCACGGAGGCGAGCATGGTGACTGGGATCACGGACCGCAAGGCTCGAACGCAGCCAAGCTTGGCCGCAACCAATCTCGCATCGAGATGAGTGCCAAAGGAGCACGCCATGTTCCGCCTAAAGCCCTTTTTCATGACGGCGAGCCTGTTGGGAAGCCTGTTCGGCTTCGCCTGCGGGCCCGTTTCCGCGCAAGTCGCCCCGGTGCAGCCTGCCCCCACCGGGCTGCAAGGCCCGGAGCAGCGGGTGGCGCTGGTGATCGGCAATGCCAACTACCAGAACGCGCCGCAGCTTGCGAACCCCGACGATGACGCCCAGTCGATGGCGCAGTTCCTGAACTCCGCCGGGTTCGAAGTGGTCGCCGCGACCGACTTGACCCAGAACGACATGCTCCGCGTCGTCCAGGACTTCTCCGCCAAGGTCGCCTCGCGCGGTCCGAACACGGTGGCCATGGTCTATTACGCCGGTCACGGCGTGCAGCTCGCCGGCGAGAACTATCTCGTTCCGGTCGACGCCAAGGTTTCCAGCCCGACCGAGCTGGTCAACAATTCGCTGCGCCTCGTCGACGTGATGTCGACGCTGGAGACGATCCCGAGCCGCATGCGCATCGTCATCCTCGATGCCTGCCGCAACAACCCGTTCCCTGAAATCAACGACGCCGGCCGCGGCTTGGCAATCGTCGATGCGCCGAACGGCTCGATCGTCGGCTACTCGACCGCGCCAGGCGCCGAGGCGCTCGACGGCACCAATGGCCACAGCCCGTACACACAGGCGTTCCTGAACGTCGCGCGCGAGCCCAACGTGCCGATCGAGCAGCTGTTCAAGCGCGTGCGTCTGCAGGTCAACCAGACCACCAGCGGTGCACAGATTCCGTGGGAGAGCTCGTCATTGACGAGCGACTTCACCTTCTTCGGTGACACCGCCGTTGCCGCCAACCGCGCGCCGGTGAAAGCGCCGGTCGTGCAGATGGCTTCCAATTTGCCGAGCCGCTCCACCCGCCAGGCCTATGACTACGTCGTGTCCGAGGGCCGGCCGGAGTACTATCAGGAGTTCATCCGCATGTACCCGCACGACCCGCTGTGCGACCACATCCGCTGGCTGCTCAACAACATCCTGATCTCGCAGGCCTGGCACAAGGCGGTGCTCGCCAATTCCCCGCTTGCCTACAAGAGCTTCTATGACAGCTACGGCAACAGCCCCTATGCGCAGGTCGCGCTGAAGCTGCAGACGCAGCCGAAGCAGATCCCCCTGATGCAGGCGACCAAGTTCCTGGCGCCGCAGAACATTGCTCCGACGATCAAGATCGGCAATCTCGGCCAGCCCAAATACATGCCGCTGATGCAGCAGGGCAATGGCGCGCAGGTGAACGGCAATCTGCCGGTCGTGCAGAAGCCGCTCGACGGCAATGTCGTCGGCAAGCTCGGCAATGGCGGCCAGATCGTCACCCTGCCTGCCGGCAACAACCAGCCGAGCCCGCAGAACGGCACGCCGCCGCAGACCCCGAGCAAGATCGTCACGCTGCCTGCGCCGACCAACACGATCAACGGCAAGGTCGGCATCGGCAAGATCGTGACCCTGCCTGCGACCAACAAGCCGCAGAACGGCGGCAACAATGCCGGCAACGGCTCTCCGCCCAAGATCGTGAGCATGCCGGTGAATGTCGGCAAAGGCGGCACCAAGATCGACGTGAGGCCGGTCAACGTTCAGACGCAGAACCAGCCGATCCGCGTCAACAACGGCAACACCGGCATCGTGAGGCCCAACATTAGCCCGGTCAACAAGGTGCAGGTGCAGACCAACGTGCAGACCAACCGTCCGCAGCTCAACACGGTGCCGAACCGCATGGTCAGCAGCAACAACAACTTCCGACAGTCAATGAACCAGGCGCCAAGCATGAACAATGGCGGCAACCGTCGCGGCGGCTTCACGCACTGATTGGGCAAGAAGGAAGGTGCGCTCCCTCCCCCGCTTGCGGGGGAGGGCTATCGCAATGAGATTTGGGCCATGGGCACCAACTCTCTCTACGTCGTCATGGCCGGGCTTGTCCCGGCCATCCACGTCTTTCTACGCAGCACAAAGAACGTGGATGCCCGGGACAAGCCCGGGCATGACGGCCTCTCGAAAATTCAAATGCGATTGCCCTGCCCACGCGGTGGGCTGCGGCTCACACCGTTTCAGCCAAAGTCAGGCCACCAGCTCCGCGAACAGATCCGCATCGACATTGCCGCCTGACAGCACGATGACGACGTTCTTGCCGGCCACATCAAGGCGGCCCGCGAGTAGCGCAGCAAGCCCCACCGCGCCGCCGGGTTCCACCACCAGCTTCAGCTCGCGATAGGCAAAGGCGACCGCCGCGCCGACTTCCTTGTCCGACGCCGTGACGCCGCGCGCCAAGAGCTTGCTGTTGATCGCAAACGTCATCTCGCCCGGCATCAGCGCCATCAGCGCATCGCAGATGGTGCGGCCGGCCGGCGGATGCGGCTCGCGATGGCCTGAGCTGAGTGAAATGCCGTGATCGTCGAAGGCCTCGGGCTCGGCGACCACGATCTCGGCTTGCGGATAGCGCGCCTTCACAGCGGTCGCGACACCCGCGATCAGACCGCCGCCGGAGGCCGGCGCCACTACGATGTCGGGACTGAGCCCGAGCGTTGCCATGTCCTCGGCGATCTCGCGGCCGGCGGTGCCCTGCCCTGCGATCACGAAGGGATCGTCATAGGGTTTGACCAGAGTCGCGCCGCGCTTCTCGGCGATGCCGCGCGAGATCGCCTCGCGGTCCTCGTTATAGCGATCATACAGCACGACCTCGGCGCCGTAGGATTTGGTGCGCTCGCGCTTGGACAGCGGGGCGTCCGCCGGCATCACGATGGTGGCCTGCATGTCGAGGATCTTTGCCGCCGCCGCCACGCCTTGGGCGTGGTTGCCGGAGGAGAACGCGACGACGCCGCCGGCGCGCTTGTCCTGCGGGATCGAGAACACCTTGTTGAAGGCACCGCGAAACTTGAACGAGCCGGTGCGCTGAAGCATCTCCGGCTTCAGGAACACTTTCGCACCGACGCGCTCGTTGAGCACCGGGCAGGACAACAGCGGGGTGCGGATGGCGTAAGGCGCGATCACGCGCGCTGCGGCATCGATGTCGGCAGGGCCGACCGGAAGGGCCTGTTCGGTCATGGCGGAATGTTATCGCGGCCGATCAGGCCCGGGCAAGACACCTCAGCGAGAGGATTTCCCCATAGCGTTTTCGAGCGAAGTGGATCCCGGTTCGCGTGAAGAAAACGCGTCAAAACAAGAATCTAGAGCTATTTCGATCCATCGGATCGAGATAGCTCTAGGCGACTTGGCGCGGCTGTTCCGCGGCGGTCCGGCCGGGCAGCACCGCCCCGACCGCCAAAATGCTGTCGATAAAGACCGTTGCCGAGGCCTCCCAGGTGTAATTGGCGGCAAAGGCGACGCAGTCCTGCCGGGAGATATCGAGCGCGGCGAAGCAGGCATCGCGCAGATCGTGATCGAGCGCGCCGACCGACGCATCGCCAATCACGTCGCGGGGCCCCTTCACTGGGAAGGCCGCGACCGGCAGGCCGCTCGCAAGCGCCTCCAGCAGGACCAGGCCGAAGGTGTCGGTCTTGCTCGGGAACACGAACACGTCGGCGGCCGCGTAGATATCCGCCAGTTCGTCGCCGTGCTTCTCGCCGAGGAAGATCGCATCGGGGTAGGCCTCTTCCAGCGAGGCGCGCGCCGGGCCGTCGCCGACGACCACCTTGGTGCCAGGTAGGTCGAGGTCCAGGAACGCCTCGAGATTCTTCTCGACTGCGACGCGGCCGACCGACAGGAACACGGGTGCCGGCAGGCAGAGATCGATGACGCGCGGGTGGAACAACGTGGTGTCCACGCCGCGCGGCCACAGCACGACATTGTCGAAGCCGCGCTCGGTCAGTTCGCGCGCGAGCGCCGGCGTCGCCGCCATCACGGCGCGGCTGGCGCTGTGGAAGCGCCGCAGCGCCCGCCAGATCAGCGAGCCCGGCACTGGCACGCGGGCGCGGACATATTCGGGAAAGCGGGTATGGAAGCTGGTCGTGAACGGCAGCTTGCGCTGGCGGCAATAGCGGCGGACCATCAGGCCGATCGGCCCTTCGGTCGCGATGTGGATGCTGTCCGGGCGCGCCTCCTCGATCAGCCTTGCGATCCGGGCCGGGCGCGGCATGGCGAGGCGCACGTCGCGATAGCTCGGCATCGCAAAGGTGCGGAACGATTGCGGCGTCAGGAACGTGAACTCGACGCCGAGCGCCTTTGCAGCATCAGCGAGCTTGGTCAGCGTCCGAACCACACCGTTGACTTGCGGGTGCCAGGCGTCGGTCGCGACCAGGATGCGCATCAAGTGGTCCTTGTTATGCAGCTCTGGCTGCGACCTGTGGCACCTGCTCCGGCTTCCGCAACTGATCCGCCCAGGTGATGATCTCGAAATGGCCGTCGTCATGCTCCACCAGGGCGGTGCAACTCTCCACCCAGTCGCCGCAATTCATGTAGCGGATGCCGCCCTCGTCGCGGATCACGGCGTAGTGGATGTGGCCGCAGATCACGCCGTCGGCCTGGTGACGCCGCGCCTCGGCGGCGAGCGCCTGCTCGAACGCGCCGATATAGTTGACGGCGTTCTTGACCTTCTGCTTGGCCCATTGCGAGAGCGACCAATAGGGCACGCCGAACAGCCGGCGGAAGAAGTTGACCAGGCGGTTCATCTGGATCGCAAAATCGTAGGCCTTGTCGCCGAGATGGGCGAGCCAGCGCGCGTTCTGCACCACGAGATCGAAGATGTCGCCGTGAATGACGAGATAGCGCTTGCCGTCGGCGCCGGTATGAACCGTGTTCTCGACCACGTCGATGCCGCCGAAATGCGTGCCGTAATAGTTGCGCAGGAACTCGTCGTGATTGCCGGGAATGTAGATGACCTTGGCGCCCTTGCGCGCCTTGCGCAAAAGCTTCTGGACCAGGTCGTTATGCGATTGTGGCCAGTGCCAGCTCGATTTCAGCGCCCAGCCGTCGACGATGTCGCCGACGAGATAGATCGTATCGGCATCATGGTAGCGCAGGAAGTCGAGCAGAAGATCGGCTTGTGAACCGCGGGCTCCGAGATGGACGTCGGAGATGAACAACGTGCGAAAGCGCCGCTCCGGGCTCTCGTCACTCACATCGTAACTTCCCATGCGCCAGCCTGTAACAATGTCCCGTGACAGGGGGATGACCGATTGAACCCTCGAGGCACCTTCAAATACGAATCACGCCTTGCCTCGCCCTCCCCGCGAATATCAGTCGCATGCGACAATCAGGCGACATGCAGGGTAAGTGCGCTCCCTCCCCGCTTGGCTTGCGGGAGAGGCGAAGCAAGCCCGCCTCAGTAGAACTTGTGGAAATGATGGATCGGCCCGTGGCCGTGGCCGACGCTGAAGCAGTCGGCGGCCGCGATCGCGGCGCTGATCCAGGTCTTGGCGTTGCGCACGGCGGCCTCGAGGTCCTCGCCCCTGGCCAGCCCCGCTGCGATGGCGGAGGACAGCGAGCAGCCGGTGCCATGGGTGTTGCGGGTGGCCACACGCGGCGCGGCAAGCGCGATCGCGGTCTCGGCAGTGACGAGATAGTCGGTGCTCTCGGCGCCCTCCCCGTGCCCGCCCTTGATCAGGACGGCGCGGCAGCCCAGCGCCAGCAGGCGGCGTCCCTGGCTTTCGATCTCGGCCTCGCTCGCCGCCACCGGCGCATCGAGCAGGGCCGCAGCCTCCGGCAGGTTCGGCGTGATCACGGCAGCCAGCGGCATCAGCCTGGTGCGCAGGGCGTCGACGGCCTCCGCGGCGAGCAGGCGGTCGCCGGAGGTCGCCACCATGACGGGATCGAGCACGACATGCCGCGGCGCCCAGCGCAACAGCGCGGCCGCGATGGCATCGATGCTGGCGGCCTGGGCCACCATGCCGATCTTCACCGCACCGATGTCGAGGTCGGAGAACACCGCGTCGATCTGCTCGGTGACGAACCCGGCCGGCACCGCGTGAATGCCGGTCACGCCGCGCGTGTTCTGCGCCGTCAGCGCCGTGATCACGGAGGCACCATAGACGCCGAGCGCGGCAAAGGTCTTCAGGTCCGCCTGGATGCCGGCACCGCCGCTCGAATCGGAACCGGCGATGGTGAGTGCGACCGGGGTCGTCATCGCAGGAGACATGTGCTTGAGGAGGCCGCCATGGCCTCTCGTAGCGCGACCGTGGAACGTCAGCAAGCGCGCCGGGCCGCCGCCAGGCGTGATTCGCGAACCGATTGCGTGCCTTGCGAATCAGTCGGACACCGCGCGGACCAAGGCCCGCAATGGTGCGGACTTGAAAATGCAACGGCGCCGGACCCTTGCTATAGTCGCGTACCTTAGCGTGCTTCGCCGGTGACGCGAGACGTCAGGTGGTGGAACCGTCCAGCGCCCCCATGTTGCGGGCCGCCCGGCCGCGCAAGCCACCTGAACAAGACTCCTTGGGGTGGAACGATGTGGGCCTTCTTCGAACGTCTCCTCGACTCGTCCATGCTGTCGCCGCACGGCATCTGCCTGTTGTGGGAGCCTGAGCTGATCTGGCTTCACGTCGTTTCCGACGCCAGCATTGCCGCCGCCTATTTCTCGATCCCGTTCGTCCTCGCCATCCTCGTCACCAAGCGGCGCGACCTCAAATTCGGCTGGGTCTATTGGGCGTTCGCGATCTTCATCATGGCGTGCGGCCTGACCCACGTGCTGTCGATCTACACGCTCTGGGTTCCGATCTATGGCATCGAGGGCATAGTCAAGGCCGCCACGGCGGTCGCGTCGGTCTTCACCGCCGCCGCGCTCTGGCCGCTGCTGCCGAAGATCCTGACGATCCCCTCGCCGTTCGAGCTGCGACAGGTCCAGGCCGCGCTCGAGGAGGAGGAAATCAAGAGCCGCGACGCCGCGCTGCTGCTGCAGCAGGTCCGCGACGCCCAACGCGCGATGCGCGAGAGCGTGGCGCGCCTCACAGCGATCGTCGAGACCGCGGTCGACGGAGTCATCCTGCTCGATGCGCAGGACCGGATCCTGCTGTTCAATCCGGCCTGCGAGCGCTTGTTCGGCTACCGTGCCGACGAGGTGATGAACCGCAACGTCGGCATGCTGATGCCCGAAGCGGATGCGGCGCCCGACCGCCAGGCGCGGCATTTCGCGACCAGCGGCGAGGCCGTCGGCCTGCGCAAGGACGGCACGACGTTTCCGATGGACCTGTCGGTCGGCCAGGCGCGGCAGGACGGCGAATTGATCTTCGTCGGCATCGTCCACGACCTCACCGCGCGCAAGCTGACCGAGCAGCAGCTTCAGCAGGCGCAGAAGATGGAGACGGTCGGTCAGCTCTCCGGCGGCATCGCGCACGACTTCAACAACCTGCTGACCGTGATCATCGGCAATGCCGAGCACCTGAGCGAGCAGCTCAAGGCGAGGCCCGACCTCGGGCGCTTTGCCGACGACATCTGCCAATCGGGCGAACGGGGCGCCGAGCTGACGCAGCGCCTGCTCGCCTTCAGCCGCCGCCAATTGCTGCGGCCTCAGACGATCGATTGCCGGAGCCTGCTCGATTCCATGTTCAAGCTGCTCAAGCGCACCTTGCGCGAAGATATCGAGATCAGGACGACCTCCGGGCCCGGCACGATCCTGGCCTTTGCCGACCGCGCCCAGCTCGAATCCGCCGTGCTCAATCTCGCGCTCAACGCGCAGGATGCCATGCCATCGGGAGGCCACCTCACGCTGGCCACGGAGCTGGTCACGATCGAGGATGATGACGGTGCCGTTCACCGGGAGGTCGCACCCGGCAGCTACGTCCTGATCGCGGTCACCGATGACGGCGAAGGCATGACGCCCGAGGTCGCCGCACGCGCGTTCGAGCCGTTCTTCACCACCAAGGAGGTCGGCAAGGGCTCGGGCCTCGGCCTCAGCATGGTCTACGGCTTTGCCAAGCAATCAGGCGGCCATGTCTCGATCTACAGCGAGGCTGGCCTTGGGACCACGGCCAGGATCTACCTGCCGCGCGCGAGCACCGGTAGGTCGCAAGCCGATCTTCCCGACGGCGAGGACACGGCGCCGCGAGGCTACGAGACGGTCCTGATCGTCGAGGACGATCCGTTCGTCCGCTCCTCCGTCATTCGCAGGGTGGAAGCGCTCGGATATCGCGTCGTCGCTGCGGTCAACGGCAAGGATGCCTTGCACCAGTTGCAGGGCGATCCCGGCATCGACTTGCTGTTCACCGATATCGTGATGCCGGGCGGCATGAGCGGCTGGGAGCTCGCCGATCAGGCGCGGCGTGTGCGTCCCGGCCTGCCGGTCCTGTTCACCTCGGGCTACGCGCTGGAGGCCCTGGTCGAGCAGGGCCGCGCGCAGGCGCGAGCGGTCGTGCTGACCAAGCCGTACCGCAAGGGCGAGCTCGCCCAGCGGCTGAGGGATGCATTGGCCGCCACAGCGGTCCCATCCTAGCATCGCGCCCGAAGCGCCTCGAATGATCCAGCAAGTTCGCTTGCTAAATCCAGCCGGTTTTGGCCTATTAGCCGGAAGAATACGCTTTCGGAGTGCCCGCGATGGTTCCTTTTTTCGTTCAGATCAAGTGCAAGCTCGGCCAGTCCTATACGGTGGCCAATGCGCTTGCCGAAGCCGAGATCGCCTCCGAGATCTACTCCACGGCCGGCCAATACGACCTCTTGGTGAAGTTCTACGTCGACAAGGACACCGACATCGGCCATTTCGTGAATGAGAAGGTGCAGGTGCTGCCGGGCATCCAGGACACTCTCACCATCATCACCTTCAAGGCGTTCGGCACCGGCTAAAGCATGATCCGGAAAAGTGCGAAGCGGTTTTCCGGAAAGATCATGCGTAAACAACAACCTAAAGCGCGATGATGATTCATCCCAATCTCATCGCGCTTTAGACCACGCGCAAAACAACGGCCGAAGTGCCGGCAGCGCTAGCCGCCCTCCTTGCGCTTGGGCGGTGTCGGTCCCTGCACCGGCGGCAGCGACTTCAGATAGGCGGCCATCGCGGCGCGGTCTTCCGCGGTCAGTTGCGCAAGGTTCTTGATCACCGGCCGCATCGCACCCGAAGCGCTGTCGCCCTCGGGCATGTCGCCGGTCTCGAGAAAATCCGCGATATCCTTCTCGCTCCAGCTGCCGATGCCCTGTTGCGTGATGTTGGGCACCCAGCCCTCCCCTTCCGGATTGGGCCCACCGGCAAAGCGCTGGCCGGCGATGATGCCGCCGAGCGCATTGCGCGGGCTGTGGCATTCGGCGCAATGGCCGAAAGCGTTCACCAGATAGGCTCCGCGATTCCATTGCGGCGAGCGCGCGGCGTCCGCGACGAACGGCGCAGTGTCCATGAACAGCAGCTTCCAGATGCCGACATTGCGGCGGATGTTGAACGGAAACGGCAGCGCGTGGTCGCCCACTGTGCCGGACACCGGCGGAAGCGTCTTCAGATAGGCAAAGAGATCGCGGACGTCGTCGACGCTGGCCAGACGATAGGACGTGTAGGGAAACGCGGGGAAATAGTGCGTGCCCGCGGGCGATATGCCGCGCATCACGGCGTTGACGAAATCGGCCTCGCTCCAGCGGCCGATCCCGTAGGCCGGATCGGGGGAAATATTGGGGACGTAGAATGTCCCGAACGGCGAGCCCAGCGCCAGCCCGCCGCCGAGCCGCAGGCGATCGGGCTGATTGGGGGTGGCATGACAGGACGAACAGCCGCCAGCGTTGAACAGCTCCTGCCCGTTGGCGAAATCGAGGTTGCGTGTCGGCGCCGGCACGGCCAGCACGGCCGGGGCGGTCAACCACCAATAGAGGGCGAACGCCGCGACGGCGGCGATTAGGGCGGCAAAAAGCGTTCGTCGCAACATTCGATCATTCCATCGTGAACGCGCGAACTTAAGGGTCATGTCGCGCCCGATCCAACACACGAATATTTTAGACGGTCCGGCTGTAATGCCGGAATAAACCGCATGACGCACTGTTTGAAAAGCAATCAGGCGTCAACAGGAGAGACCCATGACCAAAGCCGTTTTTGCCACACTGGTACTCGGAGCTGCCGTTGCGTTCGCCGCCCCGGCCGGCGCGGAGAAACTGAAGGCGACGCTGGACGGCAAATCCGAAGTCCCCGCCAACACCAGCAGCGCGACCGGAACGGCGGATCTGGACTACGACGCTGCCAGCAAGAAGCTGTCCTGGACCGTCACTTATTCCGGTCTCTCGGGCCCCGCCACCGCCGCACATTTCCACGGGCCTGCCGAAGCCGGCAAGAACGCCGGCGTCGCGGTCCCGATCCCGAATGCAGCCTCGAGCCCGGTCAAGGGCGAAGCCACGCTCACCGACGCGCAGGCCGCCGATCTGCTCGGCGGCAAGTACTACATCAACATCCACACGGCCGCGAACCCGGGCGGCGAGATCCGCGGTCAGGTGACGAAGTAAAGCGAAAACGCGGGCTTCGTCGCGGAAAGGCCGGACGCAAGGAGGGAGCGTCCGGCCTTTTCGATTCCAAGCAACTTCGTAGCCCGGATGGAGCCAACGGTCGGCGCAAAGTGCCGACCGTTGGTGCAATCCGGGAGCCCTGCGCGTTGCGGACAGGTCCCCCGATTTCGCTGCGCTCCATCCAGGCTACGACGCTACGACTCTGACCGTGCTCAAGCCGCGTTCAGCGCCTGCGCGAGGTCGGCGATCAGGTCCGATGAATTCTCGATGCCGATCGACAGCCGGATCGTGGAATCGAGCACGCCGATCTTTTGGCGGATGTCGGCGGGAACGCCGGAATGGGTCATCGTCGCCGGCAGGCTTGCGAGCGATTCCGTGCCGCCAAGGCTCACCGCCAGCTTGAGGATCTGCAGCGCGTTGAGGAATTTCACCGCCGCCTCCTTGCCGCCGACGATGTCGAACGAGAACGTCGAGCCCGCACCCAGGCATTGCCGCGCAAACACACGGCCGGACAGCGAACCCTGCTCGTGGTGACCGAGATAGTGCACCCTGGCGACCTTCGGGTGGTCGCGCAGGAAGTCCGCCACGAGCCGCGCATTCGCATCGGCCTTCTCCATCCGCAGGCTGAGCGTCTCGAGCGAACGGTTGATCATCCAGCAGGAATGCGGATCGAGCTGGGTGCCGATGGCGCCGCGCAGCGCCTTGATGCCCTTCATGATCGCCTTCGATCCGAGCGCGGCGCCCGCGATCAGGTCGGAATGACCGCCGACATATTTCGTCAGCGAATACAGCGACAGATCCGCGCCGTGCTCGATCGGCCGCTGAAACACCGGCCCGAGCAGCGTGTTGTCGCAGGCGATGACCGGCGTGTGTCCCTGCGCCTTGCCGATGGAATCGGCGATGCGGCGGATCATTGCGATGTCGACGAGGCCGTTGGTCGGATTGGCGGGCGTCTCGATCAGGATCATCGACACCCGTCCCTTGCCCATGGCCTCCTCCGAAGCCTGCTGGACTGCCGTCTCGTCGATGCCGTCGGCAAAGCCGACGGCGCCGATCGACAGGCGCGCGAGCGTGTTCGTCAGCAGCGTCTCCGTCCCGCCATAGAGCGGCTGCGAGTGCAGGATGACATCACCGGGGCGAACAAAGGCCAGGATCGTGGTTGCGATGGCCGCCATGCCGGACGAGAACAGCGCGCAACTCTCCGTGCGCTCGTAGATCGCGAGCCTGTCCTCGACGATCTCGCTGTTGGGATGATTGAAGCGCGAATAGACCAGGCCCGCGCCCATGCCTTCCGGCGGCTCGCGCCGGCCGGCGACGTAGTCGAAGAAGTCCTGCCCGTCCTCGGCGGTCTTGAACACGAAGGTGGAGGTCAGGAACACCGGCGGCTTGATGGCGCCCTCCGACAATTGCGGATCATAGCCATAGGTCAGCATCAAGGTTTCCGGATGCAGCATATGATTGCCGATATGGGTCTTGGACGGGAACGGTTTTGCCATGGCCTGTCTCGCTGTTGATCGAGGTGCTCGCCGCGCGTTGGGAAACCCGACGTGAGGATGCCGGGAGGAGACTCGTGTGAGCGCACGGCCGCTGGCACAAAGATAGCCGCTCTCGCGGCAATCCGTCAGGCCTTGCGGACAGAAGTTCCTGCGGGCCCGCGGTCATGAAAAAGGGCGGTTGCTTTCGCAACCGCCCTTTCTGAAGTCCTTGGTAGCTCCGCCCCGCTATTTCAATTTCACGCGATAGGTTTCGTGACAATCATTGCAGCGGTCGTTGATCGTCGTGTAGGCCGCCTTCAGACCCGCGACATCGGTGATCTTGCCTTTGGCGTCGGCGATCGCCTTCTGCACCGGCGGGATCTTGGCATCGAAATCGGCCTTGTTCTGCCAGACCTTCGGCGAGGAGCCATACGTCGCATTGACGACATCCTGCTTGGGATTGATCTCGAAGGTCTTGGCGATCTTGGCGACATCGGCCTCGATGGCGGCGATGGCCTGATCGGCCGCTTTCTTGTCGAAGGGCATATCGCCCTTGCTCATCTTCTGGAGGACGCCGTACTGGTTCTTGGCGATCGATTTCATCAGATTGTCCTGCTGGACGGCAATCTCCTGTTGCGCCATGACGGCGCCCGCGCCCAGCACGAGGGCGCCCGCGACAATCATCGTCCGTTTCATTGGTTCGTTTCTCCGGCTCTCGAGACGTTCAGGGAATGAGACGTCACCGGCTTCTGGTGAAGCCGGGACCCATCATGGGTAGAACCCCGCGCGGCGCGTTTATTCCCGTGCGCGCGGGAAGCGCGGCTTCACAAGCTGTGACGGCGGTGATGCTCGCTGATCGCAACCCACACCCGCTCGGGCGTTGCCGGCATGTCGATGTGGTCGATCTTGTACTCGCGCCAGAGCGCATCGACGATGGCGTTGACGACGGCCGGACAAGAGCCGATCGCGCCAGCCTCGCCGGCCCCCTTCACGCCCATCGGATTGGTTTTGCAAGGGACGTTGTGGGTCTCGAATACGAAGGCCGGCCCATCCGCCGCGCGCGGCAGCGCATAGTCCATGAAGGTTGCGGTGATGAGCTGGCCGTCGGTCGGTCCATAGACAACCCGCTCCATCAAGGCTTGGCCGATGCCCTGCATGGCGCCGCCATGGACCTGGCCCGCCAGAAGCAGCGGATTGAGCGTCTTGCCGAAATCGTCGACGATCACGTAGTTGACGATTTTGATGATGCCGGTCGCCGGATCGATCTCGACCTCCGCTATATGGGTGCCGTTGGGATAAGTGCCGTCGGCGCTGGCAAAGGTCGCGCTGCCGTTCAGCTTCGACGGATCGACGCCGGGCCGCTTGGCGAGATCGGCAAACGAGATCGAGCGGTCGGTGCCGGCGATCCGCACCACGCCTTCGGAGATTTCGAGGTCGCCCGCGCTGGCTTCCAGCGCCTGCGCCGCGATCTCCTTCAGCCTCGAACCGAGCTCGCGCGTGGCGCGTTCGACACTGACGCCGCCGGAGGGGATCGAGGCCGAGCCGCCGGTGCCGAGGCCGGTTGCGATCTCGTCGGTGTCGCCCTGGCGAACATGCACGCGCTCGGGCGCGACGCCGAACTGCTCGGCGACGATCTGCGCATAGGCGGTCTGATGGCCCTGCCCGCTCGATTGCGTGCCGATCAGCACCGTGACGTCGCCATTGGCATCGAGACGTACGTTGGCCGTCTCTTCACCCATCACGCCGCAAATCTCGACGTAGCTCGCAAGCCCGATGCCGCGGATGAGGCCGCCCTTCTTGGCCACCTTGGCGCGCTTGGGAAATTCTTTCCATTCCGCGATCTCCATCGCGCGCTTCAGATGCGCGGCGAAGTCGCCGGAATCGTAGACCTTGCCGGTTGCGGTCTTGTAGGGCAGCGCCTTCGGCGGGATGAAATTCTTGCGGCGGATGGCATCCGGCGTCATGTCGAGCTTCCGCGCGCAGGCATCGACGAGGCGCTCGATGACATAGGCGGCTTCGGGCCGGCCCGCGCCGCGATAAGCATCGACCGGCACGCTGTGGGTGAAGATCGTGCGCACCCGGCAATGGAAGGCCTGGATGTCGTAGAGGCCCGGCAGCATGCCGGCGCCGCCATGCGGGATGTAGGGCCCGAAGGTCGACAGATACGCGCCCATGTCGCCCATGAGGTCGCAATCCATCGCGAGGAACTTGCCGTCTTCAGCCAGCGCCATCTTGGCGGTGGTGACGTTGTCGCGGCCCTGCGCATCGCCCATGAAATGCTCGGAGCGGTCGGCCGCCCACTTCACCGCCTTCTTCAGTTTGCGCGCAGCGACCGCCATCAGGGCATATTCCCGATACGGAAACAGTTTTGTGCCGAACCCGCCGCCGACGTCGGGGCAGATCACCCGCATCTTGTCGGTGGGAATGTTGAGCACGTTCTGGCAGAGGATGTCGCGCAGGCGGTGGCTGCCCTGGCTGCCGACCGTCAGCGTCAGATGGTCGCGCTTGGAATCGTATTCGCAGACCGCCGCGCGGGTCTCCAAGAAGCTCGCAACCACGCGCGGATTGACGATGGAGATTTCGGCCACCGCATGCGCTTTCGCGAAGGCAGCTTCCGTCGCCGCTTTGTCGCCGATCGAGACGTCGAACAGCACGTTGCCCGGCTTGTCGGGCCAGACCAAGGCTGCGCCTTTCTTCACGGCGTTAACGACGCCGGTCACCGCGGGCAGCGGCGACCATTTGACCTCGATCGCCTCGATCGCGTCGCGAGCCTGGTCGATGGTCTCGGCGACCACGAAGGCGATGGCGTCGCCGACATGGCGCACCTCGTCCTTGGCCAGGATCGGGTAAGGCGGGCCGGTGAACGGATCGGTCTCGAGGTTGAACAGGCAGGGCAGATTGCCGAGATCCCCGACGTCGTCCGCCGTCAGGATCAGCGCAATGCCCGGCAGGCCGCGCGCGCGGCTCGCATCGATGGTGTATTTGGCATGCGCATGCGGCGAGCGCAGCACGAGGCAGCGGAGCGCGGCCTGCGGCGCGTAATCGTCGGTATAGCGGCCCTTGCCGCGGATGAGCGCGTCATCCTCCTTGCGCAGCACGCTTTGGCCAACGCCGAACTTGATGGGAGCCGCCATGTTATCTTCCCGTTCTCATGGTTGTTTTGTGGGCATATTGCCGTGGAAAAACTGGCAACGCAAACGGGTTTAGCCGGGCGCAGGGGTCGCAGCTTCAAAAGCGCCACGCGTGCCTCACTGGGATGCTCGGCAGGTCCCAGCGTGATGTGTGACGCTGACGGCGAGAGCCAAGCGCTCACACTTAGCTGTTCTCTTGCTCACCCCGAGCTTCAAACAGCTGATGAGCATCGGAGGCCGTGAGCGTCAGCCCGTACAAATCCTTCAGCGTCGAAATGCGTTGCAGCGTCGCAGGCTCAAACGGAGTCTTGCCTTCGAACGAATGCAGGAGAACGCCCTCCAGCAAATCACCGAGGCTCATATCCAGGTATTCGGCGAGGCCCTTCGCGACCTTGAGAATGCGCTTCTCGATCCGAACTCCCGTCTGTACGCGTTGGACTGAATGCTTGTGGCTTTCTGAACTCATGATGTGTGACCTTGATCGGAAGGCGGGGTTTAATCGCATCATGCCATTGCCGGACTTGCTCGGGCATCGGTCTCCAGCCCTGCAACTCGCGTCCCTCAGAGATCAGGTGAATCCCGCATTCGTCCGGACGCCTGCGGGGGTCGGCGCTCTGACCGCGAAACGGCTGTTGCCACACAGGCAGAGCCTGGGCGGCCGTTCGACCGATTCCCAATTTGCCTTTCCCGCACCAGAATGTTACCTTGGTACCAAGGTAACATAGGACGCCGCCATGAGCAACAGATGTAGCTGCACGGATGCTGCAGAAGTCTCCGAACTGAGCGAGGGCTTTCTCGCGCGTACACTTCCGGGGGCACGTTTCAGCCATCGTGAACATCTGATCGTGACGAGCTACTTGCTCGCCACTGATCCGACTCGGGACTGGCGGGTCGAGCTCCCCGAGATGATCCGCGCCTACAATGTTGCCGCTGGCGGCGTGAACGACGATGTGCGTGGCTACCACCACACGATTACGCTGGCCTTCTTGATGATCATCGAAGCAATTCTTGCGGAGGTCGGCCGCCACGACATTGTCGCCGCCTGCAACGCGGTGCTGGCGTCCCCGGCAATCGAAAAGGACGTACTCTTACGTTTCTGGAGCCGCGACGCGCTGTTCTCGCGGGAGGCGCGGCACGGCTGGATTGAGCCAGACCTTGCCGAGTTCAACCCGCGCGCGGCGGGTCATATGCCGGCGTGAGGATCGTCGATCACTCACATTCCGCGGCTCAACAGATACCTCGCACTATCTCTGAGCGCATCGATCTCCCGCCCAGGTGCGAGATAGTTGATCTCCGCGCGCGTCAGGCCGATGTCCATCAGCTCCCTGTCGCTCAGATCCAGCAAACTGCCCCGCGGGTGCAGGCGCCACTTCCCAAGAGCAGACCAATATCGCTTGAGCAGGCCCAGGAGGCTTTGCGCCGGCGCGGCTGCGGCAGCTTCTCTCCCCGACAAGGCTTGGCCCGGCGTTGCAACGGACACGTTGAGACGAGCCGCTGCCGCCAGAACCTCGTCCATGGCCTGCTTCGCGAGCGCAATGGATTGGTCGAGGCGAAGCACCGCCGCATCGTGCTCGGCCTCGGATGAAATGTTCGTCAGTTGTGGTGGCATCGGACGCTCCTGCTGTTGAGCCGGCAGGGAGCGTGGCCAAACAAAAGGCCCCGTCCGATGCCGGCGGGGCCTGGTGGAAAAGATGTCGTCGAAATCCTAGCGCACGACTCCTCCCACCGCCCAGCCGAAGCGGGTGATGTGATTGCGGGAGACTTTGCGCGACGATTTGATCATGACGCGCTGATATCACGGCAACCGCGCAAAATCAAGAGATGTGGGAGTACCGGTTGCAGCCTGGAGGCGAACGCCGTGCTTACTAGCCGCGCACCAGCGAGACCAGCCACTTGCGTCCGAACAACACGAGGATCGCGAGCGCGTAGACGATCGTGCCGCCGACGGCGAGCAGGATCAGCATCAATTCATCCCGGAAGTGCATCGCGCCCAGCCAAGGGCTGCTGAAGTGCGCAATCAGCCAGAACGCGGCGGCGAGGATCAATCCGGCCAGCAGAAATTTGGCGAGCGACAACAGCCAGCCGCGATCGAGCACGAGAAAGCCGCGCCGCACGGCGAAGTACAGCACGAGGAGCAGATTGGTCCAGACGCCGACGGCGGTGGCCAGAGCGAGGCCGATCTGGGCCAGCGATCCCATTAAGGCGACCTTCAGCGCGACATTGACCGCGATACCAGTCAGCGACGCCCGCACTGGCGTTGCGGTGTCCTTGCGGGCATAGAAGGTCGCAACCGCGCTGCGGATCAGCACGAACGGGATGAGGCCAATGGCATAGGCCGCGAGAGTCGCACCGGCGGCCGCTGCATCGGCCTTGGAGAACGCACCGCGCGCGAACAGCGCGCGCATGATCGCATCGGGCACGGTGAGGAAGGCCGCGACGAACGGGATCGAGAACAGCAGCGTGAAATCGAAGGCGCGGCGCTGCGCCCTCAGCGCGCCATCGTGGTCGTTTGCAGTGATCCGCCGCGACATCTCCGGCAGCAGCACGGTGCCGATGGCGATGCCGATGACGCCGATCGGGAGCTGGTTGAGCCGGTCGGCGTAATAGAGCGCCGACAGCGCGCCGGCGGGCAGGAAGGTCGCGATGATGGTGTCGGCGAACAGCGCGACCTGCGTTCCCATCGAGCCCAATGTCGCCGGCCCCAGTGCCTTGAAGAAACCACGGACGTCCTCATCAAGCTTCAAGGGCGCAAAGCGCGGCAGGCCGCCATGGCGGGCGAGATCGCCTGCGAGCAGGAAATATTGCAGGAAGCCGGAGATCAGCACGCCCCAGGCCGCGGCATGGCCCGCGGTCGGAAACCAGACGGCAACCGCCAGCGTCATCATCATGGCGACGTTGAGGAAGATCGAGGCGGCCGCGGCGCTGGCAAAGCGCTGCATCACGTTGAGCATGCCGCCGTAGAGCGTCACCAGCGTGATCAAGAGCAGATAGGGAAAGGTGATCCGGGTCAGCTCGATCGCGAGCTTGCGCTGCTCGGCATCCTCACCGAAGCCTGGCGCCAAGATGCTCATGGCCTGCGGCATGAACAGCCAGGCCGCGATCAGCAGCATCACCTGCGAGGCCAAAAGCAGCGTGAAGATGCGATCGGCGAATAGCTTTGCCGCCGCCTCCCCCTTCTCGCCATGGACATGGGCATAGGCCGGCACCCAGGCGGCGTTGAAGGCGCCCTCGGCGAAGATCGCGCGGAAATGGTTGGGCAGCCGCAGCGCCACGAAAAAGGCATCGGCCACCGGACCGGCGCCCAGGATCGCCGCGAGCATGATGTCGCGGGCAAACCCCGTCAGCCGCGAGAGCAGCGTGTAGCCACCGACCGTGAAGATGCGTCCGAGCATGCGGACTCTTCTAGAGGCTTATCGGGCAGCCGATAAGGCTTTGAACGATGGTGGGATCAAAAAAGAGGCTCGCTCGGTGTGTCCACCTCTCCCCGGCGGGGAGAGGCCGGATTGCGCAGCAATCCGGGTGAGGGGCCGCAGCATTCCGTGGGGCCGTAACCCCCTCACCCGGATCGCATCTGCGATGCGATCCGACCTCTCCCGCAAGCGGGAGAGGTGAAGAACTCACCCCGCCAGTGCGCCGCGGACAGCGGCGATGATTCGCTCCTGGTCGGCCTCGGTCAAATAGGCATGCATCGGCAGGCTGATGACGTCCTGCGACAGGCTCTCGCAACCCGGCAATCCGCCCTCGGCGACCGGGTACTGTTTGTAGGCGGTCTGCTGGTGCATCGACTTGCCGTAATAGATCGCGGTCGGCACGCCCTGGGCTTTTAGCGCGGCAGCGAAACCGTCGCGGTCGGTACCTTCAGGCAGGCGGATCGTGTACTGCGCCCAGACCGAGGTATTGCCGGGCGCGAGGCGCGGCACGGTGACGACATTGGACAGGCCGCGCGCATAGCGCTCCGCGACCTTGTTGCGGGCGGCGATCTCATCGTCAAAAATCTTCAGCTTCTCGATCAGGACCGCGGCCTGCATGGTGTCGAGCCGGCCGGTGAGGCCGAGGCGGACGTTGTCGTATTTGTCGACGCCCTGCCCGTGCACGCGGATGCTGCGCAAGGTGGCGGCGAGCTCGTCGTCATCGGTGAAGATCGCTCCGCCGTCGCCGAAGCAGCCGAGCGGCTTTGCCGGGAAGAAGCTGGTCGCGGTCGCGTGCCCAAGCGTGCCGAGCTTGCGCCCCTTGTAGCTCGCGCCAAAGCCTTGCGCGGCGTCGTCGAGCACGAACAGGCCTTCGGCCCTGGCGATCTCGGCGATGGCGTCGTGATCGGCGGGCTGGCCGAACAAATCGACCGGAATCACCGCGACGGGCTTGAGGCCGGCCTTGCGAGCGGTGGCGATGCCGCGCTTGAGCGATTCCGGGCTCATGTTGAAGGTTGTCTCGTCGACGTCGACATAGACAGGCGTCGCGCCGGTCCGCGCCACCGGCGAGGCCGTCGCGATGAAGGTGAAGGACGGACACAGCACGGCATCGCCGGGCCCGACATTCCTGGCCATCATCACCATCAGGATGGCGTCGGTGCCGCTGGCGCAGCCGATCACGTGCTTGGCGCCTGAGTAGGCCGCAAGCTGCTTCTCGAGCTCGAAGACTTCGGGGCCGTTGACGAATTGGCAATGGTCCATCACGCGCTTCACGGCCGCATCGAGCGAGGCGCCGAGCCGGCGGCGCTGCGACGCGACGTCGATGAAGGGAATGGGTTCGGAACGTAAGTGCTGGTTCATGACCTGATTCTTGGCGCCTTGTGACGTTTGAGCGGTCGACATGGACGGGATCAGCCGGCGACGCGGCGCGGCGCCTTGCGCGCGGGTGACGTCGCCGCAGGACGCGAGGGCGTCTCCAGGCATTGCGTGGCGATCTCGAGGCTGGCGACGCCCTCGTCGCCCGTCACCGCCGGCGTCTCGCCGTTGCGCACCGCCTTGAGGAATGCGATCAGCTCGGCGCGGAGCGGCTCGTCATGGCCGACCGGCAGATGCCGCATCGAGTAGCTGCCGTCCGGCTTGAAGCCGAAGCATTCGGTGACCTGGCGCGTCAAGAGATCGCCCATCACGTATTTGCCGCGCGTTGCGACCGTGACGCTGCGCGCCTTGAACGGCGTCAGCCAGTTGGTGTTGATGTGGGCGAGCACGCCGCTCTCGGTGCGGAACTGCAAGAGCGCGATGTCCTCGCGCTCGGCGACCGCGCTCGACAATTGCGGCTGCACCTCGACGATGTCGGATTCGGTGAACCAGCGGATCAAATCGATGTCGTGCACGGCAAGGTCGATGACGACGCCGACATTGGACATGCGCGGCGGGAACGGGCCGACGCGGGTGATCGCGATGGAGAGAATGTCCTCGCCCGCGATCGCCTGCTTGACCGCGGCGACCGCCGGATTGAAGCGCTCGACATGGCCGATCATCAGCGTGACGCCGGCCTTATGCGCGGCGGCGACGATCTCGCGGCCCTCTGCCACCGTGGATGCGATCGGCTTCTCGACCAGCACGTGGATGTTCTTGGCGATGCAGGCGAGCGCGATCTCGTGATGCAGATGGGTCGGCGCTGCGATGGTGACGGCATCGACACCGGCGCTGAGCAGTTGGTCGAGCGTCTCGAAGCTTTCGCAATTGGCGAGTTCGGTTGCCCGCGCGCGATGCGCCGGCGAGGGATCGACGACGCCGACGAGGCTGACGCCGGGCAGGCCGCTCAGCACGCGCGCATGGTTGCTGCCCATCACGCCGGCGCCAATGACACCGACGCGCAAGCCGGCCTTTGCCGGTGCAGACCCTTTGGAAGTCATCTGAGCAAACCCCGATTCAACGCAAATCCCCGGGCCGCTTCTAGCACGGACGCCACATTTGTGGCGAATGCCGCCCTGACGGGCCGGACACGATTTGATTCAAAAAGTTACACGTTCCCCGGGCCTTAGGCCGAAAATGATACCGCTTCTTGGCCCGGGTCGCGTGATTCGGAGTTTGCTGGTTACGACCTTTGATAGTCGTCTTCAATCCGGATGATGTCGTCTTCCCCCAGATAGCTTCCAGTCTGGACCTCGATCAGCTCCAGCTGGATCTTGCCGGGATTCTCCATCCGGTGGACGGCGCCCATCGGGATGTAGATCGACTCGTTCTCATGCACCGTCTTCACCGTCTCGTTGACGGTCACCTGCGCCGTGCCGCGGACCACGATCCAGTGCTCGGCACGATGATGGTGCTTCTGCAGCGACAGCCGCCCGCCCGGCTTCACCACGATGCGCTTGACCTGGTGGCGCTCGCCATTGTCGACCGATTGATAGCTGCCCCAGGGCCGGTGCACCTTGAGATGCTCCTCGGTGACCTTCGGCGCGACCGATTTCAATTTCGTCACCAGGCGCTTCAGCCCGTTGGCATCCTTCTGCCGCGAGACCAGCACCGCGTCCGCGGTCGCGACCACGACGAGATCGTCGACGCCTTCGAGCGCGACCAACGCGGAGTCCGTGGTGACGTTGCAGTTGCGGGAATCCTCGAACACGGCGGTGCCGTGCGCGGCATTGCCCTGCGCGTCCTTCTCCGACAGCTCCCACACCGCATGCCAGGAGCCGACGTCGGACCAGCCGCACGACACCGGCACGACGGCGGCGCGCGAGGTCTTCTCCATCACCGCATAGTCGATCGAGATCGCCTTGGCCGCGCCGAACGCCTCGGGCTCCAGCGTGACGAAGCCGAGATCGCGGCCGGCATTGTTGACTGCATTGGTGACGGCCTCGACGCTTGCCGCATCGACCTTGCGATATTCGTCCAGCAGCACGCTCGCCGGGAACATGAAGTTGCCGCTGTTCCAGAGATAGCCCGAATTGACGTAGTCGGAGGCCTTCACCGCATCCGGCTTCTCGACGAAGCGCGCAACCGCCTGCACCTCGCCCGCGATCACCTCGCCCGGATTGATGTAGCCATATTCGGTCGCCGGCCGCTCCGGCTTGACGCCGAAGGTGACGATGCGCCCGGCATTCGCGGCGGTGAGGCCCTCGCGACAGGCGGCGACGAAGGCGGCATTATCCTGCACGACGTGATCGGCGGCGAGCGCGAGCACGATCGCCTCGCTGGCGCGGTTCTGCGCGAACACCGCGCCGGCCGCGATGGCAGGGCCGGAATCGCGCCGCATCGGCTCGAGGATCACGTCGGCCTCGATGCCGATCTCGGCGAGCTGCTCCAGCACCATGAAGCGGTAGGAGGCGTTGGTGATGACGATCGGCCGGTCGAACAGAGAGGGATCGGACACGCGCAGCAGCGTGTCCTGGAACGTCGAGCGCGTGCCGAACAGCGGCAAGAACTGCTTGGGCCGAACCTCGCGCGAAGCGGGCCACAGCCGCGTGCCGGCACCGCCGCACATGATCAGGGGGATTATGCGTTTGTCCATCGTGATCTCAAACCTTGAAATGGTCCCGATACCAGGTGACGAAGTTATGAACCCCATGCTCGATCGGCGTTGACGGTGCAAAGCCGGTGTCGCGCGAGAGATCCTCGACATCCGCGAACGTTTCCAGCACATCTCCCGGCTGCATCGGCAGCAATTCTTTGATCGCCGTCCGGCCCAGCTCCCGCTCCAGAAGACCGACGACGTGCATCAGTTCCTCCGGATGATGATTGCCGACATTGTAGAGCTTTGACGGCGCATTTGCGGCAGCCGGATCGTCCGCAGGCACGAGATCGATCAGCTTGGACACGACGCGCGTCACATCGTCGATATAGGTGAAATCGCGGCGCATTTTGCCATGGTTGAAGAGCCGGATCGGCTTGCCGGCCATGATGGCGCTCGCGAACAGAAACATGGCCATGTCGGGGCGACCCCATGGCCCGTAGATGGTGAAGAACCGCAGCCCCGTGACCGGTAGGCGATAGAGATGGCTGTAGGACTGCGCCATCACCTCGTTCGCCTTCTTGGTCGCGGCGTAGAAGCTGACCGGATGGTCGGTGCGGTCCGCAACCGCAAATGGCAGTTTTGTGTTGGCGCCGTAAACGGAGGATGACGAGGCGTAGACCAGATGACCGCAGCCATTGTTGCGGCAGCCCTCCAGCACGTTGAGAAAGCCGACGAGATTGGAATCGGCGTAGGTCTGCGGCTGCTCGATCGAGTAGCGCACGCCGGCCTGCGCGGCCAGATGCACGACTTTGGCAAAACGATGTTGCGCGAACAGCGCCGCCATGGTCTTGCGGTCGGCGAGATCGGCCTCGACGAACGAAAAGCGCGGCTGATCCCGGAGCAGAGCAAGGCGCGCTTTCTTCAGCGCCGGATCGTAATAGCTGTTGAGATTGTCGAGCCCGACGACGGCGCGACCTTCGCCCAGGAGCTGCCGGGCGACGTGGAAGCCGATGAAGCCGGCCGCACCCGTGACCAAAATCGCCTGATCCGTCATCCTGTTCCCTGGGTGATCCCTCGCCCGATCCTGTCTAGCCGCCACCTCGACGGGGTCGCAATAGGCTCCCCGCTCCTTCACGCGGTCTCCTCATGGCGTCCTTAACGACGGCTATTGCAAGATCGGCGCCAAAACCATACCAAAGCGGCCGAATTCGGCGCCTCGCGTCGGGTTGCCTCCAATCTTAGCAAACCCTGTTCATGCGGACGAGATGCGCCGAATCCTGTTGTCGACGGCCAAGATCCTGATTTCCGCGGCGCTGCTCTATCTGGCGCTGCGCAAGGTCGACCTGTCCGAGCTGTTTTCCCGATTCACCCTGACCAGCCTGTTCTGGCTCGGTGCGGCGATCGCGGTCACGTTCCTGCAGATCTTCGTCGGCGTGCTGCGCTGGCGCGAGATCAGCGCCGCCTGCGGCGCGCCGCTCGAGCTCGGCCGCGCCATGCGATACAACGTGATCGGCTCGTTCTTCAACCAGACGCTGCCGTCGGCGATCGGCGGCGATGCGGTGCGCCTGTGGCTGGTCGCCCGCGCCGGCGCCGGCTGGCGCACGGCGACCTACTCGATCTTTGTCGACCGCGCCATTGGCCTGATCGCGCTCGCGATCTTGATCGTCGCCAGCCTGCCCTGGAGCTACACCCTCATCACCGATCCGCACGGTCGCTCGGCGCTGCTGCTCATCGACCTCCTGGCGCTCGCCGGCGGCCTCGGCTTCCTGATCTTCGGCGCGCTGAAATGGCGCTGGCTGAAGACCTGGTGGGCAACGCATCACATCCACGCCTGCGCCGTCATCGCCAACCGCGTGATCTTCGGCGGCACAAGCGGCGCCATCGTCGCGATCCTGTCGATCCTCGTTCACGTGCTCGCCGTCGTCATCGCCTGGTGCGTCGTGCAGTCGATTGGGGCGCCGGTTCGCTTCAGCGATGTCTTTCTGCTCGTGCCGCCGGTGATGCTGATCACGATGATGCCGATCTCGATCGCCGGCTGGGGCGTGCGTGAGGCCACGATGAGCCTTGCGTTCGGCTTCGCGGGACTTTCCGCCAACGAGGGCGTCAACGTCTCGCTGCTGTTCGGCGCCGTGTTCTTCCTGGTCGGGGCGGTCGGCGGCCTGGTCTGGATCCTCAGCGCCGAGAAAGCCGCGCAAGGGTCGGCCGCGATCGGAGTGCCGGAGTGAATTCGGCTGCCGATGCGCTCGCCGGCGCGGTCCTGCTGCTTGCCGTTGCGGCCGCCGCGCTGATCTCGGCGCTCGTGACCTGGACCAGCCGCCCCCTGCTGCAGCGCTACGCGCTGGCGCGGCCGAACGCGCGGTCCTCCCATCGCGTCCCGACCCCGCAGGGCGCCGGCATCGCGGTGATCGCCGCGACGCTGATCGTTGCCTCGCTGTGGGGGATCTCCGCCAATGTCGCGATCCCGCCGGCGCTGGTCGCTGCGACAATCGTGATCGCGCTGGTCGGCTTCGTCGACGACATCGTGTCGCTGCCCGTGCTGGTGCGCCTGGTGCTGCAGGCCGCCTGCGTCGGCGCCGTGGTGTTCACCGCCCCCGACACCGCGCGCATCGTGCCGGCGCTGCCGCTCGCGCTGGAGCGCGGCCTCATCGTCCTTGCCGGCGTCTGGTTCGTGAACCTCGTCAACTTCATGGACGGGCTCGACCTGATGACGGTGGCGGAAGTCGTTCCGGTCACCGCTGCGCTGCTGCTGCTGGGAATGCTCGGGGATCTCCCATGGCCGGCCGTGCTGATCGCCACCGCGCTGTGCGGCGCCATGCTCGGCTTCGCGCCGTTCAACCGTCCTGTCGCAAAAGTCTTCCTGGGCGATGTCGGCAGCCTGCCGATCGGCCTCCTGCTCGGCTGGTGCCTGCTCGAGCTCGCCTGGCATGGACAAGCGGCTGCGGCGCTGCTGCTGCCGGCCTACTACCTCGCCGATGCCACCATCACACTGTTTCGGCGCATCGCGCGCCGCGAGCCGTTCTGGTCGGCGCACCGTTCGCATTTCTATCAGCGCGCGACCGACAACGGTTTCTCGGTGTCCCGGGTGAGCGGCGAAGTCTTCCTGCTTAACCTCGTGCTCGCAGGGCTGGCGATCCTCGCCGTTCGCGCCGCGACGGTGGCCGTCACGCTGCCCGCGCTGATCGCCGGCGCGATCGCGGTCGCCCTCCTGCTGCGCCGCTTCTCCCGCCCTCAGGCGTCCTGAGCCGACACGGCGAGCCGCAGCCCCTCGTCGAGCGAAACCTCCGGCCGCCAGCCCGTCGCGAGCGCCTTGGAGACGTCGAGTTCGAGCGAGCCGATCAGGCTATCATGCATGTCCTGCCGGCCGATCATTCGGAAAAGCGCGCTGAGCAGGCCCGGCGGCACGCCGAACAGTCGCGGCCGCTTGCCGGACGCCTTCGCCAGACGCGCGATGAATTCGGGCGTCGAGAACTGCTCGCTGTCGGCGAGCAGGAATATCTCGAATTGGCCGGCCACATCTGGATGAGCGAGCCGGTGCAGGATGAAGGACGACAGGTTCTGCACGGCAAGGAAGGCGCGGCGATTGCGGATCGCGGCGAACGGCAACGGCACCCCAAGGTGCATCGCGCGCATCAACAGGGCGAAACTTCCCTTGGCTCTCGCGCCATAGACCATGGGCGGCCTGATCACGGAGATCTTCATGTCGCTCTCGCGCGCGAGCGTCCTCAGGCCCGCCTCGGCCGCGGCCTTGGACGTACCGTAGAGGCCGCGCGGCGTCGGGACGTCGGTCTCGCTGAACGGGGCCCTGCCCTCGTTGCTGCGGCCATGCACCAGCACGGTGCTGATGAAGATGAAATGGCGCACGCCCGCCTTCGCCGCGGCGCGCGCCAGGTGCACCGTGCCGGCGGCGTTGACGTCCTGGTAGAGCTGGGCTGCATGCTCCTCGCGCCTGTGATGCACGCGCGCGGCAAGGTGGACGACCGCCTCCACCCCCTCGAGCGCGGCCCGCCAATCGGTGTCGGGGCCGATCGATTCGATCACGACCTCGCCGTCGATGCCCTGACGCTTGCGGACCACGGGGCGGACCGACCATCCCTCGCACGCCAGCGCCTGCCCGAGATGACGGCCGATGAAGCCGCTCGCTCCCGTCACCAGCACGACTGGCTTACGTTCGCTCATCGTCGCTCCCCGAGCGCTGGATTGCGCAACAATGGTCAGGCCGCCGTGGATCCAAATTCCGGCACGGCATCCTTCAGGATGGTCCTGATGGTGGCGCGATCGTCGCGCGCGATCGCCTGCTCAAGCGCCGCATTCCATTTGCGCAGCGTCTGCATCGGCGGCTCGTTCGGCTGCGCGGCCATGATGCCGGGCACGCCGATCTCGCGGGTCGGCTCCTCCGAGGCAAACAGGATCTCGTGCAGGCGCTCGCCCGGCCGCATGCCGGTGAACACGATCTCGATGTCGTAGCCCGGCTGCAGCCCGGACAGGCGGATCATGCGCTCGGCGAGATCGACGATCTTCACCGGCTGGCCCATGTTGAGCACGTAGACCGAGACGTCGGGACGCTGCGTCCCAAGCGCATGCGTCGCCGCGGTGATGACGAGATCGCAGGCCTCGCGGATGGTCATGAAGTAACGGACCATGTCGGGGTGAGTTACCGTCACCGGCCCGCCGGCCTCGATCTGGGCCTTGAACTTCGGCACCACCGACCCGTTCGAGGCCAGCACGTTGCCAAACCGGACCGAGATCAGCCGCATCGGCGGCTTGCTGCCGTTCGCTCCGGCTGCGAGGTCGCGATCGAGCGCCTGGCAGTACATTTCGGCAAAGCGCTTGGTGAGGCCGAGCATCGACACCGGCTCGATTGCCTTGTCGGTAGAGATCATCACCATCGCCTCGGCGCCGGCGGCAACGGCGGCGTCCGCGACGTTGATGGAACCGAAGATGTTGGTTTTGACGCCCTCACTCCAATCGCGCTCGAGGATCGGCACGTGCTTGAGCGCCGCGGCATGGAAGACGATGTCGGGCTTGAACTCGGCCATCAGGCGCATGACGCGCTCGCGGTCGCGAATGTCGGCAATCCGGCCTTCGATCTGTGCGGTGGCACCACGCGCGGCCAGCGCCTCGGTGACCGCGTAGAGAGCCGGCTCGGAATTTTCCACGATCAAGAGACGCGCCGCGCCGAAGGCGACCACACGCTCGCAGATCTCGGATCCGATCGAGCCGCCGCCGCCGGTGACGATCACGGCCTTGCTCCTGATCAAGGCCTCCAGGCGCGCATAGTCGATCTTCTCGCTCGGACGCAGCAGGAGGTCCTCGACCGCAACCGCCGTGAGCCTTGGCGTATCGCCGCTCTCCAGCGAGGGCATCCGGCTCACGATCACACCCAGTTTGCGCGCCCGCATCAGGATCGATTCCGGATGCGACTCCGGCTCGAAAGCCGATGGTGTCATGATGAGGCGCGCGATGGGCTTGTCGCGCTTGGCGAAATCCGAGATCACATCCTCGACGTCGTCGATGCCGCCCAGCACCGGCACGTTGCGAATGAGCTGGCCCCGATCGGCAGGCGATGGTGACAAGACGCCGATCGGCCAGATGCGCTTGATCGCTCCGCTCTCGATGCCGCGCAGCAGCACTTCGGCATCCGCGGCGCGGCCGATCAGCAGCGTCGGCGCGGCCTCCCCGCCCCTCGCGTGACGCCGCACCCGCGTATAGCGGAAGTAGCGGTACGCCATGCGCAGCGCGCTGAGGAAGAAGATCTCGAGAAACCAGTAGAGGACAATCGTCACCTTGCCGAGAAAGAAGGCGCCGCGAACGTTGGGGGCAACGAGGATGTAGTCGAGCACGAGCAGCGCAACCGTGAGCACGGTCGCCGCGCGAATGATGTTCAGCGCGTCAGGCAGCGAGATGAAACGCCATTTCGTCGTGGTCAGATTGCAGAGGAAGAACACGACCACGCTGAAGGCGAGGAAGTAGGGCAGGATCTGGAACAGCAGCGGCAATCGAGCGTAGAAATCGTCGCCACCCTCGAATCGCAGATAGAAGGCGGCAAAAAGCGCCGCCGTGGTCGCCAGCAGGTCGTGGAGCGCGATCAGGAAATTGCGCGAGGTGAGATGCGAAAGTCGCGTCATCCGCCGACCGATGAAAACCCAGTTAAATGCAACTTGACCGCGCTGATAGCCCATCTCGACAAGTCTTGCCAGCCGCGTGGCCCCTCAGGAACCGGCTTCCCTCATCTTAGCCCCGAGCTGTTGTTCCCGGATCACCATTCCGCCGGCGACGCCGACGCCAATGACGTACATCCAGCCCTCGTGGAAGTCGAACAAATGCGAGTTGAACAGCGAGGTGAAGACGTTCTGCACCACCACCAGCAGCCCGATCCAGTTGGCAAGCCCGTCGCCGCGAAACAACCGGAGATGCAATATCCAGATCGCGTAGAGAATGGCGACGCCGATCGCGCCCCATTGCACCGCAACGTTCAGCGTCTGGTTGTGCGGGTTGCCGACCACCTCGGCCGACGCCCGCCGCTGACCGGCGGGCGTAGCGACGCGTTCGAACAACCCGCGGGTCGAACCGGTGCCGTGCCCCAGAACCGGCGCCTCCGCGAAGAAGCCGAACGACTTCCGCCAGAACTCGAGCCGCATGCCCATGGAGGTTGCCTCGCCCCGTTCCACATAGCCGGCGTAATCGGTGGTAAACCTCTCGGCGGTGTGGCGCAATTGCGGCGAGGCCTGCCAGGCGAGAACGGCGCCGACGAGCAGCGCGCCTGAGATGATGGCGATGCTGCGCCATTTGAGGTGAAGCAGTGCAAACACGCCGAACATGATCGGAATGGTGACGAGCGCGGTGCGCGACACCACCACGAAGGTCATGTTGATGAAGAAGCTCAGCGCCAGCGCCGTCAGCAGCGCGGCGAACCAGTACCGCTTCTCGCGCAACAGCATCACGATCGGATAGGCCAGCGCAACCGCGCAAAGCGCGAATTCCTGGCTCTGGTCGATGTAGTTCTTGACGAAGATGCCGCGTTCGGGCGGGTCGGTCTTGAGCGCGAGGTTCGGGTAAAAGGCGACCAGCCAGGACATCACCGACAACAAGGCGCAAGACACCAGGAAGGCGACGAAGACCCAGCGGCCGCGCGGTGAGCGCTCGAAATGATAGAGCAGGACCGGCAGCACGAGCAGCTTGACGGTCGGATTGACCGCGTAGAGGCGCGCACCCCAGGCCGCGTCCGACCATAGCGTCCCCAGCAGCGCGAGAAAGACGAGCGCGATCGGCGCAATGCAGATCGGACGCTTCAGGGACTGCAGGAAGTCGCGTAGATCGAGGAACGGCACCATGCAGAGCAGCATCAGCGCGTTGAATATCCCCGCAAGCGAAGTCGACCAGGGCAGCGAGGCCGCGGTCAGGATCGCAAACAGATCGACCGTTTCACGCCAGGCCGCCGGACTGCGCAGGCGCCGCCGCAACATCTGGCCGGGGGTCTCGCGTGCGAGCGCCGTCACTTGCCCCCTCCCCGGGCGCGATGAACCAGCGCCGTCGTGCTGAAGCCTTGGAGGATGTCGACCAGCACGACTGCCCCGCCCGCGGCCTCGACCACCTCATGGCCGACGACCTGTTCGCGTGTGTAGTCGCCGCCCTTCACCAGCACGCCGGGCTTGATCCTGGTGATCAGGTCGATCGGCGTGTCCTCCGTGAAGATGACGACGAGATCGACGGCCTCCAGTGCGGCGAGCACCTCGGCACGCGCGCGCTCGTCCTGGACCGGACGATCGGCACCCTTCAGGCGCCGCACCGAGGCGTCGCTGTTGAGCCCCACGATCAGGCGATCGCAGGCGGCGCGCGCCGCGGTCAGCACCTTGACGTGGCCGGGATGGAGAATGTCGAAACAGCCGTTGGTGAAGCCGACGCGCAGGCCCTGCCTGTTCCATTCGGCAACCTGCGCGTCGAGTGCGGCCGGATCGAGCACGATCTTCTCCTCGGCGGCGAGCGTTGCATGCGGCAGGATCTTGCGTCGCAGCTCGGCCGCGCTGACGCTGGCGGTGCCCTGCTTGCCGACCGCGACGGCGGCGGCGGCGTTGGCCATGCGCAGTGCCGTGTCCCAGTCCGCGCCGGCCGCGAGCGACACCGCAACCGCAGCGGCGACGGTGTCACCGGCGCCGGAGACGTCGCGCACCTTCACCGTGACGGCCGGCACGTGGACGGCCCCGCCATTCCGGGGCACCAAGGTCATGCCGTGCTCGCCCTGGGTGACCAGGATCGCCTCGCAGTCGGCGAGCCGCATCACGTCCTCGCTGGCCTCGACGATGCTCTGCACCGTGTCGGCGCGGCTGCGGGTCGCTTCCGAGAATTCCTTGCGGTTGGGGGTGAGCAGCGTGGCGCCGCGATAGATCGCCCAGTTCAGGCTCTTGGGATCGACGATGACGGGCTTGCCGAGCTTGCGCGCGGCATCGATGGTGTGGCGGATCACGCGCGCCGTCAGCACGCCCTTGGCATAGTCGGACAGCAGCACGATATCGGCGCGCGCGATCTGCGGCAGGATCGCGTCGATCAACTTCGTTTCGACCTCGTCGGACGCAGCCAGCGCCTGCTCCCAATCCGCGCGCAGCATGTGCGTGGAAAAATGTTCGGAGACGAAGCGGACCTTTCGCGTGGTCGGCCGCGAGGCGTCGCGCACCAGCACGCTCTCGATGCCGGCTTGATCATTGAGCGCGGCCTCGAGCCGCGTACCGGCGTCGTCCTCGCCGACGAGGCCTACGAAGATGCAGCGCGCGCCGAGCGAAGCGACGTTGCGCGCGACGTTGCCGGCGCCGCCGACGTGGATCTCGCTGCGCTGGGCGGCGATGACGGGCGCCGGCGCTTCCGGCGAGATCCGCGACACCTCGCCGTAGACGAACTCGTCCAGCATGATGTCGCCGATGCACAGCACCGTACGGCCTGAGATGGCTTGCGCGAGGGCATCGAAATCGAGAATGGGCGTCGGCATGGTCGAAAGGGCCTCAGCGAAAGCGGTCGGGCCGGTCGAGATAATCCCCGACATAGGCCTTCACCGCGTCCTCGAGCGTCGTGAAGCCACCGTTATAGCCGGCGCGGAGCAGACGATCGACCTCGCTCTGGGTGAAATACTGGTAGCTGTCCCGGATCTGCTCGGGCATGTCGATGTATTCGATGTTGGGCCTGGTGCCGAGCGCCGCATAGGCAGCCAGCATGAGGTCCTTGAAGCTGCGCGCCTTGCCGGTGCCGACGTTGAACAGGCCGGACACCGACGGCGTCGCGAGCAGCCAAAGGACCACGCGCACGACATCGTCGACATAGATGAAATCGCGACGCTGATCGCCGTCCTCGATGCCCTCGCGATGCGACTTGAACAGCTGCACGACGCGGCCTGCCCTGACGTCGTCGAAGCGCCGCGCCAGCACGCTCATCATCGAGCCTTTGTGATATTCGTTCGGCCCGAACACGTTGAAGAATTTCAGGCCGGCCCATTGTGGCGGGAGCCGATCGCCGCGCGCCACACGTTCGGCGACAGCGAGATCAAACAGGTGCTTGCTCCAGCCGTAGAGATTCATCGGCCGCAACTTCTTCAGCGCCGGCAGCGAAGAAGCGTCGTCGAAGCCTTCCGTGCCGTCGCCATAGGTCGCCGCCGAGGACGCGTAGATGAACGGCACCGCATTCATCGTGCACCAGTCCAGAAGGCGCATCGACAGGCGGAAATTGGTCTCGACAACGAGATCACCGTCGGTCGCCGTGGTCGCGGAAATCGCCCCAAGATGGATCATAGCCTCCAGCTTGCGGCCCTTCAGCCAGTCCATCAGCTCGGTCGGGGGAACGATATCCACAAGCTGCCGCTTGGCGAGGTTGCGCCATTTGCCTTCTGTTCCGAGGAGATCGCAGATCACGACGTCGCTGCGACCGGCCTCGTTCAGCGCGGCCACGACATTCGATCCGATAAAACCGGCCCCGCCGGTCACCAGCAACATTCCACCTACCTGCCCGAATTTTAGATGCCCGATCCTGCCCTAGCGCATGATCCGCCAAAGTGTAAGCTGTTTTGGGATTGCTCTTCTGCCGCCTTTACCTGCCGGCCCGGAGCGGCTAACCGAGCCGCCATATCGGCACGTGTTCGGCCCTCATAACGAATGAATATTGATTCGCAACTTGGTAGTGATGCAGACCGGAGCGACACACGCCCGATCCTGATCGTCCCCTACATGTGGATCGGCGATTTCGTGCGGAATCACACCGTCGTGCGGGTCCTGAAGGAGCGCTGGCCGAACCGGCCGGTCGACCTCCTCACCACCTCCCTGTGCGCCCCGCTGGTGGACTACATGCCCGGGGTGCGCGCCGGCATCGTCTGGGACATGCCGCGCAGCCGGTTGGCCATCGCCCGCCAGTTCGGCCTGGCAGGGCTGCTGCGGAAACAGAACTACGGCACCGCCCTGGTGCTGCCCCGGACCTGGAAGGCGGCCATCGCGCCGGCACTGGCCGGTATTCCTGAACGGATCGGCTTCGTCGGCGAGTTCCGGTTCGGCCTGCTCAACCGCTGGCGCTGGGGTGAAAAAAAGCTGCCCCGCTTCATCGACAAGAACGCCGCCCTCGCCCAGCCCGACGGCGCGCCCCTGCCGGCGGAATGGCCGGTGCCGCAACTGCGCGTCCCGGCCGAGGAGATCGCCCGCTGGCGCGAGGCCAATGGTCTCGGTGCCGGCGCTGCGGTGGCGCTCGCCCCGGGCTCGGTCGGCGTCTCCAAGCGCTGGACCAATTATCCGGAAGCCGCCCGCCTGCTGGTCGAGCGCGGCCTCGAGGTCTGGGTGGTCGGCGGCCCCGCTGAAAAGGGCCTCGCCCAGGAGATCGTCGCCGCCGGCGGCCCGGGCGTCCGCGATCTCACCGGCACGGACTTGCGCAACGGCGTCCTCGCCATGGCCGCGGCCGGCGTTGCGATCTCGAACGATTCCGGCCTGATGCACATCGCAGCCGCCCTGGGCACGCCGACCATGGGCATCTTCGGTCCCACCAGCCCCTACCTCTGGGCCCCGCTGAACGGCCTCGCCGCGACACTGGTGCAGGACAAGGAAAAGCTGTCGTGCCAGCCCTGCCAGAGCACGGTCTGCAAGATCAACGATCACCGCTGCATGCGGAATATTGCGGCGAGCGAGGTGGTGGGGATCGCGGAGAGGGTGCTGGGGGAGGCTGGGGCGCGGACTTAGATCTAAGGCGATCGCGGCTCGCGCCGATGATGACATCCTGCCACTGTTTTGCCCGACGAGTCAAAATTCGTTCGAAAAATCCGCAATCTCTCGAACCCTCCGCCAACTCCTTGATTTTGCTGACCCCGGCTACTGTGCATGGGGTTGTTTTCGCGGTTTTGTTTGCGACAGGCGAAAACGGCCTCAGAGCAGCGGCCGATAGACTGCGCCGATCCGCGCCGCTTCGGCATCGAGGCTGAAGTTCTCTAGCACCCGCGCCCGCCCGCGCTCGCCCATCGCGGTTGCCGCAGCCACCTCGCGCATCAATGGCTCGAGCGCTGCTGCCAGCGCGGCGGCATCGCCCGTCGGGATCAGCACGCCGGTGACACCATCCTCGACGACGAGCTCGGCCGCGCCGGCACGCGCGGCAACCAGCGCGCTGCCCGCCGCCATCGCCTCGATCAGCGTCAGCCCAAAGCCTTCGTTGCGCGAGGTGAAGGCGTAGATGGTCAACCGCTGATACCAGCGCTGCACTGCTTCGATCGGCAGCTCGCCGGTGATGACGATGCGCGATTGCAGGCCGGCTGCCTCGATGCGCTTCTTCAGGTCGTTGGCAAAGGGCGTCTGCTCGGCCGTGACCTGTCCGACGATGACAGCAGTGAAATCCGGATAGTGCGGCAGCAAGCGGCACATCGCATCGACGAACAGATCGGTGCCCTTCTGCGCCCGCACGCGGCCGAAGCAACCGATGGCATAGCGGCCCGGCAGGCCGCTTTCGGCAAAGGCCGCGGCGCGGTCCTGCGGCGGCGCATAGACGTCGGTGTCGACACCATGCGGGATCACCGTCGCCCTCACCTTCAGGAACGAGGCCGAGAGATCTGATGTCGCGATGATCGCGTCCATGCGCCGGATCAGCCAGCGCGTGATCCAGCTGTGGTGCCGCTGCGCCGCCGAGGTGAACACGAGCCTGAGCGGCCAGCCGAGCGCGCGCAAGCCAACGCCCGCGATCATCTCGTTGTTGCGGCGCGCATGCCAGATCATAGGCCGCTTGCGGCGCCAGAGCTTGAGGAAATCTCCGATGCTCAGGCGCGCGATCCCCGCCGGCGCGTCGGATCCGAACCAGGCGGCGCGGTACAGTTTCGCCAGCCGCGGCGCCACCATCCGGTTGGTCGCGGTGACCCCGGAATAGCGCCTGTGCAGATTTGGCACGATCACTTCGAGATCGCCGGGGGAATTCGCCACGTCACACTCCGTTTCGCAAAGTCCCTATACGCAACATTAAGCATAGTGACCAGTTCAGCACCGCCGATACCCCCTCTTCACCACGCAAGCGCTAGCCTTGCGCGTTGATCGAAGACGGGTGAGATCATGACTGTGCTAGTCACCGGCGGCGCCGGCTATATCGGAAGTCACACGGTCCTGGCGCTGGCGGAAGCCGGCGAGGACGTCGTCGTGATCGACGATCTCTCCACCGGCTTCTCGGCCTACCTGCCCGAAGGCGTGCCGCTGTTCATCGGCGATGCCGGCGACGAGAACCTGCTCGAAGGCGTGATCGCCCAGCACGACATCGAGAGCATCATCCATTTCGCAGGCTCGGTCGTCGTGCCGGATTCGATGCGCGATCCGCTCGGCTATTACCGCAACAACTTCACCACCGCGCGTAACCTGCTCAACGTCGCGGTCAAGCGCGGCATTGGCCGCTTCATCTTTTCCTCGACCGCCGCGGTCTACGGCAATCCGGACCAGGTGCCGGTGCCCGAGCACGCGCCGACGCGGCCGCTGTCGCCTTACGGCTCCTCGAAGCTGATGACCGAGATCATGCTGCACGACGTCGCTGCCGCCTACGGCATGCAATACGTGACCTTGCGTTATTTCAACGTCGCCGGCGCCGATCCGCAGGCGCGCATCGGGCTAGCCACCGTCGGCGCCACGCACCTGCTCAAGATCGCGGTTGAAGCCGCCACCGGCCAGCGCGCCAAGATCGACGTGTTCGGCACCGACTATCCGACCCCGGACGGCAGCTGCATCCGCGACTTCATCCACGTCACGGACCTGTCGCAGGCGCATCGCTCGGCCCTCGCTTATCTGCGCAATGGCGGCGCCTCGACCACGCTGAATTGCGGCTATGGCCGCGGCTATTCGGTGCTGGAGACCATCGACGCGGTGCGCCGGGTTTCGGGCCGCAGCTTCGCCGTGCAATACGCCCCGCGCCGGCCCGGCGACATCATGACCATGGTCGCCGACACCAGCCGCATCCGCAGCCTGCTCGACTGGCAGCCGCAATACGACGACCTCGAGACCATCGCGGCCCATGCGCTGGCCTGGGAGGACAAGCTGTTCCGCGAGCGCCACGGCGAGCTTCGCCACGCCGCCTCCGCCTAGAATCATCCCAAGCGCAAGCCCTTAATTGGGCTTGAAAAACCTGGCTTGAGCGGGCACAGAGGCCCATCGATCCCTGACGCGCGGGCAGGCTTTGTCCTGCGCCGTCAATGGACACCGGATGGCCCAGTTTCCAAAGAAAATCACCGACGATCCCTACGCGGCAGCGGTCCTGATTCGCCGCCTGATCACGGAACAGGGAATCGTCTACTGGCGACGCTACCTCGTCGCCTTCGCGCTGATGGCGCTCGCGGCCGGTTCGACCGCTGCTGCGACCTACGTCCTCGGCCAGGTCATCAACCAGGCCTATGTCGACAAGAACATCCCGGGCATCGCGATGTTCTCGGCCATCACGGTCGCTCTGCTGTTCGTCAAGGGTGTGGCAACCTACGGCCACATGGTGATCCTGACCAAGATCAGCAACGCGATCCTCGCCACCAACCAGCGCCAGCTGTTCGCAAAATTGATGCGCGAAAGCGTCGGCTTCTTCTCCGAGCGGCACTCCTCTGAATTCCTCGCGCGGCTGACCGCCGGCGCCAAGTCGATCACCGACGTGCTCAACATGCTGGTCAACGCCATCGGGCGCGATCTCTTGATGCTGCTCGCCATGATCGGGGTGATGGTCTGGCAGGACCCGCTGATGTCCTTCATCGGCCTCGTCGCGGTGCCGCCGGCGATGCTGGTGCTGCGCAAGCTGGTCAAGCGCATCAAGGGCCTCGCCTTCAACCAGTTCACCGGCACCGCCGACATCATGGAGACGATGCAGGAATCGCTGCAGGGTATCCGCACCGTCAAGGCGTTCACGCTCGAAGAGACCATGCAGAAGCGCATCGACGAGAACATCGCGGTCGTCGAGCGCAACGCCAACAAGATGGCCCGCGTCGCCAACCGCTCCAACCCGCTGATGGAGATGCTGGGCGGCTTCGCCGTCGCGGGCTGCCTGATGTACGGCGGCTATGCCGTGGTCGCGCTCAACGCCACGCCCGGCGCGTTCTTCTCCTTCATGACCGCATTCCTGATGGCGACCGAGCCGGCCAAGCGGCTGGCCCGGCTCAACATCGATCTCAACAGCCAGCTGGTCGGCGCCCGCATGCTGCTCGAGGTCGTCGACAGCCCCGCGAGTGAGCAGTCCGACGATGACAAGCCGGCGCTGAAGCTGAAAGATGCCCGCATCGAGCTGCGCGACGTCAGCTTCTCCTACCGCTCGGGCGAGACCGTGCTCAACCGCATGAGCTTCGTCGCCGAGCCCGGCAAGGTGACTGCGCTGGTCGGCCCCTCCGGCGGCGGCAAGTCGACGGTGCTGGGGCTGCTCCTGCGCTTCTACGAGGTGACGCAGGGCGACATCGTGATCGACGGCCAGTCGATCTCGTCGGTCTCGCGCAAATCGTTGCGCGCCCAGACCGCCTATGTCGGCCAGGACGTCTACCTGTTCCGCGACACCATTCGCAACAACATCGCCTTCGGCAAGCCGGGCGCCAGCGAGGACGAGATCGTCGAGGCGGCGAAGGCGGCCTTGCGCGCACGACTTCATCACGGGCTTTCCGCTCGGCTACGACACGCCCGTCGGCGAGCACGGCACCCAGCTCTCGGGCGGACAGCGCCAGCGCATTGCGGTTGCGCGCGCGCTGCTCAAGAACGCGCCGATCATCCTCTTGGACGAAGCCACCGCAGCCCTCGATTCCGAATCCGAGCGGCAGGTGCAGGAGGCGATCGAGCATCTCTGCCAGAACCGCACCACCATCGTGATCGCGCACCGCCTGCACACCATCATGCACGCAGACAGCATCCTGGTGATCGAAGGCGGCGAGATCGTCGAGCAGGGCTGCCATGACGAGCTGCTCCGTCGCGGCGGCCGCTACGCCTCGTTCTTCCGCCTGCAACATCACGACGCCGGCGCTCTGGCGCCGATCAGCGCAACCGCATAGAGTTCGTTTCACCTCAAGAGCAGCGAGACCCGCATGAACGCCGCCTCCTACGTCATCCCGCTTCCGCCCCAGGCTTCGCTTCCCGTCGTCGGCGAGAGCGGCCGTTATCCGGTGCGCCGCATCTGGTGCGTCGGCCGCAACTATCTCGAGCACATTCGCGAGATGGGCAATGACGAGCGCGCCCCGCCGTTCTTCTTCGCCAAGCATGCCGACATGCTGGTGCCCGACGGCGCCACCATTCCCTATCCGCCTCTGACCAAGGATCTGCATCACGAGGTCGAGCTGGTCGTCGCGATGAAGAGCGGTGGACTGAACATTCCCGCCGACAAGGCTCTGGACCACGTCTACGGCTACGCCGTCGGCATCGATCTCACCCGCCGCGACCTCCAACTCGCCTCGCGCAAGAAGGAGCGCCCGTGGGAGATCGGCAAGTCGTTCGACTATTCGGCGCCCTGCTCCGCGCTGCAGCCGGCCTCGAAGATCGGCCATCCTTCCAAGGGCAAGATCTGGCTGACGGTCAACGGCAAGGAAGCGCAGAAGGGCGACCTCACCGAATTGATCTGGAACGTGCCCGAGATCATCTGGCAGCTCTCCCAGCAGGTGAAGCTCGCCGCCGGCGACATCATCATGACCGGCACGCCCGCCGGCGTGTCGCAGCTCCAGCCTGGCGACAAGCTCGAATGCGGCGTCGACGGCATCGGCACGCTGAAGGTCAGCATCGGCCAGCCGGAGTAAGGCTCGCTGCAGCTCGAACTCAAAAGGCCCCGGAATGGGGCCTTTTGCATGTCGATCGTGCACGCGGTCGAGCTACCAGGCCTTCACCGGCCGATTGGCGTGGCTCGCCTGCGGCACACCGCGATTGAGCGACATGTGCGAATGCACGCACAGCCAGCCATCGCCGTTCCTCGAAAACACCATCGTCGCGCGGCCCGGGCGTGCGAACGTGCTGCCATCGGGATGATAGCCCGTGCTCGTCCACGGCGCGACGACGGTTGCCATCATGCCGTCCGGTGATGCCAGAACGGACGCCTGATCGAGGACGAAGCGGAAGTCGGTCGTCTTCGGCCAAACGTTATCCCATTGGGTTTTGACCCATTGATCGAGGCCGGGGATGACGTCGTTATGGGTTCCGAAGGCGAGCACGTCGGGATGGATGAGCGGCCTCGCCGAGGCGTAATCGACGTCGCGGACATAACTCGCGAAGGTGTCCAGCCATCGGCGGAAGAACTGCATGATCTCAGCATTCGCGGTCGGCAACGAGGCCATCACCTGCTCCAATTCGGCAACTCAATCGCGGCGATCTTTGTTGCCACGGGCCGGACTATCCAGCAAGATTTGCGCGCCGGGATCACTCGATCGCTACAGGGGTAACGTCACAGCCGGGTTCGATGCTTCGACATCGGCCGGCTCCATTTTGTGGGAGCCAGATTCATGAACCGCGTCCTTCTGCTCGCAGCCTCCCTCCTCCTCACCAACAGCGCGGCCGGCGCACAGTCCAGTCAACCCTATGTCGGCCTCGAGAAGCGCCCCATCAAGGCGCTGTCACAGCAACAAATCGACGATCTCCGCGCCGGACGCGGGATGGGCCTGGCTCTTGCTGCGGAGCTCAATGGATATCCCGGTCCCAGCCACGTACTCGAGCTCAGTGATCGTCTCGACCTGACCGCCGATCAGCGCGCCGAGGTTCAACGGCTGTTCGATGCCATGAAACAGGAAGCCGTTCCGCTGGGTAACAAGCTCGTCGAGCAAGAGAGAGCGCTGGTACACCTCTTCTCGTCCCGTGCGATCACATCGGAAGCGCTCAAGACCAGCATCGGGGCCATTGCCGAAACTCAGGGGCAGCTCCGCGAGAGCCACCTCAAATACCACCTATCAACCGCTGTCTTGCTCGATCAGAGCCAGATGCAGCGGTATGCAGAGTTACGAGGCTATCAGCGTCCCGACGGCTCCGCAGGGCACAAGCACAAGCACCATCACTAGACAATGCCGACCGAGATCAGACGATCGCGCCAGGGCGGATCGAGATGAGGCATGGCGGACCAAGCTTCGCTGATCCGCGCCCCGTGCATTTGCCTCAATTCAGTGCCGTAATACACGATCAGCCCGAGGATCAGCGCCGTCAGCGAGTATTTCAGCGTGTAGTAGACGTTGCGGTTCCACTCCTTCACCTTGCGGCTGGCGAGGTGGATTTCGTAGAGCTTGCCGAACACCTTGTTGAGCACGCCGACGTGCTCACCATCGACATTCTGCGTCGCCGACGCCTTGACGATGTGATGGCTGACCCAGCGGTTGATCGCGGTCATGAAGCCGTACTTCATCGGGCGCTCGACGTCGCAGAACAGGATGATGCGGTTGACGTCGGTCGCATTCTCGGCACTGTGGATGAAGGTCTCGTCGAACATGAAGGCCTCGCCATCGCGCCAGACGCATTCGACGCCATCGACGAGGATCCGGCACTTGTTCGAGTTCGGCGTGACCAGGCCGAGGTGATAGCGCAGAGAGCCGGCGAAGGGATCACGGTGAGCGCCGAGCTTGCCGCCGGGCGGCAGTATCGCGAACATCGCGCCATGCACGCTCGGGATCGATTTGAGCAGCTCCACCGTCTTCGGGCACAGCGTGTTCGCCGACGGCAGAAAGTCGTCGTACCATTTCAGGTAAAACCGCTTCCAGCCGCTCTTGAAGAACGAGTAGAAGCCCCAGTCGTTGTTCTTCGCCGCCGCGCGGATAAAACCTTCATCGAACAGGCACACGGCTTCGTCGCGGATGGTCTCCCAGTTCTCGCTGAGGGGCTTCAGCTCCGGAAACTGATCGACCGAGATCACCGGCTTGTTCGGCACCGCCGAGCCCGCATACATCAGCACATTATAAGGTGCGAGATAGGTCGAGTGATCGCCAAGCTGGCGCGCGAAGCGCAGCCGCTCCTTGCCGCGGAAGTGGACGTAAATCGTCGAGGCCGCAAGCACGTACAAAATGACGAGCTGCGGCGCAAAAAGCTGTTTCAACATTTCCCCAATCCCCAAGTGACCCAGCCGGGGTGTCGTGTAGGCCGACCCGGCCGGAGCGGCAAGATATTCACCGCTGGGTTGCAATCACGCCGGGGAGAGCAAGGGGATGGACTGGGGTCCAAACTGGCCGAAACGAGCCGAATCAAGCCCGCGACAGCGCCTGCAGGCCCTTGAAGGTCAGGCGCTTAGGGTCGGTGACGCCGGCGAGATAGAGGCGGCGGATGAAGGCGATGACGGCGTCGCGGTCGCAATCGGTCAGCGCGACGACGGCGTCGACCGCTATTCTCTGGGCTTCCATTGGGCTCACCTCGGCCTTGCGAGTAACCCCGGCCGAGACAGGGTAGGACTCATCCGTTAAATCGGCGTTAACCGTTCCGGAACCATCGCCGATTCAGCCGCCCCGCCGTATACGCGAAAACGCGCATTGCGGAGGCATGAAGCGGCTCAGCGCGCCTTGATGCTCTGCTTCAGCAGCGCAAACTGCTTCTTCAGCCGGGGCACGGCGAAGTCGGTGAAGGCGCGCACCTTGGGCAGCGAAAGCCGGCCCTGCGGGCAGATCAGATGCGCCGGCATCTCCGGATCCTCGTCGTCCGCCAGCACGATCTCGAGCTCGCGGCGCGCGACCTGCTCGGCCACTTGATACGAATACATCCGCGCCACGCCGCGCCCGGCCACAGTGGAGGCCACTGCCGCATAGGTGCTGTTGACGACGAGCCGCGGGGTGAACTGCACGGTGCGCGGTGCCGATGAGCCCCGCTGCGGCGCAAAGGTCCAGGAATTGGGCAGATGCGCCATCGCGACGATCTGGTGTTTGGCGAGATCGCCCGGCTCGGTGATGCGCGGATGCTGTTTCAGGTAGCGGGGAGCTGCCACCACGACGCGGCTGATCCCGCCGACCCGCATCGCCACCATCGCCGAATCCGCCAGCGGACCGATGCGAAGCGCGATATCGACGCCTTCCTCGATCAGATTGACGGCACGGTCGAACAGCAGGAGTTTTGCCGACACGGTCGGATAGGCGTCGAGAAACGCGTCGAGGATCGGCCGCAGTACCATCTCGCCCGAGACCACCGAAGCAGTGATCGTGAGCAGACCACGCGGAGCCGTGCGCGGTCCGGCCGCGATGGCCTCGGCCTCCTCCAGATCGGTGAGCACGCGGCGGCAGATCGCGACATAACGCTCGCCTTCCTCGCTCAGCTTGATCGAACGTGTCGTCCGGTGCAGCAGCTCGGCGCCGACCCGATGCTCCAGAAAGGCGATGGCGCGGCTCACCGCCGCCGGCGAGCGGCCGAGCTTGCGTCCTGCGGCAGCCAAACTGCCCTCGTCCACCGCAAGGACAAACACCTTCATCGCGTCCAAACGATCCATGCGCTCGCCGCACCCCCCCTGAGATTTCGGCTGAAAGCTAGGCGTTTGCGCCGGCTGCGACAACCTCCGCAAAGATCGATCCGGCATTCGTTCGCGCCGCGAAAGAGTGTCTGCCGGGCAGCGGATATTCGCAAGCAAGCCGCCGCAGCGTACCTCAACGCCCAAGCCAGCCGCCGCTGGCGCAGGTTTTCAAGCCAACAACAGGAGCCCGTCATGGGTATCGAGCAGAAGGTCGCCATCATCACCGGTGCATCGCAGGGTATCGGCGCCGCCCTGGTCCAGGGTTTTCGCGACCGCAACTATCGCGTCGCCGCAACGGCGCGCTCCATCAAGCCGTCGGGTGACGACGACGTCCTCGCCGTTGCAGGCGACATCGCCGACCGGTCCACCGCAGAGCGCGTGGTGTCGCAAGCGATCGCCCGCTTCGGCCGGATCGACACGCTGGTCAACAACGCGGGCATCTTCGTCGCAAAACCGTTCACGCAGTACACGGCCAAGGACTATGCCGCAGTGATGGGCACCAATGTCGCGGGCTTCTTCAACATCACGCAGCTCGCCATCGCCGAAATGGAGAAGCAGGGGTCTGGCCACCTCGTCCAGATCACGACGACGCTGGTCGATCAGGCCAATTCGAATGTGCCCTCGGTGCTGGCCTCGCTGAGCAAGGGCGGGCTGAACGCCGCGACCAAGTCGCTCGCGATCGAATACGCCAGGCGCGGCATCCGCGTGAATGCGGTGTCGCCCGGCATCATCAAGTCGCCGATGCATCCGGTCGCGACGCACGCGCAGCTCGACGCGCTGCACCCGGTCGGCCACATGGGCGAGATGTCCGACATCGTCGATGCCGTGCTCTATCTCGAACGTGCCTCCTTCGTCACCGGCGAGATCCTGCATGTCGACGGCGGCCAGAGCGCCGGCCACTGAGCGGAGGAGAACGACAATGCCCATCGTCACCATTCAAGTGACCCGCGAGGGAACGGCGCCGGGTGCGGCGTCGCTCACGGCGGAGGAGAAGGCCGCACTGATCAAGGGCTCGAGCGAGCTGCTGCGCGATGTGCTCGGCAAGCCGCTCGAGTCCACCTTCGTCGTGATCGAGGAAGTCGACACCGACAATTGGGGCTGGGGCGGCCTGCCCGTGCAGGAATTCCGCCGTCACCGCGCCACCCAGGCAGGATGATCTGCACGCCGTCGCGCGCAAGAGGATGACATGATCTCGGCGCGATCGTCGGCCCGCTCGTCGCCGACCATCTCGGCGACCGCTCGGGTTTTGGTCCCGCCCTTCGCGCGGCATTCCTGATCGAGGCCGCGGCCGTGCTGTTGCGACCGTCAGCACCGCGCCGCTGTCGCTGATCATGTTGAGCGTGGTGGTCGGCGGCTTCACGCCGGTCATCGTGACGCTGGTGCTCGGACGCATCCACGAGTTCGTGCCTAATTCGACCGAACAGCAGCGCACGACCTGGAGCTACGCCACCACAAGCTTTGCGCTGTTTCAGGCGGCCGCCGCTTACGGCTTCTCCTGGATCGATGCGCAAACCGGCGGAGACTATCTCGTCCTGTTCGGCCTCGGCGGCGGTGCGGTGGTGCTGGCACTGGCAATCGATCTCGGCCGCGCCCTGATCGTCTCGCGCAGATCCTGAGTGCGATGATGGCAGGCGAGCTGCATCACCTGGCACTGGACTTTGTCATGCTTTGAGCAAGCGATCTCAGCAACTCGGTTTGCTTCAGGACCAACTCACATTGCTTTCGCGCATGCGTGCCCGACAGCTCAACCAACTCCGCCAGTGTTTTTGCACGCCCTAGCTCCCGCGCATACTCCAAGGTCGCGCCCGCATTGACCTTCATCAGTTCGAGCACGACGGTGCGACACTCGGCTGCCGTTCCAATCGCGTCGATGAGATTGCTTTCCGCGACGATGGTTTCATTGGCCTCTGATGTCACACTGGCCAGCCGTGACTTTGCGAGATCGTTGGCGTAGTTGAGCGTAGCGCTCATGCCGTCCAAAACGCGGGCTTGATACTCCTTGGCCATGTCCACGATGAGATCAGTGCTGCTCGGAGGTTCAGGTGTTGCAACGATGACGCTGGCCGCTTCTTGTACCGGAACAGTCATCGGAGCAGGTGCTTCTTGCGCGATCTGCGGCGCATCCTGGGGGAAGACGACGACTGGGCCCGGCGGCATGGCCAAGCCCTCGTCGACCGCACGGCTCACTTCCGCCGCCAGTTCCAGCAGCGAGCGACGTCCGGTGCGTGCAACGTCAGCAGGCAGCTTTGAGCGCGCCTTTCCCATAATCGTTCGACTCCTCGGCCAAGTGCGCCGTGATCCAACCCCACAAACTTCCAATTTCGTCCGAAGCTTTGCCCGTCGGTGCGAACTCCGTCACGCCCAACCCTGCTCCGAGTGCATCCTGGTGATCGTTACGCTGCGCAATAAACGGGAGCGCAAGCACGCCGAGCGAGCTTAGCGATGTGGCAGCTTCGCTCAACCGGCACCCCCGCGTCGGCGTCTGATTGAGGATGAAGGCAAATCGGCGGTTGAGCCTGCGAATAGCGATCAGTGTAGGAATTGCGGCTTCGATGTCGGCCGGGCTCGGACGCGCCGGGATGAGACAGAGATCGGCGCAGGCGATGACGCGCATCGCCAGGCTGTTGGTCGTGGCAGCTGTATCGATGATGGCAAGCCAGACGCCTTCGGCCTTCAGCCGCGCGATCAACGGTTCGATCTCGGCAGGATCGGCAACGCGCTCGACGCGGGGATAGGGATGATCGCGGCGCTCTTTCCATTTCGAGATCGTACCTTGCGCGTCCGCTTCAATGAGAACGACGCGCTCAGCGCGCTCCATTGCTGCCACCGCCAGTCCAACGGACAGCGTACTCTTGCCGCTTCCGCCTTTTTGCGTGACCAGGGCAAGGACGTGCATGTCCTGCGCTCCCCTTAAGACGGCGACTACGCGGAACTCAGACGTTGTCGGAACTAAACTTCTTGCAGCGCAAAAATACTACCGCAAGTCGCGATTCGTCTCAAGCGAACGCAAGGCTATCGCGGTATCCTACGTGGCAAGATCAGGAATACTGCATCACGCCGTCGTCGATCCGGCCGAAGCGCAACGAGACGATGTCGAGCGCGTAGTTCTGGTGGAGCCGCCAGGGCCGCTTCGAGCCCTGCTTCGGCATCTTGGCGATCGAGCGCTGCACGTAACCCGAGGTGAAATCGAGCGAAGGCTGCGCGGTGATGGTGGGATCATCGTTGTGCGGCATGCACTGGCGGAAATTGTGCCGGTCCATGTAATTGATGAGGCGGCAGACATATTCGCAGGTGAGGTCGCATTTCAGCGTCCAGGACGCATTGGTGTAGCCGAAGGCCGAGGCCATGTTCGGCACGTCGGCATACATCATGCCCTTGTAGGTCAGCGTGTTGGCGAAATCGACGGAGCGGCCGTCGACGCTGACCTCGAGGCCACCGGCGACCTGGAGCACCAGCCCGGTCGCCGTCACGATGATGTCGGCCGCCAGCTCGCGGCCGTCCTTCAGGCGGATGCCGTCATGCGTGAAGGTGTCGATCTCGCTGGTGACTACGCTGGCGCGCTGCTCGCGGATCGCCTTGAAGAGGTCGCCATCGGGCACGAGGCACAGCCGCTGGTCCCAGGGATTGTAGCGCGGCGTGAAGTGGGTCGCGACGTCATAGTCCGGGCCGAGCGCGATTCTCACGCCCTTGAGGATGAGATCCTTCACCTTCGCCGGCCTGCGCCGGCTGAGCTGGAAGAAGAACATCCCCCACATCACGTTGCGCCAGCGGATCAGGTGATAGGCGAACTTCGCCGGCAGGTTGCGGCGCAGCTTGTTGGCGACTGGATCCTGCGCCGGCCGCGACACCACATAGGTCGGCGAGCGCTGCAGCATGGTGACCTGCGCCGCCTTCTTGGCGAGCTCCGGCACCAGCGTCACCGCTGTCGCGCCCGAGCCGATCACGACGACACGTTTGCCCGCGTAGTCGATGTCCTCGGTCCATTTCTGCGGATGCACGATGCGGCCGGCGAAATCAGCGGCGCCCTTGAACTCCGGCGTGTAGCCCGCCTCGTATTTGTAATAGCCCGAGCACATAAACAGGAAGTTGCAGGTGAAGCGCACCACCTCGGTCGCGCCCTCGCTCGTGATGTGCTCGGCTTCGACGGTCCAACGAGCATCCGGCGTCGACCACGCCGCGCGCTTGACGCGATGGTGGAAGCGGATGTGCTTGTCGATGCCGTTCTCGCTAGCAGTCTCGCGCACATAGTTCAGGATCTGCGGCCCGTCGGCGATCGCCTTCGGATCGGTCCACGGCTTGAACGAATAGCCGAGGGTGAACATGTCGCTGTCGGAGCGGATGCCGGGATAGCGGAAGAGGTCCCAAGTGCCGCCGATGCAATCGCGTCTCTCGAGGATGACGTAGCTCTTGGCCGGACACTTGGTCTGCAGATGATAGCCGGCGCCGATGCCTGATAGCCCGGCGCCGACGATCAGCACGTCGAAATGTTCTTGTTGCATGGTTTCCTCCGCCGGCGCGGATTGTCCGCCTGCCGCTGCTGGCCGTCAATCGGCAATCAACGTGCCGCAACTGCAAAGCGAGTTGAATTCCATGCCCCGAAACAACAAAGCCCCGGATCGCTCCGGGGCTTTGCGTCGATGGTTGGTCGAACCGGCGGATCAATACCGGTAATGATCGCTCTTGTACGGGCCTTCCGGCTTCACGCCGATATAGTCGGCCTGGTCCTTGCGGAGCTCGGTGAGCTTGACGCCGATCTTGGAGAGGTGCAGGCGGGCGACCTTCTCGTCGAGCGTCTTGGGCAGCACGTAGACCTTCTTCTCGTACTTGCCGTCCTTGTTGTTGGCGAACAGCTCGATCTGCGCCAGCGTCTGGTTGGTGAAGGACGCCGACATCACGAAGGACGGATGGCCCATCGCGTTGCCGAGGTTCACGAGGCGGCCCTCCGACAGCAGGATGATGCGGTGCTTGTCGGGGAACTCGATCTCGTCGACCTGCGGCTTGATGTTGGTCCACTTCAGATTGCGCAGAGACGCGATCTGGATCTCGTTGTCGAAGTGGCCGATGTTGCAGACGATGGCGCGATCCTTCATCGCGCGCATGTGCTCGATGGTGATGATGTCCTTGTTGCCGGTGGCGGTGACGAAGATGTCGGCCCGCGGCGCGGCGTCTTCCATGGTCACGACCTCGTAGCCTTCCATCGCCGCCTGCAGCGCGCAGATCGGATCGACCTCGGAGACCATGACGCGGCAGCCGGCCTGGCGCAGCGAGGCGGCCGAGCCCTTGCCGACGTCGCCGAAGCCGGCGACCATCGCGACCTTGCCCGACAGCATCACGTCGGTGCCGCGGCGGATGCCGTCGACCAGCGATTCACGGCAGCCATAGAGGTTGTCGAACTTCGACTTGGTGACACTGTCGTTGACGTTGATGGCCGGCCACAGCAGCGTGCCTGCCTTCTGCATGTCATAGAGACGATGCACGCCCGTCGTGGTCTCCTCGGAAACGCCCTTGATGCTGTTGGCGATCCCGGCGAAGTAGCCCTTCGGCTTTTCCTTGAGCTGCTTCTTCAGAAGCGCGAAGAACACTTCCTCTTCCTCGGAGCCGGGCTTGTCGAGGAAGGCGGTGTCGCCGTTCTCGGCGCGCAGACCGAGATGGACATACATGGTGGCGTCGCCGCCGTCATCGAGGATCATGTTCGGGTGACCGCCGCCGTGCCAGTCGAACAGCTTGGCGGTGTAGTCCCAGTACTCGGTCAGCGTCTCGCCCTTGACGGCAAAGACGGGAATGCCGGCGGCGGCGATCGCAGCGGCAGCGTGATCCTGCGTCGAATAGATGTTGCAGGAGACCCAGCGGATGTCGGCGCCGAGCGCGGCGAGCGTCTCGATCAACACGCCGGTCTGGATCGTCATGTGCAGCGAGCCGGCGATGCGCGCGCCCTTCAGCGGCTGCTTCGGGCCGTACTCCTCGCGGGTGGCCATCAGGCCGGGCATCTCGGTCTCGGCCAGCGAGAGCTCCTTGCGGCCGAAATCGGCGAGCGAAATGTCCTTGACGATGTAATCGGTGAAGCCGGGCTTCGCGTTCATGTCTGTTTCCTAATCAGTGAGGCTGGCGTGTCAGTAGCAAGGCAAGCTGAACGCTATGTGGCACCATTCTCCCTCTCCCCGTTCTTACGGGGAGAGGGCCGGGGTGAGGGGCTCTATCCAAGCACCGAGCTTGCGGAGAGTCCCCCTCACCCGCCGCTTCGCGGCGACCTCTCCCCGCAAGCGGGGCGAGGTAAGAGCGTTAGAGAGCGCGCTTGAGCTGCTCGACGAGATCGGTCTTCTCCCAGGAGAAGCCGCCCTCGTTGTCGGGCGTGCGGCCGAAATGGCCGTAGGCCGAGGTGCGCGCGTAGATCGGCCGGTTGAGATCGAGATGAGTGCGGATGCCGCGCGGGGTGAGGTCCATCGCCTTGGCGGCGGCCTTCTCGAGCTGGTCTTCCGAAACCTTACCGGTGCCGTGGGTGTCGATGTAGATCGACAGCGGGCGCGCCACGCCGATGGCGTAGGCGAGCTGCAGCGTGCAGCGGTCGGCAAGACCGGCGGCGACGATGTTCTTGGCGACGTAGCGCGCGGCATAGGCCGCGGAGCGGTCGACCTTGGTCGGATCCTTGCCGGAGAACGCGCCGCCGCCATGCGGGGCCGCGCCGCCATAGGTGTCGACGATGATCTTGCGGCCGGTCAGGCCGGAATCGCCGTCGGGACCGCCGATGTAGAACTTGCCGGTGGGGTTGATGTGCCAGATCGTCTTCGGCGTGATCCAGTCTTTCGGCAGCGCCTCGCGCACATAGGGCTCGACGATGTCACGAATCTGCTTGGACGAGATGTCCTCGACCAGGTGCTGGTGGGAGACCACGATCTCGCGCACGCCGACCGGCTTGCCGTTCTCGTACTGCACGGTCACCTGGCTCTTGGAGTCCGGACCCAGCACCTTTTCCTTGCCGGAGTGACGGGCTTCGGAGATGAGGCGGAGGATCTTGTGGGCGTAGAAGATCGGCGCCGGCATCAGATCGGGCGTCTCGTTGGTGGCGTAGCCGAACATGATGCCTTGGTCGCCCGCGCCTTCTTCCTTGACCTCGCCCGGCTGCAGCGCATCGACGCCCTGGGCGATGTCGGCCGATTGCGGGTGCAGGAGGATCTCGATGTCGCAGGTCTTCCAGTGGAAGCCTTCCTGCTCGTAGCCGATGTCCTTGATCGCGCCGCGCACGACGCCCTCGATCTGCTCGTTGGTCACCGACTTCGGGCCGCGGGTCTCGCCGGCGATCACCACCTTGTTGGTGGTCGCGAGCGTCTCGCAGGCGGCGCGGATCTGCCAGGGGTCGATGCCCGCCTTCGGCCCTTCACGGTAGAACAGGTCGACGATCTCATCGGAGATCCGGTCACAGACCTTGTCCGGATGGCCCTCGGACACGGACTCGCTGGTGAAGAGATAGGACGCGCGCATCAGTAACCCCTTGTTCCGCCGCTAGCCGGCGGGCGTTTGCGATGTTTACTTTTGATGATGTCAATCACGCCGGCGCGAGATGACGTAGGATTCGTCGAGAAACCAGAGCCCGTTGTACTTCCGCAGCACATCCCTGGCGGCATCCAGAGTGCGGCCGCTTTGAGTCATTTCTGTCAATCGGTCGTCCTCAATCTGAGCGACATACACCGCCGCATTCCACGCTGCAAAGGCCGTCGAGGTTCCGATGGTGCCGGTGACCTCGTTGGGCAGAGCTTCCATATCATACCTGAAGATCGAACGATTGTCCGCGTATGCATTAAAATTTAAGTCGCGGCCCACCGATCCAAGTTCATACTTAACGGCACGCAGTAGCTCATGACGGCTGACTGAGAAAGGGTTTTCTCCCGGCCAGATCGCCTGGATCATTTCCATGCCTGGATCCTGCCCATGGGAGTGGATTCCGATCAGCCTGCCGCCCGGCCGCAGCGCCCGCGCCAGAGGTGCAATGATCCGCTTGGCCCGGAAATTGACCGATGACAGGGCCCGGTAGGGCTGGGATGCGATGACGAGGTCGAAATTAGCCTCAGTCTGGCCCGGCCGCGGAATGGTCGAATCCAGCAGGAACCTGTGGTCCTCGCGATAGAGCACGAGAACGACAGGCCGCTCGTAGAGCGGCATGGCCGTGCGTGGGCTGATCGCAGCGCGCCAGTTCTGCTCCAGAAACGGCCTCAGCTCCGCGATCTGCTGCTCGAACTCGCCCGACGAAGCGCCGCGGAGCGGCACCTCGTGCCAGACGGTGGCAGCGGCTGCAGCAGGCGATGCTGGGGTCAGCCAGGGCGCCTCGGCGTAGAACATGTTGGTGAACACGAACACCGATGCCGGGTGCTCGAAAATGCGGTCCGGCACCTTCTCCAGCGTCAGGCGCAAATCCTCCAGGCTGAGCTCCTTGCCCGCGACGTAGAACGGCATGTGCGGAAAGCGCTGGTGCGTGGCGCGCAGCACCCGCGCCAGCACCGTTCCGTCGCCGACGCCGGCGTCGAACAGACGCAGCGCCGGCGGGCGCGGATGGATGGAGGCAAGCTCGAGCGCGACGCGGTCCGCGATCACCCGCTTTTCGCTGCAGGTGTGGACGAACAGCAGGTATTTCTGACGGTTCTCGAAGAAGCGGAAATTGCCGCGCGGATCGCGCTTCTCGGGCGGCACTTGAAGTCCCCGCGGCGGCGGCACGCCGCCGGCCATCGACGCCGCCATATAGGCCTGGATCCGCTCCAGCGTGTCGATGGTGATGCGCTTTCCCTCGCGCAGGCGGTGCACCAGCTTCCCATCGTTCACCGCACGCCGGCCGAACGTCGATTCCGCCATGTCCGCCTTGCGGCAGAAGTCGGTGATCTGGCTCAGGATTTCGTCGTTCTTCATGAGTGGGAAATCGGTGGGCAGACGGATTGGGACCAATCTCCTAGCAAAATCTGCCCACTGAGGGAATAGCGGATCCAAGCGCCTCCTTCACAGTTTGCTCCGGCCGCGAGCCGCGCCCCACTCTGGCCCCGCCGAGCAACAGCTGGCGCTTCTCCTCTGATCGCGTCCTTACCGTGCGCGCCTGCCCGGTCGCCCTGCTCGCCGCGATCCTGTGGTCCGCCCGCGGTCGGGCAGGCACGCACAATCAGCTCGAGCCGAGCTGCACGGCGGACACGACGCCGGCGGACAAGATGATCAATGCCTGCGAAGGAATCATCGCGTGGGAGGTGCAGGGGCACGGCCCGCCGAGCGGCACGAGCTCAATCGCGGCAAAGCCAGGCGAGGCAAGGTGATCTCGACCACGAAGAACAAGCACGTGCCCATGGTCGAACTCCTCTCTGTTGGGTCTATCTGGCGGAGAAAGTGACTCGTGCCCGGACGCAGCGCAGCGCTTCTCAGCGGTTCGCTGCAGAGCTGAGGCCTATAGCTCCGCGCAGCAAGTCGAGCAGCATGGATCCCGGCTCTGCGCAGCAACGCTGGAGCGTTGCTGCGCGTCCGGGACACGGGTGAGCCTTAACGGCGGAGCCTTACTGCCCCCACACTTCCTTCGCGATCTCGACCGCGAGGCTGAGCTTGGCCCACTGCTCCTCCTCGGAGAGGATGTTGCCCTCTTCCGTCGAGGCAAAGCCGCATTGCGGCGACAGCGCGAGCTGCTCCAGCGGGGCGAACTTGGCGGCTTCTTCCAGGCGGCGCTTGATGTCGTCCTTCTTCTCGAGCTCGCCGAACTTCGAGGTGATGACGCCGACCACGACGACCTTGTTACCCTTGGGCAGGAAGCGCAGCGGCTCGAAACCGCCGGCGCGGTCGGAGTCGTACTCCAGGAAATAGCCGTCGTAATTGGTGCCGGCGAGCATGGTCTCGGCCACCGGCTCGTAGCCACCCGAAGAAATCCATGTCGAACGGAAATTGCCGCGGCAGACGTGGGTCGTCACCACCATGTCGGCCGGCTTCTCCGCCAGCGCGTAGTTGATGATGCGCGCATAGATCTGTTGCAGCCCATCCGGATTATCGCCGCGCTCGCGTGCCTTCTGCAATTCGTCCTGCGAGCAGAGATAGGCCCAGACGGTGTCGTCGAACTGGAGATAGCGGCAACCGGCGTCGTAGAACGCCTTCACGGCCTTGCGGTAGGTCTTGCCGAGATCTTCGTAGAAGGCGTCGAGATCGGGATAAACCTCCTTGGAGATCGACTTGCGCCCGCCGCGGAAGTGGAGCACCGCCGGCGAGGGAATCGTCATCTTGGCGGTGACGTGGGCCTGGTCCGCGACGTTCTTCAGAAAGCGGAAGTGGTCCAGCATCGGGTGGCTGTCGGGAAAGTCGAGCTTGCCGATGACGCGGACCGCATCGTGACGGGTCTGCACGCCCGTGAACTGGATGCCGGTGTCGGGGTGAAACAGCTCGCAGCCGGTGAGCTTGGCCAGGAAGTCGAAATGCCACCAGGAGCGGCGGAATTCGCCGTCGGTCGCGAGCTTCAGCCCGATCGAGGCCTGCTTGTGCACGACCTTCTCGATCTCCGCGTCCTCGATCTTGCGCAGATCGTCGGCCGAGATCTCGCCCTTTTCCAGCCGGCTACGGGCTTCCTTGATCTTGGGCGGACGCAGGAGGCTGCCGACCTCGTCGGCGCGGAAGGGGGCTTTGGTTCGCTGCATGTGTCACTCCCTGGACATCTTAGTGGGCCGCCGCCCCGGCGACGCCGAGATGGCGCTCCAGGACAGAGGGGTCGGTCTTCAGCGCGGCGCTCGGAGCGTCGTGGACGATCGTTCCGCGCTCCAATATCACAACGCGATCGGCGAGCCCCAAGATCTTTTGGGCATTCTGCTCGACGATGATCGAGCAGATACCTCCGGACCGGGTGATGGTCCCGATCGCCTTCAAGAGTTCCTCGACGATGATGGGCGCAAGGCCCTCGGTCGGCTCGTCCAGCAGCAGGACTTTCGGATTGAGGGTAAGTGCGCGGCCGATCGCCAGCATCTGCTGCTCGCCGCCGGAGAGTTGGTTGCCGAAATTGCTCCGTCGCTCCTTCAGCCGCGGGAACATCTCGTAGACCTTCTCGACCGTCCAGGGACCGGGCTGCGCTACGGCGGTCATGTTCTCTTCCACCGTCAGCGAGCGGAAGATGTTACGCTCCTGCGGCACCCAGCCGATGCCGGCGCGCGCCCGCTGGTCGGGCCGCATCGCCGTGACATCGGTGCCGGCCAGCGCAATGGAGCCTGCGAAGCGGCGCGTGACGCCGACGATGGAGTTGATCAGCGTGGTCTTGCCGGTGCCGTTGCGCCCGAGCAGCGCCAGCACCTGTCCTTCGGCGAGACGGAGCGTCATCTTCGGCAGCACCACCGCCTCGCCGTAGCCGGCGCGAAGCGAATCGATCGCGAGCAGGTCAGACATCGACCGCCTCCTCGCCGAGATAGACCGCCTTCACCTGCGGATCGCGCGCGACCTCTTCGGGCGGGCCTTCGGTCAGCAGCGCGCCCGAGACCAGCACCGAGATGCGATCAGCAAAGGAGAACACGAGGTCCATGTCGTGCTCGATCAGGAGCACGGTGACGTCCCGCGGCAGGCTGCCCACAACGGCGAGAATGTCGTGGCGCTCGCTCTCGGGCACGCCGGCGGCGGGCTCGTCGAGAAGCAGCACGCGCGGCTTGGCCGCAATGGCCACCGCGATCTCGAGCAGGCGCTGCTTGCCGTAGGGCAGCGTCACGGTCTCTTCGTTCATGACGTCGAGCAGATGGAAGCGGGAGAGCAGATCGGCGGTCTCGCCATTGACGTCGTTGCGCGTGCCCATCCGTCGCCACCAGTCGCCGCCATGGCCGAGGCGCTCGGAGACCGCGAGCCCGATGGTCTCGAGCGGCGTGAGATCAGGATAGAGCTGATTGATCTGGAAGGTGCGCGACAGTCCGCGCAGCACGCGCTTGTGCACCGGCAGATCGGTGATGTCCTGACCTTCGAGCAGGATGCGGCCCGAGTTCGGCTTCAGCACGCCCGTGAGCTGGTTGATGACCGTGGTCTTGCCGGCACCGTTCGGGCCGATCAGCGCGTGGCGGGCGCCCTGCTCGACCTTCAAGGACAGATCGCGGGTGACGCGGAGGCCGCCGAACTGCTTCTCGAGATTTTGGGTTTCGAGCGCGATGGTCATGAATCGCTCTCCGGCACGGCAACGATCGCATTGCGCCCCGCAATCCGCCCGATGATCAGGTTCGGCACATACAGCACCCAGCGATGCAGGCGCTGGCGGCCGACCAGCACGATCACGACCAGCACGAGGCCGATCCAGAACTGCCAGTATTGCGGCGTGATGGTCGAGAACAATTCCTGGAGCAAGCGGAAGATCACCGCGCCGATCAGCCCGCCATAGAGATAGCCGGTGCCGCCGATGACCAGCACCAGCATCAGGTCCGCGGAGCGCTCCATAGAAAACACGTCCAGCGAGGCGATCGCGGTCGTCTGGGTGAACAGCGCCCCGGCAATGCCGGCATAGAACGCAGCCAGCGTATAGATCGCGACCAGGCGACGGTTGACCGGAATGCCAATGGCGGCGGCCCGGAGGGGATTGTTCTTGATGGCGCGCAGCGACAGGCCGAACGGGGAATGCACGACGCGGCGGGCGAACAGGAACAGCAGGAACAGCACGGCCAGCGAATAGAAGAAGCCGGCCTTGCCGAACATGTCGAACGGGATCTCGCCGAAGATCGGCTGCATCTCGATGCCCTGCAGGCCGTCGGTTCCGCCGGTGATATTGGAGAAGCGCTCGGCGAGCGCTTCCAGCAGCAACGCAATGCCGAGCGTCACCATCAGGCGCGTCAGGTCGACGCCGCGGATCACCAGAAAGCTGGTGGCAAAGCCGAGCACCATGGCGGCAAGGCCGGCGACGATCAGCGCCAGCACGGGCTCCTTGACGATGCCGTGCAGCGCCAGCAGCCCCGCGGCATAGGCGCCGACGCCGAAGAAGGCGGCATGGCCCAGCGAAACGATGCCGGCATAGCCGAGGATGAGATCGAGCGACATCGCGAACAGCGCGAGGCGCAGGATGTCGGTCATGATCAGATAGCGCGAGGGAAATGCGAAGCCGCAGGCCAGCACGATCAGCCAGAAGGCGATTTCGCCGTAGTGCCAGCGCGCCTTGCGCTGGGCATGATGGCCGACGTCGGAAGCAGCGCTCATCGGCGCACTCAACGCGCGGCCGTGCGGCCGAACAGGCCGTTCGGGCGCCAGATCAGGATCACGATCATGATGGTGTAGATCACGAAGGGGCCCATCTTCGGCACGTAATATTTGCCGGCGACGTCGCCGATGCCGAGCAGCAGCGAGGCGAGGAACGGGCCCGTTATCGAGGAGGAGCCGCCGACGGTGACCACGATCAGGAAGTAGATCATGAACTTCAGCGGGAAATACGGATCGAGGCCGAGGATCTCGGCGCTGAGCGCGCCGCCGAGGCCGGCGAGCCCGCAACCGAAGGCAAAGGTGAAGGCGAATACCTGCGGCACGTTGATGCCGAGACCGCTCGCGGCGCGGGGGTCATCGACCGCCGCCCGCAGGCGGCTGCCGAAACGCGTCTTCGCCAGAACCATTTGAAGCGCGATGGTCAGCAGACCGCAGATCACGATGATCATCAGCCGGTAGCGGCCGATACCGACGCCGAACAGATCGAACTGGCCTTGGAGCGCGGCGGGCAAATTGATGAAGACCCGCGAGGATCCCTGGATGTAATTCGACGGCTGCCACCGACATGAAGGTCAGTCCGATCGTGAACAGCACCTGGTCGAGATGGCTGCGGGCGTAGAGATGACGGTACAGCGTCCGTTCGAGCGCGATGCCGATTGCAGCCGAGGAGACGAAAGCGAGCGGCAAAGCGGCAAAGAACGGCCAACCCATCCGGTTGACCAGCACCATGCAGATATAGCCGCCGGCCATGGCAAAGGCGCCATGGGCGAGATTGACGAAGTTCATCAGGCCGAGCGTGACCGCGAGCCCGCAGGCGAGCACGAACAGCAGCATGCCGTAAGCGACGCCATCGAACAGGTTGGTGAGGATTGCGGTCATCGGCAGTCGAGGGTCATCTCAAGTGTGGCCAAGGGCCGTGCTGCACTCCCTCTCCCGCTTGCGGGAGAGGGTTGGGGAGAGGGTCTTTCCACTTGGAGGACTCCCGACGAGGAGAGAACCCTCACCCGGCGCTCCGCGCTCACCTCTCCCGCAAGCGGGAGAGGTGAGGAGAGCCCCGGGATGACGCGCTTTCGCGCGTCACTTCTTGGTCTTGCCGAGATCTTTGACAGCCTCGAAGGTCGCGAACTCGACGTTGTAGAGTTCGCCATCCACTTTCTCGACCTTGCGGATGTAGATGTTCTGCACGATGTCGCGGGTCTCGGGGTCGATCGAGATCGGACCGCGCGGGCTCTCCCACTTCTGGCCCTTCATGGCCTCGATCAGCTTGTCGCCGTTGGTGTCGCCACCTGTCTTCTTCAGCGCCTCGTAGATCAGGTGGATGCCGTCATAGCCGCCCACGGCCATGAAGCCCGGACGGTTGCCGAAGGCCTTCTTGTAGGCCGCGACGAAGTCCTTGTTCATCTGCGAGGGGTGCGCCGCGGAATAGAGATGCGCGGTGACCGTGCCGAGCACGGCGTCGCCCATGTTGTTGAGCAAATCGTCGTCGGTGACGTCGCCCGGCCCGATCACCTTGATGCCGGCCTTGTCGAGGCCACGCTCGGCATATTGCTTCATGAAGTTGCCGCCCTGGCCCGCCGGCACGAACACGAAGATCGCGTCCGGCTTTGCGTCCTTCATGCGCTGCAGGAACGGAGCGAAGTCGGGATTCTGCAGCGGCACCTTGACTTCTTCGACCACCTCACCGCCGCCGGCCGTGAAATGCTGCTTGAAGAAGTTGAGCGCGTCATTGCCCGGCGCGTAGTCCGAGGTGAGCGTCGCGACCTTCTTGATGCCGTTCTTCACCGCCCAATCGCCGATGATGGTCGAGGACTGCGCCAGCGTGAAGCTGGTGCGCACGATATAGGGAGAACGTTCGGTGATAATGGAGGTGCCGGCCGCCATCACGACTTCAGGAATCTTGGCCTGGGTGGCCAGCGGCGCGGCGGCGAGCGCGGCCGGCGTCACGCCGAAGCCGGCGATGAAGTTGACCTTGTCGTTGACGATCAGCTCCTGCGCGGCAGTCTTGGTCTTATCCGGGATCGCCGCGTCGTCCTTGACGATGATTTCGATCTTCTTGCCGGCGACGGTGTCGCCCTTCTGCTGCATGTAGAGCTTGATCGCGTTCTCGATCTGCTTGCCGGTCGAGGCCTGGCCGCCGGTCATCGGCAGGATCAGCCCGATCTTGACCGTGTCTTGCGCCTTGGCAGGCGCGACGGCCGCGAGGCCCGCGCTCGCAACGACCGCTGCGGTGCGTAAAAAAATCCTGCGTTCGAACATCAGATGTCCCTCCCCTTCATTCCCTCACCTCTTGTGCGCCGGACCGAGTACCCGGTCCTTGCCGCGCTTCACTCACGGACAAGCCATGCCGTGCGGCCACATGGCGTCCTCTGCAACCCCGTTGTCAATCGAACGTTGGGCGACCATTCGGCGCAAGCCGCGCAATCTGCCTCAACAACGGCGGAGAGCTATTTGTACGATTGTACAAATGAAATGGTCCTGTCAACGAAAAAGCCCTGTGACACTGGGCCGGAGGGCGATGGCTTTGCCAGCCTACGAGGGCCGCACCACACCGGGGATGGAGGATTCAGTCTCTCATTTGCAGAATCCGGACATCTCAAGTGCGTCCGTGGCATTCCCCGTCCTACGATCCGTCCAATGACAAATACCCGGTGTATACCGTATCAACTGCCGCGACCTCATCAAGTGCAAAATATGCCTATTATAATACCTTCTCTGTATACAGCTTTACCTCCCTCGAATAGGCCAATTTTACGTATTGAGAGATATGGTTGCCGCTGACGCCTATGGCGCTCCACCATCCGCGCCCCGTCGGGGGCACGACCAGAGATATTCATGCGTTCTCTCTCGCTTTCGATCGCCGCCGCACTCGCCCTGCTCAATCTCGCAGGCTGCGGGACGGTCAACGAGAAGCTCTCCGCCGGGATGGGCGACTACGTCCCGCAATGGGCCGGCGGCCTGCCCGCCGATGCGCCGCCGCGGCCCGGCACCCCGCAATACGATGCCTACATGAAGGAGCGCGAGCGCAAGCGGCTGATGCCGGCGGCCGATCGCGAGAAGGAAGAACAGGCCCAGAAGGGCGCGACGGGGACAACGTCGTCTGGCGCGGGACGCTGAGGAAGCGAATGGCGAATAGGGAGTAGCGAATAGGGCGCTCTCCCGCTTCCACTCACTATTCGCCACTCTCCATTCGCTAATCCACGAACACCACGGTCTTGCGGCCGTTGAGAATGACGCGGTCGTCGAGATGGTAGCGGATGGCCCGGGCCAGCACGCGGCGCTCAATGTCACGGCCTTTGCGGACCAGATCTTCCGGCGTGTCACGATGGCTGATGCGTTCGACGTCCTGGTCGATGATGGGGCCCTCGTCGAGATCGCGCGTGACGTAATGCGCGGTGGCGCCGATCAGCTTGACGCCGCGCTCATGGGCTTGGTGATAGGGCTTGGCGCCCTTGAAACCCGGCAGGAACGAGTGGTGGATGTTGATGCAGCGCCCCGACAGCTTTGCCGAGAGATCGTCGGACAGGATCTGCATGTAGCGGGCGAGCACCACCAGATCGGTCTTCGTCTTGCCGACGAGGTCCATGATCTGTGTCTCCTGCTCGCGCTTGGTCTCCTTGGTGACGGGCAAATGGTGGAAGGGGATGCCGCCGAAATCGAGCCCGGCATAGACCTCGCGTGGGTGGTTGGAGACGATCGCGGTCGGAATCATCGGCAATTCGCCGGTTCGCCAGCGATAGAGGATGTCGACCAGGCAGTGATCGGACTTCGACACCAGCAGCATCACCTTGCGATGCGCAGCGCGGTCGCGCATCTGCCATTCCATGCCGAAACGCTCGGCGATCGCGGCGAAGCCGGTCTGCAGCGCCGCGAGTTCCACGGCAAGATCGGCCGCTGTGAACACCACCCGCATGAAGAATTTCTTGGTCTCGACGTCGTCGAACTGCTGGGCGTCGAGGATGTTCTGTCCGTTATGAGCGAGAAACGTCGAGACCGCCGAGACGATGCCTGGGCGATCCGGACAGGACAGGGTCAGGACATATTGATGGTCGGGCAAGGCTCGGCTCTTGATGAAGGTTTGTGCAGCGGAACGATCCAGCGGATTGCGCCCTGCTCTAGCACCGACCCGCCCTTGCGCCAATCCCAGCCGCGGAGTCAGGATGAACGGACAATTGCGAATTCTCAACGGAGCATACCCATGGCCGACCGCTTGAACGGCTACCGCATCCTGATCCTGGAAACGCGCGAGGAGGCGCAGTTTTCCAAGCTTCTGGCCGAGCAAGGCGCCGAGGTCGTGCAATGCCCGATGTTCACCATCCATGATGCGCCGGATCCGGCTCCAGTCGAGGCCTGGATCCGCCGCGCCATCGACAAGCCCTTTGACGATCTCGTGCTGATGACCGGCGAAGGCCTGCGCCGCATCATGAAGCTCGCCCGTGCCCGCGGGCTCGACGCCGCCCTTGTCGCGGTGCTCGCCAAAGCGCAAAAATTCACCCGCGGCCCGAAGCCGGGCAAGGCACTGCGCGAGATCGGCCTCGAGGCGCAGCAGACCACGGAGAAGCCGACCACCGAAGGCGTGATCGAGATGCTGGCCAGACTCGACCTGAAGGGGCGGCGCCTCGGTCTCCAGCTCTATCCCGACAAGGATCACAGCGCGCTGACCGGCGCGCTGGCTGCGCAAGGCGCCGACGTCGATACGGTGCTGCCCTACGTCTACGATTCCAAGGCTGCCGATGCCAACATCGTCGCCGCCATTGACGACATGGCAGAGGGACGCATCGACTCGATCGCCCTGACCAATCTCGGCCAGGTCCGCCGGCTGATCGAGATTGCCAAGGCGCGTGGCAGCGAGACGAAGCTGCGCGCAGGTCTCGAACGCACGCTGATCGCATCGGTCGGCCCGGCCGTTTCCGGCGAGCTCGCAGCGCATGGCTTGCGCACGGACGTCTCACCCGCCGACGAAGCCTACTTCATGCGTCCTCTGATCTCGGCCATGGCAACTGCGTTGGCCGACAGGAAAGCGGCCAGCGCAGCGAGGTAAGAGCCGAGCGCGGGGGCGGCCTGCGGCGGCTGCAATTGACACCGGCATCGCCAGCGTTAGGTTGCGCCACAGCAAGAAGAAACAACAAGGTTAAGGAAATCGCCGTGACACGCGTCATCGCGTTGTGAGCGCCACTGCACGACCTTCGGCGCTCGCGCCATTCCGCATCCGCAACTACCGCTTCCAGTGGCCGTCCGATCTGCTCACCTCCTGGGCCTTCGAGGTCGAGACGCTGGTGCTCGGCTGGTACGTCATCGTCGAGACCGGCTCGGTGCTGCTGCTCACGCTGCTGGCTTCACTCCAGTTCGTCGGAACATTGGTCGCGCCCGTGTTCGGCATGATCGGCGACCGGATCGGCCATCGCGATCTCCTGGTTGTCATGCGCCTTGCCTATACGGCGCTGTCGTCGACCATCATGGTCCTGGCGCTGAGCGGTCATCTGTCTCCGCTGAGCGTCATGATCATCGTCACGATCATGGGCTTGATCCGCCCCTCCGATCTCGGCGTTCGCGGCGCGCTGCTCGCCGATATCATGCCGGCCGAGCAGCTGGTGGGCGCCATCAGCGTTGCGCGCACGACCCAGGACAGCGCGCGCATTGCCGGAGCGTTGACAGGGGCCGGGCTGTTCGCCGTGCTCGGTATCGGCCTCGTTTATATGGCGATCGCCTGCCTTTACTTCACGGCAGCGCTTCTCATGCTCTGCCTGACTCGGCCGAAAAGGACCGTCATCACGAGCGATCTTCCCGCAAGCAGCCACACCGTTTCGCGGCTGCTTGGCGACCTCAAAGAGGGGATCGTTTATGCCTGGAACGGGCCGGCAATGCGCGCGGCGCTGTGCGTCGCTTTTCTGGCGAATCTCACCGCATTTCCTTTCACGGGCGGATTGTTGCCCTACATCGCGCGGGAGATCTTTCACACCGACCAGACCGGCCTCGGATATCTCTCGGCGAGCTTCGCCGTCGGCTCGCTGATCGGCTCCATCACGCTCAGCCTGGTCGGTGGCGTACGCATTGCCCGGCTTCTGATCGGCGCAACGCTGGCCTGGTACGCCATGCTGCTGGTGTTCGTCGAGGTCAGGACGATGCCGGTGGCGATGGCCTGCCTCGTCCTCGCCGGTATCACCCAGAGCATGTCGATGATCTCGGCTGCCGTCATCCTGATGCGCACCGCGAGTGCACATCTGCGCGGCCGTGTCATGGGCGTGCGCATGATGGTGATCTATGGCTTGCCGATCGGACTGCTCGCGGCCGGCAGCCTGATCGACGTCATCGGCTATTCCGCGACGGGCGCGCTCTATGCCGGCGCAGGATTCGTCGCGATGCTGGCAATCGCGATCCGCTGGCGCGCCGATCTGTGGCCGGCGCACGCGCCGGCCAATGCGCGATGACGGCGTCCCCGCAACGACGTCAGACCTCCTCCGGCGGCGATCTCAGTGGAAGCAACGCCGCCACCCGCGAATCGCGCAAATAGAGACCGCCCCAGGCAAGACCAGCAAGATAGACGCCGAACAGCATATGGCTGAAGAGCGGGTTGCCGACCCGCAAGTGAACAGCCACGGTGCCGCCCATATAGGCGGTCAGCAGGATCGCACCGAGCACGGCCGTTCGCGGGAGGGCGTAGAGCGCGGTGCAGGCCAGCGCCACCACGCCCAGCGCGCGCGCCAGATCGGCCGACGGGGGATAGCCGAGCTCGGCGGTCGCGTTGATCACGACGTCCAGGGGGACGAGCTTCATCCCGGCATCAAACAACATGAAGGCAATCACGAGCCCGCTCATGACGGAGCCGGCCACATGTCTCGACGTGGACATCGTCATCACCCTACGACGCCTTCCCCTTGAGAAGCGCGACGATGGCCATCGCATGGCCATGGCCAAGGCCGAACTCGTCCTTGAGCGCGGCCACGATGGCACCCGCTTTCACGCCGGCGGCCAATCCCGCCCCGGTCGAAAAACCCCGGTCCTTGCCCCATTTGCGAAACTGGTCCGGGCTCTTGCCGGTCTTGGCCTGGATATTGTCGAGATAGGCCTTGAAACTCACCGCAGCGCTCCTCCGATGTTCGCTCCACCAGCGCGGCCGGAGCGATCCAGGCATATTGCGGTCAGGACGCGGTCGTCTTGTATGAAAACGACAATTGCGGCCGCTCGCGCGAGAGGCGCGCAGGCGTCATGCCGATCAGTTGCCTGACCGAGCGGGTAAGATGGGCCTGATCAAAATAGCCGGCGCCCGATGTCGCGTCGAGAACGGAGCTGCCGCTCACCAGCAAGGCCGCGGCGCGACGCGCCCGCTGGATCTGCTGATGGCTGCTGAACGTCATGCCCGTAACGCGACGAAAGTGGCGCTGAACCGAACGCCGGCTCATCCAGTCGACGTCGCCGTCGATCGCCGCATCGGTCGCGTGGCTGCGTGCGATGACACCCGCGCGCGCCATGCGAGCGACGAGACTTTCCGCATCGTCGTAGCCTGGAATGTCCCAGCTCAGACGCGAAAACAGAAAACGGCCGTTGGGCAGCACCGGCAACTGCATGTTTTGATGGTCGATCAGTGCGCTCGTCGGCATCTGCGGCAGGTAGGTTCCCAGCCGAAACCGGATCGCGAGCCATTCGCCGTTCGCGGGACATTCGACGAGTGTCCCGCGGGTGACCGGCCCTCGGAGCGTCACCGCCAGAAGCTCCGGGAGCCTGGTGACCACAAGCTCAATATTTCCCTCGGCCATCGACAGGAACGAGCCGCCACGCCGGCTCCGGCTGCGCCATACCCGCTCGACGTAAGGCGAGTCCGACGCGCGATCGTCGAACTCTATGAGCACGGAAGCACCGGGAATGCGCAGATCATCGTTCCTCCCCATAGCTCCCGAGCCGCGCGATATCGAGAATCGTGACCCCGCCATATTCGAGCCGCAGCAGCCCCTCCTTCTCCAGCCGGTTCAGCGCGCGGTTGGCGTTCTGGCGGGACATGCCGGAGAGCGCTCCGATCTCCTCCTGGGTGATCTCCAGATGCGCGGTCGATTCCGGATAGAGGATCGGGTTGAACAGCGAGGCGATGCTGCGGGCGAGGCGCGCGGTGGCATCGAGCGTGCGGTTGACCTCGAGCATGCCGATGAACTGGCCGAGCCGCTCGTTCAGCTGGCGCACCAGGAAGCGGTTGAAGCCGACGCTGTTCTCGAACAGCCACATGAAGGCGCTGCGTTCCATCAGCGCGATGCGGCTGTCGCGCAGCGCGACCACGTCGTAGCGGCGCGGCTCGTTCTTGAGCACGCTGCCCTCGCCGAACCAGGCCCCTGCCGTCAGCCCGGCAAGGCTGGTCTCCTTGCCGTCGCGCGAGACCCCGCCCATGCGGGCAAGGCCGCCCACCATGCCGGCCCAATAGGCAAAGATATCACCGCGCATGAACACGCTCTCGCCGGTGCCGTAGGACCGTTCCGTGATTCCGGCGCGCGCAACCTCGATCTCGGCTGGTGTGAGCTCACGCGACCAGGCGGCAATGCGCTTCAGATGATCCTCTGAAATCATGATCTCGAAGCCAGCCGCACCGTTCTGTCACCCCTTGCTCCTGTTGCACTGCAACAGAATCGCTTCGGCCCATCCATCCGACGAAAGATGAAGACCCGCTCGGGCCGACAAACTTTGTCGCAGAATTGTCAGGCCGGAGACATTTCAAAATAGCGCTTTCCCCTATTGAGGACCACCTCGGGCGATGCGGCTTTTGATCCCTCACGGGAACGAAGGTGGCGCCGGTCCGGTCGAGACCAATAGCTGCATGGTCTGGCCGGCACGACCGTACTAGGATCGCCTGGCAGGAACGGAAGAGCGCCAATCAAGCGCCATCACCGGGAGGGATTCGTTTGGTGGCTACCAGTCTCGAAGTGCGCGGCGTGTCCTTACGATTCGGCGGCGTCCGTGCGCTGACCGACGTCAGCTTCGCTATCAGGGATGGCGAGCTGTTCTCGATCATCGGCCCCAACGGCGCCGGCAAGACCTCGATCGTGAACTGTATTTCCGGCCGCTACAAGCCGACCGAAGGCCAGCTGTTCTATCAGGACCGCGACATCACGGGCTTGACGCCGAATGCCCGCGCCTCACTCGGCATCGGCCGCACCTTCCAGAATCTCGCGCTATTCCACCACATGAGCGTGCTCGACAACATCATGGTCGGCCGCCATCACCTGCTGAGGAACAATTTCCTCACAGGCTCGCTGTACTGGCTCACCGGCGCGCGCAAGGAGGAGCTCGAGCACCGTCGCAAGGTGGAAGAGATCATCGACTTCCTCGATCTGCAGTCGGTGCGGAAGGCCACCGCCGGCACCCTCTCCTACGGCCTGCGCAAGCGCGTGGAGCTCGCCCGCGCCATGGCGCTGGAGCCGCGCCTGATCCTCCTCGACGAGCCCATGGCCGGCATGAATTTCGAGGAGAAGGAGGACATGGCCCGCTACATCGTCGATCTCAACGAGGAGTTCGGGATGACGGTGGTGATGATCGAGCACGACATGGGCGTGGTGATGGATATCTCCCACCGCGTCATGGTGCTGGATTTCGGCAAGAAGATCGCCGAGGGCGATCCGGCGACCGTGCTCGCCGATCCGCACGTCAGGCGCGCCTATCTCGGCGAAGAGGACGAGGTGCTGGTCGATCCCGATGATGCCTCTCCGGCGCAGGAGAGCGCGGCATGATGGATTATGCGGGCCGCGTCGCGCAGGCCGACACCTATCCGAAGATGCTCCGGCTCAATGCCAGGGAGCACGGCAACGAGATCGCAATGCGCGAGAAGGATCTCGGGCTCTGGCGCATCTTCACCTGGAACGACTATCAGTCGCGCGTGCGCGATTTCGCGCTCGGCCTCATCGAGCTCGGCCTGGGCCGCGGTGACGTCATCGGCATCATCGGCGACAACCGGCCCGACTGGGTCGCGGCAGAAGTTGCGACGCATGCCATTGGCGGCCTCAGCCTCGGGCTCTATCGCGACGTGCTGGACGAGGAAGCTTCCTATCTCCTCAACTATGGCGAGGCGCAGCTGGTCTTCGCCGAGGACGAGGAGCAGGTCGACAAGCTGCTCATCCTTGCCGAGCGCGTGCCGAAGCTGAAGCACATCATCTATTCCGATCCGCGCGGGATGCGGAAATACGACGACCCGCGCCTGATGCCGGCGGAGAAGTTCGCCGAGCTCGGCCGCGCCCGCGCTGCACGCGAGCCGGAGCTCTACGACAGGCTGGTCGATGCCACGAGGGGCGAGGACGTCGCGATCCTGTGCACCACGTCCGGCACCACCTCGCATCCGAAGCTCGCGATGCTCGCCGCCGGCCGCGTACTCGGCCATTGCGCCACCTATCTCGCCTTCGACCCCAAGGGTCCCGACGATGAATATGTCTCGGTGCTGCCGCTGCCCTGGATCATGGAACAGGTCTACGTGCTCGGCAAAGGTCTGCTCTGCCGGATGAAGATCAACTTCGTCGAAGAGCCGGACACGATGATGAACGATCTGCGCGAGATCGCACCGACCTTCGTGCTGTTCGCGCCCCGCGTCTGGGAATCGATTGCCGCCGACGTCCGTGCCAAGGTGATGGACGCAACGCCCTTCAAGCAGCGCCTGTTCGACATCGGTATGAAGTCGGGCCTTGCCGCGCTCGAACAGGGCAAGAGCTCCGGCTTTGCCGACGCGATCCTGTTCCGCGCGCTGCGCGATCGCCTCGGCTTCACCCGGTTGCGCTCGGCCGCGACCGGCGGTGCGGCGCTCGGGCCTGACACCTTCAAGTTCTTCCAGGCCATGGGCGTGCCGCTGCGCACGCTCTACGGTCAGACCGAGCTGCTCGGGGCCTACACGCTGCATCCCGAGGGCAAGGTCGATCCTGATACCACCGGCGTACCGATGGCCGATAATGTCGAGATCCGTATCGACAATGCCGACGTCCACGGCGTCGGCGAGATCGTCGTGCGGCACCCCAACATGTTCCTCGGCTACTATAAGAACCCCGAGGCCAGCGTCGCCGACATCAAGGACGGCTGGATGTGCTCGGGCGACGCCGGCTATTTCAACGCCAACAACCAGCTCGTCGTCATCGACCGCATCAAGGATCTCGCCGAAACCTCGCGCGGCGAGCGCTTCTCGCCGCAGTTCATCGAGAACAAGCTGAAATTCTCGCCCTATATCGCCGAAGCCGTGGTGCTTGGGGCCGGCCGTGACGCGCTCGCGGCAATGATCTGCATCCGCTACTCCATCATCTCGAAATGGGCGGAGAAGAACCGGCTCTCCTTCACGACCTACAGCGACCTCGCCTCACGGCCGGAGGTCTACGCCCTGCTGCAGAAGGAGGTCGAGACCGTCAACGGCACGCTGCCGCCGGCCCAGCGCATCTCGCGCTTCCTGCTGCTCTACAAGGAGCTCGACGCCGACGACGGCGAGCTCACCCGGACGCGAAAGGTGCGCCGCGGCGTCATCAACGAGAAATACGCCGGCATCATCGATGCCATCTACCGCGGCGATTCCGACATCCCCGTCGACACCGTGATCCGCTTCCAGGACGGCACCACGCAGCGGGTGCGAACGACGCTGCGGGTGGTGGACCTCGGCGGGCACGGGCACATGGCGGAGGCTGCGGAGTGATACAGATCCTCGTTATGCGCGGGCTTGACCCGCGCATCCATCCTCTTCCGAACAGCCTTCCTTCCGCATCGATGGACTGCCGGGTCAGGCCCGGCAATGACGGGCCGAGTCACCCAACATGAACACCGCCTTCCTCATCCAGCTCCTGGTCAACGGCCTCGTGGTCGGCACGCTCTATGGCGTGGTCGCGATGTCGTTCGTGCTGATCTACAAGGCGACGCAAGTCGTCAACTTCGCGCAAGGTGAATTGCTGCTGGTCGGCGCCTGGGTGTGCTGGGCCTTGCTTGCGAAATACCAGGTGCCGTTCTGGATCGGCATGCCGATCACGCTGGTGTTCATGTTCGTGTTCGGCATCGCGGTGCAGGTGCTGATCCTGCGGCCGATGATCGGCGAGCCCATCATCTCGGTGATCATGGTGACGATCGGCCTCTCCACCGTGCTGCAGGCGACGCTGAAATGGATGTTCGGCGTCAATCCGCAGCCGTTTCCGCGCGTGTTCGAGAGCCAGTCGGTCGACCTGTTCGGACTGCAGATCCAGACCGTCTACGTCATGAGCCTCGTGGTGTCGGTTGCGATGATGATCGGCATGGCCTGGTTCTTCCGCGCCTCGAAATACGGCCTTGCGATGCGCGCCACCGCGTTCAACCAGCAGGTCGCGCAGTCGCTCGGCATTTCCGTCAAGAGCGTGTTCGCGATGGCCTGGGCGATCTCGGCGACGGTGTCGGCGGTCGCGGGCGTCGTCGTCGCCGTGGTCAATGGCGTGTCCTCGGGCCTTGCTGCCTACGGCATCAAGGTGTTTCCGGCGGCGATCCTCGGCGGGCTGGATTCGGTTGGCGGCGCCGTGCTTGGCGGCATCATCATCGGGCTTTTGGAGAACGTCGCCCAATATGTCGACAGCGAGTATCTGCACTGGGGCAATCTCTACGAGATTGCGCCGTTCTACGTCCTCATCATCGTGCTGATGATCAAGCCCTACGGCCTGTTCGGCACCCACGACATCGAGCGGATCTGACCCATGGCCGGCCCTGCCCTCATCCCCGCTGGTGATTTCCGCACCACTTACGCCGCGGACACCACGATCTTTCCGACCACCACCAGCCGCAACTTCGCAATTCTGGGCGTCGCACTGCTCTGCCTCGCGCCGCAATTCTTCAGCGGCTACTGGCTCAGCATCTTGATCCAGATAGGCATCTTCTCGATCGCGGCGCTCGGCCTCAACATCCTGGTCGGCTTCACCGGCCAGATCTCGATCGGACACGCGGCCTTCTTCCTGCTCGGCGCCTTCACCTCGGCCTACATCTCGAACAACGCGCCGATCCCGGTGTTCTTTGCGATCCCGCTCGCGGGGCTCGTCACCGCGCTGGTCGGACTGGTCTTCGGCATCCCCGCGGCGCGGCTGAAAGGACTCTACCTCGTCATCGCGACGCTCGCCGCACAATACATCCTGCTCGACTTCTTCTCGCGCGCCGAGTGGTTCTCAGGCGGATCGGTGCCGGCAAGCGCCGAGCCGTTCTCGATCTTCGGCTACACGCTGCGGGGCGACCGGCAATATTTCTATGTCGTGCTGGCCTACGTGCTCTTGAGCTACATCCTCGTCACCAACCTGATGCGCACGCGCGATGGCCGCGCGCTGGTGGCGATCCGCGACCATTATCTCTCCGCCGAGATCATGGGCATCAACCTCACCAGGTACCGCACGCTGTCGTTCGGTCTCGCCGCCTTCTTCGCCGGCATCGCGGGCGCGCTCTACGCGCACTATCAGCTCGTGGTCTCCCAGGAAGGCTTCGGCATCGAGCGCTCAATACTGTTCCTGGCCATGATCATCATCGGCGGCACCGGCTCGATCATGGGCACGCTGATGGGCACCGCCTTCGTGGTGCTGCTGCCCGAGGCGATGGAGTTCATCAGCCATCATTTGAAGGGCGGCGCGATCGACAAGGCGCTCTCGCTTAACACCAACATCACCTTTCTGCGCGAGATCGCGATCGGGGTGATCATCATCGCATTCCTGATGTTCGAGCCCGATGGGCTCGCGCATCGCTGGCGACAGATCAAGGCGTATTGGAAACTCTACCCGTTCTCGCATTGAGCACGGCTACTTCACTTAAACGATAACAGGAGGAACCAACCCATGAAGACCAAATCGCTTTTAAGCACCGCGTCGCTCGCATTTGCGATCGCTGGTTTTGCGGCCAGTGCGCAGGCCCAGATCGCCGTCGGCCATCTCGCCGACTACTCCGGTGCGACGTCGGACGTTGGCACGCCCTACGGCCAGGCCGTCGCCGACACCTTTGCCTGGATCAACAAGAACGGCGGTATCGGCGGCAAGCAGGTCAACCTCGATACCAACGACTACGGCTATCAGGTGCCGCGCGCGATCGCGCTCTACAAGAAGTGGTCGGCGCCGGATGGCAAGGTTGCAACGATCATGGGCTGGGGTACCGCCGATACCGAAGCGCTGACCGGCTTTGTCGCGCAGGACAAGATTCCCTATATCTCCGCCTCCTACGCGGCGGCGCTGACCGATCCGGAAGGCGTGAGCGGCAAGGCCAAACCCGCGCCCTACAACTTCTTCTACGGTCCGAGCTATTCGGACGCGATGCGGGCATTGGTGACCTGGGCAGCGGAAGACTGGAAGGCCAAGGGCAAGAGCGGTAAGCCGAAATTCGTCCATATGGGCGGCAATCATCCGTACCCGAACGCGCCGAAGGCCGCCGGCGAGGCGATCGCCAATGAGCTCGGCTTCGAAGTGCTGCCGCCGATCGTGTTCGCGCTGACGCCCGGCGATTACTCCGCGCAATGCCTCAGCCTGAAGAGCTCCGGCGCCAACTACGCCTATCTCGGCAACACCGCAGCCTCGAACATCTCCGTGCTCAAGGCCTGCAAGACCGCCGGCGTGGACGTGCAGTTCCTCGGCAATGTCTGGGGCATGGACGAGAACGCCGCCAAGACCGCGGCTGACGCCGCCGACGGCGTCGTCTTCCCGCTACGCACGGCCGTAACCTGGGGCGGCAACGCGCCAGGCATGAAGACGGTGATGGAAATCTCGAAAATATCGGATGCAAGCGGCAAGGCCTATCGCCCGGTGCACTATATCGCAGGCGTCTGTAGCGCTCTCTACGCCAGGGAAGCGCTCGACTGGGCCGCCAAGAACGGAGGTGCCACCGGTGAGAACGTCGCCAAGGGCTTCTACCAGAAGAAGGACTGGGTGCCGGCCGGCATGGACGGCGTCTGCAATCCCTCGACCTGGACCAACAAGGACCATCGCGGCACCCTCAAGGTCGATCTCTATCGCACCAAGGTCTCCGGTTCGACCAATGCCGACCTGAACGACCTGATGGCCAACGGCACGATCAAGCTCGAGAAGGTCAAGACCGTCGAGCTGCCGCGCAAGCCGGAATGGCTGGGGTGGTGAGCCCGGCTTTCACCACGCGAACACTGTCATCCCTCGCGTTGTGCGCAATTGCGCACCCGGGCGGGGGATCCAGTACGCTGCGGCTTCTCGATGAATCTCAGGCGCCTCTGGAATACTGGGTCGCCCGGTCAAGCCGGGCGACGACAGCGGAGTTTGAAGCATGACCGACACCCTCGAAGCATCCCGCGCCAAGCCAACCGCCGTGGCGTCCGCTCCCCTCCTCGCCGTGCGCAACATCGAGGTCGTCTATGACGATGTGATCCTGGTGCTGCGCGGCCTCAGCCTCGACGTGCCCAAGGGCGCGATCGTGGCGCTGCTCGGGGCCAACGGCGCCGGCAAGTCCACGACGCTCAAGGCGATCTCGGGGCTGCTCAAGACCGAGGACGGCGAGGTGACGCGCGGCGAGATCCTGTTCGAGGGCGAGCGGATCAACGGCATCGATCCCGACAAGATCGTCCGCCGCGGCATCTTCCAGGTGATGGAGGGCCGGCGCATCGTCGCCGACATGACCTCGCTCGAGAATCTCAAGCTCGGCGCCTTCACGCGCCGGGACCGCGAGGTCGATGCCGATCTCGACATGGTCTTCAGCTATTTCCCGCGCTTGAAGGAGCGCACCGGCCTTGCCGGTTATCTCTCCGGTGGTGAGCAGCAAATGCTCGCAATCGGCCGCGCGCTGATGGCGCGCCCGAAGATGATCCTGATGGACGAGCCTTCGATGGGCCTGTCGCCGCTGCTGGTGAAAGAGGTGTTCTCGATCATCCAGAAGATCAACCGCGATCTCGGCGTCACCATCCTGCTGGTCGAGCAGAATGCACGCGCGGCGCTCTCCGTGGCGAGCCACGGCTACATCATGGAACAGGGCAAGGTCGTGCTCGATGGCAGCGCCGACGCATTGCGCGACAATGAGGACGTCAAGGAATTCTACCTCGGCGGCGCCGGCGACCAGCGCAAGAGCTTCAAGAACCTCAAGAGCTTCAAGCGGCGCAAGCGCTGGCTGTGATCCACAAGGAGCCTAGCCGAGCACCTGCTCGGCTTCCGTGACCGCGCAGAGAACATGATAGAACGACGACGCAGGAATGATGTCGATCAGCGATCTGCCGTCGCGATCGAACTGGTCGTACCAGCCGCCCTTGACGGGATGGCTGAGATAATGCCGTTCGAGCCGCACCAACGCCGCGCGCGCCTCGTCCGCCGCACCCGCCTCGCCAGATTCGGCCTGCGCGATCCACGCCTTCGCGATCTCGGTTTGCGGCCACAGCCGGCGCGTGCTGCGGCGGATGTTGCCGCTTGCATCGCCCTCGTCGACGAGGCAGCCCGTTGCCTCGTCACGATAGCGCAGCGAGGTCTCCAGCAATTCCGCACGCCGCTGGCCGGTCGGGCATCCCGTGATGCGTTCAAAATTCTTCAGCAGCCAGACCCATTCCGCCTGGTGGCCCGGCTCGACGCTGACCGGCTCGATCTTCGACCAGTCCTCCTCGAAATACTCGGACAATACGTGCTTCTGCTTGTCGTAGAGGTTGGCGAGGAACAGTGCGAAGAATTCTCCGGCACGGTTCTGGAACGACAGATCATGCGTCGCCTCGAAGCACGCGATCATCGCCTCGAACAGATGCATATGCGGGTTCTGCCGGCGCGGCAGCGAGACCGGAAGGCCTTCGTGAACGCCGCCATGCGGCGAGCGCAGGTGGCCGTCGAGGAAGGCGAGCAGCGCATCGATCTCGGCGCGGACCTGCGCATCCTGGTCGAGCGCATAGACGCTGGCGAGCGCAAACAGGATGAAGGCGTGGTCATAGGCATCGCGCCGGGCATCCAGCACCGATCCGTCCGGCGTCAGCCGGTGCACATAGCCGGGCCGGCCATCGGGCGCTTTCGCTTTGGCCAGCAGGTGCTCCAGCCCCTTCAGCGCAATCGCGCGCCCCTCGGGATACCAGCCCATCTGTGCCGCCTTGGCGTAGCACCAGATCTGGCGGGCCTGCACGAACACGCGCCGGGGCGCGGCCGCATCCGCCGCACCGTCGCGGTGCAGCCTGTCGATGAAGCCGCCCGCGGCGTGATCCCAGCCGACCGTCGACCACAGCGGCAGCGCCGCGTCGATCATACGGCGCTTCAGGCGCGCAACGACGTTCGACGCCTCGTCGGCCGCGATGATTCCTTCGTCCGCCATCGGATCCCTTTCAAGCCTCGCCAATGGCGGTCTGATAGCCATGCCGGTGGCGGCGCGCAACGGATGCCAACACGGAAAGAACAGCCATGACCGCCCATTACGACGCCCGCGAGACGCGTGAGCAGGCCGCGCGCGAGGCCGACCTGTTCGCCCGCCTCCCGGAGGTGCTGCGAGCCGCGATGGCCGCCCCGGCCTATGCCGAGCGGCTCAAAGGCTTAGATCCCGCCGCCGTGACCTCCAGGGCGGCTCTGGCGGATTTGCCGGTGTTGCGCAAGTCGGAACTGCCCGCCCTGCACAAGGCCTCCGCACCCTTCGGAGGCTTCGTGGCGGCGGCGCCTGGCTCGTTCGCCCGTCTCTTCACCTCCCCCGGTCCGATCTTCGAGCCGGAAGGGCGACAAGCCGATCCCTGGCGCGGCGCAAGGGCGCTGTTCGCAGCCGGGTTCCGCCCCGACGACATCGTCCTCAATACCTTCAGCTACCATCTCACCCCCGGGGGATTCATCTTCGATGCGTCGGCGCGGGCGCTAGGGTGCGCGGTGATCCCCGCCGGCCCCGGCAACACAGAGCAGCAGTTCGAGCTGATCGAGGCCTACCGGCCGGTCGGCTACAGCGGCACGCCGGACTTCTTGAAGATCCTGCTCGATGCCGCGGCAAGCTCGGGGCGTGACGTTTCCTCGATCAAGCGCGCGCTGGTCTCGGGCGCTGCGTTCCCGCCCTCGCTGCAGGCCGAGATCAAGGGGCGCGGCATCGATGCCTACCAGGCCTTCGGTACCGCCGATCTCGGCCTCATCGCCTTCGAGACCGAGGCACGCGAAGGCATGGTCGTGAACGAGGATCTGATCCTGGAGATCGTCAAGCCCGGCACGGGCGATCCGGTCGCACCAGGTGACGTCGGCGAGATTGTCGTGACTTCGCTCGACCCGCACCATCCCTGGATCCGGCTCGCGCTCGGCGACCTCACCGCAGCCTTGCCCGGCACGAGCCCGTGCGGGCGCACCAACATGCGCATCAAAGGCTGGATGGGCCGCGCCGACCAGACCACCAAGATCAAGGGCATGTTCGTCCGTCCCGAGCAGATCGCCGAGATCGGCAAGCGCCACGCGGGGCTCGGAAGACTTCGCCTCGTCGTCACGCGCCAAGGCGAGACCGACGCCATGACGTTGAGAGCGGAAGCCACGACTGCTGGCGACTCGCTCCGCGACGACATCGCGGCCAGCTTGCGCGCGATAACGAAGCTCGGAGGAGCCGTCGAGCTGGTCGGTCCGGGCACGCTGCCGAATGACGGTAAGGTCATCGTCGACGAGCGCTAACCTCAGCTCGATTTCGACAGCAGGTCATTGCCGGGGCTGAGCACATCCTCCGCGAATGCGGGAGCGCGGAACGAGCTCGCGGCGCGACGAAGATGACGAGCGTAGAGCCCGACCCTCGGGCCATGGCTGCGATGCCGCCGGGCGCAGGAACCTTGCATCGTCCGGGCTGCTCCCGTATTACCAGACGCTGCGATATGGCCGGAATCGGCCCTTTCTGGACCCCAAAACGTGCTTGACCGAACCCTCGTCACGATCGCCGAGACGGAGACCATTGAGGAAGCCTTCCGGCGCCTGAACGCGAACATGCTCGGCATCCTGTTCGCGCAGGACGCGAGCGGGCGAATCGTCGGCGCCGTGACGGACGGCGACATCCGCAGGCGCATGCTGACCGGTATCACGATCCAGGACCGGGTTGGGTCCTGCATCAACCGCAAATTCGTCTGGGCACCGACCGGCGGGCCACGCGAGCAGATCCTCAAGCTGCTCGACCAGCGCGTCCACGTGGTGCCGATCCTGGATGGCGAGGGACGGCTGGTCGACGTGTTCAGCCGCGAACTGTTCAACCTGTCGGAAGAGAGCGAGGTGTTCGCGCGCGCCCGCTCGCCGGTGCGGATCAGCTTCTCCGGCGGCGGCACCGATCTGACGCATTACTTCGTGGCGAATGACGGCGGCGCGGTCATCAGCGCCACGATCAAGATGTACGCTCACGCGACGTTGCGGCGCCGGAGCGATCCCAGCATCCGGATCTACTCGCACGACTTCCGCCGCACGGTCGAAGCCGGTAACCTCGCAGAGCTCGGAACGGGCGGAGATCTCGCACTGATCAAGTCGGTCGTGCGCCTGATCAAGCCGACTTACGGCTTCGAGCTCGAACTGTCCGCCGACTTCCCGGTCGGTTCCGGCCTCGGCGGCTCCGCGGTGGTTTCGTCGGCGATCATCGGCTGCTTCAACGAATTTCGCAGCGACCAGTGGGACCGCCACGAGATCGCAGAGATGGCCTTCCAGGCCGAGCGGCTGATGCTCAACATCCCCGGCGGCTGGCAGGATCAGTACGCCACCGTGTTCGGCGGATTCAATCACATGGAATTCTTCTCCGACCAGAACACCATCGTGCCGCTTCGCCTCGATCCCAACATCATCGCCGAGCTCGAGGAGAGCCTGGTGCTCTGCTACGTCGGCTCGGGGCGCGATTCCGGCGCCATTCATCGCGACCAGAAGGCTCAGCACGAGACCAGCGACGCGGTGGCCGCGGCTGCCAAGCAGAAGGAAGTGACGCGCGACATCAGGCGGCATCTGCTGCGCGGTCAACTGCTGGAATGCGGCCGGCTGATCGACGAGGCCTGGCACGCCAAGCGGAAGCTGAGCTCCAAGATCTCGTCGGACGCGATCGACGCGATCTATGATTTTGCCAAGCAGCATGGCGCGGTCGGCGGCAAGTTGCTTGGGGCCGGGGGCGGCGGTTACTTCATGTTCTTCGTCCGTCCGTTCGAACGCTACCAGCTGATCGCGGCGCTGGAACAGCAGGGGCACAGCTGTTCGCGCATCATGTTCGAGGAGAACGGGCTGCGGACGTGGAAATCGCGTGTTCCCGCCCAGCTAGCCTGACGCATATGAGACGAGAATGTTGATGACATCGCCCAAACAGCCTGCTCCGGTCCGCATCGGCAACCGTCTTCTGGGCGATGGCGAACCCTGCTACGTCATCGCCGAGATCGGCAACAACCATAATGGCGATTTCGACCGCGCCATTGCGCTGGTCGATGCCGCGGTCGCGGCCGGAGCCGATTGCGCCAAATTCCAGATGCGCAAGCTCGACGAGGTCTATCGCGCCTCGAGCCTGTCCGGGAAAGACGACGACCTCGCCGTCGAATATACGCTCGATCTTCTGCGCCGCTTCGAGCTGCCGACTGCACAGCAGAAGAAGATCGCCGAATATTGCGCAGCCAAGGGCATCGAGTACCTCTGCACGCCCTGGGACGCCAAGAGCGTCGCCGTGCTCGAAAGCTTCGGCGTCGAGGCCTACAAGGTCGCCTCGGCCGACCTCACCAATTTGCCGCTGCTCGCCCGCCTCACCGCCACCGGCAAGACGCTGATCGTCTCGACCGGCATGAGCACGACGGACGAGATCAAGGCCGCGGCGAAGTTCCTCGACGACCGCAATGCCAGCTACGTGCTGCTGCATTGCCAGAGCACCTATCCGGCCGCGCTCCACAACATCCATTTGCGTTTCATGGAAACGCTGCGCGAGATCCATCCGGTCGTCGGCTATTCCGGCCACGAGCGCGGCATTGCCGTTTCGACGGCCGCCGTCGCGCTGGGCGCCGTCGTCATCGAGCGCCACATCACGCTCGATCGCGAGATGGAAGGTCCCGACCATGCCGCAAGTCTCGAGCCGGAGGAATTCAAGGCGCTCGTCTCCGGCATTCGCGAGGTGGAAGCGGCCCGCGGCGAGAAGCTGGCCGAGCGCGCGCTGAGTCAGGGTGAGCTGATCAACCGCGAAAACCTCGCCAAGAGCCTGGTGGCCGCGCGCGACCTGTCGGCCGGCATCGTGATCTCCGAAAGCGATATTGCCGTGAAGAGCCCGGGACAGGGCCTGTCGCCGCTGAAGATGCCGGCGCTGCTCGGCCGCAAGCTGACGCGAACGATGGCGGCGGACGACTATTTCTTCCAGAGCGACATCAATGAGGGCGCCGCGAAGGCGCGGCGCTACCGGTTCGACCGCCCGTGGGGCGTGCCGGTGCGCTATCACGATACCGAACGCTTCCTGGAGATCTGCGAGCCCGACATCATCGAATTCCATCTCAGCTACAGCGACATGGAGCGCGATCCTGCGGCCTATCTGTCGGGCACCTATGATCTCGGTTTCGTCGTGCATGCGCCGGAGCTGTTTGCCGGCTCCAAGCTGATGGACCTTGCAACGCCCGACGAGGCGCTGCGGCGCTACTCGCTGGAGCAGACGCAGGCGGTGATCGACATCACCCGCGGCCTGAAGAAGTTCTTCCCCAAGACCAAGCGCCCGCCCATCGTCGCCAATATCGGCGGCTTCACCATGGACGAGCCGCTGCCGCCGGAAGAGAAAGCCGAGCGCTACCGCATCTTTGCGCAGAGCTTGACCGAGCTCGACATGGACGGCGTCGAGCTGACGCCGCAGACCATGGCGCCATTCCCCTGGCATTTCGGCGGCCAGCGCCACCAGAACATCTTCATCTTCCCGGAGGAATCGGCCGCGTTCTGCGCCAAGCATGGTTTGCGCATGTGCGTCGATATCTCCCACACCAAGCTCGCCGCCAATCATTTCGGCTTCGACTTCGCGCAAGGCCTCGCCCAGCTCGGGCCGCACACCGCGCATCTGCATTTCGGCGACGCCAAGGGCCTCGATGGCGAAGGTCTCCAGATCGGCGAAGGCGAGATCGATTTCGACGAGATCGGACAGGTGCTGCGCAAGCATGCACCGACGGCCTCGTTCATTCCCGAAATATGGCAGGGCCACAAGAACATGGGCGAAGGCTTCTGGACCGCGCTCGAGCGTCTGGAGGGACACATCTGATGGCGCGCAAGACGCTGGCTGTGATCGCCGCGCGCGGCGGCTCCAAGGGCATCCCGCACAAGAACCTGCTCGATCTCTGCGGCAAGCCCCTGATCGCCTGGACGGTCGAACAGGCTCGCGCGGCGCGCGGCGTCGACGTGGTGGCGGTCTCGTCGGACAGCGAGGCGATCCTCGCCGCGGCCGAGGCCGCCGGCGCGGTCGGCGTGCGGCGCCCGGACGACATTTCGGGCGACCTCGCCTCCTCCGAATCCGCCTGGCTGCATGCCCTCGATGCGACCGAGGCGCGACTGGGCCGGTTCGAGCGCGTGGTCGCGCTTCAGGCCACATCGCCGATCCGTGAGCCCAGCGACATCGAGAACGCGCTTGGGACCTTCGATCGCGACCATCTCGACAGCCTGCTGTCCGTCTGCGAGGTCGAGGACTACTTCAACTGGCGGATCGGCGCGAACGGCCCGGAGCCGATCAATTACGACTATCGCAACCGCCGCATGCGCCAGCAGATCGAGAAGCGCTACCTCGAGAACGGCTCGTTCTACGTCCTGATCCCATCCCTCCTGCGCGAGCAGAACAATCGTCTCGGCGGCAAGATCGGCTTCCACGTCATGGATCGTCACAAGATGTTCCAGATCGACCGCCCCGAGGACGTCAAGCTTTGCGCCGCCATCATGCGCAGTTACGGCTATGCCTGATCTCAGCGCCTTCTCGCTCGCAGGCAAGATCGCGGTGGTCACCGGCGCCTCGCGCGGCATTGGCGCGGCGATTGCGAGCGGCCTCAAGAATGCCGGAGCCACCGTGTTCGGCCTCAGCCGGTCCGGAATCGCGCCGCAGGGCGTCACCGCCATTGCCTGCGATCTCTCCGACGACAGCGCGATCGAAGGCGCATTCCGCAGCATCGCGGCAAAAGGCGATCGCATCGACGCACTCGTGAATGCCGCAGGCATCAGTCTTCCGGCCGAAGGCGGCGAAAGCGAGCTCGCGCGCTTCCGCGCCACGGTCGCAACCGATCTCACCGGCGTCTACGCCACCATCCTCGCCGCCTATCCGCTCCTGAAGAACGCGGGCTCGGCGGCGATCGTCAACGTCACCAGCATCAATTCTGTGCGCGGCTTCCCCGGCAATCCCGGCTACGTCGCGGCAAAGGCGGGGCTTGCCGGGCTGACGCGCGCACTCGCCGCCGACTACGCACCGGACGGCATCCGCGTCAACGCACTTGCGCCGGGCTACGTCGCGACCGAGATGACCGCGAAGAGCTATGCCGACCCCGTCATGCACGAGGATCGGCGCCGCCACACCATGCTCGGCCGCTGGGGGCAACCCGCCGACATGGTGGGTGCCGCCGTCTTTCTCGCGTCGGAAGCCTCCGCCTATGTGACCGGCCAGGAAATCTTTGTCGACGGCGGCTGGACCGCCAAGGGCCTCGCCATTAGTTCGGATAGCACATCGTGACCGCAACGCTCGACCGCATCGGCTTCATGCAGGGACGCCTGTCGGCCCTGGTCGACGGCAAGATCCAGGCGTTCCCGTGGAACGAATGGCAGGAGGAATTTCCCCGCGCCAAGGCGCTCGGCTTGAGGCGGATGGAATGGACCATCGATCAGGAACGGCTGCGCGAAAACCCGCTGATGACCGAGCCGGGACAACAGGAGATTCTGACGCTGGCACGCGAGAACGGCGTGCGCATCCCGAGCCTGACCGGCGATTGCTTCATGCAGGCGCCGTTCTGGAAGGTCGATGCCGTCGTGCGCGATGCTCTCGTCAACGATCTCGATCTCCTGATTGCCGCCTGCAGCCGCATCGGCATCGCGTTCATCGTGATCCCGCTGGTCGACAACGGCAAGATCGAGCGCGAGAGCGAGAGCGACACACTCAAGCGGGTGCTGATCGCCCGCCGCGAGCAGCTCATAAGACAAAACGTCAAGATCGTCTTCGAGTCCGATCTGCCACCGCGCGACCTCGCCCGCTTCATGGAGGCGTTTCCGGCGGAGGTCTTCGGCATCAATTACGACAGCGGCAACAGCGCCTCGCTGGGCTACGACAGCGCCGAGGAGATCGAGGCCTACGCGCCCCGCATTCTCAACGTCCATGTGAAGGACCGCGTGCGCGGCGGCACCACCGTGCCGCTCGGCACCGGCAACGCTGATCTCGCCAAGACGATCCGGCTGATCGAGCGCTCCGGCTATCGGGGACAATACATCCTGCAAACCGCGCGGGCCGGCGACGGCGATCACGCCGGCGCGCTGGCGACATATCGCGACATGACGGTTCGCTGGATCGAGGATGCCGCGCGATGAAGCTCGAGCTGGATGATCGCGTCGCGCTCGTCACCGGCGCCAGCCGCGGCATCGGGCTCGCGATCGCGACGACGCTCGCCGCCGAAGGCGCCAGAGTCGCGCTCGCGGCCCGCGGCGCAGATGCGCTCGATGCCGCGCGGGCTACGGTCGGCGGCAGCACGTCGGTCCACGTGGCCGATGTCACCGATCCGGCTGCCGCAGCGAGGCTGCTGCACGAGGTCGAACGGCAGTGGGGGCGCCTCGACATTCTCGTCTGCAACGTCGGCAGCGGTGCTTCCGTGCCGCCCGGGCAGGAGAATGCAGCGGAATGGTCGCGGGTGATGGACCTCAATCTCTTCGCCGCGACCAACATGATCGAGGCTGCACGGCCGCTGATGGCGTGCGGCAGCGGCGACCGGTCGATCGTCTGCATCTCCTCGATCGCCGGCATGGCGGCGCTGGGCGCGCCCGTCACCTACTATGCCGCGAAGGCGGCGCTGAACGCCACCGTGCGCGGGCTGGCACGCCCGCTGGCGCTCGAGGGCATCCGCATCAATGCGGTCGCGCCCGGCAACATCCTCGCCGCCGAGGGCACCTGGGCGCGCAAGCTCGCCGAGAACAGGGCCGCGGTCGAGGACATGCTTGTTCGCGAGGTGGCGCTGCGCCGGCTGGGGAAGCCGGAAGAGGTCGCCGACCTCGTCACATTCCTCGCCTCGCCGCGCGCGGCGTTCATTACCGGCAGCGTCATGGTCGCCGACGGCGGCCAATTGCGCAGCTGAACAGGAGCTCCCGATGCCAAGCCCGTCCTCACGCTATGACCTGACCGGCCGCACCGCTCTCGTGACCGGTGCAGGCGGCCTGCTCGGCCGGCAGCATGTCGCCGCGCTCTCCGAGGCCGGCGCGCGCGTCGTCGTCACCGACGTCGGACTTGCGCAGGCCGAAGCCGCCGTTGCCGCACTCAAGCAGAATGCGCCGTCTGCCGACCTGATCGCGCTTGCGATCGACGTCACCACACTCGATTCGGTGCGCGCTGCGCACGAGCAGCTTTCCGGCCGCGGCGTCTCCGTCGACATCCTCGTCAACAACGCGGCCATCGATCCCAAGGTGACCTCCGCACCCGGCGTGATGCATTCCTCCCGCTTCGAGGCGTTTCCGGTGCCGCAATGGCAGACCGAGATCGCCGTGGGCCTGACCGGCGCGATGCTGTGCGCTCAGGTGTTCGGCGGTGCAATGGCATCGCGTGGCCGCGGCGTGATCCTCAACATCGCCTCCGATCTCGGCGTGATCGCGCCGGACCAGCGGCTCTATCGCCAACCGCAGGTGACGCGCGAGGAGGAACAGCCGGTGAAGCCGGTGACCTACTCCGTGATCAAGCACGGGTTGATCGGACTGACGAAATATCTGGCGACGTACTGGGCCGATCACGGCGTCCGCGTCAACGCGATCTCGCCGGGCGGGGTCTTCAACAACCAGGATCCGGCCTTCGTCGAGCGACTGACGCGCCTGATCCCGATGGGCCGCATGGCAGATGTCGACGAGTACCGCGCCGCGGTGCAGTTCCTGTGCTCGGATGCCTCGAGCTACATGACCGGGCAGAACCTGGTGATGGACGGAGGAAGGAGCGTCTGGTAGCGCGGCGCGCCGCCCACGACGAGAGCGACACCGCTCTGCGCTGCTCGCCGGAACGTAGCTCCTAAACATTGGAAACCGCAGAGCGGCGAAACAAGCGAGTTTTGTCGGCGAGCACCCACGGGAGAATGGGACGGCCCAACCTCTGCCAACGCTCCTCCAGAATGATCGCGGCGAACAGCGCGGCAATTTTGATCCAATATGTCGGCGTCGTCACAAAGTTCAGCATGCCCCCGATGTACATGACGTAGAAGCCATACAGCACATAGAATGACAGCACCGCCGTCAGATATCGCTCGGCAACGATTGAGCGGATCATGATCGCGGAAATGAGCGCCGTGAGCCAGCCGGCTCCCAGCAGAAAGAACCAGCTCAAATAGGGACCAAACAGCTCGAAGAAGATTTCAGGAAATCCACCTGCGAATTGAAACCCGCCCGTGATGTGCTCCGTCGTCCGTGGCTCACCGATCGTTTCGGACATCAGGAACTGCGGTGTCGTGTTTCGCCCCGCAACGATGGGACGCCCGAACAGAGCATCGAAGGCACGGCGTGCATCCCAATCTCCGTTGACCAGAACGCGCTGATAGGACGTCCATCCTATCTCTGACGGCTGCACGAGCGCGCGCTCTAAAAAAACGCCTCGCGCGGCCTCTCCTTCGTATCCTCTGACTCTGGTCAGATTCCAGTAGAGCGCGAATGCAATCATCGCGACCGTCGCCGCTATGATGCCGGTGCCCGCCAGCACGATGCGGCGATCGGCGATCCGAGGCAGCAAGCTGAACGAACGTCCGCCTGCAAAGCCTCGCGCCCGAACGAGCAAAGCCGCCGAGAACGGTATGATAAAGAATGCACAATATCGGTAGAAGGGCGAGAAGCGCCCGCCTACGAGAAACATGTAGAAGATCATCGCGGCCAGCAAGACCAGAAAACGATAATCGTATCGCCGCCGTCGCAACCACTCGGCGAAGAACATGGTCCCCCACCAGAAGCAGACCATGTCGCCTCGCTCGATCACAAAGCGATGAAGAAAATTGGCCTGCTCGTTGAAGGTCCAACGCTCGATCTGGGCGAACAGTGGAATGACGCCCCCCTGGATCAGAGCGCCGAAAAGCAGGATCAAGAAAAGGACCGACGCGTAGAATGTGACGTCCGACAGGGTCAGTTGAGATCGGCTCGGATGCGGTTCGGGAACTGGAGCCGACCGCGCCCAATCATCCAGCGCCCGCGCATTGAAGACCCAGAGGAAGGGAAGAAGCGTTAGAAAATAGGCAATCGACTGGAACACAGTCATGACGCCGGGACCAATGAACATCTGAAGCTGGGACGAAAAGATGGGCCCCGAGAGATCGATGTAGAGGGAGGAGATCGTTCGCCACGCGAAGGTAAACAAAAGAAAGGCGAGGCACAGGAAGATTGTCGATCTGAAGCGCAACAACCAAACGATGAAGAGCAGTATCGAGACACCAGCCAAAAGGGTCATCGCCAGCTCTACCCGACGCGGGCCGATCGCTTCAGAAGGAAAGTCAAAAGGCCAATGAAAAGGATGATGCCCAAGCCCGCCAGAATGGCTCTTTGCACGAGATTGACCTCCCTGGGGCCTTCCGTCACAGGAGATGATCCATCCTGCAGCCCTGTCATCCTCACGGTGCGCTCGCTATAGGTCAGTAACGCAATGCGCGTTTCGACGTTGAGAAGTCCATCGACTGCCCCCCCGGGGCTCGCCATCAAGGGGGGTGTGCCATCCGGCCGAGCCGGCGTAATGTACATGTCGCCCTTCTTGAGAGAATCGCTCAGGCGTGTCCTTGCATCTTGAAGACTATCGCGCACGGAACGCAACAATTCCATTCTCGGTTCAAGCAATTTCTGATGAGCGGCCTGGATCGCGGCAACGCCCTGTTGAAGCAGGATTAGCGCCTCCTCCTTCGAGGCGGAACTTGCCTCCAGACGAATGATGGAATCGTCTATGACGATCCCGCGCAAGGAGGCTCCGGCGAAGGCCCCTCGGCGGTCGTGAAGTGCCTTGCGAGCATCGGCAAGTACATTGTCTTGGAACTGAATCCCTCCGATCCGCGTCACCAGTTCACGGGCACTCTCTACGCGTTCAACGGCCGCCGCAGACCGGCCGAGAATGCCTTCAAGGCTGGGCATCGTACCAAGTGCAATCGTCGCGCTTGCAGTCCAGGATTCCACCTTTCGGCCGACGTCCAGGGAACCGAGAGCAGCCAACAACATGACTCCGATAGCGAGCGAAAGAACCCAATGCCTCCGTACTGTCCGGATAGCGACATCGGACCACCTCGCAAGCTGCGGACGAATTGAAGCTTGCGGCGCACGCTCGATCATTGGCATGTACTCTTGTCCCGGACACGATATGAACAGAAAGCTCCATACCGTGAATGGGGCGCCCGGTCGATATCATACTGGTCAATCTATGGTTGATCAATCAGCTCTGCGCCGAACACTCGAGGAGCCATTGTGGCCCTGGCCGCCCTCGGTCTGTCTTGCCGTCTGATCCACCAAGGCCACCCGCGACTTTCGTCAGGCTCAAGCCTTGGTCGCCCAAGCGGCCGCTGGACATGAGGCCGCTCTGCTACCGGAAACGAGTGCCGCCATCTCTGCGCTCGATCCTTGCATTGGGGCTGCGGCTCCCGTATGACCGAAACTCGCTATGTGAGTTGGTACCTGCCTCAAACAGGCAGAACATCGGCCTTTCCTGGACCTACACCGTGCTTCAAGGACCGCTCGTCAGCATCACTCCGATCGTGGCCGTTCCAGCGAGGAAATGCTGACGTGCGCTGGCAAACAAAGGCGCGGGCGTTCTCCGTATTGTCGAACATTCCCTGGGGCGAAGACCTGCATTACGCCCTGCAGCGCTACGTCACACGACGGCTGCCGCGCCCTGAACGACAGGTCAGGTCCATCTATACACTTGCGCAGCGGCTGCTGAGCGTCCACGACAGGTACAGCATCCGACCGTTACGGGATTCGACTTTTTACGAGTTCGGCGCCGGGCGGGATCTGATCATTCCTCTCGCCTTCAGTGCACATGGGTCGCGGCGCTTCATCACCGTCGACATCGAGCGCTTGGCCAAGCTGGAACTGATCCGCTCCAACGCAGCCGTGATTTCTCGCCTGAGCGGGACCGACCACCCCGACTTGAAGTCCCTAGAGGACCTCGAACGTTACTGGCACATCGACTACCGCGCACCGGCCGATGCCCGAACGACAGGCCTGCCAGCCGGTTCGATTGACTGCGCGGTCTCGGTCGAAACACTCGAGCACATTCCCAAGAGCGACATCGCAGCGATCCTGAAGGAGTTGCGACGCATCATGCGCCCTGACGGGCTCATCCTCATGCAAATCGACTACGGCGACCACTTCAAAGGCTTCGATCCGTCCATCAGCTCATTCAATTTCCTGACCTATTCCGACGAGGATTGGGCGCCGTTCCAGTCTCGCTTCCAATATGTCAATCGTTTGCGCCACAGCGAATATCTGCAGCTGTTCAGAGAGGCCGGGTTTGAACTGCTCAGCGACCAACCAGACCGCCGGCCACCGGAGCAGCAGATCCTGGAACGGTTGGCACCGCGCTTTCGAAATTTCTCTCCGGAGGATCTGTTCACGCTCGGCTCCCTGATCGTTGGCCGCCCAGCCGACCTGCCGAACGGAAATTGATGATCCGCCGATTCTCGGCTGCAACGACGGCCCCGATCCTAGAGATCTCGCGATGTCGACGGACTACATTTTTCCTGACCTTGCTGTTCTTCCCGATCCAGCTCGGCACCGTTGGCTCCGCCAGAACCTACGAAAGGAATCATCCTCTCGGACCAGTATACGATGGGCATCGTCCGGGCGATCACCGGCGCGCCGGCCGCTTATCTGCAGACGGTCGTCGTTCGCATTCCTTGTTCGCGCTGATATGAAGACAAGACGGGAATTGCCCGCCGCATTGCGGCAGATTGGCGTCGTGCTGCATCATTCATGCTGTCGAAGGGACAAATCATGCTGAGACAAGCCGTCATCCTCGTCGGCGGGCTCGGCACCCGCCTTGGCGAACGCACCATGGCGATGCCGAAACCGATGCTCGAGATCGGGGGCAGGCCGTTTCTGGACACCCTGATCGATGAACTCGTCCGCTATCACGTATTCGACGAAATCCTCCTGCTTGCCGGCCACAAGGCCGACATCGTCGAGAGCCACTACGCCGGCGCTGTGCGGGGCCGGGCAAAGATCCTGGTGGCGCGCGAGACCGAGCCGCTCGGTACCGGCGGCGCGCTCGTGAACGCGCGCGATCTGCTGCACGACCGCTTCCTGCTGCTCAACGGCGACTCGCTGTTCGACTTCAACCTGCTTGATCTGATCGCGCGTGCGCGGGACGGTCGGATTCACATGGCATTGCGCGACGGCGTTGTCGGTGACCGCTACGGGCGCGTCGCGCTCGATGGCGACGTGGTGCGCGATTTCATCGCCCCGGGTGCGGGCGCCACCGGTCCGGTCAATGCCGGAATCTACGTCGTCGACAAGTCCGTTCTCGCCGATATCGCGAAGCTTCCCGCCTCCCTCGAACAGGACGCGTTTCCCGGCCTTGCCTCGCGCGGCGAGCTGCGCGGCACCGCCTATCGCGGCTATTTCATCGACATCGGCATCCCCGACGATTTCGCGCGCGCCGACCGCGAGCTGCGCGAGAAGCTGCGGCGTCCCGCCGTGTTCTTCGACCGCGACGGCGTGCTCAACCATGATTCCGGCTACACATTCGAGACGCACAAGCTCGAATGGATCGACGGGGCACGCGAGGCCGTGAAGGCCGTCAACGACGCCGGCTATTTCGCTTTCGTCATCACCAATCAATCCGGCGTCGCGCGCGGCTATTACGAGGAGCATCACGTCGACACCCTGCACCGCTGGATGGCGGACCAGATGGCACTCGTTGGCGCGCATATCGACGCCTTCGAATATTGCCCCGACCATCCTGAGGGAACCGTGGCCCGCTATTGCCGTGTCAGCGACCGCCGCAAGCCGGGCGCTGGCATGATCACCGACCTGGCGCAGCGTTTTCCCATCGACATGGCGCGCAGCATGGTGATCGGCGACAAGCCAAGCGACCTCGAGGCCGCGCAGGCGGCCGGCCTTCCCGGCCATTTGTTCCAGGGCGGCAATCTCCAGGCGTTCGTAAGAGCGCGTCTGAACGCGTCCGGCAACACTTAGATGGCGCGTCAAAAACTGCTGCATCCCCGGGCATTTGGCAGCTTTCGCACCGCGGCTCTGTTGCGCGCGACCGCCAGTATGCTATAGCGCCATCTTGTTGCGAAGACTGGCTTAATCGCCTTTTGGGGTCCGGCATGGCAGATCTGAGGGACGCCCGCGTCCTCGTTACCGGCAGCGACGGCTTCATCGGTTCGCATGTCGTCGAGGAGCTGGTGAAAGCCGGGGCCCGCGTCAAGGCGATCGTCTACTACAACTCCTTCAACTCCTGGGGCTGGCTAGACACCGTTCCCGCCGACATCATGAAGTCCGTGGAGGTGGTCGCCGGCGACATCCGTGATCCGCATTTCATGATCGCAGCCGCCAGCGGCTGCACCGACGTGCTGCACCTGGCGGCGCTGATCGCGATTCCCTTCTCCTATGTCGCGCCCGATTCCTATGTCGAGACCAATGTGCGCGGCACCGTGAACGTGCTCCAGGCTGCGCGCATGGCCGGCGTGCGGCGCTTCGTGCAGACCTCGACCAGCGAGGTCTATGGCACGGCGCAGACCGTTCCGATCAAGGAGAGCCATCCGCTGGTCGGCCAGTCGCCCTACTCGGCCTCGAAGATTGCCTCCGATCAGATGGCGCTATCGTTCCACGCCTCGTTCGACATGCCGGTCGTCGTGATCAGGCCGTTCAACACCTTCGGCCCGCGGCAATCGGCACGTGCGGTGATCCCCACGATCATCAGCCAGATCGCGACCGGCAAACGCAGGATTCGTCTCGGCGCTGTCAGCCCAACGCGCGATTTCTCCTTCGTCACCGACACCGCGCGCGGCCTGATCGCAGGACTCACCGCTCCAGCCGAGCAGACCGTCGGCCAGACCATCAATCTCGGCAGCGGCTTCGAGATCTCGGTCGGCGCCACCGCGCAGATGATCGCCGACGTGATGGGGACCACGATCGAGATCGAGACCGACGAGGCGCGCCTGCGCCCGGCGAACAGCGAGGTCGAGCGCCTCTGGGCCGACAATTCCAAGGCGCGCCAGCAGCTCGGCTGGGCCCCGGAATTCGGCGGGATCGAAGGCATGCGCCAGGGCATCGAGAAGACGGTGAACTGGTTCACCAATCCCGTCAATCTCGGCCGCTACAAGGCGGACGTCTACAATGTCTGAGGCAATTGTGGGAACGGCCGCGACCAGATCCGACATCTCCTTCGATCCGAAGGCCGTGGTCGATGCCGTCCGGCGCGCCGCAGGCACGCCCAACGGCATCCTCGGCCTGCACGAGCCGGTGTTTGCCGGCAACGAGGTCGCCTATCTCGAAGAATGCATCAAGAGCACTTTCGTCTCCTCGGTCGGCCCGTTCGTCGACCGCTTCGAGCGGATGCTGGAAGAGGTGACGGGCGCCAGGCGCGCGGTCGCCGTCGTCAACGGCACGGCGGCATTGCACGCCTGCTTCCGCCTCGCCGGCGTCGAGCCCGGCGACGAGGTCATCTCGCCGGCGCTGACCTTCATCGCGACCACCAACGCGATCGCCTATTGCGGGGCGGTGCCGCATTTCGTCGACAGCTCCTTCGCCACGCTCGGCATGGACCCGCGCGCCCTCGCCGCGCGGCTCGAGAGGATTGCCGAGCGAATGCCAAAGGGCGCGGTCAATCGCGAGACCGGGCGCCGCATCGCCGCGATCTCGCCGATGCACACGTTCGGACATCCGGTCGAGCTCGACGAGATCGCCGCGATCGCCCGCGACTGGGGCATCGCGCTGGTGGAGGACGCCGCGGAATCCTTGGGCTCGACCTACAAGGGCCATGCCGTCGGATCGCAGGCGCGGCTCGCGGCGCTGAGTTTCAACGGCAACAAGATCGTCACCACAGGCGGCGGCGGCGCCATCCTCACCAACGACGAGGAGCTGGGACGCCGCGCCAAGCATCTCACCACCACCGCGAAGCTGTCGCACAAATGGGCCTTCGTGCACGACGAGATCGGCTTCAACTACCGCCTGCCCAACCTGAACGCCGCGCTCGGCTGCGCCCAGCTCGAGCAGCTCGACGGTTTCCTGGCGAGCAAGCGCCGGCTGGCGGCAGCCTATGAGCGCGTCTTCGCGGACGTTCCCGGCGTGTGCTTCTCGCGCGAGCCCGAGGGCACCACGAGCAATTACTGGCTGAACGCGATCCTGCTCGATGAGGCCCATGCCGGACGGCGGGACGACCTGCTGACGGCGCTGAACGAAGCCGGCTTCGGCGCGCGGCCGGCCTGGACCCTGATGCACCGCCTGCCGATGTTCTCGGACAGCCCGCGCGGCGATCTCTCCACCGCCGAGTCGATCGAACGCCGGCTGATCAACCTGCCGAGCAGCGCCAGCATCAGAGCCCGCGATGAATAGCGGCGCGCGAAAGATCTGCTTCGTCACCGGCAGCCGGGCCGATTTCGGGCTGCTGGTCTGGCCGATGCGCGCGATCCGCGAGACGTCAGGCTTGAAGCTCCAGCTCATCGCCACCGGTATGCATCTCGCGCCCGAGTTCGGCTACACCTTCAACGCCATCCGCGACGAGGGCTTCGAGGTCGACGAGCGCGTCGAGACGCTGCTTGCCAGCGACACCGGCGCGGGCGTTGCAAAATCGGTCGGGCTCGGCGTGATCGGCTTTGCCGACGCGTTCACGCGGCTGCGACCGGATCTCGTCGTCGTGCTCGGCGACCGCTTCGAGATGTTCGCGGCCGCCCAGGCCGCGATGTTCATGCGGCTGCCGATGGCGCATCTGTTCGGCGGCGACGTCACCGAAGGCGCCGTCGACGAATCCGTCCGCCACGCCATCAGCAAGATGTCGCATCTGCATTTCACCAGCAATCAGGACTCGACGCGGCGCTTGATGCAGCTTGGCGAGCACCCAACCCGTGTCCACACCATCGGCTCGGTCGGCATCGACGCCATCAAGCATCTCAATCTGATGAACCGCGACGACATCGGCAACGCGATCGGGATGCCGCTCGGCGAACGCAATGCGCTCGTGACGTTCCATCCGGTGACGGTCGAGGCCGGACGCTCGGTGGCCGAGCTGGACGAGCTGTTCGCGGCGCTGTCGAGGCTCGATCCCGGCTTTCGCCTCATCTTCACGCTCGCCAATGCCGATGCCGAAGGGCGCGCGTTGAACGAGCGGACCAAGGCTTTCGCGGCCGGCCGGCCGAACACGATCGCGGTCGCCTCGCTCGGGCAGCTCCGCTATCTCAGCCTGATGAGCCAGGTGGACGTCGTGATCGGCAATTCGTCGAGCGGCATCCTCGAAGCGCCGTCCTTCGGTGTTCCGACGGTGGATATCGGCGACCGTCAGAAGGGGCGCGAGCGCGCCGACTCGGTATTTCACGCCACGCCCGAGCGCGGCGCGATCGCCGCGGCGATCTCGCAAGCGCTTAAGCGGGGCCGCAAGGACACCGTCAATCCCTATGGCGACGGCGATTCCAGCCGGCGCTTTGCCGACATCATCGCGGCCATCCCGGATTTCGGCCAGCTCCTGAAGAAGGGCTTCTACGAAGCTCCCGCAAACGGAGCGCGGCCATGACGAGACACACGCTGATCATCGCGGAGGCCGGCGTCAATCACGACGGCAGCCTGGACAAGGCACTGGCTCTCGTCGATGCTGCCGCCGATGCCGGTGCCGACATCGTCAAGTTCCAGACCTTCAATGCGAAGGCGCTGGCGGGCGGAGCGGCGAAGAAGGCCGACTATCAGCAGCGGACGACGGACGCCGCCGAGAGCCAGCTCGCCATGCTGGAACGTCTCGAGTTGCCCCAGGCGGCGCATCACACGCTGATCGCGCGCGCCGAGGAGCGCGGCATCGCGTTTCTGTCGACACCGTTCGACGACGCTTCGCTGGCCTTTCTGCTGTCGCTCAAACTGCCGCGCATCAAGATCGGTTCGGGCGATCTCACCAATGCCCCGCTGCTGCACGCTGCAGCGAGGGCCGGTGCGACGCTGATCCTCTCGACCGGCATGGCGACGCTCAGCGAGATCGAGGAAGCCCTCGGCGTATTGGCGCACGGCTACGCGCAGCGCAACGATGCTGCGGGCTTCGCATCTTTCCGCGCGGCGTGGCGCGATCCGGCAGCGCGCGCCACGCTGGCGCGGCACGTCAGCCTGCTCCATTGCACGACCGAATATCCCTGCCCCATCGCCGATGTGAACCTCGCTGCGATGGCGACGATGCGGTCGGCGTTCCAGCTTCCAGTCGGCTATTCCGATCACACTGACGGTTTCGAGGTTTCGGTCGCCGCGGTCGCGCTCGGGGCGGCGGTCATCGAGAAGCACCTGACGCTGGATCGCAGCGCGCCGGGTCCCGACCACGCGGCCTCGCTCGAACCTGATGATTTCAAGCGGATGGTCGGCGCCATCCGCAATGTCGAGGCCGCGCTCGGCGACGGCGTTAAGGCGCCGAGGGAGTCCGAGGTCGGGAATGTGCCGGTGGCGCGCAAGAGCATCGTGGCGGCACGCGCACTTAAGGCCGGCGAGATCATCGGCCCGGCCGACATCACCGCCAAGCGGCCGGGCACGGGGCGGTCGCCGATCGAGTACTGGTCCCTGATCGGAACCGCGGCACCGCGGGCGCTCGAGCCGGATGATCCGGTCTAGCGGCGAGGCTTGGCAGGAACCCCGCGCAGCACCGAGCCGGGCGGCCATGAGCCCGTGACGACAGAGCCCATCGCGACCAGCGTATCATTGCCAATGGAAATGTGATCGCGAACGCGGCTGCCGAGCCCGACGAAGCAATTGTCGCCGATCTCCGCGCCGCCGCCGACCACCGTTCCCGGCGAGAGATGGGTGTAGTGTCCAATGCGCACGTCGTGCTCGACGACCGCGCCCGAATTGATGATGCAGTGATGGCCGATCATGCTTCGCGCATTGACGATCGCGCCCGGCATGACGACGCTGCCCGGACCGATCGTGGCCGACGGCGAGACGAACGCGCGGGGATGGATGACCGACGCCCAGCGATTCAGCTGCAGCCGGCCGATCATCTGCCGGCGCGCGGGCCCCGCCTGCATCGTTCCGACCCCGACCACGAAGGCGGCATCGGGATAGTTCGGCGCAACATCATCGGTTCCGAGATAGCGCGCATCGCCCAACGTTCCCGGCTGGCGGTCGAGGAAACCGATGACGTTGAACTGGCCCGACAGAAGCGCTGCCTCGTAGACCATGAAGGCATGTTCGCCGCCGCCGATGATGATCAGATCGTCCATCGCGATTCCCCTGAGCTGCACCGATCTTAGCGGGCGGGCCCGGACGCTTCAAACCGACCGATTGCGCCCGAAAACGCGTGAATTAACAAGGACAAGCCCGGGTCCCCTGACGGGGTTGACGCCGCCTCTCGCAGCCGCGATATAGCAGGCTCAGCCGTGGGCTGCCCACAAATCCGGCGTGTACGAGGCAGAATTGCCATGAAATCCTGGCGCAAGGCCATCGTCGGTATCCAGGCCAGTGTGGGCGAGGCCATTGCCGCGATCGAGAGCGGAAGCATCCAGATTGCGCTGGTGCTCGACGACCAGAACCGGCTGCTCGGCGTGGTCACCGACGGCGACGTCAGACGCGGACTGCTGCGCGGCATCGCCCTCACGGGGCTTGCAACCGATATCATGAACCGGACGCCAGTGTCGGCCCCTGCGACCTTGTCCCGTGAGGATCGCCTGCATTTGATGCGGCAGAGGTCGATCAAGCAGCTCCCGCTCGTCGACGAGGGCGGCCATCTCGTCGTGGTCGAGACGCTCGATGAGCTGCTCGAGCCGCGCCAGTATCCGAATCCGGTGCTGATCATGGCCGGCGGTCTCGGCGAGCGCCTGGGCGCGCTGACGCGCGACGTGCCGAAGCCGATGCTCAATGTCGGCGGCCGCCCACTGCTCGAGACGATCGTCCGCAACGTCGTGCAGCAGGGCTTTGCCAACATCTTCATCTCGGTGAACTACAAGGCTCAGACGATCAAGGATTACTTTGCCGATGGCGCCGCCTTTGGCGCCAACATCCAGTACGTGCATGAAACCGAACGCCTCGGCACCGCCGGTGCGCTCGGGCTGTTTGCAACACCGCCGGATCTGCCGATGATCGTCACCAACGGCGACATCCTCACCACGATCAACTACGGAGCGCTTCTCGACTTCCACAACGGAGCGCCGGCGGAAGCGACGATGGCCGTCCGCGAGCACAAGGTGCACGTCCCCTATGGGGTGGTGTCCACCACGGACGGATTTCTCCAGACCATTCGCGAGAAGCCGACCGAGAGCTGGTTCGTCAGTGCCGGCATCTATGTGATCGGCAGGTCCGTCTTCCGCCACGTCACGCGGGGCGTCAGCATCGACATGCCGACCGTGCTCGAGCGCGTGATTGCCGACAAGGGACGCGTCGCGGTCTATCCGATTCGCGAGTACTGGCTCGATATCGGCCGGCTGGAGGATTTCGAGCAGGCTCATGCGGAGTTTCACGAGGTCTTCCCGTGACCCCGACAACAGCCGTCGTGGTTGGCCTCGGCTCGATCGGCACAAGGCATGCGCGCGTCCTGCGCGAACTCGGCCTTCGGGTCGCAACGGTCAGCCGGCGCGAAGGTGGCGACTACGGTTCGATCGCGCAGGCCGTTGCGGCGGCGCATCCGGACTACGTCGTGATTGCCACCGAGACGGCGCGCCATGCGGACAATCTGCAAGAGCTGGCGCAAACCGGCTTCCATGGCAAAGTCCTCGTCGAAAAGCCGCTTTTCGCAACGCCGGCACCGCCCCCGAAATATCCGTTTGCCCATGTCAGCGTCGGATACAATCTGCGCTTTCACCCAGTGATGACGGCGCTGGCGGACACGCTGCGCGGACGCGACGTGATCACGGTCGGCGCCTATGTCGGCCAGGACATCAGGGACTGGCGACCGGACCGCGATCACCGCACAACCGCCTCCGCCACGGCTGATGCCGGAGGCGGCGTGCTGCGGGATCTCAGCCACGAGCTGGACTATCTGCTCTGGCTGTTCGGGCCATGGCATCGCGTCGCAGCACTTGGCGGCGCCTCCGGCACGCGCGACATCGACGTCGAGGACCACCTCGACCTGCTGCTCGATATGCAGCGGGCGCCGTCCGTCCACGTCCATATGGACTATCTCGACCGTCAGGGCGTTCGTCGCATTCGCGTCAATGTCGATGACGACACCATCGAGGCCGATCTCGTCGGCGGCCGCCTCGCCGTCAACGGCAAGGCAAGGGAGATCCCCAGCGAGCGCGACCAGACCTATCGCGACATGCATGTGGCGGCGATGCGTGGCGCCAGTCCGGCCTGTTCGCTGCCGGAGGCCCTCGGCGTCATGCATCTGATCGACGCCAGCGAGCGCGCGCTGCGCAGCAAGACCTGGGTTTCGCCATGAGCCTTGTCTGTACCATCTGCGCGCGAGGCGGCTCGAAAGGTGTCGTTGGCAAGAACGCGCGCGATCTCCTGGGTAGGCCCGTGCTCGCGTGGAGCATCGAGCAGGCGCGCGAGACCGGCCTGTTCGACGCGATCGCCTTCAGCAGCGATTCGGACGCCTTGCTCGATGCGGCGGTGAAGGCCGGCGCCGATATCGCGGTCAAGCGCCCCGACGAGATGGCGACCGACACCGCGCCGAAGCTGCCGGCGATCCGGCACTGCCTCGAGCAGGCCATAGCGCAAATGGGTCGGACGCCGGAAATTTTCGTCGATCTCGACGTCACGTCCCCGCTCAGGCTGGCCTCGGACATCACCGGTGCAGTGGCGTTGCTGCGCGAGAGCGGCGCGCGCAATGTCATCACCGGTGCGCCGGCGCGGCGCTCGCCGTATTTCAACCTCGTCGAGCAGCGCACCAACGGCAGCGTCGGCCTCTCGAAATCCGCCAATCCGCCCATCACCCGACGGCAGGACGCCCCGCGCTGCTTCGACATGAACGCGTCGATCTATGTCTGGCGGGTCGAACCGTTCCTGGAGCACCCCGCGGTGTTCTATCCGGATACGCGCCTGTTCGAGATGCCGGAAGAGCGTTCGATCGACATCGATTCGGATCTCGATTTTGCATTGGTGGAACTGTTGCTCCGCCAGCGGCTGCCGGCCTGAGGAGGCGCAAGCGATGACCACGAGCTTCAAGGCTCTGTTCGATCTGACTGGGCGGACGGCCGTCGTCACCGGCGGCTGCGGCATTCTCGGACGTCGATTTGCCGAGGGGCTTGCCGAGTTCGGCGCCAATGTCGCGATCGTGGATCTCGATCAGGCTGCGACCGACGCGGCGGCGGCCGACGTCGCCTCACGCCATGCCGTCCGGGCCAAGGGCTATGGTTGCGACATCACCAATCCCGATGCGGTGCGCAAGACGGCCGATGCAATCGAATCCGACCTCGGAGTGGTCTCGATCCTGCTCAACAACGCCGCCCAGCAAGACCCGCGATGTGGACGCCTTCTTCGCCCCGGTCGAGACGTTCTCGCAGGATACCTGGCGCGAGATCATGTCGGTCAATCTCGACGGTATGTTCACCGTCGCGCAGGTGTTCGGCGGCCGGATGGCCGAGCGCGGCTATGGTGCGATCGTGCAGACCGCCTCGATCTACGGCCTGATGGCACCCGACCAGCGCATCTACGACGGCTCCGAATATCTCGGCCGCGCCATCAACACGCCGGCGGTCTATACGGCGTCCAAGGCCGGGGTCATAGGCCTGACCAAGCACCTTGCGACTTACTGGGCGGCGAAGGGTGTTCGGGTCAACACGCTGACCCCGGGCGGGGTGGAGAGCGGCCAGAACGAGACCTTCAAGGCGCGCTACGGTGCTCGCGTCCCGCTTGGCCGCATGGCGCGGGCGGATGAGATGGTGGGGACCATGCTGTTCCTGGTGTCCGACGCGGCCTCCTACGTGACCGGGCAGAACATCGCCGTCGATGGCGGATTGAGCGCTTGGTAACGAAACACCAATGATCAAGCGCCTGATCCAGAACACGGTGATTTCGGCGTTTGCCTTCGGCGTGGCCGCCTTGCTGGGCCTCGCAGTCATTCCGCTGATCATCGGAACCTGGGGGGTGACCGAGTTCGGTCTCATCGTCATTTCGCGGCTTCTGCTTCCCAGCGGCATGATGGCGGTGCTTGACCTCGGTCTGTCCGAGGTCGCAACCCAGGTCGTCGCGCGCGCGCGCGAGCACCGCAACTGGACCCAGGCCAGCCGCCAGATCGCCTTCCTGGGCGCGGCCTCCATCGCTCTTGCCTTGATCCTCAGCGCCGCGATCTGGCTCGCGACGCCACTGTTCGTCATCGCGATGAAGGTTGACGCCGCGCACCTCGAGACGTTCGCCCGGATCATGCACTACACTGCCCTCGCAAATCTGATCTTCGTTCCGGCGCTGGTGTGGGAAGGCATTGTCAAAGGCTTCGAGCGCTACAACCTGCTCCGCGCCGCCGAGGTCACGTCGACGGCGGCCTATGTCGGCCTGACATTCGCAGCATCGTGGGCGGCGGCAGGCTTCGAGGTGGTCGCCTACATCTATCTCGCCACCCTGGTCGCCCGCGCCGTCGTCATCGGAATTGCCGCCTTCGTCGCCCTGCGGCACAAGCACGTGCGATTGCTGCCCTGGACCCGGGACATCCGAAAGGACATTCTGCATCGTTGCCTGCTGCTGCTGCAAGGCAAGCTGATGGGCGGCATTTCCGGACCGCTTCAACCGTTCCTGATCGGATTGCTGTTCGGCCCCAGGGCCGTCGGCACCTACGACGCGCTGGTACGATTGTCGCGGCTCTCCAAGGTTGTGGTCAGTCTCCTGACTTCCGCTCTGCTTCCGGTTGCCAGTCGGCTCGACGAGCGCGGCAGCGCCGCGTCGTTCCAGCGCCTCGGTGACCTCGGCCTCGTCATGATGCCGATGTTCGTCGTGCCGCCGCTCGCCAGCACCGCTATCCTTTCGCCTCAAATCATGGAGATCTGGATCGGCCCGCTTCTTACGCCTTACGCGTTCTGGATGGGCCTGAGCTTCCTGGTTCCGATCTGCGCGCAATATGTGGCAATCGGCAGCCTGATCTTCCTGACGCGGCCCGAGGTGCAGGCCAAGCTCAACCGGCTGGTGGCCGTTCAGCTTCTGATCTGGGCGGCGGTGTCCGCCGCGACACTGCATTTGTTCGCGGAACGCGCCCTGATACTTGGCCAGGTCATCGGCAGTATCGCCGTGCTTCCCTTGCAGTTGAGAGAGTTGCGCAGTGCACTCGAGCTCGATCGCAATCAGTTCGCGAAGATGATCGGAACCCAGTTCGCAATCCTTCTCCTGGCAAGCGTTTTTCTAGCAACAATTGCAGGTTACATTCGGTTCGACAGCGTGCTAAAGCTCGCGCTCGGTTCCATGGTTTTCTGTCTGGTGACCTGGGCGCTCCAGTACTTTCTGGTCCTCGAGCATCGGCACCGGACCGTATTTCCCGCAGTCGGGCAACTGATGGGACTGACATCCAAAGCAGCTAAATGAACATCCACGCGACAGATTCGAAGGCGGTCAACACAGGGTTCGCTCCGGCGTCGTTGTCGGACAAGGCCACGACTTATGCCATAGACGCGGCAAGGAGCATTGGCCGTCTTGCCTTGCGCCGCGTGAAGCGCACGGCAGACGTCGTCGATTCCGAGTACAATCTGACGCATTGGCTGCGAATGCTGACCGAGAAGAGCTGGACGAAAGCCGCCAGCATCGACGAGTTCCTGATACCAGAGAATCCCGCGCAGGGTCTTCGCAAGGTGGACAATCAGATCTGCAGGGTCGCGGCCGACGACTATTATCGCTACCGGGCCCGAGCCCTCGGCGACTTGCTCGCGCGGCACGCAGGTGGCGCCACGGAGATCGTCGAGCTCGGCGCCGGCTGCGGCATCAACCTGCTTTCGCTTCACCTCAATCATCCCGACTGGAAGCTGCACGGGTTCGACATTGCACCGAACGGAATCGCCGCAGGCCGCGAGATCGCGGCGCATTTTGGCCTGTCGGACCGGATTTCGCTCGACAGGATCGACCTGACCGACGGCAACGACCCGAGTTATCCCGCCATCAGTGGTCAGGTTGTCTTCACCTATTTCTGCATCGAGCAGATCCCTTATGACGTGCGCAAGGTGGTGGACAACATCATTGCTGCGAAGCCGAAGCGCGTCATCAACATCGAGCCGACGACGGAGCTGCTGAATCTCTCGAGCCCGCGAGATATCGTCAGCTTCCTCTATATCCGTTCGGTCGACTACCAGACGCAGCTGTTCTCGACGCTCGACGAGTATGAGCGACAGGGCCGCGTCCGCGTCCTGGCGCGAGAACGGATGCCGTTCGCGCCGACGATCCACAATGATGGTTTTTTGTATTGCTGGGAGCCCACATGACAACCATCAACACGACGGCCGATCAGTCTACCCCGAAGAGGGCCAAGATCAGCCAGTTCCGCCGCCTGTTGTGGCACGTCAACCGCACCGACCTCGGATGGGCGGTGAAGGCGGCTCTGACCGCCCTGCAACTGCCTGCGCGCAGCAAGCGCGTCGCACTGCTGAAGCAGCTTCCCACGAAGCCCGAGTGGTCCGAGGCGAGCCGCAAGCTCGCCGAGGATGGTTATGTCGACGTGTCCGCGCTCGTGGATCGCAGCCTCGCGGAAGCCGTTGCCTCGTTCGCGGACCGCAAGGTGAAGCGCCTCAACGAGCTCGTCGGCCAGCAGAAGGAACGGCACAAATCCTTTTGGGTTAGCCTGCTGGATGAAGATCTCGTCAACGGCTCCTTTGCCACCGACCATCCCTTCGTGCGCTACGCCCTGCAGCCTGCTGCACTGCGCATCATCGGTGACTTCATGCACGATCTGCCGCAATTGTCCGACGTGGTATTGACGTTGTCGCAACCGACCCCGAATCAGGCGCTGAGCTTCTCGCAATTGTGGCACCTCGATCACGACGACAAGCGCGTCTGCAAGCTCTTCATCTATCTGACCGACGTTCGGGAGAGCGCGGACGGACCGTTCACCTTCATTCCGGCCGGGCCATCGAAGGCGTTCCGCAACACGCTCAAGAGTCACATGAGCGACGCCCAGGTGTTCGCCAAGACCGGCCCCGATGCGGTCAAGGAAATGATCGCGCCGCGCCTGTCGTCCTTCATCGTCAACACAGCCCGCTGCCTGCACATGGGAAGCCGGATCCAGTCGGAACACAGCCGCCTGCTGTACACGGCGACATACATCCAGCAGCCGCGCATTTATCCCGAACCGCCGCCGCGCTTCCGCGCGGTCGGTGCCCTGACGGAGCTCGAGCGCACTGTGATGCGGCTCTGACGCGGATCTGCCGGGAGCTCACATCTTGCGCATAGGCCTCGTGGTCGATCACCCCAAGCGTGACCTGCCTGGGGCAGTCATGCTCGCTTATCAACTCGCGCGGCGCGGCGTCTCCGTCATGCTGGTGCCGATGTACGAGCAGGCCGTCGACGTGCCGCGGCTCGGGCTGGACGCACTGGTCGTCAACTACGCACGTGCCGTCAATCTCGACCTGATGCGCAGCTTCGCCAAGGCGGGCCTCGCGCTTTACGTGCTCGATACCGAGGGCGGCGTGCTCGCCGAGAAAGGCGGCAATTCGCCACCGGCGATGGCGGCCCACATCAAGGGCAGCGGCTACGCGGACATCCTGACGGGCTATTTCTTCTGGGGCAGCCGGCTGCACGACGCCTTTCTCGCCGCCGAAACGATGAAGCCGGAGCAGCTTCACCTTACCGGATGCCCGCGCTTCGACTTTGCAGCCCCACGCTGGCGCACGCTGCTCGACGGCGAGCCGCGCGGCTATCTGCTCGTCAACGCCAACTTTCCACTGGTCAATTCACGCTTCACCGGCAAGCCGGGCGGCGAGCGCGAAGCGATGGTGCGGGCCGGCTGGGACGGCACCTATGTCGATCGCTTCATCGCGGACCTGAAGCAGGTCTTCGCGAGCTATCTCGCCGAGATCGACCGGCTTGCCGCAGCGCGCCCCGACCGCAACATTCTCGTGCGACCGCACCCCTTCGAGAGTGAAGACGTCTACCGCAGCGCGCTCTCGCGCCACGCCAACGTCCTGATCGACGGCACCGGCAGCGTGCTCGACCGCATCCGCAATGCGGCCGCCGTCATTCATCTCAATTGCGGAACGGCCGTCGAATCGGTCCTGCTCGGCAAGCTCCCGCTCCAGCTCGAATACCTGAACACGCCGACGACCGCCGGCCATGCCGCGCTGCCCGCACGCGTGAGCCGGCCGGTCGCCTCGTTCGACGAGCTGCTCAGCGCCATCGACCATATCGAGCGCGAGACCGAGGCCTTCGATTTCGCCCGCGTTCACGCTGCCGATATCGAGGCCTTCTTTCACCTGAACGACGGGCAAGCCGCCGAACGCGTCGCCGACGTCCTGACGCGCGCGACGAACGCGCGCCGGCCCTACGTATCGCTGCTTGCCACCATGAAGGGCACGCGCGACAAGCCGAGCATCGGCCAGATCATCAAGGGCGCCGCCAGCGCGGCGCTCGGCTCGGCCGTCACCGAGCGGCTGCGCAGCCAGTTCAATCCCGCCCGTCGCGACAAGCGGATCGCACCGTCCCTCGTCCAGCCCCTGCTTCAGCGCATCGCCGCGCACGATCAGGCGAGCCCGTCGCAATATACGGCAAGGCGCGCACATTGCGCGATGACGGGCTTGCCGCTCGCGAGCATTGCGATCGAACACGCCCACTAGAGCCATGACAGCATCCGCAACGACCATTCTCATCACCACGCTTGCCGAATATCAGACGCGGTTCTGGATTCCGGTAGCGCAACGCTTGCGCGCGGCAGGCCATGACGTGGAGCTGCTTGCCTTCGACGATCGCAGCGCCGAGATGTCGGCGGCCGGGGGCGTGCCGGTCACGAACATGTATCGCGAAGGCCTCAAGGCCGCCCCCTCGCCCGACGATCGCGGCGCGTTCGATACGCGCGTCGCCGCCTACGGCCTCGACGGAACCAATTTCCTGTTCAGCCATGAACGCTTCACCTTCGGTATCCGCGATAGCGCCGCCTTGCGCCGCCGCTTCATGATCTACGCCAACGCGATGGAGACACTGCTCGACCGGCTGGAGCGGCAAGGCAAGCGCGCCGAGCTGGTGCAGGAGCTCGGCGGCTTTCTTTCGGTGATCGCGAGCTTCTACGCCGCAAGGCGCCGCAACATCCGCAACTGGTTCATCGAGCCGTCGTTCTTTCGCGGCCGCATGTACTTCACGCCCGACACGCTCGGCGCGCCCGACGTGATGCCGACGCCGGCGGACACGGTGTCGTCCGAGGTCCGCGCCTATCTCGACGACACGCTGACGCAGCGCGCGATCGTCATTCCCAAGAAGGACCAGCATCATTATTCGGCGGCCTTCAAGAAGGTCGTCAATTTGCGCAACGCCAATCGTCTCGTCGAAAAGCTCTGGGACCAGTTCGCGCTCGGCAAGCACCAGGAATTCGGGCACAATCTGCGTCACGCTCAGGTGCATGCCGCCATGGCGCTCAACGCGACGCGGCTGCGCAAGCTCTACCAGCCGCTTCCCCAAACGCCCTTCGTCTACTATCCGTTCCACGTTCCCGCCGACATGGCGCTGACGCTTCGCTCGCCGGACTATCTCGACCAGGTCGCGACCGTCGACTTCCTGCTGCGCACGATCCCGGATTCGCATGTGCTGGTAGTGAAGGAGCATCCTGCCCAGATCGGGGCAATCTCGGCCGCCCGCCTGTTCGAGCTCGCGCGCCGGTTCGACAATTTCGTGCTGTTGCCGCCGCAGACCAACAATTACACCGTGCTCGATCGCGCCGCTGCCGTCGTCTCCGTCAACAGCAAGTCGGGCGCCGAAGCGCTGCTGCTCGGCAAGCCGGTGGTGGTGATGGGCGACGCATTCTACCGCTCCTGTCCGCTGGTCTATGCGGTCGATCGTCTGGCCGACGTACCCGCACGGTTGCGCGAGGCGCTCGCCGCCGGGCCGTTCGATCCCGCCAAGGGCGCGCCCTATTTCGAGTCGGCCTGGCGACGGTCTTATCCGGGCGAGCTCTATGTCAGCGACACCAAGCTGCTCGACACCTTTGCGGCCTCCTTGCGTGCCGCAATCGCCGCGCCTGACCGCGCGAACTGAACGGACCCGTCATGCCGCTCGTTTCGATCATCACTCCATCCTGGAACGTCGAAGGCCTGATCGAGGAGACGATCCGCTCGGTGCAGAGCCAGACGTTCACAGATTGGGAGCTCTTGATCGCCGACGACTGCTCGACGGACAAGACCCCGCAGATCATCGCCGACATCGGCGAGCGCGATCCGCGCGTCAAGCTGATCCGGCAGGCGAAGAACGGCGGGCCGGCGTTGGCGCGTCAGGCCGCGATCGACGCCGCGCAGGGCCGCTATCTCGCCTTCCTCGACAGCGACGATCTGTGGCTGCCCGAGAAGCTCGAGCGGCAGCTCGCCTTCGCAAAGGCAAAGCAGGCCGCGCTCAGCTACACCGCCTTTCGCCGCATCAACGACACCAACACGGTGACTGGCCGGCTGATCGAGGTGCCGGCCTCGCTCACCTATGGGCAGCTCCTGAAGAACACTGCGATCGCGACGCTGACCGCGATGGTCGACCGCGAGATCGCAGGTCCCGTCGCGATGAAGAACGAAGGCTACGACGATTTCTGCCTGTGGCTCTCGATCCTCAAGCGCGGCCATACCGCATACGGCCTCAACGAGGATCTGGCCCGCTACCGGGTCAGAGGATCCTCAATCTCCAGTCGCCCGCTGCGCTCGGCCAAATGGGTCTGGCAGATCTATCGCAATGTCGAGCAGCTCTCCTTGCCCCGGTCGGCCTGGTGCTTTGCCCATTGGGGGGCGCGGGCCTGGCTGAAGCGGCGGGAGTTCTAGACGTGTGGCGGCATCCGAGTGAAAAAGGTGCCAAAACAACCCCATGCACAGTAGGGGTACTTTAACACCTCCATCCAAACCCATTTGGCTGTTGGCGAGTCCGGCCGTTGCCGATACCACTCAGCCTGCTCCCCCCGTGGACAATCTGGAACCGATCATGCCGTTTGAAAACTACAGGAACAGCCGCATCCTCGTGACCGGGGGCGCCGGGTTCATCGGTTCGCACCTCTGCGAGCGGCTGCTGGATGCCGGCGCCGAGGTGGTGTCCGCGGACAATTATTTCACCGGCAGCCGACGCAACATCGCCCATCTGATCGCAAATCCGCTGTTCGAGGCGGTGCGGCACGACGTCACCTTCCCGCTCTATATCGAGGTTGACGCCATCTTCAACCTGGCCTGTCCGGCCTCACCGATCCACTACCAGCGCGATCCCGTGCAGACCACCAAGACCTCGGTGCACGGCGCCATCAATATGCTGGGGCTCGCCAAGCGGCTCAAGGCGCGCATCTTCCAAGCTTCGACCAGCGAGGTCTATGGCGATCCGCTGATCCACCCGCAGACCGAGGATTATTGGGGCAACGTCAACCCGATCGGCATCCGTTCCTGCTACGACGAGGGCAAGCGCTGCGCCGAAACGCTGTTCTTCGACTACTGGCGCCAGCACAGCCTGCCGATCAAGGTCGCGCGCATCTTCAACACCTACGGCCCGCGCATGCAGCCCAATGACGGTCGTGTGGTCTCGTCCTTCATCGTCCAGGCGCTGAAGGGCGAGCCGATCAGCGTGTTCGGCGACGGCGGCCAGACCCGCTCGTTCTGCTATGTCGATGATCTCGTCGAGGCCATCATGCGGTTGATGGTGACTGGGGAAGACGTCACCGGCCCGATCAATCTCGGCAACAATTCCGAGTTCACGATTCGCGAGCTCGCCGAAAAGGTCATCGAGCTCACCGGCTCGCGCTCCAAGCTCGAGTTCAAGCCGCTGCCGCAGGACGACCCGCGTCAGCGCCAGCCCGACCTCGCCAAGGCGAAGGCCGTGCTGAACTGGGAGCCGAAGGTTGCGCTCGAAGACGGGCTGAAGGAGACGATCGCTTACTTCAAGCACTCGCTCGAAATCGCCTGATCCCGCTCGCGGGCCATTCCCGTCACTGCGGATAGCTGCAATTTAGTCGCCAGGATGGGACATCGGCGAACCAAGACAGAGATGTTTGCCGGAGAAGCCTCGCGGAAACGACATCGCCTTCAGGTCAGCTGGAAATCGAAATCGTGACGGGCCTGGAGAAAGTCGGCCAGAATGTCGATTGCAGCCGTGCCGTGACTGTCCGCCGGTGGAGTCCACTGATCCGACGCGGTCCACGGATCGGCTGGTGCCGGGATAAAGTCCGGCGGCTCGGATGGAGCAGTCAGCGAGGCCCCGCTTTGGGTGAAATCGAACGCGAAACCATCGCCGGATGTCGGCGCAGCGCCCACCGTGCCGTCGCCGTTGAGATCCTGCTGGAACGTCGGCTCCAGCGCTTTCAGAGACGGATCGGACCCGAGCACTTCCGGAGCCGCGGCAAGGGTGGTCAGGAAGTTGCCGTTCGCGTCCGTGCTCCAGACGGAATAATGGGCGTTCGCCGAGTTCTTCCAGACCACGTCGTACCCACCGCCCGACACCTTCTCGGCGCCGATCACCGACCAGGTGCCCCAGTTCGCTGTGATCACCGCAGAGCCTGCATACTTCAAGGTCGGCCCGGTACCCGTCGCGATGCTCTCGAGATGGTAGTTGCCGCCGGATGAAACAACGCGCGTCGATCCAAACGCCTCGATCGTGGTGCTGACGGCAGCAGCGACGCCGATCGTCCCGTCACCGTTCAGATCTTGCTGCAGCGTCGGCTCCAGCGTCATCAGCGATGGATCGGTTCCCAGCATTTGAGGAGCCGAACCCAGCGTGGTCAGGAAGTTGCCGTTGCTGTCCGTGCTCCAGACTGAGTATTGCCCGCCTGCCGAATCCTTCCAGACCACGTCATAGCTGCCGCCCGACACCTGCTCGGCGCCGATCACCGACCAGGTACCCCAGTTCGCTGCGATCACCGCAGAGCCGGCATATTTCAAGGTCGGCCCGGTACCCGTGGCGATGCTCTCGAGATGGTAGTTGCCGCCGGATGAAACCAGACGCGTCGACCCTAGCGCCTCGATCGTGGCGGTGACGGCAGCAGGGACGCCGATCAGACCGTCACCGTTCAGATCTTGCTGCAGCGTCGGCTCGAGTGTCTTCAGGGACGGATCGGTTCCCGACATTTGGGGGGCCGAACCCAGCGTGGTCAGGAAGTTGCCGTTGCTGTCCGTGCTCCACACGGAATATTGCCCGCTCGCTGAATCCTTCCAGACCACGTCATAGCCGCCGCCCGACACCTGCTCGGCGCCGATCACCGACCAGGTGCCCCAGTTCGCTGCGATCACCGCAGCGCCCGCATATTTCAAGGTCGGCCCCGTACCCGTCGCGATGCTCTCGAGATGGTAGTTGCCGCCGGATGAAACGAGGCGCGTCGATCCAAGCGCCTCGATCGTGACGGCAACAGGGAAGCCGATCAGACCGTCACCGTTCAGATCTTGCTGCAGCGTCGGCTCGAGCGCCTTCAGGGATGGATCGGTTCCCAGCATTTGAGAGGCCGAACCCAGCGTGGTCACGAAGTTGCCGTTGCTATCCGTGCTCCACACGGAGTATTGCCCGGTGGCCCCTTCCTTCCAGACCACGTCATAGCCGCCGCCTGACACCTTCTCGGCGCCGATCACGGACCAGGTACCCCAATTCGCTGCGATCACCGCAGAGCCCGCATATTTCAAGGTCGGTCCGGTACCCGTCGCGATGCTCTCGAGATGATAGTTGCCGCCGGAGAGAACGAGACGCGTCGATCCAAGCGCCTCGATCGTGGTTGTCACCAAGCCGGAGCTTGCGAAGGTACCATCGGTGAATTGGAAGTACTCCACACCCACGGCAGTGTCGGTGCCGTCGGGCGAGCCGGAACGTTGATCGACGATCGTGAATATCTGCGTCGCCACGTCGTACGAAATCAGGTAGTTGGCCCGGCTGCCCGAATACACTGCGGTGTCCGTGCCTGAGCCGCCGTTGATGGTGTCGCTGCCCGCACCGCCGGTGATCGTGTCGTTGCCGCCGGCGCCGTTCAGCATGTTGGCGATGGCGTTGCCGATGATCGTGTCGTTGCCGGACCCGCCGGTGGCGTTGTCGATGTAGGAGCGCGCGTCGCCGTTGTAGAGATAGGCGTTGTAGACGTTGCCCGATGCATAGTGGCCGTTGCCGAGATAGGCCAACTGCACGGAGGAGAACACCGACGAGGCACCGGGATTGAGGTTGATGCTCAGGTTCGTCGTGTAGTTCGAGAGGTCGTAGGTATCGGTGCCGCCGCCGTCCCAGACGGTCTCGTAGATGCGGTTGGCCGAGCCGCCGACGCCTCCGCCCGGTGCGAGCTGGCCGACGCCATTGATGAACTGCTGCCCCGTGGTCGGATTCCAAGTGTAGACGGTGCTGCCGCTCTGCGTCGTGTAGTCCGCGCCGTACATCGTCTGGAGCGCGAGGATATCGTTGGCCATGTAGGTCTGCGAATATCCGTAGGCTTCGTTGGTGTAGCCGCCCGTGGTCGAAGCGCCGACATAGCTGCGATAGCTCATGACGGTGTATTCGCTGCTGTCATGCGCGCTCGGCACCGCAACGTTGCCGGGGCCGCCGGCCTCCTGGCTGTGCTTGAGGCCGATCGCGTGTCCGAGCTCGTGCAGCGCAGTGGTGAAGTAGTAATTGCCGAGCTTGGCCAGCGAGAAATTGTATTGAGTCCCGAACCAGATGTCGCCGCCGGGTGCATAATTGCCGGGATAGTAGGCGTAGGCGGTCGGATTGGCGGCCGACGACTGCGCGATCATGAGGTCGGCGCCGTTGGTGCCCGCATATTGGATGTTGGCGTTGGTGTAGCTCAGGATCAATCCGACGGCGTAGTTGATCGCCGCCTGGATCTGCGTGGGCACCGAGGCAAAGCCCGAGGTGGTTGGCTCGCCGCTGCCGCCGGAATAAGGATTCGAATAGTCGCTCGGCGCGTCAGGAAAGCTGTAGGTGATCGTGCCCGACCATTTGACGCCGGACAGCAGGCCGTCAATCTCGGCGTTGTTGGTGGCACTGACATAAACGGCGGTGGCCAATGGACTCTCCAAGCAACGCGTCGTGTGATTCGCCGCGGGGGCACATGATTCTAGCTAGAGAGTTAAACGTTTGGTTTAAATGGGGCAGCGGCGTTTGCGCTGCTCCCATAAGGCCGTGTTAGCCATTAAATCCCGTAGTCATACGGAACGGCAGCATAGAGTTTCGTTCCCGGAACTCCCGTGATTTGCAGGGTTTCATGAAACGACGCACACTCCCGGCCGGCCTGTTTGGCGCCTTGATTGCGCTTGCTGGACTGTCCCATCAACCTCTCGGAGGACTGCCCGTGATGGTGGAGAAGGCCAAGGCAGACGACAGCAGCAAGGCAGGGCGCGCGCCCTCCATGCCGATGGCGCGAGATCCTGCCGCTGCGGTGGCAGAGGAATATGAAGCTGCCCGCCGGAAGGGAACGCGGGAGGCCCTTGAACTCTTCATTGCGCGCCATGGCGATGATCCCCTTGCCGCGCAGGCGCGGGCCGAATTGAAGCGCCTGTCGCGCTGATTCCTCAGGCAAGGCATTTCAGCAGGCGGCATCGGCGCCGGCCCGGCTTGTCGCGTGATCTCTGGGCACTATGGTAGGCGCCCAATCTGTCCCGGAGCCTTTCACGATGCCCTTCCCGCATGCCTCGGAAGCCCTGTCGCGCTTCACCGTGCTCGATCTGACCCGTGTCCGCTCCGGGCCGACCTGCGTGCGCCAGCTCGCCGACTGGGGCGCCAACGTCGTCAAGATCGACGCGCTGACCGAGGATGCCGGCGGCGAGCAGCCGGGCGGGCCGCGGCGCGGTTCCGACTTTCAGAATTTGCACCGCAACAAGCGGGCAATGACGCTGAACCTGAAGGACGAGCGCGGGCTCGCGGTGTTCAAGCGCCTCGCCGTCAAGGCCGACGTCGTGGTCGAGAATTTCCGGCCCGACGTGAAGAAGAAGCTCGGCATCGACTACGACAGCCTCGCCGCGATCAACCCGCGCATCGTCTATGGCAGCATCTCCGGCTTCGGCCAGGACGGCCCCTACCACAAGCGGCCGGGCTTCGATCAGATCGCGCAAGGCATGGGCGGGCTGATGTCGATCACCGGCGCACCGGGCGAAGGCCCGATGCGGGTCGGCATCCCCGTCGCCGATCTCAGTGCCGGTCTGTTTTGCGCGATGGGCATCCTCACCGCCCTGCTCGAGCGCGAGGTCTCGGGCAAGGGCCAGTGGGTGCAGACCTCGCTGCTGCAGGCCCAGATCTTCATGCTCGACTTCCAGGCCGCGCGCTGGCTGATGGAGAAGGAGGTCGCCAAACAGGCCGGCAACAACCATCCGACCAGCATTCCGACCGGCGTGTTCAAGACCTCGGACGGCTACATCAACATTGCCACCACGGGCGGGCGGATCTGGGAGCGCTGTGCGCAGGCGATCGGCGCGCCGGAGCTCTACACTCATCCCGACTATGCGACGGCTCCCGCCCGCTCGAAGAATCGCGATGCGCTCAACGCCGAGATCGAGAAGCGCACCGTGACGAAGTCGACCGAGACCTGGGTCCGCGAGCTCAACGAGGCCGGCGTGCCCTGCGGGCCGATCTACGCCATCGACCAGATGTTCGAGGACGCGCAGGTCAAGCATCTCGACATTGCGCAGGACGTGCCGAACGATGAAGGCCGGCATATCCGCCTGGTCGGCCAGCCCGTGACGCTGTCGCGCACGCCGAGCAGGATGGTGGCGCGGCCGCCGGAATTCGGCGAGCAGACCGACGAAGTGCTGAAGGAGTTCGGCTTCGAGACCGACGAGATCGGAAGGCTCAAAGACGCGAAGGTGGTGTGAATCTCAAGGCCCCACTGCAACGACAAAGCCCGGCGCGAGCCGGGCTTTGCTTGTTGTTGGACGCCTTGTTGATCTCAGTACTTCGTCGCTCAGTACTTGGCGACCACCGGGCCACCGAACTGATAGTTGATGCCGGCGCGCAGGATGTGGTCTGTGAAGCGAGAGGAAGCACTGGCCGCAATCGTGGGCAACGGCGCGAGCGAGAACGGACCTGACGAGAACCGGCCGAGATCCACATAGAGATATTCGAGCTTGGCGCTCCAGTTCTGAGTGATCTTGCCTTCCACACCGGCACCCAAGGTCCAGCCGACGCGCGTGTCCGATGAAGAGCTGGTCGAGGCGACCGCGACACCAGCCGGCGTGAAACCGGCGATAGTGCCCGTGGTCTTGATCTCGCCGAAGGCCACACCGCCGGTGCCATAGAACAGCACTTTCGGCGTCGCCAGAATGCCGACGCGGCCGCGGACCGTGCCGAACCATTGCAGATCCTGGTCGAGCGTCAGAGTGGTGCCGGCAGCAGCGCCGGGGGGCAGAAAGGTCAGGCCCGGAAGACAGGCGCCGCCTGCAAGGCTGGTGGGGGCGCAGTTGAAGCCGGCGCGCCCCCTCTCGTCCGACCAATTCAGGTCGCCCTCGATGCCGAACACCCAATTCGCGCTCTGCCAGTTGTAGCCGGCCTGGCCACCGGCGACGGCACCGTTCATGTCGAACGAGGCGTTGGTGACGGATCCGGCCGGCGGCACGATCACCGCACCGGTCGCCGTGTTGGTGTAGGTGACGTCAGTGCGCGAACGGCCCCAGCTGTAGCCGCCGTTGGCGCCGACATAGAAGCCCGTCCAGCTCCAGACCGGATCGACCATAGGCGCCTTGACGTACGGCTTTGCCGCGAGATCGGCGGCCAGCGCGCCCGTGGCAAACAGCGACATCGCAGCCGCCATTCCAATCACTATCCGCTTCATGGAGAATTCCCCCTTGCACGATCTTGTGATCGAAATATACGCGCATCCTCACCCAAGGGCTGTGCCGCCGCGGCAACATTCGGAAACAATCGCAGATCGCGGTGGCATCCGGATCAAAGAGCTAACCTTGACATAAGCCATTGATTTAAAAAATATTTCTCTACCACCCTAGGGCGATGTCGCCTTGGTCCCATGCGTCAACCCGACACGGCCGAGCAGGCCGTCGATCACCGGCCAGAACAGCAGCACAATCGCCAGGGTCGTGATCGAGCCGACTAGGCCGTTCGACCAGAACACCTTCAAGGTGCCGCCGGAGCCGATCATCGACAGGCGGAAGGCATCCTCGGCACGGTTGCCGAGCACGAGCGCCAGGGTGAACGGGGCCAGCGGAATGCCGATCTTCTTGAAGACGTAGCCGACCACGCCGAAGCCCAGCATCAGCCAGATGTCGAACATCGCGTTCTGGATGGCATAGGCGCCGATCGCGCAGGACACCACGATCATCGGCGCCACCGCCGCGAACGGCACGCGCAGGATCGAGGCGAAGATCGGCACCGTCGTCAGCACCAGCACGAGGCCGACGACGTTGCCGAGATACATCGAGGCGATCAGGCCCCAGACGAAATCCTTGTGCTCGACGAACAGCAGCGGCCCCGGATTGAGGCCCCACACCATCAGCCCGCCGAGCAGGATCGCGGCCGTGCCCGAGCCGGGAATGCCGAGCGCCAGCATCGGCAGCAGCGCCGAGGTGCCGGAGGCATGCGCCGCCGTCTCCGGCGCGAACACGCCCTCGATGCGGCCCTTGCCGAAGCTCGCGGGCTCCTTGGCGAAGCGTTTTGCCAGATTGTAGCCCATGAAGGAGGCCGCGATCGCACCGCCCGGGGTGATGCCGAGCCAGCAACCGATGAAGGAGGAGCGTAGCAGCGTCACCCAGTATTTCGGCAGATCCTTCCAGACGCCGAGCACGACGCGCAGCGAGATGCTGGCCGCATGCCCGCGCAGCGCAAGGCGCTCCTCCATCGTCAGCAGGATCTCGCTGATGCCGAACAGGCCGATGACGGCGACCAGGAAGTTGATGCCGCGCAGGAGCTCCGGCGAGCCGAAGGTCATGCGCAGACTGCCGGACACCGTATCCATGCCGATGCCGGCGAGCAAAAGGCCCAGCGACATCGAGATGACGGTCTTGTGCTTGGCTTCGCGCCCGAGGCCGACGAAGGAGCAGAAGGTGAGGAGATACACCGCGAAGAACTCGGGCGGGCCGAATTTCAGCGCAAAGGACGAGATCATCGGCGCGAGGAAGGTGATCAGGAGCACCGCGACCAGCGAGCCGACGAAGGAAGAGGTGAACGCCGCAGTCAGCGCCTCCGCCGCCCTGCCCTGCTGCGCCATCGGATAGCCGTCGAAAGTGGTCGCGACCGACCAGGCTTCGCCCGGGATGTTGAACAGGATCGAGGTGATGGCACCGCCGAACAAGGCGCCCCAATAGATGCAGGACAGCATCACGATGGCCGAGGTCGGGTCCATCGTGAAGGTCAGCGGCAACAGGATCGCGACGCCGTTGGGGCCGCCGAGCCCGGGCAGCACGCCGACGAAGATGCCGAGCACCAGCCCGACCATCATGAGCACGAGCGTCTTCCACGTCAGCAGGACGGCAAAGCCGTGGAGCAGGAGACCGAGAGCTTCCATCGCGCGGGGGCTCCGCCTAGCGCCCGAGGGCCGCTTCGAGCGGCCCCTTCGGCATGATGACGTCGAAGGCGACGTCGAAGGTAACGAACATGATGGCCGTGAACGCGAACGCGGTGAGCAGCGACTTCCACAACGCGATCCGGCCGACGAGGCGCATGAAGCCCGCGATCAGGAGAAAGCTCGCGACATAGAGGCCGAGGAACTGCGTCGCCAGGCAGAACAGCGACGTCGGCACGAACACCGCCAGCACGCGGCGGCCTTGCGCGCGCGTGACGAAGGTTCCGGACGAGGCGCGCCGCGCAAGCAGCGCGGCGATCAGACCGTAGAGGCTGCCGCCGGCGAGAATGACGGAGAGATAGAACGGGAAATAGCCGGGCTCCGGCCCGGTCGCGTCCCAGGACGCGCCGGTGCGCCAATTGTCGTAGCCGAGCGTGACCGCGAGCGCGAGCAGCAGCAGGCAGACGACGATTTCGATCGTGCCGGAAGAGACGACGGAAGGGGAATCGTCTTCGGGCGCGGTGGGATCCTCGACGACGATTTCGATATCGGTTTGGGACATGGACTGTTAGGGACGGAGTGCGTTCAATTCTCCCTCTCCCCGTAAGAACGGGGAGAGGGAGAAAAAAGGGACAGCTACTTCGCAACGAAGCCGGCTTCCGTCATCAGCGACTTGTTCAGCGCATCGTCCTCCTCGAGGAACTGCACCATGTCCTTGCCGGTGAGGAAGATCGGCTTCAAGGCCTGCTTCTCCATGTAGTCCTTGTATTCCGCGGTCTGCGTCACCTTGTGGAACAGATCGACGTAGAACGCCTGCTGCTCCGGCGTGACCTTGCCGGGCAGGAACATCGCGCGCAGCATCAGATATTGCACGTCGACGCCCTCCTCCTTGCAGGTCGGGATGTCGGCCCAGGACTGGGTGTCGGTCACCTTGGTCCTATAGGCAATGCGCTCCCTGTCGAACACGCAGAGCGGACGCACCTGGCCGGCGCGCCAGACCTCGAGATTTTCGGATGGGTTGTTGACGTTGGCTTCGGTGTGGTTGCCGACCAGCTGGGTCGCGGCCTCGCCGCCCGACTTGTAGGGCAGATAGGAGAATTTCGCGCCGGTCTTCTGCTCCAGGAACACGGTGAGCACGTGGTCCTCGCGCTTGGAGCCGGTGCCGCCCATCTTGAACGGCGCGCTCGCAGCCTTGGCGGCCGCGACGAATTCCTTCAGCGTCTTGGGGCCCGCGCTGTTGTCCCACAGCACGAACTGGTCGAGCGCGACCACCGCGACCGGCGTCAGCTCGCGCCAGTTGAACGGGATCTTCGCCGACAGCGGCAGCATGTAGATCAGCGAATAGGCGATCAGCACCTTGTTGGGATCGCCCTCGCTGGACTTCATGTACATCAGCGCTTCCGCGCCCGAGGCACCGCCCTTGAGCGAGACCACCACCGGCTGCTTCATCAGATTGTTCTTCTGGATCGCGGCCTGCATCATCCGGGCCATCTGGTCGGAGGCGCCGCCCGCGCCCGCCGCCACCACGATCTCCACCGGTTTCGTCGGCTCCCAGGCCGCAACGGCCGGCGTACTCAACAACAGCGCCGTCGCAGCGCCGAGGGCTTTCACTGGAATTCGCACGAGTTTCGTCCCCTGATGTTTTTTGAGTTGTAGGTGCGGAAAATTCTATCGCTGCATAGTGCGGATTAATCCTGTAGAGTTCAAGCAGACGGGCAATTGCGCGCATATGACTTTCGACTGACGGAGCCGAAAGCCCGTGAGACTTACTTGCCCTTCCAGACCGGCGTCCGCTTGTTGAGGAAGGCATCCATGCCCTCGCGGAAATCCTCGCTCATATAGGCTTTCAGGATCAGGTCCTCGCCTTCCTCGCGCGAGAGCGTGCGGCGGATGCGGCGCACCGCTTCCTTGGTCGCTTCCAGCGTCAGCGGCGCGTGGCTGGCGACGAGCTTTGCAGTCTCGTCGGCACGGCGCTGCAGCGTCTCAACGTCAGGCACGATTTCGTTGAGCAGGCCGAGCGCCAGCGCCTCCTGCGCCTCGACCAGGCGCGCCTTGAAGATCATATCCTTGGTGCGGGCGGGACCGACCAGCGCGACGATGCGGCTGATGTTGGACATCGACAGGCAGTTGCCGAGCGTGCGCGCAATCGGAAAGCCCATCCGCGTCGTCTCGGTGCCGATGCGAAGATCGCAGCAGGCCGCTATCCCTGCGCCGCCGCCGGTGCAGGCGCCGGCGATCGCCGCGATCACCGGCACGCGGCACTGCTCGAGCGTGCCGAGCACGCGATCGATGCGCGCCTCGTAGTCGAGCGCATCCTGCGCGGTCTTGAAGGCGCGGAATTGCGAGATGTCCGTGCCGGAGGCGAACGCCTTGTCGCCCGCGCCGGTCAGGATCAGCGCCTTGATCGAGCGGTCGGCGTTGATCTCCTCGCAGATCTCCGCCATGCGGTCATACATGGCGAAGGTCATGGCGTTGCGCGCCTGCGGGCGGTTGAAGGTGATCCGCGCGATGCCGTCCGTGACGGAGTAGAGCAGGTCTTCGTTGGCAGTCGTCGGTGCGTTCATCGCGCGCTCACTTCCTTCACTACAGTTCAGTCAGGCCGCCATCAGGCAACCTGAGCCTCAGGCAACTTGAGCCTTGGTCATCGGCACAACGTCGCGTCCCTTGAGGACGTCCATGGCCGCCAATACGCCGCCGCTCCGGTGCGGGATCTTTGCGAGATCGAGGCCCATCTCGACGCCGGCGAGCGTGCCCATCAGCATCAGATCGTTGAAATGGCCGATATGGCCGATGCGGAACACCTTGCCCTTGATCTTGTTCAGGCCGGTGCCGAGCGACATGTCGAAGTTCTCCAGCACCACCTTGCGGAAGGCGTCGGCATCAAAGCCCTCGGGCACGCGCACGCCGGTCAGCGCCGGCGAATGCGCGGCGGGATCAGCACATTGCGTCTCGAGGCCCCAGACCTTGACCGCAGCACGCGTCGCGGCGCTGTGGCGCTTGTGGCGGGTCCAGACGTTCTCCAGCCCCTCCTCCTCCAGCATCTTCACCGCCTCGCGCAGGCCGTAGAGCAGGTTCGTTGCGGGCGTGTAGGGGAAGGTGCCGAGCTTGTTGAAGCTGATGACCTCCTGCCAGTCCCAGTAGGAGCGCATGCCGGGGTTGGCCTTCGCCACGGCGAGCGCCTTCTCCGAGACGGCGTTGAAGCCGAGGCCCGGCGGCAGCATCAGGCCCTTCTGCGAGCCCGCGACCGAAACGTCGATGCCCCAGGCGTCGTGCTCATATTCCATCGAGCCGAGGCCGGAGATGGTGTCGACCATCAGCAGCGCCGGATGCTTGGTGCGGTCGAGGATCTTGCGCACCTCCAGCGGCGGCGTCACGCAGCCGGTCGAGGTCTCGTTGTGCACGACGCAGACCGCCTTGATGGCGTGCTGCTTGTCGGCGGCAAGGCGCTTCTCGATCTCCGCAAGGTCGGCGCCATGGCGCCAGTCGCTCGGGATGAAGTCGACATCGAGCTTGAACTTGTCGGCGATGCCGCGCCACAGCACGGCGAACTGGCCGGTCTCGCACATCAAGACCTTGTCGCCGGGCGCGAAAACGTTGACCATCGCCGCTTCCCAGGCGCCGGTACCGGACGAGGGGAAGATGATCACGGGCTGCTTGGTGCGGAATACGCGCTGCATTGCGGCAAGCACGGCAAAACCGAGCTCGGCGAACTCCGGACCGCGATGGTCCAGCGTCGGCATATCCATCGCCCGCAGCACCCGATCGGGCACATTGGTCGGTCCTGGAATCTGTAAGAAATGCCTTCCAGTATGCACGGTCATCGGCGTCCTTCCCGGTCTTGCCTTGGTTTGGTGGCGCCGAATAGCACCATTTGACCGGCTTGTCCTCTCCTCCAAAGGGCCGTTCGTGCATAGCGGGCCGGCCTGCCCTCGGCCGCTCCGTCGCGACCACCTTTGCGTGCTGACCTTTACGTGCCGACGATCTTCAGATGCGGCGCGGCATTGCCCGGCGGGCGCTGCTCCAGCAGCTTCATCGCGACATCCACACCGCCGGAGCGGTGCGGCACGCCGGCCACCGACAGGCCCATCTCGACGCCGGTAAGCGCGCCGAGCAGCGTCAGTGCATTGCATTCGCCGAGATGGCCGATACGGAAGACCTTGCCGGCGACCTTCGACAGGCCCGAGCCGAGCGACATGTTGTAATTGTCGAGCACGACTTTCCGGAACTGATCGGCATCATGCCCCGGCGGCATCAGCACGGCCGTCAGGACCGGCGAGAACTCCGAAGGCTCCTGGCAGAGCACTTCGAGACCCCAATGGTTGACCGCGGCCCGCGTTGCCGCGGCGAGCCGCTGATGCCGCGCGAAAACATTGTCGAGCCCCTCCTCGAGCAGCATCGCGATCGCCTCGCGCAGGCCGTAGAGCAGATTGGTCGCGGGCGTATAGGGGAAGAAGCCCTTGGCGTTGGGCTTGAGCATCTCCTCCCAGTCGAAATAGGAACGCGGCATCTTGTTGGTTCTGGACGCAGCCAAGGCCTTGTCCGAGATCGCGTTGAAGCCGAGGCCGGGCGGCAGCATGAAACCCTTCTGCGAGCAGCTGACGCTGACGTCGACCTTCCACGCGTCGTGACGATAGTCGACCGAGCCGAGCGAGGAGATGGTGTCGACCATCAAGAGTGCCGGATGCGAGGCGCGGTCGATCGCGGCGCGGATCTCGGCGATGCGGCTGGTCGCGCCGGTCGAGGTCTCGTTGTGCACGACCATCACCGCCTTGATGGTGCGCGCGGCGTCTTCGGAGAGCTTGGCCTCGATCACCGTGGGATCGGCGCCGCGGCGCCAGTCGCCCGGGACGAAATCGACCTCGATGCCGAAGCGGGCGGCCATCTGCCGCCACATCGTGGCGAAGTGGCCGGTCTCGACCATCAGCACCTTGTCGCCCGGCGACAGCGTGTTGACGATCGCGGCTTCCCAGGCGCCGGTCCCGGATGAAGGGAAGATCACGACCGGCCCCTTGGTCTGGAAGATCTTCTGGCTGCCTTCGAGTACCGTCCGGCCGAGTTCGCCGAATTCGGCGCTGCGGTGGTCGATGACGGGCATGTCCATCGCGCGCAGGACGCGCTCGGGGATCGGGCTCGGGCCCGGAATCTGCAGGAAATGGCGTCCCTGAGGCATGCAAAGCTCCCTTCCGGCGAGTTACGGCCGGCTCTTCCAGCTATTTTGCATTCATTTTTTGTCCCTTCAATCAAAATCTGGTATTCGATTTCGAACATCGACGCGACCAATCGGGCAAATTACCGTACTGCAAATGAAATCCACGATTCCCGACAATGGAGTTCCGATCACCCCGCTCGCCGGCAATGGCGATCGCCAGGAAAACCGTCACGAGGCCTCGCTGCATGGCGAGATCCTGCTGCGGCTGCGCGATTACGTGGTCGAAGGCAATATTCCCGAAGGTGCGCGCGTTCCCGAGCGGCAGCTTTGCGAGATGCTCGGCATCTCCCGCACGCCATTGCGCGAGGCGCTCAAGGTGCTCGCCGCCGAGGGCCTGATCGAGCTATTGCCCAACCGCGGCGCACGGGTGCGCCAGCTCAGCCAGCGCGATATCGAGGAACTGTTCGACGTCATGGCAGGCCTGGAAAGCCTGGCAGGGCGCCTCGCCTGCGAAGCCATAACGGATGCGGAAATCACGGCGATCGAGCAGCTGCACTACGAGATGTACGGCCATTACCTGCATCGCGACATGCACGGCTATTTCCAGGCCAACCAGCGCATCCACGAGAGCATCGTCGCGGCCGCGCGCAACGAGACGCTGAAGATCGCCTACGCCAATTTCGCCGGCCGGATCCGACGCGTCCGCTACTCCGCCAATTTCGCCCGCAAGCGGCAGCGCTGGGCGGAAGCCATGCGTGAGCACGAGGCCATTCTCGATGCATTGCGCCGCCGCGCCGGGAGCGAGCTTAGCGACATCCTGTTCCAGCATCTGCGCAACAAACGGACGGCAGCGATCGAGCACCTGACCGAGCCCCAAGAGGGCGCGCCGGCATCGCCTTGAGGGGCGCCCGGCTTGCCCATTTTGCATTCGCAATATAGTCGGTCAGGAACCACAATGAATATCCCAGCAAGGCTGAGCCTGGCCGGGTCAGTCCGGAATCAGGGATGACGAACGCCTCCTCGCTCGAACGGCGCCTGCGGTCGGAATTGACCGGCGACGTGCTGTTCGACGGCTTCAGCCGCGGCCGCTACGCCACCGACGCCTCGTTCTACCAGATCATGCCATCAGGCGTGGTCGTCCCCAAGACCATGGACGAGGCCCTGCGGGCGCTGGCGATCGCGCGCGACGAGGGGCTGAAGGTCACCCCGCGCGGCGGCGGCACCTCGCAATGCGGCCAGACCGTCAATGACGGCCTCGTGATCGATCTGTCCAAGCACCTCAACCGGATCCTGTCGCTCGACGTCGAAGGCCGCACCTGCGTGGTCGAGCCCGGCATCGTGCTCGACGACCTCAACCGTCAGCTCAAAAAGCACGGCCTGTGGTTTCCGGTTGACGTCTCCACGGCCTCCCGCGCCACCATCGGCGGCATGGCTGGCAACAATTCCTGCGGCGGCCGCTCGCTTCGCTACGGCACGATGCGCGACAACACGCTGTCGATGGAGGCATCGCTCGCCGACGGCACGCTGAGCCGCTTTGGCGAGGTCGCGCGCGATCTCTCCGACCTCGAGGCCGGCGACAGCACCCGCGCCCTGTTCCGCGACATGCTCGACCTCGGCACCCGCGAGGCCGACGAGATCGCCGCGCGCTTCCCAAAGGTGCAGCGCCGCGTCGGCGGCTACAATCTCGATGCGCTGGTGCCGCGCAATGCGCCGAACAACATGGCGCATCTGTTGGTCGGCTCCGAAGGCACCCTCGCCTTCACCACCAAGGTCGAGCTGAAGCTGTGGCCCGTGATCCGCAACAAGGCGCTCGGCGTCTGCCATTTCGGCAGCTTCTACGAGGCGATGGACGCGGCCCAGCACCTCGTCAAGCTCAAGCCGATCGCTGTCGAGCTGGTCGACCGCACCATGATCGCGCTCGGCCGCGACATCGCGATGTTCGCACCCGTCATCTCCGCGGCGATCAAGGGCGATCCCGACGCCGTGCTGGTGGTCGAATTCGCCGAAGAAGACCAGTCGGACAATCTGGTGCGCCTCAAGCAGCTCGGCGAGTTGATGGGCGATCTCGGCTTCGGCTGGAACAACGACACGCGTAAATGGGGCGGCGTGGTCGAGATCACCGAGCCGGCGCTGCAGAGCGGCATCGCCGATTTCCGCGCGGCCGGCCTCAACGTGATGATGTCGATGAAGCAGGAGGGCAAGCCGGTCTCCTTCGTCGAGGACTGCGCCGTGCCGCTGCCGCACCTCGCCGACTACACCGCACGGCTGAACGAAGTGTTCGCCAAGCACGGCACCAGCGGCACGATGTATGCGCACGCCTCGGAAGGCTGCCTGCATGTGCGCCCCGTTCTGAACCTGAAGCTGGAGAAGGACGTCAAGGCCATGCGCGCCATCGCCGAAGAGGCCTTCGCCCTAGTGCGCGAGTACAAGGGCTCGCATTCCGGCGAGCACGGCGACGGGCTGGTGCGCTCCGAATTCCACGAGGCCATGTTCGGCGAGCGCCTCGTCGCCGACTTCAGGGAGGTGAAGCAGCGCTTCGATCCCGCCGGCGTGCTCAATCCCGGCAAGATCGTCGATGCGCCCAGGATGGACGACCGCTCGCTGTTCCGCTTCAAGCCGGATTATCGGGTCGGCGAGCTGAAGACGAAGCTCGACTGGTCCGCTTATCCCGGCGCCGGCAGCGGCTTCCAGGGCGCAGTCGAGATGTGCAACAACAACGGCGCTTGCCGCAAGCTGGAGGGCGGCGTGATGTGCCCGTCCTATCGCGCCACGCGCAACGAGAAGGACGTTACCCGCGGCCGCGCCAATACGCTGCGGCTTGCGATCTCCGGCCAGCTCGGCCCGGATGCGCTCTCTTCCGACGAGATGATGGAGACGCTCAAACTCTGCGTCTCCTGCAAGGCCTGCCGCCATGAATGTCCGACTGGCGTCGACATGGCCAAGATGAAGATCGAGGTGCTGGCCGCGCGCGCCGCTTCTCACGGCCTGACGCTGCGCGACCGGCTCGTCGGATATCTGCCGCGCTATGCCGGCCTTGCTTCGCGCTTCGCGCCGCTGGCGAATTTGCGAAACAGCAGCCCGCTGCTGCGAAGGCTGTTCGAGCGCTTCGCCGGCATCAGCGCACGCCGGACCCTCCCCGCCTTCCGCCGCGATGTGTTCGTGCCGCCCGCCGAAAGCATCGGCCCGGAGACCGGCCGCGAGGTCGTGCTGTTCGCCGATACCTTCAACTGCATCTATGAGCGCGAGAATCTGGACGCCGCTCTGCGCGTGCTCACGGCCGGCGGCTATCGCGTGCATCTGCCAAAACTTGCGAGCGGCAGCCGTCCGCTGTGCTGCGGCCGCACATTCCTGTCAGCCGGCCTCGTTGACGAAGCCAAGGTCGAGCTCGACCGGCTGGTCTCGGCCTTCGCGCCATACGCGGCGCGCGGCGTGCCGATCGTCGGCCTCGAGCCGAGCTGCCTCCTGACGCTGCGCGACGAGCTCGCTTCACTGCGCAAGGACGACGAGGCCAAGGCGATCGGCGCCCACGCGCTGACCTTCGAGGAGTTTCTGGTGCGCGAGGCCGAGGCCGGAAGGCTGCAACTGCCGCTCGGCATCGTCGCCGACAAGGCCGTGGTGCATGGCCATTGCCATCAAAAATCCTTCGGCGCCTTCAAACCGGTCGAGCAGGTGCTGCGCCTCGTCCCGGGGCTGAAGGTCGAGACCATCGAGTCGAGCTGCTGCGGCATGGCTGGCGCGTTCGGCTATGGCGCGGACACCTACGATGCGTCGATCGAGATGGCCGAGCTGTCGCTGCTGCCGGCCGTGCGGCGCGCGGACCCGGATACGCTAGTCGTCGCCGATGGCACCTCCTGCCGGCACCAGATCCACGACGGCACCCAGCGCGAAGCGCTTCACGTCGCGCGCGTGCTGGCCATGAGCCTCGATCGCGCCAAAAGCCTCGATCGCGTCAAGTCCAACCTCATTTCTCCAGCTGCAAAGGAAACCAGCCATGGCTGACCTCACTCTCGACACCGCCCGAAAAATCCTCGACGCCGCCTTCGCGAAGGCCGGCGAGCTCAAGCTGAAGCCGCTGGTCGTCACCATCCTGGACGCGCGCGGCGTGCTCAAGCTCGCGGCCGCCCAGGACGGCACCAGCCTGATGCGTGCCGAGATCGCGCATGGCAAGGCCTATGGCGCGCTCGCCATGGGCATGGGCTCGCGCGCTTTGTTCCAGCGCGCGCAGGAGCAGGCCTATTTCGTCGATGCCGTGAACACGATCGCCAAGGGCGCGCTGGTGCCGGTGCCCGGCGGCGTGCTGATCATGAACGGCGCGACCCTGCTCGGCGCGGTCGGCGTCTCCGGCGACACCTCGGACAACGACGAGGCCTGCGCGGTCGCAGGCATCCAAGCGGCGGGGTTGAAGGCGAACGCGGGCTGAGATTGTCATTCCGGGGCGCGCGCAGCGCGAGCCCGGAATCCATCAAGCAGCAGATTATATCGACAAATGGATTCCGGGCTCGCGCCAAGTGGCGCGCCCCGGAATGACAGCAGAGTGCAGTACCCCTGCCTCTTCACCTCCCCGTCCAGACCGGCTTCCTCTTCTCGCTGAACGCCTTCAACCCTTCCTTGGCGTCCTCGGTCATCGCGAGCAGCGCGATCTGGCTTTCGGTGTAGGCGATGCTCTCGTCGAACGACATCGAGGCGATCGCGCGCATGGCGTATTTGCCGCGGCGGATCGCGGTCGGGGATTTGTCGACGATGCGGCCGATCAGCCAGTCGACCTTGGCATCGAGCTCGGCGGCAGGCACGACATAGTTGAGCAGGCCCGCGGCCTGCGCGGCCCTGGCGTCGAACCGCTCGCCCGTGAGCGCCCATTCGTTGACGAGACGGGGCGGAGCGATGCGCTGGAGCAGGCTCAGCACCTGCATCGGGAACACGCCGACCTTCACCTCCGGCAGGCCAAAGACGACGTGATCGGCCGCAACCGCCATGTCGGTCATGCACAGAAGGCCCATGCCGCCGGCCATGCAGACGCCATTGAGGCGCGCAATCGCCGGCTTGGTCGCGTTCTGTGACAAACGTAACAGATCGGCATAGTCGACATTTGGTTTGGAATGATCCATCGCGAAAGCCGCGCCGGAATTCTGCAAGTCGGCGCCCGCGCAGAACGCCTTGTCGCCCGCGCCCGTCAGCACGATGACGCGGACGTGCTTGTCCTCATGCGCGTCGCGATAGGCTCTTGTTATCCCGGCGATGACCTCGCCGTTCAGCGCGTTGCGTTTCTCCGGCCGGTTGATGGTGATCCAGAACGCCTGCCCGCGCTTCTCGGTGATGACGGCTGTGGTGTCGGTCATGACATGCTCGCTCGCTTGGTCCCGTTTTGCAGCCATTTGCGGCAGGACCGGCGGCGCGCGCAAGGGCAATCTGCAGGGTCGCCTCACCATAGCGTGTGGGCGCAACTTCGCTTCGCGATTGAACTGGGGCTTGCGCGCGTTATCCTGACCGGAGATTTGATCACCGATGAGCCATTTCATGCGCGCCGCATTGATGTTGTTGCTGGCAGGATTGGTTGTGCTGAGCGGCGGTGCCGCATGCCATGCGGCCGACACCGCGAAGATCGCGCTGGTGATCGGCAACGCGAAATATCCCGACAATGAGTTCGTCCTGAGCGAGGTCGCCAACGATGCCCAGGACGTCGCCGAGGAATTGAAGCGCGGCGGCTTCGTCGTCGACAGGCAGAGCAATCTCACCGGCGATGCCATGCGGCAGGTGCTGGGCCGCTTCTACGACCGCATCGAGCGCGGCGCGGTGGCGCTGATCTTCTTCGACGGCTTTGCCATCCAGTCCAACCGTCAGACCTATCTGCTGCCGGTCGACGCCCAGATCTGGACCGAGCCGGACGTCTCGCGCGACGGCTTCGGCCTCGACACCATCCTCGCCGAGATGAACACGCGCGGTGCCGCCATCAAGATCGCGCTGATCGACGCCTCCCGCCGCAACCCGTTCGAGCGGCGCTTCCGCCGCCATTCGGCCGGCCTGGCACCGGCGATCGCACCGAGCAATACGCTGGTGCTCTACTCCGCTGCGCTCGGCGCGGTCACGGCGACCGGAAAGACCGATCGCAGCCTCTTTGTCGCCGAGCTGCTGCGCGAAATGCGCGCGCCGAACATCAGCGCCGAGCAGGCCCTGACCAACACCAAGAACGGCGTGGTTGCCGCCACCAACCGCGAGCAAGTGCCCTGGCTGTCCTCCTCGCTGACGACGGAGTTCTCGTTCGCAAGCCCGGCGACGCGGCCGCGGGACGACGCGGCCAAGCCTCAGGTGCAGACACCCGAGCCGCAAAAGCCGGTCTGCGAGGTACCGCAGGCGGAGCCCGCCCCGAATACGGACGAGTTGGCACGAGATCCTGTCATCGCCGATCTCAGCCGAAAGATCACCGCCAACGCCAACGACGTCACCTCGCGCTACAAACGCGGCCAGGTCTACGCGATCAAGCGCGCCTATGCGCTCGCGATACAGGATTTCGACGCAGTGCTCCGCCGCGCGCCCAAGGACGCGGAAGCCCTGAACAACCGCTGCTGGAGCCGGGCTGCGACGGGCGACCCGCAAGGCGCGCTCGCCGACTGCAATCTGGCGCTCCAGATCAACCCGGGCTTGAGCGATGCACTCGACAGCCGCGGGCTCGTCAACCTCAAGCTCGGGCGCAATGCGGAGGCGATCAAGGATTATGCCGACGCGATCCAGCGCAACCCGCGCTCCTCGTCCTCGCTGTTCGGCCGCGGCATCGCTGCGCGCAGAAGCGGCGGCGACGGCGCCACCGATATCGCGCAGGCGAAGTCGATGAACCCGAACATTGCGAAGGAATTCGCAGGCTACGGCGTCACGGAGTGCATGCCTTGAGCTGAGGCCGCCTTCCTGATCCAAACCTTGTTGTCGTGGAACGCCGCGCCGCCGATCGGCGCGATGGTGTCCGCGCCGGTCAGCACGTTGATGCCACGGCCGCCGATATGGTTGCTGTTGGGATGGACGGATTCGGCGATCAGGACACCGCGCCGCACGCCCTCGAACAGCGTCGCGATCAGCGTGGTCTCGCCGCGGCCGTTGCCGAGCGTCACCGCATCGCCATCGGCGATGCCGAGCGCGGCGGCGTCGAGCGGGTGGATCATCACGCTGGCCCGGCCCTCGCGCGCCTGCGAGGACGGCGTCTCGTTGAAGGTGGTGTTGAGGAAGCTGCGCGAGGGACTGGTCGCGAGCCGGAACGGGTGGGCCCGGTCGGAGTGCTCGATCACCGCCCAATGGTCCGGCAGATCAGGCATTTTGTCGAAATCGCCCATCGTCTGCCCGAACGGCGGGTGCGCCCAATCGGCTTTAAAATGGAACTTGCCGTCGGCGTGAGCGAAGCCGTCGAGATAATGCGAGGTGCGGAAATCCGGCTGCAGGTCGCGCCAAATGTCGGCTTCGAGGCCGGCGATGTCGCCGTGATTGCTCAGCCTCAAGGTCGCGTCGATCAATTCGCGCGGGCTCATCTCGAAGCCCGGATGCCTGGCGCCCAGCCGCGGCGCCAGCGCCTGCAACACCTCGTGGTTGGAGCGGCATTCGCCCGGCGGGTCGATCAGCTTCGGCCCGACCGAGATGTGCTGATGGCCGCCGCCGTAGTAGAGGTCGTCATGCTCCATGAACATGGTCGCCGGCAGCACGATGTCGGCGATCTGCGCCGTCTCGGTCATGAACTGCTCGTGCACCGCCACGAACAGATCCTCGCGCGCGAAGCCCCGCCGGACCAGCGCCTGCTCCGGCGCCACCGTCATCGGATTGGTGTTCTGGATCAGCATCGCCTTGACCGGACCCTTACCCTGCAGAGCTTCGGCATCGCCGGTGAGGATGCGTCCGATCTGCGACTGGTCGAGTGCGCGCGTCGACTTGTCGATGGCGTCGTGGCCTTCGATGATGGATTCGTTGAAGTGCCACAGCGCGTAATTGTTGAAGAAGGCGCCGCCGCCTTCATACTGCCAAGCGCCGGTCACCGCGGGAATGCACAGCGCCGCATGCATCTGCGTCGCGCCATTGCGCGAGCGGGTGAAACCATAGCCAAGACGGAAGAAGGTCCGCTTGGTCTCGCCGACCGCCTTGGCGAAGGCCTCGATCTCCGACACCGGGACGCCGCAAATCGCCGAGGCCCATTCCGGCGTGCGTGATTTCAGATGTGCCTCGAGCTCGTCCGGGCAATCGGTGTACTTGTCCATGTAGGCACGGTCGGCATAGCCATCGCGGAACAGGACATGCATGACGGCGCAGGCGAAGGCGCCGTCGGTGCCGGGCCGCAGGATGATCCTGATGTCGGCCTGCTTCATGGTCTCGTTGTCGTAGATGTCGATCGCCGCGATTTTCGCGCCGCGCTCCTTGCGGGCGCGCGAGGCGTGCGTCATCACGTTGACCTGGGTATTGACGGGATTGGTGCCCCAGATCACGACGAGATCGGACAGCGCCATCTCGCGCGGGTCGACCCCGGCGATCTTGCCGGTGCCGATCGCAAAGCCGATGCGCGCAACATTGGCACAGATGGTCTGATAGAAGCGCGAATATTTCTTCACATGCGTGAGACGGTTGAGCCCGTCGCGCATCACGAGCCCCATCGTCCCCGCGTAGTAATAGGGCCAGATCGATTCCGCACCGAACTCGCGCTCGGCCGCATTGAATCGGTGCCCGATCTCGTCCAGCGCCTCGTCCCAGGAGATCCGCGCGAACTGACCTGAACCCTTGGGGCCGGTGCGGCGCAGCGGATAGATCAGCCGTTCGGGGTGATGGATGCGTTCGGCATAGCGGGCGACCTTGGCGCAGACGACGCCGGCGGTGTAGGTCTGCTTCTTCGAACCGCGGACGCGGCCGATGCTGCGGCCTTCGACCACCTCGACATCGAGGGCGCAGGCCGAGGGGCAATCATGCGGACAGGTCGAATGGCGGATCTCGATCTTCGGGCTGATCTTGGCGTGCTGGTTCATGTCCCAGTTCGTAACACCAAAATACCGGCCAGCCGAGCGCATTTATCCGGCAAGCCCCATGCGATTTGCTCAAGCCGCGCGCGCCGGAGCTTCCTGCTGCGGTTGCGAAGGAGGCTCGGCCAGTAAGCCGCCCGACGTGCAAGCGCAACCCGAGCTACAACCTTTGCTATTTGTGCAACTGGGTGAGACCGGTCGGCGGGCCGTCGACGGCAGTCCAGCCGCCGTCGACGAACAGCGTGCTGCCGCTGACATAGCTTGCGGCATCCGAGGCGAGATAGGCGACGGCGGTCGCGACCTCGTCGGCGCTGCTCCAGCGGTTGAACACGGTGTGGCCGGCGTAGAGATTGTAGATGTCGGGGCGCTGCTTGAACGGGCCGGTCAGCGCGGTCTCGGCAATGCTCGGGGCGATCGCGTTGACGCGCACGCCGGCGTGGCCGACCTCGGAGGCAAAGCCCTTCACCAGGAGGCCGATCGCCGCTTTGGTCGAACCGTAGACGCCGAGGCCCGGCTCGATGGTCACCGCGCGGACCGAGGAGCAGGCGATGATGCTGCCGCCCCTCTGCGCGACCATGATGCGGCCGAAGGCCTGGAAGAACCAGACCGTGCCCTTGACGTTAAGGTTGAGGACGCGGTCGAGATCCTCCTCGGTGTAGTCGAGGATGGTCTTGCGGATGTTGAGCCCGGGTGTCGTCACGGCGATGTCGAGCCGCGGAAACTTCTGCATCACGGTTTGGGCCAACGCATTGACGTCCGCGGCGCTCGCGGCGTCGCAGCCAGCTGCTTCCGCCCAGCCGCCCTCGTCGCGAATGCCGGCGGCGGTCGCCTCCGCTGCGTCGAGCGCACGATCGGCGCAGACGACCCGCGCACCGAGACCGGCAAGCGCTTCGGCCGACGATTTGCCGATGCCGGATGCGGCGCCGAGAACGAGCGCGGTCTTGCCGGTGAGATCGAAGAGCTTGCGATAGTCCGTCACTGACAATGTCTCCCTGGTGCTGCTAGCCCTTGTAGCCCATCAAGAGGCGCGGCAGCCACAGCGAGAATGCAGGGACGTAGGTCACGAACATCAGTGCTGCGATCAACGCAGCATAGAACGGCAGGATGGTGCGCATCACCGCACCGACCGAGATGCCGCCGATGGCGCAGCCGACGAATTGCGTCGTTCCGACCGGCGGCGTGTTGAGCCCGAGGGCGCAATTGATCAGCATCAGCATGCCGAACTGCACCGGGTCCATGCCCGCCTTCATCGCGATCGGCAGGAAGATCGGGGTGCAGATCAGGATGGTGGCCGCCATGTCCATGAACGTGCCGAGCACGAACAGGATGATGTTGATGAGCAGGAAGATCACCCAGGGCTGCGTCGACAACTTGTTCATCATCGCGCCGGCGAGATCCGCCACCTCGTAAAGTCCCATCAGGTACTGGAACATGGTGGAGACGCCGATCAGCAGCAGCACCACTCCCGTCGTCTTCACCGCCTTGGCCGCGGCGCGCAGGAAGTTGCCCCAGGTCATGGTGCGGTAGATGAAGAACGTCAGCAGGATCGAGTAGGTGACGGCGATGGCCGCCGATTCGGTTGCCGTGAAGACGCCGGACAGGATGCCGGCCAGGATGATGCCGACGATCAGAAGCCCCGGCAGCGCCGCCGCCAGCGAGCGGACCACCTCGGCCCAGCCCGGGAACTTGCCGGCGGGATAGCCGCGCTTCACCGCGACCGCGTAGGCGGCAACCAGCATGCAGACCATCAGCACCAGCGCCGGCAGCAGGCCGGCCGCAATGAGCGCGCCGATCGAGACCTTGCCGCCGGCCGCCAGCGCATAGATGATCATGTTGTGGCTGGTCGGCATCAAGGCGCCCACGAGCGAGGCATGGGTGGTGACGTTGACGGCGTAGTCGGTATCGTATCCCTCCTTCTTCATCATCGGGATCATCACCGCGCCCATCGCCGACACGTCGGCCACGGGCGAGCCGGAGACGCCGCCGAACAGCGTGCAGGCGACCACGTTCGACATGCCGAGCCCGCCGCGGATGTGCCCGACGAGGTTCTTGGCGAGTTGCACGATCTTGTCGGCCACGCCGCCATGCAGCATCAGCTCACCGCTGAAGACGAAGAACGGAATGGCGAGGAAGGAGAAGATGTTCATCCCCGACATCATCTGCTGGAAGATGACGGCGACCGGCAGGCCTTCGTAGAGGATGGTGCAGATGGCCGCCAGGCCGATCGCGAAGGCGACCGGTACGCCGAGGATCAAAAAGCCGAAGAAGGTGGCGCCGAGGATGATCAGTTCCATGAGGGGACGACCTCTTCGCCACGCAGGAGAGCAATGATGTGCTCGATGGAAAACGAAACGATCAGGATGCCGGAGGCGAACAGCGGCACGTAGCGGATCACCTCGGGCAGGCCGAGATTGGGGATCTTCACGGTGCCGACCGACGCGCCGAGGATCCAGCCGTTATAGGCCATGGCGAGGCCGAACACGGCGACCAGAACGTGGATCACGATTTCGATCTTCTCCCGCGCGTGATCGGGGAGCATGACCAGCAGGCTGTCCATGCCGATATGCCCGGCATCGCGTACGCCGACGGCGGCGCCGATCAGCGTGACGTAGAGGATCAGGACCAGCGCCAGGTTCTCCGTCCAGGTCGGGCTGGAGTTGAGCACGTAACGTCCGAACACCTGGTAGAAGACGATGGCGACGATGACGAGCAGGCCTGTCACCGACAGGTACATGCCGAGGCGCGCAATGGGGGCATTGACCCGCGACAGCAAGCCGGTGGACGGGCGTGCTGCTACGGCCCCCTGCTCGTGACTTGCGACGTGTGGGTCTGTCATCCCGCGCCTCCCTGGAGGTCCGGTGCCGCCTCGCGGCAGCACCGGACCCCGATTCCCGAATTGTCCTACTTCGTGTCCTGGATACGCTTGACGAGGCTCTGCAGCTTCTCGTTCCCGGCGAACTTCTGGTAGACCGGCTTCATCGCATCGACGAACTCCGCCTTGTTGCCGATCGTGACCACCTGAACACCAGCGGCTTCGACGGTCTTGCGGGCGGCCTGCTCGCGCGCGTCCCAGAGCTTGCGCATGACGGGCACCGATTCCTTGGCTGCCTTGCGGACCATCGCCTGGTCCTCCTTGCTCAGCGCGTCCCAGACCTTTTTCGAGATCACGAGAACTTCGGGCGCGAGGGAGTGCTCGGTGATGTTGTAGAACTTGGCGGCTTCGAAGTGACGGGAGGATTCGTAGGACGGCCAATTGTTCTCGGCAGCGTCGACGAGGCCGGTCTTGAGCGCGGTGTAGACCTCGCCATAGGGCATCGGCGTCGGGTTGGCCCCCAAGCTCTGGATCATGCCGACCCACAGGTCGGATTGCTGGACGCGGATCTTCAGGCCCTTCAGATCGGCCAGCGATTTGACCGGTCCCTTGACGGTGTAGACCGAGCGCGCGCCGCTGTCGTAATAGGCAAGGCCGACCAGGCCCGCGGGCTCCATGGCTGCCAGGATCTCATCGCCGATCGGACCATCGAGGACGGTGCGCATGTGCTGCGTGTCCCGGAAAACGAAGGGCAGGCACAAGGCGATGGTCTCGGGCACGAAATTGTTCAACGGCGATGCGTTGATCCGCATCATGTCGAGCGCGCCGATCTTGAGTTGCTCGATCGTGTCCTTCTCCGAACCCAGGGCGCCGTTCGGAAACACCTTCACGCCAAGCTTGCCGCCGCTCGCCGCCGCGAGTTGCTGGCCCATGAACTTGACCGCCTCGACGGTCGGATAATCGGCGGGGTGAACGTCAGCCGAGCGGAAATCGCGTGCAGTGGCCAGGGGTGCTGAGACCGCCAGTGCAACGGCTGTGATGATACCGGTGAGCGTCTTCATGTGGGCTTCCTCCTGGGTTGATTGGATTGATTATATCGTTGTCGGACCGGCTGCAGGCCGCCTTGGGTCGCTCCGCTTCAGGTGTGAAGTCAAGCGCCAATGTCGTCCCTAGGGCGGGCGGCATTCTCTGTCCAAGCCTAATCCGGCATCGATCGATGCAAGACTTGCATCGATCGATTTCTGGCGCAATTCGCACTATGGTGGGTATGGCGGGCTGGCTCGACGTCGCTGGCCCGTGATGTGACGCCTCCAAAGATCGAGCGGGCCTCCGCGGGCTGGACCTGCGCGGTCGCCCTCATCGACGATTAGGCCGACGGCGTCACTCGCCGCCGAGGCCGCTCTCGGCGAGCTCGCGCAGCGCGTCCGTATCGAGCACGACGATGGCGCCGTGCTCGAGGCGGACCCAGTTGCGGCCGGCCCAGGCGCGCAATTGCTTGTTGATGCTCTCGCGCGTCATCCCGACCATCTCGCTGATCTCCTGCTGCGTGATGGCGAGCGTGCCGCTGCCGGAAGCCAGCTTGCGCTCTTCGGTGAGACCGAGCAGCGCACTGGCAAGCCGGCCCGGCAAATTCTGCAGGATCACCTGCTCGACCTGCTGACTGGTCCAGCGCAGGCGCGCGCACAGCAGCTCGATGAACTTCATCGCCAGCGCCGGCTGGCTCTTCACGAACGGCAGGAAGTCCCGGCGATCGATGACGTAGAGCTCGCAATTGGTGTTGGCGGTCGCATCCGCCGACCTGGGCGCGCCGTCGAGCACGGCGATCTCGCCGAAGATTTCTCCCGGGCCGATGAGATTGAGAATGGCGTTCCGCCCATCAGGCGATGAGGAGGAAATCTTGACTGTTCCCGCGATCACCGCGAAGAGATTGTTGCCGGGATCGCCCTTGGCCGCGATCGTCGCCCCACGCTTGACGGTGGTGTGCTTGGCGTAGCGGCAGAGTTGATCGAGCGCTTCCGGCTCCAGATCCGCGAAGATCGGGTGCTTGCGCAGGACCGATAGTTTGTTGCCCGCCGGTTGTCGGGGATCGCCGGTCTTGTCCTGAGGCACGCCGCGGGGCTCCTAAGACTACGAGGCACTGGGTTCCTGCGTAGTCAACGTTACCAGGCATTTCAACCGGAAAGCACGCGCGCGATTTGAGGCAAATGCCACGAAAAGGCCGGTAACGGGGAAGTCAGCAGCCAAAAGCTGCGGCGATGCGTCTTCTTCGACGCAGAGTTGCGGATTACGCAAACCGCGATTGCGTCGAGACGCTGCCGAGGGCCAGCGCCCGCCTGGGCGAACATCGACCCTGGCGCGCCGGACTCGGACCTAAACCTGGACTTGGACTTGGACTTGAACCTGGACCTGCAGAAGGCTTCAATGCCTGGAATCCGGATCGAGCCGGGCCGCCCTGGTTTGCCGGTCAGCCCAGGCCAGAACTGCGGCGAACACGACAAAGATCGCGACGACGACAACGATCACCAGCAACGCGTCAGCAGGGCATCATCCCCTCCCGGATTTCTCTCCGGCGTTATTTTGCGGGGCATGGCCGCCGTCATTGATCGGGATCAAATTGCCGAGAGAGTCCCGGAGATGAGGTCAGGCTGCGGCCATAGCCGCGACACGGGCCGGATCGAGCAGGCTGATGCCGCCGTGAATGATCTCGATCACGCCGTGACGCTCAAGCTTGGTAAAGGTGCGGCTGACGGTCTCGATGGTCAGGCCGAGATAATCGGCGATGTCCTGACGGCTCATCGGAAGCGCGACCATGTCGGATGGACCGTTGAGCGCGACCAGCCGCTCGCGCCAGCCGAGCAGAAAGGTCGCGACCTTCTCGTCGGCCGAGCGGCGGCCGAGCAGAACCATGTGGTCGCGCGCCTGGCTCAACTCGCGAATGGCCAGTTCGTTGATGCGCCTGAGCAATTGCGGCCGGTCTTCGATGAAACGGCCGAAAGGCCCTTTAGGGAATTGGCACACTTTCACCACGCCGATCGCATCGGCCGAAAAATTGTGCCGGCCGGACAGATTCATCCCGAGGAAGTCACCGGGCAAGGCAAAGCCGACGATCTGCCGCCGGCCGTCAGGCAGCAGCTTGTACAGCCGCATGACGCCTTCGAGGACGTTGTAGAACGAGGTCGTGATGTCCTCCTCGGAAAACACGGTCTCGCCCGAATCGAAATGGACGCGGCGGCCGAGATGCTCGAACTCCCGGAGTTCGGCTGCATCGAGCGACGAGCAGACCGCCGCTCCACGCACGGCACAATCGTCGCAATAATGTCCGTTCGGCTCACTCGTGACCACGGAAGGCTTCATCCATCGCTCCCCACGCCGGCCGCTCCCGACGTCGGGCCGAGTCCACCGCGCGGCTGCATTTTACTGCACCGTGCCGCAGCCGATTGACCCAGATCAAATTTGGCTGGCATCCCGCTCTTATTCTGCGTCCACGGTTCGACGGGATGATTCCATGCTGCAAAGCGCACTGCGTCACGGCCTGATTGGGCTGCTTCTGATCACGCCTGCGCTCGCGGCCCCGGCCGCCGAACAACGCGGCAAGGCTTTCGCCCGAGCAAATTGCGCACGCTGTCACGCGATCGACCGCGCCTCCAAGAGCCGACTGGAGATCGCGCCTCCGCTACGCAACCTGCATCGGCGCTATCCGGTCAACAGCCTTGGCGAGGCGCTGGCCGAGGGGATCTCCACCGGACATGCCGACATGCCAGCCTTCGCGCTCAGCCCGGACCAGATCCACGACCTGCTGTCCTATCTGAAGACGCTGGAATAGTCGCCGCTCACACCGCCTGCACGGTCCATCCGATCAGCTCCTTGGCGATGCGCGCGAAGGCGGCATCGAAGGCGGCGACAGAAGCGGCCGGTTCGACCTTGTCGAGCTTTTCGCTGGCCTCGATGAGCCGCGATGCGATCACCTTGCCATTCTTGTCGACGATCCGAGCCGACAGTCCGATCTCGGCCCGAGCCTCCCCATCCGTCGCGATCCGAAAGCGCCGGATGTCGAGCAGGAGCTGGTAGTCCGCCGGCCCGAGATCCGTCGTGCGCAGCGGGGCGTGGGCGATGTCGTAGTTCTCGAAACTGTCGATCAGGCGCGCCTGCACCAGTTTCGGAATGCTGTCAGCCCAGAGGAAGTCCGCAAAGCCCGGCCTGTCGCCGCCAGGCGCGAACAGCATGCGCTGGGTCTGCAGCATTGCCACTGCCGTCGGCTCTGGGATGGCCAGCGACGCCGACAGCGTCTTGCCGGCCGGCCCGGGATTTTGCGGCGTCCGCAGGTCGTAGGTGACCTTCGGCGCGGGCGTGCCGCCGCCGGTCATCTTCTCGAGGCCCGCCAGGATGCCGTCGATCTTGCCGGTGTTGCGCGCGAGCCCGTCGGAGAAGGTCTTGAAATTGGCAATGGTATCCTTCAGCGGGCCGGAATTGTCCTGAAGCACCGTGTCGACCCGCCGCAGCGCATCGCGCGCCGCCTGCGTCATGCTCTGGCCTGCGCCGGCCTCCGCGATCAAAGTCGGCAGCTCGCCGGACTTGGCGACGATCACGCCCCCCTCCAATGTCACCACGGGAACGCCGGTCAGGCCCTGGAATTCGAGGCCGACCTTGGTGTCGGCACGCACCGGCGTCGCCGTGGCAACCGAGATCGTCGCATTGACAAAGCGCGGATTATCAGGCGCGAGCCCGAGCTGGGTCACCTCTCCGACGCGAATGCCGTTGAACAGCACGCCCGCGCCGACGAGGAGGCCGGGCACCGGTCCCTGGAATTGCACGTGATAGTTCGTGCGCGGCCCAATGCCGCCGGTGTTGTTCAGCCAATAGACGAAGCCGAACACCGCGACGATCGCGGCCAGCACGAAACTGCCGATCAGCACATAGGGGGCGCGGGTTTCCATCTCTCATCTCATCTCGTGTTGCAGCATCTGCGAGCGCTTGCCGTGGAAATAGGCGCGCACCCAGGGATGCTCGGATTGCAGCAATTCGCGCATCGGGCCGATCGCCACGATCTTGCCGTCGGCGAGCGCGGCGACGCGGTCGCAGACCGTGGTCAGGCTCGCAAGGTCGTGGGTCACCATGAACACCGTGAGCTCCAGGGTCCTTTGCAGCGTCTTGATCAACGCGTCGAACTCGCCGGCGGCGATCGGGTCGAGGCCCGAGGTCGGCTCGTCCAGGAACAGGATCGGCGGATCGAGCGCGAGCGCGCGCGCCAGCGCCACCCGCTTGGTCATGCCGCCGGACAGCTCCGCCGGATATTTGTCGGCGTCCTCGGCACGCAGGCCGACCATTTCGAGCTTGGCGATCGCGATCTCGTCCATCAGCTCCTGCGACAGGACGAGATTTTCGCGCAAGGGAAACTGGACGTTCTGGCGCACCGTCAGCGAGGAGAACAGCGCGCCCTGCTGGAACAGGATGCCCCAGGCCATCGCTGCGCCGCGGCCGTGGCCGCCGGCGGGTTGTCCCATGACCTCGATGGTCCCGCTCCGGCGCGGGATGAGGCCGATGATGGTCCGCATCAAGACCGATTTGCCGCCGCCGGAGGCACCCACCAGCCCGAGGATCTCGCCGCGGCGGACGTCGAGCGACAGATGGTCGAGCACGGTCTGGCGACCGAAGCCGACCACGAGATCGCGGACGCGGATCGCGAACTGATCTTGCGATTCTTCCATCGTCACATTCCGATCGAAGCAAAGAAGATCGCGAACAGGCCGTCGAGCACGATCACCAGGAAGATCGATTTCACCACTGACGTCGTGGTCTGCCGCCCCAGCGACTCCGCGCTGCCCTTGACGCGCAATCCCTCGCTGCAGGCCACGATCCCGATCACCAGCGCCATGAACGGCGCCTTCAGGATGCCGACCTCGAAATGGGTGACAGAAATGGCCTCGTGCAGGCGTGCGATGTAGATCGCCGGCCCCATGTCGCCGTAGAACTGCGCGACGAGCCCGCCGCCGTAGAGCGCGGCGATCGATCCGATGAAAGTGAGGATGGGCAGCGCAATGACCAAGGCCGCAACGCGCGGCAGGATCAGGACGTCGACCGGATCGAGCCCCATGGTGGAAAGCGCGTCGATCTCCTCGCGCATCTTCATCGAGCCGAGCTCGGCGGTGTAGGCGCTTCCCGACCGCCCTGCGACCATGATGGCGACGATCAGCACGCCGAGCTCGCGCAGCACCAGGATGCCGACCATGTCGACCGTATACGATTCCGCGCCGAACCTGCGGAAGTGGAAAAAGCCCTGCTGTGCGATGATGGCGCCGATCAAAAACGTAATCAGCGTGACGATGGGGATCGCCTGCCATCCGATGCGGTAGAGCTGATATACCAGCGAGGTCAGCCGCAGCGAACGCGGCCGGCGCAACACGCCGATGACGGCCATGAACAGGGCGCCGAGCATCTGGAGAAAGACCGTGACGTCCTCGCGCGCCCCGACCGTGGACTTGCCGAGATCGCCCAGCCGCGCCAGGACCGGATTGGGCGCGGCCGCCGGAGCCGGCGTGCGGCGGTTGACCTGGCGCACCTCGTCCATCAGCCCGGTGAAATGATCGGCGACGCCGACGAACTCGGCTGGCCTACCTGACGACGACACCCTGCGCGACAACTTCTCCAGGACCCAGGCGCCGAGCGTATCGAGCGCGCTGATGCCCGACATGTCCAGGGTTACGGCGCTCGAACGATCGACGTCGGCCCCGACCGAGCGGGACAAAGTCTCGAGCCTCACCACGTTCGCGGCGGTCCATGGCCCCTCGGGGCGCAATTTCAGCACGTCGCCGGACGGCGTCGCGCGCAGCAGCGGTTCGTGGTCCACGCTTTCCACCTCATCGGGACAATCGGTCCCCATCCAGCCGGTACTTCTAGGCCAGCATGTGGCGGCCGGCTTGACCTGTCTCAAGACACCCCCGCCTCTTGACGCAAATCAAGCGCGATCGCTGCGCGGGGTCTTAGGCTCGTTTCAATTCAATGAGGGTGCCAGATCCATGTTCGACGCCAACAGGATGAGCGAAGAGTTGCGAACGCTGAAGGTCGACGTCGCGCGCTTGTTGAGCACCGCCGGCGAGGAGGTGTTCGAGAGCTCGAAAGATCGCGCCGAGGCGCTCGCCGATCAGATCAGGGCCGCGCTCGCCGAGCTCGGCGAAACCGTCGAACAGGAGCAGGAGCAGCTCCAGAGCCTGATTGCGGAGCGCCCGATTACCTCGCTCGCCTCCGCCTTCGCGCTGGGCGTGGTCGTCGGCTTCATGCTGAGGAGACACTAGGTGAACACCGAGAACGTCGTCAAACATCTGCGCGTGCTGTGGCGCACCGACAGGATCATCGCCGACATCAGGCTGCGCCATCTGCTGATCGGCCTCGGCCTGCGCGCCTTCGCGGCGCTGATCGCCGCGTTCGGACTGCTGATGCTGGAGCTGTCGGCCTATTTCGCGCTGGTGCAGATCTGGAGCGCGATCGCCGCGGCGGCCATCCTCGGCGCCGTCAATTTCGCCATCGCGGCCGCTCTCTTCCTGATCGCCGGCTGGCCTCCGTCGGGCCGCGATATCGAGCTCGCCAACGAAATTCATGACGCGTCCATCGAAGCGCTCCAGCTCGAGGCACGTGCGCTCCAGGCCCAGGTGTCGGGCGCGGTGCATCATCCGCTGAGCACGATCGTGCCGACGCTGCTGCCGCTGATCGCAATCGTCGTGAAGAACTTGCGAACGGCGGCCAAGACGGCGCCCGATGCAGATTCGGCCAAGGCGCGCTCCTAGAGGAACGGCTTCGGCTCGAATCGGATGCCGCGGCGACTTGTTCAACTCTCGCGGCAGAGCAATCGCATGGAGCGATTTCTGCAATGGCCATCCTTCGAGACGCCCGCCGTCGGCGGGCCTCAGGATGAGGATCGAGGGCGCTACGCCAGACGCTGCCTCCCAGCAAAAATGCGAAAACAACCCCATGCACAGTAGACCGCCCCTGTCAGAACAAGGACTTGCGGATTTGCGAAATAAATTCTGGCACGTCGGGCAAAACAGTGGCATACTGGCACCATCGCAACAGTCGCGAGCGTCAGGGCTTGCAAGGCTGCGCCCATCCCGACGCTGTTGCGCATAAACCCTTCATCCACATTTCGAAATTCGCATTCGCGCGCAGCGCGCCTGCGCCGCCCAGGAGGACACGGCACGTGACCACAGCTCTCTCGCATCCCATCACATCGCCGCTCGCGGCAAACGATCGCGGCGCCCCCGCCGCGAACCCGCACGTCAAGCTCACCAGCGCCGCATCGCGGTCAGGCGTCCCGACCCGCAGGCCGGCGAACGGCATCAAAGCTTCAGCCTGACGTCGCAGATGTCTGGCTCGGCCGGGTCCGGCTTGACCTCAAAACCGAGCTGCCGGCACATCTCGAGCATCACGGTGTTCTCCTGCAGCACGTCGCCCGAGATTGTCTTCAGCCCTTCGGACCGCGCGTAGTCGATGATCAACTCCATGAGGGCCCAACCGAGCCCCCTGCCCTTGAGGTCGGACCGCAGCAGGATCGCGTATTCGCCGGTCTCGTAGATCGAGTCGGAATGGAGCCGGACCACGCCGACCATTTCGCCGGTGGCCTCGTCGAATGCGATGAAGGCCATCGCGCGCGCATAGTCGAGCTGGGTCAGGCGTGCGATGAATTCGTGGGTGAACTCCTTCATCGGGGCGAAGAAGCGCAGGCGAAGGTCGTGTGCCGTGACGTGGCGCAGGAATTCGTGGATGGTCGGCTCGTCCTCGGGGCGCATGGGCCGCACGAAGATGCGCCAGTCCTCCTTGAGCTTGAGGCGGCGCTCCCATTGCGACGGATAGGCGCGAACGGCGAAATTGGCCGGGCCGGAGCCGGCGAACTTCCGCTGCGGCGGTGCGATTGCGACGCGGGCATCCACCGCCGTCACGCCGGTTTCGTCGGCCAGCAGCGGATTGATGTCGAATTCGCGGATCTCGGGAATGTCGGCCGCCATCTGCGCCAGCTTGACCAGCACCATGGCGACGACGTCGTGCTTCACCGCCGGCACGTCCCGATAGGCCTTCAGCAGCCGCGACACGCGCGTGCGGTCGATCAGATCGCGGGCCAATTGCAGGTCGAGCGGCGGCAGCGCCAGCGCCTTGTCGTTGATGATCTCCACCGCCGTGCCGCCGCGGCCGAAAACCACCACCGTGCCGAAGGTCGGATCGTCGGCAAGGCCGAGGATCAGCTCGCGCGCCTTTGCCTTGACGACCATGGCCTGGACGATGACGCCGCCGATACGCGCCTCGGGCCGCAGCTTTCGCGCTCGCGCAAGTATGTCCGTCGCCGCTGCACGCACGGCCTCCGGCGTCGTCAGGTTGAGCACGACGCCGCCGACGTCGGATTTGTGGGTGATGTCCCGCGACATGATCTTCAGCACGACGGTGCCGCCTTGGGCGAAGATGTCCTTTGCATAGGTCACCGCCTGCTCGACATCGGCTGCCGCAAAGGTCGGCACCATCGCGATATTGTAGGCTTCGAGCAGGTGCTTGATCTCGACAGGTTCGAGCCACTGGCGGCCGTCCGCGATCGCGGCTGTGACGATCTCTCTCGCCCCCCTGACATCCGGAACGAACGTATCGGGCATCGCGGGAGGCACCTGGGTCAGCTCCTCCACGACTTCCCGGTGCCGGACCAGATGCATGAAGCCGCGCACGGCGTCGTCCTCGGTCGGATAGTTCGGCACGCCGGCGCTGGAGAGTGCCTGGATGATGTGCTGATCGGCGCCGACCCAGGCCGCCAGCACGGGCTTTGCCCATCGCCGGTGCTGCTCCCGATACTTGGCCACGAGCTCCGTCACGGTCTTGGCGATCTCGACGGCCGATGCGATCGCGGTCTGCACGTTGAGGACGAGGACTGCGTCGTTGTCGCGATCGGCCAGCAGCTCCTCCAGCGCCGCTGCGTAACGCGCAGCGTCGGCGTCGCCCACGATGTCGACGGGGTTTGCACCGGACCAGGTCGGCGGCAGCGCCGCATCGAGCTTCCTGCGCGCATCAGTCGAGATGGTTGCCGGAATACCTCCGAGCTCGACCAATCGATCGACGGCGAGGACGCCGATGCCGCCACCGTTGGTGAGGATGGCGAGACGCTTTCCCGTCGGCGATTCCACGCGGCCGAGTGTCTCGGCACAGTCGAACAGCTCGCGCAGGTCGGACACCCGCAGCACGCCCGCGCGGCGGAACGCCGCGTCATAGACGGCGTCGGCACCGGCGAGCGCCCCGGTATGCGTGGCAGCGGCCTTCGCACCCTGCGCCATGCGGCCGGACTTCACCACGACGACGGGCTTCACGCGCGCGGCGGCCCGCGCCGCCGACATGAACTTGCGCGCGTCCTTGATCGCCTCGATGTAGAGCAGGATCGCGCGGGTCTTGTGATCCATCGCGAAATGGTCGAGCAGATCGGCAATGTCGACGTCGATCTGATCCCCGATCGAGACGATGCCGGAGAAGCCGACGCCGCGCTGCGCGGCCCAATCCACCATGCCGGCGGCAATGGCGCCCGATTGCGAGATCAGCGCGAGGTTGCCGGCCCCCGGCATGTGGGCGGCGAAACTGGCATTCAGGCTGACGCCGGGCATCATGATGCCGAGGCAGTTCGGCCCGATCAGCCGCATGCCGTGTTTGCGGGCGGCAGCGCTGGTCGCCTCGTGCAGCGATCCCGGTCCCTGGCCGAGCCCGGCTGAGACGATCAGCGCACCCGCAGATCCGCGACGGCCGGCCTGCTCGACGATGCCTGGAATCTCGCCCGCGGGCGCGGTGACGACGACGAGCTCGGGCACGAAGTCCAGCCTGTCCAGGCTCTTCACCGCCGCGAGGCCGCCGATCTCGGCGTGGCGCGGATTGACGAGGCCAAACCGCCCCTTGAATCCCGCTTTCCGAATGTTTTCCAGGACCGCGCGTCCAACGGACGCCGGACGCGCGCTCGCGCCGACGAGCGCGACCGAGCGCGGCGATAGCAGGTTGTTTAGGCGATAGATGGACATGAAAGCAAATGCGCTGGGTCAGCGGCGGTTCCGATGATTGACGATGCGGCCGAAGCAAGGAGCCTGGTACGAGATCATAACCCAGCACGGTGGCTGGCCAATGACGGCCATTGTCACATTGTCGATGCCATGGAAGTTCGAAAGACGTACCCGACGGGCATTGGAAGCTCCTCAGCCTTCAACATAGGCAAGCGCTTCATCGAAATACTTGATCCTCGTCAAGCCGGGGAACTCGGTACTGGTCACCCGGGACGGGCGTTGACTGAGTCAAGGACTGGCCACTCGGTCGTTCTATGAGATAGTTCAGTCGGAGCGGTTCGCCCGGAGACAGACATGCGTGCGATAGTGTTGCCGGCCCCACGTGCGCGGCTCCAGATGGAAGAGCGGCCCGACCCGATCCTCGGCGCGGCCGTGCTGACGCCCTGATGGTGCTTGCCATGTCCGCTTCGATGAAGGATGACACGGCGGCTCAGGAGCGCATCTTTCGGATGCTGACCGACCATCCCGGCGTGATGCGCATCGACACGCATGCCGCCTCGGTGTTCCTGGACGCAAAGCGCGCGCTGAAGATCAAGCGCGCCGTCCGGTTTCCCTTTCTCGACTATTCGACGCTCGAAAAGCGCAAGGCGGCCTGCGAGGAGGAGATCCGGATCAACCGGCCCTTGGCGCCGCAGATCTATCATGGCGTTGTGGCGATCACGGAAGAGCCGGGTGGATCGGTGAAGGTCGAGGGCGCCGGCCGGCCGATCGAATATGCGGTCGACATGTCGCGCTTCGACGAAAGCAGGACGTTGGATCATCTGGCCGAGGCGGGCCCGCTCGACGCGAAGCTTGCCTCGGCCGCCGCCGACGCCATTGCGGCTTCGCACCTGGCGGCGACACGCGCCGACGGAGAAGCATGGGTCTCCTCCATCCCGGGCCTGATCGACGGCAACACGAATGGTCTGCAGCCCGGCGGCCATTTCAGCGCAGAGGCGATCGAGCAACTCGGCAAGGCTTCGCACGCGGCCTACTCGCGTATTCGTCCCCTGCTCGCAGAGCGCAACCAGCGGGGATTCGTGCGCCGCTGCCATGGCGATCTGCATCTGGCAAACATCGTCATGATCGATGATCGCCCCGTGCTGTTCGACGCGATCGAGTTCGACGTGCAGATGGCGACGGTCGACGTGCTCTACGATCTCGCATTCACGCTGATGGACCTGCTGCAGCATCATCAGCCGGGCGCGGCGAACATGGTCCTGAACCGCTATCTCGCCGCGACGCCGGCCGACAATCTCGACGGGCTCTCGACCCTGCCGCTGTTCATGTCGATCCGGGCGGCGATCCGCGCCCAAGTGACCTTGGCGCGACTCAAGCGGCCGCATTCCGACGGTCCCGGCATTCTCAACCTGGCACGACGTTACTTCGACCTCGCCGGCACGCTGATCCGTCCTCCCGCTCCGCGCCTGATTGCGGTCGGCGGGCTGTCCGGCACCGGAAAGACCGCCCTGGCGCACGCGCTCGCGCCGGTCGTGGCACCGGAGCCAGGCGCCGTCGTGCTGCGCAGCGATCTCGTGCGCAAGCAGATGTTCGGTATCGAGGATACCCATCGCCTGCCGCCTTCGGCCTATACGCCGGAGGTCACGGCCCGCGTCTACGACACGCTGGTGCGGCTGGCCCGGCGGGTGCTGGCGCAGGGCCATTCGGCGATCGTCGACGGCGTATTCGCGCGCGAGGACGAACGCGATGCGATCGCGGCGCTGGCGCGCGAGTGCAACGTGACGTTGAACGGGCTGTTCCTGGTCGCAGACCTTGCAACCCGGCAAGCGCGCATCGGCAGCCGCCGGGGAGACGCATCGGACGCCACGCCGGAGGTTGCCGCGCTGCAAGAGCACTATAATATCGGCCATGTCGGCTGGGCGACCATCGATGCATCCGGGACACAAGAGCAGACGCTTCAGAACTGCCGGAACGTCATCGCTGAGGGGCAAACAAGGCAATCAGACTGATGAGGGCAAGGAAGTCGCGACCCACCACGCGCTCGACGGCAAATACGCATGCCAAGCCGGCAACGCGGCGCAATGTCCTGCCCGCCCGCCTCAGCCCCGGCATGGCCTGCGACACGGCCTTCCGCATCATCGCCCGCCGACACCTCGGCGCGGTGATCGCTCAGCACGACGGCACCTGCCGCGGCGATCCGGATGCGCTGCACCAGATCCGGATCGCACTCACCCATCTGCGGACTGCAATCCGCTTCTTCTCGCCCATGGTCGACGATGCCGTGCGACCGGAAGTCTGGGCCGAACTGAAATGGCTGAACAGCCAGCTCGGCATGGTGCGGGACCTCGACGTGGCCATCGAGCGGATCGTCGCAGAGAGTAGCGACGAGCTCGCCGTGGTCGCCGAGCTTCAGCGCTGGGACGAGAAACGCGCGGAGAGCCATCGGCTGCTGGCGCGTGCGCTGCAATCGGCGCGGTATCGCCGCCTGGTCGAGCAAACCTCAACGTGGATCGAAAGCGGCCCCTGGTCGACCCGCCGCAGCAAGGAAGCGATCCGGTTGCGCCGCTGCACCCTCGCCGACCATGCGACGGAGCGGCTGACCGAGTGGGAGACGACGCTGCTCAAGAAGGCCCGTAAGCTGAAGAAGCTCGATGTCGAGAAACGTCACAAGCTGCGGCTGCTCAACAAGCGGATGACCTACTCGGTCGAGTCGCTTGCGGATCTGTTCGCCGATGGGGTGGCGACGAAACAGAAGTCCATCCTCAAGCAATTGCGCAAGGCACAACGCTCGCTCGGTCAATTGAACGACGATGCGCGCGGACAGGCACTGGCGGCCTCGTTGAATGGCGCCGGAATCGATGCCAGCAATCGCTTCCTCAACCGCAAACGCGAGAAGAAGTTGTTGCGGAAGGCGTCAACAGCCTATCGCAAATTGGACAAGGCGAAGCCCTTCCGCTCCTCGGATCTCGCGCCGAGATCGGAGCCGGAGGCTTAGGTGTGCACGTAGTCCCCCGGCGCATCCGGCAGGCCGAGGGCGTCGCCAAGTCCGATCTGCGGGGGAGCGCAGGGCGCGCCGGAACGTGCCGCCAGCCAATTGGTCCATTCCGGCCACCACGAGCCTTCAAAGCGCGGAGCCAGCTTCAGCCATTCGTCGGCACCGACATAGGGCGCATCGGCAGCCTTGGTCAGCACCTGATAAAAGTGGCCCTCCTCTAGCGGAGGCGCCACGACGCCGGCATTGTGACCGCCGCTGGTCAACAGGAACGTCACATCGGCATCGACCTGATAATGGATCTTGTAGACGGATCGCCAGGGCGCCACGTGATCGGCGAGCGTGCCGACCACGAACATCGGGGTATGAATGTCGGACAGCGAGACGTTTCGGCATTCGACGCGGTAGCGACCTTCCGCCAGATCGTCGTTGAGGAACAGCTTGCGCAGGTACTCCGAGTGCATGCGATAGGGTAGCCGCGTGGCGTCGGCATTCCAGGCCATCAGGTCGCTCGGTGGCGAGCCGTCGCCCATCAGATAGTCACGCGAGAGCCGCGACCAGATCAGCTCGTTGGAGCGCAGCAGCTGGAACGCGCCCGCCATTTGTGTGGTGTCGAGATAGCCGCGCTGCCACATCATGTCTTCGAGGAAGGCAACCTGGCTCTCGTTGATGAAGAGCGTCAATTCGCCGGCCTCGGTGAAATCGGTTTGTGCGGCGAGAAGCGTGACGGTGCCGAGACGGCTATCGCAGTCCCGCGCCATGGCCGCCGCAGCTATCGACAGCAACGTCCCGCCAAGACAATAGCCGAGCGCATGGATCTTCCGGCCCGGCACGATCTGGCCGATCATGTCCAGTGCCGTCATGACGCCCAGCTTGCGGTAGTCGTCGAAGGCAACATCCCGATCGTTCGCATCCGGATTGCGCCAGGAAATCGCGAAGACGGTGAAGCCCTGAGCGGTCAGGTATCTGACCAGGGAATTCTGCGGCGACAGATCGAGGATGTAGTACTTCATGATCCAGGCCGGCACGATCAGAATCGGCTCCGGGCGCACCTGCGCAGTCGTCGGATGGTACTGGATCAGCTCGATTAGGCTGTTGCGGTAGACGACCTTGCCAGGCGAAACCGCCATCGTCTTGCCGACCACGAACTGCGCATCGTCCGTCAACTTCGAGCCGGAGAGCAGACGCATCAGGTCGCTGCACCAGTTCTGCCAGCCAAAGACGAAATTCTCCCCGCCGCTCTGGAACGCTTTTTCCAGCACCTGCGGATTGGTGACCGCGAAGTTCGAGGGCGCCAGCATGTCGAGCATCTGGCGCATCGAGAACTCGACGATGGCTTCATTAGCGTGCGACACGCCGCGTATGCCGGTCGTGGCATCGTGCCACCAGCGCTCGGTGAGCAGAAACGCCTGCGCAAGCAGATTGAACGGCGCGGCTTCCCATTGCCGGTCCTTGAAGCGGCGATCCCGCCCCTGCGGTCGAATGACGGACCATGGTTCCTTGGATGTCGCGTGAGCGGCAGCTTCCAGGAAGCGGCCTGAGTCGCGGAAGATATTGCGGGAGAGCTCCATCTGATGCTGAGGCGCAGCCGCCAGATGCGCGCCCCAATCGAGCCAGGCGAGCGACAAGGCCACAGGCGAGATTCCGCCCGTGAACCGCGCCAGCATGGCATGAAATGCACGATCGAGCGGATACGAATCCGTTGTTTGCGGGCAAGTGCAATCAGCCGGCGTGCCTGCGACCCTTTCAGGAATCTCGGCAGCCGGCCTGGTAGCGGGAGCTTGCAGCGGTGCTTCGGCCCGTGGGAAGATCTTCACGACGCTCATGGCTCATTGTTCCTGCGGGCTTCTGTTCTACGCCTGCGGCAGGATATGGCGACGCTTCCGCCGCGCGTTGAGCTGCATCAAATCGCGGCACGGATCAAAATCGGTCAATCAAGGTAAGCTTTGTCCACTTGAGCTTTGTCGCTTGACCTGGGTCAAACCACACCCCGACGGATTCACTACGCTTCATCCATTGAAGTTGACGTGCCAGCGGAGTTTGTCCATGCGCGCCCACCAGATCATGACCCGGTCGGTCATCTCGGTCACCCCCGACACCAGCATCGTCGAGGCGGCCAATATCATGCTGAAGCGACATGTGAGCGGCCTTACGGTGGTCGACGCTACCGGCAAGCTGGTGGGCGTGGTGTCGGAAGGAGATTTCATCCGCCGCAGCGAGATCGGCACCGGGCGCAAGCGCGGGCGCTGGCTGCGGTTCATCCTCGGTCCGGGCAAATCCGCCAGCGACTTCGTCCATGAGCACGGCCGCAAGGTCTCCGAAGTGATGACCGACTCGCCCGTGACCATCACCGAGGATACGGCGCTTGCGGAGATCGTCGATCTCATGGAGCGAAACAACGTCAAGCGGCTGCCGGTGGTGCGCGACGAAAAGGTTGTCGGGATCGTGTCCCGCGCCAACCTGTTACAGGCCGTGGCCGGGCTCGCCCGCGAAGTGCCGGATCCAACCGCCGATGACGACCACATTCGCAGCCGCATCATCGACACCATGGAGAAGAACGACTGGTGCCCGTTCGGGCTGAACGTCATCGTGCGCGACGGTATCGTTCATCTCAGCGGCGTCATCACCGAAGAGCGGGCACGGCAGGCCGCGATCGTCGCCGCGGAGAACGTCGAGGGCGTGAAGAAGGTGCACGATCATCTCTGCTGGGTCGACACCATATCCGGCGTCTATCTCAACTCGCCTGAAGACGACGAGCTCGCCAAAGCGAGCTGATCGCCGCGGAGTTCAGCTCGGAATGACGGCGGTGGCTTCGATCTCGACGCGCGCCGCCTTCTCGACGAGGCGGACGACCTGAACCAGGGCCATCGCTGGATAGTGCGTTCCGAAGACGTCGCGGTAGATCTTGCCGAGCTGCTTCAGATTGGCCAGGTACTCGTCCATGTCGACGACATACCAGGTCAGGCGCACGAGGTGCTCGGGCCGGGCACCGGCCTCGGCCAGGATCGCTGCGATGTTGTCCAGGGTCTGGCGCACCTGCGCAACGAAGCCATCGGCGAGACGCTCCTCGGCGTCCCAGCCGATCACCCCGCCGGTGACGACGATACGTCCTTCGGCAGCCATGCCGTTGGCATAACCCTTCGGCAGCGGCCAGCCTGACGGCTGCAGGATCTGCGCCCTTGTGCGCGTTCCATCTTCGGCTGCGGTCGGCAGCACCGCGAGTTGCGGGCTTTTCGGCGTCGTCACAGACAATTCTCTATCCTTCTCTCATTCCGCGGCGACGCCTGAGGACGTCACTGCAGCCTGCGCCAACTGCCGCAGGGCAAAGCGCTTCAGCTTGCCGGTCTCGGTCTTCGGCAATTGCGCGACGAACTCGATGGCGCGCGGATATTTGTACGGCGCGATCTCGCGTTTGACGTGCTCCTGCAACTCGGCCACCAGCTGAGCGTCAGGGGTCACGCCGGGCGCGGCAACAACATAAGCCTTGACGATCATGCCCCGCGCCTCGTCGGGCGCACCGACCACACCGCACTCGGCGACCGCCGGATGCGTGAGCAGCGCCGCTTCGACGTCAGTTCCTGCGATGTTGTAGCCCGCCGACACGATCATGTCGTCGGAGCGCGACTGGTACCAGAAATAGCCGTCGTTATCCATCAAATAGGTGTCGCCGGTGATGTTCCAGCCGTTCTGGACGTATTTCCGCTGCCGCTCGTCGGCCAGGTAGCGGCAGCCGGTCGGCCCGCGCACGGCCAGACGGCCCATCGTTCCCGGCGGCACGTCCCGGCCTTCATCATCGACGATCTTGGCTTCGTAGCCCGGCACGGGCTTGCCGGTGGCGCCGGGGCGGATCTCGTCCTCGGTCGCGCTGATGAAGATATGCAGCATCTCGGTCGAGCCGATGCCGTCCATCAGCTTGATCCCGGTCGCCTTGAGCCAGGCATCGAATGTCGGCTTGGGCAGAGTCTCGCCCGCAGAGACGCACTTGCGGAGCGAAGAAATGTCGCGGCCTGCGAGCTTGCCAAGCATGGCGCGGTATGCGGTCGGCGCCGTGAAGCAGACCGTGGTCTTGTACTGCTCGATCGCATTCAGAATGTCGTCCGGTGTCGTCTTCTCCAGCACGACGAAGGAGGCGCCGATATGCATCGGAAACAGCACGCCGCCGAAGCCGAAGGTGAAGGCGAGCGGCGCCGAGCCGATGAAGCGATCGTTGTGCTCGGCGCGCAGAATGTTGCGCGCATAGCCGTCACAGACCGCGAGCATGTCGCGATGGAAATGCATGGTGCCCTTGGGATCGCCGGTCGTGCCCGAGGTGAACGCGATCAGGCAGATGTCGTCGGCGGCGGTATCGACCGCCTCGAACTCCGGACTGGCATCGGCGGTCAGCGCTTCGAGCGAATCCGCCGCGCCATTGCCCCAATAGATGACCCGATCGAGGCCCGGTGCCGCAGCCTTCGCCTTCTCCATCTCCTCGGCGAGCTTTCCATCGCATAGCGCCAGCGTGATCTCGGCCTTCTGGATCGGATAGGACAGCTCCTTGGCGCGCAGCAGCGGCATCGTCGCCACGCAGATTGCGCCGGCCTTGATCACCGCGAGATAGGTCGCAACCATCATCGGATTGTTGGCCGAGCGCAGCAGCACACGCCCGCCGGTGACGAGGCCGAGCTTGCCAACCAGCACATTGGCGATGCGGTTTACCAGCGCCTGCAGCTCGCGATAGGTGTAGCTGACGCCTGGGCTGACGACGCAAGGAGCATCGCCGTGGCCCTGCTCGACCCAGCGATCGAGGAAATAGCTGACGCAATTCAGTCGCGGCGGATAGTTCAGCTCCGGCCGCGTGAAGATGAATTCGGGCCAGAGCTCGCGCGGCGGCAGATGTTGCCGCGCGAACGTATCGACATGGGCCGTCGCAGCATTGCCGTCACACGAGCCCGACACTTGAATCTTGGCGGCGTTGGCCATCGCACGCTCCTTTCAGCATGGATTGCACCCGGCAGCACGATCTGGAAAACATTTTAGGCTTAAAACAATTCGGCGCAATAGGGGATTTTGGGCATCCCGTGCTTTTTCATGCGGCAAAGGGTGTCGGGCTGTCGCGCCCGCAGGCTACGGCCGGCGGCGGGCGGCCGATTTCTGCGCGGACGCCTTGGTCTTGGCGAGGAGGCGCATCAATTCGCGCACGTCCTTCGGGGAGAGATCGGCGAACAGATCGGCGATCCAGGTCTCGTGCTCGGCGGCCATCCTGCGGAACTCGGCACGCCCAAGCTTTGTCAGCCGGATCACCTGGACGCGGCGATCGGTGTCCGAGGTCCGCCGGTCGAGATGGCCTGATTCCACCAGACGCTCCACGAGCCCGGTCACATTGCCGTTCGAGACCATCATGCGCTTGGAGACATCTGACAGGGTCATGCCGTCAGGCGCCTTGTCGAGCTGTGCCATCAGGTCGAAACGCGGCAACGTGACGTCGAACCGCTGCCGCAGCCGACCGCGCACCTCGCCCTCGATCAGCGTCGTGCAGGTCAAGAGCCGCAACCACAGCCGCAGCTCTTCGGCGTGGTCCTCCGGTGTTTCGACAACCTTGGTCTCGGAATCGAGCATGTCGATGCAGTCACTCACGGCCGGCATTGGCGCGGGCACGGATTCCCCAACGTTTTGAGCTTCAAATAAATCCGCGCCGGCCGCAAGTCCAAAGCTGCAACAATCGACCGCACGCCAGTTTCTTTAGGCTTCAAATAATTGGCGCGCAGCTTGCATGCACAACTGCCCGCAGGATGCGACGCATCGCGCTCGGCTTGCCGGGCCCGCCGTCATCGGCATAAGCTTTGGATTGGAGTACGTGGCTTGCAGCGCAAGCCAATCGTCACGAGGGACAGATCATGAAGACGCAAATGACCTTGGCTGCAGCTGCGATGCTACTCGGCACCGTGGTGACCCCTGCCCTCGCCCAGGAAAAGATCAAGATGGGTGTGATCGTGACCCTGTCGGGGCCCGCCGCAGCGCTGGGCCAGCAGGTTCGCGACGGCTTCGCGCTCGCCGTGAAGGATCTCGGCAGCAAGATGGGTGGCCGCGATGTCGAGGTCGTCGTCGTCGACGACGAGCTGAAGCCGGATGCTGCGGTGACCAAGGTGAAGGGCCTTCTGGAGCGTGAGAAAGTCGACTTCGTGGTCGGGCCGATATTCTCCAACATCCTTCAGGCCATCCACCGGCCGATCACGGAGTCGAAAACCTTCCTGATCAGCCCCAATGCCGGTCCGTCGACCTTCGCTGGCAAGGATTGCAACCCGTTCTTCTATGTGACCTCGTATCAGAACGATCAGGTGCACGAGATCCTCGGCAAGGTCGCGCAGGATCGCGGCTACAAGCGGATGTACCTGATGGTGCCGAACTATCAGGCAGGAAAAGACTCGGTGGCGGGATTCAAGCTCGACTACAAGGGCGAGATCGTCGAAGAGTCCTACATGCCGCTGAACACGCTGGATTTCCAGCCGGAGCTGTCCAAGATCTCCTCGCAGAAGCCCGATGCAGTGTTCACGTTCATGCCGGGCGGCCTCGGCGTCAATCTCGTCAAGCAATACCGCCAGGCGGGGCTCGCCGACACCATTCCGGTGCTCTCGGCCTTCACGGTCGATGAATCGACCCTGCCGGCGCAGCAGGATGCGGCGGTCGGCATGTTCGGCGGCGCGAACTGGGCGCCCAACCTCGACAATCCTCAGAACAAGAAGTTCGTTGCCGCCTACGAGGCCGCCTACAACAGCGTTCCCGGCACCTACGCCTTCCAGGCTTACGATGCCGCGATGCTGATCGACAGCGCGCTCAAGGCCGTGAAGGGCAATCTCTCCAACAAGGACGCCGTTGGCGCCGCCTTGAAGAAGGCCGACTTCACCTCGTTGCGCGGGGCTTTCAAGTTCAACAACAACAATTATCCGATCCAGGATTTCTACCTGACCAAGGTCGCCAAGCGTCCGGACGGCAAGTTCCAGACCGAGATCGTGCAGAAGGTCTTCGAGAATTACGGCGACCGCTATGCCAAGGACTGCAAGGCGGCGAACTAAGGCCGTGTATTGCGTTACGGGAGGACTGCAATGAAGAGCGAAATCACCGGCATCACGCGGGCCAATGAGGGAATCCAGGGCATTTCCTGGAACATCCTCGGCCAGACCTACGTGCCGAAGAGCTACGCCGAGAACAGCTTCTCCTGGCACGCGACGCTGCCGCCGGGCACCTTCGTGCCGCCGCACATTCACCCCGACCAGGATGAGTATCTCTACATGCTGGAGGGCAAGCTCGATTTCATGCTGGGCAATTCGGAGGCGCAGGCAAGTGCAGGCGACCTGATCCGCCTCGGCATGGGCGTGCCGCACGGCATCTTCAACAAGTCGGAGCAGACCGCCAAGGTGCTGTTTTGGGTCTCGCCGAGCCGCAGGCTGTTCGACCTGTTCTGGGGGCTTCACAACATGAAGGAGCAGAAGCCTGAGGACGTCGTGGCGATGGCTGCCGAGTTCAACATCCACTTCCTACCACCGCCGCCCGGCGGCTAGCAGCCTGTCTTAAGCGCGGACCGCCGCGAGTCCCGGCACCGCGGCGAAGCCTGCCTTGGTGGCATAGCCGCGCACGATGGCCTCGCGCTGGGAATAGCTCAGGACGTTGTCGACATTGTCGAAACCGTCGGGCGCGAGCTGCTCGACCGCGTCAATGACGCCCTCCGGCCCGCCGCGCCGGTTGGAGCGAACGATCTCGGCCGTCATCGGCAGACGCTTCTTCTCGTATTCGAGCAAGGCCTGACGCGGGTGCTCGGCGCGCACCAGCACATCCGCAAGACAGCGCGCGTCGAGAATGGCCTGCGAGGCGCCGTTCGACCCCACCGGATACATCGGATGCGCGGCATCGCCGAGCAGCGTGACCCTGCCCGATGACCAATAGGGCAAGGGATCGCGATCGCAGGTCGGATATTCGTAGAATTCGGGCGTTGCCGAGATCAGGCTCTTCACGTCGATATAGGGCACCGAGAAGCGCGCCACGTGCGGCATCAGCTCCTCGCGGCGGCCCGGCCGCGACCAGTCTTCCTTCCGCGGCGGCGGCGCGTTGCCCTCGCCCACCTTCACCAGCACCGCCCAATTGGTCAGGCGGCTCGCCGGGCTCGATCCTTCCGCGATCGGATAGATCACCACCTTGGCATTGAGACCGCCGGCCACGATCATCGATTTGCCGGTGAGAAACAGCGGCCAGTCACGCGCACCGCGCCACAGCATGAGGCCGTTCCAGCACGGCGGCCCTTCGTTCGGAAACAGCGTCTCGCGGACGCGCGAGTGAATGCCGTCGGCGCCGATCAGGATATCGCCGCGCGCGGTGTGGACATGGGCGCCGGCGCGATCGAAGAAGTAAGCGGTGACGCCGCCCTCGTCCTGCGAGAAGGCGCCGAGCCGGCAGCCGGTGTGAATCGCCTCACGGCCCAACCGCTCCTCTACGGCACGGTGGATGACGCCTTGAAGGCGGCCGCGATGGATCGAGAATTGCGGCACGTCGTGGCCGGCGTCGATGCCGCGAGCTTCGCGCCAGACCTCCTGGCCATGGCGGTTGAGATAGTAGAGCTGATCGGTGCGGATCGCGATCTCGTCGAGATTCTGCAACAGGCCGAGGCCGGCCAGCTCGCGCATGGCATGCGGCAGCGTGTTGATGCCGACGCCGAGCTCGCGAATGGTGTCGGCCTGCTCGAAGATCTCGCAATCCAGGCCGCGCGAGCGGAACATCAAAGCCGTCGTGAGACCACCGATACCGCCACCGACGATAATCGCCTTCATCGCCCTAACTCCACTCGAACCGCAGGCAATGGGTTAACGTCGCACGGGCGGTCACTCCGCCGCAAGCGGCTTTGTCGCCTCCGCCTTGAGCTCGGCCCGGGTCTTGGGCTTAGCCTTAATTCTCAGCTCCTCAAGATCCTGCCGGTCGCGCACGCTGTTGCGGAACCCGAATACATGCGCATCGGCGACATCACCGCGCGATTGGCGAGCTTCATCTCACGCAGGCGGCAATGAAATTAGTTTAAGCCTAAAATAATGTCCCGCAAGTCCCCTCACTGGATTGGCTGCAGATGATTGCGACCGGCTCAGTCGCCCCTGAAGACCGGTTTGACCTTGTTGGCGAAAGCGTCGAAGGCGCGCTCGAAATCCGCCGTTGTCATGCACAGGGCTTGAGCCACGGCCTCTGCCTCGATCGCCTCCTCCACCGACATCGCCCATTCCATCGCCAGCATCCGCTTGGTCATGGTGTTGGCGAAGGTCGGGCCTTCCGCGACCTGCTTGGCCAGAACCTGCGCCTGGGGCAGCACCTGCTCCGGCGTGACGATACGGCTGAAGAAGCCCCAGCGCTCGCCCTCTTCCGCCGTCATGAACCGGCCGGTGTAGAGCAGCTCGGAGGCGCGGGACTGCCCGATGATGCGCGGCAGGATGGCGCAAGCACCCATGTCGCAACCGGCCAACCCCACCTTGTTGAACAGGAACGCCACCTTGGCCCCGCTCGCCGCAAGGCGCATGTCGGATGCCATGGCGATGATCGCCCCGGCGCCGGCGCAGATACCTTCGACCGCGGCCACGATCGGCTGCGGGCAGGCCCGCATCGCCTTGACGAGGTCGCCGGTCATGCGCGTGAATGCGGTCAGACCCTTGGTGTCCATCTTCACCAGCGGGCCGATGATCTCGAACACGTCGCCGCCGGACGAGAAATTGCCGCCGGCACCCGTGACGACGATGGACTTGACCGCGTCGTCGAAGGCGCAGGCGCGGAAGAAGTCGGTCAGTTCCCGATAGCTCTCGAACGTCAGCGGATTCTTTCGTTCGGGACGGTTGAGCGTGACCGTCGCAACGCCGTCGACCACGGCGAGCAGGAAGTGCTGCGGTGAGTAATCCGCAAGCGGCACGGTAACGGGATTGGCTGGTCTGCTCATGGGATCTCCTTGGCTTTCTTTTTCCGCACCTGCCAGGCAGGCTAGACTTCGCCACCGGCCACTGCGATCGCCTGTCCGGTGATCGCGCTCGCGCCCTCCCCGCACAGCCAGAGAACCGCGTCTGCGACCTCCTGAGGCGTGACCAGCCGTCCTTGCGGATTGTGCTTCGCGAGTTCGGCAATTGCCTGCTCGCGGGTCCGGCCCGTCTTCTTCATGATGTTGTCGATGCTCCCGGCGACGAGGTCGGTGTCGGTGAAGCCTGGGCACACCGCATTCACGGTGACGTTGCTTCCGGCCATCTCGAGAGCAAGCGAACGCACGAGGCCGATCACGGCGTGCTTGGCCGCTGCATACGCGCTGACATAGGCATAGCCCTTGAGCCCTGCGGTGGACGCCACCGCGACGATGCGGCCGTAGGGACGATCCTTCATGCCCGGCAGCACGGCCTGGACAGCATGTACGACGCCCATGAAATTGACATCCATCATCCGGCTGAAGAGCGCGCTGTCCGATTTCGCAAACGGCGCCGATTCAGCGCTACCCGCGTTGGCAACCAGGATGTCGATCGGCTTGCGCGCACTTGCCCCGGCGATGGCAGCTTTCAAAGACGCTTCGTTCGAGACGTCAGCGACAGCCGCAAAGTGCGCGGTGCCTGCATTAACCGCCTCGTCTAGAACCGCCGCGCTCCGGCCAAGCACGGTCACGGTCGCACCGGCGCCGACGAGAGCGGACGCGATCGCTCGGCCGATGCCGCGCCCACCACCGGTGACCAGCGCGTGCGGCGAATGCGGCAATCCGGACATACGCTGGCTCCCTCGGCTCTCGTGATCGCGCCTCCGATATATTTTAACCTTCAAGTTTTTGCAACGAAAGCGGCGCTCGATCGGCGAGCACGCCGCGCGGGAGACGGCCCGAAAATTGCTTTAAGTATAAAATTATCGCTTTCCATCCCCCACAGGCCTGTTAGCATCGAAGGGCCCAGCAGAAGGATGTCGCGTGTCGCAGCCTGTGCCAATGATAACAAAGGACGAACGCTTCGCCTACGAAGCGGCGGGTGATCCGGACGCAATACCGCTGATCTTCCTGCACGGCATCGGCGGCGCGGCGCGGGCCTGGCGGCGGGAGCTTGCGACATTTGGCGACCGCTTCCGCGCGATCGCATGGGACATGCCCGGTTATGGCAGATCGGCGCCGCTTGCCAGCGTCAGTATCGCTGCCCTGGCGGAGGCGCTGCAGCAATTCATCGCGCAACTCGGCGTCAGCAGGCCTGTTCTGGTCGGCCATTCCATCGGCGGCATGATTGTTCAGAAGTGGCTGGTTCAGTTCCCCAACCTGGCACGCGCAGTCGTGCTCGCGCAGACCAGCCCTGCCTTCGGGAAGGCGGACGGCGACTGGCAGAAATCGTTCATCGCGGCGCGGCTCGGGCCGCTTGATCGCGGCGAGACGATGAAGTCGCTGGCCCCCTCCCTGGTGAAGGAGCTCGTCGGCGACGATCCCGATCCGAACGGGATGGAGATCGCCCGCGAATGCATGGGGAGCGTGCCCGAAGCGAGCTATCGCGCCATGATGCTGGCTCTCATCGGCTTCGATCAACGCAGCACGCTCGGAAATATCTCCGTTCCGACGCTGTTGCTGTCCGGCTCAAAGGACAACAACGCGCCCGCGCCGATGATGGCAAGGACGGCGACCTATATCCCGGGGGCCGAATATGTCGAGCTGCCTGGCGTCGGCCATCTCGCCAATCTCGAACGCCCCGAGGCTTTCGACGAAGCTCTCGGCCGGTTCCTGAACTCTCTCGCGACCAAAGCCTAAGGTAACTGCGCGATGACCATGCAAGTCAGCAAGACGATTGGCGCGACCAACAGGGTCGCGCTGGATGCGCCGATCTTCGATCCCACTGCATTCCGCTTGAACGACGAGCAGGCCGGCATCATCACCCGCGCGAGAGAGATTGGCCAGACCGTGTTTGCCGGTCGCGCCGCCACTTACGATCGTGAGGCGACTTTCCCGACTGAAAATTACCGCGATTTGCATCGCATCGGTCTACTCGGTATCGCCGTGCCCAAGAAGCACGGCGGCCTCGGCGCGAATTACCAGACCTATGCCTTGGCGGCGGCCGAGATCGGCCGCTATTGCGGCGCCACAGCGCTGACCTGGAACATGCATGTCTGCTCGACGCTGTGGTCGGGTCCCCTCGTCGACGATCTGGACATGGATGCGGAGACGCGCGCCGAGCACGAGCGGCGGCGCGCGATCCATTACAAGCGCATCGTCGAGGATGGAGCGATCTACTCGCAGCCCTTCTCCGAAGGTGGAGCTGCCGCTGCCGGCGGGGTCGCATTCGGCACTGAAGCAAGGCCGGTCGCAGGCGGTTGGATCGTCAACGGCAAGAAGATCTTTGCATCGCTCTCGGGCCACGCCGACTATTACGGCGTGCTTTGCACCGAGATCGAGCAAGGCAAGAAGGCGTCGCGCCGCAACACGCTCTACCTGGCGATATCAGCCAAATCAGAAGGCGTCTCGGTCGTCGGCGACTGGGATCCGCTGGGCATGCGCGGCACGGTTTCGCGAACGCTGCTGTTCAAGGATGTGTTCGTTCCGGAAGATTCGGCGCTGATGCCGCGCGGCGTCTATTTCCAGGCAGCTCAGCGCTGGCCGCACATGTTCCTGACGCTGTCGCCGACCTATATGGGCCTGGCGCAAGCCGCCTACGACTTCACCGTGCGTTACCTGCGCGGCGAGGTCCCTGGCATGCCGCCGGTCAAGCGGCGGATGTATCCGACCAAGCAGATCGCGGTGGCGCAGATGCAGATCAAGCTGGAGCAGATCAAGGCAATCTGGTTCCAGGCCGTGACCGAGGCGCGCGCCAATCCGAGCAAGGAGCAAGTGCTGCGCGCCTATGCCGCGCAATATTCCGTGATGGAGGGCGCCAATGAGCTCGCCGCGCTCGCGATCCGCACCTGCGGCGGCCAGGCCATGCTTCGCTCGCTGCCGCTGGAGCGGATCTATCGGGACAGCCGCTGCGGCTCGCTGATGCTGCCCTGGACCGCCGAGCTCTGCCTCGACCGGATCGGGCGCGAAGCGCTCTACGAGGCCGGTGAAACGGACGACTGACCGTGGACCTCTGTAGCCTGATCGACCGCAACGCGGCGTTCGCGCCAGACAAGACGGCCATTGCCTTCGAAGGCAAGCGGCTGAGTTACGCGGCATTCGCCGCACGGATCGAACGGACCGCGACTGCCTTGAAGGGGGAGCTCGGCGTCGGCCGCGGCGATCGCGTCGCGATTCTAAGCCTGAACCGGCCAGATTATCTGGTTCTGCTTTACGCCTGTGCGCGGCTCGGCGCGCTGCTGGTGCCGCTGAACTGGCGACTGGCCGTCGCCGAGCAGCTGTTCATTCTCGGCGATGCCGGCGCCAAGGTCCTGGTGCTCGAGCAGGCGTTTTCCGGAGTGCTTGCCGAGCTGGGGCAGACCGCGGTGGGGACATCCGTCGTCGGCCTCGACTTCACGCCGCCTCGCGGCACGGTATTCGAAGATTTGCTGGCCCGCGGTGACGGCACGAGCCGAAATCCACACACCGACCTCTCCAGCCCGCTGCTCATCGTCTACACGTCGGGCACGACGGGGCGACCAAAGGGCGCGGTGCTGCGCCAGGAGGCGCTGTTCTGGAACGGCGTCATGAGCCAGCACATGCACAACATGACGTCCGACGACCACGTGCTGACCGTGCTGCCGTTCTTTCACGTCGGTGGCCTCAACATCCAGACTACGCCCGCGCTCCAATTGGGCGCGACGGTCACGGTGCATGCGCGCTTCACGCCGGACGCCGCGCTTGCGGCTATCGAACGGGAACGGCCAACACTCACGGTGATGGTTCCTGCGATCCTTCAGGCGGTGAGCGAGCATGCTGCCTGGGCGACCGCTGATCTCTCATCCCTCAGGGCCGTCGCTACCGGGTCGACCATCGTGCCGCCGCACCTGATCGAGCGCTTCGTCGCGCGCGACGTCCCGGTGCTTCAGGTCTATGGTTCGACCGAAACCTGCCCGATCGCGGTCTACACGCGGCTTGGCGGTGATCTTTCGCGCGCGGGATCGACCGGCCTTGCCGGCCTGTGTTGCGAGGCAAAGGTGATCGACCAGGCCGGCGAAGAACTGCCCGCGGGCACGCCGGGCGAAATCGCGGTGCGCGGTCCCAACGTGTTCTTCGAATATTGGGGCAACGACGCCGCAACGCGCGAGGCGCTGCAGGACGGCTGGTATCGCACCGGCGATATCGGCCTGCGCGATGCCGACGGCTATTTCTGGGTCCGCGACCGAAAGAAGAACATGATCATTTCAGGCGGGGAAAACGTCTACCCGGCCGAGGTCGAGCGCGTCCTGCTCGAACATCCTGATGTCAGCGAATGCGCCGTGATCGGCCGGCCGGACCCGCGCTGGGACGAGGTACCGATCGCCTATGTCATTGCGAGATCCGGCTGCCGGCTCGAGGCGGACGAATTGAGAGCGCATCTTCAGGCGCAACTCGCGCGCTACAAAATTCCGCGCGAGATCGTCTTCGTCACCGACCTGCCGCGCACGGCGCTGGGCAAGGTCCAGCATTTCCTGCTGAAGCAGCTTGATGCGCAGTCGCGGGCGCAAGGAGAAGCATCTTGAAGATCGCAGTTCTGGGTGGGGGAAACGGCTCTTTCGCGGCCGCGGGCGATTTTGCGCTGTCGGGGCACGAGGTGCGGCTCTGGCGCCGCGATGCCGATCAGGTCGCAGCGCATCGCGCCGCCGGCTCGCGCATTCTGGTCAAGGATCACAACGGCCGTCATGACGTGAAGCTGGCGCTGGTCACGACCGACATCGCGGACGCCGTCGAAGGCACGGAGCTGATCCTGTGCCCCGCGCCCGCCTTCGCGCAAGCAGATATCGCTCGCCTGCTCGCGCCGCATCTGCGCGACGGTCACGTCGTCTTTCTGCCGCCGGCGACATTCGGCTCGATGATCTTCGCGCAAGTCGCGCGAGATGCCGGCAACCATGCGAAGGCCAGCTTTGCCGAGACTGGCACGCTACCCTGGCTGACCCGCAAGCACGGACCCTTCGAGGTCGCGATCACCATTCGCGCCAAGCGGCTCCCGGTCGGCGTGTTCCCGCTCGATCAGGCGCCGCATGCGCTCGAAGTCATCGGACGCGCTTTCCCGGACGTCATCGAACCCTGCGGAGATGCCCTATCGGGCGCCCTGATGAACGCAGGTCCGATCATTCACCCGCCGTTGATCGTGATGAACGCAGGGCCGATCGAACATTTCGAGCGCTGGGACATTCACAAGGAAGGTACGCAAGCCGCGATCCGCCGGGTCACTGACGCGCTCGACGCAGAACGCATGGCGGTGCGCGAGGCACTCGGCTACGGCGCGCCACATTTCCCGCTCGCTCACCATTACGCGAGGGAAGGCGAGATCTGGATGTATGGCCGCGGCTCGCACGACCGGCTGACCGATTCCGGCGATTGGCGCGAGCGGATCGTGCTGACAGAGCACCGTTACATGCGCGAAGATCTGCGGCTTGGGCTGTCGCTGCTGGTGTCCGTCGCCGGGTCGGCCGGCGTCGCGACGCCGCTGGCCGAAGCGTTCCTGTCGATCGGCGGCGCGATCTGCGGCGAAGATTTTGCCCGAGGTGGCCGAACGCTCGAGACGCTCGGGCTCGGCGATCTCAGCAAGGCTGAATTGCAGACGCTGCTCCGCAATGGATTCTGATCAATGACCAGTCGCATCAATATCGCCTGTCTCGGCGCTGGCCGCATGGGCCGGGGCATTGCCGTTGCCTTCGCGTATGCAGGGCACAGGGTCACGATGATCGATATCAAGGCGCGTTCCGCGGAGGACTTCACCAAGCTGGAAACGGACGCGCTTGGCGAAGTCAGGAAAACCTTCGCCAGCCTGTCGAAGCTGGGGCTCTTGGCCGAAGCGGATGTCGATCCACTTAGCGCGCGCGTCTCGGTGGTGGCGGCCGGCGGAAGCGCTGCAGCTCTGTCCGAGGCCGGCATCGTCTTCGAGGGCGTTCCTGAGGTGGTCGAGCTCAAGCGCGAAGTATTGGCGGCGGCGTCAAAGCGGGTCGGCCCTGAAACGATCATCGCGTCAACGACCTCGACCATCCTCGTCGACGATCTCTCGGGCGCAATCGTGAACCCGCGCCGCTTTCTAAACGTGCACTGGCTCAACCCGGCCTATCTCATCCCGCTGGTCGAGGTTTCGCCCGGCAAGGCGACAGACCCGGCCGTCATCGACGAGGTCAAGACGCTGCTCGAAGGCATCGGGAAGGTGCCGGTGGTCTGCGCCGCTACACCGGGTTTCATCGTCCCGCGCATCCAGGCGCTGGCAATGAACGAGGCCGCGCGCATGGTCGAGGAAGGCGTCGCCAGCGCCGAAGAGATCGACAAGGCGATCCGTTACGGCTTCGGCTTCCGCTATGCCGTACTCGGGCTGCTCGAATTCATCGATTGGGGCGGCGGCGATATCCTGTACTACGCCAGCCGTTACCTCGAAGGCGCGCTTGGTAGCGACCGCTATCGCGCGCCGGAGGTCATTTCCCGCAACATGCATGAAGGCCGCATCGGCCTGCGCACGGGCGCCGGCTTCCTGGATTACTCCGGGATGGACGTCGATGCTTATCGCGTGAAGCGGTTGCAGGCCATGGTCGACCTGCTCCGGCACTTCGACCTCGCCCGGCCGCCCGTGCTCGATCGCGGCTACCCGAAGACGTCCTGAAGCACGCCTTCGCGGACGACCGCAACGCCGTCGAGCTCGATCGTCGTTCCCATCATCGGCAGGTCGAAATGTCCGGCCGTGTAGCGCCCTGCAAATTCATTCGCGCCGGTCGAGAACAGGAAATTGCCGGAAACGGCCCGAATCTCGGTGCCGTTGGTGTCGCGCTGGTCATACATGGATAGCGCCTCATAGCGCGCACCGGGATTCATGCCGAAGCCGACATGCGACACGGCATAGGCTTCGCGATCGCTCCAGGCGGCCAGATAAGCGCGCATCATCGCGGCATCCGTGCCCTCGCCTTCGAGTTCCACGACATAGTCGTCCTTCAGAGTCATCTTCACCGGCGAGGTCAGGTAGCGCTTGAAGGTCAGGTTGATGTCGCCGGGCGCCATCACCAGAGTGCCGTTGATGGTCCCGCTCTTGGGAAAGCTGACGACGATGCCGCCGGGCCAATGCGCGAGCGTGCCGGGCTTGTCGGTCCAGCCCCACACACCGACCGTCGACGCGCCGACCATATCGACATCGAGCGCCGTGCCGGCCTTCGAGGAGACACGCATGCGCTTCGTTCCGCGCAGCATTTTGGCTGCCGCACGAACACGCTTTTCGAGCGCGGAATCCGGCACCATGCGCTCCAGCGCTTCGGGATGCTCGTTAGAGATCACCAGGATCCGCGCGCCGGCTTTGAGAATCTCCGGCGTCTCCACCGCATGCATCAGTCCTTCGATGGTGCAATCCACGACGAAGCCGGCCTGCTGAAGCGCCGTGATCACTGGACCAAGCTTTTGGATCGCCTCGCTCGCCCCGGTGGAGCGGACCGGAACGATATGCCGGTTACGCCGCGTCGGCATCACCACATGAAACGGCCGCGCGCCCATCCGCAGCAGGGCCAGCTCCGCGAGATGGACGTTCAACGCGCGTGACTGGGTCTCCGACAGGATCGCCGCGGTATCGCCGGCCTTGACGGCGCATCGCTCAAAGATCTCGCAAAACGCATCGATCCATTTTGCCTCGATACGATCAGCCAGCATGGTTCTCTCCCGGTCTTCAGGATTCTTGTTAGTTACGCTTCGGGGAAGCCCCGGAGCAAGTACGAGCGCACGGCTCCCAGCAGGCCGTTCAAGATCAAGCCCAGCAGCGAGATCGTGATCAGCGGCACGAACATGTCCACGGCCTGGAAGGTTCTGGCCGCAGTCACGAGGGCGTGCCCCAGTCCGTCCGTCGACGTGATCATTTCGGCCAGAAACACCACGATGCAGGAAATGACAAGGCCAATCCGGCACCCGGTCAGGATCGACGGCATCGCTGCCGGCAGCACTACCTTGAAGAGGATTTCGTAGCGTGACGATCCCGCAGCCATAGCCGACCAGATCAGCTTCTGCTCGACGGTCGAGGCACCGTAATAGGTCGACAGCAGGATCGGGAAAAGAGCGTCGGCAGCCACTAATGTGATCTTCGATCCGTGGCCAAATCCGAGCAGCAGCAGCAAGGCCGGATAGAGCGCGACCTTGGGCAAAGGCGCCAATACGCGCACGATGGGCCGAACCACGGCGTTAATCGTCGGATTGGCGGCGGCGGCAATGCCGATGCTGACACCGAGCACGACAGCAATCGCGAAGCCGGCAAACAGCCTGATCAGGGTCGCCGCGATCTCGTGCTGGAACGTCGAGGTTACGAGTTGCTGGAGCAGCCTGCCGAAGACGAAGCCCGGCGGCGGCAGCAGAACTGCCGGCGCGAAGCCGAAAGACACCAAGCCTTGCCACAGCGCGATCACCAGTGCGATCGGAGCAATCCCAAGAACGAAATTAGGGGAGAGAAGCCGCGACATCATGAGAAGCTCAGCGGCATGTCGAACTGTGGCTCGGACCAGCGCACGAGCCTGGCACGAACCCTTTCAAAAATCGCGTCGAGGCAGATTCCCATCGCTCCCACGATGATGATCATCGCAAAGACGGTTTCGTATTGGCCCATGTCGAGCGCGTTGAACAGGATGTTTCCGGCACCGGACTGACGGGCAATCATCTCGCTGGTGATCATCGTGATCAGCGCCAGCACCAACCCCGTACGACACCCCGTCAGAATTTCAGGCAGGGCCGCCGGTAGCACGATCCGCACCAGACGCTGCACCGGCGAGAGCCCCATCGCAGCACCCGACCACAGCATCTTCTCTTCGACCGCCTTGGCGCCTTCGAAGCTGTGATAAATCACGGGCAGGCTGACGCCGAGGAAGATCACGAGCGTTTTCGTGATGTCGCCGACGCCGAGCCACAGCATGATGATCGGCATCAAGGCCGCCTTCGGCACGGGATAGATCACCATCAGGAGCGGATTGAAGAAGGCCGCAACTGCGGCGCTACGTCCCATCAAGAGGCCAAGCGGAATCGACACGAGCACGGCCGCGCCAAATCCCATCGCCATGCGCCGGAGCGAGGCCAGAACATTGATCAGGGATTCCTTGTCGCCAAGGATGTCCGGAATCGCTTTCATCGCTCCGATCGCGGTCGGAAAGCTGTCATTCTTCAGCGCCAGTGACGCGACCTGCCACACCACCAGCAATCCGATGCAGGCGAGCACCGGGGCAGCGCGCTTGGTCATGCCGGCCGCCGACATCATGCGGGCGCTCCGGCTTCGTCGCTCTCGTCGAACATGCGCTCGATATCGACGACGTACTTCTGGTAACGCGGATCGAGCAACAGCTCGTTGCGGCGGCGCGGCCGCGGCAGGTCGATGTCGATGACCTGCCGGATTCGCCCGGGCGATTTCGACATCATGACGACCTTGTCCGAGAGGAAGACGGCTTCGTCGACCGAATGGGTGACGAAAAGCACCGTCTTGCGGTCACGCTCCCAGATATTCAGAAGATCGTTCTGCAGGCGCGTCCTCGTGTGCGCGTCAAGCGCCCCGAACGGCTCGTCCATCAGCAGCACTTCGGGATGGTAGGCAAGTGTCCGCGCCAGCGCCACGCGCTGCTTCATGCCGCCCGACAGCTCCTTGGGATAGAAATTCTCGTAGCCCTTGAGGCCGACCATCTCGATCAGCGCCCGGCTCTGCGCTTCGGCCTGGGCGATGCGAATTCCTTGCTGACGCGGCCCATACATCACGTTGCCGAGCACGGTCTTCCAGGGAAATAGCGCAAACTCCTGGAACACCGGTCCGCGATCCGGACCGGGCCCCGTGATCGCCTGCCCCTTCATCTTCGCCGCGCCGCTGGTTGGACTGACGAAGCCGCCGACAATGTAGAGCAGTGTCGACTTGCCGCAGCCGGACGGACCAAGGATGGAGACGAAAGCTCCCTCCTCGATCCTCAGCGAGATATCCGACAGCGCAACATGATCCTTGCGTGCCGAGGTCTGAAAAACCTGCGAGACGCGGTCGATCTCGATGATTGCGGAAGCCGGGTCTTGGTGCGTCACCGGTCTCACCCGTTCGCTCGATCTCGCAGACACTACCGTCATCCCGCCTTCCGTCCTACTCGCACGAAGCTTCAGCGGCACGAGCTTAGCAAGAAGCCTGCCAGACGGGCTGTCATTTTCGCACCCGTGCGGTGCGTCATTCGAACCACGGCCATTCTGCCGGGCCTTCATGCGTCACGGCTCCGCCTGGCGCCTGCCCAACCAGCCGCGCATATTTTGCCAGCGCACCTGCACGGTGGCGTGGCGGGCGCGGCTTCCAATCGCGTCGCCGCGCAGCGAGCTCCTGTTCTTCGAGCAGGACATCCATCCGCCGATTTGCCGCATCGATCCGGATCCTGTCACCATTCCGGACGAGCGCCAGCGGACCGCCAACGAATGCCTCGGGGGACACGTAGCCGATGCACATCCCGCGGGTCGCGCCGGAGAACCGGCCATCGGTGATCAGCGCCACTTTTTCACCCATGCCCTGCCCGTAGATCAGTGCGGTGACGCCAAGCATCTCACGCATGCCAGGTCCGCCGACTGGCCCTTCATTGCGGATCACGAGAACCTCGCCCGCCTTGTAACTGCGGTCACGAACGGCTGCGACGCAGGCTTCTTCATCCTCGAAAACACGCGCGACGCCTTCGAAGAATTGGCTCTTCAAGCCCGCCACCTTGATCACCGCCCCATCGGGACAGAGGTTACCCTTCAGCACCGCGACGCCACCGTCAGGCATGATCGGCGCACGAGCCGTGTGCACAACCTCTCCGTCGGGCGCGTTGGCCACACCGTACTCTTCGGCAAGTGTGCGGCCGGTGATCGACAAGCAGCCGCCATCGATATGACCGCTCTGGATCAGCTCGCGAATGATGACCGCAGCGCCGCCGATATCGTAGACATCCTTCGCCGTATACTTGCCTCCGGGGCGCAGATTGCCGATCAACGGCGTCCTGGCAAAGACCTCCCCCACATCATCGATGCTGAATGCAATTCCGGCCTCATTCGCGATCGCCGGCAGGTGCAGCGCGGCGTTGGTCGAGCCGCCCGTCGCTGCCACGATCGCCGCTCCGTTCTCCAGGGATTTCCGCGTCACGATGTCGCGCGGCAGCGGCCCGCCGCGGTCCAGCATCTCCATGATCAGTCGGCCGGCGCGTCGCGAAATCTGCGCACGCTCGGAATAGACACCGGGCACCATCGAGACGTTGGGAATGGTCAGCCCCATCGCCTCCGATACCATGCCCATGGTGTTCGCGGTGAACTGGCCGGCGCACGCACCGATCGTCGGCAGGCAGGCGCGCTCGATCCGCTCGAGCGTGGCGCCGTCGATCTCGCCAGTCATGAAGCTGCCGACAGCCTCATAGGAATCGAGCACCGTCAGTGTACGTCCATCCATGCGCCCGGGCAGCGAGCTGCCGCCATAGATGAAGATGGATGGCACGTTGCAGCGGACCATTCCCATCATCACGCCAGGAAGGGTCTTGTCGCACCCGCCGTATCCGATCAGCGCATCGTAGGCCAACCCATGGACCACGGCTTCGATCGAGTCGGCGATCAGCTCACGCGAGAACAGGGAGAACTTCATCCCCTCATGATTCATGCTGATGCCGTCGGACACCGAAACAGTCGAGAACTCACGCGGTGTACCGCCGGCCTCCTCGATCCCGGTCTTGGCTGCAGCTACCTGGAAGTCGTGGGTCATGTTGCAGGGCGTCTGCTCACCCTTCATGCTGACGATGCCCACCATCGGCTTCGCAATCGCAGCGTCGTCGAGCCCCATGGCGCGCATGAATGCACGATGCGGCGCTCGGTCGAGGCCGTCTGTGGTGACTCGGGATCGCAACTTCTTCATATATGCATCTTCTTCGTGCAGCGTCCCGGATGATCCGGAACGCCACGATGTTGGTTCGGCAATTCGCCCGCTTCTATTGCAGCGGCGCGACGATCGACGGATGCTTGAACTGTGCGACATCCAGCTTCGGCAGCATTCCTGTCTCTGCATAGATATCCAGCATCTTCTGGATCGCCGGGAAGTTCGGCGCAGCACCCGGATCGCGGCCGAAATCATTGTCCTTGAGCAGGTAGGTCTCAAGCACCGGGATGGGGGCTTTCAGCACTTCATTGACGACCTTGAGAGTCTCCTCGCGGTTCGCGAGTGCCTTCTTCATGCCCGAGGTAATATCGCGGACATAGGCCTTGACCAACTCAGGGTTCTTGTCGACGAAATCGGCACGGCAGGCTTCCAGGATGTGCACGATGTTCGGCATGGCCTGGGAGAGCGAGAACAGCTTCCTTGTGCCGCCCTTTGCCTCCGCGCGCGCAGCAAACGGCTGGTTCATATTGACCGCGTCGACGCGGCCTTGGCGCAGCGCGTCCTCGGAGACGGCAAAGCCGACCTCGACCAGCTTGATGTCCTTGGCCGGATCGACGCCATTCTGCTTCAAGAGCAGATTGAACGGCCCTTGCGTACCGCCACCGATCACGGAAATGCCGACGGTCTTGCCCTTGAGATCCGCGATTGACTTGATGGGCGAGTCATCCTTGACGGCCCAGTAAACCGAGAAGCCGCCGGGCATCTCGAAAACATGCTGCGCGACGATATAGGCCTTGAGATTGCCGCCGACGACCCCATTGGAGAGGGAGAGCGGCGCCTGCGTCGCGCAGTCCAGCGCACCTGCCGCCAGGGCCTGCGTCATCGGCGCGGTGCCCTGGAATTGGGTCCATTCGATGTTGTAGGTCTTGCCGAGATTGGGAAACTCTGCCGGCCTGCGCATCATCCAGTACTTGGACTCCTCCGCAGGGATGGTCCAGCCGACGCGGATCGTCTGCTGCCCCCATGACGGGCTTGCGCCCGCGCTCACGGCGGCTGCCGCCCCCAAAGCCAGGATCCACTTCGAAACGGTTCGCATCGTGCCACTCCGCTGCTCCGGCGCCGACTGGCGCCGCCAACCCGACCGCCTCAAATGTTTCATGGTTCAAACAATCAGGCAAGCCATGCGAGGTGGGCGATCTTGCCGGCAGGTAGGCTATGTATGGTAAAGCGGCGTCTGCGACAGAAGGAGGCAACCTATGGCTGACGACAGCAAGAACCGCACCGAGAAGCTCGGCTATCTCGGCCTCGGACTCATGGGAACGCCGATGACCCGACGCCTGCTGAAGGCCGGCTATCAGGTCGCTGTCTGGAATCGCTCGGAGGGCAAGGTGGCGCCGCTCGTCGAGGCTGGTGCCAAGCACGTGGTTACGCCCCGAGATCTGCTGGCGAGCTCGGATATCGTCTTCATGTGCGTGACGGATGCGGCGGCGGTGGAGGAGGTGATCTTCGGGCCCGAAGGTCTGGCAGCAGCCCTTGGCGCGGGCAAGCTTGTGGTCGACTTCTCGTCTATCCATCCCGACGCGGCGCGCGATCTCGCAACGCGATTGAAAGACGCGAACGGGACGGGCTGGATCGATGCGCCGGTGTCCGGGGGCACGAAGGGCGCCGAGGAAGGCACGCTCGCCATCATGGCGGGGGGAGAAGCTGGCGACATCGAGAGGGTGCGGCCCTATGTGCTGGCCATGGCGCGCAGGTTCACGCACATGGGCCCGGTCGGCGCCGGCCAGACCACAAAGCTGTGCAACCAGGTGATCGTCGGATGCGCGATGGCCGTGCTCGCGGAAGCAACCCGCCTTGCCGTGAACGCCGGAATTGACGCCAACCGATTGCCCGAAGCGCTCGCCGGCGGATTTGCGGATTCAATCCCGCTCCAGCTGTTCGTGCCACGAATGGTCAACGGCATTCACAGCCCGCCGCTCGGCCACATCGCCACGATGCTCAAGGATCTCGATACGGTCGCCGATGTTGCACAGGCAACCTCGACGCCGGTGCCGATGGCCGCGCTTGCCGGACAGCTTTTCAGGCTGGCGAAGGCCGCGCGAGGTGCGGACGCGGACGCGCTGGAGATCTACAAGCTTTCGGCGGCAGAGCGCAAAGCAGTATAGGGGGCGCGTTACGGCACGTTCTTGCGCTCATCGTCGGCTATGAAACGACCGAACGCCCCTCGCGCAAAGAGCAGCGGCTCCTTCGCATTGTAGGTATATGCCTCGACCGCGCCGAGAAAGATCACGTGGTCACCGCCATAATAGCGATTCACGGAGCGGCATTGAAAGTTGGCGACGCTCTCGGCTAGCACTGGCGCGTTGCCGAGGCCAGGGGTCCAGTCAACGCCTGTGAACTTGTCGTCCGACGATCTTGCGAATTTGTTTGCGAGCGCCTGCTGCGAAGCGCCGAGAACGTTGACGCTGAAATGGCTGGCGTTCTGGAAGACGGTCAGGCTCGAGGAATAGACGACGAGGCTCCACAGAACCAGCGGGGGATTCAGCGAGACCGAGGCGAAGGAATTGCATGTCAGCCCGTACGGCCTGCCGTCGGCCGCTGCCGCCGCGATGATCGTCACGCCCGTTGCATACGTCCCGAGCGCGTTGCGAAAGTCGCGAGGATCAATCTGCGAGCTGTCGCTCGCGAGCTCGTTGGCAGGATCCGGAGCGCGAGGCTGCTTCGGCAAGTCATTCATCGGCCGACCTCACAGCGTGAGATTCTCGGAGGGCAGGCCGAGGGCCACCCGTCCGTAGTTGGTCCCGGCCGCATCGAAGTTGAATGCGAGATGTGAGTTGATCGCGTGCGCATCGCGGAACTGCCGCTGTAACACGCCGCTCGTGAACAGCCCGCGCGCGCCGCTGGCCGCAAACAGCATCGAGACTGCGTCCGTGCACAAGTTCACGGAAAAGGATCCGTCGCGGCGGTATCTGGTCTTGGTCGCCATATCGGGAATATGGCCGCGCCGCGCGTCCTCCATGGCATCGAGACAAGCCGATCGCATGATCAGGCGCGCAGCGTCGATCTTGGCCGAGGCCTCGGCGATCTTGATCTGCGTGCTTTGAAAATCGCTCAGCTTGGCACGGTTGTAGGTCGAAATACGATGACGCGCGACCTCCGTGTAGTCGTCAAGGCACGCCTGTGCATTCCCCAGCGCGACACCGGAAAGGACGTAAGGAAATAGTGAGAAGACAGGCAGCGCATATAGAGGATTCGGATTGACCGTGCTTCCCGGCGTCGGGCCACCCGAGAGGTCCCCTACGGCGACGGTCATATGGTCAGGAACGAAAGCGTCGCTGACCTCCACATCGCACGACCCCGTCCCGCGCAATCCCGCGACATTCCAGGTGTCCAGTACCTTGTAGTCGCCGCTCGGTAGCAGGAAGATCCGATACTCGATACCGTCCGCCTCATCGTCGGAATAGACCACGCTTGCCAGCATGTTCCATTCGCAGGAGGCAACACCCGAGGAGAACGGCCAGCTGCCGCGCAACTGGTATCCGCCCTCGACTTTCGTCGCGCGCCCGGCCGGAAAAATGAACGAGGATGCAATCAGCGTATCCGGATCGCGGCCCCAGACCAGATCCTGCGCCCGTCGTTCGAACATGCCGAGCATCCAATGATGGCTCGCCAGATTGGCGAGATTCCAGGCGACCGACGCATCCGCCTGCCCGAGCAGTTCAGCGCAATCGACGAGAGCGACATAGTCGAGCTCAGCGCCACCAATCCGGGCCGGCTGGAGCATCCGGAACAAGCCGGCCTCATGAAGATCCGTCTCTGTTTCCGAAGGCAGATGCCGCAGCTCCTCCGTCCGTGCCGCCCGCTCCCGTAGTCGCGGAAGGAGGCTCCGGGCCTTCGCGATCATGGCCGCATAAACCTCACCGCCGGCTTGCAGACCTGCGGGCTGGGTCATGCTCGGCTCCTGGCCAGGCGCCATTCGTGTCCCTCGCTTTCACACATTTATGCGGCGGGACCTTCGCCAAATCAAGCCGAGCCAGTGCCTCAAGTCGACCTCGGAGGCTTGACCAACCCAAAAGCGCCCTTCTCGCCAAAATCCGCGATCCGACGTTCGTCGTAGCCGAGCATATCTTGCAGGATCTGCTGGGTGTGCTCGCCCAAAAGAGGTGCCGCGACGGGGTCGACCGCGCCTGTCAGGCTCATCGTAATCGGCGGCTCGATGTTGGGCACCCACTCGGCTGTCGGATGCGGAATCCGGTTCAAGCGATGGCGCTCGCGAGCCTCGGGGGCATTGAAGCCCTCCTCGACCGTCCGGAGATAGCCGACCGGGATATTGGCCAGCTTCATCTTCGCCATCCAGTTCTCGAGCGTATCGCTGGCGAAGACTTCGGCAATGGCTGCCCGCAGCAGCTCCTTGTTCTCCGAACGGGCTTTGCGCGTCGCAAACTGCGGATCGGTGATGAGATCGGGCCGATTCAGCACCTCGACCACAAGCCGGCGGTAGAGCCGGTCGTTGGCGCAGGCCATGTAGAGCGGCCCATCTGAGGCCTCGTAGACGCCGACGGTGGGAGACCCGCTCGGCGAATTGCCGAACCGGCCGGGATTTTCGCCGTTGATGAGATAGGCCATGCCGTAGAAACCGGTCATCCCCATCGCAACGTCGAACAGGGCAACTTCGACATGCTGCCCCCGGCCGAGCCGCTCCCGCGCCAGCAGCGCCAGCAGGATGGCATTGCAGGCGGACATCCCCGTCGCCATGTCGACAATGGGCGGGCCGGTGCGAACCGCCGGGCCGTCGGCAAATCCATTGAGCGACATGAAGCCGCTTTCCGCCTGGGTGATCGGATCGAAACCTGGCCGGGAAGCAAACGGTCCACTGCGTCCGTAGGCGGAGATTGAGCAATAGACCAGCCGCGGGTTGAACGGCGCGACCGATTCATAGTCGAGCCCGAACTTCTTCATGACCCCGCTCGAAAAATTCTCCACGACCACATCTGCCTTGCGGATCAGGTCCAGCGCGATCTCGCGCGCCTCCGGCACGGCAAGATCGAGCGCGATGCCGCGCTTGTTGCGGTTCAGGCTGAGAAAGGCGGCGCTCTCACCTCCAATCTCCGCGTGCTCATAGGCGCGCGTGTCGTCGCCGCCATCGGGATTCTCGATCTTGATGACGTGCGCACCGTAGTCGGCGAGTGTCTGGGTGCAGGCCGGGCCAGCGACCACACGCGTGAAATCGACGACCAATAGACCATCGAGCGCGGTCGGCCCTCCCGTCCCTTGCGAGGCACGTAACGGCAATTGAGGTTTGGTGGGCATCGGTCGCGCTCTCCCTTACATCGGCTTATGGCCGCCGAATTTCCTGCAAGAGCAAGCTTAAAGCCCGGCGCTGCCGACTTCGCAAGTCCCACGCCGGCATCGCTTCAGAACGCAAAAAGGACCCGGCAGCCCTCAGGCTGCCGGGTCCTCGGACGTTCCAGGCGCGTACTGGCCATTAGATAAACGGCACGTTCCGTGCGGCGGCAAACCTGCTCAGTGCAGCCATTTTCGCCAATAGAGCGTATGTGCCCAGGCCCAAGGGGTCTCGGGCTCGAACAGCCGATAACCCGCCTGAATGAAGTTGTTCGCTGATACCGGGTTGTCCGTTGTATCGGAGACAATGCTGTCCCATCCGATACGCCGCGCCCTCGCTTCCACCGCACGCATCAATCTGCGCTGAAGGCCACGTCCCCAATGCCGCTGCAACACGCCAACTCTGGAGAAATAGCCGGCGCTTCGAACGTGGGTCGAGGGCACAATTCCGGCGAACGCGACTGCGTCCGCGTCGTGATAAGCCATCCACCACGCGCCGAGGTCGAACGTGGGCATCGCCGCGGCATCGAAAAACGTGAGTCGATGCAGATCGGCTAAGGTTTCAGCAACGTCATCATCGGACGCATCGACGATACGAATTCTGTACATGAGCCACTCATTGGGCAGCAGATCCTGATCGGGCACGGAGCGACGTCAACGGCGCCATGAAGGCTCATTTACCCAGTACCACCTTGACGCCAAGCCAGACGGCACCCATCAGGCCAGTGGCAATCACTGTGATCACTGCCTTGAAGGTGTAGCTCTGGGCCTGCTCCACGCTCTTTCGCCACCTCCGCAGGTGCTGAAGATCGGCTCGCAGCTCCTTTCGATCGTCATCCTCGATGCCAAAAGAGGCCAGCACCGACGCGACCGCCTTCAACATGATCGCATCGATGCTCTCCTGCTGGAGCCTTTGCTGCTCGGCCAGCGTCTCGGCCACAATGGCCCTGATCTCGTCGTTTTGCATCCTCATCGCTTGATGATCCTTGCGACATTCTCGAAGCCACGCTTGGCGAAATAGAATGAGACCACAAGATTGGCGGTGACCGCCGCAAATCCCGCCAGGGCGTCCGTCGAGCCCAATCCGAGAACCTTGTCCCAGACCAGGAGCTTTGCGAAATAGAGCGCGACGCAATAGCCCATCAGCTTGTCGGGTTCGTACCAGTGCCCGATCTCGGCGATCGCTGCCGACCCACTGAACGACCCAGATCGTGAAGGCATCTGCGGCGGCGCCGGCGCCGCCGATGTCGATGAAGGCACGGAGCGGCAGCAGCGGATCTGCGGCAACTTTGCCGATCCGCCCCTGCGCGCGCGCTTCCGAGAGCAGCGAGGCGAAATAAGCACCCTCGAAGGCGCGTGCATAGTCTCCCTCCCAGATGTGATCGTAGCGCTCCGGATAGAGCTTCTGGTCGAGCACCCGCTCCTCCTCGAGCACATCCGGAAACCAGGGATTGTCGCGCCAGTTCGCCTTCACGACCACGGCGCCGTCCGGCTGCCGCCCACGCAGAAAATCGTCGATCGCATCGCTCTTGCGACGCGGATTCCAGCTCGACCAGAGCTCGGAGTCCTTGGCGCGGATCGTCGGCCGCAGCAGCGCGAGGCTGCGTGCGCTCAAGGATTGCGCCTCGTCGATCCAGGCGATGCGAAACCCCTCCAGGGATTTGATCGAGTCGGCGGTGTGATCCTGAAGCCCGCGGAAGATAATGAGTCCGTCGCCGGGCGTCTCGATCTTGTCGCTGAATAACTTGAAGCCGTGCCCGAGCCCGAGGCTTGCGATCTTGCCTTCGATCAAGCGCTTCGACGATTGCGCCAGCGTGCGCTGCGCCTCGCGGATGCAGACCGCGAGCGTGCCGCGCTCGGCCTGGCAGGTCTCGACCAGGAGCTCGCCGAAGAAATGCGACTTGCCCGAGCCGCGTCCGCCATAAACGCCCTTGTAGCGCGCAGGTTTCAGCAGCGGCTCGAAGATTCTTGCGGTCGGAATTTTCAGGATGGACACCAGATGCCCTCGTTTGCGGAGGCATCAAAAAACCCGCGCCGGACTGCGTCCGCGCGGGCAACACCAACTTCTGTCGATGATGCCATTCTGCCAGTGTTTTGCCCGACGGGTCAACGCTCAATCGAGACGCGGTTGCAGATCGGGAGCTCCGCCGTCTCGAGCGTCGTGACGGCGTCACCGCTGTTCGAGCTCGGCGGATGCACGATGATGCGTTCGATCCGGTGGATCAATTTCAGCACGCCGTCCTCGCCGTTCTCGACTGGCTGTGCGGCCTTGCCCCAGCCGCGATCGAGGATGGCGTTGGCCGCCGAGACGCGCGCCGCGGGCGTTGCATCCTCGCTGCGCATGACGCCGACGAGCACCCTGATGGCGGTTCGGGTGTGGCTGCGCGCGAGCGAGCGGATCTCGGTCAGATTACGCGCCCGCGACGTCCTCGCTCGCGGGGGTAAGCGGACCGGTGCGCGCTCGGGTTCACCTTCGACGATGTCCTCGCTCACGCAAACGTCTCCCACAGCACGATGGCAACGAGGCCCGCGACGGCAAGCGATATCAGGTAGGCGGTCATCATCTCTCCTTGTCAAGAAAATGCGCGGCAGATCGCGCGAAGAGCGCGATCGTTTCGGGCGCGAACCCTATCTCCGGTCCCGGAGACCGCAGCGGCGCGGGCACGCGGCCCTGCGCCGCGGGCCGGCACGTTCGCGCGTGCACGGCCAGCAATGGTTCGGACGACGGCGCGCCGATCGGCGCTCTCTCAACGCGTTATCAAGCGAGTGCGTGGCCGCAATGCGCCGCCGCCGTCCGATTGCGACATCGAGAACGAAAAAACCCGCGGCGGATTGTTCCGCGCGGGTGAACCAAGCTCGTCTCGATGATGGCATTATGCCGGTGTTTTGCCCGACGTGTCAAAACTTCCGCTGAATTGAAAATTGCGTCCCGCGCGGGCCAAAACAAACTCGTTTCGATGATGCCATTCTGCCAGTGTTTTGCCCGACGTGTCAAACGAACGAATTCGCGCAAGCCGCGTTGGACAAATCAGGAGCGACCGGCCATGACGATGAAGATGACCTCACCCGGCACATCGCAAGACGACACGTCGCGAGATCGTCCGCCCTCAAAGCCGCGCATCGACAAGGAACACTCCACGCAGATCGTCGAAGACGCCGGCGCGACGGCGGATGACGGCCGCGATCTCTCGCATGGCGAGGGCGGCAGCATCGATCTGCCCACAAAACCCGGCGATATGTCGAAGGACGATTGAGCCGCGCCACGAGCGGCGCGCATCTCGATGATGCCATTTACGAAGGTGTTTTGCCCGACGTGTCAATTGACAGTGCGAAAACACGGGAAGCCCCTCCTCCCAACTCAATATGTGGTGCGCAAGGGGCTTGCTTCAAGCCCCCGGTGATCGCGTAAGACCCCTCGGCCTGAACAACCAGTCGAGGGGTCACGCATGCCTGTATCGCTTCCGACGTCCCGGCCGCGCGGCCGAACGCCTGCAGAACGCGCAAGCGCCGCCGGCCATGAGGTCATCATCGCCGGCGCCGGCCCGACCGGCCTGATGCTGGCCGCCGAGCTCGCGCTGGCTCAAATCGACGTCGCAATCGTCGAGCGGCGCGCGAGCCAGGACATCGCCGAGACGCGCGCCGGCGGACTGCACGCGCGCAGCATCGAGATCCTCGATCAGCGCGGCGTCGCCGAGCGCTTCCTGCGCGAAGGGCAGATCACCCAGCTCGCCGGCTTCGCCTGGACCAGGCTCGATATCGGCGATCTCCCCACCCGTCATCCTTACGGCCTCGCGCTGCGGCAGAACCAGATCGAGCGCCTGCTCGCCGAATGGGTCGCCGAGCTCGCGGTGCCGATCTATCGCAGCCGCGAGGTGACGGGGTTTGCGGAAGACGACACCGGCCTCGACGTCACGCTGTCCAGCGGGATGCGCTTGCGCGCACTTTATCTCGTCGGCTGCGACGGCGGCCGCAGCGCGGTGCGCAAGAGCGCCGGCATCGACTTCCCCGGCTCAGAACCGACGCTGAGCAACCTCATGGCCGAGGTCGAGATGCGCGAAGAGCCCCAATTCGGCCTGCGCCACGACGCGCTCGGCTTCCACGGCCTCAGCAAGACCGAGAGCGGGCGCGTGCTGGTCGTCGTGACGGAAGCCGAGCTTGCGCGCAGCGGCGAGCCGAGCTTGCGCGATCTCAGCGCGGCGCTCGAAGCCGTCTACGGCACCGATTTCGGCGTGCACAACCCCGCCTGGATCTCCCGCTTCACCGATGCGGCGCGGCAGGCCGCATCCTATCGCAAAGGCCGCGTGCTGCTCGCCGGCGATGCCGCGCACATTCATCATTCCGTCGGCGGCCAGGGCCTCAACCTCGGTGTGCAGGACGCGGTCAATCTCGGCTGGAAGCTGGCGCAGGTGGTCCATCGCACCTCGCCCGAGAGCCTGCTCGACACCTATCACGGCGAGCGCCATCCCGTGGCCGCGCGCGTGCTGAAGACCACCATGGCGCAGATCGCCCTGCTCCGCCGCGGCGACGACGGCCGCAAGGCCGCGCGCGAGGTGATCGCCGAGCTGCTCGCCATGGACGAGCCGCGCCGGCGCCTTGGCGCGATGATGAGCGGGCTCGACATCGCTTACGATCTCGGCGAAGGCCACGCGCTGCTCGGCCGCCGCATGCCCGATCTCGATCTCGTGGTCGACGGGCGGAAGCTGCGATTGTTCACGCTGCTGCACGGCGCGCGCGGCGTGCTGCTCAATTTCGGCAAGCGCGGCGGCATCGACATCGCGCCCTGGGCGGATCGCCTGGAGTTCGTCGATGCCGATTACGACGGCGCCTGGCAGCTTCCGGCCATCGGACCGGTGGCTGCGCCGAGCGCGGTGCTGGTGCGGCCCGATGGCCATGTGGCCTGGGTGGGCGACGAGAGTGGCTGCGGACTTGTGGAGGCGTTGACGCGGTGGTTCGGGCCGGGTGGCGCGTAACGCACGAACGTCTCTGCGCCGACAAAACAAACAAGCCCGCGGCAGATCCGCGAGCTTGTTCCGAATTTTTCGATGATGCTATTCTGCCAGTGTTTTGCCCGACGTGTCAAATGACGGCTCTCGCTTCACCACAGATGTCATTCGGACCGAAGCAAAGGTCGTATCCAGCGCGAGAACCATTCCTCACTATCGGTCTGCGGATTGACGGGCCCATCCACTCCAAAGATGGGTGGAGGAATGAGGTAGCTCGGCTCGTCTGCAAACACGCCGATCGGCTTGCTCGGTTGCGGCTGCTGGCCGCCAGCGGTCGGGACGGTCCAACTGCCAAACCGCCCATCGAATTCGGTGAATGGTAGATGCGGGACGGGCGCACTGCCCGTCGTGAACACGTTGCCCGCATTCGTCTCATTCACACGGGCGAGACGCCGGACATCTTCGGGCGCGACTGATCCTGCGGCAGATGTGGGCGCGACTGGGGGATCATTCGCGGGCACGGTGCCAGCCGGGGTGGTGGTCCATTCCCCGAAGCGATCTGCAAAAGTGCCAGCGGGCGCCTCCGGATCAAACGAGGAAGCACCGCCAAGCTGCTGCCTGAGGTTCAACGGCGCCAAGACGCCCCTGGCGCCGGCCGTGTTGTCAGCGTTGAGTCCATTGTTCGACGTGTTGTACACAGGCGCTCCTGTCGAGAACACTCCTCCGCCAGGAGCGGCAGCCCCAATCGTCGCGCCGGAACGACTTTCCTCCGCGTTGGCAGCGCGCGTAAACGCCAAAATGCCTCCAATGCCGAGCAGCCAGGGAAGGATAGAGGGAGCTAGGGCGGCGGTGGCGGTCCCTCCAGCCGTCAAAGCAAGTGCATTGATTGCATTACGCACCACAGGCGTGCCGCCTGCCAACGGATTGTCGTAATATTGATACGTCACTCCTGAGTGCGGATCGGATTGGAGCACCAGCGGATCTGCCGGAGCGGCCGTTGTCGGAGGCAACTGACCGAACCGTTTTTCATCGGGGCCCGGTGCCGGAAAGGGTGGAAGCGCGCCTGTGAAGCGCGGATCACTTCGCGTGAACCCTTCCGACTCGTTCAGCCACTGGAGGGAAGGAGGAACGAGAGGTGGAGGCGAAGGAAGGTCGGCCGGGTTGGCTGAGGTCGTCGGTGGGATCTGAAAAACATCGTCGACAGGTGCAAATCGGGAGTACGGCGTTCCGCGCAGATGTTTATTCTCCGACGTGATATTGACGTTTGGATTCCGCTCAATTGCCTCGCTGAGCAACTTCTCTCTTTGAGCATCGCCTAATATTGCAGACCAAAGCTGTAGATGGTCTTGTCCGGCCTGCAAATTCCTCCGTTCACTCTCCCGAAGATCTTGATGCAGGTCGGCATAGCGCTCAACATACGACTCGTTCTTCTTGATGACTTTATTGATACCCTGCTCAACCTCTTCCAGAGTTTTGCCGTTGGGCAAGTTTGTGTAGAGATCACCGTTGGCGAAGCCAATGCGCATTGCATCCATGAGTGTTCTTATCTTCACCGCGCGAATTTCCGGCTTGGGCTCCTCGGCGATTCGATCGAGGACGCATTTGATGGCGCCGTAATAAAGCGGCGTATGCCCACCCGGATGGGGCGATATGTTCATACCGGCGGCGAGCTGATAATCCACCGGCAGATAGATCCCATTCGCGGGGGAGTAAACTCCCAGTGTTTTCTGATCGATTCCACGAAATGCAATATGATCGTTGAACCTTTGCGAGATCATGTGGTGATAGGCTAAAATCGACATGCTGCCCCGATGCGAATTGCTTGTGTGATTTGCGCTTGATCGGATTGCTCGAAGCCTGATCAAGTCTCAGATGCGGTTCAGCCACCGCATGCGACGCGCAGGCGCCGGCTGCGCTCGCCGCTTCGGCGCCGTTAGGAGGCTGAATGAAATGCTTGTGAGGGTCTCGGCGACCTTCGCCGCCGTTTGGCCGCGCTTGGACGGCATCGAGCGCGGATCGGCACAGGCCGACCAGCGTCTGGAGCAACGCAGCGCCATCGAGGACGAACGACGGCGGATTGCTAAATCTCAGTCGAAGGCTGCGTTTGACTTATACGTCGCGGGTGCTTTCTTCCTCGAAAGGCATCCTGGCTCGGCAAGCGACGATCTGCAGAGAGCGCTCCTAAGATCTTCGGCGCGGGATCAGCGGGAGATCGGAGGCGTCTTCGAACAACATGCCCCTGAGGCCCGCCGACCTCCAGACATCCTTCAGAGCTTGATCACATATGAAACATCGTAAGGTGTACGCCATTCGGAATATGTGCGCATTGCCAACCAGTTCGTCCTTGAAAACGAGTTCGACATCATCGCAAAAATCGTAGACTTTTTGACCAAAAAGTAGAGAGCCTGGATCGTCGCGAATCCCGATGCTCAACCGCGATCGCTCCTCATCCAATGCATCGAGAGAACGGCGGACGTCGCAGAACCAGTAGCGAGGTCCGTCCCAGACCCCGCCAGGAACCTGGACCTCGCAAGCAAGAAAGGAAAACGCCTCGGGATCTATGGCCTCGAACACGGTCTTGGCCCGATCAGAGATGAGCCAGAACCAATACCAGGGCTCACAATCCCAAGGCCGACGCCGTCGCGAATTGAATGTGGCTCGTGGCGTCGGCCCCACGAAATCGGACAAGTGCCCGGGCTTGAGCAGAGAGGGACCGTCCTCCTCAGTGATCTCGAGACCACTCGGGTTGCCTTTTCGATAGAGCTTCATTCTGTAGAATCTGCGTTTCCGCGCCGAGAAACGTTTGTCCTGGTTTGCCCGTTCGTGGCTCATCTGAATGGCCCTTTATTCGGGGTCTGGGCGGAGATAAAATCTCGGCTCTGTCTTCCAAACAATAGCGTGGCGTGTTGCCACAGGAGGTCCAAACCCTTTTCGCGTGGACCAGCAGCACGCCTCCGGAAGCGAGGGCATACAGAATCTAAAAACAAAAGCCCGCAGAACCGCCGCGGGCCTCATTTGAATCCATCTTCATGATGCCATTCTGTCAGTGTTTTGCCCGACGTGTCAAAGCGATTTCCAGCGCTCCAACTACTGTTCGACACGCGCAAGAAGCTTTGCAGACTAGTGCTCGAATTCATCCGTACAATAAAACACGGGAAGACCTCCAAAGACGTCGGAGTTCTTGTAGCGAACCGCAATCCGCTCACTCGCACTTGCTCCGATCGTATCGCCGTCCTTCACCACATTTCCGTTTTCGATCAGATACACCGAAAGTCCTGCCACCTTGTCGAACAACGCCGGAAGCGCGAGCTTACCGGTCACGAATTCGATCTCGCGGCCGACAAACGCGGACAAGCCCATCGTAATCGCTCCGATCTTCGCACCTGACCGGAACGGAAGAATGTCGACCCATAGTCTGAAGGGATAGTCCGGATACGGTGCGAGCGACCAGCGAGACGCATCGAGCCATAGATCGGCCGGCTGTGCCACCCGGCCCGCCCACACCACGCCGCAACATTCCGGCACGGTGGCAATCAATGCACCGATGACTGCAGTCGTAAGGCGGGCGGCGACCAGCGGCTGCTCAGATTTTCCGAGCAGCGAGACGATGATGTGGCCTTGATGGTTCGTTGCCACAGCCTCGCTTTCCGGCCAAGTTCGCGCAGCGCGCGCCCAAAGCCCCGGATCCTGCGGGATGGGCGCCGGCATCGACATGACCGCAACAAGCTCGTTGCCACAGCGGATGAGCGGCGAATTCGCTTGAGCCGGTTGCAGCTCGTCATCGTCCGGCGCCTCTGCTGCCAATTCCGGATGGCGGGCGTGAAGAACTTTGGCGACTGCTGACATGTCAGGCGTCATCGGTCTGCTCAACAGGACAAAAGAGAGAAGGGAGCTACTCATCAACGACCCCGCAGAAATTCCAGTGTGAGTCAAACTTCGGCTGTTCGCCCAGAGGTTGAAACAGAAACCCTCTTTAGAACAAATAGGGAACAATGTCAATCGGCGTTGTCCGCCCGGGTGAGCGCAAGATAGAGGGGTTCACGCAACAACAAGAAATACCGCGCGCTGTCGCCAGAGTCACACCCGGGGAGCACCACCAGGAACAACCGGCAACACACCGCGTTGCACCGCCCATGCCCGGATCAACCGACGATCCCTTGTTGGCGCGCGCCGATGCCGCCCTCCGCGAGGCCGAACAGCTTCGCCTCGCCCTGATACGTCAGCGCGCGATCGCCCGGGCGATCTGTGACGGCGCGGAGCAAACCCGCACCCTGCAGGCCGGCCTGTTGCCGGCGATCGCGATCGCGCTGACGGTCAACGCTCCTCGTTCGGCGTAGCGTCGCCGTCGCCCTGGAAAGGCTCGTGCGTCTTGCGTCCCAGAAACGTATCGGGTGGCGATTGCTTCAACAGCTCGCGGCATTCGCGCACGAATTGGCGCATGTATTCGGCCAACTCACGGTCGGCTGGCAAGGGCCGATAGACGGTCATCGCGGTGCTCCCTTGCTTTGCAGGCGGGAGCGCGCTCGGTCTCTCAGCCACCGACGCCTACGGACGAAGCCTTTGGCCGGTGATGCAACATCAACTAACACAGGTCGCCTTTGCTCAATATTGAACTTTAGGACTCGCCGGGCACAAGATGAGTAAGCCACTCAACACGCTCAAATTTCGCCCGAAAATAAATCGGCGCGTCATATCAAATGATGTGACTCGCCACTGCAGAAGGCATAAGGTTGATCCATCATCGCAAGGCCCGTGGCAGAGATCGGTGATGAGAACGCCCATCGCGCTCCCGCCCTTCTCTAACGAGGGAGAACGCCATGCAAAAGCGGCGTCGTTTCAAACAGACCACCACCTTGCGCGAGAGACTCGCGGACGAAGCGGAGCGCTGCCGCGAGGAAGCGCGCAAGTTGACCCCTGGCCCCCGCCGCGACATGCTGCTGCGCCAGGCGCGCCGGGACGAAACCGCCATGCAGATCGATTCCTGGCTGCGCTCGCCCGGCCTGAGGGCGCCGACATGATGCAATATCGCGCTTATCTCGTCGGCGAGAACGGCGTCTTCCGCTCCGCCGAAGCGTTCGAAGCCCCGTCCGATTCCAGCGCGGTGGTCATCGCCAAAAAGTTCACGCGGCTCGGCAAGGTCGAGGTCTGGCAGCTCGGCCGAAAGATCGCCGTGCTGGAGTCGGAGCAATTGCGCCCGCCCCTGCCCGAGCCGTCCCGCCCGACGCTGACGCGTCAATGACCGCGTGAGCGCGGCCGCGACTTCAGGTCTTCAATCTGGAAGCAGAACTTCACCTGCATGACGGGACCGCTGGCATCGCGCACGTCGATCGCCAGCTCCTGCCGGTCGCCGGTGAGCGGCGCGGAGAGCAGCGCATCGCGCGCGAGGTCAGCGACCGACTTGGCCGCCTCGGCCTGAACGGCACGCGGGCTCGACAATTCCAGCCCCTCCTCGTCCAGCGCAATTCCCTTGTCGTCGCGAAGGTCGAAGTAATATCTGGGCATGTCCGTAATCCTTTGCCCTATAGGCCGAAGCACGGACAAAGGTTTCCGGCGGGACTAAAAAATCTCTTGGGATCCAAGGGGTTCCGGGAACAGGGGCCGATCTGCGACCGGCCTACCTATTCCTCCGCAAGCTTGCGCTCGATGTAGGCGTCCACCGTCTCGGCGAACGAGCGCTGCACGCCGACCGCGACATCGTGCTGGTCGAGCGCATCGCGTTGGAGCACGCGCAGGCCCCGCCCGCGCATGCTTAACGGTGCGGTGTTCAGGTACTGGTCGATGGCGCCCTTGGCAAGCGGGATGGCCTTGGGATCGCCCCTGGCGATCAGGAGCCTGAGCAGGCTCTGGCATTCGGCCAAGCCGGGCATGGCGTCTGTCACCTCGCTTGCGATTTCGGCTTCGGCCGCTGCGCCGGCTGGGTATGCGTTCCAAACAGCGCCAGCAGCAGCGCGACTTCTTCCTTCGAACCGATCTGGATCATGATTGTCTCTCCGTTTCGCTTGGTTGGTCGGCCCCGGCGGGCGCCGAGTTCAGGACGATCTGGTTTCAGTACTGTTTCAGGCGTGTTTCGTCCGTGGGCAGGACTTCCGAGCTGGAGCGCTCCTAAGCTTGCCGTGGGCTTGGCAGAAAAGGAAAGGCCGCCCTGAGGCGGCCAGTTTCAGACTTTTCTTGCTTGGTTATTTCTTGAGGGCGTCAGAGGCGTCTCGCGCTGCGTCCTTCACGTCTCCCGCAACGTTGTGGGCGGAACCCTTGGCCTTATCCATCTTGCCTTCCGCCTGGAGGTCCTTGTCTCCGGTAAGCTTGCCGGCCCCTTCTTTGATCGCGCCTTTTGCCTTGTCGGCGGCGCCCTTCACATGTTCACGGTCCATGATCGTTATCCCTTTCTTGGGTAGAAGACGAGCCAACGAAGCCGGTGCGCCATCGTTCCGCGAAACGCGCGCCGCTCTTCCACAGCAGGACTTTGCCTCTTGCGGCGCCCGTAAAGGATTGTCCCAGGGGATGCGGAGCTGTTTACATAGCTGGCCCTGGTTTCGCTCTGCGGGTGTCCAAAAGTGCACAGACAGGGGCCGCGAAGATTGGCTTAGCTCCTGCCATTGGACTTATAATTCTTTACTGGCGATCAGCCCGGACGCTCACGCGCCGGGTTTTTTCGTTCGGATCCGCCTTCAGGATCTCTGCGGAACGTACCGGATTTACCTAAGTTAACGGGCAAGGAGTTCTTGCCCATGAGTCACACGGTCTTGCTTGTAGATGATGATCCCAACGTGCGCGACGTGCTCGCAAGCATGTTGGAGGACCTCGGCTGCAAGGTCGTTTGCGCCCAGAGCGGCGGCGAAGCGCTCGACGCCTTGCGGGACAATGAAAGCATTTCCATCCTGATAACGGACATCAACATGCCGGGCATGGATGGTCATGAATTGGCCGAACGCGCTCGACGCCTGCGTCCGGCCGTGAAGGTGCTGCAGGTATCCGGCCGGGAGCCGCGACGAGGCGGCCTTCCCTTGCTCCGCAAGCCCTTCACCGAAGATGACCTGGCGCGCGTGATGCAACAAACGACCGGTCTTTGCTAGGGCAAGAGTTCGTGCAAGCAGCGCTCCCTCGCGAGTGGGGTTTCGTGCCTACGCGGGAACCGTCCGTCACTTACCGAGTTTTCCTGCCATGAAACTCCTCACTGAATATCTGGAACGCGCAGTTCAACTCGAAAGGCTTGCCGCGGACGAGACGGATGGGGAGTTTCGAAACCAACTGCTGACGCAGGCCCAGTCGTATCGAAAGCTTGCCGCTAAGCGGGCAGAAGATTACGGCTTGCCCATGCCCAGCCCGCCAAATTACCCCACTTCGTTTCCATAGACGGCCGTCGATCAGTTGCGCCCCGCCGTCGCTACTTGCCGCGCTTTTGCGTGACGGTGCGCAGCGCGATGCCGTGCTGCCAGGCCCGCACCCGCACGGCGGCTTCGCTCCGATTGAGCTCTGCGGCAATCTCGTCGGGACGGCGTCCGGCTTCGGCCAGCGCTTTCAGCCGCTCATGCTCTTCCGCCGTCCACCTCTTCAGCAAGGGATAGCGTGATTGCATGGTTGGAGCGGCTCACCCGTCGTTCAAAGCGCTGGCGACAATCGGCCGGAGCGGACCCAAAGTTCCTATCTCGCCTGCGCGTGGCGGACGGCATAGCACGGGCTGCGCGACGCGAAGTTAGCAAAAGTTAAGCCCGCGGCGGATCGCTCCGCGCGGGCTTGTTTCGAGCGTAGGCTCGACAAGAGCTTCGCTCAGTGCATCAGTTCGAGGTGCACACCTTGACGGACTTCATGCCGGCCTCGGCTTCAGACCGGGTCTTGTACACGGTGTCGCCGCTGACGACCGTCGTCTCCGTGGTCGTCGGCTTCGACTCGGTGATGGTGCACTTCTTGGTCTTGACGTCCTGCACCACGTAGAACGCTTGCGCAAAGGCGGGAGCCGCAAACGACGTCAGCACGGCGGCGGCAATGATCGTTTTGATCTTCATCGTGTGTCCTCCTCCAGCAGCCCGGTGATCCAGGCGTGTCTTCTACAAACCCGATAAATTGCCACTTGTTCCCGAGTTCCTCCGAACCAATTGCGCCGGGCTGCGTTAGTGCGCAAACAGGAGGCTTCGATGCTCATGCGGCTCGTGACGACTTCCCTGGCGGTGCTGGTCGCACTGATGAGCGTAGCGCTGGCCGAGCCCGTCAAGGATCAGGCTGCTCCTGTGGTGCAAAGCGCCACCGAAGCCCGCCCCATCCGCGTGATCCTTCCGGCGCCGTGGGAGCCCACCAAGGGCCAGGCCGAGTCCGTGCAATCTTCAAAGTAGCAAAGCACGGACAATCGACGACCGCACCTCTCGACTTTGTCGCGACCAAATCACCGCGGCCAAAGAGCCGCAGCGAACTCCTCAAACAATAGCAACCATTTCGGATCTCACCTGTTGTCGCCGGCACAATCACTTGCAGGAGACAACAACATGAAACGTCTGACAGTCCTGGCCGCAACCTTGGTGCTGCTCGGTTCGGTGCCCGCAGGCGCCCAGTCGCAGCCGGCGCAAAGCGGGCCGGGCAACAACGCGGTCAACAGCTCCGACCAGAACAACTCCAACGCACCAGTCGCGGGCCGCAACAGCTTCACCGAAGGACAGGCGAAATCGCGGATCGAGGGCGCGGGCTATTCCAACGTCTCCGGCCTGCAGAAGGACGACAACGGCGTCTGGCGCGGCAAGGCCGACAAGGCCGGCACCAAGACCGACGTCAGCGTCGACTTCCAGGGCAACGTCAACCCCGCCAAGTAACTCGCGCAAGAAATTCGCGAAATCAGGAGATCCAGACATGACGACGACCATCTCTCGCCTGTACGACAATTACGCCGATGCCGAGCGCGCCGTGACCCGGCTCGAAAGCGCCGGCGTGCCGCATTCCGACATCAGCCTCGTCGCCAACAATTCGGACAATTGGTACGGCTCACGCTCCGGCAAGGTCGCCGGCAAGGTCGATCGTGACCGCGACGGCACCGACGATCGCGCCGAAGGCGCCGGCACGGGTGCCGGCATCGGCGCGGGGCTCGGCGGCGCCGCCGGCCTGCTCGCAGGTCTCGGCCTCCTCGCCATCCCCGGTCTCGGCCCGGTCGTCGCGGCCGGATGGCTCGCCTCGACCGCGGCGGGCGCAGCTGCCGGCGCGGCCACCGGCGGAATCATCGGCGCCCTGACCGAAGCCGGCGTCTCCAAGGAAGACGCATCGCGTTATGCCGAGGGCGTCCGCCGCGGCGGCACGCTGGTGTCCGCGAGGGTGCCGGACCAGGACCGCGCGCGCCTCGATGCGCTTCTGCACGAACGATCGGTCAACCTTCAGGAGCGCAGCGCCGCCTGGCAGAAGTCCGGCTGGAGCGACTTCGACGCCGCAAGCCCGCCATTGTCGCCGGAGGATATCGTCCGCGAGCGCGAGCTCTATGGAATGCGGCGATAGGCAACAGAGCCCCGACACGACAAAGGCCCCGCGATGCGGGGCCTTTTTGATGTCGACGACCAGCCATCACGCCGGCACGGTCGATGGTGCCATCTTGCCAGTGTTTTGCCCGACGGGTCAAACTTTATCTCAAATGCCGCAAAGCGGATTGGCCGAAGTGAAATCTCTTCGCCTCATGCTGGGACATGTCGAATGGACGGGGGCAAGCCGGAGAGACCTTCGATGTATTACGTCGCCGCTGCATTGCTGGTGCTGTCGGGACTGTTCTATTCCGCGAGCCGTCATGAGCTCGGCCAATTCGGCGCGGACGTGTGCAGCTACGGCGGCACGTTCTGCGACAACCCGGTGGTTCTCTTCACCGGCGCGGCGCTGGCCGCCGCCTGGGGCATGTTCGTCAGCATCAGGTAGGCCGATGATGGCAATATAGCCCTGTTTTGCCCGACGGAGCAAACTCGACTTAGCATTTTCGGAAATCAGCCGCGCGCTTCGGCAGCGGGAACTTATGGTATTCGATTCGCATTTGCTAAAGACGACGTCCGCACCCGTTCGAGCCCGTTCATGAGCGACAGCGCCCTCACCCCGACGAAATCCGCGCCGACGCTGTTGCAACGGCTGGGGCCCGGCCTCATCACCGGAGCTGCCGACGACGATCCGTCGGGTATCGCCACCTATTCGCAGGCCGGCGTGCAATTCGGCTTCGGTCTGTTGTGGACCGTGTTTCTGACCACGCCGTTCATGATCGCGATCCAGCTCGTCAGCGCGCAGATCGGCCGCGTCACCGGCAAGGGGCTCGCCGCCAACGTCATGCGCGTCGCGCCGCGCTGGGCGGTGCTGGCGCTGGTGTCAATGCTGGTCGCCGCGAACACGTTCAACATCGCCGCCGACATCGCCGCGATGGCCGAGGCGCTCTCGCTCGTCATCGGCGGCCTCAACCACGAGCACGCGCTGATCTTCGCGGCCGGCTCGACCCTGCTGCAGGTGTTCGTGCCCTATCGCCGCTATTCGCCGGTGCTGAAATTCCTCACGCTGGCGCTGTTCGCCTATGTCGCGACCGCCTTCACGGTGCAGATTCCCTGGAGCACGGCGCTGCTCGCCGCGGTCTGGCCGAAGCCGAATGTCAGCGCCGACTATCTCCTGATGGTCGTCGCCGTGCTCGGCACCACCATCAGCCCCTACCTGTTCTTCTGGCAGGCCTCTCAGGAGGTCGAGGAGATGAACCAGGGCGAGCGCGACGAGCCGCTTCGCCAGCTCAAGCGCGGCGGCGACCACGAGCTCGACCGCATCAAGACGGACACCATCTCGGGCATGCTGCTCTCGAACTGCATCGCCTTCTTCATCATCCTGACCACCGCATCGGTCCTGCACGCCAACGGCATCACCAATATCGGCTCGGCGACGGAAGCGGCCGAAGCGCTGCGGCCGCTGGCCGGCGATTTCACCTTCGCCCTGTTCGCGGCCGGCATCATCGGCACGGGCCTGCTCGCCATTCCCGTGCTGGCGGGCTCGGCGGCCTATGGCGTTGCCGAGATCTTCGGCTGGCGCGCCACGCTGGAGGCCAAGCCGGACGAAGCGGCCGGCTTCTACACCATCATCGCCGCGGCAACCCTGATCGGCTTCGGCCTCGGCTTCACCGGCATCGACTCGATCAACATGCTGGTGTGGAGCGCGGTGCTCAACGGCATCGTCGCCGTCCCGATCATGGCGATGATGATGCTGATCGTCTCGAACCGCACCATCATGGGCCGCTTCAGGGCCCGCTCCTGGCTGATCGCGCTGGGCTGGCTCGGCACCGCAGTCATGGCGCTCGCCGTCCTCGCCCTGCTTGGCTCGTCCGTGATCGGCTGACGAGAAGCGCCGCTTCGGACGCGCTACCGCGCCGCATCTCTGCATCTTCCCGCCGCCCCGCGCTTGGCTTAACAATGCGGGCCGGGCCCGGCTCAAGATCGGGCGACAAGAAAAGCCCGGCCGGACGACAGGGAGCGACATGACCAAATCATCAAAAGCAACGAGCCTCGAGATCCTCGCCTGCGATGCCGGCTGGAGAAACTATCATTTCGTCAAGCTGACGACCGAGGACGGCATCGTCGGCTGGAGCGAATTCGACGAAGGCTTTGGCTCGCCCGGCGTCGGCGCGGCGATCCAGCGCCTCTCGGCGCGGGTCATCGGGCAGAACGTCTTCCAGCACGAGCGCATCTTTGCCGAATTGTTCGCGGCGACGCGTCCTGCGGCCGGCGGCGTGGTGGCGCAAGCGCTCGGGGCGATCGAGAATGCGCTGCTCGATGCCAAGGCGAAATCGCTCGGCATTCCCTGCTATGAGCTGCTCGGCGGCAAGATCCGCGACCGCGTCAGGGTGTACTGGTCGCATTGCGCTACGTGGCGCATCAACCACCCGTCCTGGTACAAGCCGGCGATCGAAACGCTCGACGGCGTCAAGGCGATGGGGCGCGAGGTGCGCGAGAAGAAGTTCACCGCGCTCAAGACCAACATCTTCTCCTATGACGAGGGCAAGCCGACCGGCTGGCGCCCCGGCTTCGGCTCGCCCTTCGCGCCCGAGATCAACGTCGACCGCAAGATCCTGCGCGACCTGCGCATGCATCTGGAAGCGATCCGCGACGGCGCCGGCCCCGACGTCGACATCCTGCTCGACTGCAACTTCAACGCCAAGACCGAAGGCTACTTGAAGATCCTGCGCACCATTGCCGACCTCGACATGTTCTGGGTCGAGATCGACAGCTTCAATCCGGAAGCGCTCGGCTATATCCGCCAGCAGAGCCCGCACCCGATCTCGTCGTGCGAGACGCTGCTCTCCTTGCGTGAATTCCTGCCCTACTTCCACGCGCAGGCCATGGATGTCGCGATCATCGACACGCCCTGGAACGGGGTCTGGCAGTCGATGAAGATCGCCGCGGCGGCCGAAGCCTTCGAGGTCAACGTCGCCCCTCACAATTTCTACGGCCATCTCTGCTCGATGATGAACGCGCATTTCTGCGCCGCGGTGCCGAACCTGCGCATCATGGAGATCGACATCGATCGTCTGTCCTGGGATCGCGAGCTGTTCACGCACGAGCCGGAGATCGAGAACGGCCATCTCATCATCCCGAACCGGCCCGGCTGGGGCACCGAGCCGAACGAGGAAGCTTTGCGGGCCCATCCGCCGAAGACGAGTGGCGGGCTCCTCAACTACGGCCGCAAGAGCTGAGAAGCTGGAGCATGATCCAGACTCGGAGGGCCGCGTTAGCGCAAAGTGCGTAGCGGTTTTCCGAAAAGATCATGCTCAAACAAGAACCTCAAGCGGAATGGCTTCAGGTCGAGCCGATTGCCGCGGGCTCTCACCTCTCCCGCTTGCGGGAGAGGGGGCGCGCCTCCCTAATCGCATCGCGCTTTAGGGCGTCACGGGATTGACGGTTGGAGACGTCTTCGGCCGCTGCGGCTCGATCGGCGATTTCGGATCGGTCGGGAGCACCAGGGCGCCAGCGGCCCGTGCCGCTTCGCCTGTGGTCGCGTACATCGCGACGTGGGCCGGCTGTGTCTTGGCCCGGCTCCACGGGCCGTGGTCGACGATCAGCATGGCCGCAATCGTCACGCCCGCCACGATCAACGCCATCACGCCGGGGTGACGCAGGGCTCTGGACATGGAGTACGCGAAGCGACCGTTTGCCATCGAAGGGTCCGCAATTTTCCTATCGCAGGTTAATTCGGTTGAGCCCCCTCCGGTTCCCCTCCTGTTGCGGCTCGTAGCGCTGGTCGATGCCGCGCCGGTCGTGGTCTCGCGCGAGGCGACGGGTTGCTGGATGGAGTTCCCGGCTCGGGCACTCCGGGCGCAAGCTCTATCCCTCGCACACGACGCGCAAAACCGTCACGATGGTCGCCGAGATGAGACATGAAATCGCAAGCAGGGTCCAACTCGGCCTCGTGCTCGTGCGGGCCACGCGGACAACGAGCATCTTCATGCACGTCAACATTCATCCCTGGGAAGGCGGTGCAGGTAGGCTATCCCGAAAGAGGCGAGCTCTTCGGTATCGCTTGGGTGCTCTTCCCACCTCCTCTGCAGATGGCGTTCCAGCAGACAGCGCCTTGTGTCGTGGGCGGCGACCTCGGGGTGTCGCGCCCGGTACACCGTCCAGGCGGTGTCCGCGGCGTTCTTCAAGACCATGTCGTCGTCCATGCCTGCTCTCCGGAAATCCGAACCTCGTGGCGTCCCAACTTAAGGACACGCTCCAAAGTTTCCGGTCTTTCCCGGTATTCGACCATTTAATGATTCAAGGCGATTTGATCGGATTCTTTCTCGGCGCGCCGCGCGCCGCTCGGGGCAGTCCCGAACCTCTTGGAGGCACTTGGCCGAACTGATGGGAGCGGCGGGCGTCGCCGTCCAGGCCCGAATTCTCGGTGACGCTGTCCCGACGCCGAGCACCCATTGGCTCTCGCCACCGGACAGCAGCAACCATTGCTTATTCTTCCCGTTATTCCCTAAGGCAATGTGATGTGAGAGGTATGTTGATGAAGAAGATTGCAATGTCAGCCTTGATGGCCGGCGCTCTAGGCCTGAGCTCGATCGCAGCAACGTCTCCCGCCAAAGCCCATTGGCGAGGTTGGGGACCTGGCATCGCCGGCGGCCTGGTCGCAGGCGCCGTCATCGGTGGCCTTGCCTCCTCCGCCTACGGCTGGGGACCCGGCTATGGCTACTATGGCGGACCCCGCTATTACAGTGCCGGTTACTACGGCGGCCCCTACGCCTACGACTACGGATACGACGAGCCCTATCGATGGGGCGGTGGCTACACCACCACCTACTACACGGCGCCCGTTTCCTACGGCTATCGCTATCGGCGCGTCGTGCGCCCCGCCTACGCCTATTACGGTGGGTCCTATCCGGTCGTTCGGCATCACTGGCATCGGCACCACCGCCATTGGTGAGAGCAGCCGATCAGGCGCCCCGAGAGCCGCGCTCGGACATGGGCGCGGCCTTTCGCTTGCAGGCCGGGCTAACGCATCTGAGAGTCTTCCCCGCGGCCATCCTTCGAGACGCCCGCTTTAAGCGGGCTCCTCAGGATGAGGACGGAGTGCGCGGCGGCAGTTTCAACGAGCGCTAATGCCAAATAGCCTCATCCTGAGGAGGCGCGAAAGCGCCGTCTCGAAGGACGAGGCGTGCGCACAGGCCGCCGTCTCAGACGCGCGCTTCACTCGCCTGGTGCGATGGCATTGCTCGGCGTCGGACGGTCGGTGATCTGCTGGCCGAACAGGCTGCCGATCAATTCGACCGCCGTGCGCGCGGTCCGACCGCGTTCGTCCAGGAACGGATTGAGCTCGACGATGTCGACCGATCCGACGACGCCGGAATCGTGCAGCAGCTCCATGATCAGGTGCGCCTCGCGATAAGTGGCGCCACCCGGCACGGTGGTGCCGACGCCCGGCGCCACGGAAGGATCGAGGAAATCGACATCGAAGCTGACATGCAGCACGCCATTGCTGGCCTTGACCCGTTCGATGACGCGGCGGATCAGGACAGCCACGCCGAACTCGTCGATCTGGCGCATGTCGACGATCCGGATCCGGCGCGTGCGCATCAGCTCTTTCTCGAGCTTGTCGATCGAACGCGCACCGAAGAGATCGAGCTTGTCCGGGCCGATCGAGGCGCGTGGATCGTCGCCGAGCAGGCCGTCGAGCCCGGGCTCGCCGCACAGAAACGCGGCTGACATGCCGTGCATGTTCGCGGTGATCGTCGTCTCCGGCGTGTTGTAGTCGGCATGGGCGTCGAGCCAGAGCACGAACAATTCGCGGCCGCGCTCCTGCCAATGCCGCGCCATCGCATTGACCGACCCCATCGACAGCGTGTGGTCGCCGCCGAGAAAGATCGGCAGCGCACCTGATGTCGCGATCTCATAGCCTCTGCGGCTCAGGGCGCGCGTCCAGCGCTGGATTTCGCGGTAGTGATTGGCCTGTTCGGGCGGCCGGTCGGTGAGCTCCCGGACTTCGGCTATGGACAGATCGCCATAATCGACGACCTCGAAATCAAGGCTTTCCAGCAATGTCGCAAGGCCGGCGGTGCGCAGCGCCGCAGGCCCCATCAAGGTGCCGCGCTGCGAAGCCCCCATGTCGATGGGAGCGCCAAGCAAGGCGATGTGCCGGGCTCGATCCGTCATGGTCCGGTCGGTCACGGCTGTCTCCTGACGTCAGCAAGGTTCACTTTAGCCTAACAGAGATTCGCACCCGTCGTTTCCCGGGGAGCCCGCAGGTGGCCGCATATCTTCCGGAACAATATCCCGCGCGCTGAATTGCTCATCCAAGGCCGGCACCCGCCGTCAATCACGGCGCCTGTCGCGGATAGCCAAAGGTCACCAGACCCGCTGTTCAAAACGAGCGCTCGCGCGGATAGCCAAAGGTGCCGGCTTCGATCATCACGCCAGGAGGTCGCGTCCTTGAGCACGGAGATACCGCAATCCTCGTCCCAGCCCGGCATGGCCGAGCGTGCCATCGATACGGCCGCGGACGTCTCCCGCACCATCGGTGAAGTCGCCGGAGGCCTGCACGCAGCGGTCGATCGCCTCACCTCCGCAGTCGAGGAATCGCGCAAGCCCGGCGGGGCACTCGCGACGGTTTCCGCGATCACGCGCGAAGCACCGCTTGCGAGCCTGTTCGTCGCCTTCCTTTTTGGCGTCGCGGTCGCGCGCCGAAGGTAGCTGTTCTGCGACCGCCCCTAGTGAGACCGTCCTCCGTTGACTCGCTCGGCGCTGCGGTTCGGTCCCGGAGCCGATCTGAAGGCACCCCCCCCCGCGGTGGCACTTGCCAACGGAAATCTTCACCTTAAGGGTCAAGCGCTGAGCCCGGTCGCGCACGGCGGGCTTGTACAAGCGGTCGTAGCGATGCCGGCCGTGCTGCTGTTGACGAACCTCAGCCCTCCAGCGTTGGTCATGACAGCGTCGGCGGCCGTGCTGTTGTTTCAAGACGGCCGCATTCATATCGAGAAGATCAGTGCAACGTTTCCTTACCAGCTTAAGGCCGGCGCCACAGAGTTTGGCGCTGGCATCGTCTATGCGGTCGAGAAGGGCTGGCTGATGCTTCACGAAAGCGGAACTTGCGTGAAGCTGCTCGCCCCCGGCGAAGATCTCCTCGCTTCACAATAGGAACATCTCCGTTCCGGATGCTTTCTGGAAATCGACGAGCCGGAGCTGGCGAAGCCGGAGGCGCGACCATGAAGCGCCACGCCATGAGCAAGTATTTCGGAAATGGGACTGGCCACGTACTGCGCCAACACAACAGTGCCGTGCTGCTGTTCAGGTGGCAGGGCAAGCCCGACGGATCGGCCCGCTATGCCGAGCACGTCAACCGCTACGTCCGCAATGGCGTGGAGTATCCCAGCCTTGCCGCCCTGCTCCGCGCCGTCGAGGCCGAACACGTTTCCAAGGAGACGGGATATGTAGCTGGCCCTCAGAACGTCCCTACGCTCTTCTCATTGGCTCAGATCAGACCCACGATGATCAAGACTCCGATCTCAATCATGAGGAGCGTAGCCGTTGCTGCGGAGATGAGAAAGCAATCACCTAGTGACAGGTGCATGATCTAGCTCACAATTTGCCCTAGAAGCGGCCCCTTACATCCTTGGAACAGGGCGGCAGGGCGGGATGATGGGACCGCTTCTAGGAGGTCCTTGACGCGTTCATCCGGCGCCAAGCGGTCCTCATTCTAATCCAACTTTAAATCTCGTCCAGCATTTAATTAATTTAAAATGGCGAATTATATTAATATTTAATTGCGCCACGATTTGAACGATGCAGCCGCTGGGAAAAGGGTTGCTTTACGGTGAGCGATTTATCTGCCCGAGCATGCGAGGGACGCAAGCTGTGGCTGGCCAGCCGCAAGCAAGCCCCCCGAGGGCCTGACTGGATCCAAGACGATGGAATGCTGGCATGCATGACAACGAGCGCGTGCGGCTGCTCTCTCGCAATGGCACCGAGGGACCAGGCGGTACCCCTGGATCGATGAGGCGGCTCTGAAGCATCGCCAGACAAGGAATCCCAGCCCGGCGCCAGCGCAGTGCTCTGCGGGCTCAAGCAGCTTTAATCTGCCCTGCGCATGAGATTGGCTTTGGCCGAAAAGCGGTGGCGAGCGGGAACGTCGGGACGGAGCTGAGGTTGACCGAAAAAGAAGAGATTGGCGGCGCCAGCTGAGCACACTGATGGACAAGACCTTCGTCTATGATGCGTTGAGGCAGATCGAGCGCGATGTAGTTGAAGGAGAACGACGCCTTGCAGAGCAAGAGAGAGCGATCCTTCAGTTGAAGCGGGAAGGAAAGGATACCGCTACTGCTGAAGCAGAGCTGGACACATTGCGCAGAGCCCAGCGTGTTCTTGATCAGGACCGACAACGCCTCCTCTCGCTGTTACAGCCTTGAACGGGTGACGGCATTCGGCGCCGCTGTGCGTTAGAGCATCATCCGGAAAAGTGCGTAGCGGTTTTCCGAGAAGATCATGCTCAAACAATAGCGTGAAGCGCGATGACGATTCATCCTAATGGCATCGCGCTTTGGTGCATCGTGAAAATCGCTCCAGAGCCAAAGCTGACGCGAACCAATGTCCCTCAACGCTGTTGTTTGCGGGAGACCATCGCCCGCCGTTCTGTTGCGGCGCCGATCGCGGATAGCCAAAGGTCAATGCCCGCTTCTCCGAAGCGCTTGCGATAGCTAGCCAAAGCGGCGGTCTCGGCATCTGAAATGAAGTTCTAAGAGGAGGCCACCATGGACTGGAACCGCGTCGAAGGAAATTGGAAGCAGATCAAAGGAAAAGTGAAAGAGCAGTGGGGCAAACTCACGGATGACGACCTAGACACCATTGATGGCAAGCAAGACCAACTTGAGGGTAAGCTCCAGCAGCGTTACGGTTACCAAAAGGATCAAGCCAAAAAAGAGCTCAACGACTGGTTTGGTCGCCAGAAGTGGTAGTAGCCTAAAGCCCGCGGATACCAGCGGGCTTTCTTGTGTGTAGCGATTTGCGCTTCAAAGCTCCTGCGGCTTCTTCAAGTCGCGGGCGGCACCCCTGTCTTCCGACGCGAGACGCGCTTCCTTCCGGTAAGCTGCGATACGCTGCGAGATGCTCCCATCATTGGCAACTTTTTCAGTCATGTCGCGCTCGTAAACTAAAGCCATTTACCGAAATCGGTGACGCTAGGCTTAGGTCGCAGATCAATCCCTAGTCAATTGACAACGGTGTTGGGTGGGTCGAGCTTCATTTCGGCTTGAGTCACAAGCAGCGGGTCGAAGTGAGCACGGCCCCTCGTCCGCTCTGCCGCCGATAGCCGACATACAACAGTCTTGCCTTGTTCGGCTAAGGGGCAACAGCGGAAGTCGCGCTCATTCATCAGCTCGTTGCGAGATAAGTCCTTGGCTCAGATTTCATTTCGCAGCCCGGGGCAATGTGCCAGCACGCCGGTTGATAGAAACGCGGTTCGGGGATGAGAAAAAAGGAGCTTCCGATTTCGGCGCAGCGGAGTTGATACCGCACGGGATCACCACAGTGGTGCCCTGACCTTCGGCCGCCACTGTGGGGCCAAGTCGCTCGGGCGGGGGTCGCATGGCGGTCGGCACGAGACGGAAAGTTCCACTCCGGCGGCCTGCCTGTGACTGCGTCCGTCTAGGCAAATCGCGGAGCGACGCTCCGACGTCGGCTTTCGGGGAGCACACGCATCATGGATGAAATCCTGCGTTGGGTGGCGACAGTCGGCACGATCGGCGCCGGGCTGATCCTAGCTGCCCGGGCCCGGCCACTCATTACCGGCTGGGCCTTCGTCGTGCTGAGCGGTGCATCGGTGATCTGGATCGTCGTCGGCTATCTAACAGCGGAATATGCGCTGATGGTGCAAAACGTGGTGGTGACACTTATCAACGTGTTCGGCGTCTACCGATGGCTGATCTGGAAAGGAAATGTATGAAAGCGTTCTGGCGACCCCGTTGGGCCCCAGCTTCATCCCCATTGCCCCCGGGAGCTGGGGCCATTTTCACATTATGTTTCCGATAAAGAGGACCGACGATTGCGTCGGGCTCAGTTCTTCGTCAACGGCTTCTTTGGGTCCGCCGCGGCAATCTCGATATCAACCGGGGGCAGCTCGCCCGTGCGGTCCTTCAGGTCGGCCGCTCGCTGGATCAATCCCGACGCAACCTGCGGGTCCTTTGTTGTTTTTGCCATTCGCAGCAGCGTTGCTGCCGCCTCGCGGGCGAAGGAGGTGTAACGCGGCACGTCTCTTTATCCCATGAAGGCCCCGTGGGATGAAGCCACAAACTCGTACTGCGTTCCGCCGCTTTGTACAAAAATGCACACAAGGGATAAAAAGGCCTCAGCTCCGGGGCTGGCCGAGCTGAGGCCTTGTGTCGGCATCACGTTGTCGAGGCGCGATCCGGCAGGATCAACTTAGCTCCGGCCATTTGGTTCCCGGTGCTTAGTTCCGTGATTTCAGTTTGGCAAAATACTCATGACCTCGGCCTTCGTCGGCTGTGGGGTCAAAAGCTGCCCTGCGCAACTTCAAGAGATCTCTCCGCTCAGCTTTCGAAAGCAGACCATGCGAGGCCAATCCCCGTGGCGCATTTCCGCGCTCAGATCGCGATGCGAACTCGCGGGAAGCAGGAATGTAGGCCCCGTCACCGGACGCTGAATACCAGATGTTGACCCGCGCGACGGTGCTCGCCAAAACAACCAGCCTCCATTCGGAGTGCTAGTGTCACGCACAGGCCAAAGCCTCCGCTCAGGCGGCGCTGACAGTCTGGAGTTCGGCCGCCAGGAACTGTCTCTCAAACGCCTCGGCGGGCATCGGACGGCCGAAGAAATATCCCTGCCCTTCCTCGCATCCCATGGTGACCAGGAAGTCGGCCGTTGCGCGGTTCTCGATGCCTTCGGCGACGACGGTGAGACCGAGCTGCTTACTGAGGCCGATGGTCGACCCGACGATGGCGGCGTCGTCGGAGTTCGAGAGAAGACCGAAGACGAACGACCGGTCGATCTTGAGGCCGTCGAGCGGAAACTTCTTGAGATAGCTCATGCTCGCATAACCGGTGCCGAAATCATCGAACAGGATCCGGACGCCGAGCTCCTGGATTCGCTTGAACATTTCAAGCACGCGGCGTTCGTCATGCAGCAGGATGTCTTCGGTGACTTCGATCTCGAGCAGCGACGGCGTCAGCCCCGTCGTCTCGAGCAGCGCTGCAACCGAATGCGCAAGGTCGCCGGACTGAAGCTGCGAGGGAGAGAGGTTGATCGCCACGCGCACATCGCTGCCGGACAATTCCCAAGCTCGCGCCTGGCGGCAGGCGGTCTCCATCACCCAGTTCGCAATCCGTTCCGACAGCGCGGAGGTGTTGACGACAGGCATGAATTCGGCCGGCGAGACGTAGCCGCGCACCGGATGCCGCCAGCGGATCAGCGCTTCGGCCCCGACCAGGCTGCCGTCGATCAGACGAACTTGCGGCTGGTAGAACAGCTCGAATTCGCTGCGGTCGGCGGCAAGCGCCAGCTCGCCCTCCAGCCTCAAGCGGGTCTCGAGCTCCTGCCGGATCGCGGCTTCGAATACGACGTGGCCGCCGCGCCTGGTCGCCTTGGCTTTCGTCAGCGCGAGATGGCCGTTGCTCAGGAGGTCATCGGCGTTGCTCCCGCCTTCAGGATAGACGGCGACGCCAACGCTGATCTTGACCCGGTGCTGGCGCGTGCCGGCTGCGAGAGGGGCCTCGAACGCGCGCGCGATTCGCTCGGTCACCGCTGCGACCGGCTCGGTGATCTCTGCGCAATCGATCGCGATGGCAAATTCGTCGCCGCTGAGCCGGGCGACGATCGCCTTGCCACCGACTTCGCTCCGCAGCCGCTCGGCGACCGCGCGCAGCACGAGATCGCCGGCGGAGTGCCCTAGCATGTTGTTGATCTCCTGGAAGCCGTCGAGCCCGAGCACGAGCAACGCGACGCTCGAAGACCGTCGCTCCGCCGCGGCGATCAGATCGGTCAGGCCCATATGCAGCATGTTCCGGTTGGCCAGCCCCGTCAGCGCGTCATGTTCGGCGAGATATCGAATGCGTTCGGCTTCGCGTTTGCGCACCGAAATATCGCGCAGGATGGCACCATATTGAAAGCCGTCGGTTCCCTGCCAGCCCGAGAAGCTCGCCTCGACCGGGAAGGTTTCGCCGTTCTTGCGCCGGCCTTCGAACTCGACGACGACGGCGCCGCCTGGAACCAGGAGCGCCTGGCGCGCGGCGTCGTGCATGGACGGTCTTGCACCGGCGTGTGCCGGCAAAGCGCACAGCGTTTCGAACGGGCGGCCGATGATCTCGGCCGGCATGTAGCCGAAGATCGCGCTCGCGCCGGGATTCCAGACCGTGATGCGGTGATCCTCGTCGGTGCAGACCAGCCCGTCGCCGAGCGACATCGCGATGCGATGAAAGCGGCTCTCGGCGATGCGTCCGAGCAGGCTGCGGAAGTCGATTTCGTCGAGCGCAATCGCGGTCAGGTAAGCGACGATGGCGATGTGGAACAGCGACGTATCGATGACCAGGGGCCATCTTGCCTGCACAAGGATTGCGGCCAGCTCGACCACCGCCCCGGCTGCGATCAGGATTGCGACGCGAAGTCCTGGCGCGATACGGCGCCACGAATACAGCATCAGCAGGCAGATTGCGCCCAGTCCGACCACCATGCCGACATCGGAGGTCCAGCGCAGGGTCCGGTTCTGAAGGATCGATTCAGCGGCGAGCGCCTGGAGGACTGGCCCCGAGATGATACTGCCGTTGGGAACGCTGAAACGGTCGCCGAGCTCGAGCGCCGTGGCGCCAATGATGACCTTCTGGCCTTTCAGCTTGTCGAGCGTGGCGCTATCGCCGCGCAGCACGTCGACATAGGAGACGGCGGGAATGGAGGGTGCGCGAATGCTGAAATCGATCAGAAAGGGCGGTCGCCGATTGGCGTCCTGTCCCGCCAGCACGACGGCCATCGAAGGCATGAAAGCATCGCCGAGCTTCTCGCCGAACGGATAGCGGCGAACCAGCCCGTCGGATTCGATTGCGACATTGACGAGAGCCGGCCACGACTGGTTGCTGAACGACTTCAGCGGCCGGTTGACATGGGCCGGGCCGCCCCTCGGTGTCGGCTGCTTGAAGGATGGCAGGATCGTCGAACCGCCGGCGTCTCGCAATGCCTTGGCGAAGGCCGCGTCGGAGGCGGGATCCGACGGCGTGCTGAAATCGACATCGAAGGCAACGTCCTGCGCGCCTGCCGCTTCCAGCCTTTGCAGCATTTCGGCATGGAGACGCCGCGGCCAGGGCCACACCCCGATCTGGTCGATCGACGGCGCATCGATACCGACCACGACGATGTCGCCGGTGGCCGCACGCGTTTGCCACTTGAATCGAAGATCGGTGAGCGCATTGCGAAGCGCAGCGTGCCAGCCCGTGGACAACACCACCGCGAGCGCGATCACGACAAGAATATGCGGCCGATAGCGTTTCACCCGAGCCCCCCACACCCGCCCCGACGGAAGCGTCCACCTAGAGCTCAGCGTCTGCCGTGCCCATTGCTGCCATTTCCGTGGCCGTGGCCGTTGTTGCCTCTGCCATTGCCGGTGGCGCCGTTGTCGGCATGGCTGCTGTGACCGTGACCGTTGTTGCCGCCGTTACCGCTATTGTTTTGATTGCCGCCGTTGCCGCTGTTGCCGTTGTTGTTACCCGAGTTACCGTTGCCACCGGGATTTCCGTTGTTTGCTCGCGGGGCATCGCTGGATGAGCCGGCTGTCGTTGCGGCGATCGTGGCGTTCGCGCTGGCAGCACCGCTGCTTGCCGCGCCGTTGGATGCAGCCGGGCTCGTCTTGCCATCGTTCCAGACCGTCTGACTGTCGCCCCTGGCATTCGCGTTACGTGCCTGCCCTGGCGGAACGCCGCCGTGCGCAAGGCCGCGCGTCGCCTTGTGGACGTTCAGCTTGACCTCCCCCAGCGCGGCCGAAATGCGCACGACTCCCGCCTTGGGGGCATGCCCGCCGGCCGCCTGCCCCGAGGCCTTGGGTGCGCCGCCCGCCTTGGTGACTTTGTCGATCGGGCCGAGCGCATGGATGGCATGGCCGTTGGTCGCATGGCGCGGCGCCGACAGGCCCGATTTCGGCACTGGGACACGCTCGATCGTGGGCGCGCGGGGCTTGCCCTGCTCGATCGGATTGAGCGTCCCCGCACCGCTGAGGCTGAGACCGGGCTTGCCGTGTTCGAAGACGGTGGCCGCTTGTCCGGGCATCACTTGCGCAATCTGTCCCGTCTTGAAATCGGAGACTTCGACCTGGCCGCGGAGCACGCCGACCTTGGTGCTACCGGCACCGACCGTGACGCTGAACTGCGTTCCCTTGACCACGGCGGCGAGATAGGGCGTCTCGACCTCGAAATGCTTGACGTTGCGCTTCTCGACCTCGAGCAGGATCGAACCCGCCTGCTGGATGATGGTGGTCGACAGGCCGTCCTTCTTCTCGGCCGGCAGGCCCACCACCGAATTGGGAGAGATCAGGATCGTTTCCTCGCCGCGGACGAGGAGTACGCGCCCGTTGCGACCGGTGCGAATGGTATCGCCAGGTTTCAGCGTTCCTTCTGACGTCAACGACACCTGCTGGGCGCCGCTCGTGGCAAGCCAGACCTCGCCCGAGGATTTGCTGACCGACCACACACCGTCGTCCGCCGCGAATGCGCTGGAGGCCGTTCCCAGGATCAGCGCCGCCGCCAGGGCGCGCCGCATTCCAACTCTGCCGAACATGATGATCCTCAGCCCGCGTTTACAGCCAAGCCTGAGGGGTATCCGAAATCACTCAAGATAGGATTATCGGAAAGCGGCCAGCGGAGCGGCCGGATTAACCAATCGTTGACCATAAAAACCTATGAAAAATCATGCGGCTAACGAACCCTTACCGTCCCGTGGCAGATCCTCCGTCGAACTACGGAGACAGCGTCGCTGCGCGCGGTGAGAAGCGGCATCTCCTTACCGCATTGGTATCGGCGGCGGTATTTTTCGCGGCAACTCCAGCGGCATTTGCTCAACAGGCGAACCAGCCGGGCTTCGACCCGCGCCAGCCCGAGAAATATTTTGATAACCAGACCGAGCAGGAATCGCTTGGCCGGCCGCCGGTCCGATTGCCGAGCGCCGGACAGCCCACGACGGGCGGCGATACCAAGCCGCAATTCGTGCTGCGCGGCGTCAGCGTCAGCGGCGCCCACGCGGTTTCCCCTGATCGCATCGCCGCTGTCTACCAGCCTTATCTCGGCCGAAAGGTCTCGCAGGCGGATCTGGCCGCGATCGCAGGCGCCATCAGCGACCTCTACCGCGAAGCCGGCTTTCATCTGAGCCGCGCCATCGTGCCACCACAAGACATCGCCGACGGCCGTGTCCGGATTCAGGTCCTGGAAGGTGCGATCGTGCAGGCCGAGCTGAAGGGCGACGGTGCCGAACAGTTCGGCATAATGCCGATGCTGGCGCCGGTTCTGACCGAACAGCCTTCGCGACTGGCAACGCTCGAACGCCAGCTCTTCCTGATCAATGGCAGGCCGGGCGTCCGGATCACCGACACTGCGCTGGAGGAGATCGGCGGTACGACGGGCCGCTTCCGCCTGACCATCTACTTGAAGACCTGGCACGTCTTCTCCTCGTTCGGCCTCGACAATCTCGGATCCTCGTCGGTCGGTCCCTGGCAGACCTACGCCACCGGCGCGTTCAACTCCTACCTCACGCCTGGCGATACATTGGCGGTCAACCTGTCGACCATCGCCAACGACCCCCGTCAGCTCGGCTTCGCACGCCTGTCGTACGATGCGCCCGTCGGCGTCGACGGTGTCCGCCTGGGTGCTTCCGTGCTGTACAGCGCGGTAAGACCGGGCGATATGCGCCGGCTCGACAGCGACATCACCACGACCGAGGCGTTCGAGCTGCGTGCCGGCGTCGTCCCGTTGCAGTCGCAATCCTCCACGCTCACGCTGACCGCGGCGACGATCTTCAGCAATGTGTCCGAGCATGACCTTTACGGGCCCTGGTACAACGACCACATCAGGACGGCGAGCCTGACCGCCGACTACCGGCTGTTGGATCCTTTTGGCGGTACCAATTTTGCGACTTTGACCTACCGTCAGGGCCTGGACATTTTTGGCGCCTCGCATTTCCAGGACGATCTGTTGTCACGCGACGGCGCCTCCTCGAACTTCTCGGTCCTGAACCTCTGGTTCACGCGCTACCAGACACTCAACGATGTCTGGTCGCTCAAGCTCGGTGCGGCGAGCCAGACGGCATCGCGCCCGCTGTTCACCTCGCAGCAATTCTATCTTGGCGGCGCGGCCTTTGGCCGTGGCTATGGCGCAGCCGAGATCAGCGGCGACAACGGCCTTGCCGGCTCGCTCGAGCTGCGCTTCGACCAGAAGCTCAATTTCCGCTACTGGACCGGCTACCAACTCTATGCCTTTGGCGACGCTGGCGCCGTCTGGAACCACGGTTATCGCCTGAGCGACGGGCTGTCGCTGACATCGGCGGGGGCCGGTGTGCGCTTCTTCCTGCCGGACGACCTCCAGGCCGATTTCGGCGTCGCCGTCCCCTTAAGCTACCGGGCGCCTGACAACGAGCGTCGCAGCCCACGCTTTCTTTTCACGCTGTCGAGCGCGTTCCGGCTCTGCCCCGAACGCGGCAAGGCCGCCTGTCTCTAGCCGCCCCTTGCGCTTGCAGAGCCCAATGATCATGAACCCGGACGACTATTGGCCGGGACGCTTTGCGGCAGATCAAGGTGGCTCCGACACGGCACGGTAAGAAACCACGTGCCGTCGGAGAGACACGTGTCGCACTATACCGGAAGTCTTGGTAGGAAAAGCCTTGTTCCGAAGGGCCTGCTCGCGGCGAGAGTGCCTGCATCCATGCGGCATCTCTATCGTTCGACCCGCAGGCTGCTGCGCTCGATCGTCGCTCGCATCGATCTCTCGCAGTTTCCAGGATCCTGCTGCGGATGAGCACAGCAGCCGCAAGCGAATGCAGAAAGATTGCCCTATGCTCCGGCATGTGAGACGGATTTTCCTGCTGCTTGGACTCGTCTCTGGCGTCGGCTCGTCGTCCGCTCTCGGCGCCGATGCCGGTCACGGCGCCGACCTCGCCAGGCGCTGGTGCGCGAGCTGCCATGTCGTGGCGAACGGACAGGCTCAGGCGAGCGCCGACGTCCCTTCCTTTGCGTCCGTCGCGCGCAGGCCGGATTTCAGTGCGGAAAGGCTCGCATTCTTCCTGCTCGATCCGCACCCGAAGATGCCGAATTTTCCCCTGAGCCGAACCGAAGCCGGCGATATCGCGGCCTACATCGCATCGCTGCGTTAGATGCCTGATCGGCCGCCGAAGGCCGCGCTCGAGCAAACCGTTCAGCGCTTTTCCGAAGTCATGCTTCAGCGATAGTCTGAGCTTCATCCCGGATGGTCACGCCGGGCTGCACGAAGGCTGCAAATGCAAATCCCTGCCGGTGGACCGGCAGGGATCAGCAGAAAGGATGACAGACGGCGAATGAGATCATTCGGTGGCCCATCATGGACCTGCACCGGTATCGAAGCGCGGATCTTCACGTTATACAAGATCAATTTGTGGGCACGCTGTACACAGACCGAAAATCAGGGCTTGCCCTTGCCGGGTTGCATGAGACTGCCGGTCATCTGACGCATGTGATCTCCGGCGCTGGTGAACTGACTACGGAGGAAATCGGATTGGATTCGCATTGCCTCCTGGAGGTCGGTGGCATGCACCAGCTTGCGCGCATGCTCGAAGGCCGACTTCATGTTCTGCTCCGTGAAAGCCAACGCCTGCTTCGACACCTCTGTCCCCGCCCCCGGAACGGACGACATCGATTTGGTCGCCGCTTCAAAGAACATGCCGAAGGCCTTTTCGGCCTGGTCGATGGTCTTCTCGGCCAAGTCACGCAGTTCGGCCGGAACTTCGATTTTCGGTTCGATCATGGTCTCGCTCCTCCCTTTTTCCGTCTGAATACCACATTTGCCTGACCGCCATCCAGCCGCCAGCGCTCCGGCGAACGATGCCGGGGAGCCTGCTCTGGCAGGAAAATGGGCAGGATGGGCGCGCGGCCGGGCTCTAGGATAAGGGGTGCTCGGGAAGAGCTTCGTCGGTGGCGAGATCTTCGACCAGCTTGATCACCTCGAAGCGCTGTCGCGGCGCGAGCTTCAGGAAGGCCCGCAGCAGGCGCAGACTTTCCACGGTGCTGCCTGCAGGCACACCGAGCTTGAGATGCAGCTCAGCCGCGAAATTGAGGTTTTTCATCTCGCACCTATGACAAGCATCGGTCGTGATCCGCTCGAGAACCGAACGCCGCAACAGAACTATGGCGACGAACGTTAGGCCGAAGGGACCCGCCGGGTTGCAGGCTGAACCGCGTCCAAACGACGGCCTCCATCTGGTTGCAACTATGCCAAGCAACAACCCATCCGGCAAGCCCAACCGTGGGTATAGCGATGCTTGGTCTGCATCGCGCCACGGCGTTTCCGGATAACAGGAATATCGATCGCCGTCACCCACCTGCGTCAAGAAGCGTCATCAATCACGCGCACAGCCCTCTTGCTGTCAATCGACACGGGGTTTCGTCGTGCTTCCGACGTGAAATCCACGTTAGCGCGCACGAATTGGCGATTCTTCAGCAAGATGCACGCATTTGTTGAATCGGTCCCGGCGGTTGCGTTAGGCGCGTGAAAGTCGATCTCGCGGCCGGTCCCCGTGAACCGCCGTCCACGCGCGAGCGACCAAGCCGTTGCGGCACGGCCACGCAGACACGGGCGCCATGGCTGAAAACTCTTCGATTGGGCGCACCTCAGCACCAAAAAGGACGACGGCATGCTTTCTCGCTGCGATCTCATCAAGGGCGCCGCAATCGCGCTTCTCACCCTTTCGACACAAGGCGCATGGGCGCAGGAGACCAAGATGAACCTGTTCAAGATCGTCACCGTCAAGGACGAAATCGTCGTCGGACTGTCGGCGGCAGAGCTTCAGGCGCTCGGCGGCAATGATGCGAGCGCCGTTGCACACGCGCTGGCACAGAAGGGCGATCTCACCGTCTGGCAATACAACGTGCATCGTGGCCCCAACGGCGAATTACAGCAGGCACCGACAGCCAAGATCGGGCTGCTGGCCCATGCCTCGCTGCGCGTCGAGCCCTACACCACGCCCTACCAGATCGTCCCTCACCCGTAAGCAATGGGCGGGACGCCGGCGGCCGAGACCGCCGGCGCTCCGCAATCATCCACGTCGGCCCCCGCGCGCCGTTCCCGTGTCCGTCGCGAAGCCGTAGATCAGCGCCAGCCGGTCCAGGCATTCGCGAAAACGCCGCGCGAAGTAATCGTTCCAGCGTTGCGTGCGGACGGCACGACGCTGCCCAACCTGATCCATGGTCAGACCCAGCACCAGCACGTCGTGCACCAGCGCGGCGCCGTCGGTGCCGAGCTCTCGTTCGATCCGGTTGAGCCGCAGCACCGCCTGGCGCTGGCTTTCGGTGACGGGCTCACGCGTGCCCGTCCCATCGACATATTCGCGCGTCGTATCCACCGCCTGCGGGCCGCGTTCCGCCCGCTCCCAATCGTTCTGGAAGGCGCGCCCGCCGCGGTATTGCGCCTCGTCGATCTGATGGTGCGCGTGCAGCCGGCCAAGCGGATCGCCGCGGACCGACCGGATCGCCAGGATCTTCTCGTCGGAATCGAGCGCGTGCGGATTGTCGACCTCCACCTCCGCGATCTCGGCGTTGAACGGCACCTCCCGCGACCGCCGGTCGTAGATCTGCGCCAACTTGTAGGACTTGTTGCGTCGGGCACGAGCCACTCGGATCTCCTTGCAAGACTGAGAGTTGAACGGAGGGCGGCACCGTCAGAGCGCCGAGACCAGCTTCAGCACGACCGGGCCCGCGGCACGGGCCGCCGACGCAGCCTCGGAACGGCGCGTCAGACGGCCATGCGGCGCGCAATAGCTCGAGCCCGGCTGGCGCGGGTGGCCGCAGAAGGTGATCTCCTCACCGTCCTTGTCGCCGCCATAGGGATAGCGGCAGTCGGCCGGCTCGAGCTCGACCAATTGGATCAGGCGCGGCTGGATGCCGACACAGCGCAACTTCACCCGCGCCGCAGGCTTCATGGCGGACTTCGGCGGCAGATTGAGGCTCGGCCACGCCACCCGGCGCGGCGAAAGCAGGGTGGGTTCACCCGGCAAGGGCGGCGCGAGCGCCGGGCTCGTCATCCATTGCGGCACGATGAGCCCGAGCCGCTTGGCGCGGCCGACCACCGCGCTGCGCGTATAAGCCGTTCCAAACCTTGCGTTTATCTGTCTTCCGATCTCCGCATAAGACATGCCTTTGTGAAAATAGTCGCGAAGCGCGTCGGAGTGCTCCGACGGCCAATGGCCCGGTTCCATGCTGCTGTCCTGTGATGCGCCTCCACCCGGGAGGCGAGACGCACATTCCGTTATTCCGAATACAGAGTCAAGCCGTATTTCTGATATTCATAATTGCATCAATTCCGAATTTCGGATTACAAGAGGCGAGACGGTGCGCAATCGAGGGAATCACCATGCTGGACGTAGCAATGATTGAGCGGGGCCTGGAGAAGACGGGCAAGAGCAAGGGCGGCCTGGCTGCGGCCATGGGCGTGCGGCCCGGCGCGGTCTCGGAGATTCTCGGCGGCGAGCGCCTGGTGAAGGCCTCGGAGATAATTCCGATCATGGAATATCTCGAGCTCAATCTCGCGCCGATCATGGGCCGCGTCGGAGCCGGCGCGGTGATCGAGCCGGACTACGAACAGGTTCCGCCGGAAGGTCTCGGCGACGTCGCGTTGCCCTTCCCGATCATGGAAGAGACGATCGCATTCGAGATCGTGGGCGATTCGATGCTGCCCAAATACGAAAGCGGCGACGTGATCGTCGTCTACAAGGACCAGCGCCACCCGCTGTCGAGCTTCTACGGCGAAGAGGCCGTGGTCCGCCTCAAGACGGGCGAGCGCTATCTGAAGACCATCGAGCGGGGCAAATCTCCCTCAGTGGTCAACCTCACGAGCTTCAATGCCAAGCCGATCGTCGGCGTCAAGCTTGACTGGGTCGGGGAGATCTGCCTGTCCATGCCCAAGGGACAGCTTGAGCGGCTGCGCGCGAAGTCGGCGCGGCCGCGCAAGAAGGGCAAATGAGGGCTGCCGCTTCTGATTAATAGAAATCACACTTGACATAATTCCGATTTTCGGAAATAATCTGCGGCGTCCCGTCCACGGGGCGCGGCAGGATCGTTTCATGCAATACTTCGTCGTGATGATCGATTATGGACGGCGGGGCCGCGAGGCGATCGTCGATCCCGAAATCACCCGGCGCGAGGTCATTTCCCGCATCGCCTCGGGTGAGTATCGGAACGTCTCGTTCATCCACGAGATCGTGGAGAACTCGGTCGAGGATGTCACCGAGGCCATCCTGGCCGAGGCGGCCCTCCCACAGATCGAGCCCGAGGACGTCGATCTCCAGGCAATTCGCCTCGATCACGTCCGCGATCTGCGCAAGCACGAGAGGATGTGACGCAGGCCCACAGCATGATCCGGACCTGAAGGGCCGCGTTAGCGCAAAGTGTGCAGCGGAGCTCGCGCCACCGCCCCGTCGGCACTACACCAGGAGAACAGTCGATCCCGTGGTCTTGCGTGCCGCAAGATCGGCATGCGCCTTGGCGGCGTCCTTCAGCGGGTAGGTCTGGTGCACCTCGATCTTGACCGCTCCGGACTTGACGACGTCGAACAGCTCGCCCGCCATCGCCACCAGATTTTCGCGCTTGGCGGCGTAGGTAAACAGCGTCGGACGCGTGACGTAGAGTGAGCCCTTCTGGGCGAGCAGGCCAAGATTAAGCGGCTCAACCGCGCCGGAGGACTGGCCGAACAGCGCGGCGACGCCGAGCGGAGCGAGGCAATCCAGCGATTTCAGGAACGTGTCCTTGCCGACGGAATCATACACCACCGGCACCTTCTTGCCGCCGGTGATCTCGTCGACCCGCTTCACGAAATCTTCCCTTGTATAGATGATGACATGGTCGCAGCCATGCGCGTTTGCCAGCTTCGCCTTCTCGTCGTTGCTGACGGTGCCGATCACGGTCGCGCCGAGATGCTTCGCCCACTGGCTCAAGATCAGGCCGACACCGCCGGCGGCCGCATGCAGCAGGATGGTATCGCCGGCCTTCACCCGATAGGTCTGGCGGATCAGATATTGCGTGGTGAGCCCCTTGAGCATCATCGCCGCCGCTGTCTTGTCGTCGACGCCGTCGGGCAATTTCAACAGCCGGTCGGCGGGGATCAGCCGCGCCTCCGCATAGGCCCCGAGCGGCGAGGCGCCGTAAGCGACGCGATCGCCCGGCTTCAGATCGGTGACGCCAGGCCCAACCTCCTCGACGACGCCAGCCGCCTCGCTGCCGAGCCCGCTCGGCAGTTGCGCCGGATAGAGGCCGGAACGGTTATAGATGTCGACGAAATTGAGGCCGACCGCGGTGTGGCGGATGCGCGCCTCGCCGGGCCCAGGTTTGCCGACGCTGACCTCCTCCCAGACCAGGACTTCCGGACCGCCGGTTTTGTGAAAGCGAATGGCATGCGTCATGGGCGTGCTCCTTTATCGTTGAAATGAGTCCGAACACCGGATCGGCCTGTGAAATAGGCATTTGGTCCGCCCGTTACAGTATAGAAGTCGTAACAAGAATGTCACAGCGAACGACAAACAGCCGCCGTTCCACTTCCATTCGAAAGAGTTGATGAGGGCCCCGCGGCGACCGGGAGTAGCCTTTGCGCGGGGTTTGATGGGTCGCCTGCGAAGGAGAGCCGAGATGCCAGCTTACGTTCAGCATCATCAGGACGTCGAAATCGCGCCAGTGAATTGCCCCACCTGTATGGGGTTCCTGCCGATGTATGTGCGCGAGGTCGAGCCGCATTGGAGCCTTGCCAAGATCGACTTCGTCTATGAATGCGCCGATTGCGGCGCCGAGCTGAGGCAAACGATCCGCAAGCCGGAGTTGCTGCGGCACTGATCGCGCCAACAGCGAAGCGCTCAACTATTTGCGCTTAGCGGAAAAAACGCCGTTCACGCGGGTCGGATGTCTCCCAAACGTGGCTTGTTCTTTGCCTGGAACGCAGGCAGAACAAGCCTCAAGCAAGACCTTTGGGAGCGCCCTTTCGTGGCTGATCAGAAGGCCTCGACCTCGATCGAGGCAGTGGAGAGCGGCCTCGCCGCGCAGGGCTACATCGCGAGCCGGCAGATCGCGACTGCCGTCTATTTGTCGCAGCAGATCGAGAAGCCGATCCTGGTCGAGGGCCCCGCGGGCGTCGGCAAGACGGAGCTCGCCAAGGCGATTGCGGCTTGGCGCGGCATGAAGATGATCCGCCTGCAATGCTATGAGGGCCTCGACGAGGCCAAGGCGCTCTACGAGTGGAAATACGCCAAGCAGCTTCTCTACACGCAGATCCTCAAGGACAAGCTCGGCGAGGTTCTCGGCGGCGCGCAGACGCTGCATGCCGCGCTCGACCAGCTCCACGATTTCGGCGACGTGTTCTTCTCCAAGGAATTCGTCGAGCCGCGGCCGCTGCTCCAGGCGCTTGAGCAGCCGGGCGGCTGCGTGCTCCTGATCGACGAGATCGACAAGTCGGACGCCGAATTCGAATCGCTGCTGCTGGAAATCCTGTCCGACTTCCAGGTCACCATCCCCGAGCTCGGAACCGTCTCGGCGATCACGCCGCCGACGGTGATCCTCACCTCCAACAGCGAGCGCGACCTCGGCGATGCCCTGAAGCGACGCTGCCTGCATCTGCATATCGGCTTTCCCGAGCAGCGGCTCGAGGAGCGCATCGTCGAAAGCCGCGTGCCCGGCATCTCGCAGACGCTGCGCCGGCAGATGGTCGGCTTCATCCACGAGATCCGCTCGCTGGATCTGAAGAAGCTGCCCTCGGTCAGCGAGACCATCGACTGGGCGCGTGTGCTGGTGCTGCTCCAGGCTTCCGAACTCGATACTGAGATCGTCAAGGACACGCTCAACGTGCTCCTGAAATACGAAGCCGACATCGAGGCCGCGACGCCGCAGGTGACGACCTTCATTGCCAAGGCGGCCCGGTCCAACGTCTTCGGTTGACGCCGATGCGCGAAAATCTCCATCGCTTCTTTCGGGCGGCACGCGGCGCTGGCGTTCACGTCTCGCCGGCCGAAAGCATCGATGCGATGCGCGCCGTCGCGCAGGTCGGCATCTCTGATCGTGCCGTGCTGCGCGATGCGCTGCTGCTGACGCTCGCCAAGTCGCAGGACGAGAAGCTCGCGCTCGGCGACTGCTTTGATCTGTTCTTCAGCCAGCCGGAGCCGCGGCAGGATCAGCCTGAGGCTGCCGGCGAAGATCATGCTGCGCAAGGCGAGGATCAGCCGCCCTCCGCCGGCTCGGCGAGCGAGGCGGGCGAAGGTCAGCCTTCCCAGGGCCTGGGTCCCTTGGCGCAGATGCTATTGTCGCAGGATCGCAACGCGATCGCTGCCGCGATTGCCAGTGCCTCCGGCGCGGCCTCCCTGTCCGACATCCGCTACTCCACCCAGCGCGGCATATTCTCCAGCCGCATCCTCGACGCAATGGGCCTCCAGCGCTTGCGCGACGATCTCGACCAGCTGACCGCGACCAATCCGTCGCTGGCCGAGCGCCTGCGCGCCGCGCTCGATGCCTTGCGCGAAGCCGTGCGCGACACGGTCTCGCAAGGGCTTGCACTTTATGCCCGCGAGGAGGCCGAGAACCTCCGCAACGAGATCCTGCGCAACGCGCCGCTTGCCCGCATCGAGCGTCGCCAGGTCGCCGAGATGCGTGCCCTCATCCGCCAGATCGCACGCCGGCTGCGCGAGCGCTATTCCAAGCCGCGCAAGCGCCAGCGCCGCGGCCATCTCGACGTTCGCCGAACGCTCCGCCGCAACGCGGCCTGGGGCGGCGTGCCCTTCCTCACGGCATGGAAGCGCAAGCATCGCGACCGGCCGAAGATCGTCGCGCTGTGCGACGTCTCGGGCTCTGTTGCGCAAGTCTCGGACTTCTTCCTGCTGCTGATCCACTCGCTGCACGAGGTGGTCGACGACGTCCGCTCCTTCGCCTTCTCCTCACACCTGATCGAAGTCAGCGAGATCCTGGAGACGAAGTCGCCGGAGGAAGCGATGTCCGAGATCATGTCCAAGGTCGGTTTCGGCTCGTCGGATTACGGCTCCTCGCTGGTCGATTTCGAGAAGGAGTTCATGAGCGCGCTGACGCCGCAGACCACGGTGATCGTGCTCGGCGATGCCCGCAGCAACAATCTCGACCCACGCGCCGACATTTTGCGCCGGATCTCCGAGCGTTCGAAGCGGTTGGTCTGGCTCAATCCCGAGGGGCGGCTCGCCTGGGGCTTTGGCGATTCCGAGATGCCGCGTTACGCAACTTTTTGCAGCGTCGTGCGCCAATGCGCCACCGCGCAACAGCTCGAACGCGCTGTTTCCGATATTGTGGCGACTTATCAATAGGCAATAACAGCCACCTCCGTCAGGCGGCGTTCAGCTCGGCCTGATTGCACTCCCGAAAGTGACGCGCGATTTCGTCGAGAGCGCGCTGCTCCCATTCTTCTGCCTGCGCCAGCCAGAACGGCCGGCGCTTCGAATCGAGCGCCGCGCGCTCTCGGCAAAGGAATTCCTGACTGCGAATTTCCACCAGCCTGTTCATGCACTCCACTCCTGCCGTGTGAAGCCATTCCCCGCCGGCCAAGGTAACAGAGTCCTCAACCTCCCGCCTCATCATTTCCGTGCATATCGCGACGCCAAATAGGACAGTGATGCTTGCCGTGCACTGCGGCAGCTCGCATCGCAACATCAATTGCAGATCATCAATTAGTGATCGGAGATCGTGACGGTATTTTGCACGAACGACGTTAACTCTTGTGGCGCAACGAAGTGCCGAAATTTGTGAAGAGATGTTCTAAACAGCTGACCGAATTCCCGACTCATTGTCGTCGCATGGTCTTCATGCGGCGCCGCTAACAGGGGCACGCGAACCGGACGATCGGCTGAGGCGACATGAGCAACGATTTCGACTTTGATCTGTCAACCGACCAGTGGGAAGCGCTAAAGGCGCTTCGCAACCCGGTGTCGAACGGTCGCCTCGCGAAGGCTTATCTCGTCGAAAGCCTCGCCAAGCTCGGCCTCGTTGACGTGAATGACGGCGTACCTGCGATCACATCCACAGGACGCAAGGTGCTGGTACGCGGCTCATGCCGGCTGCTGGATCTCGTGGCGTGACGAGATGGCCTGCTGCCGCGTAACTGCGCCATCGCCTGAAAAATAATCTTTAGCTCTTCATCGAAATCGGATTTGCTTCTTGCGACACGATCCGGCGCGCAACGACGCTGCGCCAGACAGGCAAGGGAGCCGATCATGAACGGGCTTGGCGGGCTGAACAAATCCCCCAACGGTGTGGTTATCGGACTTGTGCAGCTGCAGCTGCCTAGCGTGGTGAGCGCGGCCGATCTCGCCAGGCAGACCGAGCGCATCGTCTGGATGGTCGGCAAGGCCCGCCGCAATCTCTCCACTATGGATCTGGTGGTCTTCCCCGAATACTCGCTGCACGGCCTGTCGATGGACACCAATCCGGAGATCATGTGTCGGCTGGACGGACCGGAGGTTGCGGCCTTCAAGCAGGCCTGTGTCGACAACGAGATCTGGGGCTGCTTCTCCATCATGGAGTTTAACCCGCATGGCAATCCCTACAACTCGGGTCTGATCATCGACGATCACGGCGAGATCAAGCTCTACTATCGCAAACTTCATCCCTGGATTCCGGTCGAGCCGTGGGAGCCTGGCGACATCGGCATTCCCGTGATCGAGGGTCCGAAGGGCGCGAAGATCGCGCTGATCATCTGCCATGACGGCATGTTCCCGGAGATGGCACGGGAATGCGCCTACAAAGGCGCGGAGATCATGATCCGCACCGCCGGCTACACCGCGCCGATCCGCGAAGCCTGGCGCTTCACCAACCAGGCCAATTCGTTTCAGAATCTGATGATCACCGCAAATGTCTGCATGTGTGGCTCGGACGGCTCGTTCGATTCCATGGGCGAAGGCATGATCGTCAATTTCGACGGCACCGTGCTGGCGCATGGTACGACCGGCCGTGCCGACGAGATCATCACCGCAGAGGTCCGGCCGGATCTCGTGCGCGAAGCCCGCATCAACTGGGGCGTCGAAAACAACATCTACCAGCTCTGGCACCGCGGTTATGTCGCGGTGAAGGGCGGCGCGATGGACTGCCCCTACACCTTCATGCAGGACATGGTCGCCGGCACCTTCCGACTGCCGTGGGAAAATCAGGTCAAGGTCACCGACGGCACCTCGTGCGGCTTCCCGGCCCCGACGCGGATGTTCGGCAAGACGGCGAAGGCGGCGGAATAACCCGGTTTCTCGGGTGAAACCGCGACAATCTGGCCTGCGCGCTCGGCAACCTCGTCGGCAATTGCGTCGCAACCGTCGTGGTCGCGGCCTGGGAAGGCGATCTCGACCGCGCCAAGGCGGCCAAGGTGCTGGAGGGCGGCGAGGTAGTGGACGTGACCGCTGAATAGTGGTCGCGGATCAATCGTTCCACCGGAGGAGTGGCGTGCCGTAGGCCCTCCTCCAGACCGACAGAAAGCGCGGAAACCACGAGTGGGCCACGGCACCCTTATAGGCCCAGGTGCGATACTTCAGACCCTGCTCCGAGATCAGCTCCTGATAGCCGCCATGGAGTTCGGTCGCGGCGCGAATGTCCTTCAGGATTCCTTGCGCGCAGGCCCGATAGGTATCGCCACCCGAGAACTCATCGTAATCCAGCATGCGGTCGGCAAATTCGACGTTGAACGTCGGCCAGGAGGAACGCCCCTGATAGGCGGGAGCTGCAATCTTGTGGATCATCTTGGTCCGCGGGTTGTCCGCCGAGACCAGGAAGTGGAACGTGCTCGGAATGCGAAACCGTGGCTCGGCGATGATCAGATCCGTCGTGGCCGCGAACAGCGCGCGCTCGCTCGCCTCGCTCATATCCCAGAAGCCGCGGTGCACGCTGACGAAATCCAATGCGACCGACGATGCCGGTGAGCTCGCCGGGCCGTCCAGGGAATGCCTGATGTAGCCGTTCTTGCCGAAGAGGCGGAGCAGATCCCTCTTGTACTGCGCGAGGTCGCGCCCGAGCAGCCGCTTCAGCTCGTTCTCGCCGACGATCCCGAGCTGCACGCCCCACACAAAGGTCGTGTAGACGCAGGCATTGGTGACGAAACGCCGGCGCTCGGCGCGGGTATCCGTCGCCGCGGAACGCCGGCCGCTGGCGTCGCACAGCAAATATCTGGTGCCGTCAGCGTCGAAGGACTCCAGCTCGCTCGCAAGCTTCAGGATCGCGCGCTTCAGGTCTCCGCCATATTCGGCCAGCAACAAGCGGCCTGCGTGCGCGCATTGCGACATCGCAAGGTAGGACGACGCCCTCTCCCCGGCAGAGATCATCTGCTGCAGACCGGCGAGAATGCCGAGCAGCGTATCCGAGGGTCGCGAAAAATAGTTCACGCCGAGATACCGGCCGCGCCCGGCCGGTACGATGGTCGTGGTGACCACGTCGGCGCGAACGGCCTCCAGCAGCAGGCGCACGCTCTTTTCGAGCAGGCGCACCCGCCGCACCGCGTCCTGCGCATCCATGATGGTTTCAGGATCGAGAACGTCGGGATAGAACCAGGCGAAGTCGCGGGGGTAATAGGCGGAGGCGTGCGGTGCGCCGGTGACGAGGAAGGCCTCGGTCACCGAAAAGGCGCTGTCCATCGAGTGCCGATAGAGGTCCTCGATCGCCGACAACGAATGATGCGATTGTCTCAGGAATCGATCACCGAGGAAATTGACCGCCTGAAGGGCGTTGGCGACGAAGGTCGCAGCCATCCCCTGATAGAATCGGTTTTCACGATGTGATGGAAAAGAGATGTCGCTGTTCATGTCCGTCAATCGGCTGATTGTCTCGTGACCCTCGTGATGATGGCCACCATCTTAAACATGACTGATTCGTATCTCTACCCGGTGACTTGCGGGTCCGTGACGCTCGCCTAGGCCTTACGCGGCCCGAAATTCTCGATCACCCGCAGCAGCACACGCGCGCCGGCATCGGCATCGGCGAGCGCGACATGCTCGTCCGGGTGATGGCTGATGCCGCCGCGGCAGCGGACGAAGATCATGCCGACATCGGCAATGTCGATCATCGCCATGCCGTCGTGCCCTGCCCCGCTCGGCAGCTCGAACACGGAGAAGCCTTCGGCTTCGATCGCCTGCGCGATCTGCTGCTTGAGCCAGGGCGCGCAGGGCGCGGTGCGGTTCTCGTGGGTAACGTCGAGCTGAAGCGCCAGCTGTCGCCGCTTGGCGATCGCCTCGATCTGGCCGACGACATCGGCCACCGCGCGCTTGCGATGCATGTCGGTCGGCGCGCGCATGTCGATGGTGAAGGATACCTCACCCGGAATGACGTTGGTCGCGCCGGGCCTCGCCTGGATGTAGCCGACGGTGCCGACGAGGCCGCCCTCGTCGGTGCGGCAAAATTGCTCGATCACATTGATGCATTCGGCCGCACCGGCGAGCGCGTCACGGCGCAGCGCCATCGGCACGGTGCCGGCGTGACCGGCCATACCCGAGAGCCGGGCTGCAAGGCGCGTGGCCCCGGCAATGGCGGTGACGACGCCCACGGGCAGGTTCTGCGCTTCCAGCACCGGCCCCTGCTCGATGTGCAATTCGAGATAAGCAAGCAGCTCGCGCCGCGCGCGGGCGGCCGCACCGATATGGTCGGGATCGAGGCCGAACTGCACGAGCGCCTCGCGCATCGACACGCCGTCGCGGTCGCGCGTATTCAGCACGCTCTCATCGAAGGTGCCGGCCACCGCACGGCTGCCGAGCAAGGTCGAAGCGAACCGCACCCCCTCCTCGTCGGCAAAGCCGATCACCTCGATCGCAAATGGCAGGCGCTTGCCGCGGCGGTTGAGATCGGCGACGCAAGAGATCGCCGTGATCACACCCAGCGGTCCATCCCATTTGCCGGCATCGCGCACGGTGTCGTAATGCGAGCCGAGCATCAGGCAGGGCATGCCCGGCCGGTCGCCTTCGTACCGTCCGCAGACATTGCCGATGGCATCGAGATGGGCGCTCATGCCGGCCTCGCGCATCCACCCCATGATGAGGTCCGCGGCCTTGCGCAGCTCCTTGCTGAGGAAGATGCGGGTGAGCTTCACGGGGTCTTCCGAGATCGCGCCGAGCTCGTTGATCCGGCGAACGATCTCATTGCCGAGCGATGCATCGTGAACGGTACCAGCGCCCATCTCGGCGAGCTTTCCATCTTCTGAGGACACGGCGGTCCTGACGACAATCGATACAGGTTCGGTGCCAGCGGACATCCTCCGGCGCCGTCCCAGTCAGCGCGTGGTTAGCATGAATGCGCCTTGCCGGCCGACCGTCCGACGCGGATCATGCACATGCACGAGCAGGTTCTGGCTGCTCAACTCCGCTGCATACAATGCTTTGATATTGCCTAGAAATTAGTCTGCCATTTTCCTCGCCACGTTCAGAGCACACATTATCCCATACTTATTTCAAGTACTTATAACGAATTGCACGCTTCATAGTCTCTGGCACGAAGCTTGCGACATCTGATCCCGGCTCCGCCAAGCCGGCGCAGCCGTGAGATCAAGGCGGGGCATCCGCCAAGGGGAGCGAGCAATGAATTCTGGCAGGATTTCACGACGTCATGTGTTGCAGGGCGGCGCGGCCCTCACCCTCGGCGCGGCAGCGGGCCTCCGCCCGGCCTTCGCAGCCGAGACCACCATCGGCTTCATCTATGTCGGCTCGCGCGACGACTACGGCTACAACCAGGCACACGCGCAGGGCGCGGCGGCGCTGAAGAAGATTCCCGGCCTCAAGGTGGTCGAGGAGGAGAAGGTACCGGAGACCGACGCGGTCGAGAAGACGATCGAGTCCATGATCAATCTCGATGGCGCCACCCTGCTCTTCCCGACCTCGTTCGGGTACTACAATCCGCACATGATCAAGATGGCCAACAAGTACCCGAAGCTCCGCTTCGAGCATTGCGGCGGCCTCTGGAGCGAGAAGGACCCCAAGAACGCCGGCAGCTATTTCGGCTATATCGACGAGGCTCAGTACATCTCCGGCATCGTCGCCGCCCTGACATCGAAGAGCAGCAAGCTCGGCTTTGTCGCGGCCAAGCCGATCCCTCAAGTGCTGCGCAACATCAACGCCTTCACGCTTGGCGCCAAGTCCGTCAATCCAAAGGCCACCACGCAGGTGATCTTCACCGGCGACTGGTCGATGCCGGTCAAGGAGGCCGAAGCCACCAACAGCCTGATCGATCAGGGCGTGGACGTGCTCACCTGCCACGTCGATGGGCCCAAGACCATGGTCGAGAACGCGGCGCGGCGCGGCGCCTTCGTCTGCGGCTATCACACCAACCAGTCGGCGCTGGCACCCAAGGCCTATCTCACCGGCGCGGAGTGGAACTGGGAAGCGCTCTATCCGAAGTTCGTCAAGATGATCGCCTCCGGCGAAGGCATCCCGAATTTCTACCGCGGCGGCCTGAAGGAAGAGATCGTCAAGACCTCGCCCTATGGCGAAGCGGTCTCGGCCGAAGCGCGCAAAGCGGCCGACGAGGCCAAGGCAAAATTCCTGTCGGCAGAAGGCTTCGCCATCTTCAAGGGTGGGCTGGTCGACAACAAGGGCAAGACGGTGATCCCCGCCGGCACCAACCGCGGCCAGAAGGATCCTGAACTGGAGAAGATGGACTACCTCGTCGAGGGCGTTCTCGGAGCCACTTCGTGACGACGGAAGCGGCGGATTCCACAGACGCGGTCGGGACAGTCGCCCCGGCCGCCGATCCCGGTTTCCTCCAGCGTCACGGCGGCACGATCGAATATGTCCTGATCCCGGGCGCGGCGCTGGTCGGCGCGCTCGCGGTGTTCGGCATCTTCGTCGCGATGTTCGGCAAGAATCCGCTCGATCTCTATTTCTACATGTATTACGGCGCGTTCGGCACCTGGTTCTCCTGGCAGAACACGCTGACGCGCGCAGCGCCCCTGATCCTCACCGCACTCTGTACTGCGCTGCCGGCGCAGCTCGGCATGGTCATCATCGGCGGCGAAGGCGCGCTGCTGATCGGCGCGTTGTCGGCAACCAGCGCCGCACTCGCGCTTCAGGGCATGCCGCCGCTCATCGTCCAGGTCGCCATGGTCTGCGCCGGCGTGATCGGCGGCGGGCTGTGGATCATGCTCTCCGGCGGCTTGCGGCAATATCGCGGCGTCAACGAGACCATCTCGAGCCTGCTGCTCGTCTACATCGCGCTCGCGATCCTCAACCATCTCGTCGAGGGGCTGATGCGCGATCCCGCCAGCCTCAACAAGCCGTCCACCCGCGAGATCGGCGCCGCCAACATGATCGGCTCCATTCCTGGCACCGACGTGCATTGGGGCCTCGTGTTCGGCCTGATCGCTGCGATCGCCTCCTACATCCTGATCTATCACACTGTGTTCGGCTTCGCCGCGCGCGTGGCGGGCGGCAACATCCGTGCTGCGAAGATCGTCGGTCTCGGCGTCGACAAGCTGATCCTGACCGTCTGCTTCCTTGCCGGCGGCGCGGCTGGCCTCGCCGGCATGGTCGAGGTCGCCGCCGTGCAGGGACGCACCAACGCCAACCTCGCCGCTGGCTACGGCTTCACCGGCATTCTCGTCGCCTTTCTGGCGCGGCAAAATCCGCTCGCCATCATCCCCGTCGCGATCCTGCTCGGTGGCATCAGCGCCAGCGGCGGCCTGCTGCAACGCCGCTTGGGGCTGCCCGATGCGTCCGTGCTGGTGCTGCAGGGCATCATCTTCGTCTTCGTGCTCGCCAGCGATGCGCTCTACGGCCGCATCGGATTCCTGAAGGGAAAATCCTGAGATGGCAGACGGATCGATCGGCCTCTGGACCGTCCCGCTCGCCGTCCTCGGCGGCGCCATTCGCGTCTCCACCCCATTCCTGTTCGTGAGCCTGGGCGAATGCATCACCGAGCGTGCGGGCCGCATCAATCTCGGGCTCGAAGGCACGCTGGTGATGGGCGCGATGAGCGCCTATGGCATCTCCTATCTCACCGGCTCTCCGTGGCTCGGCGTGCTTGCCGCCGGCATCACCGGCGCGCTGCTGGGTGCGCTGCATGCCGGCATCTGCTCGCTGCCGCGCGTGAATGACGTTGCCGTCGGCATTGCCTTGATGCTGTTCGGCACTGGCCTTGCGTTCTATCTCGGCAAGCCGCTGATCGAGCCGACAGCGCCGCGGTTGCCCGCCATCGACTTCGGCTGGTGGAGCGACATCCCGCAAGTCCAGGCAGCGCTGCGCATCAACGTGCTGTTCCTGATCGGCGTGGCGCTGGCGCCGATCCTCTATTGGGCCTTCCGCACCACCCGCTGGGGCTTGCTCATCCGCACCGCCGGCGAGAGCGCGGATGCCGCACGCGCGATGGGCCATTCCGTGCTGCTGATCCGCCTGCGCGCCACCATGGCCGGTGGTTTCCTCGCGGGCATCGGCGGCTCGTTTCTGTCCCTGTTCTACCCCGGAAGCTGGAACGAGGGCCTTTCCTCGGGCCAGGGCATCACCGCCGTGGCCCTCGTGATCTTCGCGCGCTGGGATCCCCTGCTCTGCCTGTGGGCCTCGCTCGCCTTCGGCGGCGCAGCGGCGCTGGGTCCGGCGCTGCAATCGGTCGGCGTCACCTCCGGCTATCACCTCTTCAACGCCGCGCCCTACATCCTGACGCTGGCGATCATGATCATCACCTGCTCGCCGAAGCGGACGCTGACCGGCGCGCCCGCCGAACTCTCGATCACACGGTAACACGCACGAGGTCGTCCATGCCCGAGCGCTACATCAAGTCCGAGCCCTATGCCTGGCCCTACAATGGTGATCTCCGCCCCGAGAACACCGCGCTGATTATCATCGACATGCAGACCGATTTCTGCGGGGTCGGCGGCTATGTCGACAAGATGGGCTACGACCTCTCGCTGACACGGGCACCGATCGAGCCGATCAAGCGGCTGCTCGCAGCGATGCGAAGCCAAGGCTTCCATATCATCCATACCCGCGAAGGCCACCGCCCGGATCTCTCCGACCTGCCCGCCAACAAGCGCTGGCGCTCGCGCCAGATCGGCGCCGGCATCGGCGATCCCGGCCCGTGCGGACGCATCCTGGTGCGCGGCGAGCCCGGCTGGGATATCATCGAGGAGCTGGCGCCGCTGCCGGGCGAGCCGATCATCGACAAGCCCGGCAAGGGCTCGTTCTGCGCCACCGATCTGGAGCTGATCCTGCGCGTGCGCGGCATCGAGAACATCGTGCTGACCGGGATCACGACCGACGTCTGCGTCCACACCACGATGCGCGAGGCCAACGACCGCGGCTTCGAATGCGTCCTGCTGCACGATTGCTGCGGCGCGACCGACAAGAGCAACCACGACCATGCGCTGAAGATGATCAAGATGCAGGGCGGCGTATTCGGCGCGGTCTCGACCTCGGATGCCTTCATCGGAGCGATTTCGTGATCATCGGCGAAACGCCACCGCCCTCGGGCGCCTTCGGCGTCGACGCCGTCGCCATGACCATGCGCTTCGGCGACTTCCTGGCGCTGGACAATGTCGAGCTGAAGGTGCGGCCGGGCTCGTTCCACGCCCTGCTCGGCGAGAATGGCGCCGGCAAATCCACCCTCGTCAAATGCATCATGGGCTACTACCACGCGACCGAAGGCGACATCATCGTCGGCGGCCGCGAGCAGGCGATCGCCAACCCGAAGGATGCCCACGCGCTCGGCCTCGGCATGGTCTACCAGCATTTTACGCTGGTGCCGGCGATGACGGTTGCCGAAAACCTCGTGCTGGCGCGCGATGACGTGCCGGCCGTGGTGAACTGGCCGAACGAGATGAAGGAGCTGGAGGCGTTCTTGGGCAGCATGCCCTTCAAGGTACCGCTCTCCGCAAAGGTCTCCGACATCTCTGCCGGCGAACGGCAGAAGTGCGAGATCCTCAAGCAGCTCTATCTGAAGCGGCGCTTCCTGATCCTGGACGAGCCGACCTCGGTGCTGACCCCGGCGGAAGCCGACGAGGTGCTCGGCATGCTCCGCGACATGGTTGTGAAGGGCGAGCTGACCATCCTGATGATCACGCACAAGTTCCGCGAGGTCATGGCGTTTGCCGATGACGTCACCATCCTGCGCCGCGGCAAGCTCGCCGGTGCCGGCAAGGTTTCCGAGCTGACGCCGGACGCGATGGCCCGCACCATGATCGGTGCCGAGGAGTTGACGGTGCAGCCGCCGCGCACCGGCGAAGCCGGTCAGGCCAGGCTGGAGCTGCAAAAGCTCCGCGCCCTGGACGATGCGGGCGCCGTTGCCGTGCACGATGTCTCGCTCACCGTTCGCGCCGGCGAGATCGTCGGCATCGCCGGCGTTTCCGGGAATGGCCAGCGCCAGCTCGTCGAGGTGCTGGCCGGCCAGCGCGAGGCCGAGAGCGGGGAGGTGCGCGTCGCCGGCGATCTCTATCACGCAAGCCGCGAGGAGATGCGGCGGCACAGGATGTCGCTGCTGCCCGAGGAGCCGCTGAAGAACGCCTGCGTCGGCGGCATGAGCGTCGCCGACAACATCGCCTTTCGAGAATTCGACCGCGCACCCTTTGCAAGTGGCGGCTGGTGGCTCAATCGTAGCGCCTTCCGGAGCGACGCCAGGAAGAAGATCGGCCAGTACAAGATCAAGACCCGCACGCCCGATACGCCGATCTCGGCGCTGTCGGGCGGCAACGTGCAGCGGGCTGTACTGGCCCGCGAGCTCGGCGGCGACGTCGAGGTGCTGATCGCCGCCAATCCGTGCTTCGGCCTCGATTTCGCGGCGGTGGCGCAGATCCATGCCGAGATCATGGCCGCGCGCAACCGCGGCGCCGCCGTCCTGCTCGTCAGCGAGGACCTCGACGAGCTGCTCGAACTGTCGGATAGGCTCGTGGTGATGTTCCACGGCGAATTCGTGTATGAAGCGCGGACCAGCGAAGCCGATCTCACGGTGGTCGGCCGCCACATGGCGGGGCACTGAACGGAGGATCGATGGGCGATGCATCAGGGCGGGACGAGCACTTTCTGCGCCTGTCTTTCGCGGTCGCCGGCCGTTCCCTCACCCATGGCAACCACCCCTTCGGCTGCATTGTCGTCGATGCGGACGGCAAGGTGCTGATCGAGACTGAGAACGGCTACATGCCGGATCGCGACGGCACCGCGCATGCCGAGCGGCTCGCAGCCACCCAGGCCTGCCGTACGCTCGATCGCGAGGTGCTGGCGAAGGCCACGCTCTATTCCTCAGCCGAACCCTGCGCGATGTGTGCCGGCGCGATCTACTGGGCCGGTATCGGCCGTGTCGTCTATGGCCTCAGCGAGCATCGCCTGCGCGGCATCACCGGCAACCATCCGGAAAATCCGACGCTCAACCTGCCATGCCGCGAGGTTTTTGCCAGCGGCCAGCGGCCGACGGAGGTCGTCGGGCCGCTGCTCGAAGACGAAGCCGAAGCGCTGCATGTCGGCGTTTGGACGGAGTAGCAGCACATCCCAAAGGGGACGACACCGTGGAGTGCCGCATTGAGGCAGCCATTGCGGCCGCTGCGCTCCGCGCGATGGACGACCGACGCGTCCATTGCTCAACATGGCGTCAGGTCTGCACAGCGGGTTCCGATTTGCCTTGGACCGTCACAAATTAGCAACAGCCCCCGGCCGGCAGACGCAATCGCCCCGCCCACGAGGTGCTGTTTGCGGGGTTTGATCGCTCGAAAATCGACGACGAGCGCTGGGCCGAGAGCCTGCCGACGCGTTGAGCAAGGGATGATGCTTTTTCACATCTTACGCCGGGGTTCAAACTGGCCCAGTATTGAGGCACTTCACCCATGCAAGCGCATCAGCGAATGTTAGATCCGACGCCCGACGGCCAGCATTGCGGCGAGTCCCCGCTCCTGAGGACCATCGGCCTCAGGAAACGTTATGGCGATTTCCTCGCCAACGATTGCATCGATATCGAGATCCGCCCGAGGGAAATCCACGCGCTGCTGGGCGAGAACGGCGCCGGCAAGTCGACGCTGGTCAAGGCGATCTACGGACTGATCCAGCCCAGCGCCGGCGAGATTCGCTGGCAGGGCGAGCGGATCGTGCTGTCCGGTCCGTCCGAAGCGCGCAGCCGCGGCATCGGCATGGTGTTCCAGCACTTCTCGCTGTTCGACAATCTCACGGTTGCCGAGAACGTCGCGCTCGGCCTCGACGGCAAGGAATCCTTCAAGGACATGTCGGCCCGGCTGGAACAGGTGTCGAAGACTTACGGTCTGCCGCTCGATCCCAGGCGTGAGGTGTGGCAACTCTCCGTCGGCGAGCGTCAGCGCATCGAGATCGTCCGCGCCCTGATGCAGGATCCGAAATTCCTGATCCTGGACGAGCCCACCGCGGTGCTGACGCCGCAGGAGGCTGACCAGCTCTTCATCGTGCTGGATCGCCTCAAGGCCGAGGGCCGCGCCATCCTCTATATCAGCCACAAGCTGGAGGAGGTGAAGCGGCTCTGCGACACCGCGACGATCCTGCGCGGCGGCAGGAAGGTCGATACCTGCAACCCGCGGCTCGAAACCGCCGCCTCACTTGCGCGGATGATGGTCGGCGGCGAGGTCAAGGAGGTGAAGGGCGCATCCGGCCGCAAGACCACCGTGCCGCGGCTCGTCGTCAACGATCTCTCGCTGGCTCCCGTCGAAGCGCACGGCGTGCGGCTCGAGCACATCTCATTCGAGCTGAAGGGCGGCGAGATTCTCGGCATCGCCGGCGTCGCCGGTAACGGCCAGGACGAATTGTTCGCAGCGCTCTCCGGCGAGCGTCTCGCGAAGAACCCCGGAACGGTGGTGATCGAGGGCATCGCCGCCGGTCACCTTTCGATCACCCAGCGGCGCAAGCTGGGGGCGGCTTTCGTTCCCGAGGAGCGGCTCGGCCACGGCACCGCGCCGCGGATGAGACTGTCGGAGAACGCGCTGCTCACCGGCCATGCCGCCAGCGGCATGGTCCATCGCGGCTTCATCGATACGGCGGCCACGCTGAGAACGGTCGACCGCGCCACCGAAACCTTCGACGTCCGCAAGGCCAAGCGCGATCCCGAGGCCGCCAGCCTGTCCGGCGGCAATCTGCAGAAGTTCATCGTGGGACGCGAGATCCTGCGCAATCCCGCGGTACTGGTGGTGAGCCAGCCGACCTGGGGCGTCGATGCCGGCGCCGCCGCCGTCATCCGTCAGGCGCTGCTTGATCTCGCCACCGCGGGCGCCGCGGTCCTCGTGACCAGCCAGGATCTCGACGAGCTCGCCGAGATTGCCGACCGCATCGCCGTGATGTTCCACGGCAAGCTGTCGGCTCCGCTCTCGGCACGCGAAGCAAGCCGCGAGAAGCTGGGCCTTCTGATGGGCGGCAGCAGCCTGCAGCCAAAGGAGATCGCGCATGCAGCTGGTGCTTGAGAAGCGTTCCGAGCGCTCCGGCACGATCGCGCTGGTGTCCCCCCTGATCGCGATTGGCCTCACGATCGTGACCATGGTCATCCTGTTCGCGATCCTCGGCAAGAATCCACTGCTTGCCCTGCACGCCTATTTCATTGCGCCCCTCACCGACGGCTATTCGCTCCAGGAGATCGCGGTGAAGGCGACGCCGCTGGTGATGATCGCGATCGGCCTGTCGCTGTGCTATCTCGCCAACGCCTGGAACATCGGCGCCGAAGGGCAATTCCTGATCGGCGCAGTCGCGGGAAGCTGGATCGCGGTGAAGACGCAAGGTACTGATGCCGGCGCCTGGGTGCTGCCGGCTATGCTCGTCCTCGCCGCCGCTGCGGGCGCGCTCTATGCGCTGATCCCGGCGATCTGCAAGGTGAAATTCGGCGCCAGCGAGATCCTGACCAGCCTGATGCTGGTCTATGTCGCCGACCTCTTCCTCGACTATCTCGTGCGCGGCCCCTGGCGCGATCCGCACGGCTTCAATTTCCCGACCACGGCCGAGTTCGATCCGGTCGCGACCGTGCCGTTGCTGATCGAAGGCGGCCGGCTGCATCTCGGCTCGATCATCGCCCTGCTCGTCGTCGCAGCAGCCGCGATCCTGCTCGGGCGCACCATCAAGGGTTTCGAGATCCGCGTGGTCGGCGCTGCGCCGCGCGCCGCGCGGTTCGGCGGCTTCAACGCCAACCAGCTCATCATCCTGACCTTCGCCGTCTCCGGGGCGCTGGCCGGGCTTGCTGGCATCATCGAGGTGGCGGGTCCAGTCGGGCATCTCCAGCCCGGCATCTCGCCAGGCTACGGCTTTACCGCGATCATCGTCGCTTTCCTCGGCCGGCTGAACCCGCTTGGAATATTAATTGCAGGCCTCTTCCTCGCGTTGACCTTTATCGGCGGCGAGCAGGCGCAGATCGCGATGAAGATTCCGCTGGACGTCACCAAGGTCTTTCAGGGCATTCTGCTGTTTTACGTGCTCGCCTGCGACTCCCTCATTCTCTACCGCTTCAAGCTGGTGTTCCCGAACCGAAAGGTGGTGGCCCGTGGAGCTGGTTGAGGCCATCATCCTGGCGGTGCTTGCCGCATCGACGCCGCTGTTGATTGCGGCGACCGGCGAGCTCGTGGCCGAGCGTTCCGGCGTGCTCAATCTCGGCGTCGAGGGCATGATGATCGTCGGCGCGGCCTGTGGCTTTGCCGGCGCGTGGCTGACCGGATCGATCTTGATCGGCGCGCTGTTCGGCATCGTCGCGGGCACGCTGATGTCGCTCGTCTTCGCGCTGATGGCACTCGGGCTCGCCGTCAACCAGGTCGCAACCGGCCTCGCGCTGACCATCTTGGGTGTTGGCCTCTCGGGTCTGATCGGCGCCGGCTTCGTCGGCGAGCGCATCACGCCGGCCGTGCACCTCTCTATTCCCGTCCTGACGGATATTCCGCTGATCGGCCGCGTGCTGTTCGGCGAGAATGGCTTCGTCTATTTCTCGATCGCGCTGATCGTCGCGGTGTGGTGGTTCCTGTACCGCACCCGGGCAGGCTTGATCCTCCGCGCCTGCGGCGACAATCACGTTTCCGCGCATGCGCTCGGCTATCCCGTCCTGCGCATCCGCACCCTCGCCGTGATGTTCGGCGGCGCCTGCGCGGGTCTTGCGGGCGCCTATCTGCCGCTCGCTTATACGCCGTTCTTCATTCCGGGCATGACCGCAGGCCGCGGTTGGATCGCACTGGCGCTGGTGGTGTTCTCGTCCTGGCGGCCGGGCCGGCTCGTCATCGGCGCCTATCTGTTCGGCGCGGTGACGATCCTGCAACTGCATGCGCAAGGATGGGGCGTCGGCATTCCCTCGCAATTCATGTCGGCACTGCCTTATCTCGCGACGGTCATCGTGCTGGTCCTGCTCTCCCGCGCGCGCACGGGCGGCTCAACCGCACCGGCCGCGCTCGGCACGGTGTTCGTGCCCGACCGTTGAATTTCGTTTCGGCAGTGTGCACGATGGGGCGCGCATGCTGCGGATCGTGGCTTCCCCCGAAGTTTGGAGATCGATGATGAGGAAATCACTTCTTGCACTGGCTGCCGGGCTCTTGCTCGCTGCGAGCGTCAGTGCGGCCTCCGCCGCCGACAAGCTGAAAGTCGGTTTCGTTTATCTCGGTCCGATCGGAGACCTCGGCTGGACCTATCAGCACGACCTCGGTCGCCAGGCGCTGGTGAAAGAATTGGGCGACAAGATCGAGACCACTTATCTCGAGAACGTGCCCGAAGGCCCGGACTCCGAGCGAGCGATCGAGCAGCTCGTCCGCGCCGGCAACAAACTGATCTTCACCACATCGTTCGGCTACATGGATCCGACGCTGAAGGTCGCCAAGAAATATCCGAACGTGCATTTCGAGCACGCCACCGGCTACAAGCGCAACCCGAACATGTCGACCTATTCGGCGAAATGGTATCAGGGCCGCTACATTCAAGGCCTGATTGCGGCGAAGATGTCGAAGTCGGGCGTGCTCGGCTATATCGGCTCGTTCCCGATTCCGGAGGTCGTCTCCGGCATCAACGCGACGATACTGGCGGCGCAGACCATCAACCCGAACATCAAGGTCAAGATTATCTGGGCCAACACCTGGTTCGACCCAGGCAAGGAGGCCGACGCCGCCAAGGCGCTGATCGACCAGGGTGCCGACGTCATCATGCAGCACACGGATTCGCCGGCCGCCATGCAAATCGCCAGCGAACGCGGCAAACTGGCCTTCGGCCAGGATTCCGAAATGATCCAGTTCGGGCCAAAGGCCCAGCTGACCTCGATCATCAACAACTGGGGCCCCTACTACATTCAGCGCGTCAAGGCCGAGCTCGCCGGCACCTGGAAGTCCGAGGACACCTGGGGTGGCCTCGACAGCCAAATGTTCACCATGGCGCCCTACACCAACATGCCCGACGATGTGAAAAAAATGGCTGAGGATGCCCAGGCCGCGATCACCGCGGGCAAGCTGCATCCGTTCAAATGCCCGATCGTTGGGCAGGACGGCAAGCCGGTCGAATGCAAGGGCGGCGGTCACCTGGATGACGGCCAGATCCTCGGCATGAATTTCTACGTGAAAGGCATCGACGACAAGCTGCCGGGCAAGTAGCACGCTTCTTGCATTGACTAAATCACCTGCTCCTCCCGGAGGAGGTTCGGAGGGGGTGGCCAGAAGCACCCGGCACTTGTGGCTGCCCCCTCTTTCTCTATTTCGCCCGCTATCCAGCCTGCATGGCCCGCGCCGCGGAACTGTGGCGGCAGATGAGGTCTGCCACATCGGAACCCGGGATCGCACCGTCGATCACCGCCCATTTTCCAGCCACCATCACCCGGTCGGCGCGATGCGCCCCGCACAGCACGAGCGCGGCGAGCGGATCGCCGTGGCCCGAGAAGCGCAGCTCGTCGAGCCGGAACAGCGCAAGATCGGCGGCCTTGCCAACGGCGATGTCGCCGAGTTCCGGCCGGCCCACACATGCCGCCGAGCCCTTGGTGGCCCAGCGCAGCGCATCCTTGTGGCTGACCTTCGTGACGCCATAACGCGCGCGTTGCAGCAGGAACGCGGCCCGCACCTCCTGCATCAGGTTGGATCCGTCGTTGGAGGCCGAGCCGTCGACACCAATGCCGATCCCGACGCCGGCCTCTTCCATGTCGCACACCGGGCAACAGCCCGACGCGAGCAGCTGGTTGCTGCACGCACAATGGCTGACGGTCGTGCCGGCCTTGCCAAGCCGTCTCATCTCGTCCGGATTGAAGAAAATTCCGTGGGCGAGCCAGGTGCGCGCATTGAGCCAACCGCATTGCTCGAGATAGTCGAGCGGACGGCAGCCATACATCCGCTGGCAGAAGCTGTTCTCGTCCTCGGTTTCGGCGAGATGGGTGTGCAGGCGCAAATCGAGCTTGTCGGCGAGATCGGCCGTGGCGCGCATCAGCGACGTCGTCACCGAGAACGGCGAGCATGGCGCGAGCGCAATCTGCACCATCGCATCCGCGCCGCGCTGGTGATGCTTGGCGACCACGCGGGCGCTATCGGCGAGAATGGTGTCCTCGTCCTGCACAACGCTGTCGGGCGGCAAGCCGCCGTCGCGCTGCGACAGGTTCATCGAGCCGCGCGTGAGCAGCACGCGCATGCCGAGGCGCTTCGCCACCGCCACCTCGATATCGACGGCGTCTTCGAGTCCGGGCGGGAAGACGTAGTGGTGATCCGTCGTGGTGGTGCAGCCGGAGAGCAACAGCTCGGACATCGCCACGGTGACGCCGAGCTCGAGCGCTTCCGGCGTCAGCTTCGCCCACACCGGATAGAGCGCCTGGAGCCAGGGGAACAGCTCGCGGTCCATCGCGGCCGGCAGCGCCCGCGTCAGCGTCTGGTAGAAGTGGTGATGGGTATTGATCAGGCCCGGCAGCACGACGTGTTCGCCCGCATCGAACACTGCGACATCGGCGGTTGCGGGCACACCGCCAGCCGGCACGAGCTCGACGATTCGGCCGCCCTTCACGACAATGCCGCGCTCGGCCCCGTCGGCGAGGATGGCCAGGGGATCCCTGATCCAGGTCGAACTTGCCTCAGTCATGATCCTGCTTCTCCTCACCCACGCTGACGGCGGACCTGCAAGGCCGAGGACGATTGCGTCCTTGCTTCGACTTGTTGTTGCCACTTGGCTCCCGTCTTGCAACACTTCGCTCGGACCATTCAACCGTCGGAAGCGTTGGCGCAGCCATGGACTTGAATACCATCACAGCCGTCGCCCATCCGCAAACGCGCGCGCAGCTGCCCGTTTGGACGGCAGGTGATGCTTGGCTCGCGGGCGGCACCTGGCTGTTCTCGGAGCCGCAAACGCATCTGACGCGACTGATCGATCTCACCGATCTGAAATGGCCGGCACTTGCGATCACAGAGAGCCACCTCTCGATCGCCGCCACTTGCACCATCGCAGAGCTCGATGGACTCGCCTGCCCCTCCGATTGGCTCGCAGCGCCGCTGATCAACCAGTGTTGCCGGGCCTTCCTTGCCTCGTTCAAGATCTGGAAGACGGCGACCGTCGGCGGCAATCTCTGCATGTCGTTGCCGGCGGGACCGATGATCTCGCTGACGTCGGCACTCGACGGCGTCTGCACCATCTGGAAGGCCGGCGGCGGTGAACAGAGGCTTCCGGTCACCGAATTCGTCACTGGCAACCAGCGCAATCGCCTGACGCCAGGCGACCTGCTCCGGCAGATCGACATCCCGCTTCCCGCGCTGAAGCGCCGTACGGCCTTCCGCCAGATCTCGCTGGCGCCGGTCGGCCGCTCGGCGGCGCTGCTGATCGGCAGTCTCGAAGCCGACGATACGCTGACACTCACGGTCACCGCGTCGACGGTGCGGCCAATCCAGTTGCGCTTCCCCAAAGCCCCGGACGCAAGCGCGTTGCGCGCCGCGCTCATGCAGGAGATTACCGATGATCTGTACCACACGGACATCCATGGCGCGCCACTCTGGCGCAAGCACATGACGCTGCGCCTGGCCGAGGACATTCGCGGCGAGCTGCTGGGAGCGATAACCGCATGAGTCTGGAGGTCAATGGCGAGGCATTTTCCCAGGAGCCGCGCGCCGGCCAGTGCCTGCGCACGTTCCTGCGCGAGCTTGGCCATTTCGGCGTGAAGAAAGGCTGCGATGCCGGCGACTGCGGCGCCTGCACCGTGCTGCTGGACGGCGAGCCGGTGCACAGCTGCCTGATCCCGGCGTTCCGGGCCGAGGGCCGCAGCGTGACCACGATCGAAGGCCTTGGCGGCGATCACGGCACGCATCCGATGCAGCAGGCCTTCCTCGATGCGCAGGGCTTTCAATGCGGATTCTGCACCGCCGGCATGATCCTGACCTGCGCCTCGCTGAACCAGGCGCAGCGCACCGATCTCGGCACGGCGCTGAAAGGCAATATCTGCCGCTGCACCGGTTATCGGTCGATCGAGGACGCGATCCTCGGCAAGACCAATGTCGAGGCGAGCGTCGAGGCCGGCGCCGCCTTCGGCCGCAGCCTGCCCGCCCCCGCAGGCCCCGACGTGGTCCGCGGCACGGCACGCTACACCTTCGACACCGCAATCGATGGTCTGCTGCACATCAAGCTGCTGCGCTCGCCGCATGCGCACGCCAGGATCGTCGCGATTGACAAGTCTGACGCGCTGAGCATTCCCGGCGTGCACGCTGTGCTGACGCATGAGGATGCGCCGTCCGTCCTGATCTCGACGGCGCGGCATGAGAAAGACTGGATGGACCCCGAGGATACCCGCGTCCTCGACGATGTCGTCCGGTTCATCGGCCAGAAGGTCGCCGCCGTCGTCGCCGAGACCGAAGCCGCCGCCGAGGCGGCGTGCCGCAAGCTGAAAGTCAGTTACGAGGTCCTGCCGGCGCTGATCGATCCCGAGCTGGCGATGGCCCCGGGTGCGCCGGTCATCCATCCCGACCGCACCACTGCGAACCGCGTTGCCGATGCCCAGCGCAATCTGGTCGCGGAGACGCATGGCGAGTTCGGCGATGTCGCATCGGCCCTCGCCACATCTGCCGCCACCTATGAGGCCACTTTCCACAGTCACCGTGTGCAGCACGCTGCGCTCGAGACCCATGGTGGCCTTGCCTGGCTCGATGATTCCGGCGTGCTCAACGTCCGCACCTCGACGCAAGTGCCGTTCCTGACCCGGCGTGCGCTGTCGGACATCTTCCAGCTCCCCATGGACAAGGTCCGCGTGTTCTGCGAACGCGTCGGCGGCGGGTTCGGCGGCAAGCAGGAGATGTTCGTCGAGGACATCCTGGCGCTTGCCGCGCTGAAGACTGGGCGGCCGGTCAAGCTGGAGCTGACACGCGAGGAGCAGTTCATCGCGACCTCGACGCGGCATCCGATGCGGATCCAAGTCAAAGCCGGCGCTGATGCGGGCGGCAAGCTCACTGCGCTCCAGCTCGACGTGCTCTCCAACACCGGTGCCTACGGCAATCATGCCGGCCCCGTGATGTTCCACGCGCTGGCCGAGTCCATCGCCGTCTACAATTGCCCGAACAAGCGGGTCGACGGCGTCGCCGTCTACACCAACACCGTGCCGGCAGGCGCGTTTCGCGGCTACGGCCTGCCGCAGGCGCTGATCGCGGTGGAAGCGGCGATCGACGAATTGGCGAGGCAGCTCGGAATCAGTCCCTACGAGATGCGCCGACGCAATATCGTGAGGCCCGGCGATCCCATGCTGTCTCCGCCGCCCTCCGAATATCACGACGTGCTCTACGGCTCCTACGGGCTCGACCAGTGCCTTGATCTCGTCGAGCGCGCGATGCAGGCCGATACCCCGCAGCCGGAGCTGTCGCCGGATTGGCTGATTGGCGACGGCATCGCGCTGACCATGATCGACACCGTGCCGCCGGCCGGCCACTTCGCCGATGCGACGATCGCGCTCAACGGCGACGGAGGCTTCGACCTCACCGTCGGCACGGCCGAGTTCGGCAACGGCACCAGCACCGTGCATCGCCAGATCGCGGCGACCACGCTGGCGACCACCGTCGACAAGATTCGTCTGCGCCAGTCCGACACCGCCCATGGCGGCCACGACACCGGCGCGTATGGCAGCGCCGGCACCTTCGTTGCGGGCAAGGCGACGCATGCGGCAGCCGTGCAGCTTGCGAGCGAGCTGAAGGCGGCAGCCGCCGGGGCCTGGCTGTGCGATGTGGAGACTTGCGCGCTCGATGCGGACTCCGTCGTCAGCGGCGTCCGCCGCATGCCTTTTGCGGAGCTGGCGAAGCTCGCCCGCGAGCGCGGCCGGCCGTTCGCAGGCAGCGGCACGTCCGGCGGCACGCCGCGATCGGTCGGGTTTAACGTGCAGGGCTTTCGCGTCGCGGTGAACAAGGCGACCGGCGAGCTCCGGATTCTCAGGAGCGTGCACGCCGCGGACGCCGGCATCGTCGCCAATCCCATGCAGTGCCGCGGTCAGGTCGAAGGCGGCGTGGCGCAGGCGCTCGGCGCTGCGCTCTACGAGGAGATGGTGATCGATGCGAGTGGGCGTGTCACCAATCCGAAATTCCGCGACTACCACCTGCCCTCTTTCGCCGACGTCCCGCGCACGGAGGTCTTCTTCGCCGAGACGTCCGACACGATCGGCCCGCTCGGCGCGAAGTCGATGAGCGAGAGCCCGTACAATCCGGTCGCCGCCGCGCTCGGCAACGCGATCGCGGATGCCACCGGCATTCGCTTCACCGCGCCGCCCTTCAAGCCGGACCGGCTGTTTCCGGCGCTCCATGGCAAATTTGGCTAGACGCACGTTTCGGGGGATACATCCATGAGCAACGACGTCCATCCCGTCGACGAGGTCCTGCCGGTCCCGCGCCTGCTCGCGCTCGGGCTCCAGCACGTCCTGGTGATGTATGCCGGCGCGGTCGCGGTCCCCCTCATCATCGGCCGCGCGCTGAAGCTGCCGCCGGAGGACGTCGCCTTCCTGATCAGCGCCGACCTGTTCGCCTGCGGACTTGTGACGCTGGTCCAGTGCCTCGGCTTCCCCGGCGTCGGCATCCGCCTGCCCGTGATGATGGGCGTGACCTTTGCGTCGGTCGGCCCGATGCTGTCGATGGCGGCTTCACCGGACATCGGCCTGCTCGGCATCTACGGCTCCGTGATCGCCGCCGGTCTGTTCGGCATCGTCGTTGCGCCGTTCGTCAGCCGGCTGCTGCCGCTGTTTCCTCCCGTCGTCACCGGCACCATCATTCTCATCATCGGCATCTCCCTGATGCGCGTCGGCATCAACTGGGCCGGAGGCGGCCTGCCGACGTTGACGAAGGTGGTCGACGGCGTTTCCGGCAGCTTTCCCAATCCGGCCTATGGGCAATTGCAGGGGCTCGGCATCTCGCTGTTCGTGCTGCTCTTCATCCTCGGCCTGATCAAATGGGGCAGCGGGTTTCTTGCCAACGTCGCCGTGCTGCTCGGCATCATCGCCGGCGCGGTGCTCGCGAGCATTCTGGGCGTGATGCATTTCGACAAGGTCGCCGCCGCCTCCTGGGGCGCACTCGTGATTCCCTTCCGCTTCGGCATGCCGCAATTCCACCTGGTGCCTGTCATCACCATGTGCATCGTCATGATCGTGGTGATGATCGAATCGCTCGGTATGTTCCTGGCGCTCGGCGAGATCACCGGCAAGGCCGTCGACCGCGAAGCCTTGAGCCGCGGCTTGCGCGCCGACGGGCTCGGCACGCTGCTCGGCGGCATCTTCAACACGTTTCCCTATACCTCGTTTTCGCAGAATGTCGGCCTCGTCTCGGTCACGGCCGTGCGCTCGCGCTGGGTGACGGTGACGGGCGGCTGCATCCTGCTCGTGCTCGGGCTCTTGCCGAAGCTCGCTGCGCTGGTGGAGGCGGTGCCGCTGGTCGTGCTCGGCGGCGCCGGCCTCGTGATGTTCGGCATGGTGGCGGCCACCGGCGCGCGCATCCTGGCCTCGGTCGATTTCCGCAACAACCGCTACAATCTCTTCATTGTCGCGATCTCGATCGGCTTTGGACTGATCCCGCTCGTTGCTCCCGGTTTTTTCCGCAATCTGCCGCACAATCTGCACCCGCTGCTGGAGTCCGGCATTCTGCTCTGCGCGGTCGTGTCGGTGCTGCTCAATGCCTTCTTCAACGGATTGAGCGGTGGCGCTGCCGCGGAGGCCGACGCGGCGTCGGCCGCCGCATCGGCACAGCATGTCTAAAGCGCGATGCGACTAGGATGAATCGTCGTCGTGCTTTAGGTTGTTATTTGAGCATGATCATGCTCTAGCTGCCGCGATAGGTCGAGTAGCTCCAGGGCGTGACCAGCAGCGGCACGTGGTAATGGCTTTCCGGCTCGCTGATCGCAAAGCGCAGCGGGATCTCGTCGAGGAACGGCGGATCGGACAGCGGCACGTTACGCGCGGCGTAATATTTGGCGACGCTGAAGCGCAGCTCGTAGCAGCCGATCGGCAGCGGACGGCCGCCGATCAGCGGCTGGTCGGTGCGGCCATCGGCATTGGTCACCGTGCGCGCGATGACGCGGTTCTCGCCAAGGCTCGCGAGCTCCACGAGCACGATCGGGATGCTAGGTGCGGGCTTGCCGATCTGGTTGTCCAGCACATGGGTCGAGAGCCGGCCGTGCACCTTCAGCCTGTCGTCGGCGGCGACCAGCTGGTCAAGCCGCAGCGCCGAGATGCGGCCGATCTCCTCGATCGCACGCCTTGTCTCGGTCTTGGCGATGTTGAGCAGCCGCGCCTCGAAGTCGCGCAGCACGGAATCCTTGGTGTGACGGCGCACACAAACGATGTAGGGGAAGCCGAACTTGTCGCGGTAGGCGTTGTTGGCCCGCTCGAACGCGGAATATTCGGCATCCGACAGCCGGTCGAGCCCAGCGCTGTTCTGCTCGTCGGTCGATTCCGCGGTGAGGCCCGCGGCGCGCTGCGTCTTGTTGGCGAGATCGGGATGCGCCCGGATCAGCGCCAGCTGCACGTCAGGCTCGGCACTCTGGATCGCGGCCATCAGCGCGGCGTGCAGCTCGTTGATGCCGGCGAACGGCCGCTTTGCCGCGAGCTGCTCGGCGATCCACGGCGAATATTCGACGACGTTGGCGAGCGCCGCGACGAAGTCGGCCGTGCTTGCAGCGTTGAGATCGGCGAGCGAAATCTGCGACATCATCTCACCCGATCTCGAATGCGTCGGCGGCAAGATGGGCGTGCTTCTCGTGCCAGTGCTGCGCGATCTGCAACCGGGTCGGCACCCAGACGCGCTCGTGCTTGCCGATATAGTCGAGGAAGCGGATCAGGCCCGCTGCGCGGCCCGGCCGGCCGGCGAGGCGGCAATGCAGGCCGACTGACATCATCTTCGGCGCGGTTTCGCCTTCCGCATAGAGGACGTCGAAGGCGTCCTTCAGATAAGTATAGAACTGCTCGCCCTCGGCAAATCCTTGCGGGTTGATGAACCGCATGTCGTTGGCATCGAGCGTATAGGGAATGATGAGCTGCTTGCCGCTGGCGCCCTTGACCCAATAGGGCAGATCGTCGGCATAGGAGTCGCAGAGATAGAGGAAGCCGCCCTCCTCCATCAAGAGACGGTTGGTGTTGATCGAGGAGCGCCCGGTGTACCAGCCGAGCGGACGTGCGCCGGTCGCCTCGGTATGCACGCGGATGGCCTCGGCGATCTCGGCGCGCTCCTGCGCCTCGGTCATGTCCTTGTGCTCGATCCATTTCAGGCTGTGGCTGGCGATATCCCAGCCCGCCTCCTTCATCGCAGCGACAATCTCGGGATTGCGCTTGAGCGCGGTGGCGACGCCGAACACCGTGGTCGGCCAGTTCCGCTCGTTGAACATCCGCCACAGCCGCCAGAAGCCGGCGCGCGAGCCATATTCGAACATGGATTCGATGTTGGCGTGGCGCTGGCCGGGCCAGGGCTGTGCGCCGAGCACGTCGGACAGGAAGGCTTCCGAGGCGCGGTCGCCGTGCAGGATGTTGTTCTCGCCACCTTCCTCGAAATTGACGACGAACTGCACCGCGACCCGTGCGTCGCCAGGCCATTGCGGATGCGGTGGGTTGCGGCCGTAGCCGCAGAGATCGCGCGGGTAGCGGGACTCGGTCACTCAGACTTCCTCGAAGCGGATCGGCAGCGCGCCCTTCCACAGCACGCTCTTGCCCAGCGTTGCGAGGTTCTCCAGGCCCGAGGTCAGCGTGATGAAATGGTTGCCGGCGAGTTGGCCCATCTTGCTCGCGAAGTGCACGCCGCCATAGGCCAGCAGGATCTCGGTTTCGCTGATGCCGCCGGGATAGAGGATGATCTGGCCGGGGGCGGGATAACTGGTGTGGTTCTCGTAGCCGACGCCGAAGTCGAGGTCGCCGAGCGGCATCCACACGCCCTCGCCGCTCCAGCGCACATGGATGATGTGGCTTTCGAACGGCAGCGCCTTGCGGAAGGCGGCGACGGTCTTGGGCGCCGCCTGCTCCTCGAAACGGGCATCGAAGGTGAAATCGCCGGCGCGGATAACGAGTTTGCTCATCTCATCTCTCTGGATCGGGGGGCGATGCGCCCCGCGGGGAACTTTCAGCAAAAAGCACTCCCGACCGTTTCGCGCAAGTGGCGCGGGAGGCTCTCGTATGAGTTGGGCACGCCACCCGGCCTGCCCGATCGCCTGAAAGCTCGGTGCCATTGAACCGGATTGCAGGAGGTGAGTCCACCGGCAGAATTGCCGGGCAAAGGGGCGCCGGCGCCAACGACGTCTGGCGCGCTCCAGCGCGACAATGCAGCTCTCCCGTGTCCCGGACAAGCTGCAGCGCGCAAGCGTTGCGGCGCAGAGCCGGGACCTAGGTAACGCGGCAATTGCGGATAGATGGGCCCCGGCTCGGCAGCGCATCGTCGAACCGGACGATGCTTCGCATCGCCGGGGGGACGCTGCGCTGCGTCCGGGGCACGAGAGAGTGTAGCGCTCGCACTCTCCTCCTCGTCGTTGCGAGGAGCCCTTGCGACGAAGCAATCCAGATTCCCGCCGCGGAAAGATTCTGGATTGCTTCCGCCTTCGCCAAAGGCTTCGGCGGACAAGTCGCTGCGCTCGCAATGACGGAGTGTGAGGCGACGCTGCGTTCTCCAAGTAACACTTGTCGTTCCCTACGAAGGCGGGCGATGACAGCGAGGGGGCTACAGACGTGCGTACTCGGCCTCGCGGCGCATTTCGCCCGAGCTTTGCTTGGTCACTTCACCCTCTTACCCAAGAGGGCGCAGGGAAGGCCGGGTGCCGGCGGCACCCGCGGTCCGCTGCGCGAAAAGCACACGCAGGAAGAACCGCACAGCAGCATACAGGTGAAGCCCAACACACGGCCTTCCCTGCGCGATGGTCGGACGGCTTATGCCGCGCTCTCCCGGTAGCCGAGTTCCCTCTGGCCTCCCTCACTCCCGCGAAAGTCACCGGCACCGCGCCGGTTGACGCCAATGCCGCATTCGCCAGAGCTTGACCGTAGCAACGACGGCCAGGACCACACGGTTTTACCGTACGCGCGGTCCGTTGGCGCCGCAGGGTTCGACGGCGTTGTGCACGTTGCCATCGAAATGCCGGCGCGACGAACCTGACAGCGCCGCTCGTCCGTACGAAGCTTAGGGCTCACGGAGAGCAATCCGCCCTGCCCTCAGCTCTCGTACACGACGCTGCCGCGTCCACCGCAAGCCCGGCTCGCGACAATGACGACCTCATGATCGCCCCTCGAGATTGAGCCGGGATGGGCGACACATACGTCATTTCCGAATTTCGGTAAATCGGAATATTTTTATGCGGGCAGGTTGACAGAGAAGCGAAACACCCTGCTCTCGTAGCCCGGATGGAGCGCGAGCGTAATCCGGGACAATTTCGAGACGCCGGGCGCCGGCCCCGGATTACGCTTCGCTCCATCCGGGCTACGGTAGATGGGATTCAAACGCTCCCCGGCTCGTACAATCCGGGGCTTCCGGGCTCCGGCCGCTCAGTATGGTGCGTAACGATAGCCCGGATCGTAGTAGTAGCCGGAACCGCCGTAGTAACCAGGGCCGCCGTAGTAACGCGGGCCATAGCCATAATAATAGCGGTTTTCATAATATTCGCGGCGGCGGCTCTCGGCGATCGCGCCTCCGATCAGACCTGCGGCCATGCCCATGAAGGCGAGACCCGCGGCATTCGGCCCGCGTCGATGATAATGGCGACGCCGGTGTGCGCTGAAATCGGTGACGTCGGAGGCAGCCTGGCCGGCAACGGCCGCATTGACGGCCGCCTTGACGGCCGGGCTTCCGGCCGAAGCCGCTGCAGACGGGGATGCGGAAGCCGCAATCAGGGCGAGGCCTGCGAGCGCGACCACGATCGTGTTGCGGCCGGCTGCGGAAATCACGGGTCCAATACTCATGTTCGAATTTCCTCTGTTCTCGCCCAAAGAAACATAAGCAAACGATCTATAATCCGCAAACCACTGAAATGGTTTCATGATCGCGGCGATCTGCCACGCTTTGAACGATTGTAAATCCTGAACGATCAGACCCAGCTTGAACCAGCCAACCTGAGCGGTTAATGAACAGCCGCGCCGTTTTCGGCCGCCGTAAGCGTTTACGTGAACCAACGCATCAACCGACGCCGTCGGGATCGATGCCATTTTCCAGGTTCAACGAGATCGACGCGTCCTTTCCTAGAGAAACCAGATGATTGTGGTTCGCAAACTACCGGCGCGCTATGCGCCGATCGTGACGCCATTCGTGCTGTCCATCCTCATGACGGCGGTGGTATCGGTCATTTCGACGCTGCGGAGCCTGGGGGCAACGCCGGCGTTCCTGGCGACCTGGCCGGGCGCCTGGGGACTGTCCTGGCTCGTCGCCTTCCCGACCCTGCTCGTGGTCTTGCCGCTGGTCCGCCGGGTCGTGGCCTGGCTCGTCGAGGCGCCACCCGGCCGGTAACCTCGCCTACGACAGCGCCCCCAGCACGCCTCTTGTCGCCTTGTCGATTTCCTCGACATAGCGGCGGCGGGCGAAGCTCTCGGTGAGGAAGCCGACAACCTTGCGGCTGTCGGTGGAATCGACCACCGCCAGCATCTCCGCCTCGGCTTCGTCGAACACCGCCATCGCCGACTTCACGTTCATTTCCGGGATCAGCACGATGTCGATCAGGCGGGCGAGCTCGATCACCTGGATGTCGTCGGCGATGGTGTCGAGGTCGCTGGAGAACAAATCGGGCAGCAGGACGAGGCCGATATATTCGTCAGCATTGTTGACGATGACGATTCCCGGCCGCGAGCCGAGCGCGAACTCGCGGCGCGCGGCGGCGATCGTCGTGGTCGAGGGCACCTTGCCGACGTCCGAGCGCATCAGGCGCTCGACCGTGAGATTGCGCAGCCAGCCGACGTCGTTGGCGCTGCGGATGGTCTCGCCGCGCAGATGCAGGCGCCATGTCGAGAACGAATGGCCGAACATGAAGCGCACGCAGATCGAGGTCACGATGCAGCCGGCCAGCACCACGGCGGTGACGTCGACGTTACGTGTCATCTCGAGCACGAGGAACGACATCGTGAGGGGGCCGCCGACGATGGCGACGCCGAGCGTCGCCATGCCCGTCAACATCGCCACCAGCGGATCGATCGCGAAGTTCGGGCTGATGAGCAGCAGCACCGCGGCAAAGAACTTTCCGATCAGGCTGCCGACGAACAGCGAGGCGAAGAACAGGCCGCCGCGAAAGCCGGAGGCGAGCGAGATCAGGCAGGCCGTCACCTTCAAGGCGATGATCAGCGCGATCAGGCCGATCGTCATGTCGTGGAAGAGATCGAGCACCATGGCGCCATGGCCGGCCGCGAGAACCTGCGGCGTGATGATGGCGAACCCGCCGACGATGAGCCCGCCGATCACAGGACGCAGCCAGACCGGCATCCAGGCGAACAGCCGCTCGAACATCGGCGAGGAGCGCATCACGGCGATGCCGACGCCGCTGGTGATGAGGGCGAGCCCGATCAGTGCCAGATATTGCTCGACGCCGACGGCGCTGACCTTCGGTATCTCCAGCGAGTATGGCGCGCCGCCCAGCCATTGCGCGGTCAAGGCGCCCGCGAGGGAGGCGGCGAGGATCGGCGCGGCACTGCCTACGGCATAGACGCCGACGATCAGCTCGCAGGCATAGAAGGCGCCGGTGATTGGCGCGCCGAACGCCGCCGCGATCGCCGCCGCGGCCCCGCAGCCGACCATCAGGCGCAGATCGTTGCGGCGGAGATTGAAGAATTTGCCGATCAGCGAGGCGATGCCCGAACCGATCTGGGTGTAGCCCGCCTCGAGGCCGACGGAGGCGCCGCAGCCGTTCGAGATCAGGGTCTGGCCTGCGACCACCCCGCTGTCGCGCATCGACAGATTGCCGCCCCGCAGCGCGTTGGCCTCGATCGGATCGACCGCGTTCGATATCTTCATGCGCCGCCGCGACCATTCCATGATTCCGAGCGCCAGCCCGCCGAGCGCAGGCGCGATCAGTGCCGCCCATGGGCTGACGCTCGCGTGGGCCGACAGGTGGACGTCAATGGGAATGCCGTAGATCACGACATGCGCGATCTGCGCGATGTGGGCCATCAGCGTCACGACCGCGCCCGCGAGCGTGCCGATCACGAGCGCCAGCGGGATCAGGTAGAACTCGTTGCTGCGCAGCAGGGCGCGCAGCCGAACCATGGTGCGGTTCGTCTTCTTGCGATCGACGAGATGTTTGATCCGCACTAACACCGTTTCGCCGCCCTACCCTTCCGACAGGCCGTAGCCGGCCATGCGCTGACGGACCCGCTCGATTTCCTCGCTCGGGAGCAGCGGCGGTTGTCCGATCTGCAGACAGCCGTGATATTGCCGCGCCAGCGTCTCGACCTCGACCGCCAGCCACATCGCCTTGTCCAAGGTCTTGCCGATCGCGATCATGCCGTGATGATCGAGCAGGCAGGCGAGGCGGCCCTCCAGCGCCCGCACCGCATGCTCGGACAGCTCCGCCGTTCCGAACGTCGCGTAGGGCGCGCAGCGGATGCTGTCGCCGCCCGCCGCCGCGATCATGTAATGCACGGGCGGGATTTCCATGCCCATGATCGCCAGGATGGTGCAATAGGTCGGATGGGCATGCACGACGGCGTTGACGTCGGGCCGCGACTTCAGGATATCGCGATGAAAGCGCCATTCGCTCGACGGCTTCTGGTCGGGCGCGTGCGAGCCGTCCATGGCCATGAAGACGATCTGGTCCAGACGCATGGCCTCATAGGGCACGCTGGTCGGCGTGACCAGGAGGCCGTCCACATGCCGGACGCTGATATTGCCCGATGTGCCCTGGTTGATGCCGAGCGCGTTCATGCGCCGGCAGGCGTCGATAATGGCCTGTCTCTTGCCGAGCTCGTCCGCTGTCATCGACATGTCGATTTCCTGTCGAGGGCTTATTGGACCGAGTTACGTCAAAGCAACATGACAGTGCAAGCGAAAGCGTTCCAGATCCCGTGACACTCCGACCGAACGGGATAGCGACAGGTTAACAGATTGTCGCAGCTACCAGGGCAGGCGGTCCGGACCGCCGCGACCCCGTTGATGACGAACTGCACGGAATAGGCGGCGAGCAGCATGCCGAGGACGCGCGAGAGCAATAACAAAAGTTAAGGCTGGTGCGGAGGCAATGAGATCGAGCGGTGCAATCGCGAAGCAACCATTCCCGACGATTGCCGTTTCACTGTGCATCGATACGCGAACAGAAGCAGCCGAAGCAATTGCACGAGCCCCGTTCCAGAATTGATCCGCACGATCCCGTTGCCTGCAGCGGTTGGGCGCTTCGATTGGGGACAAACGTCAGAGAGCTCAAGGCGGCGATTCATCAATTCGGCAGCGCAGCGGATGCCGTGGCGTACGGCCTTCAGCAGTGGCGGCGTAGCGCCTCGCGCGGGCAGTGGCAGGGGCGCAGCGGCGCACCGCAGATCGGCATTCTCTCCGATTCCCTGGTCGCGCGCGGCGAACAACTCGCCGCGGTTTCGATGGTCTGCGTCAATGCGATCGGCCTTGTCGCCGGCGCCGTGCCGCGGATTCTGCCCGCGGCGCCGGAAGCCGACATCGATGCCTATCTGGACGGGCTCGACGGCCTCTTCGTCGGCGGCGGACAGACCAACGTCCATCCGTCCCGCTATGGACAAACAGTCGACGAGAAGCGTGACGGCCCGTTCGACGAATTCCGCGACGAGGTCGCGCTGCGCCTGATCCCGCGGGCGCTGGCGCGGGGCATCCCCGCTCTGTTCATCTGCCGCGGCTTCCAGGAGCTGAACGTCGCTTTGGGCGGCACGCTTTCGAAGGAGCCCGACGATTTGCCTGAGGAACAACGCCATGGCACGCCCGACGCGGACAACGAGGATGCCCGCTATCGGCTGCGGCAGAAGGTGGGCTTGCGCAAGGGTGGCGTCCTGCAGCAGATCTGCGGCGCGGATTCGATTCTCGTGAATTCGCTGCACAGCTTCCTGATCGCCGATCTCGCACCGGGCCTCGTCGCGGAGGCCGTCGCCGACGACGGCTCGATCGAGGCCGTCAGCGTCGAGGGCGCCAGCGATTTTGCGCTCGGCACGCTTTTTCATCCCGATTATTGGGCGAGCTCCGACCACGCCTCGGCGCGCATTCTGTCAGCCTTCGGGGACGCGGTTCGCCGCCACGCCAGGGCGCAGCATAGGCTATGCACCGCTACCGCTTCGGCATCGAGGAGGAATACTTCTTGGTCAACCGCCAGTCCGCGGCGCCGCGATCCGAGCTGCCCAAGGCCTACATGGCCGCGGCGCAGAAGCGCCTTGGCGAGCGGCTGACCACCGAGATCCTGCAATCCCAGATCGAGGTGGCGACCCCGCCGCTGACGTCTTCGGTCGATGCGCTGGCCGAGCTCGCGCGTTATCGCGCGGTGCTCACCGAGGTCGGCAAGGACCACGGCGTCGGCATCATCGCGGCCGGCACACACCCGCTGGCGCAGCCGCAGCAGCAGCGCATGACGCGCAAGCGCCGCTACAGCAAGGTCATCAGCGAGCTCGGAATGGTCGGCCTCGGCAACCCGATCAGCGGACTGCACGTCCATGTCGAGGTGCCCGAGCCCGATTTGCGCGTCGAGATCATGCACCGCCTGGTGCCGTTCCTGCCGCTGCTGCTGGCGCTCTCGACCTCCTCGCCGTTCTGGTGCGGCTACCCGACGGGATTGCTGGGCTACCGCAATGCCGCCAACGATGCCCTGCCCCGGACCGGCTTTCCCGAGATGTTTCGGAACCTGTCCGAATACGAGACCTACGTGAAGACCTTGGTCGATGCCGGCATCATCCCCAACGCCACCTATGTCTGGTGGGCGTTGCGGCCCTCGTTGCAGCATCCGACGCTCGAGCTGCGCATCACCGATTGCTGCACGGCGATTGCGGATTCGGTGGCGATCGCGGCGCTGTTCCGCGCGCTGGTCCGCCACGCCGTCCACCATCCCGAGCTGAACGCCACCTATTCGGCCGTGCACCGCGCGCTGGTCGAGGAGAATCGCTGGCGCGCCCAGCGCTACGGAACCGACGGCACCTATATCGACCTGGTCTCGTTCGAGCCGGTCTCATTCAGAAGCTGGCTCGATGCAGTGATCGCCATGGTGGCACCCCACGTCGATCATCTCGGCATCGAAGACGACATCCAGCATCTGAAGTCGATCCCCAAGCGCGGCACATCGGCCCACCTTCAGCTCGAATATTTTCGCGGCTTGCGCAAGTTCGGCCACTCGCCGCGGGAAGCAATCAGCGACGTGACGAAATGGCTGCGGACTTCCACCGAAGCCGGAGACTTCACCGCCCGGGGCGGCGAGCCGAAAGCGCAAGCGGTGCGGCAACCGCTGACCGACCTGGTCTGACGCCGCGGCCGCATGGAACGAGGTTTCGACCGCCGACTTAGCTCAGCGTGATAGCAATGGACAATCGTGGAGACCAATCATGAGCGACAGCGGCATTAGCATGCTCCTGGGCCACGCCTCGGCCCAGATGCTTTGGCTCTGGTTCATCGGCGCGTTCGTGCTCGGCGGGGCGCTCGTTTACGGCGTGATGAAGGCGGGCAACTTGCGCCGCAGCGAGCGGGCGCAGCTCGATCGCAACACCGAGGCACGGCAGCGCCAGGAAGATCCCTACAAGCGCCCGACCTGAGCCTTCGCCGGTTGCAGTTTGGAACTTTCGTTCATGGAGCGGCTTTGATCGCCTGAGGATTGAGGAGGGCGAGGCCTTCCCGTGTTACCTCATGAGGAGGACGTATGGCTAAACGAGCGAAGAAACGCACGACAAAGAAGACCGCGGCGCGCCGGCCGCGTCAGGCGCCGAAGATGCTCAGCGACCTGTTTCTGGAGACGCTGAAGGACATCTATTTCGCCGAGAACAAGATCATCAAGACCCTGCCCAAGATGGCCAAGGCCGCGAATTCCAAGGAGCTTACGGCCGCCTTCAACAAGCATTTGCGTGAGACCCAGGGCCAGGTCAAACGGCTCGACCAGATCTTCAAGATGCTGGGCAAGCCTGCACGCGGCAAGCCGTGCGAGGCCATCAACGGCATTGCCGATGAAGGCGCCGAGATCATGAAGGAGTTCAAGGGCGCGCCGGCGCTCGATGCCGGACTGCTCGCGGCGGCGCAGTCGGTCGAGCATTACGAGATCTCCCGCTACGGCACGCTGCGCACCTGGGCCGAGGAGCTCGGCATGCAGGACGCCGCAAGGCTGCTCCAGGAGACGCTGGACGAGGAAGAGGCGACCGATCGCACGCTGACCGAGCTCGCCACCTCCGTGATCAACCTCGAAGCGGAACAAGAGTACCGCGCCGCAGCCTGACCCGCCCTGCCAATGAACGGAACGTCGCGGCCATGCCGCGGCGTTCGCTTGCCTTGATCGCACGGCGGCGCATAACACGTCAGCGCCACTGCACTGGATTTCCGCACTGGATTTCCCGGGAACTCGCCCCATATGCAGGCTTTCCCACCCCAGAGCCCGCATCATGCAACCCAAAAATCCCCTCGACTGGATGCTGTCCGAAGCCCTGGACTCGCTGACCCGTGCCGATCGGCTGCGTCAGCAGTTCGGCCGCCAGGAAGCCTGCTGGGAGCCGCCGATCGACGTGCTCGAGACCGAGCGTGAGCTCCTGATCCTGGTCGCGCTTCCCGGCGTCAATCCGGACAATGTCGAGACCGTCATCCATGACGGCGTGCTCGTCATCTCGGGTCAGCGCACCCTCCCGCCGGAGCTTCGCAACGCCCGCATCCATCGGCTCGAGCTGCCGCAAGGGCGTTTTGAGCGCCGCATTGCATTGCCCCTGGGCCGCTACGCCATCAGCCGCTTCGTGATGGACGGCTGCGTCGCACTGCGCCTCGCGAAATCCTGAGGTCGATCATGGCCACCGAACAGATGAACAACGAACAAAGCAATAACGACGTGAAGATCCCCGACGACGCGCTGATCATCGTCCCCGTGCGCGAGATGGTGCTGTTTCCCGGCGCGATCGCGCCGATCACGATCGGCCGGGCGAAGTCCATTGCCGCCGCACAGCAGGCGCTGCGCGAGCAGCGGCCGATCGGCATCGTTCTGCAGCGCAGCCCCGAGACCAATGACCCCGGGCCGGACGACCTCTACAGGGTCGCGACCATCGCGAACATCGTGCGCTACATCACCGCGCCCGACGGCACCCATCACATCGTCTGCCAGGGCGTGCGGCGCGCGCGCATCCTCGACTTCCTACCGGGGACGCCGTTCCCGGCCGCGCGTTTCCAGCAGATCCCCGAGCCGGCCACGACCTCGCCCGAGATCGAGGCCCGCGCGCTGAATCTGCAGCGCCAGGCCATCGAGGCGATCGAGCTGCTGCCGCAGGCGCCGCCCGAGCTCGCCGCGATGTTCCAGGGCACCAGCGCGCCCGGCGCGCTGGCGGATCTGGCAACCTCGTTCATGGATATCAAGCCGCAGGACAAGCAGGAGGTGCTGGAGACCATCGACCTCGCTCTTCGCGTGGAGAAAGTGTCGAAGCACCTAGCCGAGCGGCTGGAGGTGCTGCGCATCTCCAACGAAATCGGCCAGAAGACCAAGGCCTCCTTCGACGAGCGGCAGCGCGAGGCGATCCTGCGCGAGCAGATGGCGACGATCCAGCGCCAGCTCGGCGAAGGCGACGGCAAGCAGGCCGAGGTCACCGAGCTGACGGCTGCGATCGCCAAGGCCAACATGCCGCCGGAGGCGGAAGCGCATGCCAAGAAGGAGCTGCGCCGCTACGAGCGCATGCCGGAGGCTGCCGGCGAGGCCGGCATGGTCCGCACCTATCTGGACTGGCTGATCGAGCTGCCCCTGGGCGCTGCCCGCGGAGAAGCCGATCGACATCAAGGAGGCGCGAGCCATCCTGGATGCCGACCATTTCGGCCTGGAGAAGATCAAGAGCCGGATCATCGAATATCTGGCGGTGCGCAAGCTCGCCCCGCAGGGCAAGGCGCCGATCCTGTGCTTCGTCGGCCCGCCCGGCGTCGGCAAGACCTCGCTTGGCCAATCCATCGCGCGCGCGATGGATCGCCCCTTCGTGCGTGTCAGCTTGGGCGGCGTGCATGACGAGGCCGAGATCCGCGGTCACCGCCGCACCTATATCGGCGCGTTGCCCGGCAACATCATCCAGGGCATCAAGAAGGCGGGCGCGAGGAACTGCGTCATGATGCTGGACGAGATCGACAAGATGGGCCGCGGCGTGCAGGGCGATCCGTCGGCGGCCATGCTGGAGGTGCTCGACCCCGAGCAGAACGGGACGTTCCGGGACAATTACCTCGGCGTGCCCTTCGATCTGTCGCGCGTCGTATTCATCGCGACCGCCAACATGCTCGACCAGATCCCGGGTCCGCTGCTGGACCGCATGGAGCTGATCAGCCTCGCCGGCTACACCGAGGACGAGAAGCTGGAGATCGCGCGGCGCTATCTGGTGCGGCGGCAGCTGGAGGCCAACGGCCTCTCGGCCGAGCAGGCCGAGATCGAGCCGGAAGCCTTGAAGCTGATCGTCAAGGGCTACACCCGTGAGGCCGGCGTGCGTAACCTCGAGCGCGAGATCGGCAAGGTGTTTCGCCATGCCGCGGTGCAGGTCGCCGAAGGCACGGCCGCGAAGGTCACGGTGACGGCAAAGGACATCGCCACCGTGCTCGGCCAGCCGCGCTTCGAGGGCGAGATCGCACTGCGCACCAGCGTTCCGGGCGTTGCCACCGGCCTCGCCTGGACGCCGGTCGGCGGTGACATCCTGTTCATCGAAGCCACGCGCGTGCCCGGCAAGGGCGGGCTGATCCTGACCGGCCAGCTCGGCGACGTCATGCGCGAGAGCGTGCAGGCTGCGCTGACGCTGGTGAAGAGCCGGGCCTCTCAGCTCGGCATCGATCCGCAAGCGTTCGAGAAGAGCGACATCCACGTTCACGTTCCCGCGGGCGCAACCCCGAAGGACGGGCCGAGCGCGGGCGTTGCGATGTTCACGGCGCTGACCTCCCTGCTCACCAACCGCACGGTGAGGAGTGACACCGCGATGACCGGCGAGATCTCGCTGCGCGGCCTGGTGCTGCCGGTCGGCGGCATCAAGGAGAAGGTGGTGGCTGCGGCTGCTGCCGGCCTGAAGCGGGTGATGCTGCCGGCGCGTAACAAGCGGGATTACGACGACATCCCGAAGAGCGCGCGGGACACCCTCGAATTCATCTGGCTGGAGCGCGTCGACGAAGCCATCGCCGCGGCGCTCGAGCCGGCTGAAGCCAAGGAAGCGGGCGGAGTGAGGCGATGAAGAAACTGCTGGAAAGAGCGAAGCGATCGCGGAAGACGCAGCGGCTGCGCCAGTTGCTGGATCGCGCGATCGACCGGATTCGCGATGAGCTCGCAGGACCCGAGCCGCGGCTTCAGCCTGTTACGGTCCGGGTGAAGCGCCGCAAGGGTTGAGCCCTCCGTCTCAGGCCCTCGCGGCAACCCCAGACAAAAGGCCCCCTCGTTCGAGGGGGCCTTTGCGTTGTTAGCCCACGGCGTCCTTGGCGGCCTTGACCGGGCGGGCGCGGACGATCTTCCGGGCCGGCTTGGCCTTGAACATCATCTCTTCACCCGTGAACGGGTTGGTGCCCTTGCGCGCCTTGGTCGCGGGCTTCTTGATGACCACGAACTTGGCGAAGCCCGGCACCAGGAACAGGCCGTTCTTCTTGAGCTCCTTGTGGCCGACGTCGGTCAGCGTCTCCATGACGTTCTTGACGTCACGCTTGGAAAGCTCGGTGGCGGTCGCAATCTTTTCGATCAATTGCGATTTGGACATCTGGGTCGGCATCGTGTCTCCTCTGATTCGTTGCCGGTTGCATATTAGACCAACCGTTGAAGGCCTATAGCCTTCTGCACAGTTTTGTCGCGAAATTACGGGCTTTTCTGGCCTGCTGTGACAAAAAACCCTGCTTTTTAGCTACTTCCGGAGCGGAGGAAGCCTCGGGCAGCGGCTTTTGCCTTGTTTCAAAGGCCCGCACGACATCTTGCTAGAACTGATTCGCCGCCTTCGACAAGCGACGACCGGCCCCTTTGTGAAAGGAGGCGCGTGTTTCACCCTGAAAAATAAGGATTGGATCGCGCAGCAGCCGCATTTGCAGATCCTCTCCCTCTCCCCGTTCTTACGGGGGCGCGACGAGCTTTGCTCGCGCTGGGAGGGTCGGGGTGAGGGGCCGCTTCAGCAAAGACGGTGAGAGTTCAGTGCTCGGAGAGTCCCCCTCACCCGGATTGCATCTTCGATGCAATCCGACCTCTCCCCGCAAGCGGGGCGAGGTAAACAAGCTAAACGCGCTCGATGATGATGGCCGGCGCCATGCCGCCGGCGGCGCACATGGTGACGAGACCGCGCTTGAGATCGCGCCGTTCGAGCTCGTCGAGCACGGTGCCGATCAGGATCGAGCCGGTGGCGCCGATGGGATGGCCGAGCGCGATCGAACCGCCGTTGACGTTGACCTTGGCCCGGTCGAGCTTGAGGTCGCGGATATATTTTTCCGCCACCACGGCGAAGGCCTCGTTGATCTCGAACAGGTCGATGTCGTCGATTGTGAGGCCCGCCTTGGCCAGCACCTTGCGCGTTGCCGGCACCGGTGCGTTCAGCATGAGGGTCGGCGAGTCCCCCATGTTGGCCATCGCGACCACGCGGGCCCGGGCTTTAAGGCCATGGGCCTTGGCGTAAGCGGGCGAGGCCAGCAGGATCGCGGCAGCGCCGTCGACGACGCCGGAGGAGTTGCCGGCGTGATGCACGAAGTCGATCTTCAGATCAGGGTACTTTTGCAGGATCAGGCCGCGATAGGTCGTGCCCTTGTCGTCGAGCGCGTAGTCCGCGACGGCGGGAAATGCCGGATTCAGGCTGCTGAGGCCTTCCATCGTGGTCTGCGGCCGCGGGTATTCTTCATGATCCAGCGCCAGACTGCCGTCCTCGTGGTGAACAGGCACGAGGCTCTTCTTGAAGTGGCCGTTCGCGATCGCGTGCGCGGCGCGCTTCTGGCTCTCCAGCCCGAGCGCGTCGACGTCGCTTCGGGTGATGCCCTCCAGCGTCGCGATCGCATCGGCGCAGACGCCCTGATGCGACTGCGGATGCCGTGCCCGCAGACGCAGATTGCCGCTATCCATCATCATCGGACCGCCGCCGCGGCGTCCCTCCATCGACATCATCTCGCAGCCGCCGGCAATGACGAGATCTTCGACACCGGCCATGATGGAGCTTGCCGCCATGTTGACGCTGGTGATGCCGCTTCCGCAAAAACGATCCAGCGTCACTGCGCTGGCACGCACGTCGTAGCCGGCATCGAGCGCCGACATGCGGCCGAGATCGCCGCTTTGCGTTGCCACCTGCGCGCTGCAGCCCCAGACGATGTCGTCGACATCGGCGGTGTCGATGCCGGTGCGGTCAGCGAGCGCGCGCAGCACGGTCGCCCCGAGCTGCTGCGGATGAATGCCCGACAGGGCTCCCTTGCCGGCCTTGCCGATGCCCCGCGGCGTGCGGCAGGCATCAATGATCAGCGCGTCAGGCATTGGCGTCGTCCTCTTGTTTATGCGTGTGTGAGCGTTGTGAATCAGAGGGACTGGCGAGTCAATGCGCGCTGCCTTCTTCCCGCGTGCGGGGAGAGGCCGGATTTTACGCGCAGCGGAAAATCCGGGTGAGGGGGAGCTTCCGCAAACTCAGTAGCAGATGGACTCGCGGAGAGCCCCCTCACCCGGAATTTGCTGTCGCAAATTCTGGCCTCTCCCCGCAGGCGGGGAGAGGCGAAAACACCGAGCCAGCCGCTACGCCCCCGCCGCGTTCTTCGCGATCACGTTGCGGTAGAAGCTGGCGCTGAGCTTTGCCGTGCGGACCTGGGTGTCGAAATTGACGTGGTACAGCCCGAAACGCTTGTTGAGGCCATACACCCACTCGAAATTGTCCATCAGACTCCAGAGGAAATAGCCGCGCACCGGCACGCTTTCGTCGGTGGCGCGCTGGAGCTGGGCGAGATAGTTGCGCAGATACATGATGCGATCGGTGTCGTAGATCTTGCCGTCGGGCGACACCACATCGTCGCCGGAGGTGCCGTTCTCGCTGATATAGATCGCGTCCGTCTTCCAGATCTTCGCCGCCAGCTTCGGCACCCAGTAGATCGTCTCGGGCCCGACGCGCAGCCAGTCCGAATTCATGTGCGGGAACGATTTCGGGATCGGCAGCGGCTTGAAGCCCGCGCCCTGGTCGGAGGCCACGATGTAGTTCTGCGGCGCGTAGATGTTGAGACCGAGAAAATCGACCGGCGAAGAGATGATCTTGAGCTCCGCATCGGTGTATTTCGGCGCGTTGGATCCGGCGTATTTGAGGAAGGCGTCGGTATAGCGGCCCGTCATGATGACGTTGAGATAGCCGGCATTCATCTCGCGCAGCGCGATCTCCGCGGCGCGCACGTTTTCCGGCGTGTCGAACGCAGGCGCGCAGGCATCGATGTTCTCCGCCGGCCCCACCCTGGTGCCGCGGCGGCCATGGGCGCGCACCGCCTGCACTGCGAGCCCGTGCGCCAGCGCGCTGTTGTGCCTGATCTGGTTGACATCGGCTTGCGGCAGCTTCAAGCCCGGCGCGTCGATGCCGACCCCGTAACCGAAATAGACGAAGCGCCCGCTCTCGTTCAACGTGAATACGTTCCTGACGCGGTCGGTGAGGTGCTTTGCGACATAGGCCGCGTAGTCGCCGAAGATCTTGCAGGTCTCGGTCGAACGCCAGCCGCCGAACCGGTCCTCGAGCGATTGGGGCAGATCCCAATGATAAAGGGTCAGCCACGGCTCGATGCCGTTCTTCAGGAGCTCGTCGACGAGACGATTGTAGAAGTCGAGCCCCTTCGGATTGGGCTTGCCGTCGCCCTCCGGAAACAGCCGTGGCCAGGCCACCGAGAAGCGATAGGCCTTGCAGCCGAGTTCCTTGATGAGGGCGATGTCCTCCTTGTAGCGGTGATAGTGCTCGTTGGCGCGGTCGCCGGTGGTGCCGTCCTCGATCTTGCCGGGGATGCGGACGAACTTGTCCCAGATCGAGGCCCCTCGCCCGTCCTCCTCGACCGCGCCCTCGACCTGATAGGACGACGTCGCCGTGCCCCAGAGAAAGCCGGCCGGAAAACCGCCTGCATTGCGCGGCGGCCGCGCCGGCTTGGCTTCGAGGACAAGGGGACTCGCAATCCCGGTTGCGGACAATCCCGCCAGCTTGGCAAACCGGCGGCGCGAGACCCCCTCCGTCATTGATGCTGCTCCACTTCTTTTCGTTTCGGGCCGGCACAATGAACAGTTCCGGGCGATTTGAGAAGCGGGTGGATTCTAGCGTCGACTTGCTCCGATTGAACCGACCAAGACCTGCATCAGCCACTCAATGCCGGCGTCTCTCATCGCCGCCTTGGTTGCGATGGCCCGGATCGTGTCCGGTTTGCGCGCGAAAGGCAGCTCGACGAACACCAAGCCGAAACGGCGCGCGTGGTGCTCCACCAATCGGCGCGGCAAGGCTGCGATCAGGTCAGACCCGGAAAGCTGGGCAAGCGCCATCATGAAATTCGGGACCGTTAACGCGATGCGGCGTTGGAGGCCGCGCTTAGCCAACATGTCGTCGACGAAACCGCGCGGTTCACCACTGAGAGAGACCAGCAAATGTTGCGATTGCGCGAAGGCCGCATGGGTTGGCGCTTTTGACAAGCGATGTCCCTTGCGCATGGCCAGCACAAACTCCTCCTCATAGAGGCTGCGCGCTTCGAACCGCGGTGATACCGAAGGCAGCGGCAACATTGCGACGTCCAGCTCGCGTCTTTCCAGCATGTCGAGGCATTGCTGCCAAGGCTCTCCGGTCGCGCCGTCGCGCGGCGCGGGCATCAGGTGGATCAACCCGATGTCAATGTGCGGCGCGGCAGCTGCGATCGACCGCAACAGCGGACCGGTAGCCGAGACCAGCACCGCATCGGGTGCGCCAATGGTGAACCTGCGGCTGCTCTTTTCGGGGTCGAACGGCGTAGCCGAGCCGAACAGCTGTTCGACGCGCGCGATGATCTCAGCCACCGGCTCCCCTAGCTCCAAGGCCCGTGCCGTTGGAACGACGCCCTTCAGGGTCCGCAGAAACAGCGGATCGTTCAGCAGAAGCCGGAGCCGGCCGAGCGCATGGCTGACCGCCGACGGTGTCAGGCTCAACCGAGCGGCTGCGCGCGCCACATGGCGCTCCTCCAAAACCACACGGAAGAGCACGAGGAGATTGAGGTCGATCCTGGATAAATCAATTTGGTTCAGCATGTTGCTGAAATCATATCGCTGGATTCATTGGGATCAAGGCTTCATGCATGGGGCTCGTCGTTCGATCAGGAGCTGAGAAATGACCAACAAACCGTCCGGGCTGAACAGGTGGCCATGCGAGCAGGAAAAGATATCGCGGCGCTCGATGATGGCCGCTACCGCAGCAATTCCCCTATCCGGTCAGCTTTCGGCCGATGCGGCCGCTGGAAGCGACGCGATAGCGGGCCTCGTCGAACGCGCCCGCGAGAAGAATGCCGCCTTCATGCGTGGCGATGTGGACCGCTGGTCCCAGCTTGTCCGCATCGCGCCCGATTTCACGCTGATGCAGCCCTTTGGCGGGCCTACAAGTCGGGGATTCGACGCTAGTCCCCAGCGTCTGGCTGCCCTCTCCCGATACTTCAGGGAAGGCGAAACCGAACTTGAGGTTTTGCAAACCTATGCATCCGACGCGCTCGTCGCTCTCGTCATGGTCGAGCGCCAGCGCGCCGAGGTGGGCGGGTTGCCGGCTCAAGACTGGTCGCTGCGCGTGACCGAAGTCTACCGCAAGGACGGCACGGATTGGCAACTCGTGCACCGCCATGCGGATCCGCTGGTCCGAAGCATCACCTTGCAACAGGCGGCGATACTCGCCCGGGGATGGCCGGAGGAAAAATGACGAAGCGCCGCAGATGAGCTGGATTCGGAGCCGGCCGGCGGCCAGTCGAGACGACGTGCGATTTCGTCGCGATGATCAGCGCGAGCGCTTCAATTTCGGCAGCTTGTCGGGGTTGAATGCCGGCATCTGCCCTGGTGGTTCAGGTGCGGGCGGCTGTTGTTCCGTGAGGATGAGCGTTCCGTGGAGGATCATGCCCGGCGCCTGAGGTGCCGTCGCGGTGTAGGTCGCGATCTTGCCAGGGCAGCTTCCCTCGATCGTCAACGTCAACTCATCATCGTTGCCGAACACGGTGGCGCGTCCGTCGGTGTGACGCTTCGTCAATACGGTTGCGGTGAAGTGATCTCCATCGATCTGGCAGGTGCCGTGATAGGTCATCAGGCTGTCACGGCCCCAGATCTGGCCGTCTGCGACATGGACGATCCCGGTACCCTGGTCGATCGGCGTCTTGTACCACGCCGCGTAGGTGCCGTCCTTCAGCATGGGAGCAGCCTCCCCTAGTATTCCCACGGCGACAATTGCCATCATTAGCGCCAACAAACGGTTAATGACCGGGCCCGTGCCAATCCGGTCTTTGCTTGCGCAGCTCGGCCTCGAGCTCCTCGATGATGCTGTGAAGCAGACACGCTGCTAGCGGATCGGTCACCTCGCGCTCCAGATGCCGGTACCGCGCAATCTGGAATTCCTGCTCTCTCAACTGGCGCTCTGTCATCAGACTTGCCCTCCGGCGAACCGACGCGGACACGGCCGGAGAGTTTCGTTACAATTTTCAGATCATTTGCGATGGTTTCCAGTCGGTTAAAGCCGCGGCCGGGTTGCGGATTGCCCGAAAAGGCTGCCGCGGCACCGGCTGCACCAGCCTGAGCGCGGCGGTTGACGTCCAGACCATTGCTTCCAATTGCGTGCGCGGCGGGCTTCTGCTAGCTTGAGGTACGTGCCTCATTTCACCTCGCCGGCCGGGTCGGTGACCCGCCTCTGCCGCAACGATGCGGGTAGCGGCTGATTGCCGTGCCGCTGGGGGTGAGGCATGCGCCCAATCCGGGCTCAAGCAGAGTTGGCCATCAAAAAGGGCCGACCGCCTTAGGGGAGGAATGATATGCAGCGTCTCTTGCTTGCAGGTGTGTCTGTTGCCTTCGCGGTTGCAGCGGGTGTCGGCCCGGCCGATGCGGCGGACAAGAAGGTTCTGGCCTTCGTCGTCAATGGCGCGTCCGACTTCTGGAAGATCGCCGAGGCCGGGATGAAGAAGGCGCAGGGCGAACTGCCCAACTACGAGCTCCAGTTCAAATATCCGGAACAGGCTGCGGCCGCCGTGCAGCAGCGCGTGATGGACGACCTCGTCGCCGCCGGTGCCGCCGGCATCATGGTCAGCGCGGTCGATCCGAAGAACCAGACCGAGCATCTCAACAAGGTTGCGTTCCAGACCGTGCTGTTCACCACCGACAGCGACGCGCCGAAATCCAAGCGCGTGGCCTATATCGGCTCCTCCAACACCGACCTCGGCAAAGAGGCAGGAAAGCTGATGGTCAAGGCGCTGCCGAACGGCGGCAAATGCGTCGGCTTCGTCGGCCTGCCCGGCGCCGACAACGCACGCGAGCGCATCGAAGGCGTCAAGGAGACGCTCAAAGGCTCGAAGGTCGAGCTCGTCGACGTTCGCGGCGACGAGATCGACCAGACCCGCGCCAAGCGCAACGTCGAGGACATCCTCGCCGCCATGCCCGATGTAAGCTGCCTCGTCGGCTTCTACTCCTACAACACGCCGCGGATCTACGAGGTGCTCAAGGAGGCCGGCAAGCTCGGCAAGATCAAGATCATCGGCTTCGACGAGGATCCGATCACGCTCGGCGGCGTCAAGGAAGGCAGCATCGTCGGCACGGTGGTGCAGCAGCCGTTCGAATGGGGCTATCAGGGCATGAAGCTGATGGCGAACTACATCGGCGGCAACAAGGGCGGCATTCCGGCCAACGGCATCATCATCGTGCCCGGCAAGGTCATCGAAAAGGTCAATGTCGACGAGTTCATGGCCTCGATGAAGCAGATGCTGAAGAAATAGGAGAGATCCGCGCTGCCCGCCCGCGCAGCCTGCCATGCCAGAACCGTTTCTCGAACTGGTCGACATCAGCAAGAGCTATCCAGGCGTGGTCGCCCTCGACCACGTCGGTCTCCAGGTGTCGCCCGGCGAGGTCGTTGCGCTGATCGGCGAGAACGGCGCCGGCAAGTCGACGCTGATGCGCGTGCTCGGCGGGGTCGTGGAGCCCAGCGGCGGCTTCATTCGTGTCGACGGCGCCGCGCGATCTTCGCTCACCGTGGCAGATGCGATCAAGGCGGGCATCGCCTTCGTCCATCAGGAACTGAACCTGTTCGACAATCTCGATGTCGCCGGCAACGTCTTCATCGGCCGCGAGCCCGTGCACGGCGGACCCTTGCGCCTGATCGACCGCAAACGGATGTATGCCGATGTCGCGCCGCTGCTGGAGCGGCTGGGCTGCGATTTCGCGGCCGATGCGCCGCTCGCCGAACTGTCGCTGGCGCAGCGCCAGCTGGTCGAGATCATGAAGGCGCTTTCGCTCGACGCTCGTCTCGTCATCATGGACGAGCCGACCTCGAGCCTGACGCTCGCCGAGACGGACCGCCTGATGCGCACCGTGGCCGGCCTGAAAGCCCACGGCGTCAGCATCATCTTCATCACGCATCGGCTCAACGAGGTGATGCAGTGCGCCGACCGCGCGGTCGTGCTGCGCGACGGTCGCGTTGTCGGCGCGCTGACGCGTGCGGAGCTCTCTCCGGCGGCGATGATCCGCTTGATGATCGGCCGCGACCTGAAATCGCTCTACGTTCCGCCGGCCGCGCCGCCCGGCGACAGCGTGCTGGAGATCGTCGATGCCGTCACCGACACCTATCCCGGCCGCGCCGTGAGCCTGTCGGTCCGCCGCGGCGAGATCCTCGGACTTGCCGGTCTCGTCGGGTCCGGCCGCACCGAGCTCGCCCGCGCCGTCTTCGGCATCGACCCACTGCGTGGCGGCACGATACGGCTCGACGGCGAGCCGATCCGCATCGCAAGCCCGCGTGCCGCCATCGAGCAAGGCATCTATCTCGTTCCGGAGGACCGCAAGGGCGCCGGCCTGTTGCTCGACGTCTCGATCACCGAAAACATCTCGCTGCCGGATCTGGCGTCCTATATGCGCTTCTGGCTGGTGGATACCGAGCGCGAGAACGAGAACGCGGTGCGTCAGCGGGAGCGCCTCAAGATCCGCGCGCCGGACGTCAAGACCGCCGTCGGCTCGCTGTCGGGAGGCAATCAGCAGAAGGTCGTGCTCGCCAAATGGCTGTCGATGCGGCCGAAGGTCCTGATCGTCGACGAGCCGACGCGCGGAGTCGACGTCGGAGCCAAGCAGGAAATCTACGGCATGCTGCGCCGCCTGACCGATGCCGGGGTGGCGATCCTGATGATCTCCAGCGACATGGAGGAGGTGATCGGGGTCAGCGACCGGCTCGCGGTGATGCATGAAGGCGCGATCTCGGGCTTCCTTGATCGCAGCCAGTTCAGTGAGCACAATGTGCTGCAGCTTGCCGTTGGCCACACAATCACGGCGGAGGGACCTTGAGCAAGAAAGACCTGAGCCTTCTCGTTCTGATTCTGGTGGTCGGGACCGTTGTCGCCCTGATCAATCCGAGATTCCTGTACGTCGGCAATCTCTCGAACACCGCCAACCAGATCGGGTTGTTCGGCATCTTCTCCATCGCCGAAGCCTTCATCATCATCATCGGCGGGATCGAGCTGTCGGTGGGTTCGGTGATCGCACTGCTCGGCGTCCTGTTCATCGACCTGATCGTCAATCACGACGTCAACTGGGTCGTAGCCCTCGCGATGATCGTCGCGGCCGGGCTCGTGATCGGCCTCATTCATGGCACGCTGGTGACCAGGATGCGGATCCAGGCTTTCGTGGTCACGCTGTGCGGCCTCCTGATCTACCGCGGCGCGGCGCGCTATTACACCGAGGACGCGACGGCGGGCTTCGGCTTCGGCGCGAGCTTTCCGATGCTGGAATGGCTGGCCGCCGGCCGCACCAACGTGCTCGGGTTCCCGCTGCCGCACAGCGTGGTTGCGCTCGCCGTGGTGGCGGTGATCGCCTGGGTGGTGCTTCACCGCTCGGTGTTCGGCCGTTATCTCTTTGCCGTCGGCAAGAACGAGGAAGCGGCACGCTATTCCGGCATTCGCACCAACCGCGTGATCATCTCGGCCTATGTCATCTGTGGCGGGCTGACTGCGTTTTCGGCGATCCTGATCGCGATGTACACCCGTTCGATTTCGCCGGCGGTGCACGGCTCGTTCTACGAGCTCTACGCCATTGCCGCCGCCGTGCTCGGCGGCTGCTCCTTGCGCGGCGGCGAAGGCTCGATCATCGGCGTCGTGCTCGGCACCGTGCTGCTCCAGGTGCTGCAGAATCTCGTCAACCTGCTGGGCATTCCGAGCTCGCTCAATTTTGCGGTGATGGGAACGGTGATCCTGGTTGGCGTGCTCGGCGATCAATATCTGGTGCAGCGACGCCACCGCGCGAGTGCGGCCAAAGGCCGGGAGCAGGCGAGCGTCGCTGCGGCACCGCTCGAGCGGGTGAAGGTGGAGTGAAAATCTAGAACGTCACCCTCAACCCCGCATAGAACGCGCGCGGCCGTGCCGGGCTCAGCGAGCGCGGGTCGGTGAAATCCGCGCCGCCATTGGTGAAGTTGGGCAAGGCGTCGCGGTCGAAGAACTGGCCGTAGGTCACGTAACGCTTGTCGAAGATGTTGTCGACGCGGCCGTAGAGCTGGACGTTCTTCGCGACCTGATAGGAGGTGTGGAGATTGAACACCGTGTAGGACGGCAGCTTCGCGAACTGGTTCGACTCGTCGCCGACCAGATACTGGCTGGAGACGAACAGCGCGTTGCCGCCGACCTTCCAGACGTCGGTCACGGCATAGTCGACGCCGACCTTGACGCGGTGGCGCGGGACTGCCGGGATCTGGTTTCCGGGCCTGACCTGGATGGTCTCGGAGATGTCATCGGCAAACGGGCTTTCGGAGCCGAGCTCGAGCGGATCAAGGAAGCGCGCATCGACGAAGGCGTAGCTCGCCTGGAACTGCAGCGTGGGCGACTTGATGTTGACTTCGGCTTCGAGTCCTTGCCGCCGGGTGCGGCCTACGTTCGAAAAATAGCCGAAACCAGTCCGCCCAACGACCGGCACCGCCATGATGTCGTCGTGGTTGGTGGCGCGAAAGCCGCCGATCTTCCATCCCAGCGTGCCGATGTTCAATTCCTTGGTGCCACGAAAACCGGCCTCCAAGGTCTTGGAGACGACCTGCTTCAACGGTGGATCCGAAACCAGGAAGGCTGCGATGAGACAAGGCCTGGCGGGATCGGAGCAGCCGAGTTCGAGCGGCGTCGGCACGCGGTTGGCCTCCGAATAACCAGCATAAGCGGTCAATTCCGGCGTGACCCTGTAGGTGCCGCCGATGATTGGATTGAAACGCGCGAATGTGTGATCGCCGTTGAGCGCGGTCCCGAGCTGATCTTCCAACGTGATCCGCGCCAGGTTGAAGCGGCCGCCGCCCGTGATCGCGAAGGCATCCGTGACGTTGAAAGTATCCATCGCGTAGAGGCCGTTATACTGATTGACGGTCCGCAGCGAGACCGGGCCGGCGACGGGGTCCGCCACAGGAGTCGGTCCCAGGAAAACGCCGCTGCCGCTGACGACGTAGTTCTCTCCCATCGAGCCGATTTCGGAGGAGGCGTTGTAGCGCGTGACGCTGGCGTCATAGGTCGCGCCCACCACGAAGCGGTTGTCATGGCCGAACAACTGGTCGGTGTTGGTGGCCTGCCCCGACACGCCAAAGGTGGTCGAACGGATCGAGCCGCGGTCGATCGCGCCTAGGATCGTTCCCGGCGCAAACGGGTTGGCAAGCTGCACGCCGCCCCCACCGTAGGCGGGTGAGGTGTCGTCGCCAAAGCAGAGCAGCGCCGGATCTGCAGCGCACTCCTCCACGTCGGTCGGGTTGCCGTCGACCACCTTCTGCTCGTACCTGCGCACACGCGCGGTGCCTTCGAGCGTCCAGGTCGGCGTCGCGTCGACCTTGCCGGTCAGGTTGAGATAGCCGACGCGATTGGAGGTGGTTTGCGGCGTGGTGTATGTTGCGCCCCAATATCTGTCGAGCAGCTCGGCCGGGACGGTGGCGCTGGCGCCGAAATCGTTCTTGGCCACGCCCATATTGACGTGGAATTCGCTGTCGCCGGCCCTGTAGCCGACATCGCCGTAGAAGCGCCGCACCGTCGATTGGGAAAAATTACGGAAGCCGTTGTCGCGCAGTCCTTCGAGCGCACCGTAGACGGCATAGTTCTGATCGACCTGCTTGCCCCATTGCGCCGAGCCCTGGATGCGGCCGAACGATCCGCCCATGAGGTCGAGCTCGGCGCCCTGATAGGTGAAGCCGTCCTTCATCTGCAGGTTGATCGCGCCGCCGAGCGCATTGAGGCCGAAGGCGGGGTTGTTGGTCACCAGCGTCACCGATCTGATCGCGGCGGTGGGGATCAGGTCCCAATTGACGGCGTCCGAGAATGCCTCGTTGATGCGGACACCGTTCTGGTACACGGCAAGCCCCTGCGGCGTGCCCGTCACGGGCGAAGCGACGAAGCCGCGGAATTCGACATCCGGCTGGAACGGATTGCCGGTGACTTCGCTGATGTTGATGCCGGCGATGTTGTCGCGCAGCGCGTCCGTGACGTTCAGCGAACCCGTGCGCCTGATCTGGTTGGCATCGACGGCATTGATTGCTGACGGGACCTTATCGACGTCGAGACCTCGGCCGGTGCCCGGCGAGGTCGGAAAGACGTAGAGCCGTGTCCTCGGCGCGGCCGATCCCGGCGCTCCCACGCGCGCAACAGGTCGCGACGGCGCCGCGCGCCGCGCTGCCGAAGGTGGTGCGGTCACTTCGACCGGGGGCAGGTTCTGGACGTTGGTCTCCTCGTCCGGCGCGGCCCCGGCAGGGGTCGCATAGACCAAGCCCGATACCAGCCCGGTCGACACCGAAGCCATCAGCAAAGCACGCCTGAACGAAACAACCCTGCCCATCCCCGCCTTCCCATCCGTGACCACCGGCTGTTTTGATGTTCCGCCGATTGGTCGAGGCGAGTTTATTCGGCCGCAATGGGGACGCCAGCCACAAAAGGTCGGACCCTATCCGCACCCATTTTCCCGACAAAATCGGGAATTTTTCCCGATCGCTTCCGGTACGATCAGGTTGCCGCTGTGGGCACCAGCGCTTCAACCGTCACACCGCCCTCACCGGAGACCACATTGAGCGTGCCGCCGAGCGCCAGGATCCGCTCGCGCATGCCGACGAGGCCGAAGCCGAGCTTCTGCCCCGGCTCCATGCCGCGGCCGTTGTCGCTGACCCGCACCCGGGCGCAGCAGCGGCCGCCGGCCTGCTCGACCGGCTCGATGACGACACTGACCGAGGTCGCGCCGGCGTGGCGGAACACGTTGGTGAGCGCCTCCTGCACGATGCGGTAGATGGTGAGATCGGCGGTCTCGCCGGTTGGGCCCAGCGCCGGCGAGATGGAAGTCTCGATCGCAACGTCGGGACGCGACTCCCGCCACAGCCGCGACAGCGATTCGAGCGCCTGACGCAGGCCGAGCTCGGCAAGGCCCACGGGCCGAAGACGCTCCAGCACGCGGCGATTGAACTGCTGGAGTGCATTGATCTGCTCCAGCATGGCGCTGCCATGTTTTCGCACGGCATCGGCACTCGGCTCGCGCCCGTCCGCCTGCTTCGCCAGCGCGCTCGCATGTGCGCGCAGCGAGAACAGATAGGGCCCGAACTCGTCATGCAATTCGCGCGCGATCTCCTTGCGCTCGATGTCCTGCAGCGACACCGCGCGCTCGGCAAGGCGCCGCTTGTCCTCGACCGCTTCACCAAGCGTCGCGGCAAGATGGTTGAGCCTGGTGCAGATCGCCGCGAGCTCCGGCGCGCCGCCCGGCGCGACACGGGCCTCGTAATGTCCGCTTTCGAGCTTCCCCATGGCGTCCGCCAGCGACTGCAGCGGTGCCAGAGCACGGCCGACCACCTTCATCATCAGGAAGAACAGCGCGAGCGCGATCACCGAGCCGACCTCGAGCTGGGTCACGATACCGTCCCAGATCTCGGCGATCTCGTCGTCGGGATGCGAGGTGATCACGAGCGAGCCGGGTTTGCCGCGGATCGAGACCGGCACGCTGACCGCGGTCTGCTCGGGATGAACCAGGCTGACGAACCAGGCCGGCGGGGCACGCGTGTCGACGTCGGAGCCAAGCCGGCGGGGCGTCAGCGGGTTCCCACCGGAATCGTGCAGCGCGATGCTGACATGCCGCAGGCGGCTGAGATCGCGGGCGATCTGGTTCAGCCTGGCATCAGGATCGGGTGCCTCGTTGAGATCGGCAACGATCATCTCGATGAATTCGCGCGCGAGGCGGATCACGCTCTGGTCCTCGGCCTGGACGCGCGGGCCGGCCTCGGCGATCTGCCGGCCGATATTGACCGCGAGCCCCAGCGCCAGCAGCAGCGCCAGCAAGAGATTGATGCGCCCGCGCAAGGAAAGATTCTGCCACATTGGTCTCGCTCGTGCCTCGCGAAGGGTTTGCCACGCCTGTCCGACGACGTTGACAGAGGCGAACCGCCCGATATCTAATCGGAAGCGTACAGCAATCCCGGCCGGGTTGCATGAGGCGACACGAGACGCGCGTCTTGTCTGGTCAGCCTCGTGCGGCGCAGAACAGGCAAGCTCCAAGGGAACGGGCTGTCGCGGGGAACGCCTATGCGCATTCTGATCGTCGACGATCATCCCATCGTCGCCTCCGGCTGCCGTGCCGTGCTGGCCGACGAAGGCGAGATCGAAATCCTGGAAGCCGCCGACGCCGAGGACGGCGAGTGCGTCTTCATCGTCGAACGTCCCGACCTCTGCATCATCGACATCAATCTGCCGACCGTCTCCGGCTTCGAGCTCGCGCGCCGCATCCTCGAGCGCGCGCCCGAGGCCCGCATCATCATGTTCAGCATGAATGACGACCCCGCCTTCGCCGCGCGTGCGATCGAGTGCGGCGCCAAGGGCTACGTCTCCAAGACCGGCGACCCCGACGACCTCGTCGAGGCGATCCGCGCCGTCGGAAGCGGCGGCACCTATCTTCCGACCGCGATCGCGCGCAGCATCGCCTTCGCCGGACCGACGCTGGCGCAAAACCCGCTCTCGAAGCTGAACGCGCGCGAGATGGAGATTCTGCGGCTGCTCAGCGCCGGCAAGAGCCTGTCCGAAATCGCGTGGCTGGTGCAATCGTCCTACAAGACGGTGGCTAATACTTCGTCCATCATGCGCCAGAAGCTCGGGGTGAAGACCTCGGTGGAGCTGGTGCGGCTGGCGATCGACAGCGGTGTCGCCTGACCTCGCCACCAATTCGGTCACACAAGCGTTGCAATCTTGATGTGGTGAGATGCCACGGAGCTCTTAGGCATGACGATTCAGACTGTCTCGACCAACAAATCCTACGGCGGTGTGCAGGGCGTCTATCGCCATGCCAGCCAGGTGACCGGAACCGACATGGTGTTCTCGGTCTATATCCCACCGCATGCGGAGGGTGCCAGGCTGCCCGTGGTCTGGTATCTCTCCGGCCTCACGTGCACGCATGCCAACGTCACCGAGAAGGGCGAATTCCGCAAGGCCTGCGCCGAGCTTGGCCTGATCTTCGTCGCGCCCGACACCTCACCGCGCGGGCCCGATGTGCCGGGCGATGCCAACAATGCCTACGATTTCGGCCTCGGCGCCGGCTTCTATGTGGACGCCACGCAAGAGCCGTTCGCACGCAATTATCGCATGTGGAGCTACGTCACGGACGAGCTGCCGAAGCTGGTTGCGGAGAGCTTTCCGGTCGATGCCAGGCGGCAATCGGTGATGGGACATTCGATGGGCGGCCACGGCGCGCTGACGGTGGCGCTGCGCAACCCGCACCGCTTTCGCGCAGCCAGCGCCTTTGCCCCGATCGTGGCGCCCTCGCTCGTGCCCTGGGGCATCAAGGCGCTGACCGGCTATCTCGGACCGAACAAGGAGGCCTGGCGCAACCACGACACGGTGGCGCTGATCGAGGACGGTGCCAAGTTCTCCGGCTTCCTCGTCGACGTCGGCGAGGCCGATAATTTCCTGAAGGAGCAGCTGAGGCCCGAGCTGCTCGAAGCCGCCTGCACCAAAGCGGGCATCCCCCTGACGCTGCGTCGCCAGGCGGGCTACGACCACAGCTATTACTTCATCTCGACCTTCATGAGCGATCACCTGCACTGGCATGCGGAGAAGCTGAAGGGGTGATCTTCCTCCCTTGTCTCGTTTTGATGAGGGGTGTCTCTCCGCGACCGCAGTATCGTAGGGTGGGCAAAGCGAAGCGTGCCCACGATTTCTCTCGAAGCATTGATTGATCGTGGGCAGGCGCAAGTGCGCCTTTGCCCACCCTACAATTCCCGAATCGCGGAGAGAAAGATCTACTCCCGCTTGCCGTAATTCGACGCCAGCAGGCGGTTGCGGATGAGATAGCTCATCGTGCGCGACCAGGATTCATCCGTGTTGCCGCGCATGTCGGCGCTGGCGACCGTGATCATGTTGCCGGTCTTCACGTCACGCAGATAGATGTTGAGATTGATGATCAGGTTCGAGACCTTTTGCACGAGGCCGGTGATCTCCAGATCGGCGCCGAGCTGGCCGGCGAGCTTGAGGTCGCAGCCGCCGCAGGCCTGCAGGTTCGCGCGACGGGCGGCCTCCCGTACCGGCGCGATGTCGAGCACCTGGAACTTGCCCGACTCTGCCAGCTCCTTGCGCAGCTGCTCGCTGATGCGCGCGAGCCGCGCCTCTTCCGGCTTGGAGCCGTAGAACTCGCCGGGCAGGCTGGTGTCGACCAGCTCGAAATCGAACACCGCGAGCTTCGGCGGGTCGGCGAGCGCGGCCGAGCCCGTCAACAGCAAAGCTGGAATCGCCAACAATGCTCGCATGATCGTGATGCCCGGCTTCGCGCGCGCGGGGACGAAATGCGGGGTTGCATGGCCTGACAAATTGGTCATGCTTGAAGCAGAGACAATTCTTCACCGGCGGTCAAGCCGGGGAGATCGTCTGGAGGAAACATGATCCGATGGTTGGCCGGCCTGATCGGCTTTGGTCTTGCCGCGACGAGCGCGCTTGCGGCCGATCCCATCACGATCGGCGTCGGCTATCTCGGAATCGCCGGCATTCGATCAACGCTGTCGCTGGCCGAGCAGCCCGCCGAGAACGACGGCCTCGCCGGCGCGCGCCTTGCCATCGAGGACAACAACACCACCGGGAAATTCACCGGCCAGCGCTTCACGCTGGAGGAGCGCCGCATCAGGGAAGGCGAGGACGTGGCGCAGGCTGCGACCGCCCTCGCCGAGAAGAACGGCTTCATCATCGCCGACCTGCCCGCCGATGCGCTCTTGAAGGTCGCGGACGCCTTGCGCGACCGCGGCACGCTGCTGTTCAACGCCGGCGCGGTCGACGAGCGGCTGCGCGAAGCCGATTGCCGTGCCAACGTCATCCACACCGCGCCGACGCGCGCGATGCTGGCGGATGCGCTCGGCCAATATCTGGTGTGGAAGAAATGGTCGCGCTGGCTGCTGGTGGTCGGCTCGCACGACGAGGACAAGCTGTTCGCGGATGCTATCAGGCGCACCGCGGCGCGGTTCGGCGCCAAGATCGTGCAGGAGCGAACCTTCGAGGACAAGGGCGGCGCGCGGCGCACCGACAGCGGCGTCGCGCAGGTCCAGCGCCAGATCCCCGTCTTCACGCAGCAGGCGCCGGCCTATGACGTGCTGGTCGCCGCCGACGAGAGCGAGGTGTTCGGCGCCTATCTGCCCTATCGCACCTGGGATCCGCGCCCAGTCGCCGGCTCGGCCGGCCTCGTGCCGCGCAGCTGGGACGCATCGCAGGATCAGTGGGGCGCGATCCAGATGCAAAACCGCTTCATCAAGCTGAATTCGCGGCGGATGACCGCACGCGACATGCAGGCCTGGACGGCCGTGCGCATGATCGGCGAAGCCACCTCGCGCACCAACTCCGGCGAGGTCAGGAAGGTCACCGATTTCATCAAGGGCCCGGATTTCTCGGTCGCCGCCTTCAAGGGCACGCGGCTGACCTTGCGCGACTGGAACCTGCAGCTGCGTCAGCCGATCCTCCTGGTCGACGGCCGCATGGTGGTGTCGGTGTCGCCGCAGGAGGGCTTCCTGCACCAAGTCTCCGAGCTCGACACGCTCGGCTACGATCGCCCGGAGAGCAAATGCAAGCTGAAGTGAGCAATGGTGAGATGAGATCGAGCCGCCGCGACAATGATGACGGTTCGCCCCCTCCCCCGCGCGCGGGGGAGGGTTGGGGAGAGGGTGTCTCCACGCGCGAGAACCCCCAAGAGGAGAGAGCCCTCTCCCGTATCGCATCTGACGATGCGATACGACCTCCCCCGCAAGCGGGGGAGGTGAAGACCGCCCGCGGACAGACCTTGCGCATGCTGGCGACGGCCGTACCCGTGGCGATCACGCTCGCTGCACCGCCCGCGCATGCGTTCATCGCCTACGTCTCGAACGAGAAGAGCAACACGGTCTCGGTGATCGATACCGACAGCTGGACCGTGACCAAGACCATCAAGGTCGGCCAGCGTCCGCGCGGCATCGACCTTACCCGCGACGGCAAGTTCGTGATGGTCGCGGTCGGCGACGACGACACCATCCAGGTGATCGACGCCAAGACGCAAACCGTGGTGGACAGCCTGCCCTCCGGACCCGACCCCGAGCTGTTCGCGCAGGATGCCGCCGGCAAGATGCTCTATGTCGCCAACGAGAACGACAACACGGTGACGGTGATCGATCTCGAGAAGCGCGCCCGGCTCGGCGACATCCAGGTCGGTGTCGAGCCGGAGGGCATGACCATCAGTCCGGACGGCAAGACGCTGATCAACACCTCAGAAACCACCAACATGGCGCATTTCATCGACACCGCCTCGCGACAGATCGTCGCCAACGTGCTGGTGGACGCGCGGCCGCGCTTTGCCGAGTACAAGCACGATTCGTCGGAAGTCTGGGTGTCCTCGGAGATCGGCGGCACCGTCTCGATCATCGACCCCAAGAAGCACGAGGTGATCGGCAAAATCACGTTCGAGATCCCGGGCCTGCGGAAGGAGGCGATCCAGCCGGTCGGCATCGGCATGACCAGGGACGACAAAACTGCCTTCGTCGCGCTCGGCCCCGCCAACCGCATCGCGGTGGTCGACGTCGCCTCGCGCAAGGTGACGAAATATCTCCTGGTCGGGCAGCGGGTCTGGCACATGGCGTTCACGCCGGACGAGAAATATTTGCTCACCACCAACGGTGTGTCGAACGACGTCTCCGTCATCGACGTCGCCGCGCAGAAGGTGATCAAGACCATTCAGGTCGGCGAGCTGCCCTGGGGCGTCACGATCGCGCCATGACCAGCCCCGCCCCGATCGCCGAAGTGCAGGAGACGCCGAGAGCCGAAGCGGCCACGGTGCCGGCGTTGTCGATCGACGGCGTCAGCCATGCCTATGGTCCGCGGCGCGCATTGACGGACGTGTCCTTCAATGTCCAGCCCGCGAGCTTCACGGCGCTGCTGGGACTTAACGGCGCCGGCAAGAGCACGCTGTTCTCGTTGATCACGCGCCTGTTCGGCATCCAGTCCGGCCGCGTCTCGATCTTCGGCCATGACGTCAGCAAGAGCCCCGGCGAGGCGCTGCGGCTGCTCGGGGTCGTGTTCCAGCCCCGCACGCTCGATCTCGACCTGTCGCTGACGCAGAACCTGCTCTACCACGCGGCGCTGCACGGCATCGGCCGCCGCGAGGCATCGGTGCGCAGCGCCGAGCTGCTCGGCCGCATCGGCCTTGCCGATCGCGCCGCAAGCAAGGTGCGCGATCTCTCCGGCGGACAGATGCGGCGGCTGGAGATCGCCCGCGCGCTGCTGCATCGGCCGCGCCTCTTGCTGCTCGACGAACCGACCGTCGGTCTCGACGTCAAGGCGCGCGCCGACATCATCAGCCACGTGCGCCAGCTCGTGACCGAGCAGGGCATCGGCGTGCTCTGGGCCACACACCTGTTCGACGAGATCATGCCCGGCGACGATCTCGTGGTGCTGCACCAAGGCAAGGTGCTGGCGCAGGGGCCGATGAGCCGCGTCATCGCCGCAACAGGCGCGCAGGACGTCAACACCGCCTTCATGCGCCTGACCGGCGCGCAAACCATGCCGGGAGGCGGCGCATGAGCAGCATTGCAACGCGCGAGGCGCCGCGCGGCTTCTCGTTCGCCGAGTACATGACCTGCCTCAGCGGCATCGTCTGGCGCGAGGGCCTGCGCTTCCTGCATCAGCGCGAGCGCTTCGTCTCGGCGCTGGTGCGGCCTCTGGTGTGGCTGTTCATCTTTGCCGCCGGCTTCCGCCAGGTGCTCGGCATCTCCATCATCCCGCCCTACGAGACCTACATCCTCTACGAGGTCTATATCGCGCCGGGACTGATGGCGATGATCCAGCTCTTCAACGGCATGCAGTCCTCGCTCTCGATGGTCTATGACCGTGAGATGGGCAACATGCGTACGCTCCTGGTAAGCCCGCTGCCGCGGGGGTTCCTGTTGTTCTGCAAGCTGCTCGCGGGCACCGCGGTATCGCTGCTCCAGGTCTATGCGTTCCTGCTGATCGCCTGGCTCTGGGACATCACCCCGCCGCCCCAGGGCTATCTCACCGTGCTGCCGGCGCTGATCCTGTCGGGGCTGATGCTGGGCTCGCTCGGCATGCTGATCTCGTCGGGCATCAAGCAGCTGGAGAACTTCGCCGGTGTCATGAACTTCGTGATCTTCCCGATGTTCTTTGCCTCCTCTGCGCTCTACCCGCTCTGGCGCGTGCAGGAGGGCAGCCCCTATCTCTATTATCTGTGCGAGGCCAATCCGTTCACCCATGCGGTCGAGCTGATCCGCTTCGCGCTGTATGGCCAGATCAACTGGATCTCCCTGGCGGTGGTCGCTGCTTGCACAATCGTCTTCATGATCGGCGCGATCCTGGCCTATGATCCCTCGCGCGGGCTGGCGCGACGCGGGCCTGCGGGAGGCGAAGGATGATTGTTCGGGTTCTGGTCACCTCTGTACTCGTGCTCGCTGTCGCGAGCACGACGGCGCTCGCCGCCGATCCGCGCTATCCGGACTGGCCGTGCACCCAGGCGAAGGTGCCCGAGATCTCGCTGGCGGCCGTGTGGGGCGGTCCGCCGCTCGACGACGTCCAGAACAAATGGAAGGACGACGCCAGGATCAGCGCGCTCGTTGCGAAACTGGCGGCGCGCAAGACGCCGCTGGATGAGGCGGAAAAGCTGGTGAAGGAGTTTCTCGCGGGTTCCGCTGCCGACAAGACCGCGAACGCAAAGCTGCTGTTCGCCGGCCTGTTCGACACGCTCAACGCCCAGCGCTCCCAGGTCATGAACGGACTCGAGCGCGTCAGCCGCAAGCAGCGCGATGCCGCCGAGAAGATCCGCGAGGAGGCAATTCAACTCCAGGCCCTGCAAGGGGCCACACCGCGCGACGAGGCCAAGGTCGCGGCGCTCAGCAACGAGCTGATCTGGAAGACCCGGATCTTCGAGGACCGCCACAAGGTGGTGCGCTTCGTCTGCGAGGTTCCAACCTCGATCGACCAGCGCCTGTTCGCGCTCGGACGCGTGATTCAGCAGGAAATGGAATAGCGTCAGTTACGCTGACCGCTCACGAAAAGTTCCCGCAATCGCCCCGGCAACGTTAACCTTTCGCCGCGCTATGTGCCGGAACCAAATCGATTTATGATTGCTTGTCGACGTGAACTCAAGACGTCGGGAGGCCTCGATGGGAACCACAAGAATCATGTTTGCGGGCGCTGCGGTCCTCAGCATGCTCGCAACCAGCGCCTTTGCTGACGACATGACCGGGATGATCACGCGGATCGATCGGCTCAACGGCACGATCTCGATCCAGCAGACCCAGAAGGGCACAGTCGGCGCCAGCACAGGCAGCGCCGGCGCGCTCCAGGAGTACAAGGCGAAAGATGCCGCGATGCTGGATGCCGTCCATGCCGGCGACAGGGTGAGCTATTCTGCGACCGAGACCAACGGTACGGGCACGTTGACGAAGTTGCAGAAGCAGAGGCCGTAGGTTGGATCTTCACCTCTCCCCGTAAGAACGGGGCGAGGGAGCGCACCTGCGCTTGATCACTATTGCTCCGGCCGCGGCTCCGGCTGCGCATCTTCCGTCGGCAGCTTCGCGCGCTCCCAGCCGTCGGTGCCGTCGGGATACCAGGCGACGTTGGCATAGCCGTAAGCCAATGCGCGCCTGGCGGCGTTCCAGGACATCCAGCAATCCGCGAGGCAATAGATCACCAGCAGCGCGGCCTTGTCGCCGCGTGAGGCGCGCGCGAGGCCGCGCTGAAGATAATCGTCCATGGCGGGCGGCAAGTTGCCGTAGCCGGTGTCCGGCAGCCAGAAGCTGCCCGGAATGTTCTGGCGCGGCGCGTCACGCCATACCGTGCTCACAGGAAGGTTCTTTGGTTTCGGCGCGCGCGGCATGACGTCAACGAAGGTGCCGCTGTTCGCACGCCAGATCGCCTCCGCCTCGCCGGTCGTGAGCACGCGCGCGCCAGCGAGCGTCGCCGGCACCGGCGCGCGATAATTGTCGGTACGATATCCCTCGGGCTCGAACGGCTCCTGCTGCTGCGCCGACGCCGGGGCCATGAGCAAGGCAACGACGAACGCAGCGGCAAGCGGCCGGCTCATGGCGCCTTCTTGGCCGTCTCCGCGCCGAGCGGCCGGTTGTTCTCGTCCAGCAGCGGCACGCCGAAATCGAGCAGGATCTTGTTGATCTCGCCCTGGTTCTCCTGGATCACCCGGTTGAGCTGCCGCTTCCAGTTCTGGTCGGCGGGTCGCACGCCCATGCCGATGCGATAGACCAGCTTGGACCCGGTGGTCTCCTTGACCAGCGGCGTGACGTGCAGCGAGGGGCCGGCTTTCTTCGCATAATAGCCGGCCATCGGTCCCCAGAGCACGCCGGCGTCGATCTTGCCGGCAGTGAGGTCCTCGATCATCGCCTGCGCCGAATTGTCGAAGCGCGTGTCGATCATCAGCTGATAGGGCTTTGCGTCGCCCATCAGGCCTGCCAACGCCATATTGGTCGCCGGCGGCGTGCCGGCGACGATGCCGATATGCTTACCTTTCAGGCGTGCGTCCTCCAGCGTGTCGACGTCCTCGAGCCCGCTGCCAGTTTTGGCAACCAGTGCATAGGTCGTGCGGTAGTAGGGATTGGTGCCCTGCACGAGGTCGTCCCCCTGCGGGTAGCCCATGATGACGTCGCAGCGATGCGCACCCAACGTCATGCGCACGAAGCCGGCGGCCTGCGGGAAGAACACGTAGTCCAGCTTCTTCTGCAGCTTGTCCGCCAGAAACTCGGCGAGCTTGTTCTCGAAGCCCTCGCCCTTCTCATTCGAGAACGGCAGGTTGCGCGGGTCGGCGCAGACGCGCAGCACCTTCGGGTCGACCAGCTCGAATGAGAGATCTCCGGTCTCGTTGGTCTGCCCGATGGCGAGATCGCCATGCGCACATGATGCGATTACGATCCAGAGTGAAAACCACCAGCGACGATGTCGTCCGGCCTGCGTCATCGCGCTTCCTCCTCGTTTTGTTTGAATGTTATCCATGCGACGCATGACGCGCCACGTGTGCCAACTTTTGCCGGCTTTTCTTTGTTGCAGTGCAATGAGGCCAATCCTTTGAACTGAGGCGGAAAAGTGTCTCGCATCGCTCTCGTGATCGCAGCCTTGTCCCTGGTAACAGCCACGCTAGCACGCGCCGGGGCGGCCGAATTGCCTGTGAGCGAAGTCGCGCCGGGAATCTTCGTACACTCCGGGGCCATCGCGCTGATGAGCCGCGAGAATGAAGGCGGCATCGCCAACCTCAGCTTCATCGTGGGAGACGACGCGGTGGCCGTGATCGACACTGGCGGCAGCCAGCGCGAGGGCGAGGCGCTGCTGGCGACGGTACGAGCGCGCACGCAAAAGCCGATCCGCTATGTCATCAACACCCATGGCCATCCCGACCATGTCTTCGGCAATGCTGCTTTCGCGGCGGAGGGAACCAGCTTCGTCGGCCACAGCAAGTTGCCGCAGGCGTTGGCCGCCCGCGGGCCGTTCTATCTCGATAATTTCAGACGCCTCATGGGCCCCGAACTGATTGATCCCGTGAAGATCGTACCGCCTACCCTGCTCGTGATGGACACGCTCACGCTCGATCTGGGCTCGCGCCGCTTGACCCTGCGCGCATGGCCGGCCGGCCACAGCGACAACGATCTGACCGTGTTCGACGAGAGCACCAAAACCCTGCTTGCCGGCGATCTCGTCTTTCTCGGCCACATTCCGGTGATGGACGGCAGCATTCGCGGCTGGCTCGCCACGCTCAAGGAGTTGGAGACGATCCCAGCGCTGCGCGTTGTTCCCGGCCACGGTCCTGTGAGCGGCTGGCCGGCGGCGCTGAGCGATCAACGGCGCTACCTGTCAACGCTGCTGTCCGACGTCCGCGCCTTGAACAAGAAGGGCGCGCCGATCCGCGCCGCGGCGGACAGGGCGGCCGCGGACGAGCGGCCGCACTGGCAGCTGTTCGAGGACTACAACGCCCGCAACGCAACTGCAGCATTCTCGGAAATTGAATGGGAATAGCGGGCGCGCTACGCTGGCAGGAGATCAGCTTCACCTAAACCGAGGAGCATGACCATGACGGCATGCACACGCCGCCTGCCCCTGATCGCCCTGCTCCTCGGCATCGCCTTCGCCGTGCCGGCGCAGGCGGAACAGGCCTACGATCCCTGGCCGGGCCTGGTGCAGGACATCTTCGGCAACAGGCCGATGAACGACGGCGCCGAGGTCATCGGCATCGAGATGCCCTATCGCGCCGAGGATGCCGCCATCGTGCCGGTGACGCTGCGCAGCAAGCTGTCGCCCGGCGACAGCAGACGCATCCGTTCGATCACGCTGGTGATCGACCGCAATCCTGCACCGATGGCCGCGAAGTTCGAGCTCGGCCCGGACGCCAATGTCACGGAAATCTCGACCCGCGTGCGCGTCAACAACTACACCGACGTGCACGCGGTCGCCGAACTCAGCGACGGCCAGCTCTACGTCTCGAAAGTCTATGTGAAGGCCTCCGGCGGCTGCTCGGCGCCGGCTGCAAAGAATATGGAGGAAGCCAAGAACCGGCTCGGCCAGATGCGTTACCGGCAATTCGCCCGTGAGGACGGTCCGGCCAGCCGGTTGCGCGAAGCGCAGATCATGATCGGCCATCCCAACAATTCCGGCCTGCAGATGGACCAGGTCACGCAGCTCTATATCCCCGCCTTCTTCATCAACCAGCTCAGATTGACGCAGGACGACAGCCCCGTGCTGTCGATGGAAGGCGGCATCTCGATCTCGGAAGATCCCAACCTGCGCTTCACCTATGTCTCCAACGGCGCCAAGCGCTTTCGTGCGGAGGCCAAGGATACGGAAGGGCATGTGTTCCGCAATGAATGGGATGTCGAGAAGCCGGGGACGTGAGCGAGGAGCACCCTCCCCTGGAGGGGGAGGGTCGGCTCACATTGAGCGTAGCGAAATGTGGGACGGGGTGGGGTGACGGTCTCTCCTCGCGCTTCGCGCGATCGACCACGGGCGAGCTACGCTCGTCCCGGACCCCTCCAGGGGAGGGTAGGAGACACCGCGGCACAATTCAGAAGCACCTCACCTCGGCTTCCGCCTGGGCGCGCCTCAAGTCATTCACCGCCGAGTTGGCCTGCTCCGAAGTGCGAAACTGCACACCGAGATCGCCGCGCACCTGCGACATGCTGAGCGCGGTCTCGGCGGTCACATAGCGCTCGTAGGGTATGATCGAGGCGACCACGTCGATGGAGCAGGAACATTGCTCGATCGCGGAGCGCGTCTCGCCATTGGCCTTCATGCAGCCATAGACGTATTCCGCGCGCGCGGCGGTGGGATAATCATTGGCCTCTTCGGCCCGTGCCACGCATACGCTCGCAGCGAGCGCCGTCAATGCGGCGACAATCGGTCGTAGCCGTCCGGCCAGATTCATGCGCGTCCTCCCGCTGGTTGCGACCAAGGCTATGCTATGCGTATTGTGCTGAAAAGCACTCTGTCAGAGGAAACGGCTCACAAGGTGATGAGAGTTTTGGCGCGAATTTGGGCGCTCGCAACGGTGCTGGCGCTAGCCGCACCTGCTGGCGCTGCGGACACGATCCGCCTTGCAGTGCAGAAGACCGGAACATTCTCGTGGGAGCTGGCCGCGATCCGCAGCGCCGGCCTCGACAAGGAGGCCGGCTTGGCGCTGGAGGTCACCGAGCTGGCGAGCACCGAAGCCGGCAAGATCGCGATGCGCGCCGGCAGCGCCGACATCATCCTGTCGGACTGGCTGTGGGTGTCACGCGAGCGCACGCTCGGTGCGAAGCTCACCTTCTATCCCTATTCCAGCGCGCTCGGCGCCGTGATGGTGCCGGCCTCATCGCCGATCAAGACGCTCGCCGACCTCAAGGGCCGCAAGCTCGCGGTCGCCGGCGGGGCGATCGACAAGAGCTGGCTGCTGCTGCAGGCGCGGATGAAGCAGGACGGCATCGACCTCAAGTCGGAAGCAACCATCGTCTACGGCGCCCCGCCGCTGATCGCCGCCAAGGCGCTGGACGGGGAGATGGATGCGAGCCTCAACTTCTGGAATTTCTGCGCCCAGCTCGAAGCGAAGGGCTTCAGGCGCCTCGCCGGCATCGAGGACATCTTGCCGAAGCTGGGCGCCAAAGGCGCGGTCGCCGCGGTCGGCTATGTCTTCGATGAGAGCTGGGCCGCGAGCCATAAGGAGGCCGTCGCGCGCTTCATCGCGATGACCCGCAAGGCCAAGGAGTTGCTGGCGACCTCGGATGCGGCCTGGGACAAGGTCGCGCCGCTTACCGGCACGTCCGATCCTGCCCTGCTCAAGGCTTACCGCGACCGCTACCGCGACGGCATTCCGCGCCGGAGCATCGATGACGAGGAAAAGGACGCGCGCGTGCTCTACCGCGTGCTGGCCGAGATCGGCGGCCGCGACCTCGTCGGCCCTGCAGCCGAGCTCGATCCCGGCACCTTCTATCACGCAGTCCCCGGAGACTGAGGTGCTGCGCCTGCTCTCGTTCGCCCTGTTCCTCGCGATCTGGTGGATTGCCGCGCTCCTCGTCGGCGGCGCAAAGCTGCCCTCCCCGCCGGCGGTGCTTCAGGTGATGATCGCGGAAGCATCAAGCGGCGCGCTGTTCCTGCATCTCGGCGCCACGCTGGCACGCGTCGCGCTCGCCTTCACCCTCGCGATGTCGCTCGGCAGTGCCATCGGCTATTTGATGGGCCGGGTGAAGCTCGCCGACCGGCTCGGCGATCCCTGGCTGATCCTGTTGCTCAACCTGCCCGCCTTGGTCGTGATCGTGCTGGCCTATATCTGGGCTGGCCTCACCGAGGCCGCCGCGATCGCGGCGATTGCGATCAACAAGCTGCCGACCGCCATCGTCACATTGCGCGAGGGCACGCGCGCGCTCGACCGTTCGCTCGACGAGATGGCGAGCGTGTTCGCAATGCCGCGCTGGCGCGCCTTCCGCCACGTCGTGCTGCCGCAACTGGCGCCCTATATCGCGGCCTCGGCCCGCTCCGGCCTGTCGCTGGTGTGGAAGATCGTGCTCGTCGCCGAGCTGCTGGGGCGGCCGAACGGCGTCGGCTTCGAGATCGGCGTCGCCTTCCAGCTGTTCGACACGCCGCGGCTGCTGGCCTATTCCCTCACCTTCGCCGCCGTCGTGCTCGTCATCGAAACCTTGCTGGTGCAGCCGTTCGAAGCCCGCGCAAACAGGTGGCGGCCCCGTGCGGCTTGAGGTCGATATCACGGGCAAGACTTTCAGGAGTGCCGCGGGCGGAACGCACGAGGTTCTGGCGCCCGTCAAGTTCGCGCTGCAATCCGGCGAGGTCGGCGTGCTGATCGGCCCCTCCGGCTGCGGCAAGAGCACGATGCTGCGCATCATCCTGGGACTGGACCACGACTTTGCAGGCCGCGTCGCGCGACCGCCGGAGGCGCGGATCGGCATGGTGTTCCAGGAGCCGCGCCTGCTGCCGTGGCGCTCGGTCGAGCAGAATGTACGGCTGGCTGCGCCCGATGTCGCGGATGCCAAGCTCGCCGAGCTCTTCAGGATTTTGGAGCTGGAAGCGCATCGCGACCACTATCCCGGTGAGCTCTCGCTGGGTTTGGCCCGGCGCGTGGCGCTCGCCCGCGCCTTTGCCGTCGAGCCGGATATTCTGGTGCTCGACGAACCGCTGGCATCGCTCGATGACGCTCTCGCCGGACGCCTGCGCGATGAAATTGCAACGCTCGTCGCGAGCCGGCCGGTGATGACGCTTTTGGTGACACACAGCCTGGACGATGCAGTGCGCCTGGGCGACCGGCTGTTCTTCCTGTCGCCGCGACCAGCGCGGATCGTCGCCGAGGTGCCTATCGGCACCCCGCGCGACACACGCGGCGAAGCCGAAATTGCGGCGATCAAGGCCGGCCTCGCGCAACGAACTCAAGGCGACCGCACTGAGCGAGATGCCTCATAGCCGGTCGCCTGGTGGACGTGCTAGATTAGCGGGCGGCGGAGCTGATGATGACACGGACAGTCGCCTTCGCAACGCTTGGTCTTGCAGCGCTTAGCCTCGCACTCGTTGCGATGACGGCGGGCGCGCAGGACATGATGCGTGGCATCGACCTCACCTCCCCCGCGATGGTCTCGGCTGAAATGACGAGGCTGGAGGTCGAGGCCATGTTGGCCAAAGCGAGCCCAAAACAGCCTGCCGATTTCACCGGCAAACGCCTGTCGGGTCTCGATCTCTCGGGGCTGGACCTGTCCAACACGGTTCTCCGCGCCGCGCGGCTCAACAAGACAATACTTCGAGACGCCAGGCTGGACGGTGCGATCCTCGATCAGGCGTGGCTGCTGGATGCGGATCTTACCGGCGCAAGCCTGAAGGGCGCCAATCTGTTCGCCTCGCAAATGGCCCGCGCGCGTCTCGACGGTGCGAACCTGTCAGGAGCGCGGATCGCTGCCGACCTCACCGGCGCAAGCCTGGTCGGCGCCTCGATCGCGGACGCGAATCTCAGCGCCGATATGCGAAACCAGTCGATGGGACTGATGCGCGCGGTACTGAGATCCGCCAAGCTGGAACGGCTGAACGCGCGCAACGCCGATTTGTCGCGCGTTGACCTCGAATTCGCAGTCCTCAGGGGCGCCGATCTGAGCGGCGCATCACTGAAAAACGCCCAACTCGGCGGAGCCGATCTGACCGGCGCCATCGTCATCGACGCCGATTTCGACGGCGCCGATCTCGTCTCGGCGAAGCTGATCGCACCAAATGGCCTTGACCGCGCCAAGAATTTCGACAAGGCAAAGAACCGCGAGCGCCTGATCAGGGAATGACGGCGTCCTTTGGGAGGACTGGCTGATGCGTGGGGTTCTTGCTTTGACCGCGTTGTTGATGCTTGCCGGCGAAGCCGCCGCGCAGACCAAGGGCAAGGGCATAAGGCTCTGGAATCTCACGACGGAGACCATCTCCGGCTTCCAGCTTGCACCCGCGGGCAAGACCGACTGGGGTCCGAACCAGTGCTTGAATGACAAGGACAAGGAGGTCGACCACGACGAGCGGTTGCGCATCACCGGCATCGAGCCCGGCCGCTACGACGCCAGGGTCAGCTACCCCAATGCACGGCAGTGCGTCGTCCGCGATATCGAGATCAAGGCCGACGCGGTGTTCTCGATCGCCGACAAGGATCTGAAGGACTGCACCAAGTAGCGTTCGAACGGATTCTGGCAGCTCACGCCTTGTCGTTCGGGTGCGGATATTCGCAGCGCCACTTCACCGCGTGCCACTTCGGATGCTCACCGACCCATTGCGCGATATAGGGCGGCGCGGCCATCGCGCATTGCCGCGGCGACCCGGAATAGTGGAACACCAGATGCCGCTCCTCGCAGGTCGCAGGCGAGAGCACCGCGCACACAGTCACCACCAGGTCAATCGGGTTCATGCCGGGATCCTCTCGCAAGGGGGCGATGGAGAGATTAGCACATGAAGCTACGCGCGAAGGAGGGGGAAGTTTCATAGCGCCGGAGCCTCGTCATGGCCGGGCTCGGCCATCCACGCCTTGCCTCGTGGAACAAAGAACGTGGATGCCCTGGCCGTCGCCTCGCCGAAGTGGCTTCGGCCGCGCACGCGGGAAAAGCCCGGGCATGACGACTTTCCGCGCTAAAAATTCACGCCGAACACCAATCGTGCCTGATGCCGCTCGAAATTGACGAGGTCGAGATTGCCGCCTGAGCTGGCCGGGCGCCCCCAGGCCTGCATGCTCCAGCTCGCCGTGAGCCGGGAACGCTCGGAGAGCTGGAAATAGGCGGTGGGGCCGACAAACAGGGCCTGGCCTGAGAACTCGCTAAGGCCGATGCCCTCATATTGCCGGAAGTAGCGCATCTCGCCGCCGAGCAGCACATTGGGCCGCACCCGCATCAGGCCGGCAAACGCGGCCCCGATCGTCGAGCTCTTCTCGGAAGCCCCTCCAATCTCGAAGCGCGCCCATTCCGGCTGGTAGATCAGGTTGAGGGCGCCGATGGCGAAGTTCGGAATGAGTTCGCGGTCGAAGGCGAACGTGAATTCCGTGCCGTACATCCGCCCTTTCGCGCCGCTGGTCTCGTCGATGCGGTCGCCGTGGAGCTCGGCCGCAATCGTGAGGCCGAATGGTGCGCGCTCACGGTCGAGCAGGCGATAGCGCAGGTCAAGCGAGATGCCCTGGAAGTTGAACTGGCGGCGGTCGTCGATGTCAGGGACGCCGGTGATGTGGTGCAAGCTGGCGGTGCCGCCGACCTCGACACGAAAATTCGGCAGCGGCACCACCTCGATCTCGACCTCGTGTTCAAGGGCGCGATAAGCGCCCCCGCCTTTGCCGAAGCGCCCCGTCGTCTGGGTCTGGAATTCGCGCTCGCCGACATTGCCGATATCGGTGCCGATCATGAAGCCGAAGATGTGCTCGGTATCAAAACCTGCCTCGGCGCTGCTGCGCGCCGGTGCCAGCACGATCGCGCACACGATCACCGTCCAGAACTTGCAGGCTCTGCCGCCCATCCCGTGCCCCAAAGGCGCGCGCCGCTGTGATGCGGCAGCAGCGCTGACCGGGCGTCAGCGTAACACACTGCCGCAGAGCACGGTCGAGATTTTGCGGGGAAAGAATTGAAGCCCCTCCACGTGCGGCTTCCGCGCGATCCGCAAAGCATGGAGCACGGCGAGGCGCAGATCCGACACTGCCACGGCTCCGACGGCGTTTGCCATCGAAGCCGCGGCAGGTCGTCGGTCTTACTTGCGCGAGGCGCAGGCGTACATGTTGATTTCCATGCCGACCGGCACTTCCACGATCTTCGGAGCTTTCCAAGCCATTCGGGTCTCCCAAGGTATTGAGCGCGACATCGCGCGGCGAAAACCTAGGGCTGCGTCAATTGCAGTTCAAGCCTCGATTCGACTGCCGCCGCGTCTTGTGCCAATTCTTCGCAGCCGCAATTTCTCTCTCGGACAAGGCAAGTTCCCTCCTGGTCAAACATGACCAGCGAGACACTGCCTTGTGCAATGCACCGCGCGTCCGATCGACAACGGTGCCGTCAGCAATCCTTGTCGGCCATTTCGGCATTCGGCTTGGCGCCTGCAGCACGCTGAGCCGCCGTCGGCTCGCTCTGCATTTGGCGCTGCGCATCCTCGGACGACGCCGGCGATTCACCGCTGGCACGGTTCATGGTGCTGGTCGGCGGATGCTGGCTGGTACCGCTCGCCGAACCGGACGTGTGCGATTGCGCGGAGCCCACGGTGACCGGACCAGAACCAGCATCCTTGTCGGTGCTGGCGCTGCCGGTGTTGCAGGGCCCGGCGACCGCAACCCCGGCGCTCAGCGCCAGGATTGCACAGGCAGCAAGAAGGGAACGATTCGTATTCATCTGCATCTCCTTTTCTCCCGCAGCGCAGCCCCGGCGCCGGCAGGACATGCGGAGAAACAGGCCGAGCAGCCCGATGTTCCCGAGCGCGAGACGAGAATGATCGCAAACGTTACGCCCGTCACGCCCGTTCCGGCCGCGGCGCTCACCGGAGCAATCGCACGAGCGCGCGACCGGCGCGCGCGTTCAGCTCCTTCGCATCCAGCGTTCCGTCCTTGTCGGGATTGGCTGCGCTGAAACGCTGCTCGACCACCGACAAATACTCGTCGAGGGTGAGGGTCCCGTCGCGGTCGGGGTCGGCCGCGGCGAGTTCTTTCGCGCTCAACCGTCCACGCAGTTCGCGCGCATCGAGCGTGCCGTCGCGATCGGGATCGAGCTTTGCGAAGGTGGTGGCAGCGGCCTTCTTCACCTCGGCAAGATCGAGCGTGCCGTCATTGTCGGTGTCGAACAACTTGACCGCATTGCCGGAAGCCGACCACGCCGGACCAGCCGAGAGTGCAATCAAAAGTGCAAGGGCAATCGAGCGAGCCGAAATCATCGAGACCTCCTGACATGGAGCCCCGGATCGATGGGGCAGACCGGACATAAACCCGCAAGCGGACCTCGGTTCAAGTCCGGACTTGCAACTTACGCGCGCCACAACCGGTGGAGATGCATCGACCTGCTCCCGATCGCGCTTCGCGCCACGGAATTCTCAGCGTCTCCGCACAAGTTGGAGTTGTCTTTGTCAGGTTTCCGTCAGGTGACCGCCGACGATATCGGCACGTTGCTTACGACTTTCGTATTGACGCGTTTTGGTTTCCGACGGAGTGTTGCAGCCGCAGCGTCAAAAGGCGCGCATTTTGGGAGGAACGGATGAAACGCTTTGCGATGGCCGCGAGCCTCGTCATGCTTGCGTCAACCTGTGCAAATGCACAAACCACCGAGCAGCTGGTCAAGGGTGCGACCGACACCTCGAACGTCCTCAATTATGGAATGGGCTACAATCTCCAGCGCTTCTCCACGCTGAAGCAGATCAACAAGGATACGGTCAAGAATCTCGTCCCGATCTGGAATTACAGCTTCAATGACGATCGGAGCGAGGAATCGCAGCCCATCGTCTATCAGGGCGTCATCTACGTCACCTCGCACAATGCCACGATGGCGGTCGATGCCAAGACCGGCAAGCAGATCTGGAAGAGCAAGATCGAATATCCGGCGGAGACGCCGCGAATCGTCTGCTGCGGCATCATCAACCGCGGCGTCGCGATTCACGAGGGCAAGCTGTTCCGTACGACCCTCGATGCCCACGTGATTGCCATCGACGCCAAGAACGGCAAGGAGCTGTGGCGGCAAAAAGCAGCCGACATCAAGGAAGGCTATTCGATGACGGTGGCCCCGCTCGTTGCCGACGGCGTCGTCATCACCGGCATCTCCGGCGCCGAATTCGGCACAAGAGGCTTCATCGACGGCTGGGATCCGGCAACGGGCAAGCATCTCTGGCGGACCCACTCGATCCCCTCGCCGGACGAGCCCGGCGGCGACACCTGGAAGGGCGACACCTGGAAGCTCGGCGGCGGCTCGACCTGGATCACCGGCTCTTATGACCCCGAGCTGAACACGGTGTATTGGGGCACCGGTAATCCCGGCCCGTTCAACTCGGCAGTTCGCCCCGGCGACAATCTCTACACCTGCTCCGTCCTGGCGCTGGATCCCAAGACCGGCAAGATCAAGTGGCATTACCAGTTCTCGCCGAACAATCCGTTCGACTACGACGCCGTGGCCGAGATGGTGCTCGCCGACATGACGATCGAGGGCAAGCCGACCAAGGCGCTGCTGAATGCCAACCGCAACGGCTTCTTCTACGTGCTCGACCGCACCAACGGCAAGCTGCTCGCGGCCAATCCTTACGTGAAGGTCAACTGGGCAACCGGCATCGACATGAAGACCGGACGTCCAATCGAGACCGACATCTCGAAGGACGCACGCGAGGGCAAGAAAGTCACCGTCTATCCCTCGATCCTTGGCGGCAAGAACTGGGAGCCGATGTCGTTCAATCCGCAGACCGGCCTCGCCTATGCCAACACGCTCGCCTTCGGCGGCAGGTACAAGACCGAGCCCGTCACCTACAAGCAGGGCGAATGGTATCTCGGCATGGATCTGACCGACCTCTGGGAATACGGCGACGGGCCGCGCGGTCATCTCAAGGCCATCGACCCCATGACCGGCAAATCGAAATGGGAGGCGCCGAGCGACATTCCGCGCTTCTCGGGCGTGCTGTCGACGGCCGGAGGCGTCGTGTTCTCAGGCGCGCTGACCGGCGAGTTCGAGGCCTTCGACGCCGACACCGGCAAGAAGCTCTGGCAGTTCCAGACCGGCTCCGGCATCGAGGGACAGCCGGTGACCTGGCAGCAGGACGGCGTGCAGTATGTCGCCGTGACGAGCGGCTATGGCGGCGTCTACTCGCTGTTCTCCGGCGACGAGCGGCTTGCCAACGTGCCGCCCGGCGGCTCGCTGTGGGTCTTTGCGGTCAAACAGTAAAACACGGGTACGATGCTGAAAGTGATCCCTCACAAGACGGCGGCGATGATCGCCGCCGTCGCGGTGCTGTCGGTCGCGCATGCGGCGACCGTCCGCGCCGATGACACCACCGGCAATTCCATGCAGGCGCAGATCGACCATGGCAAGTCGACCTACGCCTCGAAATGCTCGCACTGCCACGGCCCCAATCTGATGAATTCCGGCACCGTCACGCCGGATCTGCGTGCCATTCCCGACGACAAGACGCGCTTCGTCACCACGGTGAAGAACGGCAAGAACAACAAGATGCCACCCTGGGCCGACATTCTCAGCGACGACGAGATCGGAAACCTCTGGGCGTTCGTCTCCAGCCGGAGGAAGCCATGAGGGGCCGGCGCGTTGCCTGGAGCGTTGCGGCCATTCTGTCCGCGATGGTGTCGGTCGCTCTCGCAGCCGACGATCCTCTGAAGGTCTGTCTCGACGAGGACCGGCCGCCGCTCTCGGTGCATCGCCGCGACAAGCCGGATGCCGGCTTCGACGTGCTGCTGGCGCAGGCAATCGCCGAGCGGATGGGACGCCCGCTGAAGATCCAGTGGTTCGAGAGCAGGCTGGATGAGGATTCGAGCCCGCAGCTCGAGGCCAACGCGTTGCTCTCGGACGGGCGCTGCTCGCTGGTCGGCGGCTACGCGCTGACGCAGGATTCGCTTGTCGCACCCGGGATGAAGACGGCGCGCTTGCCGGGTTTCGCCGGCGCCACGCGCGACGATCGGCGGCGCCGCGTCCCGCTCGGCGTGCTCGCGCCGAGCCAGCCCTACATCTATTCGCCGATGACGGTGGTGCTGGGGCCAAAGGCCCGCGGGCGCAAGGTCGGCGACATCGGCGATCTCGCCGGCCTTCGTCTCGCCATCGAAAGCGGATCGCTCGGCGACGCCATCCTGATGACCTTCGACAAGGGACGCCTGATCGACAACATCACCCATCTCGTCCCCGGCCGCGACGATCTCCTCGGCGGACTCGAGCGCGGCGACCATGACGCGACGCTGATCGATCTTGCCCGCTTCGACGCCCATCGCGCCGCGCACCCGGACACGGCGATCACGGCGTCCGGCTACTATTATCCGATCGGAGCCAATCGCGGCTATGTCGGGCTCGCCAGCGATGGCGCGCTGATCGCGGCCGTCAACAAGGCGCTGACGGAGCTCACGGCTTCGGGCAAGATCGCCGAATTCGGCAAGCAGGCCGGCCTCACCTATCTGCCGCCGCGCGAGCCCGCGATCCTCGGCGATGTCTGGACCAAGATCATCCAGCGGTGAGGCACCGTCATTCCGGGGCGCCCGCAGGGCGAGCCCGGAATCCATTTATCAGCAGCGCATGCGGGGCGATGGATTCCGGGCCTGCGTGCTGCGCACGCATCCCGAAATGACGGAGGATGTGGCTAGCGGCGTCTCCCTTCGTATACTGGAGGCATTTCATTCGTCCATCGGTGCCCCGTGAATTCCCCGGCCATCGCCAGCAATCTGCGCGTCCGGGTGATCACCGAATAGGCACCGCGCAGACCAATCGAATGCGCCAATCTGTCTCGCCTGCGACCGATGGCAGCGACAGCCGGATGCAGTAGGTTCGGCAAAAATCAGGGAGAGAATCATGTCCGCCAAGCTCGATCGCCGCCACTTCATCGCCGCCGGGACCAGTGCACTGGCGATGCCGCTCGTCGCGCGCGGCGCATCGGCACAGGGCAGCTGGCCGGCGCGGCAGATTCGCATGATCTGCAGCTATCCCGCCGGCGGCCAGACCGACCTGCTCGCGCGCGCCTATGGCGAGTTCATCTCCAAGCAGGTCGGCAAGACCGTCGTCATCGAGAACAAGCCCGGCGCCTCCGGCGCGATCGGGACGGCGGAAGTCGCCCGCGCCGAGCCCGACGGCCACACCATCCTGTGCTCGATCTCGACCACCTACATCATGAACCGTGTGGTGATGAAAAATCCCGGCTACGACATGGACAAGGATTTGACGCTCGTCAGCGTCATTCCCGGCGCGGGCCTGTTGCTGGTCGCGAACCCGAAAACAGGGGTTAAGACGCTGGAGGATTTCGTCGCCTTCGCGCGCAAGAGCGGCAAGGTGAACTTCGGCACCTACAGCGCGGGCTCGGCCCCGCACATGACTGTCAACGAGCTCAACAAGCAGTACGGCCTCAACATCGAGCCGGTGCATTATCGCGGCGAGGCGCCGATGTGGACGGGAATGCTGGAAGGCACCCTCGATGCCGCGATGGGCAGCTACACGGCCGCGCAGTCGGTCCTGCAAAGCGACCGCGGCACGGTGTTCGCCGTGCATTCGAAGAAGGTCGATGCGATCCCCGCGATCAAGACCCTTCCCGAGCAGGGCGCGACGTCGAAATTCTTCACCGTGAGCGGATTCACCGGCTGGGCCGTGCCCAAGGCGACGCCGCAAGCCGTCGTCGACCGCCTGGCCGAGCTCTGCGTCGCCGCCAACACCGATCCGAAAGTGAAGGAGGTTCTCTCGACTTTCGTGCTCGAGCCCGCGATCGGCTTCAAGGAAACCAATGCGCTGTACCAGCGCGAGCTGCCGATCTGGATCGAGAGCGCGAAGTCGTTGGGCCTCGAGCCGGCCTGATCAGAAAGTTGGGCACATCACGAGGAGGGCCTCGCCGGCCGCTTTTGGAAAAACCGTGTCTAATGCTCGCCCGAGCTCGCAGCGCCCTGCTGTGCCTTGTGGATCGAGGACGGCACCACGCCGAAGTATTTCCGGAACACCCGGCTGAAATGCGATGAGCTGGAGAACCCCCAGGAGAAGGCAACGTCGGTGATAGTCTTGCCGGCGTGGGCCTCGAGCTCCTGGCGGCAGTTCTGCAGCCGCGCCTGCCAGATGTAGTCACTCACCGTGGTGCCGCGCTCCGAGAACAGCATGTGCAGATAGCGCTTGGAGCAACCGAGCTCGGCCGAGATCTGGTCGATGCACAGATCCGGGTCGCGCAAGTGCTCCCGGATGAAGAACTGCGCGCGCACATACATCGCTTCGGGCCCGACACGATCGAACATCGTGTCGGCTTCGCGCAGCGGCAGCAGCAACAGGTCGATCAGTGAATCCGCGACGCCGACCGCGCTGTTGGCGGACAGCTTTGCCGCCTCGTCGAAGGTGGCGTGGACGAAATCGTGGGCGATCCGCCCGGTCCCCGTCTTCGCCGTCAATTTGCACGCCGGCATCCGCTGCGACGGGAATCCGCGGTCGCGCAGCAGCGCCTTCGGCACGATCACCACGTCATGTCGGGTAAAGGCGGGGCTGATGATCGAATGCGGACAGGAGACGTCATAGGCAATGATGTCGCCCGGATTGATCTCGATGTGACGGCCTTCTTGTTCGAAATAAGACACGCCGTAGGTCTGGAAGTGGATTTTTATGTACGGGTGTTCATTGGCCTTGGCGCGCGCCAGCGTGTGCGCGATGCGATGCTGGCTGACCTCGATCTGGCAGAGCTTCAGGCGCGAGACCGTGGTGTAATCGATGCGACCTTCGAGCGAGGAAGCCTCCAGCGGATCGACGTCGAAATGCCCGCACAGGCTCGTGAGCCCGTCGATCCAGCTCTGGATCTGCCGCTTCGGCGTCATTCCGGTCGTCGAGAGCGTGTGAATGGTGTCGGACATTAATCCAGCCACTGATTTGATCCGGAGATTCGGCGCGAATCGCAACCAGCGCTGCCGGAGCCCTCAGCCGTGATTGCGTGACGTTTACCTCGCATTTGAGCGGTCTCTTGCAACGAGCGCCATCGTTCCATTGCCACTCTTGAAACTTAATCCTCCGCCTTAGTTGCAGCGCCGTCAAGGGGAACCTGAGCGCCGAGGCGGCCTCGAGGGCGCACCGAAGCCGCTGAATTCGCTACTGCAAAATCAAAATCTTCACCTCCGTGCGCTGTCGAGCAAACCGCCTTCGCTCTTGGGCAAGTTTCCCGATGGCGAAGCCGTTAGGGATTGCGGCAGGAACAACAAGAACGGGCCGCTCCTGCACGTGGACCCGTGGCTCTCATCAGGAGGAGGAAACAGCACAGCATCGTTTCTGGTCCCCATCGTGACCGCCCTGCACGAGCAGACGCCGGACGAGAAGCCCGGCGATTGAGCAACGCTTCGGAAATAATAAACGAGACCAACGGAGGAATAACTATGCGCAAGGTGCTTCTGGCGACCTGTCTTGGTTCGGCGGCGGCTCTCGCCGTCGGCAGCGCTTCAGCAAATGACGAGCTGATCAAGATGTCGCAAAACCCGAAAGACTGGGTGATGCCGGCGGGCGACTACGCCAATACCCGCTATTCGAAGCTAAACCAGATCAACGCACAGAATGTCGGGAAGCTCCAAGTTGCCTGGACCTTCTCGACCGGCGTGCTGCGTGGCCACGAGGGCGGCCCGCTGATCATCGGCAACATGATGTACGTCCACACGCCGTTCCCTAACAAGGTCTACGCCATTGACCTTTCGCAAGAGAACAAGATCGTTTGGAAATACGAGCCGAAGCAGGATCCCAACGTCATCCCCGTGATGTGCTGCGACACCGTCAACCGCGGCCTGTCCTATGGCGACGGCAAGATCATCCTGCATCAGGCCGACACCAACCTCGTGGCGCTCGATGCAAAGACCGGTCAGGTGGCCTGGTCGGCCACCAATGGCAACCCGGCAAAGGGCGAGACCGGTACTTCGGCGGCCCTGGTCGTCAAGGACAAGGTCCTCGTCGGCATATCCGGCGGGGAGTTCGGCGTGCAGTGCCATGTCACGGCATACGACCTCAAATCCGGCAAGCAGGTCTGGCGCGCCTATTCCACAGGTCCGGACGATCAGATTAAGGTCGATCCGGTGAAGACGACGTCGCTCGGCAAGCCGGTCGGCCCGGACTCTTCGCTGAAGTCCTGGCAGGGCGATCAGTGGAAAATCGGCGGCGGCTGCACCTGGGGCTGGCTCTCCTACGATCCCGCTCTGAACCTTGTCTATTACGGGTCGGGCAATCCCTCGACCTGGAACCCGAAGCAGCGTCCCGGCGACAACAAATGGTCGATGGCGATCTTCGCCCGCGATGCCGACACGGGCATGGCGAAGTGGGTCTACCAGATGACGCCCCATGACGAATGGGATTATGACGGCGTCAACGAAATGATCCTCAGCGACCAGCAGATCAACGGTCAGAACCGCAAGCTGCTGACGCACTTCGACCGCAACGGCCTCGCCTACACCATGGATCGCGACACCGGCGAACTGCTGGTTGCCGAGAAGTACGATCCCAAAGTGAACTGGACCAGCGGCGTCGACATGGACAAGAACTCGCCGACCTATGGCCGTCCGAAGGTCGTCGCCCAATATTCCACCGAGCACGGCGGAGAGGACAAGAACACCAAGGGCATCTGCCCGGCCGCGCTCGGCACGAAGGACCAGCAGCCGGCGGCCTACTCGCCGGACACGCAGCTGTTCTACGTTCCGACCAACCACGTCTGCATGGACTACGAACCGTTCAAGGTGAGCTACACCGCAGGCCAGCCCTATGTGGGGGCGACGCTTTCGATGTACCCGCCCCAGGGTGAAAGCCACATGGGCAACTTCATCGCCTGGGACAACAAGACCGGCAAAATCGTCTGGTCGAACAAGGAGCAGTTCTCGGTCTGGTCGGGTGCGCTCGCAACGGCAGGCGGCGTGGTGTTCTACGGCACGCTCGAAGGCTACCTGAAGGCGGTCGATGCCAAGTCCGGCAAGGAGCTCTACAAGTTCAAGACTCCGTCCGGCATCATCGGCAACGTCACCACCTATGAGAACAACGGCAAACAGTACATTGCCGTGCTCTCCGGCGTGGGCGGCTGGGCCGGCATTGGTCTCGCGGCAGGCCTGACTGATCCGACCGCAGGCCTCGGCGCCGTCGGCGGCTACGCGGCCCTCAGCAACTACACGGCACTCGGCGGTACGCTGACCGTGTTCTCGCTGCCGAACTAGGCCTCGCTTAGCATAGCTCCGGCGCGTGGATCGTTCCACGCGCCGGCTCGTCTCCACCGAATGCCGGCCGAGGAACAAATCTCTTGCGTAAAATCTGCTCTGTCATTGCTGTGATGATGATCTTCGTTGTATCCGGAGGAATCGCGGTCGCAGAGGGTCCGGGCGACCCGACCGCTGTGAAGAAGGAAGACGACGGAAAGTGGCTCGATAAGGACGGAAACCCGACCTACAAGATCTCGGCCGACGGCACCGTGGACTGGTTCACCTATTCCGGATACCGCCGCTATCACTCGGATTGTCACGTGTGTCACGGTCCCGACGGCATGGGATCGACCTACGCGCCCGCGCTCAGGGATTCCGTCAAGTCGATGAGTTACGGCGACTTCCTCGGCGTGGTCGCCTCCGGCCGCAAGAGCATCTCGACCGCGCAGGAGAACGTCATGCCGGCCTTCGGCGATAACCCGAACGTCGCCTGCTACATGGACGATCTCTACGTCTATCTCCGCGCGCGCTCCACCGACGCCTTGGGCCGGCAGCGTCCTGCGAAAAAGGAGGAGAAGACGGAGGCCTATACCCAGGCTGAAGACGCCTGCATGGGCAAGAAATGAACGTTACGAGGGCTGCCAGGACTACTTCTTGGCGTCTGATGAGAATTTGAGGAGCTACCGATGAAGACACGTGCCGCCGTTGCTTTCGAAGCCAAGAAGCCGCTCGAGATCGTCGAGGTCGATCTGGAAGGCCCGAAGGCCGGCGAAGTCCTGGTCGAGATCAAGGCGACGGGTATCTGCCATACCGACGCCTACACGCTCGACGGCTTCGACAGCGAGGGAATCTTCCCGTCGATCCTGGGACATGAGGGAGCCGGCATCATCCGCGAGATCGGCCCGGGCGTGACCTCGGTGAAGCCGGGCGATCACGTCATCCCACTCTACACGCCGGAATGCCGGCAGTGCAAAAGCTGCCTCAGCCAGAAGACCAATCTCTGCACCGCGATCCGCGCGACGCAAGGCAAGGGCGTGATGCCCGACGGCACCAGCCGTTTCTCCTACAAGGGCAAGCCGATCTACCACTACATGGGCTGCTCGACCTTCTCGAACTTTACCGTGTTGCCCGAGATCGCGGTCGCCAAGATCCGCGAGGACGCGCCGTTCGACAAGAGCTGCTACATCGGCTGCGGCGTCACCACCGGCGTCGGCGCCGTCGTCAACACCGCCAAGGTGACGCCGGGCTCCAACGTGGTCGTGTTCGGCCTCGGCGGCATCGGCCTCAACGTCATCCAGGGCGCCAAGATGGCCGGCGCCGACAAGATCATCGGCGTCGACATCAACGATTCCAAGGAGGAATGGGGTCGCAGGTTCGGCATGACCGACTTCGTCAACCCGAAGAAGATCACCGGCGACATCGTTCAGCACCTCGTCGGCCTCACCGACGGCGGCGCCGACTACACCTTCGATTGCACCGGCAACACCACCGTGATGCGCCAGGCACTGGAGGCCTGCCATCGCGGCTGGGGCACCTCGATCATCATCGGCGTCGCGGAGGCCGGCAAGGAGATCGCCACCCGCCCGTTCCAGCTCGTCACCGGCCGCAACTGGCGCGGCACGGCCTTCGGCGGCGCGCGCGGGCGCACCGACGTGCCGAAGATCGTCGACTGGTACATGAACGGAAAGATCCAGATCGATCCGATGATCACCCACGTGCTCAAGCTCGAGGAGATCAACAAGGGCTTTGACCTCATGCACGAGGGCAAATCCATTCGTTCAGTCGTCGTGTTCTAGCTCGAAAACGTCACACCAAGGAGGATCGACCATGACTGTTGCACTCCATCCCTCGATCGACAACGGCATCAAGCAAGGCAGCGGCAGCTTCGCCGGCGGCACGCTGGCCTGCAAATGCAGCGACCATCCGGTGAAGGTCGGCATCAAGGGCGACGTCGCCCACAATCACGCCTGCGGCTGCACCAAGTGCTGGAAGCCGCAGGGCGCGACCTTCTCCGTCGTCGCCGTCGTGCCGCGCCAGAACGTCACCGTGCTCGAGAACGGCGACAAGCTCCAGATCGTCGACCCCTCCGCGGTGATCCAGCGTTACGCCTGCAAGGCCTGCGGCACGCACATGTACGGCAGGATCGAGAACAAGAACCATCCGTTCTACGGACTCGACTTCATCCATCCCGAACTGTTCCAGGAGCAGGGCTCGCAGGCGCCGCAATTCGCCGCCTTCGTTTCCTCCGTGATCGAATCGGGTGTGAAGCCCGAGCAGATGGCCGGCATCCGTTCGCGGCTGAAGGAGATCGGCCTCGAGCCCTATGACTGCCTGTCCCCGGCCCTGATGGACGCGATCGCGACCCATGTCGCGAAGGCCAAAGCCGCTTAGGAAGACTGCCTGGGACGCCCGCCTGAACTGGCCGGCCGCCGGATCTTGGCTACACCATCTGCAGCTCGCTGGCGTTCGTTGCCGCCAGCGAGCCTCACGGTCCCCGCTGCCGGGACCACCGCGGCGCGATGCCGCCGCTTCTGCACCACGCGTGGGTGAGGACCATCGGCTCCTCAGTCTTGGTCTCTGAATGACTGCGCAGGACCGTCCGCTTCCTGCTTGAAGTTCGCGGTGCTCTGCGTTCTCCCTCCCTCGACTGAGGCCTACTGCTTCGTCCGTTCGGTGCAGCCGGCGGACGAAGCTTTTTTCGTTGCGCCCATTTGATGCGCAACGTGGCGGATGACGCGCCCTGCTTTTGACAAACCGTCGATGCAATCTTTTCCCGGTGAGAACACTCGGCTGTGAACGCCAGGTCGGCGCGATCTCTGCTAGGGTCGCGCCGTCACGATGCCGCACGACGTACAATCAATTAAGAAGAAAACGGGAGGTATCGAGCACATCCAGACTTCGCTACCTGCGTTCCTGCCTCCCTCCGGGATTTGCCCGCGCGGGACTACGGCGGGATGTGGCGAGACGACGCACGAGCGGTCGCCGACCGGCGTCGGCGGACTTTGAATTTGGCATGCTTATGAAGAGCGAGGCACGATCATGATCAAGGTGAAGATCAACGGCCAGGAACAGAGCTGGGACGGTGACCCGGATCTCCCGCTACTCTGGTTCCTGCGTGACGAGGCCGGTCTCACCGGCACCAAATACGGCTGCGGCCAGGCCCTGTGCGGCTCCTGCACGGTCATCGTCGACAAGCAAGCGGTGCGCGCCTGCATCACGTCCGTCAACGACGTCGCCGGACGCGAGGTCACCACGATCGAAGGGCTGCATCCGAACGGCGATCACCCGGTGCAGAAGGCGTGGCGCCAGCTCAACGTGCCCCAATGCGGCTTCTGCCAGACCGGCCAGATCATGCAGGCCGCGGCGCTTCTGATGGACAATCCAAAGCCGTCGCACGATCAGATCCGCGAGGCGATGTCCGGCAACATCTGCCGTTGCGGCTGCTACCAGCGCATCGAGAATGCCGTCCATCTCGCATCGACGGGAGTGTGACATGAACTTCATCGACAATCCCCGCAAGCTTCGCGGCTTCGAAAAGCACATCAAGGTCGAGAAGGTGTCGCGTCGCAGCATCCTGAAGGGGCTCGGCGTCACCGGCGGCTTCGTGCTCGCCGCCCCCGTGATGTCGCGCCAGGCGCTCGCCTATGAGACCGGCGCCGGCAAAATGCCGCATGGCGTCGTCGTCGATCCGCGCGTGTTCGTTTCCGTGGGCGCGGATGGCATCGTCACCATCGTCGGGCATCGTTCGGAAATGGGCACCGGCGTGCGCACGAGCCTGCCGCTGATCGTGGCGGAGGAGATGGAGGCCGACTGGTCCAGAGTCAAGGTGCAACAAGCCCATGGCGACGAGGTCAAGTTCGGCAACCAGGACACTGACGGCTCGCGCAGCACGCGGCATTATCTGATCCCGATGCGCCAGATCGGCGCCTCCGCCCGCACGATGCTGGAGCAGGCCGCGGCCAAGCGCTGGGGCGTGCCGGCAACCGAGGTCAAGGCGGTCAACCACGAGGTCGTGCACAGCGCCAGCGGCCGCAAGCTCGGCTTCGGCGAGCTCGCTGCCGACGCCGCCAAGGAATCGGTGCCCAGCATCGAGGGCCTCAAGCTGAAGGACCCCAAGAACTTCCGATATCTCGGCAAGGGTCAGATCGGCATCGTCGATCTCCACGACATCACCACCGGCAAGGCGCAATACGGCGCCGACGTGCGGCTGCCCGGCATGAAATATGCCGTGATCGCCCGTCCGCCGGTGACCGGCGGCAAGCTGGTCAAGTTCGAGCCAGCGGAGGCGCTGAAGGTCCCCGGTGTCGAGAAGGTGATGCAGGTGCGCGGCTGGCCGTGGCCCTCGAAATTCCAGCCGCTCGGCGGCGTCGCAGTGATCGCGCGCAACACGGGCGCGGCGATCAAGGGGCGCGACGCGCTGAAGCTGACCTGGGACGACGGTCCGAACGGCAAATACGACTCCGTCGCCTACCGCAAGGAGCTCGAGGAGGCCTCGCGCAAGCCGGGGCTCGTGCTGCGCAAGGAGGGCGATGCGGACGCTGCCCTGAAGAGCGCCGACAAGGTGATCGTCGGCGAATATTACCTTCCGCATCTCGCCCATGTCGCCATGGAGACGCCGGTGGCGGTCGCGGACGTCAAGGGCGACAGGGCCGAGATCTGGGCGCCGGTGCAGAGCCCCGGCGGCACCCGCGAGGACGTCGCCAAGACGCTCGGCATTCCCGAGGCCAACGTCACGGTCAACGTGACGCTGCTCGGCGGCGGGTTCGGACGCAAGTCGAAATGCGACTTTGCGCTCGAAGCCGCGCTGCTCTCGAAGGAGCTCGGCGCGCCGGTGAAGGTGCAATGGACGCGGGAGGACGACATCCACAACGGCTTCGTGCACACCGTCTCGGTCGAGCGCATCGAGGCCGGCCTCGACAAGAGCGGCAAGGTGATCGCCTGGCGCCACCGCAGCGTGGCTCCCAGCATCGCCTCGACCTTTGCCGCCGGCACGGTGCATCAGGCGCCGTTCGAGATCGGCATGGGTCTGGTCGATATGCCATTCGAGATCGCGAACATCTCGTGTGAGAACCCGGAAGCCGCGGCGTTCACGCGCATCGGCTGGTTCCGCGCGGTCTCGAACATTCCGCGCGCCTTCGCCGTCCAGTCGATGGTCGGCGAGATCGCGCAGGCAACCGGGCGCGACCAGAAAGACATGCTGCTCGAGCTGATCGGCCCGCCTCGCATCGTCAAGCCCAACGTGAAGGACCTCTGGAACTACGGCGAGCCCCAGGACAGCTACCCGATCGACACCGCACGCCTGCGCAAAGTGGTCGAGCTGGTCGCCGAGAAGGGGGAATGGGGACGAAAGGTGCCGAAGGGCCACGGTCTCGGCATCGCCGTGCACCGCAGCTTCGTCAGCTACATCGCGACCGTCGTCGAGGTCGCCGTCGACGACAAGGGCAAGCTGACGGTGCCGCGGGTCGACACCGCGATCGATTGCGGCACCTATGTCAACCCCGAGCGCATCGCTTCGCAGATTGAGGGCGCGGCAATCATGGGGCTCAGTCTCGCCAAATACGGCGAGATCACCTTCAAGGACGGCAAGGTCCAACAGAAGAATTTTGACGACTTCCAGGTCGTCAGGATGGACGACTCGCCTGTGGTGACCAACGTCTACATCGTACCGCCCGGACCCGACACGCCGCCGAGCGGCGTCGGCGAGCCCGGCGTTCCTCCGTTCGCGCCAGCCCTGATCAACGCGATCTTCGCAGCGACGGGAAAACGCATCCGCGCACTTCCGATCGGCAAGCAATTGGAGGCGTGAGACGGAACCGAAGTGCGAGGCGGAACACAAGCCGCCTCGCGCCGTTTCCATCGATCTGACAGGAGCAGATCGATGACCAACATCTCAAGGGCGCTCACAGTCTCGCTGTCGGGCGCCTTTCTTTTGACCGCCGCGGGCGCATTCGCCCAGAGCAACACGACGCCGCCGGCCACTGCGACGCGCCCCACCGGCCCCGACCAGACTTCGCTGCCCAACGCCAACGCCCCACCCGCCTCCACCACCCAGACCACCGGGCAGCACAATCCGGATCCGAAGATTCGCGAGATGAATCAGAAGGAGAAGGACAAGGTCGAGCGCGAGGGAAAGTAGTCCTCGCACCACATGCCGTCATGGCCGGGCTTGTCCCGGCCATCCACGGCTTACCGCGGCACGAAGACGTGGATGCCCGGGACAAGCCCGGGCATGACGACGAGTGCATGGCGCGCTCGGCGCTCATCGCAAACAAATGCGGCGGACGTTGCCATCCGCCGCATTCGCCACCCCCCAACTGCTCCGCTTCTTTCGATCCGCCCGCGGAGCTATTTCTTGAGCGCGAAGACCCAGACGACGCCGCCCTGCGGCACGTTGGCTTCAATGCCGATATTGTTGGTCACGAGTGCATCCTGGATGCGCTGCGCGTCGACACCCCAGCCCGACTGGATCGCGATGTACTGCGTGCCATCGATCTCATATGACACCGGCATGCCGACGATGCCGGAGTTGGTCTTCTGCTCCCACAACAATTCGCCCGTCTTGGCGTGGAAGGCGCGGAAATAGCGGTCGTTGGTCCCGCCGACGAAGACCAGATCGCCCGCGGTCGCCGTGACCGATCCGAACAGGTGCGACTTGGGGAAGTTGTGCTGCCATAGCTTCTTGCCGGTTGCGGGATCCCAGGCCTGGAGCTCGCCAAAGTGATCCGCGCCCGGCTTTGTCTTCAGGCCGATGTCCTCCGGCTTGGTGCCGAGCCAGAGCTCGCCCGGCTTGAGCGGCACTTTCTCGCCGGTGAAGCCGCCGCAGAAATTCTCGTTGGCAGGCACGTAGACGAGGCCGGTCCTCTGGCTGTAGGCCGCCGACGGCCAATCCTTGCCGCCCCAGAGCGAGGGACAGAACTCGACGCGCTTGCCGATCACCGGCTTGTGCGCAGGATCCACGATCGGCTTGCCGGTCTCGTCGATACCCTTCCAGACGTCGGTGAAGACGAACGGCCATCCGGCGACATAATTGATCTTGGTCGGAGTCCGCTCGAGCACCCAGAAGATCGCATCGCGTCCCGGATGGACCAGGCTCTTGATGGTACGACCGTTGCGTTGCAGATCGATCAGCATCGGCGCATCGACCTCGTCCCAATCCCAGGAATCGTTCTGGTGGTACTGGAAATAAGTCTTGATCTTGCCGGTGCCGGGATCGAGCGCGAGCACCGATGCAGTATAGAGATTGTCGCCGGGATGCGAGTCGCCGGGCCATGGCGCGGCATTGCCGACACCCCAATAGATCGTCTTGGTCTCTTTGTCGTAATTGCCGGTCATCCAGGCCGATCCACCGCCGTTCTTCCAGTCGTCGCCTTGCCAGGTTTCGTGGCCGGGCTCGCCTTCACCGGGGATGGTGTAGGTCCGCCACAGCTCCTTACCGTCCTTGGCATCATAAGCCACGATATAGCCACGTACGCCGAACTCGCCGCCGGAGCCGCCGACAATGACCTTACCGTCGACGATCAAGGGCATCAGGGTGAGGTACTGGCCCTTCCTGTAGTCCTGCACCTTGGTGTCCCACAGCACCTTGCCGGTCTTGGCATCGAGCGCGACCACGTGGTCGTCCGTGGTGGCGAGGTAGAGCTTGTCCTCCCACAGACCGACGCCGCGGTTGGTCGGATGCAGCTGGAATAGATCGTCAGGAAGCTGCCGCTTGTAGCGCCAGTATTCGTCGCCGGTCTTCGCATTCAGCGCGATCACCTGGCCCATTGGGGTCGTCACGAACATCACGCCATTGTTGACGATCGGCGGGGCCTGATGGCCTTCGACCACGCCAGTGGAAAAAGTCCAAACCGGTGTGAGGTTCTTCACGTTGGAGGTGTTGATCTGGTCGAGCGGGCTATAGCCGTGCCCGTCATAGGTGCGCCGGTAGAGCATCCAGTTGTGGGGCTCGGGGTTTTCCAGCCGCTGCGCGGTGACCGGAGAATAACTCTCGATCGGACCCGATAGGGCGGCGGTTGAGGCAAGACACGTGAAGGCGACCAAGCCGGACAGTAACCATTGCTTCCTGATCATGGAAGTTTCCATGGACGTTCCCCTTTTCATCCGCTTGAATTCTTGTTGTGAATTCTTGTCGTTGGTCCCGTCGCCCGCCCTTCGGCGGTGGCGGCTAGTCGTGAGGCGGGCCCAGCCCGCAACCGTCCATCATCCTGGCTGTGTGCCACCTACCTTTCCCATGAAATTGCCAGCGACGCTGAGCGAACCGTCAGCGAGCGCCAGCGGCAGCGCTGCAAGCCGCCGCGGCGCCGGCCCGAACACGACCTGCGCGCCCGCGCGGGGATCGAATTCGGAGTTGTGGCACATGCACTTGAAAACCTCCTTGTCGCCGACATCGCTCTTCACCCAGGCGGTGACGGGACAGCCCGCATGCGAGCAGATCGCCGAATAGGCGATGATGCCGTCGACGGCGCGCGCGCGGGTCTTCTCGTCGAGGTCGGCGGGATCGAGCTTGATGATCAGGATTTCGTTGAGCCGCGAGGCGCTGCGCACCACCCATGTGGTGGGGTCCTTCGGCCAGGCATGGATCGGCGGTCCACCGACCTTGAGATCAGCCGCAGTGATGAGCTTTCCCTCCTGGTCACCTTCGGAGAAGACGAGCAGATCGCCTTTCTGCGGCCGCTCATCCGAGCCGGGCGGATCCTCACCTGCGCGGGCCCTGGTTGAACAGCCGAGACACGCCGTCGTCGCCATCGCACCAAGCAGCAGGGATCGCCGTGTCTGTTCGGTGCCCGCTTCGACGTCGGGTTCCGTAGCATGTTCGGAAGATGATGAATGGGTATCGAACGATGCGCGTGCCATGCCCGCTAGCAGGCGCTGGAACTCTGCCGAAAACAAGGCGAAGACTTGGCGCCGCAGTGCATCAATATGGCTTTGCTCGCGTTGATTGCGTAGGAGTAAATGCGTTCAAGCGCGTTTTCGCGATTTCTGCATCGCGTTGCGCGAATGGCATGATGATTTCGCAGATCAGATCCGATGATGGAGGAATTGCTGCGATGCCACGACGGATGCGGAATCCCACCCAGGCATCGTGTCCTTCACGACCTGAGCACGTGACGCGGCGAAGCGATGCGGCCCGCAAGTGTTGCCGACGCCATCTCAAAGCTGTCGGCGATACGACGCGCCTTGTCGATGAACAGCGCAGCCGCCGCCGGCGGGCAGACCTCGCGCGCGGTCTGCTCGAACAGATCGAGCCAGCGATCGAAATGGCCGCCGGCCAGGCTGAGCGGCAGGTGTGCCCGCATCGGCGAGCCATGATAGCGGCCGCTCATCAGCACGACCGACGACCAGAAATCCCTGAGCTTGGCGAGATGCTCGTCCCAATTCCGCACGACGCCGAAGACGGGCCCCAACAGCGCGTCCTCGCGCACGCGTCCGTAGAAGCGGGTGACGAGTTCTCCAATCATCTCCTCGGTGATTCCGGTGCGCTCGATCGCATCCTGGGTCAGCAGGCTCCGCCGCGCGGCCGCAGCTTCCCGCTCGGCCTTCAGTCGATCCGACATGATCCTTTGCTATCCGTTCCGTTGTTCCCGCGAGCCGCCCGTCCGACATTGTCAGGCCTATCGCACGCGGCGTCTTTGTCGCAGCGCAAATTGCGGGATCTGGCGACGGACGCCAAGGCGCCCGCCGCCAATGCCTTCATCAGGCGGTATAAGTGTAGAAGCCCTGCCCGGTCTTGCGGCCGAGATGGCCGGCATCGACCATCTCTTTCAGCAGCGGCGCTGGCCGATATTTAGGATCGTTGAAGCCCTTGTAAAAGACCTCCATCACCGAAAGCATGGTGTCGAGCCCGACGAGATCGGCAAGTGCGAGCGGCCCGATCGGATGGTTGCAGCCGAGCTTCATGCCCGCGTCGATCTCTTCCGCCGTCGCGATGCCCTCCTGGAGCGCGAAGATCGCCTCGTTGATCATCGGACAGAGGATGCGGTTGACGGCGAAGCCCGGGCTGTTCTTGGCCGTGATCGCCACCTTGCCGACGCGCTTGGCGAAATCCAGCGCCTTGGCATGGGTGTCGTCCGAGGTCTGCAGGCCGCGGATGAGCTCGAGCAGCGCCATCACCGGCACCGGGTTGAAGAAGTGCATGCCGATGAAGCGGTCGGGACGGTCGGTCGCGGCGGCGAGCTTGGTGATCGAGATCGAGGAGGTGTTGGTCGCGATCAGCGTGCGCGGCGACAGGGTGGCGCAGAGATCCTTCAGGATCTCGACCTTGAGCTCCTCGTTCTCGGTCGCGGCCTCGATGACGAGGTCGCAATCCGACAGCTTCGCCCGGTCCGTGGTGCCGGTGATGCGCTTGAGCGTCGCCTCGCGGTCGGCCGCCGACATCTTCTCTTTTTTGACCAGCCGCTCGAGGCTTCCGCCGACGGTCGAAAGGCCGCGGTTCACCGCCGCATCGGAAATATCGACCATTACGACCGAGAGGCCGGCGGCCGCGCAGACCTGCGCGATGCCGTTCCCCATGGTCCCTGCCCCGATGATGCCAACGGTCTGGATCATTGCGTCACATCCTTCATCCTTGCGGGCGCGCCAGTCGCAGCCCGGCTCCATTGTTCCTGCATTAGGGTCTAGCACCGCCATTGGGCCGGCGCGACCCGATCCTGTTCCTTAGCGCATCCGAGGCCGGAAGAAAGCCGCCCGCGGGGCCGCCAGGTGCCTCGATTATGGGTCCTTCGCGCGTTTACCGATCATCCTGAGCCCTTCTCCAACGGCTCCGGCGGGGCTGCCCCCCCCTGGCCCCTTGATTATGGCAGCGGCAGCAGCGAGAAGGGCGGCGCGGGGCTACCGCGGAACAGGGGCTTGCCCGAGACCGGATGAACGATTTCGCACGATCCATCGGTGCCGCCTTTGCGCTGATCGGCGACGCCGACACCGAGCTATTGGGCATCGTCGCCCTGTCGTTGCGGGTCAGCCTGACCGCCAGCATCCTGGCGCTCCTGATCGGCGCCCCCTTTGGAGCCCTGCTTGCGATCACCCGCTTCCGGGGACGCCAAATCATCATCATTCTGACCAATGCCCTGCTCGGGCTTCCGCCGGTCGTGGTCGGGCTCGCGCTCTATCTCTTGCTGTCGCGGTCCGGCCCGTTCGGGGCGGCGGGCTTGTTGTTCACGCCGGCCGCCATGGTGATCGCGCAGACGCTGCTGGCGACGCCGATCGTGGTGGCGCTGGTGCACCGGCCGGCAAGCCTGTTGTGGGCGGAGTATGGCGACCTGGCGCGGATCGACGGGCTGTCGGCCCTGCGCAGCATGGCCCTGCTATTCGCGCTCGGCCGGACCTCGTTGCTGACGGCCTTTCTCGCCGCGTTCGGGCGCGCCATTGCGGAAGTCGGTGCCATCATCATCGTCGGTGGCAACATCCGCGGCTTCACCCGCACGATGACGACGGCGATCGCGCTGGAAACCAGCAAAGGCGAGCTGCCGCTGGCGCTCGGGCTCGGGCTGATCCTGCTCGCTCTCAGCGTCGCGGTGTCGACCGTCGCCTTCGTCCTAGTTGGGCGCGTTGGGGAAAAATAGCTGCTCGCCGCCAATCTTGTACCCGGCGATCGCTTGCTGCCCTTGCGGCGAAACCAGCCAGTCGACGAAGGCCTGTCCCTCCTTTGCCTTCACGTTCGGATGCTTTGCAGGATTGACTAGCATGACGCCGTACTGGTTGAAGAGCCGCTTGTCACCCTCGGTCAGGATGGCGAGTTCGCCACGGTTCTTGAACGACAGCCAGGTGCCGCGGTCCGACAGGAGGTAGGCATTCGACGACGAGGCCATGTTCAGCGCCGGACCCATGCCCTGGCCGATCTCCCGGTACCAAATGTCCTTGCCGGCACTGAGGTCGACGCCAGCCTCCTTCCACAGTCTCAGCTCGGCCGCATGCGTGCCGGACTTGTCGCCGCGCGAGATGAACGGCGCCTTCGCCGTCGCGATCTTGCGCAGCGCCTCGGCCGCGTCCTTGCTGCCTGAGATCTGCGCCGGATCGCTCTTGGGGCCGATGATGACGAAGTCGTTGTACATGACGTCGAAGCGCTTCACGCCCTGCCCTTCGGACATGAACCTGTCCTCGGCAGGCCTGTCATGGACGAACACCACGTCGGCGTCGCCGCGCCGCCCGATGTCCAGCGCCTGGCCGGTGCCGACGGCGACGACCTTCACGCTGATGCCTTCGGCCTTCGCGAACAGCGGCAGCAGATGACCGAACAGCCCCGACTGTTCCGTCGAGGTGGTTGAAGCTACGGTGATGGTGCGATCCTGTGCGGATGCGATTGTGGACCAGAGCAGGACCGCTCCGATGGCAACAAGCTTCCTCATGCGACGTCCTCGGCCAGACAATGACGGTTCTGAATAGCGACTCGCGGCGACGACGGGAACCCCAAGCTTGGATTGCAACGAGAGTTGATGCGCGCGGTGCACCTCGTCTGGCAAAAAAAGCGCGCCGGCGCGCGCTAGGCACGCCTGCAAAACAAGAAGTGAAAAACAACCCCATGCACAGTAGCGATGGGGTTGAAAGGCTTGAGTATTTTCGGTGTTACCGAAGACGCGCTTGCGGCGTCGGGCAAAACAGGGGTATTATTGCATCATCGGCTGCTGTGCGGGTTGCGTAACTCGGGCGGATGCGCGCTGGATGCGCGGATGTTCTGCAATTGGTCCACCTTACATTGACACGGATGTGACGGCCGGGGCAGGTTTTCACATTGCTGACGAATCAGCGATTGCCTCACGCCGAGCACCTCTTGGACAACTCCCAGTGCTTTCGAGACTGATATCGTTGCTGCGCCGCATCCCTGCGGTGAACTGGGCGTTTTCCCGACTCCGGCCTGTGCCGCACAGCGGCAACATTGAGGTCGCGCCGACCGCCACGGACGCTTCGCCCGCCATCATCGAAGACGTCGAGGTCCCGGCTCAAGCTCCAAGCGCCGAGATCAGCACCGCCCCGGTGCGCGACGACGCTGCCCCCGCCACTAAGGCTCTGGTCGCGGAGAACGATGCGGCTGTGTCTGTCGTCGCTGAGAATCCGTCCGACGAAATCCGTATCAGCGGGGACTCCTCTCCGGCGACGGTGCCGGAAATCGAGGCGCCCGCGACGCCGCCAACCTCCGAGGAGGTGCTGGCTGCATCGGCCGGTGCGGAGAGCGAGCCAGTTGCAGCCTCTGATCTCGCCATCGTTGACGATGATGCATCGCCTGCTGAGATTCCTGCAGAGGTCGACTCCGCCGTCGTAGAAGAGGTTGTGATTTCGTCGGCGGAGGTCGCGACCGCCTTGACTGATGTCCCTGATGTCATCATCGAGGCAGCCTCCTCGCCCGACGTTTCCGCCGCCGTCGATCCGGTCGCCGTCGAAGAAGTCGAGCTTCTCCGCGCCGAGGCCGATAGCGTCACGACTGATGCCTCCGAAGCCAGCGCCGACAGCGAACCGGCGCTCGTTGTCGAAAGCCCGCAAGTCCCTACAAACGATGTTCCGCTCGCTGCGGCGACTAACAACTCCTTGAGCGGTGTCACCGACATCGAGCCGGCTCCGGCTCTCGCGTCTCCTTCGCCAGAGATCCGCAACGTCCCGAAAGTTCGCGCGAGAGCCGCAGAGCCCGCCGACCGCGCGGCGCTGATCCGGCAGCGCTGGGCGGAGAGCGGAATCAGGATGTGGAATCCGCGGCTGCACGGCACCGGCGAAGCCGCGCTGAACATCCAGGGAAGCATCGGGCTGCTGCCCCCGGCACCCGGCGAGACAATGCCGCGCTACGACAAGCTGGAATTCAGGATGCTCGGCGGACAGATCGTCTGTGAGGGCGTGATCGTCGAGGCACCGGTTCAGGCGAGCCATCGGAGCTTCACGCAGCTTGCCGAGCCGCGGACGAGCGAGCGCGTCCGCGAACCGGCGCGCGAGCGCCAGGCCGTCCTCGCCTGATCCGACCGTGGCCATGTGCTAGGCTGATGTCGCGCATGGGCGATAGCAGGCGGTAGCTGCAGCGATTTCGGGCGATCTGTGCCTGAGACGTGCGCACGCTGCGGCCGGATATCCTTAACGGGACCTCACCAATGCACGCGATCGGAAAATCGTAAGGCAGCGCGCAACCAGTGCTGGCCTGCCCGGGCCAGAATTGATCTAACGGGCCCTTTACCCCTGCCGTGCAAGATTGCCCACGTTTTTCAGGGGGTCTGGGGCTCGTATTGCAATGCCTATTGCCGATTTGAAATCTCATCTTGCCGCCGCGATGCGATTGTTTCGCGTTCCTGCCGACAATCCGGACTTGACGCGGGCGCAATTCGACGCCTTCTCCAAGCAGATCCCGCTGCTCTACTTCATCCTCATCAGCAACACGATTGCGGTCGCCTACACCTATGTGAACGTGGCGCCGGACTGGCTGACGATGATCGTGCCGGCCGTGTTGACGGTGCTCGCGGCCTTACGGACTTTCTGGTGGCTACGCCAGCGCCGGCTGGTGCGCAGCGATGCGGACATCCTGCGCAATCTGCGCGCCACCAACTGGCTGACCCTGCCGATCGGTGCCGGCTTCACCGCCTGGTCCTTCGCGCTCTACCCCTACGGCGATCCCTTCGCCAAGAGCCAGGTCGCGTTCTACATGGCGGTCACCGTGATCGGCTGCATCTTCTCGCTGATGCATCTGCGCTCGGCGGCGCTGATCGTGACGCTGATCGTCGACGTGCCCTATGTGCTGTTCTTCTTCGCCACGGGCGAGCCGACGCTGAAGGCGATCGCGGTCAACAACCTCCTGGTTTCCGGCGCGATGGTGACGGTGCTGTTCATCTACTATCGCGACTTCGCCGATCTCGTCGCCAGCCGCAAGTCGCTGCTCGCGCAACAGGCGGCAACGCAGGCGCTCTCTGACGAGAACTTCCGCCTTGCCAATCTCGATTCACTCACCGAGCTGCCGAACCGCCGCCGCTTCTTCGCCGAGCTGTCGAGCGCCTTCACCGATGCCGAACGCAGGAACGTTCGGATCGCGGTCGGCATCATCGATCTCGACGGTTTCAAGCCGATCAACGACAATTACGGCCATTCGGTCGGAGACCGCGTCCTGATCGAGGCCGGCCGCCGCATCCGCGAGGTGTGCGAGGGCTTTGGTCCGCAGCGGGTCGAATTCGCCCGATTAGGCGGCGACGAGTTCGGCCTTGTCGTTTGCGGCGACCCCGACGATGCAGACCTGCTGCGGCTGGGCCAGCGCATTGGCGACCAGGTCAGGCTTCCCTACCAGCTCGACACTGCCCATACCGGGCTGTCCTGCTCGATCGGCTTTGCCTCGTTTCCCCAATCGGCAACGACCGCGGAAGCACTCTATGAATGCGCCGACTATTCACTTTATCACGCCAAGCGCCATCTGCGCGGCCGCACCGTGATCTTCTCGAGCGAGCTCGAGGCTGAGATCCGCAGTCGCGGAGTCATCGAGAATCTGCTGCGCACCGCCGATTTCGGCACCGAGATGGACCTGGTGTTCCAGCCGATCGTCGATGCTATGAGCGAGCACACCGCCGGCTTCGAGGTCCTGGCGCGCTGGCGCAACGCCCGCCTCGGCCTGGTCTCCCCGGCCGATTTCATTCCGGCCGCCGAGCGCATCGGACTGATCCGGCCGCTGACGCAAGCGCTGCTGGTGCGCGCGCTCGCCATCGCCAGGACATGGCCCGATCACATCCGCCTGTCGTTCAATCTCTCAGCCCACGATGTCTGTGCGGCGGAGGGCATCCTGCCGCTGATCTCTATCATCGAGAAGAGCGGGCTGCCGCCGCACCGGATCGATTTCGAGATCACCGAGACCGCCGTCACCTTCGACTTCGTCCGCGCACAGCAATCGATCGCAACGCTGAAGGCAATGGGCTGCGGCATTTCGCTGGACGATTTCGGCACCGGCTATTCGTCGTTGAGCCACGTGCACCGGTTGCCGCTCGACAAGATCAAGGTCGACCGCAGCTTCGTTTCCGACATCAACGAGAATCCCGTCAGCCACAAGATCATCAAATCGCTCACCGGTCTCTGCGACGACATGGAGATCGCCTGCGTCGTCGAGGGCGTCGAGACGCGTGCTCAGCTCGACACCTTGCGCCGCCTGGGATGCGACTTCATCCAGGGCTACTATTTCGCCAAGCCGATGCCGGCCGATGCGATCGGCGACCATCTTGCGAAGGAGAGCCGGCGCCTCGACGGCACCGGGACCAAGGTCGTGGCCTGAGCCTCGTCTACTCCGCCAGGCTCGGCAGATCGAGCCCCTTGTCGCGCGCGCACTCGATCGCGATGTCGTAGCCTGCATCGGCGTGGCGCATGACGCCGGTGGCGGGATCGTTCCACAGCACGCGCTCGATCCGCTTCGCAGCCTCGGGCGTGCCGTCGGCGACGATCACCATGCCCGCGTGCTGCGAATAGCCGATGCCGACGCCGCCGCCATGATGCAGCGACACCCAGGTCGCTCCGCTGGCGCAATTGAGCAGCGCATTGAGCAGCGGCCAGTCGGAGACGGCATCCGATCCGTCCTTCATCGCCTCGGTCTCGCGGTTGGGGCTCGCCACCGAGCCGCTGTCGAGATGATCGCGGCCGATCACGATCGGCGCTTTCAGTTCGCCACGCGCCACCATCTCGTTGAAAGCAAGGCCGAGGCGATGGCGATCGCCGAGGCCGACCCAGCAGATGCGTGCCGGCAGGCCCTGGAATTTGATGCGCGCCTTTGCCATGTCGAGCCAATTGTGCAGATGCTTGTCGTCAGGCATCAGCTCCTTGACCTTGGCATCGGTCTTGAAGATGTCCTCGGGATCGCCCGACAGCGCGGCCCAGCGGAATGGCCCGACGCCGCGGCAGAACAGCGGGCGGATATAGGCGGGCACGAAGCCGGGAAAATCGAACGCGTTCTTCAGGCCCATATCTTGCGCCATCTGGCGAATGTTGTTGCCGTAGTCGAGCGTCGGAATGCCCTGGGCGTGGAAATCCAGCATGGCCTGGACATGCTCGACCATCGATGTCTTCGAAGCGCGCTCCACTGCCTTCGGATCGGACGCGCGCTTGGCTTCCCATTCGGCAAGCGTCCAATCCTTCGGCAAGTAGCCATTGATGGGATCGTGCGCGCTGGTCTGGTCGGTGACGATGTCGGGCTTGACGCCGCGGCGCACCAGCTCAGGGAAGATCTCCGCGGCGTTGCCGAGCAGGCCGACCGAGACCGCCTTGTTCGTCTTCGCGGCGTCCGCCATGATCGCGAGCGCTTCATCAAGCGTTGCGGCTTGCCGGTCGAGATAACCGGTCCGCAGGCGCATCTCGATGCGGCTCGGCTGGCATTCGACCGCAAGCATCGAAGCGCCGGCCATGGTCGCCGCCAGCGGCTGCGCCCCGCCCATGCCTCCCAAGCCGGCCGTGAGAATCCATTTGCCGGCGAGGCTGCCGCCGTAATGACGCCGACCGACCTCGACGAAGGTTTCATAGGTGCCCTGCACGATGCCCTGGCTGCCGATATAGATCCAGGAGCCCGCCGTCATCTGTCCGTACATCATCAGGCCCTGGCGATCGAGCTCGTTGAAATGATCGAGCGTCGCCCAATGCGGTACGATGTTGGAATTCGCGATCAGCACGCGCGGTGCATCGGCATGGGTGCGGAACACGCCGACCGGCTTGCCGGACTGCACCAGCAGCGTCTGGTCGGCTTCGAGCTTGCGCAAGGCCGCAACGATCCGGTCAAAACTCTCCCAGTCGCGCGCGGCGCGGCCGATGCCGCCATAGACGACGAGCTCGCTCGGACGTTCCGCGACGTCAGGATCGAGATTGTTCATCAGCATGCGCAGCGGCGCTTCCGTGAGCCAGCTCTTGGCGCTGATGTCGCTGCCGCGGGGAGCGCGGATGGTGCGGTCATTGTCCAGTCGGCGGTTCATGTGGGCCTCTTCAGACGAGTCTCGGAAACGGATCGGTGGGAAGCTGGGCGAGCGCGGCAGCTGGAAGCGCATCGGCCTCGATCAATGCAGCGGCCTTGGCGAGATCGCCGGCCATGTAGCGATCGGCGCCCAGTGCGGGCACCTGCTCGCGCAACGCGGCAATGACGGCGACCAGTGGCGCACTGGTTGCATGCGGCGCGCGCAGCGTGATGCCCTGAGCCGCGACCAGAAGCTCGATGCCGAGGATGGCGGCGAGATTGTCGGCCATGTCGGACAGGCGCCGCGCAGCATGCGCGGCCATCGAGACATGGTCTTCCTGATTGGCGCTGGTCGGCGTCGAATCGATCGAGCAGGCGAGCGCACGCTGCTTGTTCTCGGCATAGAGCGCGGCCGCCGTCACCTCGGCGATCATGAAGCCGGAATTGATGCCGGGATCTGGCGTGAGGAACGGCGGCAGTCCGAAATTGAGCGCGGGATCGACCAGCGTCGCGATGCGCCGCTCGCTGATCGCACCGATTTCCGACAGCGCGAGCGCGATGGCATCTGCGGCAAACGCCACCGGCTCGGCGTGGAAATTGCCGCCGGAGACGATCTCTCCGGTCTCGACCAGCACCAGCGGGTTGTCGGTGACGGCATTGGCCTCCACGATCAGCGTGCGCGCCGCCTGCGTGATCAGATCGAGCGCGGCACCGGCAACCTGTGGCTGGCAGCGCAGGCAATAGGGATCCTGCACACGCTCGTCGCCTTCCAGGTGAGAGAGGCGGATGTCGCTGCCGTCGAGCAGCGCGGTCAGCGTCGCGGCCGCCGCGATCTGGCCGGCATGGCCACGCAGCGCCTGGATTTCGGGGCGGAACGGTGCCGTTGACGCCATCGCCGCATCCACCGACAGCGCGCCGGTCACGAGTGCGGCGCGGGCGAGGCGATATGCACGCAGCACGCCCGATAGCGCGTAGGCGGTCGAGAATTGCGTGCCGTTGATCAGCGCGAGGCCTTCCTTGGGCCCAAGGGTCAGCGGGGTGAGGCCGGCGGCGGCGAGTGCCTCGCTGCCGGATACGATCTTGCCTTCGATGATCGCCTGCCCTTGGCCGATCATCACGGCCGTCATATGCGCAAGCGGTGCCAGATCGCCGGAGGCGCCGACCGAGCCCTGCTGCGGCACCAGCGGATAGACGCCACGGGCCAGCATGTCCTGCAACTGCTCGATCACCGCGCGGCGCACGCCGGAAGCGCCGCGGCCGAGCGAGACGATCTTAAGCGCCATCATCAGGCGGACGATGGGCTCCGGCGTCGGCTGGCCGACCCCGCAGCAATGCGAGACGATGAGGTTGCGCTGGAGCAGCGCGGTCTGGTCCGGCGGAATGCGCTTGGACGCCAGTTTCCCGAAGCCGGTGTTGATGCCGTAGACGGGGACGTCGGCCTGCGCGGCCTGCGCAACGATCAGCGCAGCCGCATCGACACGTGGCCAGAACGAAGGATCGAGCACGACGGGGGCGCCTTCGAGCACGCGTGAGAGATCGTCGAGGCTCACCGTTCCCGGCTTGACGACGATCGCCGTTTCCTGCCTCGTCATTGCCCCCTCCATACCCGCTTGTGCAGCGGATTGAAGCCGATGCGGTAGACCAGCTCGGCGGGCCGCTCGATATCCCAGATCGCGAGATCGCACCATTTGCCGGCATCCAGTGTGCCGGTCTCATGCAGGAGGCCGAGCGCCCGCGCGCCTTCACGGGTGACGCCGGCGAGGCACTCGGCCACATTCATCCGGAACAATGTCGCGCCCATGTTCATCGCGAGCAGCAGCGAGGTCAGTGGCGAGCTGCCGGGATTGCAGTCGGTCGCCAGTGCCATGGCAACGTTATGCTTGCGGAACGTCTCGACCGGGGGCTTCTGCGTCTCGCGAATGAAGTAGAACGCGCCGGGCAACAGCACCGCCACCGTGCCGGCCCTCGCCATTGCGGCAGCACCGGCCTCGTCGGTGTGCTCGAGATGATCGGCCGAGAGCGCCGAGAATTTCGCCGCAAGCGCAGCGCCGCCGAGATTCGAGAGCTGGTCAGCATGGAGCTTGACCGGCAGTCCAAGTCCCCTCGCCGTTTCGAACACCCGCGCAGTCTGTTCGGCGGAGAATGCGATGCCCTCCATGAAGGCATCGACGGCATCGGCGAGGCCCCCGTTTGCGACCGCCGGCAGCATCTCCTTGCAGACGAGATCGATGTAACCATCCTTGTCGCCACCCGCCTCGACCGGCAGCGCATGCGCGCCCAAGAACGACGTGCGGATCGTAACCGGCCGCTCACGGCCGAGGCTGCGCGCAGCCGCGAGCTGGCGCATCTCGGTTTCTGTGTCGAGGCCGTAGCCGGACTTGATCTCGACGGTCGTGGCGCCCTCGCCGATCAGCGCGTCGAGCCGCGGCAGCGCGCCTGCGACGAGCTCGGCTTCACTCGCCTTGCGCGTTGCCGCCACGGTCGAGACGATGCCGCCGCCGACGCGCGCGATCTCCTCGTAGCTTGCCCCCTTCAGGCGCAGCTCGAATTCGTGCGCGCGGTTGCCGCCATAGACAAGATGAGTATGGCAGTCGACGAGACCGGGCGTGATCCAGCGCCCCTCGCAATCGATCCGCTCGATCGCGTCAGCGTCGAGCGGAAAGTCCGCTTTCGCGCCGGCATAGGCGATGCGGCCGCCGCGTGCGGCGATGACACCATGCTCGATCTCGCCAAGATCGGGACGATCGACCCGCATCGTCGCGAGGCGGGCATTGTGCCAGATCCGGTCGAAGCGCTCTGCCATGCGGGTATCCATTCGCCCAGGGGATGCTTGACTTATATGTATAGACATATAATCGTAAGACGGTTCTGTCCAGCCGGCGTGTAGATCATGACCCGACTGCATTTCGCTTCCGCGCTCCTGCCTTCGGGCTGGGCCAATGACGTGCAGGTGGTGATCACCGCCGGCGCGATCGCGGCGGTGACACCGGGCGTGGCGCCGGCCGCGGGCGACGAGCGCCATGCCATCGCGCTTCCGGGACTTGCGAGCCTGCACAGCCACGCGTTCCAGCGCGGCATGGCGGGCCTTGCCGAATTGCGCGGCGATTCCACCGACACCTTCTGGACATGGCGCGAGACGATGTATCGCTTTGCGCTGGCGATGACGCCCGACGACGTCGCGGCTGTGGCGACGCTGCTCTATGTCGAGATGCTCGAGCAGGGTTTTACCCGCGTCGGCGAATTCCATTATCTGCACCACGATCGCGACGGCTCGCCCTACGCTGACCCCGCCGAGATGGCCGCGCGGATTGCACAGGCGGCCGAAGCCTCGGGCATTGCGCTGACGTTGTTGCCGAGTTTCTATGCGCATGGCTCGTTTGGAGGCGCAGCGCCGCATGCCGGGCAGCGCCGCTTCATCTGCTCGGTCGATCAGTTCGCCGCATTGATGACGGCGTCGCGCCAGGCGATCAGCGCCTTGCCCGGCGCCAATATCGGCGTCGCGCCGCACAGTTTGCGCGCGGTGACGCCGGACGAGCTCGCCGCCATCATTCCACTCACCGAGGGCGGGCCGGTGCACATCCATGCCGCCGAGCAGGTGAAGGAGGTCGAGGATTGCCTCGCTTGGTCGGGCCGCCGTCCGGTGCAATGGCTGCTGGAGCATGCGCCCGTCGATCAACGCTGGTGCCTCATTCACGCGACCCACATGACGAGTGAGGAAGTGACGGCGTTCGCCAAGACCGGTGCGGTGGCGGGCCTTTGTCCCATTACGGAAGCGAGCCTCGGCGACGGCACTTTTTCGGCGCGGGAGTTTGTCGACGCCGGCGGCTCTTTCGGCGTCGGTACCGATTCCAACGTGTTGATCGGCGCCGCTGACGAATTGCGCCAGCTCGAATATGGTCAGCGGCTCAAGCACCGCCAGCGCAACGTCCTCTCCGGCGGCGCAGGCCGCTCGACGGGACGCTCGCTGTTCGACGGGGCGCTCGCCGGCGGCGCGCGAGCGCTGGCACAACCGGCCATCGGCCTTGTGCCCGGCGCACGCGCCGACATCATCACGCTCGACACGGCGCATCCATCGCTGGCGGGACGCGCGCAGGATGCTATCATCGACGGCTGGATCTTCGCCGCCGGCGGCGCCGCCGTGGATTGCGTCTGGGCCAGCGGCCGCAAGGTGGTCGAGGGCGGTCAGCATGGATTGCGCCAAGCCGCACGCGAACGCTTCAACGCATCGATGCGGAGGCTCGTCGCATGAGCCTCGTCACCGATGCCGACAAGCCGACGCTCTATAAGCGCATCCGCGCCGACATCGAGCAGCGGATCCTGACCGGCGAGTGGCCGCCCGGCCATCGCATTCCCTTCGAGCACGAACTGGTCGCGCGCTACGGCTGCTCGCGCATGACCGTGAACAAGGCGCTGTCTGAGCTGGCGCAGGCCGATCTGATCGAGCGGCGGCGGCGCGCCGGCTCGTTCGTGCGCCGGCCGCAGCATCAGTCGGCGGTGCTCAAGATCGCCGACATTCGCGCCGAGATCACCGCGCTCGGGCGCAGTTACGGCTACGAGCTGATCGGCCGCAAGCTGCGCGCGGCGACGGCCGCCGATCGCGACCGGCTCGGCGTGAAGAAGGCCAACAAGGTGATCGCGATCACCTGCCGGCATAGCGCCGACAAGGTCCCGTTCGCGGTCGAGGACAGGCTGATCGATCTCTCGTCCGTTCCTGACGCCGCAACCGCGGATTTCTCGCGCGAGCCGCCCGGCTCCTGGCTGCTTCACCATGTCCCATGGACCGAGGCCGAGCACACGATCAGCGCCATCGTTGCGGACTACCGCGCGGCGGAAGCGCTCGCGATCGCCGTCGGCGCCCCCTGTCTCGTGATCGACCGCTATACCTGGCGCAGCGCACGCACGATCACCGCCGTGCGCCTGCTCTATCCCGGTGACTCTCACCGCCTTGTCGCGCGATTCAAGGGAGGCTGAGAGGATATGTCGGCACAAATCGTGCAACGCTTCGCGGAACCGCCCATATGGGCCGGCAGAGATCAACAGGACGTCAAACCATCGATCGGCAAGAGGACGATAATCATGCGTAATTCGACAGTATTTGCGACAATCATTGCTCTCGCGGCCTCCACTCCGGCGCTCGCCCAGGACGTCAAGGTCGGCATCGGCATTTCCGGATGGACCGGCTTCGCGCCCCTGACGCTGGCGAAGGAGGCCGGCATCTTCAAGAAGAACGGCCTCGACGTCACCATCAAGAAGATCCCGCAGAAGGACCGCCATCTCGCCATCGCCTCCGGCGACATCCAGTGTGCGGCGACCACGGTCGAGACCTGGATCTCCTGGAACGCCAACGGTGTTGCGACCAAGCAGATCTTCCAGCTCGACAAGAGCTACGGCGCCGACGGCATGGCCGTGCGCAACGACATCGCCGCGATCAAGGACCTGAAGGGCAAGACCGTCGCCGCCTCCGCGCCGGGCACCTCGCCTTATTTCGCGCTGGCCTGGATGCTGAAGAAGAACGGCCTCACCACGAAGGACGTCACCGTCGTGAACCTCGAGCCGGCGGCGGCCGCGCAGGCCTTCGTCTCCGGCCAGAACGATGCAGCGATGACCTATGAGCCATATCTGTCGACCGTGCGTGCCGCGCCGGACAAGGGCAAGATCATCGCCACCACGCTGGATTATCCGATGGTCATGGACACGTTCGGCTGCACGCCGAAGTTCCTGACGGAGAATGCCAAGGCGGCCAAGGCGCTCGCCGACAGCTACTTCGAGGCGCTCGAGATGATCGCCAAGGACCAGGCCAAGTCCTACGAGATCATGGGCGCCGACGTGAAGCAGACCGCCGAGCAGTTCGGCAACTCGGCGAAATACCTGCGCTGGCAGGACAAGGCGGCGAACCAGAAGTTCTTCGCCGGCGACTTCCTGACCTTCAACAAGGAGGCCGCCGAGCTCCTGCTCGAGATCGGCATCATCAAGGCCGTGCCGAAGGTCGAGGACCTCTACGACGCGAGCTTCATCAAGTAACTTTCGCCAAGCTGCCGGTTCCGCCTCAGGCGGAGCCGGCGCACCATTCGGATACAGTTTGATGCGTCCCCTGGATCCCGTGACATCGAAGCAACGTGCGGCATATGGCCTGGCGTTCTTCGTGCTGTTCGTCGCCCTCTGGTCGTGGGCGACGTTCGGCGGCCATGTGTCGAAGACTTTCCTCGCCAATCCGCTCACCATGGTGCAGGAAGGCCTCGAGCTGCTCACCAAGCACGGCTTCCTGTTCGACATCGGCATGACGATCTGGCGCGTCGTCGGCGGCTTTGCGCTCGCGGCGATCATTGCGGTGCCGCTCGGCGTGCTGATGGGCGCCTACAAGCCGGTCGAAGCCTTCCTCGAACCCTTCGTCTCATTTGCACGCTATTTGCCCGCCTCGGCCTTCATCCCGCTGCTGATTCTGTGGGCCGGCATCGGCGAATTGCAAAAGCTGCTCGTCATCTTCATCGGCTCGGTGTTCCAGGTCATCCTGATGGTCGCGGTGACGGTCGGCGCCACGCGGCGCGATCTGGTCGAGGCCGCCTACACGCTGGGCGCCAGCGACCGCGGCATCATCCGCCGCGTGCTGCTGCCTTCCTCCGCGCCGGAGATCGCAGAAATCCTGCGGCTGGTGCTGGGCTGGGCCTGGACCTACGTCATCGTCGCCGAGCTGATCGGCTCGTCCTCGGGCATCGGTCATATGATCACCGACAGCCAGGCGCTGCTCAACACCGGCCAGATCATCTTCGGCATCATCGTGATCGGCTTGATCGGCCTGATCTCGGACTTCCTGTTCAAGGCGTTCAATGCCTGGCTGTTTCCCTGGAAGCTCGCATGACGATTCTTAGGATCGAGCAGGTCTCGCGCACCTTCCCCGCGCGCCACGGCAACGCGCCGACCAGGGCGCTGGAGCCGACCGACCTCACCATCGGCAACAACGACTTCGTCACCATCCTCGGTCCCTCCGGCTGCGGCAAGTCCACGCTGCTGCGCATCGTCGCCGGCCTCGACCGTCCGACCGGCGGCCGCGTCACGCTCGACGGACGCGAAGTGACCGGCCCGGGCGCCGATCGCGGCATGGTGTTCCAGTCCTACACGCTGTTCCCCTGGCTGACGGTGCGCGAGAACATCGCCTTCGGCCTGCGCGAGCGCGGCGTGTCCGAGGCGGAGCGACACAAGATCGCCGATGCCTTCATCCGCCAGGTCGGGCTGTCCGGCTTCGAAAACCATTGGCCCAAGCAGCTCTCCGGCGGCATGCAGCAGCGCACCGCGATCGCACGCGCGCTCGCCAACGACCCGAAAATCCTGCTGCTCGACGAGCCGTTCGGCGCGCTCGACAATCAGACCCGCGCTTTGATGCAGGAAATGCTGCTCGGGATTTGGGAGCGCGACCAGAAGACGGTGCTGTTCGTGACTCACGACATCGAGGAAGCCATCTTCCTCGGCAGCCGCGTCATCGTCATGAGCGCGCGCCCCGGCCGCATCAAGGCGGACATTCATGTAGACCTGCCGCATCCCCGCTCCTACAAGATCAAGACCACGCCGGAATTCGTCCAGTTGAAGGAACGGCTGGTCGAGGAGATCCGCACCGAGGCGCTGAAGGTTGCCGAACATGCCTGACACCCAGCCCCGCGCCGACGGCCATCGCGTTCTTGCCGACCTCCACGCACTGCGCGCCTTTGGCGCCTACAAGACCGGCGTGCACAAGCCGACCTTCTCCGAGCCGCACAAGCTATCGCTGGAATGGCTCGTCCAGAAGCTGCCCGAGGCCGAGCTATCCGCGACGATTGACGGCATCGGCAATGTGTTCGGGACGAGCACGAAGTCGGGGCCGAAGCTGCTGGCGGGCTCGCACCTGGAAAGCCAGAATTATGCCGGCTGGCTCGACGGCCCGCTCGGCGTCGTCTATGCGCTCGAGGCGGCGCGCGTGCTGAATGCCGACGCTTCCCTGAACGGCGCGGTGGAAGTTGCCGCCTGGTGCGACGAGGAGGGACATTTCGGTCATTTCCTCGGCTCGCGCTCCTATGTCGGACAGGTGAGCGAGGCCGACATCGACGCGGCCCGCGACCGCACCAGCGGCCGCACCATGCGCGATGCCCTTGCCGACATGGGGCTGGCGGGGCGTCCGCGCATCACTGCCGAGCCGGGACGGCACGTCGGCTATCTCGAGGCGCATATCGAGCAGGGCGACACGCTCGAAAGCGGGCAGCTGGCGATCGGCGTCGTGACGTCCATTGTCGGCATCTGGCAGTACCAGATCAATTTTACCGGCGAGCAGAACCATGCCGGCACCACGCGCATGGCGGTGCGCAAGGATGCGGGCCTGGCGCTGGCCAAGTTCTGCGTCGCGATCGACGAACGTTTCCCGACGGCCTGCGGCCCGCGCACGGTCTGGACCACCGGCCGCATCACGCTCGATCCGGGCGCGCCGAGCATTATCCCCGGTGGCGCCGAGATGCTATTCCAGATCCGCGACGACGACCCGTCTGTGATCGCGCGGCTGGAGCAATTGCTGCGGACCATGGCGGACGAAGCCAGCGCAAATGGCCCCTGCACCGTCACGGTGACGAAGCTGCGCACCGGCGCACCCGCGATGATGAATGCGGGCTTTCAGGACGCGATCGAGGCCGCGAGCAACGTCGTCGCCGGTGGTCGTTCCATCCGCATGCCGAGCGGCGCCGGCCACGATGCGCAGATGCTGGCAACCGTCATGCCCGCCGGCATGCTGTTCGTGCCGTCGATCGGCGGCATCAGCCATCATTGGACCGAGAACACGGCGGATGCCGACATCGTGACGGGCGCAGAGGTGTTCGTCGAGGCGTGCCGGCGGATCCTCGGGGGCTAGGTCGAGGCATGCAGCCGTTGAGCGCCTGCCACGACCATTCGAGCAGGGCTCTGCCATAAAGCCGCGGCAATCCTCGGGCCTGTCGACCGTCTCCTCCCCTGCTTCCCCGGAGTTCCCATGTCTTCTGCCGACCGGCCGGCAACCCGCCTTGCGACGCGGCTTGCCTTCCTCGTTGCGGGCTTCGGCATCGCGTGCTGGGCACCCCTGGTGCCGTTCGCGAAGGCGCGGCTCGCCGTCGACGACGGAGTTCTCGGCCTGCTCCTGCTCAGCCTCGGCATCGGCTCGGTCGTGGCGATGCTGCTGACCGGCGTGCTCAGCGCGCGCTATGGCAGCCGGCCGATCATCGTCGCGGGCGGACTCGGTCTGACGCTGGTGCTGCCGCTGCTCGCGATCGCAAGCTCGCCGCTGGCGCTGGCGCTGGCGCTGCTTGCGTTCGGCGCCGCGCTCGGCTCGATCGACGTCGCCATGAACATCCACGCCGTGGAGGTGGAGCGCGCCGCGCGACGCCCGCTGATGTCCGGCTTCCACGCCCTGTTCAGCATCGGCGGCTTCGCCGGTTCCGCGCTGATGACGGCGCTGCTCTCTCTGCAGCTCGGCGCGCTCGCCTCGACGTTGATCTGCTCCGTGCTGATGCTGATCGCGATGCTCGTGACCTGGCCGCGCCTGCTTCGCTCGGTGCAGGTGCAGGAAGGCCCATTGTTCGTGCTGCCGCATGGATCGGTGCTGCTGCTGGCGCTGCTCGGCGCCATCACCTTCCTGGTCGAAGGCGCGATGCTCGATTGGGGCGCGCTGCTCGTGATCGGCGCCGGGCTCGTCAGCGAGGCACAAGGCGGCATCGGCTATATCGTGTTCTCGATCGCGATGACGATCGGCCGGCTCGCCGGCGATGCGGTCGTTGCGCGCATCGGAGATCGTACGACGTTACTGTGGGGCAGCCTCATTGCGATCGCCGGCTTCGTGGTGCTGCTCACCGCGCCCGTGGCGGCGGCCGCCATCGGCGGATTCCTGCTGATCGGGCTCGGCGCCTCGAACCTCGTGCCCGTGCTATTCCGCCGGGCGGCGCAACAAACGGTGATGCCCACGGGACTTGCGGTCGCGGCGATCACGACGGCAGGTTATGCAGGCATCCTACTCGGCCCTGCCGGCGTCGGCTTCGTCGCACAGCTCGGCGGACTGCCGCTGGCATTCTGGCTGCTGGCCGCCTTGATGGGTCTCGTCACGTTGACGGCGGGGATCGTCACCGCGGAGCAGCGCCGGGCCTCGCATGCCGATGCGTGAGCGGACTCGCGTCGACTTTGACCGATGAGGAGGTGGACCGCCACAGGCGGCGAGCCACCTTCTTCAGGCTCTAGCCTCCGACTGCGGCAGCGCGCCGCGGCAGCTTCCAGCCCGGCCGGATGAAGTGGCAGGTGTAGCCGTCAGGATAACGTTCGAGATAGTCCTGATGCTCGGGCTCGGCCTCCCAGAACTCGCGAGCGGGCGCGACCTCAGTCACCACCTTGCCGGGCCACAGGCCGGACGCCTCGACATCGGCGATGGTGTCTTCGGCAATCCGCTTCTGCTCCTCGCTGGTGTAGAAGATCGCCGATCGATAGCTCGTGCCGATATCGTTGCCCTGACGGTTGAGCGTGGTCGGATCATGGATCTGGAAGAAGAACTCCAGCATGGTCCGGAAGCTGGTCCTGGCCGGATCGAACACGATCTCGATCGCTTCGGCATGGCCCTCGTGATTGCGGTAGGTGGCGTTCTTGACGTGCCCACCGGTGTAACCGACGCGGGTGGAGATAACGCCCGGCTGCTTGCGGATCAGATCCTGCATGCCCCAGAAGCAGCCACCGGCCAAAACTGCGCGTTCCGTCGTCATGTGATGTGCTCCCAATGATCGCTCAAAAGCTTGTCCATCATATAGGCTTTCGGCCGCCCGGCCGAAAGCCGCGCGTTGACGCCCACCCGGTCGCCTGGACCCGATGGACCGGAAGCAGGCGCTCGCCCTAGACCAGCTTGGCGTCGAGCGTGATGGCGGCGTTGAGCACCTTGGACACCGGGCAGTTCTTCTCGGCCTCGCCGGCGAGCCGGGCGAAGCCGGCATCGTCGAGACCAGGCACTTTCGCCCGCAGGGTCAGGGCGGATTTGCTGATCTTGAAACCCTTGCCTTCGGGCTCGAGCGTAACGGCGGCTTCGGTCGACAGCTCGTCCGGCGTGAAACCCGCCATCTGCAGGCCGAAGGCGAGCGCCATGGTGAAACAGCCGGCATGGGCCGCGGCGATCAACTCTTCGGGATTGGTGCCCTTCTCGTTCTCGAAGCGGGTCTTGAACGAATAGGGCGTCCCGGCAAGCACGCCGGATTCGCTCGACAGATGGCCCGTGCCATCGCGACCAGTGCCCTTCCAGACTGCTGTTGCCTTGCGGATCATCCAAAGGTCTCCTTGTTTTGCCTAAACCGGATCGAACGCGCGGATCGGCGGTAGATTGCCGGTGAACTTCTCCACCTCGACGGTCGTCAACTGGCCGGTGCAGCCCTGCGCCAGGGACGAGGTGCCGACGTCGCGGGTCAGCACGTTCGGATTGCCGTGAACGCAGAGCGGCGCCTCGTCTTCCGGATCCATCGGATCGTACCACGCGCCGGTCGGCAGCTGAACCACGCCGGGCGCGATGCCGTCGGTAACGCGGACCGCGGCGAGGCACGCGCCGCGCGCGTTGAACAGGCGGATGATGTCACCGTCCTTGATGCCGCGCGCCTGTGCATCGACCGGGTTCATGCGCGCGACCTCACGGCCGCGATGCTTCGAGCCCAGCGAATGTCCGCCGAAATCGAGCTGGCTGTGCAGGCGCGTCACGGGCTGGTTGGCGATGAGGAAGCACGGTGCCCCCGGCTTGGGAACATCGGTCTTGTCGAGCCAGACCGGATGTCCGGGACAATCCGCATCACCGTGCCCCGCGATCTTGGCCGAGTAGATCTCGATGCGTCCGCTCGGCGTCGGCAAAGCGTGATTGATGGGATCCTCGCGAAAGCGGCGTAGCCAGCCGCCGTCATCGGGCTGCTGCGGCACGACCAGGCTGCCGCGCGCCCAGAATTCTTCGAAGCTCGGCGCTTCGAGGCCGCGTTTGGCAAGCGATGCGCGGGTCGGCTCGTAGAGATGCTCCAGCCATTGCCGCGACGTGCGCCCTTCGGTGAACGGCTCGCGCGCCCCAAGACGCTCGGCGAGATCGGCGAAGATGTCGTAGTCGTCGCGGGCGAGCCCGAACGGCTCGGCGATCCGGTGCATCGCGACCATCAGGGGATCGTTGGTGGAATAGCCGATGTCCTCGCGCTCCAGCGTCATCGTCGCGGGCAGCACGATATCCGCGTGGCGGGCGGTGGCGGTCCAGGCGAGCTCGTGCACGACCAGCGTGTCCACCTTCGCGAAGGCCTTGCGCAGGCGGTTGATGTCCTGATGGTGATGGAAGGGATTGCCGCCCGCCCAGTAGACCAGACGAATATCCGGATAGGTGCGCGTCTCGCCGTTGTAGCGATACGTGGTGCCGGGATTGAGCAGCATGTCGGCGATCCGCGCCACCGGAATGAAATCGGCTACGCCGTTGCGGCCCTGCCCCAGCGTCGGTCCCGGCACGTCGTTGACGCGGCGGCCGTAATAGCCGATCGCACCCAGCGAATAGGCATAGCCGCCGCCGGGAAGGCCGATCTGGCCGAGGGCCGCCGCCAGCACCATGCCCATCCACACCGGCTGCTCGCCATGCTCGGCGCGCTGCAGCGAATGGGAGACGGTGATGAGCGCGCGCTTTCCGGCAAGGCGCCGCGCCAGCTTGCGGATCGCATCCGCACTGACGCCTGAGATCGCGGCGGCCCATTCGGCGTGCTTGGCTTGCCCGTCGCTTTCGCCGTTGAGATAGCGCAGGAAGATTGCCCAGCCCTCAGTGTAGCGGTCGAGGAAGGCCTGGTCGTGCAGGTTCTCACTGACCAGCGTATGGACGATGCCGAGCATCAAGGCAGTGTCGGTGCCGGGCACGCAACTCATCCATTCGGCGCCGGCCTCGACCGGCAGATCGTCGCGCAGCGGACTGACCAGGATGAACTCGCAGCCGCGCGCCCGCGCCGCCGCCATGGCGCCGCGCTCGACATGCTTGCTGATCGAGCCGCCGGCCACCATGGAGTTCTTCAGCGCCATGCCGCCGAACGCCAGCACGATGTCCGTCTCGGCCGCGATCTGCTCCCAGGTGACGTTGCGCTTGGTGATGTCCTCGTAGCCGGCCAGGATCTGCGGCAGCAGCATCGAGGACGCACCGGACGAATAGGTGTTGACCGAGCGCACATAGCCGCCCAACGCGATATTGAGGAAGCGATGCACCTGGCTCTGGGCGTGATGGAAGCGCCCGGCGCTCGACCAGCCATAGGAGCCGCCGAACACGGTGCCGGGTCCGCGGGTGTCGCGAATGCGGCCAAGCTCGTCGCCAAGGAGATCCAGTGCCTTCTCCCAGCTGACGGAGACGAACTCGTCGCGGCCGCGGCGATCGTCGGGGCCCGGCCCGCGCTCGAGCCAGCCGCGGCGGATTGCCGGCTGGGCGATGCGCGCCTGGTGGCGGAGCGCGCCGGGAAAATTGTCGATGATGCCGTTCGGATCGGGATCGCCCGCATAGGCCCTGACCTCCAACCCGGCCGCGCCCTGGCGCGCGGAGAACACGCCCCAATGCGAGGTGTGCGGCTTGAAGCCGTCCGACAGGTCAAGACCGGGGTCGGGGAAACCAATCGTATCGTCCATCTCTGATCCTTATTCCGGCGGCGTCGGCATGGGTGGTAGTATACCGATCCGCTCCGGACGTCGTCGAGATCAGGGTTGACGGGAACGCTGGCCTGCCCCGCGCAAAGCCAGCCTCAAGGCCGTTGACACTCCCGAGCGTCGTCGAGCGCGTCATGTCGCTCGTTTTGGCGCCGACGCTGCATCATCCACGTGCGCAGCAATCGACCAGCAGATTCCAGATCCGCTGCGTCTCTTCTCTCTTGTTCGCCTCCGGCACGTTCTCCGCGCTCGACCGATCGAACGCGGCGATGGTGTGGGGTTGGCGAGGCACGATCCACCGCTCCGAAATCGGGTCGTACCATTTGCCGATATTCTCAGTCACGTCGGTCGACTCACAGGTTGACAGGCTCGGGCGATGCGCCCCGCGCGGTCCTCGTTGGAGCCCGTGTGGCGCCACCCGATTCACCAATCAGGAGATCGCATGTTCGTTCCCAGCCCGCCGGCGTCAGCCCGGCCGGGCCGGATGCAGCGTACGCGGATGCCGCTCGTGCAGCAATCGCGCCAGCTCCTCACGCTCGGTGTCGCGGCCCTTCATCGCGGTCTCGAACAGTGCCTCCTGGATGTCGCGAGGCATGTCGCCCCATACGTCCATCGCCGCACGTCCGAGCAGGCCCACAAAATGATGCACTCCATCGCTCATTCGGCTCTCCCGATCTGCACACGGGAATGGAACAGCGGCGGCCGCTCCGCGTTCCACTGCCATCATTGTGAAAAGGAGACGTCTTTTATGGGATTCTTCACCAAGGACATCCAGTCGATGGAAGACCTGCTGCTGCACGGGCTCCAAGACATCCACTACGCGGAACAGCAGATCCTGAAGGCGCTGCCGAAGATGATCGACAAGGCCACCAACAGGGATCTCGTCGCCGGGCTGAAGGCGCATCTGGAAGAGACCAACAAGCAGGTCGAGCGCCTCGACAAGGTCTTCGCCAAGCTCGGCAAGGAGCCGAGCGGCACGCATTGCCCGGCCATCGACGGCCTGATCAAGGAAGCCGACGAGACCGCCGGCGAGATCGAGGACAAGGCCGTGCTGGACGCCGCGATCGTCGCCAACGCACAGGCGGTGGAGCATTATGAAATGTGCCGGTACGGCACGCTGATCGCCTGGGCGGAAGAGCTCGGCCACGACGACATCGTGCGCTTCCTCACCACCAATTTGAACGAAGAGAAGGCCGCCAACACCAAGCTGAACACGGTGGCCCTGCGCAAAGGCGTCAACGCCAAGGCGTCCAGCGCGGCGTGATTGAAAGCTACTGATTGAGAGTGGCGGCGCCGTTAGTGCGGTGCCGCCACGGTGCTCGCCCGGATCAGATGAACGGCTTGCCGCCGGTGACGGGCAACGTCGCCCCCGACGTGTAGCTCGAAAGCGGATCGGCCAGCATGACGTAGGCGGTTGCGAGCTCGGCCGGCTGGCCGGCGCGCTGCATCGGCACCTGCTTGCCGAAGTTCTTGACCCTTTCCTCCGACATGGTCGAGGGAATCAGCGGCGTCCAGATCGGCCCCGGGGCCACCGCATTGACCCGGATGCCCTTTTCGGCCAACATCTGCGCAAGCCCGCCGGTGAAATTCTGAATGGCACCCTTGGTCGTGGCGTAGGCCAGCAGGCTCGGATTCGGCATGTCGGAGTTCACCGAGGCCGTGTTGATGATCGCGGAGCCCGGCCGCATGTGGGGGACCGCGGCTTTGGCCAGATAGAACATGGCGTGGATGTTGATCTCGAATGTCCGCCGCCATTCGTCGTCGCTGATATCTGCGACGTCCTTGAACGTCGCCTGATGGGCGGCGTTGTTGACGAGGATGTCGATGCCGCCGAGCTCCTCCACGGTGCGACGCACGATGGCGCGGCAATGTTCGGGATTGCTGATATCGCCCGGGATCAGGACGGCCTTGCGTCCCTCCCGCTCGACCAGCGCCTTGACCTCGGCCGCATCCTCGTCTTCGTTCAAGTAGGAGATGACGATATCCGCGCCTTCACGCGCATAGGCGATCGCCACCGCGCGGCCGATGCCGCTGTCGCCGCCCGTGATGATGGCCTTCTTTCCGGCAAGACGGCCGGCACCCTTGTAACTCTCCTCGCCGTGATCCGGTCGCGGCTGCATGGCGCGCGTCGAGCCCGGCATCGGCTGCTGCTGCGCAGGATAAGGCGGTTTTGGATAATTGGTCATGGACAACTCCCGGCGTTTGCTGCGCTAACCAAGCGCCGCCGGAAGTGTTCCTGCCGTTGATTCCGTCATCGCACAGCGTGGCCCCCCAGAGATCCGATTACGACGTCATCTCTCACACACCCTCCGAGCGGGTGTGACGATAGGCTTGCCGGGCTCCGCCCACAGGAACCCATTCGAGAACGGCACGCCCGGATAGGCTGCAGCAAGCCGGCGGTTGCCGCCGTCGACGTCGTCGCGACCATCCAATGCGTCGCGATCGTTCAACGCACCCTCCTGTTTCTCGCGAATGCCGGGCTGCCCCAGCGGCTTGCGGAACTCTCGGCTAGAAAAACTCCCGAGGATCGCTCACCATGGCGTCACCTTTGAGGACCATGTTGCGGAGAGCATCTTGAAACTCGCAGGTGTTTTAAGTGCGCCAAGATATCCCAAGCAATCGGACACGGACTTGACACCTGTAGCCAAATCGAACGAGCGGATTTCTTATAGCCGAGATCGGCAAATGACGACGGATCATTAAAGCGGCTGGAATCGAACCCTGCGTGCGTCACGGCGCGCTTCGAACGATCTCACCGGTTCGCGCGACGTCTCTCCGAAAGATCTTTCCTGCCCAGCGCTGCAGATCGTCCATCACCGTGTAGAAGGCAGGTACGTACATAAGACTGAGAAGGGTCGAGCTGAACAATCCCCCGATCACGGCGATCGCCATAGGCGCCCTCCTCTCGGCATCCGCGCCCATGCCCAAAGCTATGGGCAGCATGCCGGCGCTCATCGCTATCGTGGTCATGACGATCGGCCGAGCTCGTTTCCGGGCCGCGTCCAGCAAAGCCTGCGTGCGGTCAAGGCCGCCATCGCGCCTGGCGACGATCGCGTACTCGACGAGAAGAATCGAGTTCTTCGCCGCAATTCCCATGAGCATCAGCAGCCCGATCATGACCGGCAGAGAGATCGACATCTGCGTCATCAGCAACGAGCCGAGAGCCCCTCCGATCGACAGCGGCAGCGCTGTGAGAATGGTTACCGGCTGAACGAACCCGTTGAAGAGCAGCGCGAGGACGACGAAGAGCAGAACGATCGCCGACCCGATCGCGAGCTTGAAGCCGTCGAACAGCTCCTGCATGCGTTCGGAATCGCCCGCGGGCTTGTAGGATACGGCCGACGGCAGCCGCTTGATCGAAGGCATCTGGGCGACCAGGTCTTCCGCCTCGCCTACCGTCAAACCACTTAATTCTGCTTCGACCGTCTCGCTTCTGGTGCGATCGGTCCGGTCGATCTGGAGCGGACCTGAGCCGAAGCTGATATCGGCGACAGACGACAAGGGCACCGGCTTCTCGAAAGTTGGCACCTGCAGCATCGACAGGCCCGCCATGTCGGAGCGAGCAGCGTCGTTCAGCAGAATGCGAACGGGAATTTGCCGCGAGCCCAGGCTGAACTTTGACAGGTTCTGGTCGATATCGCCTACGGTGGCGATATTGACAGTCTTGGCGATCGCGGTCGTAGAAACTCCGAGGAGAGCGGCCTTGTCCGCCTTAGGGGTTATCTGCAGCTCAGGCTTGGCGAAACTGCTCATGACTCTCGCGCGTTGGAATCCCGGAGTTGCGCGCATATCCTGGGCCAATCGGCCTGCCGCATGGGCAAGTGCTGCGGCATCATCGCTCAACAACGACACCTGGATTTTCGCACCGGAGGAGCCGTCCTCGCCAAGGCGGATCCGGACGCCCGGAATGATCGAAAGTTGACGGCCGATCGAAGCTTCGAACGCCTGTTGGGAGAGGGTTCGCTCGGCTCTCGGAACGAGATTGATCGTAACGGTCGATCTCCTGACCTCTCCCACCGAGGTGGACAGGTCTCCCGGGCCGGAAAGTATCGAAGTCTCGGTTCCGACGGCGGCATAGACGGAAGCGACTTCAGGTCTCGTCCTAAGCAGGAACGTGACCTTTTGCGTGGCAGCGTCCGTTTCCTGCAACGTCGCACCCGGCGCCAACTCTACGCTGAGGATCGTGCGGCCTCGATCGGCCGCTGGCATGAAGTCGGTCGGAAGGGACGGAATGATAGATAAGGACGCGACGAAGAATATGACACCGGCGACGATGGTGATCCATCGATAGTGCAGCGTCCAGGTCAGCATCAAGGCATAGTACCGCACCCACGCCGGCTCGTGATGCTCTCTTCCGGTCGTCTTCAGGAGAAAGGCCGCCATCAACGGCGTAAGCAAGCGAGCGACCACGAGAGAGAAGAAGACAGAACTGCAAACGGCGATCGAGAAAGCCTTGAAGAACTGTCCCGGAATGCCCGGCATCAGACCGACCGGCGCGAAAACCACGATGATGGCGAACGTCGTCGCAACCACGGCCAGGCCAATCTCGTCGGCCGCACCGATGGCGGCCTCGTATACGGTCTTTCCGGACTGCCTGATGTGCCGGACGATGTTCTCGATTTCCACGATGGCATCGTCGACAAGAATGCCGACGACCAAAGCAATCGCCAGAAGAGTGATGTTGTTCAGCGATTGGTCCAGCGCATACATCACCGCGAAGGTTGGCATCAACGAGAACGGTAGCGCAGCGCTCGAGATCAAGGTCGCCCGAATATCCCGCAGGAAGATCCATACGACCAGAACTGCGAGCAACGCTCCCAACAGGAGCGCCTCGATGGCGGCGTCGTATCCCTCGATGACCGCATCGGTCGAGGAGGTCACTTCCAGGATCCGTACGCCACCGTACGCAGCGGCGAATTCGGCCATCCGCTTCCTGACGGCTCGGGTCACTGCAAACTCTCCGGTCCCGACGGCGCGGTAGACGCTGAACCCCACGACTTCCCGACCATTGAACCGGGACCTCTGTCGCGGTTCGGCCCATGAGCGCTCGACGGTTGCGATTTCGGACAGCTTGACGCTGCGGCCGTCGCTGAAGGCCAGGCGCATCTCCTTCATGGCCGCGACGTCCGGAGCGCTTCCCACAGTACGAATGACTTGCTCCGATCCCCCCAGCGTCGCACGACCGCCGGGCTGAGTGATGTTGCGGTTTCTCACAAGGTCGGAAACTTCCGCGGCGGTCAGTCCCAGAGCCAGCAATCGGTCGAGATCGAGCTTGATGGTGATTTCCGCATCGACGCCGCCGGATCTGAGGATCTTGGAGACGCCGGGGACCGCAAGCGCTGCTTTGGCGATGTCGTTGTCTATGAACCAGCTCAACGCGTCCGGAGCCATCATCGGAGCGTCGACGATGAACGTCAGGATCGCCTGTCCCGTCGCATCGACACGCCGGACCATGGGATCGAGCGTTCCTTGCGGGAGCTTCGAACGGACCGATACGACGGCATCCCGGACGTCGTTCGTCGCCCGATCGATATCGGTGCCGATCGCGAACTCGACCATGGTCATGGACAGTCCCTCGTTTACGATCGAACGAGTCCGATTGACGGTACCAAGCCCTGCGACGCCGTCCTCGACGAATCGGGTGATTTGCGCCTCGATTTCAGTCGGCGCTGCTCCAGGCCAGGCAACGCTGACCGTCACCGTCGGAATGTCCATGTCGGGCATATTGTTGAGCCGGAGCTTCGAGAAGCCGACGGCCCCTGCAAGGGTGAGCAGCACGAACAGAATGATGGTCGCGACGGGATTGCGGATCGCCCAACCGGAGATGCCGTTCATCGCAGCGCGCCGCCTTTGACCGAGGCAGTCTTCACGTTCACGAAATCACCGTCGCTGAGGAGACCAGAACCTTGGGTCACGATGCGATCTCCAACCTCCAGTCCACGCAGGACTTCCACGTCATCCGATTCCTTGGCGCCGATTCCGATCTCGACCAACGACACCAGACTGTCGCGTCCGATCTTGAAGACGTGAGCCTTCGCTTCGCGCCAGACCAGCGCCTTCAACGGAACAGTCAACGCAAGCTTTCTTGCGGCCGAAATCTCGACCCGAGCGAACATCCCTGGCTTGAGATTCGTTCCGTTTGGCAGGGCGACATGAACCGTACCTAAGCGCGTCTTCGGATCCACCACCGGCGAAACGAGGCGGACCGATCCATGCTCGGATCGCCCACCGGGGCCGAGCACCATCACATGCTGCCCTGCCGCAGCAGCGAGCAGGTCGGTTTCGACCACGCGGGCATCGATCTCGATGCGATCGTCCTGGATCAATCGGAACATCTCGACTCCGGCTTGAACCACCTGGCCGATCGCCACCGATCTCGAGGCGATCGTTCCCGCAGCGGGAGCGACGATGACCGTCTGACGTTGCCGTGCCTCTGCTTCGTCGAGTTGGGCACGAGCCGCTTCCAGCTTGGCCTCGGTCGTCTTGACGAGCGTCTCGCGCTGCTCGATGGCTTGCGCGCTCATCACCCCCGAGGACACCGAATGCGCGCGCGCAGCATCCGATCGGGCAATGGCAAGGCTCGCTTCCAGTTCGCCGATCGCGGCCTTCTGCTTGGATATCGCCGCAGCTGTCAGATCATGGCTGAGGCGCGCCAGTACCTGCCCCTTCACAACGACGTCGCCTTCGTCCACGGCGACCTCGATCACCGCCAGCCCACCCGCTTCAGAGCTGATCGGGATTTCACGCCACGCCACGACGTTGCCTGTCGCGGTGATCGTCCTGGTGACCTCCGATCTCTCGACCGATGCGGCCACGACGGTCATCGCGAATGAGAGACTTTCGGCATGGACGGTGGAATGGCAGACCAGAGACGTCATGATCGCCATTGACGTCAGGCCCCGATGGATTCTCTTCATATCAGCACCTTCCTCCCGCGCCCCCGTCGACTCCCGAACGCCTCGCCGGCCACACTTCCGCGAAGGGCCGACGACCACTCGGGTAGGACGTGGCGTTTGCTCGCTTAGTACAATTTGTGTCGGATCGTCTCTGGAGGGTGCCAGTTTGTGTCGAAATGTTGCTAGGTTGGTGCCTCGGCGCCTTTCGTTACGAGTTCCGGCTTTTTTCGCCCCTGTTTACCGGTAAAACCGCGCTTCCGAGCCACTGTGAACGGCATCCATGAACGAACACACTCCTCAGATCCTAGTCGTCGACGACGATCCCGAGATTCGTAAGCTTCTTGCCCGCTACATCGAAAGCCAGTCGCTTCGCGTCGTCCTGGCATCGAGCTGCAGCGAGATGCGCGAGCGCCTTGCCGCCGGACCGGTGGATCTCGTGGTCCTGGATGTGATGCTTCCGGACGGCTCCGGGCTCGACGCCTGCCGCGATTTGCGAGCGAAACGGAACATGATCCCCGTCATCCTTCTGACGGCGCTCAAGGAGGATGTCGATCGCATCGTAGGTCTGGAAATGGGAGCCGACGATTATCTCGGCAAGCCGTTCAATCCGAGAGAACTGGTCGCCAGAATTCGCGCCGTCTTACGACGCCGCTCAGAAAGAAGTCTTCGATCTCAAGAAGCAAGGAAGTACCGATTCGACGGCCTTACGGCCGATCCGCAGTTGCGCAACGTGACCGATGCGCAGGGCAATGCTCTCGAACTGACCGGCGCGGAATTCGACCTGTTGCAGGTCTTTCTCGACAGACCGGGACGTGTGCTTTCGCGCGATCAACTCCTGGACCTTACGCGCGGCCGAGAGGGAGAGGTCTTCGATCGCTCCATCGATGTCCTCGTCAGCCGGTTGAGGCGTAAACTGGACACTTCCGGAATGCCGCCCCTTTTCAAGACAGTTCGCAACGGCGGTTATCAGCTCGTCGCGAAGGTCGGGGTGCAGGACTTTCCGGCGTGAACACCCTGCGCGCCAAACTCGCCGTCCTTCTCACCGTCGTGATCATCTCGGTGGTCTGCATTCTGACCGGGATTCTCGTCTACCTGTTTGATCCGCCCAACGAACGGGAGGCAATCACTCCACTCGTCGACCAGGTAGAGTTATTGACCCGAGTTGGGCAGGTCGCTCCCAAATTGGTCATCGTTCAACAGGCCGCAGCGGGCGGTGAAGTCGAAACCAATCTCACCACTTGGCTGCGCGACGCGCTGATGGCCCGCGGGATCCCCCGCGACGTCATCGTGTCCCGCAGGGACGATCTTGCTCTCCTGTCCATTCCGGTTGATCAAGGATGGATCGTCACGCAAATCCCTGACTTGCCTCCCGCGGGCGGCGTCTTCCATCTGCTTTTGATTTGGCTCGCGCTGACCACGCTGGGCACGATGGCGGTCGCTCTCTTTTTCGCGAACCGGATGGTCAAACCTCTCGTACTTCTCGAACGCGCGATCGAAACCGTAGGCCCGGACGGTGTCCTTCCCGAACTGGCCATGACAGGACCGGCGGAGGTGCGGGTCGCAGCCAGAGCGCTGAATTCTCTGTCTTCCCGGCTGAAGGCGGCAATGGAAAGCCGAATGCGGCTGGTCGCGGCAGCGGGCCATGACTTACGGACACCGATCACCCGTATGCGCCTGCGTGCCGAGTTCGTCACGGATGAAGAGGACCGCCAGATGTGGCTAAAGGATATCGACGAGCTGGAAAAGATCGCGGACAGCGCAATTCTTCTCGTGAGAGAGGACTCCGGCAAGTCGGCACCTGAGCCGATCCGGCTGGACATTCTCGTTTCCGACCTCGTGGACGAGCTTCGAACGCTATCTTACGACGTCACTCTGACCAGCTCTGCGGCGGCGACCGCACTCGCGAATCGCACAGGCCTGAGCCGCGCCTTCAGGAATTTGCTCATAAATGCATCCACGCATGGTAAGCGGGCCCGGGTCGCCGTCCAAAGCAGCGCGAAGGACATCGTCGTTGTGATCGACGACGACGGTCCGGGGATTCCGCCCGATCTCATCGCGCAGGTTTTCGAGCCGTTCTTCCGCGTCGATCGGGCGCGCACAAAGCAGTTCGATGGTGCCGGGCTCGGTTTGACGATCGCGAAAGAGATCGTTCAGCGCGCAGGAGGCAGCATCAAGATCCAGAACGGATCACCACGGGGGCTGATCCAGACCGTGACGCTGCCGGTTACGCACTCGTTTCCGGCGGAGCCACACTGACGGGTGCCCCTTTAACCCCGGCGGGACACATTTACCGGAGCTCCGCACTCTGGCTGGCGGGGGGCGAGGCCGAACTGGAGAGGTGACCCAGCGGCTTCGGATTCTTCGCGATTCCCGGGGGTGCCTTTATCCACCGGTAGCCTTCGAAACCGGAACGATAGCCTTCGGTGTACAACGCCTGCATATATCCCTGCTCAAACGACGCCTCCCTCGTCGCTCGAAAGGTCGACGGAATTGCCGCAAGGTTGAAGTCGGTACCGTCGATCTCGGCCTTCGCATAGATGCGATAGAGGTCGCCGATGCTTTGATTCTTGATCAGGGTGGAGATCGACCTCAGAGAAATAGAGAGAATGCCCGGTTCTACGGCTTCCCATTCCGGGCTGATCTTTCCGTTTCGGATGATGAAAAGGCGTGCAGCAGCTCTCTTGGTTGGGACGTCGGTGCGAATGATGGTCGAAGGTCGCGGCACGAAAACCTGCTGAGTCACGCCCCCATCGACATGAAGTTCCTCGTAGGTGCGGTCTGCAACACTGACCTTGATGCGGACGGGAGGAAAGGCACCCGGCACAGAAGCGGAAGCCAGCAGGATCTTTCGGAAGAGGGGCAGGGCTTGCGGATGATTGCTCATGGCTATGCGTCCCACATCCCATAGAACGGGACGCTGCGCGTCCAGATTCGTCGTTCCGATGAGCAACACTCGACCCCTTCGCCGCTCCATCGCGATATCGCGGAGGAATTGATCATCAACATACTTTGCTATCAGACTCTCGAGCGGGGAGCTGTCGACCAAGCCCGATCCGAGCAATGGCGCCACGACGCCGGGATCGTAGATATCGCTGCGCTCGTACCTCGTGAACACCTCTTTCAATGCTGCATCTCTGCTCCGCCCCAGGTAGACGAACGGCGCAGTCAACGCGCCGGCGCTCACCCCGGTGACCAGATCGAACTCAGGTCTCGTGCCGGCATCACCCCACCCGACCAAGAGACCGGCACCGAAGGCACCGTTGTCGCCTCCGCCAGATATTGCGAGAATGTTGAGCTCATCCGATTGTTGGCCGAGACGACCATGAGCGGCATTCGGCTTGCTCCGGATTTGTTTGATTGTAGACAGGGCGGCAAGCGCCTCGGGCGGAGCGTCCCCCCATACCCGAATGTTCGGCATCCCGGTGAGTTCGGCCTCGTCAATGAGCCGTTTCGGAACCACATCGCGCGGGAACAGGGAGGCACATCCGCAAAGAAGGCCGGTCATCAGAAACAGCGCGGCCACACGCATCACTGATCTCGATGTACACATGGTCTTCGGTATCTGAGGACGCCTAATACGACCTCCGAGCGAACGGGTCGTCCACCTGAAGGGCTCGACGATAGATGCTCGATCGGCCGACACGGGGCACGGGGGCCGTACACGACGACGTGGATGACCATCATCGTAGGCGACCTTCGCGATCGAGCCGCAAAGGCCGCGTCTGCCGATCCGGCCGTCCTCGACCACCACTACTTTCGTGTTTCCGCTGGACCGTCATCGGTCCATTCGGGAGGAAGGCCCAATTTGCCGCCGACCAGACCGGCGATCCCAGGAGCCCGGCCATAGGTTTCGCACGCCGCATACTTGGGAGCGAGACCAATATTCGAGCCGACCTTTTCCAAGGACGGGATATCGATACTAAAGCCCTCGAAGGGACTTTCACCCTTGTTGAGCATCTTAGCGAAGTCGTCGCCGAAGTCCCGAGCGAGATCGTAAGCGTCACTGGCTTTCGATGCTCTCGGCGTGCTGAAAAAGGCGTTCGCCCCTCTTCCCCAGATCATGGCGGCTTGCTGCCGCCCCGTGACGTCGACGGCTTCGGCCTCGATGGACAAGTCTCCGAGTCCAACCGGAATGCGGGGCACTGGAATCGGAACGGCCGTGTCCACGAAGCTTGTACCGAGCTTCGCCGCGGCCGAGACGCCCGCGGCGACTTCATCAGTCGGCGTCGCACGCGTAATGGCCGCACGCACGGTCAAATCCGCCCGTTGATCGGGCGACACCACTCTGAATCTGTCGCTCAAATTGATGCACAAGGCGCGGCTTACCGTATTGGCAACAAGGATACGTTGCTCATGGGTTAGCGCAGGCGCAACGTGGGCAGGGAATGCCGTCGATGCGACATTGATCGTCTTCGCCGCCGCTACCTGCTCTTTCTTCACCTGAAGACGGGACTTGGTGATCTTTCCATCCGACTGCTTCAATCCTTCGTAGGAGGACAGCCCGTTGCCCTGGACCAGCGCGGGAGTCGCGCAACCGGGCAACAGTGCAAGGATGGGCAGGAGCGCCAAGCGCATCGACTTGTTTCGGCCCGTCGCCGCCAACTGCCTCCAACCCGCCGCGATCGCGGGGCATACTCGGTTGTCCGAGGCCAAGCCGCCCTCGAATTTCGCACCCGTCCGGCCGTACGGCAGCGCGAAGCGAAGCAGGCGCGATGCGCAATATCCGAGCGGCCACCGGCGTTGGTACGGAAACGACGGATATGAACCAGGATGGTTAAGACCGGCGGCGGAGCGCATTCAGACCCCCTTATTGTGAACCCTGCGCTCGTGATAAACGGGCTACATGGCTCGGAATCTGGCCGCTGATGACCTAATGTTGCTGACCGACCGCGATTTGTGTCGAAAGATGTCCAGTCCGAATTGAGGACAGCCTTCGTTACAAATAATACCCTTCAGCCTGTTCCAACCGGACTAAACCGGCGCTCATGCACATTCCCCAAATCCTTGTCGTCGATGATGACTTAGAGATCCGCAAGCTCCTTGCTCGCTACATCAAGGAGCAGGGCTTCCGGGTTCAACTCGCGTCCCGCTGCGCGGAGGTACGTGAACGGATCGCCACGAATCAGATCGATCTGGTCGTACTGGACGTGATGCTCCCGGACGGGTCCGGACTCGATCTTTGTCGCGATCTCCGGTCCTCACGATCGCGGATTCCGATCATCCTGCTCACTGCACTGAAAGAAGAGGTAGATCGGATCATCGGCCTGGAGATCGGCGCCGACGACTATCTCGGCAAACCGTTCAACCCGCGTGAACTGATCGCCCGTATCCGCGCTGTGCTCCGACGGGGCGACGATGGCCGCCCCTCTCACGGCGGGAAAGGTCGCTACCTCTTCGAAGGGTTCGTCGCCGATCCTTCCGCCCGGTCGGTGGTCGCTCCGCAAGGCACCTCGATCGATTTGACCGGGGCGGAGTTTGATCTCCTCTTGACGTTTCTCGACCGTCCCGGCCGCGTTCTGTCTCGCGACCAACTGCTCGATCTGACCCGCGGGCGCGATGGAGACGTCCTGGACCGCTCCATTGATGTACTGATCAGTCGACTTCGGCGCAAACTTGCAGAGAGCGGCGCAAACCACATCTTTAAGACGGTGCGCAACGGCGGCTATCAGCTCGCCGCCAAGGTTAGCTACCTGGACGAGCACTCCTGAGCCTGCGGTCGCTCAGTCGACCTCCGTCTGCGAGCGAAGCCTACCTCTGCATCATTTCGGCAGAGCTGCGAACGACTGCCCTTCGCAGCGGTCGACGATCACCGACAGTCGCGCCTCAACGTAGCGGTTGCCTTCGAATAGCACCGCATAAGGACGCCGCTTTGACAACTCCGTGGCGCCGCTTCGCAAACATATGATCCAAGGAACGGAGGAGATCGGATGGGCTCGGATAGGCTCTGAGAACTCGACAGGCTCCTTCAATTGGGCTTCGGCGGCGACTTTCTTCAGCGAGCCCATGACTTTCGACGGCTCCGGAGCCATCGGCGAGCCTTTGGGCTGCACAGCGCACGACGTCAACAGCACACATGCGAGCCATGAGAGAGATCGCGTCGGCACTTTGTTCGCGTCATCGCGCATCGCGCGTAAGATCGATGGCGACCTCGGATACCCAGGCTCCCGGCGACTCCATGACGAAGGATTGGCGGCTTCCTTTCGTACGAACGACGAGCAACGCCGTGATCTTGTCGCCCTCGATGCGGGCATCGATCACGCCATTCTGATTTTTCCCATAGACCTTGCCCCCGACGCGGTACTGGCTTTCAAACCAGTTTCCTGAAAGCTCCGAGCCGCTTTGTTCGATCGTGGCGCCCAGATCCATCTTGTACGCCTCGCTCGCGCAGCGCACATTCATCCTGACGGATTGGCCTTCGTTCTTGGGCACGTAGTCGACCTTACAGCGAACCCGCTCCCGGGGGCCGTCCTTGGGCTTCATCCAACCACTGCCCGACCATGAACCGGCGACGCTATTGAAGCTCTCCTGCCCTAATGCAGGGGATGCGGCGGCGACGGCCATCAGCATCCAAAAACCGAGCCGTGGCATATTCAACCGGCGCGTTGTCAGGATTCTCATTGCGCCGACTATTGCGACAGTCATCTGCCCTCCTTCTAGAACCTTGATCGTCGCTGCAGGCTTCGATCCATTGGTCAGCTGCACACCGCGCACCGCCCCGCGAACATCAAGCTCTTCGACGCTGCAGACCTCGCTTTCCCGCTCTCGCAAAGCTGAACTACCCGACGAACGTCCGATCTTGATGGAATCGAGCGTCGCCCTTCTCCCGACCCGCGCTCGTTATCCAGACACCTGGATCCAAATTGGGCCGCGTGTGACTGAACGTTTCTGCGCGTCGGCATGTTGAGTCAAAAGATGTCAGAGCGGCCGAGTCCCTGATTGGACCGGGTGCATCAGATAGGCGCGGCGACCGAGACGAACGGCCTGAGGTGATGGATACGGGCCGGCGGCGGCGCTGGTTCGGGGACGAGAAGCTCAAGATCGTCTTGGAGAGCTTACAGGCGTCGCCGCAACAGCGCGGCGATATGGAGTTTCGCGTTCATCGCTGCTGCAATGGCGACGCTCGTTTCGGCCGGAGCCGAGGGGGCCCGCCGATCATTTCCAGCGCAAAGCACTCATTGGACCCCGCGCCTGGGACGGACAGGGAAATAGCTGCCTACCGCCCCAAAAAAGAAGCCGTGTCCAAGGGACACGGCAAGTTTCAGGGAGGGTGAACCGGGAGAATTCCCGATACATGCGTGAGGCGTGGCCCCGGCCGATCGTCCGCCGGAGCACGATCGAAATCATCAGCAGCCATTCGCAGCCGCCATCACCATTTCAACGCGGCCGTGCGCACGGGATGGTCCCACAGCGCCCGGGTCTCGGTATCGAGCAGGCTCACGGTGAGCGAGCACCCCGCCATGTCCAGCGAGGTGACATAGCTGCCGACCAGCGAACGGGCGATGCGCAAGCCGCGCTTTTCGAGCATCCGCCGCGCCGCGTTGTACATCAGATAAAGCTCGATCGCGGGCGTTCCGCCAAATCCATTGACGAGCAGCAGGGCTTCGTCGCCATCGCGGGCGTCGAGATCCCCGGCAATGGCAGTTGTCATCTCAAAAGCGATCGCGTCAGCGCGCTCCAGCTTGACGCGGCGGCGTCCCGGTTCGCCATGGATGCCGACACCCACTTCCATCTCGTCCTCGGCGAGCACAAAGGTCGGCGTGCCTGCAGCCGGAACCGTGCAACTCGTCAGTGCCACCCCCATCGAGCGCGTCCGGGCGTTGACGCGCTCGCCGAGTGCAACGCAAGCCTGGAGGTCAGCCCCCTTCTCGGCCGCCGCGCCGACGATCTTCTCGACGATCAGAGTGCCGGCCACACCGCGGCGGCCGATGCTGTGGGTGGAATTCTCGACCGCGACGTCATCGTCGGTGACGATGGTGGCCGTGCGACCCTCGGAAATCTCGGCCGCCATCTCGAAATTCATGCGATCGCCCGCATAGTTCTTCACGATGAAGAGCACGCCGGCGTCGCCCGAAACGGCCTGCGCCGCCTCGACGATCTGGTCCGGTGTCGGCGAGGTGAAGACCTGTCCCGGACAGGCCGCATCGAGCATGCCATAGCCGACGAAGCCCGCATGCAGCGGCTCGTGCCCGCTACCGCCGCCGGATACGAGCGCGACCTTCCGCGAATTGAGCTCGCGGCGCCGCACGAATTTCCGCTCGGGCCCGAGCGTCACGAGATCGGCATGCGCCGCAGCCAACCCGTCGAGGCTCTCCGCGAGCACGCCATCGACCGAATTGATGAACTTTTTCATGTTCTCCTCCCCTCTTCGTCGCTCTGAGCTTGGCGCTCATTTTTCGCGTATGATCGCACTCAAACGCCGCGCGAATTCCTGCAGCAGCGCATCGAGCTCCGCATTGCGCTTCGAGGTGCCGAGATCCGGCAGGTGCAGCGTCAGCGTCCGTTCATGCGCCCCCTCCGTCAGGCGGCCGATCCGGCGCGGGTGCGCACGGGTGTAGGCACGAAGGAACGCCGCCTTCGCCTGCGGCGGGAAATGGCAGACATCGAAGATCGTGTTCAGGTGCTGCACGGGAATCGGCACCGGATAGGCCGGGTTGCTGATCTGGCTGACGAAGCTGCGGTTCTTGCCCATGGCATGGGCCAGACGCAGCCGCATGCCTGACGGGCGGCTCTCAAGCACCTCCTTGAAGATGCGCTTGTAAACCGCAACGGCGCCCGCCTCGGCCGGTTCATCGGTCGCCATATCAGCCAAGTCCGCCTCCGCTGCTCAAGCGGTCGATTGTCTGTTTGATCTGCGCCAGCGCCGACGCATTCACCGACAATTCGCGCAGGCCGCAATTCAGGAGCGCGGGCAGACAGCGCGGGTCGCTCGCCATGTCGCCGCACAGGCTGACGCTCGTTCCGGCGCGACGTCCGTGCTCCGCGGTTCGCGCTATCAGTTCGAGGAGGGCCGGATGCAAGGGATCCATCAAGGGGGCGAGAGCTCCATTGGAACGGTCGCATGCAAGGACATATTGCGCGAGATCGTTCGATCCGATCGAGAAGAAGGAGGCCTTGAAGGTCGCGATCGCCAGGGCCGCCGCCGGGACCTCGACCATGATTCCCAGCTCCGGGAGCATCGCGGCAATGCCCTCGGCCTGCAAGCGCTGCACGATTTCGGCGAACAGCTTCCGTCCGCACTCGAACTCGTCCGGCGCCGTGACCATCGGAAACATGACCCTGAGACTTCCATGCACGGCCGCACGCGCCAGCGCGCGGAGCTGCACGCTGAATATCTCGGGGCGGGCGAGGCAAAGCCGCAGGCCACGCACGCCCAGAAAGGGATTGGCCTCACCGTCGATGGTGAATCCAGGCACCGGCTTATCGCCGCCGGCATCAAACGTGCGAATGGTAACCGGGCGTCGATCGGCCCAGCGCAGGACGGCAGCATAGGCGCGATACTGCGTCTCCTCGTCGGGCAGGCCGCCGCGCTCTGCGAGCAGAAACTCGGTGCGCATCAACCCAATGCCGTCAGCATATTGTGCGTCGGCATGATCGAGATCCTCGACGCGCTGGATGTTGATGAACAGCTTGATCCGCTCCCCGCGCCATGATGCGGTCGGCCGTCGCAGGATCGCCCGCGCGGACGCCCGGCTCTTGCGATGAATTTCGCGCCGCTTCTCGAACAGCCGCAGCTGCTCGGCACTGGGATCGAGCTCGAGCGTAGCGCCCTCGCCATCGAGCAGCGCCGTCGCGCCGATCTCCGGAATGGCGCCGAGCTGCACGACCATGGGGATGCCCCGCGCGCGCGCTAGCATCGCGACATGACTCGTGGGGCTACCGCGCAGGAGCGCAAGACCACCGCCGGCCGACCAGTCGATCTCCAGGAAACGCGAGGGCGGCAGATCGTCGGCGCAAACGACGGCACCGCTCGGTATCTTGGGGGCCTCGCCCCCGCCTCCGCGCAAGATGCTGATGATGCGGTCGCGTAGATCCGCAAGATCGGAGCAGCGCGCCTTCAGATACTCGTCCTCGGCCGAATTATAGTCTGTAATCTGCTCGTCGAGCGCGGAACGCCATGCGACGTCGGCGGCATCGCCCTCGCTTATCGCTGTGAATATCGCTTCGATGAAATCCTCATCCTCCAGCAGCGCGACCTGGAACTCGAGAATCTGCGCGGCCTCACCTCCCGCGATCGCGGCGAGCTCGGCGATCTGCCCGCTCGCCGCGTCGATCGCCTTGCGAAGATCGAGCGCCTCCTCGACCAGCGAGCCTGCGATCCGCTCGCCGTTCGTGCCTGCATCGACACGGACGAGCGGGCCGTGGGCAAAGCCGATCGAGGCGGTCCTGCCGCGAAAAGCCAGTCCGGCGGCGCCTCCCTGCATGCTATGACGCCTCGTCCGGAAAGTCGGTTGCGATCAGGTTGACCAAGGCGGCGACGGCAGCCTGTGCGTCGCTGCCCGACGCCTTGATCTCGATCGTGCTGCCGTGAGCCGCGCGCATGGCCATGATCTTGGCCACGCTCTTGGCATTGATCCACTCGGTCGCGCCCGCGACCCGGACGGAAATCTGGGCCTGGAACTTCTTGGCCAGCTTGGTCAGCTTGACCGCCGGGCGTGCATGCATGCCCACCGCGTGCACCAGCCGCACATTCTCGGTGAAAATCTGGCCGTCCGCTTTATCCAACATCGTCTTATTCCATCATCGTTTCGCCGACGCATCAGTCGGCAGAGAGTTCCTCGGCCACGGCCTTGACCTGGGCCAGCGAGCTGCCGCCCGCCGCCTCGGTCGCCGCCATCACGGCGCCCTCGACGATCGGCGCGTTGCATACGACAACGAGATCGCGGCGTGCCGGCTCCAGCATTTCGACCGCCATCTCGCTGTTTGTTTCGGCACCGCCGAGATCGACGAGGATCGCGACGCCTTTGGCCGACCAGGCATCGTTGATGGCGTCGACAATCAGCGACACACTGGTGCCGAGCCCGCCATCGGGATTGCCGCCGCAGAAGGCCACCTTGACCTCGCTGCCGACCATCTGCCGCACCATGTCGGCGGTGCCTTTGGCGATATCCTTCGAATGCGAGACGATCACGATCCCCACGGCATCAGTCATTGCTTTCCCTCCAGGCTCGCGCATACCGCCTGCACGAGAATACAGCTCGAGCGCGCGCCGGGGTCGATATGACCGACGCTGCGCGGCCCGAGAAACGACGCCCGCCCCTTGGTGGCCCGCATCGGCGCGGTCCGCTCGACCGCCTCTGCGGCCGTTGTGCTGACCCGCGCGATCAGGTCCGGTTGGCCGGCTGCATTCTTCAGCGTCTCCAGCACGGGAACGAGCACGTCGAGCATGGTCTTTTCACCGGCGTGCGAACGGCCGCGGGCGCTGACGGCGTTCACACCGCTGCCGAAGACATCAGCGATGTCCTCAGGCAGATGCTTGTCGTGCGAGAGGGCCTCGCCTGCGGCCAGGAAGAAGCTGCCGTAAAGCGGGCCGGAAGCACCGCCGACCGTCATCACGAGCGTCTTGCCGATCGTCTTCAAAGCCTCGTCGAACGGCTGTTCGGAGATCGCATCGAGCTTGCCGAGCACGGCTTCGAACCCGCGCTTCATGTTGAATCCGTGGTCGCCGTCGCCGATCGCCTGGTCCAGGCTCGTGAGCTCCGGCGCGCTGGCAATGACCCGCTCTGCGGCCAGCTTGACCAGCGATTTGAACGTCTCGGGTTGCAGCGACATCGCGTTTGATCCTCTAATGAACCGCCGGGAGGCGCTGCCCGGCGCCGTCGAAGCAGAGCGGTTGCACCAGATCCAGCTCGACCTCCTGACCGGCATGCAGCGGTTGATGCGGATCCGCAAGCGTGACCAGCATCTCTCCCTTATAGTCCAAGTGAACGTGATTCTGCTCGCCGAGGTGCTCGACCCGGTGCACGCGGCCGACCATCGGCCCGCCATTGCGCGCCGCGAGGCGAAGGTGCTCGGTGCGAATACCGACTGTCTCCGTTCCCGGCGGCAGCGGCACGTCCGACAACAGCCGGGCGGGGAGGAAATTGATCTGGGGCGTGCCGAGGCGCGAGGCGACATAGCTCGACGACGGTCTCTCGTAGATTTCCCGGGGCGTGCCGAGCTGGAGCAGCTCGCCGTCCTTGATCACGCCGATCCGGGACGCCATCGTCATGGCCTCGACCTGATCGTGGGTCACGTAGAGGATGGTCGCACCAAGCTCGAGCTGGATCCGCTTGAGCTCCAGCCGCAGCTCGGCACGGAGCTTGGCGTCCAGCGACGACAGCGGCTCGTCCATCAGATAGATCGAGGGATCGCGGACCAGCGCACGACCGATTGCCACCCGCTGCATCTCGCCGCCCGAAAGTCGGGTTGCGCGATTGTTCAGCTTGCTTGCGATGTGCAGCAACTCCGCCGTCTGCTCGACCCGCTTCTTGATGATGGGCTCCGATACCCGTCGCGCGGGCGAGCGCAACGGAAACGCAAGGTTGTCATAGACGGTGAGATGCGGATAGAGCGAATATTGCTGGAAGACGAAGGCAATATCGCGCGCTCCCGGAGGAGCCAGCGTCACGTCGCGTCCGTCGATCATGACCGAGCCGGAATCGGGAGTCTCGAGCCCGGTGATCAACCGCAAGGTCGTGGTCTTGCCGGCACCGCTCGGTCCGAGCAGCACCATGAATTCTCCGTCGTTCACCGAGAGCGAGAGCTCGCGCACGGCCGCCACCGCGCCGAAGCGCTTGCTGATGTTGCGTAGGGCGACGTCAGCCATGGTCTACGCTCCCCGAGGTGGCAGTTCGTATCGCAAGGCCGCTGACGACGTCGAACAACGCGAGTCGTTCCGAACGGAATTCAAGGCCGACCCGCTCGCCGATCCGCACGGGCGTGCTGGAAGGCAACCGCGCCGCAATGCGTCCATGTGCGGTGTCGACGGTGACAATCTGGGTTGTCCCAAGATACTCGGCGCCAAACACCTCGCCGCGGACGGGTGCCGCGTCGGCGAAGCGGATATGCTCCGGACGAACGCCGAGTGCCATACCGGCGCTGGCGCGATCCTCTCGGATCTCCGGCACCGCGATGCTCGTGTCATGGAAGCTGATCGTCCGATCGCCGGAGCGCAGACCTGCCTCGAAGCGCAGAAAATTCATGGGCGGCGAGCCGATGAAATCGGCCACGAACATGCTCGCGGGCCGATCATAGATCTCCTGCGGCAGGCCGATCTGCTCAACGCGTCCCTGGTTCATGACGGCGATCCGATCCGCCATCGACATCGCCTCGAGCTGGTCATGCGTCACGTAGACGGTGGTCGCCCCGATGCGATCGTGCAGGTCGCGGAGTTCGCTGCACATCAGATGACGAAACTCGGAATCGAGCGCGCCCAGCGGCTCGTCCATCAGAAAGGCCTTTGGCCGCCGCACCATGGCGCGCCCCAGCGCAACGCGCTGCCGATCGCCGCCAGACAGCTTCGACGTCTTGCTCGACAGCAGATGCTCGATTCGCAGCAGTTTGGCTGTCTCCTGCACCCGCTGGTGAATATCGCGCCGGGCCATGCCCTGGCACTTGAGCGGAAAGCCGATATTCTCGGCGACGTTCATGTGCGGATACAGCGCGAAAAGCTGAAACACGAAGGCGATATCGCGCGCGGATGCGCGCTGGAAGGTCACGTCCTCATTGTCGAGCAGGATCTTGCCCTCGGTCGGCAGCTCCAGGCCCGCAATCATGCGCAAGGTGGTGGTCTTGCCGCAGCCGGAGGGGCCGAGCATCGCAAAGAAAGCGCCATCGTCGATCGTGAAGTTGGAGCCTTGTACGGCCGCAAACTGATCGAACGACTTGCGCAGGTTTTCGACGCGGATCTGTGCCATGTCTGCCGCCCTATTCCGGAAAATGGCTCACGACGACGTAGCCGAGCGTACCGGCGAGGATCGTCACGAAGGAATAGCTGTAGAGATCGATCGACCAGGGTTGCACCAGCATGACGATGCCTCCCCCGATCAGGGTCATGGCAGCCGTCTCCCAGGGTCCGCGTCGGAACCAGCGAGAGACCACGCCTTTGGCGATTGCAGCAGAACCGCTCATTTGCGCACAGCTCCGAAGGTGATGCCGCGCAGCAGGTGCTTGCGCAACAACACGGTGAACAGGACGATCGGCACGACGAACAGGGTGGTGGCCGCGGCAACGGCCGGCCAATCCTGCCCGCCCTCCCCGATGATGAAGGGGATGAAGGGCGGCATGGTCTGCGCCTCGCCGCTGGTCAGGAGAACCGCGAAGGCATATTCGTTCCAGGAGAAGATCAGGCAGAAGATCGCGGTGGCCGCGATACCAGTGACGGCTTGCGGCAACACAACCTTGCGCAGCGCCTGCAGCCGCGTGTAGCCGTCAACAAGAGCGGCCTCCTCGTATTCGCGCGGGATCTCGTCGATGAACCCCTTGAGCAGCCAGACCGCGAGCGAGACGTTCACGGCAGTGTAGAGCAGGATCATTCCGAGCCTGGTGTCGGTCAGATTGAGCTGCCGGTACATCAGATAGATGGGGATTGCGACCGCAACGGGCGGCATCATGCGCGTCGAGAGAATGAAGAACAGAAGGTCGTTAGCCAGGGGAATGCGGAAGCGCGAGAAAGCGTAGGCCGCGAGCGTGCCGAGAAAGACGGCCAGGAAGGTCGAGCCGAACCCGATGATCAGCGAGTTGACGAAACGCGGCACGACCTTCGACGGTCCGGCAATGACCATGTCGCGCTGGCGCACGAGCTTGTCGTACCACGTCTCCGGCGGCGGCAGCTCGGCGATGAAGTCAGGCGTCTGCCGGGTGCGCACAGTGAACAGGTTCACAAAGCCTTCGAGAGTCGGCTCGAAGATCACCTTGGGCGGATATGCGATCGCGTCGCTCTGCGATTTGAAGGCGGTGGCGACGATCCAGACCAGCGGCAGGATCGTGATCACGGCGTAGAGGATGACGAGGCCACCCGCCACCATCTTTGCGCGCGGCGACGCTTCGACAATGGAGTGCGCGGTGGACTTGGTGAGGGCGGCGGTCATCGTTGCTTCACCTTGTTGAGGGCTTTGACGTAGATGTTGGCCGCACCGAACACGGTCACGAACAGGATGATGGCGAGTGCACTGGAATAGCCGGTACGCCATTTCTCGAACGCGGCGCGCTTCAGCGTGATCGACACCAGCTCGGTGGTCGAGCCCGGGCCTCCGGACGTCAACAGATTGACCATGTCGAACATCTTGAAGTTCTCGATCGCGCGGAACAGCACGGCGAGCATCAGGAATGGAAAGGTCATCGGCAGCGTGATCGACCAGAATTGCCGCCAGGCCGAGGCGCGGTCGACTTCGGCCGCCTCGTAGATGTAGTCGGGTATGGAGCGAAGCCCGGCGAGGCAGATCAGCATGACGTAGGGCGCCCACATCCAGGTGTCGACCAGCACGATGGTCCAGGGCGCGAGCGAGACCTGCCCGGTCATGCTGAACGAGCTCGGCGGCACGCCGGTGAACAGGCTGATCACGTAGTTGAATGGCCCGATCTGCGGCTGCAACAGCAGCGTCCAGAAGTTGCCGACCACCGCCGGCGACAGCATCATCGGCAGCAGGATGATCGTGGTCCAGAAGCTGTGACCGCGAAACTGGCGGTTGATCAACAGCGCCAGGCCATAGCCGATGATCACCTGCAGTGCCACCGACCAGATCACGAATTGCGCCGTGGTCTGGAGCCGGAACCAGACGTCCTCGTCGGTCAAGATGTCAGTGAAATTGTCGAGGCCGACGAAGCGCAGCGGCAGATAGGACATGCTGAGATTGAGGCTGGTGAAGGACAGCCGGATCATCCACAGCAGCGGAAAGATGTTGATCGCCAGCAACAGCGCGATCGTCGGCGCCACGAACAGCCATGCGATTGTTCGGTCCGACAGTCCGCGGACAGGTCGCCCGGTGCGGGTTTTGGCGGGCTCGCTCATGCCGGGAAACGTAGCATCGTCAGGTTGAAGGATCGTGGTCATCTTGTCCATCGGCTGGCTGGCTCGGGTTCCCCGAGGCGCACACGCCCCGGGGTACCGTTTCGTCGACGCGAGGCCTACGGCCTATTGCGAGGCGACCTGCTTGCCCTGCTCCTTGAAGACCTTGGTCCAGTCCTTGACGAGGAGATCGAGCGCCTGCTGCGCCGTGCCCTTGTCGGCGACGACGTAGTCATGCACACGCTTCTGCATGTCGAGCAGCAACTGGGCGTAGGATGGCTCGGCCCAGAAGTCCTTGACGATGCCCATCGACTCCAGGAATTGAGGCGCGAACGCCGCGCTTTTCGGGAAGTTTGGTGCGTCGACTACGGCCTTCAGCGCCGAGTAGCCACCCAGCTGCCACCACTTCTGCTGCACGGCGGGCTGCGCGAACCATTTGATGTAGGCGAGCGCGTCGTCCTTGCGGTCGGAGGTCGCGACCACCGAGATCCCCTGCCCGCCAAGCTGGGTGAAGTGTCCGTTCGGCCCGGACGGGTTGACGAAGAAGCCTATTCTGTCGCCGCCGACATTCGGATCCTTGTAGAGGCCGGGAAAGAAGGCGAACCAGTTCATCTGCATCGCCACCTGACCGGACTTGAAGGCGTCGAGCCCCTCCTGCATGTAGGCGTTGGTCATGCCCGGCGCCGTGCAGCACTTATAGAGCTCCTTGTAGAACTCGAGCCCCTTGCCGGCGTCGGCCGAATTGACGACGCCCTGCATCTGGTACGGCTTCTTGGGATTGTCGTAGCTGAAGCCGTAATTGTAGAGCACGTTGGTCACGCCCATGGTGATGCCTTCGGAGCCGCGCTCGGTGAAGATGTAGGCGCCATAGACCTTCTTGCCGTCGATCTCGCGGCCCTGGAAGAACTGCGCGATCTGCTTCAACTCGTCATAGGTCCTCGGCGGCGCCAGATCGCGGCCGTACTTCGCCTTGAACGCCGATTGGATATCCGGGCGCGAGAACCAGTCCTTGCGATAGGTCCAGCCGACCGCATCCGCCATGGCCGGCAGCGCCCAATAGTTCGGCGAGTTCTTCGGCCACTGCGAATAGCCGACGACCGTCGCCGGGACGAAGTCGTCCATCGATATCTTCTCCTTGTCGAAGAAATCGTTGAGCTTCACGTACCACTTGTTCTCGGCCGCGCCGCCGATCCACTGACTGTCGCCGATAATCAGGTCGCAGAGCTTGCCGTGGGAGTTGAGCTCATTGAGGAAGCGATCGGCATAGCTCGTCCACGGGACGAACTCGTATTTCATCTCGATGCCGGATTGCTTGGTGAAGTCCTTGCCGAGCTCGACCAGCGCGTTGGCTGGATCCCATGCCGCCCAGCACAGCGTGAGCTGCTTACCTTGGGCCGCAGCTTCGCCTCCGCCAAATCCCCCCAGCAGGGCCACCCCAAGAACCGTGGTGGCCGCCGAGCCTCTCAACCAATTGAATGTCCGCATATCCGTTTCCTCTCTCGTTGAAGCATCTGACCCGCTTGGCGCGTCCTGCCGGAACGACGCCAAGACCCTGAAACCGAGTTTGAGGAACGATGAGTGAAGGACGAGACGGGCCGCTTCCGGAGATGGCTCCGGAATGGCTTGGGCTCCTCCCACACATCGGCCCGATGCGTGATGTTTAGTTTTTTGTAACACTAAACGTATTACTAAATTTCGGAGATCGTCAAGCCTCGTTTGTCGCGAGTCCGGCGAAAGACCCGCGGCGCTGGCGCGCAAGCGGGATGTTCGCAGTCGCAGCGAAAATGCCGGAAGATCTTGCCGAATGCGATCGCCGATGTCGCCCGGCAGGAGAATCCAGCCCACCCGAACAACAGGAGAGCAGGAAGGTCGGCCATAGCCGCGTGTTTAGCAAACTACTTTACTGAATGTTCAATGAAGCGGGCGCGAGGAGCCGCCTAATCGTCCGAAAGCTGACGATGCCGCTCCGTTCGGACTAGTAGAGCCTCGTACGGTATCCTTCTTCCATCGTCTTCTCGGCCTCTTCGACCGCGATGGCGACAGTCTGCTCGGCGATGATCCGGCCGAGCGTCGGGAAACTGTTGCGCTCGACCTGAGCAGCCGGATTCCAGAGCTTCGAGCGCATCAGCGCCTTGCCACAATGAAAATAGGTTTCCTCGACATGGATCTTCAGCCCGATGATTGGGACCACGTTCTGCACCGCGAGCGGCGTCAACAGCTCGGCATCCTGCGAGATCTCGGCGCGGCCATTGACGCGCAGGGTCTCGTTGATCCCCGGCACCAGGAAGATCAGGCCGATGCCGGGGGAAGCGATGATATTGCCGAAGGTGTCGACGCGGTTGTTGCCGCGCCGGTCCGGGATCAGCAGCGTCTTGTCGTCGAGCACGGCGACGAAGCCCGGCGCATCGCCGCGCGGGCTTGCGTCGGCATGACCGTTGCCGTCGCTGGTGGCAAGGACGAGGAACGGGGAGAGCGCGATGAAGTCGCGACAGAACCTGTCGAGATGGCTGAGGACCTTCTTCTCGGCGAGCGGGCTGAGCTGCCCGAAATGCGCGCGCAGATCCTCTAGCGTCTTGACCGGCGGCTTGCCGCCTGCACCCTGGCTGTCCATTCGCGAACCTCCCTCTTTGCGGTGAGTTTCTTCTTTCGGCTAATTGGCCTCGATGCCGCACCAGCTCGCGGTGAACAGCGCAAGCGCCTTGGTGACGCGCTTGACCGAGGCGAGATCGACGCGCTCGTTGAAGCCGTGCGCGCCTTCCATTGTGGCGCCGAAGCAAAACGCAGGCACGCCGAAATCGAGACCATAGAAGCGCGCATCGGTCAGTGCGGTTGATGAGAAGCTGGTCAGCTTGCGGCCGAACACATGCTCGTAGACCGGAGCGAGAACCGCCTCGCTTTCCTGAATCTCCGTCGCCTCGTAGCCCGGCGACAGGAAGCCGGACCAGACGATCTCCGGCGGATTGTTGGCGAGGAATGGATGCGAGCGCGCCGCCTTGGCGACGAAATCCACGATCTCGGCCTGGGCGTCGGCGATCTTCCAGCCGGGCAGCACACCAATGCGGCAATCGACATCGCACCAGGCGGGCACGCTGGAGGCCCAGTCACCGCCCTTGATGATTCCAGGATTGAAGTTGAGCGGATGCTCGACCGATTTGAACGAGGGGTGCGTCTTGGCGCGCTCGTTCCATTCGGCCTCGAGACCTTCGAGCTTCTGGATCAGGTGGATTGCAGCCTTGATCGCATTTGAGCCGGTGCCGGCTCGTGCGACATGGACTGGTATCCCGCGCACTTTCAGGCGGAACCAGATCACGCCGACCTGGGCACGCATCAGCTTCTCGTCGGTCGGTTCGGGCAGGATGCAGACATCTGCACGATAGCCGCGCTGAAGTGTGGAGAGCGCGCCGAGACCGGTGCTCTCCTCCTCGATCACCGATTGCAGGTGGATGCGGCCCTTGGGCCTGTAGCCCGCGGCCTTGATCGCATCGAGCGCGTAGAGCGCCGAGATGGTACCGGACTTCATGTCGCCGGCGCCGCGACCATAGAGCCAACCGTTCTCGACCACCGGCTGAAACGGTGGCCGCTCCCACATGTCGAGCGGACCTGCCGGCACGACGTCGCAATGGCCCTGAAGGATCAGTGAGCGGCCCTCTTCCCTGGCCGGCCGGAAGGTGCCGACGACGGAGCGGGCACGCGAGAAATCGGTCTCGACCGGACCGTAGCCCGGCAGCGCCTTCAGATCGTCCTGGTTGATGACCCAGTCATCGACCTCGTAGCCGCGATCGCGCAACAGCTTTGCGAACATGTCCTGACAGGGCGCCTCCGCCGCGCGCGTGCTCGGGATCGCCGTGAACGCGATCGTGGTGTCGATCTGCTCGTCGAAGGCGGCATCCACAGCGGCCTCGATGCGCTCGCGCGCGCCGGCTGGAAGGGGACGGCTGTCGGTCATGAATTCATCCTTGCTGTCGCTAGTGTGCCGGTCACGCTGGCAAAGCCCGGCTGGTCAAAGAAATCGCGGCCCGGGATCGCATCGAGCAGGTCGCGTGTGTAGGCGGCTTGAGGGGCCGTGAAAACGTCCGCGGTCGCGCCCTCTTCAACGATGCGCCCCTTCTGGAGCACGATGACGCGGTCGGCGATCTCGGCGGCGATCCGCAGGTCGTGGGTGATGAAGATCATGGCGAGCTTCATCTCCTGACGGAGCTCGGCAAGCAGCGCCAGCACCTGAGCCTGGACGGAAACGTCAAGCGCCGACACGGCTTCGTCGGCGATGAGCACGCGCGGCTTGAGTGCCAGTGCGCGCGCAATACAGATGCGCTGGCGCTGGCCCCCAGAGAATTCGTGGGGGTAACGATCGGCGGCGACGGCGTTGAGGCCAACTCGCACCAGCAGCTTCCTCGCCTGCTCCATCGCTTCCGTGCGCGACGTGCCAAAGGCCATCGGTCCGCGCGCAATGGCATCGCCGACCTTCTGGCGCGGATCGAGGCTCGCAAACGGATCCTGGAACACGATCTGGAGCTGTTTTCGCGCCTGGCGGAGCGCCTCGCCGCGGAGCTGGCGCAGATCCTGGCCGTTGAAGCGGATGACACCGCCATCCGGCTCGGTCAGACGCATGATCATGCGCCCGAGCGTCGACTTGCCGGACCCGGATTCGCCGACGACGGCGAGCGTCTCGCCCTCGTACAAGGTCAGCGAGATGCCGTCGGCCGCGACGACCTCGCGCGGCGGCTGCAACAGGCCGCGCTTGACCCGGAATGTCTTCTCAAGACCGATGACTTCGAGCAGCGGTGTAGGATGGACCGCGGTGCGGCGGATCTCGTCGAGCCGCGCCTTCGGCACGGCATCGATCAACTCGCGGGTGTAGTCAGCCTTAGGACTGCGCAGGACTTCCTCGACCGTCCCCTGCTCCACCACCTTGCCGTGACGAAGCACCACGACGCGGTCGGCGACATCGGCAACGACGCCAAAATCATGGGTGATCAACAGCACGCCCATGCCGCGGTCGCGTCGGAGATCGTCGATCAGGCGCAGGATCTGACGCTGGGTGGTGACGTCGAGCGCTGTGGTCGGCTCGTCAGCGACCAGGAGCGCCGGACGGTTGGCCATCGCCATCGCGATCATGACGCGCTGGCGCTGGCCGCCGGACAGTTCGAACGGATAGCTCTTCTCAAGCAGCTTTGGATTTGGCAGGCCGACCTGCGTCAGGAGCTGCTGCACGCGTTCGTGCACCTCGATTGTCGACGGCATCGGCTTCTGATGGGTGAGGATCATCTCCTCGATCTGCCTGCCAACCCGCTTGAGCGGGTTCAGCGAGGACAACGGCTCCTGAAAGATCATCGCGGCTTCGCCCCCGCGCAGGCGGCGCAGCGCCTGCCGGTCGAGCTTTGCCGGATCTTGTCCTGCGACAGTCACGGCGCCCGCGGCAATATTGACGCTCTTCGGCAGCAGCGACAGCACCGCATGGGCGATCATCGACTTGCCCGAGCCGGACTCGCCGACGAGACAGACGACCTCGTTGGGCTTGACCTCGAAGGAGACGTTCTCGACCGCGAACGGGCGATCGCCGCCTTCGGGCAGCGCGATCGAGAGCCCCTCGACCGACAGAACGGGTGCCATGGCTTGCACGGCCTCGCTCATGACCGGCGCCTCGATACACGCGGATTGAGCACATCGGAGAGACCTTCGCCGAACAGGTTGATGGCAAGCACCGTGATGAGGATCGCGAGCCCCGGAAACACGCTCATCCACCAGGCATTACGGATGACGGTGCGGCCGGCTCCGATCATGAAACCCCAGGACATCAGATTGGGATCGCCAAGGCCCATGAAGGACAACGCGCTTTCGAGTAGGATGGCGGTGGCGACCGTCAGGGAGGTCACGACCAGGATCGGCGAGATCGCATTGGGCAGGATATGGCCGAGCACGATCTGCAAGGTGCTCTCGCCCTGGCACAGCGCGGCTTCGACGAACTCACGATTGCGCAGGCGCAGGAACTCGGCGCGGGTGAGCCGCGCCAGCGGCGGCCAGCTCACGGCGCCGATGGTCAGGATGATCGTCAGCAGCGACGGGTTGAAGGTCGCGACCAAGAGGATCGCGAGCACGAAAGCGGGGATGGTCTGAAACAGCTCGGTCACCCGCATCAGCACGAGATCGACCTTGCTGCCGAAATAGCCGGAGATTGCGCCGATCGTGACGCCGATCACCATAGCCGCCATGGCCGAGGCGATGCCGATGACGAGCGACACGCGGGCACCATAGGCAACACCGGCCGCAACGTCGCGGCCGAGCGTGTCGCCGCCGAGCAGCAGGCCGTCCTCGCCGGGCGGCGTGAACGGCGCGCTGACCATTTCCCAGGGCGAGACCGGAAAGACGATGGGCGCGATGAGCGCGATGACGACCACGACAAGCAGCACGACGAGGCCGACCATGCCGCTAGGATGACGCAGGAAGGCGCGAGCCGCATCCATCACGCAGCTCCTGTCGTCATGCGGGGATCGATCAGCCTGTAGATCAGATCGGTCAGCAGATTGAGCACGATGACCACGATTGACAGAATGAGAAAAATGCCGAGCAGCACGGGATAATCACGCTGGAGCAGCGCATCGAAGGTCAGCCGGCCGAGGCCCGGCCAGGCGAACACCGTCTCGATGACCACGGCGCCGCCGACCAGCGCGCCGGCCTGCATGCCGGCCACGGTGACGACGGGCACCAGCGCGTTGCGCAGCATGTGGCCGACCACAATGCTGGGCCCGGACAGGCCCTTGGCGCGCGCGGTCTTGATGAAGTCCTGCTGGGCGACCTCGATGATCGAGGACCGCATCAGCCGGGCATAGATCGCGAGATAGATAGCCGCCAGCGAGGTCACCGGCATGATCATGTGCTTGGCGATGTCGAGCACATGCTCCAGCGGCGAGAGCTTCACGTTGATGGTCTCGTAACCGAACGGCGGCAGCCAGCCGAGTGTCACGGAGAAGACCAGCACCAGCATCAGCCCCAGCCAGAACACCGGCGTCGCATAAAGCACCAGCGACAGCACGGTGAAAACCGTATCGAGCACGCTGCCCGCCGCCAGCCCCGCGAGCGCGCCGAGGGTCGTGCCGATCAGCAGCGCGAGGCAGAAGGCCGTCACCGTCAACAGCAGCGTCGCCGGCAGCCGTTCCAGGATGAGATCGACCACCGCGCGGCGCTGGCGGTAGGAATAGCCGAGGTCGAGCCTGACGACGCGGCCGAGATAGCTTGCCAGCTGCACCGCGTAGGGCTTGTCGAGCCCATATTCCTTGCGCAGATCTTCCAGCAGCTTCGGATCGGACGCGCCGGATTGGCCGGCCATGACCTGGGCGGGATCGCCAGGGGCGGCCCGCACCAGCACGAAGTTGAAAGTGGCGATGACGAGGATGACGGCGAGGAGCTGGGCAATCCGGCTCAGTGCCATCAGCCCGATCGTCGCCGCGCTGCCGAGACGGATCACGATTTGTAGACCGACCCGAAAGTTTCGTGCGAGCCGATGCCGGTCGACACGATGTTCTTGAACGCCTTGTCGTAGATGATGGGATATTCGAGCTCCAGCGTCCAGGCGACCGGCACGTCCTCGACCAGGATCTGCTGCACCTTGGAATATAGCTCCAGTCGCTTGGCCTCGTCGAGCGTGACGGCGGCCTCGTCGAACAGCCTGTCGACCTCAGGGTTGGAATAACCTTCGGTGTTCGAGAACAGGATGCCTTTCTTGATGTTCGACGACACGTAAGTGCGGGAGACGCCGAGCGCGGGATCGCCGAGCTGGTAGAGCAGGTTTTGGGTCATCTCATAGTCCCAGTTGCCGACCTTCTCGGCCCAGCCGGCCATGTCGGTGCCGACGAGAACGAGATCGATGCCGACGCGGGCAAAGCTCTGGCGGAAGAACTCGCCGGCGCGCTGATAGGATTCGCCGTAAGGCGGCACGATGTATTTGATCTCAGCGCGCTTGCCGTTGGTGTCGGGCTTGAGCCCCATCTCATCGAGCAGCGCCTTGGCCTTGTCGATCGAATAGTCGTAGCGCTTGACCTTGCCGTCGTAGAATTTCGTCTTGGACGAGATCGGGCCGGTCGCGACCTTGGCGCTGCCGAAATAGACCCGCTTGGCGAGCGCGTCGCGGTCGATCAGGTGCATCACCGCCTGCCGGAAGCGCTTGTCGTTCATCGGCGCGATACGGTTGTTCATCTCGAGCCACTGGTGCGGCGCGAAATACTCATAGCCCTTGGTGGTGACTTCGAGGTTCTTCTGCGCCTTGAATCGCTGCACGTCGAAGAACTCGACGTCGGTCCATTGCGCGAGTTGCACCGTGCCGTTCTCCAGCGCCAGCGCGCGTGATGCCGAATCCGGGATGATGCGGTAGATGATCTCATCCAGGTACGGCTGGTCCTTCAGATAGTATCCTTCATGGCGCACCAGATGGACATGCGAGCCGCGCACCCATTCCTTCAGCTTGAATGGGCCGGTGCCGATCGCCTTGTCGTTCAGCGGGTTCTTGCGGTAGTCGGTGCCTTCATAGATGTGCTTTGGCACGATCGGCGCCGAGGTGCAGTCAAAGCAGCCGAGGAACGGCGCAAAGGGCTGCTTCAGCTTGAACACGACGGTGAGCGGATCGGGCGCCTCGGCCGAAGCGACGCGCGCAAAATTCTGCCGCGCGCGCGGATGCGTCTCCGTCAACACCTTCATGCAGCTGAACACGACGTCCTCGGACGTCATCGGCTTGCCGTCGTGGAAGGTGATGTTGGGAAACAGCTTGAACGTATAGGTCAGCCCGTCCGGCGAAATCTCCCAGGACTGCGCCATGCCCGGCATCGGCTTGAGGTCAGCGCTATATTTGAGAAGACTCTCGTAGATCTTGCCGCCGAGCGTCAGCGTCGGCTGTTGCTGGTTGAAGGCGGTGACCAGCAGCGGCGGCTCGGGCTGGATGATGGTGTTGAGTGTTCCACCGCGGGTCTGGCCGGCCGATCGCGTGATGCCGAAGGGGATAGCGGCGCCGGCGGCCAGCATGGCCTGGGTGAATTCGCGTCTGTTCATCGAGCTCTCCGTGTCGCATATCGGCGTGAGAAGGACCTTGCCAGACGCCGTATTCGGCTTTGACGAATCTGACCGGCGCGAGCATTGTTGCCAAACGCCCTGTCCCGCGCTACCTGATCGGGGACAAGAACCATCGCGATCGGGCCATATCTGGCCCGGAAGATGCATAAGAGCCTTGCAGAAAAGGACTTGGATCGGGAGTTCACGACACGTGAAAGTCGTAGCGCGGCGAGATGTGACTGGCGAATTGCGAACCTGCAGCAAACAGGAGGGCCCCGCAGCGGCCGCCAACTATGCCGGACAACTTCAGACGATCGCGCGGCCGGTCGCCGCGATGACCGCAACTTATCCGAACGAGAGCACCAGCACGCGGCACGCGCATCGGCGCGACCAGTTCATCCTGCAGATCACCGGCGTCACGGCGATGATGACCGAGCGCGGTCATTTCGTGGTTCCACCCGGGCATGGTTTATGGATTCCGGCCGGCGTTGTACATCAGTCGCGCGCCTGGGGTGAAGTCGAGGCCCAGACGATCTATGTCACGCCTGATCGCCGACGAGGAACGTCGGAGACGTGCCGCCTGATTCGCGCATCCTCGCTCGTCGAAGCCCTGATGGACGAGGCGGTGCGGATGCCGCAGACCTACGACCAGGACGGACGCGACGGCAAGCTTCTCGAACTCCTGCTCGCCGAGATCTCACACATGCCGGAGGTGACGCTTCACGTGCAGGTGCCACCGGACCCCCGCCTTGCGGCGATCTGTAAGGCAGTGCTTGGCGACCCCTCCTCGGACCTCACGCTCGACGACTGGGCAGACAAATGCAGCCTCAGCCGGCGAACGCTGACGAGGCTGTTCCGCCGCGAGACCGGTCAGAGCTTTTCAGTGTGGCGACAACGCGTGCGGCTCCTGGAAGCTTTGGCACGCCTGGGCGCAGGCGAACCCGTCACATGCGTAGCGCTGGACGTGGGCTATGACAGCCCGAGCGCATTCGCCGCCATGTTCAAGCGCGAGCTGGGCGCTGCACCGCGGCATTATCTTCGCTGGACAGATCAAGAAGTCGTGCTGCGCTAGTCGCTAGCGACGACGTCGGTTCGTCAAGATGAAAGCCGCGCTGAGACAGCCATCTTGTAGTAATGGTGGTCGCGCCAGCGTGTGCGTTCGCCGGTAGCGGGGACCATCTTGCAGCAGAACCATGATGTGTCATCGCGTGCTGAAGCGTACAGGCGCCGTGATGGATCGCCTGGCGCCCTGCCGGAGGTGCCGGCGAGGTACGGTGCACCAGCGCGATCACCTCTCGGTCGAGTTCAGCTGAGCCTGCCGAACGGGCGAGGCTTGCGGAGAGCACATTGCCTCGAGGTCGTGCACTCCGTAGACGATGTCGTCCGATTGATCCATAGTATTGCAATCGAACGACTTGTGTTGCGCCTTCGCGTGCTCGCCGGACGCGGCGTCGAACCGCTGAAACAGCGTCCGGTGGTTCGGCGACATCGGGGGCAGAATGATGAGGCTTTTCCGGCGAATGCGATGGTGTCGGAGCGGAAGTCGGTCGAGGAGGCTACGATGTTCGTCGGATTTGAGAAATAGCGGCGCGCGGCGGGCTGGAGGTACAGCAGTGATATGCGCCATGGTCCGACACGCAATTGTGCTGGCGGCGGCTTTTGCCGCTGCCTTGACACCTGCCACATGCTTCGGCGAAAGCAGCAAGCCGCTGCCCGCCAAGGCGACGCAGGAATTGCCGGCCGAGCTGCTCGCGCTGCTCGAACAGAAGAAGATGCCGAAATATTCCCCTATCCTTGTGCGTCTCTTCAAGGACGAGGCAGAGCTCGAAGTCTGGAAGCAGGACACGGCCGGCCGTTTCCAACTCCTCAAGACCTATCCGATCTGCCGGTGGTCGGGCGATCTCGGGCCGAAATTGTACGAGGGCGACCGACAGGCTCCGGAAGGGTTTTATACAGTTACGCCTGAGTTGATGAACCCCAACTCCAATTTCTATCTCTCGATCAACCTCGGCTATCCGAACAGCTTCGACAGGGCAAACAAGCGAAACGGCAGCTTCCTCATGATCCACGGCGACTGCTGGTCGAGCGGTTGCTATGCCATGACGGACGAACAGATCAGCGAGATCTATTCGCTGGCGCGTGACTCATTCCGCGGCGGCCGAACATCGTTCCAGGTCCAAGCCTACCCGTTCCGCCTGACACCGGTGAATCTGGCGCGCCATCGAAACAATCCCAACCTGCCCTTCTGGCAAATGCTCAAGGTCGGCAACGATCATTTCGAGACGACACAACTCGAACCCAAAGTGGATGTGTGTAACCGCCGCTATGTGTTCGATGCGCAACCTTCCCCGAATTCGCCGCACCCTCTCGTGTTCAATCCGATCGAGAAATGCCCTCCCTTTGTCGTCAATCCGGAAATCGCGCGAAGGGCGCTGGAAAAAACGGCGCGCCGACGAGCGCGCGTACGCGCAATTGCTTGAAGACAACGTGCCAGTTGCCCCGATCTACAGCGGATTCGACGGCGGAATGAACAAGGCTTTTCTCGCACGGTACCCGGGCAGGGTGACGCTTGCGAAAGTGATGCCATATGCATCCTACCTGCCGCAATTGCCACCGATCCCCTGGACCGACAATGATGGTTCGTTGACGAGCAAATGGTTTGGTACCTGGTCCTCCAGATCGTCCGTGTGTGATACGGCGGGTGCCGGCTTCCCATCGCGCCAGTGCTGAACACCTGTTGCGACTCAACAGTCCAGAGTGCTGTCGCGCTCCCATTGGGTCAGATGGCGTGCGTAGTCGTTCCACTCCTCATGCTTCAGTTGAGATAGGCGGGTACGAACTCCCCGAGACGATCCCGCAGCACGCTTGAATGTTCGAGCGCTCGCAAGGCATCGAGCAGATTCATCGGAAGCCGTTTGGCCGAGGTCACGGTGTGCCCCTCGGTATACATGTTGATGTCGAGCCGCTTTCCGGGATCTCGCTTGTTGCTGAGGCCGTCGAGTCCGGCGGATAGAACCGCGGCCTGCAGCAGGTAGGGATTGGCAGCACCGTCGGCGAGCCGCAGCTCGAAACGGGCTCGGGAATTTCGGATCAAGTGGGTTCGGTTGTTTCCGGTGTAGATGACCGAGTTCGGCGCCCAGGTCGCGCCCGAGACCGTTCGCGGCGCGTTGATCTTCGCAATCTTGCGCGTCGAGCGACCCGCTGATTAAGAGACGGCGACGGGTAATGAACAATCAATTATTTACTGGTCGCACCACGGGCTTATCCGACCGAACATGGGCATTCATCGCACCATCATTCTCTTCAAAGTGCCGCCACAGTTGCAAAGCCGTGCTCCGCGGCCTCGAGTGCAACGGCGATGTCGGCCTCGGTATGGGCGGCGCAGAGGAACATGTTGTGCTTGGGATGGAAGTAGACACCTCTTGCAAGCATCGCGCTGCAAAACGCCGAACCTTTCCGATAGTCCGGGTCCCCTTCAAACAAAAGCGTCGGCATTTGCACTGGCCCCGATTGACGGATTGAAAGACCGAACTGATGGGAGCGCGTCTCGAGGCCATCACGCAGCGTTTGTCCGAGCTGCCCGAGGCGGGTCGGAACATCGTCCCTGCGTACTATCTTCAATGTCGCGACGGCAGCAGCCATGGCGACGGCGCCGGCCCAGAATGACCCCGTGACAAAGACCTGGGACGCAGCACGACGCAGCCAATCGGCTCCGGTCACAGCCGCCAGGGCATAACCATTGGCGATCGCCTTGCTCCAGGCGGACAAGTCGGGCCGGACACCAAGGCCTTCCCAGCTACCCGCGGCATTCAGGCGGAAGCCGGCGCGAACTTCGTCGATGAGCAGCGCGGCGCCCTTGCTGTCACAGATGCGACGCGCCGCACGGGCGAACTCTACGGTTGGAAGTTCCTGGTCGATCCCGAGATCGTGGCGAAATGCCGAAATTAGAATCCCGGCAAGATCATCACCCGCCGCCTTGGCCGCCGCGTCGAGGCTCTCGACGTCGTTGAATGTGAAATATGCGAGATGGGCGCGATCCTCCGCGGTCACACCGAGAAGCGACGGTGAGCACCACGGCACGGCACCATGATAAGCGCCCTTGGCGACGAGGATCTTTCGGCGACCCGTTGCAGCCCTTGCGATCGTGACGCACGTCGTCGTCGCATCGGTGCCGTTCTTCTGAAACTGCGTCCAATCGGCATGTCCCACCATATCGACGACAAGCTCGGCCAACTCAACCATGACTTCGCCCGGACCATTGAGGCAGTCGCCGTCACGCCGCTGACGCTCGGCGGCTTCCTCCACCTCGGGATGGTGGTGGCCGAGCAGGTTGGGACCCCAGCTGCACATGAAGTCCACGTAGCGGTGACCATCAACATCCCAGAGCACGCCGCCCTCGCCGCGGCTGAAGAACTGCGGATACGTCTCGGGCAACTTGGCCGCGTGGAGATGTCCCCACATCCCGCCTGGCACGACCTTCTTGGCGCGCGCCCGCAGGGCAGCATCCCTTGTCCTGATCAATTCCGGCATGCCTTCTTCTCCTCTAGTTTTGATATATCATATATTATGTTCTCGGTTACAAGGGGATTGTTGCTTTGCCTGACCCGGTCCGTCGAACCTCGGCTGGCGGAGCCCGACTCCGAGCTGACGAATTTGGGGTCTCGGGAGGACCTTGAAGTTTCTGTCGTAGAGGAAGCGCAGACGGTCGGCGCGCAAGAACGATCTCCTATATTATATATGAAATGGATTCGAACCGTGTCGGCGCGGATAGCCGAAACGGCCCAGACCTTTCGGGGACCGAGAATGGTTGACGTTGAACAGAGACCTGGCGAGGGAGGCGTGGGCCCGGTGGCTCGCGACAGCCTGACAAGCCTGGTTTACAACAATCTGCGCCAGGCGCTGATGGAAGGCCGGTTCTGGCCGGGCCATCGCTTCAAGATCCGTGACCTTGCTGCGACCATGAACGTGTCGGAGACGCCCATTCGCGAAGCCCTGATGCAGCTCGTGCGCGGCCGCGCGCTCGAGATGCAGGCGGGACGCTCGATTATGGTCGCCCACATGACGGCCAAGCAGTATATCGAGCTCAGGACCGTCAGGCTGTTTCTCGAGGGACTTGCCGCCGAGCACGCAACCACGCGCATCTCGGAAGCCGATATCGACAGGATGGAGGCCACTCACCGCGAGCTGATCAGCGCGGAGAAGGAGCATAGATGGTCCGACGCCGTTCGCGCCAACTGGCAATTCCACCGCGGTCTCTATGATGGATCGGGGCTTCCCGAAGTGCTCGCCATCCTCGACGATATCTGGATGCGGAACGGACCCCTGTTGAATTTCCATTACCCGCACGCCCCCCCGACCTATCCCAACGAACACCAACATCTGTCGGTTCTCAAGAATCTGCGGCAGCGCCGGCCGGACAAGGTTCGCGAGTCGATCCAGGCCGACATGATGGAGGGTGGCCAGAATCTCGTCCGGCTACTGGAAAAGCATGGCGGTACGCGCTTCATGACTCCCGAGACGGCCGTCGACGACGACGTCGAGATTGAAGCGACGAAGACGCGCGCCGCGCCAGCTGCCAAGGCAGCAGGCGCGAAATCCAGGCGTCGTTGAAAGCTGCTCACGCGGAACGGGGCGCAGTGAAGCGATCCAGGATGTTGCGGGTGATCCGCTGCGTGAACGGATCGCCGCGCTTCAGCCCCATCACCCATTCGCAGGTCGCGGCTGTCAGCACCTCGCCCTTGCCGCGGGTCATGTGCACCATCATGCCGGAGCCGTATTTGTAGCGGGCCAGACCCTCGGGCGTGACCTCGCCGGTGATGCACTCCACCAGGCCTTCGTGGTCGCTGCTGCGTACGTAGTAGCGGAAGCCCTCACCCTGCGGCTCGTCTTCCGCCAGGACGGCCGGCGCCATCGCCAGGATCTGGATGGTCTCGGGCTGCCCTTCGACCGGAACCGGAAAAGGAAGACCGTTGCGGAACGTGTAGTCCAACCCGTCGACCTCGTAGGCGAAGATGTGCTGCTTGTCGCCGAAGACGTCGGCATAGTGCAGTCCCGTGCCGGCAAACGCCCAATGCTCCGGGCGATAGACCGTAAAGCCTCTTTGGCCGTTCGGCGCAAATCCGCCCCAGGATGCGTAGAGGCCGTGCGCGCCGTTCACGCCGACCGTCGAGGCGCCCGGCCAACGGACGTTGCGATCTTCCCAGGCAGACGTCATCAGGCGCGCGCGGTCCGTACCGACGATCGGATCCTTGTGGATGGCTTTGAACTTGTAGCAAACTTGGCGCTTGCCGTCGTCCTCGAGCCGGATCTGCCACAGGAAATTCGCGCCGAAGCGCGCGAGGCGCCCGCCGCCCTCCACATAGCGCTCGATCGCCTCGCGCATCTCCCATGTCCAGTACTCGTCATGGCCGATGATGGTGACGCAGGGGTAGGCGTCGAGCAACTCGGGCCGGTAGTGAAGATCGGTCTGGGTGATCATGTCGAGCGCGTAGCCTTCCTTCTGCGCCCAGAGCACGAAATGCCGGTCGTACTGGGCCCAGCCCGCCGCCGCGTAATACTGGCCAAAGCCGTTGGAGAAGGCCCACTCCTTCATCGGGTAGCGGGGCGCGTCGCCCATCTCGGGCGCGGGATCAGCGCAGATGCGCGGTGCGCCGGACGGCAGCCAGACCATGCCGCGCGTCCATGGCCGCTGCAGCGACAGCACCGGCGACGGCTCGTCGCTGTCAGGACCTTCGACGCCGAAATAATGATTGGCACCGCCAAAATCATTGTAGGCGGTCCAGGTGCCCGTCGGCAGGATCATCAGTATTTTCGCGCGCCGCGTCTTCTCCGTCGGCCGCACGACGAAGAAATGGTGCTGGATGAAGCGGGCCCCATTCGCTCGCTCGCACGACGAGACCACACGATAAAAGCCCGAGCGCAGATCCGGCGGCAGCGTCCATCGGTGAGCGACCGGCCAGTTGCAGCCATTGCGATAGGCATCGGACGGCGTAGCCGCGAACACGCCGTCAAGCACATCGATCTCATGCACCATCTCGGGCTCGAGACCGTCGCGATAGATCTGCAACCGCCAGACCTTTGCTGTTGCCGAGGAGCGAAAGACAACTTCGTCTCCCGGGTCGTAAGACATCGCATCGGTATAGGTGTAGACTTCCGCAACAGAGGGATCGCCGCGCGGAACCTCATACCAGGGCTGGCTGGCCCAGTGCTCGTCCGCATGCATCGGGCGCGCCTTGCGGGGAGCGACATTGACGGATCCCAATTCAGGCGGATGAAACTCAGGCTTGTCCGACATGACAGCCTCCCTGGTTCGAAAAGCCATCTCTGGCGGCGAGATGGCGGCTTTGCATGTTGGGCCGAAATCGAGGCTGCAGTCTAGGTTTTGGCAGGCATGACGAACGGCCTCGGATCGAGAAACCGATTCACGACGTTCAACGTGATGGTGCTGATGTTGTTGTCATAGTTGTTGTGACCCAACGACATGCCGTAGGTGATCGATCCCGTCGCAAAGACGGCGCCGCCATGGGCGGTCTCGAAGAACACCATGTCGGCGCGCACCAGCGCATTTTGCGTGCCGTCGAGACCGTCGACCACGGTGCGAAACTCCTCCGGTGTGGGCAGCGCGCCCGCGCCCAATCCTTCGGATGTCGCGATCCGCAACGCATGCGGCGGCGTTCCGAGTTCGAGATCGTATCGATCGATCTCGCTGCCGACGGCACCATTGTAGCGAAATCCAAAATCACCGAATTTTTCGTGACGGCCTGTGCCCTCGAAGATGAACGCGACACGCGGATCCTCGCTTTCGGCCGTGCGCAGATAGTAGCCGCAGGTATCGTTGATCATGGCGGAGAACCCGACGCCGACCAGCTTCTGCGGCGCAAAGCCCGAATGCCGCCACAGCGATCCCGGCTCCCCGGTGCCGGCTAGATGCACTTCGCCGGGCTCCGATTCCCAGGTGCGCGTCCCGGCCATGCCGCGGCGAACCTCCAGCGCGGCGGGCGCGGCCGGGTGAAAGCCGCAGCGCCAGTAGAATGCATTGCCTCCCATCGAGATGTGCCGCCCGCCGGCGTTCTGATACGCCATGATCGCGTTCATCATGTTGAAGCTGAAATATTCGGGATGGGTCGGCGTCATCATGACCCGGTAAGGAGCGAGCGCCCGCGCTCCTTCCCGGTCAAGCTCGACATCCGTGATCAGATCGTAGGCGATCCCCTTCTCCTCGAGCCAGTCAAGGATATGGGTGTCGTTGATCAAATTGAACCAATAGCCGCGCGGACGCATGTTGAGGATGGGCCGCAGCCAGGAGCTGTAGGCCCGCCCCGAGCCGTCGACATGGCAATCATAGGTCGACTGGCCGATCTCCGGGTTCTCCTGCATGAAGACGTCATCTTGCGGCAACCACAGAACGTGCTCCATCAAAGTCTCGAAGTGAACCTGATAGAGACGCAACGCGCTGTTGGCATAAGCCAGATATGTCGCGATCGAAGCGACCACCACCAGATCCGCCCGCCGGGACGCCTTGCCGGGCGTCACGAAGAAGGTGACGTAGCTTTCGCAGTCCCGGTCTGGATTGTCACCTCCCGAGGTCAGCCGGAGCGCGTAGACGCCTGATCGCCAGTGGGCTGGCACATCGAGCGTGCAGGTTGTCTGCCATTCGCAATCGTAGATATCGTCGCTGTGGAAATGAATCGCCGCATACTCCTGCGGCGACAGCCGCCAGTCGTGAACGGATCCAGACCATTGAAAGCCGGTCACGCCCCTGCGGGGCAGTTGGTGGAGGCTGCCGTGCAGGGCGTTCGGTGAAATATCCTTGATCGACAGTGACGAGATGCCGTTTGCGAAATCCCAGAAGGCGACAAGCCCTGCATCGCTTGCTCCCGTCCGCAACCGGCCGTCGAATACCCGCAGCGCCTCTGCGCTCAATGGACACGAAAAGACCCGCGGAGCTTCAATCTTGCCATCGAAGTGCGAGGTATATTGGCGATCGCCATTCGCATGATGGGCCGCGATCAGGAACGGCAGGCCGGAATCGAGCGCGGGCGCTTGCGGCAGGGCAAACGATTTCGAATAGGCAGCGACTGGCCGAACGCCATCTGCCGGAACGATCAGCGATAAGGAGACCGATCCCCCCGCAAGGTCAAGCGCGCACGATACGAATGCCCAGACGCGCGGGCGCAGCTTGACGTCGAGGGCAAAACGCGCCGGCGTACCGCTCACCTGGCCCAGCACCAGCACCAGATGCCCCTCCTCGTCGAGTTCGAGCGCGTAGCCGCACGCCGAGCGCTCGCACCAATTTCCCATCACGGCCTTGGCATTGTCCGCGATCCGCGTCGGATACACGTAGGCCCCGAAACACCAGTGCCCGCCGGTCGGGACCAGTGCACCGTCGTGGTCAATGACGACGTTGGATCCCGGCCGGATCGGCTGGTCGAGGCAGGCATGCTCACCGTCAATGGGGCTCGTTATCACTTCATATTTGAAGCCAGGGCCGTTGCTGTCGACATCGCCGCAGCGCAGCCTGAGCACCTCGACCTTCACGCTCGGCCGCTTGCTGCTGAGCTGAAATCTGACGGGCTCGCCTGCCGGGACGCTGATGCGATCCGGATAGCCGAGATATTCGTTGGTCCTATAGATCACCGGAAATCTCCGCAGGCAGCGTCGTTCCCGTCATTTCCTGCCAACGCAGTTTGAAGACATGCCACTCCGCTTCAACAAGGGAGGTGAAGACGCGATCATCGACGAAAGGCATGGGATCGCCGCGACGCTTGGGGATGCGCGACAGCCGCCAGGCCTTGCCAGGTTCGAGCACGATCAGAACAAGCCGTCCTTCCGGCTTGCCCCAGCGCATCCGGGCCAACAGCTTGCGGAGTTCCGGGCTATGCGCTCCGAGCGGACTTGCGCGGAACTCCTTGACGAGATCGAGCCTTCCGGGATCGATCACGTAGCGCAGCGCGCCGGGGTCACTGGTGTGATCCATGCTCGGTCCTCACTTAGAAGCGCAAATGGCGGGAGACGCTAATGCGGCTTAGCGAGTCAGCCAGGCCATCCACCGCTCGCGCAGTTCGTTACGATGCTCGCCGATCCAGGCGAAATCGGGCTTGACCAGCTTTTCGTAGTTCTCCGGAGAAGTCGCGTAGAGATTGCGCTCCTCCGGCTTCAACAACTCGATGGCCGACTTGCTGGCCGTCGCATAGTTGACAGCGCGCATGAACGGCACATGCGCATCGGAGCTCGCATAGAAGAAGTCGAGATAGGCCATGGCGGCTTTGAGGTCGGGCGCACCCTTGAGAACAGCCATGTAACCGGTGTCGCGAATGGCTTGGTCCCAGGACATGGCAACCGGTACGCCCTCCTTCACCACGGCGAGCGCGCGGCCCGAATAGCTCATGGCCATGACGACCTCGCGGCTGCGCATGATCTGCTGCACCTGGTCGCCGGTCTTCCACCACACCGCGACATTGGGACGGATCTCGTCCAGCTTCTTGTAGGCGCGATTGATGTCCAGCGGGAAAAGCTGCTCCGGCTTGACGCCGTCGGCGAGCAGCGCGGCTACCGGCACCCACCAATCGCTGTCGCCGGTGTCGGGGAGCCCTCGCGGCCCGGGAAACTGCTTGACGTCCCAGAAGTCCGCCCAGGTCTTGGGCGCTTTGTTCTTGAACGTTTCGGTATTGTAGGTGATCAGCATGCCGCCGGTCGTGCGGGCGACGCCGTAGGGCTGACAGGCGTCGGAGACGCCGAACTTCTGAACGTTGGGCAGTTTCGCACAATCGATCTTCTCGAGCATATCGGTGCGTCCGACCAGGTCGGGACCTGTTGCCGTGACGATGTCGAACTCCACCTTGCCGGTTCGCTGCATCGCCTTGGCGCGCGCCCACTGATCGGGCACCTCGATTGCGACCGGGACGATTTCGACATTCTTGGCCTTTTGGAAGGGATCGTAGAAATATTTTGCGAGGGTGTTGCCCATCAGGCCACCGGTCGTTGCAATCACCAACTGGTCTTCCAGTTTTTCAGCGGCAGCCGGCAACGCTCCGGAAAGAACCGAGGCAAGCACGACAGCTGCCGAGTTCCACATCCAACCTGTTTTCAGCATCGACGATCTCCTCTCTGGCTTCTCACTGGCTCGCTATCCGGGTAACGCTGCGGGATCGGAGGACCTGGGCCCCCAGCAGAATCAAAATGGACAAGACGATCAGCAGCGTCGCGATCGCGGGAATCACCGGCGTCAGGTTCTGCTCGATATCCTCGAACATTCGACGCGGCAGCGTCTTCTGTCGCACACCGGACAGAAAGAACGATACCACCGGCTCGTCGAAGGAGATGATGAAGGCGAACAGCGCACTGCTGACGAGATTCGGCAGGACGAGCGGCAGCGTGACCAGGCGGAAGGCTTGAAAGCGTGTCGCGCCGCAGCTCATGGCGGCCGCCTCCAGATTGGCATCGACCTTTCCCAAGGCGGCGGCCATCGTGAAAACGACGAAGGGCAAGGTGAGCACCGTATGCGCGAGTACGAAGCCCGGAATCGTGCCGGAGAGTCCGATCGTCTGAAAAAACAGATAAAGGCCGACGGCGAGTGCGATATGCGGCACAATGATCGGCCCGATCAGCAGGATCTGGAAAGCGGTGACCAACCGGCTGCGGCCGCGGATCATTGCATAGGTCGCGGCTGTGCCGATGACCGACGCGAAAAGAGCGGTCAGCAAGGCCACCTGCACGCTGAGCCAGGTGGCGGCACGCCATTGCCTGCTGTCAAAATATTCCGAGTACCATTTCAGCGTGAAGCCGGACGGCGGAAATGCCAGATAGTCGTTCTGGCTGAACGACATTGGGATGACGATGACCAACGGCACGATGATGAAGGCCAGCACGGCATAGACATAGGCCGCCAGCGCGAGTGATCCGCGGTCGGTCGGCGGCTTCATGAGGCATTCCCCATCAGCCGGTCGAAGCGAAGCGTCTTGCTGAAGATGACCGCAAGCAACGTCACGAATACGGTCAGTACCCCGACCAACGCTGCAGCGAAGGGCCAATCGAGGACCTCACGGATCTGCTTTGAGACGAGCGTCGAGATCATCATCTCCTGCGGCGAACCGAGCAGGGCGGGCGTGATGAAGAAGCCGATTGCCGTGAGGAACACGAGCAGCGAACCGGAAACGACGCCCGGCAGACTCAAGGGAAGGATGACCTCCAGAAAGGTCCGCAGGCGCGTTGCGCCGAGCACGGCGGCCGCACGCGCATAGTCGCTCGGAATGCTGCGTAGTGCGCCGTAGATCGGCAGGATCATGAACGGCAGAAGCACGTGGGTCATGGCGATGACCACGGCGCTCTGGGTATAAAGCAGCTTGAACGGCTGTGACGTCAGACCGAGAGACATCAACGCCGAATTGATCAGCCCGTTGCGCTGGAACAGGAATGACCAGGCGGCGGTGCGTACCAGGACGCTCGACCAGAGCGGCAGGATGACACAGACCGCGACAAGGGCGGCGACCGTTCCCTTTGCCCGGCTCATGTAGTAGGCCACCGGGAAGCCGAGGACCACGGACAAGGCGGTCACCAGCGTCGCGGTCCAGAGCGTGCGCATCAGGACGCGCATGTGAACCGGGTTTTCGACGACGCGCGCGTAATTCTCCAAGGTCGGATGCGGCTCGAGAATGCTGATCACCAGGAGCTGCAGGATCGGATAGACGAAGACGAAGGCGACGAGGGCGAAAAATGGCAGCAGCAGCAACAACGTCGACAGGCCACTCAGCCGACGGCCATCGGAACGCCAGAAATGCGATCGCCGCGCCTCCATCATTGCCGCTCTCCCCGGTAGAGCAGCATCGCCTCCGGAGGGATCGCGAAGGACGCAACGTCGCCTGGGGTCAAAGAGCTGAGCTGCGAGGCGCCGGGGATTCGCGCCCGCATCTCGGTGCCGTCAGGCAGACGTCCGATCAGCAGCAGCGCCGCCCCGGCATAGACGATGTCGCTCAACGTCACAGCGATGACTTGCCCGCTGGAGCCGGCGCCGAACTGCAGCCGCTCAGGCCTCACGGCCAGCACCGCGGCCTCGCCGGCTGCAACCGGCTCAACGGCCGCCGTGGCCGGCAGACGCCATGTTTCACCCCATGGAAGAGCCACGGAGATGTCGTCGCCGACGCTTTGGACGGCGACGTCGACGAAATTCATCTCACCGATGAAGCCGGCAGTAAAGAGATTCGCGGGCCTTTCGTAGAGCTGGCGCGCCGGCCCGATCTGCTGGATCTTGCCGTCCCTCAGGACGGCGATCCGGTCGGCCATGGTTAGCGCCTCGCTTTGGTCGTGGGTGACGAAGATGACGGTGATGCCGAGCTCGGCGTGCAATCGCTTGATCTCGAGCTGCATGTCTTCGCGCAGATTCTTGTCGAGCGCACTGAGCGGCTCATCCATCAGCAGGACGCGCGGCTGATAGACGATGGCACGCGCGAGCGCCACGCGTTGCTGCTGGCCGCCTGAAAGCTCATTCGGGCGACGGTAGCCATAGCCTGCCAGCCGCACGGTCGCGAGCGCGGCTTCGGCGCGCGCGTGACGTTCAGCCGTCCGGAGACCGCGCATCTTCAGGGGAAAGGCAACATTGTCGAGAATCGACATGTGCGGGAACAGCGTGTAATTCTGGAACACCATTCCCAGATTGCGTCTGTTCGAAGGAACATAGGTCAGGTCTTCGGAATCGACGTGAATGGTGCCGCTGGTCGGGAATTCAAATCCTGCGACGCTCATCAGGATCGTAGTCTTTCCGGAGCCGCTTGGTCCGAGCAGGGCGACAAACTCACCGGCAGCAATATCGATATCGACGCCATCGACGGCGGATACGGCACCGAAGCGCTTCTCCAAGCCACTGATGCGGATCGATGCGCCCGACGCCGATTGTCTGGCCGATGCAATATCCACGGAGCCTCGCTTCCTTCTGTCTGCCTCGATGCGGGCGACCCTTGCACCCAATCCAAAGCCGCCGGCCTCGATATAATATTTGATATATCAGGCTATCGCGCGATGAACCCGGCGACAAGGGCCATCTGCGCATCGAGCATCGGCTTTCCGCCGATGACCTTTGCGCCCTGCGCAGCCGCCCTTGCGAGAAGCCGCGTGACGGCAGGATTGACGATGATGTCGCTGACGGTGGCGTCGGGACCGACGCCTTCGATATCCAGCGGAAGCGGGTCGTCCGGTTTCATGCCGAGCGACGTCGTATTGACGATGAGATCGAATGCGCGTGCCTCCGCACGACCGGCGCTGACCTTCGTCGCGGGATAATGCGCAGCGACGGCGGCCGCAAGCGCGCGAGCTTTCTCCTCATCCCGGTTCATGATCATGAGTTCGCGGGCGCCGGCCTCCGCCAAGCCGAATGCAGTTGCACATCCCGCGCCACCAGCACCGACCTGGAGCACCTTCCGATCCCGAACCGCGACGTCATGCTGAGCGAGGCTGACGATGAATCCCCTCGCATCCAGATTGTCGCCAACGAGACTTCCTTCGGCCGTTCGCTTGACGAAGTTGACCGCGCCGATGCGCCGAGCCGCCTCCGTCATGTCATCCAGATGCTCGGTCACGCAGGTCTTGTGCGGGATCGTGACGCCGAAGCCGAAGACGTTGCGCATCAGCCTGATGCTTGCAACGACGTGGCCGAGATCGCCGGGCAGGACGTGGATCGGCGACACCGCCAGGTCGTCGCCGATCGATCCGAAATAGGCATTCATCACCGCACTCGCCCGCACATGATCGATCGGGTCGGCGAGCACGAACATGATCTTGGTCCTGCCGGTGATCTCCATGAAGCTGTCCTTCTCAGGCCGGCAAATCGGCGCGGCCGTAACTGCCGTAGCGCTCGACCACCCGCGCCATTTCGTCATCGGCAAGGATCGCGGGTTCGCCGGCCTGACAGGCGAGCAGATACTGGCGGGCAAGGGTTTCGAGCTTCACGGTAAGGTCGAACGCCGCCTGCAGCCCTTTGCCCACGGCAATCATCCCGTGGTTCGCGAGCAGACAGGCCTTGCGCTGTTTCAGCGCGGCGACGGAGCCCTCGGCGAGAGTCCTGGTGCCGAATGTGGCGTAGGGTGCACAAGGCACATCATTTCCACCAAAACTGGCGACCATGTAGTGGAATGCTGGAATCGGCCTTGCGAGGCAGGACAGCGCGACGCAGCAGTCGGCATGGCTGTGCACGACCGCGTTGACATGCGGATAGGCGTTGAGGATCGCCAGATGCATGTGCCATTCACTCGAGGGCAAGCCGTCTCCAACCACCGTTCCATCGCGCTTCAAACGGACGAGACCGTCGATCGTCGTATTGCGGCTATTGCCGCCCGTCGGTGTAATGAGAATGTCTTCTCCGATGCGAGCGCTGACATTTCCGCTGCTGCCGTGATTGAAGCCCTTGGCTTCCAGGCGCGCTACAGTCTCCAGCACGGATTGCCTAAGTTCGCGTTCGTTCAATTCACCGCCTCCGGATTCAACATCGCTTCGAGCGTCGTCGCGAACAGGTCGACAGGGCCCAGCTTGCCGGACTTCAGGCAGAGGGCCACCGGATCCTCGTCTTCGGTCACCGCAGTGCCGATGCCGGGCCCGCCATAGGGACCGACCCGCAAACGCCGAATGCCGAGCTGTTCGACGATCGAACCAGACGTTTCGCCACCGGCCACGACGAAGCGCCGCACGCCGACACCGCGAAGAGAGACAGCAAGCCGACCAAGAATGGTTTCGGCGAGTTCCGCCGCGCCTTCTCGGCCGTACCGCTGCTGAGCCATTTTAACGGCCTCCGGAGCGCCCGAGGTGGCGAAGCCAACGGGACCGCGGCCCAGCCGCGGCCGCGCCCAGTCGAGCGCATCGCCAACCGTCGCCGCCACATCTTCAGCGTTCAGAAGATTGATGCGAAGCAAGGGATGGCTCTTCTCGAATTCAGCAAGTTGCTCCAACGTCCGCTCAGCGCAACTCCCGGCGAGGACCACGCCGCCGCCGCCAACCGCGCGCAGACTGGGCGGCCTCCTGTCGGCGGCGACGAGCCCGCGCGCCTTCCAGATGTCCGGGTAGTGCTGCACGATCGTCGCGTTGCCCGTCATCAGCTTCCAATCGCAAGTGAGCGTGGCAAGCGTATTGAGATCCCGATCGTAGATCGCATCTGCAATGAAGTAGCGGATACCCCGAGCCGCCGCTTCCGCGATCACGCGTCCGGCCAAGTCCGCGCCGGCGTCGACCTGCGAATGCGCCAGAAGGCCAACCTTGGCCCGCGTCTGGCGCTGCAGAACCCGCACGAGATCGGGATCGGTCATGGGTGTCAGCGGGTCATTGCGTTTCGGCGAGTCCGAGATCAGCTCGGTCCCGAGAAACAGATGACCGTTATAGACGGTCCTTCGAAGCGCGGGAGAAGCCGGGCAAAAGGCGGTGTATTCGGCGCTGGTTAGCTGCATCAGCAGGTCGGAGACCGGACCGATATTTCCCTGGTCGGTGGAATCGAACGTCGCACAATATTTGAAGAAGATTTGCCTGACGTCCCGCGCGAGCAGCGCCCGTGTCGCCTTCGCGGTCATACCGACGGCTTTGTTCGCGGGGATCACCCGCGTCTTCTGCGCGACCACGATAGCCGGCACATCGCCGCAGCTGCCGACGAGATCGGGGTCGGTGACAAATCCGCATTCGATTCCGGCAGCGACCAGCATGGCGGCCGTTTCCATGCCGCCCGTCAGATCGTCCGCCACCACCCCGAAGATGAGCTTCGTCATGCGTCTCGCAGATCTCAAGCAGATATCTGCGAATTCTGATACATGATATATCAAATATGTGCAATACCGCCCGCCGCTGGAGACATATCCGACATTGACGATGCGGTACTGTACCTCGACGGCGTGTTCGGGTGTTCGGACTAGTTCCGGTCAGACGAGTCGTTTTGATAGCCGTGGCGCGATCATCTCCCTACGTCGCATTCAGTACGGTGGCGCCTTGCGCTGTCGCTGTGCCTTGCCGGCCTCCACCCACCACATCAGATCGTCGGCAAAGCGGGGAAAGGACTGCTCGAGCGCCTTGCCGCCCTCACCGGTCGGCTGGCCGTCGGCCGAGAGGGTCTGACCGATCGGCCCGACGGCGATCGTGCTCGAGATCACCACCATGCCCATTTCGGACAATGTGCCGTGCCAGGCGGTGGCGGCGCGCGCTCCGGCCAGACGCCCGGCCGAATAGCTGACGATCGCAGCAGGCCGCCAGAACCACTCCTCCAGGAAGTGGTCGGTGAGGTTCTTCAATCCGGGTTGAACGCCCCAGTTGTATTCGCCGGTGACGAAGATGAACCCGTCCGCCGCCTTGATCTTCCGTGCGAGTTGCTCGAGCGTCGCGGGCGCCTGGCTCTTCGGGTATTCCTTGTACATGCGGTCGAGAATCGGGAGGTTGATCGCCTTGGCGTCGATCAGCTCGGCGTCGTCACCTCGGCGGCGCAGCTGGTCGACAACGTACTCTGCAAGCCGGATACCCATCCGGTCGGAACGATAGGAGCCGTAGAAGACGAGGATTCGATTGCTCATGGGCATTACTCCGCAGCTGACTTCTGAAGCTGCGGTCCGCTGGCGAGCGGCGGGCCGCAGCTGATGATGGTTACTCCGGCAGCGGCTTGCCCGCCTGCTCGTTGACGATGTATTCCGCGTACCAATCCGGCCAATTCACGTCGTGCTCGCCGGTGAGCTTCTCATGCTCGCCGTGAGCGGTCGCCGCGCGGCGAAGCGTCGCTGCGAGGTCAGATACCGACGCGAAGTTCGTATCACCTTCGACTCGGCCCGGCAGACGGCTGGTGACTTCCTGCAGCACCCAGCCATTGCCGTCCGGATCGCTGAATGACGCGAACGATTGATAGGTGCGGCGCTGCGGATCCGGGCCACTGATCCGGACGCTCCCGAACAGATAAGGCTCATCGGTGCCGGTGTGGACGCCATCGCCGCCGTGAAAGACCTCGCTGACCTTGACACCGCGCGCAAGCAGCTCCTTCCGGGCAGCCTCGATGTCGGACACGATCAGGTACAGGCCCTGGGCAGAGCCCGGCTTGGCCGGCGTGACATTCTTGCCGAAGATCACCGAGGTGCCGGAGCCCGGGGGCGTGAACTGGACAATGTGGAAGTCGCTACCGTTGGTGAACTCGGCGTCAAAACGCCAGCCAAGGTTCGCGTAGAATTCCTTGGCGCGCGCTACGTCCGAGACCGGGATGACGGCTAGCTCGAACTTCATGTCCGTCGAACGGACCTCGGCGGGATTAACTGCTACTGTCATGGTTCTCTCCTGGTGTGTGTGGTGAATACGGACGCCGCGATCACACCTGCGCGGCGACGTCGAGAATGGCCTGTGCGAAAGCGTTCGGCGCTTCCTGGGGAAGATTGTGTCCGATGCCGCCGGTGATGTGCCTGTGCCCGTACATGCCGGTGAACTTCTTGGCGTAGACGGCGGGTTGGGGATGCGGCGCGCCGTTGGCGTCGCCTTCCATGGTGATAGTCGGCACAGCTATGGTCGGCGCCAGCGCGAGCTGCGCCTCGAGTTCGTCATAGGCCTCTTCGCCGTCGACCAATCCAAGCCGCCACCGATAATTGTGGATCACGATCGCGACGTGATCGGGATTGTCGAAGGCCTTCGCGCTGCGCTCGAAGGTAGCATCGTCGAACTCCCATTTCGGCGATGCAAGCTTCCAGATCAGCTTCGCGAACTCGCGGCGGTGCTTGCCGTAGCCGATGCGGCCGCGCTCCGTGGCGAAATAGAATTGGTACCACCACTCAAGCTCGGCCTTCGGCGGCAGCGGCACTTTGCCGGCCTGCTGGTTGCCGATCAGGTAGCCGCTGACGGAGACCATTGCGCTGACGCGCTCTGGCCAGAGCGCTGCCATGATGTTGGCGGTGCGCGCGCCCCAGTCGAAGCCGGCCACGACTGCCTTCTCGATCTTCAGCGCATCCATCAGCGCGATCATGTCCGCTGCAAGCGCCGAAGGCTGGGCGTTGCGGGCGCTTGCAGCGGAAAGAAAGCGGGTCGTCCCGTAGCCGCGCAGATACGGCACGATTACGCGATAGCCCTGGGCGGTCAGGAGCGGCACGACCTCGGCAAAGCTGTCGATGTCGTAGGGCCATCCGTGCAGCAGCAGGACCGCTGGCCCGCCTTCTGGGCCGTTGTCGGTATATCCTACGTTCAGAATGCCGGCGTTGATCTGCTTCAGATGCCCAAGGGACGCACTCGTTGCATCTGCAGCTTCGGCGACTTGGCTCAGGTGCGCGGCTGCGGGGCCGGTTAAGCCAATGCCGGTTGCGAGCGCAGCAGCGGCACCGATGAACGCGCGGCGAGTCTGGTTGACGTCCTTGTGCATGGTCTTTGCTCCCGTTGAGGCGTCGTCTTTCGAAAGACATCGGCCTCGTGTGAAAGCGGTATGCACCGGGTCCGGCACGTTGGCTCGTTAAGCGTTGTTAGACGTTGTCAGCGCGATTCGGCCGGTCAGAGCCGGGAGGAATTGATTGCCCCGGGGATCGGTATCGCGGTCCGTGCGGGTTCTAAAGCCAGGGCCCAGCCTAAGCGCATGAATGGACGAAGGTTTTGTCGTCTACCGCAACGTCCAACACCGTTTAACAACGCCTAACGAGCGTTCTGAGAGTTCATGGGGGAAGGTCGGTGAGCAACCAAGGAGTGCATTATGACCCACCTAGAGAAGACATCTGCCGCGCCACGTGTCCGGCTCGAGCAACGCCTGCCCTCTTATTGGCGAGTCACGTTCAACCATCCGCCGCTGAATATTTTCGGTCCGGAAAGCATCCCACAGCTTGATGAAATCATTGCGGCCTTAGAAACCGATGAGAAGGTGAAGGTCGTTGTATTCGACAGCGCTGTCGAAGGCTTCTTCCTGACGCACTACGACTTCCTCGCGCCCCTTGAGGACTCGACGAGTATCCCGCCCGGACCGACCGGGCTGCAAGCTCTTCCCGATATGCTGGTACGGCTCAGTCGCGCGCCGGTCGTCTCGATCGCCTCGATCCGCGGGCGGGCGACGGGCGTCGGCAGCGAACTCGCGTTAGCGAGCGACATGCGCTTCGCGAGCCGCGAAAGGGCCATTCTTTCGCAATGGGAAGTTGGTGCCGGCCTCGTACCCGGTGGTGGGCCGATGGCGCGGTTGCCTCGCCTGGTCGGGCGCGGACGCGCGCTGGAGATTCTTCTCAGCGCCGACGATATTTGCGGCGAGCTCGCCGAGCGGTATGGATACGTCAATCGATCGCTTGCGGATGCGGAGCTCGACACCTTCGTCGATGCGCTAGCCATGCGGATCGCATCTTTTGACAAGCAGGCCATCGTTGACACCAAACGCTTGGTCGATGCGGCAAGCTTGCCTGCGGATTCGGACATTGCGCCGGAGTGGGACGCTTTTGTTGCCTCGCTCGGACGTCCTGCCGCTCAGGCCAGGATCAAAACGCTGATGGCACGCGGCTTTCATCGGCCGGGCGATGTCGAGAATCGCCTAGGACACTACGTCGGTCAGCTCGGCAGCTAAAGCCTACGCCACAGTCGAAGATGTAAGCGCGCGATGTGCGCTTCATCTGGCAATTCTCAGGAGATCGCCTCATGACCTTCACCATCCAAGTTGGCGAAACTGCACGCAGCGCCGATGCCGATGGCGGCACGCCGTTACTCGGGGTGCTGCGAGATGTTCTCGGCAAGGCCAGCTCCAATTCGGATACGGTGCGGCGCTGTTCGCCGCCCGCACGGTTCAAATTGACGGGCCGCCACGCGGTCATGCGTCAAGCCGTTCGACAGCAGCGGCAACACAGGTCACGACGATCGAAGCTGATCGGCAATGCTGATGCTGGCGCAGAAGCAAATATTTGAGCTGGGAGACGAAGAATGCTTCCGTTATTGAAAGACGCGATCGAGGCCCATGGAGGCCTGAACCGCTGGAAATCTCACTACACGCTCACCGCGACCATCGTCAGCGGCGGCGACCTTTGGGCCCTCAAGGGCGTCCCGCAGGATCCGGTCGCGCGGACCATGCAGGTCGAGTTGCATCGGCAATGGGCATCGGTCGCGCCGTTTGGAAAAGGCAGACATACCGCCTTCACATCCGATCGCATCGCCATTCTTGCCGAGGATGGCAGCATCGTCGCCGAACGATCCGATCCCCGCGCTTCGTTTGCGCGGCACGATCTGCGAACGAGTTGGGACCCGCTGCATCGCGCCTACTTCAACGGATACGCGCTCTGGACTTACCTCACCACACCGTTCCTGCTCGCCATGGACGGTTTCAAGGTCGAGGAAATCGAGCCCTGGCGCGACGGAGCGGAAACTTGGCGCGGCTTGAGGGCCACCTTTCCCGCGGAGATCGCGAGCCATAGCTCTGAGCAGGACTTCTATTTCGGCGAGGACATGCTCATCCGCCGGCACGACTACCACGTCGATATCGCGGGCAGCTTCCCGGCGGCGCAGTACGTATCCGACCACGTGAACGTGGACGGCATCTGGATTCCGACCCGACGCAGGGCTTATCTGCGCGCGGATGGCCTGAAGCCGATGCTCGATACGCTGATGGTGTCGATCGACCTCTCCGACTTCCGCTTTGGCTGACGCAGCGGCTACGCCTCGCCCAGCAGTTCGCGTGCAGCCTTTAGATCGGCTGTTTCGAACCCTTCCGTGAAGCGGGCGTAGGTCTCGGTCAGTCCGTCCAGCGGCTTCGCCTTGCGCTGCTTGCGTCGAAGGCGGGCCAGCGATGTTTCCGTTCGCAGCCGCCACGACAGCGCGCCCTGCTTCTCTGCCAGTGCGATCGAGGCCACCAAGCTTGCCTCTGCCGCGTTCGTGTCACCGCCGCGCGCCTCGAGTTCACCGCGCAGGCGCAGAAGCTCCGGTGCGTCGAAAGCCGCTCCGGCCGGCTCGATGCGGGCGATTGCCTCATGCAGGATGCGCAGCCCCTCCGCCAATTGACCCAACTCTGCCAATCCCTGTGAAAGCTCGGAGATGAAGGCAGATGCATACAGTTCGTAACGATCCGCATGCAAACGTGCCAGCACGTTTTGCAGCAATTCGATTCCTGCTTTGCGCTCACCGCGCGCGATCATTGTCTGCGCTCGAAAACCGGTGGCTACGGCCTGATATGGCGCCAGTGCGTGGCTCGCGGCATGAGTCGAAATACGTCCGGCCATCTGCTCGACTGAAGACCAATCCCCGATCCAACCATAGAGTGATGCAGACCAGCACAAAGCGATGCAATGCATCACCGCGTCCTGTGGCGCTGCCTTAATGATAGAGTGAACGCATTCGACCGCCCGATCGGGGAACCCAAGCAGCCATAGCACGCGCGCGAGCGGTACCTGTGGCATTCTCGCGTAGGCGAAATGACCGGGTTGAGCCCCGCGGAGCGCACCGGCATCCGAAAGGCCCTCGTCGAGATGCAGTTGCGCAGTTCTCTGATCGCCTATCAGGTGATAGGAAACGCCGACTAGTGCTTTGGCTCCGACAAGACCGGCCTTGTCGCCGATCTCACGCGCAACACGTTCCGCCTCGAAAGCAGTGGGAAGCAGTTCGCGGAAATCACCAGTGCGCCGATAGAACATATTCAAACGCGCCAGCAGACGAAACTTGTTGGGGCGGTCACCCAGCGCCTCGGCAATTTCGAGGCCGCGGCGCAGCGCCAGTTCAGCCTGATCGCTGTTGCGCTCGGTAAACATGAAAGCGTGTCCGAGCGTTGCCTGAAGCTCCAGTTCCCACGCACTGCCGCGGGTCGAATCATCGAGCATCGAGAGCGCGCGGCTCGACCATAGGCGCCCTTCGTCCAGCAGGTTGAGCTCGACGAACAGCCTGGCGCAGGCGCCGGCGAGCGGAACGCGCAGTCCAGCGCCATCATCATTGGCGAAAGCCCATTGCAGCGCGGCACGCGCATCGGAAAACAGCAGCGTCCGAGCTCGCGAACTCGAGGCTTGGTTGCCAGCGCCTGAATCCGTCGCCGTCGTTTCGAGCGCGTGCTGGATATAGCGGGCATGCCGGCGCGCGATGCTCGTCGCTTCACCGCTGTCAGCGAGCTTTTGCGTGGCATAGGCCCTGGTGGTGTCAAGCAGCCGATAGCGCGTGACGGGGGCGTCAGGCCGCACCGAAATCAGCGACTTGGCAACGAGTTGCTCCAACGACTCCACTATACGCTCGACCGGGTCGCCCTCCTCGCCTGCGACCATAGTTGCTCCCTGCAAGGTGAAAGGAGCGGCGAAGATGGCAAGGCGACGCAGAACGATACGCTCGCTCTCGCTGATCAGACCATAGCTCCAGTCCAGCGTTGCACCGAGGGTTTGATGGCGCGGAGGCGCCGTCCGCCGGCCGCGCCACTCCAGCTTTAGCCGGCCGTCGAGCAGCGTCACTATCTCGCGCAATCCATGCGTGCCGACCCGCACGGCGGCGAGTTCGATCGCCAGCGCAATGCCATCGAGCTTGCTACAAATCTCCGCGACAATCTCGGCATCTTCGTCGGCGATTTCCTTGCGATGACCCGCCGCGGCCGCCCGCTCCGTGAACAGGCGCGCAGCCGGGTAGGCCAGCATCTCGCGTGCGCTCAGCCTCGCCCCCTGCGGCGGCCCCTCGAGCGGGGCGAGCTCGAAGATCTGCTCGCCTTCTACAAGCAGCGACTCGCGGCTGGTGACGAGAATGCTGACACCAGGCGCCTGCTGGTGGATGCGCTCCGCCAGCGCCGCAATCGCCTCGACGACATGCTCGCAACTGTCGAGTACCAGCAGCAGGCGCCGGTTGCGCAGGTGACCGACTATGTTTTCCGTTGGATCAGAATGGTGCACCACGAGCCCAAGGGCCCAGGCCACCGTGCCGGCGACAAGCGCCGCATCCTTCACCATGCTGAAATCGAGAAAGCGAACCTGACCTTCGAATCGGGCCGAGAGTTCGTGGGCCAGCGCGATCGCAACGGTGGTCTTGCCGATGCCACCAGGGCCCCTGAGCGTGATGAAGCGTTCGGCTAGCAAACGCTGCGCCACTTCCCGCACAACGTCATCCCTCCCAATCATCCGCTCCAGGCGGGGAGGCAGGACTGGCACAGACGCCTCAGGGGCGCTCGGCGCCTGCTCAGGAGGTGAAACCACCGGAAATGCGTCTGCGATGCGCTGCACCGGTGCGACGAAGCAATAGCCGCGGCTCGGTACATTGGTGATATAGCGCGCCCCCTCCTTGCCGTCACCGAGCGCCTTGCGAAGCTCGGCGATATGCACTCGCAAACTAATCTCTTCGACGGCAAGGCCCGGCCACGCGTGGGCCAGCAGCTCATTCTTCGACACGATATCGCCAGCCCGGCTGACCAACAGCAGCAGGATATCCAGCGCGCGGCTGCCCAGCTTGACGGGCACCCCGTCCTTCTCAAGCAGCCGCGTCTTGTCGTGAAGGGAGAACGGTCCGAAGGAGGCGATGCCTGCGTCGTGCGGAGCCCTCACGAGATTGGCGCGAGAACCGCTCGTTGTGTCAAGCCCGGTCACTTGCGCTCACCCTTGTCGATTGCTGGTTTGCGGAATTCACTGTACCGCGTCTGCCCCCATCAAGCTTCCCTTTTCTTTCGGGGAAAACCACCGAAAGCCCGGCGATCTGTGTGCGGACAACATCGTTATCGGAGGTTTTGCAGCTCAAGAAGAAGCTGCACGTTGTGAGGTGCAAGTGAGTGCAACGGAGGGAGCGGCACTTCCAGTACCGCTGATCCGGCCAAATTGTCACACTCACCACGACCAATCGCTGCCGGACCCCAGTCATGGATCTTGACATCGGCAGGCATGTGGTTGCCGCGTAGCGAATTTCTTCAACGTAAACAATTGGTAACAGCGTCTAACAACACCTAACAAGCTATTTTCCGGCTCTCCGGCGACATTCAAGCCACGGGCGGTGCGCGAACCAGATGGTCAACGCCCGGTCAGGCAAGGGAGAGCAAGATGGACAGGCCGCACGTTTACGAAGTTATCGACCAGGATCGGCGCGCCCTGCTCGGCGGCGCTGCGATGGGTATTGCGATTGCCGGCACCGCTGGCCTGTTTCCTCTTCACCACGCTCTGGCTGAACCGAACGATGTAATTCGCCCGTTTCGTGTCAACTTCCCTGATGAGGCACTGAGCGATCTTCGGCGGCGCGTCGCTGCGACACGCCTGCCCGACCGGGAGACGGTCGATGACGGATCGCAGGGCCTTCAGCTCGCCGCGTTCAGCGAACTTATGCGCTCCTGGGCCACTGAATACGACTGGCGCAAAGCCGAAGCCAGGCTCAGCGCCCTGCCGCAGTTCACAACGACAATCGACGGCGTCGACATTCACTTCATCCATATCCGCTCACGTCATGCGAACGCGCTGCCGTTGATCATGACGCACGGCTGGCCGGGCTCAGTGTTCGAGCTGCTCAAGACTGTTGGTCCTCTGACCAACCCAACGAGCCATGGTGGACGTGCAGAGGACGCATTCCATCTTATCCTACCGTCGATCCCCGGCTTCGGCTTTTCCGGCAAGCCGAGAAGTCTCGGATGGGGGCCGGAGCGCATCGCACGAGCCTGGGCCGAACTTATGAATCGCCTCGGCTACGACCGCTATGTCGCCCAGGGCGGCGACTGGGGCGCGCCGATCTCAAGCGCAATGGCGCGACAGGCTCCTGCAGGGTTGCTCGGCATCCACATCAATCTGCCGGCGGCCGTGCCGTCCGAGATCGCGGCGCTGCTCGCCACCGGCGCAGCTGCTCCGCAGGATCTCTCGTCGAAGGAACGAGCCGCGTTCGACGCACTCTCAATCTTCTACAAGAGATATCGGGCCTATGCCGCAATGATGGGAACGCGGCCGCAGACCATCGGCTACGCGCTGACCGACTCTCCCGCCGGGCTGGCGGCCTGGATGTTCGACTACAACAACGCCGAACCGCTTCGCCTGCTCACGCGCGACGAGATGCTGGATGACGTCACGCTTTACTGGCTGACGAACACGGCTGTTTCATCCGCGCGCATCTACTGGGAGACGGCGGGTCAGAGCGTCATTCTCTCCTCCGCGCAGAGGACAGCCGAAATCGCGCTTCCCGTCGCGATCTCCGTCTTCCCGGACGAAGTGTACCGCGCTCCGGAGAGCTGGGCCCGCCGCGCCTATCGCAACCTCATCTACTTCAACGAGGCCGACAAAGGCGGACATTTCGCTGCGTGGGAACAGCCCGAACTTTTCTCCCGGGAAGTCGCCGCGGCGTTTCGGCCGCTCCGTCAATACTGACCCCAACCAGACACTCCCAATCGCTGCGCAAAATCAACCTGAACGAGGACGAGACTCAAATGAAAGCACTTCGCATCATCGTCGCGGCTGCGGCGCTGCTCGTTGCCAACGGTTCGACCTTGCCCGTGGCGCGGGCCCACGAAGTCAGTCTGGGCGACATCAAGCGCACCAACCTGCTCCGCAATGATCTCAGTGCTGCTGGACGCGAGGTCATCCAGGTGCTCGTTGAGTTCGGCCCGGGCGTGAGCGCGGTCCGGCACTCGCATCCCGGCGAAGAACTCGTCTACGTCACCGAAGGCGCCTTGGAGTATCAGCTCGACGGCAGGCCGCCGCTGACCGTCAAGGCCGGCGAGGTGCTCTTCATTCCGCACGGAACGCCGCATGCGGTGAAGAACATCGGCTCCGTCAAGGCCGCCGAGCTTGCCACGTACATCGTCGAGAAGGGCAAGCCGCTTCTGATGCTGAGCGAGTGAACAGCTCAGGAAGGCCAGGCAAGCGGCAAGACGACTGCGACACACGCGACCTTCGCATTTGGGAGACCGACATGATCAGTATCTCGGAGAGAATCGACCGATGTCACCGCGGCGTAGCGATGGCGGTCGCGGCGGCTACGGCACTCGGCGCTCCCATACCCGGCTCTTTGGGTGCGCCGGCACGCGCCCAAACTCCTTCCGAACAGGAACAGAAGGTCGACGTCGGCTTCATCGAGATCGACGAGGACATCACGCTCCGGAGAATGGTGGTCCACAACGCGAACCCGAAGGGGACCGTCCTCTTCCTGCATGGATTTCCGGAAACGCTGTACGCCTGGAAAAGTATCTCTCTTACCCTCGCCGACGACTACGAAGTCCACGCTTTCGACTGGCCCGGCTTCGGGTTTTCCTCGAGGCCGAAGGTCGACAGGTTTTCGTACGCCCCCAAGGACTACGCGCGCGTCTTGAACGACTACATACGCAAGGCGGGCATCAACACATCCAAGCTTACGATCTACGCGACTGACGTCGGAGCTCTGCCGGCTCTTCTCCTGGCTCAGGAGAAGCCCGGCATCGCGACGTCGATCATCGTCGGCGATTTCGCCCCCTTCGACAGGTCCCACTACATGTATGCGAGCCTGCAGAGCCTGAAGGCTGGCCCTTCAATGGATAAGGCTCGGGACCAGCTGAACAAGAACCGCGACGACATCCTCGAAAACGCGTTCAGAAGAGGCCTGCCCAAGGAAGCGCAATTCGATGTGCCGCGCGAATTCAAGGACGACATGTCACGTGCCTGGGGCCACGGCGCAATAACGACAGCGGATGCCTTCTCGTACTACTACGCGCACTTTACGCGGGACCAGAATCACTTCGAATCGCGTCTGGAGCAACTCGCGATCCCGGTGAAGGTCGTGTGGGGCGAGAACGACCTCTACATCAAGAAGGAGATGGGGATCGAGCTCGCCGACAGAATTGGCGCCGGGCTGACGCTCCTTCCCGGTATCGGGCACTACCCTCACCTCCAGAACCCCAAGCAGACCATCGACGAAGTTCGCGCCGCATTTCGGTAGATTATCCCAGAAGTATCAAACCCCAACGCGCCAGTGGCGCCAACAAGGAGAAGTGCAATGTCCATCTCTCTCAAAGGTGTCGCGGTCATTACAGGCGCCTCCGCCGGGATCGGTGCAGTTTATGCCGACCGGCTGGCTCGCCGGGGCTACGATCTGATTCTCGTCGCACGCAACGAGGCTCGGCTGGACCAGCTGGCGACGCGCATCGCCGGCGCCACGGGCCGTATGGTCAAGACTGTTGCCGCGGACCTGAAAAACAAGGCGGACCTGAAGCGGATCGAGGCGATCGTCGCCACGGACCCCGCCATCACCATGCTGGTTAACAACGCAGGTGTCGGCGGACTCGAGCCGCTGTTGCAGTCCGACGTCGATGCCATGGAGAAGATGGTCGATCTCAACGTGACCGCACTGATGCGGCTTACCTATGCCGCGGCTCCCGCGCTCGTTGCGCGTGGAGGCGGCGCGATCATCAACATTGCCTCAGTGGTCGCCATCGCACCGGAAGTCCTGAACGGCGTCTATGGCGGAACGAAAGCGTTCGTCCTCGCCCTGGGCCAGTCGCTTCAGAAGGAACTGACTGACAAGAACGTGCGTATCCAGACCGTCCTGCCCGGCGCGACAGCGACCAACTTCTGGGATGCAGCCGGCGGCGCCGTCGACAATCTGCCGTCCAACATCGTCATGACGTCGGATGACCTCGTCGACGCGGCGCTCGCCGGCTTCGATCAGGGTGAAGTCGTCAGCATTCCCTCGCTTCCAGATGCAGCGGACTGGGCCAACTACGAAGCGGCGCGGCAGAAGCTCATACCAAACCTCTCCCTCAGCTCAGTTCCGGCGCGATACCGAATCGCGGCTGCGGCGTAACACGTGCTCAACAAATTGGAGACCAACCATGTCACTCTTCAATATCCCGATCTCAACGCCGCGCCTTGCCCCGCTCGCCATTGCCGGTTGGCGCGATCACGCGCGCCATGTGCTTATCTACGCCGAACCACTCAGCCGGTTCGGCCTCTATGCATCGCTCGCGATCATCTACGCCTGGTTCGGCGGGATGAAGTTCACCGATTACGAGGCCCAGGGGCTGGTGCCGCTGGTTGAGAACAGCCCGTTACTGAGTTGGTTCTATGATTTGTTCTCGGTCCGCGGCTTCTCCACCTTCCTTGGGCTCCTCGAACTCAGCATCGGGCTGCTGATCGCCCTCAGATTGGCGAGTCCGATCTTCTCCGCTGCCGGTGGTCTGCTCTCCGCCGGACTCTTCGTTGCGACACTTAGCTTCATGCTCTCGACGCCGGGGGTCGTCGTGCCGGAGCTCGGACCGCCCGCGATCACCGTCGCGCCGGGTCAGTTTCTTTTGAAGGATGTCGGCCTGTTCGCCGCCTCGTTCTGGGTGTTCGTCGACTCAATCAAGACTGTGGTTGGCAGGTGAGCAGGCCACTTTCGGAAAACAGCATCAGCACCTCCATGCAACCGAAGGAGAACACGACCATGAAAATGCGACATCCTAAGTGCAGCCTATGCTGCCATTGCCATCGCCATGGCGACACCTGCCGCCGCCCGTGGTATCGGCGAAACGGTTACGCCGCACTTTCAGCAGACGATACCCAACATTCCCGGCAAGCCGCTTTCATCTGGCGTTGTTTACCGGGAAGCGCCAGACCGACCGTGGCGATCTCCGGCAGGGAGGAAAGCGGGCGTCTTCGATCAGAGTATCTATCGGCGACACGCGCGAGTTGACCACCCGAGCAGCCCGCGCGATTGCGAAGGAATATCTGGCTCAGATCAGCAGAGGACAGCATCCGAAGACGGCGAAGCAAGATGGAGAGACTGGCGCCGGCCAGGCTGGGAACGAGGCGAAAATCGAGGTTTCGACTGTCACCCTCAGACAAGCATGGCAGCGATATCGGGAAGCGCACTTGATCCGAAAGGGTCGCAGTGAAAAGACCATAAGCGGTTATCGCGATCAGGTAGAAGGCCTCTTTGCGGAATGGCTCGATACTTCGCTAAGCGAACTCGCGATGGATCCTGCTCGCGTTGCCAGAAAGCACGACGACATTACGAAAGAGAACGGTCCGTATATCGCAAATGGCTGCATGCGAACGCTGCGCGCAATCTACAATCATGCTCGCAAGACCAGCAGATTTCTGCCACGCGACAACCCAGCAGACGCCGTCGATTGGAATGAAGAGAAGCGCCGAGATACCGGCATGGGCGCGAGCGACTTGACCGAATGGTTCCGGGAGTTGGCTGCCCTCGAAAATCCGGTCCGTCGCGAATTCCATCTGCTCACGCTGCTTTGTGGATCTCGGACTACAGCAGGTGAAGCCGAGTCACGTCGACTCTCGCCGCCGAACTCTACACATCGAAAAGCCAAAGGGCGGCAGGAAGCGAGCGTTCGACGTCCCACTCTCCCGAGAAATGATGCTGTGTCTCATTCGGGCGATACGCTTCGGTAGGCAGATGTATCCGCTGCAGTCGCGGAAATGGATCTTTCCCGGCGACAGTGAGTCGGGCCATCTTGCCGAAACAAAAGAGGATCGCGATACCCTTTCGAAGTGGGGTAACGATCTTCGCCAAACATTCCGGACCATTGCCACAGCTGCTGGAGTTTCAGAATTCGACGCAAAGCTGCTAATGAACCAATCAATCCCAGGCGTGAATGCCGGCTACGTTACCCGACACAAGCTGCTTGAGGACCATCTGCGCAGCCAGCAACAAGCAATCGGCACTGCTGTGTTCTCCGCTATCGGCAAAATGCTTACGAAGGACGCCGCCTTGCGAGATTGGCTCGGACCCTGCGCAAGCCGATGTGTAACCGGCGGGCACCAGATGAAGCGAGCCGATCTGGGTGAGGATCTAGACAGAATTTGGCATGTAGCCTGAACGCACGCATAGGTCCTGGCCACCGGCAACGCGGCGCCTTTCCAAATGCCTAGTTTCCAAACGAACAGCCGAAGTGGAGCGGTAGGTCTGGGAGTTCTGCAGCAACGTCTGCCCTGAGCGAACGCCAGAATCGCGGAATCAAGATCAGTTTGAATATTCAATGATTCCAATGAACATTTGGAAAAAATGGCCGAATTCGCCTGCAATGATATCAATTGCTTGGCAGGCGTTTCCAAATAAGGAAGCGCCTCTCCCAGCGAGGGATGGCATTCGAACGGCACCGACCTGCTCAGATTTGGACCCAAAATCAAAATGTGACCATGATCACTAGTGATCATGATCATAAATGATCATGTTCAATTTACTGGCAAGCGGAAGTTCTTCCTTCCCGGTCTTTCACCGCACGACCGGGGCAGGATTATCGATATCTCCAGGTGGTGAAGCTTGTTTGAGCCTACGCGCGAGGAGTGTCGTCAAACGCCGTCTGACCATCATGAACGTTCGAAAGCGCCCGAAACAGACGTCCTTCCACTTAACTCAATTCATCCGGGGGCGACTTCATCCACTATGCTCCTCTTTTGCGACGGGAGTTGGTGGTGATCAGTTTGGTATCGTCCTCATACCGCGATTAGCTGCATCAGCCGGGTGCAATCGGTCTCGACGCCTGCCTCGCCGCTGAATACGATCTTTCCGCGTTCGACCACATGGAAGCGGTCGGCGACCGACAGGGCCTCATGTACGTTTTGCTCGACCAGCAACACGATTGCCCCCCGATCGCGCAGTTCCCGCACGATTGCGAAGACTTCTGCAACAATCATTGGCGCCAGGCCTTCGCTTGGTTCGTCGATCAACACGAGACGTGGCTCACCGACCATGACCCGCGCCATTGCCAGCATCTGTTGTTCGCCGCCGGATAGTGTCGTGCCGAGCTGATGCCGTCGCTCGCCCAGACGCGGAAAGCGACCGTAAATCGCATCAATCGCACGGTGCTCCTGCTGTCTCGAACGCCCCCTCACCTGCAGCAAACCCAGCGACAGATTTTCCTCAACAGTCAACCCTGGAAAGATGCGGCGATCCTCCGGCACAAAGCCGACGCCAGCATGACAGACGCGATCGGGTGAAAGGCCGCAAAGTCCGCGCTCAGCGAGCGTGACCGTGCCGGCACTCGCTGTCACCCAACCGGCGATAGTTTTGAGCAATGTCGTCTTTCCGACGCCGTTGCGCCCAAAGATGCCGATGACTTCACCGGCCCTAGCGTCGAGATCGATGCCCTGGATGATGTGACTGAGACCGTAGTGGGAGTGCAATCCGCGAATGTCTAGCATGTCAGCGATGCCCGAAATAGGCGGCCTGAACGGCCGGATCAGATCGCACTACGTTTGGAGGACCTTCGGCCAGCTTGCGACCCTGGTGCATGACGACAACATGGTCCGACAGGCTCATCACAAGACCGATATCGTGCTCGATGAGCAGAACGGTCACGTCCTCGGTCAGGCTGCGCACAAGGACCGCCGTGTCCCGCGTATCGGCATGGCTCATGCCCTGTGTCGGCTCGTCGAGCAGCAAGATCTTGGGTTCGGATGCGAGACAGACTGCTATTTCCAGCCGGCGCTGATCCCCGTGCGAGAGATTGCCGGCGAGTTCGTCGCGGCGATGCGCCAGCGCGAAGCGCTCGAGCATTTGCTCGGTCTTCTCCATGGCGCGGCGCGAACGGCGGATTGGCAACAAGGCGCGCGATGGCGGTTCGAGCAGCTGCGCCGCGAGCCGCAGGTTTTCCGCAACGGTCAACTCGAAGAAGAGGTTGGTGATCTGGAACGAGCGGGAAAGACCTGCGGCCTTCTTCTGCTCGGCAGAATCCCGTGTCATCTCGACGCCGTCGATCATGACCTTTCCGCTTCTGGGCCTCAGGGCGCCACTGATCAGGTTGAACAAGGTGGATTTGCCGGCACCGTTGGGACCGATGATCGTGGTAATGCGATGGCGCTCGACGGAAAAGCTCACATCGTCGACCGCCTTGAGGCCGCCGAATGAGATGCCGAGACCACGAACGTCGAGGACATGCGGGATCATGACACGCTCCCGGATTTGACGATCGCGGGGGAAACCGCGGACGCGGCGACCTCCTGAGATGGCGCGCGGGCGATTCGGCGTTCAATCCAGGGCCTTGTGAAGCCGACGAGCCCCTTCGGCAGGAACATCACGCAGAGCATGAACAGCAGGCCGATGACGATGAGATGATGCTCCGTCCAGCTGCCGATGATCGATTTCAGGATGACGAGCAGCACCGCACCGTAGATCGCGCCGATGAGCGTACCGACACCCCCGAGGATCACCGAGATCACCGCGTTCCCGGAAGTGGCGAAGAACATTAGCTCGGGCGAGACAAAACCCCGCAGCACCGGATAGAGCGCGCCAGACAGCCCGGCCACGAGTCCTGCGAAGATATAGACCGCCATACGCGCCCGCCACACCGAATAACCAAGGAAGGGCACTCGCCTCTCGTTGGCTTTCAGGGCCATCAGCACCCGGCCGAAGGGCGTCTCCAGCAAATAGGCACTCAGTCCATACAGTCCCATGATGATGGCCAGCACGATCAGAAAGAACCCGACCGGATTGCCAGCCGAGATCGCGACAGGGCCGAATTGGATCTGGACAACGGGAATGCCGATCATGCCGTCAGAAGCGCCCAGTTCGCGCGTGTTGTAGACGATCTTGGCCACGACTTGCGCCATGCCAAAGGTGATGAGGGCGAAATAGACACCGCGAACCCGGTTCGCGATCAGGCCGCCGATCGTGGCGGTAACGAGCGTCGCAAGACCTGCGGCAGCCATGGCCAGCCAGAACGAGGGAGCAGTCATCAATGTCAGGGCCGAAACATAGGCGCCGATGCCAAAATAAAGCGCCTGCCCCAGCGACAGCGCGCCCGAATAGCCGAGAAGAAGGTCGACTGACAGAGCGAGTCCAGCGAAGATCAGCGCTTCGGTACCGAGGCGGAGGTAAAAACTGTCGTCCAATGCAGCGCCAATGCCCGCGAGGCCCAACGCCGCCGCGAGAAGCAGAAACGCGAGTACATGGCTCGCACGCATGGAGACAGCGAGCCGATCAAGCATGTCCGAGCCTCCCGAACAGGCCTTGAGGGCGGACCATGAGGAAGGCGACCATCGTCCCGAACACGATGGGATCCGTCCATATCGGCGAAATAACGAGGCTCGCGAGCGCCTGCACCTGCGTCAGCAGCAGCCCGGCAAACACACACCCCCAGATCGAGCCCATGCCGCCGACGATGACGACGCTGAAGGCAAGCAGGATGAAGTCCCGCCCCATGGTGGGAAAGACCGAATAGATTGGCGCGAGCAGCACGCCGGCGAGCCCCGCGAGCGCTACGCCGAACGCGAAGGTTCCCGCATACACGACCGAGACCGGCACCCCCAGCGAGGCCGCCATATGGCGATCGAAGGCAGCTGCACGGACCATGGCGCCGAGGCGCGTGCGGTACACAACATAGGCGACGCCGCCGATGATCGCTGCTCCCACCGCGAGAAGGAAGAGACGGTAGCTTGGCACGAGAATTCCGAACCACTCCGTTGCGCCCGGAATGGGTGTCGGCGGGCGCTGCGTGTTCGCACCAAAGATCACTTTCAGCCCATCCTCGACAACGAGGCCCAGGCCAAAGGTAACGAGCAGCGTGGTGACGTGGCGGTCCTTCGAGTCGAAGACCGGACGGATCAACAGCCGCTCTGCCACCATACCGAGGGGAATCATCAAGATCGGCACCAAGACCAGCAGAAACCAGAAACCGACGCCCGCGGCTCCAAGCGCCACCGCTGCATAGGCTCCCACTGCATAGAATTCGCCGTGGCTCATGTTGATGACGTCCAGCATACCGAAAATGATGGTGAGCCCCAGCGCAACAAGAACAACAGCAACGCCGAGCGTCAGCCCGTTCAGGATCTGCGGTGCCAACACAAATTGCAGATAGTCTATCGGTGACATGGACGTCGTCTCCAGAGATCATGCTCCGCCCGCGCTCGCCCGGACTCACGGGAGAGAACGCGGACGTTTCCCTTGGTTCAGAATCGTGTGCACGCGTCGGGTCCGATCGCCTTATCCGCAGCCACACTCGTGACGATGTCGAATTTGCCCTTGCTTACGCGCACCACATACATCGGCTGCATTGCCTGATGGTCGCCGGCCCTGATCGTCTTGTCGCCCTGCGGCGTCTTCCAGGTCAGTCCCCTCAACGCATCGCGTACCTTGTCGGTTTCGGTTGAGCCCGCCTTCTCGACCGACGCTTTGTAGGCAAAGAGGACGCCGTAACTGTCGGCGCCGTAGAGGTCAGGGTCGGCCTTGTTGGCGGCGCGGAACGCCTCGACGAATTTCTTGTTCTCGGGCGTATCAATCTGAGTTGAATAACCCACACCGGTGGCGAAGCCCTCCGCCGCGGCCCCGATCGCGCCGATGTTCTGAGAGGTCACGGTGCCTGAGGCGCCAACGACTGTCAGGTTCGACAGCATGCCGAAATCCTGCAACTGGGTCAGCAGTCGCACCGTGTCGTTCCCCGCAACCGAGGTATAGACGACCTGCGGGCGGGCAGCCCGGATCTGGCCGAAATACTGCGTGTAATCCTTGGAATCGAGTGGCGCGAACACCTCGCCCATCGACTGGGCGCCGCTCTTTTCGGCGTTGGCCTTGAAGGCGGCGACGGTGGAGCGACCCATTTCATAATCGGGCCCGAGATAGAATACCTTCGACTTCGGCTTCTCCTTCTCAAGCCAGGCGGCGAGCGCGACCGACTGCTGCTCAGCGCGGGCGTTCACGCGAAACATGTTCGGCGAACATTTGTCGCCGGTAATCGAGTCGGCGAAGGAGACAGTCGTAGCGGCAAGCCTGTTGTTACGCTCTGCGAGCTGCGCGACGGCGAGCGTCGACCCCGAATTCACCGTGCCGGTGAGAAAGTCCACCTTCTCGACCTGGAACAGCTTCTCGGCCTTCTGAACGGCAACGGCCGGATTGGCTTCCTCGTCCTCGAAGATCAGGGTGATCTGCCGTCCTGCAATTCCGCCTGCCGCGTTGATATCCTTGGCAGCCAGCTCCAGTCCCCAGCGGACCTGCTGCCCAATAGGCGTATACGTGCCGGACAAAGGGGTGACCACGCCGATCTTGAGCGGTCCAGCCTGCGCCAGTGCGGCATTCGAAAGCGCGGTGGCGGCGAGCAGCGCGCTCGCAGCGGCTAAAATGCTAAACGGATTCATATTCGCTCCCTCTATGGTCTTGTTTATGAAAATTTCCGCCGGAAACGACGCGCGGTGGCTAGCCACCACGCGCCGGAACGGTTCAACTGCCGATGAATTTCGGGGGACGTTTCGCGTTGAAGGCTTCAACGCCTTCCTTGAAGTCGTCCGACTGGCGTAGGCGGCTGTAGCAGTGCCCCTCGAGCTCGATCGCAATGGCCAGCGTCGAATCCTCGGTGTCGTTCAGGAGCTTCTTCGCAGTCCGCTGCGCCAGTGGCGAGAACGTGCGAAGCTCGTCCACCAAACTGTCGGTAGCCTTCTCCAGTTCCGCATCCGGCACGCATTCAGTTGCGATGCCCCACTCCAGCGCCTGCTTCGCCGAGATGCGCTTGGATCGCATCACGATGTCCTTGGTGCGGGTGATGCCGACCATCTTCTGCAGCCGCGCCGAACCGCCCGATCCCGGAATTTGCCCAAGCTTCTGCTCCGGTAGCGCATACTGCGTGGTCTCCGACGCAATCCGGAAATCGCAGGCGAGCGAGAGTTCGAAGCCGACACCGAAGCAGTAACCGCGGTTGGCGACGATCACTGGCTTGGCGCAACGCGCCGGTGCAGCGATATTCCAGGCGAGTTTGGAGACATGTTCGGGACTTGCCTCCATGAAACCACCGATATTGCCGCCGCTGGAGAAATGCTCTCCCTCCGACCGCAGCACGATGATGCGCACGCGCGTATCCTCATCGAGCGTCTCGAAGCTCAGCCGGAGCTGATCGCGCTGCGGCATCGCCACGATGTTATACGGCGGGCGGACAAGGATGATGTCGGCGCGCTCATGTGCCTCATCGATTTCGACCTTGAAGCCGTTCAGCTTGGCAAGGCGGGAATCGGAAAATGTGTAGGGTGACGACATTTGTGGTTCCTTCTGTTGGTGATTGAGGTCAGGCGGTGCCTGGCGGCGGCAGGCGCTCGGTCTCGTATTCCCCGGCGACGAGCAGCCGCCGCAGCAGTTTGCCGACCGGCGATTTCGGAATGCCGTCGACGAAGACATAGCGGCGCGGCCGCTTGAAATTGGCGAGCCCGGAGGTGCGGCAGAACTGCTCCAGCTCGGCCTCGGATACGGGCTTGTTACGCTTGACGAAGGCGGCGACGATCTTGCCCCATTTCTCGTCGGCAATGCCGGCCACTGCGACCTCGGACACGGCGGGATGTAGCGACAGACAGCTTTCGATCTCGACCGGCGAGACGTTCTCGCCGCCGGTGATGATCATGTCGTCGACACGGCCGGTGACGTGGAGATCGCCGTCCGGATCGACGAAGCCGGTGTCGCCGGTGAAGTACCAGCCCTCGCGGAGCGCCTTGGCGTCTGCCTCGGATCGCCGCCAATAACCTTCGAACGCCTCATCGGTAGCGAGCAATGCGATGATCTCGCCCTCCTCGCCGACTGCGGCAAGCTCCGCGACCGAGCGCGCGTCGATCCGCACCACCTTGATATGTTGATTGATGCCCGCCTTGCCGGCAGAACCGGGTTTTGCCGGCGCATTCTGGTCGATCGTAAAGGTATAGATCTCCGAACTGCCGTAATGATTGACGAACAGTTCCGGCCTGAACGTCTCGTTTAGCTTTTTCAGCAATCCGTCGGTCATTGAGGCGCCGGCGAAGCCAAGCTTGCGTACGCTCGACACGTCGGTGGCGCCAAACGCCTCGTGGTGGACGAGTTCGTGATAAAGAGTCGGCACCAGATAGAGGTTGCTGACCATCTCCTTTTCGATCAACGCCAACGCCTGGCGGCTGTCATAGCGCGGCAGGCAGATGAAGGTACCGCCGATCAGCGACATCGCAAGCAGCGAGCGAACCCCCATCGTGTGATAGAGCGGCATCACGCCAAGGGTGCGCTCGCCGCGGCCATAAAGGTTTTGCGCGACATGGGCGATCGCCGCGGCCCGTTCCGCGCGATGCCGCCGCGGCACGCCCTTCGGCCGCGAGGTCGTTCCCGAGGTATAGAGCATGATCGACCAGGCGTCGGCGCCCACGCGCGGCTCGGCGTCGGGCGCGCTGCCCTCGATCATCTCGGCAAAGCTGAACGCCTCGCCTGTCCCAGGATCGACCGGGAAACGCCGCAATTGGCCGGCGCGCGACGATTGCCTGACGGCCTCCGCGGAGACGTCCTGGTAGAAAAGGGCGGACGCCTCCGAGTTCTCGATGCAAAAATCCAGCTCGTCGGCTTTGGCCCGCCAGTTGATCGGCGTGATGACGATTCCCGCGAACTGGCAGGCCCAATGCAGCGTGGCCGCCTCCCAGCGGTTCTGCAGCAGGGTGATGACGTGATCTCCCGGCTTCAGCCCGACTTGGTCGAACGATGCCACCAGCACCGAGATCTTCTCGTACCATTGCCGATAAGTGAGACGGAGATCGCCATCCACGAGCGCAATGGCGTTGGGATCGCGCGACGCGCTGGCAACGAAGCTGCTGCCGAGATCAAGCATCTGGGGTCTCTTCCGTGACGGTGGCAAGCTCCGCGGCCGCTTCCAAGGCCGCCTGAATGATCGGGGTGTAGCCGGTGCAACGGCACAGATGGCCGCTCAGGAGATCGCGAATACCGTCCTCGGTCGGCGCCTTGTGCCGACTCAGATAGTGGTCCAGCGACATCAGGATTCCGGCAGTGCAGAAGCCGCACTGGAGCGCATGGTTGCGCCGGAAGGCGCTTTGCAGCACGCCGAGCCGGTCAGGCGAGGGCGCGAGCCCTTCGACCGTCCCGATATCGCAGCCATCGACCTGCACCGCGAGGGCGAGGCAGGCACGCGTGAGCATTTCGTCGACGACGATGGTGCAGGCGCCGCAGACACCGTGCTCGCAGCCGACATGAGTGCCTGTCGCACCGAGCTCATGGCGCAGGAAGTCGGAGAGCAGCATGCGCGGCTCGGCTTCCCCTTCGACGGGCTTGCCGTTTAGCGTGATGGAGACGGGATGGCGGGCATTAGCGACTAGCCGGGTCATTGCAGCACCTCGCCGATCAGCTCGCGGCCGATCATCCGCACCAGGTCACGGCGATAGCGCGCGGTTGCGTGGATGTCGTCGCGGGCATCGAGTTCGTAGGCAAATCCGTTGAGGGCGTCGTCGAGCGCGCTGCCCTCGAGTCGCGGCCAGTCACGCGCGGTCGGGACGTCCGCAACGCCCCCCACGGCGAAGCGGATGCCTGCAGGCGTCGTCATCGCCGCGCAGGCAACGATGGCGAAATCGCCGTGCCGCCGCGCGACCTCTCGAAACGCAAAGCGCGCTTGGCGGATAATCGGCAGAGATATACCTTCGATCAGTTCGTCATCCGCGCGCGCGGTCAGCATCATGCCGGCGAAAAAGTCCTTTGCCGCCACATGCCGCCGCCGCTTGGCGCTGCGCAGATGCACCTCGCCGCCGAGCGCGATCAACGCGAGCGGCATCTCGGCGCTGGGATCGGCGTGGGCGAGCGAACCGCAGATCGTGCCGCGACTGCGGGTCTGCTCGTGCCCGACCCATGGCAGCGCGAGTGCCACGAGTGGCAGGACCTCGGCGAGATCGGGCCAGGCCAACAGTTCGGCCTGGCGCACGCCGGCGCCGACGACGACGGCGCCCGCCTTCCGCTCGATATGACGGAGTTCGTTGAGGCGCATGATATCGATCACCCGCTTTGGCTTGGCGAGACGCATATTGAGCATCGCCATCAGCGACTGGCCGCCGGCCAGAACACGCGCATTGCCGCCTTCCTGCGCTAGTCCGGAAAGGACTTCGTCAGCGGTTTCGGCGCGGACATAGTCGAACGCGGCGGGCTTCATCGGCGCCCTCCGAACAGGCCTGCGAGTTTCGTCAGCCATGAGAACCGGGAGAAGCGGCCGGCCGCCCCGCCGCCGGCCTTGCGGGCCAATGCCGCGAAGAACTGCCCGATAATTGCCCGCGTAGCACCATCCAGCAGGCGGCCGCCGATGCTCGCCACCTTGCCGCCGATGGCGGCGTCATAGCTGTAGGTCAGGTGCGTGCCGCCCTTGCCGTCGGGCGCGAGCGTAATGCGTCCTTGCGCGCTGCCGAAGCCGAGCGCACCGTGGGCCGCTCCGCGCAATGTCACCGCGTGCGGTGGGTCGGGATCGAACAGCTCGACGTCGGCGCGATAGCGCCCGGTGACAGGTCCGATGCCAAGCGTCACGTCGGCGCGGAAATGCGTCTCGGAAATCTTGTCGACGCGCTGACAGCCTGGAATGACCGATTGCAGAGTCGCCGGATCGAGCAGCATGGCCCAGACCTGCTCCGGCGCGCCCTTCACGAAGGCCAGGCCCTCTCCGCGAAGCCGCCGGTCTCCCTGCCGCGCAGGCCTCGCCGTCGACCGCCCCGACGGCGGCGGCGGCTCGGCGCCGCGCACCAGCTCGGCAAGCCTTGCCGGCACCAGCGGCAGCGTGACATCGGCGAGCCCAAGCGCGTCTGCGACCGCGTTGGCGACGCAGACCGGCGTCGACATGCAATTGCCTTCGCCGACGCCCTTTGCACCGAGCGGAGTAAAGGGCGACGGCGTCTCCATGTGGATGATCTGCGGCTCCGGCACCTCGGTGGTGGTCGGCAGCAGATAGTCGGCCAGCGTTCCCATCAGGAAGCTGCCATCATCGGCGTAGGCATATTCCTCATAGAGCGCCGCGCCCAGGGCCTGCGCGAAGCCGCCGCGGATCTGCCCGTCCACCATGCCGGGATGCAAGATCGTGCCGCAATCATGCATGGTGACGTAGCGGTCGATGCGGGTTTCAAGAGTGGTGCGATCGATCTCGACGCCGCAGAAATCGAAGATGAAGCCGTGGCACAGCGACGAGTTGATGCGATCCTCGTCGTCGGGCGACGTCAGTTCCGGCGGCGTCCAGAACATGGTCTCGCGAATGGTTTGACCGACGTCGTCCGGAAGCGAGCCCGGCGACCAATGGCCGAGTGCAGCGACTCGTGAAAATGCGATCCGGTTTTCCGGATTATGCCGGGACGCGATGAAGCCTTTGGCGAACACGATGTCCGCCGGTTCGACATTGAGCTGACTGGCGGCGATGCGGGCGAGACGGCCCGCCACGCGCTCGGCCGCCAGTTTGGCGGTGCCGGCCACCGCCGCGGCGAAACGGCTGGCATAGTTGCCGGACGCGATCGACCAAGCGTCCTTGGTGGTGTCGATCTCGGCGTTGACCCGGACGTCCTTTGGCTCGAGGCCGAAGACGTCGGCGACGACTTGCGACAGCACGGTGCGATGGCCCTGCCCCTGCGGCACGGAGGCGACGTGAACGGTGACGCTGCCGACGGGATCGAGGCCGACGGTCGCGGTGGCCTGCGCGCCGTTCTTCGGCCCCGCCTTGCGGCGCTCGGCCGCCGTCAGCACGGTCGTGATATAGCCCATGTTGGACACGCTGGGCTCGACAACCGCAGTGAATCCGATCCCATAGAGACGCCCGTGCGCGCGCGCTTCATCGCGCCGCGCCCTGAGCTCCGCGAGTTGTCCCTGCTCGACAGCGCTCGCAATCGCCTCCTGATAGTTGCCGGAATCCAGCAGCGCACCGGTTGCCGTGCGATAAGGGAAGGCGTTGGCCGGAACCAGATTGCGCCTGATGACCTCGAGCGGATCAAGATCGAGGCCGATCGCGATTCGCTGCACCAAGCGCTCCAGCGCAAAGTAGACCTGCGGCCCACCAAACCCGCGGTTGAGCCCGGTTGGCGTCTTGTTGGTGACGACCACGCGGTTGTGGATCCTGACGTGGCGGATGTCGTAAGCCCCCGTCATATTGCCGTGCATGCGATAGAGGGTCGCCGGCTCGGGCGCGCGCAGATGCGCGCCGCAATCCTCGACCTGATCCCAATCGAGCGCGAGAATTCTGCCATCGACGGCAACGGCCGCCGACAGGGTCACGGCCCGGTTGGTCGCGGATACCGATGCGGTGAGGTGCTCGAGCCGATCCTCGATCCACTTGACCGGTCGGCCCGCGACGCGAGCCGCTGCTGCGATCAGCACGATGTACGAAAAAACGCCCTGCTTGACGCCGAAACTGCCGCCGGAATCCGGCGGCGTGCGAAGTCGGAGCCGGTTGCCCGGAACTTTCAGGGCGCGCGCGATCACGGTGTGGATGCTGAACGGCCCCTGGAAATTGGCCAGGATATCGAAGGCATCTTCGGCGGCATCGTGCGAGGCGATGACGCCGTAAGTCTCGATCGGCGTGCAGGAGTTGCGCGGATATTTGACGTCGATCGAGAAACGGTGAGGAACGTCCGCGAAAGCTTGCTCGGGATTTCCGTAGCGGAACGTGCGATCGCTTGCGAGATTTCTCGGAAAGCCGTCGTGCAGGAGGGGAGCCTCCGGCGCAAGTGCGCCGAGCGGATCGACGATGACGGCCCGCGGGCGGTACTCCACGGAGATCAGCTCGAGGGCGTCCTCGGCGCGGGCGCGGTCGGTCGCCACCACCACCGCCACCGGCTCGCCGACATAGCGTACGCGGTCGATCGCGATCGGCCAGCACTCGACGGGCGCTTTCACGCCCACGACGAGGCTCGACGTCACGGCCTTGACCTGCCTGCCGGTCAGAACGACCGCAACGCCAGGCAATCGCATTGCTGCTTCGGTATCGATTGCGAGGATATCGGCATGCGCATGTGGCGAACGCAGGATCGCGGCGTGCAGCGTGCCCGGTTGAACGCCGAGATCGTCGATGAAGCGGCCGCGACCGCTCAGCAGCGCGGCATCCTCGACGCGTTCGATCGAACGCCCGACCCACGGCCGCTCGTCACCCTTGCCCTGATCGATCGATGTTGCGGTTCGGACCGCGGCCTGCGCCATGTCCCGGCATACCTCCCGACGCGTTCTTCGACGCGACGCCGACAGTTGTCAGGAGGAGGGGTGCGGGCGCCATACCGCCCGCTCTCACGACTTACCAAATCGTCTCATTTGAAAGGCAGGTGCGCCGCAATATCAGCCCGCAAGACGCGAGACGTTGCGGAATTCGCGCGGGCTGACGCCGGAATGATCGCGGAAGAAGCGCGTGAAGTGCGCCGGCTCCGGAAAACCGAAGCGCTCGCTGAGTTCCCCGAGCGGGGTGTCCTCGCGCATCACCGCATCCAGCGCCCGTTCCATGCGCACTACATTGAGATAGATTTTTGGCGAGACTCCGAGCGAGGTCTCGAACAGGCGGAAGAACTGCGCGCGCGAGAGGCCTGCGCCCCTCACGAACTGATCAACGTTGGCGTAAGAATCCCTGCTCCGCATGGCATCCATCGCGCGCCGGATCCGCCAGTCGCAACTCACGGCGCTCATGCCGCGGATCGAGTTTGGAAAGCTGCGCCAAGGCGTGAAGCGCTCGATCACCGCGATCATGAGATTCGACAGCATCTGCTCATGGGCATGCAGCGCGTCCGGATGCGCCATCATATCGGCAGCAAGGTGCAACGCGAGCTGGCGGATGCGCGGAGAAACCTCGCCCGACGGTTGCTCGAAGAAACCGGGCGCACCGCTGGCGGCCCAACCCGGCCGGAACTCCTTTAGCCATTCGGGCTCGATGTAGAGCGCTAAGATCAGGGTTCGCGGCCGGTTGACGTCATGCACATAAGCGTGCGGCTTCCAGCCGTCGACGAGCACGGCCGTCGAGTCCATGAGCGGATAGACCCGCTCGCCCACTAGGAAATGCGTGTCGGCGCCCTCGACCTTGAGCAGGACATGGCAGTGATGATGGGCGTGACGGACCAGGGACCGGTCCATGTCGAGCAGAGCGACCCTGCCGAATGCACCATGAGCGATGCGCAGGGCCGTCGACATCAAGTACCTCCCTTCAGGCTTTCCGATACGAATTGATTGGTCTGTGGGGCGTTAACATACACGCGACCGACCGGCAATGTCATCCATCTCAATTGCTGCCTTGCAGCACGACTGGCTTCCGCAACAGTCTCGCAGTGATGGCGCTGACACTGTCCCCGTACTGGGCACCGTAGTAATGCTTGCAAACATGATAAGCACGCCGCCCGTATCGAGCGAGTAGGTGATGGGAGGAGCGGGCTAATCGGCGGTGAAATGTCAGGATCCTCGCAAACTTCTAGCGATCGCCGAGGACAGCACCGTCGCGAGCAAGTTTGCGGCGGAATCGCGCGCAGCGCGTGGCCCAAGTTCCGGAGCCGCGCGTTGATATTCTTTAACTGCGACGAGCGCACTTCGAGAACGAGCCCGCATGGTGGCAAGCAGCCGATCGCTCTCACTCCCCAACGACGCATCGGGAAAGACGACTCCAACGAGCCCCCAGGACAATGCGGTTGGAGCGTCAATCTCGTTCAAGCTATAGACGAGATGCGCCAGCGCTTTCGGGGGAATCTTCCGCATCGCAGCTGACATTGCTAGGTTCGGTGGAAGATCGCGTTCCATTCATACAGGACGCCGCGGCGGCCGCCGGACTTCTGCTGCCGCTCAGTCTCGGCGCGGAAGGGAGTTGCCGGATAGGCGGCAACATCGGCACCAACGCCGGCGGGCTGTCGGTGGTCAGGTACGGGATGACGCGCGATCTGCTGCTCGGAATCGAGGCGGTGCTGGCGGACGGCACGGTGGTCTCCGACATGCGCAAGCTGCGGAAGAACAACACCGGCTACGACGTCAAACAGCGTTTCGTCGGAAGCGAGGGGACGCTCGGCATCGTCACCGGCGCAGTGTTGCGTCTCGCGCCCTTGCCGACCCGCCGCGCGACCGCCTGGCTGAAGCTCGCGAGCGGCGCGCCGCTTGCCGAGCTTCTCGCTCTGGTCCGCCGCGAATCCGCGGATCTGCTGACCGCATTCGAATTCATGGCGGCCCGATCGATCGCACTTGCGACCGATACAATGACCGATCCGCCCAGCCTTGGAGCCGGCCCAGCAGGCGCTGTCCTCGTCGAGTTCGCCTCTTCCTCACGCCATCTCGATCTCGACGAATTGATGGAAGCCGTGCTGGCCGAGGCGATCGAGGCCGGATGGCTCGACGACGCATTGCTGGCGCAGAGCGGATCGCAGCGGACCGCGATGTGGCGGCTCCGCGAGACCATCCCCGAGGGGGAGAAGCGCCGGAGCGGATCAGTAAAACACGACACCTCGGTACCGCTTTCCTCCATTCGGCGCTTCCTGGATCTGGCCGGCGCGCAGGTGCGATCGTATGACGCCGACCTTGAGCTGTCCGTCTACGACCATGTCAGCGACGGCAATCTGCACTACAACGTGCTCGTTCCTCCCAATGTCGACCGGCTGGAGTTCACCAAGCGGATCGAAGGCAGCCTGTCGCTGCAACTCTACGACACGGCCGCGGCGCTCGGCGGCACGTTCAGCGCGGAGCACGGCGTCGGGCGGTTCAAGAAGCACCTTCTGGAGCGGTACGGCGATCCTGGGCGCATCGCGGCAATGCGCCGGATCAAGACCGCCTTTGATCCGGCTGATATCATGAACTCCGACGCGGTCGTTCGTCCGCTGGACGAGACACCCGGCTCTTGAACCACCGTCCGGCGAGCTGGCGATACTTTCGTCCAGGCCCAAACGCTGCGCCCTCGGCTAAGCCCCTGGATCATCCAAATCGCTTTCTAAAGAAAAAGCCACCCCCCAAGGAGTGGCTCAAGTTGGGGAGGAAACGTTCCTTCGGAACTGCCGACTTCCGGCTCGATCTTCAGATGGCGGAGATGTCCAGCTTCGAGCCGTCGACCAGACGCGACAGCCGGAACGGTGTAGGATCGACGCAAGGCGTGTCGTTGACGACAAGGTCTGCGGCCAGATAGCCGAGCCCCGGGCCCAGACCGAAACCATGACCCGAGCAGCCCGCCGCGAGGACGAGGCCTTTCACCCCATCCACCTGCGACACCACAGGCACCGCGTCCGGCGTGCAATCGACGAAGCCGCCCCAGGCGCTATCGATCTTGATTTCGCCGAGTTGAGGGAAGGTTTTCCGGACACTCTCCACCACTTGGCTCACCAGCCATTTCAAGGGCGGAGGATCCAGCACGCGATTCCGTTCGAAGATCCGATCATCGGTGGTCAGCAGGGCCGACATTGAATCCGGCCCCGACACGAACGAGTGGCCGACGCCGAGCCTGACGTTCTTCAGGCGACGCAAGAATTGCGGCATGAATTCCCGGCTATACCTGATGGCCTGAGGCGTAATCTCGAGGTTCGCCTTGCCGCTGATCGCAAGCGTATAGCTGCCGTCCAGTCGACGCGTGATGGTGCAGTAGGGTGTGGAGACCGCCTCGCCTATGTTGATTGTCGGGGTAGAACGCAGCGCGGTCTGCCGGATGCTCGCTTGGGGGAAACTGATGCCGAGCGGCCGAAGGAAGCGCGAGGACCAGGCGCCGGCGGCGCACAGCACCGCGCTGGTTCTGATGTAGCCCTTCTCCGTGTGCACGCCAGCAATCTTGCCGTTGGCCAAGTCGAGCGCCCGCGCGGCGCATCCTTGGTGGATTGTGGCGCCCAGAGTTCTGGCCGCTTCGGCGATAGCCGGCGCAGCGAGCGCAGGTTCGGCCTTGCCGTCCCGCTCCGAATAGGTCCCGCCCACCCATTTGTCGCGCGCTTCCGGGACGCGCTCGGCCACCTCCGCCCGGCTCAGCACGCGCGTGTCGACGTTGTACTCCCTGGCGATCTCGCGCCACTTTTCCCAGCCGGCGAGCACAGCCTCGTCGTGGGTCGCATAGACGAGACCGCAGCGACGAAATCCGAGGTCCCGATTAATATCGCGCGTGAGCTCGTCCCACAGCCGCATGGACAGCACGGAGAGCGGCAGTTCGCGCCGGTCGCGGTTCTGCTGGCGGCACCAACCCCAGTTACGGCTCGATTGTTCACAGGCGACGTGGCCCTTCTCGAGCAGCGCCACGGAGAGGCCGCGCTTTGCCAGGTAATAGGCGGCCGTAGAGCCGAGAATGCCGCCGCCGATGATGACCACGTCCGCCTCGGCGGGAAGACGCTCATCGCTGTGAATGCGCTCGACGTGGGGTGACATGTTCCACCGAACCTCGGCTGCCAGGAATGCGGAAGCAAAGTTCCGATCAACCCTTCATCGCATCGTGCGCGCAACAGAATGTGCTGAAATCATCTAGAACTTCGCAAGATGCTCGGGTTTTTGAGCGCTTGATTGATACGAGCTGCTCAAGCGCTATCGAATCCCAGTTCGGCGCAGGGGCGGCGCGACTGCTCGCCCGTTGGATCGCACTCGACGGCGTTTAGAAACTCCCGTTTGCGTCGCGATGGTCGGCGACGCGAAATAGCGGCATCGGAACGTCGACGCCAATGTCGTCGCCTTTGATGAGCGCGACGAAGGGGCCTTTGGCATGTCCTAATCAGTCTTGTTACAGGTGCTGCAATCGAAGGTTTTCGAGGATGGCGAACCATTTGCAGCCTCTCCCACCTGGTCCCTATCGCTGCTCTAAACGCCGTTTCACGTTTTCAACCCCAAGCACGGGGCTTGTCAGAACTGGAAGACTGTGGGCCGTGCCCCGCACTGCCCGAGCCATCGAGGCCTGCGCAAAAACGACCACATCAACCTTCTGCGACAGCCCTTCGAGAGCTTGACGGATCTGCGCGTCATGGGCTTCGACGTCCCCATCGGCGAGGAGTTGAAACGCTCCCTCAACAAGTACATGGTCGATCGCTATCGCCTTGCCCGCCTCGCATGCCTGGCGCTTCAGCAAATCCACTGTCGGCACCAGCGTTGTGGATAAGGTCGCTAGGACGCCTATGCGGTTTCCAAGCTCTACAGCGGCTTTGGCCATACCTTCATCAATACGGAACAGCGGCACAGGGCAGAGCGCCACAATGGCATCGACTGCCGGTCCGAGAGTCGAGCATGTGACGACAACCGCATCTGCCCCGGCGTCGGCTGCCGACCATACGTAGGTCGCGAGCCTCCGTTTCGTCAGATCGGAGAGCGACCCGCACTCAATGGTGTTTCTCAAGAGGCTCTCGTCGAGGATCGCGAACGGCTTCCAATCGGGCAAATGTTTTTTGGCGAGGCCCTCGAACTCGGAAACGACGCCGGAAACCGTATGGATGAACGCCACCGTTTTGGCGGAACCTCTCGTACTTTGAACTGACATATTTAATTTCCATCTAGTCGCTGAGAGCTGAGTTGGCGGAAATGGATGTTTGGACCAGTTGTTCAACCTGTGCAGCGTGAGAACCCTCTTCTGGCGGAGTTCAGCAGATGCTTAGAAGTTTCTTCCACTTCCTCACCTCCGCAAACGGCGATCTCCAGGTCTTGGACTGCAATACCTGGCCGTGATTTGCCGGAAGGATTGCAGCATAGCTTTGGGGGGACGTCCGGATACGGTCCCCAGGTCGAAAGGATGTTGTTGCGGCGGCAGGCGCGCTCCAGTGCGTTGTGAACGACGGCTGGAACGTTCTTCGGAGGTGAAGGCGCATCATCAAATAACCGGCCGATCGCAGCGCAGACCAGTTTTGTGCGGTGCCAAGCAGATGTTGCCAGCATTCATCGGTAAAATCCGAGGACGGCCTTCGTCTCGAGATACTCCTCCATGCCCTCGATGCCGTATTCGCGGCCGTTCCCGGAGCGCTTGTAGCCGCCAAAAGGTGCGTTGGGGTCTCAGTCGGGATAATTGAGATGCACTTGGCCCGACTGAATCTGATGGGCGACCGCCCGTACCGTCTCCATATCGGTGCCCTGCACTTGCGCGCCGAGGCCGTAGACAGTGTCATTGGCGATCGCGATCGCCTCGTCCACGGTGTCGTAGGGAATGATCGACAGCACCGGGCCGAATATCTCCTCCTGCGCGATCCTCATGTCGGGACGGACGTTCGAGAAGATGGTCGGCCGCGCATAGAAGCCAATCCGAAGATCGCCGGGCCGCCCGGGCCCGCCGATGACGAGCTTGGCGCCTTCTTCCAGGCCGACACCGATCATGGCCTGGACTCGCTCGAATTGTGGACGGTTCGCAATCGGACCATGAGTCGTTCTTTCCGCAAGGGGATCGCCGACCACCAGTTCTGAAGCGGCCGCTGCCGCCAAAGTCTCGACTTCTTCCATGTGCGAGCGAGACACGAGCATACGCGTCGGTGCGCTGCAGGATTGGCCGAGATTGCGGAAGGCGGCGCCGACGCCGAGAGGAACAGCACGGCTGAGATCGGCGTCCGGCAAGACGATATTCGGCGACTTGCCGCCGAGCTCCTGGGCAACGCGCTTGACGGTGGGCGCCGCCGCTTGCGCAACGAGAACGCCGGCCCGCGTCGAGCCGGTGATCGAGATCATGTCGACCTCTGGATGCGACGCCAGAGCGGCGCCAACGATCGGACCTGTCCCATTGACGAGGTTAAAGACGCCGGGCGGACAATCCGCATTGTCCATCAACTCCGCGAATAGCAAAGCGCTCAGCGGCGACAGCTCACTCGGCTTTAACACTACCGTACAGCCTGCTGCGAGCGCCGGACCGACCTTGGCTGTGATTTGATAGAGAGGCCAATTCCATGGCGTTATAAGGCCGCAGACGCCGATTGGCTCGCGCATAATCGCGGTGCTGCCGCGCGCGGCGAGGAAAGGATAATTCGCGAGATTTTCGCGGGCGACGCGGATATGTTCGGCGGCCAACGGCACCTGAGCGCGACGCGCGTAGCTAATCGCAGCTCCCATCTCGCAGGTAAGCGCCTGCGCGAACAGCTCCAGGCGCTCAAGAAGCAAAGCGTGAATCCGGTCGAGCAGCGCCGCTCTCTCAGCGGGCCGTGTCGCGGACCAGCCGGCGAAGGCTCGTCTGGCGGCTGCGACGGCGCAGTCCACGTCATCGTCATCGCCGAGCGCGACGTCAGCAATCGGCTGCTCCGTCGCCGGATTGACCACGGTTGCTGTTGCCGCGACTGATCCGATCGGCTTCCGCCATTCTCCGTCGATGTAAAATCTTCCGAGGGGGCCAGCTTCCGTCAGGTGTCGAAGGGGCGAGGTCATTGGAAGCGATCCTTTCGGCGGCCTACCAGCCGCGCATCCGGGGCCATCGCGCTTCGATCGCCTCGCTGCCGGCGGAGACGACGTTGTACAACTCGTGTTGCGAGGCCGTCGCACAGGCGTGATTGGGGAGAATCCTGACCTTCGCGCCGATCGGAAGGTCGGGCAAAGCGCCCGACGACCCGGGCCTGATGGCGAGGATGCCGTGCTCCTGGCTCGCTTGCGAAACGATCAGGTCCGGATAGACCTTGCCGGCCACGTCGCAGACCACACCATATCCCTGGTCGACCCGCTGCGCCGCGGTGCCGCGGTCGCGCGAGAGCGCCATCCAGCCCGCATCGACCAAAATCCAACCCTTCTCAGACTTGGTGCCGATCACGGTAGCGAGCACCGAGATGGCGATGTCCTCCGTCGTACAGACACCAACACCGTGCATGACCAAGTCGAAGAACATGTAGACGCCCGCCCGCATTTCCGTGACGCCGGTCAGGTCTTCGGCGAAATGCGCTGTCGGCGTCGAGCCGACGCTCACAATTGGGCATTGGTGCCCGGCTGCCCGCAAGGCTTCCGCGGCGGCAACCGCCACCGCTCTCTCATTCTCCGCGGCCGTGACGAGAGCCTCGGGCGTGAAGAGGCTGTAGGATTCGCCGGCATGGGTAAGAACGCCGGCAAGCTTGACGCCGGCCTCGCCTAGCGCGACCGCGACAGCAATGAGCTTTGGATTGTTCGCGGTCAACCCGCCGCGGTGACCATCGCAGTCGATCTCGATGAACGCGGTCGGTGTCACACCAGCGGCACGACCGGAGGCGCCCAGCATTCTTGCCTGCTCCGGCGAATCGAGCAGTACTTTAAGGTCAACGCCTGCTTTGCGCAGACGCATCGCTCTTTCAGCTGTGTGGGGCGCCAGACCCACCGCATAAGTCATGTCGCGAAAACCGTGCCGCGCGAAGTAATCGGCTTCCGCCAGGGTAGAGACAGTAATCGGCCCCGATCCGGACGGATCGGCGCGTCGGGCCACATCAATCGATTTCGCGGTTTTCATGTGGGGACGCAGCACGACGCCCCGCTCCGCCATGCGCGAGGACAGGCGGGCGAGATTCCGATCGAGCCGATGCTCGTCGAGCAGGAGAGCCGGCGTTGCCAACGTGCCGAGCGTTGCGGCCGTCTCGGAGTTCTGGTGATCCGTTCCGCTCATCTCCTCGCGTCGCACGTCGATGTCTCCTAGCCGAACGACTGATTGGGAATCGCAAACACGCGCGCCGGCCCGCGCGAAAGCGCCGGCGTGCCCAGGATCATGGTGGTGGCATCGCCGACCTGCTCCAGGCCGATGCCTTCAAGCCAATCCCCGAGTTGCGATGTGGCAGAGGTGTCGATGCGGACAAAAACACTGCCGAGCCGCGCGAGCGCAGCCTCGATCAGCGCCTGCGCATCGGTCGCGGTTTCGGCGACGACAGGACCGATGACATGCCCGCGGCCGAACAGCCGGGAAATGGCGTAGCCGCGGGCCGTGCCGTCGCGCTGCAGGACATAGCCATCACCGCTTTTGAGCAGCTTTTCGAGCATGTGTCGTCTCTCCAAGCCCGTAGCGTCGCGATCGAGTCGCATGATCGCCTCGAAATCCGAGGCAGCCATCGGCCTGACGAGCCCCGGCGGCGGCTCATGGCGTCCTCTAGGAAGTCCCTGATGCTGGTGGATGACCCCGACGGGGACGAAACCGCGCCGCTGGTAAAGCGCCTGGCCTTCGGCGGTCGAATTCAGCGCAATGCTTCGTGGACGCGCGGACGTCAACAACGCATCCATGAGCCGGGCCCCATAGCCACGGCCCTGAGCAGTCTTCGCGACGATGATCATACCAGCGGAAGCATGGGTCTCGCCATACGGCCACCATGCCGCGGTCCCGATCACCGTCCCAGCCCGCTCCAGAACAAAGCCTTGGCCCAGCTGTAGCGCGACATCCCAATCTTCGAGCCGATAGGGCCAGGACATTTCCTGCGAGAGCTTCAGGGCGCCCTCCAGATGCAACTTGGCGAACGGAACCAGCACTGCGGCTCGATCGTCGCGATCTCCGGCCTTGTAGGCTGCGGGCTTCATCATTGGTCGACGTTTCTCTTGCTCGCTGTACTTGTCGCCAGGACCTGATTGACGGTGAGGGCCACCTGATCCTCGCATCGTCCGCACTGTACGTTGCACCAGACAGCATTACACAATTGGACTGGAGCAAAGTTCGGCATAGAATTTCATTGTTCGTGGCTCGAGGCGGGCAATCTGCGGTCAGCGGCGGGCGCGCCAAGACGCCGTTCGAAGGCGGGCCGTCAGAGCTGCCGCGGCGCGGAGTTCGAAAGTCGGCGTCATACTTACCCCCAATCGTCGCTAGGGCGCCATTTCGGCGATCATCATGGGGATTTCCCCACGTAGCATACGCAACATGCGCTCGAAGTGACCCGGATCGTGTGGCTTTAAGAGCGTAGCATTGCGGGGCAGATATAAGTCCCAAAGGCGCGACAGTAAAAACCGAAACGCCGCAGCGCGCTGCATGGAAGTAGCAAGCGTTCCGAGGGAGCTAGTTTGCTTCTCTCATATCCTGCCGTGCTCAGCCGCGGCTTGGCGCGAGCTGATCAGATGTGGTCGTTTCGAACATCGAGGGCATCGCGCAAGCCATCGCCGATGAAGTTAAAGCTCGTCACTGCGATCGTAATCGCGGCGCCGGGAATGATGGCGAGCCATGGAGCGCTCGCCAGATATTGCTGGGCGCCGTTGAGCATGTTGCCCCAGCTCGGCAGCGGCGGCTGAATCCCATAACCTAGAAAGCTGATATAGGCTTCGAGAAGGATCGCGCGGGCAACCGTCAAACTGGCGGCGACGATGATCGGGCCCATGGCGTTGGGCAAGATCTCCCTGAACATGATATGCGTTCCGCTCAAGCCGAGCATTCGACTGGCCTGGACAAACTCGCGTTCGCGTAGCGAGCGAACCTCGGTCTCGACGATGCGGGCAACTTCCATCCATTTCGTGAGCGCAATGATAACCGTGATCATGAGGGGGCTCGGCCGCAAAGCTGCAGCCAGCGCCAGCACGAGAAAGATCGACGGAAAGGACAGGAACCCATCGACCGTCCGCATCAGGACTGCGCTGATCCAGCCGCCGCGATATCCTGCGACCACGCCGACCAGTGCTCCGATCACGATCGATATCAGCATCGCCGAAAATCCCACCAGCAGCGAGATCCGTCCTGCCATCAGCAGTCGAGCCGCCAGGTCCCGTCCGAGCGGATCGGTGCCAAGATAATGATTTCCGGTCATCGGAGGAGCGAAGCGTGCGCGCAAGTCAATGTTGAGAGAGTCATATGGCAGCAGATACGGGCCCACGACGCATGCCAGCGTCAGCAGCGTGATCATTGCCAGACCCAGCAGCGCCAGGCGATGGTTCATGAAGCGGTATGCCGCGCGGCTGTGCCACCATCGGCTTGGCGCTGTGCTTACGGCGAGAGCGGTCATAACGGTCGGCTCCTTGCAGGGCGTTGCGGATTCAAGCCAGACGTATGCGCGGGTCGACAATAGCGACGACGATGTCCGCAATCAGGTTTCCGAGAATGACCAGGACGGCGGAGAACATCAGCAGCCCCATCACGACCGGGTAGTCGCTGTAGTTGAGGCTGTCCAGAAACAGGCGTCCCATTCCCGGCCAGGTAAAGACGGTCTCGGTCACCAATGCGCCGGTCAGAATGCTGGGCAACTGCACTCCGGCCAGCGTGATCATCGGCAGGAGCGCGTTACCGACGACATGCTTCATCAAGACCCGGCGCTCGCTCACGCCTTTGGCGCGCGCCGTCTTCACGAAATCCTGGCTGATGGCGTCGAGCGTTGCCGTCCGCATGTAGCGGCTCCAGACCGCCACATGGACCAGCGACAGCACGATGCTCGGCAGGATGAGGTGATGCAGATAGTTCAGCGCCGAGCCGTCGCCGATCGTGTACATGTTGCCCGCTGGCAACCAGCCCAGCCGCAGCGAGAAGATGTAGATCCCGACGAGCCCGAACCAGAAGGTAGGAATCGACAGTGCGACCATGGCTCCGGCGGTCGCCAGATAATCGAACAGGGAATAACGGTGCGTGGCGCCACGAATGCCGATCCAGGTGCCGACCGCTATCGCGATCATCGTCGATGTGCCCATGAGAAGGAGCGTGGCAAAGACGTGCCGGCCGATGACCGTCAGCACCGGCGTGCCGCCGCGGAAGGAATGGCCCCAATCACCCTGAACGAGGCGCCACGCCCAATCGAGATACTGGATCCACAGCGGCCGGTTGAGCCCGAGTTGCTCCTTGATGCGGGCGATATCCGCCTGTGTCATCCCTGGATCGAGCCCCTGTTGCGACAGGGGGCCGCCCGGGCTGATGCTCAGGATGACGAAGCCGATCATCGAAACGATCACCAGCAGCACGAGGCTCTGCGAAAGACGGCTGAGCAGGAATGCGCGCATTTGGCCCTCAGTAACGTGATAGTGCCATTGGATGGCCGCCGGCCTTCCCGAAAGTTGAGCGGCGGCCGCCGTGCTCAAGCCGTCCGATACCAGCTCGCGGCATTCCACGATTCTGTGCGGGTGTTGGGGTTCGGTACCACGCCTCGAATCGCGCTCTTGCACCCATGGACGGACGTGCTCTGGTACAGCGGCATGAAGGGCAGGTCGCGACGGACCAGTTCCTGGACCTTGTGGTAGATCGCACGCCGCTCATCGGGATCGAAGGAGCGGGCGCCCTTATCGAGAAGGGCATCGACTTCCGGATTGGCATACTGAGCGGTGTTCGAGCCACGACCGCCTTTCGCAGCAATTGCCCGCGAATGAAATCGATTCGTCACGTCCGGATCGGCGCCGATCAGATAGGTGATGCCCGCGAACATCGTATCGAATTGCGACTTGACCCAGAAATCGCCGAAGATCACCGCTGAGGGCAAGTTCGATATCGTCATCTCGATGCCGATCTCGGCCAGTGACTGCTTGAGGAATTGCTGAACCTGCTCGCGCAGATGGTCGCCTGATGTCGCCGAATTCGCGAAGGACAGACGCACCCCATCCTTGGCGCGGATACCGTCGCGCCCCGGCAGCCAGCCCGCCTTATCCAGGATCTCTCGCGCCTGCTTCGGGCTGAACTCCTGAACCGGCAGGTTCGGATTATGATAGAACGATTGCCGCGGCATGAAGGTTTCCGTGGCGTTCGGCACGCCATAGTAGAGCCCTTCGAGGATCGCTTTCCTGTCGATGGCGGCATAGATCGCCTGGCGGACCGCAAGCTCTTTGAACTGCGGCCGCTCGAGGTTGAAATAGATCGTCTCGACCGAGGACCTCGGCACCAGCGTCACCACACGGTCCGGCAGCTTGCGGGCCTCCTGGTAATTGTCAGGCGTGATGTAAGCCTGACCGACGAGGTCGATGTCGCCACTCTTGAATTGAGTGTAGAGGACCGTGAGGTCAGGGATGTACTTGAAGACCAGTTGATTGATGTAGGGACCTTCGCCGAAATAGTCGGGATTGGCGACAAGCTCCAGATGGTCGCCTGCTACGCGTTTGCCCCATTTGAAAGCACCGGTGCCGACCGGAGCTTGATTGAAGGCGGCTGTGTTCGGGTCCGCCTCCTTCTCCAGGATATGCTTGGGGACGATGAAGGTTTCGGTCAGGAACGACAGGTAGGGCGCGAAGGCCTCTTCCATGCGCCAAGTGATCTCCTGTGGCGATACCACCGTGATGTCGCGGACAAGGGAATGACCCGCGGTACGCCAACTGCGGAATTTTGGGTTGGTGATGAGCTCGAGGGTGAATTTGACATCCTCGGCCGTGAAGGGAGCGCCGTCGTGCCAGCGAACGTTGTCGCGCAGGCGGACTCGCCATTTAAGGCCGTCCTCCGAGATACCGCCGTTCTTCTGGCTCGGGACCTCCGCGGCGAGATTCGGCTGGATGACGCCCTTGGGATCGACGCGGAACAGGGCATCGAAGACGGAGAAATGAACGCCATCGTCGACCTCGATCTTCACCATCAGGGGATTGAAGATCGTGGGCTCCTGGGAAAGCCCGACGATGATGCGGCCAGTCGGCTTTTCCGGACGAGTCTGGCCGTAAGCCGGCTTGCCGAGCAGGTTGGGCGCGAGCAGGCTGGCTGCCCCGCCCATGGCCATTACGCGCAGCGCGTCGCGTCGTGAGTAGCTCGAATTTCCAGAGCGTTTTGTCATCGTATCTCCCTCCAGATGGCGCTGTCCGCCGTGGCTCTCATGAACTTGCCGCTAAGGCCCGTGCGCCGCCCTGCTGCTCCCCGGGAATCGCTGCGACCAGTTCGCGCGTGTAGGCCGACTGCGGGCGCAGAAAAATCTGCGACGGCGGCCCGCTCTCGACGACCCGGCCCTTGTGCATGACCGCGATCTCATCACAGATTTGGCTGGCGACACGCAGGTCATGGGTGATGAAGATCATCGAGACGCCGGTCTCGCGCTGGATCTGGTCCAGCAGCTTGAGGATCTGCGCCTGGATCGACACGTCGAGCGCGGAGACCGCCTCGTCGGCAATCAGGAGCTTCGGCTTGAACATCAGCGCGCGGGCGATGCCTATGCGCTGACGTTGCCCGCCGGAGAACTCGTGCGGGTAGCGGCCGAAAGCTCCGGCATCGAGACCGACACGCGACAGCAGCGACCGTGCCTGGTCGCACGCCTTCGCGTAAGGCATTCCATGCGCGGCCGGACCTACGGTCAGGATCTGTCCAACCGTCGAGCGCGGATTGAGCGAGGCGAAGGGATCCTGGAAGATCATCTGGATTTGCGGCCGTAGCGGACGGAGTTCGGCCTCCGAGAGCTTGGCGACGTCGCGACCTTCGAACAGGATCCGGCCGTCGTCGCTGTCGAGCAGCTTGATCAACAGCCGGCCCAGCGAGGACTTGCCCGAGCCGCTTTCGCCGACGACCCCCAACGTGTGTCCGGGCGCCAGATCGAACGATACTTGGTTCACCGCCGGCACGATCCGCTGTTTTCCGAACAGCGCGCTGCCACTGCGGTAGGTCTTCACCAGCCCCTCGACCTTGAGGATCGGCTCGTTGGCCGGAGCTTCTACAAGAGCACGGTCTTCGCCCGTCAAGTGCGGGACTGCTGCGATGAGGCGCCTTGTGTAGGGATGACTGGGCGACTGCAGAACCTGGACAGCGCCGCCCTGTTCGACGATGTGCCCCTTCTCCATGACCAAAACGCTGTCGGCGATTTCGGCCACGACGCCGAAGTCATGGGTGATGAACATGACGCTCATCCCCTTGCGGCGCTGAATGTCGCGGATCAGCTTGAGGATTTGCGCCTGGGTCGTGACGTCGAGAGCCGTCGTCGGCTCGTCCGCGATCAGGATGGCGGGCTCGAGGGCCAGCGCCATGGCGATCATCACCCGCTGCCGCTGCCCGCCCGAAAGCCGGAAGGGATATTGGTGATACATGAGCTGCGGATCAGGCAGACCCACTTCAATCAACAAGTCTATGGCCCGGCTGCGACGCGAGGCCGGCGTGCCGACGTCGTGCGCAGCCATCACCTCCTCGATCTGCGCACCCACGGTCATCAGGGGATTGAGCGCCGAGAGAGGGTCTTGGAAGATCATCGAAACGACGCGGCCACGCAGGCTCCGGAGCTTGTCGGGCGGGAGGCCTACGATGTTCATTCCGTCCAGGTGGATCGCACCCGAGGAGACCCGGATCACCTTCGGCAGAAGGCCCATGATCGCGTTGGCGGTGACCGACTTGCCCGATCCGGATTCCCCGATGATACAGAGAATCTGTCCGCGTTTCAGATCGAAGGAGATGTTCTCGACGGCGTGGGCCCGCTCCATTCCTTTCGGCAGACTCACGGTCAGCTCGCGCACCGACAGCGCGACATCGGCGGGACTTGCCACCTGGATGCCAGAGACCATGCGAGCACCCTCCTCTTTCAAGCCAGTGCCGTCATCTTGGTGCGGCCGGCGCCTTCGGCTCCTTGCGCCTCCACGCTCCTTGGACAGGTCAATAATTCGCCGCTCAACTTGCCATTCCTTCATTGGAGGCTGCGACATGATTCAGGTCTCTTCGCGCAAGAAGCAAGAGCTGTTGCTCGGAGCGCAGTGCCGACCTGATCGGCCAACTCGATCGAAGCGAACCTCAGACGGCATCCACGTCATGGCTTGATCGCTTCCGCGAAGGCCTGTTCATGGACACGGCTCATGAAAGTTGCCTCTATGGACTTGGCCGATCGATCAGTTGGTTCTGTCGATCTTGACGATTTCAATCACCGCGGAGTCGCCGAAAGCCGGCATCCTGGCAGCACGAACTTCTGAAAACGAAGTCCGATTTGGCATTTCAATCTGCGCCGCCGGGCCTGTCGTGACCCCTGCCACGAAGGCGCGCGACGGATCGCAGGAACACGTGCATCAGTCTCGCCGCCTGCAAGCTGCGACGCAAGCAAGGTATTTTCGCAATATTAGCCTGCGTCAAAGGCAGTAAACCGCAGGATATTCGGTCTCACGACGAAAGTCCGCGGGGGCTGCCGCAATTCCTCGGTTACGCTACGGCGACCACCGGAGATCCCTGTCGGATGAGCGCGCCGCTCCTGCATATCGAATCCAGTCCGTCCCTTCCTCGTGAAGCGGACGTCGTCGTCATCGGCGGCGGCGTCGTAGGCGTGTTCACAAGCTACTATCTCGCGCGTCGCGGCCTCAAGGTTGCCTTGCTCGAGAAGGGCCGCGTCGCCGCCGAGCAGTCCAGCCGCAACTGGGGATGGTGCCGCCAACAGAACCGCGACGCACGCGAGCTGCCGCTTGCGACCAAGAGCCTCGATCTCTGGGAACGAGTTGCCCAGGAAACGGGTGAAGACACGGGCTTTCGCCGCTGCGGCCTGTTGTATTTGTCGAACGACGAGAATGAGCTGGCGGGCTGGGCCAAGTGGGGGGACTTCGCCAGGACCGTTGGCGTCACGACGCATATGTTGAGCTCGGAAGAGGCGAGCGGTCGGGGCAAGGCGACGGGTCGTAAGTGGAAGGGCGGCGTCTTCTCACCGACAGACGGGACGGCGGACACTTCAAAAGCCGTCCCCATCGCCGCGCGTGCGATCATGGCGGCAGGCGGTACCGTGCACCAGCTCTGCGCCGCGCGCGGCATCGAGCTCAGCGCCGGTCGGGTCAGCGGGGTGGTGACCGAGGCCGGCACGATCCGGACGAAAACGGTGGTGATGGCGGGAGGCGCGTGGGCTTCTTCGTTCTGCAACCAGCTTGGAATTCGTTTCCCTCAGGCATCGGTGCGCCAATCCATTCTCGCCGTGGCTCCTGGTGCAGCCGGCCTGCCTGATGCTCTGCACACTGCGCAGCTGTCGCTCACACGGCGCGGCAACGGCGGATACACGCTCGCCATCAGCGGGCGCGCGCGAGTCGATCCGACGCCGCAGCAGGTCAGGTTCGGCCGCGAATTCCTCCCCATGTTCGCCCGCCGCTGGCGAAGCCTCAGCCCCGGGGCCTTCGAGGGCATGCGGCAAGGCCACGAATCCCTGGCGAAATGGAGGCTCGATGAAGTGACCCCGATGGAGCTGAACCGAACGCTCAATCCCCGCCCCGACATGAGGCAGATTCGGCTGACGCATCGACGCGCGTGCGAGCTGGTCCCCGAGCTGCGGCAACTCGCGATCTCAAGCGTCTGGGCCGGCTACATCGACAGCACACCGGACGGCATTCCGGCAATCGGCGAAGTTGAATCCATTCCAGGCTTCATCCTCGCGGCGGGGTTCAGTGGCCACGGCTTCGGGATCGGGCCCGGCACCGGGCACATGATCGCCGACATCATCACCGGTCGGGCACCGATCGTCGACCCGCGTCCCTACAGGCCGGAACGGCTGAGAATGAGCGCCTGGGGCAAGGTCAGCGAGTTCTGAATTGCAGTTTCCGCCTCGTTGGGAAAAGCTGCTGGTTGATGCTATGAAGATGCATATGACGCTGAAAACTCAAAGCCCCGACGCCGTTGTCGGCCTCATCTGATGGCATTGCTATGAAGCTCGATAAGATCGACATCAGGATTTTATGCGAACTGCAGAAGAACGGGCGCATTTCCAACGTCGAGCTCGCAGAGCTGATAAATCTTTCGCCGAGCCCGTGCCTGATGCGCGTCAAGAGGCTCCAGACGGAGGGCTTCATCACCGGCTATTCCGCCCAGATCGATGTTGCCAAGCTCGGACAAACTCTGACGGTCTTCGCTGAAATCACCTTGAAAAATCACCGGCAGATCGATTTCGCGCGCTTTCTCACGACGATTGAAAAGATCGATTCCGTCGTCGAGTGCCATCTCGTTTCGGGCGGATACGACTATCTCGTCAAGTTCATCACGGCGGGGATCAGCGAATACCAGGCGGTCATGGAACGCCTGGTCGAGATGGATATCGGTATCGACAAGTATTTCAGCTTCGTCGTGCTGAAGTCCCCGATCGTGAAATCCCATCTTCCGCTCGAAAGCATCTTCAATGGCTAAGAACAATGGCGCCGACCGGCAGCGCAGCGATCATCCCTTCATCGCCGCACGGACGTCCTTGTCTTCGAGCGTTTGGTCGAGTGTAGTCTTTGTCCGCTCAATAATGCCATCGATGTCCCCATCCGTGCAGCACAGCGGCGGCGCATAGCCCAGCACGCCTTGCGCGAAGGCGCGGATCACGAGACCATTGTCCCATGCGCGGTCGAAGATGCGACGCGCCGCGTCGGCTTCCGCCGGCAGAGGCGTCTTGAGTTCCTTGTCAGTCACGAGCTCGATAGCAGCCAGCATACCGCGACCCCTGACATCGCCGACGAGCGGATGATCGGCAAGCGCGCGAAGACCTTCCATCAGGCGGTGCCCGGCCTTCCGGCCGTTTTCCAACAGGCCGTTTTCATAGAGATCAAGGCACGCGAGCCCAACGGCTGCGCTGACGGGATGCGCGGAATAGGTGTAGCCGTGGCCGACGGCCGCCTTGCCGGCGCCGTCGGCAATCGTGTTGTAGACGCCGTCGGACATGAGAACGGCCCCCATCGGCACGTACCCCGAGGTCAGCCCCTTTGCCGTGGTCATGAGATCCGGCACGACATCATCTTCCTCGCAGGCAAAGAGCGGACCGACACGGCCAAAGCCGGTGATGACCTCATCGGCCACGAACAGAATATCGTGCTCCTTGCAGA